>NZ_CP150316.1:11505000-13807610 GCF_051526825.1 Sorangium sp. So ce185 | reverse complement strand
CGCTGCTCTGAAGTCCGCTCCACGAAAATAGGTTTCGGGGGCGACCGAAGAAACCGTCGCCCCCAACTTATCCACAGGTCTCCCAGCGAGGACTCGCCTCTAACTTCTGGAGATCACTGTGTTATTCTGAATGTAATCGAACGGCGTGTCGACTTTTCAACAGTCCGCCCACGTCCGCTTCGCCCTCGGGAAATCGTCCGCATGCCTCCATGGAATGCGGGGGGATGGTACGGCCCCACTGCACCGGCGCTCGGCTCGGCATCCGCCGAGCACACCGATCGAGGTGGGGGTGCAACCGTCGCGTCGAGGTCCATTGCATTGGAAGACAGATCGGCACAGCCGTCCCCCATACCGCCTCACAGAGCTCGGTAGCCCGCAGCGCCCCTTTCGGGGCCACCCTTTGGAGGACCCGGTGCGGCGCAGGACCGCCCCGAGGACGAATCCGAGGTAGCACCGGGTGAGTCCGGGCGTCTATGCCCAACTGCGAAACCTGACTCAAGTATCGAACTTCATTGGCTTAATTTCAGTCCCCGGCGCACTGCGAAAACAGCTTCGCGGCCCCCGCGCTCTGCCCTCCGGACACCAGGCGCCAAAACTCCCGACGCGGGTCGGTGATTTTCACGACGCGCTCACGATTGCAGAGCAAAACCCGCTCATCTCGTCGTCAAGAGGCTAAAGGTAGCTGATTTTCCAGCTTTTTTGGGAACGCGGAGGTCGTCCAGCACAGACCGACCGGCGCGAGGCGTTCTCGGGGGGCCGAGAATTTGTCCCCAGGGCCTCGGTCTGAGGTATGGCGAAGCGATGCGGTCGGGGATCCGGTTGACAAGGGGGGCCCTCCTGGCGCAGCGGCCGTCGCGCCGGGCGGCGTCGACGACCGCCGCGCGGGCCATGGCCTTCTCCGCTGCGGGCGCGCTCGCGCTGGCGGCGGCCGCGGGGCCGGCGGCGGCCGAGGAGCTGCCGCCGCAGCTCGCCTACGCCTACGGAGAGAACGAGACGCCCCGCGCCGCGGCCCTCGGCGGCGCGCTGCGCGCCCTCGGGAACGGGACGTCGGCCATCTTCCTGAACCCGTCCGCCATGGTGGAGACCCGCGTCTACCACCTCCAGGCGCTCTTCCAGGGCAGCCCGGAGGCCGAACGCCACGCCTACGGCGGCGTCGTCGTCGACTCGGTCACGGGGAACCTCGCGGGCGCGCTCTCCTTCGTCGGGGGCTACGTCGACATGGGCGAGGGCGGGCTCAGGCGCTCCTACCTCGACGCTCGGGCGGCCCTCGCCTACCCGATCACCGATCGCATCTTCGTCGGGGTCACCGGCCGCTACGCCAAGATCACGCAGGACGGCACCCTCGGCGGGCGGTGGCTCGACGCCGGCCCGGTCTCCGGCGGCCTGCGCGACAAGGACGACGCCGTCGTGAGGACGAACGCGGCCGGCGAGGCCGAGAGCGTCCCGGTGGGGCGCCACTCCTTCGTCAACGAGTTCACGTTCGACGCCGCGCTCACCGTCAAGGCGACCGACAACCTCTACATCGCCGCCGTCGGGCAGAACCTCACCTTCCCGGACCACGGGCTGCTCCCCACGACCGTCGGCGGCGGCGTCGGGTTCGGCACCAACGACTTCTCGATCGAGGTCGACGGGCTCGCCGACCTCCACTCCTACCGCGAGACCTCGTACCGCCTCATGGCGGGCGGCGAGTACCTCGTGGCCGATCGCTTCCCGCTCCGCGCCGGCTACCGCTTCGACCAGGGCGCGGGCCAGCACGCGCTGTCGCTCGGCGCCGGCTACGTGGGCACCCAGTTCGCCGTCGAGGGCACCGTGCGGCGGGCGCTCGCCAGCGGAGGACCCACCACGTTCGTGGTCGGGCTCTCGTACCACCTCGAGTCGAGCGGGCTGACCCGCGCGCAGTCCGAGGGCCTGTAGCCCGCCTCCGTCGCGAGGGCGCCGCGCCGGTGCGCGACGGCTGGCCGCCGCCGCCGCCCGCCTCCCCCTTCTCGCCGCGCCGCGCCTGCTCTAGGTCGGCCCTGCGTGCTGTGCCTGACCCTACCGACCGATCCACGCTGGGCTGACGTGGCGCTCGCCGACCTGCCGGCGCTCCTGACCGACCACGCCCACTGCGAGATGAAGGCGGCGTCGAACGCGCTGTCCCTCGCCGCGCGCTGGCCGTCGATGCCGCGCCTCGCGCGCGCGCTCGTCGACCTCGCCGAGGAGGAGCTCCGGCACTTCCGCGCGCTGCTCGACGTGATCGAGCAGCGCGGCCTCGCGCTCGGCAAGCCGGAGACCGACGTCTACGCGAGCGAGCTGCGCAAGGCGGCCTCCACCACCTGCGCGCGCAACGCGAAGGCCGCCCTGGTCGATCGGCTGCTCGTCGGCGCCATCATCGAGGCCCGCTCCTGCGAGCGCTTCCGCCTGCTCGCCGACGGGCTCGCCGCGCGCGCGCACGAGCTCGCGCCGCTCTACGAGGAGCTCTTCGCGTCCGAGGCGCGGCACTACCGGACCCTCGTCGATCTCGCCGTCGAGGTCGCCGGCGACGAGGTCGCGACGCGGGCGCGGCTGGCCGAGCTCGCGCGCGCCGAGGGCGAGATCGCCGGGCGGCTCGGCACGGCACCCGCGGTGCACGGGTAACGGGGGTAGATGCGCATGGAGATCGATCTGCTCCGCCTCGATCGGGACGTCGCTCGAGCGGCGCGCGCGCTCCGCGCGGCGCTCGGCGACATCACCCGGCGCGGTACGGCCCCGCCCGCCGAGGACGAGGGCGGCCCGAGCGCCGCCGAGGCGCGGGCCCGGCTCGAGAACCCGCTCGAGCCGTTCCGGCGCGCCAGCGCGCGGTCGACCTACCTCGAGCTCACCGGCAAGACCCCCGGCCTCGGCGCGGAGCTCGGGCTCGCGAGCCCGACGGCGGCCGCCGCGCCGGACCCGACCGGCCTCGCGTCCCCGCTCGCCGACTGGGTCTACACGCTCACGCTGGAGCGGGTCGTCTGGCCCGACCGCGTCCGGCTCGCCGCCGCCTGGCACGCGGCGTCGCTCACGATCGATCTGCCCGAGCCGGCGCGGGTGTCGCCGCGCGAGGCGCGGCTCCGGCTGCTCGCCGATCCGACCGACGCCGGACGGCAGACCTTCGCGGAGGTGCTCGCCCGCGGATCTGGCGCGGTCGCCGACGCCGCGCGCATCCTCGTCGAGCGGCGGCACGAGGCGGCGCGGCTGCTCGCGGAGGAGGGCCTGCGCGCCATCGAGATCCCCTGCGACCCCCCGGACGCCGCGATCGCCGCCGCCGAGGCGCTGCTGCGCCGGACCGAGTCGATGATGGAGCGCGCGCCGACCTGGTACGGCGCGCTCGGGCGCGCCGTCGGCCGCGACGCGGCGTCGGGGTGGCCGGCGCGGCTCGGCCCGCGGTGGATCGAGGAGCTGTTCCGCGCGACGAAGCTCACCGAGGGCCTCGCGATCGATCTCGGGCCGCTGCCGCGCCCGCTCGGCGCCGCCTCGTTCGCGCGCGCGCTCGCCCGCTTCGGCGCGGCGCTCGCGCGAGCGTCGGGGCGCGGGCCGTTCGCGCTCGCCCGCGCGCCGTTCGATCTCCGCGAGGCGCGCCGTGCCGCGCTGTTCGGCGGCCTCGTCGCCGATCCCGTCTTCTGCGCCCGCGCGCTCGGGCTCGGCCGGGGCCGCGCGCTCGATCAGGCGCGCGCGACCGCGCGGAGCCTCCTCCTCTCGCTCCGCCTCGACGCCGCGACCGTGGCGCTCGTGTTCCGCTCCGGCCAGGACGGAGGCGGGCACGTGCTGCTCCGGGGCGCGCGGGACCGCAGGGATCGCTTCGAGGAGGTGACCGCGCGCGCGCTCGGCGCGCCGATCCCGGGAGCGCTCGCCGGGGTCCTGCCGGCGCTCGATCCCGGCGCGGCCGCCCGCCTCGCCGGGGCGGTCCTGGCCGCGCGCGATCGCCGCGATCTGATCGAGCGCTTCGACGAGGACTGGTTCCGCAACCCGCGCGCGGCCGAGGCCCTCCGCGACGACGACGGCGCGCCGAGGTCGACGGCGTCGCGGCGCGCGAGCGAAGCCGATCTCGAGGCGGGCCTCGGCGAGCTCGCGCGCGCGCTCGCGAGCCTCTAGCGTCCGGTCCAGCGCGCAAAAAACGCGCGCTCGGAGCGGCCCGATCGCGCCGGCGAGCGGGCGCATCGAGCGGCGAACGCGAGCGGCGCGCAAGCGCTGCGCGCCGCGAAGAGGCGGGCCGGCGGCCCTGCCGAGAGCCCTTCCAGCTTTGACTGACACGTGCTAGGTGCCGGCTCGCGAAATCGCCCCCCTCCGGGGCGCGCGGCGAGCAGCTCCCGCTGCGCCGCCCTCGTCGCCGAACAAGCACCCGTGAATCCGAACGCAATGCACCCTCTCCTCGCGTCCGGCGCCAGCGCCATCTCCGTCGACTTCGATCTGACGTTCCTGGCGCAGGTCGTCCTGTTCTCGACGTTCGTCGTCGTGCTCAAGCCGCTGCTGTTCGATCCGCTGCTCCGCGTCTTCGAGGAGCGCGAGCGGCGCACCGACGGCGCCAAGCGGGAGGCGCGCGAGATGGACGAGCGCGCGGGCGAGCTGCTCACCCGCTACGAGGCCGAGATCGAGAAGGTCCGGCGCGAGGCCGGGGTCGAGCGCGAGCGGCTCCGCGCCGAGACCGCGAAGATCGAGGCGCAGATCATGGCCGAGGCCCGCGCCGAGACGGCGCGCATCCTCGAGGACGGCAAGGCGAAGATCTCGGCCGAGGTCGCCCGCATGCGCGGCGAGCTCGCCGCCGCCCAGCCCGCGCTCGCGGCGGAGATCGCCGCCAGCATGCTCGGCCGCGAGGTGCGCCAGTGAAAAAGACGCTCCGCCGCTCATCGCTCGCGCTCGGCCTGGCCGCGGCGCTCACCGCGGGCACGGCGCTCGCGCAGCAGCCGGCCGCGCAGCCGCAGCCCGCCGCCCAGCCCGGGCTGCCGCCCGGGCACCCGCCCGTCGGCGCGCAGCCGGCGCAGCCCGGCGCGGCGCAGCCCGGCGCGGCCCAGCCGACGCCCCGCCCGCGCGAGGCGCAGCCCGGCCGGCCGCTCGGCCCGGGCGGGCGCCCGCTCGTCCCGGGCCACGGGCTCCGGCCGCAGCCGGGCATGCAGCGCGCGCGCACCGCGCCGCCGGAGACCACGGAGCACGCCTCGCACGGCGAGGAGCACTGCCCCGGCCACGGCCCGACCGATCCGCCGCCCCACGTCAACTGGTGGCACGGCCTCATCGGCGTGAACAACGAGGCGGCCGCGAAGGGCGGCATCAACGCGCTGCTCTGGCGCTACCACAACGAGCAGAACCCCTGCGATCCGAAGAACGAGCCGCCGCCGTTCCTCGCCTCGGTCCTCAACGTCAGCCTCCTCGCGTTCATCATCTACCGCTTCGGGCGGAAGCCGATCGCCGAGGCGCTGAAGAAGCGCAAGCAGACGATCACGCAGGAGCTCGACAACGCCTCGCGCCTCAAGGAGGAGGCCGAGACGCGGCTCGACGAGTACGAGGACAAGCTCACGCGGCTCGAGGAGACGCTCGCGGAGCTCAAGGCCGAGCACGCGGCGCAGGCCGAGCGCGAGAAGGCCCACGTGCTCGCCGAGGCGGAGCAGCGCCGCGTCCGGATGCGGCGCGACGCCGAGTTCCGCATCGAGCAGGAGCTCAAGGCGGCGCGCGTCCTGCTCCTCCAGGAGGCGGTGCAGAGCGCCGTGGCCGCGGCCGAGGAGCTGCTCCGGCAGCGCGTCGGCCGGGAGGACCTCGAGCGGGCCAACGAAGAGTACCTGAAGGCCATCCCCGCGGCCGTCTCCGCCGGCGCGACCCGCCGCGGGGCCCAGACCACCGGAGCAGCGATATGAGCTACGAGGCCGTCGCCCGACGCTACGGGCGCGCGATCTTCGAGATCGGCAAGGAAACCGGCACCCTCGCGGCCCTCGCCAGGGAGATCGGCGACGCCAGCGCGACCTACGGGGCGAGCGAGGAGCTCCGCCTGGTCCTCGACAACCCGCTCATCCCCGAGGCGCAGCGCGAGGAGCTGCTCCGCGAGATCGGCGCCCGCGCCGGCTTCTCGGAGGTGACCAAGAACACGCTGCTGCTGCTCGCGCGCAGGCGGCGGCTCGCGGCGCTGCCCGAGATCTCCCGGCAGCTCGCGCTGCTCGTCGATCAGGAGCAGAACGTCGCCCGGGCCGTGGTCACGAGCGCGGGCCCGCTGACCGGCGATTACCTCGACCGCCTCCGGGCCGAGCTCGAGAGGGCGACCGGCCGGAAGATCTCGATCACCCACAAGCAGGATCCCTCGCTCATCGCGGGCGTGGTCACCCAGATCGACGATCAGGTGATCGACGGCAGCCTCCGGACCCGGCTGTCGGCGTTCCGTGAAAACCTGCTCCGAACCTGAGGGGACGCGAACACGCACCCCTGTTTCCCACGAGGTCGGGGCTCGGCGTTCGCCGACCCCTTGACCTTGACGACGTTGACTCCGAAGCCCAAGCGTCTCCGGACAGAGGACTCCGCATGCAGCTCCGCGCCGAAGAGATCTCTCAGATCATCAAGAAGCAAATCCAGAACATCGACAAGGCCGCCCAGGTCACCGAGACGGGCACCGTGCTCACGGTGGGCGACGGCATCGCCCGCGTGCACGGCCTGAGCCGCGCCATGGCCGGCGAGCTCGTTGAGTTCACCGGCTCGGAGGGCGCCAGCCTGATGGGGCTCGTGCTGAACCTCGAGCAGGACAACGTGGGCGCCGCCATCTTCGGCGATACGAGCCTCATCAAGGAGGGCGACGCCGTGAAGCGCACCGGGCGCATCATGGAGGTGCCCGTCGGCGAGGCGACCCTCGGGCGCGTCGTCAACGCGCTCGGCATGCCGATCGACGGCAAGGGGCCGCTCGAGACGAAGGAGCGCCGCCGCGTCGAGGTGAAGGCGCCCGGCATCATCCAGCGCCAGCCGGTCACCGAGCCGATGCAGACCGGCATCAAGGCGATCGACGCGATGATCCCGGTCGGCCGCGGCCAGCGCGAGCTCATCATCGGCGACCGGCAGGTCGGCAAGACCGCCGTCGCGGTCGACGCGATCATCAACCAGAAGGGCAAGGGCGTCATCTGCGTCTACGTCGCGATCGGCCAGAAGCTGTCGACGGTGCGCCAGGTCGTGGACAAGCTCGATGCGCACGGCGCGCTCGAGTACACGATCATCGTCGCCGCGACGGCGAGCGAGACCGCGCCGCTCCAGTTCATCGCGCCGTACACCGGCGTGACCATCGGCGAGTACTTCCGCGACAGCGGGCGCCACGCGCTGTGCATCTACGACGACCTGTCGAAGCAGGCGGTCGCGTACCGCCAGCTCTCGCTCCTGCTCCGCCGCCCGCCGGGCCGCGAGGCGTACCCGGGCGACGTCTTCTACCTCCACTCCCGGCTCCTCGAGCGCGCGGCGAAGATGGCCGACATCTTCTACGTCGTCACGAAGGGCACGAAGATCGAGGGCGGCGACCCGGCGTACCGCGGCGTCGACGGCAAGTCCCACGTCGGGGCGCACGGGATGCACTCGGCGAAGGACTCGCTCTGGAAGACGGTCGACGCGGCCCTCTTCGAGAAGCTCGAGCAGGCGCGCAAGGAAGAGAAGAAGGACGAGATCAAGAAGCTCGAGCAGCAGCTCTCGGACAAGGCGAAGGCGAGCGACTACGAGATCGTCCGCGATCCGAAGTCGGGCGGCTCGCTCACGGCGCTGCCGGTCATCGAGACGCAGGCCGGCGACGTGTCGGCGTACATCCCGACGAACGTCATCAGCATCACGGACGGGCAGATCTTCCTCGAGGCCGACCTCTTCTACTCCGGCGTCCGCCCGGCCATCAACGTCGGCATCTCGGTCAGCCGGGTCGGCGGCAACGCGCAGATCAAGGCGATGAAGTCGATCGCCGGCACGCTCCGCCTCGACCTCGCGCAGTACCGCGCCATGGCGGCGTTCTCGCAGTTCGCCTCGGACCTCGACGCGAAGACCCGCGCGCAGCTCGAGCGCGGCGCGCGCCTCACCGAGATCCTGAAGCAGGGCCAGTACGTGCCGCTCGCCGTCGAGAAGCAGATCCTCATCATCTACGCCGGCACGCAGGGGCTGCTCGACGACCTGCCGGTGAGCTCGCTCGCGCGCTTCGAGGACGAGCTCTACAAGTTCGTCGAGGGCAAGCACCCGCAGATCTTCGCGGACATCCGGGAGAAGAAGGCGCTCGACGACGACCTCAAGTCCCGGATGACGAAGGCGATCGAGGCCTACAAGAAGCGGTTCGTGGTGGACGCGCGCGGCGCCTCGGCCGGGGCCGCCGCGGAGGCCGCGGACGACGCGGGCGACGAGGACGAGGAGGCGCCGGCGCCCAAGGCGAAGTCGAAGAACGGGAAGAGCGCCTCGAAGGCCAAGGAAAAGTAGGCAGCCGTGCCCAGCCTCAAGTCCATTCGCAAGCGGATCTCGAGCGTCAAGTCGACGCAGAAGATCACCCGCGCCATGAAGATGGTCGCGGGCGCCAAGCTCAACAAGGCGCAGCAGCGCATCACCGAGCTCCGGCCCTACGCCGTGAAGGTGCAGGAGGTGCTCTGGCAGATCACGCGCGATGCGGTCGCGGCCTCCGCGGCGGAAGCGGCCGCGGCGGCGGGGACCGGGGCGGAAGGCGAGGCGGGCGCGCTCGCCGGGCGGGAGGGGGCGGCGCATCCGCTGCTCGTGACCCGCCCGGAGCGGCGCGTGCTGCTCCTCGTGCTGACGAGCGACCGCGGGCTCTGCGGCGCCTTCAACACGAACATCAACAAGCGCGCCGAGCGCGAGTGGAAGAGCCGGACCGAGGCCGGCCAGGAGGTCCAGCTCGCGATCATCGGCCGCAAGGGGCGCGACTACTTCAACCGCCGCAACGCGCCCATCCTCGAGTACCTGCCCGGCGTCTGGGACAAGCTCAGCCTGGAGACGGCGCAGGCGGTCGGCGCGAAGATCCTCGCCCCTTTCAACAAGGGCGAGATCGACGCGATCTACCTCGTTTACAACGAGTTCAAGAGCGCGATCACGCAGACCGTCGTCGTCGAAAAGCTCCTGCCTGCCGGCGGGGCGGCGCAGGAGCAGGCGGACGCGGGCGATCACGCCTCGCCCGGGGCGGCCGCGGAGTTCCTCTACGAGCCGGACAAGGGCGCGCTCCTGGAGCGGCTCGTCCCGATGTACGTGGACATCTCGATCCTGCGCGCGCTCTACGAGTCGATGGCCAGCGAGCTCGGCGCGAAGCTCACGGCGATGGACGCCGCGAACAAGAACGCCAAGGAGATGATCGACACCCTGACGCTCGAGTACAACAAGGCGCGTCAGGCGGCGATCACCAAGGAGCTCATGGAGATCATCGGCGGCAGCGAGGCGCTCAAGGAGTAGCGCCGCGCGTCCGCCGGGCCTGCCGGGCCCGGGACGGCTGCCTCGCGGCCGTCGCCGGCCTGCGGCCGGCTCGCCTCTCGGGGCGTCGCCCCGCCCTCTTCCGTCTCAGCAACCGCTCGTCGGCCCGGCAGCGCTGGTCGCTCCTCGCGGCCAGCACTGGCCGAACCGCCCGGGCGACCCCATGGTGTCGGTCCCGTGCTCCAGCCCATCAACCCCGATCATCCGGAGCCGCGCAAGATCGCGCGCGCAGTCGACCTGCTGAACAAGGGGGAGGTCATCGGCTACCCGACCGACACCGTGTACGGGCTCGGGTGCGACCTGATGAACAAGCAGGCGATCGAGCGCGTGTACCAGATCAAGGGGATGCGCCAGAACAAGAACCTCGCGTTCATCTGCCCCGATCTGAGCGACATCGCGCGCTACGCGATCGTCGAGAACCAGGCGTACCGGCTCCTCAAGCGCTACCTGCCGGGGCCGTACACGTTCATCCTGCCCGCGACGCGCGAGGTGCCGAAGTACGTGCACCTCAAGCAGAAGACGGTCGGCATCCGGGTGCCGAACCACCCGGTCGCGCTCGCGCTGGTCCGCGCGCTCGGGCGGCCGCTCATCAGCACCACCGCGGCGCCGCCGGGCGAGGATCCGATCATCGATCCGGGCGAGATCGACGACCGGTTCCCGGGGCTCGCGCTCGTGCTGGACGCCGGGACCGGCGGGTCGGTGCCGACCACCGTGATCGACCTGAGCCAGGGCGACGTGCAGGTCGTCCGCGAGGGGGCGGGGCCGACGGACGAGCTCGTCTGAGGCGGAGCCAGGGGGCGCGCGGGGATCCGAGCGGATCGGCCCCCTGGGAGGGAGGCGGTCGCGCGGCACGGCGCGGGGGCCCCGCCGAACTCGCCTGGAACCTCATCCGTCCGGCGCGAGCGCCGGACGAATGAGGTTCCAGGCTCAGACATCGGCCCATCCCCCGCGCCGTGCCGCGCGACCGCCTCCCTCCCAGGGGGCCTGCGGTCCTAGGGGGGAAGCCGGGCGAGGCGGTTGCAAGGGTTGATGCAAGCGTTGAAACGGGCTTCTCGGTGGGCGAGTTGGCCATTTCAAGCCTTGAGATGGGTCACTGGGCGGCCGAGTTGGCCATTTCAAGCCTTGAGATGGGTCACTGGGCGGCCGAGTTGGCCATTTCAAACCTTGAGATGGGTCACTGGGCGGCCGAGACGGCACTTCAAGCGTTGAAAGAGGCGGCTGCGCCTTGAGGCGCGGCCTTGCAAAGGGGCGACGCCGCGGCTGAGCGCGATCCGTGCGTCGCGCCAGGACCTCCCGACACGCGGAGCTACGGCTCAGCCCCATCGCGAAGCGCTTCGGGCACCTCGAGCAGGCTGTACGCGATCCCCTCCCGGTCGAGCCGCTCGCGCGCCGTCGCGAACGCGAGCTGGCTGCGGTCGCCGCCGACGAAGCGGCGGCCGAGCCGCGCCGCCGCGACGAGCGTGGTGCCGCTGCCGCACATGAGGTCCGCGACCGTCGCGCCAGGCGCGGACGAGGCGCGGACGATGCGCTCCAGGAGCCGCTCCGGCTTCTGCGTGGGGTAGCCGGTGCCCTCGCGGCGCAGCGGGGTGTTGGCGACCATCCCGGGGATGTCGGTCCACACGCTCCCGAGCCGGCGACCCTCGTCGGCATAGTACCGGTACGCCTTCCCGCCGAGGACCCGCTCGCGGTAGAGCCGGCCGTCCTCGTCGCGGTGCTTGAAATGCATCGCGAGGCTCGTCTCGGCGAACGGCTCGCGGAGCATCGGATCCGCGGCGTTGTAGACCACCTGGCCGCGCTCGCTCGCCGCGCGGGCATAGAGGAGGATCGTCTGGTGCGTGACCGAGAACCCGCGCGCGCCACGGCCGCCGTTGCCCGGCGCCCAGATGATCTCGCCGAGGAACGCGCCGCGGCCGAAGAGGCGATCGCACGCGACCTTCGCGTCGTGGACCGCGCGGTGATCGAGGTGCAAGTAGAGCGTCGCGCCCTCGGACATGCGATCGCGGATGGCCTCGAGGCGCGGGGCGAGCGTCGCGACGAGCGCCTCGGCGCCGGCGCGATCGTCGTAGGCGTCCGGGCCGCTCTCCGGCCGGCGACGCCCGCGCGCCTGCCCGCGCGCCGCCCGCGCGGCCATCGTCGTGCCGACGCCGAAGGGAGGGTCGAGGTAGACGAGATCGAACCGCACGTCGGCAGGGAGCGCCGCGCAGACGTCGGCCGCGTCGCCCAGGGCGAGGAGGTGGCTCACAGCGCGCTGTCGGGGGCGGCCACGCGGGAGCCCGCAGCGGCGCCCCCGGGCAGGAGGTCGTCGAGGATCGCAGCGGCGAGGTCGACGTCCGGCGGCGGGACGAGCTGCGGTACCGCAGGCAGCCACGGCCAGTACGGGCCGCCGCCGAGACAGCCGGAGAGGAACGCGTCCGGCGTGCACGCGACGCGGAGGTGGAGGTGATCGGCGTGCGCCGTGCTGTCGCCCGGCTGGAGCAGCACGCTCTCGGCGACCCAGACGAGCTCCGGGTCCTCGCCGAGCGCGCGGGCGTACTCGATGATCAGCGCCTCGAGCCAGCGGGCCACGAAGAGCCACTGGACGTGCGCGTCGGGCGAGCGGACGAGCGACTTCACGAGCAGCCACTCGCGCTCGACGTCGAGGCGGACGTACTCGTCCGCGCCGGACGACGCGGACGACATCGGCGCCTCGCCGCCGCCGATCCGCGCGAGCCCGTCCGGCCCGAAGTCGATGAAGCCGGGCGAGCGCACCGGGCGGCCGTCCGGGGTGAGCGCGTAGAGCAAGAGGTCCGCGTCGCGCCCGGTGCGGTGCGACCGGTGCCCACGGGCGGCGCCGCCGTAGCGCGCGGAGAGATCGCCGACGAGGAGCGGCTCGCCGCCCGGCCGCGCCCGCGCCACCTCGGCGGCGGCGCGCTGGACGGCGGCGACCAGCCCGGCCGTCCCCCACCGGACGCCGTTGCTGCGGAGCAGCCGGTAGCCCTCGCCCTGCCTCGGGAGCTCGACGGCGTCGGTGATGACGCCGTGGTGCGGCACGCCGATGGAGCCGCGGAGCGCAGGGGCGAGCGGCGTGGGAGACGCGCCGACGCAGGCCGCGCAAGAGAGCGCGACGAGCGACAGCAGGAACAGGGTGAGGAGGGCACGGCTTCGCATGACGAGACGACGATCGGACGCGCCGCCGGCCCCCGCCGCGCCGGCCCGCGCTTGCGGCCCGCGGCGACGCCCCGGCGTCGCTCCTGCCGCGATACCCTCGCCGGCGCCGGAGGGAAAGTTCTCGAGGACGCGGCCCCGCCCGCCGCGCCCGCGCGCTCCGGGCCGGCAGCAGGGGCGGGGCCGGACCCGCGCCGCAGCAGGGGCGGCGCCGGACCCGCGCCGCAGCAGGGGCGGCGCCCGTCCGGCGCGCGCCCCCTCGCGCCCCCTGCCCTCACGCCGCGATCAGCGCTAACACCCACCGCCCATGGAGCCCAACCACCGCGCCCCCCAGGGGAACACGAGCGCGGATCGACGCCCGCCCACGCAGGATCGACGCCCGCCCACGCCGACGGGGGATCGGCGGCCGGACGCGGAGGAAGAGCCCGAGGGCGTCGCCTGGAAAGGGGCGCTCGCCGTCGCGCTCGTCGTCGGTGGCCTCGTCGTGTGGCGCGCCTGCTCCACCCCGGATCGCGCCGCGAGCGACGCCGCCGCGCGGCCCGGCGCGAGCGCCGCGGCGCCCGCGGCGAGCGATCCGGCCGACCCCGCGGCGGCGCCGCAGCCGTCTTCGCCGCGCTGCGCGGCCGCGGGCGCGGCGCCGTTCGTCATCGGCGACGCGCCGCCGGCCCCGCGCGCGCCCGACGGCGCGGGGGGCGGCGAGGCGGAGGGCGCCGAGGACCTCGCGCCGTTCGCCGTCGAGGTCGGCCGCGGGACGACGTTCTCCGGCGGGTTCGCCGTGGGCGCGCAGCGGGAGGCGGAGGGCGGGACCGTCGCGATGGTGGCCACGCTGTCGGCCGACGGCGCGCAGGGGAAGCTCGTCCGGCTCGCGCGATCGCGCGGCGACATGGATCCGCCGGTCGTCACCGGCGCGGGCGGCGCGATCCTCGCCGCGATGCTCGAGCCGAACGCCGGCGGGCGCGCCATCAAGGTCGCCAGGATCGAAGGGGAGCACGTCACCTGGGGGGCCGAGCTCGCCGAGGGGCGCGACGAGTCGCTCGCGCTCGACATCGCGGCGTCCGGCGAGCGCGCGGTCATCGTCTGGGACGACGTGACCCGCGACGGCAAGCGGTCGCGGATCATGCTCGCCTCCGCCGACGTGGGCACGCTGCGCTCGGTCACCTCGGCCCGCCCCGTCTCGCAGCCGAGCACCGACGCCGAGATGCCGCGCGTGATCGGCCGGCCCGGCGGCTACTGGCTCGCGTACGTCGCGCGCGCCGAGGAGCCGGCGCGAAAGGCCGCGGAGAAGCCGACCGACGGCAACGAGGACACCGAGGCGGCGGGCGAGACGATCACCCACCAGTGGCTCGAGGTGGTCCCGCTCGACGAGGCCGGCGCGCTCACGTCCACGCCGCGCGCGATCACGCCCAAGGACGGGCACGTGCTCGCGTACGACCTGACGCTCGCCGGCGACGACGGCCTCCTCCTGGCCTTCCGCGACGACGACACCCCGAGCGGCTCGATCGGCGGGCGCATCAGCGCCGTGCTGGCGCGGCTCGGCGGCGCCAGCGAGCCGCGCGTGCTCGTCGGCGGCGATCGCGAGCAGGACGCCCCGCCGGAGGCGGCGCTGGGCGTGGGCGCCGGGGTCCCGGCGCTCCTCCCCGGCGTCCGGGGGCAGGGCGACGGCGCCGCCGCGTGGCTCGCGATCGCGAACGCCTCGGGGCCGACGCTGCTCGCGGCGCTCACCGCGCGGGGCGAGCTCGCCGGCGGGCTGCACGCGGAGCCGGCGCTCGGGCGCGGCGAGCCCATCGCGGCCTCCCAGGAGGCGCTGCTCGTGGCGCACCCGGCCGGAAAGGCGATGAAGCTCGGGCTGCTGCGCTGCGGCTCGACAGCCCCATCCAACAAGTAAACCCGCGCCGGATCGGGGAGCGCGCCGGCGCTCGAAAGAGGAGCGCGCGTGGCTCGCGCAGGCACCTGGACTGTGGATTGAGGGCGCGTGGATGTGTAGCATCCGCGACGGTGGCCCACGGGGACGATCCGCAAGAGGGAGCGTCGCGCCGGCCTGGCTTGCCCAGCTTGCCCGGAATGCCGGACCAAGCTGGCTGGGAAGCCAACGCCGACAACGCTCAAATGACGCGCGCGAGCGCGCAACCTTTGTCCGGCGCGAAGACGCTGCTCGTCGGCACAGGCACGCCGAAGCTCGGCGCGCTGCCGAACGCGAACGCGCCGCCGGGCGGTGAGCCGTCGCCGGGCGCGAGCGCGCCGGCGACGGCGACGCCGCTGCCGAACGCCAGCGCGCCCGCGACGGCGACGCCGCTGCCGAGCGCGAACGCGCCCGCGACGGCGACCCCGCTGCCGAACGCCAGCGCACCCGCGGCCGCGAGCCCGCTGCCGAGCGCGAACGCGCCGGCGACCGCGACCCCGCTGCCGAGCGCGAACGCGCCGGCGACCGCGACCCCGCTGCCGAGCGCGAACGCGCCGGCGACCGCGACCCCGCTGCCGAACGCCAGCGCGCCCGCGACCGCGAGCCCGCTGCCGAACGCGAACGCGCCGGCGACGGCGACCCCGCTGCCGAACGCGAACGCGAGCGCGCCCGCGACCGCGAGCCCGCTGCCGAACGCGGGCGCGGGCGCGCTGCCGCCGCCGAACCCGCTGCCGCCGCCGAGCGTGCCGCCGCCGGGACCGAACCGGACGCCGGTCCCGAGCGCGCCCCCGCCCGTACCGAGCCGGCCGCCGCCGCTGATCCGCCGCAAGGACGGCAGCGTCGCGACCGGCCCGCTGCCGCCGCCGCTGGCGCCGCCGTCGAGGCCACCGCCGCCGCTGCCGAGCAGCGCCCCCAAGGCGCCGGCGTCGGCGCCCGGCTCCACCCGGACCGGCGCTCCGCCGCCCGCGCCGCGCGGCGACGTGCCGCCGCCGGCCCGCGTGCCGCGCGTCCCGGGCCAGCGGCCGCCGAGCCCGAACCGCCCTCCCGGCAAACCGGCGCCGGGCTCGCAGCCGGGCGCGCCCACCCAGACGTCGCCGGCGACCGTCAACTTCGACGCGAGCACGACGCCGATGCCGATCTCGGTCGACCCGACCGCGACGCCGATGCCCATCTCCGTCGAGCCGAGCTCGTCGCCGACGCCCATCTCGGTCGAGTCGATCGAGCCGATCGCGGTGCTCGAGCCCGCGCCCGACTCGGCCGCCGCGCCGGCGCCCCCGGCTGCGCCCGCGCCGGCCGCGCCGTCGGCTGCGTCCGCAGCGTCCGCGCCGGCCGCTCCGGCCGCGCCGTCGGCTGCGTCCGCGCCGGCCGCTCCGGCCGCGCCGGCTGCCCCGCCCGCGCCCCCCGCTGCGTCCGCTCCAGCCGCCGCGTTCGCGCCGGCCGCCCCGCCCGCGCAGGCCATCCCGCCCGCGACTGCGTCCGCGCCGGCCGCCGCGCCCACGCCCCCCGCCCCGCCCGTCCAGCAGCCGTCTCCGGCGACGGCGCGCTCGGCCGCCAGCCCGCCGGCCCCCGCGACGCCGCGCTCGGCCGCGAGCGCGCCCGCGCCGGCCCCGCAGAGCCCTCAGGCCGCGCACATCGCCGCGCCGGACCCCGTCGCGGAGCTCCAGCAGCGCGCCGAGCGGCTCAAGGCCAGCGATCCGGTCGGCGCGGCGCGCGCCCTCGTGGAGCTCGGCATCCACGAGGAGCGGGTGCTCAGGGACACCGCCGCCGCGCGCCGCTCCTACGAGCAGGCGCGGCAGCTGTCCCGCACGCTCGAGCCCGCGGTCTCGCGCGTCCATCGCCTGCTCAACGCGCGCACCGAGCTCGCCTTCGCGCTCGAGGTCGTCGAGGACAAGCTCCGCGTCGCGGACACCGACGCCCTCCGGGCCGACCTCCTCGCCGAGCGGGCGCGCCTGCTCCAGGCGCTCGGTCGCACGTCGGAGAGCTGCGACGCCTTCACCGAGGCGCTGCGGCTCGTCCCGCTCCACGCCGCGTCGCTGCGCGGGCTGGAGATCGCCCTCCGCCGCGAGAGCGCGCGCGGCTCCGAGCAGGCCGGAAAGGACCTCGCGGCGCACCTCGATCGCCTCGCCGAAGCCTACGCCCCCGGGCGCGGGCGGCCGGACGGCGACGCCCAGCTCACCGCCTGGGTCCACGTCGAGCGCGCCGCCGTCCTCGATCGGAAGCTCCACAAACCGGAGCTCGCCCTCGCGTCCCTCGAGGGCGCGATCGCGTTCGATCCAGGGCCCGGCCCCGTGCGGGAGGCGCTCCGCCGCCACCTCGTGCACCACGACGGCATCGTCGGCCTCGTCAGCGCGCTCTCCATGGAGGCCGAGCACGAGCGCGACGACGAGCGCGCGTCGCGGCTGCTCTACACGGCGGCGCGGCTGCTCATCGACAAGATCCGCTCCCCCGCCGACGCGGTGCCGCTCCTGACGCGCGCCTCCTTGCGGGCCCCGTCCGGCTCGCCGACGGCGCGGCGCGTGGTCAGCGAGCTGATCCGCCTGCTCGAGGCGAGCGGCGCGCTCGAGCTCGCCGCCAGCGTGCGCCAGAAGGAGCTCGCGCTCCTCACCGACAACGAGGCGATCGTCCACGAGCACGTCCGCCTCGCGGAGCTCTACGACACCCTCGGCAACGCGGAGCAGGCCGCCCTCCACGCGACGCGCGCGCTCGCGCTCGACCCCGAGGACAGCTCGACGCGGGAGCGGCTCGACCGCGCCCTCCAGCGCCTCGGCCACCACGCCGAGCGCGTCGAGGTGTGGACCGCCGTCGCCAACGCGGACCGGCCCACGCACGTCCGCGTCGCGGCGCTCCTCCGCGCCGCCGACATCTCCGAGCACCACCTGAAGCGGCGCGACGAGGCGCTCGCCATCCTGCGCGCCGCGTGGGCGATCGACCCGGGCAACGGCTCCGTCTTCGACGCGCTCTCGGCGCTGCTCGCGCCGGATCCGCTCGCCGTCGAGGAGGATCCGCGCGGCGTGCAGGCGCGGCTCGACCTCTACACGCAGGCCGCCAGCGCGACGGACGACCCCGCGCGCAAGATCGGGCTGCTCGAGAAGCTCGTCTCCATCTGGGAGGACGAGCTCGCCCAGCCCGCCCGCGCCATCGAGGAGATCGAGAAGATCCTCGAGATCGACCCGGAGCGGCGCGCCGCGATCCTCGCGCTGCAGCGCAACGCCATGCGCGCGGGCGACGCGCAGCGGCTCGCGCGGGCGCTCTGCGCCGAGGCCAACCTCACGGGCAGCCCGGTCCAGCAGCGCCGGCTCCTCCTGCGCGCCGCCGAGGTCACCGAGCTCAAGCTCGGCGACCGCGATCGGGCCTCGTCGCTCGTCGACCGCACGCTCGCGATCGATCCGGCCGATCCGGACGCGCTCCGCGCGCGCTTCCGCCTCGACGAGCGCGCCGGCCGGTACGAGGAGGCGCGGCGCGCGCTGGTCAAGCTCATCCAGCGCGACCCCGCGGCAGACGCGGCGTTCAGCCTCTGGATCGAGGTCGCGTCGCTCGACGAGCGGCGCCTCAAGCGGCCGCACAGCGCCGTCGAGTCGTACCGGGAGGCGGCGCGGAAGCGGCCGTCGCACCCGCTGCCCCGGATCGAGATCGCGCGGCTCCTCCGCGAGACCGGCAACTACGAGAAGCTCGTCGAGGTGCTGAGCTCGCTCGCCGACGAGGCGCAGCGGCCCGACGACCACGCCCGGCTGCTCTTCCAGGCGGCCGAGGTGCAGGAGCTCGCGCTCGGCCGCGATCAGGACGCGCTGCGCCTGCTCGCCCGCGCCGACGCCGCGCTCGCCGGGAGCCAGCCCGATCCGGCGATCCTCGACGCCATGGAGCGCATCTACGTGCGCGCCGGGGGCGCCGGCTTCGGCGTGGGCATCGGCGCGCCCGCCGCGCACCGGCCGACGACCGGCGCGCGCGCGCCCAGCCTGCCGGGGATGTCCCACTCCATGATCGCGAGCGAGCTCGCGGGGCTCTACGCGCGCTGGCTCGAGCGCAAGCCGCCGGCGCTCGTCGATCACGCGCTCCGGATCTCCCTCGCGCTGGTCCTCGCGGAGAACAGCCCGCGCCAGGCCATCGAGATCCTGGAGGGGCTCGTCGCCGTCGTGCCCAACCACGTCCCCGCGCTCCGCATGCTGGAGCAGCTCTACCGGCTGCTCGAGGCGCCGACGTCGCTCGCGACCGTCCTCCGCGCCGAGGCCGAGGTGTTCACCTCCGCGTCGGCGCGCGGCGGCGCGCTCTGGGAGCTCGCGTCGCTCGAGGAGCAGCTCGGGCCGGGCGCCGCGCTCGAGGCGCTCGCGCGCATCGTCAAGGAGGCGCCGCGCGACGCGGCCGCGCACCTGTCGATCCTCCGCATCGCCGGCAAGAACGGCCCGTCCGATCCGGCCGGGGCGCGGGTCGAGGCCCTCTTCGCCAGCGCCATCCGCGACAGCCGGGAGCTGACCGCCGATCCCACCGCGCGCGCGCTCTACTTCATCGAGGAGGCGCTCCTCGCGGAGGCGCAGGCCGACGCGGACCCCGCCGCCGCGCGCGCCGCGCTCGCCGGCTTCCAGAGCGCCCTCGCGCTCTGGCCGGAGAGCCTCCTCGCGGCCCGCGGGCTCGACCGGCTCGCGCAGCGCCTCGGCGATCGCGCGAGCGTCATCGCCGCGCAGCTCGCGCTCGCCGACCTCGTCCTCGGCGAGCCCGCGCGGGCGATGCACCTCGTGCGCGCGGCGGAGCTCACCGCCGAGGAGGCGTCCCCCGAGGGCGCGGCGCGCGCGCTCGAGCTGTACGAGAGCGCGCTCCGCGCGGACCCGGGCTGCGTCGCCGCGGCGCGCGCGCTGGCCCAGCGGCTCGCGGGCGACCCCCAGCGGCTCACCGACCGCCTCGGCGAGGCGCTCGGCAAGGCCACGAGCCGCGAGGCGATCTCGCTGCTCGGCACCGAGATCGCCCGGTCGGTGCTGCAGCACCACGGGCGCCCGGGCGCGATCGACCCGGGCGTGGGCATCGCGGCCGTCCGGCGCGTCATCGCGACGATCCCGAACGACGCGTCGGCGCAGCTCCTCCTCGCCCGGCTGCTCACCGCGCAGCGCGTCTGGCTGGAGGCGCGCGACGCCCTGAAGCGCGCCGTGGGCGCGGCGGCCGACGCCGAGACGAAGATCGCGGCGCAGTTCCTGATCGCCGATCTGTACGAGGGGCCGCTCGCGAACCCGGCGCTCGCCCAGGACGCGCTCCAGGCGGTCCTGTCGATCGACGCGCAGAACCGGCCCGCGCTGGAGCGGCTGCACAAGCTCGGCGTCGCGCGCGGCGATCACGCGCTCGCGCTGCGCGCGCTCGGGCGCCTCGTCGAGCTCTCGACCGACCCGGGCGCGCGCGTCGAGGCCGCCCTGCGCCTCGCCGACGCCTACCGCGACGCCGGCGACAACGCGGGCATGGTCCGCACGCTCTGCGAGGCGATCGTGAGCTCGCCGAGCAGCGACACGCGCGGGTGGACGGCGCTCGCCCGCCTCTACCGCGTCGACACGAGCGAGGGGGCGGCGGCGTACGCCAAGGCGCTCGCGCAGCTGATCGAGCTCGCCGGCGCCCGCCGGGTCTCGCCCGATCCGCGCTGGCTGACGACGCTCGGCCTGCTCGAGTCGACCCTGCTCATCCGGCCGCGCGACGGGCTCGCGCACCTCCAGCAGGCGGTCGCCCTCCCGGGCGCCCCGCCGGAGTCGCGCACCGCCCTCGGCCGCGGCCTCGAGGCCGCGGGGCGCAACACGGAGGCGGTCCAGGTGCTGCGGGACGTCCTCACGTCCGACGCGGAGGTCTTGACCCGGCTGCCGGATCTCGGCCCCGCGCTCGCCGCGCTCGAGGCCGCGCTCGCCAAGGACGGGCGCGCCGAGGAGCGGGTCACCGTGGAGGAGGTGCGCGCCTGCCTCGGCGAGGTGTCGCCCGACCGCATGGCCCGGCTCAGGGGCCGGCGCGTGCCCTCGGAGGCGCCGTACGCCGGGGCGTTCGCCGGCCCCGAGATCGGCCGGCTGCTCCTGCCGGAGGCCCGGAGCCCGTGGATCGACGTGGCGCTCGCGATCGCGCCGATCGCCGCCAAGGCGATCCGCTTCGAGCTGAGCAACCTCGGCATCAGCTCGCGCGAGCGGGTCAGCCCGCGCGACAACCACCCGACGCGGCAGCTCGCCGAGCGGGTCGGCCGCGCGCTCGGCATCGAGGCGTTCGAGCTCTACCTCGTCCCGTCGTGGCAGGGCGCCGCCCGCGTCTTCCCGGGCGATCCCCCCGCCATCGTCGCGCCGACGTCGTTCACCGAGCTGCCGGAGCTGGAGCAGACCTTCGCGCTCGCGCGCCTGTTCGCGCGGGTCGCGGTCGGCTTCACGTTCCTCGACGAGATCCCGGCCGAGGCCACCGACGGCCTGCTGCTCGCGTCGCTCCGCACGATCGACCCCGGCTTCGGCTCGGGCGCCGTCTCGCCCGCGCGCGAGCACGCCACCCAGCAGATGCTCCCCGGCGTGCAGCGGGCGATCGGCCGCCGGCAGCGCAAGATGCTCGAGGAGGTCGCGTCGACCGTCAACGTGTCCTACGACGCGCGCGCGTTCGTCATCGGCCTGCGCCGGAGCGAGTACCGCATCGGTTACCTGCTCTCCGGCGACGCGCTCGCCGCGATCGACTACCTCCGCCGGTACGATCGCGACATCGCCCGCTCGACCGAGGAGCCGCGCCTGCTCCTGCAGCACCCGGTCGCGAACGAGCTCCTGCGCTACGCGCTCTCGGCCGACGCCTACGCCGAGCGCCGCCGCGCGGGCTCGGTGTGGCCGGCCGTCTAGACCTCACCACCTCATCTCCGACGACAGCGGCGCACACGGGCGCTGCGCCCCTCTCGAACAAGCCCGCTGCGTCTCTCGCGTATTTGTCCGACGTGAGCGGCGTTATCGCGTCCGAGGCGCGCGGCGCCGGCCGCGCGGGCGGCGCGTGGTATCCTGTCTCCGCGTGACCAACAACCTGGTCCCGGGCGCCCTGGTGGCGAGTCGCTACCGGGTCGATCGCCAGCTGGCCGAGGGAGGCATGGGGGTCATCTGGGCCGCCACCCACCTCGCGAGCGGCGAGCGTGTCGCGTTGAAGCTGCTGCGTCCCGGCGCGACGGAGGACGCCTCGACCCGCCGGCGCCTGCTCCGGGAAGCGCGCGTGGCCGCCGCGGTCGATCACCCGAGCGTGCCGTCCATCCACGACGTGCTGGAGCTCGACAACGGGACCCCGCTCCTCGTCATGGACCTGCTCGAGGGGGAGTCGCTCCGCGACAGGCTCGTGCGCGAGTCGCAGATCCCCCTCCCCGAGCTGTCGCGCATCCTGCTGCCGGTCATCTCGGCGGTCGGCGCCGCGCACGCCCTGGGCATCGTCCACCGCGATCTCAAGCCCGACAACATCTTCCTGCTCGCCCCCGACGTGGCCGCGCCGCCGGGCGCGCCCGAGGCCGACCCCGGCGCCGGCGCCGCCGACGAGAGCTGCAGCGTCGCGCCGGCGCCCTGCGTCCCGGACGACGACGCGGGCGCTCGGGTCAGGGTGCTCGATTTCGGCATCGCCAAGCTCACGACGGCGCACGGCGTGACCGGCTGGACCTCGGGGCGCACCGGGACCGGCGAGATGCTCGGAACCCCGTATTACATGTCGCCCGAGCAGATCCTCGGCGAGCACGACGTCGATCACCGCGCCGACCTCTGGTCGCTCGGCGTCATCCTCTACGAGTGCCTCACCTCGGTCCGGCCCACCGAGGCCGAGAACATGGGCAAGGTGCTGAAGCGGATCCTGACCGGCGCGATCCGGCCGATCGGGGAGATCGCGCCCGCGCTGCCCGCCGACGTCGCGGCGATGATCGATCGCATGCTGCGCCCGGACCGCGCGCAGCGCCCCGCGGATCTCCGCGAGGTCGGCGCGCTGCTCGCGCGCTACGCGGGCGTCGCGCTCCGCCCCTTCGGCCCCCCCGCGGCGCCGAGGGAGCCCGAGGGCGACGCGCTCGCCCCGAGCGCCCGCAACAGCGACGCGCTCTCGGCCGGCGCCGCCGAGCTGGACGGGGAGGCGTCGACCGCGACGCTGCGCGCGGGCAGCCTCCTGCCGGCGCCGCCGTCGAGCGCTCCGATGTCCGCGCGCCGCGCCGCGGCGGTCGCCCTGGAGGCGCACGGCGGCGCGTCGCCCTCCGCGCCGCCCGCGGCCGCCTCGCCGGCGAGGGCGCGCGCCGCGAAGAGCGCGGGGCTCAAGCTGCTCGCCGCCGGCGTGCTCATCGCCGCAGGAGCAGGCCTGTCGCTGCTGCGCTGTTCGACCTCCCGGGCCGAGGAGGCGCCGCGCCTCGTCGCGCCGGCCGCGGGCGCGCCGAGCGGCACGGACGCGCCGTCGCGCGCCGAGGTGCGCAAGCCAACTACGGATCAGCCGGAGATGCCTTGAAGGGAACACCCGAATAACGCGCGTACGGCTCGTCCTGACTGCTGTCGTGACGCGTTGAGACGGCGTTCGGGCAGGGTCGGATTCCTGTTGCGCCGCGCTCCTGAACAGGGTGACGCTCTCTCACCTTCTTAGGAGAGAGGCATGCCTACCGAAGTCATCGTCCGGATCCGTTCCCCCCGCGGGATCGTCGACCTGCCTGGCACGGTGGACGCCGTCGGACCGGCCGCGTCGCCCGCGTTCGAAGAGCGCAAATCCACGCCGGGCATTCACCTGCTGGCGGCGGCGACGAGCGACAGCGACTATGCCATCTCGCTCCAGGCGCCGGTGCCCGCCGAGAGCCTCACGGCGCTGCGGGAGCGCGAGGGCCATGCGGTGCTCGTGATCTTCCCGGGGCGCACGCCGGTGCGCCGGCGGCTCCAGGCCGTGTCGGTCTCGACGGTCGAGGTCGTCCCGGATCCGGGCGTGGCGTCGCAGGCGGCCCCGCTCGATCTGACCGCCGGGCGCGAGGGCGCCGCGCCGCTCTGGCTCCTCCCCGTCGGGGTGTTCAGCACGAGCCCGGCCCTCGGCCCCGACGGGCCCGCCGCCCGGGACGCCCTCGTCACCGCCGCCCGGTGGATCTCGTCGCGGCGGACGAGCACCTTCACCCAGCTCTTCCCGCCGAGCGCGTTCCATCCGGAGGAGCCGGTGCGCAAGGAGCGGCTCTCGGCGGGCCGGGGCATGGCGCTGCTCGATCAGGCGCGGGCGGCGATCGAGGTGGCGGCCGTGGGCGGCGAGGAGGCGAAGCGCGATCCGGTCGGGGCCGCGACCCTGCGCTCGGCGGCGGCGACCGTCCTGTCGCACCTCATCGCGACGTCGCTGGACGACCGCGGCTTCGCGCCGGTCGCCGAGCGCGCCGCCGAGGAGCTCTTCGCGCTGATCGAGAAGGAGGCGGGCGACGAGACGGCCCGGCCGGCGCTGCGCGCCCACGCGATTCACCTGCTCCAGCTGCGCGCCCCGGCGCTCACGGCGGCCCAGCAGGAGCGCGCGCGGGGGCTCGTCCGCGGGCTGCTCCGCGAGGCGCCGCCCTACGACGAGCTCACGGGCCCGTGGAGCTTCGCCATCTGCAGCGCCTCGGAGTTCCACGAGGGCGAGTGCCGCATCCTCGTGTCGAAATACGGCTTCAAGCAGATCCCGCTCCCGCCCGAGGCGCCCCCGTCGCCGAGCGGCTGGAGCCCTTACCGCGCCTTCGAGGCCCCCTTCAAGACGCCCGCCGGCGAGCCCATCCGCGTCTTTGCCCGCACGGCCATGCCGCGCGACGAGAACCTCGAGATGGGGATGAAGTTCTTCATCGGGCTGCTCATCAACCGGCACGCCCAGCTCGGCGCCTTCGATCTCCGCGCGGCCGCGGTGAAGGTGCGGCAGGAGGGCTACAAGCTGATGATGAACTCGCAATGCGCGGGGCTCACCACGCGCTTTGCCATCTCCCAGATGTTCCCTGACGCGGACATCTATTCATCGTGGGACTCGACGTATTTCCGGGTCGGGTCGGACGGGGCGGTCAGCTCCTCCGAGGGGGTCGATTGCTTCGTCGCCGCGCTGCGCGGGATGAGCGAGCGCGCGTCGCACGCCGAGCTCGACGCGCGCATCCGGCAGGCGCAGTGGCACCACCCGCAGGCGCAGGTCCCCGGCTTCTCGCAGTTCGTCGGGCCCTCGCACCCGCTCGTCGTCGCCCGCTACTCCGACGTGAACCGGGACGGGCGCGCCGATTATTACGACGGCTTCCTCGACTTCCAGCTCACCGAGATCGCCGAGGACATCGGTGCGTCGATGACGCCGCGCGACCCGGGGGTGAGCGCGTCGCAGATCAGCGGAGACGCCGCGGCGGGCCTCAACTGGGCGGCGGGCAGCATCAACCGCGTGGCGCAGTACTCGGACATCTGGGCCGGGCTCGCGGGCCACAGCGAGCTCTATTATGTCTTCCAGTCCGGCGGCTTTTACAGCCACCGCGAGCCGCCGCACGACGTGCCCACCGGCAAGGCCGCGCAGCAGGATCTCGGGCGGCTCCCGGCGGTCACCCGCTATCAGGAGACCAAGGACGCGCTCGGCGGCCTCTCGGTCGAGGTCATGTTCCACAGCCACCTGAGCCACGCGGCCCAGGAGCTGAAGCGCCTGCTCTGCGCGGCCGACGCGATGCGCCGCGCCTTCGATCTCGGCTACCTCTCGGGCGGAGAGGCGCTGTCGACGCCGCGGGGCCAGCGCTGCGCCATGCTCCTCACGATGGCCGGTCTCCTGGAGTTCCCCGCGGATCAGAACTTCATCGACGGCCTGTGGTCGATGGCGCTCAAGGCGCTGCGGCTCCCGGAGGTCTCCCGCAGCGCGGTGCGCGCCTGCATCACCGACGAGGATCACGAGATGTCGAACTACTACGGTTCGCGGCGCGGGCTGGGCCAGCTCCTGGCGGCGCTCGAGAAGAGCGATCCGGTGACGTTCGAGCAGCTCGGCACGGACGATCCGCTCGTGGGGAGGCTGGCGGAGCTCGATCTGGAGGCGGGGGAGCGGCCAGTGGGCTGAGGGAGGCGTGGAATGACCCCGGGCGCCACCTCGTCGAGCGGCGCTCGGTGAAGGTCGGACAGCCGAGCTCCCGGGCGGGAGCGAAGGGAGCGATCGAGAAAAGCCTCGCTGGGGCGGTGCCCACCGGGGTGTTTCCGTCTACAGATCAACCCAGATCGCGCCCTTCCTGGAGCTCTCCACCGCCTTGACGACGAACTGGATACCCCGGACGCCGTCGTGGACCGTGGGATAGCCGCCCTGGGGCGCCTGCCCGGACTTCGCCCGGCGGATGTCTGCGCAGACGTTCTTGTAGATCGTCGCGAAGGCCTCCAGGTAGCCCTCGGGATGGCCCGAGGGCGTGCGGGTGCACTCCTTGGCGGCTTCGCCCATGTAGCCCTGGCCGCGTCCCCAGGTCTCCCATCCCTTGCCCTTCGGCTTCACGACGAGGTAGTTCGGGTTCTGCTGGTGCCATTCCAGGCCCGCCTTGGTGCCGTAAATGCGGATGTTCAGGTTGTTCTCCTCGCCGCAGGCCACCTGAGAGCAGGTGAGGACTCCCTTGCCGCCGTTCTCGAGGCGCAGCAGCATGTTGGCGTCGTCGTCGAGGGTGCGGCCCGGGACGAAGGAGGTGAGATCGGCGCACAGGGACGTGATCTTGAGCCCGGTGATGTATTCCAGCAGGTTCTCGCCGTGGGTGCCGATATCGCCCACGCAGTTGGAGACGCCGGAGCGGGCCGGGTCCGTGCGCCAGGCCGCCTGCTTCTGGCCGGTCTGCTCGATGGGGTCCATCAGCCAGTCCTGGATGTACTCCACGAGCACCTTGCGGATCTCGCCGATCTCGCCCTTTTGGACCATCTCGCGCGCCTGCCGCACGGCGGGATAGCCGGTGTAGTTGTGGGTGAGGCCGAAGACGAGCTTGCTCTTCTCCACGAGCGTGGCGAGCTCCTGGGCCTCCTCCAGGTTGTAGGCGAGGGGCTTGTCGCACACCACGTGGACGCCGGCCTCGAGGAAGGCCTTGGCCACGGGGAAGTGCATGTGGTTGGGCGTGGCGATGATGACGAAATCGATGCCGTGGGGGTGCTTGGCCTCCTCCACCGCCATCGTGCGGAAGTCGTCGTAAGAGCGATCGAGGTACCACGCCTCGGCGCTGGCCTTGGCCCTGGCCGGGTCGGAGGACATGGCGCCGGCCACCACGAGGGCCTGGCTGTCGAGCTGGGCCGCGATGCGGTGCACCGAGCCGATGAACGCCCCGGCGCCGCCGCCGACGATGCCGGCCCGGA
The DNA here is from genome assembly GCF_051526825.1 of Sorangium sp. So ce185. NCBI lineage: Bacteria > Pseudomonadati > Myxococcota > Polyangiales > Polyangiaceae > Sorangium > Sorangium sp. So ce185. The sequence continues at coordinate 13,780,943 of NZ_CP150316.1, read as the reverse complement.
GACGTCGCTTGGTGATGTCGGACATGGGAAGGACCTTTCCTTGGTTTCGATTCTTCGAGGGTTCTTCGTCCTTGGTGCTCGGCTCTTCGCCGTGGCCTCGCGGGCCGCTCTTCCACCAGGAATGAACGACTGCGGCCCGAGAAGCTATCTCTGAGGACCGAGGGCCGGCAGCTCCCGGCGAATCTTCAAGTCCTGTACGCCTGCCGCCCGAAGCCCTGCACCGGGATGCCCTGGGCCGGCATGACCTCGTTCTGCAGCGCGAACATGCAGGCCGCGGCCTCGTCGATCTTGCGCGTGAACGCGAGGGAGCCCTTGAGGATGGGCTTCAGCTTCTCCTTGTCCTGTACGCGCGCCGGCGGGAACTCGTGCTCGACCACGAGGGGGGTGTTGGCGACGTCGAGCTCGAGCAGCTCGCGGGCGGCCAGCTGGTGGTCGAGCCAGTCCACGGTGCGGTTCTGGAGGTAGCCGAGCGGGTCGTGCCTGGCCGTGCCCGGCAGCTCGTGCATGCTGTAGGCCACCTGCTTCTTCCAGGCGTTGACGAGGTCGGACGCGTCGCCGGAGACCTCGCCCTGCTTCCAGTCGCCGCGCTGCATCACCTGGCCCTGGTAGCCCCAGGCCGCCACGCCCTTGGCATCGATCACCTGGCCCTTCACGTGGAAGCCGGCGATGAGGAAGGCGTAACCTGCGTCCTTGAGGTACTGGAAGACGGAGCGGGTGTCCTGCCCCATGAGGACGGCGTGGGAAGGATCGTAGTGGATGCGGAGCTGGTCCCCCACCCCGTGCTTCTCGGCGATCCGGTGGAGGGCGATCCAGGCCCCGGGCACGTGTGCGATGTTGTTGACCCAGAGATCGGTGGGGTTCCAGCCGGGCATGGGACACTGCTCCACCCGGTACTGCAAGCCGCGGTCCTTGGCCGCCTTGAGGAGCGGGACGAACTCCTTCTCGAACATGACCAGGTTCTGGTCCATGCTGAGCTTGATGTTCCGGCCCACGAAGCCACACACCGCCCTCGCGCCCAGGAGGACCGCCGCGTCCATGGCTTTGACCATGAAGTCGTGCTTCTTCTTCCGGTTGGCGTCATCGTCGGTGAGCAGGTTGTCGAAGTAGGCGACGTCGGTGATGCCGATGCGCGCCTCCTTCATGGCGGCGAGCACGCGGTCCGCGCGCTTCCTGTCGAGGGGCTTGCGCAGGTCGAGGGTGTTGGCCACCGGGTCCAGCATGGCCTCGGCGGGCACGTCGCTCTCGGTCGGGTGCAGGGCCGCGGAGAGCTGGATGTTCTCCACGTCCAGCTCGCGGGCAAACTGCAGCCAGTCCTCGATGGCCCGGTCCGGGTCCGCGTCCCGCGCCTCCCGGGGAGTCAGCTCCTGGAGGGCGGCGGTGAGGACGCTCATCTTCATGAACTTGGGCTCGAACGCTCTGGCGGCCATGGTAGGATCCTCCTTCTGCGGGCTCCGCTGCCCCGGAGCCCAAGGTAGCGGTTGCCCGTGATCGCGGTTGGGGATCTATAGCTATCCGGCCAGAGCGCCCCAAGGGAAGCCCCGCTGACGATCGAACGGACGAAGCTGGCGATGGCCTGGCGCAAGGACTCCTCGCCGGGAGGCCCGCCATAGGCACCCGCGAACGCCTTCGCGTAGGCGTCATCGCCGGCGACACGAGCGACCCGCAGACACGGGTCGAGGCCAGTCGCGTAGGACTCGATGCACCGCTCGATCGCCGCCGCGGCCCACGCGAGAGGGCGGCCCCCTTCAGCCGGAACGGTCCCTTCAGGAAGAGGAACATTCCAATTTGGGTGTATTCAACCCCCTCGCGCGTGTGGGTCCGATTGCTCGACGCCCCTCGGGGACGATGTCGTACACTCGCTCAGAACGATGTTTTCGGAGGCGGTCGCGCGGATCGGGCTGCAGCCGGGGGACGATCCGGGGCTGCGCCAGCACAAGGTGATTCTCACGGTCACGGCCGCGCTCAAGGCGGGCGCGTGCCCCGTCTGGGCGATCGCCTATGCGGCGAGCGGGGATGTCCGCTCGGGGGCGATCCCGCTCGGCTACGTGGTTTGCACGATCCTCAGCCTTGTCCATTTCGCCCGGACCAAGGCGTTCTCGGGCTTTCGCTTCCGCCAGGCGCTGCTCATCTTCGTGCTGCCGTTCCTCATGCACGCGAGCCGGGGCGGGTTCGTCGCCTCGAGCGGCGTCGTCCTGTGGGCGCTCCTCGCGCCGCTGACGTTCTTGCTGTTTCACGGGTCGCGCGCGTCCATCCCGTGGTTCACCGCCTACGCGCTCCTCGTGGTGCTCGCCGGCGCCGTGGATCCGCTGCTCGCGGCGCGCGCGCCGCCCACGCCCCCGGCCCTCATCGCCTGCTTCTTCGCGATGAACATCCTCACGGTGTCGGCCATCGCCTACGCCGCGGTGCAGTACTTCGCGCGCCAGCTCGCGGAGGAGCAGGACAAGCTCGCGGAGCTCGTCGCCTCCTCGGCGCAGGCGCTCGACGACGTGGCGACGTGGTCGTCCGCCGCCGCGGCGCAGGTCGCGCAGGCTATCGGGGCGCGCGAGGTCGCGGTGTGGAAGGCCGAGGAGCAGCGGATGGTCAGCCTCACCGAGACCGCGACCGAGGCCCCGCCGGCCGAGGCGCTCCGGAGCGCCGCGCTCGCGAGGCGCTTGCTCCCGAGGTCGTCGGACGTCGTGGTCCCCGTCGTCGGCCTGTCGGGCGACGTCCACGGCGCCCTGGTCGTCGTCGGGAGCAGGGCCGTGTGGAGCGACACGACGAGGCGCCTCGTCGACTCGTTCGCTCACCACCTCGGCAGCGCGCTCGAGCTGTCGCGCCTGCGCAAGGAGCTCGCCAGCGCGGCGGAGCGACGGAGGGCGACCCTCGAGGACATGGTGGGCCGCGGGATCGACGTCCTGCACATGTGCCCGAGCTGCCACCGCTGCTACGACCAGAACGCGCAGCAGTGCAGCGACGACGGCGCCCCGCTGACCATGCCGCGGCCGTTCCCTTACCGCGTCGCGGGGCGATATCGCCTGACCCGGGTCGTCGCGGAAGGCGGCATGGGCCGCGTGTTCCAGGCCCACGACGAGCGGCTCGGGCGCAAGGTCGCCATCAAGGCCATCCGGACAGAGCACTTCCACAACGACGACGTGCGCGCGCGCTTCGAGCGGGAGGCGCGCCTCGTCGCGCGCATCCAGCACCCGTCGGTCGTCGAGGTGTACGACTCGGGCGAGCTCGAGGACGGCTCGCGCTACATCGTGATGGAGTGGCTGGACGGCTGCAATCTGGCGCACGCCATGCGGCACAACGGGCCCGGGACGCCGCCTCAGGTCGCGCTCCTGCTGCGCGAGGGGGCGTCGGCGCTCGCGGCCGCGCACGCGGCGGGGCTCGTGCACCGCGACGTGAAGCCGGAGAACATCCACCTGGTCCCGTCGACGTCTCCGGGCGGCTTCCGCGTGAAGATCCTCGATTTCGGCATCGCCAAGGAGATGTCCGCCGACGCCTTCGCGACGTCGACGGGCATGTTCCTGGGGACGCCGCTCTACATGGCGCCCGAGCAGGCGAGCGGCAGGCCGGTGGACGCGCGCTGCGATATCTACTCCTTCGCGTCCGTCGCCTATCAGGCGCTCACCGGGCGGCGCGTCGCCGGCGGAGAGGAGATCTCCACGGTCCTGTCGAGCCTCTCGCGCGACGTCCCGCCGCCGGTCTCGTCGCTGCTCCCGGGGACGCCGCCGGAGGTCGACGACGCGTTCGCCAGGGCGCTCGCGCTCTCGCCCGCCGAGCGCCCGGACAGCGTCGAGGCGTGGGTGAGCTCGTTCGTCGATCGGCTCGACGGGCTGCCCCGGCGCTGCCGGGGCTGGCGCATCTCGGGCGTCACCCACGATCTGGACGACTTCGGCTGCGTCGACACGGTCCGGATCAACGAGCCCGCGGCGAAGCTCCCGTCGGCGGCGCCGCGCGCGTCGTAGCGGAGGTGGGGCCTTGCAAAGAGGGCCGCGGTGGGGCTATGCCCGGAAAGGGACCTCCATGCTGTGCCCTCGCTGCCACCGGCGGTACGCGGACGACCACCGCTTCTGCCCGCACGACGGGGAGAGGCTGGTCCAGAGCCTCGACATCCGGCGGATCCGGGCGAAGCCCACCGAGCACGTGGGCACCGTCGTCGCCGATCGGTACCGGGTGCGGGGGCTGATCGGCAGCGGCGGCATGGCGCAGGTGTTCCTGGCCGAGGACACGCAGGGCGGCGCGCCGGTCGCGCTGAAGCTCCTGGAGCCGAGGTTCCGCCGCGAGCCCAAGGTGAAGGCGCGGTTCCTCCTCGAGGCCAAGGCCGCGGCCACGGTGGCGCACCCGAACATCGTCGAGGTCCTCGACATCGGCCTTCACGAGGGGTCTCCGTACCTCGTGATGGAGTTCCTCTTCGGAGAGTCGCTGAGCTCGCTGCTCCTGCGCGAGAAGCGGCTGTCGCCGGAGGCCGGCCTCCCCATCCTCCTGCAGGCCGCCGCGGGCCTCGGCGCGGCGCACCGCGCGGGGATCGTCCACCGCGACGTGAAGCCTGCCAACGTGTTCCTCGTGGGCGAGAAGGGCGACGCCTGGGCGGCCAAGGTCGTCGACTTCGGGTTCGCCAAGCTGTACGAGCACTCGGGGCTCACCCAGGCCGGGGTGACCGTCGGCACCCTGGAGTACATGGCGCCGGAACAGACCATCAGCGACCCGCCCGACGCGCGCACGGACGTCTACGGCTTTGGCGTGCTCATGTACCGGATGTTCTCCGGCCGGCTCCCCTTCAGCGTCACGCGGGGCTCCTCCCCGGCGCTCTCGCCGGCCATGGAGGAGGCCATGGTGCTGGCCAATCAGCTCATGACGCCGCCCCCGCCGCCCAACCTGGGCGCGAGCTCGACGGCGAGGTCGCTCGAGGCGGTGATCCTGAAATGCCTGCGCAAGCGGCCGGAGAACCGGTATGCCTCGATGGAGGCGCTCGTCGAGGATCTCGGCCGGCTCGGCCGGCCGGGCGCGCTCGCGGCGGACGCGCCGATCGCCTCGCCCGACGTGTACGCCGCGCAGACGCCGTATGGAGAGCACGCGGCGCGGTTCCTGTACAAGCAGCTCGGCGGGGTGTACGGCGCAGCGCCGTAGCCGCGACATGCCCCGATCGCGCCGCTCCGCACGACGCCGCGCCCCCGCGCTGGCCGCCTGCGCCGCCCTCCTCGGCGGGCCGCTCGCCGCGGGCGCGGCGCCGGAAGGCCCGCGCCAGGCCGCCGCCGCCGCGGCGCCGGAAGGCCCGCGCCAGGCCGCCGCCGCCGCGGCGCCGGAGGGCCCGCGCCAGGCCGCCGCCACGGAGCCCGATATCCGCCTCACCCTGCCGTGGCTCCTCGTCCAGCTCGTGCCGAGCCCCGAGCTGTGGATCGGCTCGGGCGAGGCGCATTTCGGGGTCCGCTGGCAGGTGACCCCGCTTCTTTACTCGTTCGGGATGAACCGCAAGCTCTCGCCGTGGCGCGCGTTCGTCGTGGAGCCGCTCACGCGCCACGCCGGCTCGCTCGAGCTCTTCGGCTCTCCCGAGTACATCGCCCGTCCGGGCGCGTTCGGAGAGCGCTGGATCTTCCGGGGCGGCGTCCGCGCCTATTTCCCGCTCCTTCACCGGGGGGATTACCTGTCCTGCTCGCTCGGCGGCTCGGCGATCTACGCGCGCGAGCGGCTGGGCGCCGCGTACGAGGCGGGGATCTATACCCTCTTCGGCGCCCTGGGCGCCCAGGTGACGACCACGCCGACAGCCGCCTTGCGATCGACCACGATCACGCTCAGCATCCGTTATTTCTGACGCCGCGCATGGCTCCGCGCCCCTCCTCGACGCCTGCTCGCCTGCTCGCCGCGGCGCTCCTCGCGCTCGCGGGCCTCTCGTGCAGCGTGCCCGCGCGCATCCTCCAGAGCAACGTCGCCCGGCTGTTCGCGACCCCGAGGCCCGTGCCGAACAAGGTGCGCGCCCCATACCGGCCCGAGGCGCGGCTCGCCGTCCTCTGGGTCGGGCACGCGACCGTGCTCGTGCAGATCGACGACAAGCTCATCCTGACCGATCCCGTCTTCACGTCGACCGTGGGTCTCATGGTGCCACGCCTCGTCGAGCCAGGGCTCGATCCAGAGGATCTGCCGCCCATCGACGCGGTCCTCATCTCGCACATGCACCTGGACCACCTCTCGCTCGGCTCGCTATCCATGATCGAGCCGAAGGTCCGGACGCTGCTCGTGCCCCGGAGCGGGCTCGTCTACGTGCCCAATTACCGCTTCGATTCGGTCGAGGTCCCGACCTGGACGACATGGCGGCAGGGCGATCTGAAGATCACCGCGGTGCCGGTGCGGCACTCCGGTTATCGCTACGGGCTCGACCGGAACTGGATGACCGAGAGCTTCACGGGCTATGTCGTCGAGTACCACGGGATCACGGTCTATTTCGGCGGCGATACCGCCTATGATCGCGATCTCTTCGTCGACACGCGCGCGCGGTTCCCCGCCATCGATCTGGCCCTCATGCCGATCGCGCCGGTGGGGCCGCGCGATTTCATGGAGTCCAAGCACGTCGACCCGGCGGAGGCGGTCCAGGCCTTTTTCGACCTCGGGGCGCGGCGGATGATGGCCATCCATTTCGACACCTTCATCAACAGCACCGACACGTTCGGCCAGGCGCCCCGCGAGCTCCGGCGCGTCATGGCGGCGCGCGGGCTCGGGCCGGATCAGGTGATCCTGCCCAGGCACGGCGAGCAGCGGGTCCTGATCGCGAGGGGCGATCCCGGCGGCGCGGCGGCGGCGAGCGCCCCGGCGCCGCAGCGGAGATAGCCGGCTCGGCGGCGCCCGCCGCGCCCGGGCGGAGGCGCGCGCGTCACGACCCGCGCCTCTTCAGACGCTCGATCTCGGCCAGCGCCTCGGCGAGGCGATGCTCGAGCTCCTTGCGCAGGCGCGCCTCCTCCTTGCGCCTCCGCGCCTCCTCCTTGCGCCTCCGCGCCTCCGCCGCCGCGCGTTCCTCGGCCGCGCGAGCGCGCACCTCCAGGCTGTCGAGCATGCCCTCGAGCGTGCTGATCATCTCATCCGCCTCGAGCAGCGCCGAGCTACCGTGGAAGAAGCGGAGGCGCTCGTCCTCGATCGCCAGGTCGAGCCCGAGCACCTGGGAGATGTACCGGCCGCCCTGCGGGATGATCCGCTCGTACCGGCGCAGCCCCGCGCCGGACCGCGCGCTCCCCAGGGGCAAGCGGAACCCCGAGAGCTGGAGCCGGGGCCGATCGAAGACGTAGTACTCCGGGATGCCGAGGCGCGCGTACCGCTCGACGTTCTCGGCCAGATCCTTGCGGCGGCGGCCGGAGACGAGGACCTCCAGCGCGAAGTCGAGCCCGCGGCCCTCCACGCCGACGATCCACTTCTCGCGCCGGTGCGCGGGCACGTCGAGCACCGCCATCACGTCCGGCGCGAACATCCGCTCGCCGGGGTAATACACGGGGAGCTCGCACGCGAGGTACACGCGGCGCCCGATCCGGGCGAAATAACTGCCGAGCGCGGAGCGGGCGCCGATCTTCGCGTTGAAGTGCTCGTCGCCCTCCGGCGGCGTCGCCTCGGAGACGGGGAACTCGGAGGGGAGGCTCGCGATCACGCGCGCACGGCCGGCCGGGCTGAGCCGCGCCCAGACCTCCTCGGTGGGCGCGCGCGGGTCGTCGGGATCGACGCGGTACACGAGAGCTGGCTGGCGCATCCCCGCAAGAATAGCCGGCGCCGGGGGTTCATCCCAGGCCGGGGTTCACGGGCGGCCGGCGCCCTGCCCCGCAGCTTCCGCCGCGCCGGAGAGCTCGCGCAGGGCCGCCGCGTACTCCTCGGGTGTGTTCACGTTGCGCAGCGAGCGCAGCTCCGGATCGGCGGCGCGGAGCGCGGGATCGTCGAGCAGCAGCTCCGGCCCGGCGACCAGCGTGCGCGCCCGCGCGAGCAGGGCGGTCAGCCGCAGCTGGTCCTCCGCGAGCAGGGCCGCGGCCTCGGCGCGCACCGCGCAGGCGTACACCGCGACGAGCGGGTGATGGCGCCCGTCCGCCTGCGGCATGGCGATGGCATGGCCGCCTGCCTGGAGCTCCGCGAGGCGCCGCACGAAGGCGGGGTGCAGGAAGGGCGCGTCGGTCGAGGTTACCACCGCCCGCTCGGCGAGCGGCGCGACCGCGTCGAGCCCGGCCGCGATGCCCTGCATCGGCCCGCGGCCCTCCACCGGATCGCGCACGAGCAGCACCCCGTCCGGCAGCGGCGGCAGCGCCTGCCCCGGCGCCGCGACCACCGCGATGGGCCAGGCCGCCTCGCCGAGGCGCCGCACGACCCGCTGGAGAAGCGCCTCGCCCCCGAACGGCAGCCACGCCTTGGGGCGCCCCATCCGGCGGCTCTGCCCGCCGCACAGCACCACGCCCGCCAGCCCGGCCACGCGGCCCGCCGCGCCGGGCTCGGCGCCCTGCGCCACGAGGAGCTGCTCCCGCTGCATGGTCACCTCGGCCGCAGCATGGGCGCGCCCGCGGGCGCCGGCCACCGGGATCGCCGCGGCGCGCGCGACGGCGGCGACGGCGGCAGCGACGGCGGCGTGCCCGGATTGTTGCGCCCAGATTGTTGGGCGCGGGCGCGCGCCCGTGGATAATGCGCGCCGAGAAGCCGCTCGAGATGCGCTCCGCCCCTTTCTTCCTCGCGATGTGCGCCGCGGCCGCGCACATCGGCTGCGAGCGGCCCGCGAACGTGGGCGCCGGTCTCGCCCCGCCGCCCGCCGTCGCGGCGGTCGCGCCCCGCGACGCCGCGGCGCCTCGCGATACGCCCGCCGCCTCGGCCGCGCCGGCAGCCGGCGCGCCGGCCGCCTCCGCCGCGCCGGCCGCCTCCGCCGCGCCGGCCGACGCGATCACGCTCGTCGCGGGCGGCGACGTCTGCCTCGGCAAGGCGCTCGGCCAGGAGCTGCTCCGCAATCCGGCGCACGATCCGTTCGCCCCCGTCGCGGCGCTGTTCGCCTCCGCCGACGTGCGCTTCGTCAACCTCGAGAACCAGCTCAGCGACCAGGGCGGGGAGACCCAGCACCGGCTCCAGCCGCTCGTGTTCACGGGCCCGCCGGCCGGCGCGGACGCGCTCGCGCGCGCCGGCATCAGCGTGGTGTCGCTCGCGAACAACCACATGTGGGATTACGGCAAGAAGGCGTTCCTCGAGACGCTCGACCACCTGGAGCGCGCGGGCGTCGCCTACGTGGGCGCCGGCCGGACGCGGCAGAAGGCGTACGCGCCGGTCGTCATCGAGCGCCGCGGCTTCCGCGTCGCGGTGCTCGCCGTGACCGGCATCTGGAACCAGGGCTCGCTCTGGGAGCACCCGGCGCGGGCGTTCGTCGCGGCCGCGGAGCGGGACGGGCTCGCCGCCGCGGTGCGCGCCGCGCGCAAGCAGCCCGGCGTCGACGCCGTCGTGGTGAGCTACCACGGCGGCACCGAGTACCTGGACACCCCGCTGCCCCCGGCGCGCGCGCTCGCGGCCGCGGCCATCGACGCCGGCGCCGACGCCTTCCTCGGCCATCACCCGCACGTGCTCCAGGGCATCGAGCTCCGCCGCGGCCGGCCCATCTTCTACAGCCTCGGCAACTTCATCATGAAGGTGAAGCGGACCGGCCCCGCGGTCGAGCTCGGGATGCTCGCGCGCCTGCGCCTGCGGCGCGGCGCGCCGCCCCTTGCCGAGATCTGCCCCGTGCGCAGCGAGGGCCTCGGGACGGTCCCGCTCGCGGCCGACCCGCGGCGCGCCGAGACGGAGGCGGCGTTCGCCGAGCGGATGCGCCGCGTCTCGGCGTTCGTCAAGGGGGAGCCGGCGATCGGCCCCTTCGACGAAGGCGGCTGCGCGCGGCTCGAGCCCGCCGCGGAGGCCGCCCCCGCCTCGCCGCCGAAGGTCGCCGGGCCGATCCGCTGAGCGACGCCCTCACCGTTGGCCGGCCCGCGCGCGCGGCGATCGCGGTCCTGTCGCGCAGCGGACGGGGTGCGGCCAGCTCAGAGCTTGCGGCACATCCACACGCTGGAGATCTCGACGTCGAACCCCGCCTTCCGGTACGCGCGTCGCGCCGGGGCGTGGCTCGGGTCGCCGCCGGTGCCGACGGTGGCGACCCGCATCCCTGCCTGCTTCATGCGCGCCACCGCGAAATCGTACATCGCCGTGCCGATGCCCTTGCCGGCCTGCGCGGGGTCGACGGCGTTGAGGCCGATCTCGCCGACGAGCGTCTCCGGATTGAGCTGGACCGCCACGAAGCCGGCGACCTCGTCGCCGGATTGCGCCACGTACACCTCCCAGCCCGAGCCGGCCGCCATCAGCGACGTCAGCAGCCCTTCCTGCGCTTCGTCTGTCCGCCGCTGCGCCAGCTCGTAGATCTCGTCGCCGAGGATCGCGCGGAACGACGCGAACACGGGCGCAAAGGCGGCGCGACGGATGGCCTGGAGGCGGGCCGCGTCCTCGGGGCGGGCATGGCGGAAGTGGAGATCAGGCATTGGACGTTCTCCGATTCGGCGCCCTGTCCAAGCATGGCGGCCGTGAAGCTTCAACCTGCACACGACCATGCCGCGCGGAGCGGGCGCGGCCCGCGCGCACAGGCATCTTACTCCGCGAGCTTCAGCACGACGCTGCCCGTCTTCTGCCCAGACGCGGCGTAGGCGTAAGCCTCCTGGACCGCATCCAGGGAGACGGTTCGGTCGATGACGGGCCGGAAACGCCCCTCCGTAACGAGCCGGCCCATCGCCTCGAGAAACACCTTTCGGTCGATGGGTATCGGGAACACGACCCGCTGTCGGCCGAGCACGGGCGTGAGGAGCGCCAGGAATGGATTCTGCCAGCCAGGTCCGGGCTCCGAGGAGACGTACACGCCCCGGGGCGTCAACAGGCGCTTGCAGGCGCCGAACGTGCTCTTTCCGACCGCGTCGAACACGTAGTCATAGACCTGGTCGTCCCGGGTGAAGTCTTCTTGTTCGTAGTCGATGACCCGGGCCGCCCCGAGCGACCTCAACAGCTCCAGGTTCTTGGTGTTCCCCACCGCGGTCACGGAGGCGCCCAGGTGAACGCAGATCTGCAGAAGCGCGGATCCGATCGCCCCGGTGGCCCCGTTGATCAGCACGCGGCTATCCTTCTCGAGGGCCGCTCGCTGGGTGATGCTGTAAGCATACCAGGCGCCCTCGATGGAGGCTGCGGCCTCTTCGAAGCTCAGGCCGCTGGGCATGCGCGCGACCGAGTCGTCTGCGGAGATGACGAGGTACTCTGCATGAGACCCGGCCCCGAGATCGTTGATTCCCCAGACGTCGTCGCCGACCGAAAAGCCGCGTACGCGCGAGCCGATCGCCTCCACCCGTCCCGCGAAGTCGGTGCCGAGCGCCTTGTTCCTGGGCCTGCGAAGGCCGGTCATGAACCGCAGGATGAACGGGCTGGCCGAGAGCAAGGCACAGTCGGTGCGGCTCACCGTCGCCGCGTGGACCCGAACCACCATCTCGCCATCGGCCGGCGTGGGCACTGCCACGTCTTCGATCCGAATGACGGAAGGCGTGCCGTACCGTTCCCGTCGGGCGGCTCTCATGGTTCAGCCATACCGGGAATGGCTGAACATGTCCATGTCGTCGGGACCATTCGGCCTGGCCATCTCCGCCGGGAGATGGGGATCACCCATCTTTTGCTGGAGGCGACGAGCGCACAGGCGCATTCTGGCAGCCATGACGCTACGCCGCGCGCCCATCGCTCCGCTCGCCCTGCTCACCTCCCTCCTCCTCGCCGCCCCCGCCGCGGCGGCCGTCGTGCCGGTCGGCACCACCGACGAGCTCGTCGCCGCGATCGGCGCAGCCAAGGCCGGCGACGAGATCGTCCTCGCCTCGGGCACCTACGCCTTCGACGGCGTCTCCTGCGCGGCCGCAGGCACCGAGGCCGCGCCGATCGTCGTGCGCGCCGCCGAGCCGCTCGGCGCGATCCTCGAGCTGTCGGGCCTCGAAGGCTTCAAGGTCAGCGGCCCGAACTGGCACTTCGAGGACCTCGACATCCGCGGCGTCTGCGCCGACGACTCGGACTGCGAGCATGCCTTCCACGTCGTCGGCGCCGCGAGCCGCTTCGCCCTCCGCCGCTCGAAGGTGCGGGACTTCAACGCCCAGCTCAAGATCAACGCCGCGCAGGTGGACGGCGTCTGGACGGCCCCCGACGACGGGCTGATCGAGCGATCGGAGCTGTTCGACACCCACCCGCGCAGGACCAGCAATCCCGTCACCAAAATCAACATCGACGGCGGCAAGCGCTGGCGCGTGCGCGACAGCTACCTGCACGACTTCCAGAAAGACGGCGGCGATGGTGTCAGCTACGCCGCGTTCATGAAGAGCGGCGGCTCGGACGGGCTCTTCGAGCGCAACCTCGTCGTCTGCACCACCGCCGGCTCGCCGGACGGTGTGCGCATCGGGCTGTCGTTCGGCGGCGGCGGCACGGGCGCGCAGTACTGCGCCCCGGCCTACGACCCCAACGTGCCCTGCGAGGTCGAGCACACCGGCGGAACGATGCGGAACAACATCATCGCGAGCTGCTCGGACGTCGGGATCTATTTGAACCGCGCGACGGACACGCGGCTTCATTTCAATACGCTGATCGCGACGAGCGGGATCGACTTCCGCTTCGCGACGACCAGCGGCGTCGCGCGCGGCAACGTGCTCACGGGCAAGATCCGCGACCGCGACGGGGCCACGCATCAGGAGAGTGACAACCTGGCCGAGGTAGGGCTCGCGACGTTTCAAACGTGGTACGAAAATCCAGGTCTCGGCGACCTGCACCTCAAAGGGGATGTGGCGTCGCTCGTCGGCAAAGCGCCCGCCGAGGCCGCGGTGACCGACGACTACTGCGCGCGCGGGCGGCCGGGCAGCGGGGGCTTCACGCTCGGCGCGCTCGAACATTCGCTCGGCGACTGCGCGACGGTGCCACCGCCGGGGCCCTCCGGCGAAGGGGGCGCGGGCGGCGGCACCACCGGCTCGGGCGGGATGGGCAGCGGCACCGGAGCCGCGGGTGGGATGGGCAGCGGCACCGGAGCCGCGGGCGGGGGTGAGGCGGGCGGCACAGGCGGCGCGGGCAGCGGCACCGGCGCCGCCGGCGGGGGTGACGACGCCTCCAGCGACGGCGAGGGCTGCGGCTGCCGCGTCGCGGGCGTCGGCGGGGATGACACCCTTGGCCTCCTGACGGCGGTCCTCGCCGCGTTCGTCCTCCGGCGACGACAGGCCTCCTCATCGCGGAGCGACGCCAGGTAGGTGGCGTTACAGCTGGTGTCGGGCCGAGCCGTCCGCCCGCGCCCGGCGTGGGAATTCCCCTTGCGGCGCGGGCCGGCCATACTGCGCAGCATGACGAAGGGAAGCTGCCCATGAGGACCACGCGAGCCATCCGCGGCAGCGACCATGCGCTGGTGCAGCGGATCACGCGCGTCGCCTATGGCGACGACACGCAGGACCAGTCCCTGCCCGACGGCTGCTGGGACCTGGTGTTCATGAAGCGCCGCGGCCGGCTGCAGGTGCTGCATACCGGTCTGATCACGCACCCGGTGACGCTGGGCTACGAGACCGGCGACGAATACCTGAGCATCGCCTTCCGGCCAGGCGTGTTCATGCCGGGGGTGCCGGCGATGGGCATGCTGGACCAGGGCGTGCTGCGCCCGCTTCCGAACCCGCGCTCGTTCCTGCTGGGGCCGCGAGCCTTCGAGGTGCCCGACTTCGAGAACGCCGACGATCTCGTGAAACGCCTCATCAGGGCCCGCCTGCTGGTGGCGGACCCGGTGGTGTTCCGCGTGCTGCGAGGCGATCCCGCCGGCACCAGCCTGCGCTCGGTGCAGCGCCGGTTCCTGAGCGCCACCGGCCTCACGGCGAAGCAGCTGTCACAGATCCACCGTGCGCAGGCGGCGCTTCAGCAGCTGATGCATGGCGATGCGCCGGCCGACGTGGCCGCCGCCTGCGGCTACGCCGACCAGGCGCACCTGGGCAATTCGCTGAAGCGGATCATGGGCAGGACGCCCGGCGAGGTGGCGCGGGCTGCCGCCCGGCCCGGGCCCAGGCGCTGAGGGCCGAGGCGGTCCGTCGAGGCCTGAGGCTGTCGTTTTCTTCCAAGACCGGGCCCTACCCCGGTGGATACGGTGGCGCCGCCGGCTCGCACCGGCGAGTTCGACCAACCCGAGGGCCCCCATGCACCGCGACGCCGAGATCCACCCCTTCCGCATCGACATTCCGCAAGCCGACATCGACGACCTGCGCGAACGCCTGGCGCGCACGCGCTGGCCGGCGCAACTGCCGGGCGGCGACTGGGTGAGGGGCGTGCCGGTGGCCTATCTGCAGCGGCTGGCCGCGCACTGGCAGCACAAGTACGACTGGCGACGCTGCGAGGCCCACCTGAACAGCCGCCCGCAGTTCACCACCAGGATCGATGGCCAGACGATCCACTTCGTGCACCTGCGCTCGCCCGAGCCGGACGCGCAACCCCTGTTGTTGCTGCACGGCTGGCCCGGCAGCTTTGCCGAGTTCGACCGCGTGGTGGACGCGCTGTCCGATCCGCGCCGCCACGGCGGCGACCCCTCGCGGGCTTTCCACCTGGTGATCCCGTCGATCCCGGGTCACGGGTTCTCGATGCCGCTGGCCGACGCCGGCTGGAACCACGGCCGCTGCGCCCGTGCGTTGGCGGCGCTGATGCAGCGCCTGGGCTACACGCGCTACGGCGTGCAAGGCGGCGACGTGGGCGCGTTCATCGCGGTGGAGCTGGGCCGCGTCGACAGCGAGCATGTCAGAGGCCTGCACTGCAATGCGCTGGTGACGTTTCCCTCCGGCGACCCCGCCGAGCTGGAAGGCCTGACGGCCTCGGAGCAGCAGCGCCTGGAGCGGCTGCAGAGCTTCCGCGACCGGATGATGGGCTTCGCGCATATCCAGGGCACGCGGCCGCAGACGCTCAGCTACGGGCTGCACGATTCGCCGGTGGGCCAGCTGGCCTGGATCGTCGAGAAGTTCAAGGAATGGACCGATCCCGCGGCCGCGCTGCCGGAGGATGCGGTGGGCCTGGACGCGCTGCTGGACAACGTGAGCCTGTACTGGTTCACCGGCACCAGCGGCACCTCGGCCAACCTGTACTACGAAGCCTTCAACGACCCGTCCGCCTGGGCGCCCAAGCCGCGCGGCACCGTGCCCATGGCCGTGGCCGTGTCGCTGACGCAGGACGTGGCGGTGCGCCGGCTGGCCGAGCGCGATCACCACATCGTGCGCTGGACCGAGCTGGAGCGCGGCGGGCATTTCCTGGCGACGGAGACGCCCATGGCGCTGACCGTCGATGTGCGGGAGTTCTTCGGTTCGCTGTGCTAGGGCCGGTGGCCCGTCGCCCGCGCGCACCGTGACGCCGGCGCGCCCGTCGAACTTGACACAGTGTAAACTGTGCCCCAAGTTGACACCGTGTCAAGCAAGGACGGGGAGACCCGCGCCGTGATCCTCGAGGCCGCGCGCCGGCTGGTGACCGAGCCGGGGCGCCGCGGCGTCTCGATGGCGGAGATCGCGTCGGCAGCCGGGGTGTCGCGCCAGGCGGTCTATCTGCACTTCGAGACCAGGACCCAGCTCTTGGTCGCGCTGGTGCGTCACGTCGACGAGGTGCATGGGTTCGCCGACCTGGTCCGAAAGTGCGAGCGCCTCCCCGACGCGCGCGCGATCCTCTCCGAGTTCATCGGTGCGTGGGCGGGCTACGTCGCCCACATCACCGACGTGGCGCGGGCCATGCAGGCGGCGCGGGCCACGGACGAGGACGCGGAGCTCGCGTGGCGCGACCGCATGCGCGGTTTCACGGGCGTCTGCGCGGGCTTCGTGGCGCGGCTTCAGGCCGAAGGCGCGCTGGCCGACGAATGGTCGGCGTCGGATGCGGCGGACTTCTTGGCCACCCTCCTGTCGATCGGGAACTGGCAGGAGCTCATCGAGGAGCGGAGTTGGTCCCGGCCGCGCTACGTCCGCGCGATGCGCCGGAGCGTGGAGCAGAGCCTGCTCAGGCCGATGGAGATCAAGACGGCACCGAGGAGGCGCTCGTGAGCGGCGCGCAGCCGGAGCTCTTGGCGCAGGGTTCGGTGGAGATCGGCCGGCCCCTGCGCGAAACGTTCGCGTACGTGTCCAACCTGGAGAACTTCCCGGCGTGGTTCCCGGGCGTCGCAGCCATGCGCGAGCTCGACACGCTGGAGCACGGGCAGGTCGGCAAGCGCTACCGGGAGACCCTGCGCATGCCCTTCGGGCGCACCGGCACGATCGACATCGAGGTGAAGGAGGCGCGCGTCGGGGAGCGTCTGCTGACCGAAGGCGAGGGCTTCCTCTTGCCCCGCATGAGCGTGGGCTTCGCGGCGCTCTCCGGCGACTCGACGCGCGTCGAGTGGCGCATGGTCAGCCGCAATCAGCGGTGGTGGTTTCGCTGGCTCGTGGTCCCGCTCCTGCGCCCCGTGATGCGCGGCCGAGCGCGCGACGGACTGCGTAAGCTGCGCGAGAACCTGGAGCGCGAGCCGTCGGCCAGCTCACCCGGATGAGCCCCCGGCGCGCCTCACGCCCGCCCCCCGCCGCGCGCCCCCCACCTCGTCGACCGCCTCGAGCGCGCTCTCGATCTCGCGGACCATCTCGTCCGCCGCCTGCTGCTCCCGGTCGGCGCGCGCCTCCAGGGCCGACGTGTCGAGGCGCATCTCCACCCGCCGCAGCACCTCGGCGACCCGCTGGCCCTCGGCCGAGGCGGCGTCCACGCGCCGCCGCTTCAGCGCGCCCAGCGCGGCGTCCACGGCGGGCAGGAGCGGCGCGGCCACGACCGGATCGGCCGCCTTCAGCTTGGCCCGCGTGCGGTTCGCGAGCCCGATCAGCTGGCCGAGCGGCGAGCGGGCACGCCGGCGCTGCACCGCCCACCCGACCGCGGCGAGCGCGCCAAGACCGAACAGCACGGCCGCGCCCTGCACATAGGGAACGGCCGCGGGCGCGACGGGCGGGATCACGGCGTCCGGCACCTCGACGGTGATGCCCCCCTGCAAGCAGCTGGTCAGCTCCTGCGCCGTCTGGAGCCGCGCGCGCGCGAGCGGCAGGAGCCGGAGCGGCAGGCACGGGGCCTCGACGCCCGCGAGCGCGCACGCGGGCGCCGGGTCGCCGGTCGCGATGGCGTGGACCTCGTGGGTCACCGGGTCGCGGCTCGTCACGTGGAAGCCGCCCTGCGCGAAGTCGACGAGCCCGCCGCTGTCCACCGAGGCGCCGCCAGGCGCCCCCGCGGGCCACGTCGTCGTCGCCGCGTCGACGACCGACGCGTCGGTCGAGCACACGAGCTTGCCGCGAAGGACGATCTCGCCGCCCGGCGGCACGTCGACGTGCTGCGCCGCGCGATCGCGCCGGAGAGGGAAGGTCTGCGTCATGTCCGCGCCTCGGAGGTGCCGACGGCTCGCCGCGCTCGGGGCATCATGGCCATCGTCATGCGCCCTCAGCGGAGGTGCGACCGCGAGGCGGTCTCGAGGAGCATCGCGAGCACGAGCGGGTCGCCCAGGCCGTCCGCGGCGCCCGCGTGGCCGCGGAGGCGCGCGAGGCGGTCCGCGTCCTTCAGGAACAGCGGCTCGCCGAGCGCGCCGGCCGCGACGCGCAGGATGCCCTCCCGCTCGGAGAGCAGCGCGACGGCGCGGGCGCGATCGCCGAGCGCGATGTGCCGGGCGGCCTCGGCCAGCGTCTCGCCGGCGGCGAAGCCCTGGATCGTCTTGCCGACCGACAGGTCGACGCTCGCGGCGCTGTCGGCGTCGCCGGTCGCGTACGCGACCTTGAGCGGCGCCTCGTCGACGACGTTCTTCTTCGTCACCCGGTCCTTGTACTTGAGCTCGATGGACGCGACGGTCCGCGCCTGCGCGCCGGCGGGGAGGCCGAGCTTGAAGAGCAGCGCGTGGCCGTCGTCGCGCGAGAACGCCGGGATGAAGAACCGCATCCCGCCCTCGGCGTCGTCCTCGCGGTCCCTCGCGATGCGATCGCGCCGCGCCGCCTGCGCGTCCGCCGCCACCTCGATCGCCCGCACGCGCGCCGCCTCGGCGTCGCTCAGCCGGCGCGAGCCGTAGACCTGGAGCAGCTTCACGTCCGGCTTCAGCCGCACCCGGAGCTCGACCGCGGTCGCCACCGGATCGAGCCGCTTGTCGAGCTCCGTCGCGAGCGCCGGGGCGATCTGGTCCGGATCGCGCAGGTAGTAGTACCCGCCGGCCCCGTCGCTCGCGATGCCGCTCATCAGCGCGCCGTCGTAGTCGGCGCCGAGCCCGAACGTGCTCGTCTGGACGCCGGCCTGGAAGGCGTCGAGCGCGAGCCTCGAGAGCCGCTCCGAGCTCATGATCCCGGCGTTCGCGCGCCCGTCGGAGAGCAGCAGCACGACCCGCACGGCGCCGTCGGGGATGCCCGGCTGGGCGGCCTGCGCGTAGCCGAGCTCCAGGCCGCGGCCGATGTTGGTGCCGCCGCCCTCGGCGATGCCCGCGATCGCGGCCTTGATCGCCGCTCGCCGGGGCCCGACGGGGCCGTCGGGGATCCTCACCGCGGCGTCGCTCGAGAAGGTGACCAGCGAGAAGTCGTCGCTCGCGTCGAGCCTGTCGACGAGCGCCTGCGCCGCGTCGCGCGCCCGCGCCATCGGCTCGCCGCTCATCGAGCCGCTCACGTCGAGCACGAGGTGCACCGACAGGTGCGGCCGCGCCGCGGGCGCCTGCGCCGTGGAGCGGAGCGCGACGCGCACGTGCACCGGGCCGCCGCCCGGCGGGACCTTCGCCCGCTCGAGATCGGTGCGCAGGGCGAGGGTCACGCCCTTCGGGACGTCGATCGCGGGCGCGTACCGGGCGCCGACGTCGCTCACGAGCTCGCGCTCGCCGGCCGGGACGATGCCGCGCGCGACGGCCGACTCGAACGCCGCGAGGTGGCCGCCGCCGGGGCGGTACGTGGTGGCGAAGCGGCCGTTCGGGTCGAGGGCCGCCTCGGGGGCCGCGCCCTCGACCGCCGCGGCGACGGGGGGCGGGGCGGCGGGCGCCGGCAGGCCGCCGATGCCCGCGCGCCCCTTGCTGGCCCCCGCGCCGTCCCCGGGCGCGGCGGTCGCCAGCGCCGCCTCGCGCTTGGCCCCGACCGCCGGCGCCCCGAGCGACACGTCCGCGGTCTCCCCCGACGCCGACGCCGGAGACACCGTCGATGACGCTGTCGACTCGGATACCCCCCTGTTGCTGCACGCGAGCCCTCCCGCCGAGAGCCCCAGCAGCAGCGCGCCGCCGAGGAGCGCGCGCCTTGCCCACACCATCCCGAGTTCGCCCATGCTCTTCTCCCTCCCCGCGGACCGAGCGGGTGCTCGGTCAGACGGGCCAGCGCCGCATCCGTTGTGTCACGCCGCTCTCCGCGGCGCCGGCGCGGGGGCGGCGAGGTGCTCCGGGGCAGACAACGCCGGGCGAACGAGGTTCGCCCGATCGCGCAGGCGCCCGCCGCGGCGACGCGCGCCGCCGCCGGTCTGGGGCGCCGCAGGGCCGCAGGCACGCGGCCCGGCCGGACGAGGGCGGTGGCTACTCGATGAAGCGCGGGGGCATGAGCGGGTCGTGCGCGAGCGGGGCGGTGGGCGCGGCGCTCGGCGCGCCCGCCGGCGCGGCGCCCGCACCCCTGGAGGGCGCCGCGCTCGACGCGTCGGCGGGGGCGGCGGCAGGGACCGCGCTCGCCGCCGCGGGCCGGGGCCGCCTCTCCGGAGCGCGCTTCCGGGGCAGCGGCAGCTGCAGCTTCGGGGGGAGCGAGCCCGCCTCGGTGATGGCGACCTCGCGCTCGATCTCGGAGCTGCCCTTGAAGACGCGCACCTTGTGGCTGCTCCCGAGCGCGCCCGTGAGCTCGACGGTGCCGTCCTTCAGGGGCGCGGGCACCCCGTCGACCTCGACCGAGGCGTCCGCGGGGACGATCGCCAGCTCGACCCGGTGCTGGACGGGCGCCTGCACGGCCGCCGGGGGCGCCGCCCACTGGACGGTGGGGAGCGCCCTCGAGAGCCCGCGAGAGACGAGGTGCATGCCGGTCATCGCCGCGCCCGCCGGGGCGCGCGCGCGGTGCGTCACGCCCCAGCCGAGGCCCGCCACGAGCAACGCGGCGAGGGCCACGTGCGCCTTGCTCCGGGGGCGCTGCGGCGCCCGCGCCTCCTCGCTCACCCGCGGCGTCTCGTCCGCCTCGAGCGCGGGCACCGTCGCGCAGTCGGTCGACTGGTCGCGCCAGCGCTTCGCGGCGCTCCCCGCCGCCGCGCCCGCGACGCTGCCCCGGCGGTGCACGCGCGGGCTCGCCCGGACCTCGAGCCTCGGCGCCGCGGTCTGGCGCTCCGACGGCGAGAGCGGGACCAGCATGCCCTCGTCGAGCGAGAGCGGGTCGTTCCCGAGGAGCGGCCTGATCGCGTCGAGCATCACCGAGGCGTACGGGTACCGGGCGACGGGCTGGTACTGGAGCGCGCCGTCGACGACCGCGGCGATCTCGGGCGGGACCCACGGCGCGAAGTCCTGGACCGGCGGCGGGAGGTCGGCGACCAGGGTGGCGATGAGATCGCCGAAGGCCTCGACGTCCTCGGTCGGCGTGCGCCCCGCGAGCGCGTGGTAAAGGACGATCCCGAGCGCCCAGATGTCGGTCCGGTGATCGATGTCCTTGATGCCCCGCGCCTGCTCCGGGGACATGTAGCGGGGCGTCCCGAGCATGCTCCCGGACCGGGTGAGCCCCGTCGTGTCCCGGCGCGGCTCGTGGGCCGGCTTGATCTTGGCGATGCCGAAATCGAGCAGCTTCACGATGAGCCCGGCGCCCCCCTCGCGCTGGGCGAGGAACAGGTTGGCGGGCTTGATGTCGCGGTGCACGACGCCGGCCTCGTGCGCCTTCTGCAGGCCGACGCAGGCCTGCGCCACGATCCGGAGCGCGACCCGCGGGGGCAGCGGGCCGAGGCGCGAGAGGAGCTGCGCGAGATCTTCGCCGCGGAGCAGCTCCATCACCAGGAACGGCGAGCCGGTCTCGCGGTCCACGCCCGTGTCGAGCACGCGGACGATGTGCTCGGTCTGGATGGCGCTCGCGGCCCTCGCCTCGCGCTCGAACCGCTCCAGCGCAGATCGGCTGTGGACGATCTCGCCGTTCATGACCTTCACGGCCACGCGGCGCCCCTGCTCGGCGTCGTCGGCCTCGTAGACAGCCCCCATCCCTCCTCGGCCGAGGAGGCGGACCAGGGTGTACCGTCCGCTCAAGGTCTTGCCGTCCACAAGAAAGCTTTACTCTAGAAGATGTAGGCGGGGCCTCAATCGCGATGCTACCTCGACCCGCGAGCCCAGGGCATCCGTGCTGCCACGCCGGATTGTTGCGCTCCCACAGGACGGGTCGGGCCAGCCAGACCGGCCCCCCACGCCACGTCAGAACGTGTAGCGCATCCCGATCTTGGGCGCGATCACGACCATCACCGTGCCGGCGAGCGACTCTTGCTCGAACCTGGCAAAGTACCCGCGATCGAGGTCGACCCGGCCGTAGGCGCCCTCCGGGGGGTTCGTCCATACGGGCTCCTTCAGCCGGACCAGGACCGCCGCCGCGAGGCCGGCCGTCACCGCGAGGTGATCCCCGAAGCGCAGGCCCCCGCGCACCTCCGGCGTCATCACGAAGAACCTGGCGGGGTCCTGCGCCACCGTGGGATCGAGGTGGAATTCCATGGCGCTGGCGGAGGTGAACGTGCCGGTGCGCTCGTCGCGCACGGTGCCGAGCAGGGCGCCGGCGCCGAGCCGGACCGAGAAGCGGTGGCGGTCGCCGAGCGACAGGCCGGCCCAGCCGCCCGCCAGGAAGCCGCGGAGGACGAGGGCGTCGTCGGCCGCGCCGGAGCTGTCCGGCAGGCTGTCCTGGATCTGCAGCGACATGCGCCGGGCGGCCACCGTCTGGTGCACCTGGAGGTAGCCGGTCGTCACGCCGAAGCCGAAGCCGGACCAGAGCTCGTAGCCGGCGTGGATCGCGCCGACGCCGCCTGCGCCGACGCCCATCGAGCACGATCCCGTGCACTGGACCGCGGCGGCGCCGCCGAACGACGGCAGGAACGCCGGGCCCGCGTCGAGCTCGACGAGGAACCGCCCCGGAGGGCGCCCGAGCCGCACGCGCTCGAGCGGCACGGACACGACCGTGCGCGCGCCGCGGGCGAGGACCGCCTCGCGCTGCGCGGTGACGAAGCCGCCCGCGGCGACCTCGATCCGGTGCCGGCCGGGGCTCAGGCGCCCCTCCCAGATGCCGCTGCCGAGCGCCACGCCGTCGACGGTGACGCTCGCGCACACCGGCGTGGGCTCGATCCGGAGCGTCGCGCTCAGCTCCTCGGCGAAGAGGGCGAGGGGCGTCGTCTGCTTGAGCCGGATGATCACCGAGGCGGGCATGGTCCCGAGGTCGCCCGAGCCGCGCAGCACCACCGTGTGATGGCCGGGCGAGAGCGGCCCCTCCCACGGCGTCTTGCCGACGGTGTAGCCGTCGACGAGCACGTCGAGCGCCTTGCCGTTCCGCTCGATGACGCGCAGGCGCCCCGACTCGACGAGCTTCTGGAGGCGCGACAGGATGCGGACCACCTGCCCTCCGGCGACGTCGACGCGGGTCTCGAACGGCTCGAAGCCCTCCTTGTAGACGCGGATCACGTGGCTGCCCGCGCCGACGCGCAGCGGCGCGGGCAGCGGATAATCGCCGCGGCGCTGGCCGTCGACCATGATCGAGGCGCCGATCTCAGCGTCGGCGACGTCGACGGTGCCGACCAGCCCGCGCAGGCGCACGACGGCCTGCTGCGCGGCGTTCCTGGTCTCCGGCGGCAGCCGCTGCGCGAAGTCGCCGAGCAGGGTCTCGAAGAGCGCGAGCGCCTCGTCGTAGCGGCGGAGCTGCTGGAGGCACAGCGCCGCGCTCGAGGTGGCGCTCCAGGTCGGATAGTCCTGCCGCGAGGCGAGGAACTCGGCGAGCGCGGCCTCCCAGGCGCCCTGGCGATACAGATCGAGGCCGCGCTCGAAGTGGGCGCGCGCCTCGGCGACGGGATTGGCGGCGGGCGGAGGCTCGACGGCGTCCGAGGGCGGCGCGGCGGCGGGCGGCGGCGGCGCGGCGGCGGGCGGCGGCGGCGCGGCGGCGGGCGGCGGCGGCGCGGCGGCGGGCGGCGGCGCCGGAGCCGCGGCGGCGGGCGGCGAGGACGCGGGCGGCGCGGGGGAGGCCGGAGCCGCGGCCGGCTGGGCGAGCGCGGCGGCGTGCGCGAAGGCGGCGGCGAGCGCGACGAGCGTGCCGAGAGCGCTGGCGGCGCGGCGTCGACGGCGGCGCGCGACGCCGAGCGCGAGGACCAGCGCACCGGCGGCGCACGCCGCGACGGGGGCGGCCCGGCCCGGCCCGGCGCTGCAGCCGGACGCGGGCTCCGGCGCGGGCGGCGCCGGGACGCAGTGGCCGCGCAGGTTGCAGGCGTAGCCCGACAGGCAATCGTCGATCGAGGCGCAGCTCTGCCTGCAGGCGCCGCTCTGCGGATCGCATCGATAGGCGACGCAGCGCACGCTCACCTGCGCGGGACACGCGGAGGACGCCGTCGTGCACCGCACCGCCTCGAAGGTGTTGAGCTCGTCGGCGCACCTGGCCGGCGCGCAGATCGAGCCGGCCTTCTCCGGGCTGCCCGTCTCGCCGCAGCGCCCCTCGGTCCCCGGGGCGCCGCAGGTGCCGCAGGGACACGGCACGTCACAGCAGGTGCCGTCGACGCAGATATCGGGGGACAAGCAAGCGGTCGTCGCGGTGCACGCCTCCCCCCGGGACAGGCCGAACCGCTCGGTCTCGGCGAGCGTGATGTCAGAGTAACTCCCCCCTGCCACCAGCACCTCGCCGCTCGACAACACCGTGGCGGTGTGCCCGACGCGCGGGGAGCTCATGGAGGTCGTGAAGGCCCAGGAATCTGTCGCCGGGTCGTACCGCTCCGCGCTGCTCAGGTAGAAACCGCTGTCGTTCACTCCGCCCGCGAAGAGGAGCATGCCGTCGGGTAGCAGCGATGCGCTGTAGCCCGCCCGCCGGCGGTTCATCGGGCTCGTCAGCGTCCAGCGCCCGGCCTCCGGCTCGTATCGCTCCGCGCTCGCGATCCAGCCGCCCGTCACCAGGACCTCTCCATTCGGCAGTGACGTCATCGTGATACCGCTGCGCGCGTGGTTCATCGGCTCCTTCGTGAACTCCCACCGATTGGCCTCGGGGTCATACAGCTGCGCCGTGGCGTACGCGCCGGGAACGTAACGTCCGCCCGCCACGAGGACCTTGCCGTTCGAGAGCAGCGTTGCCTTGTGCCCAGCGCGCGGGTCGTCCATCGGAGCCATGAGATCCCACCGGTCGAGCTCGGGGTCGTACAGCTCCACGCTGTCGGTAAAGAAGGTATTCTTGCCCCCGCCCACCACGAGGACCTTTCCGCTCCGGAGCAGCGTGGCCGTGTGCGCGGTGCGGGCGAGTTGCATCGGCGCCGCTTCGGTCCATGTGCCCGTCTCCGGCTGATAGCGCTCCGCGGTCTCGAGATCGACGTCGTCAATGTCGTAGGCACTCTCCACGTCACCGCCCACGACGAGGACCTCGCCGCTCGAGAGCAGCGTCGCCGTGTGCCGGGCGCGCGCGTGCTTCATGCTCCCCGTGAAGCTCCAGGCGTCGGCCGCCGGGTCGTACAGCTCCGCGCTGTCGAACGTGGTGCTCGTCGCGTCGAGAGGGCCGTCGTCCCGCCCCCCCGCCACGAGGACGAGGCCGCTCGGCAACAGCGTCGCGGTATGGCCTTGCCGCGCGACGTTCATCGCGCCGTGGGTCAGCACCCACGCCGGGTCCACGAGCACCGCCTCGCCGCCCGCGTCCACCGTGAGCTCGATGCGCGAGCCCCGCGCCCTGAGCGCCATGGCCACAGGCCGCCCCGAGAGCGCGTGGGCCCGCGGCGCCGAGACCCGCAGCACCGCCGTCCCCCTCCCCTCCTCGACGAGCTCCACCGCCTCGCCGCGCTCGCGCAGCGTCGCGCCCTCCACCTCCCACGCCGCCACCGCCTCGCCGCCGCGCGCCACGCCCTCCTCGAGCAGCAGCCACTCCTCCACGCCGCGCTCGGTCGCCGACCAGAACGATGTCCCCCCGCTCCGCCGGTAGGCCACGGCCTGCTCCACCGCCATGCCCTCCCCCGCGGCCCCGAGCTCTCGCACCCGCACCTCCACCCCGGCCGGCGTGCGGATCCGGATCGGCTCGCTGCCCTCGCGAGGCAGCACCACGTGCGGCCGCGAGGGTCTCCCGCTCACCTCCGCCGAGCCCAGATGAAACCCCTCCCCGTCGGCGACGAACGCCTCGCGCGCCTCGAGCACGGCCGCGGACTGGTCCGGGAACTGGCGGCGCAGGGCCGCGGCGGACGCAGGCGGCTCCACCTCGCCGCTGCAGCCGGAGAGCCACGCGGCGGCCCAGAGCAGCAGGGTGAGGCGCGGCAGAACGCGCCTGAGGGAGCCGCGCGGGGACATCAGGAGCCTCCCCGCCGCCGTGGGAATCGGCCCCGGAAGAGCGAGGCGCTCCGCTGCCCGACGGCGAGGAGCGCAAGGAGCGCGGCGCCGAGGCCGGCCTTGGAGGCGCTCGCCGCCGCGGTGGCCGGCCCGGCGCTACAACCCGGGCTCGCGGCGGGCGGAGGGAGCACGCAATGGCCGAAGAAGTCGCACACATGGCCCGGCGCGCAGTCCTCCCACGAGCTGCACTCGACCTTGCAGGTGCCGCTGACCTGATCGCAATCGTACGGCGCGCAATCCACGACCTCCCGGCCATCGCTGCTCGCGCCCGCGCAGCTGGCTCCATCGGCGGGGCAGAGGACCTGCGCCACGCTGTGCGTCTGGTCGCGGCACTGCGCCGGGGCGCACACGCCGTCCTTGGGCACGGCGAAGCAGGCGCCGAGCCCGTCGCACGATCCATCGCAGCCCTCGCGCGCACAGTCGCCGCGGGCATCCGAGCCCTTCGGCTGGAGCACACAGCGGCCGAGCGACGAGGGCATGGCGCACGAGTGACAGGGCTCGGAGCACCGCGACTCGCAGCAGACGCCGTCGACGCAGGCGCCGCGCCCGCACTCGGCGTCCAACGCACACCGGAGTCCGACGATCGAATACCGCTCTGGGTACACGGATTCGCCGACCAGCAGCACATCGCCGGTCGGCAGCCGTGTCGCGGAGTGGTCGTCGTGCAAACCGTTCGTGGGCGCCGTCTCGGTCCAGGCGTCGGTCTCCGGGTCGTACAGCTCCACGCTCCTGTAGGACGCGCTGTCCGAGGAGGAGGGCTCACCCGCGACCAGGACCATGCCGTTCAGCAACGCCGTCGCGCTGGGCGAGGGGCGCCGTCCGACCATCGGGCCCGTGGGGGACCAGGTGCCGGCTGTGGGATTGTACCGCGCCGCTCCCAGCGTGCCCACGGCCAGGACCTCGCCGCTCGGCAGCGGCGCCATGACAAGGGCGTCCGAGGAGAACGTGTTGCCTCCGGGCAGCGACCCCGTGGGCGTCCAGGTGTCGGTATCCGGGTCGTACAGCTCCGCGCTCCTGAGCTCACCGCTGAGTCCCCATCCTCCCGCCACGAGGACCTTGCCGCTCGGCCGCAAGAGCACCGCAGCGTGGGCCTCGCGAGCGTCGTTCATCAGTGCCGCGGAGGTCCAGATGCCGGTCATGGGGTCGTACAGCTCCGCGCTGGAGAGAGCCCAGCTTCCCGTCGCTCCGCCCGCCACGAGGACCTTGCCATCCGGCAGCAGCGTCGCGGTGTGCTCAGTCCGCGGCGTGGCCATGGATGCTCCGGATTTCCAGGTGCCGGCCTCCGGGTCGTAGAGCTCCACGGTGTCGACGGGCGCGTCCCCGGAGAGGTTGTTCTGCCCCCCGAGCACGAGGACCTCGCCGCTCTCCAGCAGCGTCGCGGTGTGACGGTAGCGCGCTACGAGCATCTGGCCCACGAGGCTCCAGGTGTCGTCTGTCGGGTCGTACAGCTCCGCGTCGGCGAGCTCCTCGGGCCAGTCGCTACCGCCCGCCACAAGGACCTTGCCGCTCTGCAACAGCAGCGTCGCGGTGTGATCTCGCCTGACCGCGACGTTGCTGCGCCCCGCCGGCTCCCACGCGGGATCCACGAGCGCCGCCTCGCCGTCCGCATCCGCCGACAGCTCGATCCGCGCCCCCCGCGCCCGGAGCGCCACGGTCATGCGCCGCCCCGTGGCCGCATAGGCGCGCGGCGCCGTCACGCGCAGCAGAGGCGCGCCGCGCGCCTCGTCCACGAGCTCCACCGCCGCGCCGCGCTCGCGCAGCAGCGCCCCCTCCACCTCCCACGCCGCCACCACCTCGCCCGCGCGCGCGACGCCCTCCTCGAGCAGCAGCCACTCCTCCACGCCGCGCTCGGTCGCGGACCAGAACGACGTCCCGCCCGCGCGCCGGTAGCTCACCGCGCGCTCCGCCATCGCGCCCTCGCCCTCGGCGCCGAGCTCCCTCACCCGGATCTCGCCGCCGTCCGCGAACCGGAACCGGATCGCGCCGCTCCCGTCGCGGGGCAGCTCCACCTCCGGCCGCGCCGCCCGCATCCAGGCTCCGCCGGGCTCGGTCGCCGCCAGCCGGAACCCGTCCGCCGCCGGCGCGAACGCCTCGCGCGCCGACAGCACGGCGTCCGCATGCGCCGGGAAGCGCTGTCGCAGCCCGGCGGCCGCCGCGATGTCGTCGGGCTCTGCCCCGCAGCCGCCGACGAGCAGCGCGGCCGCGAGCAGGGGGGATGGCGTCGGAAGCGATCGTCTCAAGGAAGCGGGTATTGCCGGCACGGCGCGTCTCGTGGCGCCGAGTAGAGCAGCGTTGCCCCGGCCCGCCTAGCCTCCCGGCTGCGACGGCGTCATGCGCGCTCGCGCCGTCGCCGCGGCGGGCCTCCCGGCGCGGCGCCGCCGACGGCGCGCGACGCCGAGCGCGAGGAGCAGCGCGCCGGCCGCGCACGCCGCGACAGGGGCGGCCCGGCCCGGCCCGGCGCTGCAGCCGGGCGCGGCCTCCGGCGCGGGCGGCGCCGGGACGCAGTGACCGCGCAGGTTGCAGACGTAGCCCGACAGGCAATCGTCGATCGAGGCGCAGCTCTGCCTGCAGGCGCCGCTCTGCGGATCGCATCGATAGGCGACGCAGCGCACGCTCACCTGCGCGGGACACGCGGAGGACGCCGTCGTGCACCGCACCGCCTCGAAGGTGTTGAGCTCGTCGGCGCACCTGGCCGGCGCGCAGATCGAGCCGGCCTTCTCCGGGCTGCCTGTCTCGCCGCAGCGCCCCTCGGTCCCCGGGGCGCCGCAGGAGCCGCAGGGACACGGCACGTCACAGCAGGTGCCGTCGACGCAGATATCGGGGGACAAGCAAGCGGTCGCTGAGGTGCACGCCTCCCCCCGGGCCAGGCCGAACCGCTCGGTCTCGGCGAGCGTGATGTCAGAGTAATTCCCCCCTGCCACCAGCACCTGGCCGCTCGACAACCGCGTGGCGGTGTGCCCGACGCGCGGGGAGCTCATGGGGGTCGTGACGGTCCAGGTATTGGCTGCCGGGTCGTACCGCTCCGCGCTGCTCAGGTAGAAAAAGTTGTCGGTCAATCCGCCTGCGAAGAGGACCATGCCGTCGGGTAGCAGCGATGCGGTGTAGCTCACCCGCCCGCGGTTCATCGGGCTCGTCAGCCTCCAGCGCCCGGTCCCCGGATCGTACCGCTCCGCGCTCGCGATCCAGGTGCCGTCACGATGCCGGCCGCCCGCCACCAGGACCTCTCCATTCAGCAGCGGCGTCATCGTGAGGCCGCTGCGCGCGTGGTTCATCGGCTCCTTCGTGAACTCCCACCGATCGGCCTCGGGGTCGTACAGCTGCGCCGTGGCGTACGCGCCGGGAACGTAAGATCCGCCCGCCACGAGGACCTTGCCGTTCGAGAGCAGCGTCGCCTCGTGCCCAGCGCGCGGGTCGTCCATCGGAGCCATGAGATCCCACCGGTCGGACTCGGGGTCGTACAGCTCCACGCTGTCGGTAAAAAAGGTGTTCTTGCCCCCGCCCACCACCAGGACCTTACCGCTCCGGAGCAGCGTCGCCGTGTGACCGGTGCGGGCGAGATGCATCGACGCCACGTCGGTCCATGTGCCCGTCTCCGGATGATAGAGCTCCGCGGTCTCGAGATCGACGCCGCCAATCTCGTGGGCGCTCTCCACGTCACCGCCCACGACGAGGACCTCGCCGCTCGAGAGCAGCGTCGCCGTGTGCCTGGCGCGCGCGTGCTTCATGCTCCCCGTGAAGCTCCAGGCGTCGGCCGCCGGGTCGTACAGCTCCGCGCTGTCGAACGTGGTGCTCGTCTCCTCGAAAGACCCGTCGTCCCGCCCGCCCGCCACGAGGACGAGGCCGCTCCGCAACAGCGTCGCGGTATGACCTTTCCGCGCGACGTTCATCGCGCCGTGGGTCAGCACCCACGCCGGGTCCACGAGCACCGCCTCGCCGCCCGCGTCCACCGTGAGCTCGATGCGCGAGCCCCGCGCCCTGAGCGCCATGGCCACAGGCCGCCCCGAGAGCGCGTGGGCCCGCGGCGCCGAGACCCGCAGCACCGCCGTCCCCCTC
Organism: Sorangium sp. So ce185; assembly: GCF_051526825.1. NCBI lineage: Bacteria > Pseudomonadati > Myxococcota > Polyangiales > Polyangiaceae > Sorangium > Sorangium sp. So ce185. The sequence continues at coordinate 13,751,410 of NZ_CP150316.1, read as the reverse complement.
CCCTCCTCGACGAGCTCCACCGCCTCGCCGCGCTCGCGCAGCGTCGCGCCCTCCACCTCCCACGCCGCCACCGCCTCGCCGCCGCGCGCCACGCCCTCGTCGAGCAGCAGCCACTCCTCCACGCCGCGCTCGGTCGCCGACCAGAACGACGTCCCCCCGCTCCGCCGGTAGGCCACGGCCTGCTCCACCGCCATGCCCTCCCCCGCGGCCCCGAGCTCTCGCACCCGCACCTCCACCCCTGCCGGCGTGCGGATCCGGATCGGCTCGCTGCCCTCGCGAGGCAGCACCACGTGCGGCCGCGAGGGTCTCCCGCTCACCTCCGCCGAGCCCAGATGAAACCCCTCCCCGTCGGCGACGAACGCCTCGCGCGCCTCGAGCACGGCCGCGGACTGGTCCGGGAACTGGCGGCGCAGGGCCGCGGCGGACGCAGGCGGCTCCACCTCGCCGCTGCAGCCGGAGAGCCATGCGGCGGCCCAGAGCAGCAGGGTGAGGCGCGGCCGAACGCGCCTGAGGGAGCCGCGCGGGGACATCAGGAGCCTCCCCGCCGCCGTGGGAATCGGCCCCGGAAGACCGAGGCGCTCCGCTGCGCGGCGGCGAGGTGCGATCGGCCCCGGAAGGCCGAGGCGCTCCGCTGCGCGATGGCGAGGAGCGCAAGGAGCGCGGCGCCGAGGCCGGCCCTGGGGCCGCCCGCCGCCGCGGTGGCTGGCCCGGCGCTACACCCCCGAACCTCGACGGGCGGAGCGGGCACACAGCGCCCGGAGAAGTCGCATGCATGGCCCGGCGCGCAGTCCTCCCACGAGCTGCACTCGACCTTGCAGGTGCCTCTGACCTGATCGCAATCGTACGGCGCGCAATCCACGACCTCCCGGCCATCGCTGCTCGCGCCCGCGCAGCTGGCTCCACCGGCGGGGCAGAGCACCTGCGCCATGCTGTGCGTCTCGTCGCGGCACTGCGCCGGGGCGCACACGCCGCCCTCGGGCACGGCGAAGCAGGCGCCGAGCCCGTCGCACGATCCATCGCAGCCCTCGCGCGCGCAGTCGCCGCGAGCATCCAAGCCCTTCGGCTGGAGCACGCAGCGCCCCAGCGACGAGGGCATGGCGCACGAGTGACAGGGCTCGGAGCACCGCGACTCGCAGCAGACGCCGTCGACGCAGGCGCCGCGCCCGCACTCGGCGTCCGTCGCACACCGGAGTCCGACCATCGAATACCGCTCTGCGTACTCGAAGTCGCCGACCAGCAGCACATCGCCACTCAGCAGCCGTGTCGCGGAGTGGTAGCCCTGCGAACCGTTCGTGGGCGCCGTCTCGGTCCAGGCGTCGGTCTCCGGGTCGTACAGCTCCACGCTCCTGTAGGACGCGCTGCCCGTGGCGGCGTAGGGCTCACCCGCGACCAGGACCATGCCGTTGTGCAACGTCGTCGCGCTGGGCGATTGGCGCAGCCCGATCATCGGGCCCGTGGCGGACCAGGCGCCGGCTGTCGGATCGTACCGCGCCGCTCGCCGCGTGCCCACGGCCACGACCTCGCCGCTCGGCAGCGGCGCCATGACAACGGGGAACCAACCGCTTCCGGGCAGCGCCCCCGTGGTCGTCCAGGTGTCGGTCGCCGGGTCGTACAGCTCCGCGCTCCCGAGCTCACCGCTGAGTCCCCATCCTCCCGCCACGAGGATCTTGCCGCTCGGCCGCAAGAGCGCCGCGCCGTGTTCCAGGCGAGCGTCGTTCATCGGCGCCGCGGAGGTCCACGTGTCGGTCCTCGGGTCGTACAGCTCCGCGCTGGAAAGGGTGTGGACTCCCGCCATTCCGCCCGTCACGAGGACCTCGCCATCCGGCAGCAGCGTCGCGGTGTGATAAACCCGCGACGTGGCCATGGATGCTCTCGGCGTCCAGGTGTCGGTCTCGGGATCGTACACCTCCACGGTGTCGACGGGCTCCACCGCGGGGGCGTTGAGGTTGTTGCGCTGCCCCCCGAGCACGAGGACCTCGCCGCTCTCCAGCCACGTCGCGGTGTGATTGTAGCGCGCTACGCGCATCGGCTGGCCCACGGGGCTCCAGGTGTCGTCTGCCGAGTCGTACAGCTCCGCGCTGGCGACAACTTCGAGCCGGGTGAGACCGCCCGCCACGAGGACCTTGCCGCTCTGCGACAGCAGCGTCGCGGTGTGATCTCGCCTGACTTCGACGATCCTTCGCCCCGCCGGCTCCCAGGCCGGATCGACGAGCACCGCCTCGCCGCCCGCGTCGCCCGCGTCGCCCGCATCAATCGACAGCTCGACGCGCGCCCCCCGCGCCCGCAGCGCCACCGCCACGGGCCGCCCCGAGGCCGCGTACGCGCGCGGCGCCGTCACGCGCAGCACCGGCGCGCCGCGCGCCTCGTCCACGAGCTCCACCGCCGCGCCGCGCTCGCGCAGCAGCGCCCCCTCCACCTCCCACGCCGCCACCACCTCGCCGTCGCGCGCGACCCCCTCCTCGAGCAGCAGCCACTCCTCCACGCCCCCGTCGGTCGCCGTCCAGAACGACGTCCCGCCCGCGCGCCGGTAGCTCACCGCGCGCTCCGCCATCGCGCCCTCGCCCTCGGCGCCGAGCTCCCTCACCCGGATCTCGCCGCCGTCCGCGAACCGGAACCGGATCGCGCCGCTCCCGTCGCGGGGCAGCTCCACCTCCGGCCGCGCAGCCCGCATCCAGGCCCCGCCGGGCTCGGTCGCCGCCAGCCGGAACCCGCCTTCCGCCGGCGCGAACGCCTCGCGCGCCGACAGCACGACGTCCGCGTGCTCCGGGAAGCGCAGGCGCAGCGCCGCGGCGGACGTGTCCTCCGGCTCCGCGCCGCAGCCGCCGAGGAGCAGCGCGGCCGCGAGCAGGGGTGACGGCGTCGGGAGCGATCGCCTCGATGTCAAGGATGGTGCTGGCACGTCGCGTCTCGCCGCGCCGAGTAGAGCAGCCTTGCCCCGGCCCGCCTAGCCTCCCGCTGCGACGGCGTCGTGCGCGCGCGCCGTCGCAGCGGCGAGCCTCAAGGCCGGCCGTCGCCGCGCGCGCCCTCCGCGGGCGGCTCCGCCTTCTGCGCCCGCGCCGGGGGCCCCTCGAGCCCCGCCGCGCGGGCCAGCCCCATCACCCCCTCCACGGCGGCCGCGATGTATCCGAACGGGTTCGCCCCGTCGACCGCCGTGACGTGCACCTCGCCCATCCGCTGCTGGAACGCGGCCGCGAGCGCCGGCATCTGCTGCGCCACCGTCAGCCGGATGATCTCCGGGGACACGGCGTTCTCGATCTCGCGGAGCGCCCGCGCGCGCCCGAGCTCGAGCTCCTGCGCGAGCCGCGCCTTCCTCGCCTCGATCTCGGCGATGGCGAGCTCGGCCTCGGCCACGAGCCGCCGCGCGTCCGCGATCGCCGCGCGCTGCCGGAGCAGGTCGATCTCGTGGGCGCCCGCGGCCATCTTCGCCGCGTGGCGCGCGGCCGCGGCCTCCGCCTCGAGCGCGGTCTTCTCGATCTCGGCCCGCGCCGAGCGCGCCGCGATCTGCTGCTCGTGCGCGAGGCGCGCCTCCTCGATCCGCGCCTCGGAGGCGATCTCCTCGAGGCGCGCCTTCTCGCTGGTCTCCTGGCGGCGCGTGCGCAGCTCGACCTCGGCGGCGAGCTTCGTCAGCTCGATCGCCCGCTGCGCCTCGGCCTCGCCCTGCTGGACGGCGCGCTCGGTGAGCAGCGACGCCTCGCGGGCCATCCGCTCCTGCTCCTTTCGGTAGCGCGCCTGCAGGTTGCCGAAGACCGCCGGCGAGAGGATGCGCACGTCCTGGATCTCGATGGAGTCGACGAGGACGCCCCACCCCTTGTCGGTCGTGTCGTCGGCGCTGCCGCGCCCCGAGACGACCGGCACGATCTCCCGCATCAGCTCTCCGGCGATCCCTTCTTTCCGCCGCGTCAGGCACTCCTCGACCGACAGGTTCGCGATCAGCCGGCGCGCGGCGCCCGCGAACATGTCGACGAGCAGCGCCTCGAGCTTCTCCTGCGCGCGCTCCGGGAACGAGAAGTTCAGCATCCGGAAGGCGACGAGCGGGTCCGCGATGCGGTAGACGGCGAGCCCTGTGACCTCCACGCCCACCTTCTCGAGGGTGACCTGGTCGGCCGTGAACTGGAGCTTCTGGATCGTGGTCGGCACGACCGCGACGCTGTCGCCGGGGAGCTTGAAGCACGAGGCGCCCTGTCCCGAGGTGGGCCGCAGGTGGCCTCGCCGCATGTGAATCAGGTACTCGCTCGGCTTCGCGCTGATGCGCCCCCACCTCTTGAGCTTCTCCGGATCTTCGGCCGGCTTGCCGGCGCGCCAGCCCTGCTCGTATCGCTCGCGGCCGGCCGCCCCGGCCCCGCGGTCGCCCGCGTGGACGATGGCACCCGCGCTGCCCTCGTCGCTCGTGATGACCCTGCGTCGATCGATGTGCGTCATGGCCTCTCCCTCGTGAGGACGGGCTTCGCAGGAACCGGGCCAGACGGGAGATAGGGGAAATGGGGCGCTGCGCCGCCGCCTCGCGCGCCGCCGCGATCCGCGATGGAGCGCGCGCCGCTCCAGAATGGAGCGCCGCGGCCCGTCGCGGCCGCGGGGGCGGCTCGCGTCAGCGGATGTTGACCCTGAGCCTCACCGGGCGGCCGTCGCGCTCGACGACGACGGACAGGCTCTTGTCGGAGCGCATGCGCGTGTAGGCCATCATCGCCTTCTGCGGGTCGGTGAGGTCGATGCTGTTGATCGATTTCACGAGATCGCCGCTCTGCAGCCCGAGCGACTCGAGCACCGAGCCCGGCTTGATCATCATCTTCAGCCCGACCACCTGGTTGTCCCGCATCTCCGGGATCGCCGCCGAGGTGGTCGTCACGATCTCGGGCTGCTCGAAGATCTTCTCGGCGGCCGATCGATCGATGTCGATCTCGGTGTCGCTCACGCGCTTCATGCGCGAGGCGATCTCGGGCGGGACGTCGCTCCTGCCGGACGCGCGCGACGGGGTCGCGCGGGGCGGATCCGGCGCCCTGGGCTGCGGCTCGGCCGCCTTCTTGCCGTCATTGTCGCTCTTCTTGCCGAGCTGCATCTGGCAGCGCGCGCCGCCCGACGTCATCCACACCCGATCCCAGGCGATGTGCTCGACCTTCCGGCCGCCGATCTCCCCCCCGCGCCGCCCGAGGGCCGTGCGTCCGCCTTCCGCCTCGACGGCGGCGAACGACCATTCCGGGTCCTCGGACACCGCGATGAGCACGACGCGGCCCGTATCGCACGGCGGCGCGAGGTAGGGATCGCGCTGAGAGAGATCCGCCTGGCCGGCGGTCGCCGCGCTCGGCCGAGGCACGAGCGGCCCTGTCGTGGAGTCGAACGGATTGCGCTCCAGGATGGGCGCCGCGCTCGTCGAGCGGTCGTCGGCGGGCGGCGCCGGGGCGGGCGCTCGCTCCGGGAGGGCGGGAGGGGCGCCGTCCCGCGCGATCTGATGGGCGATGAGCTGAGCGACCCCGGAGGCCTGATAATACGCGGAGACCGCGACCATGCCTCCCACGATGAATGCGAATCCGCGCTTGACGAACGCGTCGGGGCTCATTGGTAACGCTCCTCGTGGCGGGAGCGCGCCGGGGCTCGCGGCGCGCGTGTCCCTTGCCGCCGCGGAGGTCGCGGCAGTGCACGCCCTCGCCACCGGCAAGACCGCGCGTCAGGGCGAGCACCGAGCGTGCCCGCGCGCGGGTCATCGCCGCGGTCCGGGCGGGATCTGGCCCGGACAGGCGCGCGCTCAGCGGGGAGGAGCGCTGTTCGCGCGGCTCACTTCAGGGAGTACTCGAGGCCCCAGATATTCACGGATCCCCGTTCGGGATAGTACACGGTGAGCTCGTCCGAGGCCTCGAGGCGGGCGGCGTCGATCAGGGGATCGGAGAAGAATCGGCCCGCGTCGGCGGCGTCGAGGAGCGTCCAGGTCGCATAGCCGTCGCTCGGCGAGGCGCCGGCGATGCGCAGATCGGGGAGGATCGCGTAGACGTTCTCGGTGGAGGAGATCGCGAGCTTTCCCCGGAAGTTCTCGATCGCGCGCAGGCCGAGGCCGTGGCGCGTCCAGGTTCCCCCCGGATCCCGGACGTAATGGAAGAACTCGCTGCGCGCCCGTGCGTTCGTGAAATTCGCGTCGTCGGCCTCGGCGTCGGGCAGGTGCGAGAGCAGCACGTGGACCCGGCCGCTCTCGTCGACGGTCATGTGCTCCTGGTTGATGAGCCCTCGGTTCTGGCCGATGGCCCACACGGAGAGGCCCGCCGTGCTCCGGGTGACGAAGGCGGCGCCGGTGGTCGCGACCTTTTCCCCTGCGTTGTTGTGCCAGGTGCGCCCGTGATCGTCGCTGTAGACGTAGAGGAGATCGTGGTTCGTTGTCGCGTTCGGCGTGTCCCGCCAGCACCAGGCCGCGTGGAGGCGCGCGCCGCCGCGCGTGTACGCGAGCCCGTGCAGGTAGGCGTTCATGCTGGCGTCCGTGCCCTCGATGTACTCGCCGAGCGCGCTCCAGGCGTGCGCCGTCGTGTCGTACTCCCACAGGTGCTCGTCGCCGCTGCCGCTCTCGCCGATCCGGGCGCTCAAGAGGAGCTTGTCGCCGCCGGGCTCGGTGACGAACCGCGGGTAGGTGACGAGGGTCACGGCGGTCGAGCCGACGAGCGCGCTCGAGACGGCGCCGAAGCTCGCGGCGGCCCAGGCGGTGCCCTCCGGGTCGGTCAAGAGGCCGGTGACCGAGCGGCGGTAGTGGAGCGTGCTGCCGTGGTGATCGAAGGCGAGGTGGAGCGTGCCGTCGCCGGGCGCGATCCCGAGAGAGATGGTGTTGTGGGCGTCGTCGGCGCTGAGCCGGTAGTCCTTGAAGTCGAACTTCTGCCATTCCCCGGCGGCGCCGCCCGGGCGGGCCGGCAGCTGCCGTCGCGCGAGGACGACATTGCGATTGGTGTTCCAGAAGGCCGTGTATTGATAACCGCCGAACGAGACGATCGCGTCTTGCTGGAAGGATTCGCCGTTGAGGTAACCACCGTACGACACCACGGTAAGGCCCGACTCGGCGAGCTTGCCCTCGGCGTGCTTGACGATCCCGGGCGCGACGGCCTCCGCGCCGCCGCCGGAGGTCGCGCCGCTCGCGGTCGCGCCGCCGCCCGCGCCGGTGGCATCGGGGCTGGTCGCTCCCGTCCCGCCGCCGCCGAGGTTCGCGCCGCCTCCGCCCGCGCCCCCGCCTGAGGCGGAGCCTCCGGGGGTCGAATCGCGCTCGCCGTCGCCGCAGCTCGCCAGGCAACCTGCCGAGACGAGGACGAGCAGGAGGGAGGAGGGAAAGCGAAGGATCATGGGTGTTGCCCGAGGGTACTGCCGTTCCGCGGCAGCACCAAGCGCGGCCCCGCCTCGCCTCACGCGTCGTAGAGCAGCACCTCGACCTCGGCGCCCTCTCCCACCGCCGCGTCCTCGGCGCGCACGATGACCACGCCGTCCGCGCGCGTGGTCGACGACAGGATCGACGCGCCGCTCGTCGCGATCGGAAACACCCGGTCTCCCTCGACGCGCACCCGCACGTAATCGACGCGCCCCGGCAGCGAGGCGATCTCGCGCGCCACCACGCACCGCCGCCGCCGGTGCGGCCACGCGCGCGGCAGGCCGCCCAGGGCGCGGATCGAGGGGCCCGCGAAGAACTCGTAGGCGCACAGGCACGACACCGGGTTTCCCGGCAGCAGGAACACCGGCCGCTCACCCGCCAGAAACCCGAACCCCGCGGGCTTCGCCGGGCGCATCGCGACGCCGTGGACCGCCACCTCGCCGAGCTCCGCGAGCACGAGCGGCGCATGGTCCTCCGAGCCGACCGACGACCCGCCCGAGACCAGCACCACGTCCTCGCCAGCCGCCGCGAGGGCGCTCCGGACCGCCTCGCGCCGGTCGGGGACATACGCGACCTCCACGTCCTCGACGCCGTCGCGGCGCGCGAGCGCCGACAGCACCAGGCTGTTCGCGTCGACGATGCACGCCCCGCTCGGCGCGCTCCCCGGCGGCAGGAGCTCGTCGCCCGTGATCAGGATCCGCACCGACGGCCGCCGCACCGCGCGCACCTCGGCGACCCCGGTCGACGCGAGCACGCCGACGTCCTGCGGCCGCAGCCGGCGCCCGGCCGGCACGACCTCCGCGCCCTCGATCACGTCCTCGCCGATCGACGCGACGTGCTTGCCCGCCGGCACCGGCGCGCGCACCCGCAGCACCGCCGCCCCGGCCGGGCCCGCGGCCTCCTCCGCGTGCTCCGCCATGAGCACCGCGTCCGCCCCCTCGGGCACCGGAGCGCCGGTCGTGATCCGCACGGCCTCGCCCAGGCGGATCGCCCCCGCGTGAGGGCGCCCGGGGAACGACGCGCCCACGAGCGCGAGCTCGACCGGCGCGCCGGCGGCCGCGCCGGAGGTCGCCTCGCCGGCGAGCGCGTACCCGTCCATGGCCGCGCGCGCGAAGTGCGGCACGCTCGCCCGGGCGAGCACGCGCTCGGCCGTGACCCGCCCCGCCGCCCGGGCGATCGGCACCGGCTCGTCGCCGAGCCGCCGGATCCGCTGCCCGAGCACCTCGAGCGCCCGCTCGACCGTCGTCTGCTCGCGGAAACCTCGCATCCGGACGTCGCGCATCGGGGCTCCGTGGACCGTCGGCCCCTCAGCCGGCGGCGGAGGTCTCGAGCGCGCCGCGATAGACCTCGTCGACGTCGAGCACGCCGTCGATCGACGCGAGCCTCGCGCGCTCGCCGGGCCCGGCCTCGTAGAGCGTCCACGAGCCGTCCTCGTTGCGCCGGAAGACCTCGATCCTCGGGTGCGCCTGCGAGACGAGGACGTACTCCTTGAGCGAGGGGATGCGGCGGTAGTGCGCGAACTTCTCCCCCCGATCGTACGCCTCGGTGGAGTCCGACAGCACCTCGACAAGCACCAGCGGGTTGACGACCGCGTGCTCGTCCTCGGGATCGTGCGCCAGCTTGCCGCAGACGACGCTCACGTCCGGGTACGTCGCGAGGCCCGTCGCGAGGACGCGCACGCGGAGGTCGGACGAGAACACGTCACAGGGGCGCCGCGCCAGCTGCGCGCCGAGCGCCACGGTCACCCGCGCCGCGAGCCGCGCGTGCTCCGGCGTGCCGCCGGCCATGTCGAAGATCTCGCCGCCGAGGTACTCGTGCTTGGTCGGGCTCGCCCGCTCCTGCTCGAGGTACTCGGCGTACGTGAAGGAGAGCTTGCGGGCGGGTGCGTTCACGTTCGGGGCCTCCCGCGGGAGTATGGCACGGGAAGCCCCCCTCCGGTGCCGCCCGCGCCCGCCGCGGCGCCGCCCGCCCGATCCCTACCGCCGGCCGCCCCTCCGCGGCCGGCTCGCGCGCCGGAGCGGCGCGATCAGCGCGAACACCCCGAGCGCCATGACCGACAGCTTCGGCCCCCGCTTCTTCCGGGCGCCCGGCTGCCGCTCGCCCGCGATCGAGCAGTCCTCCGACTCGGCGGAGTCGTCGGAGCCCCCGCTACAGCCGTCGTCCTCCGCGTAATACTCGTCCTCGGACTCGTCGCTCGTATCGCCGCTGCAGCCGTCGTCCTCCGCGTAATACTCATCCTCGGACTCGTCGCTCGTGTCGCCGCTGCAGCCGTCGTCCTCCGCGTAGTACTCGTCCTCGGACCCCGTCTCGCTCGTATCGCCGCTGCAGCCGTCGTCCTCCGCGTAGTACTCGTCCTCGGATCCCGTCTCGCTCGTGTCCCCGCTGCAGCCGTCGTCCTCGTACTCCCCCGCGTAATATTCGTCCTCGTCCTGCGGCTCGGGGTCGTCCACGACGACCGTATCGGCGGTGCCGGCGCAGCCGCAGCCCATGTCCGCGGCCGGCTCGTCGTCGTAGTAGTAATCCGGGTCATCCACGCCCGACGGCCCGCCGGTCGTGCTCGACGCGCCGGCGCTCGGCCCGCCGCCGAGGCCCCCGGGCCCGCCCACGCCCGACGATCCGCCGGGATCGCCGCCCGCGCCGCCGCCGCCGGTCTCGGTGGAGCACGCGTCCAGGCGCACGGCGCCGGCCCTCGCGACCGGCGAGACGGACGCGCCGGCCCCGAACGTCAGCGGCCAGTCCGCGCCGGACTGCCCGGCCGCGAGCCGCAGCGCTACGCGGGTGAGCCACACCGACGACGGCGCGAGCCCGGAGAGCCCGACCGCGAGATCGTCGGCGATCGGACCGCACCGCAGGAGATCGGGATCCGTCTCGTCCCTGCGGGGCGACTCCGCGCAGTCGAGCGCGCCGTCGACCACGCCGAGCGCGGCGCGCGGGCAGCTCGCGGCGACCGCGAGGCCCGACTCCAGCGCGGCCGCGGCCACGGCGGCGCACGCCCCCGGGCCGTCGCCGGCGTCGCCGTACGCGCCCGCGCGCGCGAAATAGGCCGCGACCACGCTGTCCACGCTGTCGCTGCCGAGGGCGACGCGGCGGCTCAGCGCCTCGTGCCCCGCGGCCTCGACGAGCGCCCCGTCGAGCCCCGCCTGGCCGAGGGCCTCGGCGCGCAGCGCCTCGTAATCGCTGCGCTGCGCGCCCGCGTCCCAGCTCAGCGAGGCCGGCGGCAGCGTCACCGGCGTCGCGCCCGTCAGCGCGCCCCGGCCGTCGCCGAGGAGCCACGCGGTCACGCGCACGTCGGCCGCGCCCGCCCTGGCCAGCGACAGCGGCAGGCGCGCCTCCCCGCCGCCCGCGACGACGCGCAGCGTCCGCGTCACCGCGGGCCCGCCGGGCGCCTCGAAGCGCGCCGCCGCGAAGCGCATCCCCTGCAGCGCGCCGAGCTGCGCGGCCGTCTCGGAGGAGAGCGCGAGCCCCGCCGACTCGGCCCAGCGCGCGACCGCGCCCGCGTCCTCGAGCACCGCCACCTCGATCGGCTCGAGCGTCGGCTCGTGCGCGAGCTGCCCGACGGTCTCGAACGGGCCCGGCGGGCCCTCGTCCCCCGGGCAGTAGGGGGCGGCGCCCTCGGGCGGGAGCACGCGCGGCGCGGTCGCCGCCTCGAGCGCCTCGAACCACGCGTCCGAGCTCGCGTCGAGCGCCGCGAGCGGCGGCACCGGCACGACGACCGCCACCGGCCCGCGCGCGCCGTCGAACCGCAGGCTCGTCCAGAGCGTCGTGCGCTCCGGCCCCGCCGCGACGGCGACGCGCTGCTCGACCGACGCCTGTCCGGCGCCGGGCAGCCACGCCCCCGCGGCGAGGGCGTCGGCAGAAAAAGAGAAGAGGACCGCAGCAGGAACGACAAGCGCAAGCGACCGTCGGGGCATGCGAGGCCGATTGGCAAGCAGCATGCCCTTGATCCTACGCGGCCTTCGAGCCCGACTTCCACGCTGCCGCGTCCGGATGAGAACCGCGGTTCACGACGCTCCGTCACCACACCGACGGGCCTGCGGCGGCTCACCCCTCGTGGACGATGACGATGTCGTCGGGGTGAAGGTGGCAGAACACCCTGTCGCCGACGTGCAGCGCGGCCTGGACGGAGCTCTCGTTGGCCACCACGGCCGTGAGCTCGAGGCCGGAGCCGGTCCGGAGGCGCAGCTGGTCGGTGGCGCCCTTGAACAGCTCGTCCTCGACGTGCGCGTCGAAGCAGTTCTCCAGATCGCCGTGCCGTTCCTTGCGGAGCGCGATCTTCTCGGGCCGGATCGAGATGAGCGCGCTCTCGGCCCCGCCCGCGAGGTGCTCGGCGTTGACGAGGAGCTCGATCCCGCCGGCGAGCCGGACCCGCGCGCGCTCGCCGCTCCGCGAGAGGACGGCCGCCCGGAGGATGTTGGCTTGGCCGATGAAGTTCGCGACGAACGTGGTCTTCGGCCGGTGGTAGATCTGCGACGCGTCGCCGAGCTGCTCGATCCGGCCCTTGTTGATCACGGCGATGCGGTCGCTCATGGTGAGCGCCTCTTCCTGGTCGTGGGTCACGAACACGAAGGTGATCCCGAGCTTCTTCTGGAGCTCCTTGAGCTCGACCTGCATGGCGTGCCGGAGCTTCGCGTCGAGCGCGGACAGCGGCTCGTCGAGGAGCAGGACCTTCGGCCGGCAGACGATGGCGCGCGCGAGCGCGACCCGCTGCCGCTGCCCGCCGGAGAGCTGCGACGGCTTGCGCTGCTCCATGCCTTCGAGCGACACCATCGCGACGGCGGCGCGGACCCGCTCGGCGATCTCCGGCTTCGGGACCTTCTTCATCCGCAGGCCGAAGCTGATGTTCTCCTGCACGGTCATGTGAGGGAACAGCGCGTAGCTCTGGAACACCTGGTTCACGTCGCGCCGGTAGGGCGGATCGTGCGTGACGTCCTTCCCCGCGAGCAGGACGGCGCCGCTCGTCGGCGTCTCGAACCCCGAGATCATCCGGAGGAGCGTCGTCTTGCCGCACCCCGAGGGGCCGAGGAGGGTGATGAACTCGCCCGCCTGGATCTGGAGATCGACCTCGCTCACCGCTTGAAAGCTGCCGAATCGCTTGGTGACCGCGCGGAGCTCGACCATGACGTCCATCAATTTACCTTGGGGGGCCGGGAGCAGAGGGGGAGAGATAGAGGCGAGAGAGGGAGCGGGGAGAGCGGGACGCGCGGCGGCGGAGGGGCGCGGCGCCGCGTCAACGGTCCTGCTCCTTGCGCATCCCGAGCAGGAAGAACAGCGAGAACAAGAGGAGCAGCGTCATCCCGAGCGCGGCGCCGAACGGCCAGTCGCGCGCCTGACCGAACTGGTTCTGGATGACGTTGCCGATCATCGGCACCCGCGACCCGCCCATGAGATCGGTGATCGCGAACATCCCGAGCGCCGGGATGAACACGAGCAGGACCCCCGCGAGGATCCCCGGCCGCGTCAGCGGGACGATGACGTGCGAGAAGGCGGACACCGGCCCCGCGCCGAGATCGAACGCCGCCTCGATGAGCGCGTTGTCGAGCTTCTCGACGCTCCCGTAGATCGGCAGGATCATGAACGGCAGGTACGAATACACGAGGCCGATGACCACCGCCGTCGGCGTGTACATGATGTCGAGCGGCGCCGAGATGATCCGCAGGTAGAGCAGGAGCCCGTTGAGGAGCCCCTCCGACTTGAGGATCGACATCCACGCATACGTCCGGATGAGGAAGCTGGTCCAGAACGGCACCATCACCAGCATGAGCAGCTTGTTCCGGATGCCCTCCCGGGCCCGCCCGATGAAGTACGCCACCGGATAGCCCGCGACGAGGCAGATGGCCGTGGTGATCGCGGCGTACTTGATCGAATTGACCAGGATCTTGAGGTAGGTCGCGTCGAGGACGCGCGCGTAGCTCGACAGCGAGAGCTCGAACACCACCTGCCCGAGCTCGTCCCGCTCGCAGAAGCTGTAGACGAGCATGATCGCGGTGGGCGCCACGACGAAGGCGAGGAGCCAGAGCAAGAGCGGGGCGAGCAGCAGCCACCCGCGGACGCCCGGCTTGCGCTGGGGGCCCTGGAGCTCGACGACCTGCCCGGTGGCCGTGTTCATGACGCGCCGCCGCTCACTGCGACGCCTTGAGGTCCGTCACCAGCTTGTCGATGTCCGCCGCCGCCTTCCCGATGTCGTGGAAGGTCTCCATCCCGGCGAGGGGCGGGTAGCTCGCCGGGTTCGCGAGCTGCTCCGGCGTGAGCAGCGCGCGCGCCTCCGTGTTCGGGTTCGTGTAGGGGAACTTGTCCGAGATGAGCTTGCTGACCTCCGGGCGGAGGATGTAATTCATGAACATCTCCGCGCCGATCTTGTTCTGCGCGTTGTCGGGGATGGCCAGGCTGTCGATCGCCTTGTGCGTCCCCTCGACCGGCAGGACGAACTGGAACTTGTTCTTGTCCTCCTGGTAGAGCAGGGCCGCCTCCCCGCTCCAGACGACGCCGATGTCCACGTCGCCGTTGAGCAGCGCCGTCTTCGGGCTGTCGGAGTCGAACACCTTCACGAGCTTGATCCACTCCGCCAGGGTCGGCTTGACCTTCGCGAGGTTCTCCGGGGTCACGTCGTTCGGGTTCATCCCCATCGTCACCATCACCCAGGAGACCATCTCGCGGTTGTCGTTCAGGGCCACGATGCGCCCCTTGTGCTTCGGCTGGAACACGTCCTTGTAGCCCTTGATGGGCTCCTTCACCTTCGCGGTGTTGACGACGATGCCGACGGTCGTGCCCATCCACGGGACCGTGTACTTGAGCTCCGGGTCGTGCGGCTGGTTCCTGAACGCGGGCGCGATGTTCTTCAGGTTCGGGACGCGGGCGTGATCGAGCGGCTGGAGCTTCTTCTGCTTGATGAGCGCCTCGATCGCGTACTCCGAGGGCTGGATGAGATCGTACCGGGTGCCCCCGGCGAGGAGCTTCGACAGCATCTCCTCGTTCGAGGCGTAGGTCTCGTAGTTGACCTTGATCCCCGTCTCCTTCGTGAAGCCGTCCAGGATCTCCTGCGGGACGTACTCGGACCACCCGAAGAGGTTGAGCTCGCCGCCGGCCTTCGGCTCGGGCGCGGGGCCGCTGCCCGAGGCGGCCGCCTGGGGCGCCGGGCTCTCCTTCTTCCCACAGCCGAGCAGGGCCACGAGGGGCACGAACACCAGGATCAGGAGCGCTGAGATGCGTTTCATTGACTTTTCCTTGTCTTGCCTGCGCCGGCGCAGGCGCTCGCGCCGCGCGTCGGTCCCCTTCAGCTCTCGTCGGGGGGCCGCCTCGCGGTGCCCTTCAGCGACTCGGCGACCACGACGAGCATCGCGGTCGCGACGATGAACACGGTCGAGATCGTGTTCAGCATCGGGTTCAGACCGACCTTCGCCATGCCGAACACCTTGATCGGCAAGGTCTCGGACTTGGGCCCGCGGGTGAAATAGGTGACGATGAGCTCGTCCATCGACAGCGTGAACGACATCAGCGCACCGGAGACGATCGCGGGCAGAAGGTAAGGCACCATGACCAGGAAGAACGCCTTGAGCGGCGTCGCCCCGAGGTCCAGCGCGGCCTCCTCGAGCGACGGATCGAGCCCCGCGAGCCGCGCCTGGACCGCGATGAGCACGAAGGGGAAACAGAAGGTGATGTGCGAGATGATGACCGTCGTGAAGCCGAGCTCGAGCTCCACCGTCTTGAAGAAGATGAGCAGGCTGATCCCCATGATGATCTCCGGGATGATCATGGGGATGAAGATCAGCGTGCTGATCGACCGGAGCGCGGGGAACCTGTACCGGTAGAGCAGGAAGGCGCCCGCCGTGCCGAGGACGACCGAGAACGCCGTGGTGATCGCGGCGACGATCACGCTGTTGCTCATCGACTCGATGAGCGGCGACCGGCGCTCGTCGCTCATGTGGGCGACGAGCTCGTCAAAGAGCTGCCGATACCACTTGAACGTGAACCCCTCCCACACCACGCTCATCCGCGAGTCGTTGAACGAGTAGGCGACGAGGAGCAGGATCGGCAGATAGAGGTAAACGAGGACGAGCCCGCTCCAGCCGCAGAGGAGCAGATTCGACAGCTTGATGCCCGATATCGTCCGGAGTCGCATGCGGCGGCCTAGCGATCTACCACGATCGCCGCGCGAGCTTATCGCTTGCGGAACGCCGGTTGCAACCCGTTGCCGTGTGGTGAGGCCGACACGGCGCACGGCGACGCGACCACGCTGGCTGACATGCTTCGCGGCGCGAGGGCGCTCGCGCGCGGCCGCGGGCCCGCCGGCGCCCGGGTCGGCGCGGGCGGCGCGGGCGCGCGGCCAGGCGAGGCCCCCGGCTGCCGCCGAGCCCGCGTGGCTCATCCTCAACGAAGGCGCCCCGCGCCCGGCCGCGGCGGATCCTTCCGGAGAAGCCCTTGACACCGCACTCTCCTCCGCTTACCGGCCCTGCATGACCGGGTTGTCGCGCCGCCCTTCAGGTGAGGTCCCGTGAGCACTCCCCGCATCTGGACGATCGAAGAGGCGAACGCGCTCGTCCCCCGGCTATCGTCGCTGATCGGCCGGCAGCTCGCCCTGGCGAGCGATATCGAGCGCTGCTGGCAGGCGCTCGTGAAGGCCGTCGAGAGCCCGGCGGCGACGCCCGATCAGCTCCTCGAGCTGGCGCGCGGCGGCAGCGAGCTGGCGCGCGCCCGCGAGCGCGAGCTCTCGGAGAAGATCGCCGCGTACGAGTCGGGGTGGCAGGAGGTCGAGGAGCTCGGCGTGGTCGTGAAGGACCAGCGCATCGGGCTCTGCGACTTCTACGGGCGCCTCGACGGCACCCTCGTCTGGCTGTGCTGGCGCTACGGCGAGCAGGCCGTCGAGCACTACCACGGGCTCGAGGCCGGCTACGCCGGGCGAAAGCCGATCACCGCGGCCAAGCGCCGGCAGCTGCTCAACTGACGGGGCCCCGGTGATCGATCGACAGAGAGCGGCACGGGCGATCGAGGAGTTCCTCCGCGCCCTCGGGCGCGACGTCGAGGGGGAGCTCGCCGGCACGGGCGAGCGCGTCGCCGACGCGTGGGCGGACGACCTGATCGAGGGCGAGGCCATCGACGCGGCCGCGGTGCTCCGCGAGGGCGCGATGGAGACGGGCCCCTTCGAGCGCGGCCTCGTCGTCGCCCGCGATCTCTCGGTGACCACGATGTGCCCGCACCACCTCTTGCCGGGGCACGGCACCGGGGTCGTCGCCTACCTGCCGGGGGCGCGGGTCGCCGGCATCGGCACGATCGCGCACGTGCTCGACGCGCTGGCGCGGCGGCTGACCTTGCAGGAGCGCATCGGCGGGCAGCTCGTCGACCTGCTCGTCGGCGAGCTCGGCGCCCGCGGCGCCCTGTGCAAGCTCACGCTGACCCACACGTGCCTCATCGCCCGCGGCGAGCGCAAGGCCGGCGCGGTCATCGAGACCGTGGCGGCCGCCGGGGTGTTCGCCGAGCCGGGCCCGGAGCGCGATCTCGCCTTCGCCGCCGCGCTCTCCGGGGGCAGGCGGTGAGCGGCGTCGCGGTCGTCACGGGGCCGAGCCGCGGCATCGGCCGCGCGACGGCGCTCGCGCTCGCGCGCCGCGGCCTGTCCGTCGCGCTGCTCGGCCGGCCGAGCCCGCGCCTCGACGAGGTGACCGACGAGGTCCGCCGGCTCGACGTCTCCGCGCTGGCGGTCCCCTGCGACGTCGCCTCCGAGGAGCAGGTCGCGCGCGCCGCCGCCGAGGTCGTGGCGTGGCTCGGCGCGCCCCGCGTCGTCGTGAACAACGCGGGCATCGTGCGCCGCGGGACGCGGGTCCACGAGACCTCGCCCGCCGCCTGGGACGAGGTGATCGCCGTCAACCTGCGCGGCCCCTACCTCGTCTCGCGCGCCTTCCTCCCGGCCATGCTGGCGCACGGCCGCGGCCGGCTCGTCCACGTCGGCAGCATCTCCTCGACCATCGCGTCCCCGGGCAACGCCTCGTACGCCGCCTCCAAGTGGGGCCTCGTCGGCTTCTCGAAGAGCCTGGCCGAGGAGCTGCGCGGGACGGGGCTCCAGTCCATCGCCGTGCTCCCCGGCTCGGTCGACACCGACATGCTCGCCGGCAGCGGCTTCCCCCCGCAGATGAGCGCCGACGAGGTGGCGCAGCTCATCGTGTACGCCGCGCTCGACGCCCCCGACGCCGTGACCGGCTCGGCGCTCGAGATGTTCGGCTGACGAGGCCGGCAGGGCGGCCGGCGCGCCGCGCGCGGCCAGGCGCGAAGCGCGCGGCCAGGCACGCGCTGCGCGGGGCCAGGCGCGCAGCGCGCGGCCAGGCGCGCGCTGCGCGATCAGGCATGGTGCCGCGCTCGATGTACGTGGCGCCGCCACACCCGACCCCCCCGCGTGCTACCCTGAGGCTCGTGGAAACGACGCCTCCGCGACCGGGCGACCTCAACGCGGCCTTGCCCGAGCTCCCGCTGTTCCCGCTGCCGCAGACGGTGCTGTTCCCCGGCGCCCTCCTGCCGCTCCACATCTTCGAGCCGCGCTATCGGGCGCTCGTGCGCGACGCGCTCGAGACGCACCGCATCCTCTCGGTCGTCCTCATCACGGACCCCCACCCGATCGACGCGCACGGCCACCCGGCCATCGCGGGGGTGGCGGGCGCGGGCGAGATCATCGATCACGCCGAGCTGCCGGGGGGCCGCTACAACATCGTGCTGCGTGGCCGCGCCCGCGTCCGCCTGGCGGAGCGCCCGTTCGTGCCGCCGTACCGCACGGCCGCGGCGACCGTCCTCGAGGACCAGCCCGGCGAGATCTCGGCGCAGGACCACGCCGCGCTCATCTCCACCGCGGCCTCGTTCGCCTCGCTCGTCCGCGAGCGCGACAGCAATTTCGAGTTTCGGCTGCCGCGCGACGCGGCCACCTCGCTCGTCGCCGACCTCTGCGCCCATCACCTGATCCTCGACGCGCGGGAGCGGCAGGCCGTGCTGGAGACCCTCGACGTCGTCGCGCGGGTGCGCCGCGTGACCGAGGCGCTCGCGCTCCAGCAGCTCGCGCTGGCCTCGGCGGCGCGCGACGTCAACTAGCGCCTCGCGCTCGCCTCGGCGGCGCGCGACGCCGACGACCCCTCGGCGCGACGCCCGCTGACGCCGCGCGCCGCGCCGGGCGGATGGGCTCGATTGCGCGCCGACCGCGCGGCGCACCTGAACACGGGTCCAGAAGCGGCGCCGGAGCGGGGCTGGAGCGGGTGCGGCCGTCCCAAGATCGAGTAGGCTGCGCCGCCTATGGCGACCTCTCGTTCAACGGAACCTTCGGCCCCGATCATCGTCAAGCACCCGGGGTGTCCCCAGTGGGGACTCGGATACCTCGTCGAGGAGCGCGACGAAAAGCGCTTCTACGATTTCGAGGACGGCCTCAATCATTCCATCGCCAAGGCTTTCTGGTCCAAGCTCGAGCCGGTGCAGCTCGGCGACGACGAGGCGAGCGCGCTCGAGGCCAGGATCCGCGGTCTCCGTGACCGGCCGTCGGCCGCCGCCAAGAAGCAGCGCGCGCGCGTGGTCGCGCCGCCGCTCACGAGCTTCGACGAGCAGGTCGCGAGCTTCGAGTCGCAGTTCGAGGGCGGGTTCGGGGGCCCGCACTTCATCGCCGAGGAGCGCGGCGCCGCCGGGGCCGTCGCGGCCGAGGGCGGGAAGAAGAAGAGCAAGGCCTTCAAGCAGGGCGCCATCGAGACCGCGCGCGCGCTCCTCGGCAAGGGCGAGCTCGAGGCGCTGCTCGCGGCGGGCAACCTCGCCGATTTCATGGAGCGGATCGCCAAGGTCCACAAGGCCGCGACCGGCCTCCTGCACCCGCTCGGCGACCTCATCCCGTTCAACAAGATGCCGGCCGAGCACCACCGCGCCTACGCCGAGGCGGTCGTCGACGTGCTCTACGGCGCGGGCGACTACGCCGCGCGCTTCGACCGGCTCGCCGGCGTGCTCGCCGCGGCCAAGGTCGCCACCTGGCCGCTCGCGACGATCCTGAGCGCGCTCGTCTACCCGGAGGAGCACGTCTTCGTGAAGCCCTCGTTCTTCGAGAAGCAGGCGTCCGTGCTCGGCTTCGATCTCGCCTACGATCGCGTCCCGGGCGCCGAGGGCTACGGCCGGATGCAGGCGCTCGCGCGCGAGCTCGAGCGGCGGCTGCGCGAGCGCGGCCTCGCCCCGCGCGACCTGATGGACGTCTACGCCTTCCTCTGGCGCACGATCTCTCCGCCCAAGGTCTCCGCGAAGTCCTGACGTCCCGCGTCAGCCCGCCCCGCGCGTCGCCGCGCGGGGCGCGGCTCGACGGCCCTCGACGCCCGGCCGCGGCCCGCCTATGCGACCCCAACGAGGAGGGCTTCGCAGGAAGCGGCCGCGCTGCCCCTGCGATGCCCCGAGGAGGGTCTCGTATGAAGGCAGCCGTTCTCGAAGCCGTGAAGAAGATCGCCGTACGCAACGACGTCGCGCCGCCGCAGATCGGCCCGCGCGACGTGCTCGTCCGCGCGAAGGCGTGCGGCATCTGCGGGACCGACGTGCACATCTGGGAGGGCGATTTCTTCCCGACCTTCCCGCTGATCCCGGGGCACGAGCTCGCCGGCGAGGTGGCCGCCGTGGGCGACGAGGTCGAGGGCCTCCGGCCCGGCGACCGGGTCATGGTCGACCCGACGGTGACCTGCGAAGAGTGCCATTTCTGCATGATCAACCGGCAGAACCACTGCCTTCGGTGGAACGCGGTGGGCGTGACCCGCGACGGCGGCTTCGCCGAGCTCGTCCGAGTCCCGGCGAAGAACTGTTATCGCTTCGAGCGCGTCTCGTTCGGCGAGGCGGCGTTCTGCGAGCCGCTCGCGTGCGTCGTCTTCGGCCAGGATCGCGCGCGCATCGAGATCGGCTCGGAGGTCCTGGTCCTCGGCGCCGGCCCGATCGGCCAGCTCCACCTCCAGGCGAGCCGCGCGAACGGCGCGGCCGCGGTCACCGTGGTCGACCTCGTCGAGTCGAAGCTCGATCTGGCGCGCCAGCACGGCGCGACCGAGGTGGTCGTCGCCGACAACGCGCTCCCGGCGAAGCTCAAGAAGATCGCGCCGTACGGCTTCGACGTCGTGATCGACGCGACGGGCATCGCGCGGGTCCTCGGCGACGCGCTCCAGTACGTGAAGAACGGCGGCCGGTACCTCGTGTTCGGCGTGTGTGGTCCCGAGGACAAGGTCGAGGTCTCGCCGTTCGAGATCTACCGGCGCGATCTCGAGATCATCGGCAGCTTCGCGATCAGGAGGACGTACGACCGGGCATTCAAGCTGATGGAGCGCGGGGCCGTCGACGTGAAGCGGCTCCTGTCCGAGGCGATGCCCGTCGAGGAGCTCCCGCGCGGGCTGGAGATGATGAAGAAGGGCACCGCGCCCATGAAGCTCCAGGTCGTGTTCTAGCCGCTCACCTTCTCTTCAGAGTTTCTAGCCGCTCACCTTCTCTTCAAAGTTCCAGCCGCTCACCTTCTCTTCCAAGGAAAAGGACGCTCTTCATGGCCATCGTGATCGGAATCGACGTCGGGACCAGCGGCCTCAAGGCCATCGCAGTCGAAACGGAGCGCGGCGCGGCGGTCGCGTCGGCGCACCGCGAATACCCGCTCTCCACGCCGCACGCCGGGTGGGCCGAGCAGGAGCCCGAGGACTTCGCCGCGGCGGCGCTGAGCGCCCTCGGCGAGCTCGCCCGCGCCCTCGGCCCGCGCCGGGACGAGGTGCGCGCGATCGGGCTGACGGGGCAGATGCACTCGGCGGTGTTGCTGGACGAGGCGCAGGCCGTCATCCGCCCGGCGATCCTGTGGTGCGACACGCGCACCACGGCCGAGTGCCAGGCGATCCACGCGAACCCGAAGGTCGGCGACGCGGGCCTCGCGCGCCTGGTCGGCAACCGCGCGCTCGAGGGGTTCACGCTGCCGAAGCTGCTCTGGCTGCGGCAGCACGAGCCCGAGGCGTTCGCGCGCGTGCGCGCGGTGCTGATGCCGAAGGATTACGTGGGGCTCAAGCTCACGGGCGAGCTCGGGACCGACGACAGCGACGCGAGCGGCACGCTGGCGTTCTCGCCGGGGGATCGCGCCTTCAGCGCCGAGCTCCTCGACGCGGTCGGGGTGCCGCGCGCGGTGTTCCCGAAGTCGGCGCCGTCGAACGCGCCGCTCGGCAAGCTCACGCCCGAGGTCGCGGCGGCCACGGGGTTGCCGGCGGGGACGCTGGTCGTGCGGGGCGCGGCGGACAACGCGGCGGGCGCGGTGGGGCTCGGCATCGTGCGCCCAGGCCGGGCGATGGCGTCGGTCGGCACGAGCGGCGTGATCCTGGCGCACACCGACACCTGGGTCGTGGAGCCCGAGATGCGGCTGCACAGCTTCTGCCACGCGGTCCCGGGGCGCTTCTACCTGATGGGGGTGATGCTCGCCGCCGGCGGCGCGCTCCGCTGGTACCGCGACGTCCTCGGCGACGGGGAGCGCATGGCGGCGGAGATCCGCAAGGTCGATCCGTACGAGATCATCTCGGACACCGCGTCGACGGCGCGCCCCGGCGCGGGCGGCGTGGTCTTCCTGCCGTACCTGATGGGCGAGCGGACGCCGCACAACGACGCGGCGGCGCGCGGCGCGTTCGTGGGGCTGAGCGCCCGGACGACGAAGGCCGACCTCTCGCGCGCGGTGCTCGAGGGCATCACGTTCGGGCTGGCGGACTCGCTGGACCTGATGCGCGGCGTGGGGCAGGCGAACGGCGCGGCGGCGGTCTCGATCGACGAGATCCGGCTGACCGGCGGCGGCGCGCGCAGCGCGTTCTGGCGGCAGCTGATGGCCGACGTGTTCGAGGCCCCGGTGGCGATCACGACGTCGACGGAGGGCCCGGCCTACGGCGCGGCGCTCCTCGGCGCGGCGGGCGCGGGGCTGTTCTCGTCGGTCGAGGAGGCGGCGGACGCGTTCGTCCATGTCGTCTCGCGGGTCGCGCCGGATCAGGCGCGCTCGGCGCGGTACCGGGAGATCCACGCGGTGTACCGCGGGCTCTACAACGACCTCCGGGGGCGGTTCCGGGAGCTCGGGAAGCTGGCGTGAGGTAGCCAAGCAGTACCGCCTGCTCGCCGCTGGCGGCAAGCTCGCCGGACGCGAGGGAACTTGCCCCGGAGGCGTCTTCTGCCGGTGACGTTCCCCCCTACGAACTGGCTGGACACCGCCCCAGTGGGCCGTGAGAGACTCCAGCCATGGCCAGGATCTTCCTCTCGCACGCTAGTCCAGACAAGCCGACGGTCCGTCGGATCGCCGAAGCATTACGTGTCGCGGGTCACGAGCCCTGGCTCGATGAGCAAGAGATCCTCGTGGGTGACTCCATCCCAGGCGCCATCGAGCGAGGGCTGCAGAGCACGGACTACGTGATAGTCTGCCTCTCCCGCGCCGCGCTCGCGAGCGGATGGGTCAACAGCGAGCTGCACGGCTCGGTCATGAAACAGTTCAGCTCGAAGATGACGCGGGTGCTGCCAGTCCGACTCGAGGAGGTCACGCCGCCGAGCATCATCGCCCACGTCCTGTATGTTGATCTCTACCCGGACGAAGAGACGTTCCGGCGAGGGATCGACCGGTTGATGCGCTCGATTGACGGCCACGCGGCACGGGCCGTTACCCGCCCCTGATCGGCTCACCGGGGGCGGGCGTCGCCCCGGTGAGCCCAGGGCAGGCGCCATCCCTGCCGGTGCCCTTTGTTCCAACGCCAACGCACAGATGGGCCGGTCAGTGGAGCGGTCTGGCGGCAGCGAAGACAATTGGAACCATCATCGTCATCGCCCTGTTTTTATCGAATATTCCCGCAGGAGATCTGGATGAGAAACTAGCCAGGGTCGGTGCAGAGAATGAACGGCTATCAGAGCAGTACCGCAGCATCGCGGCGCAGGGCGCATCGTCCGATGATGACGAGTACCCAGTCGGAAGCCTACCTCATATTGGTGCCTTCAGTTCGACAGCTGCGTCTAGCTCAGGCGACAAAACTCTACTCTCCGATGAAACCGTCATACAGATCGGATTTTCATTATGGCTGAGAGAACCCCTCAAGGATCCTACATCGAACACACCAAAGCAATATGCCACAATAGCACTCGCACAGTCGGCATGTTCGAATCATTCTCCGGGCTGGCGCTTGCCTAAAACTGGAGAGTTTCGAGCTTTGACGAAAGATGGTCGCATCAATGAGGCGCGGTTTCCAGACTTCCCAATAGGAGCATTCTGGGCTGGACCATACAATCGGGTAGCCGTCTCTGCATCGGGAGCATTGGACACGTACGAAGGCAGCACAGCACCGATGGTGCTATGCATCAAGGACATAGATGTTGATAGCGCCCTCCCGTTCGATCCTTAGGGCAGCTCTCGCTCATAGACACAGACGAGGATCAGCACCTTGCGCTCCTGGGGCTCCACGAGCCGAGCCTACGCCGCCCGCACCCACCCCCGCGCCGTCTCTTCGAAATGCTCCGCGCCGGCGATCCTGAAAATACCGCTCTCCGCCTCCCAGAAGTTCCGCTCGATATCGATCTTGTGCCCGCTGATCCGGATCACGTTGAACGCGTTCTGCTCCCCGCGCCCGCGCGTCGAGGTCGCCGTGCCGGCCTGGATGATCAGCGACGAGTGCCCGCCGGCCTCGAACCGCTCCGCGGAGTGCCCTGTATGGCTGAGGTGCAGGTGCCCCGACAGGATGATGTCGACCCCGCAGGCCGCGATCGCCGCCATCGCCTGCCGCGCGCGCCCCACGATCGCGTGCGGCGAGTTCTCGGGCAGATCGAACGGGTGATGCGTGACCACGATCTTCGTGATCTCGGGCCCGAGCTCGCACATCCTCGCCTTGATCCCCTCGATCTGCCGCGCGTTGATGCGCCCGTCCTTGATGGTCAGCGATCGCGCGGTGTTGATGCCGAGCACGGCGAGCTCCGCGTCGAGGTGGAACGGCGAGAGGTCGTCCGTGATGTGGCTCCGGTACTTGTCGAGCGGGCGAAGGAACCGGTCGAACAGGTTGTAGAGCGGGACATCGTGGTTGCCGGGCACCACGATCTGCGGCGCGGGCAGCGCGTCGAGGAAGGCGCGCGCCTCGGCGAACTCGGCGCTCCGCGCCCTCTGGGTCAGGTCGCCCGAGATCACGACGACGCTCGGCTCGATCCGCCAGATCCTGTCAATCAACGGGCGGAGGATGGCCTTGTCGACGCGGCCGAAGTGCAGATCCGACAGGTGCACGAGCGTGCGCATGATGAATCATCCTCCCAGCGCGGCGACGTGAGCCGTCGAGCCCTCCCGCCGTCGTGAGCCCGCGCTGATCTGGGACGACAGGGGCACGATGACGCGAAGCGCCTCAGGCCGCGTGCGATAGCAGAGCGGCGGCTTCATCTTCAGGACCTCGCCGTCCGCGGCCACGTGGAGGCGGCGGCGCCCCGGCGCCTCCACCCGCAGCTCCGTCGTGCGCAAAACGCTGAAATCGCTCGCCTCCTGGATGCGGCCGGCGAGGGCGCTGGCGATGAGCCGGACGCTGGAGAGCCGGCTCTCCGCGTGCGCGACGCACACCCCGAGCTCGCCCGAGCCCGGCGGCCGCTGCCGGGCGAGATCGACGTCGCCGAGCTTGAAATCGTTGTTCGCGACGAACACGAACGGCGTGTCCAGCTGGAGCTCCTGCCCGTCCAGGAAGAGCCGGAGTCGGACGCGCTCGTGCCGCCGGATGCCCGAGGCGGTCGCCAGCGCGAGGGCGACCCACTTGTTGAGCCCGCTTCGCTTCCGGAGCGCCTCGCGGTCGCGCACGATGCCGGGATAGATGCCCAGGGTCGAGTTGTTCACGAACACACGCCCGTTGACCTCGCCCACATCGACCCGGGCGCGCCGCCCCTCGACCAGCGTGCGCACGGCCCCCTCGAGGGTCAGCGGAACACCGAGGTACTTGGCGAAATGGTTCACCGTCCCGAGCGGCAGCACCCCCAGCGTCTTGTCCGTGCCGGCGACCGCCGCGGCGACCGTGTTCACCGTGCCATCGCCGCCGGCCGCCACGACGAGATCGTAGGGCTCCCGCGCCGCGTAGCGGGCGAGCTCCCCCATGTGCCGGGTCTTCTCGGCGCACAGCAGATCTGCGTCAAAGCCGGTCTCCTTCAGGAGCTCCCCGAGCCGCGCGCGCTGCTCCGCCGCGCGGTTCGATCGGGAAGAGCAATTCAACAGGACTGCCACGGATCGATGCATTACCGTCGAGCTTCCAGCAAGAGGCCAGGGCTCGCGCTCACCGCTCCTCGATGAAACGGATCGCGCAGAGCGCTCCTCCTGGTGAAGCAATCCGCGCGCCCGACCTCCAGCCCGTCGCGCCGGCGCCTCCGGCCGGCCGCGCCGCCAGCGGCGTGCCTCACCCGGCGCGGAGCGTGGCGGATCGCCACGCTCGCCTCCGCGGCCGGCGCGGCGGCGCGCCGCGGCCGACCCTGCTCAGCGCACGCCGCCCCCGACGTCCGGCTCGCTCCGCGGCCAGGTGAAGAAGAACGTGGCGCCGGCGCCCTTCTCCGACTCGACCCACGCCCGGCCTCCCTTGCTGAGCACGATCTTCTGGACGATCGAGAGCCCGATGCCCGTCCCCTCGACGTTGTCGCGCGGATTCAGGGTCTGGAAGATCTCCCAGACCTTCTGGTGGTACTGCGGGGCGATCCCGGGCCCGTTGTCTCTCACCGAGAACTCCCAGAGCTCGCCCACCTCCCGCCCCCGCACCTCGACGCGCGGGTCGGGGCGATCGGCATACTTCAACGCATTGCCGATCAGGTTCAGAAACACCTGCTCGAGCGGAACCCGCTCCGCGAGGAGCGTCGGCATGCCCGCCGCGATCTCGATCGACGCGCCGTCCGGGACCGTGAGCAGCGCGAGCACGTCGTCGAGGAGCTTCCGGACCTCCACGCTCTCGGGCTTGTCGCGCACGCGTCCAGCGCGCGAGTAGCGCAGGATCCCCTCGATGAGCGCCTCGAGCCGGACCACGCGCGAGCGGAGCAGGACCATGTGCTGGCGCGTCTCCGGCGACGCCTTGTCCATGAGGTCGTCCTCGATCCACTGCGACAGGTTCGCGATGGCGCGGAGCGGCGCCTTCAGATCGTGGCTCGCCACGTAGGCGAAGCGATCGAGCTCCTTGTTGCTCTGCTCGAGGGCCTGGATGAGCTGCTGCGCCCGCCGGAACAGGTGCGCGTTGTCCATCGCGATGGCGGCCTGAGCCGCGAGGCCGACCACCAGCTTCTCCGCCCGCTCGGTGAAGACGCCCCGCGCCGGGTGCCCGAAGAACAGCCCGCCGATGACGCTCCCGGACCGAGAGACCACCGGCACGGCCAGGTAGCTGACCACCGGCAGATGGCCTTTCGGCATGCCGTGGTAAGGAGCGTTGTTCCCGTAGCGCCGGTCCTGCGTGACGTCGTCGAGGCGCACCACGCCCTCTCCATTGAATGTAGGCGCGAATACATCCGTGTTGCGCGGCATCGGGAACGCGGAGAAGTGCTCTCGCGGCACGCCCGAGATCGTGTAGAGCATGTAGCTCTTCCCCTCGGCGTTCGTGACGTTGTAGAAGAACGCGCCGAACTGCGCGCCGCTCAGCCGCGTGGCCGCGTCCGTCACCGCCTGCACGAGCTTCTCCAGATCGAGCTCGGCCGCGAGCTGCTTGCCCGTGAGGTTGAGCACCTCCAGCGTCTCCCCCTCTTCCTGGAGCCGGTCCTCGGTCCGCTTGCGCTCGGTGATGTCGAGCACGACGACCCCCACGCCGATGACGCCCTCGTCCTTCGCCCGCACGGGCGCGTAATTGACCAGCCAGGAGCGCGGCAGGTCCGAGGCCCGCGTCCGCCCCGTCACCTCGCCGGTGAAGGCCGCCCCGGTCAGAAGGACGCGCCGGAGGTGGGCGACGATCGCGTCGCTCATCTCCGGGAGCAGCTCGGGGACGGTCCTGCCGAGGTGCGCCTCGAGGGGGATCCCGTTGATGTCCGCCAGCGCCTGGTTGAGCCGCACCACGCGGAGCTCGCGGTCGATCACGCCGAGCCCGGCGGTCGTCGCCTGGAAGAAGGCGTCGATCAGCGCGCAGTCCGCGGACGGCTCGTGCAGCGCGTGGCGCTCGTGGTCGAGCGGCGCCGCCCTCGCTGCGCCGCGCGGCGCCGCCGCGGGCTCTGCCGTCGCGCCCTCGCCCGGACGCGAGACCGGCTCGGCGTGCTCCCCACTCCCGCTCTTCAAATGCGTGTTCTCCATGGACCTCGTGGAACCTGGGGCTGTCCTCGCCCGAGCGTAGCGCTCGTGTGCAAACGCGTGTGCAAAGACAGCACCCGCGCCGTGCGCCGGGGCGCCGGCGCGGGCGGGCGCCAGCCAACGATCGCGATGAGCAGCGCGCTCGCGACGTGGGGCCCGTGGCTCTTCAGGAGCTCGAACGGCGTGCCCCACGTCGCAATCCCCTGCTCCACGCTGCCTCTCCTCCTCGACGATGCGCGCCGGCTCGCCCTGCGCCGGGCTGTGTCGGCGCGCGGCCGTCGGGCGTCAACCGGCGAGCGCGGCGAGGCGACGGAGCCGCTGCGCCGCGAGCTCGGCGCCGTTGACGAGGCCCTGGAGGAGGTGGGCGACGACACTGTCCTTCGCCGCGCGGGTGGCGCGCGCCGGGCGCGCCGCGAACCACGCGAGCTCGCCGGCGGCCGCCTCGACGAGGGGTCTGCGCGCCGAGAGCCAGCGCGCGCACCACGCCGCGAGGTGCGTGTCGCCCTCCGCCGTGGCGACGTACTGGATCAGCTCGACGAGGTCGATGCCGTGGCGCATCCCGAGGAGCGTGCCGCGGTAGGACTTCTCGGCGTTCAGCAGGTGATCGGCGAGGTGATCGCGCAGCGCCGAGAAGATGTGGCCCACCGCGCTCCCGCCGGCGCTGACGGGCAGCCCGCGCTCGGCGAGAAGCGACGGGAGCTCCGACAGCACGGCCTCCGCGTGAGCCGAGACCGCCCGCATGGCGTGCGCCGGCGGCACATCGCCGAGGCGCTCCGCCTCTACCAACGGGTGTGCCTTCGCCGAGTGCTCCGTCTGGAACAGCTCCCGCGCGAGGTTCGCGAGGAACGCGCGCCCCTTCGGGCTCTCTTCCTGCGGCCCGGACTCGTCCCTCGCCGCGCGGCCCTCGCCGTCCGGCGCCCCGTTGCCCTGAAGTTCGTGCATGGTCGTCCCCTCTCCCCTCCTCGCGCCGAGGTCAGGATCCGCTCGCGGCGCGCCGTGCTCCTGTCCCGGTCCGCCGCGAGGTCGTCTTGCGCGATGCGCTGCTCTTGCGCGCGCTCGACCCGGCGCTCTTGCGCGCGCTCGACCCGGCGCTCTTGCGCGCGCTCGACCCCGCGCTCTTGCGCGCGCTCGACCCCGCGCTCTTGCGCGCGCTCGACCCCGGGCTCTTGCGCGCGCTCGACCCGGCGCTCTTGCGCGCGCTCGACCCCGCGCTCTTCGGCGCCGCCTTCTTCGCGGCCCCTCCCTGGCCGGCGCCGGCCGCGGCGTTCCGCTTGCGGGTCGCGGCCGCCTTCTTCGCCGCCGCGCTCCGCGCCGAGGCCGGCCGCGCCTTCGAGGCGGCGCCGCCCTTGCGGCCCCCCTTCTTCGCCGGCTCCTTGTTCACCGGTTTGCCCACCCCCGAGCCCGACTTCTTCCCTCCGCCGGTCATCTTGTTGACGGTCGCCCAGGCCCGCCGCTCGGCCTCGCCCTCCGATAAGCCGCGCTTCTCGTATCCTTCCTCGATGTGCTCGGCCTGCCGCTTCTGCTTGTCCGTGTAGCTCGACTTGTCGCCTCTCGGCATGGTGTCCTCCTTGGCGAGCTCGCGCCGCCGCGCGGGTCCGCTTCTCCGCTGGAAGCCCGGCGCGCCCTGTCGTGAGAAGAAGACAAGACCGTGCCTGTGGCTCGGATCCATCGAACCGCGGTGTCTGCGTCGATCGAGGAGCAACCGCTGTGCCGTCCGCGAGCGCCGCGACGTCCCCTGACGCAGGTCCGGATTTCCCGTCTATTGTGGAGCCAGCGCCGCGCCGGCCGGACGGCGGCGGGGCGCGATCGTGGCAATCGGCCCCGGGTGATGAGGAACGCCTCAATCGCGTCGCGCGGGGAGCGCGGCGGGGCGAGGGCTCAGAGGGACTCGAGGTAGGCGACGAGATCGTCGAGCTGCGCGGAGGTCAGACCGGAGACGTCGCCGTGATCGCGGCCGCCGCAGGCGGGATCGAAGCGATCGCGGAGCGTCGCCGCGCAGCCGTCGTGCATGAACGGCGCGCGCCCGGAGATGCCGATGAGCGAGGGCACCTGCAAGAGCTCACCGGTCCCGACCTCCTCGTTCCGGTTGTTGGTGAGCATCGGGCCACTGTGGCAGTCGGCGCAGGCCACCTTCTTGTCGTGGAAGAGCGCCGCGCCGCGCGTGACCGCGGCCTCGTCCTCGGGCGGCGACGCCGGGAAGGCGGGCAGGCTGTCGATATAGCGGGCCATCAGGTCGAGCCGCCGGGGGCCGGGCTTGGGGCCGCCCATGCGGGAGACGAACACCTCTCCCATCAGGCCGGAGAGATCCGGCATATCGCCGCTCCAGTGGAGGGGCGCCGTCTGCAGGATGCCGCCGCCCACGGTCTGCGTCCGGCGCAGGCCCACGGGGTCGAAGTTCCACGTGTGTCCGTCCTCGTGCCCCTCGGGGTGGCACGACGCGCACGCGACGGCGCTGAAGCCGTTCGGCGGGCGATGGAACATGTCGTGGCCGGTGTCTCTGGCGCTCTCGCCCGGAAGCGCGATGGTGGGCCCGTCGAGCACGACCAGGGCGGCCGGCTCGCGCAGCTGCACGACGACGGCGCCTCGGGCGGTGAACGCCACGGCGACCGGCTGCCCGCCCGCCGGCCGCGAGGTGACCTCGGGGTTGCAGTTGGGGGACACGGAGTCGCGCGTCAGGTTGCCGGTGGCCGCGGTCACGACCACGTCGTTGCCGGCCCCGACCACGGCCACGCGCGCGCCGTCGGGCGATACCGCGATGTCGACAGGCAGCGAGACGCTCGGGATCGCGGCCGCGGGCGGCGGGGAGGCCGCCGTGTCGGGAGTATCCGCCGGGTCGATCCGGCTGATCGCGCCGTGCACGATGTTCCCATCGCAATCGCCTGCCTGGTAATAGCCGCCCGGGCTGAGGGTGACCTGCGACGCCATCGCACGCTGATGCACCATCAGCGCGCCGCCCTCGGCGCGCGGCACCATGCGCCAGGCCACGGAAGGTGCGTAATCCGAGGTGCTGAACCCGCTGGAGCGGAATGCGGGGAGCGCGCGGCGCGAGAGCACCTCGCCCTCGGGGCCCACGACGAGGGTCTCGGCGGACTTGAAGCGGCTGACGAGCAGCCGGTCGCCCTCGACCACGACGTCGCGCAGGTCGGGGGCGGGTCGGATCTTCCGGACGGCGGGGCCGCCGGCGGCGGGGAGCGTCACGAGCTCGCCGCCGGCGCAGGCGACGTGGATGGCGTCGCGCGATGCGTCGAAGGCGACCCCGCGGGGCGCGCGGCAGACCTCTCGGCGCTCGACGATCGATCGCGACGCGACGTCGAGGGTCGCCACGGCGCCGGCGCGCCGGAGCGCCACGTGGACCCGGCCATTCGCGTCTTCGACGAGGCGCCCGGGCTCGTCCCCGCGCGCGAGCGCGACCGACGCCGGCTCGCCGCCGTCGAGATCCACGATCCAGACGCGATCGCGGTCGGGGTCCGCCGCGACCGCCGTGCGTCCGTCGGCGGCGATGAGCAGCGTTCCGCCGCTGATGGCCGGCGGCGGGACCTCCGTCACCATGATCCGCGGATCAGAGCCGTCGACGCCGAAGCCGGGCGTCGGCATGGGGTCCTCTGGCCCGCAGGCCGCGAGGAGCGACGAGAAAACGCTCGTCGAGAAGAGCCCTACCAGGACAAGAGAACGAGAAAGTCGCTGACGCATGAGGTCCTCCGTTCGCCGCGCGCGCGAGCTCAGCAAGAAGGATTCCAGGGAGATGTCGAGATTTGGACGGCGGTTAGCGCCGGGCGCGGCGCGCGCCGCGCGGCGCCGGAGGCCGGAGCGGGAGGCGGAGCGGGAAGAGGTGTTCCCAGGCGGGGTGCGAAGGGGGGCGCGCGCTGGGCCGCGGGGAGCGCGGGCCGACCGGCGGGGATGCGCGCGGGATCGTCCTTCGCCGTGGGCGGAGAGGAGCGCGCCGCGGGAGGAGCCTCGGGAGTGCCCCGGCGCTCCTTCGCGTCGCCCTGGCGCCTCTACCCCGTGGCACCCGGTCGGTGAGGTAACGGAGATACCGACCTGGTCTCACGACCGGGCAGGCGGTCGCGGTGAGGAGCGGCGGCTCTCGCCGGTAGAGGCGCCGGCAATCGCCCCCGGAGACGATGCTGTGGGGCAGATTCGCGAGAGATAGGGTGCGCGGACCGCAGGGACGTAATGCGAACTAGACCGCCTGTTGGCGGACGTTGTACGCGCAGAAACGGTCATGGCTATACCTACTGCGAGATTTGCCGCGACGAATGTCAGCAAGACAAGCCCTACACCTATGAGCTCTGCTTTCAGTGCGGATTCAAATGAGCATGACGCCCCCCGTGACACTTTTGGATGCGACGCACGTCACCTTCGACACGCCAGCCGCGGAGCGCCTGGTGCAGCTCGGGGCGACCAACATCGTACGTGCGCACGAGCATCTTATCATCGGACCTTGTCGCCCGGGCGCCGCAGAGCATGTCCGGACGCGTGAGGATTGGTCTTCTTCATGCGAAGAATGCTCGGACAGAGACGATGATGGAGAAAAGTGGGATCAGCTCTATTCACCCGATCTACGCTGGGAGCCGCCCGTTGTCTTGTGGACGACGGAGAGCCTCGACGATCGAGTGAATCTCTGGAGAACCTGCAGCTACTTGCGAAGCCTGGGAATCCGGAGCAATGACGTCCTCATCGTCGAGTTCGAGCGTGTCCACGGTACGATGAAAAGGTTTCCCGAGCCACCGAGGATCCCGCCTTTCGACTGCACCGGATCGGTAGCCCACCACCCCGACGAGGTTCTTCTGGACCGCCTCGGCAAGGCGCGCCCCTGGCCGGTGGAACGTTACGAACGTGCCGTTCGGCTCTGGGAGAGCTACGCCGATGAGAACCCCTTGCCGTTCGTCGAAAGCTGCATCTCTCGTGTCGAAGGCTTTCCAGAGCTCGCTTCGCTGTGGGCGCTCCTCTCGTGCTTCTTTCCACGGAAGACCGCCGGAGGTGCCCTGCGCCTCAGCCGGTACGACGACCTCCTCCTGACCATTCTGTCCGTAGAGGAGTGGCAGACTCCGGTGAAGGTGATCTGCAACAAATCGCAGCTTGGGCTGGACTTGAGAGATCTGATGTCCTGTACCGGAGACCTGTTTTGGGGAGACCGTCTCGCACAATGGGCAAAGCACGACGTGAGCGCCGCTGTGGAGCGCGCTCCTGGCCCCAAGCCGCCCAACGCTGGCTACCCGCTGCTCTCGACGGTGTATCGCCTCACCGAGCGCGGAGAGCGACTCCGACACGAGGGGCTCGACGAGCTCACGGATGCGCCGAGCCTGCCCATCGCCGGGACCGAGGCGTACTCGGCTTCGGCCCCTTGGGTGCTGCTCGACGATGGCTGGCTCGCTCGACGGTGAGGCGCAACGCGGGCGCCTGCGAGGCGCCAGCGCGCACGAGCAGCATGGAGAAGGGGGACGAGGAGGGCGGGATCGACCGCGGCCGCGAGGGCTGCGAGCTCCCCTGCCGGGAGCAATCCGGCGCGGTCGAGATCAGCTGGCGCGCCGGGGACGGCTCTGGAACGCGCGGCGGTAGCCTTGCGGGCTGATCCCGGCCACCCGGTGGAAGTGCTGCCGGAACGCCGCGACCGAGCCGAACCCGGCGCTGGACGCGACCCGCTCGATGGAGAGGGGCGTCGTCTCCAGCAGCGCCTGCGCCCGGCGGACGCGCGCCTTGAGCAGCCACTGGAGCGGGGTCGTGCCCGTCTGCTCCTTGAAGTGGCGGCTCAGAGAGCGGACGCTCATCGCTGCTCGCCGCGCGATGTCGCCGAGGGAGAGGTCGTCATGCAGGTGCTCTTCCAGCCACTCTAGCACTCGGCTCAACGAGACATGCTCCGTCGGAGGGGGCGCCTGCTCGATGAACTGCGCTTGCCCGCCGTCGCGCTCCAGCGGCATGACGGACAGGCGCGCCGCGGTGGCGGCCACGGCTGCCCCGTAGTCGCGCCGCACGATGTGCAGGCACAGGTCGAGCGCGGCGGCCGCCCCGGCCGACGTCAGCACCTTGCCCTCGTCGACATAGAGGACGCTTGGGTCCACCGATACCCGCGGAAAGCGCCTCGCGAGCTCCCCGGCGGCGAGCCAGTGCGTGGTCGCCCGCTTGCCGTCGAGCAGCCCCGTCGCGGCGAGCAGGAACGCGCCGCTGCAGATCGAAGCGACGCGCGCTCCCTCCTTGGCGGCTCGTCGGACGGCGCGGATCAGAGGCTCCGGGACCTGCCGAGCGATGTCCGCGATGCCCGGAAGGATGACCGTGTCGGCCTTGCGCAGGGCCGACAGCCCCTGCCGGACCCGCATCCGGAAGCGCCCGGCGTCGATATCGCGTTGCACGCCGCAGACCTGCACCTGGTACCCCGGGCGCCCGCTCGCGAGGCGTACGCGCTCGAACACCTCGATCGGCGTCGAGAGATCGAAGGCGACCACCCCGTCCAGCGCGACGATCACCACCCGATGCATGGCGCCATCATGGCGCGCTCCTCTTTCCCCGACAACCGCAGCGGCCGCGACGGCAGCAATCCTTGCCGGATCGCAGCTGCATCGTCTCCCCCTGGGCCCATGACCCCGCGACGGGGTGGCCCCACGACCTCGCAATGCGGCGGCGATCTCGCCTTCCCAGGACGCGACGCTGGCCAGATCCTGGCGATCATTGTCGTTTTTGCCGCTCGCGCAGAGGGCGACCGTCCTCCAGACTGGCGTCCGCGTGGAGTCCCGGACGTCAGTCCCGGACGCCGCCACGTGCCACGGAGATGCTGGACCCCGAGCTGCTTACGATGCTTGAACACTGGAGCAGGGACCTCCGGCGGGAGGCGTACCGATGATCGCGTATCGATGCATTCTCGTGCTCAAGTTCCTGAGCATCATGGGGTACGCCGGCGGCGCTGCCGGCGCTTTCCTGTGCGACGATCCAGCCGCGAGGAGGCGCGCCGTGCACCGCGTCGCGTCGCCCAGCCTGCTGGCGACGTGGCTGTCTGGATACGCGCTCCTCGTCCTGAACGGCTGGCCGCTGTTCGAGCTCTGGGTCGCGGGCGCGCTGCTCCTGTCGCTCGTCGGCAATGCCGCGCTGGTCTACTGCGTCAGCCGAGAGCGAAGGGACCTCTCTGCGTTCCTTGGGTCCGCGCTGCCCGTGGTCTGCGTCGTGGCGTTGATGGTGGTCAAGCCGACCTGGGCGCAGGTGCGGCCATGAACGAGCGCCGGACCCTCCGGATCGCGAGCATCGTCGAGGGAGCGTCTCTCCTGATATTGCTGCTCGTGGCGATGCCCCTCAAATACGCGCTCGGCTACCCCGTCGCGGTGCGCATCGCCGGGAGCGTGCACGGCGTGCTCTTCCTGGCGATGCTCTCCGCCGCCTTCCGGGCGGCGCTCGAGCGCGCGCTGTCCGGCCGGGCCGTGCTCCGCGTGGTCGCGCTGTCCGTCGTCCCGTTCGGGTTCGTCGTCGCGGACCGGATCCTGCGCGTCGGAGACCGGGCCTAGAGAACGGGGACGGCGACCGCGGCGGCGAGGGCTGCTCGCCGCCGCGCCGGGGCCAGAAGCCCATCGGCATCCGGCCGGAGCCCATCGGCATCGGTGGGGCGAGCCGTCGTCATCCGGCCGGAGCCCATCGGCATCGGTGGGGCGAGCCGTCGTCATCCGGCCGGAGCCCATCGTCATCGGCGGGGCGACCCGTCGTCATCCGGCCGGAGCCCATCGGCATCCGGCCGGAGCCCATCGGCATCCGGCCGGAGCCCATCGGCATCGGCGGGGCGACCCGTCGTCATCCGGCCAGAGCCCGTCGTCATCGGTGGGGCGACCCGTCGTCATCCGGCCGGAGCCCATCGGCATCGGCGGGGCGACCCGTCGTCATCCGGCCAGAGCCCGTCGTCATCGGTGGGGCGACCCGTCGTCATCCGGCCGGAGCCCGTCGTCATCGGCGGGGCGACCCGTCGTCATCCGGCCAGAGCCCGTCGTCATCGGTGGGGCGACCCGTCGTCATCCGGCCAGGAGCGTGACGGCACTCGCTTCCCCCTGGCCCGAGCTCGGGCGCGTCGCCGACGGCGAGCCCAGGGGCGAGCTCGCCGCCGTCCATCATCCGCGGCAGGCCGCCGTCAGCGGTAGGCGCCGCCGAACCCCATCTCGTGCTCGATCTTGACCATCTTGTTGTACAGGCCGATCACCAGCAGCGAAGGCACCCACTGGCCGACGAAGTTCGCGATCTGCTTCTTGCCGGCCAGCATGCAGCCGGCCGAGATCAGCATCGAGCCGATCGCCAGCCCGAGATAGGCGCCGGACGGAACCCTGCCAGTCCGCTCCTCGATCTTCGTGGTGATCTTGCCCTCTTCCTTCTGCATCATGGGTTCGGTCGTCGTCATCGTGGATCTCCTTCCGCGGCGCCGGGCCGGCGCTGCGCTTGCCGCCGCGAGCCGGTGCGACGACCGGGCCAGAAGCGAGGGCGCCCGGACGAGAACAAACCGCGCAGCGCTCTCCCCTCGATCCGTCGCCCCGGCCCGCCGCGATTCGCGGCGATCGCCAGCCCGGCGAGGCGCACGGCCGCCGCACCAACGCGGCTGGCGGGCGCGATCGCGCCCGCGCTCACTGCCACGCCGGTGCACACGCCGGCCGGCCAAACCGCGCTTCCGGCGGCCCGGCTGCCTCGAGCGCGGGCCCGGCCGGGGCGCCCGACCCGCTCAGACCCGCGCCGTCACCGCGCGCAGGAGCTGCCGCTGCGCCGCCGCGAACACGAGGAGCACGGGCAGGCTCAGGATCACGTTGCCGGCCATCACGAGGTGCCAGCGGACCCCCGTCCCCTGCTCCCGCAGGAGGGCGATCGCGAGCGGCAACGTGCGCACCCGATCGTCCGTCGTCATGACGAGCGGCCAGAAGTAATCGTTGTAGTGAAAGACGAAGCTGAACAGGAACAGCGCCGAGAGCGTCGGCCGGAGCATCGGGCCGAGGATCAGGTAGACGATCCTGAGCTCGCCCGCCCCATCCATCCTGGCCGCCTCGATGATCTCGTCAGGCACCGAGAGCAGCGCCTGGCGCACGAGGAACGTCCCGAGCGCGCTGACCCCGAAGGGGAGGATCAACGCCGCGAACGTGTTCACGAGGCCGGCCGCGCCGAGCATCGTGAAGACCGGCACGAACGTCACCTGCGCCGGGATGAGCAGGCACGAGAGCACGAGGACGAACGCGGCGCCCCGCCCGACGAACCTGAGCTTCGCGAGGGCATAGCCGGCCGGGAGCGCCAGGGCGATCTGCAAGAGCGCGATGGCCGTCGCCATGAACACGGTATTGGCGAAATACCGCATCACCGGCACCGCCTGGAGCACCTCGCGGTACGCGCCGAGCTGGATCGCCTGCGGCAACGGGTACGCGGGAGCGCGGGTGATCTCGGGCAGGGTCTTCAGCGAGGTGATCGTCATCCACACGTACGGCCCGAGCCACACGACGGCCACCGCGAGGAGCACGAGATCCGAGACGAGCCGGCGCGCGCGCGCGCTGAAGAGCCCCGCGCCCGCGCCGCCGCCGCGCCCCGCCGTCACGACGGCCGCCTCCCCGCGCGCGGCACGCCCGCGCGGAGCGCCCAGAGCTGCAGGACCGTCAAGAGGAGCAAGAACCCGAAGAAGACCACGATCATCGCGCTCGCCCGGCCGACCCGCAGGTTCACGAAGACGTGCTCGTAGATGGCATAGACGAAGAGGGTCGTCGACTTGACCGGACCGCCCTGCGTCATCACGCGGATCACGTCGAACGCCTGGAAGGAGAGGATGAGGCTCGTCGTCGCCACGAACGCGGCGCTCGGGCGGAGCAGCGGCCACGTCACGTGGCGGAACCGCCGCCACGGGCCGGCGCCGTCGAGCGCCGCCGCCTCGTGCAGCGCGCGGGGGATGTCCTGCAGGCCCGCCAGGAAGATGACCATCGCATACCCCGTGATCTTCCAGACGCTCACCGCGGCCAGCGCGAGCAGCGCCGACCGGGGATCGCCGAGCCAGCTCATCGCCGGGAGGCCGAGCCCGCGGAGCGCCGCCGAGAAGATGCCCTCGGCGTCGAGGATCCACATCCAGAGGAGCGCCACCGCGACCCACGACACGACATAGGCGCTGAACACCGCGCCCCGCACGAAGGCGTAGACCGGCCCCGGCCGATCGAGCGCCACCGCCAGCGCGAGCCCGAGGGAGCCGGAGAGCGTCACCACGACGGCGCTGTAGCCGAGCGTGCGGAGCAGCGTGCCGGCGAGCTCGCCGCTCTCGGCGAGGACCTCGTAGTTCCGCAGCCCGACGTACCGCGGCGGCGTGAGCAGATCCCACGCGTAGAAGCTGTTCTTCGCCGCGAGCAGGAGCGGGACCAGGAAGAACACGCCCAGGAAGGCCGCGGTCGGCAGGAGGAGCAGGTACGGAGAGAGGGGGTGCTTGGGCTTCATCGCTCGCGCGCCGCGCGGACGGCCTCGGAGAGGGTCTCGGCGGCGTCGCGCGGGGCGAGCACCGCCTCTTCGAGCCGGGGCTGCACCGCCTCGCGCTGGACGCGGAACAGGTCCGGCGACCAGGGCCAGGGCGCGGCGTGCGCGAGCTGGTCCACGGCGACGCGATCGTTCGGGTGCGCGGCGTAGTAGCCGTCCCGCGCGAGCGCCGCGAGGCCGCGCCGCGAGACGGGCATGTAGCCCGTGCGCGTCGCCCACGCGTTCGCCTGCGCCGGCTCCATCATCCAGCGCAGGAACGCGAACGCCGCCTCCTGCGCCGACGGCGCCGCGCCCCGCGGCATCACGAACATCGTCCCGCCGGTGGGCACCGAGGCGCGCACGTCGCGCGGCAGCGGGGCGGCGCCGACCTCGAACCGCCCCGCGCCCGCCTGGCCCGCGTTGTCCTCCAGGTACCGGAGGAACGCGGTCGAGGTCCAGATCATCGCGACCCGGCCCGAGAGGAAGTCGGTGTTGGTCACCTGCCAGGCGTTGTAGTCGCGCCCCGGCGGCGGCTTCATCGTGCGGTCCTCGTGCACGAGCGCCTGCCAGAACCGGAGCGCGCGCACGCCCGCCTCGCCGCCGAACGCCGGCGCGCCGTCCGGGCCGAGGAGCTCGCCGCCCGCCTGCCCCACGAGCGCCGCCCAGAACCACCAGTCGATCGGGCACTCGAAGCCCCAGCGCCGCGTCCCGCCCCCGTCGCGCACGACGAGCCGCGCCGCGGTCTGGCGGAGCTCGTCCCAGGTCGACGGCGGCGACAGCCCGAGCTCGCGGAACACGTCGCGGTTGTAGTAGGCGATCGGCGTCGACCGGTTGAACGGCAGGCACACGAGCGGGCGCTCGCCCCCGCCCACGAACGTGCCCGCCTGGCCGAGCGCCTCGACGACGTCGAGGCCGCCGTCCCCGGCGCCGGGCGCGCCGAGGAACCGCTCGAGCGGCTCGAGCACGCCCGCCTCGGCCAGGTAGGGCACCACCTCGCCGACCACGTGCGTCAGCGCGGGCGCCGCGCGCGCCGCGAGCGCGGTCCGCAGCTTGGCGAGCGCCTCGAAGTAGTCGCCCTGGTACACCGCGTCGATGCGGTAGCGCCCCTGCTCGCGGTGGAACTTGTCGACGAGCGACAGGAGCACCTCGCGGTTCTTGCCGCCGTAGGCGAACCACAGCGACGCCTCGATGCGCCCGTCCGGCGCGCGCCGCGCGCAGCCGGTCGCGCCGGCCGCGGCCGCGGCGATCGACGCGGCGAGCGCCCGGAGCGCGTCGCGCCGCGAGCAGGCGGCGCTCGCCCAGGACCGCGCCGCGCCGCGCGCGCTGCCGCTCACGGCGCGGCCTCCCCGCGCGCCCCGCGCATGACGCCGACCCCTCCGCGCCGGGCGCGCACCGCTCCGCGCACCGCGCCGCCCCCTCCGCTCATGACGCGCCCCCCGGCGGGGCGATCCGCGCGCCGGAGCCCGCGTCGAACCAGAGCACGGCGCCCGGGTCGAGCCGCGCGCGCACCGCCTCCCCCGGCGCGGGCGTCGCGAAGCCGTGCGCCCGCGCGCGCAGCCGCGCGCCGCCGGCCTCGAGGTACAGGAACGTCTCGGCGCCGAGCGGCTCGGCGACCACGACGCGCGCCTCGACCTCCACCTCGCCCCGCGCCCCGTCGCCCGCGGCCCCGGCGTCGCCCCACGCCCCCGCGTCGCCCTGCGCCCCCGGCGCGACGCGCAGGTGCTCGGGCCGCACGCCCGCGATGACCCGGTCCGGGAGCGCCACCCCCGGCGGGGCGGGCAGCGAGAGCGCCGCGCTCGCGTACCGATCGCCATCGCGCTCGAGCGGGACCAGGTTGATCGCCGGCGTGCCCAGGAAGCCGGCCACGAAGGTGTTCGCCGGCGCCTCGTAGATGGCGCGCGGCGGGCCGACCTGCTGGAGCTCGCCGGCGCGCAGCACGGCGATGCGGTCGCCCATGGT
This sequence comes from Sorangium sp. So ce185, assembly GCF_051526825.1. Classification (NCBI taxonomy): domain Bacteria; kingdom Pseudomonadati; phylum Myxococcota; order Polyangiales; family Polyangiaceae; genus Sorangium; species Sorangium sp. So ce185. Next base: position 13,711,493 of record NZ_CP150316.1, on the reverse strand, counting down.
CATGGCCTCGATCTGGTCGTGGGTCACGTAGACCGACGTCGTGCCGAGGCGGCGCACGAGCGCCGCGAGCTCGACCCGGAGCTCGGCGCGCAGCGCGGCGTCGAGGTTCGAGAGCGGCTCGTCGAAGAGGAACGCCGCCGGCGCGCGCACGATCGCGCGGCCCATGGCCACGCGCTGGCGCTCGCCGCCCGAGAGCTCGCCGGGGCGGCGATCGAGCAGGTGGCCGATGCCGAGCAGCGCCGCCGCCTCCTCCACGCGGCGCGCCCGCTCCGCCTTCGCGACCCCGCGCATCCGGAGCGGGAAGCCCATGATGTCGCGCGCGGTCATGTGCGGGTACAGGGCGTAGCCCTGGAAGACCATGGCGACGTCGCGGTCCTCGGGCGCGACGCGGCTGACGTCGCGCCCGCCGATCGAGACCGTGCCGCCGTCGGGGCTGTCGAGGCCCGCGATCAGCCGGAGCGCCGTGGATTTACCGCAGCCGGAGGGCCCGACGAGGACGAGCAGCTCGCCGTCCTCGACCTCGAGGTCCAGGCCGGCGAGGGCGGGGCGCTCGGCGCCCGGGAAGCGTCGGAGGAGGCCGCGGAGCGAGAGGTTGGCCATGGCGGCAGCTCAGGTGTCGAGCAGGACGAGCCCCGGGATCGAGCCCGCGACCGCGAGCAGCTTCGGGCTCGGCGCGACCGCGACGGGCACCCGGGCCGTCCTCAGCAGGGCGGCGTCGTACGCGCTGTCGCCGAACGCCGCAAGCACGGCGAGCTCGGGGAACAGGCGCTCGAGCGCGCGGGTCTTGCCGTCGCCGTAGGTCGGGGGCGCGGCGAGCTCCGCGGCGAGCCGGCCCTCGCGGACGGCCGGGGTCATCGCCGCGATCCGCTCAGGGGCGACGCCGAGCCGCCGCACCGCGCGCTCGATCACGGCGCGCGGGGAGGCGGAGACGACATAGACCGCGACGCCGCGCGACCGCGCCCAGTCGAGGATCGGCAAGAGCGCCGGCCGGATCCGCCCCGCGTGGCCCTTCTCCTCGAGCACGCGGTCGATCAGGGCGGCGAGCTCGTCCTCGCGCCACCCGGCGAAGGCCCAGGCCATCATCGCGAAGGCCCGGTCCTCCGGGTAGCGCTCGGCGGCGAACGCCGCGTAGAGCGCGCTCGCGATCTCGTGCGCGCCGCCCTCCGCGGCGACGCCGAACGCCTCGGCCTCGCGCCGCAGCGCCGCCTCGGCCTCGGGCCGCGCGCAGCGGCCGGCGAGGAACGCCTCGAACAGGTCGAAGCCGACGTCGCCCTCCCAGAGGGTGCCGTCCGCGTCGAACGCGAGGGCGGCGCCCGGGCCGAGGGCGGCGTGCGCGGCCTCGATCCGCCGCAGGATGTCGCTCGTGCTCTGGCGAGGGATGGGCGCCGCGCTGCCGCCCTGGTGTGCCGCTGTCATGGTCTCCCCGAGGCCGGACGCCGGGTCCGGCCGAGGGCTACGCCTACTGCGGCGCGCGCGTCGCGTCACGCCTGTCAACGTCCTGTCACGCGGCCGGCGGCCGGCGTCACGCGGCCGGCGGCCGGTCGTGGTGAGCCGTCACCGCGCCTTCTCGAAGAGGGAGCGGTGCAGCACCGCGACCGCGGCCGCGACGCTCGCGTCCTCGATGACCATCGACAGGTTGATGCTGCCCATGGCGTAGCTCAGCATCTCGACGTTGACGCCGGCCTCGGCCATCGCCTCGAGCACCTGCGCGGCGACGCCCTTCTGCTTGGGCAGGCCCTTGCCGACCACGACCAGCGTCGTCCGGTTGGGCAGCACCTCGCAGGCGCCGAACCCCTCGAGCTCGGGCAGCGCGCGGCTGAGCTTCCCGAGGTCGTCGGTGGTCATCGAGATCGACACCTCGGACGTGGTGATCACGTCGATCACGACCTCGTGCCGGGCCAGCACGGCGAGGACCTGCGCGAGGAAGCCGACCTCGCCGAACATCCGGGTCGAGCTGATCTTGAGCACGACCTGCCGCTCGCGGTACGCGATGCTGGTCACGGCCGGGGACCCGGCCTCGGTGTTGAAGTCGATGACGGTGCCGGGGTGATCCGGCCGGTTCGTGTTGAGCACCCGCACCGGGATGCCCTTCTCCATGGCGGGCAGGAGCGTGGAGGGGTGCAGGACGCGGGAGCCGAAGAACGCGAGCTCGGCGGCCTCGTCGAAGCGCATCGTGGGGATGTTCCGGGCCGTCTTCACGACGCTCGGGTCGGCGGTCATCACGCCGTCGGTGTCGCTCCAGATCTGCGCCTCCTCGGCGCCGAGGCCCGCGGCGAGCAGCGTGGCCGTGAGGTCGCTCCCGTTGCGGCCGACGGTCGTGATCTCGCCGGCCTCGTTGCGGCCGACGAAGCCGGTGACGATCGGGACGACGCCCTCGGGGACGCGCTCGGCGAACATGGCCTTCACGCGGGCGTCGAAGCCGGGCAGCGGGCGCGCGCGGCCGAAGCTCGAGTCGGTGATGAAGCCGAGGTCCCAGACGTCGTAAGCGCGGGCCTCTACGCCGCTCCGCGCGAAGAAGTCCGCGATGCAGCGCACGGCCATGCGCTCCCCGAAGCTCGCGATGTAGTCGAGGCTCCGCGGGCTGAGCTCCTTGACGAGGCTGATGCCGCGCAAAAGGTCCGCGATCTCCTCGTAGAAGGGCGCGAGGAGATCGGGCGCGCAGCCGAGCGCCTCAGCGACGGCGCGCTGCTTGCTCAACGGGATGGAGGGGTCGTACTTCCCGGTGGCGGCGAGCTTGGCGGCGTTGATCAGCGCGTCGGTCATGCCCTTGTGGGCGGAGCTCACGACGACGGGGCGGCGGTCCAGACGGGCTCGGACGATGTGAAGGACCTTCTCGATCTGCGCGCGGCTCTCGACCGAGCTGCCGCCGAACTTCATGACGATCATTGCGCGTGCCTCCATGGGCCTGCCGGCCCGGTGGGCGCGGAAGGATAGTCAGGACCGGCGGTTAGGCGAGCCCCACCGCACGTCTGACGCGCCGGGCTACGCCTCGGTCGCCAGGAGGGCCCGGAAGCTCTCGCGCTTCGTGAGGAGGAGCCAGCGCAGGTTCTTCATGAGCTTGCCCTGCTCGGACAGGGCCGCGTGGCTCAGGAGGACGAGCTCGGCCACGCTGATGCCCTCCCGCACGTCCTCCGGGGAGACCTTGACCCGGCCGTCCGCCGCGGCGCGGCAGCGGGCGAAGCGAGAGATGATGACGGTGGCGAGCGACAGGTCGAGGACCGCGGCCAGGAGGTGCCGGGGCGCCGAGAAGATGTGCCGGCGCTGGAGCACGAGGCGCAGGTAGTCCTTGACGAGGATCCCCTCGTCCCCGGCGAGGAAGCGGTCGACCGTCCTCACCCGCTGCAGCTTGAACGGCTTGGGGATGAACAGCAGTTCGACGGTGCCGCGGCCGAGCATCCAGGCGGCCTTGTTGCCGAAGCTGCGCAGCGCGTGGAGCTCCGTCCACGAGGCCTTTCCGACGCGGTGGGCCTCCCGGACCCGCGACGGATAACAGAGGTTGCCGAGGAGATAGGCGAACAGCACCCGGGCGTAGAACGAGGGCTTTTTGCGGGGCTCGAGCGGCGCGGGCGCCTCGGCCCCGGCGAGCGCGAGGGCGGCGTCGATGGAGACGTCCGCGGCGCGCTCGGCGCCCGGGGGGAGGGCGCGCTCGAAGGCGGTCGTCCAGTCGTAGAGCCGCGCCAGGGTCGCCGCCGGCGAGTCGTCGGTCGCGAGCTCGGCTTCCCAGTGCGCCGCCGCGCGCAGGTACTGCGGCTGGGCGAGGATGACGCCGCCCAGCGTGGCGAGCGCCTTCGACATCCGCTCGGTGTCGCCCCGCTGCTGGAGCTTGTCCTTGAGCTGTCGGTCCACGGGCTCGCCGTAGTTGTCGCGGATCGACGGGCAGAGATGGGACAGCTGCGCGACGACGACGTCCTTCTCGTCGCGGACGAAGCCGAACGGGAACGCCTGGCACGACTTGGGGATGTACTCGTGGCCAAACCGCTTCTGCATGCTGCAGAGCAGGTCGTCGTCGAGGAAGACGCACTGGAGCCGGCGGTCCTTCTCCCGCATCGGCAGGACGCCGCGCGCGATGACGAGCGCCCCCTCCTCCCCGGCCCGCTCCCGCACCCACGGCTCCTCGAGGTACCGCTTGGCCTCTTCGCTGCTGAAGCGGATGTTCCAGGGCAGCCGGCAGCAGCGAGCTGGGCAGTCGCGGCACGCGAACTTCTGATCCGGGGGAGAGGAGATCTTCTCCGCCGGAAGCTTCGGGAGCTTCTTCGCCGGAGAGGCGTGCTTCGTCTTCGTCGCCATGGGGCGGCCGACGATACAACGCGACGGCGGTCCGCGCCCGATCCCCGGCCGCGCCTTGCGTCACCGTCCCGGCCTGCCGGGCGACGTGAGCCGTGGCGCGCAGGCGTGGCAGAACGCACCGACCGGGAAGGCAACGGACAAAAATACAGCGCCGCCGGGGCCTCAGGGGGGCGAAGGCCGCGCCGGCGGCGCTGGCCTCCCATGAAGCACCGACCATGCCATCCGGAGGATCCCTAGAACCGGCCGAGAATTGCGGCAGTGCGTCGGGGACATCCCCGCCAGGTTTCGATTCTGAAACGCCATGGTCTCAGCATTGCACGATTGTAAGGACCATTTTCTTATCAACGTATTCTACCAAGGACGTAACAATTACAGTTATTGCTGTGTTTTTCTCCTGATGTGGCACGTATTGGCGTATTCCGTGCTACGAGCGCTGTACCCCCTACTAAGGAGAAACAAGATGCGACTTGCTCTTCCCCTGTCAGCGGTTGCAGCGATGTGCCTGTCGCTTGCCGCCTGCGGCGACGACGACCCGAGCCCGCAAGGGACCGCGTCCGGCACGGGTGGCGAAGGCGGTGATGGCGGCCAGGGCGGCGACGGCGGCCAGGGCGGCGAGGGCGGCGACGGCGGCCAGGGCGAGGGCGGCCAGGGCGGCGACGGCGGCGACGGCTTCGGCGCCCCGGAGGCGAAGGCGGACGGCGAGGCCTGCACGGCCAACGAGGAGTGTCTCGGCGGGCTCTGCTTGACCGAGGAGTCGTTCGGCTGGGCGGGCGGCTACTGCTCTTCGCTCTGCGACGAGGAGCTGCTGCCCTGCGAGGAGGGCTCCGAGTGTCTTCCCCAGGGCAGCTACTCGCTCTGCCTCAAGTCCTGTGCATCGGCGGACGACTGCGGGGGCGTGGCGCAGGCCTGCGTCGACATGGACGGGGCAGGCTGGCAGATGTGCGTCGGCGGCTGCGACGCCGACGAGCAGTGCCAGGGCTCCTGCGACGACGACTCCGGGTTCTGCGTCGCGGAGGGCGAGACCTGCGACAACGGCAAAGACGACGACCGCGACGCCCTGCAGGACTGCGAGGAGCTCGACTGCTCCGCGCAGCAGGCGTGCTCCGACCGCATCACCGCGGCGTGCACGGGGGCGACCGACGTGTCCGAGGGAGGGACGTTCACCGGCACGACGGAGGACGGCAGCGACGCGTTCGGCGCGATCTGCTCGGACATCTTCGGCACGTACCCCGCCGGCTCGGGCCTCAAGGAGAAGGTGTTCCAGTTCGTCGCGCCGGCGAAGGGCGTGGTCCGGTTCGGCGCGTACTCGGACGATCCGGAGGGCCTGTTCGACTGGTACGTCCGGACCAGCTGCGATGATGCGGCCACGCTGCTCGGCTGCCTCCAGGCGTTCGCGCCGGGCGAGCCCCTCGTGGAGCTCCCCGTCGAGGCCGGCGAGAGCTACTTCATCTACATCGAGGCGCTGAGCGAGGCGGACGCTTCGTACGAGCTCGACGTGACCTTCGTGGAGCAAATCTGCGGCGATGGAGAGATCGTCGGCACGGAGGAGTGCGACGACGGCAATACCGTGGACGACGACGCGTGCAAGAACACGTGCGTGGTGAACGCGGAGGTCCTGTGCGCGGACGCCGTGGCGCTCACGGAGCCGGAGGTGACGGGGGACTCGTCCGACGGCACGCAGGGCTTCACGGGGTCGTGCGGGGGCGCCGGTGGGGAGGTCGTGTATCGGTACACCCCTTCGGCGAGCGGCGATGTGACGATCACCGCCACGCCGGATGTCGGCACCGATGTCGTCCTCTACGCGCGGACCGAATGCGCTGACCGGGACAGCGAGCTCGCGTGCGCGGACGATCCGATCGACGCCGAGTTCCCCGAGTCGATCACGGTGGCGGTGACCGCCGACACGCCGATCGACATCTTCGTCGACAGCTACGGCCCTGGCGACGTCGGGCCTTTCACGCTGACGATCGCGCCGGCGGAGTGACCTGGAGCTGAGCGGCGCCGCCGCCTCGATCTCGCGGCGGCGCGCGCGGTCGGCGCGCGCCGCCGCCACAAACGCGAACCGGCCGTCCGGGAGGCTCGGCCTCCGGACAGCCGGGGAGCGCCGCCGGCGCCGAAGTCACTGGGGCGGCGGGAGCACGGCCTCCTTGCCCTTCATGCTCGGCGGGTCGACGACCTGGAGATCCATCGTCGCGACCTCGCCCGGCCTCACCCGCAGGCCGGCCCCGGTGCTCGTCGACTCGACGTTCAGGATGTAGGGGCCGGGCGGGAGCCCGGACGCGCGGTACGAGCCGTCCTCCGCCGTGACAGGGTAATACATGCCGATGGCGCCCTCGTCCCCCACGGAGGTGGCCAGCACGAGGCGAGCCCCCGGGAGCGGCTTGCCGCCCACGGTGACGCGGCCGCGGATCTCCCCTGTGCCCTGGGGCGGAAAGGCGATGTCCTGCTGCGTTGTCTTCCCCTCCGCGATCTCGACGCCCGCCATCATCACCTGCTCGCCGCGCTGCATGATCACGCGGAGCGCGCCGGACGGGACCTGATCGAACTCGAAGCGGCCCTGGGCGTCGCTCACCGTGTTCACGAAGCCGATCGGCCGGTGCGCCAGCGTGATCCGGGCGCCCGCGATGGGCTTGCCGTCGGCGTCGCGCGCCACGCCGGAGAGGCTGCCGCCGGGCGACATCACGAGCTTCACCGGCGAGAGGCCGTCGCAGCTCGGGACCTCGATCTCCATCGAGCTCACGGCGTTGCTCCCGTCATAGCCGCGGACGACGACCGTGCCCTTCGGCACGTGCGGCAAGCTGAACGAGCCGTCGTCCTCGGTCTGCGCCTGGGCGGCGGCCTCCATGGCGACGGGGCTCATCTCGCCGACGGCGATCAGCGACTCGGCGTCGACGTACACGCCCGGCAGCGGAGCGCCGGACGGGTCCACCGCGCGCCCGGTCAGAATACACCCCTGGGAGAGGGTCAAATCCATCTTCTCGACGTCCCCGGCTGCCACGGCGATCATCGGAGAGAACGTGGGCGCGAACCCCGCCGCGGTCGCCCTGAGGGTGAACTGCCAGGAGGGCAGCTGATCGATACGGAACGAGCCGTCCGGGCTGTCGAACGTGCGCGAGAACAGAGGCGGCGTCGCCGGGGTCTCCGCCGTCACGGCCGAGAGGACGTCGAGCGCGAAGCGCCGCACGGGCTCGCCCCGCTCGTCCAGCACGCGCCCCTCGATGACGCCGCTCCTCGACAGCACGAGGCTCACCGCCTCGCCGGGGTGCGCCGTGGTCGACGTGGTCCCGTACCCCTCGGCGCTCGCGTTCAGCTGATAGGTGCCGTCCGGGAGCCCTAGCTCGAACCGCCCGCGCTCGTCGCTCTTCACCGAGCCCGCCGTCGAGAGCACGTTGCCGGCGACCTCGAACGTCGACGCGACGACGGTCGCGCCCGCGATGGTGTTCCCGTCGCTCCCGTAGACAAGGCCGCTGATCGTGGGCCGCGCCTCCGGCCGCGCCGCGGGCGCGCTGCCGCGGAGGACCGCCCTGTTGCGATAGCGAGCTCGCTTGTCCGCCGCGGCGGCCGGGGCCTTCGCGCCGCCGGTCGGCTCGTCCGCCGGACGGAGGGCGAGGAAGAGGGCCACGCCGGCGAGGGCAGCCAGGAGAAGTCCGACGGCGATCCACAGGCGCCGGCGCGACGGGGGCCGTTGCGACGTACTCGGTTGCATCATTGTTCCTCCAGACAAGTCGACTTGGCTAGAGCTCTGCGCCGGACGCTCGATGGAGGCGGAGAAAGAGAAGGGGCCGCCGGCGGCTGCCGGCGTCCCCTCCTCGCTCCGCACGACGCGATCGACGAACGCCTCCCCGTCCTGCCCGGGGCCGTTACTGAGGGCTTTCTGCGGGGAGACCCTCGCCGATCGGTCGAGCGCTGGGCGTCGCTTCAGAGCCCGATGGAGACCGGTCTCAGCGACGCACCGGCATCAGCAGCCACCACTCGGCGTGAACGTGCCGGTCAGGGCGAACGACAGCGGCGAGTGGTACCGCAACACCGACTTCATCACGCCGTTGTAGCCGTCCTCGATGGCGATGAAGCTGGCCAGGATCGCCTTCTGCCACCGTGTGTCGATGCCGTAGTTCGGGCCGAAGCTGTCCATGCAGATGTCCGCGTCCGTGAACTGATACGAGATCTCATCGCAGCCGAAATGCCCGAGCGTCGTCGCCTGGCGCATGACGGAGGTGGCGCTCACGGCGGCGCCCGGGGCCGCCATGACGCCCCACTTGCACGCGTAGACGCACTCGTCTCTCCACAAATCCCCGCTCTGCTCGGCCAGGCCGCAAGCGAACTTACCGGCAGGGATCGACCGCAGCCCGTTCTTGAGCACGACATCGTAACCGCAAGCCTGATTGATGGCCATGGCGCTGCCAGAGACCGACATCACCGCAGCGAAAGCGAGCGCCCAACGAGCAATCTTCTTCATGAGAAATACCTCCGAGGAATCGAATCTGTGGTGAAGTTTGATGCAGATACCTATCCAGATCGTCACCCAAGGGATTCATGCCCCGGGGCCTGCGCCAGGGGATCCGTGGCCCGGCGGGCGCGACGCGCGTCGTCGTCGGCCCGTCATGGCCACGCTCCCGGAGGAACCCGCCCCGAGGTCATGAAGCGAACAACAGGAGACTATTCTCCCCGCGCGTTCGCGCAAGCACTTTTGACTGGCAGTCTTCCGCTCGAAAACACGACGGAGATAGAACCAGGGAGAATACCGGCACTCCTCGACTATGCTCTCATGCCCTCTGCCTCGAACGCACCCCATGGGCTCCCACATCCAGCCGAATCATCACGCACCTGCGCCGCGAGAGGCGCTGTGCGGCGACGGTGCGAAGAGCGGTCCAGGCCGCGTGTGACGGCGGGAGCGCGCGCGCGGGCGCGCGAGGAAGGAACACGCGGAATGCGCGCGAACGCTCGCGTGCGACTCCCGAGGATGCTTGTGGGTCCTGCCCCCTCATGTGACGCCGCTGGGCACCGCGGAGCCACACGGCGGCGCGGCGCGACGGAGCGCGGCAGTCTCGCGATGATGGGATATCGAGACATCGAGTCGCCGCGGCGGGCCGGGTTCGTCCCGGCCCCCCGGCGGCGCCCGGAGCGGGCGCGCCGCGTCTCGACGGGACGTGGGCGCAGCGACCCCGGACGCGCGGGGGCGCCGCGCGTCAGCGGAGGGTGACGGCCAGCCGGTACTCGAAGAGGGCCGCGGAGCCCGGCGCGCCCGACGCGGCGCGGACGCGGAGGAAGTACGTTCCCGCCGGGAGCGCGTGCGCGCCGGGGTGGCGCGGGGCGTCCCCGGTGCCGTCGAGGAGCGAGCAGCGCCCCCGGCCGCCGTCGTCGTCGTCCGCGATGAGCGCGCCCTCGGCGTCGAGCAGCGACAGCCGGCTGTCGATCTCGAGCGACTCGCACGTCTCCGCGCCGCCCTCGACGATCTCCGCGCGGATCGAGCGGCCCTCCGGGAGATCCACGGCGTAGAAATCGAAGTCGTCGCGCGTCCGCGCGCCGGCGATGAAGACGTCGGAGCCGATCGGCCCGTTCGCCTCGGCGATGGTGCCGTTCGGCTCGGCCTCGGCGCCGGCGGACTCGAGGATCTTCGCCTGGAGGAGGTAGAGCGGGATCGCCGCGCCGCCGTCCCGCGACGCCGCCTCGATATCGTAGTCACCGGCGGGCAGCGCCAGGACGAGCGCCGAGCAGCCGCCGATGCCGCCCGCGACCTCGGCGTCGGAGAGCCCCTCGTCGGTCGCGACGGGCGCCCCCTCGGCGTCCCGCACGCGGAGCGTCGTGGCGATGTCCCCCGCGCACCCCGCGGCGGTGCCGTCGAAGACCTCGAGGCGCACGACCGAGGCGACAGGCAATCTCATGGGAAAGACATCCCTGTCGCCCGCGGCGAGGCTCGCCGCGACGAGCGCGTCGCCCGCGATCACGAGATCGCTCGCCCGCGCCTCCTCGGGGGTGTCGTTCGGCTCGATCTCCGCGGTCACCGCCTCGAGCTGGCAGGCGGCGCTGCACCCGTCCCCGCCCGCGGCGTTGCCGTCGTCGCACCCCTCCGGCGCGTCGCGGAGGCCGTCGCCGCAGATCGCGACCCGCTCGCAGCGCGGATCGCAGAGCGCGCCGCCGTCGCACTCCTCCGTGCCCTCCGTCACGCCGTTGCCGCACGAGGCGTCGAGCGAGACGCGCAGCGTGTAGCGCGCCCCGGGCAGCTCGGGGAAGCCGCGGACACTGACATAGTACGTCCCCGGCGAGAGGCGGCGCGCCGCGGCGCCGCCCGGGCTCGTCGAGTCGATGAGCGAGCAGGCGCCCACGCCGCCGTCGTCGTCGGACGCGAGCACGGTCGCGCCGTCCGCCGCGAGGAGCGCGAGGGCGGTGTCGACGCCGCCGGCGCAGCGGTCGGGGCCGCTCGAGTCGAAGGTCTCGAGCCGGAGGTCGGAGATGGTGGTGAGTTGCAAGGCGAAGAGATCGACGTCGCCCTCCGGCTCGATCGCGCCGGACACGAGCGCTCCCGGCGCCACGGCGCCGTTCGCGTCGGCCTCGGCGGGCGTCGCGTTGGGCTCGATCTCGGCCGTCGCCCCCTCGAGCCGGCACGCGGCGTCGCAGCCGTCCCCGCCGTCGGTATTGCCGTCGTCGCAGACCTCGGGAGCGTCGATGAGGCCGTCGCCGCACACGGGGACGCGCTGGCACGCAGGCCCGCACGCGGGGCCGCCGTCGCACTCCTCCAGGCCCTCGACGCGGCCGTCGCCGCAGACGGCCGTCGTCCGCGCGCGCAGCGTGTATCCGCCGATATAGCCGCTGCCGTACTCCTCGACGCGCACGAGATACGTGCCCGGCGCGGGGATGGCGGCCTGGATGCGCGAGCACGCGCCCTCGCCGCCGTCGTCGTCCTCCGCCATCACGGCGCCTTCCGGCGAGAGGAGCTGCATCACCGTGTCGACATCGCGGCACGAGCGCGGGCCGCTCGTGTCGAACGTCTCCAGATCGAGGTCGGCCACGCCGGGGACCTCGACGGCGAAATAGTCGATCTCGCCCGGCGGATCGATCGACGCGGTGAACAGCGCGCCCGTCGCGGTCGCCTGCCCCGCGGTCGCCTGGTCCGGCGCGTCGTTCGGCTCGATCTCCGGGAGCGTCCCCTCGAGCTCGCACGCGGCGCTGCAGCCGTCTCCGCTCTCGGTGTCGCCGTCGTCGCACGTCTCGGCGCCGTCGACCACGCCGTCGCCGCACACCTGGATGCGCGCGCACGCCGCAGAGCACCCCTCGCCGCCGTCGCACGCCTCCGCCCCCTCGACCACGCCGTCGCCGCAGAGCGCGGTGAACACGACAAGGAGGTTGTAGCCGGGGATCGTGGCGTCGTTGGAGAACTCCTCGACAGCGACGTAATACGTGCCCGGCTGGAGCTGGGTCGCCCACGGGGCGACGCTCGCGTCGATGAGCGAGCAGGCCTCGGGGCCGCTGTCGTCGTCGCTCGCTAGCACCGTCGCGCCGTCCACGTCGAGCAGCTGAAGGAAGGTGTCGACCCCCTGGACGCACGCGCTCAGGCTCCCTGGGCTGAACGTGGCGAGCAGGATCTCCGCGACGCTCGGCACCTCGAAGGCGAAGACATCGACGTCGCCGAGCGGCGCGATCGCCCCCGAGACGAGCGCGTTCGGCCGGAGCGCGGCGCGCGCGTCGGCCTCCGCCGCGGTGTCGTTCGGCTCGACCTCGGGGCGCGGGGTGTCCAGCTCGCACGCGGCGCTGCAGCCGTCGCCGCCGACCGTGTTCCCGTCGTCGCAGAGCTCCGGGCCCTCGAGCGCGCCGTCGCCGCACACCGAGGTGTCCAGCGTGAGCGAGAGCGTGTAGTCGAAGGTCGCGGGCTCCGCGGCAGGGGAGATCTGCACGCTGACGAGGTATTCGCCGGGACTCAGCTTCTCCAGCACGAGGTGAGAGCAGTAGTTGTCTTCGTCGATGTCGTCGTGGTCCGCGATCGTCTCGAGCCTGCCGTCGACGATCGTCAGGTAGGTGTCGACGCCGAGCGAGCTGCACGTCGTGCCCAGCGGGCCGTCGCGCGTCTCCGCCTCGAGGCGCCCGAGCGCGCCGTCGGGGACGGTCACCGAGAACACGTCCACATCGCCTTCGGGATCGATGAACGCGCGGATGCGGCCGTCCGGCGCGATGGAGAAGGCGTCATTGGCGGACGCGAAGCCGTCGTTCGGCTCGACCTCGCACCCGGGCTCCACCTGACAGGCGCGCGAGCAGCAATCGCCGTCCTCGTCGCCGCCGTCATCGCACGTCTCCGCGCCGCCCAGCGCGCCGTCGCCGCACCCCGCGGTGCACGCGCTCGGCGACCCGGCGCAGGCGAACCCGGGCTCGATCGCGCAGCCCGGATCGCACCCGTCGCCGGCCGTCCGATTCCCATCGTCGCACGCCTCGGCGGGCGCGCCGACGGCCCCGTCGCCGCACACCGCGCCTGGCGCGCCGCCCCCGCCGCCGCTGCCCGCCTCGCCGCTTTCGCCGGCCTCGCCGCCGCCGCCGGCCTCGCCGCCGCTGCCGGCCGCGGGCGCATCGATCTTGCTGCGGTCGACGGCGACGAGCAGCTCACACCCGATCAGGGCCGGAGCCCCCAGACCGAGAAACAACGGGAGCGCGGTCCTGCGATAAAACATCATGGAGCTCGGGCCTCGGCTGGGCGCGGTCGCGGACATCGTGGCGAGCGCGACCATCACGTTAGGAGCGCCGCAGGCTCGCCGCGGCGGCGTGGCCGGCAGCAGACCCAAGCCCCACCGTTGCGTCAAGGGACAGCGCGCGCGCCGAGCCTCAGTACGTCACGACGACCGTCTTGCGCAGGTATTCGTCGCTGTCGATCTGGGAGAGCATGAAATGCGCGACGTCCTCGCGAGAGATGGTGGGACCAGCAAAGAAGTAACCGCCCATCGGCAGGTGATCGACGCTGGCGCGGTAATCCTTGGTGAGCCGTCCGTCCGTGAGCTTGGGCGGGCGCACGACGGTCCAGGCCACATCGCTCTGGCGGACGGCCTCTTCCATGCGCTGCATGTCGGAATACCGGTTGCGGAGCAGCGGCTTCACGAGGACGCGGAACCACAGCGCGCTCTGCTGATCGTCGCCGACGCCCGCCGAGGTGACCGCGATCAGGCGGCGGACGCGGTGCTCCTTCATCGCGCGGAGGACGTTGGCGACGCCCTCGGAGTAGACGCGCGTCGGGCCGAGGCCGCGCGACCCGACGGCGGAGAGGACCGCGTCGTGGCCGGACACGGCGCGCGACACCTGCTCGGCATCCATCATGTCGCCCCGGAGCGCGCGCAGCCGCTCGTGGTGCGGGACAGGGATGCTGGCCGGCGTCCGCGCGAATGCGGAGACCTCGTGGCCAGCTTCCAGGGCCTGACGGACCAACGCGGCGCCCGTGCCCCCAGTCGCCCCCAAGATCAGCAGTCTGCTCATGAACCGCCAGCCTACCCGGTCTGCCGCGGCGGGTTCAATACGCGCGATTCATCTTTACGCTCCTTTTACGCTCCTTACGCATGCCCCCGAATCTCGTTCTGCGTTGTGGAGCGAGGCGCGCGCCGCCCTGGGCGGGACGCCGGCCTCATCCGTCGAGCGCCGCCGGGGGATCGTCCGGGCGCGCGGCGCTCCGCCCGTCAGGCGCCGAGCCGCAGCCCCACGACCACGCCGTGGTGATCCGAGCCGGAGAACGGCGCCCGCTCGCAGCGCGTGATCGTCCACCCCTCCCCCGGCTGGACGAAGACATAGTCGATGCGGCGCAGCGGGAGGCCCGCCGGCCAGGTGCCGCCGGTCTTGCCGGGGTGCGTCTGCGACCAGGCGTCGAGCCAGGAGCCCTCTCCGGCGCTCGCCTGGAGGTAACAGACCGCCTCCTCGCTCGGGAGCGCGTTGAAGTCGCCCATCAGCACGGCGCCGAGGCTCTTCGACTTCTCGCGCTCGCGCGCGGCGAAGCTCACGAGCTCGCGCACGGTGCGCGCCCGCGCGCGCTTCGACAGCGAGAGGTGCGTGACGAGCACGTCGATCACCGCGCCTGCGCGCCGGATCGCGGCGCGCAGGACGACGCGCTGGCTGTCGCGCTCGAACGGGTCGTCGCGGTCGAGCGTGAGCGCCTCCACGGAGTGATCGAGCACCTCGATGTCGTCCCGGCAGAGCAGCGCGACCCCCTCGCACTCGCCGCCCGCGGCGACCCGCCCCGGCGCGAACCAGGCCCGGTATCCGCCGACGAGCCGCGAGAGCTCGCCGGCCTGGCCGAGGTCGCCGCTCGCGCCCTGCGCGTGCACCTCCTGGAGCCCGATGATGCAGGGGCGCAGATCGCCGATGAGCCGGGCCAGCATCGCCCGGCGCCGCTCCCAGAGGGCGACTCCCCCCCAGATGTTCTGGGTCAAAATGACGAGGTCGCGATCCTGGCTCAAATGCCTCCTCCTCGGGCGTCAGTCCGGGGATGTCTTAACCAGCTTGTCGAGGAGGCTCAAGGCCCCGTGAGCTAGCCAGTCCGCGGCCTTGGCCTGGAGCGACCGCTCCGCGAGCGTGCCCCGGGTCACCGGCCGCGAGGCCGCCCTGTCCCTCGAGAACAGGTCCGCCACCTGCGCGACGAACGCCGGCTCGAACACGAAGAGATTCACCTCGTTGACGGCGCTCAGGCTGCTCGGGTTCGCGTTGAACGTGCCTATCGTGCACCAGTCGTCGTCGATGAGCGCGAATTTCGAGTGCATGACGTCCCGCTGGTACTCGAAGAGCTTGAAGCCCCGATCGAGCCACGCGGCGTGCTCGGCGCGCGCGGCGCGCTGGATGATGGGCAGATCGGTCTCGCCGGGGAGGATGATCTGGACGTCGACGCCGCGCGAGGCCGCGTCGACGAGATCCTTGAGCATCCCGGCGGGCGGGAAGAAATAGGCGTTCTCGATCCAGACGCGCTCCCTCGCCCGCCGGATCGCCGCGCGGTAGCGGCCGTAGACCCGCGCGTTGTCGTCCGGCGTGTCCGCGACGAGCTCGAGATCCGGGTACTTGCGCCCGGTCGCGTAGTCGCGCAGCCCCTCGGAGCCGCCGTCGGCCTCGCGCCAGCGCTGCTCGAAGAGGAAGGCGAAGTCTTCGACACAGGGGCCCTCGAGGCGCATACAGACGTCGTGCCACCCCTTGCCGCCGCGCCGCTCGGGGAGCCACTCGTCTCCCCACGCGGCGCCGCCGGTGTAGGCGAGCTCGTCGATCACGATGACGCGCGAGTGATCCCGCGGCAGGAGCCCGCCGCGGCCGAGGCTGGACGCCATCGGGCGGTAGGCGCGGACCTCGATGTTGCGGCGCCGGAGCTCGTCGAAGAACGGGGCGTCGGTCTCGTGCGAGCCGAGCGGATCGTAGAGGAGCCGCGCGCGCACGCCGCGCGCCGCGGCCCGCCCCATGACGTCCGCGAACGAGCTCCCGAGCAGGTCGTCGCGGTAGATGTACGTCTCGATGTCGACGCGCCGCTCGGCGCGCTCGACGTCGCGGAAGATCGAGCCCAGCACCGCCTCCATGCCCGGCAGGAGGGTGAGCGCGTGCTGCGCCGTCAGGATGGGGCCGACGGGCTTCGACGCGCCGGCGCGGTCCGAGGGCGGCTCGCCCGGCACGGGCGAGCTGCGTCCGTCGCCGACGGGGCTCAGCAACCGGCGGTCACGGGAGATCATCGGCGGAGTGTGGAGGATGCAGGGGAGAAGGCGAGCGCTACCCGACCCGCCGGCGCTGCGCCGCGCGCGGGCGCCGCGGGCGGGCGCGCTCGCTCACTTGAGCGAGAGCGGGCCCTCGCCGGCCTCGGCGCCGCCCTTCATCTCGTGCGTGTTGGGATCGTACTTCGAGGTGCACTTGGCCATCACGAGGCTCGCCTCGAAGTTGCCGTCCTGCTTGAGCGTGCCCTCGACGGTCACCTGGACGCCGCCGCCCTTCACGTCGCGGAAGGTGTCGGGGATGACGCACTGGGCGTAGCGCACGGGCAGCGACGCCTGCGTGCCGTGGATCTCGAAGCGGTACTCGCAGGGGGTGTCGCGCTTGGCCAGCGTGCCGGGCACGAGCTCGCCCTCGACGCGGACCTTGCGGCCGGCGAGCTTCTCCTTGGAGGCGAGCAGCTGATCGACCGGCGTCGCGTAGACGGCCGCTTCCTTGAAGCCGACGAGGAACAGCGCGACGAGCGCGCCGACCATGACGAGCAGCGTCGCGAGCAGGCCGAGGCTGCGCGACGGGCGCTTGGTCGGCGGGCTCGCCGCGGCCGGCTTCACCACCGCGGGCGTGTCCTGCTGCTCTACGAGAGACAGCGCCTGGGCCAACTCTTCATCCAGCTTCTTGCTCATCGTGGAACCCTTCAGGCACAGGCTAGCCCGCGCTCCACGGCCGGTCGAGCGCCACCTGCACGCCCCCGTGCCCGGCCTCGAAGGCGCCCCAGGGTTCGGACAGCCCTACCGGACTTGTCCCTCGCGAGCGTACTGCACAAACCGGCGCGCCTGCTCGCGGAGCGTCGAGACGCTCGCGGTGTCGTCGGTCGTGAAGAGCACGCGGAGCCCGTCCGCCGCCTCGACGACCCTGCCGCGCGCGCCCGCTCGGGCCATGTCGAACAGGCGGCAGCGCGCCTCGCCGTCCCCCGGCGGCGGCTGCTCCTCCTGGTCGAGCGCGGCGAGGTGCGCGTCGAGCCGGCGAGCGAGCCGCTCGAGCGACGTCGCGGTGGCGCCGGGGACCGGCGTCAGCACGATCTGCACGCCGCCCGGGATGTCCTGCGCGCTGACGCTCGTCGACGCGGAGATCTCGTCGCAAAGCTCGCGCTCCTCGCGGTCGCCCGGCGCGCCCTGGCCCTGCCGCTCGCCCGGCGCGCCCTGGCCCATCCGGCCGCCCGGCGCGCCCTGGCCCATCCGGCCGCCCGGCGCGCCCTGGCCCATCCGGCCCTGCTCCGCGGGGCTCCGCCCGAACTCGCTCGAGTCCGACGGCGGCGGCGCGTGCCCGTGCCAGTGCCCGTGCCCGGCGCCCGGCGGCTGCCCGTCGGCTGCGTAGGGCATCTCGGACTCGAACGTCGGCGTCCTGCCGATCGGCTGGGCCGGCCGCCGCTCGCCGCCGCACCCGGAGGAGACGAGCGCGAGGAGCGCGGCGGCGCCCAGAGTTACGTGCATGCGGTGAATCGACGCGTTCATGGAGGCCTCCTGGCTTTTCTCCGCCCTGCCGGGCTGCAGCCGCCGTGCCCGCGGGCGCGCGCCCCGCGACGATCGCGGCCCGTACAGAGCGGCACCGCGGTGCACGCTCCGGCGTGCGCGCAGCCCACGGCGCGCGGCGCGTGCGCCCTGGCGACGATCGCCGGCCCATCTGCGCTAGGCTCGGCCGCCGCCCCCTCCCGGCCGCGCCGCGAGCGGGGCCGAGCGCGCGAAGCATGCGACGTCCCCGATCGCCCCTCTCCCTCCTCGCTGCCCTGCTCGTGCCGTTCGCCTGCGGCGCGGGCGCTTGCTCCGGCCGCCCGATGACGGCGGCGCCCGCGCCCGCCGGCACGGCGGCGCGCGCCCCCGCCCGCGGGCCGGCCGCCGCCCCGGCGCCGCTGGCCGACGCCGCGGAGGCGGCCGACGCCGCGGCGCAACCCGGGCGCACCCCGCTCGGCGCGCCGCAGCTCGAGCCGCTCGCGTTCACCGTCGAGCCGTCGCTCGACGGCCGCTCGGTGGTGTTCCTCTCCAAGACGTCGTCGGACCGGTTCGGCTGGGTCAGGCGGCTCGACGCCGCGACCGGCGAGCTCGGGCCGCCGCTCCTGCTCGTCGACGAGGACCTCGCCGGCGCCCTCTCCTCGCCCAGCGGGAGCACGACGCTGCTCACCTCGCAGGACGGCGAGATCTGCGCGACGGCGTTCCTCCCCGGCGAGGCCTCGGCCGCGTCCCGCGCGTGCGCGAGGGGCCGCGCGCACGCGGCGGCGGCCGTGGGCGAGCGCGTCGCGCTGCTCGAGCTCGAGATCGCCGATCCCGCGAAGCGCGACGTGGCCGCGAAGGCGCAGCGCGCGGCGCGCGAGCGCGCCGCCGCGGCGAAGCCTTCCCGCAAGGCGCCCGCCCGCAAGGCGCCCGCGGCGAGGCGGCCCGACAAAGTGTCCGGCGGCCGCGGCGCCCCGGCCGACAAGAAGAAGCGCGGCGCGGATCGCGGGCGCGAAGGCCGCCCGAGGAAGGCCCCGCGCGCGGCGCCCCAGCCGAAGCGGCCGGATCCGCTGCCCGAGGTCGAGGTGCGGATCCGCTGGTTCTCGCCGGCCGAGGGGATCGCGACCGCGTCGTCCCCCACCGGGCTGCGGTTCCGGCCGCCCCTCGACGGCATGGGGCTCATCGACGCCGCCGGGAGGCCCGGCGCGATCGACCTCCTCTACTACGCGGCGAGCGCGAAGAAGACGAGCACGTCATGGCTCGGGAGCGCGCAGATCGCCTTCGCGTCGCTCGGCGAGGACGGCAAGCTCGACGCGAGCCGGCGCGCGGTCGTGGCCGAGGGGGATCTCGACTACGGCGCGCTGCGCGGCCACCTGGATCCGCGCCTCGCGACGGCGAGCGCGGGCGCGGTGGCCGTCGATGTCACCGGCCGCAACGGGGCCTGCCAGGCGACGCGCGTCGCGCCCTCGCTCCAGCGGCTCCCGGCCGGCGCCGCTCCCAGGGCGGTCTGCGCCGTGGATCCGGCGCGCCTCGCGGACCCGACGCCGCTCGCGCCCGCCGAGATCGGCGCGCTCGAGCGCATCGCCGCGAGCGGCGCCCGCCGCGCCGCGGGGCAGCCGGCGTACGATCCGGGGCTCGCCGTGTGGGCGGGGGATCGCGCCTACTTCCAGACGGTCGCCGGCGAGCTCTTCTCGGCCTCGCGCGCCGACGGGCAGCCGCGCCGCGAGCCGGACCCGTTCCCGGCGCGGCGCGCGCGCCTCGCGTGGGGCGCGTTCGCGCCGGACGGCGAGGGGCTCGCCTTCGCCGCGGGGCAGCTCCACCGGCTCGACGCGCGCGGCCTGATCTCCGCGTCGGCCGCGCCGGCGGGCCTCGGCGCCGCGCCGCCCGGGGGCGCGCCGGGCGCGCCGATCGACGAGCCGGAGCGCCCCGCCGACCGGCGGCGCGCCGCGCGCATCGGGGCGTCCTGGTGGCTCGCGAGGACCGACGTGGTGCGGCTCGCGCCCGAGCCGCTCGTGGTGCCCGCGCTGCGGGGGCGCGCCCACGAGGGCGGCGCGGCGCTCGTCGGCGGCAGCGAGCGGGGGCTCTTCCTCGAGGTGCTCGGCGACCGGCTCCAGATCACCGGGGTCGACGCCTCGGGCGCGCTCACCGCGCCGGGCGCGCAGGCCGCGCTCGCGCGCGTCGACCCCCGCGCGCCCCACGCGGCCGCGGCGGGCCCGGCGGCGCCCGCCGTGGCGATCGCGTCGCCGGTGCGCGCGGGCTTCGACGCGTGCGAGCGCCGGGGCGGCGGGGCCCTCGTCGCCGGCGTGAGCGCCGCCGATCCGCGCAAGGTCGTGGCGCTCTCGATCGACGCGCTCGGCCGGCCCGGCCCCGCGCGCGAGACGTCGCTGCCGCTCGCCGAGGGCGACCTCACGGTGCGGCTCGTCGCCCTGCCCGAGGGAGGCGCGCTGCTCAGCGACGCGGCCCGGAGCCACGTGGTCTGGCTGGACGACGACGGCGCGGAGCTCGCGTCGCAGCCGTGGCCCACGGACGACACCGGCGCGCTCTGCGTCGACGGCCAGCCGGCGCGGCGCGCGGTCCCGGCGCCCTCGCCGGGCGCCTTCGTGACCGTCCCGGAGCTCGCGGCCCCCGGCGCCTGCGTGGTGGGCGACGTCGTCTGGGCGGCCGACGGCAGCCTGCGGTGGTTCGGGAGCGCGGCGCGCGGGCTCGACGCGCAGGCCGAGGCGGGCGTCGCGCGCCCCGCGCTGCCGGCGACCGCGGTCGCGGCGGCGCGCCCGGCCGCGGGGGCGAAGGCGGAGGCGCCCGCCCCCGCGCTGCCGGCCGCGCCCGCGTGCCCCTCGGACATGGTCGCGATCGCGGGCGGCCGCTTCTGCATCGATCGCTTCGAGGGGATGCTCGTCGACGGCGCCACCGGGCAGGCGCTCTCGCCCGACTACCCGTCGACCCCGAACCTCCTCGAGATCACGCTCGCCGAGTGGTCGACCGGCCGGCGGCGGATCGGCGACGTCCACGCCCGCGCCTTCCCGCTGCCGCTGCTCCCTGGCTGGCAGCGCGGCCGGGCGACCGCCGCGCTGGCCCGCTCCAGGTTCGGGGTGCGGCCGAGCGGCTACGTGACCGGGCTCGTCGCCGAGAGCGCCTGCGCGGCCGCGGGCAAGCGGCTCTGCTCGGTCGACGAGTTCGTCACGGCGTGCCGCGGCGAGGACGACACCCTGTACCCGTACGGCGACACGTTCGAGGAGGGCGCGTGCAATGTCTTCCGGCCGGCGCACCCCGCCGCCCTGCTCCACGGCAACGCGTCGATGGGCCACCTGGATCCCCGGCTCAACCGCGTGCGCAGCGCCCGAGAGCCCCTGCTCCGCGAGACGGGCGGGAGCCCCCGGTGCCGGAGCCGCTGGGGCAGCGACGCGGTCTACGACCTCGTGGGCAACCTCGATGAGTGGGTGAACGAGCCGGGCGGCGCCTTCGCCGGCGGCTTCTACGCGCGCTCGACCCGGGCGGGCTGCGAGGCGCTGATCACGGCTCACCCGAGGAGCTACCTCGATTACTCGACCGGCGTCCGCTGCTGCCAGGACGGCCCCGCGGCGGCGGCGACAGAGACGGAGTCGCCCGAGGCGGCGCCCGCCGGCTCAGCGGTGGGGCCGAGCGGGCATCTGCCGGAGCATCCCGGTGACGGCGAAAGCGGCGGAGATCACGAGGAGCACGTTGAGCCAGCCGTCCTCGGGCAGCACGCCGAGCACGCCGAGCAGCCACATCAGCAGCGACACTAGCACCACGCTCCAGAGCACCACGTCGGTCCAGCGTTTCATACACGGCCCTTTCGAGACGGTTCGCCCGAGGACGAAGCGAATCGCGTGCCACGCCGTCGCGGTCGCGCGCTCCCGCGTGCTACGTTCGGCGGTGATGAGCGCGTCATCCTCCGCCATAGAAAGCGACCTGGAAAACCCGACGGAAGAGCACCGGATGCTGCGGCAGATGGTGCGGGATTTCGCCCGTGAGGTCGTCGAGCCGCAGGCCGACGAGCACGACCGGAGCGCCAGCCTCAACGTCCCCCTGATGCAGCGGCTGGGCGAGCTCGGCCTGCTCGGCGTGACCGTGCCCTCCGAGTACGGGGGCGCGGGCATGGACGCGGTCGCCGCCGTGATCGTCCACCACGAGCTCGCGAAGAGCGATCCCGGGTTCACGCTCGCGTATCTCGCCCACGCGATGCTGTTCGTGAACAACTTCTTCCACGCCGGGAGCGACGAGCAGCGCGCGCGGTACCTGCCGAAGGTGCTCTCCGGCGAGTGGATCGGCGCGATGGGCATGACCGAGCCCACGAGCGGGACAGACGTGCTCGGCATGAAGACGTTCGCCCGGCGCGACGGGGATCGGTACATCCTGAAGGGGCGCAAGGCGCTCATCACGAACGCCCCCGAGGCCCAGATTTTCCTGGTCTATGCGACCATCGAGGGCAGGATCACGACCTTCGTGGTGGAGCGCGGCTTCCCCGGGTTCTCGACCGACGAGAAGACGCCGAAGATGGGGATGCGCGCCAGCACGATGAGCGAGCTCATCTTCGACGACTGCGTCGTGCCCGCCCGGAACGTCCTCGGCCAGGAGGGCGGCGGGATCCGCAACATGATGAGGAACCTGGAGCTCGAGCGCCTCACCCTGGCTGCCATGAGCCTCGGAATCGCGGATCGCTGTCTGGACATCATGATCCAGTACGCCGGAGAGCGGAGGAGCTTCGGCAAGCCGATCGCCGAGCACGGGCAGATCCAGCGCTACATCGCGGAGAGCTACGCCAAGACCGAGGCGGCGCGCGCCCTCATCTACTCGGTGGCGCGCAACGTCAGCCCTGACCGGAGAAACCGCCTCGGGACGGACGCGGCGAAGCTCTTCGCAGCGCCGGTGGGCAAGGAGGTGGCCGACAACGCCATGCAGGTGCTCGGCGGCTGGGGGTACTGCACCGAGTACAAGGTGGAGCGGTTCTTCCGGGACGCCAAGCTGCTCGAGATCGGCGGCGGCACGCTCGAGTCCCACCAAAAGAACATCACGCGAGAGCTGATCGGCCGCATCACCTGACGTCGCACGCCGCACGCCGCACGCCGCACGCCGCACGTCGCGCGGCCCCGCTCGCCCGGCGCCGGCGCGCGTGCGTCGGAGACGGATTCCCGGACGAAGGACGATGTCGCCGGTGGCGGTCGGCGCGTATCGTGCCGAGTCGCCGTCAGGCGGCGCGGGGGCGATGAGCTCCTGTCACGCCCTGGTCGCGAAAAGGCAGCGCTGGGTTTGCGGTCCGGCCATCGAGACGCCACGCGCCTCGTTCAGCATCGTCGTCCATGGATTGGGGAGCACTGGCGACGGTCGCGCCGACGGCGCTGTCATCTACCATCTATGTGACGCTCCAGGCCTCGTTCCTCTTGAGGATCGCCCGGCACCGCCTCGAAGCGGCGCGCGGCGCGCCGCGGCCGCTCGCGGCGACACCGGTCGTCAGCATCCTCAAGCCTGTCGCGGGCGTCGATGACGAGCTCGCCAGCAACCTCGACTCCTTCGCCCGCCTCGATTACCCTTGTTACGAGCTCGTCTTCGGCGTCGCCTCGCGCGAGGACCCGGCGGTGCCGGTGATCCAGGCCTTCATCGAGGCGCACCCCGAGGTGAAGGCGCGGCTCTGCGTGACGGACCCGGGCGAGGCGTTGAACCCGAAGGTGGCGCAGCTCCTCGAGCTCACGCGCAGGGCGGAGGGCAGCGTCCTCGTCATCTCGGACGCGAACGTGCGTGTTCGCCCGGACTACCTCCGCGCGCTCCTGTCGCGCTTGATGCGGCCCGGCGTGGGGCTCGTCTCGAGCCTCGTCGCGGGCACGGGGGAGCGCACGCTCGGCGCGGTGGTCGAGAACGCGCAGCTCGGGGCGTTCATCGCGCCCGGGATCGTCGCCGCCGCGGAGCTCGCGGGGCGGTCGATCAGCGTGGGCAAGTCGATGGCGATGCGGCGGGCCGATCTCGAGCGGGTCGGCGGGTTCGAGAGCGTGGCCAGCGTGCTGGCGGAGGACGACGTGCTCGGGCAGCGCTTCAGCGCGCGCGGGTTCGTGGTCGATCTATGCCTGGATCCGATCGAGAACCGCAACACCAGCTGCTCGCTGATGCGCACGCTGGATCGGCACACCCGCTGGGCGAAGATGCGGCGCGCGCTCGTCCCGCGCTGCTTCGCGGTGGAGCCGTTCAACGCGCCGCTGCTCATCGCCTGGCTGACATTGCTGCTCAGCCCGACGCGCCTCGCCCTGGAGGTCTGGCTGTTCGCCTGGGCGCTTCAGAGCCTGGGGACGTTCCTGGCCCTGAGGGCGCTGCGGCCGGCGCGCTCCAACCTGGCGCTGGTCCTGGCGGAGCCGCTGCGGACGCTGTGCTGGTTCTTCTGCTGGCTGAACGCCTATTCCAACCGGCGGGTCGCCTGGCGGGGGAACGCGTTCTACATCGGGGCCGGGTCGGAGCTGGTGGCCGCAGAGGAGCCGGCTTCGGTGCGATCGCCGGCGCGGTGAGGCGCGGGACACACGCCTTCTTCCGTCTTCCCTCTTCCGTCTTCCGTCTTCCCTCTCCCGTCTTTCCTCTTCCCTCTCCCGTCTTCCCTCTTCCGTGCGCGTCCTTCGTGCGCGTGCGCGTGCGCGTTGATTCCAGGGATCGCGCACGCGCACGCGCACGAAGAGGAGCACGGGAGACGGGAGACGGGAGACGAGCACGGGAGACGGGAGACGGAAGACGAGCACGGGAGACGGGAGACGGGAGACGGGAGACGGAAGACGAGCACGGGAGACGGGAGACGAAATACGTCTGCGCGACCCCCGATCGAAAACCGCTCTAGAGGTGTACGGACAGCACGCCGACGGCGGCGCCAGCCACGATGAGCCAGAGCGAGCTCACGCGGTATCGGACGAGCAGGAGCGCTGCAACGAGGGCCAGGGCGCCGGTGAGCCAGTCGACCACGGCCGCGCGGGCGAGGCGGTAGGAGACGACCGCCATCAGCGCGAGCGACGCCGCGTTCACGCCGTCCAGGAAGGCCGAGGCCACGGCGGAGCGGCGGACGCGGGGGATCAGCGGGCCGCTCAGCGCGACGAAGAAGAACGCCGGGAGGAAGATGCCCAGCGTGGCGACCAGGGCGCCCGGGCCACCGCCCAGGAAATACCCGATGAACGTCGCCGTCGTGAAGACGGGGCCGGGCGTCACCTGGCCGACCGCCACCGCGTCGAGCAGCTGCGCCTCGGTCATCCACCCGTATCGCTCGACGAGATCCGCGCGAAGAAACGCGAGGAGCACATAGCCGCTCCCGAAGAGGACCGAACCCACCTTGAGAAAGAACAGGAACAGCGGCAGGAGCCCGAACGGCACGCCCGCGGCCGCGGCCGTCGCGGCGCCGCCGGCGAGCGGGACGACGAGGCCCGCCACGCCGGGCGACGAGCCCCGAGGGCCCCCGGCCGCGAGCCGGAACGCCACCGCGAGCGCGCCGGCGCCGGCCAGGAGCGCGAGCTCGTGGACGCCGAGCAGGCTCGCGCCCGCGCAGAGCGCCGCGAGGCCCGCCGAGAGCTTCGAGCGCAGGCCGGCGCGGCCGAGACCCCAGAGCGCCTGGACCACCACCGCGATGATCACCGGCTTCACCCCGTAGAGGAGCGCCGACATCTCCGGCACGGCGCCGAACCGGACATACCCCCACGCAAAGCCGAGCGTGATGAGCGCCGCCGGAACGATGAAGCACGCCCCGGCCACGAGCAGCCCCGCCCACCCGGCCCGGCGGTGCCCGATGTGGATCGCGAGCTCGGTCGAGCTGGGTCCCGGGATCAGGTTCGTCGCACCGTAGAGATCGAGGAAGTCCTCGCGCGTCATCCAGCCGCGCCGGCGGACCACCTCGTCCTCCATCATCGCGACGTGGGCCGCAGGGCCGCCGAACGCCGTGGCGCCCAGCCGGAAGAAGAGCCGCGCGAGCTCCCAGAGCGCCGCGCCCCGGGCCTCGCCGGGCGCCGGAGCCCCCCCGCTGACCGAGCTTTCGCCCATGACCGTGCGGCCGTGTGTACCAGAAGCGGGCCCCGGAAGGGCTACCAAAGGCCTCGAGGGAGCCGCCGCCGGGGCAGCCCCCCTCCGCGGCTCCGGGCGCCCGCCGGCGGGCGCCCGCTCGCCCTTCATTCGATGGGGAGGTCCGGGATCTCCGGCGGGACGAGGAAGAAGATCTTGCGGGTGCTCAGCGTGGTCACGCCGTCGCCGGTGACGACGATGTTCGCCGTGAAGACCTGCGGCTCCGTCGTCGGGGGCACCGAGACGTTGATCTTCGGGAGCACGTCGAAGCAGACCGTCGGCCCCGGGAACACGTTGGCGAACGTGTCCGCGACGCCGTCGCGGTTCTTGTCCACGACCCTGAGGCCGGAGGTGCAGGGCTCCGGCGCCAGGTTGTTCGCGATGATCCTGTCGATGAACGCGCTCACGGCGTCGACCGTGTCGGTCTCGTCGTCCTCCGCCGCCGCCGAGATGTCGAGCGTGACGTAGGTCGTGAGCACCTTGATCGCCTGCACGACGGCCAGGTTCAGGCCGGTGCCGCTGCTGGAGGTCTGGAACACGAGCGGGCACTTGCCGTTCGCCGCCGCCACGCCCCTGCCGTTCTCGCCGGTGCAGCACTGGCCGACCGCGCAGCTCGGCGGGCGCATGCCCTCAGGCCCCCACGCCGTCGGCGGAACCACCGAGCCCGTCGCCAGCGCGCCGGCCGTCAGATCGGCCTTCGCCTCGCTCCCGTCGGACGTCGCCACCATGCCGATGAGGCGGCCGCCCAAGCCGGTCACCGCGCTCAGCGCCTGCTGGTAGTTCGGGGACTCGATCCTCGAGTAGCCGTACCCCGGAATCGTCCCGTTGTGGCTCGGCACGTCGGTGATCATCACCACGATGGGCAGCGAGCCGGTGCGGAAGCCCACGCCGCCGATCGTGCCGACCGACTCGCCCGGCGGGATCTCGCCCGGCGGCGCGGTCGCCGGGTCGAACGCCGGCACGCTCGAGCGTCCCTCGTCCGTGCCCCGCCCGCTGGCGATCTGGAAGAGCGCCTCCCAGCCGCTCTCCGGCTCGTCGTTGCCGCCCGAGGCCGAGAGCTCGTCCACCGCTTCCTGCACCGACTCCCGCCCCTCCGGCGTGAGCACGCTCATCACCCGGTGCTCCAGGTAGAACGGCTGGTCGGCGGAGCCGCCGTA
The DNA here is from genome assembly GCF_051526825.1 of Sorangium sp. So ce185. Taxonomy (NCBI): domain Bacteria; kingdom Pseudomonadati; phylum Myxococcota; order Polyangiales; family Polyangiaceae; genus Sorangium; species Sorangium sp. So ce185. Next base: position 13,684,897 of record NZ_CP150316.1, on the reverse strand, counting down.
CGGATCGGTCGGGAAGTCCTTGTAGTGGGTCACCCCGATACCGATGCTCGGGATCTCCTCGGCGAGCACATCGATCATGTCCTGGAGCGCGCCCTGCAGGTTCCTGATGGAGCCGCTCATCGATCCCGTGGTGTCCATCGCGAACACCACGTCGGCCTGCGAGATGTTGGTCGAGAAGTCGAGCGTGTCCTGCGCCGGGCTCGGGTCGTCCCGGTAGGGCACGATGAACACGAAGTCCCCATTGGCCTGCGGGTTATCCAGGTCGTCGTTCGGGTTCGTGCCGGCGGACACCTCGATGAGGTCGCTCACGCCGTCCTCGTCCGTGTCCTCGCTCGCGGTGCTGGACTCGAGCGGATCGAGCACGCCGTCGCAGTTGACGTCCTCGAGCTTGTCGAGCAGCCCGTCGTTGTCGCTGTCCAGATCGAGGAAATCGCCCGCGCCGTCGTTGTCGCTGTCGATGGGCGGCTTCGTGATCTCGCCCTCGCCCCGCTCGGCCGCGTCGGGCCGGCAGTCGCCGTCCGAGTCGAGATCGCGGAACGCCGGGATCCTGTCGCTGTCGGCGTCGATCTCTCGCTCGAACCGATCGAGGATGCCGTCGTTGTCGGAGTCGGTGTCGCGGAAATCAGGCCACCTGTCGCCGTCGGTGTTCACCGGGTCGAGCGGGTCCGGCCCCAGCTCGTCCCTGTCGAAGAGGCCGTCGGCGTCGTCGTCGAGGTCCGCGTAATCGGCCGTGCCGTCGTCGTCGCGGTCGCCGTCGCCCTCCTCTTCGTCGGGGATCCCGTTGCCGTCGGAGTCCTCGTCGCGGAAATCCGGCACGCCGTCGCCGTCGCTGTCGGGAAGCGCGGTTTGCCCCGTGGGGATGGCGCCCTCGAGCTTGTCGGGCAGCCCGTCGCCGTCGGAGTCGGCGTCCTCGAAATCGGGCACGCCGTCGCTGTCCGTGTCGATCTCCTCGTCGCGCCCCTCGTCCGCGTCGCTGATGCCGTCCTTATCCGTGTCCTCGATCGCCGGCACGTCATCGACCGGCGGCTGCGGCTGCGGGGCTTTGTCGTTCGACGCCGCGGTGCATCCGACCGGCACGGAGAGCAAAAGGCAGTAGAGCAGAGGACGAAAACTACGACGCATAGAGACTCCTGCGCGAGTGGGTGCGAAAGCCTAGACGCTCCGCACAACCCGGACAACCGGCATTCCATCGCGCCATCGCGTGATCGCGCGCGCGAGCGCCCGACCCCATCGACAGCTCAGGGGACTGCGGCGCACTGGCCACCGCGATCGGCGGCACAGCAGCGGCCGCCCGTCGCCTCATGCGCCGACAACGGAACGCCGCGGGCTCCTTCGCTGTCTTCCGCCGCGGGCGCTCGATCGCTTCAGGGAAGTTTCACGCGAGGTACCGTGATCGTTACCGACTCCGCCGGCGCGCTCTCACGGTAAGGGCAATGACGACATTTCGAGTTGCAGCAGTATCCCCGCTTCAGGTGATACTCCGCTGTGAAAACCACCCGGCCGCCCTCGAGGTAATAGTCTTCGCCTTCGATGGCCTTAGGAGGTTTCGGCCCGCGCATCTGCCCTCGATCAAGCTACTCCGAAACGCGTACCGGCGCCATCCGGCCCCGGGGCGCGGCGGGGCCGCGACGCCCGCCCGCCGCCCGTGCTACGCCTGCCCCGCCCGCCGCGCGCCGGTGCTCGGGCGGGTCCGCTCGCGATGCCCGATCGATCCTGCCCGAAGCTCCTCCGCGCCCTGCTCCCGCTCCTCGCCGCGACCGGCTGCGACGGCTGCCCGAGCTCCAAGCCCTACACCCCCTACACGCTCGGCTCGGCGGCGCCCTCCGGCTCCCCGCCCCCGCTGAGCGCCATCGCCCCCGGCGCGCCGGACGCGGGCCCCGACGCCGACGCCGACGCTCCGGACGCCGCCGCGCCCCGGTTCGCGGCCGTGCCGAGCGTCCCGGCGCCGGAAGGCGGCAAGCGGTGGCCCCTCGACGGCGGCGCCGTGGCCGCCGCGCCGACCGGGCGCACCTTCGAGACCGGCCTCCTGCTCGACCTCGACGGCGACGGCGCGCGCGATCTCGTCGCCTGGGCGCGGGCGCCCGACGGCCTGCGCGGCGAGCTCCTGCTCGCGCCCGCCGCGCGGCCGCAGGCGCCGCGCACGCTCGCCGCCCTCCCCGGCGATCTCGCCGCGCAGGGGTGCACCCCGCGCGTGGGCCTCAGCCAGATCGGCCCCGCGACGCTCGCCCTCGACTTCGCGCCGCAGTGCCCCGATCAGCAGCGCGCCGCCGGCGCGGGCGCCACGCGCTGGATCGCCGTGATTCGCCTCCCCGGCCCCGCCGCGGGCGCGGGCGCGGCGCCGGAGCTCGCCCTGGAGCTCCGCCTCCGCACGCCGCCGCCCGACGAGGCGCTCTCCGCCTCCCTCGAGGTCGCCGACCGCGACGCCGACGGCCGCGACGACCTCGTCGTCTCCGTCGGCCTCGCCGGCGCGCTGCGCCCGTTCCCGGCGCCGGCGGGCGCCGCCGCCGCCGGCCTCGGCGCCCCGCTGGTCTTCCTCGATCGCCCCGCGGGCCTGTCGCGCGACGCGGCCCAGCCCGGCGAGGCGCTGCGCGCGCTCGCCGCCGCCCTGCTCCGCGACGCGCGCGGCAAGGCCACCGCGCCGGCCGTGGCCGCCTCCGCCCAGCGGCTGCGCCGGCTCCACGCCGCCCTCTGCGCCGACGCCGCGGGCGGCGGCGGCGCGGTCGCCGGCCGCGACGCCACGCGCGCCGGCGAGGCCCTCGTCTGGACGGGCGCGGGCCCGGTGCGGTGCGGAGAGCCGGGGCTCGCGGCGGCGATCGATCACGCCGAGGCGGTCGCGGCATCGACGCGCGGGGCGCCGCTCGCGGCCGTCGCGGCGCTCGACCGCGGCGGCGCCGAGGCGCGCGGCAAGGACGAGGGCAAGCTGCTCGCGAAGCTCGCGCCGCCGGCCACCGCGACCGCCGTGTACCGCACCGCCGCGGCCCCCCAGCCGACCCGGCCCGGCGCCTTCGGCCCGCTCGCGTTCGAGGCGAGCGGCGCCCTGCTCGTCCGCACCGCGCAGGGCGTCGTCCGCGTCGACCCCGCGGCGTCGACCGAGGCGGCGACGGACATCCCCCCCTGGCCCGCCGCCGTCCACGCCGGGCCCGCGGAGCTCGTCGCCGTCGAGCGGCGCTGCGACGCGCCCACGCTGCTCGCGCTCTTCCGCAGCTCGCCCGAGGCCGTCGGCGAGATGGAGGTCCCGCTCCCGCTGCTCCGCGGCCAGGGGCCCCGCGCCCGGCCGGGCGCGGCCGCGCCCGAGCGCTGCGCCGGGACCGAGCGGCTGCCGTTCTCTCCGCTCGCCGCGTCCGAGGGCGGCTTCGACATCGCCCTCGGCGCCGCGCTCGTCTCGATCGACCTGCGCGCCGCCGCGCCGACCGCGTCCGCGCTGTCGTTCCCGCTCGCCACGCCCGCCCCGCGGGGCGCGGCGCGGTCGCCGGACGGCGCGACGCTCGCGGTCCCCGCCGCCGGCGGGCTGCTCGTGGCGACCGCGGGCGGCGCCGCGCGCCTCTGGTCGGGCGGCGACCTCGCGCAGGCGACGGCGTGCGCGCCGGCCAACGGGGGGGCGCGCGTCGCGTGCGTCGTCGGCGCGGCGGCGGTGATCTTCGAGGCGAAGTGACCCCGCGGCCGAGGCCGGGGGTCGCCCCCGCGGCCGAGGCCCGGGGTCAACCGGGGCTCAGCCCTTGTTGACGCGCTCCAGGTACTTGCCGTCGGTCGTGTCGATCTTGATCCACTCGCCCTCCTTCACGAAGAGCGGGACGTTGACGGTCGCGCCGGTCGACACCGTGGCGGGCTTGGTGGCGCCGCTCGCCGTGTCGCCCTTCACGCCCGGCTCGCTGCTCACGATCTGGAGCACCACGTGCGGGGGCATGCTGACGCCGATCGGCTGCCCGTTGAACAGGGTCACGTCGATCGACATCCCGTCGCTCAGCCACTGGGAATCGTCGCCGATCTTCTCGCCGGGCACCGTGAGCTGCTCGCCGGTCGCCGGGTCCATGAACACGTAGTCCGTGCCCTCGGGATAAATGTACTGGAGGCTGCGCTCCTCCACGTCCGCGGGCTCCAGCTTCTCGCCGGATTTGTACGTGCGCTCGAGCACCGCGCCGGTCGCCATGTTCCGGATCTTGACGCGGGTGAAGGCCTGCCCCTTTCCCGGCTTGACGAACTGGAAGTCGATGACCGAGTAGGGCTGGCCGTCGACCATCATCTTGAGGCCTTTTCGGATGTCGCTTGTGTCCATGGGCAGAGCTTCCTGGTAGCGTAAGGGCGGCCTTTCGGCGAGGCCGGGGATCCGCGTCAGCGTCCCCCCTTGCGCGGCCCGCGAGTCCGCGTTAGCGGCCTCCCGGGCGCGGTTCGGGGGCCCGCGTCGCGGCCCCCTTAGCACGAGCGCGGCCTCCTGCACAGGGCGCGGTTTCAGGACTTGAAAATGCACGACTTCGACGACGAGCTCCGGGAGATCAAGCGTGAGATCGTGGAATCCCGTGGGCTCATCATCAAGACGAACAACCTCACGAACGCCCTCGCCGCGGACCTGAAGAGCATCTCCAAGCGCCAGATGGCGTACGAGCGGCGCGCCTTCTGGAACAGCGCGAGCGCGAACCTCCTCTTCGTGATCGTGGTCATCGGCGTCGTCAAGCTCGCCTGGGACGCGCGCGTCGACGCCGTCCAGGCCGAGACGAAGGGCGCCCGGGACCGCATCGCGAAGCACGAGGCGGATCTCAAGGAGATGCAGCAGCGGAGCGACGCGCGGGCCAAGGCCGAGAGCGACGCCGCCGCGTTCTACGAGCTCATCCGTGCCGAGCGGCGGCAGGAGGTGATCGAGGGGTTCGAGGCGCTGCGCAAGGCGCCGCTCACCCGCGCAGAGCTCGCCTTCTTCACGGACTCGGTCGACAAGGCGCGCTCGGAGCTGTCGATCAAATCGTACCAGACGGGCCTCGATCACATGCGGACGGGCCGCTGGCACGAGGCCGCGGTCGCCTTCGAGGACGCGATCCGCCAGAAGGAGACGGCGTCGCACACCCCGTCGGCCCGCCTCAACCTGGCGCGCGCCTACCGCAGGCTGAACCGCCAGCGCGACGCGATCCCGCTGCTCATGACGCTCTCCGAGGCGTCGCCCGACCGCGAGGTCATGGACGACGCGACCTTCCTCCTCGCCGAGTGCCTGCTCGACATCCAGGCCTGGAACGACGCGAAGACGACGCTGCGGTCGTTCATCCGCCGCTTCCCGGACAGCGCCTACATCAACGACGCGCGCCTCGCGCTGGCCGACGTCTCGCTCCGGCACTGACGCGCGTCGGCGAGCGGCGCGCGCGGCGACGTGCGGCGCCGCGCGGCAACGCGCGGCGCAGCGTGGGCGGCGCGCCTCAGGACGGGGGGCGCACGTCGATCTTCCGCGGCTCGTCCTTCTCCTCGAACCAGCCGGATCGGAGCGAGCGGCGGAGGCCCGACGCGAACAGGCAGTCGCGGAACGCGTTCTGCTGGAAGGTCACCGCGCTGTGCGCGAGCGGGGCCTCGATGAAGATCGCGCGGCCGTCCACGAGCTGCTTGCGCGTGAGCTCGCCCGGGCGGCGCTCGTGGAGGCAGGCGACGCCCTTCGCCTCGAGGGCGCGCTCGAGCTCGAGGTTGAGCCGCCGCGGGTCGCCCGCGACGAAGTGGCTGATGAGCTTGTGCCGGTCCCGCCCCGACCTGTCCTTCCGCTCGAGCACCCAGTCGCGGAACGCGTCGACCTCCCCGTAGAGGGCGTCGAACAGGTACACCTCGCTCACCTCGCAGCCGCCGTGGCGGAGGCACGCGGCCGCGACGCGGTAGCCGCCCGAGTGCGCCGACAGGCAGAGCCTCCCGAGCTTCGCCTTGCGCGGGGCGGCGCGGTCGCCGAGCGCCCGCCGCGCCGCGGGGCCCGCGAGCACCGCCGCGAGCTCGCCGCACAGCCGCCGGAGGCCGCCCTGCTGCCCCAGCTGGCCCGGGGGCGACTCGGCGGCGTTCACCGCGCCCTGCGGCACGACGAGCACCGCGTTCTGCTTGCTCTCGTGGAGCTGCTCGCGGAGCTTGTGCGCCGCGATGGCCCGCTCCGCGGTCGTGACGTGACCGTGGAAGTGGATCACCAGGTCGAGCTCGCCGCTCTCCGGCGCGCGGTAATGGTCCGGCACGAAGACCAGCACCGTCGCGTCCCGGTACGGGGCGCCGGCGCAGGGGAACGGCGCGTGCGACAGCTCGAGCTTCAGCGTCACGCCGATGTCCGAGTCGTCGACGCGCCTGACCTTCGAGGCGCCCCCGGCGAGCGCCGGCGCCGGCCGGAAGAGCCCCGGCGCGGCGACGGCGCCGCCCGCGGCGCCGAGCGCATGGAGAAAGGTCCGACGGCTGAGCGGGGGTGCTGCGAAGCGGGACATCCTGGCGACCTCGTCCGATGCCGCCTCCGCGCGTACCGCAGGCCCCCGATCCGGGCCAAGAAACCGCCGCTCAGGCCTGGTTGCTGACCGCGGCGGAGCTCACCTGCGCGAGCAGGTCCTGGATGCGCCGGACGAGCTGCGCCGGCTCCTGCACCACGCCCTCGACGAGGAGGGCCTGGTCGAGGAGGAGCTCGGACCACTGCTTCACCCGCTCCGAGCCGGGCTCGCGCCCCGCGAGGATGTTGAGGTTCTTCACCACCGGGTGGCTCGGGTTGAGCTCCAGGATCCGCTTCGACTCCTCGGTGCTCTGGTCGATGAGCTTCATGATCCGCTCGAGGTTCGCCCCTGGGTCGCCCTCGGCTGCGACGAGGCAGCTCGCGCTGTCGGTGAGGCGGCGCGAGACGCGCACGTCCTTCACCCGGTCGCCGAGCGCCGCCTTGACCGCCGCCACGGCGGCGTCCACGGCCTCCTCGGGCTGGTCCTTCTTCTCCGGCTCGCTGCCGAGGTCGACGTCGCCGTGCGTCACGCTCTTGAGGCGGCGCTTGTCGAACTCGTTCAGCGCCTTCACCAGCCACTCGTCGACCGGATCCACGAGGAACAGCACGTCGTAGCCGCGCTTGCGGAACGCCTCGAGGTGCGGGCTCTGCTCCACCGCGCGGCGGCCGAGGCCGGTCACGTAATAGATCTCCTTCTGCTGCTCCGGCATCTTCTCCACGTAGTCGCGGAGCGAGATGAGCTTGCCCGCCTCCGTGTTCATCGACTCGAAGCGGCAGAGCTCGGCGATCGCGTCCTTGTTCTTCCAGTCGTTCGTGACCCCTTCCTTGACGACCCGGCCGAACTCCCTCCAGAAGGTCGCGTAGCGCTCGGGATCCGACTCGGAGAGGTCCTTCAGCGACTTGAGCACCTGCTTGACGATCTGCTGCTCGATCTGCGAGAGCGTGCGGTTCTCCTGGAGCATCTCGCGCGAGACGTTCAGCGACAGATCCTCGGAGTCGACGACGCCGCGCAGGAAGCGCAGGTACATCGGCGTGAGCTTGTCGCACTCCTCGACGATGAGGACCCGCTTCGCGTAGAGGCGCACCGCCCTGCGGTCCTTGTGGAACATGTCCGGCGGCGCCTTCTCGGGCACGTAGAGCAGGGCGTGGAACTGCACCGGCGCGTCGATCGACAGGTGCACCGTGAGCAGCGGCTTCTCCCCCTCGTAGCCGCCGGTCACGTGCCGGAAGAACTCCGCGTGCTGCTCCTCGGTGATCTGCGACTTCGGCAGCGTCCAGAGCGCGGCCGAGCGGTTCGCGACCTCGTCGTTCACCTTGATGGGGAAATGGACGAAATCGGAGTACTTGCGGATGATCTCCTTGATCCGCCACGCCTTCGTGTACTCGCGCGCGTCGTCCTTGAGGTGGAGGACGATCTTCGTGCCGGGGTGCTCGCGGTCGCCCGGCGCCACGGTGAAGGAGCCGGCGCCGGACGAGCGCCACAGGACGGGCTCGGCGCCGGGCAGCATCGAGCGGGTCTGCACGTCGACGCGCGAGGCGACCATGAACGCGGCGTAGAAGCCGACGCCGAACTGGCCGATGAGCTGGAGCTTGCCGCCGTCCTTCTGCTTCATCGCGGCCTCGGCGTTGGCCCTCAGGAACTCGAGCGACCCCGAGCGGGCGATGGTGCCGAGGTTCTGCACCACCTCGTCGCGGGTCATCCCGACGCCGTTGTCCTCGATGGTGAGGGTCCGGGCCGCGTCGTCGAGCGTGATGAGGATCGCGGGCTCGCCGACCTGCTCGGCGGCCCCTTCGCGCGTGAGGGCCAGGAAGCGGGCCTTGTCGAGGGCGTCCGACGCGTTCGAGATGAGCTCGCGCAGGAAGACCTCCTGGTTCGCGTAGAGCGAGTTGATGACCAGCGCGAGGACCTGCTGCACCTCGGCCTGGAAGGGGAGCTCGACCGCGCCGGCGGCCTTGGCCTCCTCGGACGCGGTCGACGCGGGCGGCTGGCCCGGCGCCGCGCCCGAAGGCTCGGCAGAGGGCGCGGCGCCGCTGGTTTCGGGGTTCTGGCTTTCCGTGTTCATCTCGGCGACCAAATGGATCCGATTTTCGAAAGGGCAATCCCCCGCCGCGCAGCAGAGCGACGCGCGGGCCGCGCCGCGCGGCGATCGCCGCGCTCGATGCGCCGCCCTCCCGCGGCGATGCGCGGCGCCAGGGTGGCTCACCCGCGGCGACGCGCGCTGCCGGGGTGGGGGCTCACGCGTTCACGGGTGCGTTCACGGGTCGACACCTGACCCGAGGTCGGACGCCGCGGGCCGGGTCCTCACGTTCAGGTCGCCGGGCCCGCGATCCCTGCATCCTCGCTCGGTTTTTCCGGAGGGTAAGGGTTTCGTCAGGAGGGCGGCGGCGCTAGATTCACCCGGGTTGCACCCTCGCCGTCGGGGAGATCCGTTGTGGTAGCACTTCTCCGTGCAGTAGTCCGTGTTCTCCCGGTAATCGGGGTGCTGGCGCTCGCGGGGTGCGGCGATCGGGGCAAGGCGGCGGGCAACGAGGACATGAAGCGTCCGCCCGCTCTGCTCCAGTTCGAGGGCTACGTCTACGTCCCGACCGACACGAGCGATTTCAAGATCCTCGAGCGTGTGCGGGCGCAGACGCGCTCGGTGTTCACCGGGCTGCGGCGGTCCCGGGTGATGGTGAGCCGGCGCGAGGTCCAGGGCGCGACCACGGACAGCTTCCTCAAGGAGGCCGTGACCGTCGTCGACGCCGCGGGGCAGCGCAACCTCGCGCTCCGCGTGCGCTACCGCTTCGTCGCCCGGCCGGAGGTCGCGAACGGCATCGACGATCGCAAGGAGCTCGCGCTCGCGGTCCTGCACCGGGAGGACGACGCCGTCGCGGAGCGCGTGCTCCGGGAGTGCACGGCCAACCCGGACGCGAGGAAGGGGGGCGCCAGCGCCGTCGGGCTCGACTTCGATCCGTCCCTCCCGGGCTGCAAGGCGGCGATCGACGCGGAGCAGGCGGCGATCGACGCCGCGCGCGCGAAGGTGCCCGAGCTCGCCGGGGCGCCCGCGTCGGTCAAGGACACCGTGGTCCCGGCCGAGGAGGTGCGGCGCGTGTACCTCCCGACCCGGGTGACGGTCGAGCTCCGCGCCCGCAGGCCCGGCGAGGTCGCGCCGCGCTACGCCCCGGTGGACCGCCCGGACGATCCGGAGCAGGACGCGCGGGTCGCGACGGCGGAGCCTCGCGGCGGCGAGGGCTCGGAGGCGCTCGAGCCGGCGGCGGTGATCGTCGATCCGGATCTCGCGACGCGGCGGACGCCCGAGGAGCAGGCGCTGGCGGCCGAGGGCGCCCTGCTGCCGAAGCTGCCCGGGGCGGTCGGCACGAGCGTCGAGATGGGCGGGAGGCGGCTGCCCGAGGTCGTCGCTCCCGCGACGGCGCAGGCGCAGCAGCGCAAGGTGGAGCCCGCGAACGAGCGCTTCGAGATCCCGCTCGAGACGCTGGCCGATCCGAAGTTCATTGTCGTGTGGCTGAGCCTCCTGATGGCGTATCCGATCCTCCGGGGCGATCCGCGGAAGCGGCGCTGACGCGGCGTCGCCGGGCGTGGAAGCGGCGCTGCCGCGCGTGGAAGCGGCGCTGCCGGCCCGCGGTGAACGTGCCGGCGTCTTGCGATGCGCTCGCGCATCGACGAGCCTGCCGGGCCATGTTGCGGCCGTTGCGGCCGCGCTCCCTGAGAAGGAGGGGTGCATGGCGTCGAAATTGGTGACCGACAGGGACAAGTCCAGCCGCGCCGTGGCCGCGTCGGCCGAGACGCACGCCGACGAGATCGCGAAGGGGATGGCGGCGGAGCTCGCGCCCTGCCTGAGGTCCGGCGAGAAGATGCCCGACGTGGCGTTGCTCGTGCGCCTCGTCGCGCGCCGGCTCGCCGCGGACACGGCCGCGCTCGTGGCGGCCGACGACGCGCACGAGCGCGAGCTCGCCGACGACGCCGCGCCCCGCGAGGCGCGCGACGAGGCGGCCGCCCGGCTGCGCTCGGTGCTCGTCGACGGGCGCGCCGCCGTCGACGCGGCGTTCGGGCCGGCGGGCCTGCGCAAGCTGCGGCTGGACGGGGCCGTTCCCGAGGACCCCTCCGTGCTCGTCACGACCGGCGAGCGGGTCGTGGGCGCCCTGCGGGACGCGGAGATCAAGCTTCCGAAGCCGAGGCGCGCGTCGATGAAGCTCGATCGCGCCGCGCTCGCCGACGAGATCGCGGCCGAGCTGCCGGCGCTGAAGAAGGCGCTCGCGAAGGTCGCGACCGAGGAGCGCGAGAAGGAGGCGACGCTGCGCGCGAAGCAGAATGCCATGCGCAAGAGCGACAAGAGCTTCGGCCAGGGCGCCGCGCTGCTCGCCGCGAGCTTCACGTTCGCCGGCCTCGAGGATCTCGCCGCCAAGGTGCGCCCGTCAGGCCGCAGGCCCGGCCGTACCGCGGCCGAGGAGGACGAAGCGCTGCCCGTCGAGGAGCCCGGCTCGCCCGAATCTCCGCTGCCGCTCGAAGGCGGCTGACCGCCGGCCGCGCCTGAGAGCGGCCCTCACGCCCGAAATCGCGCTGCCACGGCCGGGAAACGCGATGATCCCGCGGCGAGCCGCGGTCCGAGCCGTTCCCCTCGGCCGTCGCCGCGGGCGAAGCCCTCCCGAAGCGCTCGGCGGCGCCGGCGCCGCCGGACCTCGCCTTTCCGGCGGCTCCGGCGGCGTCTCGCCCTGCGCTCGTCGCCCGCGGAGCGGCTCCGGCGGCGTCTCGCCCTGCGCTCGTCGCCCGCGGAGCGGCTGCTGCGTCGAGCGCCACACCCGGTACGTCCCCTGCGCTCCAGTGGACGGTGGCCTTGGCGTCATCGAGGTCTCTCGTCGGCCCCACCAGGACTGCTCCCGCGAGGCGACGGGCCTGCCGAAAAAGATCGCGTCGGGCCTCGCGGCGTTGCGGGAGAAGGGGATGGCCGCGGCGGCGCTCGATGCGGTGCAGGCGAGGCTCGACGCGGGCGACGTGAAGGGCGCCGCCATCGCATATGACGCGGCGGTGCGCGGCGCGGAGGGGACATGAGAGGCTCGAAGGACGTCGCGCGGCGCGGCTTCTGTGCCGCGGTGTTCCAGAAGCTCATCGCGCTGATGACGTCGCTTTCGGTGCTGGCGCCGTCGCCGGCGTGGGCGCGCACCCGCACGCCGTATACCGTGCTCTGGAGGAGCTACGGTGATGCCGATTCGTGCGGTTCTACCGAGCTCGAGACCGAGGGCGATGCCATCTTCGAGGTGAACCGAACGCCGCTGCCCACCTACGGGGTGCCGGGCGCGCTGCAGATCGAAGCCGACGGCTCGCGGAGCAACACGCTCGAGGCGGAGTTCGACTCGGTGCTGCTCCTCATGGGCAGAAACGAGTTCCACTTCGGGGTCCACACCGTCAACGGCAACGACTGGTGTACCCACGCGCAGGAGGTGGTGCACCTCGTCTCGGAGCCGCTCGGGCTGAACAAGCCGCTCTTCGACATCCGCCGCGACGGGACTGGTTTCGAGGGCAGCACCGAGGTCGACCTGAGCCTTTCGGAGATCAACCCGGACCTCGCGCGCGACATCGCGGAGCTGGAGGCCAGGGTCGCCCGGCTGATGGCGGAGCTCCTCCGCAACGCCGCGAGGGTCGCGGACCTCCGGGCGCGGATGGACCTCTTGCGGCAGCTCGACACGGAGCTGCACGACCTGGTGAGCCGGCCGCTGGACGAGATCTCGCGGACCGACCTCGACGCGATCCTCGATCGGTACAAGGACGTGGTCGACGCGGAGACGCGGGCGGCGATGGAGCAGCTCGTCGACGACCTGAAGAAGAGCGTCAGCGATCTGGAGAGCGAGCTCGCACGGCTGCTCGACGAGTTCGGCGCGCAGGCCGATGAGGTGGCGGACCTGGCGACGCAGGACGCGCGCGCCGAGGGGTGGAATCCGGACGACCCGTGGAACTACGCGCTCGGGGAGAGCGAGGTGCCGTGGGTGGAGGTGCCGGACATCGCGGAGGTGGACGAGGCGTTCGAGGAGGGGAGGGACCCGTACGCGGCGTACGCGGACGCGGTGATCGCGGCGCTGGAGGCCGACGTGAGCGGCGGGGTCGTGGTCGCGCGGGCCGACTTCGTGGCGAACGTGCGGGCGTGGCGAGACAACAGCGCGGCGCTGGAGATCGCGCTGCGCGACCGGATGGGCGTGTCGCTGGCGGAGACGAACGCGTTCCTGAAGGCGCAGAACCGGATCACGGCGTACGTGCGGCGGTTCATGGATGCGTCGGACTGGTTCGTGGACTCGCCGGTGCCGGCGGACCTGCGGGCGCAGGTGGACAGCGTGCTCAAGCCGAGGTTCGACGCGCTTGCCGACCAGATGAAGGACAGCCTGAACCAGTGGACCGGGGAGGCGCTCGATCTGGAGCAGACGCAGCTCTATCAGACGATCAGCGCGTTCGCCGGGGCGATGTCGACCGTCGGCGAGGGCTTCGAGGCGTACGCGGGGGTGATGCAGACGCTGGTGCACGCCACGACGCGCATCGGGGTGGGGTTCGTGCCGGTGGTCGGGCCGGCGCTCGACCTGTGCGAGGCGGTCACCGGGAAGGCGTTCTGCTTGCCGTCGGGGCAGGAGCTCAGCGACGAGGAGCGGATCTTCTCGGGGGTGGGGTTCGGGCTCGGGGCGGTCGGACCGATGTGGCGCGCGGTCGGCCGCGCCGGCGGGATGACGCCGGAAGCGATCCGGGTCGCCGAGGAGATCGCGCAGATGGGCGAGGAGCTTGCGACAGCTCTGCGCGCATCGCGGCGTACATCGTACAAGACGCTGCGCGGGGCGGTCACCACCAAGCTGATCGACCCCTTCGAGAGGAAGGCGGCCAAGCTCCTTCTGGACGATGGGCGGGCGCTGATCGGCGTTGGCGATGACGGAGTGCGCACGGTGCTGGGTATCCCGAGGAACGCTCCTGCCTACAGCGATGCCGCGAAGGCGCCCGATTTCGTGACGGTAACCAGAGGGAATAAGCTCGCAGTGAGCGAGGCAAAAAGTGGGACGCACGTCCAGGAAGCGATCAAACAGTTGACGAACGGCCTGAAGGCGCTGAAAGAGAAGGGACTCGCCGGCGACGTCGCAAGAGTCGAGATAATCATCAAGAAGGGCGTAACCTTCGACGATCACAACAAGATCATCAAGAACGAATATCTATTCGACACGGCCACAGGCCAGACCGTTCAGATTTCCGGAGAGGACTTCAAGCATTTTGTTAGGGTCATCGAGATATGAGCGAGCCAAGCGGTCAGCGGGTTTTGAGGGAATCAACCCCTTCGTTCTTCGCGTGGTGTGACGAGTCGGACAGAATCGACGCATTTGCAGCGGCGCTGTCGGCTCTCGTTCACCCGTGGCGGATCTGCGGCAGCCTGTCGATATTCTCGACATGGCGTGATGAGATTCCTGTCGATGAAGTCGCTGCGACGCTGCATGCCCAGTTCGGCACGGACGCGTACGCTTGGGCGTCTTTCGGCGTGACGCTAAGCTCCGGACGTGTGCTGGGCTTCAGCAGCCACTGCTGCGGCGACGGGCAGCTCCGCCGCGGCGCCTCAGGTCCTCTCGGCATGTCGCCGTTCGACAAGGAGGAACTGCTCCCGCTTCGCCTGCCCGTCGGATTGCTCGCCAGCGCTAAATCGATCGAGGTTGAGGCGGCCATGGCGTCACTCGTTGTCCAGGAGGACGTGGAGGATCTCCTGCTCCGCCTATGCGCGCCGGGCGCGAGCAGACGCGTAACGACCGGAGGATGTACGAAGCTCGGGCACTGGGGCGCCCCGATCGAAATCGGCGCGACCTACCACGCGACGGCTACGGAGGTCGTGCGTGATCTTGCTCTCTCGTGGGTGCACCTGCACGACGACGACAAGGTGGAACGCGCCGCAGGGTTGTCGATGGACGCGCTGCATGCGCGCGTCGACGCTGCTCCGCACGGGGCGCGCATCGCGATCAAAGGCGGCGCTGAGGTATCGCGGGAAGCGGTTCTGCAGGCCATTGATACTGCACCGGCAGTGCTTCTCGACGCGCTTGAGGCGTCGGCGCTCCCGGACGACGATTGGCGCGCCGTGGAGCCCTACGCCCGCGAGATCATGAAGATGATCGCAGAGGGCGCGCCCGTGCACGACGTGGACCTCACCACGCGCAAACACGTCCGGTTTCTCGAGCAACACGCCCCCTACCACGTCCGTCGCCTACCGAGCGGCGGTGTAATGCTGGCGACCCACCCGTACCGCACGCTGTGGCCGCTCTGGGCCGACGCCCTCTTCTTGCTGGGCATCACGTCGTGACGCAGGGCGCCCGCCCACTCTCCCTTGCAGGTTCCGCACCTGGAAATGCTGGGCAACGCCCCCCTCCCTGAGCGCGCGGAGCGCGCGATTTGGGAGGGGCGGACCGCGCGCAGGCGCGAAGCGCCGAGCACGGGCCGGGGGTGGGCATCCGCTCTCGCAGAGCGGGCGGGAGGTGGTGCCAGCCAACGAGCGCTTCGAGATCCCGTTCGAGACGCTGGCCGATCCGAAATTCCTGGGCCGCTCACGCCCCGCGCGCGCCTGCGCTCCAGCGCTTGCGGGCGCGCGCGAGGCTGCCCGGCTCGGCGAAGCCGACGAGCAGCGCCGCCTCCTTGGCGCTCGCCCCGCGGTCGATCAGGTCGACGGCGCGCGCGCGGCGCTCGCGGTCGACGAGATCGTGAAAGCTCGTGCCCTCACGCTGCAGCCTTCGCTGCAGCGTGCGGGCGCTCATGTGGAGCCGCCGCGCCACGCTCTCGAGCCGCGGGGCGGCGACGTCGAGCTCGGCGCGCAACATCGAGGCGATGCGGTCGGCGAGCGACGCGGAGGCGGGGAGCGCGGCGACCGCCGTGAGGGCGATCCGCTCGAGCGCGCGCCCCAGGAGCTCCGGCGGCGCCGCGACCGGGCGCCCGGCCACCTCCGCCGGCAGGGCGAGCGCGCTCTCGGCGCAGCCGTACGCCGGCGCGACGCCGAGCGCCGCGCACAGCGCGTCGTCGGGGCCGAGCCGGCCGTGCCGGAGCCGCGCGGCGTGGCCCTCCGCGGGCCTGCCGGTGAGCAGCCGCACCGCGTCGACGATCTCCACGAGCGCGCACTCGGCCAGCACAGCGCGCGCCAGGGCGCTCCGCCCGGGGTGCTCGAAGCGGACGGCGAGCCCGCCGCGGAGCGCGCTCAGGGCGAAGCGCTCGCCGTCGCCCCACACGCGCTGGTAGGCGACGGCGCGGGCGAGCCCGTCGCGGAACGAAGGCCCCGCGAGCAGCAGGAGCGCGGCGACGCCGTACGTCTCCTCGTCCCGCACGCGCGCCAGCGCGGCCCCGAGGCCCGCCGCCCCGACGCGCGAGGCCGCGGCCTCGATGGCCCGGTCGAGCGCGGCGTACGGGACGCGGCAGGCGGGACGCCGGAGCTCGCCCTCGGTGGCGCCGAGCACGTCGAGGAGCGGCGCCGTGTCGAGCGCGCGATCCGCGAAGAACCGCACGAGGCGCAGGGCCATCGCGCCCGAGATGCCAGCGCCGCCGCCACCGCGCGGCTTCATGGGGCGACCGGGATGGCGCGTTCATGGGGCGACCGGGATGGCGCGCGAGGCCGCGCGATCTGGCGTGTCCGGCCGCCGCGCCCAAAGGGGGCGTGGGCTAGGTTCCTCGCCATGGTGCTGCGTCTCATGAAGATTTTCAGTCTCGCATTCGTGGAGACAGCCGTCGAGCGCGCCCGCCGCGGCCCCGCCCGGCCGACCTGGGGCTTCGGCTTCGAGTGGGTGGTCCGCGCGCTCCGCCGCGACTTCATCGACATGCTCGACTGGCCCTATCCGAAGATCCGGGCCGATCTGGACGCGCGCTTGTCTCCCGATAAGGCCGTCCGCCGCGTCGAGCGCACGGCCGACGTCCTGGGGGGCGTGCCCGCCGTGTGGTTCGAGCCGCCGGGCGCGACGGATCGAGGCGTCGTGCTCTACCTCCACGGGGGCTCGTACCTGTTCGGATCCACGAAGACCCACGCGGAGCTCATGGCGCGGCTCGCGCTCTCGAGCGGCGCGCGCGTCGTGGGGATCGAGTACCGGCTGGCGCCGGAGCATCGGTATCCCGCCCAGCTCGAGGACGCGCTCGCCGCCTTCGGCGCGCTCGTCGAGCGAGGCCACGCGCCGGGCGAGATCGCGCTCGCCGGCGACTCCGCCGGCGGCAACCTCGCGCTCGTCGCCCAGCTCGCGCTGCGCGATCGCGGCGAGCAGGCGCGCTGCGCCGCGCTCATCTCCCCCTGGCTCGATCTCACCGCGAGCAGCGCCTCGACCCGCGAGAACGACCCCACCGACTACGGCACCCGGGACGGGCTCGCGCGCCAGGCGCGCGACTTCGCCGGCGCGATGCCGCTCGACGACCCCCGGCTGTCCCCCCTGCGCGCGCGCCTCGACGGCCTGGGCCCGCTGTTGGTCCAGGTCGGCGATGCCGAGCGCCTCCGGGACGAGGGCCTCGAGCTCGCGCGGCGCGCCCGCGAGGCGGGCGTCGACGTCACCCTCGACGTGCTGCGGGACATGCCGCACAACGGGCCGGTCCTGGCCGAGTACCACCCGGAAGGCGCCCGGGGCGCGGAGACCCTGGGGTCGTACCTGCGGGCGCGCCTGTCCGAGCCCGCACGCGCGCCGCATCCGCCGGCGCCGCCCCGCCGCCCGGGCGAGGCGCCGACCGCGCGGCGGGCCTGAGCCGCGCTCCGCGCCCGTTGCGGTGCGCGCGCGCAGCGCGTACTGGATCGGGCCCTCGGGGCGCGCTCCGCGGGGACCTCGAGGAGGACGGAGACGATGACGCCTTCCCAAGACCTTGTCGATCTGGCCGAGCGGCTGGCGGACGCGAGCGGCGCGGTGATCCGGCGGTATTTCCGCAAGGGCATCGAGGCCGACGACAAGGCCGACACGAGCCCGGTCACGATCGCGGACCGCGAGGCCGAGGCGGCGATCCGGGAGCTGCTCGCGGCGCGCGCGCCGGGGCACGGGATCGTGGGGGAGGAGCTCGGCCGCGAGAACGAGGGGGCGGAGCACGTGTGGGTGCTCGATCCCATCGACGGCACGAAGGCGTTCATCACGGGCAAGCCGCTCTTCGGCACGCTCATCGCCCTGCTGCACCGGGGGAGGCCGGTGCTCGGCGTCATCGACCAGCCCGTCCTCGGCGATCGCTGGGTCGGCGCCCTGGGCCGGCCGACGCTCTGGAACGGCAGCCCGGCGCGCGTCCGCGCCTGCGCGGGGCTCTCGCTGGCGCGCCTCTCCACCACGGGCCCGCAGTACTTCCCGCCGGCGGCGGCGCGCGCCTTCGGCGCGGTCGCGTCGCGGGCCAAGCTCCTGAGCTACGGCGGCGACTGCTACCAGTACGGCCTCGTGGCGAGCGGCAGCATCGACGTGGTCGTCGAGCACGGGCTCAAGCTCCACGATTTCGCGGCGCTCGTCCCCGTGATCGCCGGCGCCGGCGGGCTCATGACGGACTGGGAGGGTCGCCCGCTCGACGCCGCCAGCGCCGGCGACGTGGTGGCCGCCGGCGATCCGCGCGCCCACGCCGAGGTGCTCGCCGCGCTCCGCGCCGGCCTCGCCGAACGCGAGGCGCGCTGACGCCGGGGCGCCTCGGGGACGGCCGGCGAGGGCGGGGCCGGGGAGGCGCGCCCGGCGCAGGCGTCACGCCCGGAGCCCACGGTACTGGAGGGCGAGGGAGCTCTTCAGCACCGGATCGAGCGCCGCGCCGAGGGTCGCGAAGCCGCTGAGCCAGGACAGGAGCGCCGCGAAGTAGAGGGCGAAGATGTTGTGCGCCGCGGCGAGCGGGTCGATGTCGCCGTCGACCTCGCCGCGCGCCTGGGCGTCGCGCACGAGGCCCGCGATGCGGTGCAGGAACGCGAAGGTGAGGGCGTTCAGCCGCTCGCCGTTCGGGCCCGACGCCCCGGGAAAGGCCTTCACGAACGCCTGCGACACGAGCGGCTGCTCGCCGTACATCGCGAACAGCTGCTGGAACACGTGGAGCAGCTGGGGGAGCAGGGGGTCTCTGCGCGGCAGCGTCTCGAACGCCGCGTCGACCGCGGCCGCGAGCCGGTCGTGCATCACCATCATGAGCAGGTCGGCCTTGTCGCGCGCGTGGACGAACACCGTCCCCGCCGCGACCTCCGCGCGCTCCGCCACCGCCTTGGTCGTCGTGCCGTCGTACCCGAGCTCGGTGAAGAGCGCCCACGCCGCGTCCCGGATGCGGCGGCGGGTGTCGAGCTTCTGCTGGGCGCGGCCGCCGCGCTCGGGGGCCGGCGCGTCCGGGGACGGCGGCGCGTCCGACGCCGCGGGCGACGCGGCTCCCTTCCGGCGCCTCGCCGCACCTTGACGACTGACCCTGCTCATCGCTCGCGCACTGTGCTGCCGCGCGCCGTTACGAGTCAAGCCGGGTAGACTTGACAGGGCGGGCCCGAAGAATGACCATGGTCATTGACCGTACTCACCAACGGAGGGTGGTGCCATGGCGCTGGTGCATTACGACGAGGGCCTCACGATGCGGGAGGCGCGGGCGATCTACTTCGAGGTGAACGGGTTCGGCGCGGACGGCGGGTACGGGGACGCGTGGGTCGACTTCAAGCTCGGCCCCCTGCCCGTGCCGTTCCCGAACACCCCGGCGCGCGTGCGCGCGGTGCGGTACCACGACCTGCACCACGTGCTCACGGGCTACGACACGAACACGATCGGCGAGTTCGAGATCTCGGCCTGGGAGCTCGGCGCCGGCTGCAAGGACTTCGTCGCGGCGTGGCAGCTCAACCTGGGCGGCCTCTTCGCCGGGCTGCTCTCGGCCCCGCGCCGGACGGTGCGCGCGTTCCTCCGCGGCCGCCGCAGCGAGAGCCTGTATGGCCAGCCGTTCGAGGCGCTGCTCGATCGGACCGTCGGCGATCTCCGCCGGGAGATGCGCGCGGACGCGCCTTCGTCCGGCCCGACGGTGAGCGACGCGCTCTGGCTGGCGCTCGCGACCCTAGGGGGGCTCATGGTGGGCGTCGCGGGGCTCGTGCTCGTGCCGGTCGTGACGCCGATCGGGCTCGTGAGCCTCGCGCTGCGCCGGCACCGCGCGCGGCGCGCCGCGGGCGCCGAAGCCTGAGGGACAGATCGCGCTCTCCACTCACGGTTCGTCGGAGCCCACCCCCACCGGCTCCTCCGGCGCCTCCGGGTGCGCTCCCCCGCCCTTCCCGGGTGAGCCGCTCACGTTGATCTTCACGAGCGTCCCCGTGATCGTGACCCCCGCCGCGTCCAGCCGGATGAACCCGCCCGGTCCGCGGATCGTCACGTCGTCCGCGCCTTCACCCACGAAGTCCTCACCGACGACGTGGATCTTCTTCGCCGCGCGCAGCGCATGGCGACCGCCGACGCGCTCCTGCTGACCTTGCTCGACGGTGCGCGACTGCGTTCCTCGAACCTCCTCCCGGTAGCTCTCACGCACCTCCAGGTGGCAGCTCCCCTCGATCCGCTCCCGCCTGTCGCCCCCCGTCACGGCATCCACGTCCTTGCTCACCGCTCGCTTGACGTAACCGTCGATCCGCTCGGACTCATCGTTCTTGACGAGCTTCTGCCGGTCATGACCGACCGTGCCCTGCTCGTCGTGCTTGACCAGCCGCTTCCGGTCTCTCTGCGCCTGCTGCCAGACGAGCTCCTTGCCCTTCAGGTCCTCGAACATCACCTCGTTGAACCCGCCCGCTCCCGGCGAGGAGTCGCTCTTCCAGGTGCTCCGGGTGCGGTGCTCGGGCAGCGCGTACGGGGCGCTCTGGACCGCGTTGTAGGTGCGACCGATGACAACGGGCTGATCCGGGTCGCCCTGAAGGAACGTGACGAGGACCTCCTGCCCAACGCGCGGAAGCGCGAGCATCCCCCAGCCCGCGCCGCCCCATCCTTGATGCACGCGCATCCAGCAGGAGCTGTGCTGGTCCTTCTGCCCTTCTCGGTCCCACGCGAGCTGCACGCGGACGCGGCCGAACTCGTCCGTGTGGATCTCCTGGCCAGGCGGCCCGACGACCACGGCGCTCTGAAAGCCATGGACGACCGGCTTCGGAGCGCGCCGCGGCGGGCGATACGGCGAATCGGCAAACACCGCGTGACCCGAGAGCGTCCACTCGCCGTCAGGCGTGCCCTCGAACGAGCTCTCGACGACGAGGAGCTTGCGAGCCGGGGGCAGCCCGGGATGCGGATGGCTGTCGACCGAGAAGACGGCGCCCGGGACGATGTCGAAGGCGTTCGTCTCGTAGGCGATGCCGTGGAGGCCGACGCGCTCGCCGTGGAGCTCGCGATGTGCGAGGTCGTCGGCAACTCCGGAGTCATGGCGGGCGAACCCTTGGTCGTCGGCGACCGGGCTGCCGGCTGGCTTGCCGGTCTCCACGAGAAACGCGCCGGGCCGGTACCGGTATTGCTCGTAGCGATCCTCGGCAGAGGCCGTGCGGGCGCTCGCCGCCAGCGGAAACATCGGACGTCGAAAATCGTGGTCCCGTACGCTCACGGCACCAGGACGCACTTCACGGCTGAGACGCACGCCAGTGACGAACTCCCGTCCCGCGCCCTCGCTCGCGTCGCCAATATAGAGGATCGGGGACGCCGACCGCGGTGGGTTCGCCTCCAGACGGTCGCTGAAGATCGGCGCGGCGGCGTGCCCCTCGTCATCCGCAAACGTGAAGGCGATCCCCGCTTCCTCGAGCAGGCGGCTCAGGAACAGGTAATCGGTCTCGGCGTACTGAACCTTGTATTCAAGCTTCGGATAGCGCCCGCGATCGATCCGCCACACAGCCCGAATACGCCACTCGCCGAGGAGGCGGTCGACGATGTCGGGGATGGAAAGGTGCTGGTAGATGCGCTGATTGCGCCGCTGCGTGAGCTGCCAGAGGGTCGGGACCAGGCGGAAGTGGTACGTGGAGACGTTCTGCTGGCCGGCCGCGGTCTTGACGGCGTGGACCTGCTCGGCGCGGCTCACAAGGCCGCTCCACGTGCGGCCGCCCGGCCGGTGCGCGAAGCCGTAGCCGGCGTCGGCGTGGAAGGTCCCCGGGCGGCCGACGATGCCCCCGAGGTCCAGGGTCGGATCCGGCGAGCGGGCCCAGACCGAGATCGAGAACGGCATCGAGATGGCCTCGTGGACCGCAAACCGATGCACGAACAGCGCGTCTTCTCGAGAAGCGAGGGTCAGCTTGAGCGCGGGCATCCGGTCATCCCTCGGACGGCGCGTCCGCCGTCCCCAACGCCCTGACGGATCGCTTGGCCGTCGCGAGCTCGGCGTCGATGCTCGCGAGGCCGTGATCGGGGACCTCGTAGAGGATGCGCTCATTGGCGCCGAGCATCTCCTCGATCTGCAGCGGCGTGCACGTGGGAGCGAAGACGCTCATCACGCCGGGATCGTAAAACCTGAAATACACACGCTCGCCCGACGTCTCCAGCTCCACCATCAGGAACCGCCGGAAGTGCCGTCGGACCTCGCGGAACGGCTCTCGACTCGTGCAGTAAATCCCCCAGCGCCTCCCCCAGCCCTCGAGCACCAGCCGCGACAGCAGCGCCGATCTCGGATCCATGGGGCCGGCCAGGTAGGGCGCCACGTCCTCCAGCGGTTCGCCGGGAGGCCCCTCGTAGAGCGACTGGTGGCGCTCCACCGACTCGCGCAAGAGCTCCAGGATCCGGTCGTCGCGGGCGGCGTCGAGGACCGCGTAGAGGGGAACGCGCGAGGAGGCGTCGCGCAGCCTCTCCAGCGCTCGCTCCGCGAGCCCCTGGCGCATCGCTCGACGGCGCCGCTCGTCCTCGTCGACCTCGTCGTCTTCCTCGTCCGGCGGCGGCGTGTGGGCCTCGAAATAGACCATGAAATCGGCTTCGCCTGCGCGGATCCAGGCCCCGTGCTCCACCTCGGCTTCGGCCACCGGCGCGCCGCCCAGCTGCGTGCCCGTCGCGCTCCGCAGGTCCCGGAGCGTGCAGCGCGCGCCGTCCCAGGCGAGCTCGAAGTGCACCGCCGAGAGCCTCGGGTCGTGCCGCACCGCGAGCTGCGCCATGTCCCCGCGCCCGACCCGCAGCGTATCGCCGGGGTCGATGGCGACCTTCGTGCCCGCGAGCTTCCCCCACCGGACCTCGACGATGCAGCGCGGCGCCGGCATCAGCGCTTCCCCCGGTTGCGGCGCGCCTCGCGCTCCTTGCGCTTGCGCTCGCAGTCCTCGCAGAACGGCTTGTCCGTCCGCAAGGTCTCCGCCTGAGGGTTCGATCCGATGAGCACCGTCGGACACCCCTTCACGATCACCCCGCCGTGCGACGTGGGGTCCCCCATGCGCGCCGCATCCTTGTGGCCGATGATCACCGTGGGCTCGCCCGCCGAGATGCTGTCGATCGCAGGGACGCACTGGGCGCTGTCGCCGACGCGCGCGGCGGGCTGGAAGCCGATCAGGACGGTCCCCTCCCCGCTCAGGACCGGGCCGCCGACGTGGGGGACCGGTCCGGGCTCGACCATCGGGCACGTGTGCAGGTCGGTGATGCGTGCTGCCGGAGGCATCTCTCCTCTCCTCTCGTCTCGCGTCGAACGTTCGGTCGTGGACCATCCAGCGCCGATCACTGCCCTATCAGCGTCCGGCTCACGTCGTCCGTGACGGCCTCCGTCGCCTCGGCCGGCGCCTCGGGGCTCGCGCCCTTGCCGCTGCCGGGCGAGCCGCCGCTGTTGATGCGCACGACGTTGCCCCGGATGGTGATGCCGCTCGCGTCGATGCGAATGAACCCGCCCGGGCCCTTGAGCGTCAGGTCCTTCGCCGCCTCGATGACCAGCGCCGTACCGGCCGCGACGTGGATCTCCTCGGCCGCCGCGAGGGCGTGGCTCTTGCCCACGACCTCATGGCGATCTCCGCCCACGATCAGCGAGTGCGATCCGTCGATCTTCTGGTTGCGCTTCCCCCAGACGCGAAGGTGGCTGTTGCCCTCCACGCGCTCGCGCTTCTCCTGCTTGATGACGATGTCTTGATCCTTGCCGACATAGACCTTCAGGTTGCCGAGCGTGCGCGCGTGCTCGTCGTTCTTCACGAGCAGCTGGCGATCGTGGCCGATGGTGATCGTCTCGTCGTTCTTGACGAGCCGGCGGCGGTTCTTCTCGGCCTGCTCCCAGACGAGCTCCTGCCCCTTCTGGTCCTCGAACATGATCTCGTTGAAGCCGCCGCCGCCCTGCGACGAGTCGCTCTTCCAGGTGCTCCTCGTCTTGTGATCCGGGAGCTTGTAAGGGACCTGCTGGGTGGCGTTGAAGACGCGCCCGACGACGATCGGCTGATCGGGATCCCCCTCCAGGAAGCCGACGAGGACCTCCTGGCCGACGCGGGGGATGACAATCATCCCGTAGCCCGTGCCGGCCCAGCCCTGGCTCACGCGGATCCAGCACGAGCTCGCGTCGTCGTGATGCCCCTCGCGGTCCCAGGGAAACTGGACGCGGACCCGGCCGAACTCGTCGGTGTGTATCTCCTGCCCCGCGCGGCCCACGACCGTGGCGCACTGCGCGCCTTCGACGCGAGGCTTGGGGGTGCGGAGCGGAGGCAGGTAGGGAACGTCCGTGAAGAGGGCGCGGCCCGACATCGACCACTCCTCGCCAGGGGTGCCGTCGATCGAGAATTCGGTGACGAGCAGCCGCGTGCCGTCGGCGATCTCGGGGTGCGGATGGCCATCGACGCTGAAGACGACGCCGGGCCAGAGGTCGATCGTGTTCGTCTCGAAGGAGATCGCGCGGCGGTCGACGCGCTCGGCGCCGAGCGCCCGCTCGGCCAGCCGCGCGCCGAAGGCCTGCTCGTGACGCGTGGCCCCCTTGTCGTCCGCGGCCGGCGTGCCGCCGCCCCTGTCCGCGTGGATCAAGAAGGCGCCCGGCTGGTAATGGTATTGCTCGTACTTGTCCTCGGGCGCGGGCGCCTTCTGCGCCTCGCCGAGGAGGGGAAACGCCGGGCGGCGGAGATCATGGTCGCGGATCGTGTAAGCCCCCGGGCGGACCTCGTGCGAGAGCTGGACGTTGGCGACGAACTGCTGGTCGAGGGGTTGGCTCGGGTTGTCCGCGTAGGTCAGCGGCGCCCCCGCGCGCAGCGGGTTCTGGTGCAGGCGATCGCTCAGCGTCAGCCGAGAGCCCGCGCCCTCGTCGTCGGGGAAGGTGAACGCTATCCCGGCCTCCTCCCAGAGGCGGCACAGGAAGGCGTAGTCGCTCTCGCCGTACTGGACCCTGTACTCGAGCTTGGGATAGCGCCCCCGATCGATCTGCCAGACGGGCTGCAGGTTCCACTCCGCGAGCAGCCGGTCGGAGATGTCCGGGATCGTGAGGTGCTGATAGATACGGTAGTTGCGGCGCTGGGTGAGCAGCCAGAGATCCGGGACGATGCGCACGTGGTAGCTGGAGATGGCCGTCTGACCGCTGGTCGGCTGCACCGCGTGGACCTGCTCGACATAGCTGCAGATGCCCGTCCAGAGGCGGGTACCTGCGCCAGCATGAGACATGCCGCCGACGACGCGAAAGCGCGCCGGCCTGCCGATGATCGCCTCCAGGTCGATGGCGGGGCTCTCGGATCCTGCGAGGACCGAGACGGTGAACAGGCTCGATACCGCCTCCTGCACCGAGAACCGGCGCACGGAAAGCGGGCCCTCGCCACACGCAAAGGTCACCTCGAGACGCATCGACGGGCTCTCCTTCGTTCAGCCGGCGAGGACCTCCCTCACCCTGTGCCAGGCTCACCGGTCGGGGTCGAAGGGTATGCGATCCGCCGCCGCCATCGGAACAAGAAAACGGGCGTGCTCGACGGCCGCACGCTCAGCTCCTGGGCAGCCGCAAGAGCTCCGCGGCCGCCGTCCTGAAGATGCGTTCGCAGGCCCCCCACGCGAGCTCCAGCCGCGCGCGGACAGCCTGGACAGCCGCCTCCACCCTCGTCCGCTCGCGCGCGTTTCCCTGGACCTGCTCGAGCAACCTCTGGAGCGCGCCAGGGTCCTCCGCCGCGCGTGTCATATGGAAGAACGCCCTCCGGACGCGCGTGATGTCGGGCGTGAGGTCGCCCTCGTTGAGATAGGATCGCGTGCGCGCGATCTTCGTGAACAGGCGGACCACGGCGCCCTGGAACTCCTGCGCGTACATCGAGTAGGCGTCGTTGTTGGCGTCTCCGCCGAGATAGGTCGCCGTCTGGAGCGATTCTCTCAGATCCCTCAGGGCCGCATCCTCGAGGAACGCCGTCAGGAGGCTCGAAGTCAGCGGCATGCGCTTGCGCATCCAGTCGTCCCGCGCCGCTCTGCTGTGGATGAGGGGGCCGAGCGGAGCCGAGCCAGCCGAGCCGCTGGCGAGCTTCTCGCGCGCATAGGCGGTGAACCCGGCCTCGAACGCGCCGTTCATCTTGGCGACGATGTTGTTGAAGACGTGATCCCCCTTCGACATGCCGGCCTCCCCATCGCTACGGCTGCGCGCCCGCCCGTCACGCGCGCGGCGCCGCCATCAACCTCCCGAGCGCCGTCACCCTCAGGGCCGCCGGGTGCGTCTCGTACTGATCCTCCTGCAGCTCGAGCGTCGCGATCAGCCTCGCCCTGAACCGCGCCTGCATCGGCAGCCGCTTCGCCAGATCCTCGGGCAGGTACGCCGGCACGTGCTTCGACGAGCCGCCCACCTGCAGCAGCGCGCGCAGGTGCACCGCCCCGAACACCGCGCGCCGCTGGTAGCATCGCCGCTCGAGGAGCACCCGCTCCGCCTGCTCCCCGAGGTACCCCTGCGGCACCGAGCGCTTCACCCGCGCGAAGGCGTCCTCGATCCGCTGGGTGAGCCCCTCGGCCACCGCCGGCGGGCAGAGCAGGTGCGGCATGCTCAGGAAGCCCTTCGCCTCCTCGACCGCGGCGCTCAGCGCCTCGTCCCCGGCCGCGAACGTGGCCGCCGTCGTCATCGTCGCCTTCAGCCGCTCGAGCTCGTCGAACGG
Organism: Sorangium sp. So ce185; assembly: GCF_051526825.1. Classification (NCBI taxonomy): domain Bacteria; kingdom Pseudomonadati; phylum Myxococcota; order Polyangiales; family Polyangiaceae; genus Sorangium; species Sorangium sp. So ce185. The sequence goes on along the minus strand of NZ_CP150316.1, from coordinate 13,658,572 downwards.
GAAGTGCAGCTCGCCGGCGAGCAAGGCCAGCGGCGGCACGAACTTCCCGTCCTCGCGGACCGCCCGCTCGAGCGCCCTGCTCAGCTCCGCCTCGTCCGCCGCCTCCCCGCGCGCGAGCACCTCGAAGACCTCGCGCCGATCCTCGACCGCCATCGGATCCCTGGCGATCGCCGGATCGTCGACCTCCGCGTCGAGCGGCCTCCCCTCGAGCTCGCGGAGGATCCGCTGAAACGCGGGCTTTCGCCGCATCCGCGGCACCTCGTCGGGGTCGTACCAGATGAACTGCAACGCCGGGGCGCCCTCGGGGCGCGGCGTCGCCGCAGGCGCCGGGCGCGCGGCGGGCGCTGGCTCGGCCCGGACGACCTCGGGGGTCGCCACGTGGGCGGCGAGCTGCCCCACCGTCATGGGCGGCGGCTGACCCGCGCGCGGCTCGACCGACCACGGGTTGCTCTCGCGCGCCGGAGGGATCGCCTCCATCGGCGCTGGCGCCACGACCCTCGGCGGCGGAGGCGGCGGCGACGGAGCGAAGAAGGCGTCCGGATCGTCGCTGCCCGTGCGCGTCCGGAGGGAGGGAGGCGGCGGCGCGGGCTGAGCCCCCGCCCCCCAGGACGGCGACGACTGGCCGAGCGACGGCGCGGAGCCCGGCGGCGCGGGCACGGCAGGCGGCGCCGCGCCGCCCCACCCGGACGAGGACTGCGCCAGCGGCCGCGGCGCGCTCTGCGCTGGAGGGCCGCCCGCGAAGCCGGATGCCTGACCCGACGGCGCGAACGGGAGCGCCATGTCCGCCGGGGGGACCACCCCCGGAGCCATCGTCCCCATGAAGCTCTCGTCCTCGGACGACGGCGGCGGCGGAACCGCCGTCTCCGCGACGTCGAGCCCCCGCGGCTGCGACGCCATCGGTGCGCGCCCCACCGCTCCACCGGGCCAGCCGGCCCCGGCCTGCGCGAGCTCGACAAGCACCCTCCCCCGCTCCTGCGGGTGCTCGATCGGGACCTGCGCGCGCCACGTCAGCGCGCACACCGATCGATCCGCGTCGATCCACAGCGTATCGCAGCGCAAGGTGAGCGGCTGCGCCGCGCCGCTCGCGCGCTCGAGCACCGCGCGCGGCCGGACGCCGGGCAGGCTCGCGACGAGGCGCGGGTGCTCCGGGTGGAGGTTCTCGAGCGCGATCTGCGCGTCGTCGCGCAGCTCCTTGATCTGCTGATCTTGCGGCGCGTGATTGAAGCACGAGAAGTCGATGTCTTCCGGGAGCGGCTGCTTGTACCAGTCCCTCAGCAGCCCCGGCGCCCCCTTGCGGCCCATCTTCTCGCGCCTCGACGGCCACGCCGGCGAAAGCGGTCCGAAGCCGATCGGCGCAATGAAATCAGACCGGGATGTGACGTTCACCCCGGGCGGCTGGAGGTTCGGGAGCATGAGCCGCCCTTGCGCGTCGTGCGTCCCAGGGCGCAACCCGACAGGGTTGAACGTGTCCGGCCCGCCCGCCGCGCGCTCGTAAACCAACGGCATCCGAGAGAATCGTTGTCCTTCTTGGAGCGTGCCGTCCTGGCCAAAGGCCCGATCGCAGAACACCGCGATCGACTTGTCCACCTCGCCCACGCTGAGCCGGGCGATCAGCGAGCGCACGGGCTCCCCCCTCGGCGCGAACGCGTGCCCGACCAGCGCGACGTCTGCCCAGGGCTTCACGGGGACGAGATCGCAGGCGGCGCGGAGGCTCCGGCGGGCGTCGTTGTGCCAGTGCTGGTCGTCCTCGTGCGGCGGCTCCTGCTCTCTCGCGAGCGCCGCCTCGCCTGGTCGCAGCACGAACGTCGCTTTGCAGACGACGGTCAGCATCCAGGTCGCGGGGCGTGGCTGCCAGACGACCGAAGCGACCGGCAGCGGGCAGCTGGAGACGACATCCATGGCGGCGTTCGCCATCCTACACCCCGGCGAGGTCACCTCGTGCAACGGGCTCGCGGCCGAGCTCGCGAACGCCCCTCCCCCTCCCCGCCCCGCGCGCCCCTCCGCCCCCAGCTTGACCCGGAGCCCGCCACGCACGAGGATCCGCCCCGTGCCCCAGCGAAAGCGCTACCTCTTCGTCTGCGTCAACCGCCGCCCGGACGGAGTCCCCAAGGGCTCCTGCGCCCAGCGCGGCGCCGAGGGGATCCACGCGCAGCTCAAGGCGGCCCTCGCCGAGCGCGGCCTCGCCAAGACCGAGGCGCGCGCCTGCACCGCGAGCTGCATCGACGTCTGCTGGGCCGGCCCCGTCATCGCCGTCGAGCCGGACGGCTACTTCTACGGGCGCGTGACCCCCGCGGACGTCCCCGAGATCGTCGACGCCCTCGCCGAGGGCCGCCGCGTCGAGCGGCTCGTGCTCCCGCCCGAGGACTTCACCGAGGCCACGGCCGGCCCGCCGCTGCCGGCGCCGCCCCGCCGCCCGCCGGAGGCGTGATGCGCGGCTTCGAGTTCTGCGAGACCATGGCCGGGAGCTTCCACCTGGTCGAGTCCCCCGCCGACGAGCGGCCCATGTCGTTCACCATCCGCGCGCGCTCGCGCGGCCTCCTCGCCTTCCTGCGCAAGCCCGAGGTCGAGATCGAGGGCGAGATCGACGCCGAGGGGTTCGCCGATCACCGCTACCTCTCCGGGCGCCTCGGCCTCGACCTCGCGCGCACCGGCACCCTCCCCTACTCCTTCGAGTTCACCGCGAACGACGGCCGCCGCTGCGCGTTCGCCGGCCGCAAGACCGTGCGCCCGAGCGATCTGCTGGCGTCGATGACCGTCCTGCCCGGCGTGCTCGTCGGCGAGGGCGGCGCCGTGATCGGCGAGGCGCTCCTCCGCTTCGACCTGCGGAGCGACCTGCTCCGGTTCCTCAAGAGCTTCCGGACCGCGAGGTAGCCATGCGAAGGCTCGAGCCCAGCGCGAGCGCGGTCATCGTCGTCGACGTCCAGGAGAAGCTCGCGGCCGCGATGCCGGCGCCCCAGATGGCCGCGCTGACCCGCGCGGCCACCCTGCTGATCGAGGCGGCGCGGCGGCTCGGCGCGCACGTCCTCGCGACCGAGCAGTACCCCGCGGGGCTCGGGCGCACCGTCGCGCCCCTCGCAGAGAAGCTCGCCCAGGCGGGCGCGCCGGTCATCCCCAAGATGGAGTTCTCCGCCTGCGACGCGCTCGAGTTCGAGCGCGCCTTCGGCGAGCGCGCGCCCCGCACCGCCATCGTCGTCGGCATGGAGGCGCACGTCTGCGTCTTCCAGACCGTCCGCGAGCTCGCCGCGCGCGGCGTCGCGGTCCACGTGCCGCTCGACGGCGTCGCCTCGCGCCGCGACGACCACCGGCTCGCCGGCCTCGACCTCTGCCGCGCCGCAGGCGCCACCATCACCACCGCCGAGACCGTCGTCTTCGACTGGCTCAAGGTCGCCGGGACGGACGACTTCAAGCACCTGTCGAAGCTCATCCGCTGAGATCGCCGCGATCTCCGCGGGCCGCGCGGCGCCCCGGTCGCCGTGTCAGTTTGTCAGCCGCCGGCTCGGACTTTGTCAGACCCGTGCTCTTCTGGACATGCCGCTGACGTTCGTGACACAGTGGCGCATGGCTGACGATCTGGCACAAGTCGGAGCCCCCCCGAGCGCGCCGCCGCCCGCCGGCGCCGCGCCGCCGCCCGGCGCGCCGACGGTCCTCGTGGTCGACGACGAGCCGTCGAACGTCGCCTCGATCGAGAAGATCTTCCAGCGCGACGGCATGCGCGTCATCACGGCGGACAGCGCGAAGGCGGCGCTCGAGATCGTGCGCAGCCGCCGCGTCGAGGTGGTGCTCACCGACCTCATGATGCCGGGGGTCAGCGGGCTCGAGCTGCTCCGCGCGCTCAAGCAGCTCGCGCCCGACACCGAGGTCGTGATGATGACCGCGTACGGGACCGTCGAGACCGCGGTCCAGGCCATGCGCGAGGGCGCCTACGACTTCGTGGAGAAGCCGCTCAAGCGGATGACGATCATCAAGAGCGTCCGCAAGGCCGCCGAGCGCCAGTCGCTCGTCGCCGAGAACCGGTCGCTGCGGCAGGAGATCAAGCTGCTCACGAAGCGCGAGATCGTCGGCTCGAGCCCGACGCTCCGCCGCGTGCTCGACATCGCGACCCAGGCGGCGCCCTCGAGCGCCACGGTGCTCGTGCTCGGCGAGAGCGGCACCGGCAAGGAGCTGCTCGCGCGCTTCATCCACGAGCGCAGCGCGCGCTCGCGCGGGCCGTTCGTCGCGGTCAACTGCGCGGCCATCCCGGAGACCATCCTCGAGGCCGAGCTGTTCGGCCACGAGCGCGGGGCGTTCACCGGCGCCCTCGCGAAGCGCGACGGCCGCTTCGCCAAGGCGGCCGGCGGCACGCTGTTCCTCGACGAGATCGGCGAGCTCTCGCCGGCCGTGCAGGTGAAGCTCCTCCGCGTGCTGCAGGAGGGCGAGTACGAGCCCGTCGGCGGCGACACGGTCCGCGCCGACGTGCGCCTCGTCGCGGCCACCAACAAGGACCTCCGCGCCGAGGTCGCCGCGGGGCGCTTCCGCGAGGACCTGTTCTACCGGCTCAACGTGATCGCGATCACCGCGCCCCCGCTCCGGACCCGGCGCGAGGACATCCCGCTCCTCGTCGACCACTTCCTCGGCGTGTACTGCACGAAGAACAACCGCCCCCGCCTGGAGGCGCCGCGCGACGTGCTGGCGCGCCTGACCGACTACACCTGGCCGGGCAACGTCCGCGAGCTCGAGAACGTGATCGAGCGCGCCGTGGTGCTCTGCCGCGGCGACCAGCTCTCGGTCGACGACCTGCCCGACTTCATCCGCGAGGCCGCCCCCGCCGAGCCGAGCTCGCTCACGTTCTCGGTCGGCACCCCCCTCGACGAGGTCGAGCGCAGGCTCATCCGCGAGACGCTCCGCCACGCGCGCGGGGACAAATCCGTGGCCGCGCAGCTGCTCGGCATCTCGACCCGCACGATCTACCGAAAGCTCGGCGAGCTGGAGTGATCGCGCGCGCGCCGTCCGGCGGACACGGCGCGCCCCGGCGCGCCGGCACCCCCGGCGAAAATCCAGTTGTCACTTTGGCAAAGGAGGCCGCCCCGCGCGCCTCGGGTGCGTCACCTTGGCGGGGCAGCTTCCGTATTTCCGAGAAAAGGCGGGGGAACGGCCAGCGATTGACCCCTGGCACGGAACTCGCTTAGAGGAGCACGGGCGCATGGGCATCGACGCGATCCTGAAGCGGTATTTCCCCTGGGTGCTGGGCGCGCTGATCGCGCTCGCCGCCTATTTCCAGGCGTCGGGCATGGGTCAGCTCGTGGCCTCGAGCGTCGCGATCGACGCGCCGCCGGCGCCGGTGGCCGCGCCGCCGCGCCCCGCGTCGTTCGGGTCGACCGCGAGCACGGACCACGCGACGCACGCCGGGCCGATCCTCTCGCGCAACCCGTTCGACTCGGTGACGGGGCCGCTCGACGGCAAGCCGGTCGAGATCCCGAGCGTGCAGCAGGAGATGAGCAACAAGGATCCGTACGAGGATCCGTCGTGCGACGGCGCCCGCGTGCTGCTCATCACGCAGGCCGACGATCCCGCGTGGTCGTTCGCGGCGATGGCCGGCTCGGACGGCAAGGCGATCTTGCGGCGGCAGGGGGATGAGATCAGCGGGCAGACCGTTTACTACGTGGGGTGGGACCGGGTCTGGCTGACGTCCGGCAGTTCGCGGTGCCAGGCCATCGTGGGCGGCAGCAAGGCCGTCGCGCGCGCCGCCGCGGCGCCGACGCCCGTGACGCCCGCGCCGACGAGCACGTCGAAGTCGACCGCCCGCGGCGGCAAGAAGGTGCCGCCCGAGATCGCCTCGAAGATCCAGCGGGTGAGCGAGACGGAGTTCAACGTGGAGCGCAGCGCCGTCGACCAGATCCTCGAGAACCAGGGCGAGCTGATGCGCTCCGCGCGCATCGTCCCCGAGAAGGAGGGCGACAAGGTGGTCGGCATCCGTCTCTTCGGGATTCGACCGGACTCGCTGCTCGGGACGCTCGGCCTGGAGAACGGAGACCGGCTGTCCAGCATCAACGGGTTTGAGATGAGCGATCCGCAGAAGGCCCTCGAGGCCTATGCGCGGCTCCGGACGGCGGACCGGCTCACGGTGAGCATCAACCGCAAGGGCAAGCCGATGAACATCGACTTCAACATCAAGTGAGCGCTGCGGACTGAATTCAAGGGATGAAAGCAGGGTAGTGGCATGGCGCGATGGATAGGTAGACTGGACGAGGGGAGCCTGCTGCGGCGAACGCTGATGTACGTCGGCACGTTCGTCCTCGGCTCACTCACGTTCGTCGGGGTCATGAGCCTGCTCCTCGTGTCGGTCGCCAAGACCGTCCTGCCGCCCCACGGCGCCGAAGGCGCCGCGGACGCGGCGGACGAGGCCGAAGGCGAGGCCACCACCGGGGCGAGCAAGACCGCCCTGGGCAGGACATCCCGCTCGAAGCGGCCGCGGCCCCCCTCGCCGGCCGAGCGCGAGAGCGCGCCGAGCGCCGACTGAGCGGCGCCGCCTCCCCCACCCCAAAACCAACGCAGAGAATATCGAGTCGACTGATGGTGATGACGACCCTCGAGCGATCCTGCTGCCTCCGGAGGAGGCTCCTCGCCGCGCCGGTGGCGGCGCTCGTGTTCGCCGCGGCGGCCCCGCCGGCCGCAGCGCAGCCCGCGAACCGCAACGCCCCCGTGCTGCGGACCCCCGGCCAGGGCGCGCCGGCGCCCGGTCGCCCCGGGATCCCCTCGGGGACGCCGGCCGCCGGGGGCGCAGCCGCGCCGGGCGCGGGCGCGCCCGGGGCAGGCGCGCCGGGGGCGCCCGGGGCAGGCGCGCCGGGAGCGCCGGGCGCAGCGCCGGGCGACACCGGCGACGACCCGCTCGCCGCGGTCAAGCAGGGGGTCCAGGAGATCGAGTTCAAGCCGAAGCCCGGCGGCTACAAGGTCAGCTTCAACCTCGACGAGGCCGACCTGCCCGAGCTGGTGAAGGCGATCAGCAACATCACCGGGCGGCGGTTCATCTACGGCGGCAAGCTCCGGCAGATCAAGGCCACGGTGTACGCGCCGGAGAAGGTGACGGTCGCCGAGGCGTACAGCGCGTTCCTGTCGATCCTCGCGTCGAACGACCTCACCGTCATCCCCCACGGCCGCTTCCTCAAGATCGTGGAGACGCCCGGCGCGGTGTCGGAGACGACCCCCGTGTTCGGGACGGCCGCGCCCGTGCCCGCGGAGGACCGGTTCGTCACCCGCATGTACCGGCTGTCCCATATCGACGCCAACGAGGCGGGCGGCGTCCTGACCAAGTTCAAGTCGAAGGACGGCGACGTCACCGTCTACCCGCCCGGCAACCTGCTCATCATCACGGACACGGGCACGAACATCCAGCGCATGCTCCGGATCGTCGAGGAGATCGACGTCGGCGGCGCCGGCGATCAGCTGTGGGTGCAGCCGGTTCACTACGGCTCCGCCGCGGAGGTCGCGACGAAGCTGAACGAGATCGTCGACCCCAGGGCCGGCGGCGGCGGGGGCAGGCCCGGCAGGGGCGGCGCCCCCGGCGCCGGCGGCACCGGCGCGCGCATCATCGCGGACGACAGGACCAACTCGCTCATCATCACCGCCAGCGAGCCGGACTACCTGCGCGTCCTCGGCATCCTGAAGCGCCTCGACGTGCCGCAGACGGGCGAGGGGCAGGTCCACGTGCTCTCGCTCCAGCACGCCGGCTGCAAGGAGCTGTCCGCGACGCTGAACCAGGTCCTCGGCGGGAGCGCCGGCGGCGGCGGCGGCGCGGCCGTGGGCGGCAGGGGCGCGGCGCGCAACGCCCCCCCGGTGCCCGGCTCGACCGACGACATCTTCGAGGGCCAGGTCAAGGTCACCTGCGACGAGGCGAGCAACAAGCTCCTCATCACCTCGTCGCCCCACGATTACGCCCAGCTGCGCACCGTGATCGACCAGCTCGACGAGCCCCGGCGGCAGGTGTTCATCGAGGCCGTGATCATGGACGTGGACGTCAAGCGCTCGCTCAATTTCGGCATCGGCTACCACGCCGGCGCGCCGTTCGACGCCGCCAACGGCCAGGGCATCATCTACGGCGGCAACAACGTCGTGCCCTCGGTCGGCGGCCTGCCGACCGAGCTCGGCGCGCTCGCGCTGGGCGTCCGCGGCGCCGAGATCCCGGGCTCGAGCAACATCTTCGGGACGGGCCTGTCGATCCCCGCCTTCGGCATCGTCCTCCACGCGCTGGCGCAGGACGGCGACTCCAACATCCTCGCGACGCCGCACATCCTCGCGACCGACAACGTGGCGGCCGAGATCTCGATCGGCCAGAACATCCCGCTCCAGACCAACGTGGGCGGCGGCGGGCTCAACCAGCTCGCGAGCCTGGCGGGCGGCGCGGCGGGGGCCGCGGGCGCGCTCGGCGGCCTCGGGGGCCTCGGCGGCCTGCTCGGCGGCCTCGGCGGCCAGGCCGCGCGCCAGGACGTCGGCACGAAGATCAAGGTCATCCCCCACGTCAACGACTCGGACCAGGTGCGGCTGGAGCTCACGGAGGAGATCTCGGACGCCGGCGCGCCGCTCGGGGCGCTCGGCGCGATCCCCATCAACAAGCGCACCGCGAGCACGACCCTCGTGGTCCGGGATCAGCAGACCGTGGTGATCGGCGGCCTCGTGCGCGACTCGATGCAGACCCGGGAGACCAAGATCCCGGTGCTCGGCGACATCCCGGTGCTCGGGTTCCTGTTCCGGCAGCGGGTCAAGGAGGTGGCGAAGACGAACCTCCTGCTCGTCCTGACGCCGTACGTCATCCGCGACCAGGAGGACCTCCGGGCGATCTTCGAGCGCAAGATGCAGGAGCGGCAGGAGTTCATCGACCGCTACTTCGTCTTCAGCGACAGCGCCGCCTGGGAGCCGCCGCGCGACTTCAGCCGGGCGAACGGGCTCGTCGAGGACATCCGGCAGTCGATCCTGACCGAGGAGGAGCGGGCGCGCCTCGAGGAGGAGGCGCGGCCGAGGAGGCCGCAGGATCACACGCCGGTCGAGCCGGTCGGGCTGCCGACGTTCGGCGGCAAGGCCGGCGCGGCCGCAGGGCCGATGGCCCCTGGTATGGTCGAGATGGACGGCGACATGCCCCCGCCGCAGAACGGAGCGCCGCCGCCGCCGCGCCCCGTGCGACGCCCGCCCGGCGGACGGCAGATGGAGCGCGTCGAATGAGCATGCAGCAGCAGCAGTACCTCGGCGAGATCCTGGTCCGGCGGGGCGTCGTCTCCGCGGAGCGGCTCGTGCCGCTCTTCGACACGGTCCGCGAGCGCGGTCAGCCGCTCGCGGACCTGCTCGTCTCGTCCAACATCGCCGACGAGGCGAGCATCGCGAGGGCGCTCGCGGAGGAGTGCGAGGTCGGCCTCCTCCCGCGCATCGACATCGACGCGGTGCCGCTCGAGCTCGCGAGCCGGGTGCCGATCACGTACGCCAAGCAGCACAAGATCCTGCCGCTCTCCGAGCACGACGGGGTCGTCTACTGCGCGGTCGCCGACCCCCTCGACACGACCGCGATCGACGACGTGCGGGCGCTGTTCGGCAAGCCGGTCGAGATCGCGGTCGCCACGAGCGACGCGGTGCTGAACGCGATCAACCGCATCTGGGAGCGCAAGGAGGACGGCGGCACGAAGCTCGAGGGCGACCAGGCGCTCGAGGAGGACAACCTCGTCGACATCATCGACTCGGACGACGACGCCCCGATCATCGCCTGGGTCAACGGCCTCTTCGCGCAGGCGGTCCGCGAGCGGGCGAGCGACATCCACATCGAGCCCGAGGAGCGCGACGTCGTCGTCCGCTACCGGATCGACGGCGAGCTCTACGTCGCGAAGCGCGCCTCGAAGCAGTTCATGGCGCCGATCATCGCCCGCGTGAAGATCATGGCGTCGCTCAACATCGCCGAGAAGCGGCTCCCCCAGGACGGCCGCATCACCCTGAAGATCGCGGGAAAGAGCGTCGACATCCGCGTCTCGACGGTGCCGACGAGCCGCGGCTTCGAGCGGATCGTGATGCGCATCCTGCACAAGGCGTCGGTCCTGCTCGGGCTCGACGACCTCGGCTTCGCGCCGCGCGAGTACGCCCTCATGGACGGGCTGATCCAGCGGCCGGACGGCATCATCCTCGTCACCGGCCCGACCGGCAGCGGCAAGACGACGACGCTCTACGCCTGCCTCAACCGGATCAACGAGCCGAGCCGGAACATCCTCACCGCCGAGGACCCGGTCGAGTACGAGATCGGCGGCATCCATCAGATCCACGTCCACCCCGGGATCGGGCTCACCTTCGCCTCGGCGCTCCGCGCCTTCCTCCGCCAGGATCCGGACGTCATCATGGTCGGCGAGATCCGCGACAAGGAGACGGCCGAGATCGCCATCCACGCGTCGCTGACCGGCCACCTCGTGCTCTCGACCATCCACACGAACGACGCGGCCGGCGCCGTGACGCGCCTCGTCGAGATGGAGATCGAGCCGTTCCTCGTGCGGAGCAGCGTGATCGGCATCCTCGCCCAGCGCCTCGTGCGCCTGCTCTGCTCGGCGTGCAAGGTCCCCTACCGCCCGTCGGACTACGAGCTCCAGCAGCTCGGCCTCGACCAGGACCGGCTCGCCTGGAAGGCGCGGCGGAAGCTGTCGAACCGCTACAGCGTGCACGGGCAGAAATACGACTACATCGGGCAGGACATCGACCGGGCCGTGTTCTACAAACCGGGCGGCTGCGACGCCTGCAACCAGAAGGGCTTCGTCGGCCGGCGGGGCATCTACGAGCTGATGGTCATCGACGACGCGGTGGGCCCGCTCATCCTGAAGAGCGCGGACGCGCAGACCATCAAGCGGGTCGCCATCTCGCAGGGGATGGATACGCTCCGCGACGACGGGGCACGAAAGGTGCTCCTGGGCATCACCACCGTCGAGGAGGTCCTCGCGGCGACGCAGGAAGACGTCATCGTCGACGAGTAGGGAAGGCCGTGGCGGTATTCGAATACAAAGGCATCCTCGTCGGCACCGGCAAGCCGGTCAAAGGGGTCCGCGACGCGGAGAACGCGAAGGCCCTGCGGGCCGCCCTGCGCAAGGACGGCATCATGCTCACCGGCGCGACCGAGGAGCAGGCCGCGAAGGCGAAGGCGAAGCGGGATCTCAAGCTCTTCGCGTTCGCGGGCCGCCCCTCGACGTCCGAGGTCGCCATGATGACCCGCCAGCTCGCGACGCTCATCGGCGCCGGCATCCCGCTGTTCGAGTCGCTCAACGCGCTCATCGAGCAGGTCGAGAAGGAGTCGCTGAAGCGGACCCTCACGCAGGTGCGCGAGCAGGTGCGCGAGGGCACGAGCTTCGCGAAGGCGCTGGAGGGGCACCCCACGGTCTTCCCGCCGCTCTACGTCAGCATGGTGCGCGCCGGCGAGGCGTCCGGCACGCTCGAGGGCGTGCTGCTCCGCCTGACCGTCTTCATGGAAAACCAGGCGAAGCTCGTGGGCAAGGTGACCGCGGCCCTCGCCTACCCGGCGCTCATGGCGATCATCGGCATCGGGCTCATCTCGGTCCTCATGATCGCGGTCGTGCCGAACGTGAAGGACATCTTCTCGTCGATGGACCAGACGCTGCCCTGGTACACCTCGGCGCTCATCGGCACCTCGGAGTTCGCCGCGAGCTACTGGTGGCTCGTGATCGTCATGCTGGTCGGCGCGGTGTACGGGTTCCGCCGCTGGCTGCGCACGCCGAAGGGGCGCCTCCGCTGGGACACGTTCGTGCTGGGCGCGCCGATCTTCGGCAAGCTCATCCAGATGCTCTCCATCGCGCGCTTCGCGCGGACCCTCGCGACCCTGCTCTCGTCGGGCGTCGCGCTCCTCAGCGCCATGGACATCGTGCGCAGCGTGCTCGGCAACGCCGCCCTGGAGAAGGTCATCGCCGACGCGATCGGGTCGATCCGCGAGGGCCAGAGCATCGCCGATCCGCTGAAGCGCAGCGGCCGGTTCCCGCCCATCGTCATCCACATGATCGCCATCGGCGAGCGGAGCGGGCAGCTCGAGGCGATGCTCGAGAACGTCGCCAACGCGTACGACTCCGAGGTCGAGACCCGCGTCCAGGTGCTCACGAGCCTGCTCGAGCCGCTCATGATCGTCATCATGGGCGGCACGGTCGCGTTCATCGCGATATCCATCCTCATGCCGCTCATGCAGATGTCGAACTTCGTCGGGTAGGGGGCTCCATGGGGCGCAGGAGGCAGCGAGAGAGCACGATCTTCTTCCCGTGGGAGCGCGGCGGCGGGCTCTTCCGCAGGAGCGGCATGGCGCGCGTGCGGCCGTTTGCGGCCGGCCTCGGGATGGCGGTCCTGCTCCTGCTGCTCGGCGCGCGCGAGCGGCGGCTCGTGGGAATTCGATCGACGCGCGCCACGTTGTCCGTCGTCCACGGGGCCATCACGCTGTACCGCGCCGACCACGAGCGGCGGTGCCCGGCTTCGCTGGAAGAGCTGAAGCGCGAGGGATACCTCGCGATCGATCCGGTCGACGCCTGGGGGAGGCCGCTCCGGCTCACCTGCCCTGGCAGGAGGGACCCGGAGGGATACGATCTGATGAGCGACGGTCCGGACGGCGAAATCGGCGGGCTTGACAGGGTGGAGTGAGGGACATGGAGACGAACAGGGCGAACAGGGCGAAGACGATTCGAAGGTTGGGCCGGGGACTCTCGCGGGGCGTGACCCTGGTCGAGGTCCTGATCGTGGTGACGATCATGGCGATCATCGCCGGCGGCGCCACGCTCGTGCTGTGGCCGAAGCTCGAGGCCGCGAAGGTCAGGAGCGCCTACACCGGCGCGTCGGTCATCAAGACCGCGGCGGATCAGTACCAGAACCTCGGCGGGGGCGGCGAGGGCTGCCCGACCCTGCAAGCGCTGGTGAGCGCGAAGCAGATCGACGCCAACAAGACGGACGACCCCTGGGGCCAGCCGTACCGGATCAAGTGCGAGGAGAGCGAGATCCGCGTCTACTCGCTCGGCAAGGACAAGAAAGAAGGCTCCCCGGACGACATCCGGGACAACATGAGGCAGTCCGAGATCAACAAGATCGCGGAGATGTGACGCCGACGCGGAGGGAGCGCCCATGACACGCCGCCTGCGCACGAGGGGAGTCACGCTGGTCGAGGTGCTGATCGCCGTCACGGTGATCGCGCTCATCAGCGGCTCGGTGGTCCTCGGCATGGGCGCGGTCACGAGCGCCCGGCTGAAGCGGAGCGCGGCGCTGCTCGCGGGCGCCGTGCGGGTCGCCTACGCCCACGCCAACGCGAAGTCGAAGCCGATGCGGCTCGTCTTCGACTTCGAGGAGCGGATGATCGTGCTCGAGGAGTCCACGGGCGAGCTCGTCGTCGAGAGGAACGACCGGACCGGCGGCGCCGCCGCGGCGACCGAGGCCGAGAAGGCGGCGGTGGCGGAGGCCGAGGCGATCCTGAAGGGGCCGCGCGCGCCGCGCCCGTCGTTCCAGCCGGCGAAGGCGTTCGGCTTCGACCCGTCGAGCGAGAAGCCCGGCAAGGAGCTCTCGAGCGGCGTCCGCTTCCTCCAGGTGGAGACCGGGCACCAGGACGAGGCCGCGACCGAGGGGCGCGCCTACCTCTACTTCTGGCCCGGCGGCCAGACCGAGCGGGCGGCCATCCAGCTCTCGCTCGGCGGCGAGGAGACCGAGGACTCCGTGATGACGGTGCTCGTCTCGCCGCTCACCGGCAAGACCGAGATCCGGCGGGGCAAGGTGAGCATGCCGCGGCCGCGCGACGACGCCGAGGAGTCGGAGCGCGAGGACACGGGGTTCTGATGCGCGCCCGCGGCTTCACCCTGCTCGAGATCATGGTGGCGGTGGCCATCCTCGGCCTCGGGCTCACCGCGATCCTCTCCGCCCAGGCCGGCGCCTTCTCGGCGGCGGCGCACGCGCGGAACATCAGCCTCGCGAACGGGCTCGCGCGCTGCAAGATGACCGAGATCGAGGAGCGGCTCGCCCGGGACGGCCTGCCGATGCTCGACGAGGCCGACAACGGGCCGTGCTGCGAGGGCGACGAGTCGACCTCCATCAAGTGCTCCTGGCGCATCGAGAAGCCGGAGATGCCCGAGCCCAAGTACGGCGATCTCGATCTCGACACGAACCTCGAGGGGCTCGGCCAGCTCACCAAGCCGGCCGAGTCGAGCGGCTCCGCCGCCCCGAGCGGCAGCCTCGACGACCTCGCGCAGTCGCTGGTCGGCGCGCCCGGCGGCGCGGGGGGCGGCGAGCCCGCCGGCGGGATCGCTGGGCTCCTGCAGCCGTTCATCGACATGCTCGCGCCGACGCTCCAGCCGATCTTCGAGGCGAGCGCGCGGCGGGTGACGGTCCGGCTGACGTGGCAGCAAGGGGCGCAGGAGCACGCGCTCGAGCTCGTGCAGTGGGTCACGGTGCCGCAGATGGGCCAGCCCGAGGACACCGGCGCGGGCGGCGGCACGGGCCAGGGAGGCGGGCAATGACCGCGACGGCGCGGACGGCGAGCTCGCTCCGCAGGCGCCGCCGGCGCGCGGGCGGGGTGACGCTCCTCGAGGTCCTCGTCTCGGTCGCCATCCTGGCGATCATCGGGACGCTCATCTACGGCGCGTTCGACGGCATGAGCCGGTCGCGCGCGGGCATCTCGCGCATCAGCGACCGCTACCACCAGGGCCGCGGGGCGATCGCCCGCATCTCGCGCGAGCTCCAGGCGGCCTTTCTGTCCCGGCACCAGCCGGCCGACAAGAACATCGCGGTACGGCTCACGGCGTTCACCGGAGAGGACTCGTCGCCCGCGGATCGCGTCGACTTCACCGCGTTCGCGCACCGGAGGCTGCTCAGGAACGCGCACGAGTCGGACCAGTGCGAGATCGGCTATTTCGGCTCGCGCGACCCGGAGCGCGACAAGCTCGATCTCGTGCGCCGAGAGGCGAAGTTCATCGATCTCGAGCCGACGAGGGGCGGCGTCGTCAACGTGCTCGCCGAGGACATCGAGAGCTTCAATGTCCGTTACCTCGACCCCGTCACCGGGGAGTGGGTCGACTCGTGGGACTCGACGCAACCGGCGGCGCAGTTCGAGCGGCTCCCGTCGCAGGTGTGGGTGACGCTGGTCCTGAACGGCGGGCCGGGCGGGGAGCCCATCAAGTTCGAGACGAAGGTGCCCATCGCCATGCAGGTCCCCATCGCCTTCGGGGCCAACTGAGCCATGAGCCACCCGGAGAGCCCCCACGCCGAGGAGCGCGCCGCCCCCACCCCGCCGGGCGGGCGCGCGCGCCGCCGCCTCCGGAGGCGGCGCGACCGGCGGGGCGTGGCGCTGGTCATGGTGCTCGGCGCGATCACGGTGCTCACCGTGTTCCTGACCGAGCTCCAGGAGGAGACCTCCACCGAGCTCTCGGCGGCGCTCGCCGATCGCGACGCGCTCCGGGCCGAGTACTACGCGCGGAGCGCCGTGAACCTGTCGCGGATGCTCATCGCCTCCGAGCCGAGCGTCAGCCAGACGATCGGGCCGATGCTCGCGATCATCGGCCTCAAGGGGAATTTCCAGGTGCCGGTCTGGAAGTTCACCGACATGTTCCTCGGCCCGTTCAACGCGCAGCTCACCGAGCCGGGCGCGGCGCCGCCCGACGAGGCCGCGGCCAGCGCGGCGGCGGGCAAGAACCTCGGGCTCACTGGCGGCGGCCGCTTCGAGCTCAAGATCGTCGACGAGGACTCGAAGATCAACATCAACCGCGCCGCCGACGACGTGGGCGGCATCGCGGATCAGATCGCCGTGGGGGCGCAGCTCATCAGCCTGATGAGCCCCCCGCAGTACAACGCGCTCTTCGAGGAGCGCGACGGCGACGGCCAGTTCTCGGATCGCGCGACCATCTGCAGCGCGCTCGTCGACTGGGCCGACCCCGGCGACCAGACGTTCGTCTGCGACACGTCGACGAACGCCCCGAGCTCCACCGGCGCCGAGGACAGCTTCTACCAGACGGTTGGCCTCCCCTACGTGCGCAAGAACGCCCCCTTCGACTCGTTCGAGGAGCTGCGGCTGATCCGGGGCATGGGCGACGACTTCTGGGCGACGTTCGTCGATCCGGATCCGAACAACCCGGACAAGCGGGTGCTGACCGTCTGGGGCAACCGGAAGCAGAAGGTGAACGCGACGTCGGCGAACGCGCAGATGCTCCTCACGCTCACCTGCAGCGCCGACTTCGTGGACGTCGCGGCGACGCCGCTCTGCACCGACGTGAACCAGCAGACGGCGTTCCTGACCGTGGCGTCGCTCGTGCAGAGCATGACCGGGGGCATCCTCTTCCCCACCCCCAAGGATTTCGTCGACGCCATGACCCAGAAGGCCGGCAATACGCTCGGGGCGATGCTCGGCCAGCAGCTCAAGGCGATGGGCGTCGAGGCGGTGAAGTTCAAGCCGAACGCCACGAAGGCCCTCGGCAACAGGAGCAACTTCCTGAGCATCTATGCCGACGGCGTCGTCCCGGGGAACAAGCGTGAGACGCGCGTGCGCATCCACGCGGTGGTCGATCTCACCGGGGCGACGAAGATCACCGATACCGATCCGAACAAGGATCCCGCTGGCGGTGGGGGCAACCCCGACCCGCGGAACGGCGGCTCGACCGGCGCCCCCCCGACGCCGGAATCGTACGAACAACAGGTACGGTCGAACCCCGCCGGGACGATCATCTACTATCGCATCGAATAGGACACCCCTCCGGGAAGAAGCGCGGAAATGCACAGGCTGCTCGGGATAGATGCTGGGAAATCCGTGGTGCGGACGGCGCTCATCCGCACCTCGTACAGGAAGGTCTTCGTCGAGGCGCTCGGCGAGGCGCCCATCACGGACGCGGTCTCCGAGGCCGAGGCGATCCGCGCCGCGGTGGGGCTCCTCCGCCCCGACGCCGCCGCGATCGCGATCTCCGGGGAGAAGTCGTTCTACCGCCGCCTCGACCTGCCCGCGGCCGCGCAGAAGGAGGTCGAGAACGTCCTCGGCTTCGAGCTCGAGGCCACGGTGCCGTTCGAGATGGAGGACGCGGTCTTCGACTACCGCCTGCTCAAGCGGCCGCCCAGCGTCGAGACGCTGCCGGTCTTCGCCGCCATCGCGCGCGCCGACGACGTGCGCGAGCGCATCGCCGTCGTGAAGGAGGCGCTCGGCTTCGAGCCGGAGCGCGTCGCGCTCGGCGCGGTGGCGCTCGCCAACCTCGAGGCCGTGATGCCGGAGCTCGCCTCGCCCTCGCCCGCCGGCGCGAGCGTGCCGATCGCGCTGCTCGACCTCGACCACCTCACGTCCGAGATCGTGATCCTCTCCGCCGGGGAGCCGGTCTTCGCCCGGACGCTGTCGCGGGGGACGGCCGGGCTCCCCGGCACGGCGCCGGCGCTCGCGCGCGAGCTCCGCCAGACGCTCGCGGCCTGGCGCAACCTCGGCGGCGAGCCGCTCGCCGGGATGTACCTCGTCGGCGGCGGCGCGAGCGCGCAGGGCGCCGAGGTGTTCCTGTCCACCCAGCTCGGCCTCACGATCCTGCCGCTGCCGGCCCCTCGGGTCGAAGGGCTCACGCCGGAGCAGGCCGCGGCGCTGCCCCGCTTCGCCAAGGCGCTCGGGCTGGCGCTCGGGCTGACGCCGAAGACCAAGGGGTTCAACCTGAGGAAGGGCGCGCTCGAGGCCGAGCGCAGCTACCCGTTCCTGCGCGAGAAGATCCCGATCCTCGCCGGCCTCGGCACCGTCATCGCGCTGAGCTTCGGGTTCTCCATCGTCGCGGAGCTGCGCACCCTGAGCACCGAGCGGGAGCTCCTGCTCGCCTCGCTCGCGACCGCCTCGCACGACGTGCTCGGCGAGGAGACGAGCGACCCGGTGAGGGCCCGCGAGCTGCTCGACCAGGGCCCCGGCGCGGCCGACGAGGACCCGATGCCCCGCGTCGACGCCTTCGACGTCATGGTGCAGCTCTCGAAGGCCGTGCCGAAGGAGATCACCCACGACGTGCTCGAGCTCGACGTGAACCGCGGGCACGTGACCCTCCAGGGCGTCGTCCCGTCGGTGTCGGACGCGCAGATCATCGCGGATCACATGAAGGAACACCGCTGCTTCCGCGACGTGAAGGTCGGGCGGACGAGCCAGTTCACGGAGGGCAAGCACAAGTACGTCCTCGAGCTGGATCTCAAGTGCGAGGACAAGAAGAAGAAGAAGACCGGCGCCGACGCGGCGGACAGCGCCTCGGCGGGCGCGCCGGAGAAGCCAGAGGGATCGCGATGACGCTCCGCGAGCGACTCGACAAGCTGGAGCCGCGCGAGCGCCGGCTCCTCACCCTCCTCGTCGGATTCCTGGGGGTGCTCGTGTTCCTGGCCGTGCCGATCGGGCTCGCGAGCATCGCCTCCGGCAGGCGCGCCGACAACCAGGAGATCCGCGACCTGCTCCAGCAGATCTACGAGGCCTCGGGGAAGGTCAGCGAGCGGAAGGCGCAGAAGGACGCGCTGCTCGCGCGCTACGCGCGGCCGGCGCCGGCCCTCGCCGGCTTCATCGAGGACGCGGCGAAGCAGCAGGGGCTCACCGCGGCCGAGTCGCAGGATCGCCCCGACGTCCCGCACGGCAAGAAGTACACCGAGCGGGTCACGGTGGTGAAGATGCACAGGATCGGGATGCTCGGCCTCGCCAAGATGCTCGAGCGCATCGAGACCTCGGGCCACCCGGTCGCGGTGACGAAGCTGAACATCAAGCCGCGCGCCGGCGAGCCGGACTCGTACGAGGTGGAGCTCGGCGTCTCCGCGTTCGACCGGAAGGGCGACCCCCAGCCGGCGAGCCCCGCGCCGTCCGCGCCGCCGGCCGCCGACGAGCAGGAGGAGCAAGAGCCATGAAGGCGCGGCTCGTCAAGATCGCGAAGTGGGCGGCCTACCCGCTCTTTTACCTCTTCTGCCTGGGCCTCTTCGGCTACCTCACGTTCCCGTACGACCGGCTCAAGGACCGGCTGATCGCCGAGTTCGATCGCGCGCAGCAGAAGCGGGGCTCCGGCCCGCCGCAGCGCCTCGAGATCGACGAGCTCGACGCGTACTGGTTCACGGGCGTGGAGATGAAGGGCGTGCGGCTCATCCTGCCGCCGAACGAGCCCGGCTCGGGCAGGCCGACCGGCGCCGCCGCCTTCACCTCCACCTCGGGCGACGCCGCCAAGGACAGCGCGCCGAAGCCGAGCGTCATCGAGATCGAGGAGGCGCACGCCCGGGTGAAGATCCTGCCCCTCCTGATCGGGCGGATGCGGGTCTCGTTCTGGGCGAGCGTGTTCGGCGGGGAGGTCGAGGGCGTGGTCCCGATGGGCAAGTCGGGCGGCGACGTGCACGTCGAGGTCGCGGACGTGGAGCTCGCGCAGGTGGGGCCGCTCGGGGACATCCTCGGCCTGCCGATCGCCGGCACGCTGAGCGCGAACCTCGATCTCAGCGCGCCCGACGGCAAGTTCAACAAGGCGAGCGGCGCGCTCGAGGTCTCGGCCAAGGAGGTCTCGGTCGGCGACGGCAAGACGAAGATCCAGGGGCTCATCGCGCTGCCCGAGGCCAAGCTGGGCGAGCTCGTCCTGTCGGCCGAGGCGAAGGACGGCGTCCTCAAGGTCACGAAGATGTCCGCGAACGGCCAGGACCTCGAGCTCGACGGCGACGGCAAGGTCACCATGCGCGAGCCGTGGAACAACTCCACGGCGGACCTCTACGTGCGCTTCAAGTTCAACGACGCCTACCGGTCGAAGAACGACCTCACCAAGTCGCTGCTCGGCGCGCCGGGGTCGAACGTGCCCGGGCTGATCGAGATGCAGCAGCCCAAGATGAAGCGGTCGAAGCGCTCGGACGGCTTCTACGGCTGGCACGTCCACGGCGTGCTGAAGCGGCCGCGGTTCGATCCGCACGCCGCCGACTCGCCCGCGGCGCGGGGCCGCGGCAAGGCCGACGCGCCGAGCTCGGCCGCGACCACGAGGAAGCCCGGCGGCGTCAACCTGCCCCTCGGCCCCTCGGAGGCCCCGGCGCGGGACAGCGAGGAGCAGGGGAGCCCGCCGCCGGCGATGCCCCCGCCGATGCCGCCGCCGCCGTCCACCGAGGACGAGTCGCCCGAGCCGCGGGCGCGGCCGACGCCCGCTCCGCCGGCCGAGGGCGACCCGCCGCCGCCGGAATAGGGCCTGGACCTCACGCGCCAGGGGCGAGTAGGACCTGGACCTCACGCTCCAGGGACG
Organism: Sorangium sp. So ce185; assembly: GCF_051526825.1. Classification (NCBI taxonomy): domain Bacteria; kingdom Pseudomonadati; phylum Myxococcota; order Polyangiales; family Polyangiaceae; genus Sorangium; species Sorangium sp. So ce185. The sequence continues at coordinate 13,638,389 of NZ_CP150316.1, read as the reverse complement.
GGTAGGACCTGGATTCACGCTCCGAGGAAGAGGCCATGCGGGACCCCAGGTGGCAGCAGAACCGGCGCATTCTGCTGATCGACGACAACGAGGCCATCCACGAGGATTTCCGCAGGATCCTCCGGTCCGACGCGGAGGCGTCGACCTTCGACCGCCTCGAGTCGGCGCTGTTCCGCGAGCCGCCCGGCCGGCGGCCGGTGAGGTTCGAGCTCACGACCGCGACCCAGGGCGCCGAGGGGCTGGAGAAGGTCCGCGAGGCGCGGCAGCGCGGCGCGCCGTACGCCCTCGCCTTCGTCGACGTGCGCATGCCGCCGGGGTGGGACGGCATCGAGACGCTCTCGCGCATCTGGCAGGAGGACGGCGCCATCCAGGCGGTCATCTGCTCGGCGTACTCGGATTACTCCTGGGAGGAGATCGCCACCCGGTTCGGGAACACCGACAACCTGCTCATCCTCGCCAAGCCGTTCGACCCGAACGAGGTCCGGCAGATGGCCTACGCGCTCACCGAGAAGTGGAACCAGCGCCGTGCCCTGTCCGAGGCGAACCACAAGGTGTCGGCGCAGTACACGGTGACGAGGATCCTCGTCGAGTCGACGACGCTGTCCGAGGGCATCCTCGCGCTCCTCGGCGCGCTCGGGGAGACGCTCGGCTTCCGGTTCGCCGCCCTGTGGCTCGGCGACGGCGAGAGCGGCGGCCTGCGCTGCGAGCACACGTGGAGCGCCGCGCCCGACGACGCCGCCGCGCTCGAGGCGGCGACCCGGGGCGCGCAGCTCGCCCTCGACGCGGGGCTGCCCGGCCGCGCGCTCGCCCAGGGGGAGCCGACCTGGTTCTGCGACCTCGACGCGGTCGAGGACGACCCGCGCGCGCTGGCGGCGCGCGGCGCCGGCCTCCGCTTCGCGGTCGAGCTCCCCATCGCGGTCCGCGCCGACGCGCAGGTCGCGGCGGTGCTGGAGCTCATGGACGCCGAGCCGCGCGAGCCCGACCCGGGGCTGCTCGACGTGCTGCTCGCGATCGCCGCCAAGGCCGGACACTTCATCGGCAGCAAGCGCGTCGAGGCCGCCCTGCGCCGGAGCGAGGCGAACAACCGCGCGCTGCTCTACGCCATCCCCGACACGATCCTCCGGCTCAGCAGCGACGGCATCTGCCTCGACTTCAAGGCGTCCCGGGAGTCGAGGCCGTCGCTCCGCGCCGAGGACTTCCTGCACCGGCACGTCGCCGACGTGTTCCCCGCCGGCGTGGCGGAGCAGATCACCGAGCTCGTCGGCCGGGCGCTCGCCGACGAGGCGACGCACGTCTTCGAGTACCAGGAGCAGGTCCGCGAGGGCACGCGCGACTACGAGGTCCGGATCGCCGGCAGCGACCGCGCCGAGGCGGTCGTGATCGTGCGGGACGTCACCGAGCGCAAGCGCGCGGCGGCGGAGACCGAGGCGCGGCGCGCCCGCGAGGAGGCGCTGCGGGCGCAGAACGAGATGCTCGCGGCCCTGTCGACCCCGCTCATCCCCATCAGCGACGACATCGTCGTGATGCCGCTCGTCGGCGCCCTCGACGCGCAGCGGGCGCGCCGCGTGCAGGAGACGCTGGTCCGCGGCGTCGCGTCCCGCCGCGCGCGCGTCGCGATCCTCGACATCACCGGGGTGCCGCAGATCGACGGCCAGTGCGCCGACGAGCTCCTGAGCGCCGCCACCGCGGTGCGCCTGCTCGGCTCGGAGGTGATCATCACGGGCCTGAGCCCCGACGTGGCCACGACGCTCGTCGAGCTCGGCGTCGACCTGAGCGGGATCGTCACGCACAACACCCTGCAGAACGGCATCGCCGAGGCGATGACGTCCGCGGGCGCCCGCGGCAGGCCGAGGCGGCGCCGCGCGCGGCGGCGCGGGTAGCGGGCGGCGGCCGCGCGACGCCGGCCGCTCACGGCCCCGCCGCGCGCTCGGCGGCGGCGCCCCCGAGCCGCACCGGGAGCTCGAGCGTGAAGGTGGCCCCGCGCCCCACGCCGTCGCTCGTCGCCGACAGCACCCCGCTCATCTCCTCGGCGGCGAGCGCGCAGCTGTGCAGCCCGAAGCCGTGGCCGCCGCTGCGCGTCGTGAACCCGTGGGAGAAGATCCGCGTCAGGTGCTCCTTCGCGATGCCCACCCCCGTGTCCTGCACGCAGATCCGCACCGCGCCGTCCCTGCCCGCCCCGCGCGCCTCGACCCGCAGCGTGAGCTCGTGCTCCCTGCCGGGCAGCTCGTCCATCGCGTGCTTCGCGTTGCTGATGAGGTTCATCAGGATCTGCAAGAGCTTGTGCTTGTCGACGTAGACCGGGCGCGGGCACGCGAGCTCTCGCACGACCTTGAGGTGCGGGCGCGAGAGCGCCGCGTCGTTCATCCGGAGGGCGTCCTCCAGGAGCTCCGAGAGCTGCACCGGCTCGACCACCGCGGTGGTGCCGGCGTAGGTCTGCTGCGTCCGGACGATGTCCTTGATGTGGTCGACGCTCTTTTCGAGCTGGTCCACGTAGCGCAGGATGCGCCGCCGATCGCCCTCCAGCGCGGCGGACAGCGCCTCCAGGTAGGCGATGAGGTGCCGCCCGCGCTCGTCCTCGGTGAGGAACCGCCCGGGGTCCTCCCGGTGGCTCGCAAGGAGCTGCGCCGCCCGCTCGAGCTTCTCCAGCTTGAGGCCGCCGAGCTCCTCCCCGATGAGCTTGGCGGACACGTTGACGGTGTTCAGCACGTTGCCGATGTTGTGCACCACGTTCGTGGCGATCTCCGCCATGCCGGCGCGCCTCGCCGTGTCGAGGACCTGGCGCTGGGCCGCCGCGAGCTCCGCCGTCCGCTCGACGACCCGCTGCTCCAGCGCCTCGTTCAGCTGCCTGAGCTGCTCCTCGCTCGCCTTCAGCGCCGCCTCCGCGCGGCCGCGCTCGGCGAGCTCGACCTGGAGCCGCTCGTTGGCCACGAGCAGCTCCGCGGTCCGCTCCGCCACGCGCCGCTCCAGCTCGCCCTTGGCGCGCTCCAGATCCTCGTTGAGGGCCTGCACCGTCTCCCGGAGCTGCTGCTCGCGGGCCGCCCGGTCCGAGACGTCCGCGTACGCCTGCTGGAGCCGGTCCTGCCGCGCCAGGGTGACGCCGAGCAGGTGCTGGAAGGCGTCTCGCAAGCGCTTGATTTGCTTTATCTTTCCGGCGGGGCTGAGCTCCCCGGAGACGTCGCCCGAGGCGTAGCGCGCGGCGTCCGCGGCGAGGCGCTCGATGGGGCGCACGATCTCGCGGCTCAGGAGCCAGCCGAAGGTCAGCGCCAGGAGGATGCTGCCGCCCACGCCCGCGGCGAGCCCGATCAGGGCGCGCTGCTTGAGCGTGCGGCCCCTCGCCTCGAGCTCGCTCAGCGCCTCCTTGTGCTGCGCCTGGCCCGCCCGCGCGCTCGAGAGGAGCACGAAGGTCAGCTCCTGGGCCTCGCCGTAGAACACCGACGTCGCCCGCGCCGCGTCGCCCTCCTGCATCGCGTCGAAGATCGCCGCGTGCTGCGCGTCGAGCTCCGCGTACACCGCGCCGAGGTGCTGCCACAGCCGCTCTTGCGGCGAGCCCCGCTCGCCCCGCGCGCGGTTGAAATGGACGAGCGTCTGGTCCCGGCGGGACGCGTCATCGGTCGTGTACGGCGAGACGTCGAGCCCGCGCAGCGCCTCGCCGACGGTCTCGCGCTGGGTGATCACCGCGAGCTCCATGTCCTGCAGGTCGACGAGATCGCCGAGGAGAGCGAGCTGCTGCGCGGAGATCCGCGAGAGCGTCGCGTTGACCAGGGGGAGGAAGACCGCCAGCGCGACCGCCACCGTCAGGAGCGGGGCGAACGAGAGCAGCGTGCGGTGGCGGATGTCCACGGAGGCCTCTGCCGGACGAGGATGCCGGGGGGATCGAGCGCGTCAAGGCGCGCCCGCGCCGCTGTCCCGCGCGGGCCCGCCAGCCCTCCGTCCAGCCTCCAGTCCAGCCCCCGCCGCCCCCCGATCGGCGGGCGCGCCGATCCACGTCGGCGGGCGCGCCGATCCACGCACGCCGCGGCCGCTCAGCGCCTCCGCGGGCCGGCGCCGCTCAACCCTTCTTGCCGGTCTGCGCGGTGTGTTTGGCGTGTTTGTCCAGCGCGGCGAGGACGCGGTCGTAGTCGGGCGGCAGCTCGACCGGCGGGTTGGCGAGCCGGCTCGTCACGTCGGGGAGCGCGCGCTCGTGGTATTTCACCTTGAACTCCGTGAACTTGAGGCCGTTCGCGGTCGAGACCACGACGACCCGCTGGCGCTTCTCGACGAGGCCCTTCTTCACGAGCTTCTCCAGCGCGGCGAGGGCGACCGCCGTGTGCGGGCAGGTGTACATCCCGGTCCGGTCGGCGCGCGCCGCCGCGTCGCAGAGCTCGTCCTCGGTCACCTCCTCCGCGACCCCGTTCATCGCCTGGAGCGCCATCATCGCCCGCGGCGCGCTCACCGGGTTGCCGATCTGGATCGCGCTCGCCAGCGTCTCGCCCGCCTTCATCGGCACGACCTCGCTGCGCCCCTCGGCCCACGCCCGGTAGAGCGGGTTGGCCCGCGCCGACTGCGCCACGCACAGGCGCGGGAAGCGCGTCGTCAGGCCGAGGTCCTTCAGCATCTTGAAGCCGGCGTAGAGCGCGTAGGCGTTGCCCAGGTTGCCGCTCGGCAGGACGACCCAGTCGGGCAAGGTCCAGTCGAACTGCTGCACGATCTCGATGGCCACGGTCTTCTGGCCCTCGAGGCGCAGGGCGTTCATCGAGTTCGCCAGGTAGACCACGCCGTCGGCCGAGAGCCGCTGCACGATGGCCATGCAGCCGTCGAAGTCCGTGTCGAGCGAGAGCACCAGGGCCCCCGACGCGATCGGCTGCACCAGCTGCGCCATCGACACCTTGCCCCGCGGCAGCAGCACGACCACGGGCAGGCCGGCCGCCGCGCCGTACGCCGCGAGCGAGGCCGACGTGTCCCCCGTCGACGCGCAGGCGATCGCGCGCACCTCGAGGCCCTCGCGGATCGCCTTGTTCACCACCGAGACGAGCACCGTCATCCCGAGGTCCTTGAACGACCCCGTATGGCTGTTGCCGCAGAGCTTCACCCAGACGTCGTCGAGCCCGAGCGAGCGGCCGTAGCGGTCCGCCCAGAAGAGGTTCGTGCCGCCCTCATCCATCGACACGATGGCCTCGTCCGGGACCTGGGGCGCGACCCACTCCCGCTTGCCCCAGACCCCGGAGCCGTAGGGCCACACCGTGCGCTTGTAGCGCTCGTCGAAGAGCTTCATCCACGTCGCGGGGCTCCGGTCGCGGAGCGCGTCGATGTCGTGCGCGACGTCGAGCAGGCCGCCGCAGGTCGGGCAACGGTAGAGGGGCTGCGTCAGCGGGTAGCTGCCGGGACAGCCGGTCAGACATCGGAATGCAGCAGAGTAGGCCATGGCAATACGGATCTCCTGGGTGGCGGGAAGCGCCCGCGGGAGGTGGTGTTCGGTTCAGTCGAAGCGTGGGGCTTCCATGCCGAGCCGCCTATAGAAGTAGATCGCCGCGTTCCTGGCAAACGATCCCTGCGGGACGTAGACGTCGTCCGGCTCGGGGAGCGGCTCGTCCGCCGAGAGCGGCCCGTCCCGCTCGCCCGCGAGGCGCTCGAGGTCCTCCAGGAACGCCTCCATCGAGGGATAGCGGTTCTCCGGGCGCTTGCGGATCGCCTTCAGGATCACCGACTCGAGCTGCGGGTCGATGCTCTTCCGCTTCTCCGAGGGGCGGGGCGGCGGGGTCACGAGCTGCCGGGCGAGGAGCTCGGACTGCTCCGAGCGCGGGAACGGGAGCTCGCCGGTGAAGGTCCGGAACATGACGACCCCGAGCCCGTAGACGTCGGTGCGGGCGTCGGGCCTGTCGCTCACGACCTGCTCGGGCGCCATGTACTCGAGCGTGCCCACCGCGGTGCCGGTCGCCGTGATGTGATCGGCGTCCTGGATCTTCGCCAGGCCGAAATCGAGCACCTTGACCGCGTACGGGTCGCCCTGCGCGCCGACGAGGTAGAGGTTGTCGGGCTTCACGTCGCGGTGGATGATGCCGACCCGGTGCGCGGCGGCGAGCCCGGACGCGGCCTGGGAGAGCACCGGGACGGCGAGGTCCGCCTCCATGCGGCGCTCGCGCCGGAGCCAGTCGCCGAGCGACTCGCCGAAGAGGTACTCCATGACGATGTACGGCGCGCCGTCGGCGGCGCGCGTGCCGGCGTCGAGCACCTTGACGATGTTCGGGTGCCCGATCTTCGCGGCGCTCTGCGCCTCGCGCACGAACCGCTCGCGCGTCCGCTCCGCCCGGGCCGCGAACGCCTCCAGGACCTTGATCGCGACCGGCTGCCCGGTCTCGATCTCGATCGCGAGGTAGACGCGCGCCATCGCGCCCTTGCCGAGGTAGCCGCGCACCTCGTAGCGCTCCCCGAGGATCGTCCCCCGCAGCCGGGTCGGCTTGTACCGGAACAGGTCGACGCGCCGCGCCTCGGCGAGCTCCGCGCCGTCGTAGGGGCAGAAGCGATGGCCCGCGTCGTACTCCCGGTGGCAGCGCGCGCAGAACATGGCCCCGCTTCGAATAGCGCCCCGCGCTCCGGCCACGCAAGCGCTCCGCGCGCGCGCGCCTGACGCGGCGCGCCCCGCGCCTGCGCGGGCGCCGCGCGGGCGCCGCGCTCACGCCGCCTTGCGCGGCGAGCGCCCCGTCAGCTTGGTGTAGGCGTGATAGCCGAGCCAGCGGATCGGCTCGGGCGGGACCCCCCCGAGCGGGTACATGTAGAAGGGCAGGTCCCGCCACCGCGCGTCGTCGCCCGCGTAAATGTCGCAGAGCACGCGGCCCGCGAGGTTGCCGAGCGTCACGCCGTGGCCGCTGTAGCCGAGCGCGTAGTACACGTTCCGGTGCTCGCCGCGCACCCCCATGCTGCAGATCCGGCTCATCGTGATGCCGAGCGTGCCCGTCCAGCGGTGCGCGATCCGGACCCGCTCGGCCGCGGGGAAGTAGCCGACCAGCCGGCGCCGGATCGCCTCGAACGCCTTCCCGGCCGAGTCGGGTGAGCCGGGGTAGGAGGTCTTGTTCCCATAGAGGTAGGCGTACGCCGCGTTGCTGCCCCCGCCGAACACGAGCTCGCCGGCGGGGGTCATGCTGGCGTACGCGATCCGGTCGTGGTCGTCGCTGAAGCCGGCGACCTGCCCCCAGCCGAGCGCGGCGCGCGCCTCGGCGTCGAGCGGCTCGGTCGCGATCACGTGCGAGTGCAGCGGGAAGATGCCGGTCTTGAAGTAGCCGAGCCGCGGCGTGTAGCCGTTCGTGGCGAGCACGATGGCCGACGCCCGGACGACCCCGCCCGGCGTGGTCAGCTCGATCGTGCGCCCCTCCTGGATCCGGAGCACCGGTGTGTCCTCGTGGAGGGCGACCCCACACCCGAGGAGCAGCGGGCGCAGGCCGCGCAGCAGGTCGACCCCGTTGAGCTGCCCCTCGGTCGCGTCCAGCACGGCCCCGGCCGCCCCGCGGACGCCGAGCCGCTTCGCGAGCGCCGCGCCGTCCAGGTACTGTAGCGGAATGCCCCACCCGGCGAGCTGCTCCGCCCGCGCGTGCGCCGCCTCGGCCCGGCGCGCGTCGGTGAGCACCTCCATGCAGCCGTCGCGCCGGTAGCGCACCGGGAGATTGTGCTCCTGGATCATCCCGACGATGCCGTCGATGCCCGCGCGCGTCGCCTCGTAGACGCGGCGCGTGAGCTCCGGTTCGCGGTAGCTCACCCCGTTAATCCAGTTCAGCATCATCCCGCCGTTGCGCCCGCTCGCGCCGTTGGCGAGGTGACGCGCCTCGAGGATCATGACGCGGAGGCTCGGAAATCGGCGGATTAGATGGTATGCCGTGGAGACGCCGGTGAACCCGCCCCCGACGATGGCCACGTCGGCCGCCGCGTCCCCGCGGAGCGGCGGGGCGGGCTCATAGACCGGGCCCGCCTCGCTCCACACGGAGCGAGCGGAATCGATCTGCGTGCGGGTGTCGACGAGAGCTGCCTGGGTCACGATGATTACCTATCAGATGAACGCTCCGTCTGGCACCATGGACCCCAGGAGCCCTGCTTGAAGCGACGTGTCCGGCTCTGCATGAAGGATCTCTTCCACCAGGACGTGGTGGAGATGATCGAGCGCGAAACCCGCAAATACCAGATCTGGTCGATCGAGGACCCTTCCGACCCGGACTTCGACACGGCGTATCAGATCCTCTGGGACTGCTTCGGGCCTCATGGAGAGATGGAGCGCAAGGAGGCGATCCACGCGTTCCTGCGGGACGACCCGTTCACGCCCGAGCCGTCGGGCACATACATGCGCTACTTCCTGCTCGTGGCGCGAGACGCGGACGGAAAGGTGCGCGGCGTGCGCGACGGGACCGTGCTCGTCAATCCGGCGTACGCGCCGGATCTCTGCGTCATCTACCTCGCCCACATCTTCATGATCCCCGAGGCGCGCGGGACGGTGCTGTCGTACTGGCTGCGCATCGCCCCGGTCGAGCTCGCCATGCAGTACCTCGCCGACCTCCACGCGATGGGGAAGATCACGCTCCCCGCGCCCTCGGCCCCGGGCAAGTACTTCGGGATGAACCTCGATCTCGCGGCCGAGGTCGAGTACTTCACCCCCGAAGAGCGCCTGTCGTGGCAGCGCATCCTGTTCTACGGCCGCGGCGGGTTCGACGCGATCAACCCGCGTCATTTCCCCTACCGCCAGCCCGACTTCCGCGATCCCGAGGAGATCCGGGCGACGGGCAACCAGCCTTCTCCGTTCATGGTCCTCGTCCGGCGCATGGGCCGCGAGCGGCAGGCGCAGCTGCCGATCGACGAGGCGCGGGCGCTCCTGCGGCTGCTCTACGACGATTTCGCGGATCACTGCGCGCCGCACCTGCTCGAGAACAGCCTCCAGCTCGTGCTCGACCGGCTGGAGGAGCGGGCGAAGCGGAAGAGCTTCGTCGAGCTCCTGCCGCTGCCGAGCGGGCCGAAGGACCTGCACCGGCTGAAGCCGCTCTTCCGGTACAACGTGTTCACGAAGTACTACCCGGAGAGCCCCGACATCCGCGGCTACCTGAACAGCGGCATCCGCGAGCGGCTGGCCGCGAACCCGCGCTACCTCGACGAGGAGCTCGCCCGCATCGCGCGGGAGCTGGAGGCCCGCCCGCCGTACGTCTACGGGAGCCGGGACAAGAGCGCGACCTGGGAGGGCACGCCGCTCGCGCCGGGGTCGGAGCCGCCGCCGCCCGAGGGCGCCGACGCGGGCGAGATCACCCGCGAGCTGCCGGCGCCGCCCGGGGCCGCGACGCCGCAGTGAACCAGCGGGCGCGAGCGCGCCCCGGAGACTCCCCCTCCCCCATGAACGTATTCGCCGCCGCGCCCGTCCCCGTCGCGTCGATCCTCTGGCAACCCTCCGCGGGCTCCTGGGTGCTCACCGTCGTCTGCAAGGCGACGTTCCTGCTCCGCCCCGGCGAGTCGCCGCTCGCCCCCGACCAGGAGGCGCCGACCCCCCACGACGCGGCGTGGGACGACGCGCCGTCGAGGAGCCTGCAGTCGGCGAGCGATCTCGCGCCCGCGAAGCCGCGCGCCGACGTCGTGCTCGTCGGCTTCGCGTACGCGCCGGGCAAGGCGCCGGCGCGCTCGCTGGTCGCCAGGCTCGCCGTGGGCGACCTGGACAAGTCGATCGAGGTGTGGTGCGACCGCATCTTCTCCCAGGACGGGACGCTCCACGAGGGCCCGCCGTTCGCGCAGATGCCGCTGGTCTACGAGCGCGCGGCCGGAGGGCCGGGCTCGTGGAATCCGGCCGGGCTGAGCGCCGGCGCGCGGAACGCCTACGGGCAGATCGCCGTGCCCAACCTCCAGCCGCCGGGGCTGCTCGTCTCCGATCCGGGCAAGGCGATCGAGCCCACGGGCTTCGGTCCGATCGCCCCGACGTGGCCGTCGCGCGTCGAGAAGCTCGGCCGCCACGCGGCCGGCTGGTCGCACCGCGACTGGAGCCGCAAGCCGCTGCCCGCCGGGTTCGACCCCGGCTACTTCAACATCGCCCCGCCCGATCAGCAGCTCCCGTCGCTGCGCGAGGACGAGCGCCTCGTGCTCGAGAACCTCCACCCCGAGCACCCGCGCCTCGTCACCCAGCTGCCCAGCCTCCGCCCGACGGCGACCCTCGAGGGCCGGCGAGGCGGCGCTCGACCGGTGCCCCTGCGCTGCGACACGCTCTGGGTCGACACCGCGCGGGGGCGCTGCTCCCTGACCTGGCGCGCGCAGATCGCGCTGGAGCACCCGGAGGAGCAGGGGCGCGTGGTGGTGAGCCTGGAGCCGCCGCAGACCGCGCGCGGCGAGGCCGAGAGGTCCGTGCCCCCGAGCTCCGGGCACGTCGCGCCGCGCCCCCCGAGCACGTCGCAGACGCAGCTCCCCGGGCTCCGCTCCGAGCACGCTCCGGTGCTGCCCTGGAAGACGGAGGAGCGCGGGGCCGACAGCGCGCCCCACTCGAGCCCCCCGAGCGGCGGGCTCCCGTTCCGCGCGCCCGCGGCCCAGGGCGACCTCGGGGCGCTCATGGCGGCGCCGCCGTCGCGGTGGTCCGCGCCGTCTCCGCCGGCCGGCCCCCTCGATCAGGCGCCGGCGACGCCGCCGCCCCCGGCCTTGGCGCCGCCGCCCCCCGCCTTGGCGCCCGCCGGGAGCCGAGGCCTCTGGGGAACCAACGACGCGCCGCCGGCGATGACGGTGGGCCAGAAGTTCGGGGCGGCCGAGAGCGCGGCCCGCGCCTCGCTGCCCGCCCCGGCCGAGGACGACCGCCCGTCGAGGGTCAGGGCGTCGCCGCCGAGGCCCGCGGCCGACGACATCGTCGAGCTGCTCTGGTTCGACCCCGCCGCGCTGCCGCGCGTCCGCGCTCGGTGGAGCGACCTGATCCTCGAGCTCGACTTCGAGGAGCTCGACCCGCGTTACGACCTGCCGGCCGACGACGCGGCCAAGGACCGCCACGACGTCCTCGGCGTGCTCACCGACGGGTCGCCGATCGAGCCGAGCGGCGTGCCGCAGGCGCTCCTCGCGTCGATCGGCGACAGGCGGCGGTTCACGCCGCCGCTCGTGCTCGTGACCGGCGAGGCGCGGTTCCCGTTCGACGAGGTCGAGGCGCTCAAGGCCACCGTCGCCGTGGTCGCGCCGCTCGCGGGCCCCGACAAGCAGCTCAAGGACGCCCTCGACTCCATCGGGGAGCTGCTCAAGTCGCCTTACCTCCAGAGCTCGACCGGCGTCGTGGACCGGCTGAACCAGCAGCTGAAGGAGCTCCTCGCGCAGTCGAGCCGCTCGCTGCCGGCGGGCCAGATCGAGGCGCACACCGAGCGGCTCCTGCTCGAGCAGCGGCGCTACCAGACCCGCAAGGTGCTCGGCGACGCGTGGATTCGCGCGCTGCTCGCGGCGGGCGGGCAGGGCGCGCTGCCGCTCTACCTGCCGAAGGCCCTGGAGCACCGGCTGCCCCTGATGACGAGCCTGAAGGTGCGCGTCCTCGCGGAGGCGCACCTCCGGCAGGATCAGCTCGAGCCGAGCCGCTACGCGCTCAAGGCGGTCGCGCTCGGGAGGGTCTTCACCGCGGACGAGCTGCGGCCCGCGCGCACGTCGGACTGAGGTCAGTCGAGCGGCTCCGTCGGCCAGACGTCGCTCGCGCCGACGAGCGGGAGCACCTCGACGATGAGCCGCTGCTGCGCCTCGAGGAGCTGCCGCTTCACGTCGCCGCTCGCCGAGGCGAAGCGCAGGTGCACAACGAACCTGGGGCCGTCCTCGTAGATGCGCGCCGCCGCCTCCGGCGTGAGCTTGCCGGCGACGTAGTCGCCATGATGGTGGCTGTCCGAGATCGCCCACACCGAAGGCCACCGCTCGTCGAGCCGCCGGAGCATCTCGTCCTGGGAGAGCTCGCTCTTGAAGGACCACGCGAGCGTCGTGCTTGCCGTCTTGCCCATATCACCTCTCCTCAGCGGCCGCCGTCCCGCGGATCGGTCGAGACGCCCGCCCCGCCCGCGCCGGCCGTCCCGGCGCTGCCGGTCGGCGCCTGCGGCGCGGCGGGGGGCGTCGCGCCGACCGCGTTGGGGCCTCGATAGATCGTCGGGAAGTCGCCGTTCGGCTCACGCGGGCCGTTGAGCTTGAAGTCGAAGCCGCCGTTGCTCGGGTTGGGCTCACCGTAGATCTCCACGTTCCACCGCTCTGCCAGCGCGTTGAGCTTGCTCCCGAGCGACGTGTTGGAAAGCCCCGGCTTCCCCTCCGGGTTCAGCGCGCTCGGCGCCTCGCCGTTCTTGAAGATGCCGTATTTGGCGTTGTACGGCGCGCCCGCCTGCTGCGCCTGGACCAGCGCCTGGTCGCTGTGGATCGCGAAATCGGTGTCCGATTTTGGCGACCAGAACCCGAAGGGCTTGTCCGGGTTGCCCTTGAACCCGTCCGTGGCCGAGCCGAGCTGCTTCACCGTCGCGTCCGTGATGCCCTCCGACTCGAAGACGTTCCGGATGTCCGACTGCAGCCTGTCGAACTGCGCGCGATCCTTGTACGTGAGCGGGACGCGCTGGCCGTCGGCGTCGCCCTCGACAGCCATCTTGAGCCGCTCGGGGGTCGTGTTCGGGTGCTCCAGCTCGCCGCGCTGCACCCGCTCGTAGGCCGCGCGGTTCTCCGCGATCCTCGCCTCGAGCTTGGCGGCCGCCGCGGGATCGGCCGCGGGCCCCGCGGCCATCTGCTCGTCGGTCCAGGCGCGCGCCCGGGTCACCTCCTCCGGGCTCGGCGGCCCCTTCCGCCCGAGCGGGACCTCCTCCGCGGCCGGCGGGCGGATCCACCCGAACCGCTCGCCGAGCTTCGCGGCGCCGATGCCCCCGAGGAGGCCGCCGCCGAACTCGCCGAGGATCTCGCCGACGCGCGCGGCGCGCTCGCCAAAGAGGCCGCCCACCGCCTCGCCCACGTGCGCGCCAACGAACGCGCCGGCCAGCGAGCCGGCGAGCCCCAGCCCCGCGACGACGACGCCGGCGCCCACCCCCGTCAGGACGAGCGCCGCCCCGCCCGCGATCAGCGCGGTCCATCGCAGGGTCGTGAGGAGCCACGACGGCACCTCCTCCTCGACGGGCACGAGCGTCAGCGTCTCGCCGCCGATGAACGTGGTGACGGCCGCCTGGCTGACGACGCCGCCGCACTGGGCCTTCTCGGTCCTGCGGCCCAGGTGCTTCCCGTTGACGAAGACCGTGGCGCTGCCCTGCGCCACCTTCTTGCCGCCGTGCTCGAGGACGTCGAGCTCCGCGCGCGCGGCGGCGCGCCCCTCGATGCGCGTGTCCGGCGATCCCGTCGCGATCTCCCCGCACGGGGACCCCTCGAACATCTTGCCGATCTCGGCGCCGGCCAGCGCGCCGCCGGCGCCGAGCCCGACGCCGCCGGCGACCGCCGCGCCGATGAGGACCGCCCCGGCGCCGCCGGTGACCACGGAGAACAGGATCGCCCCGCCGATCGCGAGCCCGACGCACGCCCCCGCGATGAGGCCGGCCCACGCGGACGAGTGGCCGATCTCATCGCCCATCCGGGCCGCTTCGAGGGCGCTCACGGCCTCGCAGCCCCTCAGCCCTGGCCCAGCTTCACGCTCGCGAGGATGCGATCGAACACCGGGTTCAGCCGCGCGGCCTCGCTCTTCGGCATGGTCGCGGTGAAGCTGAGCACCGTCGGCTTACGCCCCCCGACGAACACGAGCCGCTGCTCGATCGGCCCGCTCTGCCCCCTCCACGCGAACCGGATCTCCACGGCCGGCTGGCCGCCGAGGGTGATCTCCTGCCGCGCGTAGAGCTGGAAGCCGTCGAGCCGCTGGGCCATCTCGACGAGCTGCCGGTCGCCGTAACCGCGGATGTCCTCGCCCGCGGCCAGCGTGTCCCGCGTCATGACCAGGTTGGAGATCATCCCCTGGCCGGGCTTCGCCGGCGCGGCGAAGACCACCACCGAGCGGTCCTCCCAGTCGCGCGGCACGTCGAAGGACACGTCGGTGTGGTCATAACGCGGCATCGTCTCCGTCTCCACGCTGCGAGGCGCAGCGCTCGCTCTCCGACATCCAGCCGGCCCCGGGCGTCACGGCTCCACCTTGACGAACCCGCCCTGGAGGTCGCCCCGGTAGAGGGCCACGCCCTGCGCCGACAGCGCCCCTGCGTACGCCCGCTCCGCGGGCACGCCCGAGGCCTCGGTCGCCTGCGCCGCGGTCTTCACCGCCGCGCCGTTCACCGACCGCGGCGCCGCCGCGGTCCGCAGCGCCAGGAACTGCGCCACCTGCCCGCCCGCGCCGCCGACGTGGAAGATGCCGGCCGCGCTGCCCGCGTTCACGAGCGTCCCGAGGTCGCCCGCGCTCAGGCCGCCGAGCGCCGGCAGCGGCGTCGTGAGCACCGGACCGAGCACGTCCAGCGTCGACGGCAGCGAGGCGAGGCTCTCCCCCTTCGCGAGCCGGAAGAGCTCCAGCGCGCCGCTCCCCGTCGCCACCAGCGCGGCGAGCGACGCGGAGGGCGCGCGCACCGCCTCCTGGATCGCCGCGCCGGCGGCGGGCCCGATCTGCAGCGACGCCGGGGCCGCGGCCGGGGTGAGCGGCGGCGAGGCGACGGCGCGGTCGAGCCGCCGCGCCGCGCCCTCCACCTCGACGTCCTCGATGCCCCCCGGCGCCTCGACGGCGCCGCCGCCGCGCATCACCTCGGCCGGCGCGCTCGTCTCGCCGCCACCGCCGGGCCGCCCCGGCGCGCTCGGCGCCCTGGCCTTGCCGATGGTCGCCACCGCGGGCGCCTTCGCGGACGTGGTGTTGATGAGCACGTTCGGCCCGCCGTCGATCTGCACCTCCGCGCCGGACAGCTTGAGCAACCCGCCCGCCGAGATCTCGAGCTTGCCCTGCGCGTCGATGAAGATGCCCTCCGACGTGATCTTGATCGACGCGACGCCGTTCGTGATCTGGACGGTCTTGTCCTTGTTGATCGTGTACCCGACGCCGTCGCCGACCGTGACGCTCTGGCTGTCGCCGGCGTCGACCGCGTCGGAGGTGCGCACGATCGACGTGCGGCCCTCGCCGATGTGGTTGATCTGCTGCTCGCCGATCGTGTGGCTCTGGCTCTTGACGACGTTGAAGCTCTGGCTCCCCCCGACGGTCACGGCGTCGGCGCCGGTCACGCTGGCCGAGCGGTTCGAGAGCACGGTCGAGCGCTGATCCCGCTTGATGATCTCGGTGTAATCGCGCTGCGCCTGGACGTGGATGAGCTCGCGCCCCGCGGCGTCGTCGAAGGAGAGCTCGTTGAACCCGCCCGAGCCCGGGGAGGAGTCGCTCTTCCAGCCGCTCTTGGTCTTCTCGGCGGGCAGCGTGTACGGCACGCGCGTGGTGCTGTTGAAGACGCGGCCCACGATCACCGGCCGGTCGGGGTCGCCGTCGAAGAAATCGACGAGGACCTCCTGCCCGACGCGGGGGATGGCCACGAGCCCGTAGCGGCTCCCGGCCCAGCCCTGGCTGACGCGGATCCAGCACGAGCTCGCGTCGCTGAACCGCCCCTCGCGGTCCCAGTGGAACTGCGCGCGCACGCGGCCGAACTCGTCGGTGTGGATCTCCTCGCCCGGAGGGCCGACCACGATCGCGCTCTGCACGCCCACGACCCGCGGCTTCGGCGTCCGCCGCGCGGGGCGGTAGGGCTGCTGCGCGAACACGGCCTCGCCGGTCATTGTCCACTCGCCGCTGTGATCGCCCTCGAACGTGGACGCGACGACGAGCAGCGCCTGGTCCGGGGCGAGCTCCTTGCGGGGGTGCCCGCCGAGCGCCAGGACGACGCCGGGGCACAGGTCGAGGGCGTTGGTGCGGTACCGGACGGCGCGCCGGCCGCCCCGCTCGCCCTCGAGGCTCCTCGCCGCGAGCGCCTCCGCCTCCTTGATGTCGACCCGCGCGACGCCCCTGTCGTCGGCGACCGGCGTGTCGCCGCCCTTGCCCGGCTCGACCACGAACGCGCCAGGCACGTAGTGGTACTGCTCGTAGCGGAGCTCCTCCTCGAGCCCCTCCCGCGCCTCGGCGAAGAGCTGAACATCGGGCCTCGACCTGAAATCGAAGTCGCGGAGGGTGACGTGGCCGGGCCGCACCTCGTGGCTCACGACGAGCTCGCTCACGTACTCGCGCCCGGACGACTGGTTCGGGTTGTCGACGTAGGCGATGGGAGCGCCGGGGCGCGGCTCCCGCCGCTGCGGGGCGTCGCTCAGGACGAGGCGGGTGAGCTCGGCGCCCATGCGGCCGCCGTCCGCGCGGTGCGAGAAGTAAAAGGAGATGCCCGCCTCCTCGAGCAGCCGGCAGATGAACGCGTAATCGGTCTCGCCGTACTGCACGCGGTATTCATGGGCGGGGTACTTCGCGCCCAGCGCCACCTCCGGCTCGATCTCCCACTCCTTGAGCACCTGGAGCACGATCTCGGGGATCGTCATGTGCTGGAAAATGCGGCTGTTGCGCCGGAGCGTCGCCCGGAACAGCAAAGGCACGATGCGCAGCCGGTAGGTGGAGAGCCCCGTCGGCTCGACCTGCACCTGCTCCATCTGGGCGCAGAGCCCGGCCCAGACCCGGGCGGGAACGGCCGAATGCAGGACGGCCGACTCGGCCTTGAAGGCGGCGGCCTTGCCCACGAGGCTGTCGAGATCGAGATCCTCGATCTCGGAGACGGCCAGTATCGACACCTCGAAGAGCGACGAGATCTGCTCCCGGACCGAGAACCGTCGCACCGAGAGCGATTCTTCCTTGGACGCGAACGAGAGCGAGAGGCGCGACATGGACGGAACGCCGAGCGTAGAGCATGCGCTCGGCGCGATCTAGATCACGGCGCCGCGCCGCTGCCCGTCGCCGCGCGCGCGCGCAGGGCGCCCGCGCGGATCTCGTTCACGGCCGCGCAGGCGGCCTCGTGGGCTTCGATCGCGCCGCGCAGCACGAGCGACCTCCCCCGCTCGGCGGCGGTCTCCTCGAGCGTCCCCTCGAGCACGCCCTCGGCGAGGCGGACGAGCGGGCCCACCTCGGCCATGCCGCGCGCGAGCGCCCGGGCCGCCGCGACGAGCCCGGACGCCGCGGGGGCGGAGCTCGCGACGGCCGCGGCCTCGTCGCAGAGCTCGTCCGCCACGGAGCCCATGTCGCGCCAGCACCCGACGGCCGCGCGCAGGCTGGCGATCGTCACGAGCGCCGAGGGGGTCGCGTGCATCGCGTCGACGGGCGCCTGCGGCCGCACCCCCGCCGCGTTCTGCGCCGCGGCGATGACCGGGGCGAGGGACAGGAGCGCGCGCTCCAGCACGCGCGTGGCCTGCTCGATGCGGACGAGGCGCTCCTGCACGTCGGCGCTGCCGACCGGCGCGTCGCGCTCGACGAGGTCGGAGAGGCGGCCGGCGACCTCGATGGCGAGCTGATCGAGCCCGTCGATGGTGCGCGGGTCGAAGCGGCGGGGCACGACGTCGAGGACGCACAGCGAGCCGATCGCGTGCCCGCGCACGCGCACCGGCACCCCGGCGTACGCGCGGATGCCGTAGTGCTCGACGAGCTCCTTCGGCACCCGCTCGTCGCGCAGCGCGTCCTCGACGAGGAGCGGCGCCTCGTCGCGCACGACGAGCTGGCAGAAGGAGTTGCTCCGCGAGGTCGCGCAGCTCACGGCGAGCTCCAGGGGCAGCCCGTGGTGGGCGCGCAGGAGCTGGATGTGGCGGACGACGAGGCTCACGAGCGCGATCGGCGCGCGCGCGAGCCTGGCGGCCCGCGTCACGCAGGCGTCGAGGATGGCGTCCGCGTCCGTGCGCAGCATGGCGCCGTGCAGCTCGGCCAGGCGGACGGGGTCGTTGAGGTCGGCCATGGCGAAAGTCTACCAGCAAAGGCCGCCGCGCCGGCGCTGCACTGCGTCGCGCCCCGCGGAACCCGGGGCGCGGGAGCATTCACCTGCGCGGCGCGGATTTGCCGGGAGCGCGCGCGGCGCCGCGCCTCCCGCCCGGCGCGCGCCCGCGTTGTCGCGCCGTCTTGCGGCGGGCAGAATCCGCGGGATGGCTGATCCCGCGCGAAGGCTCGATCCCGCAACGATGGCCGACCTCGAGGCGCTCCCGCCGCAGATCAAGGGCGAGATCATCGAGGGCGTGCTCTACACGCAGCCGCGCCCGCGATCCCGGCACCAGCGCGTGCTGTCGCTCATCGACCATGAGCTCCTCGACCCCTACGACCGGAGCCGCGGCGGCCCTGGTGGGTGGTGGATCCTGCCGGAGCCCGGCATCGAGCTCGAAGGCTCGCCGGAGTTCTCGCCCGACATCGCGGGATGGAAGCGCGAGCGCTTGCCCGAGCTGCCCGACGAGGAGTCCATTCGCGTCGTCCCCGACTGGGTCTGCGAGATCTTCTCCCCGCGGATGCGCGCGTACACGCAGGGGACCAAGCGCCCTTTCTACGCGCGGATCGGCGTCGGCTGGCTCTGGTATGTCGACCTCGAGGCGCAGACGTTCACCTGGAGCCGGCTCCACGAGGGGAAGTGGCTGGAGCTCGGCGTGGTGGTCGGGGAGGCGCGGGTGCGCGCGGAGCCCTTCGACGCGGTGGAGCTCGACGTCGCGGAGTGGTGGACGAGCGGTCGCGCGCGGGGCGCCGAGTAGAACTCCATGCCATCAGCGGCGTTCGCCATTTCGTGAATCACAAGGACAGCACCGCCGAATGCCGCCAAGGTGCTCGGCAGAGCTACGGATAGGGCTTATGGGCTGAGCTGAGCTTCCGAGCACGGGAGCCCGACCCCGCAGACGTCACCCCCGAGCCGCCTGCGCCTCCCTCGCCCGCACCGCCGCGACGAACGTGCCGAGATGCACGTCGACCACCCGGCTCACGTCGGGCGTGTAGCCGCCCGCGAGGACCCACGCGATCGGGATGCGGCGCTCGAGCGCGGCCCGGAACACGACCTCGTCGCGCGCGCGGAGGTCGTCGTGCGTCAGGTCGAGCGGCGAATACGGGTCCTCGCGGTACGGGTCCGCGCCGGCCTGGTACAGGATCAGGTCGGGCGCGGCGCGGTCGATCGCGGGGCCGAGGTGCCGCTCCAGGATCTCGAGATAAGCGGCGCCGCCGCTCCCGCCCGGCACCGGGACCGACCAGCCGTTCTCCGTGTCCGGCGCGCGCTCGGCATCGACGTCCCGGTACGCCCGGTTCTGCTTGTACCAGTTGCCGTAAATGGAGAGCTGGAACGCCCACGGCCGCGACGCGAGCAGCGACGCGGTGCCGTTGCCGTAATGGAGGTCCATGTCGACCACCAGGGCGCGGCGGATGCGCCCCTCGGCGCGCGCGCGCTCCATCGCGACGACGAGGCCGTTGAAGGTGCAGAAGCCCTGGCCGTGATCGGCGTGCGCGTGGTGAAAGCCGCTCGCGAGGTTGCCCGCGACGCCGTCCTCGAGCGCCGCGAAGGCCGCGGCGACGCAGCCGCCGTTCGTGAAGCGCACCGCCCCGGCGAGCGCCGGCGACCACGGGAACTTCTGGGACTCGGCCAGCGCCCGGGGCTCGCCGGTCGCGATCGCCCGGACGTACTCGGGCGTGTGGACGCGGAGCAGGTCCTCGTCGCCGACCGGCTCGGGCTCTTCAACCCGCGCGCAGAGGCCGCTCCGCTCGATCGCCTCGCGGACCAGGGCGAACTTGCGCATCGGCATGACGTGCTCGCCGATGTCCGCGAAATAGCGCGGCGAGTGGAACACCCGGATCGGAGGCGAGGCGCCGGTCACTTGCAGACCGACTCGAGCAGATCGAGCGCCTCGGCGACGTGGCGCGGGGCGAAGACGAGCGCCGGCCGGAAGCGGAGCGTGCGCTCGCCCGAGCCGCCCACCTCGAGGCCGCGGTTCCGCAGCGCGGTGAGCGCCGCGTCGCGGCGGGCGGCGTGAGGGAAGTCGACTGCGGCGAAGGTGCCGCTGCCCCGCGCGCCCGAGAGCACCCCCGGGTACCGGACGCAGAGGTCCTCGAGCCCGGCGACGAGGCGCTGGCCGGTCGCCCGCGTGTTCTCGAGGAGCCGGTCGCGCTCGATGACCTCGAGGATCACCTCGAGCTGCGCGCCGCGGAGCGGGTCGCCGAGCCAGGTGTTGAAGATGCGCAGCGGCTCGATCGGCGCGAGCTCCTCGCGGCAGTAGAAGCCGCCGAGCTGCATCTTCTTGGAGAACGTCACCATGTCCGGCGGCTCGGGCAGGTCCCACGCCTCGTGCGCCCACAGCGCGCCGGTCCCGCCGCCGCAGGTCTGCACCTCGTCGATGATGAGCGCGACGCCGCGCTCCGCGGTGAGGCGGCGGAGCGCCTGGAAGAACGCCGGGCTCGCGTGGCGATCGCCGCCCTCGCCCTGGATCGGCTCGACGATGACCGCGGCGACCTCGTCCGGGTGCGCGTCGATCGCCGCCTTGACCGCCTCGAGCGAGCGCGCCTCGGCGGCGCGGTTCTGCTCGGCGTGGGCCGCCTCGGGGAACTGGACCGCGGGGAACGGCACGACGGGCCAGTCGAACGCCGGGATGTCGAGCTTGTGGATCGGCTTGCTCCGCGTCGCCGAGAGGGCGCCCATGCTGCGGCCGTGGAACCCGCCCTCGAAGGAGATTACCTTGAAGGCGTTCACGCCGGGCTGCCGGTTGAGCATGCAGGCGGCGAGGTCGGCGTCGCTCGGCTGCGCGCCGCCGCGCCGGCGCCGGGCGAGCCGGATGAACGCGGCCTTGAGCGCGTTCTCCACCGCCTCCGCGCCCGTGGTGAACGTGAACACGTGCGAGTGCCCCTTCGGCGCAACGCGCATCAGCGTCTTCTCGACGATGTCGACCCACTCGGGCGCGGGCGCGACCCCGAGCGCCGAGCGGTAGCCGGCGCACCAGTCGAAGCGGCCGTCGCGCCACGCGGCGAGCAGATCCGGGTGGTTATAGCCGATGGGCACGGCGGCGATGTGGCCGTAGACGTCGAGCAGGACGTTGCCGTCCACGTCGACCATGTAGTTGCCCAGGCTCTTCCGCGCGTCCTGATAGAGGTGGATCGGCCGCGCGTCCTGGTAGCGATGGTGGCGGGCGCGGAGCGCCTCGGACGCAGGCCCCGGGACGGCGGTGCGCATGGAAGCGCGCTCGGGCTCACCGGGGATGGGCGGAGAGATGCTGGGCGGTGCGTTCATGGTCGGACTCCAGTGCAACGGACGCGGCGGAGCGTCACGCGGATCCGTCGCTCGCGACGGCCCGCCGGACGCGCACCACGATCGATTTCGACGCGGGGGTGTTGCTCTTGTCGGCGATGCTGCCGAGCGGCACGAGCACGTTGGCCTCGGGGAAATAGGCCGCCACGTTGCCGCGGGGGATCGTGTAGAGCACGACGCGGAACGCGCGCGCCGCGCGCTCCCCGTCGGAGAAGCGGCTCGTGACATCGACGAGGTCCCCCTGCGCGAGCCCGCGCTCGGCCGCGTCCTCGGCGTTCATGAACACGACGCGGCGCCCGCCGCGGACGCCGCGGTAGCGGTCGTCGAGCCCGTAGATGGTCGTGTTGTACTGGTCATGGCTGCGGATCGTCATCATCAAGAGCTCGCCCGGCTCGAGCTCGTGCCGCGGGAGCGGGTGGACCAGGAAGTTCGCCTTGCCCGTGGCGGTGCGGAACTCGCGCCGCGCCGCGGCGTTCGGCAGGGCGAAGCCGCGCGGGTCCTTGACCCTCGCGTTGAAGTCGTCGAACCCGTCGATGGTGCGCTCGATGAGATCGCGGATTCGATCGTAATCGGCCGTGAGCGCCTCCCACGGCACGCGCGAGCGCGCGCCCAGCGTCGCGCGGGCGAGCCCCGCCACGATCGCCACCTCGCTCCGCAAGAGCTCCGAGGCGGGCGGGAGGTTGCCGCGCGAGCTCGAGACGACGCCCATCGAGTTCTCGACCGTCACGAACTGCGGCCCGCGCGCCTGCACGTCGCGCTCGGTGCGCCCGAGGCAGGGCAGGATGAGCGCGCGCCGGCCCGTCACGAGGTGCGCCCGGTTCAGCTTGGTCGAGACGTGCGCCGTGAGGTCGCACCGGGCGAGGGCGCGGGCGGTGAAGGCCGTGTCCGGCGTCGCCGAGAGGAAGTTGCCGCCCAGCGCGAAGAACACGCGCGCGCGCCCGTCGGCCATCGCGGCGATCGCGGCGACGGTGTCGAGGCCGTGGCGGCGCGGCGGCGAGAAGCCGAAGTTCTCCTCGATCCGGTCGAGCAGCTCGGCCGGCGGCCGCTCCCAGATCCCCATCGTCCGGTCGCCCTGCACGTTGCTGTGCCCTCGCACCGGGCACGGGCCCGCGCCGGGCCGCCCGACGTTGCCGCGCAGGAGCAGGAAGTTCATCACCTGCTGCACGTTGGCCACGCCGTTCTGGTGCTGCGTGATGCCCATGGCCCAGCACGCGATCGTGCGCTCGGACCGCATCGCGACCTCGGCCGCCGCCCGGATCCGGTCGCGCGGGATCCCGCTCTGCTCCACGATGTCGTCCCACGGCGCGGCGCGCACGGCGGCCGCGAACGCCTCGAAGCCGTGGGTGTGGCGCTCGATGAACGCGCGATCGAGCACGGCCCCCGGCCGCCGCTCCTCCTCCTCGAGCATCTCCTTGATGATCCCGGTGAAGAGCGCGACGTCGCCGTTGATGCGCACCTGGAGGAACAGCGTCGAGAGCGGCACCCCCGCGCCGACGAGATCGAGCGGGTGCTGCGGGTGCTGGAAGCGCTCGTTGCCCACCTCGGGGAGCGGGTTCACGGTCACGATCTCGCACCCGCGCAGCCGCGCCTCGCGCAGCGTCGAGAGCATGCGCGGGTGGTTCGTCCCCGGGTTCTGCCCGACGATGAAGATCGCGTCGGCCCGCTCGAAATCGTGGAGGGAGACGGTCCCCTTGCCCACCCCGATGGCCTCGCGCAGGCCCACGCCGCTCGACTCGTGGCACATGTTCGAGCAGTCGGGCAGGTTGTTCGTCCCGTACTCGCGCACGAAGAGCTGGTAGAGGAACGCCGCCTCGTTGCTCGTGCGCCCCGACGTGTAGAAGACCGCCTCGTCCGGGGAGCCGAGGGCGCGCAGCGACGAGGCGACGAGCTCGAGCGCCTCGTCCCACGACACCGGGCGGTAGTGCGACGCGCCCTCCTCGAGCAGCATCGGGTGGACGAGCCGCCCCTGCTTGCCGAGCCAGTGGTCCGACTGCCGCGAGAGCTCCTCGACGCTGTGCTTGCGGAAGAACTCCGGCGTGACCCGCCGGAGCGTCGCCTCCTCCGCGACCGCCTTCGCGCCGTTCTCGCAAAACTCGGCGGCCGAGCGGTTCTCCTCGGGCTCGGGCCACGCGCAGCCGGGGCAATCGAAGCCCTCGCCCTGGTTCACGTGCAGGAGCGTGCGCACGGCGCGCGCGACCCCCATCTCGGAGACCGCGTGCTGCAGCGTCGCCCCGACCGCCGCGAGCCCGCCGGCCGCCGCGCTGCGCTCGCCGAGCCGGGGCGCCTCGGCCTCGAGCGGCGGCTCGGCCTGCACGTCGCGCGGCGCGTCCCGCGCCGTCACGACGCCGCCTCCGAGAGGGCCGCGATGCGCTCCCGGCCCGCGTAGACGTTGAACCGGCCGTCGCGCGCGAAGCCGACGAGCGTCATCCCGTGCGCCGCCGCGAGCTCGGCGGCCAGGCTCGACGGCGCGCCCACCGCGACCATCACCGGGATCGAGGCCCGCAGCGCCTTCTGCACGAGCTCGAACCCGGCGCGCCCGCTGACCATGAGCACCGCGCCCGGGTCGGGCAGCCGCCCGGCGAGCAGCGCGGCGCCGATCAGCTTGTCGACCGCGTTGTGGCGCCCGACGTCCTCGCGAAGGTCGGCGAGGGCGCCGCCCGCGTCGAAGAGGGCCGCCGCGTGCAGCCCCCCGGTCCGCCCGAACACCGGCTGCGCGCCGCGGAGCCGCGCGGCGAGCCCGTGCACGACGCCCGGCGCGATCCGCGGGACGCCCCGCGCGAGCGGCGCGGGCGGCGCGCACGACGCGACGTCGATCGACGCCTTGCCGCAGACGCCGCAGCTCGCGTTCGCGACCGCGAGCGCGCGCTCGCTGCGCCCGAGATCGACGGTCACGTCCTCGGCGAGCGCGACGCGCACGAGGTCGCCCGAGGGGCCGGAGAGCTCGTCGACGCCGACAACGTCGGCCGCGCGGGAGATGATCCCCTCGGCGAACAGGAGCCCGATCGCGAGCTCGCGGTCGTTGCCGGGCGTGCGCATCGTGATCCCGAGCCGGCGCGGGGCGCGCTCCTGCAAGGCCGAGGGGCGCGCGCTGTCGACGTGCGCGGCGCGCGCGGCGCGCGCGACGACGATGATCTCGAGCGGCGCCTCGACGGCGAGCTGGTCCTCGACGTCCGAGGCGCTCTCGTCGGTGATCCTGCGGATCGAAACGGGGGTCGTGGTGGACGGCATGGCGGCGGATCCGGCGATCTCCATCGTAGCCCGCGGCGGACCGCCGGGGAGGACCCGCGTGGAGCCGCCCGCCCGGCCGTCCCGGCTATCCCGAGGCCCACGCGGCGACGAGCCGCGCGAGCTCCCGGTCCGGCGCGTCGAGCGGCGCCTTGCCGCGCCACGCCAGCGGGAACAGCGGCATCACCGCGCTCCGGAGCACCGGCGCGAAGCCGGCGAGCTCGGCCGTATCGCGCGGGATCCGGATCAGCGGCACGCGCTCGCCCGGGAACGCCGCGAGCCGCGCGAGCGCGTTCTCGCGGATCGGCGCGAGCTCGCCCTGGCTCACCTCGGCGGCGTGGACGGTCTGGTAATGGCGCAGGAACGACGCGGCCCGGGCGCGCGGGATGTCGTCGCGCCCCTCCTCGCCGACCTGGCGCACCACCGCGAGCAGCGGCAGCGGCACCGGCGCCACGCCGAGCGCCGCGAGGTCGCGGAAGTCGGGCTGCGCGTACGGGAGCACCGCCGGCGGGATGATCGCGAACCCGGCGCGGCCGTAGGCGATGAGCCGCACCACCGTGTCGCGGTCGTCCGGGTCGACGGCCTCCATCTCGGCGGCGAGCATCACCTCCGCGCTGGAGCCGCCGAGCCCCGCGCCTTCGAGCGCGCGGCGCGCGAGCGCGACGGGCGCCGCGCGCAGCAGGGCGGCGAGGCCGGAGCGGCGGTACGCCGGCAGGACGAGGGCGTGCGAGAGCAGCACCACGCAGCGCCGCGCGGCGCGGTCGAGCGTGACGTAGCCGTCGCGCACGCCGGCGAGGCGCCCGTCGTCCACGCTGCGCGCGAGCAGCATGTGGTACCTCGCCTCGATCGGCGCCGCCGGGTCCGTGTGCTGCCCGGCGAACCACGCCGCGAGCACCTTGCGCCGCTCGAGCTCGCCCTTCGGCCCGAAGACCTCGTCGAGCGCGCGGTAGCCCTCGTCGAACGCCGCGTCGTCCTGCGCCTCGACCACGGAGAACCGCGCGAGCGCCCGCGCGACCTTCTCCGGCCCCTCCCCCGGGCGCACGTCGCGCGGGTCGACGATCATCCGGCCATCTCGCGCAGCACGGCGTCGAACACCGAGGCCGCCTCGTCGACGTCCGCGGTCGTCGTGATGAGGTGCGGGCGGAGCCGCACCGATCGCGTCCCCGTGTAGCTCGCGAACACCCCGCGGCGGAGCGCGCGCGCGAGGAAGTCGTCGCGCGCCGCGGTCGTCGGCAGGTCGAACGCGAGCAGGAAGCCGCGGCCGCGCGGCTCGGTCGCGAGCGCGGGGTAGCGCTCGCAGAGCTCCTCGAGCCGCGCGAGGAAGTGGCGGCCGGTCGCGCGCACGTTGGCGAGCAGCTGCTCGGCCTCGATCGCGCGGAGCGTCGCCAGCGCGACCGCGGCCCGCGCGCGGTCGCCGTTGCGCGTCTGGTACATGCGCCCGAACTGCGCGACGTCGTACGCCGACGTCGCGAAGAACCCGCCCATCTGCATCTTCTTGCCGAAGCACATCAGGTCGGGCGGGCGCGGCAGGTCGAGCTGCTCGTGCGCCCACAGCGTGCCGCTGATCCCGAGCCCCGTCTGCACCTCGTCCAGGATGAACGCCGCGCCCGCCTTGCCGGCGAGCTCCTGCGCGCGGCGGAAGAAGACCGGGCTCGCGTGCCGGTCGCCGCCCTCGGACTGCACGGGCTCGACGATCACGGCCGCCACCCTGCCCTGGTGCGCGTCGAGGATCCGCTCCAGCGCAGCGAGCGCCTCGACCTCGGCGCGGTCGTTCTGGTCGGCGAAGCGCGCGAGCGGGAAGCGGCTCGCGGGGAAGGGCGCCGTGGGCCAGGGGAACGCGGGCAGGTCGGCCTTGTGGATGACCTTGGAGTGCGTCGCGGACATCGGCCCGAGGCCGCGGCCGTGGAACGCGCCGGAGAACGACACGACCACCGCGTCGGTCCCCGCGTTGTCGAGGATGCGCTGCTGCTGCTCCTCCGGCAGCTCCAGCGGGTTCTTCGGCAGCCCGGCGGCCTCCCGGCGGCGCTCGCCGTGCCGGATGAACGCCGCCTTGAGCGCCGACTCGACGCCCTCGCCCCCCGCGTCCACGCAGAAGACGCGCGCCATGCCGCGCGGGGCGTACCGCTGCTCGAGCGCCTCCACGAACTCGAACCACGCCGGCGTCGTCACGAACGGCGTCGACGTCGGGTTCGCGACGGCGCGGATGAACGCCTCGCCGTGGGCCGCCTCGACGAGCGCGGGGTGGTTGTAGCCGAGCGCGCCGAGCGCGAAGTTCGCGAACAGGTCGAGGAACACGTTGCCGTCCACGTCGACGAGCGAGCACCCCCGGCTCGCGGTGTCGTCCATCACGACGGCGCGGTAGCGCGACTGCATGTCGAAGCCGCCGCGCGCCATGTAGGCGCGCGCCTTCGGCCCCGGCAGCTCGGTGACGACTCTTCGCGGAGGGACGGACGGCAGCGTGGGGCGGTCGGAGAGGTCCATGGGCAGGACGAGTATCCCGCACGGCAGGGCCCGTGTCATCGCCGCTTGCCGCGCCCGGGTGCGCGGGTTTACGACGAGAGCATGCCCGAGACGCGCGAGACCGTGAAGAAGCTCTGGATCGACAACGCCGACAGGGACGCCCTCTCCGGCGAGACGTTCGAGACCGCCAACCCCGCGACCGGCGGCTCGCTCGCGCGGCTCGCCCGCGGCCGGCGGGAGGACGTCGACGCCGCCGTGGCGTCCGCGCGCGCGGCGTTTCCGCGCTGGGCGGCGATGGATCCGAACGAGCGCGCGCGCATCCTGTGGAAGGCCGGGGAGCTGATCCTCGCGCGGTGCGAGGAGCTCGCGCGCCTCGAGGCCGTGGACACGGGCAAGCCGATCACGGCGGCGCGGACGATCGACGTGCCGCGGACGGCGGACACGTTCTTCTATTTCTCCGGGTGGGCGACGAAGCTCGGCGGCGAGACGATCCCGGTGCGGGGGCCGTTCCTGAACTACACGGTGCGCGAGCCGCTCGGCGTCATCGGCGCGATCATCCCGTGGAATTTCCCGCTGCTGCTCGCGGCGCGGAAGGTGGCGCCGGCGCTCGCGGTGGGCAACACGGTGGTGGTCAAGCCGCCGGAGGAGGCGAGCCTGACGACGCTGGAGCTCGCGCGCATCCTCGCGGAGGCGGGGGTGCCGCCGGGCGTCGTCAACGTGGTCACGGGGCACGGCGAGGAGGCGGGCGCGGCGCTCGTGGAGCACCCGGGGGTCGCGAAGATCTCGTTCACGGGCGGCACGGAGACGGGCCGGACGATCATGCGCGCGGCGGCGGGCACGCTGAAGAAGCTGTCGCTGGAGCTCGGCGGCAAGAGCCCGAACATCGTGTTCGCGGACGCGGACGTGGAGAGCGCGGCGAAGGCGGCGGTGACGGCGATCTTCTACAACCAGGGCGAGCTCTGCACGGCGGGGAGCCGGCTCCTCGTGGAGCGGTCGGTGCACGATCGCGTGCTGGAGACGGTCACGAGCGGCGCGCGCCGGCTCGTGCCGGGCGATCCGCTCGATCCGTCGACGCAGCTGGGCCCCCTCGTCTCCGAGGCGCACTTCACGAAGGTGCTCGGCTACATCGATCGGGGCGCGGCCGAGGGGGCGCGCCGCGAGACCGGCGGGCGCCGCGAGGGGCCGGGGTTCTTCGTGGAGCCGACGGTGTTCTCGGCGGTGTCTCCGTCGATGGCCATCGCCCGCGAGGAGATCTTCGGCCCGGTGCTGGCGGTCATCCCCTTCGACGACGTGGAGGAGGCGGCGCGCGTCGCGAACGCGACCGAGTTCGGCCTGGCGGCGGGCATCTGGACGCGCGACGTGGGCAAGGCGCACGCGCTGGCGGCGCGGCTCGCGGCGGGGACGATCTGGATCAACACGTACAACCGGTTCGACGCGGCGAGCCCGTACGGCGGATACAAGCAGTCGGGCTTCGGGCGGGAGAACGGGCGGGCGGTGCTGGACGAGCTCACGCAGCTCAAGTCGGTCTGGGTGGCGCTGGGCTGATCCGAGGGCGCGGTGTCGCCAGAGCTCTCCTGAGAGGAGCCACCCGGTACCGCGGGGGCAGAGATCCCGCCAGGGATCTGCATCGGGAGCGCAGAGACAGAGAGATCAACGCAAAGTCGCAAAGGCGCAAAAAAAAGAGAGAGATTAAATATACACAAAAGAGAACTCAGAACCTCTGTTCTTTTTTGCGCCTTGGCGCCTTTGCGACTTTGCGTTAAATTCTCTCTCTCAGGATCCCTGGCCGGATCTCTGGTGGGTGGAAGTAGATGTGGAGAGGAATCGTCCTCTCACGTTTCGTTGTCCAGACGATTCGAGATCAAGGTCGCTCTGGGCCGAGCAGCAGAAACGGCGACGCGCGCAGCCGGTCCCTGGACCAGCTGCGCGCGTCTCTACTGCCACCCCGGGCGCGCGCTCGATACCGCGCGCCCGCCTTCGCGATGCCGTGGGCCGCGGGGGACTACTTCATCCCCGGCGAGGCCCCCTTCGTGCCCGCGCCGGCGCCGGCGGCCGGGGTCGCCGCCGGCGGCTGCACGCCGCCCTGGCCGCCCGGGCTCCCCGCCGTCACACCGGTCTGACCGGCCTGGTGCCCCGACTGCGCGCCGGCGGCGTGCTGGCCGCCGCTCGCGGCCCCCTGGGCGCCAGCGCCCGTCGCGCCGGTCGCCGCGCCCGTGGCCCCCGCAGGGCCGAGCTTCTGCGCGAGCGCCTCCGCGTCCTTCAGGTGCTTCTCGATCGTCGGCCGGAGATCCTTCTCGAGCATCGCCTTCAGATCGGCGTTCTTCGCGTCCTGCAGGATGCGACGGTCGATGAGGTCGAGCGTCGTCTGGTGGTCCTTGACCATGAGCTGCACGAACTGCTGATCGAAGTCGGCGCCCTGGAGGGCCTTCAGCTGATCGACCGCCTGCTGCGTCTCGGTGGCGAGCTGCTTGCTCTTGTCCGACTCGGCCGCGGTGATGCCGAGCTTCTTGACCAGCTTGGCCTGCTTCGCCTTCGCGTCGTTGTGGTGCTGGACGATGACCCTGGCGTAGGCCTTCACGTCCTTGTTCTTGGCCTTGGTCTGCGCGAGCTGCGCCTCGTCGATCTCCTTCTTGTTCGCGGCGTCGAGCACGGCGACGATCTGCTCGTCGGTGAGCGGCGCCTCGGCGGGCGCGCTCGGCGTCGTGCTCGTGGTGGCGTCCGGCTGCGCCGTCCCCGCCTGCGCGTCGACGCTCGGCGGAGGGGCCGGCGCCATCTCCGGCGGCGTGGTCGGAGCCGGGGTCGGGGCCGGCGGCGGCGGTGCGTTCACCGTGCTCGGGTCGCTTGCCGCAGGCTGGTTGGAGCAACCGGCGCCGAGAGCAAGACCGACCGTCAAGACGAGAACGTTGCGCGATACGACCATAGGTAAGGACCTCCTCAGGTGTGTTCAGGTGCCGGCCCGTGTGCAAGATCGGTGCACAAGACGACAGCACGTTTTTCCCCGAAATCCTCGGGAACGTGGCCGCCCGCACTGTGGCAACTTGCTACGGCCGTGGCGAATCTGCTTTAGAAGGCCGTTTCGAGGATCGCCTCGCTCATCCCACATGATGCCGAATCCACCGAATGGGTGACCCCGGCACGCACAGCGGGCTCTAACCGCGTTCCGCGGTCGCGGAGCTCTGCTTGGCGCTCGCCAGAGCGGGGCTCGGGGAGGGCGTGAGTTGCGGCGGGTTCATCTTGCGGATGCAGTAGCTGAGGGCCGCCCGCAGGTTCCGCTGCGTGACGATCTGCGAGAGATCGAGCCCGAGCGCGACCATCGTCTGGGCCACGTTCGGCTTGATGCCGGCCACGATACCCTCCGCGCCGAGGAGCCGGATCGCCGTCACGAGCTCGATCAGGTGGCTCGCCACCCGCGTGTCGACCATCTCGACGCCGGTGAGGTCCAGGATGGCGAAGCGCGCCTGCTGCTCGACGATGCGCTGGAGCACGCTGTCCATCACGTCCGCGGTCCGCACGCTGTCCACGATGCCGACCATCGGTAGGGTGAGCACCCCGCTCCACACCTCGATGATCGGCGTCGAGAGATTGCGGATCACCTCCTGCTGCTTCTCGATCTGCCGCAGCCGCGAGCGGAGCTCCTCCTCGGCAGACTTCGCCGGCGAGATGTCGAGCGCCACCCCGACCGCCCCCTCGATCTCGCCGTCGCCGCCGCGGAGCGGGACGACCCAGCTGTCCCAGTGAGCGCCCTGCACCTCATCGCAGGTGTGGATCGGCTCCCCGGCGAGCGCGCGCTTCACCTCGCCGGCGAGCTCGCTCCCCTCCTGCGCCTCGAAGAGGCTCACGCCTTCGCACTGGCGTGGCGTGAGGCAGAGCTTCTCGAGCGCCCTGCCCTCCTGGTAGCCGAACCTGCCCTCGCGATCGACCGCCCAGAGCGCGATGGGAAGGTGAGCGACCACCTGATCCAGGATGCGCTCCTTGAGCGAGCGGCTCGCCTCCGGCGCGGGCGCGCCCTGGAGCGAGCCGTAGATCGCGTCGCCGTCGGGCGACCGGGTCGCGCTGCACGTCAGGGCCTGCTCGGCGCCGCGCGCGTCGCGGAAGCGCAGGGCGAGCCGGAGCGGCTCCGCGCTCTGCTGCAGCCGTGACCAGGCCGCCGCGAGCGTCCCCCGATCGGCCTCGTCGACGAGCGAGGCGAGCGTCGCCCCCGGCGCGGCCGCCGGACCCAGGGTGCGCCGCAGCGCTCCGCTGACCTGCTGCAGGCTGCCGTCCCGTCCCGCGACGAACAGCATGTCCGGGCAGGAAGCGAAGAATGCTTGAAGTGAATCCTTGGATGATCCCTGGTCCGCCACGTTCCCTCCCAGCGCACGCGAGCGACGAGGTCGCGTTGTAGCAGAGGCCCGTCTCGCTTGAGAAGCGCGTTCGCCCGGCCGACGCGCGCGCCTGCTCGCCAGTCCGCGCTCCGTCTGCCGTCGCGGATGCGACATCACCGCTCCGGCTACAGCGCTGTCAGGCGACTCATGATGTCGCCCCGCGGGCGCGCGTCATCGGAGCTCCCGTCGCGGCGGCGCGCGCTTGCCGTCCGTCAGGTCGAGGCGCCCCGCGGCGAGCTCGACGGGGCGGCAGGAGCGTTGTCGCGCGACAGCCCCGGGAGCGCCGCGCGGCAGGGGGCGACGACCTCGGCGAGCACCTCGCGGCGCAGCGCCCCGAGCGCGTGCGCCGGGAGCAGGCCGAGCGCCTCGTGCGCGAGCAGCCCCGGCGCCGGGTCGACCGCGAACCGCGCGGCGGCGCGGGAGAACGCCCGCTCCGCCGCGGCGCGCGCCGGCTCGCCGAACGCCGCGAGCATCCACGAGAGCGCCCTCCACGACAGCGCCGCGTGCCGCTCCTCGTCGGCGGCGATGCGCTCGAGCGCGGCCGCGAGCGCCGGGTCCGCGGCGATCCGCGAGAGCTCCCGGCCCTCGGCGGCGCCCAGCGTCTCGCCGACGCAGCCCTCCTCGACGAGCGCCTCCACCACCTCCGCGACGCCCGCGCCGACGGGCGCCGTGGCCGCCTCGAGCAGCGGCCCCGGGCCGATCGCCCGGCCCGCCAGGCGCGAGGCGATGTCGTAGGCGAGGCGCGCGTGCTCCAGCTCGTCGAGCGCGGCGCGGTGCGCCTCCCCGACGAGGGCGGCCGGCGCGCCGAGCGCGAGGAGCTGCAAGGAGAAGCGGGCGAAGCTCGCGATCGACGCGTGCTCGAGCGCGGCGACGGCGGCGTAGTGCGCCGCGGCGCGCTCGCGCACCTCGGGCGGGAGGGACGCGACGTCGAGCTCCGTGGGCGCCGCGGGCGCGCGCCAGTCGTCGCGCGGGGCGCGCGGCGCGGCGCGCGGCGCTCCCTCGACGACGAGGGGGCGGCCGATGGCGCAGGAGATCCCGGCGCACTCCCAGCGCGCGCTCTCTCCCTCGATGTCGGGGACGACGCAGGCGACCCCCGGGTTCGCGTCGGACGCGCAGTCGGCGTCGCTCTGGCAAGCGTCGTCCTTGGTCCTGCAGGCGAGCGTGACCTGCTCCCAGCACCCGTTGAAGTACGCCGACAGGCCGCAGGTGCTGCCAGGGCAATCCGCGTCGACCGCGCAGAGGGCCTTCGCGCAGACGGAGTGCTCCTCTCGGAGCGCGCCAGTCCCCTTGCACACGCACACCTCGGACGGGCCGCACTCGGCGTCGGTCTCGCAGGCGTACTCGCAGCCGCAATAGGGGCCAATCTGCCCGAAGGAGCTCACGCATTTGCCGCGCGGCCCCTGCGTGCAGTCGGCGTCGGTCCTGCATTGAAACGATCGCTCGGTGCCGGCGCACGCGCGCTGCGCGATGGTCGCGTCGCAGCGGACCGTCGACGCGCGGTGGACGGTGCCGTCCGCTTCCTGCATCCAGCCCGCGCTGCGCTGCGGCCGGGGCGCGGGCGCCGCCGGGTCGTCCGCGGCGCCGGCGTCGTCGGCCGTGGCCTGCGGCTCGGCGAGCGTGACGACCGCGATGTCGCGGCTCTTCGCGCTGGAGCAGCCGGCGGCGCCGGCGGCGAGGAGGAGGGTCATGCGGAGCGAGCGGTGGCGGTCCATCCCGCGAGGGTAGCAGAGGGGCGCGCGGCCGACGGTCGGGCTCACGGCGGGGCGAGGGGTGCGCGTGGACGCCGAGGACGTCGAAGAGCACGGCGTGCAGCAAGAGGAGAGACCGCAAGGGCGCACGGGGCGCAACGGGACAGAGATGAATTGCATTCTTCTCTTCCCTTGCGCCCCTTGCGCCCTTGCGGCCCTCTTCCCATGAATTGATTTTCGTCGAATTTCGACGTAATCGGCGTTCTCAGGAGAACAATGTAAGCGAGCGCCGGATCATCTCTTGCCGCCAGCCTGCCGCCCTGTGTGCGTTGGTGGTCTCGCGGCTTTCTTGTTCGGCAGAGGCGCGCGCATCGCTGGCTCCTCGCAGCGCGGCTCGTCGACCGAAGGGACCAGCGACGAGTCGTGCACCACCTGCAGCGAAGCCCCGCGCGCTTCCCGCGACGTCCTGCACCACCTCCGGCCAAGCCCCGCGCGCTTCCTGCGACGTCCTGCACCACCTCCGGCCAAGCCCCGCGCGCTTCCCGCGACGTCCTGCACCACCTCCGGCCAAGCCCCGCGCGCTTCCCGCGACGTCCTGCACCACCTCCGGCCAAGCCCCGCGCGCTTCCCGCGACGTCCTGCACCACCTCCGGCCAAGCCCCGCGCGCTTCCCGCGACGTCCTGCACCATCCCACGCCCCGCGCGACCTCCCCTGCCATCCTGCAACCGCACGACGATATTCATGAATCGCGCCCATTTCGTGCTCGCTCGCGGCATTCTCTCCCGCGCGACTTAGTCCTTGCGTCCATGCCCAAACCCAAGAACCCGAACAAATCAGGGACACCCGCCGTCGAACCCACGCAGCTCCATATCGCGGAGGCGGCCTTTCAGCGCGTGAAGCCCGACCTGGACGCGATACCGCTCGCCGGGCTGGACACGCCGCGGCTCGATCTCCAGGCGGCCGCCGTGCAGGCCATCGGCGTGGCCCAGACGCTCGCCGCGCCCGAGCTGCGCCAGCGCATCGCGGCCATCGCCGCGGCGGGCGCGCTCGACGCCGCGCTCATCGACGGGCTCGAGAGCGTCGCCTGGGCGACCTGGTTCGCCCGGCACAAGCTCCTCCTCACCTCGGCCACGCACTCCGGGGCGGCGCTCCCGGCCACCCTCGTCGAGCGCGCCTACGAGATGCGCGCGCGCATGCTGAAGACCCTCGAGTACCACCTCGACGGCGACGCGGAGGCCACCGCCCAGCTCGCGCACCTGCGCGCGGGCAGCGGTCACCTCGACCTCGCCAACGACCTGTCGGGCGTCGCCGATTTGTACCGCAAGCACCGCGACGCCATCAAAGACGACAAGAGGAACTTCCGCAGCGAGGACGAGCAGGAAGCGAGCGCCCTCGCGGAGCAGATCCTGCGCCTGCTCGGCGCCACGTCGACGCCCGAACAGACGCTCTGGAAAGGCTACCAGGCGCGCGCCGCCAAGCTGCTCTTCCGCCATTACGACGAAGCCGTCCGCATTGGCCGGTTCCTCTTCTATTACGACGATCCCGAAGGTCGATTCCCCAATCTGTACACGGCGACACGCGCCACGCCGGCGTCTCCTCGGCCCGACAAGAAGCCGGATGCCGGCCCCGTGAAGCCCGAGCCCGCTCCGGTCGATCCGCTCGTCACCGGCATCGCCTGATCCAGCCAGACGCTCACGCTCCCCCGCGCGCTCCTCATCATCCCCATCATCCCCTCCACCGCGGCCGCTCGCGCCCTCCGGCCGCATGCGCTACTGCGCCGGCATGCGCCTCTACACGTTCCGCCACTCGCCCAACGCGCTCAAGGTGCGCCTCGCCCTCGCCGAGCTCGGGCTCGCCTACGAACCGGTCGAGATCGACCTGTTCCGCGGCGAGCAGCGCGCCGAGGCGTTCGCCCGGCTGAACCCGCACCGGAAGGTGCCCGTCCTCGAGGACGGACCGCTCGCGCTCCGGGAGTCGAACGCCATCATCGCCTACCTCGGCCGCACGCACGGGACGACGCGCTGGCCCGACGTGCCGACGTCCGAGGCCCGGGCGCTCCAGTGGCTGTTCTTCGACAGCGCGCACCTGACCCCGCACTGCAGCGCGCTCTGGTGGACCAACGTCGTCGCGCCGAAGACGGGCCTCCCCGCCCTCGCCGAGGCGGTCGTCAAGCGGGCCAGCGACGAGGCGACGCGCTCGCTCGATCTGCTCGAGGCAGAGCTCGAGGCCCCGTACCTGCTCAAGAGCTCCATGTCGCTCGCGGACTGCTCCGTGGGCGCCGCCCTCTCGCTGCTCCGCGGTTCGCACCTCGACGACGCCGGGCGCTGGCCGAAGGTGATCGCCTACCGCGAGCGGCTGCGCAGCCGCGACAGCTGGACCGAGGCGGGCGGCGACGCGGTCAGCGACCTCGGTTGAGCGACGCGGCCAGCGCGGCGCGCCCGCGGCTAGCGCCTCGCCCTGCGTCGCTCGCGGCTATCGCCTCGCCCTGCGTCGCTCGCGGCTATCGCCTCGCCCTGCGGCCGATCCCGCGCGCGTCGCGCCCGATCGGCTCGCCCAGCTCGAACGCCGGATCTCCGTCGCCCGCCGGCAGCTCCCGCGGCTCTCCCGGCTCGAGCGGGCCGTGCGCCCGCTCGGCTTCGGCGATGGACGGATAGAGCTCCACGTCGCCGTCGACCCGGAAGCCGCCCGCGCGCGCGGGGCGCACCACGCGGCCGAGGACGAGCCCCTCGTCCCAGATGCCGCCGTGCTCGACCGCGATCGCCGCGCCCACCGCCACGTCGGAGAGCCGCGCGGGCGCGCCGTCCGGCCGCGTCGGCGAGGGTCGCCACCGCAGGATCGCATCCACGTGGAGCACCACCACCGCGCGCTCCCCGGGCAGCTCGGACACCCCGAGGGCAAAGCGGACGCGGCACCCCGGCGCCCCGGCGCGCTCCACCCCGCGCTCGCCGCCGGCGCCCTCCGCCTCCTCGAGCGCGGCGAGCGGCTCCGCACCCAGTTCCTCGAGCGGCGCCATGCGAAGTCCTCCCCGAGCGGTGTCGGCCGAGCGCACGGCGACGTCAAGGCCGCTCGGCCCGTGCCCCGCGCTTGACGCCCCGAGACCTCCGCTGATGCCATCGGCCCATGACGTCGTTCGATCCGTTCCCCGTCCTCACGACGCCGCGCCTGACGCTCCGCGCGATCGCGCCCAGCGACGTCGAGCGCATCTTCCGCATCCAGTCGGATCCGGAGGTGGTGCGCTACGCCGGCCGCGGGCCGGACGGCTCGCTCGCGGACTCGGAGCGGCGCATCGCCACCGTCATGACCGGCGTCCGAGAGAACACCTCGATCCGCTGGGGCATCACCCTCAAAGAGGGCGGAGAGCTCGTCGGCACGGGAGGCTTCTGGCGCTGGAACAAGCCCCATCGCTCGGCGGAGATCGGCTACGAGCTCCTGCCCGCGTTCTGGAACCGGGGGATCATGACCGAGGCGCTGCGCGCCGTGATCCGCTTCGGCTTCGCGTCCATGGAGCTCCACCGCGTCGAGGCGCAGATCGATCCGGACAACCGCGCCTCCGCGCGCGTGCTCGAGCGCCTCGGCTTCGCGCTCGAGGGGCGGCAGCGCCAGAACTGGTACTACGACGGGCGGTACACCGACACCGCGCTCTACGGCCTGCTGCGCGGCGAGCTCGCGGACGCCCCGACGTGACCCGCGCCCGCCGGCCTCCGCCCCCGCGGCTACCTCGCCGCCGGCGCGCGCCCGCTGCCCGGCGGCGCCGCGGTCCCGGGCTCGCCCTTCGGGTCCAGGTTGATCTGGATCCGCGCGGGCGACTCCGACGTGATCTCCACCGTCTGCGAGACGCCGTCGCTCGACCGCGCCTCCACCACGAGCGACACCCCCGGCTTCGGCCGCGCGATGACCTGGCTGCCCACGCCGAGCACCACGCCGTTCAGCTTCACCACCGCGGCGCTCGGCTGGGTCTGCACCGCGATCGGATCCACGATGGGCCGCTGATCCCTCGGCCGGCTCAGCGCGACGAACATGAGCGACGCCACCGCGACGCCCGTCGAGACCGACGCCACGAGCCACGGCAGCGCCACCGGGCGCAGCGCGTCGCTGCCCGCGCGCATCAGCCCGCCGATCCCCCGCCGCGGCGCCGTGCGCGCGTTCCGCGAGCGGCCCTCCGACGGCGGCCCGACGCTCAGCGTCGCCCCCGGCTTCGGCCGCCACCCCGGGCGCTGCTGCGGGACGATCGCGTCCGCGATCCGCTGCCGCTCCTCCTCGAGCTTGTCCCCGCAGCGCGCCATCAGGAGCTCCGCCACGTGCGCGGTCGTGATCACGCCCGACCTGCGCATCAGGAAGTCCTCCAGCGCGCTCGCCATCTCGCCCGCCGTCTGGAAGCGCTGGTCCGGGTCGCGCGCGAGCGCCTTCAGGATGATCTCCTCGAGATCCCGCGGGCACTGCGGCGCGATCAGCGTGGGCCGCGGCGGCTCCGACGACCCGGTCTGCGGCAGCACGAGGTCGTGCAGCACCTGGAACGGGAGCGCGCCCGTCACCGCCTCGAAGAGCACCACGCCGAGCGAGAAGATGTCCGAGCGGCGATCGACCTGGTGCC
Source organism: Sorangium sp. So ce185 (assembly GCF_051526825.1). NCBI lineage: Bacteria > Pseudomonadati > Myxococcota > Polyangiales > Polyangiaceae > Sorangium > Sorangium sp. So ce185. Next base: position 13,600,956 of record NZ_CP150316.1, on the reverse strand, counting down.
CCTGCGCCTGCTCGGGCGACATGTACTCGCCCTTGCCCTTGATCTCGCCGGTCTGCGTCGTGTCGCCCAGCCGCTCGAACGCCTTCACGATCCCGAAATCGGCCACCTTCACCGTGCCGTCGCGATCGATGAGGATGTTCTGCGGGCAGACGTCCCGGTGCACGATGCCGAGCGGCACCCCGCGCTCGTCGTGGAGCTCGTGCGCCGCGTGCAGCCCGTGCGCCGCGTCGGCCACGACGCGCGCCGCCATCGCCGGGGAGATCGGCATCGGGCGCAGGCCCGGCCGGAGCAGCCGCTGCATCGTCTGCCCGTCGATCCACTCCATCACGAGGAAGAGCACGCCGTCGGTGTCGCCGAGGTCGAGGATCTCGACCACGTTGCGGTGATGGATCTTCGCGGCGAGGTTCGCCTCGTCGAGGAACATGCGCTGGAACTGCGGATCGCGCGCGAGCGCCGGGATGAGCGTCTTCAGCGCGACGACCTTGTGGAAGCCGCGGGAGCCCTCCATGCGCGCGGCCCAGACCTGGGCCATCCCGCCCTCGCCGATGAGGCGCAGAAGCTCATATCGCCCGAGACGCTGCCCCGGAGCGGGGTCCTCGGAGATCCGCATGGCTCACCAGACGCTTGTGCTCGGGGAGCCGCGCCCGCGGTCCCCAGGAGCAGCTCGGGCCGCAGGTAGCGGCCCCCTCTCTCCAGGCGCTCACCATAGCCAAGCGCGACCGCGCCGCAAAGGATCGTGTGGATCGAAGGCCGCCCGCGGCCACCCCCGGACCGTCGCGCCGCGCCACCTCCGGCGCCCGCGACGCCGCGCGTCCGGCGCGACGCCGCGCGTCCGGGGCCGCGATGCCCCCGCGCCCGGCGGCCTCGATCCGCGTCGCTCCCCCGCCCTGCCCCTGCTATGGCCCGGAGCACGATGACGAACGAGAAGAGCGCCCCCCCGCCCGCCCGCGGGGGCCGAGCCCCCGCCTCCAAAGCCCTGTTCGACCGCGCCGCCGCCGTCCTGCCCGGCGGCGTGAACAGCCCGGTGCGGGCCTTCCGCGCCGTCGGCGGCGACCCCCTCTTCATCGCCCGCGCGCAGGGAGCGCGGCTGTTCGACGCCGACGGCGCCGAGTACATCGACTACGTCGGCTCCTGGGGGCCGGCCATCCTCGGCCACGCGAACCCCGCCGTGGTGGAGGCCGTCCGCGAGGCGGCCCTCGGCGGCCTCTCGTTCGGCGCCCCGACCGAGCTCGAGGTCCGCTTCGCCGAGAAGATCCGCGAGCTCTACCCGAGCATCGACATGCTGCGCTGCGTCTCCAGCGGCACCGAGGCCACGATGAGCGCCATCCGCGTCGCGCGCGGCTTCACCGGCCGCGACGCCATCATCAAGTTCGAGGGCTGCTACCACGGCCACGCCGACCACCTGCTCGTCAAGGCGGGCAGCGGGCTCGCCACCTTCGGCGCGCCCGACTCCGCCGGCGTCCCCGAGAGCGTCGCCCGCGCCACCCTCTCCCTGCCCTACAACGACCCGGCCGCCCTCGAGGCCGCCTTCGCGGCGCGCGGCGGCGACATCGCCGCGGTCATCCTCGAGCCCGTGGTCGGCAACATGGGCTGCGTCCCGCCGGAGCCCGGCTTCCTCGCCCTGGTGCTCGACCTCTGCCGCAAGCACGGCGCGCTCTCGATCTTCGACGAGGTGATGACCGGCTGCCGCCTCGCCCGCGGCGGCGCGCAGGAGCGCTTCGGCCTCCGGCCGGACCTGACCACGCTCGGCAAGATCGTCGGCGGCGGCATGCCCCTCGCGGCCTACGGCGGCCGCGCCGACGTGATGCGCGTCGTCTCGCCGCTCGGCCCCGTGTACCAGGCCGGCACGCTCAGCGGCAACCCGCTGGCGGTCAGCGCCGGGCTCGCGACGCTCGAGCGCCTCACGCCCGACCTCTACGCGCGGCTCGAGCAGCTCGGCGCGTCCCTCGAGCAGGGCCTCAGGGCCGCCGCCGCGGGCGCCGGCGCGACCGCGTGCGTCCAGCGGGTCGGCTCGATGATCACGCTGTTCTTCACGAAGGGCCCGGTCCGCTCCTGGGCCGACGCCGCGACCTCCGACACGAAGCGCTTCAGCGCCTTCCACGCGGGCATGCTCGCGCGCGGCGTCTACTGGCCCCCGTCGCAGTACGAGGCCGCGTTCCTGAGCGGCGCGCACACCGAGGAGGACGTCGAGCGGACCGTCGCCGCCTGCCGCGAGGCGCTCGCGGCCTGAGGCCGGGCGGGCCGGAACGGCGAGGGGCCGGCCGCCGCAGCGACCGGCCCCTCCCGCGAGCGCCCGCGCGGGCGGGCCCCGCGGCGCGGGTCAGTCAGTCCGCGCGTACCCAGCCGTTTCTATAGAGGTTGCCGCGGGCGGTCGGCCAGAGCAGGCAGTTCGTCGACGACCGCGGCACCGTGTACACATAGGTGTTCGGCTCGGGGGTCTGGCCGTCGATCCAGCCGATCTCGCGGAGCGAGACGACGATCTCGACCGTGCCGTCGCCGTTCACGTCGGCGAGCGTGGGCACGGGCATCGCGCCGAGCCGCGGCAGCGGGATCTTGTGGAGGAGCTTGCCGCCCGCGTTGAGGATGAAGAGGTGGCTCCGGTTCTCCTCGGTCGAGTAGGTGTTGAACACGACCTCGGGGATGCCGTCGCCCGAGAGGTCCCCGACCACGACGCCGCCCGTGAGCACCTGCGTGTCGTCCGTGTACTCGACGTCCCAGTACTCGCTCTTGTCGGCGTAGACCGCGTGGATCCGCCCGTCGAGGCCCGCGAAGATCATCTCGGGGCCGGGGTGCGTCGCGTTGAGGTCGGCGACGGTCACCTGCTGCGTCGCCGCCACGATGTTGCCGCCGAGGTCCTCGCCGCCGGACAGGTAGTCCGGCGCGTAGAACGGGCTCTCCCAGCCCGGGATGCGGCTCGCGTCGTTGCGGACCACCCACAGGCCGACGCCCTGGGACTGGTCCGACATGTCGACGTCCTCGGCCGCCGCGAGCATGATGACCTCCGGCGCGCCGTCGCCGTCCACGTCCGCGATCGCAGGGGCCGAGTTCTTGAAATAGGCCTGCAGGTCCCTGCTGTCGCCGAAGCCCTGCTGCGCGAGCGCGAGGTCGTGCATGTACCGCACGCCCGGCGTCTTCGGGCGGCCCTTGAACATGGGATTCGCGTCGAAGGCCTCCCCCGTGCCGTGGTAGAAGCCCGCATAGGAGTTGTCCATCGGCGAGACGATGTCCTGGGCGCCGTCTCCGTCGAGGTCGCCGATGGCCAGGTTCTGGTCGTAGACGCCCACGATCCAGCACTCGGCGTCGTCGCTGCGGCGGGCGTCGCACCCGATCGTGTTGCTCGCGATCGGCGGGAAGCCGGCGACCGGCGCCCCGCTCGCGTGGAACGCCATCAGGACGTCGGGGGTCCTGTCGGTGCTCGCGGCCACGACGTCGAGCTGGCCGTCGCCGTCGACGTCGCCGGCAGCGAGGGCGCGGATCTCGTCGTTCCAGACGACGGGCCAGCCGTCCACCAGGCGGCCGCTCGCGTCGAGCATGTAGATCCGGGTGCGCGCCGCGATGACCACCTCGAGCTGCGCGTCGCCGCGGAAATCCGCGACGAGCGGGCTCGCCCAGATGCGGCCGTGCTCCCGCGACTCGTCGAACCGCCACTTCTGGGCGCCGTCGGGCCCCCAGGCGACGATGTTGCCGTTGTGCGTCACCAGGATCTCGTTCTCGCCGTCGCCGTCCAGATCGGCGACCGCCGGCGACCCGAGCCACGCGCTCTCGTCGTCGTCGGAGAGCTGGAGGAGGAGCTCCGGCTCCGCGACGTCGGCGGAGCCGCTGCCGGCCGGCGCGCACGACGCGACCGCCGGCAGCGGCTTGGAGCCCCCGGGCACCGGGCGGGGGTGGCTCCAGGAGCCGCTGCTGCCGCCGCCGTCGTCGTCGGGGAGGGTGCCGTCGACGTTGCCGAGCTGGCCCTCGCAGGCGGCAAGAGCGAGGACGCTGGTCAAGAGAGCGATTCTACCGGGAATTACAAAACCTCGGTTGCAGACAAAGGACTTCATCATGGCCTGGAAGCTTACCAGCGCTTCGCGGCCGAAGAAGAGGTGAAGCGGAAAATTGACGCGGTCGCGGATGCGCTGAACGGTGCGTTACGCTCCTCCTTCAGGAGGGGAGGTAGGCTGCATGTCCCCGACGTGGCGCGCGCTGGTGGACCTGCGGGTTGCCGGTATGGGTGCGGGTAGGTGCTGTGCTAGGCTCCGCCGCCATGAACGTATCGCGACGGCTTTGGATTGCCGGCGCCGCCTGTGCCCTGCTGCTGGGGACGACGGCGCTGGGCTGCAGCTCGAACCCCGCGCCGAAGACGGCCAAGGTGGAGGCCGGGGACATGCCCGAAGGAGGCGACTGGACGGGCGTCTATTACAGCGAGCTCTACGGTTACCTGCACCTCGTGCGGGACCCGAACTCCGACTCCATCGAGGGCCGCTGGCTCCGGCCCGTCAAGGATCGGTGGGGCGAGCTGCACGGGTCGGTGGCGGGCGACCTCATCAAGTTCACGTGGACCGAGCGCGTCATCGGCGCCATCGGGCCCAACTCGACCAAGGAAGGCCGGGGGTACTTCAAGTACACGCGGCCGGAGGGCGAGAACGTCGACGACAAGATCGTGGGCCAGATCGGCCGCAACAAGGATGAGGTCGGCGAGCCCTGGGAAGCGGTCAAGCAGCGCAACATGATGCCGGACCTGCAGTCGATCGGGGGCTCCGACAGCTCCGACATCGGCGGCGGCGACTGGGACAGCGACAACCAGGAGTCCGGAAAGCCCGAGCCGCCCGCCTCCCCCTCCGAAGAAGCACCTGCCGAGCCCCCCGGCCTCTGACATAACAGCCCCCGATGACCCAGCCGCAGCCGCGAGGCATTCAGTTCCGCGAACCCCCCATCTTCGAGCGAGGCACGCCGGGCAGGACCGGCGCGTCGCTCCCCCCGCTCGACGTGCCCGACGTCGATCCCGGCGCCCACTACGGCGCGCTCGCGCGCAAGGAGCCGGCCGGCCTGCCGGAGGTGAGCGAGCCGGAGGCCTTCCGGCACTTCGTCCGGCTCTCGCAGTGGAACTTCTGCATCGACGGGCAGATGTACCCGCTCGGGTCGTGCACGATGAAGTACAACCCGAAGATCAACGAGTGGGCCGCGCGGATCCCGGGCTTCGCGAAGCTGCACCCGATGACGCCCGACGAGCTCAGCCAGGGCTCGCTCGAGGTGATGTGGCGCCTGCAGGAGGCGCTCTGCGAGGTCAGCGGGATGGACGGCTGCTCGCTGCAGCCGTCGGCGGGCGCGCAGGGCGAGCTCGCGGGGCTGATGATGATGCGGGCGTTCCACGAGTCGAAGGGGCGCTCGCCGCGGAAGGTCTTCATCCCGGAGAGCGCCCACGGCACGAACCCGGCGAGCTGCGCGCTCAACGGGCTGGTCGCCGTCAGGATCGAGAAGACCGCCGACGGCATCACCCACCCCGAGCAGGTCCTCGCCGCGATCGAGCGCGAGGGGTCGGACGGCGACGTCTGCGGGCTGATGATCACGAACCCGAACACCCTCGGGGCGTACGAGACGCACCTGCCGGCGATCATCAAGCTCATCCACGACAAGGGGGGGCTCGTCTACGGCGACGGCGCGAACACGAACGCCATCATGGGGCACGCGCGGCCGGGCGACGTCGGGATGGACGTCATCCACATCAACCTGCACAAGACGTTCACGACGCCGCACGGCGGCGGCGGCCCCGGCTCCGGGCCGGTCTGCTTCAAGAAGCACCTGGAGCCGTTCCAGCCCGCGCCCGTCCTCGTGCGGCGGGGCGACGGGCTCGCGTGGGACCGCGATCGGCCCCAGAGCGTCGGGCGGCTCCGGGCCTTCACCGGCAACTTCGGGATGTTCATCCGCGCGTACACGTACATCCGGGAGATGGGCGGCGAGGGGCTCACGGCGGCGAGCAGCCTGGCCGTGCTGAACGCGCGCTACCTCTGGGCCAAGCTGAAGGACCACTACCTCGCGCCGGTGCCGCAGCCGTGCATGCACGAGGTGGTGCTCTCGGACAGCCAGATCGAGAAGGAGACCGGGGTCAAGACCCTCGACATCGCGAAGCGGCTGCTCGACTACGGCTTCCACGCGCCCACGGTCTACTTCCCGCTGGTCGTGCCGGGCGCCCTGATGATCGAGCCGACCGAGACCGAGACGCGCGAGACCCTCGACGAGTTCGCGGCCGCGATGCTGAGCATCCTCAAGGAGGCGCAGGAGACGCCGGACGTCGTGAAGCAGGCCCCGCACGGGACGGTGGTGGGCCGCCTCGACGAGGCCCGGGCCGCGCGCCAGCCGCGCCTGCGGTGGTCGAGGACGTGACCCTCCCGGAGGAGGCGGCCGGCGCGCGGCCGCCTCCGGCGGGCGGCGCCGGGCGGACAAGCGCTCCAAATTCGCGAATCTGCGCCGGTCGCGTCTACAATGAGCGCCGAGGGTCCGTGGTGCGGTACCTCACGGGACGAGCGACGCGTGGCCGATACCGTTGAGAACGAGGGCGACATCGAGACGATCAGCCAGACCACCCCGGTCTCGGTTGGAGACACCGTGCGCCTGGTGTTCCGCGCCTACGACGAGGCGACGCCGCCGTTCAACATCAAGATCCGCTCCCCCTCGGGGAAGATCATCATCGAGCGCGTGCTGCGCGACCTGCCCACGGGCAAGCCGCAGAGCGCGTCGCCGGTCGAGTTCAGCGCGTCGTCCCCGGGCGAGTACAAGATCGAGATCAAGCAGCTCTACGGGAAGCAGAAGGGCACGGCCGTCCTCCGCGTGAAGCCCTGACGGGCGAGCGCCTGTCCCAGGGCTATCTGGCGAAGCCCGGGATGAGCATGCTCGTCATGCGGTCGGGGCTCACGATGCCCTGCTCCTGCATCCAGCCGTTCGCGGCGGCGACGGCGGCGCGGCCCTCGTCGCCCTGGAGCAGCTCGCCGTGGCGGCGCCGCGCCGCCGCGGCGTAGAGGGCCATGCCGGCGGCCTCGAAGCCGCGCACGGCCTCGGCGAGCTGCTGCGCCGCCGGCTCCGCCTCGCCTCGGGCGGCCGCGACCGCGGCGCGCACCGCCGCGGCGAACGGGTCGGCCCAGGGCATGTGCTCGGCCTCGATCTTGCGGGCGGCGCGCGTCGCCTCCTCGTAGAGCGGCTCCGCCTCGGCCGGCGTGACGGCGGCGGCGGCGGCCAGCGCGGCGCAGGCCCGGAGGTGGGTGATGATGATGCGCACGGCCTGGATGCGCAGGACCAGCGAGCTCTCGAGGCCCGCCCGCTGCTCGGCGAAGAGGCGGTGCGTGGCCTCGCCGTCGCCCCGGTACAGGCCGATGTGCGCGCGGGCGACGAGGTCGAAATAGCTCTGCAGCTGGAAGCCCGCCTTGGACCAGCTCCGGATCGCGTCCTGCGCCTGGCGCTGCGCGGCGTCGGGGTCGTCCTGCACGAGCCAGTAGGCGTTGCTCTGCGACGAGCGCAGGCTCGTGGCGAGGTAACGGTCGCCGCGCTCGTCGGCCGCCTGCAGGGACATCGGGACCCGACGCATGAACTCGCGCGTCTCGCCGCCATACCAGAGCGCCCAGGCCGAGAACGTGTGCGCCCAGCTCCGCTCCCACGTGACGCCGGTGCAACGCTCGCGAAAGATGACGTCCGCCCGATCGAGATCCGCCACGCCCTGGTGCCAGCGGCCGAACAGCGTGGACGTGACGCCGCTGACGAAGCCGACGAGGCCGAGCGCGTGAGGCCGGCCGATGCGCGACGCGATCGCGCTCGCGGTCGAGAGCAGGTCGGTCACGCGGGAGACGGACGGGCCGCCGTCGATCGCGAGGTAGGTCGCCTCGAAGGCGAGGGCGCGGGTCACGCGGTAAGGCTCCCCCGCCTTGAGCGAGAGCAGCAGGTTGCGCGCCTGGAAGTCGGCGCCGCGCGTGGGATCGACGATCGCGAGCCCCATCGCGGCCGACCAGCAGACGTCGATGCGCATGAGGTCCTCGGGCGCGACCTCGTCGGCCGGCCGCTCGACGAAATTCAGCCCGCGCAGGCGGACCTGCGCGCGCCGCAGCAGCAGCGACGCGACCGCGAGCTCCGGCGTCTTCGGCACCTGCATGCCCACCGCGCCGAGCACCGAGCGCAGGCCCGCCATGCCGGCGTCGACGTAGCCGGCGCGGAGGAGGTTCTCGGCGGCGCGGCGCCCGAGGTCGATCGCCTCCGGCTCGGGGGCGCCGTCGCTCGCGGCCATGTACGCCTCCGCGGCCTTGGCGCCGCGGCCGGCGCTGCTCAGCGCGTCGCCGAGCTTGGCGAGCACGACCCGCCGCTCCGCCCCGCCGGGCAGGTGGAGATCGATCGCCATCCGGTAGAGGCGCGCCGCGTGGTCGAACGCGAACGCGGCCTCGGCCTGCTCGCCCGCGCGCACCGCGTAGCCGGCGGCGCGCTCGGAGTCGCCGGCGGCGCGCCAGTGCTCGGCCAGCGCCTCGAGCTCCGCGCGCCCCGAGGCCTCCAGCGCCAGCGCGAGCCGGCCGTGCCAGCTGCGCGCCGTCTGCTCGTCGAGCCGGCTCGTGACCGTCTCCCGGATGCGGTTGTGAAACGGCTCGAGGAACTCGTCCTGCCCCGAGCCGCCGGTCCGCACGAGGTTCGCCGCGCGCAGCACCGAGAGCACCCGCGTGAGCTCCGCGAAATCGGCCGCCATGGCGTGCGCGGCCACCGACGTCAGCACCGGCGCGCCGGCGCAGACGACGAGCTCGAGCAGCTGGCGCGCCCGCGGGTCCAGCCGGCTGATCCGCGCCCAGAGGACGTCGTCGAGGCGCACCGGGCCGCCGTCGTTGTCCTGCGCCATCCGGTGGCGCAGCAGGGCGTCGATGAACAGCGGGTGGCCGCCGGCCTCCTGCGCGATCGCCTCGATGCTGAGCGGCCGGCCGGCCGGCGCGCCCCGGAGCAGGAGCGCGCAGAGCTCCTGCGCCTCCGCGAGCGACAGGCGGTGGAGGATGATGTGCCCGAGCGCGTCGACCGGCACCCCGAGCTGCCGCGAGACCGGCGGCGCCGTCTCGGAGGCGGTGCGCACCGCCGCGACGAGCATCATCGCCCGCGGACGCGCGGGATCGACGACGGGCGGCGCGCCCGCGCACGCGGGCCCGTCGAGGCCGGCGAACGAGCCCGGCCTGGCCGCGGCGCTGAGATCGGCCTCGGTCCACGGGCGCATCACCTCCGAGAGCAGCGCGACGCTGTCGGCGTCGGCCCACTGGAGATCGTCGATCGCGAGCACGAGCGGCCGCTCGGCCGCGAGCCGGCCGAGCAGCTCCCGCAGCGCGGCGAAGACGAGGGCGCGGATCTCGGGCGGGTCGATCGCCTTGCGCCGCGCGCGCGCCTCGGTGATGGCGGGGACCGTGCGGAGCACCGGGAACACCGTGCCGAGCAGGCCCGCGTTGGGCGGCAGGAGCGCCTTGACCTCCTCGGGCGGGCGGCGCACGAGGTGCCGGCTCAGCGCGTCGATGAGCTCGTCCACCGCCTTGTAGGGGACCGCCTCGCGCTCGTAGCAGCGCCCGGCCAGGACGAGCGCGTCCTTGTCGATGCGCTCGAGGAACCGGCGCAGGAGCGCGCTCTTGCCGACGCCCGACTCGCCCTCGAGGAACCGCGTGACGGAGCGGCCCATCCGCGCCTCGGCGAACGCGCCCTCGAGCGCGGCGAGCTCGCTGTGCCGGCCGACGAAGCCGATGCGCTGCGAGAGGACCGGCGGCTCCTCGATGAGCTCCTGCACCCGGAGCCGCCGCAGCACGTCGCGCGCGGTCGGGCGGGCGGCCGGGTCGATGCGGAGCATGTCCACGCAGAGCTCGTCGATGTCCGCCGGCATGTCCTCGACGAGCCGGCTCGGCGGCGGCGGCTCGGCCCGCCGCATCATGTCCATCGTCGCCTTGGGCGCCGTCTGGAACGGATAGACGCCGGTCAGGGCGAGGTAGAGCATGACGCCCGCGCTGTAGATGTCCGCCTCGGGCCCGGCCGCCTTCCCCTCGGCCTGCTCGGGCGCCATGTAGTGGAGCGTCCCGACCACGGCCTGCTCGCGCCCCGGGCCGCTCGCGTCGGCGACGAAGCCGAAGTCGAGGAGGACCACCCGCTCTTCGGCGGTGACGAGCACGTTGGAAGGCTTGATGTCGCGGTGGACCTTGTAGGCCGCGTGCACCGCCGCGAGCCCCTGGGCGAGCTGGGCCAGCGCCGAGCGGAGGCGGGCCTCGTGGAAGGGGCGCTTGATGCGGGGCAGTTGCTCGGGCGCGGGGCCCTGCCCGTGCCAGAGGGGGATCGACGGCAGGGTGGAGCGCCGCCCGCCGCCCGCGGGCTCGCCCCGCGGCCCGCCGTCGCCCTCCTCGTGGAGCCGCACGTGCACCACGAAGTCGACGCCCCGGATGAGCTCCATCGTGAAGAAGAGCTGCCCCTCTTCCTCGTGGAGCTCGCCGAGGCTGACCAGGTTCGGGTGCTGGATGTCCTGCAGCGAACGGAACTCGTTCTTGAACCGGAGGCGCGCCTCGGCGCTCAGATTGCGGAGGATCTTGAGCGCGACGCGCCCCTTCCGCTCGCGGTCGAAGGCCTCGTAGACAACCCCCATCCCGCCGACGCCCACGACGCGAACGACCTGGAAGCGACGCGTGCCTCCGAACTCCGGTCTCGCGTTCCTCAGGCCCATGCGTGGACCAAGAAATCACCGGCGCCGAGCGGTGGCAAGCAGCGCGTTGGGAGCGCGTTGGAAGCGCGGAGGATGCGCGCGGGACGCGCGTGGGGAGCGGGCGGGAAGCGCGCAGGATGCGCGCGCCAGCAGCGCGCGGGCGGCGCGGCGAGGGCGCAGGCGCCGCGCGGCGCGCGCCGGGCCCGCGCGGTGGCGCAGGCCCTGCGCGGCGCGCGTCCGGCCTGCGTGACGCGCGCGTCACGCCGCGAACAGGATCGGCAGAAAGGTGGCACGCGCAGGGGAAGGGCGGTAGCGTACCCGGCCTGCGAGCGAAAAGAACCCGGTCCGGGGCGCGCCGCTCAGCCGGTCAGCCCGGCGCGCACCCAGTTGACAACGGGAGGGCATCATGGTCTGCGTAGTACGCTCCGAGGCTTCGGAAGCGGTTCCGAGAGCGCCACGCGCAAAGGGTTTGCTGGGGTGATCCAGAGGTTGAGAGACTTCTTCTCGTCGTCGGCGCGGCGCATCACGAGGCCCCCGAGCGAGAGCGCGGCCGAGAGCAACCCGGGATGCAGCCTCGTTGTAGAGAATGTCAGCAAGAGCTTCGGGAAGACACAGATACTGAACGACGTGTCGTTCAAGGCGGAGGCCGGCGAGTTCGTCACGCTGCTCGGGCCGTCCGGCTGCGGAAAGACCACGCTGCTCCGCATCATCGCGGGGCTCGATCGCTCCGATCGGGGGCGCATCCTCCTCGCGGGCAGGGCGGTTGACCACCTGCCGGCGAACCGCAGGCCGGTGAACACGGTGTTCCAGAACTATGCCCTGTTCCCGCATCTCACCGTGTTCGAGAACGTGGCCTTCGGCCTGAGGTCGCGCAGCATCCCTGATCCCGAGGTGCGCGAGCGCGTGCGCTCGAGCCTCTCGATGCTCAAGCTCGATGATCTCGCGGAGCGGTATCCGCACCAGATCTCGGGCGGTCAGAAGCAGCGAGTCGCGCTCGCGCGCGCGGTCGTCAACGAGCCTGAGGTGCTGCTGCTCGACGAGCCGATGTCGGCCCTCGACGCGAAGCTGCGCGCCGAGGTCCAGCTCGACCTGCGCCGCCTCCAGCGCGCGCTCGGGAAGACGTTCGTGCTCGTCACTCACGATCAGGACGAGGCGATGACCGTCTCGGACCGCATCGTGCTGATGAACAAGGGCCGCATCGAGCAGCAGGGCGCGACGGCCGAGGTCTACGAGCGGCCGCAGAGCCGCTTCGCCGCCGAGTTCTTCGGCGCGGCCAACCTCATCTCGGCGCAGCGCGTCGGCGCCACGCTCGTCTTCACGACGGTGGGCGCGCTGAGGGTCCAGACCACGCCTCAGTGGGAGTTCGGCACGCTCGCGATCCACCCCGAGTGGATCGAGCTCTGCGACAGCGAGCCGCCGGAGAACGGCGTGCGCGGCGTGGTGCGCGAGAGCTTCTACCGCGGCGACCACGTCGAGCTCATCATCGAGCCCGGGCCGCTGCGCGTGCAGCTCAGCCCCCGCTCGATGCTCAAGCCCGGCTCGTCCGTCTGGCTCGCCCTCCCCGCCGAGCGGCTCGAGGTGCTCAGTGACTGAGCCGACGGTCTGGTATGGCCAGCTGACGACGCGGCGGCGGCTGCTCGCGCGAGGCTTCATGCTCATCGCGGGCGGCGTCTCGTGGCTGTCCGTGTTCCTCCTCCTGCCGAGCCTCGCCCTCCTCGTCGTGTCGTTCGTGAAGCGCGACGCCGACGGCGCGCTGATCTGGGAGCTGACGCTCGAGTCGTTCGCGCGCATCTTCGGCTCCGCGTCGGGCGAGAACGCGCGCATCCTCATCCGGAGCATCGTCCTCGCGCTGGTCGCCACGAGCGCCTCCGTGCTCCTCGCGTATCCGATGGGCTTCTTCATCGCCCGCGGCTCGCAGCGCCGGCGGTTCTTCTGGCTGGCGCTCGTCTTCGTCCCGCTCTGCACGAACCTCGTCATCCGCACGTTCAGCTGGAAGCTCCTCCTCTCGGCGCAGCTGCCCCCCGCCAAGCTCGCCGCGTCGCTCGGCTGGGTCGACCCCGGCCGCGACATCTACCCGAGCTGGGTCGCGGTCTCGCTCGGCCTCGTCGCGGCCTCGCTGCCGTTCGCGGTGGTCCCCCTCTACACGAGCATCGACCGCCTCGACTGGTCGCTCGTCGAGGCGGCGCAGGACCTCTACGCCTCGCGGCTCCGCGTCTTCTTCGCCGCGATCTTGCCCCAGACCCTCCCCGGCCTCAGCGTCGCCGTGATCCTGACGTTCGTCCCCGCGATGAGCGTCTTCGTGGTGAGCGACATGCTCGGCGGCGCGAAGCACTGGCTGATAGGCAACCTGATCCAGCACCAGTTCGGCCCCGGCCGGAACATCCCCTATGGCGCGGCGCTGAGCCTGCTGCTCATCGTCATGACCCTGGGCGGCGTCTCCCTGTATCGCCGCAACGGGCGCTCCGTGGAGATCTTGTGAACAGCGATCGCGGTCCCTGGCGCGCGCTGACGACGGTCGCCGCCTTCCTCGGCTTCGGGCTGCTCTACGTGCCGCTGCTCGCGGTGGCCATGTACTCGTTCAACGCCGCGGAGCGGGGCCTGGTCTGGACGGGCTTCTCGGTGCGCTGGTACGTCGATCTCTTCGCCGATCCCGAGACCAGCCGGCGCGCCCGGGAGATCCGCGAGGTGGCCGTGAATACCCTGCTGCTCGGCGGCGCCTCCACGCTCGTCTCGACCGTCCTCGGGACGCTGCTCGCGCTCGGGATGCGCTTTCCGTGGACGAGCTCCGTGAGCCGGCTGCTCGAGTCGATCGTGGACATCCCGGCGGTCGCGCCGGACATCACCTTCGCGGCGGTGCTGGTCATGGCGTTCAACCTGCTCCGCCGGGTGGTGGACTGGTTCGACCTGGGCATGACGACGATGATCATCGGCCACGTGACGTTCGAGATCGCGTTCGTCACGCTCATCGTCCGCAGCCGCCTCATCTCCATCGGACCGACGCTGAGCGAGGCCGCGATGGATCTCTACGCCTCGTCCTGGATCCATTTCCGGCGGGTCACGCTCCCCCTCCTCTGGCCGGCCATCGTGGGGGGCGCGATGCTCGCGTTCACGATGTCGCTCAACGACTTCGTGATCAGCTTCTTCACGTCCGGCCCCCGCTCGGTCACGCTCCCGCTCTTCGTCTATCACTCTCAGGTGCGGGGGATGCGGACGGACCTGTTCGCGATCTCGACGATCCTCGTGTTCGGGGTGATCGTGTTCATCATGGTGCTGGAGCGGCTGACCCGCTGGCGGAACGATTGAGCGGTCGCCGCCGCTCCACGGCCGAGCTCGAGTCGCTCCACCGCTGAGGGCCCGCGCCGCCGCCTCGCGCCGCGCGAGCGCCGGCGCCTCGCGATCGCTTATGCATGTGCGGCGGCGCGAGCCGGCGCGCTGCGGCTCGGGCGCGGCGCGGCGCGCGAGCGAGCCCGAGCTCGGGCGCTTGCCTCGCGGCGCGCGGGAGCGCGAGCGGTTCCGGGGAGATCCGCGCGCGCGGCGAGCTCCGCGCGCTGGGCTCGACCGCGGCCCGCTCACGCTGTCACGCGGCCCGCGCAGAAGCGCCTACACAGCGGCGGCGACGTGGACGTGGGGGCGTCCGCCGCTTGTGCGAACAGGTTGGATCGGCTCACGGCTTACGGTAAGCTGACCCGGCAATGCGGCTGTTCGTCCGAAGCTCGCCGTGTCTCAGCGTGACTGCTGGGCCCCGGCGGACGGCGCCTTGCGCTCCACTACGACCGCTGGGAATCGAGATCGAAAGATGAGCTTTCGTCGTTCCGCACTCCTACTCATACTCGTTTCACTCCTCACATTCTCCGGTCGGCCTGCCTGGGCGGACGATCTGGCCGATGAGGCCGATCTACACTTCAGGATCGCCACGGAGCGTTACGCCAAAGCCGATTACCGGGGCGCCCTGGAGCACTTCCTGGTGTCGAACCGGCTCGTGCCGAACCGCAACGTCATCTTCAACATCGCACGAACGTACGAGGCGCTCGGGGAGTACCCGGACGCGTTCCGCTACTACGTTCAGGCGCTCGAGCAGGAGCCCAACGCGGCGCGCCGGCCCGCCATCGAGGAGGCGCTCGCGCGCATACGCCCGAACGTCGCCGTCATCAAGGTGACGACGGACCCGCCGGGAGCGACGGTGTACATCAACCGCCGTGATCTCGGCGGCCGCGGCAACACGCCGCGCCTCCTCGGCTTCCCGCCCAACACGAAGCACAAGATCATCGTCGATCTCGAGGGCTACGAGCCGGCGGAGGTCGAGAACGTCGAGGCGAAGCTCGGCGAGCAGACGAACGTCGAGGTCAAGCTGAAGCGCATCATCGGGACGGTGCGCGTGGTGGGCGAGACGGCGGGCACGACGGTGCGCGTCAACGACGCGAGCGGCCCGCCGGCGTGCACCGCGCCGTGCGACCTCACGCTGCCTCCGGGCCGGCACCGCCTGTACCTCTCGCAGGAGGGGTATCAGCCGTCGGAGCAGGACGTGAACGTCGCGGCCGCGAGCACGGTGACCGCGCGCTACCGCCTGAACCCGCTCACGGGCAGCCTGGTGGTCAACGCGGACGAGCGCGACGCGCTCGTCGAGGTCGACGGCAAGCCGATGGGCTTCACGCCGGCGGTGCTCAACGTGCAGAGCGGCCAGCGCCGCGTGCGCGTCTCGCTCCGCGGCTTCCGCCCGGTGGAGCAGGTCGCGACCGTCGTGGCGAGCCAGCAGACCCGGATCGACATCTCGCTCCGGCAGCTCGAGGAGGTCGAGGCCGCGTCTCGTTCGACGGAGGCCGTCGAGGACGCCCCCGGCTCGGTCACCATCATCCCCGGGCAGGAGCTGCGCGCGATGGGTTATCCGACCGTCGCCGAGGCGCTCCGGGGCACGCGCGGCGTCTACACGACGTACGACGGCGTCTACACGTTCGCGGGCGTCCGCGGGATCAACCTGCCAGGCGACTTCGGCAACCGCATGCTGACGCTGCTCAACGGCCACTCGATGAACGACAGCTGGGTCAACCTGTCGTACTTCGACTACCTCGCCCGAACGGACCTGGAGGACGTGGAGCGGATCGAGATCGTGCGGGGCCCCGGCTCGGTGCTCTACGGTACCGGCGCGTTCTCCGGCGTCGTCAACATCGTGACCAAGGGCCGCCCGACGGCGAGCAGCGTGGGCTTCGGCGTGGGCACGGCCGACAACTCGCTGGTCCGCGGGCGCGCGTCGTTCCAGCTGCCGCTCGGGCGCGACTCCGGCGTCTGGGCGTCCGTCGGCGCCGCGCGGAGTCTCGGGCGGGATTACTACTTCGGCGATTACAAGAATCACTTCACGTCCAGCGATCCCCCGCCGGTGCTCGACGAGCGAGATCGGCCGATCTACAACCCGAACCGTTACGACTTCGACGGTCACTCACGGGGCAACGACAAGTTCACCGTGGGGACCTTCCAGGGGCGGCTCTGGCTGAAGTCGTTCTCGGCGCAGTGGTACCTGAACTCCCGCGACAAGACGGTCCCCAACGGCGTCGCGACGACGCAGCTCGGCGTCGACAAGACGTACTACAAGGACACCCGTGGGTTCCTCGAGCTCTCGCTCTCGCCGCGCTTCGGGGACAAGCTCGCGACGCTGACCCGCGCGAGCATCAACCTGTACCAGTTCAGAGACAGGCTCTGGTACTACCCTCCGTTTGCCGCGCCGGGCATGAGCCAGGTCTATGACCAGGAGAAATTCGACGACGTCTGGTTGCTCGCGGAGCAACGGGTCGAGTTCAGCCCGATCCAGCAGCTGAAGATCACCGCGGGCGCCGAGGCGCAGCTGCACTTCACCGCCGCGCAGCAGGGCGTCAACACGGCCATCGACGGCACCGGTCGCCATGACTTCGTCTACCTCCCGCTGAGCGACGATCCTGCGAAGTGGACGGATACGACCGCTCTCGACAAGCACCCTTACCGGATCTTCGCGGCGTATGCGCTCGTCGACATCACGCCGTCGGAGCGGCTCCGCATCTCGGCCGGCTCACGCTTCGACTACTACTCGACGCTGGAGGATGCGGCGCCCGTCCCGAGCCCCAGGATCGCGCTCATCATCAAGCCGTACGAGCAGGGCAACCTGAAGATCACCGGCGGTCGCGCGTTCCGCGCGCCCTCCATCCAGGAGCTGTTCTACGGGTATGCTCTTTCTCCGAATCCGACCGTGCCGAATGACACTCCGCACGTGACCTACAGGCCCTCGCCGGATCTCGAGCCCGAGAACGTCTGGTCGGGTGAGGTCGAGTTCACCCACCGGCTCTCCTCCACGGTCTCGGCGCTCGGCGCGGGGTACGTGAACCACCTGAGCAACCTGATCTTCCAGCAGGGGAGCCAGACGGAAGACGACAAGACGCGCTACGAGAACACCGAGGTTCCGATCTTGGTCGTCGGTGGCGAGGCCGAGCTGCGCCGCGAGTGGCGCCAGGGGTGGATGGCGTCGCTCTCGTACTCCTATGCGAAGGCGCGGTACCTGGAGGACAGCGGCGTCAACAAGCTGCGCAACGTCCCGAACTCGCCGGAGCACATGGCGTCGGCCCGCGGCGCGGCCCCGCTCTTCGGCAAGGCGGTCGTCCTGGCGTCGCGCTTGACGGTCGAGGCGCCGAGGTTCGACCGCAACGTGAAGACGTTCGAGGGGGAGGATATCACGGGCGAGCCGCCTCCCCAGACCAAGACCGAGCCGGCCGTGATCTGGGACATCGTCGTCTCCGGGCAGCTGGACGTCGGCAATCTCCGGTACAACGTCGGCGTCTACAACGTCGGCGACTGGCGCTGGACGGCGCCTACGGCCGCGCAGTACACCATCGCCAAGTTCCCGCAAAGCGGCCGTACGTTCCTCGCCTCGCTCAACATGAGCCTCTGAGCAGCGCCGGCGCTGGCGGCAGCCAGCGTCGCAGAGCGCCCCTCCCCGTTCGGCGGAGGGGCGCTGTCCTTTTGTCCCCTCGCGCGTTCCAGCGGCCCGCCGCCACGTAGCACCCACCGTCACGCGGCGCGCACCGTCCGGCGGCCCCCGCCGTCACGCGGCGCGCACCGTCACGCGGCGCGCACCGTCACGCGGCGCGCACCGTCACGCGGCGCGCACCGTCACGCGGCGCGCACCGTCACGCGGCCCGCACCGTCACGCGGCGCGCACCGTCACGCGGCCCGCACCGTCACGCGGCGCGCACCGTCACGCGGCCCGCACCGTCACGCGGCCTCACGCTGGTCGATGCGCTCCAGCGCAGAAGCGCCTCGATTCATGGACAAACGAAGGCCCCCGGGCGGGGGGGTCGTCGCGCGAGGTGGGAGATGGGCTGATGTTTGAGCCCGAGTGGCGTCCTGTCTCCGTCGTGCGCCGCACGACGGGGACAGGACGCCCCAGGCGAGCTCAGCCCATCCCCCGCCCCGCGCGACGACCGCCCGCTCCGGGGGCCGGACAGCTCGGGACGACCTGGAAGCCTACGAGACCCGCAGAAGCCCCGTCACTTGTTGTACGGCCGCTGCGCCGGCTTGGGGCTGAACATCGTACACAGGATCGTGTCGTAGAACTTCCCCTGGAAGAAGTAGTTCTCCCGGAGGTACCCTTCGCGCTGGAAGCCGACCCGCTCCGCGACCCGTAGCGACGGGCCGTGCTCGGGGTCGATGCCCGCCTCGATCGTGTGCAGGTCGAGCTGCTCGAACCCGAACCGCACGACGGCGCGCAGCGCCTCCGTCATGTACCCCTTGCCGCTGGCCGTCTTCGCCTGCTCGTACGTGATCTCGGCGCGGTAGTGCGGCGTCAGGAAGCGGAAGAACCCGGCGGCGCCGATCAGGTGATCCGACCCCCGCACGCTGATGCCCCATCGCAGCTGCGACCCCTCCTGGTGCGCGCGCTTGAGCATGCCGATCATCTTCCTTGTGTCGGCGACCGTCTTGTGGACGGGAGCGCCCCACAGCCTCAACCATTCATCGTCGGAGCAGACGGAGAACAGGGCTTCTGCGTCGGATTCCACGATCTCACGCAGGATCAGGCGCTCTGTCTCGAGTCGAGGATGAACGGCGAACGGAAGGTCGAGAGGGCTACTCATCAGGGGCTTCTCCCAGGTATAACGCCCAGCCTATCATCGTTCCGCGGCGCTCCGCGCAGCAATCTGGCGTGCGCGCGAGCGGATTGTGTCCGCCGCGCGTGCTGACGCGCCGCGCATCGCGCCTCACACGAGGTCGCGCTCCGCCTCACATCGGGAGTGTCCAGGGGAGAGCCAGCGCGCCGCCGGCCACGCAGGGTCAGACAGGCGACTTCACGGCAGGTGCGTGTCCGCCGACGTGGGCAGAGGTGCCTCCCTGAGCCCGCGGTCGCGCGCCGCGCCACCATCGATGGTGACGCCACGATGGCGTCACTGTGACTTCACTTCCGTCCAGACCTCGTCAAACACCTTCGCCGCCTCGCCGAGGTCGCGGTGGTGCTCCAGGCGATCCGCCACCTCTTTCGTCGGGTAGATGAGCGTGTTCGTGCGATCGGCGTCGGGCAGCTTCCCTTGCGCCGCGGCGTTGGGCGTCGCGTACTTCGTGTACATCGAGAGCTGCGCGCCGCCCTCCGGCGTGAGCACGTGATTGATGAACTTGTGGGCCAGCTCGGGGTGAGGCGCCTTCGCCGCGATCGTCATCACGTCGACCCAGATGACCGAGCCTTCCTTGGGGATCACGAACGCGAGGCGCTCCTTGTCCTGCTCGATCTGCTTCTGCGCGTCCCCGTTCCAGACGACCGCCATGTCGACGGAGCCCGCCCTGACGTCCTCCATGGCGCCCACGCCGCCCTTGAAGCCGAGGCACTTCGGCTGCTTCTTCACTTCCTTGAGGACGCGCCCGGCCTCCCGGATCTCGTCGGCGTTCGTCGTGTTGCTCGAGTGCCCCTTGTACTTGAGCACCGAGCCCAGCATGTCCCGCTGCTCGTCGAGCAGCACGAACGTCCCCGCCAGCTTCTGCGGGTCGAGCAGCACCGACCAGGAAGGGTCGAGGTTGGGCAGCTTCTTCTTGTTGTAGACGATGCCGACGGTGCCCCACTGGTACGGAACGCCGTGCTTGTTGCCGTCGTCGAACCCGGGCCCGGCGAACCGCGACTCGAGGTTCTTGAGGTTCGGGATCTGCGCGTGATCCAGCGCCCTGACCAGGTTGCGCCGCACCATCCTGGGCAGGATCTGGCTGGCCATGATCACGACGTCGTACTGGCTGTCGGCGCCCGCGTACGCCAGCTTGCTCTCCATCTCCTCGGTGGAGTCGTACCGGGTCAGGCGCACCTGTGCCTTGGTCTGTGCCTCGAACTCCTTGATGATCTTCTCGTCGATGTAATCTGGGAAGATCAGCAAGTTCAGCTCGCCTGTTTCGGCGGGCGCGGCTGGTTTGGCGCCGGCGGCCGGCTCCTGCCCCGGAGCCGGGGACTCCTTCTTGCCGCAAGCCATAAGCGAAAGGACCCCCAGCAGCAGCGAAGCAAGCACCAGGGGTCTACGTCGGTATTGCATTAGTCCGTCCTTTCTCCTTCTTGTTCAAGGCATCTCGCGGGGACGCGGCATGACTGGACGTTCTTCGCACTAGTTGAACAATGATTTGACAGGACCAGTCGAGTGGACGATTCGTCGCGCGAGCAGCGTGACCACGAAGTGGTGGAACGCGGCCGCCAGCTCGGGCGCCTCGTCGGTGAGCCGCCGCAGCGCCTCCTCCGAGAGCCTGTAGAGCGTGGCCTGGCGGCTCGCGGTCACGGTCGCAGAGCGCTTCTCGCCCATGTACAGCCCGGACTCGCCGACCACGGAGCCCGGCCCCATGGTGCGGAGCCGCTTGATCTTCTTCCCGTCGATCTCGAGCCACGCCGTCAGCTCACCGCTCTCGATGAGGTAGAGATCCTTGGAGACGTCGCCCTGCCGGAACAGGTCGAACCCCGCCGGGGCCTCGACGCGCTCCAGGTAGCCCAGGAAGCGCAGCATATCTTCCCTGCCGTTGAAGACGTCCTGGAGGTCGTAGAAGAGCATGGGCGGCGGCAGCATGCTCGGGGGCGCCTCCTGGATGATCTCGTTCTCACACGCCTCCAGGCCGCGGTCCAGATCCGGGTAGATCCGGCACACGTCGTCGTTCTCGATCACGACCTCGCCGCGCTCGAGGTGGTTCCTGATGTCCGCCGGGACCTCGGTGAGGATGAGCCTCACGCCGTTCGCCTTCGCGAGGCGGCGGAGCCGGAGGAAGCTGGCGATGGCCGAGGAGTCGAGCCCGTTGACGTGCCGGAAGTCGAGGAGCAGGTACCGAATCTCCGCGTCCGTGCTCTGGATGCGCTGCTGAGCGCTGGTGAGGAGGTTGTACGCCGTACCGAAGAACACATAGCCCTGGAGCTGGAGGATGTACAGCTGCTTGGCGCGCTCCATCAGCGTCATCTCCTCGCCGTCGCTGCGGGCCACGTTGCTGCGGAGGTGCACGCCGGAGATGGCGTTGCGGATAACCTCGATGCGGCTGTAGCTGAGCGCGAACAGGATGAGCGAGACGCCGAGCCCCACGGCCACGCCGAGGAGGAAGCCCCAGACCGCGACGACGAGGAGGATGACCACCACGACGAGGTACTCGGTCCGGCGCAGCCGGAAATAGCCCTCGTACAGCGTGTTGATCAGGAAGTGGAAGCCGAGGTACGCGATGAGCCCCCCGAGCACCGGGCGCGGGTAATAGCTGATCGCGTCGGCGCCGATGATCAGCACGAGCGCGCTGACCGACGCCGCGAAGAGGCCGGCCAGGCGGGTGTTCGCGCCGGTCTTGAAGTTCATCGACGACTCGGGCATCGACATGTACCCGACGACGCACCCGAACATGCTCCCGACGATGTTCGCGACGCCGGTGGCCCTGAGCTCCCGATCGAGGTCGATCTCCTGCTCGGTGGCGAGCTCCACGCCGGACGCGCTCAGGAGCACGGTGATGGCCGCCATGACGGTCACCGCCACCATGTTGCCGCCGCTGTCGAACAGGACGGGCCAGTTCACCTTCTGGAGATCCGAGACCTCGACCGGCGGCCAGAGCCCCTCGCGCGGGAACGGCCCGAGGAGCCACCCGTCCGCGAACGCCTGCGTCACGCTCGAGCCGGCGAGGGTGAGCATGAGGTAGAAGACGCCGGTCGACCCGACGAGCAGGATCGGCAGGAGCAAGAGGTTCGTGTAGCGCCGGAGGAGCGCCACGAGCAGCAGGCCGAACAGGAGGCCGGTGAGGACCTTGTCGAGCGAGCTCGCGAACAGCTCCGGCAGCATCGGCAGCGTGGCCGGCTTGCCGGACATGACCGAGAGCGACCCCTGGACGAGCAGCCAGCCGGCGCCGGCGAGGAAGCCGCCGGCCACCGGGTAGGGGATGAAGCGGACCAGCACCCCGAGGCGGAGGATGCCGAGCAGCAGGAAGAAGCCGCCGGCGACGACCGACGTGAGCGCGATCGCGACGATCACCGTCGGGAACGCGTCGGCGTTCGGGTCGACCTTGTGGACGCCGGCCGCGATGGCCGAGGCCATCGAGGCGAAGATGACGGCGGCGTCCTCCTGCGGCGCGGCGATGACGGGGCGGAAGGAGCTGAGGAGGGCGACGATCACCCCGACGATCACGGAGCTGACAAGGAAGATGCCGATCCCCTTCGACAGCCGGTCCGCGAAGTCGTGCGTGAACACGAGCGCCGCCAGCGAGATGTCGAAGGTGACGACCAGCGTCCCCGAGACCGCGGCGGCCAGGGCCGCCTGGACCAGCTTGAGCCGCTTCGCCGACCCGCGCTGCTCCTCACGCGCCGGCTCCGCAACGTCCCCTGCTTCCTGCTGTGTCATGCTCTTGAGAGACCTCTCGGACGATGTGGCGAAATCCGCGCCGCGCTAGGCTCGAGGGGCGCTAGCGTCGACCCGCAGGCGAGCCGAGCATAGCGATTCTGCAGCCGGGCAGGTATGCGGCAGCGAGGGTCGCGACGACGATGGTGGCGGCGTGGCGGGCGGGGGGCGCCGTGGCCCCCCGCCCCGGCTCAAGAGGCGCCCAGCTCACGCTCGATCGCCGCGGCCTGCTCCTGCAGGGCCTCGGCCTCGCCGAGGTGACCGCTCAGCCGGTGCAGCTTCGCGAACTCCGCGAGGAGCCTCGCCTCCTCGCGCCGGTTGCCGATCTGCCGCTCGATGGCGATCGCGCGCGAGTAGAGCGTGCGGGCGGCGTCGTACCGGCCCTGGACGGCGTAGGCCATCCCGAGGCTCGCGAGCGTGAGCCCCTCGGCCGGGAGGTTGCCCGCCTCACGCGCGGCGCGCAGCCCCTCCTCCCAGTACGTGCGCGCGTCGTCCGGCTGCTGCATCGCCCAGTGCGTGCGGCCGAGGCCGAGGAAGCCGAGCGACTCGGACGCGCGATCGCCGAGCTTCTGCGCGTCGGTGAGCACGCGGATGTGCTCCTGCCGCGCCTCCTGGTACCGGCCCCGCGCCTCGAGGACGTCTCGGGCGAACTCGTAGCGCACGACGACGCTCTCGGGCGTCGGCTCCGGCGAGAGCTTGAAGTAGACGCGGTAGAGGCGCGTCGCCTCCTCGTGGGCGTAGCGCGCCGCCGCCTTGCGGGCGCCCGCGAGGAAGTAGCGGCGCGCGTGATCGACCTTGCCCGCGCGGCGCCAGTGCCGGCCGAGCGCCACGAGCTGGTCCTCGAGGTCGTCGCCGTACAGGCTCTCGATCGCCTCGGCGGCGAGCCGGTGGAGCTCCTGCAGGCGCGCGCGCGACTGCATCTCGTAGGCCGCGTTGCGGAGGAGCGCGTTGCTGAACTGGAAGCGCCGCTCCGTCATCTGCGACCAGATGCACTGCGCCTCGCCGATGCGCACGTGCTCCTCGAGCACGGAGGCGTCGGGGAGCATCAGCGCGAGCACGCGCAGGTCGAACTCGCGCCCGAGGACCGCCGCGGCGACGATCGTCTGCTTCACCTTCGCGTCGAGCCGGTCGAGCCGCGAGATGAGCAGGCTGTTCACGTTCTTCGGCGGCATGAACGTGTTCGAGATCGAGATGGAGCTCGAGCTCGAGCCGTAGCGCCCGTCCTCGAGCCAGTAGGCGAGGATCTCCTGCGCGAAGAACGGGTTGCCGCCCGCGGTCTCGCAGAGGAGCGTCGCGAGCATGTCCGGCATCGGGCCGCCGAAGAACGGGACCGCGAGCGCGAGCAGCTGCTCGCGCGGCAGCGGCTTCAGCTCGATCACCTTCTCGGAGATCCCCGGGTCGAGCGGGATGCGCACCGGCGTGCCGTCGTCCTTGCGCCGCGTCGTGCAGATGATCGCGATGGGCAGCCCCCGGCACGCGCGCGCGATCACGCGCACCGCCTCGAGCGAGTCCTCGTCGGCCCAGTGCGCGTCCTCGAGGTGCAGGATCACCGGCTGGAGCGACGCCTCGGCGAGGAAGACGAAGGACAGCGCCGAGAGCGTGCTCGTGTACCGGAGCTTCGGGTGCAGGCGCTCGTACGGCGAGTCCTCCCAGCGGATGCCGATGAGCGCGGCGAACACCGAGCGCGCGCGGTCGAGCTCGCGCTTCAGCGCGCTCTGGCTCTCGGGCAGCCGCTCGAGGAGGTACTCGAACGCGTCGTCGAAGTTCGTGAGCTTCTCTTCCTTGCCGAGCGCGGAGGACTCCCAGAAGTACTCCTTCAGCGCGAACTCGAACGCGTTCAGCGAGCTCTGGAGCGTCTGGTCGCAGCGCGCGTCGATCCACAGGAAGGGCCGGTCGCTCTGGTGCTCCTCGCACCGGTGGCGGAAGCGCTGCACGAGGTAGCTCTTCCCGAGCCCCGGCTCGCCGTCGATGTAGATGATCCCGGCCGGCTTGCCCTCGAAGATCGGCCCGACGTAGCGCGCGAGCTGCTCGATCTCCGCCTCGCGCCCGATGAGGCCGAGGTCGTAGAACTCCTTCTGGACCGAGATGCGGCGGCGCTCGAGCGAGTAGACGAGGATGGGCAGGTCGAAGCCCTTGAACCGGAAGATGTTCTCCGTCGTCCACTGGTAGCTCGTCTCGCCGGCGCGGAAGACCTGCTCGTCGGCCCAGATCGCCGACCAGGGGGCCTTCGCGACGAGGCGCGCGGCGAGGTTCGTCGCGCGGCCGATGCACGCGAACTCGTGCCGCTCGGTGCCGCCGTTGAAGCCGGCGTAGCGGACGTCGCGCGTGATCCCCGCGCGGAGGCGCATCTGCCGGAGGCCGCGCTTCTTCAGCTCGAGGGCGAAGTCGAGCGCGCGATCGTTGTCGTTCTCGTGCGTGATCGGCGCGCCGAAGTGGATCAGCGCGGCGATGCCGAGATCGCCCGCGTCGATGCCGGTGAAGGTGCCGCCGTAGAGCTCCGAGAGCTCGTGCAGGAGGCGCGTGAGCTCGGCGAAGCTCGGGATCTGCTCGAACGAGAGGAAGACGCTCGTGACGTTGCGGAACTCGCCCTCCGGCGGCATGTCCGCGACGCCCCTCGCCACGAACGCGGCGCCGTCGCCGCGCGGCGGGTTGCGCGGGACCTGCGGCAGCCGGGGCGCGGGCACGTCGCCGAGCTTGTAGACGCCCTCGCCGTGGTACTTCGCGCTCGCGGGCGGTATGCGATCGCAGAGCGCGCGGTCGAGGAGGATGTCCCCCTTCTGCGCCTGCCGCTCGATCGCGACGCACGCGGCGAGCGCCTGCCCGTGGAAGTGGTAGTACGCGCGCTCCGGGGAGATGCGGACGATGCCCCACTCGACCGAGCCCCACGCGAGCCCCATCCGGAACGAGAACGGGAAGCTGCCGAAGGGCGTGTCGCGCTCGGGGTGCTCGGCGAAGAGGTCGCGCATCGAGAGCGCCGCGCCGAGCACGTACTCGGCGACCTTGCGGTCGGGCGTGTCCTGGAACAGCGCCGTGAACGCGTCGCCCGCGAAGTTCGTGATGAAGCCTCCGGCGTGGTGGACCGCGGCGATGAGCGGGTCGAAGTAGTACCGGAGCGTGCCCGCGAGCGTCTCCGCGCCCGCGCGCCCGTGCTGCATCAGCTTCTCCGTGAGCTCGGTGAAGCCGGGGATGTCGATCATCAACACCGCCCCCGTGAAGCTGCCCTCGGTGTTGCCGAGAGCGTCTTGCTGGATGATGAAGTCGGGGACGAGCGGGTTCATTTCCTTGCTCCTCAGCAACGGATCCCGCTTGGAATCGGCCTGGGAAGCGCGTCTGCGGGACGCAGAGCCTGGAGTCTACTGCCGGCGGGAACAGATGAATACCGGGATCTTCGATCGACGGCGACGACGCTGCGGCTGCTGCCTACCTGCGCGGTGCCGGCGCGGCGAGCGTGCGCCCGTTCCGCAGAGCGCAGCACACCGGCGCCTCGCGGGCGGCGCCCGGCCGCGGAGAGCCTGGAATTTGGCGCCTCCGCGTCGGCTGGGACATCCGCCCGGAGCGGTCGCGCGGCGAGGACAGACGGGGAGACGACGAGCAGGCGTGCGGGGCGCTTTCGGGTCATCGCTCGATTTGAATGTCCAGCGGCCGGGGAGACGGAGCAGCAGGGGGCGGCGCGTCGGGCGTCGGCGTGGGCCTCGCGGCGGGCCGCCCGGAGTAGGGCCGCGGCGCCGGGGCGACGGGGGGCGGCGGGGTGGGCGCGGCCGGCGAGCTCGTCGGCGCGGCCGCGCGCTTCGTGAGCGTGGCGACCAGGCGAACCGACTGATCCGACGGGCCCTGGACGATCGAGTACGGCTCGTACCCCTCCTGCCGGACGGTCAGCCGGCGGGGGTTGGCGCGCACCGAGCTGTTCGAGATCGAGAGCTGGAGCGGCGTGGTCCCGAGGGGCTTGCCGTCTTCGAGGACCTCGGCGCCGGAGGGCATGGACTCGACCATCAGCACGAACGTCCCGACGTCGGCCGGCGGCGGGGCCGGGGCGACCTGCGGCTTCTCCGGCTGGGCCGGGGCCGGCGGCGGCTCGCTCGGGCGCATCTGCGACATCGCGACCCCGATGCCCGCGACGGCGAGGACGCCGACGGCGACGAGCACGAGGCCCTTGCGGCCCTGCGGCGCCGCGTCGGCCGGGCGCGAGGCGGCGCCGAGCGACGCGTCGTCCACCTGCGAGGCCGCGCCGCCGGACGACGACGGCGGCGACGGGCTCGCGGGGATCGCGGTCATCACGCGCACGGGCGGCATCGGCGTCGGCATCCTGCCGGTGCCGGTGGAGTCCATGGTGACGAGGCCCGTCGAGCCGAACGCCGGGGACAGGCCCATCGCCTGCGCGCACTCGGCGAGGCCGCGGATGAAGGCCTCCATGTTGGCCGGGCGGCCCTCCGGATCCTTCGACAGGCAGCGCAGCACGAACGCCTCGAGCGGCTCGGGCACGTCGGCCTCGGGGTTGCGCTCGCGCATCCGCGGGACGGGCTGCTGCAGGTGGGCGATCAGGATCTGGACCGAGTTCTGCGCCTCGAACGGGACCTTCCCGCAGAGCATCTGATACACGATGACGCCGAGCGAGTAGACGTCCGTCCGGAGATCGACCTTGCCGTGCGAGATCTGCTCGGGCGACATGAAGCGCGGCGAGCCGAGGAACGAGCCCTGCTGCGTGAGCTCCTCCGAGTCGTCCGCGAGCACCTTGACGAGGCCGAAGTCGAGGATCTTGACGAGCTCCCCGGTGTCCTCGCCGGGGACGAGCATGACGTTCGACGGCTTCAGGTCGCGGTGCACCACCCCGTGCTTGTGCGCCTCGCGGAGCCCGCGCGCGATCTGCCGGGCGACGCCCATCGCGTCGGGCGCCGACAGGCGGCCGGCCTTGCGCAGCCGCCGGAAGAGCGTCTCGCCCTCGAGGAACTCCATGGCCATGAAGTACCGCTCGGGCTCCATGTTCTCGACTCGGCCGTAGTCGAAGACCGTGACGATGTTCGGGTGCTGGAGCCGGGCGAGGATGCTCGCCTCGAGGAAGAAGCGCTTATGAAAGTTGGGGTCGATTTGATTGGATGAGTTCGTCGGCGTCAGGACCTTGATCGCGACCTGGCGCTCGAGGGCGATCTGCTCTCCGCGATAGATGACGCCCATGCCGCCCGTCGCGAGCAGGGAGTGGATCTTGAACTTCTGATTCAAGACCTTTCCCAGCAGCGGGTCGGACTCTCCGCTGGCCGAGGCACCGTCCGAAAGCTTCTCCGCCGTGCTCATGGCCTCTGTCTCTTTCCCCTTCCCATCCCGCTGGCCCCCACTGCTGGCACTCGGGGAAAGCGTACCCCGTGCCCGTCCCGCGCCGCCCTACGTTCGGCTGACGTTCGACCTATGCGCGACTTACGTGCTGCTTACGTCCTGGCTTACGTCCTGGTGTCCGTTCTGGCGCAAATTCTGGGACCTGCCTTCGCTGCGGTACCGCCCGCGCTCGTCGGCTTGGCTTCCGGACCGGCTGCGGCACGTTTGAGCTCAGCCTACCGTAAGCTGCGAGCCGATCCAACCCAGCTGCTGAAGATGACATTCGTTGGCTACCCGACCACACGCTGTGGGCGGGCGCCCCCGGCCGGGACGCTGGGTCCCTGAACGAGCTTGCTGCATGGGCGGATGTACCCGTACTCTGACCGGGTCCCCGATGCCGCCGCAGCACTTCATCCGATGCCAGGCGTGCGGGTTGCCGCACCCGTCGGACACCGAGAGGTGCCCGGTGCACGGCACGGCGCTCACGCCGAGCGTCGCCCCGCCCTCCTCGACGCGGGTGCCGCCGACGAGCAGGGGCGAGTCGCTCTGGCCGGTGGACGGCCCGCTGCCGCCCGACATCGATCCAGATCAGCCCCGGCCGACGAAGGAGGCCCCGCTCGTCGGCCGGCTGCTGCACGATCGCTACCGCATCCTCGGCGTCATCGCCAAGGGCGGGATGGGGATGGTCTACGACGCGATCCACATCGGCCTGCGGCGCCGGGTCGCGATCAAGACGCTCCGCGCCCAGTACGCGCAGAGCAAGACGGCGATCGCCCGCTTCCACAACGAGGCGGCCGTCGCCGGCCGCTTCGGCCACCCGAACATCGTCGAGGTCTACGATCTCGGCGTGCTCGAGGACGGCACGCCCTACCTCGTGATGGAGCGGCTCGAGGGCGAGACCATCACCGAGCGGCTCGGGCGCGAGCGCCCGATGCCCATCCCCGTCGTGCTGGACGTGGCGGTCCAGGTCCTGAGCGCGCTCGTCGTCACGCACAACGAGGGCATCCTCCACCGCGATCTCAAGCCGGACAACATCTGCCTCGTCGGCGGCGATCGCGGCCCGCTCACCGTGAAGGTGCTCGACTTCGGCGTCGCCGAGGCGTTCAACACCGGGCCCGCGTCGTCGATCCTGGTCTCGACCGGCGCCGCGGGGAGCCACTCGGTGGCCGGCACGCCCGCCTTCATGGCGCCGGAGCAGGCCCAGGGCGTCCGCGACCTCGACGCGCGCGCGGACCTCTACTCGGTGGGCATGCTGCTCTACGTGATGCTCACCGGGCAGCTGCCGTTCAAGGCGCCCACGCCGGCGGCGCTGCTCGCCGAGATCCAGCGCGTCAAGCCGATCCGCCCGCGCATGCTGCGGCCGGAGGTGCCGCACTCGCTCGACGTCGCGACGATGCGCGCGCTCGCGCTCGACCGCGACGAGCGCTTCCCGAGCGCGGCCTCGATGATGGACGCGCTCGAGCAGGTGCAGATCGAGGCGGCGATCGGCGGCGGCGCGCCGACCGAGCCGGCGGGCGAGCCGGTCGATCCGGACTCGGAGAAGGTGGAGTACTTCTACCGGAAGAGCGTGCTCCCGCCGCCCATGGAAGACTGAGCGGCGATCATGCGAGCCGTCGTCATCCGCGAGCCGGGCGGTCCCGAGGTCCTCGAGGTGCGCGAGGTGGACGCGCCCGACGTGCCCGAGGGGCACGTGCGCGTCGCCGTCCGCTTCGCCGGCGTGAACCGCGCCGATCTGCTGCAGCGGCTCGGCATGTACCCGGCGCCGCCCGGCGCGCCGCCCGACGTGCCGGGGCTCGAGTACGCCGGCGTCGTCGAGGCCGCGGGCAAGGGCGCGCGCCGCTTCGCGCCCGGCGATCGCGTCTTCGGCCTGGTCCCGGGCGGCGCCTACGCCGAGCGGATCGTCGCCCACGAGCGCGAGGTCGCGCCGGTGCCGGACGGGCTCTCCGACGAGGAGGCGGCGGCGGTCCCCGAGGCGTTCGTCACCGCCTACGACGCGCTCGTCACGCGCGCGCGGCTCGCCCCCGGCGAGCGCGTGCTCGTGCACGCGGCCGGCAGCGGCGTGGGCACCGCCGGCCTCCAGATCGCCCGCGCGCTCGGGTGCTTCGTCGTGGGGACCTCGCGCACGCAGGACAAGCTGGACCGCTGCCGGGAGCTCGGGCTCGACGCCGGGGTCGCGGCGCCGGGCGGGAAGTTCGCCGACGAGGTGCTGAAGGCGACGCGCGGCGCGGGCGTCGACGTGGTGCTCGACCTCGTCGGCGGCGCGTACGTCGCCGAGGACCTCAAGGCGTGCGCGCCCCGGGCGCGCATCGCGCTCGTCGGGCTGACGGCCGGCGCGTCCGCGGAGCTCGACCTGCGCGAGCTCCTGCGCAAGCGCGTCGAGCTCATCGGCACCGTGCTCCGCTCGCGCCCGCTCGAGGAGAAGATCGCGGCGGCCCAGGCGCTCGAGCGGAACATCTCCCCGTGGCTCGCGCGCCGCGCCGTGCGGCCCGTCGTCGACCGGGTCTTCTCGATCGACGATGCCGCCGCGGCGCACATTTACATGGCCAGCAACGCGTCGTTCGGGAAGGTGCTGCTCCGCATCGGCGCGTGAGCGCGCGGGCGCCGCGTCACCCGCCGGGGCCGAGCAGCTTCGCGAGCGCGCCGGCCTCGGCGTCGTGCGCGTCGGCCTCGTCGGCCGGCGTCCACGACATGTCGAGCTCGAGCCGGTACGAGCCCTCGAACGCGTGCGGCGGCGCGCCGCCCCACTCCTCGGGCGAGAGCATCGAGAGGTAGCGGACGCCGTCGCCGCGCCGGTAGAGGTGGTAGACGTGGCCGGGCCGCTTCTTGAAGTTGCACGCCGCGCGGTGGAGCTCGCTGTCGCGCTGCGCCGCCTCGAGGACCTGCCGCGCCTGCTCCTGCAGCGACCGGATCTGCCGGGCGATCTGCGCGAGCTTGCCGCCGGTGACCGCGCCGAGCAGCGCGTCGGCCTGCTGGATCTCGCGCGCCACGTCGACGAGCTCGTGCGGCGCGGAGAGCCGGCTCAGGGGGTACGGCGAGGTGCGGGCGGGCCCCTCGTGGCGGCCGCCGCCGTGCTTCGTGAAACCGTCGTCGCTCATGCGGAGACCCCGAGCTTAGTGCAGCGCGCCCTCGCGCGCCGTAGCGGCGCCGTCACGGGTCGGGGCAGCCGTCCTCGTCCTCGACGCCGTCCTCGTCTTCCTTCTGCGTCGGGCAGCGGTCCTCGTCGTCGAAGACGCCGTCCTCGTCGTTGTCCCCCTCGGGGCAGCCGTCCTCGTCCTGGAAGCCGTCGCGATCCTCCGCGAGCTCGCCGCACTGGTCGGCCTTGTCGTCCACGCCGTCGCCGTCGGCGTCGTGGACGCGCGGGGTCCACGCGACCGAGAGGACGGCGCGCAGCGGCGAGGTGCCGACGCCGCCGACGAGCGCGGTGCCGACGCCGCCCAGGAACGAGACGTCGCCGAGCGCGTAGCGCGCCGAGAGGGCGAGCTCCAGCGCGGCCGTCTCCTGGTTGTCGAACGGCGCGATCGGCGAGAGCGGCAGGTGCCCGTACGCCTCCAGGAAGAACGTGGCGCGCCCCTCCGGGTCGATGCCCAGGATCTGCGGCCGGAACGAGAGGCCCAGGCCGAAGGGGAGCTCGTGGCCGAACACCGTGGGGCACGGGTCCCCCGCGGCGGTGGCCGGCGTCGCCCGGCACCCGAAGCGGGCCTCGTCGGCGCGCAGCTTGAGCCCGGCCGCGAGGTGCGCGCCGAACGCGATCAGGCGGTACTCGGCGAGGAGCCTGAGCTCGTTCGTGACGCTCCCCTCGCCCACGAACGACGCCTCGTCGCCCGTCGGCAGCGTGAAGCGCTCGTGCAGCGCGAGCGCGAACCCCCCGAGCTCGCCGGCGGTGGGCTGCACCAGCGTGAGCTTGCCGACGAGGCCGAGATCGCCGAGCGCCTGCGCCGGGACCCACGTGTCGCCGAGCACCCGCGTGGCGTCGGACGTGGGCTCGTCCCCGGACTGGTAGAGGACCACCGGCAGCGTGAGCCCCACGAGCAGGCGCCGCGCGACGCCGACGCCGGCCGCGAAGTCCGCGCTGACCTGGTGGCGGAGGACGTCGAAGCGGGCCTCGCTCGAGGACGGATGGCGGAGGACGATGGGGCGGTAGGCGTAGGAGGCCCAGAGGCTCGCGCTCCACTCGCCCGTGTCCGGGGTGGCGGCGGGCTCCGTGTAGACGCCGGACCCGGGGTCGATCGAGGCGCGGAACCCGCGGAGGTCCGCCGACGGCTGGGCGGCGGCGGCCGAGGCCACGGAGACGGCGAGCAGCGAGGACAGGGCGATGGCGCTCGGTCGCATGGCCGGAGGAGACTAGACCAGCGCCGGGGAAAGTGGGGCCCGAGTCGCCGCGGCGCGCGGGCGGCGCGCGGGCGGCGCGCCAGCGCGGCGGGCGGCGTCCCCCGAAACATCGCGTTCCGCCGCGGGTTGTGCGATAGCGGGGGCATGGACTCCATCCGGATCCGGGGCGGCAAGCCGCTCTCCGGCAAGATCCGCATCAGCGGCGCGAAGAACGCGGCGCTGCCGATCCTCTGCGCGACGCTGCTCTCCGACGGCGAGAGCCTGCTCCGCAACGTGCCCGCGCTCCGCGACATCGACACGACCTCCGCGCTGCTGCGGTTCCTCGGCCGCAACGTCGAGGTCGCGGCCCCGCTCGTCAAGGTCGGCGCCGGCGACAACGTGCGGCCCGAGGCCCCGTACGAGCTCGTCAAGCAGATGCGCGCGAGCGTGATGGTCCTCGGCCCGCTGCTCGCGCGCTTCGGCCGCGCCAAGGTGTCGCTCCCCGGCGGCTGCCAGATCGGCACGCGCCCGGTCGACCAGCACCTCAAGGGGCTCGAGGCGCTCGGCGCGACGATCCGGCTGTCGCGCGGCTACATCGTCGCGGAGTGCAAGCGGCTGCGCGGCGCCGAGGTCGTGTTCGATCTGCCGACGGTGACGGGCACCGAGAACCTGATGATGGCCGCCGCGCTCGCGAAGGGCCGCACCACGCTGGTGAACTGCGCCCGCGAGCCGGAGGTCGAGGAGCTCGGCCGGGTGCTCAACAAGATGGGCGCGCGCGTGAGCGGCGCCGGCACGGACGTCATCCACATCGAGGGCGCCGACGAGCTCGAGCCGTTCGACCACGCGATCATCTCGGATCGGATCGAGGCCGGCACGTACATGGTCGCGGCGGCCGCCGCCGGCGGCGACGTGCTGATCGAGAACGCGCCGCTCGAGGACCTCGAGGCGGTCGCGGCCAAGCTCCGCCAGGCGGGCGTCGAGGTGGGCCGCGAGGGCGACTGCGTGCGCGTCCGCCGCGACGGCCGGCCGCTGCGCGCCGTCGACGTCACGACCGCGCCGCACCCCGGCTTCCCGACCGACATGCAGGCGCAGTTCATGGTCCTGATGTGCCTCGCGCAGGGCACGTCGCGCATCGTCGAGACCATCTTCGAGAACCGCTTCATGCACGTGCCCGAGCTCGCGCGCATGGGGGCGCACATCGACGTGGACGGCCACACGGCGCACGTCCACGGCGGCGCGCCGCTGTCGGGCGCGACCGTGATGGCGACGGATCTGCGCGCGAGCGCCTCGCTCGTCATCGCCGGGCTCGTGGCGACCGAGGGCGAGACCGAGGTGCTGCGCGTCTACCACCTGGACCGCGGCTACGAGTTCATGGAGCGCAAGCTCGCGCAGCTCGGCGCCGACACGGTGCGGGTCGAGGGGCGGGCCGGATGACCAAGCCGCTCACCATCGCCGTGCCCAAGGGGCGGATCCTGAAGGATCTGATCCCGCTCGTGCAGCGCGCCGGCCTCGACAGCACGCCGCTCCAGGAGAGCGATCGCCGCCTGGTCCGGCCCACGGCGGACGGCGCCTTCCGGTACGTGTTCCTGAAGCCCGACGACGTGCCGACCTACGTCGAGTACGGCGCCGCCGACCTCGGGGTCTCCGGCCGCGACACGCTCCTCGAGCGCCGCCACGATCTCTACACGCCGCTCGATCTCGGGATCGGCCGCTGCCGCCTCGTCGTGGCCGGGCCGGAGGGGACGCCGATCCCCGACCTGCCGCGCGTCGCCACGAAGTACCCGCGGATCGCCGGGGATCACTTCGCGAGCAAGGGCGTGGTGGCCGAGATCATCCCCGTCCACGGCTCCGTGGAGCTCGCGCCGCTCGTCGGCCTCTCCCACCTGATCGTCGATATCGTCGAGACGGGGGCCACGCTGCGCGAAAATCGCCTCGAGGTGCTCGAGACGGTCACCGAGGTGAGCACCCTTCTCATCGCGAACCGCGCGTCGTACAAGCTGCGGAGCGACGCCGTGCGGCCGCTTGTCGAGCGCCTGCGGGCCGCGACGGCCGGCGCGGCGCGGTGACCGCCGCGGGCGCGCCCGCCGCCGCCGCTCGCGGACGAGGATGAGCCCGCCGCCCACCCGAGACACGAGAGAGAGGAGGCCCAGCTGCTACCGCTATTCGCCGCGCTCCCGGCCGACATCGACGCGTGGGTGGGCGGGGGGACCAGCATCGTCGCCGGCGTGCACCGCGATCCCCCGGGGGCCCTCCGCCTCGACGCCGTCGCCCAGGCCGAGGTCGGGCTGCGGCTCGCGACCGAGTCGCTGTATTTCCGGCTCGATCTCGACGTGCAGGCCGCCTCGGCGCCGCTCGGCCTGCCGGCGTTCGGCCTGCCGGCGTTCGTCTACCCCGCGTGGTCGCTGCCCGCGCCGGAGCTCAAGATCGGCCCGCCCGAGTGGGCGATGCTCCAGATCGGCCGCGAGGACTACCACCTCCGGCTGGGCATCGTCTCGCACGCGATTGGCATCGAGGACTGGGACAGCTGGACCAACTACTTCCCGACCTTCTCGACGATGATCAGCACGGTCCCCGGCCGGATGCTCGGCGTCGAGCCCGGGCTCGTCCTCGGCGAGGGATACGAGATCAACGTCTTCGGCGGCTTCGACCTCGACGTCGACGCGCCGACGTTCGGCGCCGGCCTGACCACGATGCAGGCGCTCTGGTCGACCTGGTCGGGCGTGGCGTTCTATCCGACGATCGATTTCTACTCGGCGGTCGTCGCCCTGGAGCTCTACCCGGCCGAGGCGCTGTCGGTGTCGCTCGACGGCAGCGTCGGGCTCGTCGGCGCGGCGGACGAGGCCGGCGCGATCGAGCTCAAGCCGTGGGTGGGCGGCGAGGTCATCGCCAATGTCCTTCCGACGTTGCCAATCCATCCGCTCTTCCGAGTCCAGGCTCTCCACGAGCACGAGGGCGCGCTCTCTGCGTTCCTGTTCGCGCCCCAGCCGAGCGTCTCCGCGAGCGCCGGGCTCACCTTCACGCCGTTCGACGAGCTGAAGATCAGCCTCGAAGGCAAGGCCTCCAAGGTCGAGGACGACATCCTGCCCGGCCTCTTCGCCCTCGTGGCCCTCCGCCGGCCCGAGCCGCCCCCGTACGCGGCCAAGTGACGAGACGACGGCAGCGGCGCTGCGGCGCGGGACGCCGTCGCCGTCAGCGCGCCGTCTGCGCGCCGTCTGCGCCCGTCACCGCGCGCCTGACAGCGACGGAGGCAGACGGCGTCGAGCGCCGCGGCGTCGCACTTTTCCATCGATGCGGCGGCCGGCGCGAAACACTCGAAACGGAGCGAGCGCGCAACCACGTCACCATGTAACCACGCAACACGCGACCGACGCAGGCGACCCTGTTTTTCGCGCCTTGCGGGGCTCGCCCTTGTGATAGGGTTGCGGCCCCTCTCATGAAAATCCACGAGTATCAAGGCAAGCAGCTCTTCGCCCGCTACGGGGTGCCGGTACCGAAAGGGGAGCCCGCTTTCCAGGCGAGCGAGGTGGCGCCGATCGCCGACCGGCTGATCGCGCAGACGGGCAACCCGGTCGTCGTCGTGAAGGCGCAGATCCACGCGGGCGGCCGCGGCAAGGGCGGCGGCGTGAAGGTCGCGAAGGGCGGCAGCGCCGAAGCGACCGCCCTCGCCGAGAAGATCCTCGGCATGCAGCTCGTCACCAAGCAGACGGGCCCCGAGGGGCAGAAGGTCCGCCGGCTCTACATCGAGCAGGGCCTCGACATCGCGCGCGAGCTCTACTTCGCGATGCTGGTCGATCGCGAGCGCCGCCGCATCGCGGTGATCGCCTCGACCGAGGGCGGCATGGACATCGAGGAGGTGGCCCACAGCACGCCGGAGAAGATCTTCAAGCTCTTCGTCGATCCGGTGCTCGGCCTCGCCCCGTACCAGGGGCGGCAGCTCGCGATCGCGCTCGGGCTCACCGCGAAGGAGACGCAGCGCCAGTTCCTCAAGCTGGTGGCGTCGCTCTACACGTGCTTCACCGCGGAGGACTGCTCGCTGCTCGAGATCAACCCGCTCGTCGTGACCGGCGCGGGGGACGTCTTCGCGCTCGACGCGAAGGTGAGCTTCGACGACAACGCCGAGTTCCGGCACCCCGAGTGGAACGCGATGCGCGACGTCGACGAGGAGGACCCGGTCGAGCTCCAGGCGAAGCGGTCCGGGCTGTCCTACGTGTCGCTCGACGGCGACATCGGCTGCCTCGTGAACGGCGCCGGGCTCGCGATGGCGACGATGGATATCATCCTCCATTACGGCGGCAGGCCGGCGAACTTCCTCGACGTCGGCGGCGGCGCCTCGCAGGAGCAGGTCAAGACCGCGTTCCAGATCATCCTCAAGAGCGAGCGGGTCCGCGGCATCTTCGTGAACATCTTCGGCGGCATCATGCGCTGCGACGTCGTCGCGGCCGGGGTCATCGCCGCGGCGAAGGAGCTCGGGCTCAAGGTGCCTCTCGTGGTCCGCCTCGAGGGGACCAACGTCGAGGCCGGCCGCAAGCTGCTCGACGAGAGCGGCCTGACCATCCAGTCGGCGAGCTCCATGGCCGACGGCGCGCAGAAGATCGTCGCCGCCACGCGCGGCAAGGCCCAGAGCGGCGCCTAGGGCGCCCGCGAGCACCGAGCCCCGAACCCAGTTGAGCAGCGAGCGACCGGCGATTGCCGAGCTCCTGTCCACGTTGAAGGTAGAGTAATCAAGCGATGAGCATCCTCGTCAACAAGGACACGCGGGTCGTCTTCCAGGGCATCACGGGCGCCTACGGGTCGCAGCACGCCCGCGCCTGCATCGAGTACGGGACCAAGGTCGTCGCCGGCGTGACGCCCGGTCGCGGCGGCCAGCGCTTCGAGGACAAGGTGCCGATCTTCGACACGGTCGAGCAGGCCGTGCGCAACGAGGGCGCCGACGTCTCGTGCATCTTCGTGCCGCCGGTCGGCGCCGCGGACGCGATCACCGAGGCCGTGGACGCGGGCTGCAAGCTCGTCATCTGCATCACCGACGGCGTGCCGGTGCTCGACATGGTGCGGGTGCGTCGCTTCCTCGAGGGGAAGCCGGCGCGCCTCATCGGGCCGAACTGTCCGGGGGTGATCACGCCGGGCGAGTGCAAGATCGGGATCATGCCGGGCCACATCCACAAGAAGGGGCACATCGGCGTGCTCTCCCGCTCGGGGACGCTGACCTACGAGGCGGTCGGCCAGCTGAGCGCGCTCGGCATCGGCCAGTCGAGCTGCGTGGGCATCGGCGGCGATCCGGTCGGCGGCATGGACTTCATCGACGTGCTCGAGCTCTTCAACCAGGATCCCGAGACGCACGGGGTCGTGCTGATCGGCGAGATCGGCGGCACGGCGGAGCAGCGGGCCGCGGCGTGGATCAAGAACAACATGAAGAAGCCGGTGGCCGCGTTCATCGCCGGTCGCGCGGCGCCGCCGGGCAAGCGCATGGGCCACGCCGGCGCGATCATCGCGGGCGGCGAGGGCACCGCGGCCGAGAAGATCGCGGCGCTCGAGGCGGCGGGGGCCAAGGTGGCCGCCACGCCGGCCGAGATGGGCGTCGCGATGCAGGCGGCGCTCGCGGCAGCGCGCTGACGCCCCGGCCCCCGGCTCCGCCCGGCCCCCGGCGAGGGGGCTCGTGGCGCGGGGTGGGGGCCCCGCCGAACTCGGCGTAGACATGACTCATCCGGCAAGCCGGATGAGCCATGTCTACGCCTCAGACATCGGCCCATCCCCCACCCCGCGCCACGAGCCCCCTCGCCGGGGGCCTACGCTAATGCTTATTTGATGTTGATCCGGTCGCGCGCCGCTCACTCGAGCGGGATCGTCCGGCGCTCGGACGAGCTCTGCATCGCGGCCTCGATGATGCGGATCACGTCGCGCGCCTCCTCGGCGCGCACCGGCGGCGGGGCGCCGTCGAGGATCGCGTCCGCGATCCCTTCGTAATAGGCCTCGTAGGCGCCGGGCAGGCTCTCGATCGCGCGACGCTCGCCGGTCGCCGTGACCAGCGTGCCGAACCAGCGCGGGTCCTCCCGGCCCCACTCCGGCGCGCCGGGGCGCTTGCCCGCCTTGAGGGCATCCTCCTGGCCGTCGATGCCGTACTTGAGGAAGCTCCCGCCGTCGCCGTGGACCGCGAAGCGCGGGCCAGGCTCGCACGCCAGCGTCGAGGAGCGCACGATCACCCGGCGCCTGCCGTAGTCGAGCGTGAGGTGGAAATAGTCGACGGTGCGCGCCTCGGGCCGCTGCGCCAGGAGGTCGGCGGTGACGGCGCGCGGCGGGCCGAAGAGCACCAGGGCCTGATCGATCAGGTGCGCGCCGAGGTCGTACAGGATGCCCGAGCCCGGGGCCGCCTCCTCCCGCCAGCCTTGCTTGATGGCAGGGCGGAACCGGTCGAAGTGCGCCTCGTACGAGGCCACCTCGCCGAGCAGACCCTGCTCGATGCAGTGGCGCACCGTGCGGAAATCCGCGTCCCAGCGGCGGTTCTGGAACACCGAGAGGAGCCGGCCGCGACGGGCGGCCAGGGCGATGAGCTCGTCCGCCTCGGCGCTCGTGATCGTGAACGGCTTGTCGACGACCACGTGCTTGCCCGCCTCGAGCGCCGCGCGCGCGAGCGGGACATGGGTCTCGTTGGGCGAGGCGATGACCACGAGGTCGATCCCGGGCTCGGCGATCAGCACCTCGGGCGTCGGATGCACGGCGACGCCAGAGTGGTCGGTCATGACCTGGCCCTCCCGTCGGGTCGCGATGGCGGCGAGGCGCAGCCGCGGGATGGCCCGGATCAGCGGGGCGTGAAAGACGGCGCCGGCGAGGCCGTAGCCGACGAGGCCGACATAGACGCGCTGGGACATGGCTGGGCGAGCTCGCCGCGGACGCTAGCCCGAAGAGCCACTGGGGGGAAGCCCGGCGGCGCGCGTACGGCCGCGGCGCGCCGGAGGAGGCGGGCCGCCAGGGGCGTCCGCACCCCTCGCGATCGCGACGGGCGAGCCGCCCAGCACATCCGCACCCCTCGCGATCGCGACGGGCGAACCGCCACGAGCGTCCACAGCGATCGTCATGCCGTGTGTCGCACCGCCAAAGGGGTGGTGGCCAGATTCGAACATGAAGGCGGGAAGGCGGGAAGAAAAGCTCAATGATCTTCCTGCCTTCCCACCTTCACGGGAATCACTCCGGGGGCAATTGGGCCACCACCGCCAAAGGCCCCTCCGACGCTCACGATCTCACCTCAGAGTCGCCGCGCGACCGACGATCGCGGGAGAGGTGGTCACCACACCTCCGATGTCGTCTCCCCTGCCCCTCATCGCCGCGGCGTGAGAGCGTTCACGGAGACGCGGCAGCGCTCTTTGCGATAACCTCCTCCGCTTGGAGGCTTTGATGTACGCCACGCGCGTCGTTTCCGCGGTCGCCCTGACCGCCCTGATCGCCGGCAGCTCCCTCGCGGCCGGCTGCAAGAGCACCGCCGAGGCCAGCGTGACCGAGGAGTCGGTCGAGGCGGCCCCGGTCGCGCTCGAAGAGCCGCTCACCGAGGAGCACGACGGCGGCTCGGTCGGCTGGGAGATCGCGCCCGACGGCGCCGTGCGCGCGATCGTGAAGGGGCCCGACGGCAAGCCCATCGACAAGGACGTGAGCGGCACGCTCACCTGGAAAGGGCCGAACGGCGAGGAGAAGATCCCGCTCGCGCTCGACGCGAAGACAGGGCTCCTCGTCGCGGCCGGGCCCAAGCTCGAGGCCGACCTCACTCCGGTGAAGTACGACATCGTCGTCGCCGGGAAGCCGTGGATTGGCACGCTCCACGTGCCCGCAGGGGGCACGAGGGTCATCGTCGAGGGCGCGCGAAAGGCCGAGAAGAGGCCCATCCCCGCGGGCAAGACGGGCCCGAACGGCGGGATCATCCAGGTGGTCGGCGACGACACGATCGAGGTGGTCGCGGACAAGGCCTCCGGTCAGGTGCGGGTGTACGTCCTCGACGCGAACCTCAAGCCCATCCCTGTCGGCGACCGCAAGATCAAGCTCGGCTTCGTGGGCGCGAGCTCCGAGGTCGTCGTGCTGACCCCCGGCCCGGGCGGCCTCTACGTCGTCGGCACGGTCGCCGCCAAGGTGAACCCCGTGAAGCTCACCGTCGTCGTGGCGCACCCGACCCACGCCGACGTCGTGCTCGTCGGCTACCGCCCCGGCGTGCACGTCGTTGTCGGCCCGGCCGCGCCGGCCCTGAACGTGATCGTGGCGACGACGTGGAACGTGGGCGTGAAGGTCAATGCGGCCCCGGGCGTGGTGGTGGTCCACGATGACGACGACGACGACGACGACGGGCGAGCGGTCCACATCCACGTGCACGGCAAGCACAAGCACAAGCACAAGCACCACCACCACCCCCACCACCGCCACTAGGGCCCTCGCGCGGCGCTGGGCGGCCTACCTCTCAACCGAGGTCGACGCCGCCTCGCTCGCCGTCTTCCGCATCGCCTATGGCGGCCTGATCGCGTGGGAGGTCGTCCGGTACGTCCTCCACGATCGGATCTACCGCTATTACATCGAGCCAGGCTTCTACTTCAGCTTCGTCCCCTTCATCCGCCCCTGGGGCGGGACGGGGATGTACTGGCACTTCGCCGCCGTCTTCGTCCTCGCGCTCCTCTGCGCCGCCGGTCTCTTCTACCGGGTGAGCGCCGCGCTCCTCTGCGCCGCGCTCACGTATGTCTTCCTCCTCGACAAGGCCCAGTACCTCAACCACCTCTATCTCCTCTGCCTCCTCGGCCTGCTGCTCGCCGTCGCCCCGGCGCACCGCGCCCTCTCGCTCGATCGCCTCCGCGCGCGCCGCGCCTCGCCGGCCGGCGCGCCCGCCGAGACGGCGCCGCGCCTCTACCTGTTCGCCCTCAAAGCCCAGATCGCGATCGTCTACTTCTACGGCGGCGTCGCGAAGCTGAACGGCGACTGGCTAGCGGGGCAGCCGCTCACGATGTGGCTCGCCGAGCGCCGCGGCGCGCCCCTCGTCGGGCCGCTCCTCGCCGCGCCGGGCGCGGGGCTCGCGCTCTCGTGGGCAGGGCTGCTCATCGACCTCTCGATGGGCTTTCTGCTCTTCTCTCGACGAACCTTCCCGATCGGCGCGGCGCTCGCCGTGGTCTTCAACCTCTCCAACGCGCTCCTCTTCAAGATCGGGATCTTCCCCTACGCGATGATCGCCTCGCTCGCGCTCTTCGCCGATCCCTCGTGGCCGAGGCGGCGTCTGCCGCTCCTCTTCCGGTTCCGGCGCGCGGACCGCCCGGGCGACGGCGCCGAGGTCCCCTCGCCCGCGGCGGGGCGGCGGCGCGGCTTGCCGCTCGCGCTGCTCCACGGGTACCTCCTGGTCCACCTCGCGGTGCCGCTCCGCCACTGGGCCTATCCGGGCGACGTCGCCTGGAACGAGGCCGGACACCGGTTCTCGTGGCGGATGAAGCTGCGCGACAAGAACGTGAGCGAGCTCGACATCCGCGTGCTGGATCCGAGGACCGGCGTGCGCGAGTCGCTCGACCTCGAGGCGTGGCTCACCGATCGCCAGCTCGGGGAGATGAGCACGCGGCCCGACATGATCGTCGACTTCGCGCACCACGTGGCCGACCGCTGGCGGGAGGACTTCGGGGTGAGGCCGATCGTCACGGCCAGGGTCGTCGCGTCGCTGAACGGAGGCCCGTACCGCGATCTCGTCGACCCGACGCTGGACCTCGGGTCGCAGCCGAGAGGGCTCCTCGCGGTCGTGCAGCCGCCCTAGCCCCGAGTCGCCCCGAGTCGCCCCTGGCCCCGCCCATCGTCACAGCACCCCTGAAGAGTGACCCGTACGACAATCCTACGCGTAGAAGAGGTTGTCTTCACTCTACAGCCTCTGGGCTGCACGCGTCCCTCGGCGCCTCGTATGCCCGCCGACCGGCTGGGCGCGACGACGACCCCGAATCGGCTTGTCATCGCTGCAGGATTGCAGCACCATCCACGTGTCTTGGGAGGTGATCCGTGTCGGAGCTCGATGGGCAATACTCTGGTGCTGCGCTGCACTCCTTCATCCGCGGCCTCGAGCGGTCACAAACGCTCATCGACCGGATCCTCAAGGCTCATGGCCTGGATGGAATCGACGAGGATGCTTGGTACCCGCTGGAGACGGCTCGATCCATCTTCATGGCCGTCGGCGAGCAGGTCGGCGACGTGGTCCTCCATGCCGTCGGGATGAAGATCATGGAATCGGCGAGGCTCCCTCCGGAGATCAAGGACCCGAAGGACGCTTTGGCCAGCCTGGACACGGCATACCGCATGAACGTCCGAGGACCCGGCATAGGGTACATCGCCACCACCTTCGAGGACGAGCACAGCGCGATCATCCACTACGCAACCCCGTTGTTTCCATGTGCGGCGTGCCGCGGCGTCGTCCAAGGGTGCTTCAAGAAATTCGGCCAGAGAGCGCTGCTCGAGCACGGCACGGACGGCTGCATGGACAGAGGCGCGCCGTTGTGCACGTTTCACATCACATGGTGAAATGGCCAACCTGATGACGACATCGGTGAGCGAGCACATCGAACGGGCGTCCGACGAGCTCTCGGCGGAGCTCTGCGATCAGCTCGTGAAGCGGCGCGGGGGGGCGTTCGCCAGCATGGGTGCCCCGGCCGCACGGCGGCTCGTCGCCAGGCTCCTGGCCGCCCTCGCGGCCGACGTCGAGCGCGACGCGACCGAGCAGACCCGGAGGGCCGTGACGGAGCTCCTCGATGTCCCTCAGCCCGTGCAGGTCGGCTGGCACGATCTGCGCCTGTTGATCACGTCGCTGCGCAAGGCGCTCTTCGCGAGGTTGGACAACGAACGCGACATCCCGCCGTCCGCGACGCGCGCGCTGGAGGAGCTGCTGTCCCATGCCACGTTTCAAATCGGGCTATGGTTCGTCACGCAGCGCGAGGAGATCATCGAGAAGCAGGCGGGCCAGCTCGAGGTCCGGCTCGCCGAGCTCGCGGCGCTGGACGCCGAGAAGACCCGCGTCCTCGAGCAGGCGCAAGCGCTGAGCCAGAGGCTCGACAGCATCCTGGCGAACGTGCCGGCGCTCGTGTGGGAGACGCGGTTCGGCGACGGCGCTGCGACGCCGAGCGCTCAATTCGTCAGCGACTATGTCAAGGTGCTGACCGGATACAGCGCGGCCGACTGGTATTCGACGAGCGAGTTCTGGCTGACCATCACCCACCCCGACGACAAGCCGCGGGCCCTGGCCGAGACCGGCGCGATGCTGGCTGCCGGCGGGGGCGTCTGCTCCGTTCGATGGATCACCAAGGACGGGCGCACCATCCACGTGGAGATCGGCATGGTCCCCATCAAGGACGAGGCCGGCGCGGTCGTAGGCGTGCGCGGCGTGACCGTGGACGTCACCTCCCGCAGGCAAGCAGCAGAGGCTGAAGCGGCGGCGCGGCTCAGGGAAGAGATCATCCGCATGCAGGCGGCGCGGCTGGACGAGCTGTCCGCGCCGTGCATTCCGATCACGGACAAGGTCATGGTCATGCCGCTCATCGGCGGCATCGATCACGAGCGCGCGGAGCGGGTGATCGACGCGCTGCTGCAAGGGGTCGAGAGGACCGGCGCGAGCGTGGCCATCATCGACATCACGGGCGTCCGCGAGGTCGATAGCCACACGGCGGACGCCGTCCTCCGGGCGGCGAGGTCGGTTCGGCTCCTCGGGGCGCAGGTGGTGCTCACCGGGATTCGCGCCGAAGTGGCC
This sequence comes from Sorangium sp. So ce185, assembly GCF_051526825.1. Taxonomy (NCBI): domain Bacteria; kingdom Pseudomonadati; phylum Myxococcota; order Polyangiales; family Polyangiaceae; genus Sorangium; species Sorangium sp. So ce185. The sequence continues at coordinate 13,557,137 of NZ_CP150316.1, read as the reverse complement.
CAGACGCTCGTTCACCTGGGCATCGATCTGAGCGGCCTCGTGACGAAGGGCACCTTGCAAAGCGGCATTGCTCACGCGGTGAGCAGCGCCTGGTAGGCAGCCCCGGGCCGAGGCAACGGCGCCGCCGCGGCGATCGGGGCGAGCCCGGGGAGCTGCGGCGTCATTCGCCTTCTCCTACCGCGTCCGAGGGCGCTCGGGCTCGGGCTCGCCGGCGGGCGGGCTCGGCGCTCGCGCCGGCGCGGGGGGTCCCGCGCCGCACGAGCCGCGGGACCTCGACCGCGAAGAAGTCCGCGAGCGCGCGCACCGCCGGGAGCTCGCCGCGGCGCGAGGGCATCAGCATCGTCACGCGGTGATCGCCGACCTGCCACTCGGGCAGCACGCGCCGCAGCTCCCCGCGCGCGCGCTCGTCACGGCACGAGTACTCGGGCAGCGCGGCGATGCCGAGGCCCGCCACGGCCGCGCCGAGGAGCGTCACGGAGTCGTCGGTGCGCAGGCGCGGCACGAACGGGACCTCCTCGGTCGCCTCGCGGGAGCGCAGCCGCCAGACCGCGCGTGAGCTCGGCCCGCCGAGCAGCAGCCCGGGATGCGCGCGGAGCTCGTCCGGCGTCGCGGGCGCGCCGCGCGCGTCGAGGTAGCGCGGCGCGGCCATGAGCACCCACGGCGTCGGCGAGAGCAGCCGCTGCACGAGCCCGGTGTCGGGCAGCGGGCCGCCATAGCCGCGGAGCGCGAGGTCGAAGCGCTCCTCGACCAGATCCACGAGGCGATTGGTCGCGTGGAGGAACACGTCCACCTTCGGATGACGCACCATGAAGCGCGGCAGGAGCGGCGCGACGAGGTGCTTGCTCATGCCGATCGAGCAGGTGAGCCGGATCATCCCGCTGGGCTCCACGACGCGGCGGCGCGCCACGCTCTCGACGGCGTCCGCCGCGACGCGCATCGCGCGCGCGTGCTCGAGCACCTCTTCGCCCACGTCGGTGATGATGAACTTGCGCGAGGTGCGCTGGACGAGCCGCACCCCCAGCCGCTCCTCGAGGAGCTGGAGGCGCCGGCTCAGGCTGGACTTGGGCACGCCGAGCGCGCGCCCCGCCGCCGACAGCCCGCCGTGCTCCGCGATGCGCACGAACAGCGCGAGGTCGTCCCATTCGTCCATTGGCCGGACGATCGTACCACCTGGTGGACGATACGTTCAAATGGAGGCCTCTACCGGCCAGATCGTCCACGTAGCAGGATGGTCGCATGAACGATCCTTCCCTGCTCGACGCCTACCTCGCGCGCATCGGCTACGACGGCCCCCGCGCGCCGACGCTCGATACGCTGCGCGCCGTCCACGCCCTGCATCCGCGCGCGATCCCGTTCGAGAACCTCGACCCGTGGTCGGGGCGGCGCGTCGACCTCTCCCCCGCGGCGCTCGAGCGCAAGCTCGTGCGCGGCCGCCGCGGCGGGTACTGCTACGAGCAGAACGGGCTGCTCGCGCACGCGCTGCGCGCGCTCGGGTTCGAGGTGCGCGGGCTCGCGGCGCGCGTGCGGTGGAACGTGCCCGAGGGCGAGACCAGGCCGCGCAGCCACATGCTGCTCCGCGTCGAGCTGGCGGAGGGGACGTACCTCGCCGACGTCGGGTTCGGGACGCTCGCGCCGGTCGCGCCGCTCAGGCTGGTGCACGACGTCGAGCAGGAGACGCCGCTCGAGACCTTCCGGTTGCGCGGAGAGGACGGCGGTCAGGCGCTCGAGGTGAAGTCGGGTGAGGCCTGGCGCGCGCTGTACTGGTTCGATCTCACCGAGCAGCTCCCCGCCGACTACGACCTGTTCAACTGGTGGGTCTCGACGAACCCCGCGTCGCTCTTCGTGCGGAGCCTGGTCGTGGCGCGGCCGACCGCCGAAGGGCGCGTCACGCTGTTCGATCGCGAGCTCACCTACCGGCGCCGCGACGGAGGCGTCGAGCAGCGCACGCTCGCGAGCGCGGGCGCGCTGCGCGAGGTGCTCGAGGGGGAGTTCGGGCTCGACCTTTCAGGCCTGGACGGGCTCGATCAGGCATTGCGCCGCCTCGCGCCGCCCGGTGGAGCGAGCGAAAGAGAGGAGAGAGTTTAACGCAACGGCGCAACGGCGCAACGGCGCAAGAAGAGGACCTGCCCTGCGCACAAAATGCGCCGGACGCGAGAGCGTGACCCGGCACACGTCGAGTCGTCATCACGTGCGTTCTTCGCGCGATCCCGACGAAGATTGTTCTATATTCAAGCTCTCGGCTCGCGATCGACCACACGAAACAGAGTGTCAGGGCCATCACGAGCTCGAGCACATGCACATATGGGCACCACAGCGTCGATCGATTTGCCAGGAGTTGTTGTCGAGCAGCTGATCCACGAAGGCAGCAAGACCCATGTGTACCGCGGCCGCCGCACCGCGGATCAGCGGCCGGTCGTCATCAAGACGCTGAAGGGCGAGCACCCGAGCGTCCGCGATCTCGCCCTGTTGCGGCACGAGTTCGGTCTGCTCCGCGATCTGGACCTCGACGCCGTGGTGCGGGTGTGCTCGCTCGAGAGGACCCGCGGCGGCCTCGCCCTCGTCACGGAGGCGGTCGAGGGCACGACCCTGAGGGCGCTCCTCCACGATCGCCGGCTGGATCTGCGCACGGCGCTGGCGCTCTCGGTCGCCATCGCCGACGCCCTCGGCGCGGTGCACCGCTGTCACATCACGCACAAGGACATCAATCCCAGGAACATCATCATCGGCTCGGACCTACGCCGTGCCACGCTCATCGATTTCGGCGCCGCGTCGCGGCTCCAGCAGGAATTTCAGCAGCCGACCTCGGTCTCCACCCTGCAAGGGACGCTCGCGTACATATCGCCCGAGCAGACCGGACGCATGAACAGGGGCATCGACTACCGCGCGGATCTCTACTCGTTCGGCGTCACCCTGTACGAGATGCTGACCGGCGCGCTGCCGTTCTCGGACGCCGATCCCATGGACCTCCTCTACAGCCACATCGCGCGGCCGCCCGTGCCGCCGCACGAGCGCCGCGGGGACGTGCCTCAGCCGGTGTCCGAGATCGTCATGAAGCTCCTCGCCAAGACCCCCGAGGACCGGTACCAGAGCGCGTACGGCGTCAAGGCCGACCTCGCGGAGTGCCTGCGCTCCCTCGAGCAGACGGGCCGGGTCCATCCGTTCTCGATCGGGCGGAGCGATCGCAGCTACGAGCTGCGCGTCCCGCAGAAAATCTACGGCCGGGACGCGGAGCGGCACCGGCTCCTCGCCGCCTTCGAGCGGGTCCGGGGCGGCGCGGCGGAGCTCGTGCTCGTCGCCGGATACTCCGGCGTCGGCAAGAGCGCGCTGGTCCACGAGACCTACAAAGCGATCGCCAGGGTCGGGGGGCACTTCGCGCACGGGAAATTCGACCAGCTGAACCGCGGCGTGCCCTGCGCCTCGATCGTCCAGGCGTTCAGGGGCCTCGTGCAGCAGATCCTCTCCGAGCGGACAGAGGCGCTGTCCCGCTGGAGAGCAGAGCTCGGCGCGGCGCTCGGCGCTAACGCCGGGGTCCTGCTCGAGCTCATCCCCGAGCTCGCGCTCATCATCGGCGACGCGCCCCCGGTCGCGGCGCTCGGCCCCTCCGAGTCGCAGAACCGCTTCGACATGGTTTTCCGGAGCCTCCTCGGCGTGCTCGCCGCCCCGTCACACCCGCTGGTCCTGTTCCTCGACGACCTGCAATGGGCGGATCCGGCGTCGCTCCGGCTGCTGCGTCTCCTGCTCACCGACCCCGACACGAGCCACCTCCTGGTCGTCGGGGCGTACCGCGATAACGAGGTGAGCCCGGCGCACCCGCTCATCATCACCCTCGACGCCGTCCGCGCTGCGGACGCGGCGGTGACGGACATCCCGCTCGCGCCGCTCTCGCCGGAGGACGTGACCGCGCTCGTCTCGGACGCCCTGGGCCGCGCGGCGCAGGACGTCGCGCAGCTCGCCGAGCTCATTCACGGGAAGACGCAGGGCAACCCGTTCTTCATCGGGCAATTTCTGCGGATGTTGAGCGACGACGGGCTCCTCCGCTGCGAGCCGGAGACCGGCAGATGGACCTGGAGCCTCGCGGCCATCGAGTCGCGCGCCGTGACGGACAACGTCGTCGATTTCATGATCGCGAAGCTGCAGAGGCTCTCGCCGCCCACCCAGCGCGCCCTGAAGCTCGCGGCGTGCATCGGGCACAGGTTCGACCTGCGCACGCTCGCGACGATCTCCGAGCAGACCGCCGCGCAGGTGGCGCAGGACCTGTGGGAGGCCATGCAGGAAGGGGTCCTGCTCCCCATCGACGCAGACTACCGGCTCGTCCAGCCGGGAGAGCCATCCCACGGCGATCCCGCGAGCGAGGCGTCGCTGGCCGTCTCCTACCAGTTCTTGCACGATCGCGTCCAGCAGGCGGCGTATGCCTTCATCGCGGACGAGCACAAGCGCGCTGCCCACCTGCGCGTCGGCCGCCTGATGCTGGCCAGTCAGCGCGGCGAGGCGCCGGAAGAGCAGCTCTTCGATATCGTGAACCACCTGAACTACGGCGCCCCCCTCGTCTCCGATCCCGGCGAGCGCGAGCTGCTCGGGCGCCTGAACCTGCGCGCCGGGAGGAAGGCCAAGAGCGCGACCGCCTATGGGGCCGCGGCGGAGTACCTCAGCGCCGGACGGAGCGCGATCGGAGACGACGACGCCTCCGGGGATCGCGCGCTGCGCTGGGCGCTCACGCTGGAGGCCGCCGAGTGCGAGTACCTGTGCGGCCGCTTCGCCGAGGCAGAGGCGCTGTTCCAGCGCCTGCTCGACACGGCGCGGTCCAACCTCGATCGGGCGCGGGTGCAGAGCCTGCGGATGAAGCTCTATCAGGTGGCCGGCCGCTACGACGAGGGCGTCACGGTGGGACAGGAGGCGCTGCGCCTGTTCGGCGTCGAGATCCCCGGGGCGAGCGAGGAGATCGGCGCCGCCGTCTCGGCCGAGATCGCGCAGATCCCCGAGAGCATGGCGGGCAGGAGCATCGAGGACATCCTGGATGCGCCGCTGCTCGCCGATGAGCACATCCGCGCGACCATCAACCTGCTCGCCGACTGCGCCCCCTGCGCGTACATCGGGCGGCCGGGCGTGTTCCCGCTCATCGCGCTGAAGATGCTCAACCTGTCGCTGCGGCACGGCAACACCGAGGCGTCGTGCTTCGCGTACAGCGTGTACGGGTTTATGCTGGTCTCGGCGTTCGGCGATATCCCCTCGGGATTCCGCTTCTCGGAGATGTCGATCCGGCTGAACGAGAAGCTCGGGGACGTCTCGCTGCGCGGCACGCTGCTGCACCTCCACGGCGATCACATCAACTTCTGGGTCCAGCACATCCGGAACGACCTGCCCATCCTGGAGAGGGCGTTCCTCGCCTGCCTCGAGGCCGGCGACCTGGTGTACGCGAGCTACCTGGCCTTCGAGACCGTCTGGCAGGTGTACGAGAAGGGCGACCCGCTGGATGAGGTCCATCGCGTCGCCGAGCGCTTCGCGTCGTTCGCGCGAAAGACAGGCAATCGCGCCGTCCTCGAGACCATCCGGCTGGAGCAGCAATTCCTGCGCAATCTGAAGGGGCTCACCGCGGACGACGTCTCGCTGAGCGAGGAGGGCTTCCCCGAGGAGGAGTACCTGGCCGCCCTCACCCGGGCGAGCTTCGGGTGCGGTATCGCCTTTTATCATATCATCCGGCTCATCCTGCTCTATTCCCACGGCCGGCCCGATGCGGCGCTCGCTGCCGCGGAGGCGGCGCGCCCGGTCCTCGGGGCCGTCATGGCGATGCCGATCGAGGCGACATACCACTTCTATCTCGCGCTCACGCTTGTCGCGCTCGGCGAGCGCGACCCGCGTGAGCGCGAGCGGCACGCCGAGGCGCTCTCCGCGTCGCTCAAGAAGCTCGAGCTCTGGGCGACCCAGTGCCCTGACAACTTCCGCGCGAAGCACCTCCTGGTGCTCGGCGAGATGGCGCGCGCCTCCGGCCGCGACGCGGAGGCGATGGAGCTCTACGACGACGCCATCGACGCCGCCCGTCAGAGCGAGTTCATCCAGTACGAGGCGCTCGCGTCGGAGCTGGCCGGGCTGTACTACGCCCGCAAGGGCCGGCGGCGCATCGCGGCGCTCTACCTGAGCGCGGCGATGCACGCCTACCGGCAGTGGGGGGCCGAGCGAAAGGCCGCGGCGCTGATCCGGCAGCACGGGCTCGACGCGCTCCCCGCGGACAGAGCGCCCGCGGCGGAGCGCGATCAGGCCATCTCCAGATCGAGCACCATTTCGGTGAACCACCCGCTCCTCAACAAGCTCGTCGACGTCGCGGCGGTGCTGCAGGCGACGCACGCGATCTCCAGCGAGCTCGTGCTCGGCAAGGCGCTCGATCGCGTGATGCGCGCCGTCCTCTCGAGCGCCGGCGGCCAGCGCGGCTTCCTGGTGCTCGCGCGCGAGGACCGGCTGGTCATCGAGGCGGCCATCACGATCGACCCCGAATCGGTCGAGGTGGAACTCCGGCGTCCGCTGGAGGAGTCCTCGGATCTGCCGATCAGCGTCGTGCACTACGTGGCGCGCACGCGAGAGCTCGTCATCCTCGACGACACCGCCGCGACCCCTCGCTTCGCGGCGGATCCTTACCTCGCCGCGCGCCGGCCGAAATCGGTGATGGGCCTTCCGCTCATCCACCAGAACCGGCTCACGGGCGTGCTGTACGTGGAGAACGCGCTCGCGAGCGGCGCCTTCACGCCGGAGCAAACCGAGCTGCTCCGCCTGCTGGGCGCGCAGATCGCAGCGGCGCTCGAGAACGCGCTGCTCTACAGCCGCCTGCAGGAGATCTCCGAGGGACATCGCGCCATGAGCGACCGGCTCGAGAGCGAGGTGCAGCGGCGCACCGAGGAGCTCTGCTCGGTCAACGAACGCCTGTCGCAGAAGGCGGACGAGCTGAACCAGGCCAATGAGCGGCTGCTCGAAGAGCTCCTCGAGCGCGAGCGCGCCGAGCGGGCCCGGGCGGCCCTCCAGGAGGAGATCATCGAGGTGCAGCGCCTGCGCCTCTCGGAGATGGCGACGCCCATCATCCCCATCACCGATCGCGTCCTGGTCATGCCGCTCATCGGGACGATGGACGCGGCGCGCGCCGCCCAGGTGCTGGAGGCGACCCTCGCCGGCGTCCAGCGCCACAACCCGTCCGTCGTCATCATCGACATCACCGGCCTGAAGCACGTCGACGCCGGGGTCGCCGACACGCTGATCCGCACCGCCTCGGCGCTGCGTCTGCTCGGCGCGCGGGCGATCTTGACGGGGATGCAGCCGGAGATCGCCCGCGCCCTCGTGCAGGGCGGGATCGATCTCCGCGGCATCGTCACCCGCTCGACGCTGCAGAGCGCCGTGGCCCACGCGCTCGCGCCGTCCGGCACCGGACCGGTCCACTGAGCGTGCGGCGCGCTCCGCATCGCCCCCCGCCCGATGCGGAGCGCGCGGACGGGCGCCCCCGCCCGGACGCTAGTCACGCTGCGACGCCTGCTTGTCCTCGCAGCGGCCCAGCACGAAGATCCCGCACACCCGCTCCTCCAGCAGGCACTCCTGCCCTTTCGGGCACTGCGATGGGTCGATCACGCTCGGATCGCAGGGCCTCGCGCAGAACGGAGGCGGGCCGAGCGGGGCGTCGTAAACGCCGTTGCCGTCGCGGTCCAGGAAGATGGGGTTCGTGACCGCATACGGCGCCACCGGGTACCAGTCGGGGACCGGCGGAGACGCCGTGAAGAACCGCGAGAGCGCCTCGACCTGCGTGAACGCGAGGCTCGCCACCCGCGGCAGCTGGAGCTCCCCGAACGCGACCGGCAGCGCGACCGGCGTGAGGAGGTTCTCGTCGCGCAACCCCATCGCCACCACCACCACCCAGCCGTCCGACGCCGGCGCCGGCAGCTCGAGCCGCTCGTCGACGTCCACGATCGCCGACGGGCCCGCCGAGGGCTCGAGCACCCGGACCAGCCGGCCGCTCACGTACACCTCGACGCGATCCACGCCGAACCAGCTCGCCGTCTCGATCCGCAGATCGAGCGGCACCGTGTCGCCCTCGATCCGCGCCACCCCGCCGTACGTCGCGCCGCCCACGCCCGCGCGGACGAACGGGCCGTACGTCGCGAACGCGCTGCCCGCGCGCAGCGCGCCGGTGACCCCGCCCAGATCGATCGCCGCGGGCTGGTCGGTCGGCGAGCGGAAATAGGTGCGCGGAAACCCCGGCTCCGGCGACGCGCCGTGGCTGTCGCTGCTCCCGAGCTGCGTCGGCGAGAAGCCGTGGTCGAGGTAGCGGAACAGATCGTCGACCTGGCCCGCATGGAACGTGCACGGCCGATCCGCGTCCTCCTCCGGGACGGCGCCCCCCTCGCCGACCAGGCAGAGCGCCTCGCCCTCGGCCGCGGTCCGGTCGAACCGCCAGATCGCGTCCTGCTCCTCGGGCGTCCTCGTCAGGATCCGCTTCGTGACCTGCCAGGCGAGCGCCGAGCGGGCGCGCTGCTGGCACACCGCGTACCGCTCGCCGGGCAGGCACGCCGGCAGCTCCACGGGGATCCCGCCGCACGCCGCGCCGAGCGCCGCCTCGTCCCGCGCGGCGTCGATCCGGGACAGGCAGCGGTTGAAATCGACCACCTCCTGCACGGTCGGCGTCCGGAGCAGGTCGAACCGCTTCGCGTTGAAGACCTCCATCGCGTCGAAATCGCAGCTGCCCGCCTGGAACAGCGGGTTGCTCGCCTCGAGCGTGGGGATCGTCCGGTCCAGCGTGAACGGGTCCACGCCGAGCTGGTCGATGTACCCGATGAACCCGTCGCGCGGGTGCGCCACGATCACGAGCGCGTCCTCGCCGTCCGCCGCCGCGCCGCGGACGCCGTCGATCACGTCGCCGCCCGGGCGGCACACCCAGTCGAAGACGCCGTGATCCGGCACCGCGAGCTCGTCGTAGCGGAGCGGGAAGCCGATGAAATGGCCGAGCTCGAGCGTCGAGACCTCGGCGCCGACCGCCGTCTTCAAGAGCGGCTCGAGCCCCAGCTGCCGCACCGCCGGCTCGAGATCGGTGTGCACGTCGTGATCGGTCGCCACCGCGACCTCGAGCCCCTCGACGACCGCCGAGGTCACCCGCTCCTCGAGCGGCATGCCGCTGTCGAAGCTCGGGCGCTGGTGCAGGTGCATGTCGATCGACATCCAGCCCGTCGAGTCGACCTCGCGCGGCACGACCGCCTCGATCCGCCGCATCTCCCCGGCGCGCACCTCGAGGTCGGGGACCTCGAACCGGCCGAACTCGGGCCCGCGCGTGACGAGCACGCGGTAGCGGCCCGGCTCGATCTCGACCGCGCCCTCGCCCGTCGCCGAGCGCTCGATCTGCCGGACGCCGCTGCCGAGCCGGCCGTGGCCGAGGTAGACCCGCCGCGTCCCGTCGCCCTCGCGCGGCCACCCCGCGGCGTCGAGCGCGACGAACGTCAGCTTGGCCGGCGAGAGCCGGCCGCCCTCGTCGACGACCCGGTACGCGACCCGCGCGGGGCTCGGCAGCTCCGCCGCGACCGACACCGTGGCCCCGGCGCCGAGCGCCACGCGGATCGGCGCGGACACCGCCGCGCCGCCCGGGCTCTCCGCGACGAGCAGGTAGCCGCCGGGCTCGAGCCGCGCGCGGAAATCGCCGTCCTCCACCGGATCGAGCCCGAGGTCGGCGTCGATGGAGCTGACGAGCCCCACGTCGCCCGAGCGCGCGAGGCTCGCCTCGACGAGCGCGTCGACGCTCTCGAAGCGCGCGGCCGGGTCGGGGTCGCGGAAGACGTGGACGCGCGCGTTCGGCACGGGCTCGCCGGTCGACCGCCAGAGGACCGCGCCCTCGACCGCGCCCGTCGGCGCGCCGCGGGCGCCGTACACCACCTCGGCGACGCTCGCGATGTCGCCCTCGCCCACGGCGAAGTAGCGCTCGTAAGTGAACGACCGCTTGTGGTCGCACGCCTCGTCGTCGTCGCCCGCCGCGAGGCAGCTCTTGCCGGCGCTCAGGAAGGCGGTGGCCGCGCTCGTGAACACGGGGACGTTGACCGTGGAGGGCGGGTCGCCCGGGCGCGCCTTGGTGAAGTAGCCGTAGCTGACGTCGCCGCCCGCCGCGGCCACGAAGTCGAAGCTGAGCGGCCGCTGGAACGTGTCCCGGCCGGAGAAGAGGGCGTCGAACACCGCCTTCTCCTCGTCGAACCCGATGCCGGGGCCGAAGATGTCGTTCTGGTTGCCGAAGAAGACGAAATCGCCGGCGACGATGCCGCCCTTCCGCTCGGGATCCTCGCCGCGGACGTCGCCGAGGATGCCCCGGAAGATGTCCGACGGCCCCGCGTAGTTGTCGAGCGAGAGCGGCTCGCCGCAGGCGCACGTGGGGCAGCCGTCCTCGCCCGCCGCGAGCCCGTCCTCGCACTCGAGCGCGCAGGCGCCGACGCTCGGGCACCCCACCGCCCTGTCCGGCAGCAGCAGCGTCGTGCGGATCGTGACGAACCGCTCGCCCGGGCGGAGGACGTAGTCGGTGCGGAAGCGCATTTCCGGCTTCAGGCCGTCGAACAGGAGGCCGAGCAGGTCCTCCTGGGTCTTCAGCACGCCGAGCGCGTGGAAGAGGAACCCGCCGTCGCCCTCGACGCGGACGATCGCCTCCTGCCCGTCGGAGCCGTCCTTCGCCACGAAGACCTCGGTGGCGCCCGGATCCGGCACGAGCAGGTTGGCCACCGGGAACGACTCGGCGAAGCGGTCGCGCCCCGACGCGCTCGCGAAGCGCGGATCGGGGCGGCGCAGGTCGGCGTCGACCAGCGAGCCGCCGTAGACGCCCGGCCCCGGCGAGTGGCGCGCCCCGAGGATCGCGACCCGGATCTCGTCGTTTTCCAGAAGGAAATCACCGACATCGGCCATCGCCACCGGCCCGCCGACGAGCTCGAACCGGTTCTCGATCGGCTTGGCGCGCAGGAGGTTCGGCGCGTCGCAACCGACCAGGCCGGCCAGGCCGATCAGGCCGGCGAGGCCGGGGGCGGTGCGCGGCGCGAGCGGAACGGGGACGGAGCGGCGGGTTCGCATGGCGGGCCGCTACAGGTTGAGCTGGAGCCCTAGCGCCACGGCGTCGTTGTCGAGCGCGACGCCGTGGATCTCCTGCCGGTGGGTGAAGTCGGCCTGCGCCTTGAGCACGTTGTCGATGAAGTGGTAGCTCGCGCCGGCGGTGAGCGCCCAGCTGTCGGTCTCGTCGTCGAGATCGAGGTTGGGGTCGAGCCACTCGAAGCGCGCGGTCACGCCGAGCTTGATGCGCTTCACGAGATAGCCCACCTCGCCGACGAGGCCGAGCGAGGTGACCGGGGCGAGCTGGCCGAGCGGCTGCGTCGGGGCGCGCTCGGGGTCGCTCTGGTTCCAGAGGAGCTCGGCGAGCGCGTGCGCGCCGGCGGCCTGGAACAGGACGTCGGCGCCGATGCCGTGGATGTCGCGCGTCCCGCCGTCGCTGAAGAAGTAGCTCGCGCCCGCGCCGAGGCGGGGGCGCGAGACGGCGAGGTCCTGCAGCGAGCGCGGGAGGGGGCCGAGCGGCTCGGTGGCGAGGCGCGCGACGTAGGCTATGTGGTCGAAGCGGTTGCCGGAGATCGCGGCGTTTTCGACATAGCCGGCGAAGAATTGATCCGAGCGCTGGAAGCCGTTGAAGATGCCGGCGAAGTAGCTGAACGTCCTGTCCCGGAAGTGCCCCTCGACGTGGAGGCCGACCTGGCGGAAGGGCGCCATGGCGCGCACGGCGAACGGCCGCTCGAGGAGCGCGCCCTCGCCGGCGCCCGTCATCGCCGAGCGGCTGAACGGCACGTCGTGCGCGCCGAAATAGAGGTGCGCGAACGGGAAGTGGGCGTAGCCGATCCACGCCTCGGAGAGCCGCGGCGCGCCGTCCGCGCCCGCGGCGAGCTCGCCCGAGACCGCGAACGGCACGTACCCGGCGAGCGTGCCCGCGAAGCCGACGCGGGCGCGCCGGACGCGGAACCCCTGCCCTTCGGCGACGTCGCCCGCCTGGAGGTAGGCGTCGTCGCCGACGTACGGCACGGCCTGCGCCTGCACGAGCACGAGCGGCGAGAGCAGGAGCCGGCCGATGCTGAGCTGGAACGGCGGCCCCGCGGCGCCATCGGACGGCGGCGCGGCGTCGGAGCCGGCGGGCGACGGCGCGGCCGCCGCGCCCGGCGTGGCGGCCGCGGCGCCCGCGGGCGGCAGCGCCGCGCCCGCGGGGGGCGGCAAGGCGTCGCCGGCGGGCGGCAAGGCGGCGCCGGCGGGCGGCAGCGCCGCGGCGGCGGGCGGCGCGGCGGCGGGCGGCGCGCCCGCGTCGGGCGGCGTCGCGGGGGCGGCCGACGGCGGGGCGGGCGCGGGCTCGCCGGGGGGCACGACGGAGGTGGCGCCGGCGGGCGGCGCGGCGGCGGGCGGCGCCGCGGGCAGGGGCACGGGGAGCGGGTCGGCGGCCGGAGGCTGGACCGGCAGCGGCCGGCTGGGCTGCGCGCCCGCCGGCGCACACCAGAGCGCCGCCGCGGCCACGAAGGCGGCGCCCGAGCGCCGCGTCGCCCTGCACCACCGAGGAGCCGCGCCGCGGCGCGTCCATGCGCAAGCTGTCATCGGCATCCCCTGTCGGCCGGCGGCGAGGGTGGGAATCGCTGCGAAGCTGCAGCGGGCGCCGCTGGCAGGCGCTGTTCGTCTATCGCAGGACGCGACGGGGTGTCAACGCGCGGGCGGGCGCGTCGGCGCGAGGCGCGCGCGCTCTTCCGCCGCGAGCGATCGCCCCGCGCCGCGATCACTCCTTGTCCGCGGACGGACCGATCATGCGCTCCGGCCTCACGACCTCGTCGAACGTCCGCGCGTCGAGGAGCCCGAGCGCGAGCGCCGCCTCGCGCAGGGTGGTCCCGTCCGCGTGCGCCTTCTTGGCGATCTTCGCGGCGTTGTCGTAGCCCACGTGCGGGTTCAGCGCGGTCACCAGCATCAGGCTCTCGCGGACGTTGCGGGCGATCCGCTCGCGGTTCGGCGCGATGCCGCGCGCGCAGTGCTCGTCGAACGACGCGCAGCCGTCGGCGAGCAGCCGGATCGACTGCAGCACGTTGTGGATGATGAGCGGCTTGTACACGTTGAGCTCGAAGTTGCCGCTCGCCCCGCCGACGCCGACCGCGACGTCGTTGCCGAGCACCTGCGCGCAGAGCATCGTCATCGCCTCGGCCTGGGTCGGGTTCACCTTGCCCGGCATGATCGAGCTGCCCGGCTCGTTCTCGGGGAGGGTGATCTCGCCGATGCCGCACCGCGGCCCGCTCGCGAGCCAGCGGACGTCGTTCGCGATCTTGATCAGGCTGCAGGCGAGCGTCTTCAGCGCGCCGTGCGCCGCCACGAGCGCGTCGTGCGACGCGAGCGCCTGGAACTTGTTCGGCGCGGTGACGAACGGCGCCCCGGTGAGCTCGGCGATCTTCGCCGCGACGCGCGCCGGGAACTCCGGGTGGGCGTTCAGCCCCGTCCCGACCGCCGTGCCCCCGAGCGCGAGCTCGTAGAGCGGCGGCGCCGCCCGCTCGATCGCGGCGACGCCGGCGTCGAGCTGCGCGACGTAGCCGGAGAACTCCTGCCCGAGCGTCAGCGGCGTCGCGTCCTGCAGGTGCGTGCGGCCAATCTTGACGATGTCCGCGAACGCCGCGCTCTTCTGCGCCAGGGTGTCGCGGAGCCGCCGGACCTCCGGGAGCAGGCGGCGCTCGATCTGGAGCGCGGCGACCACGTGCATGGCCGTCGGGAACACGTCGTTCGAGCTCTGCGACCGGTTCACGTCGTCGTTCGGGTGGATCGGCGACTTCGAGCCCAGGACGCCGCCGCTGAGCTCGATCGCTCGGTTCCCGATGACCTCGTTCACGTTCATGTTGGTCTGGGTGCCGCTGCCCGTCTGCCAGACGACGAGCGGGAAGTGGTCGTCGAGCTTGCCCGCGATCACCTCGTCGGCCGCCGCGACGATGAGCCCGCATTTGTCCGCTGGCAGGAGCCCGAGGTCGCGGTTGACGAGCGCCGCGGCCTTCTTGACCGTGGCGAGCGCGGCGATCATCTCCCGCGGGAAGCGCTCGCCGCCGATCCGGAAGTTCTCCAGGGATCGCTGCGTCTGCGCCCCCCAGTAGCGGTCGGCCTGCACCTCGATCGGCCCGAAGCTGTCCTTTTCGATGCGAGTCCCCATCGCCGCGTCTTAGCGGCAGTGGGCGCGCCCCTCAAGCGGCGCGACCCCCGGTTCCCGGCGTCCTGCGTAACGGCATTCGCGCCGCGGGGGCGAGCGGGGGTAAAAAGCGGGCGTGCTCTTGTTTTCTCGCCTGTTTTTTGCGAAGTTCCGGGCCGCGCACGCGCGAGAAACACGGAGATCAGTATGGCCGGCATGGACACGGTACCGCGGGAGCTGCTGCAGGCTGCCTACAAGCGCAACCCGATTTACCTGCTCAAGATTCCGCTTCATTTCGGCATCTGGGCCGCGCTCACGTGGGTGCTGTACGCGACGCAGCACCACCCGCTCGCCATCCCGATCGGGATCGTCGTCTCGTTCGCGATTGCCAACCTCGTCCGCGGCCTCGGCGCGGTCGCGCACGACGCCGTCCACGGCAGCTGCTCGCGATCGAAGCTCGTCTCGTACCTCATCGCCCTGGTCTGCTGGGCGCCGACCGGGATGAGCGTGACGCTGTACACGAACTACCACCTTCATCATCACAAGATCGCGAACACGTACCCTGACGTCGACAACTTCGTCGTCACGGACTACACGCGGAACCCCGTCCTCGCGAAGCTCCTGCTCCTCGCGGTCTACACGTTCGCCTATCCGCTGTACTTCCTCGGCTGCATGGCGCGCTACGTGAAGCGGCTGTCGGCGCTCCAGCGCGTCAAGATGAACCTGGAGATCCTCGGCTTCTGGGGGCTCATGGCCTTCTTCTTCTGGGTCATGCCGCGGCAGGTGTTCTTCTTCTTCTATGCCCTGCCGTTCATCTTCGGCGCGATCCTCGCCAGCGTGACCTCGATGATCGAGCATTACGAGATGCTCCCGGGGGAGGACGCGTACAGCTCGCGCACGTACGGGACCAGCGCGCACTTCACCAATTTCCTCTGGAACAACGTCACGTACCACAACGAGCACCACAAGTTCCCGGGCATCCCGTTCTACAACCTGCGCCGCTTCCACGTGGCGGCGTATCCCTATTACGATGAGCGGGTGAAGTCCGCGTGCCACCCGTCGATCGTCGGCATCGCCCTCGAGCTGTACGGCCGGATCCTGAAGCTCGACATCGCGAAGCTCGACGAGCGCTACCGCGGCCTCAACAAGGAGGCCGAGCGGCAGAAGATGATGGCGATGAACGGCATCCAGCCGGGCGTCACCGCCTGAGGCTCGCCCCCGGCCCGCAGCGGGCTACCGCTTCTTCTCCGCCATCGACTTCACGATCGCCTCCGCCGCCGCGATCATCGAGCGCCTGAAGGCGTGCAGCCGCTGCTGCGCCGCCGCTCCCCTCGCCGCCGGCTGGCTCGAGGCGAACGTGAACCAGGCCATCGGCAGCCCGAGGAGGAGGACGAACAGGTCCTCGGCGCACTGCTTCGAGGCCACCCCGAGCTCGTGGGCCGCGCCGAGCGCGCACACCCTGGCGGCCGCCGCCTCGTGCTCCGCCTCGTCGGGGAGCTCCAGCTGCCTCCACATCATCATCCGCACGCTCTTCGGGTTCTCGACCAGGTGGTCGAAGACGCCGGCGACGAAGGCCGGGAGGTCCGACGGGTCGCACGGCACGGCGTCGAACACGCTCTTGCACCGCTCCTCGAGCACGCAGCGGAACAGGTCCTCCTTCGAGCCGAAGTAGGCGTAGATGGCCTGCTTGTTCGCCGACGCCTTCTCGGCGATGCGGTCCACGCGCGCGCCGGCCAGGCCTCGCTCCGCGAACTCGTCGAGCGCGGCGTCGAGGAGCCTCTTCTTTGTCGCCGCCGAATCGTAGGGCATGGGTCGATCCTTCAGGGTGCCCACGCCGGGGCGCGGTGCAAGGGCGCGGGACCGCCGTTCACGAGGGCAGTGTAGCGGCAAGCGAGCGGCGCGCGCAGCGGCGACGTCGCCCCCCGTTGACAGGGCCGGGGCCGCTCCCTAGGTTTTCAACCATCCAGTTGGTTTGTTGCCCGAAGCACGCCGGCCGCGGCGCCGAGGGGCGGTCACGATGGCAGGCGCGGTCGCCGCCGAGGTGTCGGGGCGCAGCTCCAAGCGCGCGGCGGCGGGGGCGGGGGACCAGAGGAAGGACGGAGAGATGACGGATCGGGATCCGAACAAGCACGAGGACGTCAGCGCGCTCTTCAAGCCATTTCAGCTGAAGGGGCTGACGCTCAAGAACCGGCTCGTCATGGCGCCCATGACGCGCCAGAAATCGCCGGGGAACGCGCCCGGCGAGCCGAACGTCGCGTACTACGCGCGGCGCGCGGCCGGCGGCGTCGGGCTGATCCTGTCGGAGGGGACGGTCGTGGAGCGGCCGGGCAAGCTCCATCTGCGCGACGTCCCACACTTCTACGGGGATCGGGCGCTGGACGGCTGGAAGAAGGTCATCGACGCCGTGCACAGGGAGGGGGGAAAGATGGCCCCCCAGCTGTGGCACGTCGGGCTCACGACGCGAGATCCGAACGGCTACGAGCAGCCCGCGGATCTGGAGGGTCCGGCGAACATGTCCCGTGAGGACGTGCAGGCCACGGTGCGGGCCTTCGGCAGGGCGGCGGGGGACGCGAAGCGCCTCGGCTTCGACGCCGTCGAGCTGCACGGCGCCCACGGGTACCTCATCGATCAGTTCTTCTACGAGGCGACGAACCAGCGCACCGACGAGTACGGCGGAAAGACCCTCGGCGAGAGGACGCGCTTCGCCGTGGAGGTCCTCAAGGCCGTTCGCGAGGCCGTCGGGCCGGAGATGGTGGTGATCCTCCGCCTCTCGCAGTGGAAGGTCGGCGCCTACGATCACAAGATGGCGAAGACGCCGCAGGAGATGGAGCAATGGCTCTCGCCGCTCGCGGACGCCGGCGTCGATATCTTCCACATGTCCCAGCGGCGTTACTGGGAGCCCGAGTTCGCCGGCTCCGACCTGAACACCGCGGGGTGGGCGAAGAAGATCACCGGCAAGCCCACCATCACCGTGGGCTCCGTGGGTCTGTCGGGCGATCTCTTCGGGAATCTTGCGGGCGAAGCCTCCGTGCCCCGGGGGCTCGGCGAGCTCGTGCGCCGCCTCGAGCGCGGGGATTTCGATCTGGTCGCCGTCGGGCGCTCCTTGCTGAGCGACCCCGCCTGGGTGGAGAAGATCGAGGCGGGGCGCACCGCCGAGCTGACGAATTTCACGAGGGAGAGCCTCGGCACTTACTTCTGAGGTGGATCATGAAGATTGCCATTGTGGGCGCTGGTAGGATCGGAAGCACGTTCGCGTTCCAGCTCGCGCGGGCGGGGCACGAGGTGACGGTGGTCGCTCGTGGGGCGCGGCTCGCGCAGCTGCGGCGGGACGAGGCCATCGTGACCGCCGCGGGGGAGCGCGCCGCGGTGGGCGTGAGCGCCGCGCTCGACGAGGCGGCGGCGTGGGATCTCGTGCTCGTGACGGTGCTCGCGCATCAGGTGGACGAGGTGCTCCCCGCGCTGGCCGCGAGCGCGGCGAAGACCGTGATGTTCATGTTCAACACCTTCGAGCCGCTCGGCCGACTCCGCGACGCCGTGGGCGCGGCGCGCGTCGCCTTCGGGTTCCCCGCGATCCTGGCGACCCTCGATGACGGCAAGCTGACGTCGAGGATCGTCACCCGAGGCATGGTCACCCCGGTGACGGACGCGGCCTGGGCGAAGGTCTTCACGGACGCGGGCATCCCCGCCGTCGTGGAGCCCGACATGGAGAGCTGGCTGCGCACCCATGCGGCGCTCGTCGCGCCGGTGATGGTCGCCGTCGTCACCGCGCACGCGCGAAAGGCAGGCGTGTCGTGGGCCGAAGCGACGGACGTGGCGCGCGCCCTGGAGGAGGGGCTCCGCGTGGTGCGCGAGCTCGGAAACACCATCACGCCGGCGCCGATCGCCGCGCTGAGCCGCTTGCCCACGCCGGCGGCGGCCGCGCTCGTGTGGACGCTCAGCCGGGTCGAGGCGCTCCGCAAGACGGGCGCCACCGGGCCCGCCGAGCCGCGCGCGCTGATCGACGCGATCGCCGCCGCGGCGCCTGGTCAGACGCCGGCGCTGCTGGCCATTCGGCCCTGAAGAAGAGAACGGCGCGCGCGATCGCCTGTCGGCGCTCGGTTCAGAGGGAGGACAGCGACGATCTCGAGATGGGGAGCTCCCCGCCGGGCGTGGGTTCTGCGCGTGCTGCCAGGCGGCATCGGCGCGGCGTCGCCCGAGCCAAGGACGCCTCCCCCTGCGCCGTCGCCCGCGGTCGTCAAGGCACCGGAGGTAGCCCAGCCGGCCGCGTCGCCGGAGACGGCCGAAGCCGTGCAACTCGACCTGTTCTCGTGGCCGCCGAAGCCGAGGAAGCCGGTGCAGCTGTCGCTGTTCGACGACGCATCACCTCGGGACTAAGCTCCGCGCATGACATCTGTCCAAACCCGAACATTTAAGACCGTCGTAGACGAAGCGCTCGTGCTCGCTGCCGAAACCGGCAAGGAAAGGCAGCGCGTAAGAGGGCTTCCGCTCGGCCCGTCGGACGGCGCCGTGCCCAATGCCAGACCGGCCGCTCAAGAGCTGAAACGTTTTCTTGAACAGCAGTCCGATCGTGCCCTGACACTGCTGCGCCTTTTGATGTACGCGGGACGCGACCCAGGGAACCCTGACGTCGTTCGGGTGTACCGCGACCTGTCGCGGAAGCCGCGAGCAAGAGAAGAGATCATCAAGGTACTCGTCACAGCAGAATCCTTGGTATCCGACCTACGAGCGGGTCTGGATTATGCTGGGCGACAGCGTTTCGATTTGGAACGTGCGTTCATCGACGCGTCCTACATGGCGGAGTAGGCAAACTTAGCCAGATCAAGCGGATGGCCGAAGTTGGCCACTACCTGCCCAGCTGCCCCCGAGAGACTGGATCCGGTCCCCCGGGCCATGCTCAGCTGCCCCCGAGAGACCGGATCCGGTTCCCCGGGCCATGCTCAGCTGCTCCGCCGTGACCGGATCCGGTTCCCCGGGCCATGCTCAGCTGCCCCGCCGTGACCGGATCCGGTTCCCCGGGCCATGCTCAGCTGCCCCGCCGTGACCGGATCCGGTTCCCCGGGCCATGCTCAGCTGCCCCGCCGTGACCGGATCCGGTTCCCCGGGCCATGCTCAGCTGCCCCCGAGAGACCGGATCCGGTTCCCCGGGCCATGCTCAGCTGCCCCGCCGTGACCGGATGCGGTCGCGGCAAGCAGCTCCGCTGCCCCGAGGGACTGGACGCGCCAGCCCCCCAGGCCAGGCTCGGCTGCCCCGGCACGCGCCGATCGCCTTGGCGGCGCCGGAGAAGGCGCCACCCTCACAAAACCAGGGACGCGACGGAAGCAAGGCGCAGATCAGCGCAGGACCACGCGCCCCCTACTGCCCGCCGGGCACGCAGATCGCCGTCGCCGAGCCGGCGCCCATGCACGAGAAGCCCGCCGCGCAGTCGGTGTTCGCGGCGCACGGGAAGGCGCACTTGCCCACCGCCGTGTTGCACTTGTGCGTGCCGCAGACCATGTCGTTCGTACACGGGAGCGCGAGCGGGCTCGGCTGCGCCGTCGTCGCCGGAGCGGTCGTCCCCGGCTGCTGGTACTGCCCCGGCTGCTGATACCCCGGCTGCTGGTACTGCCCCGGCTGCTGGTACTGCCCAGGCTGCTGGTACTGCCCAGGCTGCTGGTACCCGGGCTGCTGGTACTGCCCCGGCTGCTGGTACCCAGGCTGCTGGTTGTAGGCGTTGTACTGCTGGCTCGAGGGATCCTCGGCCTCGCTGCCCCGGCACGCGGAGGACAGGAGCCCGAGGCCTCCGAGAGCAAGGACGACCGCCGCGGCCGAGCGCACGCTGGTGAACCACATGGATCGCTTCATCAAGGTCTCCCGCAGATGCGGGGCTTTCCCCGCGTGAGCAGCGGGCCGGTGCCGACCCGCCGCTGAGATCTGAGCCCCGGCCCCCGGAGGAGCAACCGCAGGCCCTTCGCCGGCGAGCGCCGCGTCGCGGGCCCGCTGGAGGCGAGCGTACCCCCGGTCGGCGGCCACGCGCCCGCCAAAATGACGGCGCCACCGTGCGCTCACCGCGGCGCAGCGTCCTTGCAGCAACGAAACCCCTGCTCGTAGCCGTAATCCTCTTCCTTGTGGAACCCCACCGTCGGGCGGCATCGGCCGCGCATCGGGCCCCACCAGCCGCCCTTGAGCCCGCTCCGATCCGGGGACTTGCGGCCCGGCCGCACGACCCACTCGTTGATGTTGCCGTTGAGGTCGTAGACGCCGAACGGCGACACGCACGCCGGCATCGAGCCGGCCGGAACGCGCTGATCGAGCCGCTCGAGCTCCGCCTTGCACTTGGGGTGCCGCATGCACCGCTCGTAGCGGTAGAGCGTCAGCTCGCGCTGGCAGAACGGCCGGTCGATGTTGCACTTCGTCGCGTCCCGCACGAACCCGTACGTGTACGGGAGCATCTCCTCGCCCTCGCAGGCGAAGTTGAACTCGTCCTCGGTGCAGAGGCGCTTGCCGACGCCCTCGCACGCCTTGACGGCCTCGCGCCACGAGACGAGCAGCGCAGGGAGCTCGCCCTTCCTGTTGGGCCACTCGTACCGGTCGACGCAGTAACGCATCGGCGCGCGCTTCTTCGAGAGGCACGCGGTCGGCTGCTTGTACTCGAGGCAGCGCTCGCTGACGCTGGTCGAGCCCTCCACGCCGCCGTACGGGCTCTCCCGCCGCGCCTGGTCCTTCTCGTACTCCTTGTGGTGCTTCAGGCAGATCTGCTCGACCAGGGGGCAGTAGTCGCCGTCGACGAGGACCATGTCGTCCGGACACCCCGCGGAGCTGCCGGGCAGCCCGGCGTCCGACACGCCGCCGTCGGGCGACGGCGACGCGGTCGCGCCGTCGAGGGCCGCGGCGGTGTCGGGCAGCGCCGCGGCGTCGGGCAGCCCCGCGGCGTCCGGCGGCTCCGCCGCGGCGCCGTCGGGTGGCGCTGGCTCGGCGTCCGCCGCTCCGCCGGCGCTCGCGGGCGCAGCGGGGGCCGCGGCGTCCGTCGCGGCGGGCTCGCGGCGATCGCAGCCGAGGAGCGCCGCCGCGAGGCCGCACAGCAAGACGAGGCCCCCCGCGCAGCGCCGGCAGAGGGCCCTGCGCCGCCGGCGCGGAGCGGCCGGCGGCGCGATGCGGCGGCGGCGCCGGCTCATCGGCCGGGGGCGGGGATGACCTTGAGCGGCACCCGGGTGCCGCCGCGCTCCACCTCGATCACGACCTCGCGGCCCGGCTCGAGCTCGCCGAGCGCGAACATGAAGTCGTGGATGTTGGTGATCGCGTGGGCGCCGATGCGCACGATCACGTCCCCCGCCTGCATCCCGGCGCGCGTGGCCGGCGCGTCGGGCCGCACGCCCGTGAGCTTCACGCCAGGCCCCTGGTACGCGTAGTCCGGCATCGTGCCGAGCGACGCGCGGAAGCCGCGGCGCATGCTGCGGTGAGGGTCGGCCGGCGGGTCGGTGAACGCCATCCGCGCGTCGCGCTGCGCGAGGGCGAGCGCCATCCGCGCCGCGAGCACCGCGCAGCGCGAGACGCCCGCGGCGTCGATCTTGTCCGCCGTGTCGCTCGGCCGGTGGTAGTCCTCGTGGACGCCCGTGAACAGGAAGGCGACCGGGACGCGCGACGCGGTGAACGACGTGTGATCGCTCGCGCCGAACCCCTCGACGCCGAACTGGAGCGCGAGGCCGAGCCCGCGGGCGGCGTCGTCCACGATCGGCTTCCAGTCGGGCGAGGTGCCGAGGCCGTCGACGAGGAGCTTGTCCTCCCGCATCCGGCCGACCATGTCCGCGTTGATCATCGCCACGACGGACTTCGTTCCCGCGAGCGGCGCCGGCGGGTGATCGACGAAGTGGCGCGAGCCGAGGGTGCCGAGCTCCTCGGCGCCGAACGCGATGAACAGCAGGTTGCGGTCCGGCCGCGCGGGGAGCGAGGCGAACCGCCGCGCGACCTCCAGGAGCATCGCGGTCCCGGAGGCGTTGTCGTCGGCGCCCGGGTGCACCGCGTGCACGCCGGGCGCGCGCGAGTACGAGTTGCCGCCGTGGCCGAGGTGATCGAAGTGCGCCCCGACGACGACGTACTCGCCGGCGTGCGGGGAGCCGTCCCGCGCCGGGAGCAGGCCGATCACGTTGGACGCCGGCGCCATCCGCGGGGTGACCTTGGTCGTGATCTCGACGGTGACGCCGTCGAGCGGCTTCGGCCCAGGGGCCTTCGCCGGGGCCTGCTTCGCGGCCGCGGGCTTCGCGGCGGCCTGCTTCGCGGCCTCGGGCTTCGCGGGCGGCGGAAGCCCCGCCGTCGGGAACAGCGCCCGGGCCGCGGAGCGCGTGATCACCACCGCCGGGATGCCCATGCTCGCCGCGTCGTCCGACACGCGCGGGAGCTCGTCGCCCGCCGCGACGAGGATCACGCCGGCGGCCTTGTGCTCGCGGGCGGTGCGGAGCTTGTAGCGGACGCTGCCGAAGTCGCGGAGCGCGTCGGCCGGCCGCGGCGACGGCGCGTGATGCGGATCCGCGTGCGCCGCGCCGTGCGGGTCCGCGTGAGCCGCGCCGCCGTGCGGGCCGGCCTGCGCCGCGCCGCCGTGCGGGCCGGCCTGCGCCGCGCCGCCGTGCGGGTCTGCCGCCGCGCCGCCGTGCGGGCCGGCCGCCACGCCGCCATGCGGGTCTGCCTTCGCCGCGCCGCCATGCGGCTCTGCCTTCGCCGCGCCGCCATGCGGCTCTGCCTTCGCCGCGCCGCCATGCGGCTCTGCCTTCGCCCCCGCCTGCGGCGCCGCCTCCGCGCCGCCGCCCAGCGTGGGCACGCCGTCGAGCACGACCGCGATCTTCCCCTCGATGTCGCGGCCGCCGTAGTCGTCCCAGGAGAGCGCCGCCGCGGTCACGCCGTGGCCCACGAGCACCGCGGCCCCCGAGGCCGCGCCGCTCGCGCTCCCGTCGGCCGTGACCAGCTTGCCGGCCTCGACGCTCTGCTTCCGGCCCGCGCGCTGCACCGCGAGCGCCGCCGGCGCCACGTCGGCGCCGACCCGCGCCTCGAACGCCTGCCGGTACGCCTTCGCGTCGCCCCCCTGCCCGCCCAGCGGCGCGAGCTTGAGCTCGGCGAAGCGGCGCGCGATGAAGTCGGCCGCGAGCTCGGCGCCGGGCTCGCCGGTGGCGCGCCCCGCGAGCTCGGGCGACGCGAGGTACGCGACGTCCGCCTTGATCCGCGCCTCCGCGGCGGGGTCGAGACCGATCGAGGCCGGCGCGGCGGGCGCCGCGGCGGCGGCCGGCGCCGAGGCCGGCGGCGCGGCCGCCTCGCGGGGCGGCGCGGCCGGAGGCGCGCAGGCCCCGAGCGCGGCGAGCAGCCCCGCGACGAGGCCCGGGCGGAGCCCCGCCGCGCGGGGCGCGCGCCCCCCGGCGCGCCCGGCGGTCACCACGGCGCGGCCTTCTGCGCCGCGCGGACCAGCTCGAGCGCGCGGCGCCCGATGTACTCCTCCACGTCGGCGGGCGCGATGTGCCTGTCCTTCGCGAAGTCGAACTCGCGCGGCTTGCCGTCGCCGAAGGTCACCCGGACGATCGCCGACTCCCGCAGGAGCTCCAGCGCCAGGCTGAACTCGCCGAGCGCGAGCCGGTGCTTGTCCTGCTCCTGCGAGAGCACGACCGGCTGCCCCTTGTCCTGCAGCCTCTCGTGCGCGAACTTCAGCGATTCGGCCCCCTGCGACACGGCCGACTCCGCGGCCGCGAGCGCCTCGGCGACCCGCTTCTTGTGCCGCGCGAGCTCTTCCGACTCGCGCTCCGCCTTCGATTTCACGGCCTCGTTGAGCTCATCACGCCAGGTAGCCACAGTGCACCTCGGCGCGAACACTCTTCCGAAACGCGCGCTTTGTCCAGCCCGACACGCGCCCGCCGCCCGTCGCCAGGGCCCCCCCGACGCGCCGGCGCGGGCTCGTCCGCGCAGCCTCGACAAAAACAGGAAGCCCGGGATCCCCGGGGGAGGACGGCCTCCCTCGAGAGCTCCCGGGCCCCTCGCCCGATCGCGCAGGCGCGCGCCGCTACTGCACGTCGGCGCCCCCGCCCTTGGCCGGGGCGAGCGCGCTCAGGTCCTCGGCCACGGTGGCCTTCGGGTTCATGAGCTCGTGGAACGCGCGCTTCGCGAGCGCGCCGGTGTCGCCCGGCTCGTGCCGCAGGGCCATGAGCGCGCCCTTCTCCTTCATGAACTTGAGCGTGTCGATCGCGCCCTTCTTCTGCTCGCCGTCGCCGCTCTTGGCCGCCTGGTAGAGCCGGTAGCGCAGGACGACGCGCGTCTCGGAGTGCGGGCCGTTGTCGTACTTCAGGTTGTCGAACTGGGCCTGGAGCCGCTGCCGCGCCCACTCCTGCGGCGCGTCCGCGACCTTCACCCGCGTGACCGCCTCGGCGTTCGCGACGTACCGGTAGAGGTTGCCGCGCTTGAAGTCCTCGTCCGACCAGTAGCCGAACGCGCGGTAGTAGTGGTCCTTGAGGTCGTCGAGCGCGCCCTTGTCGAAGTCGGCGTACATCGCGACCGTCCGCGCCGCGGTGTCGCTCGTGCCGCCGAGGATGAGCGCGAGCGCCGCCGCGTTCCGGACCTCGACGTCCTTGAGCTTCTCGAAGAGCTGGTTCTGCGCCGCCTCGTCGAAGCCGCCGATGCCGATGGCGCGCGCGACGGCCATGCGCACCCCGGGCTCGACGTCGGCCGTGAGCAGCGGGACGAGCTCGCCGGCGGCGCTGGGCACCGGCCGGAGCGCGAGCGCGGACGCGTAACAGGCGCCGATGAGCTGCTTGCGCGGCTCCTTCTTGCTCGCGAAATCCTTCGCCTTCTTCGCCACCTCGACCATCGTCTTGTCGTCGGCGCACCAGGCGAGCGCCTCGCACGCGGCCTGGCGGGCCTCCTCGTGCCACGTCTCGTCCTCGATGAGCTTCGTCAGCGGCTCCACCGCGCGCGGGTCGCCCCACTCGGCGAGCCCCTGCGCCGCGCCGTAGGCGACCGCGCGGAGCGCCATGCCCATCATCGCGAGCCCCGCGCCCTGGAGCCCGTCCTGGGTGATGTCCATCTTCGGGTCCTTCTTCCGCTTGAACTGCTCGAGCAGCCGCGGGAAGGAGGGCTCGTCCTTCATGCGCCCGATGTACCGGAGCGCGCTCTGCGCGGTCTCGAACGCCGCCGGGAACGGCGGCTGCTGCCCCTCCTTCGGGAGCGGGTCCGTCGGGAAGGCCCAGTCGCGCATGTCCTTCAGGATCTTCTCGGAGCGGATCGTGGCGAGGAAGCGCAGGCCGTTCGCGTGCGGCTGCGGGCGATCCTTGAGCCACAGGATGACCGGCGACTCGGCCGCGGCCTTGAGCTCGGCGGCCTTGTCCGCGTGGATCGTGGCGAGGTCGGCGAGCATGCGGGCGCCGACGACGCGCGGCAGGTCGGTGCGCGACAGGTGCCCGCCCTCGTCCGCCTCCCAGAACTTCTCGAGCTTGTAGAGCTTGAGCGGGTCGGCCAGCATCCGCTCGCCGATGTACTTGGCGCCGCGGATGTCGCCGACCTCGGCGAGCCGCGTCCCCGCCTCGCCCTGCCAGTGCAGCGGCGGCTTCTTCGCCTCGATCCACTTCACGAGCGGGTCGGCCGCGCGCGGATCGGCGAGCTCGCGCAGCATCTCCATGATCTGCTTCGTCTGGAACCAGGTCGTCTCCTCGGGGTCCGACTTCACGCTGTCGAGGGCGAGGACGAGCCCCTCGCCGCCGATGCCGTCGCGCAGCGCCTCGAGGAAGCGCTGGCGGCTGTCCTTGTCGGCGTTCGAGAGCGCCTCGAGGAGCGGGGCGCGCGCCGTCTCGTCGCCGATGCGCCCGAGGCCGTTCGCGGCCTCGCGCGCGACCTCGACGTCCTTGTCCTTCACGAGCGTGATCAGCGCGCTCGTCCACTTGGGCTCGGCGTTGCGCGACAGGACCGTCGCGACGAGCTGCCGCACCGACGCGCTCTCGTCGGTCGCGAGCTTCGCGAGCTCGTCGAGCGACACGAGGCCGGCGAGCTTCTCGGGATCGAAGGCGATGCCGCCGCCGAGCCGCTCGACCTTCGAGAGGAACCCCTTGCGGTACTGGTCCATCGCGTCCTTGAACGCGGCCGGCTCCTTGAGCTCGACGAGGGCCCAGACGATCTGGGGCCGGTCGCTCTCGTCCGCGACCTTGAGCGCCTCGAGCAGCGCGGGCTTGGCGCCGTCGGCCTTGGGCGAGCCGTAGTAGGCGAGCACCTGCGCGGCGACGCCCTTCACGCGGTGGTCCTGGAGCGAGAGCGCGGTCGTCGCGTGCGTGACGCCCTCGGGGTCGCCGGCCCACGCGAGCTGCATGAGCGCCTCCTGCTGGAGCGACGGCTCGGCGTTCGAGGCGGCCCACTTCCGCCAGAGGGGCAGCTGGTCCTTCTTCGGCAGGACGAAGATGTTCTTCTTCTCCTTCGAGATGGCGTCGACCGTCATCTTCTGGCTGTCCTGCTTGACGCCGAACCAGATGGCGCCGGCGGCGCCGAGCGCGAGGAGGAGGCCGACCACGATCGACACCGGGCTGAACCGGCCGCGCTTGAAGTTGCCGTCGTCCGCGAAGCCGCCGCCGGCGGGCGCCGGCGGGGCTCCGGGCAGGTCGTTGTCATCGGGGGGCCACTTGGCCGCCCGCTTGGCCGGGGGGAGCCCGGGCGGCGGGCGCCGCCCGCGGGGCCCCGCGGGATTTTCTCGTGAAAGATTCGGACGATCCAGCATGGTTCCTCCAGCGCGCGGGCGACGACGTGACCCGGACGGCGGTGGCAGCGCGCGGCGAACCGCGCTGCGCCCCCGACCCCCACCGGCGGCGGCGGCGGCGTCGCGCGGCGAGCCGCGCTGCGCCCCCGACCCCGGGCCAGGCGGCGCAGCGCCTGGCCGGTCGAGGCGCCGGACCGTACCAGAGCCGCTCGGACGTAGGCCCAAAGATTTGCTATGAAGCCCAGGGCCCCGTATGGCCGAACCCGAGTCCAATTCCGGTAAGATTCTCTACCCTGCAGTCGCGGTGCTCATCGCCCTGAGCGCGCTCTTCGGCCTTGCGATCCTGCCGCGGCTCGCGCCTGGGGTCGGGGGCATGGTCGGCGCGGTGGCCCCCGACGTGACGCTGCCGGTCGCGGCCAACGGCGAGCCCGGCGCGCGCATGCAGCTCGCCGAGCTCAAGGGCCAGCCGGTGATCCTCGACTTCTGGGCCACCTGGTGCGGCCCCTGCGCGGTCCAGGCGCCGATCCTCGACCGGATCGCGCGCCGGTACGAGAAGAAGGGGCTCGTGGTGCTCGGCGTCAACGTGGACGATCCGCCCCACGTGGCCAGCCAATACGCCCTCAAGAAGGGCCTCTCGTACCCGATCCTCATCGACGACGCCAAGGAGGCGTCGGTCCGGTACGGGGTGGACAAACTGCCGAGCCTCGTGGTGATCGACCGGCAGGGGAACGTCGCCGCCTACCTGACCGGCATCGTCGACGAGGCGAGCCTCTCCGAGATCGTCGCGGCGACCCTCTGACCTCGCTCCACGTGTCACGGCCCTCCCGACCCTCGCGCGTCGCGCTCGCGGCGCTCACCGCGGCCGCGGCCGCCTGCTCCCGCGGCGAGCCCGATCGCGGCCCCGGCGACGCCGCCGCGCCGGCGGCCAGCCCCGCGGCGCCCGCGGCCTCCGGCCCGGGGGACGCGGCCCCGCCGGCGGCTGGGTCTGCCGGCGCGCCGCCGCCGGCCGGGGGCGAGGCGCCGCCGGCGGCCGACGCGCCGCCGCCGGCCGGGGATCCGATGGCGATCCACTACGAGGCGCGCGAGGACCTGGTGCGGCTCTTCTCGCTGAAGGAGCTCACGCCGCGGGAGCGCAAGTTCAGGAACCCCGAGCTCTTCCTGGAGAAGAACTTCGGCGGCGGCGGGCCGTCGCGCATCAACCAGGGCAACAGGGCGCTCGCGCGGCACACGCGCTCGAAGGAGCAGTGCCTCGAGGGGCTGCGCGGCGTGGTCCTCCAGACGGAGGAGCAGCGCGCCCGCTGCGGCGGCCACGAGAACATGGTGCCCGTCTTCAAGACCGTGCGGGGGAAGGCGAGGCCGGCCGAGTTCTGCATCGACATCTTCGAGTTCCCCAACAAGCCGTGCGAGCTGCCGATGGTGTGGGCGGGCCCGACGCAGGCGGCGTCGGTGTGCAGCCTCCAGGGCAAGCGCCTCTGCACCGAGGACGAGTGGAGCCTCGCGTGCCGCGGCGACCCGGAGGGCGGCGCGCCGCGGACGTACGCTTACGGCGACGAGCTCGACCTCGCCGTCTGCCACACGCAGACGCGGCACCGCGACATCGACGGCAAGCCCTGCGACGCCGACACGGCGCGCTCGGCCTACGAGACGTGCGCGACCGACACCGAGCCGGCGGGCGCCTACCCCGCGTGCCGCTCGCGGTTCGGGGTCTTCGATCAGCACGGCAACGTGGCCGAGATCATGACCCGCCGCGACCGGGACGACGGCAAGCTGTACAGCCAGCTCAAGGGGAGCGCCTGGTTCTACGTCGAGGTCGCCCGCGCGCACGACGCCCCCCGGCCGAAGGGGCAGGAGACGTATCCCGATCACTGCTCCTTCAGCCCGCGCTGGCACGTGGAGCCGATGGAGAACGCCTGGCACGTGAATTACCACCTCGGGTTCAGGTGCTGTAAGACGGTCCGCTGAGGCGCCCGGGCGCCGCGGCTGGATCGCGCCCGCGCCGAGGGGTAGCCTTGCCCCTCGATGCAAGCGCTGGCTCAGCGCGCGCGGATCGCGCGCGGCACGTCCGGTGAGAGCCGCTGGGAGATGGCGACCCGGCCCCCGGCGCCGCGCCTCCGCCCCTACCTCCGCGACTACTGCGGTTACACGGAGGAGGCGCCTGGGCCGCTGCGGCGGGCCGAGTTCCCGATGCCGCAGGTGGTCGTCATCATCGAGTTCGGGCCGCCGCTTCGCGTGTTCGACGCCGGGAGCGATCGCCGCCACGCGTCGTACCCGGGCGGCTTCGTCGCGGGGCTCGACGACAGCTTCACGGTCACCGAGCACGACGGCCTCCAGCGCGGGATCCAGGTGAACCTCACCCCCATCGGGGCGCGGCTCCTCTTCGGCGTGCCGATGGCGGAGCTCACCGGGCGCGTGATCTCCGCGCGCGATCTCCTGCCGAGGAAGCACGCCCACCTGGCCGAGCGCCTCGAGGAGCTCCCCACCTGGGACGCGCGCTTCGACCTGATCGAGCGCGCGCTCGGCGAGCGCGTCGACGAGGCGCGGCACGCGCTCGGCGTGGTGCCGTGGGCGCTCCGGCGGATCGAGGAGCGCGGGGGCGCGGTCGACATGCGGGCGCTCGCGCGCGAGCTCGGCTACAGCCAGAAGCACGTGATCGACCTGTTCCGCGAGCACGTCGGCGTCCCCCCCAAGCTCCTCGCCCGCCTGGTGCGCTTCGAGCGCCTGGTGCAGCACCTCAAGGCGGGCGCCTCCGGGACCTGGGCCGAGCTCGCGCAGCGGTTCGGCTACTACGACCAGGCGCACCTCGCGCGGGACGTGAAGCAGTTCACCGGGACGACCCCGACCCGGGCGCGCGCCACGCTGATCGACCTCGCCGGCATGAGCCCCTGATCCCTCGCCGCCCACGCCGTGTCGCTAGGGCCTGCGCGGCGGCCGCGGCTCCGGCTCGCCGACGGTCACGGTCCTCGGCGGAGGGATCCGCGGTCGCGCCGTCGGTCCCGCGTCTGCCGGCCCCGCGTCCGCCGCCGCCGCGCCTGCCGGCTGACCTGCCGTGGTGAATCGCGCGATGAAGTGCGCGATCGCCGCGACCGGGCCGAGCGCGAGGATGGCAATCAGCGCGCGAGCCGCCGTCGAGGCCCTGGAGCTGCCTCGCTGTCGTGCGGGCGGGTCGCTGCCTTTCCCAGCTGCGGGCAGGGTCGCAGCGCCGGGGGACGTGTCGAGTGTCCTCTCCGTGCGTGCCGCGTGAGCCGGCTCGCTCGTGTCCATGAGGGTCGGCGCAGCGCTCCTGTGCGCGCAGTCGGCGATGGCGGCCCGGATCGCGAGCGTCACGGAGGTCCACGCCTCGCTCTCGCGCTTCCACGACATCACGGGGACGCGGTTGGGGGGCAGCGGCGCCAGGGCGGAGAACGGCGTACCCTCCCAGTCGCACGCGTCGAGGAGGATGGGGATGACCCGCGCCCGCCCGGCGTTGTGGCGCCCGAGCGCCCGTTCCATCTCTCGCCACTGCGCGTCGGCGGCGAGATAATCAACGCTGACGAGAAGGACGATGAGGTGAGCCGCGTCGAGGCGAGCCGCGAGCTCGGCCTCCCGATCGCTGCCGACCCCGACGCGCCCGGTATGCCAGGTGCGGACTTTCCCTTCGCGCTTCAGGGCCGACAGGTGCTTTCTGAGCACGTCCTTCTGCTTCTCGTTCGCGGCTGCATGCGAGATGAAGACGTCGATCGGTAGAGGCGCAGGAAACACGAGGATAGCGTATCAGGAAGGAGCCAGGCGGACGAGCGGAGCGGCCTTGTTCAGATTATTTCATTACCATCCAGATCCTGGCGAGTCTGTACATCGAGGAACGCCGCCGCCGAGGTGCAGGGCTTACCGGCCGGGATCCGTCCTGCGCACGCATATCCATGGCTTCGGAGATGTGCGATCCGTCGTCACCCCCCGAGCTCCCGGCGACGGCGGTGGCTCGCGACGGTTCGGCACGGCAAATTCGCGGTCGGCGACCCGGCAGGGGGCAAGGTAAAATCTTTACAATACCCCCGGCGTCGCGCTCCCCAAGGTAGGCCCCGAAGGAGCGAACACCATGTCGACCGGGTCTCCCACGAATCTGCCCCCTGCCGTCCGCCTCAACCAGATGATCATGAGCCTCTGGGTGCCGCAGGTCGTCCACGCGGCCGCGGAGCTCGGCGTCGCCGACATCCTCGCCGACGGGCCGCTCCCGAGCGGCGCGGTCGCGGCGCGGCTCGGCACGCACCCCGACGCGACGGAGCGCCTGCTCCGGGCCCTCGTCACGCTCGAGCTGCTCGCCCCCCGCGGGGACCGCTTCGAGCTCACCGAGATGGGGCGATGCCTCGAGACGAGCTCCCCGAGCTCGCGGCGCGCGTGGTCCCGGCTCATGGGCGGGGCGGGCGTGTGGACGGCCTGGGGCCGCTTGACCGACTGCGTCCGCACCGGCCGGATGGCGTGGGGCGACGGAGGCGCGGCGGCGCCGTCCGGGACCGAGCACTTCGACGAGATGGGGCGCGACCCGGCCGCCGCCGCGATCTTCCACCAGGCGATGGTGGAGCTCACCCGCGGGGTCGCGCCCGGCATCGTCGGGGCCGCGGATCTGCGCGGCGCGCGCCGGGTGGTCGACGTGGGCGGCGGCTACGGCGCGCTGCTCTGCGCGATCCTGGAGGCCCACCCCGGCGTGGAGGGGGTCGTCTTCGATCTCGAGCACGCGCGCGAGGGAGCGCTCCAGCTGTTCGCGTCGCGCGGCGTCGCCGCCCGCGCCTCCTTCGTCGCGGGGAGCTGCTTCGACGCGGCGCCGCCGGCCGCCGACGTCTACGTGCTCAAGAGCGTGATCCACGACTGGGACGACGCCCGGAGCCTGACGATCCTGGGCAAGTGCCGCGAGGCGATGGACGGCGCGGCGCGCCTGCTCGTCGTGGAGCCGCCCGCCCCCGCCCAGCGCGGGAACGCGGCGCTCGAGTGGGTCCTCACGTTCAGCGACATCAACATGCTCGTGAACACGGGCGGGCGCGAGCGCACCGAGGCCGAGTACCGCGCGCTGCTCGAGGCCGCCGGGCTCTCCGTGAAGGGCGTGCGCGAGACGCCGAGCTTCTACCGGATCTTCGAGGCGGCGCGGGTCTGAGATACCTTCACGAGCGCGACCCATCCCCCCTTGCCGAGGTGCATCGCCGTGGTCTCTTCCGACGAACTTCGAACGCTCGCCCTGTCGCTGCCCGAGGCCGAGGTGCAGGACCACTTCGGCAAGCCGTCGTTCCGCGTGCGGGGGAAGATCTTCGCGACCCACTGGGTGGCGCAGGAGCAGGCGGTCCTGAAGCTGTCGCTGGAGGAGCAGGACAGCCTGGTGCGGGCGCAGCCCGACGTCTTCTCGGTGACGCCGTGGGGACACCAGGGCTGGACGCGGGTGGAGCTCCGTCGCGTCGACCCGGCGCTCCTGGAGGAGCTGCTCGTGGGGGCCTTTCGCCGCGTGGCGCCGAAGCGCGTGGCCGCGCAGCGGGACGCGGGGCGCAGCGTGGAACCGGCGGCGCCGCGGGGGGCTCCCTCACGCCCGCGGAGACGCGCGCGCGCGACGTGACGGACGCCGGGACGCGCGGCGCGGCGCGGAGACGGACAGCGCCTCGGCCGCGCGCGGCGGTGCCGGCGACGGAGGGCGCTGTCTTTTTTTTCCGACGGGGAAGGAAAATTCGATCGGGGTCGTAGTATGTTCACGCGCCGCGCGCCTGCCGGGTCGACGATTCAGCCCGTTCGCTTCCTTCGACGGAGCCGTCCTCCAGCGCCGCGCGGACTCTCAGGCGAACATTCTCGATGATGGAGCGCTCGATGACACGGATGAAGGTTCTTGGGATGCTGATGGTGGGGCTCGCGCTCGTTGCGTGCGGCGATGATGGCGAGGAGGGCACGTCGGGCCCCGGCGGCACCAGCAGCACCAGCGGCACCGGCGGCGACGGCGGCAACGGCGGCACGGACGGCACCGGCGGCAACGGCGGCACGGACGGCACCGGCGGCAACGGCGGCGAGACCGGGGGCGACCTCGACGACAAGCAGCTCGGCGACCTGACGGACGAGGAAGCGCAGGCGGTGTGCGACGCGGTCGCCGCGTCGGCCGCGGACGTCACGAAGGAGGACGCGTGCGAGCTCGTCGGCCTGATCGCCGCCGCCACGCCCGACTCCGGCCTCGACTGCGAGGCCGCCAAGGAACAGTGCATCGCCGAGCCCGACGAGCCTGCGGAAGAGGAGTTGTGCACCGCGGAGGACTTCGCGGGGTGCGCCGCCACGGTCGCCGAGTTCAAGGCCTGCACGGACAGCCAGTTCGAGATGATCAAGGCGCTCACGTGCGAGTCGGACCTCGAGTCCTTCAAGCTGCCTCCGGAGTGCGAGGCCGTCGACGAGAAGTGTCCGGAGCTGTTCGGCTCGGATACCGGCGGCGAGGAGCCCTGAGGCTCCCCGCTCGCTCGCTACCGGTCGATCTCGGGCGCCACGACGTCGAAGCTGGCGATGAGCGCCACGAGATCGGCCAAGAATAGCCCCGGGCTCTTGGCCTCGATCATCGCCATGGCGGTGAAGCTCCCGGTCCGGAACCGCGCCCGGTACGCCTCCTCCGCGCCCCGCCCGATCACGTAACACCCCATGTCGCCGCGGGCGCTCTCGATGCGCGCGTAGGCCTCGCCGTCGGGCCTCATCTTCTTGGGCAGCTTGCCCAGGATGTCGTCCTCCGGGTGCTCGTCGATCTTGTCGAGCGCCTGGCGGAGGATCTTCGCCGACTCGCGGCACTCCTCGACCCGCACGTAGAACCGGTCCCAGCAGTCCCCCACCGTCCCGTAGCGCCCGCGGCCCACCGGCACGTCGAACTCGAGCTCCGGGTACACCGAGTAGCCGTCTTCCTTGCGGAGATCCCATCGCACGCCGGACGCGCGCAGGTTGGGGCCGACGAGCCCCCAGTCCTTCGCCTCCTCGGCCGTCACCACGGCGACGTTGGCGAGCCGCTTGATGAAGATGTCGTTCAGGCTGATGAGCCGGTCGAACTCGACCATGATCGGCTCGAAGCGGTCGAGCCACCGCCTCACCTTGTCGGCCCACCCCGTCGGCATGTCGAACGAGACGCCGCCGATGCGGTGGTAGTTGAAGGTGAGCCGCGCGCCGCACAGCTCCTCGATGAAATCGTTGACGTGCTCGCGCTCGCGCAGCGCCCACGGGAAGGGGGTGACCGCGCCGACGTCCATGGCCATCGCGCCGAGCGCGATCATGTGGCTGCCGATCCGGTTGAGCTCGCAGGAGATGACGCGCAGGTACTGCGCCCGCTTCGGCACCTCGATGCCCATCAGCTTCTCGCAGGCGCTCGCCCAGGCCTCGTTGGCGAACATCGCGGCGACGTAATCGACGCGGTCGGTATAAGGCATGAAGCCGCTGTAGGTGCAGCGCTCGCCGATCTTCTCGATGCTCCGGTGCAGGTAGCCGACGTCCGGCACCGCCTTGCGGATGATCTCGCCGTCCGTGGAGATGACGAAGCGGAGCACCCCGTGGGTCGACGGGTGGTGAGGCCCCATGTTGAGGGTCATCTCGTCGTCGAGGTCGCTCCCCGGGCCGGCGCCCCCGCGGTCGACGCTGAAGATGACCTGGCTCATGTCGCCTCCGACTCCTTCTTCGGCAGCTTGATCTTGAAGAGCTCGACGGGGTTCGGCCGCTGCGTCGGGATGCCGTGGTACTCGGCCTTCTCCTGCCAGTCCTTGCGGAGCGGGTGCCCCTCCCAGTCGTCGGGCAGGAGAAGGCGCCGGAGGTCCGGGTGCCCCTCGAAGCGCACGCCGAGCAGGTCGAAGCACTCGCGCTCCTGCCAGTTCGCGGCCGACCACACGTCGACGAGCGTCGGCATCGCCGGGGCCTCCCGGTCGAGGAACGCCTTGAGGACGACCCGGTGCTTCTTCGCGTACGAATAGATGTGATAGACGACCACGATCTTCTTGAGATCGGGGTAGTCGACCCCGGTGATGCACTCCAGGTAATCGAAATCGAGCTCCGGCGCCTCGCGCAGGTGCTGGCCCACGGCCTGGATCTTCTCCGGCGCGACCTGGAACCAGGCGTCGCGATCCTTCGCGGACACGGGGTGGAGGTCGAAGACCGCGTCTTCGCCGAGCTTCGCCTGGAGCGCCTGGAAGATCTCTTCGGGTGTCATGGGGTGCGGGAGCGCGGGACGAGCATGGAGACGAGCACGATAGGGCGGCTCAGCCGCCCTGCG
Organism: Sorangium sp. So ce185; assembly: GCF_051526825.1. Lineage (NCBI taxonomy): Bacteria > Pseudomonadati > Myxococcota > Polyangiales > Polyangiaceae > Sorangium > Sorangium sp. So ce185. The sequence goes on along the minus strand of NZ_CP150316.1, from coordinate 13,522,069 downwards.
CGCCGCGGCGGCCGAGGGCCCGCTCGCTCTTGATCTTCTCCTGGATCTTCAGGAGCCCTTCGAGGAGCGCCTCGGGGCGCGGGGGGCAGCCGGGCACGTAGACGTCGACCGGGATGATCTGATCCACGCCCTTGCAGACCGAGTAGGCGTACTGGAAGAGGCCGCCGCAGTTCGAGCAGCTGCCCATGGAGATGACGTAGCGGGGCTCCGACATCTGGTCATAGAGGCGCTTCACCCGGGTCGCCATCTTGTACGTCAGCGTCCCCGCGATGATGAAGAGATCGCTCGAGCGGGGGCTCGGCCGCGGGGCCGCGCCGAAGCGCTCGAGGTCGCCGCGGGGGCCGCCGGTCTGCATGAGCTCGATGGCGCAGCAGGCCAGGCCGAAGAGCATGTACCAGACGCTGTTCGACCGGCCCCAGTTGAGCAGCCAGTTCACCGTCTGGTCGACGCTCGTCGTGATGACGCCGCCGCCGTCGCTCTCGTACTTCGCCTCCCACCCGCGGGGCGGGGCCATCAGGTTCAGGTTCGATGTCATGACTCCGCACCTCCGTCGGCGGCCGCGGCCGCCGCGACCGCCGCGCCCTCGCCCGCCGCGCCCGCGCTCGGCGCGCGCGCCCGGGACCGGCTGCTCACGTTCTGGGCCCCGCGCGGATCGCCCTTGATGGCGCGGATCCAGTCGAGATCGCCCTTCGCCCAGACGTAGGCGAAGCCGAGCATCAGGATGGCCACGAAGAGGAAGATCTCGATCAGCGCGAAGAGGCCGCTGCCCTGGTCGACCCAGCGCTTGAACACCGCCGCGACCGGGTAGATGAAGGCGATCTCGACGTCGAAGACGATGTAGACGAGCGCGATGATGTAAAAACGCGGGTTGAAGTTGAACCACGCGGGCCCGACCGGCGCCTCCCCGCACTCGTACGTCTCGACCTTCTCGGGGTACGGGTTGCTCGGGCGCAGCAGCTTCCCGAACAGCAGAGAGCCGAGGACGAAGCCGATCGCCACCAGGAAGAACGCGGCAACGCTGGCGTATGCCATCAACATCGGACGGAACCTCGCTCGGCTCGCCCTCCCTCGCTCCGGGCGAGAGAGCGCCAGATCAGGGGCGGTATGTAGGTGAAAAGATGAAGCGCGGCAAGCCAGCAGACCCGGGAGCGAGGGCGCTGAGCCCGCTCCCTCGCGCGTTGGCTCGGGCCGCGCCGGGGGAGGCGGCTCGCGGGGCCGCTGCTCGGGATCGACAGGACGCGCCGCGCTGGGGTATCGGTCGGACGTGGGTCTCGTGGACGTGGCGGTGCTCGCGGCCGTGGACGGGGCGGCGCAGGCGCTGCCCATCTCGGCCACGGGGCACGCCGCGGCGGCGCGGCTCTGGCTCCGCGCGGCCGACGGCGATGGTTGGGCCGCCGCCGCGCAGGCGCTCGCGGCGGCCGCGGCGCTCGCGGTCGCGGCGCGGCGGCGGCTCCTCCGCGCGCTGGGCGAGGGCGCCCGCGCGCTCGGGCGGCCGTCGCTCTTCCGGGCGTCGCCGCCGGCGCGCGACGCGGCGCTGCTCGCGCTGGGCGCCGCCGCGAGCCTGATCGTCGCGGCGGCGCTCCGGCCGTACGTCGCGCGGTGGGGGCAGGATCCGCTCGCGGTGGGGCTCGGCCTGCTCGCGACCGGCGCGGCGCTCGCGAGCACCGCGATCGCGCCGCGGCGCGACGGGCGCGACGCGACCGACGCGCCGTCGCTCGTCGGGATGCTCGCGGTCGGCGCGGCGCACGGGGCCGCGGCGCTGCCGGGCGGGTCGCGCGTCGGGGCGGCCCTCGTGCTCCTGCTCTGGCTCGGCGTCCGGCCCGCGCGCGCCGTCGAGCTCGCGCTCGCGCTGAGCATCCCCGCGCTCGCCGCCGCGGCGCTCGCGGAGGCGCCCGCGCTCAGCGCCCCGCCGCCCGGGGCGGGCGCCGCATTGCTGAGCCTGCTCGCCGCCTTCCTGAGCGCCCTCGCGGCGGCCGCCGCGCTCCGCGCGCTCGCCGAGCGGCGGCGCACCGGCGCACTGGCGCTGTGGGTCGTCCCGCTCGGCCTCGCGATGGTGGCCTACGCGTACGCGCTGCCGGGCCCCACCTGAGCGGCCCCCTGCCCCGGCGCCGCGTCCCTGCGTTACCCTCCGGCGTGTAACCCTCGACGTTCGCCCATGAGCTCGACCGAGACCCCCGTCCATGTCCTGATCCTCGCCGGCGGCGCGGGCACGCGCTTCTGGCCGGCGTCGCGCGCGGCGCGCCCGAAGCAGCTCCTGCCGCTGCTCGGCGGCGAGCCGCTCATCACCGCGACGGCGCGCCGGGTGCTCCCGCTGTGCGGAGGCGCGGGCTGGGAGCGCATCTGGATCGCGACCGGCCAGCACCTCCTCTCGCCCACGCGGGCCGCGCTGCCCGACGTCTCCGAGCGGCGCCTGCTCGTCGAGCCCGCGCCGCGCAACACGGCGCCGTGCATCGGCTGGGCGGCGGCGACCATCGCGCGCGAGGATCCCGAGGCGGTCGTGGTCGTGCTCCCGAGCGATCATCACATCGCCGACGTGCCGCGGTTCCTCGAGGTGCTGGAGGCCGCCGTCGCCTCGGCCCGGGGCGGCGCGATCACGACCATCGGCATCCGCCCGACGCACCCGGAGACGGGCTTCGGCTACATCGAGGCGGACGGCGCGGACGGCGCCGGGAGCGCGGCGCCCGCGGCGCCCGCGGCGCCCGCGGCGCCCGCGGCGCCCTGCAAAGTGCTGCGCTTCGTCGAGAAGCCGAGCCGCGAGCGCGCCGAGGAGTTCGTGGCGAGCGGCCGCTTCCTCTGGAACGCGGGGATGTTCATCTTCCGCGCGGGCGACATGCGGGCGGCGATCCGCGCCCACCTGCCGGCGCTCGCCGAGGGGCTCGACGAGATCGACCGCGCCGCCGCGCAGGGCGCCGAGGCCGAGACGGTGCTGCGGGTGTTCCCGCGGCTGCCGGCCGTGAGCGTCGATCACGGCGTGATGGAGCACGTCGCCGGGCTCGCGGTGGTGCCCGGCGATTTCGGCTGGAGCGACGTCGGCAGCTGGCAGAGCGCCTGGGAGCTCGCCGAGAAGGACGAGCGCGGCAACAGCGCGCCCGCGGGGTCGGTGCTCGTCGACGCGCAGGGCAACCACGTGGTCGATCTGCGCGCGCGGTCCGGCGGCGCGCCGGACGATCGCCGGGTGATCGCGCTCGTCGGCGTGGAGGACCTCGTGGTGGTCGAGACCGACGACGCGCTCTTGATCGTGCCGCGCGACCGGGCGCAGGACGTGAAGCGCGTGGTCGACGCCCTCAAGGCGCGGGGGCAGGGGCGGCACACCTGACGGCGCGCCGCCCGCCCTACTCGCGCGGCGAGCCTCGCCGCGCCACCGCCCGCGCGTAGAGCTCGCGCCGCGGGAGCCCGAGCTCGACCGACAGCTCCTCGGCGATGTGCTTCGCCCGCCTCCCCTGGGCGAGCTCGCGGTCGATGCGCGCGTCGAGCTCCTCGTCGCTCGGGCGCGCGCCCTCCGCGGCCGGCTCGGCGGGCGCGAGCACCAGCGTGATCTCGCCGAGCCACTCCCGCTCGAGCGCCGCGAGCTCCTCCACGGTGCCGCCCAGGATCTCCTCGTGCACCTTCGTCAGCTCGCGCGCGACGACCGCGCGGCGGCCGCGCATGCGCTCGACCAGCTCGGCCAGCGTCTCGCGGAAGCGCCGCGGCGACTCGAACAGCACCACCGCCTCCGGCGTCGACGTGACGAGGGCCAGCGCCTCGCGCCGCTCGCGCCCGCCGCGGGGCAAGAACCCCACGAAGCGGAAGCCGCCGGTCACGAGCCCCGACGCGCTCACCGCGGCCATCACCGCGCTCGGCCCGGGGATCGCCACGACGCGCGCCCCGGCGTCCTTGGCCGCGCGCACGAGCGCCGTCCCCGGATCGCTCACGACCGGCGTGCCGGCGTCGGTCATGAAGGCGATCGACTCGCCCGCCGCGAGCCGCGCGGCCGCCCGCGCGGCGTCCGCCTCGGAGGCGTGCGCGTCGAAGCGGTCGACCGGCTTGCCCGAGACGCCGAGGTGGCCGAGCAGCGCGCGGGCGCGCCGCGTGTCCTCGGCGAGGATCCGGTCCGCCGCGCGCAGCGTCTCGACCGCGCGCAGCGTGATGTCGCCGAGGTTGCCGATCGGCGTCGCCACCACGTAGAGGCACCCGCGATCGCTCGCCCCGCCCTGCTCGCCGACGGTCGACAAGGCCTAGTCCGCTTCGACGGCGTCGCCGAGCTCCTCTTGCAGGTACGTCCGCAGCTTCGACTGGAGCCGCGCCTCGAGCTGGCGCACGCGCTCGCGCGAGATGCCGAACTCGTTGCCGAGCTCCTGGAGCGTGAGCGGATCCTCCGCGGCCATGCGCTTGTCGAAGATGATCACGTCCTTGCCCTTCAGCGTCTCGCGGAACTTCGAGAGCCGGTCGTGGACGAGCATCCCCATCTCGCTCGCCTCGAACGCGCTGTCCGGGCTCGCCCCCGACGAGACGAGCAGCTCGACGCGCGGGATCGTCCGGCCCTCGAGATCGCCGACCGGGGCGTCGAGCGACGCCTCGCCGCTCGCGAGGCGGCGGTCCATGTCGACCACCTCCTTCTCCTCGACCGAGAGGCGCTTCGCGATCTCCGCCGCCGTCGGCTCGATGCCCATCGCCGAGAGCTTCGCCTTCTCCTTGTTGAGGTTGAAGAAGAGCTTCCGCTGCGCCTGCGTCGTGCCGAGCTTCACGAGGCGCCAGTTGTTGAGGATGAAGCGCAGGATGTACGCGCGGATCCACCACGCCGCGTAAGAGGAGAGCTTGACGCCGCGGTACGGGTCGTAGCGCTTCACGGCCTGCATCAGGCCGATGTTCCCCTCCTGGATGAGGTCCATGATGTTCTTGTAGGCGCGCCGGTACTCGTACGCGAGCTTGACCACGAGCCGCAGGTTCGCCGTCACGAGCCGCGCGGCGGTCGCGACGTCCTGCGTCTTCGAGTACTTGATCGTCAGCTCCTTCTCCTCGTCCGCCGTGAGCAGCGGGTGGCGCTGCACCTCGCGCAGGTAGGCCTGCAGCGGGTCCGTGCGCGACAGCGCCGCGTCGCCGCCGCGCCCCTCGCCGGCGGCGCCTGCGCGCGCGGCGCGCGGGAGCTCGATGTCGTTCAGATCGAGGTTCTGCTCGTCGATGACCTCGCCGACGACCTCCACGACGTCCCCCTCGTCGACGTCGCCGGCCGGCGCGGCGCCGCTCTCGGGCGGGGCGTCCCCCTCGTCCTCGTCGTCGCGCGCGCCGTCGTCGTCGCTGGTCGCGGGCTGCGCCTCGGCGCGCGCGCCGCCGGCGTTCTTCGCCGCGGAGCGCGCGCGGCGCTTCGCGGCGGGCCGGGGCGCCGCGCCCGCGACCTCGTCCGTGCCCGCGCCTTCGTCCTCCGGCTCGGGCAGCGGGCCCGCCTCCGCGGCCCCCGCGGGCTGCGGCGCACCGGTCCCCTTCGTTCGCTTCGTTCGCGGCTCGCTCTTGCTCTTCGCCACCAGGACCTCGTCCTCGAAGTTCTAGTACAGGCCCGCCGCACCGCGCCACCTGCGCCGGCGCGCAGGCACCTCGCGATCCGAGGCTACCCGCTCCGCGATCCGCAGGTAAGCAGGTATGGAAGAGAGCGCGCGGGCTCGGAGAACGTGCTACACGCCAGCCTCCACGTGGACTCGCACCGCCCCCCGCGCCCGCGCTCGCTGCGCCCCTGGTACCTGGTGGCCACCATGCTGCTCACCTGGCTCATCGGCGTGCGCGGCTTCATGGCGGGGTGCGGGACGGCCATGTACCTGCGCGGCGGCATGGCCCCCGACGTGATGGCCGTCGCCCAGCAAGCACGCGACCAGGGGGAGCCATTCCAGTTCACGTACCTGGTGCTCGAGGCGGCCCAGGCGCGCGCCCTCAGCCTGTACCAGGACGTCTCGTTCCCGCTCAGCATCGGCAAGGTGCTCCTCGGCGGGCTGCTCGTCGTCGCGAGCGGCCTGGCGCTCGGCGGTCGGCCCGGCACGCGCGGCTTCGTGCTCCAGGTCCTCTTCGCCAACCTGGCCTTCGCCGCGGTCGATTACGCGCTCACCCGGGGCGTCCGCGGCGCGTGGATCGACATGGTGGCGCAGGCGGGGGCGCTCCTGCCGCCGGACGTCCCCGAGCGCGCCGGCCTCACGAACCCGGACCTCTGGTGGACCGCCGAGCGGGTGCGCTTCGTCATCTTCGAGCTTGCCATCCTCGGCTCCGCGGCGCTCGCGCTGACGCGGGAGCGCACCAAGCTCTACTTTCAGGCGGTCGCCCGGACGACGGTCGACCCCGGCGAAGAGCCATGAGCTCCGCGGAGAGGATCGCCGGCGCGGATCCTCGATCGAAGCCCGCCCAGCCCGAGGCGCGAAGGGTCGCCGTCCTGCCGGACGACCTCGCCAACCAGATCGCGGCCGGCGAGGTGGTCGAGCGGCCGGCGAGCGTGGTCAAGGAGCTGGTCGAGAACGCGCTCGACGCGGGCGCGCGCCGCATCCGCGTCGACATCGAGGGGGGCGGCGTCGGCCTGGTGCGCATCGCGGACGACGGGTGCGGGATGAGCCGCGAGGACGCGTCGCTCGCGGTGCTGCGCCACGCGACGAGCAAGATCGCGCGGATCGACGACCTCCGCTGCATCCAGAGCTTCGGCTTCCGCGGCGAGGCGCTCCCGAGCATCGCCTCGGTGAGCCGCTTCTCGCTGCGCACGCGGCGCGACGGCGAGTCGGAGGGGACGGAGATCCGGATCGAGGGCGGCGGCGCCGCGCAGGTGGTCCCCTGCGGGTGCGCCGCCGGCACCGTGGTCGAGGTGCGCGACCTCTTCTACAACGTCCCCGCGCGGCGCAAGTTCCTGCGCGCCGTCGGGACCGAGTCGGCGCACGTGACCGAGATCGCGCAGGCGGTCGCGCTCGGCGAGCCGGGCGTGACGGTGGTGCTCTCGCGCGACGGGCGCGTCGCGCGGGAGTGGCTGCGCGCCGCGAGCCGCGCGGAGCGGGTGCGCGCGATGCTCGCGGGCGAGGAGCTCGCGACGTGCGCCGGGCAGCGGGGGCCGCTCACGGTCGAGGCGTTCGTGTCGCGGCCGGAGCGCGCCCGCTCGGGCGCCGGCTGGCTGTGGATGTTCGTGAACGGGCGGCACGTGCGCGACCGGTCGCTGGCGCGCTCGATCGCGCTCGCTTACGGCAGCGTGCTCGAGCCGGGCCGGTACCCCATCGGCGCGGTGTTCATCGATCTTCCTCCCGAGCTCGTGGACGTGAACGTCCACCCGCAGAAGGCCGAGGTCCGCTTCGCCGACGGCCGCGCCGTCGCCGACGCGCTCTACAAGATCGTCGCCGCGCAGGTGGCCGCGGCGTTCGGCCTGCCCGCGCCGGCCCCTGGCGGCTTCCAGGGCCGCAAGGGCAAGCTCTTCGAGGACGCGGCCTCGCCGCCCGGAGACGCCTGGGTATGGTCGAGCGGCCCCTCCGCGGGGGCGCCCGCGGCGGGCCCACCCGCGGCGGCGGGCCCACCCGCGGCGGGCGCGCCGAGCGAGCGCCGGGAGCCGCCGGCCGACCCGTGGGGCCTCGGCGGCGACCTCGTCGGGATCCCGCCGGGGCGCCCGGAGGCCGCGCGCCCCGGGTCCGTCGCGAGCGGCGCGGGTGCGCCGGCGCAGCTCGGGGTGTGGGACGACATCGCGCTCGCCGAACGGCGCGGCGGGGCGGTCGAGCCGGCGATCGCGCCGGGCGCTCCGTGGATCGCGCCAGACGAGCCCGCGAACGTGCCGGGCGGGCTGGCGAACGTGCCGGGCGGGCTGGCGAACGTGCCGGGCGGGCTGGCGAACGTGCCGTACCCGACCGGCAGCGCGTCCGTGCTCGCCGCGGCCGAGCGCGTCCTCGCCTGGAAATCGCTGCGCTTCCTCGCGCAGGTGCGCAACACCTACTTCGTGTGCGAGGGCCCGGACGGGATCTACTTCCTCGACCAGCACGCGGCGGCGGAGCGCGTGACGTTCCACCGGCTGCGCGCGGCGTACGACGGGCGCGACGTCGCGACGCAGAAGCTGCTCTTCCCGGTGCTGGTCCCGGCGGCGCCCGCGGAGGTGTCGCTGGTCGAGGAGGCGCAGGAGGCGATCGCGCGGCTCGGGCTCGACGTCCGCCCGGCGGGCGCGGCGCAGCTCGCGGTGCACGCGGTGCCGACGCTGCTCCGCCGCGCGGCCCCCGAGCGCCTCGTGCGCGACCTCGTGGACGAGCTGAGCCACTCGGGCGAGCGCGCCTTCTCGGGCGCGGTGGACCTCGCGCTGGCGACGATGGCCTGCCACGGCTCGCTGCGCGCCGGCGACCCGGTGGCGCCGGACGAGGCGCGCGCGCTGCTCGCGGCGCTCGATGAGGTGGATTTCGCCGGCCATTGCCCGCACGGCCGGCCGATCGTGATGCGCGTCGGCTGGCCGGAGCTGGAGCACCGCGTGGGGCGGCGGTGATCGAGGCCGAGCGCGGGCTCGCCCCGGAGGCGAGCGCGGCCGCCGCGCCGCCGTGCGCGGCCGCCGCGCCGCCGTCGTGGGAGACGATCGCGCCGCCGTCGCCGGGCGAGCTGCTCGTCGTGGTCGGCCCGACGGCGAGCGGCAAGACCGAGCTCGCGATCCGGCTCGCGGAGCGCTTCGGCGGCGAGGTGGTGAGCGCCGACAGCGTGCAGATCTACCGGGAATTCGACCTCGGCTCCGGCAAGCCGACGCCCGCCGAGCGGGCGCGCGCGCCGCACCACCTGATCGACGCGGCCGATCCGCTGGAGGCGATCGACGCCCAGCGCTTCGCGGAGCTCGCGGAGGCGGCGATCGGCGATATCCGCGGCCGGGGCCGGGTGCCCATCGTCTGTGGCGGCACGTTCCTGTGGGTGAAGGCGCTGCTCTTTGGCCTGTCGCCGGCGCCGCCCGCCGACCCCGAGGTGCGGGCGCGCCACCGCGCGATCGCCGAGGCCGAGGGGCGCGCTGCCCTCCACGCGCGCCTGGCCGAGGTGGATCCGGCGAGCGCGGCGCGCCTCGCGCCGAACGATCTCGTGCGCGTGAGCCGGGCGCTGGAGATCTACGAGCGCTCGGGCCGGACGCAGAGCGCGTGGCACGCCGAGCACGGCTTCCGGGAGCGCCGCCACGCCGCGCGCCTGCTCGCGGTGCACCGGGACCGCGCCGAGCTCGACCGCCGCATCGAGGCGCGCGTCTCCGGGTGGCTGGAGCAGGGCTGGGTGGACGAGGTCCGCTCGCTCCTGGCGCGCGGTTACGGCGGCGCGCGGGCGATGGGCTCGGTGGGCTACCGCGAGGTGCGGAAGCACCTGGAAGGTGGCCTGCCGGCCGCGGAGCTCGCGCCGGCCATCGTGCGCTCCACGCGGGTCTTCGTGCGGCGGCAGCGCACCTGGCTGAGGGATCAGCCGGTCGCACACGTCACGCTCGCAGACAGCGTTGATAGTTAGACTAACGAACCATATCGCGCCACGCGGCGGCCCCTCCAGGCGAGGTCCAAGGAGCGGGCGGGCGCACGCGTCATGCTCGCAGACGGCGGGAATAGTTAGATAGACTAACGAACCATATCGCGCCGCGAGGCGGCCTCTCCAGGAGCGGTCGAGGGAGCGGGCCGTCGCGCAAGCCACGCTCGCAGATGGCGTTGATAGTTAGATAGACTAACGAACCATATCGCGCCGTGGAAGCCCCCTCCACGCGCAGTCGACGGATCATTCGTTCGCGTATGTCACGCGCGCGGAGCGTCGATAGTTAGATAGACTAACGAACCGCATGGAGCCGACGCGGCGGCCCTCCCACGAGCCCCGAGGCAGCCACAGGGCGTCGCGGGCGCGGGCGGTCCTGGCGCGCGACGGCGCGGGTCAATAGGCGAAGGCCTGGTAGACCTCGGTCTCGTCGGGCCCGTCGAGCGACTCGACGATCGGGTTGAAGCGGAGCATGCGCTTCGCCCGCTCCGACAGGTGGGGGAGGCTCTCGCGGGGCACCCGGATCGAGACCTCCGGCCGGAAGAGCCAGCGGCGGCTGTAGCCGATAACGACCATGGGCCGCGGCTCGCGCGAGCGGTTCGGGGTCCCGCGGTGCAGGCCGCGAACGTCGCGGACCATGACGTCGCCGAGCTCCATGGGGATCGGCTCGAGCGCGACCTCGCCCTGCTCGAGGCGCCGCATCCCCTCGGCCTTGGAGAGCATGTGCGTGCCACGGGCGATCTCGATCGGGCCGTTCTCGGCGGTGACGTCGACCAGGGGGAAGTTGACGGCGAGCTGGAATGCAGGCGTCTCCTTGCCGGTCTCCGGGAAGAGCGGCGGCGTGTCGCGGTGGACGTCCTGGTAATCGGACCCGAGGATCGGGGTGTCGGTCGCGAGCTGGACCATGGTCATGTCGGCGCCGACCAGGCGCTCGACGACACCCAGGATCGTCTCGTCTTCGTAGATGCGCGGCTCCGCGAAGGGGGCTTTGAAGGGGAGCGTGACGTAATACCGCCCTGGCCCCCGGTTCTTGAGGTGCCCCTCGCGCGCGATGTGCGCGTCGAGGAGCGGCGCGAAGGCCTCACGCCACGAGAGCAGCAGGCTCTTCGGGATGAGGCTCTTGATCAAGCAAAACCCATCGCGCTGCGCTGCGTGGGCAAGCTCATCCAATTCGGCGCTGGTGCGGCGGGCGAGGTTCATGGCTCGGCGCCAAGCTTGGAGTGGCTCACGCCGAGTCGTCAAGCTCATCACTCGCCCTCTGCCGATTCGTGACGACCCCACCTTTCCCGGAATCGTCGTCTTCGAAAGAGAAGTCGCCGGGTCAGGGAGCTGGAGCACGCGCGGGACGGACGAGCGCTCTCACCCTGCTCGATGTCCGCAGGACTCCGCATCGGCAGCGCCGATTCCTCGCTGTCAGCGCGACTGCCACCTGACCTCGCCGTCGCAGCGCGGGCAGCCCGCGCCGCGCGGCCGCGGCTCCTGCGCGAACGCGACCCGGCCGCAGCCAGCGCAGACGGTCATGTGGCTCCGGTAGAGCTCCGCGTCGGAGAGGATCTCCGCGGCGAACAGGCTTAGCACGATGTCGCTCAGGAGGTCGCTCTCGCGCGGCGCCGGGATCCAGCCCGAGCGGCCTTCGACGACGCTCCACCGCACGCGCGCGCTGTACAGCGCCGCGCGGAGGAACCCGCGATCGGGGTTCGGCGCCACGAAATCGAGCAGCGCGAGCGCCACGCGCCGGCGCGCACATCCGGTGAGCGCCGCGACCTCGCGGTGCCGCTCGTCGAGCTCGCAGAGCTCCACGGTCGCCGCGCCCGGCTCGCGCAGCGCGCGAGGGGCCTTCATCCAGCCGGGCTCGACCACATGCTCGTGGAGCCACGCCGCGAGCTCGTGGGGTTCCCACGAACGGGTGGTGACCTGCATGAAGCTGAGCGCGCCGGCCAGGCTGGGGCTCGCGAGCAGGCGCGCCCGCAGCGCGACGAACGAGCCGGCCCGCCCGGCGCCGGCTCGAACGCCCTGCCCGAGGGCCTCGCGTCGGACGGAGCGGCTCGCGGGCTTGAGGCCCGCCATCGCGATCTTGAGGGAATTGCTCATAAGTTCCATGGGGTTTCCGTCCCGCTGTGCGCTGCGGGGGGCGGCCGATCGCCGGCGATGTGCGGCGCTGTAAGCGCCCCGCGTGCCAGCCATTCGATGCGTCAGCCCTGCGCCGCATCGCGCGAAGACGCGCTGATTGCGCTCAAAAGAGCGCGGCGCGCGCATGCAGCTGAGGTCTCGAGACCGCCGTCCATCGCGCGCGATTGCTGCGTCCAGGCATCAGGCAGCTGGAACGCAATCGACATCTGCGCTCGGCGCGCGTCCTGCGGTCATCCGAGGCTCGATAAGGCAGGTCCGTTTCGCGCGCCGGCGCGGCACGCAGGCGCTCTTCCGCCCGCGACACCCCGAGATCGCGCCGAGCGCTCCCCGAAATATCGTGATGAGAGCACCCGATGCGTGGCCGCCGTCGGCTCACCCGCTCGGCAGCGAGGAATCCATCACTGCGGGCGCGGCGGCGAGACGGCGGCGCCGAGCGCGTGGGCCGCGCGCAGGGCCACGACCCGCAGATGACCGTCGGGCAGGTGCTCCCGCCCCGCGACCAGCGCAGTCAGCGGCACCCAGTGAAGCCGCCGAGGCGGAGCGGACACCGGCGCGGCCGTGGGCGCGGCGGTCGACGGGGACGCGGCGGTCGACGGGGACGCGGCTGCCGACGAGGACGCGGCTGCCGACGGGGACGCGGCTGCCGACGGGGACGCGGCTGCCGACGGGGACGCGGCTGCCGACGGGGCACGCGGCGCCTCCGCGGCCACCCCGGTGACCACGAAGGCGATGGGATGGACCAGCTCCGGCGTCAGCCCCGCCGAGGGGCGGTAGGCGCCTCCGAGCTCGACGGCCTCGCCCGCGTCGACGCCGTACTCGACAAGGAGCCGCGCCCGCACGAACGCCTCCGCCTCCGCGAGGGTGCGCGCGCTCCGCGGCAGCCGCCACGCCGGCGCGACAAGGAGCTCGCTGTTGCCCGAGAAGCTCTGGGCGGCGGGCAGGTCGTGGTCGTCCACGCCGAGCACCACCTCTCCCGACGGCGCGCGCGCGAGCAGCGCGGTCGAGACGGTCAGCGCGCCGAGCGGCCGCGGCACCACGTACTCGAGCTCGCGCGCGGCCACCACGGCGCCGCCGTCGGCCAGCTCCTCGAAGCGCGCCCGCCGCACCTCGAGGAACCCGGTGCTGGCGCTCGGATCCACCCGCGCGTACCGCCGGCGGCTCGGGCGCTCGAGCAGGGCGCGCAGCGACGTCGGCTCCACGACGGCCACCGCGCCGCCGCCCGCGCTCGCGAGCGCGGCGCCTGCAGCGCCCGCTCCGGGCGGCGCGGAGGGGCCCTCGGGGAGCGCGATGTCGTCGCCGATCCACGGCCCGAACGACAATCCGAAGCGCGCCAGCAGGTCGTAGACGTTCAGCTCGAGCCGCGCGTCGGGCAGGCCGCCGACCTGCGCGGCGCGCAGCAGCTGGCGCGCCTCGATCGCGCGGATGCGGCCCGAGGTGCCGAACCCGGAGACGTCCTCGGAAGGCGCGTTCACGAACGAGGGCTCGACCTCCACGAGCATCGAGCGCACCTCTTCGAGGATGCCGCCGGGCGACGGGTAGTACGTCGTCCCCGGGATCATCCGCTGGATCGCCTCCGCCCGCACGCCGGCCGCGCGCCCGAGCGCCCGCTCGACCGTGTGGCCGACCGGGAGCTCGGTCTGCACGACCGCGATCGGCTCGGCCAGGTAGTCGGCCGGGCCGCTGCCGTCGAGGGGGGGCGTCTCCTCGCGGCAGGCGCGCGCGATCGGACGCGGGTAGCTCGTCCTCGCCAGCACGTACGCCGTCTCGCCGGCGAAGAAGAACGGCACGATGTCCAGCGTGGGGTGGGGCCGCGCCGCCAGGTCGAACACCCGGCCGGTGGCGCGATCCTGGTGATGCTCGATCCGCAGGAACCGCGGAGGGCCCTCCGCCGGACGGAGCCGGAACGCGACCCCCTGACCGGCCTTCACCTTCTCGCCGACGATGAGGTAGTTCGTGGGCGGATACGGCAGCCGCGCGCCCGCGGCGTCCCGCAGCTCGAAGCGGCCGGCGAACCGGTTGCGCACGATCCACGGGTTGCGCAGCGGCGTGGACGACAGCACGCGCAGGCCGAGCCGGGCGAAGAGGGCCTCGAACTGCGCTTGCGAGAAGTAGGTGTACTCCTCCTTGACCTCGGCTTCCCAGTCGGCGCGGTAATCCTTCCGCAACACGAACTCGACCGCGTGCTTGTGGGCGAGCCGATACCGCCGCCACCCGGGGCGCGGCGCGGGAAGCGCGCCGGACGGCCCGGGGGAGAGCCGCTCCAGCGGGAACCCGGGCTCGGGCGACAGCGCGCGAAACTCGCCGGCGAACCGCTCGAGCAGCGCCGCGGTCGAGGCGCTGCGGGGGTCGGGGCCGCCGTCGCCGTCGTCGGCGGGCACGTCGAGCAGCACCGGCTGCGGCCCCGGGTCGACGAAGTCCCGCACCACCAGCACGCCGCCCGGCGCGAGCTGCTCCACCTGCGCCGAGAGCGCGTCCGCGGCGTTCGCGTGGCGATAGCCGCCGTACGAGGTCACGTGGTGCAGCACCGACGAGTCGAAGATCCCGTCGAGGCTCTCGGGCGGGAAGACCGCCGTGGCGATGTCGCCCAGCTGGAAGCTGAGGTTCGGGCGCCGGTGAGCGCGGCGCGCGAGCTCGATGACCGTGGGATCGATGTCGACGCCGATCACCTCGAGGCGCGGGTAGAGCAGCGCCAGCGCGGCGCTGCCCTGCCCCGAGCCCATGCCCATGTCGGCGACGCGGCCCTCGCACAGGAGGTGCGCGGCCGTGAGCGCGACCTTCTGGCGCATCGACGCGTCCATCGCGGACAGGTACCGCGCGTACGCGGACAGGTCGTCTCGCCGTTGATCCGCCTCGTACCCCGCCGCCGCGCTCGTCGTCATGGCTCACGAGTGTACGCCGGGCGCGGGGCGCGGGAAGACCGCACCGCCGGCGCGGTCACCGCCGGCGCGGTCGCGTGATGGCGGCGGCGCCCGCGCCGGGGCGCCGCGCGCCGGCCGCCTCAGGTGGCCGCGAGGCCCGGGAGCGGCGACTTGGCCGGCAGGTTCGGATCGCCGAAGCCGCTGAAGTCCGTGACGCCCATCGCGTCGCAGAGGCTGAGCAGCACGCGCTCGTGCCGCTCGGAGCTGCGCACGTAGCGCCCGCCGGGGCTCGTCTTCAGATAACCGCCCTCGCCGCTCGCCAGGACGAACTTCATCTCGTTCTGGTTGTGGTTCGGCGAGTCGCCCATGTCGCGGCACCAGGCGATCAGCGTGTTGTCGAGGAGCGTCCCGGAGCCGTCGGCCTCGGGGATCGCCTTCAGCTTGTTGATGAGATCGACGAACCGCTGCGCCAGCCACTTCTCCAGCTTGATCAGGTCGAGGTGCGCCGGAGCGCCGGTGTGGATCATCGAGCCGTGCTCCTCGCCCCGCAGCCCGATGTCCGCCAGCTCGACGTTCATGGCCTGATCCGAGCCCCACTGGATCGCGGCGACCCGCGTGATGTCGCACGCGAACGCGCCGACGATGAGATCCATGTGCAGGAGGTTGGCCTCCAGCGGGTTGCTCGGATCGCCGCTCGGCGCCGTCGGCGCGGTGCAGGCGCCGCCTCCGCCGGACGACGCGTTCGACAGCCGCTCCTCGATCTGCCGGATCGAATCGAGGTGCAGCCCGAGCTTGTACTTCTGCTCGGCGCCGAGGTTCCCCTCGAGCGCCTTGATCTCGTTCTTCAGGTTGTCGAGCACGCTCCTGCGGCGGCGCAGCACCTCGTCCGCGGTGGTGTTCGCCGGGATCGCCGAGCCGAACAGGGTGGAGTAGGCGGACTTCGGGGACGCGATCGTCGGCAGGTTGTCCTTGCGGTAGTACGGCGACCTGCCGCCGCTCACCGTGCTCTCGGCCCCGAGCAGGAGCGAGGGGATGGTCGTCTTCGTCCCGGCGGCGATCAGCTTGTCCGCGATGTACTGATCGACGGAGATCAGCCTGGCGGGGTCGCTGAAGCCGAGCCCGGTGAGGCCGTCGGGGGCGCCGTGGTTGTTCCCGGGGTTGCCGCTGGGGAGGCCGTCCACGAGCACGACGTGCTGCTTCACGTCCGCGAGCGGCGACGTGGACTCGCTGAACGTCGGGGTCTCGCCGGAGACGCTCGTGGGCTTCCAGATCTGGGGCGCGGTCCCCATCGTGCAGAACAGGAGCAGCCGCTTCGGCTTCTTCCCGGGCGCCGCGTGGGCGATGGAGTCGAGGAACGGCGTGAACAGGAAGCTGGCCCCGACGCTGGCGCCCAGGCCTTGAAGAAAAGCTCGACGATGAAGGCTGCGCATGAACGACCTTTCGCTCGCACCCGATTCTCTTGCAGCTTGCAGCCGTGCCGCGTGAAGAGCGCGGTCCGGAGACCGCCGCGACAGGCGCGTGGGGGCGCGCCTGTCGCGGCGGGGGGGGGCTCGCGCCCCGTGCTCTCAGGTAGCCGCCAGGCCCGGGAGCGGCGACTTCGCCCCCAAGGCCGGATCGCCGAAGCCGGAGTAGTCCGTGACGCCCATCGCGTCGCACAGGCTGAGCAGCACGCGCTCGTGCCGCTCCTGGCTCTTGATGAACCGGCCGCCCGGGGCCGTCTTCAGGTAGCCGCCGGTGCCGCTCGCCAGGACGAACTTCATCTCGTTCTGGGTGTGCGCCGGCGCGTCGCCCATGTCGCGGCACCAGGCGATCAGCGTGTTGTCGAGGAGCGAGCCGGAGCCGTCGGCCTCGGGCAGCTCCTTCAGCTTCTTGATGACGCCGACGAACTGCTCGTGCAGCCACTTCTCGAGCTTGATCAGCTTCACGTGGCCGGGGTCGTTGCCGTGGATCAGGCCGTTGTGCTCCTCGTCCGCCAGGCCGATCTCCGGCAGGTTGACGTTCATCATCTGATCCGAGCCCCACTGGATCGCCGCGACGCGCGTGATGTCGCACGCGAAGGCGCCCACGATGATGTCGAGATGAAGCTGGTTGGCCTTCATCGGGTTCGACATGTCGCCCGAGGGGCTCGTCGGGACGGAGCAGCCGCCGCCGGTGGGCCCGCCGGGCCCGCCGGTCATCGAGCCCGAGAGCCGGTTCTCGATCTGGCGGAGCGACTCGAGGTGCAGATCCAGCTTGTACTTCTGCTCCTGGCCCAGGTTCCCCTTGAGCGCCGTGATCTCGCCCTTGAGGTTGTCGAGGATGCTCATGCGCCGGCGCAGCCGAGCCTCGGCGGCGGGGTCGGGTTGGTTCGGGTTCGTCGGGTTCGACGGGGTCACCCCCGAGAACACGGTCGAGTAGGCGGACATCGGCGAGCCGATCGGCACCAGGTTGGTGTTCTTGTAGAACCCCGTCTTGCCGCCGCTCGTGTCGGCGCCGAGCAGGAGCGAGGGGATGGGGGTCGCGAGCCCGGCGCCCTTCAGCTTCTCGACGATGTACTGGTCGACCGAGATGAGCCCGTAGGGGCCGTTGCTGAAGTAGCCCATCCCGGTGAGGCCGTCGGCGGACCCGTGGTTGTTGCCGGGGCTCGCGCTGGGGAGGCCGTCCAGCATCACGATGTGCTCCTTCACCTCCTCCAGCGGCGAGGTGGCCTCGCTGAACGTGGGGGTCTCCCCCGAGACGCTCTTCGGCTTCCAGACCTCGGGGGCCGTCCCCATGGTGAAGAAGATCAGGAGCCGCTTCGGCTTCTTCCCGGGAGCCGCGTTGGCGATGGAGTCATAGAAGGGCGAGAACAGCAGGCTAGCCCCGAGGCTGGCCCCAACACCCTTAAGGAAGTTCCTACGACTGTGGCTGCGCATGACCGATCCTTTCACTTGCTACCGATCTCTTCTTTGTTTGCAGCCGTGGGGTCACGGACCTTGAACTCTGCGGGTGAAGTGCGGCGTGCGCGTCAGCGCGAGCCACACGCTCTTCAGGCGGTACTCGTCGGCCGACGCCTCCTGCTGGACCTTCTCGTACGTGCAGCCGTCCTGCTCCCAGGTGTCGCCGAACGCGTAGTACGACCAGTAACGGACCATGCACGCCTTGACGTCGTCGCTCGCCGCGAGGTAGTCGGCCAGCTCGGTCACGCCGTTGAAGTTGAAGTCGTCCCCGGAAGGCGGCTCGACGATCATCCCGGTCACGTCGACGGGGATCCCGGCCTCGTCGTTCCGCCACCGGCCGAACGTGTCGTAGTGCTCGAAGCCGACGCCGATCGGGTCCATCTGCACGTGGCAGCTGTGGCAGTAGTCAGCGCGGGTGTGCTGCTCGACCATCTCGCGCGTGGTCGCCGGGGTCTCCAGGGGCTTGATGTTCGGATCGACGCCGGGCGGCGGGGGATCGAGCGGCTGGCAGAGCAGGCGCGTGCGGACCATCTTGCCGCGCTGGGTCGGCGAGGACAGCTTCGCGCCGCCGTGCCCGGTCAGGAAGCTGCCGTGGGCCAGGATGCCGCGATCGCGCTGCCCGGGGGCGAGCGTCACCCGGGTGAGCTCGGTGCCGCCGGCGCCGCCGATGCCGTAGTGCGTGGCCAGGCTGCTGTTGACGAACGTGTAGTCCGCCTGCAGGAGGTTGGCGAACGTGCCGTTCTGGTTGAACGCGGTGTCCACGATGAGCGCCTGCGTCTCGGACATCATGTCCTTGCGCAGGTCGTCGCTGAGGTTGAAGACCGTGTTGTCCTTCACCGCGGTGACCAGGCGGTTCAGCTGGAGCCAGCCGCGCATGAACCGCGTCATCTCCGCCTCGGCGAGCGGCCGCGTCGCCGGGTCTTCCAGGATGCGCAGCGCGTGCTGGGTGATCAGCTCGCTGCTCAGCGTGGTGCCCGCGGCGGCGGCCTCGTCGGCGGCCTGCAGCAGCGCCGCGTCCGGCATGGTCCCGGTCAAGAGGTACGAGAGGTTGCTCGCGATCTCGTGCGGGGAGAGCTCGTAGATGCCGCCGCCCGCCTCCCGGCCGATCTCGTGGCGGTACAGGAAGTACGGCGACTGCAGCATGGCGCTCACGACCACCTTGGCGCCGTCCTCGAACGTGCTCTCCGCCCCGAACAGTTTGTCGTAGGCCTCGAAGCGGTCCGTCGGGAGCGGCTCGCGGAACGCGCGGCGGCCGAAGTCGCGGATGAACTGGCCGCGGCAGGCCTCGTCGGTCGTCCGGCAGGTGGCCGAGGTGAGGGTGTCGAGCTTGTTCGTCACCGCCCAGTCCGCGGTCGCCTCGGCCCAGTCCATGATCTGCTGGGCGGTCAGGTCGCGGATCACGAGCGCGTTCGCGTCGGCCGTGAACCCGAGCACCTGCGGATCGTTGAAGATGCTCGGCAGGGCGACGCTCGGATCCCGGAAGAGATCGCGCACGGTGGCCTCGAACTGCTCCACCGTCAGGCGCCGCACCGTGCGCGGGCCGGGGGTGCTCAGGTCCTCGACCTCGCACTCCGACACCTTGGGGATGTCGTGGGGCTGCGGCGGCGGCTTGTCGATCGGCGGCTGATCGTCCGGAGTATCGCTCGGGTCGTCCTCGGCGGGCGTGCCGTCGACATTGCCCAGATTGCCCAAGCAACCGAGCGGGCCGGCGAGGAGCAGTGCCACTGCGGAATAGCGGCGACACGCCTTCGCCGAAACTAAGCTCTTAAGCGTGCTCATCATTGCTTGAGAAAAGCTGATGTCTCTCATGTTGTCAAGCCCCGATCAAGCGGTGTCGCCTTGATAACTCACGAGCTCACGTGGTTTCCACGTGCCCTGACTCGATTCGTCGGTTGGTTGATTCAGCGCTTCTACCTGTCTCCGCAGGCCTCATCGTTCACAGGATCGTCACAGGACCGAGTTCGCTCTCCAGAGAGGGAGTCTCGCTCGACGCAGAGCGTCGAGCCGATTCACGCTGTCGTGCGCCATGCGGGCGAGCTCGGCCGGCTCGCCAACCCAGAGCCGACCCGGAGCCGCTGGATCGCCAGGCGCGCCTCGACCTCGGGTCCCGCGGCCAGCCGCCGGGCGAGCTGGCCATTTCCCGTGAGTGTCGAAAAGCGATCCACGGCGAGATGAAGTGCAACCCCTGTGCCGCGTCGTCCCTCGATGCCAACCCGGGGTCCTGGGCCAATTTCTGGATTTTTTCGGAGGTTTCGCTGGGGTGGACGCGGGAAAGTCCAGGAAGCGTGATCCACCCCGGTCGCGATCCATCCATGCTCATCGGTGGCCGGGCCCCCAGCCCCGGCCGCGTCAGCCCTTGGACCAGGCGCTGATCGAGCGATAGCTGGCGACGGACTCCTCGATGACCTCCAGGGCGCGGTTCCTGTCGTACATCGTCTCGACCTCGGCGAGCTTGTTCTCGAGCGTCTTGTAGTCGATGAAGAACCGCATGAGCTCCTTGGTCACATGCGGGGGCAGCTCCTCGTGGGTCAGGTAATGGGCCACGGAGGGGTCGTCGACGGCGACGGCGATGATCTTGTCGTCGACGCCCTTGTCGTCGCGCATGAAGAAGCCGCCGATGGCGCGCGCCCTCACGATCGTGAGCGGCACGACCGGCTCCTGCATGAGGACGAGGACGTCGAGCGGATCGCCGTCGCCCGCGTGCGTCTGGGGGATGAAGCCGTAATTGGCCGGATAATGAACGGACGAGTAGAGCACGCGATCGAGCATCAAGAGCCCGGTCTTCTTGTCGAGCTCGTACTTGCACTTCGACCCCTTGGGGATCTCGATCACCACGGGAAAGAAATCGTGCCGGCTGTCGGGGAGCAGGATGTCGTGAAGCGGATGGGTCATTGAGGCGTCCTGGGCTTTCGCCCCGCCCTGGGTGTGGACGAGGGGCGCGCAGGATAGCAGAATTCCAGGCAAATTGGCGCGCGACGTGGCGCCCGCCACGCGCGCCATCGTCCTAGGACACGCATGACGCGCGCGGCCGCGCGCCATCCCCTGACGCGCGGCCGCGCCGGACGTGGCGGCGTTGCGCCGCCGCGGCTCACTCCCGCCAGCAGAACCCGAAGCGCGCGGACGCCCCCGGCAGGAGCTCGGCGTTGTAGCTCATGCCGGAGAACTTCACGCCCGCGTTGCCCGCCTCGGCCACGGCGTTCCACACGTCGGTGGGCGTGCCGTCGGTCTGCAGGGTGATCACCCAGGTCGCCGGCGCGTCGCCCACGTTGGTGACGTCGACCGACTTGCAACCGCCGCCGTCCCACACCGTGTCCACGGTCTCCTTGACGTCGAAGTCCGAGTTCACGGGCGGCGGATCGTTGTCGGTGCCCGACGGCTCCTCCTCGCCGCCGCCGGGATCCTCCGACGGATCCGGCTGCGTCGCCGCCTCGGCGAGGCGCCTCGTGAAGCGCGGCGACTGCGCGATCGCCTTGATGACGCCCGCGACCGTGAGGTTCTCGGGCCCGAGCTGGCCGGTGATCTGGTCCGCCATGCAGGAGAGCTCGGCCTGGTCCATGGCGCCGAAGCCGAAGCGGAGCCACTGGAGGGTGAAGCACGCCTGCGCGTCGGGGCTCTCCGCGAGCTTCTGGGCGAGCTCTCCGGTGCCGTCGAACGGGCCGCTCGTGCCCTCCGCCCCCACGATGTTGCCGCTCGCGTCGACCGGGTGCCCGTCGTCGGTGTCGCGGTAGCGACCGACGCCGTCGAAGTGCTCGAAGCCGAAGCCGATCCCGTCGATGAGCGAGTGGCAGCTGCCGCACGCCTCGTTGTTCGAGTGCTCGAAGAACCGCTCGCGGGTCGATTTCGTGGGATCGGGCTGGGGCGGCTTGACGTCGAGCCCCGCGGGCGGCGGCGGCAGCGGCTGGCAGAGGAGCTGCTCGCGCACGAACTTGCCGCGGTGCACCGGAGACGACTCGCCGGCGTGCGCGTGGGTGCTGAGGACGCTGCCGAGCGTGAGGATGCCCATCCGGTTCGACCCGGTGAGGTCGACGCGCGTCGTGCCGTACTGATCCGCGGCCCCGCCCGGCGCCGGGAGCCCGTAGAACGACGCGAGCTCCGGGGTCACGTAGGAGTAGTTCGCGGTGTACATCTCGCCCAGCGAGCCGGAGCCATCCTGGAGGAGGTGGTGCACGAAGGCCGCCGTCTCCTTCTCGATCGCCTGCCGGATCTCCTCGGTGTACTCCGGGTACGCGGTCATGTCCTTCGACGGCTTGGCGCTCAGCTGGAGCCATGTCCTGAAGAACCTGAGGACGCCGGCGTCGGCCCGCGGATCCTGCATCATCCGATCGACCTCGGCGGAGATGGCCGCCGGCGTCGCGAGCTCGCCCGACTCCGCCTTGCTGAGCAGCTCGTCGTCCGGCATCGAGCTCCAGATCATGTAGGAGAGCTGAGACGCGATCTCGTGCGGCAGGAGCTGGTAAGTGCCGTCCTGCGCGGCCACGCCGAGCTCCGGGCGATAGAGGAAGTACGGAGACTGGAGCACGGCGGCGATCATCGCCTGGACGCCCCCGGCGAAGCCCTCGTCGGCCTTCACGCCGCGGTAGAGCTCCATGTACCGGGACCGGTCCTCTTGCGTGAGCGGCCGGCGGAAGGCGCGGCGCCCGAAGCCCTCGAAGAACTCGGTCGCGCACGCGTCGTCTCCGGTCTCGATCGGGCAGGGGACGAGCGACCCGGGCGCCGCGGCCACCTTGGCGGCGATGTCCTCGGCGGCGTCCCGCATGAGCTGGACGTCGGCCCCGGCGTAGAGGAGCGCGTCGGCGTTGTTGTCGAACCCCTCGACGTTCGCGTCGGTCGGGAGGATGTAGCCGGTCGTGTCGACGCCGAGGAGGTCGGCCACGGTCCTGTCGAACTCGACGCGCGACAGCCGGCGCAGGACGCGCCGCCCGGACACCATGTTGGGCTCGCAGGCCGTCGGCTGGTCCTCGCACCCCTCGCCCAGGTTGACGCGGTTCACGAACTTCTCGAAGGACTGGTATTCCTCGCTCTGGAACGGGATGAGCGCGCCGCCGGCGTGGCCGTCGGGGTGCCGTCCGGAGGGGCGCAGGAGGAGCGTCGACTCGCCGTTCACCTCGAGCGCGGCCATGGCGCGCACCGCCTCGAAGTTGGCCTGCAGCGCCTCGTCGGTGCCCGAGGTGTCGAACACCATGCGGGTCCCCTTCGCGAGCCCGCTCGCGGTGTGGCAGACGGTGCACTTCGAGGACATGATCGGGTCCCAGAGGTTCGCCTTGAAGAACTCGATGTTGTCGGCGCACCCCGAGTCCAGCGAGCCCGTGTCGTCTCCGCCGTTCGTCTCGTCGCCGCCTCCGAACATGCCGTTGCAGCCGGCGCCCGCGGCGCCCAGCGCGGCGCACGAGAGCAGGAGCGCGTAGCCGAGGCGCGGAGTCCGCCGGCGCCGCGGGGGGTCGCTCGCCGGCGGGGGCCGGGAGACGGACGCGTCCGCCGTGTCGAAGGGTCCCTTCGCGTGTGTGTTCATAAGCTTGTTCCTCGTAATCCCAAGTGCTTTGAGTGGACGGACGTGCGGACGACCGCGCGTCACGCGAGCCCGTCCAGCGGGCCGGTGCCCTTCGAGGCGTCGCCGAAGGTGCTGTTGCTGAGGCCCATGGCCTGGCAGATGGAGACCAGGAGCTGCTGGTGGGGAGCGCCGCCGAACTTGATGTAGCGGCCGGGCGTGAAGGCTCCCCCGCCGGCGAGGACGAACGGGACCGACTCGCACCGGTGCAGCGGCGCGTCGCCGAGCTCCTTGGCCCACACGACCAGCGTCTCGTCGAGCAGGGTGCCGCCGCCGGAGCCGGCGGTCGACTTCAGCTTCTTGAGGAGGTAAGCGAACTGCTCGGCGAACCACCGCTCCGCGACGCGGAACCTGTCGACGTCCTCCCCCGAGCTCGCGTGCGAGAGCGAGTGATGATCCTGGCTGGAGAGGCCGAGCCACCGGAGGTGCAGCGGCGAGACCGTGTGAGAGAACTGGACGGTCGCGACGCGGGTCCGACCGCAGGCGAGCGCCGCGGCGACGAGGTCCATCTGCGCGACGGCGATGTCGGGCACGGCGTCCTCGTCGGTCGGGTTGAACGAGGGCGGCGGCGGGGGCGCCGTGCCGCAGCTCGCCGCGACGGGGCCGGCGCCGGTGCTCGCGCCGGGCGCGATCTGCTTGAGGCCGTCGATGTGCGCGTCGAGCTTCGCCTGCTCGCGCGCGGGCACGCCGGCGCGCAGCGCCTCCATCTCGCCGTTCGTGACGCGCAGGATGCTCTGCCGGCGCTTCATCTTCGGATCGATCTCGCCACCTCCGGTTCCGGTCGAGCCGCCGTTGCCGGTGAAGCCGTCGAAGATCTGGTTGTAGGCGGTCCGCGGCTCGTCGATCACGGGCGCGAACTGCCCCGCCGCGCTGTAGGACATGCGGGTCTGGGCGCCGGTCCCCCACGGGCTCGTGTAGATGCCGAGGTTGACCGGCCGGACGCCGAGCTCCTGTGCGACGTACCAGTCGACGCTCTGGCCGCGGCTCGCGCTGCCGGCGTTCCCGCCGCCCGTGAGCATGTTGATCATGCCGGGCTCATGGTTGTCGACACCCTTGAAATCGATGCCGTCGCAGATGATGAGATCGGACTTGTGCGCTGCGAGCGGCTCGAGGATCGAGCCCGCAGGGAAAGAGAAGCTCGATCCGGAGCCCGTCGGGCGCCAGAGGTGATGATGAGTCCCGTTGGGGGAGAAAAAGATGACGAGGTTGCGCGCAGTACCACCGTCGGCGCGAAGCTGGCTGATCCTCCCGAGGAACGGAGCGGCGAGGAGACCAGCGCCCAGGCCGGCGGCGAAGCGACGTCGGGATATGCGGTTCATGCGAGCGTGCTTTGCAGAGGCCGTGCCCGCGAGGCGATCGGCGCCTGAGCACTCGAATTCATCGAGCTCGCGAGGGTGCCACATGTCGCCTGAACCCGGAGCGGTTCTGGGCGCGAGATCCAGTCGATTTGGAGGATGATCCTGAACCGGAACGAGTTCGGCGCACATTCAGCACAATGCGTGAGCCTCTGCGGCACAGCACGGGCTCATCCGCGAAACGCGCGACGCAGGCCCTCATTCAGCGGCGGATATTCAAGACACGTGCCGCGGGCGTCCGGAAATGCCTTAAGGGGTCTCAGCTCCGCTGGTGATGCCTGGCACATTCACGCTGCATCAGGAGGACGCCAGGAACGCGAGGAGAAGCCACAATTTTATCCTCTTGGCATCCTTTGTACCTCGGCCGCTCGACATCTCCTCGCCTGGAGAATACGACGATGCAGCGATGTTCGTGCGTGTCCGATCCAGTCACACAGAGGGAAAGCCGCCAGGACGCCAAGAGCAGTCGAGACCGTGCCCCGCGCACGCCCCACCCGGGCGACGGGAGCGCGCGCCCGCGCCGCGCCGGCCGCGGCGCAAGGCGGCCTGCGCGCTCGCGCTGCTCGCGCTGGCCGCCGCCCTCGGCGGCCCCCCCGCCGCGGCGGCGCGCGCGCCGGACGCGGCGCCGGCCGGTCCGCCGCCGCCCGCGCCGGGCGCGCTGGGGAGCGTCGCGCCCGCCGACGAGGCCGCCGCGCCGCCGGCTGAGGGCCGCCCCGTGGTCTCGCCGGTCCAGCGCCCCGACGAGCGCGACGCCCCGCAGCGCGCCTGCTCCTTCGCGCTGCCCGTCTGCGCGCACGCGCCCGCGGGCGTCCCCGGCAGCGCCCTCCTGGAGAGCCTCGCCGACCTCGAGTCCGCGATGCGCGCCTACGACGCGCTCGGCCTGCCGCGGCCGCTCCCCGACGGGGCGCGCGGCGGCGGCCCGGCGTACGACCTCTACCTGGAGCGCGGCCCGCGCCGCCCGGCGCGCGTCGGGCACGACCTCAGGGCGATCGGCGAGCGGTTCGACGCCGCGAGCGCGTTCGCCATCATCGCGGCGCCGGGGCGGGGCGGGTGCTCGAGCGCGTCCGACGCGGCGTACGCGCTCGGCCACGCCGTCGCGACGCGCCTCGACGCCGGGGCCGAGGAGGGCGCGCTCGCCATGACGGCGAGCTACCTCGCGGCGATCGCGGCGCCCTGCCCGGCCGAGGAGCTCGCCGCGATCGACGCCTTCCAGCGCGCGCCCGAGCGGGCGCTCACGGGCGCGGCGCTCGGCGCCCTCGACGGCGCCCTGCTCTTCCCGTGGTACCTCGACGACGCCTACGGCACCGGGACGCCGGCGCAGGTCGCGATGTCGCTGCTCGCCATCGCGGCGCAGCCCACGCCCGGCGGCGCGGCGCGCTTCCGCGCCGAGCCCGACACGTTCGACGCGCTCCGGGCGTCGCTCCGGTCCCGCGGCAAGGACCTCGACGACCTGCTCCTCGAGTTCGCGATCGCGCGGGCGTTCGTGGGCAGCCGCAGCGACGGCGCCCACCTGTCCGACGTGGAGCGCTTCGGCGACTTCGGCCGGGTGCGCTTCGAGTGGTCGCTGCCCTACGCGACGCTCCCGCGGCGGGTCGCGCCCCTGCGCCCGATCGAGCCGACCGGCGCCACCTACCTCTGGCTCGATCTCGCCGCGGAGGGCGCGGCCGGCGGGCCGGACCTCGAGGCGGCCGAGATCACCCTCGTGGCCGACTGGGAGCTGCCCGCGCTGTTCCGCTGGGCGATCGTGAAGGTCGACCGGCAGGGCGCCGAGGCCGGCCGCGTCGAGGTGGCCGGCATCTTCGGCGAGAGCCGCGCGCAGCGCACCGTGGTCGGGCTCGACGGCCTCGCGGGGCTGCTCATCGTGGGCGTCAACGCGGGGAGCATGATCCGGAGCCGCCCGTTCGACCCCGACGACGCGCCGTTCATGCCGCACGCGTACACGGTCTGGCTCTCGAGGTGATCGCGGCGTATCACGCCCGCGCCTCGTCGCCCCTCGGGGACAGGTGCTGCGCGAACCACTCCCCCGCGAGCCGGGCGACCGCCGCGAGCGCGCCCGGCTCCTCGAACAGGTGCGTCGCGGAGGGCACCACGGCGAGGCGGCGCGGGCCGGCGAGGCGCTCGAGCGCGCCCTGGTTCAGCGCCAGCACCGTGGTGTCCGCGCTGCCGACGATGAGCAGCGTCGGCGCCCGCACGCGGGTCAGGGCCGCGCCCGCGAGATCCGGCCTGCCGCCGCGCGACACGACGGCGCCCACGGCGCGAGGCCGCGCCGCCGCGGCGACGAGCGCGGCCGCCGCGCCGGTGCTGGCGCCGAAGTAGCCGACGCCGAGGTGACGGAGCTCGGGGCGCGCGAGCGCCCAGTCCGTCACCCCGAGCAGCCGCCGGGCGAGCAGGTCGATGTCGAAGCGGAGGCGAGCGCTCCGGCGATCTTCGGCGGCCTCCTCCTCGGTGAGCAGATCGAACAGCAGCGTGGCCAGCCCCCACCGCCAGAGCGCCTCCGCGACCGAGCGGTTGCGAGGGCTCCTGCGGCTGCTGCCGCTGCCGTGGGCGAAGAGCACGAGGCCGATCGCGCGCTCCGGGATCGCGAGATCCCCGGGCAGCGCCGCCGCGCCCGCCTGGACGAGGAGCGGCCGCTCCGCGCCCTCCGGCGGCGGCAGCTCGCGCCGCGCCTCGGCGAGGAGCCAGGCGACCAGGTCGTCGGAGGTCTGCGAGAAGTCCTCGTAGTAGGCGCCGATCGCCTGGAGGCCGGGGTCCTCCTCGATGCAGGCGATGGAGTCGACCTCGCGGGCGAGCGACGACAGGCTCGATGGCGCGGCGACCGGCGCCGCGAGCACGATCCGCCTCGGCGAGCGCCTGCGCAGGTCGCGCAGCGCGGCCCGCACCGTGCCGCCGGTCGCGATGCCGTCGTCCACGACGATGACCGTCCGCCCCTCGACGCGGGGCATCGGCCTGTCGCCCCGGAACCGGCGCACCCCGCGCTCCACCTCGGCGGCCTGCTGCTCCGCGATGTCGGCGAGCTCCGCGTCGGCGATGCCGAGCGCCGAGACGAGGCTCCGGTCGATGTACACCTCGCCCCCCTCGGAGATCGCGCCCACGCCGAGCTCCGGCTGCCCGGGCGCGCCGAGCTTGCGCACGATCCACACATCGAGCGGCGCGCCCAGGGCGCGCGCCACCTCGTAGCCCACCTCGACGCCGCCGCGGGGCAGGGCGAGGACGAGCGGCGCCTCGCTCCTGTACCCCGAGAGCAGCTGCCCGAGCCTGCGCCCGGCGTCCCTGCGATCCTGGAACAGCTTCGCTCGACCCATCGCCGCCTCCCCTCACCACCGCTCCCTTTTGGATCGCGTCGATCTTTCAAGAGCGGTGCCGCGCGCGGCGCGCGGAGGGGGGCCGCGCCGGCGCGGGCTCAGCCGCGCGGCGCGCCGCGGCGGACCGTCAGCCGAACAGGCTCCACTCGTCCTCGATGAGCGACAGCGCGTTGATCAGCTCGATCGCGAGCTCGCGATCGAGCCACTCGTCGACGCGCTGGCCGGCCGCGACCGCGCTGAAGCACGCGCGCGGGATGCGCTTGGCGAGGTGCATCAGGCACGAGCCGGTCCGATCGAGGCGCGCGACCCAGTCGGTGTCGCGGTAGGCGTACCTGGCCTGGTGGAACAGCGAGTCGCTGAGCGCGGAGATCCTGTCGCGGATGACGTCGGCGGGCTCGGCGCGCGACGCGATCGCCTCGCGGACCTCGCCGATGGCGCGCAGCACCAGGCCGACCGGCGCGCCGGGGTGGAACGAGGCGCGCTTCGGCGAGAACGAGAGATCGTCGAGCGCGACGAAGTACCAGGCCTGCGGCGAGGACACGCGGTAGAGGTACGCCGCGCCGCAGGCGTCGGCCGCCCTCATCGCGACCTGCCAGGCGCCCTCCTCGTCGACGCTGTCCTGCTCCGCGGGCATCCCGTCGATGCGCTCGACGCCCGCGCTGCTGACGAGCGGATCCGCCCACGCCATGACCACGACCGACGTGGTGCGCGACCAGCTGCACAGGAGGCGCGCCCTCGCCTCGGCGGAGACGCGGCCGCCCGGCGCGATCCAGACGAAGCGCCCGTCCTTGAGGTCGGCGCGGTGCTCGTGCTGCGAGGCGCCGTGCTCGGCGAGCTGCTGGAAGAGCGCCTCGCCCCGCGCCGCCCAGCGCTGGGCGAGCGCCTCCTCGGCGCTGTCGGACGGCGTGTCGTCCCAGTCGAGCTCCGGCGGCCGGGGCGGCGAGAGCTCCGTGTCGTCCGCCTCGCTCGCGGGCTTTTCGCTGCGGGGTCGCCGCTTCGGCGGCGTCGCCCGGGCGTGCTCGTCGGCGCGCGCCCTCGCGGGGCGGAGCCTCGGCGCCGTCGGCCGCTCCGTCGCGGCGCCCTTCCGCGCCGCCGGCCGCTCCGTCGCGGCGCCCTTCCGCGCCGCCGGTCGCTCCGTCGCGGCGCCCTTCCTCGCCGCCGGCCGCTCCGTCGCGGTGCCCTTCCGCGCCGCCGGCCGCTCCGTCGCGGCGCCCTTCCTCGCCGACGAGCGCTCCGTCGCGGCGCCCTTCCGCGCCGACGAGCGCTCCGTCGCGGCGCCCTTCCTCGGCGCCGCCGCGCGCTCCGTCGTGGCGACCTTCCGCGACGTGGCCGATCGCTTCGCCGGCGCGGCCGACCGCGCGGCGGCTGCCTTCGCCTTCCCGGGCGTCGCTCGCGCGCTGGCCGCCGGCCGCTCGTGCCTGTCGCGCAGCGCGGCCGGCGAGCCCGCCTCGGCGACGCCGCGCTGGCCCGCCTTGTCACGAGGCTGCGCGCGCGCCCGCCCGCTCGATGCCTTGACGGTGCGCCTGGGTTCGGCCGATGTCCTTCGACCGCGCGGTTTGGGCATTGGGACAGCGTATCACGAGCCCGGCGGGCGATACCGACAGACGCGCCCCGAGAAACGCGCATGTCGAACGGAAAGGCGGTCCACCGAGCGCCGCGCCCGGGAGCCCGCAATCGAGCGCTCCGTCGCGGCGCCCATCACCCGAGCTCGCACCTCCCCGGCCCCGCGCGCTCACGCCGCCTTCAGCGCAGGTGCGTTTGCGTTCAGGGCCCGTCTTGTTGCGTCTGTTGCGTTTGTTGCGTTTGTTGCGCCCAGCTGCCTGTATTTGCGTCGCTCGCGTTCAGTTCGCCTCGCTGAGGGCCCGGCGCACGACCTTCTTGAATTTCCTGAGCGGTTGGGCTCCGCTGACCAGGTAACCGTTGATCACGAACCCCGGAGTCCCGGTGATGCCGGCGCTCCGCGCGGCCTCCGCGTCGGCCTCGACGGCGGCGCGGTGGGTGCGCTCGTCGAGGGCTCGGGCGAAGCGCGCCGCGTTGAGCCCGATGCTCGCGGCGTGCTGCTCCAGGGCAGCGCGATCGAGGTTCGCGGCGTCATGGGCCTTGAAGAGCCGATCGTGCATCTTCCAGAAGCCGGCCTGCCCCTGCTGCGCGAGCGCCTCCATGGCCGCTTCGGCGGCCAGCTGCGCTTCGGGGTGGAAGGGGAGCGGCAGGTGGCGAAAGACCACGCGGACCTTGCCCGGGAACGCCTTGAGGAGCTCATCCATCGTGGCGGCGCTGCGCGCGCAGAAAGGACACTGGAAGTCGGAGAACATCTGGATGACCACCTTGCCGGCGGCCGCCCCCTTTGCGGGGTGGCCCTTGGGCGGCGGCGGCACCGACACCTTCGGCGGGAGCGCCGGCGGGACAGCCTGCTTCTGGATGGCCTCGTAGACCTTCGCGCGCGGCGTCCCCGCCACGACCATGGCCTCCGCCTTGGCGAGCTCCTCGTCGATGAGCGCCTGGAACTCCTCGATCGGCTGCGCGCCGACCAGCCTGCGCCCGTTGATGAAGAAGTGCGGCGTCCCCGCGGCGCCGAGATCGTCGGCGAGCTCCATGTCGGCCTCGATCGCGGCCGCGTGCTTGCGCGAGGCGACGGCGCGCTTCGCCGCCGCCACGTTCAGCTGGAGCTCGGCGGCGAGGGCCTCGAGCGCCGCGTCGTCGAGGCCGGCCTCGGGCGCGAGGAGGCGGTCGTTCGCCCGCCAGAAGGCGGCGTCCCCCTTCTGGGCCCGCGCCTCCCGCGCGAGCTCCGCCGCGGGCTCGGCGCGGGGGTGGAACGGGAGCGGGTTGTCCTTCCAGACGACGCGCAGCTTGTCGCCGTACTGCGCCGCGAGCTTCTCGACCGTCGGCGTCACCCGCCTGCAGAACGGGCACTGGTAGTCGCTGAACAGCACCATCGTGACGAGCGCCGTGTCCTTGCCGCGCACGGGCGAGTCGCCGACCGGCACGAGGTGCACCACCCGGCGCTCTTCCTCCTCCGCCGCCTCCTCGGGATCCGCGGCGGGCGCCGCGAAGTTCTTCGCCGCGAGCGCCGCGTAGATCTGCTCCGGCGGCGTCCCCGCGGCGCGGAGCGCGCGCGCCGCGGCGAGCTGCGCGTCGATGATCTCGGCGAACCGCTCCGCCGGCTGCGCGCCGACGAGCAGGACGCCGTTGATGAACGACGCCGGCGTGCCGTCCACGCCGAGCCGCGCGGCGAGCGCCATGTCGGCGTCGACCTTGCGCGCCGCCCCGCTCCGCTCGACGAGCTGCTCGACCTGGCCCGGCGTCACCCCCGCGCGCCGGAGCGCCGTCGCTTCGAGCGCCGGCGAGAGCCGCTCGTCCGCCCCGAAGATGGCGTCGTGAAACGCCCAGAACGCGCTGGGGCCGGCGTGCGCGAACACCGCCATCGCCGCCTCGGCGCTCGGGCGGGCCTGCTTGTGGAAGGCGAGCGGGAAGTTCTTCCACACGATCCGCAGCTGCTCCGGGCCGTAGCTCCGCTCCAGCTGCCGCAGCGTGCCGCCCAGGTGCTTGCAGAAGGGGCACTCGAAATCGGAGAACACGACGATCGTCACGGGCGCGAGCCGGCTGCCGCGCGCCGGATCGGCGCGGGTCACCGGCACCGGACCTGGCTCGCCCTCCGCGACCATGAGCTCATCGAGCGTCGGGCGCGTCGCAGACCGCGCGGCCGCGCCCGGCGGCTGCGCGGCCTTCGCCGGCTGCGACGCGCCCGGGGGGGACGGCGGGAGCGCGGAGCTGCAGGCCAGGGCGAAGATCAGCGAGAGCCAGGCGACGGCGGCGAGGGCGCGGCGGAGCATCGCGCGAGTGTACTCGCGTTCCGCGATGACGCCGGCCGTCGCCGCGCGGCCTCGCTGCGCCCAGCGCGGAACGCGTCCGCGCGTCGCCCCGGGAGCGGCGAAGCGCGCGGATGCGGCCGGGCCAGGCACGATTGACGCCCTCGCGGCCTTCGGCCATGACGGGCCCGGCGCGCCGCTCTGCCGCGCCAGGAGAGCGCACCGGAAGCCATGGAGAAGGTCTACAGCGCCGCCCGCGTCCAGCCGGACGCGCACAGGGACGTCCTCGCGCAGCTCTGGAAAGAGAACCTCGCCCACGGCGAGGTCTCGCAGGATTTCGTGGAGCGGCGGATGCGCTGGTTCCAGGAGCAGAACCCGGCCGGCCCCCCGCGGACCTGGATGGGCTTTCACGGCCCGGCGCGGGAGATCATCGGCAGCGGCTCGTTCTACCCGCGCGACGTCTACGTCAGCGGGCGGAAGCTCAAGGCCGGCGTCCTCGGCGATTTCGGCGTGACCAAGGCGCACCGCATCGCCGGGGCCGCGATGAGCATCCAGCGCGAGCTCGCGAAGGGCTGCCGCGACGCCGGGGTCGACTTCCTGTTCGGCTTCCCCAACAAGGCCTCGTTCCCGATCTTCCAGCGCGCCGGCTACAAGAAGATCGCGGACTCCACCATCTGGGTGCGGCCCCTCATGGCCGCGTACAAGCTGAACGAGCTCGCGGCCTCGTCGGCCGGCGATCAGCAGAGCATCGTCACCGCGGTGGTGCAGCGGGTCGCCGAGCGGGCCGCGTCGGCGGTCCCCCACCCCCGCTGGCGCGCGCTCTGGGAGCCGGCGGCGCCGGGCGCCCCGCCCGCCCCCCTGACGCGGGCGCTGTCGACGGCCGCCGAGCGCGCCGTGCAGCGGGCGACGGTGAAGCCGGACAACGCCCTGGTGCGCGCCGCCGGGCGCGCCGTCGACACCTCGATGGCGCTCCGGGACGCCGCGGCGCTGCTCGCGCGGGGCAGCCGCGTGCGCACCGAGCTCGTGGACGCCGCCGACCACCGCTTCGACGACCTGTGGTCGCGGGCGAAGCCGTCGCCGATCGCCGGCGAGCGGAGCGCCCAGTTCCTGAACTGGCGCTACGCGCAGCTCGGCAACGTCCGGTATCGCTTCTTCTGCATGCTCGACAGGCACGACGGGCGGCTGCTCGGCTACGCCGTCTACTCGGTGCGGAACAACAAGGTCGAGATGACCGACGTGTTCTGCGAGGACAGCGGCCCCCTGCTCGACGCCCTGCTCCTCGAGTTCTGCCGGGCGATGCGGCGCGAGGGGCACGTCTCCGTGGGGATGCTCCTCGTGACGCCGCCAGCGTTCAGCGCGCGCCTGCGGGCGCTCGGCTTCTTCTCGCGCCCCCACCCCCCGAGCGTGGGCTCGCGGTGGCTCATCGTACACCTCGACCCGAGCTTCCCGGACGAGCTGCGGCGCGTGCTCCTCGACCCGGACAGCTGGTTCATGACCGACGGCGAGCTCGACGTCTGACCGCCCGGGCGCCCGCCCCCCGGAGGATCCCACCGATCCGCTGGACCACCTGCTGCCGCCGGTTACCCTTGCCTCTCCATGGATAACGAGGCGCCGGCCCTGTCCATCGCGCGGCTGCGCTCCATCTGGGACGCAGAGGTGGATCCCTCCGCGCGGCGCGCGCTCACCGCCGCGGCCTTCGCGGGGCTGTTCGGCGCGGCGCACGTGGCGCGCGTGGGCTCCCCGCTCGCCCGCGGGCTCGCCGGCGCCGGCCTCGCGCTGCTGCTCGCGGCGATCGTCGCGCGGGTCGTCGTCGCGCGGCGGCGTCGCGGCGACGCCCGGCGCACCGTGCGCGAGATCGTCGGTCGCACGGACGAGGCGCTCGGCGCGGCCACCCTGCGGGCGCTCTCGCTCGTGGATCGCGCCTCGGCCGACGATCGGGTCGGGTCGCCGGAGCTCGCCGGCCTGCACCTCCGGCGGCTGCTCGGCCGCGCCTCGCGGGCGCGCATCCTCGCGCGCGCGCAGCGGTCGGCCGCGCGGTGGGCGAGCGCGGGCCTCGGCCTCGGCCTGGCGGCGCTCGCGGCCGCCGCGATCGATCCGCCGCGCGTCGTCGAGGGGCTCGACGTCCTCGCCGCCCGCGGCGGCGAGGCGCCGCTCGATCTGCTGTGGCTCGAGGAGGTCGAGATGACGGCCACGCCGCCCGAGTATCTGCACGAGGGCGCCGAGGTGCTCCTGCCGTTCGCGACGACGATGCAGCCGCGGGGGACCGTGATCACGGTGCGCGGCCGCCCGGTCCGGGCGGGGCGCGCGCTCGTGCTGACCGACGGCGGCACCGAGGTCCCGTTCGTCGACGACGGCAAGGGCGGCGTGATCGCGCACTGGACCCTCGGCGACTCGACGACGCTCCAGGCGGCCGCGCGCTTCGGGCAGGTCCGCGTCCGGCAGGCCGACGCGCAGCGCGTCGTGTCGATCCCGGACGACGCGCCGCGCGTCACGCTCGAGGGCGCGCCGCGCACGGTCAGGCTCCTCGACGAGCCCAGCATCCCGCTCCGCTACGAGATCACCGACGATCACGGCCTGCGCGAGGTCGACCTCGTCCTGCGCGCCGGCGCGAAGGAGGAGCGGCGGGTGCTCTCGCGGCCGGCGGGGGACGCGAAGATCGACCGCGGCGGCTACGAGCTCAAGGCGCGCGACCCGTTCTTCCGCAGGACGTACGTGCCCATCGAGGTGCGGATCGAGGCGCGCGACAACGATCCGATCGAGGGCCCGAAGTGGGGCAGGAGCGAGGCGATCGTGGTCATCCCGCCGCAGGTGGGCGAGCCCGAGGCGCGGCGCTACGCCGCGCTCGCGAAGGCGCGCGACGCCCTCACCGACCTGCTCGCGGACCGCATCGGCCAGAAGACGCCGGAGGCGGGCGGCGCCGCGGCGCACGCCGCGCACGAGGCCGAGGCGCAGGCGACCGCGAAGGCGGAGGTCGAGCGCGCGCTCTCCGCCGACTACGGCGGGCTCCGGGTGCGGGGGCGCGTCGCGTCGCTCGCGCGCGGCCAGCTCGCCCGGCTCGACGCGGCGCTCGGCGCCGAGCGGAAATCCACCACCCGCGCGGCGCACCAGAAGCTGCTCGACGAGACCGAGGGCGTGCTGCTCGCCTTCGACGCCGGCCTGCGGGGCCTCGGCGTCCGGGACGCCCGGGCCGTCGCGCAGCGGCTCGCCGACGTCGCGGACGAGGCCGCGGCCGCGGCCGAGCTCCTTCGAGGCGGCGGCGACCGCGAGGGCGGCGAGGTCCGCCTCGAGGCGGCCGTCACGGTGCTGGGCGGCGGGGGCGCCGAGCTGCGCAAGCTCGGCGAGCTCGGCCTCGATCTCGGCGAGATCGTCGCGAGCGACCTGCGCAGGGTCGCGCGCGCCCGCGGCGCCGGCGACTGGGCGCACGCCGAGCTCGCGGCGCGCGACCTCGCGGCGCGGCTCCGGCGGCCGGATCCCTCGTTCGGCGGCGGCGGCCGCGGCGGGGTGGAGTCCGGGGCGCCGCGCGGCGGGCCCGATCCCGGGGAGGCCTCGCGCGCCGACGAGAGCGTCGCGCAGAGCGAGCGGGAGCTCGAGGACCTCGCGCGCGATCACGCCGCCGAGACGAACGCGGTCGCCGAGGAGCTCATGCGCGCCTCGCGGCCCGAGGACGTCGCGGCGCTCCGCGAGGAGGCGAAGCGGCGCGCGGAGGCGATCCGCGAGGCGGTGCAGGAGCTGCCGCGGCCCGGCGGGGCGCCGGGCTCGGCCGAGTCCGCCGCGGCGGCCGGCAGGGAGCAGGCCGAGGCGATGGCCGGCGCGCTGGAGCAGGGCCGCCTCGAGGAGGCGGTCCAGAGCGGCCAGGGCGCGGCGCGCTCGCTGGGCGAGGCGAAGCGGCTCGGCGCGCAGGGCGGCGGCTTCTTCCCCGAGGAGCGGGCCGGCCGCGAGGCGGGCGAGGCGCAGCAGGCGCTCGCCCGGGAGCTCGCCTGGGCCGAGGAGGCGCTGCGCCAGCTGCAGCAGGCGGCGTCGGAGCGGGCGCGGGAGGGCCTCGCGCGCTCGAGCCAGCGCGAGGGCTCGCTCGCCGATCGCGCGCGCGAGCTGCGCAGGCGGGGCGAGCAGGGCGACGGCCGCATGCCGGAGGAGATGCTCGAGCGCCTCGAGGAGGCCGAGCAGGCGATGCGCGACGCCCAGCGCGCCCTCTCCGAGGGGGAAGGCGAGCAGGGCAACGAGCGCCAGCGCGACGCGCAGCGGCTGCTCGAGATGTCGCGCAGCGACGACCAGAGCCAGGACGGCGACGCCGAGTCGGAAGGGAACAGGGACATGGCGAGGAAGGCCGACATCCCGGACAAGGACAAGCACAAGGGCCCCGAGGAGTTCCGCCGGCGCGTCCTCGAGGGGCTCGGGAGCGCCTCGGAGCCGCGGCTGCGAGAGGCGGTCAAGCGCTACGCGGAGGGGCTCCTGAAATGACGTGCGCCGGCGCTACGGCGGCCCCGGCGAGGGCTCCGCGCGGGGCGACGGCCCTCGCGAGGCGCGGCCTGCGGGCGGTGGTCCTCGCCGCGCTCGCGACCGTGTCGGCGACCGCGTCCGGCCGCATCGCGGTCGGCGACCTCGATCGCGCGGCGCGGGCGCGGGCCGCGATCCTGGAGATCGACGCCCCGGCGGCGCGGGGCATCCTCGAGGGCGCGGATCCCGTCGATCTCGCGCTCGCGCTCGAGCGCGGCCGGCTCGCCATCTACGAGGGCGACTGCGACGCCGCCGCGGCGATCCTCGCGCGCCCCGATCTCGCGGCGACGGCGGAGGGCGCGGCGCTCGGCGACATCGCGCGCGGCTGCGCCCGCGCCACCGCCGCGACGGTCGTCGTGAACGACGAGGCGCGCGGCGTGTGGGTGCGGCTCCAGGACGACGACGATCGCGCGCTCGTGCCGCTGCTCGTCGAGGTGGCCGCGAAGACGCGCGACGTGCTCGCGAAGGACCTCGGGGTCGAGCTGCTCCGGCCGCTGCGGATCGATCTCGTCCGCGATCAGTTCACGCTCTCCGCGATGACCGGGCTGCCCGAGGACGCGGCGCGGACGACGGGCACCGTCGCCATCGCCAAGTGGGGGCGGGTGACGATGCTCTCGCCGCGCGCGACGCCGAACGGCTACCCCTGGCTGGACACGCTCGCGCACGAGATCACGCACCTCGCGCTCTCGCGCGGCACGCGGGACAACGCCCCGCTGTGGCTGCAGGAGGGCGTGGCCAAGCGCGAGGAGGTCCGCTGGCGCGAGCCCGACCCGCTGGACGACGTGCCGTCCGCGGACGCGGTCGCCTTCCTCGGCATCCAGAAGGGCCTCGGGCGCCCGCTCGACAAGATCGGCCCCTCGATCGCGATGCTCCCGAGCGCGGAGGAGGCGGCGATCGTGTTCGCCGAGGTCGCGAGCTTCATCCGGTACTGGACGAGGGAGGCGGGCGACACGGCGCTGCCCGAGCTCTTGCGCCGGCTCAAGGACGCGAGCAGCGACGCGGATCTGGAGCGGGCGATCGCCGACATCTCCGGCGCGGATCTCGCGGCCTGGGACCAGCGCTGGCGCGCCTACCTCGCCACGGTGCCGGCGGGCGTGCCGCCCGACCTCGCGCCGGGCGGGGACATGCCGCACCGGCAGGAGGTCGCCAAGCGGGTGCGGCTCGGGCAGCTGCTCCACGATCGCGGCCACCACGCCGCCGCCGCGGTCCAGCACGCCCGCGCGCAGGCGCTCGCGCCGCACGAGCCGGCGGTGCGCTGCTTCCTCGCCGCCGCCCTGCTGGCCTCCGGCGAGCGGGCGAGCGCCGCCCCGCTGGTCGAGCGGGTCGAAGACGTG
Source organism: Sorangium sp. So ce185 (assembly GCF_051526825.1). NCBI lineage: Bacteria > Pseudomonadati > Myxococcota > Polyangiales > Polyangiaceae > Sorangium > Sorangium sp. So ce185. The sequence goes on along the minus strand of NZ_CP150316.1, from coordinate 13,484,889 downwards.
AACAGCCGCCACGGCCGGTGGTGGTCGCTGCACGGCCTGCTCCACGGAGGCGCCGACGGAGGCAGCGCCTTCTCGGCGGGCGTCGCGCTCGACCCGCTGAGCCCCGAGGTGGCCTGCGAGGAGAAGCTGCCGCCGGAGCTCCCGAGCGACCCCACCCGGTCGGCCCTCTGCGAGGCCGCGCGCCGCAGGGCGCGCTGATCAAAAGGCCGCGGAGGCGAGGAAAAGCCGCCGCTCGACGCAATGGCGCGCGCTCGCCGGTTTCTGCGCGAGCGCGCGCGCTCCGGCTTCCGTCGCGCTGGAGCGCGCGCCTACGGTCGCGCGCGTGCCGAACCTGGATCGCATCGCCCTCGTCGTCGCGCTGAGCCTCGCCTTGCCGGCTCGGTCGCGCGCCGACGACGCGCCGCCCTCCTCGGCGCCGCGCAGGGTCGGCGAGCTCGGCGCGTCGTCCGTGCTGGCGTTCGGCTTGCTGCCTGCGGCGAGCATCGGCCCCTCGGTGGAGGCCTCCCTCCGCTGGCTCGACGCGTCCCTGTCGGTCGAGGCGCGCGTGCTCCGGGCGCTGGGCCGCGGCCCGAGCGCCGCCTCGCTCGTGGGGCCGGAGAGCACCGCCGGCCTCGGGCTCATGTCGATATGCAGGCACGAGGAGGCCGTCTTCGTGTGCACCTCCTTTCAGACCGGGGCCGTCGCCGCGGACGTCGACAGGAGCCTGAAGCCGACGTACGGCGGCGAGCTCTCCTGGATGATCACCTCCGGCCTGCGCGGGGGCGCCGCGTGGCGCCTCGCCCGCCACCTGGAGCTGCGCAGCTTCCTCGAGCTGCACGCCGTCCTGGAGCGCCCTCACGTGAGGGTCGACTCCATCGAGAGGTGGCGGGCGTCCTACGTCGCGGGGATCGTCGGCGTCGGCCTCTGGTTCCGCCTGAACCCGGAGTGACGCAGGCCTCCCGGCGCGCCGAGGCGCCCCGGCGCGGGCCCTCGCCCGGCGCAGGCGCCTCGCCGGCGGCCCCGGCGCGGCTGGCTCACCGACGGCGCGTGCGCGGCCGCCTCAGCTCTTCGTGCGGAGCGCGCGCGCCAGGGTGTTCCTGCCGACGCCGAGCCGCTTCGCCGCTTCCGTCTTGTTCCCCTCGCACGCGCGGACCATCGCCTCGACGTAGCGCCGCGTCACCTCGTCGAGGGTGAGGCCGAGCGGCAGCGCGACCTGATCGTCGCCCTCGGGCCCCGCGGCGGCCTGCGGCGGGGCGCCCCCGCGCCGGCGCGCCGGGAGGTGCCCGGCGGAGATGCGGCCGTCCGGCGCCAGGGCGATCGCGCTCTCCACCCAGTGCTCGAGCTCGCGCACGTTGCCCGGCCACGTGTGGGCGCGGATGTGGCGGAGCGCGTCCAGATCGAAGCGCGGCGCGGGCCTGCCGTACCGCGTCGCGTAGACGTCCGCGAAGTGGCGGGCCAGCGTCTCGACGTCCTCGGGGCCGCGCTCGCGCAGGGCCGGCAGGTCGATCTCGACGACGCGCGCGCGGTAGTAGAGATCCTTGCGGAAGCGGCCCTCGGCGACCGCGCGCTCGAGGTCGCAGTGCGTGGCGCACACGACGCGCACGTCGGCGCGGAGCGTCTGCCGGCCGCCGACGCGCTCGAACGAGCGATCCTGCAGGAAGCGCAGGAGCTTGCCCTGGATGTCGAGCGGCAGATCCCCGAGCTCGTCCAGGAACAGCGTGCCGCCCTCCGCGAGCTCGACCTTGCCCGGCACGCGCCGGTCCGCGCCGGTGAACGCCCCGCGCTCGTGGCCGAAGAGCTCGCTCTCGACGAGCTGCGCCGGCAGCGTCGTGCAGTCGACCGTGACGAAGGGCCGCGTCTGGCGCCGCGAGTTGACGTGGATCGCCCGCGCGAACAGGCTCTTGCCGGTGCCGGTCTCCCCGCGGAGGAGCACGGTCGCGTCGGTCTGCGCCGCGAGCTGGACCTTCTCGTACACGGCGGCCAGCCGCTCGCTGCGGCCCACGATCCGGTTGAACGGCCCCTGCAGCACGACCCCCGGCCCGCCGCCCTCGGCCGCGCGGAGCGTCGTCAAGAGCAGCGCGCGGGCGAGCTGCGTCGCGAGCGCGACGAGGTAGCGCTCGTCCTCCTCGTCGAAGGGCGCCCCCGCGCGGTTCAGCAGCTGCACGACGCCGCGGATCGGCGCGGCGCCGTCCTCGCGGATCGGCGCGACGAGCATCGAGCGCGTCGTGTAGCCCGTCGCCCGATCGGCCGACGGATCGAAGCGCGGATCGCGCGCCGCGTCGTCGACGCGCACGACCTCGCCGGTCCTGGCGACGTGCCCCGCGATGCCGCGCTCGAGCGGCTGCCTGAGCGCGGGGAGCTCGGGCAGGACGGCGACGCGCGTGACGAGATCGCCGCGCTCCGCGTCGACGAGCCAGATCGTGGCGCGGTCGGCGCGGAGCGCCTTCGCGAGCCGCTCGCACGCCGTGCCGAGGAGGGCGTCGAAGTCGACCTCCCGGGCGAGGAGGGAGGCGAGATCGACGAGCAGCGAGAGGCGCGACATGGATAGCGGAGCAGGATCCAGCATAGAGGTCGCCGCCCTTGTCGTCACCCGCGTCATCACGCGGCCCGCGCGACGGCCTCGACGTCGATGCAGAGCCCCTCGCGCGCGGCGACCGAGGCAGGGAAGAGCTCGCGCGCGAGGCGCTCGATCTCGGCGACGCCAGCGTCCGTCCGCTGCGGGTCGTGGTGGAAGAGTACGAGCTGACGCGCGCCGCACGCCCGCGCGATCTCGGCGCCCGCGATGTACGTCGAGTGCCCCCATCCGACCCTCGATCGCCCGGCGTCGCCGCGGTACTCCTCCGGGGTGTACTGCGCGTCGTAGATGAGCACGTCGGCGCCGTCCGCGAGCGCGCGCAGCGCCGGATCGACGCAGGCGTAGTGCTCGGTGTCGGTCGCGTAGACGAGGCTCTTCCCCGCGTGCTCGAGGCGGTAGGCGAGCACGCCGCCCGGGTGGTTGAGCTTGGCGGTGCGCACGTGCACCTCGCCCACGTCGAACGCCTCGCCCGGCCGCGCCTCGCGCAGGGCGATCTGGGCGCCCAGCTCGTCCAGCCGGACCGGGAAGCTCGGCGCCGCCATCTGCGCCGAGAGCGCCTCGCGGAGGGTCCCGGCCCCGTGCGCGCTGCCCACGATCGACAGCTTCGAGCTCGGCAGGTACGCCGGCACGAAGAACGGCAGGCCCTGAATGTGGTCCCAGTGCAGGTGGGAGAGCAGCACCGTCGCCTCCACCGGCCCTTCCCGGAGCAGGGCATCTCCGAGCTTGCGAACGCCCGTCCCGGCGTCGAGGATGAGCTGCGTCGATCCGCAGCGGACCGCCACGCAGCTGGTGTTTCCGCCCACCGCCGCCGTCTCCGGCCCAGGCGAAGCGATGCTCCCGCGAACCCCCCAGAACCTGATCTCCATCGTCGTCGCGTGCCTCCTGGGCTCCCTTCAGCGAGCGGCGTGCCAGGGCGCAGGGACTTGAAATCGCTCCGCTTTTCTGCTGCCCCCGGCCGCGCCGATCGAAGTTGCAGCGCCGGGTCCGGATCGGCGCTTCAGAATGGAGCGCGCGGCCGGCGCGGTCCGCCGGCGCTCGCGCCGCCATTTGCGTGGGGCGGCGCTTCGCGGTTGACGCCCTCGCGGCGACGTGGAGAAACGTGGAGCGCGGGGGACGGGCCTTTCGTCGCGCCACGGATCGCGCTGAGCGTCGCGCGTCGCGTCAAGGCTGAGCTCCTTCGCTGGATGGGGGGACCGCGCCGGCGCGGAAAGGTTCGCCTGACCCGAGCGTTGACCGAGGTCCGTCCCGAGGCCTAGCATTCCTGCACCGCTCTCTTTCCCGCATTGTTACCGCCGCTCCGCACAATGACCGTTGCCACCTACGCCGCCGCACAGCTGTTGCGGGTGCTTCCGCGAGAGCGCATTACCCGGGCCGTTGGCCGCCTCTGCGACGCCAGAGCACCCGCCGCCGTCTTGAACGCGGTGGTCAAGCTCTACGCGCGCGCGTACCGCGTCGACATGGACGCCGCCGAGGTGCTGACGAGCCCTTACGAGAGCTTCGACGCGTTCTTCACGCGCAAGCTCCGCGAGGGGATGCGCCCTGTCTGCTCCGATCCCGGAGCCATCACCAGCCCCGCCGACGGCCGGATCGAGTCGCTCGGCCCCGTGACCGAGGGCGGGCGCCTGCTCATCAAGGGGCAGCCCTACCGCGTGGAGGACCTCGTGGGCGACCCCGCGGAGGCGTCGCGCTACGACGGCGGGCAGTTCGCGGTCGTCTACCTCTCCCCCCGCGACTACCACCGGGTCCATTCGCCCGTCGCCGGCCAGGTGAGCCTCATCCGCTCGATGCCGGGGGAGCTGTTCCCGGTGAACGCGATCGGCGAGCGCCACATCCCGGGCCTGTTCGCGCGCAACCGGCGCGTCGCGATCGTGATCGACACCGAGCGCCAGGGGCGCGTGACGGTCGTGATGGTGGGCGCGATGATCGTCGGACGGATCACGGTGAGCGCCGTCGACGCGCGCGACGTGCCGCTCGGCGTGCACCCGATCTCGCCGGCCCTCCCGGTCGCGTGCGGCGAGGAGATCGGCAAGTTCCACCTCGGCTCCACCGCGGTCCTGTTCGTCGAGCGCGGGGTGTCGCCCCCCTGGAGCAGGGCTCCGGGGCCGGTCCTCTACGGTGAGCCGATGGACGGAGGGGGCAGGCAATGACGAGCGAGCGGCCGCGCAACCCCCTGGCTCAGGCCGCCCAGGAAGGCGGCGCCTCCGGAGAGTCCGGCGCGCCCCCGCCGGGCGAGGCAGGGAACGCGGCCGCGCTCGCGCCGCCGGGAGAGGGCTCGCTCCCCGCGCGCTCGTCCGTCGCTCCGCGGCCCGAGCGCACGCCCAGCGTGCGCCCGCAGCTCGCGACCACCACGCCGCTGCCGCGCCTCGACGTCATCCCGGGCATGGCCGACGGGAGCTCCAGCCGGCCGCCCTCGGAGATCCCGGACCTCGATCTCGATCCGCGCATCGCCGGGCCGCCGACGGAGCGCTCGCGCCACGGCACCCCCCTGCCAGCCACGCCCACCTCGAGGCGGGCCTGGCAATCGCTGGCCGCGGAGGTGGAGCGGGCCACGGAGGCAGAGCGCGGCGACGGCGCGAAGACCGCGCGCCGCCGCTCGCGGCGGCTCGTGAACGTGCCCGGAGACGCGGCGCAGCAGGGCGACGATCCGGGCGCCGCGCTCGACTCGGGCGCCGCGCTCGACTCGGGCGCCGCGCTCGACTCGGGCGTCGCGCAAGCGGACACGGCGACGCCGCGATCGCTGGGGCTCGATGAGGTGGAGGACGACGGATGGCTGAGCGCCGCCGCGAGGCCCCCCAGCGAGCCGGCGATCGAGGTGCCCAAGACCGCCAGCAAGCCGGCGCCGCCGCCGAACCTGGCGGAGCTGGTCGCGCCGCGGGCGGTCCCGCGGCCGTCGCCGAAGTCCTCGAGCGTGCCGCCGATGCCGACGCCGGGGCTGATCATCGACCCGGACTCGGTCGCGGTGATCCGGCCGCTCCAGATCCTCAGCATCGAGTCGAACCTGCCGCCGGTCACCTCGCAGGCCGAGCCGCAGCCCGAGCCCGCCAGGCCGCCGCTGCTGACCGACCCGACCGAGCACGAGTGGCCGCCGCTCCAGTTCCGGAGCGGGCCGGACTCGCGCCAGACCGTGCTGGGCCTCGACCCGTACCAGGAGGGCCCGGGGGAGGGCCCGCCGACGGCGCGCGACGCCGCCTTCGACGCCCTCCAGCCCGAGCCCCGGCGGCCCCAGCCGTCGGCGCCGGAGATCGAGGCGCGCCCGCTCGACTGGCGGCCCGGGTCGAGCCCGGAAGAGCTCACGGAGGTCGAGCCCGAGCTCGAGCTGGCCGACGAGGCCAGGGCCAACGCGACGAGCGCCCCGCCCGAGGCAGGCGGCGGCGAGCAGCAGCCGGCCGACCCGACGCGCATCACCTTGCCGCCGAAGAGCAGCGAGGTCGAGCTGGAGGAGGTCGAGCCCGAGCTGACCGACGAGGGCCGGGCCGCCCGCGCCGACGCCCAGGCGGCGCATCCCAAGAAGCCGCCGCCGCCGCCGCCGCCGCCGCCGCCGCCGCGGCGCCCGCGCGCGCAGGCGCTCGCCTCGCCGGATCTCGCGACGTTCACGTCGGTGCCGCCTCCGCCGGTGTCCGTGCCGCCGCCGCACGGCGATCCCTCGGCGCGCATCTCCGCTCCGCCCGCGCAGCCCGCGGCCAAGCCGCTCGATCTCGAGTCGAACTCCGGCCCGTCGACCGAGCCCGCCGCGCGCCGCAAGCGCCCGTGGTGGGAAGAGCTCTTCGGCGACGACTTCCTGCGCACGCTCGACAAGATCGACAGCAAGGTGGTTCGCCGCGAGGTCGACTTCATCGAGGAGCGGCTCGGCGTCGAGAAGGGCGCCGTGATCCTCGACCTCGCGTGCGGCGCGGGCGGCCACGCGATCGAGATCGCGAGCCGCGGCTACAGCGTGGTCGGCTTCGACCTGTCGCTCGCCATGCTGGCCCGCGCCGCCGACGACGCGCAGGACCGCGGCCAGAAGCTGAACTTCCTCCAGGGCGACATGCGCGAGATGACGTTCGAGGAGACCTTCGACGGCGTCTACTGCTGGTCGACGAGCTTCGGCTACTTCGACGACGAGAAGAACGCGGACGTGCTCGCCCGCATCCGCCGCGCCCTCCGCGCGGGCGGCATGCTCCTGCTCGACATCGTGAACCGCGACTACGTCGCGTCCCGCCAGCCGAGCCTCGTCTGGTTCGAGGGCGACGGCTGCGTCTGCATGGATGAGATGCAGGTCGATTTCTTCACGAGCCGGCTCAAGGTGAAGCGCACGGTCATGTTCGAGGACGGCCGCTCGCGCGAGATCGACTACTCGATCCGCCTCTACGGGCTGCACGAGCTCGGCAAGATGCTCCACGAAGCCGGCTTCAAGGTCACCGAGGTGACCGGCCACCCCGCGCACCCGGGCGTCTTCTTCGGCTCGGAGTCGCCGCGGCTCATCATCCTTGCCGAGCGCAGCTGACGCGCTAGGGGGCTCCTGACGCATGCGCTTCGAGGCCGCGATCTCGCGCGCGCTGCCGGGGATCCCGGCCAGCGCCTCCCCCGTCGATCAGATCGCCTACGCCCGCGATCTCTGGCCGCGGCACCACCTCGCCGTCACGGAGGGCCGCATCGCCGAGCACCGGCCCGGGATGATCCTCTGGCCGGCGTCGACCGAGGAGGTCGCCCGGGTGGTCCGCTTCTGCGCGGACGAGGGGCTCCCGCTCGTGCCGTACGGCGCGGGCTCGGGCGTGTGCGGCGGCGTCCTGCCGGACGACCGCACGGTCGTGCTCGACCTGAAGCGGCTCTCCCGCCGCCGCTCGCTCGATCGCCAGGCCCCCTCGGTCGAGATCGAGGCCGGCGCCCTCGGCATCCGCTTCGAGGAGGAGCTCAACGCCGAGGGCTTCACGCTCGGCCATTTCCCGTCGTCGATCCTCTGCTCGACCGTGGGCGGCTGGGTCGCGGCGCGCAGCGCCGGCCAGTGCTCGGGGCTCTACGGCAAGATCGAGGACATGGTCGCGTCGCTCGAGTGCGTCGTCGGCCGCGGCGAGGTCGTCCGCTTCGATCGGCGGACGCGCGGCCCGGATCTGACGCCGCTCCTCATCGGCAGCGAGGGCGTGCTCGGCGTGGTCACCGCCGCGACGCTCCGGCTGCACCCCGCCCCGCCGGCGCGCGCGTTCGCCGCCTTCTCCTTCCCCACGCTGGAGGCCGGGTGGAACGCGATGCGCGAGATGTTCCAGGCCGGCCTTCGCCCGGCGGTCTCGCGGCTCTACGACCCGTTCGACTCCTTCATGGCCCGGCTCGGCGCGGTGCGCCGGCAGCGCGGCCACGCCGGCGCGGGCGACGAGCCGACCGAGGGGCCGGCCGCGCGGGCGCGCGGCGCGCGGGGCCCGGGCACCGGCGCCGCCGTGCTGCGCGGCCTCCTGCGCGCGCCGGGGCTCCTCAACCAGGCCGTGGACGCCGTCGGGTCGCGCGTGCTCCGCGGCGCGACGCTCATCCTCATCTTCGAGGGCACCGCGCGCGCGAGCGCCGAGGATCTCGCCCGCGCCGCGGCGATCGCCGGGCGCGCCGGGGCCAGGCCGCTCGGCGAGGAGCCGGCGCGCCACTGGCTCGCGCACCGCTACAGCGTGAGCTACCGCCAGGCGCCTGTCTTCATGGCCGGCGCGTTCAGCGACACGATGGAGGTCGCCGCGCCCTGGTCGCGCCTCGACGCGCTCTACCGCGCGGTGCGCGGGGCGCTCGGGCGCCACGTCTTCGTGATGGCGCACCTGTCCCACGCCTACCCGGACGGCTGCAGCATCTACTTCACCTTCGCGGGCAGCGCGCCGACCGTGGCGGCGGCCGAGGCGAAGTACGACGCGGCCTGGCGGGCGGCCCTCGACGCCGCGATCGACGCCGGCGGCACGCTCTCGCACCACCACGGCGTCGGCCGCAGCAAGGCGCCGCGGCTCGGCGCCGAGCTCGGCCTCGGCGCCGACGTCGTCCACGCGCTCCGGGGCGTCTTCGACCCCGCCGGCATCATGAACCCGGGCAACCTGCTCCCGCGCGACGCCGCCCGCGCCGCGCGCCGCCCGGTGCCGCCGCCCCCCCCGTCGCCCGTGATCGACCGCGACGCGCTGCTCGTGCACGCCGCCGGCGAGGCTCGCCTCGGCGAGGTCGAGCGCGCGCTCGAGCAGCGCGGCCTCACGCTGGGGCTCGACTTCGACGCGGCCTCGCGCGAGCTCACGCTCGACGCGTGGATCGCGGCGGGCGCCCCCGGCGCGCCGGATCCGTGGAGCGATCCGGTCGATCACCTCGTCGCCGGCTTCACCGCGCGGCTCGCGTCGGGCGCCGAGCTCGCGGTGCGCCCCGCCCCGCGGCGCGCCGTCGGCCCGGATCTCTTCGCGCTGTTCCTCGGCGTGGGCGGGCGCGTCGGCGCCGTCACCTCCGTGCACCTGCGCGCCCACGGCGCGTCGCGGCCGCGCGCGCTGCCGACCTCGCTGCCGCGGCAGCCGCCGCTCGGCCAGGCCGAGGCGGCGTGGCTCGACGCCGTGGTGAGCGCCGCCCGCGACGTCCGCTGAGCGGCGCCGGCGCTGGCCGGCTCAGCCGGGGGGCCAGGCCATGGGCCGGCCGCCGATGACGTGGACGTGGAGGTGGAAGACGGTCTGGCCGGCGTTCGCGCCGCTGTTCACGACGGTCCTGAAGCCGCCCTCCGCGATGCCGGTCTTCTCTGCGACCTGCCGCGCGGCGAGCAGCAGCCGCCCGAGGACGGCCTCGTCCTCGGGCGCGGCCTGGGCGATCCCGGCGATGTGGCGCTTCGGGATGACGAGCACGTGCGTGGGCGCCTGCGGGTTCAGGTCGTGGAAGGCGATGACGTGCTCGTCCTCGAGCACGACCTTCGACGGGATCTCCTTTTTCGCGATCTTGCAGAAGATGCACATGGTCGCCTCCTAGTACCGCGTCGTACCGCGCGTCAGGAACCCCTATCACGCAGCGCCAGCTCCACCCACCAGCAGTCCGGGCACGGATCCGGAGAGAGAGCTCAACGCAAAGGCGCAAAGACGCAGAGGCGCAAAAAGACGAATATTTTTGCGTCTTGGCGCCCTTGCGTTGAGATCTCCCTCCGCTCGCGAGGCAGATCCCCGGCGGGATTTCCGACCCGCGGTACTACGGCGCCTGCGTATCGCGCCGCTCCCGGTCGCGGGGCAGCGCCCGGGTCGCCGGGTCCGGCTCTCCCGGCTCTCCCTGGCCGGGGGCCTCCAGCGCGCCGCCCTGCCCTTCCCTGGGCAGCAGCCGGGCGAGCGCTCTCTCGATCCGCGAGGAGTCCGCCGGCTCGGGGAGCAGGTCGTCGGGCAGCGCGGCGCCCGACGGCGGGCTCGGCGCGGCGCCCCCGCCGTCCTGCTGCACGGCGCGGGGGACCGTCCCGCGCGCGACCGCGATGCGGAGCACGGCGAGCTCGAGGTCGTCGAGCGCGGCGGTGCGCTTCAGCCCGAGCGACGGCACATCGTAGGTGAGGAGCGCGCCGCCGCTCGCCGCGGGCGCGAGCCCGGCGCGGCCCGCGCCGCCGACCAGCTGCCGCACGATGCTCCTGAGCAGCGCCGCCCGCCGCCGCACCCGGCGCGCCTCGGGATCGGCGTAGAGCGAGTAAAACCGGTTCCGCGAGAACGTGGACGGCGCCAGCACGAGCGCGACGAACAGCGCCTCCAGATCGATGGGCGGCGTCCCCCTCACGTTAAGGGCTCCACCGCGCCGCCGGCGGGCCCCGAGAGCCCGCCGCGCCGCAGGAGCTCCGCCTGGCGATGCGTGCGCAGCGCGCCGATGAGCTCGTCGAGATCCCCCTCGATGATCTTGTCGAGCTTGTGCAGCGTGAGGCCGATCCGGTGATCCGTCACCCGGTTCTGCGGGAAGTTGTAGGTCCGCACCTTCTGCGCGCGCTCCCCCGTGCCGACCATGGTCCTTCGCTCCGCGCTCTGGGCCTCCTCCTGCCGGCGCTGCTCGATCTCGAGCAGCCGGCTCCGGAGCACCTTCATCGCCTTCGCCTTGTTCTTCAGCTGGGAGCGCTCGTCCTGGCACTTCACGATCATGCCCGTCGGCAGGTGCTTGATCTGCACGGCGCTGTTCGTCGTGTTGACGCCCTGCCCGCCGGGGCCGCCCGACGCGGCGATCGAGATCTCCAGGTCCTTGTCGTCGATGTGCACGTCGACCTCGTCCGCCTCGGGCAGGACGGCGACGGTCGCGGTCGAGGTGTGGATCCGCCCCTGCGTCTCCGTCGTGGGGACCCGCTGCACGCGGTGCACGCCGCCCTCGTAACGGAGGTGGGAGTAGACGTCCTGCCCCGAGATCAGCGCCGCGACCTCCTTGTAGCCGCCGGCCGAGGCCTCGCTCAGGTTGAGCACCTCGACCTTCCACCGCTTCGTCTCCGCGTAGCGGCAGAGCATGCGGAAGAGGTCGGCGGCGAAGAGCGCCGCCTCCTCGCCGCCCTCGCCGCTCCGGATCTCGATCACGGTGTTGCGCGCGTCGTTCGGGTCCTTCGGCAGGAGGAGCACCTCGAGCTCGCTGGCGAGCCGCTCCCGCTCCGTCTCGAGCTCGGGCAGCTCCGCCTGGGCGAGCTCGGACAGGTCGGGATCGCTCAGCGCCTCGCGGTCCTCGGCGATGCGCCGGTCGACGTCCCGCAGCCGCGCGAAGGCGACGACCACGGGCTCGATCTCGGTCCGCTCGCGGTTGAGCCGCTGGAGCTCGGCCGGGGAGGAGAGCACCGCCGGGCTGCACATGAGGTGCTCGAGTTCCTGAAAGCGGCGCTGGACCGCCTCGAGTTTCGCGATAGGTAGCATCTGCAATCCGAAGACGACGCGGAGTTGGACGGCGGCGGCGTGCGGCGGCGCCGGCGCGCGCTAGCCGTGGGCGCCAGCGTAGCCGGGGTCGGCCAGCACCTTGGAGTAGTCCGCGAACACCCGATCGGGCTGGACCGGCGCGGTCACCGACGCCTCCCGCCAGAGCGTCGCGCGGAGCGAGGCGAGGGCGACCTCCAGCTGCGCGTCGTCCGGCTCCGCCGTCGTGATCTTCTGGACCAGGAACCCCGGCCAGAGCAGCACGCGGAGCGGGCCGGTGGTGCAATAGCGCGCGAAGAGCCGCTGGATCTCGAAGGTCACCGCGGCGATCAGCGGGAGGAACGGCAGCTTCATCAAGAAGAAGCCGACGCTCTCGACGAGCCGGCCGCCGGGCAGCTTGGGCAGGAACGCACCGAGGGACGCCCCGGCCACCGAGAACACAACGATCGACACGAGCGCCACCATCACCAGGAACGTGGTCCCGCAGCGCGGGTGCATGGCCGTCTTGCGGCGCGCGTTCTCGACCTCGAGCGCCTCGCGGGCCTCGTAGGTGGAGATCGCCTTGTGCTCCGCCCCGTGGTACTGGAAAACGCGCCGGACCTCGGCGATCTGGCGGATCAGCAGGAGGTAGGCGACGACGATGGCGAGCTTCGCCACGCCGGTGATCGCCTGGAACCCCGGCGACGTGACCTCCAGCCCGAGGCCGAAGACCTTGTTGACCAGCTCGGCGCCGGCCTGAGGCGCCGCCACGAAGAGCAGGACCGCGAAGAGGATCGGGATGATGCCCATCCCCCCGCCTCTCTTCTTTCCGTCGCTTCCGTCTGCGCCGCTGCCGCCGGGCGCCGGGCCGCCCGCGACCTGCGCGGGCTCGCCGTCCTGCGTCGCGATCGCGGCCATGCTGAGCGCCAGGGAGGTGAGGCTCGCTCCGCTCGCCGAGCCGGCGCTCGAGCGCCTGGAGGCCGGCCCCTTGGCCGAGGCCGCCTCTTCGGCCGCCAGATCCTGCTCGTAGAGATCGGCGGACCAGCGGAGCGCCTGGGACCCGAGGCGCAGCGACTCCACGAGCGTCGCGACCCCCCGCACGAACGGCCACGTGCGCGGCCCCTTGGAGACCGCGGTCATCGGCTGCTCGCGCACCACGAGCTCCCCCGAGCGGCGTCGGCAGACGATCGCGACCGAGCTCGGCGATCGCATCATGACCCCCTCAATCACCGCTTGGCCGCCGATATACGGACGTGCAGGCTGATCGCTCATACGCGTTCCAATCTAGCGCATCGCACGGCTTTCGCATCGGCCTGGCCGATCAGCGCCGCGAAAGGTGGATGGGCGACGTCGTCCGTCGTCCAGCGCGCGCGCCGTCTCGGCCGCTCGCGCTGCGCGGGTCGGCCGCTCGGGCCGGCCGGCGCGCTCGGGACGAGCGCGGGCCTCCGCCACGCCCCGGGCGGGGCGGCGTGACGGGCGTGTCTGTAAAGAAGGGATGTCGAGGAGGGGACGAGCCGCCGCCTACTTGCCAGCGGTCGCGTACTTCTTGCGGAAGCGGTCGACGCGGCCGGCGACGTCCATGATCTTGTGCTTGCCCGTGTAGAACGGGTGGCAGGCGGAGCACACGTCGGTCGTGAAGCTGCCGCGGGTGGAGCGGGTCTCGACGACGGCGCCGCACGCGCAGGTGATCGTGGAGGCCTTGTACTCGGGGTGGATGCCGGGCTTCATGGTGAGTCCTTCGGGTGTTGCGAGGGAGGGCGCCTATAGCTCAGGGCGTCTCGGACCGCAAGAAGCCCCTCCGGCGCGCCGCGTCTTCACGTGCTCCCGCGGCGTGCTCCCGCGCCGGAGTCTGCCGGACGGGCGTTCGGCGCGGGTTGCGTGAGGACAGCGCGCGGCCGGAGAGGTCCTGGCGTGGCCGGCGGAGCCCTCCGCTCCGCGCCGACGCGGCACCTCGAACCGGAGCGCCGGCTCGAGGCGCTCGACGGCGCGGAAGGCGGACGCTCTACGTGCGGCCCGAGGGCGCGCCCGTCAAGCGTCCGGCCCGGCTGGCCCGCGCGCACGACAATTGCTAGGGGCGGCGTTGACGCTCGGATGCACATGGTTAGTTTCGCGGTCGCGAGCCAGCGAGCTCGCGAAATCCGGCGAAAGTATCCGAATTCCCAGCGGTTTTTGACGGCTCTGGAGCAGGGGCTCGCGGCAGCTGTCAGCCGGGCCCTGCTGGCCGGTCGGGTCTTCTCGCCCCCCCGGCGGCGACCAAGCCGTCGCGCAAACATTCCTCGGAGGGTTCAACGTCATGGGCAAGATCATCGGCATCGATCTCGGCACGACCAACAGCGTCGTCGCGGTGATGGAGGGCAAGGAGCCCAAGGTCATCGTGAATGAGGAGGGCTCGCGCCTCACGCCGTCCGTCGTGGCCTGGGACGACAAGGGCGAGGTGCTCGTCGGGCAGATCGCCAAGCGCCAGGCGGTCACGAACCCCACCAACACCATCTACTCCGCCAAGCGCTTCATGGGTCGCCGCGCCGAGGAGGTGCAGGACGAGACGAAGCGCGTCCCGTACAAGGTCAGCAAGGGCAAGAACGGCGACGCATCGATCGAGGTGCGCGGCAAGCAGCTGTCGCCCCCCGAGGTCTCGGCGAAGGTCCTGCAGAAGCTGAAGAAGGCCGCGGAGGACTACCTCGGCGAGAAGGTGACCGAGGCCGTCATCACCGTGCCCGCGTACTTCAACGACGCGCAGCGGCAGGCCACGAAGGACGCCGGCCGCATCGCCGGCCTCGAGGTGAAGCGCATCGTCAACGAGCCCACGGCGGCCGCGCTCGCGTACGGGCTCGACAAGAAGAACGAGCAGGTCATCGCCGTCTACGACTTCGGCGGCGGCACGTTCGACATCTCGATCCTCGAGGTCGGCGACAACGTCGTGCAGGTCATCTCGACCAACGGCGACACCCACCTCGGCGGCGACGACGTCGACCACCTCGTCATGGACTGGCTCGCGGCCGAGTTCAAGAAGGACACGGGCATCGACGTCTCGAACGACAAGATGGTCGTGCAGCGGCTCAAGGACGCCGCGGAGCAGGCGAAGATCGAGCTGTCGAACGTGCAGGAGACGACGATCAACCTGCCGTTCCTCACCGCGGACGCCTCGGGGCCGAAGCACCTCCAGAAGCAGCTCACCCGGGCGAAGCTCGAGCAGATGATCCGGCCGCTCATCGAGCGCACGCTCGAGCCGACCCGCAAGGCGCTCGCGGACGCGAAGAAGACGCCGCAGCAGATCGACGAGATCGTCCTGGTCGGCGGCTCGACCCGCATCCCGCTGGTCCAGGAGACGGTCAAGAAGTTCTTCGGCAAGGAGCCGCACAAGGGCGTGAACCCGGACGAGGTCGTGGCCGTCGGCGCCGCGGTCCAGGCGGGCGTGCTCTCGGGCGACGTGAAGGACCTCGTGCTGCTCGACGTCACCCCGCTCTCGCTCGGCGTCGAGACGCTCGGCGGCGTGATGACCGTGATGATCGCGAGGAACACGACGATCCCGACGCAGAAGAAGGAGATCTTCTCGACCGCGACCGACAGCCAGCCGAGCGTCGAGGTCCACGTCCTCCAGGGCGAGCGCACCGAGGCCCGCTACAACCGGACCCTGGGCCGCTTCCACCTGGAAGGCATCATGCCGGCGCCCCGCGGCGTGCCGAAGATCGAGGTGACCTTCGACATCGACGCGAACGGCATCCTGTCGGTGCACGCCAAGGACACCGCCACCGGCAAGGATCAGCGGATCACGATCACCGCGTCGGGCGGCCTGAAGGAGGACGAGATCAACCGGATGGTCAGCGAGGCGGCGACGCACGAGGCCGAGGACAAGCGGCGCCGCGAGGAGATCGAGCGGCGCAACAAGCTCGACAACCTCTGCTACACGCTGGAGAAGACGATCAGCGAGAACAAGGAGAAGCTGCCGGAGAGCGACGTCTCGGCGCTGAACGGGATCATCGCCGAGAGCCGGTCGGCCATCGAGAAGCAGGACGACGCGGCCGTGACCGCGGCGCTGGAGCGGCTCGAGAAGGAGGCGCACCGCATCGCGAGCGTCATGTACGAGAAGGCCGGCCCGCCGCAGGACGGCGGGGGCGCCGCGCCCGGCGCCGCGGGCGGCCAGCCGCCGCCCCCCGCCGGCGGCAAGGGGAAGGACTCGGTCATCGACGCGGAGTTCGAGGAGTCGAACTGATCGCCGCGGGGTGAGCGCTCATCGAGCGGTTACGCCGGCGCAACCGGCGTAACCGACGTAACCGACGCGGCTCACGCGACTCACGCGACCGACGTCCCCGAGGGTGCTGGCGCGGCTGGCACAACGATGAACGAGCAACGAGCGCGGCTTCGTCCGCGCTCGTTTGCATTTGAGGCCGCGCCTCACCCCCCGAGGCGGCGCGGACCGCCATCTCCCCCGCCCGCGCGCTCCTTGGGCGTCGACTCGGATGTCCGGGGGCCGTATAACCGGCGCTCATGCGAACTCTCCTGCCGCTCGCCACCCTGGTCCTGATGGCCGGTCCCGTCGCCTGCGGGCCGGCCCCCACGCCTGCCACGCCGGCAGGAGCACAAGGCGAGGTCAAGGCCGGGCCCTCCCAGCCCGCGAGCCCCGCGTTCGATCTCTCCCCTGTCGCCGAGCCCGCCGACATCGTGGGCGTGCTCCGCTGGAGCAACCCGGCGGCCACGCTGTCGAGCGTCGCCGCCTGCGCCGGGCTGCCGCCGGCGCTCGCCGAGGCGGGCGCGCAGGGGCTCTCCGCGGGCGTCCTGAGCGAGCTCGTGAGCCCCTCGATCGACGCGAACCAGCTCGCCGCGGTGGTCGCGCTCGACGCGCCGGTCCACCTCGTCGTCGCGCTCGACGACAGCTCGAAGCGGGGCAACCCGGTCGCGGCCGTGTCGCTCGGGCTCACGTCGCTGGAGCGGGCCAGGGGCGCGCTCGAGGCCGGCGCCACCCTGACCGAGGTGAAGCCGGGCATGTGGAAGATCGGCGGCAAGGAGCCCGCGTCGTCGAGCTGCTTCCTCGCCGCGTCCGCGGGCTCGACGCCGGCGCGGCTCCTCTGCGGCGATCGAGACCGGGACGTGACGACGCTCGGGCCGTACCTCGCGCGCACGCTGCCGACGCTCTCGCCCGAGGCGCGCGACCTCCACGGCGAGGTCCGCTTCGTCCCGCTCAGCACGAAGTACGGCGACATGGCCAAGCAGCAGCTCGGCGGGCTCCCGATCCTCGCGCAGAGCCAGCTCTCGATCGGGCAGCCCCAGTTCGACCGGGCGCTCACCGACGCGACCACCGCCGTCCAGGCGGAGCTCGAGGCGCTGATCAACGACGCGAGCAAGGCGATCGTCGATCTGAAGGTCGACAACCAGACCTGCGTGAACCTCACGGCGGCCCTGGAGCTGCGGGGCCAGTCGTCGTGGCTCGCGAAGACGATGGCCGACGGCGCGAGCCGCGCCGCCCCCGCGCCGGCGCTCTACTGGCGCGTGCCGAAGGACAGCCACGGCGCCTTCTTCGACCACGGCTACGACCCGGCGCACTACACCGGCATCCTGAAGACGCTGCGCGAGATGCTCGAGGGGTGGCTCGAGAAGGAGAAGATCGGCAAGCCCGCCGATCGCAAGGCGCTCGCCGACGTCCTGTCGCTGCCGATCAACCGGACGCCGAGCGTGTCCGCGCACGGGTACGTCGACGCGCCTCCCGCCGCCGCGAAGGCCGGCAAGCCTTCGCCGAACGAGATCCTCGACGGCATGATGGGCGGCTTCGTCGGCTGGAACCTGTTCGGGTTCGAGGAGGCGCCGGACGCGCTCATCAAGTACCTGAAGAACGCCGTCGCCGCCTACAACACGCCCGCGCTGCGCAAGCGGCTCCCGGAGCTCGACGTCGATCCGAAGGACCTGCCGACGGTCAAGACGGTGCAGGCGCCGAAGGAGCTCGGGAAGACGTCGCTCGCCGTCGAGATCCAGATCACGAGCGAGCTGCCGTCGCCCGACGCCGACGCGGCGCAGGCCCCCGCCGGCAAGGCCAAGCCGAAGCCCAAGGCCACGGTGACGCTGCACCTCCTCCTCATGGGCGACGAGAAGACGACGTGGATCGCATTCGGCCACGACAAGCGCGAGCTGCTGAGGCGGCTCGCCATGGTGAAGGCGGGCGCCACCGACACCGACACGCTCGCGTCGCGTCCGGGGCTCGAGAAGCTGAAGACCGGGAAGTTCGTCTCGGGTGGATTCTCGACGCTCGCCCCGATCACGCGCACGCTGCAGAGCGTCCTCACGACCCTGGACAGCCCCGGCGCGGCCCCGATGGCGCTGCCGCCGGAGGCGCGGCGGTTCGGCGAGGCGCTGGCGAAGCTCCCCCACAAGGGCGAAGGGCTGATGTTCATCACGACGCAGGAGCAGGGCGGCGCCGCGCCGCGCGCCGAGATCGCCATCAACGTGTCCAAGCCCGTGCTCGAGGACATCGGCGCCCTCCTCGCGGCGGGGCTCCAGATGGCCGGCATCACGAAGCCATAAGCCCGCGGATGCGCTATCACAGCGGGAGCCCAGCGTGGCCGCTCCTGCTCGGTCGTGTCCTCCGGAGGACGCACGCGCCGCGTGCGCCCTCCGCCCACGTTCAAGACCGGTATGCGAATTGCCCAGCTCCCCGAAGAGATGAGAGGAAACCATGAACAACCGTGAAGGTGCGAGTCGCGACGGAACGAGCCCGGCGCGACCGGAGACGTCCGGGAACGCCACGACGGCAGCCCCCATGCCGAGGCCGCCCGTGCGCCGCCCGGCGCCCGATGCGGACGACTCCGATCTGCCCGAGCTGACGCCGGAGCAGCTGAGCGAGCTCAAGCAGGCGCTCGAGGAGCGCCGGGCGAGCCTCGTCGCCAACATCGACGAGCGGCAGCACGCAGAGCGCGACGTCTCGCGGGAGGTGGGCGACGAGATGGACGAGGCGAACGCCGAAGGCGCAACCTCGCTGACGTCGAAGCTCCTGGAGCGCGACGTCCGGGTGCTCGCCGAGATCGATCGCGCGCTCGCCAAGATGAAGGAAGGGACCTACGGGATGTGCGAGGGCACCGGCGAGCCCATCGGGTACCGCCGCCTCAAGCTGCGCCCGTGGGCGCGCTACAGCGTCGCCTACCAGGAGCAGATCGAGCGCGAGGAGCGGACCGGCGGCGGCTCCTGAGCCGAACGCCAGCGCGCCGCACGCCCCGCGCCGAGCGCGGGCGTGCGGCCGGGCGCTAGCGGAAGCGCGCGTCCAGCGGGGCGCTCGCGCTCGTGCCGAGCGCCTTGGTCCACGCGATCACCGGCGCGCGCCAGTCGAGGCCGGTCCACTGCGGGGAGGGGTCCTGCGCCTGGAAGCGAAAGCCGTCCCCGCCGTAGTAAAGGAAATCGATCGTCGCGACGGTGTAGCGGCGGTTTTCGTCCAAGAGGCGCCCGTCGTGCAGGACATAACGACCGCCGGTCGAGGGCGATAGGCCGACGAGCACCGCGTCGCGGTGGCGGAGCGTCTCGAGGATGTCGCTGCCCCGCAGCGAGCAGATGACGAGCTTGTTGTCGAACGGGAGGACGGAGAACACCGTCGCTTTCGTGATGGGCCCCCTGGGGACGGCCTGCCGGATGCCGTCCTTGTTGAGGATCGCGACGTCGACCCCGAGCTGCTCGCGCCACGACCCCGCGATCCAGCGCTGGATCTCGGCGGAGTCGCGCTCCATTCCGTCGCTCGAATACCCGATTTGCTCGCCGAGCGCCGCGTCCAGCTCGCGCTGCCAGCCTGCGGCGGCCCTGGAGAGCGGCTCGTCCGGCGGGGCCGCGGGCGCGCCCTCCGGGTGGGCCACGTCGACGACCTCCGCGGCGACCGACAGCACGCGCTGCTGGAGCGGACGGCGGGGGTCGATCTCGAGCGAGACGCGGGCGTAGCTGCGCAGCCGCCAGCCGGGGTTGACGAGCGGCACGCCGCCCACGCGCAGCTCGGCCCTCTTGTGGCAGTGCCCCGCGCCGACGAAGGACAGGCGCCACTCGGGGTGACGTGCGAGGATCGGCTCGAGCACGTCCTGGCACTGGTGCGCGACGAGCACGAGCGCGTCGGGCGCGGCGCGCCACGCCTCGGGGATGGCGCGCGAGAGCGCCGCCTCCTCGCCCTCGAAATCGATGCCCTCGAAGCGGCTCGCCGTCGCAGCCTCGCGGGTGCGCGAGGTCGAGAGGCCGACGACGCCGATGCGCACCCCGCGCCGCTCGAACACGGCGAAGGAAGGCAACGCGAAGGCGGAGAGCGCCGGATCGGTCACGCGCAGGTTCGCCGCGAGGTAGGTGGCGCGAGACCGTGTCCGGTTCTGGAGAAAGGCGTCCCTGCCGAAATCGAACTCGTGATTTCCGAAGGCCGACGCGGCGTAGCCCATCCGCGCCATCGCGTCGGCCATCGGCGCGCCCATGAAATAGGAAGAGAGCGCGGGGCCGGTCCAGTTGTCGCCGCCGGAGAGCGCGAGCGTCGACGGGTCCTCGCAGGCCGGCGCTGGCGGGAGATCGGGCGGAGCCCCGGGCGCAGGGCCCGCGCAATGGCCCTCGCGCGAGCGCCACACGGCCAGCACCTCGGCCGCGCCGCCGAGGACCTTGCCCCCCTCGGCGGTGGGCAGGAGCCACCCGTGCTCGTCGGTCGTGTAGAGGAGGGTGACCGCCGCCGGAGCGCGCTCGGCCGGAGCCGACGCCTTCGCGGCCGTCGCCGCCTCCCTGGGATCGCACGCGGAGAGGGGCAGCAGCGCCAGCGCGCCGAGCGAGAGCGCGGCGAGCGCGCGCGCGGCGCGGGGCCGTCGCGCAGGCTCCGCGCTCAGGGGCATCGCGCAGGCTCCGCGCGGCGAGGCACCTCAGCCGCCCATCCGCTGGATGAACGGGACGATGCGCTCGACGAAGGGCTGCTTGTGGTAGCGGTCGAACTCCGCCCACGTGCAGAGCGTGCGGGGATCCTTCACGCGATCGACGAAGAGCACGCCGTCGACGTGGTCCTTCTCGTGCTGGAAGGTGCCCGCCGACAGCCCGCGCACGACGCGGTCGATCGGCTTCCCGTCGCGATCCAGGCCGGTCAGGCGGATCTCGGTGTACCGATCGACGACGCCCCTCAGGTTCGGGACGCTCAGGCACCCTTCGTAGTTCTCGAACGTCTCCTGCGTGAGCGGCTCGATCACGGGGTTGACCACGATCGTGAGCGGGATGTTGGGCTTGTACGGATACCGTGGGTTGTTCTGCACCTCGACCGCGAAGATGCGCAGCGGCGCGTGGACCTGAGGGGCGGCGATGCCCGCGCCGTTCGCGTCGCGCATCGTCTCGACCAGGTCGTCGATGAACGCCTGCATGGCGGGAGACGAGAGCTCTTCCGGCGTGACCTCGCGCGCTCGCTGCCTGAGGACGGGGTTGCCGATGTGGGCGATTTTCAGGAGCGTCACGCGCCGATCGTACCATACGCGCGCGCCGCCGCCCCCGTCCCGCGGGGCCGCGCGATCGTCGACCACGCGCGCGGCCATGCGGCGCGCTTTTGCGTCAGCTATGGAGAGGAGCCATGCACTACTTCCCCGACGAGCCCCACGTCCCCGAGCAGCAGCAGGCGACCGCCGTCATGCACCTCCGCTTCGAAGACGTCAGCCAGAACGGACGGGTGATGCTGGACGCGCTGCCGCACGGCCTCGGGCCCGCGATCTGGGTGAAGCTCCTGCGAGCGAGCCCCGTCGAGGCGCTGATGACCACGCAGGGGATCATCCCGATCCTCACCCGCCTCATCATCGAGGGCGGCGACGGCCCCGTCGCGGCGCGGGAGCCGCTAGCGCTCAAGGGCAGCTACCAGCTCGCGCGCACGGAGGACGCCGCGTCGGAGGTGAACCGGCTGATCCTGGCCATGTGGCTCTCGGCCAGCGCGCGCCGCAGCCGGACCTACGGCCCGCCGCCGCCCGGCGCCGGCGAGCCGATCCAGGTCGGCCGGGTGTTCGCGGAGCACGTGTTCACGCGGCCCTTCGCCGAGCCCGGCGCGCGCAAGGTGCTGCGCTTCGACGCGCAGGACCTGCCGCCGGTCCCGCCGGAGCGCTACGCCTGGCGCTCGCCGGAGGCGCTGATGGGGCTGCCGGCGGGCGCGGAGCCGTTCGACCCGGAGCCGACGCTGGATCCGATCCCGATCGCGTTCGGCCTGGATCACACGGACGGCAACCAGCACGTGAACTCGCTCGTGTACCCGCGGCTCTTCGCGGAGGCGGCGCTCCGGCGCCTCGCGCAGCACGGGCACGGCACGGCGGTGCTCGCCCGCAGGGTCGAGGTCGCCTACCGCAAGCCGTGCTTCGCGGGCGCGCGCGCGAGGATCGTGCTGCGCACGTTCGCGATCGACGGCGCGCTCGGCGCGCTCGGTGCGTTCGTGCCGGACCCGCCGCACGGCGCCGAGAGCGCCGCCCCCGAGGCGCGCGCGTACTGCTACATCCGCACGCTGTTCCAGGGCTGAGCGGGCCCTCGGTCGAGCGGGGCCCCTCGCGGCCCCGCGCGCGACGGCCGGGCGCGCTACGCGCTCGCCGGGCGCGGGAGGCCGGCGCGATCGGCGATCTCGTCGTGGAAGGCGCGGAACGTCGACTCCTGCGGCCACGACGGCGCGTTGGCGAGCAGCTCCCCGACGCGGGTGAGCTCGCCCTCGTCGATGGCGATGACGGCCGCGGCGTAGCGCATGGCCCAGAAGACGAGCGGGCTGACCTCGCTCGCGCGCTCCAGGAGCGCGCGGTCGCCCGGCACGCTCGTGTGCGCGAAGGCGCGGGCGAGCGCGCCGGCCGCCGCCCGCAAGGTGACCACCCGGTTGCGGAAAGGAGAGCTGACGTTCGGGAGCGGGAGGCGCTCCAGGCGACCGGCGCGCTCGAGGGCCGCGTCGCGATCGCCCTCGAAGGTGTAGAGGAGCGTGTCCAGGAAGAGCCGGTGCTCGAGCGCCGCGTCCCAGGCCGGCCCCCGCTCGGCCGCCGCCATGGCCGCCCGCGCCTTCTCGACCCAGCCGTAGGCGGCGAACGCCGTCGCCGTCATGAGCGGCGCCATCGTGGCGGGGTGCGGGATGCGATGCAGCGTCGGCGACCAGCGCTGCAGCACCGAGCGCACGTCGCCCGAGCGGAGCAGCCGGCGCAGCTTGCGGCGAGCGAGCCAGCGGGCCGCCGCGAACGCGAGGACCAGGCCGAGCACCGCCGCCATGATCACCGGCTGCTGCCAGGCGAACCGGAGCGCGGCCGCGGCCAGCGCTGCGGAGCCGGTGAAGAGCAGCACCGGAATCAGCCGGCTGCTCCGCCCCTCGTCCTCGGAATCGAACGGATCCACGACACCTCCAAGCGTACGGGGCTTCCCGAACGAGGCAAGTCCCGGGCGACGCGCGCTCCGGCTTCACCCACCCCGCGCGCGCGCCGAATTGCCGCGCGCGCGCGCCGAATTGCGCTCCGACTGCATCCGGATGGCCCTCGGCGGAAGAACGCGGGGAGGCAGGCCCTCGGGCGTTCGCCGCGCGGCCGAGACGCCGTGGCGCCCACGAGGCGCCGCAGCGCGCTTCATAGGGCTCGACACGGCGCCGAGGTTCGACTACGTAGTCCGTGCGTCAGGCGAAAGCGCCTGGACCTCATGGGTCCGCCGACAGCGCGCCGTGAACCCCGCCAGGCCCGGAAGGGAGCAACGGTAGCGGAAAGCGGGTGTGGCGGGCCCACTTGCTTTTTGTGGGCTCGACGCGCTCGCGCACCCACCTCGGGCGCGGTCGCGTAGCCCGGTGCCAGGTCGCTGCCGCGGGCACGACCGGCGCATCAAGGCGCTTCGAGCGCCGCCGGCGCGATGGGCGCGACGGGCACGGAGAAGAGCGCGTCCGGGCTCGTCGTGATGCGCGGGACATCCGTGCTCCGCAGCGGGCTGACGCCGCCGGCGGCCAGGCGCTGCTGCACGATGCCCGCCTCCTCGTCGCCGCCCTCGAGCGTGATGGCCCCGAGGCGGCTGTCCCGGCCGACGTCGCCGTCAATGAGCATGCTCGCCCGGCGCGACGGCTCGATGGACGGGTTGATGGACTCGAGCCCGTTGCCGCTGAGGACGAGCCCGTGGATCGCCGCCTGCGCCCGCTCCTGCCAGCTCACGCCGTCGCCCACGACCTCCTGGGCCTGCTCGCCGCTCGCGCTCACCACCGCCGAGTCGGCGAAGGTCCCGGCGATGCGCATGCCGTCGATGATGATGCCGCGCGCCTCGCCGCTCATGCCCAGGCCGATGGCCCTGTTCTTCTCGAGGACGCCCCCGCGGAGCGCGACGGGCTGCTCCGGCGTCGTGTTCTGGATCCAGATCCCGGGCTGGTTGCCGCTCACCTCGAACCCCGCGCCGTCCCCGCCGATGGCCGCGCTCGCGCCGTCGATCAGGAGACCGAAGCCGCTGTTGTCGGCCACCTTGAGGGACGTCGCCTCGAGGCTCGAGCAGCTGGACACGGAGACGCCGCCGCTCGGATCGAACCCGGTCAGGCCGTTGCCGCTCACCTCGACGCGGGACAGCGAGGCGCGCGCCCCGACGAGCGACACGCCGACCACCTTGTTGTCGCGGAGGACCGCGTCCTCGACCTCGAGGTCCACCGTCGCCTCGCAGTCGCAGCCGCCGGTGCACTGCGCCCACAGCCCCGGCCCCCGCGAGCCGGAGACGACGGACCGCACCACCGAGACGCGGTCGGCGTCGAACACGCTCAGGCCGTAGCGCGCCGAGCCCTCGATCGCCGCGTCGACGAGGTCGAGCGTCGCGCCGAGGCCGACCGTCACGCCGTCGGCAGCGCTCCCGGCGACGCGCACCGCCTCGATCCGCGCCCGCGCGCCGGCCGCGACCACGACGCCGCCCGCGCCGACCGTGAGCCCCCGGAGGACGGCGCCGTCGCCGGCCGCGAGCGAGACCGCCGCCACCGTCACGGAGCCGGCGCCCCGGCCCAGCAGGCTCACGCCGGGCGGCAGATCGACGGCGCCGTACGTGCCGGGGCCGAGCGCGATGCACGCCCCGGGCTCCGCCGCCGCGGCGGCCGGCGAGAGCGCCGCGGGGCTCGCGACCTCGATCACCTCGGCGCAATCGACGGACCCGGCGCAGAAGTCGCCGCCGCAGAGCGCGCCGGCGGGGACGCCGATGCACGCGCCGGAGGCCGTGAGCGCGCCCGGGCACGCGCCCTTCGTCGGTTCAGGGTCCGACGCGCACCCGAGCGCCGCCGGGCCGAGCGCGGCCATGGCGGTCAGAACGAGAGCTGCCTGATTCCAAGCCTTGATCATGACGAACGTCTCCTGCGCGGCACGCCGCGCTGCCCAACCAGAAGAGGCGCGGCCCCTCAGGACCCCGCGAGCACCGCGCGGCACTCGCGCGCCCGCGCGGCGAGCTCGCCCTCCACGAAATGCGTCGCCAGCGAGGCGGAGAGCTGCGCGACGGCGGCCTCGGCGCGAGGGCGCGTCGCGGCGTCGCGCAGGCCCGCGCGGCAGATCGTCGCGAGGCCGAGCGCCACGTCGGCGAGGTACACGCGCCCGCCGCCCACCTCGGCGAGGCGCAGCGCCGCGCAGCCGGACTCGAGCGCCTCGCCGACGTGGCCGACCGCGAGCAGCGCCGAGGCCAGATTGCGGTACGCGTCCGGCAGGTCGGCCCCCGCGCCGGCCTGCTCGCCCAGCGTCACCGCGCGCCGCGCGTGCTCGAGCGCGGCGCGAGGGCGCGAGAGCCGGAGCTCGACCTCCGCGAGGTTGTTGTGCCCGGAGGCGATCGCCTGGAGATCGCCGAGCCGCTCCTTCAGCGCGAGCGCGCGGGCGAACACCTCGCGGGCGCCGCCGAGGTCGCCCCGCGCGAACAGCGCCGCCGCGACGCCGTTCAGCGCGAAGCTCAGCGCCTCTGGGGACGCGCGCTCGTCGACCGCGCGCGCGGCCTGGCGGTAGCAGCGCTCGGCCTGCACCAGCCGGCCGCGCGAGTAGAACACCGTCCCGAGCGCGAGGAGCAGCTGCGACGCGGCCTCGCGGCGGCGGCCGTCGCCGGGCGGCAGCGTCGCGCAGACGCGCAGGCTCCGGAGCGCGACCGCGCGGCAGGCGTCGAGATCGCCGTCGCGCCGGTGGAGCGCCGCGAGCAGGCCGACCATCGGGAGCGCCTCCGGGGCGGCGCCGCCGCGCTCGGCGAGCGCGATCGCCCGCTCGACGAGCGCGCGCGCCTCGGCCGTCGCGCCGCGCACCTTGAGCGCGAGGGCGAGGCGGTAATCGACGCGCGCGTCCCAGAGCAGCGCCGCGCTCGGGTCGCGCGCGGGCGGCGCGGAGGCGCGCCGCTCCACGCGGAGGATCCGCGCCCGCGCCTCATGGTACGCGCGCTCCGCCTCGTCGAGGCGGCCCGCCCGCCGGAGCGCGTCGCCGGCGTCGAGCAGGAGCCCGGCGCGCTCGTGCCACGCGAACAGCCGGCGCTCGCCGCCCGCCGACGCGGCCGCCGACGCGGCGCGCGCCTCGGGGCCGCTCGCCTCGGGGCCGCCCTCTGCGCGCGCGTGGATCTCCCGGGCGCGCTCGAAGTGGCGCAGCGCCTCGGCGTTCTGCCCGAGCGACGCCGCGCTCGCCGCGGCGCGGGCGTAGGCGAGCGCGGCGCTCCGCGCGTCGCCGCCGCGATCGTGGTGCAGCGCCGCGAGCGCCGCCCCGACCTCCCCGGGCCCCCGGGGCGCCGCCGACATGCCGTCGAGCCAGGCGGCGACCGCGCGGTGCATCGCGCGGCGCACCTTGAGGCTGAGCGTGTCGTAGGCGATCTCCTGGGTCGCCGCCTCGGCGAAGACGTACTCGCAGTCCTCGGGGAAGGTCGACGCGTCGCGCGCGCGGATGATCTGCTGATCCCGGAGCCGGCGCAGCACGTCCGCGGTGCTCGACGCGCCGCCATCGAGCGGCGCGACGCCGCGGAGGTGGTCGATCGCGCCCTTCCAGAACGTCCTGCCGACCACGGCCGCCTGCGCCAGGACGGCCCGCGCCTCGCCGTCGAGCCGATCGAGCCGCGCCTGGACGACGCCCTGGATCGTCGCCGGCAACGAGAGCCGGGCGAGCTTCTCCTCGTGCAGGATCCACGGCTCGCCGCCGCGCCGCTCGAGGGCGCCGACGTCGATGAGCAGGTACAGCGTCTCGGTCAGAATGAGCGGGTTGCCCTCCGCGCGCTCGGCCAGGGCGCGGACGGCCTCCGCGGAGCAGGGCGCGGCGAGGCGCAGGCGATCGCGGGCCATGTCCTCGACGTGCCGCCGCGACAGCGGGCCGAGATCGAGGCGCGCGTGGCTCGCCTTCCCCTCGCCCCAGTGCGGCCGCCGCTCGTAGAGCTCGGGCCGCGCGGCGCCGACGAGGAGCAGCGGCGCGTCCGAGAGGCGCACGACGAGGTCGTCGAAGAGGTCGAGGCTGGCGTCGTCCGCCCAGTGGATGTCGTCGAGCAGGACGACCACGGCCCCGCGCGCGGCCACGGTCCGCAGGAGCACCGCGACGGCCGCGGCCACCCGCTTCTTGACGTCCGCGCCGCCCTCGTCGGGGACGATCGCGGTCGCGGACGCGGCCGGCGCCGCGCGGCGCGGGCAGAGCACGGCCGCGATCTCGTCCAGCGCGTCCTCCAGGGCGAGCGGGTGGGGCGCGCCGCCGGCGCCTTCGCCCGCGCCCGCCCCGGAGACGCCGGCCCTGAGCTTGCGCAGCACGACGTCGCGCGCGTCGTCGTCCTGGACGCGGAAGTGGGCGCGCAGGAGCGACGCGGCGAGGTGGTAGCTCGCGTCCATCGACAGCGAGGAGCACGCCGCGCCGAGCACGACGCACGGACCCGCAAGAGGCGGCGCCATCGACCGGATCTCCGACAGGAGGCGGCTGCGCCCGACGCCGCCCGCGCCGATCACGGAGACGAACATCGCGCGCCGCTCCGCGACGACGGTCTCCAGCGCCTCGGAGAGCCGCTGCAGCTCCGCCGTCCGCCCGACGAAGCGGGTGCCCTGCCCGAGGAAATCGGATCCGGCGATCGATCCGCTCGCGACCTTGAGGACGCGGAAGCTCGGCGCGTCGCCGCCCTGCGGCTCGACCTGGAAGAGGCCGGCGACCTGCCGGAACGTGGGCTGCGCGATCAGCACCGCGCCCGGCGCGGCGGCCTGCTGGAGCTGCGCGGCCGCCCGCAGGGCCTCGCCGGAGGCGTCGACCGGGGCGCCCGGCCCGGCCGCGCCGCTCACGAACAGCCTCCCCGTGCTGATGCCCACGCGCAGCCTCGGCCGGCACCCCGGCGGCAGCTCTGCGCCGAGCGACGCCGCGTCGATCGCGGCGAGCTCCAGCCCGGCGCGGACCGCCCGCTCGGCGTCGTTGTCGCTCGCGCGCGGCGCGCCGAACAGCGCGGAGATGGCGCCGCTGCCGCGGCCGTCCACGACGCCGCCGAGGCCCTCGACCCGCGCGCGGACGAGCGCGAGGCAGGCCTCGCGGAGCTCGAGCTCCTGCTCCGGATCGAGCGGCGCCTGCCCATCGCCGCCGGCCACGATCTCCGCCGAGAGCACGGTGCAGACGCGGTGCTCGCCCGCCGGCGGCGCGGCCCTCGCGGCGCGCGCGGGCGCCGCGAAGGCCGGGGGCGGCGCTCGCCCCGGCGCGGGCGCGGAGGCGGCGTCCGGCAGCGTGGCCGAGAGCGCATCGGCGGGCCTCGGCGCGGCGCCGCGGCGCGCTTCCGGGACGCGCGCGAGCGCCTCGCCGAGCTCCCGCGCGTCCCGGAAGCGCGCCGCGGGCTCGACCGCGACGGCGCGCGCGATGACCGCCTCGAGCGCGGGGCTCGCCGCGACGCCCAGCCCCGCGAACGACGGCCGCCTGCGCGGGTCGACGGCGGCGAGGTAGAGATCGGCCCAGTCGCTCCCGTCGAGCGGCTGCTTGCCCGAGGCGAGCTGCAGCAGGATGAGCCCCAGTGCGAACACGTCGGTCCAGGGCCCGGTCGCGCCCAGCCTCGGGTTGAACTGCTCCGGGGCGCCGTAGAGCGGGGTGAACGCGTGCAGCGTCCGCGACGCCGCGAGCTCCTGCGTCGTCTCGGTCGCGGCCCCGCTGGGCGCCGGCGTCGCCGAGCGCGCCGTCTCGACGAGCGCCTTCGACAGCGGCATCGACGCGTCGATCACCTTGGCGATGCCGAAATCGACGACCTTCATCGTCGTCGCGCCGGGCGACCCGACGAGGAACAGGTTCGCCGGCTTGATGTCGCGGTGCGAGACGCGCTCGTCGTGCGCCATCGCGAGCGCCGACACCGCCGGCGCGAGGAGCTCGATCGCCTCGTCGACGGGGTACGGCCCGCGCCCGGCGGCGCTCCGCGCGTCGATGTGCTGCGCGAGCGTCTCCCCCTCGAGCCACTCCATGACGAGGTACGGCGTCCAGTGGCCCTCCGGCGAGGTCGCCGCAGCGACGTCGAGCGCCTGGACGATGCCCGTCGTCCGGCGCGAGAGCCGGTGCAGCAGCCGCGCCTCGCGCTCGAACGTGTCGAGCAGCGCCCCCCGCTCTTCCAGCGAGAGATCCGCGGGTATTTTCAAGCACTTGACCGCGACCTGCTCCTGGAAGCCCAGGTGCGTCGCCCGGTAGACGACGCCGAACGCCCCCTCCCCGGCCACGGCGTCCACCAGCAGCTTGCCGCCGATGGTGCTGCCCACCCAGCCGAACGGGTCTCGCGCGATCATCCGCGCAAATTCTACCGCCCACGCCGCGACGCCGGGAGCGCGCCGCCTCGGCGGGGCGACGATCGTCGCCCTGCGCCGCCGCCGGAGGTCGAGCGGGCGAAGCGAGCGCGACGGCAGTCGCCCTGCGCGCGCGTCCATGCTACGCAGCCGCCTGCAAGGCGCGCCCTCGGTCCTGGCCGCCGTCCTGCGCGAGCTGCCGCAACGGTCCCCGGGACGGATCGCACGCGTGCAGTGGAAGGGCGCCCTCAGGCGCCCGGCGCGACTCTGGGGTGCGATGTGGCTGAGCCGGAGTTTGTTTCCCGCGATGGTGGCCCGCTCGAGGTCCTGATCATCACGCAGAGCTCGATGAGCACGCGGCAGCTGCCGGGCTCCGGGAGCGTCGTCCTCGGCAGGGACGAGGACGCCGGCATCTGCGTGCCGGACTCGTCGGTGTCGCGCCGGCACGCGGTGCTGCACCTCGGCCCGCCGCTCCGGCTCGAGGACCTCGGCAGCAGCAACGGGACGCGCGTGCGCTCCCGACACAGCAGCGCGGCGACCGAGCGCCTCATCGACGTCGGCAAGGGCGCGCCCGCGCGCGGCGCCGTCGAGCTCACGCCCGGCGACGTGATCTACCTGGGCGCCGCGCGCGTCATCCTCCGGCAGAGGGACGGCGAGCGGGGCGCGCGCAAGGACGTCATCGTCAAGGACGACGCCATGCGCGCCGTCTACGCGCTGGCCGAGCGCGTCGCGAAGGGCCCCATCAACATCCTGCTCCTCGGCGAGACGGGCGTCGGCAAGGAGGTGCTCGCCGAGTCGATCCACAGGGCGTCGCCGCGCGCGGGCCGGCCGCTCCTGCGCCTCAGCTGCGTCGCGCTCTCCGAGTCGCTGCTCGAGAGCGAGCTGTTCGGCCACGAGCGCGGCGCCTTCACCGGCGCCGTCCGGGCGAAGCCGGGGCTGCTCGAGACGGCCGAGGGGGGCACGGTGTTCCTCGACGAGATCGGCGAGCTGCCGCTCTCGATCCAGGCCAAGCTGCTCCGGGTCATCGAGGAGCGGAAGGTGATGCGGGTCGGCGGCCTGACCCCCACGAAGATCGACGTCCGCTTCATCTCGGCGACGCACCGCAACCTCGAGGCCGAGGTGAGCCGCGGCGCGTTCCGGCAGGACCTGTACTTCCGGCTGAACGGCGTGACCCTCACCCTCCCGCCGCTGCGCGAGCGCCCCGGCGAGGTCGCGGCGCTGGCGCAGCTCTTCGCGGAGCGCACGGCGAAGGAGCTGTTCCCCAGCGAGGCGAGCGCCGCGGCCGTCCCGCTCTCGCCCGCGGCCCTGGCCGCGCTCCAGCGCCACAGCTGGCCAGGCAACATCCGGGAGCTGCGCAACGTGATCGAGCGCGCGGTGATCCTCGCCAACGGGGCGCCCATCGGGCCGGAGCACCTGCTCCTCTCCCCGCTGGCCGATCCCACCCGTCCCTCGCATGAGCCTACCCTTCCGGTGCAACCGTCTCAGGCGCCCGCCCCGGCGGCCGCGTCCCCGAGCTCCCCGCACGGGGATGCGAGGGGCGTGCCGGACGGCGCGAAGGGCGCGCTCGACGGCGCGGGCCCCGGCCCCACACGGCTGCGCGACGCCATGGAGGCCCACGAGCGCGAGCGCATCGTCCAGGCGCTCGAGCAGTGCATGGGCAACCAGACGCGCGCCGCGGCGCTGCTCGGGATCTCGCGGCGCACGCTGGTGGAGCGCATCCGCGTGTACGGGCTGCCGCGGCCACGCAAGGCCTGAGCGCCGCCCGCGCGTTGCGCGAGCCGCCGCGCAAGTTGCGCGAGGGCTCGCTCGACCGCGCGCCGACGCGCGCAACGCCTCAGGCGGGCGTCTCGCGCCGCGTGAGCGGGGCGAGCTCGATCCCGAGCTCCGTGGCGAACCGGAAGATGCGCTCGTCGCGGTAGAACTCGCCGAAGACGACCCGCGAGATCCCCGCGTTCGCCATCATCTTGAAGCACCCCCAGCACGGCGACGCCGTGACGTAGACCATCGCGCCGTCGATCCGCACCCCGTTCCGCGCGGCCTGGATGATCGCGTTCGCCTCCGCGTGGATCGTGCGCACGCAGTGGCCGTCCTCGATGAGGTGCCCCTCCTCGTCGCAGTGGGGCAGCCCCCGGATCGAGCCGTTGTAGCCGGTCGCGAGGATGCTCTTGTCGCGCACGATCACCGCGCCGACGTGCTTCCGATCGCAGGTCGCCCGCGACGCGACGACCTCGGCGATGCGCATGAAGTATTCATCCCACGAAGCCCGGTGAGTCATCGCTCGTCTCCACGGCGGGGATCCGCGCCCGCTGCCCCCTCGACGCCGATCGACGCCGAGGCTCCGCGCCCGCTGTCCCCTCCAGAATGTTCAGGGGTCCGCACTCCGGTCCTCGCGCGTCCCCGCGCGAGGGGGCCCGGCGGCGCGCGCTCGCGGCCCTGGCCGAGCCGCGCCGCGCGCCCTGCGGGCGCTTCTATCACGATGTCGGGCGCCGCGGAGCCCCTCCCGGACGGGCGACCGCGCGAGGCGCCTCGACAGCGAGGGCCGCCGCGTGGTAGCGCGCGTGCGTGAGCTCCACTGCGAAACCACGCCGGTCAGATCGCCGCATCCTCGTGCTCGGCTCGGGGGGGCGCGAGCACGCCCTCGCGCGCGCGCTCGCCCGATCGCCCTCGGTCGCCGAGGTCGTCGTGGCGCCCGGGAACGCCGGCACCACGGCGCAAGGCGGCCCCGGCCGCGCCCCGATCCGCCGCGCCGACCTCGCCTCGCTGTCGCCCGACGAGGCGACCCGGCTCGCCGTCCGCGAGCGCGTCGACCTGGTCGTCGTCGGCCCGGAGGCGCCGCTCTGCGCCGGCGTCGCCGACGCGCTCGCCGCCGCGGGCGTCGCCGTGTTCGGGCCGAGCCGCGAGGCGGCGCGCCTCGAGGGGTCGAAGGCGTTCCTCAAGGAGTTCGCCGCCCGCCACGGCATCCCGACCGCGCCGTTCCAGATCGCGCGCTCCTTCGACGAGGCGGCCCGCGTCATCCGCGAGCGCGGCGCGCCCATCGTCGTGAAGGCCGACGGGCTCTGCGCCGGCAAGGGCGTCGTCGTCGCGGCGACCGTCGACGAGGCGCTCGCGGCGGCGAAGGACATGCTCGTGGATCGCCGCTTCGGCGACGCCGGCGCGACCGTGATCCTCGAGGACGCGATCGTCGGCGAGGAGGCCAGCGTGCACGCCCTCAGCGACGGGGAGGCGATCTTCGTCCTGCCGGCGGCGCGCGATCACAAGCGCGTCGGCGAGGGCGACACCGGGCCGAACACCGGCGGCATGGGCGCGTTCGCCCCGAGCGCCCGCGTCACCCCCGAGCTCACCGCCCGCGTCGAGCGCGAGATCCTCCGGCCGACGATCGACGGCATGCGGGCGGAGGGGAGGCCCTTCCGCGGGGTGCTGTTCGCGGGCCTGATGATCACGCCCGCGGGGGACCCCATCCTGCTCGAGCACAACGTCCGCTTCGGCGATCCCGAGTGCGAGGCGCTGATGGAGCTCCTCGAGGGCGACGTCGCCGAGCTCTGCGCGTCGGCCGCGGCGGGCGCGCTCGACCCCGGGGCGGCGCGCGTCGCCCCCGGCCGGCACGCGCTCACCGTGGTCCTCGCGGCGCGCGGCTACCCGACGGCGCCCGTCACCGGCGACGTCATCCGCGGCCTCGACGCCGCGGCCGCGGTCGAGGGCGCCTTCGTGAACCACGCGGGCACGGCGGAGCGGGACGGCGCGATCGTGACCGCGGGGGGGCGCGTGCTCGCCGTCACCGCCGCGGGCGACTCGCTCGCGGAGGCGCGGGAGCGCGCGTTCCGCGCCGTGAGCGCGATCGACTTCGACGGCAAGGTGCTCCGCCGCGACATCGGGGTGGACGGAGCGCGCGCCGCCGGGTGAGGCGCGGCCCGCGCGGCGCCGCGCTTGACCCTCGGCCGCCGGTCGTGCCTATCGTTTCACGAGGGCGCGCCACCGCCGCCCAGGCCGTCCGCCGGGTGCGCGCGGCGACGCGGCTTGCCGGGGAGCGCATCGGCCACAGAGAGACGGGGACAGAGAGACGGGGGGCGGCGCTGCGCCGCTCCCGACCCGAGAGCGCGACACCATGGAGCCCATCGTCGATCTTGCCCCGGGCGCGGAGGACAACGCGCTCGCCGCCCACTTCGGCCGGCTCATCCGC
Source organism: Sorangium sp. So ce185 (assembly GCF_051526825.1). Taxonomy (NCBI): domain Bacteria; kingdom Pseudomonadati; phylum Myxococcota; order Polyangiales; family Polyangiaceae; genus Sorangium; species Sorangium sp. So ce185. Next base: position 13,451,749 of record NZ_CP150316.1, on the reverse strand, counting down.
GAGCACCTCGGCCGCGACCCAAGGCGCGTGTCCGATTTCCGGACGCTGCGCGGCTCGGTGCTCGTCGTCGCGCAGGACACCGGCACGTCGATGACGATGCGCTTCGATCACGGGCGCCTCACCATCCACGACGGCGCCATCGGCATCCCCTCCGTCACGTTCTGCGGCGACGAGGCGGCGCTGCTCCGGCTCCCGGACATCGCGTTCCACCGCTGGCTGAGCCTCCCGAAGCTCGGCCTCCTGCACCGCCGCCAGAGCGGCCCCCTCCGCGAGCTCGCGCGGCTCGTGGCCAGCGGAGACCTCAAGATCTATGGCCTGCTCGCGCACCCGCGGCTCATCCTCACGCTGCTCCGGGTCCTCTCGAGCCACCCCTGAAGTCCGACCAGGCCGATCGCGCAGGGCCTCGTCGGTGTGATACTGTACGACGAAAGCGGACTTCGCCGTCCGCGTCCGACGGGCGTTCTTGTGGGCTTGCAAACCTTTGCAACGCGGCCCAGAAGCTGGCTTTTGACGGCCTGTTGGGCTGTTGGTATGGCTCGATCATGGGCATCCGATTGCGCTACCTCGCCCACGATCTCGAGGTGCCGCTCGGCGAGTTCTTCATCGGACGGAGCGCGGATTGTCAGCTGTCGCTCGACGACCCGCTGGTGTCGCGCAGGCACGCGCTCTTGACCGTCGGCGAGGGCGGCGTCGCGATCGAGGATCTCGGCAGCCGCAACGGCGTGCTCATCAATGGGACCCGGATCACGGGCCGCCAGATCCTGTCGGACGGCGACAAGATCGCGATCGGGGGGCAGGAGATGTTCCTGCTCGGGGCGATCGAGCCGAGCTCGACGCACTCGCCGCGGAGCGCGCCGATCTGGACCCGGCAGCCGAACGCGCGCACGGTCGACATGAGCGAGATGTCCTCGGGCGAGGACGACGGCGCGACGGCGATCGCCTCGCGCAGGTCGCTGCCCGGGCTGATCCCGCAGCACCCCGACAAGCGCGTGCACGCGCTGAGCCTCATCGGCAGCGTCGCCGACAAGGCGCTCGCGCTCGGGCGGGTCGACGAGGCCGAGCGCATCCTCCAGCGCTCGCTCAACGACATCCTCACCAAGGCGCGGGAGGGGGGCGTCGGGGCCGTCCAGCCCGAGCTGGTCGAGAAGGCCAGCACGTACGCCGCCCGCCTCGCAGCCGCCACCGGCCGGGGGTCGTGGATCAACTATATTTTCGAGCTGAACACGCGGCTCGAGCTCCTGCTCCCCGCCTACCTCGTCGATGAGCTGTATAGTGTCCTGCGCAAGGTGAAGGCCGTCGACATGTCCATCCTTCGTGGCTACGCGAAGCGGCTCCGCGAGCGTGCGGGAGAACGTACCCCGGCGGAGCGGTTCATCCTCCAGCGAATCGAAGGGCTCGAGCGCCTCGGCGCACTGAAATAAACCATGCCTTTCCGCCTCCGGTACTTGGCGCACGATTTCGAGCTCCCCGAAGGGCCCTTCGTGATTGGCCGGAGCGGCGACTGCCAGCTCTCGCTCGACGATCCGCTGGTGTCCCGGCGCCACGCCACGCTGCAGGTGCGCAGCGACGGCGTGGCCGTGCTCGATCTCGACAGCAGGAACGGCGTGTACGTGAACGGCACGCGCATCTCCGGCCAGCGCGAGCTGGTCGACGGCGACCGCATCATCATCGGCAGCCAGGAGATGTTGCTCTACGGCGGCGAGGAGTCGCGGCCCCACGACGCCTACGGGGTCGAGTTCCGGCGCGCGACCGCGACGCTCGGCGCGATGGCGCTGACCGAGATGCGCAAGATGTCGGACGACCCGACGGAGCTCACGAGCCCGACGGGCGACGGCGGCTCCAAGGGCTTCCAGTCGCTGCGCCTGCTCGCGAGCCTCGCCGACAAGGCGCTCGCGATGGGGCGGAGCGAGGAGGCCGAGCGCATCCTGCAGACCGTGCTGATCGACATCCTGAGCCGCGCGCGGACGAACGTGCCGCTGGAGATGCCGGCCGCGGAGCTCGCCGCGCGCTACGCGGCCCGCCTCGCGGGCGCGACGACCAAGGGAACGTGGGTCAACTACGCGTTCGAGCTCTTCACGATCGCGCGCCGCCCGCTGCCGGGCCCCGTGGTCGACGAGCTCTACACCGTGGTCCGCCGCGTGAAGTCGCTCGATATCCAGCCGCTCAGGATCTACCTCGACGACCTGCGCCGGATGGCTCCTTCGTTCGGTCCGACCGAGCGGTTCTTGATGCAGCGGATCGAGGGTCTCGAGCGGCTGGTCGCGGCGAAGTAGCCGCCCCGTCGTCCGGCGGCGCGGCCCGCGGCGACGCGCGCGGGGCCGGCGGCGCGGCGTCGCGAGCGGCTGCGCGCGAGGTCGACCGAGAGGGCGACGGCGTCGACGACGTCGGCGGCGCCGGCGCCCGGGAGGGCTGCGGCGGGGCCACGGCGGGGGCCGGCGGCTCGTTGCGAGGGCGCGCGCTCGCGCGCCCCTCGGCTTCCTGCCAGCCGAGGTTCCTCGCGGCGGCCTTCGCGATCGCGTCGCGCAGCTCGGGATCCGGGACCTTCCCGAGCTCCCGCCGCACCTCGGACGGGAGCGGCGCCTCCTTCGGCGCGGGGCGGACCTCCTCGCGCCACGGCGGGCGCGCGACCGGCTCCACCTTGCCGACGCGGAACCGGAGCGACTGCACCGCGAGGCCGCGCGCGCGGAGCTGCGCGGTGATCACGTCGCCGAGCATCGAGAGCTCCTGCGCCCACGTCGAGCTCGCCGCGCGCACGTGAAGGACGCCGCGCTCCAGCTTGAGCGGCCGCGCGCGCGCGGCGATCCGGGAACCGACGGCCGCCTCCCAATCGCGGAACGGCATCGGCGCGGTGTCGACCTCCGTCGGCGCCGCCAGCGACGACGCCCGCTGGATCAGCGCGCCCAGCCGCTCGATACCTCCGCTCCGACGCGACATGCGCGCCGAGCGTAGCAGCCCGACGGCGGCTTGCTCCGGCGGACCGCGGCGTTCCGACTCGCCCGACGTCGCGGACGGCCGGCCCCCGCCGCGCCCTGGCCCCGCCCCGCCGCCCTGCGACCAGGACAGCCGACGATCGATCGCGGGCGCCTCACCCCGCCGGAACGGCCCGGAGCCGCAAGCGCGCTCGCCCGCAGAGGACGAGATCCGCGCAGAGGCGCCTCGTCCAAGGATTCCGCATCGGTACCGAAGGTGGGACTCGAACCCACAAGCCCGTGAGGACAGCGGATTTTGAATCCGCCGCGTTTGCCATTCCGCCACTTCGGCTCAGCGCTCCGAGGAGCGTGCGCTCCGGGAACCGTAGATCACCCGGCGCGATCCTGGCAACGGTCGTCGACCGTCCGATCGCGGTCTGAGGGCGATCGGAGCGCGGTAGAGGCGCGGCGACGCGCGCGGGGGAGCGGCGGGCGAGGCGCGGCGAGGCGCGGCGCGGCGAAGGCGCGCGGCGGCCGCGGATCGCGGCCGCGCGGCGCGAGATCACACCACGAAATCCAGCATCTGGAGGCGCGTCAGGTAATCCTGGAGCGCGGCGGCGTACTCGTCGATCAGGAGATCGAGCCTCACCAGCGCGCCGTGATCGTCGATCGCGTCGATGGTCCCGCTCACCGGGATCTCGCGCGCGGGCAGGATGAGCACGCCGCTCCAGTGCGCGCCCTTCGCGGCGTCGCGGAGGCCGGCGAGGCGCAGCCAGCCGTCGGAGAGCTCGACCACGGGGACGAGCGCGCCGCTGTCCAGGCGGACGGAGCTCTTCAGCGTGTGCGCCGGCTCGACCATGTAGTGCGAGCGCCGGTTCTTCTCGATGAGCTCCTCGAGCGTCGCGCAGATGACCTTGCTGAGCGGCGTCTCCTCGCTGTCGAGCACGAGCTCGAGCAGCCGCTTCATCGCCCGCTGCGTGCGGATGAGGTTCGCGCGCACCTCCTCGAGCCGCCGCGCGTCGCGGCGGATCTTGCCGGCCACGACGTTGAGCAGGTTGTTGTAGAACGGGTAGGCGACGTCGCCGTGCCCCTCGAAGAAGTCCTGCAGCTCGGCGACGCCGATGCGCCAGATCTCCGAGGGCTGCGTCGTCACCGCGGTCGTCGTCCGCCGGAAGCCGGTGAGCGCGCCGAGCTCGCCGATCGGCGAGATGGGGCTCAGGCGGAAGCGCGTCTCGCCCCCCTCGAGCAGCGCGACCTCGCCCTGGACCAGGAGGAACAGGTGCGCCGGCGCGCTCCCGGCCTCGAAGAGCACGTGGCCGGACGGGACCTCCTGGCGCTGGAACGCCCTCATCAGCTCGTCGAGGTGGTCCTCCGTGATTCTCTCGAACAGGGGGATCGCGTGCAGGTCGGATGGACGGACCGCCATGGGGTGACACTCCTCTTCAACGTGGGTCGGGCTCCGCGTCCGCCGCGTTGCGAGACACGGATCCATGCGGCGCGCACGAGCTCGGCGTGGACCGCGGGAGGGGCATCCTACTCCAGGTCCCGTCGCGAGGAAGAGGGATGGCCGCCTCGCCGAGCGGCGCGCGCCCGCGGGGGAGGCTTGCCCCGCTGGCGGGATCGGGTGGGTGCCGGTAACGTCGCGTGGGTGATGCCGTCCGTTCGTCAAGGGCTCTTCGCCGCGGTGCGCCTCCTGCCGCTGCGGCTCCTCGCGCTCGGCCTCGCCCTCGCCGCCGTCGCGTGCGGCTCCGCGCCCTCGGCGGCGCCGGTCGGCGTGGAGGCGCCGCCGCCGCCGAAGCCGCGCAACGCGGCCGCGATCGCGCAGTCGATCGCCGGGGGGAAGGTCTCGGTGCTCGTGTTCGCCGACCGGACCCGGGGCCACCCGATCATGGCGCGGCTCGCGGCGCTCGATCTGTGGGGACCCGTGCTCACCGGCACGGGGCTCGATCCGGAGCGGGACCTCGAGCGCGCCTTCATCACCGCGCCGCGCGCGGACGCGGCCCACGAGGCGGTGATCGTCCTCGAGCACAACGTGCCGCCGGAGCGGCTGAAGACGGGGCTCGACACGCTCCTCTCGCGCAGCCAGCCGCCGGGCGCCGAGGAGAGCGGGCTCGGCGTGCCGGCCGTGCGCGTGACCCTCAAGGGGCACACGCGCGTGGTGGCGACCGTGGAGCCGAACTTCCTCGTGGTGCTGCCGGTCTCGCGGGCGCGCGAGGCGCGGCGCTTCATCGGCACGGGCGGCTTCCCCGAGCCGGTCGGCGACGAGGCCGCGCTCGCCGCGGCCATCGACCCGGCGCGGACGCTGCGGGGGCCGCGCGAAGCGCCCCGCGTGCCGCCGACGCTGAGGTCGCTCGAGGCCACCGTGACGCTGACCAAGGACGGCGGCGCCACGGTCGCGCTCGACGGGGCGAGCCAGAGCCCCGAGGACGCCGCCCGCGACGCGGCCTTCCTCAACGCGGAGATCGAGCGCGCGACCTCGTTCCGCATCGCCGTCGTGACGGTCCGGGTCGTCGACCCGGTCGAGTTCTTCGCCGAGGGAGACCGGGTGAAGGCGAACCGGCGCGTGACGCCCGGGGAGATCGACAAGCTCTTCGCCCTGCTCAGCGCCGTGCTGCCGCGCTAGGCTGCCGCCCGATGCGACTCGTCAAGATCGGAATCGCCAACGTCAACGCGACCGTCGGCGCCGTCCGCTCGAACACCGACCGGTGCCTCGCGCTCGCCCGCTCGATGGCGCGCGACGACGTCACCCTGGCGGTCTTCCCGGAGCAGGTGATCGGCGGCTACGCGTCCGAGGACCTCGTGCAGTGGCCCGCGTTCGTCGCGAGCCAGCAGCGCGAGCTCCGCCGCTTCGCCGAGGAGACGGCGTCGCTCCGCACCGTGTTCGTCATCGGGGTGACCGTCGGCGTGGGGGGCGACCTCTTCAACGCCGGCGCGATCGTCCACGCCGGCCAGGTGCTCGCCTTCTCCCCGAAGGAGAAGCTGCCCACGTACAACATCTTCTACGAGGCGCGCACGTTCTCGCGCGGCATGCCGTTCATGGAGCTCGACGCCGACGGCGTGATCTGCGGCGACCGCATCCTCGCCTTCGATTTCGGGACGATCGCCGTCGAGGTGTGCGAGGACATCTGGTCGCCCGACGGGCCGATGCGGCGCCGCTGCTACGCGGGCGCCGAGATCGTCTGCAACATCTCGGCGTCGCCGTTCCGCGCCGGGGTGACGGGCACCCGGCGCGAGATGATCGCGACGCGCGCGGCCGACAACCAGTGCACCATCGCCTACGCGAACCTGGTCGGCGGCAACGACGGCCTCGTCTTCGACGGCGGCGGGTTCATCAACCAGAACGGCCGCCCGATGCTGGAGGCGCCGCGCTTCCGCGAGGGGTACGCCGCGGCCGTGGTCGACCTCGACCGGACGACGCGCTGCCGCCGCGAGGCGAGCACCTGGCGCAGCGACCTCGAGGAGTTCCGCCGCGCCTCCCCGCACATGGTGGAGGTCCTCCGGGCGACCGGGCAGACCGCGGACCGCTCGCGGCTCGCCTACCCCGCCCCGCCGCCGGGCACGACGCCGTTCCTGCCCTCGGCGGCGCTGCCGGCGATCTCGGCGCGCGACGAGCTGCTCGACGACTTCTACGAGGTGCTCGCGCTCGGCGTCGCCGACTACTACCGCAAGATCGGCGCCTTCAAGGGCATCGGCCTCGCGCTCTCGGGCGGCCGCGACTCGCTCCTCACGCTGCTCGTCGCCTGGCGCGCGGTGCAGCTCCTCCACCCGGGCCTCGAGGGCGAGGCGCTGCGCGCGCAGATGAAGGCGTCGCTCCACGCGTTCTTCATGCCGTCGCGCTACTCCAGCGACGCGACGCACCGGGCCGCCGCGCAGATCGCCGACGATCTCGGCGCCTCGTTCGCGGTGATCCCGATCGAGGACGCGTTCCCCCGGGAGCTCGAGGCCGCCCAGGCGATGGTCGGCGAGGGCCGGCAGCTCACCGAGCTCACGCGGCAGAACGTGCAGGCGCGCATCCGCGGCGGGCGCATGTGGAACTGGGCGAACACGAGCGGCGCGCTGTTCCTGCAGACGGGGAACATGAGCGAGAAGGCGCTCGGCTACACCACGGTGGGCGGCGATCTCGAGGGGGCGTTCAGCGTGATCGCCAACCTCCCGAAGACCGTGGTCATCGCGCTCATCGAGCGCCTCTCGCAGCGCTTCGGCTTCAAGGGGATCCAGCAGACGCTCGCCACGACGGCGGGGCCGGAGCTCGCCGAGAACCAGTCGGGGGAAGCCGAGCTCATGCCGTTCGAGGTGCTCGACGCGTGCCTCTACCTCTACGGCGCCGAGAAGCTCGCCGCCGACGAGCTGGCCGCCGCGCTCCCCAGCCTGTTCCCGGACAAGGACCCCGCCGCGCTCGCGGCGTGGGCCGAGAAGTTCGCGACCCTGTTCTCGCGATCGATCTTCAAGTGGGTGCAGTCGCCGATCGCGATCCACCTCGGATCGCTCGATCTCGACCGGGAGCGCGCGCTGCAGCTGCCCGTGGTGCAGCGGACCGAGTGGAAGGGCGGCTGAGCCCCGCCCGGGCGCGCCCCGCGGCCGCCCTCGCCGCGCGGGGCGGCCAGCGCGTCAGTTGGGGGCCTTCTCGACCGGCGTCTGCGCCGCCTGCCGGCCGTCCTTCCCGTCCATCGGGGTGAGCTCGAGGATCTCGTGGCCCGGGGGCGCCGGGGGCGGGGCGGGGCGGATCGAGCCGTCGGCGGAGAAGCGCTCGAGCTCCTCGGTCACGCGGCGGAGGTAGCCCTGCTTGATGTGGAACGGCAGGAAGGCGCTCTTGAAGCCGGCCACGATGGTCGACTTGATCTCCTTCAGGCCGAATCCCATCTTCGTGTGGCAGTGCCAGAGCTCGTGCGACACCGTCGTGTCGGTGACGAGCCGGTTGTCGGTGTTGACCGTCACGCGCAGCCCGAGGCTCTGGTAGAGCTTGAGCGGGTGCGAGGCGAGGTCGCGCACGGCGCCGGTCTGCACGTTCGAGGACGGGCAGCACTCGAGCGGGATCCGGTGATCGTTGATGTAGTGGAGCAGGCCCCCGTCCTCGCGCAGGCGGCAGCCGTGGCCGATCCGGTGCGCGCCGCAGACGTGCAGCGCCTGCGCGATCGACTCGGGGCCGTAGGCCTCGCCGGCGTGGATGGTGCAGTTGATGTTGTTCTGGCGCACGAGCTGGAACGCCGCCTTGTGGTGCTTCGCCGGGTGGTCGTACTCGGCGCCGGCGAGGTCGAACCCGACCACGCCGCGGCTCTTGTAGGCCACCGCGAGCTCCGCCATCTCCAGCGACGACTCCGGCGAGATGTTCCGGATGCCGCAGACGATGACGTTGCTCTCGATGCCCAGCGCGTCGCGCGCCGCCCTGAGCCCCGAGAGCACCGCCTCGACGACGCTCGTGAGGCGCAGGCCGAGGCGGGTGTGCAGCATCGGCGAGTAGCGGACCTCCATGTAACGGACGTTCTCGCGCGCGGCGTCCTCCGCGAGCTCGTAGGCGACGCGGTAGAGCGCCTCCTCGGTCTGGAGCACGCGCAGCGTGATGTCGAACGCCTTGAGGTACTCGACGAGCGAGCCGCAGTTCTGGCCCAGGTTCATCACCCGGCGCAGCTCCGACGGCTCGTACGTCGGGAGCTCGACGCGGTTGCTGCGGGCGAGGTCGATGATCGTCTCGAGGCGCAAAGAGCCGTCGAGGTGGACGTGCAGATCGGTCTTGGGTAGTTGCCGGAAGAACTCCAGCGGGAGCTTGCCGGCTAGCTCGGGATGATCACTCATGAGCTATTCTGTCACCCGCCGACCGGCCGCGAAAGGCGGCGGGCGAGCGCAGCGCGGCGCGGCTTACGGTGCCGCCGCCGCCGCCGATGACGGGGGCGGCGCGGACCCGCCCGACGCGCCGCGCGAGCGATCCCGGCTGCCCACGACGACCGCGGCCGCGGAGACGCCGAAGAGGGCGACGAAGAGCAGCGGGAGCGGCAGGCTGAGCGGATCCCCGGCGGCCTCGCGCCGCAGCGCATCGCGGAGGCGATCGGGGTTGTAGCCGACCACGAGCCGCCGCCCGACGTAGGTGGCGGGGAGCCCGCGCGCCTCCATCCGCCCATACAGCGCGACGTCCGCGTCGATCGTGGCCTGGGTCTCCGGCGCGGCGAGGCAGGCCTCGAGGTCGGCGGGGAGCCCGAGCGGCGCGAGGACGGACGCGACGCGGTCGTCCGTGAGCTTGCCGGGCGACGCGCTGTAGAGCAGCGCCGCGGCCTGCTCACGCTTGTCCGGGGGCGCGCAGACGTAGGCCTTCGCCGCGGGGAGCGCGCCGGGGTGGCTGGGCAGCGGCACCATCTTGCGCACGTGGCGCAGCCGGTCGCCGTAGGGCTCCTCCATCTGGCTCAGCTCGGGGTGGAGCCGGCGGCAGAAGGGACACTCGAAGTCGGTGAAGGCGACGACCGTGATCTTGCCGGGCTCCTGCAGCGACGCGAGCTCCGGCGGGAGCGGCGGGATGACCGGGTAGCTGCCCCAGAGGAACGGCAGGCCGATCGCCGCGACGGCGGCCGCGCCCCACACCGTGGTGCCGGGCAGCCCGCCCTGCGCGGCGCGATCGAACGCGGCGCGCGGCATGCGCCACGCCTGCCAGGCGACGAGCGCGGACGTGACCGCGGCGGCGATGGCCGCGACGTCGACCGCGACGCACCACGCGCAGAACGCGCCGATCGCGAAGGCCTGCAGGCCGAGGAGCACCGTGGCGGCGAGGCCGCCGGCGGCCGAGGCCGCCGCGATCGCGACGTGGTGCCAGCGCTCCCGCGCGAGCAGCGAGGCGGCGAGGAGCGTGCTGAAGGCGGCGAGGCCGAGGTTCGGCAGCGGGACCCCGAAGAGCCGGCTGTACGGCGACACCCGGACGGCGAAGCAGCCCGAGCTGACGCCGCAGAACGCGGGGTCGCCGGCGTTCTGGTACTCGACGACGAGCGCCGCGCTCGCCGCGATGGCGACGAACAGCGCGAGCCGGAAGAGCGTGACGACGAACCGGGCGCGCCCGGCCTGCGCCTCGCCGGTCGAGGTCGCGGGCCCCGCCGCCTGAGTCGCGGGCCCCTCGGGGCCGGCCCGATGCGCCTCCGAGGATTCACGCGCGTCGCGTCTGTCGCGCGCCGGACGCACCGCGAAGACGTTGCCCCTCCCGGCGAGGAAGACGAGGAGCATCAGCGCGAGGAGCAGGGCGATCGAGTTCAGCAGCATCGGTCCGTGGCGGCGCCAGAGGCGTGGGTTCGAGGCATACCGGACCCGGGCGGCGACAGCCAGCGAGAGGAGACTCGTGCTAGTCGAGTTTCATGCGTTCCTCATCTCGCGGAGATTCCCCGACGACCGGCTCCGGCGCGCGCCGCCGGGAGGCCGTGGTCGACCTGCTGTCGTCATTCAAGCGCGCCCTGCACGCCAACGAGATCGCCGAGCGCCTCGGGGTCGAGCCGAGCCGCTACACGAAGCTGCAGCGGCTGCTCGAGGAGCTGTCGACGGAGGGCAGCATCGTCGCCCTCCCCGGCCAGCGGTTCCGCGTGAGCCGCCAGCAGGTCGAGGCGCGCGGCGCCGAGCACGAGGGGACGCTGACCGTGCACCCGCGCGGCTTCGGGTTCGTGTCGCTCGGAGGGGCGGCCGAGGACGTCTACATCTCGCCCGAGGCGATGGGCGGCGCGCTCCACGGCGACACCGTCGCGGTGCGCATCGCGACGCGCTCGCGGCGCGGCGTGGAGGGGGAGATCGTCCGCGTGGTCAAGCGGCGGCACGCGCGCGTGGCGGGCGTGCTCAGGCGGCGAGGCAGGAGCGCCTGGCTCGAGCCGGACGACGGTCGCGTCCGCGGGCCGATCGTGATCGTGCCGCGCGAGCCGGGCGGGCCGCTCGCGCCGCCCGACGCGGAGGACGGCGCCGCGGCGGTCGTGTCGATCGCCCGCTTCCCGGACCTGCCCGACGAGAACCCGGAGGGCGTGCTCGAGGCGGTGCTCGGGACGCCCGGCGACCCGAACGTGGAGGTCGCCAAGATCCTGCTGCGCGAGGGGATCGAGGAGGAGCACACGAAGGAGGCGATCGCCGAGGCCGAGGCGTTCGGGGGCGAGGTGCCGGCCGAGGCGCTCGAGGGGCGCGTCGACCTCACCCACCTGCCGATGCCGACGATCGACCCGGAGGACGCGCGCGACCACGACGACGCGGTCTGGGTGATCCGCGAGGACGACGGCTCGTACCGGGCGTGGATCGCGATCGCCGACGTGTCGCACTACGTGCGGCCGGGCAGCGCGCTCGACCAGGCGGCGCTCGGGCGGGGCAACTCGATCTACCTGCCCGATCGCGCGATCCCGATGCTGCCGCGGGCGCTGTCGTCGAACCTCTGCTCCCTCCTGCCGGGCGTGATCCGGCTCTGCCTGTGCGTCGAGGTCGAGCTCGACGCGACCGCGACGGTGCGGCGCGCCCGCGTCATCGAGGGGTACATCCGGTCGATCGCGAAGCTCACCTACCCCGGCGTGGCGCGCGCGCTCGGCTTCACGCCCGATCCGCCGCGCAGCCCGGAGGCCGAGGCGCTGCGGAACGACCTCCAGGTGATGTGGGACCTCGCCCGGCTGCTCCGCGGACGGCGGATGCGGCGGGGCGCCCTCGACCTCGACCTGCCCGAGGCGAAGGTGGTGCTCGATCCGTCGACGGGCGCGCCCGTCGACGTGCAGAAGCGCAGCCACGACCCCGGGGTGGCGAAGGCCTACCAGCTCATCGAGGAGATGATGCTCCTGGCGAACGAGACCTGCGCGCAGTTCGTGGTCGACCAGGGCATCCCCACCGTGTTCCGGTACCACGCGCCCCCGGACCAGGCGAAGCTCGAGCGCTTCGCGACGATGTGCGGCGAGCTCGGGCTCGCGTTCGATCCGGAGGACGCGGCCGATCCGAAGCGGCTGTCGGCGTTCCTGAAGAAGCTCGACGCGCACCCGCAGAAGCAGGTGCTGCACATGCTCCTGCTCCGCGCCATGAAGCAGGCGGTGTACGACGTGGCCAACGTGGGCCATTTCGGGCTGGCCTCGAGCGCGTACCTGCACTTCACCTCGCCCATCCGGCGGTACCCGGACATCACCGCCCACCGCGCGATCCGGGCGGTGCTGCGCGGCGAGCGCGTCGACCGGAGCGAGGCGGCGCTCGAGCGGCTGCGCGAGGCGGCCATCCTGGCGTCGGAGCGCGAGCGCAAGGCGATGGAGGTGGAGCGCGAGGTGGTCGACCTGCACCGCGCGCTGGTCATGCGCTCCCGGCTCGGGGACACGTTCGAGGGCACCGTGACGGGCATCGTGGGGACGGGCGTTTACGTCAACATCGAGGATCCCTTCGTCGACGTGCTCGTCCGCATGGAGTCGCTCGGCCCGGATGATTACGAAATCGACGACGAGGGGCTGCGCGTCATCGGCCGCCGGTCGGGGGACCGGATCGCGATCGGCGACGCGATGCTCGTGCAGATCGAGGACGTGGCGATCCTCCGGCGCACCATCTACGGCCGGCGGCTCGCCGGAGACGGGATGTCGGACGAGTCGAAGCCGCGCCGGCTGCGGCGCGACGCGGCGGACGCACGGACAACTCGTCGTGTCAAGGCCAGCAAGAGCACGAAGCCCGCCAAGGGCCTGAAGGCCGGCAAGGGTGGCAACGGTGGCAAGAGCGGCAAGAGCGCCAAGGGGCGAAAGAAGCAGCGATAGCAGGGCGCCCGGGGGCGCCACGCTCCGCCGGCATTCCCGCCGGCCTTTGCCGCTCGGACGCACGAGCGCGCGACACCGATCGAGCCGCGCTCACGCGCGCCGATAAGCGCGCGAAACCTCCTCGAAATCGCCGAGATAGGCCCTCGAAACCGACGAGGCCGGCCCGCGCCGCGCGCTGCTCGGTTCGCCCGCAGCGCGCGTCGACGCGAGATCCACAATCGCACCTCCTCCGCGCCTCTTCGCGCCTCCTTCGTGCCTCCTTCGTGATCGAGCTTCGATCAAAAGAGGGCGGGCTCCTGCATTTTCCTTGCGTTCAGAAAACCACTATGGTCTCAACTTATTCATTCTAGGAGAGAGGTAACCAATGCCGAAGCCGACGTATCCCGCCTACAACGCTGGTGACTTCCTGGTCGATTACGAGGAGAAGGTCTTCGAAGACGTCAAGGCGAAGCCGGGAGAGAAGGCGCTGGTCACCTTTCACACCGTGGCCTTCGAGGGCTCGATCGGCCTCGTCAACGTGCTGACGGCGATCCGCCTTCAGCGTAAAGGGTTTGAGACATCCATCTTGCTGTACGGGCCGGGCGTCACGCTGGGGCTGCAGCGCGGCTTTCCGAAGCTCGGCAGCGAGGCGTTCTCCGGGCACCTCGCCGTGAACCAGCAGATCGGGCGGTTCATGGAGGAGGGCGGCAAGGTGTACGCGTGTCGGTTCGCGCTGCAGGCGCTCTACGGCCACGGCGAGCACGCGCTGATCCCGGGAATCAAGCCCATCAGCCCGCTCGACGTGCTCGACATCCAGTTGATCCACCGCCGGGAGAACGCGTTCATGGTCCACTCCTGGACGCTCTGACCCGAGCGCCGTCCATGGAGTACAACCGCAAAGTCCGGGCCGCCGCGGTGCAGGCCAGTCCCGTCCTCGGCAGCAGGGACGGGACGACCGAGCGAGTCGTCGCCGCGATCGCCAGGGCCGCGAAGGAGGGCGCCGAGCTCTGCGTCTTCCCCGAGGCGTTCGTCCCGTATTACCCCTACTTCTCCTTCGTGCTCCCGCCGCCCGCCATGGGGAAGGAGCACATGCGCCTTTACGACGAGGCGGTCACCGTCCCCGGCCCGGTGACGCGGGCCGTGGCCGCCGCCGCGCGCGCGCACGGGGTGGTCGTGGTGCTCGGCGTGAACGAGCGCGATCACGGCACGCTGTACAACGCGCAGCTCGTCTTCGACAGGGACGGCGCGCTCGTGCTCCACCGGCGCAAGATCACGCCGACCTACCATGAGCGGATGATCTGGGGGCAAGGCGACGGCTCGGGCCTCAGGACCGTGAACACCGCGGTCGGGAGGCTCGGCGCGCTCGCGTGCTGGGAGCACTACAACCCGCTCGCGCGGTTCGCGCTCATCGCGCAGCACGAGCAGATCCATTGCAGCCAGTTCCCCGGCTCGCTGGTGGGGCCGATCTTCGCCGAGCAGATGGAGGTGACCATCCGGCACCACGCGCTGGAGTCGGGGTGCTTCGTGGTGAACGCCACGGCCTTCCTGACGCCGGAGCAGGTCCGGGAGGTCGCGCCGAACGAGCAGCTCCAGGGCGTGCTGCGCGGCGGGTGCATGACGGCGATCGTGACGCCGGAGGGCGCGCACGCGTGCCCGCCGGTGACCGACGGCGAGGGGATGGCCGTCGCGGACCTCGACTTCGCCCTGATCACGAAGCGAAAACGGATGATGGATGCGGCGGGGCACTACGCCCGGCCCGACTTGCTGCGGCTTTGGATGGACACGGCAGAGCGACCGATGGTGCTCGGCGCGGGCAGCCCCAAGGCCTCCTCCCTCGATCCTGCGGCGGTGGACCATGGATACCCAGACGCTGATCACCGAGCTCCAGTCGTTCGGCCTGAGGCTGGCTGAGGCCCCCGAGGGCGCCCCGGGCGCGGGCGCCGCGGCCCCGGGCGAGCCCGCGTCGCCCGCGTCGCCCACGTCGGAAGGCGGCGAGGGCCGCCGCGCGGCGTGGACCTCGCGCCGCGGCGGGGCGGGGCCGACCCAGCACGTGGCGGCCACGCTCCGCGGCGCCACGGTGATGATCCCGATCCACACCGACCAGGCCGCGGCGTCGCCGTTCGTGGCGCGGATCGGGCGCGACGGCGCGGGGACCGTCGAGCGCGACGGCAGGGAGCTCGCGCCGATCGCCCTCGTGAAGGCGCCGCGCTTCTACGCCCTCTCGACCAGGGACGGCATCCCCTACCCCAAGATCGCGCTCCTGCACGGGGCGGACGTCCTCGCCTCGACGGTGCTCCAGACGTGCATCCGGTACTCGGAGCGCGACAAGGCGTGCACGTTCTGCGCGATCGGGCAGTCGCTCGCGGCCGGGCGCACCACCGCGAAGAAGACGCCGGAGCAGCTCGGCGAGGTCGCCGAGGCGGCGGCGCGGCTCGACGGGGTGCGGCACGTGACGCTCACCACGGGCACGCCGCGGTCGCCCGATCGCGGGGCGGCGCACCTCGCCGACTGCGCGCGCGGCATCAAGGCGCGCGTCGACCTGCCGGTGCAGGCGCAGTGCGAGCCGCCCGACGATTTCGCCTGGTTCGAGCGGATGCGCGCGGCCGGCATCGACAGCCTGGGCATGCACCTCGAGGCGGTCGAGGACGAGGTGCGCGCGGCCGCGATGCCGGGCAAGGCCGAGGTGAGCGTGGCCCGGTACTTCGAGGCGTTCGAGGCGGCCGTGCGCGTGTTCGGCCGCGGCCAGGTGTCGACCTACCTCATCGCGGGGCTCGGCGACTCGCCGTCGTCGCTGCTCGACGCGAGCGAGCGGCTCATCGCGATGGGGGTCTATCCGTTCCTCGTCCCGCTCGTGCCCATCCCGGGGACCCCCGCGGCCGATCGCGCGCCGCCCTCGGGGGAGCTCATGCGGGCGCTCTACGCGCACATCGGCCCGCTGCTCGCGCGGGCGGGGCTGCGATCGAACGACGTGAAGGCGGGCTGCGCCCGCTGCGGCGCCTGCTCGGGGCTCTCGGGCTTCGAGGCGGAGGGCCGGGCCGCGGCGCCGCCGGACGCGGGCGCGGCATGGACATCAACCTCGGAGAGCTCCGATGACGCCTCAGTACAGCTTCGAGCTTGTGCAGACGCGGGACACGTATCTCGCGTACCTCCGCTTGCGCCGGGCCACCTTCTGCGACGAGCAAGGGCTGTTTAAGACGACCGACGAGGACGACTGGGACGCCTCGGCGTTCCCCATCGCCGCCGTGCTGCGCGGGGCGCCGGGGGGCGAGGCGGTCGTCGGCACGGTGCGCATCTACGAGGCGGAGCCCGGCCTCTGGTACGGCGGCCGGCTCGCCGTCGAGCGCGCCCACCGCAAGCAGGGCGTGGTCGGCCGCGGCCTCGTCCACAAGGCGGTCACCTCCGCCCACGGCTGGGGGTGCCAGAGGTTCCTCGCGCTCGTGCAGGCGGCCAACGTGCCGTTCTTCGAGAGCATCCACTGGCGCTCCCTCGAGGAGCGGTCGTTCCGCGATCGCCCGCACCACCTGATGGAGGCCGACCTCGCGAGCTACCCGCCGGGCGACGAGCCCCGCCCGCCGCCCGGGCAGAGGTTCCGCTGATGCTCGCCGGCATCGCGGCCGAGCTGCGGGGCGCGCTCGGGATCCTCGCGAAGCGGGACGTGCAGATCCCGGCGCGGTACCTGTCCGGCAAGCCGGGCGCCGGCGGCGCGGCCGGCGCAGGCGACGCGGCCGGCGCGAGCGGCGCCGCCTGTGCGATCGACGCGGTCCATCGGCCCGCCGCGCTCGGCGACGACTGCGCGGCCATCCCCGACGGCGACGGCTACCTGCTCCTCGCCGCCGAGGGGATCTGGCCGACGTTCCTCGAAGGAGACCCGCGGTTCGCGGGCTACAGCGCCGTGATGGTCAACGTCAGCGACATCTACGCGATGGGCGGCCGCCCCATCGCCGTGGTCGACGTCGTCTGGGGGACCTCGGCCGGCGCGCTGGAGCCGGTCTGGGAGGGCATGGTCGCCGCGTCGCGCGCCTACGGGGTGCCGATCGTCGGAGGTCATACGAGCGCGCGCAGCCCCTACAACGCCCTCGCCGTGGCCATCGCGGGGCGGGCGCGGCGGCTCATCACGAGCTTCGCCGCGCGCCCCGGCGACGTGCTCGTCGCGGCGATCGACCTGCGCGGCAGGATGCACGCGGAGCACCCCTTCTGGAACGCCTCGACGGGCACCGACCCGGCGCGGCTCCGCGGCGATCTCGAGGTCCTGCCCGCCCTCGCCGAGGCGGGCCTGTGCGACGCGGGCAAGGACATCAGCATGGGCGGCGTCGCGGGGACGCTGCTGATGCTCCTGGAGACGTCCGGCGTCGGCGCGGTGCTCGACGTCGCGGCCGTCCCGCGGCCGGGCGACGCGCGCGATCTCTCGATCGCGCGCTGGATGCTCGCGTTCCCGAGCTACGGCTTCTTGCTCAGCGTGCGCCCCGACGCCGCCGGCGCGGTCCTCGCGGCCTTCGCCCGGCGCGGCATCGCGAGCGCCGCGGTCGGCGCCGTCGACGGCTCGCGGCGGCTCACGCTGGAGGCCGCCGGCGAGCGGCAGACGCTCTGGGACCTGTCGGCCGAGCCGCTCACCGGCTTCGCGGGCGAGGGCGCGCGATGAGCGCCGGCGCCGCGCCCGGCGCGCCGCTCTCGGTCGCGCTGCTCACCTACTCGACAAAGCCGCGCGGCGGCGTCGTGCACACGGTCGAGCTCGCGGAGGCGCTCCACGACCTCGGCGTGGACGTCTGCATCTACGCGTTGAACAAGGACCAGGGCGGCTTCTACCGGCCGCCGCGCTGCCCCGCCGTCCTCGTGCCCGCCGCGCCCCCGCCGGAGGGGATCGACGCGGTCGTGCGGCAGCGCATCGCGGAATTCGAGGCCGGGCTGCGCCGCCTCGGGGCGCGGCACGACATCTGGCACTCGCAGGACTGCATCAGCGCGAACGCGCTCGCCGCGCTGCGCGCCGAGGGGCGCGTGCCCCACTTCCTCCGGACCGTGCACCACCTCGACGACTACGACAGCCCCTACCTGCGCGCCTGCCAGGAGCGCTCGGTGCGCGAGGCGGACGCGTGCCTCGTCGTCAGCGAGGCGTGGCGGAGGACGCTCCGGGCCGATCTCGGCGTCGACGCGGCGATCGTCCCGAACGGCGTGAGCCTGCGGCGGTACTCGCCGGCGCCGGACGCGCGCGACGCGGAGCTCCGGGCGCGGCTCAACGCGACCGGGTCGCCGCTCTACGTGACCGTGGGCGGCGTCGAGCCGCGCAAGAACTCGATCGGTCTGCTCAAGGCGTTCCTGTCGGTCCGGAGGCGGCTGCCCGGAGCCCAGCTGATCATCGCGGGCGGAGAGACGCTGTTCGATTACGCGCCCTACCAGCGCGAGTTCGAGGCGATCGCGCGGGAGCACGGCGTCTTTCCGGCGCCCGCGGGCGCGCCTACGGCGGCGGCAGGCGCCGCGGGCGCGCCGCCGCCGCTCGTCCTCGCGGGCGTGCTCCCCGACGCGCTGATCCCGCCGCTCTACCGCCTCGCCGACGCGTTCGTATTCCCGTCCGTCCGCGAGGGATTCGGGCTCGTCCTGCTCGAGGCGATGGCGTCGGGCGCGCCGGTGGTGAGCTCTGCTCAACCTCCCTTCACCGAGTTCCTCCGAGACGGGGAGAGCGCGCTGCTCGTCGATCCCTCGAGAACAGAGGATCTCGCGGCCGCGATGGAGGCTATCCTGGAGGGAGGCGTGAGGCGGCGCCTGCGCGCGGCGGCGATCGAGGCCGCGGCGCGGTACACGTGGGAGCGCTCGGCGCGCATCGCGGCCGGCGTCTACCGCGAGTTCCTCGGATCCCGCCATAACTAGGACGAGCGACGTATGCCGGAGATGCGCTTCGTGATCGAGTGGCCGAGCGGCGAGCAGCAGGTCTGTTATTCTCCGTCGCTCGTCGTGAAAGAGCACCTCGACGTCGGGGAGAGCTACTTCATCGACGATTTCGTGTCGCGTTGCCGGAAGGCGCTCGAGATCGCGAGCGAGCGGGTCCTCAAGAAGTACGGGTTCCCCTGCAGCCTGGCGCGGGCGGAGGCGGCGCGCATCGCGAGCGCGGCCGCGCGATTCCACGGCCAGAGCGGGGCCAAGGTCCGGGTCCTCAAGTTCGTCGAGTGACGGAAGGAGCACGGTATGGTGTCGAAGTCGAAGATGGAGCGCCTCCTCAGCGAGCGCCAGTTCCTCGTGTCCGCCGAGCTGACGCCCCCGCGGCACTACGACCTGGAGAAGCTCTTGAAGCACGCCCGAAACATGGCCGGGTGTGTCGACGTGGTGCAGATCAACGATCACCTGCTCTCCCAGGCGCGCTGCGCCAACATGGCAGTCGGCCATTTCGTCAAGCAGGAGGGGCTCGAGCCGGTGCTCCAGTTCTCGCTCCGCCACAAGAACAGGATCGCCCTCCAGGGCGACCTGCTCGGGATGGCGGCGCTCGGGCTCTCGAACATCATCATCCTGGGCGGCTATCCGTGCGCCATCGGCTCGGATCCCGAGGCCAAGGAGGTGAGCGACGTCGACAGCTACGCGGCGATCGAGCTGACCCGCCGGATGACGCGCGAGGGGAAGCTCTACAATGGAGACGTCATCTCGCCGGCGCCCTACTTCCACGTCGGGACCATCGATTTCCCGTGCGGGGAGCAGGCGATCGCCGGGGCGATGGACCGGCTCAGCGCGAAGATCGACGCGGGCGCGAGCTTCATCCAGGTGCAGGCGGTGTTCGAGCTCGCGCCGATGCGCCGCTGGATGGCCGCGGTGGTCGAGCGCGGGCTCCACGAGCGCGCCCACTTCATCGCGGCGATCTTCCCGTTCGCCGGCGTGGACCGGCTGAGCTTCTTGCAGAAGGTGCCGGGCCTCGTGGTGCCGGAGCACCTGATCGAGCGCGTCCGCCAGAGCGGCGACGCCGAGGGCGAGAGCTACCGGATCACGCTGGAGCTCATCCGCGGGCTGCGCGACATCCCCGGGCTCTCGGGCATCCACATGCGCTCCATCGGCGCGGAGGACTGGGTGCCCCGGCTGGTCGAGGAGGCGGGGCTCCGCCGCGCGGCGTGAGCCGGCGGGCGGCGTGAGCCCCTCCGGCCGGGGGCTCACCCCCTGTGCGCGATCCAGAGCAGCGCGAGGCCGTTCATCCGGCGCTCGCGGCGATCGATCTCGAAGCCCGTGCCGCTCAGATCGGCGGTGAGCCGGTCCTCGGTGTGGCGGTAGGTGACCTCCGCCGCGTCGGCCCACGCGAGCATCGCGTGGGCCGTCGGCGGGTTGTACCGGTGGCCGCGCAGGTAGCCGGCCATGGCGACGCGGTTCATCCCGGGCGCGGGCTCCAGGAGCGCGAGGCGGCCGCCCGGGCGGAGCACGCGCGCCGCCTCGGCGAGCACCGGGCCCGGCTCGGGCACGTGCAGGAGCAGGTTCGACGCGGTCACCACGTCGAACGAGGCGTCGGGGAACGGGAGCCGCGTCGCGAGCGCCTCCCGGAAGGTCACGTTGTCCAGGCCGAGCGCCTTCGCCCGCTGCGCGGCGCGCTCGACCATCGCCGCGGTCGCGTCGATCCCGACCGCCTCGTGGCACCGGCGCCCCATCTCGCGCGTCAGCCGGCCGGTGCCGCAGCCGAGGTCGAGGCACCGCTCCTCCACGCCAGGATCGGCCAGCGTGACGAGCTCGTCGATGAGCGTCGCGTACGGCCCCTCCGCCTGCATGCGATCGAAGAAGTCGACGAGCTCGTGGAACGGGGTCGCCTGCTCCTTCGCCGCGTACCGGTCGCGCCACCGCCAGACGTCGTCGAGCGCCTGGTACGTGCCGCGGTAGTACAGGAGCGGCGCGCCCGCCTCGCCCCGGCCGGACGAGAGCGCGCGGCCGACATAGATGATGTGATCGCCGCCGTCGTACGCGTGCTCCACCTTGCAGTCGATGAAGGCGAGCACGTCCTTGAGGATCGGGCTGCCGGACTCGGCCACGTGCGCCTCGGTGAGCACCGCCTGCCGATCGATGTCCGTGCCCTTGCCGGCGAACAGATCCGAGATGTCCCGCTGCTGCTCCCGCAGGATGTTCACCGCGAAGACGCCCGACGCCTCGATGGCCGCGCTCGTGCGCGAGCGCCGGTCCGCGCAGAACAGCACGAGCGGCGGATCGAGCGAGACGGCGCTGAACGAGTTCACCGTCATCGCCTGCGGCGTGCCGTCCTGCACCGTGGTCACGAGCGTGATTCCGGTCGCGAACTGGCCCAGCACCTTCCGGAACTCCGCGGGATCGAAGAGCATAGGCCATAGTACGCGCTCGGCGCGCACCCGGGATCCAGGATCTGCGCCGCGCGCGCGCTCTCGTCCATCGCCACGCGGCCACCACCCGCCGCGCGCGCGGCCATCGCCGCCCGCACGCGGCTCACCCGGCGTCGCGCCGCGCGAGGTCCGGCGCGAACGCCGGTATGCAGAGGGCGAAGTACTCGCTCTCCTCGTCGAACGGGTTGCTGTAGCGGACGCGCTGATCGGGCTCCGTCCAGATGGCCTGCCCGGCGGAGAGGTCGACCGTCTCGCCCGCGATCTCGACGCGCATGCGGCCGCGGATCATCAGCGTCAGCTCGCCGAACGCGGGCGTCTGCGCCGGCTCGCTCCACCCGGGCGGCGCCACCATGTGCGCCAGGCTGAAGCCGTCCGTGCCGGTGTTCACGCGGCCGAAGAGCTCCTCGATCAGCTTGCCGCCAGGCACCGGGATGCGCGCGGCGGACGTGACGAGACGGTAAGGGCGCGCCATCGAAGACCTCCAGATCAGAACGCGCGCGTCCGATCGTCGGACACGCGGTAGAGCTGCATGAGCAGGTGGCGGCCGCCGTACGGCTGCAAGTAGCGGAGCGCAGCGGCCTTGCTCGCCACGAAGCGGTGGTAGCGCCGCGCCGGCACCACCACGAGATCGCCCGCGCCGACCCAGATCCGCAACCAGTCGTCGTTCATGCAGCGGACGTCGTACAGGGCCTGCCCCTCGAGGAAGAGCCGCACCTCGTCGCCGAGGTGGCAGTGCTCGTCGGCCTCCCGCGCGCTCTCCGCCTCATCGCGAGGATTGCTCGTGTCGCGTCGAACCTCGTCGTGCTCCGTCCACCCGCGCTCCGCGTTCACGCGCTGCAAGGCCAGCGCAGCTGCGCCCGGGTCGAACGTGCCGCACCGGATCCCTTCCGCCTGGAGCTCCGCCTCGGTGAACTCGATCTCGCCTTCAGCGCTCATTCGGATCGCACGCATGCGCACCCTCCGGGACTGGGCTCTTCGACCTCTGCGCGCGCGCGACGTCAAGACGCTAACCGCGTCCAAGCAGCCACATCAGACCCGCGATGCTGAGAGCCAGCACACCCAGCGCGAGCAACGCAATGAGCGCCTCGGTGAATCCCCACCCGCCACCCTGCGCAACGCGCGGCGCCGCCGCGGCAGGCCGCGCGAGCGGCGATAACGTGCTCGCGGAGGCAGGCGAAGGCGTCGGCGTGGAAGTCGGCGAGGAGGACGGCGCGGAGGACGCCGCGGACGGCTCCTCGGCCGAAGGAGGCTCGACGGCCGCGTCCGCAGGGAGCGGCTCGCACGGGCTGCGCTCGATCTCCGCGAGCGCCTCGGCGGCCGGATGCTCGAACACAAGCCGATCGGCCGAGATCGCCAGCACCTGTCCAGGCCGCCAGATCGTATCGAACTGAGGCACCGGAGCGCCGTCGAGCGAGGCGCCGGAGCGCGACCCGAGATCCTGAACTGAGAATTGGTCGCCTCTGCGCGTAATGGCCACATGGCGACGGGAGACGTCCGGGTCGTCGAGCGTGAGATCGGCGTCCTGGGCGCGCCCGACGAAGTAGGGTCGCCCGGGCGCCTCCACGTGCAGCGCGCGGCCGCGGTCCGGGCCGTCCACGACGACGACGCGCGGCGTGGGATCCTCGCCCTGGGCGGCGAGGCCGCGGGCGACGAGCTCGAGGGCGAGCTCCTTGGCGGCCGCGGCGGGGGAGGCCTTCGGGACCGCCGGCTCGATCCGGAGCGCGAGCCACACGCGCCCGATGCGGATGCGGTCGCCGGTGCGCAGCGGCATGGCCGTGCGCGGGGCGATGCGCGTCTTGCCGAGGAAGGTGCCGTTCTCGCTGCCCTCGTCGAGGAGCAGGTAGGTGGCGCCGCGCTGCCGGATCGACGCGTGCCGGGGGCTCACGCTCGTGTCGGGGAGGCGGACCTCGCAGCCCTCGGCGCGGCCGAGGATGATGCGGGGCGCGTCCAGGGTCAGCGAGAGCTCGCCCTCCCTCCCCGCCCCGCCGGGCGAATTCCCCGCCCCGCCGGGCGAGAGCACCACGATCGTTAGCGCCATCGACGCTGCCTCTGCGCGGAAGGGCCGCGGGGGGTCAAATCGCCGCCGTGCGACGCATCCGCTCGGTGGCGCTGACGAGCTGCCGCACCGCCTGATCCTGCTGCCGCGCCGCCTCCTCGATGCGCTTGCCGGCCTCGATGAGCTGCTCGCCGCCGCGCGTCTGGCTGCGGTGCGAGGCGTTGAGGCTGTGGACCTGGTTCGAGATCTGCTCGATCGCGCTCGTGATCTGGCGGCCGCCGCGCGCCTGCTCCTGGCTCGACCGCTCGACGTGCTGCGTGATGGTCCGCATCTTCTCCGCGCTCTTCATGATGAGCTCCGAGCCGCGCGCCTGCTCCGCCGTGGCGGCGGCGATCTGCTGCACCGTCTCGGCGATGCGGCCGATCGCGTCCGTGACCTGCTTCGACCCCTTGGCCTGCTCGACCGTGGCTCGGGCGATGGCGCGCACCATGTTCGTCGACTTCTGCGAGCTCTCCAGGATCTTCTTCAGGGCCCGCTCGGCCTCGTTCGACACCTCGACGCCGCGGTCGACGTTGTGCGCGCCGCGCTCGACGGCGGCGATCGCGTTCTTCGACTCGGACTGGATCGTCTTGATGAGCTCCGCGATCTCCTTCGTGCTGCCGCCGGCGCGCTCGGCGAGGTCCTTGATCTCGTCGGCGACGACGGCGAAGCCCTTGCCGTGCTCGCCGGCCTGGGCGGCGATGATCGCGGCGTTCAGCGCGAGCAGGTTCGTCTGCTCGGCGACGTCGTCGATGACGGCCAGGATCTGCCCGATCGCCTCGATCCGGAAGCCGAGGTTCGAGATGACGGCCACGGCCTCCTGGCTCGACTCCTTGATGCGGTAGATCTCGCCGATCGTCTTCAGGATGGCCTCGGCGCCCTTCTCGGCGTCGGTCGCCACCTCCTCCGAGAGCCGGGCCGTCTCGTTCGCGTTCGACTGGACCTGATCGATGGAGACGTCCATCTGGTTCATCGAGGAGCTCGTCTCCTCGGCCGTCAGCGCCAGGGCGTCGACGTTCTTCGCGACCTCGCGGATCGAGTAGGCCATCTCCTCGATCGACGAGACCGTCTCGCGCACGCTCGACCCGAGCTCGCCGACGTTCTCGGCGACCTCCTCGTTCGTGGCGGTCATCTCGAGGATGCTCGAGCTCGACTCCTCGGCGCTCGACGCGAGCGACTCGACCGACTGGGCGATGTTGGCGAGGGCGGTCGTCATGTCGCGGATGTACACGGTCGCCTGCTCGCTCGCGTGCATGACGCTGCTCACGCCGTCGCTCAGCTTGGGCAGGAGCTCGTCGAGCAGCACGGTGGCCTGGGCCAGCTCCGACCGGCGCTGCTTGTCGCGCAGCTCGGACTGGGTGACCCGCTCCGCGATGCCGGTGAGCTCCGAGTAGAGGCGCGAGAGCTCCGGCGGCGCGCCCGGCGGGACGCGCACCCGCTCGCCGGCGGTGGCGCGCAGCACGGCGTCGACGAGCGCGTCGACGTCGATGTCGGGGCCGCGCTGCGCGAGGTCGTTCACCTTGCGGGTGAGGTTCGCGCACTCCCGCTCGAGGGTGTCGCGCTCCTTCGTGAGCCCGTCGCGCTCCTTCAGGAGCCCGTCGCGCTCGCGGCTCAAGCTGTCCCGCTCCCGCTCCAGGGCGTCGCGCTGCCGCTCGACCCCGTCGCGCTCGCGGCTCAGGCCGTCCCGCTCCCGCGCGAGCTTGTCGCGCTCCTCGGCGAGCGCGTGGCGCTCCTCCGCGAGCTCGGCCTGCCGGCCGGCCAGCTCGGCGATCTGCTCGTAGGTCTCCGCGATGTCGGCGGGGGCGCCCTCGGGCAGCTTGGGCCGCTTGCCCCGCGCGGCCGCGCGGAGCGCGTCGCGCAGGCCCCCGAGGGGGACGCCGCCCTTGCCCGCGAGGCTCGCGTACACCACCGCCACCGCCGCGGAGAAGCCGAAGAACATGAACAGCTGGCCCGAGAACTCCGCCAGCGACCTCGACGCGAAACTCAACCCGAGGCCGACGAGCGCGAGGACTACGGCGATGGGGATGGAGAGCTGCTTGGAGTTCATTTCGTGCGTTCCAGCGCGGTCGAGCGGCGGCGCGCGCGTGGGCCAGCGCGCACCCGACGACCCGAGGACGCCCGAGCGTAAGAGGCGAGTGCCCCCCGGTGCAAGGAGAGCGCGCGGCAGAAGCGCGGTGAGGGGCCGCGGGCAGGCGAGCCGCGGACGAGCGCTGCCTCTGGGCAGGGGCGCAGGGGCGCAGGGGCGGCCGCGCGGCCAGGGCCGGCGTGTGGGGAAGTCGCGATGAATTTGGACGACCTCGACCCGATGGCGTATGCACGGAGACGCGGCGGAGAAGGACCGCCGCGGGGGCTCGGCGCGGGCGCCGGTTCCTCCAGGCTCTACCCTGAACACCGCCGCAGACCGCGGCGGCCGCCCGGCCGTCCTGGCCGCCGGGGTGGCCACGCGGCCGGGCGGCCGTGGCCGCCCCGCCATGCCCCTCGCCGCTCGCCTCCTGCTCGCCTTCGGGCTCGTCGCGATCATCGCGACGGCGTTCGTCGGCCTGACGTTGCGCGAGGCGTCGCGCGAGATCATCGAGAGCGGCTTCGCCGATCGGATCGACGCGGCGCACGCCGGCGTCCGGCAGCAGCTCGCGTGGGAGGCCGAGGCGCTGCGCGATCTCCTGCCGCCGTTCTGCCAGCACGACACGTTCGTCGACAAGGCCCACGTCGAGCTGGAGCGGGCCAAGGGCGACCCGGACGCGATGGACCCGACGAGCCGCATCGCGCTGCGCCGCCTGGTCCCGAGCCAGGCCAAGGCGCTGCGCCTCGACGCGCTGTCGCTCGTGGCGGCCAACGGGAGCGTCCTCGCGGCCGAGGACGCCTCGCGCATCGGCGCCCGCGACCCGCGGCTCGCGGAGGCGATCAAGGCCCCGGGGGGCGCGCCGCGGCTCCGGCCGGCGAAGGCGGGCGGCGAGCCGTCGCTGGAGGTCCACTGCGCCCTGTCGCGGCACGGGGTGACGATCGGCCTCGTGGGGGCGCGGCGGATCGGCCCGGTGCTCGCGCGCATCGGCGACGCGTACCACGTGCGGCTCACGGCGGCGCCCGAGGGGGGGCCCGCGCCCCGGAGCGGCGAGGCCGAGGTGGTGCGCGTCCTCGACGTCCCGGAGATCCCGGGGCTCGACGTGGTCGCCTCGGTGTCGCGCGAGCCGCTGAGGCAGGCGCTGGCCCGGCTCGATCGCTCGATCGCGCTGACCGGCGCCACGGTGCTGGCGATCGCCCTCGGGATCGCCGTGGTGCTGGCGCGCAGCCTGTCGCGGCCGATCGCGGCGCTGGCCCGCGAGACGCGCGAGGTGATGAGCGGCGCGCCGCGGCGGGTGGAGGGGCGCGGGGGGCGGGAGATCGCGGATCTCGCGGCGGCGTTCAACGCGACCATCGACGAGCTCGCCGCGATGCGCAAGCGCCTGGCGGCGACGGAGCGGATCGCGGCGCGGCGCGAGGTCGCGCGGCAGATCGCCCACGAGATCAAGAACCCGCTGGCGCCCATCCGGGCGGCGGTGGAGACGCTGCGCCGCCTGCGGCAGCGCGAGGATCCGGCGTTCGACGACTACTTCGAGGAGGCGACGTCGACGGTGCTGAACGAGGTGCACCGGATCGCGAACATCGTGACCGAGTTCACGCGGTTCGCCCGGCTGCCGGCGCCCAACCCGGAGCCGGTCGATCTCGTGGCGATCGCGCGCGGGGTGGTGACGCTGCACGCGGCGCCGGCGGGCGAGGAGACGGGCGGGACGACGGGCGGCGCGGCGTCGCCGCGGGTCGAGCTCGTGGCCGAGCCGATCCCGAAGGTCTCGGCGGACCGGGACCAGCTGATCCAGGTGCTCACGAACCTGGTCCAGAACGGGCTGGAGGCGGCGGGCGCGGTCCGGCGCGACCCGCGCGTCTCGGTGACGATCGGCCCGCTGCCGAACGATCGCGTGCGGATCGTGGTGCGCGACAACGGGCCGGGGGTGGCCGAGGACATGGTGCCGCGCCTGTTCGAGCCGTACGCGACGAGCAAGGAGAAGGGGACGGGGCTCGGGCTCGCGATCGCGCAGCGGATCGTGTTCGAGCACGGGGGGGAGATCGGCTACCGCAAGGCCCAGAAGGGGGGCGCGGTCTTCGAGATCTGGCTGCCGGTCGGGGGGCCGCCGCTCCTGGAGAAGCCGCCGGGGGACACCACGGTGCGGCCGAGGGCGCCGGACGTGCCGTGACAGGGGCGCCGCCCGCGGGCGCGCGCCCCTGTCACGCGGCGCTCTGACTAGAGCGGCTGGCTATCGTACTCGCAGGCCGAGCTGCAGCCGTCGCCGCTCCTGTTGTTCCCGTCGTCGCACTCTTCGTAGGCGCTCTGGCGGATGCCGTCGCCGCAGTGCGGCCCGTACTTGCACCCCGGCGCGCACTTGCCGTAGCCGCCGGTGTTGTTGCCGTCGTCGCACTGCTCGGGGCCGTTGACGACGCCGTCGCCGCAGCGCGGCCCGTACTTGCACTGCGGGCCGCACTCGCCGTAGCCGCCGTCGTTCTTGCCGTCGTCGCACTGCTCGCCGAGGTGGGCCTGCACCACGGAGTCGCCGCACTGGGCGCCGAGGCGGCAGTTGTCGCTGCAGCCGGTCGCCTCGTTCGGGGGATCGCACTGCTCGCCCCACTCCTCGTCGACGTGGCTGTCGCCGCACTGGGCCGCCGGCGTGCAGTCGGGGAAGCAGCTGCCGTAGAAGCCGTCGTTCACGCCGTCATCGCAGGCCTCGGCGCCGTTGATGACCGCGTCGCCGCAGTACGGACCGTAGGTGCAGGAGGCGTTGCACCCGTTGTACGCGCCGGTGTTCATCCCCTCGCCGAGGTCGCAGTCCTCCTCGTCGGGCTGCACCACGCCGTCGCCGCACCGCGGGCCGTAGAGGCACATCGGGGCGCACTCGCCGTAGCCGCCGTCGTTGCGGCCGTCGTCGCACTCCTCGCCGTAGTTCGACTGCACCACCGCGTCGCCGCAATGCACGCCGAGCTGGCAGCCCACGCAGTTCGCGTCGGTGGGGTCGTCGCACTGCTCGCCCCACTCCTCGTCCACGCGGCCGTCGCCGCACTGCGGGGCGCGCGTGCAGTTCGGGTTGCAGGTGCCGTAGAAGCCGTCGTTCTTGCCGTCGTCGCACTGCTCGGGGCCGTTGACCACGCCGTCGCCGCACGACGGCCCGATCTCGCACGAGGTCGTGCAGCCGCCGTAGCCGTTCGCCGTGTTGCCGGAGCCGAGATCGCACGCCTCGTAGGGCGCGTTGACCAGGCCGTCGCCGCAGCGGGGCGGGGCCACGCACCCCGGCGCGCAGGCGTTCGAGGCGTTGGCGTAGGTGCTGTTGTTGACGCCGTTGTCGCAGGCCTCGGGGCCGTTCTTCACGCCGTCGCCGCAGTAGGGGCCGAGCTGGCAGTTGTTGCACTGGCCATAGCCGGTCCCGTTCGCGCGGCCGTCGTCGCACTCCTCGCCCGGCGTGACGACCGGCGGCTCGACCCCGCACTGCGGCGTGCACACCGACGTTCCGGCGCTGAAGCCCGCCAGCGTGAGCTGGTAGTTCGATCCGGTGACGTGGCGCTCGGCCTGGAACACCGCGATCTCGTAGACCTTCCCGTGCTCGAGGTTGAGGTCGACGGTGTAGGCCGCGCGGTTCGGGCAGCCGGAAGAGGTGGGGCAGGGGG
This sequence comes from Sorangium sp. So ce185, assembly GCF_051526825.1. Taxonomy (NCBI): domain Bacteria; kingdom Pseudomonadati; phylum Myxococcota; order Polyangiales; family Polyangiaceae; genus Sorangium; species Sorangium sp. So ce185. Next base: position 13,423,131 of record NZ_CP150316.1, on the reverse strand, counting down.
TCACCTGGGCGTCGCCGTTGTCGAGGATGGTCACGCTCTCCTGGGCTTGCCCGTGGATGCCGCCGATGTCCGCGGTCAGCGTGTTCTTGATGAACACCCAGACGTCGTCGTCACCGTAGAAGGTGAGCACGGGGTTGTTGCTCGCGTTGCCGTCCGAGCGGTGCTGGAACCAGTAGCGGACCTCGCTCGTGAAGTAGAAGTTGTGCCCGTTGTCCTGCGCCCGCTCCAGCCCGGCGGCGACGAGGCTGTCGAGCGCGGGATCGGCGCCGGGCGGGTCGAGGTCCACCGGCCAGAACGGGTTCCGCTGGTACACGTACCTGCCGCTGCCGGTGGGCGTCTCGGTCAGCTGGATGGTCGTGACGAGCGTCCTGTTGAAGATCGGGTTGTCCCGGTACCACCACTGGAAGTTCTCCTGCCCCGTGGTCCAGCCGTTGCTGCTGGCCGGCTCGAAGTAGCCGTTACCGTGGGCGTTCACCGGCTTGCCCTCGGCGTCGAGCGTCGACTCGACGGTGCCGTCGGTCTGCAAGGTGGTGCCGCTGGGCGTGATCTCGAAGTCGAAGTGCCCGATGAGGCGGTCCGTCAGGCGGGCGTCGCACTGGGAATTGCTCGCGCTGGTCTCCCTCGGGCACCAGCCGATGAAGTCGCGGAGGACCATCGGCAGCCGCATCTCTGTGGGCGCCACGGTGCAGACGTAGCCCGGCTCGATCCGGCACGTGGCGGAGCAGCCGTCGCCGCTCTCGGTGTTGCCGTCGTCGCACTGCTCGGCGGCGTCGCCGGGCAGGAGGATGCCGTCGCCGCAGATCGAGAGGCACGCGCCGGCCCTGCAGTCGGGCTCGCGCTTGCAGTCCGGCGTGCAGCCGTCGCGCCAGTTGCCGTTGCCGTCGTCGCAGACCTCGGTGCCCTCGCGGACGCCGTCGCCGCACACGGAGCGGCCCCTGCAGTCCTGGGGCTCGCGATTGTCGCACACCCGGCCGGGCTCGATCCGGCACCGATCGTCGCAGCCGTCGCCGGAGACGAGATCGCCGTCGTCGCACTGCTCGGCGCCGACCTTGATCCCGTCGCCGCAGACCGTCTTGCAGGGGAACCCGACGCGCGAGCAGTCCCACCCCCTCTCGATGGTCCGGCAATCGGCGCTGCAGCCGTCGCCGCTGGCCGGCGTGTCGTCGCCGTCGTCGCACACCTCGTCGCCGCCGATCACGCCGTCGCCGCACACCGGGGGCGGGGGCGGCGTGCAGGCGCCGCCGGCCGGCGGGCACGTCCAGCCGAGCTCGATCTTGCACTGCGCGGTGCAGCCGTCGCCGCCCGCGGGCGACGCGCCGCCGCCGTCGTCGCACTGCTCGCCGACCTGCACCACCCCGTCGCCGCAGAAGGTCCTCACGGTGCAGGGCCGGCCCGGCCTGCAGACCCAGCCCTCCTCGAGGCGGCAGTCCGCGGTGCAGCCGTCGCCGCTCTCCGGCACCGCCTCGCCGTCGTCGCACTGCTCCGCGCCGTTCACGCGGCCGTCGCCGCACCGGTAGAGCAGGATGCACGGCTCGCCCGGCTCCGGGCACACGTAGTTCGGGTCCCGCACCTGGCAGTCGGCGCTGCAGCCGTCGCCGCCTTCGGCGTTGCCGTCGTCGCAGAGCTCTCCCGGCTGCACCTCGCCGTCGCCGCACTCGATCAGCCGCTCGCAGGGCGATCCGGGCGTCGGGCAGTAGTAATAAGGCTCCTGCCGGCACAGGCTCGAGCAGCCGTCGCCGCTCGTGGCGTTGCCGTCGTCGCACCCCTCGCCGGTCTCCTTGTCGCCGTTGCCGCAGACCGGCAGCGGCGTGCACGGCTGACCGGGCCGGCTGCACTGATATCCCGGCTCGCGCTTGCACTCGGCGTCGCAGCCGTCGCCGGACGCGGGCGGGTCGTCGCCGTCCTCGCACTCCTCGGAGCCGTTCACGCGGCCGTCGCCGCAGTCGTAGAGCAGGATGCACGGCTCGCCCGGCCTCGGGCACACGTACGAGGAGTCGACGTAGAGGCAATCGGCGCTGCAGCCGTCGCCGTCCGCGGTGTTGCCGTCGTCGCAGAACTCGCCGGGGTGGAGGATGCCGTCGCCGCACGCGATGGTCAGCCGGCAGGGCTGGCCGGGCGTCGTGCACTCCCAGTAGGGCTCGACCTGGCACTGCCCCGAACAGCCGTCGCCGGGCAGGGTATTGCCGTCGTCGCAGGTCTCGGCCTCCTGGTTCTTCGCCCCGTCGCCGCACGCGGGATCGGGCGGCAGGAAGCACTCGGGCGGCGGCTCATCGACGTCGCACGGATCCGGCTCGCCCGCGCCGCTGCCGCCGAGGCCAGGGCCGCTGCCGACCGTGAACTCCGGCTCGCCGCCGGCGCCGCCGGAGCCGGGCCCGCCGGTGCCGGAGCCCGCGCCGCTCCCGGAGCCCATGGCGTCGCCCGGGGACGAGACGTCCCCGCCGCAACCCGCCGTGATTTGAAGCAATCCCAACGCCAAAGCCAGATAAGAGGTTCTCACGCCCACAGCCACCTCGATAACGCACGTTGCGCTCAGCAGAGGCCAACGGCGCTAGGATGCACCATATCGTAAACGCGCCTCACACCTCTAGCGTTAAATCACACCTCGTTGTTTCGACGCTTCGCCGCTTCGACATTTCGCCGTTTCGCCGTGCCCGTGCGGCTGTGCTCGGCGCGCCTCGCTGCCCTCGGCCTTTCCTGGTCGTCGGGATCGTCGTGCGTGCGTGCGTGCGTGCGTGCGTGCGTCCTACCCGCGTAGGCCGAGAGCCGCGCGAAGGGATGACGCACCTGACGCGACGCAGGGTGCTGGCGGGGGTTGGCGGATGGCTGCTGAGGCGAGCGCGGCAGGGCTTCGCGCTTGACAGCGCCGGCGTTCCAAGCGCGCCCGCGCGCGGCGCGGCGTTCGCGCCACAGTGACGCGAGCGGCGGGGGGAGCTTGAGACAAATCGCCGCGGCGGAGTCGGCCGTGGGCCTCGGCGTTCCGGCTCGCTCCGGAGCGGAGGGACATGCATACGCCGCCACCTCGCGCGGCTGGCCACCTCAGCCGTGTTCCGCGCCGGCGGCCGAGCGCGGCGCGCGAGGGCACGGGAGATGAATACCGCGCCGGCATGCGCGCACGCTGGGTCGTTCCTCTCGCCATGATCACCGCGCTTCCGCTCGGCTGCCTGGATCGGGCGGAGCGCCGGGTCGAGCAGATCGCCGAAGCGACCCCGCCGCCGGCTCCGGGGCCGCTCGACGTGCCGCCCTCTGCCCGCGAGGCGGTCTCGCTCCAGGAGGGCTTCGCGCCGATCGTGTCGCGCGTGAGCGCCGCGGTCGTGAACGTCTCCTCGGTGCGGTTCGTGCGCCCGCCGGCGCCCGAGCGCGTCCCGTTCTTCTCGAACCCGTTCTTCCACGAGTTCTTCGGGATGGGCGGCGACGGGCGCGACGGGCGCGACGACAGGGGCGGCCAGGAGGGCCAGGCGCCGGGCCCGCTCGTGCAGCGCGAGCAGAGCCTCGGATCGGGCGTGATCGTGTCGCGCGAGGGCCACGTGATCACCAACGCGCACGTGGTCCAGGGCGCCACTCAGGTGCGCGTCGCCGTGCCGGGGCGGCAGGAGATGAAGGCGACGGTCGTCGGCGTGGACGCGAAGACCGACGTCGCGGTGCTGAAGCTCGAGGGGGGCGAGTTCGCGTTCGCGCCCTTCGGCGACTCGGACGCGGTGCGCGTGGGCGACTTCGCGCTCGCGATCGGCAACCCGTTCGGCATCGGCCAGACCGTCACCCAGGGGATCATCAGCGCCGTCGGCCGCGGCAACATGGGGATCGTCGACTACGAGGACTTCCTCCAGACCGACGCGGCCATCAACCCGGGCAACTCGGGGGGCGCGCTCATCAACATGGCGGGTGAGCTCATCGGGATCAACACGGCCATCCTGGCGCGCGGCGCGCAGGGCAACCAGGGCATCGGGTTCGCCGTGCCCTCGAAGCTCGCGCGCGCGGTGATGGACCAGATCGTGGAGCACGGCCGCGTGATCCGCGGCGCGCTCGGCGTCGCGATCCAGGACGTCTCGCCCGGGCTCGCCGAGGCGCTCGGGCTGCCCCCGGACACGCGCGGCGCGGTGGTCAGCGACGTGTCCGCGGGGAGCGCCGCCGACAAGGCCGGCCTCCGGCGCGGCGACGTGATCGTCGCGCTGCGCGGGGAGCACCTCGCCGACGGCCGCGACCTGCGGATGCGCATCGCCGAGACGAAGCCGGGCACCCGGGTCGAGCTGCGCGTGCTCCGCGACGGCCGGAGCCTGGAGCTCGCCGCGACCCTCGACGAGCTGCCGGAGCCGAAGGCGGAGGCGCCCACGCCCGCGCCGACGCCGACGGGCGCGCTGGGCATCGAGATCGCCGCGCTCTCGGACGACCTGCGGCGGCGGTTCGAGATCCCCGGCGACGTGAAGGGCGCGCTCGTCGTCGGGCTCAGCCCGGGCAGCCCGGCCGCGCGGGCGGGGCTCGGCCCGGGGGACGTCATCCTGGAGGTCAACCGGAAGCCGCTGACGGGCCCCGAGCAGCTGAAGCAGGAGGTCGACGCCACGGACAAGCGGCCGGTGCTCCTCCTGGCGTGGCGGGAAGGGCGGACGCGGTTCGTGCTCGTGGAGCGGTGAGCCCGGGCGGCGCGCCCCGCGCCGGCCCGCCGCCGGCGCCGGTCACTCGGCGATCACCATGATCTCGGTCGCCTTGATGAGCGCCTGCACCTCCTTGCCGACCGAGAGCCCGAGCTCCTTCACCGCGTCGCTCGTGATCACCGCGACGAGCTCCGTGCCGCCCGGCCCCTCCATCACCACCTTGGCCATCACGTCGCCGACCACGATCTCCGTGATCTTCCCGGGAATCTTGTTCCTGCCGCTGATCTGCATCCCCACCCTCACCCGGGGGATCGTAGTGCCGAGCGGTCCGATCGTCCCCGCGTGGGTCGCCGAGAGTCTCACAGCCACGAGGAGTAACTTAGTGTGACTAACTGATTGTTCCGCGCGGGCGCCGAGAACCCGTAGGCGCCGCGACCGTTCAGGCCGGGAGCGGCTGGCCGCCGGCCCTGCCCGGCCGGCGCCGCGCGACCTCGATCCCGGAGATGCAGACGGCCAGCCACATGCTTCCCGCGGCGAACCCCGCGAGCACGTCGCTCAGGTAGTGCACGCCGAGGTACATCCGGCTGAAGCCCATCGCCACGGTCCAGCTGAGCGCGAACGCGACGAGCGCGAGGCGAGCGCGGAGCGTCCGGAGGAACAGGAGACCGAGGTACGAGAGCATGCCGAACGTGACAAACGTGCCCATCGAGTGTCCGCTCGGGAAGCTCCACCCCGCGGCGACGGCGAGCGGCTCGTCGAACAGCGGCCGCGGCCGCGCGAACAGGGCCTTGAGGGCCTGGTTGAGGAGCCCGCCCCCGGCGAGCGCGATCAGCCAGCCGACGGCGAGGACGCGCTGCCGCCGGCTCAGCAGCAGCGCGGCCACGACGAGGGCCAGCACCGTGAGCGCCCAGCCGCTGCCGAGGTGGGTGAAGGCGCCGAGCGCCGTCACGCCGGCGCTGCTCGACGACGCGTGGAGGGCGCGCGCGAGCGCGAGATCGACCTGAACGATCCACGCGTCGCCGCTCACGGCCTGCGCGATCGCGACGAACACGAGCGCGGCCAGGGTGAGCGCGAGGCCGAGGCCGAGGTGGATGACGAGGTACTCGGACGCGGAGAGATCGCGGAGCACCCGCGCGATCGCGGGGAACCGGGCGGAGAGCCGCTGCGTGATCGGGTGCTCGGCCGCCGCGCGGTAAGCCCCCGCGGCCCGCCCCCACAGCGCGCGGGCGTGGCGCTCGGAGAGGCGCGCGACCGCGACCAGCCCGAGGAGGGCCCCCACGGTCCCGGCCAAGAGCAACGCGAGCAGCAGAACGGGCCGTGCGCCGATCGCCGAGGCGAGCTGATCCGCGCGGACATCCAGCGCTTCCATGGCCGGAGCTCTAGCACGCGGGCTGCCCGGTCCGGCGCGGCGCTGCGGCGCAGCGCGCGCGGCGGGTCGCGCGCACGGGGCGAGCGACACGCGTGTCTTGCTTCGGCCGCTCGCGCAGCATCCCCTCGACCCGTCGCAGCTCGCCGCGGGCGGCGCACGTGCTCTCGGTGCTCACCGGGGTGCGCCGCTGGCGGGCGCGCTGGGGTTCGAGGCGCGGACGTCCCCGTGCCGCTTTCGTGCTGGCGAGGCCAAGGCTGGGAAGGGTGAGGTATCCCGAACAGCGCGCCGCAGCGAACGCTCCTTGAAGGCGCGAGGCTCGCGGTCTCTTGCCGGAGGTGGAGCATGTCGATGCGCGCGAAAGGGATGGTGCTCTTGATCATCGGCCTCGTCTGCGCGGGCTGCGCGAAGAGCGAGGAAGAGATCCAGGAAGAATTCGACGCGATCGTCGCCGAGTCGAACGCCTGCAACGACGCCTCGGAATGCGTCTATGCGACGCCCGGCTGCCCACTCGGGTGCTTCGTGGCCGTGAACAGCGCCAAGAAGGCGTATGTGGAAGAGGAGGCCCGCGCGCTCATCGAGGACTACAACAGCTTTGGGCGGTACTGCGCGTACGAGTGCGTCGCGCCGGGCCCGCTCGAGTGCACTGCGGGCCGCTGTCAGGAGGGGGACGCCTCGCCCTGACGCGCGGGTCGCCGCCCCGGGCTGCCTCAACCTGCGCCCCGGGCTCCACCTGCGCCCCGGGCTCCCAGCCCGGGTCCGCGCCTCGTCAGCGGCCGGGCTGCCCAGCCTGGGCGAGGCTCGCCCTTCTAGACGACCGGTCTACTAGATGCTACGCTGCGACGTCATGAACGGGACTGCCGCCACCATCGACGTCCGCCGGCACATCCTCGACGTGGCCCAGCCGCTGCTGCTCCGTAAGGGCTTCACCGCCGTCGGCCTGGCCGAGGTGCTGACGGCGGCGCAGGTGCCGAAAGGCTCGTTCTATCACTACTTCGGTTCCAAGGAGGCCTTCGGCGAGGCGGTGCTCGAGGCGTATTTCGCCGGCTACCTCGCGCGGATGGATGCGCTCCTGGCGCAGCCGGGCACCGCCGCGCAGCGGCTGGTCGCCTACTTCCACGACTGGCTCGACTCGCAGACCGGCGAGGAGGCGCAGAGCCGTTGTCTCGTGGTCAAGCTCGGCGCGGAGGTCTCCGATCTGTCCCAGAGCATGCGCGCGGCGCTGGAGCGCGGCACCCGCGGCATCATCCAGCGCCTGGCGCGCTGCATCGAGGCGGGCAGAGCGGACCGCTCGCTGGCGGCCGCGCCGGACGCGCACGCGGTCGCGGTCGCGCTCTACCAGAGCTGGCTCGGCGCCAGTCTGCTGGCCAAGATCGCCCGCGACCGCGCGCCGCTGGACACGGCCATGGCCGGCACGCGGCAGCTCTTGGGTCTGGCGCAGACGGCCTGAGGCGGGAGAGGAGCATGCATCCCGGCCTTTCGTCGTGCCCGCCTTCTAGACGACCGGTCTACTCGAAGGTCCACGCCGCGCTCGCCTCGCCCGTGCCGGCGCGCCGAGGGCGCGCCGGAGCGAGCGAGCAGAACGTTGTTCCACCCCACGTCAACCACACCTCACCCCCGGAGTAGCCCATGTCTCGAAGCGATAGCGTCAACCGCCGTGTCCTCCTCGCCGCGCGTCCGCGCGGCCTGCCGACGCCGCAGGATTTCCGGCTCGAGGAGGTCGCCGTCCCGACGCCGGGCGAAGGACAGGTGCTGTTGCGCACCCTGTACCTCTCGCTCGATCCGTACATGCGTCAGGTGATGGACGAAACCCGACCTGTCTATGCCCCGTCGGTGCGGCTGGGCGACCCCATGGTGGGCGGCACGGTCAACCGCGTCATCGCCTCCAAGCATCCGCAGTTCCGCGACGGCGACCTGGTGCTCGGCAACGCCGGCTGGCAGGACTACGCGCTCTCGGACGGTCAGGATCTGATGCAGCTCGGCGAGTTGGCGCAGCCGTCGCTGGCGCTGGGCGTGCTCGGCATGCCCGGGTTCACCGCCTACGTCGGCCTGCTCGACATCGGCCGGCCCGCGCCGGGCGAGACCGTGGTCGTGGCCGCGGCCACCGGCGCGGTCGGCGCGGTGGTCGGGCAGATCGCCAAGCTGAAGGGCGCGCGCGTGGTCGGCATCGCCGGCGGCGCCGACAAGCGCCGCTACGCCGTCGAGGAGCTCGGCTTCGATGTGTGCCTCGACCGCCGCGATCCGCAGCTCGCCGAGCGCCTCGCTGTGGCCTGCCCGGACGGCATCGACGTCTATTTCGAGAACGTCGGTGGCGCGGTGTTCGACGCGGTGCTGCCGCGGCTCAACGTCGGCGCGCGCGTGCCGGTGGTCGGGCTGATCGCGCATTACAACGAGGAGACGCCGCCGCCCGGCCCGAACCGGCTGCCGCTGCTGATGACGGCCGTGCTGCAGAAGCGCATCCGCATGCAGGGCCTGGTCATCCTCGATCACTATGCCGACCGCTTCGAGGCCTTCCGCCGCGACATGGGCGAGTGGGTCGCCGACGGCCGGGTGAAGCTGCGCGAGGACCTCGTCGACGGGCTGGAGAACGCGCCGGAGGCGTTCATCGGCCTGCTCGAGGGGCGCAACTTCGGCAAGCTCGTGGTGCGCGTCGCGGCCGGCTGACGCGCCGCCGCCGGCGAGCGCGGCGAGGTCGGCTCTCCGCTGCGACGCTGATTCGGTCCGCCAGCTCTGCCGTGCGCGGCGCCATCCGCAGCGCGGGCGCGCTATGCTGGCGGCCTCGCGCGACCGACGTCGGCGCGCCGGGGAAGCCGGAGAGGGACGAGAGGGAGCGATGGAGAAGCTGGTCCTCGAGCCGTACGCTGCGCAGGCCGCCCGCTGGCCCGCCGCGGGGCGCCACATCCTCGCGCAGTTCGACGCCGAGACCATCGTGGTCTACCAGGCGTACCGGCCCTCGATCGCCCGCCACGCGGCGCTGCACCAGCGCCTCGGGGGCCCGGAGTTCAGCTTCGGCCGCATGAGCTGGATCAAGCCGAACTTCCTCTGGATGATGTACCGCTCGGGCTGGGGCACGAAGCCCGACCAGGAGGCGGTGCTCGCCATCCGCCTGCGGCGCGCGGGGTTCGACGCGATCCTGGCCGCCGCGGTGCCGTCGAGCTTCGTCCCCGAGCTGTACACGGACCAGGAGGCGTGGAATCGAGATCTGAAGCGCTCGGACGTGCGCCTCCAGTGGGATCCGGACCACCATCCCTCGGGCGCGCCGGTCGCGCGGAGGGCGATCCAGCTCGGCCTGCGCGGCGCGACGCTGCGGCGGTTCGCCGAGGAGTGGACGGTGGGCGTGGAGGACATCTCGGCGCTCGTGGCGGAGCAGCGAGAGGCGCTGAGGGGCCAGGGCGCCTCGAGGCTCGTGATCCCGCGGGAAGAGGTGTACTGGCCGGCGGAGGCGGAGGGGGCGAGGCGGGTCGGGCTCGAGCGGTGGGCGGGCGGAGAGGAGCGAGGTCGATGAACGGCGGGAGGACCGTCCGCGCGGCGGCAGGCCTCGGCGACGCATGAGCGACCGTCCGACCATCGTCGAAGTACCGCCGCGCTTTCGCGTGGTCACCGGTCCGTGGGACGCGGAGGCCGACGAGCGCACCATCGTCCTCGGCCCGAGCCACGCCTTCGGCGACGGCCGGCACGAGAGCACGCGGATGTGCCTTCAGGCGCTCGCGGCGTTCGCGCCGCGAGGCGGCTTCCGCCTCCTCGACGTCGGGAGCGGGACCGGCATCCTCTCGATCGCCGCCGCGAAGCTCGGCGGCGAGGCGATCGGGGTCGACATCGACGCCGCCGCGATCGCCATCTCGGCGGAGAACGCCCGGCGGAGCGCGGTGGAGGCGCGCGTGCGCTTCGCGACGACGTGGCCGGATGGGAGCTTCGACATCGTCGTGGCCAACATCCTTCGCGACGTGCTCACCGAGCTCGCCCCCCTCATCGCGGCCCGCCTGGCGCCGCTCGGCACGCTGATCCTCTCGGGCCTCGTGTCCACCGACGTCCCGGAGATCGTCGCGCGGTATGCGCCGCACCTCGCCGGACGAAGGCCGGAGATCTTCGAGCGCGGCGCGTGGCGTACGCTCGTGTGGCGCCTGGCCGACCGGCGAGGGCCCTAGCGCCTTCCCCGCTCGCCCTGGCGCCTTGGAGGCTCTTCTGCTGATCCGGGGCGACCTTCCCGGAGGGGTGCTAACGGTCGACGGCGTCCATGACGGCCTGCCACTCCGTCGAGAACGAGCCGTCGGTGCGCTTGATCTCCGACCCTGTGTCCCACAGCACGGGGACGATGCCGCGAGACTGCGCCGCCTCCACCACCGACTGCATCCACAGCCTCCGCGACGCCGGCTCGCGGGGGTAGTTCTCGCCCGGCGTGACGGCGAACTCGCCGAGGATGATCGGGATGCTCCGCTCAGCGCTGAACGCGCCGAGCTTGTCGAACAGGCCCTTCAGCTCCGCCTTTTCGGCGTCCGTGCCCCACGTCGTCTTGGGAGAGCCCCAGGACTCCACCGTGTCGAGGCCGCAGAAGGTGTAGGGCGTGTAATAGTGGATCGAGAGGAAGAGGCTACCCGTGCCGGCCGGATCGGTCGGCACCTTGAAATCGCTCACGCAGGTCCTGTCGATGTCCGTCACGAAGCCGGAGATGAGCAGGGCGCGGCTCGCGTTGTAGCCGCCCTGCTCGCGCACGGTGGTGACGAAGAGCTGGTTCATCTCGTTCAGGGCGGCGTAGTCCGGCGTCCCCCCGTCGCGAACGCCGTTGACCCAGTAGTTCCCCTCCTCGTTCATCCCCTCGAGGATCAGCTTGTGACCGACGCCGCTGAAGGCCGTGGCGATCTGGGTCCAGTAGGACGCGAACTTGGTCTTGACGTCGTCGGTGAGCTTGTACTTGTTGGCGTTCTCCTCGTTGAAGATCCAGCCCCCGTCCCAGTGGATGTTCACGATCGAGTACATGCCCGCCGCCTCGATCCAGCCCACCACCTCCTTGACCCGGGCCATCTTGGCGGCGTCGATCGTGCCGTTGACGGCGTAGGTGTCCCAGGCCACGGGCACGCGCACCGTCTTGATTCCATGGCTGGCGATGCCGTTGATGAACGCCTGCGTGATCAGCGGCTGGCCCCAGCCCGTCTCCCACGCGGTGGTGTTCTCCAGCGTGTTGCCGATGTTGGTCCCGATGCCCATGTCGGGGACCATGGCTGCGGCGTCCACCGGCGTCGCCGATCCGCCGCTCCCGCCGGAGCCCCCGGTTCCCCCCGCGCCGCCGCCGCCCGTGCCGGCGTCGCCAGCGCCCGCGCCGCCCGCGCCGCCCGTGCCGGCGCCGCCCGTGCCGGCGCCGCTCGTGCCGGCACCGCTCGTGTCCGTGCCTCCGCCGCTGCCGCCGGCGTTCCCGCTCGTGCTGCTCTCCGAGGAGCACCCCAGTGCAACGAGCATCAACAAGGGGGCAGTGAGATTGAGCCAGGACGTGGCCGCAGAGCGGCAGAGTTGCAAGCAGTTCATGAACGACATGGATACCGAAGCCCTCCGCGAAGTACAACCTCGCCCCTGGCAGCGCGGAGGTGCCGGGAGCTGGCGCTCCAGCCCCCTCCACGCGAGATCACTCCCAGTTCTTGCGCTGGGGATTCACCCAGGGCGAGGTGCACATGACGCAATCATCGCCGTAGAATAATGCTTCCCGCCGGTGTCGTTGTAGATCCAGTAACGGAGCCAGGCCACGATCGCAGGTCGCTGGACGCATGGAGTGCGCCCGGATATCGTCCCAGCCGAGCCCAACTGCTGCTCCTCCCCCTGCGTGCGCCTCGTCTGGAGCCATGGCGCGACCGTCGAGGTGAACGCGCATGAGGGCGCAGGGCCCGGTGCGCGTGAGGGCCTTTCAGGGCAAGGCGAGAGGAGCTCCGCAGCGCGGAATGTGAACGTTAACATTAGCGGCGTCAATCACAAACTGGCGCGCGGCGGTCGCCCGCGAGCGCGAGGTCCGCGCCTGGCGAACGGATCTAGTGGCGCGGCACGACGCGCCCTCGAGCCTCCCGCTCGCGTCACCGACGCCAGCCACACCGACGCGATGCGGCGCAGGTCTGCCGTACCGGCGCGGCCGCAGGGGCGGGCGGCGAAGCTCGAGGTAAGCGGTTGGCAGGCGCAGAGGCAGGCGCAGAGGCAGGGCGCCTCGATGCGCGCGTCGACGCCGCGTGGCCCAGCGCTATACTCCCGCGCATTTCAAAGGAGATTGCTCGCCATGGAGTACCGGTCGCTAGGAACCAGCGGGCTCAAGGTCCCCGTGCTCTGCCTCGGCGCCATGACCTTCGGGGAGGCGGACGAGAAGTCGTTCATGCACAAGGTCGGCTGCGATGAAAAGACGTCGTTTGCGATCATGAGCCGAGCGCTCGAGCGGGGCGTGAGCTTCATCGACACCGCCGACGTCTACGGCCAAGACGGGCTGTCCGAGCGCATCGTGGGCGCGTGGATGGCGGAGGCCAAGAGCCGCGATCGCGTGGTGCTCGCCACCAAGTTCCGCTTCCGCATGGGCGAAGGGCCGAACTCCTCCGGCGCCTCCCGCTACCGCATCGTCCGTACGGTCGAAGACAGCCTGAGGCGCCTCAAGACCGATCGCATCGATCTCTACCAGATCCACATGCAAGACATCGAGACGCCGGAGGAGGAGACCCTCCGCGCGCTCGACGATCTCGTGAGGGCGGGCAAGGTCCTCTACCTCGGCGCGAGCAACTACGCGGCGTACCGCCTCACCGACAGCCAGTGGATCGCGAAGACCGAGCACCTCCATCGGTTCGTCGCGCTGCAGATGCAATACAGCCTGCTCGTGCGCGACCTCGAGCGCGAGCATATCCCGGTGTGCAAGCGGTTCGGTATCGGCGTCCTCCCGTGGTCGCCGCTCGCCTCCGGCTTCCTGTCCGGGAAATACGTGAAGGACCAGCCGCCGCCGGAGGGCGTGCGCCTCGATAAATGGAAGCAGCGCTTCGCCGATTACGACAACGACCGCGGCTGGCGGACGCTCGACGCGGTGAACGCGATCGCGAAGGAGAAGCAGACCACGCCGTCGGCCATCGCCCTCGCCTGGCTGCTCGCCAAGCCGACGGTCACGTCCGTCATCTTCGGCGCGCGCTCGCTCGAGCAGCTCGACGACAACCTCAAGGCCGCCGACGTGAAGCTCTCGGCCGAAGAGGTGCAGAGGCTGGACGACGCGAGCGCGTTCGAGATCGGATATCCCTACAACTTCATCGGGAACATCCAGAAGCGCTGGTGAGCGCGGCGAGCGCCTCCCCCGTCGCCTGCAGGTCGGTCGCCGCGGGGCGCGCCGCAGGTTGACGTCTCGCGCCGCCTGGATGTAATGGCACGCGATGCATCGCGCCCTCGCCACCGCTGCACTGCCGCTCCTCTTGCTCGCGTGCGCCACCGCCTCGCCGCCGCCCTCCGCGCCGGCGGCGCCCGCGCCCACGGCGCCCGCGCCCACGGCGCCGGCGACGGCCGCGGCAGCGCCCGACGCGCGCGCGCAGCAGGCGCTCGGGGAGCAGCTCGTCGCCGCGTTCAACGACACGTGGAACCGACACGACATGGATGCGTTCGCCGCCCTGCACGCCGAGGACGCGGACTTCGTGAACATCTTCGGGATGTGGTGGCACGGGCGCGCGACCATCCGGGAAAACCACGCTGGCATTCACAAGACCGTCTTCCGGCAGAGCCGCCTCGAGAGCGTGCGCGTCGAGACGCGCTTCGTGGCGCCGGACGTCGCGGTGGTCCGGTGGGCATGGGTGCTGACAGGCATCCTGACCCCCGACGGCAAACCCGCGCCCGACATGCAGGGCATCCTGGTCCACGTGGCGCGGCTCGAGGGGGACCGGCTAAAGCTCGTGACGACGCAGAACACGCAGGCGACCGCCGACGCTTTCCGCGCGGTGCGCGGCGCGGAGCCGCAGGCCGGACCTGCCCAGTAGGGCCGCCTCCGCCGGCGCTCGACGAGCCGTCAGCTCGCCAGCGCCGCCTCGCCCCGCCGCGGCCCCTCCCCCGCCCCCGAGAGCGCCGCGCGGAAGCTCTGGATCGTCGCGTAGAGCCCCTGCCGGAGCGCCACCCGCGGCTCGAACCCCAGCGCCCGCCGGGCCAGATCGATCGCCGGCCGCCGCTTCCGCGGATCGTCCTCCGGCAGCGGGCGGAACACGATCCGGCTCGCGCTGCCCGTGAGCCGCACGATCTCCTGCGCCAGCTCGAGCACCGTCACCTCCACCGGATTCCCCAGGTTGACAGGCCCCACCTCCACCGGGTGCTCCATGAGCCGCACACACCCCTCCACGAGATCGTCGACATAACAGAAGCTCCGCGTCTGCGCCCCGCTCCCGTAAATCGTCAGCTCCTCCCCCCGCAGCGCCTGGACGATGAAGTTGCTCACCGCGCGCCCGTCGTCGATCGCCATCCTCGGACCATACGTGTTGAAGATCCGCGCGATCCGCCCCGACGCCCGGCCCTGACGGTGGAAGTCCATCACCAGCGACTCCGCGCAGCGCTTGCCCTCGTCGTAACAGGCGCGCACCCCGATCGGGTTGACCCGGCCGAGGTAGCTCTCCGGCTGCGGGTGCACGTCCGGGTCGCCGTACACCTCGCTCGTCGACGCCTGGAGCAGCCGCGCGCCGTGCCGCTCGGCGCACTCGAGCGCGTGCAGCGTGCCCATCACGTTCGTGATCGTGGTGCGCACCGGATCGCCTTGATAGCGCGCAGGGCTCGCCGGCGACGCCAGGTTGTAGACCCGGTCGATCTCGTAGTCGAAGGGCAGCGTCACGTCGCGCTCGACCAGCCAGAAGCGGCTGCTCCGCATCAGGTGGGCCACGTTGGTCGGCGAGCCCGTCGAGAAGTCGTCGAGCGCGATGACCTCATGGCCATCCGCGAGGAGCCGCTCGCACAGGTGCGAGCCCACGAAGCCGGCGCCCCCCGTCACCAGGATGCGCATGCTCCTCCCCACCGCTCTCCCGTTCGCGTCCACCATCGGAACACCTCCGTTGTCGCAAGCCCGCCCCTCGCGGGGCGCCGAGACCACGCCCGCCCGCGCCGCGCCTCACGCGAGCGGGCTCCGGTGATGCGCCGGGTCGCAGCGGCGGACCCCGGACGCCGCGCCGCTCCGCTCGAGCTCGTCCTCCTCGTCGCCGGCGAGCCACGGCGACGGCCGCAGGAGCAGCTCGTCGACGAGGTCGAGGAGCGTGTCGACCCGGTGCGCGCACGTGTGGCGCGAGAGCACCGTCCGGCGCCCGTGCTCCGCCACGCCGCGCGCGAAGCCGGGGTCCGCGAGGAGCGCGCGGAGGTGCTCCGTCATCTCCGCGCCGGTGCGCGCGACCAGGTAGTCGCGGCCGGGCGAGAAGAGGCGCTCGGCGTCGGTCCACGGCGCGCTCACGAGCGGGATCCCGCACGCGAGCGCCTCGAACGGCCGGATCGTGGGGATGCCGGGGAGCAGCGCGGCGTACGGCCGCCGCGGGACGTGCACCGTGACGCGGGCGCGCGCGTAGGCGTCGGGGACGAGGTGGTTGGGGAGCCAGCCGGCGTACTCGATGCCGGCGTCCGCGAGCGCCGCGAGCGCGTGGTCGGGGTAGCGCACCCCGTGCACGCGCGCGCGCAACCCGAGCGCCCGCACCGGCTCGATCAGGAACTCGCGGAGCTCCGCCGTCCGCTCGCCGTCGCCGAAGTTGCCGATCCACACGAGGTCGCGCTCCTTCTCGACCCCCGGCAGCGGTCGGAACACGCGCGCGTCGGCGGCCTCGTGCCACACCACGGCGCGCCGCGCGACGCCGCGGCGCAGGTAGAGATCGCAAAGGCTCTTTCCGAACCCGAGCACGCAGTCGTACCCCGAGAGATCGCGGCGCACGATCGCGGCCGGATCGGTGAGCAGGCGGTGATGCGTGTCGTGGAAGAGCAGGCGGTAGCGATCGGTGCGCGCGCGGTGCTCGCCGAGGCGCCGCACGAGCTCGGGGTCGTTCCGCTCGTGGACGAGCACGACGTCGACGCTCGCGAGCGCGGCGTCGAGGTCCAGCGCCGCGGGCGCGTAGCGGCGCGGGCAGAGGCGCGGGTACACGGCGGCCGACTCCCACGGCGCGGCCGGGCCGCCCTCGGCCTCGAAGCGCTCGGCGCCCGCGGCGTCCTCCGGCTCGAAGGCGAGGACGTCATGGCCGCGGGCGTCGAGCTCCGCCGCGATCCCGCGGAGGAAGTGGGCGTGACCGTGGTCCCGGTCGGAGAGCAAGGAGTGACAGAAGAGGGCTATTCGCATGGTGTCCCGCAAGGCGTGGGCGTCGAGGGAGGGCAGGCCCGCGAGGCGGCCTCCGGCCGGGCCGCGCGCGCGACGGCGTAGATCTCGAGGTAGCGGCGGGCCATGGCGTGCGGGCTGAAGCGCACCGCGCGCCGGCGGGCGAGCGCGCCGAGCGCCTCGCGGCGCGCGGCGTCCTGGATGAGCTGATCGAGGGCGCCGCGGAGCGCGCCCGGGTCGTCCGCGGGGACGTAGACCGCGGCGTCGCGCCAGAGCTCGCGCAGGCTGGGCAGGTCGCCGAGCACGAGCGCGCAGCCGGAGAGGCCGGCCTCGAGGACCGACATGCCGAACGGCGCGTACCGCGCCGGGAAGGCGTAGATCGCGGCGCGGCCCATCCACCACGCGAGCTCGCCCTCGTTCATCCACCCGAGCGAGCAGAGGCTCTCCCCGGCGCGACGGCCGACGCCGCCCGGGGCGACGTCGCTCCCGGCCACGAGCACGGGCCACGGGAGGCGCGGCGCGACCTTCTCGAGCGCCGCGAGGTTCTTGGCCTCGTCCCAGAGCCGGCCGGCCGCGAAGACGAACCGCTCCTTCGGGGCCGGCGCGAACCGCCGACGGTCGCGCGCGTGCGGGACGACGTGGCCGCGCCCCAGGCCGAGCGCGCCGTACTCGCCCGCGAGGGCGCTCAGCATGGCCGCGCTCGGCGCGACCACCGCCTCGGCGGCGCGGAGCCCCTCCGCGACGCGCGCCCGGTAGACGTCGTGGCGGACCGGCGCCGGCCGCCGGTGGACGGCGCGCCACCACGACAGCACGCAGGCGTGCGCCACGACGACGCGCGGCGCCCGGAACGGCAGGGCGGCGTGGCAGTAGCCGTTCAGGTGGACGACGTCGGGGCGCGTCCGCTCCTCCAGGTCGAGCAGCCAGTCGCCCGCGGCCGCGACGTCGTCCCAGGGGTCGTCCATCCACTCGAGCCGGTAGGCGCTCTCGACGAGCTCGAGCCCCGGGATCGCGGCCGCGGCCGCGCGCGCCGCGGGCGCCAGCGGCCCGCCCATGACCGCGAGCGCCGTGGCCACGCCGGCGCGCGCGAGCCCGGCGGCGAGCTCGAGCGCGTAGGTCCACACGCCGCCCTGCGTGTCGGCCGTCATGAGCACCCGGCCGGGCCGCGGCGCCGCCGCGCCGGAGAGGTCGCCGTCACCACGCGCCATGCTCGAGCTCCGAGAGCGGCAGCGGCGGGCCGTCCTGCAGGTCGCTGAGCGCCCGGTGCTCGGCGATGTAATGGGCGTGCGCTCGCTCCCAGGCGCCGTCGTCGGGCGCGCCCCACCGCCGGGCGTACGCCGGAGAGCCGGGGTACGGGAACATCGGGACCGGCTCGTTCGCCCACACGCCGAGCCCGAGCAGGCGCTGCCGCCACGACGCCGCCTCGCCCGGATCGTCGGCGTCCGCGTGGATCAGGCTCGCCTGGACGAACGGCACGCTCCGCCGGGCGTGGACGAGCAGCCCGGTGAGCTCCTCGACCGACGCGCCGCGCCGCCTTCCGGGCGCGTCGCTCCCGTCCGCCGAGGCGCGCTCGATGCCGGCCTCGATCGAGACGCAGCCCGCGCGGCCGAGGAGGTCGAGCATCTCGCGCGACCAGGCGTCGATCCGGAGCTGGACGCCGAACACGACGTCGCGCGCGCAGAGCGCCTCGAGGAGCGCCCGGTCGGGCAGGAAGAGCTCGTCGATGAAGTACACGTGGCGGACGCCCTGGGCGAGGAGCGCGTCGAGCTCGTCGAGCACGGTCGCGAGCGGTCGCCGCCGGGGCTTGTCGCGGAGGCGCGCCGCCGCGCAGGAGGCGCAGGGGTGGGGGCAGCCGCGCGAGGTCTCCATCTCGGCGCTCGGCCCGTCGGGCACGGCGTCGAAGCGGTGGTGGTGGTGGGCGTGG
This sequence comes from Sorangium sp. So ce185, assembly GCF_051526825.1. Lineage (NCBI taxonomy): Bacteria > Pseudomonadati > Myxococcota > Polyangiales > Polyangiaceae > Sorangium > Sorangium sp. So ce185. The sequence continues at coordinate 13,405,009 of NZ_CP150316.1, read as the reverse complement.
CGCGCGATCGTCGCGGCGTCCCACCGCAGGGGCGGCAGCGCCCTCATGCAGGCGGCGTAGGGGCCGCCCTGCACGTGATCGACGCCGTTCCTGCGGTAGGCGATCGACGGGATCTGCCAGAAGCGCGACTCGGTCGCGCCCGCGAGCAGGACGAGGATCTCCTCGCACTCGCCGAGGACCACGACGTCCACGCCGAGCTTGCGGAGCGCCGCGCGCGGCGTGGCGGAGCCGTGGGGCCCCACCGCGACGAGCAGGCCGCCGTGGCCCCGCAGCGCGGCGGCGGCCGCCATGGGCACGCGCAGCTCGGGCGGCGGGCAGCGCCAGAGGAGGTAGCTCGGCGCCGTGGTGATCACCGTCATGTCCGGGCGGAGCGCGGCGACCTCGGCGCGCACGACGCCGAGGTCGATCCCGCGCGCCTGCGCGTCGATGAGGGCGGCCTCGTGGCCGGCGCGCTCGAGCAGCGCCTTCGCGTACCCGAGCTCGAGCGGCAGGTGCGCCTCGCGGCAGCCGGCGTAGACGCTGCCCTCGAAGCGCCAGGGCGGGTTGACCAGCGCGACCTTCACGAGGCGACCCCCAGCCGCCGGTCCGCGCGGCTCAGCCGGACGGACGCGGGCACGTCCCCGTAGACGGCCCCGAGGCGCTCCTCGACCCCGAGGCGCCATTGATAGAGCGCGCGCAGCCCGTCGCGGAGCGCGACGCGCGGCGTCCAGCCGGTGAGCGCCTGGAACGCGCGGCAGTCGGAGACGTAGTAGCGCTGATCGCCCGGCCTCCACGCGGCGAGCGAGACGACCGGGCGGCGGCCGTCGAGCTCGGCGATGAGATCGAGCAGCTCGACCGGGCTCACCGCCCTCTCCGGGCCGCCCCCGATGTTGAAGGCGCACCCCGAGGCGGGCTCGAGCTCGCGCCGCGCGAGCAGGAGGGCGTCGACGAGGTCCTCGATGAACAGCGCGTCGCGGACCTGCAGCCCGTCGCCGTAGAGGGTGATCGGGTCGCGGCGGATGGCGCGCGCGACGAAGTGGGCGATCCACCCCTGGTCCTCGTTGCCGAACTGCCGGGGGCCGTAGATGCAGCTCATCCGGAGCACCGCGGCGCGGAGGCCGAAGGTGCGGGCGTAGTCGAGGACGTACTGGTCGGCGGCGCCCTTGGAGCAGCCGTGGGGGCTCCGGAGATCGAGCGGCTGCGCCTCGGAGATGCCGTGGTCGCGCGCGCGCTCGCAGAGGGGCTGGTATCGGTCCTCGCGCCGCTCGAGCGGGAGGTGGGCCAGCGCGCCGTAGATCTTGTGGGTCGAGGCGAAGAGGAGCGGCGGCGGGCGATCGAGCCTCCGGAGCGCCTCGAGCACGTTGAGCGTGCCGCGCGCGTTCACCTCGAAATCGAGCGCCGGGTCCGCGACGCTGCGGGTGACGGCGACCTGCGCGGCGAGGTGGAAGACGAACGAGGCGCGCCGCACGGCGTCGCTCACGGCCTGCTCGTCGCGGACGTCGCACAGGAGGACCTCCACGCCGTCGGCGTGGCGCTCCCGGAGGAGATCGACGTTCCGCTCGACGAAGGCGCGCGAGAGGTTGTCGAGGACGAGGACCGGCTCCCCCTCGCGGAGGAGCCGATCGGCGAGGCTCGAGCCGATGAAGCCGGCCCCTCCGGTGATGAGGACGGGCGGCTTCACAGCGAGAGCCCCCTCGCCTCGAGCTCGGCGCGCGCCTGGGCGGCGCCGTCGCGCGCGATCTGCCCTTCGATCCAGCCGGCGAGCTCGAGGAGCCCGCGCTCGAACGGGACGGACGGCGCGAACCCGAGGACGCGCCGCGCCTCGCGGGTGTCGGCGAAGCAGTGCCGGACGTCGCCCACGCGGCACCGGCCGGTGATCTCGGGCTCGATCTCGCGCTTGCCGAGCGCCTTGCAGAGCGCCTCGGCGACGTCGAGGATGGAGCGCGGGCGGCCGGTGCCGATGTTGAGCGCCTTGCCGGCGGCGGCGTCCTCGGCGAGCGCCTTCGCGCAGGCCTCGGCGACGTCGCGCGCGCTCACGAAGTCGCGCTGCTGGAGCCCGTCCTCGAAGACGAGCGGAGGGCGGTTGTTGAGCAGGCGCGAGGCGAAGATGGCGATCACGCCGGTGTAGGGGTTGGAGAGCGCCTGGCGCGGGCCGTACACGTTGGCGAGGCGGAGCGCGACGACGGGGATGCCGTAGGCGCGACCGGCGATGAAGCAGAGCCGCTCTTGATCGTACTTGGAGAGGGCGTAGACGGACTCGAGGGCGGGTATTTTGTCCTCGGGCGTCGGCACGGGGACGAGGGGCTCGCCGTCCGCGGCGCAGATCTCGAAGGCGCCGCGCTTCAGCTGCTCGACGGGCCGGCTGCGCGGGGCGACGAGCTCGCCGCTGGCCCGGCGGTAGAGGCCTTCTCCGTAGACGCTCATGCTGGAGGCGACGACGAGCCTCCGCACCGGCTGCTCGGCGAGGGCCTCGGCGAGCACGGCGGTGCCGACGGTGTTGACGGACGTGTACCGCTCGACGCGGTACATGCTCTGTCCGACGCCCACGGCGCCGGCGAGGTGGACGACCGCGTCGACGCCGTGGAGGGCGCGCCTCACGGCGTCGCGGTCGCGGACGTCGCCGACCATGAGCTCGACGGCCGGGTCGAGGTGCGCGGGGCGGCGCCGGTCGGGGCCGTGGACCTGGGGTACGAGGCAGTCGAGGGCGCGGACGCGGTGGCCTGCGCGGAGCAGCTCGTCGGCGAGGTGGGAGCCGATGAATCCGGCGCCACCCGTGATCAGGACATGGTCAGGCATATCATGCTCCGTTCCGGTCTGGACGAGCAGCGGGCGGCGCGAGAGAGCACCTCGCGAGCGGGCGGCGCAGGACGGCGCGGCGGACAGAGCGTCCGCGCGCCGCGATCTCCCCCCGGCTCCGCGCCTCGCTGCGCTGGAGTCTCCGAGGGGACACCGATTAACATGCGGTCTCTGGGGTCGCAAACCGATCGGAGGTGCTTTGTCTCGAGAGGGAACTCGGGGCGGCGCGGGCCTTAGCGGGGGTCCGGAGGCGCCGGAGGGTGCGCCGTCCCCCGTCTCTCGCCTCTCACTCGCCCTCCGCCTTCCGTCTTCCGTCTCCCCTCTTCCGTCTCCCCTCTTCCCTCTTCCGTCTTCCCTCTTCCGTGCACGTGCGCGTGCGCGTGCGCGTGCGCGTGCGCGTGCGCGTGCAGTGGTCAAATTGGAACATGAAGGCGGGAAGGCGGGAAGAAAACCTTAATAATCTTCCCGCCTTCCCGTCTTCATGTGGACTCTCTCTGGGCAAAGTTGACCACTACCCGTGCGCGATTCCCCCGGAATCAGCGCGCACGCGCACGCGCACGAAGGACGAGCACGGAAGAGGGAAGACGGGGGACGGGGGACGGGGGACGGGGGACGGGGGACGGGGGACGGGGGACGAGAGGCGGACGACGTCTGCATGAAGCCCGAGCGAAAACCTCTCGAGAACACCGATCAGCTGTTCGAGCGAGAAATAAACCGCCAAGGCACCAAGGACGCCAAGACATTGCCTTCTTCTTGGCGTCCTTGGCCCCTTGGCGGTTCGAAACTCTGCTCGCTTCAGGCGGGTCCAACCCGCTCCTCGCCCCACCGCCATCGCGCAACCGGCGATGAGCTCGGGTGAAGCGGAGCTGGAGCGCCCAGCGCGGGGCGTTCAGCCCGGACGGCCAGGGTCCGGCATTCCGAACATCGACGGGGACTGCGCTGGAGGAGAGCGGGCTTCGGGGTGTCCGGGGAGGGGCGGACGCGCGCCGCCGAGGCTCAGCTCGCGGTCGGCTGGCCGGTCAGGCGCAGGTAGATGTACGTGTAGCCGAGGGCTGCGATCGGCCCGGCCACGAGCGTGCCGACGCAGCAGGCGAGCATGCCCGCCACCACGAGCGCGAAGACGAGCAGGCCATAGACGAAGATGCCGCCCTTGTGTCCGGTCGTGATTCGCCAGCTTTCCTTCATCGCGTCGACGGCGCCCAGGTTCTTATCGACGATGCACATGTTCGTCATGCTCAGGCCGAGCGCGAGGATGACGCCGGGGACGATCAGGAGGACCATGCCGACGCCGATGGCCATAGAGGTCAAGATCTGGGCGCCCAGGATGGACATGAACCACCGCCCGCCGCCGAGGATGTCGTTGAACGCGTACGGCTGGCCGCGCGCCACCTTCAGGAGGAGATTGGACAGGCCTCCGGCGAAGTAGCTGCCCACCACGAAGCCGAAGAGCTGCATGAGGACCTGAATGGCCGATCCGGCGGCCGGCGCGTCGCTCGCGAGCGCCGCCTGGAGGCCGCCACCGATGAAGTTGGGGAAGCCCGCCGCGAGCCCGACGACGGCCACGGCGCCGATGATCACCGCGGGATCGCGCTTCACCCGCTCCCAGCCGAAGGACGCGGCATCTCCCGCCCCCCACGACGTCGGGCCGCCCATGCCAGGCGGCGCACCGTAGGGGCCGCCGCCCGGCGGCGGACCGTAGCCCCCACCGCCAGGAGGCGCACCAAACCCCCCACCAGGCGGCTGACCCCAGCCGCCGCCACCAGGAGGCGGGCCCCAGCCGCCGCCGCCGGGCGGCGGGCCGTAGCCGCCGCCCCCGGGAGGCGGGCCGTAGCCGCCGCCAGGAGGCCCGCCGCCAGGAGGCGGGCCATAGCCGCCCCCCGGGGGCTGACTGTAGCTACCGCCCGGCGGCTGACCGTAATTGCCGCCCGGGGGCTGGCCATAGCTACCGCCCGGCTGCCCCGGCGGCTGACCGTAACCACCCCCCGGCTGCCCCGGCGGCTGGCCGTAACCGCCCCCCGGCTGCCCCGGCGGCTGACCGTACCCGCCCGGCTGCCCCGGCGGCTGGCCGTAACCACCCCCCGGCTGCCCCGGCGGCTGACCGTAACCACCCCCCGGCTGCCCCGGCGGCTGACCGTAGCCACCCCCCGGCTGCCCCGGCGGCTGACCGTAACCACCCCCCGGCTGCCCCGGCGGCTGACCGTAGCCGCCCCCCGGCTGCCCCGGCGGCTGGCCGTAGCTGCCGCCAGGCTGGCCCGGCGGCTGGCCGTAACCACCCCCCGGCTGCCCCGGCGGTGGGCCGTAACCGCCGCCGCCCGGTGGCTGACCGTAACCACCACCGCCCTGACCGCCCCCTGATCCCCCGCCCCAGCCACCTTGGCTCATCTTGTCTCCACCGGGTGTGAATCCCAACGATGTCCGACCCAACCCCCCCACTATACGTGGAGGGCGCCGGCACGGAACAACTAACTTCTCCCTACGCAGCCAGCGCGCCGTAGCCCCCCGCACCGCCGCGCAGGATCGACCGTCGAAAGCCTGCCGGCATTGCGAGCAGCGCCGTCACGACGGATTGCGCAGGGCGCCTCTCGATGGACGGCAATCGCCCCATCGAGGTCCATTGCGGGACACGCGCACGAAACGGAACAGCACGAGACGGAAGAGCACGAAACGGTGACGGATCACCTCGACAGCACGCCGCTCAGGCAAAGCCCGGCGACGCTGCTCGTGAACGAGGTCCCGTCCTCGCGCTTCACCTCGGCGGAGTTGCCCGTGAGCGGCGACAGAAACACCCCCTCGACGACCCCGGCCCCCTGCTTCGCCGTCACGAAGCGGCCAACGAGAGCCCCCGGCGACACCGCCTCGACCGGCGCCCCCGGCGCGATCGCCTGCTCCTCGGGCAGCTCCGCGCGCCGGAACCCCCCGAACCGCACAACCGTACCGCCATCCGCTTTTGGCACAATTTTACCGATGCACTGCCCAATCGGGGTGTTGACGGCCGCGTAGCGCACGGTGGCGTCGATCGGCCGCCGCCGCGACTCGCCCACGAGGACGGCGGCGATGGCGAGGACGAACGCGGCGATCGGGACCACCACCGCGGTCGCCACGACCGCAGCGGCGGCGCCGGACGTCGCGCGGCCGAACGCCGCGAGCTCGGCGCTCACGGCCTGCTCGAACGACCGCAAGATCACCACCTGCCGCGCGCGCACGCGCTCGAGGACCGCCGGCGCGATCAGGTTGTCGGCGGCGCAGAAGCCGCACCGCGCGATCGCGCCGTCGCCGCCGCCGAGCGGCGCGCCGCACACGTGGCACGCCGCCGGCTCGCCCGGGGCCGCCGGCGGGCGCGCGGCGCACGCCTCCTCGATCCGCCGCTGCCGCCGGCGCACGAGCGCGAGCACGGCCGCGCCCGTCCCGACCGTGCCCAGCCACGCCGCCACCACCATGCCGCCGGTGACCAGGTTCCCCTCGGTATCGGGGCTGACCCAGACCCCCAGCAGGATGATCGCGGCGAGCGCCGTGATCGGCACCGACGCGAGCGAGAACACCACGAGGAGCCGCGCGTGCCGCCGCGACGCCGCGACCAGCATCCGCCGCAGCGCGTCCGAGAGCTGGCGCCGGCGAGCGTCGGTCTGGAAGACGACGTGCGCCGCGGCGCGCAGGCCCTGCGCCGCCTCCGCGGGCGGCGGGCCGCGGTAGTGGCACGCCGCGCACTCCATGAGATCCGGGCTGGCGAGCGATACCGGCGCAGGACGCCCGCAACGCGGGCAGTGCACGGCGAGCATCGCTCGATTACGCCAGCCGCGTCTCGGCGCGTCAAGGCGCCCCGCCGCGCGCCAGGCGCAGCGGCGCGGGAGCGCGCGGCCTCGACCGCATATCGTGGCCGCGGCCGCCCTCACCGCGCCCGCCGCGCCGCCTTGCGCGCGCGCTTCCCCGCCGACGCGAGCAGCTCGATGACGACGATCCACCCGTCCACCTGCTCCCGGGCGAGCGACGGCGCCTGGACCTCGGAGGGCGTGCCGCGCAGCACCAGCGTGCGGAGCCCGCGCTCCTGGGCCGACGCATGGAGGCCCATCAGGACGGGGTTCCAGAACGACCCGTCGAGAAAGGGGGTGATGACGCCGACGGTGACCGGGCGGTCCGCGGCGGCGGGCGCCGCGCCCTGGACCGGCGGGGCGGTCGTGCGGCGCGCGGGCGGGTGGGTGCTGCGCGCGGGAGGCAGGGAGCTGGCCCCTCGTCCCGAGCCCTGCCCCGGGTCGCCGGGGAGCTCGCCCCACTGCTCCGGCACCGAGACGCTGCTGTCCCGCCCGCCCTGACCCATCGTCGCGCTCCCCCCCGGGTCTGCTTGACCCCATCCCGCTGAGCCTCCGGCCCGGAGGCCAGCGCCATCCCTAGCCGATCTCGGGTGGGCGGTGTGGAACGCAGCGGTGCCCTCGTTCCGCCCGCCCGAAGTCAGGCCGGGGATGGCCGGGCTCCCGCGCCGCTTCGCGGCGGCTCCGTTGTAGCCGCCGGTGGAAACGATGCTTTGCTCAGACAGACCTTATGGTCTTCGCTCGGCAGTGTCGGGAGCGACGAAGTGAAGTGATGTTCGCGCTAACATGGAAACTTCTGCCCGATGCGGCAACCCGACGACGAGCTATCCTTTCGACGGTTCGCCTCGCTTGATCAAAATGTGCATAACCGGCATGCTCCGCGCATGAACGTTATCGTCCCGTCCCGTTGGTCGCAGGGTACCCTCGCCGCTTGCCTGGCTGCCGCGGCCTTCACGGGCTGCGCCGGCTCCGGGGAGGGGAAGGACGCAAGCGGGAGCGGCGGATCGATCGCAGGATCCACCGGCGGAGGCGGAAGCGGTGGTCAACCGGGCGCCGGGGGCGCGGGCGGTACCGCCGCAACCGGAGGCGTCACGGGGGGCGGCGACGCGAGCAGCAGCAGCGGTGGGGTCGGTGGCGCGGGCGGCGCGACGGGCGGCGGTGGCTCCGCCGGCGACGGCGGCGGGGACACGGGCGGCGGCGCGGACGCCTGCCCGCCGGCGCCACCCCTGACCGGAGGCATGGAGTATTGCTCGAACCGCCGAGGCGATGCGGGCAATGGTTACGGTTTCGAGCTCTGGGCGGAAGGCGGCGGGTCGGGCTGCATGACCGTGCACAGCGTCGACGCCACGTTCAGCGCGGAATGGAACAACGTCGAGGATTTCTTGGCGCGCGTCGGGCTCGACTACAACCAGACCCAGAAGCACACCCAGATCGGCACCATCTCGGCGGAGTTCGCGCATACCAAGACGGAGGAGAACGGCGGCCTGACGTACATCGGTATCTACGGCTGGACCGTCAACCCGCTGCGCGAGTTCTACATCCTCGACGACTGGGGGAGCGAAAAGCCGGCGGGTTTCTCCTCCGACGGGACGCCGCGGGACGAGGTGGGCACGCTCACCGCCGATGGCGAGACCTACGACGTGTGGAAGAAGACCCGCGTGAACAAGCCGGCCATCACGGGTCCGAGCGCGACGTTCGATCAGTATTTCAGCATCCGGCGGACGGCGCGCACGTGCGGCACCATCTCCGTCTCCGAACACTTCACCAAGTGGGAGGCGCTCGGCCTCCCCCTCGGGAATCTGCACGAGATCAAGCTGCTGGTCGAGGCCCAGAACAACAGCGGGACGGTCAAGTTCACGACGGCGAAGTTCACCGTGAAATGAGCGTTTCGGCCGGCGCGATCACCTTTCCGGGGTTGAGGATGCCGCCCGGGTCGAAAGCATCTTTGATGCGGTGGTGCAGCGCGAGCGACGCCGCGCCGAGCTGGCGTGTGAGGAGGCCGCGCTTGAGCGTGCCGACGCCGTGCTCGCCAGTGATCGTGCCGCCCAGATCGAGCGCCTGCGCCATCACCTCGTTGAAGGTCGCGACCGCGCGCGCCTCGGCAGCGGCGTCGCTTCGATCGAACACGACCAGAGGGTGAAGGTTACCGTCGCCCGCGTGCGCCACCGTCGCGACGGTGGTCTGCCTCGCGGCGACGATCGCCTCGATTCGACGGAACATCTCCGGCAGCTGCGGCAGCGGCACGGCGACGTCGTCGACGAGCACCGTGCCGAGCTGCTCGAGCGCCGTGAGCGCGAGGCGGCGCGCGGTGAGCAACATCTGCCCCTCGCCCTCGTCCTCGGTGGTGGCGACCACCGTCCCGCCGGCGGCCTCGCAGGCCGCCTGCATGCAGGAGAGCTCGGCGGACCCGGGAGCGTCGCTCTGCGCGATGAGCATCGCGGCAGCCTCGGTGTCGAGGTCGAGCGGGCGGAAGCGCTCGACGGCGCGGATGGCCGTGCGGTCCATGATCTCGAGCATCGACGCGTCGACCGACCGGACGATCGCCGCGACCGCCCGCCCCGAGGCCTCCAGCGACCCGAACGTCGCGACCAGCGTGGTCGCCGGCGGGCGCCGCCGCCGCAAGCGCAGCGTGATCTCGGTGATCAGCGCGAGGGTGCCCTCGGAGCCGACCAGGAGGCGCGTCAGATCATAGCCGGCGACGTCCTTGCGGCTGCGGCCGCCGGTGCGGAGCGCCGTCCCGTCCGCGAGCACCGCCTCGAGGCCGAGCACGTAGTCGGACGTGACACCGTATTTCACGCAGCACAGGCCGCCGGCATTGGTGGCGACATTGCCGCCGATCGTCGAGATGGCGTAGCTCGACGGGTCGGGCGGATACCACAGCTCCCGTTCCTGCGCCGCGGCCTTGAGCTCGCCGTTGAGCACCCCCGGCTGGACGACGGCGAGCATGGCCGCCTCGTCGATCGCGAGGATCCGGTTCATGCGCTCGAAGCTCACCACCACGCAGCCGTCGGTGGCGGTCGCCCCGCCCGCCACCCCGGTCCCGGCGCCGCGCGGCACCAGGGCGATGCGGTGCTTGGTCGCCCACCGCGCCAGCGCCTGCACGTCGGCGGTCGAGGACGGCCGCGCCACGGCGAGCGGCCAGCCGCCCGGCGCCCAAAGGGCCTTATCGTGGCGATACCCCTCGATGACGTCCCGATCCGTGACGAGGCCGTCGCGCAGCGTGAGGGCAAGCTCATCGAGCGGGCTCATGTGCCGTAGAACTCCGAGAGGTGCGCCCTGAGGAGCGTCGCGCCCGACTTCGCGTTACCGCGCTCGATCGCGCGCAAGAGCGCCCGGTGCTCCTCGACCACCCGCGGGCGGATCGCCGAGAACGAGCGCGCCCGCAGCGCCTCTTCGAGGTGGAGCCGGATGCTGTCCTTGACCGCGACCATCACGAGGGAGAGCGCCTGGTTGCCAGAGGCCGCGACCAGCGCGGCGTGGAACGCGATATCGACGTCGTAGAAATCGGTGGGCGAGATATGCTCCCGCGCCATCTCCTCGAGCGCGGCGCGCGCCTCATCGAGGTGAGCGGCGACAGGCGCGGCCGCCGAGCGGGTCATTGCGGCGGTCTCGATCGCGACGCGAAGCTCGATGAGGTCCGGGAGCGACACGTTCCGGAGCTGGACCACGTGGGTGAGCGCCTCGCAGAAGCGCTCGACCGCCGCGTCAGGGCTCGCGGCCTGCATCGGCGAGGTCCGCCCGCGCGACGCGAGTAGCCCCTGCGCCTGGAGATGGCGGAGCGCCTCGCGGACCGTCGCGCGGCTGACCCCGAACTGCTGAGCGAGCTCGCGCTCGGGCGGCAGGCGCTCGCCCGACGAGAGCGAGCGATTGAGGATCGCGTCACGGATCTGGTCGGCGACGTCGACGTAGATCGCCGAACGGGACACGGTCCGGAAGCGTAGTGCGTTGGTCATATTGTCTTTTGGTCAGACCAACGTACTTTCGGCCATCGGCGCGGTCAAGGCAAAATCTGGAGTTCCCGCCGGCCAGCTTGGGGTTCGCCCCGGAGCGCTCCTCGGGCGAAACTATCCACGTGAGCATCGAGAACGTCGAAGATCTGCGCGTGCTTGTGGAGACGGCCCGCCGCGGGACGCTGACGGCGGCGGCGCGGGTCCTGGGCGTCACGCCGGCCGCGGCCAGCGCCATGCTGAAGCGGCTGGAGGCGCAGCTGGGCGAGCGGCTGTTCGAGCGGTCCACGCGCGCGCTGCGCCTGACGCCGGAGGGCCAGATCCTCCTGGACTACGCCTCCCGCGCGCTCGATCTCCTGGAAGAAGGCGAGGCGCAGCTCGCGTCGCAGCGCCGCTCGCTCGTGGGCACGGTGCGCGTGGCGGCGCCGTCGGATCTCGCGCGCAGCGTGCTCTTGCCCTGGCTGGACGAATTCGTGGCGGCCCATCCGGGCGTGCGCTTGGCCCTGTCCGTGACCGACCGCGTGCAGGACGTGATGCGCGACGTGGTGGACCTGGCCTTGCGTTATGGCGAGCTCAGCGACTCCCGGCTGGTGGCCCGGGCGCTCTCCACGACGCGCCGCGTGCTCTGCGCTTCCCCCGCGTACCTCGCGCGGCGCGAGCCGCCGCGCTCGCCCGAGGATCTGGCCCAGCACAACTGCCTGACCTTCCACGTCAACCACAAGCGGCATGTGGCCTGGCGCTTCGAGAAGGGCGGCGCATGGACCGAGGTGCGCGTCGACGGCGACCGCGACGCCGACGACGCGGCCATCGCCCACCAATGGGCCCTCGCCGGCGCCGGCCTGCTCTACAAATCCGAGCTGGATCTGGTGCACGATCTGCGCGAGGGCCGCCTTGTGCGCCTGCTGCCCGGCTGGCAGGGTGAGCCCTATCCGCTCAACGCCATCCTGCCGAGCCATCGTTTCGTGCCGGCGCGGGTGCGCGCCCTCGTCGACTTCCTCGCGGCGAAGCTCCGCGACCTCTCGCCTCAGAAGCCCGGTGTGCCCGGCGCCAGGGGCTTGAAGCGATAGACCAGGTAGGGCGCCTTGTTCCTGGCCACGCCGTCGGCCTGGAGCGCGCTGGTGAGGGACAGCTGCGCCGCGCCGGTGTACATGGCCCCGTCGCTGTTGTAGGTGACGCCGTCCGGCCAGACCATGCCCGGGTCGCTGACCAGGCGCTCGTATTTGCGGGTGCCCGACGGGATGATACCCACGGCGCGCTCGCCGACCTCGGTGAGGTACAGGTTGTCGTCCCGGTCGATGGCCAGGCCGCCGTTGAAGGGCTTGTCCGCGTAGGTCTCCACTTTCGCCCCGAGCTGCGCGGCGGTGAGCGACGTGTCGAGAAGGTCGCTCATCCGGATCCGGTACATCTTGTAAGCGTTGAGCGGGGCGAAGTAGAGCCACTCGCTCTTCGTGTCGAGGGCGATGCCGTCCACGCCCACGTACAGGTCGACGGCGCCGCTCGTCGGTCGACCCACGTCCCAGCGGATGGGCTCTTTCAGGGGCATCACGCTGGGATGGCCTTGCAAGAGGCGCCGGCTGTCGCCGGTGGAGAGGTCCACCACCACGAGCGCCGCCTTGTCGCCGACGCCGCCCGAGCCTTCGCCGATGGCCTCATCGGCGATCACGATCACGTTGTGCTTCAGGTCCACCACGAAGTCGTTGTGCTGCGACTCGGTGAGGGTGGCTTCCGGTGAGATGGGGATGACGCGCTTGAGCTTGTTCTGGTGGGTGTTCCACCCAACGAGCTTGGGCACGAGGCCAGCCGGGCGCCCCGCCGCCTTGTCCGTGGATTTGGCCGAGTCGAGCAGCCAGAGGACGCCGTTCTGGTCCGTATGCAGGCCGAGCACCCAGTCCAGGCAGGCGTTGAAGTCGGATTTCCAGCTGCCGTCGGCGTTCTTGCAGCTTTGCCACGCCGCGCTCGGGTACGGTGTGGTGGACTCCCGGTCTGGGTTGAGCAGCGCGACCTGCACCTCGGGCTCGTAGAACGGGTGAAAGCCGATGATCACCCGGCCGTCGGGCATCTGGGTGATGCCGCCGACGCCGGTCGCGTCGAGCCGAGCATAGACCTCGAGCGCGGGCTGCGGCGGCCGCGCCGGGATGGCGCTGGCGCCGCAGCCCGCCGGGCCCGCGACCAGGGCCGCGCCCGCGACCAGGGTCAGGCTCGCGAGCTCGAGCTTGAGATGGGCAAACCGATGCATGCTTGTCTCCTCGTCGTGGTGGTCCTCCATGTTTGAGGAGCGCGCCCTGCCGGACAAGCGACGGCACGCGGAAACAGTTTCAGCGTTTCGTTGAGGATGGCTCGACCCGCGCGCCGCCCCGGCGTCCGGTCGCACCACGAGATTGCGCGCTAGCGCGCGCCCCGCCGGGCCTTGAGCGAGCGCCCCCCCGCGGGCGCGAGCTCCCGGAGCGCCGCCGACAGCGACGAGAACGTGGCCAGCGCGCCGAGGTCGACGTCGACGAGGCTCCTCGCGATGTCGGGCCGCACGCCGACCAGGTAGACCCGCGCCCCGAGCATGGCGGCCGCGCGGCTGGTCATGCCGAGGGAATGCGCGACCTGGGCGTCCACGAACGGCACGCCCGTGAGATCGAGCAGCACGCGCAGCGCCTCGTGCCGGCTCACCCCCTCGGCCACCTTCTCGAGCACCTGCTGGGCGCGGCCGCCGTCGATCATCCCGATCAGCGGCACGAGCAGCACGCCGGGCAGCAGCGGGATGAGCGGACAACCCAGCTCGCGCACCGTCTCCGAGAGCGCGCGCTCGCTCGCATAGGCCTTCTGCAGGTCGACGTGCTGCGCCGACAGCGACTCCACGAGCGCGTCGCGCTCCAGCGCCGCGCCGAGCAGCGTCCCCCAGATCGCGACCGTGCCCTCGTCGCCGGTCATCGCGACGATCGTCGGGCCGACGAGCGCCAATATCCCCCAATCGCGCTGGGCAGAGCGGATCGGCAAGAGAAACACCGAATACGTGCCGTCCGTCGCCGAGGGCGGCAGCATCGTCTCCGGCGGGAACGCCCCCAGCCGGCAGCGGCTGCCGTCCGGGGGGACCGGGCCGCCGTCGCGGCTGTACGCGCCGGCGATGACGAGCTCCGCGCGCGCCGCCGGATCGTCCCATAAGGCAAGGCAGCCCCAGACCACCGTGGTCGTCTCGAGCCACGAGAGCGACCGGTATTCCTGCTGAGTGCCGCCGAGCAGGGCGAAGCTCACCTCGTAATTGGTCCTCGCGAGCACCCCGAGCTGGTGGACATACTGCGTCTCGGCCGCGAGCCGGGCCCGCGCGATCGCGAGGCGCGCGAGCTCCAGGAAGTCCTCCACCCGGCGCCTGGCCGCGGCGTCCAGGGGCGCGCGGCGCCGCTCGGGGAGCTGGCCGAGGAGCCGCGCCGTCGCCAGCAGGGCGCCCAGATCGGGCGTGATGTCGACCGCCTCCCGATAAGCGCGCTCGAGCTCGGCAGCCGGCGCCGGCGCGGCGCCGCGGAGCGCCGAGAAATACATGTCGACCACCCGCGTGACCGCCGGCCATACGTCGGTCGGCGGGGTGTCGGGCGGGAGCGGCCGGGGCAGGATCAAGAGCTCGACCAGCTGCCGGGCGACGGCGTCGACGTCGCCGTCCTCGGGCGCCTCGTCCCTCGCGTCGAGGAAGTTCTGGATCACATTGCATCCGCACGAGCTCCGCTGGATCAGCGCGTTCGCCGTGCGCACGCCCTCGGCCGGGAATGCCTCGCCGGCGATCATCGTCAAGATGAGCTCGCACGCGGCGCTCCCCATCATCTCGAACCGCTGGCGCACGGTGCTCAGCGGCGGATCGGCGCTCTGCGCCTCCGCGACGTCGTCGAAGCCGATGATCGCGAAATCCTCGGGGAGGCGGACGCCCGCCGCCTTCAGCGCGGACATCATCCCGAGCGCGTTCTTGTCCGTGCCGAAGACCGCCGCCGTGCACCCGGGCAGCAGCGCGAGGAGCTCGGGCGCGACGGCCCGGCCGCCGCTGTACATGTTGTTATCGCACGGGATGACCAGATCGGGATCGAAGGGAATGCCCGCCTCGGCGAGCGTGTCCTTGTAGGCGTCGCGGCGCTCGCGCACGTCGTACGCGGCGAAGTTGCCGACGAACGCAATGCGCCGGTGCCCGTGCTCGATCAGGTGGAGCACCGCGCTCCGGACGCCGCCGTGGTTGTCCGGGAGCACGGCCGGGCAGACGATGTCGGCGGGACGGGCGCCGAGCGTGATGAACGGGACCCCCGCGCGCGCGAGCTCCGAGAGGCCGTCGAACTCGATGACGACGATCCACCCGTCCACCTGCTCCCCCCCGAGCGAGGGCGCCTGGACCTCGGACGGCGTGCCGCGCAGCACCAGCGTGCGATGGCCGCGCTGCTGCGCCGCCTCGTGAATGCCGATCAGGACAGGGCCCCAGAACGCGCCGGAGAGGAAGGGGGCGACGACGCCGATGGTGCGAGGGCTGGCCGCCCCGCGCGGGACGTCGGCCCGGCCCGCTGCGCCGGAGGTTCCCCTGGCCCGCCGCGACGCGGTGCCGGGCAGATCACCCCACTGCTCCGGCAACGGCACTCCACTGCGCTGGCGACCCTGACCCATTTCTGACGGCCTCCTGCTGTCAACCCCTGGTCGCCCTCCCCACGACGGCTGCGGACCCTTCCAGCGTACACGCTGGACCGGGGGCCCGGGCGAGAAGTCTGGCATTCTGCCGCGGAATCCGCGGCGAACCGTCAGACCGCGGACACCGCCGCCCCACGATTGCCGCGCCGTCGGCGGAGCGCCCCGCGGCGCGAGGCGCTCCGCCGGCGGCGCGTCGGGCGAGCCGCGCGCCCGCGCGTCGGGCGAGCCGCGGGTGCTATCGTTGTGCGATGCGGTACCGCGACGAACGGGACGCGCTGCGCGGGCGCGTGGACAGCCTCGAGGAGCAGCTCGCGTCGGCCAGGAAAGAGCTCGAGGATCAGGGGGACGAAGGCCGGGCGGCGCGCGTCGAGCAGCTCGAGCGTCAGATGGACGAGGCCCGCCGCGTGCTCGACCAGCTCGGCCGCGAGCTCGACGATTTGCGGGGCGGGCCGAAGCGCTCGCTGATCGTGCCGGTCCTGGCGACGATCGCGGGCGTCGGGTTCTGCGCCATGGTCGCGGGCTACGCGATGAGGCGGCCGGAGTCTTACGCGATCAACGGCCCGCCGCGGCCGGTCGCGGCCCCGCCGCCCGAGCCCGTCCCCGTGTCTCCGGCGCCCCCGCCCGAGCCCGCGCCGCCGCCGCCGGAGCCGGCCGCGCCCGCCCCGGAGAAGCCGCTCGCGACCCGGACCGCGACGTGGAAGGCGACCGTGGCGCGCGCCACGGGGCTCCCCCTCTCGGCCGGCGCGCCATGCACCGTCGAGGCGAAGCTCACGAGCTCGGGCGACGACCTCCGCGTGCCCGCGCTCGACGTCGTCTGCGGCGGGAGGGCGATCTATCGATCGAGCGATCCGCTCAATGGCATGTCGATGTTCCGCAGCGGCGTGGAGGAGGACCGGGGCGCGGCGCCCGGCACCTATGTTTATGCGCTCTCCTACGACGACAAGGGAACGCGCGCGGGGGAGCGCGCCGAGGTGTCGCTCGACAGCCTCGGCCGGACCGGCGCGGTCTGGCGCGACTCGGCGCCCGCGTACCGCGTCGAGCTCACGCTGTCTCCCCAGAGCGCGCCCGCGGGCGGGGAGCCGCTCCTCGACGCCACCGGGAAGGCGCTGCGCCGGTCGGCGCGCGTCACCGAGACCACGGGCCCGAGCCCGGTGAAGGCGGGCGCGAGATGCGCGCTGCGCTCCTCGTGGATTCCACGGTCCGACAAGTGCCGCACGCGCATCGAGTGCGGCGGCCGCATGCTCTACGGCGCCGGCACCACCGGCATGTCCGGGTGCGCGGTGGAGGAGGGCCGGGTCGTCCGCGTCCACGACGGGAACACGACCCAGAACGGCGGGGATCCGGCGCTCGATCTCGACGTCGCCGCGGGGCGGGCGACCCTGCGCGACGAGGGGAAGGGCGGCGCGTGGACCGCCGGGATCGAGCTCGATCCGAGCGAATAGGCATTTCGGCGGTTCAAAAGGAGAGCCGCGCCGACAGCCCGGCGATCGCGCCCGAGGCCGCGGGCACGATCCGGAGCTCCACGCCGCCTCGATCCTCGCTGCGATACGTCCGCGGCATGTTGAGGACCACGAGGACCGCGCCTGCCGCCAGGGTCGCGCCGCCGGCGATGAACAGGCCGGTGGCGACGCGGCTCTCCGTGAGCCCCTGGCTGGTCGTGTCCGTCGTCGTCGGAGCGCAGCTCGACGTGCACGTGTCTTCGAACTGCTGCTCCGCCGCTTCCATGTGCTCGTCGGCTTGCCAGCGCAACGCCGCGCCCGCCAGCCCGAGGCCCGCGCCGGCCCCGACCACGGCCCACGGCTTCCAGGCGGCCCACCGGCGCACCGTGACGAGGCCGTCGGCGCTCAGCGTGAGCGCGCCCGAGGCGTGCGCCCCGGCGAGCACGACGACGGGCTCGACGAGGGGGAAATACCCCTCCTTCCGCGCGCTGATGACATGCTCTCCCGGCGTCACGAACCGGCGCGCCGAGCCCGGGCCGACGAACCACGGCCTCCCGTCGAGCAGCACCGCGGCGCCGAGCTCATCGCAGCGCATCTCGACGACGGCCAGCTCCCGCTCGACGAGCTCCTTCATCAGCGCGCGCGCCTCTTCGAGGTCCTCCGGATCGAGCGACGCCGGCCCCCACCGCAGGGACAGGCGCAGGTTCTCGTAGGCGAGCAGCGGCATCCCCATCATCTTGAGCACCCTGCCCAGATAGAACCGGAGATCCGGGTGCTCCCACAGGGCGAGCGCCTCCTCGTACTTCTTCTTGGCGTCGCCGAGCACCATCCTTCGGTGCAGGTCCCGCCCCTGCATGAAGAGCTCCAGCGCCGCCTGCTTGCGCTCCTCGGGGACGCCCTCATGCCAGGGGGGCAACGCCGCCTCGGCCTGAGCCCACGCGGGCGCGGCCCGGGACGCGAGCACCGCGATCGAGAGCCATGAACAGATCGCGGCGCGCGTGCTCGTCGGCGTCCTCTGCACGGGGGATGGTTCGATGATCCCCCGGAGCGCTTTTTACCTCAAGCGGTCCCGGATCCGCCCGACGGAGCGCTGGATGAGCTGCTCCAGCTCTTCCTTGCTGCGTCGCTCGTCGTCTGCGGCTTGCTTGGCCTTCCGCGCCTCGACGCCGGCCCTGGCCCGCTCGTCATCGGCCTGGGCCTTGGCGCGCCGCGCCTCGACCTCGGACGTCCGCGCCTCGTCGCGCGCCGTCCGCGCCTCGCCGGCCGCGGCGCGCGCCCGCTCGGCCTCGGCTTCGGCCCTGTCCCTGGCCTCCTCGGCCTCTCTCTGCAGCAGCTCCGCCCGCTTCCGCTGCTCTTCCGTGCTCATCCTCGCGTGCTCGGCGGCCTGCCGGGACGCCGTCTCTCGCGCGAGCGCCTCCTCGAGGCTGTCCTCGGTCCGGCGGATGTCCGCGAGCTGCGCGCTGATGACCCGGTTCTGGCGGACCACCGTGACGATGCCCGCGGTGGCCCCGACGACCAGGAGGGCCAGGCTCGCGATGGTCCCGACGATGAGGTTGCGCTTCCTGCGCTGCGCCTGGCCGGCCAGCCCGATCACGGCGTCGAGGTAGCGCTGCTCGCGCTCGGGCAGCCGGCGCTCGGAGCGCTCCCGGAAGCGGCGCGCCTCCTCGGCGAGCTTGCCGCGCCACAGGAGGTCGTCGGCGCCGCCGCTCGACGCCCACTGCCGGGCCGCGGCGCGCAGCTTGTCGAGGAACACGGCGTCTTCCTGGTTCTCGTCGAGCCAGCGCAGCAACGTCGGCCACCGCTCGATGAGCGACTCGTGCACGATCTCCACCCGGCTGCCGGCGTTGTCGCGCCCGGTCTCGATGGCGAGGAGCCGCGCGTCGGCCAGCAGGTGGACGACGCTCTCGAGCTCGTCGGGATCGCCGTCTCCGGGCAGCTCGCGGAGCTCTTCCAGGCTGGCGATGGCCCGCGTGCGCTCGGGCGTGACAAGGCGCTCGAGGATGGCGCGGCAGAGCTTCGCCTGGCGGCCGCCGAGCCCGGCCAGCACCGCGTCGGCGTGGCTCGCCAGCGTGCCGGCCACGCCGCCGATCGCCTCGTAGCTCGCCCGCGTCAGGAGCCGCCGCTCGCGGTCGCGCATGTCCCACAGCCTGGCCGCGGTGAACTGCAGGAGGGGGAGCGCGCCGTGGGTCGTCTCCAGCACATCGAGGATGCCGTCGACCATCGCCGGGTCCTCGATCTCGTACCGCGCCGCCTGGATCGGCTTCAGGAGCGCGTCGCGCAGCCCCTCCCGGCCGATGGGCGAGAGGAACACGAGCCCGCGGGTCACCCCCGCCATGAAGCGCCTGTCCTCGGCGACGCGCTCGATGAAGTCCGAGCGGGTGGAGAGGATGACGCGCAGGGGCGAGGAGGCGTCGTCGGCGACGCCCTCGAGGCACGAGAAGAAGGCGGCGCGATCGCGCGCGTCGCACGAGAGCGTGTAGAGCTCCTCGAACTGATCGACGAACAGCACGACGCGGCGCTGGTTCCGGGCGGACCACGCGCGCAGCGCGGCGCCGAGGTAGCCCGGCTCGGCGCGCAGCCGCTCGATCCGCTGGCCGCGCGCGGGATCGCGGGCGAGCGCCGCGGGCGCGTGGTCCTCGGTCTTGGCCTCGGTCTTGGCCTCGGCCTCCTCCCGGAGGGCTGGATGGCCGAGCAGATCGGCGAGCGCCGCCATGGGCTCGCGGCCTGGCCGCAGGACGAGCGACGCCCACCCGGCCCCGGAGCGCTTGAGCGCCGGGATGATCCCCGCCCGCACCAGCGACGATTTCCCCACGCCCGAGGCGCCGACGATGGCGAGGAGCGGCTGGCTCTTCAGGCGCGCGACCATGCCGGCGATGTCGTCCTCGCGGCCGAAGAAGCGATCGGCGTCGACCTCCTGGAAGGCCGACAGGCCGGCGAAAGGGCTCTCGGCGGCGCCGAGGACGATCTCGCGACGCCCGGGCAGGAGCGGCGTGAGCTCGGCGAGGAGCTGCTGGGCCGAGGCGAAGCGCTCGGATCGCTGCCAGCGCAGGCACCGCTCGATGATCGGGCCGAGCGGGCCGAGGTCGCCCCGCGCCCCGCCGAGCGCCCGGACCGGCGCGTCGAGCGCGGCGGGACGCGCGGAGCCGGGCGCCCCCGCCTCCTCGAACGGGTGCGCGCCGGTCACGAGCTCATGGAGCATGATCCCGACGGCCCAGATATCCGTGGCGTGGTCGATCTCCTCGCCGGCCCGCTGCTCGGGGGACATATAGGCGAGCGTGCCCATGACCGCGCCGTCGCGCGTCAGGGGGAGCGCGCCCATCGCATCGGTGGGCGCGTGGGGAGCGCGCTCGTCGCGCGCGGAGGCGGCGTCGGCGTCGAGCTGCTTGGCGATGCCGAAGTCGAGCACCTTGATGGCGCCGGACGCCTCCAGCATGATGTTCTCCGGCTTGAGATCGCGGTGCACGATGCCGAGCTTGTGGGCGCACGCGAGGGCGCGCACCACGGGCACCATCACCTCCACCGCCGCGCTCGTCGATAGCGGGGTGGCGGCAGCGCCCCTCGCCGCGCCGGCCGGGCGCCGCTGCGTCATCCACGCGCGGAGGCTCTGGCCTTCGATGTATTCGAGCACCATGTAGGGGTGCCCGCCGTGCTCGTTGACATCGTGGATGGTCACGATGTTCTCGTGCTTGCAGCGCGCGGTGGCGCGGGCCTCGACGAGGAACCGGTCGAGCCGGTGGCCGGTCAGCGTGGTGACGAGCTTGATCGCCACGAGCCGGCCCAGCCGGACGTCGCGGGCGAGGAAGACCGTGCCCATGCCCCCGCGGCCGAGCTCGCGAATGAGCTCGTAGTGGCCGAGGAACGTCCCGGCGGCGACGGGCGGCGCCTGCGGCGCTCGTCGCGGAGCGCCGCTCGCCCCGGCGGGGCGCTCGTCGGTGGGCGGATCGTAGGCGGTCGACGCCGTGCGCGGCGGAGCCTCGGTGACCAGGGTCATCGATAGGCCGACTCCCTGTCTCGCCTGTGGACGCCCCCTCTGGCCCGGCGGCGGGGTGACGGCCTCCTCGTCCTCGGAACCGCTGCCGCGGGCGTCCATCACGGGCACGAAGGATATTCCGCTCTCCGGGCTCATGCCAATGTCGCTGCGCGCGCCTCACAGGTCCTGGGCCGTGGGCCGGGAACGTGGCCGTCGCGGAGGCTTTGGACCGGCTGCGGCGACGCCCGGGGGCGTCGGTGGATGCTCCAGGGCGTCCATCGCTGAACGAAGCCCCCCTCGGCGCTCAAGGGTCGAGCGCCGTTCGGCCGAGCTGGTTGATGCGGCCATCCGAGCTGACGAAGAACACGTGGCTGGAGGTGCCCCATACGGCCACCGTGCCGACGGGGTCCCAGCGCATGGGCAGCCAGGATATCCCGTCGAAGTGCAGCACCGTCCCCAGAGACCCGACGGCGAAGACGTCGCTCGGGCCGCTCCCCCATACGTCCTGGAGATGCGCGTCGGCTGGCAAGGTCATCCGCGTCCAGGAGCTGCCGTCGAAGTGCAGCACGGTGCCCACGTCCCCGACCGCGAAGACGTCGCTCGGACCGCTCCCCCATACACCCCGAAGATACGCATAGACCGGCGAAGCCATCTGCGTCCAGGAGCTGCCGTCGAAGTGGATCACGGTGCCCACGTCCCCGACGGCGAAGACGTCGCTCGGGCCGCTCCCCCATACGCCCGAGAGAGGCACATCGGTCGGCGTGGGCATCCGTGTCCAGGAGCTGCCGTCGAAGTGCATCACGGTCCCCACGGACCCGACGGCGAAGACGTCGCTCGGGCCGCTCCCCCACACGGCGAAGAGGGGCACGTCGCTCCACGATGCCGCCAATGTCCAGGAGCTGCCGTCGTAATGCGCGATGCCCGTATCTCCATGGACGACGCCCGTGTCTCCGACGACGAAGACGTCGTTCGGACCGCTGCCCCACACGTCGAAGAGACGCCCGCCCAGCGGGTCATCCATGGGTGTCCAGGAGCTGCCGTCATAATGCACGATGCTCGTGCCCCCGACGGCGAAGACGTCGCTCGGGCCGCTCCCCCACACGCTGGCGAAAGAGTCCAGGAGATCAGCCTGATGGAGCGACACGGTCGCGCTCACGCCGTCGAAATGCAGCACCATGCCCTCGAGGCCAGAATACCCGACGGCGAAGACGTCGCTCGGGCCGCTGCCCCACACGCCGATGACGGACCCGCTGACCGGCGAAGCCATCTCCGTCCAGGAGTTGCCGTCATAATGCGCCAAGACGCCGTTGACTCCGACGGCGAAGACATCGTTCGGGCCGCTGCCCCACACGCTGTGAAGAGTCATACGGACCGGGGAGGCCATCTTCATCCAGGAGCTACCGTCATAGTGCAGCACGGTGCCGCCTTTTCCGACGGCGAAGACGTCGCGCGGGCCGCTGCCCCACACGTCGTTGAGGCTCACGATGCCCGTGACCGGCGAGGCCATCCGCGTCCAGGAGCTACCGTCATAGTGGATCACGGCGCCGCCGTTTCCGACGGCGAAGATGTCGCTCGGGCCGGTGCCCCACACGCCGAGAATACGCGCATTGTACGACGCATCCATCCGCGTCCAGGAGCTGCCGTCATAGTGCGCCAAGACGCCCTCGGATCCGAAGATGAAGACGTCGTTCGGACCGCTGCCCCACACGGCGTCGAGCTCCGCGTCGGCCGGAAAATCCATCGATGTCCAGGAGCTGCCGTCATAGTGGATCACGGTGCCGGAGAGCCCGACGGCGAAGACGTCGTCGGGCCCGCTGCCCCACACGTCCATCAGGTGGTTCTTGGTCGGCACGTCCATCCGTGTCCAGGATTTGCCATCGTAATGGAGCATGGTGCCGGAATTCCCGACGACGAAGACGTCGTCGGGCCCGCTGCCCCACGCGTCGCGAAGGGGCGCCCCGGCCAGCGGATGCATCGAGCGCCACCCCAAGTTGCCGCAGGCATTGACGTCCAGGGAGTCGCACGCGCGCGAACAGGCGGGGCGGCCGAAGTCATACTGGAGATCCACGCAGGAGACGGCCGTGGGAGCGGCGGGATCACACATCTCCTCCTTCGCGATCTCGCCGTCGCCGCAATGAAGCCGGCAGTCCAGGCGGCACAACCCACCCGCGGACGAGTTCTGGCGATCGCCGCATACCGCCTCCCGGGGCGCAGCGGCGCCGGCGCCGCAGTCGCACTCCTCGCCGGGATCGAGGACCGCGTTGCCGCAGACCTCCCGCCGGCAGCTCGCGCCGCACCCGTCGCCCGTCACGACACCGCCGTCGTCGCACTCCTCGCCGGGATCGAGGATCGCGTTGCCGCAGACCTCCCACCGGCAGCTCGCGCCGCACCCGTCGCCCGTCGCGACACCGCCGTCGTCGCACTCCTCACCGTCCTCCTTGAGCCGATTGCCGCAGACGTTCAGCGGCGTATCGGGCGGGACGCACCGCGCGCCGTCGATCGAGGTGATGCACATGTAGGACGCCAGGCAGTAGCCGTCGCCGCAGGGGGTGGACACGTCGCCCGCACACGCGACCGCGAGCGCCGCGAGGAGGAGGCTCCACATCCAGAAGAGGCGTTGGCTCATGGCTCGGCCCCTCCTGTCGCCATGCCTGCCCCAGACCGGAGCCATGCTCCGCTCGATGGACGTCGGATGCCCGGACGCGCCGCAGGCATGCGAGCCCACGTTGGGCTCGGCCATGCGTGCACCTCGGTGGTCAACGCTCGTACCGCCATCACAAGAAGCTCCTTCGAGGGCCGGCGAGCCCTCGCTGGCTCGTCGCTGCGGACGACCTACGCCTCCCGGGCCCCGGCGAGATCGATGGCAATCCGTGTGCCATGAGCGCCCGCCTGGAGGCGAGCCTCCGATGGCCGTGTCCCGCGCGCGGGCACGCCGCGTGGTGGTTGGCACACGGGCACGGGCACGGCGGGCACGGCACACCGGCCGGGCACGAGGAAGCCTGCGCACCCGCGTCGCCGGGCGAGCCGCGGCGCCGAGGTTCGCCCGCGCCGCGGCGGGTGCCCCTGCACCGGACGAGAGACCCGGGGTAGACTCCGCGGCGACGTGGCGCCCCCTGCGCGGAACACGACCCTCGACGACGCGCCCGGCCTCCCTTCGGAGCACCTCGGTTCGAAGGCGCCAAGACCCGGGCTTCTGCTCATCTTCTCGGTGGATCGCCCCCGCTGCGACGTGCTCCCGCTGGAGGACGGCGAGATCGAGCTCGGGCGGTGCGAGGTCGCGGGCGTGCACCTGGACGATCAGCGGATGTCGCGAAGGCACGCGCGCGTGCGCTGGACCGGCGGCGCGTGGCGGGTCGAGGATCTCGACAGCCGGAACGGCACCTGGCTCGACGGCGTCCCGCTGGTGGGCGCGCGCACCGGCGCCGATTTCCGGATCGTGCGCACGGGCTGGTCGGTGTTCCTGCTCCTGGCCGACGTCGAGCCGTTCCGCGCGGGGGTCTCGCGCACCGGCGGCACGATCCTCGGGGCGACCCTCGCCCGCACGTGGGACGCGATCGACCGGGCGGCGCGCCTCGGGGCGACGCTGCACGTCGCCGGCGAGAGCGGAACGGGCAAGGAGCACGCGGCGCGGGCGTTCCACGCCCTCGGCCCGCGGCGCGACGGGCCGTTCGTCCCCGTGAACTGCGCGGCCATCCCCGCGGGGCTGGCCGAGCGGCTGCTCTTCGGCGCCCGCAAGGGGGCGTACTCGGGCGCCGCGGCGGACGCCGAAGGGTACGTGCAGGCCGCGCGCGGCGGGGTGCTCTTCCTCGACGAGGTGGCCGAGCTCGACCTCGGCGTGCAGGCGAAGCTCCTGAGGACGCTGGAGGCGAAGGAGGTGCTCCCGCTCGGGGCGTCACGGCCCGTGCAGGTGGATTTCGCGCTGGTCTCGGCGACCCACAAGGACCTGCGGGCGCAGGTGGCCGCCGGGAAGCTGCGCGACGATCTCTTCTTCCGCATCGCGCGGCCTTCGGTCCGCATGCCGCGGCTCCGGGAGCGACCGGAGGACGTCCCGTGGCTCGTCGATGCGGCCCTGCGACACGCGGCGGCCGGCGCGCGCGCCGAGGCGAGCGCGCCCCCTCGGGCGCATGCGTCGCTGATCGAGGCGTGCCTCCTGCGGGCGTGGCCAGGGAACATTCGAGAGCTCACCGCGGAGATCCGGGCAGCGGCGCAGGAGGCGCACCTCGCGGGCAGCTCGGTGGTGCACGACCATCACCTCTCCCCGTCGGCGGGGCAGCTGGCCTTCCCCGGGACGCCGGCGGTCGTGTCCGGCAGCGCCACCGGCACGGCGGCGAAGGACGCCGCGCGGGCGCCGCAGCCGGCGGCGGAGGAGCGGCCCTCGCGGCGGGCAGCGTCGTGGCCCGCCGAGGAAGAGATCGAGGCGGCGCTGCGCCGTGAGCAGGGCAATGTGACGCGCGCGGCCCGGGCGCTCGGCATGCACAGGAACCAGCTCCGCCGCTGGCTCGCGCAACGCGCGGCGGGCGGGGACGAGGACACGGGGGGGTGAGCGAACAGCGCGGACTCGTGGTCCATATCCGTCGATGTCCCGAGGCTCACGGTGGCATCGTCGTATCAGGTGGATACGCCGTCATCGGGCGAGATCTCGATCTCCACGAGATCGGAGATGGCCCTACCCCCCGAGCACCTCGGCGTAGAGCGCCTCGTACGCCCGCACCATCTGGTCCAGCCCGAACCGCTCGATCACCCGCGCCCGCCCGCGCTCCCCCATCGCGGCCCGGTCCTCCCGCACCGCGACCGCCTCCAGCGCGGCCGCCAGCGGCTCCGGCGCCCCCGGCGACACGAGCAGCCCCGTCGACCCCTCCTCGATGATCTCCGGATTGCCCCCCACCCGCGTCGCCACGATCGGCAGCCCCGCCGCCGCCGCCTCGATCAGCGTCAGCGAGATCCCCTCGGTCAGCGACGCGAGCGCGAACACGTCGAACGCCGGCAAGAGCTCCGCCACGTCGCCGCGCGTCCCCGTGAACGCGACCGCCCCGCCGAGCCCGAGCCGCGCCGCCTGCTCCTCGAGCGCCGGCCGCAGCGGGCCGTCGCCGATCAGCGTGAGGTGCGCGTCCGGCCGCACCTCCCGGAGCCGCGCGAACGCCGCGAGCAGCGTCGCGTGGTCCTTCTCGGGCGACAGCCGCGCGACGCACCCCACGTGGTAGCCCGACGCCGGCACCCCGAGCCGCGCCCGCGCCGCGCCCGCGTCGCCCGGCCGGAACACGTCCGTGTCCACGCCGTTCAGGATCGTCACCACCTTGGCCGGATCGACCCGCTCCACCTCGAGCGCCACCGCGCGCGCGTCGTCGCTCACCGCCACCACCCGGTCCGTGAGCGCCGCGGCCAGCCGGTTGACCAGCACCTTCCGCTTCTGCTTCGGGTAGTTGCGCCCGTGCTTCGTGTGGATGACGCGCGGCCCCCCGCCCCGCCCCGGCAGGCTCGCGGCCCGCGCGAGGCCCGCCGCCAGCGCGCCGTAGAGGTGCGGCCCCGGGTTGTGCGTGTGCACCAGCCGGATCCCCTCGCGCCGCAGCCACGCCGACAGCCGCACCGGCAGCCCCGGGTCGAGCCCGGGCCGCCGCGGCAGCACCACGAGCGGCACGCCGAGCCGCGCGAGCTCCTCGGCCAGCGCGCCGGGCTCCTCCAGCGCGCACACGATCGGCGCGAACCGGTCGCGCGCCGTCCGCTCGAGCAGCCGCAGCACCACCCGCTCGAGCCCGCCGACGTTGAGCGAAAGGACGACGTGGGCGACCTTCGCGGGATGGCCCGGCGCGGCGCGCGGCCCCTCGCCGCCCGCCGGCCGGACCTCGGGAGCACCGTTCACGCCGCGGCCTCGCGCCCGAACTCGATCGGCACCTCGGACACCGTGAAGCGGAACTTCCCGCCCGAGGTGACCGGGATCTCGTCGACGAGCTCCACCCGGATGTCCGCCCGGTCGCCGAGGAACCGGCGCAGATCGCGCTCGATCGCCTGCGACGTCTCCGGCTGGTAGCCCGCGCTGGGGACGATCCGGATCGTGATCGCCCGCGACTTGTCCTGGTGGACCTGGTACCGCTCCACGGTCGGGTTGTCCTTGAAGAAGTAGGGGAAGAACACGGCCGAGAGGAGCTGGCCGTCCGGCCCGACGATCATGTCGAGCACCCGCCCCTCGACCGAGGCGAGCAGCGGCAGCCCGCGGCCGCACGAGCAGGACTTGTCGGCCGCGACCACCACGTCCTCGTTCTTGTAGCGGATGAGCGGCATCGACCGGCACAGGAGGTCGGTCAGGATCACCTCCCCCGGCTCGCCGGGCCGCGCGAGCCGGCCGCCGCACTGGACCTCGACGAAGACGTTCTCGATGTTGAGGTGCTTGCCCTCGCGGCGCTCGCACTCCGCGCCGATCAGCATCATCTCCCTGCAGCCGTAGCGATCGTAGACCGGCGCCTGGAACGCCTTCTCGATGACCTCGCGCTGGTGGGGGAAGAGCCGCTCCGCCGTCGCGATGATCCCCTTCGGCGTCGGCAGCCTGCGCCCCGCCTCGAGCGCGTAGCGCGCCGTGTAGTAGAGCGGGCTCGTGTACCCGACGACGAGGTTCGGCTGGTAGCGGAGGATCTCGTCCACCACCCCGGCGAGCCGCGCCTCCGACAGGTTCCACGCGCTGACCGTCTTCTTCCGGAGGAACGCCTCGTGCAGCGTGCGCTTCACCTTCTTCCACCGGGGCTCGTGGGTCGGTATGCCCCAGATGTACAGCTCCTTGTCCCCGATCTGGCCGCCGGCCCACGCGTCAGCGCGAAGGGCGGCGGCCTGACGACACTCGTACGTGGTGTGATCGTAGAAGAACCGCGCTGGCTCCCCGGTCGATCCGCCCGTGCCGCTCCTGAAGAGCTTGCCGTTCCAGCCCTCCGCGATGAGCTCGCCGCCGTGCGCGCGGAGATCGGCCTTGGTCAAGACGGGGAAGCGCACGAGATCCTCGGGCGCGTGCACGTCCTTCACCCGCACGCCGTATTCCGCGAAGCGGCGCCGGTAGAAGGGCACCTTCTCCTCGGCGAAGCGGAGGGTCGCCAGCATCTTTCGCCAGTTGAGCTCGCGCAGCTCGCTCTCCGGCCGCCACTGGGACCGCTTCAGCTCATCGAGATATGTCAGCGTCGCCCTCCTTCGGAGTTTCGTCTCGTAAACGGGAAACAGCACGTTCCGGAAGAGTACTGAATACATATCTACCGACGGACGATTCTTTCGGAGCTCCGACAAACAGTCAAGCTGCCGCGGCCGCCGCGGCGCGCGCGTTTCGTGCGCTCTCACGAGGGTAACGGAGGTGTCGTGGATGGACTTCGCATCACGGCTGTTCCAGCGCCGGCGAAAACACACGCCCGCTACGGGCGCGCTCCGTCGACGCTGCGCGGCCGGCCAACACCGCGCGGCCGGCCAGCGCCGCGGGGACGGGCGAGCGGGCTCGTCGCGCGTCGATGGGGCACGCGGCACGCGGCGCCCGGCCCGCGACTCGGCGCCTCATTGCAGGGTGGGCTCCGCCTCTTGCTGCCAGAGCGCCGCCAGCGCGAACGTCTTGGCGTTCTCCGGCACCCCCTGGCAGAAGCTCTGCCGCCGCGCCGGGTCGCGGATCCACTGCGCCCGCGCGACGAGCCGCTGCATCGCCACCGCGATCGCCTCGCGCGCCGCGTCGTGGTGGCCGGCGGCCCGGAGCGACTCGGCGTACACGAGCCGGATCTGCGCCTCGCCCTCCTCGGTCCCGCCGACCGACACGAGCAGCCCGAGCCCGCGCCGCGCCGCCTCGAGCGCCTCGTGGGCGCGGCCCTGCTCGAGCAGCACCCGCGCGCGCACCGCGAGCGCCAGCGCCTGGAGCGTCGGCACGTGCGCCAGCATCGCCACGGCCGCGCCCGCCTCGTTGTCCGCCGCCCCGAGGCTGCCGAGCCGGGTCAGGATCGCCGCCAGGTAGGCGCGCGACCGCGCCTCCTGCCGCCGGTTCGCCTGCGCCGCGAACGCCTCCACCGCCTCGGCCGTGACCGCGCGCGCCGCGCCGAGATCGCCCTGCTGGATCCAGAGCAGCCCCAGGTTCTGCTTCGCGAACGCCGCCACGTTGTAGAGCCCGAGCCGCTCCGCCTCGGCGAGCGCGTCGCGCAGCTCCGCCTCGGCGCGGCCGTACGCCCCGAGCTGCACGAGGCAGTGCGCCGCGTTCACCCGGCTCAGGCACGCGTTCCTGATGTCGCCCGTCTGGAGGTACGCCGGGATGCTCTGCTCGGTCCACTCCAGCGACGCCGCCGGGTCGCCGTAGCAGAGCGCCTGCGACGCGCGGAGCGCGTGGAGGCGCGCCGCCACCGCCGCGTCCCGCTCGGCGAGCGGCATCGCCACCCGCGCGAGCTCCTGCACGATCTCCTCGGCGGCGGCGTACTGGCCGCCGTGCAGGAGCGACCCGGCGATGCGCGCCAGCGCGCTCACCGAGGCGCCGGTCGCCTCGTCGAGCAGCTCCGGCGGCCCGCCGCGCTCGCCGCTCGGCCGCCCGCCCCGGAGCTCGTCGACGAGGTCCGCGAGCTTCTCGCCCATGCCGAGGCGCACGCGCATCGACGCCGCCTCCGCGGCCGCCGCGTACCAGAGCGCGCTCTTCCTCGGGAAGCCGTTCATCGCCATCACGGCGCACCGCTCGGCCTCGGCGGCCTCGCCGAGCCACTTGTGGGCCTCGGCCTGGACGAGGCGCAGCGCCGCGAAGAGCTCCCCGTCGACCTCGGCGCTCGCGGCGCCCTGCTCGGCGCGCTGGATGGCGGCGCGGAAGTCGTTCGCCCCGAGCGCCTGCTCCGCCGCGCGCCGGAACCAGATGACCGCCCGCTCGGCGTCGCCGCCG
Organism: Sorangium sp. So ce185; assembly: GCF_051526825.1. Classification (NCBI taxonomy): domain Bacteria; kingdom Pseudomonadati; phylum Myxococcota; order Polyangiales; family Polyangiaceae; genus Sorangium; species Sorangium sp. So ce185. Next base: position 13,375,571 of record NZ_CP150316.1, on the reverse strand, counting down.
CGCTCGAAATGGTCGGCGAGGAGCGCCGCGTCGCGCTCGCCCGCGGCCTCCAGCCACTCGCCGGCGAGCAGGTGGCCGAGCGCGCGGTCCGCGTCGGTCAGCGTCGCGTACGCCGCCTCGCGCACGAGCGCGTGCCGGAAGGCGTACTCGTCGTGGCCCCGGAACTTCCCCTCGCCGCGGCGCGCGATGAGCTCGCGATCGACGAGCACCGCGAGCCACCCGTCGACCTGCGGCGCCCGGCGCTCGCCGCCGAGCAGCGCCATCAGCCCGCCGCGCCAGAACTTCTGGCCGAAGACGCTCGCCGCCCGGAGCACGCGCCGCGCCTCGCCGTCGAGCGACTCCAGGCGGGCCTGCACCATGGACAGCACGGTCTCGGGCAGCGCCTCGGTGCGCCCCGAGGCGGCGGCGCGGATGAGCTCTTCCAGGTAGAACGCGTTGCCCCCGGCGCGCTCGCACAGCCGCGCGCAGAGGTCGGGCGTCACCGCGTCGCCGAGCACCTCGCGCACGAGCCGCTCGCTCCCCCGGCGCCCGATCTCGCGCAGCCGGATCTCCTGCACGCCGCGCGAGACCCACACCTTCGGGAAGACGGCCTCGACCTCGGGCCGCGCGAGCGCGAGCACCATGAGCGGCTGGTCCCGGAGCGCGAGCGCCGCGTCGATGAGCTTGACCGTGGGCACGTCGCCCCACTGGAGGTCCTCCAGCACGAGGAGCACCGGCTCGTCGCGGCACTCGGCGAGCACGAAGTCCTCCCAGGCGCGGCGGATCTGGTCGCCCATGAGCATCGGGTCGCTGCGCGCCGCGCGCAGCTCGACCCGGCCCTCGTCGGAGAAGTGGATGCGCGCCACCTCGCCGAGGAACTCGGTCACGCGGGCGAGGTCGCCGCCCGAGAGGGTGCGGCCCACGCGGGCGCGGAGGCGCTGCTCGCGGACCTCCTGCGGCTCGCCGCCGGACAGGCCGGCCTCGCGGCGGAGCATCTGGCGCAGCATCCCGAACGGCGAGCCGGCGCTCATCGGGTCGGCGTGGCCGAGCCAGACCTGCACGCGCTGCTCGCGCTCCTCGACGCGGCGGAGGAACTCGTAGCGCAGCCGGCTCTTGCCGAGGCCCGCGGGCGCGGTGATGAGCACGGCGCGCGCGGTCGGCTCGGAGAGGCACTCGTCGAGCACGGCGTCGAGGATGGCGAGCTCGTGGTCGCGCCCCACGAACGGCGTCGTCCGGCCGAGGAGGGTGCGCGCCGCCTCGACGAGGTCGCGCTCGGCGCGGAGCACGAGGCCGGTCGCGTCGCCGCCGACGTCGAAGCGGGCGTCGAGCAGGCCGGCCATCACCTCGTCGAGGCGGACGGAGCCGCCGTCGGCGCGGTCGAGCAGGCGCACGGCGCGGTCGATGGTCGGGCCCATCGGGAGGCGGTCGTCGGCGGAGCCGCGGCCCGCGACGAGGGCCATCTGCACGCCGGGCAGGAGGTCGCGCACCTCGAGGGCGCACCGCGCCGCGCGCGCCGCCTGGTCGGTGATGAGGCCGCGCCCCTCGAGGGTGATGAGCAGGAGCCCGTCCGCGAGGGTCTGGAGGGTCCCGCCGAAGCGGGTGGCCACGCGCTTCACCTCGTCTTCCGAGACGGTGCGCGCGAGGGGCATGGTCATCGGGAGGGTCATCGGCATGGTGGGCCCTTGCCAGGCCGGCGCTTCCGGCTGGCCCACCCGGGCGAGCATCAGGCAGACGGTCCGCCGCTCGCCGGTCGTGAGCGCGCTCGCGCGCCGGCTCACGGGCGCCGGGGGGGTGCTCTTGATCTCGCCGACGCGGAGCAGCTCGAGGGCGACGGCGGCGCCGTTCGCGGGCCGCTGGGCCGGGTCCTTGGCGAGCATGTGCGCGACGGCGGCGTCGATGCTCTCGGGGATGTCGGCGCGGAGGTCGCGGAGGCGGGGCGCCTCGTCGAGCACGACGCGGAGGAGGGCGGTGTGGATGTCGTCGCCGACGAACGGCGGGCGTCCGGTGAGGCAGTGGAACAGGACGCAGCCGAGGGCGAACACGTCGGCCGGGGTCCCGACGGCGCGCTCGCCGCGCGCCTGCTCGGGCGCCATGTAGAACGGCGTGCCCATGACGACGCCGGTCATGGTGAGGGGCGCGAGCGAGGTGAGGCGCGCGATGCCGAAGTCGAGGAGCTTGACCTGCTCGACCGCCTTGTCGACGAGGTAGAGGTTGCTCGGCTTGAGGTCGCGGTGGACGACGTTGTTGCGGTGGGCCTCGGCGAGGGCCTCGGCGACGCGGAGGCCGAGGGTGACGCTCTCGGCGACGGTGAGCCCGCGGCGGCGGAGCCGGTCGGCGAGGCTCTCGCCCTCGAGCCACTCCAGGGCGAGCCACGGCTCGCCGCTCTCGGTGGCGCCCTGGGCGATGTACCGGACGATGCCCGGGTGCCTGAGCTCGGCGAGGACCTGCGCCTCGCGGGCGAAGCGCTCGCTGTGCTCGAGGCCGCGGCCGGACATGACCTTGAGGGCGGCGGTCTCGCCGGTGTGCCGGTCGAGGGCGCGGTAGACGGAGCCCATCCCGCCCGACCCGGCGAGGCGCTCGATCAGGAAGCGGTCGGCGACGATGTCCCCGGGTTTCATCGGGACGGCGAGTATCACACGGAGGGCGGACCGAGAGGCGAGATCCCGGCGCCCGTGCGCGGGACGAGGCCGCCGGCGGCCCTGGCGCGCGGGGAGCGGAGGGCGGTGGAGCCGTGGGGAGGTGGGAGGAGCGGCGAGGAGCACCGCCGGGCTGCGGAGGGTGACCGATGTACGCCCGCCGTTTGCGGCTGGGCCTGCGAAGTGACACGACGTGTGCCCCGCCGTTTACAGCACGGCCTGCGAAATGACACTACGTGTGCCCCGTCGTTTACAGCACGGCCTGCAAAATGACACTACGTGTGCCCCGCCGTTTACAGCACGGCCTGCGAAGTGACACGGACTGCGTTCCGTCGTCTCCAGCGCCTCCCGGCGGGCGCCGCATCGCTCCTCGACGGCGTCGTCGCCACGGTGTTCGCGAGCAGCCCGGCCGCCCGGCGCGGAGCGTCGCGCCTGTCGACCGAGGTCGCGCCGGTGCGGCGGCCCTCGTCGAGGGAGCCCGAGCGGCGCCGCAGCAGCGCGCTGCCCGATTGCAAGGCTCTGCGCTGGTAGGCCGCTCCGATCGAGCATGGTAAGACGTCACGCCGTCGGTTCCCCGTGACGAGGTTCTCTCCATGAAGATCAGCCGAGCGACGATCGAGAACTTCAAGAAATTCGCTCCTCCCGGCGTCGAGCTGGACTTCAAGAACAAGGCGACCGGGGATGTGGCCGATCGTTACTTGATCCTTGGCGACAACGCGTCAGGGAAGACGACCATCCTGCAAGCCATCGCCCTCACGCTCTCGCTGGCGCAGCGGAAGATCCCCGATATACGCCATTTCGGCTGGACCGGGTGGGCACCCGAGCGGTATTTCGTGCACGGCGATCCGATCGTCGAGTTGACGGTCGAGTTCGAAGACGACGAGATCGCCGCGACACAGGAAGCCGCGAGGCGCTGGTGGGACCTCGTGAGCCCCACGAGCCATGAGTCGTTCAGGGAGCCTGGCGACAGCCGGGTCGTGACGTTGCGTCTCGAGGGGGCTCGGGTGAGGACGACCGGCTCCGCGCGCGAGATCTACCAGTTCCGAGGGCGCTCGTACGTCGCCGCCTCGGTCCGGAATGACGTTAAGCTCCGCGCCCTCTTCTCTCGGCTACCAGGGGTGTTCTGGTACGACCAGTTCCGCAACATCGCGCTGTCCGGCGCGCGCGAGCCGCCGGAGCGCGAGGCGTCCGACCCCGCTCCGCCGAACGAAATGGGAGTCCGGTTCGAGACCGCCGTCGAGCGGCTCGATAGGATCCTCAAGATCTGGCATCGAAACCGCGAGCAGCGCGGACCACACCCAGAGCGCGACTACCTCGGCGAGCTCGAAGCTCTCTACCGGACGGCGTTCCCGGGTCGCAGCTTCGCCGGGCTCGAGACCCTGTTCGACGGACCCACGCCGGCGGACGATCGCTTCGTGCTGAAGGACGGAGGCCGCACGTACACGCTGAGCGAGATGTCGGCGGGCGAGCAATCCGTCTTTCCCGTCCTGTTCGAGTTCGTGAGGCAGCAGATCCACCGCTCGGTGGTGCTCATCGACGAGATCGACCTGAACCTGCACCCGCCGCTCGCGCAGACGCTGCTCGGCCTGTTGCCCCGCCTCGGCGAGGACAATCAATTCCTGTTCACGACGCACGCGCGCGCGGTCTCGACGCTCGTCAGCCCTCACACCATCCACCGGCTTCCGGAGGGACGGCCGTGCCTGTGAGCGTGCTCTTGTGCGAGGGCGAAGACAACGGTCCCGACGTCAGGCTCCTCCACGCGATCCTCCGGGGCACCGGCGTTCAGGTCAGCCGTTACGTGGCGCAGCTCGAGCGCGTCTTCGATGCGCTCGGTCACGTCACCGCGGCGCGGATCGCGTTGACCTGCTGTGCGCCGCGGCGGAACCGGCTCGAGACCCAGGTGCGCCTCGACGCTACCGAGCAGGAGCTCGCGCAGGAGCTTCGAGACAAAGCCGACGCGTACACCGAGGGCGCTCGGCTCGACAAGGACAAGCTGCTCCAGGCCTTCGAACGCCACGTGCCAGATTGCCTGAGCGGCGGGCGCTTCCGTCAGCACGCGCTCGAGGTGTTCGCCGGGAAAAACATCCTCGCGAAGATCCAGCACACACCTGGATTCCACCCGATACTCAAGAGAAAACCCGAGCTCGAGGAGCGGATCCTCAACGCGCTGGAGCACGACGCGGAGCCCCATTCGTGGCTCCCCGAGTGGGCGGCGCTCCGGTCGGCCGTGGGGGCCTGGATGCCCGCGCCGGAAACCGAGGCGACGAGCGCGGGCGCCTGATCCAGCCGCTCACGCCTCGGAGGTTGTGATACGGTGCGCCCCCATGTCTGCGCTTGTTCTGCCTACCGTCGAGATGCTCGCTCCCTACGAAGCGGGAAAGCCGATCGAGGAGCTCGCGCGCGAGCTCGGCGTGACCGACGCCGTGAAGCTCGCCTCGAACGAGAACCCGCTCGGCCCGAGCCCGCGCGCCCTCGAGGCGGCGCGCCGGGAGATCGCGAACATGCACTTCTACCCGGACGCGTCGGCCTACCGGCTCCGCGAACGGCTCGCGGCGATCCACGGCGTCGCCATGGAAGAGGTCGTCCAGGGCAACGGCTCGAACGAGCTGCTCGACCTCGTGGTGCACACCTTCGCGACGCCAGGCTCGCACATCGTCTTCGGCGACCCGGCCTTCGTCGTCTACAAGCTCGTCGCGCTCGCGTACGGCGTCCCGTTCACCGCCGTGCCGCTGCGGGACCTGCGCCACGACCTCGAGGCCATGGCCGCGGCCGTCACCCCGAAGACGCGCCTCCTCTTCGTCGCGAACCCGAACAACCCGACCGGCACGCACGTGAGCCGCGGCGCGGTCGAGCGCCTGCTCAAGGAGGTGCCGCCCGAGGTCGTCATCGTCATGGATGAGGCGTACATCGAGTACACCGACGCGCCGGACTTCCCGGACTCCATGCGCCTCCGCCACCTCCGCGAGCGGCTCCTCGTCGTGCGCACCTTCTCGAAGATCTACGGCCTCGCCGGCCTCCGCGTCGGCTACGCCATGGGCCCGGCCAAGCTCATCGACTACATGAACCGGACGCGCGCGCCGTTCAACGTGAGCGCGATCGCGCAGGCGGCCGCCATCGCGGCGCTCGACGACGCCGAGCACGTCGAGAAGAGCCGCGCGCTGAACCTCCGCGAGCGCGACCGGCTCACGCGCGAGCTCACCCGGCTCGGGCTGTCGGTGGCGCCGAGCCAGGCGAACTTCGTGCTCGTCGACGTGGGGCGGCCAGCGCGCCCCGTCTACGACGCCCTGCTCCGCAAGGGCGTCATCGTGCGGCCGTTCGGCAACCTGCCGACCAGCCTGCGCGTCACCATCGGCACCGAGCGCGAGAACCAGCGCTTCCTCGACAGCCTGGCGGACGTGCTGAAGTGACGCGCCTCGGGACCGACGGAGCGCCGGCCCGCCGGGCGCGCTGAAGCGCGCTCGGCGAGGCGCCCCCTACCCGCGCTTCGACGCCGGCCCCGCATAGCGCGCCGCCGCGCGCACCATGCCGCCCAGGCTCAGCGGCACGAGCGTGACCAGCCCGCGCCCCTCCGCCGTGCCGGGGTGCGCCGACACGAAGCAACGGACCGACGGGTTCTCGTAGAGGTGCAGAAAGCCGCAGTCGTCGGCGGGCTCGCCCGCCCGCCCGGCCTCGAAGACGAGCGGGCTGCCACGCTCGCTCGACTCGAGATCGAACGAGGCGGCGAGCTCCGCCATGAGCGCGTCGGCGCCCGCCACCTGGCTCTCGACCGGGCCCGTGTGGGTGATGTCGACGAACCGCGAGAACAGCGCGTAGCTCGACGGGTGCGCGAGCGAGCACAGGCAATGGACCGGTCGACCCGGGTGGGCGAGCATGTAGCGGATCAGCCGCTCCAGGACGAGGCGCAGGACGACATCGCCGACGAGGCGCAGGGCGCCATCGCCGCCGGAGCGCCCGCCGAGCGCGCCGGACTCGCCGCGGAAGATCGCGACCGTCGCGCCGCAGGACTCCCGCTCGAGGATCTCGATCGCGAAATAGCCGACGAGCTGACCGCCCGCGCCCCGGTGGAGCACGACCGCGCCGTGCTCCGCGCCGGCCTCGACGACGTGGCTGGCGAAGCTCCGCTTCCGCTGCGCGCCCTCGAAGATCCGGCGGCGGAGGGCATAGAGCTCGTCGACGAGGATCTGCTTTTCGTCCGGCGTCATCTCGCGTGGAACAACGACCTTGATGGAGGTCTGCTCGCTCATGGATTCCTCGATGCCTGTCCTGTCGGCCGCCTCGGCGGCGGGACGGCGGTTCGCCGGCGCCCTCGCGCCGCGCGCGACGAGAGCGCCGCCGAGGGCCGCGCCGTCGCCGTCGCGTCGAGCGCGCCGCACCGGCGTCAGCGAGGTTGAGCAATGGCGGTGCCAGGGGTGGGAGGCGTCGTGAGCAACCCGCGATCGTGCCGTCGGCGGCGCATGGATCGCCGCCGCCCGCGCCGCGCGCCGCGCTGGACGCGCTCTGCCGCGCGCCGGACCCGCGGGCCGTCGAGGCGCGGCCGCTCCGGCCGGATCGCGCGGCGGAGCGGGTGCGGCCCGCAGGCATCAGGCCGGCAGACCTCAGGACAGCCGGACGCTCCGCGCGTCGAGGGGCGCTTACGTCTCGGACCGGTCGAGGCGCGGCCCGGGCGCGAAGCGGATCGGCAGGCGGGTCGGGCCGAGCACGTGGATCGCCCGGCGCGGGTCCCACGGCGCGTCGCTCGCGAGCCGGAGGTCCGCGAGCCGCGTCACGAGATCCGACAGCGCGATCCTGGCCTCGAGGCGCGAGAGCGGCGCCCCGAGGCAGAAGTGGAGCCCGTGCCCGAACGCGACGTGCGGGTTCGGATCGCGCGCGATGTCGAAGCGGTGGGGATCGCGAAACTGCTGCGGATCTCGGTTCGCCGAGCCGATCATCACCAGCACCGGCTTGCCGGCCGGGATCACCTGGCCGTGCATCGGGACGTCGCGCTTCGTCACGCGGAACATCGCCTGCACCGGCGAGCGGTAGCGCAGCACCTCCTCGATCGCGGCGGGCAGGAGCTCGGGCTCGGCCCGGACGCGGGCGAGCGCGGCCCTGTCCTCGAGCAGGCACAGGACGGCGTTGCCGATCAGGTTCGTGGTCGTCTCGTGGCCGGCCACGAGGAGGAGCTGGAAGAAGCCCAGGATCTCGTCCTCGCCCAGCCGCTCGCCGTCGACCTCGGCGTCGACGAGCCGGGTCAGGAGATCGTCCCTCGGCGCCTCCCGCCGCTCCGCGATGAGGCCCCTCAGGTAGGCCTGCATCTCGGCGCTCACCGCGGTGAACGCGGCGATCGCCCGGGCCCCCGCCTCGGTGCCGGCGACCGTGGTGCTGAGGTCGAGGATCACGTCGCTCCAGCGCTTGAACCGCGGCTGGTCCTCGATCGGCGCGCCGAGCATCTCGGAGATGACGAGCAGGGGGAGCGGGACCGTGTAGTCCTCGACCAGGTCCATCTCGCCGCGCTCGATCGCGCGGTCCAGGAGCCCGCGCGACAGCTCGCGGACGCGCGGCTCGAGCGCCGCCACGGCCCTCGGGGTGAAGGCGCGCTGGACGAGGGCGCGCAGCTTCGCGTGGCGCGGCGGGTCCATGAAGAGGAGCCACTCGGAGGTCCTGTTGCCCGGCGGCGACACGACGGAGCTGAACGCTTCATGGTCGTGGAGCGCCCGCTTCACCCCGTCGTAGTCGAAGATCATCCACGTGTCCGAGGGGGGATAGTGGAGCACGGGAGAGCCGCTCCGGAGCTGGTCGTACAGGGGGTAAGGGTTTCGGCGCATCTCGTCCGAGAACAGGTTCATCGCTCACGACCTCCGTCGCGAGCCACGGTAGGATTCGAGGGCGTGGGCCGCTTGAACGAATCCCGGATCGGCGCCGTGATCGCGGAGTCCTTCGCGGTGCGCGCCTCGACGGCGATGGCGTCGTCCCTCCACGCCGAGCACGGCGCGGCGGTCCTGGTCGGGCTGGAGAGCGACGTCACGGTGACCGCGCCGGAGCCGGGCGGCGGCGTCGTGCGCGGGCGCGTGGTCGTGGTGCCCCCGGACCAGTGGCACGCCGCCTCGTGCCCCGGGCCCACGATCGGGCTCCTCTACGACCCCGAGGAGACGCCGCACGTGGCGGGCTACACGCGCCAGCGCGGCGGGGCCTGCCCGCTCGAGGGCCGCCTCCTCGCGCGCGTCGACGGGGCCGTGGCGGCGCACCGCGCGTCCCTGTCGCGCCCCGACGTCCTCGACGGCCTCGCCCGGGAGATCGCGGCCTGGCTCGCGCAGGAGTCGCCGCGGCGCGCCCCGGACGGGCGCGTCGCCCGCGTCCTCGAGGCGCTGCGCGATCCGGCGGGGGACCGGCGGCGCGCGGTCGCGCACGCCGGGATCTCCGAGGCGCACTTGCAGGCGCTGTTCGTGCGCGACGTGGGGGTGCCGATCCGCACCTTCCAGCTCTGGCGCCGGCTGCTCGTCGCGCTGGCGGCGTTCGCCCGCCTCGACGCGACGGGCGCCGCCCACGCCGCGGGGTTCGCCGACCTCGCGCACTTCTCGCGGACCTGCCGCCGCATGCTCGGCTACTCCCCGACCGAGCTGCGCACCGGGCTGATGCAGTGAGCCCGCGCCCAGGGGCGGCCTCTGCGATTGACGTGGTGCTGCCCTGCCGGCAGCGTGTCGGCCTGGCGAGGAGATGACGTCATGACGATGGATATCGCCGCGCTGCGCCGCGACACCCCGGCCTGCGCCAGCGTCCTGCACTTCAACAACGCGGGGTCGTCGCTGCCCCCGGCCGCGGTGGTCGACACGGTGGTCGAGCACCTGCGGCGCGAGGCGGCCATCGGCGGCTACGAGGCCGAGGCGGAGGCGGGCGAGCGGCTCGCGGCGGTGTACGGGTCGGTCGCGCGGCTCATCGGCGCGGCGCCGGACGAGATCGCGCTTGTCGAGAACGCGACGCGCGCCTGGGACATGGCGTTCTACTCGCTCCGCTTCAGCCCGGGCGATCGCATCCTGACCGCGCGGGCCGAGTACGCCTCGAACTACATCGCGTTCTTGCAGGTCGCGCGGCGCACCGGCGCGGAGATCGTCCCGATCCCGAGCGACGAGCGCGGCGCGGTCTCGCTGTCCGCGCTCGATCGCCTGCTCGACGAGCGGGTGAAGCTGATCGCGATCACCCACGTGCCCACGAACGGCGGGCTGGTCAACCCGGCGGAGGCGATCGGCCGCCGGGCCAGGTCGGCGGGCGTGCCCTTCCTGCTCGACGCCTGCCAGTCGGTGGGGCAGCTGCCGATCGACGTCGAGGCGATCGGCTGCGACTTCCTGTCGGCGACCGGTCGCAAGTACCTGCGCGGGCCGCGCGGCACCGGCTTCCTCTACGTAAGGCGCGCGCTGCTCGACCGGCTGGAGCCCCCGTTCCTCGACCTGCACGCGGCCACCTGGACCGCGCCGGGCCGCTACGAGCTGCGGCCGGACGCCCGGCGCTTCGAGAACTGGGAGAGCTACGTCGCCGGGCGGCTCGGGCTCGGCGCGGCGGCCGAGTACGCGCTCCGGCTGGGCCTGCCGGCGATCCGCGACCGGGTCTGCGCGCTGGCCGAGCGCCTGCGCGCGCGGCTGGCCGAGCTCCCCGGGGTCGCCGTGCGCGATCTCGGGGAGCAGCGCTGCGGCATCGTGACCTTCACCCGGGACGGCGAGGACGCCGCGGCCGTCAAGGCGCGGCTCGGCGCCCGGGCGATCCACGTCAGCGTGTCGACCGCGGCGGGGACGCTGCTCGACTTCGAGGCGCGCGGGATTCCCGATCTGGTGCGCGCCTCGGTCCATTACTACAACGACGAATCCGAGGTGGATCGCTTCGTCGCCGCGGTCGGCGCGGCCTGAGGGGGAGGCGCGGCGTCCGCTTGTTGCTCGTCGTTCTCCGCGCGCGCGGCCCCCGCTAGCATCGCGCGATGCGAAACCTTCTGAATGACCTTGGGATGACGCTGTGCGTGGGCGCGATGGGCCTGCTCGCAGCGTGCGGCTCTGCCGATGACGACAAGGAGCCTGTGGGGTCGGGTGGCGCCGGCTCGGGCGGATCGGACGGCCTGGATGCCAAGCAAGCGTGCATGAACTTCTGCAACGCTCGCAATGCGAGCGGCTGCGAACCTCAGGAGTCGGACTGCGAGGACTTCTGCGACGACCGGATCGAGGACGCCGGCGGCTTGTGCGAGGACAAGGCCGCCGTGCTCTTCACGTGCGCCCTGCCCTACGCTTCCACGTGTCCGCGCGATGTGCCCCCCTCGTGCCAGGAGCAGATGGTCGCGCTGGAGACGTGCATGGAGACGCACGGATGCGCCGGCGGCGAGCTGTGCTCCGGCGGAGGCGGCGAGGACGGCGTGACGACGTGCTCGTGCGAGGCCACGTGCCTGGGCAAGCGGCACGAGATGCGGTGCGACGCGGCCGCCGGCGGCACGATGACGTGCGTCTGCCTCGTCAACAGCGTGGAGGTCGGGACCTGTCAAGAAGCCCCGCCCGACCCGTGCGGGGTGAAGAAGGGCTGCTGTCAGGAGTTTTTCAACATCCCCTGATCGTTCACCTCGAGGAGGACGACGTCGCCGTCTTGCCTCCTCGCGTCGAGCTCGAATCCCTCGGAGCGCGGCTCACAGGCTCGTCGCTATCCGCAGCGACGGCGGCAGGAGCTCGTTGAGCCGCGCGAGGTCGCGCGCCATCTCGAGGCGGCGCGGCTCGCGGCCGTCGTGCGACGGGAACGGGATCGCCGCGAACGCCTCGAGCGCGGCCTCGGCCACGCGCGCCGCGCCCTCCGGGCCGAGGAGGGCGCGCTCGAGCGCCACGGCGGCCGCGCCGAGGTACGTGTCGAACAGGTGCACGCCCGAGACCGCGAGCTCCTGCCGCGCGCGCTCGGGCGTCGCGACGACGTCGTGGATGAAGATCGCCTGGACCGACTCCGGCGCGAGCTCGAGCATCCGCTGACCGAAATGGATGTCGCCCTGCCCGCTGTCGCCGACGAAGACGAAGCCGTATTCGGGGTACAGCCGCCGGTATTCCAGGAAGTTCTCGAGCTTCTTCTCCGCGATCGCGCGATTGCCGATGAGGCGCGTGAACGAGCCCGCGAGCACGGTCGCGGCGAGCTGGCCGCGCGCGGCGAGCGCCCTCAGCGTCGCGTCCTCGACGAGGCCGAGGCGGTCGCCGGGGCGGGCCGTGACGAAGGTCAGGTCGCCGGCCCGCCCGGGCTCCGGGCCCGGCCCGCGGTCGAGCTCCGCGTAGAACTGGAGCACGCCGGGATAGACGGTCTTCTTCGGATACCGCGCGTCCTTCCAGTTCGCATAGAAGGTGTCGTCGATGTCGGAGAGGATCTTCACCTCGCCCGTCGGGACGGCCTCGGCCGCGATGTGCGCGAGGAGCTCCTCGCGCAGGCCGTCGTCGTCGATGTCGTGATAAAAAAGCTGGTGGAGGTCGTGGTAGCGGCCCCGGCCGTCGAGCGCGTTCTTGAGCCGCGTGACGTCGGCGCCGCGCGTGCCGAGCCAGAGGCGGCGCAGCGCCTGCTCGTCGCGGCGGCCCGTGCGTCCGCGCTGCAGCGCCGAGGCGAGCGCGGCGCGCGCCGGGACGCCGAGGTCGCCGAGGCGCTCGGCGGTCAAGAGCTCGAGCAGCGCGGTGCGGTTGTCGGGGCCGAGGAGGCGATCGTCGAGGTCGCCGAGCAGCGCGGGCAGGTCGAGCAGGACGAGCAGCTCGTCGAGCTCGGCGGCGGTCGCTCCGGCGAGGATCTCGAGGATCCGCCGCTCGTCCCGCCGGTCGGTGTGCGAGGCCATGCGCCGCCGGATCTCGTCGAGCTTCGGCAGCACCGACGGGATGGACGCGTCGGGGGTGGCGTCGATCGTCATGGCGCCCCGGCAGGATAAGGGATCTGCCGGCGCCCTGTCCGGCCGGAGATCCCGCGGCGCCGCGAGGGCGCGCCGCCGGGGCTCAGCCGCCGGCCGGCGCGCGGCCGCGGAGCACCTCCGCGAGGGCCGACGCGCCGCCGCCGAGCACCTCCGAGAGGGCCACGAGGACGCCGTCGAGGCGCGGCCCCGCGCCGCGGAGCGCGCGCAGGAAGCTCACGAGATCGGGCGCGAGCAAGTGCGCCGGAGAAGCGTAGTCGCCGGCGGTCAGGTAGATCTCCGCGGTCCCCGCGCGAACCGCGAGGTACATGGCCACCGTGAGCTCGATCTCGACGCCGCGGTCGGACTCCGTGTGCACGATGTGCCCCGGCAGCCGGGCGAGCGTGAGGAGCTCCATCGCTCCCATCCTGCTCGGCGAGGTCGATTTGCGGAGGACGGTCCCCTGCGCGAGCGGCGACAGGACGACGATCGCCGCCGGCGGGAGCGCCGCGGGCCACGGCACCCGGGAGGGCGCGCCGCCCGCGTCGAGGAGGGCAAGGCCGTCGATGGAGGCATAGAGCGCCTCGATCTGCGGGTGAAGCGCCCCGCGCTGCGCCTCGACCTCGGCCACCTCGCGCCGGCGCTCCGGAGAGGGGGTCTTCACCGCGACGGACCAGCCGGCGCGCGGCGCGGAGGAGGCGAAGCTGCCCCGCACCAGGGCGCTGCGGAGGGTGTCCTCCAGCCGGTCGTCCGCGGGCGCCGCGTCCCGCCCGCCCGCGCCGGGCGCGGCGCGGCGCGGGTCGAGGCAAGCGTCGATGAGCTGCGCGAGCGCCTCGTCGACGGCCGGGTCGGGGCGGAGGGGGCCGCGGTCGAGGAACGGCGCGTAGCGGAGGTCGGCGGCGATGCGGGCGACCTCCTTGCGGCCGCGCTCGCCGTAGCGCCGCTCGAAGTGCGCGCGGAAGGCCTGCGCCGTCTCCCCGAGCGCCGGGAGCGCCGCGCGCACGAGCGCGTCGACGTGCTCGCCGGCGAGGACCATCCCGAACAGCATCCCGCCGCCTCGCTCCACCGCGATCAGGCCCTGCAGCACCGAGGTGAAGCGCGCCTGCGCCTCCATGAACGAGACCGCGTCGTCCGGCTGGTGGCGCGCGAGGGCCTCGTGGAACCACGCGAGCAGGCGTGCCGCACCGTCCATGGTGCCTGTCAGTCTACGCCCTGAGGTGGCGCCGGCCCAAGGCCCGCGCGACCTGCTTCCGGACCCGGGAGGACGCGGTATCCTTCGCCGCCGGCGTGCCCCGCGGCGCGGCCGGCCCGAGGTGCCCGATGGCGCGACCCGTCTTCGCCGATCCCAAGACCGACTTCGTGTTCAAGAGGCTGTTCGGCAGCGAGGAGCAGAAGGACCTGATCGTCGCGCTCCTGAACGGGCTGCTCGAGCTGGACGGGCCGCACCGCATCGTGTCGGTCGAGCTGCTCGCCCCGGATCAGCGCCCCGCGGTCGCCGAGCTCAAGCACTCGATCGTCGACGTGAAATGCCGCGACGCGCGCGGGGTCACGTACGTGGTCGAGATGCAGGTGCTCAACGTGGAGGGCTTCGAGAAGCGCGTGGTGTACAACGTCGCGAAGGCCTATGTCGGCCAGCTCGGCCGGGGCCAGCTCTACCCCGAGCTCAACGACATCATCGGGATCACGATCTGCGACTTCGAGCTCTGGCCGGGCGGCGAGGGCCGCCGCGTTCCGATGCTGAGCCGATGGCGCATGCAGGAACAGCACGGCGGCGAGCGGGGGCTCGGGCAGCTCCAGTTCGTGTTCCTCGAGCTGCCCAAGTACGACGTGAGCCGACCGCCGCAGACGGTCGTCGAGAGGTGGGCCTACTTCTTCCGCGAGGCGGAGAACCTGACCATGGTCCCCGAGGTGCTCGCGCAGCCGCCCTATGTCGACGCGCTCGAGGCCGCGAGGACCGCCGGCTTCACCGAGGAGGAGTGGGAGGCCTACCTCCGCGCGGGCATGGCGCTCCAGGACGAGCGAGGGGCCCTCTCGCTGGCGCGGACGGAAGGCCGGAGGGAGGGACAGGAGGAGGGACTCCGGCAGGGCGTCGAGGCCCTCTGCGAGGTGCTGGGGATCGCGCTGACCGAGGCGCGGCGGCAGGAGATGGCGGCGCTCGACGCGGCGGGGCTCTCGGCGCTGCTCGCCCGGATCAAGGCGCGCCAGGGCTGGGACCCCTGAGCGTCGGAACCGTGCGGCCCCCCGCGAGCTCAGCCGTAGCGCGGCAGCTGCGCTCGAATCGTCCCGCCACATTTCACCCCCGGGAGCTGTGACCTCGGTGCTCGCCACACCTTCCGCCAGCGAGGGCGCCGGCGTAGGCTCCGGGGCGATGATGGCTCCTACAGCGGTCGTGTTCGATCTCGACGGCACGCTGATCGACAGCCGAGGCGACATCGTGGCGGCGGTGAACCATGCGCTCGAGGCGACGGGGCGCGCCCCGCTGCCGGGGCAGGTGATCGTCCGGTACGTGGGCGACGGCGCCCGCGCGCTGTGCGCGCGGGCGGCCAGGCTCCCCGAGTCGTCCGACGACGCCGATGAGGTCCTCCGGCACTTCCTCGCCTACTACGAGCGGCACCCGCTCGATTTCACGCGCTGGATGCCGGGCGCGCAGGACATCATCGAGAAGCTCTCGGACGTCGGCGATCTCTCGCTCTGCGTCTGCACCAACAAGCCGCGCTCGACCACCGACGCGGTGCTCGCCGCGCTCGGCGTCGGCGCGCGCTTCCACGCCGTGGTCGCCGGCGGCGACGTCGCCGACAAGAAGCCGTCGCCCGCGCCGCTGCTCCACCTCGCGGAGCTGCTCGGCATCCAGCCGCGCCGGATGGTGATGGTCGGCGACGGCCCCCAGGACATCGAGTGCGCGCGCCGCGCAGGCGCGCGGTCGATCGCCGTCCTCGGCGGCTTCGCCTCGGAGCAGGAGCTGCTCAGCGCCCACCCCGATGTGATCCTCCGCACGCTGGACGAGCTCTGGGACGTCCTCCGCCGCTGGCGCGACGCGACCGCCCGGATCTCCGTCCTGCGCTAGCGCCGCACGCGGCCTATCCGCCCGCGCGGCCTTCCCGCCGAACGCGGTCTTTCCGCCCGCACGGCCTTTCCGCCCGCGCGGCCATCCCGTCCGCGCCGCCCCTCAGGCCGCGACGCCCTCGGCGATCTCCCGGCCGAACGCGGTCGCGTTGAGGATCGCGCGCAGCCGCACGCGCGCGCGGTGGAGCCGCGATCGCACGGCGCTCTCGCTCACCGCGAGCTTCTGCGCGATCTCCTGCAGGCCGAGATCCTCGTGGTAGTGCGCCAGCACCACGTCACGGTAGTCCTCCGGCAGCTCGCAGAGCGCCTCGCGGACGTACGCCTCGCGCTCCGCCGCCGACGCGGCGTCGTCCTCGCCGATGGTGCTGCGCATCGTCGGGAGCAGGCCGAGCTCCTCGAAATCGAGCCCCTCGACGATGCGCGCGCGCTGCCGCCGCTGCGACCGCATCAGCATGAGCGCCTCGTTCGCCGTCACCCGGAACAGCCACGTCGTGAAGCTCGAGTCGCCGCGAAACGAGCGGATCGTCCGCACCACCTGCAGCAGCGTCGACTGCACGAGATCGAGCCGATCCTCGTCCGACACCGGGTAGCGCGCGAGCTGCCGCTCCACGTGCGGACGGATGAGCCGCGTGAGCTCGTCGAGCGACTCCCGGTCCCCCTCCTTCGCCCTGCCGATCACCTCGGCCAGCGGGCCCGCGCTCGCGGCCCGCGGCGCCGGGCGCGGACCGACCGCGCCCGGCGGGGTGAGACCGCACGGCGCCAGAGGAGTCTCGGGCCTCGTGGTGGCGCTCGGAACATCGGTCGGAACGGCGGTCAGAGCCATGAGCCATCTCTCCGTCGAGGGCGCCGCGTGCGCTTCCGGCCCACGGGCCCGGTGGTGCGCTCCGATGAGCAAACCGCTTGCCACGGCAAGCTCAACGGACGTGCGCGCCGCGTGCGCACCGCGTGCTCAGCCGGTATAAGCGGGGCCACCATGTCCAGCGACGCTCCGCGATGGGATGCCCCCCGAGGGGAAGACCGCCACGCTCCGACGCCCGAAATGGACCGGCCAGCGCCGTCCGTATCCGCGCCGCCCCGCGCGCTTGCGCACCCGCTGCCCGCCGGCATGCGCGATCTCCTCCCGGAGGAGGCGCGGCGCCGCCGCGCGCTCGCGAAGCGCGTGCTCGATCACTTCGTCCTGCACGGCTACGAGCCGGTCGCGCTGCCCGCGTTCGAGTTCGCCGAGGTGCTCGAGCGCGGCCTCGGCACCCTCGACGCCGCGGACGTGCTGCGCTTCATCGAGCCCGAGTCGGGCGAGGTCGCCGCGCTGCGCCCGGACATGACCCCGCAGATCGCCCGGCTCGTGGCCACGCGGCTCGCCGACGCGCCCCGCCCGATCCGCCTCTGCTACGAGGGCACCGTCCTGCGGCGGCGCCAGGGCCGCGCCCGGCGCCACCGGCAGATCCCGCAGGCCGGCGTCGAGCTGTACGGCGTCGGCGCGCTCGGCGGCGACCTGGAGATCCTCCGCCTCGCCGCCTCCGCGGTGCGGGAGGCCGGCCTCGAGCACGTCGTGGTGGACCTCGGCCACGCGATGATCGCGCGCGCGCTGCTCGACGCGGTCCCGGCGGGGCTCGCGGCCGAGCTCTCCGAGGTGCTCGAGCTGAAGGACGCGTCGCGCCTCGCCGCCGTGCTCGCCAGCCCGCGGGCGACCGACGTCCCGCGCCGCATCGTCGCCGCCATCGCCGCGCTCCCGGACCTCGCGGGCGGCGGCGAGGCCGACCCGGACGGCGCCCTGGTCTTCGAGCGCGCCGGCCGCCTCCTCGCCGGCACGCCCGCCGAGGCGCCGCTCGCCGAGCTGCGCGCGCTCTGGGACGCGGCGCGGAAGAGCCCGGAGCTCGGCCCGGCGCTCCGCGTCGACCTCGGCGAGCTCCGCGGCCTCGCCTACTACACAGGCGCGATTTTCCACGTGCTCGCCGACGGCCCGGGGGAGCCGATCGCGGCGGGCGGGCGCTACGACATGCTGCTCTCGCGGTTCGGGCTGCCGATGCCGGCCGTCGGCTTCGGCCTGAACCTCGACGCGGTGGCGTGGGCGCGCGACGTCGCCGGCGCCGCGGACGAGCCGGCGCTGCGGGTGCTCCTCGCGATGCGGGCGGAGCGCGCCGAGCCGCTCGCGGCGGCGCTGCGGGGGCTCGGCGTCCCGGTCGTGACGCACGCGCCGGACCAGGATCCGGAGGGGTACGCGCAGTCCTGGCGGTTCTCGCACCTGGTGCGCGAGCGGGACGGGGCGCTCGTGGTCGAGGCGGCGGCCGGCGGCGGCGGGGCGGCCGGCGGCCCGGGGTCCGAGGCGGGCGTCGTCCCGGCGGGCCTGGACGACGCCGCGGCGGCCCAGGCGATCGTGCTGAAGACGAGGGGGCCGGGTCCGGGCGGCAAGTAGACGCTCGCTCGGCACGCGAGCCTGGGGTAAAGGCGGACGTGGACCCGGACGGAGCCGCTCGGAGGGACGAGCGGGCCGAGGACGGGCCAGGTGATTCGGGAGGAGCTTCGGAATGACCGCGATCGTGATCGTCGGCGCGCAGTGGGGCGACGAGGGCAAGGGTAAAGTCGTCGACCTTTATACGGAGAGCGCCGACCTCGTGGTGCGCTACGCCGGCGGGCCCAACGCCGGACACACGCTGGTGGTGGGCGGGGAGAAGCTGATCGTACGGCTCATCCCGAGCGGAATTCTCCGCGCGAACGCCCGGTGCGTGATGGCGCAGGGCATGGTGGTCGACCCGGGGGTGCTCGTCTCCGAGATCGACGCGGTCGAGGCGCGGGGCTGCTCGACGCAGGGGCGGCTGTTCGTGTCGGATCGCGCGCACCTGATCCTGCCGTACCACCCGCTCGTCGACTCGCTCCGCGAGGCGGCGGCGGCGGACGGGACGCGGCTCGGGACGACGAAGCGCGGCATCGGCCCGTGCTACGAGGACAAGGCGTCCCGGCGCGGGGCGCGGCTCGGCGACCTGCGCGACATGAAGCGGCTGGCGCAGCTGGTCTCGCGGTCGCTCGAGGCGTGGACGCCGACGTTGCGCGCGCTCGGCGGCGAGCCGCCGTCGCTCGACGCGATCATCGAGGAGCTCACCCCGCTGGCGAAGCGCATCACGCCGCTGCTCGCGGACACGTCGCAGCTCATCGACGGGGCGCTCCGCCGCGGCGAGCGCGTGCTGCTGGAGGGGGCGCAGGGGACGCTGCTCGACATCGACCACGGCACGTTCCCGTTCGTCACGTCGTCGTCGGCGATCGCGGGCGGCGCGTGCGTGGGCGCCGGGGTCGGCCCGACGCGCATCCGCCGGGTGCTCGGCCTGGCGAAGGCGTACTGCACGCGCGTGGGCGAGGGTCCGTTCCCGACCGAGCTCGGCGGCCCGCTGGGCGAGCGGCTGCGGTCGGTCGGCGGGGAGTACGGCTCGGTGACCGGGCGCCCGCGGCGGACCGGCTGGCTCGACCTGCCGGCGCTGCGCTACGCGGCGCGCGTGAACGGCCTCGACGGGATCGCGCTGACGAAGCTCGACGTGCTGACGGGCATGCCGGAGCTCAAGGTGTGCGTCGCCTACGACACGCCGTCGGGGCGGACGCGGGAGTTCCCGATCGACGAGATCGCGACGGCGAAGCCGGTGCTCGAGCCGGTGGCCGAGTGGAGCGAGCCGATCGACGCGGCCCGCTCGATGACCGAGCTGCCGGCGGCGGCGCGGCAGTACGTGGAGCTTGTCGAGAAGGAGACGGGGGTGCCGGTCGACGTGGTGTCGGTCGGCGCGGACCGCGACGCGACCATCGTGCGGCGCAACGCGTTCGCGTGAGGGGGAGCGGGCGGCTCCCCGACGGCGCGGGCTCTCGGCCTCTCACCAGACGGAGAGCACCGCGTCCAGCGTGGAGGCGCGCTCGCACCACGCGATCAGCTCCCCTTCCTCCGGCTCTGTCACGATGACGATGTAGTCCGACGCTGGTGACCATCGGCCCTGATGACCGCAGGAGCCGATCGGGCCCGAGCCGCTGCTCTGCAGCGCGAACACGCCGAGCGACGTATCGCGCGACGGGCGCCCCCAGACGAACGTGGAGCCGCGCGCGCCAGCGTCGAGCACCAGCTGCCTGGACGCGGAGCCATCCATCTCTAGCCATACGACGAGCGTCTTGTCCGCCGCGTGGCTGCGGATGCTCACCGTCCTCCACATGAAGAAATAAGCCCACAGCGCCGCGATGACGGCCGCGACGAGCAGGGCGCGCGCGGCAGCTCGGCCGAGAGGGAGAGAACGCGATCCAGGGCTCATGCGCTTGCCACCGATGTGCCGAGCTGTTCGGTCACGGGCAGGTCGTGACCCTTGGGGACGAAGTAGGCGACGACGCGGTTGCCCAGCGGCTCGCCGACGCGCCGCACGGCGGCCCCGCCGATGCGGTCCCGCGGAACCGCGTGGAAGAGCTCTTCCACCGGGACCTCCGCTCACGAGAGCCAGGCCGCCCAGGACCGCGACGCCCGAGAGCGCCGCTGCAAGTACCACCGCACCCGCGCGCATGACCGCACCTCAGCCCATCTGGTCGTTCTCGACGACCCGATACGAATCGATGCGGCTGTTCTGGGGTAGGAGACACGAGAAGAAGTGGAAGTCGCTGTGCAGCAGGCTGTATGGTTTGTTGCTATGCGCTGCCGCGCAGTCGACCCCAGCGTCGTCCTTGATATCGGCCGCGAACGACGGGAGCGCCGCGCAAAGCACGGCCGACCCAGAGAGACCCACGAGCTTCCGGATACGAACCATACGAATTTCCTCGCCGTCACCAGCAGCCCAATCGTCCTCTGTTCGGAGCGCGTGCGTTACAAGCAGGAACGAGAAAGGCACGCGCCGGCCTCGCTTTGCGCTCCACGCTCGCGTGGTCAGCCGCGCTTCGCCGCATCGACGTGCGACGGGCGCACGAGCGACCTACGAGCACCCAGCGCACGCACCCGAGCAACCCACGTACCAGCCTGCGTAACCTTGCTCGCCCGGCATCGACGCGCTTGATCGCCATCCGTTCCGCGCCGGCGCTCAGCCGATTACCGTGTCACGGTGAGAGTCCACGGACGCACGTGCCAGCGGTGCCAGCGTGTCAGCGTGCCAGCGTGCCACCGCGCGCACGAAGAGCCATCCGTCGTCGACAGCCAAGCTCGGGGCCGAACATGGAGGGCAGCGCAGCTTGCGTGTGCTCTCAGGATGCCCCGCGATATGAAAGCATCCTGACCGAGCGGCCGGTAGTGGTCAACTTTGCCCAGAGAGAGTCCACATGAAGGCGGGAAGGCGGGAAGATCATCAAGGTTGTATTCCCGCCTTCATGTTCAAATTTGACCACTACTCTGGTCGAGGATGGAGAAGGGCGTGCCCGCGGACGCGATATCGGCCGGCGCGATCGCGGCGCGACCCTCGTGCGGAGCGAGCACGTTCGCATAGCAGCGCGCTATGGCGTCTCGGTCCGCGACAGGTGCGGCGGAGTGCGGGCTAGCGGGCGCGCCGGCTCACCGAGGTCATCCGCCGCCCGGCGTGCGCGTACCGCCCTGGGTGCCGCTGCCTCCCTGGGTGCCGCTGCCCGGTGTGCGGGTGCCGCCTCCCTGGGTGCCGCTGCCTCCCTGGGTGCCGCTGCCGCCGTGGGTGCCGCTGCCGCCCGGCGTGCCGGTCCCGCCGCTCGGCGGCGCAAAAGAGCCGCCCCCGTGGGTGCCCGAGCCGCCGGTCGTCCCGCCGGTTCCGCCCGGCGTCCCGCCGGTTCCGCCCGGCGTCCCGCCGGTTCCGCCCGTCGTCCCGCCCGGCGTCCCAGTGCCGCTGCCCCACTCATGCGTGCCGCCCTGCGTGCCTGCCCCGCCATGGGCGCCTCCTCCCGGAGCTCCCATCTCCCCTCCAGGCGTCGTCTCCGTGCCGGGAGCTCCCATTCCCTCGGTACCGCCGGGGGTCTCTCCGCCGGTGTGCCCGGTCCCCGGCGAGGTCTGTTGTCCGCGACCCTGGCTGCCCCCGCAAGCCATGAGCGGCACCGCGGCCACCACTACCAGAAACATGCTTCGCATGATGTGTCCCCCAGGTCGTCTGCGTTCGCGGCCCGTGCCGAGCCGCCGGCGATGCGGACGCGTCCGTGCGCACGAGGCCCCCGAGGGTCCTGCGGCGTAGCGTCCCACCCTCGACATGCTGGAGCCGTATCCAGCCGCCGGGATCGAGACGCCGCCGGAACGGCGCATCGGGCCGCGCCCGATCGAGCACCGCTGCGCGCTCGGACGCAGACTGGCCTCCTCACGCCGGCCGGCGCTCGCGGGCGCGCTCGACGGCACGCGACCGCGCAGGCGGGCGCGTCGGTGCTCGCGCGGCACAAGCACCCTCACGGCTCGACGCGGCGCGCCCGGCGCTTGCATGGGGCCAGGACCACCTGTGACCGCGGAGCACGCCGCGCCCGCGCGCGGCCGCTCGCGACGCGGCGTGGGCGTACGTGCCGCGCGGCGTGGCGCAGAAGAGGGGGTGAGGCATGCGCGACAAGTTCCGGAATACGATCGTCGTGATCACGGGCGCATCGAGCGGCATCGGCCGCGCGACAGCGCTGGAGTTCGCCAGGCGCGGGGCCGCGGTGGCGCTCGCTGCCAGGCGGGAGCAGCCGCTGCGCGACCTCGCCGCCGAGTGCGAGCAAGCCGGCGGCAAGGCGCTCGTCGTGCTCGCCGACGTGACGAACGAGGCCGCCGTCCTGGAGATCGCGCGGCGCACCACCGAGGCCTTCGGCCGGATCGACGTGTGGGTCAACAACGCGGCGGTGACGCTCTTCGGCCTGTTCGAACAGACGCCCTCCGAGCCCTACCGGCGCGTCATCGAGACCAACCTGTTCGGCTACATCCACGGCGCCCGCGCCGCCCTGGCCCAGTTCCGGCGGCAGGGCAGCGGCGTCCTCATCAACGTCGGCTCGATGGTGTCGAAGCTCTCGGAGCCTTACGTCAGCGCCTACGTCGCCTCGAAGCACGCGATCCGCGGCCTGTCCCAGAGCCTGAGGCAGGAGCTCCAGGTGCTCCGGGCCCGCGACATCCACGTCTCCACCGTGCTGCCCGCGACCATCGACACGCCGTTCTTCCAGCACGCGGGCAACTACACGGGGCGCACACCGAAGGCCATGCCGCCGGTGTACCCGCCAGAGCGCGTGGCGCGCGCCATCGTTCGTCTGGCGCGGAGGCCGCGGCGCGAGGTGTTCGTGGGCAGCGCGGCCCGGCAGCTGTCCTTGCTGTCGCTCGTCGCGCCGGGGCTCGCCGAGCGCCTGCTCGCGCGGGGCGTCGACCGGCTGCACCTGAAGCACGACCGCACCGCCTACGCGACGAACGGCAACCTGTTCACCCCGCTGCCGGAAGGGACCGCCGTGAGCGGCGGATGGAAGCCGCGCGGCAAGAAGCGGCTCCTGCGCGCCGTGGTCGTCGGCCTCTCCGCCCTCGCGCCCGCCGTGCTGGGCCTGCTGTGGCTCCGCCCGAGGCTGCTCCCGTCGAGGTGACGGCGCGCCCCGCCCTGCGCCATGGTCCGCCTGTCGCAAAACGACACACCCCCATCGTCGGCCGCGGCGACACGGGCAGCTGGGCTCGCGGCCCCCACGGGATCTGCGCTGGCCTCGGTTGCGGAGCGGGGCGCCGGCTCTAGGTGCGTGGGAGGGGACATGTCTCCGGACGACCAACAGGGCAGCAGGAACAGGCACGTCCTGGCGCGCCCGTTGCCATGGAATCCACCCGACAACCGTTGAGGGCAGCATGAAGGAACGAAAGAAGCTCGCAGGGAAGCGAATCGCGGCGCTCGTCGCGGACGGGTTCGAGCAGATCGAGCTGACCGTGCCGATGAAGGCGCTCCGCGCCGCGGGCGCGACGGTGGACGTCATCTCGCTCCGTCACGGCAAGATCCGCGGGATGAACCTCCACGAGCCCGGCGCGCGGGTGCGCGTGGACCGGACGATCGGCGAGGCGGATCCGGCCGAGTACGACGGGTTGCTCCTGCCGGGGGGGTTCATCAACCCGGATCTCCTGCGCCAGAGCGAGGAGGCGCGCCGGTTCGTGCGCGCGTTCGACGACCTCCGCAAGCCGATCGCGACGATCTGCCACGGCCCCTGGGTGCTCGCGTCGGCGGAGCTCGTGAGCGGGCGGCAGCTCGCGTCCTGGCCCGGCATCCGCGACGACATCGTGCACGCGGGCGGCGTCTGGCGCGACGAGGAGGCGGTGCGCGACGGCAACTGGCTGTCGAGCCGCGGGCCGCAGGATCTGCCCGCCTTCGTGCGCGAGATGCTCGATCTGTTCGCCGAGACCGCGCCGATCCACGCCGCGGCGTCGCCGCTGGCCGCCGAGTCGGCGCCGGCGCGCACGTCGCCCCCGCTCGCGGCGCTCAGCGCCACGGCGTTCCTGCCGCCGCCCTCCACGGCAAGGAAGTTCCTGAGCACCGCGGCCACGCTCGGGGTGGGCGGGCTGGCGGTGCTCGCGCTGCGCCGGGCGCTCGCGTGACGTGAGCGAGGCGGACGTACGGGTCGGCGGGCCCACCACCTCCTGCGGCGTCCGCGGGGAGGCTCACGCCTGGACATATCGCCGCGACGAGCGCGGCTGTCCAGCCTGGGCCGAACAGCTCCCCGTGTAGGTCACTCCACGAATCGGCGGAGGGCCGGGCGAGGAGAAGTTCGCTTCTTCCTCGGCGGAATGGACTATTATGTCCATCGCTATGGCCGAGGACAGCTACACGTTTGCGGGTTCGGAGCGCGCGCGAGAGCTGGAGCGCCTGCGGCGGATCGAGGGGTTCTTCGACCCCGCCAGCTGGCGCCTGCTCAAGGCGTCCGGGATGGGTCCCGGCTGGAGCTGCCTCGAGGTGGGAGCCGGCGCCGGGTCCATCGCCTCCTGGATGGCAGAGCGCGTCGGCCAGGAAGGCGAGGTGGTCGCGGTCGACCTCGATGTCGGGTTCATGGATGCTTCTCAGCTGCCGGGCGTCCGGATCATCGAAGGCGACATCCGCCAGCTCGACTTTCACGCGGCGCGCTTCGATCTGGTGCACGCCCGCTACGTGCTCATCCACAACGCCCATTTCCAGGATCTCCTCGACGCCATGCTCGCGGCGCTGAAGCCCGGCGGGCGCCTCGTGCTCGAGGAGCCGGACTTCACCGCGGCCAGGGGCGCGTCCGGCCCGGATATCGAGGCCTTCGATCGGGTGAATCAGTCGATCCTCGCGATGTTCCAGGCCGAAGGCAAGGACCCGGGGCTGGGCCTGCGCCTGCCCGCGATCCTCGCGTCGCGAGGGCTCGCCATCGAGGCCGTCGAGAACGAGGTGCCGCTGTGCCCAGGTGGCCACCCGCTGTCCGAGATCATGAGCCTCTCCGCCACCCAGCTCCAGGACAAGTACCTCGCGACCGGGCGGATCAGCGCGGAAGATCTCGCCGGATACGCCAGGTTCGCGGCCGACCCCGCGGCGTGGGGCATCTACTACGGCACCGTCGGCGTCGTGGCCCGCAAACCGGCCAAGGCCGCGGACTGACGCGCCGTTCGCGCGCCGTTCGCGCGCCGTTCACGCGCCGTTCACGCACGGCTTGCCGGGAGCACGCCGCCCGCGCGCGGGCCTCCTCCAGGAAAGCATCGATGTCCGTCCCGCCGCCTCCGCCGCGGCTGGACATGGCACCTCGCCGATCCCCCGACAGCGCCGCTCCCCTGCCCCTTTCGACCTCCCATGACCACGCGGGCGCCGCCGCCCTGGCAGCGCCCTCGTCCGTTCAGCCACAGCGAGAGGTGGCACCCGCGCGCCGGTCCGTCGCGCGACGCCGACGATTCAACCGATCCTGTGCGCTCGTGAGCATCATCGATTTGACGATCTCGCGCTTGCATATCCCCAGAGCAGTTCAAGATACGTGACGGGGCGGGCCAGGCATCACCGCCAAGCGCTCCGGCGCCGGCGCCGCTTCCGTCATTGACATGGGGGGAAGTATGAAGTTTCGAATCGACTCTCTTCGTTTTGCATGGATCGCAACCCTGGCGCTCGCGGGGACCAGCGCCTGCTCCGTCGCTGCGGGAGACGACGACCTCGCAGCGGCGGACCAGGACAGCGCGGAAGAGGCGGTCGAATCCGCATCGCTGGCCTTCACGCTCTCGATCCCGGAGCTCGCCTCGGTGATCGACGCCTTCGATACGGTCCAGATCGCCGAGGCGCAGACCGCCCGGACCCGCGCGACGGACCCGTACGTCATCGAGCTCGCCCAGGAGCTGCTCAATCACCACACCGCCGCGAACCAGCAGCTCCGGGCCGCGCTCGCGCAGACCGGCGTGACGCCGGACGACAACGAGGTCAGCCGGGCGCTGATCGAGCAGGGCGCCTCGGATCAACAGACGCTCGAAGGGCTCAGCGGACGCAGCTTCGACTGGACGTACGTCAACCTCCAGATCGTCCGGCACCAGGAGTTCCTGGCCCATCTCAAGGAGCAGCTCGTCGTCGTCGGACCCGAGCTGCACCCGGGGATCTCTCACCTCATCCCCGATATCCGGGAGGCCACGTCGCGGCACCTCTCGTTCGCCACGTCGCTCACCTCGCTCATCGGCACACCGTACGTCCCGGAGAACGGCAATCCGCCGCGCGCGCCGTACTACGGCAACGGCGCCCCATACTACGGCAACGGCGCCCCGTATTACGGCAACGGCGCCCCGTACTACGGCAACGGCGCCCCGTACTACGGCAACGGCGCCCCGTACTACGGCAACGGCGCCCCATACTACGGCAACGACGCCCCGTACTACGGCCCCGTCTACTACGGCCCCAACGGGCCTTACATGCCGGCCTACCCGCCGTACGGCGGCTACGGGCGCAGCACGTCGCTCGGCTCGGGCACGCCCAGCCCGTATCCCCCTTCCCCCGGCCATCGCCCGTGAGCCGGCGTAGGGCGCCGGCGCCGCGCTCGCCCGCGCCGGACGCCGTCTGACGAGCTGCGGCGCCGACCGAGCCGCCGATCCGTCGACGAGACGGGCGCGGCGCCCTACAGCCGGCGCCGCGCGCGGCCGCGATCCGGGATGACGCCGTGGATCTCCGCCTCGGTGAAGCCGGCGGCCTTGTAGAGGCGCTTCAGGTGCACGAGCTCGATGTGCGCGCTCTTCGCCACCGCGGCGCGGATGCGGTCGAGCACGCTCAGCCGCTCGAGCGGGAGCCGGGTCGCCTCGACCGTCGAGCGCAGCGCCGCGGCCGCCGATTTCACCTCGGCCGCCGCCGCCTGCGCCTTGTCCAGGCTGAGCTTGGGGTGGATCCCCGAGCCGAGCAGCTGCGCCAGCACCTCCAGCCGATCCGGCTGCCCCGTGATGTCGCCGTCCTCGTAGTCGGCGAAATACGCCGCGCCGCCGGGGAACAGGATCGACAGCGCAGGATCCGCCGAGGGGCGGCCCACGGCGTTCCAGACGTCGTCGGCGACCTTGCCGAGCGCGTCGTCGGCGCGCGCGGACTCGGCCTCCACCTTGGCGAGCAGCGGCTCCGCCTCCGACCGCGCGGCGTTGCGCTGGGCCTCGACCCCGTCGAAGAGCGTCAGCACGGGCACGAGCCGCTGCTCGGCGAGCTCCCGGAGGGACCCCCCCTTCGCAGAAGCGCTCTGGAGCGTCGCGCGCACGTCACCGATGATGTCGTCCGCCGGCGCATCCTTGCGAATCACCTCGCCCATGATGTCGATCCTCCTCTGGCCTCACGAGGCTCCAAGGCTGCGGAGTCCAGCGATGCACGACCCGCGAACGCCCCCCGTCGGCGCTGTCACCTCGGGCACCATAACGGACCATCGCCCGCCCGATCAACCGGATCGCAGCCCGCCGCCGCCGGCCCGGCGTGGGCCTCCGGGGCGCCTCGCTGGTACACTCCGGCCGTGCACCCCGGCCCGCTGTTGCTTACGGCCCTGCTCGCCCTCCCGCTCACCGCCCACGCCGGCCAGGCGGGCGGCGAGCTCGTCGCCGCGGCGGCCGCGGCGGGGCGGCCGCCCGAGTGCTCGGCGCGGTCCAGCCGGGCCATCGCGCGGGGGCCCACGGTCTGGGAGCGCGCGCGCGCGCCGGAGCTCCCGCGCTACTGCGACCTGCTCGCGCGCGGCCAGGCGCAGCTCGGCAGCAACCCGGAGGCGGCGCGCGAGGCGGCGCGCCTCGCCGACGAGCTCCTCCCGGGGCACGCCGCGCCGCAGGTCCTGCTCGCCCGTGCCGCCCTCGCCCTCGGCTCCCCCGAGGACGCGGGGCGCGCCTTCGATCGCGCGCGGGGCATCGATCCGCGCAGCGTCGAGGACCCGCACACGATGCACGATCTCGCCCGGTCGCTCGCCCGCACCGGCAAGCGCGACGAGGCGATCGCGATCTACCGCGCGCTCGTCCCGCGCATCGACCTGCTCGGCACCGCCGATCAGCGCGCGCTCGTGCTGCTCGAGGCGGCGCACCTGTCGATGGCCGCCGCCGGCGCGGCCGCGAAGCCGCCCTCCGGCGCGGCCGCGCAGGGCGCCCGCGGCGACCTCGACGAGGCGATCGCCTACCTGCGCGAGGCGCGCCAGCGCGCGCAGACGCAGCTCGCCCGCGACGTCACGCTGTCGCTCGCGCTCGCGCTGGACCGCGCCGGCGACAAGGCCCAGGCCGACGCCGCGCTCGACGGCGAGGCGGCCGACGCGGGCGCCGGGGGCGACCCCCGCGCCCAGGCAGCGGCGCGCGCCCGCGCGGAGGCCGCACGCGCCCGCGCGGCCGACCACCGCGCCGAGGCGGCGGCGCGGGCGGCCGACCAGCACGCCGGCGCCGCCGCCCGCGAGCACGCCGCCGACGATCTCGCCAGCGCGGCGGCGCGCCTGCGCACCCTCGACTACCTCGCGGTCCCGGAGGACAGGCTCGCCCTCGAGGCGCTCGCGCTGGAGCGGACCATGACGGCGGCGGCGATCGCGCGCTGGGAGGCGTACCTGGCGGGCGCCGGCGGCCAGGGGCCGTGGGCCGCGGCGGCGCGCGCGCGCCTCGACGCGCTCCGGAGAGGCGGCGGCGGGGGTCAGCGGCCCGCGCGCGCCGCGGCGACGGGAGCGGCGGGGCGCGCCCCGCAGGAGCGCGGCGCGGCGCCCGCGCCGGGCGCAGGGGGCGCGCGATGAGCCAGGAGCCGCGCCTGCCTCGGCCGCCTCGCTCGCCCGGGCGGGCTCGCTCGCCCCGGCCGCCGCTCCTGCCCGGCCTCGCGGCGCTCCTCGCGCTCGCGCTCGCGGCGGCGCCCCTCCGCGCGGCGCCGACCGTCTGGTCCCGCGCGCTGGATCCGGCGGCCGACGAGCGCGCGGCGCTCATCGCCCAGGCCGACGCGCTCCTCGCCCGGTACGACCGGCTCCGGCGCTCGCCGCTCCTCGAGCGGGTCGACGAGATCGGCCCGCTCTGGCTGCGCGAGGCGCGCACCCTGTACGAGCGCGCCGGCGCGCCGGCCTCGCGCGAACCGTCGGTGCGGCTGCGCTACGCCGACATCCTGGAGCACCTCGGCGACGTGGAGGGCGCGGTCGCGACGCTCGAGGGGCTCTTGCGCGCCAACCCGCCGGCGCCCTCCCGGGCCGACGCGTGGCACGCGCTCGCGGTCTGCTATGCGCGGCTCGGCAGGTACACGGAGGAGATCAAGGCGTACGACGAGGCGCTCGCGCTCGAGCCGCACGCCGCGTCGCGGGCGCTCTTGCTGGCCAACCAGGCCGAGGCGCACATGGCGCTCGGCGACATCACCGCCGCGGTCGAGGGCTACCGCGCGGCGCTCTCGACGCTCGGGTCGCTCGACATGTTCCGCTACGGCGTGACCACGCTCTGGGGGCTCGCCGTGGCGCTCGACCGGTCGGGCGACCTGGAGGGCGCCATCGAGCACATCCGGCTCGCGAGGACCTACGACCGGAACGATCAGCAGATCAACGGCGCCGGCTGGTTCTACGTGCCCCCGTACGACGACGCCTGGTACGCCGCGCTCGGCCACTGGGCCGCGGCGCGGAGCGCCGAGCTCGGCGCCGCGCGCGCGGAGGCCTACCTGCAGGCCGTGGCTGCGTGGGAGTCGTACATCGCGCGCGCCCCCGGAAACGACCACTGGGTGGCGCTGGCCAAGGCGCGGCGCGCGCAGTGCGATCGGGAGCGGGAGCAGACGATGAAGCGCCTGCGCAAGCCCGGGCCCGCGGCGCCGCTGCGGCGCTGACCCGCGCCCGCGGCGCCGCTGCGGCGCTGACCCGCGCCCGCGGCGCCGCAGCGGCGCTGACGGGCGGCGCTCGGCCGGGCCGCGCGCCGCGCTCCGGTCGCGATCGCGCCGCGCTTCCGGCCGCTCCCGCAGGTGCTTCCGGGAGTTCCTGCACGCCGCATCCGGTCGCGCATCGATCGCGCCGCAGCGGACGCGCGTCGCGCCGCGGCGGGATGCGAGGACGCCCCTTTACGACCCCGCCCGGCGGGTTCACCTTAGCGTGGTCGCCCTCGCGCGCGGGGGCGGCGCCGGCCAGCTCACCCCGAACGGAGATCCGTCGAGATGCGCGACTCGGTGTTCAATGAGCCCGTGCTCTGGTCCGGACGCCCCAAGGTCGTCGCGACGCCGCTCCTGTACGTCGTGGGCGCGGTGGTCTGCGGCGTGACCTCCGCGATCAGCACGGCGTCCGCCATCGTCGTGAGCAAGGCGCTCGGCGCGTCGCCGACCCAGCTGCTCGCCTTCGCGGCCTGGATGGCGAGCCTCGCGGTGGCGTTCAGCTACCTGCCGCGCTGGTGGCGGTCGGAGCTCGAGTACCTGCTCACCGACCGGCACATCGTGGTGCAGCGCGGGAAGCTCCGGCGCTCCATCGAGCGGCGGTCGATCAGCTACGCGCGCATCCACTGGCACCCGAAGCACCCCGGCGTGGGCGACCTCGAGCTCGTGAGGGCGGTGCCCACGGGCGCCCTCCGGCGGCGGCTGTCGATCGTGCTCTGCGGCGTCGTGGCCCCGGATCGCGTCTGGGCGATCCTGCGGGGCGTCGTCCCTTCGGCGCCCGCGGGCGACGGCCACCGGCTGCTCTCGCAGCGCCTCGACGAGGGCGAGCGGGTGCTCTGGTCGGCGCACCCGGCCGACGGCTGGCACAAGTGGCTCCCGAACGGCCTGCGCGGGGTCGGCTCGGTGCTGCTCGGCGTGCTCCTCGGCGGCTTCGCCGTGGTCACGGCGGTGCACGCCGTGCGCAGCATCCGCATCGTGACCGCGGCGGGCATGGATCCGGAGAGCGTGTCGTTCGTGGCGCTCGTCGCCTCGCTCTCGCTCACGATCGTGCTGCTCGTCGCCGCGGGCGCGGCGATGCTCTACGTGTCGGTCGTGCGCCCCGCGCGGCTCGCGGCGCGGACGCGGTACCTCATCACCGACCGGCGCGTGCTCATCCAGCGGGGCGACGAGGAGCTGCACCTCGATCGCTCGCGCATCGTCGACGTGATCGACGCGCCGGGCGCCGGCGGCCTCCGCGACGTGTTCCTCGTGCTCGACGGCCCCCGCGCCCGCGCCGTCGCGGCGAGCGGCGCCTTCGGCGAGGCCCCGGGCGCCGGCCTCCAGCCGGTGCTGCACCGGGTCGCGGACGTGGACTCGGTGCGGCAGATCTTGCGGCCGGCGTAGCGCCCGCGTCGCGCGCCTCCGGCGGCGCGCGCCTCGGCGGCGACGCCCGCCTCGCGCGCGCCGGCGAGCGCGCTCAGCGGCGCGTGACCCGGGCCTCCAGGTCGCGCACGCGCGCCTCGAGCTCGCGCACGCGCGCCTCGGCGGCGGCGCGGGCGCGCTGCTCGGCGACGCGGGCGCGCTGCTCCTGGGCGCGCGCCTCGCCCTCGGCGCGGAGGGCCTCCTCCTCGGCGGGCACGAGATCGGTCGCGCGGGAGGTCCGCGCGACGCGCAGCGTCGGGTGCGGGCCGTCCTTCAGCACGACCACGTGCGCGTCGAACGCCTCGATCCAGAGGGGATCGGCGCCGGCGTGGACGCGCAGGTAGGTGCCGTCCGGATCGCGGCGGTAGAGCTGGAGCGGCACGCGCTCCTCGGAGAGCGGCGCGCGGGCCGAGGCCGCCTCGGGATCGAAGAGCAGGAGCTCGGGGCAGCCGAGCTGCCAGTATTTGGCCGGCGCGACCTCGTACGCCCGGCGATGGTCGCCCGTGACGATCTCCAGCGCGAACCGCGGCGGGCGGTGGCCCGGCAGCCACGTCTGCCACTGCCGCGGCAGCGGCGGCAACGGGCGGTGATCGAGGACGTACAGGTCGGGCAGGACGCGCACCAGCGGCTCGGCCCGCACCCAGGCGAAGGCGTGGTCGGCGCCGGCGTACCAGTCGACCCAGCCGCGCTCGCGCGCGAGCTGCGCGAGCACCGAGAGCAGCAGGCGGACGATCCCGGACCGCTCGGCCTTGCCGTGACGCTCCGCATCATCGGGCAAGTACCAGCCGGACCAGTCGATCGCGGCGCTGGCCTCCTCGGGCGACAGATCGCGGAGCACGAGCGCGCGGGGCGGCCGCCGGGGGCTGAGCGGGTACCCGATGCGGTTCGGCGAGGCCACGCGGGGAAACTAGCACCCCGGCACGTCCCGCGGGAACGCAGCGGCGCGCCGGCGTCGGATGCGGACGCCTCACGACCCGGGCGCCCTCGCCGAGCGCCTCGTCGGGCGGCATGGGCTGCCCCCTGAGCGCTCCCTGCGCGCCCCCTTCAGGCGACATGTACCTGCGGCTCGCTTGACAGGGGCAAAGGTTCCATGTCTTCCTACCTGCTCAGAGCTTTCTTTACATCTTTCACGCCGGGAAGGGCGGCGCGTCGCGCCGAGCGATCTCGCTATCTGCGGTTGGCCGCCGCCGGAGACCGGCGCGACCAAACAACAGCACCACGGTGACCACGCGACCATCGCGTCTGCCCGGATCCGGGCACGCCGATCCGCGTGGTGGTCCGGGCGAATCGAGCCCTGAGCGCGCGCACGGAGGAACCTGAATGAGAACCTTGCAACATCGGATCGGGACTCGATTTGTCGGCGCTGCCTCCATCGGCGCAGCCTTCGTGGTCGCCTGCTCGGCAAGCCCGAGCGGCTCCCCGCAGCAGGGCCAGGGCGCCGGCGGCTCGGGCGGGGCGCCGGAGGAGTTCGGCGCGGGGACGGGGAACATCTTCGACGTGGGCAGCGGCGGCCCCGTCGAGCCGCCCCCCTGCGAGGTCTGCGAGGACTTCCCCGCGGCCCCGGTGCTCGACGACGCCGGGACGCCGCCGCCGGCCAACGCGCCCGAGCTGTTCGGCGCCCCGGGCAGCGGCGCGCCGGGCGGGCCGTGCCTCGCCGAGCCGGAGATCGGGGCGCTCTTCCCGAACAACTGGCTGCGGCCGAGGTTCCGGTGGACCGCGCCCGAGGGGCAGGACCTGTTCGAGATCCGCGTGCACGCCGACCGGGAGAAGAACGACCTGGTCGTCTACACGACGAACCGCGAATGGAAGATGCCCAAGGACATGTGGGAGAAGCTGGCGTCGCATGTCCGGAACGAGCCGATCACCATCACGATCCGCTCGGTGTCGACGAGCGCGCCGGGCGCGCCGCTCGTCGGCACCTCCGGGCCGATCACCATCGCGCCGGCCCCGGCCGGCGGCAGCATGGTGTACTGGGCGGCGATCGGCGAAGGGCCGGCGGACGCGTGGCTGGCCGGGTTCGGCGTGGGCGAGGAGGGCGTCGTCGACGCGCTCAAGGTCGAGCAGGTGCAGCAGGGCGGCCGCAGGACCGAGAACGGCGGCCTCCGGAACGACGGCGCGGTGAGGTGCATCGGGTGCCACACGTCGACGCCCGACGGCGAGTCCGTCATCTTCACGGATCACTGGCCGTGGGGGCTCGCCATCGCCTCCGTGCAGAAGGACTCCGTGGGCGAGGTCCCCTCGTACGTCACGCCGGGCGGCTCGGAGGCGATGAGCCAGGCCTGGCTCGGCGCGCCGAGGATGTCGGCAGCGCACTTCTCCCCGGGAGACCGGATCGTCGTCACCTCCTATGGCCGGGATCGCGGCACGGTCTGGGACGGCCAGTCGTACAGCGCCATGCCGAACGCGCGCCTCGCGTGGTTCGACCTGGAGTCGCCGGTGCCGACCTACCCGCTCGACGCCAACCCCAACCTGGTCAAGGAAGAAATGGCGGCCGCGGAGGGGACCGCTTACGGCTTCATCCCGCGCGCGGGCGACACGCGCGGAGCGCTGATGCCGGACTGGAGCCACGACGGCGACACCATCGTTTACGTGTCCACCGACGCCGGCAAGGACGGGCGGATCGCCGCCGGGGCTGGCGATCTCTACACGGTGCCCTACAACGACCGGCAGGGCGGCGCGGCGACGCCGCTGCAGGGCGCCGCGGAGCCGGCGTTCAACGAGTATTACCCCGCCTTCTCGCCCGACGACCGGCTGATCGCGTTCAACCGGACGCCGAGCCCGGGGGAGATGTACTATAACCCCGCGTCCGACATCTACGTCGTCCCCGCGGCCGGCGGCGCGGCGACGCGGCTCGCGGCCAACGATCCGCCGGCCTGCGTCGGCGTCACGAGCCCGGGGATCCACAACAGCTGGCCCAGGTGGTCGCCGGAGGCCACGACCGTCGACGGCAAGACGTATTACTGGGTCATCTTCTCGTCGTCCCGCGACGGCTACACCCTCCAGAAGGACCCGCAGAAGAAGGCGTCGCAGCTCTACGTGACCGGCGTCGTCGTGGAGGGCACGACGGTGACCACGTACCCGTCGATCTATCTCTGGAACCAGACCACGAACACGAGCAACCACACGCCCGCATGGGACGTGTTCAAGATCCCCCCCGCGCCCGTTCCCCTCTGACGCCGCGCGCAGGCGTCCCGGCCGGGAGAGCGAGCCCCCGCCGCCCTCGGACACGTGCCCCCCGATACGGCGCGTCCGTCCGGGCCCAACGAACCTCCGTCTCATCGCGTATTGGCGGAAATAGCCAGTCTCATCACCCATCCATGGCACACGTGTGCCAGGCGGCCTCCGCCAGCGCATGCATGTCGTGCCTCGCGCCGCGCGGCGGGCCGTGCGCGCGCGCGAACCGCCGCATTTCGCGGTGAATCGAGCGAGCGGGCGGCTGGCGCGGGCCTTGCGACGCCGGCGGGCACCATGCGAACCCACCGCGCCCATTCCTCTCTCTGGCTTCTCCTAGCAACAGGCCTCCTCGCCGTCGGATGCGTCACGGAGTCCTCGTCACCCGGACCCGACGAGAGCGCGTCGCAGCGCGCGGCGCTCCACCGGGCTCAGTCGTGCGACGACCTCGAAGCGCTGCTGAAGCAGGACGCGCTCGCCAAGATGAACGCCCAGATCGACGCCATGATCGCGAGCTACGGGGCGATCAGCGACGGCCGCGGCGTCGGCTTCGGCGGCCCCGGCGTCGCCATGCCCGGGGGGGCCGCGGACCCCACCGGCGTACCTTCCCCGACGCCGCCCGTGGCCGGCAGCCCCGAGGACGCGGCGTCGGGCGGCGAGAGCGATGCCCCCGCCCACTCGGACACGAACACCCAGGTCGCCGGCGTCGATGAGGCCGATATCGTCAAGACCGACGGGAACAACCTCTACATCCTGCACGACCAGAGCTTCTACACGCTGACCGCGTGGCCGGCGTCGTCGCTCGCGGTGGGCAGCTCGCTCGCGATCGAGGGCAGCCCGCTCGAGATGTTCGTGGCGGGCGACAAGGTCGTCGTCTACTCGTCGGTCAACGGGGCCGCGATCTACGAGAAGGCGGGCGTCGAGCCGCGGCCGGGGTACTACGACTACAGGATCGACATCGGCATCGCCTTGCCCGCAGGCGCCGGCGATCCGGGCAGCGCGCCCGCCGGCACGCCGGGCAGCGCGCCGGGCAGCGGGCCGGACCAGGACGATGCGCCGGCGCCCCCGGAGGGGTCCGGCACGCCGTCCAACCCGGGCGGCGGCGACCCGCCGCCGGACGGCGCCGACAAGCCCGCGGAGCCGATGCCGGACGGCGACACCGAGCCCACGCCGCCGGACGGCGCCCCGTCCCCCGATGAGCCGGTGACCGACGCGCCCCCGCCGCCCGACGCCTACGCCCCGCTCACGAAGCTCACCGTCCTGAGCCTCGCGGGCGGCGCCCCCAGCGTGGCCAGGGAGCTCTACTTCGAGGGCGGCTACGCCTCGTCGCGGCGCGCGGGCGACGACGTCCGCACGGTGCTGTCCGGCGGCGCCCACGGCCCCGCGCTCAACTACTGGCCCACCGACCTCACCGCCTTCCCCGAGACCGCCGAGGCGTGGACCGCGGCGTTCGAGCAGCTCCGCGCCGAGAACACGGCGATCATCGAGGGCTCGTCGCTGTCGGCGTGGCTGCCGTACCGCTTCGAGAAGCAGGGGGAGACGGTCACCGAGCTCGGCGCGAGCTGCGCGGACTTCTACGTCCCCGAGACGGGCACGACGTCGTACGGCCTGACGCAGATCGAGTCGATCGACCTCGCCGACCTCGACGAGGCGCCGGCGTCGACCTCGATCATCGGCGCGACCGACACCGTGTACTCGAGCCACGACGCCCTCTATGTCGCCGCGCGCGGCTGGCAGGCGCCGACGGCGCCCAGCGCGGTGAACGCGAGCACGGACGTCACGCACCTGCACAAGTTCGATCTGGTCGCCGACCCGAGCCAGCCCCGGTACGTCGCGTCGGGCTCGGTGCCCGGCCACATCCTCAACCAGTTCTCGCTCGACGAGCACAACGGCAAGCTCCGCGTCTCGACGACCGCCATGGTGCCCGGGACCGAGCGGTGGACGACCCGCAACGGCGTGTTCGTCCTCGAGCCGCAAGGGGCCGAGCTCTCGCGCATCGGCGCCATCACCGACCTGGCCCCGGGCGAGCAGATCCGCTCGACCCGGTTCATCGGGGATCGCGGCTACGTGGTGACGTTCCTCCGGGTCGACCCGCTCTTCGTGCTCGATCTCTCCGACCCCGAGTCGCCCTCCGTCGCGGGCGAGCTCAAGATCCCCGGCTTCAGCGAGTACATGCACCCGCTCGACGACGGGCACCTCCTGGCGATCGGCAGGGACGGCGACGAGAGCGGCGTGGTGACCGGCCTGGCGCTGCAGATCTTCGACGTCACGGACCCGTCGGCGCCGGAGCTCCTGCACAAGAAGTCGCTCGAGGGGGACTACACGTCTTCCGAGGCCGAGTACAACCACAAGGCGTTCACGTACTACGGTGAGCGCGACGTGCTCGCCTTCCCGGTCGTGAGCTACGACCGGGAGACCGGCGCGGTCGCGAGCACGCTGGAGCTCTTCAACGTCGATGTCGCCGACGGGTTCAGCCACCTCGGCTCGGTCGACCACAGCGGCTTCTTCAGCGCGACGTCGGGGTGCTACTACTACGGCGGCGCCGACGTGAAGCGCGGCGTGTTCGTCGAGGACTACGTCTACTCGATCTCGCACGGCGGCGTGCTCGTGAACGCGCTCGACGACCTCGCGACGCCGGTGGCGTCGCTGCCCCTGCCCGCCCCGACCTCGTGGGGGTCCGCTTGCGGCGGCGGCGGCGACGTCGCCGAGCCCGGGCCCGCCGAGCCCGCGCCGACGCCGGCTCCCCGCGGCGAGGAGTAGCGCCGGGCGGCGGAACGCAGGCCGCGGCGCCCCTCGAGCGGGGGCGCCGCGGCGGCGCCGCGGCGCTCAGGCCCCCTGCCGGGGCGCCTCCCACGGGTGATCCGGGTAGAACTCACGCATGAGCCGCGCGGTGTAGGCGACGAGGTTCGCGAAGCCCTCGGCCCTGCGCCTCAGCGGCGAGTCGAAGAAGGGCGTGAGGATGCCGGCCAGCGCCGCGAAGGCCGTCGCGTCGACGCCCGCGGGGCGCCCGCCGAACAGGTACGGCCTGTCCCCGAGCAGCGCCGAGAGCGCGGTCAGCGAGCGCACGCCGAGCGAGACGATCTCCTCGTTCGAGTGACGCGCGATGCCGAGCGCGCGGTAGTTCTCGCGGACGCGCGCGAGGAGCTCCTCGCGCAGCTTCGGGCGCTGCTCCTCCGGCGCGCCGTCGACGAAGTGCGCCGGGCCCTTCGCGAAGTTCTCCGGGATGAGCCAGCGCGCGTACCCCGAGGTCGCGACGAAATGGTTCTCGAGCATGCGCTCGATGGCCCACGCCTCGGCGCGCTGCCGCGCGTCGAGGCCCGCGTCGAGATCCTTGCCGTACTTCCGCTCGAGGTGCTCGCGGATGAAGTGCGAGTCGGCGACGCGCGCGCCGTCGTCGTCGATGAAGGGAAGCTGCCCCTTCGGCGACAGGTCGGGCCGCGCGCGCTCCTTCCGGTAGGGCAGGCCGAGGAGCTTGAGCTGGACCTCGGTCTTCGTCACATAGGGGCTGGCTTCGGGCAAGCCGAACGTGGGGCCGAAGCCGTAAAGCGTGATCATGAGAACCTCCGGGAGCTTGGGTCCGCCGTGGACCGCGCTTGATGTAGCCTCGCCCTGCTGACAACCTGGTGTCAGCATCCTCGTGCGGCGCGCCGACCGATTGTTCCAGATCCTTCAGATCCTGCGCCGGCAGCGGGCGCCGGTCACCGCGGCGGCGCTCGCCGAGGAGCTCGAGACGTCGAAGCGGACGGTGTACCGCGACGTCGCGGATCTCCTCGCCCAGCGCGTCCCGATCCGGGGCGAGGCCGGCACCGGCTACGTGCTCGAGCGCGGCTTCGACATGCCGCCGCTGATGCTCACGCCCGACGAGATCGAGGTCGCGGTCCTCGGCGCGCAGTGGGTCGCCCACCGCGGGGACGCCGCCCTGCGGAGGGCGGCGCAGGACCTCATCGCGAAGATCGCCGCGACGGTCCCCGAGCGGCTACGCCCGCTCGTGCTCGAGCCGACGACGGGCACGCCCCCCGCGCTGGACCAGGTCCCCGACGGGCTCGACCTGGCCGAGGTGCGCGCGTCGATCCGCGCCGGCACGAAGATCGCGCTCCGCTACCGCGACGAGGCGGGCCGCGAGAGCGAGCGCGTCGTGTGGCCCGTCGTGGTCGGGTATCGCGAGTCGACGCGCCTCCTCGTGGCGTGGTGCGAGGTCCGCCAGGACTTCCGCTCCTTTCGCACCGACCGCGTGGTCGGCGCCACGTTCCTGAAGGAGCGCTACGGCGAGAGGCCGAGCGCGCTGCGCGCGCGGTGGCGCGCAACCCTGCCCGCGCGCCGCGAGCTGTGGAAGCGCACGGGCGCGCCGCGCGCCGGGGAGTGACGCGGCGTTCGACCCTGGCCGGGAGCTGATGCGTGGGGGCCGCTCCGCCCGCGCCGCCGGTCGTGCCAGCGCGTCGTTCGGCGCCGGCGGAGCCGCGCGCAGCGGGCAGCCCCCGGGCTCAGGGCGCCTCGGCGTCCGGGCCGCCGGAGGGCGCGTCCGGCGCGGCGCCCGCGCTGCGGTCCGGCGCTTCCGCCGGCCGTGCCTTCTGCTCCAGGAGAACGAGGACCACATCCACCGTGGCCCCCACAGCGCGGTTGACGAGGCGGATCGTCCCGTGGACGCCGGACAGCGTCGTATCGTGGATGACCCGAATCCCCCTCACGGGCGCCTGGATCGGGGGGATCTGCTCCAGCAGATCGAAGGGCAGCTTCGCCGCGTGCTTCTGCAGGCGCTCCACGGCCCGCGAGCCGTGCTCGACCGCCTCCTGCACGAGATCCTTCAAGCCGCGCCACCGCTCCATCACACCGCCTCCTCGCACCACGCGCGGATCTGCGCGTAGACGTCCGGGTCGTGGGCCAAACGCAGGTGCCCGAGCGACGGCATGATCCGCGCGTGCGCTTGAGGGAAGGGCGAGCACCGGTCCTCGGCGACCGCCCGGCCCGTGGCGCTCCTCAGCGAGACCATCGCGTCGCCGAACAAGAGGGAGAGCCTCGGGTCGGCCGTGAGCGCGCCGGCGATGAGGTGATGGCGAATGTGGGGGAGCAAGGGCACGGGATGACGGCGATTCTGGAGCAGGGCGTCGGCGCCGGCGCCCTCCCAGTCCTCGCGGCGGAGGTTGGCGTAGCCCAGGTCCTTCATCCCGCCGCTGCGGAGGTTGACGATATCGGCGATGAGCTTCGTGTACGGATTGCCGATGCTCGCGAGCGCCCACGTGACAGCGTTGCCGAAGCGCTCCAGCGGTGCGCCGAGGTGCGGTGTGCCGAGGTAAAAGGCCCGCTTGACGAGGGGCAGCCACCTTCGAGGTTTGTCGCTCGCCGCGTGCGCGGCGCTGCGCGCGACGAGGCCGCCCATGCTGTGGCCGATGAGGACCAGCTCCTCCACGGCGACCGGAGAGGCGCAGACGAGCTGCTCGAGGAGGACATCCAGGGCCTCGCCGTTCTCGGAGACGCGAAGGCCGCTGTTGTACCGCACGTAAAACGGCGTGTACCCGAGGTCGCGCGCAAGACGCGATCCGTACGTCTCGCCGTCCGGCATCGTCCAGATCTCCTCGGTGCTCATCAGCCCGTGCACGAGCACGACGACACGGGGTGTGGCTCGAGCAGCGGCGGCCGCGGGGAATGCCCTGGCAAGCGGCAGGCGGCGTCCGTCGCGGACGAGCTGCATCGCGGTCGCGAGGCCGTTGCTGGTCCGCTGCAGATGGTCGCCGAGGAGCCCGTTGAGCACCCCGACGACCCGCTCCAGGTTGTTTCCCATGCGCCGATCCGGCCCGCATCGTGGCACGGATCGGCGCCTCGCGCAGCGCTGCAAGGCGGCGGGCGACTCTGCAGGTCGGAGCGGCGCCGCATGCCGAGCTCGGCGGGTGGGGCGCAGCCCGCCCGCTCAGCGCCCGAGCTTCGCGAGGAACGCGTCGCGGCCGCCCTGCCCCGCGAGCGGCCCGCCGCCGAAGTCGAGGGCGCCGTCGAAGTAGCCGGTGAGGAGGACGTCCCCGCCCGGGTCGAACGCGACGTCCGTGGGCGTCTGGCTCTGCGCGTCGCCGAAGCGATCGCCCCACAGCGCGCGGCCGGCGGCGTCGAGCTCGACGAGGAAGACGTCCTCCTCCCCCGCGCTCTCGATCCGCCCGCACGCGAGATCGAGCGCGCCGCGGAAGAACCCGGCGACCGCCACGTTGCCGTCCGCGTCGGCGGCGATCGCCGTGCCGTCCTGCCGGAGCGCGCCGCCGAGGCGGCGGCTCCAGACGTGACGGCCCCTCGGGTCGAGCTTCAGGACGAACGCGTCGTTGTCGCCCGCGCTGCGGCGCGGTCCGCCGCCGAAGTCGACGCTGCCGGCGAAGCCCCCGGTCACGAGGACGTTGCCCCGCGGATCCACCGCGACGGCGGAGGCGTTCTGGCTGCCGGGATCTCCATAGCTCCGGCTCCAGACATGATGGCCGTCCGGATCGAGCTTGGCGACGAAGATGTCGGAGCTCCCGGCGCTCGGGAGCGGCCGGCCGCCGAAATCGAGGCCGCCGCCCAGGGAGAACCCCGCGAGCACGATGTTGCCCGCGCCGTCGACCGCGAGGCCCTCGCCGCGATCGATATCCACGGTGCCGAAGGCCTTGCTCCAGAGGTGGTCGCCGGAGGCGTCGAGCTTCGACACGAAGATATCCTCGTCGAACAGGCCTCCTGTGCTGACGAGCGGCGACGCTCCGCCGGAGAAGTCGAGGGAGCCCTCGAACGAGCCCGAGACGAGGACGTTGCCGGCGCCGTCCGCGGCGATAGAGCGCGGGAAGTGGCGCTCGTCGCCGGACGCGGCGCGGCTCCAGAGGTGGCCGCCGCTGGCGTCGAATTTGGCAATGAACGAGATCTGGAGTCCGTCGAAGGGGTTCATCAGCGGGCCGCCGCCGAGATCGATGGGGTCGCGGAAGCCGCCCGCGAGCAGGATGCCGCCGTCGGCGTCGACGGCGACGGCAGAGGCAAACGATGACGGGGCGTCGAAGGCGCGGCCCCAGAGGAGGCCCCCGTCGGCGTCGAGCTTCGCGAGGAACGCCCCCGAGGCGGAGACCGGCCCGCCGCCGAAGTCGACCGTGCCCGCGGCCGAGCCCGCGAGGACGATGTTCCCCGCGCCGTCGGCGGCGACCGAGTACCCGATCTGCTCGCGATGATCGCCGTACCGCCGGCTGAAAAGGTGGGCGGCGCCGGGACACGAGCGGTGGCACACATAGCTCGCGGGCGGGCGCGGCGCCTCGCGGCGCGCGGGCTCCGCGTCCTCCGCGCGGCACGGCGGCGGGGGCGCGCCGTCGCTCGGGACCGCGCTCGGGACCGCGCCGTCCACGTCGCGGCGCGGCCCGCGAGGGGGGACGGCGGCGTCCTCGACGTCCCCGGGGCCGCCCCGGCGGATCGGGGCGCAGGGCGGAGACGCCGCCTCGGCGGGGATCGCGAAGAGCACAGGGAGGACGAGGAGGAGCTGAGGAATAGAACATCTCATGATGTTCTCCGGTGCCGGAGCGCGGCTGTCCGTTGCTATCGCACCGCGGTCATCGGCCGATGCCGCCCAGCGCGCCGCCTCGGACGAGCCCGCTCCCCGCTGCCGGACGGCCTCGAGCGACCAGCGCGAAGCGCTCGACGCCCGCCGCGATTTCGAGCGCATGACGGGGCGGAGCCGGATGGATGGCTTGACAACGGACCGGCCGATCGCGCCTGCTGGCACGATCCCCGCGCCGCGCTCCGCCGGTGGGGTGTAGGTCGAACACGCATGATCACCGGTCTGGACCTCTTCGCAGCGCTGCATCGCATCGTACAGGACGCCACAGACAGCCTGCCTGGAACGCGGCGCGGCGGCCTGCTGATCCGAGAGGGAGATCGCCTGTTCTACCGGGCCGCCGTGGGCCTCGAGAGCCTGCTCTCAGGCCCGCTGCCGATCCCGTCGGACGCGGGGCCGGCCAGCGCGGTCTCGCAGCTCGACCCGGGCGACGGCGCGCGCGCCGTGGCGGCGGCCGCGTGGTACCGAGAGCACCTGCCGGGCGCGGTCGCGCTCGACTGGCTGCCCGCGGACGCGGTCGTGGTCCTCGCGGCGGTGCGCATGCGCGGGCGGCCGGTCGGCGTGCTCGCCGTCGAGCAGCCGGCCGCGGAGCCGCTTTCGGACGAGCGCAGGTTGCGGCTGATGGCCCTGGCCGGCAGCGCCGGCGCGGCGCTCGAGCGGCGCGAGCTCTTCGACGACAAGGCGCGGTCGGCCCACGAGAACCGCGTGCTCGAGGAGGTGCTGAACGCGGTGGCCTCGCAGGCCAGCCCGCAGGAGCTCGTGGAGATCATCTCGAGCGGTATCAAGAGCGTGCAGCTGCGGCCGCAATGGAGCGCGGTGGAGCTCGCCCTGGTGGAGGACGACACCTGCGGGGCCTCGCCCGCGAGCGAGCGCGGCGCGGACCGTGAGCTCCGCGTCTACCGGGCGCCGCGGCGCGCGCCGGTGGTCTACTGGAACAACCTGCGGGAAGGCGCGCTGGTCGCGGGGCGCGCCCTCGGCGTCGGCGTGATCCACCGGTGCGGCAGCGCCGGCGGCGAGGGCGGCCAGAGCGCGCTCATCGACGAGGGCGTGCGCCGCGGGGTGAGCGGCATCGCCGTGGCGCCGGCCGACGCCGCGGCCCTCGAGCCGGCGATCCGGCGAGCGGCGGAGGCCGGGATTCCGGTGATCACGTTCGATACGCCGCCGGCCGACGGCAGCAGGGCGCTGGCCTACGTCGGCACCGACAACGTGGCTGCCGGCCGGCTCGCCGGAGAGACGATGGCGCGGCTCCTCCCGGACGGCGGGGTCGTGGGCGCGCAGGTCTCGTCGCTCCGCGCCATGAACGGTTGCGATCGGGTCGCGGGGTTCGGCGCGGCGGCCTTCGGGACGTCCATCTCGATGCGATCTCCGCTGGAGAGCCACTACGATACTTCCGCGGCGATGCAGCTCGCCCTGGACGCCTTGCGCGAAGGAGGGCTGTCCGGCGCCTTCGGGGCTTGCGCCGAGAACGGCCTGGCCTGGGGCGCGGCCGCGAGGGCCCTGGGGAGGGCGGGAGATCTCAAGATCGTGGCGTTCGATCTGATCCCCGAGACGATCGCGATGCTCCGGGAGGGCACCATCCATGCGGCCGTGGTCCAGCGCGAGCACGACATGGGCTATCGCGCCGTCGCGCTGCTCCACGACATGGTGTCGAGGGGGGTGGAGGCGGCGCTGGCCGAGCTCCCGGCGCCGGGGCAGGCCGAGGATCGGCGCCTCCCGCGCTTCATCGACACCGGCGTGGACCTCGTGACCCTCGAGTCCACGCCCTGGTCTCGCCCGCTGTCGGAGCAGCTGACCCTGGAGACGAGCCGCAAGTCCGCGAGCCGGAGGCGCGGGGGCGCGGCGGTGGATCGCTCGCGCGAGCTCCTCGTCATCAGCCTGGACGCCGACGAGCAGGGCCTCGTCGAGGGGCGCGCCCGGCTCGAGCGGGAGTCGCTGGTCGGCCGGGTGCTGAGCGCCGGCCGGTCGGTCGTCATCGACACGCTGGCGGGCGAGCACGACCTCTGGCCGGATGTCGTCGAGGCGCGCCGGAAGGGCAGCCGCACGCGGGCCGGCGTCCCGCTGCTCGCCCGGGGAAGGGCGCTCGGCGTCCTGGTCCTCGACAGCGAGCGGCGCGCGGCGTGCTCGCCCGAGGACCTCGAGCTGATCGAGCGCATCGCCGACACCCTGGCGGTGGCGCTCGAGAACGCGCAGCTCCTCCGCCGCGTCACCGAGCGGACCCAGGAGCTCGAGCAGGCGAACCGGCAGCAGGCGGCGCTGCTCAGCACGATCCATGAGCTCTCCAGCCCGGTGGTCCCGGTCGCGCGCCAGATCCTGGTGATGCCCATCGTCGGGGCGATGGACAGCCAGCGCTCGGGCCGCTTCCTCGAGTCGATGCTGCGGGAGATCTCCGAGCGGCACGCGCGCGTGGTGCTGATCGACGTGACGGGGATGGCGGCGGTGGACACCGCGGCTGCGGATCACCTCATGACGGCGGCGCGGGCGGCGGGGCTGCTCGGGGCCGAGGTCGTGCTCGTCGGCATCACGCCGGCGGCGGCGCAGCTGATGGTGGAGCACGGGCTGGACCTCGGGGGCGTCGTCGCCCGCTCGACCCTCGAGCTCGGGTTCGCCTACGCGCTGTCGAAGACGGGCGGCCGGCTCGTCTACGGCGGCTCGCCCCACGCTGCGCGGTCGTGAGCCGCGCGCCGCGGCGCGCCCTCGGCCCTTCGGCGGGCCGGCGGCGCCGAGCGCGCCCCTTCAGCCGGCGTCGAGCTCGAAGGCGCCTTCGTAGATGGCGTCGACCGGAACGGCGGCGCCGATCGCGAGCGAGATCGCGCCTCCCGCCTCGATCACGAGGTAGCGCCAGGAGCCGTCGGCCTCGCGCCGGAAGTGCTCGACGCGCACCGAGGTCTGCGAGACGAGCAGGTAGTCGGTGAGGGACGGGATGCGCTGA
This sequence comes from Sorangium sp. So ce185, assembly GCF_051526825.1. Classification (NCBI taxonomy): domain Bacteria; kingdom Pseudomonadati; phylum Myxococcota; order Polyangiales; family Polyangiaceae; genus Sorangium; species Sorangium sp. So ce185. The sequence goes on along the minus strand of NZ_CP150316.1, from coordinate 13,330,852 downwards.
TACGCTGCCCACTTCTCGCCGCGGTCGTACGCCTCGGTGCTGGGCGACAGGACCTCGACGGCGACGCTCGGGTTCGCGAGCACGTCGCTGGTGCCCGGCTCCATCCGCACACCGCCGCACGCGACGACGGCATCCGCGTAGACGTAGCGCTCCCCCTGCTTCGCGGAGATCCGCTGGTCCGGTGACAGGACATGGCACGGCCTGCCGCGAACGGCCGCGCGGAGCTCCGCCCCCACGGCGTTCGAGAGGAAGTTGTGCCGCGGGCTGCCGCCCGCCCTCGAGCGGATCTCGCCGAGGCGATACTCGTGCTTAGCGACCTGCCCGCGCTCCCACTCGAGATACGCTGCAGCGCTCATGCGCTGGGTGGCGGCGGCGTCGCCCATGAGCACGAACGTAAGGTAACAGCAGTGCAGGAGCCAGGTTCAGCGACTCAGGCTGCGCGGCCGCCTGCCTGCCGTCGCTGCCCGAGGGGAGCAGACCGGCGCGTCAGGTGCCGAAGCGGCGCGCGTTGCGGAGGCGGGCCTTCGCGGCCTCGACTTCCTTGTTCTTGGGCGGAGCGGTGGTCTCCAGCGACTCGACGAGCCGGCGCGTGATGGCGGCGATGTCGTCGACGGCTTGCTCGAAACAGGCGACGTTCTTCCCGCTGGGGCTGCGGGTGCCGCTCACCTTGCGCACGTATTGCAGGGCGGCCGCCCGGATCTCTTCCTCCGTCGCCGGCGGCTCGAAGTTGAATAGAGGACGGATGTTCCGACACATGCCGCGAGCGTACCGCCGAACGCGGCGCGGTGGAACCGGCGCGGCGAAAACACGGCCAAAACGGCGCGGTCGACCGGCGCGGCGCTCCCGTCCTGCGCTGCGGCGCTGCGCCTTGCGCGACGTGCGTTATCGCGGCTCCAGCTGCTCCAGCTCGCGCACCCGGGCCTCGAGCTCGCGCACCCGCGCCTCGGCGGCCTCCCTGGCGCGCGCCTCGGTCGCCGCGACCTCTTCCTGGGTGGGCACGAGCTCGCCCTTGCCGTCCGGGCGCGCGAGCCGGAGCCGCGCGTCGGCCCCGCTGCCCACGACGCAGAGCCAGCTGTCGAGCGCGGGGCTCCACGCGGGGCCGGCGCCGGCGTGCACGCGCACGTACGCGCCGTCGGGGTCGCGCCGGTAGGCCTGGAGCGCCACCCTGCCGGCGGGCGGCCGCTGCGCGGCGGCCAGCGGATCGAAGATCGCGAGCTCGGGACAGCCGAGCTGGCAGTACTTGAGCGGGATGTCCTCGTAGGCCTTTTGCCAGTCGCTCGCCACGATCTCGAGCGCGAAGCGCGGCGGGCGGTGGCCGGGCAGCCAGGTCTGCCACTGCTTGGGCAGCGGCGGCGCGGGGCGGTGATCGAGGAGGTAGACGTCCGGCGAGACGCGCACGAGCGGCTCCTCGCGCACCCACGCGAAGAACCGGTCCGACCCGGCGTGGTGGTCGGTCCAGCCGCGCTCGCGCGCGAGCTGCGCGATCGAGGACAGGAGCAGGCGGGCGATCTCGTCGTGCTCGCCCCACGCGCCGATGCCGTCCGCGTCGTCGAGGTACCAATCCGACCAGTCGATGGTCGCGCGGAGCTCCTCGGGCTCCGGATCGCGGACGACGAGCGCGCGCGGGAGGCGCGTCGCGTGGGGGTTGGCTCCGGTGCGGACGGGCGGCACGAGCTTCGACCGTAGCACCCCCGGCGCAGCGGCGGGAGGCGGGCGGGCGCGGGCGAGCGGCGCGGGCGGGCGCGGGCGGGCATTGCGGGCAGGCGAGGGCGAGCGGCGCGTCAGGCGTTGCGGGCCGCCGGCCGGCGCGGGCGGACGGCGGCGCATCGCATCGCCAGGGCGCGCTCGGGGCTCCCGGTGCCGCGCGCGGGTGCCATGTCGGCGGCATGCGTTTCGAGGGGGTCCTCTTCGACGTCGACGGAGTGGTGGTCGACTCGCCGCACGAGCGCGCCTGGCGCGAGGCGCTGGAGGCGCTGATGGCGACCGAGTGGCGCGCGATCGCGCCCGAGACGCGCTACGCGCCCGAGCGGTTCACGACGGCCGTCTACCAGAGCGAGGTCGCCGGCAAGGCGCGCGAGAGCGGCGCGCGCGCGGCGCTCGACTACTTCGGCGTGCCCGACGCCGCCGAGCGCGCGCGGCGCTACGCCGAGCGCAAGCAGGAGGCGCTGCTCCGGAAGATCGAGGCGGGGGAGTTCGTCGTCTTCCCTGACGCGATGCGGCTGATCCTAGGGCTCAAGGCGCGCGGCGTGCCCATCGCGGCGGCGTCGTCGTCCAGGAACGCAGGCGAGCTCCTCCGGAGGATCCGCGCCGACGCCTTCGCCGAGCAGCAGCGCACCCGCCGCCCGGCCGTCGCGCCCGGCACGACGCTGATCGACCTGTTCAACGCCGACCTCTGCGGCGTCGCGGTGGCGCACGGCAAGCCGGCGCCGGACCTGTTCCTGGCCGCCGCGCGCGCGCTCGGCGTGCCCCCGGCGCGCTGCCTCGTCGTCGAGGACGCCCCCTCCGGGGTGCAGGCCGCCAAGGCGGCCGGGATGACCGCGCTCGGCGTGGCGCGGCTCGCCGACGACGCGCTGCTGGCCGCCGCGGGGGCGGATCGGGTCGTGACGACGCTCGACGCGGTCGATCCCGACGCCGTGGTCGAGGGGCGGATCGCGGCGCGGGCGGCGTGAGGGGGTGCGCGGGCTGCCCGCGGCGCGCGGTTCGAGCCCACGCGGGGCGTCGCTCTGTGGTCTGCCGGTTGCCCCAGGGAAGCGGCGAACCCATGGTCGTCTCCACCGCGTGTCCAGCGGTCCCAGACTTGCCCAAGCGAGAGATCTGGTCATAATGGTCATATGCGCAAGGCGTCGCTCGCGGAAGCAAAGGCTCACCTTTCCGCCTTGGTGGATGAAGCGGAGCATCACAAAAGGCGCACCTTGATCCTACGGCATGGCAAGCCCGTGGCTGCGATCGTGCCGATCGATGTGGCTGTCCCGCCAAAGCCGCATCTGTCCAAGGTGGAGATAGAGCGACTGTTCGCGGGGCTGGGTTCGACGGCCCCCCAGGAAAGCGCGGTGGAAGATCTGCTCTCGGGGCGACGATGAAGCTCGTTCTCGACGCTTCCGTCGCCGTTGCCGCCGTGCGGCCGAATGAGCCTTCTCATGCTGTGTCGCGGGCCCGAGTCACGCGCATTCTCGAAGGTCTCGACGAGTTCATCGTACCAGCGATCTTTCCGATTGAGGTCGGCGCATCGCTGGCGCGCGTCGGTGAGCCGACCGCGGCCGTATGCGCTTATGTCGATGCGCTGATGTCCGTCGCGATCGATGTGGCCACCATAGGTCCCTTGCGCGCGCGAAGAATTCGAGACACGGCGATCGCATCGAAGCTTCGCGCAGCGGACTCCGCCTACGTCTGGCTCGCGGCTCAAGAGGCGGTGCCCTTGTGTACACTCGACAGGGAGATGACGCAGCGAGGCAGCGCCTTTTGCCGAGTGATCCCGCCTTGATTTGAGCAGGCCGCCCCTCAGCCACCCTGCTTGCGCACGACCGCGAGGCTCCAGATCTCCCCGGCGCTCGTGCCCACCCACAGCGTCGGCGACCCCTTGCCGGCGGCCACCAGCACGGTCGGCTCGCCGCGGGCGCCGAGCGCGACGCTGGCCGTCGGCGCGAGCGGCGCGCCGGAGGCGGCCTCGATGGCGGCGCCGTCGAACAGCGCGACGCGGCCGTCGGCGAAGCAGGCGAACAGGCTCGACTCGAGGACCGCCACATCGGCGACCGGGTCGCTGAAGGCGAGCATCTTCGCCGCCAGCTTGCCCGACGACCGCACGACCGCGCAGGCCGCGCTCGCGCCGCGCTTGTACACCGCCGTCAGCTTCGGGCCGCCGCGCACCCGGTCGAGGTTCTGGGCCGCGCGCGGCAGCGAGGCGCGCAGCGTCGGGCCCGGCTCGGGCGTCGCGCCGGGGTGGACGCGGAGCTCGCCCCCTTCCCCGGCGCCGTCCATCACCGCGTGCGTCTCGGTGTCGGTCACGTCGAACGCCCGCGCCGCGCCGCGCACCGCGAACGTGCGGCCGTTCACCTCGGTCTTGTCGAGCTTCAGCTCCGTCGCGCTGCCGTCCCACCCCAGCGACAGCGCCGTCTCGCCGGAGGGGCGCGTCGCGAGCTGCCGCGCGTCCCGCCCGACCTGATCGAGCTTCGGGCCGTGCGTGATGCCGAGCAGCGCCCAGACCGCGTCGTCGCTCCGCACCACGGCCACGTCCTTCGAGAGCAGCGCCACGTCGTGCGCCGAGGAGAGCGACAGGTTCGTCGTCTTCGCGCCGGCGCCGCCGATCGGGCAGACGCCGAGGCGCACGGGGTCGGTCGACACCATCGCGACCAGGCCGGGGCTCGCGAGGAACGCGGCGCCGCGGATCTCCGCATCGAGGCCGTGCACCTTGCGGGGGGAGCTCAGATTGCTGAAGGGCATGGCCGACGAAGATACCGGTTCTCGCGGGGCGGCGTCAGCCCTTGATGAGCGAGCGGACCTCGATGTCGAGGTTCTCGGACTCCGCGACGGCGTCCATCGCCTTGCGGAGCTGGGCGAGCGACACCCCGACGGGGACGTCGACGTGGGCCTCCATCCGGAAGAGCTGCGAGCCGGTCACCGGCGCCTCGTAGGCCGAGGTCTCGAGCGAGACGATGTTGACGCCCGCGCCGTGGAGCGCGCGCGACACGGCGCGGACGATCCCCTCGTGATCGAGCGCGTCGACGGAGATGACGCAGGGGATGGTCGCCGCGCGCCGGTGCGACTCGGGGCTCTTGGTCCTGCGGCTCTGCACCGTGAGCCCCGTCGCCCGGGTGAGCGCCCCGGTGTCGCGCTCCACCGCCTCGATCGCGCCCGGGGGGCCCGACGCGAGCAGGAGGATGCCGAACTCGCCGCCGAGCACCGCCATGCGGCTGTCCTCCACGTTGGCCCCCCGCTCGGTCAGGTAGTGGGTCACCTCCGCGACGAGGCCCGTTCGGTCAGGGCCGAGGCAGGAGAGGACCAGGAAGGCTTCGGGCTCGGGCGTCGTCGTCATGCGGCGCATCTTAGTCCGATCCGCGCGACCGACGCGACCGACGCGACCGACGCGACCGACGCGACCGGCGCGACCGGCGCGACCGGCGCAGGCCATCGCGGGCGCGCGTCCGCGGCGGCGAGCGTCCGGGCAGCGCCGACCAGGTCGGCGCGCGCGCGTCCGCGGGGATCGAGCAGCCGCGCGCCGCGGCCGACGAGGCGCTTGTCTCCGGCGGGGCGGTGGGCGAGAGGACGGCCATCCCCATGCCGTACGAACGCGACAACATCCACCGCCTCACGCCCTACACGCCCGGCGAGCAGCCGCAGCGGGCCGACGTGGTCAAGCTGAACACCAACGAGAACCCGTACCCGCCGCCGAGCGCGGTGCTGGAGGCGATCCGGGGCGTCTCGGCCGATCAGCTCCGCCGGTACCCGCCGCCCCGCGCGCAGCAGTTCCGCGAGGCCGCGGCGAGGCTCCACGGCCTGTCGCCCGAGCAGGTGATCGCCACGAACGGCGGCGACGAGCTGCTGCGCATGGCGGTGACGGTGTTCTGCGAGCCCGGCGGCCTCGGCCTCGGCGAGACGTACCCGACCTACTCGCTCTACGACGTGCTCGCCGAGATCCATGGCACGACGATCACCCAGGTCCCCCTCGAGGAGGACTGGTCGGTCCCGGAGGACTTCGCGAGCCGCCTGAACGACCGCGGCTGCCGGCTCGCGCTCCTCGTCAACCCGCACGCGCCGTCGGGGCGGCGCGAGCCGCTCGACAAGCTCGAGCGCATCGCGCGGGCGTTCCGCGGCGTGGTCCTGATCGACGAGGCGTACGTCGATTTCGCCGAGGCCGACGCGATCCCGCTGCTCGATCCGGCGCGGGGGCTCGACAACGTCCTGCTCCTGCGGACCCTGAGCAAGGGGTACTCGCTCGCGGGGCTCCGGTTCGGGTACGGGCTCGGGCACCCGCGGCTCATCGAGACGCTCGACAAGGCGCGCGATAGCTACAACACGGATATCCTCGCGCAGGCCGCGGCGACCGCGGCGCTGTCCGCGCGGGACGAGGCGAGCGAGAGCTGGGAGCGGGTGATCGCGGAGCGCGCCCGGCTCACGGCGGCGCTGCGCGAGCGGCGGTTCACGGTGGCGCCGAGCCAGACCAACTTCGTCCTGGCGACGCCCCCGGCAGGGGGGCTGTCGGCGCAGGCGATGTACCGGGCGCTCTACGACCGGGCGATCTTCGTGCGCTACTGGGACGCGCCGCGCCTCCACGACAAGCTGCGGATCACGGTGGGCACGCCCGAGCAGAACGACGCGCTGCTCGGGGCGATCGCCGACGTGTCGCGCGCGGCGGCCGGGGCGTAGACAGCCCCGGTTCGCTGTCCGCTTCGTGCGCGAGTGTACGATCCTTGCGCAGCTCCTCACCTCCCCTGCCTCGCATTTCGCCGAGCGGCCCCGCTGGCCTCGACCGTGCAACGAGCCGCGCGCGACGGACAGCGCGCCCGCGAGGTCGGCTGATCCGGCTTCATTCTTCACGAGGAGAGGAGATCGCTTCATGCGCCACCCCAGCATCCGGTCATCGAGTCACGTCCTGTCGCGCCTGCTTCGCGGCGGGAGCGTCGTCTGCCTTTCTCTGGCGCTCGTGCCGGCGTGCGGTCCAGACGCCGGCGACCGCAACCCGATCGGCGCGCTGACCTCCGGCGTGAGCGACGCGGGCGGCGGCGGTGAGGGCGCGGGCAATGGCAACAGCGGCGGCGGCCCTGGCAGCACCGGCGGCGACGGCAACGGCGGCGGCAGCGACGGCAGCAGCGGCGCGGGCGCTCCGCCCGGCGCCTGCGGGCTGAGCGGCGCCACCGTGGAGCGCTCCTATTCGCCGAAGCTGTTCGCCGCGGGCGCGGATCCCTCCGGGGACGCCGCGTGCAGCGGCGTGCTCAACCCCGAGCGCGGCCTCTTCCGCTTCACGGATCTCCGGAGCCTCGGCTCGCTCTCGCATCTTCGGGGCGAGGGTTACACGCTGATCTACGGCAAGGTGCTCATCGACGACTACCGCACGCGGGACATCGACCAGGACCTCGTCGACCAGCTCAACGCGAGCTTCGCCGCCGTGCGCGCGGCGGGGCTGAAGGTGCTCCCCCGCTTCTACTATGCGGACACGGGCACCGCGCCGGACGCGCCGCTCGACCGCGTGCTGTCCCACATCGACCAGCTCAAGCCCGTGCTCGAGCAGAACGCCGACGTCATCGCCGTGCTGCACCCCGGCTTCGTCGGGGCCTGGGGCGAGTGGCACTCCTCGACGAACGACCTCACCAGCCCTGCCAGCCGCGAGCAGATCTTCGACGCGCTGCTCGCGGCGCTGCCGAGCGACCGGATGACCCTCGCGCGCCGCCCCTCGCACAAGCGCGAGGCGTACGGCGGCCCGCTGACCGAGGAGACGGCGTTCTCCGGAGCGCCGCTCTCGCGCGTCGGCCACCTCAACGACTGCTTCCTCGCGAGCGCCGACGACGTCGGCACCTACCAGCTCCCCGGCGAGAAGGACTATGCCATCGCGGACTCCGCGTTCACGCCCGTCGGCGGCGAGACGTGCGCCCCCAATCCGCCGCGCAGCCAGTGCCGCTCGGCGCTCGACGAGCTCTCGCTGCACCACTGGAGCTTCATCAACACGGACTACCACACCGACGTGATCGACGGCTGGCGCTCCGAGGGCTGCTTCGAGACGATCGCCTGCCGCCTCGGATACCGCTTCGCGGTGATGGGGCACGCGTCGCCCGAGCAGGTCGGGCGCGGACAGCCGCTGTCGCTGCGGCTGCGCCTGTTCAACGATGGGTATGCCCGGGCCTACAATCCGCGCCCGGTCTACCTCGTGCTCCAGCAGGGCGAAGCGCGGCGCGTCGTCCAGGTCGACGCCGATCCGCGCCGCTGGGCGCCGGGCGAGGAGAGCGACCTCTGCCTCGAGGCGCAGATCCCGGCGGATCTCCCCCCGGGCGACTACCGGCTCGGCCTGTGGCTCCCGGACGCGTCCGAGCGCCTTCGCGACGACCCGCGCTACGCGATCCAGCTCTCGAGCGGCGCGGCGTGGGACGGCGCGAGCGGCGTCAACCTGCTCGACGCCACGGTCCGGGTGGTCGAGTAGGCGGCTCCCCTCACGCCGGCGCCGGGAAGGCGCGCCGTGCCCTTGCATCTCCGGCGCGCGGGCTTACCTCATCGCGTGATCCCGGCCCTCATCTCGCGCGTGGGCCCAGGCGGATCGTCGGAAAGGAACCGGAAAGGAAGTCACGCCATGCGCGCTGTCGATCGTCTTGAAGTCGAGAACAACCCCGCCGTCACTGCCGAGGGCGGCGAGGGAGCTCCGTCCGGGAGCGAGAAGACCGTCGAGACCTCCTGGTCCGATGCCGTGCGCCTCCTGGAGCAAGCCGCCGCCATCGCCGCCGCGCGCGGGTGCGACCCGCAGTCGTTCACGAACGCCGCCTTCGCCGCCTACGTCGCCAAGAACCCGGCCTTCCGCCAGTGGCTCGAGACCGCGCATCTCGCCCACCGGCTCGATCACCTGCGGCGGGAAGGGCGCGTCGGGGTGGCGTGATCGCCGCCTGGCGCAGCGCTCACAGCACCCGCGCGAACGCGCTCTCCAGCGCGGCTCTCCCGCCGCGCTCGATCACGTCGCCGTGCGCCACCACGATGCGCTCCGGCGCCCACGCGAGCATCCGCTTCACCGCCGCGCCCACCGCCGCGCGATCGCGCATCATCGAGCGCGCGAAGCGCGACGGACCGAACCGCCCATACGCCCCGTTCAGGCGCATGAAGAGGCGCGTCGGGAAGTGCGCGCTCTGCGTGATGTGAAAGCAGAGATCCCAGAGGAAGAGGGTCTTGCTCGGCCGGTGAAAGAAGACCACCTCGTCGACCTTGGGCATCCCGCCGACCGTCACCTGGTCGAACTCCGCCGCCCACAGCGGGTCCGGCGCGTCGCCGAGCTCGTCCGTGAACGCCACGTCGGGGCGCTTCTCGCGGAGCCGCCGGGGGCCGTACAGCCGCGCCCCCGGGAACGCCCGCGCCGCCGGCGCGAGGCCGAGGTGGTGGAACAGGTTCGGCGCCACGATCGCCCGCACCTCCCCGAGCGCCCGGATCTCGCCCGCCACCTGCTCCACGCCCGGCAGCGGCGAGAAGAGGAGCAGCCCGCCGTCCCCGAGCCGCACGACCGGAGACCGCACCGGGAAATGCATGGCTGGCAGCTTCAACGTGTCTTCCGCAACCCAGAGGGCTTGATCGAGTTGTCGCAGCATGCTCCAATTGGTAAAGCTGCTTGACCATTTAGTCAAGCAGCTTTACCATCATGGCCAAGAACGACCTCGATCCCAGCGATGTCGCGGAGCTCGAGCGGCGCAAGCGCGCGAGCCTCGGGCAGCTCCTCCTGCGCTCGGCGCGGCTGCTCGACGAGCGAGCGGTGGCGCGCATCGCGCGGCGCGGGGCGCCCGGGGTGCGCCGGGCGCACACCGCGCTCATGCCGTACATCGATCTCGAGGGCACGCGGCTGACCGATCTGGCCGAGCGCGCCCGGGTGACGAAGCAGGCGGTGGGTCAGCTCGTGGAGGAGCTCGAGGCGATGGGCGTCGTGGAGAGGACGCCCGATCCGGACGACCGGCGGGCCAAGCGGGTGCGCTTCACGCCGCACGGGCTGAAGGCGCTGCTCCACGGGCTCGGGGTGCTCATGGAGCTGGAGGAGGAGCTCACGCGGAAGCTGGGCGAGAAGCAGATGGCGTCGCTGAAGAAGGGGCTCGCGGCGCTGCAGGCGGCGTTGGAAGAGCCGCCGGAGGGAGGGTGAGCGCCGGGGCGGAGGATGTCGCGCAGGCGCTGGGCGAGCCGCTGCTCAGGAGCGCGATCGCCAGGGTGCGTATTCCGGGCCGACGTGACGGCCGATTCCGAGAGCACGTGACGGCCCGTTCCGAGGGGACGCGACCGGGCGTTCCGGGCCACCCGACGGGGTGTTCCGACACACCTGACGGCTCGTTCCGACGCACGTGACGGGCCGTTCCGAGGGACGCTCCGCGGCGGGTCGATGCGGAAGAAGAAGGCGGTGGCTTCCGAGGTGACCGAGACAAAGACCTGACCGCGCTCGTCGCTGCGCTCCGGTCCACGTCACGCCACCATGCGCGACGACTGGCTTGAGCAGCTCATGGTGGCGTTCAACCGCATCGTGGCGGACCATCGTGTCTTCCGCGAAATCTTCGCGGTCATATGAGGGGATGCCTCAGGGGGATACCGTCTCGCGAGTCCCGGATCGGGCGTGGCGCCGATGCGGGTCGCGCCTTGCCGCGACGGCCCCCGTCACGCGTACTTTTTGCCGCGCCTTCTACCTATCTTTAGAAAGTCGATCAGCACCTCGAGCTTGGGGGCGAGGTTCAGCCGGCTCGGGTAGTAGAGAAAATAGCCCGGGATGTGCGGGCAATACCCATCGAGCACCCGCACGAGTCGCTTCTCGGACACGAGCCCGCTCACCATGTCTTCGAAGACGTAGGCGAGTCCGACGCCCTCGACGGCGGCGTCTACCAATACCGACCCATCGTTGGTCACGACGCGGCCGTCGACGACCAGCTCGAACTCCTTGTCGCCCTCGACGAACTTCCACCGGGCGACTGCGCCCGTCGACATGCGCAGACCAATGCACTCGTGCCCGTGAAGCTCGCGCGGATGCGTGGGCTTGCCTCGGCGCGCGAAGTAGTCCCGTGAGCCGACGACCACGAGGCGCTGGTCCGGGCTAACGCGAACAGCGATCATCTCGCGATCGAGGCTGTGGCCGAGGCGAATCCCCGCGTCGAAGCCTTCGACTACGATGTTCGACAGCGCCTCCTGGAGACAGATGTCGATTCGGATGTCGGGGTACGCGGCGAGAAAGGCCGCGAGCTTCGGCTTGATGACGTCGTTGTAGCCGGTTCGGAGCATCGTCAGGCGCAACAGCCCCGATGGGCGTCCGTTCATGGCCATGAGCGACTCGAACGCGGCGTCGATGCCGTCGAATGCAGGCCTGAGCTGCCCGATGAAGTGCTCACCGGCCTCGGTCAAACCGACGTTGCGTGTGGTTCGTTGAAGCAGGCGCACACCGACGCGCTCTTCGAGGGCGCGAACGATCTGACTAACGGCAGATGGCGTCACCCCCAGCTCGGCGGCCGCCGCACGGAAGCTCCGCTTTTCGGCCACGCAGAGGAGGGCCCGAAGCCCGGATAGGTCGTCACGCATTGTTTAGCCTGGCTACCTATAGCATGCACGATTCCGCGCGTTCTCTTTTTTGTTTGGCGAGACTAGTGTCTCCGAAGCGAACAACGCAGAGGAGAACACTCATGACGCCCGCGCTCCCCAAACCCATAGCCGCCTATGTCGAGGCAAACGCACAGCTCCATGTGGACGGCATGCTGAAGCCTTTTGCCGCCGATGCGGTCCTCTCGGACAACGGAAAACGTCACGAGGGCCACGCCGAGCTGCGAACCTTGTTTGAAGACGAGGTGATCGCCGTCAAGGCGATCTTCACGCCGGATGCCGTTCGCCACGAGGACGGTCAGGTCGTGGTCGAAGGTCTTGCCCATGGCGACTTCAAGGGCAGCCCGATCCGCTTCACCTATCGCTTCACGCTCGAAAACGACGCTATCAAAGCACTGGAGATCACGATATGAACATCAAAGCTGATCCCGCGGAGTTCGCTGGAAAACGTGTGCTCGTGAGCGGCGGCAGCAAGGGTCTGGGCCGCGCCACCGTCGACCGCTTCCTGGCCGGGGGCGCCAGGGTTATCACCGCAGCTCGCGGAACCCTGGAGCCCATCGACGGCGTCGAGTTCGTCCGCGCGGATCTGACGACGGCCGAAGGCGGCGAGACCCTGGCCAAGGCGGCGCTCGAGCGTATGGGCGGCGTCGACATCCTCGCCCACGTGATCGGTGGCTCGGCCTCGCCGGGCGGCGGCTTTCTCGCGCTGACGGACGATCACTGGCTCGCCGAACTGAGCCTGAACCTCATGGCCACGGTCCGCCTTGATCGCCTCTTGGCTCCGCAGATGATGGAACGGGGTGCCGGCGCGATTGTGCATATCACCTCTATCCAATCCATCCTGCCGCTTCCCGAATCGACCACTGCCTACGCCGCCGCAAAGGCCGCGCTCAGGACCTACAGCAAGTCGATCTCCAAAGAGCTGGGGCCGAAGGGCGTGCGGGTCAACGCCGTCTCCCCCGGCTGGATCATGACCGAGTCGTCCGTCGACATGCTGAAGCGTCTGCAGGCCGCCAATGGTGGCACGGTCGAGGAGGCGCGGCAAGTAGTCCTTGTTGCTCTGGGCGGTATCCCGATCGGGCGTCCAGCCGAGCCCGAAGAGGTTGCCGATCTCATTGCCTACTTGGCCTCGGATCGCGCCGCCGCGATCCACGGCGCCGAGTTCATCATCGACGGCGGCACCGTCCGGACCGTCTGACGTGGGCGTCTGCGCCGGGACGCTGTACCGGTGGCGGCATGATAGGCTGCACGGCGTTCTGGTGAAGGACGATCCGGTCCCCCGGGACCGGTGAGCGCCCGCCCAAATCCCTCCTTCGGAGGCGAAGTGAGGCGCAGGCGAACGAAGACTCCGGATTCGGCGCGGCCCGCTGCTGGCTCTTTCGGCGCCCTGAGCGGAACGGCTTCTACGCCGCAGACCTGACCTGAAGCTCTCTCGCCGCGCGAAGCTGCCGCCCGCGATGGCGATCCCGTTGGGACAGAGTTCGGTTGCGGGACGGCTCGCGTTCAACGAATAGGCGTTTGCGGGACTGCGCCGGAACCTCGCCGCCGCTGCTGCTCAAGCGCAGTCCCGCAAACGCCTATTCGTTGGGCCCGGGTTGGGTCGATGCCTTCCAAACGGGTGCGATCAGCGGCCTGGTGCCCCCAAAATCCCGGAGGAAGCGACGGATCGCGACGGTTCGGCACCGCAGATTCGTTCCGTGTCAACACCTCCCCCCAAACAGCGGACGAGCTTCGGCGACCTCTCGCCTCTCGCTCGCCCCACCGCCCCAGCGACTCTCCCCGGAGCTCAGCGCTTCCCCCGGACCCGCCTCCGCGATACGACATCGCCGTGACCCGCACGATCGCCCGCTGGCTCCCCCTCCTCGCTGCGCTCTCCTCCAGCTGCGCCCCCGCGCCGGCCCCCGCCGCACCGGCGGCCGACGGGGGCGCCGCGAAGGCGGCGAGCGCGGCGCTCACCGCGCTCTCGCACCGCAAGTTCGACATCCAGGGCTGCGCCGCTTCCGAGGCGCGCGTCGTCCCGGAGGCCGAGGCGCGCGCGGGCTCGCCTCAGGGCGAGCGGTGCGTCATCCTCGTCGCGCGCCAGAGCGACCAGACATGGCTCGTCGCCGTCCGCTCCTCGCTGTCGTCCAGCTCCTTCGGGGCGCAGGCGCTCGTGACCGTCCTCCCCCAGGCCGAGGGCGTCGGCGCCATCGAGTACACGCGCTGATCCAGCGCCGCGTCCGCGCCGCTCCGGCGCGGCCAGGCGCTCACCGCGCCGTGGCCCAGCCGCTCACCGCGCCGTCGCGACGAGGAACAACCTCCGGAACGGAAACGGCGTCTTCCCGTCCGCCGCCTTCGGATACGCCGCAGCCACCCGCGTCCCGTACGCCTCCAGGAACTCCGCCCGCTCGTCCTCGCCATCGAGCGCCGCGAGCAGCGGCCGCAGCGCCGTCCCCAGGGTCCACTCGACCACCGGGCTCTCGCCCTCGAGGACGTGCAGATACTCCGTCTCCCACAGGTCGATCCGCGCCGCGTGCGGCGCAAGCACGTCGTAGTACGCCGCTGGCGCCGCGACCGGGCTCTCCCGCACCAACCTCGCCAGCCTGTCGCGGAAGCGCGGCATCCGGCTCACCTCCACCATCGCCGTGTGCGACGGCGCGCCGTGGTTCCGCGGCATCTGCACCGCCAGCACGCCGCCGCGCGCGAGCCGACCGAGGAGCGCCGGAAACAGCGCCGCGTGGTCGTCCAGCCAGTGAAGCGCGGCGTTGCTGAAGATCAGCGCCGGCGGCGCGGGCGGCGCGAAGCGCGCGATGTCGCCCTCGACGAACCGCGCCCCCGGCAGCACGGTGCGCGCCTTCGCCAGCATCTCCGGCGAGCTGTCGACCCCGAGGACCCCCCGGTCCGGGAGGCGCTGCGCCACGAGGCGCGTGATGTTGCCCGCCCCGCAGCCAAGGTCGACGATGTCGCCCGGGACGGTGACGTCGACCCGCCCCAGCAGATCGACCGCCGGACGCGCCCTCTGGTCCTCGAACTTCAGGTACTGAGCAGGATCCCAGCTCGCCATGCCGCCCTCCATCGGACCAGCGCTGCAGCTCGTGAGCTCCCCGCTGCCCGTGTCATGCCTTCCCGTTCCACCAGATCCGGACGCGCCTGTCGACGCAGAAATCAGGGTTGCCCGCTCCCCCGCGGCGATCGCCGGCCCGCCGCGTGGCGATCTGCCACAGCCTTGCCAGGTCGCCACGGCGGCGCCGGTCGCGGCGCTCGCCCGCGCTGCCCTCACCGCGCTCGGCATATGCATTGCTCGACGCGCGCCCGGAGTCCTGCGACTTCTTGGCAGCACGGTCCGGGAACGCGGCCGCCGGCCGCCGCCCCTCGTTCGCACCGACCCACAGGAGAACGCTTGAACACCCCAGCCACGAGCCGTCCACCGCCGCGCCCTCGCATGACACCGACGCTCCTCTTCCTTGGGCTCGCCGCGCTCGCGGCGGCGCCCGGCTGCTTCAGCGCCCGCGCCTCCTCGGGCGGCGGCGAGACGACGCCGCCGTCCCCCGCCCGGTCGATCCGCACCGCGGACATCGAGCTGCCCGCCGGATACGTCATCGAGGTGGTCGCCACCGGCCTCACCTTCCCGACCGGCGTCGCGTTCGACGACGCCGGGCAGGTCTACGTCACCGAGGCCGGGTACTCCTATGGCGAGGTGTTCACCACGCCACGGCTCCTCCGGATCGAGCCGGGCGGCCGCACCACCGTCGTCGCGACCGGGAAGAACCCGCCGTGGACCGGCGTCGCCTGGGCCGACGGCGCGTTCATCGTCTCGGAGGGCGGCGTGACCGAGGGCGGCCGGATCCTCCGGATCACCCCCGGCGGCGAGAAGCAGACCCTCGTCGCGGGGCTCCCGAGCTTCGGAGACCACCACACGAACGGGCCCGTCGTCGGCCCCGACGGCTTCATCTACTTCGGTCAGGGCACCGCCACGAACTCCGGTGTCGTCGGCGAGGACAACTACAAGTTCGGCTGGCTGAAGCGACACCCCGAGTTCCACGACGTCCCCTGCAAGGACGTGACGCTGACCGGCGCCGCGCTCACCTCGCCGAACCCGCTCACCAAGGACGAGGACGACGAGGCCACGACCGGCGCCTTCGTCCGGTTCGGCACCCAGACGCAGAAAGGACAGGTCATCCCCGGGAAGGTGCCGTGCAGCGGCGCCGTCATGCGCGTGCCCGCCCGCGGGGGCACGCTCAACCTCGTCGCCTGGGGGTTCCGCAACCCGTTCGGGCTCGCGTTCTCGCCGGACGGCAAGCTGTTCGTCACGGACAACGGCTATGACGAGCGCGGCAGCCGCCCGGTCTGGGGCAACGCGGATTCCCTGTGGGCCGTGACGCCGGGCACCTGGTACGGATGGCCCGATTTCGCCGACGGCCGCCCCGTCGCGCAAGATCGCTATGCCCCGCCCGGCGGGCAGACGCCCCTTGCCCTCCTCGAGACGCTGCCGAACCCGCCGCCGCAGCCGGTCGCGCTCTTCGCCGTGCACAGCTCGTCGAACGGCATCGACATCTCGCGCGACCCGTCGTTCGGCTTCGTCGGCGACGCGTTCGTCGCGCAGTTCGGCGATCAGGCGCCCGACGTCGGCAAGGTCCTGCACCCCGTCGGCTTCAAGGTGGTCCGGGTCGACCTCAAGACCGGCGTCATCCGCGATTTCGCCGTCAACCGCGGCAAGGACAACGGCCCGGCGTCGCGGCTCAAGACAGGCGGCCTGGAGCGGCCCATCACCGTGCGCTTCGATCGCGCGGGGAAGTCGCTCTACGTCGTCGATTTCGGCGTCATGCTCATGGATGAGAAGGGCGCCAAACCGAAGCAGGGCACGGGCGCGCTGTTCCGCATCACCCGCGCGGCGGCCGCAGGCTGAAGGAGGAGGCGATCATGGTCCTGCGCGCTGTCGTTTGCGGTCTCCTCGCCACGTCGCTCGGGCTCGCCGCCGGGTGCGGCTCCTCCCGCAGGAGCGAGCCGATCCTCGGGCCGCCCCCGCTCGACGAGCCGCCCGAGCGGCGCGGCGAGGTGGTCTTCATGAAGCAATGCAACCAGTGCCACCCGGGCGGAGCAGGCGGGCTCGGCCCGGGGCTCAACAACAAGCCGGCGCCCGCGGCGGCCATCCGGCTCCAGATCCGGAGCGGGCTCGGCGCGATGCCCTCCTTCTCGGAGAAGGAGATCTCCGACGCGGACGTGGACGCGATCATCGCCTACATGCTGTCCATCAGGAGCTACGAGAAGGGCGATTGAGCGGAGAGCCACGGCGCCGAGCCGCCCTCGGCGCGCCGCCGCCGGACAGACCAGCTCGAAGCAGCGGTATCACACGCAGAGAAATCGACAAAACCAGGAGAGGACCCGGTCATGGCAGCCATTCGCGGCGTAATCTTCGACGTCGACGGCACGTTGATCGACAGCAACGACGCGCACGCCCGCGCCTGGGTCGATGCGCTGGAGGAGTTCGGGCACAAGGTCCGGTTCGAGGAGGTGCGGCGCCTCATCGGGATGGGCGGCGACAAGCTCCTCCCCGAGGTGACCGGGATCTCCATCGAGAGCCCTGAAGGGAAGAGGATCAGCGGGCGCTGCTCGGAGATCTTCATGAAGCAGCTCCTGCCCGAGCTCCGCGCCTTCCCCGGCACGAAGGAGCTGCTCGAGGAGCTCCACCGGCGCGGCCTCAGGATCGTCATCGCGAGCTCGGCCCAGAAGGAGAAGCTCCGCGAGCTCCTCAAGCTCACCGGCGCCGACGGGGTCATCGAGAGCGCCACGTCGTCGAGCGACGCCGAGCAGTCCAAGCCGGATCCGGACATCGTGCAGGCGGCGCTCGACCACCTGAAGCTGCCGCACGGCGAGGTCGTGATGATCGGCGACACGCCCTACGACGTCGAGGCGGCCGCGCGCGCCGGGCTGCGCACGATCGGCTTCCGCTCGGGCGGCTGGACCGACAGCGCCCTCGAGGGAGCCATCGCCGTGTACGACGGCCCGGCCGATTTCCTGGCGCAGCTCGATGCATCGCCCCTCGCCGGCGGACCGGGGAACGCGAGCACCGCCCCCCAGGCCGAGAAGACCCCGCAGCAGCGATACGTCTAGGCAGGCGCTCGCCCGATCGCCGCCTGGCGCGGCGCGACCGCCGATGTCCGACCGAGGCTTGCCCGGGGCCGCGCTCCGCTCAACGTGCGGGCGCATGGACCCGTCGAGCGATACCCGCGATCCTCAAGAATCGGAGATCACCCAAAACGACGATTCGAACGAGCTGCTCCTCACGAGGTCGCTGGAGCGATGCGCCCGGCTCGTGCAGACGGACGAGGAGCTCCGCCGGGCGCTGCCCTCCCCGGCGGCGCTGGAGAAGATCCGGCGCTGTAACTCCACGATCGAGTCCGTGGCGACGGCCTTCGAGCTCTACGCGGACCGCCCCTGCGTCGGCCACCGCCCGCTCGACACCGCGGCGACAGCGGCCGACGGCGGCAGCGCGCCGCGCTATCTGCCGGAGTTCCGCGCCGTCAGCTACGCGGACGTGTGGTCCCGCGTCGAGGCGTTCGCCAGCGGCCTCCAGCACGAAAAGCTCGCGAACACGGGCGATTTCGTGGGTATCTCGGGCTTCGGCAGCACCGACTGGGTCGTGGCCGGCCTCGCCTGCATGTACCTCTCCGCCGTCTCGGTGCCGCTGCAAACCGACCTGCCCCCCGCCGACCTGGAGCTCATCGTCACCGAGGCCGAGCTCGCCTGCGTCGTTTGCAGCGTGGGCCAGCTCGCGCGGATCGAGGACATCCTGCCGCGGTGCCCCTCCGTGCGGAGCATCGTCGTCATGGATCTGCTGGAAGGGGATCGCTGCGGGCATAACGAGCTCGAGCGCGTAAGGCGCGCCCTCCGACCGCTGGAGGCGAGAGGCCGCCGCCTCTCCGTGCGGCCCATGCACGAGGTGGAGCACCTCGGCCGGCAGCAGGGCATCTTGCCGAAGGTGCTGCCGGCGCAGCGGGGCGAGCCCGATCCGCTGATGACCCTCATGTACACGTCCGGGAGCACCGGATCGCCGAAGGGCGCGATGGTCCCCGAGAGCCTCTGGCGCCGGTACTGGCAGCTCGCGTTCACCAGGAGCCAAGACCCGCGCCTGGACCTCTTGCCGCTCGTGGGCCTCAACTACAGCCCGATGAACCACTTCATCGGGCGCAGCCAGGTCGGCCGCTCCCTCATGCGCGGCGGGATCACGCACTTCGTGCTGAAGAGCGACATGTCCACCCTGTTCGAGGACCTCCGCCTGGCCAGGCCGACAACGCTGTTCCTGGTGCCGCGCATCGCGGAGCTGATTCACCAGCAGTTCCAGGCCGAGCTCCTGAGGCGCGCCCGAGCGCAGGGCGCCGGCGGCGACGACGCCGCCCGACGGCGGATCGAGCGCGAGATCATGGCGGAGATGCGCGGGTCGCTGCTCGGCGACCGGCTGCTCCTCGCGAGCATCGGGTCGGCGCCGACGCCGCCAGAGGTCCTCTCGTTCCTGAAGCGCTGCTTCGACGTGCCCATCTTCGAGGGTTACGGCTCCACGGAGGCCTCCTCGCTCACGACCGATGGCCGGCTGGATCGGGAGTTCGTGACCGAGTTCAAGCTGGTCGACGTCCCGGAGCTCGGCTACTCCGCCGCGGACCAGCCGTACCCGCGCGGCGAGCTGCATATCCGATCGAGCCTCATGGTGCCCGGCTATCACAAGAACGAGAAGGCCACGAGGGCGCTCTTCGACGAAGAAGGGCTCATGAACACAGGCGATATCGTCGAGCAGCGCGGGCCCGACACCGTCGTCTGGATCGATCGCGCGCGGAACGTGCTCAAGCTGTCGCAAGGAGAGTTCGTCGCCACCTCGCGGCTCGAGGTCCTCTACAGCGCGGGCAGCCCCTTCATCCAGCAGATCTTCCTTTACGGCAACAGCACCCGCTCGTACCTCCTGGCGGTCGTCGTCCCCGAGATGCGCGAGATCTCGGCCCACCTGCGGCAGCGCGACGTGAAGCCCGACGGCGAGCCCGTCAGGCAGCTGCTCCGCGCGGAGATCGACCGCATCGCCCGGGAGAACCAGCTCCGCGGCTACGAGATCCCGCGCGACTTCCTGATCGAGCCGGCCCCGTTCACCCGGGCGAGCGGCCTGCTCACGGAGACGCAAAAGCCGGCGCGCGCCCGGCTCAAGGCCAGGTACAGCGCCCGCCTCGAGGAGCTCTACGCGACGATCGAGCGCACCCAGCTCGAGGAGCTCCGCAGCCTCCGCGAGGGCGGGGCGACGCCGGCGTCCGCCGCGCTGGTGGTGAAGAAGGCCCTGGAAGCCACGCTCGGGATCACCGGCGTCGAGCCGCGGAGCGCGCGGAGCTTCGCGCAGCTCGGCGGCGACTCGCTCAGCGCCGTCCGCCTGAGCCGCCTCATCGAGGAGATCTCCGGCGTGGCCGTGCCCGTGGGGCTCGTGCTCAACCCGACGAGCAGCGTCCGCGCGATCGCCGATCACCTGGAGCACGCCCTGGCGGGCGAAGCCCCCCGCCGCGCCGCGCGCTTCGACGAGGTGCACGGCGCCGGCGCCGAGGTCGTCCGGGCGGCGGACCTGCGGCTCGACCGGTTCCTCGGGCCGGACGAGCTCGCGGCCGCGAGGCGCGCGACGCCGGCCGCCGCGCTGCCGGCGCAGGCCCGGGTGGCGCTCCTGACCGGCGCCAACGGGTTCCTCGGCCGGTTCCTCGCGCTGGAGCTCCTCGAGCGGCTGCCCGAGGAGGGCCGGCTGTACTGCGTCGTGCGCTCGCCGGACGACGCGCTCGCCTTCGATCGGCTCCGCGCGACCTACGAGTCCGATCCCGCCCTCCTGGAGCGGTTCGACGCGCTGTCGGCGCACGGCCGGCTGGTCGTGCTCGCCGGCGACCTCGTGGAGCCGAGGTTCGGCCTGGCGGACGACCTCTACGCGCACCTCTGCGTGGAGGTCGACTGCGTTGTGCACAACGGCGCCCTGGTGAACCACGCCCTGAGCTATCCGCAGCTCTTCGAGCCCAACGTCCTCGGCACGGTGGAGGCGATCCGCCTTTCGCTCGCGCACCGGGTCAAGTCGATGAACTACATCTCGACCATCGCCGCGGTCGGCGGCCTCGACCGGAGCGGCCCCATCCGCGAGGACGAGGACATCCGGGAGCTCTGGCCGGAGCGCGCGCTCGGCGCCGGTTACGCCGTCGGGTACGCGACGAGCAAGTGGGCGAGCGAGGTGCTGCTGCAGGACGCCCACGACGCGCTCGGCCTCCCCGTCAACGTCTACCGCCCGAGCGGCATCATGGCGCACAGCCTGTATCGCTCCCAGATCAACGTCCCGGATTTCTTCACGCGGCTCCTGTGCGGCGTCGTGTACACGGGCCTCGCCCCGAGATCGTTTTACGAGGGCGGCCGCCCGCACCGCGACGGCCACTACGACGGCCTGCCCGTGGACGCCGTGGCGCGGAGCATCGCCGCCGTCGCCGTCGATCGACGGCCCCCCACGGAGGCCGTCGCCGTCGATCGACGGCCCCGCCCGGGGACCGTCGCCGTCGATCGACGGCCCCCCACGGGCGATGAGGGGGAGAGGGCGAGCCGCGCGACCTATCATGTCGTGAACCCCTACTGGGACGACGGCATCTCGCTCGACGTCATCGTCTCGTGGGTCCGATCGGCGGGTTACCCGGTGGAGCGCGTCGACGACTACGCCGCGTGGTACGCGGCGTTCCGCGACCGGCTGATGCAGCTGAGCGAGCCGCTCAGGCGCCACTCGCCGCTGCCCATCCTCAACGCGTGGGAGCGCCCGGCGCGCGCCGACGGAGAGGTGTTCGACGCGGAGCGCCTCCTCGCCCGGCTGCGGCAGCTCGCGGCGCGCGGCGGGGCGGGCGATCTCGCGACCCTGCCGCACGTCGGCGAGCCGCTCATTCACAAGTACCTGGACGACATGGTCGCGCTGGGGCTCATCGGGCCCGCCGCCGTGCGCGCCGCGTCCTGACGCGGGCGCTCGCCCCCCGACGCGCTCGACCCCGCCCGAGCTCGCTACCGCTCGCCGCCCGCGATGTGCGCGAACAGCACCTCGGGGGCGATCGGCTTGACCAGGTGCGCGTCGCACCCCGCCTCCCTGGATCGGCGCACGTCGTCCTGCTGGCCGTACCCGGTGAACGCGAGGATCCGCAGGGCGCCGGCGCCCGCCTCGCCGCGCATCCTCCGGGCGACCTCGTAGCCGTCCATGGCCGGCAGGCCGATGTCGAGCAGCACCACCTCGGGCGCGAACGAGCGCGCCGCCTCCAGCGCCGAGGGACCGTCGTGGGCCAGCGCGGTCACGTGGCCCGCCTGCTCCAGGAGGAGGACGAGGGCGTGCGCGTGATCGCGGTTGTCGTCCACGACGAGGATCCGGCGCGCGAGCGTGCCGGAGACCGGCCCGGCCGCGCCCTCGGCCTCGGCCGGCGGCTCCACGGCGGGCAGGCGCACCGTGAACTCGCTGCCGCGGCCCTCGCCCTCGCTCGCCGCCGACACCGAGCCGCTGTGCATCTCGACCAGCCGCTTCACCAGCGTGAGCCCGATGCCTAGGCCGCCGCGCGCGCGGCCGAGCGTCGGGTGCGCCTGCTCGAAGAGGTCGAAGATGCGCGGCAGCATCTCCTCCGGGATGCCGTACCCCGTGTCCTTCACCCGGACGACGATCTCCGACCCCTCCTGGCGCGCCGAGAGCCAGATCCGCCCGCCCTCGCGGGTGTACTTCGCGGCGTTCGTGAGCAGGTTGACGATCACCTGCTCCAGGCGCGCGGTGTCGCCGAACACCGGCAGCGGCCGCGGCCCCACGTCGAGCGCGAGCTCGTGCTTCGAGGCGTCGATCAGCGGCGCGGCCGCCGCCACCGCCTGGTAGACGATGTGGCCGAGATCGAGCGGCTCCTGCTTCAGCGTGATCTTGCCGCGGGTGATGCGCGAGACGTCGAGCAGATCGTCGACCATGCGGCCGAGCTGGCCGAGCTGCCGCTGCATGACCGCCTGCGCCCACGCCCGCCGCGGCTCGGGCACCGTGGGCATCTGCGAGATGCGGAGCGCGAACTGGATGGCCGAGAGCGGGTTCCGGAGCTCGTGCGCGAGCATCGCGAGGAACTCGTCCTTGCGGCGGTCGCCGTCGAGGAGCGCCTGCTCGGCCTGCTTGCGCGCGGTGATGTCGTTGAAGGAGACCGCCACGCCGTCGCCGACCTTCACCGCCATGTTGCGGACCCACACGCGGTGCCCGCGGGCCGTGTACGCGATCTCCTTGTCGTGCGGCTCGCCGGTCTCGACCACGCGCACGTAGAGCGGGAAGAGCTCCGTCCGCTGCTCGGGCATCAGGTCGAGCAGCCGCCGGCCGACGAGCGCCGAGACGGGCACGCGGAGGAGCCGGCCGGCGGCCGGGTTCGCGAAGTCGAAGAGGAAATCGGCGATCTGGCCCGCCTCGTCGCGCGCCGGGCGCAGCACGATGAACGCGTCGAGCGAGAGCTCCTGGGCCGCGCGGAAGCGCTCCTCGCTGCGGCGCAGCGCCTCGTCCGCCTGCTTGCGGTCGGTGATGTCCTCGACCACGCCGACCGCCCGCACCGCCTTGCCGCGCTCGTCCCGGAACACCGCGCCGCGCACCACCACCCAGCGGACGCCGCCGTCCTTCCGGACGAACCGCTTCTCGCTGCGCCACTCGCGCTGCGCGCCGTGGACGGCCCGCTGGTAGATGGCGAGATCCCGCGCGCGATCGTCGGGGTGCGTGAGGTCGACGAAGGTGCGCTCCAGGAGCTCCGCCTCGGAGTAGCCCGTCAGCGCGCAAAACTCCGAGCTGACGGCGAGGATCCGCGCCGTCGGCGGCTCGCCCGTGGCCACGGCCACGCCGGCCAGCTCGAGCGCGAGGTGGAGATCGCGCTCGCTCAACAGCGCCGCGGGGGCCCGGTCGAGCTCACGTCGAAGGGCGCCGTCGCCGGAGCTCTCTGCCCCGGAGAACGATGCATTCTCCGCGTCTTTCCGCTCTTCTCGAGTCCCCGTCACCCGCCCTCCCCCGGCGACGCCCCGCCGGATTGCCGGCCAGCGGGCCGGCGGCCCGGCGCGCGTCGCGGCCATCGTAGACCAACGGGGCGCTCCTGACAGTGACGAAACGAGCCGGCCCGGCGCGTCGCAGAAGTACCATGGACGCGGCGCCCCGTGGACCGGAGTCGCCACGCGCCAGCGACAGCGCTCCCTCGACACGGCGCCTGTCGACAGCGCGGGTCGGCGCCGCGCCGGGCGCGGGATGGCGAGGGAGAAAGCTCAATGATCTTCCGGTCTTTTCAACTCCACGGGGCGCCGCCCAGGCCAGCGCGGTCGGCGCCCGCTCCGTCGAGCGGGCGGGTCGCCCGCGCCGCGAGGTCGTCGCGACGTTCGCGGCGCTCGCGGACGGCGCGCGGGCAGGGTTCGCGCGCCGTCGAGGCCCTCGACGCGCAGCGCGAGCGCGGGGTAGCATCGCGCGCCGCAATTCACCGATAGCAAGGAGCGCCCCGCGGCGGCTCGACCGCCGCACGCAAACCCTATGAAGCTCGCTGTCATCTCAGGTAGTCACCGCAATGGCTCCGAATCGGGGAAGGTCGCCCGTTACGTGCAGCAACAGCTGTCGTCGGCGCCGGACGTCTCCTCCGTCTACCAGCTCGATCTCGCCGACAACCCGCTTCCGCTCTGGGACCCGGAGGCCTGGCAGCCCTCGGAGAAATGGGAGCGCCTCTGGTCGCCCATCTCCGCCGAGCTCGCCGCGTCGGACGCCTTCGTGATCGTGGCGCCGGAGTGGCACGGCATGGTCCCCGCGGGGCTGAAGAACTTCTTTCTCTTTTGCACCAAGGGCGAGCTCGCGCACAAGCCCGCGCTCATCGTCGCGGTCTCCGCGGGCCCGGGAGGCGCCTACCCGATCGCCGAGCTGCGCATGAGCAGCTACAAGAATTCCTACCTCTGCTACATCCCGGATCACGTGATCGTGCGCAACGTCCGCGAGCTCCTCAATGATCCGGCGACGCCGCAATCGCCCGACGACGGGCGCATCCGCGAGCGGTTCCAGTACGCGCTGGGCCTCCTCCTCCAGTACGGCAAGGCCCTGCAGCAGGTCCGCGCGAGCGGCGCCGTCAACCTGGCCCGATACCCGTACGGGATGTAGCCGCCGGCCCGAGCGCCGGAGATCCCGGCGCGCCAGGCCATGCCCGCATCGCGACCTCGACGGCCGCGCGGAGGCTCTCCCGCGATGCGCCATCCCGCGCCTGGACCGACATCCCCAGCAAGACGGTCACATAGAACGTGGCCAGCGCGGCGGCGTCCGTGTCGGGCGCGAGCTCGCCGGCCTCGACGGCTCGCTGGATCCGCGCCTCGAACCCGCTGTGCCAGGTTTCTCGGTACCCCCGCAGCAAGCCCTGTACGGGCCGGGCGCCGGGGGAGCACTGGGTCCCGGCCAGCGCGATCATGCACCCGGGCGGGTGATCGGGCCGGGTGAGCTCGTCGGCCGCCGTCTCGAGCAGCCGCTGCACCGCGCCCCGGGCCGTCGGCTCCTCGGCGACGATGCGGTCGATGTACCCGCCCCGCCCGGCGAGATACCGGTCGACCGCCGCCCGGAACAGCTGCTCCTTGCCCCCGAACGTCGCGTAGAGGCTCGACGGGCTGATGCCCATCGCCGCGCTCAGCTCGTCGAGCGACGTCCCCTCGTACCCCCGCTCCCAGAACAGGACCATCGCCCGCTCCAGCGCCGCCTCCTGATCGAAGCTGCGCGGCCGCCCTCGACCCCGCTGGAGCGCCCCCGTCGCTTTTTTCATAACGGTCGTTCCATAAATCGCTTGACGGACTGCAGTACCCTACTTAGCTTCCATTTCAGGAACGATCGTTCCAGAAAAAAGAGAGGACTTGGCCATGGGTACGTTGAAGGGCAAGGTTGCGCTGGTCACCGGGGGTTCGCGGGGTATCGGGGCGGCGATCGCCAGGCGCCTCGCGCGCGAGGGCGCCGCCGTGGCCATCACCTATGCCGCGTCGCCCGCGAAGGCGGACGAGGTGGTGGGCGCCATCGAGGCGGCGGGCGGCAAGGCGATCGCCGTGCGGGCGGACAGCGGCGACGCCGAGGCGGTGAAGAGCGCCGTCGCCGAGACGGTGAAGGCCCTCGGCCGGCTCGACGTGCTGGTGAACAACGCCGGCGTCGCCGCCATGGCGCCCCTCGATCAGTTCTCGCTGGAGGAGTTCGATCGCGTCATGGCGGTGAACGTCAGGGGCCTCTTCGTCGCCGCGCAGGAGGCTGTCCGCCACATGGGCGAGGGCGGGCGCATCATCAACATCGGGAGCGTCTCCGGCGACGTGGCGCTCATGCCCGGGATGTCGGTCTATGGCGCGACAAAGGCGGCGGTCGCCGGCCTCACACGCGGCTGGGCCCGGGATCTCGGTCCACGCGGCATCACGGTCAACAACGTCCAGCCTGGCCCCGTGGACACCGACATGAACCCGGCCGACGGCCCGCTCGCCTCCGGGCTGAAAGGCCAGATCCCCGTGCAGCGCTACGGACAAGGCGACGAGGTCGCCAGCATGGTGGCGTACCTGGCCGGCCCCGAGGGCGCCTTCGTCAACGGCGCCAACCTGAACATCGACGGCGGCATCACCGCCTGATCGCGCCGGTTGACCGCCCAGGCAGGCTGTGACGCTACGCCTCGTCGTCCACCAGCGTGACGGCGAGCAGGGCGCCCGCCGGCGCGATCGCCCGCAGCGCCGCGGGAACGGCCGCGAACTCGAGGCGCTCGACCTCCTCGCCGACGACCGAGGGTCGCACCAGGATCGAGCCAGGGGCGCGCTCCGGGGCCGGCGCATCGCCGTCGAGCTCGGCAAGCGACATCCACACGAGCTCGTCGTGGTCGCCGCTCACCGCATGGGCTGTCGGGTCGACGCAGCACTGGGCCGCGAGCAGCACCAGGGGCGCGATGTCGACGTCGACCTCGGCGGCCCCGGACGCAGGATCGACATAGGAGGCCACCTCGACGGCGTCGGGCACGAGCTCGCTCCAATCGACCTGCGGCGTCCACGAGGGCTGCGCGACGAGGCGCGCCAGCTCGAGCTCGAGATCGATGATGGCGTCGTCGGCACCGAGCTCGCGCAGCACCTCGACGCGCTGCGCTGCGAGCGACAGGGAGTTGTCGACGACGGTCGACCCCTCGACGAGGTCGGCGCCTGTCGCGCGGGCGCGCAGCGCCGCCGTCACCTGGTCGCGCGAGAGCCCGAGGACCGCGGCGAGCGTCGCGATCCGCGACGCCTCGATGGGCGAGCGCATGCCGGCGAGCGCGCGGTCGAACGCCGGCCGCCGCCGCGCGAGGAACCCGAGCAGGTCGTCGAAGGCAAACGCGCGGGGCACCTGGCCTTCGAGCTCGGCCGGCGTGACCGCGTGCCGCTCGCGGAAGGTCGCCTGCAGCGCGGCGTGGAGCTCCTCCACGACCTCGAGGTCTGCCGGAAACACCCACGCTCCCGGAGGGAAGAGCCCGCGCCCCTGGCGGCCCCGGATGGCGAAGCGCTCGGCGCAACGGACGGTCATGCCGGCATGGCTATCACGGGTGGGCTGGCGCGTCAGGCGCTTCCCCGACTCAGGGCGGGCAGGCGCCGGCGCCGTTGTTCTCCTCGAGCACCATGAGAGGCGGCCAGTCGAGGCGCTCCACGAGCGCCTCGACCTCGCAGCTCGGCAAGCTCTCGTTGTCCCGGATTTCCATCGCAATATTGATCGATCGAGCTCCCAGATCGCGGAGCGTCGCGAGCGACCGGTTCCCCTCGACGTTGAGGTGGTCGATCGTGGTCAGGTCCTCGAGCCCGGTCAGCCCGACCAAGGCGTCATTGTCTCGGAGGGTCAACTGGCCCACGCGAGCCAGGCCGCGCAGAGCGTCGATGTCGACGAGCGCTTGGTTGCCTGCGAGCGTCACCGTTTGGATCGCGCCGTCGCCCGCGCCGAGCGAGCCGAGCCCGTCGAGGCTGGTGAGCGCGGCGTTGTTGGAGATTTCGAGCCCGTTTCGCGCGTTGCGGAGGGCGCTCAGGCCCACGAGGCTCGTGAGCCGAGGATTGTCGTAGATCTCCAGCCGATCGAGCGCCGAGACCTGCTCGAGCCCCGTGAGGCTCACGAGCCCGGAGTTCTGGGCCACGGAGAGAGCTGACACTTCAGCAACGCCGGCGAACCCGGACAGGTCCGAGAGGGAGCCACAGCCGGTGATGGACAGCTGCCTCAGCCGTGTTGTGTCGCCGAGATCGATGGTGGCGAGCTTGGGGTTGTCCGAAAAGTACAGCGACGGCGCGTGGTCCAGGTCCGAGCGAAGGTGCGCGAAGGCGTTGGCGCTCACCAGCTCGGGGTTCGCGTCGACCACGGCTTCCAGGACGACATCGCGGAGCGAGGGCACGCCGTCCAGGCTATTCATCGCCGAATTGCCGCTGACGACGAGGACGTCGGTGGTCTCGAGCGCTCCGAGCCCGGTCAGGTCCACGAGCCGCTCGTTCGAGTAGATGGCGATGCGGCGCGTGGAAACGAGGCCATCCAGGCCCACGAGGCTCGTGAGCCGAGGATTGTCGATGATCTGCAGCCCATCGAGCTCCGAGACCAGCTCGAGCCCCGTGAGGCTCACGAGCCCGGAGTTCTCTCCCAGGATAAGGGTTGACATCTCCGTGATGCCGGCGAACGCGGACAGGTCCTCGAGGGAGCCGCAGCGGGTGACGGACACCTCGCCCAGCCGCGTCACGTCGCCGAGATCGATGGTGGTGAGCTTGGGGTTGTTCGCGAAGGAAAGCGACGGCGCGCGGTCCAGGTCCGAGCGAAGGTGCGCGAAGGCGTTGGCGCTCACCAGCTCGGGATTCGAGTCGACGGTGGCTCGCAGGACACCGCGGAGCGAGGGCGCGCCGTCCAGGCTGCTCATCGCTGAATTGCCGCTGACGACGAGAGCGTCGGCGGTCTCGAGCGCCGCGAGCCCGGTCAGGTCCACGAGCCGCTCGTTCGACGAGATGCCGATGACGCCTGCGGAGACGAGGCCGTCGAGGCCGCGCAGCGAGCTCAGCTGCCGGTTTTCCCGCAACGTGAGCTTCTTGACGGCCGTGAGCCGCTCGAGGCCTTGCAAGCTGACGAGCCCGTCGTTCCCGGAGATGAAGAGCTCCTCGAGGCCGTCGACGGCGCCGAGGCCCTCGAGGCTGGTCAGCGCGTCGTTGTCGACAAGGTTGAGCCACCCCCGGCGCAGGCTGCGCAGCCCGTCCAGCGTCGCGAGCCGGTCGTTGCCCTCGATCCAGAACACCCCTTCCTCGACGTCTTCGAGGCCTGACAAGGACTCGAGGGCATCGTTGTCGACAACGCGCCACTCGGCCGCTTTCACCCCGACGCCGACGACGCTCTCGAGGAGCGGGTTCTCGCTGATGAGGACCGCCACGGCCTCTCGCAGGCTCCGAAGCCCGCCGAGGCTGAGCAGCGAGGGGTTCCGCATCACCTGCAGCTGCAAGCCGACGTAGGAGAGGGAGCCGAGGCCATCCAGGCTGGAGAGCCGCGTGGCGTCGATGATCTGGAGCTTACCCTTGATGGTCGTCAGACACGCGAGGGGGGACAGGTCGGAGACGTCGCCGCCGATGGTGAGCGTGCCATCGAGCACGGTGACGCCGCGCAGGTCCTCGAGGCCGTCCTGGTGGGTGACGCTCAATGAGCCGCTGTACACGCTCGGATCGCACCCCGGCTCGGCGCCGCCGGCGCCCGCGTCCGGCTCGCTCGACATGCCTGTCGACGAGGTTTGGCCGCCTGAGCTGGAGGCTTCCACGGCGCTCGCTGGGCCGCCGGCGCCCCCGGCAGCGCCAGCGCCCCCGGCACCGTCAGCGCCTGTCGTCGATCCGACCTCGCCTCCGTCCGCCGGCGGTTCTTCGATATGACGCTCGATCCGGCCCCCACAAGCCGGCGCGAGCGCAACCGAGGCAAACACCCCCATCCACCACGGCATCCGCATGTCGCGACGCTGAGCTCACTCCAATTCGGCGTCAAGACCGGCCAGGTCCATGCTGGAAGGGCGCAATTGCAACACGGAAACTTTACAGGAGACGCGGAGCGCATTGCGTCCGTCCAGCTCTGGTGGCTGTACGTCGCTCCGAGACCCGCACAGCGAGGGCGGGTCTCTGGTCCAGGGGGCGGCGTCGAGCGATGTGCTGCCTCAGTTCGTCTGCAGCTCGCAGATCGGGAAGCCCTCCTCGTCCAGCGCGCAGCTCGTGCCTTCAAAGCACGGAAAGATCTCGATCCCCGTCCGCGGCGAGCAGAACCGCGTGGCGGACACGCCTTCCTCGGTGACTGCGCAGTCGCCGAGCTCGGGCAGGGACGAGCAGTCGTACGGCGTGGAGTTCGGCCGGAACCAGCAGAGCGGGCGGGCGCCGGGTCCTTCCGCGCAGGCGGCGTACGCGGCGTCCGCCTCGACCGTGGGATCGATCTCGACCAGGCGCGCGTACGGCGGGACGAGGCCGGGGATGTCGGTGCCGGGGTTTCGCACCTGGCACAGGGCGCCGGCGAAGATGGTGTCCACGCGGCATTGACCCCCCGTGTTGTTGACGTTGGTGCCCGTCACGACCGTCGTCGAGGGCGTGTCGGTCGACACCTGCGCCCGGCCGAGCCAGACCCCGAAGTCGTTGGCGACCGCCGCGATGCGGTAGCAGAGATCGCGCTCCGCGTCGCCCGCCCATACGCCGTCGCAGCGGGACTTTGTCGCCGGCGACACCCGCGTCCGGTACGCGCTGTTCTCGTCGATGTCATCGCCCCACATCCGGGGCAGGCAGTCCTTCGATGCGAAGTAGTCGGACTGGCCCTCGGAGGAGCTCACCGTGCCGAACTGGCCTTGCTCGAGCCCCTCGACCTGGATGCGCTGCGGCGGGCCGTCCTTGAACGGGAAGCCGCCGAGCGCGTGGCCCACCTCGTGGCAACCGATGAATGTCGCGAGGTCGCGCGTGAGGCCGGGGCGGAAGAGGTCGGACCCCACGAGGATGCTCCAGGTGCGGTCCGCGGCGAACTCGATGCGCGTCAACGAGCCCGTGACGCGCACGGAGAACTGCGCCCCGTGGGCCTGCGCTTCAGGGGCATAGGCTGCCGCGACGCCTTCGATGAGGAGCTTCACGTCGTCCTCGGACACCGGCTCATCGCCGGCCAGCGGCATGTCCGACGCCTCGATCCCATCCGGATCCTGTCCCAGTGCAGCCGCAGGGGGGCTCGAGCACCCGAGGATGGCGCTCGCGGCCATCGCCACCGCGAGGAAGGCTTTTGCGCTTCGCATACCAACAACGACCATGATGCTCCTTTCGCCGCGCGTGCCGCGCGGAACGGTGCGCGCCCACGGCGGCTCGCAGGCCGCAGCTGTCCGCGTCTCGCTACGATTCCGAGTCGATGCGGCGCCCCGCAAGGATGCCGCCCGCGGCGTCACTCCGCCTGCGCGAAGCGCGGGGCGCCTCGATCAGAAGAATGGCCGCCGGCGGGCTCGACCTTAGAGGTCCAGCTGGGCCCTGCGTCGCTGCTCGGCTGTCCTGTGGATGCCGGCGCCGTCGGTCGTCCTTCGCTCGAACCGCACGGGACGGCGTCGTTTTCCTGCTGTGCCGACCGGCGGCCCGACGCGCCGCGGCGCACCCGTCGCGCCTGCTGGCTGGTGCCGCCCACCAGGAGTCCGGCCAGGGATCCGGAGAGAGAGTTCAACGCAAAGGCGCAAAGACGCAAAGACGCAAAACAAAATTATAATGTGCTTTTTTTTGCGCCTTTGCCCCTTTGCGCCTTTGCGTTAAAACTTCTCTTCGCGCGCGAGGCAGATCCCTGGCTGGATGGCTCGGCGGAGGCGAACCCCTTTGGCCTGCTCGGCGATGGCATCTCTGGAGACTTCGTATGCCATGCCGTGTCCTTGTCATCGCTCTCGACGAGAGACGCCACCATGACGGGCCGCCGGCCCCGACAGCCGGACCCGATGCCGCCCTGGTAGCCCACGAGCCCGGAGCCCGGAAGCGACTCGACGTCCGCCGGCCCGCCCGATCGCGCGCGGGCTGGGCCGGGCGAGCACGCGGCGGACGGGGGCCAAGTGCCCGCCTGCGCCGACACACCCCCCCCACCGGTCACGATCCAGCCCGAGGAGACCCGCGCCGAGACCCGACCGCTGTGCCGAAATCCCTCGCCCAGGCTTCGCCTGACGCACTCGGTGCATATCTAACTTGACAGGTGAACAGTACTGCGCAAAGTTCGACCGGGTAGGCCCGCGCTCGCCCCCCCTTCGAAGCGAGGAGATGACAATGCCCATCATCGGACGACAGTGCACACGCGATGGCAGGACGGTCTGCCTTCGGATGAGTCAAGCCGATCTTCCGGTCAACCTCGAGGGGCCCGGGCTCACGGTCGTTTACGGGTGGTCGAGCGAGGAGCGCCGCGCGAAAGGGCTCCCGGCGTCGATCCAGGGCATCGAATTCCGCGCTGACTCGGGCAAGGTCCTCGTGTTCGATCACTGCCCGTTTTGCGGCGGGGAGCTCGCGGGGAGCGCGACGAGCGTCCGAGCGACCGTGGCACGACGCGCCGCGTCGGAAGGCGCCCGTGCCGAGCAGCCGCCGGTGAAGGCCGAGCCCGCACCGCGGGAGGTGCGTGCGATCGAGGTCGCGCGGCCTCGCCCTGCGAGCGCACCGGCGACGAGCGCACCGGCGCGCGAGCAAGCGGCGCGCGAGCAAGCGACGACGGGCTCGACGTCGCTGAAGGAGCTCCGCGAGAAGCTCGGGCTCTCGCAGGCCGAGCTCGGCGGAAAGCTCGGCCTCGCGCGCAGCTCGGTCGCCAACTACGAGAACGGACGGTCTCCTCTCTCGCAACGGCTCCGCAAGTGGATCGCGAAGCACGAAGCGAAGCTCACCGAGGGGGGAAACGGCGCAGGCCGCCGCGGGAGCGCGGCCGCGTAGGACGCTCGGCGCAGGCCGCCGCGGGAGCGCGGCCGCGTAGAACGCTCGTCATCGGGGGCGCAGCGGAAGGTCGAGGATGAACGTCGCGCCCCGCCCAGGAGCGCTCCGGCACGTGAGCGTGCCACCCATCTCCTTCGCGGCCAGCGCGCTCGTGTGGAGGCCGAAGCCGTGCCCGCTCGGCTTGGTCGTGAAGCCCTGCGTGAACAGCCTCGAGGTGAGCTGCTCGTCGATCCTCCCTGCCCGCCGCGACGTCTCGGCGACCAGCTTGGTCGACGCGATGAGCTCTCGCTGCGTCCTGCTGAGCTCGCGCAGGCTGGCGTCCAGCTCGCGGTTGGCCGCGACGATCTCGGTCCGCTCGCGCTCGACCTAGGCCGCGAGGATGCTGTTGTTCACGAGCGCCGCGAGGTGGTTGCCGAGGAGCATGAAGTGGTTCTGATCTTCCTCGGAGAACCTGTGAAACTTGGCGGTCCGCGGCGAGCTGCCCGCGAACAGGAGGAGGCGTGAGCCGCTGCGCACGCTGCCCCTTCGCACGTTGCCCCTTCGCACGTTGCCCCTTCGCACGTTGGAAGAGAGCCAGAGGAACTCCTCGAGCCCGATGGCGTCCGCGAGCCTCCGCAGCGCGGGCGGGGCGCTCGGATCGCACCGCCCGACTTCACTGCAGGCGTCCATCTTGTGCGGGCGGGCGCCCGTGGTTCGTCGCAGGTGGATCCCCGGGCTGGGCGGTGGGTCGCCCGGCCTGGCGGAGCGGGGGGACCCGCGGCACGGGCGGCGAGGCACGCTGGTCGGCGGCGGGAGCCGCAGGGGCCGCCCCGGCGCGCTGCGCGTTCTGTGGTTCCGTCGCTGCGCGACCTGGGTGAAGCTCCAGGAGCACGGCATCACGATGCCGGGTGGGCGTCGAGGCGCACACCCCGGAGCGATCGAGCTCCGGAGCGATGAGAGGAGCGCCATCATGCATCGATCGTGGCCTGCAGTGGTCCCCTGGTTGATTCCCCTCCTTTCGGCGATGCACGTCGCGTGCGGCGACGCCGGCGCGGATCCTGGCGGAGCAGGCGGCGCGGGCGGAGACGCGCGCGGCGGCTCGAGCTCGCCAGCCCCGGCGGCCACCTCCTCGACGTCGGCCGCCGGCGGGGGCTCCGACCTGTGGATCCCGGCGCTCGACACGCCGTGGCACTGGATGATCGACCACCCTCTGGACCTCGACGACCCCAAGGACATGGGCCTGGTCGATCCCACCGGCGCGGCGCTCGATCTGCCGCCTCCCGTGGTCTACGACATCGACTGGGAGTTCACGCCGGCAGAGACGGTCGCCGCGCTCCACGCGAGGGGGGCCAAGGTGATCTGCTATGTCGACGTCGGCGCGTTCGAGGACTATCGGTCGGACGCCGGCGACTTCCCGGAGTCGGTCAAGGGCGAACCGGACTACCACTGGGAGGGCTCGTTCTGGCTCGACATCCGGCAGATCGACGTCCTCGGGCCGATCATGCAGGCCCGGTTCCAGACCTGCAAGGACAAGGGCTTCGACGCCATCGAGCCCGACGAGGTCGACGGGTACGCCAACGAATCCGGGTTCCCGCTCACCTACGAGGACCAGATCGCCTACAACCGGTTCATCGCGGAGCTCGCGCACGGGATGGGCATGTCCGTCGGGCTCAAGGGCGACATCGACCAGGCGGAGGACCTGTGGCCGTACTTCGACTGGACGCTGAACGAGCAGTGCTTCGAGTTCGAGGAGTGCGAGATCCTCGTCGATACCTTCGTGGCGAACGGCAAGGCCGTGTTCCACGTGGAGTACGACGATCCGTTCTCGGGGCACATGACGGACAGGTCGCTCTTCTGCGAGCAGACGAACGCGTGGAACTTCAACAGCATGGAGATGCCGCTCG
Source organism: Sorangium sp. So ce185 (assembly GCF_051526825.1). Taxonomy (NCBI): domain Bacteria; kingdom Pseudomonadati; phylum Myxococcota; order Polyangiales; family Polyangiaceae; genus Sorangium; species Sorangium sp. So ce185. Next base: position 13,296,848 of record NZ_CP150316.1, on the reverse strand, counting down.
ACCTCGACGGCGGCCGGTGGCCCTGCCGGTGATCTCCGGACCTCGCGCGCGTTCTGCCCCGCGTCGACGCCCTGGCGGCCGCCTTTCGTCCAGCCCTCGCGCAACTGGATCTTGCCCGGGCGCTTCCGGCGCAGACAGTCCGGCTACGGCGCATCTCCTCGACGCCCTCGGGATCCGCTCGTAAGCGACGCGCATTCCCCGAATCGCCATCGTTTCTCCCCGGCCTGCATCGCCATTGCGCGAAGCGCCTGCGGCCGATTTCATGACACCGACGCGCTCTCCAGCGCGAGCGCGACCGCGCTCCGTCGACTATCCTCGCGCACCGATGAACGTCAGTATTCTCGCGTGCGTTTTCGCGATCACCGTTCTCACCGCATGCTCGAAGACCTCGCCGGATACGACGTCGACGGACGCAGGCGCGGCGCCGAAGAGCGGCGCGCGACTCCGCATCGCCGTCGTGCCGAAGGGGACGACGCACGAGTTCTGGAAGAGCGTGCACGCGGGCGCGGTGAAGGCCTCGCGCGAGCTCGATGTCGACATCGTATGGAAGGGGCCGCTCAGGGAAGACGACCTCAAGGGGCAAATCGATGTGGTCTCGAGCTTCGTCGCGCAGGGCGTGTCCGGCATCGTGCTCGCGCCGCTGAACGGCACGGCGCTGAGGTCGCCGGTGCGCGCGGCGGCGCAGGCGAAGATCCCGGTGGTCGTGTTCGACTCCGACCTCGCCGGCGACGAGCACGTGAGCTTCGTCGCGACCGACAACCACGGCGCCGGCAAGCTCGCGGGAGAGCACCTCGCCAAGGCGATCGGCGGGAAGGGCAATGTCCTCATGCTCCGTTATCAGGAGGGCTCGGCGAGCACGCAGGGCCGCGAGAAGGGGTTCCTCGACGCGGTGCGCGCGATGCCCGACATCACGCTCGCGAGCGAGAACCAGTACGGCGGCGCCACCACCGAGACGGCGTTCAACAAGAGCGAGAGCCTGCTCCTCGCGCACAAGGCCGCGGAGGGGACGATCGCCGGGGTGTTCACGCCGAACGAATCGACGACCTTCGGGATGCTGCAGGCGCTCCGCAAGACGGGCGCCGCCGACAAGGTGAAATTCGTCGGCTTCGACGCCTCGGAGAAGCTCCTCGGCGCCCTGCGCGAGGGCGACGTCGAGGCGCTCGTCGTCCAGAACCCGTTCTATATGGGGTACGTCGCGGTCAAGACGATGGCGGCGCACCTCCGCGGCGAGCCGGTCGAGAAGCGCATCGACACGGGCGCGCGCGTCGTCACGAAGCAGGACCTCGACGACCCGGCGGTGCAGGAGATCGTGAGGCCCGACCTCGCCCGGTGGCTCGGGGAGTGAGCGGCTCGTGACGCGGCTCGTTATGGCAGCGCGCACGCCCCTCCTCGAGGTGATCGGCCTCGCCAAGGCGTTCGGCCCGAGCGCGGTGCTTCGCGGCGTCTCGCTGCGGATCGCGCCCGCGAGCGTCCACGCGCTCCTCGGCGAGAACGGCGCGGGCAAGAGCACGCTGACCCGCATCCTGCTCGGCATGGAGCGCGCCGACGCGGGGTCGCTGCGGCTCGGGGGGGCGCCGTACGCGCCGGCCTCGGCCGAAGGCGCGCGCCGCGCGGGCGTCGTCCTCGTCCCGCAGGAGCGGACGCTCTGCCCCCACCTCTCGGTCGCGGACAACGTGGTGCTCGGGATCGAGCCGGCCGCGCGCGCGCTGCCCGGGATCCGCGACCGCGCGCGCGCCCGCGCCGTCGCCCGGGGAGCGCTCGCGCTCGTCGCCGACGGCCCGGACCGCGTGCCGCTCGACGCGCCGGCCGGGGAGCTCGGCGTCGCCGATCAGCAGCTCGTCGAGATCGCGCGGGCGCTCGCGCAAGGCGGCCTCCGCGAGGGCGGGCGGCTCGCGGCGCGGCTGCTCGTCCTCGACGAGCCGACCTCGAGCCTCGGCCACGCGGACGCCGCGCGCCTGTTCGACCGCGTCCGCGCCCTGCGCGACGCCGGCCTCGCGGTGCTGCTCGTGACGCACTTCCTCACGGACGTGCGCGAGCACGCAGACCGCTACACGGTGCTCCGCGACGGCCGCGTCGCCGGGGAAGGCGATCCGCGCGAGACCGAGCCGGCGCAGATCGTCCGAGAAATGCTGGGCCGCGCGCTCGAGGACGCCCGCGAGCGCGCGGCGTCCGAGGGGCCGCCGCCCGGCGGCGAGGTGGTGCTCGACGTCAGGGACGTCTCCGGCGCGAAGCGGCCGAGGCGCGCGTCGCTGACGCTGCGCCGCGGAGAGATCCTCGGGATCGCCGGCCTCGTCGGCTCGGGCCGGACCGAGCTCCTCCGCATCCTCGCGGGGCTCGACCCGAAGCAGAGCGGCACGGTCGCGCTGCGCGCTCCCCGCGGGGTCGGCCTCCTCAGCGAGGATCGCGGCGGGGAAGGGCTGATGCTCGGCCGCTCGATCGCCGAGAATGTCTGGCTCTCGCCGCGCGCGCCCCTCGTCGCCGCGCCGAGGGCGCTCCTCCCGGAGGCGGCGCGCTGGATCGAGGCGCTCGCGATCCGCGCGGCGGGGCCGGAGCAGCGCGCCGGCGAGCTCTCGGGCGGCAACCAGCAGAAGGTCCAGCTCGCGCGCCTGCTCCGCGAGGACGTCGACGTGCTCCTCGTCGACGAGCCGACGCGCGGCATCGACGTCGCGAGCAAGGCGCAGGTGCTCTCGCTGCTCCGCGAGCTCGCGGGCGCCGGCAAGGCCATCGTGCTCGTGTCGAGCCAGCTCGACGAGCTCGTGACGACGTGCGACCGCATCGCGGTCCTCCGGCGGGGGACCCTCGATCCGCCGCGGCCCGCGGCGTCGTGGACCGCGGCGTCGCTCCTCCTGGAGGCCTCCTCGTGAAGAAGCGCCCGCCGTGGCTCGGCCCGCTCGTCGCCCTGCTGCTCGTCTACGCGCTCTTCGCGGCGCTCGCGCCCGACACGTTCCTGCGCAGCCAGAACCTGCTCACGATGGCGCGGCAGACGGTGGTGGTCGGCATCTGCGCCCTCGGCATGACCCTGGTCATCGCGACCGGCGGGATCGACCTCTCCACGGGCTCGCTTGTCGCGTTCACCACGGTCGTCCTCGCGACGCTCCTGCGCGCGGGGGCGCCGGCGCTGCCCGCGGCGCTCGCCGCCACGGCGGCGGCGGGCCTCGCGGGCGTCGTCGCCGGGACGCTCGTGGGGCGGGCGCGGATGATGCCCTTCGTCGTGACCTTGGGCACGATGAGCGCGCTGCGCGGCGCCGCGAAGGGGCTCGCGTCCGAGCAGAAGGTCGACGCCGACCCGCGCGGCCTCGACGCGCTGCTCTCGGCCGACCTCGCCGCGCCCGGGCTGTGGATGACCGCGGCGCTCGCGCTCCTCGTCTTCGCCGTCCTCACCTTCACGCGCTTCGGGCGCCACGTGTTCGCGGTCGGCAGCAACGAGGCCGCGGCGCGGCTCTGCGGCATCGACACCGGGCGCGTGAAGATCGCGGTGTACACCCTGTCGAGCCTCCTCGCCGGCGTCGCGGGCGTGATGGAGTTCTCGACGCTGACGGTGGGCGACCCGACGGACTCGGTGGGCCTCGAGCTCGAGGTCATCGCGGCGGTCGTCATCGGCGGCGCGCCGCTCTCGGGCGGCGAGGGGAGCGTCGCGGGGAGCGTGATCGGCGCGCTGCTCATCACGGTCATCCGGACCGGCGGCGTCCACCTGGGGCTGCCGAGCTGGGTGCAGGAGATCGCGACGGGCGCGATCATCGTGGCCGCGGTGGCCGTCGATCGGGTGCGCCGCGCGCGCGGGGCCCGCGCGGCCGCGGGCCGTCAGCCTGCGCCGCGAGATCCACCAGCGCGACCATCCTCTGCGCAATCGCCGTGAAGGTGTCCTCCGCCTCGCGGTCCTCCGGCAGCCGGTCCGGCAGGGTCGGGCGCGTGCGGTGGATACGATAGCGCTCGGCGAGCCGCGCCCCCGGGAAGGCGCGGTGCAGCTCCTCCATGCCGCCGATCAGCGCCACGAGCCCGCCCATCGTCGCCGTGCCGTTGTCGGAGTCCCACCCGGACAGGGTGCCGATCTGGACGGTGCGCCGGAAGCTCCCCCCGCCGAACAGGAGGGCCATCGTCCCGGTCGCCAGGTTGATCGCGGACTCCGTGAACCCTCGATAGACGAAGCCGTGCGCCCGGGCCTGCTCCTGATAGCGATGCGCGATGGCGTCGCGGACGCTCTCCCAATCCTCGGGATCGTCCGCCGATAGATAGGCCGAGAGCACGAAATCGATGACATCGGCGGCCTTCGACGCATCCGGCAGGTAGCTCCTGGCCTCGCGGACGATGCGCACGATCTCCTCGCGCCGCGGTTTCTCCGGATCGAAGGTCGCCGCGAGCGAGAAGAGGAGGACATAGAATTGCGCGGCGTGCGCGGCGTGCGCGCGCGCCGTGGTGCGGATGGGGAGGTCGGCGATCCGCAGCGCGAGCTCCGGCATGCCGGGCGCGAGGGCGCCGAAGATCTCCGTGGTGAGCTGCGCGTCGATGTGGAGCGCGTCCGGGTTGAGCGCCGGGTGGCTCGTCCTGGGGGGCAGCACGCCTCGCTCCAGGAGGTCGCGCGCCCTCCGGTTGGAGACCCAGATGAAATCGTTGATGTGCGCTCGCCACCCGTCCCGGATCGCCTCGGGGGACAGGAAGAGCGTCCGCGCCTCGGTCATGAGGTGCAAGTAGACATACTCGATATCGGTGTCGTCATCGGCCGGGCACGGGTCGAGGAGCACGAAGTCGATCCGCGCCCCATTGCGGCCCTGGGGTGTCCCCCAGTCTGCGTCGGTGAAGAAGGGGCGCTCGATGCGGACGCCCTCCGTCGTCAGCCCCGTCCAGTTGGCGATGCACTCGCCGAGCCACATCGCGCGGAGCCGCTCGGCGTAGGCGGCGCGATCGAGCTGCCCGCGCGTCCTGGAGGAGATTCCCGGAAGGTCGCGTCGCTCCACGGGGCCTGCCGGCGCGCCGCCCGCGCCCGCGAGCGACGGGATGGAAAGAAGCGCGAGCAGCAGGCCGCGCCAGCGCGCAGGAGGCGCGATGCGGCATGTTCCTTCGAGGAGGCGAGGGCCGCCACGGGTGCGCATGAATCACTCCTTGAATGCGCGCCCGGAGCGTCGCGCCTGGTTTCGCCTCGCGTTAATGCAAGCGAGGTGCCGAGCCCGCTCCCCCGGCGCCGGTCTCCCCCTTAGGTTGTGCTCATGAACCTCGGGCAGCACATCGCGCGCGCCGCGGGCGCACGCCTGGACACCCTCGTCTCGCGCGCGGGCCGCCATCTCCTCGGCGGGGCCCTCGCCGTCACGCCGGGCGTCGCGTCGATCGCTCCGGTGCTGGAGAATCTGCTCTCCTTTCACCCGGGGTGGATATCCCGGAGCGTGACCACCCACGACCCCGCGGGCGGCAACAACGATGGATATCGCGCTGGCGTCGCGCAGGAGGGGGATCACCGGGTCCTGTTCCATGCCCGCGGCGAGGGGAGAATCACGCGGATATGGATGACCGCCCCGCGCGCGGAGCTCGACAAGCCGGGCCAGGAGATCTGGATCGAGATCGACGGGCGCACGGCCTTCCGCGGCTCACCCCACGACTTCTTCGAGGGCCGCGGCCCCTGGAAGCCGCCCCTCGTGCTCGGCGTCGACGCGAGCTCCGGCGCGTTCACCAGCTACGTCCCCTTCGCCTGGTCCAGCGAGGCCAAGGTCCGCTTCCGGGGCGTCCCCATCTATTACCAGGTCACCTACCGCGAGGGCCCCGGCGCCGCGTCGGGGCCGACGCCCGAGGAGCTCGCGGGGTTCATGACCGAGGACTGGACCGCCGCCCTGCCCGCCCCGACGCACCGGCAGGCCCCGAGCCCCGGCGCACCGCTCGTCCTGGCGATCGGCCCAGCGACGGTATCGGGCCTCGATCTCCGGATCCCTGCGGGAAGCCTGAAAGACCTGGACGTGAGGATCGGTGAGCAGCCGCCGGTGCCCGCGTCGTTCTTCTTCGGCCTGGCCAGCACGGGCGCCGAGGCCGACGGCGGATGGACCACGTTCCGGAGCGCGCTGCACGCCGCGCGGGCGCCCGACGCCGCGGGGTTCGGCAGGCTCGCGACGCGCCTGCCCATTCCGCTCGCGGAGGGAGAGGTGCTGTCGCTCGGGGCCGCGCCCGGGTCGTCCATCGCGGGCCTCGAGGCGGCCGTCGATCTCGCGCCCGCCCGCCCCGGCGTGCGGCTCCTCGCGCAATACCGCGATCAGGTGGCCCCCGGACGCGAGACGACGATGCCCCTCTTCGAGGGCGACGGGCCGCTCCAGCTCGTCGCCGTCCTGGAGCACCTCAGCGGCGGCCGGCCCAACGACCGGACCTATCTCGAGGGAGACGAGATGATCCGGACCGACAGGATGTCATACCCCCTGCAGATCGGGACCGGCACCGAGGATTACTTCAACGGAGGCTTCTATTTCCTGGGCGCGCACCATAACCCGTTCAGCGGCCTGCTCCGCTTCATCGTCATCCATCCCGAGAATCGCTGGCGGAACGCCCTGTTCGACCATTCCTTGTACCGCCTGCACGTGGCCGACCCCATCGTGAGCCGCTCCGGCCTGCGCTTCGGCATCGAGGCCGGCCCGACCGGCGCCTATACGCCGCTGCGGGCGCGCTCGCTGGGCCTCGCCTACGCCTTCTCGGATCCTCGGGAGATCGGCGAGCAGGAGGTCCGCCTCGAAGGGAGGCGGCGCCGCGCGCGTCTGGCCTTCGACGCCGAGCGCTCGGAGCTCCGGCGGGTCTCCCGGTCGCGCGAGGGCCGCGGGATCACCCGGATCGAGGTCGACTGCCCGCCGGACGCGCGCGGGCTCTTGCTCCTCCGCGCGTACTCCGCGGCGAAAGCCCCCCAGACGGCGCGCGTGCGGCTCGACGGGCGGGAGGTCGGCGTGATCCACGAGATGCAGGCGAACCCGGTCCGGCCGCTCGCGGAGGACGCGCTCTGGATCGATCTGCTCCCCGGCCAGTGCGGCGCAGACCAGCGCCCGATCCTCGAGATCGACGCGCGGAGCTCCCCCGCGCCGTGGAGCGAGCGCGGCTACACGCTGCGGTTCTTCTCCGGCCCCCCCGCGCCGCACCTGACGCAGGGCCCCGCGAGGAAGATCTTCGACGCCAATGCTCTCCGCGAGGCACCGTCCTACGTGAACGATCACTCGATCGTCCAGCTCTCCGACGGCCGCTGGCTCCTCACGGGCATCTTCAACCGCGAGCCCTATCGGCCGGACACCGAGGTCGAGTTCGTCCTGGCGACGGCGGCCGGGCCCGGGCCGGCGCGCTGGGTCGAAGCCGCCTCGCCGAGCTTCGCGCTGGCGCCCGAGCGCTTCTCCACCCGTGCCCTCCCCGACGAACGCTGGATCTGGGCCCCGCACGTGGTCCGGGACCGCGACGGCAGCCTGGTCATGATCTTTCACGTGGGCACGCCCGACCCCGACCGATCCGGCTTCCGGATCGCGCGCTCGCGCGACGGGATCGCCTGGACCCGCCACGGAGGTACGCTCTTCGAGGACATCTGCGTCGCCCGCGATCCGATGCTCGTCCGGCTCGGCGATCTGTGGGTGGTTTATTATACGCGCTGCGCGTCGCGGGAATCGCGCCGGAGCGGCGTCGCTTACCGCACGTCGCTGGATCTCGTCCACTGGAGCCCGCCGGCCATGGCGCTCACGCTCGGGCCGGAGACCGCGATGAACAACAGCGGTCACACCGAGTCCCCGTTCGTGTTCGCGCGGAAGGGGTGGTTTTACCTGACGATCACGAGCTATCCCGTCGACTACGACGCCACGTTCCTCTACCGCTCGCGCTCGCCGTTCGCGTTCCCCCCGCACCCCGTTGCCCGGCTGCGCGCGCACGCGGCCGAGTGGGTCGCGGAGGGGGGCAGCTTCGACGCGGGGCGCCTGTTCTTCACGCACGCGGGGGCCGGCAAGGGCGGCGTGTTCCTCCAGGAGCTCTTCGGCCTCTGAGCCGCGCCGCGAGGGGGCAAGGCGCCCCCCGAGAAGTTGAGGTCCGGGCACCCTGCCGGTAGGGATCCCCGGGAACCCCGACTGGGACCACCGAAAGGACGGCGATGAAGCTGATTTACTTCCCGATACGCGGGCTCATCGAGCCGGCGCGGCTCCTGCTCGAGCTGGCCGGCGCGCGGTACGAGCTCGAGACGATCCCGATCGAGCTCTGGCAGGGGCCGCAGGGCAAGCAGCGGTTTTTGCCGATCACGCCGTTCGGGCAGCTGCCGGTGCTGGAGGACGGGGCGTTCGTCCTCTGCCAGTCGCAGGCGATCGGCCGCTACGTGGCCCGCAAGCTCGGCCTCTACGGCGGCACGCTCGAGGAGGCCGCGCGCATCGACGAGGTGACCGAGGTCGCGAACGAGATGCTGCGCGACCTCGGCGTGACGTGCTTCGATCCGCGCTTCCACGAGATCCGCGCCGCGCACCGGGCGGCGATGGGCCAGAAGCTCGACCTGCTCGAGCGTTACTTCGCGCGCACGGCCGCCAGCGCGGAGCACTGGGCCCTCCCCGGCCGCTACACGCTGGCCGACGCCACGATGGCGTTCGCCCTGGAGTCGCTGTGGCCCATGCAGCCCGGCCTCCTGGACGAGTTCCCGAAGCTCCGGCACGCGATGACGTCGTTCTTCGCGGCCGAGGGGGTCCGCGGCTACGTGCGCGGCGAGCGGCGGTTCCGCACCTGGACCGCCCCGAGCGCCACGTTCGGCGGGAGGCCCGAGGAGACCTATCACTGGTCGGATTGACCGCGCGACCCCGCGGCCGGCGCGGGGGCGCGCGCGCCGGCCTCGCCGCGCGTCACGAGCCTGTCCCCATCCCGATCGAGCACCCTCAGCAGCTCGCCGACGACCACCTCGGACGGCGTCTCGGCGGTCGCCCGCGAGACGGCCGCCCGCAGCTCGTCGGCCGAGACGCGGCCGTCGCGGTCGGCGTCGATCGCGTCGAAGGGCCCGAGCTGGCGCCAGAGCTCCACGGCGAACGACTCGACGAGGACGAGCTTCGGCTCGCGCCCGGTGTCCGCCGGCGGCACCTCCTCCGGGTGCGCCTCGGCGAAGCGGACCAGCGGGGCGATGTCATCCATGCCGCCGAGGAGCGCTCGCGGGAGGGCGATCCGGTACGCGCGATCGTCGACCAGCGGCAGGCCGCCGATCGCGGTCAGGACGCCCCGGTCGTCGATCGCCATCCGGTCGTCGATCTGGAGGAAGCCGGCGTGCTGGGCGGGGGCGCGCGACCGCGACGCGGCGACGGCCTCGCGCGCGACGCGGCCGGGGAGGCGGACCACAACGAGCTCGTTGCTGAAGGGCACCTCGGCCTTCAGATCCCCGTAGGTGAAGCGCTCGCGGTACTCGCGGCCCCCGCGGATGCCGCCGCCGTTGAAGAGGCACCCGTCGGCCTGGAGCGCGTCCCGCATGCGCGAGCAGAGGAGCGTCCCGAGCGAGGTCTGCCGCGTCCGCGTGCCGATCGACGACAGCGCGCTCCCCGGGGGGAGCCGGAGGAGGGTGGCCGCGTCGAGGTCGCGCACGATCTGCATGTGGCGGTCCACGCGCGCGCGCATCGCCGGATCCTCGGGATAGGCGCGGACGTCCTCGAGCCGGACGGTGACCGCGGGCAGGTCGGGCCCCCCGGCGGGCGGAGGCTCGGCGGGCCACGCGAGATCGATGACGGCCGCGCGCTCGGCGTCGGTGCCGGACTTGACGACCCAGCAGCCGTCCACGTCGTCGATGAGCACCTCGTGCTCGTGGCCGCCGAGGATCACGGGAAAGGGCGGGTCGCGCTGCGCCCGCGCGAGCGCGAGATCCGCGTCGCGGCTCTGGTGCGTTATCGGGATCACGCAGGCGCAGCGCTCCTCGCGGACGAGCCGTTCGGCCCAGCGGACGGCCGCCTCGTTCGCCGGCTCGATGGCGCATCCCCCGAACGCGCCCCGCCGGTACAGGCCCTGGACGTGGACGAGCAGGCCGAGGAGGCCGACCCGGACCGCGCGCCCGCCGGGGCTCGCGATCTCGAGGATCTCGTGGGTGGGCAGCGCCGGAGAGAACGAGGGCATGTTGGTGTTGAGCCACGTTCCCCGGAACTCCTGCACCCGCGCCCTGAGCTCCGGGAGCTCGATGTCGGCCTCGTGGTTGCCGAAGATGGTGTGCGTGATCGGCACCGCGTTCATGCAGTCGACCATGCCCCTGCCGTGATCGAGGCTCGAGAGGAGGCTCGGCGCGAGGAAGTCGCCGGCCAGCACGGCGATGAAGCGATCCGCCGGCCCGGCGGCGTGATGCCTCACGAGGCTCGCGAGGCGCGGGAGGTTGTCGAGCGCGTAGACGTCGTTCACGCAGACGATCCGCAGAGAGGGGCCTCTGGGCGTGCCTTGTTCGCCGGCGGTCATGTCCCCTCGAAGATAGCCCAGCGCGCGGGGGTGTGCCCTCCGCGCGCGCGGCGGCGCCCGGGGATCCACCGTCGCGCCGCGGAGGCGTCAGAGGGTGGTGCGCGCCGGCACGCTCTCGAAGGAGAACACGCGCCAGGGATGCGGGCGGCCCGGGCGCGTCGTCTCCGTCGCAGCGCCGCTCGTGAACTCCGCGACGACGCTGCGCCAGAACGGGAGAGCGCCCGCATTCCCCTCGGAGACGCGCACGGTCCACGCGCCCGGAAAGCGCTGCCATAGAAGGACGGCCGCCCGGCGGCCCACGCCGGAACGGCGGTACCGACGCACGATGAAGAACTCGGCGACATCGAGGACATCCGGGTTATCCGCTGCCGGTGAGCCCCGCGTCGCCAGGACGAAGCCCGCGATGCGCCCGTCACACCGGACGATGAGGGCGAACCGGCGCTCCCGCTCGGACCAGTAAAGAGGGAGCTTGTCGTACCCGAAGCGCCCATCCGGCCCCAGCTCGAGGCCGGGGAACACGTCGCTCAGGTCGTGAATGTACAGCTCGAGGAGGTTGGACAGCAGCAGGGCATCGGCCGAGGTCGCCTCCTCGAGAGCAACTGTGTTGAAATCCGCCATGGCAATTCCTCTGGCCTGATCAGACCCGATGACCGATTCGCCGCAAAGGCCACCGGGACGACACCGCAGGGTAGCAAGGCGCGCGGTCGCCGCGCCAGGGCGGGAACGGTCGAGGCGCGTCGTCGCGGCGTCGGGATGAATGCGGCGCTCCTATCGAGCAACGAAGCGGCCATGGCCGAGGACATGGAACGTCGTGGCTCGCGCCCCGGGGCTCGCCTGTGGGCCGCGTCCGCCCTGACCATCGCGGCGCTCGCGGGCCTCACCGCGTGCGAGCCTATTGGCCGCGGAGGGGACAGCGGCGGTGAAGCAGGCCCGGGCGGCAGCGGCGGCTCTCCGGGGGTAAGCAGCGGCGGCGTCGCGGATGGCGCGGGTGGATCGATCAACGATGGCGGCGCGCCTGGCACCGGCGGCGAGGGCGGCGCCCCTGGCACTGGCGGCGAGGGCGGCGCCCCTGGCACCGGCGGCGACGGCGGCGCCCCTGGCACTGGCGGCGCTCCCGGTACCGGCGGCGCCTCTGGCACCGGCGACGGCGGCGGCGCCCCTGGCACCGGCGGCGACGGCGGCGCCCCTGGCACCGGCGGCGACGGCGGCGCCCCTGGCACCGGCGGCGACGGCGGTGGCGCCCCTGGCACCGGCGGCGACGGCGGCTCGCCGAGCACGTGTATGCCGGGCTCGGTCGTCGCCTGCTACACCGGCCCTGCCGGGACGAACGGTGTCGGGAACTGCGCCTCCGGGACGCAGACCTGCCGCCACGACGGCTTCGGCTACGGCCCATGCACGGGCGACGTAACGCCCGCTCGAGAGCGCTGCGCCACGCCGGAGGACGAGAGCTGCGACGGCGAGCCCCGCTGCGCTCAGCCGCCGCCCTGGGCGCGGGGCTTCGGCGGCCCTGGCATCGACGAGGGCTGGGCCATCGCGAGCGACGCCTACGGCAACTACTACGTCTCCGGCTCCTTCGAAGGAACCGTCGACTTCGGTACCGGCCCTCTGACCAGCGCCGGACGGTCGGACATCTTCTTTCTCAAGCTCGACGCCGCGGGCTCGGTGCTCTGGAGCCATCGCTTCGGGACCGAGGACAACGAGCACGGAGGCGCCCTGACGGTCGACGAGAACGGCAACGTCCTCCTCACCGGCACGTACCGCGTCCTGCCCGAGCAGCCGGGCCTCGATCTGAACGGGTGTCATCTCCCCGCCGTCAACGACTATTACACCGCCTTCTTCGTTACCCAGTTCGATCCCGACGGCAACCCCATCTGGTGCAATGGCCCCTATCCTTCTTCGGACACGCGCTCCGTCGAGCAAATCGCCGTCGACGCTCACGGCGACATGTACGTCGTGTACCTCCAGTGGGAGAGCGCCTATCTCTTGAAGATCGACGCCGCGAGCAAGAGCACCCTTTGGGTAGAGGGGCTGCCAGGATACTACGTCGGCGGCGCGCGGCTCGCGCTCGACAGCGCCGGCAACCCAGTGGCGGTCGTGACCGAAGGCTCGAGCATCACTGACCTCTTTCCGAGCCAGTTCGTCGTCTCCAAGTACGCTCCGACGGGCGATCTGCTCTGGTTGCAACACTACCAATCCAGCTCGGACCCTTGGATGGGCGGCGGCGTGACGGCGCACGCGGTAGCGATCAATGCGGAAGACGAGATCTTCGTGACGGGCGACACGGATGGATCCATCGACTTCGGCAGCGGTGTCCTCCCCGCCGGCTCCGTCCTCGTCAAGCTGGATGCCGCGGGCGAGCCCATGTTCAGCCGCTCGGTCCGCTTCGGCGACAGGATCGCGCTCGTCCCTTCCGGTGATATCGTCATCGGCGGAGTCGGCCTCGCGCAGCTCGACGCGAGCGGGACGGAGCTCTGGTCGGTCAACTTCGATGCCCATGCGCAGGATATCTCCTGGTCCCCGAACGGCGCGGTCGCCGTCGTCGGCCGCTCGGCGGGCCCCGTGGACTTCGGGACCGGCCCGATCACCTATGGTGGAGGGTATGCCGACGCCTATGTCGCCACGTTCAACCCGCCAAGGAGCGGCGACGGCACGATCGCCCTCACCGGCGCTGTCGAGCGGGCCACCGACTTCGGGGACGGGCCCATACCGTACGCGGCCGGCACCGACGCCTTCGTCGCCACGATGACCCCCTGAGCGCCCCGGCGCCGTCGACCTGTGTCGAGCTCCAGCACGGGAATACGACTGCACAGCGATGCTCGCAGCTGCGGGACCAGACGAGGACTCGAACCGTTCTCTCGTCGAGGCCGCATGAATGCGGCGCTCCTGCCGGGCAACGAAGCCGGCATGGCCGGGTACAATGAACGTAGCGGTTCGAGCCGCAGGGGTCGCCTGCGGTCCGCGTCCGCCCTGACCGTCACGGCCCTTGTCGGCCTCGCAGCGTGCGAGCCCACCGGCCCCGGCGGGGACGGCGGCGGCGGAGCAGGCACTGGCGGCAGCGGCGGCTCTCCGGGGGTAAGCGGCGGAAGCGTGACCGATGGTGCGGGAGGCTCGAACGGCGACGGCGGCGCTCCTGGCACCGGCGGCGCTCCTGGCACCGGCGGCGCTCCTGGCACCGGCGGCGCGCCCGGCACCGGCGGCGCTCCTGGAACCGGCGGCGCTCCTGGCACCGGCGGCGACGGCGGCGCGCCCGGCACCGGCGGCAGCAGCTCGAGCAGCGGCGGCGGCTCGCCGAGCACGTGCGTGCCGGGCTCGGTCGTCGCCTGCTACACCGGCCCTGCAGCGACCAGGGACGTCGGGCGCTGCGCCTCCGGGACGCAGACCTGCCGCCCCGACGGCTTCGGCTACGGCCCATGCACGGGCGAGGTGACGCCCGCTCGAGAGCTCTGCGCCACGCCGGAGGACGAGAGCTGCGACGGCGAGCCCCGCTGCGCTCAGCCGCCGCCCTGGGCGCGGGGCTTCGGCAGCCCTGGCATCGACGAGGGCTGGTCCATCGCGAGCGACGGCTCAGGCAACTTCTACGTCTCGGGGTCCTTCGAAGGAACCGTCGACTTCGGCGCCGGCCCGCTGACCAGCGCTGGACGGTCGGACATCTTCTTCCTCAAGCTCGATCCCTCGGGCTCGGTGCTCTGGAGCCAACGCTTCGGGACCTACGACAACGACGAGCGCGGAGGCGCCGTCACCGTCGACGAGAACGGCGACGTCTTCCTCACCGGCGTGTACACGGGCGGCAGCTCGAACCTGGGCCCCGAGCTGGGCGGATGTCCCATCTCCGCCAATTTCACGTCCTTTTTCGTGGCCCAGTTCGATCCCGACGGCAACCACATCTGGAGCGATGGCCCCTATGATCTTCTTTCGGTGCGCTCCGTCCCGCAGATGGCCATCGATGCTGCCGGCGATATCTACATCGTCGCCCTCGATTCGCATGCGACGCTCGTCAAGCTGGACGCCGCGAGCAAGGCCATCGTCTGGACGCGGAGGTTGCCCGGGCCCATCAGCCATGACGTGCACGACGCGCGGCTCGCGCTCGACAGCGCCGGCAACCCGGTCGTGGTGGTGAACCTACCCGGGGAAGGCTCCACCTATGACGGGCCCAGCTTCGTCGTCTCCAAGCTCGCTCCGACCGGCGATGTGCTCTGGGAGCGAGTGTTCATGTCCAGCGCGTACGGTTTGTACAGCGGCCCGACCGCCGACGCGGTGGCGCTCAATGCGGCAGACGAGATCCTCGTGACCGGCGAGACGGATGGATCCGTCGACTTCGGCAGCGGGACTCTCCCCGTCGGCCCCGTGCTCGTCAAGCTGGACGCCGCAGGCGAGCCCATCTCCAGCCGCTCGGTCCGGTTCGGCGACAGGATCGCGCTCGATCCCACAGGCGACATCGTCGTTGCGGGGCGCGGCCTCGCGATGCTCGACGCGGGCGGGACGGAGCTCTGGTCGATCAACTTCGATGCCGATGTGCAGGATATCTCCTGGTCCCCGAGCGGCACGGTCGCCGTCACCGGCCGCGCGATCCGCCCCGTGGACTTCGGAACCGGCCCGATCGCCCATGAAGGAGGCATATTCGACGCCTACGTCGCCACCTTCAATCCGAAGGAGAGCGACGATGGCGACGACGGCGACGATGGCGACGGCGCAGGGTCGACCGGCACGGGCGGCGGCGACCCGCCTGCGACGTGCGCGCCTGGCTCCGTCGTCGCGTGTTACACCGGCGCCGCCGGGACCCGGGGCGTCGGGCGCTGCGCTCCTGGCGCGCAGACCTGTCTTCCCGACGGCGCTGGCTACGGTCCCTGCGTCGGCGAGGTGACGCCCACCGCGGAGGACTGCGCGACGCCGGAGGACGAGGACTGCGACGGCGAGCCCCATTGTCCTCTGCAGCCGCCGTGGTCGCGAGGCTACGGCGACTCCGGCGCCGACGCAGGCTGGTCGATCGCGAGCGACGCCGCCGGCAACTACTATGTCACCGGCTCCTTCGAAGGGACCGTCGACTTCGGCGCGGGCCCGCTGACCAGCGCCGGCCTCACTGACGTGTTCCTCCTCAAGCTCGATCCCGCCGGCGCGTTGCTCTGGAGCAAGCGCTTCGGCAGCCGCTTCCAGGAAGCAGGCCAGGCTGTCGCCGTCGATGAGAGCGGCAACGTCTTGCTGGCCGGCACCCACAAGGCGAACGCGACGTCCGGCATCAGCTTCGGCGGCTGCGAGCTCCTGTCCACGGACTACCTCGACGCGACCTTCGTCGCCAAGCTCGACCCCGAGGGCAATCACCTCTGGAGCCGGGGGTCCGTCACGCCAGGCGCGCGCCTTTACCGACCGTTCGAAGCGTTCGCCGTCGACGCGCTCGGCAACGCTTATGTGACGGTCGTCGCGCAGAGCACGAGCTGGTTGGTGCCCACCCTGGTGAAGCTGGACAGCGCAGGGAACCTGCTCTGGAGCAAGCCGCTCACGGCGGCAGTTCCGTACCATGTCGATGGCCAGCATCAGAGCGACAGCGCCCTCCTCGCGGTCGACAGCGCCGGCTTCGTGATCACGGCGAGCTCGTCCATCACCGAGGACCCGTCCTGCCCCTGCGCTCACCGGTTCACCGTCCAGAAGCTCACCCCGACCGGCGACGTGGTCTGGAGCCGCCAGCTCGGCCCCTCGGACCCCGCCGGCACGGACATCGGAGCGTCCGCCCTCGCGCTGGCCGTCAACGCCGACGATGACATCCTCCTGACCGGCTACACCGACGGGACCGTCGACTTCGGCGGCGGCGTGCTCCCCGAGGGACCCGTCCTCATCAAGCTCGACGCCGCGGGCGAGCACGTCTTCAGCCTGCCCATCCCCTTCGGCGACGCGCTCGCCCTCGAGCCCTCGGGCAGCATCGTCATCGCCGGCGACGGCCTCGCCAGGCTCGACCCCAGCGGCACCGCCCTCTGGACGAGCAGCTTCGACGCCAGCGCGAAGGACATCGCCCTCGCCCCGAACGGCACCATCGCCCTCACCGGCGCTGTCGAGGGGGCCACCGACTTCGGCAGCGGGCCCATACCGTACGCGGCCGGCACCGACGTCTTCGTCGCCACGATGACCCCCTGAGCGCCCTGGCGGCGGCGGCGGGCGCTACCACCGCGCCCGGTCCGCCGTACGGCCGCGGAGCAGAGGAATTCTCGAACGATCATCCGAAGGGACGCACCGGTGAGGTGCGGGAGGTAAGGACAAGTATGCGAGTCATCCGCTTTCTGCTGGCGTCGCTGCTCTGCGCGCTCGCCATGCTGCCTGCGCGCGCGGCCTGGGCAGCCATCGCTGTGACATTCGTGGAGCCCGGGCAGCGCGCATGGAGCCACACGTATGTCAATATCCACGTCGAGGTGAGCTCCACGCTCCAGATCGCGCGCGTTCAGGCGCAGCTCGGCGCAGGATCGGTGATCCTCACGAACACCGGAGGCGTCACCTACAAGGCGGGCATCTCGACCTTCGGGCTGCCCTATGGCGAGCACGTCCTGACCGTCACGGCGACCGACGTCGAGGGCACCAGCGTGTCCGCGCAGCGCACCGTGTTCCAGGACCAGATACCCACCGCCCAGGTCCTGGCGCCGACGCACGAGGCGGTCGCCCATCCGTCGCTCCGGCTCGCCGCCACCTGCGTCGACGACCACCCGGCGGACTGCTCCATCCGGGCCACCGCCAACTTCTACGACACGAACCCGTCGACCTCGGTCGAGCTCGCGCGGGCCACCGCGGCGCTCGACACCGTCGTCGACCTCAGCGCGTACAGCGGCCGTAAATTCGATCTGAAATTCCAAATGGTGGACATCCATAGCAGCATGATCCTCCTCGGGCCGACGATCCAGGTCGAGACCAGTCCGCTGCTCGAGCCGATCGACGAGGTGCCCGGGCGCATCCTCGATTTCGACGGGACGCGGATCCTGTTCGTCAAGAGGCGAGAGGAGCTCTTCGTGCTCGATCGGGCGACGCGGGCCACCACGCGGGTCATGAAGTTGCCCTATCCGTACCAGTTCAACGACGCCACGAGGGCGTTCCTCACCGGCGCCGGCGCCGTGATGGAGGTGCCGGCGCCGCCCACCATCGATCGCCCCCCGAGCGCCGTCTACGAGTGGCGCCACGGCGCCCTGCTGAAGCTGACGGAGAACGGCCGCGTCGCGTTCGTGAGCGGCGATGCCATGGCCTACTCGGGCAGCGGTACGTACGTGCGCGATCTCGCGTCGGGCACCGACGAGCTCGCGCTCGGGGCCGCGCTGGACCGCCCCAGCATGGATGTCGCCGACGACGGGCTCTTCGCGTATGTGAATGGCCGCTGGTCGCTCTACACGCGCAGGAATGGAACGAGCACGCTGCTGGCCACGAGCGGAGATGAAATAACGCGCCCCGTGACGGACGGGATCAATGTCGTATTCACGAAGATCCTCAGATCCGGCCAGCCTCAAAGCATCCTGGCCGCGCCCTCCGGGCAGGTGCCGCTCGGCGTCGTCCCCGTCGCGCGCCCCGAGGGCGCCCAGACGGGCGCCTACCAGCTCCACGCGGGTTACATCGCGTTTCTCAAGGGCTCGCGCGGCGCGGAGCAGGTCTGGCTCCGGACCCCGAGCGGCGCGCAGCACCAGCTCAGCTCCAGCACCCCCAGCCAGCTCGACGATCCGCCCGCGCGCCTGGGGCACGACGGCATCAGCGACACCGGCGAGGTGATGTTCCTCACCCCGCCGAAGCGCTACCTCGGCGCCGCCGGCGCCGCTCCGCGCGAGATTGGCTCGCAGCTGGGACACGCACGCTGGTTCGAGGGCGCCTGGTACGTCGTGATGGGAAACACGCTGTTCCGGGTCGATGACGGGTCGAGCGGCGAGGGCGAGGGCGAAGGTGACGGCGAGCGCGAGGGCGCCGGCGAGGCGGGCGGCTCCACCGGCGCGTCGTTCGCGAGCGCGCGCGCCGCCCTGTCGACGATGAGGATCGGGGAAGCGGGCGCGCGCGCGGCGAGCGCGCCCGCGGCAGCGTCACCCGACCTTCCAGAAGGCGAGCTTCCGGCGTCCAGCGGCTGCGCTCTCGCGGCGCGAAAGCCCGGGCTCGGCGGCGCCCTGGAGGCCGCCGTCCTCGCGGCGCTCGGCCTCGCCATGGCGGCGCGGGGGCGACCCAGGCTCAGGCGAGATCGCGGAGGAGCGGACGCCACGCCGTCGAGGCGAGCGACGCGGCAGCAGGGCTCGGACCCGCCGAGCCCCAGCGCGGCCGGCTACTCCTGCGTGCGCGCGTCGCCCAGGTAGTAATCGCGCTGCGACGGGTAATAGTCGGCGAAGCTCGGCAGCGGCGCGCCGAGCCGGGAGGCGACCAGCATGTCGAGGTAATACTCCCAGCCCGGCCCGGTATCGCCGGCGAGCGCGGGGTCGGTGAGGTGCTGGATGAAGGTGAGCTCGGTGGTCTCGCCCTTCGCCGCGAGCGACAGCTCGAGCCGCCACTCGCCGTAATCGTCCTTGGCCGTGAGCGCGAGGCGACGCGGCGGCTCGCAGGCGTCGATCGTCATGTCGCACCACGGCGCGCCCTTCTCGAACGCCATCTGGAGGCGCGCCGTCTTGCCGGGGCCCGCCTCCCCCTCCCACGGGCCGATCCAGCGCGCCGTGCTCTCCGACGCGGTGACGCTCTGCCAGACGTCCTCGATGGGGGCGCGGAAGCTTCGTTGGATCACGAGATCGGCGCCTGTCGCCGTGCTCCGGACGCGGCCGGTGGGTCGGGGGCTCATGCTGTCTCCTTTCTTCGCTTCGTCTCGTTCTGGGACGGGGTCGCGGCCGCCATGCGCCGCTGCCGGCCGACGCGGTGCACCTCGGTCTCGAGCGCGTCGAACCGGCGGTACCACGGGCTCTCCTCGCGCAGCTCTCGCAGGAACGCCTCGAGCTCGGCGAGCGCGCCGAGATCCAGGCTGTACTCGCGCTCGCGGCCGCGCTGCACGTCGCGCACGAGGCCCGCCTCGCGCAGGACCCGCAGGTGCCGGCTGACCGCCGGGCGGCTGACCGAAAACGCGCCGGCGATGCTGCCGGCCGCAGCGGCGCGGCCGCGCAGCATCCGCAGGATTTCCCGCCGGATCGGATCCGCCAGCGCCTGGGCAACCGCGTCCATCGGCGAACGTGTAACCGATATGTTACGCGTCGTCAAGCGGCGGCGGGTGCGGCGCTCGGGCGGCTCTCGATCGGCGCGCGCGCGCGAATGAGCGCCGCGCCCTCCGAGGCGCGATGTGCAGCTCGTCGCGCAGGACGCTGGAGCTCCCAGCGCCGCCAGGTCCGGACGAACCCGGCGGTGCTGGGATACCGCATCTCACCGGTTGGGGTTCTTGAGATTGGGGCAGCCGCAGCCGCAGCCATGCAGATCGACTGCTCCACCAGCCACGATATCGAGATCGTCGAGCTCAAGCTCGATCTCCGCGACCTCCTCCATTCCAATCACCGTCTCTTCGGTCCTTCCAATCGACTTGTCCACCATGGTGATCTCCTCTCTGCCGGATCACCTCGATCCGGCGGCGGCTCCCCAAGCGAGCTTCGTGCCAGCGATCGAAGCTCGCGCCGCGCGCCGCCGATCCCCGCGATCGCAGTGCCCAGTAGGCTGGCTCGCACGCCCGATCGCTTCCGCCGGCCGAGCGCGGCGTACCCCGTGAACGAGAGCAATCCGTTGCGCGATAGAGCAACTCATCAGCTCAGCGCCCTGCGCGAGCGGCGCTCTCCAGCCCACCCACACCGGCACATGCGTTGCAACCCCGGCCACCATGCTCTGGCCCTTCAGGAATCAGCAGCTCGCCATTACCGGCGCTGCCGTCGCCGTTCCGCTCGCCGGCGCGCTCGCCCTGGCTGGCCTCCGCGCGCCGGACGTCGCGGTCCTCGAGCCGCACCTCGGCGCCTTCCGCGCAGCGGTCCTGCCGGCCGCTCCTACCATCGATGCATCTCCCCCGGACAAGAGCGAACCGCCGCCCGCTCACCGCGGCTTCGTCGGCGTCCTCCTCTCGCATCGATCGGTCGACCTCGCGGCGCGCAACGAGGGGCGCCTCCGCGCCGTTCACGTGCGCCTCGGCGATCGGATCGCTGCCGGCGATCTCCTCGCGACCCTCGATCTCCAGACCCTCCGCTCCGACGCCGCCATCGCCACAGCGGCCCTCCGGGGGGCGGAGGTCGCCTTGAGCCGAGCCAGGGAGGAGCTCGCCGAGGCCGCAGAGCGCCACCGTCGAAAGCAGGCGCTGGCCGTCGAGGGGCTCGCCTCGGGCGAAGACCTGTCGGCCGCGGAGCACCAGACCGCCGTGGCGAGGCTCCAGGTCGACGCCGCCGCCGCAGAGCTCCGCGAGAAGCGCGCGCGCGTCGGCCATCTCCGCAAGGTGGAGGCAGACGCGGAGATCCGCGCCCCCTTCGCCGGCCGGGTCGTGGCCCGCTACGCCGAGCCGGGCGAGAGCGTCGGCACCACGCTGCCCATCCTGCGGCTCATCAGCGACGACGGGCTGCTCGTCCGGTTCGGCGTGCCCGAGGAGCAACGGGGCGAGGTGGACGAGAACGCCAGCGTCCGCGTCCGCGCCGGCGGCGTCGAGCTCCGCGGCACCGTCGAGACCATCGCGCCGGAGATCGACGCCGTGTCCCGCGCCGTCGTGGTCGAGGCGCGCATCGAGCCCGGCGACGCGCCGCGCGAGCTGCTCGTGGCCGGCGCGATGGCGCGCGTCTTTCCGGCAGCGGGCGCGCCGTGAGCCGCGCCGCCAGGATCTTCCGCCCCGAGGCGCTCGAGTTCACCGCCGCCGGCAGGAGCGCCGAGGGCGAGGTGCTCGCCCTCGCCTCCCCCTGGACCGGCTGGGCGTACTGGCTCGTGCTGCTCGCCTTCGCCGCCGCGCTCCTGCTCTGCGCCGTCGCCCAGGTCCACCAGATCGCGAGCGGCCCCGCCGTCGTCCAGATCGCCGGCAGGAGCGACGTGACCGCCGCGGTGCCCGGCTCGGTGAGCGCGATCGAGGTCCGCGCCGGGCAGCGCGTCGAGGCAGGGCAGCCGCTCGTCCGCCTCGAGGCCGCGCGCGAGTCGGCCGAGCTCGAACGCCTCCAGCGCGAGCTCGACGTCCAGCTCGTCAAGCTGCTCCGCGAGCCGGCCGACCAGGCCGCGCAGCAGGCGCTCGCCTCGCTGCGCGCGGAGCGAACGCTCGCCGCCGCGAAGCTCGAGGAGAAGACGATCCGCGCGCCGCACGCAGGGCGCGCCGGCGATCTCCGCATCCGCAGCGGGCAGCGCCTCGAGGCGGGGGACGTGGTGCTCACGCTGCTCGGGGACGACGCGCGCGGCTCGGTCGTGGCCATGCTCCCGGGCCAGCACCGCCCGCAGCTCCGCCCGGGGATGCCGCTCCGCTTCGAGGTGACCGGGTACAGGTACGCCTACCTCGATCTCGAGATCGCGTCGGTGGGCACCGAGCTCATCGGCCCGGGCGAGGTGCGCCGGTCGCTGCGTCAGCCCATCGCCGACACGGTGAAGATCGACGGCCCCGTCGTGCTCGTCGAGGCGCGCCTGCCCTCCGGCGGCTTCCGCGTGGACCAGCGGTCGCTCGACTTCTACCCGGGGATGAGCGGCGTCGCCGAGGTGAAGGTGCGCTCCGAGAGCCTGCTCGTCGCGCTGATCCCCGGGCTCCGCCTGCTCGACGGAGGCGGCCGATGACCGCCCTCGGCGACGCCGGCGGGCTCGTGGCCCGGCTGCCGGCCCTCAAGGGGCTCCGGATGACCGCGCGACCCAGGCGGATCCCGTTCGTGCAGCAGCTGACCGACACCGAGTGCGGCGTGGCCTGCCTCGCGATGGTGCTCGCCTACCTCGGAAAGGGCGTGGGCCGCGACGAGGTGCGCGCGGTCCTCGCGGCCGGGCGCGACGGGACGACCGCGCGGAAGCTGGTCCAGGCCGCTCAGCACTTCGGCCTCCGCGCCCGCGCGGTGAGGCTGAAGCTCGAGGCGCTCGCGCACCTCGCCCCGGGGGCGATCCTGCACTGGGGCTTCAACCACTTCGTCGTGTTCGAGCGGCTCGGCGGGCGCGGCGTGGACATCGTGGATCCCGCGGTGGGCGGCCGCCGGGTGCCGCTCGCGGAGGCGAGCCGGCTCTTCACCGGCGTCGCGCTCGTCTTCGAGCCGTCGGAGCGGTTCGAGCCGGGCGCCGCGGCCAACGGTCGCCGCCCGGTCCACCAGATGCTCCTCGCCTCCGGCAGCTGGGCGCGCATCTTCACCACCTCCTTTTTCCTCCAGCTGCTCGCGCTCGCCTTTCCCCTGCTCACCGGCGCCGTCGTCGACCGCGTCGTGCCCCGGGCCGATCGCCACCTGCTGCTCGTCGTGTCGGTCGGGCTGGCGTCGATCGTTTGCTTCCATTTCCTCGCGTCGATGGTCCGCTCGCACCTGCTCCTGAAGCTCCGCGCGATCTTCGACGCGAGGATGACCGCGAGCTTCCTCGATCGCCTCATCTCGCTCCCCTACGCCTTCTTTCAGCGGAGATCCGCGGGCGATCTCATGATGAGGTTGAACAGCAACACGACCATCCGCGAGATCCTCACCGCCAGCGTCTTCTCGGCGCTGCTCGACGGAGCGATGGTCCTCCTCTACCTCTTCCTCCTGCTCCTGGTGAGCGCCACGCTGGGCGCCGTCGTGATCGCGCTCGGCGCGCTCCAGATCGCGGCCGTGCTGCTGGTGCGCCCGAAGCAGAAGGAGATCAACGCCACCTTGCTCACGAAGCAGGCGCGCCTCCAGGGCTATCAGATCGAGATGCTCGCAGGGATGGAGACGCTCAAGGGCATGGGATGCGAGCAGCGGGCCGAGGTCCACTGGTCGGACCTCTTCGTCGAGGTCCTCAACACCTCGCTGCGGGGCGGCCGGCTCAGCGCGCTCTCCGAGTCGGTGAACGCCACGGTGACCATGGGCGCGCCGCTCGTCGTGCTCTTGATCGGCGCCGGCCAGGTCCTGACCGGCGAGCTCTCGCTCGGATCGATGCTGGCCCTCAACACCTTCGCCGTCGGCCTGCTCGGCCCGCTGTCGAGCCTCGCCGCCACCGCCGCGCAGCTCCAGCTCCTCGACGGCTATGCGGAGCGCATCGACGAGGTGCTCCGGGCGCCGCTCGAGCAGGAGCCGTCCGCCGCGCGCGCGTCGCAGAGGCTCCGCGGCGCCATCGAGCTCGACGGGGTGTCGTTCCGCTACGGGCCGCTCGATCCGCTCGTCGTGGACGACGTCTCGGTGCGCGTGGCCCCCGGCCAGCTCGTCGCCGTCGTGGGGCGCTCCGGGTCGGGCAAATCGACGCTAGCGAGCCTCCTCCTGGGCCTCTACGCGCCCTCGTCGGGCCGCGTCCTCTACGACGGCGCGAACCTGCGCGAGCTCGAGCTGCGCTCGGTCCGGCGCCAGCTCGGCATCGTCGCCCAGCGCCCTTATCTCTTCGGCACCTCGATCCGGGACAACATCGCCTTCTCCGATCCGGATCTGACCTTCGAGGCGGTCCAGCGCGCGGCGGAGCGGGCGCAGATCCACGACGAGATCGTGAAGATGCCGATGGGCTACGAGACGCTCCTG
This sequence comes from Sorangium sp. So ce185, assembly GCF_051526825.1. Classification (NCBI taxonomy): domain Bacteria; kingdom Pseudomonadati; phylum Myxococcota; order Polyangiales; family Polyangiaceae; genus Sorangium; species Sorangium sp. So ce185. Next base: position 13,272,906 of record NZ_CP150316.1, on the reverse strand, counting down.
CTCGACGGGGGCGGCTCGCTCTCCGGCGGCCAGCGGCAGCGCGTCGCGCTCGCCCGCGCGCTCGTCCGCGAGCCGGCCATCCTGCTGCTCGACGAGGCCACGAGCGCGCTCGACGCGATCACCGAGCGCAAGGTGCAAGAGCAGCTCGCGGGCCTCCGCTGCACGCGCATCGTCATCGCCCATCGGCTGAGCACCATCCGGGACGCGGACGTCATCCTGGTCATGGACCAGGGCAGGCTCGTAGAGCGGGGGACGCACGCCGAGCTGGTCGCGCAGCAGGGCGTGTATGCGGAGCTCATCGCGGGGCAGCTCGCCGCGCGCGAAGTTGTAACCTGAGCCACCCGTCCTGCCCGGGGTGAGCACGATAAGCGGGCGACTCTGCGGCGCAATCGGCGCCCGCGCTCATTCCGCCAATGCATGCGTCGATCCAGGAGCGCCGCTCCCGCGGGGGACGAATGCGGGGCCGCGCGCATCGACGAATGCACGAAACACTTGATTCCAGAGCGCAGCCGTGCGGTTCTATCCTGAGGGGATATCCCGTTCTTAACCCCGCAAGGAGGTCAGGATGCTCCTACATCGTGATCCACGCTCTCCCAGTTCCCTGCTGGTCACCGCCGCCGCTTTCGCGGGCCTCCTGGCCGGGCGCCAGGCGGAGGCCGCGCCTTCGTATACGCTCTTCGAGAGCGGCCAGGTCAGGCCGCTCGCGCTCTCGCCCGACCGCACCCTGCTCCTCGCGGCCAATACGCCCGACAATCGCCTGGAGATCTTTCGCGTCACCTCGGGCGGCCTCTCCCACCTCTCCTCCGTCAGCGTGGGCCTCGAGCCCGTCGCCGTGGCCGCGCGCAGCGACCACGAGGTGTGGGTCGTCAATCACCTCTCGGACAGCGTCAGCGTCGTCGACGTGTCGTTCCCGCGGTATCCGCGCGTCGTGCGCACGCTCCTCGTCGGGGACGAGCCGCGCGACATCGTCTTCGCGGGCCCCGAGCGCTCGCGCGCCTTCATCACCACCGCCCACCGCGGCCAGAACGCGCCGTTCGATCCGCAGCTGACGACGCCCGGGGTCGGCCGCGCGGACGTCTGGGTGTTCGACGCCGGCACGGCCGTGAACGACGCCTCGCTGGGCGGCTCGCCCCTCTCGATCCTCACCTTCTTCACCGACACCCCGAGGGCGCTCGCCGTCAGCCCGGACGGGGCCTCGGTGTACGCCGCGGGCTTCCACACCGGCAACCGCACCACCGCCGTGCACCGCGTGCTCGTGGAGGAGGGCGGCGGGCTGCCGCCGCCGCTCACCAACTTCCTCGGCGAGCCGCAGCCGTCGACGTCGCTCATCGTCCGCCAAGACGGCGACCACTGGGTCGATATCGCGGGCCGCGCCTGGGACGACGAGGTCATGTTCTCGCTGCCGGACAAGGACGTCTTCGTCATCGACGCCATGGCGACGCCCCCGCAGCAGCGCCCCGGCAGCGCCGGCTACTTCACCGGCGTGGGCACCATCCTCTACAACATGGTCGTCAACCCGGCGAACGGAAAGGTCTATGTCTCCAACACCGAGGCGTTCAACCTCGAGCGCTTCGAGGGCCCGGGCATCTTCGCCGGCTCGAGCGTCCGGGGGCACCTGCACGAGAGCCGGATCACCGTGCTCGGCGGCGGCTCCGCCCTGCCGCGACACCTGAACAAGCACATCGATTACTCGACGTGCTGCGCCCCCGTGCCCAACGCGGAGAGCGAGAAGAGCCTGGCCACGCCGGTCGACATGGCGGTGACCAGCGACGGCTCGAAGCTCTACGTGGCCGCGTTCGGGTCGAGCAAGGTCGGCGTGTTCGACACGGCCCAGCTGGAGAGCGACACCTTCACGCCGAGCCTCGCGAGCCAGATCCAGGTCACGGGCGGCGGGCCGAGCGGGCTCGCGCTCGATCAGCCGCGCGGCCGGCTGTACGTGCTCACGCGCTTCGACAACTCCATCTCGATCGTCGACACGGCTACGCGCGCCGAGCTCGCGCACCTCCCGCTCCACAACCCCGAGCCGGAGAGCGTGGTCCGCGGGCGGGTTTTCCTCCACGACGCGCGCCTCTCGTCGAGCCACGGCGACTCGTCGTGCGCGAGCTGCCACGTGTTCGGCGATCTCGACAGCATCGCCTGGGACCTCGGCAACCCGGACGCGACCACCCAGGCGAACCCCGGGCCGTTCACGAGCATCAACCCGCCGTTCCCCGCCGACACCTCGCTGAAGCCCATGAAGGGGCCGATGACGACCCAGAGCCTGCGCGGCATGGCCAACCACGGGCCGATGCACTGGCGCGGCGACCGCACGGGCGGCAACGACGAGCCCACGGCGCAGCCGGACAGCGGGGCGTTCGACGAGCGCGCGGCGTTCAAGAAGTTCCAGACCGGCTTCACGAACCTGCTCGGCCGGCACGCGCCCATCCCGGACGAGGACATGGAGGCGTTCACCGACTTCATCCTCCAGCTGACGTATCCGCCGAACCCGATCCGGAACCTCGACAACTCCCTCACCCCCGATCAGCAGGCCGGGCGCGATCACTTCGTCCGCGAGGGCGGCGACGGCACGTTCTCGTGCGCGACCTGCCACACGCTGGACCCCGACGGGAACGCCGCCGCCGGCGAGCCGTTCCCCGGCTTCTTCGGGTCCGACGGCTCGAGCATCGGACAGGAGAACGGCCAGAGCTTCAAGAACCCCCACCTGCGCAACCTGTACCAGAAGGTCGGTATGTTCGGCATGGCCGCGGTCCCGAGCCTCTTCCACCCCGGGGACAACGGCTTCATGGGCGACCAGATCCGCGGCTTCGGGTTCATGCACGATGGCGTCATGGACACGCTCTTCCGGTTCCACCAGGCGATCGGGTTCGAGGAGAGCGTGTTCTCGCCGAACGGCTTCCCGCTCGGCCCCTCCGGGGAGGTCCTGCGCCGGCAAGCGGTGGAGTTCATGCTCGCGTTCGACACGAACCTCGCGCCGATCGTCGGCCAGCAGGTCACGCTCGGCGCGCACAACGCGGCGGCGGCCTGGCCGCGCGTCGACCTGCTCGTCGACCGCGCCGAGGCCGGGGAGTGCGACCTCGTGGCGAAGGTCCCCTTCCTCCTGGAGGAGGTCGGCCTGCTCTACGTCGGAGGTGGCCAGTTCATCACGGATCGGAGCGCGGCCCCGCCGGTCGGCGACGTCGGCCTGCGCTGGTTCTCGGTGCTCACCGGCCACCGCGTGACGTACACGTGCATGCCGCCCGGCGCGGGCCCGCGGTGCGGCGTCGACCGCGACGGCGACGGCATCCGCGACGGCGACGAGCGCGACGCCGGCACGGACCCGGCGGATCCGTCGAGCCCCGGGTGAGCGGGCGGCGCGCGCCTCGCCGCGCGCGCGACCCGGCCGGCGCGGCGCGGGGCCTCAGCCGCGCCGCGCCGCGCCCGACCCGAGGCGCGCCGCGCCCGACCCGAGGCGCGCGTCGCTCGACCCGCGGCGCGCCTCGCTCATGCACCAGCGGAGCGCCTCCTTCAGGCTGCGCAGCGTGCATACCTGCGAGAGATCGAAGCCCAGCCCGACCATCGTCTGCGCGACCGGCGGCCGGATCCCGGTGACCACGGCCCGGCAGCCGAGCAGCGTGAGCCCGTTCGTGATCTTGATGAGGTGCTGCGCCGTCGTCGTGTCGACCGAATCGAGGCCGGTGAGGTCGAGGACGGCGAAGGCCGCCTGCCGCTCCACGACGGCCGCGAGCAGTGACTCCATCACCATCGCCGCGCGCTCGGCGTCGACCGAGCCGATCAAGGGGACGATGAGCACGTCCTGCCAGACCTCGATGATCGGGCTCGACAGCCGCGCGATCGACTCCTGCTGTTGCTGGGTGAGCCGCAGCTGCTCGCGCAGCTGCTGGTCGACGCGGCGCTGCTGCGTGACATCCTCGCTGATGGCGCCGACGCCGATGATCGCGCCGAGGACGTCCTTCTGCGGGACGAACCTGGTCCGCCAGATCCTGTCTTGCCGGATCTGCTCGGTGTGCGCGATCTCCCCGGCGAGGGCGCGCTGGAACGCCTCGCGCACGTCGGGCGAGCTGCCGCAGAGCTCGAGCATGTGCTTGCCGACGCCGTTTCGCTCCACGGCGTCGACCTGCGCGAGCGCCCCGCCCTGCGCCACCATGCAGATGCCATCCTTGTCGAACGCCCAGATGATGATCGGCATGCTGTCGATGCACGTGCGGAGCAGCTCCGCCTGCGCGGCGAGGGTCACGTGGTCGGCCAGGTTGATACCGAACGTCTGGACGCCGTCGACCTCGCCGTCGTCGCCGCGGTGGGGCGCGTAGTGCACGATCCAGTGCACGCCGTCGGCCACGGTGTCCGTGCGGATCGTCTCGCCGGCGAGCACGCGCCTGCACAGCTCGAGGACCTGCGAGCCCTCGCCATAGAGATCGCGCATGGTCATTCCGACGATCTGACCTGGCTTGATCCCGAAGTGCGCGAGCCCGTTGCCGTCGGAGACCCGGAGGACGCCCTCCTTGTCGGTGGCCCAGATCACCGCATCCATGGTCTGGAACACGTCGACGAGGATGCGCGCCTGCGTCTCCCACGCCTCGCGATCGGGCTTCACGGCGGCCCAGAGCGCCGTGTCGTCGGCGCGCCACAGGGTCCATTGCATCGAGGTGACCTTGCCGCGGGCGTCCACGAGGCGCGCCGTCGCGGAGGTGCTGCCCGCCGCGTCGCGCGCGGCCGCCATCCGCGCCGACAGCTCGCCGCGATCGCCCTCGTGGACGCGCTCGAGGAGCAGCCCGGGAGGGCCGACGCGCTGCTCCCAGGCGGGGCTGCAGGCGATCACCTGCCCCGTGCCGGAGAGCAGGGCCATCGGCGTGGGCGTGCCGTTCAGCAGCGTCGTCGACGAGAGCGAGCCGAGCCTGTTGTCCATCGGTTCCTTGCAAGGCGGCCAGAAGTGGCGATTCCCGGCGCGCCTCCGCAGGCCCCTCGCGATGGGGGGACAACCGAGCGCCGATCGAAACGAGCGCCGATCGCCGTCGAGACACCAGGTGCGAACAGGTAGGAGAAACCCGTGAATACCTTGATGCTGGAACGGTCGAGCCTAGGAGCAAGCGAGCCGTGACACGGTGATACCATTTGACAGCGCGCGGGCGCTAGATCCATTGCCATGGAGCGCGGTCGACCCGGGTGGTGCCCGCCCCGCTCCGGGAGCGCGACGAAAGGTGGGAGATCGTTGAGAGGTTCTCCTCGCGCTCATGTCGATTCGGATGTGGGTATCGGGGGTCGGCTCGGCGGTCGCGCCCACGGTCTCCTGCTTTCGCAGGAGCCCACACGCTGGTCCCTGGCGTCACACGTCGCATGGGTGCAGGGCTCGGCGAGCCCGCCCTGACGCGCAATTTTTTCGTGGCCTCGTGACCTGCAGAGTCGCGCGGCGCGCGAGGGTCACATCGAGTTCCCGCGGCTCCGCTCCGCGCGCGTCAGGGCCACGAGCTCGTCGACCGACCACTGATCGTCGACGTGCTCGCCGTACTTCACGGCGAGCACCCGCCCGTCGCCCGCGATCAGCAGATCGGCCGGCAGGCCGAGCCGGCCGCCGTGCGGATTGCGCGAGGGGGCCGGCTGCCGCCGCGCCAGGACCGCGGGCAGGCTCGCCGCGATCGCCCTGAGGATCGGCCAGTAGGCGCGCGGATCCAGGAGCGCGCGGGGCGCGGACTCGACGCCGAACTCGCCGTACAGCCGCTTGTCCGGGTCGGCGACGACCGCGAACGGCAGGTCGGCCACGTGCGCGCGCAGCTCGTCGGCGGGCGAATGGAACAGCACCACCTCGACGACGCCCGCGGCGGTGACCTCGGCGTGGCGACGCGCGAAGGAGCGCAGGTGCAGGTTGCAGACAGGGCAGCCGGCGAAGCGCCGGAACTGCAGGTGCGTCAGCCGCGCCGGATCCGGGACGCGGACGGGCGCGCCGGTGACGCTCACGAGATCCCGACCGGCGACGACGGCGCCGGGCTTCAACCGCTCGGACATCGAGCTTTCCTCCTCCCGCACGCGCCTCGTCACTTGTCGGCGGTCCGTAGGCGTACGGTGTATACTTACCCAACATACGCGTACGCGGTACGCTGTCAAGGCCATGCCCCGATCGCGCTCGCTCACTCAGCCAGGCATCGCCGCCGCCGCGCTCGCGGTCATCGACCGTGAGGGGCTCGCGGCGCTCTCGATGCGCGCGGTCGCCGGGGAGCTGGGGATGAGCACGATGGCGCTTTACCGGTACGTGAGCGATCGCGAGCAGCTCGAGCGGCTGGTGCTCGACCTGGTGCTCGGCGCCGTCGACGTCGAGGTGCCGGCGCGCGCCGCGTGGACGCAGCGGGTGACGCTCCTCGTCGCGCGCGTGCGCGACGCCGTGCGCGCGCACCCGTCGGTGGTCCCGTTGACGCTGACGCATCGGCACAGCTCCGAGGGGGTGCGCCGGTTCGGCGAGGCGTTGCTCGGGGTGCTGACCGAGGCGGGCTTCGCCGGGGCGCAGCGGGTCATCGCCTTTCGCAGCCTGATCAGCTACGTCATCGGCGCGCTCCAGGCCGAGCACCTCGGGCCGCTCGCGGGCGAGGGCACGACGCAGCTGGCGGCGCTCTCCGAGGAGGACTACCCGTTCCTCTCGGCGACGGCCCGCGACGCGCGGCGCGTGCCGCCGGAGCAGGAGTTCTTCGGTGGGCTCTCGATCGTGCTGCGCGGCCTCCACGCAGGCGAGCAGCGCTCGCGGTAGCGCGGCACGCCTGCGTGGGGCGCGAGCCTGCGTGGGGCGCGAGCCTGCGTGGGGCGCGTCCAGCCTTCGTGGGGCGCGTCGAGCCTGCGAAGGCGTCAGTACTCGGTGTTGTTCGAGGTCGTGATCCGGGACGACGACAGGCCGATGAACAGCGCGTCGCCGATGTCGCTGTAGCGCGTGTTCCTCATCGTGACGGTGCTGGTGCTGCTGTCCGTCCTGAAGATGGCCTCATCCATGTGGGAGATGTCGCAACCGTCGATGACGACGTCGACCTTGAACGTGGTGCCGCCGTTCTGCCGGATGAACTTGCCCGCGTTGGACGCCCGGAAGTTCGAGACCCGGAAGGTGCTGGCCGCGTTGATCTGGAACACCTTGTCTTCGCCGTTCACGGCCGAGCCGCCGTTGAGCACGACGGTGCCGGAGGCCTTGACGGTGAGGGCGTCCTCGCCGATGTCCTCCCAGACGATGTTCTCCAGCGTGACGTTCCCGTAGGTGTGGATGCCGTCGGCCGCCGGCGCGCCGAGGACCACGTTCCTCAGCACCGCGCCGTCCTCCAGCTTGAACACCGGCTTCTGGCTCTCGGACTGGCTGCCGTCGCCGAGCGCGCTGCCGGCGATGAACCGCCTGCCGCCGCCGTCGTAGACCTGGCCGGATCGCACGACGATCGTCGAGTCGACGACCCCGCCGCTCCCGGTCGTGGTGCTGCCGCCGCTCCCGCCCGCGCCGCTCGACGAGGAGCTCGACGCCGAGCTGCTGCTGCTCGAACCGCTGCCGCCGCTTCCGCCGGTGCCGCTGCTGCCCGTCGGCACGAGCTCGATGTAATCGATCTTGATATCGTAGTCCGTCGCGCTGGAGCTCTTGCCCGTGGACACCAGCTTGAACGCGACGTTGCCCGAGAGGCTCCTCGTGCCGAGCGTCGCGGTCTTCCAGCTGTCGCTCGACGAGGAGGAATAACCGTCGAGGTTCCCCGCGGAGGAGCCGTTCAGATCGAGCCGGTAATTGCCGTAGATGTTCCGCTGGGCATACCGCACCACGACCCTGTACTCACCCGCGGCCACCGACTTCGAAAACTGGAAGTAGTCGCCGCTGGCGTTCGCCTTGAGCCGCACGGAGCTCGAGCTCGCGTCGATCCCGTCCCCCGACGAGGTGGACCACGACTGCGACTCGCCCTCAAGCCGCGCGGTGCTCGCCGCGCCTTCCACGGTGCCCATCTCCAGCAGGGCTTCCTCTTCGGAGAGGCAGCCGGTCGCGACGATACCGGCGGCGCCAAGGGCGAGCAGCACATGACGAGCGAACGTCGATCGAAGGTTCATCGTTCCAATCCTTTGTCCAAGTAAGTTGAAGATCTGACGGCGCCGCGCCAGCGCCCCCGGTCCGGAGGAGCTGTGCGCTTCGCTCGCCACAGCAGGCTTCTAGCAATGCGCGGTCCACACGCCAGGTCGCCGGCGACGACGGCAGATATCCGATATCGTTGGATGATTTCGCCAGGAATGCGTGGTCGCGCTGCGTGGAACCAGCGGCGCGCCCGGAGTCGTCACGCGCGGCAGTACACAGTGTCAACCCGGAGTTGACGCGGCGAGCGCTCGATCGCGTGGGGGCGCGTGGAGCGCTCGACGGCATGGGAGCACATGCGAGCACATGAAGCGCTCGACCGCGCGAGCCCATGCGCGCCCATGGGGCGCTTTAAGCGCGCCGTTCCGAGGGGGCGCAATCCGTCGGATCGAATTCGCGGGGCCCAACGGTAGCGAACCGTCACATACTCTTCGGCCAAGCTCGACACCGTACGTCGGCGGCCCCGCCGAGACAACAGCTGCGCCGAGCGGTTCGAGTGCCTTGAGGAAGAGCGCTTTGCTCGCCGCACGGTCGGTGACTCAGAATTTGACGTGGTCAAGCGTGAGCTCTCCTGAAGTGTGTGGGCCGGGTATGCTGCGGTGCGCCGTGCCGAAGTAGGGTGCGGATCGTGTGCCAAAACCGTGCTGCGCCAGACGTTGCGAGAGTCGCTGCAGATCGATCTCATAGTTGTGCGGCATCGTGCTTGGTTTCCACGGTCGGCGCCCCGAGACGCGTCGCCGATGATCGACTGGCATGGTCCGACTGGGGCCTCCGCCTCCGAACGTCGCAATCAGCTGCGTCGCAGGGCCTAGCGGCGGGTCATAGCATGTAGACGGCGAGGCACCGCGGCCAATCTCCGTATTCCCACGAACAGGTCGCGGCGCTCCGCGGCATATCTGCGCATCCCCTGAATAGGCAGCGGCTTCCGCGACCTATCTACGCATCTCCGAAGATAGGCCGCCGCTGCGGAGACCCGGCGAGGGCGGGGCATCGGCAACCCCGCGGATCCTGCTAGCTGGGGCTCGTCGTCAGAGCTGCGTGTCGCGCGATTCGGGCATGGCCGAGCATGGGTGCAGATTGCTCTTCTCATGCTGGCCATGTAAGATTGCTGGACCAGTAAAGTGCATCCGCAGGTGCTGGCATGATCCCGGCGGGGTGGCCGTCTTGCGGTGGCACGGAGCGGAGGGTCTCCGCGGCGGAGCGGGAGCGGCGTGCGGGGCAGCGACCTGAAGAAGCGGCAAGACGCGTTCGGCATAGGGATGCCCTATCCCCGCGTGATCCCACACAGCGATGGCGCGGAACCATCGATGACGGTTTTAGACCGCTCAAGCGAAGGCGAGGAAAATCGCTATCCTCGAGCGCTCTTCGGCCTCCGGAAAGATCCGTCGGGCCGCCGGTCACACTCCCGCCTGCCGCCCCGATGGTCCGGGCATGAGAGCCGCCGCCCCGACCGCCCTCGCCCTCGTCCTCTCCGCCTGCACCCCCGCCCCGCGCGACGCGCCCCCGCCTTCGCCGAGCCCCCCCGCCGCCGGCTCGACGCCTCCGCCCTCCCCTCCCCCCTCCTGCGCCCGGCGCGCCCCTGCCCCCGCGCCCGCGCCGCTCGATCCGACGCATACCGGCTCCGGCGTCGCCCTCGCCGAGCTCGATGGCCGCACCCTCGCCTTCGTCGCCGACGAGGACGATCGCGCGCTCCACACGGTCGACCTCGACGCCCGCGCCGCCCTCGCGCGCACCCCGCTCGCGGGCCGGCCCGCCCAGGTGATCGTGCTGGGCGACGGCCGCGTCGTGGCCTCGCTGCGCGATCGCGGCCTGCTCGAGGTGCTCGAGCCGACCGACGCCGCCGCCCCGCTCGCGCGCCGCTGCCTCGTGCCCGTGGCGCGCGAGCCGGTGGGCCTCGCGATGACCCCGGACCGCGCGACGCTGCTCGTCGCGAGCCGGTGGGAGCCGGCGCTCACCAGCTTCGCGACCGCCGATCTCCGGCGCCTCGGCGAGCTCCCGCTCGCTCGGGATCCCGCCGCGGTCGTCGCGTCGGCCGACGGCCGGCGCGCGCTCGTCGCCCACGCGGTGGGCGGACGCATCAGCGCCGTGGCGCTCGCCGATGGCGGCGCCCCGACCGCGGCCCGGGAGCTCTCGACCGACGGCGTGGAGTGGCGCCGTCGGACCGTCGTCGGGAAGAAGCCCACGGCTCCGCGTCTCATGCCGAGCGGGGCGCTTCGGAGCGCGCCCCGCGGGCTGGAGGGCCTCCTGCCGTCCGACGCGCCCGCGCGGGTGCGCGTCGAGCGCCGCGGCTCGCAGGGCTTCGCGCTGGCGCGCGCGCCGAGCGGCGCGGTGTTCGCGCCCATCGCGCTCGTGGACCCGGGGCGCGAGGCGAACAGCGGCGGCTACGGGGCCGCGCTCGCCCAGACCGTGATCCATCAGATCGCGGTCGTCGACGCGGCGGGCGAGCGCGCGGACGTCCCGCCGGTGTCGACCCACCTCGGGACCCACGGCTGCCAGCTCCCGCGCGCGGCCGCGATCGCGCCCGCCGAGGAGGTCTTGCTCGTCGCCTGCCTCGGCCGCGACGAGGTGATCGTCTACGACGCCCGCGCCGCGATCCCCGGCCAGCCGGGCGCGGCCGGGTCGGCGCGGGATCGCGAGCTCTACCGCGCCCGCGTGGGCTTCGGGCCCACCGCCATCGCCGTCGACGGCGCGCGCGGGCGCGCCGTGGTCTTCACCCGGTTCGACGGCGAGCTGACGATCCTGCCCGCCGTCCGCGCCCCGGCGTCGGCCGTGATCAGCGCCCCCAGCAAGGAGCTCTCGGGCGAGCTGCCGGTCGTGGTCCTGCCCCGCGCGTCGCGCCTCGACGAGCAGCGCGCGGAGGGCCAGCGGCTCTTTCACGCGGCCGGCGGGCGGCGCATCGCGTTCGACGGCCGAGCGTGCGCGAGCTGCCACCCCGACGGCCGCGACGACGCGCTCACGTGGTCGACGCCCGAGGGCCCGCGCCAGACGCCGATGCTGATGGGGCGGCTCGTCGGTACCGCGCCGTACGGGTGGTTGGGGGACAAGAAGGACCTGGAGGGCCACTTCGCCCGGACCCTGTCGCGGCTCGGAGGCGCCGGGCTGACCGCGGGCGAGCGCGACGCGATCTTCGCCTACCTCCGCGCCATGGAGCCGCCCGGCGGCGCGGAGGACCTCACGGCCGAGGAGCGCGCCGCGCTCGTGGCGCCGCCGCCGGCCGGCGCAGAGGGGGCAGGCGCCGCACACGCAGGCGCCATGGCGGCCAGCGCGCGCGCCGCCCTCGCCGCGCGCGGCGAGGCGCTGTTCCATGCCCGCGAGGCGGGCTGCTCGAGCTGCCACCTGGGCGACGAGCTGACCACCGACGGCGCGCGCCACGACGTGCGGAGCGCGACCCGCTTCGAGGCCGTGCGCGCCTTCGATACCCCCTCGCTGCGCTTCGTCGGCAGGTCCGCGCCGTACTACCACGACGGCCGCTACCCGACGCTGCTCGCGCTGCTCCAGGGGGTGGACGGCTCCATGGGACACACCGCCCACCTGTCGGCCGAGGATCGGCGCGCCCTCGTCGCCTATCTCGAGTCCCTGTGACGGCGTCGCGACGCGCGCGCTCCCGCGCGCCGCCCCAACGCGCGCGCTCCCGGCGGCCACGAGTTGCCGCCAGCGCACCGGAGGCGATACGTTGGACTCCCCTGCTCGTGAGGCCCGACCAAGGTGTGCTGTCATGGGAAATGAATTCTCCGGTAACCCCTCGCATTCGGCCGAGTACTTCGGCGACACGCGCGACGGCTGGTGGAATCGCGACTACGTCGAGCTCCTCGCGCGGCGCTGGGGCCTGAGCCGCGTGCGCGAGGTGCTCGACGTCGGGTGCGGCGTCGGGCACTGGGGCCGTGTGCTCGGCGGCGTTCTGCCCAGGGCGGCCCGCATCACCGGCGTGGACCGCGATCCCGTCTGGGTCGAAAAGGCCGCCGAGCGCGCGGCGGCGCGCGGGGAGGCGGAGCGGTTTCGCTATCAGGTCGCGGTCGCCGAGCGGCTGCCGTTCGAGGCCGACACGTTCGATCTCGTGACGTGCCAGACGGTGCTGATCCACGCCGCGGATCCGGGCGCGATGATCGCCGAGATGGTCCGGGTCGCGAGGCCGGGCGGGCTCGTGGCCGCGGCCGAGCCGAACAACTTGGCCGGCGCCCTGCTCGACGCGGCCGCGCTGCGGGCGCCGGTGGAGCAGACCGTCACCCTCGTCCGCTTCCAGCTCCTGTGCGAGCGGGGCAAGGCGGCCCTCGGCGAAGGGAACAACTCGATGGGCGAGCTCGTCCCCGAGCTCTTCGCCAGGCACGGTCTCATCGACATCCAGGTCTATCTCAACGACAAGGCGGGCGCGGTCCTGCCGCCCTATGCGTCCGCGGAGCAGCGCGCGACCGTGGAGGAGATCGCCGACTTCGCCCGGCGCGACTTCTGGATCTGGAGCCGCGCCGACACGCATCGCTATTTCCTCGCCGGCGGCGGCGAGGAGCGCGAGTTCGAGGACTGCTGGGCGGCGGCGATGGCCGCCGTCCGCAGCAACGCGGAGGCGATCGCCCAGAAGACGTACGCGAGCGCCGGCGGCAGCGTCGGATACATCGTATCCGGGACCAAGCCGTCGCCGCCGTCGAGCCGACACCTGAGCTCCCCGGACCTGCGCCGGGATCGATGACGCCGGCGAGGTGACCGCCGACCCCGGGCCCCGCGCTGGTTCCGCGCGGGCCCTTGAGGTCCAGAAAGAGCTGTCGAAGTTCGTGATCAACCTTCAAGGCGACGCATTTCCACCCGTCACGCGCTGCGAACCAGGTCACGTCGACTCTACTGCGCTGTAACGCTCGCGAGCTAGCGAGGCGCGCGTGCCCCCGGTTGTGTCCGTGCCAGCGTGCCAGCGTGCCAGCGTGCCAGCGTGCCAGCGTGCCAGCGTGCCCCGGCGACCTGCGCGCGGCGCGCGCTCGCTGCCCTCGCTGCTTTCACGGAGGAGTTCAGTCGTCGGGACGCTTCTCTCCGTTCGATCCCGCACAGTTCTGCACGATTCGCCACGGTGGCGCCCCGGTGCTCTCTCACGGGGCGTCGTGGGCCGGGCGGGACATCCGCGGAGCATCGCCCGGCATGGGCGTTGCGTGGATACCCGGGGAGCGCGGAAGCGCCGAGGAGCGGCAGGCCATGCCGCGACCGTGACTCCGAGAGCTCGCCAGCACGGCCCCACGCAGAGGAAGGCATGGGGGCAATCGTCCGATGCCGGCCACCGAGAGATGGCGGCGAGGAGAAAAAGATGAAGACGATCGTTCGGTTAAGGTTCGCGATGCTCGCGGCGGCGCTTGCTGGCTGCGTCTCCGAGACCCCGGAGACCGAGAGCTCCGACGCCGCGGACGCCGAGGAGGTGCAAGCGTCCCAGCTCGCGCTGGACCTCGGCATCGCCGGGAACTTATCAGGCCGCGTCGGCCGCTGGAGGGTAGATGGCGCCAACAGGTGTTCCGCCGTGTTCCTCCCGGACCATCTGCTCGAGGCCGGCAGCGACTCGAACTGGGTCCTGACGAGCGAGGGCTGCGCCCATGACCTGGACGCGACCTACTCGGTGGTCTCCACGACCGGCGTCGTCGCCAACGTGGACAGGATCTACAAGCACCCGCTTGCCGACTGGCACCTTGGCTATCTCGACGGCTACGGCAAGGTCGACGTCGCGCTCGCTCACCTCGCGAGCACCGTGCACCTGGACGCCCCTGCGATGACGTTCTCGTTCTTCAGGAGCGAGAGGGGAGCGATCGAGGAGAGCGCGCTGGACGACGAGGTGTGGGGGTTCTCGTACGACGACACGGCGGGCGTCAAGCCGGACACCCAGACAAAGTCTCACATGATGGTGACGGGCGTGGTGTGGGACTACATCTCCGGCGATCAAGGCGGCCCCATCTGGCAGAGCGCGCACCCGAACGGCGAGTGGACGCTCGAGGGGATCCACGCGTCTTCCAACTTCAACATACACAGCTACAGCTTCGCGGCATGGGTCATGGACGCGCTCACGTGCGGGCCGTTCGACACCAGCGACATCGACGATGGTTTCTGCTCTCCCGATTGCAAGTGCGGCGTTGGCGAGGGCGACTGCGACTCGGACTTCGATTGCAAGACCGGCCTCGTCTGTGGCAGCAACAACGGCGCCCTCGTGGGCTTGCCCGACGTCTTCGACGTCTGCGTCGAGCCCGGCGCTCGCCAGTCGAGCAGCGCGAGCGGGTACTGCGCTTCGGTCGGCGGGTGCCAGATCTACGAGGGGAACTGCAACAAGCACGAGGAGTGCAAGGCGGGTCTGGTCTGTCGTCCCGACGTCGGGTACGCCATCGGCGAGAGCGACACGACCAACGTGTGCGACCTGCCGTGGATGCCGGGGCTCAAGGAGTTCAACGAAGACCGCGTCTCGACGTCGGGGCGGTGCACGTTGGACGAGCCGTGCGCTCTCGGCGACGGCGACTGCGACCCCAACAATCACGGGACGTGCCGCGGTTTCCTGAAGTGCAAGGCGAACGTCGGCCACCACTTCGGCTTCGACAACAACGGGGTCGACGTCTGCGTGCACCCGGACTTCTACTAGAACAACGATCACGTTGATCGACCGAGAAATGAACCGCCAAGGACGCCAAGAACGCCAAGAAGAGAACAAAATCTTGGCGTCCTTGGCGCCTTGGCGGTTCGAATTTCTGCTCATTCGAGCGGTTTCAACCCGTTTGTCGCTCTAGGGAGCGCAAGGGCGCAAGGGCGCAGGACGCCTGTCCGCTGTTGCGCCTCTGCGTCCCTGCGCCGTTTGCGTCGAGATCGTTCTCCGGAGCATTCTGTGCGTGCAATGACGACATCGACGAAAGGGAGCTTACGACCGTGAGGTGGCCCGATCCGAGGAGCCGGATGCTAGCTTCACGAAGGCGCGTACAGCGCCGGCGGTCTCGTCAGCGCGGCCGATCAGGAGCAGCTCGGCGAAGACGCCCTTCGGCGCGACGAACGGACGATAGGCGATGCGAGGGACCTTCACCTGAATCAGCGGTTTTGGAGCCAGCGCCACGCCCAGCCCTGCGCCGGCCAACGACAGCATGCTCAAGGTGGTGTCGGCGCGGTGGACCCGGCGCGGCTCGCGTCCCATCACGAGGATCACTCTCTTCAGCGCGTCGTCGCCGGCCTCTTCCGATGGGAACATGATGAGCGGCTCTCCGGCGAGCATCTTCGGCGTCACGCGCCTGTGCGCCGCGAGCGTGTGCTCCTCTGCCATCGCGACCACCAGCGGCCAAGCGCCGATCGGTCGTACGCTCAACCGCGGATCTACCTTGAGAGCGAACGCCGCGCAGTAGCCGACGTCGACCTCGCCGGTCAACACGGCTTCCGCCTGTCTCGAAGGTGGCATCTCGCGCAGCTCGATCTCCGCGGCAGGATGGGCTTCGCGGAACGCTCGCAGGTGGTCCGTCATCTTGCCAGTGAGGACCGCGTTGCCCGCGTAGCCGATGCGAACTTTGCCGATGTCGCCGCGCAGCGATTGCTGGACGATCGCCTTGGCCCGCTCCGCCTGCGCGACCGCCCGCTGCGCCTCGACGACCAGCAATGCGCCGGCTTCGGTCAGCTCCACGCGCCGACTCGTCCGCACGAACAGCGCGCCGCCGATCTCGTTTTCGAGCGCCCGAATCTGCATGCTCAGCGCCGGCTGAACGATGTGCAGTCGCCGCGCGGCGCGGCCAAAATGGCGCTCCTCGGCGACGGCCAGGAAATAGCGGAGGTGTCGCAGGTCCACGACATTCGACCGTACCACGGATCAATCATCAGATCAAATCGATCTATTGGATCAATATATTGTTATTTTGGTCAATGGGCGGCTATGGTCTTACTCACCGAGGAGAGCCCATGAACAATCATGCGCAGAAGGGAAAGCTCGGGCTCACCGCCATGTCGGTCGCATCGATCTCAGGGACGTTGGCCTGATGAGGGAAGCGGGCTATTTCGACCAACGAGAATCAGGAGCCTATCACCATGAACCGAAGCACCCTGGGAAGAGTCGTCCTCACGTTCGTTCTGGCGAGCAGCGCCATCGTCGCCGTCGGCGTGGACTGGAACAAAACCCACCTGTTCAACCCTGCATGGCATGAGCACGCGCGCTTTCATGGCGCCCTCATGCTGCTCATCCTGTGTGGCGTGACGATCGTCGGATTGTGGATGATGTGGCGGCGGTCCATGGAGCCGCAGGTCGGGTTCAACGTGGCGGCCTGGATCGTCGTCATCATCTGGACGCCCTTCTTCTACATTACGTGGCTCATCCCGGGGACCAGCCTGCTCGCGGGACCCGACGTGCCGCTCCCGGTCGTCGCGGGCGTCCCGCTCTACCCGAACGTGCTCATCGCAGGTACCGAGCTCTTGCTCGCGGCGCTCGCCTACAAGCTCTTCCACAGCGATCCTGCATCGACGGCAGCGCGCGCGGCGAACGCCTGACGAGGAGAGGCGCTTCATGAAATCCACGATCCAAAAGACGATGGGATGGGCCTCACGTCCCGGCGCGCGCGCCCTGCTCGTCGCCACGCTCGTCTCGTGGCCCACCGTGAGCTGGGCGCACCCGGGCGGCGCCGATGCGGGATTTCTGAAGGGCCTCTTTCATCCGGTGTTCGGCGCGGACCACCTGCTCGCGATGGTGAGCGTCGGTGTCGTCAGCTCGCAGCTCGGCGGAAAGCACCTCCTCCGGATCCCCGCCACCTTCGTCGCCGCGATGCTGGTCGGCGGCCTCCTGGGAATGGCGCGATGGCCCATGCCCCTGGGCGAGCTTTGCATCGCGGCGTCGGTCGCGGCGCTCGGCCTCGGCATCGTCACCACGACCCGTGGCTCCTCACCGTTCCTACTCTCCGGATGCGTGGCGATGTTCGGTGTCTTTCACGGACATGCCCACGGCCTGGAGATGCCTCATGCGGTCAGCCCGGCGCTGTATGCCATGGGCTTTCTGCTGAGCACGACCGTGCTTCATCTCTGCGGTCTCGTCCTCGGCGAGCTCGCCGCTGGTCGAGAGTCCCTGTCGCGGGGGCTGCGCTATGCCGGCGCCGCCGTGATGGGGACGGGGATGGTCCTTCTGGTGCGCGGAGCCGGCATCTGACGGGAAGCGGCTCGCCGCGACGGATGCGGAAGGCGAAGAGGGGGGCCTCGGGATCCGCGATGAACTTCGCCATCATCTGCGTGCCGCAGGGCGCCGCACCGGCGGGCCTCGGACGCGACGTCCGTCTCGGTCAGGGGGAGGTCGTCCACCCCTCCCGTGCACGCCGAAAGGATCGCTGCACTTTGCCCCCGGGCTCGCGCCTACGGAGGTGCGCCGAGCGGCGGCGCCGCGACAGGTGGTCAGCTCGCCGTCCAGGTGCCATTCACTCCTTCGCAGATCGGCTTCACGACATCCTCCGTGACCATCTCCGAGCTATAATAATACAGCGTCATCGTCTCGCCGTCGCGGGTGAGGATGCAGGTGCCGAGGACGTCGTCCCTAGAGCAGCTATCGACGAGCTTGGCCTCGACGTCTCCGGAGCTCTTGCACTGGCTCTCCTGTTCACCCGTGCCGTCGTCGTCGATCTCACCGCAGCTATGGACCGTCACACCGCTGGCGGTGCCGTTGAAGTCGCAAGCGACCTTGCCCGCGACCTGAGCATCATCGCCACACCCTGCGATGAACACGAAGACGGTGATAAGAATGTTGCGCATGACGAATACTCCTTGATCAGCGCCCGAAGAGGCGCGAAATGGTGACGATCACTGCAGCCCCCGCTGGGCCCTCCCCAATCGACCGAGGAGAGCCCGGAGCGATGGCGGGCCACGACAGGGGCCCACCGGGCGCCGGCCCCGGAGAGAGCAGCTTGGGAGGCGCTCGAGGGACAACCCATCAGAACGTGCCCGAGGCCGTGAGGCCCGCGCTGCCGTCGGGTCCCGACGGCGCGACGCGCAGGCCGGCCCTGCGCAGGTCCCGCTCGTAGGACTGCGCCGGATGCTCGCGCTCGAACATGGCGGCGATCGACCAGGTGGCGTTGAGGAGACCGAGCGACAAGCTCCACATCCGCTGTCCCACCGGCAAATCGCCGTCGAGCGCCGGCACGGTGGCCGCGACGCTGCCGAGCGCGACCGGAAGGTAGATCGCCCAGCTCGGGATCGCAGGCGCGGTGCCCAAAAGGTCCCGCTCGATGCTCGCGATCTGCGCGCCGGACAGCCGCGCGCGCCACGCGGGCGTCGCCACCAGCGCGTGGTCTTCGCGAAGCCGGGAGACTGGCGTGTAGTCGGACAGCGCCAGGTTCAGACCGGAGAGCAGGCCGGCCGCGTAACAGCCCGCCGAGAGCGCGACCGGCGTCACCCTCGCGGACGGGGCGTCCTCGATGAACGCGAGCCCGAGCCACAAGCTCCCTTGCGAGAGCAGCGTGGTGGCCGCGAGGGTGTTGAGCCGGTAGGTCTCCGGCACGGCCAGCGAGGCGAGGCCTCCGGCGAGCAACGTCGCGGAGCCGGAGGCGAAGGCGATGAGCGGCGGCGCACCCAGGTCCCCGGCCAGGCTCATCGCGAGGCTCACCCCGCCGATACCGCTGACGAGGATCGGCAGCGCTTTCCCCATGGAGTGCAGCCTTGTCGCGTCGTGGAAGTGCGTGGCCAGGAGCGCGGCGCGCTCGCGCCGCTCGGCGATGTCGTCCCGGAGCTCGGTCTCTTCCCACCCCGGAGCGAGCGCCTGCTGCGCCGCGGCGCTCGCCGGCAGCGAGAGGCCCGCCACCGCCGCTCCGAGCGCGGCTGCCTTCCGCGCGCGGCGCATGATCCATGATGACCAAACCATGAGAGACCTCTCCGCTGAGCTACCGCGTGTCGACTGCGCTCGACACGTCAGACGAACCGACCACGATAGGCCCACTCTCCGGGGCCCTCAAAAGCACGTTGCCGCCGGCGCGCGCGCGAGGAGCCATGTCCGCGCGCGCCGCTCGATCACGGCTCCGTCGTCGCGCCGAGGAGCGCGCGCACGCCGGCGGCGTGCGGGCTCGTCGGGCGCGAGGCGAGGAATCGCTGGCCGAGATCGGCCGCGCGGGCCCGATCGCCGAGGCGGATCAGCGCCTCGATGCGGAGCACCGTGGCCTCCTCGCCCATCGCGCTCCGGGGGAACCTCCTGTCGTAGGCGTCGAGCGCCGAGAGACACCCCGCCGCGTCGCCGGCGCCAAGGGCGTCGCGCGCGCGATCGATCATGGCGACCTGCTCGCCGAGCGTGTCGGTCGACGCGACAGGGGCGGAGCGCGAGCGCGGCGCCGCGCTCTTCGGGCGCGGCGGGCTCGCGGCGGCAGCGGGCGCTGGGCTCGGGGGGGCGCTCGCCTGGACCGGGATCGGCGCGCGCGTCGCAGGCTCGGAGGGCGCCGGCGCCGGCGCGGGCGCGGGCGCGACGGGCGGTGCGCTCACGGCCGGCGGCTCGCCCGCGGTGGGCGGCGCGCTCACGGCCGGCGGCTCGCTCGAGGTCGCCGCCGCGGAGGAGGGCGCCGAGGGACGGAGGAGCGCGACGCCCGCGCCGACGAGCCCGACGCCGATCGCCGCCCCGAGGCTCCACTTCGCGAGCGAAAGCAGCTTGCCGGCCGCCGCCTTCGGCGCGGGCGCGGCGGATGCGCCGGGCGCGCCGGGCGCGCCGGGCGCGGCGCTCGTCCCCACAGCGAGCCCGGCGATGGCGAGCGCGCGCGCGCGCGCCGAAGCAGGCGGCGCCTCGCGCTTCCACGAGCGGAGCAGCGCGCGCTCGAACTCGGTCGTCTCCTCTTCTCCGAGCCGCTTCGGATCGGTCATCGCTTGCCTCCGCCGTGCAGCGCCCTCGCCTGGACGCGCCTCGCGATCGCCCGAAACTCCTCTCGCGCGCGGCGGAGGCGGGACGCCACGGTCCCCTTCGCCAGCGCGAGCATCGCGGCGATCTCCTCCGTCGGCACGCCCTCGAGCTCGAAGAGGACGAAGACGACGCGGAGGTCCTCCTCCATCGCGTCGAGCACCTCGTCGAGCAGCGCGCGCGCCTGCTTCATCTCGACGAGCTGCTCCGGGTTCGGCGCGCCGTCGACCGCGATCGCCGTCGCCTCGTCGTCGCAGAGCTCACGCCGGCGCGCCCCGGCCCGGCGCGCGTTCGCCGCGACCCCCAGCGCCGTCCCGAAGAGGAACGAACGCTCGCGGCCGGGCGCGATCTCGCCGAGCTTCTGGTACGCGATCAGGAAGACGTGCTGCGCGGCGTCGTCGGCCGACCCGGCGGGGACGCCCAGCCCGCGCAGCGAGCGCCAGATGAAGTCGAAATGCGCGTCGACCATCGCGCGGTAGCGCTCCGCGGAGGGCGGCGGCGCGCCCTGCTCGGCGCGCTCCGCGTGCGCCGTCATGGCCGCGTCGCGCGCCGCCTCCGCGCGCGCAGGGTGGCCGGCTGAGATCGCGCTGTTCATGGTCTGCTGCAGCTATGTTCGGAGGCGGGCGCCGGGATCACGGAATCGTGAGCCCGAGCCCGAGCGCGGAGACGCCCTCGACCGGCGGCGGGCGGGCGACGACCTCGGCGCCCTCGGCGAAGAAGCCGTCGCGCAGCAGCGGCATGCGGAGCCCGGCCTCGGCGTCGAGCGCGAGCGGGCCCCAGAGCGGCAGCCGAGCGCGCACCGGCAGGGCGAACGCGAGCCACCCGCGCGTCGCCTCGCGCGCCGGGGCGACGCCTCGGCGGCGCGCCGCGACGAGGCCGCCCTCGACGCGCGCGCAGGGGGAGAAGCGCACGGGGCCGAGCCCCGCGCCGATCGGACACGCGTCGGCGGCGAGGGCGGCGAGCAGAAACGACGCCGCGCCGCCCGTCGACGGGGTGTCGGAGGACGCCTCGAGGGCCGCGCCGAAGCGCAGCGGGCCGACGCCGCCATCGGTCGCGGCGAACGGGGGCTCCGCGAAGACGCGCGCGCCGAAGGACGGCGGGCCGATCATCGCGCCGAAGAGGAGCTGCGCGCCGAGCGTCAGGCGCGCCGCGACGTCCGCCGCTGGCGCGGGCGGCCGCGCCCACGCGCTGTCGGCCCGCGGGGCGCTTTCCCGCGGGGTACCTGCCAGCGGGGCGCTGGCCGGCGGCGGCGGCGCGGCGGCGGCGCTCGCGGACGCGGAAGGCATCGGCGCCGCGACCGCGGCGGGCGCCTCCCCGGCCTGGGCGTCGATGGCGAGCGCGGTCACCACCGCGAGCGCGGCGACGACATCGTCGCAGGTGTCACCCGCGACATCGCGATCGGACACCGCCCCGCCCGCCGCGCGGACGCCGAGGCGCCCGATGAAGCGGCGCTCGCTCCGCTCGATGGTCACCACATACGCGCTCGCCGCGTCCCCCTCCCCGACCTGCCGGCGGAGGCGGGCGCCGACGCGCGCGCGAAAATCCGCCTCCGTCGGGCATCCAGCCTCCGCGCGATACTCGACGCGCAAGGGCGCAGCGGGCGGCTGAGCGCGCGCGACCGCGCCGCCGGCGAGCGCCGCCGAGACCAGGAAGAGCCGTGCCGCGGCGCAGCGTGACCTCACGTGGAAGCCACTATGGCACCGCAGGACCGGGATGACGACGATCGATGTGCCCGTCGTCCGCGCGGAGCGGGCGGCGCTACGTGGCCTCGTTCATCGGCCGCATCACGATCTGCACGATGCGCGAGCGGTCGCGCGGCAGCGCGGCGAGCACCACGGCCTCGGCGACGTCCTCCGCGGTGGAGAAGCCCTGCATGCGCTCCGAGCCCGCGGTGCGCCCGTCGCCGAGGGCGAAGTGGGTCTCGACGCCGCCCGGGCAGACGGCGCTCACCTTGATGTTCTCCTGCCAGAACTCGCGGTCGAGCGCCTGCGTCAGGCCGACCTGCGCGAACTTGGACGCGCAGTAGATGGCCTCGTTGGGATAGCCCTGCAGGCCGGCGACGCTGGCGACGTTGATGATGTGGCCGCCGCCCTGGCGGCGCATGTGGGGGATGACCTCGCGGCAGAACAGCCACGTCCCCTTCATGTTGGTCGCCATGATGCGGTCGTAGTCCTCCTCGGACCACTCGAGGAACGGCCGGTAGCCGCCGATGCCCGCGTTGTTGACGAGGATGTCGATCCGCCCGAGCTCGCGGATCGCCCGCTCCACGCACGCGGCCACGGAGGCGGCGCGGGTGACGTCGGCCTCGATCATGAGCCCGCGCCCGCCCGCGGCGCCGAGCTCCCGCTCGAGCGCCGACAGGTCCGCCGCGGTGCGCGCCACGCCGACCACGACGGCCCCCTCGCGGCCCAGCGCGAGCGCGCTGGCCCTCCCGATTCCCCTGCTCGCCCCGGTGATGAGCGCGATCTTGTCCTTCAGCCGCACGTGTCCCCCTGTCTGCCGCGCGCGGCGGCGAGCGAGGCTCCGCTCCCCCCGGGCGCCGGCGGCGGGCACCGTATCACGCGCGCGGGGCGCCGGGGCGGAGCCGGTAGGCGACCTCGGGCGGAGCGCCGCCGTCCAACCAGCCCCGGGCGCGGTCGCCCTCGCTCCCCGGGGCGACCCACGCGATCGTCCGGAGCGCACGGACCCGCCGCGAGGCGCCGGCGAACAGGCCTCCGGCCGCGTCGTCCAGGGGAGGTCGGCGGAGCTGCGGCGGCGCCGCGTCGACCGCGAGGCTCAGGAGAGACGCGAATGTAGATGCATCACATTTGCAATTGACTTTCAGTTGGGCCGATCGCATAGCGTGCGCCGCCGGCGGCGATCGCCCCCGGCGGACCTGCCATGCTTACGGCGAACAAGCTTTCGAAGTCCTACGGGGGCGTCCCCGCGCTCGACGCGCTCGATCTCGAGGTCCCGGCCGGAGAGGTGTTTTGCCTCCTCGGCCCCAACGGGGCGGGCAAGACCACCACGCTGAGCCTCTTCCTCGGCTTCATCAGGCCTTCCTCCGGCGCCGCCCACGTGGGCTCCACCCACGTGGAGCCCGACCCCATCGCGGCGCGGCGGCAGATCGCCTACGTCCCGGAGCAGGTGCGGCTCTATCCGCACCTCACCGGCTGCGAGAACCTCGCGTATTTCCTCGGCCTGTCGCGGGCGCGCGTGCCCTCTTCCGCGGAGCTCTCGCGGCTGCTCACCGCGGCCGGCCTGCCCGAGCGCGCCGTGCACCGCCCGGCGAGCGGCTACTCGAAGGGCATGCGGCAGAAGGTCGTCCTCGCCCTCTCGCAGGCGAAGGGCGCCGGCGCCCTGCTCCTCGACGAGCCGACCTCCGGGCTGGATCCCGGCGCCGTCCGCGAGCTCTGCGCCGCGATCCGGCGCGAGAGCGACCGCGGCGCCGCCGTGCTGATGGTGACCCACGACCTCGGCGCCGTCGCGAGCATCGCGCACCGGATCGGCGTCATGAAGGCCGGCCGGCTCGTCGAGGTCACGGGCGCCGCCGGCATGTCCGAGGCCGACGTCCTCGCGCTGTACCGCCGGCACTTCGACCCTCCCGGCGACGCCGCTCCCCCGCTCCCCCCGCGCAGCGGCGCGGCCGCCGCTCCCGCGCCCGAGGCCCTGTCATGACCCCGCGCGCGCGCACCTCCGGCCTCGCCGCCGCGCTCGCCGCGCTGCTCTCGACCCCCGCCGCCGCGGCGGCGCCCCCCGAAGGCGCGGCGCCGCCGGAAGGCGCCCTCGAGACCGCGGCGCCCGAGGCGCCCGCCGACCTCGGCGAGGAGGTCGTCGTCGTCGGCCACCGGATCGGCCCGCTCGACAGCGCCGACGTCGTGGCCTCGGTCGACATCCTCGGCGGCGAGCAGATCCAGGAGCAGAGCGCGGCCGAGCCGCTCGAGCTGCTCCGGCGCGTGCCGGCGGTTTATATCGAGTCCTTCAACCAGGGCATCATCAACGCCGACATCGGGCTCCGCGGCTTCAACACGCAGGGCGACGTCGCCCACACGAAGCTCCTCATCGACGGCATCCCCAGCAACCACCACGTCGGCCTCCCCGACATGAAGGCCGTCTTCCCGCTCGAGATCGAGCGGATGGAGGTCGTCAAGGGCACGAACGACCCGCGCTACGGGCTGAACAACGTCGCTGGCAACATCAACGTCATCACCCGCAAGACGGGGAACGAGCGCATCGCCCGGCTCCTCGCCGGGAGCTTCTGGACCGTCGAGCCCCAGGTGCTCGTCGCGACCGAGCGCGACGCGCTCAGCCAGACCTACTTCGCCGGCTACCGCGGCTCGGACAGCTACCGCGATCACGCGAGGACCGACCGGGTCGCCGGCTCGGCCAAGTGGTTTTACGAGCCGTCCAGGGAGCTCCGGGTCGGGCTCATCTTGCGCGGCATGCTCCTCGACGCCGACGCCCCCGGCTACCTGTCCGGCGACGACGCGCGCTCGCGCCCCACGACGTCGCCCGCCCACGCGGCCACCGACGGCGGCCGGCAAACGACCCTCCACGCGAGCGTCCACCTGGATCACGAGCTCGCCGAGGGCCTGTCGTGGCAGCTGAAGGGCTACGGGCAGGCGTTCCTGCGGGACCGGTGGGTGAAGTTCGATCCCGACCTCGACCAGCAGCTCCGGGTCGAGGACGACCGGCAATACGGCGCGATCTCGGTCCTCACGTACCGCGCGCGCGACCCCCGGGCGCTCGGCCTCACCGTCGAGTGGGGGGTCGACTACCAGCTCCAGGACAGCCGGTACCAGCGCATCCCCACGGTCGAGCGGAAACGGCAGGGCCCCGCGTTCCGCGACGAGGACTTCGCCCTCCACGCCGTCGGCTCCTACGTGCAGGCGAGCGCGAGCCCGATCAAGCCGATCAAGCTCGTCGCCGCGCTGCGGGCCGATCGCCTGGCCGGCGCCGGCAGCTTCCTCGAGCAGCCCGAGGGCGAGGCCGCCCGCAGGGTCGATTACGACCTCAACGACTACGGCTTCATCTGGCAGCCGAAGGCGAGCGTCATGGTCACGCCCGTCAAGGGGCAGAGCCTGTATGCGAATTACGGGCGCACGTTCCAGATCGGCACGGGCAAGGGCGCCTATGCCGTTCAGGGCACGCCGCTCGATCCGTCGATCAACGACGGCTGGGAGGTCGGCCATCGATCGAGCGTCTTCCCGTGGGTCACGAGCCACCTCGCCTATTGGGAGCAGCGCGCGAGCGGCGAGGTGCGGGACAAGGGCGACGGCTCCGGCGACGTCGAGAACGTCGGCGAGACGCTGCGGCGCGGCTTCGACGTCGAGCTCACGCTGCGGCCGTTCGATTTCCTCTCGGTGTGGGGCGCGTTCAGCCGCACCCTCTCCGAGCAGGTCGAGCCCGGGCCGGCGCTCGCCGCGAACGAGGGCAAGGAGCTCAACCACGTCCCGAGCTTCAGCGCCAAGGGGGGAATCGACCTCCACCCCGTGCAGGATCTGCTCGTCTCGCTCTTCTGCTACGCGCAGGGCGATTACTACCTGAACAAGGAGAACTTCACCGAGGAGCACGGCGCGCGGAAGGTCGGCGACTACGTCGTCGTCAACGCGAGCGCGGCCTACGACGTCACCGAGGCCCTCTCGGTCGGCGCCGAGGTGAACAACCTGCTCGACCGGTCGTACGACACGTCCATCTGGTACAAGGACTTCGGCGCCGTAGGGTCCCAGCACAACCCGGGCAACGGTCGCTCGGCGTACGTGACTGGCACCTTGAGCTTCTGACGCTGCCGCGGTCCGACGAGACCCTCAGGGAGTCAGCGCATGAGAGCCCTCTTCACAGCGGCGCGGCACGAGGCGATCCGCGCTTTCCGCAACCGCACCTTCCGCATCGCCGCCGCGCTCGTCGCGACGCTCCTCGTCGCGGCGTTCCTGCTCGAG
The DNA here is from genome assembly GCF_051526825.1 of Sorangium sp. So ce185. NCBI lineage: Bacteria > Pseudomonadati > Myxococcota > Polyangiales > Polyangiaceae > Sorangium > Sorangium sp. So ce185. The sequence goes on along the minus strand of NZ_CP150316.1, from coordinate 13,247,105 downwards.
GCTGCGCGCCACACCGCCGAGGCCCGCCAGCGCGCCGCCCTCCAGGAGCTCGTCCACCGCCAGTGGGTCGAGCAGCCCGACCGCCACCCGCACCGCGCCGCCCATTACGGGTCCTTCGCCTTCCGCCCCCCGAGCCCGCTCGGCTTCTTCGATCCCGGGCTCGAGTCCTTCGCCGGCACATCCATCTTCCTCGAGCCGCACCAGCGCAACGCCCTGAGCTTCAGCGAGGCCGCGCAGTCGAGCGAGCTCGCGCGCTTCGGGACCCCGAGCGCCGCCTTCGTCCTCCAGGCGCTGCTCCCGCTGCTCCTCTTCTGCATGACCTTCGCCAGCGTCGCCGGCGAGCGCGAGGCGGGCACCTGGGCCCTCGCGCTCTCGCAGGGCGTCACCGCGCGCGTCCTCATCGCCGGCAAGGCCCTCGGGGCGCTGCTCGCGGTCGCGCTGTGGCTCGCGCCGCTCCTCGCGCTCGCGTTCGCGGGCGCGCTGCTCACAGGCGTCCTCGACGCCTCCGGGGACACGCTCCTGCGCGCCGCCCTCCTCGCGGGCGGCTACGCCGTCTACCTGGTCGCCTGCGCGGCGCTCGGCGTGCTCGTCTCGTCGTTCCACCGCCGCGCGCAGGCCGCCCTCCTCACGCTGCTCGGCCTCTGGGTCGCGCTCTGGATCGTCGTGCCGCGGCTCGCCACCCAGGCCGCGAGCCGCCTCCACCCGACGCCCTCGCGGGCCCAGGTCGAGCTCGACCTCGCGCGCGCCATCCGCGACGTCGGCGACAGCCACGATCCCAATAACCCCCATTTCCAGGAGCTGCAGCGCCGCACCCTGGCCGAGCACGGCGCCGCGCGGGTCGAGGACCTCCCGGTGAACTACGGAGGCATCGTCATGCGCGAGGGGGAGCGGATCACCACCGAGCTGTTCAATCGTTATTATACGCGCCTGTTCGACGCGCACCGCGCCCAGGACGGGCTCGCGCTCCGGGCGGGCCTGTTCACGCCGCTGCTCGCGATCCGGTCGTTCTCGATGGGGCTCGCGGGCACCGACGCCCACCACCTCGTCGACTTCGAGCAGCAGGCCGAGGCGCACCGCTACGCCTTCATCCAGCACCTGAATCACCTGCACACCACCAAGATCCGCTGGCACAACGACAAGGCGCAGCGGGTCGATCGGGCCGAGTGGGGCGAGTTCTCCCCCTTCGAGCACAGGCGGCCTCCCGCCGTCTGGGCGCTGTCGCGCGTCGCCCCGGCGGGGCTCGCCGTGCTCGCCTGGGCGGCGGCGCTCTCGCTCGGCGTCGCGCTCTTCACCCGCCGAAACGGAGAGGCGACATGAGCCCCTTCCTCGCATGGGCCCGCCTCGAGCTCCGCCAGCTGCTCCGCGCGCGGGTGCTCCTCGTCACCGCCGCCCTCCTGCTCGCGGCCGGCGCCGCCGCCATCGTGGACGGCGCGGCCCGCGTGGCCGCCGAGCGCGAGGTCATCGCGGCGCTCGAGCCCGCGCTCCGGGAGGAGGAGCGCTATCTCCGCGAGACCCACGCGCCGAACGACGATCTCGGCCTCGTCCTCTATTACCTCGCGATGCCGATCGCGCACGCGCCGAACGAATGGACAGCGCTGTCGACCGGGCTGCGCGACGTGCACCCCTACAGCCGGCACCTGCGCTTCATCGGCCTCGTGCCCCAGCTCTACCAGACGGACATCGCCAACCCGCTCAAGCAGCTCGCCGGCAGCTTCGATTGCGGGTTCGTCCTCATCTTCCTCGTCCCGCTGTTCATCATCGGCGTGAGCTACGACGTCCGCTCGCGCGACGACGACCTCGGCACCGAGGCGCTCGTCTGCTCGCAACCGACGCGCCTGTCGCGCCTGCTCGCCGTCCGGCTCGGGCTGCGCGCCGCGCTCGTCTCGGCCGTCGTCCTCGCGCTGCTCGCCTTCGCCGCCGCCTGGCTCCGACTCCCGCTCGACGCGCGCGCCGGCGCCTTCGCGCTCGCCTCGCTCGCGTACATCGCGCTCTGGTTCGTCCTCGTGTTCCTCGTGGCCTCGCTGCGCCGCTCGTCCGCGTGGAACGCCATCGCGCTCGTGGGCGCCTGGATGGCCTTTTGCGTCCTCCTGCCCGCGCTCGTCAACCTCGCGATCCTCACGGCCTCTCCCGCCCGCGGCGGCGTCGAGCTCACGCTCGCGCAGCGCCAGGAGATGAACGCCGGATGGGACCGGCCGAAGCGCGCCACGCTCGATCCGTTCTTCGCGCGGCGCCCCGAGTGGGCCTCTACCCCCGTGCCCGAGGACCGGTTCTCCTGGCCCTGGTACTACGCCATGCACGAGATGGGCGACGCGCACGTCGCCCGGGAGGTCGAGGCGTACCACGCGGCGCTCGCGCGCCGGGAGCGCTGGACCGAGCGGGCCGCGCTCGCCCTGCCGCCCCTCGCGCTGCAGCTCCTGCTCGACCGGATGGCGGGCACGGACATGGCCACGGAGCTCGCCTTCCGGGACAGCATCGCCGCCTACCACGAGCAGCTGAAGCACTATTTTTATCCGCTCATCTTCAACTACAAGGGCCTCGCGGCGTTCGACATCGACGCCGTCCCGCGCCACCGCTTCGCGGGCGCCGGGCAGCCGGTGCACCTCTCCGCGCTCGCGGGGCTCCTCGGCATGCTCGCGCTGCTCGGCGTCCTGCTCCCGCGGGCCGTCCGCCGCATCGACGCGACCCCGGCGCGGGAAGAGGCGGCCGCCGCGAGGAGGGGTCCGGTCCCGCCGGCCGCCGGCGAGGAGCCCCCGAGTCGCCGCTACGGGCTGCTGACGCGCGACACGGACGCGCGGGAGACGTGAGCCATGGATGATCGAACGCCGCGAATCGAGGACATCGACGGTCTGCTCTTCACCCCTTTCGAGCTCGCCGCGCTCGGCGAGCCGCAGAGGGCCCTCTATCTCTCGTTGCCGCCCACGCTCCCCGCCGAGGAGATCGAGCGGGTCAACCGGGGCACCAAGGTCGCGGGAGGCGACTACGCCTACCGCGGGCTCGAGTTCGCGGTCCCGCCCGGCGTCCTCGTGCCGGGCGGCACGAGCGAGGTGATCTTCGACGCCCTCCACGACGGGCTCGTCGAGACGCGGGGCGCCTCGGTCATCGTGATGGGGTGCGGCGCGGGCGTCGAGCCCGTCCTCGCGCGACGGCGCGGCGCCCGGGAGATCCATGCCATGGACATCCACGAAGCGAGCGTCGCGTCGAGCCTCGCGAGCTTCGAGCGGCACACGGGGCCGCGCGACCCCGACCGGCATCGCTTCCTCGTCTCGGATCTCTTCTCCGCGCTGCCGCGCGGCGAGCGCGCCGACGTGATCGTCTTCAACCCGCCCGCCAACCCGCTCCGCTCGGACGATCCCGATCTCACGCGCGTGAACTTCTCGGGCTCGGCCATCATGGTCCGCTTCTTCGACGAGATCGCCTCGCGGGAGCTGCTCGCGCCGGGCGGCAGGGTCGTCACCGTGCTGTCCAACGCGAGCGACCTCCGGGGCATCGTGGCGCACGCCCTGCGGCGGGGCTTCAGGCTCGAGATCTTGAGACGGAAGACCTGGTCCGCTCCCTACGACAGGATCCTGACACACCTCCTCTCCTTCACGCTGGACGAGCGCTGACGAGGATTCGACCGATGGCCCAGCACCGAACCGAGCCCGGCCAGCCGCCCTTGAGCTTCGGGTCGTACTGGAGGCTCGCGATTCCCCTGACCCTCGCGGGGCTGTCGGGGCCGATCATGAACGCCACCGACACCGCCGTGATGGGGCATTTCGGCGACGCGGCGACGATGGGGGGAGTCGCCGTGGGCAGCCAGATCTTCAACACGCTCTACTGGCTCCTCGGCTTCTTCCGGACCAGCACGAGCGGCTTCGCCGCCCAGGCGCGCGGCGCCGAGGACCGCCGCGAGGCGGCCTTGCAGCTGCTTCGCCCGCTGGTCTTCGCCGGGCTGGTCGGCTGCGTCTTTCTGCTGCTGAAGTCCCCGCTGGAGGCCGCCGGGCTCGATCTGATGGGGGCCCACGGAGCGGTCGAGTCCCACGCGGCGACCTACTACGAGGCGCGCATCTGGGGGGCGCCTGCGGTGCTCATGGGCTACGTGGTCGCCGGCTGGCTCATCGGCATGGCCGAGGTGCGGTGGGCCATGCTCCTCGCCGTCGGGATGGACCTCCTCAACCTCGTCCTGACCGTCACCTTCGTCAAGGTGCTCGGCCTCGGGGTGAGCGGCGTCGCCTGGGCCACCGTGCTGGCCGAGGTGAGCAAGGTCCTCGTCGGCTTCCTGGTGATCTGGCAGAGAGGCCACCTGCGCGGCGTCCACCTCCGGTGGCGGGACTTCGCCGATCTCCACGCCATCACCCGGATGTGGCGGGTGAACGGCGACGTGCTGGTGCGCACCACCTGCCTGCTCGGCGTCTTCGGCTGGATCACCCGTCAGAGCGCGCTCCTCGGCCCCGAGGTCCTCGCCGTCAACGCGATCCTCATGCACCTGCAGATCGTCATCTCCAGCGCGCTGGGCGGGCTCGGCAACACCGCGGGGATGCTCGCCGGCCAGGCGATCGGGGCCCAGTCCCGGCAGCGCTTCCACGACACGCTGCGGCTCTCGTTCTGGACGGCCGCGATGTCCGCGCTGGCCATCAGCCTCGGTTGCATCGCCGCGCAGCCGGCCATCCTCGGGCTGTTCACACCGGTGGAGTCCATCCTGCAGACGACGGGTCGCTACTACGTCTGGATGGTCCTGTTCCCGCTCGCGATCTTCTGGAGCATGATCCTCGAGTGCGTCTTCACGGGCGCGACCCGCGCTGGCCCCGTCCGCAACTCGCTGCTCGCCGCCACCGCGGTCTTCTTCGCCGCGTGGCTCGCCTTCTCGACCCGCTGGGGCAACCACGGGCTCTGGATGGCCTTCCTCCTGTTCAGCCTGACCCGCTCTCTCTACCTCCACCTGGCGCTCCCGAGGCTCGTGCCGCAGGCGTTCCCGGCGCGCTCGCGAGCGCCCGTCACCGCCTGACGCCCGCCCCCCGCGGGCCGCCGTCCCTCCTCCGAAGGAGAGTGCTCGATGTGTTCCATCGCCGGCATCTTCAACAAGAAACGGCCCATCGCGGCCGCGCAGCACGACGAGATGGCCTCGCTCCTCGAGGCGATGCACCACCGCGGGCCGGACGCGCGGGGCGCCCTGCAGTGCGCGAGCTGGGCGCTCCTCGGCAGCAACCGGCTCCGCGTCACCGACGCCGGAAACCCGGGCGCGGACATGCCGCTCACCTCGATCGATGGGCGCCTCGCCATCGTCTATAACGGCGAGATCTACAACCACCGCGACCTGCGAGGGCGGCTGTCGGGCTTCCCGTTCAGGACCGCCTCGGACACCGAGGTCATCCTCGCGGCGTACGAGGCCTGGGGGCTCGCCTGCCTGGAGCAGCTCGAGGGCATGTTCGCCTTCGCCCTGTTCGACCGCGCGACGCAGACGGGCCTCATCGCCTGCGACCCCACCGGGCAGAAGACCGTCTATCTGTGGGAAGACGACGACGCCCTGGTCTTCGCCTCGGAGATCGATCCGCTCATCAAGGACCCTTACCGGAGGAAGGACTGGGATCTCGACGGCCTCGCGGAGTTCACCGCCCACCGCTTCATCCTCGGCAGCGGGACGCACATCCGGCAGATCCGCAAGCTCGAGTCCGGCACCTGGCTGGCCAGGACGCCCGAGCGGCAGGAGACGGGGCGCTTCTACAGGATCCCGCGCGGCGACCTCTCGAGGACGGACGTCCCCGCGATCAAGCAGGAGATCGAACAGGCCGTGGTCGACGGCTGCCGCAGGACGTTCGATCTGGAGGTCCCCTACGGGCTCCTGCTGAGCGGCGGGATCGACTCCACGGCCGTGCTCGCGGCGGCGCGCCGGGCGGGCCTCGAGATGAGGACCTTCTCGATCGGCTTCCGGCCGACGGGTCGGCTCCTCCCGCGGAGCGCCAGCGTCTTCGACGAGTTCGCCTACTCGCGAGCGCTGGCCCGGGAGCTCTCCTCGAAGCACACCGAGATCACGCTGTCGGACACCGACTACTGCGCTTACCTCGACCGGTGGATCGCCATCGCCGGCGAGCCGCTGGGCTCCCAGGAGGCGCCGTGCCTCATCCGGCTCTTCGAGGAGGCCGGGCGAGAGGCGCGCGTCATCTTCTCCGGGAGCGGGCCCGACGAGATCTTCGACGGTTACTCCTACGGCCGGGCGATGGCGGACGTGCCCCTCTCCGATCTCCCCGAGCGCTACGACGCGACCTTCCGCTGGTGCGGGGCGGCCGACCTCGGGCAGCTCATGCCCCACCACGACGCCGCGCGGCTGACGACCGCCAAGGTTCGCGAGGTCCTCTCGCTCTACCGCGACTGGCCGCTCGACAGCCTGCAGGCCGTGCAGCTCCTTCACTTCCACGGCCGGCTCGTCGTCTACGAGTTCCGGCAGATGGATCTCATCAGCATGCGCCACAGCGTCGAGGCCCGCTCGCCCCTCGCGAGCACCGGGCTCGTCCGCAGCGCCTTCGCCTTCCAGAGCAAGCTGAAGCAGCTCGACGGCCACGAGAAGGGAATCTACAAGCAGGCCCTCGCGGATCTCGTTCCCCCGGTCATCGCCTCGCGAAAGAAGCAAGGCTTCCCCATCCCCGCGGAGATGTGGTTCTCGAGGCCGTTCCTGGAGAGGGCAGCCATCCTCTTCGAGCCGGGCTGCGTGCTGAGCGGCGCCGGCCTCATCGATCAGCGGACCCTGCGGCGGCTCTGGGAGGACCCGGACCCCGCCACGCGCAACCTGTTCTCCCGCCTGTACACGGCCGAGGGCATCCTCCGGCGCCAGGCGCCGCACCTCGCGCCGTCGCGGGCCGCCTGATCCGGGTCGCGCCGGGCCGGGGAACGACGCGCCGGCCCCGACACGCGCGCACGTAATCGCAACTGTTTTGCAATTGACATTTGTTGTCTGTTGTCGCATAAGGGACCGGCCGGCGGCAGCAAGCCCCCGGCGGTCCCGTCATGCCCCTGGCGCAGCGACGTCTGGAGCCGCGCGGCGGGGCCCCCGCGCGCGGCGCGCCCGATCTCGAGGTCGCACGGCACGCCCGAGGAGCTCGCGCTCGACCCCCGTCGCGCGTCTGTGGCGGCGTCGCGCGCGCTGCCGCCGGCCGACAGCGGCGCTGTGGTTGACGCGCACGTAGCTTGAGAAGGGAGTCCTTATGAATGTGATGGATGAGCCGATCGCGACCCCTCCTCCGGCGGCGCTGCCATGGAGGACAGACCGAGGGCGCCTCCTCGCCGAGGGGTACACCGTGGCTCCCAGCGTCCTCGATCCCGACGAGGTGCGCCGGTACCAGGCGCTCGCACGCGGGATCCTCGCGCCGCAGCAGGCGAGGGACTACCAGGAGAAGTACGCCGCGATCGGCAGCCTGCTCGACATCCTGCGAGAGCCGGGGTTCGTCGATCTCATCGGACACCCGCGGGCCCTCGCCGAGCTCCGTCGCCTCGGCTTCGACGAGCCGCGCTACGAGCACGGCATCCTCTTCAACAAGCTCCCGAGGACGCCGCGGACGTTCTGGCACCAGGACTGCACGATCTGGAGTCACCCGGCCGCGTACGAGCCGGAGCCGCACGAGCTGATCCTCATCTATTACCTCGTCGACACGACACCCCACAACGGCTGTCTCCGCGTCATCCCGGGTAGCCACAGGAGGCGTCACCCGCTCCATGAGCCGCTGCGCGGCGCCAGCATCCCGGACCTGGAGCGCATGCGGGATCCGAGCTCACCTGCCTTCCACAGCTACGCCGACGAGGTCTCGATCCCGGTCAAGGCGGGCGATCTGGTCATCGTCGACGTTCGCCTCCTGCATGCCACGCACGCGAACGACAGCGACGCGGAGCGAACCGCGCTGAGCCTCTGGTACATCCCGGCCTGCCGAGATTTACCCGAGTGCGTCCGCGCCCGCTTCACGCTCCGGGCGGGCCTCGATGAGCGGCTGCCGTACGTGCCCGCGGGCTGGCCCGGCGAGGCCGCGGCGCGGCTCCGCGCGCTCTTGCCGCCTGCTTACGAGGGGAGCGCCGCGCCCTTGCCCTGGCACACCGACCCTGACGAACGGCTCCGCTGATCTGGAGGGCCTCATGAACCCGGTCACCGATTCTTCGCTTTCAACACGCATCCAACGCATCTATCAGGAGCTCGCGACCATGGGCTCCCTCGAGCCGAGCCAGCGGGTGAACCACCTGTTCAGCGAGCTCGTGAGCATCTCCATGTCCCGGTCGCGCGGCGAGGTCGACGAGGTGCTCGGCGATCCGGTCGTGAGCGCGATCCGCGAGGGCCTGTGGCGCGTCTGCTCGCGCGGCGAGTTCGAGCTGGAGCGCCACTGGGCGCGCCGCATCGCCGCCGCGGACGACCCGGCGGCCGAGCTCCGGAGCTTCCCCTACGCCCTCAATTACGAGAAGCTGACCCGGCTCGAGCTCTCCAGCCTGCGGGGCGTGCGCGACGAGCTGCCGCGGCGCGTGCTGTTCATCGGCTCCGGCCCGCTCCCCTTCACCTCGATCCTGCTCGCGGAGCGCTATGGCCTCCCGGTCAGCAACATCGACGTCGACGAGGAGGCGTGCGCCGCCGCCCGCGCGCTCGCGCGGCGGCTCGGGCTGTCGGAGAGGCTCGGGTTCGTCTGCGCCGACGCCCTGTCCTGCTCCGATCTCTCGGAGTTCGACTGCGTGTTCCTGGCCGCGCTCGTCGGCATGAACCGGCGCGAGAAGAGCCGCCTGCTCCACCACCTGCACGGGGCCATGCGCCCGGGCGCGCTGCTCCTCGTCCGCAGCTCGCAGCGCCTGCGCACGCTCCTGTACCCCGAGGTCGACATCCACGGGATGGCGCCGTTCGATCCGCTCCTGGAGATCCACCCGCACGACGAGGTGATCAACTCGGTGATCATCGCCGAGCGGCCTGGGCACGACCGGCGCGCCGGCTGAGGCGGCCGCGTGCTAAGGTCCCGGCCTGTCGAAACCCGGCCGAGGAGACCGCCATGACCACGCCCCTGCTCCCCTCGAAGCTGCCGTCGACCGGCGTCAGCATCTTCACGGAGATGACGCGCCTCGCGAACGAGCACGGCGCCATCAACCTGTCGCAGGGCTTCCCGGATTTCGACTGCGCGCCGGAGCTCGTCGAGGCCGTGGCGCGCCACATGCGCGCCGGCCACAACCAGTATGCCCCCATGCAGGGCGTGCTGGCCCTGCGCGAGGCGCTGGCGGTGAAGATCGAGCGGCTCTATGGCCGCCGCTACGATCCGGCGACGGAGATCACGGTCACCTCGGGCGCGACCGAGGGCATCTTCAGCACGATCACCGCGTTCGTCCGGCCCGGGGACGAGGTCATCCTGTTCCAGCCCTGTTACGACTCGTACGCGCCCGCCGTGCAGCTGAACGGCGGAACCCCCGTGTTCGTCACGCTCCGTTTTCCGGAGTACCGCGTCGACTGGGACGAGGTGCGGCGCGCGCTCACGCCGCGCACGCGGCTCTTGCTCATCAACTCGCCGCACAACCCGACCGGGACGGCGCTGTCGGCCGACGACATGCGCGAGCTCGCGAAGGTGGTCGACGGGCGGGACGTCCTCGTCGTCGGCGACGAGGTCTACGAGCACATCCTCTTCGACGGGCGCCGGCACGAGAGCCTCGCGCGGTATCCGGAGCTCTCGGATCGCTCCGTCGTCATCAGCTCCTTCGGCAAGACGTACCACACGACCGGCTGGAAGGTGGGCTATTGCGCGGCGCCGCGGCAGCTCTCCGCCGAGATCCAGCGGGTGCACCAGTTCGTGACCTTCGCGGTGAACGCCGCCATCCAGCACGCGTATGCCGAGGTCGTGACGCGCGACCCGCTCGCCGCCGATCTCGCTGCCTTCTACCAGGCGAAGCGGGATCGGTTCCTGAGGCTCATCGAGGGCTCGCGGTTCCGCCCGCTGCCGTGCGAGGGCACGTATTTCCAGCTGCTCGATTATTCGGCGATCACGGCCGAGCGAGACGCCGACTTCGCGCTGCGCCTCATCCGCGAGCACGGCGTCGCCTCGATTCCCATCTCCCCGTTCCTCTCCGGCGTGGAGCCAGGGCCCGTCCTCCGGTTCTGCTTCGCCAAGCGGGACGAGACGCTGGAGCGCGCGGCGGAGAGGCTGCGCCGGGTCTGAGGGGTCCGCCGCGCTGGTCTCGACTTGAGCGCACTTGCCCGGTGTCAGACAGCTGTGTCCAAGTCGAGACCAGTCAAGCGCCCGCGTGCGTCCGCTCCGGGAAGAGCGACCGCAGCCCGTCCGGCGAGGCCTCGCACACCCCGCGCTCGGTGATGAGCGCCGTGACCAGCCGCGCGGGCGTCACGTCGAAGGCATGGTTTTCCGCCGGGCTCCCCGGCGGCGTGATCCGCACCGTCGCGAGCTCGCCGGACGGCAGCCGCCCGGTCACGTCGCAGAGCTCCGCGCCGTCGCGCTGCTCGATGGGGATCTCGCGCACGCCGTCCTGAAGGGCCCAGTCGATGGTGGGCGACGGGAGCGCCACATAGAAGGGCACGCCGTTGTCCTTGGCCGCGAGCGCCTTGAGGTAGGTGCCGATCTTGTTCGCCACGTCGCCGCGCGCCGTCGTGCGGTCCGTGCCCACGATGCACAGGTCCACAAGGCCATGCTGCATGAGGTGGCCCCCCGCGTTGTCGGCGATGACGGTGTGCGGCACGCCGTGCTGGCCCAGCTCCCACGCGGTGAGGCCGGCGCCCTGGTTGCGCGGTCGCGTCTCGTCCACCCAGACGTGAACGGGGATGCCCGCGTCGTGCGCCATGTAGATGGGCGCGAGCGCCGTGCCCCAGTCCACGGTGGCCAGCCACCCCGCATTGCAGTGGGTGAGCACGTTGACGCGCCCCTCGCGCCCTCTGCGCGCCCAGACCTCCTGGAGCAGCGCTAGCCCGCGCTCGCCGATGGCGCGGTTGATGGCGACATCCTCTTCGCACAGCGCCGCCGCGCGCCGGTAGGCGGCGGCCGCGCGCTCGGGCGGCGGCAGCGGCGCCACCGCGCGCCGCACCTCGTCGAGCGCCCAGCGCAGGTTCACGGCCGTGGGGCGCGCGCTGCCGAGCAGCGCGTACGCCCGCTCCAGCGCCCCGTCCGACGCATCCTGCCGCAGCGCGAGGCACATCCCGTAAGCCGCCGTCGCGCCGATGAGGGGCGCCCCGCGCACCAGCATGCTCCGGATCGCGCGCGCGGCGTCGTCCGCCGTGGCCAGCCGCGCCGTCGCGAAGCGGTGGGGCAGCCGGGTCTGGTCGATGACGCCGACGGACCAGCCGTCGGCCTCGACCCAGATCGAGCGCATGGCCTTGCCGAGGACCTTCATGACTCGAGCCCCCATCCGGGCAGCGCGCGCAGCCGAGGCGAGGCCGTGGGCCGCGGCGTGACGACCGTCCACGCCACGCTCACGGCACGTACCTGGGGAACAGGTCCGCGATGGCGCTGCCGGTGAAGTCGCCCACCCAGCCCTCCGGCCGCTCGAAGAAGCGGATGGCCGCGAACAGGGGCCGGGGTCCCATATCGAACCAGTGCCGCATCCCGGCGGGCACGCTGATGAGATCGCCGCGCGTGCACACGATCTGGAACACCCGCTGCCCGGCGTGCAGGTAGAAGCAGCCGCTGCCTTCCACCAGGATGCGGGACTCGTCCTCGGCGTGCGTGTGCTCGGAGAGGAACTTCTTCCGCGCCTCTTCCGCGTTCGGCGCGTCCGGCTTCATGCGCACCACGTCCACGATCTCGTAGCCGCGCGCCGCGCGCTCGGCCTCGACCACGTGGCGGTAGGCGGCGAGCACCTCGTCCTGGCCGGCGCCGTCCGGCAGCGGAATGGACGCGTCCACGCGCTCGAAGCGGACGCCGACCGCGCCGAGCTCACGGCGGATGTCACCGACATCGGTGTACACGCCCGACGGCGTATCCGGCTGATCGTCAGGATAGATGGTCAGATGGCTCATCGGCGCAACCTCATCTTCTCGAGCTCGTAGGTGAGCAGGTGTTCCAGCGCCACCGTGTGGCGGCGCGCCTCGCGCATGGAGCGGCCCCAGGCATAGAGCCCATGACCCGCGATGAGGTAGCCCACCGCCTCCGGGCGACGGGCCAGCTCCGCGGACACGCGCTCGGCGAGCCGCGGGACGTCTTGGTCGTTGGGGAAGACGGGGACCACGACGGTGGCCTCGTGGGTGCGCGTGTCGCCGAGCGCCTTGAGCAGCTCGAAGCCGCGCAGCGGGATCTCCCCCTCGGTCTCGCGCAGCGAGGACAGCAGCGCGCTGACGATCGAGTGGGTGTGCAGCACGGCGGCCACCCCGGGGCGCTCGCGGTAGAGATGGAGGTGCAGCGGCGTCTCCGCCGAGGAGCCCGCGGGCGGCGGCTCGTGAATGTCCACCATCAGGATATCGGCGTCGGTCAGCTCGCCCTTGTCCACACCGGAGCGCGTGATCGCCGCGGTGCGCGCGTCGAGCCGGCGCGAGAGATTGCCGCTCGTGGCCGGCACGGCGTCGCGCAGGCTCAGGAATCGACCCGCCTCCACGAGCTCCCGGGCAGCCTCGGCCAGGGGGATCGAGGCTGGGGAGGCCGCCACGGGAGAAGCTGCCGAGATGATCACCTGTCCTGTCCTCGACCGCCATCTACGACGGGGCTCACAAAAATGCAAATCGATTGCAGGTACACCCTCACCGCTCGGGCGCCCCCTGGTCACCAGCGCGGGGGCGATCGCTGGCCCCGCCCTACGTACACTCAATTTCATTTGCAACCAAGTTACCTTGGTAGTACCAGGGGTGCGCCCGGGCTCACGCCCGATCGCCGGCGCGCGCCGCGGCGGCCCATCGACATCGATGGGCGTGACTCGCCCGCCATCCACCCTCGCGCCGGGCGCCGCCGAATGGAGGCCTATGCTGAAGTACACGTCCCAGCTCAGAGAGATCCCCCGCGACGTCGTCGCCGGCATGCTCGAAGACGTCGCGCGCGCCGACATCCCGTGGACCGAGAACTACTCGCGGTATCAGTCGGGCGGGTGGAAGACGGCCGCGCTCTACAACGCGAGCGGAGACTCGCAGGAGAACGATCTCGCCGACTGCGCGCCCGTCCCCACCGAGGTCGTCCCGCGGTTGCCCCGGGTCCGCGCCTTCGTCGAGGGGTCAGGCCTCAAGCTGATGTGGGTCAGGCTGCTGCGGCTCGATCCCGGCGCGTTCCTCTGGGAGCACACCGACTACGGGGCTCACAACCTGAGCCGCGTTCCCCGGCTGCGGCTCCACGTCCCCCTGAAGACCAACCCGGACGCGGTCATCGTCCTGCCCTCGCGCTCGGTCCACATGAAGAGCGGGTTTCTCTGGAAGCTGTCTCCTCACCAGACGCGCCACGGCGCCTGCAACCGCGGCTCCGAGGACCGGATCCACCTGATCCTCGACTGCTACATGAACGGAACGCTGGAGGAGCTCGTCTCCAGCGAGTTCCTGCATCCGGACGCGCTGCGGGACAAGCCGAGGCTCTCGGAGGAGCGCTTCGCGGAGCTCTGCCGCACCGCCGACGGGCTGGCGAGCGGAGGACGCCAGGGCGCCGCAGAGGACCTGTTCCGGAAGGCGTTTCACGATCACGACCTGGGCTCCCTGTCGACCTACGACCTGCTCGCGCGCTATCACGAGGAGCGCGGCGACGCCGCCCGGCGGGATCACTGGCTCAGCGAGAAGATCACCTTCCTGAACCTCAACGTGCCCGGACACCCGTTTTATCAGCCCGCCCAAGCGTGAGGCCTGCAGCTCCGGCGATTGAGGATGGAGGACTGGGGCTCGGAGCGGCCCCCGCGGGTGCTCCCAGGTTCGCTCACATCGGCCATCGCACCGCGCGTCCGGCGGTGGAAGCGGCGCTGCGAACGGAAAAATGAGCCTGCTTGCCAGCGAGGCCGGCCCCCCATAGCATGAACGGTTGCGGGCTCGCGGAGCCTCCGCGCTTCGAGAGGACGGGCGGATCATGCTTAGGATCAAACACGCACAGACAGGCGCGCTGGACGACCTCTCGCTGACCGGCGCCGAGGCGCGCCCTCCGGCCCGATCGGAGCGGGAGCGGCTCGCCGGCCCGCGCGACGCCGCCCCGCCCGGCGAGGGCCGCCTCAAGCCCGCCCCGGCGCGGCGCTGCGTCACGGCGCGCGCCGTCCGCTCCGACATGCTGCTCGTGCTGCTCGCCGCGCTCGCCGCCGGCGGCGCCCTCGGGTGCGGCCACGCGTGCAACCACGGCTTCTCGCCGTGCCCGGCGGTGTCCCCCGCGACCACGGTGTCGAGCTCGGCGGCCGCGAAGGGCACCTGCCCGACCGAGTATCGCCCCCTGTGCCCGGGCCTCGAACCGCGCTGCGTGACCGACCGGAACGGCTGCCAGGTCTGCGATTGCGCCGAGACCGGCGCCGCCCCGCTCCACCCCCGCGACGTGCAGCCGCCCGAAGCGCGGTAATCCAGGCGCTCGAGGCGTCAGCCGACGAGCCGCCGCAGCCGCTCGAGCAGCTCCGGGAAGCCGATCCCCTTGGCGAGCACCGCGTCGGGCGCCGGCGCCCCGCCGAGGTCGTCGGCGCCGATCCCGCTGAGCAGCACCGCCTTCGCGGCCGGCAGGCGCGCCCGCAGCGCCGGCAGGAGGTCGGTGCCGAGGCCGTCGCCGAGGTTCTGATCGAGCAGCGCGAGATCGTACGCCGCGCCCTCCGCCGCGAGCATCCGGCCGGCCTCGGCGAACGAGCCGGCCAGGTCGACCTGGAAGCCCTCGTCCTCGAGCAGCGTCGCGAGCACCATCCGCGACGACGCGTCGTCGTCCACGAGCAGCACCGTCAAGCGCATGCGGCCCCCTCAGCCCTCAGCACGTCCCTGGATCGCTCCTGGCGCGCGCGATCGTGTGCATCAGCTCGCGCACGCCGAACGGCTTGTGCAGGCAGGCGTACCCGCCCCGGCTCGTGAACGCGTGGATCAGCTCCGGCGCCGCGTGGCCGGTCATCGCGATCACCGTGATCGGCCTGCTCATCCGCCGGAGCTGCTCGTACGTCTTCATCCCGTCCAGGGACGGCATGGCCAGGTCGAGCACGCACACGTCGACCGCCTCGTCGCGCGCGCGCTGGATCGCCGTCTGCCCGTCGTACACGGCCTCGGCGCGCAGCCCCGCCGCGTTGAGCCCCGCCACGATCGACTCCGCCACGGCGGGCAGGTCGTCCACCACGAGCACGCCGCGCGACCCGAGCGCCCGCGCGACGATCCTCATGAGGTGATCCATCGAGAACGGCTTGTAGATGACCGCGTACACCCCCTCGCCGATGCCCTCCTCGATGAGCTGCTCGATCGCGAACGCGGTCATCAGCACCACCGTGAGATCCGGCTGGACCCGCCGGAGCTCGCGGAACGTCTCGACCCCGTTGAGCCCGGGCATCTTCACGTCGGTCAGCACGAGCGCGAAGCGCTGCTGCCGCACGAGCTCGAGGGCGTGCGCGCCGTCGCGCGCCTCGACGACCTCGTACCCTTCGAGCTCGAGGTTCGCGGCGACGGTGGCGCGCATCCCCTCTTCGTCGTCCACCACGAGCACCCGCCTGGTCGCTTCCATCGACGGCTGTCCCTTCCCCGCTCACGCGGGCTGCGCCGAGTGTACCTCCGGCGCCGCCGCGAGCGGCAGCCGGATGATGAACGTCGTCCCCGCGCCGGGCGCGCTCTCCACCCCGATCGCGCCGCCGTGCATCCGGACGATGCCGGCGGTGATGGCGAGGCCGAGGCCCGTCCCCTTCAGCTTCGTGCTGAAGAGCGGCTCGAAGATCTTCGCGAGGTGCTCTCGCTCGATCCCCGCCCCGTTGTCCTCCACCGTCAGGACCAGCGCGCCGTCGCACACCCGCGCAGACGCGACCACGCGGCCCTCGCGCCCGGCCGGGATCGCCTCGGCCGCGTTCTGGATCAGGTTGACGAGCACCTGACGGAACTGGTCCTTGTCGAGGCTCGGCACGGGCAGCGCGGCCGGCACCTGGTTCACGAGGCGCACGTGCGCGGGCGCCTCGACGACCGACATCGCGTCGTCGACGAGGGGCGCGAGCGGGCACGCGGAGCGGCAGAGCCTGCGCTCCCGCGCGAAGTCCAGGAGATCGCCGATGATCCGGGTGCACGAGAGCAGCTCCTTCTCCATGAGGACGAGGAACTGGGCGACGCGCGGGTCGGCGCCGAGCTCGGTGCCGGCGAGGCGCTTCTTGAGGTAGTACGCCGCGTTCCGGATGGCGCCGAGCGGGTTGCGGAGCTCGTGGCCGACGCTCGCCGCGAGCTGCCCGATGGCGGCGAGCCGCTCGACGCGCAGCCGCGACTCCTGGGCCTCGCGCAGGCGCTCGGCCATGTGGCGGAGCGCGGCGCCGATGCGCCCGAACTCGTGCTTCCCGAGGTCGGGCACGCGGTAGTCGAGGTCGCCGCCGGCGATGCGCCGCGAGCACTCGGCGAGCGCGCCGAACCCCCGCGCCATCGCGCGCAGGAGCCCGCCGAGGAGCGCGACGAGGAGCACGAGCGCCGCCGTCATCAGGGCGACGCCGGCGATCCGGATCCGCGCGCTCTCGCGGCCCGCCGCCGCGGCGTTCCGCGCGACGTCGCGCCGCGCGTCGCGGATGGCCGCGTCGATGTGAGGCACGAAGCCGCGCTCGTACTCGGCCTCGGGGCGCTCCACGAACCGCCGGTTGGCGGCGAGCCGCTCCCCGCCGCTCGCCATGCGGGACACCTCGCCCACGTCCCCGGTGATCCTCGCGAGGCTCGCGCGCATCTTGCGCAGGCGCTCGTCGTTCTCACGCGCCTCGCCCGGCTCCTCGCGGAGGTGCGGGTGCTCGACCCACGCCCGCTCGATCGCCTCCACCGCGGCGAGGTCCCGCGCGACGACCTCGGTCAGGTAGCGGAGCTCCTCGGTGTCGCCGCCGCCGAGGGAGATCTCCGCCGCCTCCCGCATGTAGCGGCCGGCGTGGTTGGCGAGCGTGATGTGGCGGGTGAGCTGCTCGTACGACAGCTCGGAGCGCCGCTGGAGCAGCGAGAGCCGGTCGGACGTCACGTAGAGCGCGCCCGAGGCGAGCAGGACGACCGCCGCGGCCACGGCGAAGATCAGCGCGAGGGTAGCGCGGATGCTCATCGCGGCGCCTCCGGCGCGGCCGCCGTCACGGCGGCGGCTCCGCGGGGCCGGCCGCGGGCGGCGGCCCGGGCGTGGCCGCGAGGGGCAGCTCGACGCACGCCCGCGTGCCGCGGGGCGCGGCGTCGGCGATGGTGAGCGTGCCGTAGTAGCGGCGCGCCACGCGCCCGGCGATGTTGAGCCCGAGGCCGAGGCGGCCGGGCTTGGTGGTGTAGAACGGGCGCGCGATCGCCTCGCGCTCCGCCGCGGGCACGCCGGCCCCGGCGTCGATGACCTCGATGCGGTAGCGCGCGCCGACCGCGCGCCCGCGCAGCGTGACCACCCCGCCGCCGGGCATCGACTCCGCCGCGTTCTCCACGAGGCACCGCACCGCCACGGACAGCTCGGCCGGATCGAGCTCGACAACGCCGTCCACCGCGTCGAGATCCACGCGGACCCCCGGCTCGGCGATGCGCGCGCACGCCGCGGCCAGGCGGACGCACTCGAGGGCGCTCGCGCTCACCGGCTTGCGCCGGAGGTGCGGCCTCGCGTCGGTGACGCCGTCGACGAGCGCGCTCGCCGCGATCGCCTCCTCGTCGATGACGTGGAGGAACTGCTCGACCCGCGGATCGCCCTGGAAGGCCTGCTCCCGGGCGATCTTGCGCTTGAGGAAGAACGCCGCGTTGCGGATCGTCCCGAGGCAATTGCGCAGATCGTGGCGCATCGCCGCGACGATCTCCTCGGCCGTCGCGATCTGCTCCGCCGCGCCGAGCGGATCCCGGCTCATCATCGCGGGGCGCCACCTCCGCCGGCCCTCTCGGCGCCGTGCGCGCCGCGGCGGGCCGTCACTTGAGGGTTCGGGCCGGGAGCCCGGCGTCCACGAGCCGCGCCCCGCCGAGGGAGATCGACGTGCGGGAGGACGGGGGCGGGTACGAGCTCACCCTGGCGCGCTGCGAGGACTCCGGCGCGTCGCGGGTCTCCGGCGACCTGAGCGACGGCGCGCTCCGCAGCGAGGGGGGCGCGATGGTCTCGCGCGGCGTGGACGACGAGCCCGCGAGCGCGTCGACCGACCGCCTCGTGCTGGCGAGGCGCGCGAGCTCCAGGACGATCCGGGTGGTCCGGGCGGGATCGAACGGCTTGAGGATGACGTAGTGACGGCCGCCCTCGCTGGAGCGGATGAACTCCTCGGCGCCGGTGATCAGCAGGCAGCTCGTGTAGAGCGGCAGGGCGGCGACGCGCTTGAGGAGCTCTTCGCCGTTCATCCCCGGCATCTTGTAATCGGAGCAGACCACGTGGAACTGGCCTGTGTGCAGCAGCTCGAGCGCCCGGTGGGCGGACGCGCAGGTCGTGACGTCGACGTCATCGGCGAGGATCGCCGCGATGCTGTCCAGCATCCTCTGCTCGTCGTCGACGACGAGCACGCGCAGCCGCTCCTGGGCATTCAGGCTCACGATACTCCTCTTGTGTGCTCGTACGGGGATGGAACGCCTGCCTGGCGAGCGATCACGGGAGCCCTCGCGTCATGTCCCGCATGCCGCTCGGATCGCTCGCCAGAGCGAGGTCTCACGGCGCAACCGCGCCGCGGCCTCGCGCCCTCGTGCCGATGCATTCCGTCTCGGAGCAGCGGCGTGGGCAGATTAGGAATCTACACCACCGACCCTACTCGGTAAAGGAATTCCTGAGCTCGTGCGCGATCGTCATCGCGCAGGTGCCTCGTCGCGAAAGGAGCGCCCGTTGCTCCAGGCTGATCCTGGCCGCTCGGGGCTGCTCCTGGCCGCTCTTGCTCACTGCGTTGTTCACCGTTTTGAAACACTCGATTCACGCGAACGATAAGCGCGTCTGCAGCCAGCGCTCATGGATTGCACCTCTGCAAGGAACGCGTGATTTCAACTCTGCTCCACGAGAGAGGCCTGCATTGCAGATCCGCAAGGAGCGCCTCGATGTCGCTCGTCGGTCCTCGGTCGCCTCCTGTCGTTCTCGGCCGCCGTCGAGCGCGGCTCCTCCGGGAAGGTGGGCCCGAAGGTCGATGTGCTCGCCCGGCTCGAGCGCGATGGGAACACCGTGCGCGGGCGTCACTTCTACGCTCACCTCGGCGTCGATCTCCCGCTCGCCGGGTCGGTCACCGACACCGGCGACATCGCGCTCAGCGCCCGGGGCGAGGGGCGCTCCGGAGCGCGCCAGCCTGCCGCCGTCCCGGGCAGCGCTCCTGGCTGACGGCGGAGTGACCGCCGCGATCCGGTCTGGTAGGGTGTCGGCCGTCCATGCCTCCGGCCATCGACAAGCGCGCGCTGCTCGCGGCCCTCAAGGACCAGCTCGCCCGCGAGCTCGAGCGCTCGACCGAGCGGGCGCGCGACGCCGCGAGCGCGGCGACCCACGAGGAGAACCGCGCCGAGGGCGACAAGGACATGCGCGCCACCGAGGCGTCGTACGTGGCGCGGGGCCACAGCGAGCGCGTGCATCAGCTCGAGCAGGCGCTCGCGAAGCTCGGCGCCTGCGCGGTGCGCGACTTCGGCCCCGGCGCCCGCATCGAGAGCTCGGCGCTCGTCGAGCTGGAGAGCGGGAAGCGGCGCGCGCTCTATTTCCTGCTGCCGGCCGGCGGCGGCGAGCGCATGCAGTTCGAGGGGGTCGAGGTGCAGACCCTCGCGACGACGAGCCCGCTCGGCGCGTCCCTGCTGGGCCTGTCGGAGGGCGACGAGGCCGAGGTCTCCACGCCGCAAGGGACGCGCATCTACCTGATCGCCAGCGTGCGGTGAGGCCACGCCGCGCGGGCCCGCGTCGGCGGGCAGCCGGCTGGCTGCCGGGCCCGCCTCCAAAAAAAGCGGACCTCCGTAGGGAGCCCCTGCCCGGCGGCGTCCCAGGGACGAACGACCCGCTCGGCACGATGCGGGCGACCCAGGAGAAGAGTCCATGATGCAGTCTCGTTGGTGGAGGCTTGGTGGGATCTTGCCGCTCGTCGGCGCGCTCGTCGGTGCGGCCGGTTGCACGGCGGAGACGGGCCAGAGCGACACGTCGCCGAGCGAGGAGGCCGCCGCGGCGGCGCTCGCCCAGGGGCCTTCGAGGGGCGGCCGCCCCGGCGAGGCCGCGGGTCATCGGAAGGGCTTCGGCGGGCACCGCGGCGGCCCGGAGCGCCTCCTGGGCGCCGCGCTCCACGAGCTCGACCTGTCGGACGCGCAGAAGGCGACGATCGAGGGCGCCCTCGAGGGCCTGCGCGAGGGCGCGCCGGCGCGCCCGAGGGACGGGGCCGGCTTCGCGGCGCTCGCCGAGGGCGTGCGCGCGGGCAAGATCGATCGGGCGGCGATCGCGGCGAAGCTGCCCGACGCCGGCCGCGCCGACGAGGAGCGCCGCGCGCGCGTCGCCGGGGCGCTGAGCACGCTGCACGCCACGCTCACCAAGGAGCAGCGCCGGCAGCTCGTCGACGCGATCGCCGCGAAGATGGACGAGCATGGCGCGATGGCCGCGCGCGGCGAGCGGGGCGGCCGGCACCACCGCGGCCCGGACGGCGAGCGCGGCGGGATGGGCGGGCCGGGCATGAAGGGCGGCCCGGGCATGAAGGGCGGCCCGGGCATGAAGGGCGGCCCGCTGGGCCACCTCCTCCGCGGGCTCGACCTGCGCGACGATCAGCGCGCGCAGATCGACCGGGCCCTCGAGGGCATGCGGCCGAGCGACGCCGACAGGAGCGCGCGGCCCGCGGATCACGAGGCGAGGCGCGCCGAGATGCGCGCGCGGCTCGAGGCGTTCGCCGCCGATCGCTTCGACGCGAGCGCGCTCCTTTCGGCCGCCGACGCGAAGGTGGGCCCGCGGGCGCACCTCGACCGCATGGTCGACGCGCTGGCCGCGATCGTCCCGGTCCTCGACGAGGCGCAGCGCAACGCGCTCGCCGACCGCCTCGAGCAGGGGCCGGCCGCGGGCAGGCCCGAGCGCGGCCCGTTCCGCGGCGAGCGCGGTCCGTTCCGCGGCGAGCGCGGTCCGTTCCGCGGCGAGCGCGGCGAGGAACGCGGCGAGCGCGGCCCGTTCCGCGGCGAGCGCGGCGGGGAACGCGA
The DNA here is from genome assembly GCF_051526825.1 of Sorangium sp. So ce185. Taxonomy (NCBI): domain Bacteria; kingdom Pseudomonadati; phylum Myxococcota; order Polyangiales; family Polyangiaceae; genus Sorangium; species Sorangium sp. So ce185. The sequence continues at coordinate 13,226,002 of NZ_CP150316.1, read as the reverse complement.
CCTCGAGCGCCGCTGAGCGCTGGTCCCGATGGCGCGCGCGGAGCGATGGGCGCAGAATCGCGGGGGCACGTGATCGTCGACCTGAGGCTCGTCGCAGCGCGCGTCGCCGGGGGCGACGACGCGGCCTTCCGGCAGATCGTCGAGCACACGCGCGCGCCGATGTACCGCCTCGCCGCGCGCCTCGTCGGCGACCTCGCCGAGGCCGAGGACGCCTTGCAGGAGGCGTTCGTCGACGCCTACCGCGCCCTGCGCGAAGGGCGCTACGACGGGAGATCGAAGGTGGAGACCTGGCTGTACCGCATCGTGACGAACGCCTGCCTCGACGCCCTCCGGCGCCGCCGCGACACCCCGCGCGAGGCGCGCGAGGCGACCGAGCCGCGCTTCGACGGCCTCGTGTCCGCCGAGGCGCGCGTCGCGCTCCGCGAGCTCGACGCCCTGCTCGCCGCGCTGCCGCCGCAGGAGCGCGCCGCGCTCGTCCTCGTCGCCGTCGAGGGGCTGCCCGCGAAGGAGGCGGCGGCCGCGCTCGGTTGCTCCGAGGGCGCCGTCGAGCAACGTTTGGTGCGCGCCCGCGCGGCGCTCCGCGCGCGACGGACCGAGGAGGAGGCGCCGCATGCCTGACCGCGACGACGACCGGACCGAGCTCGATCGGGAGCTCGCGCGCCTCGCGGCCGCGACCGCTCGCCTCGACGCCGACGACCGCTTCACCGAGGCCGTGCTGCGCGCCGCCGCGGCGGCCGACGACCCGCTGGCCCGCATCGCGGCCGCGACCGCCGATCTCGCGCCGGACGCCGCCTTCACCGAGGCCGTCGTCCGCGCCGCGACGGCCGCGCCCCGGCCCGCGCGGCCCGCGATGGCCGACGGCATCGTCCGCTCCGGTCGCGCCGCCATCGTCGTCACCGCCCTCGCGGCGGCCGCGAGCGTCCTCTTCTTCCTGCAGACGCAGCGCGACGTCGACAGCGCGATCATGGCCTCCGTGGAGGCCATCGAGGCGTTCGAATGACCCCGTCCTCCTCCGCTCCCGCGCCCCCGCCCTCCGCGCCCCCGCCCCCCGCGCCTCCGCCCGCCGCCCCTGCGCGCTGGAAGCCCCTGGCCGTGCTCGCCGCCGTCTTCCTCTTCGGCGGCGTCGCCGGCGCGGCGCTCGGCCGCGGCATGGCCCTGCGCGACCTCGAGGCCACGTTCCGGGGTCCTCCGGCCGAGGCGCGCGCGCAGTTCCGCCTCCGGGCGATGCGCCGCCACCTCGACCTCACGGACCGCCAGGTGCGCGAGCTCCGCGCCACCCTGGCCGACGCGGAGACCGAGCGGGACCGGCTCCTCTCCGAGTGCCGCCCCGGGCTCGACGCCCTCCGCGACCGCACCGACGCGCGCGTGAAGAGCGTGCTCACGCCCGACCAGCTCACGCGCTACGAGGAGTTCGAGGCGGAGCGGCGGCGGCGTCCCGGCCCGCCGCCGCACGGGCCGGGGCACCGCGGCCGCGGCCCGGGCGGCCGCGGCGATTGAGGGCCGCCGATCAGAGGAGGTCCTCCTCCTGCAGGGCGCAGTTGACCCCGAACGCCGCGTCGGCGCCCTCGGCGGCGGCCATGATGGCGAGCAGCACGTCCTTCGACGCGTCCCCCGCGACGAAGACGCCTTCGCAGGTCGTCTCCTCGTGCTTGGCCGCCGTCTCCACGCCGCGCTCCTCGGTGACCTTGCAGCGGAGCTTCCTGGCCAGCTCCGACCCCTGCTCCTGCTTCGTCTTCAGGAAGAGGGAGCGCCGCTCCACGGCGCTGCCGTCCTCGAGCACGACGCGCTCGAGCGCCCCGTCCCTGCCCTCGAGCCGGGCGATCCGCTCCTCGCGCACGCCGATCCCGTGCCGCGCGAGCCGCGCCGCGTCGGACCTGGACAGCGACGCTGCACCATCCGTGAACAGGATCACATCATCGCTCCACGTCTTCATGTTCAGGGCCAGCGCGACCCCCGTGCAGCCCTGTCCATAGACGCCTATCGGCTGTCCGCGCGCTTCCCAGCCATCGCAGTAGGGGCAATGGTGCACGCTCGTTCCGTACATGGCGGGGAGGCCCGGGAGATCCGGCAGCCGGTCGACGAGCCCCGTGGCGAGCAGCAGCTTGCGGGAGCGCAGGCGCTCGCCGCCCTCCAGCGTCACCTCGAACCGCTTCCCGTCGCGGCGCACGTCGGCGACGGCCACGTCCCGGATCTCGACGCCGTAGGGCTCGAGCTGCTCGCGCCCCAGCCGCCTGAGCTCGGGCGGCGCGATGCCGTCGCGCGACAGGAAGCCGTGCATCGCGACCGCCGCGTCGTTGCGGTACCGCCCCGAGTCGCACACGAGGACGCGCCTCCGGCACCGACCCAGGATGAGCGCCGCGCTGAGGCCGGCCGGACCTCCGCCGACGATGATCACGTCGTATTCCTGGGTCTCTTCGGTGCTCGTCGACATGGCTCGGCGGCCGCCGAGCAACGAGCGCGCCGAGGCCCCGTCGCGCTCGCTCTCCCGCGAGCCGCACGGGGGGAGCTGGGCTCAAGGCGCCCGGCAGGCGTCCTCGCGACCGATCCCTGCGCCTCGTTCGCGGGGCGCGCCCCTCGCCGCTACGCTCACCGCATGCGCCTGCGCCCGAGCCTGTCCGCCGCGTTGCTCTCCGCCCTGACCCTGACGAGCGCTTGTAGCCGATCGGATCGCTCGAGCGCGGCGCCGGCGGAGCCCGCCCCCGCGCCGGTGCAGGCAGCGGCGCTCAACCTGCAATCCCAGGGACCTTCGCCCGGGGCGCCTCCGCTCGCCCAGCGTGCGATGAGGATCACCGTCGAGACCACGATCCTGGTCGACGCCCTCGATCCGGCGATGCAACGGCTCCGGGCCTCGGTCGAGGAGCACGGCGGTTACGTGAGCGAGGCCAGGATGCACGGCGGCCCGCACCAGAGCGCGTCTCTCGAGGCGCGTGTCCCCTCGGCGCGGGTAGGCGCATTCCGCGCCGTACTGGCCTCGCTCGGCGAGGTGGTCGCCGACGCCGAGAAGGCCGAGGACGTGACCGAGCAGCGCGCGGACATCGGCGCCCGGCTGCGCAACGCTCGCGCTCAGGAGAAGCGGCTGCTCGATCTCCTGTCGGACAGGACCGGGAGCCTCGCGGACGTGATCGCCGTCGAGAAGCAGCTCGGGGCCGTGCGCGAGGCGATCGAGCAGATCGAGGCGCAGGAGCGGCTGCTGGAGGGGCAGATCGCCTATGCGAGCGTGAAGATCTCGGTGACGACGCGCCGCGAGGAGCAGACCCTCGGCGCCGGCGCCAGGATCGCCCGCGCGGCCAGGGAGGGAGTCGAGAACGCGGACGCTTTCGTCGTGAACACCGTGGTCCTCCTGGCGGCGGCCGGGCCTACCTTGCTGCTGCTTTCGGCGCTCGGCGTGGCGCTGTTCTACGCCATTCTCGCCCTCGTCCGGCGTCAGCAGCGGCGCTCCGCGGCGAGCTTCCGTCCGCCCTTCCAGGCGGGTCCCATACATCCTTATCATCATCCTCCGACCGGCGCGCCGCCGGCCGAGGGCCAGCAGCCTCACCCGACCGGCGCGCCGCCGGCGCAGGCTCCGCACGGCGGCGGCGAGTCCGGCCCGGGGTGAAGCCCAGGCGAGGCTCCGTGCCCATCGAAGATCGCCTGCTCGCCCGGGCGCACGCGCCTCCCCGATAACGCCGCTCGAAGACCTCGGCGACGCGCTCGGAAGCGTGGTGTCTCCTGCCGTCGGGTGGCGGCGGACCTGCCCCCCCGGAGAGGCCGCATGAAGGCCGCAAACCACGAATACACTTCAGCTTTTCCCTTCCCGCCCTCGTGTCGTAATCTTGCTATCACGTGCCGCTGCCCGCCCGGGCCATGCGCGCGCACGCCGTCGCACAGCGCATGTCAGCGGCACACAAGCCGCTCGCCCTCGTTCTGTCATGCCTTCATTCATTGTGAGGTTTCGATCATCAATCGCCCTTCGTTCGATTCGATACGAAGCGCGATGAGCGGCGGCGCTTGGCGCGACACACAGCCTTGCGCTCGCCCTCCACGCTCCGGACAGAGCAGACTCGCGATCATCGATTCAATAATTTTACATAGGTGCTCTCTTGAGCACTGGACACCGATGGCCATTCACCGGTAGAAAGAATTCGACCTTCGACGAGACCGCGAAGGGACGAACCCGGGGGGGGACGACTATGTACCGGATCAGCACCGCTGATTTCGCAGCGCTGGCGCTCGTGTTTCTCGTGTCCTGCGTCACGGACCAGGGAGAGGAGGAGGGGCCTGTAGGAATTGCCCCTAATGCGCTTGAGTACCTCAATGCGATGAACCCCAACGCGCTCAACCCCAATGCGCTCAATCCCAACGCGCTCAACCCGAACGCGTTGAGCCTGAGCGCCCTCAGCCCCGGCGCCCTCAGCCCAGCGGCCCTGAGCGCGATCCAGGATCCGGGCGCAGCGGGCGACCTGTCGCGCCAGCTCCTCAGCTATGTGGTCGGCTGTGCGCTCACCCCCGCGCAGTCGTTCCGCTTCTCGTGGACCGACGGCGCGGGCACGGTCCGTCATGAGGTGTACTGGGGGCTCATCGGCCTCGTGCCGAGCTGGATCGACAAGCCGCTCGGCCAGACCGACCAGCAGTGGATCTCGGCGTGCCTCGCGTCGCGGACGAACTGGTACGGCGTCTCCGTGACGATCTCCTCGAGGGCCAGCCACCCGGCCATCGACAAGACGGACTCCCCCGAGCTCGCGAGCTACACGCGAATGGAAGGCGCGTTCTGGGGCAATCTCTTCGCCCCCGCTCCGTACCTGAATGCTTGCTACAACGCGGCCAACCGTGATCACTCGCGGTCGCTGGCCCGAGAGTGCGCTGCCGGTCACCTCGACGCCAGCGGAGCCGCGCAGCCATGCGGGATGGTGAGCATCCGCGGGACGTGCGACAGCTACTGCCAGCAGCTCAATCTTCGCGGGATGTACTACCCGAGCTGCGTCAACAACCTCACCGGCAGCCCGGACTCGACCACGCGGGTGATCACCGTCTTCCTGCCTTAGCGCGCCTCACGGCCCCCGTCGACAGAGCGGCTCGCGCCCTCGATCACCGCCTACTTCCCCTGGCCCCCGGACCCCGGCGGCACCAGCGCCAGCACCCGGGCCGGCGCCCCGCTGCCGTGCGCGAGCGGGAGCGGCGCGACCACCACGACCGCCCCGGCCTCGGGGAGCTGCTCCAGGTTGGCGAGGTTCTCGATGTGGTAGCCGCCCGCGCCGAGGAAGGCCTTGTGCTGCTCGAACGTCTGGCTCGGCCCCGGATCGGTCGACAGCGTGTCGATACCCACGCACCGCACGCCGCGCTCGTGCAGATAGCGGCTCGCCTCCACGGAGACCCCGGGAAAGTGCATCACGCCCTTCGCGTCCTGGTTCAGGTACTTCACCGGATCGGACCAGCGCGCCCCCCACCCGGTCCGGATCAGCACGATGTGCTTCGCGCCGAGCGCCCCGTGCCGCGCCTCCCAGCCCCGGAGATCGTCCACGGTGACCTGATGGTCGGGGCTCGCCGCGACCTTCGCCGTCACGTCCACGACCGCCGCCGGCCCGACGAGCTGCTCCGGCGCGATCTGCTCGACGGTCGGCGCCCCGGTCTTGAAGTGCGCCGGCGCGTCCACGTGCGTGCCCGCGTGCTCGTCCATCGAGAACCGGCTGGAGTAATACGCATCCTTCTCGACGGTGCTGAGCGTCTCCGACGCATAGGGCTTGTTGCCGGGGAACAGCGGCATCTGCGGCGTGATCGGGTGCGTCAGGTCGACCACCCGCGCCGTGGCGACGTCGAGCGCCGCGGGCGCCGCCTGCGCCGCGGACGACGGCGCCGCCCCGCCCGCGTGCGCCGCGGGCGGCGGCGCCGCGGCGGGCGGCGACCCCGCGGCCGACGCGCACGCCGACAGGGCGAGCGCCGCGGGGCCCAGCGCGTACGCCGCCGCCCCCCTGGCACCCGCTTGAAGGAAGCCGACCACGCCCGTTCCGTGCGCCTTGTGCATGGCGCGCATGTCACCACGAGCCAGCCCCCGCCACAAGGCGCGCGGGCGGGCCCTCGCCCGGCTCAGACCTCGTGCAGCTTCACCCGGCGTCGCAGGTGATTGAGCAGATCGATGCGGGTGACGAGCCCGACGAACTCGTCGCCGTCGGTCACGATGGGCACGAGCCCCGCGTCGAACATCGGGAGGAGATCCCGGATCGGCGTGCGCACGTCGACCGTCCGGAGCCGCGTCGTCATCGCCGTCTCCACCGGCTGCCGGAAGCGCGACACGTCGTCGACGGCCGCGAGGAGGAGGTCCGACTCGTCCACCAGGCCGACGATCTTGCCGTCCTCCAGGACCGGGAGCTGCGACACGTCGTAGAGCTTCATCCGCGCATAGGCGACCAGGAGCGCGTCCGTCCGCTGCACCGTGACCACGGCCCTGTCGGCGTGGCGGCGCGTGATCACGTCGCGCAGGTCGCCTGTGGGCTCACGGTCCGTGAAGCCCTGATCGGCCATCCAGAAATCGTTGTACATCTTCGACAGGTACTTGTTGCCGCTGTCGCACACGAGCGTGCAGACGCGCTTGGGCGACGACTGTTCGCGGCAGTAGCGCAGCGCGGCCGCGAGGAGCGTCCCCGACGACGAGCCGGCGAGGATGCCCGTTTTGGAGAGGAGCAGCCGGGCCGTCTCCAGGCTCTCTCGGTCGGAGATGGTGTACGCGTGCTTGACCCGGGAGAGGTCGAGGATCGGGGGGAGGAAGTCCTCGCCGATGCCCTCGACGAGCCAGGAGCCCGCCTTGCCGAGGTTGCCGGTCTTGACGTAGCCCGCGAGCACCGAGCCCTCCGGGTCGGCGAGCACCATCTCGCAGCGCGGCTGCGCCGCCGCGAAGTAGCGCGAGAGCCCGGTCATGGTGCCGCCGGAGCCGACGCCGCACACCATCGCGTCGATGCGGCGATCGAGCTGCGCGTCGATCTCCGGGCCGGTCCCGGTCTCGTGCGCGAGCGCGTTGGCGGGGTTCTCGAACTGGTTCACGTAGAACGCGCCCTCCTCGCGCGCGATGCGGGCCGCGAGGTCCTGGTAATAGCTCGGGTGGCCCTTCTCGACGTCGGAGCGCGTCATCACCACCTGCGCGCCGAGCGCCTTCAGGTGAAAGACCTTCTCCTGGCTCATCTTGTCGGGGATGACGAGCGTCAGCCGGTAGCCCTTCCGCGCCGCGACGAGCGCGAGGCCGAGGCCCGTGTTGCCCGCCGTCGCCTCGACCAGGTGCCGCCGATCGCCGCCGAGCTGCCCGGCGCGCTCGGCCGCCTCGATCATCGACAGGCCGATGCGATCCTTGATGCTGCCGCCGGGGTTCTGGCTCTCCATCTTGAGAAAGAGCTCGCACGGGCCGGTGTCGAGCTGAGTGACCTGGATCATCGGGGTGCGGCCGATGAGAGAGACGATGTTCTCGGCGGGCGGAGGGATCGGCATCGGCGTCATGACCGCTCAACGGTCACACGGCGCGCACCGTCTGTCGAGGTGCTCGGCGCGCAGGTGGCGATGACGCGCGCGTCAACGCGGACAGCCTGGGAAAACGGACAAAGGTCCGCTATGATGGATTGTCCCTGACGGCGCGCGCGTCAGGCGGCGGGCCGCACGGCCTTCTTGAACGCGGCGGGGCCGAGCGCGTTCAGCACCTCGCCCCGGCGGAGGCCGCCTCGCCGCGCGGTCCCCACGCCGAAGCGCAGGTTGTGGAGCGCGTTCGTCGAGTGGGCGTCCGTCGAGATCACGAAGCGGATACCGCGCTTGCGCGCCTCCTTGATCCACCGAGGCTCCATGTCGAGGCGATACGGATCTCCGTTCACCTCGACGGCGGCCCTCGACTCGGCCACGGCGTCGAGCACCTCCTCGACGTGGCACGCGAACGGCTCGCGCCGCTGGATGAGCCGGCCGAGCGCGTGCCCCCAGATCTTGAAGACCGGCTGCTTCATGGCGCTCACCAGCCTGCGCGTCATCTGGTCGGCGTCCATCTTCATGCGCGAGTGGATGCTCGCGATGATCACGTCGAACTGCTCGAGGATCGCGTCCGGATAATCGAGCTTGCCCGACTCCAGGATATCGGACTCGGTGCCCCGGAGGAGCTTCACGCGCACGCGCTCCTGCACGCGGGCGATCTCGTCCCATTGCTGCTTGAGCCGGTCGAGGCCGACGCCGCCCGCGTAGTGGGCGGCGGGCGAGTGATCGGTGATGGTGAGGTATTTCATCCCCATCGCCTCGGCCTCCAGGGCCATCTCCTCGACCGTGTTCTTGCCGTCCGAATACACCGTGTGGCAGTGCACCATCCCCTGGATATCGCCCTCCTCGATGAGCGCGTCGTCGCGGCCGTCGCGGGCGGCGGCAGCGACGATGTCCTCGGCGCCCTCGCGGAGCTCGGGCGCGATGTACGGGAGGCCGAGGTGCCGGTAGAGATCTTCCTCCGTCTTGGCGGAGAGGCGTTTGTTGCCCCGGAGGAGGCCTCGCTCGTCGAGGGTGAGCCCGAGCTCGCGCGCGAGCGCGCCGAGCGCCGAGAGGTACGCGGGCGCGCCGGTCCTGTGGTGGAGCGCGGCGGCGTAGTACCGGGGCGGCACGCAGAGGAGCTCGCCCCGGAGGCCGCCCGAGAACCTCACCGTGCACCGCGCGTCGTCGCGCGCCTCGACCTCGGCGACGCGCGGGAACCGGGCGAACCAGTCGACAACCTGCGCGGCGTCGTCGGTCGCGGCCACGACGTCGACGTCGGCCACCGTCTCTTCCCAGCGCCGGATCGCCCCCGCGAGGTCGGCTTGCGCGGTGGCCTCGCACCCGCGCACGTGGGCGAGGAGCGGCTCGGCGAGCTCGAGCGCGTCCACGAGGAGGACGCGCTCGTCGCGCGTCTCGTAGCGGTAGATCCCCTCGAGCAGGCTCGCCTCGGTCTTCGCGCCGAAGCCCTTCACGGCGCGGACCTTCCCGGTGAGACAGGCCCTCTTGAGCTCCTCGACGCTGCCGACGCCGAGCGCGTCGTGGAGCGCCTTGATCCGCTTGAGGCTCATCCCCGGCACCTGGGAGAGCTCGAGGACGCCGGGGGGCAGCTCGGCGCGGAGCTTCTCGAGCTGCTCGGAGCGCCCGGTCTTGTAGAGCTCGGCGATCTGGCTTGCGAGCGCCGCGCCGATGCCCCTGAGCTCGGTCAGGCGCTTGTGCTGGATGAGCTCGCCGAGGTCGTCCGTGAGCTCCTCCAGGGCCTCGGCGCCGGTCTCGTAGGCGCGCGCGCGGTAGGGGTTCTCTCCCTTGATCTGGAGGAGCATGGCCATCTCGCGGAGGGCCCGGGCGATGTCGAGCTTGTCGAGCATGGATGGCGGCAATTATAGCATTTGCAGGCCACGGGCCATGCCGCGCGGGCCGCGACGGCGAGGCAGTTTGCCACAGCGACACGCCAGGTGACGCGGGTACGTCGTCGACGCGGGCGCCTGCGGCTTCAGCGCAGCCGAGCATGGCGGCGGCCGCGGCCGTGAGCCCCGCCCGTCGCCCAGCTCCTGGTCATCGCTGGACTCCCGGAGCCGGCTCTTTGATCTGCACCGTGACACGAGCTACCGAGCACTCGGGCGGGCAATCCGGACCGTTGGGTCGCTCGACCTCATAGAACGGCGCCACGCGGGTATCCAAGAGGACCGCCTGGTCACGCACCACGCGGACAGCGACCACCTTCGGTCGCACGCCGTAGACCGTAACGCCCGCCAGGGAGCCGTTCCCCTGACGGATGCTGCACTCGTCGATGATCTCCTGGTTGCCGGAGCTGGGCAGGGATGCAGCGCAACGCCGCGTCACGCCGTCGACATCGATCATGAAATAATAGCGACCGGTCGCGACGAGCTCGGGCTCGAACTGGATTTCGAGGTAGTCGCCGCAAGCGGCCTCCGTGCACGCCTTGGTGCCTCCGGTCCGGCACGAAGCCAGCCCGATGAAGAGGATGGCGGCCGTGGCGCGATCGAGTCTGCGCGGCATGGATGTCAATGACATGCGTGTCCTCCTGATGTTCCGAGCACGGTCCGCAGCAGCGCGACCTCCCCGAACGCTCATCACCACCCCCGGTGAAGCCCCAGCCACTTCTCGCTACGTCCTCCGCCACCTCCGGTGAAGCCCCAGCCACTTCCCGCTACGTCCTCTACCACCCCCGGTGAAGGCTCAGGCGCTTCTCGCTACGTCCTCTACCACCCCCGGTGAAGGCTCAGGCGCTTCTCGCTACGTCCTCCGCCACCTCCGGTGAAGCCCCAGCCACTTCCCGCTACGTCCTCCGCCACCTCCGGTGAAGCCCCAGCCACTTCCCGCTACGTCCTCCACCACCTCCGGTGAAGCCCCAGGCACTTCCCGCTACGTCCTCCACCACCTCCGGTGAAGCCCCAGGCACTTCCCGCTACGTCCTCCACGACACCCGGCCGAGCCCGGCGCACCTGAGGAACCAGCGCCGCTCGGTTCCCGCCCCTACTTGCACCCCAGCCGGCACACCATCGCCGCCGTGTAGGCGCACCCGTGGTCGCCCCAGATCGAGGAGCTCGGCCCCGTGCACCGGAACGCGCACCCGCGCCCGTCCGCGGTCGCCTCGGCCGTCAGCCGGTAGCCCTCCGCGTTGCAGCTCCCCGTCGACGACAGGCAGCTCGACAGCTGCGGCTCGCACTGGTCCACGACGTACCCGGCCGGGCACGTCCAGTCGACGCTCGCCCGCCCGTAGTCCGGCGACCGCCCGGTCTCGGTCGCGATCGGCTCGTGCTTCGAGAAGGTCGGCATCCCCGTCGTGACCTGGAGCGGCACCACGACCGCGCGCTCGCGCGGCACCACCGGGGAGGCCGCGTCCTTGGGCTGCACGACGAACGTGTCGCGCCGCGTCTGCCGCTCGCAGCCGGCCGTCGCGCCCTCCGGCGCCCACGAGAACGTGAGCTCCGCGCTCCCGTGCGCGGGGACCTCGACCGTGCGCTCGCCGTGCGTCACCCGGATGTCGACCTGCGCGCGGTTCGTGAGGAGCGCCTGCGCCGTCCCGGCGGCGCCGTACGGCACCACGCCGAGATCGACCGGCTGCGGCGTGATCTCCGGCTCGGCGAGCGAGAAACGGCACACGTCCGCCACCGGGTAGATCGCGTACGCCAGCGGCACCGCCTTCTTCACCTCGAGGCGCAGCGCGCCGAACGCCTGCCCGCCGCCCTTCGCGCCCGCCACCGGCGCGCCCTCGACGCCCTCGATGGCCAGCTCCCCCACCGAGGTCATCGTGACGCGGCGGTCCCCCGCCTCGATCCGGGCCTTGAACAGGCCGATCGCCGTGCCGTGCGCCTCGCCGGCGGTCACGTCCGTCTCGTAGGCGACCATCGCGCCGCGCTTCACCGCCCCGATGAAGTGTGTCGCGCGGCCGCAAGCGCAGCCGCCGCCCGACGCCGGCACGACGCTCTCGGTCGGCTCGAAGAACTGCGGGTCCTCGTCCGCGACCAGCGCCATCGCGACCAGCCGCAGCCGGCGCTTGTCGAGCGTCCCGCCGGCGCTGAAGTACGCCGGCAGATCGACGTCGGCCCCCACGAGGACCGAGTCGACGGCGATGCCCACGTAGCGGAAGTCGATCGCGCGCTCGCCCTCGCCAGGCGCCGGCCCGCCCTGCGCCGCCGCGGAGGCCGTGGCGCCCGGCGCCGCCGTCGCGCCCGGCGCCGACGTCGCGCCCGGCGCCGACGTCGCGCCCGCGACCGCCAGCGCAGGCGTCGCCGCCGCCTTCGGCTGGGCGCAGGCGACGCCGACCGGCGAGAACGCCCCCGCCGCGCTCCGCGACAGCCCGCGGCCCGGCACCATCGCGCTCGAGGTGTCGAGCAGGTAGTCGTGCCGCACGTCGCTGAACGCCCGCGCGGCCTCGAGCAGCGCCCCCGCCTGCGAGCAGCCGCCGCCCTTGCAGGCCGGCAGGACCGCCGCGCCAGGCCGGCGCGACGGCGGCGCCGGCACCTCCGGCGGCCCGGGGCAGCCGAGCGCCGAGGCCAGCACCCCCAGGAGGAGCGCGCCCGCGCGCGCCGGCGCGGCGCGCCCCGGGCGAGCCCGACCCGCGCCGCTCACGGCCATGCGATCGTCATCCACCGGACGCGCCCCGAGCCGCTCACCGCGTCGTCCGCAAAGAACAGCGACGCGCCGGACCGCCCCGCGAGCGCCGGCGACACGTCCCGCGACGCGCTGCCCGTCAGCCACGCCAGCGGCTTCAGGGGCGGCGCCGCCGCCTCGCCGGGCGCCAGCGTGAAGGCGCTCAGCGCCACCGAGTCCCCCGGCGCCGACGCGAGCACGCCGCGGCAGGCCTTGTCGCACGCGAGCGCGATCGACGACACCGAGGCGCCGTCCGGACCGTCGATCGTCACCGGCGGGCCCTGCATCGCGCCGCCGTTGTCGAGCCACACCAGCCGCGCGCGCCCGCCCGCCCCGCCGGCCGCGCCCCCGCCGCCGGCCGCCGCGCCGTCGCCTGCAGGCTCGTCGACCCAGCCGACGAGGACCCCGCCCTCGTGCGGCGCGAGCACCGGGCTGCGCGAATGCTCGGGCGACGCGTGGAGCCGCGCCTCGTCGCCGATCCGCTGCAGCGTCTTCGCGTCGAGCCGCGCGAAGAACACGTCGCCGGTCGCCTCGCCGCCCGCCGCGCCGGCCGCGGCCGCGTCGCCCGCCGGCCGCGCGTCCGACCAGACGAGCCACGCCTCCTGGCCGCGCACCGCGATCTGCACCTCGGCCGCGTCGAGCGGCGCGTTCGTGATGCGCCGGTCCGGCGCCGTCCGGTTCAGCGCGCGGTCCACCCGCGCCGCGTACACCTCGGCGTTGCCGTCGCGCGTGTCGACCCACGCGACGATGAAGCCGCCCGCGCCGTCATAGGCGATCGCCACGTCGGACGCCTCGCTCGCGGCGCCGCCCTGCTTCTTCCGCGGGGCCGTGGTGAGCTTCTTCTGCGCGAGCTTCGCGCCGGTCGCGTCGACCTTGGTGACGTAGACCTGCGTCTCGCCCCGCTCGCGCGCGACCCACGCGATCACGCTCTCGGCCTGCGCCGCGCCGCCCTTGCCCTTCGGATCGGCCGGCGCCGGCGGCGCCGTCGCGATGGCGACGCCGCCGAGCGACGACGCCTTCTGCGAGAGGACGTTCAGCTTGCCGAGGCCGCCGGGCGACGCGGCGCGCACCGCCAGCGTCGCCGACAGGTCCTGCCCGCGGGGCGCGCCGTCCGACGCCCCCTCCACGAAGTACGTGACCCACGCCGCGAGCGCCGCGCCGCCCTCGAGCTCGGCGGCCGCCACCTTGGCGAGCGGGTCGCCCTCGGCGAGCGCGCGCACCGCGGTCGCGCGCGGCGGCGGATCCCGGTCCTCCCGGAACGCGGGCGCGCGCCACGCGCTCTCCCGCACCGGCAGCGACACGAGCGCGAGCGGCGCCCGCGCGCCCGCCGCGCCCGCCGCGCCCGCCGCCCTGGCGGCGCCGCCCTGCTGCGCGCCGCCCTGCTGCGCGCCGGCCCCGGCCGCCGCGCTCGCCAGCGTCACGCACGCGCCCTTGTGGCAGCTCAGCCCGCGCACGAGGTACGGCACGCCGCCCGTCGCCGCGAACGGCGCGGCGCGCACCGGCTCCGCCGCCCGCACCGAGAGATCCGGGCCGAAGCGCACGAAGGTCGGCCAGATCGGCGGCGCGGCCGCCGCGTCGCGGGCGGCCTTGAGCGTCGCCGGCGCGAGCGTCACCGCGGCGAAGCCGTCGCCGTCGGCCGTGAGGTCCGGCGGCCCGCTCGCGCTGAAGACGAGCGCCGCCCGCTCCGCACCCAGCGCGCCGTCCGGTCCGACCGACGCCAGGTGGATGAGGCGCCCCGCCCCGCCGACCTCCGCGCCGCCATCGCCGCCGCGGGGGCGCAAGACGTCCTCCCACGCGAGCAGCGCCCGCCCGCCCGCCCCGGCGGGCGGCGCGACGAGCGACACGAGCGCCTGCTCGCCGGACGGCGGCGTCGCCTGCCGCGGCGCGACGACCACCTTGCCGCCCGGCTCGGCCGCCGCGAGGTACACGGCGCTGTCGATGTCCCGCTCGTCGGTCCAGGTGAGCAGGTAGCGCCCGCCGACCTCGGCGATCTCGAGATCGATCTGCGCGGTCGGCTCGGGGCTGACGGCCACCGGCGCCGAGACCTTCCCGGCCGCGTCGATCTCCAGGAGCGAGACGGAGCCGAGCTTCGCGGCCTCGCCGGCGTCCTCCGCGTCCGCCTTGCGCGCGGCCTTGCCCTGGGCCCTGGGCGGCGGCGCGGCCGGCGGGAGCACGAGGGCGACCGCCGCGCCGCGCTTGGTGGCGACCGCGTTCCACCCGAGCACCTCGCGCGCGACCGACGCGGGCGCCGTCGGCTTGATCGCGGCGCCCTTGTCCTGCGCGAGGACGGTCATGACCACGTCGACGCGGTCCTCGCGCGGCATCTCCCACAGCACGAGCGCCCCCTTCGCGTTCGGGAGCACGTCGAGCCACGTGATCTCCTCGGCCGTCTGCGCGACCGCGCTCGCCGGGGCGACCGGCTTGCCGGCCGGGTCGAGCGCGAGCGCGCGCACCGCGCGGCTCCCCCCGATCTGCTCGATCCACGCGGCGATGTAGCCCTGCGGCCCGGCGCGGAGCGCGGCGACGGGCACGTCGGCGGCGGCCGGCCCGGCGTCGACGACGTCCCCCCGCGGCGCGCCGTCGGCGCCGATGACGCGGGTCCTCCACCTGCCGCCCGCCGCGTAGAGCAGGAGCGCCTCGTCGCCGCGCCGGGCGAAGTAGGGCGTCGCGTCCTCGTCCTCGAGCTCCGCGACCACCTGGGCCGGCAGGAGCGGCGGCCCCTCCGGCGCCTTCGGCTGCGCGGGCGGCGTCTTCACGACGCGCGCCGGCCGCGCGGCGGGGGCCTGCGCGGCGCCGGAGCACCCGAGCAGCAGCGCGAGCGCGGCGCCGAGCAGCGCCGGCGCGCGGCGACGGAGCGCGGCGCCGCGCGGGCGGCCTGCGTCGCGCTGCGGGCCGCGTCGAACCGAGGGGAGAGCACTGCGGACGAGCATGGCGGCGACCATGCCAGAAGCGAAGGGCCCCCGCTACAGGGCGCCGTCCGGAGTCTCGTCGTGGAGCTCGGCGCGCTAGCCCGCGCCCGGCCCCTGCTTGGTGGAGCGGAAGGGCAAGACCGGACCGCTCGGGACGCGCGAGATCGGCGCCGTCCTGGTCTCCAGCGGTTCGAGCTCGTCAGGGTCCTGCAAGGCCGCGCCTTCCTCGCGCTCGGGCGGTGGCTCCGCCCGCTGCGGCGGTTCCCGCACACCTCGGCCGGCCTGTGCCACGGACCGATCCGACTCCGCCGAGACCCCGTGGAGATCGGCCGACGGGTGCACGGCCGCATCCAGGAGCGCTCGCACGTGCTCCGCCTGGAGCCGCAGGCCGACACGCTGCAGAAGCTCCACGAGCGCGCTGGCCACCTGGGGAAAGGTGCTGGCGCAGCGAATCGGCGCGTCCAGCGCAGCGCCCGCGTCGACCGCCTCTTGCCATGCGGCCACCGCGTCCTCTCGGCGACCGTCGAGGAGAGAGCACGTGCCCGCCATGCGGAGGGCCTCGATCGTGAGGAGGGAGATCCGTCCCCTCTTGGCCGCGCTGGCCGACGCGCGGTATGCGACCGCTGCAGGCGTGTACCGCTTTGCCGTGAAGTACGCGCCGCCCGCGCCGAGCCAGGCTTGGCAGACGACCGGCCAGGCCTCTCTGCCCTCGGCGAGCTGTGCCGCCTTTCGATAGCTCTCGATGGCGAGATCCACCGTGTTCGCCGCGAGGCACGCCCCACCGAGGGCGATGAGCACCATCGGCTCTTCGAGCACGAGTCCCTCCGCCCTGCACAGCTCGCGCGCTCTTCGGTAGTCCTCCGCCGCGCCGAGGGGATCGCGCGACGCGGTCTTTTGGCCTGCGCCGAGCAGGAAGGCACGCAGCCGCGCCGCTGCGCCGACCGAGGGGAGCCTGCGCCCGGCCGCCGCCTCCAGCGCACGCTGCTGCTCCTCGGTAGGCAGCGGGGGGCCCTGGATCGCCGGACCTGCGCTGCTGGCGGCGCCGAGATGCTTGAGAAAGTCCACGAGCTCGTCGGCATCGACGTGGAAGCGTGCGCCGTCCTCGCCGAGGACGCCGTTCAACGGCCCTCCAGGCGGGTTCCACACGGCGATCCGAACGCGCTTCGAGAAGCGCGTTCGCTGGAGCGCCGCGATGCTGTCCCTCCAGCCGGATCCGCACTCCACCCGGCCCGGCAAGAGCGCCAGGAGCACGCCGTCGAGGCGCTCTCCGAGCAACGTCGCCGCGCGCTCGAGCGCGCGCACGGCGCGCTCGAGCGGCAGGACCGCCTGCTCGCCAGCTCGCCTTCCATCGGGCGCGAAGATGGGCAGCGAGACCCCTTCTTCCTCCGCGCCCCGCCGGATGAGCTCGTAGCCCTCCGAGATCGCGCGCGCCAGGCCTTCGAAGTAAGCGCGCGGATCGAGGAACGGCTCCTCATGAAGGAACAACGGCCGCCGGTTCTCCGGGGCGAGCTCTTGGATCCTCAAGGTCTTGGCCACCTCGACGCGCTCGGACGGGCTCGCGACGACAGGCAAGATCGGGCCGCGGCCGGAGCGCCAGAACGCCTCGGCCTCGGCGAGGAACGCCTTGGAGGCTCGGGTGATCGGGTCCATACGGCCTCAGTTGATCTTGACCATGCCGCCCGTGACATCCACGGTGCCGCCGGCGATCTTGACGGCGCCGCCGGTGATCTCGACGCCGCTGCCGCTGATCTTGATGGCGCTGCCGCCGGCGCCGAGGACGATCTCGCCGCTCGCGGTCACGTGGACGCTCGCGCCCTGCAGCGCGGCCTCGGCCGCGGCGATGAGGCTCAGGTTGGCGCCGGCCTGAACGCCGGCGTTAGCACCTGCCGACGTCGCGATGTTTGCACCGGCGGTCTGCGTGATGTCCGCTGCCCCGCTCAGCTCGACCGCGCCCGAGATCGTGTGCGTCATCGTCCCGGATACGGTCACCGATCGGCTTCCAGAGACGGTCTCCTCGGCGTTCCCCGAGACCGTGACGGCCTTGTTGCCGGCGACGATCTGGTCCGCGTTACCGCCCACCGACTCGCTCCGGTTGCCCGAGACGGAGATCGATCGATTCCCCCCGACAGAGAGAGCGTCGTCGGCGGCGATCGACGTGGTCTGGCTCGCTCCGACCGAGAGGGACTGATCGGCGCCGACCGACACCGTCCGATCGGCGCCGACGCTCAGGCTCTGATTGGCGCCCACGCTGCTGCTCTGGTCGACGCTGATGGAGCTGGTCTGGCTGCCCTTGACGGAGACGGATTCATCTCCGTCGACGCTCTCGGTGTTGTTCCCCTTGACCGAGGTGGCGCGATCACCGCCGGTCGACTCCGTTCGGTTGACGCCGACGTCCGAGGAGCTGTCGTTGCTCACCTTCTCGGAGCGGTCGTGTCCCACGGTGCTGTTCCAGTCTTTTCCGGCGTGCATCTTGATCTGCTCCTTGCCCGCGGTGTCGTCGAAGCCGAACTCGTTGTGCACGCCTGCGCCTGGGCTAGCGAACGACTTGAACATGCTCACGGTCGCAGCCCCGGAGGCCGGGGCCGGCGGGCGGTTCGCGCCGTTGTAGACGCGGCCCGTGACGAGGGGCCTGTCGGGATCGCCGTCGAGGTGATCCACGATCACCTCGACGCCGACGCGCGGGTGCCACACGCCGCCCTCGCCGACGCCGGCGAACACCTGGCTCACTCGTACCCAGCAGGAGCTCGGCTCCTTGGCGAGGCGCTCCTCGTCGAGGTCCCAGTGGAACCTGAGCCGCACGCACCCGATCTCGGCGCCGGGAGGCCCGCCGACATGGATCTCCGCCCCCTGGGACCGCGGATCGGTGGTGACGAACGCCGTCTGGGAGCCGACGATCCGCGGCTTTGGGGTCACGCGCGGCGGCCGGAAGCGGGACTCCGCGGGCGCGCCTCCCTTACCGCGCCGGGCGCACTCGAACGAGCACGAGAAGGGCACGGATGACGGAGTCGCAGAAAGCGTGACCGTGCCCTGCTGCTCGCCGCGGACGTCGAGCTTGGTGACGAGGTACTCGCCGTCGTAGCGGGCCTTTTCGTGATCGAGCTGGAAGACGGAGCCCGCCGACAGCACCCTGGCGAGCCCGTCGCCCACCGCGTACTCGGCCTCGGTACGGTATCGATCGAGGCGCGCCTGGGCCAGGGGATCGCCCTGACTGGGGGCGTCGTGGGAGAAGCCGCCGGGGTAGCGGATCTCGAACAGGTCCTCCTTGTCGCTCGTGGCTTCTGCGAGCAGGGCGAGCGCTGGTTTGCGCCAGTCGTAGTCCCTGAGGCGCACCTTTCTCTCGCGCAACCTCGCGCCGAGCTTCACGCTGGTCACCGCGCGGCCTGCGACGTGGCTGCCGAGCGGCTCGAACGGATCGAGGCACGCTTTGCCCTGGTCGGTGTCGGAGAGTACGAGCAGGCAGGCGCCCGCGCCGTTCTCGAAATGGTAGCTGATGCCTTCCTCTTCGAGCAGGCGCGACACGAAGGCGAGGTCGCTCTCGTTGTACTGGACGCAGTAGGGCCTGACGTGCGCGTCGTCGATGCGCGAGGGGTCGTCGATGCGCCAGGTGAACTTCTCCGCTGGAGGGGAGAAGCTCGAGACATCGCCGTCGTCCTCCTTCACCGCGGCGGCGTCCTCCAGCGTCAGGCTCGGGTCGCCCTGGAGGACGGCCTCGACGATGGCGCGCGTGGTCTTCTCCAGGAAGATGCGGCAGCGCGTCCGGTGGTTCGCCCGGACGAGCGACGGCATGAGGAGCACGCGATAGAGCATACCTTCGGGCACGGGGTGGAGCTCCTCCGCCTCGGCGAGGACGCCGTGGACGAGCTTGTAGGCCGGCCGTGTGAGGGTGGCGATGCGCAGGGTGGCGCGCGCGCCGATGAGGTCGTGCGGGTCGACCTCGGGGGCAGGGTCGCGGGCGAGGAGGGTGATGTCGTAGCGGTAGAGGCTGGAGATCTGCTCGCGGCCCTGGAAGCTGACCACCTGGAGGTGCGCCCAGGGGCCGCCGGGCGCGTCGGCGCCCTCGAAGGCGAAGGTGAAGTCGGGGGTGGTCATGGCTATGATGCCCTACGCTTAGGGTTTGCTGGGTCGGCAACGAGATCGTGCTTTGTTGATTCTCAATTTTTGACAGCAAAACATCGCCGCATCAACATCAACGGACATGACATTTATTTTACAATTACCCAAGGCAACACACAAAATCTCCCCATTACACCAAGTGCGCCATCTTCATTCGTCATTTTCAACACCTTCGTGCGCCAACACACGCTCGTTTAGCCAGCTGCGCAGATGCCCCGTATCTTCACTCCATCGAACCAGCATGATCTCCACGCTGTCAGAAAACGCGAGCAGGGATGGCCCCAGCTTGTCGATCTTGCGCAGCGACAGAATATGGAAAAGCATCTTATGAATCGATTTGACATCCACCAGGAGACCGCGCATCGCCTGAGTTGCAGACAACAAAACGCCTTCTTGGTTGAGCCACACCCTGAAGTCATCGACAGCCGTGACGAGCGCGTCGATACCCTCTGTTGGCACCAGCGCGGAGTCGTTGTGCTCGAGCAAGCTGTCGCACGCCATGGAAGGAAGCCCAATCTCGCTGTTTCCAAGCATGTCGCGGCAACACAACTCCACCCGCTCGCGTAGTGGAGCTATATGGAGTGGCCAATGCGGAACAATATAATCCAAGATATCTGCGCAGTGTTCGTGGAGCATGTCAATAGCGATCGCACGCTCTCGGCGGCCGGCCATCTCGGCTATGCGAATTTCTGTTTCTCGAAGATCGCAAAGTAGCTCGCCGACGTGCCATACAAGGAGTTCCTCTTCTCCGAGGACATGTCGGATCCAAGAGTCCAGCTCGAGCGACATGCGAACGAGCGAACCGACACTCGACGACACTTCCTGCAACAATGGACCCATCGTATTTGCTCACATCCCCGGAAGAAGTGGTCCAATGATTTTTTCAATATTCTGTTGACTGAGTATCTGGTTCGCGTGCTGTCGAGCCGTCTCCAGCTCCTGCAGCATTTCTTCGGTTACCCCTTGTTTGTTGAGGAGGGCGCGAATTTGCCGCTCCGATTTTCCTCGCATGTCCCTGGATAGGCTATTAATAAATGTCTCCAGCTCGTTCGCCCAATGCTGGTACGTACCCTGAGTAACTCGCTCTTGATGATCTGCCGTCTGGCCGCATACGGATTTTCCAGTAATGCGAGCAAGGTGTTTTGCGATGGGTCGCAATGGTCCTTGGAGCCCAACCAGCCCAAGAGGATCGGACGCAATGCTTATGTCTTGTACGTATTGGAAGAGACCGATTCCACCGGCTAGCCTAATCGGGTCCGGGCTGATATATCTTCCCGTTTCCCGATCATAGTACCGGAACCGATTATAATAGAGCCCCGTCTCCTCATCCTGGTACTGCCCCGGCCACCGCCACGGGCACCCCGTCCGCGCCACCTCCTCTCGCGCCACGCCGTACAAATCCACCTGCGCCTTCCAGGCGATCTCCCCGCCCTCGTCGAACAGCGCGACCGGCGTCCCGAGATGATCCGTCACCACCCCGTACCGCCTGTCGCCCTCCACCTTGGCGATCGGCGCGAACGTCCCCGGCTCGAACTCCCACGTGACGAGCGCCTCCCCCTCCGTCACCTCGTGCACCAGGTCGTTGCCATCCCAGACGAACGTCGTCGTCCGCTCACCGACCGTCTTCCGCACCCGCCGACCGAGCGCATCGTAGCCGAACGTCACCCGCTGCCCGTCTGGCCGGACGACCTCGCGGAGCTGCCCCGCGTGGTCCCATGCATACAGCCACCGCTTCCCGTCGGGCATCACCTTCTCGACGATCTGCCCGTCGTCGTCGTGCACGTAGCGCACGCCCCCCGCTGCTTCCAGCCGCCCGCCCCGGCCATACGTCCTGTCGCTCCGGTCCGGGCTCCTGTACACGTTCCCCACGGCATCCGGCGCCCGGTGCTGCACCGACCCGTCCGGCCGCGCGGCCGCCACGAGGTACGACCGGGCGTCGTGCTCGAACCACGTCGGCCCGGCGTGCACATCGATGAGGCCCGCGATCTGATCGTGCGACCGCCACCGATACCCCGTGCCCATCAGCGGCTCGCCACCCCGCGCCGTCCGATGCACCCGGGGCCGCCCGGAGGCATCGCGCTCCCAGGAGCTCACCACCTCGCCCGGCAGCGCCCGCTCCACCTCGCCCCCCGCCGCGTCGCGCCTCAGCGTCGCCTGCCACGGCGCGCGCACCGGTCCGCCCTTGGCCAGCGACTCCGGCGTGAAATCCTTCCACCTCGGGTCCCGCCCGAACACCAGCCCGAGCAGATCCCCATTGCCATCGTAATCGTACGTGGTCTCGTGCCCCAGGCTCGTCCGCCGCCCCACCCGGTTCCCGACCGCGTCGTACCGGCTCTCGATCGTCCGCCCGCCAGCGTGCTCCTCGATCACGCGCCCGAGCGCGTCGCGCACGAACCTCACCTCCGCGTCGCCGTTCCCGGCCAGGACCAACCGGCCAAGCGCGTCATAGCCATACGCGACCTCCTCCCCCTTGGGGATCGGGTCGCCCATCACCGGCTTCCTGGGAATGACCACCCTGGTCGCGCGCCCGAGCGCGTCGCGCTCGATCTTCGTCCGCTTCCTCTGCCCGTTCACCGTCTCGACGCACCGACCCGCGCGATCGTACAGGAACTCCAGCGTGCGCCCGTCGAACCCACGCTCCCGCACCACCCGGCCGGCGAGGTCCACGTCGATCGCGTACTCCTCGCCAAGCTCGTTCGTCACGCCGACGAGGTCCTCCTCCGTGTCGTACGTGTACCGGACCGTCCCGCCCGCCGGGTCGATCCGCTCGACCAGCTTGTTGAACCCCTCGTACCGAAAGCGCGTCGTGTTGCCGAGCCCATCCGTGCGCTCGATCAGGTTGCCCTCGCCGTCGTACGCCAGCCGCAGCACCGAGCCGTCCGGCAGCCGCACCGCGACCGGCCGATCGCACGCGTCCCTCGTGACCGCCGTCTCGCCGCCGAGCGCGTTCACCTGGCGGACCACGCTCCCTCGAGCGTTCACCTCGTAGCGCGTCGCGTGCCCCTCCCAGTCGATCGCCTCGGCGAGCTCGCCTGCCGTCGTGTAGCGCAGCGCGAGCGTCCGCCCCTTCGCGTCCTCGACGGAGACCAGATTCCCCCGCCGATCGTGCCTGAAACGGGCCACGTTCCCGAGCGGATCCTCCGCCCTCCGGATCTTCCCCCGCGCGTCGAACTCACGCCTCCACACGCCCCCCGCCGCGTCGACCCGCTCCACCGGAAGGTTCAGCTCATCGAAACGCCATCGCGTCTCCTGGCCGAGCGCGTCGCGCTCCAGCACCCGGTTCCCACGCGCGTCGTAGGCCCACTCCGTCCGGTGACCCAGCCCGTCGACCTCGGCGACCTTTCGATAGCTCGAGTCCCATTCGTACAGCTTCTCCCGCCCGGTCGGATCGACCTCGCGATCCACGAGGCCCGCAGCGTTTCCATGGTAGAGCGTCCGGCCGCCGCGCGAGTCGTCCACCACCGTGAAGTGGCGGTGCTTGTCGTACGTGATCCGTCGATCGTAGATGCCGCCGTCGCCCCAGGTCCTGACGCACCAGCCGTCCGGATGGTACCAGTCGTACTCGAAGTAGAAGCTCAGGCCATTCCGGTTCGTCTCCTGGACCAGCACGCCGCCCTTGTACGCGTACCGCACCGGCCGCCTCATCGGATCGAGCGCCGCCGCGAGCCGCCCCTCTCCGTCGTACTCGTACGCGACGAGGTCGATCCACCCCTCTCGGCAGCGCATCCGGATGGAGCGGAGCCGCCCCTCCGCGACGGCGAGCTCCAGCACCCTGCCTACGCTGTCCACGACCTGGCGGAGCCGGCCGCCCTCGTAACGGAGCTCCACAGCGTTCTCGCAGCGATCGGTGATCCTCACGAGCGGGTGCGTCACCGGAGCGCCTCGCACCGACTCGAAATGCAGGCGCCGGCCGTCCCAGAAGGTCAGCTGGTAGCCTCGCTGCGTCCGCTCGAGCGTGTACCGGTCGATGTCGTCCCAGAACGACCCGCCGGGCGGCAAGGCGTCGTGCGTGCGCTCCCGCCCGTCGGGCAGGCGCACCCGCACGCTGTCGGCCCGCTCGTCGGCCGACGCGGCGAGCGGGTGATGCCAGCCGGGGCCGAGCGGGCCGTCCCCCACATCGCGACTGTAGTAGTTCCTCTCGAACTTCAGCGGGATCGGGCCGGGCAGCTCGAAGTCCACCGCGTCCGCGAGCACCTCGCCGGTCACGACATCGACGGGGTGTCCGGTCAAGAAGCAGATGACCCTGGACAGCCTCGGACCAGCCCTGGTCACGCGATGCAGGAAGTCCGAGAACCACTTGGTGCGAATGCCACGGGTGACGGCCGCGAGGATATCGAACGAATCCGGTCCACCCACCAGCACCGGCGCCCCCATCGGGACGGCCATGCACACCGAGGTCGGCAAGTTGATCGGGAAGTTGCACGTCATCACCATCGACGTCAGCCGCCCAGCCGACGCCCCCGCCATGCTGACGGTCTTGCTGCCCGTGATGATCGTGCCTGCGTTGTCCGGGATATCGTTCGGCGCGAACGAGACGCCAGGAGGCGTGGGCAGATGCGGGATCCCCTTCGCATCAGTGCCGGTATTTCCCACGGGCATCATGTTGATGAACACCGGGCCCCCGCCCCCGAACACGGCCCCGATGGCCGCGCCAAGCGCCGCGCCGAGCGGATCGAACACCACCCCGATGAAAGGGTGGGGCAACGGCGTCGGGACCGGCGCGGGGGCGGGCGGAGCCGGCACCAGCACCATATGGACGTCGACACCGAGCACCGGATCGCCGAATTTCGCTGCCTCGAACACGCGTCGCGTCCCCGTTCAAGCGCCTGCAGGCGCCGCCCAACGCCCGGCGCGTCTATGCAGGCTTCCCCCGTGAAGCCGCTCCATTACCCCTCATGGAGCCATCTTCATCTATAGCAGGAAGAGAGCGTCTGCGTACTCGGAACGTATTGAAGCGGGACGACATGACCGGTTCAAACGACATTACGTCCATCCCAAAATCGATGGTCCTGCGTCAGTCGCCACCTCATTGGCCCACCTCAAAGCTCACCGGGAGGGCGACATCATGCTTGACAGGTGCAGAACCCTGGTGCAGCGGGGCGCCGGAGCCGGCCGCCAGCGGAGGAGCTCCGGCCCCTCGGGAGATGACCGCGTCAGCACCGCGCGGTCTCCGCTGTCAGCGATGGGCGCTCCGCTGGTTCCTTCTCCACAAGCCCGCTGAAGCGCGGACGCGGATCGCGCGAAGCTAGAACGCGAGCAGCCGCCCGAGCAGCGATCTGTACCTGCGCAGGGCGAGCCGGAGCTCCTCCGTCGACGCCTCCGGCTGCCCGGGCGCTCCGTCGATCAGGCGTTGCAGCTCGCCGCGCTCCTCGCGGAAGCTCTGCGCGACCCGCTGGATCACCTCGGCCAGGAGCGCGTCGGCCTGCTCGACCGACAGGCGCGGCGCCTCGATGAAGCCCGCCTGGATCGCGCTCCAGCGCTCGGACAGCTCGCGCGCCTCCTCCGGCGTGAGCACGGGCGAGCGCTCCGGCCAGGGCTCTCCGGTAGGTCCGCCGCACGCCGTGTAGACGGCCGGTTGCCGGCGCGACTCCGGCGGAGGCTCCTCGTCCGCGATCCGCGCCTCGGGCTGGCTGCTCTCGCGCGCCGTCACCATCCGCTCTCTGTGCAATGGGCTCACGATGGCCACCTCTCCGCTCGTTCGCGTGGTCAGCCCCGTGGGCCAAGCAAGCCGCATGCGCGTCGCGGCGTGCGTCCGCGCCCGCCGCGGGCCGCAGCGCGGCAAGGCCAGAGGCCCAGAAGAGCCCGAGAAAACCCCGAGCGCCCGGGCTGGCGAGGCCGCCCGGCCCGCCTCGCCCGGGCGCGCGCCGCGGCGATCCCTCACGAGGCGAGGAGGCGGAAGAGTGCGGAATACGCGCGCTCCGCGGCGGAGCCGCCGCCCGGGCGAGGGCGCCCGGGCTCACCGGAGCGAGGCGCGCAGCTTCGTCACCACCGCGCGGATCTCCCGCGCCACCTGGAGGAACGCCTCATCCTCATCCGACCACTTGCTCACGGGCTTCTTGTCCCGCGGCACCGCCTGGAGCTCGGCGAAGCGCGTCGTCTCCCAGTCGCAGGGGCGGAGCAGGATCGGCACGACCGCGGCCTGCCCGGCGGCGCGCCGCTCCATGGCGCGCGCCACCTGCGCGTCGCCCTGCTCGGACGCGAGGTAGCTCGCGCTCACGAGGAGCAGGATCAGATCGGCCGCCTCGAGCTGCTCGCCGATCGCGCGCTCCAGGTCCTCGCCCGCGCCGATCTTCCCGCTGTGCCACGGCGCGATCAGCCCCTCGCGCTTGAGCGGGCTCATGTGCGCCTCGAGGCGCGCGAGCAGCTCCTCGTCGCGCGACGCGTAGGAGAAGAAGACGCGCACCGGCCGCGCCTTGGCGGGGTGCGTGTTCGCCGGCGGGACGGCGGTGGGGTGCGCGCTCGACGCCGGCTGCGGCGCCGGCGCGGGCGTCGCGACGCGCGGCGGCGGCTGCGCCGGCGCGGCGGCCGGCTCCAGGCCGAGGAGGAGCTGCGCGACCTCGGCGTGATCGCCGGCCTGGTTCTCGTAGACGATGAGCCGGACGCCCGACTCCTCGAGCAGCCGGCGGCGGAACGGGGGCACGCCCTTCGGGAGCAGCGCGAAATGCATGGGGGGCTGGCCGCCCGCGAGGGCGCGCACGCGGGCGAGCGTCTGGTCGATGTTGTCGTCGGCGAGGCCAAAGCCCACGAACAGGATGGAGT
Source organism: Sorangium sp. So ce185 (assembly GCF_051526825.1). NCBI lineage: Bacteria > Pseudomonadati > Myxococcota > Polyangiales > Polyangiaceae > Sorangium > Sorangium sp. So ce185. The sequence continues at coordinate 13,200,152 of NZ_CP150316.1, read as the reverse complement.
GCGTGCGGTAGAGGGCGCCGAACGCGTCCTGCAGGAGCGGCGAGCCGAAGATCGCCCGGTCGTACTGGTCGCGCGAGAACACCCAGGTGTCCCACGCGCGCAGCGTGCCGTGCAGCTTCAGGATGAAGCGCCTGTCCATGGCGATGTCGGCCGTCGGCCGGTCGACCATGCGCCACTCGCCCTGGAACGCGCGCTCCAGGAAGCGATCGATGTTGGTGGTGAGCACCGCCTTGAGCCTCGGCTTGAGCGCGGCGATCGCCTGCGCCACCTCGGGCACCTCGCGGCCGGTGTCGTCGAGCTCCTTGTCGACGGTCCAGTTGAAGTCCTGCGGCCCGAGCGCGAGCTTCGCGGCGGAGAGCGCGTTGATGAGCTGGTTCGAGGCGATGTACTGCTGGATCTCGTCGACCACCGCGGGGTCGGCGCCCTTCCTCCGCGCGCGGTCGCGCAGCCGCTCGGCGAGCTGCTTCCAGGTCGGCATGCCCGCCGCGGCCGACACGCCCGCGCCCGCGAAGACGATCAGGTTCCCTGACGCGTAGCGCTCGCGCAGCTGCTCGAGGATCTCGTCATCCATCGACGATCACGATACCGCGGATCCGCGCCCGCAGGCGGCGCGGCGCCGCGCCGGCGAGGCGCGCATCTCTCCTCACCGCCGCGGGGCGGAGCGCCTGCCGCTCTCGCCGCCGCGGCGCCGCGCCCCTCTCCTCACCGCCGCGGGGGAGCGCGCCCCTCTGCTCACCGCGGCGGCGAGGAGCGCCGCTCCGTGGCGAGCGACAGGCCGACCCCCAGCCAGACCCCCTCGACGGCGCCCGCGGCGCCGCCTTCGGCCTCGTACGGCGCAGGCCGGAGCACCACCCCGGGGTCCAGCGTGAGCCCGAGCCACAGGGGGCCGCCCAGCCGGGTCTCCACGCCGACCCCGAGGCCGGCGCGGGCGGACCAGGTATCGCGCTCGCCCGCGATGCCGTCGACGGAAGCGGCGGCCGGCAGCCGGACCGAGGCGACCGAGGCGGAGGCGCCGATCGACAGGCGCCACGAGGCGGCGAGCCAGAGGCGGTAGTCGCCCGAGAAACCGCCCTCGAGCCAGCGCAGCGTCTCGCCGCCGGACGGGGTGGCCAGCAGGCGGGCGAACAGCGACTCGGTGAGCCGCAGGCGCCGCAGACCGAGCGTCAGGCCGGCGCCGCCGAGCACGTGCGGCCCGCCCGAGACGACCGCCGCGTAGGGTCCGGCCGAGACGGACAGCGCGTCGAGATCGCGCGAGGCGAGCTCGACCTCGTCCGGGGTGGGGCGCCGCGGCGGCGGCGGCCGCCGCGGGGCGCGCGCGCGGCGCATCTCGGCGAGGATCATCTCGGAGGCGGCGATCGCGACGAGGCGCGCGGCGACGTCGGAGGTGAGGCCGGAGACGGCGATCTGCCGCCGCACGACCGCGCGGCCGTCGAGGCGCACCTGGATCTCGAGGCGGGCGGCGGTGGGCCGGTCGACCCACACGTTCGCCACGCGGTCGCCGAGCGGGCCGACCGGCTCGGCGGCGAGCGCCGCGCCGTCCGGGAGCTCGATCTCGAGCAGGCGCCGCACGCGGACGCTCGAGACCTCCTCCGCCGCGCCGCGCGACAGCGCGACGCGCACCTCGATGGGCGCAGCCGCGGCGGGCAGCTGCGGCGCGCTCGGCGCAGAGGTCGAGCCGCTGCTCGCCACGAACGCCCGCGGCTCGGCCGCCGCGGCGGGGGCGGCGGAGCCCAGCAGGAGGGCGAGCGCGACGAGGGCGCGCGCGCGCGGATCCCGGCGCGGGGCGCGCGCCGGGGGCAGGCGGCGGAGGCCCTCCCGCTGCGGCCGCGTCCGCGCCGGAGATGATCCGCTGGGCATCCTCGCACCGGCCATCGGGGTACTTGGCCACATACCCCGTTGCGGTCTGGATTGCCTCTTTCTTGTCGACCGCGACCGCCTCACCCAGGCCGCGGTTGCCGGACGACACCACCGCGGCGCCGCCCTCGAACGAGGGCGACGGCGCGCGCTCGTAATATTTCGCTGCCAGCGCTCTCGTCGCGTCGTGTCTCGCGCCGAGCCTCCGGGGCCCCACCGCGCGCGGTGGTCCACCGGCTGGGAGCTTCAGCGCTTCCGGAGCGGACTGGCCGCCATCTCCTCGCGACGCCGCCCGCCGCCCGATCGCGGCGACGTCCCCGGGCTACGCCTCTTCGCGGAACGCGGCCACCACCCAGTTCACGTGGCGGCCTCGATCGTCGAAGCTCGAATGGCGCTTGAACAGCGGCAGCCTCAGGATCCGCACGTGATCCTGGAGGTTCGTCTTGAACGGTGAGCCCGCGATCGGCGTCCCATCGGGGCGCACCTGCCGCCCCTCGATCTTCATCTTCTTCAGCACCTCGAGGGACGCGAGCCGCAAGAGCTCATAGGCCTTGTCCGGGTCCTTGCTGCTCACCGACACGATGAGCTTGCCGAACGTCGGGTCCTTGTTGACCAGGACGTCCCCGGCCTCGAAGCCGCAGTCGAACCGGATCTTCAGGTCGGTGAGGCCCTTGTCCTCGAGCGCCTCGCGGATCGCGCCAACGTCGGGGAGCGCGATGCGGTCGAAGATGCCGGCGTTCGGCAGGAACAGCCCCTTCCCGCCGTCCCGCGAGTCCCTGAGATCCGGATTCCAGCTCTCCGCGTTGATGCGGAACTCGCGGCTGCAGTGCGTCTGCACCACCTGCTCTTGCTCGAAGTCGATGGCCTGCCCGTCCGCGATGCGCATCTGCCACGCGACGAGGTTCACGGGGACGCGGCTCCGCTTCCGCTTGATGGCGTAGCTCTCCTCGCTGACGGGGTGCTCCACCTGGATGCGCGTATTCATCTCCAGGAAGTAGAACTTCCCGTCCTTGAACATCAGCTCCACGGTCCCCGCGCCCACGTAGCCGACGCGCTCCGCAATCTGCACGGCGAGCCCGCAGATCCGCTCCTCGAGGCCGGGGTACCGCCGGAGCAGGGCCGGCGGCGCCTCTTCCTGGATCTTCTGGCTGGCGCGCTGCTCGCTGCAGTCGCGCATGCCGAAGTGCCGCGTGTTGCCGTAGCGATCCCGCAGCACCTGCACCTCCAGGTGGATCGTCTCCGGGATGTTCTGCTCGAACATCACGCCCGGCTGCCAGTTGTACGCCTTGATCTCGCCGAGGACCTTCTGGATGGCCTGGGGCACCTGCTCCGCGGTCGGGATGACCGCCTGCCCGCGCCCCCCGCCGCCGTTCGCGGCCTTGAGGCGCCCCGGGAAGGTGAAGCGCCCGGCGGCGTGCGTCTCCACGATGGTCCGCTGGATCTCTTCGGGATCGTCGCTGTCGATGACGAGGCCCGGCGTCACCGCCGTCGCGTCGAACGCCTGGGCCATCAGGCGGAATTTCCGCTTGTCGCCGGCGTTCTCCACGACGTCCTGCATCGGACCGATGAAGACGATGTTCTTCTGGCGGAAGTGCCGTATCGCCGCGGCGTTCTCCGCGAGCGGGCCGTACCCGGGGTAGAGGCCCGCGCGCGAGAGCTCCTCTTCCCAGTCGTCCCCGAAGCGCCGCTCGAACTCGGCCCTCACCTTGTCCGCGATCTGGACGTAGTTCGCGTAGCTCTCGCGGAAGCTCCCCTCGAGGCCCACCGCGAACCCGCCGCCCTCGCGCGCGATCCGCACCTGCAGCGCGTTCTCGTCGTCCTTCAGGCTGTAGAGGACCACGGGGACCTTGCCGAGCGCGATCGCCTCGCGCGTCGCCCGGACGCCCATCTCCCCCTTGTCCGCCACGAGGACGTACTTGAGCTGGCCCGCGCTCACCGTCGTGGCGGGGTAGCTGTCCAGCCGGTGCACGGCGGCGTAGAGCAGATCCAGCGCCTGCGCGTCGTCCCGCTGGAGCTCTCCGGCCCGGGAGCGCAGGAGCTCCGCCGCCTGATCGCGCAGCGAGGGCTCGTCCTGCTCCAGGATCAGGAACTTGAGGAAGCGCTCCTCCTCGAAGTCGCGGCGCTTCAGCGCCCGGAGCAGCCCGCCCTCCAGGTACCGGGCGAACCCGGCGCGGTCCTCGGGCGTGATCGACGCGCGCGCCTCCCGGATCCGCGACAAGAGGCCCTCCGCCGCCGACAGGAGCTCCTTCACCCGCTCGTCGCCGAGGAGCTCCCGGCGCAGCGCCGCCTCAAGCGCGCGCTGCCAGCCGAAGTGCTCTCTCCACACCTCGCCGTTGGCGATCAGGTACCGCAGCCCGAGGAGGCGGTGCGCGTCCTTGCCGCCGGCCAGCGTGCCGAGGTCGAGCAGCGAGAACCCCGGGAGGCCCATCGCCGTGGTGAACGCCTCCATCGAGGAGACGTAGCCGCCTCGTGGCAACACCAGCTTCCACGACGGGAGAGCCAGAACGTCCTTGCGAGCGGGGAGGGAGCTGGTGCGGACGGCGGTGGTCATCCTGAGCGGTTCTCCGGCGCAGCAAGCAAGCGCAGAGCCGTTACGGGATGTCAAGCCTGTCGGTCGGAGAGCCCGGGCCGCCGAGCGCCGCCCGGGGACCGGCGCGCGCGGATCACGGCGCGGGGCTCGCGTCGGGGGCGGGCGGAGGCTGGGGCGGCGCGGCCTCCTCCTCGCCCTCCTCGGCCGCCGCGTCGCCCGAGACGAGCCGCTGGACGTCCTCGCACCGGCCGTCCGGGTACTTGGCCACGTACTCCTTGGCCATCTGCGAGGCCTCTTCCTTGCGCCCGGCGACGAGCTCGGTGCGGATGCGCTTGCAGAACGAGTCCTCCGCGAGGTTGCCCTCGGGCGACAGCGAGCGCGCCTGGTCCAGATACTTCGCCGCCTGCGCCTGATCGCCCATGCTGGCGTAGAGGTCGCCGAGCTTGTAGGCCGCGATCGGCGCGTACGCGTCGGTCGGGAAGCTCTCGACGACGCGCGCGAAGGCGCGCATCGCCGCGGAGAGATCGCCGCCCTTCGCGCGCAGGAGATCGCTGAGGTCCATCAGCTCCCTCGCCGTCTTCGCGGAGGCGATGGCGCCGTCGACGCCGCCGCTCTGCTGCTTCAGGCTCTGCAGCGCCTCGGCGACGTTGCCCGCGTTGTACCGCGCGCGCCAGTCGGGCGCGGCGGCCGGCGCCGCGGCCGCCGGCGCGTCGGACGGCGGCGCGACCGGCGCCACCTCCGCGCTCGAGCGCGGCAGCGACGCCACGCGGGCGCGCCGGGGCTCCTCCGGCGGCGCCACCACCGCCGTGGGCTGCCGGATCGGCACGCCCTCCTCGGCGTCGCCGCGCCCGAGCTCCCGCGAGCCGGCCGGCGACGTGAGCTTGACGGACCCGTCCGCGACGTTGACGTCGATGTCGTCGACGTTGTGCCTCACGCGCAGCACACTGCCCGCCGCCGCCGCGAGCCGGGCCTCCCCGGCCACGATCGAGAGTGCCGCCGTGCGCGTCCCGCTCACGGTGTCGAGCCACGCCTCGCCCTGCACGAGCCGCAGCGTCAGCGCGCCGCCGTCCGCCTGCTCGACCTCGACGGTGGTGCCCGCCGTGAGCGAGATCGTCCCGCCGCCCGGCAGCTGGAAGGTGCGCCCCCGCGAGCCCGCGGCGAACACGTCGACCAGCGACGGCACGTCGTCGGTCGGCGCCACGGCGGTGAGCGGCGTCGCGGCCTGCTCCTCGCTCCAGATCGCCTTGCCGAGCCACAGGCCGCCGGCGAACGCCGAGAGCGCCGCCGCCGCGAGCATCGCGGCCACGCCCGCGCGGCGCGGCGACGACGGCTCGCGCGCCGCGAGGTCGTGCTCGATGCGGTCCCAGACGCGCGCGATCCGCTCTTCGGTCGCGTGGTCGCGCAGATCTGCCGGAGCGATCCGGGGTAGCCCTCGCCGGCTCATGATGACGCCTCGCTGTTGGTGGGATCCACAAAATGACCGTCGAGGAAGTGTTGCGCCCGTGAAATCCGCCGCTTGACCGTGGCCAGCGAGCAGTCGGTCATCTGCGCGACCGTCTCGAGATCGTGCCCCTCGACCGAGCGGAGGATCCACGCGATCCGGTCGTCGGCCGGCAGCGTCTGGAGCAGGGCGTAGATCTGCGCGATCTGCGCGCGCGCGTGGGGAGAGGCGGCCGGGCTCGCGAGCGCGTCGAGATCGACCGGCTCGCTCGACTTGCCCATCCCGAGCATCCCGAGCAGCCGCGTGCGCCGCATCCGCGAGCGGACCTTGTGGACGACGATCGAGCCGAGCCAGGCGCGGAAGGCGGCGGGGTCCACGAGGTCGCCGAGGCGCTCGAAGGCGCGGAGGAACGCGTCGTGCACGATGTCCTCCACGTCGCGCGCCGAGCCCTCGATGCGCGTCGCGAGGTGGATGGCGAAGGCCGCGTGCCGCCGGTAGAGCTGCTCGAGCGCGCCCACGTCCCCGCGCGCGCCGAGCACCACGAGCTGCGCGTCCGGCAGCTCCGTAAGGCCTCCCCCCCGCTCCGCCGGCGCGCCCGCGACGGCGCCCCGCCTGTCCGCGGCATTCCCAGCGCGCGCGCCCCCGGACCGGACATCGCTCCGGCCGCGCTCCTCCGGGGAGAAGGCGGGGCCGGCCTCGCCCACGTCCGCCTGAGCCTCCGCAGCCGGGGCGGCCGGGACGACCGGTTCGACAAGGCGCAGGCGCCCTCGCTGAGGTCTCAGAGCCATGGGTTCGTGTACCTGAAAAGAAGCAGCCTGGGTGTTCGAGCCGCCGTGCGGGAAGCGGCCCCTGGGCCGAGGAGGCGCGCCGCGCCCCGGTCTCCTGTCCGGGGCAGCGTCGGGAGAGCCCCGAGCCTCCCACAGTTTTCTAGACGCCTGGTGGGGCCCGGGCGGCTCATCGAAAAAACTGTGAGCCGTTCTGTCCCCCTGCGGCGTCTGGGTGGGTGGCCGCCGGATTTGGACTGCGGCTCCTACGTTTGCTGGTTGGGGGTGGCCTCGCCGCCCCGTTTTTCGGAGGATTCCCATGAACAAGCTCGTTCTTGCGCTCGTCGCCGTGTCCGTCTCGTCCCTCGCCGTTGCCTGCGGCGGCAGCGCCCCGGCCGCGAGCGACCCGTCGGCGGCCCCGGCGTCGACCGAGGCGGCCCCCGCCTCGACCGAGACGGCGCCCGCGGCGACCCCGGAGTCGGCCCCCTCGGCTCCGGCCGACCCGGCGGCGGCGAACCCGGCCGAGGCTCCCAAGCAGTGAGCCCTCTGCGCGGCGCGTCGCTTCCTTCGTGAAGCGCGCGCTGCGGAGCGCTTTGGGCGGCGCCTCTCCGGAGGTGCCGCCCTCTTTCATTTTGTGCCCTTGTGCCGCGCGGCTCCGCCCCCGCCCATCCGACCGCGCCGCCGGGCCAGCAGCTCGCCGCCCGCCGTCATCGCCCCGATCGCGCGGCGAAACGCGGCGCGCCCGTGCTTTGCCCCCATCGCGCGGGCGCTCTCCAGGTATGTTCCGTCCGCACGCCGTCGGCGGACGGCTCAGCGCGGCGCAGCCGCGGACCGCTCCCGCGCCTCCTTACAACCCGATCTCGCATGGGGCCGATCGTATGGGTACCACTAGCCGGCTGAGCTTCCTGCTGCGGTCCGGGCGGCATCGCCCTGGCCTCTTCTTCTCCGCGCGCGCTCTCGCGTGGTCGGCGCTCGTCGCCGCCGCGGGGGCCGGGCTCGGGGCGGGCTGCGGCCGCACCGAGGCGTGGGACGATCCCGGACCGTCCGGCGGCTGGCCCTCGGCGGCGTGCGGCGACGGTGTCTGCGACGGCGCGGAGGACTGCGGGAGCTGCGCCCCGGACTGCGGCCTCTGCCAGGGGTGCGGCGACGGCGCCTGCGACGGCGCCGAGTCGTGCGCGAGCTGCTCGAGCGACTGCGGCGTCTGCGGGGCGTGCGGCGACGGCGCCTGCGCCGCCCCCGAGAACTGCGGCAACTGCGCCTCGGACTGCGGCCTCTGCCCGAGCTGCGGCGACGGCGCCTGCGACGAGGCGAGCGAGTCGTGCGCGAGCTGTCCGAACGACTGCGGCCCGTGTCCCAGCTGCGGCGACGGCGCGTGCGGCGGCGCCGACACGTGCCTCACGTGCCCGGCCGACTGCGGCGTGTGCGACGGCTGCGGCGACGGCCGCTGCGCGGCGCCGGAGGACTGCTCCTCGTGCGCCCCCGACTGCGGCGCCTGCGCCTCCTGCGGCAACGGGGTGTGCAACGTCGGGCTCGAGAGCTGCTTCTCGTGCCCCGCGGACTGCGGCGCCTGCGCCTCCTGCGGCGACGGCGCCTGCTCGGGGACGGAGACGTGCGCGTCGTGCCAGCGCGACTGCGGCGTGTGCTCGGTGTGCCCGAACGGCGTCTGCGAGAGCTTCGAGACGTGCTCCAACTGTCCGGCGGACTGCGGCGCGTGCGAGCCCGCGGACTGCCTGGAGGTGATCACCTGCGCCTCCCGGTGCATCGATCTCGCGCAGTCGCCCCCCGCCTTCAGCCTGGCGTGCGTCTCGAGCTGCGTGTCGCGGGGCTGCGCCGACGTCCAGTTCTTCGTCGATCAGGTCATGACGTGCGCCCTCCCGTTGCTCCCCGTCTGCAACGGCGACTTCGACTGCATCCAGGAGGAGTGCGCCGTCGAGGTCGCGGCCTGCATCGGGGCGACCTGCTGACCGGCTCCCGGAGGCCGGCGCGGGCGCCCGCGCCGCCGCGCCTCGATCGCCGCGGCCTCACGCGTCGTCGAGCAGCTCCTTGGCCGTCAGCTCGCTGGCCGACCGCCCGTGCTCGTACTCGAGCAGCCCGATCGAGGCGTAGCGCGGCCGGATCCGCCCGGAGAGCAGGCCGATCCGCTTCAGGTTCGGCACGATCCGCTTGAACATCGTCCGGCGGAAGAACCCCATCAGGTCGCTCTCGAGCATGAGCTTGTCCCACTCGCACCGCGTCATGCGGTGGGCATAGAACTCGTCATAGAACTCGTGCGCCAAGAACCGGTTGCGGAGCAGCAGCGACAGCTCGAACGCCCAGTCCTCCCGCTCCCTCCGCGCCCGCTCGCCTATGCCCTCGCGGTAGAACCTGGTCAGCGCGAGGACCCCATAATGCACGTGGCGCGCCTCGTCGGTGATCACCGACCGGAGGACGTCCTTGAGCAGCGGCTCGCTCGTCACCTGTCGAATCGAGCTGAACGCGCCGAGCGCGAGGCCCTCGATCATGATCTGCATGCCGAGGAACTTCATGTCCCACCGGCCGTCGCTCATGATCGCGTCGATGACGACATACAGGTTGTCGTTGATCTCGTAGAGCTTCTCCAGCTTCTGCGTGAGGTAGGCGTGGAACACCTCCACGTGGCGCCCCTCGTCGGCGACCTGCGTGCTCCCGTAGAGCTTGGCGTCGAGCGAGGGCACACACTCGGTGACCTGCGACGCCGCGAACAGGGCCCCCTGCTCGCCGTGCAGGAACTGGCTCAGCATCCAGGAGAGGAGCCCGTGGCGCTGCGCCGCCCGCTCCCGCTCCGAGAGCCTCCCCCAGATCGGCAGCTTGGACGGCGGCATCCAGCTGTCGGGCAAGAGCGGCATCGCCGGATCGAGCCAATCGACGTCGCGAGACCAGTCGAGGTCGGTCGTCGCGTTCCACTGGGACGTCTTGGCCAGATGGTAGAGCCTCGCCATGTCTGGGTCGTCCCGCCCGTAACTCCAGTTAAAGCTGGCCTCGTATCCAACCGAGATATCGGTCGAGCCCACGCCCTTGCCGCGCCGCTGGACGAAGCCGCGAAAGGCTGGCCCGAGCAGCGATGCGAGCACCCGGACGTTGCCGCTGCTCGATGCGTCGCGGAGGAGAGGGGCGGAATCGAGGAGGGTCTGGATAGCTTGCTGGAGGCGCATGGACATGAGAGCTTTCCGGAGCGGCGAGGCGCGGACGCGAGGTCGAGCAGCCCGCGGGCCGCCTTTATAATGGCATCTATCGTCGGGCGGCAATCGCCTCTTGATCGTTTTTGCGTCGTCATATCGACTCCGGGAGATCCCGAGTCCGACAGGGGGTCCACGCCGAGCGCGCGCCCGTCGCTTCCCTGACATCGCACCTCGCGGGGGGCCGGGCTTCGGACGTGGCGCGGCGGGCGCGGCGCGGCGCGGCGGGCGTAGCGCGGCGCGCGGCGAGGGCCGCGCGCCCCGGCGCCTCAGATCGCGCGGCTGCGCAAGGTCGGCGCCGGCGAGGAGCACTGCGCCGAGGGCTCTCCGATCAGCGCGAGGCGGCCCGGCCCGGCGGAGAGCTCGAGTCCGCCGACTCCCCGGATCGCCTCCTCGGTCGCGCAGAGCCCGTGCACCGGCTCGGCCGGCGCCCACGCGCCGACCCGCGCCAGGTCGCCGCCGATGATCTCCGGATGGGGCATCCAGCGCACCACGACCCGCCCGGCGTGCAGGCACAGGTTCGGGTGCACGCGCGCGTCCGGGCGGCTCCTCTGCGCGATCTCCTCGTGCAGCGCGGCGGCGATCGCGATCACCGCCGCCCGCTCCCGCAGCGCCTCGCCGGCGTCGCAGGAGAGCAAGCGCGCGGCGAGGATCTCGCTGCCGGTCACCGACACCAGCGTGAGCCCGGCGTCGCGGAGGCGCTCCTCCGCGAGGTCCAGCACGAGGCCGAGCTCCTCGGCGAGCGCGTCGTCGAGATCGTCGGCGTCGGTGCACAGCCGCAGGTCGAGGTACACCGCGATCGCGTCCGTCTCGAGCTCCGGCGTGCTGCTCCGCCCCGACGTCGGCTCGCCCACGGCCTCGCGGAGCGCGCAGAGGAAGCTCTTCACCGACGGGTAGCGGTGCTCCGGCTGCTTCTCCAGGCAGCGCAGGACGATCGCGTCGAGCGCGGGCGGCAGCGGGGTCCGCCGGCTCGGGCGCGGCGGCGGCTCCTCCAGGTGCTGCCGGAGCAGCTCGGCCGCGTCCGGCGAGTAGAACGGGAGCTTGCCCGTGAGGAGCCGGTGGAGCAGGACGCCGAGCGCGTACACGTCGACGCGCGCGTCGAGGGGGCCGCCGAGGATCTGCTCGGGCGCCATGATCGTGAGCGTGCCTGGCGCCCTCCCCGCCGTGGTGAAGCCGCTCGCCCCCTCCTCGGGCTCCATCAGCTTGGCGATCCCGAAATCGAGGAGCTTGACCGCGCGCGGCGCGCCCCGCGAGACGAAGATGTTGCTGCCCTTCACGTCGCGGTGGATGATGCCGGCGGCGTGCGCCGCGTCGAGCGCCGAACAGACCGGCTCGAGCAGCTCGAGCGCCCGCTCCGGCGAGAGCCTCCCCTCCTGCCGGAGGAGCACGTCGAGCGTCAGCCCGTCGAGGTGCTCCATCACGTAAAACGGCCGGCCGTCCGGGAGCTCGCCGGCGTCATGAATGTCGACGATGCCAGGGTGGTTGAGCAGCCTCACCACCTCGATCTCGCGCAGGAAGCGCTTCACCATCTTCGGCGAGGCGGCGAGCGTCCCGTGCAGCACCTTCATCGCCACGCGCGCGCCCGTCTGGAGATGTCTCGCCTCGTACACAGCGCCACATCCGCCCCGGGCGATGGGCGCCACAACACTGTAATTGCCCGCGCGCGCGCCGCACGGGAGCTCTCCTCGGGAGAACGACCTCTCCTCTAGGGAAAACGCCCTCGTCTCGTTATCGCGCGTCGCCAACCCATCCAATGTCATAACCCCCCCGATACGACTAAGGGCTCACCCGAGCGACGTTTTTACCAGCACGTGACGATCGTGTTGTCGCTACACGTCGCTTCACCTGGTGGTACAGTAAATCCATCGTTGTCCCGACGGTAGCCTATTCCATCTGCTGGCGGAACGGGGGAGGGAACTGATGAAAGGGCGAATTCACGCGCGGCACCTGCGCACGCTTTCGTTGGTCGCATTGCTGCCCTGCTGCGGTGGCAGCGACGGATTTCCTGTGGAGTCGGGGTCGGTCGAGGCAGCCTCAAGTGCGCTCCGCAATCACAACGCCCTCAACCCCAACGCCCTCAACCCCAACGCCCTCAACCCCAACGCCCTCAACCCCAACGCGCTCGCCCCGAACAGACTCGAGGGGAGCAGCCTGGCGCCGACCGCCTTCTCCGCCATCACCGACCCAGGGGAGCTCGGCGCGATGTCCAGGCAGCTCCTTCAATACATTGTCAGCTGCGCGCTCAGCACGTCGCAGTCGCTCCGCTTCTCGTGGCGCGACGAGCTCGACGAGCCGCACGACGAGGTCTACTGGGGGCACCTCGGCCTCGCCCCGAGCTGGGCCGACGAGCCGCTGAGCGCCTCCCGGAGGCAGTGGGTCTCGGCCTGCGTGGCCTCGCGCGCAAACCGGGCTGGCGTCTCGGTGATGATCTCGTCGCGCGGGACGCATCAGGCCCTCAGGTACCCGGACCGGAGCGAGATGGCGTCCTTTCCGAGGGAGGAGGGCGCGTTCTGGGGCGACCTGTTCACGAGCGCCCCCCGCTTCTATGCCTGCTACAACGAGTCCAACGCCGAGAGGTCGCGCGACCACAGCAGGGACTGCGCTACGGGGCTCCCCGACCCGGAGGGCGGCGTCCGGGAATGCCCGAACATTCACATCGTGGGCTCATGCGATCTCGTGTGCGGCCCGCTCCACGCCGCCAGCGGCTATCGCCCGAGCTGCACCAACGATCGAGGCGAGTCGTCGTCCGCGGTGATTACGACGTTCCTGCCCTGAGGCCCCCATGTCGCCCGATGTTCGTCGAGACGGACGCGGCGCCCACACGGGTGGGCTCGCCGCGCGGTGCAGGGAATGCGGCAGGCGGGTCGCGCGCGCGGACCCCGGGTGCCCGCAGCACGGCCCGGCGCTGCGGCACGCCGGTCCGGAGCCCGGCGCCCCGAGCGGCGCGGACGACGCCAGCACCGGCTGGCGCAGCGAGGCGCCGCCGCCCAGCATCGCGGGCTACCGCGACGTCCGCCTCGCCGGCGCGGGCGGGTTCGGGGCCGTGTTCGCGGCCGAGCCGGAGGGCGGCGGTCCGACCGTGGCGATCAAGGTCGCGCGCGAAGACCGCCCCGACGCCGGCGTCCGCCTCGTCGAGGAGATGCGGGCCCTCCACGACATCGGCCCGCCCCACGTGCCCGCCGTCCACGCGTGCGGCCAGCTCCCCTCCGGGCTGCCGTACTTCGTCATGGATTACCTCGACGGCCCGACGCTCGCCGACCGCATGGTCGCCTCCGGCGTCGCCGGCCCGGTGCCGGCGCGCGCGGCGTGCTCCCTCGTCCGCGCCGCGCTCCGGGCGCTCGAGGCGGTGCACGCGCGCGGCTACGTGCACCGCGACATCAAGCCCGAGAACATCTTCATCCATCCCGGCGCGCCGCTGTCCGCCGCCGCCCGGGACGGCGGGCACCGCGCCACCATCATCGATCTCGGCCTCGCGGCGGGGCACCGCGACCCGTCGCTCCGCATCACCGCCGAGAGCGAGGCGCCCGGCACCGCCGAGTACATGGCGCCCGAGCAGTGCGACGGCCACGGCGACATCGACGTGCGCGCAGACGTGTATGCGCTCGGCGTCGTGCTGTTCGAGCTCCTCACCGGCAAACCGCCGTTCTGGGGCCCTCCCGCCCTGGTGCGGCAGGATCACCTGAGCCGCCGCCCCCCGCGCCCCTCCTCGATCGCGCCGATCTCCGGGTCGCTCGAGGACATCGTGCTCCGGTGCCTCGCCAAGGACAGGAATCAGCGCTTCGAGACCGCCGCGGCGCTCGGCGCCGCCCTGGAGACCTTCGAGCGCGCCCAGGAGCGCCGCCCCTCGCGCCTCCGGCGCCTCACCACGGAGCCGCCGCCGAGCGCCCGCCGCGTCGAGCGGCGCGCGGTCGCGCTCCTCTTCTTCGAGGCCGAGCTCGACGTCGTGGCCCTCCAGCGGAGGCTCGGCGCGCTCGGCGGCGAGCTCGCGCACGCCGCCGGCAACCGCTTCGTCGCCGTCTTCGACCACGCGGACGGCGCGAGCCCGCTGCGCCGCGCGATGCACGCCGGCCGAGAGCTCGAGCAGCAGCGCGTCCTCGCCCGCGGGCTGCTCGACCTCGCGTCCGTGTCCGTCCAGCCGCGGCCCGACGGCTCGCGCCGGTTCCTGAGCCCGCTCTTCCACCGGGAGGATCGCTTCGCGCCGGACCGCCCCCCGGGGCTCACCCTGTCGCCGGCCGCCGTGGAGGCGCTCGGCGACGGCGGCGCGCAGCCCCCGGGCGACTCCCTCCCCCCGCCAGGGCCGCCCTCCGTTCGATCCGGGCCGACCTCCGCCCGGCCCGACGCCGACACCGCGTTCGACACCGGCTCGCAGCCGCTCTTCGGCCGGAACGACGTCCTCGACGCGCTCGTCGCCGGCGCGCGCGACGCCGCGGCGAACGCGACGCCCACCATCGCCAGCGTCATCGGCGTGGCCGGCCACGGCAAGAGCCGCCTCGCCGGCGCGCTCGTGCAGCGGCTGCGCGAGATCGACGGCCGCGCCGAGGTGATCGAGCTCCGCACCGGCGAGCCGGTGGCCGGCGGGGCCGACCGCGTCGTCCGGGAGATCCTCCAGCAGGCGCTCGCGCTGCCGTCGTCCCCGCCCGCCGACGGCGGCAGCGAGCTCCTCCGGCGCCGCCTCGGCGCCGCGCAGGAGCGGCTCGGGGCCGCCGTGGCGCTCGCGCTCGGCTGGATCAGCGACGGCGCGCTCGCCGAGGAGCGCTACCCGGAGCTCCGCGCGCTCTCCGCGGCGCCCGGCGCGCTCCGCGCCGCGCTCACCGTGGCGGCCGGCGAGGCGCTCCGCCGGAGGTCGCGGAGGACGCCGCTCTTCGTGGTGCTCGACGACGCGCACGCGGCGGACGACGCGGCGCTCGCCGCGCTCGAGTACGCGGCGCTCGCCGAGGCGCAGGCGCGGCTCTTCATCTGCGCCTTCGGCCGGCCGAGCTTCGAGAGCGCGCGCCCCGACTGGGGCGAGCGCGCCGCGCGCCGCGAGACCTACCGCCTCGAGGCGCTCGATCGCGAGAGCGCGATCGCCCTCTGCCGGCGGCTGCTCCTGCCCGCCGAGGACGTGCCCGAGCCCGCGCTCGCGCACCTCGTCGAGCGCGCGCAGGGCGTCCCGCTCCTGCTCATCGAGCTCGTGCGCGGCCTCAAGCGCGAGGGCATCGTGCGCCGGCACCCGCGGGGCGACGCCTGGTACCTCGCGACGGACGAGCTCGATCGCCTGCCGGACATGCCGCTCCTCGACTGGCTCGCGCTCGGCGAGATCGACGCGCTCCCGCCCGCGCTGCAGGCGCACGCGCGCCTCATCGCGCTCCTCGGCCCGGACGTCGCCGTCGCCGAGGTGGCCGGCGTGCTGAAGCGGCTCGACGAGCACGGCGAGGCGGACGACCTCCCGCTCGACGGCGAGGTGGCGGTGAAGCGGCTGCTCGCCGCGGGCCTGCTCGTCCAGGATCGCCGAGGCCGCATCGGCTTCCGCCACGCGCTGGTCCGCGATTCGGTGGCCCGCGGCGCGCCCGAGGCGCTCCGCCGGCGCGTCCACCTCGCGGCCTTCAAGCTGCACCGCGACGCCGCCGACGAAGACGAGGGCGAGCGCGACGCGCCCCACCTCAAGGACGCGCGCCTGCTCCCGTTCGCGTACCACGCGGCCCAGGCGGGGCTCGGCGAGGTCGCCGAGGCCGCCTACCTCACCCTGGCCGAGCGCGCGCGCGCCCGGCACGCCTACCTCGACGCGGAGTCGTTCTACAGCCGCGCGCTGGAGCAGCCGATCGAGCCGACGGCCCCGAGCGCCGGCGCCCCGCGGGGCCACGCGCCCGGCGCGCCGGCCCGCGCGCGACCCGACCGCGCGGCGGCGCACCGGGGCCGCGGCCTCATGCGCTACCGCCTCGGCCGCTACCACGACGCGCTCGCCGACTTCGCCAGCGCGCGGACCATCGCGCGCGCGCGGGGCGACGTCCCGGCGCAGATCGACATCCTCCTCGACGAGGCCACGGCGCTCGACTGGATGGACGAGTTCAAGAGCTCCGAGGAGCGCGTCGAGGAGGCGCGCGCGCTCGCCGAGGGGCTCGCGCTGTCGCCGGCGCTGGCCGCGCGCCTCGCGCTCGGCGTCGGTCGCTCGCTCCACCGCTTCAGCCGGGAGGAGGAGGCGGCCGCCGCGCTCGAGCGGGCGGCGGCGGACTCCGCCTCGCTCGGGGCCGACGGCTACGAGACGCGGGTCATCTCGCTGCTCATGCTCGGCTTCGTCCTCCAGGGGCTCGGCCGCCTCGACGACGCCGAGGAGGCGCTCGGCCAGGCGATCGCGCTCTGCGAAGCGCACCACGACACGCTGCACCTCGGCTCGGTGACGAACAACCGCGCGCTCCTCTGGGCGTGCCGCGGCGACAAGGCCCGGATGATCGCCGACCTCGAGCGGGTGCTCTCGCTGGCGCGCGAGCTCGGCCAGAGCGGGCTCGAGCGGATCGGCGAGTACAACCTCGGCGAGTACCTCTACCTCATGGACGACCTCGCGGCGGCGAGGCCGCACATCGAGCGCGCGCTCGAGATCGAGGAGCACCGCTTCTGCGGGATGTGCCGGCCGGTCGCCCTGCTCCTCAAGACGCGCTTTCTCTTCTATTGCGGCGAGCACGCCGAGGCCCGCGCGCTGTTCGAGCGGATGCGCGAGATGCAGGAGCAAGCGCGCGCCGAGGGGCGCGTCGACGCGCTGATGGTCCCCTCGGAGGAGGTGCTCTGCGCGATGATCGACCTGGCGACGCGGGACGGGAGCGACGCCGCGTGGGACGCGCTCGTGGAGCGCTCGGCGCAGAGCTCGGTCGGCCAGGAGCACATCGAGGTGCTCGAGATCCGCTCGGTCACCGCGCTGCGCCGCGGCCGGCTCGCCGCCGCGCGAAGCGCGCTCTCGGCCGCGCTCCTGGCCGCGGAGCGCATCCCGAACGTGATGGCCGACCGGCTGCGCCGCCACGCCGCCGCCATCGCCGAGCGCGAAGCCGCAGAGCCCGCCGTGGAGCGGCCGACGTTGCCCGCGTGAGCGCACCTCGGCGGTCGATGTGTTCCATGGGATCACCCGCGCGGGGTCGTCGCCTGCCGTCGTGACAGAAACCTGACGCGGGTCGTCACACCACCGCTCGCTACGTCCGTGCCTGATGCCCTCTCGGGCATTCACTGTAGAGACTGCCACCTTTCCTGTCCGGGATCGCGCTTTGTGAGAGCGTCAATCCCGAGGCGATTGCCACTCGCTCGCGCGAGCGCGCGCCGCGCGAGCCCCGCGTCGGCTTGACAAGGGTGGATCGCGATCGGCTTGACATGTCATGAGTCCATCACGAATCGATAGCCGCGATCCGGGCTCAGCTTGACAAAGCGGGTCTCGCGCTCGACTTGATCTCGAGGTCCGCAGGTACGATGTTGAACTCCGATTCACACGCCCCGCGCATCCGCGTCCGCCACCCAGTCACGCGGCGCCGCCTCGATCGCGCGGGCGAGCGGCGTCTCCACGGCGCAAGGATCGCACAACCATTTGAATTGGTTGAACAAAATGCCCACAAGTAAGCGTCGCTCGCGCTCGCCGGAGCGAGCATTGAAGATGGTGAACCTGGAGCTCGGTATACGCTCGTCCCAAGGCAGTGAGCTCGCCTCGTCGCCGCGGGGTCTCGCTCCCGCGCTCACCGTGGAGCGCCGCCGCGCCGCCCCCGCGCAGCACAATATACGTCACGCCGCTCACCGCGCCGCGCGTGGCAATCCCGGACATGAACGTGATTTCCTCGACATGGACTACATCGCTTCACCGAAGCGAGGGCGCCGCGATCTCGAGCGCGGCGCGCCCGTGATCCAGCGCTGCGCCGCCCCTCACCGCCGCTCCGCCGCGCCGCGCGGCGGGCCGCTCTCGGCGGGGGTGCGCGCGTGAGAGGACGACAGGCCACCGTGTGGGGGCTCATCCCGGCTGCCGGCCGGGAGCCCGGGATTCAGCCGCTCGCCTTCTCGAGCGAGCTCCTCCCGATCGGCAGCCGGCTTGAGCAGGGCGCCGTGCAGCCCCGCGCCGCGAGCGAGCACCTCGTCGAGCGCATGCTGCGCGCCGGCGCGACCCGGATCTGCTTCGTCGTCTCGCCAGGCAGGTCGGAGCTCCTCGAGTACTACGGGGCCGCCATCGGGCAGGCGAGCCTGTCGTACGCCGTCCAGCCGCGTCCGGCTGGCCTCTGCGACGCGGTCTTCCGCGCGCTCCCGCTCATCGCGCCCGACGATCTCGTGTTCGTCGGCCTCCCGGACGCGCTCTGGTTCCCCGAAGACGGGCTGTCCGCGCTCGTGGCTCAGGCGCTCTCGTTCCTCCTCTTCCCGTTCGACCGCCCGGGGCGCTTCGAAGCCGTCGTCACCGACGGCCATGGGCGCGTCGTCGAGATCCAGGCGAGGCGCCGCGACGCCGCGTCGCGCTGGATCTGGGGCGCCTTCAAGCTGACCGGCGCCGTGCTCCAGGAGCTCTACGGGCTCTGGTGCGAGCGGGGCCGGCGCGACGAGCACATCGGCCCCCTCGTCAACGAGTACATCGCCCGCGGGGGCGTGGCGCTCGGCGTCCCCGCCGGGCACGCGTACGTCGAGGTCGGGACCGTCGACGGCTACCGCGAGGCCCTCCGCCTCCTGAGCTCCCGGACGAGCCCGCAAGCGGCCGGGGACGGCGAGCGGCGCGAGCCCGCCGGCGCGCCCGCCGCGCTGCGCGCGGCCGGGGGCGAGGCCCCCTGACCCGTCACCCGGCGAGCGCCAGCGTCCTCGCGTTGTCGGGCACGCACGTCAAGAAGCGCTCGCGGAAGCTCGGATCGCTGATCTTCTCCGCGCGGCTGAGCAGGTGCTCGCGCGCGGCGGCGAGCGCCTCCGCCGCCTCCCGCTCGGCGCCGGCGGCGGCCAGCGCCTCGGCGTACGCGAGCCGCACCAGCGCCTCGCCCTCCTCGAGCGAGCCCGCCTCCTCGAGCTGCGCGAACGCCTCGCGCGCGGCCGGCAGCGCCTCGTCCTTCCGGCCTTGCGCGAGCAGCGCGCGCGAGAGCACCGCGACCGCGGCGGCGCGCAGCGGCGGCACCACCGTCAGCGCCTCGACCGCCGCGCGCGCCTCGCGCTCGGCGCCCGCCGGGTCGCCCGAGAGCAGCAGGATCTTCGCGAGGTACGTCAGCGTCACGCCCTCCATCCGCCGGTCGCCCTGCTGCTGGAACGCCGCCGCCGCGCGCTGCTCGAGGAGCTTCGCCTCCTCCAGCTGCCCGAGGTGGGCGATGACGTAGCCGAGGTTCTGGAGCGCCGCCGTCTCCAGGTCGTCGAGGCCCATGCGCTGCGCCGCCGCGAGCGCCGTGCGGAGCGCCGACTCCGCCACCTCGAAGTCGCCGAGCTCGCCGTACAAAAAGCCCAGGTTCTCGCGCACCGTGCAGGCGTTCCGGCGATCGCCGGCCTGCTCGAACGCCGCGAGCGCCGCCGTGAGCCCGCTCAGCGCCGCCCCGATGTCGCCCTTCGTCTGCGCCCGGAACGCGCGCGCCTGCTGGTAGAGCCCCACCGCCTGCGGCTCGAGCCCGGCGGGCTCGCTCGCGACCGCCTCGAGCATCTGGATCAGCCGGTCGGCCGCCGCGTAACGGCCGCCGAAGACCAGGTACGTCGCGCCCTCGCACAGGCACATGATCCGGGCGCTCATCGCGCCCGCCGCCTCGGCCACCCGCGTCGTCCAGGCCTCGACCCGATCGAAGTGGCCGAGCTTCCCCTCCGCGACGATCACCTGCCCGATGGCGCGGAACCACGCCGAGCTGCCGATCCGGACGAGGCTCGCCGCCTCGGTGCCGCGCTGCACGGCGAGCGCCGTCTCCTGCTGCCACAGGCTGATCTCGGCCTCCACGAGCCGCAGCCGCCCGAGCTCCTCGTCGGCCGCCCCGCACCGCACGCCCATCTCGGCGCGCGCGAGCGCGCTCGCGAGATCGTTCGCCTCCAGCGCCTGCTCCGCGGCCCGCCGGTACCACTTCACCGCGCGCGCCGGCTCGCCGCCGAGCCGGAAGTGCTCCGCCATCGCCATCGCGTCGGTGTGCCCGCTCCGCTCGAGCCACTCGCCGGCCAGCTTGTGGCCGAGGGCGCGGTCCGGCTCCGTCAGCATCGCGTACGCGGCCTCGCGCACGATCGCGTGGCGGAAGACGTAGTCGGTCGGGATGAGCCACCCCGGCGTCTGGGCCGGCGCGATGAGCTCGCGCGCCGCCAGCGCGTCGAGCCACGTCTCGGTCTCCTTCACGCGCGAGGCGCCGCCGAGCAGCGCCGCAACCGCGAGCTTCGAGAACCGATCGCCGAAGATGCTCGCCGCCCGCAGCACCCGCTTCGCCTCGTGACCCTCGGCGTCGAGCCGCGCCTCGACCGTGCCCAGCACCGAGTCGGGCAGCACGTCCCCCTTGCCGTCGGCGACCGCGCGGATGAGCTCCTCCAGGTAGAACGGGTTGCCGTCGGCCCGCTCCACGACCCGGGCCACGATCTCGGCGGGCGTGTCCTCGCCGAGCGCGCTGCGCACCATCCGCTCGCTCGCCTTGGCGGGCAGCGGCCCGAGCTTGATCGTCTGCACCTCGCGATCCGTCCACAGGCCGGGGAACTGCTTGGTGACCTCGGGTCGGGCCAGCGCGAGCAGCGTGAGCGGCAGATCCCGGAGGTTCCGCAGCGTCTGGTCGATGAGGCGCACGGTCGCCGGGTCGCCCCACTGCAGGTCCTCGAGCACGAGCAGCACCGGCTGCGCCGCGCACTCGGCGGCGAGCCAGTCCTCCCACGCCGCGCGCGTCGCGTCGGCCATCAGCATCGCGTTCTCGCGCGCCGCGCGCAGCCCGCTCGTCTCGCCGTCGGGGAACGGCGTCCGCGTGAGCTCGCCCAGGAACGCCGCGACCCGGTTCAGCGCGTCGCCGCTCAGGTGGCGCCCGAGCCGCCGCTTCAGCTTGCGCCGCCGGGCCTCCACCGGCTCGCCCTCGCGCATCCCCGCCGACTTGCGGATCGCGTCCGCGATGAGGCCGAACGGCGACCCCGCGGCCACCGACTCGGCCCGGCCGGCGAGGATCTCCACCGTCCCGAACTGGCGCCGCACCCGGGTGAGGAACTCCAGGCGGAGCCGCGACTTGCCGGCGCCGGCCGGGCCGATCACCAGGACCGCGCTCGCCAGCGACTCGCTCACGCAGCCGGAGAACACGCCCTCCAGCATGGACAGCTCGCGGCTGCGGCCGACCCAGACGCTCGGCTTGCCGAGCAGGACGGGGGTGCTCTCGTCGGCCGCCGTCTCGCTCGCGAGGAACGGCCCCTTCTCGTCCGTGTCGATCTTGAGCCGGCCGCCGACGACGCTGGCGGTGACGTCGTCGAGCCGGACGACGCCGCCCTGCGCCGCCCGCAGGGCGCGCACCCCCCGGTCGATCACGTCGCCCTCGATGAGCTTCGCCGACGACACCCCGCGCCCCGTCGCGACGGCGAGCGGGATGCCCGGGAACCGCGCGCGCAGGGCGAGCGCGCACCGCGCCGCCCGCTCCGCCCGGTCCACGGCGCTGCCGGCGCCGGCGAGGATCGCGATGAGCGACCCGCGCGAGATCTCGGTGATGTGCGCGCCGTACGGCTCCACCGCGGCGCGCACCTCCGAGCGAGGCACCGCGGAGCCGGGGCCCTCGTTCGAGATCTCCTGCAGCACGCTCGAGACGTCCGAGGCGCTCGGGACGCCGCCGGCCGCCGCCACGCTCATCTCGACGTCGTCCGGCTCGCCGGCGAGCACGAGCGACACGAGCCGCTGCTCGCTGCGCGTGAGGAAGCCCGGGGGCCGCGCCGAGCGCATCGTCGCGTCGCGCGGCGACGCAAGCGTGGCGGGCCGCGGCGTCGCCCAGGCGTCGAGCGCCTCCGCCAGCTGCGCGAGCTGCACCCCGACCTCGCCGCAGTCGCGCGGCCGCTCCTCGGGGTTCTTCGCCATCATCCGGTCGATGAGCTGCTCCAGCGGCTCCGGCACGTCCGCGCGGACGTCGCGCAGCCTCGGCGTCTGCTGGAACAGGAGCTTGGCGAGCGCGGCCATGACGTGCGCCCCCTCGAAGGCCGGGCGGCCCGCGATGCACTCGTAGAACACGCACGCCAGCGAGAACACGTCCGCGCGCGCGTCGAGGGAGCTCCCGCTCTCGATCTGCTCGGGCGCGATGTACCCCGGCGTCCCGAGGATCCCGCCGGTGTAGGTCAGCCGCCGCGACTCTCCGTCGGGCCGCGCGATCCCGAAGTCGACGAGCTTGAGCTGAGCGACGTCGCCGGCGACGAGGAAGATGTTGCTCGGCTTGACGTCGCGGTGGATGATCCCGCGCGAGTGCGCGAAGGCGAGCGCGTCCGCCGTCCTGCGCAGCACCCCGAGGCTCTCGGCGAGCGAGAGCTGCCGGCGCGCGAGGCACGCCGCCAGGTCCTCGCCCTCCAGCCACTCCATGGCGAGGTAGTGGTCCCCGGCGCCCGTCCGGCCGTGGGCGACGTACCGCACGATCCCGGGGTGGCTCAGCTCGGCGAGGATCTGCGACTCGCGCTCGAAGCGCTCGACGTCGAAGGCCTCGCGGCTGTGCAGGAGCTTGAGGGCGACGTGGCGCGCGTCGAGGCGATCGTGGGCGCGATAGACCGTCCCCATCCCCCCGGCCGCAACCTGCTGCTCGACGACGAATCGGCTCGCGAGGACGGCCCCGGACTCCACGCTGCTCGATGCTACTCGAGGAAGACGCTCACCGAGGCCTTGTAGCTGTCGGTACCGAGCGGAAAGATGCGGGTCCCGCACGGGAGCTCGATGAGGGGCTTCCGGTCGCGGCAGTCCGTGTAGCTGCCGTCGTGCCGCGGGCCGTCGCACACGTCCTCACACTTGCCCACGACGTCGACCACGCAGTCGTCGATCGAGGGGCCGCAGACGCGGGGGATCGACCTCTGCCCTGGCGCGAGGCAGGCGAAGCGACGCTGGTTCTTGAGGAAGACGTTGCCGTAGTAGGTCGCCTCCGGCTCCTCGTACGTGTCGCGCTCCCTCCTCGTGGACGAGAGCGCGTCGTTCTTGCCGCGGAGCGAGATCGGCACGTGCTCGCCCCGGTAGTTCACGCGGGAGAGGAGGCAGGCCGACACCCACTCCTGGCACTTTTCACCACAGGAGCCGTTCCTCCGGCCCCACTCGGGCGCGAGCCCGAGCTCCCCGACGAAGGTGTAGGAGCGGCGGTCGACCTCGACCGTAATCTTCTCGTGCTCGGGCAGAGCGCAGCTCACGATGAAGCTGAGGAGCTCCCGCGACTCGGGGTCACGGAGCGCCTCGCTGGTGAACGGATTGCCCATCAGACCGTTGTGGGTCAGCGCGTTGTGGGTCAGCGCGTTGTGGGTCAGCGCGTTGTAGGTCAGCGCGTTGTGGGTCAGCGCGTTGTGGGTCAGCGCGTTGTAGACCACGACCTCCTGCTGCACCTCCGCCACCAGCTCATCCTCACCCTCGAGGCCATCGAGCTCGGTAGACGCGATACAAGCGGCCTGCGAGGTCGACACCGCCACGCAGACGATGAGAGCGAATTGGCGTGCAGATTCCATAGTCCTATTTCATCTACACCACTCCCGCTCATAAGTTCAATTTTTTTATAGACATTTTGCGGGACATGTTTCTCCACACTGCCATGACACGCATCACGTAGTCAGGTGCCGGGCGGGGGACAACGCAGAGCGCAGCACTCCCGCGCACCCTGAGCAGGGGGGAAGCGAAGCAGCGTGTGGGTGGGAGAGTTACGCCAGTTTCCTGGTCAGCAGCGCATTGACCAGGTCGGGGTTCGCTTTGCCGCCGGAGGCCTTCATGGCCTGACCGACGAAGAACCCGATCAGCTTCGTATTGCCCGCGCGGAAGCGGGAGACCTCGCCGGGGTGCCCGGCGATGATCTGGTCGACGATGCGCTCCAGCGCGCCCTCGTCGGCCACCTGCCGGAGCCCTCTCTGCTCGACGATCGCCCGCGGGCTACCGCCCCGCTGCATTATCTCAGCGAGGACGTCTTTTGCTATCTTCGTCGAAATCGTCCCATCATCGATCAGCGCGAGGAGCTCGCCGAGCTGCGCACCTGAGAAGGGCAGGTCGCCTGCCTTCCTGTCCCTGAGCTCGCGCGAGATCGAGTGGATGACCCAGTTGGCGGCGCTCCTCGGGTTGTCGTGGACCGCCACCGCCTCCTCGAACAGCCGCAGGAGGCCGTCGTCCTCGGCCAGGACGACGGCGTCGTCGCCGGGGATCCCGCGTGTTTCGATGAGGTTTCTGGCCTTGTCGGCGCGGGCCGGATCGAGCCGCGCGAGCCGCTCCTCCACCGTCGCGCGCTCGGTCTTCGGCCGGGGCGGCGGCGCCTTCGCGGCCGCGCTCTCGGGCGCCGCGGCCGGAGCGGGCTTCTCGCCGGCCAGCTTCGCCCACGAGTCCTTGAGCGCCACGGTGCGGTTGAACACCGGCGCTCCGGGCGCGGAGTCGACCGGATCCACGAAGAAGAACCCCTGGCGCTCGAACTGGACATGGCTGCCCCGCTCCACGCTGGACAGGCTCGGTTCCACCCGGCATCCGGTCAGGATAACCAGCGAACCAGGATTCAAGTTCTCCAGAAAATCCCGCCCCTCGTCGACCGCGTCGGGCCGCTCGGCCGCGAACAGCCGGTCGTAGAGCCGGACCTCCGCGGCGATCGCGTGGGCCGCCGAGACCCAGTGCAGCGTCCCCTTCGGCTTGCGGCCGTCGGGCGCCTCACCGCTGCTCGTGGGGTGATCGTAGGTGCACCGGAGCTCCACCACCTCTCCCGTGGTCGGGTCTTTCACCACCTCTCGACAGGTGATGAACCCGGCGTACCGGAGCCGCACCTGCTGCCCGGGCGCGAGCCGGAACCATTTCTTGGGCGGGTCCTCGAGGAAGTCGTCGCGCTCGATGTAGAGCACCCGCGAGAGGGGGACCTTGCGGGAGCCCTGCTTCGGCACGTCGTCGGGCCAGTAGGGCGCGTCGATCTGCTCCACCTGCCCCTCGGGGTAGTTCTCGAGGACGACGCGGAGCGGGCGCAGCACGGCCATCACGCGCGGGGCGCGGAGGTTCAGGTCGTCGCGGACGCACGACTCGAACTTCGCGATGTCCACCATGCTGTTCGTCTTGGCGACGCCGATCTCCTCGCAGAAGGCGCGGATGGCCTCGGGCGTCACGCCGCGGCGCCGGAGGCCGGCGATGGTGGGCATGCGCGGGTCGTCCCAGCCCTTCACGTGGCCGCCCTTCACGAGCCCGAGCAGCTTGCGCTTGCTCATCACCGTGTAGTTCAGGTTCAGCCGCGCGAACTCGTACTGCCGGGGGCGGGACGGGACGTCCAGGCTCTCGATGATCCAGTCGTAGAGCTCCCGGTTGTTCTCGAACTCCAGCGTGCAGATCGAGTGGGTGATCCCCTCGATCGCGTCGGAGAGGCTGTGCGCGAAATCGTACAGCGGGTAGATGCACCAGGCGTCGCCCGTCCGGTAATGGCGCGCGCGCTTGATGCGGTAGATCGGCGGATCGCGCATCTTCATGTTGGGAGCGGCCATGTCGATCTTGGCCCGGAGCACGTGGGCGCCCTCGGGGAACTCCCCTGCTCGCATGCGCGCGAACAGATCGAGGTTCTCCTGGACGGACCTGTTCCTGTAGGGGCTCTCGCGCCCGGGCTCGGTGACGGTGCCGCGCATCTCGCGGGTCTCCGCCTCGCTCAGGCTGCACACGTACGCCTTGCCCTTCTGGATGAGCTCTACCGCGAACGCGTACAGCCGCTCGAAGTAGTCCGACGCGAAGAAGAGCTTGTCGCCCCAGTCGCCGCCGAGCCAGCGGACGTCCCGCTGGATGGACTCGACGTACTCCAGGTCCTCGGCCGCAGGGTTCGTGTCGTCGAACCGCATGTGGCACACGCCGCCGAAGTCGGCCGCCAGCCCGAAATTGAGCAGGATCGACTTCGCATGTCCGATGTGCAGATATCCGTTCGGCTCGGGCGGGAACCGGGTCACGACCCGCGTGTGCCTCCCTGCGGCGAGGTCTTCGGCGATGATGTTGCGGATGAAATTGGACGCGGCGCCGCCGCTGTCAGCGTCGCTCGGTCGGGGGCTCTGCGTTGTCACAGCTGTCTTTCACCTCGGCTCGGGCGACCGCGGCCGGACGCAGCCGGGCGCCGCCGCCCGAGCGGAGCCTACTCGAACGGCCCCCCCTGGACCACCGTGGAAGAGGGCGCCGCGCGGCCGCGCCCGCCGCGGACGCCCGCTCCTCGGGGCGGGGCGCGGCGGCGGAGCGCGGTCCGGCGGCGGCGTGGACGGCGCGCGGACGCGCGCGGCGGAGGGCGCGCGCCCGCGCGGGCGGTCAGAACTGGGCGGCCTCGGTCGACTCGTGCAGGGCCAGCGTGGACGCCGCGCCGCCCGAGATCACCTGGGCGACCTCGTCGAAGTAGCCCGTCCCGACCTCGCGCTGGTGGCGCGTGGCGCTGTAGCCGAACTGCTCGCCGGCGAACTCGGCCTGCTGGAGCTCGGAGTACGCGGACATGCCGCGGCGCTGGTACTGCCTGGCGAGCTCGAACATGCTGTGGTTGAGCGCGTGGAACCCGGCGAGGGTGACGAACTGGAACTTGTACCCCATCGCGCCGAGCTCGCGCTGGAACCGCGCGATGGTCGCGTCGTCGAGGTGCTTCTTCCAGTTGAACGAAGGAGAGCAGTTGTACGCGAGCAGCTTGCCCGGGAACTGCTTGTGGATCCCCTCCGCGAAGCGCCGCGCCTGGTCGAGGTCCGGCGTCGAGGTCTCGCACCAGACGAGGTCGGCGTAGGGCGCGTAGGCGAGCCCGCGCGCGATGGCCGCGTCGAGGCCGCCCTTCAGCACGTAGAAGCCCTCGGGCGTGCGCTCGCCGGGGATGAACGGCTTGTCGCGCGGGTCGATGTCCGAGGTGATGAGCTTGGCGCTGTCGGCGTCGGTGCGCGCGACGAGGACGGTCGGCACGCCCATGACGTCGCTGGCGAGGCGGGCGGCGACGAGGGTGCGGATGAACTGGCTGGTCGGGAGGAGGACCTTGCCGCCCATGTGCCCGCACTTCTTCTCGGACGCCAGCTGGTCCTCGAAGTGCACGCCCGCGGCGCCGGCCTCGATCAT
Source organism: Sorangium sp. So ce185 (assembly GCF_051526825.1). Taxonomy (NCBI): domain Bacteria; kingdom Pseudomonadati; phylum Myxococcota; order Polyangiales; family Polyangiaceae; genus Sorangium; species Sorangium sp. So ce185. Next base: position 13,173,253 of record NZ_CP150316.1, on the reverse strand, counting down.
GGCCTTCATGAGCTCGAAGGCGTTCAGCGGCCCTCCGAAGCCGGCCTCGGCGTCGGCCATGATGGGGGCGAGCCAGTAGCGCCCCGACTTGCCCTCGGCGGTCTCGATCTGGTCGGCGCGGAGGAGCGCCTGGTTGATGCGCCGCACGAGCGTCGGGACGCTGTTCGCCGGATACAGGCTCTGGTCGGGGTACATCGTCCCGGCCTCGTTGTTGTCCGCCGCCACCTGCCAGCCGCTCAGGTAGATCGCCTTGAGCCCGGCCCGGACCTGCTGCATCGCCTGGTTGCCGGTGAGCGCGCCGAGCGCCGCCACGTAGGGCTCGCTGTGCATCAGGTTCCAGAGCCGCTTGGCCCCGAGGGAGGCGAGCGTGTAATCGATACGGACGGTGCCGCGGAGGCGCGCGACGTCGGCCTCCGAGTACGGGCGCACGATGCCGCTCCATCGGCCGGGGGCGACGTCGCTCGGCGTCGCGTGCAGGGAATCGGCGGAGATCGGCGTATTGAGCGGGAAAGCAGCGGACATGACTGGGCTCCTAGTGCGTTGAGGTTGCAGGCGGCAGCTGCCGCTGTGTCGACGTCGAAACAGGGTGGCCGAGCGTCACGCGCCCTGGCCTCCGGCGCGCGAGATCAAGAGCTCGTAAGCGGGCAGCGTGAGGAACTCCTCGAAGGTCTCCCCGACGGAGAGCCGCTCGAAGAGCTGGCGCGCGTCGGCGAAGCGGCCGCCGTCGAAGCGCGCCTCGCCGAGCGCGTCGCGCAGGGCGGCCATCTCGCCGTCGACCGCCGCGCGGAAGCGCTCCGCGGTGAGCGGCTGGCCGTCGTCCAGCGTCGCCTTGTGGCGGATCCACTGCCATACCTGGGTGCGCGAGATCTCCGCGGTGGCCGCGTCCTCCATCAGGTTGTAGAGCGGGACGCAGCCGAGGCCGCTGATCCACGCCTCGAGGTATTGGATGCCGACGCGGATGTTGTGCCGCAGGCCGGCCTCGGTGCGCGCGCCCGGCGGCACGCGCAGGAGGTCGGCCGCCTCCACGCGGACGTCCTCGCGCTTGCGCTCGATCTGGTTCGCCGCGGGCATGTGCGCGTCGAACACCTCGCGGGCGAGCGGCACGAGCCCCGGGTGGGCGACCCAGGTGCCGTCGTGTCCGTCCTTGACCTCGCGCAGCTTGTCGGCGCGCACCTTCTCGAGCGCCGCGCGGTTCGCGTCGGGGTCGCTCTTGATCGGGATCTGCGCCGCCATGCCGCCCATCGCGTGCACGCCGCGGCGGTGGCAGGTCTTCACGAGCAGCTGGGTGTACGAGCGCAGGAAGTGCTGCTCCATCGTCACCTGCGAGCGGTCCGGCATCACGCAGGTCGGGTCGTTCCGGAGCTTCTTGATGAAGCTGAAGATGTAGTCCCAACGGCCGCAGTTGAGCCCGGCCGAGTGCTGGCGGAGCTCGTAGAGGATCTCGTCCATCTCGAACGCCGCGGGCAGCGTCTCGATGAGGACCGTGGCCTTGATCGTGCCCGCGGGCAGGCCGACCGCCTCCTGCGCGAAGAGGAACACGTCGTTCCAGAGGCGCGCCTCCAGGTGACTCTCCATCTTCGGCAGGTAGAAGTAAGGCCCGGTGCCGCGGCGGACGAGCTCACGCGCGTTGTGGAAGAAGAACAGGCCGAAATCGAAGAGCCCGCCCGGCAGCGGCTTCCCGTCGAGCTCGACGTGCTTCTCCCAGAGGTGCCAGCCGCGCGGGCGCACGATCAGCGTCGCGAGCCGCTCGCCGAGGGCGTAGCGCTTGCCCGTGGCCGGATCCTCGTAACGGAGCTCGCGCCGCGCCGCGAGCCGCAGCGCCGCCTGCCCCTCGATGAGGTTCTTCCACGTCGGCGAGGTGGCGTCCTCGAAGTCCGCCATGAACACGCTCGCGCCGGAGTTCAAGGCATTGATGATCATCTTGGGATCGACGGGCCCGGTGATCTCCACGCGCCGGTCGAGCAGGTCCTCGGGCAGCGGCGCCACGGTCCAGTCCCCCTCGCGCACGTCGCGCGTCTCCCGGAGGAAGTCGAACCGCTCGCCCGCGTCGAGCCGCGCCTGCACCGCGCGCCGCCGCGCGAGAAGGCCGGGAACCCGGTCAGCGAACTTACGTCCGAGATTCGCGAGGAAGCGAAGGGCCTCTGGCGTGAGGACAGACTCGTCGCCCGCAACGCGGGGGGCGAGCAGGCTCAGGTTCGAGGTCGCATGATTCTGGCTCATCCACATCTCCTGCAACGCTGCGCGTCGTTACAACGAAACTATGTTTGTCGACGGGGTTTCAACGTCAACTTCGCTTTGAAATGCAGGCGGATAACGATGTCGACGAAAGGCCTTTACAGGCAGTCAACGTGTAAACTATTGTAAATTTCTACGGTGGGGCGCTTCACCTACACGTAGGTTCAGTAAGTTCAGCTACGTTCGGGAGGGTTCCCATGGCCGATGCACCTCTACTCGGAGCCAAAGTCCGCGCGCTCCGGCGCCGCGAGCACATGACGCAGGTCGATCTGGCGGAGCGCCTCGGTGTCTCGGCGAGTTATCTGAACTTGATAGAGAACAACCGGCGTCCGTTGACCGCGCCGCTGCTCATCCGGCTCGCCCAGATATTCCAGCTCGATCTCCAGAATTTCGCGTCGGAAGAGGATGTCCGGCTGACAGCCGATCTCCACGAGGTGTTCGGCGATCCCATCTTCGAGAGCCACGGGCTCACGAACGCGGATCTGCGCGAGCTCGTCGCGACCTCACCGAACGTGGCGCGCGCGGTGCTCACGCTCTACCGCACGTACGCGACCACCCGCGAGTCGCTGGACACGCTGGGAGAGCGGCTGGCGGGCGACGGGTTCGTCGCGGTCGACAACTCGCGCCTGCCGTCCGAGGAGGTGAGCGACCTGATCCAGCGCCGGATGAACCACTTCCCGGAGCTCGAGGAGGGCGCCGAGGCGCTCTGGCGCGAGGCGGAGCTCGACGCGGACGACGTCTACCGCGGCCTCGTCCGGTACCTCCACGCGACGCGCGGCATCGAGGTGCGCATCGTGCGGGTCGCGGACGAGCGCCAGGCGATGCGGCGCTACGATCCCGAGCGGCGCGTGCTCAGCATCTCCGAGGTGCTGCCGCCCCGGAGCCGCCGGTTCCAGCTCGCGCACCAGCTCGGGCTGCTCACGCAGTCGGCCGCCATCGACCGCATCCTGCGCGACGAGAACCTCACCACCCCCGAGTCCCGCGCGCTCGCGCGCGTCGCGCTGGCCAACTACTTCGCCGCCGCGATCCTCATGCCGTACCAGCCGTTCTTGGAGGCGGCGCGCGCCGAGCGCTACGACATCGAGCTCCTCGCGCACCGGTTCGGCACGAGCTTCGAGCAGGTGTGCCACCGGCTGACAACGCTGCGCCGCCCCGGCGCCGAGGGGGTGCCGATGCACATGGTCCGCATCGACATCGCGGGCAACATCTCGAAGCGCTTCAGCGGCTCCGGCATCCGCTTCGCGCGGTTCAGCGGCGCCTGCCCTCGCTGGAACGTGCACGCCGCCCTGATGACGCCCGGCATGATCCGGATCCAGCTCTCGCAGATGCCCGACGGCGCGGTCTACTTCTGCATCGCGCGCACCGTGCGCAGCGACCGCGGCGGCTACCACGTCCCCCACACGGTCCAGTCGATCGGCATGGGCTGCGACGTCCGCTACGCCCGCGAGCTCGTCTACGCCGACGGGATCGACCTCGACAACATCGGCGCGGCCGTCCCGGTCGGCGTCACCTGCCGGACCTGCGAGCGCCTCGACTGCGCCCAGCGGGCGCTGCCGGCGCTGCAGCACCCGCTGCGCCTCGACGAGAACCGCCGGGGCGTCTCGTTCTACGCGTCCGTCGACAAGTGAGCCGGGCGCTCAGCCCGGGCGACCGAGCAGCTCGTTGAGCGTCGACACGAGCCGGGCCACGTCGACCGGCTTGACGAGGTGCACGTGCGCCCCGGCCGCCCGGCTCTTCTCGCGGTCGTCGTCGCCGCCGAAGCCGCTCACCACGACGAGCGCCCGCGGCTTGTTCTCGAGCGACGCCACGAGTTCCAGGCCGCTGCCGTCCGGCAGCGACACGTCGGTCACCAGGGCGTCGACGGGGCGCTCGGCCAGCGCCGCGCGCCCCTCCTCGCACGACCGCGCCACGGCCACGCGGAAGCCGCGGCGGCGGAGCGCCATGCCGAGCAGCGCCGCGGTGTCGTCATCGTCGTCCAGGACCAGGACCTGCGGCAGCTCCTCGCTCATCGCGCGCCCACCTTACGATCCGCCTCGTTCAGCGGCCACTCCAAGGTGATGCGCGTCTCCGCGCCCACGCGCTCGACCCGCGCCGTGCCGCCGTGCGCCCTGAGCACGCCGTCGATGACGCGGACCGGCAGCGCGCCCTCGTCGAGCGGGTCCGCCTCCGGGGAGAGCGCCGTCTCGAAGAGCTCCTCCACCGAGGTCGTGTCCGCGTCGCTCGTGAGCACCACGCGCGCCTTGTCGCCGTGGGCCGCGAGCTCGACGGCGACCCGCGCGCGGGCGGCGCGCAGGGCGAGCATGAGCGCGTCCGCGAGCGCCGCGGTCATCGACGACGGGTGCGCGAAGCCGCGCAGCGGCGCGAGGTCGAGCGCCACCGTGACCTGGCGCCTGCCGTAGACGAACGACGCCTCCGAGACGGCCTGGCGCACGAGCGGCTCGAGGTCGAGCGACTGCACCTGGGCGTCCAGCTGCCGCGACAGCTCCGAAGCGGCGGTGTAGCGGTCGGCGAGGCGCAGGAGGCGGCGCACGCCCCGGCGCGCCATCGTGAAGAACGCCGCGTTCCGAGCGGTCGTCTCGCCGCCGAGGGCGCGCTCGAGCTCGTCGAGGGCGCCGGCCACGACGCCCGCCGGCCCTCGAACGTCGTGCCCCGTGCGCGCGAACAGCTTGTAGACCGACTCGGGGAGCGCCTTTTCCGTCATTCCTTCCGCCTTACCTCGCGCCTCATCTCAGCTCAGCTGAGCGCAGAGCTCGCCGATCCCGGCGAAGAGGCCGCCTTGTCCTTGTCTGGGCCTTCGTCCCCGCCCGAGCCATCCTGCTCCCCGTAGCGCTCCAGCTTGCGGTACAGCGTGCGCCGGTCGAACCCGAGCATCTGGGCGGCGCGCGACTTGTTGCCGCCGACGAGCGCGAGCACGCGCTTGATGTACCGCTTCTCGAGCTCGTCCATCGTCATGATCTCGGCCGGCTCGTCGACGGCGACGACGAAGCGGTCGGGCCGGTAGGCCTGGACCTTCTCGGGCAGATCCTCGACCGTGATCTGCTCGAAGCGCGCGAGGGCCACGGCGCGCTCGATGCTGTTCTCGAGCTCGCGCACGTTGCCCGGCCAGTTGTAGGCGGTGAGCTTCTCCGCGGCCGCCGTCGAGAGCGAGAGCACGCCCTTGCCGCTCCTGGACGAGAACTTCTCGAGGAAGTGCATCGCGAGGTGGAGCACGTCGGTCCCGCGCTCGCGCAGGGGCGGCAGGTCGATCTTCACGACGTTGACGCGGTAGTAGAGGTCCTCGCGGAACCGCTTCTCGTACACCTCGGTCTCGAGGTCGCGGTTGGTCGCGGTCACGATGCGCGCGTCGAAGGGGATCTCGGCGTTCGAGCCGACCGGCCGTACCTTCCGCTCCTGGAGCGCGCGGAGCAGCTTCGGCTGGACCTCGAGCGGCATCTCGCCGATCTCGTCGAGGAAGATGGTGCCGCCGCTCGCCTCGAGGAACAGGCCGGTGCGCTGGGTCTTCGCGTCGGTGAAGGCGCCGCGCGCGTGGCCGAAGAGCTCGCTCTCGAGGAGCGCCTGGGGCACCGCGGCGCAGTTGACGGCGACGAAGGGGCCGGGGCGGCCGCTGGCCTCGTGGATCGCCCGCGCGATGAGCTCCTTGCCGGTGCCCGTCTCGCCGTGCACGAGCACCGAGGCGTCGCTGCGCGCGACGCGCCCGATGAGGTCGTAGACGCGCTTCATCGCGGGGCTGCGCCCGACGAGGCCCTTCGTCTGCTGGACGTCGTGGGCCGCCTCACGCAGGCGCTTCACCTCGGACCGGAGGCGCCGGTGCTGGACGGCGCGCGAGACCGTCAGGCCGAGGAGGTTCGAGTCGAGCGGCTTCGTGACGAAGTCGAACGCTCCGGCGCGCATCGCGGAGATCGCCGTCTCCATGCTCCCGAGCGCCGTCATGACGATGACGAGCATGTCGGGCCGGGCGCCGAGGATGCGCTCGCACAGCTCGAGGCCGCTCATCTCGCTCATGCCGACGTCGGTCAACACGACGTCGAAGTCGTCCTCGCTCACGAGCTCCAGCGCGCTCTTCGCGGAGGTGCGCGCCGCCACGGAGAATTCCTGCCTCTTGAGGAGGGCTTCGACCAGATCGCACGTCGCTTCGTCGTCATCGACGACGAGTATCCTGCCGCTCATCGCGTGTCCTTCCCCGGCAGCTCACTAGGTCGACCGCTGCCTGCAGTTGCAGGGAACGTGCCACGGAGACACCGCGCCATCAAGCCCAGCTCGCTCATCCCTGAGATTCTTCAACGTGACGTTTCGCCACAGGTGGGCTTTCCTGCCTCAACCATGCCGGCAGCGGCCCATGGCGCGGCGCCGGCGCGCCACCCTCCCCGGCCGAGGCGCCCCCGAGATGTGGCGGCGCTCGCCGGCGCCTCGCCGGATGGCGTTACCAGCTCCCTGGATTTCCACAGATAGGCAGCACGTCGTCCGGCGATGCACGTGGCGCGCCTCGCCCGTCCGCGGCGAGAGGCTGCGCGGCGGGGAGCGCCGCCTCCAGGCGGCCGCGGCCACGAAAAGCGTCGGGTGCCGCGTGGATGCAGCGCAGGCCCGGCCGTCCGCGCGAGGCCGAGGCGCGCCCGCGGCGAGCTCGCTCGCGGCGCGCGGGCGCGCTGACAGCTGGCGATCCGCGCGCTGGCGAGCGGCCAGGCATGGCGACCGGCAGGATCAGCGCGGCCCGCGGCGAAGGATCGCAGGCTGAGCGATCGAACAACGAGCGTTCGAGGAGAGCAGGGAATTCGCGGTTTGTTGCGATGCGTCTCCGTCCGCGGATCGAGATACCGCGATTGAGCGCTTCATTTCTCTGGATCCTGCGGCAGCCATCGTGTGCCGGTGTTGGCCTGAGCACCTCGACCTCGCTCGATCTGTCGAGTCCGTCCGAGCCGGCGGTGAGAGGCGAAATTCCACATCTCCAGATCACATCTGGCGCCCCGGACGTGCTCACGTCCGGAATAAGACGATTCGGCACGAGAGTTGCTTGAATATGCCCCATGAAGAAGAGGGGGCGGAAGGGCGAGCGTCGAGAGGAGACCTGCCTGCTGATTGCTGAGCCCGGCGCGCCCTGGACCGAGTGCGCCGCCTGGCTGAGCACCCGGACGCGCGACATTCACACGGTGATTCAGCTGCCGAGCGAGCACGCGTCGACGTTCCAGTCGCGCTTGCAGGAGAAGCTCCTGCTCCTCGGCGAGGTGAGCACGGCCGTGTTCGTCGCGGCGTCGTCCGCGAACAAGCTCGTGGCCCGGTCCTCGCTCGTGCGCGCCGTGCTCGGCGCGCTCCCTGGCGTGAAGCGCGTCGTGCTCTGCCCCGGCTCGGACCCGCTGGCCCCTGCGGCGCATGAGCTGGCGGGCCTGTCGCTGACGATGCGCGAGCTGATCGGCAGGAGCGGCGCCGTCACCTTCTCGCTCGAGGGCCCGAGGGGCGAGCCGCTGCGCGGCCTCGCGCACCTCTCGGCCGCCGCCTGAGCGGCCCTGGCGCGAGGGCGACGAGATCCCTGTTTCACGTCCATCGACAACACGCACACGTTCGGTGTCCGGGAGGAGAATGCATGAAAGCGACACAGCTCTTGAAGGGGCAGCACCGCGAAGCCGAGAGGCTGTTCGATCTGGCGGCCTCGGGCGTCGGCGATGTCCGGCGGGTGACGGACGAGCTCACGAAACACCTGCTCGCCCACATGCTCGCCGAGCAAGTGGTGCTCTTCCCGGAGCTGCTCGCGATCGAGCCGGATCTCATCGGCGGGGCCTGCGAGGAGCACACGGTCGCGCGGTTCGAGATCCGGCGCGTCGTCAACACGGCGCCAGAGGACCCGAGCTTCAAGGCCAGGCTATCCACCCTGAGGGAGCTCATCATGCACCACGCCGACGAGGAGGAGCGGGAGCTCTTGCCGCGGATCGAGGCGGAGCTGAGCGAGGAGGCGAACGAGCGGCTGGGCCAGCAGATGCTGGAGCTGTTCGACGCGCTCATCGCCCATTCCCGCCGCTCCCACGGCCAGAGCCACGCCCCGGCGCGCACCGCGACGGCGGCCTGACGGCGGGGGCCCTCCCGCCGCGCTCCTCCTCCTCCTCACGTTTGGTTCACCGCCCAGGCGGGCACCGGCGCTCGACGCGCGCCGCGAGCGCCTGCACGCCTGTCGACCGGCCATGTCCTAGGACGCCGAACGGGGTGAAACCCCGCGGAAATGAACCACACAGACACAGAGGACGCAGAGGGAGAGAGAAGAGAGCGCTCGGAATCTCTTCTTCATCCCTTTCATCCCTCTGTGTTCTCTGTGCCTATGTGGTTCCAATCTCTTCATTCTCGGCCGTTTCAAACTGATCGGCGCTCTAACGCCGTGCCCCGAGCCGGGGAGCCCGGGGCCGTCGCGTGTGGCGAGGGGGATGAGGGCCGGTGGGCTCACGGGGTGGGCGCCGGCGCGTCGCCGGGGCCGGTCGGGCCGCCGTGCGCGGGCCCGTACCCGTGCGACTCTCCGTAGCCGAGATCCTCGGGGACCATCTTGTCCGCCGCGGCCTTCGGCTCCGGCGAGGCGGCGCTCGGCGCGGCGTCCGAGGCGAGCTCGTAGACGCCGCGCTCGAGCTCCATCTCTTCGAGGGCCGAGCCGCAGGCCCGGCAGGGCGCGGCCGCCGTCGATACGAAGATGTACCGGCGACCGCAGGATTTGCAGCGGAGCTCGCGGATCATCGCACGCTCGCCGGGTCAGCTCGGACGACCGCGCCGGGTCGCCTCCTGGGCTTCGCGCAGCGCGTCGCCTTCGGGGCCGTCCAGCGCCTCGGCGGCCTCCTCCGCGTGCTGCTCGATCTTGCCGTCCTTCACCGACCTCTGCACGCCTTCGCGGTAGCGCCGATCGGCCGTGTGGTTGCCCTCGCCTTCGATGTCCGCCGACTGGGTCTGCCGAGTTGCCTTCTGGTTCTCCATGGTGTCCTCCTCTTGTCGAGCTTGCTGGGCAGGGCCGCGGGCGCGTCAGACGCGCCGCCTCGCCTCCTGGATGGCGCGATCCAGCTCTTCCACGCGCTGGTCGACGCCCTTCTTCACTTGTTCGAGGTTCGTGCTCGTGGCCGCGTCAAGGTCGCGCAGGCTCCTGCGCACCGCCTCCGACTTGTCCTGGAGGTCCTTCACCATCCTGTCGACCTCGGCCTTGGACAGCTTCTTCTCGGCCTTGGCGCGGAGCTCGGCGACGTCCTTCTCGAGGTCCTCGACCTTGCGCGTCGCGGAGGCGCGCACGTCGTCGCGCGCCTTCAGGAGCTCCGCCTGGGCCTCCACGGTCTTTTCCTGGGCCTCCAGGGCAGCGTTGTTGAGCTTCTCCGCGGCCTCCCGGAGCGCGTTGTCGGTCTCCTTCTCGGCCCGCTGGTCGATCTCGGCGACCTTCTTGTCGAGCTCGGTGGCGACCTCCGCCGCCTTCTGCTCCGCCTCGCGCTGCGCGCGCTCGGCCTTGGCTTGCGCGTCTGTGGGGGACTCGCAGCCCGCGACGACGCTCATGACGATGGCGATAGGAAGGAATGTACGGACGGTCAGCATGATGTTCTCCTCCGGTCTGCCGCTTGGCCCGACCTTGCGCCCGGGCGAGAGCCCGGCACGACGCGAAAAGCCCCATCGAAGCTGCCCGGGATCGTTCCTCGCGGCGCCCTGGATGGGTTCCTCCACCCGCCTTTGCGACGGGCGTGCCAGGCAGAACCGCGGAGACCGCCCGGCCTGACGAGACATATCGCCCCGATCGTGGCCGCCAGGCACGTGCAAGCAGGCATCGCCGGCACAAGGCGCGACAACCCACAACGCATCGCGTCATCACGCCGCGCGCGGACGGCGTGCGCGCAGCGCGGAGCGCGCGGCAAACGAAGGCATGGAGTTGGGGGGTTCGCAGGAGAGAGGATGAGAAGGCGCGCGGGCGGCGGGTCGGCTCGGGCGCCGGGCTCGACGGCGCCGCGTGGGCCCGTGTGAGACGGGCGCCCACGCGGCGCTCGAGGGGCGGCGTGGAGGGCGTCAGGCCCGGACGCGACGGCCGAGCGCGAGGGAGACCACCGCCAGGACGAGAAAGATCACGAAGAGCAGCTTCGCCACCGAGGCGGCGCCCGCGGCGATGCCGCCGAAGCCGAAGACGGCGGCGATGATCGCGATGACAAAGAACGCAACACTCCAACTGAGCATGATAACCTCCTGATCGGGTGAATTGGTGTTCCAGCGTCTCGAACCAGCGTTGTTGCCGTTGTCGCCGTTGTCGCCGTTCTTGCAGCCGCCGTGCCGCGACGTCCCATGTTGACCCGCGTGTCGAACAAGACGGTTGATCCTCCGGGCGCCCCACAGCCCGCTTCACCGGCCGCCGCACGGCCCGGGCGGACGCAGGCGCTGCGGCAAATTGTCTCGTTCGTGACGTCGTGCGCCGCACAGCGCCGCGAACACCGGCCGTCCGAGCGCGGCACAGCGCTTGCCCGCGCCTGGGCCTGTGCGCGCGCGAAGGAAGGCGAGCTCGGCTCAACACCCATGTCGAGGGCGACCTCGGCGGAGGACGACAGACGGCTATCCCACGAAGGGCGCGGTCGCCTACCCGGCGCCGCGCGGGCTGCGCTGGCGGGGCGCCTTGTGGCGCTCGGCAAGCTCGCCGAATATGTCGTGCTCGACGCCACCCGCGGCCCAGGTCGTCCAGGGCCGCTCCCCGCTCGCTGCCCGGGCCCCTGACGGCGATGGCTGCCGGGACGGCGCCGGCGCCGCGAACGACCCGATCATGACGACCCCGCTCTCCACGCTCATCAGGACCCGCCGCGAGGCCATCATCGAGCGGTTCGTCGGCGAGCTGCGCAGGCGAAGCTCGGTGGCGCGAAACATGCCGAAGCCGCTGATCATCAACTCGTTGCCGACCTTCCTCGACGAGGTGGCCGCCAGCCTGGAGAAGGGCGCTCCCACGAACGGCAGCGACGAGGCCGCGCGCGAGCACGGCGAGGCGCGCTGGGAGAACGGGTTCGACCTGGAGGTGATGGTCCGCGAGTACAGCCTCCTCCGGCGCTCCATCCTCCGCGAGCTGCACGAGGCGGGGATCACGCCGAGCCTGAGCGACCTCGAGGCGCTCTCCGAGCGCGTGGACGAGGGGATCGCGCAGGCGGTCGGCGAGCACACCCGGCTCCAGCTGGCCGCGCTGGAGACCGAGCGCAGGCGCACCGAGCTCGAGCGGGGCAAGAGCGGCTCGCTGCTCGCCGAGGCGCCGGCGCCGATCTGCCTCCTCAAGGGCGAGGGGCTGGTGTTCGAGCTGGCCAACCCGATGTTCTGTCAGATGGTCGGCCGCGACGATCTGCTCGGCAAGCCGCTCGCCGAGGCGGTCCCGGAGCTCCGGGGGCAGCCGCTGCACGCGCAGCTCGAGGCCGTCATGGCGAGCGGCCAGCCGAGCGTGGCGAACGAGATCCCGGTGCGGATCATGCACTGGACCGGGGAGCTCGTGGAGCGGCTCTACAACGTCCTGTGCAAGCCGCTCCACGACGTGAGCGGCGCCGTGGAGGGCGTCATGGCGACGGCGTTCGACGTGACCGAGCAGATCGGCGCGCGCCGCAAGGCGGAGCGCCTCGCGCTCGAGCTCCAGCAGAGCGTGGCCCAGCGCCTGCGCGCGGAGCAGGCGCTCCGGGTGAACGAGGAGCGCTTCCGCAAGGCGCTCCGCGGGTCGCCGGTCATGGTGTTCAACCAGGACCGGGACCTCCGCTACACGTGGATGCACAACGCCTTCGGCAAGTCGGAGCGCGAGGTGCTCGGCAAGACCGACGCGGAGGTGCTGGAGGACCCGGACGCCGCGAGGGCGCTCGAGCGGGCGAAGCGCGAGGTGCTCTCCAGCGGGGTCGGCCAGCGGCGCGAGATCGCCCTGCACTCGGGCGGGCGCACGCAGCACCTCGACATCTCGATCGAGCCGCTCGCCGACGACGCGGGCGAGATCGTCGGCATCACCTGCACGGCGACGGACATCACCGAGCGGAAGGCGATCGAGCAGGCGCTGCGCGCGAGCGAGGCGAGGTTCCGCACGGTGCAGGAGGCGTCGCCCGACGGGTTCATGATCCTGCGCAGCGTGCGCGACGCGTCCGGGGCGATCGCCGATTTCGAGTGGGTCTACGTGAACCCGGCCACCGGGCCGATCGTCGGCGGCCGCGGCAAGGATCTCGAGGGCAAGCGGCTGCTCGTGGAGATGCCGGGCAGCTCGCTCGCGAGCGCCTTCGACACGTACGCGAAGGTCGTCGAGGCCGGCGAGGCCGCCCGGGTCGAGCTCTCCAGCGCGCACGACGGCGCGCCGCAGACGTTCCGCGCCATCGCGGTCGCGCTGGGCGACGGGGTCGGCATCTCGTTCCACGACATCACCGAGCAGAAGCGCTCCGAGGCCGAGCGCTCGCAGCTCCTCGATCAGGAGCAGCGGGCGCGCCAGCACGCCGAGCAGCTGAACAAGCTCAAGGACGAGTTCCTCGCCACGGTGTCGCACGAGCTCAGGACGCCGCTCCAGTCGATCCTGGGCTGGGCGCGGATCCTCCGGACGGGCGAGGTGGACGCCGAGTCGCTCGAGCGGGGGCTCTCCACGATCGAGCGCAACGCGAAGGCGCAGTCGCAGCTCATCGAGGACGTGCTCGACGCCTCGACGATCATCGCGGGGAAGCTGCAGCTCCGCACCGATCCGGTCGACGTGCGGCAGGTGCTCTCCGCGGCGCTCGATCTCGTGCGCCCGACGGCGCTGGCGAAGGGCGTCACGGTCGACGCCTGGGTCGTCGAGGACGTGGGCATCTTCCTCGGCGACGCCGATCGGCTCCAGCAGATCGTGTGGAACCTGCTCACGAACGCCGTGAAGTTCACGCCCTCGGGCGGGCAGGTGCGGGCCTTCGCCCGGCGCGTCGAGTCCATGCTCGAGGTCGAGGTGGAGGACAACGGCGAGGGGATCCCGAAGAGCTTCCTGCCGTTCCTGTTCGAGCGGTTCCGGCAGGCGGACGGCGGGATGACCCGGGCGCACGGGGGCCTCGGCCTCGGCCTGGCCATCGTGCGGCACCTGGCGGAGGCGCAGGGCGGCACCGTGAACGCGGAGAGCGACGGCGAGGGCAAGGGCGCGCGCTTCCGGGTGCGGCTGCCGATCCGCGCCGAGCCGCACTCGTCCCTGCCGTCGCCGCAGCGCCGGGGCAGCGACGCGCCGGGGGGCGCCGCGCGCCGCTTGCTCGAGGGCATCCGGGTGCTCGTGGTCGACGACGAGACCGACGCGCGCGAGCTGCTCGGCATCATCTTCGGGCGCGCCGGCGCCACGGTGAGCGAGGCGGCCTCGGCCGGCGCGGCGCTCGAGGCGCTCCGCGGGGGCGAGTTCGACGTGCTCGTGAGCGACATCGGCATGCCGGGCGAGGACGGTTACGCGATGATGCGGCGGCTGCGCGCGATGGGGGCCGAGGTCCCGTCGAGCGGGATCCCGGCGCTCGCGCTCACCGCGTACACGCGCGTGGAGGACCGTCGCCAGGCGATCGCCGCCGGCTTCCAGATGCACCTGGCCAAGCCCATCGAGCCGAACAGCCTGGTGACGGCGGTGGCGCACCTCGTCGGCCGCGCGGGCAACCGCGGCAGCTGGCCGTAGCCCGAGGGCCGCGCCCCGGCGGCGCGACCGTGGGCCTCGAGCGCGGGCGTGCCCCCGACGAGGGCGAGCACACCGGCGTGGCGCGGGCGGCCTTCGTGGGGCGCCCGGGCTTACCTCACCGCCGATCGCCTCTTCCCGGCGCCGCGGGCCCACGTTAACTTCAGCCGCGCGAAGCAGGCCGTAAGCGGTGTCTCCGTAACGCGGAAACGAGTGAGCCGGCCTCCAGCTCCGTCGCCATCGCCCTGCCCACGTGCAGCGGTGCTCTCGTATGCTATCGACGGGCCAGCGTTTTGCCCCTCAGCGAGGACGAGGATGGACGGTAAAATCCTGAATATTATCCTGGTAGAGGACGACACCGTCGACGTGATGAACGTCCGCAGGGCGTTCGATCGGGGCAAGATCACGAACCCGCTCTGGGTCGCCGGTGACGGGGTCGAGGGGCTCGACCTGCTGCGCGGCACCCAGGTGCCCAGGGACCGGCGCCTCGTCCTGCTCGACCTGAATATGCCCAGGATGAACGGCATCGAGTTTCTTCGGGAGCTCCGGTCCGACGCCTCGCTGAGGGCGACGCCTGTCGTCGTTCTGACCACCTCGAACGACGATCGGGACAAGGTGGACGCGTACGACCTGAACGTCGCCGGCTACCTGCTCAAGCCCGTGACTTTCATGAGCTTCGTCGAGCTCATGACGGCACTGAACCGGTACTGGACGCTCGTGGAGATGCCTTGAGCCATAGGTCGGTTCGTCTCCTCGTTGTCGACGACGACACGGTCGATCGGATCGCGATCCTGCGCGCGCTGCGCAGCGGCCGCGTCGACGCCGAGATCAGGGAGGCCGATTCCGTCGATTCGGCGCTCGCGGTGCTGTACGAGCAGCAGATCGACTGCGTGCTGCTCGATTTTTACCTGCCCGGGGGCGACGGGCTCACGGTGATCGAGGCGGCGCGCAAGGCGAAGCTCACGGCGCCGTTCATCATGCTGACCGGGCAGGGCGACGAGTCGCTGGCGGTCGATCTGATGAAGCGGGGGGCGGCGGACTACGTGCCGAAGAACCTGCTGACGCCCGAGCGGCTGGTGCAGAGCCTGCGCTACGTGCTCCGGCTGAACGAGGCGGAGCGCCGCGAGGACGAGGCGCGACGGGCGCTCGCGCGCCACGCGAACCAGCTCGCGCAGCTCACCGAGGCGACGCTGCGCATCCACCGGTCGCTCTCGCTGAACGAGCTCATCCAGCGCACCACCGACGAGGCGCGCGCGCTGCTCGACGCGAACGTGGCCGTCGCGCGGCTGGCCGCGCGGGGCGTGGCGCAGCGGTCGATGAGCGGCATCTCGCTGTCCGAGGAGTACGCCGCGCGGGAGGACCGCGACAGCATCCGCGAGGTCGCGTTCGGCCTGATCGAGCGGAGGAGCACGGGCGTCCGGCTGACGGGCGACGAGATCGCGAGCGATCCCACGTGCGCCGACGTGCTGTCGCGCGCGCCTTCGGAGCTGCACCCGCGCTCGCTCGTCGCGGCGCCGCTGCGCGGCCGGGACGGCCAGAGCATCGGGAGCATCCTGCTGCTCGACCGGCGCGACGGGCCGTTCGTGGAGAGCGACGAGGTGCTGCTCACGCAGCTCGCGCAGTCGGCGTCGGTCGCCCTCGAGAACGCGCGGCTCTACAACGAGGCGCAGGCCGCGACGCGCGCCCGGGACGACCTCCTGGCGATCGTGTCGCACGACCTCCGGAACCCGCTCAACACGATCGCGATCACGGCGTCGCTCCTGCGGAGCGATCTGCTCCAGCGGAAGGACGGCGAGGAGGACGACGCCGTCCAGCTCGTCGACCGGATGGACCGCGGGATTCAGCGCATGACGCGGCTCATCGAGGATCTGCTCGACGCGTCGCGCATCGAGGCGGGGCGGCTCGTGGTGTCGCCGCGGGTGGAGCGCGGCGGGGCGCTCGTGCGCGAGGCGCTCGAGGCCGCCGCGTCGCTCGCCGAGGCCAAGGGCTGCCGGGTGACGCAGGGGCCGCTCGACGCGGGCCTCGAGGTCCTCGCCGACCGGGATCGCGTGCTGCAGGTGTTCTCGAACCTGCTCGGCAACGCGCTGAAGTTCACGCCGAAGGGCGGGGTCGTGAGCGTGTCGCTCTGCCGGATCGCCGGCCTCGCGCGCTTCTCCGTGGCCGACACGGGCCCGGGCATCCCGCCCGAGCACCAGCCGCACCTCTTCGATCGCTACTGGAAGGCCGCGCAGGAGTCGCGCACCGGCGCGGGGCTCGGCCTGTACATCGCGCGCGGCATCGTCGAGGCGCACCACGGGACCGTGGCCGTCGAGAGCACCCCGGGCCAGGGGACGACGATCCATTTCTCGCTGCCGCTTGCGAGCTGAGCGCCCGTCGCCGCGTCGACGGGCGCGATTGACTCAACTGGCTGGGCTCGCTCCGGGATCCGCCGGCGCTTCGCGGGCGGCCGGCGCTTCCTCGCGGTGCGTCAGCCGGTAGAGGACCGGCAGGACGAGCAGCGTGAGCGTGGTGGAGGAGAGGATCCCGCCGATGACGACCGTCGCGAGCGGGCGCTGCACCTCGGCGCCGGTGCCGGTGGCGAGCGCCATCGGGACGAAGCCGAGCGCCGCGACGAGCGCCGTCATGAGCACGGGGCGGAGCCGCGCGATCGAGCCGTGGAGCACGGCGTCGTCGAGCCCCTCGCCGCGCTGCCGCAGGTTCTCGATGAACGTCACCATCACGAGCCCGTTCAGCACGGCGACCCCCGAGAGCGCGATGAAGCCCACGGCCGCCGAGATCGAGATCGGGAGCCCGCGGCCCCACAGCGCGAAGATGCCGCCGGTGAGCGCGAGCGGGACGCCGGTGAAGATCAGGGCGGCGTTCCCGAGCGTCCCGACGGAGAGGAAGAGCAGGGCGAAGATCAGCCCGAGCGCCAGCGGGACCACCACCGCGAGGCGCCGCTGGGCGGCGAGCATGTTCTCGAACTGGCCGCCCCAGGACATCCAGTAGCCCGGCGGGAGCTTGATCTCGGCGTCGATCCGCTCCTCGGCGTCGGCGACGAAGCCGCCGAGGTCGCGCCCGCGCACGTTGCACTGGACGACGACGCGGCGCTTGCCGCTCTCCCGGCTGACCTGGTTCGGGCCGTCTTCCAGGCGGAGGTCGGCCACCGCGCCGAGCGGCACGAACGCCGCGCGCTCGGGCGACCGAGCCGCCGCGGCCACGGTCGGGCCGCTCGGCCCGGCCGCGTGCTCCGGCGCGCCCCGGAGCGGGATCGGGAGCCGCTCGAGGGCCGCGACGTCGCGGCGGATGGCGTCGGGGAGCCGCAGCACGAGGTCGAAGCGCTTGTCGCCCTCGAAGACCTCGCCGGCGCTCACGCCGCCGATCGCGGCCTCGACGACCTCCTGCACGTCGGCGACGTTGAGCCCGTAGCGGGCGACCATGCGCCGATCCACGTCGATGGTCAGCACCGGCAGGCCCGTGACCTGCTCCACCTTGACGTCGGCGGCGCCCGGCGTCGCCCGCAGGAGCGCGCCGATCTTGTTCGCCTGCTCGAGCATCACGCCGAGGTCGTCGCCGAAGACCTTGACCGCGACGTCGCTCCGCACGCCGCTGATCAGCTCGTTGAACCGGAGCTCGATCGGCTGGCTGAACTCGTAGTTTTGCCCCGGCAGCTCCCAGATCGCCTCCTCGATCGCCTCGGCGAGCTCCTCCTGCGTGGCGGCCTTCTTCCAGGCGCTCCGGGGCCTCAGCATCAGGTAGGTGTCGGAGACGTTCGGGCCCATCGGATCGGTCGCGACCTCGGCCGTGCCGGTGCGGGCGAAGACGTGCTCGATCTCGTCCGGGAAGCGCTCCTTGAGCAGGCGCTCGAGCTTCGCCTGCATCGCCACGCTCGTCGTGAGGCTGATCGAGGGGATGCGCGCCGGCTGGAGCGCGAGCGCCCCCTCGCTCAGCTTGGGCGCGAACTCGCGGCCGAGCCCCGCGGCGGCCAGGCCGGAGGCGACGAGGACGACGCCGGCGGCGGCGACGACGAGCGGCCTGTGGGACAGCGCCCAGGCGAGCGCCCGGCCGTAGGCGCTCATCGCCCGGCGGAAGAGGAAGTTCTCCTTCTCCGACACCTTGCCCGTGAGGAGCAGCGCGACGAGCGCCGGGACGAACGTCATCGACAGGATCGTCGCCCCCGCGAGCGCCAGGACGACGGTCTGCGCCATGGGCCGGAACATCTTCCCCTCGATGCCCGTGAGCGTGAGGATGGGCAGGTAGACGATGGCGATGATCAGCTCGCCGAAGATCGTCGCCTGCCGGACCTCCTGCGACGCGTCGTAGGCGAGGTCGAGCCGCTCTTCCCGGGTGAGCGCGCGGCCGAGCCGGCGCTGCTCCTCGGCGAAGCGCCGCACGCAGTTCTCGACGATGATCACCGAGCCGTCGACGATGAGGCCGAAGTCGATGGCGCCGAGGCTCATCAGGTTGCCGCTGATCTTGCCCTCGACCATGCCGGTGACGGCGATCAGCATCGAGAACGGGATGGCGAGCGCGGCGATCAGCGCGGCCCGGAGGTTGCCGAGCAGGAGGAAGAGCACGACGACGACCAGCGCGGCCCCCTCGAGCAGGCTGTTCCGCACGGTGCTCAGGGTGGCGTCGACGAGGTAGGTGCGGTCGTAGACGGTCTTGACCGTCACGCCCTCGGGCAGCGACTTGTTGACCGCCTTGATCTGCTCGTCCACGCGCCTGGAGACGGCGCGGCCGTTCTCGCCGACGAGCATGATGGCCGTGCCGATGACCGCCTCCTCGCCGTCCTCGGTCGCGGCCCCCGTGCGCAGCTCCCGGCCGACGCCGACCTCGGCCACGTCCTCGATCCGGATCGGCACCTCGCCGTGGTTGCCGACGATGATGCCCCGGATGTCCTCCTCGCTCTGCACGAGGCCCGTGGCGCGGACCAGGTACTGCTCGCCCTTGTGCTCGATGTACCCGCCGCCCGCGTTGGCGTTGTTGCGGGCGAGCGCCTCGAGCACGTCGCGGAACGAGAGCCCGTAGCCGACGAGCTTCGCGGGGTCCGGCGAGACCTGGTAGAGCCGCTCGTAGCCGCCGATCGAGTTGACCTCGGTGACGCCGGGCACGGTCCGGATCTGGGGCCGCACGATCCAGTCCTGGATCGTGCGCAGATCGGTCAGATCGTACGGCTGGCCGTCGGGCCGCCGGGCGTCCGGCGCGGCCTCGAGCGTCCACATGTAGATCTCGCCGAGGCCGGTGGCGATGGGGCCGAGCTGCGGCTCGCCGAGCCCGGGCGGCAGGCTCTCCTTGGCGGCGCCGAGGCGCTCGGCCACGAGCTGCCTCGCCCAGTAGATGTCGGTGCCGTCGTCGAAGATCACCGTCACCTGGGAGAGCCCGTAGCGCGAGAGCGAGCGCACCTGCTGGACGCCCGGGAGCCCGCCCATGGCCCACTCGATGGGGAACGTGACCTGCCGCTCGACCTCGACGGGGGAGAGCGCCTTGACCGAGGTGTTGATCTGCACCTGGACGTTGGTGATGTCCGGGACCGCGTCGATCGGCAGGCGCGTGAAGTTGTAGGCGCCGAGCGCGCCGACCGCGATCGTCAGGGCGACGACGAGGAAGCGGTGGCGCACCGAGAACGAGAGGAGCCGCGAGAGCAACGTGAGCATGGGCCGGCGCGCTCCTCAGTGCTGGTGGCCGGCCTCGGACTTGCCGAGCTCCGCCTTGAGGATGAAGCTGTTCTTGCCGACGTAGCGCTCGCCGGCGGCGACCCCCGCCAGGATCTCGACGACGGCCGCGCCGCGCTGCGGCTCGGCGCCCTGGGCTCCGGGCTGCGCGTCGGCGCCCTCGGCCCCGAGCCCCGGCGCGCTCGTGCCCCGCCGCCCGACCTTGACCGCGCGGGCCTCGAAGCCGCCGCCCTCCTCGACGAAGACGACCTCCCTGCCCTCGACCCGCTGGATGGCCTCGTCCGAGAGGACGACGGGCGCGGCCGCCTCCTCGACGGCGATGTCGGCCGTCGCGAAGAGCCCGGGGCGCCACGCGGCGCCGGGGCTCTGCAGGACGACGCGGGCCACCGCGGAGCGGTTCTGCTCGTCGACGACCTGCCCGAGGTACGCCACCGAGCCTCGCGCGGCCTGGTCGATGCCCTCGGCCTTGACCCAGGCCGTCTGGCCGACCTGCACGCGGCTGAGGTCCTTGGCGTAGACGGTGACGTTGACCCAGATGGTGGACAGGTCGGCGATGACGAAGACCTGGGTGTCCTCCTTGAGGACCTCGCCGATGGCGATGTGCTTCTCGATGATGGTGCCGTCCATCGGGGCGACCAGCGCGTAGCCGGTGCCCTTGGCCGCGCCGGAGCCGGCGGCGGCGCTGAGCTTCTGGGCGGCGCTCCGGTGCTCGATCCGCGCCTCGGCGACCGCCTGCTTGGCCGCGAGGTACTCCTTTTCGGCCGAGATGCGCTCCTGCCAGAGCGCCTCGTGGCGCGTGAAGCTCGCCTCGGCGAGGGCGAGGCGCTCCTTGGCCGCGAGGAGCTCGCGCTGGAGCTCGGCCAGCTCGCGGCTGTCGAGCACGGCGAGCACCTCGCCGCGCTTCACGGTGTCGCCGAGCTGCTTCTTCACCTCCCGCGCGGTGCCGGGCACCCGCGGGGTGACGTGCGCGATGGCCTCCGCGTTGAGCGCCACCTCGCCGGGGAGCGTGACGGTCGCCGCGACCTTGCCCGGTCCGGCGGTGAGGATCTCCAGCCCGGCGTTCTGGAGCATCGCGGGCGAGAGCTCGAGCTTGCCGCCGGCGTGGGCGTGCGCCTCCTCGTCGTCGCCGTGCGCGTGGTCCTTGTCGTCGCCGTGCGCGTGGTCCTTGCCGTGCGCGTGGCCCTTGCCCTCGTCGTGCTCGTCGCCGTGGGCGTGCCCTCGCTCGCCCTCGCCGTGGCGGTGCCCGTCGTGCTCTCCGTGGCCGGCCTCGTGGTCGTGCCCGTGGCGTCGATGCTCGATGAGCACGGTGAGGGCGACGGCCCCGACGAGGAGCGCCAGCACCGCGGCGAGGGTCGCGGCGATCGCCTTCGGCGAGAGCTCGATCTTCCGCTGGGGGGCGCTCATCGGAGGGCCCTCCCCGCGGCGACGAAGAGCTCGATCTTGGCCGCTGCGTGGGCGTGCTCGGCCTCGAGCAGCGCCGCTTCTGCCTCGATGACCTCGCGGCGCACCAGCAGCACGCTCGCGAGATCCTTCTCGCCGAGCTCGTACCCGCGCGCCGAGATCGCGGCCGCCTGCTCCATGAGGGCGGCGGTCGGCGCGAGGGCCTGGAGGGCCTCCTTCGTCGCCCGGTAGCGCGCGTAGAGCTGGTGGATCTGGCCCACGGCGCCGGCCCGCGCGGCGTCGGCGTGCGCCCGGGCGACGTCGATCTCGGCGGCGGCCGTCGCGGCGCCGGCGCGGTTGGCGTTGAGGATCGGCAGCGGGACCGCGAGGCCGAGCATGCCGATGTTCGCGCCGTCGTCGCGCTCGACCTGGGCGACGACGTTGACGGTCGGCCACCCGGCCGCGCGCTCTCGCTCGGCCTTGGCGCGGGCGGCGTCGACCGAGGCGTCGGCGGCGCCGACATCGGGGCGCCGCTCCACCTCGCCGAGGATCGACGCGAGCGGCGGCGGCTCGCCGGGAGGCACGAGGGGTCCCTCCACCGGGAGTGCCTGCGCCGCCGGCGAGCGGAGGCCGAGCTGGGCGAGGAGCGCGGCCTTGTCGGCGTCGCGCGCGCCTTCCGCCGCCTTGGCGGCGGCGACGTCGCGCCCTTTCTGGAGCAGCGCCAGGGCGACGTCGACCTCCGGCACCTCGCCCGCCTTGCGCTGCCGCTCCGCCGCGGCGTGGAGCCGCTCTGCGAGGGCGACGCGCGCGCGGGCGAGCTGCACCTGCCGCTCGTCGCGGAGCACGAGGGCGTGCTGGAGCAGGGCGGCGAGAAGGACGCGGCGCCGGCCGTCCTCGGCGCGGATGTCGGCGGCGCGCTGCTCGGCTCTGGCCGTGGCGACGCGCTCGCCTCGCTGGCCGCCGAGCTCGATCGGCCACTCGAGGGACGCCGTCGCGGCCGCCGGCTTGCTTCCGTCGGGGTTGATCCGGACGCCGCCCATCCCGGTGAGCACGGGGTTCTCGAGCGAGAGCACGCCGGCTGCCGAGGTCGCCGCGCGGGCGACGCCGGCCTCTGCCGTGGCCACGCGCGCGCCCGGCGCTGCGCGGGCGAGGTCGGCGACGCGGGCGCGGCCGAGGGGCGGCTCCGCGGCGAGGACGGCCGCGGGCGCGAACAACGGGGACAGCAGGAGACCAAGGGCAATCGAGGAAGCGACGAACGGACGACGCACGCAGGAGCGAAGCATGGACGAGCAGCCCTCGAGCGCGTGGAGCGCTCGCGCGAAGAACCGCGGTTGAGTCCGGTCAGGAGCGCGCGAGGGGGCCGAGCCCGTGGCGGCGTGGCGCTGGGGCGCTCACGCGCCGGAGGCCGGCGGCCGTGCTCGTGGATGCGATGCCTGACGCGGGCGCCTCAAGCGCGGGGGCGTCGGGGCGGCCGTTCGAGGCGGTAGGTAGGAGAGCGCCCTGGCCTTTCCGGGGGCGACGATGCGGGGATCTCGTAGGCCTCGAGGAGGATGTACGGCAGCACCACCTCGAGGGACAGCGTCATGGGGATGCGGCCGCACGCGCAGTCGCTGCACCCGGGCGGACAGTCGTCGTCGTGCGAGCCGTCCGGCGCCGCGTTCTTCTCACCGTCGTCATGGGAGGACGACGGCTCGAGCATCGGGTGCTCGCACGCGAGCGCCACGCCGAGCGCCTGGAAGGTGTGTCCCTGAGCGACGAGGCCGACGACGAGGAACACCGAGAGCGCGGCGCAGATCCAGCGAAGGATCGCGCTGCGGTTACGGTGGGGTCGCCGGACGCGGGACATCCAATGCGAGGGTGGAGGAGGATGGGACGAGCGTCAAGGAGCGCGCGGGCACAGCCGCGCGCCGGGGCCGGGCTCCCTCCAGGCAACGTCCACAGCAAGAACGCGATCTCCCGCCCGGGATGTCATGTCTCGTGGCTGAACCGGCGCCCTGCGCCCTCGAGCTGGGGCGACAAACCTATCGAGTGACCGCGACAGCGCTGCTTCCAGGTGGCCGCTCCACGCTCTGGCGGCATCGCCGCTTGCCCCGGACCGGCGAGCTCATGTACAATCCGCCGCGGGGTGGGCGAGCGATGAAATGGCCCGGGGGAACGGGGCAGGAGCCGCGGAGCATCGAGCGCTGTCAACGATGGCCCGGCACCGCTTCAGACGCCGAAGGCTTGGGGGCTGCCATGAGAAAACTGTTTAAGATAACGATGTTCCTCTGCGCTCTCGCTATCTTTTGGCCAGGCTGCGCGTCACCATGCCGTCTAGCCCCCGAGAAGGACTGCGACTGGCACGACCCAAGCAACGAATGCCGCTACGTCTGCGAGGAGGGAGAGCTGGCAGATGGCCCCGGCGATGACGACGGGGAGCAGGAGCCTGATGCTCCTTCAAACCAAGATCGTCAGCCCGAAGGGCAGCCGTCCGACGAGGATGGCGGTGCGGACGTGAAATGAAGGGCAGACGAGCGCGGATCACTCACTGCCCGAGGTAGGAGCTTCGCCCCCCTGGGCAGAATGCTCGCTCTGGGACGAGCTTCGGCCCGGCAGCGCACCACGGATCCATTTCAGCAGCTCTGGATAGGTGTGATACTTGTCGAGCCGCGCCACCTCATCGCCATCCTTCAGGAGGATCAGCGTCGGGAATGTCGTGATTTCAAACCTATCGATCAGCTCCTGGTGCCGATCGGCGGTCAACCTCCCGACCCGGAGCTCTCCTCGATGCTCACGCGCGAGCTTCTCCAGCTCGGGCGCCATGAGTTTGCAAGGTGCGCACCAGTGGGTCGTGAAATCCACCAGAACGAGCCCGTGGCTGGTTGCTGCGTCGAAGTTCGACGTTGTGAGGATGGATACGTGATGCCCCTCCCTCGCCTGGCGGGGCCCTGTGCCCGTCAGATCGCGAACACACTCCAGCAAACCTTGGAGATAGTACCTCCGTAAGTAGATCGCCGGAAAGAGCTCCTCCGGGTTCCCTGTCTGCAACAGCGCGTAGTACTTCCTGTCCGCGGCCTTCTTTTCCTGCTTCCCCACCGAGAGCCCAAACGCCAGCATCCTGGACATCACCTCGCTGTCGCCGTTATTGCAGCGATCGACCGGATGCCCGGGGGCCGCGGAACGGAAAGGAGCGTAAATCTCGGCCTCGAGCAGGTCGAGCCGGTGCAGCTCTTCTCCAAGCCGCATCTCTCCGACCACCTCGTCCCTCGCTACGGGATCAGGCTGTCCGTGCCGAGCACGCGCGCCGGCAGAGCCGCAGCCTGCCAACGCCAGGAACAAGAGCGCGATTGCCGCCTCTTTCATGGCGCTCAGCCTACGCCTGGCGCTGCTCCGACACGAGAGAGAAAACCTGACGGCGCTTGATCTGCGGCTCAAGCGGTCGCCGGCCGATGGGGAGCAGCGGCCTCGAGCCCCCGGTGGTGCGCGCCGACTGCACCGCCGCGCGCACGACCGACATGCGCGAACGGAGGAGCCCGATCACGTTGTTGCGCAGACGAGCCCCTCGCGCGCCTTTTTGCCGCCGTCCAGGAACCAGGTAGCGCCGTCCAGGAACCAGGTAGCGCCGTCCAGGAACCAGGTAGCGCCGTCCAGGAACCAGGTAGCGCCGTCCAGGAACCAGGTAGCGCCGTCCAGGAACCAGGTAGCGCCGTCCAGGAACCGGACAGCGCCGTCCAGGAACCAAGGCTCGCCGTCCAGGAACCAGGCGAGGACAGGAACCTCCCGAGGGGCGCCAACAGGTTACGCGATGACGAGGGAGCCGAGGCGCCCTCGCGCTACCGTTTCAGCCAAGCACGGTCGGTCATCGCGCCGGCGGTGGGCTCGGATCGCCTCAGCCGTCGCGCTGGCGAACCGTCTTCACCAGCACCGCAAGCGCAGCGGAGCGCAGCTTGTAGAGCGTGCTGAGAGGCACCTTGTACTTCTCCGCGAGATCGGCCATCGGGATTTCGTGGATGTCGTGCGCGATGACGACGGCAGCGCCCTCGACGTCGTGCATCTCCCGCAGAGCGTTCACCACGGCGAGCCGCCGCTGCTCGGCCTCGATCGTCCGCTCTGCGCTGGGCGCTTCGTGCTCGACCTCCGGCAGCTCGGCGGCGAGTTCCTCTCGACGGTGGCGCGCCGACCTGAGGTGATGATCGACGCGATGGTAGACGAGCCTCCTCACCCAGCGCTCTAGCGGGGGCATTCCAGTGGCCTCGGGATCGGGCCGGTACCGGCCCTCCTCGCTGGCCTCCCAGGCAGCGAGCATCACGTCCTGGGTGAGATCGTCGACGTCCGCGCGCGTGGCCCGCGTGGCGCGGAGGCTCCTGGCGATCAGGCGCCGCACCAGGTGCGCAAGGGCGGCGAGCTCGGCGACCGGGATGCGCTGCGCTCCGAACTCGCGGTGCCTCTTGTAGGCGATCGCGAGGGCGAGGAAGACGAGATGCCAGAGCGCTACTGCGACGTCGACGGCCGCCATACGGCCACCCCCTGAACGACGATCAGCGCCAGGTAGAGCACCACGAGCATGTTCTGCGCGCTGATCCAGCCGGTGAAGATGTCGGCCCGGTAGGGGCCACCGGTCACAAACGCGAGCTCGATCGCGACGATGACCGCCGTGCAAACGGCGGGAACGGTCGTCTTGCGGTCAGACCTCAGCCAGACGAGGAAGCCCCCGAGCGCGACGCAGAGCGATGCGAGCTCCGTTGCGAGGTAGAAGCGATGCAAGACCGCGCCGCGCGGGTAGGTCGCGACCATGAACCCGACCGCGGCGGCGTAGGCAGCGAGGACGCCCCAGGGCCGCCGCCGGACGAACATCCACACCGCGAGGGCAGCGATGCCGGCGCGCCACGCGACGAACAGCGCGCCGTCAACGTCGGCTGCGACGCGTACCCAGCCGGTGAACGGCGCAGAGCCGAGCGCAGCGCGCGCCGGTTGAAGGACCCAGGCGATCAGCCGGTTGCGAACGACGTCCGACGCGAGCGAGAGGATCAGGAAGGCGGCGACGGGCCGGTGCTCCGGGTTGCGCCGGGCGAGAACCACCGCCAGGGCGGCCGCCACGAGGGCCAGCGCGTACAGCGCGGCGATCATGCCTGCTTCTGAGCGACGAAGCGCGTCAGGTCGGCTTCCGCACCAGCCAGCGTTTCGCGCGTCGCGGCCAGGAGCTCCGCGTCGGGGCTCACCTTAATGAGGGCGTCAACTTCGACGAGCAACGCGCGGAGGGCCTTCAGAGCGCTGTGAGGATCCGGCGGAGTGATCGACATGGCCCGAGGAGGCTACTCGGCGCCGCATCGTCGGCCAAGACGCCACGAGCCCGGAGACCACAACCGTCAGCTCGGGTAGCCGCCACGTCTCGGACAGCCACCACGCCTCGCACAGCGCCCAGGTTTCAGACAGCCACCGCGTGACGATGTGTGGATCCGGCGGGGTGATCGACATGCGGGAAAGCTACCAGGGAGAGGTCGACGCGGACGAATTAGTGAGAAATCAGATCACAAAACCGCAATGCGTTGGCGTCGCTGCCAGTAGGTGCCACGAGACCACCGCCAGGCCATCCCCGCAGGAGGCAACTGCGGGCGGCGCGCCGCTGCCCCCGCCCCGCGTGACGCGCGAAGGGCGCGCGACCGAAACATGGGCCCGTCGCTTCCGCGCGCTGGGTGCGTCGCCTGAGGCCGGGTGCCGCCTCGCGCGCAACGTCTCGGTCTCGCGGTCGGCGCGGTCGCCTTCGGCACGGGCGTGGTCGGTACCGTCACCGCGTCGCGCCGGGTCCAGGACGAGCCGGCCGGGCACGCCGCCCGGTCGCATGAGCTCCGTCGAGCGCAGGCCACGGCCGGTGGCGGTCGTCTGGCTGGGGTCCGTTGCGCGCGCCCAGCTGACCGGCGCCGAGCTTGAGGGCGTGCCCGTCGTGCGTCCGCCCTGCACTGACGACGGCTCGCCCTCATCGCCGACAGCTACCTGGATGGGGACGACCGGCGCCTGCCGGGGCTCCGCCGCGCGCACCATCCGCCGGCCGGTCCGCTGGTGCTCCGGCGCTCTCAGCCGGCGGGCACATCGTCAGGCGCGTGCTCGCTGATGCGCGCGATCGGGCAGAGCTCGCGGGCGTGATGGGCCTACCGGCTCGCGAACGCGGCTGGAGTGGCGGCGGGGGGCATCGCTCTAGCTAGCGACTGGGAAGATAGGCCACGACGCTGTCCGTGCGCGGCCCGCGTTACCCGAGCGTGCGGCGAAAGCGCGCTGCCGTGAGGCGTGGCACACGGATATGGGGTGGCGCCGCGCCAGCGACGGTCGCTCTACCTGGAAGCGCGAGGCCATTCGCCTGGAGTAGCTGAAAGATGCGTTCGGGCTCCGAAACACGAGCGAAAGTGATTCTTGCGTCCTCCCGCTCCCACGGCTCGTCAGCGACGACGTCATCGACCAACGTCACGAGAACCCAAGGCTCTGCTTGAAGCTCGTCGAATCCGGGTAGACGGCTGCGAACCTCAAGATTCCAAGCCCGAATTTCTACCTCGTCTCTACTCGTGGTCCGGAGCACCCAGTCGAGCATTTCGCGCAGCTCGTTCAGCTCACCCCCGTCTATCTCGGAAAGGACGCGCACGGCTCCACGAAAGAAGGCATCGGGCTTGTTCACAGGGTCGCGCAAGTACTCCTGTGCCAGCGCGCCGAGCGGTACCGTTGTCGCTGAGTCGACCTGCTCCATGAGCGCGCGCACGGAGCGCATAATCACCTCGCGCACCGCCGGCTCCTCTGCACGTGCAGCAATTCGTCCTTCGATTTCCTCACGCGTCACGTCTTCCGATGCGGCCCAGTCGTCGGTGATCCTGCGCCAGAGGCGCTCTGCCTCGATCCGCTTCCAGTGCATGCCGGTCCACCACAGGCCGCTGAGCACGACCGGCATCACCGTCGCCAACGCTGCGACGGCTGGATTACTGGCGAATGCGACAAGGACGGCAGAACTCGACAGTTTCGCGGCTTCAATCGCGCCCGTCAGGGCAGCGTCGGCGGCCGCTTCTACAACCTTCTCGGGACTGGCCGGTGTCTCGTTCTTTCCATAGCTCATGGCTGATGGTTAGCATCGGCGAGCGCACTTCGGAGTGTGTTCGCGAGTGCGGCAGCGCAAGATGCGGAAGAGAGCGCTCGGTTACAGGGACGTGGTACCTACGCCCTGGAATTGAGGTGCGTGTCGTTCGGGTTCGTGGAGGACGTCCGGACGGCCGCGCCGTAGCGCGCTGGAAGCGTCTGATGCGTCCGCTACGTCCGTCGCGCCGCCCTCGCCGTTGGTGACGCGGTGGACGCGCGTCGTGCGGCGCTCTCGTTCTGAGCAGGTCAACCACGGACTGAGGCCATCGGAGGTAAGACCACGCGCAGGCCGGCCAGAGCACCGCTGCCGTAGACGCACGCACCGGCGCGCATTCCGCTTGACATCCGCTCTAAAGAGGCGCTGGTCTTGTCGCACGCGCCCGGGGCTTCACTCACCCGGCAGCGTGTGCAGCCCGCGGGCATCGCTGTGCGTTTGTGTAGGCACAAACGGCTACTCAGCAACGCTGAAACAAACCGTCGAGATCACACACGATCTCGGAAGCCGAGCGGACCCGTCGAGGCAAAAAGAGCGACGCCGCTGGTACTGCACAAGAGCTGAAGGGAATGCCTCAGCTAAGTATCGGAAACAATAAGGGGAAGATTCGAAACTTGAGTCGGAGTGCGAAGGGGGGGACTTGAACCCCCACGGTGTTACCCGCTAGCACCTCAAGCTAGTGCGTCTGCCAATTCCGCCACCTTCGCGAGTGGGTCGCGGGACGGAACCTACCCAGCTGGCCAGGGAAGTCAAGCTAATCCTCTCGAAGTCGTCACACGGCCGGCGCGGCACCCAGGCAGCTCTCTGGCCGGCGTGGCGGCCGCGCGGCCTCGGCCGATCGTCCGCTGCGGCGCCGCGCGGCCGGGACGCATCCGCGCCGGCCGACCAGGAGCAGCCCCCGGAGCGCGCCCTCACCCCACGGAAACGCCGCGCTCGCCCCCGCGCCGCGCCTCCAGACGCCGCGCTCGCCCCCGCGCCGCCGCTCCCGTCAGCGGACGAGCGCCTCGACGATCTCGCGGATCTCGAACGGCTTGCGCACCCACGACACCCCGGAGTTCGGCGGGAGGGGCGCCGCGACGGCGCTGCCGGACATCACCACGAGCCGCACGTCGGGGTTGGCGCTGCGCACCGCGGAGACGGTGCCGAGGACATCCTGCGCGATCGGCGAGATGTCGAGCAGCGCCGCATGGAACGGGCCGGACGCGAGCGCGCCCGGGAGCTCCACCGCGCTCTGCACGCTGACGATGCTCGCCCCGCGCGCCGTGAGCGCCGTGTCGAGCAGATCCACCACCGCGTCGTCGTCCTCGACCACCAGGATCCTCACGCCCTCGAGGACCGCCCCGGGGAGCGGCGACGTCGTGCTGCGCGGCGCAGGCGGCGCCTCGTCGGCGTCCCCTTCCCCGGCCTCCGCCTCCCCGTCGTTGCCGGGCGCGCCGCCCGCGAGCGCGGAGCCCTCGATCGGCCAGCGCAGCTCGAAGCGGGCGCCCTCGTCCGAAGGGACGAGCGCGAGCGCGCCGCCCGCGGAGCTCGCCAGCGCCGCAGAGTGGCGCAGGCCGATGCCCGCCCCGCCAGGACGCGTCGACACGCCGGAGCTCAGCAGCGTCGCGCGCCGCGACGGCGGCACCCCAGGCCCCTGATCCGCGACGCCGACGATCACCGCCGCGCCGTCCAGCCTGGCATCCACGCGCACCGCAGAGCCGCGCGGCGAGAGCGCGACCGCGTTGAGCAAGAGGTTCGTCAAGATCTGCACCACCGCGGCGCCGTTGCTCACGCAAGCCCGCGCGACGTCGGGATCGATCTCGGCGCGGAGCGCGATCGACGAGCGGCGCGCCTCGGGCTCGAGCCCGGTCACCGCGTCGTCGATGACATCGGCGAGCAGCCGCGTCGGCTCGCCCAGCGGCGTCGACGCGACCTCGCCGTCGCCGGCCGGACGCCCCTCGGCGTCCGCGCCGATCGCCCGCCGGATCAGGCGGCGGGCGTCGCGCGCCCGCGACACGGCGACGCCGAGCGCGCGGCTCAGCTCAGCGCCGCGATCGGCCTGGGCCCGCTCGATGCAGCCAACGATCACCGTCAGCGCGTTGGAGACCTCGTGCAGCGCGACGGCGAGATCCTGCGCCGACGGCAGGGACGCGCTCGCGCGCTCCTCCTCGGTACGCTGCCCCGGTTCGCCGCGCAGAGGTGGCGCGAGGGTCAAGCCATCCTCTGTTGAAGGCTCCGATGTCCCACCGCGCGTCGGCTGCGCCACGGGCGCTAGCCTATCTCGCTCTGCGCTGAGCTGGTACCGCCCTTTTTCGCTCCGACTTCACCGGGACGTCGATGGGGGGAGCGGCAGGACGTAGGAGCCGTCGGCCTCCGA
Source organism: Sorangium sp. So ce185 (assembly GCF_051526825.1). NCBI lineage: Bacteria > Pseudomonadati > Myxococcota > Polyangiales > Polyangiaceae > Sorangium > Sorangium sp. So ce185. The sequence goes on along the minus strand of NZ_CP150316.1, from coordinate 13,142,957 downwards.
CCGGGTCTCGCCGATCTGGATGACCCCCGTCACCGTCCCCTGCGCGGTCTTCCTCTCGACCGGCAGCCAGGCCACGACCGCGGCGTCGGCGAGCCGGTCGCCCGACGACGCGTCGCGGACCACGCCCTGGAGCACGGCCGGGTACGACATGGCGAGCTCCAGATCGATGACCGCGGCGTCGGTCGGAGGGACCACCAGGCGCGGCCGCACGAGCCACGGGTAGGCGGACCCCGGCGTCGGCCGGACCGAGAAGTCGAACTCCCCGGGGTCGACGCCGATGGAGAACGCGCCGTTGCGCAGGACCCCGGACGCCTGCCGGGGCAGCAGCGGCTCCGGGTTGAGCACCTGGTTGAGGTAGTTCGTGGCGTCGCCGAGGGAGGGGACCGCGACCACGCTCGCGCCGTCCATCAGCTCGCCCGCGGGCCCCTGGACACGGCCGCGCAGCGCCCCGGCCTCCGGGATGAGGATCGACTGGCCGCAGTAACAGTCGTCGCCGGCGGCGAACCTGAGCGACTGCCTGGCCCTCGCCTTGGTGGTGTCGTTGATCGGCTGCGCGAAGACGACGTACTCGCCGGGCGGGAGGTCGGCCCGGAAGAGGCCGCTCGCGTCGGTCTCGGTGTCGAGCTTGTAGGCGGCGGTCGGGGCCTGGTCGATGGTCGCGCTCTGGATGCGGACGGCGGAGAGCACCGGGGTGCCGCTCGCGTCGAGCGTCCGGCCCTCCACGCGGCGCGCCGCCGCGTCGAGCTGGAGCAGCGAGAGGGTCAGGTTCGCCGTGGACCCGTGGAGCGCTATCGCGGCGAGCTCCCAGTAGACCGTGGGCCGCGGCTCGCCGTCCTTGGGCCGCAGCCGGATGAGCGGGCTCTTCTGGCTCTTCTCCCTGTCGGTCCAGTAGAACTTCACGCTGAACTCGACCCGCGACGCGGTCCCCGGCGGGCTGGGCTCGCCTTGCTCGAGGACGCCGACCTGCGAGATGACGCTGCCGGTCAGCGGGTCGACGAGGTCGAGCTTCCACCCGTCGACGCTCAGGCCCGCCGGCACCTGCAGGCTGCCTTGAAGCACCGCGGGAGCCTCGGCGTTGACGCCGAGCGTCCACTGCTCGGGCACCTGCTGGTTCGGCAGGAAGATCGGCGGGGGGAGGTCGCCGCTGCAGCGGCTGTGCGGCTGCGGTACCAGGTAGAGGTGATAGCTCCCGGGGGGGATCGCGAGCTGGAACCGGTGGCCACCGGAGCCGTTCGGCTCCGAGATCGCCGCGTAGCTCTGGGCGGGCAAGCCCAGCAGGGGCGCGATGCGCCGGAACTCGGCCTTCACCGGGAAGTCCCCGCCGGTGAGGTCGCCGCAGTAGGAGCCGCCGAGGCGCAACGTGACCGTGACGCGCGCGGGCGGGGGGATCCGGAGATCGAGGGAATGCACCTGCCCGCCGGCGTCGTCCGGGGGGAAGATGCTGCCGGCGTCGAGATCGAGGAGGTGAGAGACCTCCGCGCTCACCTCGCGCGAGACGCGCGGCCGGATCTCCAGGAGGAGCCCGTCGAGGTGCGCGCTGGTCGAGACGCACGCTCGGTGCCCGTCGACCTCCGCGCAGGTCGCCCCCGGGCCGCACTCGACCGACCGGTCGCAGGCGTTCGTGGGGCCCGCGGCCGCGTCCTCGAGGGGGATGCTGCACGCCACCGAGGCCGGCAGGCAGGCGAACAGCAGGGCGCGCACGGCGGGTCGCGCGCTCACGGCGCCCTCCTCGCCGAGAGCGCGGCGCGCTCGGCGCAGCGCGCGCGCCGTCGCGGCGCCGTGGGAGCGCGCGGCGGCGCCGAAAGGACGCTGGCGACCGGAAGCCGCCGAGCCGAGGAGGGGAACGCGCGCGGCCCGAACGGGTCCGCACCCGAGCAGGCGCAGGAAAAAATCACGCTGGAAAGAGAAGGCGATGTTCGTGCCAACGCGCTGCCGGCGTTCCGGGCAACGCGAGGCGTGCGTGCCGCGCGTGCCGTGCGTGCCGTGCGTGCCGTCGACGGAGCAGCGCGCGGCGTGCATCCTGCGCGCTGGGCGGCGCGCAACGGGCGGCGAGGCTGTGACAGCGCTGTCGCGTTGAGACAGACGCACCGAGGTGACCAGGCCGCAAACGTCGCAGCGGGGTGAAGCGTGGGCGTGCACACGGGAGACCTCGGAGGGACGGGGTACAACAGGGGCGCTGCCGGCGCCGCGGGGCGCGCGGTCGGGCGCGGAGGACACGGCGGCGAAGGCTGCAGCGCGGCGGCGGCAACGACGCCTACGTGCCAGCGCGGAAGCGCGAGCTGCCCGTGTCGACCCGCCGGAGTGAGGGCACCGTGCCGGGCTGCCATCGCGCTTCGGCGTACTCCATCCGCGTCGCGAGGCGTACGAGATCGGCGACCTCCGGGTGCGCCGCGCACGCGGCGGCGAGCCCCTCGGGCCGGGAGAGCGGGACGGCCAGCTCGAGGCCGCGCTCCTTGACGGTCGCGCGCACCGCGGTGGCGAGGTTGCCCGCGGCGAAGAGGCCGGCGCGGCGCATCGCGGTGCGGGTCGTCTTGACGGCCGCCTCGTAGGTCATCTTGCTGGCGCTGTCGCAGATCTCGCGGAGGCGGCGCTCGGCGCGCGGAGGGATGAGCTGCCAGAGGTTCTGCTCCAGCCGCACCACGGCCGGGTTGCCGCGCGTGCTGTGCGCGGTCGCCTCCAGCGGGCCGAAGGCGGCGACGACCGCGGAGAGGAGCGTGCGGAGCTCGTCCTCGGCGCTGGTGTTCACGAGGACGTAGTCGGGCATGGCGCCGGCCAGGTGAGCGCCGAGCAGGTAGCGCAGCTCGGGGCTGTCCTCGCGGATCTCGCCCCGCAGGAGCACGGCCGGCGGGTTGACGCGGATGACCTGGCCCTCGGGCGACGGGGGCGCAGGCGACGGCGCGCGCTGGTGGAAGAGCGCGGTGCGCAGGAGACCCAGGTGACCGGCCACGGCGCCGTAGAGCTCCCCGAGCACGGTCGGCGAGGTCGGCTGGACCCGCTCGGAGGCGACGAGCCCGGACTGGCCCGCGTCGCGGCGGTAGAGGCCGGTCTCCCAGACGAGCGCGAGCGCCTCGTTGACCGGAGACTCCAGGTCGCGGAAGAGCAGGGCGCTCACGAGCTCCGGCGCGTCGCGCTGCGCGGCGAGGAGCGGGGGCAGGACGGCGCCGTCGCCGCGCCGGTCGGACGGCTCGTCGCCCTCGAAGGCGCGCAGCACGTGCTCGATGGCGCGGGCGTAGGTCATGTTCTTGTCGGCGACCGCGGCCGCCTGGAGGCGCTCGAGGGCGCCCCGATCGCCGAGCCGCAGGTGGGCCTGCATCCGGCGGACCGCCAGCGCCTCGCGGGAGCGATCGTCGCGCGGGGCGAAGCTCTTCATGAGCCGCTCGCCCGCCTCGTACGAGCCGGCGGCGAGCTCGCGGAACAGCGCGGCCTCCTCGAAGCTCTCGGCCGCGGACGGCGGCCACGTGGTGAGGAGCCGCGTCGCGGAGGAGGGCGGCTGGAGCGACACCGGGGCGGAGACCGGCGGCGAGGCGTGCTGCGCGCCGGCGCTGGCGCGGCCCGAGGCGGCGCCGCTGCGCGCGGCGTTGCCCTCCGCGGCCCCCGAGGGCGACGCCCCCGCGGGCGGGGCGACCGCCGGCCCCTCGAGCAGGTCGTCGTCCGACAGCGCGGGAGAGCTGGCCCGCGATGCGTCGGCCGCGATCAGCGACTCGTCGAGCGGGTCGTTGAGCTCGACCAGATCGATGTTCGGATTGCCGGAAGCCGGCGCGGCGCCGCTCGACGGCGCGCGGCTGCTCGCGGGCGCGGCGCCGACCGACGGCGCGCGGCTGCTCGCGGGCGCGGCGCCGACCGACGGCGCGCGGCTGCTCGCGGGCGCGGCGCCGACCGACGGCGCGCGGCTGCTCGCGGGCGCGGCGCCGACCGACGGCGCGCGGCTGCTCGCGGGCGCGGCGCCGACCGACGGCGCGCGGCTGCTCGCGGGCGCGGCGCCGCCGGCCGACGGGGTTGGACCGCCGGGCTGCGCCTCGGGCGCCGCCGGGGCAGGCTCCGTGACGACGACCCGGGCCGGTCCGGCGTGAGGCACTTCCTCGGGCGGCAAGGTCGCCCGCTCGCTGGCCAGCTCGGCGTTCAGCTCGGCGATCTTCAACCCGAGCGAGCGATCCGAGCCCGCCAGCACCGTGGCCTGCGCGAGGATCTGCGCCGCGCGCTCCGGATCGCTCGACGCGTGCAGGCGCGCGAGCTGCGTCAGCGCGCGCGCCCGGTCGATCCCCGAGCTCTGCGCGACGAGCTCCTCGAGGGCCTTGCGGGCGGCCTCGGGCTCGCCCCGGGAAGCCGTGAGCTCCAGCTGGCGCCGCAGCGCCAGCGCGCGCGTCTCCGGCTCCGCCGCGGCCTCCTCGAGCAGGCGCGCCGCCGTCTCGAGCTCGCCGGCGTTCTGCGCGGTCTCGGCGGCGGCGAGCGCGACGCGGCCGCGCGCGCGCATGCCCTGGAGATCGCCGCCGAGCGCGCGCTCGAACAGCGGGAGGGCGGCGGAGAAGTTCCGCTTCAGCGCGAGGCGCTCCGCCATGCCGAGCGCGACGAGCGTGCTCGGGCCGACCTCGGCGTGGCGCCGGGTCAGCTCGCGCATACCCGCGCCGTGGCCCTGGATGACGTCGAGCGTCTCGGCCAGGAGAAACGCGTGCAGATCGACGTGCGCGGGGCGCAGGCGCGGCGCGATGCGGCCGAGCTCCTCGACCGCGGCCTGCGCGTCGCGCGGCGTCCCGGTCCCGCGCAGGCGATACTCGATGCGGCGCGCCTCGAGGACGGCGTCGGGCGACTCCGGGGCGAGCTTCACGGCGCGGCGAGCGCGCTCGAGGGCCGTTGCGTCGTCGCCGAGCATCGAGGTGGCGCGCGCCGCCTCGACGAGCAGCTGCGCGCGCCGCTCGGGGGCGTCGCGCGACGCGCTGGCGAGCTGATCGAGCGCCGCGGCGAGCGCGTGGCCGTCGCCCTCCCGGCGGGCGATCTCGACGCGGAGCTCGATCACGGCCTCGCGCGGCGCGATGCGCGCGACGCTCTCCAGGGTGTCCTTCGCGGACTCGACGTCCCCGCCGCCGAGGTAGCTGCTGCACGCGCGGAGGTTGTACTCGGCCCGCTCGTCGGTGGTCGTCGCGAGATCGCCCAGCCTGCACCAGAGCGGGGCGGCGCGGAGCGGCGTCCCGAGCCGCTCGTAGATGTCCGCGAGGAACCGGAGCGCGCTCACGTCGTCCGGCGACGCCGCGAGCAGGGCCTCGAGCTCGGCGCACGCCTCGTCGAGGAGGCCGAGGCGCTGCTCGAGCAGGGCAGCGCGCCGGAGCCGCAGCGCGCGCCGCGTGTCCGGCAGCGGGGCCGCCTCGATGCGGCGCGCGAGGAGGGCGGCGACGGCGGCGTGATCGCCGCGATCGCTCGCGTCCTGCTCGACGACCTCGAGGGCGTGCAGGTCGGTGAGGTCCAGCCGGGCGATCGCCTCGAAGAGCGCCACCGCGGTGCCGCGATCGCCGAGCTCCTGGGCGAGCGGCGCGAGCTCGCGCAGCACGAGCAGCCGCTCCTCGTCGCTGGAGGCGGCGCCCTGGAGGCGCGTGAGCACGTCGAAGAGCTGCCGGCGATCGTCGCCGCGCCGGGCGAGCCGGATGAGCTCGTCGAGGTGCGCCTTGTCGAACGGGGTCTTCTGCGCGGCCTCGAGGAGGAGCTCCAGCGCGCCGTGGAGATCGCCGCCCGCGGCGAGGATGCCGGCGAGCTCGCGCGTCATCTCGAGGCGGGCGGCGCCCGTCACGTCCACGCGCGAGAGCTCGGCCTGGAGGAGCGCCAAGAGCTCGCCGCCGCGCTCCTCGGCCGCGTACAGCCGCCGCAGCTGGGCGACGATCCCGGCGCGCGCGTCGCCCTGGAGCTGGCCGCCGGCGAGCGCCCGCTCGAGGGCGACGATGGCCTCGGCGCGCTGGCCCTCGCGCTCGTGCTTGTCGGCGAGGTGCAGCAGCGCCTCGAGGCGCCGCGCGACCGGCAGGGCGTCGTCGAGCGAGCGCTTCAGCCCCTCGTCGCCGCTGGCCTCCACCGCCGCCTCGGCCTCGTAGGCGAGCACGTCGTCCTCGGGCGCGCGGCGGGCCGCCTCGACGAGCAGCGCCGCCGCGACCGGCGGCACGTTGAGCGCGCCCGCGAGCTTGCTCGCCCACCGGAGCAGGCCGGGGCCGACGCTCGAGTGCGGCCTCATCGCGGCGGCGTACACGGCCGCGATGAGGTGCGACGCCGGCTCCGTCTGCCGGGCGAGCTGGCCGACGATGTCGAGCAGCGTCTGGAACTCGTCGACGTCGCCGTCGGCGAGCATCGCGCGCTCGATCGCGGCGAGCGCGAGCGCGGGGGCGTCGAGGACCTCGACGGCGATCCGCGCCATCGCGAGCCCCGCGCGAGCCCCGTCGGGCCCCTCGAGCTTCGCGATGCTGGCCTTGACAGCGCGATCGAAGCGGATGGCCTCGACCTCCGGCTGCCCGTTGAACGCGACCAGGTCGCGGATCGCCGCGCCCACGTCCTCGACGATCGCCGGATCCGGGCGCACGACCATCGCGCGGAGCAGGATGTCGAGGCGCAGCCGGAGGCCCTCCTCCGTGCGGCCGGTGAGGGCCGCGGCGCGCTTCAGCCACGCGTTGCGCGACGCCGGATCGGCGGTCGCCGCCACCCGCTCGAGCGCGCGCACGGCCTCCGCGGGCTCGCCGGCGTGCTCGGCGAGCCGCGCGAGCAGCACGTACGAGGTGCCCTCGGTGGGCACCGCCTCGAAGCTGGCCACGGCGTGCGAGAGCGCGAGCTCGAAGGCGCCGCGCCGCTCCAGCTGCCGCGCGGCGCGGTAATGGGCGGCGCGGCGGCCGTAGCAGCCCAGGGCCGCGTCGGCGAGCAGCCGGTAGGTCTTGTCGAGGACGGCGACGCCGCCGTCGGCGTCGGCCGACTTCTCGACGAGCGCGACGGCGTCGGCGCGGAGCGGATCGAGCTCGATCGCGCTCGCCGCCGCGGCGAGCGCCCGCTCGGGCAGGCCGTGCTCGTGCGCGAGGTTGGCGGCCTCGATCAGCAGGCTGGCGCGCCGGCGCCGCTCGGGTCCGACGTCGCCCGACCACGCGCTCTCCTCGGCGGCGGGCTGCGCTCCCCCGTCGCCCCGCGCCTCGGCGGCCCGGGCGACGATCGCGTCGATCGCGGCCTCGACGCCCGCGAACTCGCACATGTCGCGCGCGTAGCGCTCGGTCCCGCCGCTCGGCGCGACCTCGCTCGCCCGGAAGAAGGCCGCCTCGGCGCCGCGATGATCCTCCGCCAGGTCCCAGAGCAGGCTCCCGAGCTCGCGCCATGCGGCCGCCGCCTCCGCCGCGGCGTCGCCGCCCTGCGCGGTGAACGCCCGGGCCTTCGCATCGGCCAGCGCGATGGCGCCGTCGGAGCTCAGCCCCTTGGAGAGCAGCGACGCCTCGATGCGCTGGACCCGCGCGAGGACCTCCTGGGGGTCGGCCTCCTCCGCGGCGGCGCGCGCGAGCTCCTGCGCCGCCCCGTCGGGGTCGCCGCCGTCGAGGCGACAGTCGGCGAGCATGAACATGAGCTCCGTGGCGTGCGACGCCGTGATCTCCACGGCCAGCCACCGCTCGAGCACGGTCACGGCGAGGTGCGGATCGCCGGCGCGGCGCGCGAGCTCCAGGAGCCGCTCGCGCAGGAGCGGGTTCTGCGGGCCGAAGACGTCGAGCGATCGGCGCGCGAGCGCCGTGCCGCGCTCGGGGTCGAGGTCGTAGAGCGCGTGCAGCGCGCTCGCCAGCGGGGCCGCCATCTCGCCGAGCGGCTTCGGCTGCGCCAGGATCCACGCGAGCGCGTCCGAGAGCCGGGCCGCGTCGCCGGCGACCGCGGCGCGGCGGATGAGCTCCGTGGTCGCCTGGGGGGACCCGGGCCGGAGCGCGAGCCACCGCTGGGTCCACGCGAGCGCGAGCGGCAGCTCTCCCAGCGCCTCCAGCGCCCTCGCGAGGCCGTCGCAGAGCGCGCCGCGCGGGAACACCGTGGTGATGGAGCGCTCGATCGCGGCAGCGACCGCGCGGTCGACATCGAACGGAGGCGCCTCGCCCGCCTCGGCGGCGGCGGAGAGCTCCGCCGTGAGGATCGACGCGAGCGTGGCCACGGCGCGCGTGCTCGACGGATCGGCCTCGCAGGCGAGCACCGCGACCTCGCGCGCGAGCGGCGCGGCGCGCACCCGCTCGTAGAGCGCCGCGGCGACCGCGAGCAGCACCGCGCGCAGCGCCGGCCAGACCGGCGCGGCGAGCTGCACGATCGCGTCGGCGCGCTCCCGCAGGCGCCCGGCCCGCGTGGCCAGCACGAGCGCAGCGCTGGCGGCGCCGCGGTGCCCCGGCGCCTCGCCGAGCAGCGGCGACACCTCGTCGAGCGCGCGGGCGTCCTGGCCCTGCCGCCGGGCGATCGCCGACAGGAGGAGCCGGGCGCGCACCAGCTCGACCCGCGTCAGCGCGGACGCGCGGATCGCCTCGGACCTCACGGAGCGCGCGCCGTCGCCCTCCGGGGACGGCGGCCGCGCCGCGTCGGCCAGCCGCGCGCGCAGCAGGGCGTCGAGCGCGGCGCCGCCCCCGGTCCGCCGGCTCACCCGATCGAGCGCCAGGAGGCAGCCGCGGTCGGTCGGCAGCGCCCGCGCGAGCCCCACGAGCGCCTCCTCGTAGGCAGCGCGCTCGTCCGGGCGGCCGCGGTAGATCACGACGAGCCGGCGGAGCGCGTCGATCCGCCCCTCGGCCGTGTCCGCGCCGCGGAGCGCGCGCTGCGCCGCGGCGAGCGCCTCGTCCTGCGCCTTGAGCCGCTCGGCGATCCGCTCGAGCCCCGCCGCGGAGCGCTCGGGGTCGCCGCCGGCGCGCTTCAGCGCCTCGAACGCCCACCGCGCGAGGCCGGGGTCGCCGATCTTCTCCTCCGCGAGGCGCGCGAGCTCCGCGAGCGCGTCGATGCGCGCCGCCGCGTCTTCCCGCGCCCGCGCGTCCGAGCCCTCGCCGATGCGGATGAGCGCCTCGACGAGGGGCGCCATGTCGTGCAAGGTCGCCGCGTGCTCGCGCAGCGCCGAGCGCGCCGCCGCGTTGCTGGAGTCGCTCGCCGCGGCCTCGATCCAGGCCTCGACGGCGCGATCGGGGCTCGCGAGCGGGCCGGCGTAGAGCCGCGCGAGCGCCGCGTACGCCTCGGCCCTCGGCGCCCCGGCCCGCTGCTCGGCCCTGATCTCGAGCCGCGCGGCCACGAGCTCGTAGAGCCCTGCTTGCTCGAGCACCTCGTCGATCGCGCGGGCGGCGTCGCCGTCGACCTCCCCGTCGAGGCCCGCGTCGAGCACGCAGCCGACCGCGCGCGCCCAGTCACCCTCGCTCGTCGCGCCCTTGAGCCGGTGGCCGTGGACCTCCGTCGCGCGCTGCAGCGCGGGCGGGCCGGCCGACGCGCCCTCGCCGCTGGACGCCCGCGCCGCGAGCGCTTCGGCGTGCGCCCGGAGCACCTCGTCGGCGGCGCCGTGCCGGCTGCGCACGAACAGCGCGGCGGCCATGGCCTTGGCGGCCATGTCGTCGTGGGGGGCGATCTCGAAGGCGCGCAGGCGGTCCTCGAACGCCGCCTCCCGCTCGCGCGCGGCTTCGCGCCGCTTGGCCGCCTCCAGGTACGCCTTCGCCGCGGCGGCGGGGAACACCTCCTCCGACGCCCAGGCGGCGATCGTGCCGAGCAGCTCGCTCGCCATCGCGTCGTCCGGGGCCAGCTCGCTCGCCTCTTCGAGCGCGTCGACCGCGCCCGCGACGTCGCTGGCGCGCGCCAGGAGCACGGCGATCTTGACCAGCATCCGCGCCGTCGCGCCGGGCGGCTGCGCGTCGTCGCGGAGGCCGCGCAGCGCCGCTGCGGCCAGCGCCGGCTCGCCCAGCCCGGCCAGCCAGCCGGCCAGCTCGCTCCTCATCGCGGCGTCGTCGCCCAGCGAGAGCGCCCTCCGGGCCAGCGCCGCCGCCCGGTCGAGCTCGACGCCGCGCGCGGCGAGGATCCTCGCGAGGGCGAGGGCCGCCTCGCGCTCTCCTTGCGCGTCGCCGGCGGCGCGGCGCTCGTCCACGCGCGCGCGCCAGTAGGCTTCCTCAGCGCGCGGGCCGCGGTGGCGCGACACCGGCGCGACGGCCCGGCTCCCTCCGATGAGCAGCTGCCCCGCGGAGGCGGGCCCCGCTGGCTCCATCAGCTCCGGCGAATGCAGCGACCTCCGCGCGCCCGACGCTGATGCTGCCCGTTCCGGAGGTGAAGAGCTCATTTCGGCGACCCGCTTCGGGTATGCTGAACCCGATCAGCCTAACAGAACGACCGTGGTACAAGGCCAGTCTTCCGGTGCGATCTCGCGCCTTACCTGAGCGTCACCGCGAACGGTAGCACCGTGAGCGCCCTCTCTCCGGCCAGGAGCGGCGCCATAGAGGCGGCGAAGGTCCCGATCTCCGGCGCGACGCCGAGCCACTCGGGCAGCAGGGCGCCGGCCATCGCCTCCCGCGCGCGCTTCTTCAGCGCGGCGCGGTCCGGGGCCCGCGCGGCGTCCTCGCCGGTCTCGTCTCCGGCGGCCAGGAGCTCGAGCAGGCCTCCATCGTCCTGCTCGATCTCGACCGGCGCGTCCTCGGGCAGCTCCGCCAGCTCGCGCGCGAGCGCGATCGCCCGCTCCAGCCCGCCGAGCTCATCGACGAGCGAGCGCTCCTGGGCCTCGACCCCGCCGAAGATCCGCCCCTCCGCCGACGGCGCGATCGTCTCCAGCGGGAGGTTCCGCCCCGCCGTGATGCGCTTCAGGAACAGATCGTAGACCGCCTCCATGCTGGCGAGCACGCGGGCGCGGGTGGGCTCGTCCCAGGGCGTGAGCGCCGACATGTACGCGGCGCGCGCCGCCCGCGTCGGATCCGGGTTGGCCGCGACGGTCTCCGCGTTGATCCCGATGTCCGCGAGCGCCTTCCCCACGGCGAACTTGCCGCCCACGACGCCGATCGAGCCGATGATGCTCGTCGGCTCGGCGAGGATCTTGGTGCCGGCGCAGGCCAGGTAATAGCCGCCGCTCGCCGCCATGCCGCCGATCGAGACGACCAGCGGCTTCTCCTCCCGCAGCCGCATCAGCTTCTGCCAGAGCAGATCCGACGCCAGCGCGGACCCGCCGGGCGAATCGATCCGGAGCACGACCGCCTTCGCGCTCGTGTCCTTCGTCAGGCGCGCGATGATCCGCCCGAGCTCGCGCTCGCCGATCCCGTCCGACGAGCCGAGCGGCATCCCGCTGGCGGTCATGGTGATGCCGCCGATCGCCGGCACGACCGCCACGTGCGGCGCGCCCAGCGTGCTCGCCCCCGAGATCGAGCGGAACACGTCCACGAGGCTCCGCGAGAGGCTCGGGTCGCGCGGGGCGCCGCCGAACCGCGGCACCGAGAGCTCGGTGCCGGCGAGCTTCTTCGCGTCCTCGAGCGCGGCCTCGACGTCGCCGAGCTCGTCCACGAGCCCCCGCGCCTTCGCCTCCTCCGGGGCGAACGGGCCGTCCTCGACGGCCTCGCGGAGCTCCTGCTTGCCGCGCCCCTCCACGATGCCCGAGAGCCACGCCTCGCGGAGCCCGCCCAGCGCCGACTGGAGCGACTGACGCGCCTCGGGGCTCGCCCCCTCGCGCGTGAACGGCTCGCTCGCGCCCTTGAACTTCCCCACCTGGAGGAAGTCGACGTCCACGTTGAGCCTGTCGAGCAGCCCCTTCGCGAACATGAGCTGCGCCGCGATCCCCACCGTGTCGACCTGCCCGGCCGGGCTCAGCCAGAGCTTGCTGCAGGCGGCGGCCGCCAGCAGCATCGTCGCGTTGTTGTACTCGTCCGCGTGACACACGACCGGTCGCCCCGCCTTGCGGACGTCGCCGAGGATCCGGCCGATCTCGTGGGCGCGCGCGAAGGCGAGGCGCGCGCTCCCGAGCCGCACGAGGACGCCCTTCGCGCTCTCGGCATGGGCGAGCTCCCGCAACGACCGCACGAGCTGCGCATGGGTCCTGCCGCTCGGCGGGCCGAAGAGCGACGCCGACGCGCTCTCGGGGAGCCCGCGCGAGAGATCGATCTCGATGACCGCCGGCTCGTCGAGGCGCCCGGCGGCCGGGGCCGGCAGCGGCGCCGCCCGCTCCCTCCCGGTGCACCCCGCCATCGACGCCGCCGCCGCGAGCGCGCCCGCACCGAGCCACCACACCCGTCGAGCTCGGCGCTTACTCATGCTTGATCCCGGGCAGATCGGAGGTGTCGATCACAGGCGCCGTCGTGCTCGGCGAGGCGGTCGGCGGCGGGTGTACGCCGGGGAGGTCGCTCGTATCGATCGTCCCCCCCGGGGCGACGTAGTCGTCCGGCACGCGGCCGTCGTCCGGCTCCCGGCGAACGCGCCCCGGCGCGGCCGGCGAGCTCGGACCGGGAGCGACCGCCGCCGGAGAGCTCGGGACGGGAGCGCCCGCCGCAGAGCTCTCCGGGCGCGCGCTCGAGGCCGGCTCGGCGCCGCCGCTCGGCTTGTCGTGCTCGTCCGGCGCCTTCTCGACGCGGTCGACGAAGGCCCGGAGCGGGCGCGCGAGCAGGTGCGGCGGGCTCATGGCGAGCAGGCGGTCGTTCTCGACGCGCGCGGCCGCGAGATCGCCGGACCGCGCGAGCGCATAGACGAGGAGCGCCCGCGCCCGCCCGGGGATCTGCTCGACGCTCGCCGCCGCCCGGAGCCGCTTGACGACCGTGGCCCAGCTCGGCTGAGCCTCCGCGAGATCGAGCGCGGCCAGCGTGAGGGAGTTCTCGGGTTGCGCGCTCTCGGCCGAGATCGAGGCGACGAGCTGCCGCGCCGCGGCGAGGTCCCCCTGCACCCGGAGCAGATCGATCGCGGCGCGGCTCACCTCTGGATCCGCCGGCGCGACGCGCCGCGCGTGATCGACCGCCTTGCGGGCGCGATCGATCGCGCTCTTGAGCTCGTGCCGCATCGTGTCCAGATCCGGATCGCCCTCGGCGAGCAGCTGCAGCCGCAGCCACCGCATGTCCGCGTTCACCGTCTCGACCCGGGCCAGCGCCGCGGCGACGCGCGGATCGTCCTCGGCGAGCGCGCTCGCCTTGACGAGCTTGTCCCTCGCGGTCTCGAGATCTCCCTCGGTCAGGCTCCGCTCGCCGTCGGCGAGCAGGGTCGCGACGCGATCGTCGCTCGTCGCCGGACGGGCCTGGACGGCCGGCTTGAAGTACCTCGGCCCGAGCGTCGCGACGCTCACCACCGCGAGACCGACGACGACGAGCCCGACGATCCACCGCGCGATCCCGGTCCTCTTCATCGGCAGCGAGGTGATCCGCGTGTCGCCGTCGCCGTCGTCGGCGTAGGAGGGGCCGCCGTCCGGGTCGGCGGGCGACACCAGCGGCATCGCCCCCGCCCTCCGCCCCGCGCGATCCTCGGCCGCCGCGCGCGGCGACCCGCGCCTCGCCACGGGGCCCTCGTCTCCCTGGCCGTCGGCCGAAGCAGGAGCGGCCGCGCGGTCGGCGCGCGGCGGCGGGGCGCTGTTCGGGATCCGCAGCGGGCCGAGCCCGGAGGCGCGCCCCAGCGCTTCACCGCCGGCTTCGGCCCCCGGCTTGACGCTGCCCGGGCGCGCCTCGGCGACCCCGGCGCCGCGGAGCGTCCGCGGCTCTTGTCGGCGCGCGGGGTGCGCGTCCGGCAGCGGCGGCGCCTCTTCCGGCGGCACCACGACCCCGGGCAGCGCGCTCGGCTTGAGCATCGCCCGCGCCGGAGCGCTGGCCTCGGGCTCGAAGGCGGCGGGCAGCGTCGCGCGGCGCGGCGAGGGGCGCTCCTTGGCGGACTGGACCTCCCGCACGTCGCGCACCACCGTCTCGTCGTCGTGGATCGACCCGGGACCCGCCTCCGCGCTGGGCTCTGCGCGCGGGAGCGGGATCGCGACCGAGCCCTCGGTCTGCACGGGCGCCGGGCCGCCGAGCCCTGGAGGCGTCAGCGACCTCGAGCGGCTGGGCATCGGCGACGGCCCGCCGATGCCCAGCGCGGTCCCGGCCATGACCATGCTCCCCGGGCCCTTGAAGAACGGCTCCAGCTCCGCGATCGATCCGAGCCGCCGCGGCCGCGCGTTCCCGCGCGAGATCACGTCGTCGCGGGTGACGTGGCCCTGAGAGATCGCCGCCTGGAGCTCCCGGAGCATCCTGAACTCGAGCTCCCGGCCGCCGAGGGTGCGCACCAGCCACTTCTCGGGGAGGGCGCCGTCGGTGCGGCGCACCTTGAACTGGTAGCCGCAGTTCGTGCACTTGACCGTCGTACCGCGCTCCGACACGAGGGCGTCGTCGAACTCGTACTCGGTGCTGCAACGCTCGCAGGTGACATCCATCGGCTCGACCGGTCCCCGTGTCCTCGCGAACGGCTGGCCCACAGGCGCGAGCCTGCCGGGATCCCTCATTCGGAGGTGGCCGCCCGGAACTCGGCGGAACGGTAGCACGGGTTCCCCTGCATGCCCCAAGCGGTCCGCGCCGCGCCGCGCCATCCGGTCCGGCCGCCGCGAGCCGGCCGCCGAGCGCCGGCCGCGCGAGCTCCCCGCCGCGTCCACCCGCCGCCTCCATCCGCCGCGAGCCAGCCTCCGCCGGGCGCGGCGCATCCGCCGCGAACCGTCGCGCGCTCGGGCCACATCCCGACGTGAACGCGGCTTCACGGCGCGCGCGCGGGCCGCCGAAATGCGCCGCGTCTCGCTGGGCTTGTTCGGGGCATGTCGCTTGCTACGCTCGTCCGGTCGCGACCGTCACGCGCGAGGGCGCCGCCCCTCGACGCCGGGCGGCCGAATGCCTTCGGGAGACGGTGAATGAAGCGACTTACTCTGCTGGGTCTCGCGAGCGTGCTGGCGCCCCTCCTCGCGGGTTGCCCCATCTACGATGACGCCGACAGCCACTTCTGTGATGCAGAGGACTGCGGGCCCGGCATCCCGAGCTCGGACGGCTGTGACGAGCCGGCCGACTGCGGGATCAACGAGACCTGCGGCGAGGACAACGAATGCCACGTCGGCGACTGCACCGCCTGGGGGTGTAGCGACGGCTTCGAGTGCGTCGTCGACGACGATCACACCGCCTCGTGCGTCGCGACCGGCTCCACCGGGCAGGGCGGCGGCGGCGGCGGTGGCGGCGGCAGCGACGCGGTGTACTGCGGCAACCCCGACGACTGCGCCGAGGGCGAGACCTGCGCGCCGGACGGCACCTGCCAGCCGGGCAGCTGCGATCAGGTCCTCCCGAGCGGCGAGCCCCTCGGGTGCGTCCACGGCTATGTCTGCGAGGGCGCGGGCGACGACGCGACCTGCGTCCCGGCGACCCCGGCCGCGTGCGGCGCCGACGCCGACTGCGCCAGCCTCGGCGCCGACTACCTCTGCGTGAGCGGCATCTGCACCGCGCCTCAGGACCAGTGCTTCGACCAGACCCAGTGTCCGGTCAACGACAAGTGCGTCGAGGGCAAATGCACGCCCGCCTGCAGCGAGGACGCGGACTGCCCCAGCAGCTACCGCTGCGACACAACGCTCGGCATCTGCTCCCAGCCTGCGCAGCCCTGCGTCATCACCGACGACTGCGGCGGCCCCTCTGCCGTCTGCGTCGACGGCGCCTGCGTTCCGAGGAGCGACGGCGAAGACTGCCCCGAGGGCGACGTCTGGGTCGAGAACGGCTGCATCCCGAATCAGTCGAGCAACTTCGTGTGCGGCGAGGATGGGGCGCAGGACGTCTGCGCGCCGGGGTCGATCTGCCTGCACCACAGCTGCTACATCTCGTGCGGCCCGTCGAACCCGAACGCCTGCGCCAACCAGTCGCCCTCGCTGAGCGAGTGCAGGACCGTGACGACGTACTCCGGCGTGCATCAGGTGTGCGGGTCGAGCGACAACCTCGGCGGCGAGTGCGACCCCGAGACGTCCTGCGCCGACGGCGGGATCTGCGTCGACGGCTTCTGCCGCTGACGCCGCGGCGCTCCCCCGCGTCACCCTCGCTCTCGGGCAGGGCGCCCGCGCGCCCTGCTCCCTTCGTGCGCAATATGCCCTTGGCATGCGCGCTGCCTCACGTCCCGCCGGTCACCGTTCCAACCAACGTGAATCCACGCTGAGGGATGCGCGATGTTCGCGCCCCGCACGCTGCGTGAACCGACGGAGCCACAATGAAGGCAACCGATCTCGTCAGTTACATGGCCGACATGTTCCCCTACAGGAGAAGGAGCTCACTCGACTGGATCGTCCCCGTCTCGGTCGGGCTCGGCCTCGGCGTCGCGGTGGGCGTCGGGGTCGGCGTCCTGGTCGCGCCGACGTCGGGCGACGAGGCGCGCCGCCGGCTGCGCGACAGCACCGGCCGGCTGCGCGAGCGCGCGGAGAAGGTCAAGGATCGCGCCCTGGGCGCCGCGCGGCGGGCCCAGGAAGAGATCCAGGAGAGCACCAGCGCGCCCACCGCGGAGCGCTCGTTCGTCAACGACCTCGGCGTCCGCTGAGCGAGCCCCCAGAGCAGGGCGCGAAGGCGCCGCACCGTCCCAGCGCGGTGCGGCGCCTTCCATCATTTCCCGAGCGCTTTCCGGCGGCCGAGCGACATCTGCGCAGCCGGAGCGGCACAAGCGATGCTTTTCCGAGAGCAGATGGATTGAGCGAGACACCTCGCGAAGCGCGTCACAGGGGTCCTCGTCGAATGATGTATTACCGGACGCTCACTGCATTCTTCCCAGGCCGCACGGAAGCCGCGGGCGCGCTTGGCCGCCTCCTCGCCCTGGGCGTCGCGGCCGAGGACATCAGCATGGTGCCCAAGCAGCACTCCCGTCTGGACGAGCTCGAGCTGACGATCCACAGCAAGGCGTCCGAAGGGGCCGCCTTGGGCGCTGTGATCGGAGGCCTCGTCGGGGGCGCGCTCGCCGCGATCACGGCCGGAGGCGCGCTGATCATCCCGAGGCTCGACGCGTTCCTGGCGGGGCCCATCGTCGCGTGCCTCGCTGGAGCGGGCGCCGCCGGCGCGGCCGGCACCCTGCTCGGCGCCGTGCTCGGCGCGCGCTTGCCCGAGTACGAGGCGCGCCGGCTCGACGAGGCCAGCGGCGCCGGCGGCGGCGCGGTGCTCTCGGTCCGATGTCTGCCCGACGTGTCCCGCACCGTCGAAGAGGTGCTGAGCGAGAGCGGCGGTCGACGCATCCGCAAGACGTACAGCCGCAGAGCCTGAAGGGGCTCGCCCGGCGCAGCGCGACGACGCGAGGTGGGGCAGCGCGCTTCCCGGGGGGCAGCGCGCATCGGGGGGGACGGAGGGTGGGGCCGCGCGCTCCGCGCACGGCGGCGGACGCGCATCCCGCACACCGGCGGCGCAGGGCGCGCTCGCGCGGGTGCGGGGGATCAGGGCGACGAGCCGAGCTGGCCCTGGGACCGCGCCTGCTCGTCGACGAAGGCACCGATCGCCTGGGCAAAGGTGCTCTTGACGTAGCTCCGGGTCGCGAGGGACCCGAGCTTGCTGAGCACGCGCGGCGTCAGGCCCCCGCCGAGCAGGAACCCGAGCCCAGCCGCCGCAGCGAGCGCGACGTGCGGGTTCTCCCGCGCGAACGCCGAGACCGCCCGCGTGACCTCGGTTGCATCGAGCCGGCCGAGCGCGTCGTTCGCCTTGTCTCGCGCTTCGCGCTCCTGTGTCGCCTCGACCTCGCCTTCCGTCATGGTGACCTCCTCAACCCAGCCGTGTAACGACCCGTCCGATCAGGTATCCCACCGCAGCCACCGCGCACAGCGTGGCCACGGGGCGCTCTTGCACGAGCGAGACAAGCCGCTCGTCCGCGCGGCGAACCTCGCTGAGGACGCGAGGGACGACGGCGGGAACGTCCGCTTGCCGCACTCCGCTCCCGGGCTCTTGTTCGAAGCTTGCATCCTTGACGACCATCGTGAGCCGGCTCCAGCAATGCCCGAACCATCCGGAAGACGTGCATCGGGTGCACGATCCGGAGACCGCCGCGCCGGCGCGGGGCAGCAGGGCGAGCAGATCCAGGAGCGGAGCGCGCGGGACGCGCGCGGGGCGGCGGCGCCTCCCGGGACGTTCGTGCTCACCGAAAGGAGAGCGCCAGGGGAGCGCCGCCCGCGGTGGGCCTCGCGCGCCGGCCGCGCCCTCGCGGGCCACCGCCCTCCAGGTGACGGGCGCCGCGCGCGCGGCGCCCGCGCCGACCGCGACGGCGGCGGGCCGCCTAGAACCGCACGCCGAACGCCCGGAGCGCGCGGCGCAGCGCGTCCGCGCCGTCGCACACGGTCACGCGATCGGCGTCGGGCCGCGCTGCGGCGCCCTGCGGATCGCCCTTGAACCAGACGGCCCGCATCCCTGCCGCGAGCGCGCCGTCGACATCGGCAGCGAGCGAATCGCCCACGTGCACCACCGCGGCGAGCGGCGCGCCGAGGCGCTCGGCCGTCCACGCGAAGATCTCCCGGCCCGGCTTCTCGAACCCGAGCCGCCCCGAATCCGCGATCGCCACGAAGTGCGCAGACCAGCCGAGCTCTTCGACGAGCTCCGCGAGCCGGCCCTCCGAGTTCGACAGCACCGCGACCGGCACGCCGGCACGCCCGAGCTCGACCACGACGTCGATCATCCCGGCGATCGGCCGGCGCCAGAGGTTCTTCCGGGGCTGCTCCGTCCAGAGCCAGTCGACCGCCGCGTCGACCGCGCCGGCCGGAACGCCGCCCGCCTCGAGCAGGCGGCCCATCATGATCTTCCACGGGTGCCCGCCGAGCCCGCGCCGGATCGCGTCGTTGTAGACGCGCCACCCCTCGTCGACCCCGCCGTCCAGCTGCTCCCGGGACACGGCGATGCCCCGCTCGGCGAGGCGGGCGGAGAGCATCCCGGTGTCGAGCTCCACCAGGGTCTGACCAAAATCGAAGGAGACGGCGGTCGCGGGCTCGTTGCGCATGATTACTCGGCGTACATCGCCTCGATCTCGCGCGCAAAGTTCTGGCTCACGCTGCGCCGCTTGATCTTCAACGTCGGCGTGAGCTCGCCGTCCTCGATGGTGAAGCCGCGCGGCAGGATCGAGAACTTCTTGATCGTCTCGACCTGCGCCAGCTCACCGTTCACCTCGTCGACGGCCCGCTGCACGGCCTCCCGGAGCTCGGGCGACGCGGGCGAGAGATCGCCGCTCAGCCCGCGCTCGGCCGCGAAGCGCTTCACGGCGTCGGGCGCCAGCACGAGCAGGGCGGTGAGGAACTTGCGCCCATCGCCGACGACCACCGCCTCGGCGATGAGGTCGTGGCGCTTCAGCGCCTCCTCGATGTTCTTGGGGGAGACGTTCTTCCCGCCGGCCGTGATGAGGATCTCCTTCTTCCTGCCGGTGATGTGGAGGAACCCCTCCTCGTCGAACCGGCCGAGATCCCCCGTGTGCAGCCAGCCGTCGACCAGGGCCTGCGCCGTCGCCTCCGGGTCCTTGTAGTAGCCGAGGAACACGGTCGGCCCCTTCACGAGGAGCTCGCCGTCGTCGGCGATCCGCACGTCCATGCCCGGCACCACCGGGCCGACCGAGCCGAGCTTCGTCCTGCCCGGCAGGTTGTAGGTCGTCGCGCCGGTCACCTCCGACTGGCCGTAGACCTCGGTGACCAGGATGTCGAGCGACGCGAAGAACTCGAGGAGCTCCTTCGCGATGGGGGCCGCGCCGGTGCTGCAGACGTGCGCCCGGCCGAGCCCGATGGCCGCCTTCACCTTCGAGTAGACAAGCTTGTCGTAGAGGCGGTGCTGCAGCGCGAGCAGCGGCCCCGGCTGCTCGCCCCGGGCGCGGAGCTCGCTGTGCTGGAGGCCGACGCGCCGCGCCTGCTGGAGCGTGAACTTCTGCAGGCCCTTCGCCCCGGAGAGCTTCGCGTCGATCCCGGCCCGCATCTTCTCCCAAACGCGCGGGACCCCGAAGAAGGCGGTCGGCCGCACTTCCCGGAGGTTGTCCGCGAGCGCCTCCAGCGACTCGGCGAAGTACACGGCCGCGCCGACCGAGGCCGGGAGGTGGATCGTGAACATCTGCTCGGCGATGTGCGACAGCGGCAGGTAGGACAGGCCGATGTCCCAGGGCGAGAACGGGACGATGCGCGCCGCCACGTCGGCCGAGATCGTGAGGTTCTCGTGGCTCAGCATGACCCCCTTCGGCGGCCCCACCGTCCCGGAGGTGTAGAGCAGCGTCGCGAGCCCCCGCGGCTCGAGCGCGTCGAGCCGCTGCTCGAACAGCTCGTCCGGGACGCGGCTGCCCCTGGCGAGGAACTCGTCCCACGACAAGACCCGCGGATCGCCCGTCGGCGCGGCGCCCCGCATCAGCACCACCCACGCGAGCTGCGGCAGCCGATCCCACTGGCGGACGATCTTCTCGAGCTGGGCCCTGTTCTCGACCAGCACCAGCTTCGAGGCCGAGTGGTGCACGACGTGGCGCACCTCCTCGGGCGAGCACGTCGTATAGATGCCCGCGGGAGCGCCCCCGACGGCCATGCCGGCCACGTGGAGCACCACCCACTCCGGCCGGTTGAAGCCGAGGAGGCTCAGCGCGTCGCCGGGCGCGACGCCGAGCGCGATGAGCGACTTGCCGGCGCGCTGCACCTCGCTCGCGTACTCCCGGAAGCTGGTCATCCTCCAGAACCCCCCCTCCTTCACGTAGTGGGCTGGAGCCTCGGGCCGCACCTTCGCCTGACCCAGCAGGCGCCGCGGAATCGAGTCACAGGGCATCGGCCACCTCGTCACGAAACATGGTGCGCACGTCCAGGCGAGCTTCTCACACTCTCCTCTGAGGTACAGAAAGCTCGCAGAAAGTGACGCTTCTCACAATAGCAGGAGCCGCCTCGGGTTGCCGGGGGAGACGCCCCGCCGCGCTCGTGTGTCCAGCGGCGCCCGATGCCGGCCTCGGCGGTTCTCGAGGCTGGATGCGCGCTCCGGTGCGGGGCGCCGGGCGATGGTTCATGCTGCGGTTACGGGCTGGACGCCGGCGCGCCGTCGTGGGCGCGCCGCTCCGCGTCCGCCCGCTGCTGCGCGAGCGCTTGCGCGCGCTGCCGTCGGCTTGACTGCACGGCGTTGGATCAGGACCATTCTGCGGTGAGCGAGCACAAGGGGACGAACGACGAGGCTGACTGGGCGGTGGACTCCGCTCGCAGCAACGAGCTCGCCGCCTCGGGCCCGCCGGAGCACGTGCAGGCCGCGATCGACGCCAGGACCCTGCGCTCCCGGCAGCTGCCCGCCCCCGTGGCCTCCTCCGAGCCCCCGCCGACGATCCCCATGCGGCGCCCGGACCGCGACGCGCCGACCACCGTCGGCCCGGACGCGCCGCCGGATGTGCCGCCGTCCTCTCCCGACCGGCACGCGCGCAGCCTCGGCAAGTATCGGTTCATCGCGACGCTCGGGCGCGGGGGCATGGCGGACGTGCACCTCGCGGTCGCGGTAGGGCCGGCAGGCTTCAGCAAGCTGCAGGTCATCAAGCGCCTCCGGCCCAACATCGCCGACGAGCCCGAGTTCCGGGACATGCTGCTCGACGAGGCCCGCCTCGCCGCCCGGCTGAACCACCGCAACGTGGTGCAGACCAACGAGGTCGGCATCGCGGACGGCGAGTACTTCATCGCCATGGAGTACCTCGACGGGCAGCCGCTCAGCCGGGTGATCTCCCGCGCACGCGAGCAGGCGCGCGCGATCCCGCTCACCGTGCGGCTGTGGATCCTCAGCGAGGTGCTGGCCGGCCTCCACTACGCCCACGAGCTCGTCGACTACGACGGCGCGCCGCTCAACGTCGTCCATCGCGACGTGAGCCCTCACAACATCTTCATCACGTACGACGGCCAGGTGAAGATCGTCGACTTCGGCATCGCGCTCGCCGCGCACCGCGTGGTCGAGACGGAGGCCGGCACGCTGAAGGGCAAGGTCGCGTACATGGCGCCCGAGCAGGCGTTCTCGCACTCGTCCCAGATCGATCGGCGCGCCGACATCTTCTCGGCCGGCGTCATCCTCTGGGAGATGCTCGCCAACCGCCGCCTCTGGCGTGGGCTGACGGATCCGCAGATCATCTCGCGCCTGATGCGGGACATCCCCGACGTGCGCTCCGCGCGCCCCGACGTGCCCGTCGATCTCGCGCGCATCTGCGCCCGAGCGCTCGCCCACGCGCGCGACCGGCGCCACTCGACGGCCGCCGACCTCCGCGCGGAGCTCGATCGCTGCGCGGAGCGCCTGGGAGAGCAGGTGACGGCCGAGCAGGTCGGCGCGCTCGTGAGCGAGCTGTTCGCGAGCGAGCGGGCAGACATCCGGGCGATCATCGATCGCCAGCTGAAGCAGCTGCAGGAGCACGGCCCCGACGCGGGGAGCGCGGAGCTCGGCGGCCGCGCGTCGAGGCTGCCTTCGCTGCCGATGCGCGAGCCGCTCGACTCGACTCCTTCCGCCGAAGAGGGGGCGATCACGGCCTCCGAGCCCTCCGCGCCCGCGCGCCCTCTCCACCGCTCGAACCCTCCGCAGGCGACGCTCCACGCCGTCGTGCGGACCGAGCCTGCCCCGGCCGCGCGGCCCGAGCCGGGGCCGCGGCGCTCGCGGCTGCCGCTCGTCGCGGCGGCCGCGGTCATCGCGTTGATCGGCGCCGCGACGCTGTACCTGAAGGTCCGCGATCCGGGTCGGCCGAGCGCCCGAGCGATCGCGCCGCCGGCCGAGAGCGCGCCGCCCGCGCCAGCGCCGCCCGCGCCCTCCTCATCGGCGGCCGAGAGCAGCCCTCCGCGGCCCGGGACCGACGCCGCGCTCCTCCGGGCGTCGATCAAGGCGAGCCCGGCCAGCGCGAAGATCCTCGTCGACGGGGTGGAGCTCCCCTCGAACCCCTTCGACGGCAAGCTCCTCAAGGACGGCGCGGCGCACCGGATCGAGGTCTCCGCTTCAGGCCACGTCGCGCAGCGACGGATGCTGGTGTTCGACAGGGACATCGAGCTCGAGGTGACGCTCCACCAGGCGCCGAAGGGGCCCGCCGCCTCTCCCGCGATCACGGCCAGAGCGAGCGCCGCAGCGACCACCACCGCGACCGCGGCCTCCGCGACCTCTCAGCCGGCCGCGCCCCCTGCCGAGGTGGATCCGACCATCCCGCCGCCGAAGCCCGACCCGTACTGACGCGGCGAACGCGGTTACAGATCGCGGTAGCCCGTAGGCGGATCCACGAGCTTGGCCGCCTTCGCCACCCCGCGAAACACGTAGTCCGAGTAGCTGTAGGGGCCGTCCGACCACACGAGAAAGTCGTCCTCGAGCGCCCCGTCCGGCGCCCCGTCGCAGAGCTCCGGCGCGGCGAGGACGGGGCCTTCGTTGTAGATCGGCGCCGACGCGTTCACCTCCTCCTCGGCCTCCTCCATGGCGGCCAGCGCCCCGGCGTGCCGGTCCGCGTCGAGCTCGTCCACGGGGTACAGCTCCCAGTCGAGCAGCACGAGCTCCGGGTGCGGAGGATCGTCCGGGGCTGACGCGAAGGGGGCGTGCGTGGCCTCGGGGAGGCCCGTCCGCGCGAGCGCCTCGAGCAGGCGGTCCTGGTAGCGCAGCGCCGCCGCGTCCGGGGTCCAGAACGCCGTGAGCGCCGCGATCACCTCTTCGGTCTTCGCCTCGCGCCACAGCGACGGATCGCGCGAGCCGAGCTCGAGGCCCCGCTCCTTCCTGAGGCGCGCCTCGAAGGCCGCGGCGTGCGGCGCGAACTCCGGCAGCTCGGCGAGGGCGTGATCGACGGACCAGTGGAGCCGGTGATCGACCTCGCGCACGTAGCGGTGCTTGCCGAGAGCACGGAGGAGGCGGGCGATTTCGTCGGGTGTGCGCGCTGCGAACGACCAGGCAAGCATCATGGGGCTGGGCTCATCGATCCGTGCAGGTGACGGCGCGCCGCGCCCGCTCGCCGGCGCCGTTCAGGCGAGCGCGGGCGTCGGGCAGCTCGGCACGGGGTGACTTTCCATCGCGTGGGCGCGGCGTCGATCACTTCTTGCCGGGCACGTGCCATACCCCGGCGAACCACACCAGGGATCCGTCGGCGCGGCGCACGGTGGCGGTGGGAGCGAAATACCCGCCCGGCGGGACGGCCTCCCATCGTCCCGGCTGCCACGCCCAGCGGCGGCTCCGCCACTGCCACTCGCCGTCGATCCAGACGAGGCCCGGCTTCTCGGGCGGCGAGATGATCTCGACCCGCGCCGGCGGCGGCGGGTAGGGCACGACCACGGCGGGCTCGCTCGGCAAGTGAGGGCCCGTCGGAGGCAGCGGGAGCGAGCTGCCGCAGCCCGCGAGGGCGAGCGTCAGCGCGAGCGGGAGCGCGAGCGCGCTGCGGAGCAGGGCCTTCATCCAGCGTCGATCCATGAGAAATACGCCTCGAGGATGTCGCGCCCGACGAGCAGGCACTCCAGCGTCGCGAGCGCGAGGAACGGGCCGAAGGCGATGCGGGCCTGGCCGAACCCCTCGCCGGGCTCCTCCGCGAGCGGATCCTGCGCGAGCTCCTTCTCGGCGGCGGCGCGCTCCTCGGGGGACATCCCCGCGAGCTCGGCGCGGATCTGCTCGCGCTCGAGGCGCACCGCCTCGGGCTCCTCGAT
This sequence comes from Sorangium sp. So ce185, assembly GCF_051526825.1. Classification (NCBI taxonomy): domain Bacteria; kingdom Pseudomonadati; phylum Myxococcota; order Polyangiales; family Polyangiaceae; genus Sorangium; species Sorangium sp. So ce185. The sequence goes on along the minus strand of NZ_CP150316.1, from coordinate 13,118,467 downwards.
GCTCCCGCGCAGGAGCAGCAGGGCGATCGCCACGATCGAGCCCTGGACGGCGCCGGCGCCGAGCACGAACAGCGCGCCCCCCCAGCCGAACCAGGCGCCCGCCAGCATGAGGAGCTTCGCGTCGCCGAGGCCCATGCCCACGCGGCCGCCGCGGAGCCGCGGGTAGATCACGACGAACGGGAGCCAGACGACGGCGAAGCCGACCGCGGCGCCGAGGAGCGCGTCGGTGAAGCCCATCGAGCGCAGCGACGCGGTGGCGACGCCGAGCACCGCGCCGCCGATGGTGATCCCGTCGGGGATGTACATGTGCTCGAGGTCGATGAACGTCGCGGCGACGAGCCCGAGCGCGAGCGCGAGATCGGCGGTGTACGTGGCGAGCGCGTGGAGGATCGGCGTCGACCAGGGGAGCCGGAGGATGATGAGCTCGACGATGGCGAGCGACAGGACGCCGCCGACCGCCTCGACGAGGGGGTAGCGCGGCGACACGGGGGCGCCGCAGCAGCGGGCGCGGCCGCGCAGCAGGAGGTAGCTGAGGACGGGGATGTTGTCGTAGGCGCGGATCGGCGTGCCGCACGCGGGGCAGCGCGAGCCGGGGCGGACGACGCTGAGCTCGCGCGGGACGCGGTGGATGACGACGTTGAGGAAGCTCCCCCAGAGGAGGCCGAAGCAGAGCGCGAAGGCGCGCAGGAACCACGGGGGGAAGTCGGCGAGCGTCACCTTCGGCTCATGTCCTCGGGCTCGCGGCGGCGAGCCGGAGCATCATCGTGAGCGCCTGCTCGAGCTCGGCGACCGTGGGCTGCACGGGGTTCTCGGAGAGCGCCGCCTTGAGATCGACGAGGCGCCCGCCGAGCTCCTGGTAGTGGCGGCGCACGCCCTCGGTCGGCGCCTCGGCGACCCACCGGCTCACGATCTCGCGCAGCTCGTCGAGGTCGCTGCCGGCGAGGAGCTGCGCCATCTGCGAGGCCATCGGATCCGGTGCGTCGCTCACGCCCTGCCCCATATCCGGCCAGCATAGCGCGGGCACTTTGACGGGCGAGGGGTCCTGCGACATAAGGCGGAGCGCTTGCGAGGAACCGTGCCGACGAGGACGCCCGCCGCTGCCCTGATCCTGCTGGTCGCCGCCGGCGTCGCCGGAGGGGCGGGCTGCGACCGCGCGGAGCAGCAGCAGCAGCAGCAGGCCGGGGAGAAGCGCGCGGACGGCGGCGCGCCGGCTGCGCCCGCGCCGTCCGGGAAGGTGCTCGAGGCGGCCGAAAACGAGTCGCCCGCCGCGAGCGCGAGGCCGCAGGCCGGCGCGGTGCCCGCGGGGCCCGCGCGCGTCGAGATCCCCGCCGGGAAGCTCGTCGCGGGCAGCACGCCCGGGGACAAGGGGCGCGATCCCGCGCTGGAGCCGGCGTTGCTCGACGTCGAGCTGGGCGGCTTCACCATCGATCGCTACCTGTACCCGAACGATCCGGCGCAGGCGCCGCTCACGGGCGTGACGCGGGCGCGCGCCTCGGAGCTCTGCGAGCAGGCCGGCGGCCGGCTGTGCACCGAGCTCGAGTGGGAGCGCGCGTGCAAGGGCCCCGAGGGGACGCCCTACGCGGGCGGCGCCGCGTGGGACCCGGCGTGCGCCAAGGCGCCGGCGTCGTGCGCGTCCGGGTTCGGCGTGCTCGGCATGGGGGCCGCGGTGCGCGAGTGGACCGCGAGCGACGTCGCGCCGATCGAGAACCTCCAGCCCAAGGCCGCCGCCGTGCGCGGGGCCACCGCGAGCGCGAGCGGCGTGGATCACCGGTGCGCGCGCCGCGCGGCGGTCGATCCGGGCGCGTCGGGCGACGACATCGGCTTCCGGTGCTGCCACGGCGCGCCGAACGCGGCGTCGATCCCGTCGCCGCAGTGGCAGCAGACGTACCGGCGCGCGGAGATCGGGCCGCAGCAGGTCGCGGAGCTGCTCGCGTCGGTGCCGCAGCTCCGCGATCTCGGCGGGGAGGTCAAGTTCTTCAAGGAGCCCGACGACGTGAACGTCGTGCTCAGCCGGGGCCGGACGCGGCTCTCGCCGAGCGGCACGCCGGCGATCCAGCCCGAGGCGAGCCCGCCCCCGAACACGACGCTCACCACCTCGCCGCTGCTCTGGAACCCGGTGCCGGGCGAGGAGGTGCTCGTGGTGACGGGGAAGTCCGACGACGACTCGTTCATCGTCGCGTTCCTGAAGCTCCCCGGGGACCGGTACCGGATCGCGTCGTCGCTGCTGCTGAAGGGCGACCCGGGGCCGATCGCGCTCGGCTTCAACGGTTACGTGCGGCGGCGGCTCACGTGGGCGACCTGCTGGGATTGCCGCGGAGAGTCGGGAAACGTCACGTACCGGGACGACAACCGCGTGGTGATCACGCAGAAGTGATCGCGCCGGGCGCTGGCAGGGCGCCCGTCCCTCGCCGGCCGCTCAGGTGTCGGTGCCGAGCAGCGCGTGCCGGTACGCGGTGGCGTACTCGATGATGCGCTCGACCGCGTCGACGAACTCGGAGCGATCGAGCGACTCGGTGGGCAGCTCGGCGCACAGCAGGATCTCGTTGCGATCGTCGAGGGCGAACTTGGCGGTGCGCATGTCGCGGTTGGCCTCGAGCAGGTGACGGAGCAGGCCGAGCATCTGGCCGGTGTCCTCGGCCAGGGGGGTCAGCCTCGCCCCGGCCTCGTCGCGGCCCTGCATGTCGATGGAGTCGAACACGCCGAACATCGAGAGCACGACCCAGTTCTCGGTGCACTGGACGTAGAACGGCGGGAGCTCGACGACGCCTTCCTCGCGGGGGCGGATGCGCAGGGTCGACGGCTTCGTCAGCTCGGCGCTGTAGCCGATGTCCTCCGTCCAGCGCTGCAGGGTCGCCACGTCGATCACGTTCACCGTGATCGCCCCGCTGCCGCCGGAGATCAAGATGCGCGCGCGGCGAGGCGCTCGCGCTGGGCCCAGGCGGGGCCGGCGCGCCGCGCTAGAGGCTGAGGACGGCGTCCTCTCCCCTGTCGGCGATCTTCGCCTCGATGAGGCTGAGCAGCGCCTGCCGCCGCTCCTCGAGCTCGACGAGGGCGCGCGGCGGCACCAGCTCGTCCTCGATCCCGCCGGGGCGCAGCGCCGCGGCGGCCTGCTCGGGGCCGAAGCGCGCGAGCGCGTCGCGGAGCGCCCGCGGGAACCTCGCGGCTTCCACCAGGCGATCGAGCTGCCGATCCAGCTCGTGCGCCTTCACGTGCAGCGGGAACGCGCTGGCGTTGGCCTCGAGGCTGAGGGCCCCCGCGCTCACGTCGATGACGATCTCCTTCCGGAGCCCGTTGCCGGCCAGGTAGTCGAGCGCGAGCACCTCCAGGTAATCGCGGAGGATCGAGGCGCGCTCGCCGCGCGCCGGCGATCGAGCGCGCGCCCAGCGCGCCCACACGTCGAGCTCGGGCGCGTCATCGAACCGGACCGACCGCCGCCGGGACGACACCCAGCGCGGTCCGGGCGGACCGGGAGCGGGCGCGAGGACCAGCGCGTCGACCGTCCCGTCGTTCATGACCGCGAAGCGGCGCAGCAGCTTGCGCCCGTTCGGCTCGCGGCCGATGTGCGCCGCGAGCTCGCCGATGCCGATCCGGCGCGCCGTCGCGGCGGGCACGACGTGCGCGCCGAGCGCCCTCGCCAGCCGGTAGAACGCGACCGGACGCCGGAACGCGAGCGGGGCCTTCTTCTGCGCCGGCGCGAGCTTCACCTTCACCTCGCGGGGGGCCGCTGCTTCGACGCCCGCGCCGAAGGCCAGGATCGCCTCGAACCGACCGTCGGTCGGTTTGCCCGTGAGCCGGAGCGCGCGCAGCGGAGAGCGCTGGAGCGCGCGCGCGACCTGCGCGTCCCCCGCCGCGCGCGCGACCTGCGCGTCCTCCGCCGCGCGCGCGGCCTGCGCGTCCCCTGCCGCGCGCGCGACCTGCGCGTCCCCTGCCGCTCCAACGCGCGGCGCCGGGGGCGCGGGCGGCTCGCCCGATGAGCGCGCCGAGACCCCGCCGGGCGCGAGCGCGATCTCGTTCTCCGCCAGCGCCGCGATCGCGCCGGCGGCCCCCCCGTCCTGCTCGGACGACGGCCGTGCGCACGAGGCCGCGATCAGCGCCGCCGCGACGACCAGGCGCCGCGCCGCCGCGCCGCCGCGCCGTCGCAGCCGCCCGCGCGCTGGTCCGTCTGGTGCGCGGCGGCTCATCGGTCGTTCGACAGCCCGCGCGGATCCCCCGGCGAGGGCTCTCCTTCGGCCGAAGGCTGCGCCGGCTCATCGCTGGCCGAAGGCTGCGCCGATCCATCGTCCGCCGGCAGGTGCGGCATCTCCCCGCTGGCCGACGCCTGCGAGGGCCCGACGCTCGCGCCTCTCCCGACCGGGGCTCCACCGAGGACGCGCTCGAGCAGGAACTGCTCCACGCGCTCGATGACCATCTTCTTGCGCTCCAGCGGGACGACGTGCGTGCCGCCGCTCACCATCATCAGCTCCCCGCGCGGCAGCGCCGCCGCCATCTCCTCGGCGAGGCGCGGCGGGGTGAACGTGTCGCGGTCGCCGGCGATCACGAGCGCCGGAAGATCGATCTGCGGGAGCAGATCGAGCGTCGAGTGCTCGCCGGCGCTGCGCAGCATGTGGAGGAACATCGAGAAGTCGATGTCGACCATGTGCCGCATGTACGGCAGCAGATCCGCCGGGGTGACCGCGCTCGCGTCGACCTCGCGGGCGAGCAGCGCGATCCGCAGCGCCATCGGCGCGGGCACGCGGCTCCAGATCGCCCGCGCGATGTGCGGGTACGCGTCGACCTGCTCGATGAGCCGCGGCAGGAGCTGCGCGAGCACGTCCGTGCCCTTGAAATGGTGGGTGATCCTGCCGGACGAGCCGCAGATCAACACCAGCCCGCGCACCCCCTCGCGGTGGGTCCGCAGGTGCTCCAGGATGACCTGACAGCCCATCGAGTGCCCGAAGAGCACCACGGGGCCATCGCCGATCGCCGCGCGCACCGCGACGAGATCGCTCGCGTGGTCGCGGAGCTCGACCGCCTTCGGATCGACCGGCAGGCTGCTCCGCCCGTGGCCGCGATAGTTCCAGTGGGCGACGTTGACCGTACGGGCCAGGTCGTCCCACAGGTACTTCCAGATGAAGCCGTCGCACGCGATGCCGTCACAGAGCACCGCGGTGAGGCGTTCCGAGCCCGCCCCGACCCCGCTGGCCAAGCTTCCGATGCCGCCGGGACCTTCCCGGTAGCGGACATAGATCCGCGTACCGTCCTTCCCGGCGGCGAAGAGCTCTCGACCCATCGATCCCCGAGCGACGCGGCTTACGCGAGGCTCGCGGCGATGTTAGTCGCCGCTGTCCTCGTCGTCAGCCACGTCGTTGACACTCGGAAGCTTTTTGATGTCTATCCGCGCCAGCTTCCACGCGCGCTGCACGACCCAAGAAAGCGAGCGATCGAGCCGCGCCGCTTCCTCCTTGATTTCCTGCAGCATCGACTCCGGAAAGTAGAGGCTCTGCTTCCGCTTGTCCGTCTTCGAGGCTTCGTTGTTTTTCGCCAGCGTGTCCTTGTCGGTCATACGCTCTTGGGGCTCCTCCCGATCCGCCACAGAAGAGCACCTTAGCGTACGGCGCACTTCCGTGGAAAGCATTCGTTTTTCCATGATGCCGATTGCGGCCACTATGTGTGTAACTCCGCGATAGGCGCTCTGCGTCATGACTCCGGGAAAGCGATTTTCCCCGCGATCGCGCTGGCCGCGACGATCAGGGGACTGGCCAGGTAGACCCGGCCGGGTCCGCTTCGGCCCGGGAAGTTCCGGTTGATGGCCGAAACCGTGACCTGATCCTTGCGGTCGGATACACCGGGTCCGGCCTTGATGCACGCCCCGCAGGAGGGGTCGACGAGCTCAGCGCCCGCCTTCTCGAAGATTTCGAGGTAGCCCTTCGCCTCGGCGTAGCGGCGGATGTCCTGGGAGCCGAACTGGATGTAGAGGTGCACGCCGTCGGCGACGCGCTTGCCCTGCTCCACCGCGCGGCGCAGCACCGACGCGTACATGTCCATGTCGGCCTTCTTGCCGCCCGTGCACGAGCCGCCGTACGCGATGTCGATCTTGACCTCGCCGCCCGCGACCTCACGGAGCGACCGCAGCGGCACGCCGTTCCGCGGATCGCCGGGCGTCGCGACCATCGGCTCGATCGCCGCGAGATCGATGTCGAACGTCGCCACGTACTCCGCGCCGGCGTCCGCGCGCACGATGCGCGCGCGCACGTCCTCCGCGGCGAGCCCGCGCTGCTCGACGAGGTAGCGCACGATCTCCTCGTCGGCCTCGATGATGCCGGTGAAGCCGCCCGCCTCGACCGCCATGTTCGTGAGCGTCGCGCGCTCGTCGAGCCCCATCGCGCGGACGCCGTCGCCCGCGAACTCGAGCACCTTGCCGATGCCCTGGCCGGTCTTCCAGAACGGCTGCGAGAGCAGGAACAGCATCACGTCCTTGGCGGTGACCCCCGGCCCGAGCCGCCCGGTCAGGTTGAAGCGCGCCGACTGCGGCACCGCGACGCGGACGTCGCGCGTCAGCCACGCGTTCGCCATGTCGGTCGAGCCGACGCCGAACGCGAAGCACCCGAGCGCGCCCGCCATGCAGGTGTGCGAGTCGGTCCCGGCCACGATCTGCCCCGGCAGCGCGAGCTCCTCGATCACCTTGTTGTGACAGATGGCCTCGGAGCCCACGGTCCTGCCGTCGCGCTCGACCTCGCCGTACAGCTTGACCCCGTGCCGCTCGGTGAAGGCCTGCTGCACGGTCGCGAGCGATGCCGCCTGCTCGCGCAGGCCGAGCTTGAGGTGCGCCTCCGGCATCACGCGATCGAGGAACGTGAGGTGATCGCGGAAGGCGAAGACGCTCTCCGGCTCGGTCACGACCGCGTCTGGCCCGAAGCCCGCCCGGAAGAGCGACTCGGCCATCGGCGTGACGTACTCGTGCGAGAAGCGCACGTCGATGCGGACGAAGAGCGCATCGCCCGGCTTCACCGCCGGGACCCCGATCTTGCCCGCCCTCGCGTCCACGATCGCGTGCGCCGCGATGATCTTCTCGCACAGGGTCATGGGCCGCGGCGGCGTGTCGAGCGTCGGCGGCGAGACCTCTCCGGCCATCCGCGCCTTGTTGTAGGCGAAGAGGCCGCCGTACTCGACGACGTCGGCGCTGATCGGGTCGAGCCCGCGCGTGAACTCGCCGATCGGGATCTCCTCGCCCCGCGCGAGCCGATCGAGGAGCGAGAAGTCGGTCGTCGTGAGCAGCCCGATGTTCTGGCAGTTCTGGCCGTAGATCTTCTCGATGCTGCGCGCGACGACGATCTGGATCCCGGCCTCGCGCTCCGAGTACGGCGCCGTCTCGCGCGAGCTGCCGCACCCCTTCGAGCGACCGCTGACGATGACGCCGAAGCCGCCGCTCTTGATGGCGTCGCGCTCGACGAGCCCGCCGCGCAGCCCCACCAGGCAGTACCGGGCGAGCGTCTCGTCGTAGTAGTAACAGACCCAGCCCGGCGTGAGCTCGTCGGTCGAGATGTTGTCGATCAGCGCGTGCTGCGCGGGATCGAAGCGAAGCTCGCCGCCCGCCAGTTGCTGCTTCAAGAGCTCCGGGTCCTCGGTCAGGTAGAGGGTCCTCCCGGTGACTTGGACCGACTTCCGGCGGGGGATGGGCATCTTCGACCTCGGATACCTCGGACGCCGCGGAGCGCCGGGCGCGCGCGACGGGACCTAGACACACTTAGTCGCTCTGGGCGGAGGCGCCAACGGCGCTCTTCGCCGGCGCGCGCGGAGCTCGGGCCGCCTCACGCCGAGGGCAGGAAATCCAGCATGGGCGAGCGCCCCGGCCGGGCACCGCGCCTTGACCGCGCACCGGGGAGGTGGTGTCTTCGCGGCCGCGGCCGCGGCCGGGCCGCGAGCGATGACCCGACCCACGATTTCCAGCGTTCCCGTCGCGATCCTCGGCGCCGGCCTGACGGGCATGGCGGCCGCGTACCACCTCGGGCGAGCGGGCGTGCCGCACCGGCTGTTCGAGCGCCTGCCGCGCCCGGGCGGCCACGCGATCACGCTCGAGGACGACGGCTTCCGCTTCGATCGGACAGGGCATCTCCTCCACCTGCGCGACCCGGCGACCCGCGCGCTCGCGCTCGGCTGGCTGGGCCCCGATCCCCTCGAGATCGAGCGGCGCTCGATGATCTGGTCGAACGGCACGTACACCCGCTATCCGTTCCAGGCGAACACCTTCGGCCTGCCGCCCGCCGTCGCCTACGAGTGCCTCCGCGGCTTCATCGAGGCGCACTTCGCCAAGGACCGGCCCGAGCCCAGGAATTTCGAGGAGTTCTGCCTGACGCATTTCGGCGAGGGGATCAGCCGCCACTTCATGATCCCCTACAACAGCCGCCTTTGGGGGGTGCACCCGAGCGAGATCACCGCCGACTGGTGCTCCCGCTTCGTCCCGCTGCCGAAGCTCGAGGACGTGCTCGCCGGAGCGGTCGGGCTGAACGACCGCGAGCTCGGCTACAACGCGAAGTTCCTCTATCCGCGGCTCGGCATCGGCCAGCTGACGCACGGGCTCGCGCGGGCGCTCGCCGAGCAGCGGCCGCGGGACGCGCGCACCCCGGCGATCGAGCTCGGCCGCGCGCCCGCGGCGATCGACTGGCGCGCGCGCGAGCTCGTGTTCGACGACGAGATCGTCCGGTACGACGTGCTGATCTCGTCCGCGCCGCTGCCTGCCCTCGTGAGGCTCCTCGCGGACGCGCCTCGGTCCGTCGCCGAGGCGGCCTCCCGGCTGCGCTGCACGCACCTCCACTACCTCGACGTGGCGCTCGACACCCCGTGCGGGAAGCCGCTGCACTGGGTCTACGTCCCGGAGGCGAAGTACCCGTTCTACCGCGTGGGCTGCTACTCGAACTTCTCCCCCGCCATGGCCCCGCCGGGCAAGGCCGGCCTCTACGTCGAGCTCGCCGATCGCGCCGAGCCCGACCTCGCGGCGCTGCTCCCCCGCGTCGCGGAGGGCCTCGTCGAGATGGGCCTCATCCCCGCCCCGAGCGCCGTCCGCTTCGCCCGGCTGCGCCGCATCGATCACGCGTACGTCGTGTTCGATCACAGCTACTTCGGGTCGCTGGAGGCCGTGCGGCCGTTCCTCGAGGGCCAGCGCATCCTCTCATGCGGGCGGTACGGCGGCTGGAACTACTCCTCGATGGAGGACGCGCTCCACTTCGGGCGCGACGCGGCGCTCCGCGCGCAGGCCCTCCTCGGAGGTGCGCCGTGAGCGCCGCCGAGCCTGGCCGCGGGGACGCGGGCGAAGCGCCGGAGATCTCCATCGTCATCCCCGTGTACAACGAGGAGGCGATCCTCCACGCCGCCGTCGTGGACCTGCGCGAGCGGCTGCTGCCGCTCGGGTGGCGCTGGGAGCTCGTGCTCGCCGAGAACGGCTCGCGCGACGGGACGCTCGCCATCGCCGGCGAGCTCGAGCGCAAGTACGCGGAAGTGCGGCACTTCTCGATCGGCGAGCCGAACTACGGCGCCGCGCTCCGCGCGGGCATCGAGCGGGCGCGCGGGCGCTTCGTCCTCTGCGACGAGATCGACCTGTGCGACGTGGACTTCCAGCGCCGCGCGATCGCGATGCTGCGGGCGGGCGGCGTCGACATGGTGATCGGCTCGAAGCTCATCCAGGGGGCGCGCGACGATCGCCCGTGGGCGCGGCACGCGGCGAGCCAGATGTACAACGGGCTCCTCCGCGCCACGCTCGGCTTCCGCGGGACGGACACGCACGGGCTCAAGGCGTTCCTGCGCGAGCCGCTCCTCGGGATCGTGCGCGAGTGCGTCGTGGACAAGGACGTCTTCGCCAGCGAGCTCGTCATCCGCGCCTACCGGGCGGGCCTGCGGATCGAGGAGATCCCCGTCCGCGTGCTGGAGAAGCGGCGCCCCTCGATCAACCTCACGCGCCGCGTCCCGAACGTGCTCCGCAACCTCGCGAAGCTGACCTGGGCGATCCGGGTCCGCGGCTGACGGCCGGTCTCGGGCGGGCGGTCTCGGCCAGCATCTGCAGCGCCGCGCGCGAGGCTGGGCCCGCTCGTGGAAAAGTTCTGGCATGCTAATACGCCGCAGGTGACGATCCTCCCCTCGAGCGCCGCAAGGCCGGCCCGCCGCGCCGACACCGACGTGGACGTCGTGGTCATCGGCGGCGGTGTCAACGGCGTGGGGGTCGCGCGTGACGCGTCGCAGCGGGGCCTGAAGGTCGCCCTCTTCGAGCGCAACGATCTCGCGTTCGGCGCGAGCGGGAACTCGAGCGGCATGATCCACGGCGGGCTCAGGTACCTGACCAGCGATCCGCACGTGACCGAGAACTCGTGCCGCGACTCGGGGCACATCCAGGCGATCGCGCCGCACCTCTTGTTCCGGATCCCCTTCCTCGTCCCGTTCGAGGACGCGAGGCACGGGCGCATCCTCTACACGCTCGCCGACGGCTTCTTCGAGGCGTACGACAAGTACCAGCCGCTCAAGCGCGGCAAGCCGCACGCGCGCCTCTCGCCCGACGAGCTCCGGCGGCTCGAGCCGGGGCTGCACGGCGATCTCGTGGGCGGCTTCAGCTTCGACGAGTGGGGGATCGACGGCGCGCGGCTCTGCATCGCCAACGCCGTCGACGCGATCGAGCGAGGGGCCAAGGTGTACGTCGGGCACACCGTCGAGCGGGTCGAGCGCCGCGAGGACACCGGCGAGGTCGTCGCCGTGCGCTACCGGGACCGCGTGACCGGAGAGGGCGGGCGGCTCCGCACGAGCACGGTCGTGAACGCGACCGGCGCGTGGTCGCCGATCACGGCGTCGCTCGCGGGCCTCCCCGCCGCGAGCTCGCGGGTGCGGCCCGGCAAGGGCGTGCACGTCGTGTTCGACCGTCGCCTCACCAACTACGCGATCATGGCGAGGACGATCGACGGCCGTCAGATCTTCCTCGAGCCCTGGCAGAACATGAGCGTCATCGGCACGACCGACGACGACTTCTACGGCGACCTCGATCAGGTCCGCGCGACGAGCGAGGAGGTGAGGTACCTGGTCCAGGGCATCGCCCGCGTGTTCCCGCAGATCCACGAGGCGCGCGCGATCGGCACGTACGCGGGCGTGCGGCCAACGCTCTACGCGTACGGGCCGACCGAGGACGCGCTCTCGCGCGAGCACCAGATCATCGACCACGCGGCGCACGGCGCGCCGGGCCTCTACTCGATGATCGGGGGGAAGCTGGCCAGCTTCCGGCTCTTCGCCCAGGAGATGACCGACGTCCTCGCGCGGCGCTTCGATCTCGGCGCCCGCTGCGTGACGCACACGACCGCGCTGCCCGGCGGCGACCGCCCCGTGGACGCGCTCGCGCTCTCGCGGCGGATGGAGATCGACGCGGTGGCCGCCCGGCGGCTCGTCTACCGCCACGGCTCGCGCGCGCTCCGGATCGAGGAGCGCGTGCGCGAGCGGCCACGCGAGGCGGCGACGGTGTGCCCCTGCGAGCCCGTCATCGAGGCCGAGGTGCGCTACGTCCTCCGGCACGAGCTCGCGCGGAGCGTGGCCGACGTCGCGCGCCGCACGCGCCTCGGCCTCGGCGCGTGCGGGGGCATGCGCTGCGCGGCGCGGTGCGGGCAGATCGTGGCGCAGGAGCTCTCGCTCCCGCCGCGCGACGGGATGCGGCAGGCCGTGGAGTTCCTCTCGCGGCAGGCGATGACGCGCGCGGTCGCGCTCGGCCCGGAGCAGGCGCGGCAGGAGGCGCTCGCGATCGCCAGCGTGCGGTCGGAGCTCGGCGCGCCCGCGGGCGACGAGGCGACCGCGGCGGCGTGCGAGGACAGCGATCGCCGGTCGCCGCGCTCCGCGCGGGAGCCGGAGGAGAGGGCGTGGCGCGATCGATCCTCGTGATCGGCGCCGGCGTCGCCGGGCTCGCCGCCGCGTGGAGCGCGAGGCGGCGCGGGGCGCAGGTCACCGTGATCTCCGCGGGCGTCGGGGAGACGGCGCTCGCGGGCGGCGCGGTCGACGACGTCCCGTGGGAGCAGGTCGAGCGGGCCGCGCGGCTGCTCGGCAGCGATCTGCCCGCGGGCGATCTCGCGCCGGCGGCGAGGCAGCTCGCGGCGGAGCTCGGCCTGTGGGACGTGCCGCAGGCGTCCGGCGTGCGCCTCGCGACCGTCGCCGGCCGGATCCGCCCGGCCCGCGGCCGGGATCGCGCGCTGCTCGACCTCGGCTCGCTCCGCCGCACGCGCGTCCTCATCCCGCGCGCCGCGCGCGCCGCCTGGGACGCCGACGCGCTCGCGGAGGCGCTCACGGACGAGCCGTTCGCCCGGGCGCGGGGGCTCCGCTTCCTGCCGGTCGACGCGCCGGTGCTGCGCTTCGACGACGAGCGGCAGATCGCCGACGGCGACCTCGCGGCCCGGCACGACGATCCGGCGCGGCTCTCCTGGCTGCTCGATCGGCTCCGGCAGGCGCTCGAGGGCGCGGGCGGCGCGGGGGCGATCCTGCTCGGCCCCTGGCTCGGCGCGCGCGCGCCGCGGGCCGAGGCGCTCGCGGCGCGCCTCGGCGTCCCCGTGGGCGAGGCGCTGATCGGCGCCGGCTCGCCGGCGGGGCTCCGCTTCGAGGCGGCGCGCGACGCGCTGCTCGCCGCGATCGGGGCGGCGCGGCGCCACGGCCGCGTGCGCGCGGTGGGCGGTGCCCCCGGGGGGCCGGGCGGACCTGGCGAGGGCGTCTCGGTCCACGTGGAGGGCGAGGACGTGCCGCTCGCCGCGGACGCGGTGATCCTGGCGATCGGCGGCCTCGCCGGCGGGGGCATCGTGTATGCCCCGCCCGAGCGCGGCGCCGGTCCCGACCTCCCGGCGCGCGGCGGCGCGCCGTTCGCGCTCTCAGTCGAGGCGCCCGTCACGCTGGGCGACGCGCGCGGCGCGTTCGGCGTGGTGAGCTCGATGCAGGGCCCGGAGCTCGATGTCGTCGCTTGGCCGCGCGGCGAGCGGCCGGGCGCGCTGGAGTCGGTGGGCGTGCGGTGCGAGGGCGTCCGCGCCGCCCCCGGGATCCTGGCGGCGGGGGCGACCATCGCCGGGAGAGCGCGCACCGTGCTCGACGCGGTGACGACCGGGCTCCGCGCCGGCGCCGAGGCCTGACGCCGGCCGAGGCCCGAGGCCGGCGCCGAGGGCCGGCGCGGACAGGAGCGGCCATCGGCGCCGGTCGCTCCGCGCGTGTCCTCGCGCGCTAGCGCCTCGCCGGGATCGCGCGAAGCAGCTGCTGGTAGCCGACCGCGAGCGTGAAATCGCTCCCGCGGGTGGGATCGGCGGGCACGTCGCCCTCAGGGCCGCGCGCCGCGGCCGCCGCGCGCTTCTCGACGAGCACGGCCCTCGGCGAGCCGTCGCCGATCGATCCCTCGGCGGGGAGGTGCCCCTCGAGGTCCTGCTCCCGGAGGATGGCGGCCGGCAGCGACTGCTGCGCGCTCTCGATGACGATGTCCGGCCGGATGCCCTGGGCCTGGATCGAGCGCCCCTTCGGCGTGTAGTAGCGCATCGTCGTGAGCCTCACCCCGGCGCCGCCGGGGAGCTCGTAGATGGTCTGCACCGACCCCTTGCCGAAGGTCGTCGCGCCGACGACCGTGGCGCGACCGCTGTCCTGCAGGGCGCCCGCGACGAGCTCGGCGGCGCTGGCGGAGTACTCGTTCACGAGCGCGACCACGGGCAGCGAGGCGAACGCGCCGCCGTCGTGCGCCTTCGCCTCGTCGACGACCTGGTTGCGCTGGCGCGTCGAGTAGATCGTCCCCGACGAGAGGAACTCGTCGGCGAGGGCCTCCGCCTCGTGCACGAGGCCGCCGGGGTTGTTGCGCAGGTCGAGGATCACCCCGGCCAGCGGCGCCTTCGATGCGGCGCGCAGCGTCGCCGCGGCGCGGAGCATCTCCTCGTGGGTGCCGTCCTGGAACTGCTTCACGCGGACGTACGCGACGTCGCGATCGAGGCGCCTCGCGGCGATGCTCGTGACGTGGATCTGCTCCCGCGCGAGGTCGAACGTGAGCGGCTCGGCCGCGCCCTGCCGGCGGATCGTGAGCTTCACCCGCGAGCCGGGGGCCCCGCGCATGATCTTCACCAGCTTGTCGAGGCGCTCGCCGCGCACGGGTCGGCCGTCGATCGCGATGATCTGGTCGCCGGAGCGGATGCCCGCCCGCGCCGCAGGCGAGCCCTCGATCGGCGCGATCACGGTGATCTGGTCGTCCTTCGTGTCGACCTCGATGCCGACGCCGCCGAACGTCCCCCCGGTCTCTTCCTGGAACTGGGCGAACTCGGAGGCGTTCATGTACGCGGAGTGCGGATCGAGCTCCGCGACCATGCCCTTGATGGCGCCGTCGATGATCTTGTTGCGCTGCGCCGGCTCGACGTAGTTGTTCTCGACGAGCACGAGCACGCGCGCGAGCTGCTCGAGCGGCGCGTAGGGGCTCTGCGCCTGTGTGCTCGCGCCCGCGAGGTGGGAAGTCGCCGCCCCCCCTGCGAAGGCCGCAGCGATGAGCCCCAGGGTGCGCATCCAGCTCGAGAAGCGTCGCATCCGCCGACCATAGCAGCGACGCGGGCGAGCGCGGCCAGCGCGCCGGCCGCGCCCCGATCGGCGCCCGCCCGGCGCCGCGCCGGCCAGGGCGCCGCCGCCGGGCAAGCGCCGGCCGGGGCGCGCCGGCGCGGGCGTACCGCCGGGCCGGTCGAAGTCGCGCCGCGACGCCCAAGGTCCAGGGCGCATGGTTTGTCCTAGGAGGAGTGTTCGGCTATCTTCGCGCGCCTGAACGTGGAACTTGCCTCCTCATCGCCCTGCTCCGCCTCCGCGAAGCAGGGCTCGCCGCGAGGGGCTTCTCTCGCCGAGACGGTCAGCGGCCGTCGCGAAGAGCTGTCCGCGGCTGCGCTGTCGTCCGTGCGCGGGAGACAATTCGCACCGCGAGGCGGCTAGGATGGCCAAGACCACCGATCGTGAGCTCGTCGATCAAGCCCGGGGCGGAGATGCCCAGGCGTTCGGGGTGCTGGTCCGTCGATATCAGAAGCGCATCTTCCGGCTGGCGTTCCACCTCGTCCGCTCGGGCGCGGAGGCCGAGGACGTGACCCAGGAGACCTTCGTCCGGGCTTATCAGGCGCTCGATCGGTTCGACGGGCGGAGCGAGCCCTTCACCTGGCTCTACCGGATCGCCGTGAACCTCTCGCTCAACATGATCCGGGCGCGCAAGCCGACCAGGAACTCGACCCCCACGGACGATCCGCGGATCGAGGCGCTGCTGCTCGAGACGCGCCCGAGCCACGGCGTCGATCCGGCCGCGACGACCCAGCGGCGCGAGCTCGCGGCCGCGCTCTGCGACGGCATCGATACGCTCTCCGACACGCTGCGGACGACGCTCATCCTCGTGTGCATCGACGGCGTGCCCCACGAGGACGCGTCCAGGATCCTGGGGTGTCCGGAAGGAACAGTCGCCTGGCGCGTCCACGAGGCGCGCCGCAAGCTCCGCGCATACCTCGCGGAGCGTGGTTTCGGAGGGGACGCCGAATGAACGTCACCAGCAAGCTCGACCTCGACCAGATGCTCAACGATTGGCCTGCCCCCACCGTCGACGAGGCGGCGTGGGAGACGCGGGCAGCTCGCATCGTCGAGGTCGCTCTATCCCGGCGATCGGAGGATGCGGCGGCGGTGGCCGACCTCCTCGCAGCCCCGGATCTCGCCGCAGAGCCTGGCGAGGAGCAGGCCGGGGACATTTCGCGAGAAGCACGCACCGCAGGAGAGCGCAGTACCATGGCGGACGGATCGGAAGCAGGCAGGGCCTCGAAGTCTGAAGCGCGCCTGTCGGGCGGCAGCGCCTCGCGGCCCCCGGAGAAGAAACGCCAGTCGCTGAAGGAGATCGCCGAGCGCGCCAGCCAGGCGCCGGGTCGCGCGAGCGGCGCGACGGGGAGCAGCCCGGCGCTCTCGACGCCGGTGCCGTCCGCGCGCGGTCCGCTGTCCACGCCGGTGCCGTCCGGACGCGGCCCGCTGTCCACGCCGCTGCCGGCCTCGGGACGCGGCTCGATGCCGCCAGGGCGCGTGTCGTCGCCGCCGGGGCGGGGGTCGATCTCCGGCGTCATGCGCGCGTCGTCGCCTGCGTTGCGGCCGGCCGAGGGGGTGACCGAGGACTCCGGCGTCATCGATCTCAACCGGCTCAGCGCGTCGGTCCCCCCGGAGCACGTGGAGGCCGCCGAGAAGGCGCCGCTCGGCATGGCCGATACGCTCGAGAGCGAGAGGCAGGACGCGGTCGCGGCGGTGTCCGCGAGGAGGCCGCGCGCCCCGTCCGCGCCCGTCGCCCAGCCTGTTGCGAAGAAGCGGTCCGGCGGGATGATCGCCGGCGCGGCGCTCGCGGCCCTGGGCTTGGCCGCCGCGGTGGCCGTCGTGGTGAAGACGAAGGCGCCGTCGCAGCAGGAGACGGCGACCGCCACCGCGGCAGCGCCGACCACGGACGTGACGCCCGCCGCGCCGCGCGAGGAGAAGCCGGCAGCGCCTGCTGCCCCGGTCGCCGCCGCGCCCGCCGCGCCGGCGGAGAACGCGGAGCCCGAGCCGCAGCCGGTGGAAACGGTGACGGCGGAGAGGCTGGCCGCGGCGCCCAAGACGGCCGCCGCGCCGGTCGGCGCCGGCGCGGCGGCGCCAGCGGCTGCGCCCGAGGCGCCTGCGCCCGCCGCGGCGCCGAAGCCGGAGCAGGGAAAGGTGGCGGCGGCGCCGACGCCGGCGGGCAAGCCGGGGGATCTGCCTTCCGCCATGCAGGCCGCCGTGGGCGACGAGGGGGAGAAGCAGCCGTCGGTGGTGTCGGAGGCGCCGGTGCCGGCCTCGGGCCCGCTGCGGCAGCAGAACGTCCCCGAGCAGCCGTCGCAGGGCTCGGTCCAGGCCGCGCTCGGCTCGGTCATGGGCAACGCGAAGGCGTGCGTCGCGGGCGCGGACGACGTGTCGCGGGCGCAGATCACGTTCTCGTCGACCGGCCAGGTGAGCAAGGTCAGCGTCAGCGGCTGGGCGGCTTCGAACGGCCAGTCGAGCTGCGTGCAGGCGGCGCTCAAGGCCGCGAACGTGGGCCCGTTCTCGAAGCCCTCGTTCTCGGTGAACGCCACGATCCGGCCCTAGCTCCCGGGAATTCAGGGGGCCCCGACCCCCGGGCGGACCCGGGCACCGGAGGGCCCCACGTCCCGGTTGACATGAGGGTGCCCGCAGGTAGAATGCGCGCCCCCATGGTTTCCGCGACTCAGCAAACCCAGCGCATCCGTCGGCGCAAGGCGCGCACTTCGGGCACCCGCCGCAAGCGCTTCGAGCGCGCTCACGGCACCCCCAAGTTCCCGATCCATCCGGCGGGTTACGATCAGAACGCGCCGGACGCCCAGCGCGCTGCCACGCCCGCCGAGGCGCAGGCGAAGAAGTAGGAGAGCTTTTCTCATGGCCAATCACGCATCCGCCGACAAGCGCAACCGCCAGCGCATCACCAGGACCGCGCGCAACCGCGCCGCCAAGTCGGAGCTCCGCACGGTCGTCAAGAAGGCGCGCACCGGGCTGAAGGGCGTCCCGCAAGAGTCCACCGCGCTGGTCACCGCCGCGGTGAGCGCGCTCGATCGCGCCGCCTCGAAGGGGACGATCCCCGCCAAGCGCGCGTCGCGTGTGAAGAGCCGCCTGGCCCTCGCGCTGCACAAGGCGAGCGTCGCCGCCAAGACCGCCGCGGGCTGAGCAACAACCCCTCCGTACGTACGCCCCGCTCACCGCAAGGTGAAGCGGGCGTCGTCGTTTTGTCCCCCCGCACCACCGTAGGCCCGTTGCCATTCCGCCGCTGCCGTCGCGGCCGCGGCGAGCGCAGCTCCGCCCCTCTCCACTCTCCCCCGTACGACGCCAGCGGCGGGCACCCGCACAGGAGACGGGTCCAGCTCGGCGTTTTCGGCGCGGAGGCGTACTCCGGTACGCCGAGCACCGAAAACGCCGAGATGGGCCCGTATCCGAAGCGGGTGTCCGCCCCTCAATGAGCGTCGGCCCAGGTGGGACCGTGGCCGATGTCGACGACGAGCGGCACGTCGAGCGGGAAGACCGACTCCATGGCCTCCCGCACCTTCGCCTTCGCCTCCTCCACCGCCTCGATCGGCACCTCGAACGCGAGCTCGTCGTGCACCGTGAGCACCATGCGCGCGCCGGGGACCACGGGGCGCGGGATGCGCACCATCGCGAGCTTCAAGAGATCCGCCGCCGTCCCCTGGATGGGGGTGTTCTGGGCGATGCGCTCCGCCTGTGCGCGGCGCATCCGGTCGCTGCTGCGCAGGTCCGGGAGCAGCCTGCGCCGGCCGAGCAGCGTGCGCACCGACTCGGAGCGCTTCGCCTCGGCCATCGTCCGCTCCATGAACTCGTGCACGCCGCGGTAGCGCGCGAAGTAGGCGTCGATGAAGCGCGCCGCCTCCGCGCGCGAGATGTCGAGGCGCTTCGCGAGCGCCGCCTCGCCCATCCCGTAGATCACGCCGAAGTTGATCGTCTTGCTCCGGCGCCGCATCTCGTCGGTGACCCCCGCCTCGTCCACGCCGAAGATCTCCATGGCCGTGCGCACGTGCACGTCCTGCCCGGTGCGGAACGCGTCGACGAGCACCGGATCCTTCGACAGGTGCGCGAGGACGCGCAGCTCGATCTGGGAGTAGTCGGCGCTCACGATCACGCTCCCGGGCGGCGCGACGAACGCGCGCCGGATCATCCGGCCGAGCTCCGTGCGGATCGGGATGTTCTGCAGGTTCGGATCCTGCGACGAGAGCCGCCCCGTCGCGGCCACGGCCTGGCTCCAGCGCGTGTGGATCCGGCCCGTGGTCGGGTGCACGAGGCGCGGCAGCGCGTCCACGTACGTGCCCTTGAGCTTGGCGATGACGCGGTGCTCGAGCACCACGCCGGGGAACGGGTGGTCCTCCGCCAGCGTCTCCAGCACGTCGGCGTCCGTCGAGCGGCCGGTCTTCGTCTTGCGCTGGGAGCGCAGCTTGAGCTCGTCGAACAGGACGGTCTCGAGCTGCTTCGGCGACGCCAGGTTGATGTCGTGCCCCACCATCTCGCGCGCCTTCTGCTCCAGCGCCGCGAGCTCGGTCGTCATCTGCGCGCCGAGCTGCGCGAGCGCCTGCGGATCGACGAGGACGCCCGTGAGCTCCATCTCCGCGAGCACCGCGGAGAGGGGCAGCTCGATCTGCACGAGCAGATCCTCGAGCCGCTCGGCGCGGAGCCGCGGGCGCAGCCGGTCGGTGAGCGAGAGCGCGACGTCGGCGGACGCCGCCCCGTAGGTCGCGGCCTCGCCGATCTCGATCTCGTCGAGGCCGCGCTGCGCCTGCCCGCGGCGCTTCGGGGCTACCTCGTCGAGGGTCTGCACCTTGGCGCCGAGCTCGCGCTCGGCGAGCTCGTGGAGCTGGTTCTTCCCCTCGGGATCGAGCAGGTAGCTCGCCAGCATCGTGTCGAACGCGACGCCGACGAGCCCGATGCGGTGCCGCAGGAGGACCACCTCGCAGAACTTCACGTCGTGGCCGACCTTCGGGAGCTCGGGGTCGGCGAGCAGCGGGCCGAGCACCGCGTCGACGTCGCCCATCGAGAGCTGGGCCGGCGCGCCGAGGTAGCGGTGGCCCAGGGGGACGTAGACGGCTTGCCCCGGCTCGCAGGCGAGCGCGACGCCGCAGACGTGGGCGCTCATCGGCTCGCGGCTCGTCGCGTGCACGTCGATGGCGAGGCGCCCGGCCGCGCGCGCCGACTTGGCGAACGCCTCGAGCTCCTCGCGCGTCGCGACGACCCGGTAGGTCGACGCGCGCGCCGTGGGCTCGGGCGCGCGGACGGCCTTCAGGAAGCGCGAGAACCCGAGCTCGGTGAAGAGCTCCCGGAGCCTCCCGGTGTCCGCGCCGCCGTAGCGCAGCGTCTCCAGGTCGAGCGAGACCGGGGCGCTGCCGTCGAGCGTCACGAGCTTCTGCGACAGGAGCGCGTCGGCCTCGTGCTGCTTGAGCGACTCGCGGATGCGAGGCTTCTTCACCTCGTCGAGGCGGGCGTAGATCGCCGAGAGCGAGCCGAACTGCGCGAGCAGCTCGGCGGCCGTCTTCAGGCCCACGCCGGGGACGCCGGGGACGTTGTCCGAGCTGTCGCCGACGAGGGCGAGCAGATCGCGCACCTGCTCCGGAGGCACGCCGAACTTCGCGACGACCTCGGGGTGCCCGTAGACCTTGTCGCGCATCGCGTCCCAGAGCATCACCCGGTCGCCGTCGACGAGCTGCATGAGGTCCTTGTCGCTCGACGCGATGACCACGCGCAGCCCCCGCTCCTTGGCCCGCGCGACGGCGACGGCCACGAGGTCGTCCGCCTCGAGCCCCTCCTGGATGAAGATCGGGATGCAGTACGCCTCGACGATCTCCCGGCATCGGTTCATCTGCACCCCGAGGTCGGGCGGCGGCGGCGGCCGGTGGGCCTTGTAGCGCGGGTCGAGATCGTCGCGGAACGTCTTGCCCGGAGAGTCCATCGCGACGCCGAGGTACGCGGGCTTCCGCTCGTCGACGAGCTTCGAGAGCATCGCGACGGTGCCGTACGTCGCGTGCGTCGGCTCGCCGCTCGGGCTCGAGAGCGGGCTGATCGCGTGGTAGGCGCGGAAGACGTAGCCCGAGAGGTCGATCAGGTAGAGGACGTCCGGAGCTCCGGCCGGGGGAAGCGCGGTAGGGCGCGTGGACATGGACCGACCCTTAGCACCTCGGGGCCCCGACGTTCACCGAACCACGATGTCGCGCCGCATTGTCACGTCGATGACCTGCCCGTCCCGCTCGACGCCGACAGAGACGCGCGTCCCCACCGGGCCGCGGAGGCGCTGGATGCAGTCGGCGAGCGGGAGCTCCTTCGCGTTCTCGCCGTCGATGCGGACGATGACGTCGCCTTGCTGGAGCCCGGCGGACGCGGCGGGTCCGCCATCGATGAGGCCCGCGATCGTGACGCCGCTCGAGGAGACCGACAGCATCGCGCCGATGCCCGTGAGCTCCTCGCGCGATCCGCCGTCGTCCAGCATGCGGAGCTCGATGTCGGCGCGCGCCGAGCCCGCGCCGCGCGCGTCGAGGCCGGAGACGATCTTGGACATGTAGTCCTCGTGGCGCACGCGCACCGAGAACGGGCCGCGCGCCGGCACCCCCTCGAGCGCGTATTCGCCGTTCGCGTCGGTGAGCACGAGCGAGATCGCGTTGGCGCCGGACGAGGTCACGGAGTCGAGCTCGACCTGGGCCTCGACGACCGGCGCCCGCGAGGCGGCGTCGATGACCCTGCCCTTCAGCGTCGCCCCCTGCGGCAGCACGATCCTCACGCCCTCGGTGGTGCGGCCCGCCTCGACGTCGACCCCCGAGCTCCGCGTCGGGGGGCGGCCGGCCGCGCTCACCGTCAGCACGTAGCGGCCCGGCGCGAGCGCGTTCCATCGAAACGCGCCGCCCGGATCGGTCACCTGGCGCGCGCGGCCGTCGACGCTCCCGCGCACCGCGTCCCCAGCCGGCACGAACGACTCGATCGCCAGGAGGTACGCCTCGACGGGCCTGCCCGACTGATCCACGACCTCGCCCGCGATCGCGCCTGCCGCGACCAGGTGGAGGACGTTGTCGCGGCCCGCGGCGAGGCGCGTGGGCTCGGCGTCCCCGAGCGGGGGCTGCGCCGCGGTCGCGGTGCACCCGTCGGCCTCGGGCGGCAGCTCGAAGCGGCCCTCCGTGTCGGCGCTCGCGGTCATGCCCGGCTCGTCGCGGCACCGGACCACGGCGCCGGCGCTCGGGCGGCCCTCCGGATCGAGGACGACGCCGCGGACCGGCTCAGCGCGCGCGACCGTCGTCTCGCGCGGCGGCGGCGGAGCCGGCGGCGCCTCGACCTCGACCTCGCGCGGCGCCGCGCGCTCCGGCTGCGGCGGCGGGAGCAGCGCCGAGGCGGGCTCGCGCCGCGCCGGCATCACGGGCGCGGGGCGCGGCACGAGCAGCCAGAAGAGGAGCGGCGCGACCAGCAGCGCCACGGACAGCAGGGCCGCGGAGAGCCAGGCCCTTCGCTGCGCGCCCGCCATCCGGCTGTCCGCCATGCCGTCCTCCGCCGTCGATTCAGCGGCCGGCGTCGGCCTGACCGGCCGAGCCCTCGGCCGCGCCTTCGGGGATCGCGTTCGAGTCGATCGGCTCCGGCGCCGCCTCGTCGGCGGGGCCGAGCGCGGGGCGCTCCGGCTCCGCGGGCCACGGCGTCTCGCTGGAAGAGCCGCCGCACGCCCCGATGAGCAGCGCGCAAGGTAGGAGCAAGGTGCCGGACCGCATGGCCGGCATCCTAGCTCGTTTTGACGGGGAGGTCATAACGACCGGCTCCTGCGCACGGCCGTGGGCGAGCGCGGCGCGCCGGCTCAGCGCGGCGCGCCGGCTCAGCGCGTGGAGAGGTTCGTCCGCGCGATCCAGAGGCAGGCGGCGGCGTTGACCGCGCACCAGACGATGAGGGCCATCCGGCCGAGGGGGCCGGCGACCTCGCCGAGCGCGACGACCGAGGTGAGGTAGGCCGCCGTGCCGACGGAGAGGCCCGCGATCGCCGGCCGGAGCTTCTTCACGCCGAAGAAGAGCGAGGTGAGGCCGAGCGGGATGAGCGCGTTGGCGAGCGGCAGCCAGCGGTGGACCGAGGCGCCGATCAGCAGGTCGAGATCGGCGATCGGCCGGGCCAGCACGTCGACGGCGAGGTCCACGCGCGGCAGGAGCCACGGGGCGAAGAAGAACAGCCCCGGCCCCGCCGCGAGCGCCGGGAGGAGGAAGCTTGCCTGCCAGGGGCTCGTGGCGTTCGCCTCCTTCTTGCGGGCGCGGCGGCCGACCCACGTCGCGAGCACGAGCAGCGCGAGCAGCCGCACGGCGATGTGGCTCTGCGTGACGCGCACGACCGAGCTCGCGGCGTCGAGGATGCCGGCCCCGTAGAGGAGCTTGCCGCCGTCGGAGTCGTCGACCACGCGCGCGCCCGCGCGGAGCGCGTCCTCGACCGCGCGCGGGTCCGACACGCCGAGGCTCACGAGCAGCGCCGCCGCGCCGGCCACGTGGGGCGCGGCCATCGAGGTGCCGCTGTACACGGGGTAGCCCTCGCACTTGTCGCGCCCGCGGTTGCAGATGGTCTGCTGGGTGACGTTCACCCCGGGCGCCGCGACGTCGACGCCCTGACCGCGCGAGGAGAACCGCGCGATCTTGTCGTTCGCGTCGGTGGCGCTCACGCCGATGACGCCGTCCGAGGCGCCGGGGAATTGCACGCGCCCGCCGGTGTTGCCGGCCGCCGCGACGACCACCGCGCCGCGCGAGATCGCGTAGTCGATCGCGCTCTGGAGGACCTTGGAGTTGCGGGGCCCGCCGAGGCTCAGGTTGATGACGTGGGCGCCGTGCTCGGCCGCCCAGCGGATGCCGTCGGCCACGTCGGCGGTCGTGCCCCATCCGCTCTCGTTCAGCACCTTGACCGGCATGAGCCGCGCGTGGAACGCGAGCCCCACGGCGCCGATGCCGTTGTTGGTCGACTGCGCGATCGTGCCCGCCACGTGCGTGCCGTGGCCCTGGTCGTCGTTCGCGTGGCTCGTCTTGGTGACGAAGTTCCATCCCTCGACGCACTCGGTCGACGCGAGGTCGGTCCCCTTGGTGAAGGGCCCGTGGTCCTCGCACGCGATGCCGGTGTCGACCACGGCGACGGTGACCCCGCGGCCGGTGGCGAAGTCCCATGCGCGCTCGGCGCCCACGCGCGCCATGTGCCACTGGTCCTTCAGCAGCGGGTCGTTCGCGGCGAACGAGGCGCGCACCCACGCGAGCGGCTCGGCGGCCTCCACGCGCGGGTCCTGCGCGAGCCGCTGGAGCGTCTCGTTGACCGAGCCCTCCACGGTGGCGATCTGGATCCGGGTCTCGGAGGCGAGCGCGGTCGGGATGGCGGTCAGCGAGAAGTCGCGCACGAGCGCCGCGAGCGAGCTTTCGTCGAGGTCGTCGCGCGCGTCGACGACGATCTGCCCGGGGATGTCGTAGCTGGTCTCGTCGAGCTCGGAGGCCAGCCCGTGCAGCGGCTCGCCCGCGGTCGCGACCGGCTCGTTCAGGACATCGAGGCCGCTGGAGCGATGGACGTCGCCGGGCAGCGCGGGGCTGACGTATCCGGGGAGGCGAGGCTCGAGCATCCCGGGGGAGCGCGCCGCGAGCGCGACCCCGGCGCCGCGGTTGTCCGTTCCGTCGGCCCTGGCCGCGCCGGACACCGCGACCAGCGCCGCTGCCGCGAGCAACGACGTCGCGACCGCGCGTCCGGTTGGGTGAGTTGCGGTCCCTGACCCACGCTGAAGGCGAGACTTGTGCATAGGGGTCTCCTCATCGGCAGGGTAGCGCCGCCGTCCCCGAGCAGCCATCGCTCTGGCGTCGACGTACTGCGCCCCGACGCGTCACCGCGCCGCGCCCGCGCGCCCGCTGCGCCCATGACCGCGGCATCAGCAGCGCAGCATCATCGCGACCGTGAACATCCTGGAACCGCCCCCACATTCCCCCTGACGAGCTCGGCAAGCGCCCCCTCTCCCGCCCTCGCTGCTCCCCTGGAAAGAGCCGCCGGCGGTGGGAGGGGCGCGGGCGGGCGGCGGGGGTGGGCCCCACAAACCCGAGCGCCGGCCCGCATCGAAGCGAGTCGCCCCCAGTCCTCCCTCACCCGTCCGAGTGGCAATAGCCCCCCACAAGGCGCGAGTTTGTGGGGGGACCCCCGCCGCCCGCCCGCGCCCCTCCCTCCGCCGGCGGCTCCCCCGCGCGTGGAATGCCGCCCGGGCCCGCGAAGCTCACCCCCGCCGGCCGCTCACGTCACTTCGGCGCCGCCCAGAGGCCGGCCATCCACGCTTCCACGTCGCTCACGGCACGCGGGATATCGATCGACAGGTTCCGACACCCCGTCTCGGTGACGAGGACGTCGTCCTCGATGCGCACGCCGATGCCGCGATAGCGCGCCGGCACGGTCTCGTCGTCGAGCTGGAAGTACAGGCCGGGCTCCACCGTGAGCACCATCCCCGGCTTGAGCTTGCCGTACTTGTAGACCTGCTGCCGCGCCTGCGCGCAGTCGTGCACGTCGAGGCCCAGCATGTGGCTCACGTTGTGGAGCGAGTACCGGCGGTAGAACTGCTTGTCTTCCTTGAGCGCCTCCTCGGCCGAAACGCTCAGGATGCCGAGCCGCTCGAGCCCCCGGGCGAGCACCCGCATCGCCGCCCGGTTCGGCTCCATGAAGTCGTTGCCCGGCTTCACCTCGTGGATCGCCGCCTCCTGCGCCTCCAGCACGAGCTCGTAGATCTCGCGCTGCTCCTTGGAGAACTTCCCGTTGATCGGCAGCGTCCGGGTGATGTCGGCGGTGTAGAGCGCGTTGCCCTCGACGCCGGCGTCGAGCAGCACGAGCTTGCCCGGCTCGAGCGCGCCGTCGTTCCTCGTCCAGTGCAGGATGCAGGCGTGGTGGCCCGCCGCGGCGATGGTCCCGTAACCGACGTCGTTGCCCTCCACCCGGGCGCGCAGGTTGAAGACGCCCTCGAGCTCTCGCTCGCTCCGCCCCTTGGGGAGCGCGCGGATGACGTCCTCGAAGCCCCGCTTCGTCGACGCGACCACCGCCTCGAGCTCCTCGATCTCGAGCGCGTCCTTGAGGAGGCGCATCTCCGAGAGCGCCTCGCCGAGCTGCTTGTCGCGATCGTGCTTGGCGAGGAGCTTGTCGACGCGATCGGACATGCCGCGGAGCACGCGGTGCGGGCGCGTCACCGTGCCGACGAGGCCGCTCAGGTACGCGTCCAGCTCGGGGAGCCCGCGGCACTCGTCGACGCCGAAGCGCGCGCGGCTCTGCTCGACGCCGAGCCGGGGGCCGACCCAGAGCTCCCCCTTGGCGCGATCGGTGAAGAACGTCTTGTCGCTGCGCCCGGGGTTCGGCTCGACGAAGAGGATGTCCCGGTGCCCGCCGCCCTCCTGCGGCTGCAGGACGAGCACGCAGTCCGGCTCGAGGTTGCCCGTCAGGTAAAAGAAGTCCGAGCCGGGGCGAAAGCGATAGTGCGTGTCGTTGGAGCGCACCTTCTCGTGCCCCGTGGGGATGATGAGCGTCTCCGCCGGGAACAGCTTCGACAGGGCGCGGCGGCGGGCGGCGAACGCGTCCGCGTGCGCGATCGGCTCGGGGAGCTCGCGGGACGCCGGCGCCCAGCGATCCAGCATGAACGCGATCAGGGCCTCCGGCAGCGTCGAGTCGTGGCTCGCCGGCTTGGCCTCGGCGCCGGCGGCCGCAGCGGCGGGCGCCTCGGCGGGGCCGCTGCCGGTGGGCGCGCTGTGGGCAGGATCTGCCTGGACGGGGGCGGCGCTGGTCTCGGGCGTGGTGCTCATGGGGCTCAAACTATGGGTCGATCGGGCAGGGTCGTTCAAGCCAAAGCGCTCGCCCGACCCCGCGCGCGGATCGCCCCGCAGGGGAGGCAGCGCGTCACGCGACCGAAGCGCCGCCGTCGATCGCGAGGATCTGGCCGGTGATGAAGTCGTTTTCCGCGAGGAACACCACGGCGCGCGCGATGTCCTCGGCCTCGCCGAGCCGCCGGAGCGGGATGCGCTCGCGGAGGCGAGCGAGCGTGGCCTCGTCATACGACGACGGCGGAAGGACCGTCCCAGGCGCGATGCCGTTGACGCGCACGTCCGGCGAGAGCCCCACCGCGAGGCCGCGGACGAGGTGGGCGAGCGCGGCCTTCGAGACCGAATAAGGGATGTAGTTCTTCCACGGGCGCTCGGCGCTCACGCAGACGATCGCGACGACGCTGCCGCGGCTTTCGCGGAGCGCGGAGGCGAGCTCTAGCGTGAGCAGGTACGGCGCGGTGGCGTTGAGCGCCAGCGCGCGATCCCAGGCGTCGGCGGAGAGCTCGGCCGGCGGGACCCGCTCGAAGTTCGCCGCGTTGTGGACCAGGAGGTCGAGCCGGCCAGACGACCAGTCGAGCGCCGCTCGGGCGAGCGCGGCGACCGCCGCGCGATCGTGGAGGTCGGCTTGGAGCGCGACGGCGCGCCGGCCGAGCGAGCGCGCCTCGTCGACGACGGCGTCCGCGCCGGCGCCGCTCGTGGCGTAGTGGACGGCCACGTCGGCGCCCGCGGCGGCGAGCGCGCGGGCGGTCGCGGCGCCGAGGCGGGTGCCGCCGCCGGTCACGAGGGCGACACGGCCGGTCAAGGGAACATGGGGCATGAGGGGTTCTGTAGCCGATGTGGGGCCGCGCGCGTCGAGATCGCCGGCGACGCGTCGCGCGGCCGGCGTTCGGCGGCGCTCGGCGGCGCTCGGCCGCGCGCCGCCGTTTTTTTCGCCGGCGCCGCGCGCCATGGCACGCTGGCGCGGCTTTGCCGATGCCTCCGACACGCCGAGCCGCCGCAAAGGAACGCTCCAAGGAGCCGCCGCACCGCCTGTGCGCCCTCGCCGCCGCGCTGCTCTGCGCGGCCGGATGCACGGAGAAGCTCGAGTCCGTCGAGCTGCCGGGCATCGACCTGCCGGGCCTCGATTGGCCAAAGACGAGCGCGCCCGCGGCGCCGTCGAGCGCGGCGCCGCGGGCCCAGGGCGCGGCGAGCGCGGCCGGCGCGGCGAGCGCGGCGAGCGCGGCGCCGCGGCCCCCGGGGGCGCGCGCCGCCGCGGCGGCGAGCCAGCCCGAGTGCGACGAGCTGCCGTCGGAGGAGGAGGAGCGGCGCGCGCAGCTGCCGCCCCTGACGGCGCTCGGGAAGGCGGTGCCCACGGAGCCGTGGACCCCGCCGCCGTACGAGGTGCTCCCGGGCGTGACGCTCCCCGCGCCGATCGCCGCCAAGCTCGAGCGGATCGACCGGGGCTACGCGCGCCGCACGCGCGAGCACCTCGTGATCACGAGCGGGACACGCGACGCGAACCGACAGGCCCGGGCCATGTTCACGAAGCTCAGGCTCGGCGAGGATCTCCTCAAGCTCTACCGGAACAAGGCGGCGGTCCAGGAGATCACGAAGGCGTACCGGGCGAGCTCGGGCAAGCCGCCGGAGCAGGTGGTCGCCGCCATGGAGGCCGTCATCCAGGACCAGATCGACCGGGGGGTCTACGTCTCCGCGCACCTGCGCCGAGGCGCCGTGGACGTGCGCAGCAGGACCATGTCGCCGAAGGAGAAGCGCGCGTTCCTCGAGAGCGCCTCCGAGGTCGGGGGCGTCCTGGTCATCGAAGAGACGACGCCCGCGCACTACCACCTGCAGATCGACTGACGGGCAGGCCGCCGCTCCAGGTCGCCGGCGCCGGCCTCCCCGCGGCGCGTCCACGGACGCGCCGCGGCCGGGCAGGGCGCGTCAGTTGGCGCGCACCGGCGCGGCCGCGCCCGCCGCGCGGCGCAGATGCAGCGAGAGCGCCAGGAGCATGGCCCCCACCGCGATCGCGAACGACCCGATGAGCCAGCTGATCGCCAGCACGCCCGCCGCCGGCAGCGCCACCATGAGGACGCCGAAGATCACCGAGGTGACGCCGCTCAGCCCGAGCCAGAGCTCGTTGGCGATCACGTGCCGGAGCCGCACCGCGCCGATGATCCGGAAGATGCCGGTCACGATGGCCCACGCCGCGATCAGGCCGTAGAGCGAGAGCGCGGTGATGATGGGCCGCCAGAACGTCAGCAGGGCGATACCGATGTCGAAGAGGCCCTCGACCACGGTGATCCCCCCGCCCCGGCCGCCGATCGCGGACGCGAGCGCGGCGCAGCCGTCGAGCAGCGCCCACACGCCGAACAGCAGGACGAGCGTGGCCAGCGACGGGAGCGGCCACAGGAAGAACAGGATCCCGATGAGGATCCCGACGACGCCCCTCACGGCGATCACCCACCAATACCGCCCCAGCAGCTCCATGCTTCCCCCCTCCTCTGGCGCCCACGGCGCTCGCTCTCAGCAGACGCGCGCCGCCTGGTCACGCCGCGCGCTGCCGCTCCCTCGCGGTGCGCTGTACCGCTCTTGCCCGCTCGGATTCACGCTGCCCGGACCGAATGCACGTCCCCTGCCCGCCGGCAGCGGACGAGCTGCTCAACGGAGCGCTTCGGCGCCCAGGCGGTCGAGGCCGTCCGCGCGGCGGCCGGCCTCGACGCGCCGAGCCAGTTCCGCCGTCGCCCGCGACGCCGGGAGATTTACAGGCCGGCGATCGGCCCGCCCGCAGGGTCGCCGTACTTCGACAGCTCGACGCCGAAGTAGTTGATGATCGAGCAATGGAGCGCGCCGGTGGGCGCGTTGTTCGCGTGCACGGCGCGGCCCGTCTCGAAGCCGCCCACGTGCCCGGCGAGCATGATGGGCATGTTCTTCCGACCGTGGGAGTCGCCGTCGCCGTTCTCGGACGTGTAGAGCACGAGCGACTCGTCGAGCAGGTTGCCCGTCGCGGTGGTCGCGGCCTTCATGGCGTTGAGCAGGTACGCGAAGCGGCGCACCTTGAACCGCGAGGTCTGCACGACGCGGGCGTTGGCGATGCGCATCGCCTCCGCCTGCGGCAGGCTGTCGAGGTCGGTCGCGCGATCGCGGTCGCCGAGCTTGTGCGAGATGAAGTGGTCGCTCCAGGTCCCCACGCCGTCGGGCAGGTCGTAGCCGGAGAAGTCGAGACCCCAGCTGTTCGAGTACTGCAAGACGAGCACCCGCGTCAGATCGCAGGTGAGCGCGAGCAGCCCGAGATCGATCATCTGCTTGAACTTGCCGTGCAGGTCGAGGCCCCGCGCGGGCTTGCCGGGGACGGTGCAGCTCGACTGGGTCGTGGACTGGATCTGCCTCTCCAGCTCGAACACCGACTCGAGGTGCTGCTCCACGCGCGCCCGGTCCGCTGCGCCGAGGCGCTGGTTCAGCCGCCTCGCGTCCTCCCTCACCCAGTCGAGGACGCTGGCGCGGCGCCGCCGGATGTTGTCCATCTCCTCGTTCGGGCTGCCCAGGTTGCTGAAGAGCGTGTCGAACAGGGTGGCCGGCTCGCGGAACGCGTCCTCGACCTGACCGCCGTCCCGGAACGAGATGAAGCCCTGCGTGACCGCCGTGTCGCCCGTCGGAGACAGGTTGAGGCTGCGGTACGGGGTCTCGGCCGCGATGTGATCGGCCAGGTACTGGTCGAGCGTCGCCTTCTTCGGGACCGCCTGCCCGCCGCCGTCGGTGTGGGCGCAGAGCGCCATCGCGGGGCTGTGGATGTCGGAGCAGATCACCTGGTGATCGACGCCGGACACCATCGTGACATCGCGCCAGATCGGATCCCCCGCCGGCCACTCGCGCTCGGCGTCGAAGCCCTTCATGTCCACGAGGCACGGCGTCAGGCCCTCGGCCGAGAGCGGACCGGCCGTGCGCGGGTGCCACGCGCCGGGATCGGTGCCGTTGGGGACGAAGAAGGCCACGAAGCGCTTCGGGTCCGCCGGCGCGGCGCTGGCGCGCTGCGGCCGCATCGCGTCGAGGAACGGGAGGGCGACCGCGACGCTGGCGCCGCGGAGCAGAGCTCTTCTCGAGATCTTCACTGGCGACACTCCTCTTCCATCATCGGTCGGACGGTTTGCGAGCACATCACTCTGGCGCCCTCCGCAGCCGGAACGCCGGAGACCGCACGATGGCGGTCAGGAGGGAACGGAACCGGTTGCCGTCCTGCGCGAAGCTCTCCGCGGCGGCGTCGATGGCGCAGCGATCCTCGACCGCGGGCTCGCGCCCCTGGGTGTACGTGAACAGCTTCTCCGCGACGCAGGCGGCGAGATCGGGGCTGCGCCGGAGCTCCGCCGCCAGGGCGGCGAGCGAGTCGAACGACTCGTTGGCTGCGCCCTGGAAGCGCGGCTCCAGCCCGAACTCGTCGATACCGATGCTCCCGTCGTACCGCCCCTCCTTGTCGTACTGGGCGAAGCCGACGCCGATGGGATCGATGAGCGCGTGGCAGCCGGCGCACCCCGCCTGGGTGTTGCGCTTCTCGAGGACCTCGAGGTAGCTCAGGCCGGACAGCTCGCTCTCCAGCTCCTCGAGCAGCCCGGCGGGGATGGTGATCTTCTGGCAGAGGAAGGCCGCCCGGAGCCACTGGCCGCGCACGGCGATGAGGTCGCCGTCGTTCTTGGCGCTGATCAGGCTGGCGTGCGTGAGCAGCCCGGTGTTCGCCCGGTGGTGCCCGGCCGGGAGCTCCACGCGCGTCACGCCGTCGCCCGTCGCCTCGAGACCGTAGAACTTCGCGAGCGCCGGGGTGACGTACGTGTGGTTCGCGGTGAGCGCGTCGAAGAAATCGACGCCTGGGGTGAAGGCGTGCTCGTCGAGGACGAGCTCGCTCTCGGTGATCATGTCCGCGAGCAGGGCGGGCGTCGACGCGTCCGGGTTGGTCGGCGGGCGGAGCTGCTCGAAGGTGAGCCACTGCTTGAAGAAGGCGTTGAAGAAGAGCGGCGTCCGCTCGTCCTCGACCATCTCCTCGGCGACCGCGAGGAGCCCATCGGGCGTGTCGAGCTCGCCTGCCTCCGCGCGCGACAGCAGCGCCGCGCTCGGCGACCGGCCCCAGAGCGTGAACGACAGCCGCGAGGCGAGCTCCAGCGATGACAGGGGCGACGTCTCGGCGCCGTTCGCGCCGACCTCGATCCGGAACAGGAAGCTGGGGGAGGTGAGCAGCGCCTCGATGACGAAGCGAAACGCGTCCGCCCTGTCCTGCGCGACGTCGGTCGCTCGCGCGACCAGGTCGCTCACCTCCTCGGCCGACAGCGGCCTTCGATACGCCAGCTTGCCGAAGCGCTGCACGAAGCGCTCGAGGCAATCGGCGGCCTCCGGCTCGCAGCCGAGCACCGAAGCCCGGCGCGCCTCGTCCGCCATGAGCTCCTGCCCGAGCGACTCCGCCGTCGCCAGATAGGCGCGGAGATGCTGATCCGAGACGTTCTGGAGGGCGGCGATCGTCCGGAATCCGCCCTGGCCGGTATCTTCCGGGATGCTGTCCACGACGGGCGGTTC
This sequence comes from Sorangium sp. So ce185, assembly GCF_051526825.1. Lineage (NCBI taxonomy): Bacteria > Pseudomonadati > Myxococcota > Polyangiales > Polyangiaceae > Sorangium > Sorangium sp. So ce185. The sequence continues at coordinate 13,086,617 of NZ_CP150316.1, read as the reverse complement.
GGCGAGCTGGAACAGATCCTGGAGCGTCAGCTGGTACTCGAGCCGGGACAGGCGGCGCAGGACGCTCGGGCTCGTTCGAGCGACGCTGCAGTCTTGCGCCGTCGGCTGCCCGGTGACGGGATCGATGGGGTCGCTGATGTCGCCACCAGGGCTGCCGTCGCTGTTGCCGAGCTGCCCGGTACAGGCAACCCCCGTGAGGCAGAAGAGCGCCACGGCGGACATGCCCGCCGCGAGGGAACGCCGGAGGAACGGTACCGATCGATCGGTGTCGGGCGGCATTGTCTTGCTCATGGAGTGACCAGCCATTCCGGTGGAGCGCACCTGGCGCACGCCGAGACATTTCGGCGATGCGCGGCGTCGTGGTCTGAGGCGCACTTTTGAAGCAAGGCGGTACGTGCGCGCCCCGGCGTCTGCTCGGGGCAGGGATCATATTCCCATAGCATGCTCCTCTGATCGCCGCATGGCGCGGATCGCTGTCTGCCGCGCGCCTGACTCGGCGCTAGCCGGGGTTACAGGAGGCCAAATCTGGTATATTGCAGGCTCACTGCCGAGCGCCGGCGCGACGGCGGCCCGGCTGCGACAGGCGAGCTTGGCGACGGCGAGGCCGGGCGCGAGGCCCGAGGAGACACGGCATGACACGCACCGACTACGAACAGATCGCGGGGGTCTTCGATCGGCGTTATCAGGGGGGCAGGTACGCCGGGGCCGAGCAGGTGGTGCTCGACGTGCTCGGGCCTTCACGAGGGCGGCGCGCGCTCGAGGTGGGGTGCGGGACGGGGCACTGGCTGGAGCTCTTGCACAAGAACGGGTTCGAGGTGGCCGGGCTCGACGCGTCGCCCGGCATGCTCGAGCAAGCGCGCGCTCGCCTGCCATCGGCGACGCTCGTCCACGGCTCGGCGGAGCAGCTCCCCTTTCCCGACGCCGGGTTCGATTGCGTGCTCTGCATCAACGCGCTGCACCACTTCGGTGAGCCGCGCGGGTTCATGGCCGAGGCGCACCGGGTGCTCGGCCCCGGAGGGATCCTCATCAACATCGGCCTCGATCCGCACCAGGGGATCGACCGCTGGTTCGTTTACGACTACTTCGAGTCGACCCGGGAGCTCGACCTGAAGCGGTACGCATCGGTGGACACCGTGCGGCGCTGGCTCGACGAGAGCGGGTTCCGCGTCGACGGGACGAGGCTCGCCGCGCACATCGAGCGGCAGGTCCCCGCTTCGGAGGCCCTCGCGAAGGGCATCGATCCGCGCGACACGAGCCAGCTCGCCTTGCTGACGCCGGAGGCCTTCGCGGCGGGGGTCGACCGGATCCGGCAGGAAGAGGCGAAGGCGCGGCAGCGCGGCGGCGAGCTCGCGCTGGTCGTCGACCTGCGCATGTGGGCCACCGTCGCCCGGAAGCCCTGAGCCGAGCGGGCGCGCCCGCGCTGCCGTCGAGCCGGGCCCCCCCGGGCATCGATCATCGCGCGAGGATGAGCAGCGAATACCCGCCCAGCACGCGGGCGGTGAAGTCTTGATCCAGCGCGAACAAGAGCCGCCTCGGATACCTCAGCAGCTTCGCCTTGAAGGACTTGCTCGAGAGCTCCACGGATCCGGCGGTGTAGAAATAGTCGACGATCTCGTAGCCGGCCTCCTGCAAGCTCGCCAGCGCCGTCTGCTTCACGAAATAGTGGATATGCCCCACGTTCCTGCGCACGTCGAGGATGGGCTTCATCCGCAGGACCGCCTGGACCGAGAGGTCCAGGGGCACGTGCAGGATCTTGTACTCTGCCTTGCCCTTCAGCTTCCGCAGGAAGGTGTAGTAGTCCTCCACGTGCTCGATGACGTCGATGATCATCAGGACGTCGCACTGGAAATCCTTCTCCAGGAGGTCTTCCTGATGAAACGTCAGCCGATCTTTCTCTCTCGCCTTCGCCAGCTGGAACGCCTGGGGAGAGATGTCGTAGCCGTGGAACTCCACCGACGCCGGCAGCTGCTGATGCAGCTGATTCAGGACCTCCCCGGCGCCGCACCCCACCTCGTACACGACCTTCGGCTGGATGTGGTTCTTCTCCAGGATCCGGAGGATCTGCTTGGCTTTCCACGGGGAGTCCTCCGCGTGCCAAGTCTTGTTGTTCTCCAGGTACCCGCCCTCCGTGTAAAGTCCCGCGCTCGTCATGCGACCTCCCCTCTGGCACTCACGTCGTGCCGTATGATGCGCCGGCAGCGGGGGCGCTCCTCGTGGATGAGCTCCCGCACGGCGCGCGGATCCGCGCGCCGAATGGGCCGCCGGCCGGCCCGTCACCGCGTCGCTTCGCGGCGGAGGGCCGCCGTCTCGCCGCGCGCGAAGACCCGCTGAACGAACGGCCGCTCAGCAGCCCTCGCGGCGCCATCCCCGGTCCTGCCGGCGAGCTGCTCGCGCCCCGGCCCCCTCGTTCCGCCATTCGGCGAGCGAGCTGCTCGCCGCCGGAGTCGCCCTCCTCGACCCCGGACCCGGGCGCGCGCCGCCCTTGATGCGGGCCTCGGTCACGACCTCGTCCCACTGCGCGTCGTAGCCCTCGAAGTGGACCCGGTAGGAGCCAGGGGCGACGACGCCGGTGATGATCGCCGGCTTGTACGCCCCCTTCCACTCGACCTCGACGCGATCGCCGACCTTCCTCGCGCTGGCGCCGCCCGAGGCGCGCTGCTCCTCGTCGCGGAGGCGCCGGGCGCTCCCCTCGTGCAAGCACTGCTCCCGGTGGCACGCGAGCCCGGAAGCGCAGTCGTCGTCGGCGCGGCACGGCGACCCGAGCGGCGCCTTCTTCCCGCAGGCAGCGAGCGCCACAGGCAAGGTGGCCAGGATCACGAGCGCTCTCAGGGCGGCGATGGCTCGAACGCGCACGACGCGGGATCCCAGCAGAGCGGCCGCTGCCCGACAACAGGAATCGCGAGGCCCGCGGCCTCGCATCGCCTCCGCTTCTTCACCGCCTCCCCTTCGTTCCCCTCCCTCTTCGTTCCCCTCCCCCTTCGTTCCCCTCCCCGCGGCGCCCCGGACACGCGACGTCCCCGCGCCCCCAGCGAACCGCGCCCTGCCAGCGGGGCCGCCCTCTGCTATGGTCGCCCCCGCCGTGCGTCTGCTCGCCGCCCTCGCGCCCGTGGCCTTGCTCGTCGCGGCGGCGCCGCTCCTGGGCTGCGGCGCCGCCCCCGCGACGGACGCGGGCGTGTGCGCGGGCGCGGGCGTCTGCGGGGCCCGCTACTGCGTCGCAGGGCGCTGCCGGCCGCCGAGCGACCTCCCCTCGCCCATCGACGCGCGCCGCGTGCTGCTCCCGCCGGCGGACCTCGCCGTCCTCGCGGAGGACGGCGGCGCCGCGGCCGCGCCCGGCGTGCCCGACGCGGTCGCGCTCGGCCACGCCGGGGCGGGCGACGTCGTCCTGCTGCTCCGGTTCACGCCGACCTTCGGCGTCGACGCCGACATCGCGAGCGCGTTCGTCCTGCTGGAGCCCGCCCCGCTGGCGCCGCCCGCCGAGCGCGCGCTCACCCTGGAGGTCGCGCGCATCCTCGAGCCGTGGCGCTCGGAGACGGCGACGTGGGGCCGGCAGCCGCGCCTGTCGATCCCGGAGGCCGCCGCCATCGTGCGGCGCCGCCCAGCGACGCCGCTGCGGATCGACGTCACCTCGCTCGTGCGCGACTGGGCCAGGCGGCGCAAGGACGACCACGGCATCGCCATCCTCGCGCCGGGCAGCGACGCCGTCGGGGCCGCGACCTCGATGGGCATCTCCCAGGGCGCCGGCCCTCTCCTCGAGGTGTACGTACGGTGAGCACCGGGCACGACGACGAGGACGACGACGCCGGCGCGCGGCACTCGCTCCCCCTGCCGCTCATCCGGCACGACCGCGGCGGGAGGCCCGCCACGCCCAGCGTCCCGCCCGCGTCCGGCCCGCCGCTCACGCCCAGCGCCCCGCCGCTCACGCCCAGCGCCCCGCCGCTCACGCCGAGCACCCCGCCGCTCACGCCCGGCGCCCCGCCGCTTACGCCCGGCGCCCCGCCGCTCTCGCCCGGGGCGCCGCCCCTCGCCCGCGGCCTGCTCGACGACGACGAGCCCGCCGTCACCCAGCGCTCGGCGGCGAGCGTGCGCCCCTTCCCGCTGCTCCGCCCGGCGCCGCCGCCGGTGGCCGAGGAGGCCCCGCCGCCCGCGCTGCTCCGGGTGAGCGACCTCCGCGTCTCGTTCACCGCCGACGGCCGCGTCACCCGCGCCCTCGACGGCGTGTCGTTCACCGTGCCGCGCGGGCGCACCGTCGCGCTCGTCGGCGAGTCGGGGTGCGGCAAGACGGTGACCGCGCTCAGCATCCTGCGGCTCCTGCCCGCGCCCTACGCGGCCATCGACGGCGGCTCGATCGAGCTCGACGGCCAGGACCTCCTCGCGCTCGGCGAGCGCGAGATGCGCGCCGTGCGCGGCGGGAAGATCGGCATGATCTTCCAGGAGCCGATGACCTCGCTGAACCCCGTCTACACGGTCAGCGCGCAGATCGCCGAGGCCGTCCGGCTGCACCTGCCCATGTCCCGCGGCGACGCCCGGCTCTACGCGGTGAGCCTGCTGCGCAAGGTCGGCTTCCCCGAGCCCGAGGTGCGCGCGAACAGCTACCCGCACGAGCTGTCCGGCGGGATGCGCCAGCGCGTCATGATCGCGATGGCCCTCGCGCCAGGGCCCTCGCTGCTCATCGCCGACGAGCCGACCACCGCGCTCGACATGACCACGCAGGCGCAGATCCTGGACCTCCTCGAGCGCATCAAGGCCGAGACGTCGATGAGCCTCCTGCTCATCGCCCACGATCTCGCCGTGGTCGGCGAGCTCGCGGACGAGATCGTCGTCCTCTACGCCGGGGTCGTCGTGGAGCAGGGGCCCGCGCGCAACGTGCTCGCGGCGCCGTCGCACCCGTACACGCGCGCCCTCCTTCGGAGCATCCCGGCGCGCGGGTTCCGCCCGCCCCGCGTGCGCGGCCAGCGCTCGCTGCGCCTGCCGACCATCCCGGGCGGGCTGCCCGATCTGCGCGATCCGCCGCGCGGCTGCCGCTTCAGCGACCGCTGCGAGGCCGTGTTCGATCGCTGCCGCGTCGAGCCGCCGGACATGTACGCGGTCCCGCCCGGCGCGGGGCGCCACGCGGCGCGCTGCTTTCTCCTCACGGGCCCGGGGCGCGCGGGCGACGAGGGCGCCGCGTGACGCGCGACCGCGGCCTCCCGCCGCCCGGTCCGAGCGACGGCGCCGGCGCGGCACGCCCCGAGAGCATGCCGCCCGAGAGCATGCGCCCCGAGAGCGCTCGCCCCGACAGCTTGCGCCCCGAGAGCATGCCCCCCGGGAGCCTGCGCTTCGACAGCGCGCGGGGCGAGCGGCCGCTCGTCCAGGCGGAGCGGCTCTCGAAGCTGTACCCGGTCCAGCGCGGCCCCTTCGCGAAGCCGGCGTTCGTGCAGGCCGTCGACGGGGTGAGCTTCCACGTCGACCGCGGCGAGGCGCTCGGCCTCGTCGGCGAGTCGGGCTCCGGCAAGAGCACCCTCGGGCGCCTCGCCATCCGGCTCGTCGAGCCCACGGTCGGCCGCGTCCTCTTCGACGGCGTGGACCTCACGACCCTCTCGGCCCGCGCGCTCCGGGCCATGCGCCGGCGGATGCAGATCGTCTTCCAGGACCCGTACGGCTCGCTCAACCCGCGCATGACGCTGCGCGAGATCGTCGGCGAGGGCATCGTGATCCACCGCCTCGCGCGGAGCCGCGACGAGGAGACCGCGATGGTCGAGGGCGTGCTCCAGCGGGTCGGGCTGCGGCCGGACATGATGGAGCGCTTCCCCCACGAGCTCTCCGGCGGGCAGCGGCAGCGGGTCGCGATCGCCAGGGCGCTCGCGGTGCGCCCGGACTTCATCGTCTGCGACGAGCCCGTGAGCGCGCTCGATCTCTCGGTCCAGGCCCAGATCGTCAACCTGCTGGAGGAGCTCCAGGACGAGCTCTCGCTCAGCCTCCTGTTCATCTCGCACGACCTCCGCGTGGTCGAGCACGTGAGCCACCGCGTCGCCGTGATGTACCTCGGCCGGATCGTCGAGATCGGCCCGGCGCAGCGCGTGACCGAGCGGCGGCACCACCCGTACACGCGCGCGCTCTTCGAGGCGACGCCCTCGATCGAGCGCGGGGGCAAGGCGCGGCGCCTGCTCCCGGGCGCGCCCGGGAGCGCGATCAACCCGCCCGAGGGCTGCGTGTTCCACCCGCGCTGCCGGAAGGCGGAAGAGGGCAAGTGCGATGTCGAGATCCCGCCGCTCGAGGAGCTCGTCCCCGGGAGCGGCCACCGCGTGGCGTGCTGGTACCCCGAGGCCGAGTGACGCCAGCGCGGCCGGCGCGCTCCCGGCGCGCGGCGGCCCAGGGTGGCACAACCGCTGCCCGGGGCGGCCAGGGCCCTGCCCCGCTCCGGCCGATCTCGCGCGCCCTCGCCGGAGGTATCTTCTTTGCCGCGCGGATGCCCGTGCGCCACAGCCGACGAGCAAGGTGGCGCGAAGGATGAGAGGTGAGCGAATGGCGAATGACATGCTTCGAGCTCTGGCGGTGGCCGTGCTGTCCGGCGTGTGCCTGACGGGCTGCGGCGGCGGCAACGGGGGCGGGGGCGGCGCGGGCGGCGCCGGCAGCGGCGGGACCGACGCCGGCGGCGGCGGGGCGCCGCCGGGAGCCGAGCCGTGCGCGGTGCGCGACGTGGAGGGCACGATCCCGGGCGTGAAGATATCGATCTCGTCGAGCCGGTGCGTTTACCGGGTGGGAGAGCCGGCGGAGTTCACGTACGAGGTCACGACCGACTCCAGCGTTCCTCCGATCGCGATCGCGGCCTCCGACGGGTGCGGGCGCTGCGTCGAGCCGAGCGCGGATCCGCTCTCGTTCGTCGCGTACCGGATCAGCGGGGAGTCGGAGGCGGGCGATCCGCAGAGCTACTGCCTGTGCGACGTGGGGTGTTGCGCGCCGGACGAGGCGGCGACCGTGCAGGTCGACGCGACGACGGCGACCCATACGTTCCGCTGGTCGGGGCGGCAGTGGAACGGGCCCTCCGACACGAACAACCCGGAAGACGACTTCTTCCCGCCGGGGACCTACGATGTCGAGGTGACGTTCGACGGCGAGGAGCAGGGCTCCGTGACGGCGAAGCTGCCGATCGAGATCGTCCGCTAGCCAGCGGCCGGGGCGCCCGGCGCGACGCTCCGCTGTCGGTCAGTGAGCAACGCCGGGGCAGGGAGCAGCGCCGGGGGCGCCCGGCGTTTCTGCTAAGGTCCGCGCACGATGCACGCCTGGCGCGGACACTCCTTCGGCTCCCCCGAGATCCTGGTCTGGGAAGAGGTGGACGACCCCCCGCTCGCCGAAGGGGAGGTCCGGATCGAGATCGCCGCCTCGGCGATCAACTTCCCCGACGTGCTCTTCACGGCAGGCGCCCATCAGGTCAAGCCGACTCCGCCGTTCATCCCCGGCTTCGAGGTCGCCGGCGTGGTGGTCGAGAGCCGCGCGCCGTCGCTGCCGCCGGGCACCCGCGTGGCCGCGACGCTGCCCGGCTCCGGGGGATACGCGACGCACGCGATCGCCGGCCCGCGCACGACCTACGCGCTCCCGGCCGGCATGCCGTTCGAGGACGCGGCGGCGCTGACCATCACGTACCAGACAGGCTACCTCGCGCTGCACCGGCGCGCCCGCGTCAGGCCCGGCGACACGGTCCTCGTGCACGCGGGCGCGGGCGGCGTCGGCAGCGCGGCGATCCAGCTCGCCAGGGCGGCCGGCGCGACCGTCATCGCGACCGCCGGCGGCGAGCAGAAGGCGGCGGTCTGCCGCGCGCTCGGCGCCGACGTCGCGATCGACTACCGGCGCGAGGACTTCGTCGCCATCGTCAAGGAGCGGACCGCGGGCCGAGGCGCCGATATCATCTTCGACCCCGTCGGCGGAGACGTCTTCGACCAGTCCACCAAATGCGTCGCCTTCGAGGGCCGCATCGTGGTGATCGGCTTCGCGTCGGGCCGCTTCCCCGCCGCGCGCGCGAACCACATGCTCGTGAAGAACTACGACGTCCTCGGCTTTTACTGGGGCACCTACAGCCGCGCAGAGCCCGCCGTGACGCGAGCCGCGCAGGACGCGCTCTACGCGATGGTTGGCCAGGGCGCGATCAAGCCGCTCATCTCGGCGGCGCTGCCGATGGCCGAGGCGAAGGCCGCCATGACGGCGGTCGCGTCCCGCGCGACCACCGGCAAGGTGGTGCTCCTCGCGAAGCCCTGAGGGGCGCCGCCGTCGCTCCGGCGAGCGGCGGCGGCGCGGTGGGAGGGGGTCAGTTGCAGGCGTTCCCGGTCGACGTCTCTTCGAGCGTGCCGAGCGTGTCCTGGTCCGTCGTCTTCAGGCCGAAGCCGTAGGGGAACAGCGCCATCTGACCGTCGTTGCGGTTCACGCGCTGGCACTCGCTCCCGGGCCACGAGAACGAGAGCTTGCCCTGGAACTCCTGCACACCGAAGAGCACGTCGGCCACGCCGCCGCCCTCCGAGCCGGGGAGCCACGCCGCCACGAAGGCGTTGGAGGCGTTCAGCTCCTTGTTCACGTACAGCGGGCGGCCCGACAGGAAGACCGTCACGATCGGCAGCTCCGGCTTGGCCTGGCGGATGGCCTTGAGCACCTGGAGGTCCTCGGGGTGGAAGCGCGCGTGCTCCAGCGTCTTCGCGTGTTCGATGTTGTCGTCAGCGTCCTTCCCGGGCTGGATATCCCCCTTCATCTCCGCGTAGGGCGTCTCGCCGATCACCACGATCGCAGCGTCGAAGTTGCCCGACGAGGCGGCGGCGCCGTCGGCGCTCAGCGTCGCCTGACCGCCGCCCGCCGACACGAGCTCCTGGATTCCCTTGTAGATGGACGTGGCGCCCGGGAAATCCGCGTTCGTGTTCTCCGTGCCCTGCCACGTCCGCGACCACCCGCCGGCCTGGTTCGAGATGTTGTCCGCGGACTTGCCCGCCACGAGCACGCTCGACGACGGATCGAGGGGGAGCACCGAGCCCGCGTTCTTGAGGAGCACGAGCGACTTCCGGACCGCCTCGCGCGCGAGGTCCCGGTGCTCCCTGGCGCCGAGCACCGACTGCTCGCCCGCGAACATGCGCTCCGACGGGGCGCCCTTCGTCTTCTTCGGGCCGAGGAGCCCGGCCCGCATCTTGACGCGCAGGATCCTCGTCACGGCGTCGTTGACCCGCTCCATCTTGATCGTGCCGGAGTTCACCTGCGAGAGGGTGTTCATGTAGAACGCCTTCCAGTCGGTCGGGACCATGATCATGTCCACGCCGGCGTTGATCGCGGCCGCGCACGAGCTGTTGGTGCAGCCGTCCACCTGCCCGTGACCGTTCCAGTCCCCGACGACGAAGCCGTCGAAATGGAACTTGTCCTTGAGCACGCCGGTGAGCAGATCGCCCTTGCCGTGCATCTTGTCGCCGCGCACGCGGTTGTATGACGCCATGACCGTCTGCGCGCCCGCCGGGATGGCCGACAGGTAGCCCTGGGCGTGGATCTCGCACAGCTCGGTGTCGCTCGACAGGTTGTTCCCCTGATCATCGCCCTTGTCGGTGCCGCCGTCGCCGATGAAGTGCTTGGCCGTCGCGATGACGCGCGCAGCGCCGAAGAGGTCAGGGCTGTTCGCCGCGCCCTGGATGCCTTTCACGACGCGGCCCGCGTAGGCGTTCACGATCTCGGGATCCTCGGAGTAGCCCTCGTACGTGCGGCCCCACCGGTCGTCACGGACGGTCGCCAGCGTCGGCGCGAAGGTCCAGTCGAGGCCCGTGGCGACGACCTCCTTGGCCGTCGCGGCGCCGATGCGCTCGAGCAGACCGGGGTCCCTCGCCGCGCCGAGGCCGATGTTGTGCGGGAAGAGCGTGGCGCCGCGGACATTGTTGTTCCCGTGCACGGCGTCGATGCCCCAGATGATCGGGATGCCCGCGCGGCCGCCCGACGTGTCCACCGAGGCCCGGTAGAAGTCGTCGGCGAGCGCGACCCAGTCCGCCGCCGTCGCGCCCTTGTTGCGGCCAGGCCAGGAGCCGCCGCCGTTCAGCACCGAGCCGATGTTGTACTGCTTGACCTCGTCCGGCGTGATCGAGCCGATCTCGGCCTGCACCATCTGGCCGACCTTCTGCTCGACGCTCAGCTTGCCGACGAGCTCGGCCACGGCCGCCTCGATCTCCGGATCCTTTGCGATCGCGCTCTCCACCTCGGGCCAGCCGGCGTCGCAGGGGATCCTGCCGTCGCCGTCGCCGGCGCCGCTGCCGCCGCCGCCGGTGCTGTCGCCCGCGCCGGTGCCGTTGCCGCCGCCGCCGGTGCTGTCGCCCGCGCCGGTGCCGTTGCCGCCCGTGCCGCTGCCGCTGCCGCTGCCGCTGGCGCTCGTGCCGCTGCCGGCGCCCGCTCCGGTCGAGGAGCTGCTCGGATTGTCGGACGTGTCGTCACCGCAGGCGGCCGGCGCGATGACAACCGCCGCCGCCATGATCCATGTCGCATACCGTGTGAGGCGCATAGGTGCTCCCCTTTTTGTCAATGAGATGAAGGATGGGCTCCGAGGTGAACCGTGACAGTCAAGCAAAGCGTCGATTGGGATGAGCCCCGCGCGCCCTTGCGATGCGCCCGAGCGAGGGTGGCGCGCTGGATGACACGGTGCGTCCTGGAACGCTCACCGGTTAACCATGGCCGGAGTCGCGCGGCAATACGGAAACACGATGGCGCAGCGCGGTAATTCACCCGTGGCAGAACGCCACAACCTGCGCAAGAGGGCCACGGCCTGCCCCCGCGATCCGGGGGCGCGCGCTTTTTTCGGAGGTGGCCGCAGATTTGCACGCTGCTTTGGCCGATTGGCCGATCGCGCACGCCGCATTTCCGGGGAGATCCTGACGATGGCGAGACGTCCTCATCTTGCGATTGCCATGTTCGTGCTTGCCTCTGGGCCCTCCGCCGGCTGCGGCCAGGCGGACGCGCCGCCCTCGAATCGAGGCGCGCCGCCGGGACAGGAGAAGAAGATCGACACGAAGATCCTCGAGAAGGGCGCAGAGGCGCTCCAGGACCTGAGCCCCGTGCGAGCGATCGACCACTACCTGGACGGGTTCCACGTGATGAAGGAGAACCCGGACCATCACATGGAGGCCCATCATTATTGCAAAGGGATCAATGAAGAGTTCACGCAGTGTGTGATCTTCGACGGGAACACGAAGGACGCGAACATCATCGGGGTCGAGTACATCATCTCCGAGGCGATGTTCGAGGGCCTGCCCGAGGACGAGAAGCAGCGCTGGCACCCGCACAACTACGAGATCCTCTCAGGCCAGCTGACGCTGCCCGGCGTGCCGTCGGTGGCCGAGAAGGCGGCGCTCAAGAAGAAGATGAACAGCTACGGGAAGACGTGGCACATCTGGGACACCGGACACCTGGGACACCCCGCCGCGCACAACCTCCCGGTCGGCCAGCCGCTCCTCGCGTGGTCGTACAACCGCGATGGGGAGATGCCGGCCGCCCTCGTGGAGGCGCGCGACAAGCGCGCCGGGATCGACACCGCCGAGAAGCGGAAGGAGCGCGCCGATCTCGCGGCGATCGCGAACCCACAGCGGGGCGTGGACGATCTCAAGCCCAGGTTCCCGAACGCGACGGGGGCTCCGGAGGGCGTGCGCGCGAAGTGACCCCGGCCGGGCGCGGCGCCCGTGCGCGCGGGGGCGGGCGGGCGAAGGCGTGCGGAACGATTCGTACGTCTAACTATCTATGTCATTCGACGTCGCGCGACCCCTCTCCGGGCCATGAGGGCGCCGCCGCGCGGCTCGGGGCCGCGGCGGCGGACCGGCGCTCGCGGGCAGGAGCCGCCGCCGGCCACGCAGCGCGATCCTCGGGAGATGACCTCGAGGACGCAGCCGGGCGTCACGCCACCGATACGGCCGCTCGAGGCCAGCCGGGCCGAACGGCGTCCGTCATCGCAGGGCGAGCCGCCGGCCGAGCACGGGCGCCAGGTGATGCGGATGCAGCGCGGATGCAGCGAAAGCGTAATCCGCCGAGATGGCAATGCTGAAATCCTGCGTTCGCTGTCAGCGGCATTTACCCGCGACGCAACGCACGCCTATTCTCCGCGCATGGTTTTTATTCCACGTACTTCCATCCGTCTGTTCATGACCACGGGCATGCTGCTCGTCGCGCTCGCTGGGTGCGGTGACGACGATTCAGACACGACCACCGGCTCAAGTAGCACCAGCAGCAGCACCACCGGAACCGGGACTGGCACGGGGACCGGCGGGAAGGGCGGCGAAGGCGGTGAGGGCGGCGGCACCGGCGGCGAGGGCGGTGAGGGCGGCGCGACCGGCACCGGCGGCGAGGGCGGCGCGACCGGCACCGGCGGCGAGGGCGGCGCGACTGGCACCGGCGGCGAGGGCGGCGCGACCGGCACCGGCGGCGAGGGCGGCGCGACCGGCACCGGCGGCGAGGGCGGCGCGACCGGCACCGGCGGTGAGGGCGGCGCGACCGGCACCGGCGGTGATCCCACGACGGGTGTCGGTGGCGCGGGCGGCGATTCCACGACCACCACGAGCGCCGCCGTCGGCGGCTCGGGCGGCGATCCCACGACCACCACGAGCGCCGCCGTCGGCGGCTCGGGCGGCGATCCCACGACCACCACCACGAGCGCCGGCGTCGGCGGCTCGGGCGGCGAGTCCTCGACGGTCGCGGTCGGCGCGGGCGGCGCCGGTGGCGAGTCCACCACCGTCGGCGCTGGCGGCGCGGGCGGCGAGTCCACCACCGTCGCGGTCGGCGCGGGCGGCGCCGGCGGCGAGTCCACCACCGTCGCGGTCGGCGCTGGCGGCGCCGGTGGCGAGTCCACCACCGTCGCGGTCGGCGCGGGCGGCGCCGGCGGCGAGTCCACCACCGTCGGCGCTGGCGGCGAGGGCGGCGTGTCCACCGCCGTCTCGGTCGGCGCTGGCGGCGCGGGCGGCGAGTCCACCACCGTGGCGGTCGGCGCTGGCGGCGCCGGTGGCGATAGCGGTGCCTCCGCGGTCGGCGCTGGCGGCGCTGGTGGCGACGGCGGTGCATCGGCGGTCGGCGCGGGCGGCGCGGGCGGCGACATCGGCGCGGGCGGCGCGGGCGGCGACATCGGCGTCGGCGGCGCTGGCGGTGGCGAGGGCGGCGCGGGCGGCGAGGGCGGCGAGGGCTCCGGGCTCACGAGCTGGGCGGAGGACGTTCAGCCGATCCTCGAAGCGCGCTGCGGGGCCTGCCACACCACCCGCGAGCCTCCGCGCAACGGGTTCAGGGTCACCGACTTCAACACGGCGATCCTCGATGCCACCATCGACGTCTGCCTCGATCCGACGCTCACGAAGGGCGAGTGCGCCCTCCTGCTCATCGACAGCGGAGTCATGCCGCCCGGCCGCGGCTGCACCGGTGACGAGGACGACGACAGCAACCCCCAGTGCCTGACCGAGGACCAGGAGAAGGTGCTCGAGAACTGGATCGCGGACGGCATGCTCCCGTGACCCGATGAGGCGCGGCGATCACCGCCGCGCCTCACCTCACCTCGGCTGCTCCGGGAGCGCTCCGTCTCGATAGGCGTCGATGAGCCGCTCCAGGATCTCGATCTCCCGCACCAGCTCCTCCCCCTTCTCGGTGTCGCCCACCCGGCGCTCGGCCTCGTAGACCTCCACGTCCGAGACCACGGGGATGATGTCCTCCCCCGCCTCGACCGCCTGCTCGACCGACGTGAAATGGTGGTGCTGCGCGAGCCGCGCCCCGCTCGCCTCGAGCACGAGCGTATACCCCTTGTCGCCGTAGGCCTCCGAGAACGCTCCGTCGATCGTCACCGCGCGGTGCGACGCCTTGATCGGCGACTCCCCCTGCTCGACCCGCACCGGCACGTGCCCGTTCACGATGAGCCCGCGCTCCTCGTCCAGCCCGAACTCGCGGCACACCCGGCCGCAGAAGCCGGCGTCGTGGATCAGGTGGAAATACGGGTTCTTCGTCTCCTTGTGCGTCCTCGCGTCGGCGACGAAATAGGACTCGAACGTCGTCATCCGGTCCTTGCCGAACATGGGCGAGAGCGGGCCGGTCCAGAGGTACCAGAGCATGTCGAGGTCCTCCGGCGCGCCCGTCCGGAAGGCCCGGCGCACCACGCGCTCGAGCGCGTCGAACAGCGCCCTGCCGCGGCGAGGCTCGCCGTCGACCTCGAACGGCAAGAACGCGCCCTCGCCGTCCACCGGGACGCAGCCGTGGAAGATGAGCGCCCGATCGCGCCGCAGCCACGTCGTCCCTTGCTGCACCATCCAGCGCATCTGGCGCGACAGCGCAGGGCTCTTCGAGAACGACTCCTTGAGCAGCGCGACGCACGCCGCCTCCTCCGGCGTGAGCGCGTACGGATCGCCGAAATCGACCGTCGGGAAGCGCGCGTCGAGCAGCGGGTACACCTCGCCGTCGATCGCCACCGTGCCCGCGCGCGGGTCGACGCGGTGGAGCAAGCACCGGTGCTCGAGGGCGTATTCCGGGCGCCGCCGGCAGAGCTGCCCCTCCAGCTTGAACTGCAGCACCGCCATCGCCTTCTGCATCCGCGCCATGAGCAGCGCGTCGCGCAGCCCCTCGCCCCGCACCGCGAAGCGCTCCGCCGGGTCGTCCGCGTAGGCGGTGCGCGCGAGGCGATCGACCGGCGCGACCGGGATGCCGAAGCCCTCCTCGAGCTGCGAGAGGCGCCCGTACCGGAGCGAGAGGCGCACCACGGTGGCGATGAGCGCCTCCTGGCCGAGGCTGGCGCCCATCCAGCTCACGTCGTGGTTGCCCCACACCACGCGCGCCCGCGGCTGGCGCATCAGGTACTCGATCACCTTGTCCAGCCGGGGGCCGCGATCGCCCAGATCGCCCGCGACCACGAGCTCGAAGACGGTCAGGTTCCGGATGACGCGCGCGGTGGCGCGCAGGATCTCGATCTCGCGGCAATGCTGCACGAACGGGTCGATGAGCGCGTCGAGGTAGGAGCCCTCGCCGAGGGCGGCGCGCGCCGAGACGAGCTCGCGGAGCAGGCCGCGCATGTCGTCCGGGAACGCCTGCTCGACCTGGCGCAGCGTGTAGCGCAGCGACAGCTCGCGGATGATCTCGACCTCGCGCGCGAGCGTCCAGAGCAAGAAGGCCCGCCGCTCCGCCTCGCCGCGGGCGGCGACCTTCGCGTAGCTCTCGCGAGGATAGTAGATGATCGAGAGCAGCGCGCGCTCCTCGTCCGCCGTGAGCCGGTCGCCGAAGACCCGCTCGACCAGCGGCCGCAGGCTCCCCGAGGCGTTGTTGATGATGTGCTTCAGCTTCCTGTGCTCGCCGTGGACGTCGCTGATTACGTGCACCGTCCCCTTCGGGAGCGACAGGATCGCCCGCAGGTGGCCGATCTCGGAGAGCGCGGCCTCGGTCGTCGGATACCGGCCCGCGAGGGCGCGGAGGAGGGGCAGCTCCCGCGTGTCGAGCATGGCGCCGCAGCATAAAGCAAAGGCGCCGGCCGCCACACCAGACGAGCGCGTCGATTGCGGCGTCGGCGCGCCGCGCGGGGCGGGCCGACGCGCGGGAGCGGGCCGCGCGCTCGCCGTCGTCCGTCGTAAGGCAAAATCGGCGCCTGCGCAGCGGCGTTTCCCCTTGCGACAGCGCGACGCCCGACTACGCAATGGAACCGGGGCGCATGCAAGCGTTGAGACCCATGGATCCCTGCCTGGCGGTGGGGCTCGACGAGGGCGATCCTGCCCGGGCCGACGGTCCGGCGCGGGGCGCCGGGCCCCTGCTTCGCGGGCAGAACCGGATTCTCCGGATGGTCGCGGCCGGAGAGCCGCTCTCCCTGGTGCTCGACGCGCTGATCCGGTTCATGGAAGCCCAGTCGGGCAAAGCGCTCTGCTCGGTCCTCCTCGTCGACGCGTCGAAGACGCACCTCCGCTGGGCGTCGGCGCCCAGCCTGCCTGAGGCATACAACCAGGACGTGGACGGCTTGCGCATCGGCGCCGTCAGCGGCTCGTGCGGCACCGCCGTCCACCGCAAGCAGCCCGTGATCGTGTCGGACATCGAGCACGATCCGCTCTGGGCGCGGGCGCGCGAGCTCGCGCTCTCCCACGACCTCAGGGCATGCACCTCCGCGCCCATCCTCGACGGCCAGGGCGAGCCGCTCGGCACGTTCGCCTTCTATTACCGCGAGCCGCGCGCGCCGAGCTCACGCGATCTCGCCCTGCTCGAGATCTCCTGCGATCTGGCGGGCATCGCGATCGAGCGCAGCCAGAGCACCGCGCGCATCGAGGAGGTGCTCCGCGCTCGGGACAACTTTCTCACCGTGGCCTCGCACGAGCTGAAGACGCCCATCGCCACCCTCCTCCTGCAGATCACCTCGCTGGAGCGGCTCCAGCGGGCGGCGGGGTCGATGCCCCTCCGGGAGATCGCGCCCAAGCTGGGCAACCTGGAGCGGCAAGGGAAGAAGCTCCTCAAGCTTGTCGAGCAGCTGCTCGACGCCACGCAGCTCCTGTCCGGCCGGCTCGAGGTCGAGCGCGCGCCGGTCGACCTCACCCAGACCGTGCGCGACGTCGTTGGCCGGCTCCTGGAGGGGGTCGCGGAGGTCGCGCCGGAGGTCGAGATCCACGCGGAAGGCCCGGTCGTCTGCGAGGGGGACGGCTTCCGGATCGAGCAGGTGATCGTGAACCTCCTGTCGAACGCGTGGAAGTTCGGCCGCGGGGCGCCCGTCGAGATCTCCGTCGAGCGGAGCGACAGCGCCGCTCGGCTGGTCGTCCGGGACCACGGCATCGGCATCGCCCCGGCGGACCACGCGCGCATCTTCCAGCAATTCGAGCGCGCCGTCTCGGTGCGCAACTACGGCGGCCTCGGGCTCGGCCTGTGGGTGACACGCCAGCTCGTGGAGAGGATGCAGGGCCGCATCTCCGTGCAGAGCGAGCTCGACGCCGGCTCCACCTTCACCGTCGAACTCCCCCTCCCCCATGAGCAAGTCAGTCCTGATCATCGATGACGACGTGGATCTGGCGACCACCCTGGCCGAGGCGCTCTGCGACCTCGGGTACGAGGCCACGCCCTTCTTCAGCGGGCGGGAGGCGCTCGAGCGCCTCCACGACGGCGCGCGGCCGGGGGTGATCCTGCTCGATCTGATGATGCCGAAGATGAACGGATGGAGGGTGTGCGACGAGCTCTGCGCCGTCCCCGGGCTGGAGGACATCCCCGTCGTCATCATGACCGCGGCGTCGAACATCAAGCAGCCGATGCCGCCGCACGCGCGCGAGGTGATCAGCAAGCCGTTCGAGCTCGACGCGCTGCTCCGGACGATCGACGCCGCGTGAGGCCGGCGCGCCGCGCCTCGGCGCCGCCCGCGCGAGCGGAGCGGCCCGCGCGAGCGGCGCCGCGGGTCAGCGCCGCCCGGAGACCTCCTTCACGGCGAGCTCCGGATCGGCGGCGATCTCCTCCTCTGCGAACAGCGCGGGCCGCCACTCCTTGCGCGAGAACAGCTCGGTCTGATCCGCGAAATGGGGCGACGCGGGGTCGGTCGACTGCGAGTAGCTGAGCAGCGCCTCGGCGCGGGGGCCGCCGCTCGTGTGCTCGACGGCCATGACGAAGCTCGTGCCGAAGTTGATCGGATAGCCCGAGGTGGTGAGGCCGGTCGTCGCGGAGACGATCTCGCCCGTGTTGAGCCTGGGCAGGCGGGTGCTGTTGAGGCTCGCCGTGGAGAAGAGCACGACGTTGGCCACCCCTTCCCGGTTGATGCCGCCGTGGATGGGGATGGCGCCGTCCTTCATGGTGAACTGGGCCTCGCCGAGCGGCGTCGTCGGGTCGAGCCCCGCCTGCGCGAGCGCGAGCGTGGCCTCGGCCAGCGCGACGAGGATCGGATCCGCGCCCTCGGCCGGGGGCTCGACGAGATCGCGCGGGGTCTCGAGCGGATCCTCGGGGTCGAACGGCTGAGCGTAGAGCTTGCCCGCGTCCGTCATGTCCGGGGCCGAGAACCGCCCGAGCAGCTCGCGCCAGACGACGGCGCCCACGCTCTCGAGGTCCACCCGGCCGTCCCACGCCGCGAGCGCGGCGCACGCGCCCTCGATGTCGACCGGCTCGCCCTCGACGTCGACCGGCGCCGCGCCGTCGCAGCGCTCGACCACCTGGGCGCGGAGGCGCTCGGCCGTCATCCCGCGGTTGCTGAGGATGGCGTCCTTGAGCTCGTCGCGCGAGAAGAGGCCGTCCTCGCCCGAGGCGCCGTCCTCGCCCTGCTGGGTGAGCAGGACGAGGTTCATGCGCGTGCGCGCCGAGATCGGGGTGCCCGGCGCGCCAAACAGCCTCGGATACCCGGTGATCGGCGCGGCGGGGTTCGCGAGCCACGCCGTGTCGTTGGCGTTCATGACGAAGTCGGTCCGAGAGAGAGAGGGGATGTCGCCCCACGGCACGAGCGCGCCGGCGCCCTGCGTCTCCACCCACTCGTCGCGCCCCTCGCTCCCGTCGAGCAGCACGATGCCGGAGCTCGCGAGCACGCCGGTCAGCCCGTCCCGCCCGAGCGCCCTCTCGTAGGCGCTCACCGCCTCGGCGCTCAGGTGGGGCACGCGCGAGCCGTCCATGATCAGGGCCTGCCCCTCCGCGTCCACGGCGGTCGTGAACACGAACGGGATCCCGCGCAGCTCCTCGTGCGCCCGCCGGAGCTCGTCGAGGCTCCTCGCGCGGTCCATCGCGAGCCACTGGTCGAGGGCGAGCGCGTTGTCCTCGTTGGCGTCGCGCAGGGCGAACGCCTGCTTCGTGGACCAGCCGAGGACCGACGCCCCGAGCATCGGGCCGTGGTGGCTCCGGTACATCACCCGCGACACCTGCGCGATCGAGCCGTCGTCCCCGAGGACATCGATGGTGTGCTCGCGGCGCTCCATCGCCCGGCTCTCGCCCTCGTAGACGTAGGCGGTCGGGTCGTCCGGATCGAGGGAGAGCCGGTAGACCGTGAAGTGGTTGGCCGGAGAGACCGTGTGCGTCCACGCGATATGCTCGTTGAATCCGATGTTGATGATCGGCATTCCGGTCAAGGCAGCTCCGTAGACGTCGAGCTGCCCGGGGATGGTGAGGTGGGCCTCGTGGAACCGGAGCTCTCCCTCCCAGGGGAAGTGCGGGTTGGCGACGAGCATTCCCCGGCCGCCCTCGGCGCGATCGCGGCCGATCGCCCAGGCGTTGCTGCCGAGGTGGAGCCGGGTGAAGTCGGGGAGCTCGAGATCGCGCGAGCGGGCCCGGTCGCCGGGGGCCTTCGCGCCCTCGCCGGACGACCCCGCGTCCTCGCCGGAGGCCTCCGGCGGCGCGGCGCGGCTGAGGTAATCGAGCAGCTGCAGGCTCCCGGAGAACATGTTGATGTGGAGGTAATAGGCGGCGAGATCGACGGCGCTGACCGGCTTGACCCACCCCGCGCCGGCGCAGGGCTCGGGC
Source organism: Sorangium sp. So ce185 (assembly GCF_051526825.1). Taxonomy (NCBI): domain Bacteria; kingdom Pseudomonadati; phylum Myxococcota; order Polyangiales; family Polyangiaceae; genus Sorangium; species Sorangium sp. So ce185. The sequence continues at coordinate 13,067,243 of NZ_CP150316.1, read as the reverse complement.
AGGCCCTGAGCGCCGGTGTCGGCGAGGTACTTGTTGTAGCCCGCGACATACCCGTCGAGCAGCGCCCTGGCGTCGGGGGACAGCTGCCCGAGCATGGCCTCGGCGCGATCGACGACGCCGAGCGCGAGGTAGGTGAAATCGCTGTCGACGTTCGCGTCGTCCTCGCCGGGGCCGAACGTCTTCGCGCGCTCGCTCCGCACCTTCACGACCTGATCGGCGAGCGTACAGACGAAGTCGCGCGCCCCGGCGTAGGCGAGACCGAATCCGACGCTGCCGATGTCCTCGGCGAGGATGTGCGGCACGCCGTGGCTCGTCCAGCGGATGGTGGCCTGATAGTCGCCCTGGCCGACCGGCCCCGGCCCCACGTCGGGATCGTCGCCGCACGCGGCCAGGAGACCGAGGCAGCTGACCCCAGCGATGATTCTTTGGTACATGGATTCTCCCTAGTTTCGCGATCTGCGCCGGGAGAGATAGCCCACGGGCAGGCGGGGCGATGTGAAGAATTTCTCCTGTCCCTTCCTTTCGGCCTCCTGTTCGGCGCCGCGCGCTCGGTCAGGCGCAGGCGCAGGCGAGGGCAGGGAGCGAGGGGCCGGGGCGACGCGCGTTGCGCAGGGCGCGGCGGGCACGGTTGATGAAGGCCATCGCGGCTGTGCAAGGCTCGCTCTCCAGTGGACCGGACGCGCCCGCGGCGCCTCGCGCGGGCGAGCCGGCGCGCTCCGGTCGAGCCGTCGCCGCGGCGCTCCTGCTCGCGCTCGCGCCGGGGTGCGTCCGCGAGGCGGCGAAGCAAGCGACCCGCGGCACGCTCGAGGCGCTCGATCGCGGCGCGGAGGGCCGGTCCGCGCCCGCCGGCGGATCGGCCGAGGGGACGCCGGCCGAGGGCGCGCGCGAGCGGCCGCTCGTGGGGGAGCTCGTCCACGACGCGGTCCGGGCCGGCGCGGCGGAGATGGGGCGGCAGGCGGAGCGCCTGTCGCCGGTCATCGCGCAGACCAGCGAGGCGGTGAGCAGCGCCGTGGTCCAGGGCGCCCTCCAGCACGATCGGGCGCTCGTCACCCTCGTCGAGCAGGGCTCGGGCGCGGCGGCGAGGGCGGTGGCGCGCGAGGGGACGGCGGAGCTCGTGGAGCAGCTCGCCGGCTGCCCCGCCGGCGATCCGGGCTGCTCGAGCGCCGCGATCGAGCGTGCGAGCCGCGCCGCCGCCGCGGGCTTCGCGGACGGCCTGGGGAGGGCGATGCAGCCCTGGATCATCGTGCTCGCCTTCGGCGGGGGCTTCCTGCTCGCCGCGCTGATCGCCGTCGCCGTCGCGGCCGTCACGCGGCGGCACGAGCGCGCCGCCGCGCCCTGATTCGTGGCGACGCGAGGAGACCAGGGTAGGTGCTCCTGCTCATCGATGCCTGCGTCCTCGTGCAGCTGGACGATGCGCACGTTCGCCCGCCTGCGGCGCTGATGTAGCTCCACGGAGTCAGTGTCAGTCTACCGCGGCGGCGCCTCACCCCGCCTGTTGCGCTTCCCATCGAGCTGTCGGCTGGTGTTCCATGAACGGATCAACCCGCGACGCGTAAGCCGATGACCGCACCGCTCACTCCCTCGCCGAACTTCGCCTTTCTCGGCCACCACGACCCGCGCCTCGTCGTGGTGGGCACGCAGGCGGAGCGTTACTTCGCCGAGGATCCGAACACCTGCCTGGTGAAGCTGCGGCAGTTCGGCGAGCTCCTCGCCCAGCGCGCCGCCGCGCGGCTCGGGCTCTACATCTCGCCCGAGGAGAGCCAGGCTTCGTTGCTCAACCGGCTCCGCGACCGAGGCGCGCTCGACGCCACCGCGCGGCAGCTCTTTCACGATCTCCGCATGGCCGGCAACAGGGCGGCCCACGAGCTCCAGGGCGATCACCGCGAGGCGCTGCACCAGCTCAGGATGGCGCGCGAGCTCGCCGTCTGGTTCCAGCGCTCGTTCGGGAACAACCGGAAGTTCGACCCGGGCCCGTTCGTGCCGCCTCCCGGCCCGGCGACGAAGGACGACGCCGCGCTCGCCGCGGAGCTCACGCGGCTGCGGGACGAGCTGGCCAAGAGCAAGGTCGACATCGAGGCCGTGCGCGCCGCGGCCGAGGAGGAGGCCAGGAAGCGGCTCACGGCGGAGCAGCGCGCCCGGAAAGAGGCCGAGGACCGGGCGCTCTGGGAGGCGCTCGCCACGGAGGTCGAGCAGAAGCGGGCGAAGGACGTCGCGGCGTTCGAGCGCCAGAAGGCGCAGCTCGCGGCCGAGCTCGCCGCCCTGCAGGCCCAGGCCGCGGCCGCGCCGCCCGAGGTCCTCCAGGCGACGGTCGACCGCGCCGCGGAGGCGGCGCAGGCGGTTCACCTCGACGAGGCCGCCACGCGGCGGCTCATCGACGCGCAGCTCCGGGACGCGGGGTGGGAGGTCGACTCGGAGCGGCTCAGCCACGAGCGCGGGGCCAGGCCGCAGAAGGGGAAGAACCTGGCGATCGCCGAGTGGCCGACCGCGAACGGCCCGGCGGACTACGTGCTCTTCCTCGGGCTCGAGGCGGCGGCCGTGGTCGAGGCGAAGCGCAAGCGCAAGGACGTGGCCGGCGCCATCGAGCAGGCCAAGCGCTACAGCCGCGGCTTCGGCGCGGCGGACGGCGCGGCGCCGCCCGGCGGCCCCTGGGGCAAGGACCGGTACAAGGTCCCGTTCCTCTTCGCCACGAACGGCCGCCCTTACCTCAAGCAGATCGCCGAGAAGAGCGGCATCTGGTTCCGCGACGCGCGCCGCGACGAGAACCACGCGCGCGCCCTGCCGGGCTGGTATTCGCCCGAGGGCCTCGCCGCGCTGCTGAAGCAGGACGTCGAGACCGCGCACGACAGGCTCCGGAGCGAGCCCACGGAGTACCTCGGGCTGCGCGATTACCAGATCCGCGCCATCCAGTCGGTCGAGCGCGCGATCGAGGCCGGACAGACCACCTGCCTCGTCGCGATGGCGACGGGCACGGGCAAGACGAGGACGGCGATCGGGCTCGTCTACCGGCTGCTCAAGACCCGGCGGTTCCGGCGCGTGCTGTTCCTCGTCGACCGGAGCGCCCTCGGCGAGCAGACCGCGAACGCCTTCAAGGACACGAAGCTCGAGAACCTCCAGACGTTCGCGCAGATCTTCGATCTCAAGGAGCTCAAGGATCAGAAGCCCGATCCCGACACGAAGCTCCACATCGCGACCGTGCAGGGCATGGTCAAGCGCATCCTCTACCCGTCGGAGGCCGGCGAGACGCCGCCGGTCGATCAGTACGACTGCCTCGTGGTCGACGAGTGCCACCGCGGCTACGGGCTCGACCGGGAGATGAGCGACGCGGAGCTCGGCTTCCGCGATCTCGACGACTACATCTCGAAGTACCGGCGCATCCTCGACCACTTCGACGCGGTGAAGATCGGGCTCACCGCGACACCGGCCCTGCACACGACGGAGATCTTCGGCGAGCCGACGTTCCGCTACTCGTACCGCGAGGCGGTGATCGATGGCTGCCTCGTCGACCACGAGCTGCCGGTCCGCCTCGTCACCGAGCTCGCCGAGAACGGGATCCGCTGGGCGAAGGGCGAGCAGGTGAGCGTCTTCGACCCGGCCACGCAGCAGCTCGACCTGATCCACCTCGAGGACGAGGTGAAGATCGACATCGAGGGGTTCAACAAGCGGGTGATCACCGAAGCGTTCAACCGCGTGGTGTGCGACGCGCTCGCGCAGCACCTCGATCCGAGGGGCGACGGCAAGACGCTGATCTTCGCCGCCACCGACTCGCACGCCGACATGGTCGTGCGTTTGCTGAAGGAGGCGTTCGCGGCGAGGTACGGCGGCATCGACGACGACGCGGTGCTCAAGATCACGGGCGCGGCCGACCAGCCGCTGCAGCTCATCCGCCGCTTCAAGAACGAGCGCTTGCCCAACGTCGCCGTCACCGTCGACCTGCTCACGACGGGCATCGACGTGCCGAGGATCGCGAACCTCGTGTTTCTGCGGCGGGTGAAGAGCCGCATCCTCTACGAGCAGATGCTCGGCCGGGCGACGCGCCTCTGCCCGGACATCGACAAGGCGGTCTTTCGCATCTTCGACGCCGTGGACCTGTACGCCGCGCTGGAGCGGTACACCGAGATGAAGCCGGTCGTCCCGGCGCCGAACATCTCGTTTCATCAGCTCGTCCGGGAGCTCACGACGCTGGCCGACGCCGAGGCGCGGCAGGTGGTGCTCGATCAGCTCATCGGCAAGCTCCAGCGGCGGCGCCACACGCTGAAGGGCGAGGCGCTCGGCCGGTTCGAGGGCATCGCCGGGATGCCGCCGAAGGAGCTGTGCGGCCTGCTCAAGCGGCAGACGGTGGAGCAGGCCGCGCGGTGGTTCCAGGAGCATGAGTACGTCGTGTCGGTGCTCGACGGCCCCTCCGGCGATGGGCGGCCGCTCTACGTGCACGAGGGCACGGATCGGCTGGTCCGCACGGAGATCGGCTACGGCAAGGGCGAGCGGCCCGAGGATTACCTCGACGGGTTCACCGCCTTCCTGCGCGAGAACATGAACAAGATCCCGGCGCTCATGGTGGTGACGCAGCGGCCGCGGGAGCTGACGCGGGCGCAGCTCCGGGAGCTGCAGCTAGCGCTCGACGCGAAGGGCTACACCGAGGCGGCGCTGCAGCAGGCGTGGCGGCAGAAGACGAACGCCGACATCGCCGCGTCGATCGTCGGCTACATCCGGCAGGCGGCGCTCGGGGACGCGCTCGTGGCGTACGACGAGCGGGTCGACCGCGCCTTGCAGCGGATCCTGGCGAGCCGGAGCTGGACGACGCCGCAGCGCGACTGGCTGCGGCGCATCGGGGGGCAGCTCAAGAAGGAGAAGGTCGTCGACCGGAAGGTGCTCGACGAGGGCGAGGCGTTCCGGTCGCACGGCGGGTCCAAGCACCTCGACAAGGTGTTCGAGGGGAAGATCGAGGAGGTGCTGGGGGATCTGCGGGAGGAGATCTGGAGGAGCGCGGGGTGACGTCGCGCAAGCTCGTCTTCTCCGCGCATGCGATCAAGCGCATGCTCCAGCGAGGGTTCTCGGAGGCCGACGTCGCAAGCGTCCTCGCCGGCGGGGAGGTGCTCGAGAGCTACCCTGACGACACGCCCTACCCGAGCTTTCTTTTGCTGGGCTTCGTCGCAGGGCGTGCCGTGCACGTGGTCGCCGCCGACCGCCCGGATGCGGCGGAGACCATCGTGATCACCGTCTACGAGCCCGACCGGGGCTTGTGGGATGCTACCTTCCGGAAGAGGATCGGCTCATGAAGTGCGTCATCTGCAAGAGCGGCGATGTCCAGGCCGGCACGACCACGTTCACGGTGGAGCGCGACGGCCGCACGTACGTCCTGCGCCAGGTTCCGGCCCGCGTGTGCACCCAGTGCGGCGAGGCCTACTTCGAGGCCGAGGTCACGAAGCAGATCCTGGAGCAGGTCGAGCAGGCATCCCGATCGGGCGCCGAGGTCGCCGTGCTGCACTACCAGGCGGCGTAGCGCGCCCTCCTCCCGCACGCCCCCGCTGTCGGCGCAGCTGCCGGTGCTGCCGCGTGCCGTGCGCACGCAGCGAGCGGAAGCACAGGCGGCGCCTGCGCCCTCATCTCGTCCCGACCGCACGACCCCGTGGATCTCTTCGCCGGCTCGGCGTACCAATCGCTTCCGAGCGCCCGCGCCATGACCACCCAGGATATCGTCCAGAAGCTCTGGAACCTCTGCCACGTCCTCCGCGACGACGGCATCACCTACCACCAGTACGTCACCGAGCTGACTTACCTGCTCTTTCTCAAGATGATGAAGGAGACCGAGCAGGAGAAGCTCTTGCCCAAGGGGTACCGCTGGGGCGACCTCGAGGCCAGGGACGGCGTCGAGCAGCTCACGTTCTACCGGGAGCTCCTGCTTCACCTCGGCACGCGGGGCTCTGGCCGGGTGCAGGCGATCTTCGCGAACGCGCAGACGATGCTCACGCAGCCGCGGAACCTGAAGAAGCTCGTCGACGCGATCGACGAGCTGGACTGGTACTCGGCGAAGACCGAGGGGCTCGGCGACCTGTACGAGGGGCTGCTCGAGAAGAACGCGGCCGAGAAGAAGTCGGGCGCCGGGCAGTACTTCACGCCGCGGCCGCTCATCGACGCGATGGTGCACGTGGTGAAGCCGGCGGCCGGCGAGCTTGTGCAGGATCCGGCCGCGGGGACGGCGGGGTTTCTGATCGCGGCGGACCGGTACATCAAGGAGCAGACGGACGGGCTGTTCCAGCTGACCGAGGCCGAGCAGCGCTTCCAGAAGAAGCAGGCGTTCTACGGGGTCGAGCTGGTGCAGGACGCGCACCGGCTCGCGCTGATGAACCTGATGCTGCACGACATCGAGGCCGCGCTGGAGCTCGGAGACTCGCTCTCCAACCTGGGGGCGGGGCTCGACAAAGCGGACGTGATCCTCACGAACCCGCCGTTCGGGACCAAGAAGGGCGGCGGGCTGCCGACGCGGGACGACTTCACGTATCCGACGTCGAACAAGCAGATCGCGTTCTTGCAGCATGTCTATCGCGGGCTGAAGCCGGGCGGGAGGGCGGCGGTGGTGCTGCCGGACAACGTGCTCTTCGAGGAGAACGTGGGGACGGAGGTGCGGCGCGACCTGATGAACAAGTGCGATCTGCACACGATCCTGCGGCTGCCGACCGGGATCTTCTACGCGCAGGGGGTGAAGACGAACGTGCTGTTCTTCACGCGCGGGCAGACGGACACCGGGAACACCCGGGCGGTATGGGTGTACGACATGCGGGCGAACATGCCGTCGTTCGGGAAGCGCACGCCGCTGACGCGCGAGCACTTCGCGGAGTTCGAGAAGGCGTACGGGAGCGATCCGTACGGGAAGAGCAAGCGGAAGGATCAGGGGGAAGAGGGGCGGTTCCGGAGGTTCACGCGGGAGGAGATCAAGGGGAGAGGGGATAACCTTGATATCGCGTGGCTGAGGGACGAGAGCGTGCACGGAGACGATGATCTGCCGGAGCCGGAAGAGATCGCCGCGGAGATTATGGAGAAGCTGCGGGTAGCCATGGCCGAGATCGAGCAACTACAAGCGGCAATGCTTCACGACACAGACGGCAATTACCGTGGAGTGCAAGCATGACCTCTACGTCGACGCATGAAGAGCAAGCCTCCGACGCCGCTGCTGAAGCTGCCAACATTCCGGCCGGTTGGGCGTACACATCTCTCGGAACGGTTGCCGAGCTGAAGGGTGGCATCACGAAAGGGCAAAAACGAAGATGGGATGAACCCGTTCGTACCGTTCCGTATCTTCGTGTTGCCAATGTACAACGAGGACACATCGATCTATCCGACGTGAGCGAGATCGAGGCGACAGATCGAGACATTGCGGAACTGCAGCTCCGCACAGGCGATGTCTTGTTCAACGAAGGCGGAGATCGCGACAAGCTGGGCCGCGGCTGGGTTTGGGAAGGTCAGCTTCCCTTGTGCATCCATCAGAACCACGTATTTCGCGCGCGCATTCGAAACGGCATTATCCTTCCCAAGCTCCTATCACTGTATGGCAACACATTCGGACAGCGTTACTTCCTTCAGGAGGGGAAGCAGACGACCAATCTAGCCTCCATCAACTTAACAAAGCTCAGCGCCTTACCGGTCCCAGTTCCACCGCTGGCCGAGCAGCGGCGAATGCTCGCTAAGGTGGAAGCACTCACCGCTAAGAGTCGCTGCGCCAAGGAGGCGCTCGACGCCGTCCCCCCGCTCCTCGATCGCTTCCGAAAGGCCGTGCTCGCGGCCGCCTTCCGCGGCGACCTCACCGCCGATTGGCGGGAGAAGAACCCCGACGTGGAGCCGGCCGAGGAGCTGCTGAAGCGCATCCGCGCCGAGCGGCGGCGGCGCTGGGAGGAGGCGGAGCTCGCCAAGATGCGGGCGAAGGGGAAGGTGCCGGGGGACGACCGGTGGAAGGCGCGCTACGAGGAGCCGGAGCCGGTAGATGCGAGCGAATTGCCGGAGCTGCCAGAGGGCTGGGCGTGGGGGGCACTCGGCGAGCTGGCATGGGATGCTGGGTATGGAACCTCAGAAAAATGCGACTACGGTGGCGCAGGTGCGCCGGTTCTTCGCATTCCCAATGTCGCAAGAGGCAGACTGGATCTCCTCGACTTGAAGCGCACGGTTCAGCGGGCACACCTCGATCCTGGCGAGGCGTTACAGCCAGGAGATTTCTTGGTCGTGAGAACCAACGGGAGCAAGGATTTGATCGGCCGAGCCGCGCTCGCTCACGACCACTTCTCAGAGCCGCATTACTTTGCGTCATACCTCATTCGCTTTCGATTGCCGAGAATCGAGCAGCTACCGAGATGGATAGAAGCAGTCTGGAGCGCCCCACAAATCCGACTAGCCATCGAGCGGATGGCCGCAACGTCAGCAGGGCAATACAACATTAGCCTCGGCAATTTAAACGGCCTCCCGATACCAATACCTCCCGCATCCGAGCAGATCGAGATTACTCATAAAATCATGAGCACACTCGCGTTCGTGGAGCGCCTGGAAGCGCTTCTGGCTGACGCCCAGGAGCAGAAGCGCACATTGGACCGAGCTATCCTCGCCAAAGCCTTTCGCGGCGAGCTCGTCCCCCAGGACCCGAGCGACGAGCCTGCCTCCGTCCTACTGGAACGTTTGCGCGTAGAGAGCGCGGAGAACGGGACGACGTCCAACGGCGCCAACCGACGCCGTAAGGCTGCAACGCCAGAGCTCAGGGAGCCCGTTACCCAAGCGACAAAGCTTGCCCCAAGCCCACGGAACCGGGCTCCGAGATCTGCTCGGAGATAACAACGGGACGATATCACGACCGCGGCTAATCCCCGCTTCCTGGCGGATGCGAGCGGGCCGGCCACACGTCGCAGCTTGATCGCTAGTCTCCGAACCCCGTCCCGTCAGCCCCCTCCCATATCAGTCTCCCTCGATCCCGCCACTTATTGAGCAGATCTGGAATCGCAGCCAACGCCGTCTGGAGCGCCTGCATCGAGTCGTCGCCGCTGGCGTGCGTTCGCAGTGGCTCCTCCGTCCCCTGCTGTATCTCCACGTCCACCCGCCAGGCCCTCCCGGGCTCTGTATAGGGGCGGCCGAGCCAGACGAACAGGACGAAACGCTCATCCGATCCGTGCGGCGTAAAGAGCAGCTTTCGTTCTGCCCAGATGTTCTCCATGGCGGCATGTTGAATTTGTTCGGCATGGTGTCAAGCGCGCCGAGCGAGCCAAACCATCAGCCTGGGCCACGGTGGCGGGTGGGGTGGCCGAGAAACGTCGCCGCGCGCATGGACCGCAACATTCTCCAAGAACGCCCCGTGCTTCGTCGTTAGGGTCCCCCAGGTGGAGGCGCCCCATCCTGGGCCCTGCTCCACCGGAGGTACCATGTACGATCACATCGGCGTGAAGGTGAAGGACATCGACGCGAGCGTGCGCTTCTACACCGCCGCGCTCGCGCCGCTCGGCCACGTGCTCTGCTCCCGCGACGAAGCTTCCGCGAGCTTCGGCCCCGAGGGCGCGCCGGCCCTCTATCTGCAAGCGGACGACGGCCCCCGGGGCCCCGGCGCGCACATCGCCCTGCGCGCCGCGGATCGTTCCGCGGTCGATCGGTTCTACCGAGAGGGCCTCTCTGCCGGCGGCCGCGACAACGGCAAGCCCGGCATGCGCGCGGATTACGCCCCGACCTACTACGCCGCTTTCCTGCACGACCCCGACGGCAACAACCTGGAAGCGGTTTGCCTGAAGCCGTAGTCGATCTGGCTCAACCATCGGCGTACAAGCTTCTCGCGCGGCGCAGCCGCCGCGCCCCGGTCGCAGCGCTCATCGAGCGGTCCCCGGAGCTCCCCCCTGCGCTTTTGCTCCGATCAAGACGCGCAGATCATCCGCATAGCGCGGATCGTCGCCCGCGCAGGAGAGCATGACTCCCCGCTTGTGCTCCACGCTTGCCCCCACGACCGCAAGATACGTCCCGCTCGCGTCGATGTCCCCCTCGTGACCGTCGAGGATCGACGCGCCCTGGACGTCGTCGACCCAGAAGCCCATCCGCCCTCTGCGGCGGTTCAAGCATTGGCCCTCGACCTCCACGGGGCATCCTTCCTCCGGGCCGAGCACCATCCAGATCGGCAAGAAATAGCCGTCGCCGGGCTCTGGCGTATCGTGCCCAGCTCGGATGCCCCCCGCGAGCAGCGCGCCCGTGACCTCGGAGCCGGCGCGCACCGCGAACCATTGATTCTCGCCGAACTCCGGGTCGGTCCGCGCCGCCCGCAGGAACACGGGACCGCTCGCGGGAATGGCATCGGCAATGCGAGAGTCGGCGATGGTGAGCGTCACGCTGTGCTCGCCGTCTCCGTCCGTGCAGAGAAGGTCGCGCGACGTCGGGGTGGCCGCCTCCACCTGGCAGGGCGCGGCGACGTTGTACAGAAAGTAGCCGTTCGTGTCGCCCGGCCAGCCCTCGATCGTGAGCTCGAAATCCGCCGAGATCCCGGCCTGCCGGGGCTCGCACGCGGACGTCGGCTCCGGGTTCGTCGGGTCGTCGCCGTCGTCCGGGATGACGGGTTGCGACGTCTCGACGGGACCACACGCGATCGCCATGCAGACGGGGACGAGCGACATGAATGCGAGAGCAGAAGAGGTGCGCCTCATGCGGCGGCATGCTCGCAACCCGTGTGCCAGTGCGGACACGACAAGATCACGGCCTCTGGCGCCGCTCACCCCCGCGGAATGGCCCAAGCTGTGATGGGGTGAGACGGAATGTGCCATTTTCCTGGCGGGCGGACGACGGCATGGCTTGCCTTGGCCGAGCCGAGGATGCCCCGCGAGCCACGCCGGAGCGCGGCGGGCAGCGCACAAAGGCAAATCGGTCGCTCCTCGTGCCCGTAAAAATCACATAGGAGCCAGCTGCTTCTCCCCGGCGCCGCCCCCGCGGGGCGGCACGCGCTCGTGAAGCGCTCTCTCTGCTGGCCCGGCCGAGAGGACCCCGTCATGCCATCGATGATCCATGAGGCGCTGCTGCACCTCTTCCGCAACCGGCCGACGCTGGCGGCCGAGGTGCTGCGCGACACCCTGGGCGCGCCGGTGCCGCGGTTCACCGAGGTGCGCATCGAGCCGGCCGACCTGACCGAGATCGTCCCTGTGGAGCACCGCGCCGATCTCGTCGTGCTCCTGCTCGACCGCCGCCCCGTGCTCGCGATCGTCGTCGAAGCGCAGCTCGGTCGGGATCCTGACAAGGAATACGCCTGGCCCTCCTATCTCGTGGCCGTGCGTGCGCGCTACCGGTGCCGGGCCTGCTTGCTCGTCGCGACCACCGATGAGGCGATCGCGGCCTGGAGCGCCCAGCCGATCGACCTCGGCCCGCCCGACTGGGTGCTCAGGCCTTACGTGCTCGGCCCCAGCGCCGTCCCGGTCGTGACCGAGCCGGCCGACGCCCGAGCGAGGCCCGAGGTCGCGGTGCTGTCGGTCATGGCGCACGGGCAGAGCGCGGCCGGCCTGGCGATCGCGATGGCTGCCCTGGCGGCCGCCGCCGGGCTGGATCAGGAGCAGCAGGCCCTCTACCTCGATGTGGTGCTATCCTCTCTGAACGAAGCAGCGAGGCGAAGCCTGGAGGCGAAAATGAAGAGTGGTTACGAGTTCCAGAGCGACTTTGCGCGCAGCTACGTGGCCAAAGGGCGGTTGGAGGGGCAGCGGGAAGAGGCCGCGAACGCCGTGCTGACGGTGCTCGAAGCGCGCGGCCTGGACATCCCCCCGGAGGTCCGCGAGCGCGTCCTCGCGAGCACCGACATGACCGAGCTCGATCGCTGGCTCCGCCGCGCCGTTCTCATCACCGACGCGAAAGCGCTCTTCGATTCCACCGGGTCCTGACGTCAAGAACGCCCCCTGCCGCCCCTCACGGGCCGCGCTCCGCGCTTGCACGAGCCCGCCGCCCCCGATCGCCGCCGGGGGTTCCACATCGAGAGCGTCTCCCGTAAATAGACCCCGCTTGCGGACGCTGCGGCCCAGCCACGTCATCGCCGGGGCCATCGCCGCCGGGCTCTCGCTCCTCGCGGCGCCGTCGGCCGCCGGCGAGGTGCTGCCGGGCGGGGCGCGGCTGTCGTACGCGCGCGATCCCGCCGCCGCGGCGTGCCCCGACGAGGAGGGCTTCCGCGACGCCCTGGCCACGCGGCTCGGCGGCGTCGACCCGTTCTCGCCGGACGGCGCGTGGCGGGTGGAGGTGGCCCTCGCGCGCCGAGCGCACGCGTTCGAGGCGGCGATCGCGCTGTACGACGGCGGCGGTCAGCTGCGCGGTGAGCAAGAGCGCTCGGCCTCCGACTGCCGCGCGCTCGTCGACGACGTCACCCTCACGCTGAGCGTCGCCATGCGCTCGCACCTTGCGCCGAGCGCGCCCGACGCACCGTCCGATCGAGCTCGGATTGCTGCGCCTCCGGCGCGGACGGCCGAAGGCGTTTTCGACACAGCGCCATCCCTGTTGCTGCATGGACGCCATCCGGGCACAGACACCCTGATGAATGCCTTGAGCTCAGCATCGGGAAGGGTATCGACTCCAGAACAACGCTTGACTCGGGCCGCCGCACCGTGGCCTCCTCGGTGCGAGGGAGGCTGCAATGCCGCTCGTTCCGCGATGTGTGCCCCGGGCGCTCATCCCGCTGTTGATGTTCCTGGCTTGCGTGCTCGCGCAGGGGGGGTGTGAGTGCATCTCCGGCGACCCGCCCCTGGATCCGCGTCAGGGCGTCGTCGCCTGCCGGACCCAGAGCGCACACAGCCCTGCCACCTCCCGTCCCGCTCCGGAACTCGAGACCGTCGCCGCCGGCACCACCCCGGGGGCGTTCTCCATCACGAGCACCGGGGAAGCCGTGTACACCATGGAGCTGGCCTCCCCTCCGCCGCGCGCGGGCATGGGGCCTCGAATCGAGCTCGTCTATCGCAGCGACGGCGGCGACGGCGTGCTCGGCGCCGGCTTCGCCATCGCCGGGCTGTCCGCGATCACGCGATGTCCCAAGAGCCTCGCGCAAGACGGGGAGATCCGCGGCGTGCGGTACGACGGCGACGACGCGCTCTGCCTCGACGGCCAGCGCCTCGTCCCCGTGGGAGAGGGGCCTGGAACCATCGAGTACCGGACGTTCCCGGATACCTTCGTCAAGGTGGTCGGGCACTACCCTCCGGAAGGCGGTGCGCCGGCCGAGGCGCTCTTCTTCGAGGCCCATCTACCCACCGGCCGCGTCGTCGAGTACGGGCGCACCGAGGGCAGCAAGCCGCTCGCGCGGGGCGGCGTCCCGCGCGCCTGGCTCGCGAACAAGGCCCGCGACGGCCGCGGCAACGCCATGACGTACGCGTACTGCCTCGCCGAGGCGGAGGACGGCCATGCCGCCGAGTACGCGGTCGACGAGATCCGCTACACGGCATTCGAGGGAATGCCGTCGCTCGAGCCTTCGCGTGCGGTGCGCTTCGTGTACGCGACGAAGGATCCGGCCGCCATTCGCACCGGCTACTCGGGCGGCATGGCGCTCCAGCGCTCGCTTCGCCTCGAAGAGATCCAGATGCTCGGTCCGGGCGACGCGCTGGTCCGGAGCTACGGATTCCGCTATGAGCTCAGCCCGACGACGAGCCGCACGCTCCTGACCCAGGTCGAGGAGTGCGCGAGCGACCGGGTCTGCAAGCCTCCCACGCGCTTTCAGTACAGCCACGCGAAGCCCGGATTCGAGCGGGTGACGACGGAGATCGACAAGCCGGTCTCCGAGAGGGCGAGCCCGATGGTGTTCGACATCGACGCCGACGGGCGCGACGACCTCGCGATCCCGGACATGGTCGCGGGGCTCAGCACGCCGAGGAATCCGATCACCGCGTGGCGGGTGGCGCGAAACGTCGGGACGCGCGCCTCTCCGTCCTTTCTCGCCCCGGCGGAGCTCGCCTTCCTCGAAGAGTGGCCTACGGTCGCCGATCCGGTGGGACCCTCCGATCCCGCCCTTCTTCAGCCCGAGCTCGGGACGATCCTGGATTATGACGACGATGGGCGGGCGGACGTGCTGCTCCATGACGTTTACGATGCCAAGAGCACATGGCATGTGCTCCTGTCCCGGCCGGACTGGACCTTCGCGCTCCATGACACGGGCATCCGCAGGCCCTTCCCGCTCGGGGTCACGCCCGCGCCGCCCAGCTTGAGCAGCCCCGGCGCGTCGATGCACCTCGCCGATCTGGACGGCGATGGCGTGCCGGATCTGATCCAGTGCGAGGACCACGACCGCCTGGGACAGGCGCCGCTCCCGCTCGCTGCCGTGTGGGCGGTCCACCCCTGGCGACCTGCGCGCGGCAGGGCGCCCGCGGGCTTCGACCCCGCGGGCGAAACGATCGAGCTGCTCACCGGCTATCCCTGCGATACGGAGCTCCACACGCTCGATGTCGACGCCGACGGCAAGATCGATCTCATCGTGCCGTCCCTGCGGCGGTTCGGTGACGGGACGGTCCTCCTCGGATCGAGCTACGACGCGATCATGCGCCGGGGCGAGGGGCGCTGGGAGGTGATCGACACCGAGCTGCCCGTCGTGTGGCCCGGGGGCCGCGTCGTCTTTCTCGACGTGAACGGCGATGGGCTGCCCGATGCCGTCGAATCCGGCCCGGGTGATCACCAGCTCACTACCTACTTCAACACGGGGCCGACCTTCGTGGCCTCGCCGTTCCGGACCGTGGACGCGTTCAGCTTCGGCGATCTGTTCGGTCTTCCCGATCAGGACGCGTTCTTCCGGTTCGCCGTGCCGCTCGACGTCAACGGCGACGGGCGGCAGGATCTCCTCATGCCGGTTCCACCAGGCATGCTGCTGGGCGGCTCCGACGCGCTCCCGTCCTGGGCCGTCCTGCTCGCGACGGGCGACCGCGCTGGGCCGCCCTTCAGGCTGGTCGACCCGGGGTTGCCGTTCGAGGCCAGCCTCGGCGACGCGGTCACCCTGGCCGATCCGCGCGGGCCGCGCACCGGCGACGTCGACGGCGACGGCGCGCAGGACGTGATCCTGTCGCTCGGCGGCGTGTTCAACGTCTTCCGGAACCTCTCCGCCGATCAAGATCTCCTGGTCGCGGTCTCCGACGGGATGAACGCGCACGACCCGACCGAGCCGGGCTTCGTGCCCAACGTGAGCATCTCGTACGGGCATCTGACCGACGCGTCGGAAGCGACGGGCGACGGAGCGGGGGATCCGGCGCGGGAGGGCCCGCTATACCTCGCGCGTTCCGGCGCTGCGGACGACTGCGGCTACCCGCGGCGCTGTGTGGTCGGGCCGCGGCGGGTGGTCAGCGCGTACGCCGTCAACAACGGGGCGGACCGACCGCGGCGCTTCGAGGTCAGCTACCGCGACGGGCGCTATCACCGGCTGGGCCGCGGATTTCTCGGGTTCGGGGAGCGGATCGTCACCGACCTGGATACGGGCGCCGCGACGCTCGACGCGTACGATCACGTCACCTTTGACGACGAGCTCCAGGTCTTTCCCTTCGCGGGGAGCGTCCAGCGGAGTTGGCGCTGGGCTCCTGGGCTGCCGAGCCAGCCCAGGCCGGAGCAGATCGAGCTCTCGTTTGTCGACGTGACGCGGACGCTCGTACCGACGAACGACGGCGCGACGTACTTCACGCTGCCCACCGAGCGCCGGGTGAGGCGAGCCCAAGGGGCCTATCGGCCCCCAAACGGCGCGACGACAGCCATCGAGGCGTACGTGCGGGAGATCGAGCGCGGCGGCGACGGCGCGACGCTGCTGCGCGACTCGGTGTCGACGGTGACGGACTTCGACCCGTTCGGCAATGTACGCGCCGAGGAGGTCGCGACGAGCGGCGTCGACCTCACGTTCAAGATCACGCGGACGTTCAAGAACGACACCGAGCGCTGGGTCCTCGGCCAGCTCCAGACGCAGAAGGAGTGCAGCGCGGCGGCGGGAATGTCGCAGTGCCGGACCCTCACGCGAACGACCACGATCTACGGCGAGGTGGAGACCGAGTCCACCGAGAGCGACGACGGCCTGCCGGACACGAAGCTGACGATCGCCTATGCGCGCGACGACTTCGGGAACATCACCGGCGTCACGGCGGAGGACGCCTTCGGGCACCATCGGACATCGAGCGCGGAGCTCGACGACGAGGGCATGTTCCCCGAGAAGTACGTGAACGCGGCCGGGCACACCACGCTCGTGGAGTTCGACGACGCGCTCGGCGTGCTCCTCAAGCAGGTCGATCCGAATCAGCTCGTGACGACGTGGGCGTACGACGGCTTCGGGCGCCTTGGCGTCGAGAGGCGCCCGGATGGCACGACGACGACGGTCGCGCTCTCCCGCACCAAGGGCGGCGGCCCAGAGCAGGACGCCTGGCGGGTGAGGCAGCGGCACACGACGACGGGCGGGGCCGACGACACGGTCGAGTTCGATGGCCTCGGCCGCCCGATCCGGTGGTGGTGGTACGGGCCCGAGCCGGAGCCGGCGCAGGGGGCGGGCGATGCGAAGCGCATCCTGCAAGAGATCGTCTACGACGCGCTGGGAGAGCACGTCGCGCGGCGGTCGGTGCCGGTCCGCGAAGATATCCCTGAGCGCGAGAGGCTGTACGATCGCTATGAATACGACGCGGTAAGCCGCGAGGTGCGGCATACGACGCCGTGGAACGCGGTCACGACGACCGAGTACGATGGCCTGCGCGAGCGTGTCGCCGACCCGCTCGATCATCTGACTGTGACCGAGCAGGATCCGCTGGGACGAACCGAGTCCATCACCGACGCAGCCGGCGGGATCACCCGCTACAGTTACGGCCCGTTCGGCATGCTGCACACGGTCACGGATCCAGGCGGGGCGGTGACGGGCACGACGCGCGACGCGTTCGGCCGCGTCCGGCAGCTCGACGACCCCGATCGGGGCACCACGGTCTCGATCCATGACGGCTTCGGTGAGCTGGTTTCGTCGACCGATGCGCTCGGGCGAGAAACCACGTGGGCGTACGACGCGCTCGGCCGACCGCGCTCGCGCGTGGACCGGGACGGCGCCCAGCGCGTGACGACCACGTGGACCTGGGACACCGCGGCGCACGGGATCGGCAAGCTCCACGCGCTCGCGAGCCGCGACGGGGAGAAGACGTACGGGTACACCGACCGCGGCCAGCTCGACACGCTCTCGCTCCGCATCGACGGCGAGCGCTCTCCCCTGGAGGCGAGGCTCGGCTACGACGAGCTCGGCCGCGTCGAGGCGGTCACCTATCCGTCGCCGGCCGGCGCGGCGCCGTTCGTCGTGAACCACGACCACGACGCGCATGGCCATGGGATCGCCATGCGCGACCGCGCAACGGGCTCCGCCTACTGGCGCTTGACGGACGTGGACGACGCGGGGCGCTTCCAGGAGGAGGTGTTCGGCAACGGCGTCGTCACGGAGCGGAGCTATTTCGCCGACAAGCAGCGCCTGAGGCACATGGTGACGCAGAGCGGCGCGGCCAACGTGCAGGACCTGGACTATGGGTTCGACGATCTCCTCAATCTCACGCGCCGCACCGATGCGCTCCAGCCCGAAAACACGACGGAGCGCTTCCGCTTCGATCCGCTCCAGCGGCTGACCTGCGCGTACTTCGGCGCCGTCGAGAGCGCGTCGGCGTCCTGCGCGCTCCGCTACGACTACCACCCGAACGGCAATCTCACCTTCAAGTCGGACATCGGAACGCTCTCGTACGATGACCCGCTGCACCCGCACGCGGTCACCGGCGCCGGCGCTGACAGCTTCGCCTATAACGCCGTCGGCAATCAGGTCGCGCGGCCCGGCGGCACGACCGTGCATTATACGCCGTTCGACCTGCCGGAGCGCATCACGCAGGGCGCGAGCACCATCACGTTCGGCTACGACGGCGACCAGCAGCGGATCCGCAAGACCACGCCGGAGCAGGAGACGCTCTACTTCGGCGATCTGTACGAGCGGGTCACCGATCGGGCGTCGGGCACCGTGGAGCATCGGTACCACGTCCACTCGCCGGAGCGCGTCGTGGCGATCGTGACCCGCGGCGGCTCGGACGCCGGCACCCGTTACGTGCATGTCGACCACCTCGGCTCGGTCGACGCGCTCACCGACGAGGACGGCGGCCTGATCGAGCGGCGGAGCTACGACCCGTTCGGGCAGCGCAGGAGCCCCGTGTGGGGAGAGCGCCCGCCGGCGTCGTTCCCGAGCGAGACGACGCAGGGGTTCACCGGGCACGAGAGCGACGACGAGCTCGGGCTCGTGAACATGAAGGGCAGGCTGTACGATCCCAAGATCGGGCGGTTCTTGACCACGGACCCGATCGTTTCGATCCCGTCCTTCGGGCAGAGCTGGAATCCGTACAGCTACGTGCTGAACAACCCGCTCGCCTACGTCGACCCGGGCGGCTTTCAGCAAGCGCTCCCGGAGGACGGGGCTCGCGCATCGCTGCCGGCCGGCGCGGAGTTCCGTTGGGAAGTGCTCGACCTGTCGCCGATCGGACTCAAGCTGATCGTCGCCACGTCTTCGGAGCACGAGGCGCGCTCCGAGGCCGATGCCAACACCGTGGCTGCCGAGACGGGCGGCGCCATGCCGCCGATCGACGTCAGCACGACCGGTAGCGCGTCCGGGTACGTGCCGCAGCCGGTGAGCACGGCGCCGGAGCACACGGGCGCCAGCGCCGTCGTTGGCCAGAGCTTGCTCGGCGCCGCGGAGGGGACGGTCGAGCTGGCGGCGGGGGTCGCGCGGTCGCTGGCGCTGAACGCGCTGACGCTCGGGATCCACAGCGGATACGAGCTCGGCAGCGCGGCGTGGGCGGGGTACGAAGAGGGCGGGCTCCTCGGCGCGCTGAACGCGGTGAACCCGCTCTACCACATCGGGCGGGGCGCAGCGGACACGGCGCTCGCGATCGACGGAGGGGACTACCGGGAAGCCGGCGCGGCGGGGACGAAGACGGTGCTCGTTGCAGCCGCCACCATCTTCGGGGTGGGAAGAGGGCTGGGGGCCATTGCCGAGGAGTCGGCGGCCGCGCTAGGGGCTGCAAGGGGTCTAGGGCACTTACCCGTCTGGACGGAGGGCGCACCGACACGCGGAATCCTGAATACCGGAAGAGCGGAGATCGAGCTGGCAAGTGGCAGTGCAGGGGGCCCGGCAGCGCTCCCATTCCCTGGTCGCAACAGCACGAACTTCTTCCACGTGGAGGCGCACGCGGCGCAGATCATGCGCGTCGAAAATCTGGCGGAATCGATATTGCGCATCAACAAGGTGCCATGCGCAGTCGGGCCGGGCTGCGCAAACAACCTGCCGCACATGCTTCCCGAAGGAGCGCGGCTTCGTGTCATTGGGCCAGATGGTTATAACCATACGTTCGTTGGTCTGCCCGACCCACCGACGTACCCCTGAGGAGGACCCACAAGATGAAAGCGAGCTGGGGCACAAGCGAAACGACAGTCGAATCACGAGAGGACCTTTACGCCATGATCGAGACCGTGCGAAGATCAGGGCAGCCTACGATGGTTTTTCTTCAGGCCGCGAACGGAAACGTCCTAGTATTGGGCGTTGGCCAAGACGAATCAGTCCTTACCTTCGCCCAGCCTGATGGGACCTCTTTCCACAGTCTGGGGAATCGGGAGCGCAAGGGGTATCTGCTGTTCCGGTGCCGCGACCAGGTAGATGAGTTCATGACGGAAATGGCGGTGCCTGAAGACGATGCCATCGTGGCTGCCGAGCAGTTTCTCGCGACAGGGGAACGTCCACCTGCAGTGCAATGGGAGCCGGATTGGTAGATGCCCGCGGCGCCCATGCTTGCGCCGTACCGTGCTCTATGCTTGGTGCTCACGAGCGACTCTTGGAGCAACCGCGTGCTCGTCTTGACCACGGAGCCAGCCAGGCGGGGACGAAGACGGTGCTCCTCGCAGCCGCTACGGTCTTCGGCGTGGGAAGAGGACAGGGAACGCTCGGGGAGGAGGCGGCGGCCAGCGCTGCAATCGGGGGAACGGCCGCAAGAGTCGCAGAGCTTCAGGGTACAATTGCGTCAGCGCAAAAGGGACCAATCCACAACGAGCGTCGGGTTGGCGCAGGACGCCAATGGCACGCAGCGCGTTCTCATCGGAACCAGCGAACCTCGTGGCCGGCTCCGACCAGGCGTGATCCTTGCTCCGGGCGAAATCCTCGTCCGGGGCCTCGGGCACGCCGAGGCGGATATCGTGAACTTCGCGAGGCAGAACAACCTACGGCTCCTTGAAGTTGGCGCAACTCGTCCAATTTGCCCTCCTTGCGCAGCGCTCATCCAAGATGCAGGAGCATAGCTCGTAACGCCCCTGAAGGTGACGCGATGAAACCCGTATCTCGACTGGATTCAGCATCTCCCACATTGGCCGAGAGCTTTCGCCGCGCGTCACCGGCAAAGCGCGAGAAAGCAGTGCTCGTCGCGTGCGAAATGGCGGTTCATTCTGCGGAGCTTCAGAGCCAAGACATCGTCCTTGCCCTAGATGTGCTTCGTGGGAGAGCTGCCGAACCGCCCGGCCTTTGGCGGCGAATCGAGGACATTGCTGCACATTTCGATCAAGAGTATCTCCGCCTTTGGGAGGAAGGGGACGAAGAACAGGACGAATCCAAAAAGCTGGAAGCCCTTCGGCTGCTGTCGAAGACCTCCGCAACATCCGCCCTGGCCTTTGCCCTTTCCGAAGATCCTGCGCTACTCCACGAGGCGATCTACGAAACCATCGAAGCCTTTGACGATCCATGTGAAATAATACGAGCCGTAGAATGCGAGCTTCGGTAGCAATCGACGCTTTAGGCTCCGGAGCGCAGTCGTGCGACTCGTGCCGGTAGGCGACAGGCTCAAGCTCGTCCGACTGCAAAGAGGCATGCAAGGAAAATGCTATCAACTCTGGGAGCGGTGCCTCGACAACTGCCCAAAGGGTGACAAGAAGTGCAAGGACGGGTGCATGCAAGAATATTCGAGATGTCTCAAGGACTGCGACAAGAGGTGCAAGTGATGATCGAACTGACGTTCAAGCTGACCCCGGAAGACGGCGAGCCGCGCGACATCGTGGTTCGCATCCACGAGCCGACGCGAAACCCTCCGGAAAAAAAGCGGCCTTGGGCTGTCACGGTGGACGTGGATGGACGTCCATTTACCACATACGGGGAAGATCCTCTCGATGCGGTCGAGACCGGAGCTCGGCACGCCGCGATCCTGTTGCGCGAGTTCCATGGCGATGCGCTCGATCCGCCCCTCGAGCCGCGAATGAAGGAGGACGAATGAGCAGCTCGCAGATGCGCCAAGTCCGCCCATAGCCGGGACCGAGGCGACCAACGGACCGCCCCCCGGCATCCGCAAATCATCCGCCGACGACCCCGCTCCTCCGCACCGCGGCTCGCGGCTACTCCGGGAGGCAGCAGAACGTCATCGCCTCGCGCGGGGCGACGCCTCCCGTCGGCTCCCCGCCGCCCGGCGCGCACGTCCCCGGCGCGACGTCGACGACGCTGGCCGACTTGCTCCCGAGCGCCACCCCGCGCGGGACCGCGCCGCAGAAGGTCGCCTCGGACGACACCCGCGCGCTGACCACGACCTGCGAGCACCGGCTGTCGCTGTAGGCCGAGGCGAGGATGCTGCACGCCCCGCCGGTGCACGCCGCGCACCGGTGCGGCTCGACCACGAGATCCCCGTGGCCCTCGTAGCCGAAGACCGGCGCCTGGGGCGGGCACTCCGGCGGCGCATCGCCCGGCGACCCGAACCAGAGCAGCAGCGGCTCGAACCACCCGAGCGGCCTGCCGGGCACGCACTGTCCGGAGCAGGTGCTCGCGTCGGCGCCGCCCTCCTCACCCTCCGGATCCTCCGGCGTGCCAGGCTGTTCCTGCGGGTCGGGCTCGCCGGGCGCGCCCGCATCCTCGCAGCCCTCCGCGCCGGGGCCGGCCTCCTCGCAGCGCTCCGCCCGGTACCTGTCGATGACGGTGCTGCACAGCTCTTGCTCGGGCGTGTTCGGGTCGTCGCAGATCACGATGAGGCGCTGGGTGCAGCCGCCGGCCCCCACGCCGGCGGCGATCAGCGCCGCCGCCAGGCTCCCCATCAGCACGTTCGCTCGCACAGCACGCCGTTCCATCGAAGCACCTCGCAACATCGAGCCCTCACCGGCCACGGAGCCTGCACACCGGCCCAGCGCGGCCGCCGCTCCGGCGGCGAGAGGACCACGCCCCGAACGCGCCGGGAAGAGGCGGTGCGCCCGCGGCTCGCGCTCGGTCGACGCCACGCATCGGCGATGGGGTCAACACCACGCATCCGCGATGGGGTGCGATGCTCCCTGAACGAGGCAGCGAGGCGCGCCGCCGAGCGCGCTTCCGACCCCCGCGCCACTTTTCTTCCCCCCGGCGTACGATTTCGCCACGAAGCGCGCCCCGTCGCCGGAATTTGTAGTGATGAGCGACCCGCGCTCCCGCTCCACGCCCCCGCCCGCCGTCGTCCCAGCGCCCCCCGGGGCCGTTCCTGCGCCGCCCCCTCCTGCTCCGGAGGCCGAGCCCGTGCGGCCGTAGTTCGAGGAGGTCTATCGCTCCTCGCACGCTACCGTGCTCCGGCTGCTCTGGCGGCTGGGGGTCGAGTCGCGCGACCTCGAGGACGTCGCCCACGAGGTCTTCCTGGTCGTCCACCGGCGCCTTCCAGACTACCAGCCCGGCGGCTCCCTGAATGCGTGGCTCTCGGCGATCGCCTCGCGGATCGCGCTGCGACATCGGCAGCTCGCCAGGAACGTTCGAGAGCTGCTCTCCGAGGACGGCCAGGCCGTGGACATCGCGGATCCCGGGCTCGACGTGGAGCAGCTGCACGCGCAGGCGGAGACGGGACGGCTGGTCCGCCGGCTCATTCGGCACATCGAGAAACGCCGGCGTCCCATCTTCATCCTGCACGATCTCGATGGCGTGTCGATGCGCGATATCGCGCAGGCGTTCCACATCTCCCAGAACACCGCGTGGGGGACGCCGCGACGAGGCCGCCGCTCGGGCCGAGCGCTTCCGTGCCGCATTCCCGGACAGCTTGTTCCTGCCCTCGATCGACGCCGCGCTACAGCCGCCGTGAACCTCTGACGAGTCGACCCGACCCCTCGGCGCCACGCGCCCGGAAGATCGTTGGGGCCGGTCGATTTCGCCACGCATCGCAGGCAGCGCCCGGATTCCTCCTCCGTGAATGCAGCGTCACGAACGAACGGGGCGGACACGGCGCCCCTCGCCCGCGAGCCTCTCCCGGCGGCGGCGAAGCCGGCCGCGGAGGTGCAGATGCCGGGACGCCTGTTCCGGGAGGAGAGCGTTCGCACCGTGCTCGGCTGGCTGAGGCGGCTCGGGGTCCCGCGCGACGATCGGCCGGATCTCGCGCAGGAGATCCTCCTCTCGGCCTTCACGAGCCTCTCGCGGTACGACCCGGGGCGCGCCGCGCCGGCGCGCTGGATGAACCGCATCGCCGTCCACGTCGCCGCCCATTACCATGAGCGCCAGCGTCACCGGCGCGAGGTGCTCCTCGAAGAAGCGCCGGACCTCGCGGTCGCGGACGAGCGGCCCTGCGCCGAGGAGCTGCTCGGGCGCGAACGGCAGCGCCGGCTGGTGCGCTCGTGGATCGACGCGCTCGCGCCCGAGCATCGAGCGCTGCTCCTCGATCGCCACGTGGAGGAGATCCCCATGGCGGAGATCGCCAGGCGGCGCGGGCTCCCTCTCTCGACGGCCTACAAGCATCACGCCCGCGCGCTCGCCGCGTTGGTCGAGCTCGCGCAGCGCGCGCGCGAGGGCGCGCCGGGATAGCCAGTCCCCGATCGCCGGGCGATGCGGCGAGGTGCGCCTCGCTCTCCCGACCCCCACCTCGCGCCGCCGATGGCGCGCATCGGTCCTCCGATGGCGCACGTCGGTTTTTTGCTGTCCCCCATCGCCCTCTCGATCCCTCACGTCGGTTTTCTGCTGCCGCACCTCGATTTTTCGATGATCTACATCGGTTTTTCGATGATCCACGTCGATTCGTCGATGTGCTCCCCTTGACAGGCGCTCCGGCGATGCGCTCCTCGGGACATCGATACGGCGGCGTTCCGCCACATTGGTTGTTTTTTCACCGCTCCACATCCATCGCATCAGGAGGTTTATCCCCGTGCCCACTCCGACCCGCATCGACACGGCAGAGCTCGAGCTCGCCACCGCCAAGGCCCGCAAGAAGATCGACGAAGCCTTCGCGCTCCTCGCTCCTTATCTCGTCGTGCTGAACGAAAGTGAGCGCGCCGCCATGCCGCGGGCGCGAGAGGGCTTCGAGCAGGCGACGCGATCGCTGTGCCGCGCGATGACCGAGCATACGGCGGTGGCCGCCGCGGCCGGCTTCTCTTCCGACGCGGTCCTCGAGGACCTGAACAACCTCGACGTGATCAGGCCGCTCTTCGAGCGCGTCGAGGAGCTCTGGCAACGGCTCGCCGACAGCCGCCTCGCCTGGTCGGCGGAGGCGTGGAGCCCCTCGCTCGTCGCCTACGGCGTCGCCAAGGCCGCGTCGGAGGTGAACCCCGCGCTCCGCACCGTGACCGCCCCGCTCGCGAAGATCTTCGCGACGCGCCGCGCGCGCGGCGGGGACGAGTCGCCGCCGCAGCCGGTCCAGTCGCCCGAGCCGCCGCCCGGCGCGTGACCGCCGTCGCCCTCGCGGGTGACGCTCCGCTCTAGCGCTGACGCAACCCCGCAGCGCAGACCAATCTCCTCCCACAGCGCGCCACAGCGCGCCGGCCGCTCGAGCTCCGCGCCGGATCGACAGCCATGCCAGCTTTCGGCGGGCTTCCGTCGGCCCTACAAATCGGCCCGGGGAGGCTCGACCATGACCAAGAAGGCATCGCGCGAACCGCGCATCGATCTGAACACGGCAACGGAAGAAGAGCTCACCGCGATCGAGGGTGTCGACGGCGAGCGGGCTCGCCTCATCATCGAGCACCGGAGCGAGCGCGGCCCCTTCCGCAGCTGGGAGGATCTGCACCAGGTGCCCGGCATCGACGGCGTGATGCTCGGCAGGCTCCAGCGCAGCGGCTCGCTGGGCGGCGCGACCGAGGCTTCGGGGAAGGGCGCCGGCGCCGGAGGGGCGGCCGAGGCGGAGCCGGGCTCGGCGACGAAGCGGCGCTCGTCGGGCGGCGGCGAGATCGGCGATGCGACGGCCCTGGAGCAGATCATGGGGCTCATCCTGCTCGACAGGGCGGCTGCCGAGGCGTACCGCGTGGCGATCGGCGTGTGCAAGACGCCGGAGATCAAGAAGCAGCTCGAGGGGTTCCGGGCGGATCACGAGCGGCACGAGCGCGAGCTCCTGGACGCGCTCGGCGCCTCGCCGCCGGACCAGCCCGATGAGCGCGGCCAGTGCATTCGCCGTTACACCGAGCTGTCGGCGCGCGAGGAGCGGACGGCGCTCGTCGCCATGCGCGGCAACGAGGAGCTCACGAACGACGCCTATGCCTCGGCGCTGGCGAGCGATCTGCTGGACGAGGTCCGGCGGATGGTGGAGGCGAACTGGCAGGACGAGCGGCGCCACATCCGCTGGATCAACGAGGAGATCCGGACGCGCGGCTGGGAGCTCCCGGAGGTGCCGTCGACGCTGGCCGAGGCCGCCTGAGCGGAGTAAGCTCGCGGGAGCTCGGCTGAGCTTGCGCGGGAATGGCCTCTCGAACCAAGGGAACGCGCGGCGGTGCTCCTCCTCCGGGTGGCGTGGTCGACGAGGAGGAGGAGGTCGACGCCCTTTACAAGAAGCCGCTCGCCGACTTTACGCGCGCCCGGGACGAGCTCGCGAAGCGGCTGCGGCAAGCCGGGGACAAGGGCGCGTCGGATCGCGTGAAGGCGCTGCGGCGGCCGACCGCGGCGGCCTGGACCTTGAACCAGCTCGCGCGCCGCTATCCGCAGCGGATGGAGGCCCTGCTCGACGCGGGCGAGCGGCTGCGCGAGGCCCAGCGGGGGGCGCTCGGGCCGGGCGGCGCGCAGGGGCTGAAGGACGCGAGCCAGGAGCACCGCGCGATCGTGAACGAGCTCCTGCGGGCGGCGCCGGCGCTCTTCGCGGAGGGGGGCTATCGGGAGAAGGGCAATCCGATGGACCGCTTGCGGGATTCGCTGCTGGCGACCCCCACCGCGAGCCCGTCGGATCTGGAGCTGCTCGCGCGAGGGCGGCTGTCGGGAGAGCTCGAGCCGGGGGATCTCTCGGACATGCTCGGGCTGCTGCGGGGGCGGCCCTCCGAGAGGCCCGCCGAAGCCGGGGCGGGCCGCGGGAGCAAGGGGGCGAAGGCAGAGGCGCCGGCGCGACGCCGGGGGCGCGCGGAGAAGGAGCCGCCGGAGCGGCAGAAGAGGGCGGGAGAGGAGCGCGAGAAGCAGCGCGCCGCGAAAGCGCGCGAGCGCGCCGCAGAAGAGCGCGCCCGCGAGGAGCAGCGCGCCGCGAAGGCGCGAGAGCGCGAGGAGCAGCGCGCCGCGAAAGCGCGCGAGCAAAAGGCGAAGCTCGCCGCCGAGGAGCGCGAGAAAAAGGCGCGGAGCGCGGCCGACGAGCGAGAGCAAAAGGCGAAGCTCGCCGCCGAGCGGCGAGAGCGGAAGGTGCGCCTCGCGGCAGAGCAGCGCCAGCAGAAGGCGCAGCTCGCGGCGGCAGAGAGAGAACGGGATCAGGCGAGCCGCGAGGCGTCGCGGGCCGCCAAGGAGGCAGATCGCCTCACGAAAGAGGCGGCCAGGATGAGCCGCGCCGCGGAGAAGGCCGAGGAGGCCGCGCGGGCCGCGAGGAAGCGCGCCGACGAAGCGGAGCGACGAGCGGCGGAGGCGCAGCAGAAGGCGGCCGAGGGCGCGAGCCGCCTCGAGGCGGCCGAGGACAGGCTCGATCGGCTCGGGCGCTGACACACCATCAGGACTCTGAATGACGTCCTACCTCTCTCTTGCCTTTTTGCGCCTTCGCGCCTTTGCGCCTTTGCGTTAAATTCCCGCTCGCCGCTGCGACCGACGGGCTCCGCCGCCGTTCAACGACCAAGGCGCTGGAGTAGACGACCCAACCAGCGGATGCACCCGACGCCTTGGTGCCTTGACGGTTCGGCCCCTCCTCGTCCCAGCGCCACTCCCGGGCGCCGCGCTACCGCTTCTTTCGCGGCTTCGGCGGGGCGGTCGGCTTGATATCGATGGCCGTGGCCCCCTGACACGGCACCTGCGCCGTCACGCCCGCGCTGAGCCACTCGGGGAACTTCGTCTTGCCGGGCTTCCCGACGCGCACGAAGAAACGACCGCAGCGGATGACCAGCGGCTCGTTGACGTCCCCCGCGTACTTGCCGGTCACGTAGACGCCCCCCGGATCGGGGAACCCCACCGTGAGCACGCCCTGCCCCTTGGGCAGGGTGGCGGGGTTGACCCCCCGCCCTTGGCCGGCGGCCTCCTTCGCCGCGGCCTCCTTCGCCGCAGCCTCCTTCGCCGCGGCCTCCTTCGCCGCGGCCTCCTTCGCCGCAGCCTCCTTCGCCGCGGCCTCCTTCGCCGCAGCCTCCTTCGCCGCGGCCTCCTTCGCCGCAGCCTCCTTCGCCGCAGCCTCCTTCGCCGCAGCCTCCTTCGCCTCCTTCTCCTTCGCGGCCGCCTCCTTCGCCGCAGCCTCCTTCGCCGCCGCGGCCTCCTTCGCCGCCGCCTGCTTCGCCGCCGCGGCCTCCCTCGCCGCCTCCTTCGCCGCCGCGGCCTCTTGCGCCGCCAGCTCCTTCGCGGAAGGCGCCTTCGCGCCCGGCGCCCGCTTCGCCGAGGTCGCAGCGCTCGGCGGCGGCGCCGGCGCCGCCGTGGCCGCGACGACGGGCTCGGCGGCCGTCGCCGCCTGCTCGACCGGCGCCGCGGCGTCCGGCACGGGCCGCTCCCGGCGCGCGACGTAGATCCACATCGCCGCCACCACCGTCGCCGTGATCGCCGAGACCGCGATCGTCCCGACCGGCGACAGCGAGCGCGGCGCCTGCCAGCCCAGCGTGGGCGAACGCTGGCGCCGCGGCCCGCCCGGCGGCGGCGACGACTCCGCCGAAGGGCCGCGCAGGCCCGCCGCGCTCGGGTACGGCACCCCCCCGGGCGGCGTCCCGCCCGCCGTGCGGTCCACGGGCACCGTCACCCCGGGCGGCGTCAGGCCCATCGTGCCCATGGGCACCGTCACGCCCGACGGCGTCACCGGCGAGTTGGACGGCGGCTTCGGCGGCGGCGGCGCGAAGAACGCCGGCGTGAGATCCGCCGGGAGCGCCGGCGGCGGACCGAAGCGGATCGCCTCCGGGATCGCCGAGATCGACGTCCCGAAGCGGACCGACGGCGCACCGGTGCCCGGGATCGTCGCGTCGTCCTCCTCGAACACCGGCTCCAGCTCGGGCAGCGTCGCCGGCCCGCCCCCCGCCAGCACCTCCTCGGCCGCCGCCGCGTCGCGCTCCGCCGCGCGCTTCGACGCCTCGTACAGCCGGCCGAACGTCTCGCGATCCGGCAGCGCCGGCTTCCGCCCGTCGGCGCCCTTCACCCCGACCGCGGCCGGCAGCGCCGCCGCGACCGGCGTCGGCGGCGCTTGAGTTGCCGGCGCCGCCGGCACCGGGATCGTGATCGGCTCGGGCCCAGGCGCGCGCGCCGGCAGCTTGCCGTCCGGGCGCGCGGCCGCCGCCAGCGCCTCGGACGGCGCCGGCGCGGGCGGCGTCGTCCCCGCCCGCGCGCCGCCGGGCCGGAGCCGCGCGGCCCCGCCCTCCCTCGCGGCCTGATCCTTCGCGAAGAGATCCTTCGCGAGCCGCTTCGCCGCGTCCGCCGCGGGCCGCGCCGTCTGCCCGCCCTTGCCCTTGACCGGGATCGTCGGCCGCCGGTCCTCCTCGGGATCCGCGTCCTCGATCTCGATCGTCGCGTGCGCCGACTGCACGCGCGTCACGAGCTCCGCCTTCCCCTTCTCCGGGCGGGCGACCTTCGCGAGCGTCTGCTCGATCTCCTGGGTCGTGGTCTTCCGATCGTCCGGCGACAGCGCCAGGGCCGTGTCGAGCAGCGCCACGACCGGGCGCGGGATCTCGGGGCGGATCGACGCGATCCCAGCCGGCTTGGTGCCGTCGGCGGGCGGCCGCCGCCCCGAGAGCAGCGACCAGAGCAGGAGCCCCACGCCGTAGATATCGGCCTTGACCGTGACCCGCTCGGCGCGCACCTGCTCGGGCGCCATGTAGCCCGGCGCCCCCTTCACCACGCCCGCGATGGTGTCCGGCGTGCGCCCGAGGATCTTGCCGATGCCGAAGCCGGTCAGGCGCACCTGCCCGTCCCACCCGATCACGATGTTCTCCGGGTGGAGGTTCCGGTGAATCACCGGCGCGGGGCTGCCGTGCTCGTCGGTCAGCCCGTGCGCGTGCGCGAGCGCGCCGGCGATGCAGTGGACCAGGTAGTAGACCGCCGCGTCGGCGAGCTTCTGCTGCCGCGCCGCGAGGTGCTGGAGCAGCCGATTGAGGTTCACGCCCTCGACGTGCTCGAGCACGAGCACGAGCCGGCCGGCGTGCTCGAAGAAGTCGAACATCCGCACGATGGCCGGGTGGTTCATCGACGCGCAGATCGACGCCTCGCGGGCGAGCTCGTCGGCGAAGCGCGGATCGCCCTCGGCCGTATTCGGGACGAGCTTCAGCACGCAGACGCGGCGAAACCCGAGCGGGCCGTCCAGCCGCCCGAGATAGACGCTGGTGGGCCCAGAACCGGCCAGGCGCCGGAGGATCTTGTAGGCCCCAATCGTCTCGGGAGCGGGCTCCGTCGGAAACATCCGAGGCCGATCATACCCAAGCGCGGCGAAGCCCCCAAGCCAACGACCAACACGGATCGATTCGCGGCGCCTGGAGGCGTCTCCGGGCGCCTCGGTAAGACGCCCTGCTCCACGCGCCCTGTACGGCGCGTCGCTCTCCCGCTCGCGGGAGAGCGGTACAGCTGATCAGCAGAAACCCGAACAGCTGTGACGGATTACGGCGCACGCTCCGCCGCGCGCGCCGGCGCGGCGCGGAGACCCGCGGGACGCGCGCACCCCGGGCGCCGCGCGCGGCGCGGATGGAGACGCCGCGCGATCCACCCGCGCCGCGCCCGCACGCGAGGTGTGGAGAACCCGCGTCCGCGCGCGGGCGGCGCGCGGCGTGTGGAGAACCGGCGCCCGCGCGGGCGGCGCGCGGTCGCGCTCGCGCGGCTGCGCCTCCGGCCTTCGAGCGGCGCTGGGCCTGGGTTATAAGCCGCCGCGATGAAGCTCCGCGCCTCTCACCGGCTGCTCGCCGTCGTCCTCCTCGCCCTCGCCGGCTGCGAGGCCGCCGTCCCGCCGCCGCCGCCCGCGCCGCCCCCGCCCCCGCCGCCCAGCGTCGCCGCCTCGGCGCCCGCGCCGGCCGCGCCGGCCCCCCCGCCCGCGCCGGTGTCGCGGTTCCCCGCCGGGTGGCCTTACCCCGAGGGCGCGCCGCCGGTGCGGGGGCCCTCGATGGTCTCCAGCGACGCCGCGCTCGCCACGAAGGTGGGCGCCGACGTCCTCTCCTCGGGCGGCAACGCCGTCGACGCGGCGGTCGCGACGGCGTTCGCGCTCGCCGTGGTGCACCCGACGGCGGGCAACCTCGGCGGCGGCGGGTTCCTCGTCGCGCGCGTCGGCGACAAGGAGCACGCGCTCGACTTCCGCGAGACCGCGCCGGCCAGGGCGACCCACGACATGTACAAGGGCAAGGACGGCAAGCCCACCGAGAGTTCCCGCGTCGGCCACCTCGCGGCCGGCGTGCCCGGCAGCGTCGCCGGGCTCTGGGAGGCGTACGACAAGCTCGGCTCCAAGAAGAAGACCTGGGCCGAGCTCATCGCGCCGGCCATCCGGCTCGCGAAGGAGGGCTTCCCGGTCGACGAGAACTTCGCGACCACGGTCAAGTCGGCCTCGAGCAAGCTCGCGCGCTTCCCGGCCTCGGCCGCGCTGTTCCTGCCGGGCGGCGCGCCCATCCAGGTCGGCGCGACCTGGAAGTCGCCCGAGCTCGCGGCGACGCTCGAGCGCATCGCCGAGAAGGGGCCCGCGGGCTTCTACGAGGGCAAGACCGCCGAGCTCGTCGTCGCCGAGATGCGGCGCGGCAAGGGCATCATGTCGGCCGCGGACCTCAAGGGCTACAAGGCGAAGTGGCGCGACCCGATCGTGTTCGAGTACCGCGGGCGCCGCGTCGCCTCCATGCCGCTCCCCTCCTCGGGCGGCCTCGCCCTGGCGATGATCGCGCACCAGCTCGAGGGGCTCGACGTCGCCAAGCTCGGCTGGCACTCGCCGTCGCACGTGCACGTGGTCGCCGAGGCGATGCGCCGCGTCTTCCTCGCGCGCAACGAGATCCTCGGGGATCCCGACTTCGTGAAGAACCCGGTGGAGGAGCTGCTCTCGGTCGCGTGGGCCGAGAAGCAGCGCGCCACGATCGCGCCGGACCGCGCGACCCCGACCGACGAGCTGACCCGCGGCGCGGGCGTCAAGGACTCGGGCGGCCGCGGCCCGCACACGACGCACTTCTCGGTGGTCGACGCGCAGGGCAACGCCGTCGCGCTGACCACGACGCTGAACGGCTGGTACGGCTCGGGGGTGACGGTGACCGGCGCGGGCTTCGTGCTGAACAACGAGATGGACGACTTCGCCACCGTGCCCGGCACCGCGAACCAGTTCGGCCTCGTGCAGGGGGAGGCCAACGCCGTCGCGCCCGGCAAGCGCATGCTCTCGTCGATGTCGCCGACGATCGTGACGGGGAAGGACGGGCGCGTGGAGCTCGTGCTCGGCGCCGCCGGCGGCCCCACGATCCTCACGGCGGTCTTCCAGATCCTCTCGAACGTGGTCGATTTCGGCTTCGACGTGACCACCGCGGTCAACGCGCCGCGCTTCCACCAGCAGGACTACCCCGACAAGCTGTTCATCGAGAAGGGCGGCTTCCCCGACGAGCTGCGGAGCGCGCTCGGCGCGATGGGCCACGCCTTCGACGAGCGCGGGCACATCGCCGACGCGCCCGCGATCGGCCGCGAGGGCGCGGCGTTCGCGGGCGCGCGGGAGCCGCGGCGGCCGGGCTCCGAGGCGGCGGCGGGGAAGTAGCCGGCGATGTCGGCCGACGTCGTCCCGCCGATCCGGCGCTCGCTGATCGTGCCGCTCTCGCAGGCGGACGCCTTCGACCTGTTCGTCCGGCGGATCGCCGACTGGTGGCCGCTCGCCACGCACTCGGTGGGGCGCGGCGCGGCGGCGTCGTGCCACATCGAGCCGTCGGTCGGCGGCCGCGTCTTCGAGCGGGCGCGGGACGGCACCGAGGCGCTCTGGGGGACGGTCGTCGCCTGGGACGCGCCGTGGCGGCTCGCGTTCACGTGGCACCCGGGCCGCGCGCCCGCCGCGGCGCAGGAGGTCGAGGTGCAGTTCGTCGAGCTCGTGGCGGCGCAGACGCGGGTCGAGGTCGTGCACCGCGGCTGGGACCGGGCCGGCGAGCGCGCGGCGCCGATGCGCGCCCGCCACGACGAGGGCTGGCAGGTCATCCTGGCGCGCTTCGAGGCGCTCTCCCGCGGCGAGATCGCGCTGCCGGAGCCACGCGGGCCCGGCGGGTGCAACGCCTGACCGGGCCCTCGGTCGTCCTGCGCTCCCCACATGAGCTCACGCGACACCCACCTTTCCCACCACGAGCTCAGCCCCCTTCCCTGCCCCTGGCCCGCGCCCGCGACGTCGCCGCCGTGACCGCGCGTGGATCACGCCGCGCCTCGCCCGATTGCGAACGAGCCGATTGCGCTCCAACGCAATGACCTGTCGACATGCGGACTCGCCGCGAATATCAGGAGCTCCCCTAAGGGGTTCCGTCCATCCTGGTGTTCCATGGCGTTTCCTGCGCGCGGGGCCAAAGCATCGTGACTCTCGCGGGGCGAAGCCGTCATCACGTGACGTACGCGCCGTCGAGCGCGCCTGCGCCGCGGGGGCCGTGAGCGCTCGCACGGCGACGAGAGGCCGGCGTCGCATTCGCTCCGGCGCTCCAACGGGCTCGCGCGCCGAAGCCGTGACGCGCGGCGTCTCGACCGCGGAGCCCCGCGTGAGAGCGCACGATCCGTGCGGTGGAGAAGCGGCGGTTCGACCTTGACACAAGCCGCTCGTTTCGATTGCTTACGGTGATGCGCCCCGCCGAAGACGTCCGTTCTTCCTACGGTTCGCACGGTTCGCACGGTTCGCGCGCGCTTCCAGCGACGCAGCCGATCTCCGCGCCCCTGAGGACTGCCGTCTTTCCGGGGCCTCCTCGACACAGACCGAACGCCGCGCCGGATCGATAGCCTTATCATTCCAGGGGGTAGCAGTCATGGTGGAACTACTGAATCACGAGCTGCTCGACACGCTGCACGACGGAGCTCGCAGCAGCGTCTACCTCGGCCGGAAGAAGAGCACGGGCAAGATGTGCGTCATCAAGGTGGCGCGCAAGGGCGTCAATGGCACCCGCAACGTCGCGATCCTGAAGCGCCAGTACGAGATCACGCGGAACCTCGACCTCGATGGCGTCGTCAAGGTCTACGACCTCGAGGTCCGCCTCGATTACGCCGCGCTCATCATGGAGTACTTCGCGGGCCGCTCTCTTCGCGCGATCATCGACGAGGGCGTCGGCGAGAGGGGCAATGGCCGGGGCATCGGGCTCGTGCAGTCGGTCCGGATAGCGCTGCAGCTCGCGGACACGCTCGGCGCCATCCACGAGCGGAACATCATCCACAAGGACATCAAGCCCAGCAACATCATCGTCGACAGCGACGTGAGCACGTCGAAGCTCACGGACTTCTCCATCGCCTCGCTCCTGCCGGGGGAGCGCGCGGCGGTGTACGACCCCTGGTCGGCCGGCGAGGGCACGCTCCAGTACATCTCGCCCGAGCAGACGGGCCGGATGAACCGCTCGATCGACTTCCGCTCGGACTATTACTCGCTCGGCGTCACGCTCTACGAGCTCACGACGCGGCGGCTCCCCTTCGAGACGACGGATCCGCTGGAGCTCGTGCACCATCACATCGCGCAGACGCCCGTCGCGCCGCACCTCCTCCGGCCGGAGATCCCGGAGGCGCTCTCCAGGGTCATCAT
The DNA here is from genome assembly GCF_051526825.1 of Sorangium sp. So ce185. Taxonomy (NCBI): domain Bacteria; kingdom Pseudomonadati; phylum Myxococcota; order Polyangiales; family Polyangiaceae; genus Sorangium; species Sorangium sp. So ce185. Next base: position 13,033,281 of record NZ_CP150316.1, on the reverse strand, counting down.
GAAGCTCCTGTCGAAGACGGCGGAGGAGCGGTATCAGAGCATCTTCGGCCTCAAGGCGGATCTCAAGGCCTGCCTCGACGTGCTGGAGCACGGCGCGCCAGCGCTGGACTTCGTGCCTGGGAGGAAGGACAAGCCCACGAGGCTCCAGATATCGCAGCGGCTGTACGGCCGGCAGGAGGAGGTGGGCGCGCTCCTCTCGGCGTTCAGGAGCATCAGCGGCGCGGGGGGCCCGTCGGAGCTCGTCCTCGTCGCCGGCTACTCCGGCGTCGGCAAGTCGGCGGTGGTGAGCGAGATCCACAAGCCGATCGCGAAGCAGGGGGGTTATTTCGCCGCCGGCAAGTTCGACCAGTTCACGCGCAACGTCCCGTACGCCGCCGTCATCGCCGCGCTGCGGGAGATCGTCCGGCAGATCCTCACCGAGAGCAAGGAGGAGCTCGCCGACTGGAAGGCGCGGATCCTCGCGGCGGTGGCCCCGAACGGCCGCGTCATCGCCGAGGTGATCCCGGAGATCGAGCTCATCCTCGGCGAGCAGCCGCCCGTCCCGGCCCTCGGCGCGATGGAGACGCGGAACCGGTTCAACCTGACGTTCCGGAGCTTCATCGGCGCGATCGCGCTGAAGACGCGGGCGCTCGTGCTGTTCCTCGACGATCTCCAGTGGGCCGACACGGGCTCGCTCAACCTCATCAGCGTCCTCCTGGAGGACGCCGACATCCGCCACCTGCTCCTGCTCGGGTCGTACCGGGACAACGACGTGGACGAGGCGCACCCGCTCCGGGTGACGCTGAGCGCGCTGCCGCGCAGCGGGGCGCGCGTGCGCACGATCACGCTGAAGCCGCTCGCGCCCGAGCACGTGAATCAGCTCGTGTCCGACACGCTCGACGCGCCTCCCGAGGAGTGCCGTCCGCTCTCGGACATCATCTTCGCGAAGACGCACGGCAACCCGTTCTTCACCATCCAGTGCCTCGAGAGCGTCTGTCGCGACGGTCACCTGCGCTTCAGCTCGGAGACGGGCGCCTGGACGTGGAACATCGCCGACATCGAGCGGATGGACGCCGCGGCCAACGTCGTCGATCTCATGGTCCGGCGGATCCAGGGGCTCCGCGCGTCGACGCAGCGGGTCCTGAAGCTCGCCGCGTGCATCGGCAACCAGTTCGATCTGAGGATCCTCGCCCTCCTCCACCACAAGGACGTGCGCGCCACCGACGAGGATCTCTGGGACGCGCTGGACGCTGGGCTCGTCGTGCCCGTCGACGGCGACTACAAGATCGCGCGCTTCCTCGACGACGACGAGGAGGGCCCGGTCACGTTCAAGTTCCTGCACGACCGCGTGCAGCAGGCGGCCTACAAGCTGCTCACGGAGATCGAGCAGGAGAGGACGCACCTGGAGCTCGGGCGGCTCCTCATCAGCGAGACCCCGATCGAGTCGATCGAGGAGCGGATCTACGACATCGTGATGCACCTCAACATGGGGGCAGAGCTGATCGTGGACCGGCGGGAGCGGTACGAGGCGGCGCTGCTCAACCTGAGGGCCGGCCAGAAGGCGAGGCGCTCCACCGCGTACGGCCCCGGGGTGCAGTGCCTCCGCGCGGCGGCGGACTTCCTGCCGGAGGACGCGTGGGAGGCGAACCACGATCTGGCGCTCGCCGTCTACACGGATCTGGTCGAGCTGGAGTACCTGGCGATCGACTTCGAGCGCGCGGAGGCGTGCGCGAAGGTCGCCGTGGACCACGCCAGGGACGTGCTGGAGAAGATCCGGATCTACGAGCTGCGCATCCAGTTCTGTCTATCGCAGAACCGGATGAACGAGGCCATCGAGCTGGCGCTGAGCGTGCTCGCCCTGCTCGAGGTCCCGCTGCGCAGCGCGCCGCCGCCGGACGTCGACACGGCCAGCCTGGCGAAGCTCCCCTCGATGACGAACGAGCGCATGCGGGCGGCGATCCGCATCATGTGCACGGCGACCCCCGCCGTGTACCTCGCGCAGCCGGCCCTGGTCCCGCAGTTCGCGTTCACGATGGTGGACATCTGCATACGGCACGGCAACTCGCCGCTCGCCGCGTTCGCTTATCTGATCTACGGCGTCGTCCAGTGCTTCATGAACGAGACCGACCGGGCCTTCGCCCTCGGCGGTCTGGCCATCGATCTCACCCGTCGGTTCGGCGCGGTCGATCTGGAATCCAAGATCCACGCCACCGTGCACGTGCTCATCTACCACTGGAAACGGCACCTCCGGGAGACGCTCGATCCGCTGCAGCACGCCGTGCAGGTCGGCCTGGACACGGGCGACATCGAGTACGCGCTGCACGGCTCGATTCACCACTCGCTGCACTCGTTCCTCGTGGGCGACGAGCTCGCCGAGGCCGAGCGGCGGCTGAAGCACTCCGTCGATCTCTCCCTGAAGCTGAACAACCAGTACTCGCTTTATTACGCCAGCATCTGGCGACAGCTCGTGAAGGGCCTGCAGGATCCGTCCGCGGAGAAGCTGCGGCTCGTCGGGGAGAGCTTCGACGAGACCACGATGATGCCGCGCCTCGGGCAGAGCAGGACCTCGATCTTCTCGTTTCACGTGGCGAAGGCGATGCAGCTGTACACCTTCGGCCACGCGGCGCAGGCGTACGACTGCCTCCGCGCCGCCGAGGAGTACCAGGACGCGGTCGGCGGCATGGCGATCGTCGTCGAGCACAACTTCTACTACTCGCTCTCGATCCTCGCCGCGCTGGGCCGCGCGGCGGAGGGCGAGCAGGGCGCCGCGCTCGCCAGGGTCGAGGAGAACCAGCGGCGGCTCGAGGCCTGGGCGAGCGCCGCCCCGGCGAACAACCGCCACAGGCACGACCTCGTGAGCGCAGAGCTCGCGCGCGTGAAGCAGGAGGTGGTGGAGGCCATGGCCCTGTACGACCGCGCGATCGAGGGCGCCCGGAAGCATGGATACATCCAGCACGAGGCGCTCTCGTGCGAGCTGGCGTCGGCGTTCTACCGGTCCATCGGTCGGCACGAGATCGCTCACCACTACATGACGCTGGCTTACCGAGGGTACGCGCTCTGGGGGGCGAACGCGAAGTGCCATAGCCTCGTGTCCACGTTTCCGCACCTCATGCTCGAGGGGACGCCCGAGCCGCCCTCCTCGGTGGCGGTGACCAGCCACGACGGCGCGACCCTGGACCTGCTCAGCGTCGTCAGGGCGTCGCAGGCCGTCGCCAGCGAGATCGTCCTGGAGAAGCTGCTGGAGAGCCTCATGACGATCGTGCTCGAGAACGTCGGCGCGCAGTCCGGCGCGCTGGCCCTCGCGCGCGGCGAGGGCCTCTTCGTCGAGGTGGAGGGGACCACCCAGCCGAAGCAAGCGCACGTGCTGAGGAGCGTCCCCGTCGACTCGTTCGGCAGAGCCCCGCGCTCGCTCATCAGCTACGTGCAGCGCACGCAGACGAGCGTCCTCCTGGACAACGCGGCCGAGGAGACCCGGTTCTCGACCGATCCTTACATCCAGGAGAAGCGCCCGAAGTCGCTGCTCTGCTCTCCCGTCATGCGTCAAGGTCGGCTGATCGGCGTGCTCTACCTCGAGAACAACCTCTCGACCGGCGTCTTCACGAAGGATCGCCTCGAGCTCCTGGGCATCCTCTCGTCGCAGATCGCGATCTCCATCGAGAACGCGAAGATGTACGAGGGGCTCGAGCGGGAGGTCTCCGCGCGCACCGAGGAGCTCCGGAGGTCCAACGAGCAGCTCCGCGCCGTCAACGACAGGCTGCAGGTGGAGCTCGCCGAGCGCGTCCGCCTGCAGGAGGAGCGCGTCCAGATGCAGGAGGAGATCATCCGGAGCCAGCGAGATCGGCTGCTCGAGCTGTCGACCCCGTTCATCCCGATCACCGACGACATCATGGTGATGCCCATCATCGGGACCATCGACGACAAGCGGGCTGCGCAGATGATCGAGACCGCGATGCAGGGCGTCGCGGCCAGCGCTGCGAAGGTCGTGATCGTCGACGTCACCGGCGTCAAGAGCGTGGACACGAGCGTGGCGAGCAGGCTGATGAGCCTGGCCCACGCCGTGGGCCTGCTCGGGAGCCGGGCCATCCTGACGGGGCTCCGTCCCGCCGTGGCGCAGAGCCTCGTCGCGCTGGGCGTGGATCTCGGCTCGATAGAGACGCGGGCCAACCTCAAGGCGGGCATCGCGTACGCCATGAGGCGCACGGCCGCGAGGTTGCACGCGTAACTGCACGCATAACTGCACGCGTAGCTGCACGCATACAGCGAGCGCTCAGCCGGCGTGCGCGGCGACCCCGGGCACCTCGGCGTAGCGGAGCGCGGCGATCGCCCAGCGCTGATGGCCCGCGATCATCGCGTCGGTCGCGTCCAGGTACTGGCGGATCCCGTCCGTCGGCCACAGCGAGAGCACCCTGTCCTTCACGTCCTGGTAGTCCGAGACCCGCTGGTCGTGCATGCGCCTGAGGCGCGCGGTGGCCTCCTCCAGCGTGACGCCGTCGCTGTCTCGCAGCACGACGATCAGGTTGTGCACCTCGCCCGACCGCAGCTCCTTCTCGAGCGAGAAGTAGTCGTTCGTCCAGCACAGGATATCGTTGCAGATCTCGCGGACGCTCCGGAGCAGCGGGTGCTGGACGACCTCCAGGGGCAGCGGCTGATCGAGCAGCAGCTCCATCAGATCACAGTAGGGGTAGACCGCCCCGCTGTAGCGCCTCATCATGACGTACTCCTCGAGGCGTGGAACCCTCCCGCGCCTGCGGTTGTTCGCCTCCCACAGGTTGGCCTCGTAGTAGTACTGGAAATGCGAGAGCCATCGGTTCAGGAAGAAGTGGGGGTTACCTTCCCTGATCCTGTCGCGGATATCGAGCAACCCGCGCGTCAGCGGGTCGTCCATGTCCGGCTGCACATAGCCGAAGAGCTCGCCCAGGTATTTCTCGTTCAGCCTCGCGACGCCTTGAGGGTCCGCGCTGAGCGAGCCCTCGTCGTAAGCGTCGTCCAGCAGGAACAGCACGGCCGTGAAATCGGACGCGACCTGCAAAACCTGCACGTTCGCGGAGGGGAACACCCACCCCGCCAGGTGAGCGACGCTCGCCGCCTTGATGCGCCAGAGCGCCCGCTCGTCGGGCGCCAGCCGCAGCCGGCGCACCCACTGCAGCGTGCGGCGCTCGGCGGCGTCGACCATGGGGTGACACGACGCAGAGAACGGATACTCGAAGTGGTCCGCTTCGTTCTTGCTGACCACGACGCTTGTTCGACCGGACGACATCCTACACTCCAACGCAAACCGCGAATCTTCTTCTGCTTTCATGGGTGGTGAGCCGCGCGCGGGCGGCGATGTCGTCAGGCGGGGATGACCTCGACGGGGAGCGCGAGCGGACAGCGGGTGTTGAGGGAGACGTTCCAGTCGAGGCGCTCGGCGCGGAGCTCGACGCGCCGGTAGCGGCGCAGGAGCTCCTCGAGCACGACCCGGGCTTGCGCCCTTGCCAGCATGGCCCCGATGCAGGCATGAGCGCCGTGGCCGAACGCCAGGCTCGCCGGCGCGCGGCGCGCCGGATCGAAGAGGTCGGGGTCCTGGAACTTCGCCTCGTCGCGCAGCGCCGAGCCGACGAGCAGCGCCACCACGGCGTGGGCGGGCACCCGGACGCCCGAGAGCTCCGCCTCGGCGAGGGTGAGCCGCATCGTCGCGTGCACGGGAGGCTCGAACCGCAGCACTTCCTCGATGAAGTGCGCGCTGAGCCCGGGCTCCGCCCGCAAGCGATCCATCCAGACCGGGCGACGGGCGAGGATCAACGCCATGTGGGTCATCAGCGTGACGGCCGTCTCCAGCCCTGCGACGAAGAGCAGGAAGAGAAAGCCCATCAGGTCCTCGTCGGTCAGCGCGCAGTCGTTCACCCGCGACCGGAGCAGGCCGCTCACCAGATCGCTCCCGGGCTGGCGACGGCGGCTCTCCAGCAGCTCTCTCATGCACGTCTCCATCTCGTCGATGGTCCTGCGCACCTCGGAGAGCCGCCGCTCGTCGTCCGGCGCGACCGCCGCGACGCCGAGGATGTCCGTCGTCCAGCGCTGGAAGCTCCCCTGTCGCGCCGGGTCCAGGCCGAGCAGCTGGACGAGGACGTTCGCCTGCGCCGGATGTGCGAAATCAGACACGAAGTCGACCACGCGGCGCTGCGACATCTCGTCGGCGAGCCGCGCCGCCGTCGAGCGCATGTCGGCTTCCAGCGAGCCGACCGTGGCGGCGGTGAACGCGCGGCCGATGAGGTTGCGCAGCTGGCTGTGCCGCGGCGGGTCTGCGAGGATCAGCGAGTCGGACAGGGGGTTGTGGCGCTGCAGGTGAGGCGGCTCGGAGGCGACGCGCAGCCCCGCCGACGAGAACACCTGCGTATCCTTCAGCGCCGCGACGACGTCGTCGTACCGCGTGACGACCCACATCCCGTTCGGCTCGACCTGGCACACCGGCGACCCTCGCCGCAGCGCCGCATAGAAGGGGTATGGGTTCTCTCGCACATCGGGGGCAAACAAGTTCAGTCGAGTCATTGGGCTCTCCTGTGACGTGGGGAGGACACGGCCGCAACGCCATGACGGCGCACGTCCACCAACGTGCAGTGGGGTGGTGCCTCAGATGTTGTTCTGGGCGGCGCTATGGCGTTGATCGGCGCTGCTCCGAGAACAGCTTGCCTAGCGCTGGAGAGAGCACCCGTCGGACGACTCGGGATGCAACCCCGCAATACTCTGGTGCGTGGCCACCTGGGCGCATCGCTCGCCTGCAAGGCGCTTCGCGGCCGCCGCGCGGCGCGAGCCATGGGCTCGGCTCCCGCGCGGCGTGGCCGCGTTCCTCGGTCGTCGTCGCGCTCGCGATGATGCGAGCGCGCGACTCACGATCGCCTGGACTGCAGCGAGGGCATCTCCCGGTGCATCATGAGACCAGAGCCAACGAGAGAACCGTTAAGCTCTCTTCATTGCTGCGGACGTCCGATGAGTCGTCGGTGCTCCTCCATCTGATGACAGCGTGGTATATACGATGCGGACAAATGCGCAACTGTATTCTTTGTAGGAGAATTCCTCACGACGACGTTCGCGCGATGGCTCGTGCGTTCGCGCGTTCGGGCGTGGGTTCAGTCACGCGTTCGAAGCGTCGGGCATACCGAGTCTGCAGGCGCGGTGGCCGACGGCGACAGCAAGGCAGCGTAAATAAAAATACATTTCTGCGCGCCCGACGCGCGCTTGTCCTCATGGAGGCGGCGCCGGCGAGACCTACTGCACCTGGACGACACTGCAGTGGCCATCCGGTGGACAAGCATTGCGACCCCTGGCCAGCGGCGACCGGATGATCCGCATGAGCTCTCGGGAGCGACTGTGCAGCAATGAAAGCCTCGCTCACCGCGCGTTTCATCTCTGAATGCATGACGCGCGGCCCGGGCACACCGCCTCGGCGCGCGCTCCATGGAGCGCGCCTCATCGACGACAGAGCCCGAGGCGTGCGTTGGATCGAACGCCCGTGGCCCCTTCCAGAGATGCTGGCGGCGAAGTAATTCACTTTCGATGTGACGCGGATTGCAGCGAGACAGCACTGCACGACGTCGAGCTCGCCCGCTATGCAAGATGAACGCCTCGCTCCGTCCCGGAGCGCGATCACCGTTCCCGGAGGTGGTCGCGGCGGCCATGACGCGGCGCGATCGATCCCACGCGCGGCTGGCCGCACCCGCCGCAGCCGTCGCGCGCCGCCGCGTCGGCCGGGGCGGCGGGCCGTCGACGTGCCGCGACGTCGCGCGCCGCCGCCGAAGGACGAGAGCCCACCGGCGGCGGTGAGATTTCAACAGGATCGCGGGAAGCGGGAGGAGGGCGGGAACAGGAGATCATGGATCTCCGTCACTCCATGGTAACGCGCACGCCGGCAATGCGGCACCACCGGCCCTCAGGCGGAGGTCTTCAGGCACGCGTAGAGCGCCGACGCGAGCGTCTCGGCCCGCGCGTCGGTCGTGAGCGCGAGGACCATGCGGTTCGGGAGGAAGGCGAAGCCGACCCGGGAGACGGGATCCGCGAAGCCGATCGCGCCGCCGAACCCGGGGTGGCCGAACGCCTCGTCGTGCGGGCCCATGCCCACGCTCGCCGAGGGCCGCATGTAGCCGAGGCCGACCCGGAGCGGGTTGCCCCAGATGAAGTCGTTGCCGTCGTACTGCACCTCGATATGGCGAGCCGTGGAGTCGGCCGAGACCACCCGGACGCCGTCGAGCTCTCCCCCCGAGGCGAGCATGGCGTACAGCCGGGCGACGCCGCGGGCGGTCCCCACCCCGTTGCGGGACGCGAGCTCCGCCCGCCAGAACGTCGGGTGGTTCATCCCATCCCGGATCATGTCCCCGAAGCGCCGGTGGGGGCTCATGAACATCGCCTTGCCGGGCGGCGTGTCGGCGTTGAGGAACTTGTAGAACTGGTCGGTATCCGTGATCGGATCGGGGCTCATCCACGCGACCCGGTGGTGCTCGGCCTCGGGCAGCCCGATCCAGTACTCGGCCCCGAGCGGTCCCGTGATCTCGTCGCGCAGGTAGGTCCCCAGGCTCTTGCCCGTGACGCGGCGGACGATCTCGCCGACGAGCCAGCCGTAGGTGGCCGTGTGGTAACCACACTGCGTCCCCGGCTCCCAGACCGGCGGCGCCGCCTCGATGAGCCGGAGGATCGCCTCGCTGTCGAGCAGCGTCTCGGGACGGTCCAGGCGCACGCGCAGCTCGGGGTCGGGGAACCAGGGCAGCCCGGCGCTGTGGCCGAGGACCATGCGCACCGTGATCGCGCCCTTGCCTTCCGCCGCGAACTCCGGCCAGTACGCGGCGACCGGCGCGTCGACGTCGAGCTTGCCCTGGTCCGCGAGCCGCTGCGCCACGAGGGCGGCGACGCCGATGCCCACGGCGGCCCCGCACGCGAGGGTGTCCGCGGTCCACGGGACGCCGGGGCGGGCCTCGCCTCCCCAGAGGTGGGCGACCTCGACGCCGTCCACGTAGGCGCAGAACGACGCGCCGGCTTCGCCCTGTCGCGTGAGGTTCTCGACGAACGCGTCGCGAACGCGCTCGAAGCCAGGGGCCACGCTTCCTTGGATCATCGGCTGGGTGCTGGTCACGGATCGGTCCTTGGTAGAAAGGGGGTGCGCGGGGCGGGTGCCGCCCTCACGCCTCCATCATCGCCCAACTCGCCCGCCATCGCCCATCTGGCGGCGCGGCGGGCGACCGCGCCGCGTCCGCGATCCCGCCCACAGCCCGGCGCGCCTCCTTGACCATGCGACCGATCGGTCATATGACTGATCGGTCGCATGCCGAAGAGCACGTTCTTTGGGCTGCCCGAGGAGCGGCGGGACCGCCTCGTGCGCGAGGCGATCGCCGAGTTCGCGGATCGGACCTACGCCGAGGCGTCGCTGTCGCAGATCGCGCGCCGCGCCCGCATCCCGAAGGGCAGCTTCTATCAGTACTTCGAGGACAAGCTCGATCTGTACCGGTGGCTGCTCACCGAGGAGGCGCCGCGGCGCAAGCGCGAGTTCGTGGGCGCCGCGGCCCTGGAGGGCGACCTCTGGGCGCGGCTCGAGGCCCAGATCGAGCGCGGCATGGCGTTCCTCGTCGAGCACCCGCGCCTCGCCCGCCTGTCGGCCGCGGCCGCGGACCCGACGGCGGACGCCGAGGTCCGCGGCCTGCACCGGGCCATCTGCGAGGCCGGCGTCGCCGAGCTCCGGGCCCTGCTCGAGCAGGGCGTCGCGAGCGGCGCCCTCCGCGCGACCGACACGAGCCTCGAGGTCGCGACGCGCCTCGTCTCCGCCGTCGTCGGCCCCGGGCTGACCGAGGTCGTGCTCCAGGAGCTCGGGGCCGAGCTCCACGAGGTGCTGGCCTCGGACGCGCTGCGCAAGCAGCTCGGCCCGAAGCGCCGCCGCCGCCTCGCGCAGCAGGCGGTGCGGTTCATCCGGAGCGGCCTCGGCGCGGACGCCGCGTAGTTCCACGCGGCCTCGGCGCGGACGCCGCGTAGTTCCACGCGGCCTCGGCGCGGAGGCCGCGTAGTCCCACGCGGCCTCGGCGCGGTTTCACAAGGAAGGGAGCTGTCATGATCACGTACGACTTCTCCGGGCGGGTCGCCCTCGTCACCGGGGGCACCTCCGGCATCGGCCTCGCGACGGCGCGGGCGTTCGCGCGCGGCGGGGCGCGGGTCGCGGTGGCCGCGCGCGGCGAGGACGCCGGGCGGCGGGCCTGCGCGGCGATCGAGCGGGAGGGCGCGCCGGCGCTGTTCGTCCCGACCGACGTGCGGGACGAGGCCTCGGTGCGGCGCGCCGTGGAGCAGACGGTGCAGCGCTTCGGCCGGCTCGACGTCGCGGCGAACTGCGCGGGCGTGGGCGGCGACATGGCGCGCCTCGAGGACGCCGACCAGGCGGTGTGGGACGACGTCATGGCGGTGAACGCCCGCGGGGTCTGGCTGGCCATGCGGCACGAGATCCCGGCCATGCTCGGGTCGGGCGGGGGCGCCATCGTCAACATGAGCTCGATCTACGGCGTCGCCGGGAAGGCGGCGCACCACGCGTACGTCGCGTCCAAGCACGCGGTCGTCGGGATGACGCGGTCGGTGGCGCTCGAGGTCGCGCCCCGGGGGATCCGCGTGAACGCGCTCTGCGCCGGCGTCACCCGCACGCCCGCGATGGAGCAGGCCGAGGCGTTCGCGCCCGAGCTGGTGCGGGCGCTCGTGGCGCAGCACCCGCTGGGGCGCATGGCGACCGAGGACGAGATCGCGGGCGCCGCGCTGTGGCTTTGCTCGGAGGGCGCGGGCTACGTGACCGGCGCCGCGCTCCCGGTCGACGGCGGCTTCCTGGCCGCGTAAGGATCTCGGCTCGCCAACCCACCACGGAGGGCCCATGCAACCCAGGCAGATCGCGTTCCTCGTGTATCCGGACATGACGCTGCTCGACCTCGTCGGGCCGCTCCAGGTCATCAAGAACCTCGAGCGCTTCGGCGCGTTCGACGTCGTCACCGTCGGAGAGCGGCTCGAGCCCGTGCCCACCGACGTAGGCCTCGGCGCGCAGCCGGAGCGGACGTTCGACCAGGTTCCGGCGCCGTTCGGGCTCGTCGTCCCGGGCGGCCTCGCCGGCCCGATCAAGGCCATCGCGAACGACAGGCTCATGGCGTACGTGCGCGCCGCGGGGAGGAGCGCCGAGGTGCTCGGCTCGGTGTGCACCGGGTCGATCATCCTCGCGGCGGCGGGGCTGCTCGAGGGGCGCAGCGCGACCACGCACTGGACCTTCCTCGAGCACCTCGGCCGCCTCGGGGCGGTCCCGGTGCGCAAGCGGTGGGTCGAGGACGGCAACGTCATCACGGCCGCGGGCGTGTCGGCGGGCATCGACATGGCGCTCGCCCTTGTCGCGCGGCTCGCGGGCAACGAGGTGGCGCGCACGATCCAGAGCCTCATCGAGTACGACCCCGAGCCGCCCCTCGGCCCCATCGACTGGCGCTGGGTCGAGGAGTCGAAGCTCGGGCCCGCGCTGCTCGAAAGCGTGACCCCGAGCCTGCGGGAGCTCCTGGCCGGAAAGCCCGAGCTCGCGGCAAAGCTGTTTCCCTGAGGCCCTGTCCGCGGGGGAACGTGCCTGACGCGCGCCCTTGCGGCGCCGCGCGCGCCCTTGCGACGCCGCGCCGCCGCACCGCCGACGGGGCGGAGGTTGCGTGAGCCAGGTCCGTCTGTTACAGAGTGCGGCTGACGCAAGAGGAGAGTGCTCCGGTGAAGATCAGCTCCTGAATCGGTCTCCGTCGCGGGTCGCGAGCGCGCCAGGTCGCATGAGCCCTGGCGCGCGGCGCAGCCCGCCCGTCCCGTGACCGGGCCGCGTGGCCCTCGGATTCAGGAGCTTGTATGTCGTCGTTGCGCGCGCACCGCCTCTCCTTTGCTTATTCCGACGCGTCCCCGATCCTCACCGACGTCGATCTCTGCCTCACGCCCGGCTGGTACGGGATCGTCGGGCCGAACGGCGCCGGCAAGACCACGCTGCTCCGGCTCTTCGCCGGCGACCTCGAGCCCGACGCCGGGGGCCTGCGCGTCGAGCCGCGCGGCGCGACGATCGCGGTCTGCCCGCAGGCCGTGGAGCACGCGGACGCGGCGATCCGCGCGCTCGCCGAGGCCGAGGACGGCCTCGCGCGCCGGCTGCGCGGCGAGCTCCTCCTCGACCCGGCGGAGCTCGAGCGCTGGGCCACGCTGTCGCCGGGCGAGCGCAAGCGGTGGCAGATCGGCGCGGCGCTCGCCGCCGAGCCGGACGTGCTCCTGCTCGACGAGCCGACGAACCACATCGACGCGGACGCGCGGGCGCTGCTCGTCGTCGCGCTCGGCGGATTCCAGGGGATCGGCGCGTGCGTCTCGCACGATCGCGAGCTCCTCGACGCGCTGACGGTCGGCACGATCCGGGTCGACAGGGCCGCGGCGCGGCTCTACCCCGGCGGGTACAGCGCGGCCAAGGAGCTCTGGGAGTCGGAGGCGCGCGGCCGCGAGGAGGCGCACCAGCGGCTGCGCGCCGAGGAGCGGCAGCTCCGCCGCCGGCTCGGCGAGGAGCGGCGGACGCAGGCCGCGGCCGACGCGGAGCGGAGCACGAAGAACCGGGTCAAGGGCCCGCGCGATCACGACGCCCGCGGCATGCTCGCGGGCATCCGGGTGGCCGCGGCCGAGGCGCGGCTGTCGCGCACCGTGGGCGTGACGCGGCGCAAGCTCGAGAAGGTCTCGGCCGAGGCGGGGGAGTTCGAGTTCGAGAAGGCCGTGGGCCGCAGCGTGTTCGTCGATTACGAGCGGTCTCCCGCGCCGTGGCTGTTCGTGCTCGACGCGCCCGAGATCCGCGCCGGCGGCGAGGGGCGGGCGCTGCTCCGGGACGTGCGGCTCAGCGTCGGCCGCGAGGACCGCATCCGGGTCGCGGGCCCGAACGGCAGCGGCAAGACCACGCTGGTGAAGGCGCTGCTCGAGGGCGCGCGGGTGCCGGCCGAGAAGGTGCTCTATGTGCCGCAGGAGCTCGGCGAGGCGGAGGAGCAGGCGCTGCTCGCGCGGGCGCGGCGCCTGCCCCCGGAGGAGCGCGGACGGGTGATGTCGCTGGTGGCGGCGCTCGGGGTGGAGCCGGGCCGGCTGCTCGCGTCGGCGCGGCCGTCGCCGGGCGAGGCGCGCAAGCTGATGATCGCGCTCGGGCTCGGGCAGCACGCGTGGGCGCTGGTGCTGGACGAGCCGACCAACCACCTCGATCTGCCCTCGATCGAGCGGCTGGAGCGCGCGCTCGCCGACTACCCGGGCGCGCTGCTCCTCGTCACCCACGACCGGGCGTTCGGCAGGAGCTGCACGTCGATCCTGTGGACGGTGGCCGAGGGCGAGGTGCGGGTCTCGTCCGACGACGCCGGCGCGTGACGATGCGGTCGCATCGGATCGCGCGCCGGCGCCGCCCGGGCTGAGTTACGGGAGGACGGGCGAGCCGCCCATCTCCTTGAGCACGGCGTCGGCGCCGGACACCGCGTCCATCACCCACTGCATGTAGCGGTGATCGACGTGGATGGTCCGGGTGATCGACGGCATGAAGAGCCAGTCGGAGGCCATCGCCTCGTAGTTGCCGTCGAAGGCGAGGCCGACGAGCTCGCCGCGCGCGTTCAGCGTGGCGGAGCCGGAGTTGCCGTTGGTGATATCGAGGTCGCTGAGGAAGCAGACCGGGATCTCGCCGAGATCGTCGTCCACGTACGGGCCGAAGCGCCGCTCGCGGGCCGCCTCGAGCAGGGGCTCCGGGGTGTCGAACGGCGGCTTGCCGGTGGTCTTCTTCACGACCTCGCTGAGGACGGTGAACGGTCGATAGACCGGCTTGTCGAGCTCCGGTCGGTAGCCCCGCACCGTGCCGTAGGTGATGCGGAGGGTGCCGTTCGCGTCGGGCGCGAGCATGCCGCCCCGGTACGCGCGGAGCGCCTCGACGAAGCGCGGCTTCACGAGCGCCATCGCCCCGGCGTAGGCCTTGTCGCGGGCCTCGATGGCCTTGTCGACGGGCGCGAGCGCGAGGGCCAGGCGGATCATCGGATCGCCGCTCGCCTTGAGCTCCTCGGTCGTCGCCGTCTTGAGCAGCTTGACCCGGGTCGCCGCGTCCTCGAGCGCCGTCTTCTCATAGAGGGCGTCGACCGCCGCGCCGAGGGCGGCCTCGGTCGGCGGCACCCCGCCCGCGAGGCTCCCGACGAGCGCCGGCCTGTCCTTCGGATCGAGCCGCAGCGCGCGCTTCAGGGCCAGCTTGAAGGTGCTCCGGTCGATCGCGCGGTCGTAGGACTTCTGCAGCGACACCTGCGCCTGCTCGAGCCGCTCCCAGTTGCGCTGCTGGTACTCGGCCTCGCGCTCGGCGTCCGGCTTGGACCGCTCCTCCGCCATGCGCACCAGGGTCACCGCCGCGTCGAGGAGCCTCGCGGACGAGAGGATCTCCCCCACGGCCGCGTCGTGGTCGCGCGTCTTCCGCTGGTCGTCGTGCAGCGCGGCGATCTTCTCGATCACGCCGCCGTAGGCCGCCTTGCGCTCCGGGTCGGCGTCGATCCAGGCCTTGAGCTCGCCCTCCAGCTTGGCCTTCTCCTTGGCCAGGCCGCCCTGGACCAGCCCCTCGAGGAGTCCGCGCGTCTTGAGCAGGTAATTGCTGTAGCCCTGGATGGTGGTATGCGCCTTGATGCGCACCGCCGGGTCGTTCTTGCCGAGACCCTCCAGGAGGGCGATCGACTCCTCGTAGAACGACACCCGCTTCGGGTACTGCCACGACACGGCGGACTCCACCTCCGCCGCGGTCCGGAGCCGGTTCGTCGTGCCGGGGTAGCCGGCGACCATCACCAGGTCGCCCTGGTGGAGCGGCGCGGAGGCGAGCTTCAGGTGGTGCGCCGGGCGGTAAGGCACGTTGTCGTCCGCGTGGCTCGCGGGGCGGTTGTCCTTGCCGACATAGGCCCTGAAGAAGGTGAAATCCCCGGTGTGGCGCGGCCAGCGCCAGTTGTCGATGTCGCCGCCGAAGTTGCCGATGGCCTCGTGCGGGGCGTAGACGAGGCGGACGTCCTTGATCTCCAGCTGCTCGATCAAGGAGACCTGGCCGCCGCCGAAATACTCGGCGATGGAGCACCGGAGCTCCGGGCGCCCCTCCTCGCACGCGGCCACGAGCCGCTTCTTGCGCCGCTCGATCTCCTCATACCGCTCGAGATCGCCCGAGATCGCCTCGAGGCCGCGCCGCACCTCGCCGGTGACGTCGCGGAAGGCGCGGGTCACGAAGACGCGCGCGGTGGGGCCGGCCCACCGCTCCTCGGCGCGGGTCCTCGCGAGGTAGCCGTTCGTCAGGAGATCCTGCTCCGGGGTGGAGTTGTACTGGAGCGCCCGCGTGGCGCAGTGATGGTTGGTCGCGATGAGCCCGTCGGGCGAGACGAACGACGCCGAGCAGCCGCCGAGGCTCACCACCGCGCCGAGCGGGGACGCCGTGGGATCGGTGAGCGACGCCGGATCGATCTCGAGGCCGAGCGCCTCGAGCTGGTCCTTGTGCTGCGCCATCTGCTCGGGCATCCACATTCCGCCGGGGTTCTCGAACGGCGTCCCCTGGCCGGGCCCCGAGGCCGGCGGCTTCGTATCGCCCGCTTGCGGCCGCTCCGATCCGCAGCCCGGCGCGAGCGCGGAGAGAGCGAAGAGCGCGAGGAGCGCGTGACCACGCAGAGAGGAATGAAACATGCGGTGTTGTTACCATCGCCGGTCGATAAAGCAACCACACCGCATCTTTCGCACAGCAGAAGATGCGGTGAAGCGAGCCACGCGCGCGCAGGAGACTCGCCATTTTCCTCGGAGAGAGCATTCCCCTCGTGGCGATGGACACCGGCTCTCGTCGATGTCCCCGAAGGCGAGGTTCGCCGGCTTCGGCGCGCCCGCCGAAACGCCATGTTCTCTGCGTCCGGCGCCGGACTGGCATTCACGGCATGCCGGCGGGCCGCCGCCGGGGAGGGCGCCTCACGGGCCCGCGCCGAGCGCCTCCTCGACGGCGCGATCGATCTCGCGCTGGCCGAGGGCGCGATCGCCGGTGCGGGCGCCGAGCCGCTCGAGCGACGCCACGGCGGGGTACGTGAGCCGCCGGAGGTCGGCGGCGTTGACCTGCGTGTGGCCGCTCCACTGCCGGAAATACGTGTCGACGAGCGTGGAGCTCAGGAACGCGCGCAGGCCGCGGGCGAGGAGCGGCGGCAGCCCGGCGCCGCCCCGGTGATAGACGTTGAGGTGGTTCTCGAAGCCCACGCGCGCGCAGGGCACCACCTCCGGATCGAACACGGCCGCCGTGATGCGCCGGCGCTCCTCCTTCGAGGAGCAGCGCTTGACCACGACATAGGTCCCGCTCGGCATCCAGAGGTGGGCTGTCGCGGCGCAATCGACCAGGGCGTTCGGCTTCTTTCCGGGCCTCGGCCAGCGGACCACGCCGGCGTCGAGGTGCGCGGGGTAGATGAGCGGCGCGGTGTCCGCCGCGGGGTCCGTGCGGAGGAGCGCCCGAGCGCGGAAGTCGACGACCTTGCCCGTGGAGATCGAGAGGCCGAGATCGGCGAGGCGCGCGGGCAGCCGCGCGAACGCGTCCGCCACGTCCTTCCCGGCCTGATCCGGGACGACGTGGATGAAGCGCTCCGGGTCGCCCGGCCGCACCACCTCGGCGAGGGGGACCACCCGCGCCGCGATCGGCCCGTCGTCCGGGCCGTTGCTCGACGAGACGAGCACGGCGCCCGGCGGCGCGCCCTTCACGCCGCAGACGACGACGTTCTCCTGCAGGATGTCGTCCTCCGCGAACGCCGCCGTCCGCGACTCGAAGACGTGCACCCGGAAGAGCGACATCTCGCGCAGGAACAGCTCGCGGAAGGCGCGAAAATAAGGGCCGTTGCAGAAGCTCCTCGGCGTGATGGCGACGAGCTCGCCGCCGGGCTCGAGGACGCGCACCGCGAGCGCCAGGAACGCGGCGTAGAGGTTGCTCGCCTCGATCCCGGCGCGGCGCAGCGCGCGCCGGGCCGCCGAGCGGGCGCCGAGCTTCCTGTAGGGCGGGTTCAGGATCGCGTGGGTGAAGCCCGCGCGCGGCCCAGGCAAGGAGAGCTCCTCGACGGCCGCGGCGATGAAGTCGGCGCGGACGGCGCGCCCGTGGAACGCGATGCCCGCCGCGCGGCAGGCGTCGCGGCACGCGCGCATGCCTTGGGAAAGATACTTTACCAGCGCGGCATCGAGCTCGTAGCCGACGGCGACGATGTCCGTCGGCGGGTCGGGCCGGGCGCACGCCTCGGCGACGAGCGCCGCCGTGAGCGAGCCGACGCCCGCGCCGGCGTCGAGGACGCGGACCGACCCGCCGAGGTGCTGGAAGAGCGACGCCATGAACGAGGCGAGGCGGGGGGGCGTCAGGAACTGGCCGAGCTCGGAGCGCCGGGCGGGGTCGAGGCGCAGGGACGCCTGCGCTCGGTGGCGATCGACCGTCTGGAGCAGGGACGCCGGCGGCGAGCGCCGGAGCTCTCGGGCTGCGCTCATCGGCTGGCCGCCATGAGTGCCGGGGGGCCGGTCGCGCGGGTCGCGCCGGGGCGGCTCAGTCGACCTGGTGGGCCCGGAACGAGACGACCGCCCCGCTGGTCTCCAGGCAGCGGTGGATCCAGGGGGCGTCGCTCGCGCGCACGGCGATGAGCCGGACGTCGCCGGCGCCGTCCAGCGCCTTGAGGCCCTGGAAGCCGACCGCCTCCGCTTCCTGGAGCGTCATGATCTGCGCGCCGGTCTCGCGCAGCACCTCGGCGCTGAGCAGGTCGGCGCTGCCTGTCCCCGGGGCGAGGACCACCTCGAACACGGTCATCATGGGGCCATGGTCGCCGGGCGGCGGAGCGCCGACAAGGGCCGTCGCATGGGCCCGCGCGGCCGGTCACCCCTTGCCGGCGGCCTCGCGCTTCGTCTCGAGCTCCTCCCACCGGCTGACGAGGCGCGCGGCCTCCTGCTTTTCGCGATCGAGCTCGGCGAGCAGCCCCGCGACGTCCGCGCCGCGGCTCGCGTAGAGCGTCGGATCGGCGAGCTTGGCCTCGAGCTCGGCGACCTTCTGCTCGGCCGCGTCGATCCGCCCGACGATGCCCTCGAGCTCGGTCCGCTCGGCGAACGTGAGCTTCGGCTTGTCGCCGGCCCGCGCCGCGGGCTTCGCCGCCGCCTGCGCGGGCCGGGGCTCCGCGGCCTGCGCCTTCGCGGCCCGCGCCGCCGCCTCCGCTTCCGCCTCGGCCGCGGCGTGGGCGCGCTGCTCGCGGTAGGCGTCGTAGTTGCCCGCGTACCGCACCACCCGGCCGCCGCCCTCGAACGCGAGGATCGAGGTCGCCACCCGGTTCAGGAACCAGCGGTCGTGGGTCACGACCAGCGCCGAACCGTCGAGCTCGATGAGCATCTCCTCGAGCGCGGCCAGGGTCATCACGTCGAGGTCGTTCGTGGGCTCGTCGAGGATGATCACGTTGACGCTCTGGGTGAGCATCTTCGCCAGGGCGACCCGCGCCCGCTCGCCGCCGGAGAGCGAGCCCACCGGCTGCCGCGCCTTGTTCGGATCGAAGAGGAACCGCTCCAGGTAGCTGCGCACGTCCATGGATCGGCCGCCGACCTCGACGCGCGTGTGCGAGCCCGCGATGTTCTCGAAGATCGATTTGTCGAGGTCGAGCCCGCTGCGGTGCTGGTCGAAGTAGGCGACGCTCGTGTTCTTCCCGAGCACGACCTCGCCTTCCATGGTGGGCCCGCGCGGGTCGGCGGGCGCCGCGCCGCCTTCGCCGGCCTCGAGCTGGCCGAGGATCGCCCGGAGCATCGTTGTCTTGCCCGTCCCGTTGCGGCCGACGATGCCGACGCGCTCGCCCTTGGTCAGGGAGAAGTCGAGGCCGCGCACGAGCCATTTGCCGTCGACCGCGAGGCCGAGCTTCTTCAGCTCGAGGATGGTCTTGCCGGTGCGCACCGACTCGACCGAGAGCTGCGCGGTGCGCTCGGCCTTCGGCGGCGGGGCGGCCTTGGTCGTCTCGGCGCGCTGGATGCGCGCCTTCTGCTTGCCGGTGCGCGCCTTCGGCTGGCGCCGCAGCCACTCGAGCTCGGTGCGCAGGAAGTTCTGCCGGTTCGACTCGGTGCGCGCCTCGAGCGCGAGGCGCTCGGCCTTCTGCTCGAGGTACTCCTCGTAGCCGCCGTCGTAGCTGTAGACCTTGCCCTTGTCGATCTCGAGCGTGCGCTCGACGACCCGGTCGAGCAGGTAGCGATCGTGGGTGATGAGGAGCAGGGCGCCGGGGTGCTCCTCGACGAGGTAGCGCTCGAGCCACTCGACGGTCTCGACGTCGAGGTGGTTGCTGGGCTCGTCGAGCACGGCGAGGGCCGGTCGCGAGACGAGCAGGCGGGCGAGGGCGACGCGCCGGCGGTCGCCGCCGCTGAGCACGCTCATGGGCGCGTCGGGCCGGGTGACGCCGACGTGGCCGATGATGGCGTCGACCCGGTGCATCATGTCCCACCCGCCGAGCCGCTCGACGTCGGCCGCGGCCTCGGTCTGCTCGGCGAGCAGCGCCTCGGCGTCGCCGGAGCCGGCGGCCAGCGCGCGGCTCACCTCGTCGTGGCGGGCCTTGGCGGCGTGCCACGCGGAGAGCCCGGCGAGCACGACGTCGCGCGCGGTGTCGGACGGCTCGAAGACCGGGTCCTGGGAGAGGACGCCGATCTCGGCGCCGCGGCGGCGGGAGATGGTGCCGCCGTCCGGCTGCTCGACGCCCGCGAGGATGCGGGCGAGCGTGCTCTTGCCGGAGCCGTTCAGCCCGACGAGGCCGACGCGCTCGCCCGTGCGGATGGTGACGGAGACGCCGTCGAGGATGGTCTGCGGGCCGAAGGCTTTGTGGAGATCGTGAGCGGTGAGGACGGGCACAGGGCGCGGAGCTTAGCGCAGCGGCCGCCGCATGGGCCCGCTTTGCTGCGAGGGCGCTGTCACCGCCCCGCGCGCCGCGAGCGCGGGCGGCGGCGCGGCACCTCGCCGGCGCGCCGCTGCGCAGGCTGCTCGCCTCGCTCGGCCGCGCGCCCGCCGGCTGGGGGCCCGAGGCGCGCGCCGCTGCGACTCAGCCGCTCATGGCGGTGTCCACGAGCGGCGCCGTGACGCTGGCAGAGGAGCCGCCAACCACGTACACGTACCGCGGTCTCCCAGGATGGATCCTGGCCACACGGGTTTCCACAGCAGCTTTACGTGATCCCCAATCCAGATCTGAAGTTTCTTCCCTGGGCGCTACTTGACAGGCCGCTCCTCGCTGTGATGCCGTGTCTCTGAGGTCGTTGCAGGTCTGATCTGCGCGCGAGGGCAGCGCGCGCGACCGTACGAGCCACGTACGAACGAGCGGCGACGCATCAGGAGGGGACTCATGACGATGACTGGGCGAGGTTGGGCAGCCGCCATCGGGCTCGCGCTGATGACGGCGGCGTGCGGCGCGAGCGATACGGACGCGGCGCAGACAGCCGCACCCATCAAGCGAGTACCGCTCCCTCCGAACGAGTTCGTTCCGGAGAAGATCGAGGCGACGATCGACGAGCTCGTCGCCGAGATCAACAAGAGCTCGATCCAGCCGATGCAGATCGCGGTGTTGCTGAAGTCCCTCCACGACTTCTTTGCGCCGATCGCCACGGGCGCGAACCGGGCCATGGGTGAGCTCGGGGCCTCCGGGAGGGCCACGGGGAACGTGCTCGGGTCCACCGATGCTTCGCCAGATCAAGAGCAGTTGACGGAGTTCCAGACGGAGCAGATACGACGTGCGTTGGCGGAGGGCGCCGAGGGGATAGCCATCACGCCCTTCGGCGAAGGCAACGCGGCCGCGCTCGACGAGGCCATCGCGGAGGGGATCCCCGTGGTGACGCTCGACACCGATCTGGCGGGCTCGAACCGCTCGATCTACGTCGGGATACGCAGCTATTCTGCCGGGAAGGCGGCGGGGGACACCCTGCTCCGGATGCTGCCCAAGCCGCCGGGCACGGTGCTCATCCACGGCTGGGCCGACCCGATCTGGCTCGACGGTGTCCGCCGAACCGACGGCGCCAGGGACGTGTTCGAGAAAGCCGGTTACGACGTTATCGTGCATCAGTCCATCTATGATGACGAAGCCAAGGACGTCGAGGTGATGAGGGGCCAGATCGAGGACGCGGACCCGCCCGTCGTGGGCCTGATCGGGATGTTCAGCGACTCGTATCGATGCGTGCTGGCCGCGGACGCCGCGCGCGCGACGGGCCTCCCCATCGTCACCTTCGACTTCGCGCCGCAGACCGCCGAGTACATGCGCCAGGGTCGCATCAGGGCCACGCACGTCCAGCGGCAGTACTACGAGGGGTACCTCGGTCCCTACATCGTCTACGGCATCAAGAGCATCGGCCTCGACGCGGTCAAGCAGATCCTCGCGCCGCAGCTCGTCGAAGGCAGCCTGTTCGACCTCGGCGTCGGCGTGGTCCTGTCGAAGCAGGTCGGCGCCTACAACGACTTCCTCGGCGAGATCGGCGCAGAGCAGTAGCGACGTCGCCATTCAAGGAGGACCCCGCGCGGCACCTAGCGCGTGCTCGGGCGCGGCTCCCGGGGTCCTGCCGGCGGCGCCGGGGAAGTCCATCCCTCAAAGCAGCCTCTTCTGTGCTGATCCGGTGACTTGCCGTCCTCGGGATCACCCCGGCGCGAGACGAAGGGTTCTCCCCGGTAGCAGCGGGCGCCGACGCGACCCATGTTCGTGCTCCACGCTATCAGGGTGGCGAGATCTGCCGCGCAGCGCAGTCGCGCGTCGGAGGCGTGTTTGACGCCCATGGCTCGCAAGGAGGAAAGGAGGCACAGGATGCGAGATCGATTCGATAGAGACACGGACTACGGACGGAATGAGCGGCGCTGGGAGCAGCGCTACGAGGACGAGCGGAGCCATTCCACCGAGCGCGGCTGGGCTCGCGACGAGCGCCGCCGCGCGCTCCCGATCTACGACCACGGGGCCGCCACGCGCGACCACCGCGACTGGGATCGTGAGCACGGTCGCGCGTACAGGCCCGCGACGCAGCGCGACGACCTGGGCCGCTCTCTCGATGACGGTCGCTTCGCCGGCGGCGACCGTGGCCTCGACGACCAGGAATGCGGCTTTCCCCATGACGACCGCGGCGGCGATTACGTCGGCGGCCGCGAACGCGGCTGGAGCTTCGGCGGCAATCCCCTTCCCCCCGCGGCCAGCGCGTACAGCTTCAACCTCGGCGGCGCGTATCACCTCGGCATGACCCGCGTCGTGAGCCCCGATGCCCACGTCGATCAGGCGTGGCGCGACGGCCCGTACTACGGGGAGAGCCACGATCTAGCGCGCACGGCCCGCGAGTCCGGCCACTCGGCGCTGGAGGGCGTCAGCCACGCGCTCCACAAGGTCGGAGATCGCGTGCGCAGCGCGTTCGGCCGTGGACCGAAGGGCTACAAGCGCTCGGACGCGCGCATCCAGGAGGACATCTGCGAGATGCTCTCGGACCGCGGCGACATCGACGTGAGCGATGTCACGGTCCGGGTGGAGAACAACGAGGTGACGCTCGAGGGCACGGTGCCCGAGCGCCACCACAAGCGCATCATCGAGCACGTCGCCGAGGGCGTGCGGGGCGTCGAGGACGTGCACAACCGGATCCGGGTCCAGCGGGCGATCGAGCCGACGAGCCGCTCGACCGCCACGGCGGGCACGATGGGCGATGCCGCGCTGGCGGGCACGCAGCAGGGCGCGTCTCGCCCGACGGCGAGCCACGCGGCGCGGATCTGAGCCCGCGCCCCGGGCGGGCGCCGCGGCCCGGTCGCGCGAAGCGCTGACGACTGCGAGGCTCCGCAGCTCAGCGGTCCGGCGGATCGGCCCGGTAGCCCGGCTTCGGACCGGCCGGCGCGGAGGGCGCCGGGCCCGCGTCGCGCGCGGGCGCCGTCACGGGCGCCGGGCCCGCGTCGCGCGCGGGCGCCGTCACGGGCGCGGGGCCCGCGTCGCGCGCGGGCGCCCCCGCGCCGCTCGCCTCGCCCCCGGCCCCGACGAACCGGACCCGCCCGAACCGCCGCGCCCGGTGGAAGTTCCCCTCGCCCAGGATCGGCGACCACGCGGCGCCGCCGTTGTTCTGCATGGCATAGAAGTTCATCCGCCACGCGTCCCCCGGCGACGGCGGCGCCGCCTTCGCCTTCGCGAACGCGCTCCACGGGATCTTCGCCTCGACCACGTACCCTCGGTCCTGGTCCGAGCCGTCGTCGATCGTCCCCCTCAGCGTCACCGCGCTCGTCAGCCCCGCGCTCCACTCCTGATGGCCGAAAGGCCCGCTCGGGCCGCCCCTCGGAGCGTTGTAGTCGTCGAACCGAGAGTCGAAGACGAGGTTCTGGGGGCTGATCTGGATCTCGTAATAGTCCTTGTTGTCCCCGTCGCCGTCCGGGTCGATCATCACCTCGACCGTGTCCCGCTCCCACAGGTGCGGGTCCCGCGCGTCCTGCGGGAATCCCCCGGTGATCGTCGCGTCGCTGACGTCGAACCCGACGTAGAGGAACGCATCGTCCCAGAGCAGCCGCGCCTCGCCTTGCGTGGGCAGCGACGGATCCTCCCGGCCGGTGCCCACGTTGACGAACGGGCCGGTCCTCGCCGCCGCCTGCCACGCCGGCTCGTCCAGCCGGCCGTCGATGGTGACCGCCGCGCCGGGCGAGAGCTTGCGCACCTCGAGCTCCTTCACGGCCGCGGGCGCCCTCCGCTGGCCCTGGCCGGCGCCCGCGCCGCTGCTCGCCGGCGCCCGGCCTGCGGACCCGGCGGGCGCCGCGTCCTGCTCGCCCCCGCCGCCGCGGGAGCACGAGGCGGCGAGCACCGCGGCCACCAGGCCGAGGGCCCGCCGGCGCGCGCCCGCGTCGTGCGCCTCGCGCGCCTCGTCGACCGAGCGCCGCTGGCTGCGGGGGCGGCGCATCGCGACCGCCGCTACTTCCGCCCCTTCTTGCGGGCGTCGCGCTCGCGCTTGCGCTGCGCCTTCTTGGCGTTGCGCTCGCTGGCGCTGAGCGTCTTCATCTTCGTCAGGGTCGGGCCCCCGGCGCCGGCGCCCGGGAAGCCGCCCATGCCCGGCATCCCCATGCCCGGGAAGCCCATCCCCGGGAAGCCCATGCCCGGGAGGCCCATGCCCGGCATCCCCATCCCGGGCATGCCGCCGCCGGCCATCATCTGCTTCTGCATCTCGCGCATGTTCTTGGCCATGGCCATCTGCTTCATGCCCGGGATCTTGCCCATGAGGCCCATGTTCTGGCCGAGGCCGCTCATCATCTGGCGCATGAACAGGAACTTCTGGACGAGCTCGCTCACGGCCTCGGGCTTCGAGCCCGAGCCCTTGGCGATGCGCTCCACCCGCTTCGGCTCGCGGACGAGCGCGTAGGGGTCGCCCTTCTCGAAGGGCGTCATCGACTGGATGATCGCCTGGATGCGGACGAGCTCCCGGTCGTCGAGGTTGACGTCCTGCGGCAGGCCGCCCGGGAACATGCCGCCGAGGGGCAGCTTGTCGACGAGGTCCTTCAGCGACCCCATCTTCTGGATCATCCGCACCTGGTCGAGGAAGTCGTCGAGCGTGAAGTCGCCCTGGAGCATCCGCGCGGCGTCCTTCTCGGCCTTCTTCTGGTCGACGACCTCCTCGAAGTCCTGCATCAGGCCGACGACGTCGCCCATGCCGAGGATGCGGCTCGCCATGCCGTCCGCGCGGAACGGCTCGAACTTGTCCGCCGTCTCGCCGATGCCGCTGAAGAGGACCGGCGCGCCCGTGACCTCCTTGATGCTGACCGCCGCGCCGCCGCGGGCGTCGCCGTCGAGCTTCGTCAGGACGACGCCGCTGATCGACAGCCGCTCGTTGAAGCCGCGCGCCGTCTTCACCGCGTCCTGGCCGATCATCGCGTCGACCACGAGGAAGATGTTCTCCGGCGACGTCGCCTCCTTGATCTGGGCGAGCTCCTGCATGAGCGGCTCGTCGATCGCGAGGCGGCCGGCGGTGTCGTAGATGATGACGTCGCGGCCGAGCCGCTTCGCCTCGCCCCGGGCCGCGGCGCAGATCGCGACCGGCGACTCGCCGGGGAGGTTGAACACGGGGATCTTGAGCTGCTCGCCGAGCACCTTGAGCTGCTCGACGGCCGCGGGGCGCTGCATGTCGGCGGCGACGAGCAGCGGCTTGCGCCCCAGCTTCTCGAGGTAGCGCGAGAGCTTCGCGCAGCTCGTCGTCTTTCCGGAGCCCTGGAGGCCGACCATCATGATGCCCGTGGGCCCGCCGTCGGCCCAGGCGATCTCGTCGCCCTCGTGGGTCATCATCGCCTCGAGCTCGTCGTGGCAGATCTTGATGAAGTGGTCGCTCGCCGAGACCTGGTGGACCTCGCCGGCGTGCTTCACGCGCGTCTCCAGGGTGCGGCCGACCGCGGCCTGCTTGACCCGGGCGAGGAACGCCTTGACCACCCCGATCTCGACGTCCGCCTCGAGCAGGCTCAGCCTCACCTCGCGGAGCGCGGCGTCGATGTTGCTCTCGGTGAGCTCCGTGAGCCCGGCGAGGCGGTTTCTGGCCTGACGAAAGCCCCGTGTCAGCGTGTCGAACATGGCAGGGCGGTCTTAGCACAGGGGACCGCGAGCGCGGATCCCTTGCCCGATCCGGAAGCGATCTCTCTCGGCGGCGCGGGCCCCCCACGCACCGCGCGGGCCCCCACGACGCACCGCGCGCCGCGGCGCCGGCCGTCACATCCCGCGCCGGGCGCGGCGGAGGCCCGCGAGCACCGCGCCACCGGCGGTCACATCCCGCGCCGGGCGCGGCGGAGGCCCGCGAGCGCCTCGACGTGGGCCGTCACATCCCGCGCCGGGCGCGGCGGAGGCCCGCGAGCGCCTCGGCGCACCTCGGCATGACCTCGGCGCTCTCCTTGACCTTGGCGTCGGCCGCGGCGAGGTCGGTCAGATCGGACAGCGCCGCGGGCCCCTCGGGCGCCTCGAGCAGGGCGCGCACGCGCGCCTCGGCGGCCGTCGCCTCGAGCAGCAGGCGGTAGGCCCGCGCGCACGTGTCCCTGGCGCTCGCGGCCGGAGGGGTCGACGCGGGCTGCCGCTCGAGCTCGGCGAGCAGCGCCTCGCGCCCCGCGCGCGGCTCGCTGGGGGCGTTGCGAAGGGTGTCGATGGCGTGCAGGAGCGCGTCCGCCTCCTGCTCCTCGGCCGACCGGCCGCACCCGGCGGCGACCGCCAGGGCGGCGACCGCGGCGAGCGCCGCCGCGGCCCGCCGCGCTGCCGCCGCGGCCCGCCACGCTGCCGTCCCTGCTGCGCCTGCGCTCCTGGTCGCGCCGGGCCTCGCCGTCACGCCGGGCGCCCTCAGTCGGCCGGCTTCGGGGGGGGCGGGCCCATCTGGATGCGCTCGCCGAGGTAGGAGCCGATCAGCGTGAACAGCACGCCGATGAGCGCCATGATCACGTACATGAAGAGCGGCATCGTCCGGACGGTCTGGCTCTGCAGGAGGTAGAAGACGGTCGGGATCGCGACGAGGAACGAGGCGACGACCGGCTCGAGGAAGGTCTTGCCGGGCGAGATCATGCCGAGGAGGACGCCGCCGATGAACCAGACGGGGATGGCGACGATCATCCCGTTGGACCCCTCGAAGTCGAGCTGCTGCACGATCATGGGGAGGCCGCCGACGAGGGCCGCGGTGAGCACGCTCTGGAGGACGAGGGCGATGAGGCACCAGAGGATCGAGAAGCCCTCCTGCTGGTAGCGGCGGTGGCGGTCGAGGTCGGCGTCGCGGAGAGGCTGCAGCGAGCCCATCCGGGCGCCGCACGCGACGCAGCGCCCGCTCGCCGTCACCGAGGCGTTGTTCGCGCCGCACGACGGGCAGACGATGGAGCTGTCGTTCTTCGAGGCCATCGCGGCTAGGCTAGGCAAGCCGCCGCGGGCGGGCAAGCGCGCGTCGACCGGAACCGCGCCGGGCGCGGGTTGTCTCGGACGGGGTGCTGCGAGGCCCGCGCCCTCGTCCCATCCCGCGTCGCGCGAGATGGGACGGGCCGCGCGCGACGCGGGATGGATGCGGGATGGATGAGGAGGGAGCGCGCGGCGCGGCTCCCTGCACCGCGGCCGGCGCTCCGGCTGTATACTCGGCGAAGCGTGCCCACCGACCCGACCTCGACCCTGGAATCCATGACGCACGGCCCGCGCGGTCCGGGCGGCGCTGGTCTCGACGTGACGGGGCCGGATCCGGAGCTGCTCGCGCTGCCTTCGCCGCCGCGGCAGGAGCGCACGGTCACGGTGGTGCTGATGGCGGTGACCGCGGTGGCCGCGCTGTGGATGGCGGTCGCCCTGTTCGGGGAGGCGCGCTACGCGCTGTCGCCCGGCCGTCCCGTGGACGTGGGGGAGCTCGCGCCGCTGCGCCCCACGGCGGAGCTCGCGAACCGGTACGTGCGGGCGGTGGGCCTGCTCGGGACGCGCGGGGCGATCCGGTACGGCCGCGCCGCGGAGGGCGACTCGTTCCGGCTGGCGCCGGTGGCTGGCAACCCGGGGCTGTGGGTGGAGATCCGGGTGCCGGAGGGGTTCGAGGGTCCGCGGTTCGTGCCGCCGAGCTCGTTCGCCGGGCGGCTCGTGCCGTTCAAGGCCGCGGGCATCCGGCACGCGCGCCTGGCCGCCGAGGTCGAGGAGCAGACGGGGACGGCCGTCACGGACGACGCCTGGCTGCTGATCGACGGCAGCTCGCCGCGCGCGTCGCGCTGGGCGGTCGCGCTGTTCGCGCTGTTCCTCGGGTTCGCGGGCTGGAATCTGTTCGGGATCGCGCGGGTGCTCCATCGCGTGCGGGACGCGAGGGACGCGAAGGGCGCGTGAGGGACGCGAAAGGCGCGTGAGGAACGCGAAGGACGCGAGGGACGCGAGCGGCGGTTCTTGACGCGCTCGCCGCGGGGGAGCAGGACGCTGCCCGTCCAGCGATGCCCAAGGTCACCTTCGTCAACGAGCACAGGACGGTCGAGACCGAGCCGGGTCGGCTCCTCAGCGAGATCGCGGCCGAGCTCGGGATCGCGGTCTGCCGCGAGACGTTCCGGGGCACGGGCATCGGCGACTACACGTGCTGGGTGAAGGGGGAGCCCGGCGCGACGTCGCCGCCGACCTTCCTGGAGCGGCTGCGCGGCGCGAAGGGCCAGCGGCGGATGGCGAACCGGACGCGCGTGCTCGGCGACGTGCAGGTCTGGACGCAGGCCGGCCCGGGCAACCGGCTGCGCGCGCCGCGTCCAATCGCGCCGCCGCCGAGCCCGGCGACCGACCCGGAGGCGCCGCGCAAGCCGATCGACGCGAGCGGCAGCGCGGCGTTCCCGTACGGCGATCCGCGCGCGGTCGGCCACGGCAAGCGGGAGCCGATCGCGGCGGGCGCGCTCGAGGCGAAGGCGGCCAAGGAGAAGAAGGCGAAGGCGGCGGGGGCGCCGGCGAAGGCGGCGGAGGCGGCACCGGCGAAGGCGGCAGCGGCGCCGGAGAAGGCCGCGGAGGCGACGGCGGGCGGCGAGGCGGCGACCGCGGCGCCGGCGCCGGCGGCGAAGGCGCCGAAGGCTGCTGCAGCGAAGGCGCCCAGGACCGCGGCAGCGGCGACGCGCGCGGAGGGGGCCGCGACGGCGGCCGAGGCGGCGCCGGCGGCCGAGGCGGGCGCAACGGCGGGGGCCCTCCCCACCCCGGCTGCGGAAACCGCCTCGACGGCCGGGGCCCCCCCCACCCCGGCTCCGAAAACCGCCTCAGCGGCTCAAGAAACCGCCACCGAGGCTCCGAAAACCGCCTCAACGGCTCGAGAAACCGCCACCGAGGCTCCGAAAACCGCCTCAACGGCTCAAGAAACCGCCAACGAAGCCCCGAAAACCGCCTCAGCGGCCACGGGAATCGCGACAGAACCCTCGGACGCCGAGGCGAGTGCGAGTGGCCCCACAGCGACAATCAAGGAGCGCGACGGAAGGGCGTCGGAGTAGCGTCACTGCGCGCGCACTCCCTCCCTGCCGCACGGGTGAGCGTAGAGGCGTCAAGGCGGCATACCTCGAATTGTCGTGCGGACCGAGATGGTCTTGTCTTGGCGATCGAGCCCTGCGCTAACCCTGAGGCACAGGCTCGAAGGGGTTGAGCAGCCGCACACCGGTCCGAGCGACATCGCGCGTGTTGCGCGTAACAAGGACCAGGTTGTGCACGATGGCCGTGGCGGCGAGCAGGCCGTCAATCTCGGGCAACCGATCGGGGACCGAGAGCCGCCCCCAGGCGTCTGCGATCTCCACAGTGACGGGAAGGACTCGTGGACCGAATGAGACGATGACCGTGCCGAGCCACGCATCAAGCGCTCCCGCCTGAACGGGATCCCGCGCGCGCACCCCCTCGATGCCACGTCGGACCTCGCCGATGACCAGCGCCGACAGAAACAGCTCACTCGCACGGTTCTGCGCCGACCACCGGAGAACGTTGCTGTTCGCGCGCGTTTTCTTGCGCATCTCCGATAGCACGTTGGTGTCGATCAGAAAGCTCATCCCGGAAGCTCCAGCGGCAGTGATGCCTCAGTCGAACTCGACGTCCGGCCGGCCGTAGTCCACAGGTCGCTCGAAGTCGACGTCATCCCCGACGTCGGGCATGCTCAACAAGAGGTCCATCAACGTTCCCTCCTTCTCGGGCACGGACGGCCTGGCAATGTCGTTCACCGCTTCCGGCGCGACGTCCCCTCGAGCGACCCAGAAAACTGCCGCTGCCTGCCGCATCTCGTCCGCGACCTGCTGCGGGGTCTTGGGCGTACGAAACGCATCTTCGGGGATTTCCATGACGATCCGCATACGAGCCTCCTGCTGCTTCAGCACCCTAGCCCCTTCTCCCGCGCCAGCACACCGTCCACCTGCCCGTCCGCCCTTCCCGCACCCTGCCGGGCGTCCGCAGCGCTTTCCCTCCCCCCTGCCGGGCATCCGCAGCGCTTCCCCTCACCTCTGCCGGCCGTCCGCAGCGCTTCCCCTCACCTCTGCCGCCCGGCAGCGGCTCTCTCCAGAGACCTCCCGAGGCCTCCTCGCACGGTCCAAGCTGCCCGGTTGTGCATCATAGTGGATTCCACTATCCTTTCTCCGCGAGGAACGCAGATGAGAGGTGCGGGAGCGGCGAGGCGGAAGCAGGGCGAGGAGCGCGACCCGCCCGGGCGTGGTCCGGACGAGGACAGCGGCCCGGTCAGCGTGGTCCTCCCGGCCGAGCTCCGGGCGCGGGTCCAGGCCGAGGCGAAGAAGCGCGGCCTCAAGCTCTCCCCCGCGATCCGCGCGCTCCTCAGCGAGCGCGTCCAGGAACTCGACGACGCGGAGCAGCTCAGCCGGGCGGAGGAGTGGCAGCGAGCCCAGGTCTGGGCGGTCTGGGAGCGGATGAAGGCCGGAGAGCACGACGAGGCCTCGCGCCAGGAGATCGATTCCATCTTCGACGAGGCGCTCCGTCGCGCCCGTCGTCGCGGCGCCCGCTAGGCCAGGCGCCGCGTGGGCCGCCGCGTCCGCTTTCGCCGGGAGTTCGCCCGCGACCTCCGCGATCAGGTGCGCTGGCTCGAAGAGAACCGCGGGATCGAATGGGTGGAGCGCCTGCGGACCGGCCTCGACGAGGCCATCGAGCTCGTCGCCCGCCTCCCCGCGATCGGCCCCGCCGAGGCCAAGGACAGCCAAGACCGAGCCGTCGTCCGCAGGCTCCTCCTGCGCAAGCTCCCCTACGTCGTCTGGTATCTCGCGGACGACTCCGACCCCGACGCTGACCTCTGGCTGCTGCGCCTCTTCCACGCGCGGCAGCAGCGGCCGCTGGCCGAGGCCGGTCTCCCCCCACCGAAGCCGCGGAAAAGGTGATCGCGCAACGCATCGGGTCGCTCCTTCCGGCGCCAGCCGCCCGCAGCGCTCCCGCACGCCTCCCCGCGGCGCCCGGCGTGCTATGCACGCGCCGATGAGCGACGTGGTGGTGATCGGCGGCGGCGTGGCCGGGTGCGCGTCGGCGCTCGCCCTCGCGCGGCGCGGGCTGTCCGTCCGCGTCCTCGAGCGCAACCCGGGCGAGGGCGCCTCCTGGGCGGCGGCGGGCATCATCGGCCCCCAGCTCGAGGCCGCGGGCGACGGCCCCCTCGCGCGGCTCTGCCTCGCGAGCCGGAGCCTCTACCCGGAGCTCGCCGCCTCCCTCGCCGAGGCGACGGGCATCGACGTGGGCTACCGGCAGTGCGGCGCGCTGCGCGTAGCGCTCACGCCGTCCGGGCGCGACGAGATCGCGCGCGAGGTCGCCTGGCAGCGGGAAGCCGGCCTCGCCGCGGAGCTCTGCGACGGCGACGCGGCGCGGGCGCGCGCGCCGGCGCTCTGCCAGGAGGTCGCCGGCGGCGTGTGGTTCGCCGACGAGGCGCGGATCGATCCGCCGTCGCTCATGCGCGCGCTGCGCATCGCGGCCGAGCGCGCCGGCGTGCAGTTCCGCACCGGGGCGACCGTCCGGCGCGTCCTCGTCGATCGCGAGCAGGCGCGCGGGGCGCAGCTCGAGGACGGGACCAAGGTGGAGGCGCGCTGGACGGTGCTCGCCGCGGGGAGCTGGTCGTCGCTGCTCGAGGCCTCGGGGCTCGCGCCCGCCGCGGTGCGCCCGGCGCGCGGGCAGATCGTCGAGCTCACGCCGGCGTCGCCGGTGCTGACGCAGGTGATCTACGGGCCCGGGTGCTACCTGTCGCCGCGCGACGACGGGCGCGTGCTGGTCGGCGCGACCATGGAGTTCGCCGGCTACGTCCCCGCCGTGACCTCGCGCGCGGTGCGCGATCTGCTGACCGCGGCGCTGCGGCTCATGCCCGCGCTCGGCGACGCGCCGATCGGACGGACGTGGGCCGGGCTCCGGCCGCACACGAAGGACGATCTGCCGATCCTCGGCGAGGGGGAGCTCCAGCGCCTCGTGTTCGCGACAGGGCATTTCCGCAACGGCGTCCTCCTCGCCCCGGTGACCGCGAAGATCGTGGCGGCGCTGGTCGCGGGAGAGCAACCGCCGCTGGATCTGTCGCCCTTCTCGCCCGGGCGGCCCGGCATCGCCGGCTGAGCGCGGCGGCTGCCGCCGACGGCTGAGCGCGGCGGCCGCCGGCCCATCGCCGCCGCCTCGCGGGCGCCCGCGCGGCGGCGCGCCGCGCCCCCGGCGGCCTGGCCGGGGCAGGTTCACGTGCGCTCGCCGCGCGGAGCGCCTACGCTGAGCGCCGCGATGCCGCCCACCTGCGAGCTCATCCCGATCCGGTTCTACTTCCACTGCGGCTGGGCCATCCAGGTGGATCCCTCCTTCGAGTCCGAGCTCCTGTACGGCGGGGAGACGCTGCGGATGTTCGATCCGGGCGAGCGCCGCGAGGTCTCGCTCTCGTCGATGATCTACCGGCGGCACGACGGCGCGCCCTTCACGGCCAAGGAGGTGCTGGACACCTTCCCGCCGCACGAGATGTCCGGGCTGCGCTACGAGCACGAGGAGGGGCAGGTCGCGGGCGCCGCGCTGTGGATGCACGGCGAGAGCGATGACGAGCCGGAGCCGTGCTGGGTGCTCATGGCCATCATGGTGTGCCCCGAGGCCGGCCGGCTCGCGCGCTGCACCATCGTCTGCAAGGAGGAGTCGGACCGGGACTGGGCCGTCGACACCTGGCGGAGCATCACGCGGACCCCGCCGCCCGTGCAGCTCGGGCCTGGCCCGGCGACGAGCTAGCCGCGAGGGCTTCGTCGCCCGAAGGCGAGCTGGCGGCCGGTCAGCGGGAGATCTCCGCCGCCGCTGCTCTGCGTGCCGGTCGCGCCAGCGCTGGAGCTCGCGGTCGCATCGCTACCGGCGCCCCTCCACGTGTTGCTCGCGGGGTCGTAGGTATCCGCCGACGACAGCTCTGTCCCGTCGGTGCGCCGGCTCGTCTGCCTGCCGCCTGCCACGAGCCCATGGCCGTTCGGCAAGAGGATGGCCGCGTGTCCGGCGCGCCCTCGTTGCCCGTGCTACGGGCGACACTCACCGAATGTGAGGCTCGCTACATCACGGAGGCGCGAGCACGACCCGCGGGGTCGGGAACTTTTCGCGCCCCTCACCGTGTCCTGGGAGTGTCAGGGAAACGAGGCCGGCGAAAGCCCTCCCGCTCCCCCTCCAGCGCATGCCCACGTTTCCCCACGCCTCGTTCGTCGATCGGCTCCTCGCCGAGCTCCCGTGCCTCCTGCGCGCGGCGCGCCGCCTGACGCGCTCGGAGCAGGACGCCGAGGATCTGGCGCAGGCGACGGTGGTGCGCGCGATCGAGCGGCACGCCGATCTGCGCGACGAGGGCCGCATGCGGGCGTGGCTGCTCCGCATCGAGCGATCGGTGCTGCTCAACGCGACCCGCGGCGCCCGGCAGCGCCTCGAGGTGATCGAGGGCGGCCGCGGCGCCGAGTCGGTGCCGGAGCCGCAGGGGGATCTGGAGGCGGAGCTCCTCGGACGCGGCTTCGCGGACGAGGTCGAGCGCGCGCTCGCGCGCGTGCCGCCGGAGTGGCGCGAGGCGCTGCTCCTGCGGGAGGTCGAGGACCTTTCCTACGAGGAGATCGCGGATCTCCAGGGGTGCCCCGTGGGCACGGTGCGATCACGGCTCTCGAGGGCGCGGCTCGCGCTCGTCGAGGGCCTCTCCGAACGGCACGAGGAGACGTCATGGCAGGGTGCAACCGCGAGTGGTTCGAGAACATTTCGGCGTGGCACGACGACGAGGTGACGCCCGAGGACGCCGCGCGCATCGAGGCGCACGTCGCCGGCTGCGGGCCCTGCCGGCGCGCCGCGGAGGTCCTCGGCGGCGTGCGGCGCGCGCTCGTCGCGAAGGCGGACGGGGAGGTCCCGAAGCGCCTGCGCGACCGGGCGGAGGCCGCCGCGAGGAGCGCGCGCGCGCCGCGCCGCCGCCCCTTCGCGATCACGGGAGCCCTCGCCGCCGCCGCGGCGGCCGCCGCGCTGCTCGTCGGCAGCCCGAGCCGAGGCGTGGGCGCGGCGATGGCCGACGAGCTCGTGAGCCACCACGTGCGCGGCTTCGCGCGCGAGCGCCCGTGCGACTTCGAGTCCTCCGATCCGGGCGCCGTCGCCGGGTGGCTCGAGGGGAAGCTCGGCTACGCGGTGACCGTCCCGGCGGTGTCCGGCGCCCGGCTGCTCGGGGCGCGCCTCTGCCAGATCGGAGAGACGCGCACGGCGGCGCTCATGTACGAGAGCGGGGACAAGCCGCTCACGGTGTTCGTGCCGCCCCCCGGGTCCGACGCCGCGACGGCGGCGCGCGCGCTCGCGGGGCGCGGCGTGGGGTGCACCCGGGGGCCGCTCGGCAACGCGATCTGCGCGAGGAGCGTGGAGCAGCCGGTGCTCGCTGTCGCTGAAGTGGACGTGGCGGCGCTCGCGCCGGCGCTTGGCAGGCCCTGATCCAGTGCACCACGAGGACCCATGACGCTCGGTTCATTGCTGACGCTCTTCGGCGCGGGGCTGCTGACGTTCGCGTCGCCCTGCGTGCTCCCGATGCTCCCGGTCTACCTGTCGGCCCTCGGCGGCGCCGGGGCGCTCGGCGGCCCCGACCGCGCGGCGGCGAGCCGCAGCGTGCGCCTCGCCGGCGTCGGCTTCGCGATCGGCCTCGCGCTCGTGCTCGTCGCGCTCGGCGCCGGCGCGTCGGCGATCGCCGCGGCCCTTGCGCCCCATCGGCGCGCGCTCGCCCTCGCGTCCGGCGCGATCCTGGCGCTCTTCGGCGCGAAGCTCCTCGGCGTGCTGCGCCTCCCGTGGCTGGAGCGCGAGGCGCGCCCGCTCCTCGCCCGCCTGCCGGCCGCGGGCGGCTTCTGGGGGGGCATGCTCTTCGGGATCGCCTTCGCGGCAGGGTGGACGCCGTGCGTCGGCCCGGTGCTCGGCGCCGCGCTGACCTACGCGGCCAGCGCGGGGGCCAGCCCGCTCGCCGGCGCGGTTCAGCTCGGCGCCTACGCCGCGGGCCTCGCCACGCCGCTCGTCGTCGCGGCCTTCGTCGGGCCCGCGGCCGTCGCGCTCGCGCGCCGCCTGATGCCCGCCACGCCGGCCCTCCAGCGCGTGACGGGGGCGCTGCTCGTGGTCCTCGGGATCGCGTTCGCGACCGGCCGTCTGGACGCCCTCTCTCCGGCGCCCGCGGCGGCCGTGGCCGCAGGCGCGCCCTGCGACAGCGGCTCCGCATCGGCGTGCGCGGCCCCGACGGGCGCCGTCGAACCCGGCGACGCCGCCCTTCCCGAGGGGATGCCTCGGCTGATCGAGTTCGAGAGCGCGCACTGCGCGGTGTGCGAGCGCATGGCGCCGCTCGTGAAGGAGCTCGAAGCGCGGTGCGCCAAGGAGGCCGGCACGGTCCTGCGCGTCCGGGTCGACGATCCTCGCGGGCAGGCCCTCGCGGCCCACTACGGCGTGCGCTTCGTGCCGACGTTCCTCACCGTCGATGCCGCCGGTCAGGAGGTGGAGCGCGCCGTCGGCGAGCTCCCCCGCCAGCGGCTCGCGAGCCTGCTCGGCGACGTCCGCGGCGAGGCTTGCCCCCCTGCCATGTGAGCTCCCACGGCGAGCCCCCCACGGCGGGGCTCGCTCCCTCATCCGCCCCGCCAGCCGACCGCGGAGCTCGCTCCCTCATCCGCCCCGCCAGCCACCCGAGCCTCACGGGGTGCCTCGTACCCGCTCGGGCAGGAGACATCGTTAGTATGGCTAACAAACCATCGATTTCCGAAGCGCGAGCCGGCCAATGGGCGCCCCTGCTCCTGCGCCTGGTCATGGGTTATGGCTTCATCGTGCATGGCTGGGTGAAGCTCAGCCGAGGGCCCGCCAGATTCGAGGCGTTGCTCACCCAGCTCGGCGTCCCCTTCTCGAAGCTCATGTCCTGGGCGGTGCCGTTCGTGGAGCTCCTCGGCGGCGTCGCCGTCCTCGCGGGCGCGTTCACCGCGATCGTCGCCGTTCCCCTCATCGCCACGATGCTGACGGCGATGTTCTCCGTTCACCTCAAGCATGGGTTCAGCGCCGTCAACACGATCGGATTGACGGCGGATGGGCCTGTGTTCGGCCCACCCGGGTACGAGCTCAACCTGCTGTACATCGCGGGGCTGGTCGCCCTCGCGCTCGGCGGCGCAGGCGCGTTCTCCGTCGACGCGCTGATGGGCCACCGACGACGGCTGCGAGCACGCGCCTGACGTGAAGCGACGAGCGCGGCGGCTCGCGCCGATCCGCGCTCGGGCGACGCGGGGCTAGGCCACCGCGAGGCGCGCGCGCACCTTGGCGAGCACCGCGACGTCGGCCGGCGGGAAGAGCTCGTCCCGGAGCTCGGCCGCCTCGGCCCAGCGCACGGCGGCGACGTCGAGCGCGGCCGGCGCGGGAGACCCTTCGGCGAAGGAAGCCTCGTAGAAGAGCAGCAGCACCGGCTTCGCCGGATAGCGGTGATAGGTCACCTCCACGATGTCGCCGACGCGGGCCTCCACGCCGATCTCCTCGCGCAGCTCGCGGACGAGGGCGTCCCGCGGATCCTCGCCGGCCTCGACCTTGCCGCCCGGAAACTCCCACGCGCCCGCGAGGTGGGCGCCCACCTTGCGCTGCGTGAGCAGCACGCGGCCGCGCTCGATGACCACGGCGGCGGCGACGAGGACGAGGGCAGGCGGCGGATCGGGCGCGGCGGACATGGGCGCCTAGGATGTCGACCGCGGCGCAGAAGACAAGGCCGGAGAGCCGCTCACGACAGCACCGCAGCGAAGAATCGACATCGGCCGGAGATGGTCGGATCCAGCGAGAAAGTCGCACCCGAAAACGGAATGGTACGCAAGGAGAATGCGCGCCGCGGTGTGGGCAACCGGGCGACGGCCCTCGACGCGAGGAGCGGCCGCGCTCGGGGACTGTGCGGCGCTGCGCCGCCCTGCGGCGGCGGCGCAGCGGGGTGTGCCTCAGCCGCAGGCCGCCGCGCTCGCCGGCCGTGGCGAGCGGCGCGGTCGCCTGGCCGGGAGCAGGCGCGGCGGCCTCGCCGGGAGCGAGGCGCCGGCCTCGCCGGGAGCGAGCCCGCTTCCCTTTGCCGCCGAGGTATGGGATGGCGCCTCGCATGAGCGTCACATACCGGGAAGCGGGGGTCGACATCGATGCAGGGGACGCGCTCGTCGAGCGCATCAAGCGGCTCGCCAAGCCGACGCGCACCCCCGAGGTGCTCGCCGACGTCGGCGGCTTCGCCGGCCTGTGCGCGCTGCCGGGCGGGCTGTCCGAGCCCGTGCTCGTCAGCGGCACCGACGGCGTCGGCACCAAGCTCAAGGTCGCCTTCGCCACCGGCGTTCACCACACCGTCGGCATCGACCTCGTCGCCATGTGCGTCAACGACGTCCTCACCGTCGGCGCACGGCCTCTCTTCTTCCTCGACTACTTCGCCACTGGCAAGCTCGACGTCGACGTCGGCGAGGCCGTCGTCCGCGGCATCGCCGACGGCTGCAAGCAGGCTGGCTGCGCCCTCATCGGCGGCGAGACCGCCGAGCTGCCCGGCATGTACGCCGACGGCGAGTACGACCTCGCCGGCTTCGCCGTCGGCGTCGTCGAGCGCTCCCGCATCCTCGACGGAAAGCGCATCGCCCCCGGCGACGCCGTGCTCGCCGTCGCGTCCAGCGGCCTGCACTCCAACGGCTACTCGCTCGCCCGACGGGTCCTCGAGAAGGAGATGGGGCTGCGCATGGGCGACCGCGTCGACGAGCTCGGCGCCACCGTCGGCGACGCGCTGCTCACCCCCACCCGCATCTACGCCCGCGCCATCACCGCGCTCCTCGCCGCCTGCGGCGATGCGGTCCGCGGGCTGTCGCACATCACCGGCGGCGGCCTGCCGGGCAACCTCCCGCGCGTGCTGCCCGACGGGCTCGGCGCTCGGCTCGACCTCGGCTCCTACCAGCGGCCCGCCATCTTCCACCTGCTCCAGCGCGGCGGGCCCGTCGACGAGGCCGAGATGCGGCGCACCTTCAACCTCGGCGTCGGCCTGGTCGCCGTCGTCGACAAGTCCGCGGCCGACAAGGCCATCGACGCGCTCGCCGACAGCGGCGAGCGCGCGTGGGTCCTCGGCGAGATCGTCCCCGTCGGCGACGTGCCCTTCGAGGAGCGCGTCCGCTTCGGCTGACGGCGCCGGCGCGGCGCACGCAAGGGCCCGGCGCGACGGCGAAGGCAGCCGGGCGCCGGCGCGAGCTCACCCGCCTTCGAGCCGCGCCCTCAGCTTCTTGATCGCCTCGTCGATGGTGCGGTTCTTCGTGTAACAGGGCCTCACCGCCGTCTCGAGCACGACCAGGGTGCGCTGGTCGCCCTCGGAGACGGCGCGGTCGAGGAACGGCATCTTCTCGCCGCAGGTGGCGTCGCGCAGCTCGAAGGAGATCCGGACGGCCGGCGTCCCGCGGGCCGCGACCTCCGGATCGCGGAGCAGCTTCGCCGCGCGGGTGGCCGGGGTGGAGCGGCCCCGGGTCTCGACGATCTCGTAGAGCACGTCGAGGCCGGCGGTCCCGAACCGGCGCGCGAGCGCGTCGAAGACCTGGTCGGCGAGCTCCTCGCCCGTCTTCGAGATGGCGATGGCGAGGTTGCGCGCCGCGATCGCGACCGGGCGCTCGCGGAGCGCGGTCGGATCGCGCTCGGCGAGCAGGTTGAGCGCCTCGGCGGCCTTCACCCACCGGCGCGCCCGGGCCGCGTCGGTGAGCGCCTTCCGGGTCGCCTCGTCGGGCGGTGGCTCGGCGGGCGCCTCGGGCGCTGCGGGCGATGCCTGCGCAGCGTCCTCGGGCGCCGCGGTGGTGGGCCCGGAGGCCTCCGGGGCGGCCGCCGCGTCGGCCGGGGCGGGCTCGCTCGTGGCGAGCGCGCTTGCGGCCGGCGCCGCCTGGCCGAGCTGGGGCTCCGGCTCGGGCGGGGCGCGCCCGCTGCTGGCGAGCGCAGCGATGACGCCGACGGCGACGAGGGCGCCGCCGAGGTACGGGGCGAGCCGGCCCAGGCCGCGGCCGGCGCCTTCGTCGCGCCGTCGCGACGCGCGGGCCTCCTGGGCTGCGCGCTTCCGCCTGGCTTTTTCCTCGCGCTCCTTGGCGGCGCGCTCGGCCTCCTCGGCGAGCTTTCGCTTGGCCTCTTCCTCGCGCTCCCGGGCGACGCGCTCCGCCTCGGCGGCCTCCAGCTCCCGCAGCAGCGTGGGGGCGAAGGCGGGCCGCGAGCCGCTCATTCGTTCGGAGGTCGGCTCCGACGCGGGCGCGTCGTCCTCCGGGGGCGGCTCGTCCGGCGGCCGCGATGCGGACGCTGTGACGGGAGGGGGCTCGGTCACCGGCGGCCGCGATTTCGCGGGCGAGACGGGCGTCTTCGCGGACGCGGGGTCCTCTGCGGAGGGAGCGGGCGGCTTCGAGGGCGCCGGCTCCGCCGCGGGCGACGACGGCGCCGGCTCCGCTGCCGGCGATGACGGCGGCTTCGATGCCGCCGGCCCCGCCGCGGGTGACGACGGCGGCTTCGACGGCGCCAACTCCGCCGCGGGCGATGACGGCGCCGGCTCCCCTGCGGGCGATGACGGCGGCGTCGACGGCGCCGACTCCGCTGCCGGCGACGACGACGGCTTCGACGGCGCCTGCCCCGCCGCGGGCGACGACGGCGGCTTCGACGACGCCCGCTCCACCGGGGGCGACGACGGCGGCTTCGACGACGCCCGCTCCCCTGCCGACGCCGACGGTGGCTTCGAGGGCGCCGGCCCCGCTGCGGACGCCGACGGCGGCTTCGACGACGCCCGCTCCCCTGCCGACGACGACGGCGGCTTCGACGACGCCCGCTCCCCTGCCGACGACGACGGCGGCTTCGACGACGCCCGCTCCCCTGCCGACGACGACGGCGGCTTCGACGACGCCCGCTCCCCTGCCGACGCCGACGGCGGCTTCGATGACGCCGGCCCTGCTGCGGACGCCGACGGCGGCCTCGACGACGCCCGCTCCACCGCGGCCGCTGGCAGCTCCGCCGTGCCCGGCTGCGACGGCTTCTCCTGCGGGGGCGCCGACCGGCCACGCTCCGACGGCGCGGGCAACGTCGCCCTCATCGGTGGCTGCGTGGAGACCGAGCCCTCCCGCTCCTCGGGCACTGGCTCTTCCAGCGACCGTACCGGCTCCGCTGGCCCCGGAGACGGTGCCTCCTCCGGCGGGGGCGTCGAGACCAGCGGCGCCGGCTCCTGCGACGCGGGCTGCTCCCCCGATCGCGGCGAGGGCGCGCCCGCGCGGGAAGCAGCGTCGCGCGCGGCTTCTTCGCGCGAGAAGGCGACCTGCGCCATGAACGCCGCGCCGCCCACCGCGGTCGGGCGCGAGTCGCTCGACAGCGGCGCCGCCTCGACCTCGGCAGCAGCATCGCGCGCGGCTTCTTCGCGCGAGAAGGCGACCTGCGCCATGAACGCCGCGCCGCCCACCGCGGTCGGGCGCGAGTCGCGCGTCAGCTCGGCGACGAGGGTCGGCGTATTGCGCACCGGCGTCGGCCGCGAGTAGCTCGCGGCGTCCTCCTCGTCCTCATCCTCGCCCTCCGCCCGCGCCGTCGCCTCCGCGTCGTCATCCGCCCGCGCCGGCTCCGGCGCGCTCGCGCCGCCGCCCGCCGGCTCGCCGGCTGCCCGCTGCGCGGCCGGCTCCAGCTCGTCCGCCACGTCCGTCAGCGAGACCAGACACGAATCCCCGAGGAGGATCGCCGAAGAGCCGCCGGAGCCCGCCTCCGGCTCGCGCGGCGGCGCGGCGCTGGGCAGCGGCGGCGGCCGGTTGCTCGGCTCGCGCGGCGGCGCGGCGCTGGGCAGCGGCGGCCGGTTGCTCGGCACCCGCGCCGCCTCGCCGATCGCGGGCACCGACGTCATCTCGGCCCTCGACCCCATCTCCGCCCTGGGCTCGTCCATCACGATCCCCGACGCCGCGCACGCCGCGTCGAGCGCCGCGATCAGCTCCGCCGCGCTCTCGAAGCGGGCGCGCGGCTGCTTCTCGAGGAGGCGCCGCACGACCGCCTCGATGGCCGGCGGGACCGCGACGCCGGGCGCGTGCTCGGCGATCGCCGGGACGGGCGCGCTGCGCTGCTGGTTGAAGAGCTCGACCGGATCCTTGGCCAGGAACGGGTGCTTGCCGGCCAGCATCTCGTAGAAGATCAGGCCGAGGGCATAGAGATCCGCGCGCTCGTCGACGAAATCCATCCCCAGCGCCGACTCGGGGGCGAGGTAGGCGATCGTCCCGAAGATCACCCCGGCCGTCGTGAGCCGGACCGGGCGCGACTCCCCCTCCATGCGCGTCGACTCCGGCGACGCGACGGAGCGGCGCAGCTGATCGACGCTCACCTTCGCGAGGCCGAAGTCGATGAGCTTCACGAGGTCGCCCTGCGGCTCGACGACCATCACGTTGCGCGGCTTCACGTCGCGGTGGACGATGCTCATCGCGTGCGTCGCCCCGAGGGCGGCCGCGATCTGCCGGGCGATCAGGGCGGCGCGCGCCGCGGGCATCGGCCCCCGCCGGATGATCTCGTGGAGCGTCGTGCCGCGGACGTACTCCAGGACCAGGAAGAACGAGCCGTCCTCCGCCTCGCCGAAATCGGTCGCGGTCGCGACGTTCCGGTGCTGGATGTGGGCGCCGGCGATCGCCTCGCGCTCGAAGCGCTGCACCAGCTCGGGGAGCCGCTCGGTGTCCGGGTGCAGGATCTTGATCGCGACGCGCTTGTGCATGTGCACGTGCTCGCCGCGGTAGACCGCGCCCATACCGCCCATCGCGATGACCTCGTCGATGCGGTAGCGCTTCGAGATGACCCGCCCGAGGTAGGACACCGCCCGCTGCTTCGCGGCCTCTTCGGGGGTCAGGGTCGTCTCGGGCGGGCGTTCCGACATCGTGGCGGCGCCACCCTAACCCGAGCGGCGCGGCATTGGTAGGTGGCCGACCCGCGGGGACCGACCCCCGGCGGGGCCGCGTTCGCCGCTCATCCCCCGCGATTCAGCCGCGCCCAGTAGGCGTCGACCGCGTCCGCTTGATCGGGGATCCGCGCGCATTCCGCGAGCTCGTCCAGATCGAGCTCGGGGAGCAACCCGCTCCGCTCGATCGGCGCGTACCCACCCTCCCCCAGCCGGTGGACGGAGATGCGTCCCTCCTTCCAGATCCACACCTCGGGCACCCCGAGCCCCCGGTAGACGTCGAGCTTGTCGATGCCGCCGCTCGTGATGAACACCTCGATCGCGATGTCGGGCCGCTTCGTGTTCACCTTGCCGACGCAGTAACACTCGTCGGGCTCCAGGCCGCGCTGCCTCTTCTTGCGGCGGTACGTGGTCGAGCCGTAGCCGTAGAGGCGAGCCCGGCGCGCGAGCGCCCACAGCTCGACGAGGCGCCCGATGCGCGTCTTGACATCCTCGTGGTCCGCCGACGGGCTCGTGAGCTCGAGCACCCCTTCGCAGTAGGTCATCCGCAGCCCCGGGTGATCGTCGAGCAGCTTGCGCAGCGCGACGTACTCGTCCCAGGAGACGTTGGACATCACGAAGCGTTGCTCGCCCTGGCCGGACGGGGGCGCCAAGGGCTCGGACAGGGGTGCCAACGGCTCGGACAGCGGAGCGACGGCGACCATGGGCTGAGGATAGGCGACCGCGGCGAGGCCGCAAGCGACGCTCCGCGGCGAGCCGCGGCGCTCTTGCGCCGCTCGCGCGAAGGGCAGCGCGCCACGACCCCGGGGCCGGGCCCCCGCGCCGGCGCCGGACGGCCGCTGCCGCCCCGGATCTCTCCCGCGCCCGCCCCCGCCGTAGTATCTGCCCCCCATGCCCCCCCTCGATCTCGGCGTCCTCATCTCCGGCCGCGGCTCGAACCTCCAGGCGATCCTCGACGCCATCGCCGCCGGCCGCCTCGACGCCCGCGTGCGGCTCGTCCTCTCGAACCGGCCCGGCGCCGCCGGCCTCGCGCGCGCCGAGCGCGCCGGCATCCCGACGCGCGTCATCTCGCACCAGGGGTTCGCCGATCGCGACAGCTTCGACGCCGCCGTCGTCGCCGCCCTCCGCGAGGCGGGCGCGGCCTGGGTCGTCCTCGCCGGCTTCATGCGCCTGCTCACGCCGACCTTCCTCGACGCCTTCCCGCACCGGGTCGTCAACATCCACCCTTCGCTCCTGCCCTCCTTCCCCGGCGTGGACGCCCAGCAGCAGGCGCTCGATCACGGCGTGCGCATCACCGGCTGCACCGTCCATCTCGTGGACACCGGCACCGACACGGGGCCCATCCTCGCGCAGGCCGCCGTCCCCGTCCTCGACGGGGACGACCGCGACGCCCTCGCCGCGCGCATCCTCGTCGAGGAGCACGCCCTGCTCGTCCGCGCCCTCTCGTGGATCGCCGAGGGGCGCCTCCGGGTCG
Organism: Sorangium sp. So ce185; assembly: GCF_051526825.1. NCBI lineage: Bacteria > Pseudomonadati > Myxococcota > Polyangiales > Polyangiaceae > Sorangium > Sorangium sp. So ce185. The sequence continues at coordinate 12,990,095 of NZ_CP150316.1, read as the reverse complement.
CGCCGCCCGCCGCGTCCGGCGGGCGCGCGCGCGCGACGATCGCCGGCGTCGACACCGCGCTCGGGCTCGCCCAGGGCGGCCGCGCGCCCGAACAGGTCGAGGAAGGGGCGTGATCCACAAGCACTACGACGTCATCGTCCTCGGCCGCTCCATCGGCGCGCTCACCGCCGCGGCGCTCCTCGCGCGGCGCGACTTCACCGTCATGGTCGTCGGGCACGGCGAGCGCCCGCCCACCTACCGCCTCGACCAGCACGTCCTCCGCCGGCGCGCCTTCACCATGCTCGCCGAGCCCTCGCCCGCGTGGCGCCGCTTCCTCGTCGAGCTCGCCCAGTCGCAGACCTGGAAGCGCCGCATCGTCCCGGCCATGCCCATGCTGCAGGTCGTCGCGCCGCGCCGGCGCCTCGACGTGCCGCCCGACATGGTCCTCTTCGGCCGCGAGATCGACCGCGAGTTCCCCGAGCTCCGGCGCGTCGTCGACGAGCTCTACGCCGAGCTCGCCCACGTCAACGGCGCCGCCGACGACGCGTTCTCGCACGACGCCGTCTGGCCGCCGGGCACGTTCTGGGAGCGGCGCGAGACCGCGCGCTACGCCGCCATGCTCCCGTACGCGCGCGCCGAGCCCGACGCCGACCTGCTCGTCGAGTTCCCGCGCGGCCACCTGTTCCGCTCGATCGTCACGCAGTCCGTCCTCTTCGCCACGGATCTCTCGGCGCTCCCGCCCCCCTTCGCGGTGGCGCGCCTGCACGGGGCGTGGACGCGCGGGCTGATGATGCTCCCGCGCGGCGAGGAGGAGCTCGAGGAGTTCCTCGTCGAGCGCATCCTCGCCCACGGCGGCCGCTGCCTCCTCGACGAGCGCGCCGCCTCGGTCCACGTCCGCCGCGGCACCGCCGCGGGGGTCGTCGTCGACGGCGACGACCACCCGAACGGCAGCAGCTTCGTCATCACCGACATGGACGGCGAGACGCTCGCGAGCCTCTCGGGCGGCGAGGGCATCCACAAGCGCGCGCTGCGCGAGTGGCCCCGCATCACCTCCTCGGTCGGCCGCTTCGTCGTCTCGCTCATCGTGCGCCGCGAGGGCTTGCCCGAGCCGCTCGGCCCCGAGTCGCTCCTGCTCCCCTTCCCGTCCGTGCCTGCCGGCCGCTCGCTCGCCCCGCCGCCGCCGCGCGCGCCGGGCGACGCCTCCGGCGGGCGGCCGAGCTCGCCGCGCGCCACGCGGCCGTCCGGGCCGGGGCGCCCGGTGATCCACCTCCAGCGCTGCGATCTCCCGCCGCCGTCGACCGACACGCTGCTCGTGGCGGAGATCCTGCTGCCCGACCGGAGCCCGCTGTCGCTGCTCGAGGCGCGCCAGGCGGTGCTCGACGCGCTCACGGCCGAGCTCCCCTTCCTCGAGCGTCACCTCGTGCTCGTCGACTCGGTGCACGACGGGCTGCCCGTGTGGCTCTACGACGGCCAGCGCCGCCGCCTGATCGAGCGCGCCGCCCTGAAGGGCGCGGCCCCGGGCGCGGAGCCGATGGTGCGCCAGCTCGAGGTCGACCCGCCCGGCTATCTCGGGCTGGCGGGCGAGCCGATCCGCGGTCCGATCGAGCGCACGCTGCTCGTCGGCCGGAGCGTGCTGCCCGGCCTCGGCCAGGAGGGCCAGCTGCTCGCCGCGTGGGGCGCGGCGCGCCTCGTGACCCGCACCGACCGGCGCAAGGAGCGGATGCGGAGGGACATGTGGAGCAAGGTGGAGATCGGGTAGCGCGGGGGGGGCTTCGACGAAATGCCCGGCCCCCAGAGAGGGTGTTCTCGGGGCGGGGTGGGGGCCCCGCCGAACTCGCCTGAACCATGAGCCATCCGGCAAGCCGGATGACTCATGGTTCAGGCTCAGACATCGGCCCATCCCCCACCCCGCCCCGAGAACACCCTCTCTGGGGGCCTACCGCTTTCTATGAATCTGATCGGAGATCGGTAATTTCCGGCGGCGGGTGAGTCGCGGGAGCGCCGTGTGTCACGGGGAGCGGGGGAAGACCTGGTAGAAGCCGTCTCGCTCGACCACGGAGAGCGGCACGTCGAACAGGCGCGACAGGTTCTCGTCGGTCAGCACCTCGCGCTTCGGGCCGTCGGCGAAGATGCGGCCTTTCCTCAGCAGGACGACCCGCTCGATCTCGGGCGGGATCTCCTGCACGTGGTGCGTCACCAGGATCAGCGTCTTCCCGCTCCGCACGAGGCGCCTGAGCAGGTCGACGAGCTCGAACGCGGCCTTCAGGTCGAGGCTGGTCGTCGGCTCGTCGAGCACGAGCGCCTCCGGGTCGTGCACGAGCGCGCGCGCGAGCAGGCAGCGCCGCTGCTCGCCGGCGGACATCTCCGCGATCGGCTTGCCCCCGAGGTGCGCCACGCCGAGCTCGCGGAGCACCGCCTCGGCGCGCCCGCGCTGCGCGCCGGTCGGCGGCTGGTGCTCGTGCAGCCCGGCGCTCGCGAAGAAGCCGGAGAGCACCACGTCGGCCCCTCGCACCTCCCGCGGATAGGACATCTGCAGCTCGTACGACACGAGCCCCAACCTGCGCCGGAGGGCGAACACCTCCCACCTTTCGCGACCGAGGATCCGCACGCCCGAGCCCTCGCGGTGGACCGGATAGATCTCCTTCGAGAGCAGCCGGAGCAGCGTCGACTTCCCCGCCCCGTTGGGCCCGAGGATCGCGGTGCTCTCCCCCTGCTCGATGCGCAGCGACAGCCCCTCGAAGACGCGCGTATCGCCGCGGTACACCTCGGCGTCCTCGATCTCGATGAGCGCGGGCGCGCTCATCGGTCCACTCCACGGTTCGCGTTCATGCGGCGCAGACTACCGGAGTGCCTAGCTGGATAAAAGATGTACATCCTATCCAGCGACACCTCGCAACTCAAGCGCTTTTGACGAGCGGCACACGGATCTCACATGTCGGTCTTACATGTCCGCACATGTCAGACACGCGCGGTGTGATGCGGCGAGACCGAGCGTCGTCAGCTTGAATATTACTGCCAGGCTGCGTCCTCAAGGCCTCTTTCGTGGAATCTTCTGCTACCGGGCGCGAGATGGCGCCTCTCCCGGTGAGACAGCGAACGTTCGTGGGTGCGAGCCGCGCCGAGCACCCGAATCGTGATCCCCTGATGTGGCCCTTTGCCACGGTCGCATTCTCCTATGTTTGCGCGAATTTTCCCCTGTTTTCCCGCGCTTTCCCAGCGTCTTTCCCAATCGAATCAGGGGTTTCGCGGTGGATCGTCCGTGCCCCGGATCGGCGATCCACTCGAGCGATCACTCACCATCTCTCGCGGACAGGCACCGTCGAAAATCTGCGCATGAATTGGCGTTTGCCGATCTCGAGAGATGGATGGCCCGGTCGTTGCAGTCCCCCTGGCACCTTCAACGAGTGCCCCGCGCCAAGCCGATGCTGGCGCTCGGGAGTGAGAAAAATCCGACGCGGCGCCGAGCCGCTCGGCCACTTGGAGATTGACGCAATGACGAAGATCAAGGGTTCGCTTTTCGGTGCTGGGGCAGTCTCGTGCATGCTCGCCGTTCTCGGCGGGTGCATCGTCGCCGCGGACGACGGCTCCAGCGTCTCGGAAGAGAACGAGATTTTCGCCGATGAGGTCGCAGCGGCCGCGGCGGCGTCGCAGATGCGCTTCGGCGTTGCCCCCCAGTGGAGCCAGAGCTGGGCGCCGGGCTCGTCCGGGCCGGCCAACGTCGACGTGGTCGCCGTGGGCGACTGGCTGCAGTCGAACGGCTTCACTTCCACACATAAGAGCAAGCTTCAGCAGATCGTCAACCAGGGGAAGACCCCCTACTTCTTCGGCTACATCGCCACGGACATGACGAAGAAGGGGCTCGGGTCCGATCGCGACTGCGACGGCGACTCCGGCGCGCCGCTGTGCCAGCGGGGCGCGGCGTACGTGCGCAGCAACATCGGCAAGATGGTGGAGGCCTACAAGCAGGCGGCGCAGTCGATCAACGCGTCCTTCGGCGGGCGGTCGGTCGAGGCGCTCATCCACATCGAGCCGGACTGGTACCAGTTCTCGCAGACGGCGCAGCAGAACGCGCTCACCGAGACGGAGTCCGACAGCTTCATGAACCAGATCCTCGGCGCCATCCGCTCCGGGTGCCCGTCGTGCAAGGTGGTCATCGACTTCAGCCCGTGGTTCAGCCCGGGGGCCACCAAGTGGGCCTCGTCGGTCGGCGACTTCTACGACGGCTGGGACCGCAGCGTGGTCAAGTACGTCGGCCTCACGGGCAAGCAGTTCCCGTTCACCGAGGGAAAGATCGACAACTTCACCTACCGCGAGATCACGGCCGCGCTCGCCCTGCCGCTCGTCATCGTCGACGCGTACACGTTCGGCGGCGGCCCGATCAACGTCGACACCACCTGGCTGAACGCGAACAACGTCGCCAAGGCGGTCGACATGGGCGTCGCCATCGTCATGCTCTCGCAGACCGGCGACGTCGCCGCCTACGACCGCTTCATCGCCAGCGTGAAGGGCGGCAGCTCCAGCAGCAGCTCCAGCAGCAGCTCGACGACCACGAGCAGCAGCTCGACGACCACGAGCAGCAGCAGCGGCGGGGGCAGCGGCGGCTCCGGCGGCAGCGGTGGCGCCGGCGGCAGCGGCGGCTCCGGCGGCAGCGGCGGCTCCGGCGGCGGCACCGGGACCGGCGTGCGCGTGGAGGGCGGCAATGTCGACGTCAGCATCACCACGTCCACGTCGTGGTCCAGCGGGTACTGCAAGGACGTCAAGCTGACGAACAAGGACACCCGCGAGGTCACGTGGACGCTCTATGTGCCCAGGGAGGGCACCATCTACAACAGCTGGAACGTCAAGGCCGACGCGACGAGCACCAACTTCGTGTTCTCTGGAACGTGGAACGCCAAGCTCTCGGCCGGCTCGAGCACCACCTTCGGCTATTGCGCGAACCGCTGACGGCCGGATCGAGGGCGCCGCGCGGCCGCGGAGGCGAGGAGCGCCTCACGGCCGCGCGGCGCGCCAGCCCGCCGAACGGCTGATCGACACGGGGCCAAAGGCCCTCCGGACTCCCCTCTTCTCCCGCTCTCCCGCGCCCCGCGCCTTTTGGTATCCTGGGCGCACCGTGCCACCCGACCCGCAGCGCTGCCTCCTCGCCGGCCGCGGCCCGATCCGCGCCACCCGCGCCGCCGCGCCGCGCGCGCGCTGTCCGGACCGGAGCGCCGCATGCCGCTGAAGCTCCGGGTCACCTGGCGCAACGCGGGCAGCCCGCTCTTGCCGGACGCGCTCTCCGAGGTGCAGGCGACGGCCGACGGCGCGCCGCTGCCGCTCGCCCGCGCGGGCCCGGGGCTGCGCGAGTTCGACGTCCCCGCGGGCGCGGCGCGCGTCGCGCTCACGGCGCGCTTCTCCGCGGCCTTCGGCGCCTTCGAGGACGTCCCGGCCCTCCAGGAAGAGGTCCTGTCGGTCGAGCAGGCCTTCGACGTCGCCGGCGGCGGGACGGCGCTCGGCCCCGCCCCGGACCCGGCGCTCGGGCAGGCGCACCCGCTCGTCGACGTGACGTCCACGCCGGGCCTCGCGCTCGCGCAGATCAGGACCGATTTCGTCGACATCACCCCGTTCTGGATGGCCTATGCGCGGTACTCGGACGAGTACCAGCGCGAGCACCGGCCCGGCACGGAGCTCGTGGCCCTCGGCGCCACCGCGGGAGAGCCGAAGATCTGGTTCGCGAGCATCCCGGAGGCGTGCAAGGCGCCGCCGGACGCCGGGGTCTCGGCCCTCGTGTTCTACCGGCCGGAAGGGTACGCGTATACCCGGGTCGATCAGCGCCACGAGATGTTCGGTCTGAATCGGTACCTGCTCAGCCCCGACCCGGATCCGAGCGCCTCGTACTGGGCGCGCGACGTGTTCGAGCGCGATCCGCGCGACCAGTCCCGCTGGGTGTATCTCCGCTGCGGCTTCGAGGAGGCGCTCGCCGCGAGCGGCCGGGCGGTGGTCCTGCTGCACCCGTGGCCGAGCGGCACGAGCTTCGGCGCCGCGACGAGCGCGGGCCTGCCCGGCCTGGCCGAGGCGGCGCTCCGCTTCCTCGGGGGCGCGCGCAGGATCGGGCTCGGGCCGGGCGGGGCGCGGCTCGGGAAGCTCGGGCTCGCGGGCTTCAGCGCGGGCGGGCTACCGCTGTGGCAGGCGCTGGCCGCCAACCTGCGACGGGTGAGCGAGGTGTTCGCCTTCGACGCCCGCGGCATCGCCAAGAGCGAGGCCACGATCCTCCGCTGGTACAGCGGCGACGCCTCGCGCCGGCTGCGGATGACCGGCGGGCACCAGCTCGACGCGAACGCGGCGATCCAGCGGAGGCTCGCGGGCAACTCGGACGGGGCCCGCGTCTCGTGCCTGCCGCCCGACAAGAGCGGCTATCTCCCCGGGGTCAACCCGCGCTGGGATCACGTGTGCTCCTCGCTCGACGCCGGCGAGAAGGACGCCTATCTGAACGCCGACTGGGTATGGCACCAGTTCGCGATGTTCGGCGGCGTCCCGGAGGCCGGTGGGACGAGCGCCGTCACGTTCCTCCAGCGCTTCCTCGAGGCGTCGGATCTCTGAGCCGGGCGGTTCCGGAGGGGCGCGGGGCCAGCCGGCCGACGAGGCGAGGGAGAGAATTTAACGCAAAGGCGCAAAGGCGCAAAGGCGCAAGAAGAAGAATGAGAAAAAGAAGAGATTGAAGCGCTCGCCAGATCGAGACGCTCGACGAACTCCCTTTTTTCTCTTATCTTTTTTGCGTCTTTGCGCCTTTGCGCCTTTGCGCCTTTGCGCCTTTGCGTCAAATTCTCCCTCACGCCCGCGCGACGATCCTCGAGAGCGCCCGCATGTCCGCGTCATCGCCGAGCCGCGAGAGCGCGGCGCGCGCCGTCGCCAGCGCGGGCTCGACGTAGCGCAGGTAGCTCGGATCGGCGCCGATGCGGTCGAGGAAGACGAAGCGCCCGGCGTCCTTGAGCTTGCGCTGGACCGTGACCAGCTCGAACTCCCGGCCGAGCGCCTCGCGCGCCGCCCGATCGAGCGAGGCGGCGGCCGCATACTCGTCGAGGCGGGCCTCGACGAACGGTCGATCGAGGTCCTGGAAGCTGTCGTTGAGGAGCGTCGCCAGGTCGTAGACGCGCGGGCCGAGGAGGGCGTCCTGGAAGTCGAGCCACGCGAGCTCGAGGCCCCCGCCCGGCGCGTCCACGACCATGAGGTTGCGGCTCTGGAGGTCGCGGTGGACGAAGCCGCGCGGCCACGCGGCGATGCGCCGGGCGAGCCGATCCGCCAGCGCGTCGAACTCGGCCCGCGCAGCGTCGTCGAGCCGGAGCCCGCGCGCGTCGAGCGCCCACGCGCGGAAATGGTCGAGCTCCCAGCGCAGCAGCGTCGCGTCGAGCGCGCAGGCGTCGACGATCGAGCCGCGCGGGAGCGCCGCGAGCGCCCGCTGCGCCCGCGCCAGATCGCGCACCGCGAGCGCGTAGACCTCGGCGCGACGCGCGGGCTCGCGCTCGACGAAGGCCGCGAGCGTGCGGTCCCCGAGGTCCTCCAGGAGGAGCAGGCCGTGCTCGCAGTCCTCCGCGAGCAGCGCCGGGACCCGGACGCCCCGCTCGCGCAGCAGCGCGTGCACCTCCAGGAACGGCCACCGCGGGGGAGCCGCGCCGGCCGCGGCTCCATCGCCGTCCGCGCTCGGCGCGAACATCGCGACCGCCGTGCCGGCCGGCGTGACGACGCGCAGGTAGCGCCGGCACGACACGCCGCCGCGCAGGGGCGAAAGCGACGACGGACCATGGCCCGTGACCCGCTGGACGAGCCGGTGCAGGGCGTCGGGGTCGAGCTCGCGCACGCCCCTTCGTACGCCGTCAGCCCATGCGGGCGCCAGCCTTCCCGGCGCGATCGCCTCCCGGCGCGATCGCCTCCCGGCGCGGATGCCCGGTTCCCGGCGCGGCGGCGTGGCCGCCAGCGCGCCTCAGCAGGCGCCGGCGCAGCCGTCGGCGCTCTGGAACCAGAGGCCGCCAGAATCCTCGCACTCGCTGCGGTCGTACCTGCCCGAGCAGCAGCGCTCCTTGCTCTCGCACACCTTCGCGACGCTCTCGCCGCTCCGGAAGCAGCATTTCCGGCTCTCGGGCGGCTCGGGCGCGGCGGCCGGATCCTGGGGCGCGGCCGGGTCCCCGGGCGCGGTCGCCTTCTCGATGACCACCGGGACTGCGGGCGCGACGAGCGTGGCCACCGTGTCGCAGCCGAACGAGCCAATCATGACGAGGACGGCGAGCGCCGCCAGCGCGCGAGCGGTTCCAGCCAGCTTCATGATCGCAGTGGGTCGCATGGGCGCAGGGCGGCCGCAAGTTTCTGCGCGCCGCCGCCCCGCGCAGCGGCCGATACGACGCTCGCCCCCAGCCATTCGTTATGGCGACAACGACCCTCTCGGGCGCCGCCACCGACCCTCGCGGCGCGCCATCGACCCTCTCGGGCGCCGCCACCGACCCTCGCGGCGCCGCCATCGACCCTCGCGACGCCGCCACCGACCCTCGCGGCGCGCCATCGACCCTCTCGGGCGCAGCCGCCGACCCGCGCGGCGCCCTACAGCAGGGCCGCCGCGCGCGCACCGCCGGCAGATCGGCCCGGCGCGGCGCGCGTTCGGCCGGGGGCGCGACGGCGGCTGTGCTATACACCCGTGGAATGGCGAACAGTGCGACGGCGCCGGAGAGGGTCACGCCGCTGAACGGAGCCGCGGCGACCTCGGTGGCCTGGCGTCACCGGGGCGAGCTCCGCATCACCGTGATCGTCAAGGCCACCTTCGCCTTCGCGGCGGACGCGGAGATGCCGAGGGTCGAGCCGCAGAAGATCCTCCACGGGGAGGTGCACCACGGCAACAACCCGGGCCGGAGCGTCAGGCTCACGAGCGATCTGGCGCCGCGCCTCGACCAGGCCGACGTGCTCTTCACCGGCCACGCCCACGCGCCGCCGCCGGGCGCGCCCGTGCACTCCCTGCCTGTGCGACTCACGATCTCCGACGAGGGCGAGGTCCTCCTCGACAAGGAGCTCCTCGTCCAGGACAGGGCCGGGTTCCAGCGGATGCCGATCGTGTACGAGCGGGCGCTCCGCGGCGAGAGCGATCACGAGAACTTCCTCGGCGTGCAGGCGACCGGCGACCCGTCCGATCCCGAGGCGAACATCCTCGATCCGCTCCATCCGGCGCGCGCGGCCGGCTTCGGCCCGATCGCGCGCGCCTGGCCGGCGCGCAGGCGGCTGCTCGGCGCCACCCCGCGCAAGGCGCTCGACGCCCCCATCGCCGACATCCCCGACGCCTTCGCGTGGGCGTATTACCAGGCCGCGCCCCCCGATCAGCGGACGCGCCCCCTGCGCGGCGGCGAATGGATCGAGCTCACGGGGCTGCACCCCACGCTGCCGCGCGTCCGGATGCGGCTGCCCGAGGCGCGCGGCCGCGCGCGCATCCACGGCCTCTCGGTCTTCGGCGTGAGCGAGGGCCAGCCGCTCGATCTGCACGCGGACACGCTGCGCATCGACGGCGACGAGCAGCGGTGCACCCTCGTCTTCCGGGGCAGCTTCGCCGTCCCCGACGAGGCCGCGCTCGCGGCGGCCGCCATCGTGGCGGGGGTCGAGCTCCCCGGGGAGCCGCTCGAGTGGCCCGAGCGGCCCGCCGAGGCGGGCGCCGCGGGCCCCGGCCTCGCCCGGGCGGCCGACGCGGCCGGCCGCGCGCTCGGCCCGGACGACGGCGTCCTCGGCGCCACCCAGGCCGATCCGGCCGCCGGGTCGCGCACGATGAGCCTCGCGGAGGACGGCGTCGCGGCCTTCGTCCGGGCGGCGACGCCGTTCCGCGACGGGCCTCCCCCCGGCGACCCCGCCGGGCACGCCGCGGGCGCGGGGGCGCCGGCGCCCCGGTTCGACACCGGGACCCTCTCGCTCTCCTCGGCGGAGGACGCCCCGGCGGGGTCTCCCCTCACGACGCTGGCCTTGCTGTCCGAGGCCGACGACGCGGCGGACGCGCCGGCGCTCCCGTTCCAGCCGGCGCCCCCGGGCGCCGGGCTGCCTCCGTCGATGCTCGCCCGGGAGCCGGTCGCGGCCGACGAGCGCATGGGCTCGGGCACGCTCGCGCTCTCGTTCGAGGACGACTGGGAGCCGCGCGCCGACGCGCCCGGCGGCGCCGTCCCCGCGGCGCCGTCGCTCGATCCGGAGCCCGCGGCCGCGGGCGCGACGGAGCCCTCGCTCGCGCGGCTCCCGGAGCCGTCGTCCCCGGAGCTCCTGCCGGCCGCGGAGCCGCCGCCTCCGGCGCCCGCGCTGCCGGAGCCGTCGCCTCCGCCGCAGCCGGTGATCAGCGCCTCGCCCGCGCGGTCGTTCGAGCCGGACGAGCCGCCGGCGGCCCCGCCGCTCCGGCGGCCGCCGCCCCCGCCGCCGGAGCGCCCGTCGCTGCCGACCCCGTCCCCCGCATTGAGGAGGAGCCTTTACGAACGGTTCGAGCGCAAACGATAGCCCGCAAGGCCCGCCTCGGCGGGCGCGCCGGGCGCCCTGGCGGGCGGCGCACCGAGGCGGGAGATCCTCTCCCACAGCACGATGGATGGAGCTGCGACGATGACCACCCAGCACGAATCCGTAGACATTCGCATCGAGCTCGCCGGCTTGTCGTCCGACGTCCTCCAGCTCAACAGCCTCTCGGGGCGCGAGGCGATCTCGCAGCTGTTCGCGTTCGACGTCGAGGTCGCGTGCCCGAACGAGGCGGCGGTCGACGGCCAGGCCTTCGCGGGCGAGAGCGTCGCGCTCGTCTTCGAGCGGGACGGCGTCGAGCTGCGGCGCATCCACGGGATGGTCGCCGAGGTGCACGATCGCCTCGCGACGCTGCTCGACCACCGGGCGTACCGGCTGCGCATCGTCCCGCGCGCGCACCGGCTCACGCTCGTCGAGACCACCGAGATCACGATGAACAAGGCGGTGCCGGAGATCATCAAGCAGAAGCTGGAGCTCGTGGGCCTGAGCGGGAGCGACGTGGACTTCCGGCTGATGGGCAGCTACCCGCAGCGGGAGTTCTCGGTGCAGTACCAGGAGACCGATTTCGCCTTCATCTGCCGCCTGGCCGAGCACGTCGGGATCAGCTTCTTCTTCGAGCACCAGGACGGTCAGGACACGATGGTCTTCACCGACGACGCCAGCGGGTTCAAGCCCGCGGCCGGGGCCGCCGCGTCCGTCCAGTTCCGCGAGCGCGGGGAGACCCGTGACGTCTTCGAGATCGGGGCGACATCGCGGCTCGTGCCGAGCGTGTTCGTGGCCCGCGACTACAACTACCGGCAACCGATGCTCGATCTGACGTCGGAGCACGTCCTGCCCGCCGGGTATGCGGGGGGCGTGATCGAGTTCGGCGGGCACTACAAGACGCCGGCGGAGGGGAAGGTGCTGGCGCAGATCCGGGCCGAGGAGCGGCAGGCGACGCAGCTCGTCTACACGGGCAGGAGCGCCGTGTGCGGGATCGGCGCGGGCGCGCGGTCGACGCTGGAGGGGCACCCGAACCTCGAGGGGCTCGAGCTGCTCTTCGTCGAGGTGGAGCACCAGGCGACGCAGCCCGCCGGCGGCTGGGGCGGGGGCGAGGCGCCCCAGCGCTACGTGAACACCTTCCGGGCGATCCCGAGCAAGAACACGTATCGGCCGCCGCGCGTCACGCCGGTCCCTCGGATCAGCGGCGTGGTCACGGGGATCGTCGACGCGGGGCCGGGCGGCGGGGGCAACGACGCGCAGATCGACGATCAGGGCAGGTACATGGTCCGGTTCCTGTTCGACACGGGGGCGGCCGGGGGCCTGACGTCGAGGCCGGTGCGCATGCTCCAGAACCACGCCGGCGCGAACTACGGCACGCATTTCCCGCTCAAGCCGGGGACCGAGGTGCTCATCGCCTTCGTGAACGGCGATCCCGATCGTCCGGTGATCGTGGGCGCCGCGCCCAACCCGCTGACGCCCTCTCCGGTGAACAGCGCCAACCGGTCGACCCACCGGATCAAGACGCAGGGGGGCATCGTCTTCGATCTCGTGGACGAGTGAGCCGCGCGCGGCGCCCCGGGCGAGGCGCGCCTGCGCTGGCCCGGGCGGCGCGCCGCGCGTGGGCGGCGCGGCTGGGCGCGGGGCGCTGCGGCCGCGCGCCGGGGGGCGTTCAGGGGGACGGCGGCTTGCCGGGCGCCGGGTGGCTCGGCGCGAGCGAGGCGGCCTGAGCGCGGGTCATGGTCCGGATGGCGTAGTTGAGGGCGGCGCGCAGGTTGCGTTGCGTGTTGAGCTGGGAGAGGTCGAGGCCGAGGGCGACCATGGTCTGGGCGACGGTCGGCTTGATGCCGGCGACGATGCCGTCGGCGCCGAGGAGCCGGATCGCGGTGACGAGCTCGACGAGGTGGGCGGCGACCTTGGTGTCGACGACCTCGACGCCGGTGAGGTCGAGGATGGCGAAGCTCGCCCGCTTCTCGACGATCTGCCGGAGCAGGCTGTCCATGACCTCGGCGGTGCGCACGCTGTCGACGGTGCCGACCATGGGCAGCGTGAGCACGCCGTCCCAGACCTCGATGATGGGCGTGGAGAGATCGCGAATCACCTTCTGCTGCGCCGCGATCCGGTCGATCTGAATGCGCAGCTCGTTCTCGACGATCTTGGAGTCCGACACGTCGAGCGAGATCCCGAGCACGCCGTCGACGCGCTCGCCGGGCGCGCTGCGGAGCGGGATGAGCCAGGTGTCCCAGTAGGTGCCGTGCGCCTCGCTTCGGCCGCGGCGCACCTGGCCGTCGTACCATTGCCGCATCTCGGCGGCGGTGTCCGGGGAGGCGGCATAGAGGTCGAACACGTTGAGCCCGAGGTGCTGCCCCGGCGTCAACCCGCTCTTCGCGATGGCCTTGCCCTGGTGATAGACGTAGGTCCCGTCGCCGTCGGTCGCCCATATCGCGATGGGTTCCACGTACTCGGCGATGCCGTCGAGGATGCGCGCCTTGAGCCGCAGCGTGCTCAGCTCCTCCTCGGTCGCCGCGGGCGCGGCGGCGGCCGTGGGCGCGGGGCGGAGCGAGCCGAGGACGGCGCCGCGATCGGACGACGACCGGCTGGCGGTGCACGAGAGCGGCCGGTAGGCGCCGCCGCCGTCGCGCAGGCGCACGTCGAACGAGACGGGCTCGCCGCGCTGGAGGAGCGCCGACCACGCCGCCGCGAGCGCCGCGCGATCGTCCGGGTGCGCGAGATCCGCGAGGAGCGCGCCGCCCTCGACCCCGGGGCCCAGCGCCTCGCGCAGCCCACCGCTCCCGTGGAGCAGCGCCCCGTCGGCCGAGGCGATGAAGAGCAGATCGGGAGAACGGGCGAAGAGCTCGCCGAGCAACGCGCTGGGGGCAGATTCCATCAGGCTCACATCTCCTCGAGGGCAAGAAGCCCAGATATACCGTGGACGAAGCGCGCGGGGGAAGGGCTTCCCGGGTCGGCGCGATGCGATCGGGATGAGAATGCGCGCGGCATCAGCGTGCCGGCTTACGGGGAGAGAAAGCGGGCCGGCTCAGCGGCGCGTGACGGAGAGGGCGGTCGAGGGCGACGGAGATCGACTTGCGCAGACAGGAGCGGCGCAGGGGTGGTGAGGGGCGCGGGGGATTTGGCGGTCACAGGAACGTGAGAGCTCATCGAGGATTGGTTTGATCGGCAGATCGGACGTAGTCGCCATAGGACAGGCCGTCGTCGCGCAGGACGTTGCAGCAGGACCAGAGCTTCTGGACGATTTGAGCGGAGGGGTTCGACACGTTCAGAGGACCTTGTCTTTCACTCGAAGCAGACGCGCTGGATGAACTCGCCGTGAAGTGGGTCGAAGTCCTTGTCCGTCGTGATCAGGGTAGCGGATGCTGCCCGAGCGCATGCCGCGATCCAGATATCGTTATCGGACAGCTTCTTTCCCTTTCGCACCAGGTATGTATGCATCGCGGCGTAGGCTTCGAACACGGCCTCATCGTGGATATCGATCGGCACGAGCTGCCCGAGGAGATCTCGGAGACGTTCTGTCTTGTCTTCGCCCCAGCCGCGGTACTGCGCAAACGCGAGCGCCTCGCCGACCGTGACGACGGAGATCAGCGGGCGCTCCGCGCGCTTGCCGAGGCGCATCGCTGCGTCGATCGCCCTGCCGGTCTCGTTCCCTCGTACGAGATGGAGGACGACCACAGTATCGAGCAGAACGAGCCCAGTCATGAGAGCTCTTTGATGGCCTGGTCGAACTCCTCGTCCGTCTCGTCGCCCGGCCACTTCCCGAAGATCGCGTTGACGCCGGACGTCGCGGTCTGCGGTCTGTAGAGCGCTCGCGGCTCCCTGCGACGACCGAAGATGGGCTTCGGGACCTTCGACCAGAAGCCGGAGATCCCCTCCCCATCTTCGATCCGCTCGGCGTCGAGCCGAAGGATACGACCCGAAGGGCGGTACACTGCCCGGCCGTGGACCATGACGCGACGGCTGAGGAGCTCGCGGGCGGCCTCGACGCTCCCCCCAGCGAGCACGCCCCGGATCTCCTCTCCGCTGTCGAGCTTGATCGCGAAGGACTGGGTGCTCATCCGGACCATGTCGAGCAGGCCAGCGATGCGCACGGCCTGGGCTCTTGGCGTGGATGCGCTGAGCTTCCTCGCCGTCTCGACCGTCACTCGGTCGACCACGGCCTCGCCGGGAGCACCGGTCCGGTGCTCCTCGACCCGAAGCGCGTCGAATCCGGCCTCGAGCAACCGGCCGAAATGAGCGACGCGCTGGAGCAGGGGGCGATCGAAGCGCTCGCTGTCCGGGTTGCCGGCGCCGACGTCCTGGAGGACGCCGGCGAGCACGTCGAACCCTGTCCAACCGGGAGGAGGCCGCGACGGCCATATCTCCGCCTGAAGATAGAGCTCCTCGGCGGCCTCGCCGAGCTCCGGTGCCTCGAAGTGCAAGGTCGTGTCGTCGTTGCCCTCGACGTCCACGAGCCGGATGTCGCAGGCGGCGTTGAACCAGGCACGAGGTCGTCCGGCCGCGACGCTCCGCCCCTCGAAGGCCATCAGGACGGAGCGCCGCACCGCAACGTCGACCTGCTGGAGGGCGACGCCCAGCGGGGCGGCTGGCACGCGATGGCCGAAGCGCTTCGCGCTGGAGAGGCGGACGGCGTGGTGGACGATGGGCACGGCGGGCTCCTTCGGGTCGTGGCGTGGCTCGGCCGAAGCCGACAGGAAGAGGATAGCGCGAGCGGGCGCCGCCGTGCACGGTGGGGCGTCAGGTGTCGGGCTCCTGAGCGAAGTACTCCGCCACCTTCTCGAGAAAGTTGGGCTTGAGGGACGATGCGAGCTGGAGCTTACGGATTCCCTCGAGGGTTTCGCACAGTTTGTTGAACGGCAGGAAGCCACAGACCTCGGGAAGTGCCTTCTCGCGCAGCGCGAAGGTCGGGCGCTGGATCTCGTGCTCGACCTTGTCGCGGCGCTCCTCGGGAGCGACCAGGTAGAGCTTGATGTCGAGGTTCGGCTGGAGGGACAGGAGATCCGACATCCGGAGCAGACCGGAGTAGATCGACGTGGTGCACTCGATCTCGAACACGCGCCGCACCCCGGTGAGATATCCAACGATCGTATCGAGGACCCATGCCCGCGCGCGAGGGCGGGAGGCCAGCTCAGTGGTGTACACGGCCTCCCCGGTGCTCAGGCAATCTCTGGCGGCGCGGGCGCCTCGGGCACAGCCTTCTTCGCCCTCTTCACCCTCGCCGCGGCGGCGCGGGGGACATTGAGCTCGTCCAGATAGCCGAACACCTGGGCTTCGAGGTCGGGCGGCAGCTTCGGGTTGTGCTCTAGCTCGTCGGCGATGCCCGCCCGCAGGCGGGAGAGGAGGCCTATCGTGGCGGCGCGGAGCGCGCCCGCGCCCTTGCGCGAGGTCTCCTTCATGTCGGCGCGATCGCTGAGCATGGAGTGGAGCCGCTCGCCGGCGTCGAGGAAGCCGCTGATCCAGTCATGGAGGGTCTCTCCGCCGGCGGCGGGGAAGCGCTCGAGATCGGCCTTGTGCTGCTTGAGGATCTTCTTGCGCTCGATGGCCGCCCTGGCCTCATCCGCGTAGCTCGCCTTGAGCTCGGACAGGGCGGGGATGAACGCGCGGCGGATCCGCGTCGCAGCGGCGACCGTCTCCGCCGAGACCTGCGGGTGCCGGAGGTAAGCCTCGGTCATGTACCAGACCGCCTTGCCGAAGCCATCATGCTCCACGTCGGTCTCCTCGAGCTCCGCCGCGAGGGCCTTCCCTCCGATCACGACGGGAGGGAGCGCGGAGATCTCCTCCAGCTTCTTCGCGAGCATCGGCTCGTAGGTCTCGCCGGAGCTCGTGCGCAAGAGCGCCGGTCTGCGCTTGTCGAACAGGTCGGTGAGCCCGAGCTTCAGATCGGACAGCGTGAGTAGTTGCATCCTGTCGAGGGTAGAAAGGCGAGCAGGAAGATCAAGCCGCCCCGGCCGTCGGAACAGTGCCGCTCGGGCGGCGAGGCGCGGGCGTCGCGCCGACCATCCCTGATGCCCCGGCCGCGAGGCGCGGGCGTCGCGCCGACCATCCCTGATGCCCCGGCCGCGAGGCGCGGGCGTTGCGCCGACCATCCCTGATGCCCCGGCCGCGAGGCGCGGGCGTCGCGCCGACCATCCCCGCTGCCCCGGCCGCGAGGCGCACGCGTCGCGCCGACCATCCCTGCTGCCCCGCCGGCGAGGCGAACAAGCCGGAGCCACGACGGCGATCTGCAGGGCGCCGGGAAGGGGACATCATGAGTCTTCCAGAACACGCCCGAGGACCGCCTCCGCCCTGGGATACCCCATGAGCCTTCCAGGACACGCCCGAGGACCACCTCCGCCCTGTGATACCCTCGCAACGCGCCATGGCCCCCTACCGATCGTCCCGCGAGGACCGCGCCGCGCCGAAGGCGCCGCCCCCAGGCCCCGTGGCCGACATGGTGCAGCAGTTCGCCGACCCGTACGCCTTCCTCCGCGAGCTCGTGCAGAACGGCATGGACGCCGGCGCGCGCAAGATCTCCGTGCGCGTCGAGACGCTGCCCGGCGCCTGCGCCACCTCGGTCGCCGACGACGGCAGCGGCATGAGCCGCGAGGACATCGAGGGACCGCTCCTCACCCTCTTCAGCTCGTCCAAGGAAGGCGACCCCAGCAAGATCGGCAAATACGGCGTCGGCTTCGTCTCCGTGTTCGCCATCCAGCCAGAGCAGGTCGACGTCGAGACGTGGCGCGACGGCCAGGCCTGGCTCCTCCACCTGCGCAGCGACACGAGCTACGAGCTCGAGGACGCCGGGCCCCGACAGGGCAGCGGCACCCGCGTGACCCTGATCCAGCGGCTCAGCCGGGAGGCGTTCGTGGAGCACGCGCGGCGCGCGCGGGCGGCGCTCCGCCGCTGGTGCCGCCACGCCGAGTGCGAGATCGCCCTCAGCATCGCCGACCACGAAGGAAACGCGCGCGCATCCGTCGAGCGCATCGACGCCCCGCTCTCCGTCGCGGCGCCCGTGTCCGTGACCGCCGTCGAGGAGGACACCACCTTCGTGGTCGGCCCGTCCGCCGGCGCCCAGCACCTCCCACCCCCCACCGGCGGCGAGCCCGCCGCCGAGCAGGGCCAGAGCTTCGCCGGCTTCTACAACCGCGGCCTCACCCTGTTCGAGACCACGGACGAGCTCTTCGGCGGGCTGTCGGGCGTTCGGTTCAAGGTGATGAGCCCCCACCTCCAGCACACCCTGAGCCGCGACAACGTCCGCCGCGACGACGCCTTCTGGGAGGCGCTCGCCCGCGTGCGCGAGCTCGTCAAAGGGCCGCTCCGCCGCAAGCTCGCCGCACGCCTCCCCAAGGCCGCGGCGAGGGCCGCCGCCAGCGAGCGCGCCGCCGCCACGTACGCGGCCATGCTCGAGGCGGCGCTGTCGCCGCCGACCGCGCTCGATCCCGACGAGATCCCGTTCCCGCTCGCGAGCCCCGTCGCCGGCGACCGGGCGCGCGCCGGCCTGCGGGCGCTCGCGCCAGGGCGCGAGCCGCTGCTCGTCGCCGATCGGGCCGACGCGCTGACCGAGGCCATGGCGCAGGGCGGCCTGCCCGTCGTGCTGTGCAACCACCCCGCCACCGTCGCGCTGCTCAAGCGGTGCTTCCCGGCGGCGCGCATCGAGCACGCGCGCGCGGCCTACCTGCTCGTGCACGAGGCGCCCGAGAGCGCCCGCGCGGCCGACGCGCCGCTGCTCCAGGTGGTCGAAGGCGCCCTCGCCCGCGCCCGGCACCGCGTCGCCCGCGTGAGCCTCTGCCAGATCCAGGGCGCCCTCCGCGAGCGCGGCGCGATCCTCCTGCCCGCCCGCGAGCGCGGCGGGCCCGAGCGGAGCTGCCACGCCGCGCGCGACGTGGTGCGGCGCGCGGCGCGCTTCCGGCCAGGGCACGCCCTCTACCTCAACGTCGACAGCGACACCGTGGCGCTCGCGCGCAGGCGCGCCGCCGTCGATCCCGTGACCGCCGGCAACCTGCTCGCCCGCGCGCTGCTCGTCGAGGCCAAGGGGCCGCTCGACCCCGACGACAGCGACCGGCTCCTCGACCTCGCGGCGAGCCCGCCGCCGCTCGCGCGCGCGCCGAGGGGGCTCCCGCGGTGAGCCGGATCGTCGCCCGCGGCGCCATCCGCGTCGATGCCCGCCGCGCCGTCCAGAAGCTCCGGGAACACCTGCTCGTCGACCTGGACCTCTACCTGCTCGAGCTCGTCCGCGCCGCCGCGGCCGGCGGCGCGACGCGGATCGACCTCGAGTACGACGCCGACGACGTCGCCGTGACCTTCGACGGAGCGCCGCCCGACGCGCCCGTCCTCACGCGCCTGCTCGACCACGTGCTCAACGCCGCGCCCGACGCGCCGTCCCGGAGGCTCCGGCTGCTCGCGCTCGGCGTGAACGCGGCGCTCGGGCTGCGCCCCGCGCGCGTCGACCTGATCACGACCGGCCGCGGGCCGTCCGGCGAGGCCTCCGGGGCGACCTGCACGCGCGTGCGCTTCACGCCCGCCCTGCTCGAGGCGCCAGCCGACGCCCTCGCGCCGGCCGCCGCCCCCGCCTGCGACGAGGTGCCGCGGCCGCCCGGGATGCCCGCCGCCGGGCTGCGCGTCGAGGTGCGGCGGCGGCTCGGATGGTCGGTGCTGCGCCGGGCGCTCACCGGCGACACCCCGCCGGAGCTCGCCCACCTGGCCGCGGCCACCGCCGACTTCCCGATCCCGATCACCCTCGCCGGCGAGCCGCTCCGCCGCGCCCTCCCGGGCGGCCAGCCCGCGGCGCTCGTGCGCGTGCCCTTCCACGTGCACGGCGCGCGCCGCGCCGCGATCGAGATCGTCGCGCCCCGCGACCTCGCGGCCGCGCCGGCCGCCGCCACGCCCCTGCCCGCGGCGCCCTCGTCGCCGCTCTCCAACGCCCTGTCTCCCCTCCCGCCGCTGTCCCCGCCCCTGTCCCTGCCCCTGTCCCTGCCCCTCTCCGGCCTCCCCGCCGTCGACTACCTCGAGCACGGCGTGCGGCTCGTCCGCGAGCGCTTCCACTTCGAGCCGCGGTTCCCCTCGGCGCCCTACCAGGGCGTCGAGCTCCCGGTCCGCCTCGTCGTCGACGCGGACGAGCTGCCCACCAACGCCTCGCGCTCGGCGCTGCGCGAGGACGCGCCCCTCCGCGCGCGCCTGCGCGAGGCGGCGAGCGGCGCGCTGCTCGACGCGCTCGCGGCGCTCACCGCCGTCGCCCGCGGCGAGGGCACGATCCCCGAGGGCGCGCTCGTCCTCGACGAGGACCGCGGCCGGATCGAGGACGCGCTCGCGGCCTTCGCGTGCGTCGCGACCGGGGCGGCGCGCGCGGGCGGGAGGCTGCCCCCGGAGGCGCAGGCCGCGCGCGAGCTCCCGCTGCTCCGCGACGGGCACGGGCGGCCGATGTCGCTCGCGGCGCTCGACGCGCACGACGCGACGACCCTGTTCCTCCATCGCGGCGACGCGAGGCTCCCGGAGGAGCTCTCCCCCTGGGCCAGCGACGTGATCTGGAGCCGCGGGGGGCTCGTCGAGCGCGCGCTCGCCGGGCTCCCGCTCGCCGACACGGAGGCGATGCTCGAGCAGGCGAAGCTCGGCGCCGGGCGCCGCAGGGCGTTCCTCCTGCACGCGACCGGCGAGCCCGTGGTGCCGCCCTCGCCCGAGCACGCCTTCCGCGCCGCCTTCCACGTGGACGAGGGGCCGCTCGACGGCCTGCGCGGCGAGCTCGCCGTCTTCGCCGACGGCGGCGAGGCCCACCGCGGCGCCGAGGTCCGGGTGTTCGTGGACGGGCGGCACCTCGAGACCGTGGCGCTCGATCCCGCCGCCGTCCCCCTGCCCGTGGAGATCGCGCTCGCGTGGGAGGGGCGCGTGCGGCCGCGGTTCGGGTACGACGGCGTGGAGCGCGACGCGCGCTTCATCCGCGCGATCCGCCACGCGCTCGGCGTCGCGCTCGCCGCGGCCGACGCCGAGGCGCGGCGGCTCTTCGGGCCGAGGGCCGCGCACCAGGGCGCGCCGCCGCCCGAGCGCGAGCTCGCTCGCCTGAGGGGCCCGCTGCGCGCCGCGATCGGGGCGCTGTTCTGCGCCCCGCCGCGCCTCGGCGCGCCCGGCGGCAGGCAGGCGCGGCGCGGCGCGCCGGGGCGGCGCGGCGGCGATGACCTCGCGCCGTCGCGCTTCGGCGGCCTCCTGGAGGCGCGGCTCTGGCCGCTGCACGGGTCGAGCCGGCTCATGAGCCTCAAGGGCCTGGCCGCGTTCGCGCGGGCGGCGGGCGGCCTCTGCACCGCGCCGCCCGAGGCGCGGGGGCGCGCGGCCGACCGGCGGCCCGTGCTCGCCGCCTCGCAGCGCGAGCTCGACTGGCTCGCCGCCGCGATCCCGGGGTGCGAGCTCGTCCCCTACACGCCGGGGCTCTTCGGCGAGGACGAGCTCGAGGCGCGCGGCCCGGCGCGGCGGCGCGCGCTCGCGGCGTCGCTGGAGAAGCTCGCGCCGAAGGGCGCCGCGGGCGCGCCGGTCCTCGAGGTCGCCGGCGCCGGCTTCCTCGCCCTCGCCACGCCCGGCGACGCGATGGTCGAGGTGTGGCACCACGCGTCGCAGCCGCTCGCCACCCTGAAGGCCGCGCCGCTCCTCGGCCCCGCCCACGTCGCGATCGACGACGACGCGGCGGTGCCGAACCGGGCGTGGAACGGGGTCGTGTCGCCCCGCAACGACGCCGCGGTCCACGAGGTCGAGCGCGCGCTCTGCGAGGCGATCGTCGCCGCGCTCGAGGGCGACGCGGCGGCGCGCGCGCGGCTCGGGCTGCGGGACGATCCGCTCCGCCACGGCGGCAGGCCGGACGCGCGCCTCGCCGCCTACCTCCTCGACAGCGCGCGGGCGCTCGCGGAGCGGGCCCGGAGCACGCCGGCCGAGGCGGGCCCCGGCGGGCTCGCGGCGCGCATCCGGCGCCTGCCGCTGCTCGCGATGCTCGACCCGCGCGGCCAGGAGGTCGCGCGCTCGCTCGAGGCCGTCGACCGGGCGCACCCGCCGCCGGCGCCGATCCCGGTGCTCGACGAGGCGCCCGGCTTCGAGACGCTCGCCTGGCACCCCCTCGTCGTCCGCGACCCGCGCGAGCGCGCGGCGCTCCTGCGGTGGGCCGGCGGCCGCGTCCTCCCGGCGGCCGCCGCGGTGCCGGCGCGGCGGCTCCGCGCCGCCATCGAGCAGAACCTCCGCAGGCGCGCCGAGAGCGCGCAAGAGACGCGAGGGACGCAAGAGACGCAAGGGACGCAAGAGGCGCAAGAGGCGCAAGAGGAGCGCCGGGCGGGCGCCGGCGCCGCGCCGGCGCCGCGCGCGCCGCTCGCGCAGCCGGGCGCGCCGTCGCACCCGCTCCTCCGGGTGAGCCCCGCGGCGCTCGGCGTGCGCGATCTCGAGGGCGAGATCGAGATCGTCGAGGGGCCGGCGTCGGACGCCCGCCTCGTCGGCCCGGGCGGCGAGGAGCGGCGCCTCGAGGTGGACCTGCCGATCCCGCTGCGCATCGTGGCGCGCGCCTCCTCCGCGGACCCGCCGAGGGACGAGGTGCACGCGCTGCTGACGCGCCTCGCGAAGGGCGCGGGCCGCTACCTGATCTCGCTCGCGCCCCACTTCGACGAGCTGCCGCCGTTCGTCCGGAGCCACACGCGCCGCGCGGTCCTGCGGACGCTCGCCCAGGGCAAGCGCGTGGTCGCGGGCGCCGCGAGCGCGCCGCTGTTCCCCGACATCGAGGGGACCCTCTGGTCGCTCGACGAGCTCCGGCTCAACCCGCGCGCCACGTGGCTGTGCACCTCGACGCCGCCGCCCTACCCGAAGCAGCGCTACGAGCGGCCGGTGCTCGCGCTGAGCACGCCCGAGCGGCTGCAGCTCGCGACGGCGGTGGTCGTCAAGGACATCACCGACGTCGTGGCGCGCGATCGCGCGACCGAGGAGCGCCTCGCGGCGCCGCCGCTCGCCGTCGTCGGCCTCGACGACGGCGCGCGCGCGGCGTGCTTCGCCGTCTTCCCCTTCGCCCCGCAGGAGGGCGCGCCGCCGGCGCACGGCGAGATCGGCCTGCTCGCCCCGGAGCACGCCGGCGCGGCCGGGATCGCGGTGCACGTCGGGCGGCGCCCGCTCTGCGCGATCGACGCCGGCGACGGGTGGCCGCTGTGCGCGGCCGTCAACGACGACGCGCTCGAGCCGAACCGCGCCTTCGACGGGCTCAAGGCGAGCGCGGACGCGGCGAGGCTCCGGCAGGCGGTGCGCGACGCCGCCGGCCGGTGGCTGCGCGGCCGGCTCGCGCCGCCCGGGGACGCGCTCGCGACGCGGTGGATCGACGCCGCCACGGGCGGGCCGCGGCCGCTGTTCGTGACCGGCGCGCTCTGGCTGCCGGCGCGGTGGCCCCGCGCGCCGCGGGTGCTCGTCGGCGCACCCTCCGCGGCGACCGTCGAGGGCCGCGGCCCCGGCGAGGCCGGCGGCGCCGGCGAGGGCCGCGGCGCCGGCGAGGGCCGCGACGCCGGCGAGGGCGGCGGCCACGGCGAGGGCAGCGGCGCCGGCGAGGGCGGCGGCCACGGCGAGGGCTTCACGCCGCGCGCGCTGCTCTCCGGGGCGGGCGCCGGCGGCGTGAGCGGGCTCGCGCCGGTCGAGGGGATGCTCCTCGTGTGGCCGCTCCACGCGGCGCCGTGGGAAACGGTCGCGGAGCTCGCGATGGCGGCGGCGGCCTCGATGGCGGCCGAGCTCTCGGACGAGGCGGCCGCCGCGCCCTACCTGTGGAACCTGCACCTGCTCGGCCGCCTCTCCGGCGGCAGGCTCGCCGCGCGGACCGCCGGCGGGGAGACCGTCGGCCCGGCGGAGGTCCGCGCGGAGCTCGCGGCGCGCGGCTGCCTGTGGATCACCGATCGCCGCGGCAGCGCGGACGGCGATTTCCCGGAGGAGACGCCGGCGTTCGTGCTGCTCGACGACGGCTCGCCGCTCGTCGAGGTGCTGCGCCACCGGGCCTCCCCGGGCGCGCTGCGCGAGCTCGGCGCGCCCGCGGCGCCGCCGGCGTCGACCGGCGCCGGCGTGGGCGCGGCCGAGGTCGGGGTCGCCGCCGGGGCCGTCGCTTTCGCGGCGAACGCCGAAGCGCCGCCGAGCTCCCGCGGCGCGCGCGCCGCCGCGGGCATGACCCTGGAGCGATCCCCCGCGGGCGCATCCAGCGCCGAGGCCGCCGCGGGCGCGCCCGACTCGAGCCGCGCGCGCGCGTGGGTCGGCGCGCTGTGGCGCAGCGTCCGCGGCCTCATCGGCGGCGAGGCGGCGGCGCTGCCCGGCGCCTCGCCCGAGCGGCGCGGCGCCCCGGCCGAGAGCCCGCTCGCGGCGGCGCTCGGCGAGGCCATCGCCCGGATGGGCCTCGCGGGGTCCCCGGTCCGCGCCGTCGTCGAGAGCCGCTCGGGGCGGCCGGTCCGTTACGACGCGAGCCGGTGCCACATCGTCGTCAACACCGAGCACGAGGCGCTCGCGTGGCTGCGCGGGCGCGGCGCGCCGGACCCCGCGGCCGTCGCGCTGCTGGCGGCGGCCGCCGTCGGCGAGGTGAACCGCGCGCTGAAGTCGGTCACCGACGCGGAGGAGCGCCGGGCGCTCGAGCACCTGCTGCGCTGGATGGGGTAGCGCGCGCCGGCGGCGCGCCGCCGGGGCATAAGGCCCGCGCCGGCGCGGCAGAGCCCGCCCCGCGCCTCCGCCGCGCGTTGCCTGCCCGCCGCCGGGACGCAAAGCTCTCTCCGTGGACACCGTCTTCACCATCGGCCACGGCACCCGCAGCGTGGAGGAGCTCGTCGAGCTGCTCGGCGAGGGGCCGGCCGACACGCTCGTCGACGTCCGGAGGTTCCCGGGATCCAGCCGCTCGCCGCACCTCGGCCGCCCCGCGCTGGCCGAGGCGCTGCCGCCGCTCGGGGTGACCTACGTCTTCCGCGGCGACGCGCTGGGCGGCCGGCGGACCGGGCGGGACGGCTCGCCCCATATCGCCTGGGAGAACCCGAGCTTCCGGGCCTACGCCGACCACATGGAGACGGCCGAGTTCCAGCGCGCGCTCGCCGAGGTGGAGGCGGAAGCCCGGGCCGGACGGCGCTTGGCCGTCATGTGCGCCGAGACGCTCTGGTGGCGCTGCCACCGCCGCCTCATCGCCGACGCCCTCGTGGCGCGCGGCCTCGCGGTCGTCCACCTGCTCGGCCCCGGCGCGCGGGCCCCGCACACGTTGAACCCCGCGGCGCGGATCGACCGCTCCGGCCGCCTCATCTACGACGTCGGCGCCCAGCGCGCGCTGCCGCTCGGCGGCGCCGGCGCCGGGCGCGCCCCTGCGCCGGCGCGGCCCGCGCGCCCGCGCCGCGCGCGGTGATCCGCGGGCCGCGCCGCGCCGCCGGGTGCATCCGCCCCGGGTCTTGTGCTCCACTGCGCCCATGACGGAGAGCGCCGCGGCGCGAATGACCGAGAAGATCGCGGCGGTGCTCGCCGGCCGCGAGCCGAGCCTGCCTTCCCGCGCCGGCGAGGCGCTCGCGCGCTGGCTCGAGCTCGTCCAGGGGTGGAACGCGAAGGTCGATCTGACGGCCGCGCGGAGCCCCGATGAGCTCGTCGATCTGATGCTCGCGGACGCGCGGCTCCTCTCGGAGCACGTCCCCGAGGGGCGGCGCGTGGTCGACGTCGGCACCGGGGCCGGCGCGCCCGGGCTGCCGCTCGCGCTGCTGCGGCCGGATCTGGACGTGACCCTGGTCGAGCCCCTGCAAAAGCGCGTCGCCTTCCTGCGGACGGCGATAGGCACGCTGGTTCAGGAGGGCGAGCTCAAGAAGGCACCGCGGGTCGAGCGCGCGCGCGGCGAGGACCTCGTGCGCGCAGGGAGGTCGTTCGAGGTGGCGATCTCCCGCGCGACGCTCGCGCCGGACGCGTGGCTGCCCCTCGGCGCGGCGCTCACGGCGCGCGAGCCGGCGGAGCGGCGCGAGATCTGGGTCCTGCTCGCCCGCGACGAGCCGCCGGCGCACGCCGGCTGGGCGCCCGCGACCGATCTCCGGTATCGCTGGCCGCTCACCGGGGCCGATCGACGCGCAGTGCGGTATCTGCCAGAAGCCGCCAAGAATGCCTGATCGCCAGGTAGGGCGCCCCCTGAGAAAGTCGCGAATCGCGCCGATTGCGTTGCTGCCGGCGGCTGCACCCCGGAGCGTCGTCCGCTTTTGCGGAGGCTCCATTTCGCGAGCTTCTCGGTTCCCAGGTATGGCGGAGCCTCACCGATTCCGTTACTGTCCGGAAACCACATGCAGGCGCCCGACCTGGGCACCGCCTCTTGGCTCCGGAGACAGGCATGAAAATCCAACGCATTTCGGCGGTTTTGCTCACCGCGGTCGCCACCTCGGCAGGATTCATCGGTTGTGGCTCTGACGATCCGGACGATGGCGCTGGCGGGACCGGGGCCTCGGGCTCGGCCTCGTCCACGTCCGCGTCGACCACGGGCCCCGTCGCCGTGAGCACCGGCAGCAGCGGCCCGGATCTCGCGAAGTTCCTCGGCGCCGCGTGCGAAGCGGACGCCGACTGCGGGCCGGACGGGATCTGCTTTCTGGAGGGGTCCAACGACTTCTTCGGCGGCGGCCCTTCGGGCGGGTACTGCACGAAGGAGTGCGGCGGAGACGACGATTGCGAGGGGGAAGGCAGCGTGTGCATCGGCGACCTCTGCCTGCTCGGCTGCATTCCGGGGGATCCCCCGTTCACGGAGGGCGACGCGAGCGTCGATCCGGACAAGTGCCAGGGGCGCGAAGAGCTGCGCTGTGAGGCATTCCAGGGGGCGACGGTCTGCTTGCCGGGCTGCGGCGCGGACGTCCAGTGCAGCGACCGCGTGTGCGACCCCCGGTCGAGCGTCTGCGTCGACGAGCCGAACGAGGGGCTGCCCAACGGCACCCAGTGCGAGCTCGACGAGGACGGCAACGATCCCTGCGCCGGGTGGTGCGTCGGCGTCACCGACGAAGTCGCCATGTGCGCCGAGCTCTGCGGGCTCAATGGCGATCCCGCCCTCGACTGCGGAGGTCCGCAGAAGGGCCTCTGCGCTTACCCGCTCGATCTGGACGCCGGTCCGGGCGACATCGGGCTCTGCGTCAATGCGTGCAAGGCCCACAGCGACTGCCTCCTGCCGCTCTTCTCCTGCGAGAACCTGGGCACGGAGACGAACGTCGTGGGCTTCTGCTTCTTCGGGCCGGCCGAGTGCGAGGACGTCGGGGAAGAGTGCGAGGATGGGACCGTCTGCAGCGAGACGCCGCACGGCCTCTTCTGCCTCGATCCGGCCTTCCCGCTGGACGACGCCGGCACGGGCGGCGGCGGCGGCGGTGGTGGCGCCGGCGGTGACGGCGGCGGTGGTGCTGGCGCCGGCACGGGCGGCGAGGGCGGCACCGGCGCGACGAGCGGCACGGGCGGCACGGGCGGCGAGGGCGGCACGGGCGGCGAGGGCGGCACCGGCGCGACCGGCGGCACCGGCGGCGCGGGCGGCACCGGCGCGACCGGCGGCACCGGCGGCGCGGGCGGCACCGGCGCTGCTGGCGGCGCGGGCGGTGCTGGCGGCGCTGGCGGCGCCTGATCGGCAAGTCCCCCGGACCCGGGCCTCTCCTCCCCAGCGAGCGCCGCGGACATCGCGGATGAGGCCCTCCGGTCCACACGCTTTCTCCAGCTCCTCGAACTCCCCTCCTCTCGTCGCGTCACCCTCTCTGCTCCATCAAGGTTGAGCGCCGGGCTCGAACAGGAGGGAAGACGGGAAGAAACGCCCGCGACGCTCTCCCCTCCTCTCCTTCCACGTCCAATTCTCCGCGCAGATCGGCGCGCTCGCGAGCCCATCCGTTCGGGGGTGTAGCGATGTTGGAGCGCTCGAGCCGTTCGGCCTGTGACGGACCCGCGAGCGTCAAGCCCGCGGCCGAGGAGGGAGAACGCGAGCGCGCGACGCGGTTTCCCGCGTGGATCGCGCCTCTCGGCGCGAGCACCACGAGGCGCGCCGTCCCACGCGGGGCAGATCGCCACACGAGACGACCGGCGTGGCGCGCCGGCCGCGCGTCGACGCTCGCCGCGCGCCGACGCGCGCCGCACCGGCACCCCGTTTGCTCATGCGCCATGCGGCCAGGAGGACCGCATGAACAAGCTCGCTCTTCTCACCTCGGCCGCCGCCGTGGCGGTGGCTACCATGGGATTCACCGAAGCCGCGCACGCTCAGGAAAGGACGCGCGACACGGTCACCATCACCGATTCCGTGCCGAACCGCGGGCTCATCTGGAGCGGCGTCGCCGTGCTCGGCACCACCTACGGCATCTCGACCGTCGTGGCGACGTTCAGCGACAAGCCCGCGGACCGAGCGCTCTGGGTGCCCATCGCGGGGCCCTGGATCGATCTCGGGACCCGCGGCAAATGCGGCGGCGATCGGTCGTGCAACGCCGAGGCGACCAACAAGGTGCTGCTCGTGGCCGACGGGCTCGGTCAGGCCATCGGCGCGCTGCAGATCCTGAGCGGCTTCATCTTCCCGGCGAAGCGCACGGTGACCGAGGTCGGGAGCGTGCAGATCATTCCCATGGGCAAGGGGCTCGCCGCCAGGACGGTGTTCTGAGCCGACATGGGACGTCGTGAGCCCGCCCCGGCCCCGCCGCGGGCCCGGGGCCTACCCGGCGGCAGGCGGCGCGCTCGCCCGGAGCGACAGGCCGCGAACGAGCGTCGCGAGCGTGCGCAGCACCGGGGTGTCGATCCCCGCCCGGCGCCCGCGATCGACCACGGCGCCCTGGAGGATGTCGACCTCGGTCGCGCGGCCGGCGCGCACGTCCTGCAGCATCGACGGCTCGGTGAGCGGGAAGTCCGCGCGCGTGAGCGCGATCATCGCGTCCGCCGTCGCCTCGGAGATGTCCGCCCCCTCCGCCCGCGCGACCGCGATCACCTCGAGCATCGCCGCCCGGAGCAGGTCCTCCATGCGCTCCACGACCGCCCCGGCGCGCTGGCCGGTCAGCGCGCAGATCGCGTTGAAGGGGGCGTTCCAGACCATCTTCTCCCAGAGCATCGCCCGGTAGTCCGAGCCCCGGCGGACGGGGATGCCGGCGCGCTCGAGCAGCGTGGCGGTCGCCTCGACCCGCGCCTCCTGCCCCGGCCGGTACGGCGCGAGGCCGGCGCGCGTCGCCGCGAGCGTCTCGATCTCCCCAGGGCCGCTGAGGCCCGCGGACATGTACGCGATGGAGGCCAGCACCCGCGAGGCGCCGACCTCGCGCGCGACCGCATCCTCCGACTCCAGCCCGTTCAGCAGGGGCAGAGCGAGGCCGTCCGCCGCGAGCAGCCCGGGGAGCTTGGCGCTCACCTCGCCGAGCGACGGCCACTTCACGGCGACGAGCGCGAGATCGAACGGCCCGCGCACCGCGTCGAGCGGCGCCACGCGCAGCGGCGGCGTGCGCACCTCGCCGGTCGGCGTACGGAGGATCAGCCCGCGCGACCGCATCGCCTCGGCGTGCGCGCCCCGCGCGACGAAGGTGACGTCTTGCCCGGCGAGGGCGAGCCTCGCCCCGAAATAACCGCCCACCGCGCCCGCGCCGACAACGAGGATCCGCATCGGCGGCGACCATAGCACGCTCGGACCGAGGACCGAGCGCAGAGAACCGACATGTGGCGATCAGCGCGGATTGCGGATATGCATGAGCCCAGATGCAAAGGCCGGACGTCCCCACCACGGCTCAAGCCGGCGGCAGCATGACCGAAGGCGGCGAGCCGAGCGCGACGCTGGAAGGCGAGCAGATCCAGCTCTTGCTCGACGCCCTGCCGGCGCTCATCTCCTATATCGATGACGAGGAGCGCTATCGCATCGTCAACCGGGCCTACGAGCGCTGGTTCGGCGAGGATCGCGTCTCCCTCGCCGGCCGGCACGTGCGCGAGGTGATCGGCGACTCCGCCTACGCCGCCGTGAAGCCGCGCATCGACGCGGTGCTCGGCGGGCAGCCGCAAGACTTCGAGTCGCGGCTCGTGTACCGCAGGAGCGGCAGGCGCCACGTCCGCATCCAGTACATTCCTCATTTCGGCGCGAGCGGCGAGGTGGCCGGATTCTTCACGCTCGTCGCGGACATCAGCGAGCAGAAGCGCGCCGAGGAGGCGCGCCGCTTCCTGGCCGACGCGACCGCCCTGCTCGATCCGGTGCTCGATCGCGACACGAGCTACCGGCGCGTCGCGGAGCTCGCGGTCACCTCCGTGGCGGACTGGTGCTCCGTCCACACGATCGAGCCGGACGGCGCCCTGCGCGCCCGGGTCATCGCGCACGCGGACCCGGCCAAGGCAGAGCTCGTGTCCAGGCTGGCCGAGCGCAGCCGGGTCCCGCCGGAGGCCGAGACGCCGCTGCACGAGGTGCTCCACGGCGGCCCCGGCCGGCTCCTGTCCGAGATCCCCGACAGCGTGTTCGCCGGCGTGGCGCGCGACGCCGAGCACTTCGCCGCCCTGCGCGCGCTCGGCTGCCGCTCGGCGGTGATCGTGCCGATCCGCGGCGAGGAGTGCGTCCTCGCGGCGCTCACGCTCGCCTCCGCCGAGTCGGGCCGCACCTACACCGCGGCCGATCTCGCCTTCGCCGAGGAGCTCGCGCAGTGCATCCAGGTGGCCCTGCAGCGCATGCGCCTCTACGACATGGCCCGCGACGCCGAGGCCGAGGCGCGGCGGCGCTTCCTGGCCGAGCAGGAGGCGCGCCGGGCCGCCGAGCGCGCCGCGCAGCGCATGGCCGGCCTCCAGCGCATCACCGCGGCGCTCGCCGACGCGCTCACCTGCGAGGCGGTCGCGGAGGTCGCCGTCGACCAGGGCGCCGCCGCCGCGGGGGCGTACGCCGGGTCGATCGTCATCACGGCGGGCGACGCGATCGAGTGCCTCAAGGCGGTCGGCTACCAGCCCGAGATCGTCGAGCGCTTCCGGAGGATGGCCACCTCCGACGGCCTCCCCCTCGTCGACCCCCTGCGGACCGGCGCGCCCGTCTGGCTGCGCACGCGCAAGGAGTGCGCCGCCCGGTACCCGGACTTCGCCGCCACCGCGCTGACCTCCACGACCTCCTCGCTCTGCTGTCTCCCGCTCCTCGTCCAGGAGCGGCCGATCGGCGCGCTCGGGCTGAGCTTCGCGGAGCCCCGGCCGTTCGATCACGAGGAGCAGGAGTTCCTGCTCGCGCTGTCGCGCCAGTGCGCGCAGGCCCTCGAGCGCGCCCGCCTGCACGAGGAGCGCGCCGCCATCATCGAGCGCGAGCGGCGCGTCGCCCTCGAGAACGCCCGGCTGTACCGCGAGGCCCACGAGGCGGACCGGCGCAAGGACGAGTTCATCGCGATGCTCTCGCACGAGCTCCGCAACCCGCTCGCGCCCATCACCACCGGCCTCGAGCTCCTGCGCATGAGCACCGGCGACCGCGGCGACCGCGACGACAGCCAGATCCTCGCGACCCTCGAGCGGCAGGTGAAGACGATCGTGCGGCTCGTCGACGACCTGCTCGACGTCTCCCGGATCACGCGCGGCAAGATCGAGCTGAAGCGGGAGCGGTTCGACGTCGGCGCCGTGGTCGAGACCGCGGTCGAGTCGGTGCGCCCGCTCCTCGCGCAGCGCCGGCACGAGCTCGCCCTGTCGGTCGAGCCGGGCGTGCTCGTGCACGGCGACCGGGTGCGGATCGAGCAGATCGTCGTGAACCTGCTCACCAACGCCATCAAGTACACGAACCCGGGCGGCCGCGTGTCGCTCTCCTGCGCGGCGAGCGGCGGCGACGCGTGGATCCGGGTGACGGACACCGGCGTCGGCATCTCCGCCGAGCTCTTGCCGCGCGTGTTCGAGCCGTTCATGCAGGCGCGGCGCACGCTGGATCGCTCGCAGGGGGGCCTCGGGGTCGGGCTCACGCTCGTGAAGCGGCTGGCCGAGCTGCACGGCGGGCGCGTCGAGGCCATGAGCGCCGGCCCCGGCGAGGGCACCGCCATCAGCGTCTGGCTCCCGCTCGCGGGCGCGTCGGCGGACAGCGCCGCGGCGCCTTCGACCGAGATCCCGCGCTCCGGGGCGGGCGCCCTCCGCGTCCTCCTCGTCGACGACAACGTCGACGCCGCCGAGGGCCTGCGGCGCATCCTCCAGCTCCACGGCCACACCGTCGCGATGGCGCACGACGGCCCGGCGGCGCTCGAGGCCGCGCGCGCGTCGAAGCCCGAGCTCGTCCTGCTCGACATCGGCCTGCCCGGGATGGACGGCTACGAGGTCGTCCGGCGCCTGCGCGCCGAGCCCGAGCTCCGGGGCTCCTACATCGCCGCCGTCTCCGGCTACGGGCAGGATCAGGACCGCCGCCGCTCGCGCGAGGCCGGCTTCGACGCGCACCTGACCAAGCCGGTCGCCACGGCGCAGCTGCTCGCCCTCGTCGCCGAGGCCGCCCCACGCGGGTGACCGGCCCGCCGCCTTTCAGAACTGCAATGCAGTCGCCGCGGCGGCGCGACACACGCGCGAAACAAACTCCTCCTGATTCGCGATAATCGCCCGTTTCCTTTCATTGACGCTGTCGAGATCGCCCTCGCGCGCAGCCTCGTTGCGCTCGCCGGGCGCCGCGAAACACGCAGGAAACAGAGGGAATGTCCGGGCTCGAGCGCGCCATCGGACACACAATTTATTCCAGCGAAACAGTTGTGAAACAGAGGTCACAGTAGACAAGATCCTGTCCGAGACTACGGCCTGCGCCGCGCTCGGACGGCAGTACGGCAGTGACGGTGAGGGTGACTCACCGGGTCCAAAGGTGGGTTTGCATGAGCAAGAAGAAGGACCTCCTCGTCATCGGCAACGGCATGGTCGGGCACAAGCTCATCGAGAACATGGTCCTCGGTGGGTTCCTGCGCGAATGGAACATCACGACCTTCTGCGAGGAGCCCCGGCTCGCCTATGATCGGGTGAACCTGTCCGCCTTCTTCAGCGGAAAATCGGCCGACGACCTCTCGATGGTGAAGCCCGGCCTCTACGAGGAGGCGGGGATTCAGGTCCACCTGGGCGACAAGGCCGTATCGATCGACCGCCGCAAGAAGGCCGTGACCTCCGCGAAGGGGAAGACGGTCTATTACGACAAGCTCATCCTCGCCACGGGCTCGTACCCGTTCGTGCCGCCCATCAAGGGCAAGGACACGAAGGGCTGCTTCGTCTACCGCACGATCGAGGACCTCGAGGCCATGGCGGCCCACGCGAAGGGCGCGAAGGTCGGCACGGTCATCGGCGGCGGCCTGCTCGGGCTGGAGGCGGCCAACGCGCTCAAGAACATGGGGCTCGAGGTCCACGTCGTGGAGTTCGCCCCGCGCCTGATGGCCCTCCAGGTCGACGACGCCGGCGGGGCGATCCTCCGCCGGAAGATCGAGTCGCTCGGCGTCCACGTGCACACGAACACCTCGACCACGGAGATCGTCGCGGAGCACGGCCGCGTGGCGCGGATGCTCTTCGCCGACCAGACCGACCTCGCGACCGACATGATCGTCTTCTCCGCCGGCATCCGGCCGCGGGACGAGCTCGCCAGGGCGTGCGACCTCGCGATCGGCAGCCGCGGCGGCGTGGTCATCAACGAGCGCTGTCAGACGTCCGATCCGGACATCTACGCGATCGGCGAGTGCGCGAGCTATCAAGGCCAGCTCTACGGCCTGGTGGCGCCCGGCTACCACATGGCCAAGGTCGCGGCCGACGCCCTCACCGGCGGCAAGGAGACCTTCGCCGGCTTCGACATGAGCACCAAGCTCAAGCTGATGGGCGTGGACGTCGCGAGCTTCGGCGACGCGTTCGCGGCGCAGCCGGGCGCGCGCGTGGTCAGCTTCATGAACGCGACCTCGAACGTCTACAAGAAGCTCGTCGTCAGCTCGGACGGCAAGCACCTCCTCGGCGGCATCCTGGTCGGCGACGCCTCGAACTACGGGCAGCTGCTCCAGCTCGTGCAGAACAAGATCGTCCTGCCGCCGAACCCCGAGGACCTCATCGTCACGGCGCGCGAGGGCGCGAAGCCGGCGGGCTTCGGGGTCGAGGCGCTGCCCGACACCGCGACGATCTGCTCGTGCCTCAACGTCACGAAGAAGGCGATCTGCTCGGCCATCTGCGACGACAAGCACGTCACGCTCGCCGCCATCAAGGGGCACACCAAGGCGGGCACCGGCTGCGGCTCGTGCACCACGCTGATCACCGACATCCTCAAGAAGGAGCTCAAGAAGGCCGGCGTCGCGGTCACCAACTACATCTGCGAGCACTTCAACTACTCGCGGCAGGAGCTCTATCACCTCGTCCGGGTCCACGCGATCAAGACCTTCGACGACCTCATCGAGCGCCACGGCAAGGGCAAGGGGTGCGAGATCTGCAAGCCGGCGGTGGCCTCGATCCTCGCCTCGACGTGGAACGAGCACATCCTGAACAAGAAGCACCTCCCGCTCCAGGACACGAACGATCGCTTCCTGGCCAACGTCCAGCGGGACGGCACCTACTCGGTGGTGCCGCGCGTGGCGGCCGGCGAGATCACGCCCGATCAGCTCATCGCCCTCGGGCAGGTCGCGAAGAAGTACAACCTGTACTCGAAGATCACGGGCGGCCAGCGCGTCGACCTGTTCGGGGCGCGGCTGGAGCAGCTGCCCGACATCTGGAGCGAGCTCATCGCGGCCGGCTTCGAGTCGGGGCACGCCTACGGCAAGGCGCTCCGCACCGTGAAGTCGTGCGTGGGCAGCACCTGGTGCCGCTACGGCGTGCAGGACTCGGTGGGCTTCGCGGTCGCGGTCGAGAACCGCTACAAGGGGCTGCGCAGCCCGCACAAGCTGAAGTCCGCGGTGTCCGGCTGCGCGCGCGAGTGCGCCGAGGCGCAGAGCAAGGACTTCGGGATCATCGCGACGGAGAAGGGCTACAACCTCTACCTCTGCGGCAACGGCGGGATGAAGCCGCAGCACGCCCAGCTCTTCGCCGCGGATCTCGACGAGGCGACGCTCATCAAGTACCTCGACCGGTTCTTGATGTTCTACATCCGCACGGCGGACCGGCTCCAGCGCACGGCCACGTGGTTCAACAACCTCGAGGGCGGCATGGATTACCTCCGCCAGGTCATCATCGAGGACTCGCTCGGGATCTGCGAGGAGCTCGAGAAGGAGATGGCCCACCTCATCGCGACCTACGAGTGCGAGTGGAAGGCCGCGGTCTCCGATCCCGAGAAGCTCAAGCAGTTCCGCCCGTTCGTGAACGCCGGCGAGCCCGACCGGAGCATCGTCTTCGTCAGCGAGCGGGCGCAGCACCGCCCCGCGGCCTGGAAGGAAAAGTCGACGCTCGTCGAGGAGATGATCTGACCGCG
The DNA here is from genome assembly GCF_051526825.1 of Sorangium sp. So ce185. NCBI lineage: Bacteria > Pseudomonadati > Myxococcota > Polyangiales > Polyangiaceae > Sorangium > Sorangium sp. So ce185. Next base: position 12,955,381 of record NZ_CP150316.1, on the reverse strand, counting down.
GGCCGAGGGGCCTCTTCCGAGGGAAATCGCCATGAACGAGCTGCACATGTCGGAATCGCCTAGAAGCGAGGGCGCGGGCCAGGGCTGGGTCGAGGTCTGCGGGGTCGAGGACATCATCCCGAACACGGGGGTCTGCGCGCTCGTGGGGAAGCGCCAGGTCGCCGTCGTCCGGGTCGGCGAGGGCGAGGAGATCTACGCCATCAGCAACTTCGACCCGTTCAGCAAGGCGTTCGTCCTCTCCCGCGGGATCGTCGGCGACAAGGGGGGCGTCCCCAAGATCGCCTCGCCCATCTACAAGCAGAACTTCGACCTGCGCACGGGCCAGTGCCTCGACGACCCGACCGTGCGCGTCCCCGTGTATCCCACCCGGATCCGGGGCGGGCGCGTCGAGGTCCTGGACGCGGCGCAGCCGCGCGGCGTGGCGAGCTGACCCGATGGGCTTCTTGGGCAGCGCCGCGCTCCGCTTCGCGACGGGCACGCCGCCGCTGTCTCTGTGTCTCTTGGAATTCTCCGGGCTGGGCTTCCGCGCCGGGTAGACAGGGAATCTCGATGAGCGTTGCAAAGGTGTCGGACACTCACTTTCGTTTGCCCATCGTCAACTCGCCGCCGAAGATCCAGGACAGCAACAAGAACCTGCTCCAGGCGCTCCTCGCCGACCAGCAGAAGCTCACGGCGGTCGAGCGGTTCTCCAAGCTGCACGAGGAGCACGCGCTCCCGGCCCAGTCCAAGTATTACCGCGACCTCATCCCGTTCGAGAAGCCGAAGCCCGGGCAGCAGTACGCCTTCGAGGTCGATCTGGACGCCTGCACCGCGTGCAAGGCGTGCGTCACCGCGTGCCACAGCCTGAACGGCCTCGACGAGGACGAGGTGTGGCGCTCGGTCGGGCTCCTCCACGGCGGCACGCCCCAGACGCCGGCGCAGCAGAGCGTGACCACGGCGTGCCACCACTGCCTGGACCCGGCGTGCATGTCGGGCTGTCCGGTCAAGGCCTACGAGAAGGACCCGGTCACCGGCATCGTCAAGCACCTCGATGATCAGTGCATCGGCTGCCAGTACTGCATCCTGATGTGCCCCTACGACGCTCCGAAGTTCAACGCGGAGCGGGGGATCGTGCGCAAGTGCGACATGTGCAGCGACCGGCTGGCCAACGACGAGGCCCCGGCGTGCGTGCAGTCGTGCCCGAACGGCGCCATCCGCATCACGGTGGTCGATCAGGCGCAGGCCGTGCAGGAGAGCCAGACCAACGTCTTCCTGCCGGGGGCGGCGGCGCCGGAGATCACGATCCCGACGACCAGCTACAAGACGAAGAAATCGCTCCCGCGGAACATGCTCCCCGCGGACTTCTACCAGGTGAGCCGGGAGCACTCCCACCCTCCGCTCGTCGCGATGCTCGTGCTCACGCAGCTCTCGGTCGGCGCGTTCTGCGTGAGCCTCGCCCTGAACGAGCTCCTCGGCGCGCAGGCGACGCGGGGCTTCGGCGGCCACAGCGCCACCTTCGCGCTCGTCTTCGGGCTCGCCGCGCTGGGCGCGAGCCTCCTCCACCTGGGCCGGCCGCAGTTCGCGTTCCGGGCGTTCCTCGGGCTCAAGACGTCGTGGCTCAGCCGGGAGATCCTCGGGTTCTCGCTCTTCGCGGGCGCCGGGACGGCCTACGCCGCCTCGTTCTGGGTGCCCTCGATCCCGGCGCTCGCGCCGCTCTCGCCGCTCGGCCAGCTGCAGACGCCGCTGTCCTACGCGGTCGCGCTGAGCGGGATGCTCGGCGTGTTCTGCTCGGTGATGGTGTACGCGGCGACCCAGCGAGACCACTGGAGCGGCGGCCTCACGGGCTTCAAGTTCGCGAGCACGGCGGCCGTGCTCGGGAGCTCGACGGTCCTGATGGTGGCGCTGCTCCTCAGCGACGAGCACGCGGCGCTGCTCCTGACCGGCGGCTTCCGCGCGCTGAGCGGGTTCCTGTGCGTGGCGATGGGGCTCAAGCTGCTCGTGGAGCTCTCGATGTTCCGGCACCTCCGCAAGCGGAGCCACTCGACGCTCAAGCGGAGCGCGATCCTGATGACGGGGGAGCTGAAGGGCGCGACGGGCTGGCGGTTCGCCTGCGGCGCGCTCGGCGGCATCGTCCTGCCGGCGCTCAGCCTCTTCTCGGCGCCGAACAGCGGCGTCAGCTCCGAGGTCCTGATGGCCATGGCGGTCGTGGCCTTCTTGTTCTGCCTCGCGGGCGAGTTCCTCGAGCGGTACCTCTTCTTCGCCGCCGCGCCCGCGTCCAAGATGCCCGGAGGGCTCTCCTGATGACCACCCCCGACGCCAAGAAGACGGAAGCGGAGCCCAAGAAGGCGGACAACCTGCTCCTCCAGCGGAACGGGCCGCTCACGCGCGACCTCTTGCTCACCCCCGGCGAGTTCGGCCTCGGGCGGGTGCCCGCGCGGCTGAAGCCCGATCAGACGACCACGGTCGTGTGCGGCTTCTGCTCGACCGGGTGCGGGCTGAACGTCCACCTCAAGGACGGCGAGGCGATCAACCTCTCTCCGAACACCGACTATCCGGTCAACCTCGGGATGGCGTGCCCGAAGGGCTGGGAGGCGCTCACGCCGCTCCGGGCGAGCGACCGCGCCACCGCGCCGCTCCTCAGGAACGCCCGCGGGAAGCTGGAGCGGGTGGAGTGGGACGTCGCGCTGCGCACGTTCGTCGACCGGTTCAAGGCGATCCAGGAGGCGCACGGCAAGGAGTCGGTCGCCTTCATCAGCACGGGGCAGATCGTCACCGAGGAGATGGCCTTCCTCGGGGCGCTGGCGAAGTTCGGGATGGGCATGCTGCACGGGGACGGCAACACCCGGCAGTGCATGGCGACGGCGGTGGTCGCCTACAAGGAGTCGTTCGGGTTCGACGCGCCGCCCTACACGTACCGCGATTTCGAGGAGTCCGACGTCGTGGTGCTCGTCGGCTCGAACCTCTGCATCGCCCACCCGATCATGTGGGAGCGGCTGTGCAAGAACAAGAACCGTCCGGCGATCCTCGTCGTGGATCCGCGCAAGACCGAGACGGCGATGGCGGCGACAGCGCATTATGCGCTGAAGCCGAAGTCGGATCTGACGCTGTTCTACGGCATCGCGCACATCCTCATCGAGCGCGGGTGGATCGACCGGGAGTTCATCGACGCGCACACGGTCGAATTCGAGCAGTTCAAGGCGCACGTCGAGGAGTTCACCCCGGCGCGGGTCGCCGCGGCGACGGGGATCGGCGAGGAGCAGCTCGCGACGTTCGCGGAGACGATCCATAGCGGGAAGCGGGTGTCGTTCTGGTGGACCATGGGCGTCAACCAGAGCCACGAGGGCGTGCGGGTCGCGCAGTCGCTCATCAACCTCGCGCTGATGACGGGGAACATCGGGCGGCCCGGGACCGGGGCGAACTCCATCACGGGCCAGTGCAACGCGATGGGCTCGCGGATGTTCAGCAACACGACGGGCCTGTTCGCCGGCCACGACTTCACGAAGGAGGAGCACCGGAAGAAGATCGCCGGGATCCTCGGCGTCCCGGAGGAGGTCATCCCGACCCGGAACAGCCTGGCGTACGATCAGATCATCGAAGGCATCCTGAAGGGGAAGATCAAGGGCCTCTGGATCATCGCGACGAACCCGGCCCACTCGTGGATCAACCAGGAGGACCTGCACGAGCTGCTCGGCCGCCTGGAGTTCCTCGTGGTGCAGGACATGTACGCCACGACCGAGACGGCGGAGCGCGCCCACCTCGTGCTGCCGGCGGCCTCGTGGGCCGAGAAGGAGGGCACGTTCATCAACTCGGAGCGGCGCATCGGCCTCGTGAAGAAGGTCGCGCGGGCGCCGGGGCAGGCGCTGGCCGACTTCCACATCTTCCAGCTCGTCGCGCAGTACTGGGGGTGCGGCGATCTGTTCAAGGAGTGGAAGAGCCCGGAGGCGGTCTTCCAGATCCTGAAGCGGCTCTCGAAGGGGCAGCCGTGCGACATCACGGGGATCGAGGACTACGCGATGATCGACGAGCGGGGCGGCATCCAGTGGCCGTACCCCGAGGGGGCGTCGTTCGAGGCGAACGAGCGGCGGCTGTTCGAGGACGGCGCGTTCTACCGGCCGGACCAGAGGGCGAAGTTCGCGTTCCAGGCGCCGCGGCAGCTGCCGGAGCCGACCGACGAGCAGTATCCGTTCACGCTGCTCACCGGGCGAGGGAGCTCCAGCCAGTGGCACACGCAGACGCGGACCAAGAAGTCGGCGGTGCTGCAGCGGCTCTATCCGAAGGAGATCTACGCCGAGGTGAGCCCGGTCGACGCGAAGAAGCTCGGCGTCGAGATGAACGAGTGGGTGGTCATCGCGTCGCGCCGCGCGGAGATCAAGGCGCGGGCGTTCGTCACGAACTCGGTGCAGCCGGGGGAGATCTTCATCCCGATGCACTACGAGATCACGAACAAGCTGACGTTTCCGGCGTTCGATCAGTACTCGAGGCAGCCGTCGTACAAGGCGTGCGCGGTGAAGGTGCGTCGCGAGGAGGATCGCGGGTAGAGGGGTCTCGTGGATCTACCCGGCTCCCGTGGAGGGAGCTCGACGCCCGGGGGGCGGCCTCACGCGGCGCCCCCGACGCGAGACCGCGTCAGCGCGGCGTCAACCGCGGTCCAGGAAGTCCATCAGCCACTGCATGGCCGGACGCAGCCTGCCGTCCGGGTGCTGGAGGCCGGTGTTGTCCCGCCAGGTGGCGCCGACGATGTAGCCCCACAGGGTGATGCCCGGGACCGAGGGGTGATTCCAGAACATCGTGAACTGCTCCTCCATCACCCGCTTCTGCTGGTTGTCGTCCCCGAGGCCGATGTCGTACTCGGTGATGTACACGGGCTTGCCCAGAGAGGCCATCTTGTCGATGTAGCCCTTCACCGTGTTGGTGTTGATCTTGTACGCGTCGTGGGCCTGCGCGCCGAGCGCGTCGACCGGGGCGCCAGCGCCGATGACGGCCCTCGCGATCCGCATGAAGTTGTTGTGGTCGTTCTCGTATTCGATGTTGTTGTAGTCGTTGAGGATCAGGACCGCGTTCGGACAGAACTCGCGCGCCCACTTGAAGGAGTTCACGATCCAGTCCCAGCCGCTGGCGCCGTCGCCGCCGATGCCGTTCTTGTACGAGGGCGTGGTGTGGGGCGGCGGCTCGTTGACGACGTCGATGTACTTCGTCTTGGGGTAGCGCTCGCAGAACGCCTTCATCCAGTCCCGCACGGCCGCCTGCTGCTCCCCCGCGGAGAGGCGACCCACCCAGTCGGGCTGCTGGGCGCCCCACACGAAGACGTGGTGCTTGAAGATGATGTTGTTGTCCTGGGCGTACTTGTAGATCCGGTCGAGCGCGCTCCAGTCCCTGTTCCCGCGGGACCTCTCGACGGAGCCCCACTTGCCCTCGTTCTCGGGCGTGATCTGGTTCCAGTACTTGGCGAAGCCGTCGCGCACGTTGCCGTTGGTCGTGATGTTGCCGACGAACTTCCCCATGGGCTCGGGGACGCCCGTCCCGGTCGAGGTGGTGCTCGAGGCGTCCGAACCGCCGCCGCCCTCGTTCGACCCGCCGGTGCCGGCGCTGGTCGTGCTCGCGCTGGTCGTGCTCGCGCTTGTCGTGCTCGCGCCTGTCGTGCTCGCGCTGGAGGTCGTGCTGGCGCTGGTGGTGGTGCCGGTGCTGCCCGCCGCCCCCGCGCCGCCGCCGCCGCCGTCGCCACCCCCATCGCCTCCATCACCGCAGGCAGCGAGCGCCGCGATTCCGAGCGCGATCCAGGCCGAGTTGCAAAGCCATCGAGAAGAGCGGTTCTTGTTCACGTTGGACTTCCCCTTCAGTGATTGGGTAAGTTTTTGATACGCGCAGTATTTTCAGGGCAGTCGGATTAGAACGGTGCCGGTGCGCGTGCCAATCGCACCAGCGCTCGTGTGCCCGGCGCGGGTAGGGCCTGACCGCTGCGTCGGCGAGCGAGGTGTCGCGCGCGTCGGCGGCGGCCGAACGAACGGAGTCGACACCGCGACCGATCCAGAAAATTCCCGGTTCGCATAACGGCCCTGCTGAGAAAGCCTTAAGGACGATTTGAGATGTTAACGATCACAAAGACTAAGTCAACACTATTTACTTAGTCGGTGTGCCTAGTCGGTGTGCCCGGACACCGGCGACTGGTGGGGCTCCTCCGGAGCGGCGCGTCACGAGGGGGCTGCTCGGGGGGCGCGTTAGATCGGCGCGAGAGCGGCGCGGGTCAGCGGGTCATCCGAGCGCGGCGGCGCCCTCGGCGCGGCCGATCCATTTTGGTTGACATCAGCCATGTTAACGTTCACAACGGTTTCTGGTATCCTTTCGCTTCGCGCTGGGTAGACTCGCGTGCGCCCGGGCCCTTCGGCCCCGAGGGCTGCATCGACAGCGATGCATCGGCGCCCGCGCTGGGCCGGCCATCGAACCGCGTCCGAAGGGACAGCAGGAAGGGAGAATAGCATGCACCGCCAGAACCACGTGTCACGGAGGGCGCTCCTGGCCATCTTGGGCGCACTCTCCATCGGCGCCGGCTGCTCCCGCGGGGAGAGCGAGGCCGACAGCGCCGCGCCGAAGCCGGCATCCGGCACCGAGCCCGCGGGAAAGAAGCCGAAGAAGCTGTCCGAGATCGTCGTCGGCTTCTCGCAGACCGGCGCCGAGAGCTCGTGGAGGATCGCGCACAGCAAGTCGATCCAGGAGGAAGCCGAGAAGCGCGGCGTGCAGCTCCTCTTCGCCGACGGCCAGAACGTGCACAACAACCAGGTCAACGCCGTCAACGGGTTCATCACCAAGGGCGTCGACGTCATCGTCATCGCGCCGCAAGAGTCCGTGGGCTGGAAGCCGACGCTGAAGGAGGCCAAGCGCGCCGGGATCCCGGTGGTGCTCACGAGCCGGGGCGTGGACGCCGAAGAAGATCTGTACGCGACGGTGATGGTCGCGGACTTCGTCTGGGAGGGGCGCCGGGCGGGCGAGTGGCTCGCGAAGCAGACGAACGGCAAGGCGAACATCATCGAGCTGGTCGGCACGCCGGCGGCGGACGTGGCGGTGATGCGCAAGGCCGGCTTCGCCGAGGCCATCGCGAAGCACCCGGACATGAAGGTCATCGCGAGCCAGAGCGGCGACTTCACGCGCACCAAGGGCAAAGCCGTGATGGAGACGCTGCTCTCGGCCCACAAGGGGGAGATCAACGCCGTCTACGCCCACAACGACGACATGGCGCTCGGCGCGATCCAGGCGATCCAGGCGGCGGGGTTGAAGCCCGGGCAGGACATCGTGGTGGTCTCGGTCGACGCCGTGAAGCCGGCCTTCGAGGCCATGATGGAGGGGAAGCTGAACGCGACGGTCGAGTGCAACCCGCTGCACGGCCCCCTGCTCTTCGACACCATCGAGAAGATCGTGCGCGGCGAGGCGGTGCCGAAGCGCACGGTCGTCCCTGGCCAGGTCTTCGAGCGCGAGCAGGCGGCGGCGACCATCGGCTCGCGGGCCTACTGAACCCACGGAAGAGGAGCCGGCGCCGGCGCCCTGAGGCGGCGGCGCGAGCACCCCCACGCACGTGAGCCCTCTGGTCGAGCGGCCCTCACCCACGGAGTAGCAGCCGCATGCCTGGTCCGAAAGCGTTGCTCTCCGTCGAGGGCCTCAGCAAATCCTTCCCCGGCGTTCGCGCGCTGCACGACGTTCACCTCGAGGCGCACGCGGGCGAGATCCAGGCGCTGATGGGGGAGAACGGCGCCGGCAAGTCGACGCTGATCAAGCTGCTCACCGGGGTGTATCTCCCGGACGCGGGGGCCTTGCGGCTCGACGGGACGTCGATCCGGCCGACCTCCCCCCGCCACGCGGAGTCGCTGGGGATCAGCGCGGTGCACCAGGAGATCAGCCTCATCCCGCACCTCTCCATCGCGGACAACATCATGCTGGGCCGGCAGCCCCGGCGCTTCGGCCTCATCGACCAGCGCGCCGTCCGCGCGAAGGCGCGTCAGGCCCTCGCGCGCCTCTCGCTGGACCTCGACGTGTCGCGATCGGTCGCGTCGCTCTCCACCGCGCTGCAGCAGATGGTCGCGATCGCCCGCGCGCTCGCCGTCGACGCCCGGCTCCTGATCCTCGATGAGCCCACCTCCAGCCTGGACGAAGCGGAGACGGAGCGGCTCTTCGACGTGATGCAGAGGCTGAAGGCGCAGGGGCTGGCGGTGCTCTTCGTGACCCACTTCCTGGATCAGGTCTACGCCGTCAGCGACACGATCACGGTGCTCCGGAACGGCTGCCTGGTCGGGCAATACGCGAGCAGCGCGCTGCCGCGCCTCTCGCTCGTCCAGGCGATGCTCGGCGTGGAGCTCGGCGACGAGGAGAAGCCCGCGAAGGGCAGCCCCGCCGGCGAGGGAGAGGACGCGAGCGCCGCGGAGCCGGTGCTCGCCGCGCGCGGCCTCGAGCGGAAGGGGGTCGTCGGGCCGATCGATCTCGCGCTGCGGCCCGGCGAGGTGGTGGGGCTGGCGGGGCTGCTCGGCTCGGGCCGGAGCGAGACCGCGAGGATGCTCTTCGGCATCGAGCCGGCCGATCGCGGCGAGCTCGCGGTGGACCGCCGCGGGATCGAGATCAAGACGCCGCGGCGCGCGATCCGGGCGGGGCTCGCGTACTGCCCGGAAGACCGGAAGGTGGAGGGCATCGTCCCGAACCTCTCCGTGCGAGAGAACCTCGTGCTGGCCTTGCAGGCCTCCCGCGGGGCGCTGCGGGTGCTCCCGCGGAGCGAGCAGGATCGCCTGGTCCAGCACTACATCAAGGCGCTGAGCATCAAGACGCCGTCCCCGGAGACGCCCGTCAAGCTGCTCTCGGGCGGCAATCAGCAGAAGGTGCTGCTCGCGCGCTGGATGGCCATGCAGCCACGGGTCATGTTGCTCGACGAGCCCACGCGCGGCGTGGACATCGGCGCCAAGCTGGAGATCGAGGCGCTGGTGAGGTCGCTCGGCGAGAAGGGGGTCGCCACGCTCTTGATCTCGTCCGAGCTCGAGGAGATCGCGCGCAACTGCTCCAGGGTGGTGGTCCTGAGGGACCGCAAGCAGCAGGGGGAGCTCGCGGGAGCGTCGGTGACCCCTTCGTCGATCATCCAGGCCATTGCACAGCACAAGGAGGCGCCGCGCGATGCTCGAGAAGATCGCTGAAGCCGCGCGCACGAACGCGAGCCCCACGGGCGTCGGGATCATCCTCTTCACCGCCGCCGCCGGCGCCCTGCTGCTCAGGCGCGGGCGCCGCGAAGCCTGGCCCTTGCTCGGCCTCCTGGCGCTCCTCCTGTTCAATTTCTTCCTGTCCAAGAACTTCTTCTCCATCGTCGAGCGCGACGGGGCGTATTACGGGACACCCATCAACCTGCTCAACCAGGGCGCGGAGGTGATGCTCCTCGCCATCGGCCTGACCCTGGTGATCGCCGTCCGGGGCATCGACCTGTCGGTCGGCTCGGTCATGGCGCTCTCCGGCGCCACCTGCGTCATCCTGATGAAGGACGCCGGCCACGGGCCGCTCGTCGCGGCGCTCTTGTCCTTGCTGGTCGCCGGCGGCGTCGGCTTGTTCAACGGCGCGCTGGTGACGTCGCTGAACATCCAGCCCATCGTCGTGACCTTGATCAGCATGGTCGGCGTTCGCGGCGTCGCCATGCTCATCACCCGCGCCGAGCCCGTGACGCACGTGGACGCGACGTTCGCGTTCATCGGCAACGGTCACGTCGGCGGCTTGCCGTTCTCCATGCTGCTGGTAGCGGCCGTGTTCGTCGTCGCCGCGCTGCTCTGCCGGAAGACGGCGCTCGGCCTGTTCATGGAGGCGATCGGCGACAGCGAGCGCGCGAGCCGGCTCGCGGGTGTCAGCGACCGCCGCATCAAGCTCTGGCTGTACGGGTTCTCCGGCCTGTGCGCCGGCATCGCCGGGCTCGTGGCCGCCTCGTACATCTCCACGGCCGATCCCGACCGCGTGGGGCGCCTGCGGGAGCTCGACGCCATCTTCGCCGCGGTGATCGGCGGTACGGCGCTCACCGGCGGGCGCTTCTACCTGGGCGGCACGCTGATCGGAGCATTGCTCATCCAGACGCTCTCCACCACGATGTACATCCAGCACGTCCCCTCGGAGATCGAGCCGATGCCCAAGGCCGGCGTGATGCTGGTGAGCTGCCTGCTCGTCTCGGAGGAGTCGCGCCGGCGGCTCATGGCGCTGCTCGGGCTCAAGCGGGGGAAATAGCGATGCGGAGCTTGGATCGGCGAGATGTGCCGCTCGTGGCGACTGCGGTCCTCCTGGTCGCGCTCTACGCGGGGGTGCTGGTCGGTTACGAGTCGGCGCGCAGCCTGCGCTTCCTGGTCGACCTGATCAAGGGGAACGCGGCGATGGGCATCTGCGCGGTGGGCATGACGTTCGTCATCCTGTCGGGGGGCATCGATCTCTCGGTCGGGTCCGTCGTCGCGCTGACGACGGTCGTCGTGGGCACGCTGATAACAGGCGGTTGTCATCCGCTGCTCGCGTTCTGTGTCGGCCTCGCGGTGGCGGTCTCGCTCGGCGCGGCCACGGGGTACCTGATCCACGAGTTCTCGTTGCCCCCGTTCCTGGTGACGCTCGCGGGCATGTTCTTCGCGCGCGGCGCGGCGTTCCTCGTCAGCATGCAGCCCATCGCCGTCGATCATCCCGCGCTCGACTGGATCGTCGATGAGCTCGGCTTCACGGCGATGATCCCGGGCCTCGGCCGGACCTGGGTCCCGGCGACGGCGCTCCTGTTCTTGATCGTCCTCGCGCTCGGCGTGGTCCTTCACCGCAGCACGAGCTTCGGCCGGAACGTCCTGGCCATGGGCGGGGACAGGCAGGCCGCGCTGCTCATGGGGGTGCCGCTGGGCGCCACGACGGTGGCCCTGTACGCGCTCAGCGGTCTGTGCGCGGGCCTCGGCGGGGTCACCACGGCGCTGATCGACAGCGCGGGGAAGCCGAACATCGGCGCCGGGCTGGAGCTCGAGGCCATCGCCTCGGTGGTGATCGGCGGGACGCTGCTGACCGGGGGTGCTGGCAGCGTCGTCGGCACCGCGATGGGCGTGATGATCACGGGCATCGTGCGGGCGGTGATCAACCTGGATGGGCGGCTGCCGTCGCCGTGGCACCACATCAGCATCGGGCTGCTGCTGCTCGGCTTCATCGTCATGCAGCAGCTCCTGATCCGCTCGGCCCCCGCGGCCAGGGGTGGCGAAGCGCGGTCTCATCGATGATGCAGGAGAGCGAGGAGCGATAGAATGGGCGAGACGAAGCGAATCCTTGTCGCCGGGGCGACGGGCAAGGTCGGCCAGACGTTCATCCGCAGGTTCCTGTCCGACCCCGGGTTCGAGGGATGGAAGGTCCGCGCGCTGTGCCATAACCGCATGCTGCAGCCGACGGCGCGCATGGAGGTGGTGCGCGGGTCCATCGAGAGCAGGGCCGTGGTCGACGAGGCCGTGGAGGGCGTGACCCACGTGCTGCACCTGGCGACCTGCAAGGAGACCCCCGAGAGCATCATGGACGTGGCCATCAAGGGCATGTTCTGGCTGCTCGAGGCGTGCCGCGTCAGCCCCACGTTCGAGCAGTTCATCCTGATCGGGGGCGACGCCGGGATGGGCCACTTCTTTTACCCGCACCCCGTCCCGGTCACGGAGGCGCAGAAGCACAGCGCCTACCCGGGCTGTTACGCCCTGTCCAAGGTGCTCGAGGAGGTCATGCTCGAGCAGTACTACATCCAGTATGGTCTGAACGGATGCTGCCTGCGCGCGCCGTGGATCATGGAGAAGGACGACTTCAAGGCGCAGCTCTCCTTCGGTGACGACGTGTTCGGAGGGCCGAGGTGGCGCGATCTGGTCGGCGCCCAGGCGGCAGAGGGCTACGTCCGCTCGGGCGCCGTCCCCGTGATGCTCGACCCTGACGGCGCGCCGGTGAAGCGCAACTTCGTGCATGTGGAGGACCTGGTCGCCGCGATCCTCAAGGCCATCGACCACGAGAAGGCTCGCCAGCAGACCTTCAACATCTGCATGGATGAGCCGGTGGATTACGGTGAGCTGGCGCGTTACCTGGAGGCCACGCGGGGCCTGCCGAGCGTGAGGGTGAAGACGCCGTACCGCTCGACCTGGCTGGACAACACAAAGGCGAAGTTCCTGCTCGGCTGGCGGCCGCAGTACGACCTGGCGCGGCTCACGGACGCCGCCTTCGACCACGTGCGCGCGCCCGAGGACCCGCGGATCACCTGGTATCCCGGTTGACGAGCCCCGCGGCCGGGCCGGTGGTGCTCAAAGTTGCCCGGAGATAGTTCACATGAAGGCGAGAAGATCATTGATCTTTTCTTCCCGCCTTCCCGCCTTCATGTTCAATTTTGAGCACTGCCGCCGAGCCGAGGCTTCGCGCCGTGCGCTCGCCAGCGGCCGCGGCGCCGTAGCGCGCTGTCACGAGGCGGGCTCTCCCACCAGCACCGTCGCCTGGCGCCCCGGCGTTCGCCCGTAGGCCTCGACGACGGCCCGGCCCACCTGTGCCGCGCAGCCGCGCTTCACCAGGGCCACGATCGAGCCGCCGAAGCCGCCGCCGGTCAGCCGGGCGCCGAAGACGTCCGGCTGCGCCCGCGCGCTCTCCACCAGCGCGTCGACCGCCGGCACCGACACCTCGAAATCGTCGCGCATCGACCGGTGCGACGCGTCGAAGAGCTCGCCCAAACGGCCGAGATCCCCGGCGCGGAGGGCGGCCACGGCGGCGAGCACCCGGGCGTTCTCGGTCACCACGTGGCGCGCGCGCCGGTCGAGCGGCGCCGGCAGCGACGCGATGCGCTGCTCGGCGGCCGCATCGACGTCCCGGAGCTGCGGCACGCCGAGCAGGGCCGCGGCGCGCTCGCACTCCGCGCGCCGCGTCTTGTAGTCGCCGCTCGCGTGCTGGTGCGCCACCCCCGAGTTCACGACGAGCAGCTCGGCCTCGGCGGGCAGCGGGATGCGCTCGAACGCGAGCGTCCTCGTGTCGATGAACAGCGCCGTGTGCTCGTCGGCGAGGCTCGCGGCCATCTGATCCATGTTCCCGACGGGCGCGCCCACGAAGTCGTGCTCCGCCGCGTGGGCGATGCGGGCGATCTCCACGTCGTCGATGGAGAGGTCGAGCATCTGCCGCAGGGCGCGGGCGAGCGCGACGAGCAGCGAGGCGCTCGACGACAGGCCGCTGCCGAGCGGCACCGACGACTCTATCCTCGCGTCGAAGCCCGAGATCGACACGCCCCGGCCGCGGAGGACGGCGGTGATGCCCTGCACGTAGTCGAGCCACAGGCCGCCGCGCGACTCCTCGCCGACGCGGAACCAGCGCTGGCCGCCGCGGTTCACGCTCGTGGTGGCGACCTGGACGAGCCCGTCGCCCCGCGGCGCCATCTCGATACGCGTCTTCTGCGGGATCGCCGTCGGCAGCACGTACCCGCCGCTGTAATCGGTGTGCTCGCCGATGAGGTTCACGCGCCCCGGCGCCTCGGCCACGACCTTCGCCGGGCGGCCGAAGGCGGCCTCGAAGCTTTGCTCCTTCATCGTCATCGCGGCGCTCCCGTGTTCACGCGGAGAAGGAAACCCAAACGTATCCGGGACGTCAAGCTTCGACCGCCAGACGTGCCCGGATCGATAGAACATTCTTATTCTACGCGATCTACCGATCTCCAGGCCCCCGCGGCCGCATTCGTGTGCTGACACCACCCTCGTGGGCTCACCTCATCGCTCATCGCCAGGGAGCCGCCCAGGCTCGTCGGGCGGACGAACGGATCGATGTTGACATCTTGAATGTTAACGTTAACATATAGCTCTCGTACTTCGGCTTTGCCCTGAGGGGATTGTCATGCGTACCGGCATCATCGCCGTCGGGATCGGGTCCGCCGCCGGTTCCGAAAGGCTCCACCTGAGCGCGCTCACGAGCATCAGGACCACCGTCGCCAGGTTGTGCCTGATGACGGTGCTCTCGCCGCTCGCGGCGTGCGCGTCGTCCTCCTCGACCACCGCCCCGCCGCCCGAGAGCGCGGACGACACGAGCAGAGCGGCGGCCCCGCTCACCGCGCCGGCGCAGCAGCGCGGCCCGATCCTCGACACGCACATCCATCTCTACCAGGTCACGCGGCCAGGCGGCGTCGTTTGGCCGGAAGCCAAGCAGAAGCCGATCTACCGCGACGTGCTGCCCGACGAATACCAGGCCATCGCGATGCAGAACGGCATCGTCGGCACCGGCGTCGTCGAGGCCAGCCCCGTCGTCGAGGACAACTTCAAGGTCCTCGAGATGATGAAGGGCAACGGCTTCTTCAAGTTCCTCGTCGCGCAGCTCGAGATCGGCTCGCCGACCTTCAGCGCCGATCTGGCCCGCCTCGCCGCGGACCCGCGCGTGGTCGGCATTCGCGGCTTCCTCTGGAGCCCGAAGCTGACGCTCGACGAGAAGCAGCTCGCCTCGCTGGAGGAGCTCGCGGCCAAGGGCATGACGCTCGACATCATCAGCCGCGGCGCCTTGAACCCGAAGGACAAGGTCGAGGCGCTCGCGACCGCGGTGCCCAAGCTCCGCATCATCATCGACCACCTGGCGGGCGCGAAGGGCGCGACGCCGGATCCGGCCTGGGTCGACGCGATGCAGCGGCTGGCCAAGCACCCGAACATCTACATCAAATTCTCGTCGTTCTTCGACATGTACAATCCGGCCGCCACCGAGGACGATCCCTGGAGCGCGCCGACCGACCTCGCGGCGTACAAGGCGCACTTCGACGTGCTGATGAACGCCTTCGGCGAAGACCGGCTGATCTGGGGCAGCAACTGGCCCGTGGTCGACATGGGCGGCAGCCTGGCGTCGGAGATCGCGATCGCCGAGGTTTACCTCAAGGAGCTCGGTCAGGGAGTGCGCGACAAGGTCATGTACACGAACGCGCAGAAGTTCTATGCGCGCCGGCCCTGAACAGCGGCGTCCCGAGCGCCACGGCGGTGGCGGCGGCCGCCGCCCCGGTCACGGGTCGTAGAGCGACGCCGCGTCGCTGCGGATCCGGCCGTTCGACGCGGCCATGTACTTTTCTCGCCGAACGAAGCGGCCCGGCGTCGGAGCGCGCCGTGAGAGCCGCGAGTGAACGAGGTCGCTCCGCGAGGTGATGACAGCATGAAAGCCCTGACGATCACCGGCCCGTCGGTCGCACAGGTGACCCAGATCAGCGAGCCCAGGCCGGCGCACGATCAAGTGTTGGTCCGCGTGCAGCGGGTCGGCCTGTGCGGCTCCGACCTGAACACGTTCCTGGGAAAGAACCCGATGGTCACGTACCCCCGGGTGCTGGGTCACGAGGTGGCCGGCACGATCGTGGAGCTCGGCTCCGGCGTCGAGGCGGACTGGCGCGTCGGCGCCGACGTCACGTTCACGCCGTACACGGCGTGCGGCGTGTGCCCCTCGTGCTCCGCGGGGCGGCGCAACGCCTGCCGGAACAACAAGACCATGGGCGTTCAGCGCGACGGCGCGCTCACCGAGCTCGTGGCCGTGCCGTACCAGAAGCTGTTCACGTCACGGAGGCTGAGCCTCACCGAGCTCGCGCTCGTCGAGCCGTTCTCCGTCGGCTTTCACGCGGCGGCGCGGGGGCGCGTCGAGGCCGAGGAGACCGTCCTCGTGATGGGCTGCGGCGGCGTGGGGCTCGGCGCCATCGCCGGCGCGGTGAGCCGCGGCGCGCGCGTGATCGCGTTCGACACGCAGGAGGAGAAGCTCGGGCTCGCCAGGGCGCTCGGCGCGCGTGAGGCGGTGCAGGCGAACGCCGACGCGCGCGAGCGCGTCATGGACCTGACGAACGGCGACGGCCCGGACGTCGTGATCGAGGCCGTGGGCGCGGTCGCGACGTACCGCGACGCCGTGGAGTGGGTGAAGTTCTGCGGTCGCGTCGTGTACATCGGGTACGGCAAAGAGCCGGTGAGCTACGAGACCAAGCTGTTCGTGATGAAGGAGCTCGACATCCTCGGGTCGCGCAACTGCATGGGCGAGTTCTCGGACGTGATCGCCTTCTTCGAGCGGCGCACGTTCGACCCGAACCTCCTGATCTCGAAGACGATCCCCATCGAAGGCGTGCCCGAGGCGCTCGCCGACTGGGCAGCCTACCCCGGTCGAACGGCCAAGATCATGGTCGGCCTGTCGTGAGCGCGCGCGGCTCGGCGCGTTCCCCGAGCGGATTTCGGACGACGACGGTCCGAACGCCTCCGCTCGAGGACGAGCAGCGACTTTTAACATCCCCTCATCGTGAGCCGCCGGAGGGCTGACATGGGCAATCCGATCCTTCAATTCGGCACGAGCCGGTTCCTCCAGGCTCATGCGGACCTCTTCATCTCGGAGGCGCTCGGCGCCGGCGACGCGCTCGGGACGGTCACGGTGGTGCAGACCACGTCGAACCCCGAGAGCCGCGCGCGCGTCGACGCGCTGCGCGCGCGGGCGCGCTACCCCGTGCGGATCCGCGGGCTGCGCCGCGATGAGGTCGTCGATACGACGATCGAGTGCAGCTCGATCACGGAGGCGCTCGACGCGAACACCGACTGGCCGCTCGTGCTCGAGCGCTTCGCGCGCGACGCGCGCGTCGTGCTCTCGAACACGAGCGACAGCGGATACGCCTGTTTCCACGAGGACACGGAGGCGTCGCTCGCGCCCGGCGCTCGCGCGCCGCGCGGGTTCGCCGCGAAGCTCGTCGTCCTGCTGCGCGCGCGCTTCGAGGCGGGCGCCGCGCCGCTCACGCTGCTGCCTTGCGAGCTCGTGTCGAACAACGGCGACACGCTGCGCGCGCTGGTCGTCGGCGTCGCGCGCCGGTGGGGCGCCGACGCCGCCTTCCTGCGCTATATCAAGCACACGTGCATCTGGGTGAACTCGCTCGTCGACCGGATCGTCTCCGAGCCGATCCGCCCCGTCGGCGCGATCGCCGAGCCCTACGCGCTCTGGGCGATCGAGCGGCGCGAGGGCATGGTGCTGCCGTGCCAGCATGAGGCGATGATCGTGACGGACGACCTGCCCCATTACGAACGCCTGAAGCTGCTGCTCTTGAACCTCGGGCACACCTACCTCGCCGAGCGCTGGCAGACGGACGGGCGCCCCGCCGACGAGAACACGCGCAGCGCGATGCGCGATCGGGCCCTGCGCGCCGACCTCGAGGCGCTGTGGCGCGACGAGGTGCTGCCCGTCTTCGACGCGCTCGGCAAGAGCGCCGCCGCGCGCGCGTACCTCGACGAGGTGCGCGATCGCTTCGAGAACCCGTTCCTCGATCACCGGCTGTCCGAAATCTCGAAGAACCACGGCGAGAAGAAGCGGCGGCGCTTCGCCCCCGTGATCGATCTCGCGCGCGAGCTCGACTTGAAGATCGAGCAGCCCCGGCTGCACCGGTCGCTCCGCGCGAGCGTGCCCGCATGAGCCCGTGAGGCTGCCGCAGGCGAGCTCGCGCGGCAGGCCGACCGCGCGCGCCGCCGCCCTCGCGACGCGGAGGGCCCCACGAGCCCGGCGCCGTTGCCGTGGGTCCGCGCGCGCGCAACGTACCGCGAGGCGGCGCCGCCCGGCGGACAGCGCGCGAGACCTGCCGATTGCGCGAACAGAACCGCTACCCAGGGAGACATGCAGATGAGGAAGATGCGTTGGGTCGTGCTTTTGCTGTGCTTTCTCGCCGTCGCCCTCAACTACATCGATCGCGCCAACCTGGCGGTCGCGGCGCCCCAGATCGAGAAGGCGCTCGGCATCGGCCCTGCCCAGATGGGGCTCATCATGAGCGGCTTCTTCTGGACCTACGCGCTCATGCAGATGCCGTTCGGCTGGTTCATCGACCGCGTGGGGGCGCGCAGCGCGCTGCCGTTCGCCGTCGGCTGGTGGTCGCTCTTCACCGCGGCGACGGCCGGCGCGTCGAGCGTCGCGGGGATGTTCGGCTGCCGGCTCTTGCTCGGCGCCGGCGAGGCCGGCGCGTACCCGGCCTGCGCGAAGCTCGTGAGCCAGTGGTTCAAGCCGCGCGAGCGCGCCCTCGCGACGGGCATCTTCGACAGCGGCGCGCGCGTCGGCTCGGCGCTGTCGATCCCCCTCGTCGCCCTTATCGTCGACACGCTCGGATGGAAGGCGGCCTTCATCATCACGGGCTTGCTCGGCGCGGTGTGGATCCTCGGGTGGGTCGTCATCTACCGCGGCCCCGCGCACGGCGACATGACGGGTGAGACCGACGTCGTCCACCCGGCGCCCGCCAAGGACGCGCCAGGCGGCGTGACGTGGGCGTCGCTCTTCCGCCACCGCACGCTCTGGGGCATGATGCTCGGCTTCTTCTGCCTCAACTTCACCAACTACTTCTTCATCACGTGGTTCCCGAGCTACCTCGTGCAGACGCGCGGCTTCTCGCTCAAGGCGCTCGGCACGCTCGGCATGATCCCCGCGCTGATGGCGATCCCGGGCGGCTGGATCGGCGGCTTCGTCTCCGACGCGCTCTATCGCCGCGGCTTCAGCCTCACCGCCGCGCGCAAGACCTGCATGGTCGGCGGCATGCTGATGTCGTCGGCGATCACGCTGTCGGCGCTGACGTCCGACATCACGCTGATGCTCATCTTCTTCGGCGTCTCGTACGCGAGCCTCGCGTTCGCCGGCGCCAGCGTCTGGTCGCTCCCCGGCGACGTCGCGCCCACGCCGCGCCACGTGGCTTCCATCGGCGGCATCCAGAACTTCGCGTCGAACCTGGCCGGCATCGTCATCACGACGTTCACGGGCGCGATGGTCTCGCTGACCAAAGGCTCGTTCACGATCCCGCTCGTCGTGGCGGGCGGCTTCTGCCTGCTCGGCGCGTTCAGCTACCTCGTCATCGTCGGCAAGATCGAGCCGCTCCAGCTCGACGTCGAGCGCCGCGAGGCGGCCTAGCCTCAGAGGGTGACGCCCCGCTTCCAGAGCGCGATCTCGCGCTCTTCGTTCTCCTCGGCGCGGGTACTCCGGCCCGAGGCGGTGGCCAGCACCAAGTCCATCAGCGCGCCGGCGGCCGCGTCCATCGATTCTCCCGAGGCGACGCGGCCGGCGTCGAAGTCGATCCAGCGCTGCTTGCGCTGGGCGAGGCTGGAGTTCGTGGCGAGCTTGAGGGTCGGCACGGGAAACCCGAGCGGCGTGCCCCGGCCGGTGGTGAAGAGGATCACCGTCGCGCCGGCGGCGGCGAGCGCCGTGGACGAGACAGCGTCGTTGCCGGGGGCCTCCAGCAGCGCCACGCCCGGCTCCCCGCGGATCTGGCCGCCGTAGCGGACCACCTCGGACACCCGGGCGCGGCCGGCCTTCTGCACCGCGCCGAGAGACTTCTCCTCCAGCGTGGTGATGCCGCCGGCGACGTTGCCGGGCGAGGGGTTCTCCGACACCGGCTCGCCGTGAGCGATGAAATAGCGCTTGAAGTCGTTCACCACGCCGACGACGTCGGCATAGACCCCCTCGCTCTCGGCGCGGGCCATGAGCAGGCGCTCGGCGCCGAAGATCTCGGGGATCTCGGTGAGGATGGCCGAGCCGCCGGCGGCGCAGACCTTGTCGGCGATGCGGCCCACGAGCGGGTTGGCGGTCAGCCCCGAGAAGCCGTCCGAGCCGCCGCATTTGAGGCCGATCACCAGGTCGGAGACGGGGCAGGGCTCGCGGCGGTCCTGCTCGGCGACCCTGACCAGCGCTTCGACGGCCTCGAGGCCCGCTTCGAGCTCATCCTCGGCCGCCTGGGCGTCGAAGGACCGCAGGCGCTCGCGATCGAGCTGCGGGGCGCTCTCGAGGAGCACGCCGAGCTGGTTGTTCTCGCAGCCCAGGCCGATGATCAGCGCGCCGCCCGCGTTGGGGTGGCCAGCCAGGGCCGCGGTCATCCGGCGGGTCGCGTCGAGGTCGCCCCCGAGCTGCGAGCAGCCGTAAGGATGGGTCAAGGCGTAGACCCCGTCCACGCGGCCCTTGAAGCGCTTGTCCGCCTCGGCGGCCACCTTCTGCGCGGTGCGCGCGACGCAGCCCACCGTCGACAGGATCCAGATCTCGTTGCGGGTGCCCACCCGCCCGTTCTTCCGCCGGTAACCCAGGAAGGTGCGGTCTTCGGTCGCGGAGAGGGGCTCCGGGCTCGTGGGCTCGTAGGTGTAGGTGTCGAGGCCGGAGAGCGCGGTGGCCAGGTTGTGCGTGTGCACGTGGTCGCCCGGCTGGATGTCCGCGGTCGCCCGCCCGATCGGCCAACCGTACTTCCGCACCGGCTCGCCGGCGGCCACCGCGCGCAGCGCCACCTTGTGCCCGGCCGGGATGTCGGCGCGGGCGGTGATCGCCTCGGCCACCGGATCGCCGGCGGCCAGGCCGCGCACGGCGACGGCCACATCGTCTCGGGGATCGATCCGCAACAGGGAGGCTGCCAAGCTCATATCACCCCTGGTCATCGGTGTGTCATCGGCGCGCCAAACCCGCGCGGCGCCGCACGCGCGAGCGCCGAGAGGGACGAGGATGCCCGCGCCGTCGGGCAGTGCTCAAAATTCATATTGAACATGAAGGCGGGAAGGCGGGAAGATAAAGCTCAAACATCTTCCTGCCTTCCCGCCTTCATGTGAACTCTCGAATCCGCGCTCAGAGACCCAGGACGCCGATCATCTTCTCGGCGTAGCGGGTGCCCAGGGTGACCAGCGCGTCGTGGCCGAAGTGGAGATTCCACGTGTCGGCAGGATCGATGGCGAGCCCTTCCGCCGAGACGACGTGGGCGTTGGCGACCAGCCCTGGGAGCTGGCCGACGAGCGAGTTGTGCCTCGCGCACGACCCCGAGTAGAGGAGCTCCCCCGCGAGGAACGGCACGTCGCCGAGGCCGAGGTCCGCGCGCAGATCCGAGATGAACGTCTTCACCTTGCCGGGCCACGCCGGGTCGCCGCAGTTCGACTCGCCTTGATGGAACAAGATCCCTTCGATCACACCCCCGGCCTCCTGCGCCGCCTTCGCGCGCGACAGGATCCAGTTCCACTTGCTCCCCCCCGCCTTCATGAACGTCTCCACCTTCTCCCCGCTGAGGGCGGACGGGACGAGGCCAATGCTGTCCTGAGCGGGGTAGCGGTCGAGGATGGTCTTGGCGAAGTAGTCGCCGGGCCCGATCGCTCCGTTCCAGCACTCGTGGAGCGGCGGGGCAGCGATGTCCCACTCGCCTTCGACACGCCCGGTCGCGGCGCAGTCGTCGAAGCCGAGGACCTTGATGCGGGGATTCTCCATCTTGTCCGCGTTCGAGGCCTTCGGGTACCCGGCCATGTTCGATTGCCCGAGGAGGAGGAACACGTGAAACACGGGCTCGGCCGGCCCTGCGCTGCTGCTCGCGCCGCCCGCGCCGCCCGCGCCGCCAGTCCCCGAGGCCTCTCCGCCTCCCCCGCCGCCCGCGGACGCCGAGGACGCGGCCTCGGAAGGCGCGCCGCCCGACCCTGTGCCCGCCGCCGAGGTGGACCCGGAGCCAGCGCCGACAGAGGCGCCGCTCGTCGCGCCAGCCCCGCCGGTGCCCGCGGCTCCGGTCGCTCCGGCCGAGACGTCCGCTTCACTACAGGCAAGGGCCCCGATCAGCGAGAACGCGACGCACGAGGGGATGAGCCCGGGCGAACATCGAAGCATGCTTTTCATAAGAGAATTTTCCCGGCAGACCCGCGTCCTGGGCGAAGCCGAAGCAGCGGCCCGGCGTGTTATGTTAACGTTAACAATAACGATGTCAATTCCAAACGGCGCACCGGCGTCGAGCGGGCGCCTGGCCGCGCTGGGGGCGCTCCTCGGCGAGCCGAGATGCCCGCCGCGCGAGGGCGCTACCCCCCGAGCGCCCGCGCGAGCGCGCCTCTCAACACCGACGCTGCGTCCTGCTCCTCGCCCCGTGCCCGCCACGCCACCACGCCATCGGGTCGCACCAGCAGCGCCCCGCGCCGCCCGATCCCCGCGAGCCGCTGCCAGCGGTCGCGCTCGTCCTCGAAATCGATCCCCGCGCGCAGCACGTCGATGGTCGCCCCGATCGCGCGCGCCGCCTCGCCCCACGCCGCGGCCTCGCGCCCGGCGATCAGCGTGAAGCGCCCGTCGATCAGGTCCAGCGTCGACTCCCGCTCTCCGTCGCGCGCGATCCACGCGTGCGGCATTCGCGTGCCCGGGCGGCCGTCGAGCCGGAAGCGCGCCGCGCGCCCATCCGCCGTGATCGCCGCGGATCCATATCGATACCCGACGCCGAGGAGCTTGTGCCAGCGCCCCGGGCTCGGCGGCGTCCGGCCGGTCAGGCGCCCCCAGATCGAGCGGCGATCGAGGCCCAGCGTCTTCGAGAACGCGGCGCGCGCCATGAGGCCCTGCTCGTCGGCGTTGTTCGCCGAGTCCTCCGCCGCCACGACGGCGACGGGCCGGCGCTCCGCTTCGTACGTGTCGAGCAGGGCGGGGCGCGCCTCGCCGCGGAGCACCAACGCGAGCTTCCACGCGAGATCGTGAGCGTCGGCGACTCCGGTGTTCGCGCCCATGCCGCCCCACGGAGGCATGAGGTGCGCGGCGTCCCCCGCGAGGAAGACGCGCCCGACCCGGTAACGATCGGCGACGCGAGACGCCGACTCCCACGGCAAAACGCTCTCGACCCGGATCGGCACCTCGCCCGCGCCGAGCGCCTTTCGCACGAGCGAGGCGCAGCGCTCGGGCGGGTAGTCCTTCGGCGACTCGCGCGCGGGGTCGTACACGAGGTGGAACACCCAGCGCGCGCGGTTGTCGATGGCGGCGAAGAGGCCGCGCACCTCGGGGTGGTGGACGATCGCGAGGCTGAACTCCCGATCTCGGACGAAGTCGGCGAGATCGGCCTCGAAGAGGACGTTGAGCAGATGGCCCAGCGATCCGCGGCCGCTCGTGGAGACGCCGAGCGCCTGCCGCACCGGGCTCCTCGCGCCGTCCGCCGCCACGAGGTAGCTCGCGCAGACGCGCCGCGTGGCCCCGGTCGCCCGATCGCGCAGCACGGCGCGCACGCGCTCGTCGTCCTGCTCGAACGAGACGAGCTCGGTCGAGAACGACAGGCGCGCGCCGCGCTCGCGGGCGGCGGCCGCGAGCACCGGCTCGAGCAGATCCTGCGTGATCCGGCAGGCGCGCGTGGGGCTCGCCGATCCGAGCCCGATCTCGCGCCCGAGCAGCGCGCGGAAGAGCCGGCGCAAGAGCTTGCCGACCGGCGCGTCGATCGCCTGCGCGAGCGTCTCGCCGAAGAGGAAGCCCAGGTGGATCGGTGTTTTGGCGCCCGCCTCGCGGATGGCCGGCTCGAGGCCGAGCTCGCGATAGAGCTCCATCGTGCGGGCGTTCACGCCGCGCGCGCGCGGCTGGATCGACGTGCCCGCGTGGCGCTCGACCAGCGTCACGTCGACGCCGTGACGGCGCAGGAACAGCGCGGCCGACAGGCCGACGACGCCTCCGCCGACGATCAGGACGGGGACCGGCGGCTCGCTCTCGGTAGGATCGTGCTCCATGCCTTCACCTCGCTCGCAGGGTGGCGGTGCGCAGCGCGAGCCCAGGCCGGCGCGCGCGCGCTTTTCGGGTGAGCGCGCGGCGGCGATGGTCTACGGTTGGACTCGGCAGTCCAACAAATTGGACTGGTGAGTCCAAATGTCAACCCGGAAGCGGCTCGACCCCAGGCCTGCGCGCGAGGGCGCCTCGGCTCCCCCCGCCGCGGGCTCGCCCGTGAAGCACGCCGCCATCGTGGAGGCGGCGAAGCGCGTGTTCCTGCGCGAGGGCGTCTCGCGCGCGAGCGTCGACACCATCGCCGCCGAGGCGGGCGTGTCGAAGCAGACGATCTACAACCACTTCGGCGACAAGGAGCGCCTGTTCTTCGCGGTGATCGAGGGCGTGCAGGGCGCGGCGTCGGCCGAGCAGGAGCGGGCGTTCGACGAGCTCTTCGCCACCGACGCCGAGCCGGCGGTCGCGCTCGGCCAGCTCGGGCGGCGCCTGCTGGCGTGGGTGTTCCGCGAGGATCTCTCCGCGTTCCGGCGGCTCGTGGTGTCCGAGGTCGCGCGCTATCCGCAGCTCCGCCTCGCGTGGGCGCAAGGTGGACCGCTGCGGTTCATGATCCGCCTCGTCGGCTACCTCGCGCGCGAGACCGAGCGCGGCCGGCTCGACGTGGCGAAGCCGGAGCGCGCCGCGCGCCAGTTCATCGCGCTCCTCTCGGCGGAGGCGCAGGACGTCTCGGTCTACGGCACGCTCCCGCTCGCGCCGTCGCAGATCGACGCCATCGTCGACGAGAACCTGGAGATGTTCCTTCGCGCGTACGGGCCGCGGCCGAAGCCTCCGGCGAGGCCGCGGGCGGCCCGGAGAGGGAAGAAGAAGCAGGCCGGCGCGTGACGGCCCCGGAGGAGACCTGCCGCAAGGCCGGGATCGCCGCGTTCAGCGGTCGCCCTGGGGCTTCACCGCCGGCGCGCCCTGGGTCGGTCCGAGGCCGCGCTCGGCCGCTCTCGACGCCGCGGGCACGTTCCCGGTCCCGTTCGGCTGCCGGTCGCCGTCCTCCTGCGCCGCCGTGGACGCCTCGATGGCCACCGGCGGCTTGGGCATGTCGCTCGGCTCCTCGTGCTCGTCAGGCCCCTCCATCCCGCCCGAGGCGCCCACCGCCGCCTGCCGCGCGGCCTCTTTCTTGATCTCCTGGATCTTCTGCTCGTCCATGGGCTTTCTCCATCGCGCGCATCGCGCGCGGCTCAGACCCCGCGCGGGAAGTCGCCCTGCGGCGGGATGCGCGGGTCCTGGGTGGGGTCGGGCGAGGGCGGCTCGGGCTGCTCCGGCCCCGGGTCACCCGGGTTCGGCGGCAGCGGGACCTCCTCGTCGCCGCCGGGTACGTCCGTCTTTGCGAGCTCGTGCGTGCGGTTGTTCATGTGCTCCTCCAGCAACCGTTCACTGCAACCGTCGAGCCACTGCATCGTGCAATCTTCGAGCCGCGGCGTACGAGCCGCGCCCGGCTTGACGCCCCGTCCCGGCATCCGTGATCTGCGGCCGGCGTGCTCTCGATCCGTCACGACCCCTTCCCGCTGGAGGCCGCCCGCGACCTGCTCGGCATCGTGCGCGCGCTCTACGCCGCGGCGCGCGCGCGGGGGGCGAGCGTGGCAGATCTCCACGCCATCGCGGCGGTGGGCGACGATCTGCGGCAGGCGATCGCCCTCGCCGCCGCCCACCCGCCGGGCACGCTCGGCTTCTCGTCGGCGTGGACCCGCGCGGAGCGCGCCGCCGCCCGCGTCGGCGAGCTCGCGGACGCGCTCGCGCCCGCGGCGCCGATCGTCCACGCCGCCCTGGCGCGCGTCGGCGGCGGCAAGGCCACGCCCGGCGGGTGAACGCCGTCGCGCCCCGCCGAGGGGCGACGTCGCGCCGCCGAGGAGCGCGTCACCCCCGGCCCAGGAGCGCCGTCACCCGCGCCGGGGAGCGCGTCACCCGCGGCGGACGAGCGCCCCCGCGATGGGGTGGTCCGGCGGGATGGGCCAGGCGAGGGCGCGCGAGGCGACCGCGCAGTACGCGGCGAGGCGCTCGCGCGGCACCGGGGCGCGCGACCCGAGCCGACCGAGGTTGTCGAGGAGCAGCTCGAGGCAGCTGTTGCCCACCCGCTCCCCGACGCCGAGCGCCGTGGCGTGGACCCGCTCGACCCCGCACGCCGCCGCCCAGAGCGCGGCGGAGAGGCCGAGCCCGCGGTCGTTGTGGCCGTGCCAGTCGAGCTCGATCCCGGGCGCGCCCAGGGCGGCGAGCTCGCGCCGGGCGAACGCGACGAGCGCCGCCACCCCGGGCGGGGTGACGTGGCCGGTCGTGTCGCACAGGCAGAGGCGCGCGGCGCCGGCGTCCACCGCGGCGCGGAAGAGCGTGTGGAGCATGCCGGGGGGCGCGCGGGTCGCGTCCTCGGCGACGAGGCAGAAGGGCAGGCCGGCCGCGGCGGCGGCCCGCCCGGCGGCCTCGACGCTGCGGGCCAGGAAATCGGGGCCCCACCCCTCGACGAAATGCCGGATCGGCGAGCTGCCGATGAACGCGTAGACCACCATCGGCGCCCCGGCGCGCTCGGCCACGCGGGCGACCTCCTCGATGTCCGCGGCGGTCGTGCGCGCGGCCGCGGTCAGGGCGAGCGGCAGCCGGGACGAGACGATCTCGCGGGCGAGCAGGCAGGCGTCCTCGAACTGGCGCGGCCCGGCCGCGGGGATGCCGAGGTTCACCGCGTCGACGCCGACGCTCGCCATCGCCTGGAGCAGCTCGATCTTCTGCGCGCTCGGCGGGTTCACCGTGGAGACGCCCTGGATGCCGTCGCGCAGCGTCTCGTCGAGCACCTCGACCGGCCGGGCCGCGCGCTCGAAGGGCAGCCACGCCTCGTCCTCGGCGCGGGCAGCGGCCCAGGCCTCGGCGGGCACGCCGCCCGGCGGGAGCCGGCGCTCCGCCGGCGCGGGCTCCGCGCGATTCCAGTCGAACGGGGCCGCGGCGCCGGGATCCCGGCCGTCGGTGCTCATGCGCTGCATGTCATGTCGCAGGGGATCTCGGCGTGGCGCATGCACAGCGCGCCGCGTCGACCGGCGCGGGGGAGAGGTTACTTCATGTCGGGCGCCGGAGCAGGTCCCGATCTCCGGCGGACGCCCGGCCGGGCCTCGCTCTGCGCGCGGTGCTCGCCGCGCGCCCCGGCTCGCCCCGCGCCCGGCGCGCCGCGCGCCCCGGCTCACTGCGCGCCCGGTTTGCCGGGATCGTCGCTCCAGACGTTGGCGTTGCCGTGCGCCTCGAGCGGGCCGCGCTGCGGGCGGACGACGCAGAACCGCTGGCCCGTCGGCGCCTCCATCACCCACCAGCGCTTGATGAACTCCACGCGCCGCGCCCCGAGCGCCTCGAGCCGCCGCACCTCGGCGTCGAGGTCGTCCGTCTCGATGTCGAGGTGCGTCCGGCTCGGGTGCTCGACCTGCTGCACGAGGACGATGAGCTCATCGTCCCGGGTCTCGAGCTCGCGGTAGCCGCCCGCGTCCGGAGCGGCCTTCTTGACGGGCTTGCCGAAGGCGCGGCCCCAGAAGTCCGCCGCGGCGTCGACGTCATCCACCTTGCAATCAATCACGAGAGCACAAAGACGACTCCGGTGCATGCGATCTCCCTCCTGCCGGATGGCGCAGCGACCTTACGCGGCGCCGCCAGAGGCGTCTCCCCCAAACCAGCGCGCCGACGCGCCGGCGCGGGGCGATCCAACGCCGGCGGGCGTCCGGATCTTGCCGAAGAGACGCGCTTTGCGCGCGGGCAGCGGCAGCGTAAAAAGCTGTTCCAGGAGCAACCTGCTGCTCCGGGACACCTGCCGCTTCAGGAGCTTCGATGACGTACATGCCTCGCTTGCTGACGAACTCGCTGGCGCTCTTCACGCTCGCGCTCTGCGCCGGCTGCTCGCCCTCCGAGCGGAACTTCGCGACGGGCACAGGCGGTCAAGGCGGCGACGCCGGCCACGGCGGCGCGGGCGGCAAGGGCGCCGGAGGCGGCACGGGCGGCGCGGGCGGCAAGGGCGACGCGTGCGCCTCGCCGGACGACTGCCCCGCCGCGGAGAACCAGACGCCGACGTGCGAGGCGGGCGTCTGCGGCGTCGTCTGCGACGCCGGCTTCCTGGACTGCGACACCGCGGCCCCGGGCTGCGAGACGAGCGCGAGCGCCCACGAGCACTGCGGCGCCTGCGGCAACCGCTGCGCGACGGAGTGCGTGAAGGGCGACGAGGGCGCCTTCTGCAACGACCCGGTCGAGATCTCGGCCGGGTTCGCCCACACGTGCGTGCTCCGGCGGGACGGCAGCGTGTGGTGCTGGGGCAGGAACGCGTTCTCCGAGTCGGGGAAGCCGGACAGCGAGCCGGTCGTCCCCGTGCCGGCGCAGGTCGCCCTCCCCGGCAAGGCCATCCATGTGGCGGCGGGCGGCGGGTTCGCGCGCGACGACGACCAGTTCCCTGCCCACTCGTGCGCGATCCTGGAGGACACGACGGTCACCTGCTGGGGGCGCGGCACGCTGGGACAGCTCGGCAACGGCTCGTTCTACTCGGCGAGCGAGCCGGCGCGGGTGCCGAGCCTGATCAACGTCGTGCAGCTCTCGCTCGGCGCGGCGCACTCGTGCGCGGTGAAGACGGGCGACGAGCTCTACTGCTGGGGCGCCGACGATGAGGGCCAGCTCGGCAACGGGGAGTCGCCGCAGACGGGCACCCCGGACTTCATCCAGAGCGACATCCGGCAGGTCTCCGCCGGCCAGGATCACACCTGCGCGATCAAGGCCTCCGACCGAGGCCTCCTCTGCTGGGGCCGGAACTTCGACGGACAGCTCGGCTTCGCCGGGGCCCGCGAGAACGCCACCTCTGCGGTGGAGGTCGCGGCGCCGCTCACCGCGGGGGTCGACGAGGTGGCCGCGGGCGACCGGCACACCTGCGCGCGCAAGGGCGTGGAGGTCTACTGCTTCGGCAACGACTACAACGGCGCGGTGGGCGCCGACCGCTACGGGCCCGTGCCAGAGCCCACGCTCGTCGCCGTGCCTCAGGCCGCGAGCATCGACGTCGGCCGCGAGCGGAGCGGCGCGGTGTCCGGCGCCGCGCGGGGCCTCAAGATGTGGGGCGTCGGCGCCCTCGGCCACGGGAAGCCAGGGCTGTCGTCGCAGCCGGTCGACGTGCCCATCGACGGCGTGGCGCAGCTCGCGGCCGGCTATCACCACACGTGCGCGCTGCGGACGACCGGCGAGGTGCTCTGCTGGGGCGAGAACGCCGACGGGCAGCTCGGCGTGGGCCTCGACGTCGTCGAGGAGCAGCTGTCGCCGGTCGCGGTCAGGCTCGCGCCGCCCTGAGCGCGAGCGCCCGGCGGCCGCCACCCCGCTCCGCCGGAGAGCGCGGGGCGCTCCTCGCGACAAGGGCCCTGTCCGGCGGTAGAGTTGCCGCCCTTTCCACCCAGGATGAGACGATGAAGACAACCTCGCTCCGTTTCGCGCTCGCGCTGGGCGCCCTGCTCCTCTCCGCCGTCGGGTGCGAGGAGAAGAAGACGACGACCGCGGCCGAGGGGAGCGCGGAGGGCCGGGTGGCGAAGCTCTCGGTCGCGTCCTACGACCCCACCCGCGAGCTCTACCAGGAGCTCAATCCCGCGTTCGAGCGGTGGTACAAGCAGAAGACCGGCAGGGACGTCGACGTGGAGACCGATCACGGCCCGTCGGGCAAGCAGGCGCGCGACATCGCCGCCGGCAAGGAGACGGACGTGGCCGCCCTGTCGGTCGACTTCGACGTCGACACCATCGCCAAGGCGGGCCTTTTGCCCGCGACCTGGCGCGATCGGCTGCCGAACGGCTCGGTGCCGTACACGTCGGCCGTCATCTTCCTGGTCCGCAAGGGCAACCCCAAGCAGGTGAAGGCCTGGGAGGACCTCGCGCGGCCCGAGGTGGTGTCGCTGTGCCCGGATCCGAAGACCGGCGGCGGGGCGCGGTGGATCTACCTGTCGACCTGGGCGCACGCCGCGCGCAAGGCGAAGGCCGAGGGCCGGAACGACGCGGAGGCGGAGGCCGCGGCGCGCGAGTTCACGGCCAAAGTCTACGACGACGCCATCCTCGACCCGGCCATGCGCGGCTCGTCGACGCGCTTCATCGTGCAGCGCACGGGCGACGTCCTCTTCGGCTGGGAGAACGAGATCCTCCAGATCGCCGCCGATCCGGCGACGGCCGACCAGTTCGAGGTCGTCGTCCCCTCGGACTCGATCACGATCGAGGTCCCCCTCGCGGTCGTCGACAAGGTCGCCGAGCGGCACGGCGTCAAGGACGTCGCCGAGGCGTACGTGGAGTTCCACTTCTCCGACGAGGGCCAGGAGCTCATCGCGAAGCGGTACAACCGCCCGTACAGCGAGGCGATCGCGAAGAAGCACGCGGACCGGCTGAGGCCCCTCGCGCTGTTCCGGTTCAAGGACCATTTCGCCGACTGGCCGACGGTGATGAGCGTCCATTTCGGCCAGGGGGCCGAGCTCGACAAGATGCGGAAGAAGTGATGTCGCGCGGCGCGCGCGTGCTCCCCGGGTTCTCGCTCTCCCTGGGCGTCGCGGTGCTCTACCTGAGCCTCGTCGTCCTCCTGCCGCTCTCCGCCCTGTTCCTGAAGACGGCGGAGCTCGGGTGGGGTCGCTTCTTCGCGGTGATCACGAGCGGCTGGGTCGCCGCGGCCGTCCGGTTCACGCTGGGCGCCTCGATCGCCGCGGCGCTCCTCAACGTCGTCGTGGGCCTGCTCATCGCGTGGGTGCTCGGCCGGTACACCTTCCCGTTCGCGCGCGTCATCGACGCGGTGATCGACCTGCCGTTCGCGCTCCCCACGGCCGTGGCCGGGATCGCGCTCTCCACGCTGTACGCCGAGGGCGGTTTGCTCGGCGGGGCGCTCTCCAGCGTGGGTTTCCGGTACCCGTGGCCCGTCTGGCGCGGGTTCGCGGCCGGCGGGTGGGGCGAATGGCCGATCGCGTGGACGGTGTACGACCGGATCTCCCTGGCGCCGCTCGGCGTGGTGATCGCGATGGCCTTCGTCGGCCTGCCGTTCGTCGTGCGCACGGTGCAGCCGGTGATCGAGGACCTGAGCCGCGATGTCGAGGAGGCGGCGGCGACGCTCGGCGCCAGCCGATTCCAGATCTTCCGCGCCGTGGTCCTGCCGGAGCTCGCGCCGGCGCTCCTCACCGGGTTCGCGCTGGCGCTCGCGCGCGGCCTCGGCGAGTACGGGTCGGTGATCTTCATCTCGGGCAACCGGCCGGACACCGAGATCGCGTCCCAGGTGATCATCAAGATGATCGAGGTGAACGAGACGGGCACCTACGCCGACGCGACGGCGGTCGCGGTCCTCTTGCTCGGGGCGTCGTTCGCGCTCCTCTTCGCGATCAACCTGCTCCAGCGCGCCGCCTCGCGCGGCCACGCGGGCAGGGCGGCGGGCTGACGCCCGCGGCCGGTGGACTCGAGTCGCGCGATGCTCGCCCCCCGCCCCCAGACAGGCCGCGAGGACACCGCCGGTGGCCGCGGAGCGCGCCGGCTGCTGATCGGCCTGTGTGTGATCCTCGTCGGCGTGTTCCTGGTCCTGCCGCTCGGGGTGGTGTTCTGGCACGCCTTCAGCGAGGGCCTGAGCGCCTATGGACAGGCGGTCTTCGACCGCGCGACGTTCCGCGCGGCGGCGCTCACGCTCCTCACCACGGCCGTCGCGGTGCCGCTCAACACGCTGTTCGGCGTCGCGGCGGCGTGGGCCATCACCAAGTTCGAGTTCCGGGGCAGGAGCCTGCTCGTCACCCTGATCGATCTGCCGTTCTCGATCTCGCCGGTGGTCGCCGGGCTGTGCTTCGTCCTGCTCTTCGGGGCCAACGGCTTCTTCGGGGCGTTCGTGAACCGGACCTACACGGTGAGCCTCGGGTTCGCGAGCCTCGACGTCTCCACCCGGGTCATCTTCGCCTTGCCCGGCATCGTGCTCGCCACGGTGTTCATCACCTTCCCGTTCGTCGCGCGCGAGCTCATCCCGCTGATGCAGGCCCAGGGGAGCGAGGAGGAGCAGGTGGCCCGCGTCCTCGGCGCGAACGGGTGGCAGATCTTCTGGCGCGTCACGCTGCCCAACATCCGGTGGGGCCTCCTGTATGGCGTCATCCTCTGCACCGCCCGGGCGATGGGCGAGTTCGGCGCCGTGTACGTGGTCTCCGCGGGCTCGTCGGATCAGGTGACGCTGCCGCTCCACGTCGAGCGCGTCTATTACGCCAACATGGTCCGCGTCATGCCCGCGTTCGCCGTCGCCAGCCTCCTCGCCGGCGTGTCGGTGATCACGCTGGCCGTGAAGGCGGCGGTGGAGTGGCGGTTCAAGGGCGAGCTGAAGAAGAAGGACGGCGGATAGATCGGAGTCGCCGAGGCGCGGAGTCGCCCTCAGCAGCGGGAAGGGTTGGCGAGCATCTCGACGGCCTCCGCGGAGAGCTCCACGCCGTCGAGGCCCCCGACGAACTCGCCCCAAGCGGCGGCGTCGCCCTGCGTCAGCGCGAAGGCGACGCACATCACCCAGCCATCGAACGGCGTCGTCGACGCCGTGCGCAGCTGGTGGCTCAGGGCGGCCAGGGCCTCCGCGTTCTCCGCCGCGGTGGGCGCCATCGTGCGGCTCAGCCCTGTGAGCGCCTCGCTGAGGAGATCGGGCACCTCCGTGGACGCGACGATCTCGGAGAAGAAGGCGCGGAAGGCGGGGAAATCCTCCGGCGGAGCGCGATCGGCCTCGGTGCGGATCCTTGTCGTGGCGAGCGAGCGCGCGCGCAGCGAGCTGGACTGCCTGGCGACGTTCCCCCAGGCCGACAGCACCGTTTCGAGCGGCAGGTCGAGGTTGTACAGGAACCTCAGGTGCGCGTCGGAGAGATCGCCGGCCGGGGGCCCCGCCGCGAGCGCTGACCACTCGTCCGCGTAGAGCGCCAGCACGTCGACGACCTCGCCGCACGCCCCGTACTCCAGCCACGGCGTGAACTCGGTCCACCGCGCGTAGGGAGGCCCCGCGAGCAGCGGCGCGAGCGCGCTCGACCACGCCGCCCGCAGCGCTGGATCCAGCGCCGGATCCGCGGCCCGAATGCACGCCACCCAGACCGCCATGGCCTTGGCGTCCTCAGCGTCGAGGCCGTCGAGGAAGGCCGCGAACGCGTCCGGGGTCACGGGCTCCGGCAAGCCGGCGCCGAGGACGGCCGTCTGGTGGACGCCGCCGGCCTCGAGGAGGCGCGCGACCTGCGAGGGGCTCGTGGGAACGCGAAACGAGGAGAGGCGCGCCGGGAGGTCGTCCGGTTGCAGGCTGAAATCGACCAGGTGGTGCCAGGAGACGTGGCGGTCGAGCGGGTCGAGGATCAGCAGCTCGCCCTCCCGCTGCGGGGCGACGTCCACGCCCTGGTCGACTTCGAGCACCTGCGAGCGCGTCGTGCCGTCGTCCGCGATCCAGAGGAGATCGATCGGCGCAACCAGCGCCCCATCCGGATCGCGCAACGTCACGAGCACGCCGCCGGAGGGCGACCGCCCGAGATCGAGGTGCGGGAGCGCGCTGGCCCGGACCGCCCGCCGCGCGCGGGCGGCCGCGTCGGGGCCGAGGGGCCCCGCGAAGGCGTCGAGGAACTCGTCCGTACCGATGGCGCCGAAGCGGTGGTCGTCGAGGACGTCGCGCAGCGTGCCCCAGAAGGCCTCCTCCCCGACGAGGCTCCGGATCTGGGTGAGCAGCCACGCAGCGCGGCCGTAGGGCCCGGACGTGTACTTATCGGCGGGAGCGCGGTCCGGATCCACGATGGGGTTGTGCGACCCGGCCGAGAAGGAGTCGCCGTTCAGCGTCCCCTCGCCGCTCTCGTCCAGGTAGACGCGCGCGCCCTCGCTCGCGAGCAACGTCGCCATGCCCTCCTTGATCCACAGGTCGTCCCAGCTCTCGACCGTCACGAGATCGCCGAACCACTGGTGGCCGATCTCGTGGATCGTGAGCTTCAGGTCTTCGGAGATCGTCGGAGCGGTGCTCCCGAGCTCCCCCTGGAAGCTGATGCCGAGGTTCTCGATGCCCCCGCCGAACTCCGGCACGAGCACCACCGCGTACTTCTCGAAGGGATAGGGCACGAGCAGCTCCTCGAAGAGGCCGATCGAGCGGACCACCTCGTCGAGCAGGCGGCCGTAGTCGCCCGGGACGCCGCGCCGGTGCCAGACCGAGACGGGGAGGCTCCCCTTCATCGTGCCCTCCACCTCGAAGTCGCCGATGGCGAAGGCCATGAGGTAGATCGGCACCGTGTAGTCCGTCGCGTACTTCATGCGACGGCCGGACGCGCCCTGCTCGTCGGAGACGAGCGTGCCGTTCGCGATCATCGTCTCGTGCGCGTCCATCGCGAGGTCGATGGAGAAGACGGCGCGGTCCTCGGGCGTGTTGTGGCACGGCAGCCAGAGCGCGGCGTTGAGCGGCTCCGAGATGGTGTAGACCACGCGCGACGCGGCGGGGTCCCCCCAGCGGGCGGGGATCGCGCGGAGCGCCTCGCTCTCGGCGGCCTCGTAGTCGATCTCGAGCGTGATCGCCCGGTCCGCCGCGATGCCGGGCACGCGCGAGACGTCGATGCTAAGCGCCCCGGGCTCGGCGTCGACCGCGTAGGGCAGGTCGGCGCCGCCGGCCAGGCGGACCGCCTTGACCTCGGCCACCGCGCTGTCGAGGCGCAGAGAGCGCAGGCCGTCGTCGCCTGGCAGGAGCGTCATCGCGACCGTCGCGACCAGCCGCCCCCGGCTCCAGTCGAACTCTCCCGTCACCTCGTAGCGCTGGACGTCGATCGCCGCGCCCGCCGGCGGCTCGGGCTCGGGCGGCGGCCCGGTGTCGGGCGGCGGCAGCTGCGTGTCGTCGGGCGGCGATTGGCCTGGAGCGACGGGATCGGCGCCGGAGCACGCGGCCGCGAACGACGCCAGGAGGACGGCGGCGAGCCGCGCCCCCGGGCGGACAAAGGATCTGGCAAGGTCCATTCGAACACCTCGATGGAGGAAGAAGAAGCCGTGGCCCTCCGTCGATTGGCTCCCCTCCCCGCCGGTTTCGTGCTCCTCGCCGGGAGAGGGCCGATGTAGGGCGCGACGCACCGCGTTTGGAGGCTCGTGGACCCCGGCTCGACGCGCTGACTCGAGGAGACGTGCAAGGACCGAGCAACGCATGTAGAAGAGAATGACCGTGAGAAAGTCATTTTCGCCCTCCTGGAGCTGGCCCGGTCCGCTCGCGATGTCGATTGCGCTGCTCGTCGCCTGCGGCGACGCCGCGGTGGATCCCCGGCCGGACGGCAGCAGCGCGGTCAGCGCAGGCGCAGGCGCGGGCGGCTCCGGCGGCGACGCAGGGGCCGCGGGCGCCGGCGGGCTCGGCGGCGCGGGCGGTGGGACCGGCGGCGCGGGCGGCGCCGGCGGGGAGGAGCCGCCGCCGCCCGATCCGGCAGCGCCGCTCTTCGCCGGAACGAGCATCCCGCGGTTCGAGATCGAGCTGTCGCAGGTGTCGATCGATCGGCTCGACGCCGCGCCCGAGGACTACGTCCCCGGGGAGCTCACGGTGACCCTGGACGGCGAGGTGATCGAGCTCGCCGACATCGGCGTGCGGCTCAAGGGCGTCCACGGCTCGTTCCGGACCCTGGACCAGAAGGCCGCATTCCTGCTGAAATTCGACGAGTTCACCGACGACCAGACCCTGCTCGGGGTGGAGAAGCTCGCGCTCAACAACATGGTCCAGGACCCGAGCATGATCCACGAGCGCCTCGCCTACGCGCTGTTCCGCGCGGTGGACGTGCCCGCGCCGCGCGCGGCCCACGCGACGGTCTGGGTGAACGGCTCGCTCTACGGCCTGTATGCCACCGTCGAGACGGCGGATAACCCTCGCTTTCTCGATCGCTGGTTCGGCGGCCACAAGAGCAGCCTGTACGAGGGGGCTTACGGGAGCGATCTCGAGCGCTCGAGCATCGCGACCTTCGACCAGGACAACGGCGACGACGTCGGGTTCGCCGATCTCGTGGAGCTCGTGGAGGCGCTCGACGAGATGGAGAGCCCGGACACGTTCCTCGCCGAGGCGTCGCGGCGCATCGACATGGAGCGCTACCTCGCGTTCGCGGCCGCGGAGACCTTCATCGGCCACTGGGACGGTTATGCCTGGTATCGCAACAACTACTTCATCGCGCGACGCCCGGACGACGGCCGCTGGACCTTCTTGCCGTGGGGCGTCGACCAGACCTTCTCGGACCCGCTTTATCCCTTCGGCGGCGAGGCCCGACTCCAGCGGATGTGCACCGCCTCGCCGCCGTGCCTGCAGGCGCTCGCCGCGGCGTTCGAGCGCGTCCTCGAGCGCGCGTCGGCGCTCGACCTCGTGAGCGACGCCGAGGCGGCGCGCGACCTCATCTGGGACGACGTGCTCGCGGATCCGCGCCGGGAGGTGAGCTCCGATGTCGTCGCCGCGCAGATCGACGCCACCATCGCCTTCCTGAACGACCGTCCTGCCGACGTGCGGGCGTCGCTCGCCTGCGCGGACCCCTCGGGGATCGACGCGGACGGCGACCTCTCGTCCGGCTGCGGGGAAGACTGCGACGACGGCGATGCGTCGGTGCACCCGGGCGCCCCCGAGCTGTGCGACCTGATCGACAACAACTGCGATGGGCGCGTGGACGACGACCCGTCGTGCCCGCCTTGCGGCCTGCTGGCGCTCCCGGAGGGCGGCTCCCTGGCGCTCTGCTTCGCGCCCGCGACATGGGAGGACGCGGAGCTCGACTGCGTCGCGCAGGGCGGGCACCTCGTGTCCATCCACGACGCGGAGACGCAGGATCTCGTGGTCTCGATCGCCGACGCGGTCCAGCCGGGCGACTACTGGATCGGGCTCACCGACGCGGAGTCCGAGGGAGACTTCGCGTGGACCGACGGCACACCGTACGACGACGAGCGCTGGGCCGGCGGCGAGCCGAACAACGCCGGCGACGGAGAGAACTGCGTGGAGCTGGCGAGCTGGGCCAGCGGGCTGTGGAACGACATGCCCTGCGACGCCGAGCTGCCGTACGTGTGCAGGCTGCCTTGACGAGGATCGCCGGCGCACGGCGACGTCCTCGCCCGTTCGGTTGCGCCACCACGCCGGTTCGGCCCAGATTCACCGCCCATGTGGCGACGCTCCCCGCCCGTGTCAGGCGAGTCGGCGGCCGGCGCCCTCGGCGGCATCGGGCGGCCGATGGGCGACGGCTGCCCGCCCGACAGCCATGCGATCCCCCAGCGCTACGGCGGGGCCGTCCTGGCGGGCATCGCGGCCGTCGGGATGACGGCCCTCGTCTGGCCGAACATCGATCTCCGGAACGGCTATTTTCTTCTGCCGCTCATCGCCATCGTCTTCGTGTCCGTCCGCGCCGGCTTCGGGCCCGCCATCGCGACCGGGATCATCGGAGGGTTCGGGGGGGCATACCTCGTCCTGGAGCCTCGCGGTTCCTTCGCCGTCGACTCGAGAGCCGATGTGCTGGTGCTCTCGCTGTACTGCGTCGTCGGGCTCGCCACCGGCGGGCTGGGCGCCGCGGTGCGGTCGACGCACCTGCGCACCGGGGCGCTGGCGGCCCAGCACGCGGCGCTGCACGAGCAGGCGAAGCGCCGGGCAGCTCAGCAGGCGGCGGTCGCCGCCGTGGGGCAGCAGGCGCTCGCGGGCGCCGCGACAGACGACCTCCTGGAGAGCGCCGCCCGGCAGACCGCCGCGGCGCTCGGCACCGAGGAGGTGGGCGTCTTCGAGGTGCTGCCCGACGGCATCACGCTCGTGCGGCGCGCAGCCGTGGGCCGCTGCCCGCGCGCCGCCGGGTCCGAGCGGATCGACGCCGGGCCCGGAACCCAGGCCGGCCACACGCTCTCGCGCGTGGAGGCGGTCGTGTTCGACGACCTGCCCGGCGACCGGCGGTTCCGGCCTGCCCCCTGCCTGCTCGCGCAGGGCATCAAGAGCGGGATGAGCGTGAGCGTCCACGGCTTCGGCGCCCTCTGCGCGTGCACGACGCGCGCGCGGAGGTTCACGGACGACGAGGTCCATTTCATCGGGGCGATCGCGAACGTGCTCGCCAGCGCGATCCTCTGCCGGCGCGCCGAGGCGCAGCGCGCGCGGCTGTACCAGGACGCGGAGGACGCCATCAAGCGGCGCGACGATTTCCTGGCGCTGGCCGCGCACGAGCTCAAGACGCCGCTCACGCCGCTGAGGCTCCTCGCGGGCAGCATCCTGCGGGCCGTGCAGCGAAACACGCCCGCGGAGGCGCTGCGCGAGAAGACGGCGGTCATCCTCCGGCAGGTCGATCGGCTCGCGGAGCTCGTGGACGACCTGCTCGACGTCTCGCGCCTCACCGCGGGGCGCCTCGATCTGCAGCTCGAGGAGGTCGATCTGGCGGCGGTGGTGCGCGACGTGGCGTGGCGCTTCCGGGACTCGCTCTCGCGCGCGGGCTACGCGCTGCGCGTCGCCGCGGACGAGCCGGTCAGCGGGCGATGGGACCGGACGCGCGTCGACCAGATCGTCACGAACCTCCTGTCCAACGCCGCGAAGTACGGCGCGGGCAACCCCATCGACGTCGAGGTCGCGGGGGACGACCGGACGGCGCTCCTCGTGGTGCGGGACCGGGGCATCGGCATCGCGCCCCAGGACCACGTCCGCATCTTCGAGCGGTTCGAGCGCGCCGCGGACCACGCGTCGTACGGCGGGCTCGGGCTCGGGCTCTGGATCGTGCGCCACGTCCTCGCGTCGCTCGGCGGGACCATCCGGGTCGAGAGCGCGCTCGGCGCGGGCACGACGTTCATCGTCGAGCTGCCGCGGCGCGCGGCCGGCGAGGACGGCGACGGGCGCCACGGCGCTCACCTGAAATAGCCGTCGTGATCCCCTGATCGACGCCGGCGCGGGCCGCCGCGAGGGCGCCACGAGCGCGCCGCCCTCGCCCAGCGGAGGGGCGGCGCTCGGATGCATCGACGGCGTTCGCCGTCGATGCCGGACAGACGTCATCGATACTCCCAAGAGCTACGCGTTCGACGCGGGATTTCTTCCTCGGCGCGCGCGATGGCAATCCTTGCTGCTCCTTGCCCAGACGGTGGGGCAATCGTTGCCAGTACGGCAAAGTTTGCCACGCGCACGCTGGACCCGCAGGCGAGCTCCAGTGCGCGACCACGCTCCACGAAGTCTACAACGCCATGCAGAACGACGACGTCTGCGGTCCTCTGGTCCAACAGTACCAGACGGCCATGAGCTGCTTGTCGCAGGAGATGTCCTGTGAGGAGCTCGACAGTGCCAGTAGTGGTCAACTTTGCCCAGAGAGAGTCCACATGAAGGCGGGAAGAAAACCTTAATGTTCTTCCCGCCTTCCCGCCTTCATGTTCAAATTCGACCACGACTCGCAACCCGCTCCTCAGGGACTCCCCATCCCCTTCCTGCGGCGCTGGCTCGGCCGAGGTGAGGCCGACGCCCTGACCGCCGTTGCGCGCCCCGCGCGGGTGCTAGGGTGGCGCTCATGTCGAACGTGCTCCGAGCGGCGCTCCTGAGCCTCTTCGGCAGCCTCGCCCTCGGCTGTGCCTCCCCTGGCCCGCCCGCCGCCGCGCCGGCGCCCTCGACGCCCGCACAGCCCCCAGCGCCCGCAGATCTCGTGATCACGGCCGGCGTCGTCCGGACCATGGACCCCAGGAGCCCGCTCGCCGAGGCGGTCGCCGTGCGCGGCGAGCGGATCGTCTTCGTGGGCAGCGCGGCCGACGCGAGGGCCTTCGTCGGACCGGCGACGCGCGTCGTGGAGCTGCCGGGGCGCGCGGTCGTGCCCGGGCTCGTCGACGGGCACGCCCACCTCTACGGGCTCGGCGTCGCGCTGGAGACGCCGAGCGTGCGCGGCGCGCGGAGCGCGGAGGCGGCGGCGGCGGTCGTGGCCGAGGCGGCGAAGGCCCGCCCGAGGGGCGAGTGGATCACCGGCCGCGGCTGGGACCAGAACCTCTGGCCGGGCGCGGCGTTCCCCACGCACGCCCCGCTCGACGCCGCGGCGCCGGAGCACCCGGTGGCGTTGCGCC
Organism: Sorangium sp. So ce185; assembly: GCF_051526825.1. Classification (NCBI taxonomy): domain Bacteria; kingdom Pseudomonadati; phylum Myxococcota; order Polyangiales; family Polyangiaceae; genus Sorangium; species Sorangium sp. So ce185. The sequence continues at coordinate 12,916,003 of NZ_CP150316.1, read as the reverse complement.
GCGTCGACGGGCACGCGCTCTGGGCCAACGCGGCGGCGATGCGCGCCGCCGGGGTCGGCAGGGGCGCGCAGGATCCGCCGGGCGGGCGCATCCTGCGCGACGCGGCGGGCGAGCCGACGGGCGTCTTCATCGACAGCGCGATGGACCTCGTCGAGGCCAAGATCCCGGCCGATCCGCCCGCCGTGCGCGAGCGGCGCATCCTGCGCGCCGCCGAGGAGGCGCTCTCGTCCGGGCTCACGGGCGTGCACGAGATGGGCGTCGACGACGAGACCGTGGCGGTCTACCGCGCGCTCGCCGCCGCCGGGCGGCTGCCGATCCGCGTCCACGCGTACCTCGCCGGCGCGGGGCGGCTCGAGGGGCTGCGGGCGCGCGCGCCCGACGCCGACGCGGCGGGCACGGCGATGTTCGTGCTGCGCGGGGTCAAGCTCTTCGCCGACGGCGCGCTCGGCTCGCGCGGCGCGGCGCTCCTGGAGCCGTACGCGGACGAGCCCTCGACGAGCGGCCTCCTGCTGATGGATCGCGAGGCGCTCGCGCGCGCGGCGCGGCTCGCCGCCGACGCGGGCTTCCAGCTCGCGGTGCACGCCATCGGCGACCGCGCGAACCGCGCCGTGCTCGACGCGTTCGAGGCGCTCGGCCCGGGGCGGGCGGCGGCGCTCCGGTTCCGGGTGGAGCACGCGCAGATCGTCTCGCCCGACGATCTGCCGCGCTTCGCGGCGCTCGGCGCGATCGCGTCGGTGCAGCCGACGCACGCGACGAGCGACATGCCGTGGGCGCCCGCGCGGCTCGGCGCCCGCCGCCTGAAGGGCGCGTACGCCTTCCGGTCGCTGCTCGCGTCGGGCGCGCGCGTCGTGTTCGGCTCGGATTTCCCGGTGGAGGAGCCCTCGCCGCTGCTCGGCATCTACGCGGCCGTGACCCGGCAGGATCTCTCGGGACAGCCCCCGGGCGGGTGGATGCCCGAGGAGCGGCTCGGCCTCGACGAGGCGCTCCTGGCCTTCACCGCGGCGCCCGCGTACGCGGCCTGGACCGAGGGCCAGCGGGGCCGGATCGCGGAAGGCTTCGTGGCCGATCTGACGGTCCTCGGCCGGGATCTCTCGCCCGATCGCTCGCTCGTCGACACGCCGATCGACATGGTGGTCGTGGGCGGCCGCGTGGCGCGCGCGCCGCGCGATGAGGGCGCGGCGCGCGCGCCATGAGGGCGTGCGCCTCCGCGGAGCACGGCTCCGCCGGCCGGGCGGCCGGGCTCGCCGTTGCGGCCGGCGGCCGCGCTCGCCTACGCTCGCGCGCGAGGGAACCTGCGGGATGATCCACGCCGTCCTCTTCGATCTGGACAACTGCCTGAGCGCGGCGGACGAGGTGGGGAGAGAGCTCCTCGATCCGGTGTTCGCGGCGATCCGGCGGGCGAACCGGGGCGAGCTCTCCGAGGAGGCGCTCGAGCGGGCATTCTCCGACTGCTGGCGCCACGCGCTCGATTTCGTCGCCCAGGAGCACGGCTTCTCCGCGGAGATGCTCGCGGCCGGCTGGGCGGCGTGCGCCCAGCTGGAGGTGAGGGCGCCGATGCGCGGCTACCCCGACCTCGGCGCGCTCGCCGAGCTGCCTGCCCTGCGCTTCCTTGTGACGTCCGGCTTTCGACGGCTCCAGGAGAGCAAGATCAGGGCGCTCGGCATCGAGCGGCTCTTCGCGGGGATCCACGTCGACGCGATCGATGAGCCGGGCAGGAAGGGGAAGCAGGGGATCTTCGAGGAGATCTTGCGCGCTCGCCGCCTCGACCCCAGGGAGGTGCTCGTGGTCGGCGACAACCTGGAGTCGGAGATCGAGGCCGGAAACCGGCTCGGGATCAGGACGGTGCAGATCCTGCGGCCGGGCGTGCCACGGGGCGAGGGCGCGACGTACACCGTCCGCGACCTGCATGAGCTGAGGGCGCTCGTGACGCGCGAGAACGGAGGGCGAGCTCCGTGAAGCGCGAGCGGGCCGCCGAGCGCGTGCGAGCGTAGGATCGGGCGCATGATCGCACGCTACCAGATCGTCCGCGGGCGCCGTCGCGACGGCGATCCGCTGCCAGAGGGCAAGCGGTACGATACGCGCAAACACACGCAGCACGTCCTGAGGCCCACCCCGGAGATCGTCGAAGCGTTCCTGTCCGACCCGTCGCAAGCGGGCTTCGAGCGGTTCCGCGCCGCCTACATCGCGGTGCTCGATCAGCGGTTTGCGGAGCAAGCGTCGCGCTTCGACGCGCTGGCGCAGGAGGCCCGGCAGGGCGACGTCTTCCTCGGCTGCAACTGCCCCACGGCGCGCCAACCCGACGTTCGGCGCTGTCACACGTCGCTGGCGCTGGAGTACCTCGCCCGCAAGTACCCGGACCTGGACGTGAGGTTCGCAGCGCGGTGAGGGGTCATCCGGCGCGGCTCAGCGCCGCAGCCGAGAGCAGCAGTCGTCGGCCTCGGGGGCCGCGGGCGCGGGCCGCGCGCCGCTCGAGTCGGACAGATCCTCCTGCTCGTCGGGGTAGCGGATGCGCTCGTCGCCGGCCTTGGCGCCCTGCCCGGCGCTCCGCCCCTTGGGCTCTTCCCAGTCCTCCTGGCGCCCGAGCGCGGTCAGGTCGAGGAAGTAATACGAGCCGCCCGTCGACTCCGTGCCGCGCCCGTAGGTCGAGTAGGTGTGGTACACGCGCTCGCCGTCGCGCAGGAAGCAGCTCAGCCCGTGCAGGTCGAAGGGCTGCTTGCCGCCCAGATAATAAGCGGAGCCCGCCTGTTCGTGCTCGGCGGGGGTACGGTAGTTGTACTCCACCGGCGCGACCGACTCGTCGAGCGTGACGTGGTAGTCGTAGTTGAAGCGGCTGCCTTCTGACGAGTACCAGGGTACCGGCCAGCCCATGCGCGCCTTGAACGGCGCGATCTTCTCCCACGGAGCGCGCGAGATGAACGCGAACGTGGTGTCGACATGGTGCCAGTGCCGCAGGTGTCCCTTCGAGATCTGATCGGCGAAGCCCGAGCAGCTCGGGCAGCCGCGGTCCTTGGGTTTGCCGTCCTCGAACAGCCACATGAAGTGATAAACGATGAGCTGCTGCCGGCCCTCGAACAGGTCGAGCAGGCGCAGCCTGCCGTGCTGCCCCGAGAACTCGTACGGCTCGGTCACCTCGACCATCGGCAGGCGCCGGCGATCCGCGTTGAGCTGGTCGCGCGCTCGCGTCAGCTCCTTCTCACGGGTAAGCAGCGCCTTGCGCTCCTCCAGCCACTCGGCGCGCGAGACGACGCGCGGTAGTTCGATCCGGGTCATGGGTACGTCTCCAGGGTCATCGGGAATGGGCCTCGCCCGGTGCGGGCGCTGCCCGGGGACGGGCTCGGAGCATGGACCGCCGGAGCGCGCGGATCTCATCGGCGCATCGGTCGAGAAAGCGACGATGGATCGCCCGTCACGCATATGGCACGCCGATTGCGTGGTGCGCCGGCGCGAGCCGTTCCGGTGAAAATCCGGGCTAGCTCGCGGCGCCTGATCTGGGCTAGGGTGCGAGGCATGGAGCTCGCCCGCGAGCCGACCTTACCTCTATCCGGGGTGTTCGTCGTGCTCGCGCTGAGCGCGCCGCCCAGCGACCTGGGCCCGTGACAGCGGCCCTTGGAGTCTCGATCATGAACGAACTCTCCGACAACCAAAGCGCGAGGCGCCATCCGCGCCCTCGCTCCTGGCCCGGCGCCCATCGCGTGTCGCGGCGCCCCGCGGGCCTCGGGCCTCGGCTCGCCCTTGCCTTGCTCGTGGGCGTGGGCCTCGGCTCGGCGGCCTGCGGCGGCGTCACCGCGTTCGAAGGGGGGCGGGCGTTCGCCATCGCGGGCACGCCCCCGCCGCCCCCGCCCCCGCCCCCGCCCGAGAAGAAGCGCGTGGAGGTGACGGAGAAGCAGATCGTCATCAACGAGAAGATCCTCTTCGAGCACGACAAGGCGGTGATCCGGACGGAGTCGCACAGCCTGCTCAACGAGGTCGTCGACACGATCAAGAAGCACCCGCACATCAAGAAGATCGCCATCGAGGGGCACGCGAGCTCCGATGGCGCGGACGAGCACAACCTGAAGCTCTCGGATCGCCGCGCGAAGGCGGTGATGGAGTACCTCGTCAAGCACGGGATCCCTCAGGGCATGCTCACCGCCAAGGGCTTCGGCGAGACCAAGCCCATCGCGGACAACGAGTCGGAGGAGGGGCGTGAGAAGAACCGCCGGGTCGAGTTCAACATCGTCGAGCAGGACACCGCGAAGCCCGCGGCGGAGGGGCAGTAGATGCTGATCCGGGGTCGATCCACGAACGCTGCTCCCGGCAAGGAGGCGCGCATGAAGCATTGGCTCTTGGGTGTTGTCGTTCTGGCCTCGTCGGGCGCGTCCACGGGGTGCTCCTTCGCGCTGCGGAGCCCGGAGATGTACCGGGACGACACGGCCGCGCTGCTCGCGACGAGAGAGGAGCAGATCCGCGCGTGCTACGACGCGGAGCTCGCCCGGAATCCCGGCGCGGAGGGCAAGGTCACCGTCAGCTTTCTCGTGCTCGAGGACAGCGGCCGCCTCGTGGACATCGTCGTCGAGCCGGAGGGCACCACCGCCTCGAAGGAGGTGGCGAGCTGCGTCGTCGACTCGATCGAGGGTCTCGTCCTGACGCCGGCGGATGAGAACAAGGGCAAGGGGAAGTTCGTCTGGGAGTTCACGCCGCCCCGGGCGCCGAAAGCGTAGCGCGGGTTTCGGCGGGGACTGGGGCACCGCCCTCTGTCGCTCGCCGCCGTCCTCCGCCGTTCGCCCTCCGCCTTCCCTCCTCCGTCTTCCCTCTTCCCTCCTCCGTCTTCCCTCTTCCGTGCGCGTGCGCGTGCTCGTGCGCGATTCCGCCGGAGTCAGCGCGCACGCGCACGCGCACGAAGGACGAGCACGGAAGACGGAAGACGACAGACGACAGACGACAGACGACAGACGACAGACGACAGACGACAGACGAGGGACGGACGACGTCTCCATGATGCCCGAGCCAAAACCGCTCTAGCCCCGGCGGCGGGATGACACCGCACCGCGGCGGGTCGCCGCGGAACGGGTCCACGACAGTGACACTCGGCCGTGACGCGAGCTGTCACGCGCGCGCGACAGCGCCCCTGGGTCCCCCTCGTGACAAGCCAGGCCGCTCGACGCCGCGGGCCTGACGCTCAAGGCCAGATCGCCGTCGCTCAACGCACCTCGCGACGCCGGACACGAGGCTTGGCCTGAGCGGGTCCCGCTGCGCGGCGCCCGCGGCATGCGCGTTGCAGTCTCCCTTCCGCGATCACACCACGATCGCTGTCAACGTCGAAATCGAGGAAGGGGACTGATCATGAAAAGCAAGACTCTGCTCGTGGGCTCGCTCGTCGCCGGCATCATGAGCGCAGGTTGCGGTGAAGCGCACGATGGGACCGAGGAGGGCGGGGTGGACTCCGCCCAGCAGGCGCTCATCTCTCGCACCTGGGCGTATGCCTGGGCGCAGCAGGCGACGGGCTCGTTCACCGCGAGCTCGAGCTACTCGCGGAGCTCCTCCGGAGACCTCTTCGGGCAGGGCGTGGACAACACCGTCACGCAGCTCGGCACCGGGCGGTATCGCGCGCGGTTTCCAGGCATCGGCGCGGATGCCGGCGGCAACGTCCAGGTCACGGCCTACGGTCCGGGCTCCGAGCGCTGCAAGGTCGAGGGCTGGAACGCAAGCGGCGATGCCGTCGACGTCCGCGTCAATTGCTTCACCGCCGGCGGCGCGCCGGTCGACACCCTCTTCAGCATCGCGTATGTCCGCAAATCGGGCACAGGGCCCTCGCACGAAGCGTACGTCTGGGCGGACAACCCGACGGCGCCGGCGTACACGCCGAACCTGACGTACCAGTTCAACTCGAGCGGCGAGAGCAACACGATCGAGCGCCAGGGCGTAGGCCGCTACGCCGTCACCCTGCCGTCGCAGACCGCGGCCGGCGGGACGGTGGAGGTCACGGCCTACGGCCCGGGAAGCGAGCACTGCAAGGTCAGCAGCTGGGCGCAGTCCGGAGACGACGCCGTGGTCTACGTGCGATGCTTCGACAGCTCGGGCGCCCCGTCGGACGGGCGTTTCACCCTGAACTTCGGCCGATCGACGCAGGTCAACGGCGCGCTGTCGTACAGCTACGCCTGGGCGCACGACGCCACGGCCGCGGCGTACACGCCGAGCCTCTCCTATCAGAAAGGCTACATCGCGGGCGACGTGGGTGACGTCACAACCGACATCACCGCCGGGCGCACGTCCGCAGGCCGCTATGTCGTCAACCTCCCCGGCATGGCGGCGACCGGCTCGAACGTGCAGGTCACGGCCTACGGCACCGGCTCGGAGCACTGCAAGGTCGTCAGCTGGTCCGGTGACGCGGCGGAGACGCAGGCCTACGTCGCCTGCTTCGACGCCAGCGGCGCCGCGGCAGACGCGCGCTTCGTCATCGTGTTCACGGACACCAAGACCCTCTTCTTGTGAGGATGTCAAGGGCGGGCGAGCGCGCCCGGTGAGCGAAACGTCGACTGCATCCGTCGACCCCGAGCCGAGATCGCCACGCGGGACCACAGGCATCGCTCGGGCGGACGCGAGGGGCTGGAGGCGACGCCGGACATGGTCTAGCCTTTCGGGTTGTCGCTCGACCAACCGCCGCACCACCGCGGCGCCGAGGGCCGCCCCAGCGCCCCGACGGCCGCCCGCGAAGAGGTCCTCCCATGCGCGTCGCCCTGATATCCGACATTCACGGCAATGAAGTGGCGCTCAGGGCCGTGCTGGCCAGCATCCAGGCGGCCGGCGTCGATCAGGTGATCTGCCTCGGGGACGTCGCGACGCTGGGGCCGCGGCCCCGGGCCATCCTGGACATGCTGCGGGAGCTCGGGTGTCCGTGCATCCTCGGCAACCACGATGAGTTCATGCTGGATCCGGGGCTGATCCGCACCTACACCGAGGCGCCCATCGTGATCGACGCGGTGGACTGGTGCCGTGATCAGCTGTCCGCGGACGACCTCGACTTCCTGCGCACGTTCCAGGCGCGCCTCACGATCCCGCTCGACGACCGCGCGACGCTCCTCCTGTTTCACGGCTCGCCCCGGTCTCACATGGAGGATCTCCTCTCGAGCACGCCGGCCGAGGAGCTGGATCGCCGCCTCGACGGCCACGCGGCGACGGTGATGGCCGGCGGGCACACGCACCTCCAGATGCTCCGCCAGCACCGCGGCGCGCTCCTCGTGAACCCGGGGAGCGTCGGGCTCCCGTTCAAGGAGTACGCGAACGGCGGGCCGCCGACGCTGCTGCACCACGCCGAGTACGCGATCGTGGAGGCGCGCGGCGGCGCCGTGAGCGTCAGCCTGCACCGGGTGCCGGTCGACCGGGACGCCGTCCGCGCGGCCGTGAGCGCGTGGGACAACCCGATGCGCGGCGCGCTGCTGCAGCAATATGCCTGAGGGCGCGCGGCCCGCAGTCGTGGTCAGATTTGAACATGGAGGCGGGAAGGCGGGAAGAAAACCTTAATGATCTTCCCACCTTCCCGCCTTCATGTGGACTCTCTCTGGGCAAAGTTGACCACTACCCGGCCCGCGGAGAGAGAGCGCCTCGAGACCGGGCTCGGCCAGCATCACTTTGCACTCGTTGGAGGGTGTCTGGCACGACTTGAACTCCGTCTCTATCCCCTACGTGAAGCTCCACGGCGGCGACATCCGGCTCATCTATCGCGACCAGAACCACCCTGACGGGTCGCGGAATAGGACATCAAGTGCATTGGCGACGCGCTGTTGGGCCGGCTTCGCTGGATGAAGAACCCCGCGATGAGGGGGTTTCGGCCGGAGACGATCTCCACGCCGGCCGCTCGATGCAGTCGACGGGCTCGCCCGCACGTCGTGGTGGAGCAACCCGGCGGCCTCGAGCACGGAGCGGTGCGCGACCCGGCGAGGGAGGCGTGGGCGAACCGCCCGCGCTGTCCCCGCGGGCGTGGAGCCGCCGCCGGTGTGGCCGGGGAGCGAGCTCCGGCGCCGCCCCGGGCGCGCCGCGCCTCGATGACCGCCGAGCGCCGCCCGCGGATCCTGCGGCGCCGGCGGGGCCGACAGCCCCGATCTGCGTGCGGCGGGGCGCGGCGTTCTGGTAGCCTCGAGGGGGCGCGCCGGCGTGCGATGGAGTCCCGATGACGAAATACGAGCAGATCAAGCTGTCCTATGAGGCGTCGAAGGCGGCGATCGGCCAGGTCGCGGAGGAGCTCCTGCACTGGATATACGAGCTGCGGGACCACATGGCCTGGCCGCGGGACAAGTGGGCGCTCAACCGGATCGCCGGCGATGTCCACGCCAACGGGCTGCTGCAGCGGTTCGTCGTCGAGAATCACCCCGGCGTCGGCGAGGTGTTGAAGTGCCAGCTGTCGCTCACCGTCGAGGAAGAGCTGCCGTTCACCGTCGACTTCTTCGCGGTGGGCAGGACCGACCGGGGCCTCCTCGTCGTCCTCGTCGGCGGCGAGCAGATCACCGTCAGCAAGGCCGCCCCCGAGCCGTTCTTCGAGAAGGCCGTGGAGCACATCCGGCAGCAGGCGAGGCGCGTGGCAAAGACGCGCCGCGTGGGGGCCGTCGCCGGCACGCCCCACCGCCCGGCCTAGCCCCCGGCGCGAGGCGCCCAGGCGAGCGCCGCCGTCGCAGAGCACCAAAGCAGCGCCGCCGCCATCGAGAGGCTCCGCGGCGGCGCCACCGGGCAGCAGCTTCGAGCGAGCGAGCGCGGCCAGACTTCACCGGCGAAACCCGCCCCGGCCAAAACGAAAGCCGAAGCCCCAAGGGGCGTGCGCAAACGCACGATATCTCGTCGGGACACCCCTGGCCCAGCTCCTGCTTCTACTGGACGGCGAGCGCCTGAGGGACGGTTTTCCCCCCCCAACCGTCGGACAGGCGCTCTTTTTTTTTGTGCGCGTTGCGGCCTCGGTGCCGCCGCGCGCGGGTGCTGCGCCGGAGCGCCGCGTCCCGCGGCGGTCACGGCGAGACGCAGGGCACGCCCGACGCGGCGTCCGGCGAGAGCAGCGGCGGCAACCACCGCCGCAGCACCAGGGGCACCATGGCGTCGTGCGGCATGGGCTCCGTCGGCTGGAGCTGCTCCAGCTCGCGGAGCACGCCGGGCGCGGCGGGGCGCGCCTCGACGCCGCGCTGGAAGGCGCGGCGGAAGTCGGCGATGGGGCGCTTCGCCCAGCTCATCGTCTGCCACGACACGACGACGTGCGTGGCCGGAGGCGACTGCGAAAGCGGGAGCGCGATGTCGACGTCCATGCACGTGTCGATCACGAGCGCCGCGTGCACGGGAATGGACGCGCGCACGGCGGTCGCGACGCCGCCCTCCCGGTTGCAGCCGCCGCCGGAGTGGCCCGCGACGATGACGCGCGTGCGGTCGATCGTGGCGACGCCGCGCAGCCGGGCGGCGGTGGCGTCGAGGAACGCGTCCAGGTCGAAGGCCGGCCAGCTCGTCCGCGCCACGGCCACGGCCGCCGGGAGCACGGCGCTCGGCGCCGCGACAAGGATCGGCGGGATCTGGCCCGCCTCCATGAGCTGCGCCGCGATCCGACGGACGTCGCCCTCCTGGCCGCCCCCCATCCAGCGGTACTTGATCTGCGCCGCGTTGGTGCCGTGCAGGAACACGAGGATCGGCAGCGGCCGCGCGGGCTCGGCGGCCGCCAGGCGGTGCACGAACGCGCGGCCCAGCCAACGCTGCTCCGGCGGCACCGCGCCCGCGGGAGCCCCGGCATGCGCCGCGCCCTGCTCGACCGCGCCGCTCGCCGGCGGGCGCTCGTAGTCGTAGGTCGCGCCGTCGAGCGGCCCCGCGCGCAGCCCGGGCGCCGCCTTCGCGGCGGCCACCGGCGCGGGCCTCGGCTGCGCGCCCGCGCGCACCGGGGCGGCCGCGGCCGCGAGCCCGGCCGCGAGCGCGAGCGCCGCCCGCAGCGCGACGCCGCGCGCCGCCCGCAGCGCGCATCCGCCAGCCGCCCCCGGCGCGCGCGGGACGGCGAGCGCCGCCCGCGGCGCGCGCGGGCGCCCGGCGGCCGTCACGGCTGCTCCTGCGCCGGCGCGTCGCGGCCCGCGCCGGGCGCCGGCCCCTGCCCTGCCGCGGGCGAGGCGCTCGCGTCCCGCGGGATCGTGCGCTTCCGCTCGAAGGCGCGCGTCGGGTCGACCACCTTCACGTCGCCGAAGCGGCTCAGCATCGGGCCGATCACCTGCGCGTCGCCCACCGCGACGACCACGGCGCGCGCCGGCCGCACGTGGTCGGCCGCGACCTTGCCGGCGAGGGCCGGCGTGATGTCCCGGAGCTCCTTGCGGTAGCCGTCGTGGTGGTCGTCCGGCAGATCGAGCACCGAGAGCCGCGCGATCTCGTCCGCGAGCCCCGCGGCCGTCTCGACGCCGAGCCCGAGGCCGCCCGCGAGCCGCCGCGCCGCCGCGTCCACCTCCTCCTGCGACGGCGCCGTGGTCGCGAGCCGCTCGATGTGCTCGAGCATCGCCTGCGCGGCGGCGCCCGTGCGCGCCGCCGGGACGCTCGCGTGGGCCAGGAGCGGGACCGGGCCGTGCGCGACGTCGAGCGTCGTCGCGGACGCCGCGCGCGCCGCGCCGCGCGGCTCGAGGAGGTCCTGCGAGAAGCGCCCCGAGGGGCCGCCGAGCACCTCGCTCGCGACCGCGAGCGCAGGAAAGTCCTGGGCGCCGCGCTCGGGGCCGAGGACGCCGAGGAAGAGCTCGGTCTCCGCGCTCTTCGGGCGATCGACGACCGTGAGCTTGAGCGACCCCCGGGGCATGGGATCGGTGAACGAGAGCGCCGGCGGCTCGTCGGCCCTCCGGTCGGCGAACGCCTTCTCGACCGCGGCGCGCGCGGCCTCGGGCGTCGTGTCGCCCGCCACCACGACCACGGTGTTCTTCGGGACGTACCACGCCGTGTGGAACGCGCGGCAGTCGGCGGCGGTGATCTTCGCGAGCTCCGCCGTGGTCGCGCCGAACGAGGCGTACGGGTGCAGCTCGGTCGGGAGCGCGTAGAGGTCGCGGAAGAGGACCATCATCGCGCCCCAGCGGCCGTCCGCGTGCGCGCGGTCCCGCGCCGCCTCGGCCGCGCGGGCCTTCAGCTTGGCGAGCTCCGCGGCGTCGAGGCGCGGCCGCTGCACGACGAGCCCGAGCAGCTCGATCGCCTCGGCGAGGCGATCGCTGGTCGTGCGCAGGCGGATCACCGTGGCGTCGAGGCCGGTGTCCACCGACACGGAGGCGCCGAGCGACTCGAGCCGCGCGAGCAGCTCGCGGCCGGGGAGGTGGCCGGCGCCGCCGCGCAGCAGGAGCTGGCCGGTGAGCGCGGCGAGCCCCGTGCGCTCGCCGTCGGCCGCGGACCCGCCGTGGACGACGACCCGGACCTCCACGAGCGGCAGCGCGCGGTTCACCGCGGTGGCGACGCTCAGGCCGCTCGGGAGCTCGGCCCACGCGATCGGGGGCATGCGCGCGGGCCGCGCGGGGCCGGACGGCGGGGGCTGCTCCCGGCGCGCGGCCTCGGGGGGCGGCGCCTCCGCCGCGCCCTTGGCCGGCGCGGCCGCGTGCGCGGGCGGGCGCGGGGCGCGCGCGGCCGGAGCGCAGCCGCACGCCACCGCCGCGGCGAGCGCCGCGGCCCAGGAGAGATAGGGGCGCGCTGTCCGTCGGGCGCGCCGTCCGCGTCGGTGGATTCCCTCGCTCATGCCGTCACTTCTTCCTGGGCTTCGCCGTCTTCGCCGGCTTCTTCTTCGCCGCGGGCCGGGCCGCAGCGCCGCGCGCCTTCGCCGGGCCCTTGGCCGGCGTCGCCTTGTCCTGGCCCTTGCCCGGCGCGGCCGCGGCCCGCGGCGCGCCGGCCGACGCGCGCGGCGGCGGGGCGGCTCCCGGGATCCCGGGCGGGTAGGTCTCCACGATGGTCCGGCGCGTCGGGCCGAGGTGATCGCGCGCGGCGCGCTGCACGTCCTCCCGGGTCACGGCGAAGTAGCGGGCGAGCTCCCCGTTCAGGCGGCTCGCGTCCCCGAAGAGGAGCTCGTGCTCGGCGAGCGCCCGCGCCCGCGCGCTCGCGCCCGCGAGGCCCGACACGAACGCCGACTGGAGCTGCCGGCGCGCCCGCGAGAGCTCGGTCGCCGGCGGCCCCGCCGTCGCGAGCGTCCGGATCTCGCCCTCGATGAGCTTCTCGACGTCGCCGACGCGGGCGCCCTCGGCGAGCCGCACGTCGATGGAGAAGAGGTCGGGCCCGCGGTGGCGGTCGATCGCGACCCGCACCGACTGCGCGACCGCCTTGTCGCCGACGAGGAGCGCCTCGAGGCGCGAGCTCTCGCCGCCGCCGAGCACGAAGGCCGCGAGCGAGAGCGCGTGGTGATCCGGGTGCCCGAGCGGCGGCACGGCCCACCCGTAGAGGATGGCCGGGGCACGGGCGGCGGCGTCCCTCACGACGCCGGTGCGCTGGCTCGTCTGCTCGGGGAACGGGACGTCCTTGAAGGGCGCGGCGGAGACGGCGGGGATGCCGTCGAAGTACCGGCGCACGAGCTCCATCGCCTCGCCGGGGTCGAAGCCGCCGGCGATCGCGAGCACCGCGCGGTTCGGGCCGTAGTAGGCGGCGTGGAAGTCGCGGGCCCAGGAGAGCTCGGCGCCGGCGAGGTCGTCCGCGTCGCCGAGCGCGGGGTGCTCGTGGGGCCAGTACCCCTGGAAGACGAGCTCGCGCAGCCGGATGCCGCCCTGGCCGTAGGCGGCGCCGAGGATCGCGCCGCGGCGCTCCTGCGCGTCCCTGCGCTGCGCCTCGAAGGCCTGCGCGCTCAGATCGAGCGACCTCATGCGATCGGCCTCGAGCCACAGGGCCAGCGCGAGCTCGTTCGCGGGCAGGGTCTCCGCGTAGGTGGTGCGGTCGACCTCCGTCTCGGCGTGGAGCTCGCCGCCGCGCTCGGCCACGAGGCGCAGGTGCTCGCCGGCGGCCACGTTGCGGCTGCCGCGGGCCATCAATCCCATCACGAGGCGCGCGACGCCGCTCCTGCCGTTCGGCTCGTCGCGCGAGCCGGCGTCGTAGGTGACGGCCACCGCGACCGTGGGCGAGCTCTTGTCGGGGCTCATCACGACGCGCAGGCCGTTCTGGAGCGTGGCGCGCTCGACGGGGATCGCGAGCTCGATCGGCGCGTCCGAAGGCGGCGCCGCGGCGCCCTTCGGCGAGGCCGCGGCGACGCGCGGCGGGCGCGCGGGCGCGGGCTTGCCGGCGGGCGGTGTTGCGGCGATGGGCGCGGGCTTGCTGGCGGGCTTCGCCGCGGCCGCGGGCGCGGGCTTGTCGGCGGGCTTCGCCGCGGCGGGCGCGGGCTTGTCGGCGGGCTTCGCCGCGGCGGGCGCGGGCTCGTCGGCGGGCGGCGCCGCGGCCGGCGCGGGCTTGTCGGCGGGCTTCGCCGCGGCCGGCGCGGGCTTGTCGGCGGGCTTCGCCGCGGCGGCCGGCGCGGGCTTGTCGGCGGGCTTCGCCGCGCCGGGCGCGGGCTTGTCGGCGGGCGGCGCCGCGGCGGCGGGACACGGCGCGCCTGCGCTCAGCAGGCCGAGCGCCGCGAGCCCGGCCGTGAGGGCGCCGCGGAGCAGGGTTCGGCTCGCGGTCGTGGACACCGCAGGGCGATAGCACGTCGCCGGCCGGGCGCGCCCGCCGCGCGACGCGGCGACCGCGCTTCACGCTGCCGGCGGTCTCGCGTAGGCTCACGCCGCAGCTTCCGAGGTCGCGAGCGCGCGCCGCGCGCCGCCCCGCGCTCAGAGAGAACCGCCGATGCCCGACGCTCAAAACCTGATGAAAGCCGTAGTCGGAACGCTGATCTTCGTCGCCCTGGGGCTGCTCGTCTTCCTGCTGGCGTTCGTGCTGATCACGAAGCTGACCCCGTTCTCCATCCGCAAGGAGATCGAGGAGGACCAGAACACGGCGCTCGCGATCGTGATCGGCTCGGTGATCCTGGGCCTCGCCTGGATCATCTCCGCGGCCATCCACGGCTGACGCGCGGGTCTCGGCGTTGGCCACGGCCGGGCCCGACCTCCTCGGCGCGCTGCCGGCCGCGCCCGCCCCCGCGGCCCGCGGCGGCTTCCTGTGGGGCCGCGGCGTCGACCTCGCGGTCTTCGGCGGCTCCGCGGCGGTCGCGCTCGCCCTCGCGGCGCTCTCCTCGGGCGGCGCGCTCCCCGCGTGGGGCTTCCTGCTGTTCGTGGTCGGCGTCGACGTGGCCCACGTGCACACGACGCTCTTCCGCACCTACCTCGATCCCGAGGAGCTCCGCCGCCACCCCGCGCTCTACGCCGCCGTGCCGCTCGCCTGCTACGCCGCCGGCGTCGCGCTGCACCTCGCCTCCGAGCTCTCGTTCTGGCGCGCGCTCGCCTACGCCGCGGTGATCCACTTCGTGCGCCAGCAGATCGGGTGGGTCGCGATCTACCGCGCGCTCGCGGGCGAGCGCTCGCGCGTCGATCGCCTCCTCGACGACGCCCTCATCTACGCGGCGACGGGGTGGCCGCTCCTCTACTGGCACGCGCACCCGCCGCGCGCGTTCGCGTGGTTCGTGGACGGCGACTTCGTGAGCTCGCCGCGGCTCGCGGCCGCGGTGGCCCCGCTCGGCGCGGTGTACGCCGCGCTCGCCGTCGCGTACGTCGCCCGCGCGCTCCACCGAGCCTGCGTCGCCCGCGCGCCGCTGAACCTCGGCAAGCACGTGGTCGTGGGCACGACCGCGGCGACCTGGTACGTCGGCATCGTCGCGACCGACAGCGACTTCCAGTTCACGGTCACGAACGTGATCGTCCACGGGGTGCCGTACATGGCGCTCGTGTTCGCGTACGCGCGGGAGCGGGCCCGCGAGGCGCCGCGCTCGCTGCTCGCGCGGGTCCTCGCCGGCGGGCTCCTCGCCTTCCTCGGGCTCGCGCTGGCGCTCGCGTTCGTCGAGGAGATGCTCTGGGATCGGCTGGTCTGGCACGACCGGCCGGAGCTCTTCGGCGGCGCCGTGGACGAGCCGCTCCTCGGCCCGCGCGCGCGGGCGCTGCTCGTGCCGCTGCTCGCGCTCCCGCAGGCGACCCATTACATGCTCGACGCGGTGATATGGCGCCGTCGCCACACGCGCCCCGCCCAGGCGCGCGCGCTCGGGTTCCGGTCCGGCTCGGCGGAGGGCGCGGGCGGCGGGGGCGAGCGCGGCGGGGGCAGCGAGGGCAGCGGGCGCGGCGGCGCCGGCGAAAGCGGCGGCGCTGGCGGGCGCGGCGGCGCCGGCGAAAGCGGCGCGGCGGGCGCCGTGTCGCTCTCGGCGAGCCGAGAAGCTTGACCCGCGGCGCAACTCCCGTAACCCTCGGCGCTTCGCATGGCTTCGCTCGCGGCGCCCGCGCTCCCGCCACGCCCCTTGCCCTCCGATGGGGCGTGGAGCCGGAGCCGCCTCGCGCAGCCCGGGACCATGGATCCGGAGAAGATCCGAAGATGCTGAGACCATGCAATGCGTGCGCGGCCTGCGCCTGCTATCGCTTCGACATGCTCGCGCAGCCTGGGAGAGGTGACAGAAATGAGTGAACCACGGCCAACCGACGGGCCCGGCGCGCCGCGCCTGACGCCGATTCCCCCGAATCCGCGCGCCCCCGTCCTCCTGGTCGACGACGACGCCGAGCTCCGCGAGATGCTCCGCGAGATGCTCGAAGC
Source organism: Sorangium sp. So ce185 (assembly GCF_051526825.1). Taxonomy (NCBI): domain Bacteria; kingdom Pseudomonadati; phylum Myxococcota; order Polyangiales; family Polyangiaceae; genus Sorangium; species Sorangium sp. So ce185. The sequence goes on along the minus strand of NZ_CP150316.1, from coordinate 12,900,376 downwards.
CTCGGGCTACGATGTCTACTGCGCCAGCAACGGCAGGGAGGCGCTCGATCTGCTGCACGAGGCAGATCCGCCGCCCGGGCTCATCCTGCTCGATTTGATGATGCCGGTGATGACCGGCGAGGAGATGCTCGCCGCGTTGAAGCAGGTGCACGCGCTCGCGGCCATTCCGGTGACCATCGTCTCCGGCCACGACGGCCCGCCCGAGGGCACGGCCTACCTGAAGAAGCCTGTCGACTTCGGGGCGCTGCTCGCCATCGTCCAGAAGACCTGCGGCTAGCCCGCGCGGCAGCCGAGCGCACCCAGCAGTCGAGCACACCCAGCAGTCGAGCGCGCGCGGCGGTCACGCTTCCGCACAGCAGCCGAGCGCGCGCGGCGGTCTCAGCCCCGCGCGGCAGCCGAGCGCGCGTGGCGGCCACGCTCCCGCGCAGCGTCCAGTTCGCGCGGCGTCGTGGTCCGTGCAGCAGCCGAGCGCGGCGCTACGCCCGCGCGCCCTCAGACGGCCCGTGAAGCGTCGCCGCGCAGGAGGGGCGCGACGCAGACCCGATCGCCGAGCAGCGCGGCATCGGCGCCGTCCCGCTCGCCGCGCAGCGCGGGCGGCGCCGGCGACCGCGGGCTCATCGCCGCGAAGGCGAGGAGGCCCACCACGGTCAGCAGCAGCGCGAGCGCGAACGCCGCTGCGAGGAACAAGATGCCGAGCGACGCGCGGTCCGTTCCGCCTTCGCCCGCGCCCTGCTCCGGGTCCTCGTCGCGTCGCTCCGGCTCATCCACGCTTCAGCCTCCAGTCCGTGGTTGTGCTTACCGCCTCGCGCCGGATGGCGCAACGGACGCAGCGAGCCCTGGCTGCTCTCACGCGTTCGCCCGGGGCAGCAGCGTCCCGGCGGACCTGATGGTCAGGACATTGTCTGTCCGGTGGACCTATCGCCGTCCGCCTCCGGCGGCGATAGGTTCGCCTCCTCGGAGGGCGTGCGAATGGCAGAGAGCCGCACCAGCGACGCTGTGGAGAAGAGCGGGCAGGCGAGCTCAGATCGCCTGTGGATCCTCGTCAACACAAGTCATCGTGAGTCAGCTCCAGAACGCGTGAGCGGCCGACATCCGCGCGAAACCGTGGTGGTACGCGACGGCGACACTCTCCTCGTCAGCGTCGATGTCGGCAGGGGCTCGTCGCTCGCGGTGCCGTTCGACAAGGCAGAGCTCGCCTGTCCGGAGGCGACGCTCATCGTGCGGCTCGCGGCGAGCTCCACGCCGTGCGCCCGATGCGTCGACGAGCGCCTCGCCAGGGCGGCAGAGGAGCTCGGCGGGCTCGACGCGGAGAGCGTCTTCCGCGCGGTCCGCGCCGCGATCGCCGGCTGCGCGAACCGCGGGCACGGCGAGCGGCGCGGAGGCCAGGCCGACGCCGGCGGGGCTCCGCCCGAGAGCTCGGTGACGCGGTCGTGCGGCGCGCTCCGCCTGGCGCCGGCCAACGCGCCTCACGTGCCCGCGGGGGTGGCGCTCCCGGGCGACGGCGATATCGATGTCATCCTGATCATCTGAGGCCGGTCTGCTGAGCTCGTCACGACGGTGCGCTCAGCAGCGCCGCAGCAGTGAGCCCGCCACGGGCAGGCGGACCCCGCCATGGGGCGTGCCGCTGGGTGTGCGGGTCGGACATCACGGGGCGGGATCGCCGGGGCCGAGCTCCGAGATCGCCTGGCGCACGATGCCGCCCCGGACCCAGACCCAGACCTCGCGGGAGTCCACGTGAGCGATGTTCTCGATGTCGAAGAGCTCGGGCGGCGTCTTGAACGACCAGTGATGGGCGTCAGACAGGCGGTAGACGTGGATCACCTTCTCGCCGATCGCGTAGACGGCATAGAAGCCTTCCCCGGCGGCCGAGATGGGGTATCCGATGATGGGGCCCGCCCGGCGCTTCTTCGGCGCGAGATCCGCCTTCGTCGCCGCGAAGGGGCTGGTCCAGAGGCTGGACGCCCCGTAGAACCCGTCGTCGGAGAAGGGCTCCGCTTCCAGCCACACGAGCGTCTGCCCGTCGCTCTTGATGTCAGCGACGACCCGAGGCGACTCCGCCCGGAGCAGCGGTTCGATGGTGTGGGTCCGGCGGTTCCAGATCCACCCCTCGGACGTACCGACCTCGAAGACCGCCAGGCCGAGCGCATGATCGCCGACTGGATACATCTGGTCGAACGATGGCGCGTCGTTGCCTGACGGGCGACCGAACCTCTTGGCCTGGTTGCTGATCCTGTCGTAGATGTTGATCGTGCCGGGCCCGGGCCCCGAGAGCGCGAAGGTGTCGTCGCTCGTGTGGAGGCCCTGGCTCAGCGCGTCGACCGGGATGGGTTGGCTCGCGGTGGCGAGCGCGTCGTAGCCGGAGACGAGGTAGGCCGAGCCGGGCGTCGCGACGCTCACCCTCTGCGCGCCGAGCCATACCCGCTCATGACCGACGCTGGGCACCGTCGGTATGCAGTACTCCGGTTTCGGGTCGGCCTCGGGCACGGTCGGCTCGAGGTCTCTGTAGCGCCATGCGGCGAGCGGCCTCCCGTCGGCGTCGTAGACGCCGGTCCGTCGCTCACCCCGGTACTGGAGGTACAGCCCGACGCGGTAGCCGTCGCCCCATCGAACGACGCTCGGCGAGGCGGTTCGTGGATACTTGTCGGCGTCCCAGTCGACGGCGAGCGACGTGCAGCCCGGAGCGTTCCCCGGGCACTGCTCCCAGCGCAAGTGCGGCAGCGCCTTGCCGGGCTCGTCGGCGACGTCGATCTGGCACCGGTCGAGCCAACGCGTGGCCCTCCAGGTGCTGTCCCCTGGATGTTCAGACGCATCAGGGGGAGCGCCCGGGCCAGCGTCACCCGGGACGCTGGCGCCGGTCGCCGCCTCGCCTGCAGTCCCGGACGCGTGCGTGCTGCCCTGGCTCGCGTCACCGGCCGCCCTATGTCCGCCGGTGCCGTCGAGGCTCGGAGGCTCCGGCGCGCCGCGAGAGCAGCTCGCCGAGAGGGCCGAGAGGGAGAAGAAGAGCGGCACGGCGCGCGCCGCGAGACTAGCAAGGAGGTCGTGTTGCATGGCTCAGAATAGCGTGGGCATCTTGGTGCTCGAGGGCGTGCTGAAGCCGGTCATCAGCGGCACCTCGGTCGTAGAGATGCTGCTGTCCGGATGCTTTTGGGACACGGACATGGTGTTCACACCCACGAGCGGGGCGCCGCTGAGCCACATCGCCATCTCCTTGAGGCCGGCGAATCCGAGGTCGCCCGCGTTGACGGTGAACCGAGCGAACGCCGCCCGCGATGCCGTATTCCACGGGGAGGTGATGGGGGAGGTCGCGGCCAGGATCAGATCGCCCGCCTCGCCCGGGGCCAGCCAGTACTTCTGAAAGTCGTTCCACCACACAGGGAACTGGGCCAGCGTCTCGACCTCCTTTTGCGGCTGCCACCGCCTCAGCCTGAGGACGCCACCGACCTTGTCGAGCAGGTAAACGGAGCGGTCTTCCAGGCGGTAGGTGGCGCTGATCACGGCGCCAGGCAGGGTGCTCCCTGGGATCGGGATCTCGGTCCAGAGCTCCGAGTCGACGTCGAGCATCCAGGCCGAAGGGTTGGGCTGCGACGCGGGCTGGCCGTCGACGGTCCCGCCGATGACGAGGAGCCGGCGGGTGGTCGCCGAGAGCACGCGCGCCTCGTTGCCGTGCAGCACGGGCCCGTTCAACGGGATGGAGCTGCCCTGGCCAGCGGAATACGAGACGAGCGGCGGTCCGTCGAACTTGGTGCTGAAGACCTGAGCTTCGAGCTGGTTGTCATCGGCGCCGTCGAGCGCGACGGCCCTCAGGAGCGTCTCGCCGGGGATCTGGTCGCGGAGGAGCCGCCGGAACGGCTCGGCGACGGCGACAAGGCTGACGGCCCCGCTGGCGGCGTCGGCGTAGAGGCTCGTCACGGGGGCGGAGAGCCCGGACACGAGCGCCAACCCCGTGGGCGTAGCGCGGTAGATCCGGGGCAGGTTGATCACTGGGTCATGGGACTGATACAGGTCGGTATAGCCCAAGGGGCATTCGGGGCAGAAATACCTGTCTTTAAGGTTGATGGCGTCGGGCGGGATGATCGGCCTGCTCGTGGCGACGAGGGAAGCGTCGCCGGAGAAATAGTAATTGCCGAACTTGATGGCCTGGGTCTGGTTGTACCCGGTCACCGGGGAAAAGCTGGTCAGGTGGCTGAAGAGCACCCCCTGGACGCGGCGGCTATAGGTGCCCGTCTGCACGTGGCTGGCCCCGAGATCGAGGAAGTCCCAGTCGACGGTCCGCTTGATGTGCTCCGGATTGTCGTTGAACGGCAGAGTGTACGAGATGCCGAGGCTCTTTCCGTTCGCCCACCCGTTGTCGGCGGTGCTCGATCCGCTCGCCTTGGTGGAGAGATTGTGCCACTTTGGGTGCGTGGTGAACTCTGCGGACTCTCGTCTGCAGTCGGTCAGCGGGTCATGATCGCAGGCGAACCGCCCCTCCAGCGTGTCGGTGTCGTAGTTGGGGCAGTCGCACCACTTCAGCTTGAGTGTCCCGCTCGTGTTGTTGGCGCCGACGTTGCCGATTACCGGCTTCAAGTTGATCCGGTTGCGCAACTCCCAGCGGCAGGGCTCCCACACGGGGCACTCGGCCTGGCCGTTCGGCACAGGAGGGATCTCGGCCGCGGGCAGCGAGCCGCCCTGGGTCAGGTCCGCCTTGGTGCAAGGTACGGGGTCGCACGCGTTCGGGCGGAACGTATCCCTGTACAGCTGAAGATCGGCCGCGAGGGTAGGCGAGTCGGCGCGGATGATGGGCAGCTCGGTCGCGTCGGGATAAGAGGCGGCGAGCTCCGCCTCGAAATTGCAGTTCGTCGCCGGCCCTACCCACTGATTGGTCACCTGGGTGGGGCACATGTCGCACGCGTTGCCGAGGCCGTCGCCATCCGCGTCATCGTTGGGATCGGTGGCCTGCTCCGGGTTGGCGATCGTCGGGCAGTTGTCGCACACGTCGATGATGCCGTCGACGTCCGTGTCGGTCTCGTTGCAAAAGCCGAACCTGTCGCACTCGTCGATGAACCTCTGGCACTCACCGTCGAAGTTGCCCTTCGCGTCGATGATGCGGTTTCCGGCGGGGGTCACTGCGCCGAGCATGAAGCTCCGCGCCTCGCCGCTGTCGAGCGCGGCGAAGACGTTCTCCAGGAAGTAGGTGCCCGGCAGGGCCCCTCCGAACGTCTTGCCGCTGACCGCGCCGCAGAGCCTGCCCTCGTCATCCAGGAGAGGTCCGCCGGAGTCGCCGCCGTAGCTCCCCTCGTACTCGTCGCACACCCAAGGCCAGTTCACCAGCGTCCAGATCGAGGTGTCGTAGAAGATGTCGCCGTAGTCCTCGTGCGAGCGGTCGTACTCGAGCGGACTGCTGCTGTACCTCCGCAAGGAGGGGATATCGCTGCAGACGAGGATGTCGTCCGTGTCGCCCCCGAATCCCACGATGGTACCGTCGAAGACCGAGCCGCACGCGTCCTCGTCCGGCAGGTGGAGCGGCCGGGCCAGCGTGCGCGGGACCCGGGTGTCCAGGCGAAACACGGCGATGTCGCGCGACCGCTCGTCGTCGTCCCATGTGCTGTTCGGCACGGTGGAGCCGACGAAGACCGGGCCCGACACGGCCGTCGTGTGCATGAAGGTGGTGGCGGGCGAGGCCGCGTCGGGATTCGTGGTTAGGGAGACGCTGAAGTTCTGGTTCTTGAGGGTCCCGTCATCGTTCAGGAAGCAGTGCTTCGCTGAGACGACCCAGAACGGTGTGATCAGCGTTCCGCTGCAGTAGCCGCTTGCAAAGTTCAGCCTCACCACGTGAGGGTACTGGTTCCCGTTGTCCACGATGCCGTTTCCGACGGCATACGCTGGGGTGTTGAAGCAGGTGCCGAGCACCGCGAGCGTGCCGGCGACTGATAGCTTTTTTAATGTCGCTCTCACTGACTTCGATATTCCCTTCACGGCAGCGGGGCGCTCCTCCTGCTCTGGTTCCAGAGACCTGCTTCGCAGGTAAAGCCCTGCACGATGCGCCGAACCGCCATGGTGGGCGCAGGCGGCCCTTCGCCGGTGATCGTCTCGACGACGCCGGACAGCGACGGGCTGAGCTCTCGGTGGGAGCGATGATGAGTCCGCTTCCTCAACCGTCCGTTTTCAGCAAAAGCCGTGCCGGCCGTGGCTCGCCGGCGGCTTCAGCGGACCTGGCGAACCCGCTCCGGGGGCCGCCTGCCGCGGATGCCGGGAATATCGGCCAATGACGGCGCTTTCCATTCCGCGCGCGGGGCCAGGGCTCTGTCGGCGCCTCGGGGGTGACCGCGGCGCTCTTCGCGCCACGACCGTGACATGTCACGGTCGCGGCGTGACATGTCCCGCTGCGACCGTGACATGTCACGCCGCGACCGTGACATGTCACCGGGCGCGCGACGCCACCGCTCGAGCTCGGAGGTGCCGCGCCAGCGCGCTGAACGTGGTTACGTCCAGGCGGACCCGCCATGGGGCTTGCATCGGTCCCGTGGTCCCGCGACCACGGATGATTTCGGCGCGACAGGAAATGCCGCACCTCGGTGCATGGTTAACCCGTTCGTAACCGCATCATCACGCGGCGTACGAGCGAACGGGCCGAACAAGCCCTGATCAAATAATCTGAAGGGCTGATCCCCGTCGCGCCATCAAGTCCATGAGCTGCCCGGATCCGGGAGGCGAGCTGTCCTGTGTGCTCTGGGCCGATGTGCGAAAGGGTTCTGCCATGCTGCATAATTCTACCTTCACTGCTGCCAGGATGTCTTTTCTCCTTGTCGCCATCGCCGCGGGCGGGATCGGATGCCTCGATTCCGGGTCGTCGCAGGGCGAGGCCGATGTAGGGCACAACGAATCTGCCGTGTGCGCTGACTATCCGGAATGGCACGAAGGTCAATGGTACGCGGAGGGCGCCATCGTGAATTACCAGGGGTCGGCCTACATCGCCGAGCACGACAATCCCGGCTATATCCCGACGGTCAGCACGTACTTCTGGGAGCCTTACTCCGCCTGCGCCGACGCCCCCGAGCCCGGCGCGGTCGGCGCGCTCCCCGCGAAGGTCGTCGCCGGCTACTACCCCAACTGGACGCCGTCGCCCGTCCGCATCCGCGACATCAACAGCAATTACAACCTCATCTACCTCTTCGCCGCGCATCCCGTGGGAGGGCCGCCCGGCACCACCGGCGCCGTCACCTGGACGCCGTCGGGCGACGACAGGGGAGCGGCGACGCACCTCAAGGAGGACATCCAGTACGCCCGGACGACCCAGGATCGCAGGATCATCCTCTCCATCGGCGGCGCCGGCCAGGGCATGAGCTTCCCGGACCGCGGCAAGTCGCAGACGTTCGTCGACAGCGTGGTCGGCATCTACAACGACCTGGGTGGGTTCGACGGGATCGACTGGAACACCTTCGAGGCCAACCAGAACCCCGACACCGAGGAGATGATCTGGATCAGCCTGGAGCTGAAGCGGCGCTTCCCCGGCTTCATCATCACCGCGCCTCCGGCGCCCTGGAACCAGCGCGACAAGGATTTCTGCAAGGCGATGGTGGACGCCGGCGCCATGGACTACGCCGCCCCGCAGTACTACGACGGCCCCGACCTCGACCAGCAGTCCTACATCGTGAACAACGTGGACCAGTGGGTCCGGCTGCTCGGTCCCACGCACGTCGTCGTGGGCTTCGGGATCTGGGACGAGCAGCATTACATGTCGATCGACGAGGCGATCCCCACGTGGAACGAGGTCGAGGGCAACCACCCGACGCTCCGCGGGGCGTTCGACTGGCAGATCCACATCGACGAGAGCCAGGGGTGGCCGTTCGCCGACCGCATCGGGCCTCTGGTCACGGACTGAAGCGACGCCGCGCGGCCCCACGGGGGGAACGCACCATCGCCGCCGCGACCCGGATGGCGCGCGGTTTGCGATGGGCCGAATTTTCCGGTCACCACGAGAGGACTTTATGAGACGATTCCAACTTACCAGCGAGCTTTTGAACCGTCATGTTCGGTCGTGCCTTGCGATGCTGCTTTGTTCCTCCCTGTGCGTCGCATGCGCCGACGCCTCCGACGAAGTCGAGATGGTGGAAGGCCAGCCGGCCGCCCTCGACGGCGGCGACGTGCCTGACCCGAGCCAGGTCTCGATCACGGCAACTGCCTCCGGCTGCGGAACCATGAATACGCAGGTCGGGGCCCTCAACACGGAATACGCGCTCACGTTCGATGACGCTCGCGGGGGCCGCGACGACTTTGGCACGTACGACGTCGCTTGCGACGTCGAGGTCACCTACACGTTTCCAGCGGGCTACACGTTCGATGCGCCGTCCCTGGATGTGTTTGGTGACGTGTATACCGAAGACGCAGCTGTCGTCACGGTTCAAGCGAGCCGATCACTGGCCGGCACGGCCAGCGTCTCCAAGGCGTTTGTCGACACGGACGTCGAAGGGGTGTTCGAGCTGCTCTCCATCCCTGCCGGGGGACAAGCGGGCAGCGCCCCGTGCGGCGCCACCTCGGCCACGGTCAACGTGCAGCTCCGCGCCACGATCGGTGGCACGGGGAGAGCAGCCGTCAAGTTCAACTATATCGATGGGCTGATCCCCTGGCGCCGCTGTCAATGAACCGACGCAGGGACTGCCGCGTATGCCGGGTGGAGGCCGAGGTCCGGTACCACGCTCCGGGGGCGCGTAGAGCTCGGGGTGCCTGGCGCGTAGCACCTGGACGAGGGGTCGGCTGAGCGTCTCCGGCGAGCCGCCGACCTCCGTCGTGTCGCACGGGACAGGGCGGCGCGCGCCGGGCACAACCGCGGGCCGGCCCGAGCGGCGCCGCGCGAGCTCGTCCTGGCGGACGCCGGGGCGGGCAAGGGACCTCCGATCCGAAATTTGGCCCTCCCGCCCCCGGCATGCGAACCCGGGGCCTGGAGACCTCTGCAAGGATGACCAGCCCTCGCTCCCACGCCGAGCTCGTCACGCTGCGCAAGCTCGCGCAGGACCTCGCCGCCCAGCGCAAGGAGCGCCTGTCGAGCGTGCACCTCCTCGCCGCCATCGCCCTGAGCGGAGGCCCCGCCGCGGAGCTGCTCCGCGATCGGCGGCTCGACGACGAGGCCCTGCTCAAGGCGAGCCGATCGGTCGACGACGAGGGCCCCGACCCGATCGGCAGGGCCATGGGCGGCGCGCGCGACGTCGCCAAGCGCGCGACGGCCAAGGAGCCCGCGGCGCTCCACCTGCTGCTCGCGCTCCTGTCCGACCGCAGCTCCGCCGCGCACCGGGCCCTCACGCAGTCGGGCGTCGACCTCGCGCGCCTCAGGACCGCCGCGCTCCAGATCGCCCTCGGCGTGGTCCAGGCGCGGCGGACGCCCATCCGGGTGGTCCACGACGGCGGCGCGCCGGAGAAGCCGGCCGCGCCGGCCAAGACGGCGCCAGCGCGCCGCGCCCGCGGCGACGTCGAAGGTCCAGAGCGCACGCCGCGCCCCTCGGCCGACCTGCGGCCGTCCAAGGCCACCGGCATCGCCGTGCCGGAGCTGCGGCCCTCCAAGGGCGCCGGCGTCGCCGTGCCGGAGCTGCGGCCCTCCAAGGGCGCCGGCGTCGTCGTGCCGGAGCCGCGGCCCTCGAAGGGCGCCGGCCCCGGCGTCACCGTGCCGCTGTTCCCGCCGCCGCGCAGGCCCATCGCGGCCCCGAGCGCCGGCGAGGCCCTCCCCGCCGAGCCGACCGCCCTCACGCCCGCGCCCCGGCGCGCCCTCGCGGCGGACGACGCGGCCGCCTCGCCCGTCCCGCCCTCCGTGGTGCGGCCGCTCGCGGGGCTCCCGGCCGCCGCGAGCTCCGTCGCGGCGCGCTTCACCCTCGACCGCGCGCGCTTCCCGGCCCTCGCCTCGCTCGGCCACAACCTCTCGCTCGCCGCGGCCCAGGGCGAGCTCGAGCCGATCGTCGGGCGCGAGCGCGAGATCGAGCAGGCGCTCGACGTCCTCGCCAAGCGCCACGCGAACAACCCCTGCCTCCTCGGCCCGGCGGGCGTGGGCAAGACCTCCGTCGCGCGCGGCATCGCGCACCGGCTCGCGTTCGAGGAGCGGGAGCCGCGCATCGTCGTCGAGCTCGTGCCGTCGGAGCTGCTCGCCGGCACGGGCGCGCGCGGCGCGCTGAGCGAGCGCCTGTCCGCGCTGCGGGCGGAGCTCCGCGAGGCGGGCGGGCGGGTCATCCTGTTCATCGACGGCATGTCGGAGCTCTTCGGCAGCGGCGCGCTCGACGAGGCGATGGCCGAGCTCAAGCTCGCGCTCGCCCGCGGCGAGCTCACCCTGATCGGCACCGCCACGCCCGAGGAGTACCGGAAGAGCATCGAGGTCGACCCGGCGCTCGCGCGGCGCTTCACCGTCGTCGAGATCGACGAGCCCGAGGAGGACGAGGCGTTCCTGCTGCTCCAGAGCGTCGCCGTCGGGCTCGGCGCGCACCACGGCCTCGCGTTCACCGACGAGGCGCTCGCCTCGGCCGTCGCCTGGTCGGTGCGCTACCTGCCCGGGCGCGCGCTGCCCGACAAGGCGCTCTCGATCCTCGACCTCGCGGGCGCCCGCACGCGCCGGCGCGCGCGCCCGCCCGAGAGCGCCCGCGCCGAGCTCCGCGAGCCCGCGCGGCAGGTCGGGCCCGCCGAGGTCGCCGAGGTGGTCGCCGAGCTCGCCGACCTCCCGGTCGAGCGGCTGCTCGAGACCGACCGCGAGCGGATGCTCGCGCTGGAGACGCTGCTCGCCGACAAGGTCGTCGGCCACGGCGAGGCGCTCGCGCGCATCGCCCGGGTGCTGCGCCGGAACGCGGCCGGCCTGCGCGCCCGCCGGCCGATCGGATCGTTCCTCCTGCTCGGCCCGACCGGCGTGGGCAAGACCGAGACGGCGAAGGCGATCGCCGAGGCGCTGTTCCACTCGCCGGACGCCATGACGCGGCTCGACTTCTCCGAGTACGCCGAGTCGCACGCGGTCGCGCGCCTGGTCGGCGCGCCGCCCGGCTACGTCGGCCACGAGGCGGGCGGCCAGCTCACCGAGGCGGTGCGGCGGCGGCCGTACCAGGTGGTGCTGCTCGACGAGATCGAGAAGGCGCACCGCGACGTGCTCGAGGCGTTCCTGCAGGTCTTCGACGAGGGCCGCCTGACCGACGGCCGAGGCCGGCGCGTCGACTTCACGAACACCGTCCTCGTGATGACCTCGAACCTCGGCGCGGCCGAGGCCGGCGCGCTCCGGTCCGAGCGCGCCGTCGGCTTCGCGCGCGCCTCCGGGGCCGTGTCGCCCGAGCGCCTCGGCGAGGCGATGCTCTCCGCCGCCCGCGCCGCGCTCCCGCCCGAGCTCTACAACCGCATCGACGAGGTCCTCTGCTTCTCGCCGCTCACGCGGGCGGACGTCGCCGAGATCACGCGCCGCCTGCTCGGCGGCCTGGAGCGCGAGCTCGAGGCGCGCGGCGTGGAGCTCGAGGTCGAGCCGGCGGCGATCGACGCGCTGCTCGACGCCGGCGGGTTCGATCCCGAGCTCGGCGCCCGGCCGATGAAGCGCACGATCGCGCGGCTCATCGAGGCGCCGCTCGCCGAGCTCATCCTCCGCGGCCAGCTGGAGGAAGGCTCCGCGGCGCTCATCGGCGTCGAGCAGGGCGAGATCGTGGTGGACGCGATCGCGCGGGCCGGCGAGCGGCGCTACGCCGCGTGCTCGAGCTGAAGCAGAGATCCGGCGGAGATCCGCGCGTCGAGGCGCCGCGCGGAGCACGCTCCGCGCGCGCGAAAGGGTCTCCGCCGGCCGATCGCTCGTGTAAGCTGCCCGTCGATGAGCAGCGCGGGAGGCGGCCCTCACCGACCGGGCTCGCTGCGGGGGATCCCGGGACCCGGTGAGATCGTCGGGGGCAAGTACCGCATCGAGCACGTCATCGGCCAGGGAGGCATGGGGGTCGTCGTCGCGGCGCGCCACACCACCCTGAAGCGGCGCGTGGCGCTGAAGTTCCTGCTCCCCGAGGAGAACCGCGACGCGCAGGACGTGACGCGCTTCCTCCGCGAGGCGCAGGCGGCGGCCGCCATCACGAGCCAGCACGTCGCCCACGTCATCGACGTCGGCACGACCGAGGCGGGCGTGCCGTACTTCGTCATGGAGCTCCTCCGCGGGATCAACCTCGCCGAGCTCATCGAGCGGCGCGGGCCGCTCTCGATCGAGGACGCCGTGGGCTACGTCCTCGAGGTGTGCGAGGCGATCGCCGAGGCGCACGCGCTCGGGATCGTCCACCGCGATCTGAAGCCGAGCAACATCTTCCTCGCCGAGCGGGAGGACGGCTCGAGCCAGATCAAGGTGATCGACTTCGGGATCTCGAAGACCCTGGACGCGGGCGCGCTCGGCGCGGACAGCAAGCTGACCGCGACGCGGATGATCCTCGGCTCTCCGCCGTACATGTCGCCCGAGCACGTCCGCTGCGCGCGGAACGTCGACACCCGGACCGACATCTGGGCCATCGGCGTGATCCTCTACGAGATGCTCACGGCCAGGCGGCCGTTCGAGGCCGAGGCGGCGTCCGCGATCTTCGCGAGCATCGTGGCCGATCCGCCCGCGCCGCCGCGCCGCCACCGCGCGGACATCCCGGACGAGCTGGAGCGCGTCATCCTGAGCTGCCTGGAGAAGCGCCCGTACCTGCGCCCTCAGACCGTCGCCGATCTCGCGCGGTCGCTCGCGCCCCTCGCGCCGGAGCGCGCCCGCGCGCCCCTGGAGCGGATCCTCTGCAGCGGCCCGGGCGTCCCGACCGCCCGGACGGCCCCCGCCGGAGCCCACGAGCCCGTCAACGTCGAGGGCCCCACGCTCACGATGGAGCTCGCCGAGCCACGGGGCGCGGCGTCCAGGAGCACCCCGCCCGCGGCGCCGCTTCCGGAGCCGCGGGCCGAGCCGGCGCGCGACGCGGCGGAGCCGGACCCGCCGCGGGGAGCCGCCGCGGGAGGCGCGCCGGCGCGGCGGTACGCGACGACGGTGAGCACGGCGAAGCTCTGGGAGAGCGCGACGCCGGCGCGGCGCGCGCCCGAGGACCGCGGCGGCGACGAGGACCGGGCGAGCGCGACGACGCGGAGCAGGCGCCCGTCCATGGGCGCGCGCCGCGTCCTCCTCGGGGCCGCCGCCGTCGCGCTCGCGGGGCTCGGCGTCCTCGCGCTCCGGAGGTCGGGGGAGCGCGAGCCGAACCCGAGGAGCGAGCCGCACCACCGGGAGCAGCAGCGCCAGCTCGTCAGCGAGGCGTGCAAGCAGAGCCGCGTACGCCTCCAGAGCGGCGCGGCGCTCGGCCCCCTGGAGGGCGTCGGCTGGGAGGTCGATCTCTGGCTCGCCCGCGGCGGCGGCGAGCCGGGCGCCGAGGAGCGCCCCTCGCCGGACGGCGCTGCAGCGGCGCCGTCGCGCGAGCCCGCCGGCGCCTGGGCAGCGCCGGTGGGCTCGCGCGACGGCGACGCCGCCCCGGCGCTCGGCGCGGACGCCCCGCCGCTCTCCGCCGCGTCCCTTGGCGACATCACGGCCGGCCGGCGGCTCACGCCCGCGCTCGACGCGGCGCTGAGCCGCGTGACCGATGGAACCGTCACGGTCAAGGAGGGCAACCCCCCGAGCTCCCGCGCGTTCAGCCACATCACCGTGACCTTCGGCGACGGCTATGGCCGCGCCTTCTTCGACGCGCAGGTCCGGCCCAGGTTCATCGCCGTCGCCGAGCGCCTCTACCAGGCCGCCGGCGCGGAGCTCGGCGCGCTCTACGCCCGCTGCGCCGCGCTCGAGGTGGCGGACCTGGGCGTCTGGTTCCGCGGCCGCGACGCGAGCGGCGCCGCGGCCGCGCTGCTCTATCACATGGAGATCCGCGCCGAGCCGGCGCCGTCGGCGTTCGCCGCCCTCGCCCCGCTGCGGGTCCGCGCGCTCCGGGCCAGGGTGAGCGGCGCCGGGCTCGACGACAAGGCGCTCCAGGACCTCCTCGATCGGCTGGGCGCCGACGTCGCGCCGTCGCAGACGGGCACGGCCGTGACGTTCCCGGCCGAGGCGCCGCTCCGCGCGAGGATCGTCAGCCGCGAGCTCTCGGATGCGCTCACCGCCGCCGAGCGCCGCGCGCCCTGAGCTCCCGCGCCCGCAGCCTGCGCCGCCCGCTTCGAGGCCTCGCCCGGTGAGCCGGTACCCTCGACCGGGCTCGTGTATCATGCCGCGCATGGGGGAGCCCACGCGCGCAGGAGAGGAGCGGGGACGCGCGTCCTTCGGGCAGCGCGCCGGGCTCCTGTCCAGGGTCGCGCTGCGCGTCGGCGTGCTCTTCGTCGCCTTCCCGCTCGTCGTCGCCGGGGCGGCGTACCACCAGGCGCGGCAGGAGGAGGCGGCCGCGCTGGCGCGGCACGGGGACGCCATCGCCGACCTCCTCAACTACAGCGCGCGGGCGCTCCTGGAGCAGGGGGCGCCGCACGCGATGCAGCGCGTGCTGGCGAACTGCGCGCTCGTCGCCAGCGTGCGCCGGGTGCGCCTCACCGACCTCTCCGGCAACATCCTCGCGAGCAGCTATCGCCCCGAGGTCGGGACGTCGAGCGCCTCTCCGCTGCTGCGCAGCTTCCTCGACGAGGGCGCCAGCCGGCCGATGGTCCAGCTGCTGGACGAGCGGAGCGAGCTGACGATCGTCCGGCCCATGTACCATAGCCCGGCGGGGGGCATCACCGCCCAGCACGTGGTCGGGGCCATCGAGCTCGTCATGCAGCGGCGGGACGTCGACGCGATCGCGACCGCCGCCGCGCTCCGGATGCTCGCGATCGCCGGCGCCGCGTCGCTCGGCCTGTTCGCGGCCGTGCTCCTCGTGCTGCGCGCCACGCTCGCGCGCCCCGCGAGCGCGCTCCTCGCCCCGGCGCGCTCGCGCGGCAGGGACCACCCCCGGCGGCGCGGGGCGCCGCGAGGCGACGAGATCGAGCCGCCCCCGAGGTCGCTCGACGACAGCGCCGAGGAGCGCGACGCGATCCTCGGTCCGCTGGAGGAGCGCCGCGGCGAGCCCCGGCCCCCTCCGCCCTTGTCCTAGAGCGATTTTCGCATGGGTTTCATGCAGACGTTGTTCGTCTTCCGTGCTCGTCTTGCGTCTTCCGTGCTCGTCCTTCGTGCGCGTGCGCGTGCGCGATTCCCCGGAGGCAGCGCGCACGCGCACGAGAGACGGAAGACGGAAGACGGGGGACGGGGGACGAAGACGAGCGCCGGTGTGCCGAACCCAGCTGAAAACCGCTCCAGAGCGACAAGCGGGTCGAAACCGCTCGAACGAGCATCAGAGACGCCCATGCACGCTCCTCGCCTCCTCGCCTGCCTCGCCCTGCTCGCGCTCCTCGCGGCGGCGTGCAGCGAGCCTGCGCCCGCGCCGCTCCGCGTGGGGCTGCTCGTCTGGGTGGGATACTCGCCGCTCTACATCGCGGCCGAGCACAAGATGAACGCGCCCGTCGAGGCGGAGATCATCACCTTCAGCACCGGCGTGGACATGGAGCGCGCCTTCATCGACGGGAAGCTCGACATCGTCGCATCGACCTTGTTCGGCGCCCTCCGGCTGGCAGACCAGGGGATCGACCTGCAGACCGTCATGGCGCTCGACACCTCGGACGGCGCCGACGGCATCGTCGCCCGCGACGGGATCGCAAGCATGCGCGACCTGAAGGGCAAGCGCGTGGCGGCCGACCTGGCCACCATCAGCCATCTCGTGCTGATCCGGGCGCTCGACAGGTCGGGGATGTCGACGTCCGACGTCGAGATCGTCAACCTCACGCTCGAGCAGACCACCGACGCGCTCCGGACGGGGAACGTCGACGCCGCCGTCAGCTGGGAGCCCTTCCTTTCCCAGGCCGTCGCCGACGGGGCCAAAAAGATCTTCTCGAGCGCCGAGCTCCCGAACGAGATCACGGACGTGCTCCTCATGACCCGGGAGGCCGCCGCGCGGCGCGGACGGGACACCGTCGCATTTCTGCGCGGATGGGACCGAGCGCTCGAGTTCTGGCGGGCCCGGCCCTCGGAGGCGCTCGGCCTCATGGCGCGAGCCCAGGGGATGAAGGTCGATGAGTTCGAGAGCAGCATGACCGGCCTGAGCCTCCTCGACCTCGCGCGCAATCGGCAGCTCTTCGACCGATCCGCCGGGGGGCCGTCGCTCTGGGCCGCCTACGACGCGACGGCCCAGGCGATGAACAAGGCGAAGATGCTCGAGAACATCCCGGCTCCCGCGGAGGCGCGGCTGAACCCGGGGCTCGTCGCCGCCGCGCTCCAGAAGTGACGCCCTGCCGCCGCGCCCAGCGGTTCGATCCCGGCGGCGAGCCGGGCGGCCGTGGCCCGCGATCGCCCCCGCGCGCCATGGCATTCCGCGGCGCGCTCCCGCGGAAGCGAGGCGTTATGCCGCGCGCCCCAGCTGGAGCCCGAGCGCCCTCGGATCGAAGTACGCCTTGAACCGTCTGATGAGACCGGCCGGGTGCTCGATGACGCTCACGCCCTCGTACGAGAACACCGCTCCATGGGCCAGCGTTCCGTGGCTCTTCCACTCGAGGAGAGAGGCCCTGTCGGACTCGGCGATGCACCGGAACTCGGATCGCACCTCGCCAAAGGTGTGGCGGTAGCCGCGCCAGAACTCGCGGGCTCCCTCCGGGCCGTGGAGCGGCCTCGAGATCGTCGGGTTGCTGAGCTCGGCGTCGGGCGCGAACAGCCGCGCCATGGGCTCGACGTCGCCGCTCTCTTCGAGTCGGCGCAGGGCTTCGATGAATGCGCTCGCCTTGGACATGATGCCTCCTGCAGCGCGGGCGCTTGCAAGGGGCGGACCTCGGCCCGCTCGACGAGCGGCGGCGCTGCCTCGATCGCCCGCTACGGCGGCGCTGCCTCGATCGCCCGCTACGGCGGCCCCGCCTCGATCGCCCGCCGGTACCGCTCCCGCCGGTGCGGCTCGCGCAGGATCTCGTAGGCCTCGTCGAGCACCTCGATGACCAGCCGCACGTCGTCGAGCAGGTCCACGGTCGCGGCGGTCAGCAGGGTCGACGGCTCGAACGCCTTCCGGAGCGCGAGGTACGCGCGGCGGATCTCGTAGTTCGTCGCGTCGCGCGGGATGCCCAGGATCGAGAAGTAGTCCCCGTCCTCCACCAGCGCGAGCCGCGCCCGGACGCGCTGCCGGATCGCCTCCTCGTCGAGCGGATCCTCGACCGGCGGGGGCGGCGCCTCGGTGATCGACGGCGGGATGAGGACGTCGAGCACCTCCAAGCAGACGAGCGCGTAGAGCACGCTGGCGTTCTCGGGCTCCGCCGCGTTCACGAGCTCGCCGACGCTCCGGCCGCGCGCGGTGCGCACGAGCTCCTCCTCCTCGCGCCGGAGCGCGCACTCGCCGAGCAGGTTGCGCCGGGCCCCGTCGTCGAGGCGCGCGCCGGGGCCGCCCAGGCGGCGCAGGGCGACCTCGGGGGCGATCACGCGGCGGATCGTCTCGACGAAGACCTCGGCGCCGGTCGCGCCGCCGAAGACGTTGGGCTCGGCCTTGAGGCGGCCCGGCGGTTCGGCCTCCAGATCGCACGTGCCGGCCTCGACGAGCACGACGTGGCCGATGACCCACTCGGCGTGCGCGCGCAGGACCGGCCAGAGGTCGTCCTGGCCGAGGTGGCCGTGCGCGATGAGCGCCGCGCCGGCGTGCCGGCCCGACGCGGGGAGCTTGCCCGCGAGCCGCGCGGCGACCTCGCGCTCGAGGTCGCCGCGCCCGACCAGGAAGGCGAGCAGCGTCTCCTCCGGGACGCTCGAGCCGGCCGTGACGAGATCGCCCTCGTGCAGGACGATCCGCCGCGCGCCCTCCTCGGTCGCGATCGCGAGGGAGCCGGAGGCGCGGCTGCCCACCGCGCGGGCGAGCGCGCGCGGCGCGTCGCCCGGGCCGAGCACCGTGGTCGAGGAGGCGTCGCTCGAGATCGGCGCCTCCTCGACGATCTGCGGCGGCGGCGCGTGGCCGAGCGCGCCCGTGCTGACCGTGGCGGGCCCGGAGGGCACGGGCGGCATCGGCGGCGAGGGCGCGGGCGGCATCGGCGGCGAGGGCGCCGGCCCGCGGAAGGCCGCGCCGGAGATCGCCACGGAGGGCGGCGCCGGCAGCGGCATGCGGCCGAGCGAGCCCGGTGTGCTCGGCGGGATCGGCGGCAGGAGGCCGCGCCCGAGCGTCCCCGCGCCCAGCGTGGCGGGCCCGCCCGGGGGCGTCGGCGCGCGCGCCCCCGCGGCGGAGCGGACCGGCACGGGCGGCAGCGGCTCGGGCTCGGCCCCGCCGCCCGGCGGCAGCAGCGCGGTCCTCACCTCGACCGAGGGCGGCGACACGAACGCGACGCCCGGCGGGGGCGGCGGCGGCGGGGGCGGCGGCGGAAAGCCGGGCGCGCGCGGGTCGCGGGCGCCGCGCGACCGGGTCGGCGGCGGCTCGGTGTAACGCTGGCGCACGCTCGGCTCGAGGCGCGCCGACGGGGCGCGCCAGTCGAGGTCCTCGCCGCGCGCGGCGGACGGCAGCGCGCGGTCCCACGCGGGCTCCTCGCGCGGCGCGGGCGAAGGCGCGGGCGAGCGCTCCCACGGGGACTCCGTGCGCGGCGGCGGCGACCCGAAGCCGTGGGGCCGGCCCGCCTCGCGCGGGGTCGGCGGCGCGGCGTCGCGCCCGCCGCTCCGGCGCGCCGGGGCGCCGTGGTCGCACTCTTCCCTGCCCGGCAGGTCGATCGAGAGCGCCGCGAGCTCGAGCCCGGCGCGCTTCGTCGCGAACGGCGCGTCGAGCGACGGATCGGCGTGGAGCTCGCCGTCGCTCTCGTCCTCGCCCGGCTCGGCGAGCTCGGCGAGGAAGTCGCCGGGCCCGGTGTGCTCGGCGCGCGTGGCCGGCGGGTGCAGCGCGGCCGCGGCGCCGTGCGGATCGGAGCTGGTCCTCGGCTGCGACGCCGCGCCGGCGCCGAGCGGCGCCTGGCCCGCGCTCGCGCCGGTGTGCTGCTCGTCCTCCTCCGGATCGAGCGGCTCGTCGAGCGCCGAGAGCAGCTCCGGCGACAGCATCAGGTCGACGTCCTCCTCGGCCGCCGGGATGCTCGACGGGTGCGCCTTCGCCGTGACCCGCTGCTCGGCGGCGACGAGGATCTCCTCGAGCTCCGGGCTGATCCGCGCCGGCAGCAGCCGCGGGCCGACCGCGTCGCCGTCCTCCGGCGGCGGCAGCACCGAGCCGACGTCGAGGGGGTCGAGATCGCTGGCGAAGTCCGGGTTCGACGGGACCTCGCTGTCGACCGGGCTCGAGTAGCCCGACGGCATCCGCGCCGCGGCGGCCTGATCCCCGCGGAAGCGCCCCGGCTCCGCGACCGCGCTCACGTGCGCGGCGAGCTCGGCGATGTCGACCGGACGCTCGAACACCTGCCCGAACAGCTGCGGATCGAGCTCGGCGGAGCGGACCGGATCGCCCACGAGGAGCACGGACGCGGCGACGCCGCCCGCCCGGAGGTAGAGGCGCTCGAGCGCCTCGATCGCGCCGGGCTCGTCGATGTCGACGATCACGACGCGCGGCGCGTCGCTCGCGAGGCGCGCCTCGAGCGCGTCGATCGGCGCCGCGATCACCTCGAAGCCCCGGGCCCGCAGCGCCGCGCCGATCGCCGCCCCTTCCGCCGAGGCGTCGGCCAGGAGGATGGCGCCCGCGCGCAGGCGCGCCTGCACGGCTTCGTGGTCGTCGCGGAGCTCGGACACGGCGGTCATCTCGTGGCGGCGGCCCAGCGGAGCAGCACCCAGGCCCCCGTATCGCCTGGACTCTCAACGGTCGCAGGCGGGCTGTCAAACGGGTTCGCGGCGCCTCGGGTGTTCCCGCCGCGCAGCGGCGCTTCCGCCGCAGATCGCCGGCGCGCGGCCGGGCGCTCGCGGCGCGTGGGCGGGCGCCGCACGGGCCCCGCGGCGCGCGCAGCGTGGTAGACCTCGCCACATGTTGCTCGGCGCTTCCCCGAACGAGATCGCCCTGACGGCCTTCCTGCTCATCGTGGTGCTGCTCGCCGCGAAGATCGGCCGCATCGGCGAGGCCATCGGCGGGCTGTTCGAGCGGAACGCGCCCGCGGCGGACGGAGGCGCGCCCGAGGACGGCGCGGAGCGTGTGGATCGTCAGGAAGAGCGCCAGGAAAGCTGAGCGCGCCGCCGCGCCGGCGCCCCCGCCCGCGCTTGCGTTCTGTTTTTTTGAAATTCATAGTCTTCGATGGCTGTGAACGAGCCGGCTCCGCCGCGGCGGCCGCGGCGGCCGCGGCGCGCGGCGATCGCGGCGCGGATCCCGCGCGGGTATTCCCCGGCGCTCCACCTCGCGGCGCCCACGGCGCTCGGGGCGCTCGTGCTCGCCGCGGCGGTGTGGCTCCTCGACGCCGTCGAGGCCGTCGAGCTCCTCGCGGTGCCGGCGACGCTGCTGCTCGCCTTCGCCTTCGAGTGGTGGGCGCACCGGTCGGTGCTGCACCGCCGGGCGCCGCTGCTCGGCGTGCTCTGCGAGCGGCACGAGCGCGAGCACCACCTCGCCTTCACCGCCGACGACATGGCGCTGCGGAGCGCCCGCGAGCTCTGGCTGGTGCTGACGCCGCCCTACTCGGCGCTCCTGCTCCTCGCCCTGCTGCTGCCGCTCGCCGCGGGCGCGGCGCTCCTGTTCTCGCGCGACGCGGCGCTGCTCGGGGTCGCGACGGCGATGGCGTTCTTCGTCGGCTACGAGTGGCTGCACCTCGCGTATCACCTGCCGGCGGAGAGCCCGGTGTACCGCGTCCCGGGGCTCGCGCGGCTCCGCGAGCACCACCGGCGGCACCACGACCCGCGGCTCATGAAGCGCTGGAATTTCAACGTGACCGTGCCCGTGTTCGACATCGTCCACGGGACGCGCTGGTCGCCGCCGCCGCGCACCGGGGCGTAGGCGCCGCGCGCGGGGCGTCCGCCGCGCCCGTGTGCTAACGGGTCGCGCGTGCAGACGCGGACCAGAGACGGCCTCGTGCTCCTGCTCGTCGGGGTCCTGCTCGGCGGCGGGCTCGCCTGGCTGCTCGGCCGGCGGCGGGAGAGCCCCCCCGCCGCGCCCCGCGCGCTCGACGCCGTGCCGGCGGGCGCGCTGCTCGTCGCGACGCTCGATCTGCCGGCGCTGCGCGCCTCTCCCGCGTTCGCCTCGTTCCTGCGCGAGGAGCGCGAGATCCCGGGGCTCGGCAAGGTGCGCGACGTGTGCGGCTTCGACCCGCTGGCCGGGCTCACCGAGGTCGCCATCGCCATCCCGGCGGCGGGCGAGGGCGGCGACTTCGGGCTCGTCGCGGCCGGCGCCGTCCAGGACCAGGCGCTGCTCGCGTGCGCCTCGAAGGTCATCGAGGCCCGCGGCGGCAAGCCCGTCGTCGCCGGGCTCGGCAGCTTCCGCGCGGTGCGGGACTCGAGCGACGAGGGCCGCGGCGAGATCGCCGTGCGCCCCGGCGGGCCGATCCTGCTCGGCGGCGGCGCGTACCTGCGCGCCATGGTCGACGCCGCCGAGGGGCGCGCGGCGACGGTCGGCGCGAGCGGCGCGCACGACCACATCGCCCGCGCGGTCGGCGAGGGCGCGGCGCGCGTCACCGTGGTCCTCACGCCCGAGCAGCGCGCCGAGCTCGGGCGCGAGCTCGCGCTGAGCGGCGCCGGCCGGGCGCCCGCGGCGTCGATCGTCGCCGGCGGCGCCGCGGTCGCGCTCGGCCCCGAGATCGCCGTCCACGGCGCCGTCCTCTGCGACGCCGAGGCCCCCTGCGCCGAGCTCGGCGCGCAGCTGCGCGCCGCCCGCGACGCGCGCGCGGGCGACCTCGCGACGCGGCTCATCGGCCTCGGGGCCGTGCTCGAGCGCGTCGCGATCGCCGCCGACGGCAAGGCGCTCCACGCCCGCGTCAAGCTGTCGGCCGAGGAGGCCGGCGCCCTCGTCGAGCGGCTCGCCTCGCTGCGCGGCCTCCGCCAGCCGTCGCTCGCGCCGAGGGAGCCGCCCGCGCCGGCGGAGCCGCCCGCCCTCGGGGGCAGCGCCGCGCCGCGCGGGGACGCCGCGCCGCGCATGGACGCCGGCGCGCCGCCGCCCGACGCGATCATCACGCCCCGTCGGCGGCCCGTGCCGGACGACGCCGGCGCGCCGTGACGCCGGCAACGCGCGCAGAGATGCACCCAGCGTGCAGGACAGCGACCGCCGCGCCGCGCTGCGGCGCGGCGGTTCCGTGGGCCGCCTGACGAGCGCGCCGCTTCCGTGGCGGCGCCGCGCGGCGCGGCCGAACGCGGGCCGCACGCGCTGTCCCGAACTCCTGTACGCTGATCGCTGCCTTCGGGCGGGATCGGCGCTCCGGCCCATCCCGCCGTCCAGCAGGTGGGTGGGGGGCTTATCGCATGCAGCTGGTCGGGATCTCCGCCTCGGTGGTCGTCGGGACCCTCCTTGTGGTCGTCCTCTGGGCGCTCCGCCGGCGGCTCCTCGCCTGCGAGCGCGCCCTCGAGCGCAAGGAGCAGGAGCTCGCGGTCAGCCGCGCCGCGGAGCAGCGGCTCGGCGAGGAGCTCGTCGAGGCGCGGCGGGCCGAGGAGGAGGCGCGCAGGGCGCGGGCGGAGGCCGAGGCGGCGAGCCGAGCGAAGAGCGCGTTCCTCGCCAACATGAGCCACGAGCTCAGGACGCCGCTCAACTCGATCCTCGGCTTCGCGCAGCTCATGGAGCGCGACCTCTCGCTCGGCCACCGCCACCGCGAGAACCTCATGGTCATCTGCAAGAGCGGCGAGCACCTGCTCGGCCTCGTGAACGACATCCTCGAGATGGCGAAGATCGAGGCCGGCCGGATGACGCTCGTCGACGCCGACTTCGACCTCCACGCCCTGCTCTCGGGGCTGTCGGAGATGTTCTCGGTCGAGGCGCAGAAGCGGGGGCTCACGCTCGCGATCGAGCGGGAGCAGGACGTGCCGCAGCACGTCCACGGCGACGAGGGGAAGCTCCGGCAGGTGCTGATCAACCTGCTCGGCAACGCGCTCAAGTTCACGCCCCGGGGGTCGGTGACGCTGCGCGCCTGGGCGCGGCGCTCTACAGGCGTGCGTGAGGGCGGCGCGCACGACGGCGCGGCGGCGGCGCGGGCGCGGGTGTCGTTCGAGGTGGTCGACACCGGCCGGGGCATGGCCAAGGAGGAGATCGAGGAGCTCTTCGAGGCGTTCGGGCAGACCGCGACCGGGCGGAGGTCCGGCGAGGGCACCGGCCTCGGCCTGCACATCAGCCGGCGCATCGTGCGGATGATGGGGGGCGACATGCAGGTCGAGAGCCAGCCCGGCCGCGGGACGACGCTCCGCTTCGACGTGCGCCTCACGCTGGCCGACGCGGGCGACGCGCGACCGGGCGGCGCTGCGCCGCGCGCGCGGCGGGTCGTGGGGCTCTCGCCGGGGCAGCCGAGGTACCGCGTGCTCGTGGTCGACGACCGGTGGGACGTGCGCCACTGCCTGCTCAAGCTGCTCGACTCGGTGGGCGTCGAGGTGCGCAGCGCGACCAACGGCCTCGGCGCGGTGGCGCAGTGGGAGACGTGGTCGCCGCACCTCGTCCTGCTCGACCTCCGGATGCCGCTGCTCGACGGCTACGAGGCGGCGACCCGCATCAAGTCGAGCCCGCGCGGGCGGGAGACCGTCGTCGTCGCGATGACCGCGAGCGCGTTCGAGCAGAACCGGTCGCTCGCGGCGGAGGCCGGGTGCGACGATTTCCTGAGCAAGCCGTTCCGCGACGCCGAGATCTTCAACCTCCTGACGAAGCACCTCGGCGCCCGCTTCGAGCTCGAGGAGGGCCCCGCGGAGCGGCGGCCGGCGGGGCCTCCGGCGGTCGACCTCGCGCGCGCGGCGGCGGGGCTGCCCCCGTCGCTGCGCAAGGACCTCCGGCGGGCGGCGACGCGGCTCGACGCCAAGGCCGTGCAGGCGGCGATCGACCGGTTCCGGCCGGAGGACGCGGAGCTCGCGGGCGCGGTGGCCGAGCTCGCGCGGGGGTATCGCTTCGACAGCATCTTGGCGCTATCGAGCGCCGACGAGGAGGAGCCGTCATGACGGACACGGACGCAAAGCCGCTCGCTCGCGGGGCGGCCTCGGGCGCGCGGCCGGAGCGCCCCCGGGAGGAGCCCGCGAACATCCTGATCGTGGACGACATGCCGGCGAACCTGTCGCTCCTCACCTCGATGCTGACGGCGCAGGGGTACGAGGTGCGGGCGGCGATCAGCGGCGCGATGGCGCTGATGTCGGCGTCGGCGGTGCCGCCGGACCTCATCCTGCTCGACGTGAGCATGCCGCACATGGACGGCTACGAGGTGTGCCGGCGGCTCAAGGCGGACGCGCGGACGGCGGACATCCCGGTCATCTTCCTGAGCGCGATGACCGGCATCGGCGACAAGGTGATGGCGTTCGACGCGGGCGGCGTCGACTACGTGACGAAGCCGTTCGAGCTGCGCGAGGTGCTGGCGCGGGTGGGGACGCAGCTGCTCCTGCACCGGCAGCGCCGGGAGCTCGAGCGGCAGCGCAAGGAGCTCGAGGAGCGCTACGCGCAGGTCCGCCAGATGCACGCGGCGCTGCGCGGGTACCTCTCGGACCGGGCGTGGGAGAGCATCGAGGAGAGCGTGTCGTCGAACCGGCCGAGCGCGCCGGCGCGCGAGGTGCTGACGGTGCTGGTCAGCGACATCGAGGAGTTCGTGCGGCTCTCGGAGCAGGAGGAGCCGGGGCCGCTGCTCGCGGATCTCAGCCTGTACATGGCGACGGTGGCGCAGGTCGTCTACGACCACGAGGGCGAGGTCGACAAGTACGTGGGCGACGGCATGCTCGCGTTCTTCCGGAGCGCGCCGGACGCGCTCGCGGCGGCGCAGCGGATCCAGCGGAGCATCGCGGCCTTCAACGAACACCAGCGCTCGCGGGGCCGGCCCGCCTTCCCGACGCGGCTCGGGCTCGCGACAGGGCCGGTCCTGCTCGCGAGCATCGGGTCGAGCGGCAGGCGGGAGTTCACGATCATCGGCGATCGTGTGAACACCGCGTTTCGGATTCAGGCACAGGCGAAGGCCGGTGGCCTGCTGATGGATGAGGCGACGTTCGCCGCGGCCGGGAGCCCGACAGGGGCGATGCCCGCGCTCGTCCGGATCCGGGGCAAGCAGGGAGAGGAGAAGCTCTATGCGATGGCGCCGGAGGCGATCTTGGTGAACGTTAACATGGGGCGAATCGGCGGCGGGGCCGACGGCGCCTGAGGGCTCTCGCTCGCTGGGAGCCGCGCAAAGGCCGGTGATTCAAGGGGTAATTCTGGCGTCACCCGCATCACCGCGCGCGCCGCGCCACGCGGGATCGAGCCCGTGGATCGAGCGATCTACCAAAAGCGTTCGTTCTTGAACCACGCGACGCGCTCGTGCAATAGTCGCCGCGGAGGACAGAACCGACATGAAGCTTCGACATGGCATTATCTTGCTGGGCCTGCTCGTGACGTCTGGAGTGGGCGCAGGCGCGTGCTCGGATGACGATGGCAACGGGACGACGGCGACGACCTCGACCGGCAGCGGCACGGGCGGCGGCGGCACCGGCACGGGCGGCGGCGGCACGGGCGGCGGCGGCACCGGCACGGGCGGCGCCACGACGGGCACCGGCGGCGCCGGCGCGGGCGGCGAGGGAGGCAGCGACTCGGCCTGTGCCGACGGGGCGCTGATCTGCGACGACTTCGAGTCGTACGAGGCCCAGGGCGCGCCCGGCAGCAAGTGGACGGTCTACACGGCGATGGATGGCTCGGCCGTCACGGTCGACACGGCCATGGCGTACAGCGGCACCAAGTCCGTCAAGGTGACCACGCCCGAGAGCTCGGGAGACAGCAACTACAAGTCCGCGATGATCCAGTTCAAGGACGCGGCGGCCCTGCCCGTCGACGGGAACGTCATCCATGGACGCATGATGTTCTTCCTCGAGGCCGCGCCTGACACGGACGTGCACTGGACCATCATCGACGGCGCGGGCACCGTTCCGGGCAAGGATTTCAATGGGATGCCCTACACGGCCGTGTACCGCTACGGCGGCCAGCATCCGAGCGCGAGCGGCAGCCAGCTCATGGCGAACTACGATACGCCCGGGCAGTGGACCAATCCGCCGACCGGGCCGGCGACCGACTGCTGGCACCACGCCGAGGGGAAGGTGGTCCCGGTGGGCAAGTGGACGTGCGTCGAGTTCACGTTCGACGGGCCGAAGAACGAGATGCGCTTCTCGATGGACGGCACGGAGATCCCCGAGCTCACGATGTCCGGGACCGGCCAGGGCTGCGCCAACGGCGTGGAGAACTACGAGTGGACCGCGCCGGAGTTCACCAGCATCGGCCTGGGCTGGGAGTCCTACCAGAGCGACGCGCCCCGCGCGATGTGGATCGATGACGTCGTGATCGGCACCGCGCCCATCGGCTGCCCGGCCGAGAAGTGAGCTCGAGCTCGCGCCGCTGAGCTTGCCGGAGGCGCGGAGGTGGACTCCGCGCCTCGTTCATTTCATCGCCGGGGCCGGCGTCGGGCGGGCCCTGAATCCTCGGGTCGATGCGGGGCCAGGGCGCCGGCGACGGCGGACGATTGTTGGGCTCGCCGATTGATCGCTCGCCGGGTCCGGCCTACGAGACGGCGGAGGTCCAACGCCTCACGAACCTGGAGGTCTCCGCTGTGATGAAACCGGCCCATCGTCTCTCGCTGCTCGCCTCGTTCGTCCTGGTCGCTGCCGCTTGCGGCGGCTCGCCCGAGCCGGCCCCTGCGGTCCCCGACGTGCCCGCCCAGCCGCAGCCCGCGCCGGAGGCGACCCCGGCGCCCGCGCCCGAGCCGGCGGCCCCTGAGGCCGCGGCCACCCCGGAGGGTGGCGGCGAGGCGCCTGCGCCCGCGGCACCTGCGACCGTCGAGGTACCCATCGAGGCGCGGAGCAAGTCGAAGCTGAAGGGCTCCGCGACCTTCACCGAGGTCGAGGGCGGCGTGAAGGTCGCCGTCCAGGTCTCGGGCGCGCCCAAGGGCAAGATCGCCGTGCACGTGCACGAGACCGGCGATTGCAGCGCGCCGGACGCGAAGAGCGCGGGCGCGCACTACAACCCCGAGAACCACCAGCACGGCCTGCCGGACGCGTCGGCGCGCCACCTCGGCGATCTCGGCAACATCGAGGTCAAGGCCGACGGGACCGGTACCCACGAGATCGTCGCCAAGGGCGCGAACCTCAAGCAGGGCGCGCCGAACTCGTTCCTCGGGCGCGCCATCATCGTCCACGAGAAGCAGGACGATGGCAGCCAGCCTGCCGGGAACGCGGGTGGGCGCATCGGTTGCGGCGTCATCGGGCAGAGCAAGTGAGCGGCCGCCACGGCGCGCTCAGGATGCGTTGAGCCCACCTCGCCCGAAGCCGAGGGCCAAGGACGTCGCGAGGACTGCCGGTATGCCGTTCCCCTCTGGCGGCTTGGTGCGTTAGAGCGGTCAGCCCTCTTCCTTCTCCCGTCGCCCCTCTCCCGCCTGCCCTCTCCCGTCTGCCCTCTCCCGTCTGCCCTCTCCCGTCTGCCCTCTCCCGTCTGCCCTCTCCCGTGCTCGTCGTCCGTGCGCGTGCGCGTGCGCGATTTCCCGGAGTCAGCGCGCACGCGCACGCACGCGGGAGGTAAGACGGAAGACGGAAGACGGTTCCGGGCAGTGGCCGCTCAAACGATGTGAGTACGGCGACGTGAGCACGGGCACGCCTCTGTTCCACAAACGACGCTCACATGGCCTGCCGAGCATGGCGTCGCACGCTGACGCACACGGCGCCTGGTCTTGATCCCCTGTGTTCTCCGGCGGGCTCGGCAGAGGCAGACAGGCTCGGATCACGCGACGTCCGCACGGGGGCGACACGGCCGCGATCGAACGGCTGTTCGCGTCCTGGCTCACAGGGGCGAGCTTGTTGTGGAGCGAGGCGCACCCATGCTACGCCTCGATCCGGTGCGGACCGTGCACGGCACGGAGGGGGCATTCCAATGATGAAGGGTCAGGATGACCGAGACGAGCTGAGCACTCTGCGTCAACGCGTCGCCGAGCTGGAGCTCGCGGAGAAAGCCTGGCGCGAGCGCGACCTCGTTCATCTGTCGCTCCTCGACATGCTCCCTCAAAGCATCTACCGGAGCGATCTGGACGGGCGGTGTGTCTTCGCGAACCGCGCGCTCCTCGCGTCGGTGGGAATGTCCATGGAGCAGCTTCGCGGGAAAACGCCATTCGATATCTACCCGCGCGAGCTGGCCGAGAAGTACAAGCAAGATGACGCCCATTTGTTGAAGACCGGTCAGGCCTTCGAGACGATCGAGGAGCACAGGGTGCCTACGACCGGAGAGATGATCTACGTCAAGGTGATCAAGGCGCCGGTGCGCGACCTGCGCGGCGAGATCGTGGGGATCCAGGGTATCTTCTGGGACGTCACATCGGAGCACATCGCACGGCAGCTCTCGGACGAGAGAGCAGCACATGCGGCGGCCGTGCGAGAGCTCAGCACCCCGTTGATCCCGATCGCCGACAAGATCGTCGTCATGCCGCTCATCGGCACCATCGATAGCACCCGCGCGAACCAGGTGCTCGACACGCTCCTCGACGGCGTCGTCGCGAGGCAGGCGTCCGTCGCGATCCTGGACATCACCGGCGTTCGCGACGTCGACTCGAGCGTGGCAGATTCCCTCGTCCGCGCCGCTCGGGCGGTCGGCCTCGTCGGCGCGAAGGTCGTGCTCACGGGGATCAAGCCGTCGGTGGCGCAGACCCTCGTGGAGCTGGGCATCGATCTGGGATCGATCGTGACATCTGGCACGCTCCAGAGCGGCATTCGTTATGCGTTGCAGCAGATGCACCCCGCGTCGGCCCCGTCGCCGGGGCCTTTGCGTTGAGCTCTCTCCGGACTCCCGACGGGTGGAACTAGTCCTCTCCTCTGCGTCATCGAGGAGGAGCGCTGACCTGTATCCCTTGTTGCCGCGGGGACGACCCCGGGACCGGAAGGCTCCGGCTCGCGGGAAGCCCCGGCACCGCCGCGGCGCGCCCCGAGGGGTCGCGAGCCATGCGCCCGATCGGATCCCGGAGCGCCCCGCGCTGGAGGTCCGCCACCGGCCCGGACGGAGGTGGCAGGGGCGCCGAGGACGCCACGGGGGACGGGAGGGCCTGACCCGCAGCATCGGCGCCGCGCGCCTCGTGCGCAGGGGCGACCGCGGGCGTCGCACCGGAAGCGCGAGGGCCCGGCGGCCGCTCCCCGGGATGAGCGCCGCTCACGAGCAGCGCGGCGACGATTACCGCCGCCAGCGCCGCCACGACGAAGCTCGCCCGGGAGGGCGAGCGCAACCGCCGCTCCCACGTCGCCGAGGAGTCCCTGTCGCGCGAGCTCGCATCGACGAGCGCCATCTCGACGTCCTCGTCGACGTCGAGCCGCGTCCTGGCCGAAGCGGTGACCGCCTCGCTCGGCGCCACGGGGCCGGCCACCTGCGCGCACGACGCGGCCGGCATAGGGGCCGCCTCGCCTGGCACCGCGGCCGCCTCGCCCGGCACCGCGGCCGCCTCGCCCGGCACCGCGGCCGCCTCGCCTGCCGCCGCCTCGCCCTCCGCCGCCAGCGCCGCCTCCGCCCGCGCGCGCGGCGTGTCCGGGAGGGTGGCGACCTCGCTCTGCTCCACCGGATCGACCTCTTCCCCACGCGCCGAGGGCGGCGGCACCGGCGAAGACTGCCCCCCCGCGGGCAGCGCGAACGCCGCGCCGCCCGAAGGCGGACCGGAGCCCGTGGCCGCCGAGCTCGGGCCGCGCTCCCCCTCGCCCCCGCCATCCACGCCCGCGCGCGCGCCGGACGTCGAGTCGCGCAGGCCCCCGCGGAGGACGCGCTGGATGCGCTCGACGAGCGGCTCCGCCGCGGGCGGCGCGAACGGGCGGAGCGCCAGCGTGAGCTCCGCCAGATCGGGCCAGCGCCGGTCGCGATCCCGCTCGAGGCACCGCATGATGATCGGATCGATCTCCGGCGTGAGCCCGCGGCGGACCTGCGACGGCAGCGGCGGCACGAACTTGCCGCCGAGCACCAGCGAGACCGTCTGCACCGAGCGGGCGTGCATCGGATACCGGCCCGTGAGCAGGACATACAGCAACGACCCCACCGCCCAGATGTCCGCGCGCGCGTCGACGTCGCGCTGCCCGCGCATCTGCTCCGGAGGCATGTAGTGCGGCGTCCCGAGCATCTGACCCGTGCTCGTCCGCATCTCGGAGACGCCCAGCGACGCCGCCTCCGACACCTTGGAGATCCCGAAGTCGAGCACCTTGATGCACGGCGCGTTCTCGCGGGTATGCGTCAAGAAGAGGTTGGCCGGCTTCACGTCGCGGTGCACGAGCCCCAGCGCGTGCGCCTCCGCGAGCGCGTCGCAGGCCTGGATCACGTAGAGCGTCGCCTCCTCGACCGGCAGCGGGCCCCGCTTCTTGCGGATGACCCGGAGATCGCGGCCGTCGAGGAACTCCATCACCATGAAGGGCAGCCCGCTCGGAAGCCGCCCGACGTCGTGCACCTTGACCGCATGCTCGCTCTTCAGCCGCGCCGCGATCCGCGCCTCACGGAGGAAACGCTCGCACATCTCCGGATCGGCCGCGGTGGCCGGGAGCAGCAGCTTGATCGCCCGCAGCTCGCCGAGATCCATGTGGGTCGCGGCGATCACCGCGCCCATCGCGCCCTTGTCCAGCAGGCGATCCACGCGGTACTTGCCGGCGATCAGCGTGCCGATCTCCAGCCCTTGGATCTCTTCCAGGCCGCGCATGTCCGAAGCCTCCGACCGAGAACGCCGCGCCGCAATGCCCAGCATACCGCAGTCGATCCGCGGCGCGGCGACCGACGAGCCGATGGCCTCGAGTTCAGCGACGCCATAGTGCGACACCGCCGCCGCGGAGCACCGGGAGCGGCTCCGCCGCCGCGGAACGCCGGCATTTCACGCCCGCACCGCCGCCGATTCGCCGCGGCGCCGCCGATTCGCCGCGACGCCATTGCGGCGCTCGTCGCAATGGCCCGCTCAGCCGCCCTTCCGCGCCCCGCTCGCGCTCTTGATCGCGATCGTCCGCCGCGCGCCGCCCGACTCGACCGTGAGCTCGACCGCGGCGCCCTCCGGCAGGTTCGACAGCGAATAACGCAATGCGTCAAAGTTGGCGAGCGGCCGGCCGTTGACGGCGACCACCACGTCGCCGACGCGGACGCCCGCGGCCTGGGCGGGGCTGCGCTCGTCCACGGCCACGACGACGGCGTCGCCGCTCGTCTTCAGCTCGCCTTCGAGCAGCGGGAAGACGGGCGCCGCCGTCATGCCGAACGCGCTCGCCGTGCGCCGGTAGCTCTGCACCGCCGCGTCGAAGCTCTCCTTGCGCATGCGGTAGCGCGCCACGGCCATCACGGCGCCGTCGCGCTCCTGGAAGCGCGCGTCGACGCGCTCGGGGGTGGCGAACGCGCCGACCTGCTTCAGGTAACGGTTCGCCTCGGCCTCCGCCATGCCGGGCCGCCGCGCGCCGCCGCCGCGCGCCTCGAGGAAGGCGTACGCCTGCGACCCCGCGAGCGCGGGCACGACGTTGCTCGCGAGCCGGGAGATCGCGTCGGCGCGCGCGACCGACAGCGCCGCCTCGCGGGTCTCGCCGGCGCCCTCGCCGACCACGAAGATCGCGTCGCCCTCGGCGGCGAACGGCTGCTGCATCCAGGCAGGCACCTCGTCGGCCGGCGGCGCCGGGCGCCACCTCGCGCTCGCCGCGGGCGCCGCGCTCGGGCCGGCGACCGGGCGCGGGCGGCCCCAGCCCAGGTACGCGTAGCCCACGCTGAGGACCAGCAGCGCCGCCGCCGCCCCGACCGCCGCGAACGCCCAGCGCGACCCGGGCCCGCCGGCCGCGGCAGCGGGCCGCGCCCGCCGGCGCGCCGTCGCCGCCTCCGACGACGGTACCCCTGACGCGCCCGACGCAGGCCCCCTCGACGCTGGCGCCCCGGACGCCCCGGAAGCCGTCGCCCGCGCCGCTGACGCGGACGCCGGCGCCTTCGCCGCCTGCGCCCCCGCTGCCCCGGAAGCCGGCGCCCCCGACGCCGCCGCCGCCAGCGCCCCCGGAGCCAGCGCCCCCGCCGCCCCGGAACCCAGCGCCCCCGCCGCCGCCGCGCCCGCCGCCGCCGCCGTGCTCGCCCCCGCCACGCCCGCCCCCGCCCCCGCCGGCGCCATCCCGGCGGAGCGCCTCGTCGCGGCCGGCCCGGGCGCGCCGGAGGGCGCTCGCGCCGGCTCCAGCGCGACGCCGAGCCGCTTCAGCACCGGCAGGAGCGCCGCGAACGAGAGCGGCGCGTTGCACCGCTTGCACGGCATGTACGGCTCCCGGTCCTCGAGCGCCGCCTGGGCCGCCTCCCGCACGTCGAGCAGCGTCTGCCGGGGCGCGCTGCACCGCGCGCAGGCGCCGTCGACGAGCGCCGAGACCACCGCCGCCCCGAGCGGGGGGCTCGCCGCGGCGAGGTGCTCGAGCAGCGCGACCGGACAGCCCTCGATCTGGATCGACGTCACCTCGTCGCCCAGCGCGCGCAGCGAGAGCGTGAGCGCCTGCGCCCCCTCGGGCGTCACCCCCGCCGCCGCCGTGAGATCGAGGACGAGATCCCCCTCGATCCCGTCGAGCGCGCGCTTCCACCGGACGTGCGCGTCGAGCCTGCCGCGCACACGGATGCGCGTCCCGCGCTCGTCCACCGTCTTCTCGATCGCCTCGTGGGTCCCGGCGTCGAGCCGCGCGAGCTCGTCGAGCGCGGCCCGCACGTCCTCGGGCAGCTGGATCCCCGCGTGCGCGGCCGCGAACGCGAAGTAGCTCTCGGCGTCGTCGTCGAACACCGCCGCCCCGCCGCAGCGCGGGCAAGGGCTCGCGGGCGGATCGTGCGCCCTGACGACGTGCGCGTCCCTATCGCAGTCGAACAGCCGCTCGAACGTGGCGCCGCAGCGCTCGCACCGGTACGGGCCGTAGAACGACACGATGCGCCCGTCGCCGAAGAAGCGGCGGATCATGCTGACCTGGTTCACGATCGGCTCGGTGCAGCGGCCGACGTAGATCTCGGGCGCGTGCAGCGACACCTCGGCCAGCATCGCCATCCACTCGCGCACGCCGAACGACGTGACCCGCTGCACCCCGCCCAGGTCGAAGAGCACGCGGCCAGCGATGCCCCGCGCGACCGCGAGGCCATGGAGCTCCTCGGTCATCCGCCCCGACATCGAGACGATGAGCAGGCCGCCCAGCCGGCGCTTGGTCACCGTGAGGGCCCGGGGCCCGTGCCCGTGCGCATCCTCGGGCTCGACCCCGGCGCCGGCGTCCACGAGCGACGGGAGCCTCCTCGAGCGCGGCGGCGGCGGATCCGGGTCGTGCGCGGCCTCGAGCCGCGAGGCCGAGAAGAGCGGCGCCGACAGCTTCGTCGCGACCCCGCCGGGGCGCTCGACGCTGAGCGCGCCCTGCGGCGCCCCGCCCGCGACGTCGAGATCGCCCGCGGACGAGTCGTCGCTCTGGGTCGACTCCTGCTTCTGGACGATGTGCGACAGGAGCTCCGTCTCCGAGGCGAGCGCGCCCCGCCACGCCTCCACCCGCTGGCCGAACAGCTCCGCCATGAACGACGACAGCGCGAGCGACGAGGTGGCGAGCCGCTCCTCCCGGGCGAACGCCTCGAGGTCGATCTGGAGGTCCCGCGCCGTCGCGTACCGCCTCTCCCGGTCCCGCTCCAGGCACTTGAGCACGATCCGCTCGAGCTCCGGCGGGTAGTCGTCGCACACCTGGCTCGGCGGCATCACCGGATCCTCGACGATCGCCCGCATCAGCTCGAACTCGGTGGCGCCGCGCCGGAACAGCCGGCTGCCCGTCGACATCTCGTAGAGCAGGATGCCCACCGAGTAGATGTCGCTCCGGCGATCGAGCTTCTCGCTCGTGCACTGCTCGGGCGACATGTACGGGACCTTGCCCTTGAGCGCGCCGTCGCGCGTCTCGTTGACGCGGTTCGCCGCCTTCGCGATCCCGAAGTCGAGGATCTTCACGGCCCCGTCGTACGTGACGAACACGTTGTGCGGGGACACGTCGCGGTGGACGATGTCGAGCGGCTTGCCGTCGAAGCCGACCTTCTCGTGCGCGTAGTGGAGCCCGGCCGCGACCGAGGCGGCGATGGTGATCGCGTGCTCGACCGGCATCCGCCGGTTCGCCGACCGGAGCGACTTCTTGATCGTCCTGAGGTCCTCGCCGTGGAGGTACTCCATGGCGATCACGGGCACGCCGTCGACCTCCTCGATGTCGTACATCTGGACCAGGTTGGGGTGGTCCAGGGTGGCGGCGATGCGCGCCTCGTCGAGGAACATCCGCACGAACTCGGGGCTGTCGACGAGGTGCGGGAGGATCCGCTTGACGACGCAGATCTTCCTCACGCCCGAGATGCCCGCGACGGAGGCCACCCAGATCTCGGCCATCCCGCCCATGCCGATCTTCTTGAGCAGGCGGTACCTGCCGAGCGCGGTAGGGCGGCGCGACGCGGCGCTCAGGGGGCCCGCGGCGGGGCGCTCGGTCATGCGCTCGCCTCCGCCGTGCGGGCCGGCACCGTCACTTCGGAGGGAGCGCGGCGGGCGATCAGGGTGCTCATCGAGGGCCTTCGGCGTGGGGCTTCGCGAAGCTGACGCTGCGGCGCTCACCGCGCGACTCGATCTGGAGGGCCATCGTACCACCGGGCGGGGTCCGCGCCCACGCGTCCGCCGCGGCCTTGCCGAAGGCCTCGACCGAGTGGACCGGGCGCTCGTCGACCGAGAGGACGACGTCCCCCGCGGCGATGTCCGGCTCCGCGCCGCGCTGCGGGCGCTCCACCGCGACGACGACGAGCTCGCCGGAGGTGCGCGCGCTCGCCTCGAGCAGCGGGAAGAAGCGCGCGACGGTGAGCCCCTGGAACGTGGCCGTCTGGCGGTAGGTCGCCGCGGCCGCCTCGAAGCTCGGCCGCGTCAGCCGGTAGCGCGCGAAGGCGAGGACGCGGCCGCCCTCGCGCCGCACCACGGCGTCGACGCGCTCGGGCGTCGCGAGCGACCCGACCTGGGCGAGGAACCGCCGGGCGACGCGCTCGACGACCTCCGCGCGCTGCTCCGGCCGCGCCTCGTCGACCTCGCGCGGGTGCGCGGCGAGCAGGTGGGCCACGGGGGAGCTCGCGAGCTCGGCGGCGAGGCCGGACGCGAGGCGCTCGATCGCGCTGCTGCGCGCCTCCGCGAGCGCGTCCGCGTCGCTGGCCGCGGGGCCGCCGCGGCCGACGACGAAGACGCTGTCGCCCTCGAGGACGAACGGCCGCTCCACCCACGCGGGCGGGAGATCGTCGATGGCAGACCAGCCCGCCCGCGCCCGGGCGCTGGCCGAGGGCGCCGGCGCGCGCGCGTCCATCGCGGGCGCCGCCGAGGCCGCGGGATCTACCGAGGCCGCGGGATCTACCGAGGCCGCGGGCGCTGTCGAAGCCGCGGGCGCCCGGGCGGGGGCCGGCGGCGCCCCGGCGAGGCGCGCGCCGCCGCGCCAGACCGCGAAGCCGGCGGCCACGATCGCCACCCCGGCGAGCAGCGCGACGAACGCCGCGCTGGCGCCCGCGCCGGGCTGCGCCGCCGCGGGGGCGGCCGGCCGCGGCGGCGAGGCGCTCGCCTCCGGCGGGGCGCCCGGCGGCGGCGAGGCGCTCGCCTCCGGCGGGGCCGAGGGCGGGCGCGTCGCGCGGGCGCCGAGCAGCGAGAGCAGCGCGCGGGCGCCGTCGTCGAAGGCGAGCGGCGTGTTGCAGCGCTTGCAGGCGACGCGCGGATCGTGGCCGCCGCGGAGCAGGACATCGTGCTTGTCGACCTCGACGAGCGCGGCGCGGACCGCGCCGCAGGACGCGCAGCGGCCCTCGACGACCGCGGAGGCGAGCCGCGCGAGCTCGGGCCACGAGGGGCTCGCCATGCGCTCGGCGAGCAGCCGGGGACAGCCCTCGATGCGGACCGCCTCGACGGCGCCGTCGAGCTTGCGGAGCGCCGACTCGAAGCGCGCCGCGCCGTCGGCGGTGACCCCGGGGGCGCTGCTCAGGTCGAAGACGACCTGCCCCTCGAGGCCGTCGATGATGCGGCTCCAGCGGAGCGAGGCGGTCAGCTTGCTCCCCACCTTGACCCGCGTGACGCGCCCCTCGACGGACTTCTCCACCGCGTCGCCGGCGGCCGGCTCGTCGCCCTTCTCGAGCTCGAGGAGGATCTCCCGCACCTCCGGCGGGACGGCGCCGGCGCCGTGCTGGGCGACGAACCCGAAGTAGGTCGCCGCGTCGTCGTCGAAGGCGCCGGCGCCGCGGCAGCGCGGGCACACCGCCTCGGGGGGCTTGCCTTCGGCGAGCGAGGCCGCGTCGTGGGCGCAGTCGACGAGCCGCTCGAACTGGGCGCCGCACGACTCGCAGCAGTAGGGCGCGTAGAACGAGACGACCTGCCCGCTCCCGGCGAACCTGCGGATCATGCTGAGCTGGTTGACGACCGGCTCGGAGCAGCGCGCGAGGTAGAGGGCGCGGAGGCGGGGCTGCGCCGCCTGGATCATCTGGAGCCACTCGCGCACGCCGAACGACGTGATCCGCTCGACGCCGGCGAGGTCGAGCAGGACCTTGCCGTCGAGCTCCCGGGCGAGCGCCGCGCCCTTGAACGACTCGGTCATGCGCCCGGCGAGCCGGACGACGAGGACGTCGCCGATCCTCTGCCGGTCGAACGCGAGGCTGTCGAGGCGGCCGGCGGCGCCGGCGGGCGGCACGATCCGCGCCGGCGCGGCGCGCGGCGACCAGGAGGTGAGCGACGGCCGGTCCACCGTGGTGGGCAGGCGCCCCGACGAGACCGGCCCCGATCGCGGCCCGGCGAGCAGCGGCCCCGAACGCGGCCCCGCGAGCAGCGGCCCCGACGGCGGCCCCGGGATGCGCGGGCGCGCCGTCCGCTGGCCGTTCGGCGGCACGCGGACGGTCGGCCGCGCCTCGTCGCCGGTCGACCGCGCCTCGTCGACGAGCGGCCGCGCCTCCTCGACGAGCGGCCGCGCCGGCCGGCCGGGCGGCCGCGCCTCCTCGCCGTCGTCGCGCGCCGCGCGCAGCGTCCCCGGCGCGGCGCCGTGGCTCCGCGGCACCGGGGCGAGGGCCTCGGAGAGGACGGTGAGGGTCATGGTCTGGTTGTGCAGGTCGCAGTGGCCGGCGGCGTAGGGCGAGATCTCCCCGTACGAGTAGAACCCCGTCACCTGCGTGCCCCGCGGCAGCACGTCCAGCACCGCCTCGACCTCCTCCTCGGTCCGGTCGCCAAGCACGATCCGCCGACCCACGCAGCTGATCGCGATCGCCAGCGCCCCCTCGCCCGCCGCCGCCGCCTCGCTCGCCGCCCGCGCCGCATCCTCCGCGCCCCCGATCAGCCGCTCGAAGTCCGCCTTCATCAGCTGCACGAGGTGGCCCTCCGGCACGTCCCCCGCGAACGTCATCGACTGCTGCTCGTGGTCCACCGCAAGCACCGTGCGGACCAGGAACTTCTCGTCCCGCGCCGTCGCACGCAGCGCCAGCGGGAACAGCAGCGCCGACGCAGGCAGCTCCGCCGCCTTGTCCCCGAGGTACTCCTTGTACAGCGACAGCGCCGGCTTGCCGTCGACCTCGTACAGCACGTTCCCCGCCGAGCGCGTCACCACCCGCTCCGGCCCGAACTTGTCCCATCCCCCCTTGGACCCGTGCTGGATCACCACGTGCTCGCCGTACAGCCCCACCGCCGCCACCAGCCCGCTGCGCACCGTGTCCCCGACGCACACCCACGTCCGCTGGAACCGCGTCCCGTCCCCCGACAGCCCCCCGGTCACCACCACCGACTCGGGCAGCACCGCGTTCAGCCCCGCCACGAGCTGGCTGCCGTTCACCCCGAGCCCCTCCGACAGCACGAGCACCCCGCGCAGCCCCGGCCGGTCCAGCTTGCGCGCGAGCGCCTGCCCCGCCGCGAACGACCCCGACGCGCTCGCCACCTCCACCTGCGCCGCCGACAGCGTCGTGCGCTCGAACCGCGCCACCGCCACCGACAGCGTCCCGTCCCGCACCGCCGTGCCCGCGATCTCCCCCGCGCTCGAGCACCCCACCATGTGCGACCGCGGGTACGCACGCCGCAGCTCACGGATCGCCCCCGGGTCGTCGAGGAACTCGGGCGCGCCGAACACGAGCACCAGCGTCCGGTCGCTGTCGAGCGCGGGCAGCGCCCGCACCGACCACTTGCCCGTCGCGCGCGAGAACGAGAACGTCGCGAGCCGCATCCCGAGCGCCGCGCTCGACGCCGTGGACGGCGCGTCGAAATGGGTGTCGGAGGCGATCTCGAGCTCCTCGAACTCCGCCATCCCGCCCGCGGGCTGCGCCACGACGCGGGCCGCCACGGCCGGCGTCCCCTTCGCGGCGCGCGGCCTCCGCTCCCGCGGGCCCTCGCTCCGGACGAGCAGCGGGGTGAGGGCCTCGGAGAGGACGGTGAGGGTCATGGTCTGGTTGTGCAGGTCGCAGTGGCCGGCGGCGTAGGGCGAGATCTCCCCGTACGAGTAGAACCCCGTCACCTGCGTGCCCCGCGGCAGCACGTCCAGCACCGCCTCGACCTCCTCCTCCGTCCGGTCGCCAAGCACGATCCGCCGCCCCACGCAGCTGATCGCGATCGCGAGCGCCCCCTCGCCCGCCGCCGCCGCCTCGCTCGCCGCACGCGCCGCCTGCTCCGCGCCCCCGATCAGCCGCTCGAAGTCCGCCTTCATCAGCTGCACGAGGTGGCCCTCCGGCACGTCCCCCGCGAACGTCATCGACTGCTGTTCGTGGTCCACCGCAAGCACCGTGCGGACCAGGAACTTCTCGTCCCGCGCCGTCGCACGCAGCGCCAGCGGGAACAGCAGCGCCGACGCAGGCAGCTCCGCCGCCTTGTCCCCGAGGTACTCCTTGTACAGCGACAGCGCCGGCTTGCCGTCGACCTCGTACAGCACGTTCCCCGCCGAGCGCGTCACCACCCGCTCCGGCCCGAACTTGTCCCATCCCCCCTTGGACCCGTGCTGGATCACCACGTGCTCGCCGTACAGCCCCACCGCCGCCACCAGCCCGCTGCGCACCGTGTCCCCGACGCACACCCACGTCCGCTGGAACCGCGTCCCGTCCCCCGACAGCCCCCCGGTCACCACCACCGACTCGGGCAGCACCGCGTTCAGCCCCGCCACGAGCTGGCTGCCGTTCACCCCGAGCCCCTCCGACAGCACGAGCACCCCGCGCAGCCCCGGCCGGTCCAGCTCGCGCGCGAGCGCCTGCCCCGCCGCGAACGACCCCGACGCGCTCGCCACCTCCACCTGCGCCGCCGACAGCGTCGTGCGCTCGAACCGCGCCACCGCCACCGACAGCGTCCCGTCCCGCACCGCCGTGCCCGCGATCTCACCCGCGCTCGAGCACCCCACCATGTGCGACCGCGGGTACGCACGCCGCAGCTCACGGATCGCCCCCGGGTCGTCGAGGAACTCGGGCGCGCCGAACACGAGCACCAGCGTCCGGTCGCTGTCGAGCACGGGCAGCACCCGCACCGACCACTTCTGGGTGTCCCGATCGTAGTGGAACGTCTCGAGGATCATGGGGCTCGTCGCCCCCAGGCTACAGCACGCGGGCCACGACGAGCGTCATGTCGTCGTCGAGGGATCGCTCACCGCGGAACCTCGAGACCGCCGCGACGATCGCGTCCCGCGCCTCCTCGGGCGCGTACGTGGCGACGCTCTGGAACAGCGCGCGCAGCCGCTTCTCGGTGAACTGCTCGCTCGACGCGTTCTCGCACTCGGTCACGCCGTCGGTGAACCAGAGGAGGGCGTCGCCGCCCTCCAGGTGCACGGTGCTCGACGCGTACTCGGCCGAGCTCGCTGCCCCGAGCGGCGAGCCCTGCGCGGCGAGCTGGCGGACGGTGTTGTTCCTCACGAGGTACGGGAACGGGTGGCCGGCGTTCGCGAGGGTCAGCGTGCGCGCCTCCGGATCGAAGATGCACGCCGCGCAGGTCATCAGGTACTTCTGCTTCCCCGCCTCGAAGATCGAGCAGTTCATGAGCCGGAGCAGCTGCGCGGCGCTGAGCTCCTCCCGCCCGAACGTGCGCGCGACGTCGCACGCGGCCTTCGCCGCCCCGGTGATGATCGCCGAGGAGATGCCGTGCCCGGTCACGTCGCCGATGACCGTGAGCAGCTTGCCGTCCGGCAGGTCGTGGAAGGTCCACCAGTCCCCGCCGCACTCCGCCGCGGGCTGGAAGTGGCTGGCGAGCCGCAGCGAGCGCCGCTCGATCACGTCGTCGCTCGGCACGAGCATCTGCTGGACGGCGCGCGCGACCTCGAGCTGCTTCTTCAGCGACGCCCGCTCGGCGGTGTCGTGGAGCAGCTGCACCAGCCGGTCGCCGAGCGCGACGAGCTGGACGCGGACCTCGTGGATCGCCTCGTCCGCGTCGCTCGCCGGGGGCGCGCCCGGGGCCTCGCCGCCCGG
Organism: Sorangium sp. So ce185; assembly: GCF_051526825.1. Lineage (NCBI taxonomy): Bacteria > Pseudomonadati > Myxococcota > Polyangiales > Polyangiaceae > Sorangium > Sorangium sp. So ce185. The sequence goes on along the minus strand of NZ_CP150316.1, from coordinate 12,860,012 downwards.
CGCCGCGCCGCTCAGGGAGAGGAGATCGCTCAGCTTGGCCGCGAAGCGCCGCTTCGCCATCGAGATGGTCGAGTCGACGTCGAGCGGCCGCGCCGGCTCCACCTGCGAGCTCGCGGCGTCGTGGAAGATGGTCAGCGCGTCGCCGATCGCGACGACGACGCTGCGGAGGCGGTCCCGCTCCGCCTGCAGCTTGCGGTGGAGCGCGCCCATCTCGTTCGTGGAGAGGTCGAGCGACCGGGTGAGCAGGCTCCGGTCGTCGGCGACGTGGCGGTAGTGCTCGCTGATGCGCGCGACGACCTTCTGCCAGGTCTCCCGGTCGGGCGGCTCGCTCAGGTCCTCCAGGCCGAGGCGCCGGAGCTGCCGCGCGAGGAGCGGATCGATCTCAGCCATGGCGTCCGCCTCGGCGGGGCTCTTTGGGGCGCGCGGCGGGCCGGCGCGCTACCACTCGGCCGGCTCCAGCGTCTCCGCCGCCGGGGTGGTGGAGCGCTCGAAGAAGTGGACGGACGCCGGCAGGGAGCGGAACTCGCGCGGGTTCACGTCGAGGTCCCAGAACGACGTGACCAGGGTCGACGAGGTGGGCGAGACGTCGATGACCAGCACCGCGCCGGCCGCGTAGATCTTGAGCATGCCGAGGCCGGCGCCGCCGCGCGAGGTGTCGAGCACGGCGGCGCGCGCCGCGTCCGCGCCGCGGGCGCTCAGGCCGCGCGTAATGCCCTCGAAGACGTGGTGGCGCCGGAGGCCGCCGAACGGATCGTGGGCCTGGAGCGCGAGGTGGGCGCCGTCGGTGCCGAGCCGCAGCGTGGGGATCTCGTTCTCCTCGAGCACGATGTCGGACCGCCGGTCGTGCGTGTAGCGCGGGCGGCCGCGGCCATCGACGGGCGCGTCGTACATCGCGTTCATGAGCAGCTCGTGGGCGAGCGCGGCGAGCCGCTCGGCGACGCGCGCGGGGGCGCCGGCGCGCTCGGCCCAGTGCGCCACCTCGCCGACGGTGCGGTCCCGGTCCTCGCTGGTGCGGGGGCGCCATTTCACGATGGTGGCGCCCCAGGAGAGCAGGTCGGCGAGGCGGGGCGGGAGCGCGAGCGGCTTGAGGATGCGGCGGACGGCGAGCGAGATCTCCCACGGCCGGGGCATCGACGCGAAGCTCGGCCAGCCGACGATGCTGGAGAGCCGCGGCTCCTTGAGGGCGGCGCGGAGGACCGCGTCGGTGCTGCCGGAGGTCCACACGACGAGGTGCATGCTCGGGTAGCGCTCGGCCGCCCACTCGAGCGCGAGGTCGAGGTCGGCGGCGTCGCAGCCGAGCAGCAGGGGCCGCTCGGACAGCCGCGCGCGCAGCTCGTCCGGATCGCCGGCGACGGGCACGTCCTGCATGCCGGCCGCGGCCGACATGACGCGCGCGATCCGCTGGCCGACGACCCGGTTCCGCTCGAGCACGGCGATGGTCGCTTTCGGGGCTGAATCGCTCAAGGGGGGCACCGCGGGGTGGCCCTGGCAGCGGGGGCTGCCAGGGGAGGAGCACGGGGATTACACCACGGATCCCGGGCGCGGAGAGAGACGGGTCAGGGGCGCCATCGGCCGAGCGGCGCCTCGCCGCAGCCCCCGCCGGCGATCGCCGGGCGGCGGCGCACCGACGTAAGCCACCTTTCTTTCAGACCACGAGGCCGTCGAGGTCGACGGAGCCGTCGAGGTCGACCCGAACACGGGCCCTTGTGTGCGAGGCGCAAGGCGCGCCATCGCCCGCGGCGTCGTCGCGAGGAGCGGATCTCCGCAACTCCGCGGTCGCCATGGACAGGAATCAGCCGCCATGAACAGGAATGAGCGCCCACGGGCGCGACCGGATCTCGGTCGCTCGACGCCTGTCGCCGCCAGCGATCTGCGCGTGAGCCGCTCGCCCGATGAGACGATCATGCAATCTCTTACTTGCCCAGCAACGCAGGCACACATCACGTTTGGATTCACCGCATGACGCGAGGAGTTCGAAAGGGCTTGCCATGATGACACATCTCACCACGCTGTTCGTGCTCGTCGGAGCGGCGATTCCGCTCGGCGTGGCCGCGCTCTCTTGCAGCTCGGCCGACCGGAGCGAAGGAACGGAGCACATCGCCTCCGCCGAGGACGCTCTGCCCCGCGGCGCGCGGTTCGGCGACTTCGACGCCCTCACGGAGCGAAACACGGACCAGCTGCTCCGGCAGGGCCGGGATATCTTTCGATTCGACACCTTCGGCGACGAGCAGTTCTGGGGCGGCAAGCTCCGGTTGCACGAGAGCATCGCCAACGTGACGCCGGCGCAGGCGCTGGCGCTCGGGCTCAAGGTCGACGCGGACGCGCTCCCGCCGGCGCTGCGGGGCCAGATCGAGCGCGGCCAGGTGGACCTCCGCGACCCCGCCGTCACGCGGACCCTCTTGCGGCTCAACGCGATCCTCGGAGTGACGGGCTTCTTCGACCGCCGCGGCGAGCTCGCCTCGATCGGCCTCCAGTGCGCCTTCTGCCACTCCACGGTCAACGACTCCGTGGCGCCGGGCATCGGCGCGCGCCTCGACGGCTGGGCCAACCGCGATCTGAACGTCGGCGCCATCATCGCTTCGGCCCCGACGTTGCAGCCCATCGTCGACCTGCTGCCGAGGGTGCCCGCGGGCATCACCGAGGAGGGCGTGAGGCGGGTCCTCCTCAGCTGGGGGCCGGGCAAGTACGACGCCGAGCTGCTCCTCGATGGCAAGGCGTTCCGGCCTGACGGGAAGTCCGGGGCGACCCTGCTCCCCAACGCCTTCGACATGGGTGGAATCAACGAGCACACCTGGACCGGCAACTGGGGCTCGGTCCCCTACTGGAACGCGTACGTCGCCGTGACCCAGATGCATGGAAGGGGGAATTTCTTCGATCCACGGCTCAGCGACCCCGAGAAGTACCCGAACGCGGCGGCCACCGGGATCTGGAACGTGATCGTCAGACCCGAGGACGATCTCGTCACGCCGAAGCTCCCCGCGCTGCACTTCTACCAGCTCGCGCTCCCGGCGCCGAGGCCGGTGCCCGGCGTCGATTTCCACGAGGAGGCCGCCGAGCGCGGCAAGAGGCTGTTCGTCGGCAAGGCGAAGTGCACGGGCTGCCACAACAAGCCGCTCTGGACCGACGCCGGCTGGAACCTGCACACGCCCGAAGAGATGAGGATCGACCGTTTCCAGGCGGACCGAGCGCCCGGCAACTCGTACAAGACGATGAACCTGGCGGCGCTCTTCGTCCGGGAGCGAGGGCTGTTCATGAAGCGGGAGAACAAGGGCCGCTTCTACCACGATGGCCGCTTCGCGACGCTGCTGGACGTCGTGCGCAGCTACGACGATCGATTCGCGCTCGGGCTCGATCCCAACGAGAAGCGCGATCTCGTGGAATACCTGAAGTCGCTCTGATCGGTCCGGCGAGGGAGCGCTACTTGCACGCCCCGGTCTCGATGGAGTGCGGGCGCACCGAGGTGTTCTGGATGCTGTTCGGGTCGGTCACTGCGACCTCGCGGCCCCAGCCGGTGAGCCCCGCGAAGGTCCCGTCGGTCGTCATGTCGAACGGCCCGTCTTCCTTGCAGTCGTTGTTCTTCACGGCGCCCCACGACCAGGCGAGCCACCCCACCTCGAGCTCGACGCTCTTGGCGAGGAGCGTCTTGTAATCGAACGGGTGCTGGCCGCACTCGTACACGGCGTGCTGCGCGAACTCCCCGACCATCAGAGGCAGGTCCAGCGCCACGGACTCGTTCAGCTCCTTCGTGATCGTGGCCCCGCTCCCGTCCGTCCACCACATGTGCACGCTGAGCATGATGTTCGGATCGTGCGCGACGAGGGCTGGGCCGACGGCCTGGAGCTGGTCGATGTTCTGCCCCCACTTGGAGGCGTCGATGATGAGCGGCACGGTGATGCCGGCCTCGCGCATCCTCGTGATGGCCTGCTTGTAGCCCGCCTCCCACGCCGCGTTGTCCACCTGGTCCCCGACCTCGTTGCCGATGTTGACGAGCAGGTCCTGCTCGTGCTTCTTGATCACGGCGACGGTCTCCGGTTCGGTCCAGTAGTCGACGAGGCTCGGCAGGAGATCCCATTTGCCCGTGGCGTCGTGCAGCTCGACGATCGGGATGAGCTTCTGCGCGAGCGCGTTCGTGATGGCCGTATCGAGGCCCGCCGCGGTGTTTTCGGTATTCCACACGATCCGCACCGTGTTGGCGCCCGTCTTCGCGATCTCCGCGAGCTCCGGCAGTCCGTCGGGGCCCGACGGCAGCCACACGACCATCTCGTTGACGCCCCGGAGCAGCACTTTCTCGCCGCAGCGGTCGTAGAGGAAGCGACCGCGCACCGAGAACCCGGTCGACGGCTCGCCCCCTCCCCCGCCCCCGGCGCCCGTGCCCGACGTGGCGCCGCTGCTCGTCGAGGCGCCGTCGCTCGTCGACGCGCCGTCGCTCGTCGACGCGCCGCTGCTCGTTGACGCGCCGCCGCCGCCGCCGCCGGACGTGGCGGCCCCGCCGCCCGAGCCCGTCGCGCCCCCGCCCGAGCCCGTCGCGTCCTGCCCGGAGCCCTGCGGGTCGCCCGAGCCGTCTCCGCACCCCACGGAGAGGCCGAGCGCCACGAGGGCGGCTCCGGCCCAACCAGCCATCGACCGATGATTCACGTAGATCATGTCATTCCTTCCTCTACCCCGGCGCCCTCCTTGTCCTTGGAAGAGCAGCCCGCGGCGGCGCCGGCGGACAGCATCAGCGCCGACAGGAAGAAGATGCGACGCGGCATCAGTCCAGTCTTCATGACAAGCCTCTCCGCGCGGGTGACCCCGGGTTCCCCGCGACGATTCGTTTTCCGTGACAGCGCGCGGCGCCGTGACGCGGCAACCAAGAAAGGAAGTGGGATCGTACGAGACCCCGGAGCCGCGCCCGACGTTGCTCGGATCGCTGTACCGGTTAAGCGGGTGGATGTCAACGGAGAGGTCCGGCGGTCGTCGCCCTCCGTCGCCGGCGTGCGGCGCGGGGCGCCTTTCGCTGGAGGCCGGGCCGCGCGGGGTGAGATCGCGGAAGCGCGCTCAGTCTTCTGCCGGCGGCTCGCCGGGTGTCGGCTCGCCGACGACGTAGTCGCCCGCGGTCCATTGGTAAGCCAGGCTCACGTCGGGCGCCTGCGCGCCGAGCACGAGGCCACCGTCGCTCGAGCCGTCGGCGGCGGTCAGCACGAGCTCGCCGCCGCTCGGATCGAGCGCAAAGCTCGTGTGGAGCTCGCCCTGGTCGGTGTCGCCGTCGGCAAACAGCACGAGCAGGCCGTGGCGCGGAAGGGTGACGGGGGGCAGCGGCCACTTGCCGCGCTCGGTGAAGTCGTCGGACAGCGTCCAGCCCGTCAGATCGACGTCCCCCGAGGATGGATTGAACAGCTCGATCCACGGCTCGTGCTCGCCGGAGTCGTCCGCCAGCGTTGTCGTGTTGTCGAGCATGACCTCCGAGATCGACACGGGCATCGGCGTCGGGCACGCCGGACAGAACGCCGGGCTGCCGGTCGCGATCAACGGGGCGGCGTCGACCAGCACGGTGCCGTCGGCGGCGAACGCGCTCAACGTGGCCGGAGCGCCGAGATTCATGGCGAGCTCATAGCGCGCCTCGCCGGCGTCGGCGCGCGCGACGTCCGTCCAGTTATGATGGGTGTTGACGTACTCGAGCTTGTTCGGCTCTGTCACGCACGTCGCCTCACCGTCGAGCGATACGCTGAACCCATCCAGCCGAAACAACGACGATTCGCCGACGCCGGCCTCTTCCCAGGTAAGCCTGAGCTGGATGACGATCTGCCCGTCGCTGGCCTCGAAGCGCAGCACGTGGGTGGCGTAGAAGCTGCCGCCGGGACGCTCGCCGCACAGCTCGTCGCTCGCGCCCGGCCCTGCGCCGCCTCCGCCATCGCCGCCGCCTCCGCCACCGGCGCCGCCCCCGCCGCCCCCCGGGCGCGCTCCGTCGCCTGGATCGGAGCTCGAGCAGCCGGCGCAAACGAGCAAGATCGCGAGGCCGTACAGGGTCATTTTCGATGTCATGTCTGCCTCCATCAGGGTGTGTAGGGTCTGGCTTGTTTGATCACGGTCCGTCCGTCCATCGTGACGTCGACCTCCAGATCGAGCGACAGCGGGGCGAGCGTGGGATACACGCTGGCCGCGAAGTGGTCGTGCACCACGAACAGCAGCCCCGCGAGCTCGTCGAGCGCTGCGTCGGACCAGAGCCGAGCCCCGTCCGCTGCCAGCGAGGACGGCGACACCAGCGTGATCTCGCTCGGCGATCCGGCGGCAGAACGCCGGAACGTCAGGATCTCAGGGCTGGCGGTGGGGTCCGACGGCTCGACGACGCCGACCTCGCCCACCTGGCTGACGACGCGCACCAAAGGCTCCGGCGCGTCGGGCTCGAGCCCCGTGATCACGACGGCTTCCAGGCGCTCCCCGACGAACGCGGGGTGGACCGCGACGCCCATGAACACCTTTGTATGATCGATACCGTAGTAGGCGCGATCGTCGAACGCGCGTTCGTTCCACAGGCTGGCCCAGACCCGGCGCACCGCGAGCAGCGCGCTCTTTTCTTCGGTCAAGTCCTCTTCCAGGTCCTCGATGATCGGCAGGAGATGGCTCCGATCGGGGTGCTCGGCGAGCTCGAGCCGGCGCCGCTCGAGCTCGCCGCGCAGGTACACCTCGTGCTCCGCGCTCAAGCACGCCGACGGCCCGAGCGTGTCGGCGTCGAGGTCGTCGGCCAGGCAACCGCTGCGCGAGTCGTACAGGCCTGCTCCCGACAGGCCCGGCAGGTCCTCGGCGTTGGTGCTGCTGCGAAAGCGCAGCCTGGTGACCAGCCCGGCGGGGCCGTAGGCCTGGCGAACCGCGGCTTCGAGCGCCGCGCCGAGCTCGGGCAGGTGCTCGGCGGCGCGCATGCGGGCCCTGAGCTCCGACAAGCGGCGCTTCTTGTAGGCGGCGTCGGTGAACACCCGTGGATCGGCGAGCAGCGCCGTCACGTCGGCGTCGAGCCCGCGCCGCTGCATGAAGTCGGCGTAGGCGCGGAACGGGATCGCAAAACCGTCGACGCGGTTCGGTTCGGGCAGGATCCGGGACAGCTCTCCGAGGTTCGCGGCCTTGGTGCCGAACGCCGCGACGTCCGCCGCGCCGAGCGAGCCGAGGGCTGCGGGCGTGGCGACCTCCAGATCCGCGGCCGGATCGCCGAGCGGCGGCCGGCGCTTGCTCCAGAAGGCCTCTGCGTCTTCCAGACGCGCGGGCTCGATCTCCACGTGCGCGCCGCGCGCCGTGAGGTGGACCAGCCCATCCGCGAGCGCGCGGAGCACGCTGTTGTCGAGCGCGCCCGGCGCCGCGGCGCTCGGGATCCCCTTCTCGCGCAGGCGCAGGTTCAGGTGGCTGGCCAGGCTCTGCGGCTGCCGGGTGACGAGGCCGGCGACGAGCCCCAGATCGCTCGGCGCTGCGTCGATCACGAGCACGTCGCGCGGTCCGACGCCGACCGCGGCGGCGCCGTCCACGAATTTCAGGTAGCCGTACGCCTCGCCCTCGCTGTAGGTCTCGGCGGACAGCCCGCCGAGCAGCGCGCTCGGGTCGACGAGCGCGATGCCTGCGGCGGCGAGCTCGTCGGAGATGGCCCCGACGGCCGCGCTCTGGGCAGCGCCATCCGGCGTGAACACCAGGAAGCTCTCCGCGAACGGGCTGCAGCCTTTGAGCCGCCGGTCGGCTTGCACGATGTCGTCGACGGTCAGCATCTCGTCGGGCCCGGTCTCGCTGTACACCGTGTACGCGAGCACGCCCGCCGCGCCGGTCTGGGGATGGGGCGTGGCCGGATAGAGCTTCAGGCCGCCGCCCCACATCGCGCGGCTGGCGCGGCGCAGCACCATGTCCGCGTAGCGTTCCGGCGCGAGCGACGCGTACTCCGGCAGCGTACGGAGGAACTGCAGATGGTAGGCGTACTTGTCGGTGTCCTGAAACAGGCACTCCGCGCCGGCGAAGATCGCCGGCGGCTCGCGGCCGTCGACGACCATCAGGTACTTCACCTCCGCGCCTTCGCCTGCCAGGGAAGTGTAATCGTCGCGCGTGGCGAGCTCCGTGCGAAAGTCCACCTCGGTCCGGGGTCGCCCGCCCGTGCCGGGCTTCACGTCCGAGGAATCGCCGCACGCCGTCAGCGCAGCTGCCGAAAGCAAGGCCGCACAAGGCGCCCAAATCCAGGCTCGCATCGATTGGGTTCTCCCGCCGAAGCTGGCCGGAGTCGAGCAAGCGTGATGCCAGCCTGGCGGCCGTGCCGGCTGCGGCCGGGAGCGGCGCTCGAGGGCTGCGAGAGCGACATTCGCGTCGCGAGGTGTGCCGCGTCCGAGCTGGCACAGCGCTCGCTGCGACGTCGCTCATGGCGATGGGTGGCCGCAGCTGCACGCACCGCTGCCTTCAGGATAGAACATGGCGCTGCAGCGCGGGCATGGCTCGGGGTCCCCCACGGGCCGGTAGGGCTCCCAGCCCATGCGCAGGTGGTGGACGGCCGCAGCCTCTTCGTAGGTGGCCGCTTCGAGCTTCCACAACAAGATCTCCACATCCGGCATGGGTGTGCCGTCGGCGAAGCGTGGCGGATCCTCACCACGGACGAGCGCCACCTCGCTCCGCTCCGGGTTTGACCATACCGTCCAAGTGCTCATGAGCCTGCCGGCGACCGCCTCTTCCGCGGGTGGGTGCGCTGCGCACATTCGATCGGACCTCGCCGCCCGCGCATCGTGACGAGGGAGCGTATCTGGTGCCTCCCCCGCCGTGTCAAGGAGACGGCGGGAGGAGCGTACCGGCGCTTCGCTGATCGCGCGAGCGCGCGAGCGCGCGAGCGCGCGAGCGCGCGGCGGACGCACACCAGCGCCGCGGGGATCACGCCCGAAAGACACCATGGCGACGAGATGCACAGGATGCATGATAGATATGCATCATTCGATTTGGAAAATGTATTTACAATGATCCAGATATCTGTCGAGTCTACGCTGGGCGCCGCGTGCCCGCGGGCGAGCCGGCTCGCCGCGATGGGCCAATCACGCCATGCGCGCACCCTCTTTTTCACCCCGCGCGCGCGGCCCAGCATCTCCGAGAAAGGCAGTATGTTGGACAACAGCATTTCGTCGACGCACGCCACACCTCGTCGCGCTCGGGGCGCCGCCCGTCACGGCCATGCTCTGGCCCTCTTGCTCCTCGGCGCCCTCGGCCCCGCCGTCGGGTGCTCCGATGACGAGCTCGCGCTCGAGAACGCGCTCGCGCTCGAGACCCCGGTCGAGGCCGCCGCTCAGGAGCTCACGAGCATCCCCACGATCCCGGACGAAGCTCTCCAGAAGACCCTGGCGCCCCTCCGCGCCCTCGAGGTCCCTGGCAGGGTCTACATGAAATCCGTCGAGGAGACGTTCGCCGGCTCGGGGACCTTCTCGCAGGTCGTCCACGTCTATCAACCCGACGCGAACGGAGAGACGATCCGGTTCGAGCTCGCCGCGAAGACGAGCACGGGACAGGTGGACACGAGCCACGGGTTCCAGTCCGTCAAGGTCACCTCGCGCCCAGGCGAGTCGGACGAGATCCAGCAAACGCAGCCGAACAGCAGCGGCCAGCGCGTGTACGACGTCCCCGGCTCTCGCCAGGGCTGGTATCGCTTCGAGCTCACGTACGTCGCCCCGAACGCGGGCCGCACCCTGAGCTTCAGGGCCTACGACGCCTCCGGGAACTCCTTGAAGATCGTGTGGGTCGACCCCCCGAGCGCCGCCGCGCAGGTCCGCGCCAAGGTCGCGGTCGACGCCTCGGCGTCCCCGGTGTTCCTCAAGGGAGGCGCCTACCGGAACACCGATCCCAGCCAGTTCGCCTATGCCGACAACGTGAAGGTGAACGGCAACCTGCTCTACCGCCGCGGGTTCGATCAGGGCCAGTACAACTTCCCGCTCGGGCAGCTGAACGCGGCGGAGCATACGCTCGAGTTCTCGCTGGCGGCCAGCGCCTACAACCCTGCCAAGTTCTGGTTCGGCGTCAGCGAGAAGAGCTTCGCGCGGGCGGCCGCCAAGGCGAGCTGGGACCGGGTCCAGTTCCTCTACCAGGGCGCGATGCGCACGGGCGACTACGACGCCTGGAGCGAGGGCGTGGCGTTCGCGCAGGGCGCCACGGTCGTGAACGGGGTCCGCCCGCCGCCCGTCCGCCGCGGCACGACGTTCTCGGTGGCCGTCGAGGACTCGAGCCTCAACGGGACCCAGAACGCGACGGTGCGGATCATCTCGGACGCCACGGGCGCCGAGGTGTCCTGGGCCAAGTCCCTGCCGGCCGACGGCGACTACCGGGGCGGGATCTTCGCGAACGGCGCGTTCTCCAGCCGGAACCGCGAGCACTGGCGGGTCACCGTCCCGAGCGACGCGCCCGTCGGGCGCTACTACGCGCGCGCCTTCACCCCCTGGGGCGCCCGCATCGGGCAGGACGTCGTGTTCTACGTGATCCACAACCCCTACCCGCTCGTCGCCAGCGGCGCGATCTCCAAGGCCGAGCTCGAGACGTACGGCTACGACGAGGACGAGGACGGGGTCAACCTGAACGGCGGGTACGGCAGCGATCAAGACAACATCCGCGACCACTTCACGGTGCTCTACGAGTGGTCGCCGCCGTACGACGTGCAGAGGAAGCTCACCGGGGCGTTCCGCCGGACGACGGACGAGTCGAAGTTCTCGTTCCTGGATCACGCGGTGGCCGCGGCGCAGGGGACCACGAGCGAGCTCGAGACCATGCGCCGGCTGTATCGCCTCGTCACGCAGCGTTACCGGTACAGCCAGCCGACCAACCAGGGCGACGTGTCGAACATCTTCCTGAGCGACGGGTTGGATCCCGCCGAATCGCTCCAGTACGCGAAGCCGAACTCGCAGCTCAGCTGGGAGGACGGAATCGGCGGCGTCCAGTGCTACGACTACGCGCCGGTCCTGGCGTCCATCGCCCGCAGCGCGGGTGTCCTCTCCCGGGTCGTCTCCAGCGACGGCAACCTCGGCGGCTGGGGCAATCACTTCTTCACGGAGGCGTACATCCCGGGCGTGCCCCATCACGGCGGCAAGACGCAGAACAGCAGCTCGGCCCCGAACAGCGACACCGTTCCGTGGTACGTCTTCGATGCCACGAATCCGGATGCGTCCGGCAGCGTCCCGTATCAATACCTGTGGGAGCGCTACTCGGAGGCGATCGCGCCGCAGGCGCAGTACGGCAAGGCGGTGTTCGTGCTCTCGGGATACAAGCCCCGCGGCACGACGACGAACACCGTCACCTGGGATCCGCTGGGCCCCACGGATGACATCGGCGCGGACGACGTCCTCTCCCTGCAGGTCGCGTACGAGTCCGGGCCCGACTTCTGGCTGACGCAGAGCGGCGTCACGGGCATCCTCGGGCGCGGCGAGAAGGACGTCTATCGCATCAGCAAGGCGACCACCGGGGCAAGGGCGGTCTCCGTCAGCACGGTGCCGGGCGGCGGGAACACCCTGCAGCCGGTGCTCTGCGTGGGGCCTTACGTCGATCCCAACGGCCCGCCCGCCGAGAGCGAGCCCGGGATGTCGCCCAGGTGGCCCGTGTCCGTGCCGACGCGCTGCGCGGATCGGGCGACGACCTACCCGCTTCCCGAGGGGGAGTCGTACGTGGTCGTCTTCCACGACCACGGTCAGCCGGATGACGCGTATCCCGACTCGGAGGACAGGCTGAAGCTGGGAGATTCGGTCCAGTACGTGCTGAATCTCCAGTACTGAACGGGACGAACCCGTCCGGGGGCAGCATCGGGAGAAGAGATTCTGGGAGCGCGGCGGGCTCGACGGGCTCCCAGGATCAGGCGATGGCGGCAACCTTTGGTCATGGATTCCCTGAAGGGAGGTGCTCTATGGGTCACATGGGCAGGCGACTGATGAGCCTGAGTGTCGCGGCGGTGTTCCTGGCGGGGTGCGGCGAGGCGGAAGAGAGCTCCGCCGAGATAACCGTGGAGGATCTTGGGGAAGGGGTCATGCGGCTGCACGGGGTCGGGGATTCGAGCATGAGCGCGGAGATCCCCGATGGAACACCTGGCGAAGACGCCGGCACAGCAGGCGTCGCCGCCAGGGCGCGCGATTGCGTCTACGTGGAATGGTGCAACGAGCCGGGCCGACGCGGCACGATTTGCCGAGCGAGGCCGGAATGCGGCTGCAGCGGCGTGATCGAATGCAATGAAGAGGTGCGCGCCATCTGCGGCGGCTTCGTCGACCCCGCCTACTTCCTGTGCCCGGGTCAACCCTGATCGTCCAGTGCGCGCTGGAGCTTCCGTACTGAACACGCCGAGACGCCTCCCGCCGTGGCGATGAGCCATGGCGGAGCGCCCTGGCGGGAGCGTGCCGTCGGACCCGAGGAGCTCGATCGAGGCGTCGAGGGGCTCAACCGAGCGGGCTGCGCCGGCAGCCGCGCGGTGCTCGGCGTGTGAGCGCGGGGCGCTCGCCACGCGGACGCGGCGCCCTCGCCACGCGGACGCGGCGCGCTTCTCCAGGATTTTGCGCGGCGCCCCACACCGCGCGTGCGTGCGCCCCTCGCGTGCGTGCGCCCCCCCGGTGCCTGCCGGGCTCCCGGTGCCGGGCTCATCCGCGCCAGCTTGACAGAATCCCCCCGAGGCCCCAGACAGATCGTCTCAGATGACGATGACGAAGACCACCCTGCCCGTCGTGCTCTTGACAGCCCTCGCCGTCGCGACCGCCGGCTGCGACAGCGCCGGCAACGGCAGGCCGTCCAAGGAGCGGTGGGCGACCACCGAGAACACCACCGTCGACCTCGACCTCGACAAGGTCAACGAGGCCTACAAGGCGGCCGAGGGGCCCGAGGACTTCGAGCGGCGCGTCAACGAGCTCTACCAGGGGAGCGAGGTCATCAGCGTCGCCGTGAAGGACGTGGACGCCAAGACGCAGGTCGTCACCGGCTTCTTCGACAAGAACGGCGACGGCGGCGTGCAGGACCCCGAGAAGGTGTTCACGATCCGCCGGGACGTGTCGGGCGAAGGCGCCGCGCAGATGCAGACGTCCGGGTTCGGCCCCTACGCCTACTACAGCTCGCCGGTGATGAGCCTTGCCTCGGGCATGCTCCTCGGCGCCATGGTGTCGTCGGCGCTGCGCCCGAATTACGTGCCGGTGTACACGCAGCCGTACACCACGCCGCCGGGCCGCGCGCCCGATCTGCGGTCCCACCGCGACGCGTACCGCGCCTCGAACCCGTCCGCGGTCGACCACAGCAAGTCGTCGCAGACGGGCCGGCGCTACAACAACACCGGCAGCAGCCGCTTCGGCAGCGGCAAGTCCAGCGCCGGCTCGCGCTTCGGCGTCTGCCGCGGCGAGCGTGGCCGCAGGCCCGAGCGCCTCGTCGCGTAGCAGCGGCCGCTCGTCCGCCGCCTGCCCGCCCGCCGCGATGCAGCCCCTGCGCAGCATCTCCGAGCTCCCGTTCCGCTGCCGTCCCGCGCTGGAGCTGCTGAACCTCGAGCAGCACCGCGACGCGCCGGACGTGGAGTCCACGCAGTTCGGCTGGTGCCGGGTCGAGGCGCTCTGGCTGGATGGCCGCGCGGATCGGGGGCCGCTCCGGGTGACCGACGCGCTCGTCGTGGCGGTCCACGCCGCGGAGGATCCGGAGGAGCTGGCGGACGACGTGGAGCTGGAGTTCTTCGTCGAGGAGGTCGCCAAGGACTACTCGGTGACCGTGCTCCTGTCGGCGTTCCTCGAGCGCTGGCTGCCCGCGGCGTACGCCGGCGAGCGCGCCATCGTGCTCGCCATGTGCAACCCCCACGCCGCGCGCATCCGGCGGCCGGAGGCGGCGGGGCGCGCCCCCGTGTATTACGCCCACGGCGACGTCGACGCGTGGCTCGACACCGACGCAGACGGGCGCCGGCACATCCGCCTCGAGGCGGCGTCCTGGCGCATCGCGGAGTGAGAGTATGTTCGAAGGACGCAGACAGCCGATCGTGTCACGCGAGCAGAAGCTGGTCTATGCCGGCATCTACGTGTTGAAGAAGATGGACCTGAAGCCCGCCGACGGAGGCATGGAGTTCCCTCTCGTGCTGCCGTCCGAGCTGAGCCCGCTGGAGGACGTCCTGCAGGAGCTCGTCAACGCGGACCTCGTCGAGGTGAATCGCCGCAAGGCGCGGTTCGAGGTCACCAAGAAGGGGCTGGCGTACCTCGGCGAGATCATCGACGAGGCGGAGGCGCTCGTCGACGAGTTCGACGACGAGTCGCTCGAGGACGCGGTGGCCGAGCTGCGCCGGCGGAACGTGGACGTGCTGCGGGCCCGGTTTCTGTGGGGCTGGTACGACGGCGAGCTGGACGACCTGGTGCTGTTCCAGCAGCGCCGCGGGGCGACGCCGGTGGAGCCGTGGTGGGCGGACTACCTGATGAGCGACGCGTTTTACGAGGCGCTGAAGAGCGATTACGAGTGAGCGAGAGGGCGGCCGTCCGGGCCGGCGCCGCCTGGTGAATGGGCGCGTCGCGGCGGCGCTGCGCGGTTCGCAGTCAGCGCCGCGGGTCGAGCCGAATCATCGGCCTCAGAAGACGTAGACGCTCTTGGGGACGAACGGCAGCGGGCTCAGGCCGCTCTCCCCGGACACGGGGTACGGGTAGCCGAGGCAGTCCTCGTTCGTGAAGATCGCGGCGCCGACGCCGTTGGTGTTGTAGGCCGAGTGTGCCCTTCCCTCCCAGCCGTGCTCCGGGAGGTTGACGCACGTGCCCACCTGCGGGTTCAGCGCCCGGACGTTGAAGATCTCCCCGCCGTAGCCCTCCTCCTCGAAGAGGCAGAGGACGCCGTCGAACGGGCAGGGAACGGGGTCCGCCGAGGCCACCTCGGGAACCAGCAGGCCGGCCCCCGCGAGGACGCCGACGCCCACCAGGGCGCGCAAGCCCAGGGAGCGGGACGGCGTGAAACGGCGGAGGTTCTGAACGAGATCGAGTAAGCGCATGTGGTTTCCTCCTCCTGCCCACCCATGGGCAGGTACTGCGGAGGCACCAAGCGCCGGAGGCGATTCACGCATTCCCGGGTTCGACGATTGTTAACAGATTTTAACATGAGCGACACGCGGGCTCGCATGTCCCTGCAAATCTTCCATGTTGGAGGACGGATTGGGCGGATGGCTCGTCGACGCGCGATGGCACATGGAGCGGGCGCAGCCGTGCGGGCCGCCGTCGTTGGCCGGTGTGGATGCTGCGGCGTTTCCGAAACGTCAGTGGGAGGCGAGCTGGAGATTGATGACTTCCACCCGCTGGCAGCGGGTGGCTCCGATGAGATCGAGAACCTCGTCCACGCGTGTACCGCGTGCGACCGGTTCACTATCGGATCGTTCATCGGGCCCAGATCGCCGTCAGATCGAGCTCCACGGCATCGAACGGCTCGGCCCTCACCTTCGCGTCCTCTTCGTAGGTCTCGAGGACCCAGTCCAGAGCGACGTCGTAGTGCGCCGGCGTGTCCTCGTCCCCGAGGGCGTCCGGCATGCGCTCCCGCTTCCACCCTGCGAGATCGGGGACCACCTCGTCGGGCCGCGGCCCGAGGTGGAGCTCCGGCGCATTCAGGAGCACCCAGCCGCCAGGCCCGCCATCGCCGAGGTCGAAGGCGCTGCCGAGCTTCATCGTGAGGCGCGATGCGCTCCGCGTGTGGGGGCGGCCGGGCCGCGGCAAGGTGAAGAGCTCCCCATCGAGGATCTCTGCCATTTGCTCGGGCGGCACCGCCTCGAAGGCGGCCTCGACCTCCGGTGCGTTGCGGGCGGGATCCAGGTTGCGCGGCAGCCCGCCGGTGCTCATGGCCGACCCTACCACGACAGCGCGGTTGCGGCCGGGGCGAGCGCCTGTTCCGGCACCGCCCGAGGTCGGGCGCCTGGCTCACGATGCCAGGGCCCTGGCGAGGCGATGACGCCGGTGCGCAGGCGGTCGCCGGAGGCGGCACGTGGGTGCGGGTCGACCGAGGCACGCCTCAGCGACGGACCGCCGACTTTCTCGGGAGCTGCGGGGATGGCATCCTGCCGGGCATGACCGTCGAGCAGATCGTCGCCGCCATCCGCGCCCTCCCTGTCCCCGATCGGCTTCGCGTGATCGAGCTCGTCGCACACGAGGCTGCGAGCGACGTCCCCGCTACAGATCAGTCAGCTCGCCGCGAGGGCGTCACCTTGACCGAGCGGCACGGTCTCCTGCTCGTCGATGCCGACGCCACCCTGCCGGCCGATGTGTTCGACCATCGCCTCGATCGCGACGCGCGGGCGGACGGGATCTTGGGGGGCTCGTGAAGATCGCCTTCGATACGAGCGTGCTCGTCGCCGTGTGTTCGACGTCCGCCCTGTGGATCCGGCCGTGTACGACGAGGCGATGCAGCGGTGCACCGATCGCCAGCTCTCTTCCGGCGTCCTGTTCGATGCCCTGCACCTCGTGGCTGCCGAGCATGCCGGCGCGAATGCGCTCGTGACGTTCAATGGCTCGGATTTTCTCCGGTTGGCTGCTCCGACCTCGCCGCGCATCGTGATCCCTCCGGATCCACCCGAGGTCACTCTTTGACTTCTGACAGGGCTTCGACCGGCGTGAGCTCCGTCCGCGCGAACACGCGTTTCTAACCTGGCGACTTGCTCAACCTGCGCGTGGACGCTCCGCTCGTGGTAAAGCGACGCGTCCCCGGCTACGAGGCGGAGTGACCCGACCGGCCGTCCTATCGCCGGCCCAGCGTCCCGCAGCACACTCGCAAGGTGTAGGGCGGATGAAGCGTCGCAATCCGCTACTCGGGAATGCGCTACGCTCGCTGCCGTTCGCAACTCAGTTCGCAAGCCGCTTCGAATGGGCCTGATCGATCGGACCGGAAGCGGGGAGTACGCGTTGAGCAAAGCTCCTAAGCGCTGACGGCCCTGCAATCAACCGGAGCCAGTTGTTCGCCAAGGGGCTACACCTGGCGACGCTTTGCGCCGCGGGAGGGTCCCACGCCGTTAGCCCGAGCTACTTGCCCTATGCTTCGATCAGCCCAACGCGGCCGCCCGCTCGATGAGGCCGGCGGCCACGGCCGCGCCATCCACCGTCACGGTGCCAGCGATCGCCGCCGCGCGAGCAGCGACACCCTCATCGAGCGCGCCCCCCAGCGCCGCCCGGAGCGACTCCGCGCTCAGCGCCCCACGGTCCACGGACGTCCCGATCCCGAGCGCCCGCACGCGCGACGCCCAATACGGCTGATCCGCGAACATCGGCACGATCACCTGCGGCACCCCCGCGCGCGCCGCCGTCGTGGTCGTCCCCGCCCCGCCATGGTGCACCACCGCGGCGACCCTCGGGAACAGCGCCTGCTGGTTGACGTCGCCGATCGCGATGCAGTCGGCGGCGTCGTCGACCAGACCGAGCTCGGCCCACCCCTGCGACAGCACGACCCGGCGCCCCGCAGCCCGCGCCGCCTCGATGACGCTCCGGCCGGTCTGCGGGTCCACAGGCATGCTGCCGAAGCCGACGTAGACGGGCGGCTCGCCGGCGGCGAGGAACGCTTCCAGCTCGGGGACGAGCGGCGTCTTGTCGGGAAGGATCCAGGCTCCCGTCTGCGCGACTTCCAGGCCGGGCGTCGCCGGCAGCGGCCCGAGGACCGGGTCCGCAGCGAGCCACGGAGCCTTGCCCAGGATGTGGCTGAACGCATCGCTCAGCGGACTCAGCCCCAGCCGCTCCCGATGGTCGTTGAGCCGCTCGAGGACCCGCTCGTTCCAGCTCCGCGCTTCGTCCTGCCAGCCTCGGAGGTTCGACTCCGGGTCGCCCCCAGGCACCCCGCCGGGCGCATGATCCGGCGACGGCAGGGCTACCGGCGCGTACAGGGCGACGACGGACGGGATGCCCAGCCGTTCCGCGATGGACCGCGCGGCGTACTGGTGCGCTCCGCCGGCCACGATCGCGTCGCATCCATCGGCGGCCGCCGCGGTCGCGTCGAACTGGTCTCTCACGAGGTGCGCGACGAGCGCGCGGACCTGCTCCGGCGTCGGTATCGCGGCCTGCGCGCCGGCGGCCCCGCTCGGCGCACGCATCGCGATGCCGATCGGGCTCGCCGTGAAGCCCATGCCGGCCACCCAGTCGATGAAGTTCGGCGGAATGCACAGCCGCACGTCGTGCCCCCGACGCCGCATCTCGACGGCCAGAGCCACCACGGGTTGCACGTCACCGCGCGTCCCCACTCCCGTCAGCAGTACCCGCATCGTCTCTCTCCCTTTCACCACGCGCGCCGCGTGGATGACGGAGGACGAAATGGCACCGCCGATGCGTTTTTTCATCGTATTATCGCTCGAGCTCCGGTATACATGCTGAAGCGGGAGGCGGGGAAAGACGCCCGCGACGCGGATCATCCGTTCAGGCCGAAACGGCCGGTGGATCTCGCGCGAACCAGCACGCTTCCCCTCGTGGACGCGCTCTCGTGGACTTCATGCACGGCGAGGGCGTCGAGGACCGTGGTAGGTTCTTCGAGTGGGTGTTGATTTCACCGCATTGCTCGATCACTCGCTCTCCTGAGACGAGCTCTATCGCCTTCCGGAGCTGTTGGATGCGCGGGCTCCGACCGTCTTGTTCGACGGCGCCTCCTTTGGAGATGTGCTTCGCTGGTTCGCCGAACGGATCGGCCCTCCAGCGTCGGGTCCACAGGAGCTGGCTGGCGCGGAGGAAGAGACGAGCGAGATGGGGTACCTCGTCGAGCGCGTGTCCGGCTAGCGCTTCCTGCGGGACGCCGAGACGCCCGACAGGGCCTTCGTCAGCCGCTCCGCCAGGTCGCCCTTCGGCTCCACCCGCACGTGCTCCAGCCCCAGCCACCCGGCCATGGTCCGCAGCTCGCCCGCCAGCCGCTCCGGCGTCTCTGCGCCCGCCGAGGGCTCGGCGTGGCTCGCCTGCACGATCAGCACGCCCGCCTTGCGATCGGCCTTCAGGTCCACCCGCGCGGTGATCGCGTCGCCCTCGAGGAACGGCAGCACGTAGTAGCCGTGGGTCCGCTTCGCCGCGGGGGTGTAGATCTCGAGCCGCACCCGCACGCCGAACATCCGCTCGGTGCGCTCGCGAAACCAGATCAGGTTGTCGAAGGGCGAGAGCAGGGCGCAAACCTCGATCCGCCTCGGCCGCCGGGCGGCGGGATCGAGGAACGCCGGCTCCCGCCAGCCCTTCACGCCCACGGGGATCAGCTCACCGGCTTCGACGAGCTCGGCGACCCGCACCTTCGCCTCGGCGACCCCCATGCGGAAATAGTCCCGCAGGTCCCGCTCGGTCGCCACGCCCATGGCCCGGGCGGCGATGCGGATCAGCGCGCGCTGGGCGTCGTCGCGCGCGGGCGTCGGCGCCTCGAGCACCGCCCTCGGCAGCACCTTCTCCGGCAGGCCGTACACCCTCTCGAAGGTCCCCCGCCGTGTGGCGGTCGTCAGCTCGCCGCTCCAGAACAGGCACTCGGCCGCCCTCTTGGCGTCGCTCCAGCCCCACCAGCCGCCCGCCCCCTTCGCGCCGACCTCGAGCTCGGAGGCGGCCAGCGGCCCGCGCTCGCGGATCTGCTCCAGCGCCCGGTCCACCACCGGCCGGTGCTCGCGCAGGAAGCGCGCCACGCCCTTCCAGACGCCCACCCCGTCGCGCGCGTCGGCCATCCGCCAGCGCAGCAGCGGCTGGGCGGCGAGCGGCAGCAGCGAGGCCTCATGCGCCCAGTACTCGAACAGCGGCCGCTTCCGCGCCCAGGCGAGCTCCTCCAGCATCGGCCGCGGATAGGCCCCCAGCCGCGAGAAGGCCGGCAGGTAATGGGTGCGCGAGACCACGTTGACGCTGTCGATCTGCACCACGCCAAGCCGCTCGATCAGCCGGGTCAGATGCTGCTTCGTCGCCGCCGGCCCGGGCCGCTCCGCCCGGAAGCCCTGCGCCGCCAGCGCGATGCGCCGTGCCTCCGCCGCCGACAGGGTGTCCTTCATCCGCGCCTTTCGTCCGTTCGGGCCCGCACCATAGAGCCTGAGCAGAGAAAATACAATGTTGCGGCGTGCACGATGGCCGGCTTCTGGTATCAGCGGGATTGTGGCAAGTTGGGCCAACGGATGTCGTTCGTTCGCGAGGCGGAGCCGCGAGCCACGGGCGCTCGACCGGCTTGGTGTCGTCCTCGAGCAGCCGCTCGCGAATGACGTGGAGATGGCTCGCCGACGACCGCCCTCAGCCGCGCCCCATCGCGAACGCGATGCCGCTCTGCAGGGTGCCACGCACGACGAGCCGTTCGTGATGGGTGGAAGACCCGGGCGCTCTCGACATTTCGCGGAGTCATGCAATGTCTAGCGCCTGGCTGGCGGAGCCGCCCCACCGCCTCACGGCGATCGTAAAAGATAGGAGCGAATGATCCGTGGAACATCGAACTGTTCTGATCGCGGGCGCGAGCATCGCCGGCCCCGCGCTCGCCTTCTGGCTCGCGCGCTACGGCTTCCGACCCGTCGTCGTGGAGCGCGCCGGCGCGCTCCGGCTCGGCGGGCAGAACATCGACGTCCAGGGCGCGGCGCGGGAGGTCGTGCGCCGCATGGGCATCGAAGTCGACATCCGAGCCGCCAACACGGGGGAGCAGGGGCTCCGCTTCGTCGACGAGCACAACGTGACCAAGGCCGAGTTCCCCGCGGCGAGCTCGGACGGCGGCGGGTTTACCCAGGAGCTCGAGATCCTTCGCGGCGACCTCGCCAAGATCCTCTACGACCGCACCCGAGAAACGACGGAATATATCTTTGGTGACCAGATCACGGGCCTCCGCGATCACGGCGACCGGGTGACGGTCTCCTTCGAGCACGGCGCCGAGCGCGACGTCGACCTCGTGGTCGCCGCCGACGGCATCCGCTCACGAACCCGTACGCTCATCGTCGGCGATGAGCCCACGATCCGCCCGCTCGGCCTCTATGGCAGCTACTTCACGATCCCCCGCGGAGCGTCCGACAGCGCCTGGGCTCGCTGGTACCACGCGCCCGGCAGCCGATCGATCATCCTGCGTCCCGACAACGTGGGCACCACCCGGGCGTCGCTGTGGTTCCTGTCGCCCGCGCGCGGCCATGAGAGGTTGAGCGCCGCCGAGCAAAAGGCGCTCATCGCGCGCGTCTTCGCCGACGCCGGCTGGGAGTCGCCGCGGGTGCTCGCCGCGCTGGCCGACGCCGAGGACGTCTACTTCGACGGGGTCAGCCAGGTCATGGCGCCGCGCTGGTCACACGGTCGGGCCGCGCTCGTGGGCGACGCTGCGTACTGTCCGTCGCCGGTCAGCGGAATGGGCGCGAGCCTCTCGCTCGTCGGCGCTTACGTGCTCGCGGGAGAGCTGTCGCGGCACTCCGACCATCGAGACGCCTTCGCGGCCTATGAAAAGCGCATGCGCCCCTACGTCGACCTGGCCCAGAAGCTCCCACCAGGCGTCCCCTGGATCGCGCACCCGAAATCGAGGCTCGGCGTTTCGCTCCTCCACACGGCCCTTCGCGTTGCGTCCAGCCCCCTCTTGCGGCGACGCGAGGGCTGGCTCGTCTCCTCGCCGGCCGACAAGATCGCGCTCCCCGACTACGCGAACGGAGGCTGAGCGCAGCGTTCGGCGCTGCCGGCGCTCGCTCAGGCGGCGCCGGCGGCGCGCCGGGCGAACCGGTTCTCGGGGCGCGGTAGCCCCAGGTTCTCGCGCAGCGTGCGGCCCTCGTACTCGGTGCGGAGGAGGCCCCGGCGGCGCAGCTCGGGGAGCACCAGGTCGATGAAATCGGTGACCGGGCGCGCGCTGGGCTCCACGGCGCGACAGCGCGCCCCAGGGCCGGCGGCACAGCCTGACACCACCGTCATGCGCGGCGCGCGCGGAGCCCGCGAGAACCTCGCGGCGGTCGGGCGATCCGCCGCCGGCACGGCGACTGCACACCGGCACGTGCGTCTGCACACGCCCTTGCGGAGCTGACCCGCGCCGGGTCGCTCGAGGAGGAACTTCGATGCCTTGTTCTCGTTTCGCCGCGTTGACCCTCGCCGTCATGGGAGGCCTGAGCGCTCTCTGTATCTCCCGTCCGAGCGCCGCCTGCTCGCCTCCGCCGGACGGTCGCTATGCGTCCTCGGTCCCGCGCGCCGTGCCGCTCGACGGGGTCATCGTGGCCCGGGTCAGCTGCTACTCCAGCTGTCCGGAGACCGCGCCCGTGCTCGTGGTCACGGACAAGGAAACAGGCGAGGTCCTCGCCGGCGCCACGGAGGAGGTCGCCGGCGTGCCCGTGAGCGAGGGCGAGAGCTTGCTCGCCTTTCGCCCCGCGGCCCCGCTCGTCGACGGCCACACCTACCAGGTCACGGTCGAGCAACAGAGCATCGGCGCCGACGTCTGGGAGACCCAGGCCAGCGCCGCGGTCGATATGGACGCGGGCGCCATCCCCGTCCAGGCCAGCGTCGTCGTGGACGAGCGCTGGCACGGCGAGACGAGCTGCTGTATCGACGATGGGTGGACCTGCGGTCCGGAAGAGATGTGCGTGGCCAAGGAGGTGGAGCGTTACGCCGAAATCATCCTCGATGTGAGCGGGGGGGTGGACCACGGCGTGGGCCAGTACGTGCAGACCTTTACCTTCTCGAGCCCCGACGGGGAGGAGCTCGGCCAGAAGACCGTCTGGGGAGGGTTCCTCGTCCAGTCGTACGACGTAGCGTCCACGGAGTACTGCTACCAGCTCACGTACAGGAGCCTCGTCGACGGCACGACGATCGAGAAGGAGCGCACGTGCGTCCCGCACGGCGACGCGGGCGCGACGGGCATCTTCCCGGCCGACGCGGCGACCATCGGCGAGGAAATCGAGGGGTGCGCGGCTCCGCCCGAGGGCTTCGAGGAGGCCTGGTGCAGCGCGAGGGCGGCGACGTGCGAGAGGCACCCCAGCGAATGCGCCGAAGATGACGTGAGCTCCTGCGCGGATCCCGGCGCCGGCGGCGACCCTCCGGAGGACCCGGAGGGCGATCACGTCAGCGTCGGCTGCTCGGCGAGCGCGGGCCGCGGCGCCGCGTACGGCTGGGCGCTGCCCGCGATCGGGCTCGCGCTGTCCCTCGCGGGCCGCGCGCGGCGGCGTCGCGACCGCCGCTGAACCCTCCGAAGCGCACGTATCCGTCGCTCCGCCCGGCGCCCCACTCCCCGCCTGGCCGCATTGCGCAAGCGAATGTATTTTACATCACCGAGCGACACAGCACAAGATATCGACGTTCAATGGAGTTGCTTCGCGCGCCGACCGTGAGATAATTCTCACGCCAAACTTCCTTTCTTACCGGCGCAGCAACAAAACGACGGTACGACGATCATCCACGGGGCTTTCTTGCTTTGCCCGAATGGAGACGACGAGATGCGTTCTCTTGCCAAGAAACACCATAAGAGCGACCTCGCGCTGGGGCGCCGCGTCTTCTTGAAGGCGCTCGGCGCCGGAATCGCGGCGCCGCTCGCCTTCCGGATGAGCAACCTGGCGCTGGCCGAGCCGAGCGCGGCGCCGGTCCGGCTGTTCATCTACTTCGTCCCCCATGGCATGCCCATGGAGTATGCCGAGCCGTACGGCTCCCCGGGCGCGGACTTCCTGAAGGGCTCGACGGTCCTGTCGGCGCTCGCACCCTTCGGGAAATACGTCAATGTCTGCCGCGGGCTCGGCATCAACGGCTTCAACAACCACGAGGCGGTCTCCGGCGTGCTCACCGGCGTGAAGGACGGCGCGGGGGCCGACTCGATCGACCATACCATCGCGCAGGCGCTCGGCGTCGAGGCCTACAACCTCGGGGCCAACCCGTACCCGAGGAACCCGGACGGGACGGGGTTCGACAAGAACTCCTACCTGATCAGGCACGGGGGAGTCTGGGTGCGCCCCATCGAGGACCCCGCGGCCGCGGCCGCGGAGATGCTCGGGGCCGTCGGCGGCGGACAGCAGGGCGGAGGCGCGCCGGCGACGGACGAGGCGGCCTTCCGCAACGAGGCGCTCGGGCTCACCGAGCGGCAGCTCGAGAAGATGCAGCGCGCGCTCTCGGGCCTCACGAGCGAGCAGCGCAAGCTCGGGGTGCACCTCGAGTCGGTGCGCTCGCTCAAGGCCGCGGCCGACAGGCCGGTCGTGAACGCCTGCAGCGAGCGGCCGGCGCTGCCCGCGCTCGACGCGCTCTCGGGCAAGAGCGTCTTCGAGCAGGCGAACCTGCGGAGCGTCATCGACGCGCACCTCGAGGTCGCCGCCAACGCGATGGTGTGCGGCACGGCGCGCGTCGTCACGATGCAGAACCTGTGGGTCAACTGCGATCTACCCATGAGCTTCACCGGCGGCCCCGGGAGCGCGAGCAACTACCACGGGGCGACGTCCCACTCCCGGGAGCCGCCCGGTCGCAAGGAGTTCGCTTCGGTCCAGGGCTGGTTCTTCGCGCGGCTCGCGGAGAAGCTGCTCGCCGTCCTCGACCAGCCCGACCCGCTCGATCCCGGCAACACCGTCCTCCACAACTCGCTCATCTACGTGTGCAGCGAGATCGGCGACGGCGCCGACCACAACTCCGACGTCCACGACGTCTACCTCGGGAACCAGATCGTCCACTCCTACCTTCCGGCGATCCTGATCGGCAACGCCGGCGGCCGCATCGCGAGCCGCGGCGTCGTCGACGTCGACACCGACCACGTCAACATGCTGGCAACGCTCGGCGATGCCATGGGCGTTTCCATCAAGCAGATCGGCGCGCACAGCGCGCAGCCGATCCAGGAGCTGAAGTCATGATCCGCTGGCAAACGTGGGTGCTCGCCGGGGTCGCGTCATCGCTCCTCGCGTGCGTCGGTGACGCGGGCGGGGGCGACCCCGAAAAGGACCCTCCCATTGACGGCGACTCGTGCGAGCAGGCGCAGGTCGGCGCGCCGGTGCTGCGGCGGCTCTCCGCGCTGGAGCTGGGGAACAGCCTCCGCGACATCTTCCCCGAGCTCGGCGCGGCGGCGTGGTCGGGCGTCCGGCTGGGCACCGACCCGACATCGAAGCTCGGCTTCACCAACGACGCCGAGGCCCTGCAGGTCGGCGTCCAGACCGCGAAGGAGCTGCTGGGCACGGCGGAGGACGTCGCCGACATCGTGACCGCCGAGGGCGCGCTGGCCACGTCGCTCCCGTGCGCGGCGACGCAGCCTGGCCCCGAGTGCGCCGCCGAGTTCGTCGCCCGGTACGGGCTGCGGCTGTTCCGCCGGCCGGTGAGCGAGGAGGAGAAGAGCGAGCTCCTGGCGCTCCACGCCTCGGTGAGCGGGAAGTCCGATTTCCGCGTCGGCCTCAAGTGGACGCTGGTCTCCATGATCCAGTCGCCCCACGCGTTCTACCGCTCGGAGATCGGCGCCCCGAACGGCGGCCGCTACGAGCTGTCCCAGCACGAGCTCGCGACGGCGCTCGCCTACAACTACACGGGCACGACGCCCACGCCCGAGCTGCTCGACAAGGCGGCGCGCGGGGAGCTCGGCTCGCCGGAGGCGCTCGTCGACGAGGCGCGCGCGCTCCTCAGCTCGCCGCGCGGCCACGAGGCGATGAGCCGCTTCCTGCAGCAGTGGCTCAGCTACGGCAAGGTGAACGGGATCGCGAAGGAGAACCTCCCCGACTTCAGCACCTATGGGACCCTCATGCAGGAAGAGACACGCCTCTTCCTCGAGGAGGTCCTCTACACCCGCGGCGCCGGCGTGGCCGAGCTGTTGACCGCGCCGTACACCTTCCTCAACGACCGGCTCTCGACGTTCTACGGGTACGGCAACGTCACAGGCTCGGCCTTCCAGCGCGTGGATCGGCCCGCGGAGTGGAGCGTCGGGCTGCTCGCCCAGGGCTCCATCCTCGCGGGGAACTCGCGCATGGACGGCTCGTCGCCGACCCACCGCGGGCTGCTCGTCTTCGAGCGGCTCCTCTGCGGCGACGTCCCCCCGCCGCCGGCGAACATCCCGGCGATCACCAAGCCCGATCCGGGAAAGACGACGACGCGCGCGCGCTACGAGGAGATCCACATCTCGGCCGAGGCCTGCAACGGGTGCCACGCGTCGTTCGACCCGACGGGCTTCGCGCTCGAGCATTTCGACGAGACGGGGCGCTACCGCGCCGACGAGGGCGGCCTTCCCATCGACGACTCGGGCTACATCGCCGTCGAGGGCGAGAAGCGGCCTGTCGCCGGCGCGACGGGCCTGGCCGAGACGCTCGCCGGCTCGCCCGAGGTGACCGCGTGCGTGAGCAAGCTCGGAGCGGCCTACGCCTACGGCGGGGCGCTCGGGGCCGAGTGCGCCATCGGCGAGGCCCAGCAGGGCCTCATGAACGGGCAGATCGGCCTCGTCGAGTACTTCGCGCAGCTCGCGGGCACCGAGCACATGCGCGCCCGCGTCCGCCGGGAGTAGCCTGCGCGGCGCGGGCCTGCACCCATAAAGGGCGCGCGCAGAGGCCCCGGGCTATGCTGGCGCGACGCCAGCACGACAGCTCATGACCAGCGCCCCCCTCACCACCCCCTCAGCGCCGATGGGCCCCGGCGCGCCCGCCCTGCGCCCGTACCAGCGCGCCGCCGTCGACGCGGTCCTCGCGGCCCGCAGGCGCGGCGTCCGACGCATGGTCGTGTGCCTCCCCACCGGCGCTGGCAAGACCGTCATCTTCTCCCATCTCGCCCGCCTCGCCAGGCGGCAGGTCCTCGTCCTCGCCCACCGCGAAGAGCTCCTCTTCCAGGCCAAGGACAAGATCGAGCGCGCCCTCGGCGGGCAGGCCGCGGTCGCCGTCGAGCAGGGCGAGCTCCGCGCCTCGGCGGACGCGCGGGTCATCGTCTGTTCGATACGCTCTCTCCACGAGAAGCGGCTCGAGCAGGTCACCCGTGGCCGCGATATCGGCCTCGTGATCTACGACGAATGCCACCACGCCCCCGCCGAGGACAACCGCCGCGTCCTGCGCCAGCTCGGCGCCTTCGACCCCGCGTGGACAGGCACCCTCCTCGGGTTCACCGCGACGACGGCCCGCGGCGACGGCAAAGGCCTCGACGACGTCTTCGAGGCGATCGTCTACAGCCGCACCCTCCCCGAGATGATCGCGGACGGCTACCTCGCCCCCCTCACCGGCTACCGCGTCGCCACCGCCACGGACCTCTCCCGCCTCGACGGGGGCGGCCTCGACTTCGCCGCGGACGAGCTCGAGGAGGCCGTCGACCTGGAGGAGCGCAACGCGCTCGTCGCCCGCTCCATTCAAGAGCTCGCGCGCGACCGGCGCACCATCGCGTTCTGCGTCACGGTCGCGCACGCCAGGAACCTCTCGAAGGCGCTCAACCACCTCGGCGTCCGGGCCGCCTACGTCCACGGCGACATGCCCTCCGACCTCCGCGGCCGGATCCTCGCCGATTTCCGGGAGGAGCGCGTCCAGGTGCTCACCAACGTCGCTGTCCTCACCGAGGGCTTCGACGACCCTGGCGTCTCCTGCGTCGCGATGGCCCGCCCCACCCGCTCGGAGGGGCTCTATGCCCAGTGCGTCGGGCGCGGCACCCGCCTCCATCCAGGCAAGAAGGATTGCCTCGTCCTCGATTTCGTCGACCTCTCCTCCCTCCAGCTGTGCACGCTCCCCTCGCTCTTCGGCATGCCCCGCGACCTCGATCTCGAGGGCAGGGACGCCGCCGAGGCGAGCCGCTTCTACCGGCAGGTGGCCTTCGACTATCCGGGGTTCGAGGTCGAGGCGGGCCGCATCACGCTGCGCGAGATCCAGGAGCGCGCCGCGCGCTTCGATCCCCTGAGCCTCCGCGTCGATCCCGAGGTGCTGGCCATCTCGCGCAACGCGTGGGTGTCGCTCGGCCGCTTTGGGCTCGCGCTCCATTTCGAGAGGAAGCCCGGCGCGATCAGCGAGGTCGCCGTCCTCGCCCGCGGCGGTCGCGGGAAGCGATGGCATGTCCTGCTGGATGGCAAGCTGGTCGAGCGCTTCTCGACCCTCGAGGAGGCGGTGTCCGCGGTCGATTACGAGGTCGCGCGCCGCGGCCCCGCGGCCGGGGCCTCGGCGCGCCACGACGCGCCATGGCGCAGGGGAAAGCCCCCGGTGCCCCTGCCGGCCGAGCCCCCGAGGGGCCATCCCCCGCCGAGCACCATGGAACAGGCCATGATCGTGGCGGTGTGGGCGAGGGTCACCGCGCCGCGCGAGGAGCGATGAGATGAGGCGCACCTGGGACCGTGGTGGCCACATCCCCGGTCAAACTACGGCAGGCCGAACGCGAAGAGCGTATGCCCCGGCGTGCCGACGCCGAAGCTCTGGTATCCGCTCCCCCAGTACACGGTGCCGCGGGACACCGCCGGCCCCGCGTTGACGGAGCCGTCGGCCGGGTGGCTCCACAGGATGGCGCCCGTCGCGGCGCTCAGCGCGTGCACGTCGCCGCTCATCGAGCCGGCGTAGAGCACCCCGTTCGCGACCGTCAGCGGCCCCCTGTCCTGCGCGCCCGCCGCGGGATCGGCCGTCTGCCACAGGAGCTCGCCCGTGGCGGCGTCGAGCGCGCTCCACGACCCCCACGTGATGATCTCGCCCGACGGGTGCAGCGTATGAGCGATCTGATCGCTGTTGCCGATGGGCACATAAATTCTGCCCTCGTCCAGGGCGACCCCCCACATGATCCCGCCCAGGATCCCGCCGGGGCCCACCAGCGTGCTCCACACCAAGCTCCCGTCGTCCCTATCGAGCGCCCAGAAGATCCCGCTCTTCTGCCCGGCGCCGACCAGCGCGCGGCGGTGCTCCCCCGCGCCGGCCGTGAACAGCGCCGCGCCCGTGCCAAAGTCGTAATCCGGACCCGTCGGGGAAGGACACCAGTCGTAGCCATAGAAGCAGGCCCCCGTCCAGGCGTCGAAGCCTTGCAGCCGGCGCGCCCACTTCGTCGCGCCGGTGTCGATGTCGAGCGCGACGATGGCGTCGATATGGTCGTCTGCCGCGAGGCACGCCTCGGCGGCGAGGGGATCGTCGCCGGCCGCCTCGGCGCACGCCGCGACGGACGCCGGCACGGTGTAGTTGTTTCCGGTCGTCACGTACAGCGCGCGCCGGCCGACGTCGATGGCGGGCGCGCCGGCCCACACCGCGCCTCCGCTGTACCCCGCCGGGACGAGGTAGGTCTGCCACAGGAGCTCCCCTGTCACCGCGTCGAGCGCGACCACGCTGCCGCGGAACGTGCAGCACGGATATCCCTCGCCCGCGGCGAAGAGCTCCTCGCGCGAGGAGACGCCCACGTAGACGCGGCCGCCGTGCACGACGGGCGACTGCGTGACGATGGCCGCGGGGTGCGGGTCCACCTGCGTCTTCCAGAGGAGATCGCCGGTGCGGCGATCGACGGCGAGCAGATACGCCCCGGCTTGCGTGCCGACGAACAGCATGTGGCCGTGGAGCGCCGGGCTCGTGCGCGAGATGGCGTCCGCCGTGCCCGTGAGGCCGGGGATCGTGCGCGTCCAGAGCGGGAGCCCGGTCTCGGCGTCGAGCTTGTAGAGGCTGCCGCCCCAGTCGGGAAAATAGACCGCCTCGTGATCGACGGCGGGCGTCGCAGAGACGCTGCCGCTCGTGGTGAAGCTCCATCGGACGGAGAGCGACGCGACGTTCGCTGCGCCGATGTCGCGCTCGTCGTCCGCGTTGTGCGTGTTGGCGAGATCTCTGCCAAAGACGGTCCAGCGCCCGGCTCCCGCGCCCGCGCCCGCGCCCGCGCGGCTCTGGACGGCGAAGAGCAGGACGACGAGAGCGGCGACCGCGATCGCGGGCCGCGTCCTCGAGATTCGCTCCATGATGATCCCCTCCCCCTCGGAACGCCGAGGACAGCAGCTCCGGTGGCCCGGACCGGCCAGCTCCGTTGCCGCTGGGTCCCAGATTGTCCTGAGAACTGCTGTAGCTTGGAGGACGCGTCAAGCAGCGACGATCAGCATTCTCCGGGAGACCTCGCGCAGCGCCGCTCAGGACGATTCAGGTGGATCTGACGGCGCGCATGGTCCGCCCGAAGCTCGACTTGACCTCGACGGATGGACGGATAGACGGAGGAGCGCTCCTGAACGACGTTTGACCCGACACAGGTTCACCATGCCAGGCTCGCTGTTCCACGCCCGGGAGCTCCGCGTCGACCATGACGCCGGCGACGACGGCCAGCCGCACCGTGAAGTGGCGCCCGTCGATGGGGGCGCTGAGATCATCTCGTACGCGAGCAGGAATGGACTGAAGGTGTATTTGCGAGCTCCACGGGCGGAGGAACAGCCGCTGCTGCCGCCGAGAGCGCGGCCGGCGGCGGGCGACGCCGCCTCAGCCGCTCGGCTGGCCCGAGCTCAGCCGCGGTTCCGGCGCCGTCGCATCGCCAGGGCGGAGAGCCCCACGGCGAGCGCCGCGGCCCACGAGTTCGCCGGGGCGCTGGACCCGGCGGCGACGACCCCGCAACCTCCGTCGGAGGATCCGTCGTCCGGCGTTGTCCCGCCGCCTGCACCTCCCTCGCCCGGCGCGCCGCCGCCCGTGCTGCCAGAGGTGGCCGTCGTCCCCGCCCCGCCCGCGCCGCTCCCGGAGGAGGTGGCCGTCGTCCCCGCCCCGCCCGCGCCGCCGCCGGAGGAGGCGGTCGTCGTCGCCGCCCCGCCCTCGCCGCCGCCGGAGGAGGCGGTCGTCGTCCCCGCCCCGCCCTCGCCGCCGCCCGCGCCGGTGCCAGGCTCGGTGCCCTCGTCGCGGGGCACGGTTCCATTGAATCCGGTCTGCCCCTCCCGTGTCAGCGACAGCACCAGCGTGCCGTCCTTCACCGTCACGTTCTGCGGGACGAAGTCCACGCGGTTACCGTCGAACGTCCAGTCCGCTTTGCCCCATCGCCCGCTGTCCACGGAGTCGAAATCGTCCTGCCACGCGAGCTCGAAGGCTCCATTGTTGTAGCGATAGTACTTGATCCAGTTGACGAACTGGTGCTGCGGGAGGACGGAATCGTCGAACGCCCCGACCCACTCGACGGCCTCGGAGGACCACAAGTTGAAGCGCAGGGACTGGGGGCTCGTGAGCGCGGTCACCTGCGCGCCCGTCGACCTCTTGATCTCGGTCCCGTCGATGCTCCAGGAGACGTAGGTCGGCGTCCACTCCAGCGCGTAGGTGTGATAGCCGTCGGCGAGGGAGAAGCCCGCGTTGTGGACCGCCTCCGACGTCACCCTCGTGCCCATGCCGGTGATGATGTTGGACTGCCAGCTCCGGGCGTTGTCCTTCCCGAAGACCTCGATATCGATCTCCTCCCAGAAGGCGCCGGACATCTCGGACCCGTCCTTGTAGGTGAAGAAGGTCGACAGGATGCCGCTCCCGCGCGCCATGCGCATGCGCACCTCGATACGACCATGAAGGTAGCCCTGGGTCGTGTAGAGCTCTCCTCCCTTGTAAGGCTTCGCGACCGCGGTCGAGCTCACCGCGAGCGCCAGCGAGGCGGCGGCGATCATCGGACCTGCACGGAATTTCATAAGCATGGTGGAACCTCCGCGAGAACGTTAACATGAGCCGGATCCGCGGGGGAGCTGGCGCCGTGGCCGTGGCCCGTGCTAGGGTAGGCCCGCCGCAGGAGCTTTCCTGTCACCGCGTCGAGCGCGACCACACTGCCGCTTAACCGCGTAACCGCGTAACCGCGTAGCCGCGTAACGGACAGCACGGATACCCGTCGTCCATCGCGAAGAGCTCCTCGCGGCCAGCGACAGGCATAGGAGCTGAAACGACGATGGCCGCTCTGCTTCTTCATCCCGTAGGCGAGCCCGTCCGTCGTGCGCCGGCGTCCAGGCGCTGACACCGGGCCGCCCGGGTCCGGCGATCCAGGAGCCGCCGGCGAGGGGTGAACGGCGGTTCGTTACTACATATTACTATCGCGGCGATGTCCGGCGCCGCGCGAGGCATCGCGCGCAGTTGCCGTGGAGATTCAAAAGGCGCAGCGATAGTAGAGAAATTGGATGAGCGAGTGAGTTTTTGGCGCACAAAAGTGTTCGCGATCGGCCCATGGCGTGTGCCTGACCGAACGAGCTCTGGTACGTTTCTCCTCTCGTCGCTGTCGCGTCGCAGCGGCGTGGACCCGTGCCGGCGTCGACCCATGGGGTCGGCGCTCGCACCGACTCGTGCCTTTCTTCGGACGCGGCGTGGAGGAGACGGTGAACCCCGAGCAACACACGCATCGCTTTCCATTCGAGCTCACCGGCTCACGGTTCAGGCGCGCTGCGCCGCTCTTGCTCGCGCTCGTCGCGGCCTGCAACGGCCAGATCGGCGGGCCCGGTGGTGAGGACACGGGGCCCGGCCCGGGCCCTGGGAGCGGCGGCGTGGGCGAGCCCGCGAGCGGCCAGCCCCCGGAGGACGTGCTGGCCTCGCCCTTCTGCCAGACGCCGCAGCCCGGCGCGGCGCCGCTCCGCCGCCTCAGCAACGACGAATACACGAACACGCTGAAGGATCTCTTCGCCGGCGTCGCGGGCGTGGCCTCCACCATCGACGCGGCGGTCGCCACGTTCCCGAACGAGCCCGAGTCGCTCGGCTTCCGCAACAACGCGGCCTTCTTGACCGTCGGCTCGCTCGTCGCGCAGAAGTACCTCGACGCCGCGGAGCAGATCGCCGCCGTCGCGGCCAAGGCGCCGGGCCTGGTCTCCTGCGATCCGGCGGCGCTCGGTGAGCTCGAGTGCGCGCGCGACTTCATCCGCACCTTCGGCGCCAAGGCGTACCGGAGGCCGCTCACCGAGGCCGAGGTCCAGAGCTACGAGGAGCGCTTCACCGCGGGCGCGGACGGGTACACCTTCCAGGACGGCATCGAGTGGGTCGTCTTCAGCATGCTTCAGTCGCCGAACGTGCTCTACCGCGTCGAGCTCGGGAAGGAGAGCGCGGGGGACGTCACCGAGCCCACGCCGTACGAGATGGCCTCGCGGCTCTCGTACCTGCTCTGGCAGTCGCAGCCGGACGAGGAGCTCGCGCGCGCCGCGGCCGCCGACGAGCTCGCGACGCCCGACCAGATCGAGGCCCAGGTGCGGCGCATGCTCGCCGATCCCAAGGCCGAGCGCCTGTTCGAGTACTTCGACCAGTGGCTCGACATCGACCTGCTGAGCGGCATGACCCGCGATCCCGCGGTGTATCCGGGCCTCGTGTCCGGCCTGCCCGCCCTGCTGCAAGAGGAGACGCGCGCCTTCGTGATGAGCGTGTTCGCGGACCCGGGCGGCTCGTTCGGCGAGCTCCTCACCGCCGATCACAGCTTCGTGAACGGCGCGCTCGCGCGGCACTACGGCGTGGACGGGGTGAGCGGCGACGACTTCGTCAGGGTCGACATGCCCGGCCGCTCGGGCGTGCTCACCCAGGGCATGCTGCTCACGCGCGACAAGGCGACGCGCACCTCCATCGTCCGGCGCGGCCTCAAGGTGCGCACCGATCTCCTGTGCGGGCTCGTGCCCGCTCCGCCCAACAACGTGCAGCTCGACCTCGAGGGCCTCGGCGAGGGGCTCTCGCAGCGCGAGCGCCTCGAGCGCCACCGCACCGATCCGACCTGCGCGGGGTGCCACCAGATGATGGATCCGATCGGCGTGGTGTTCGAGTCGTTCGACGCCGTGGGCCGCTCCCGCACCACGGACGAGGACGGCAAGCCGGTCGACACCTCCAGCACCATCGCGTACACGCGCGACATCGACGGCCCGGTGGCGAACGCCGCCGAGCTGGGCCAGCGCCTCGCGGAGAGCGAGGAGGCGCGGGCCTGCTACGTGCTGCAGAACTTCCGCTTCTTCTACGGTCGCGACCGGACCGACGCCGACCGCTGCTCGATGGCGTCGCTCTCGGTCGCCTTCCAGGAGAGCGGCTACAGCCTGTCCGAGCTCGTTGTCGCGCTCACGCGCACCGACGCCTTCCGCTACCGCCCCGTGATCCACCCGGAGAGACCATGAAACCGCTGAGCCGCCGAACCTTCCTGCGTGGCGCGTCCGGAGTCGCGCTCGCGCTTCCGTTCCTCGACGCCATGCGGACGAGCCGCGCGCGAGCCCAGCCGGCGCAGTCCCCGCGGCGCATCATGTTCGTCTTCCAGGCGAACGGCGACGAGACGGCGAGGCGCTTCAGCGCCGCCGGCGAGACGAGCTTCGAGCTCGGCGAGTTCCTCTCCCCGCTCGAGCCGTACCGCGAGGACCTCGTGTTCCTCAACAACCTGCACAAGCGCTTCTACGACCTGCCGGAGGACGCGCGGGCCGACAACCACCAGCAGGGCGGCAGCTCGCTCGCGCCGTGGAAGTCCGGCACCGGGTCGTTCCCGATCGGCGGCACCGAGAGCACCATCGGTTACGTGGAGGGGCCGAGCGCCGACCACGCGATCGGCGGCCGCGTGCTGGAAGCCGACGAGCGCGTCGCGCACCGGCACCTCGTGTTCCGCGTCGGGGACAAGTGGAACGACATCTGGAACACGCATTCTCACGCGGGGCCCGCGGGCCAGCAGACCCCGATCCCGCCGGAGACCGACCCGTACGCGGCCTACGCCCGCATCTTCGCCTTCACGGCCGACGACCAGGCCGCGCAGCAAGAGGTGCTGAGGCGCCTGGCGAAGCGGCAATCGGCGCTCGATCTGGTGCGCGAGGAGGGCAATTCCCTGCTCACCCGGCTCGGCGCCGAGGACCGCGCCAAGATAGAGCAGCACCTCGAGTCGATCCGCGACGTCGAGCGCGCGCTCCAGACCGGCAACGGCGCGGCAGCGTGCGTGCAGACGCCGCTCGGCGAGAAGCTCAACCCCTACCACGACGACAACCACGCGATCATCGGCGAGCTGTTCTTCAAGATCAGCGCCCTGGCGTTCGCCTGCGATCTGACGCGCGTGGTGAACTTCAACTGGAGCGGCAACACCAGCAACCGGGTCTACTCGAGCCTGGGCCTCAGCGAGGGGCACCACGACATCTCGCACAACAGCGACCCTGCCGCGTTCGCCGACATCCGCAAGATCCACAAGCACCTCTGGCAACAGAACACGAAGCTCTACGAGATCTTGAAGGGGACGAGCGACGGCGACGGCACACTCTGGGATCACACGCTCGTCGTGCACTGGAACGAGCTCGGGCAGGGCGACACCCACAGCATCGAGGACAGCCTGGTCGTCCTCGCGGGCAAGGCGCACGACCACTTCCGGCGCGGGCGGCTGCTCGACTTCAAGGGCAAGCGCTCCTTCGCCGACATGCTCGTGAGCTGCTTCCACTACATGGGCTTCGACGACATGACGAGCTTCGGCGAGGGTGTGCTGAACACCGGGGGCGCGCTGCCGCTCACCTGAGCCGCCCGCAGCTCAGCCCGCCGTCGCTCGCATCCTGGGTCCCCGTGAGGTCGCCGCGGGATCGGCCTCTGCCAGGTCGGCGCTTTACGGGCTCACCTCGGTGCTCGCGCCGCAGATCCCTGGGCCTCGCCGCCTCCAGGATGACGCACAGGAGCGCCGCGGGCCGAGACACGGGTCCGCGTCCCGCGGCGCTGCCGGTCGTGGTAGTCTGAGCACGATGCGCAACGCTGACGAGCTCCGGCGGTTCGCTCGCCAGGGCTGGGTGGCCGCCCAGCGCGACAAGGAGCTCTACTGGCGCGACTGGAAGAGACAGCACGGCCCTGCCGCCGGGATCCGGATCGCCGATGAGCTCCGCAAGCAAGTCCTCGCGCAAAAGCCCGGCTGGCCGAGCGCGGAAGAACGCCGCGAAGACCTCGCCACGCACCTCCGCGTCCTCGAGGCCCTCGACCGCGTCCCGCCCCGCCCCCGTCGCCCTGCTCGCTGATCTTGCCGGGGCGCTGCGGAGGCGGCGCCTCCGCTGGTATGTCTTCGGCGCGCAGGCCGCCGTGGCCTACGGGAGGCCCCGCATGACCGCGGACGTCGACGTCACCGTCGACCTCGCGCACACCAGCACGCTCGCGCTCGTGGACGACCTCTCGCGCGCGGGCTTCGACCTCCGGATCCACCTGGGCGAGGACTTCCTCCGCGACGCCCGCCTGCTCCCGCTCGTGCACCGCCCGACCTGCATGCCCATCGACGTCGTGATCGCGGCGTCGAGCCTGCACGTCGAGTTCCTGGCGCGCCGCAGGGTGATCGACCTCGGCGGCGTGCGCGTCCCGATGATCAGCCCGGAAGACCTGGTCGTCACGAAGGTCCTGGCCGGCCGCCCGAAGGACCTCGAGGACGTACGCGGCGTGCTGATCGAGCAGCGCGACCTCGACCTCGACCGCATCCGCGATCTCCTCGGCGAGCTCGAGGCCGCCCTCGGCGAGGACAGGTTGCTCCGCCGCCTCGAGCGCCTGATCCGCAAGGCACGCACCACCGTCGCGCGCCGGCAATGAGATGAACGGACCCGACGGGGTTGACACCTGCCCCGCCTGACCGGGTCGGATGGGCCGGCCCGCAGCGACGAACCGTCGACGCTCACTATCCCCTCTTCGCTATCCCGCCTCTGGCCCTCTCCCCGGCCGCTTTCCCCGCCTTCTTCGCCGGCGCCTTCTTCGCCGGCGCCTTCTTCGCCGGCGCCTTCTTCGTTGCCGCCGCCTTCTTCTTCGCCGGCGCCTCGCTCCGCTTTCGCCGCTCTCCCGGTACCTTTCCGATGCGCGGATCGCCCGCCCGGATGAGCGCGCACGCGCGCAGGGCGGCCTCCTCGAAATCGGGCGCGTTCGCCGGGAGCACCTGCCAGCCCGTCACGTCGCGCCCGAGCACCGCGATGCTCCGCATGTTCGGGAACTCCGCGCGCAGGGCTGCGTGGTGCTCCTCCGACGTGGCGAGCCAGACGCCGTTGTCCTGCGGCGGCGCGGGCTTGTCGCGCAGGGCGAAGACGATCTTGTCCTCCACATAGACCGCCACGCAGCCGAACATCGGCCGCGTCTCGGGCCCGAGCGCGGCCAGCGCCTCGAGCACGAACTCGTGCGGTACCGGCTTGCGCCTCCTCGCGGCGAACACGTCGTCCGCCGGCGCAGCTCGACCGCTCCTCCTGGGCTTGCTCATGGCGACAAGGATAGACGAAGACGGCGGCCACCCTCGCGCGCAAGCGTCCTCGTGATCCCCCTGCGGGATCCTGGACGACATGGCCGCGCTGCTCCTTGACAAACGGAACAACGTTCCGTATTGATCCCGGTAGAAACGGAACAATGTTCCGCCTACTCAACCAAGACCCTCATGCGCAACCGCGACGCTGCGGATCTGCGAGCGGGGAAGCCCACGGAGAGATCCCATGCCCCTGAATCACTACGTCACCCTCGGCCGCTCAGGCCTCCGCGTCAGCCCCTTCTGCCTGGGCGCGATGACGTTCGGCGAAGACCTCGGCCCCGGCTTCGGCTCGAGCGTGAAGGAGTCGCAGCAGATCATCGACCGGTACCTCGAGCTCGGCGGCAACTTCATCGACACCGCGAACTTCTACACGCGCGGCCATTCCGAGAAGATCATCGGTGACCACCTGGCGCACGACCGGGAGAAGCGCGACCGGGTGGTCATCGCCACCAAGTTCAGCGGCAACCTCTACCCCGGCGACCCCAACGGCGGCGGTTCCAACCGAAAGGCGATCGTCGCGGCCTGCGAGCAGTCCCTGCGCCGCCTGCGCACCGATTACATCGACCTCTACTACCTGCACATCTGGGACAAGCACACGCCCATCGAGGAGACCGTCGCCGCGATGCACGACCTCGTGCAGTCGGGGAAGGTCCGCTATCTCGGCATCTCGGATACCCCGGCATGGAAGGTCGCGCAGGCGCAGCTGCTCGCGCAGTTCCGCGGGTGGGCGCCGTTCATCGCGCTGCAGATCGAGTACTCGCTCGCCGAGCGCACCGTCGAGGGTGAGCTCATCCCCATGGCGCGGGAGCTGGGGCTGGGCGTCGTGCCGTGGTCGCCGCTGGCGAGCGGTCGGCTGAGCGGGAAGTACACCCGGGAGAACGCGGGCAAGGTGACCGGAGGCCGCGCCGCCATGGTCGCCGGACGGGTGCAGGAGAAGGAGTACGCGATCGTCGATGCGCTCGCCCGCATCGCCAGGGAGCTCGACACCACGGTGCCCCGCGTGGCCCTGGCCTGGGTGCGCTCGCAGCCCGGCGTGGCGTCGACCATCATCGGAGGACGGACCCTCGCGCACATCGAGGACAACGTGCAGGCGCTCGAGGTGACGTTGACGGCCGAGCAGGTCGCGGCGCTCGACGCGGTCTCCGCGCCGCAGCTGCCGTTCCCCATCCCTTTTCTGCGGCTCGCGCCGGGGGTCTACGGCGGCGGGACCACGATCAACGGGGAGGCGTCGCAGCCTTCGCCCATCATGCCGCAGCGCCGCGGCGAGCACTACTGAGCTGCTCCACGCGCAGGCCGGGTATCGGGGGTCGACCTTCGCGAGCGGTCACGCGCGCGGCGCCCGGCGCGCCGCCGGCCAGAGCCGGACGAGGAGCGCGCCGGCCGCCGTCGACGAGGCGAGCGCCGTCACCGCGAGCCAGCCCCACTGGGCGAAGAGCGCGCCGCCCAGCGCGGCGCCGAGGGCCATGCCGACGAACATGCCGACGAAGAGCACGGCGTTGAGGCGGCTGCGCGCGCCGGGCTCGATGCCATAGACGATGGTCTGGTGCGCCACCAGCGCGGCCTGGATGCCGAAATCGAAGGCGACGGCGCTGGCGCCGAGCAGCCACAGCCGCCCGTGGGCCGACAGCCAGGGCGACAGCGCCATGGCGGCGAACGCCACGACCGCGAGGGCGGCGCCCATGCGCGTCACCAGCTCGGGCCCGCGGCGGTCGGCGATGCGGCCGGCCAGCGGCGCCGCCACCGCGCCCGCCGCGCCGGCCAGGCCGAAGGCCCCCGCCGCCGCGCTGCCGAGGTGGAACGGCGCGCCGTGCAGCATCACGGCGAGCGTGGACCAGAACGCGCTGAACCCCACCGCCAGCAGCCCCTGGGCCAGCGCCGCGCGGCGCAAGGCGCCGTGGCGCCTCCACAGCTCGGCCAGGGAGCCGAGCAGCGCGGCGTAGCTCAGCCGCGTGGTCGGCTGAAAGCGCGGCAGCCCGCGCCACATCGCCGCGCCGAGCAGGGCGATGCTCGCCGCGGCGGCGACGAACACCGCGCGCCAGCCGAAATGCTCCGCCACGAAGCCGCTGACCACGCGGGACAGCAGGATGCCCAGCAGCAGGCCGGTCATGACGGTGCCGACCACCTTGCCGCGGTCCGCCTCGGGGGCCAGCGTCGCGGCCGCGGGCACGATGTCCTGCGCCAGGGTCGCGGTCAGGCCGGTGATCAGGCTGGCGATCAGCAGCGCGCCGATCCCGTGAGCGGCGCCGCCGAGCAGCAGCGCGGCCGCCAGCACGGCCGCCTTGGCCAGGATGATGCGCCGCCGATCGTAGCGGTCGCCGAGCGGCGCGAGCAGCAGGATGCCCAGCGCATAGCCCAGCTGCGCCAGCGTGGGCACGAGGCCGAGCGCGCGACCTCCCGCGCCGAGGTCGGCCCCCAGCACGCCGAGCATGGGCTGGCTGTAGTAGAGCGAGGCCGCGGCCAGGCCCGCCCCGGTGGCGAGCAGCAGCACGAGGGCGGCGGGCAGGGGCGCCGCGGACGCGGCGGGCGCCGGCTGGAGGGCAGGGGTTGTATGCGTCAGCGGAATGGCTTCCATGGTGCACGCAATATGTGGAGCGCTGCTCCGGCGCTGTAGTGGCGTGGGGCGCACGACGGTTATACGCTCGACGTATGACCAGGCCGGCGCCGCCCTCCCCACCGTCGATGGACCGCGTCGCCTTGTTGCAGACGTTCGTGCGGATCGTCGAGGCAGGGAGCCTGTCGGCCGCGGCCGCCCAGCTGGGGACGACGCAGCCCACCGTGAGCCGCCGCCTGCAGGCGCTGGAGCGGTCGCTGGGCCTGCCGCTGCTGCAGCGCTCCACGCACACGATGAAGCTGACCGAGGACGGCGAGCGCTGCTTCGAGCGGGCCAAGGCGCTGCTGGCGAGCCTGGACGCGCTCGAGTCGGACCTGCGGGGCGACCGCGACCAGCCCGACGGGACGCTGCGCGTGGTCGTGCCGCACGCGTTCGGCCAGCACCAGCTGGTCAAGCCGCTGGCCGACTACCTGCGCCGCTACCCGCGCGTCTCGGTCGAGTGGCTGCTGCGCGACGGGCCGCCGAGCTTCATCGCCGACGGCATCGACTGCGCGATCCTGGTCGGCGCGGTGGCCGATCCGGCGGTGGTGGCGATCCGCCTGGCCGAGGTGCCGCGCATCGTGGCCGCAGCGCCCTCGGTGCTGGGCCGGGTCGCGCCGCCGGATCATCCATCGGCGCTGGCCGACCTGCCTTGGCTCTCGCTGCGCACGTATTACCGCGACACGATCGCGCTGACCCACGCGTCGGGCGGTGAGCGGATCGAGCTCGCGATCCGCCCGCGCATGAGCACCGACAGCCTGTACGCCCTGCGCAGCGCCGCGCTGATGGGCCTCGGCGTCTGCGTGAGCTCGTCCTGGCTGGTCGCCGACGACCTGGCAGCGCGGCGGCTTTTGCACCTCGCGCCGGCGTGGCAGGCGGAGCCGCTGCCCGTGTACCTGGTCTATCCTCAGGCGCACTTCTATCCGGCCCGGCTGCGGCGCTTCATCGAGGCGATGCGGGCGTCCGTGCCGGCGGTGGTCGACGGCGCGGCGGCCCGGCGCGGCTGAACGCGCGGCCTCGAGCGGGCGGCGCGCGGCCCGGCCCGGCCCGGCCTCGAGCGGGCGGCGCCTCGAGCAGCCGTCGAGGCCGCGTGGCGATTCATGACCCCGCAGGGTAGTCTCCGGTCCGGTCACGGCGATCGCGAAGCGTGGACTGCATGCCGAAACTTCACGAGATCCGAGCGGACTACGACGCGGAGACCATCGTCATGTACCAGGCGTACGCGCCGGCGATCGCCGAGCCCGCGCTCGCCGCCCAGCGGTTCGTCGCTCCGTTTTCGTTCGGCCGCATGACCTGGATCAAGCCGTCGTTCCTCTGGCTCATGCACCGCAGCAACTGGGGGCGAAAGCCCGGTCAGGAGCGGATCCTCGCCGTCCGCGTCCGGCGAGCCGGCTGGGAGCGGGCGCTCTCCCTCGCCGTCCTCACCTCGCCGGAAGCGACGGTGTTTCGCTCGCCGGACGCGTGGAGCAGGGCGTTCGCCGAAGCCAAGGTGCACGTCCAGTGGGACACCGAGCGCAACCTCCGAGGCGGCCCGCTGCCTTACTACAGCATCCAGGTCGGCATCGGCCGCGATCTCATCCGCGAGTACGCAGAGAGCTGGGTCGTCGCCATCGAGGACAGGACTCCCCTGGTCCGCAAGATGTACCAGCAGATGCAGGCCGGCCACGCGGACAGCGCGGCGAAGCTGCTGCCTCGCGAGCGGCCCTACGCCGTCGACGAGACGATCGCCGAGCGGCTGCTCATCGACCCATGACGAGGCAGGGCTGGACTCCGTCGGTCGGGTCGGCACAGGCGCGGGCGCTCGCCCATGTCGCTTCGCTCAGCGCTGGGTGAAGTCCGCAAAAGCCCTGAGCTTTGGCGACACGTAGCGGCTCGAGGGCCATAGCAGCCGGAACAGGCCCGCGTGATGGGTGTGGCTGTCGAGCACGGTGACGAGCGCGCCGTCGTCGAGCTGACGGCGGACGGCGAAATCCGGCAGGCAGGCGATGCCGAGCCCCTGCTCGGCCATGTGGATCAGAGGCTCGATCGTGTTCACCACCGCCGTCGTCGGCAGATCGATCTCGATGTGCTTGCGCCCGCGGCGCAGCGGCCACGGCTCGAGCTTGCCGCTGGTCGCGTAGCGATGATGCAGGCAGGCGTGAGACCTGAGGTCCTCCGGCCTCCGCGGGATACCCCTCCGCGCGAGGTAATCGGGCGCGCCGACGAGCTTGAGCCGGAAGGTGCCCAGCGCGCGGGCCATCAGCCGTGAGTCCGTCTCCATTTCGGACACCTGGATCCGAAGTGTTCGGAACTATAGCGTCGTTGTCCATGATGTCGAGCGGAGGTAGCGTGTCCACCAGGCTTCCCGACCAAGGAGAGAGTCCATGTCGCACGCTCCATCAGCGCCGCAGCAGCACGATCGTTTCCCGTATTCCGCCATCTCCGACCGTCCCCCGTTGCGCTGGCCGAACGGCGCGCGGGTGGCGGTCTGGGTCATTCCCAACATCGAGCACTTCCTGTTCGATCGCCCCTCCGCCTCGATCATCGCGGCGACCGCGGGCCTCGTGCCGGACGTGTTGAACTACTCCTGGCGCGACTACGGCGTCCGCGTCGGCGTCTGATGGATGTGATGGAGAAGCACGGGGTCAAGGGGACCGCGGCGCTCAACGCCGACGTCTGCCGGTATTATCCTCGCATCATCGAGGGGGGCAACGCGCTCGGCTGGGAGTGGATGGCCCACGGCACCAACAATTCCACGCTGATCAACGGCCAGTCGGAGGAGGAGGAGCGGCAGCTCATCGGCTCCGTGATCGAGACCGTCCGGCAGAGCACCGGCCAGCGGCCCCGCGGCTGGCTCAGCCCGGGGCTGACCGAATCGCACCGCACGCTCGACCTGCTCGCCGCGGCCGGCATCGAGTACGTCGCCAACTGGGTCAACGACGAGCAGCCCTACCCGATGCGGGTGAAGAGCGGCTCGGTGCTGTCGCTCCCGTACTCGGTCGAGATCAACGACTACACGGCTTTCCTCGAGCAAGGGCAGAGCGGCGAGACGTTCGGGCGGATGATCTGCGATCAGTTCGACGTCCTCTACGAGGACGGCGCGCGCTCGGGGCGCGTCATGGCGATCTGCCTGCACCCGTTCCTGAGCGGGCACACGCATCGCAGCAAGTACCTCGCCAGGGCGCTCGCCCACATCACCTCGCGCCGCGAGGTCTGGGTGACGACCGGCGGAGAGATCGCCGACTGGTACAACACGATGGCGCTACCTCGCGCGGTTCGGTGACCTCGTCTGCCCCGCCCGCTGAGCAGAGCCGGCCAGACCGGCTGCGCATGAGCGCGGCTGTCACCCTGCCGCCGTGACGCGACGCGGCCAGGTGGACAGGTCGCGGGCGGACCGCGCAGCGCGCGTGCAACAAACGAGCAGAATTCTTCCAATACATTGGCGTGAGGTCCAACGCTCGAGAGGCGCCGCTGCATGCTGCTCTCCGGACGCCCCCGCCGACGGGGCGAGGGCGATGAACCACGGATCAGGAGAAGGAGCGGCAGATGATCCTCGTGACCGGAGCGACAGGGAACGTCGGCGGCGCGGTGCTCGAGCAGCTCGTCGAGGCGGGCCACCCGGTCCGCGCGCTCGTGCGCGACCCGGCGAGGCTGGCAGGGCGCGGCGGCGAGGTCGCCGTCGTGAAGGGCGATCTCTCGAAGCATGAGACGCTCGACGCGGCGTTCGCGGGCGTGGACAGGGCATTTCTGGTCTGCGCCGGCGGCGACCTGCCAGAGCTCGCCGGCAACGCGGCCGGCGCGGCGAAGAAGGCGGGCGTGAAGCACATCGTGCTGCTCTCGTCGTCGAGCGTCGTCAGCGCGCCCGACATCCAGATCGGCCGCTGGCACCGCGAGGCCGAGGCGAGGGTCAAGGCGTCGGGCGTCGGCTGGACGATGATCCGGCCGGGAGGGTTCGCCTCGAACACGCTCCAGTGGGCCGGGTCCATCAAGGCGCAGGGCGCGGTGTTCCAGCCCCTGGGCGATGCCAAGACGAGGCCCATCGACGAGCGCGACATCGCGGCGGTCGCGGTGAAGGCGCTGACCTCGGCGGGGCACGAAGGCAAGGAGTACGTGCTCGCCGGGCCGGAGGCCCTGAGCGCGGCGGAGCAGGTGGCGAAGATCGGCGCCGCGATCGGGCGACCGCTCAAGTACGTCGACGTGAGCGAGGACGCCGCCCGCGAGCAGATGGCGAAGGCGGGGCTCCCCGACGTGTTCATTGGCGCCGTGCTCGAGGCGTTCGCGCTGATCAGGGGCGGCAAGGGCGAGGAGCCCTCGCCCACGGTCGAGCAGCTCCTCGGGCGCAGGGCGCGGACGTTCGACGAGTGGCTGGAGCGCCACGTGGAGGCGTTCCGATAACGCGGCTGCAGCTCGCGAGAGAGGAGAGAGCATGGCATCGAGAGCGAAGAGGATCCTGGTCATCGGCAAGAGGGCCGATATCCTCGAGCGGAGCGTGGCGGCGCTGAACCAGCAGGGGCACTCGGCGGTCGGCACGTCGAGCGAGTCGGCGGACGCGGAGTTCCACGCCGGCGACTTCGACCTCATCACCATCGGCGGCGGCGTGGACGCCGTCACCCGGGCGCGCTTCCACGCGCGCTTCAAGGAGCAGAACAAGGACGTGATGGTGCTGGACGTGTACGCCCCGATCGCCGGCCAGCAGATCGCATGGGCGCTCAGGCGATCTTCCGTCGAGGGGGAGTTCGGGCGCGCCTTCTCGGTGACCGAGGGCGCGGGCGCCTTCGTCGCGCGCGCGACGATCGAACGCGCCTGCGCGCTGCGCCTCGAGATCTACAGCTACCCCGGCGCCGCCCTGGAGCAGGAGATCGCGCGCATCGTCGACACCTCGGTCGCCCCGGGGACGCACGAGTTCAGGCTCGAGGAGGAGCTCGTGCGCAACGGGTTCATGGCGGTGCTGACCTTGAACGGCGAGGAGCACCACCTGCACCGCCTGCAGCAGCGCCTGGGCTGAGCCGCGCGGCGCCGTCGACGGCGGGGCCGACGGCCCGGTGCGCGGCCGAGGCCCGAGCTCGATCCGCCCGCGCGAACGGCCATAGCGGTTCACGACCCCGCAGGTCGTTCCCCGTCGGCCCGCAGCGATCGCGAAGAGCGGACATGGAGCTTCATGTGCGCGCTCACCTTCTGGGCTCCCACCTCGGGCCGGATGTCGACGCGCTCGTCGGGTCAGGGATGTAGCGCGCGGGCGGATGGAATCCATCCATGCTCGAGTCTTTCATCCGCATTCAGAAGGATGGCCGCGGGTCGGTGAATTCGCGTTGACATCGACAATGTGAACGCTCACATTGGGGCGCGGTAGCATTCTTTTCCTTTGTTCAGGCTGGCTGCGGTGTGACAGCGGTCACGGCCACGAGCCCCGACATTCGCTCGCACATCTTCAGCATCGCCTCGGATCCATGCCGCG
The DNA here is from genome assembly GCF_051526825.1 of Sorangium sp. So ce185. Taxonomy (NCBI): domain Bacteria; kingdom Pseudomonadati; phylum Myxococcota; order Polyangiales; family Polyangiaceae; genus Sorangium; species Sorangium sp. So ce185. The sequence goes on along the minus strand of NZ_CP150316.1, from coordinate 12,815,137 downwards.
TGTGGTCATCGACACAGGCATCGTGTGGCGGCTGCTCGACGGTGAAACCTTGCAGTTCGGCCGCTCCGGCCGTGGAGAACCCTTATGCGCATCCCCTATTTGCTTAGCTGCATCTCCGCCTCTGTCGCGTGCTGCTCGCTCGCGTGCGTCTCCGTACCTTCTGACCACGAAGACAGCGAGTCCCTGGACTCCGAGCTGAAGAGCCCGGACGGCACGATGGAGGCGGACCTCGCGCTGCAATCGCAGTGGGGAACCGGGTACTGCGCGAACGTCACGGTGAAGAACACGGGCGACAGCGCGGTCACCTCCTGGGGGGTCGTCGTCGGGCTCAACGGCTCGACGCTGGGCAACGCGTGGAACGCGCGCGTCACCGCGTCGGGCGGGCAGATCCAGGCGGCCAACGAGAACTACAACGGGACGCTGGGTCCCGGCGCCTCGGTGACGTGGGGGTTCTGTGCCAACGGCACCGGGAAGCCGGCGATCGCGTCGGTGAGCGGCGGCGGTGGCTCGGGCGCCAGCGCGAGCGCCTCCTCGAGCAGCAGCTCGAGCTCGTCCGCGAGCTCCTCGGCGAGCAGCGGCGCCGGATCGGGTGGGGCCGGCGGCGCGGGCGGCGGCGGTGGCGCGGGCGGGTCCACGAGCACCGGCGGCGGCGCGGGGGGCGGCGGCGGCGCGGGGGGCAGCACGGGCTCTGGCTGCGGCGTGCCCACGAGCTTCGAATGGACGGCGTCGCCCCCGCTGATCACGCCGCCGAGCGGCTCCGTGTCGATCAAGGACCCGACCGTTCTCTTCCATGACGGCAAGTGGCACGTGTACGCGACGCACTACTCCGGCGGCTACAACATGACGTATCTGAACTTCACCGACTGGGACCAGGCCGGGTCGGCGCCGAAGACGCTCTTGAGCACCAACCGCAACCTCACGGGCTACAAGTGCGCCCCGCAGCTCTTCTATTTCTCGCCGCAGAAGCTGTGGTACCTCGTCTACCAGACACAGCCGCCTGCCTACTCGACAAGCACGAACCCGAGCGACGTCAGGTCCTGGTCGGCGCCGAAGACGTTCATCGCGAGGGAGCCCGCCATCGTCACGGCGAACAAGGGCTCGGGCACGTGGATCGACTTCTGGGTGATCTGCGACGACGCGAATTGCTACTTGTTCTTCTCGGATGACAACGGGCATCTCTATCGGAGCCAGACCAGCAAGTCGAGCTTCCCGAACGGCTTCGGCACGCCGGTCATCGCCCTGAGCGACTCCAGGTTCGCCTTGTTCGAGGCCGCCAACGTCTACAAGATCAAGGGCAGCAACAAGTACCTCCTGATCCACGAGGCCATCGGCGATGGCCGGTATTTCCGCTCCTGGACGGCGGACAGGCTCGACGGGGCGTGGACGCCGCTCGCGGCCACGCAGGCCAACCCCTTCGCGGGGAAGAGCAACGTCTCCGGCGCCGGCTGGTCGAACGACGGGATCAGCCACGGCGAGATGCTCCGCGACAACCCCGACGAGACGATGACGATCGACACGTGCAACATGCGATACCTGTTCCAGGGCCGCACCCGGGCCGGGAGCAGCTACGACCTGAACGAGTACAGCCTCGGGTTGCTCACGGCCGTGCCGTGAGCGCGCGTGCGCGCAGGGCGAGGGGGGGCAGCTCGGCGGCGACGACGACTTCGGCGCCCTCGCCGAGCTCGACGGGAGCCTCGGCCGCCACCGCGCTGGGGAGCGCTATCCGGACGACGCGTCTCGACCGAACGCGGAGCGCGCTCCGCCCTGCCCACCCCTATGCCGGGTGACGAGCCAGGGTCGCCCGAGGTACACTGCGCCCGATGCGGCTCGCCATCGGCCTGTCACAAGCCGAAGCTGGGAGGACGAGTGGACGAGAACGTTAAGGAGTTCCTCGGCATCGGGAAGCATGACTTCTGGTACTATCCGGGCCTGGCCATGGCGATCGGATCGTTCTGGGTCTCCAGCCCAGCTGCAGTCGTCGCCCTGCTCGTGATTTCGACCGGGCTTCTGGTGGTCTTCCTCGTAAAATCCACGCCACGCTACCTCGGGTCGCGCGAGCTCCACCGCGGCACCCGCGTCTTCGGCCTCGTCGGGAACGTCTTCCTGGTTCTGATGCAGATCGCCATCGTGGTCTTCCGCGTCCTCCGGCTCTCGTAGCCTTCTGCAGTCATGAATCCTGGCTACGTCTACATTCTCGTCAATCCATCGATGCCGGGCCTGATCAAGATTGGACGAACCCTACGAGACACACGCGCGCGCGCACGAGAGCTCTGCACGACTGGTGTACCGATGCCCTTCCAGGTTGCATTTGAGCTGTTTTCAGAACAGCATGAGGAGCTCGAAGAGGCTGCCCATGCAAAACTCGCAGATTTTCGCGTAACTACCTCGCGTGAGTTCTTTCGATATCCGCTAGATAAGGCCATCGATCTTCTGCTCGAACTAAACAGCCCACCTAAGAATCCAGAGTCAAATTTCGTGGCAGAGGACATTACCGAAGCGTTACAAACAAAGTACCCACAGCACCTGCGCCCCGGCATCGTGGCGGTTCGCATTGTGCAGGCACCAGGCCGCGTGTGGCTCGAGATCACCGAAGAAAATGAGGTCTCGGGCTATCTCAAAGACCAGTCAATAATGCGATCCGATCTGGCTTTCATTATTGAGGACGAACAGCCATTCTTCCGGCCCGAGGACGACGTTCGCGCGAACGCGCGCAAGTTCGTTGAAGATTACGACCCCTATTCGATCATGATGACCACCGATCTCTTCCACGATGAAGCGTGTAGAAAAATCGCTTCTCTACACAAGCCACACAAGAGGTCCGAGACCTAGTTCGGTTCTGGCGACGGCCGCCAGAGTCAGACGTGCGAGAGGCACCAGCTGGAGGCGCCACCGTCGAGTAGGGCCCCTGGATCGCCCAGGGGGCCCTCTCAGAGACCGGACTTGTGGACCTCACATCCGGCTCTTCGGGACGCCGGCATCCGTGGTCGCCCCGTTGTCCGGGGCAACCCAAGCCGGGTTGGGCGACCGATGCGGGCCGGCGGCCCTCGGGCTCCACCTGCCCGCCGGCGGTTCGCGAGACCGCCGCCGCCATGGCGCCGCCACCCGCCCGCGGCGCGCGCCGCCGCCCGCATCGCGAGGTTTTCGCCCCCCGCGCCCCTGGCACGCGCCCTGCCATGGGCCCGCGCATGGGAGACGCCGACATCGCCTTGCGCCACCTCGCCCGGAGGCGCCCCGAGGACCTGGTGCGCGCCCTCGTCCCCGAGATCCGCTCCATCGAGGTCCTCGGCTGGGTCGACAGCCAGGTCACGACCCTCGAGCGCCGCCTCGACAAGGCCCTGCGCCTGCGCGTCGACGAGCAGCCACGCGTGCTGCACGTCGAGTTCTGCTTCGCGCTCCGCGACGACGTCCCGGATCGCGTCTTCGAGTACCTCGGCTTCCTCTTCGCCGCGCTCCGGCGCGAGAGCCCTGGCGAGCCGGTGCCGCCGATCGAGAGCGTCGCCGTGGTCCTGTCGGGCCGCAGGCGGCGCTTGCCGGCATCGGGCGAGCGCCGCATCGCCTGGCCGGGGCGGCCGTTCAGCGGCGCGCGCTTCCGCGTCGACGCCGTCTACCAGCGCACCGTCGCCGAGCTGCGGGCGCGCGGCAGCGTGCTCTGGCTGGTGTTCGCGCCGCTCGCGCGCGACGCGACCGCGGCGGCGCTGCGGGAGGTCGTCGCCGAGATCCACGCGAGGGCGGCGACGGCCGAGGAGCGGGCCGAGCTGTACACGGCGCTGCTCGTGATGGCGACCGTCGATCCCTGGGGGCATACTCTGCACAAGGAGCTGGTCAAGATGGTGGAGGACAAGGAAGAGGGGCTGCTCCGGCGCACGCCGATCATCGGGGAGATGATCATCGAGGCCGAGCAACGCGGAGAGCTGCGCGGCGAGCAACGCGGAGAGCTGCGCGGAGAGCAACGCGGCGAGCTGCGCGGAGAGCAACGCGGCAAACAGCAGGCGATCCTCGAGCTGCTCGGCCGCCTCTTCGCGCGGCGGATCGGCCGGCGGCCGACGGCCGACGAAGAGCGCATGATCCTCGAGCGAGCCCATGCGGTCGGCCCCGGCGAGGTCGAGGACGCCTTACTCGATCTCGAGGGCGAGGCGCTTGTCCGCTGGCTCGCGGAGCCGATTCGCCCCTCGTGAGCTCCGAGCGCGTTCTGCGGGCCCATGAGCCCGCAGAACGCGACCTGCCATCATCCCTCGAGCGACCGCCTCACACGGCCCGCCGCGCCGCTCACCGCTCACCGACGGCGGCGAGGTGCGCCGTTGGCCGGGGGACTTCCACGCTCCTTCGGCGCGAGCGTGGCCATCGCCGCGCACGCGAGGTCGGGCAGCGTCGCCTTCATCCACGCGGGGTCCACGGCGCCGGGCGCCGAGAAGTAAGCGCGGCAGGCCTGGTGCGCCGGGCCGAGCAGCACGACGTCGACCATCACCTCGGACGAGCGCGCCCCGGCGAGGACGCCGAGCTCCGCGAGGTGCGCCGTCATCTCCGCCTTGAGCCGCGCCTTCGTCTCCCGCAGCGCCGCGCGGTGATGCCCGTCGAGCTCCAGCGCGAGCGCCTGGTAGATGAAGCGCGCCTCGGCCTCGTGGTCGAGCACCCACGTCAGGTGCGCCGAGACCAGCGCCCGCACCGCCGAGCGCGCCGTCCTGGCAGCGCGCACGCGCGCGGTGACGTCCCCCAGCAGCCGCTCGAAGGTCCGCTCGAGCAGCGCCGCCACCAGCGCCGGGAAGTCCTCGAAGAGGTGGTACACGCTCGATGGGCTCGCCCCCGCCTCCTTGCGGACGTCCTCGATGCCGGTGCGCAAGAGGCCCCGCTGCTCGAAGCAGCGCAGCGCCGCGTCGAGCAGCGCTTCCCGGCGCGCCACGCCGCTCTGTCGCGCCACGGCCATGGCCCTCCCTACCGCAGCCCCGCGCCGCTGACCAGCGGCCCACCGGGGGCCAAAGTGGAAGATTCTTCCAATTTCATCATGGAAGTTTCTTCCAGTTCGGCTACCTTCTCGTCGAAAGCGAGGTGGCGCATGAAGCTGGGGCTGGAGAACAGAGCCGCGCTGGTGACCGGCGGCTCGCAGGGGATCGGCAAGGAGGTGGCGTTGCAGCTCGCGGCCGAGGGGGCCCGCGTGGCGCTCACCTACCGGAGCGAGCGTGAGAAGGCCGCGGAGGTCGTCCAGGCGATCGAGCGGCGAGGCGGCGAGGCGCTCGCGCTGGAGCTCGACCTCGGGTCGCTCGAGTCGGTCAAGGCGGCGGTCGCGGCCACCGTGGCGCGCTTCGGGCAGATCGACGTCCTCGTCAACGACGCGGTCCGCTGGAGCGAGCGCCTGCCCTGGGAGGCGCCGCGGTTCGAGGACATCCCGCTCGAGGAGTGGCTGGGCACCATCCACGACAACGTCGACGGCGCCTTCGCCGCCATCCAGGCCGCGGTGCCTTCCATGCGCGCCCGCGGCTGGGGCCGGATCGTCAACGTCTCCTCGGGCGTGGCGCTCGACGGCGTGGTGGGCGCCGGTCCTTACGCCGCCGCCAAGTCGGCGCTCCACGGGCTCACCGCGGTGCTGGCGCGCGAGCTCGGGCCGCACGGGATCTTGACCAACGTGGTGGTGCCAGGCCTGACCGTGACCGACCGGATGAGCGCGCGGGCGTCGCCGGACATGCTGGCGCAGCGCGGGAAGGCGTATCCCGTGGGGCGGCTCCTGCGGCCCGAGGAGGTAGCGTCCACCATCGTCTTCCTGTGCTCGGCCGCGAACACCGCGGTCACCGGGGAGATCATCCGCGCGAGCGGCGGCCGGCCGATGTGACGAGGGACTGGCGGGCTCCTCGCTGAGTCGTGATCAAATTTGAACATGAAGGCGGGAAGGCGGGAAGAATACCTTAATGATCTTCCCGCCTTCATGTGGACTCTCTCTGGGCAAAGTTGACCACCATCCCGCGGCGAGCACACGGAATACCAGAATGTCAGGACGCCCTCTCTTCGTCGGAAAGCCGCGCTGGACGCCGCGGGAAGGGGCTCGACGTGCTCCGGGGCGACGTTAAACAACCCGTGCGGGCCGGGTGCTCGGGGCGGGACGACGCGCCGCGATCCGAGCCCGTGACCTGCGAGAGTCGGAGGGCGAGGTGACGGCATCCATCGGTATCAGCAGGGCGCTCCTCGGCGGATTCCTGGCAATCTCCTCGACGAGCGGCAGCGCCGCGCAGGAGCCCGCGGACATCGGCGGCGAGGGGGAGACCGCGGGCGCGTCGGACAACCCGGAGAGCGAGGCCGCCGACGAGGCCAGGCGGGGCTCGATCAGGGTCATCGAGGCGACCTATGGGGCCAACTGCGGCACCCCGGCAGGGAACCAGACGTACAACCTGGCCCGCGCCTGCAACGGCCTCACCTACTGCCAGTACGCGGTCGACCACCGTGTCATCGGAGATCCCGCGTACGGCTGCGCCAAGGAGTACTACGCCCGCTGGCAGTGCGGGCGCGGCGACGTGCGCAGCACGGCGGTCCCCGCCGAAGCGTCGGGCCGGACCGTGACGCTCCAGTGCCAGCGGTGACCGCCCTGCGGCCGTCCGGGTGATCCGTCGCCCCGCCTCCCCGGAATCGCGCGCTTCCGGCGGCGCGGGGCGGCTCGCCGCCGCCCCCTCGCCTCCTCGCGACGCGGGCTCAATTCCCCGCGCTCTGCTCCTTCGGCGCCGGCGGCAGCGGCGGCAGCCCCGGACGCGGCCGATAGCCCGGCTTCCGGTACGACAGGATCGGGATCGCCTCGTTCTTGTACGGCGCGCTCTCCCCCGGCTTCGGGCACTGATCCCGCACCCAGTAGACGTCGAACGCGACGATCTGGTCGTCCGGCCGCCCGGTGCGCTCGTGGTACGCGAGCAGGTAGTCCTGGAGGCCGGGCTTGCGGAACGGCTTGTTCCGGTCGAGCCGGATCCGGTTGAAATAGTCCTGCCGGATCTGCCCGAGCCCGAGCCCCCGCGCGTCGGAGAGGTCGAGATCGGGCGGGAGCCCCGTGAACGGATCCACGTGCCGCCCATCGACGGTGATCGCGTCGACGCTGATCGACCCGTCCTCGGTGATCGGGTTCGGGGCGAACATCCCCCACCCCTGGAGCAGGCGCGGATACACGATCGTCGCCTGCACGATCTTCGGCTGAGCGTGCTTGAGGACGGCAGGCACGCTCTTGTTCTCGTTGATGGCCTGGCTCACGGCGCAGAGCCCGAGGTACGCGACCAGCGCCTCCCGCGCGATCACCCGGCCGCGGGCGACCTGCTCCGCGAGCGGCGACGGGCTCCCCACCGCCAGCGCCCTCGCGCGCGGCGGCCGCGTCAGCCCGAAGAACCTGGCGACGGCGTCGCGCCGCCGCGACACGGCCGCGAGCAGCGCGCCGGGCGCGCCGAGGCAGAGCGCCCAGACCAGCGGGCGGACAAAGCGACCGCCGGGGAGCGCCTGCAGGATCTCGCGCAGCGCCGCGGCGCCCCGGAACACGCGGCCATCCGACGGATCGCGCGCCTCGAAGAGCTCCGGCCGCGCCTCTACTCCCCCCACGGCCTCCCCTTCCCCCGCGGCCTCCGCCTCCGCCAAGGCCGGCGCGCGCGCCTCCTCGAACCGGAGGAGCTCGAGGTGATCGAGACGGACCAGGAGCCGCATCATCGCGAAGGCGAGCGGCGAGCCCGCGTCGTAGACGACGACCCGGGGCGCCGCGCGGCGGCGATACCAGCGCTCGAGCGCGTCCCAGTGCTGCGACGTCGGCAGCAGGAACGACCAGCCGATCATGAACCACGAGAAGGGGCCGAGGCGCATCATCACGCCGAACGAGCCGTGCAAGGCCCACATCCCGACCATCGCCAGCGCGCGCGTGAAGCGGCGGCCGTAGGGCGAGAGGATCCACATCACGAGCAGCGCCTCGACCATCAGGACGCCCCAGGTGAGCCCCCGCTTCGCCCAGTAAGGGATGTACTCCCGCGCGACGACCGCGAGCCCCGTCACCATGCGGTCGAGGTGCAGCACATAATGCACCGTCTCGCCGCGACGCCAGATGAGGCCTGACTTGTTGACGACGTTGAAATAGTAGATGGTCGCCAGGTTGACGATCGCGAGGAGCACGATCCCCGAGACGTACGGGCGCACGGCCCACGCGGGGCGGCTCCGGTCCGCGAGATCCGCGGCCGTCCGCTCCTGCCGCTCGCGGTAGGAGCGGATCAGCGCGTCGACCGAGAAGCGCCTGCCGGTCGGCATGAACATCGCCCAGCAGGTGATGAGGTTCACGACGACATAGCCGCCGTTCTCGATCATGACGACCCGGTTGTCCCTGCTCGTCACGAGCAGGAAGGAGAGGATCGAGAACAGCCGCGTGTGCCAGCCGACGAAGAAGCAGAGGAAGCAGAAGAGCGAGAGCGCGAACGCGACGTGGACCTCTTCGATCGACGAGAACGCGTGATAGAGGCTGAAGTTGAATCCGCTGCTCGGGTGAAAGAGGTGGTAGTGGTTGGTGAGCACCCCGTCGTTGCTGTAGATCCAGCGCGCCTCGGCCCAGTGGCGCACGCAGTCGCTCGCCAGGAGGAAGCCGAGCACCAGCCTGAACAGGCCGAGCGTGCGGACGTCGATGGTGCAGTAATGCTCCTTGATCCAGCGCCCCGCGCGCCGGAGGCGCTCCCTCGCAGGCGGCCTCGGGGCGCCGGCTGCGGCCCGGGGCGGCGCGCCGTCGCCGGGGGACGCGCCGTCGCCAGGCGACGCGCCCTCGCCGGGCGATGCGCCGTCGCCGGGTGACGCGCTCTCCTCCGGCGCCTCCTCGCCAGCACGCGCGCTCTCCTCCGGCGCGCCGCGATCGGCGGCGGTCGGATCCTCGTCAGGCTCACGCATGCGAGCGCCTCAGTTCGGCTTGATCGGTCGGGCGAGGCCCGGCGCGAGGGGCGGCATGCGCTCGCCGAGCTTCCCCATGCCACCCCGCGAGTGCGAGAACAGCTTCTCCCGCTCGAAGGCCGTGGGCGCGGGCTCGCCGGGCGCGGGGGTCGGCGCCGAGACCCAGTACGCGTCGTAGCCCGTCAGCGCCATCTCGCGCCCGCCCTCCTCCGAGAGCGGCCCGCCCTTCGCGAGGTAGTCGCGGAAGGCGCGCTGGAAATCGGACCACTCCGGCCGCCGGACGCGATCGAGGTAGTCGGACCAGAGCTGGCCGAGCCTCGCCCCGGGGTGCCCGGCCGGCTGCAGCCGCGGCTCCTCCCCGGTCAGCGGATCGATCGGCTGCTGCGCGCGCGTCTGGCCGTCGATCACCAGGAGCGCGTTGACCCGCGGCGGCTCGGGCGCCATCACGTCCCACCGCGCCAGCATGCGCGGCCACGACGCCACGCCGGCGAGCACCGGCCCCTGCGGGATGGCGGACGCGCCGGGCAACGGGTTCTCCTTCGCCGTCTGCGCCAGCATCGCGGCGAGCACCACCAGCACCGCCGCCTCGCGCAGCGACCCCAGCGCGAGGCGCGCCACCCGCACCGCCGGCGCGGGGCTCGGCGGCGCGGCGCCCTCGTCGTCGCCGTCCGCGTGGCTCTCGTCGAACAGCGGGATCCCGCACGCCTGCTTGCCGAGGAGCGTGCTGATGTGGTGCCGGCGCGTCGCGACCACCTCGTAGAGCGCGTCGAGGAGGTGCGAGACGCCCGGCAGCTTGAGCGGCCAGGCGAGCCAGCCGAACGGCAGCGCCAGGAGCGCCTCGGTCACCGCCCCGCCCTGCGTGTGCACGCGCCCGTTCCGGTCGATCGCGAGCACCGTCCGCTCGACGAGCTCCGGCGTGACCTCCTTCGGCATCGGCACGCGCTCCGTGGCGCCCGTCTGGTTGCGGACGTAGAGCTCGTCGAGCGCGCCGTTGCCCTGGAAGGCCACGTGCCCGCGCAGATCGAGCCGCTTGATCAGGCGGCACAGCGTGAGGCACAGGCCGCAGTCGGCGTCGTACACGAGCGTGCGCGCCCGCCGCTCGTTCCAGGAGCGCTCGTACGCGTCCCAGAGCTCGCCGGGGATCACGAGCGGCGCCGCGGCGGCGAGCCCCCAGCCGAACAGCCCGAGATCGAAGAAGACGCCGAGGATCAGCCCGTGCACCGCCATCAGCGCGGCGGCGGCCCCGCGCGTCCAGCGGAAGAGCGCGGGGACGACGATGAGCGCCGGGATCGCGAGCTGCATGGCCCACGTGCCGAAGGTGAGCCCGCGCAGCGTGCCGAGCGGCAGGGCGTCGCGGAGCCAGGTGCCCGCGTCGCTCGCCAGGCGCTCGGCGTGGAGCGCGTAGTAGAACGCCGTGCCGTCGCGCCACGCCTCGCCGCGCTGCTGGAGCGCCGTACACAGGTAGATGAGCGCGAGCTGCAGCAGCACCGCCAGCGCGGCGAGCGACGTCGGCGACCACCCGGGCAGGCGCTCGGCCTCGATCTCGGCGTCCGAGGTCCGCGACCGGTCGTTCAGCTCCGTGTCGCGCTTCTCGTCCCGGAGCGCCAGCGAGGCGCGGAGGCTGTCGAGCGAGAGGCGGCTCCCGCAGGGCAGGAAGGCGGTGAACGCGAGCAGCGCGATCGCCGCGTAGTTGCCGGCGTTCTCGAGCAGGATGTTCCTCGACGTCAGGCTCACCAGCACGACGAGCGCGAGGACGTGAAAGACGCGCGTCCGGTAGCCGAGGAGGAACAGGGCGTAGACGACGAGCGCGAGCGCGAAGGCGAAGTGCGCCTCCCCCACCGTCGAGACGGCGTGGAACAGGCTGAAGACCTGCTGCTTGCCGCGGAGGTTGAAGAGGTGGTTGTGGTTCGGGAGGACGCCCTCGTTCGAGTAGAAGTCCCGCACCCACCGCCACCGCGCGAACAGGTCGGCGATGAGGACCAGCCCGAAGGTGATGCGAAACAACCCGAGCGAGCGGGCGTCGATGCGCAAGAAATGATCGCGAAGTGATTTCACGGAGAGTCCTCGACCCGGAATCCGTAATCCGATGCATGCTCGAGCTCGGGGACGCTCGGCTGTCGCAAGAGCAGGGACCGCACGGTCCAGAGATCGCCGAAGACGCGGTAGCGCAGCGCGGTCTGGTCGAGGTAGTCGACCCCCGCGGAGCCGCCGGTGCCCGTGCGCCGGCCGATCACCCGCTCGACCATCCGCGCGTGGCGCTGCCGCCAGATGAGCATGGCCTGCTCCATCTCCAGGATGCGGTCGAGCACCTCGCGCGGCCACGCGAGCCGGGGCAGATCGCGGTAGCTCTCGATGAAGACGATCGCCGCGCGGACGGCCCGCCGCTTCTCGCGCGTGGCCGCGTCGGCGCCCGGGTCGTCCTCGGCGAGCAGGAACGCCTCGGCGTTCGCGTTCTCGGCCTCGTACCGCGCGCGGAGCCGCTCGACGTCCGCCGGGCTGAGCGCCTTGTCGATCGCGATCTGCACCCGGCGCTCGTTCTCGGCGCGCATCGAGCACATGTAGTTGCGCAGGAAGCGCAGGACCGCCTCCGGCTCGCTCGAGCCGTCGATCGGCGTCCGCGACAGCCACTCGTACAGGTAGTGCTTGAGGCTCGGCCCGCTCGCGAGCCGCGCCTCGAGCCGGCGCGTCGCGGACGACGGCGACCCGTCGGCGGCCTTGAGCGCCTCCTTGTAGCTGCCCTCCCGGCCGAGCGGGATCCGGAGCGCGTCGTCGAGCCCCAGCAGGACCTCGATCTCGCGCAGCTGCGCCGACTGGAAGCCGCTCGCGGGGATGAGGCGATCCCGAAAATCCAAGTAATCCCGCGTCGTTAGCGTCTCCATCACCCGGAAGTGCTGGATCGCCTGCTCGAAGATGGTGACGACCCGCCGGAACGAGCGGGCCGCGGAGGCGAGCTTCTGATCGGGCACCGGGTTCTGGCGGAAGAGCTCGCGCGCCGAGGTGAGCTCGCGGAGGATGAGCTTGAACCAGAGCTCGTAGATCTGGTGGACGACGATGAACAGGGCCTCGTCGTTGCTGACCTTCTGCTCGTCGTCGTCGAATCCACCCTGGAGGGCGAGCAGCTCCTCGACGTGGATATAATCCCAGTAGTTCATGTCGGTGGCGATCGCGAGACGGGCCGCCGGGGGAGCTCGCGCGGTGCGCCGGCGCCTCGAGCGGCGCCGGGAGTCTACTTCCCGCGACCCCGGAAACGGAAGTGCGCCGGCGCCGCGCGCACGGAAAGCGCGCCCGGTCCGGAGGGCGGTTTCACGGGCCCGCCGCGCCTTCCACCGGCGGGCGGCGCCGCGCGCTCACCGCGCTACGGCGCGTTTTCCACCCGCGGCGCGCTACGGCACGCCTGGCGCGCCAGGCGGCGGGCCGACATCGACGGCCGGCGCGCGCCGCAGGCCGTCGGGGCCCACGTCGACGGGCGGCGCGTAGCTCTTGAGCTCGGCCCGCTCGTAGCTCGCGCCGCTCGCCGCCTCGATCGCCACCACGCCGACGTCCGGGCAGAACGTCGACACGAAGCGCGCCGGCCTGTCGCCGAGGCGCTCCTCGACCGTCTGCACGCACCCCGTGAACCGGCCCGCGGGCACCTCGATCGCGGCGTCGACCGCGGAGATGCGGGCGCGGCCGCCGTGCTCGCCGGTCCACGTCGTGCCGGGCGCGATCGGCTCCTTGAGCACGAAGACGCCCGTATCGCTGCGGATCACGCCCTCGGGGGTGAACGCGAAGCGCTTCACCCCGGAGGGGAACCGGAGCTCGCCGCGGCGCTCGTCCGCGCGGTGCACGCGCGCGACGAGGAGGCCCTGCTCGCCGCGCTCGCTCGTGGTCGCGTAGTGGTAGATGTGCCCGTCGACGAGCGGGAAGTAGCGCTCGGCCCGCGTGCCCGAGGAGGCGCCCTGCTGCCCGTCGGGCGCCGCGTTCCACGCCGCAGGCCGGGCCGGGCCGGGCGCGCCCCCGCAGCCGAGCAGCGCGAGCGCGAGCGCGGCGAGCCGCGGCGCGCGAGCGCGGCCGGCGGTGCGCTCGCTCGCGGGGCTCACCGCGCTGCCTCGTCGGTCGTCACGGGCGGCGTCGTCACAGGCGGCGTCGTCACGGGCGGCGTCGTCACGGGGAACCGTGGCTGTGGGACCAGTACCAGAGCGACAGGAACGCGAGCAGCGCCGCGGCCGCGACGAGCAGGGCGACGGCGAGCGGGTCGGGCTCGACCCGGCGCAGCAGCGCCCGCGCGGCGCGGCGGATCTCGTCGCGCTCGCGCTCGTGCTGCTCGGCCAGGTCCTTCGCGGACTTCCCCTCGTCGCGGGCTCGATAGGGGTGGTCCTCCTCCGGAGGCTCGCGGCCGGGCTTACTGCGCTCGATCTCGTCCGCCAAGAGCCGCCTCGCGCCTGCCCGGATCAGCGCATAGTCGCCGCGCTCGAACGCCTGCTCGAGGCGCTCGATCTCGGGATGGCGAGGGCGCCCCGGCGCGGCGTCGCCGGGGGGCGGCGCCTCCTTCTCGTCGCGCCGCTTGGCGCGCTTCTTCGTCCGGCGCCGCGGCTCGGCGCCGGCCGGCTCGCGCGACGGGGAGGTCGCGTCCGGCCCGGCGGACGCAGGCCGGTCGGCGGCGGCCGGCTCGGGCCCGCTGTCTTCCGCCGGCTCGGGCCGTCCGGCGGCGGCCGGCTCCGGACCGTCGATGTCGGCCGGCGCCCTGTCCGTCACGTGCAGCTCTCGGTGGTGATGAAGGCCATGGCCGAACCCCTGGGCGGATGGTCGAGACGCGGCAGGCTACCTCGAACCCGGGCCCACGTGCCCCCCAAAAAGCCCGGAAAACCCAGGATCGGCCGCCGCGGCGCGGCCTACTGCAGGCCCCGGCCCCGGTCGACGTCCATGGGCTCGGGCCGGTCTCTCCAGGGGACGGCCGCCTCGCCCTCGCCGCTCACCACGCAGCGGAGCGCCTCGCACGCGGCCCGGTAGTACGCCTTGCGGCCGCAGCCGACGGCCTTGAACTGGCCGCCGAGCTGCTCCTCGACGCGGACGTCCTTGTCGGGACAGTCGAGGTCGGAGGTGGCGCGCGCCCGGACCATCGGCATCGCGTTCGACGGCACGTTGGCCACGCTGCACGCGGGCGAGAGCGCGCCGGCCAGGAGGGCGGCGAAGGGGACGAGGGTGGCGGCACGGGACGGGCGCACGGCACGAGCGTAATGCACCGATCCTCCTGAGATCCCCAGAAATGAACGGCGGCGCGGCCATCCCGGCGCCCGGGCTCCGTGGTCGAGCCCTCCCGCCTGCCCGGCGCCCGGCTCAGAACTGGAAGTACACGAACGGCACCGCGGCCGCGCTCGCCGCCTCGTGCAGCGAGACCGCGACCAGGAACAGCAGCGCGCCCTGGAGCGGCGCCGGCGCCGCGATGAAGGCGCCGCGGGCGCGCTCGTAGAGGCGCTCGGGCACGTAGTGGGACAGGAGCGCGACCGCGAGGAGCCCGACGAGCACCGGCGGCAGGTTCGGGTGGAACGTCGTCAGCGTGCCGATCTGCCGCAGGATGAGCACGGCCTGCGAGAAGGTCGGCACGCGGAAGAAGATCCACGCGAGGCAGACGTAGTGGAACGTCAGCAGCACGCACAGCGCGCGGATCGGGAAGCCGGCCAGGGATGAGCGCGCGGCCCTCCCCGCGCCCTCGCCCTCCGCCCCCGAGCGCCGGCGCTTCACGGCGCGCTGGAAGGCGCGCGTCACGGCGAGGCCGAGGCCGTGGAGGAAGCCCCAGAAGACGAAGTTCCACGACGCCCCGTGCCAGAGGCCGCCGAGCAGCATCGTGATCATCAGGTTGCGGTACGTCGCGAGCTCCGAGCCGCGGTTGCCGCCGAGCGGGATGTACAGGTAGTCGCGCAGCCACGTGGAGAGCGAGATGTGCCAGCGGCGCCAGAAGTCGGCGAGGTTCTGCGCCTTGTACGGCGCGTCGAAGTTCTTCGGGAACCGCACGCCGAGCAGCAGCGCCGAGCCGATCGCGATGTCGGTGTAGCCGGAGAAGTCGCAGTAGATCTGCGCGGCGTAGCCGTAGACGCCCGCGAGGACCTCCAGCGCCGAGTAGTTCTCCGGGCGCTCGAAGACGCGGTCGACGAGGTTGAGCGCGAGCTGATCCGAGAGGACGACCTTCTTCACGAGGCCGATCGCGACGAGGAACAGCCCCTCGCCGCCCTCCTCGCGGGTGAGGCTCGGGGCGCGCTCGAACTGCGGGAGCAGGTCGCGCGGGCGCACGATGGGGCCGGCGACGAGGTGCGGGAAGAAGGCGACGAAGAGCAGGTAGCGGAGGTAGCTCCGGTGGGGCGGGAGCTCGCCCCGGTAGACGTCGATGACGTAGCTCATCGACTCGAAGGTGAAGAACGAGATGCCCACCGGCGGCAGGAGCACGCGGAACGCGTGCCCGACGCTCGCCGGCTCGCCCGTGAGCAACGCGCGCAGCGCGGCCGCGTTCTCGAGGGCGAAGTTCCAGTACTTGAAGAAGCCGAGGAACCCGAGGTTCAGCGCCACGGTGGCGATGAGCATCGCGCGCCGCGCCCGGGGCCTCGTCTCGCGGGCGATCGCGCGGGCGAGCAGGAAGTCGACCGTGGACGAGGCGAAGATGAGCGGCAGGTAGCGCCAGTCCCAGGCCGCGTAGAACCCGTAGCTCACGAGGAGCAGGAACACGACGCGCGCGCGGATGCCGGCGAACCGCACGAGCGCCCACGATCCGACGAAGACGGCGGCGAAGAACTCGGCGTAGCGGAGGGTGTTGAAGAGCACGGCCGGTCGGAGCCCGGGTCAGGCTTGCGGCGAGGGGGGCGACGGCCGGCAGGGCCGAACGCGCGGGCTACCCGGGCGGTGGGCGCCGTCTACCACGGCGCGCGCCGCGCGGCGCGGCTGGTGGCAGCGCGGCGCCATGTTGAACGGCGCCCCTCGTCGTGCCAAGGATGGAGCAGATGCTGGGTCGCCTGATCCTCGGGATTGTGAAGGGGCTCATCGTGGGGGGCTTGCTCGGGTTCGGGCTGGCGAAGCTCGGCTACGCGGCGCCCATCGCGATCGTCGCCTACCTGGCCGCGGCGCTCGCCGGGGTCCTCGTGGGGCTCGTCGCCGGCAAGCCCATCTGGGCCAAGGACGCGAAGATCGAGGCGGGGATGAAGGCCTTCGTGGGCGCGCTGCTCGGCGCGGGCCTGATGTACGCCGCGCGGCGCTGGCTGACCATGGAGGTGCCGGCGCCGCTCGGCGAGCTCGGCGGCGCGAACCTGTCGCTCGGCGAGGCCGCGGGGAGCGGCGGGACGTTCGGCGGCCTCGCGATCACGTCGCTCGCGGCGATCGCCGCCCTGCTCGGCGGCTTCTACGAGGCCGACAACGACCCCTCGGACGAGGAGAAGCCGGGCGCGAAGCCGGCGGTGAAGGCCGCGGCCGGGGGCAACAAGCGCATCGCGGCGTCCGCGGCGGCGGACGAGCTCGACGACGATCTCGAGGTCGAGCCCGAGAAGAAGCGCGCGAAGAAGTAGGCCGTGCCGGTCGCGCGGGCGCTCCTCTACGCGGCATCGCTCGGCGCGCTCGCGCTGGTCGCGCGATCCTTGCTCGTCGCGCCGGTGCCCTTCGCGGTCGCCGGCGCGGCGATCGTCGGGTACCTCGCGCTCGTCCTGTGCGGGGTCTTCTTCCTCGGGCTCGGCATGTTCGTGGACGTGGTGAAGCGCGGCCCGCCCGGCGCGCGGGGCGTCGCGCTGACGTTCGACGACGGGCCCAGCCCGGAGCACACGCCGCGGGTCCTCGATCTCCTCGACAAGGCGGGCGCGAAGGCGACGTTCTTCGTCATCGGCCGCAAGGCCGAGGCCCACCCGGAGCTCGTCCGCGAGATCGCGGCGCGAGGCCACGCCGTCGCGCTGCACAGCCACGCGCACGACCGGCTGTTCTCGCTGCGCTCGGCCCGCGCCGTCGAGCGCGATCTCCGGCGGGGCCTCGACGTGCTCGAGCGGATCACCGGCGCCCGCCCGACGCTGTTCAGGCCGCCGATCGGCCACACGAGCCCGCGCATCGCCCGGGCGGTCGACGCGCTCGACCTCGACGTAATCGGCTGGTCGGCGCGGGGGTTCGACGGGCTCGCCGGGGCGAGCCCCGAGCGGGTGGCGGCCCGGGTCATCCCGGGGCTCCGCGACGGGGCCATCGTGCTGCTGCACGACGCGGCCGAGCGCGACGACCACGCGCCCGCGGGGGTCGCGGCGCTCCCGCGGATCCTCGCGGCGATGGGCCAGCGCAACCTGGTCGGGGTCCGCGTCGACGCGTGGCTCGACGAAGGCGGCCGGGACGACGCCCTGGTCTAGACCATTTCTCGCAGGTGGCGCTACGCTCCGTCCGATGGCTGCGCCGGTGAGTCTGACGCTCTTTGCGCATATCGCGGCGAGGCCGGAGGACGAGCTCGACCTCGCCGAGGCGGCGCTCCTCATCGACGACGCCGCGTACCCGGGCCTCGACATCCCGCACTACCTCCGCATGCTCGACCAGCTCGGCGGCGAGGCGCGCCGGGCGATCGAGCGCCCCCTGCGCGCCCCGGAGGCGACGCCCGGCAGCGGCCCGATCGAGCAGCTGCTCCGCTGGTTCTACGGCGACCTCGGGTTCCACGGGAACGCGGGCGACTACTACGACCCGAAGAACAGCTACCTGCACGAGGTCCTGGATCGCCGGACGGGCATCCCCATCACGCTGGCGGTCGTGCTCCTCGAGGTGTGCCAGCGCGCCGGCCTGGAGGCGCAGGGCGTGTCGTTCCCGGGGCACTTCCTGGTGAGGACGCCGGTCCGCGGCGGCGTGCTGCTCATCGATCCGTTCGAGGGCCGGCTGCTCGGCCGGGACGACCTGCGCGCGCTGCACACCCGCGCGACCGGCGCCACGCGCGATCCGGACCCGCGGCTCCTCGTGCCGGCGCAGAAGCGGCAGATCCTCGTGCGCATGCTGAACAACCTGCGCTCGATCTACACGAGCCGCTCGGACGCGGCGCGGCTGCGCAGCGTGCTCGAGCGGATGCAGGTGCTCGCGCCGACCGACGAGCTGCGCAAGGAGCTCGACCAGCTCGGCGGGGAGCGTCCGTGGCCGCCGCTGGGGCGCGGGCTGAACTGACATCGCCCGATCGCCGCTCGCGCGCTGCGCGCGATCGGATACCCTCGCTGGCATGGGTCAACCTGCCGCGGCCCCCCTGACCTTCGAGGAGCTCTACCAGCGCATCCGCGCCCTGCCCGAGCACCTGACGGGCGAGATCCTGGAGCCCGGCGTCCTCCGCACGATGTCGAGGCCCGGGAAGCGCCACCGCCGCGCGGCCAGGCTCTGCCTGCACGGCCTCGTCCCGTTCGACGCGAACGTCGGTGGGGCCGGCTGGTGGATCGAGCCCGAGACCGAGATCCGCTTCCCTGGCGGTCGGCTCGTCGTGCCGGACCTGTGTGGATTCCGCGTCGAGCGGGTCCCCGAGCTGCCGGACGAGAACCCGCTGACGATCCTTCCCGACTGGTGCTGCGAGGTCCTGTCGCCGGGGACCGCCCGCGACGACGTGGCGGTGAAGCTGCCGCTCTACGCGCGCGCCGGCGTTGGCTGGAGCTGGATCGTGGACCCGATGCGCCGGCTGGTCGAGGTGTTCGAGACGGTCGGCGGAAGGCCGGCGCTCACGGCGACGGCGCAGGACGACGAGCGCGTCGTGCTGCCTCCGTTCCACGGAGAGCTCGCGGTCGCCTCGTGGTGGCTTCCGGGTGCCGTCGAGGAGTAGCGGCCTCCCGCCGGCGAGGTCTCGAGCGACAGACGGGTTGAAGCCGCTCGAAAGAGCAGAAATTCAAGCCGCCAAGGCGCCAAGGTCTTGTTCTTTTCTTGGCGTCCTTGGCGGTGCATTCTCGGTCGATCGACGTGATCGGTGCTCTAGCAACGACAGCCCTCACGTCGAAGCTTCAATCAATGGCACGAGGGTGGCGCGCGGCTGGATCATCTGCTGCAACCCCCAGGCGCGCAGGGCGGAGAGGGCTTTCTCCTCATCATCGACGCTGCCAGCATGGTAGACGGCGATCCGGGAGGCCCGCTCCTCGTCGAGGCGCTCCCAGCTGACATCGCCGAGCGAGCCTTCGATGCTGCACTTGCGGTCATGGATACGATTGAAGAGGGATACGATTGAACCAGGACGGGAAAGAGGTGATGCGCTTCCAGGCCCGGGGCGTGGTGCTCGACGGAGGAGCGTGAGGGCGGCGGTGCGCGCGCGATCCGTTCACTGGCTCGACCACGCCCACGCCGTCCTGTCCCGCCGCCGCCGGCTGTTCGCGGCCGGCTGGGGCGACGAGGGCGTCCTCGAGCGGGTCCCGACCATCGCGCGGTTCTCGGAGCCCTCGCGCGCCGCGGCGGTCGTCTGGGGGCGGCCGCGGCCGGACGGACCCGTCGACGTGACCGACGGCTCCTTCGCCGCCGCGCTCCCGGGCCTGCCGCCCTGCGCGGGCACGGCCTTCGTGCGCCGCATCGCGCCCAGGGCGCCCGAGCGGGGGCGCCGCCGGCCGGTCTACGTCGCGCTGGCGGCCTCCGGCGACGAGGGCTTCGCCGCGCGGACGCGGCTCTTCCGGCCGCTCGCCGCCCGCGAGGGCATCGAGGTCATCCTCCTCGAGAACGCGATGTACGGCCTCCGCCGGCCCGCCGGGCAGCGCGCCACCGCGATCCGCACCGTGGCCGAGCACCTCCTGATGAACCTCTCCACCGTCGAGGAGACGCGCGCGCTCGTCGAGCACCTCGCCCGCGAGGGATACGAGCGCATCGGCGTCGTCGGCTTCAGCATGGGCGGGACGTCGGCGGCGCTCGCCGCGGCGGCGACGGCGCGCCCGCTCGCGGTCGCGGTCTTCGGCGCGGGCCGCAGCGCCGTGCCGGTGTTCACCGAGGGGATGCTGTCCGTCAGCGTCGAGTTCGAGGCGCTGGGCGGGCCCGCGGCGGCGCGGGCGCGGCTCGGCGCCCTCTTCGGCGCCGCCGACCTCGACCGCCACCCGGCGCCGCGGCGGCTCGACGCGACCGTCCTCGTCGGCGGGCGCCGCGACGGGTACGTGTTCGCCGAGCAGGTCGAGGCGCTCCACGCGCACTGGAGGTCGAGCGAGCTCCGGTGGCTCGACACCGGGCACGCCGGCGCGGTCGTCTACCAGGCCGAGGCGCTCCGGCGCGCCGCCGTCGACGCGATGGCGCGGCTCGGCGCGTAGCGCGCGCGAAGCCCTCACCCCGCGGCGCCCGGCAGCTGCACCACGAACCGCGCCCCGCCCTCGGCCCCGGCCTCGACCCCGATCGCGCCGCCCGCCGCCTCGACGAGCCCGCGGCACACCGCGAGCCCGAGCCCCGTCCCCTCGCCGACCTCCTTCGTCGTGATGAACGGCTCGAACAGCGTCTCGCGGACCGCCTCGGCGATCCCCGGCCCGTTGTCCTCGACCTCGATCCGCGCGCCCCCGCCCGCGGCCCGCGACGCGCGCACCCAGACGCGCCCGCCGGCGCGCGGCACCGCGTCGGCCGCGTTCAGGAGGAGGTTCAGCAGCACCTGCACCAGGCGGCCGTGCGACAGCTGGACGGGCGGCACGTCGGGCGCGACGTCCCGCACGAGCTCGACCGCGCGGAACGCCTTCTGCGGCGAGACCAGCGAGACGACGTCCTCGAGCGCCTCGGCGACCGAGCCGGAGGGCTCCTCCCCGGCGTCGCCCGCGCCGCGCGCCGCCGGCCGCGCGAAGTCGAGCAGGTCGCGCAAGATCTTGTGGATGCGCTCGGTCTCGCGCTTCATCCGCTCGAGGAACTCGCGCTCCTCGTCGGGCGTGAGCCCCCCGGCGAGCAGGAGCTCCTGGAAGCCGAGGATCGCCGCGATGGGGTTGCCGATCTCGTGCGCGAGCCCCGCCGCGAGCCGCCCCACGGACGCGAGCCGCTCGGAGCGGACCAGCCGCTCCTGCGCGCTCTTCAGGTCCGCCGCGTAGCGCTCGACCTCGGCGATCTTCGCCCGCAGCGACTCCTCGTCGGCCCGGAGGCGGGCCGTCATGTGCGCGAGGCTCGCCCCGAGCTCCGCGAGCTCCCGCGCGCCGGCGCGCGGCGCCTCGAGGTCGCGCGCCCCGCCGGCCACGCGGCGGGCGGCCTCCGACAGCGCGTCGACCGGGCGCACCACGAGGCGCGTCATCGCGATGTACGCGAATACGAGCAGCGCCAGCGCCACGATCCCCGTGTAGAGCGCCACGATCCGGACGAGCGGCGCGGCCGGCACCGTCGACGGGTCCGTCGGCACCAGCACGGCCACGGAGCCGACCTGCGGCGGCCGCGCGGGCGCCGCGTCGGGCTCCGCGTCCGCGTCGGGCTCCGCGTCGGACTCCGCGTCCGCGCGCGGCGCCGGCTCGCGCGCGTGCTCCGGGACGACGACCAGGACCGCGCCGCCCCGCGCGGTGCGCACGGTCCTCAGCACCTCCGCGCCCGCCTCCACCGAGGCCGGCAGCGCCGCCGCCGCGTCCGGCTCCCCGGCGCGGTCGACGAGCGCGCCCGCCGCGTCGTAGACGCCGATCGCCGACGCGCCGTCGGGCCCGAGCTGCGCCTCGAGCAGCGGCGAGAGCTGCGGCGCCGACCGGCTCGCCCGCGCCGCGGCGACGTGCCCGGCGATCGCGCGGCCGATCGCGCGGGCGCTCGACGCGCGCGCGCCGACCATCGTGGCCCGCGTGAGGTTCGCGACGGCAAAGAAGAGCGGCACGAACGCCAGCACGAGCAGCGCGCCGAGCGCGAACAAGAGCTGAAGCCGGATCCCGAGCCGCACGGCGTGTCCCTGCCCCTTCGGCGCCATCCTCGCCCAGGTCGCCCCCGATCGCACGGGGCAGGCGGCGGATCCGCCGCCCGCGCGCCGCCAGGCGAGCCGGCGCGGCGCGGATCGAGGGAGCTGGGCCGCCGATCGCCGCCCGCCGCGCCGAAGCCCCGGCGGAGGATCGGCCGTGCGCCGAGGGGAGCCGAGCCGCGCAGGCTCGAGAGCCGGAGACCCACCGGCGCGCTGCGGCAGCCATGCTAGCCTGACATGTGGGCTGTCCGGCGAGCGACGCGCAGGGCCAGACGAGGAGCGCACCGGGCTCAGGCCGACAGGGCCCGACGCGCGCCGAGGACGAGCGGGACGCGCCGGCCGAGGGCGAGCGGGACACGCCGGCCGAGGGCGCGTGGGCGCCGGCGCTCCTCGGCGCGCTGGACGCGCTGATCTGGGAGGTCTCCGGCGAGGCGCTCGAGCTGTCGACGGTGCGCGCGCCGGCGAGGGAGCTGTTCGGGCACGCCGCCGAGCGCTGGGCGGCCGATGACGGCCTCTTCTGGCGGCACCAGCACCCGGAGGACCGGTCGCGGCTGCTCGCCGTGGCGCGCAAGGTCCTCGCCGAGGGGTCGACCGAGCGCGTCGAGCACCGCTTCTTCGCCGCCGACGGCCGCACGGTGTGGCTGAGCAGCGAGCTCGCCCGCCGCGTGGCCCCCGCCGGCGGGGGGCCCGTCGCCCGCGGCCTCTCCGTCGACGTCACGCGGGCCAGGGTCGCGGAGGAGGCGCTCCGCGAGAGCGAGGAGCGGGCGCAGGCGCTGCTCGAGTCGACCGAGCAAGGGATCTACGGGCTCGATCGCGCGTGCCGGTGCACGTTCGCCAACCGGGCCTGCGTGCGGCTGCTCGGGTACCGCGACGAGGCGGAGCTCGTCGGCCGCGCCATGCACCAGCTCGTCCACCACACGCGCGAGGGCGGCGCGCCGCTGCCCGAGTCGGACTGCCGGATCTGCCGCACGGTCCGGGCCGGGGAGGCCGCGCACCTCGCCGGCGAGCTGCTCTACCGCGCCGACGGGACCAGCTTCCCCGTCGAGTACTGGTCCCGCCCCGTCCGCAGGCAGGGCGAGGTCGTCGGCGCCATCGTCACGTTCGTGGACATCACCGAGCGCAAGCGGAGCGAGCAGCTGCTCTCCGCGCAGGCGCTCATGGGCGCGCTCCGGGCCGAGGTGAGCGCGGCGCTGTCCCTCCCCGGGACGATGCGCGAGCTCCTGCAGCGCTGCGCCGAGGCGATCCGGGGGCACCTCGACGCGGCGTTCGCCCGCATCTGGCTGCTCGACGAGCGCGCCCAGGTCCTGGACCTCCGCGCGAGCGCGGGGATGTACACGCACCTCGACGGCCCCCACAGCCGCATCCCCGTGGGCAGCTACAAGATCGGCCGCATCGCGAAGGAGCTCCGGCCGCACCTCACGAACGACGTCCTCCGCGATCCCCAGGTGAGCGAGAAGGGCTGGGCGCGGCGCGAGGGCATGGTGTCGTTCGCCGGCTACCCCTTGCTCGTCGAGGATCGGCTCATCGGCGTGATGGCGATGTTCGCGCGGCGGCCCCTGCACGAGCAGGTGCTCGACGCGCTCGGGACGATCGCCGTCACGGTGGCCCACGGGATCGAGCGCAAGCGCGCCGAGGACGCGCTCCGGGAGAGCGAGGCGAGGCGCGCCGCCGAGCACGCGGTCCTGCGGCGCATCATCGGGCAGAGCGGCGACGGGATCGTCATGGTGGACGAGCACGGCGTCGTCCGCCTGATGAACCCGGAGGCCGAGCGGCAGCTCGGGCCGGCCACGGAGCTCACGATCGACGCGTGGGCGCGCGCGACGGGCGCCGCCCCGCCGGACGGCGCCCCGGCGCCCGCGGCGGAGACGCCGCTCCACCGCGCCCTGCGCGGCGAGAAGGTGGAGAGCGTCTGCTGGCAGGTCCAGCGGCCGGACGGCTCGGCGCGCGTGCTCTCCGCGAGCGCGTCCCCGCTGCGCCGCGCGGACGGCGCGCCCGCGGGCGCGGTGATGAACACGCGCGACGAGACCGAGCGGCTCCGGCTGGAGCAGGATCGCGAGCGGCTCCTCCGGAGCCTCGAGGAGGCGGTCGAGGTGCGCGACGAGTTCCTCTCCATCGCGTCGCACGAGCTCAAGACGCCGCTCACGGCGCTCCTCCTCCAGGTGGAGAGCCTGCGCCGGGCGCTCCGCCTCGGTCACGCCTCCCAGGACGCGGCGCGGCTCGACGCCAAGCTCTCGACCATGCACCGGAGCGTCTTCCGGCTGAGCGACCTCGTGAACGAGCTGCTCGACGTCTCCCGGATCTCGGCCCGGGGCCTGCCGCTCCACGTCGAGGAGTTCGACCTCGGCGCGCTGCTCCGCGAGAGCGTCGAGCGGTTCGAGGAGGGGCCGCGCCGGGGCTCGTCGATCCGGCTGCTCGGGGGCGAGGAGGTCCTCGTGCGCTGGGATCGCGCCCGCATGGAGCAGGTGATCACGAACCTCCTGTCGAACGCCGTGAAATACGGCGCCGGCGCGCCCATCGACGTGCGCGTCGAGGCCGACGCCGAGCATGTCCGGTTCGCCGTGCAGGACCGCGGCATCGGCATCGCGCCCGGCGACCAGGCGCGCATCTTCGAGCGGTTCCAGCGCGCGGCGTCGGTGATGCACTACGGCGGGTTCGGCCTCGGCCTGTGGATCGTGCGGCTCATCGTGGAGCAGCACGGGGGCGCCGTGCGGGTGGAGAGCGCGCCGGGGCGCGGCGCGACCTTCTCGGTCGAGCTGCCGCGCGCCGTCGGCGGGGCGGGCGCCCCGCCGGAGGGCGGCCCGCCGCCGGCGCCCGCCGCGAGGTAGGACGCGCGATCGTCCTCGCCGCGCGCGGCCGCGAGCCGCGGCGCATCGAGGCGGCGCCCGGCTTGTCGCATCCTCACCCACCTCACCGGCCGGTCGCGCGCAGCCGAGAACTGGGCCCGGAGGATCGACCTCTGGTAGCGGCATGCGAGCCCATGGCCAACCTGGTGCTCGCCGTGCTCACCGCCCGCCGTATCGCGCGCAACGCGGCGCCGCTCGCCTGCGCGCTGGCCCTCGGGGGGCTCGTCGTCCTCGACGCGGCCGAGCCCCTGCCGAAGCTCGCGGCCGCCGTGGCGCTGATCGTGCTGGTCGCGGCGCTCGTCCAGCGGGCGCGGCGGCGCGCGGCCGCCATCGAGGCGAGCGCGCTGCTCGACCTCGAGGTCGGCGCCCTCCTCGTCGTCGCGACGTTCGCCGCGGTCCTCCGCCTCGACGGCTCGCTCGACGGCGACGCCCACGCCGCCCTCTACGTCGTCATCGCCCTCGTGAGCGCGTTCGCCCGCCCCGGCGCGTCGCTCCTCGTCGCGCTCGCCGCCGCGGCCCTCGAGCTCGCCGTCCGCTCGGCCATGGCCAAGCGCGGCGCGCCGATCGCGTGGGGCGCCGCCGCGCCGCACATCGGCTTCATGGCCGTCTTCTCGGTGCTGAACGCGGCCATCCTCCGCGCCGAGATCAGCCGCGTCCGGAAGGCCTCCAACACCCGGCTGAAGGCCGAGATCGAGCGGCTCCGCGACGACGCGCGCAGCTACCGCCTGCTCTCCGCCCCGGCCCAGGCGCGCGGCGCCGCCCAGAAGGGCGACGACGAGCGGCTCGCCCGCTCCGGCGTCGAGGAGATCCACCAGTCGGTGCTCTTCGCGCTGCGCCTCCTGCGCGAGTCGCTCGATCTCTACACCGCGATGCTCCTCTGGCAGAACGACGCCGGCACGCACCTGCGCATCAGCGAGCTCGCGAGCGACGCCCCGAACCTCTCCGAGGGGCCGTTCCTCTCGGGCGACGGCGTCTTCGGCGCGGCGATCACGCAGCGCGCGCCGGTCGTCATCGGCGGCCTCAAGCCCGGCTACAAGCTCCCCTACTACGTCGGGCCCTCGCCGGTGCGCGCCGTGTGCGCGCTGCCGGTGTTCGAGCACGGCCAGCTCCGCGGCGTGCTCGTCGTCGATCGCGTCGAGGACCAGCCGTTCTCGCCGCGGGAGCTCGAGCTCATCGACGAGGCGTGCCGCTACGCCGTGCGCGCGATCCAGAACGAGCGCGTCTTCGTCCAGCTCGAGCGCGCCAAGGTCGAGCAGGGCAAGCTCTACCGCGCCGCCGAGGCGCTCGGCGCCGCCACGACCGAGCCGGGCGTCATCGAGGCGGGGGTCACGAGCGCCCGCGAGATCACGTCGGTCGATTTCGCGGCGGTCACGCTCTACGACGAGGCCCAGAAGGTCCACGAGATCCGCGCCGTGAGCGGCGATGGGGTCGCCGAGCTGACCGGGCAGCGGTTCCGCCACAACGCCGGGCTCGTCTCGATGGTGCTCCAGAACCGCCACCCGCTGCCGTACCGCGGCGAGTACGACGAGAAGCGGCAGGTCGTCTTCACCCGCCGCGTCACGCCGCCGTCGATGCCGTCGATCATCGTGCTCCCGCTCGTCGTCCACGACCGGCCGCTCGGCACGCTGGTCCTCGGCTCGCGGCGGCGCGCGGCCTTCACCGACTCGGTGCGCAGCACGCTCGAGGTCCTCGCGAGCCACATGGCCGTGTCGCTCTCGAACGCGCGGATGATGCGGCGCCTCGAGGAGCTCGCGACCATGGACGGGCTCACCGGGCTGCTCAACAAGCGGGCGATGCTCGAGGTGGCCGACCAGAAGATCACGGCGGCGCGCCGGTTCTCGCGGCGGCTCTCGGTGCTCGTGACCGACATCGACCACTTCAAGAAGGTGAACGACACGTACGGCCACGACGTGGGCGACGTGATCATCAAGGGGCTCGGCGACGTGCTCCGGCGCGCCAAGCGCACGACCGACGCGGTCGCGCGCTTCGGCGGCGAGGAGTTCGTGGTGATCTGCGAGGAGACGGACGCGCGCGGCGCGATGCTGCTGGCCGAGCGCGTGCGCGAGGAGCTCGGCCGGACGACGTTCCACGCGGCCGGGAGCAACGGCCCGGTGCAGTGCCAGGTCACCTGCTCGATCGGGATCGCCACGTACCCCGAGGCGGGCAGCACGTGGGAGGAGCTCTTCAAGGCCGCGGACGAGTCGCTGTACGTCTCGAAGCGGTCGGGCCGGAACCGCTCGACGGCGTGGTCGCCGTCGATGCGGTCCGGCAGCGGCCACCCGCCCGCGCTGGAGGCGAGCGCGCCGACCAAGCCCGCGTCGGAGCCGCCCGCGCCGGCGAGGCCCGCGTCGGAGCCGCCCGCGCCGTCGAGGTCCGCGCCGCCCGCGGCGGCCCGGCCCGCGTCGGCGAGGCCCGCGGCGGCGGCGCCCGCGCCGCAGCGCAGGCCGCCCGCGGCGAGCGGCGGCCCGGCGCCCGCGGGGCACGACGGCGCGCCGCCCGGCGGCAAGCGCGCCGCGGCGCCCTCGCTGTCGCCGGCGCAGGCCAGGGCGGCCGTCGAGGCCGAGCCCCGGAGCAAGCCGAGGCGCCCGCCGGACGTCGATCCGACGAGCAAGCCGAAGACCGCGGCCTGAGGCGGCGCGCCGCGCGCGGCGCGGGACGAGCGGCGCGGGTGGCGGCGGGCGCCGCTTGCGGCGCCCGCGCGGCGGGAACATAAGCCACCGTGACGCGGCGAGGCGAAGCCAAGGAGGCGCGATGAGCTCGGATCCGGATCGCGATGACCCGAAGGACGATCTCAAGCAGGGGCTGAGCCTGCTCTGGCGCGCGGCGCGCAAGACGGCGGTGGACCTGCGCAAGGACCTCGATCGCACGAGCGTCGGCAAGGCGATCGACGACGCCGGGCGCGAGCTCGTGCGGGCGGCGACCAACGTGGTCGGCCGGATCGGCGCCGAGCTGAGCAAGGGGTCGCCGTCGGCGCCGCCGCGCGAGGAGCGTCCGGAGGGCGGCGCGGAGGCCGGCGCGCCCGAGGCGCGGCCCACGGGGCCCACGCCGGAGGACCCGGGGTTCCGCATCGCGGTCGACCCGGAGGACAAGGGCGAGAAGCCCCGCTGAGGGCGGGCTTCGCGGGAGGGTCGGCCGGGCCACGAGAGGGTCGTGGTCGACTGTGCCCGGAGAGAGTCCACATGAAGGCGGGAAGGCGGGAAGATCATGAAGGTTTTCTTCCCGCCTTCATGTTCCAATTTGACCACTGCTCACGAGAGGCCCCCCGGAGACGGCTTACGGGGGGCCGGCCGGGGTCGCGGGGCGCCCTGGGCGCCGCGCGGCGAGCGCCGCGGCGGTGAGCCCGTCGGCGTGCACCACGCACGCCTGGACCGGCCGGTCGAGCGACGCGCGCCCTGTCACGGCGCCGCCCTGCGCGTCGAAGAACGTGATCCCGCCGCGCGCGTCGCACAGCGCGAAGCCGCCGGTGTACGCCGCGCCGCCGAGGAAGTCGGCCTCTCCTGCGTGGGCCCACGCGAGCGCGCCCGTGCGCGCGTTGATGCCGACAGCGGCCCGGTAGTACGTCGCCACGAAGCGCTCCGCCTCGATGCCGGGCGGCCCGGAGGCGCGGGGGCGGGCGTAGAGGCGCGCCCTGTCCTCGGCCGAGGCGACGGGCGCGAGCACCTCGGTCCCGTCGCTCATCCAGATCGGCGCCCCGGGCAGCTCGCGCGTTGGCAGCCGCGCGGTCGACGCGCGCCCGGCCGCGCCGAGGCCGATGGCCGCGTCGAAGCGCGTCGCCGCCGAGCCGCCGCCGAAGAAGACGGCGCCGCCGAGCAGGAACGCGCGGCTCACCTCGGTGCGGAGCAGCGCCCGCGCCGCCTCGCGGCCCGTCTGCAGGTCGAAGACCGTGACGTACCGCCCCTGCCACGGCAGGAACGCGTAGCGCCCCACGACGGCGGGCACGCCGATGTCGGCGTCGTCCTCGATCTGGCGCTGCACCATCCCGTCGTGGCCGATGGCCAGCACGACGCTCATGGTGCCGGTGGTCGACACGAGCGACACCACGGTGGTCTCGCCGTCGTCGCCCGCGCCGCGGAGCCTGCCGCCGGCCCTCCGCGTCCAGAGCAGCTCGCCGGTGCGCGCGTCGAGCGCGAACAGCTCGCCCTGGCCGAGCCCGACGACGACGCTCCCCGCGACGGCCGGCCGCGCGTCGAGCGGGTGCTCGAAGGTCCACGCGGGGCCGCCGCCGAGCGGCACCCCGACGAGCTGGCGCGCTCCTGTGCCGGCCACGACGCCGACGGCCACGTCGGCGCCGAGGGGGATGGGTCTTCCGGCGAACCGCCGCTGGAAGGCGGCGATCCCGGCGCCGCCGTCGTCCTTCCAGCGCGGGTCGAAGGCCTCGCCCTGCGTCTGTCCGCCGCCGCAGGCGACGGAGAGCGCCGCGAGCGCGGCGCCCGCCGCGAGGAGGAGCGCGCGGGCGGCGGCGCGGGGCGGGCGCGGGGGTCGCATGCGAGGAGTCCTGCGGCGGTCGTAGCGCGGCTCCGGCTGGCCGAGCAAGGAAGCGTCGGGGCGGCGGGGACGCCGACCGGCTGCCCAGCGCTCGGCGCTCACGGGCATCGCGGAGCGCCGGTTCACGGCGAGCGCGATGCGACCGGCCCGCAGGCTTGCGCCTCGGCGTGATCCCCACGGTCCTTGCTTACCAGCCGGTTGTCCTCGTCCCAGCTCAGGACCTACCGCGGGCTCCCGTGGTACTTCCACTCCTTATGGTTGCCGTTCGATGTTCCTCTTGCGGGCTCTCCTCTCTCACGGAGGCCGACAAGAAGTACCGATCACAAACCTCTCGATGGCATCTCTGCACGAAGCGCGAGCCGGCGCAGAGCCGAACTCTTCATGCCACACCTTTCGTTTCTTCGGAATGCACTGCTTGAGGGCCTTCCTGAGGTCCGCCATCCGTGCGAGGAGGAACGTTCAACCAAGCCCAGGCTCATCGGGATCGACCTCCTCTGCGGTGACGACATCGGCGCTGAGCGCGGCTGCCACATCGGAGGGAGAAAGCAGCAACATTGGTTCGATTCAGTTTTTTTTCGATAAAAGCGAGGGTCTCATCCCGAGACGGGACACGCGAAGATAGCGGCTGGCTCGGAGGGCCAATGACCTTTGACAGCGGGTACGACGATCGAACCGGAACGCCTTCAACCCTTCCGGAGCTGGAGCCGGGCGGCGCGTGCTCAGTCATGTTTCCCGCAAGACGAAGCGGCGCAATGCCTCCCGGGAGGTGATGGCCGCCTCGTCTACGCCGAAGTCAGCTCTCCAAAGCTCACGCTTGAATGCGAGCCCACGAGCCATAGCATCCGCAAAATCTTCTAGTGGTGCGGGTGGGAAGTCCCCGGCCACTCCTTCCGGTAGATCTTCCATGATCAAGACAGACTTGGCGCACAGGACTGCGATCATCTGCGAGACCAATGCCGTAAACTTCTTGAGCCCAGAGATCGGATGACAGATCGCTATGCTGAATTCTATGCGGCTCTCGCCACCCGTGGCACGGATCTCGATTTCGAAAACATAATCTTCGCCTCGCACGTGTACGCACCGAGCCTTTGGGCTGAAGCTGTCGACCGGTGAAGCTCCGGGAATCCGCAACAGCAGTCCAGCAGCATCATCTTGGGATACAGACGACCCAATCGCAACCTTGAAGTCCTCAACGCCCATACAAACCTCGCACTAGGGATCGATTATATCCTTCCAATCGTAGACACGCCTAGGCGTCACCGAATCAAGTCGGTGGATCGCACTCTCAGGAATCCCGAGCAAGAGCACCACAGCACAAAATGCCACGAGACGATACGACCAGCCCGCGTGTCGCATTCGAGATCCCCCGACGCAAGGTCCGTTGGTTGGCGCACAGGCATCCACGGCAGAACGCGCCGCGTCAATCCGCTTTTCGCGAAAGCAATGAATGGGCGCCGACGTCGTCTCCGAGCCCCAGCCGCCTCTTCATGAAAGCTACACACGAGCATCATCGCAGCAGCATTCGGGCGCCCGGCCGCGCTGAACGCCGTTGACAGCTCCTCCCCATGAGCGACCATCCCCCGTTACGCTCAACCAGGAGGGAGTCCATGCCCCTGAAACGCACCGTCAAGAACACGTCCAAGCCACCTCACCCAAGGCGCGCCTCGGCGCCCTCGAGAAGGCCTGGCAGAAGGCGCGCGGCGCCGTGCAGCTCACGTCGGCGCAGCGCAGGCTCCGCGACGAGGCCGAGGCGCTCGACGCGAAGCTCGTGGCCGGCGGCCTGACCGCGGAAGCATAACGCCGCCCGCGGGACCCAATCCTCTCACGCCCGCGCCCGATCCTCTCGCTCCGGCACCCGATCCTCTCACGCCCGCGACCGCACCTCTCCCTCCCCCACCCGATCCTCGAAGAGGGCGTGTTAGAAGGCCGCGTGCACTTCACCATCTGTCACGAGCTCGACGCCCCCCTCGACGCCGTCGAGCTCGCCGTGCTGTCGCCGGAGCTCGGGCCGCGGCTGGCCACCAAGGTCGCCTCCCTCGAGAGCGTCGTCACCGTCGAGCACGCGCTCCGCGACGGCGAGCTCCTCCGCATCCTCCGCTTCCAGGCCAGCGCGCCGCTGCCGATCTTCAAGGACTACCCCGTCGCCAAGGACGCCATGTCCTGGGAGGAGCGCTCGACCTACCGGCTCTCCGATCACGCCTCCACGTGGCAGGTCAGCCCGAAGGAGCAGTGGCGCAGCTACTTCCGCTCCGCAGGCACCTACCGGCTCGAGCGCCTGCCCCAGGGGCGCACCCGCCGCCGCGTCGACGGCGACATCCAGATCCGGCTGCGCCTGCTCGGCCCCCTCGTCGAACGCCTCGCCCTCGCCGAGGTCCAGCGGACGTACGACGCCGAAGCGGATACGCTCCGGGAGCTCGTCACCGCATGAACGACCTACCCCGCCCCGAGACCCCCGCCCGCCGCGCCCGCTTCGCCCGCCCCGCCGCCGCGCTCCTCGGCCTGTGCGCGCTCGCCAGCGCGACCACCGCGCTCGCCGCGCCGACCGACGGCCCCGCGCAGCCGATCCCCGACCCGGGCAAGCCCGTCGCCAGCAGCGACGACACCTCGGCCATCGCGGTGAACCCCGCGAACCTCTCCTTCCTCCCAGGCACGGAGCTCCGGTGGACCTGGGTCTCCACGGGCTCGGCCTCGCCGCTGCCCGCGCGCGGCCACGCGTTCGCGCTCGGCGTGCCGCTCTGGTTCGTGTCGACCGGCCTGCGCTTCGACTTCCTCGACCCGCCCGGGGCCGCGCCGGCGCCGTTCGACAGCCCCTCGCGGTGGTTCCGCTGGGGGCTCGCGCTCGACACCGGCCCGGGCTTCGCGTTCGGCACCACGCTCGGCTGGGGCAGCTCCGACGCGCCGGCGCTCGACGGGTACTTCTCCCTCACGAGCGGCATCACCCTCCGGCCCTTCACCTGGCTCTCCCTCTCGGCCGTCGCGCGCGACTGGAACCGCCCCGAGAACCGCCTCGGCGAGGCCCTCGAGCGCAGCTACGATTTCGGCGTCGCGGTGCGGCCCGTGGGCGGCAGGCGCGCGCTCGAGATCGGGCTCGAGACCGCCTACGTCGAGAACAGCGACCCCGACCGGAGCGGCACCTTCACGCCGCGCGCGACGCTCGGCCTGCGCGTGCCCTACGTGGGCACCCTCCGCGGCGACGTGACGCTGCGCGACCTCGCCAGCGAGGACGGCCCCGAGGTCGCCGCCATGGCCGGCCTCGACGTCAACGTCGGCGGGCTCCAGGTCTCCGGCGGCGGCGTCTTCGGGGACGCCGTCACGAAGAGCGGCACCGGCTTCTACACCAGCGTCGCGCTCCGCAGCTTCTCGGAGCCGGGCGTCCGGCGGCTGGCCCGCGTCGTCCGCGTCCGCCTCGACTCGACCCCGGGCGTCCGCAGGCACACGCGGCTCCTCCAGCAGCTCTGGCGCCTCGCCGAGGCCCCGGAGGTCTCCGGGGTCGCGCTCGTGCTCCGCGCCGAGCCGGCCAGCTCGCTCGCCCACGCCGAGGAGGTCGCCGACGCGATCCGCAACCTCAGGAGCCACGGCAAGAAGGTCCTCTGCCACCTCGAGGACGCCGGCGGCCGCGCGCTCCACGTGTGCTCGCACGCCGACGCGATCGCCATGAACCCCGCGGGCGGGCTGCGCTTCTCCGGCATCTCGTCGAGCTACTTCTACTTCGGCGGGCTGCTCAAGAAGCTCGGCGTGCAGGCCGACCTCGTCCGCATCGGCCCGCACAAGCTCGCCGCCGAGCAGTTCGCCCGCGAGGGCAGCACCCAGGTCGGCAAGGAGGACCACCAGGCGCTGGTCGATCAGCTGAGCGGCGCGTTCCTCGACGCGGTGAGCGCCGGGCGCCGCATCCCCGTCGAGGAGCTCAAGCGGCGGCTCGCGCGCGGCCCGTTCCTCGCGCAGGAGGCGCGGCAGAGCGGCCTCGTCGACCTGCTCGCCTACGACGACGAGCTCGGCCGCGTCATCGACGAGGTGATGGGGCGCGCCTCCCGCGTCGTCGACGACGACGCGGGCGACGAGGCGCCGGAGCGCTGGGGCTACTCGCCCAAGATCGCCCTCGTCTACCTCGACGGCGACATGATCGACGGCGAGAGCCGGTCGATCCCGCTCCTCGGAGTCAAGCTCGCGGGCTCGTACACGATCGCCGGGGCGCTGCGCCGCGCGCGCGAGGACCACAACGTCCGCGCCGTCGTGCTCCGCGTGGAGACCGGCGGCGGCTCGACGCTCGCGTCGGACGTCATCCTCCGCGAGGCGATCCTCACGGCGCGCGTGAAGCCGCTCATCGTCTCGATGGGCTCGCAGGCCGCGAGCGGCGGTTACTACGCGTCCGTCGCCGGCGGCCAGATCTTCGCGAACCGCTCCACCATCACCGGCTCCATCGGCATCTTCTACGGGAAGGTCGACGTCACCGGGCTGCTCCAGAAGCTCGGCGTCAGCATCGAGACGCACCGCTCGTCGCCGCGCGCCGACGCCGAGTCGATCTACCGGCCGTTCACCGACGACGAGCGCGAGCAGCTCGGGGTCAAGGTCAAGCAGCTCTACGACCGGTTCGTCGCCCGCGTCGCCGAGGGCCGGCGCATGCGGCCCGACGAGGTCGACGCCATCGCGCGCGGGCGCGTGTGGACCGGCGCGCAGGCCCTGGAGCGCCGGCTCGTCGATCGCGTCGGCGGGCTGCGGGAGGCGCTCGCCGAGGCGCGCCGGCTCGGCCAGCTGCCCGACGACGCGCCCGTCCTGTCGCTCCCCGAGGAGGACACGTCGCTCCTCGGCTACGCGCTCAGCCTCGTCGGCCTCTCGGCGCAGGCCCAGGGCGAGCTCGCGACGGCGACCATCCCGCCCGTCATGCTCGACGCCGCGCGCGCCCTCACGCCGTTCCTCGTGTTCGGCGCCGACAGGCCGCTCGCGCGCAGCGAGTTCGCCGGCGAGATCTCGTTCGGCGCCCCCGCGACGGCGCGCGAGGACGAGCCCGCGCCGCCGTCGTTCGAGGAGCGCTGAGCCCATGGGGGACGCCGAGGCCGCGGGCCCGCCGCTCTTCGACGCCCGCGCCGCGCGCATCGCCGTCGACGACGTGGTCGCGATCGACGCGCTCACCGCGGCGTCGCGCGGCGACCGCGTGCTCTGCGCCGGCGACACCGGCGCGCTCTTCGCGGCGCTCACGGGCATCCCCCTGTCGGCCGTCCGCTTCGCGTCGCCAGGCGCCGCGGCCGACGACGCGCTCGACGCGGCGCCCGGCGAGGCGCGCGTCGTCGCCGGCCGGCTCGCGATCGCGGGCCGCGACGTCGCGCGCTCGGCGCACCGGGCCGCGAGCGGGGCGGCGCCGCTCGATCCGCCGCTGCCGCTCGCGTGGACCGTGGACGCCTACGTCGCCTGGGGCGCGCGGCTCGCCGGGGCCTCGCCGCGCGCGGCCGCCGAGCTGGTGCCCTCCGCCCTCGCCCGGGTCGGCCTCGCGGCCGCCCAGAAGCGCGCGCTCCGGACGCTCGCGCTGCCCGAGCGCCGCGCGCTCGTCCTCGCCCAGGCGATCGCGACGGCGCCGCCCGTGCTGATCGCCGAGGATCCGCTCGTCGGCCTCGACGACAGCGCGGCCGGCTTCGTCCTCGCCGCGCTCGCGGGCGCCACCGAGGGCCGCGCCGCGCTGCTCACGGCGGCGCGCCTCGACGTCGAGGGCCCGCGGGGCGTCCTGGTCCGCGGCGCCACCGACGTGCTCGTGCTCGCCGGCGGCGAGCTCGCCTTCTCGGGCACGTTCGCGGAGGTCGCCGCCGGCGGGCGCCTCTACACGCTCACCGTCCGCAGCAACGCGGAGCTCCTCCGCGAGGAGCTCGCCGCCCGGGGCATCGCGCTGCGGGGAGGGCCGGCGCGCTTCTCGGCCGCGCTGCCCGAGGGCGCGACCACCCGCGACGTCGTCCTGGCCGCCGCGCGCTGCCGCGCCGCGATCGTCGAGCTCACCCCCCTCTTCTGAGCGTCCCGGTCGAGCGTCCGCCGGAGCGCAGGGCGAGCAGCGGGTGTCGCGCTCGGCGCTGGAGCCGCTCCGCGGGCGACGGTCCCGGGGCGAGACGGCCCAGCAGCCGCTCCGCGGGCGACGGTCCCGGGGCGAGACGGCCCAGCAGCCGCTCCGCGGGCGACGAGCCCGGGGCGAGCCGGCGCAGCAGCCGCTCCGCGGGCGACGGTCCCGGGGCGAGACGGCGCTGGAGCCGTCAGAAAGGCGGGATCCGGCGGCGCCGGCGCCGCCGAGCGCTCCGGGACGGCCGCGCTCGCGGCGATGGCCGAGGGGAACGGCTCGGAACGCGGCTCGCCGCGGGACCATCGCGTTTCCCGGCCGTGGCAGCGCGATCCGCGGGAGCGTGGAGGGGCGGCTTCGGGCTCGCCCTCGCCGTTTCACCGCCTCCCCCTCCGCCGCCCTCGCCTCCTCCGCTCTCCGCCCCGCGCCGCCGTCGCGACCGTTCGCCACCCGGCGGGCGCCGTAGACCGCGCGCCCGATGTCATCCGAAGCGCTCGGCCGTCAAATCTTCGACAGAGCTTTCCTAGCCGAGGCCGGCGTTTAACTCGGCAATGCCGGCATCGAGTGCCTCGCGCAGCGCCGAGAGCTTCTTCTCCTGGACGGCATCGTACACGACCTCGGCAACGCTAGCGTTCTGACCAGCGCGCACGCGTTCTTCTGCGAACACCTGAAGGTCTTCTGGAAGTGTGATTGTTTCTGCATTTCTTCGCATAGGCATGCGTAGATTAATGTGCCTCAATTTTACCAGATTGACCATGCGACGTCAAACGATGGCATGAAACTCCCATCAGCGGACGAACCGGGGAGTGCTTTTGTTCTGGCGTGCGCAGGCGCATGGCGTGGAATCACGCTGGCAGCGATTGTTGCACGGCCCAAAAATTCTCAGCGTCCTTTGTGGTCGCAAGGATATTCACACCGGTGCCCCTGTCAGAACGTCCATGATCGTGGAGTGCGTCGACTGCCACATCGAAAGCTGTTGCTGGGCTACCATGCGCCAGCACGGCGTTCATCCGCTGTGTGCAGAGGCGCGCGATCACGTCCGCAGCCTGGATTCCGGGCTCTGTCTTCGAGTTGGCGAACGTGAGCTGGAATTTTCCGGGAGCGAGGTTCCAATCAGCATGAGCTTCGATTATAGTGCCGGTCGCCATATCCGATATCGACAGTGCATGCCTGTCGAGAAATGACAGGCACTCACGAAGGGCCACGCTAAACTGCTCCTGGTGATCATGGACGATACGGACGCTAGGCCGGGACCGAGCGTGACGATTGATGCGACCCAGGAGGTCAGCGAAGCTCGGCACATGCGGAAGCATCGGTATCTTTCGCCCCGTCCGTCCTCTGTCCGGTGGCGGCAGGAAGTTGGGGTAGTTGGACGCTCCACCCCGTTCGCCGAGGGCGGCGTCGAACGCTTCCTCAATGCGCTTAAGGAGACGAAATTCGCGCTCTTGATGAGGGCCCATCATCAACTGCGCGCGTAAAGTCGAGCGCCGAAATTCGTTTTCGAAGCGCTCGAACGATTCTCGATCCGCCGTCTTTGCAAACTCACCGTAGGCTAGGAGCACAGCATCATCAATGATGTCAGTCATGGTCTCGGCCAGTTCGTTCGCCAGCTCAGGGGCAACAAGAGGATCGAGTTTGGGTCCACGCAGGACGAACGTAACGATATTCGTGGCCAGGTAGAACTTCTTGTCCGTGATCTCGACGAAGATCGCGTTGCTCATGCATAGGCGGCGCACGAGGTCGCTTACGAACGCTGGATATCGCTCCATTGTCCTGTTTTTGATCTCCGTTGCTTGCACGCCATGCTTGCGGCGGAGGTTCGCGAGTATCGTTCCGATTGAGCCCGTGCAGAGATCGTCGGCAACGCCGACCAGCGTGAAGACCCGTTGCTGACCGAAGCTGTTCGCGCTACCTGCGGCAGCATCGCCCGTATTTCCGCTCTCGTCGACATACACCGTGAGAACGTCAGGCACCTTCACCTGATTCGCCTCGGGTTCGTCACGGCCGGTGCTTGCCGGTGGCTGGTCGTTCTCCTGTGCGGGGGCCACGGGCGGTTCCGTCTTGTTCGGTCGAAGTGGTGCGTCGTTGATCGGCGTGACCTCGATGCCTTCCTGAGTGGTTCGGAACCGAACCCGTCGTGGAAATACTTTCATGCCCTTACGCCTGAGCTGGATCGTGTCGAAGGCCCACTCCGCCAGCACGTCCGGAAGTCGGAGTAGTTGTGCCCCGTCAGGAGTCTCGATCGTGATGGTGCCCCAGATGTCGATCTGGGTTGTCGGACGATCTCCCACCAGGTCGCACCGCGGCTCCGCATCCTCAGGCCGTGCGTCTGGTGCGACCCCCCACAGCATCCCGACCTTGAGAACTTCGTACTCGGCGACGTCATAGGACAACTCCAACTCCGGCAGCTGGAGCCACTCCTCAATCGTACGAAGCGGACCTTCTGTCATGGTCGTCGTCGTGCCTAGCTCGTTCGTCTGGTCGGTGCCAGCCGGCTGCCGCAGCTCCCCCTCGGGACCACACAAACCCGCTCGGGCTCGGCGAGCGCCCTGTGGAGCGCTTGCCTCCATACGGACGGCCGGAAGGGCGACCGCACTGCGCCCCGTCGGGTCGTAGACCCGACTTGCCTCGAACGCCGCGATACCCCGCGAACAAGGAGCGATACGACGCAAGGAGCGGATGGTCGACCTGGCAGGTCGAGGCAAGTCGGGGCTCTGGTTCGATGCTGCATCGCACCCAGAGACCCGACGGGGCGCAGCAATTTCGGGGGGTTCTGGGGGTACGCCCCCGCCAGGAGGTGTGCCTCCTGCTGTCCCAGTGTCGGAGCAGCCGTTGATGCACCCGTTGTTATGCATGCCGGTACACGCAGCTCCGGGCGCGGGCCCCCCTTAGGAAGGCATGGGCCCAACCGGCGCTCCCCGAGGCCGGTTAGCTCGCGAGCACCCTGAGCCGCGTGGTGGCGCTCGTGGAAGAGGTGGCGGCCCACGTCGTTCACGAGACGCCGCCGCGTCCCTCCACGTTCTCGCGCACGGGCGGCGGCGTGCAGTTCGACGCGCATCGGCGGCGATCCGCCCGTGGCGTCTCGGACGGCCAATGCGCGCCGACGCACGTTCTGAACGGTATGACTCACGTCCGTCGGTGTGTCCCCGCACAAATTCCGGTTGACGTCCAATTCCACGATCAGAAGGATGGCCCGCGTTGCCACGTTGCTCGTCGGTTGCGGTGAGGGGAGAAGGGGACGATGGGCACAAGAAGCCGGCGGAGCCCTTGGGCGGTCCTGGTCGTCCTCCCGCTCGTCGTCGTACCGACGCAAGGAGAGGCGTCCGAGCTCAGCGCCGGTGTGAGCCTCGGGTGGCTCCAGGCCGGTACCATTCCGCGCCTCGCGGTGGGGCCGCATGCCGGCATATCGTGGCCCATCCAGCGAGACATCCTGTTCACGGTGCACGACCTGTGCACGATCCTGCCCCCGACCCAGGCGGACGGGCCCGGGATCTATAACCAGACCTCGGTCGACCTTGGGTACGCGTGGAAGGACGGCAACGTCAGCGCGGGGCCCTCGGTCGCGTTTTACCTCATGCCGGCGTGCGGCGTCACCTTGTGCGGCCGCGTCGGTGGCTTCGCCGCAGGTGGCCACGCGCAGGTCAACGCGTACGTCGCCGGACCGCTGGGCGTGTCGGCAAGCGTCAACGTGGATTGGGTCGGTCGGGGCAGTCTGGTGCTCCCGGGCTACGTGTCCGTCGTCGTTGTTGCTGGTCCTGTGCTTCGATGGAGTGAAAAATGAACGTCAGAGCAGCTCTATTGTCGATCTCGGCCATCTCGGTTTGGTCGCTAGCGGCGTGCAACTGGACGATAGGAGACTGCTATCCTGTCGGGGAAAGGACTTCGGGTGCAGGTGCCGGTCCAGGCTCGGAGCCCCGCCCCATCTACACCTCCGCCGCATCCGGTGACTTCGGGGCCGACCCCCAAGGTGGCGGCGAGCGCAAGATCGCGTGCAACGAGTCGGACCTCGAAGACGACGACGAAGAGGAGGAGGAGCGGACGACACAGAGCCCGGAGAAGCCCACAGACCCTTGCCAGCGGAGCGGCGCTCCAAGCATGGGGTGCACAGGCAAAATACCGATTGACCCGCGGGCTTTCAACTTTGTTACGATCGTTGCCTACGATGGGACTGGCGTTGCAGGTGGTTGGCAGGAGACAAAGACCTATCTGGCTTTCGGCCATGATAATGAGGGCGACTCAACGTGCATGGTTCACATTGGGATGCCACTGCGAAGCGAAGAGTGGGGAACGATCTCGTCGGACAGGGCAGCACAAATTAGCGCCGATGTGGCAAACTGGTCGGCGGATATGGTATACGAAAAGGATAGAGGCGCGCAGCTCCCCCCTGGCATATTCTGCAAAACGTTCAAGTCCAGAATAGCAGAGCGCTTTATTAGTGATTTCTACAAAGGCCTTGGCGCCAGGCTCAAGAATCCATGAAACACAGCATTGACAGACTACTGGACATTGTCTACCGATACTACCCCCGTGGCGTTGGGATTACCGATGATGTCGACGAACAGCTCCGCAGCCAGACCGAAGAGCACGCCCGGCTCGTGGCTGCGCAGATCCAAGCATCAAAAGACGAGCGATGGCAATCCATGCTGCGTCGCATCGACGACCGCTTCCCTCGTATGCTCATGAACCGTTCGCTGCATCTCACCACGGGCGGCTGCGACGGCTGCTACTCCTTCACGATTGACCTTCGAAAATCCACCGGTGAGCTCCTGTGGTTTCAAATAAGTTTCTTGGCTCCTTATTACATTGTCCACAGATCGTGCACGACCGAGATCGTGAAACAGGTGAGCGACTTGTTCGTGGTCGTATTCCGAGGCTTGCGCTTTATTGTTGATCGAAGCCCATTCGATCCAGGCTTCGTGTCTCGGCCGGATGATAGTATCAGGTTCGTCAACATCAGAAAACGCTACGTCGTCTTCGATTTGTCGCCCGAAGAACAGCTATATGCAGATTCGATTTCCCGTGATATCGAGGCAACCTTCGGTTGCGAGCGCATGCCGCCGGAGATCGGGACCGTGCTCGTGCCAGATGTGACAACAGGCGTGCGACTCCCTGGCGAGGTCAGGCTCTACGACTGCTTGTTTTCGGACGAGCATACATGGGTAAAACCATCGCCGTCTGAAGTGTCGGCTGGCGGTGTGGACATCGAAGCGAGCAACCTGACAGACTCGCTCATCGCGGTGCTCAACGTGCTTGCGGCGCTCTATCACATCTTGTGGGCCCTGATGCCCGAGGTGCAAAGCGGTTCTTCTTACTGGGTGGTGACGACGGATGGTGTCTTGCGCAGAGAGAAGGTTCTTGAGGCACTTGCGAAGATTCGCATGCTCATTAAGCAGCCGAAGACTGCCCGCGGCATCGCTGCCAGGCGCGAGCTCGAAGCTGCTACGCGCGAGCTCGAAGCGCTGGTCGCTTCGTGGGATGGTGAAGGCGAGCCACCGGCCACCATGGTCGCTTGGGCCTGCCGCTTCCTGGATAGCTGGCTCGTGGACTCGGATTCCGAAGCTCCCTCGTAGCCGTCGTGGAGCTCTGCGCCGTCCTCGCCGGACGTGACTTCGGCTATTCGGGAAAGCGAAGCGTCGGGTGGGCCTCGCCGCTCTCTCCCACCGTCATGCTGCCATCGTGGTTCCAGCTGATGCCGCCCTTGCCCGGCTGCCCGGTCTCGATGGTGACGCCCTCCAGCGTGAGCTGGTCCTCGTCGAGGCAGGCGATGCCGATCGAGTCGCCGCCGCGCCCGAGGCCGCCGTAGCGCCGGGTCGCTCCCCGCGCCCGCCCCCGGCCCGCCGCCCTTCTGGATCAGCACCGCGCCGCCATCGATCATCACGCCGCCGGCGGTGACCCGGACGAACCCGCCGGCGCCTCGAGCGTGATGTCCGGCGCCTCCAGCACGATGGGCCCGCCGGCCGCCACGTGGACGGCGCCGCCCACCTCGACCGCGTAGCGCCCGCCGATCGCCTCCTGGCGATCGCCGCCCACCGTGGCCGAGAGCGAGCCCCGGATCTCCGCCCGCTCCTCCTCGTGGACCGTCCGGTGCAGGCTGCCGCCGATCTCCTCGCGGCGGCTTCCGCCGAGCGCGATGTCCCCCTCGCCCCGCACGAGCCGCGACCGGCGGCGGCCCACCGTGAGCCGCTCGTCGTTGCGGACCAGGCTCTCCTTGTCGCGCTCCGCGCGCTCGTAGAACCGCTCCTGCCCGCGTTGATCCTCGAAGCTGATCTCGTTGAAGCCGTCCGCGTCGAGCGTGCTCTGGCTCCGCCAGACGGCGCGCGTCGCGTGCTGCGGCAGCGCGTCCGGCGGCCTGCTCGGCGCGCAGCCGGCGCTCGGCGGGTCTCAGCGGCGCGGCGCGGCTACGGAAACTTCCACCCCGACGGCCCGCCCGTGCGGTCGAGCACCTTGCGCATCTTTGCGAGGAGCACATCGACGGCCTCCGGATCGCGGATCGGCTCGTCCTCGGAGGCCCTCCCGATCCGCTGCGCATGCTGGTCATCGATGAGCGTGTAGACGCAGTCGAGCGCGCCGCGCGGAGCGCCCTCGATGGCCTGCAGGAAGAGCGCGCTCGCAGACGGCACGGCGAGCGCGACGTCGAAGAGCGCGAGGAGCGCGAAGCAGCCGATGACTTGATCCTTCACGAGCTGCTCCTCGTCCCAGAGCCAGCACACGATCGGCTCGTTCACAGCGGAATCGTCGGCGGCCATCCGCACCAGCACGCCGTAGGCGGGCCGATGGCGCAGGCCTCCGAGCGCCATCGCCGTGTAGGCCCGCTCGCTCGGACTGGCGGAGCCGAGCGCCTGGATCAGCGCTGGACCCGCGATCTCGCCCACGTCGTCGATGAGATACGCGACGTCGAACGGACTGCGCGGCGGCACCACAGCGGAGAGCCGCCGCGCGATCGTGCGTCGGAGCTGGGGCGGGAGGCGCCCGCCGGCGACCTCGGCGCATCGGCTGGCGAGCAGCGTGGCGACCGGCGCCTCACCCCGATCCGCTTCGAGGAGCGCCCGGATGAACGCGGCCGCGTCCACCTCCGGTATGCCCGCCGCGTGAACGATGGTCTCATGGGACCACGGGTCGCTTCGCTCTTCGATAAGGGCGTCGAGCGCGCCGATCCTGACGTGATCGACCGCGTTCAGGTACGCCTGGTAGGAGAGGTCCGCGAACGAGAAGGCCCCGGGGCGTCGCTCGATCAGCAACCCCTGGTGCCCGCGGATCTCTTCGATGACGCGCTCGACCATCCCGTCGATGTCCTGCGCGAGCTCTCCGAGCTCACGGGCGTCGCCGGCCGCGCCGCGCTCGAGCGGGCCGCCCTGGGGATCGCCGTCGCCGTCGCCGTCTTCATCCTCATCCATGTCTTCTTCGTCGTCTTCGTCGTCTGCCCTGCAGAGGTCGACTTCCTCGTCCGCCCTGCAGAGGACGAGGCGCGGCCCCTCGACCCAGCGGGCGCCGTCCAGCCGCCATCGCAGGAGCTCGGCCAGCGGCTCCACGGGGAGCTCGACGAGCCGGTCGGAGTGCATGAGCCAGGCGATCGAGCCGAAGAGGAGCCTCCGGTCGCGCAGATCGAGCGACTTCAGGATCGCGCCGGGCCTGAGCTCCTCGGCGGCGTAGCGCTCGAGCAGCGCGTCGACCGCGGAGGCGATCAAGGACGTGCGGCGCCCCGGATCCCGTCGCGCCAGGAAGCGATGCGCCGCGACCACGCGGGTGCCGGGCTGCGGCACGAGGGTCGCGGTCACGAATCCGCGCAGCTCCACGCGTGTATAGCCCGGGATCCCCTCGCGACGCGGGCGCGTCGTGACCACCATCGGATTGCCCGGATGGGCCTCGGCGAACGCCTCGACCGACTCGGAGAGCCTCCTCGCGCCGGATCCCGCCTCGTCGAGCCCGTCGACGAGCACGAGCGCGCGGCGTTCCTCGAGCGCACGGCGAAGGAGCACGACCCCGCCGATCGGCGAGAGCCTCGCGATGGCGCGCTCGTCCAAGCGAGGGTCGTCGAGGAGCGACACGAGGACGACGAACGGCACGAGCGTCCGCGTGCCCTGACGGTGGTCCGCTGCGGCCCGCGCGGCGAGCCGCGCGATGAGCGTCGTCTTCCCCGAGCCTCGCCCGCCGACGACGAGCACGCGCTCGTGACGCGCGAGGAGCTCGGGCACGGTGCACCGCGACGGCGCATCGACCCGGCGCGGCAAGACCTCCATGTCCATCGGACGCTGCTCGTTCCGGATCAGGACGCGAACATGAGCCTGGCCGTGCTCGCTCCAGACCGAGTCCACGTGATCCCGCTCCGGGAACGAGAGGACCCCGGTCGGATCGTTCGGCGCGCTCGCGATCGCGTCGGTCCACAACCATCTGCGCAGGTCGTCGCCATCCATGGCAGGACCATGCATGGATGCGGCTGCGGGGACCATGCGGCCGCGTCGCCATTTCGCAGCCTCAACCGTGGGCGGCGGCCTGGGCGTGATGTGGCTCCGCCGCTCGAGCGCGGCGCAAGGGACGCTCGATGGACGCAGCCGCCGCTCCGCGCGCGACGATCCCGCGGCGAGGCGGCGCGGCAGCCGCTCCGCGCGCGACGATCCCGCGGCGAGGCGGCGCTGGAGCCGCTCCGCGCGCGACGATCCCGCGGCGAGGCGGCGCTGGAGCCGCTCCGCGCGCGACGATCCCGCGGCGAGGCGGCGCTGGAGCCGTCAGAAAGGCGAGATCCGGCGGCGCCGGCGCCGCCGATCGCTCCGGAACGGCTGCGCCCGCGGCGATGGCCGAGGGGAACGGCTCGGAACGCGCCTCGCCGCGGGATCATCGCGTTTCCCGGCCGTGGCAGCGCGAGTTGCGGGAACGTGGCGAGGCGCCTTCGGGCTCGCCCTCGCCCTCTCGCCGCCTCCCCCGCTCCGCCGCCCTCGCCTCCGCTCTCTCCGCCCCGCGCCGCCGTCGCCACTGTTCGCCACCCGGCGGGCGCCGTAGTACCGTGCGCCCGATGTCATCCGAAGCCGCCGCGAACAAGCCGTCCG
This sequence comes from Sorangium sp. So ce185, assembly GCF_051526825.1. Classification (NCBI taxonomy): domain Bacteria; kingdom Pseudomonadati; phylum Myxococcota; order Polyangiales; family Polyangiaceae; genus Sorangium; species Sorangium sp. So ce185. Next base: position 12,771,067 of record NZ_CP150316.1, on the reverse strand, counting down.
CCGCTCAGGTCACCCCGGGCGGCCCGCCTCCCGGAGGTCGACTCGCCGTGCTCACCGCGTTCGCGGTGGGCGCCTCGTGGCTCCCGGTCCCGGTCCTCCCCGATCGGATGCTCCTGCGCATCCGCGGGGCGATCGCCCAGGACACGGTGGCCCGCCACGGCCTCAGCCTCACGACCGACGCGCGCGCCCTGCTCGCCCAGCCCGGCGCGGAGCAGACCCCGCTCCGCAAGGCCGCGCAGCTCGTCACGAAGGAGGTCCTCCGGCGGCTGAACCCGGCCCTCGCGCTCGCGGCGGCCGCGCGCGGCCTCGAGGTCTACGCCCTCGGCCACCTGCTGAACCGCTACATCACGCGCTTCCGACGGAGCAGCGCCGTCCGCATCCACGCCGACGAGGCGCGCTGGATCCGCGACGCGGTCGATCGCGCCGTGCGGCGCTCGCTCTCCCCCTCGCTCCACGCGAGCGTCACCATCCTGCCGAGCGGCGCGGAGGACCTGCGCGACGAGTTCACGCGCTGGATCGATGCGTTCCTGCTCGCCGGCGCCGCCGTCCCCGAGTACATCGAGCGCCGCCTCGACGCGGCCTTCGACGAGATCGCCGCCGCCGGCCTGCCCCATGACTGACCACGAGGAACGCACCGCCACGAAGGGCGCCGCGGGCCGCGACGCGGAGGGCGCCGCGCCCGAGATCGATCCCGACGGCGCGCGCGCCGCGCTCAAGCGCTGCCGCCGCATCATCGTCAAGATCGGCTCGAAGAGCCTCTCCGGCGACGCATGGGACCGGCTCGCCGTCGAGGTGGCCGCGCTCCGCGCCCGCTCCGGCCGGAACCTCGTCATCGTGTCGAGCGGCGCCATCGCCCTTGGGGTGACGAAGCTCGGCCTCAAGGCGCGGCCGAAGGACATGGCCTGGCTCCAGGCCGCGGCCGCGGCCGGCCAGAGCGTGCTGATGCAGCGCTACGAGGAGGCCTTCGGCAAGGTCGGCCTGCGCGTCGCGCAGGTGCTCCTCACGCACGCCGACCTCGCCGACCGCACCCGCACCAACAACGCGAGGAACGCCCTCGCCGCGCTGCTCGAGGCGGGCGCCATCCCGATCATCAACGAGAACGACGCCGTCGCGGTCGAGGAGATCAAGTTCGGCGACAACGACCAGCTCGCGGCGATGGTCACGCCGCTCTGCGAGGCCGATCTCCTGATCCTCCTCTCGGACGTCGAGGGCCTGCTCGACGGCGACGGGCGCCGCGTGCCGTTCGTGCGCAGCGTCGCCCGCGAGGCGCGGCACCTCGCCGGCGGCTCGACCTCCGGCGTCGGCACCGGCGGCATGGCCAGCAAGGTGGAGGCCGCGCGGCGCGCCACGCTCGCGGGCTCGCACGTGGTCATCGCCGCCGCGCGCGAGCCGGGCATCATCACGAGCATCCTCTCGGGCGAGGACGTCGGCACCCTCTTCGCCGCCGTCCCGCAGCGGCTCAGCGCGCGCAAGCACTGGATCGCGTACACGCTGCGCCCGCGCGGCGCGATCCTCGTCGACCGGGGCGCCGCCGAGGCGATCGCCTCGAAGAACCGGAGCATCCTCGCGGTCGGCGTCCTCGGCGTGCGCGGCACCTTCCTCCCGGGCGACGCCGTGGCCGTCTTCGACCCGGAGGGCACCGAGATCGCGCGCGGGCTCGCGCGGATGTCCGCCGGCGACGCCGCGCGCATCGCGCGCAAGAAGCGCGACGACGCCGGCGAGGACGTCGTCGTCCACCGCGACGACCTCGTGGTGCTCCCGAGCGAGTGACCCCGCCGCCGCCCGGGCGCACCCTGTAGGCGCGACGGCCACCCGATCGCGCGTTCTTCGAGGCTCGCGGGAACCTCGGCGCCGCCCGGCTGTCACTCCGCTCCATCAGCTCCTGGAGGTCGGGTGATGCGCTTCGGGTTGTTCGTCGCCAACGGCTTGGTTCTCGCGGGGGTCGCCTGGACGGTCGGGCTCGGGCCGAGCGTCCAGGCGTCGCAGCTGCTGCCGGCGCGCGCCACGGCGGGGCTCGGTGAGCTCGCCGAGCTCGAGGCGCGCTACGCCGAGGGCCGGACGCGGGAGAGCGTCACCGCGCTCGCCGCGGCCTACCTCGATCGCGATCAGCCGGGCCTCGCCTCCTCCGCGCTCGAGGCCGCGCCCCGCGAGGTGCGCGAGCTCCCGGAGGCGGCGCACCTCTCGGCGCGCGCGCTGCTCCGCCGCGGTCGCGTCCGCGACGCGCTCGCCGCGGCCGAGCAGGCCTCGGCCGCCTGCGCGGCGGGCGTCTGTCCCGCGTGGCTCGCGGCGAAGTCCGAGCGGCAGCGCGCCTTCCTCGAGCAGCTCGCCGCCGCGGGCGTCGACGATCCGCAGCTCGACGCGACCGCCGCGCGCGCCGCCTACGAGCGCAGCGCGAGCGAGGTGCGCCTCGTTGCGATGCGCTGAACGCAGCGCGCCCAGCGCGCGTCAGGGACGATCGAGGCGCCGAGATCGTGCGCGCGCACCGGAATAAATCTGCTCAGGGCCAATCTCTTCGATCTGGCTGGACAGGAGGGGAGTTCGTCAGGCGGTCCATGGGACAGCGCGGGGGCGCGAGCGCGGCGAGGGCGCCCGCGGCGGGGTCGCCGATCGTCAGGGTCGTATCCAAGCTTGGAAACCCTGTCGTTGTCGAATGACGGTCACCGCCTTCTGTCGTAGCCTTGGGTCTTGCTCGGCGCGTCCACACCGGGGGCGCTGTCCGATTGAACAACCGGTTGCGCTTGGGAGGGTCTCCCTCAGGTGGAACAGCCGCAAGCTCGCACGCTGGGCGCCCTGGCGACTGCATCGACAGGGTTGTACCGACGCGCCGTCGTGGTCGCTGCAGCGCTCGGCCTCACCGCCGCCGCGGGCTGCGCGCCGCCGATCACCAACGCAGGGCTGGCGATCCCCGCCGCGAAGCCGGGCCAGGAGCAGCGCCCGGTCCAGCTGCGACCGCCGTTCGAGCTGGCGACGAACGAGGACGCGATCGTCCGGATCGTCACCGACGTGACCTGCACGGGGACGCTCATCACCGAGGACCTGGTGCTCACCGCGCACCACTGCGTCGCGGCGCGCGACGAGAACGGCAGGACGCTGCGCCGCGATCAGGAGCCCGAGGCCATCTCGATCGAGCTCGGGGGCGACCACCTGCCGTGGGGTGACGTGACGGTCCGCGCGGTGGTGTCGCCGGACTGCGGGTACACGTCGGGCGAGGGCGACATCGCGATCCTGGTGCTGTCGCGCCGCCTGATCGGGATCCCGACCCTCGCGCCGCGGATCGAGGGCGAGCCCGCGCTCAAGGAGACGGTGACCCCGTACGGCTTCGGCCGCTGCGCGCTCTCGCGCGATCCGATCCACCTCGTGCCGCGGCTGGGCGGCACGATCGACCGGCTGGCCCCGGGGCACTTCGTCGCGACCGCCTCGATCTGCCCGGGGGACTCGGGGGGGCCCGCGCGGAGCGACGCGTGGGGCGACGTCGTCGGCGTGATCTCGTCGAGCGTGATGGACGGCGACGAGCACACGACCGGCACCTCGTACTTCAGCCGCCTCGACGTGTGGCCGGAGCTCTTCTCCGCGGCCCGCGAGATCGCGGCGGGCGCGAGCCCGAGCGAGCTGCCGCCGTACCGGAGCTGCCTGCGTTGACGGCGGCGCGGCGTCCGCGGGCCCGCGTTGCTCGCCGCCCGCGGCCGCCGCTGCGCTAGGCTGCGGGGCCGCCATGCGGAAGCTGTTCAACGGGCTGCTCTGGATCGTCGGAACCTTGCTGGTGATCGGCGTCGTGCTCCGCGCGCTCGTCCTCGACGTGTGGGCGGTGCCGGATGACCCGAGCCTCGGCGCCTCGATCGCGCCGAGCCTCGCCCCGGGCGATGTGGTCGTCGTGCTGACGCGGGGCACGCCCGGCTTCGGCGAGCTGGTGCGGTGCCCGGATCCCGAGGTCCCCGGCAGCCACATCGTCGGCCGGATCGCGGGCGTGCCGGGCGATACGGTCGAGGTCGACCACAGCGCCCTGGTCGTGAACGGGCAGCGCTACGAGGCCGAGGTCGCCTGCACCGAGCCGAAGCTGAGCATCGTCGATCCCGCCACGAACGACACGGTCCAGGTCGCGTGCGACATGGTGAGGATGGGCCCCGGCCTCCACCTGCGGGCGACGGGCCGCAGGCCGCCGCTCGAGCGCCGCCACCGCGTGGAGGTGCGTCCCGACACGGTCTTCCTGCTGAGCGACAACCGGAGCTACCACGACGACTCGCGCGATTTCGGCCTCCAGCCGCGCGCGGCGTGCAGCCAGCGGATCGTGTTCCGGCTCTGGGGCGCCGGGGGCTGGAGCGACGACCAGCGCCGCTTCACCTTCGTGCGCTGACAGCGCCAGCGGCGACGTCAGGCCAGCGGCGACGTCAGGCCGGCGGCCACGTCGGCGCCGGCGGCCACGTCGGCGCCGGCGGCCATGTCAGCGCCGGCAAGCTGCTCCAGGGCCGGCAGCCTGCGGCAGCGCCGACGGCCCGCGTCAGCTCGTGCTTGACCCCTCCGCTCTTCGACGTCTAGAACCGTGGTTCTCTCCACCCGGGTCGGGGATCCAGCGCGAGCAGCGGGCAGGGTCCTCCGCCCCCGGGCTCGCTTCATCGGTTGGAGGTCCGCCCAGGCGGCCTTCTGCTGGCGCGGGTCGGAGAACCGCGGTTCGCGGTCCTCCAATGCACCGAGGAGACGTTTGCACACCGAGCAGCACGAGATTGGCATCGTCTGTGGCCAGTGCGACCTGTGGAGCCCGATGGGCACCGCGCGTTGTCCTGAGTGCGCGAACGACTTGGCCCTGTTCACGCCGCGCCGGGGGAACGCGCCGGCCGCGTCGGCCCGTCGCTCTCCGACGCCCGCCGCCGGCAGCCTGGGCGCGAGGGAGCCCCGGCTCGACCCGACGAGCTCGCGCGGCGCGGGGCGGAGCCCCAAGACCACCTCGTCCAAGAGCGAATTTGCCGAACTCTCCCAGGAGGAGCTGATGGAGCAAGCCCGTAACTACGTCTGCCGTTCCTGCTCGAGCGGTGTTCCCTCGGGCCACAAGTTCTGCGGGAGGTGCGGAACGGCGGTCCCGCCCGAGATCCTCAACGCGCAGACGCTGTTCTTCGGGGACATGCAGAACCCGGCGAAGGCGAAGCTGATCCTCATCCGCGGCGAGGGCATGGACGGCCTCTCCTTCCACCTGAAGGCCGAGCAGCACATCGTCGGCCGCAACGGGCAGCTCGTCTTCCCGGACGATCCGTTCGTCTCGCCGAAGCACGCGAACTTCTTCTACCGCGACGGCAAGCTGGTCGTGCGCGACGAGGGCTCGCTGAACGGCGTGTACATCCGCGTGCGCGGCACGATCGACATCACGCCGGGCGACACGTTCCTCGCGGGCGAGCAGCTCTTCCGGCTCGATCCGACGCCGCGCGCCTCCGACGGCCAGGATCCGGACGGGACCTTCTTCTACTCCTCGCCCAAGCACCCGAGCCCGTTCCGCCTCACCCAGGTGCTCCAGGGCGGCGCGGTCGGCATGACCGTATGCGCGCGCGGCAGCTCGCTGCAGATCGGGCGCGAGGGCGGCGACCTGAACTTCCCCGTCGACCTGTACATGTCGGGCTCGCACTGCCGCCTCGAGGAGCACAACGGCAAGTTCACGCTCACCGATCTCAACAGCCGCAACGGGACCTACGTGCGCATCAAGAGCGAGCGCGAGCTCGCCCACGGCGACTACCTCTTCATCGGCCGCAAGCTGCTGCGCGTCGAGCTCAACACCAACTGAACGCCGACCGGCCGCGCGCGGCCGAGCCGGCGCGATCTCCGCCGGAGGAGCGATCGCCCATGACCGCCGCTCGCTGGCCGCTCGACGTCCTCCGCGCCGGACCGGTCGCCGCGGGCGCGAGGCTGTGGCGCAGCCGCGGTCAGCTCCACGTGACGCTCGTCGCGAAGGCCACCTTCGCGATGGTGCCGGGCGGCGAGGCGCGGCGGATCGAGCCGATGGAGGTGATCCGGAGCGAGGTCTACGTGCGCGGCCACCCGATGAAGCCGCTCCTCGCCGCGAGCGATCTCGCGCCCTGGCTGGAGCGCGCCGAGGTGGTGCTCACGGGGCACGCGTGGGCGCCGGGCGGGGTGCCGGTCCGGCGGATGCCGGTGCGGCTCGCGATCGTGCGCGGGGTAGCGGCGCTGGTCGACAAGCGCGTCGAGGTCGTCGGCGATCGAGCGGCCTCCGCGGCATCGCCGGATCCCGAGCCGGAGCCGTTCGTGAAGATGCCGATCGAGTACCAGCGCGCCTGGGGCGGCGTCGACGAGCCGGAGAACCCGTTCGGCGTCGGCGCGCTCGCGGACCCGGACGGCAAGATGTCGCTGCCCAACGTGCTGCCGCCGGACGGGGGGCGCGCGCCGATCGGCCTCGGGCCGATCCCGCCGATCGCGCCGGCCCGGGCGCGCCTGCTCCGCGGGCTCGCGCGCAGCGAGCTGGAGGGGGCCGCGTCGATCCCGGAGGATTTCGACTGGTCGTACTTCCAGTCGGCGCCGCTGGATCAGCGCTTCGACCGGGTGCTCGGCGGCGAGCAGATCGTGCTGGAGGGCCTGAGCCCGCATCACCCGGCGCTGGCCACGCGCCTGCCGGCGCTGCGGGCGCTCGCGACGATCTACCTGCCGAACGGCGTGCAGCGGTGGCTGTCGCTCGCGGGCGACACGCTGATCGTGCACGCCGACGCCGAGCGGTGCGCGGTGGTCTTCCGCGGGAGCTTCCAGGTGGCCTCGGAGGAGGCGCTCTCGGCTCTGCGCGTGGCGGTGGGCGTGGAGGCCGGCGGCGAGCCGGTGCCGTGGCCGGACGTCGCCGAGGTGCTCGCCAGGGCGCCGCTCGCGGAGGCGGCGCCGGAGACCGTGAAGCTGACGGACTGGAGCACGACGGTGACCCTCGACGACGAGGACTTCGTCGAGGCGCCGGAGAGCGTCGCGGCCGGGCGGGCGCATCCGCTCGCGGACACGCACCCGCTCGCGGGCACGCATCCGCTCGCGGGAACGCACCCGCTCGCGGGCACGTTCTCGCTCGACGACACGCTGCCGCCGACGGGGAGCGAGGCGCGGTCCCGCCAGGCGCAGGCCGCGCTGCCGCCGCCCGCGCGGGTCCGAGGCGAGGGTCACGACGCGGTGCGCGCGCCGTTTCCGATCGCGCCTGCGGGCGCGCGCGGCGAGCGGGAGAGCGACGAGCAGCCGGGCGCGCCGTGGGCGGCGAGCCGCGCGGCGGCGATCCCGGTGCCCGCGTCGCCGCTGGAGGGGACGGTCGATCTGCGCGAGCCGGACGCGGCGCCCGCGCCGGAGGCTGCGCGTGCGCCGGGTGCCGCGGTGGAGCCGGACGCCGCGTCGTCGACTGCGCCCGCGCCCGCGTCGGCGCCCATGGCCGCGTCAGCGCCCGGACCTGCGCCTGCACCCGCATCCGCGCCGGCGATCGCCACGACGCCTGCGCCTGCGGCCGCATCCGCGCCCGCGCCCGCCGCCGAGGTGCTGCCCGCACCGGAGCGCGGTCCCGAGGTCGAGCACTCGCCCGGATCGCGTGCGCCGGCCCCGGCTCCGCCCGCGCCGCAGCGAGATCGGCCCAGCCTTCTTGGCAGCCTGTACAAGCGATTCCGCAAGGACTGAGCCGGAAAGAGGGAATCATGGCCGGATCTCACCAGGAAGACGGGAAGAAAGAGCCAGGATCTTCCCGGCCGCATGTACCCCTCTCCGGGGCAGCTCCGGCCAGCACCACTGCGACGTTGGAGGGACCATCATGACGGAGGTAGCCGTGGTTCGGGAGCGCGCGGCGTCCATGCGCGTCGAGGAGTACCTGGGACCTGCGCATGTGCTGGAGGCCCGCGGGCACGCGGTGGTCATCGAGCTGCCGGAGGGGGAGCGCGCGGAGGCGACGATGGCGCTGGCGATCCCGTACGCGCCGGCGGTGGGCGACGTGCTCCTGGTGATCGGCCGCGGGGCGCGCTTCTACGTCATCGGCGTCCTGCACGGGACGGGCAAGGTGACGCTGGAGCTCCAGGGCGACGTCGACGTCCGGGCGGCGGGCGGGGCGCTGCGGCTGTCCGGCGACCGGGGGGTGGAGCTGCGGGGGCCGGAGGTGGACGTCTACGGCGACAAGGTGCGGGTGTTCGCGGGGGCGCTGGTGCAGAAGGCGGCGTCGCTCGTGCAGCGCGTGACCGACCTGTTCAGCCTGCACGCGCGCGAGAGCCACACGGTGGTGGACGGGTCCTCGACGACGAAGGCGAAGAGCGCGACGGTGCTGACCGAGGAGACGATGACGATCAACGGGAAGGAGATCCACCTGGGGTAAGTGCCAGCAAGCGCGCTCGCCTTGAGGGAGGAAATGGGAAGGCGCAAGAGGAGCCGCAGAGGGAACAAGCAAGGGCTGCAAGCGGCGACCCACGATGAAGGGAACGCGGCGACCATCCGGAATACGCCGGGAGCATCTCTGTCCCTGTCCGGAGGCTGGGGCGCCGTCACCACGGGCCTGCTCGGCGCGAGCATGCTCGGCCAGGCCATGGCGGAAGACCTCGAGCCATCGGAGGCTCAGGGCGAGCTCGACGCTGGCTGGCGCCTGGCCGCCATCGCCGGGACCACCGTCGCGCTCGCGACCGGCGCCCTCGTGACGGCGTACTGGTGGTCGCAGAGGAGGCCGGCGCGACCGCAGTTCCCGCCTGCGGCGCTCGTAACCCCAGGCTCCGAGGCTTACAAGGCGATGACGCAAAAACACCCATTGAATGAGGGGATCCTACCCACCACGTGCTATGACGCCGGCGTCTTCAGCCTGACATTGACGGATGGCCTCTCACCGGAAGTGTGCACTCGCTGGCGGTTCGCCGTACCCAAGGCAAACACTTACCAGATCGTCGACCCGGCGCAGGACCAGTGGGTCACGGACCCGGACCATCTGCCTGCGGACTCGATCATCATCTTCTATCGTCGTTTCCGCCCGGGCGAGCGCTCGGCGCTCGAGGCCGAGAGGAAGGGGCGCTGGGTCCCGTTCCACATGGTACGTACGCTCGATGGCCGGATGGTCGTGGGCGCCAACAACGGGGACCGCATGGGGACCACGCCCACGTGGTCGGAGAACGACATCGGGAACATGTTCGACTGGAGCGGTACGGAAAACACCCAGTCGGTGTGGACGGCCCCGGGTTTGCCTGCTCCGGACACTTTCAGCGTCGGCGGTATCGAGAAATACGTCGCCTTCTATGCCCCCGTATCGACCGTCATCGAACGTCTGAATGCGGCCTTCCCCTGAAGGGCCGGACCAGCGCGCGGGCCTCGACATCCGGCGTCACGCATCCTCCCTGCGCCCCCACCCTGCCGGCTGACGAGGCACGCCCGCCGTCCACCGCGCTCAGCGCTGGGCGCCCGCCGACCAGCCGTGTCCTACAGACCGCCTGGGCGGGGGGGAACGTAGCCGATGCCCCCGTGATCCCACCGGTACTTGTTGTCGGACAGCTTGTTACCCAGGTCCACCACGTAGGGTGTGACCGTGCCGTCGGGCTGCTGGACGTAGATGAACCCGATGCCCCGCGAGCCGCCTGAGAGGTGCTGGTGCGACATCTGTCCTTCGGTGGCGGGACCATGCCGATCCCTGAGCTGCCCGAGCGCGAGCTCTCTCAGGATCCGCGCGCCCTCGGGTGACACCAGGACGTCGGCCTCGGTGATGCCGTTCAGGTACTGCACCGGGTTCGTCTCCCAGGTACCGGAGTTGTTCCGGTCGAAGCGATCGCGCCGGCGGGTGATCGCGTCAGCGCGCGCGTTCGCCGCGTTTCGCTCGGCCGCGAGGTCATTTCGCAGCCGCTCGAGATCCAGCCTGGTACGAGCCTGTCGCGCACCCCAGAAGTGGAATTCGGCAACGGTGCTGAGCCTAGCGAGCATGCCCTTGGCCCATGCGCTCAGCGCAGGATCAGCGGATCTCGTCTCCCTCTCGAGCTCACGTTTCAAGTGGTTCGACAGCCCAACCAGGGCGTCATGCTCGATCTGTTCCGGCGACGGCGCCGGTACAGGCACCGGTGCCGGCATTGGCGCCGGTGCCGGTGCCGGTGCCGGAGTTGGCGCCGGTGCCGGTGCCGGAGTTGGCGCTGGTGCCGGTGCCGGAGTTGGCGCCGGTGCCGGTGCCGGAGTTGGCGCTGGTGCCGGTGCCGGAGTTGGCGCCGGTGCCGGTGCCGGAGTTGGCGCCGGCGCCGGTGCCGGGATTGGCGCCGGTGCTGGTGCTGGCGCTGGTGCCGGTGTCGATGGCTGGGAAGCCTCCCCTGCCCAATACCAACGGACCAAGGCTCCACCGACTCCTCCCAGCAGCGCGCCCAGGCCCGCGCCGACCGGGCCGCCAACCATCGCCCCAACGGCCCCCAACACGGTCGCGGGGGCCGCCACGGTCGCCGCCGTCTGCGTGGAGGGCAGGTGAGCGGTGACCGAGAGCGTTCTCGTGGAAGCGGTCCCCCCACCCGCAGTCGCGCTGTTGAGGGGTATCGATGTGCCGCCGGGGCTATTCTGCTTCTTCTTTTTCTTCCCCACGGCTACCCCCCGCGGCCCTCGTATCGCGCTCCGGTCCCACGCCCACCCCCTGCACCTCCGCACCGCCCGGCAGCGCCACCCGCACCGCCGCCGCCATCCGCGCGCCCCCCTCGCCCGCGCACAGCGCCAGCCCCACCCCCTTGCCGTAGGTCCGCTCCCCCGCGATCGCCGCCCGCCCATGGGCCTTGAGGCACCCCGCGAACAGCTCCGCCGCCGACGCCGTCCCGCGGTTCACCAGGATGGTCACCGGCACCGTATACGGCGCCTCCTGCCCTGACCGATAGACCGTCTCGTCCCCGTCGCCGTCCGTCACCGTCGCCACGACGCTCCCCGCCGGCAGGAAATCCCCCGCCAGTTCCACGAAGGCCCGCAGCTCTCCTCCAGGGTTGTCGCGCAGGTCGATCACGAGCTCGCGCATCCCCTCCGCCTCGAGCGCCCGCATCGCCCGGTACACCAACGCCGGCACGTCCAGCGAGAACACCCGGATCCTGATCACCCCGATCCCATCGCCCAGCAGCGCGTGCGCCACGCTCCCCGCGTCCGGGAGCACCTCCTCCGGCGCCGCCGCGCACGTGTAGAACACGTTCACCGCGCTCGGCACCAGCACCGCGCCCACCGCGTTGTTCCCGGCGTTCCCGGTGGTCGGACAGGTGAGGTTGATCGCCGGCAGCCCCTCGATGAACACCTTGGGATTGCCCCTCACGTAGGCCCCGACATCCATGTAGAGCGGGTGCGCCACCCCGGGCTCCATCCCGAAGGTCATCGGGATGGTCGTGCCGAGGTTCAGCGCGTTCATCATCGATACCTTCACCTTCACCGAGAAATTCACCGCCATCGCGTTGAGCGCGAAGTTGGGATACGGAATCGGCACCACCGCCGGCCCCACCGGCGTCAGGCACACGTCCGGAAACCCGATGTTCATCCCGGCGCCGTTGTTGCTCGCAGGCAGCATCCGCTCCGCTCCTTCCCCCGCTGCTATCGCGGCGGCCGCGGGGGCGTGTACGCCTCCGCCTCCAGCCGATCGACGTCCGTCCGGCGCGCGCCGAGGAGCCTCGCGCCGGAGAAGCGCGCGCCCGCGTCGCGCAGGGCGTGCAGGTTGGCGCCGGCGAGATCCGCCTCGCTGAAGTCGGCGTCCTCGACCCGCGCGTGCGACAGGTTCGCGCGCTCGAGGCGCGCCGAGAGAAAGAGCGCGCCCGGCGCCGCCGCGTGATCGAGCATGGCGTCCCGCAGATCGGCGGCGGCGAGGTTCGCGCGCTCGAGGTCCGCCCGCGTGAACGTGGCGTACCGGAGCATCGCCTGCGCGAGCTTCGCCCCGCGCAGCGAGGCGCCGCCGAAATAGGCCGCCTTCGCCGCGACCCCGGAGAGGCTCGCGCCGTCCAGCGCGGCCTCGCGGAGCCTCGCCTGCGTCAGGATGGATCCCTCGAAATCGGCGCCGCGCAGGTTCGCCTTCGAGAAATCGCTGCCCATGAAATCGCAATCGCGCAGGCTCATCCGCTCGAGGTTCGCCTCCATGAAGGCGCAGCGGTGCACGGTGAGGCCGGAGAAGGAGACGGCGCGCAGATCCACGCCGGTGAAATCGACGCGATCGAAGATCGTCTTGCCGAGCACGGCGCCCTCCAGCGCGGCCCCGCGGAGGAGCGCCTGCTGGACCACCGCGCGCGTGAGGTTCGCGCGCACGAGCCGCGCCCCGTCGAGGATGCACCGGACGAGGCGCGCGGCCGCGAGATCGGCCCCCTCGAGATCGGCGTCGATGAGGATCACCGACTCCAGATCGCGGCCCGAGAGATCCACGCCGCGGAGGATCGAGCGCGAGAGGTCGCAGCCGAGGAGGCTCGCGCCCCGGAGGTCCGCGCCGGTGAGATCGCAGTCCGAGAGGATCGAGCGCTCGAGGCGCGCGCCGCGGAGATTCGCGCCGCGCAGGTCGGCGCCGCGCAGCGAGGAGAGCGAGAGATCCGCGCCCGCGAGGTCCAGTCCGGAGAGATCCGCGCCCGCGAGGTCGGCCCCGGCGAGGTCCTTGCCCGCGAGCTCGGGCCGGCCGAGCCGGGCCTCGTCGAGGACCACGCCGCGCATGCGCCGCGGGAAGCGCGCGCCGCGGAGGTCGGCCCGGACGAAGACCGCGCGATCGAGCTCCGCGCCCTCGAGGTCCGCGCCGCCGAGATCGGCCCCGACGAAGGCGCCGGCCTCGACGCGGGCGCGGGCGAGGCGCGCGCCGCGGAGGTTCGCGCGGGTGAAGGAGGCGCGGGCGACGCGGGCCTCCGTGAGATCCGCGCCCTCGAGGTTCGCGAGGTCGAAGCGCGAGCCCGAGAGGGTCGCGCCGGCGAGCCGCGCGCCGGACCAGTCCGAGCCCACCGCCTCGACCTCGGCGATCGTCGCGCCGGAGAGATCGGCGCGGGCGAGGCGCTGGTACGACAGCTTCGCCCCGGCGAGCCGCGCGCCGGCGAGCCGTGCGCCCTCGAGGTTCGAGCCGAGCACGAGCGCGCCGTCCAGCGCGCAGCCCTCGAGATCCGCATCCCGCAGGTCGCACTCGACGAGGTGCGCGCCCGAGAGGACGCTGCCCGCGAGCCGCGCGCCGCGCAGATCGGCGCGGAGGAGCTTGACGCGGGAGAGGTCGAGGCCCGCGAGATCCCGGCCCGCGAGGTCGAGCCCCTCGAGGCGGGCGCCCTGGAGCGGCGCGCCGGCGCGGATGCGCTCGAAGAGCTCCTCAGCCGTCGTCACGCGCGCTCCAGGCTGGAGCGCCGCAGGTTCGCCCCCTCGAAGTTGCAGCTCGCGGCGCTCGCGCCGTCGAGCCGGGCGCCGTACAGGCTGGCGCCGGCGAACGAGGCGCCGTCGAGGCGGGCCTTGCAGAGGTCGGCGCCGAAGAGGTCGGCCTGCGCGAGATCGGCGCGCTCGAGCGAGGCCCGGTAGAAGCGGCCCTCGCGCAGCACCGCGCAGGCGAGCCGCGCGCCCCGGGCCGAGGCCCCCGAGAGGTGCGCTCGGGGCAGCGAGGCGTACCGGAGGTCGGCGCCGTCGAGCTTCGCCCGGAGCAGCGCCGCGCCTTCCCCCCGCGCTTCCACGAGCGTCGCGCGCTCCAGATCGGCGTCGGAGAAGCTCGTGCGCGGCAGCGACGCGCCCGTGAGATCCGCGCCCTTCGCGGACGCGCCCGCGCACATGCACCCGATGAGGGCCGCCCCGCGCAACGAGGCGCGGTCGAGCTTCGCCGCCTGGAGGACGGCGCCCTCGAGGTGGAGCCCGTCCCCCTCGACGTCGCAGAGGTCGGCCTCGTCGAGCAGCGCGCCGCGCCCGCGCGCCCGGGCCAGGCGGGCGCCGGCGAGCGCGGCGCGGGTGAGGATCGCCTGGTCGAGCGTGGCGCCGCGGAGATTGGCGCCGGCGGCGCGCGCGCCGGTGAGGTTGGCCTGCGACAGGTCAGCGCCGGAGAGATCGGCGCCCGAGAGGTTCGCCTCGAACAGCACGGCCCGCGAGAGATCGGCGCCCGAGAGCTTGGCCCCCGAGAGGTCGGTCCCCGAGAGGAGCGCGCCGGACAGCTTCGCCCCGGAGAGATCGCGCCCCGAGAGGTCCTGCCCGGAGAGGTCCTGCCCCGAGAGATCGACGCCGGGGCCGGGCTCGGGGGGCGGCGCCGCGGCCTCGCCGGGGGGCTGGTAGCCGGGGACGATCTCGCGCAGGCGGGGGTCGCCGAGCAGGGCGTCGAGGCGCTCGACGCCTTCGAGCTGCGTCCCGCGCGCGGCCGCGTCGCGCTTGATCTCCTCGACGCGCTCGACGAGCGCGGCGAGCGCGCCGCCCATCGGGACCCGCGGCGTCCCCGCGGGCGTGGCCGGGAGGTACGCGGCCTGCCGCTGCGCGGGCAGCCGCGCGAGCGCCTGGGCGACGCTGCGCTCGAGGTCCACGCCCTCGGGGGTGCGCAGCGCCCGGAGCTTCGCGACGAGCTGTCGCACGCGCTCCTGCTCGGGCGCGTGCAGGCCGCCGAGCCGCTCCGCGAGGAGCCGGCTCACGGGATCCGCCTCGCCCGCCGGCGCCGGCCGCGGCGCGCCGTCGCGGACGAGATCGTAGGCCGCGCGGACGTCCGGCGGGAGATCCTCGAGGCCGCGCGGATCGCGCGCGAGCTGCGCGAGCTCCTCTTGGTAGCGCTCGAGCGGCAGCGGCGCGGCCGAGAGCGGCTCGGCGCCGACGACGGCGGCGCGGAGGTCGGCGAGGTCGTCCTCGGCCACCTCCGCGTGGCCGCGCCAGGTGAGGGTCACGAGGCCGGCGTCCGGCTCGACGAGCAGCGTGTCGAGGCTCATGGCGGCGTCCTGCACGCGGCCGCGCGCGTCCTCGACGACCACGCGGATGCGCAGCCCCGGCAGGCGGAAGGAGGCGGCGTCTGCGGCGGGGTGGAGGTGGAGGAGCGTGACCTCCTCGTCGCCGCGCAGGTAGCCGGCGAGGCGCTGATCCGGCGGGGCGGCCTGGAAATAGGTCCAGTCGAAGTCCTCGGCGGTCCACGGGGCGCGGGTCTTGCGGTACGAGGGGCCGTACTCCTTGCCGAGCTTCCGGCGGCGCTCGGGCGCGTCGGGGTGGAGCGGGCCGAACGGCGCGGGGACCGGCCGGCCGTCGCGCGGCGCCGGGACCAGCTGCGATTTCGACCACGCCCCGACCGCGAAGCCCACGGGGTGCTCGCGCTGCGGATCGGCCTCGGGCGGGCGGCATGCGCCGCGGAGGAGCAGATCGGCGGCCGGCTTCCAGTCGGCGAAATCGCCGGGATAGGTGCACTCGCCCTCGCGCTCGCCGCCTTCGCCGTCGAAGGTCTCAGCCGTGAGCGCGCCCTGGGCGAGCGGGCCTTCCACCGGCGCGAGCGGCTCGCCCAGGCGGAGCGAGAAGCGGCCGCGGACGATGAGGACCGCCTCGGGCTGCGGCGGCCGGCGCGAGCAGACCTTCGTGCCGAAGAGGAACGGCGTGAGGTTCCGGGTCTGCATCAGAACAGGTTGATGACGCCGGACATCAGGTTGTACGCCCCGGTGCTCACCGACTCGGCCGACGAGACGCTGGAGCAGATGTTCTTCACGTTGGTGCGGAACTGCGAGAGCTCTTGCCGGTTCGTCAGGTTGAGCTCGGCCTTGGGGCCCATGTTGATCGACACCCCCGCGGTGAGCGAGACCTCGAGCAGCGCCGCGATGGTCAGCTCGACAAGGCCGCCGATCGTGATCTCCTCGGTGGCGCCGACGGTGATCGACGCCGCATTGCCGACGGTGACGTCGCTGGTATTTCCGACGGTCACCGACTGGACATTTCCGATGGTGGTATCGCTGACCGTGCTCGCCGCGGTGGTGCTCGAGACGGTGCTCGCCGTGGTCTCGTCGCTGACCTCCGTGGCGGTCGTCTTGCTGGCGATGGTCTGCGCGGTGGTCTCGTCGGAGATCGAGGTCGCGGTCGTCTTGCTGGCGATCGTGACGGCCCACGTCTCGTCGAGGATCTGCGGCACCGGGCAGGCGGCGGAGCCGGTATACGACTCGATCCGCTGCGCCCAGGTCGAGCTGAGGCAGACGGGGTTCGGGCGCTCGGCCGTGGGGGCCTCGGAGCCGGTGATGCTGGTCTGTTTGTTCCCGTAGAACCGATCGAACGTATCGCCGTGGTAGGTGGTGTCGACGTCGCCCTTCTCGGTCTTCTCGGTGACCTTCCACGTGCCGTTGTAGTTCTGGACCCATTCGATGGTGGTGGCGGCGGTCCAGAGGTCGGTGGCGTCCTGGATATGACCGCCGGAGACGTCCCAGCCGGCCTTGTCGTCCTGCCGGCCGAGGACGAGCATGCGGTAATTGCCCTTGATGACCTCGACCTTGTCGCCGCGCGTGGTGGTGATGCGGTTGCCGTCGGAGTGGTCGCGCCAGCCGCCCTTGGTGTGCAGCTTCGCGGTCTCGGCCTGCCGCTCGGCCTCGGGGATGAAGCCCGGGCAGCCGTCGCGCTTGCGGGTGTCGTCGATGAACGAGGTGACCAGGGCGGCGAGGTCCTCGCCGCTCGCCTTCGGCGCGCCCGGGTTGGCGGCGAGGCTCGGGTCCTTGACCGCGCCGAGGCGCAGATAGGAGCCCATCGCTTCGGCATCGGCCCCGGCGTCGTTGAAATTCGGGACCTCGATGAGGAGGTATTTCCCGCTGATACCTTCACCCTCGCGCGTACCCATGCGCCCTCCGCGTGGGGTACGGTAACAGGCGAGCCGCGGAGGAGGCGCAAGGATGAACGGGGAGCCGACCGAAACCCTGACGTGCTGCGAGCCGAGCGCCGCCCGGCCGTGCGGCGAGCCGCTGGCCGCGACCGCGCACCGCGCGGCCGACGCGCCGCAGGTGGGCGCGGCGTCGGCCGCCGCCCGCGTCCGCGAGGCGCCCGACGCAGGGCCGCCGTGCACGGAGCCGAGCGCACCCGCATCGTGCCCTGCAAACGCGGAAAAGGCGCCCGCGGCGGCGGCGGAAGAAGCCGCCGGCGCGCCACCTGCGGGGAACGGCGGCGTCGGCGCGGCTCCGGCGCGCGCGAGCGGCGCCGGGCCGGGCGAGGTCTCGCCATCGCCCTCGAGGGCCCGCGCCGCGGGGCCGCGGGAAATTCCGCCAGCGCCGAAGACGAGCGCCGCTGGGCCGGGCGAGGCCTCGCCATTTCTCGAGGCGAGCGCCTCGGGGCCGCGGGAGCTCCGGCCCTCCTCGGGCGGCCTTCCGGCGCCGGGTCGCCTGCCGTCCCCGAACGTGGAGGCGGTGGAGCCGGCGCTCCGCGCGGCGCGCCTCCGGCCGCCCATCGAGCCGCTGCAGCAGGCGAAGGCCGCGCTCCTGGACCGGGGACGGCACCTGCCCGTCCTGCGGCTCGACTCTCCGGATTTCGATTGCGCCCACGTCCGGGTGCGCGAGGTGCGCGGCACGGAGGCCATCGGCCAGCTCTTCTCGTTCGACATCGACGTCGTGTGCAGCGACGGCGCCGAGCTCTCGATCGAGCAGGTGCTCGGGGCGACCGCATCGCTCGTGTTCGAGGTCGAGGGCGCGGACGAGCGGACTGTGCACGGCATGATCGCCGCGGTGGAGGACCGGCACGAGACGGAGACCACCCTCCGCTCCTACCGGCTCCGGCTCGCGCCGCGGGCGTTCCGCGCGACGCTGGTGGAGCTCCAGCAGGTCTTCCTCGACGTCAGCGTGCCGGAGCTCATCCAGCAGAAGCTCGCGATGGTGGGGCTCGGGGCCGACGATGTGGCGATGCGCCTCTACCGCGATCACCCCGTGCGAGAGATGATCGTCCAGTACAAGGAGACCGATCTGGCCTTCATCTCGCGGCTGGCCGAGCACCTCGGCATCTCGTTCTTCTTCGAGCACGAGTCCGGGCGCGACGTGATGGTGTTCACCGACGAGCAGGTCGGCTTTCCGACGCTGCCGGGGGGCGACGCGGTGGTGTTCCGGCCGCGGGGCGAGCGGCGCGATGTGTTCGAGCTCAAGGAGCAGGCCATCGCCTTTCCCGCGACGTACGTCATGCAGGAATACAACTACCGGACGCCGAGGGTCGATCTCACGGCGACCCACGAATCGGCCGCGGGCCTCGGGGGCGGCGTCGTCGAGTACGGCGCCCACCACAAGACGCCGGACGAGGGCCAGCAGCTGGCGCAGATCCGCGCGGAGGAGCGGGCCTCGTCGAGCCGCTATTTCGAGTGCCGGAGCGACGAGCTCCGGCTGCTCCCGGGGGCCGTCTTCGCGATCGAGGGCCACCCGCGGCTCGATGGGCAGCGGCTTCTGATCGTCGAGGTGGAGCACCGCGCGGTGCAGCCGACGGCCATCGAGGGCGAGGGCGGGCGCGAGCAGGAGTACGTCAACCGCGCGCGGCTGGTGCGCGCCGAGCAGGCCTACCGCCCCCCGCGGGCGACGCCGCGGCCGAAGATCCACGGGGTCGTGTCGGCGCTCGTCGAGCCGCTCCCGGACGGGGAGATCGGCAAGACGTCGCCGATCGACGAGCAGGGGCGTTACCGGGTGCGCTTCCATTTCGACGCGGGGGAGCCCGCCTCGCGCGCGTTTCCGTCGCGGCTCGTACGGATGATCCAGCCGCACGCCGGGCCGAACTACGGCATCCACTTCCCGCTCAAGCCCGGGATCGAGGTGCTGATGGTCTTCGTGGACGGAGACCCCGATCGGCCGATGATCGTGGGCGCCGCGCCCAACCCGATCACGCCGTCGCCGGTGACCCGGGAGGTGAACCTGATGCACCGGATCGAGACGTCGACCGGCATCCTCATCGAGATGAGGGACTGCCCGCCGCGGAGCTGACGGCGACCCCGCCCCCCTGCGCGGCTGAGCGGCGCTCCCCGCACAGGAGACGGGCCCAGATCGGCGTTTTCGGCGCGCAGGCGCACTCCAGTGCGCTGAGCACCGAAAACGTCGAGATGGGCCCGGATCCGAAGCGGGGAGCGCCGCTCAGCGCTTGCGGCTGGCGCGGCTGCTGAGGCGGCTGATCGCGTCGCCGGCGGCCCAGGCGACGCGGGCGGCCGCGTTGAGGGAGCGGACCACCGCCTCGGGCACCTGCGCGATCAGCCGCTCGAGATCGACGGGGCCGTCGATCGACGGCAAGAGCTGCTCCATCAGCTCGGCGAACAGGTCGTACTTGCGCGACAGGTCGTCGAGCCGCGCGCGCATCGCGTCGGCCTCCGGGCCCTCGGCGTCGCCGAGCAGCGCGAGCGCGCGCCGCGCGAGCGCACGCTTGTCCTGCACCACGCGGCGCAGCCGGCCGAGGTAGGCGCCGACGATGACGTCGGGGTACTTGCCGCGCAGCGCGAACGAGTCGTGCCGCGCCCCCGACTCCCGCCGGCGCTCGATGATCCCGGCCGCCTCGAGGCCGCGCAGGTTCGCGAAGATGTTGCTCTTGGAGCGGCCGAGCTCCTGGCTGAGCTCATCCATCGAGCGCGGCACGTCCGCCAGGTAGAGGGCCGCCACGACCTGCCCCCCGAGCCGCGTGATGCCGGGGAACGAGGCGGCGATCTCGGCGCCGACCCCCTCGAGCAGCGCCTGCCGCGCGGCCGCGACCCGCTCGTCCGAGGCTGACCCGTCGCCCCCTTCGCCCGCGGCGGGCGGCTGCGGCGGGTGCGCTGTCGACAACGTCGGCCTGCGGGCGGTCATGATGGGTGACTCACATAACGATCTTTTGCGGGTGCGCCAAGCGTCCAGCGCGCGCCGAGCGCCCTCTGCACCCCGCACGCCCGGCCGCGTCCCAACGCGCGGGGGCGGCGCATTCACCTGCGCCGCTGCGCCTCGTCGTCCTCAACCTCTCTCCCATCCAGCACCGGCGCCGGCGTGGATGGGCGCGTCGCGCCACTACCGCGGAGGGGGCGAGACGCGGAGGGGCAGGCCGATCTCGGAGGCTTTGTCCTGGTTCATGACCAGGGTGTCGCACCTCAGGCCGAGGAGATCCGCGTACGCCCGGATCGACCAGGCGATCCGGTCCTTCATCGTGCTGATCGGCTTGATCCGCGTGGCGGCGTCGACCTTGAGCACGAAGATGAGCCGCACGCTCGAGCGGACGCGCAGCCGCTCGGGGAGCTCGCCGGCGAGCGTGGCGCCGGTCCGTGTGTCGCCGTCGCGCCACGCGCTCTGGAGCATGACCAGGGAGTCCCGCCCCTTGGCGATCAGGCGACCGGCGAGGTCGCCGGGCGCATCGCCCCCGGTGTAGTCCTTGATCTCGAGGAGGACGACGAGGCCGCGGTCGGGATCCCAGTACGTGAAGTCCATCTCCGCGACGCCCGCGCCCGAGAGCCGCCGGTAGCTGGGGAGGTCCTCGAAGCGGAACCACGCCACGTCGGGTGGCGTGAAGTCGAAGCCCGATTCTTCCACCATGGGCGTCAACCCGCCATCGCGAGGTCGACGTCCTCATCGCCCATCGAGAGCTCTTCCTCGACGATCTCGTTGGGCGGCATGCCCTCGGAGAGATCATGAAAGCTCCCGCTCACGTAGCCCTCGTGGTTCGTGAGGGCGCAGAGGCGCACGTCGGCCTCATGCTGCCTGGCCACGAGCTCGAGCTGTTTCAGGATGAAGTAGCTGTGCGTCGCCATGAAGATCTGGACGCCCGCGAGCGACACGTCGTGGAGCATGCGCACCAGCGCGCGAGCCGCCGCGGGGTGCAGGTTGGTCTCGGGCTCATCGATGAACAGCACGGTGTTCCGCCGGAGCTCGCCGTTCTGGATGAGCCTCGCGAAGAGGCCGATCTTCTTGATGCCCTCGGCGACCTGGGACATCCAGAACTGATCGTCGCCGCGGCGGAACACGAACCTCCCGCTCTCGCGGACGATCTCGCCTGAGAACAGCGAGCGGAGGGAGGTGAGCACGCGGCGCAGGCTGTCCGGGAGATCTTGCTGCATCACCTCGCCGCGGAGCGCGACCGCTAGGTCGTAGTACGTGTCGTCGAAGCCGAAGCGCTTGTCCTGCTCGTGGAGCGACGTGATGGCATCGACCGACGTGAGGATCTCCTTCGGGGGGATGAACAGAGCGCGCAGGTTCGGCTGCGGGCCGCCGTCGTCGTCCACGCGGAGCGACCGTGCGTCCGCCGCCGAGAGGATCGCGGAGTACACGGCGTTGCACAGCGTGGCGCCGAAGACGGCGTCCCCGGGGCTGCGCTTCTTCACGAGGTCTCCGAGGCGCGCGCTCGCGGGCTGGAACGTCCACATGAGCTTCTCGGCGAGGACCTCCCCCAGGGAGGGCCGGTCGGCTTCCAGGCGCCGCGTGTAGTCCTGCACGCTCCTGGCGAGCGCATAGCCCAGCTTGAGGAGCGTGCTCTTGCCGGTGTCGTTGCGGCCGATGACCACGTTGATCCGGCCGAGGTCGGTCCAGCGGAACGCCTCGAAAGGGCCGAACTGGAAGACGCCGAGCTCGTCGAAGAGCGAGCTGTCCTGCCCGGCGAGATCGGGCGGAGGCTCGCCCGCCGCGGCCTCGGGGACGCCCTCGATCGTCCCCGGCGCGGGTCGCTTCGAGGGCGCGAGCGCGCGCCGGATATCGAGGTACGGCTCGCCCTCCACGTCGCTGTCCTCGCCGCGCGTGACGAAGGGCAGCTTCACGAGCGCCGCGCGCACGACGCGGCCGAAGGCGTCGGGGTCGAGGGCGCCCGAGAAACCCTGGGGCACCCGGAAGAGCGTCGCCGTGGCCGCGCCCGTGAACGGGAGCCCGAGCTTTCGGGCGAGCTCGATCTGGTAGCGCAGGTAGGCGCGCTTCTCGTCGCCCTTCTCGCGATCGAAGAGGGCGAGGCTCACCGGGATCACCGCGTCCTCGAGCATCGCGTCCTCGCCCTCGGGCGAGACGTCGAGGATGCGCTGGGTGACCGTGCTC
Organism: Sorangium sp. So ce185; assembly: GCF_051526825.1. Taxonomy (NCBI): domain Bacteria; kingdom Pseudomonadati; phylum Myxococcota; order Polyangiales; family Polyangiaceae; genus Sorangium; species Sorangium sp. So ce185. Next base: position 12,749,258 of record NZ_CP150316.1, on the reverse strand, counting down.
CAGACGATCTGGCGGTTGCGCGGCACGGTCGCGACCTCGAGCGCGAGCTGCCCGTGGTAGCGCCGATGCGCGCGCCACGTGCTCCAGCGGGCCACGAGCGTGACGTGTCCGCCCTTCCACGAGCAGTCGAGCCGCACCGCCGAGGGCCACGGGCCGTCGCGCTGCTCATCGAGGCCAGGGATCGGCCGCCCGTCCGGGAGCGCGGGCCACGCGATCGGCGGCTCGCGCTGCGGGGCGACGTGGATCGTCACCCCCTCGATCTCCACGTCGAGCGGCCGCGCTGCGCCGAGGAGAGCTCTGCCCGCCTCGAACGCGAGCACGTTGGCAGCCTCGAGCTTCATGGGCAGATCCTAAGCGCTCTCACCCCCTCGGGGAAGGAGCCCGCTCAGGAGTCGTCGGTGCAGAGGCCGGCGAAGCCGCCGCGCGGCTGCCCCTTGTAGATCTCGACCGGGCACCCGCCCCAGCGCGAGACCATCTCGCCCACGTCGATGGCCAGGCTGCTCGACCAGTCCCGCGCCCCGTCGAAGCGGGCCCGGATGATCCCGTTCGGATCGATGATCCACGTCTCCGGGTAGAGCTGCGTGCCGTACTGATCCAGCACGACCTTGGACTCGGGATCGAAGAGGACCGGGAACGGCGGATCCCCGTTCAGGGCCACCTTGAGCGCGTCCCGCACGTCGTCCGGCCCCTCGTCGGTCGAGATCGTGAGGACGACGAAGTCCTTCCGCGACTGGGCGATCCGGCCGAGCTCCGCGAGCGCCGGCATCTCCTGCAGGCACGGCGCGCAGGTCTTGGTCCAGAAGTTCAAGAAGACCGTCTTGCCCCGGAACGACGAGAGCCGGACCGGCTTGCCGTTCATGTCCGGCAGCTCGAAGTCCGGCGCGAGCCGGTTGCGGCCAGCGTACGCGGGGCGCAGCGCGCACATGGCCTTGCAGCCCGTGGAGCGCTGGTCGTTCTGCGCCGCGTGCACGAAGCCGTACACGGCGACGGCCGCGACGAGGATGAAGAGGATCTGCGCGATGGTCGTCCACTTCACGGGAGTGGGCATAGCCTAGCGCGGCGCGGGGCGAAAGCAGGCGAAGCGTCCCGGCGCCGCGAAGATCACTCCGGCCCGGAGAGCAGCCGCTCGAGCCGCCCCTCGTCGACGCGGTATTTCATGATCTTCCGCCCATCCAGCTCGACGACGGGGACCTCCCAGTCGTACAGCGCCCGCTTCTCCGGCCCGGCCTCGCGGTCCAGGTCGACCACGGCGAGCTCGAACGGGAGGCGGGCGCGCACGCGCTCGAGCGCGGCATGGGCGTCCTCGCACAGGTGGCAGCGCTCGCGCGTGAACAGCGTCACCGTCTTCATCCGCTCCTCCGGGACGCGCGTCCCCTCGCTCACCCCGCCGCGAGCAGCGGCAGGCTCTTTTGACGCGGCGGCTCCGGGCGCTTGATCCTCTCGAACGCGCGCTCGTAATCGCGGAACGAGCCGCCCGCGTGCACCGCCTGCAGCACCGCGCGCCCCTCGGCCTCGCCGCCGGCGGCGAGCACCGCCTCGACCCACGCCCAGCGCGCGCTCGTGGCCCGCACGTCGGCGCGGCCGCGCAGCCCGCGGCGGAGCCGGTCGAGCCGCTTGTTCACGACGTCGATCCCCGCGAAGCGCGCGCCGTGGAGCGGCGTGTTGCGCTTCGGGCAGAAGGGCGCGATCCCGAGCGCGACCGGCACGATCCGGGAGAGCTCCGTGACGAACGCGACGCACTCGTCGACGTCGGCGTCGGTCTCGCCGGGGACGCCGACCATCAAATACAGCTTGAGCCGGTTCATCCCGTGCTGCCGCGCGAGCTCTGCCGCCCGCTGGAGGTGCCTCGGCCGCGCGCGCCGCTCCAGCGTCTCGCGGACGCGCTCGCTCGTGCCGTCCATCGCCGTCGTGAGCGTCTTGTAGCCCGCGAGCCGCAGCGCGCCGACGAACTCGTCGGTCAGCCGGTCCGGCCGGAGGCTGCTCAGCCCGACCTCGCAGCCCCGCTCGGCGAGCGTCCGGACCACCTCGACGATCTTCGGGTGATCGCTGACCGCGGCGCCGACGAGGCCGACGCGCCTCGCGTCCTCGGGGATGAGCCCGAGGAGGCGGTCCTTCGGGACGATGCGCATGCCGCCGTTGGTCGAGCGGCGCATCACGCAGTAGGTGCACCCGCGCGAGCAGCCCCGCTCGGCCTCGATGAGGAACATGTTCGAGAGCTCGGTCTCCTCGGCGCGGATCGGCGACCAGGCGGGCAGCAGCGCGTCGTCGCACTGGGCGACCGGGGGCATCTCCGCGCCGTGGCGCGCGGGGACGAAGACGTGGGGGACGCCCGCCAGCGCGTCGAGCGCCGCCTCCCGCGAGGGGGCGTCCCGCAGCAGGCGGAGCACCTCCACGGCCAGCGTGTCGGCCTCGCCCATGAGGATCGCGTCGGCGAACGGCGCGAGCGGCAGCGGGTTGGAGAACGTGAGCGGACCGCCCGCGAGGACGAACGGGTGGCGGCCGTCGCGCTCCTCCCGGAGCGCCGGCAGCCCGGCGAGCTCGAGCAGGCGGACGACCCCGGCGAGCTCGAGCTCGTACGCCACCGAGAGCGCGATGACCGGAAAGTCGGAGAGGGGGCGGAGCCCCTCGTACGTGACCGGAGCGCCCTCGGCGCTCAGCCCCTCGTCGTCCGGCAGGAAGGCGCGCTCGCACGCCATCCCGGGCTCGGCCTGGATCAGCTTGTAGATCTGGAGAAAGCCGAGCGAGCTCATGCCAGCCCGGTACGGGGACGGGTAAGACAGCGCGACGCGGAAGGGCGCCTGCTTGTCGATACGACCGATCTCGCTCGCGAGCCGGCGGCGGATCGTGGTCGTCATCGCGCTACGAGACATCGCCGGAGCGTCCCTCAGGGGGCGTCCAGGCGCAAGGACACGGGCGGCGAACGGCGCGGTCCGGAGCCCGGGGCCGGGCTCGGCGGCCGGCCCGGGCGGGACCAGAGCACGCGCTCGCCGTCGGTCTCCCACACCAGGGCGCCGCCGCGGTCCATGCGCGCGATCGCCACGCCGCGGGCCGACAGGCGGGAGAGCACCTCGGGGCTCGGGTGCCCGAAGCGGTTGCGGACGCCGCAGGAGACGGCGGCGACCGAGGGGTCGACGGCCGCGAGGAGCGCCGCGCCGGTCGAGGTCCGGCTGCCGTGGTGCCCCACCTTGAGCAGATCGGCGCGGAGCGCGGCGCCGTGGCGCGAGACGAGCGCGTCCTCGGCCTCGTGCTCCGCGTCCCCCACGAGCAGCGCGGAGCGAGCCCCGTAGGTGATGCGCAGGACGAACGAGTTGTCGTTGGCGCCCCGGTCGGGGTGGAGCTCGGGGCACGGCGCGAGCACCTCGATCGTCGCCCCCGAGAGCACCCGCGGCCTGCCGCACAGCGAGGCGGGCCGCACGACGGGCACGCCGCGCCGGCGCAGGTCCGCGAGCAGCCTGGCGTAGACCGGGCCCGCGCCCTCGGCCTCGCCCTGGCCGGTGTCCCAGAGCTCGCCGACCTCCACGCCCTCGACCACGGCGGGCAGGCCGCCGAAGTGGTCCGGGTGCGGGTGCGACAGGACGATCGCGTCGAGGCGCGCGCGGCGGCGCGATCGCAAGAGCGGCCGGATGACGCGCGCGCCCGGATCGACCGGGCTGCCCACGAAGCCGCCCGCGTCGACGAGCATCGCGCCTCCCTCGGGCAGGTCGATGAGGATGGCGTCGCCCTGCCCCACGTCGAGGACGTTGACGCGCAGCACGCCGCGCGGCGCGCCGGCGCGCACGGCGACGACCTCGAGCGCGAGCCACGCGGCGGCGCCGGCCGCGAGCGCGGCGAGCCGGCGGCCGCGGCGCTCCGCGGCCCACGCGAGCGCGATCGCGGCGGCGAGCGCGGCCAGCTGGGCGGGCGACGGCTCGGGCAGGCGCAGCACCACGCCGGTCTCCGCCGAGGCGCGGGCGACGGCGCGCACGGCGAGCAGCGCGCCCGAGCCGACGAGCGCGCACCCGCGCTCGACCGGCGGCGCCCACGAGAGCACGGCGTGCGCGAGGCAGAACGGGAGCGCCGCCAGCTCGCCGATCGGCGCGGCGACCACGTTCGCCGCCACGCCGAGCAGCGGGAACGTCTCGCCGTTCATGAGCAGCAGCGGCGTACACCCGAACATGGCGGCGAGCGTCGTCGCCAGCGGCTCGAGGACCTTGCGCGCGAGCGCGCGCGGCGACGCGTCGAGCGGCGCGCGCTCCATGCAGCCGCCGCCGTCGCCGTCCTCGCGCCCTCGCGCTCCGGGGACGAGCAGCGCGGCGAGCGGCCGCTGCAGCCAGAGCAGCCCGGCGGTCGCGGCCGCGGAGAGGCCGAACGAGAGATCGCATGCGATCAGCGGATCGACGGCGGCGGCGCCCGCGAGCGAGAGGGCGAAGTTGCGGACGCCCACCGGGCGGAGGCCGAGGAGCCGGGCGCCCATGGCGCAGCTGAGCATCGCCGCCGCGCGCATGGCCGATCCGCCGCCGCCGGCGAAGTCGGCGTAGAGCCACGCGGCCGGCACGCACAGCGCCGCGGTGATGCGGCCCGCGTCCCACCGGGCCGCGATCGGGCCGACGCGGACGAGGATCGCGCGCAGGACCGCGGCGAAGCCCGCCACCGCGAGGATCAGGTGCGTCCCCGAGACCGCGAGCAGGTGGGCGAGGCCGCTCTCGCGGAAGGCGTCCTGGTCCTCGGGCGTGAGGTCGGTCTCGCCGAGCACGAGCGCGCGCCCGAGCGCGGCCGCGTCGGGGTGGAACGTGGCCTCGATGCGCGCCCGCACCGCGGCCCGCGCGCGGTCGACCGCCGCCCCGATCGAGCGCCCCGCCAGCGTCCGCCGCGCGTCGACGATCGTCCCGCTCGCGACGATCCCGCTCCGCGCGATCGCGGCGGTCGCGTCCCGGAGCCCCTCGTTGCGGAAGAGGTGGATCGGCGCGAGGTCGACGACGACCTCGATCCGGTCGCCCCGCGCGAGCTCCAGCGGCGCCCCATAGAGGCGCGCCCGGAGCGGTCCCGGCAGCGCTCGCCCGCCGCACGTCCCGCCGGTGAGCTCCACGTCGACGCGCGCGCTCGGCGCCTCGCCGGGCTCGTCGGAGCGCCGCTGCGCCGTCCCGACCACGACCGGCGAGCCGACGACCGCGGCCGTCACCTCGCAGCGCGCCGGCGGATGCAGCAGATCGGCGGCGTCGTCGTAGAGGCCGCTCGCGCCGTCGAGCAGCGCGCGGGCGCGGAGGCCGCTGACGGCGAGCGCGACCGCGGCGGCGGCGAGGGCCGCGCGGCCGGCCCGGCGGCGGAGCGCCGCCGCGGCGAGCGCCGCGCCGAGCGCGGTGGGGATCGGGGAGAGGGCAAGCGGGGCGCCCGCGGCGAGCGCGAGCCCGAAGAGCAGGACCGGATCGATCACGGCCGCACCGCCCCGCAACACCCGGGCCGCGCGCGTTTCCGCGGCTTTTCACGGTGGATCCGGCCGCCAGGTCCCTGGCGCCGCCATGGCGGATCCGGGGGACGCCGGTACCCTGACGAGCCTGCAAGGGCTCTCGGACGGTCTCTTGATGTAGTGCATGCAACGAGACGAGTCGTTCAACGCGCGTGGCGCGCGTGCATGACCGCACATTCCCCTCTAGAATCATCGGCTCGGCGCGTCGCCTCACGGCTCGCACCTACATTGCAGTACTTGGAGGCTAGCGATGTCGTTTTGGTCGCCCAGAGTCGCCTTGATTCTTGCCTTGGGACTCGCTGCTACGGCGTGCAGCTCGGCCCTGGAGGAGCTCCCTGATGACACCGGAGAGGCGCGCGACGCCATCCAGGACGGTTACCTGGACGACGGCGACAGGGCCGTCGTGGGCATCTACAACGATGAGATCGGCGCGATCTGCACCGGCAGCCTGATCGCCCCGAACGTGGTGCTGACGGCCCGGCACTGCGTATCGGACATGGCCAATGAGCGGGACGGCCAGATCACCTGCCGGAGCACCAAGTTCACGGACACGCACCTGGCGCGGCGCATCTTCGTGACGACCGACGCGGAGATCGGCAGGTCCTCGCGCTACTACGGCGGCAGCGAGATCGTGCTGCTCCCCGGCACGGAAGCGGACAGCTTCTGCGGCAACGACCAGGCGATCCTCATCCTGGACGAGCTCATCCCGGAGAGCGAAGCCGTGCCGCTCGTCCCGCGCGTCGACGTGCCCCTGGAGAGGGGCGAGGAGTACTACGCGATCGGCTTCGGCGCGACGAACGACTTGAGCACCGGCGCGGGCCTGCGGCGGCGCCGCGACAACCTCTTCATCGATTGCGTGGCCGACGGCTGCCCCGCGTCCGTGGTGAAGCCGACCGAGTGGGTCGGGGACACGGGCATCTGCGAGGGGGACTCGGGCGGCCCCAGCCTCGACCTGATGCACCGGGTCATCGGCGTGACCTCGCGCGGGGCCGAGGGCTGCGAGTATCCGATCTACGGCTATGTGTACGGCTGGGCGGAATGGATTAAGGAAGCGACCCTGCATGCCGCCGACCTCGGAGGCTACACGGCGCCCCGCTGGGCGACCGGCTTCCCCACCGATCCGATCTACTCGGCGGAGCTCGGGGGCGCCTGCGAGCAGCCGGAGCAGTGCTCGACGAACGCGTGCCTCGATGGCTACTGCACCCGCCCCTGCACCGAGATCGCGACGTGCCCGAGCGGCTACAGCTGCAACGACGAGCTCGGCTTCTGCGCGAAGCTCCCGGAGCCGCCGCCCGAGGTCGACGGCGAAGGGGACGGGGAGGACGAGGCGCCCGCCGGGTCCTGCAGCATCCAGCCGAGGCCTGATCCGACGAAGCCGGTCCCCTGGCTGCTCGGCGCGGCGGGCCTGGGCGCGGTGGCGAGCCTGCGGCGGCGCCGCAGCCGGGATCGGCTTGGCTGAAGGGCGGCGCTCATCGTCGACGCCCCGCGCGCGGGGCGCCGCATTCCCGCGGGGAGCCGCGGCTTCGCAGGGAGCCGCGCTCCCGCGGCGGGCCGCGCTCGCGGCGCTCGCGGCGGTCGCGCTCGCGGCGTGCGGGCGCCGGGCCCCGGCGGCGCAGGGCGGAGCGCGCGTCGTCTCCCTGTCGCCCAGCACCACGGAGGCGGTCTTCGCGATCGGGGCCGGCGCGTCGCTCGTCGGCCGCTCCCGCCACTGCGACCACCCGCCCGAGGTGCTCCGCCTGCCCAGCGTCGGCGGCTACGCCGACCCGAGCATCGAGGCGATCATCGCGCTCTCGCCGACCCTCGTCGTCGGCGCCCGCGGCCCCGCGGGGCCAGCGCTGGAAGAGGCGCTGCGCGGGCACGGGATCGCGACGTGCTTCCCCGAGACCGAGTCGCTCGCCCAGATCGAGGAGATGCTCGCGGAGCTCGGCCGGCGGCTCGACGCGACCCCCGGCGCCGAGCGGGCGATCGCCCGGATCCGCGCCCGCCGCCAGGAGGTCGAGCAGGCCGTGAAGGGGCGACCGCGCGTCCGGGTCGCCCTGCTGTTCGACACCTCGCCCATCTTCGCCGCGGGTCCCGGCAGCTTCGCCGATGAGCTGATCCGGCTCGCCGGCGGCGAGAACGCGATCGCCCGCGGCGGCGCCTATCCGTCGATCAGCGTCGAGCACCTGCTCGCGCTGGATCCCGACGTGCTGCTCGACGGCACGGCCGGCGCCGACGGCGCCGAGCAGCCCGGCGCGCAAGGTTCCCCCAGGCTGGCGGTGCTCCGGGACGCGCCCGGCTGGAGATCCCTGCGCGCCGTGCGCGAGGGGCGCGTGCGGCCGCTCCGCACCGACGCCGTGCTGCGCCCGGGGCCGCGCATCGGCGACGGGCTCGCCGAGGTCGCCCGGGCGCTCCACGGCGACGCGCTCTCGCTCTCCGACGCGGCGGCCGCCCCCGGGGACGGCGGCGCGGGCCTCGTCCCCCCTTCGCCGGCGGGGGCGCCGTGACCCGTGTCCGCGCCGACGCGCTGCTCGTCGCCCGGAAGCTCGCCGCCTCGCGCACCGAGGCGCAGGCGCTGATCATGGCCGGCAAGGTCACCTCCGGGCCGCGCCGCATCGACAAGCCGGGCACGCTGCTCCCGGAGGACGCCGAGGTCCACGTCGCGTCGGGCCCCCGGTTCGTCTCGCGCGGCGGCGACAAGCTCGAGCATGCGCTCGCCGCGTTCGCCGCGCAGCACGGCCTCGACGTCGCCGGGAAGACCTGCGTCGACGTGGGCGCCTCGACCGGCGGCTTCACCGACTGCCTGCTCCAGCGCGGCGCGGCGCGGGTGTTCGCGGTCGACGTCGGCTACGGCCAGCTCGCCAGCAAGCTCCGCGCCGATCCCCGCGTCGAGGTGCGCGATCGGGTCAACGCGCGCGAGCTCCGGCGCGAGGACTTCGACCGCCCCATCGATCTCGTGGTGGTCGACGCGTCCTTCATCAGCATCTCCCGGCTCATCGAGGCGATCGCCCGCCTGCTCCGCCCCTCCGGCGATCTCGTCGCGCTGATCAAGCCGCAGTTCGAGGCGGGCCGCGAGGCCGCCGCCCGCGGGCGCGGCGTCATCCGCGACGAGGCGACCCGCCTCGCGGCGATCGCCGAGGCGCGCCAGGCCATCGAGGCCGCGGGCTTCTCCGTCGTCGGGGCGGTCGACAGCGCGGTGCGCGGGCCGAAGGGGAACGTCGAGCACTTCGTCCACGCGCGCCGCGCCGGCTAGCCGCGCCGCGCCGGCTGCAGCGGCCCCGCGAGGCGCGTCGGGCGCCGGCTTGTGGGCTGCGCCCCAGGCGGCGCGCCGCGGCATCCGGTTGCGTCAGCCCCGACGCCGCGCGGGCCGGCGGCGGGCTCGACCGGCGGAATCCGTGGAGAATCGAACACTTAAGAGGGCCGGCGCCGAGCGCGTCGCGGCCGGAGATAGCTGACGTGCCGCGTAGACAATGGTAGACGCGATGAGTACACGCGCTCTGGGGCCGCTGCGTGGGCGGCCATGGCCACCGGCGGGCGGACCCACACGGGAGGCGGCCCGGCGACAGGGAGGACGACAGCATGCTCGGACGACGGGGTTTGGTGAGGATGATCGCCGGGGCGCTCGCGCTGAGCGCGATGGCGCTCGGGTGCGGCAAGAAGAGCGAGGGCTCGGGCGGCGACCCGGCCAAGCACGCCAAGGACGACCCCGAGTGGAAGGTCGGCGCCTACTTCAGCCTCTCGGGCGAGGAGACGGCGTTCGGCGTCGACTCGAAGGAGGGCATCGACCTCGCCATCGACGAGATCAACAAGGCGGGCGGGGTCAAGGGCAAGCCGATCAACGTCCTCTACGAGGACAACAAGTCGAAGCCCGAGGAGGCGACCAACAAGGTCCTGCAGCTCATCGACCGCGATCACGTGCTCGCCCTGCTCGGCGAGGTCGCCTCGTCCCGGTCGCGCGCCGGCGGCATCGTCGCGAACAAGAAGAAGGTGCCGATGATCTCGCCGTCGTCCACGAACCCGGACGTGACGAAGGTCGGCCCCTTCGTGTTCCGCGCCTGCTTCACGGACGACGTGCAGGGCCAGATGGGCGCGCAGTTCATCGTGAACACGCTCGGCAAGAAGAAGGTCGGCCTCCTCTTCGCCTCCGACGATCTCTACTCCTCGGGCCTCGCCAACGAGTTCCGCGCCGAGGTGAAGCGCCTAGGCGGGGAGATCGTCATGGAGAAGAGCTTCCTCAAGAAGGAGACCAACTTCACGACGTACATCAACGAGCTCAAGTCGGCGAACCCGGAGATGATCTACGCGCCGATCTATTACACCTCGATGGCCCCGATCGCGCGGCAGGCCAAGGCCGCGGGCGTGCCGGGCAGCATGTTCGTCGGCACCGACGGGTGGGACGCGAACGAGCTCTTGCGCGACGCCGCCGAGGAGCTCGACGGCGCGTACTTCACGAACCACTACGCGCCGGACGTCCCCTGGCCCAACTCGCAGGCGTTCGTGAAGAAGTACCAGGAGCGGTACAAGCGCACGCCGTCGAGCATCGCCGCCCAGGCCTACGACGCGGCCAGGCTGCTCGCCGACGCCATGGGCCGCGCCAAGGAGATGACGCCGGACGCCATCCGGCAGGCCATCCAGGACACCAAGGGGTTCCAGGGCGCGACGGGGGTCATCACCATCGATGAGAACCGCAACGCCGACAAGCCGGTCGTGATTGTCCGGATCAAGGACAAGCAGTTTACCTACTACGCGACGGTCAACGAGAAGTCCGCGAAGCAGTAGTGGTCGTGCCGCGCGCGCGGGATCAACCCCGCGCGCGGTGAAGGGGTCTCCATGGAGAAGATCGTGAATGCCCTGATCACGGGGCTCGCCCAGGGGTCGATGATCGCCCTCGTCGCCCTCGGCTACACGATGGTTTACGGCATCCTCAAGCTCATCAACTTCGCTCATAGCGAGGTGTTCATGATGGGCGCCTTCGCCGGGCTGTTCGGGATCGCGGCGTTCGGCGGCCAGGACGCGCCGCTGTTCGCGGGCGTGGCCGGCACCCTCTGCGCGATGGCGTTCGCGGGCGTGCTCGGGGTCCTGGTCGAGCGGGTAGCCTACGCGCCGCTGCGATCCCGGGGGCGCGGCCTCGCCAACACCCGGATCACGCCGCTGGTCACGGCGCTCGGGATGAGCGTCCTCCTCCAGAACCTGGCGCAGCTCCTCTTCACCGCGCGCTACCGCGGCTATCCGCAGCTCTTGCCGATCGAGCACACGCGCAAGGTGATCTTCGTCACCTCGATCCTCGTGATGATCGGCCTGGAGCTGCTCGTGCGGCGCACCTGGACGGGCAAGGCGATGCGCGCGCTCAGCGTGAACGTCGAGGCCGCCCGGCTGATGGGCATCCGCACGAGCCGCATCATCGCGCTGACCTTCGTCACGGGCTCGATGCTCGCGGCGGTGGGCGCGGTGCTCTACTGCCTGGATCAGTCGCAGGTGTATCCCACGATGGGCGTGGTGATCGGCAACCGGGCCTTCGTGGCGGCGGTCATCGGCGGCATCGGGAACATCACGGGCGCGATGCTCGGGGGCATGCTGATCGGGATCATCGGCGAGATGACGAAGCTCACGCCCTACTCGGGCCTGCAGGACGTCCTCGTGTTCGCCGTGCTGATCGGGGTGCTCCTCGTGAAGCCGACGGGGCTGCTCGGCACGACGGGTACCGAGAAGGTGTAGCGCTGCGCCGGCGCGTCGCCGTGGCGCGCCGGACGACGCGCCGCCGTGGCGCGCCGGCCGACAACGCCGCCGTGGCGCGCCGGCCGACAACGCCGCGCGCCGCTGCGGTATGCTCGGCGCATGCGACGCCTCGCTCTCGTCGTGCCGCTCTCGCTGCTCGCGGCGTGCACCGCGACGCCCCCGGCCAACTGGGCCCGCGGCGGCGCGCTGCTCGACATCCCGCGCGCGCGCTGGGTGCACGGAAACCTCGCGGTCGACGTCCTGCCCGACGGCAAGATCCTCGTGAACGGCGAGCACCAGCTCAACGTGGATCGCGGCGGGCGGGTGTTCGGCCTGGAGGCCGAGCCGCTGGCGTTGCTCGAGCCGGACGGCCGGGTCATCGGCCCGAACGACGACCCGCTGGGCCAGATCGGCGTGCTGCACGCGTCGCTGCCGGGCGAGGCGACCGCGTGGCTCACGGTCGCGCAGAGCGGCGCGGTGATCCGCTACGTCGAGGAGGGCGAGCGGGAGCCGTTCGGCGTCTGGCTGGGCTGCGGCGTGACGCCGCGGGCGCACCAGACCTGCACGCTGGTCACGCACCTGCTCGGGCTGCGCATCCGCAAGCTGGAGCGGCAGACCACGACCGAGCCTGTCGGGCTGGGGTTCGGGAGCGGGCTCGGGCTCGGGTTCGGGGCAGGATCGCCGTTCCCCTGATCCCGCTCGGACATCGGCGCGCCGTGCGCCGCGCGCCGTGCGGGCTCCGAGGGCCTATCGCGCGTCAGGGGCTCAGGGGCGACGTCGGGTCAACGAGCTTGCGATCTCACTTCAGCAACCACCCAAACAGCATTCGTTTTGTGGTGTCGCGGGCGACCGTCGCGAGCGAGTCGACGAGCGGGATCTCCTTCGGGCACACCTCGACGCAGTTCTGCGATTTGCCGCAATCGGTGATCCCGCCCTCGCCCATCACCGACTCCAGGCGCTCGCCCGCGTGCATCGCCCCGGAAGGGTGCATGTTGTAGAGCCGCACCAGGTTGATCGCGAAGGCGCCGACGAACTTCGTCCCGTCATTGTACTGCGGGCACGCCTCGACGCAGCAGCCGCACGTCATGCAGCGGGAGAGCGGATACCGCTCCTCCTGCCGCTCCGGCGACTCGCGCGGACCCGGGCCGAGCTCGTGCGTGCCGTCGATGTCGATCCACGCGCGGACCCGCTTCATGTCCTCGAACATCCGGCTCCGGTCCACGAGCAGGTCGCGCACCAGCGGGAACTTGGACATCGGCTCGAGCGTGATCACCTCGCCCTTCGGCGCGATCTGATCGATGAGCGCCGAGCAGGCCTGTCGGACACGGCCGTTGATCACCATCGTGCACGAGCCGCACACCTCCTCCAGGCACACCGCCTCCCAGACGACCGGAGGCACTTCCTTGCCGTCCACGGTCCGCGGATCCCGCTGGACCTGCTGCAGCGCGCTGATGACGTTCATCTGCGGCAGGTAGGGGACCTTGAACTCCTCCCAGCGCCGCGTCTCCGGACGATCCGCGGTGTCCTGCCGCCGCACGCGCAGGTGCACCAGCCGGCCCTCGCCCCGCGCCTCGGCCGGCGCCGCCGCCCCGTTCGCCTTGTCTCCGCTCGCCTTGGCCATCCTACACGCTCTTCTGCGACAGCTTCCCCGTCGCCTGCGCGCTCGCCGCGCCCGCCTGCTCGTACTTGCGCTCCCGCGGCGCCACCAGCGACGTGTCCACCGCGTCGGTCACGTGGATCGACTGGCCGGCGCACGCGTAGTCGAACGCGCGGATGAACCGCACGGCGCCCTTCTCCTCGTGGCGCGCCAGCGTCGTGCGCTGCCACTCGGCGTCGTTCCGCGCCGGGAACTCCGGCTTGTAGTGCGCCCCGCGCGACTCGTCGCGGTTCCGCGCCCCCTCCGCGATGACCCGCGCGAGCACCAGCATGTTCTCGAGGTGCCGCACGAACTGCGCCCCCTGGTTCACCCGCGGGGCCGTGTCCGTGCTCTTGATCCGCCCCGCCCGCTCCTCGAGCTCGCCGAGCTTCTCGAGCACCCGGTCGAGCGTGGCGTTGTCGCGCTCGATCGTGCAGTCGCGCAGCATCGTCTCGCCGAGCTCCTGGTGCAGCCGGTACGCGTTCTCCGGCTGCTTCGCGTCCTGGTTCTGCGTCAGGATGCGCTGGTAGTCGGCCTCGGCGCGCTTCTCGGCCTTGTCGAAGATCGAGCGCGGCAGGTCCAGGGCGCTCCGCTTGATGCTCCGCTGATAGCTCGCGACCGCGGGACCGCACACCATGCCGCCGTAGATGCACGAGAGCAGCGAGTTGGCGCCGAGCCGGTTGGCCCCGTGGTACTGGTAGTCCACCTCGCCCACCGCGTAGAGGCCCGGGATGCTCGTCGCGTGGTTGCGCGGCGACCCCACCTTGAGCGCGCCCCGCGCGTCCGCCTCGTAGTCGACCCACAGGCCGCCCATCGAGTAATGGACCGCCGGGAAGACCTTCATCGGGTTCTTGTACGGGTCGGTGCCCGCGAACTTCTCGTAGATCTCGAGGATGCCCGCGAGCTTCGCCCGGAGGAACTTCTCGTCCTTGTGGGTCAGGTCGAGGTAGACCTCGTTCTCGTTCCGGCCCGTCGCGGCGTTGAAGACGCCGCGCCCCTCGTGGAAGCACGTCCGGAAGATCGCGCGCGACGCGATGTCCCGCGGGACGAGGTTGCCGTAGCCGGGGTACAGCCGCTCGAGGACGTAGTCGCGCTCCTTCTCGGGGATGTCCCGCGGGCTCCGCGCGTCGCTCTTGTCCTTCGGCACCCAGACGCGGCCGCCCTCGCCGCGCGCGCTCTCCGAGATGAGCCGCAGCTTGTCGGCGCCCGGGATCGCCGTCGGGTGCACCTGGATGAACTCGCCGTTCGCGTACACCGCGCCCTGCTGGTAGACCGCCGACGCCGCCGTCCCCGTGCAGATGACGCTCAGCGTGGAGCGGCCGAAGACGATGCCGCAGCCGCCCGTCGCGAGCACGACCGCATCGCCGGTGAACGCGCGGATCTGCATCGTCTTCAGGTCCTGCGCGACGCAGCCGACGCACGTGCCGGAGTCGTCGAGGATCGCCTCGATGAAGTCCCAGAACTCGTGCTTCCGGACCATCTTCTCGCCAGGGATCGCCACGCCGTGCTCGTCGATCACGTCGGCGAGCTCGAACCGCCGCACCTGCTCGTCGAGCGCGTAGAGCAGCTGCTGCCCCGTCGTCGCGCCCGCGAACGCCGTGCGGTGGTACAGCGTGCCGCCGAACCGGCGGAAATCGAGCAGGCCCTCGGGCGTCCGGTTGAACGGCACGCCCATGCGATCGAGCATGTGCACGATGCCGGGCGCGGCCTCGGCCATCCCCTTGATGGGCGGCTGGTTCGCGAGGAAGTCGCCGCCGTAGGCGGTCTCCTCGAGGTGCACCTGGGGGCTGTCCCCCTCGCCCTTCGTGTTCACCGAGGCGTTGATGCCGCCCTGCGCGCACACCGAGTGCGAGCGCTTCACCGGCACGAGGGAGATCAGGTCGACCGGGACCTTCGCCTCGCACAGCTTGATCACCGTCATCAGGCCGGCGAGCCCGCCCCCGACGACGATCACGCGCCGAACCTTCCCCCCCTCGCTCCTCGTCGTGCTCTTCGCGGCCATGTTTCGATCCCGATGCTCCCGCGCCGCTGCCACCCGGGCGCGGCCGATACGATGGTCAGTGCGAGGCCGGCGCGGCCAGCGAGGCGCGCCCGGGCCCGGGCCCGGCGACGATGTCCGCGCACGTGCGCGCCCCCTCGGCGGCGGGGCTCGGCGTCCCGGGGAACGGCGCGCCGGTCGCGAAGTAGATCACCGTGTTGGCGCCGAGCACGAAGACCACGAGGCCCACCGCGCCGAAGACCACCGCGGCCATCCGCTGCGCCCGGCGCGACACGGTGACCCCCCACGAGAAGCAGAAGCCCCAGAGGCCGTTGGCGAAGTGGAACACGCTCGCCGCGATGCCGAAGATGTAGACGAGCGCGATCACCGGGACGCCGCCCACGGTCGACGCCATGTCGGCGCACAGCCGCGGGTAGAACTCCTCGGGCGCCATCCGGCCCAGCCACTTCTGCGCCCAGTACTGCCAGAGGTGGAACCCGATGAACGCGAACGCGAGCACCCCCGTGACCCGCTGCATCGTGTACATCCAGTTGCGCGAGAACGTGTAGCTGCCGACGTTCGGCTTGCCCTCGAGCACCAGCTTGACCCCGTAGAGGGCGTGGAACGCGAGCGGCAGCACGACGAGCCCGATCTCGAGCACCGGCAGGTACGGCATGTGCGAGATCTCGGAGACCGCCGCGTCGAACCGCTCCTGCCCCTGGAGCGCCTTCGCGTTCGTCCAGAAGTGGAAGAGCAGGAAACCGCCCACGGGGAGGGCGCCGGTGAGAGAATGCAGCTTGCGTAGGAGAAAGGACCGGCGGCTCTTGTGGAAGAGCGATCTCGCGGGGGTTGCCTCGGACACGCTGACCTCGATGGAAGGCGGGCGCGGCGGGTGTATGGGATGCCCCGGGTGACGTCAAGGTGAACGCAGTCGACAATTCTGGCCGGTTTTCCGCTGCCTTCGGCGCAAAGGCCGACGGCGCGCCCGGGCGGCGCCCCGCGCGGCGACGGCGGCCGCTCCTCGCCCGTGCGCCCGCGGTCGCGGTCGCGGCGCTCATCGCGCTCGGCGCGGCGAGCGCCGGCTGCGGCGCGCAGGACGGCGCCGAGGCGGTGAGCCCGGCGCTCGGCGGGTCGCCCGAGGCCCAGGCCGAGCTCCGCCGCATCCTCTCGCGCTTCGCGAGCGGCGCGCGCGCCGAGCGCATCGCGCTCGAGCCGGAGCTCCTCGCCTTCCGCGGCCGCCACGCGGGCGACGACCTCGCGCGCGTCGCGACCGCCCACCTCGCGTGGATCGCGCTGGAGCGAGGCGACCTCCGCCGCGCCGAAGCGCTCGCGGCCGAGGTCGAGGCCGAGGGGCCGGGCGCGACCGGAGATCTCGCGCGCGTGCTCCGCGGCGCGGCGCTCCGGCGCTCCGGCGCGCCGGCAAGCCGAAGCCGGCCTTCGGGGTGCTGCGCCCGCTGGTGAGCAAGGTCATCGACGCGTACGTCCGCTCGCTCCTCAACGAGGAGGTCACGACCGCCGCGATGGAGGCGGGCGCGTGGACGCAGGCGGTCGAGCTGATGGGCGTGTGGCTGCGCGAGGCGGACGACGACGACCGCGCCGCGATCCGGGCGCAGATCGGGGCGCTCCTGCGCAAGGTGCCGATCGCGCACCTCGTCGCCGCGATGCGCGCGGGCGAGGCCGCCGGCGAGGTCGTGGACCCGCAGGTCGACCTGCGCTCGCTGGTCGCCGAGCGCCTCGCGATCGTCGCCCGCGAGCGGCGCGACGTGGCGCTCGCGAAGGAGCTGCTCGATCGGGCCGGCGCGATGCTCGGCAACCAGGGCGACGCGATCTCGGAGCTCGCGGCCGGCGCGGGGACGGCGCGCGTCGAGCCGCCCACGGTGGGCCTGCTGCTGTCGACGCGCACGTCCGAGTCGCGCCGCCGGGGCGTCGAGATCGCGGCCGGCGTCGCGCACGGGCTCGGGCTGCTGAGGCCGGGGTCGGACGCGCGGCTCGTGAGCCGCGACGACGGCGGCCAGGGCAGCGTCGACGAGGCGCTGAGCAGCCTCACCGCCGAGGGCGCCGCGGTGCTGATCGCCGGCTCCGACCGCGAGCAGGCGACCGCGGTGGCGAAGTTCGCGCGGGCGAACGCGATCCCGGTGCTGCTCGTCCACCCGCCGGAGCCGGCGGCGCTCGACGGCGCGTTCGTGTTCGTCGTGGGCGAGGAGCCCGCGCGGGGCATCGAGGTGCTGGCCGCGGCGCTCGCGGAGCGGGGCGCGAAGCCGGTGGCGCTCGTGGGCGGCGACGCCGGCGCCCGGAAGGACGCGGCCGCCTCGACGCCCTCCGCGCCGGCGGGCGCCGCCGGGGGCGCGGCGCCTGGGGCCGCGGCCGCGCCGGGCGGCGCCGGGGCCGCGCCGGCGGCGCTGGCCGAGCGTGGCATCGCGCTCGCGCTCCCGTGCGACGCGGCCTTCGATCCGCGCGCCCTCCGGCCGCCGGCCGTCCGGGGGATCATCCTGGCCGGGGACGCGCCGTGCGCGGAGCAAGCGATCCGCGCCGCGCCGCGCGCGGTGACGCTCGCGCTCGGCTTCGAGGCGGCCGTGCCGCCGCCGCCCGGATCGCTCGTCGCGACGGCGGGGCTCTTCCCGTTCGTCGCGGCGCCCGCCGGCGCGCAGCCTCCGCCGGGCGCGGGCGGCGCGGGGGCCGCGCTCGCGGTGTGGCTCGCCACCCACCCGTCGCCGCCGAGCTTCTGGGCGGCGCTCGGGCGCGACGCCGGCGTCCTCGCGTGGGCCGGCGTGCAGCGGCTGCCGAAGACGGGCACCGAGGACCCGGCCGAGGTGAAGGCGCGGCGCCTCGCGGCGGCGAGCGCCCTGAGCAGCGCGACGGTGGAGCTCTGGACGACGGCGGCGGCCGGCTTCGGCGGAAAGCGCGTGCTGCCGCGGGTGGTCGGCCACCGCGAGATCGAGAAGGCGCGATGAGCGGGGCGAGCCGCCGGACGAGCGCGCGGCCGCCGCGCGGGGCGGTGCGCCTGGCCGGCGCCCGGTCGCCGTGCAGGGCTCGCGCGTGGCGTGGAGAGCGTGCCGCCGCGTCGTCCTGGGGCTGCTCCGGCGCCGCGGGGGGCGTAGCATGGCGCCGCATGATCCGCCGAGCCCTCTCCTGTGCCGCCGCCGCCGCGCTGACGGCGCTCGCCCCGGCCGCGCTCGCCGATCGCGTGGCGGTGCTCCCCGCGCGCGGCGGCACCGACGAGGCCGCCCGGAGCGCCGCGCAGGCCGAGGTCGCGGCCGGGCTCGCCGCCCTCGGCCACACCGCGGTGCCGGACGGCGCGGTCGCGGCCGCGCTCAAGGGCGTGGCCGACGGCGTCGCCGACACCACGGACGAGTACCGCGCCGTGAGCGCGCAGACGGGCGCGGACTGGGTCCTGAGCGGCACCGTCGAGCCTGCGGTCACGACCGCCCGGGTGGAGCTCACCGCGTACCTCGCCTCGACCGGCCGGGTCGAGTCGGTCGCGCGGGAGGTCGACCGGGGCCGGTCGGCCCAGCAGACGCAGGAGATGCTGGCGGTGCTCCTCCGCCCCGAGGGCGTCGGCATCGGCGAGCTCCCCTGGGAGCGCCCTGCGGGCGCCGCGCCGCCCGCGCCCTCGTCCGCCGGCGGCGCCACGGTGCTGCCGCCGGTGCCCGCGCCGCCGCCGGCGCCGCCCGCGAACGAGGTGCAGATGGCGTACCCGCTCGGGCCGGAGCGCGTCTGGCCTGCGTACTCGGGCGGGCGCCGCTTCGCCCTGTCCGCGTCGCTCGGGGCCGCCGTCGCGGCGGCGCGCCTCCCGGGCGCGAGCGGCAGCGCGGCCTCGCTGGTCGGCGCGGCGCGCGCGGCGTACGCGGTCGGCGATCACGGGCTCGAGCTGTTCGCCGGCGGCGGCGGCAACCTGGTCGGGCCGTTCGCCGGCTGGATCGAGGGCGGCGCGCGCCTGATGCTGACGCCCAGCCGGACGCCCGAGGGCGGCGCGTGGCGCGCGTTCCCGCTCCACGTCGGCCCGGCGCTCCACGCCGGCGCGTTCTTCAGGTCGGGCGCGGGCGCCGTGGGCCCGGGCGGCGCGACGTACCGCGGCGACCTCGAGGTGCACCCGGTGATCGGGGCGTCGCTCGACGTCGCGCTCGCGCTGAGCCCCTCGGTGCAGCTCGAGGCGCAGCTCGGCAATCTCCGGTGGGTCCCCACGGGGGACGGCTCCCTGCTCCTGCTCGGCGCGACGCTCGGCGCCGGGGCCCGGTTCTGACGCATGCGCGTCGAGCTGCCGAGCCGCCGCAGCACCATCCGCCTCGCGCGCGCGCTCGCCGACCGCCTCGCGGGCGGCGATCTGGTGGTCCTCGCCGGCGACCTCGGCGCCGGGAAGACGTTCTTCGCCCGCGCCCTCTGCCGTGCGCTCGGTGTGCCGCCGGAGCTGCCGATCACGAGCCCGACCTTCACGCTGGTCCACGAGCACGAGGGCCGCGTCCCGATCGCGCACGCCGACGCCTACCGCCTCGGCGGCGCCTCCCCTGCGGAGGGCGCGGCCGGCGGCGCGGCCGCGGAGCTCGCCCAGCTCGGGCTGCGCGAGCGCCGCGCGGAGGGGGCGCTCGTCGTGGTGGAGTGGGGCGAGCCGTTCGTGGAGGCGCTCGGCGGCGACGCGCTCCTGATCCACCTCATCGCCCCCGAGGACGCCGCGGCGCCCGGCCGCGCCGCCGAGATCAGGGCGACGGGCGCGCGGAGCGGCGAGGTGCTCGCCGCGCTGGAGGCCGCGCTGCGAGGCTCCGGCGGAGCGCGGGGATCGGGGCCGGGCGCCGCGTGAAGGGCGCCGAGCGGCCGGAGGCTGGAGGGGGCGAGCGGCGGCTGCTGGTCTTCCGGGCGAGCTCGACGGGCGGCGCGCCGGCGCGAGCGGCGCTACGCAGCGCGGGCGAGCGAGCGCGCCGGGTCATCGCGAGCCCGACCCCGTGCGCGGCGGCGTTGCGTGATACAAGAGCGCACCGTGAAGGAAGGCGCTGAGACCAGCCGGAGCGAGCTGCTCACGAAGGCGCTGGAGCCGGTCCTCGCGTTCTTCGACAACATCGGCAACATCGTCACGCTGACGTTCCAGACGCTCGTCTGGCTCGTGCGCCCGCCATTTCGCCCCGCGCAGTTCCTGGCGGCGATGGACTTCATGGGCGCGCAGTCGGTCTTCATCGTCGGCCTGACCGGCGTCTTCAGCGGCATGGTCGTGACGCTGCAGACGTCTTACGCGCTGCGCGCGTTCAGCGCCGAGGGCCGCGTCGGCGGCCTCGTCGCGGTCTCGCTGGCCCGCGAGCTCGCGCCGGTCTTCTCGGCGATCATGGTCACCGCCCGCGCCGGCAGCGCCATGGCCGCGGAGCTCGGCAACATGCGCGTCACCGAGCAGATCGACGCGATCGCGACGATGGGCGTGAGCCCCGTGCAGTACCTGCTCTCGCCGCGGCTCTTCGCCGCGACGGTGATGCTGCCGCTCCTGTGCATCCTCTACACGAGCGTCGGCATGTGCGGCTCGTACCTGGTCGCCGTGCTCTGGCTCGGCGGCGACGAGGGCGCGTTCTTCCAGAGCATCCGCGACTTCGCCTTGCCCAAGGACATCTCGATGGGGCTCATCAAGGCGTGCGTCTTCGGCTTCATCGTCTCGTCGATCTCGTGCCGCCACGGCTTCTTCGCCTCGGGCGGCGCGCGCGGCGTCGGCGTCGCGACCACGCGCGCCGTCGTCGAGAGCTGCGTCACCGTGCTCGTCACGAACTACATCCTGACGCAGCTGCTGCTCGACATGTGAGCCGCGCGGCCCGCCCCTCCCTCACCGCGCGCCGCGCGCTCGGGGATGAGGACCCCGCTACGCTCGCCGAGCCCGGCGAGTCGATCGACGACACCGAGGCGGCCGATCTGGAGTGCTCCGGCACACCAACAAAGGCTTCCGGCGCGTGCCCGAGACCTTCCGGCGCCCTCCGGAAGCTTCCGTCGCCGAAACGAAGCCTTCCGGCGCGCTCGTGAGCACGACATTTCGCGCACTTAGGAGTGCCGGCCCTGCTCCCGGCGCCGTCCGGCATTCGCCGGAGCACGAATTTCCGACGAATTTCGCGTCCCGCCCCGCGACGGAAGCCTCCGGCCCGCGACGGAAGCCTTCGTTCCCGTGACGGAAGCTTCCGGGCCTGCGACGGAGGCCTTCGTTCCCGTGACGGCGCCCCCATCCATCTCCACCGTAGGCCCCCGGGGAGGGTGTTCTCGGCGCGGGGCAGGGGGGTGGGGATGGGCCGATGTCTGAGCCCGAGATGTGAGTCATCCGGCTTGCCGGATGGCTCACATCTCGGGCGAGTTCGGCGGGCCCCCACCCCCCTGCCCCGCGCCGAGAACACCCTCCCCGGGGGCCGGGCCTACCGCAACGAGCTCGGCGGATCCGGCTCCCGCAGCGCGATCAGCGCCGGCGACAGCTGCACCGGGTACCGCGCCGGCGCCCGCAGGTGCGCGACCGCGTGCGGCAGCAGCTGCCGCGCCGCGATCGAGCGCTCGCGCCCCGCGCTCGGCGGCTCGGGCGCCTCCAGGGCGTGCCCGCCGCGCATCACCGCGCGCGCGAGCGGCGCGAGCCGCGCGGCCCCGAGCGAGCGCGGCGCCAGCATCCGCTCGTGCGCCAGGTGGATCACGTCGCAGGCCGCGCGCCCCGCCTCGTCGTAGTAGCGCGCCACCATCTTGCGCCCCGCGATCACGTCGCCGCGATCGCTCGTCCCCTGCCGCAGCGCCCACGCGCCCGACTCCTCGAGCGCCACGAGCTCGTAGCGCGCCGCGGGCAGCGCGCCCTCCGGCTCCGCGAGCCCCGTCGCGATCCAGCCGCCGGCGGTCGTCCCCACGCGCCGCGCCTCGAGGAGCAGCGCCTCCTCCTCGTGGCCCCCGAGGTCGACCGTCCGATCGGCGTACCAGGGCCAGCTGCCTTCGAGCGGCGACGGCGGCGGCGCGAGCTCGCCGAGCTCGATCCCCGCCTCGCCGCGGAACGGGATCCCGAGCGCCGTGGCCGCGAGCGCGCTCGTCGTCGCCGCCGCCCCGCCCACGTGCGCCGCGCGGGCGAGCGCCAGCGCCTCCTCGGCGAACGGCACCCGCGCCGACGACCCGTCGACGACCGCGCCGCCGTCCGCCGCGATGTGGAGCCGCGCCGCCCGCGTCGCCGCGGCCGTGCCCCGGCGGAGCGCCGGCACGAGCAGCGCGCCCACGAGGAGCGCCTCGATGAACGGCCCCTCCACCGCGACGACCGGCGTGCCCGGGAAGGCGATCGTCCCGTCGGGCATCGCGTCGATGTCGACCGAGATCGGCGCGCCGGCGAGCCGCTCCACGAGCGCGTCGCTCAGGCCGCAGGCCTCGCGCGCCGCGAAGACCGCCCCCGCGTCGAGGCGCGCGTCGTTGAACGCGAGCGCGTCGAGCGCCGCCTCGACGCCCGCGACCACGAGGAAGCCCGTGTGCGGCGGCATCGCCGTGAAGGCGAGCTCGAAGCTCGCGCGCCGGTCGGCGACCCCCGCGTGGAGCAGGCGCTCGGCGTCGAGCAGCGCGCGTCCGTCGGTGAGCAGCGGGCTCGCTCGCAGCATGGCCGCCGGCATCGGCGTCGCTCAGAGCCGCGCGGCCAGCGTCCGGGTGCCGGCGACCGTCGAGGCCTCGTCGAAGAGGAACGGCAGGATCACGGTCGGCAGGTCGAGCTCGCGGCGCAGGCGGGCCAGGCTCTCGTGCTGCACCGACTCGCGCATCGCCCGCCGCGCGCCGGCCACGACGGCGCTCTCGGCGGTGTGCGCCGCGCGCGCCGGCGCCTGGATGTCGAGCCGCCCCGGCTCGGCGAGCAGCGCCCGCCGCTCCTCGGGCGAGAACAGCGGCGGCAGCACGCCGTTGATGATCAGCCGGTGGACCGGCAGGCCGAGCTCGCCCCGGACCTCCGCCACGAGCTCGACGGTCTCGGTGGCCGGCATCTCCTCCGGGAGCGTCACCACGACGACCCCGCTCCGCGCGGGGTCCCTGAACATCGCCCACGCCGCCTCGGCGTCGCGGCGCAGGATGCCCGGCGGCGCCACGTCGAGGATCACCTTGGGCACGCGCAGCATGTCCACGCCGTGCCCGGTCGCGGGCGCGTCGAGCAGGACCACGTCGAAGCGGTTGGAGCCGTCCGGCAGCAGCTCGGTCGTGTGGAACCAGGCCTTGCCGAGCATCGCCCACTCGTACAGCCCCGGCACCGCGCGGAAGAAGGTGCGCGTGTACTTGTTGTCGAACACGAGATCGGCCGCGGCGCGCACCTTGAGGACCATCTCGCCGTACTCCCTGAGGGCCTTGTCCGGCGAGATGTTCACGGCCCACACGCGCTCGGCCACGTGGGTGACCTCCTGGCCGATCGGCTTCGTGCCGAGGATGGCCGAGAGCCGCTCCTTCGTGTTGCACATCGCGACGAGGACGCGCTTGCCGCGGGCGGCGAACGCGAGGGCGAGCGCGCCGGAGATCGTCGTCTTCCCGACGCCTCCCTTGCCGGTCACGAACAGGAAGCGCCGGCCCTCGAGCGCCGGCAGATCCTGGCCGAGCCCGCCCGCTTCTGAGGCTAGTTGGGCGCTGGTCATTCCGCGTCAGCCGAGTTAGGCGCAAGCTCGGGCGAAGGCAACCCGGATCAAGGAAGCGGCCTCTGCTATGCATCGCCTATGCGCATCACCGAGCGACACCTCGAACCGCTGAACCGACGCTTCCAGGGCGCGTCGCCCGTCGAGCTCCTGCGTTTCGTCCGCGAGACCTTCGGCCCCCGCGCGGCCATCATGAGCAGCATGCAGCGGGCCGGGACCGCGCTGTGCCACATGGCCGACCGGGCCGGGCTCGCCTTCGACGTCATCTTCGTCGACACCGGCGTGCTCCACGCCGAGACGCTCGCCACGCGCGACGAGCTCGCGCGCACCCACCCGAACCTGCGCGTCGTCACGCTCTCGCCCGAGCGCACCTTCGCGCAGCAGACGCGCGACGAGGGGCTGCTGTACCTCTCGAAGGAGGGGCAGGAGCGCTGCTGCGACCTCCGCAAGTCGGCCCCGCTCCACGCCATCCGGGGCCGCTACGACGCGCTCGTCGCCGCGCTCCGCCGGGGCGAGGGCGGCGCCCGCGCCAAGGTCGCGCCGTTCGGCCTCGACCCCGCGAACAACGTCCTCCGCGTCCACCCGTTCGCGTCGCTGAGCGGCGAGGAGCTCGACGCGTACTTCGCGGCGCACCCGGACGCGATCGAGAACCCGCTGCACGCGATGGGCTTCCGCACCATCGGCTGCTTCCCGTGCACGACGCCCGTCCTGCCCGACGAGCCCGAGCGCGCCGGCCGCTGGCGCCACCTGGCGAGCGTCGAGTACTGCGGCATCAACCCGGTCGACCGGGGCGACACCGACGGCGGCGTCGACCTCGACGACCGGTACGAGCGCCTCTTCGCCGCGTGACGATGCGCCTGCGCCTCTTCGCCGCGTGACGATCCGCCTGCGAAACCCGGTTCGCGGCAGCTCGATCTTGACTCAAACGGCATGCAGGGAGATTTGCCCCGCATGCCGGCGAGCTACTTCGACGTAGACGGCACCCTGGTCACGACCAACCTCGTGCACCCGACGGTGTTCTACATGCTGAACCAGCCGACGCCGATGCACAGCTTGGCGAAGCTCGGCCGTGCCCTGGTGAAGGCGCCATGGATGGCGATGGCGGAGCTCCAGGATCGGCGCCTCTTCAACGAGCTGCTCTTCAGCTCGTTCGACGGCGTCTCCGAGGATCGCCTGGTGGCGCTCGCCGAGGAGGCGTTCGCGAAGGTGCTCAAGCCGGCGATCTACGCCAAGGCGCGCGACCTCGTGAAGTGCAGCCTCGACAAGGGGCACGACGTGGTCCTCATCTCCGGCGCGCTGGATTTCTTGATGCAGCTGCTGGCCGAGCACCTGGGCGCGACCGGCATCATCGCGAACCGCCTCGAGGTGAAGGACGGCTTCGCGACGGGCAAGCTCCTGCGCCCCGTGGTGGCCGGGCCCGAGAAGGCGCGGCTCATCCGCGAGCACGCCCACGCGCACGGGCACAACCTCGACGAGTGCTTCGGCTACTCGGACAGCTACTCGGACGTCCCGATGCTCTCGGTCGTCGGCTACCCCGCGGCGGTGAACCCGGACCGCAAGCTCAAGCTGCTCGCGCAGGCCTACCACTGGCCGATCCTCGAACTCGCCGCATGACCCCGGCCCCTCCCGCACGGCGGCGGGAGACCACCTTGCAGCCCAACACGTCGCACCACCTGCTCTGAAAGCCCCATGAGCCATCCTTGCGTCGTCACGCTAGACAGCCGCAGCGCCCCCCGGGTGCTCTTCTCAGGCGACCAGCTGGTCGAGGTCGACCTGCCCACCGGCACCCGGGTGCTCTACGCGAAGCCGCCCCTCGAGCCGCTGAAGGACGTCGACGCCGCGATCCGCTACGCGATCAACCACCCGCACAATTCGGAGCCGCTCTACGCGAAGCTCCGCCCGGGGATGAAGGTCACGATCGCGGTGGACGACATCTCGCTGCCGCTGCCCCCGATGAAGCGGCCGGACATCCGCGAGCGGGTGCTCACCATCGTGCTCGATCTGCTCTCGGACTACGGCGTCGACGACGTCGAGATCATCATCGCCACGAGCGTCCACCGGCGGATGAAGGACTGGGAGGTCCGCCACATCGTCGGCGACCGGATCTTCAACGCCTACTGGCCGAAGAAGCTCTACAACCACGACGCCGAGAACCTCGCCAACATGAAGTACCTCGGCACGACCGACGCCGGCGAGGAGGTCGAGCTCAACAAGCGCGCGGTCGACAGCGACCTCGTGATCTACGTGAACCTGAACCTCGTCCCGATGGACGGCGGGCACAAGTCGGTCTCGGTCGGCCTGTGCGGGTACCGGAGCCTGCGCGCGCACCACAACCCGCGGGTGATGCGCGACTGCTACTCGTACATGGACCCGAAGAGCTCGGCGCTGCACACGAGCGTCGAGCGCATGGGCCGGCTGGCCAACAAGAAGCTCAACGTCTTCACGATCGAGACGACGATCAACAACCGCATGTTCGATCGCCCGCTCGAGTTCCTCGCCCGGAACGAGGACGACCTGAGCGCGGGCGAGAAGAGCGCGCTGCGCGCCCTCCGCTTCACGCTGTCGAAGGTGCCGCAGCCCGCGCGCCAGGCGATCTTCCAGCGCGTCCCCTCGCCGTACGGCGTGACCGGCGTGTTCGCCGGCGAGACCGAGGCGGTCCACGAGCACACGCTGAAGCGCAGCTTCGACCAGTACCTCGTCCCGGTCACGGGCCAGGCCGACATCCTGATCACGGGCATCCCGTACATCAGCCCGTACAACGTGAACTCGTTCCTGAACCCGCTGCTCGTGCAGGTGATGGCGAACGGCTACCTGTTCAACCTCTACCGGGGCGCGCCGATGCTCAAGAAGGGGGGGACGATGATCATCCTCCACCCCTGCACCGACCTGTTCGACAACGAGCACCACGCCCCGTACATCGAGTTCGTGCACCGGCTGCTGCCGGAGACGCGCGACGCGATGGAGCTGCACAAGCGGTACGAGAAGAAGTTCTCGGAGAACCCCGCCTACATCGAGATGTACCGCTTCGGGCACGCGTACCACCCGACCCACCCCTTCTTCATGTGGTACTGGGGCGAGGCGGGCCGGCAGCACATCGGCCGGATGATCGTGGTCGGCGCCGACAACGAGTACATCCCGCAGCTGCTCGGCTGGGAGACGGCGCGCACGATGGACGAGGCGCTCCGGATGGCGAAGCAGTCGGCCCCGCCCACGCCGGAGATCATGGCCCTGCACTCGCCGCCGATCTTCATGGCCGACATGACGGCGTAGCGGGCGCGCGGCCGGCGGGAGGCGCCACGATGCGGCTGCACCTCATCGACGGCACCTACGAGCTCTTCCGCGCCCATTTCTCCAAGCGGCCCGGGCACCGCGCGCCCGGCGGCTGGGACGCGAAGGCCACGGTGGGCGTCGTCGCCTCGCTGCTCGCGCTGCTGCGCCACGCGGACGAGGAGGTCACGCACCTCGCCGTCGCCTTCGACAACCCGATCCGCTCGTTCAGGAACGACCTGTTCGCCGGGTACAAGAGCGACGAGGGCATGGATCCCGCGCTGCGCGCGCAGTTCGATCCGGTCGAGGAGGCGGTGCGCGCGCTCGGGGTCGTCGTCTGGTCGATGGACGCCTTCGAGGCGGACGACGCGCTCGCGACGGCGGCGGCGCGGTTCCAGGGCGACGTGGCGCAGGTGCGCATCCTGAGCCCGGACAAGGACTTCGGGCAGTGCCTCTCGGGCGATCGGGTCGTGCAGGTCGATCGCCGGAAGGAGCGCGTCATCGACGAGGCGGCGATGCGCGCCGCGCGGGGCGTGGCCCCGGCGAGCATCCCGGACTTCCTCGCGCTGACCGGGGACGACGCCGACGGCATCCCGGGGCTCGCGGGCATCGGCGAGCGCACGGCGGCCGCGCTGCTCGGCGCCTACGGGCACATCGAGCGGATCCCGGACGACCCGGCGGCGTGGTCGGTGCCGGTGCGCGGCGCGGATCGGGTCGCGCGCGCGCTGGTCGAGCAGCGGGAGGACGCGCTGCTCTACCGCACGCTGGCGACGCTCCGGACCGACGTGCCGCTCGCGGAGCGCCTCGACGACCTGCGCTTCCGCGGCGTGCCGCGCGGCCGCTTCGAGGCGTGGTGCGACGCGCTGGACGTGCGCACGCTGAAGTCGCGGCCGACGCGCTGGGAGTGAGCCACAGGTGAGCCGGGCGGAGCGCGCCGCGCGGCGTACGCCCGTCCGGTCGTCAGCCGCCGCGCGGCGGGTAGACGCCGGCTCCTCCGAACGAGGAGGCGAGAAACGCGAGCGCTCGCTCCAGCGTTCCGAAGCAGGGCACGCCGGCGGCCCGCAGCGTCGGCACGTCGATCATCCGCGTCATGGGCCATTGATCGACCGTGGGCTTGTAGACGCGCCCGGGCGGGAAGTGATCGCTGAGCCATCCCTTGATGTCGCGCGTCCGCTCCCAATCATCGCCGTGCTCCCAGCGCGTCCCCGGCAGGAGACCAGGTCGCTCCTGACCGTCCGGACCGATGAGGGGGCGGCCAGCCATGCGCTCGACGCAGGGCAAGAAGAGTACCTCGTACTCGCGGCACATCAGCACGACCGCCACGGGGAAGGGCGGATCGATCTCGCGCACCCAGGAAGCCATCTGCGGCCCTCGTTCTCTGGGACAGGCGTCGTCTTCGTCGCGAAGGATGAGCAGCGCACCAGCGTCGCGCTTGGCGCGAACGAGGCCGATCCCCTTCTCGATCCCCCTGCGCTGATGCGTGTTCTTGCAGGTGATGGCGCGTGCCCAGTGCTGCCAGTGACCGGCTTCGTGCCAGAGCCGTGTGATCAGGTTCTCCGCGGCTCCCAGCTCGCCTTCCCCCTCGACGAGGATGTAGCCCTTCATTGCCTTATTCCGCGGCGGCGAAGGGCAGCTCCTGCTGCAGCCCCTCCATGCGCATGACCTCGCCGAGGGTCATGAGCCCGCTCTTGACCACCTCCCGCTGGCTCGCGCGCATCGGCGCGACCACCGTCTCCCCCTCGGCGCGCATCACCACGCGGACCTCCTCGGGCTCGACGAGGTCGAGGAGCTCCGGGCTGTGCGTCGTCACGATGACCTGGCTCCGCTTCGTCGCCTGCTTCAGGTGATCGTAGAGGAGCGGGATGGCGCCCGGATGCACGGTGAGTTCGGGCTCCTCCACGCCGATCACCGGTACGGACGGCTCCTGGAGGAGCGCCGTGATGATGCCAGCGACGCGCAACGTCCCGTCCGACTCCTGCGTGGCGTCGAACCACTTCGGCTTCTTGTTCGGCGATACGTGCTGGAACTGGACGACGAGGTAGCTCGCGGCCTGCGCCACCTTGATGTCGAGCGTGTCGCCGGTGAGCTTGTTGAGCGCCGCGATGAGGTCCGGCTTCCATGTGGCGGCGGGTTGGTCCTTCAGGACGGAGACCCAGTTGTCGCCGTGCCGGCTCATCGGCTTGGTGGGGCTGTACTTCTGCGGAGCTCGCAGGGTGTCCGGGAAGATCGCGTACACGGCGATGTTCTGGAGCGCGTGGACGAGCTCCTCGAAGCGCTCGTCGCCTCCGATCAGCTGCAAGGCCAGGTTCTTCTTGTCCAGCGGTGGCCGGAGCCCCTCCGGCCCGTCCTGCCACTTACCGCCGCTGACCCGGAAACGGAAGCGTCCGTTGCCGCGGATGACCTCCGCGTCCTCCGATTTGACCTCGTACTCCTCGGCGCTCGATCCGGTCAGCTCGAAGCCGTACTCAGCCCTCCCGGACGGCAGCGTGAGGCCCACCCGGAGGACGACGTTAAACGGGTGCCCGCCGCTCCAGCGACGGACCGCCCCGATCCCGTGGCGCATGGTGATCGCTCCCGAGAGACCCATGTGCATCGCGTCCGCGACGAACCGCAACGCGTCCATGACGTTGCTCTTTCCGGATCCGTTCGGTCCGACGAGCACGGTGAGCTTCCCGAACTCGATCCGGACGTTCTCGCCGAGGCTCCGGTAGTTCGAGACGGTCAGGTGGGTGATCATGCGTGCTCCAGCGGGCTCTTCCGATCGGGTGATGCGCTCGTGCGCGAGGAGTATACCGCCTCATGCCTCCGGCTTCGGGCGAGCCTACTCCCGCGGGCGCGCGGCATCGCCGTCGGGTGCACGATCCGCTCCGAACGAGCGCTCGCCGGCTCCCCCGAAACGGAAAAAACGGCGGCTGCCGCGGCGCACGACCTACCGCGCTACTTCGCCGGGAGCGGCGCGGGCGCCTTGAGCTCGGCGAGCACGCGCTCGCGGATGAGCGGCAGCGGCGGCGACCCGTGCGCGAGGAGCGCGTCGTGGAATCGGCGCAGCGAGAACGCCGCGCCCAGGGCCGCCTTCGCCTCCTCGCGGAGCTTCAGGATCTGGAGCTTGCCGAGCGTGTAGGCGAAATAGCCGGGGTCGAACGTCGCGCGCAGCGCCTGCTCCCGCGCCGTCGCGCGGTCCTGGGCGCAGTCGTCGACGAAGCGGCGCTCGGCTTCGTCGAGCCCCATGCCCTCGGCGTGCACGCCGAGCGACACGACCACCCTGCAGTTGCGCAGCAGCGCGTCCGCGAGCTGACCGAGCCGGCTCTGCGGGTCCTCCTTGCCGAACCCCTGCTCGATCATCATCTGCTCGGCGTAGTGGGCCCAGCCCTCGACGAACGAGTAGCTCTCGAACATCCGCTGCGCCTCGGTCGGCGCCCGGTTCACCCACAGGCCCTGGACGAAGTGCCCCGGGTAGACCTCGTGCACGGTCGTCGAGAGCAGCGTCCCGCGCGGCATCACGTACTCCTCCTGCTCCTTCTTGGGCCAGGAGGGGTCGGGCTTCGTGATGTAGTAGAACGCCTCGAGCCCCTTCCGCTCGAACGGCCCCGGCGCGTCGAGGAACGCGGAGTTCCAGCGCATGTACGGCGGCGTCTCCTTCACGATCGCCCGCTCGTCGGACGGCAGGCTCACGATCTCCCGGTCGACGACGAACCTGCGCGACGCCTCCATCACCCGCGTCGCCTCGGCGAGGAGCTGCTCCGCCTTCGGCCGGGTGGGCTTCACCTTCCTGGCGAGCTCCTGGTAGGCCGCCTTGTTCGCCGCGAGGTCCTCCTCGCCCATCCTCTTGAACTCGGCGAGCGGGATCGAGAGCCCCCCCTGCGCGAGGAGGAGCTTTTTGTATCGCGCCTCGCCGAGCACGTGGCTCGCGTCGCCCTTCGGCAGCTCGACCTTGGCGAGGTGCTCGGCGAGCCGCTCCGCCGCGTCGGCGAGCGCGGCGTTCGTCTTCTCGAGATCGGCCTGGAACGCGGCGTCGCCCACGCCCTTCAGCAGCTTCACGACGTCGCCGCGCAGGTACTCGGCGTAGCCGCGGAAGATCTTCGCGGCGACCTCGACCACCGGCTTCGGCAGCGGGCTCGCGAGGTTCTCGAGGACGCGCGGCACCTGCGCCAGCGCCGCCTTCTCGTGCTCGAGGAGGCGCCTCGCGCGCTCGGGCAGCGGCGCATATGCGCGATCGAGGTAGTGGTTCACGCCGAACAGCTCGCCGTAGAACTGCGGCCGCCGGCGCCACTCCTCGAGATCCCTGCCGTTGAAGAGCTTGAGGTCGATCTGCTGGAGCAGGAGCGCGCGATCGAGCGCCTCGTCCGGCGAGAGCGCCGCGGCGTCGATGGCGGCGAGGGCCGCGCGATCGCGCTCCAGGCGCGCGAGCCTCCGCTCGATCGCCGCCGCGGAGTAGTCGCCGACCTTGCCGTCCTGCTCGTGCAGCCCGCGCGACCGCGCGAACGCCGGCTCGTCCGCCACCCACTCGCGCACGATCCGGCCGCGCAGCGCCGCGAACGGCTCCCGCGGCGCCTCGTCTGGCCGCGCGGGCGCCGCGGGCGTTGCGGCCGCGGGAGGCGCAGTTGCGCGCGGGGCTTCGCCGGCGGACGGAGGCGGCGCCGAGGCGCTCCCGCTGCAGGCGGCGATCGGCGCGAGCGCCGCGGCGAGCGCCACGAGGCGGCGCGAGCGCGGGCGGCGGGCGGGCGTGGGGGCAGGTGCGGCCATGGCGGGCCGGAGCCTCTCAAACCGGCCCGGGCGGGTCAACGGCGCAGGCCGCCGACTACCCGCGGATCGCTCGATCGATGATCGCGTCCACGTGCGAGAGCGCGTGGTCGAGGTCGAAGCAGCGCGCGAGCTCGTCCGGGGCGAGCAGCGCCGCGACGTCGGCGTCCTTGGCGAGGTTGTCGCGGAAGCGGCCCTCGCCCGCGATGGCGCGCATCGCGCAGCGCTGCACCATCTCGTAGGCCGCCTGCCGCGGCCGGCCCTTCTGCACGAGCGACAGCAGCACCGCCTCGCTGAAGAAGAGCTCGCCCGTGCGATCGAGGTTCTCGCGCATCTTCTCGGGGTAGACGACCAGCCCGTCGACGAGCCCCGCGGCGCGATCGAGCATGAACCCGAGCGTCGAGGTCGCGTCGGGGGCGATCATCCGCTCGACCGACGAGTGCGAGATGTCGCGCTCGTGCCACAGCGGCACGTTCTCGAGCGCGGGGATCACCGCCGCGCGCACGATTCGCGCGAGGCCGCACAGGTTCTCGCTGAGGATAGGGTTGCGCTTGTGGGGCATCGCGCTCGAGCCCTTCTGGCCCACGGAGAAGCGCTCCTCCGCCTCGCGGACCTCGGTGCGCTGCCAGTGCCGCACGTTGGTCGCGAGCCGCTCGATGCCCGCCGCGATGAGCGAGAGCGCGGCGAAGAACTCGGCGTGGCGGTCGCGCGCGACGATCTGCGTCGAGACCGTCTCGGGGCGCAGGCCCAGGGCGGCGAGCGCGCGCTCCTCGATGCGCGGCGACAGGTGCGCGTACGTCCCGACGGCGCCGGCGATCTTCCCGACCGCGATCGCCTCGCGCGCGGCGCGCAGGCGCGCCCGGCCGCGCTTCATCTCGGCGAGGTGGCCCGCGAGCGCCAGGCCGAACGTGATCGGCTCGGCGGCGATGCCGTGGCTCCTGCCGATCATCGGGGTGCGCCGGTGCTCGTCCGCGCGCCGCGCGAGCGCGTCGCAGAGCTTGTCGAGCCGCGTCGAGAGCAGGTCCGCCGCGCGGACGAGCAGGATCGCGAGGCTCGTGTCGAGCACGTCGCTCGAGGTCATCCCCCGGTGCAGCCACCGCGCCCCCTCGCCCGCCAGCTCCTCGACGTGGGTCAGGAAGGCGATGACGTCGTGCTTGACCGTGCGCTCGATCGACTCGATCCGCTCCGGATCCAGCGAGAGCTGCTTCGCCCGGATCCCTTTCGCGACGCCTGCGGGCACGAGGCCTTCGGCTTCCATCGCCTCGCAGGCGGCGAGCTCCACCTCGAGCCAGGTCGAGAATCGGGTGGCGGGCGACCAGAGCTCTTCGAATTCGGACGGGGTATAGCGGGGGATCATGGGCGGGACGCTGCGAAGGTCTGGAGGGTGCGTCAAGGATGGAGTGGTCCGGGACCCGCGCCGACGTTTGGAGCGCGCCGCGCGGCGCTTGCGGTCGCGCGGCGCGCTCCAAACGTTGGCGCCCGATGCCTACCGAAGCACCGGCGCCCGCGCGCCCCGACCAGGGCAGGTCGGTCGTCCGCCCGCCGTCCACCGAGAGCGATGCCGCGCCCGAGACCCTGCCCGCGGGGGCGAACGAGCCGACCGGAGCCGCCAGGGCGCCGGCGGACCTCCCGGGCCAGCCCGGGCGGGGTGAGCCCGCGGGGCGCGCCGTGGACGCCGCCCCCCCCGCGAGCGAGCCGGCCCGCGCGAGCGCGCGCGCCGGTCGCCGCGTGAAGCCGTACATCGTCGTGGTCGCGATGGACCTGTCCGAGCCGGGCGGGCGGGCGTGGCGCTTCGCCTTCGATCTCGCGGCGCTCCGGGGCGAGACCGAGATCCACGCCGTCGTCGTCGGCCCGCGGCAGGTCGCCCCCGCGGTGTGCGACGTGACGGTCCCGGGCGCGTCGTCGCCGCCCTCGCTGCGGGTGCTCCAGCACCGCTTCGCGGACGGCCAGGCCCGGCTCATGGCGATGCACTTCCGCACCGGCCGCCCCGACAAGGCCATCGTCTCGCTCGCCCGGGAGCTCAGCGCCGATCTCATCGTGGTGGCCACGCACCCGCAGTCGCCGCTCCAGCGGCTGTTCGGCGGCTCGACCGCCGATCGGATCGCGCGGAACGCGCCGTGCCCGGTCGTGGTCGTGCGCCCCAAGGAGGACGACGACGCCGACGCGGCCGAGTACGACCCCAGGCTGCGCTGACGGCCGGCGCGCGGCCTTCCCCGCGCCGCTCTTCCCCTGGCGCGACGACCTGCCGCGCGCTGACGCCCGCGCGCGCCCGACTTACCGCGCGCCGGAGGCCGGCAGCGCGCTGGCCTCCGCCGCCGGGCCGAGCTTGTCGGGCGCGCTGACGCCCTCGGCCGTGCCCCCCTCGCGCGTGTCGGCGTAGCCCCACGCCACGCCGGCGGCGTCGACGAGGATGTTGTTCGCGTCGCCGATCGGCATCGGATCCAGCACGACGGCGTGCCCCCGCCGCGCGAGGTCGTCGAGCGCGGCCTGCGGCGGCGGCGTCAGCCGCTCGACGCGCACCCGGTCCGGCATCCACTGGTGGTGGACGCGCGCGTGCCGGACCGCCTCGTCGATGGTCATCCCGTGATCGACCAGGTTGCGGAGCACCTGGGCCACGGTGTTCGGGATCGTGTCGCCGCCGGGCGAGCCGAGGAGGAGCGCGATCTTGCCGTCCCGGCTCACGAGCGTGGGCGTCATCGAGCTCGCCATGCGCTTGCCCGGCGCGACGGCGTTGATGCCCGTCTCCGAGAACGCGCCCATCGCGTTGCCGAGCAGGATGCCCGTCCCGGGGATCACGATCTTCGCGCCGAAGCTCGCCGACTGCGTGGTCGTGCACGAGACCGCGTTGCCCTGCGCGTCGATCACCGAGAAGTGCGTCGTCTGCGGGGACTCCGGCAGAAGAGCGTCCGCCGCGCTCGCGATGTCGCCCGCCGCCGTGGCGCGCTCCGGGTCGATGGGCGGGCTGCGGCGCATCAGGGTGCTCCCGTCGAGGAGCCTCGCGAGCAGCTGCCCCGTCTCGGGCGGGGCGAAATCCGGGTCGGCGCCCACCTTGCGCCGATCCGCGTACGCCCGCTTCGCCGCCTCGACGAACAGGTGCAGCGACAGCCCGGAGTCGGCGGGGGCCTCGTGCGCCTTCACCCGCTCCAGCGTGAGCATGATCTCCGCGAACGCGACGCCGCCCATCGACGGGGGCGGCATCGTGTCGACGGTGAAGCCGCGGTACGAGAACCGGAGCGGCGCGCGCCATTTGGCCTGGTAGGCCCGCAGGTCGTCCTCGGTGATGTGGCCGCCGCGCTCGCGCATCGCCGCGGCGATCTTCCGGGCGATCGCGCCCTCGTAGAACGCGCGCGGCCCCTCGGCGGCGAGCGTCTCCAGGGTGCGGGCGAGATCGAGCTGGCGCACCAGCTCGCCCTGGGCGAGCGGCCCCTTGCCCCGCCCCCAGACGGCGCTCGCGGCGCGATCGGCCCTCAGCCGCGGCCACGCCCAGCGCAGCGTCAGCGCCTGCCGCGCTCCGAGGCGGTGCCCCTGGCGCGCCAGGGCGATCGCGGGGGCCAGGAGCTCGGCGAACGGCCGCGTGCCGAACCGCTCGTGCGCCAGGGCGAGGCCGGCGACCGAGCCCGGCACACCGGCCGACGCGTAGCCGTGCGCCCCGGCGCGCACCATGGCCATGTTCGACGCGGTGGTCACCGACGCGGGCGCGGCCTCGCGGAAGTCGATCGCCTGCGTCTCGCCGTTCGCGAGGCGGACCATCATAAAGCCGCCGCCGCCGATGTTGCCCGCGCTCGGGTGCGTCACCGCCAGCGCGAACGCGACGGCCACCGCCGCGTCGATCGCATTTCCCCCGCGCCGCAGCACGTCCGCGCCGGCGCGCGTCGCGTGCTCCTCGACCGAGGTCACGAGCCCCGCGTCGCCGCGCACCGCCCGCGCGCCGCCCGAGGCGAGCGCGATCGGCGGATCCGGGGGCAGCGGCTCCGGCGCCGCCGCCGGGGCCGCAGGCTGCGCCGCGGCGCTCGCAGCCTTGGCCGCCGCGGCGGCGCTCCCGGGGGCCGGCGCGCTGGAGGCGGCGGGCGCCGCCGCGGGCGGGGCGGGCGGCGTGCGGGCCTCGCAGCCGGCGAGCAGCGCGAGGGCGAGCACCCAGCGCGGCCTCGAACGACGATGCAGGGTCATCAGGGTGGGCGCGAATCTACTACGGTGCCGGAGAAAGCCAGGCCGGGCCGCGCAGGGCGACCCGGCCCGGGGATCGGTTCATGGCGCGAGGCGCGCTCCCCGGCGGCGCGCGACGGCCGCGGAGGAGCCTCGCCTGGAGGCGCCTCCGCGGCAGCGCCTGCGCCGTCAGGGGCGCCGGGCCCCGCTCAGGACCGCTTGCGGCGGCGCGCGGCGGCCACGCCCGCGCCCGCGACGAGCGCCGCGAGCCCGGTGCCCGCGAACGGCGCGGACGAGGACGACCCCGGCGCGGCGGCGCAGGAGACGCTGGCCTCGGCCTCGGCGTGCGCGTCGACCTTGATCTCCAGCGTGCTCAGGTAGTCGAGGCAGTCCTGCAGGCTACCGACGACATCGACGTACTGGCCATTGCAGAACAGCGCGCCTTCCGGCTGGGAGCACTTCGTCTTGCACCCGCCCTCGAGATCGACCGTGCAATCCGCGTTGCAGTCGACATTGCAATCGAAGTTCGCCTCGGCCTTGCACTGCCCCGAGCAGCTCGCGTCGCACTTCGCTTCGCAGTCCGCGCTCGGCGGCGTCACCTCGCAGCTCGCGCTGCACTCGCCGTCGCAGCTCGCCTCGCACGCCCCCTCGCACTCCGCCTGCGCGCTGCCCCCGCTGGCCTCCGCCGCGCACCGGCCGCTGCAGTCCGCCTTGCAGCTCGCCGAGCAGCTCGCCCTGCAGTCGAACTTCCCGGGGTCGACTTCACACTTGGCGGAGCAATCCGCGGAGCAGTCGACGTTGCAGTCGGCCGTCACGTTGGCGTTACACCGGCCCTCGCACTTCCCGGCGCACGCCGCCGTGAGGTTGATCGGCTTGCAGCTCGTCTCGCACCCGCCCGAGGTGCGGAACTCACACGCTGCGCTCGCAGCTAGCTGGATATTTCCACAAGCCTCCGGGCCGGGCGCCGCCGACGCGGAGGAAGCAATGGCGAAAGGAACAGCAAAAGTGAATGCGCTTACAAAAAGCTGAGCAATGGTCCGTCGCATGTCAATTCTCCTAGGTTGAGAGAGCGCGGGTTCCGCGTGTGGCCTCTGCGGGTGTTGCAATCGGACGACCAGCACCCCCCCTTGAAGCATTTCCCGAGAAAAAAATCTCGATGGTCGCGCCCGCTCCGCCGTGGCGTGTCGAGGAGTTCACGGCGCGATGGCGCGACATGCCACACTGTTCGCATGTCCGGACAGGTGAGAGGACCTGCGGTCCGGTGATCAGCGGCTCACAGTGTCGGCGATCTGCCCTTTCCCGTAGCGCGCCACCACGCCCTTGCGCGCCCTGCCCGGGGTCGGCTGGCTGAGGAAGTCGCCGCCGACCGCCCAGAAGGCCCCTTCCCCGTCGGCCCAGACGGCGTGCAGGTCGGCATACGGCTCTTCCGTGAACTCGTCGATCCAGGCCCCGTCCACGAGGCGCTGCTTGAGGCCTCCATAGCCGACGATCGCGACCTCGCCCGGGCGGCCGCAGGCGACGCCGTTCACGTCGTTGGTGAGCTCGATGTCGAGGCGGCGCCACGCCGTGCCGTCCGAGCGGAGCACGTCTCTCCCGCCGACCGCGTACACCTCTTCACGGCTGCAGCCGGCGGCCGTGAACAGGGTGCCCTGCGCGATCGGCGGCTCGGACTGCAGTGCCCAGGTCGCGCCCGCGCGGTGCCAGATCACGCCGAATTCGCCGACGGCATAGAGGTCGTCGGACGACTGCCCCCAAACCTTATAGAGCGCGCGGCCGGGCTCCTCGGGCAGCGGCTCCCTCGACCATGCGCTGCCGTCCCAGTGAAGGACGATATCCTTCTCCGCCCCCGCGCCGCCGCCGGGCGTGCCGCCGACGGCCCAGGCGTCGTCGGGAGCGAAGGCGATTACGCCCCACAGCGTAGCGTCCGTCCCGGTCTCGTGCTCGGTGAACGCTGCTCCGTCCCAGCGCGCGGCGCGGCCGCGTTCGCCGACCATCCAGACGTCCTTCGGCCCGGAGCCGGCCACCCACCAGAACGTCTCCTCCCCGCCGGCCGGGAGCTCACGCCACGTCGACCCATCGTAATGCAGCGCGAGCGACGCGCGCCCGGTGTTGCCGAGCGGCCCCCCCACGGCGAACACGTCGTCCGGCGCCGTCCCCCAGATCGACAGGACCGCGCGATCGAGGTCGCCCTCGTCGAGCAGCACGCGCCACGCCGGCGGTCCGTCCTCGGACGGCGGCGTCGCAGGAGCGTCGGAGCAGCCGCCGAGGGCGGCCGCCGCGAGCGCCATCGCGGCAACGGGGTGCAAACGGGTGCGCATCGGGCAGAAGACCAGCCTGGAGCGATCCTGTCGGCGCGCGCGGCGCGCGCCTGTCCGGGGGCTCAGTTGCAGAACACGTCGTCCTGCTTCGGATAGTAATAGACGAAGATGTTGCAGTGCTCGTTCTTCTCGACGATCGGGCCGAACGTGTAGCAGCAATCCAGCCGATCCTCCGAGGTGTTGTTCTTGGTGGCGTCGTACTCGTCGAGGCCGCTGCAGCCCACGGAGGGGTCCGGCTGCTGCCACTCGTACGTGCAGCCGTACCAGACGCCGCCGTTCTTCGGGAGCTCCAGGTCGAGCTGCGGCGAGGTGAGCATCGGCGGGTCATCCCACGCGTTCGAGGTGTAGAAGCGCTCCGAGGCCGGGGGCGTGCCGATGGATGTGCCGTCCCACGCGTACATGTCGAACCGCGTGCCCCGGCTGTGGAAATGGCCGTTGGCGCCGATGATCCGCACGGGAGAGGGGCTGTTGATCTGGCACGAGCCCTCGAACGTGGGCCGCGGATTCGACTGGCAGACGCGGATGGATTGCTTGGTCGCGAAGACGGTGCCCATCTCGGCCGTCACCTGCTCGTCGGGCAACGACCAGAAGTTCACCCGGACGCGGCCGACCGCCTGGGGGGTCTTCTGCGACGTCGCGTTCACGTAATGCGTCTGCAGCATGAGCCACTCGTCGGGCTGGAGGACGTTCGCGACGCCCTCGGGGAACTCCCAGTCGAGCCGGCCGTCCTGCTGCGAGTTCGCGATGAGCGGCCAGTCGGCCCAGTTGGGGCTCTTGAAGCACTCGCCCACGCCGTTCTGGTTCTTCTGGATGAGCCCGCCCTCCGGCCCCAACCCCTTGATGGTCCGCACCCGGAAGATGTTCATGTGGTGCGAGCCGTCGCGCTGCGCGATCTGCACGCGGTGGAGGTTCACGGGCGCCTGCGGGTCGAGCCCGTTCGACGCGGCGAGCTCGCTGACCTTGAAGAAGTAGCAGTCCTGCTGCTCCACCCCCGGAGGCACCTCGATGTCCTCCGTCTGCATCTGGAAGCCGTCGCCCACCGGAGGCGGATCGAGCAGCGACGCGTCCACCGTCGGCCCCGGACCGGAGCCCGTCGAGCCCGGTCCAGGGCCCGGGCGGTCGTCAATGCAGGCGGCAGCACCCAGCGCGAGGGCAAGCAAACCGAACGTCAGCCGTCGAGCAGCCATGAGGTCCTCCAGTCAATGGAGCAGCAATGATGGAGATATACACCGTTGGGCAATTTCAGGACCATGATGTCACGCGGCCGGCAGGGATCCGGCGCGAGCCGGGCCGTCGTGGCCGAACGGGGGTAGGAGCTGCTAGGATGTGGGAGAGGTTCAACCATGGCGGCGTCCAAGAAATGCGGTCCACACACGGAGCTCGCCTCGAATGAGGCGACGCGCGTCACCCGGTGCGGGTGCGGTACCGTTCACGTGACACTCCTCGGCCCCGGCGTGACGTTTCGCATGCCGGCGGACGCGTTCCGCGGCGTCGCCTCCGGGCTCAAGGCGGCGGCCGAGCGGCTTGACGACGACGCCCGCTTCGGCACGACCTCCATCAATTAGCTTGCGCACCCGCCGCGGTGCGGCCTACCAGTTGCTTCGCCGCTGAGCATCCCGCTCCTCGGATGGCGCGGGTCGAACGAGGGCGCCTTTCGTGTACGACGACGACGCGGAGCACTGGGTCGGCAAGACGTTCGCTGGAACGTGGTGGATCGAGCGCGTGCTCGGCACCGGCGGCATGGGGAGCGTGCTGCTCGGGCGGGCGGCGGACGGCTCGCAGGTCGCGCTGAAGGTGCTGCACCCGGAGCTCAACGCGATCGCGGAGGTGCGTAAGCGCTTCCTGCGCGAGGGCTTCATCGGGAACTCGCTCGGGGGGGCGGACGCGGTACCGGGCGTGGTGCGCGTGCTCGGCTCGGGCGAGTCGCCGGAGGGGCTCGCGTACCTGACGATGGAGGTGCTCCAGGGCGAGACGCTGTTCGATCGGATGGCGCGCACCGGGACGATGCCTCCCGGCGAGGTGCTCGCGCTCGCGGATCAGGTGCTCGAGACGCTGGCGATCGCGCACGCGCGCGGCGTCGTGCACCGCGATCTGAAGCCCGAGAACATCCACCTCGGGATCGACGGCCGCGTGCGCATGCTCGACTTCGGCATCGCGCGCGTCGTCGACGGGCTCACGGGCCTGCCCGAGAAGACCGCGACAAAGACCGGCATGATCATGGGCACGGCGACGTACATGGCGCCGGAGCAGGCGACAGGCCTCATCCACGACATCGACGGGCGCACGGATCTGTTCGGGCTCGGGGCGACGATGTTCCGTCTGCTCTCGGGCCGGCAGGTGCACGGCGACGTGACGGAGGCGATGGAGGTCATCGCCGCGGCGACCGAGCAGGCCCCGCCGCTCGCCTCGGTCGCGCCCGGGATCTCGCCCGCGGTCGCGGCCGTAGTCGATCGATCGCTCGCGTTCATCAAGTTCCATCGCTACCCCAACGCGGAGACCATGCGCGCGGACGTCCGCGCGGTGCGCGCGGGCGGGCTGCCCCCGTACGCGCAAGCCGTCCTCGACGGTCGCATCCGCGCCGGCCAGCCGCTGTCGCAGCCGGCGCCGCCGCTCGCGTCGCCGCCGATGACACCGTCCCCCGGCGGCGTGTCGCCGAGCGCCCGCCCGCAGCCGACCGTGCTGGAGCACGCCGCCGCGCCGAGCCACTCGATGAGCCGGCCGGAGCGCACGCTCGACGACAGCGCGACGGTGCCGCCCGGCTCCGGCACGCCGCTCACGCAATGGTCGACGGGCAAGCTGCTCTTGCTCGTCGGCGGCGCCTCGCTCGCCACGGGCGTCATCGTGGCGGTGATCGTCGTTCTGCTGCTGCTGAGCTGCTGACGGGCGGCGCTGCCGGCGGGACCTCGGAGGGCGCCGCCGGCAGACGCGGCGTGGAGGAAGGGCTGCCGGCGGGGCCGAGGGGCCCCGCGGCGGTCAGGAGCGGTCCTCGAGCGGCGTGTAGGCGATGGCGTTCTCGCCCGTGTAGATCTGCCGAGGGCGGCCGATCTTGCCGCTCGGATCGTCGTTCATCTCCTTCCAGTGGGCGATCCAGCCGGGGAGGCGACCGAGCGCGAACATGACGGTGAACATGTTCGTGGGGAAGCCGAGCGCGCGGTAGATGATGCCGCTGTAGAAGTCGACGTTCGGGTAGAGCTTCCGCTCGACGAAGTACGGATCCTTCAGCGCGGTCTCCTCGAGCCGCTGCGCGATGTCGAGCAGCGGATCCTTGATGCCGAGCTTCGCCAGGATCTTGTCGGCGGCCGCCTTGATGAGCACCGCGCGCGGGTCGTAGTTCTTGTAGACGCGGTGACCGAAGCCCATCAGGCGGAAGCCCGAGGTCTTGTCCTTCGCGAGCTTGACGAACTTCGAGACGTCGCCGCCGTCGGCGCGGATCGCCTCGAGCATCGTCACGACCTCCTGGTTGGCGCCGCCGTGCAGCGGGCCCCACAGCGCGCAGATGCCCGCGGCGATCGAGGCGAAGAGGTTCGTCTTCGCGCTGCCGACGAGGCGCACCGTCGACGTCGAGCAGTTCTGCTCGT
Source organism: Sorangium sp. So ce185 (assembly GCF_051526825.1). NCBI lineage: Bacteria > Pseudomonadati > Myxococcota > Polyangiales > Polyangiaceae > Sorangium > Sorangium sp. So ce185. Next base: position 12,707,894 of record NZ_CP150316.1, on the reverse strand, counting down.
GATCGGCGTGCAGGATGAGCAGGAGGTTGAGGACCTTCACGATGTCCTCGTCGATCTCGTACGGCTCCGCCGGGACCGAGAACATCATGTTCAGGAAGTTCGCGCAGTACGAGAGCGAGTTGTGCGGGTAGACGAACGGCTGGCCGATCGACTTCTTGTACGAGAACGCGGCGATCGTGCGCACCTTCGAGAGCAGCCGCGCGATGGTGATGTCGAGGAGATCGGTGTTCTTCACGTCGATCGCCTCGGGGTAGTAGCTCGACAGCGAGAGCACCATCGCGGACAGGATCGCCATCGGGTGCGCCGTCGACGGGTAGCCGTCGAAGAAGCGCTTCATGTCCTCGTGGATCAGCGAGTGCCGGGTGAGCAGCGTGGAGAACCGCGACAGCTCGCTCTTGTTCGGCAGCTTGCCGTAGATCAAGAGGTACGAGGTCTCCACGAAGGTCGACTTCTCGCCGAGCTGCTCGATCGGGATGCCGCGATAGCGGAGGATGCCCTTCTCCCCATCGAGGAACGTGATGGAGCTCGTGGTCGAGGCCGTGTTGACGAACGCCGGGTCGATGCAGACGTACCCGGTCTTCGCGCGTAGGGATGCGACGTCGATCGCCTTCTCCCCCTCGGTGCCCGTGATCACCGGCAGCTCGATCGTCTGCTCCACACCGTTCTTATTCAGCGTTAACTTCGCGGTCTCCTGCACGCCTCCTCCTTCCGCCGCAGCGCGGCGTAAGCTATCACGAGGTGAGGGAAGATTGCTTCCCCAAGAAATTGAGGTGATGCGTTTGAGCGAGCCGGTCGTGCGGGGGGAGCTGGCCCACCACCCGGAGGCGCTTCGGCTGGCGGCCGAGGTGCGCCGGGTCCACGGGCGTTACGCAGACGAGGTCGTCGCTCGGTATCGCCTGTGCCCGTTCATGCGCGACGCCGCAACCGGTTTCGGACGCTTTTACGTCCTGCTCGACCGCGAGCCCGTCCTGGAGACGGCGCTGGCGGCCGTGGCCGAGGCGGAGTCCGCCGTGGTGCACCTGATTTTCCCGTGCATCCACGCTCCGTCGCCCCAGTTCGAGCGGTTCTCGTCGCGCCTGGGTGAACAGCTGCGGCGGCTGCGCAACCCCGCGCCGGTCCTCGCCGCGTTCCACCCCGAGATGGCCGGGGACGAGACGAACTCGCACCGGCTCGTCGGCCTCCTCCGGCACGCGCCGGATCCGTTCATTCAAACGATTCCAGAAGGGTTGAACCATTCGGGGACTGTCCTCGCGGGGGCGGGCGTCGAGCCCGCCGCGGACCCGGCCGAGGACAATTACCGGCGCCTTCAAGGGGCTGGGATCGTCGAGGTCAAGGCCAGGCTCGCCGAGATCATGGCGGATCGCGACGCGAGCTATGCCCCCTCCCTGGCGCGGCTCGGGCTGACCCGCCCCGGCCCGCGCTTCGGCCCCGCCCCGGCGCGCTAGCGCTCGGGCGGCCGGCCGGGCGCCTGGCTCGCCCCGCCGGCCCTGGCCTCGCGCTCGGCCATCAGCGGCATCAGGTACGGGAAGCCCGCCGCCATGGTGTCGAGGTCGGGATCGATCTGGGCGGCCAGCCAGAAGAGCAGCACGCAGGCGCGCTCGACGTAGAACCAGTCCTCGGGGTACTCGAACGAGCGCATCAGCTCCTGGAGCTCGCCGCGCTCCAGCTCGGGGTCGGCCAGCTTCTCGAGCTGCTCGGGGCGAGCGCGCATCAGCGCCGCGGGCGTGCGATCCCGGATCTTGAGCAGCTTCGCGAAATAGGTCTTCACGGTCCGCTCGAGGAGCGCGTCGTTGCCCCCGGGCGCGACGAACCCCATCCGCCGGAAGCCGCGCACCACCGCCGCGTCGTCCTGCGCGAAGATGCCCTTCAGGATGTCGAGCAGCCCGTCGATGAGCTCGTCGCGGGCCTCGCAGCTCGCGCCGAAGTCGAGGACGACCAGGCGAAAACCGCCGCCCTCGTCCGCGCTCCGCGGGGCGACGAGGAAGTTCCCCGGGTGCGGATCGGCGTGAAAGAAGCGATCCAGAAAGAGCATCTTGTAGAAGGCCTGCACGAGCTTGAGCGCGACCTCCGAGGGCAGGACGCCCGCGCTCCGCAGCGCGTCGAGGCGGGTGATCTTGATGCCCTCCATGAACGTCATCGTGAGGACGTCGCGCGTCGTGAGCTCGTGGACGACCTCCGGGAACGCGACGCCCGCGTCCCCCGCGAAGTTCTGCGCCATCCGCTCCATGCACGCGGCCTCGTGCAGGTAGTCGGTCTCGCGGCGGAGCAGGTCGACCAGCGACTCGTGCACCCGCTCGATGTGCCCGACCGGGACGAACCGCTTGTAGACGAGGATCGCGAGGCGCAGGACGCGCAGATCGACGGCGATGATCCCGCGGATGCCCGGGTAGAGGAACTTCACCGCGACCTTGCGGCCGTCGCGCAGGCGCGCGACGTGCACCTGCCCCAGCGACGCGGCCGCGAGCGGCGCGCGCTCGATCGACGCGAACAGCTCGCCCGCCGAGCGGCCGAAGCTCGCGCGCAGCGCGGCCTCGAGATCGCTGAAGGGGTGGGGCGGCACCTGGTCCTGGAGCTGCTCGAGCTCCTTGCCGTAGGCCCGCGGCAGGAAGCCGCCCATGATGGACAGCACCTGGCCGAGCTTGATGAAGACGCCCCGCAGCTTGAGCATGGCCCGCAGCAGGCGTCGGGCGTTGTTCTGATCGACGCGAGCGCGGCGCGCGACGAGCCAGCCGGGCAGCTCGCGCGCGGCGCCGCCGCTCCCGAGGCGCCTCGCGAACACCCGCCCGAGCCCCAGCTGGATCAGGTAGCTCGTCAGGATGACCGAGAATGCAAACAGCGCGCGGAGGAGTCGGACGGCGAGCGTCATGTGCGGCAGGGCAGCCGCACCATGCTACCGCAGGGGCCGCGCGGGGCCAGCCAAGCTCGCTCCCCGGGGACGATCCAGTCCCGGAGAGGGGGCCGCCGCGGGCCTTCCCCGCGCCGAGGAGCCCTCCGGCGAGCCGGGTAGGCTCAGGAGAGCGAGTCCTTGATCGCCTTGATCGGGCGAGCGCGGACCGACTTGCTGGCCGGCTTGGCCGCGAACGTCATCGGCTGCTTGGTGAACGGGTTGATCCCCTCGCGCGCCTTGGTGGCGGGCTTCTTGACGACGCGGAACTTCGCGAACCCGGGCATCGTGAAGATGCCGTTCTTCTTCAGCTCCTTGTACGCGATGTCGGTCAGCGCCTCGAGGATCGCCTTGACCTGCTTGCGCGAGATCTCGTTCTCGTTCGCCTCGACCACCGCGTTGATCAGCGCGCTCTTGCTGAGCGACGTGCTCTTCTTCCCGTCCGTTTTCTTCGCCGCCATGTTCATTCCTCCTGAGGTTTGTGGCCTCTTGCGCGCCAAAGGAAACACAACGGCCGCCGCAGATCCAGTGTCGAATCGTCGATCGGAGCTACAAAAGAAGGGGTTTCATGCCCCGGGGGGCGCGTCGCGCCGCCGGAGAGACCGCCGGGGGGGCCTGACGCGGGTCGCCAAAACCCCAGGAAAACGGCCGAAATCGACCGGTCTTCGGGCCTCGCGCGCCCTCCTCGAGGGCGGTCCGACGCCGGGCGCTCGGGGTAGGAGATCACCCGATCCCCTTCCGTTGAAGGCGATCTGGGCCGCACGCGCCCTCCTCGGGTCGAGCCTCCTCGGCCGACGGCCCTCCTCCGCCCCGCCCCGCGCGCGCGATCGCGCCGCGTCGCCCCGCTCGATCCAGCGCTGCGCGCGCGCGACGCGCCTCGCCGTCGCGCCCCGCGCGGCGGGCGAGCGGCGCTGCTCCCGCGCCCAGCAGCGGCGGCTCGCGGCCTCGCGACGGCGGCTCGCGGCCTCGCGGCGGCGGATCGGCGCGAGCCTCTCGGGACCTTTCGGCGACTCGTCGCGAGCCTAGCGGCGGCTGACCGCCGAGCCCGCGCCCCACTTCCGCTTGGCCGAGAGGCCCAGGATCGTCAGCGACTGCGGCGCCTGCGTGAACTCCATCACGTCGCCGAAGCCGACGTTCACCGAGTGGATCGGCCCGTCGAAGAAGAGCTTCGCGTCGTGCGTCTTGCTCCGCACGACGAGCGAGGAGCCCGGCTGGATCAGCGCGTGGCGGAAGCGGTACTCCTCGCCGTGGGGGGTGTACGGCTCGCGCACGACGAGCTGGAGGCGCGTCGAGGTGAGCGGCAGGACGCGCCCGCCGGCGGAGCGCTGCGCGGCCGTGGAGCCGGCCGCCGGGCCGATCCAGAAGCCGCTCGACTTCTGCTCCTCCTCGGCCTTGCCCAGCCGGATCACGTAACGCGACGTGGCCGCCGGGGAGACATGACAGAAGAGCGCGTCGTTCAGGACGCGCGCGGTGGCGAGCTTGTCGTTCACCGTGACCTGCATGCGGGTGAGCACCGTGCGGCGGAGCGAGCCGCGCAGCGCCTTCGCGATCGCGTCGGCCGCGTCCCCGCTCGTCGCGCCGCAGAAGAAGCCGACCGAGTGGCCGGGGGCGCTGTTGATGCCGAGGATCGGCACGTCGCCGACGTTGTGCGAGGCGCTGAGCAGCGTCCCGTCGCCGCCGACCGTGATCACGAGGTCGAGCTCGCCCGCGTCGAACGACTGCGCCGCGCCGGCGAGGATCTCGACGCGGGCGCCGAGGTCGTCGAGCGCCGCCTTGACCTCGCGCACGGTCTGCTCGTGCGCCTCGTGCGACGCCTTGAGGCGCGCGATGGCGGCGTCGCCGGCCTCGATGAGCCGCGTGATGCGCGGGTCCTTCCGCTCGTCGCGGTAGATCCTCCAGGCAGTGCGCTTGACGACGAGCGCGACGCGGGGCGAACGCCGCTGCGCGGGCGCGAGGGGTTGTTCCGCCATCAGAGCTCCGCGAGGCGCCGGAGCGCCACCTCCGTCTTCGCGTCCTCGATCTCGCCGCGGCGGGTGAGCTCGATCGCCTCGTCGAGCGGGACCGCCACGATGACGGCGTGCCGCTCGAGCGGGGAGCCGTCCTCGAGGGGCGCCCCCTGGCGCGCGGGATCGACCTCGACGTGGAAAAAGAAGTGCCGCTCGCCCACCATGCCCGGCGCCGGGAACGTCGACGGGCCGAGCGGCTTCAGCTCGGACGGGGGCACGTCGAACCCCGCCTCCTCGAGCAGCTCGCGCGCGGCCGAGCGCTTCAGGCCCTCGGGGCTCCGCTCGTCGAGCTCCACGAGCCCGGCCGGCAGCTCCCACAGCGCGCCGAGCGTCGGCGCCTCCGGGAACGGGCACACCTCGGGCGCGCGGGTCGCGGCCGGAGGCCGGAGCGCCGAGCGGAGGTAGACGTGACGGCGCCCGTCCGCGCCGCGGTAATGCGGGGCGATCACCACCGCGTCGAGGCGCTCGCGATCGACGCTGTCGTAGGTGAACGGGTCGCTCAGCGTCCCGTCCGGGAACTCGACGCGGAACACTTGGCGCCGCACGTTGAGGAAACCAGGGCCGTCCAGCGAGGGGATCGTCTGGACCAGCCTGAGCGCGAGCTTCGGGAAGGGAGGTAGCCGCATGCGTCGAGGCGCGAAGCATAGCGCCAAACGGCCGCCGATCGCGATCGCGCCCTCGCCGGGACGGCGACGCGCGGCCATGACGCGGGCATGGCACGCGGGCGCGTGGCACGCGGGCGCCCCCGCCCGGCCCCCGGGGGGCGCGGCCTCCGGGCTCAGCGGAGCACGAGGACCCAGACGTCGTAGAGCGCGTGGGTCCAGACGGCCGGCGCGAAGCCGCGGAAGACATAAATCCCCGTGAGCACGAGCCCGCACACCATGCGGAACACGAACGAGGGCAGGTTCCAGGGATCGCCCATCGAGCCGACGTAGTGCCAGCCGGAGAAGACGGCCGCGGCCACGACCGCCCAGCCGACGAGCAGCACCACCCCCTGGACCCCCCGGCCGAAGAAGAGCTTGATCCCGAGCGCGCCGAGCCCGTAGAGGCCGACGCGGAACGCGATCTCCTCGTAGAAGCCCGCGCCGAGCGACATCACGACCCCGGTGAAGATGTCGTTCGACAAGACGGGCGGGCCGAGCCGGAGCGAGCCGACCACGTAGGCGCCGGCGAAGCGCATCAGGATGGCGTAGAGCGCGCCCTCGGTGGCGAGCAGCGCGAAGCGCCGCGTCTTCAAAGCGTGGCCGCGGCCGAGGACGGAGAGGACGATGACGAACGCGGCGCCGACGGCGAACGTGAGGCCCGCGTAGAGCGGGAGGCTGTGCTTGGCGAGCGCCCGGAGCTCGGCGGTGACCGGATCCGCCGCGTTGCGGATGGGGAGGAAGGCGACGCCGATGTGGTAGAGGACGAAGATCGGCATCGTCAGCGCCAGATCCGTCAGCGCGTCGCTCTTCGCGGTCGGCTTGTCGCCGGGAGGAGCCGCCCCCGGCCGGGCGAGCGCCGGCCCGGCGCCGAGCATCAGGACGGCCTCAGGCGATACACGATGACCAGCACCTCCGCGGACCACAGGACGAGGTTCAGCACGAAGGGGGTGTCCCGGAGGATCTCCTGGGTGGGGCTCTCGGCCTTCGCGCTGCCGGCCACGAGCTGGAGGAACCGGATCACCCCGAAGAGCGGGTGGATCGTGGTCAGCCAGAGGTACGGGTTCTCGAAGAAGCGCTGCGTGTCGTGATCGAGCGTGTACGCGAGGTAGGTGCCGATGGTGGCGACGCCGGTCACGGCGAGCGCCGCCGTCAGCGCGCCGGGCGTGTAGGCGTCCAGCGCCGCGCGCTGCTTCGAGGCGTTGGCGCACGCGAGCTCGTGGCGGCGCTTGCCGAAGCCGAGGAAGAGCGCGAGCAGGGCGGTGCACGCGATCATGAAGCCGGAGAGCGGCGTCTTCGTCGCGAAGCCGCCGGCGAGCACGCGCAGCACGAAGAAGACCGCGATGCAGCCGACGTCGAGGTACGCGATCTTCTTGAGCCGGAACGAGTAGGCGACGTTGAGGACGTAGTAGCTGGCGGCGACCACCGCGAAGAGCGGCGGGCCGAGCAGGCTGGCGCCGAGCGCGATGACCGCGAGGCCGACCGCCATCGCCTTGGCGACCGGGATCGGCACGCGGCCCGAGGCGATGGGCCGGAAACGCTTGACCGGGTGGACCCGGTCGGCCTCGGCGTCGACGATGTCGTTCAGGATGTAGACGGCGCCGGCGAGCAGGCAGAAGATCGCGAAGGCCCCGACCGCGCTCATGATGATCGAGGGGTGGGTCAGGTGCTTGGCGAACACCACCGGGGCGAGGACGAAGAGGTTCTTCACCCACTGGTGGGGGCGCATCGCCCGGATCATCCCGCGCACGCGCCAGAGCAGCGTCCCCCTGGGGGAGTCGGGCAAGATGGGCGGCTGCGCGATCAGGCCGCCCGAGGGGGGCCCGCTCTCCGGCGGACGCGAGCTCGGCACGCCGCTCCGCGGCGGCGACGAGGGAGGCTTGCCGGCGGGGACGGAGCTCATCGCGGCGGGTGAGCCGCCCTGCTCGGCCGGCGCAGGGTTGTCCAGCGCGCCGGCGTCCGGGCGAGCATCGGCGCCTGGCGCCTCCTGGGCAGGCAAGGCGGGGGCACTGTGGCGAAAGAGAGGACCCGAGGCGGTCACGGCGGCCGGAGCATACCCGGGAGCACCGGTCACGGCCATTCCGCGGCAGGCAAAAGAGCAGGAACGTGGACGCTCGGGACTGTCGGAACCGAGCGGCGGCGACGGGCCGAGCGCCCCGGGGCCCAGCCGACGCGCCTGGGGGAACGTGGCGCAGCGCACCCGGGCCCGCGGCCCCCGCGGCGCACGTCGCGAATCCGCGTTCGCACCGGCCGCCCCGGCTTGTGGAACGCAAAATGCGCATCCCCGCAGGCTGGCCGTAACCTCGTGCTACCATCGCCCGTGATGACATCAGCGCTCTCGGTCGCGCGTGAAGCTTCGCCACTTCTTCTGAAGCTTCGCTCTGCCGTGGAGCAGGCCCTCGAAGGGAAGCCAGAGGCGGTCGAGCTGGCGCTCATCGCGCTGCTCGCCCGGGGCCATGTCCTCATCGAGGACGTGCCCGGCGTCGGCAAGACGACGCTGGCGCGAGCGCTGGCGAAGGCCGTAGGGGGCGAGCTCCGTCGCGTTCAGTTCACCAGCGATCTCCTGCCGAGCGACGTCCTCGGGGTGAGCGTCTTCGACCAGCGGCTCGGGCAGTTCGTGTTCCGCCAGGGGCCGATCTTCGCGAACGTCCTGCTCGCCGACGAGATCAACCGGGCGAGCCCGCGGACCCAGTCGGCGCTGCTCGAGGCGATGAACGAGGGGCAGGTGTCCATCGAGGGGACGGCGACGCCGCTGCCGGAGCCGTTCTTCGTGCTCGCGACCCAGAACCCGCAGGATTTCGCCGGCACCTTTCCCCTGCCGGAGTCGCAGCTCGACCGGTTCATGGTGCGGATCCGGATCGGGTACCCGCCGCCCCAGGTGGAGATGCGGCTGCTCCTCCAGGGCGGCGAGCCCGATCGCGCGCGGAACGTGCCGCAGGTCATCGATCCCGCGCAGCTCGTGGCGCTGCAGCGCGAGGTCGATCGCGTCGAGCTCGACTCGTCGCTCGCGACCTACCTGCAGGCGGTGCTCGCGGCCACGCGCTCGAGCCCGACCCTCTCGCTGGGCGCCTCGCCGCGCGCCGGCATGAACCTGGCGCGCGCGGCCCGGGGGCGCGCCGTCCTCTACGGCCGCTCGTACTGTATCGCGGACGACATCCATGACCTCGCGGTCGCCGTGCTGGCGCACCGGGTCCGGCTCTCGGCCCACGCCGAGGGCTACATGCCGACCCGCGACGAATGCGAGGCGGCGGTGCGCGATCTCGTGGCGCGGGTGCCGGTCCCGCTCTGAGGGGGCGATGGGCGCAGAGGACCGGGAGCGGGGATCTCTCAGCGGCAGCTCCCGCGGCGCCGAGCGCGAAGGCGGGGCCGCGCGCAGCGCGATCCGGCCGAGCCGCCTGAAGCGCGAGCGGCCCCCGATCGAGCAGCGCCCGCTCTTGCCCTCGCGCGGGGAGCAGGCGGCTTCATGGACGAAGGTCCTGCTGGCCCTGAGGCCGCCCCGGAAGCTCAAGTTCACCCGGGAGGGGAAGTACTACCTCGGGATCACGCTGGGCGTCGGCTTCGCGGCGATCAACACGGGCAACAACCTCCTCTACCTGCTGCTCGGGATGCTGCTGTCGCTGATCGTCGTCTCCGGCGTGATGAGCGACCTGTCGCTCCGACACCTCACCGTGACCCGGCGGCTCCCGGCCCGCGCCCAGGTGGGCCGGGCGCACCTCGTCGAGATCGAGGTCTACAACCACAAGAAGCGCGTGCCGTCGTACGCGATCGAGGTCGAGGACCTGCGCGCCGGTCAGCCGGCCGACAAGCGCTGCTTCTTCCTGAAGATCAGCCCCTCCAGCGCGCAGGTGGCCGCCTACCGGCGGACGCCGGCGAAGCGCGGCCGCGACCGGCACACCGGGTTCCGCATCGCGACCCGCTTCCCCTTCGGGCTGTTCGAGAAATCGCGCGAGGTCGAGGCCGAGGGGGATCTCATCATCTACCCCGCCGTCGATCCGGTGCGGCTCCCGGTCGAGGACGCGGGGCGGCGCGAGGGCGGCGCGAGCCTCAGCGGGCGCGGCGGCGGCGACGAGACGTTCGGGCTGCGGCCGATGCGCGAAGGCGACGATCCGCGCGACATCTACTGGAAGAAGAGCACGATGCGCGACCAGCTGGTGCTGCGCGAGCGCACCCGGGAGACGCGGCCCGACGTGCGGATCGTCGTCGACACGGTGCGGCCCGCCGGCGAGGGCGACGGGTTCGCGCAGACCTTCGAGCGCAGGATCCGCGAGGCGGCCTCGCGCGCGGTCGCCCACATCAAGCGCGGCGACGCCGTGGTCGTCGCGACGACCGTGGGCGAGCGGGTGCGCGGCGACCGCAACATCGGCTCCGACGCGATCCTCCGGTTCCTGGCGCTGCTCGAGGCGGTGGACGAGGGGCGGTTGCCGGAGCTCGGCGAAGCGCGCGCCGCTCGGGCGTCCGCGCGGCAGGTCTCCAGCCCGGGCCCCACGAGCGGCGAGCGCCGCGCCACCACGCCGAGGACCGCTTCATGAGATTCGGGATGGTGCATCGGGTCATGACCGACGCGCTCGCGGCGCTCGGCGTCATCGCCCTCGTCGCCAGCGGGCAGTTCAACCGCTACGTGAGCTGGGCCATCCTCATCGGCCTCGCGCTCGCGCTCGTCGTGCGCGAGTCCTGGCAGCGGCACCCGGCGCTCCGCCACCTCGACACCGGCGTCCTCCTGGTCGTCATCGCCGTCCAGGTGGTCCGCATCGTCGCGACCGACGCGAGCGTGCTCGACGTGCTCGTGGAGTTCGCCGCGGCGCTGCAGATCATCCGGCTCGCGACGCGGAAGGGCGCGGCGCACGACCAGCAGGTCATCGTGCTCGCGCTCCTGCACCTCATCGCCGGGACCGTCCTCGGCGGCGGCCTCGGCTACGGGCTGTGCTTCCTCGGCGTGCTCGTCGTCGCGCCCGGCGCCCTCGTGCTCAGCCACCTCAGGCGCGAGGTCGAGGGCAACTACCGGCAGGGGGCGCGCGACCGGACCGGGCTGCCCGTGGACGTGCCGCGCATCCTGCGCTCCAGGCGGGTCGTCGGGCGCTCGTTCCTCGCCGTCACCTGCCTGCTCTCGATCCCGATCTTCGTCTTCACCGCGCTCCTGTTCGTCATCTTTCCGCGCGTCGGCCTCTCGCTGCTCCTCCTGAACCGCGGCCACACGGGGCGGATGATCGGCTTCTCGGGCAAGGTCGACCTGGGCGCGGTCGGCGTGCTGCGCAGCGATCCCAAGCTGGCGATGCGCGTCGAGATCCCCGATCTCCCGGAGCCGCCGCCGCCGCGCCTCACCATGCACCTGCGCGGCACCGCGCTCGACGCGTACGACGGCCGCACCTGGACCCAGAGCGAGGCGTTCAAGCGCCCGACCGAGAGCGACGGGGGGCTCGTGCCGATCGAGCGGTACCCGGATCCGTCGGTCGATCCGGTGATGCGCATCGATCTCGAGCCGATCGATCCGCCCGTGATCTTCATCCCGCCGAACGCGACGGGGCTCCGGTTCAAGAGCCGCGGGCAGCTCGGCATCGACGCGAACACGATGGCCCACCGCGGGCCCGAGGGAGAGTTCCGGTACCAGCCCCTCGACGACCGCGGGCTCGTCTACGACGTCTTCCTGTCGCGCAAGCGGTCGCCGACGTTCCAGCGCCTGCCGGCGGGCGAGCGGCGGCGCTACCTGGAGCTGCCGAAGGACCTGCCGCCGCGCGTCGTCGAGCTCGCGCAGCAATGGACGCAGGGCCTGGAGCGCCCGGCCGACCGCGCGCGCGCGGTCCAGGATCGCCTGCGCACGGAGTACCGGTACGACCTCGCGTCGCCGTCGGGGGCGGACCCGCAGCCGCTCGATCACTTCCTGTTCGAGTCGAAGCGCGGGCACTGCGAGTTCTACTCGACGGCGATGGCGATCCTGCTGCGCGCGGTGGACGTGCCGACGCGCAACGTGACCGGCTTCGTCGGCGGCACCTACAACCGCTTCGGCCGGTTCTACGCCGTGCGCCAGGGCGACGCCCACTCGTGGGTCGAGGTGTTCCTCGACGGCGAGGGGTGGCAGACGTTCGATCCGACGCCGCCGGCCGACGCGGCGCCGAAGAGCGAGCTGGTCGGGGTCTGGGCGTACCTCCGCGACTTCATCGAGGCGACGAGCCAGCGCTGGGACAGGCACATCGTCGGCTACGACCTGAACCAGCAGGTGAGCCTGCTCCAGACGCTCACGTCGCGCTACCGGAGGTCCGGCTCGAGCGGCGACGTCGCGCTGTCGCGCCCGCGGATCCTCGCCGTCGCCGCCGTCGCGCTCGCGCTGGGCGGCGGCCTGCTCTACTGGCGGTTCCGCCGCGCGCGCCGCGGGCGCGACGAGTCGCGCGCCGACGGGGGGCGCACCCCGAGCGCGATCCTGGCGACCGCGCTCTACGAGAGCCTGGAGGTCGCCATGCTCGCGCAGGGCGTGCCGCGCCCGCCCAGCATGCCGCCGCTGCGCCACGCCGAGGCGCTGGAGCACGCGGACCACCCGCTGGCGCGCGAGATCCTGCAGCTCACGCAGGTCTACCTGCGCGCCCGCTTCGGCGGGGCGCAGCTCACCGAGGACGACAGCCGCGACTTCGAGCGACGCGTCAAGGCGCTGCGCTCGACCGATCGCCGCGCGCTCGCGGCAGGCAACGTCGGGCTCCACGCGTCGCCCTGATCGCGGGCCTCGGCGGCGCGCGGCGCGCCGCGCGCCGCGCGCGGCGACGCTCGGCCGCGCGCGGCGCCTTGCTCAGCGGCGCCGCACGGGGCGCTTCGCGATGAACGCCTGGCGGATGCCGGTGACGGCGCGGCGGGTCGGGCCGCCGGAGACGAACGGGTCCTGGGCGGCGAGCTCGCCCAGCCGGTCCACGAACGACTGCGCCACGACGCGCTCGCCCAGCAGGCTGACGACGTTCGACTGGCCGCGCATCGTGGACGCGAGGACCGTCGCCGTCGACGTGTCCGGCACCGCGGCGGCCGAGAGCGCCTCCAGCACGCGCTTGATCGGCACGATCGACTGCGCGGTCGCCAGCTTGCGATCCGAGGGGCCGAGCGGCTGCGGGGCGTACTCGAGCCAGATCCCGGCGACGTTCAGGTGGCCGAGGAGCCTCTTCGACCAGCTCGGATCGAGCTCCACGTAGAGGGGCCGGACGTCGGCCAGCGTGGAGAGCGCGAACTCGCTGGGCTCGCCCGCGAGCGCGAAGTCGCGCAGGAGCGGCGCGAGCTTGCGCTCCGCGGCGAGCAGGCTCGCCGCGACGTGGCCGCGATCGAGCAGCGGGATCGGGACCACGAGGACGTCCGGCCGCTCGCCGCGCGTGATCCGCGCCGCCCAGACCCGCCACGCGATCGCCGGCGAGCGCACGAGGATGGCGGAGCTCGGATCGAGGCTGCCGTACGCCTCGTCGGTCCAGACCTCGGCGGCCGTCTGCTCGCTCCGGTCGGCGGCGAAGCCGGCCTCCTCGCTCGTCAGCGCGACCAGCGTCAGCTGGAAGACGACGAGCAGCACCGCGCCGCTCCGCGAGAACGGCACGCGCGTGTCGAGCAGCGCCCGGACGGCGGCGTGCGCCCCGAGCGCCGAGCCGACGGCGATCGCCGCGACCGCGAGCGACCGCAGGGGGGTGAGCGGATCCGCGGAGAGCACGCCGGCCGCGCGCGCGGGCAGGAGGGTGTCGAGCGCGAGCAGCACGAGGAACGGCGCGACGAGCCACCGCGCGCGCGGGCGCAGGAGCGAGAGCGCGAGGCCGGCCGCGGCGATGAGGAGGGAGACGACGCCGATCTCGCGGCTCCACGCGGCGAGCGCCGTGGTGCGCGCGCTGGCGACGTCGGCGGCGGCGAGGCTCCCCGCCGTGAGCGCGCGGCCGATGTCGGCCCACGCGCGCGGCGCGAGCGGCCGGAGCACGAGCGGCGCGAGGAGGAGCGCGGCCGTGAGCGCGCCCGCGCCGGCGGCGGCGCCGAGCAGGCGCCGGGGCGGGCCCGCGGCCGCCGCCTCCCCGCCGAGGCCCCGGCGGGCGAGGACCATCGCGAGCGACGCCGCCATCGCCGCGAGGCCGGCGGGAGGGCTCTCGGCGAACGTGGCCCCGAGGACCGCGCCGAGCGCGATCCACGCGCGCCCCGCGTGCCGCGCCTGCTCGGCGCAGATCGACGCGAGCGCGAGGGCCACGAGCGCGCAGCAGGTGGCGAGCATGGCGCCGCCGCCGACCGTCGCCTCCCGCTGCCAGGTCGGCGACAGCGCCGCCGTGAGGACGGCGATCGCCGACAGCGCGGCGGCGAGCCGCGGGCTCGCAGCGCCGCCGGGCGCGGCCGGCGCGGGCCGCGCCGCGGCCGGGATCGCCTCGGCGGCGCCGCCGAAGAGCTTGCGGAGGAGCGAGAGCCCGGGGAGGGGCGCCGGCCGCGCGGACTCCAGGAGGAGCCGGCGGACCATCTCGTAGAGCAGGCGCGACGCGAGCGCGAGCGCGAGCGCCGATCCGAGGGCGGTGCGGAAGGTGCGCGAGCCCAGCGGGAGCAGGCTCAGCGCCTGCGAGACCGCGGTCGAGAGGCCGCCGCCGACCCCGACCGCGACGAGGCCGAGGTCGCGGACGGCCGTGAGATCCTCTCGCCATTGCCCTGACGAGGCGGCGCGGGCCAGCGAGAGCCCGAAGGGCAGCGCGGCCGACAGGAAGGCGAGCGACCGATCGAGCCAGCAGCGTTTCTCTTCGGAGCTCACCAGGCGGCCATGCCAGATCGGCCGCGGGCGGGCCAAGTTCCGGCGCACGCCCCGGCGGCGCGTGGCCCGGCGGCGGCGCGCGGCCCGATCCGCGCCCCCGGCGGCGGCGCGCGGGGCCGATCCCCGCGCGAGGGGCGCGATCATCCGGAGAGGCGGTGAGCGGCGACCTGGGCTAGAGTCGCCCCTCCCACGGAAATTCGGAGGTCGGCTCGTGTCCCGTTTCATCGATGAGCTCAAGAGGACGCACCGCTGCGGCGATCTGCGCGAGGCGGACATTGGCAAGGAGGTCGTGCTGTTCGGCTGGGTCGCGCGGCGCCGCGATCACGGCGGCTGCATCTTCATCGACCTCCGCGACCGCACCGGCGTGACGCAGATCGTCTTCGATCGCAGCTACCTCGGAGCGATCACGAAGTACGGCGTGAAGGCGGAGGAGAAGGACCTCGTCGACGCCCACGCCGCCGCCGAGCGGGCCCGGTCCGAGTGGGTCGTCGGCGTCCGGGGCGTCGTGGTGAGCCGTGAAGGCAACGTGAACGACAAGATCGACACCGGGGCCATCGAGGTCTGGGTCGCCGAGGCGACGATCTTCAATCGGGCCGAGACGCCGCCGTTCGAGATCGCGGACGAGATCGAGACGCGGGAGGAGATCCGCCTCCAGCACCGGTACCTCGACCTGCGCCGGACGCCGCTCCAGCGGACGCTGCGGATGCGCCACGAGATCAACCGGGCGACGCGGAACTACCTGTCGGACCAGGGCTGCCTCGAGCTCGAGACGCCGTTCCTCGTGAAGTACACGCCGGGCGGCGCGCGCAACTTCCTCGTCCCGTCGCGGATCTCGGCCGGCAAGTTCTACGCGCTCGCCGAGAGCCCGCAGCTCTACAAGCAGCTCTTCATGGTCGCGGGCTTCGACCGGTACTTCCAGATCGTGAAGTGCTTCCGGGACGAGGACCTGCGCATCGACCGGCAGCCGGAGTTCACCCAGATCGACGTCGAGCTGTCGTTCGTGAACCAGGACGACGTCTTCGGGCTGATGGAGGGGCTCGTCTTCGCGTTGTTCAAGGCCGCCCTCGGCAAGGACCTCACCGAGCTCTACCCGACCGGCCGCTTCCCGCGCATGCCGTACGCCGAGTCGATGCGCCGCTTCGGCAACGACAAGCCCGACCTCCGCTTCGGGATCGAGCACACCGACCTCACCGACATCATCATCGAGCACGGCGGCGGCGGGGTGCCGTTCTGGGTGGAGCTCGCCGAGAAGTACCGGTCGGGCAAGCTGCGTCGCGATCTGAAGCCCGAGATCGTGAAGGGGCTCGTGATCCCGGCGAGCGCCAACCTCTCGCGCCAGCAGACCGAGGACCTCGAGAAGGGGCTCCGCGACGTGAAGGGCTTCCGGGGGCTCGCGCGCGCCAAGCTCGCCGAGGACGGCTCCTGGACGCAGTCGCCCCTCACGAAGTCGATCACGCCGGAGCTCCGGCAGAAGCTGAACGAGGCGCTCGGCGCCAAGCCGGGCGACATCCTCTGCTTCCAGTTCGGCAAGGAGGCCGTGGTGCACACGGTCATGGCGAAGCTCCGCATCGACGTCGCCAAGAAGATGGGGCTCATCCCGGAGTACGGGCATGGCGACCAGTGGCGGTTCCTCTGGGTGACGAACCCACCCCTGTTCGAGTTCGACGAGGACACGGGGCGCTGGGCCGCCGCGCACCACGCGTTCACGCGGCCGATCGACGAGCACGTGCCGCTCCTCGAGAGCGATCCGGCGCGCGTCGAGTGCTACCGTTACGATCTCGTGCTGAACGGGTTCGAGATCGGCGGCGGCTCGATCCGGCTGCACGATCCGGAGGTGCAGGCGCGCGTCTTCAAGACGCTGGGCATCGACGAGGGCGACGCGCGCGACAAGTTCGGGTTCCTCCTGGACGCGCTCCGCAGCGGCGCGCCGCCGCACGGCGGGATCGCGCTCGGCATGGACCGGCTCTCGATGCTGCTCAGCGGCGCGCCGACGCTGCGCGACGTCATCCCGTTCCCGAAGACCAACCAGGGCACGGACCAGATGACGGGCGCGCCCGTGGCCGTCGACGGCGCGCAGCTCGCCGAGCTGCACGTGAAGACGGTCGCGCCCGCGGACGCCCGACCGGGCGCGGCGGGCACCGGCAGCGCCGGCGCCTGATGCCGGACCGGGGGGCGCGCGCGCGATCGCGATCGGACGGCTCGACCGCGGCGCCCCGGCGCTCGAGCGCGGCGGGGCGCCGCCGCCACCGCGCGCGCTGTGCCCTGCCTCGCCGCGCGCGGCCGCGCCCCTCGGCCTTTATGTTTGCAGGCCGCGCACTTCTGATAGGGTAGGGCCTGTATCCTTCGCCATGGCCTCCCCGGCGCGAGTCCTCGTTGTGGATGACAGCCCGACCATCCTGAAGGTCGTCAGCGCCATCCTCGCTCGCAACGGGTTCGATCCGACGGTGGCGCGCGACGGGCTCGCCGGGATCGAGCTCATCAAGAAGGGGCCGAAGTACGACCTCGTCCTCCTCGACTTCGTGATGCCGAGGATGAACGGCTACGCCTTCTGCCGGGAGCTGCGGTCGAACCCGTCGCACCGCACGGTCCCCGTCGTCCTGATGAGCGCCAAGGGCGACAAGATCCGGGGGCAGTTCGTCCAGCAGACGGGCGCCGTCGACGCGATCACGAAGCCGTTCGACGCGCGGGCGCTGGTCGCGGTGATCGAGGGCGCGCTCGCGAAGACGGCCGAGGGGCGCGCGCGGCCCGTGCCGGAGGGCGCGAAGATGCCCGACGAGGACACGATCGCCGAGAGCGTGCGGCCGAGCCTCCTCGCCCGGAACATGCGCCAGCGCGCCGGGGTCGACTTCGCGCAGCAGCTGGCGACGGTGATGACGCCCGCGATCATGAGCCTGTCGCCCGAGGCACGGACGAACGAGGCGGCCGTCATGCAGGCGGTCGCCCGCGTGATGACGAGCGAGGTGGTCTCGAAGCTGACCCTCACGCTCCGCGATCTCGACGCGCCCGCGGACGCGAAGGAGGTGATGAGCGGCGACGTCTCGGCGATCCCGCTCGCCGAGATCCTCCAGCTGCTCCAGATGCAGCGGCAGACGGGCGTGCTCCGGGTGACCACGAACCGCGCGTCGGTCACGATCTCGCTCCGCCAGGGGCTCATCGATCTCGTGCAGGCGCGCAACTCGTCGGACGAGTTCAAGCTCGGGCGCTACTTCATCGAGCGCGGGCTCGTGACGCGCGAGCGGCTCGAGGCGCTGCTCCGCATGAAGGCGCCGCAGACGCTCCTCGGCCAGGTGCTCGTCGAGGCGGGCGTCGCGACGAACGACGATCTCATCGCCGTGCTGGAGCGCCAGTCGAGCGAGCTGATCTACGAGGTGCTGCGCTGGCCTTACGGGCGCTTCTCGTTCACGCGCGAGCCGTTCCGCCCCGAGGTCGAGCAGGCGCGCCTCGGCCTCGCCGTGTCCGCGCTGGTGCTCGAGGGGTTCCGGCGTGTCGACGAGTGGCGGCTCATGGAGGGGACGATCAACTTCGACCAGGTGGTGGTCGTCGATCAGGTCGCCCTCGACGGCGTGGGCTCGGGCAAGCTGACGCGCATCGAGGAGCTCGTGCTCGGCGCGGTCAACGGCTCGCGCACGGTGAACGAGGTGATCAAGGAGAGCGCGGTCGGCTCGTTCGACGCGATCAAGACGATCTACCAGTTCCTGCAGTCGCGCGTGCTGAGGACCAGGGCCGCCTGAGGCGCGCGCCGGCGGCGACGCGCGCGGGCAGGGCAGCGGCAGGCACACACGCGCGCGAGCGCGCAGCACGCCGGACGCCGCGCATGCGGCATCGGCGCATGCGCGGCGACGTCCGCCGCCGTTACGTTGTCCACGCGCGGGGCTCAGGCCGCCTCACGACGGGCGTAGCGCTGAGCGCGATCACGGCGGAGAGGGCGGGATTCGAACCCGCGGATCAGTTTCCCGATCGCACGCTTAGCAAGCGTGTGCCTTCAGCCACTCGGCCACCTCTCCTGGTCTCCAGGAGGATCCGCCCGGCCCATGCTCGGCGCAGGGCCCCGTGCGGATCTCGAAGCTTCGACAGTAAAAAGAGCGTTGACTCGACAGACGCTCGGCGCGGTCCGTCGAGGGAGCGGCAACATACCAAAGAGGCTGCCGCCGTGCACAAAAAGATCGCGCGGGAAAGCGCCGGGGACGGGCAGGGCCTCCGGGGGACGGCGGCGAGGGGCAGCGGGCCGGCCGGCTCTACCCTGGAACTCGGCTCGGGAGGTGAGAGAGATCGCGAGATCGCGCCCGCGCGGAGAGAGCCTCCACGAAGACGCAAGTGTTTGATATTATTATATTTTATCGCATTCTACCCGGGCCCGCCCTCCCCGGCTGGCGGCGCAGGCGGCCGGGCGGGGGCGCCTTGCGTGACGGGTCACTGCGGCACGCCGTAGGCCAGGGCGAACAGCACCGCGCTGAGCGCCGCGCAGACCGCCCACGCCCGGGCCGCGCTGCGGGCCAGGAAGGCGACGCACATCGCCGTCACCCAGAGCGGCGCCACGAGCGCGAAGGCGAGGACGCTCCGCGTGTCCCCGGAGAGCGGCGCAAACCGCGCGACGCACGCGCTGGCGAGGACGGCGACCGGGAGCGTCCCGACGAGCGCCGCCAGCGGGCGCAGGGTCGCGCCGAGCCGGGCGAGCCGGGCGCTAACCATGACACGCTCCTGCGAGGGACAGCGCGACGACCGCGGGAGCAGACAGGAGCGCGAGGCCCCACGCCGCGCGCGGCCAGAGGGGCGCGAGCAGGACGAACAGGCTCGCGGCGCAGAGGAGCGCGGCGACGGGGACGAGGTACGCCGCGGGGCCGGCCTCGGTCCGGCGCCACAGCCACACCGACAGCGCGAAGGACACGGCGGCCAGCGCGCGGGCCGCGATGGGCCACGCGCGCTTCCCGCGCAGCCGCGGCGCGACGCCGAACGGGACGCGCTCCGGCCGCGCCGCGTGGAGCAAGGCGAAGGCGAGGTACGCCGAGAGGAGCGACGCGATCTCACCCATGGGAAGCCGTCTGCCCCCTGGCCATGAGCCGAGCGCCGCCGTGGGCCAGCGACGCCCGCGCCGCGAGCTGCCGCCGGAAGAGCGTGATCCCCCCCGACAGGAACATGACATGGAGCAAGAGCCCACCGACCACGCCGGCCCAGGCGTGCACGCCCCGGAAGGTCGTGAAGGCATGGCGAGAGAGCTTCTTGGCCATCGCGAGTCACCCTGTCCCCTCGCGCGGAGCGCCGCGCGAACCTAACGCACCTTCGCCAGGCCGTGCAGGTACCCCGGCGCCGTCAGGCCGAGCTTCGGGCCCCCCTCGGCCGTGAGCTCGATCAGCGTGCTCTCCGTGGAGTCGGCGCCCTCATCGATCGTGAAGACCCGGCCGTCGACCTCGAAGTAGGAGACGTTCGCGGGCGAGGGAGCCAGCTCCCCGATCGCCGCGGCCTCGTTCGCCGCGGTATCCCACCGCCACCAGCGCCACGCCGGCTGGCCCGTGACCTCAAAGGTCTTGGTCTCCTCCTCGATCGTGGCGAGGCTCTCGTCGAACACCCGGAGGAAGAGGCTGTCCCCGCCCGCGGGGATGGGATCGCCCGCGACCGCGCCGCCCGCCAGCTCGCTCAGGAGCAGTTGGAATTCGGGGTCGAAGGCGTCCGCGTCTCTCGGGACGCGCAGCGCGCAGGGCTCGGTCTCCAGCCGATCGAGCCGATAGGCCGCTGCCCCGAGCGCCGAGCTCACGAAGTAGGCGTCGCCAGAGGCCGTCTCGACGGACTGCGTGATCCCGCCGCACCGATCGTCGACGTTGAACCGCACGACGGTGTCCGTCTCGGTGTCGATCGCGACGAGCCCGGTCTCCGGGAGGATGGTGTCGGTCGTGTTCCAGTCGAACCACCCCACCGAGAAAAGGAGCGTCTTGCCGCGCAGGACAGACCCGTATCCGTACAGCGCCAGGTAGCCCTCGCGGTGCGTGTCCGGCAGCGGGATCGTCCCTTCCACCTCCATCGTCGTGGGGTTCCACACGACGATCTGCTCGCCCGCGCGATCCGGATGGTAGACCTTCGTCGGAGAGATCACGTAATTCGTGGGCCAGAGGCTCTCCACGCCGAAGGGCTGGAGGCCGATCGCGTCTCCCTTGACGAGCTTGTTCGAATCATCGAGCGTGTAACGCGAGATCGTCGGCGACTCGGCGTCACCGATGCCGAACCAACCTATTCCCTCGAACGCGAACAGCCTGGCCGACCCGGTGATCTCGAGCGCCCGGGTCTGGTCGACCGCCGTGGCTGCGTCGAGCGACGACACCACGTGATAGTAAGAGTTGGTGGCGGTGTCGTCCCAGATGCGCGTGGCGACGATGAACGCATCGCCGCCGTTCTGCCCGCCGCCGCCCTGCCCGCCGCTGCTGCTCTGATCGGCGGGGTTCGACGTCTCGTCGTCGCCGCAGCCGCTACCGAGCACGCCGGTCAGGAGCACGAGCACGAAGGTCGCGGCGCCCGCGCGATTCGATGGCCGCCGCTCTCGCTGGATCACTCTCATCTACTCTTTCTCCTGTCGTGCGAGGGGAACGGTTCGCCTCGACGTCGTCGTCACATCTCCAGCGTCGCCTTGGAGGAGAGCGTCCGCCCGGGCCGCTGGACACCGTGGAAATCGGAGGCCCACGCGTCGGTCAGGTTGTGAGCCTCGATGGTGAAGCTCACCACGCGCGGCGCGTCGCGCACGACGTAGGTCAGCGCGAGCGAGTGCAGGAGCTGCGAGGGCAGCTTGGCCTTGGACTCGCGCAGCCCGACGTTCGCCCAGCCGACGTAGAACTCGTGCACATAGCGCGTGTCCCAGGTGAGCGAGATCGTGTCGCGCGGCGCGAAGAGCTGCTGGAGCTGCACGCGCGCCGAGCCGTTCGCGACGAGCCACGGCCGGTTCGGCATCCGCTCGCCCTCGGAGCCAGCGAAGTTCCCCTCGTCCGACGTCTTGCGAAAATCCTCATAGGTGATGTTGCCGTCGAGGGCGATGTACTCTCCCGGCGACGTCCAGCCGGCGACGGCCTCGATACCCAGCGACCGGGCCCCCGTGACATGCACGTAGGTGGACGGCTGAGTGTGGTCGTCCAGCACGATGAGCCGGTCGATCGCGCGGAGAAAGCCGTTCGCGTCGAGGCGCCACGCGCCCGAAGACGTGTCGCGCGCGTCGATCGTGAAGCCGAGGTTTCCATTGTGGCTCGTCTCGGGCGAGAGACCGAGGTTGGCGACGATCATCGCCCCGTCGCCGAACACCTCGTCGGGCCGCGGGAGCCGCGTCGCCCACTCGTAGGACGCCTTGGCATAGAGCCACTCGGAGAAACGGTAGCGGAGGCCGTCGCCGACGCCGACGCGATGGGTGTCGCGATCCCGCCGGCCGAAGCGCCCGTCGAGCCCCGGGAGGCGCTCCTTCGCGCGGAGCATCTGCACGTAGTCTTTCACGAAGAAGCTGTTCTCCAGCCGATCGTCGAGCACGTTGAGCTGGTGCTCGACGCCGAACACCCAGGTGAACAGGCTGCGCTCGGCGCTGAGCCGAGCGCGGGCCTGGGGGTTGTCCGGCCTCCGCTCCTCTCCCGTTCGCGAGACGAACGTCGGAGACAGGGAGAGCTGCAACGCGTGCTCCGGGTGGGGCCGGTAGCGGAGGTTGAGGCGGCCGAGGCCGCTGTGCTCCCAGAACACCTGATCCCGGGGGGGCGACTGCTCCTCACCAGGCCTGGTGCGCTTGCGGATGCAGCGCCCGAACCAGTCGTAAATGCAGTCGCTGACGTCGAGGAAGGTGCCGCGCCCGAGCGTGTACCCGAGGAGCGCGTCGAGGGCGACGCCGCGGCCGAGCCCTTGCGCGTACTGGAGTGTCACGCCCGGCGAGAGCTCGCCGCTCGTGACCTCGCCATAGGGGATGTCCATGCGGCCCTGCTTGTGCTGCTGGTCCTTGTCGCCGTCGGTGACGAAGGCGCGCAGGAGCAGCCGCCGCGCCCAGGGCCGGTTCACGAAGCCGAGCTCGGCGCTCCCGCCCACGGCGCGGTAGGCGTCGTGGAAGCGATAAGCGCGGGCGGGCCGCAAGCGCCCGGTGCGCTCGTCCGCCACCATGACGTCCACCGGGTAGTCGTTCTTCGCGTAGTCGAAGAAGCCGCCCACGCGGGCGAAGAAGCCGCTCGGCTCGTGCAGGTGCCGCGCCGAGAGCGTGAGCCGGTGGGTGTCGTACGAGCCGATCTCGTAGGACGCCGCGCCATGCGTGCCGCGGACGTCGGGATCCGTGACCAGGTTGACGGCCCCGCCCAGCGCGTCGGCGCCGAAGCGCACGGGAACCACGCCGCGGTAGATCTCGACGCGCTCGATCAGGTTCACGGGCACGTTCGAGACGCCGAACGGGTACCCCGCGAGCGCGAGCGGCACGCCGTCGAGGAAGAAGCGGATCTGATCCTCCGTGAGGCCGTTCAGCGAGAACCGCGCCCACGACCCGAGCCCCGCGCTCCGCCGCACGCTGATGCCCGCGGTGCGGGCGAGCACCTCGCCCATGTCGGCGGTCCTCCGCTGCGCCTCCTCGGTCTCGATGACCGTGATCGCCTGCGCGGATTGCCGGAGGCGCTCGGCCTCGGCGCCGCGCACGGTCACCTCGACGGGCGCGGCGCCGGCCGCGGCCGCAGGCGCTGCGCCGATCGCGGCCGCAGGCGCTGCGCCGGTCGCGGCCGCAGGCGCTGCGCCCGTGGCCGGGGCGGACGCTGCGCCCGTGGCCGGGGCGGACGCTGCGCCCGTGGCCGGGGCGGACGCTGCGCCCGTGGCCGGGGCGGGCGCTGCGCCCGTCGCCGGGTCGGAACCCGGGATCGACCGGGGCGCGATCGCCGCCGCGCCCGCGACCCCGGTCGGGGGCGGCTCGGCCGGGGGCTCCTCGGGGACCTGGAACTCGTAGGCGTAGAGGATCTTTGAAGCGACCGGCGCGCCGCCCCGGCGCGCCGGCGTGAAGCGGAACCGGAGCGCCGCCGCACGCGCCGCCTCGTCGTAGCCGTGGCCCATGGAGCCCACGACCTCGGCCTCGGCCACGCGCCCCGTCGCGTCGATCAGGAGCTTCAGCACGACCTTGCCCTCCCGCCGCGCCGCCCGCGCCTCCGGTGGGACCTCGGCCTCGGCGCCCTCCACGAGCTGCGGCGGCTCGACCCGCGCCTCCCCGGCGCCGGGCGGCGAGCGCTCGACGCCCCCCGCGCCGGCAGCGGGCGCGCGCGCCCCCGCCTCACCGTCGCCCTCCGCCCGCCCGCGACCGCCCGGCTCGCCGCCGTCCTGGGCGCGCGCCGACGCAGGCACGCCGGGCAGCAGAACGACCAACATGCCTGCAAGCAAGCCTCGGAGCGCGAGCGAGCGCCGCGTCACTGCATCCCTCGTCGGCCTGAAGCGCGCGTCGGTGCAGCAACGAACGGGCAAACCGAGCGGGTGAACATGTCCGGATGGCTTCGCTACTCCAGCTGAAAACCAAAATCAATTTCATGTTCACAGGGCGGAACCGACGTTCAGCGCATTCGATTTTCCTTGACACGCGCTGGAGCGAGCCCTCACGCGGCGCGCGATCCCAGGGCGCGAGCGGGACGAACAGGCTCACGGCGCGGAGGAGCGCGGCGAAGGCGAGCTACGTCGAGAGGAGCGGCGCGATCTCAACCATGGGAGGCCGTCTGGCGCCTGGCCATGAGCCCCGCGCCGCCGTGGGCCAGCGATGCCGGCCGCTCGTCCTGCGCCGCCTGCGGCGGCGTCGCGTGCCTCGAGGCCGCCCGGCGGAGCGCCCAGGCCGAGGCGCAGAGCGCCGCGGCCGCCGCGAGGAGCGCGACGTCCACCGCGACGACGGCCGCGAGCTTCGGTCCCGCGCCGAAGAGCCCCGCCCCCGACCAGCGCGCCGCGAGCGCGGGGACGGGCAGCAGCAACAGCCCCGCGAGCCCGATCTGCCGCCACCACAGGCTCCCGCCGTCGCGCGCCGCGAGCGCCCACGCGACGCACAGCCCGAGCGCCCCGAGGAACGTGAGCTCCTCGGCCGCCATGCGGCCCGCCCAGTCGAGCGGGAGCGCCCGGCTCGCCAGGAACAGCGCCGCGATCGCGACGAGCGTCCCCGCCCCGAAGCCCACGGTGAGCCGCGCGAGAACGCGGTTGCCCAGGCTCTCGCGCCGCGCCTCCCGCCGCGCGAGCCAGATCCAGTTGCCGGTGAGGATCGTGGCGCACGTGGCCACGGCGAGCACGAAGAACAGGACGCGGAGGGTGACGCCGCCGAAATCGGCGAAGTGCAGGCCGTAGATCCAGCGAAGCACGCCGCTGCGAGCGCCCTCCGCGCCCGGCACGTCGGCCGAGACGACCGCGCCGTCGGTCGCCCGCAGGCGCACGAGGCCGCGCCCGAAGGGAACTCCCTCGATCGAGCCGCGGATATCGACGGTGCCGCTGTCGAGGCCGAGATGCCGGACACGGTACCTCTCGGGGACGAACCGGGGCTCGATCGCGCGCGCGCGCGCCGTGAGCTCGTCCAGGGTGAGGCCGCGCGCCGGGGCCCCTCTCGCCGGCTCGTCGACGTACGAGGCCCCCCAGGCCGCCCGGTCCGCTCGGCCGGCGTCCCCGCCGAACACGGGGCCCGTGAACGCCGGCACCAGCACGCCCAGGAACACGATGAACGCGCCGGTGTACGCGTACAGGACCTGGAACGGCAGGCCCATCACGCCGAGCACCTTGTGCATGTCCGACCAGAGGACACGGGGCTTTGCGTCCGGCCGGAACCGATGAAATTGCCGGACGAGGTCCTTCAGGTGGATGAGCACGCCGGTCGCGAGCGCGAGCAGCAGCGCGACGCACAGGAGACCGGCGACGTAGTAGAGCCACACGCCGGTCGCGCGGTGCCAGAGGTAGTGCAGGTCGTAGAGAAAGCTGGAGAGCCCCTCGCGCTCGGGCACGAGCCCCTCGCGGACCCACGACGAGAACCGCTCGCCCTGCGCGTAGTAGCCGAGCCGCGCGGCGCCGAGTCCGTCGGCCGGCAGGTCGAGCCAGAACTCCTCGGGCGTCGTGCCCGCGGCGGCGAACCCCTGATCGAGCGTGGCCTGGAGACCCCCCTGCTCGATGACCGAGCGCTGCTGGGTGATGGGCTCCTCCCACACCGCGAGCTGCCTCCGGAAGAGCGTGATCCCCCCCGACAGGAACATCACGTAAAGCAGGAGCCCACCGACCACGCCGGCCCAAGCGTGCACGTCCCAGAAGGTCGTGAAGGCATGCCGGGAGAGCTTCTTGGCCATGTGGTTGTCTCGCGTGAGCGCGCGTCCTTTACCGGACGGAGACCTTTGGCCCAACGCGTGGTCCAGTACGTCGGGATCGAGGAACCGAGCTGACGCCCATGTCCAAGATCCCCGGTACCCCAGATGAAAACAGAAATCAATTTCGCTTTTCTGTGGACACGTGAAACGACACGGAAATTTCATCCTCACTGAAATTTGCCGCGTGCCTCGGCGGCGGTCGTGACGGGATGGCGGGCGGCGGAGGCGCGCGCCGCGTGGAACCGGCGCCAGCCGCGACCCTGCTCGGCCCGTGGTTCGAGGCGGCGCATCGCTCCGAGCCCCGCTCACCCAGCGACGATGGGGTGCTTCGGATTACTTTTTTCTTGACATTCCTTTCTTGAACACCCTACATGGTTTCTGTTCAGAAAATGAAAATGATTTTCTTTTTCTGAACATGGACGGGGGTGACACGCGCGGGGGCGCTCATCGGCATCTCGCGCTCACGAGGAACGGCGTCACGACGTGCGGTGCTCGCCGCCGGGGCGCGAGCCGGCCTCGGGCTCGATCATTCCTGTTCAACTCCTCAGGCCCGCGAGACTCGCGCGGTTGCCGTGGACGGCAGCAGGGGGATATCGAATGACGACCGCGACGCTCCAGCGCAGATTCACCGCGATATTGGCGTTCTTGGTCCTATGGCCGCCAGTACATTTCGCCCTCGCACGGACCCTGGATGTCAATCCATGGAAGCTGTTTGGGCTGGCGATGTACGCGAACGCACACGAGGCAAAGGTCGAGCTCTGGGATGAAACCCGGGAGCCGGCGGTGCGGCTCGAGCACGAGTCGCTGAGCCCCGCGACAAAGAAGGCCGTCGGGGACTTGATGTACTGGCGTGGCACGCTGGGCAGGTTCGTGGATGTGGCGCCGTTCGCTGCCCGGATGTTGAAGGAGAACCCCGGCGTCGAGCGGCTGCTGATTCGCTTCGGAGTGCAACGCCTGGATACGGCGACCTCCAAGCTGACCACGACGTGGACCACGCACAGGTACACGTCGACGTCCGTCCCATGAGCGGCGGACGACGAGCGTGAACGGGATGCCCGACTCGGGAGGGAATCGACCATGTCAACGGTTACCGTGGAAGCCAGCGCTCAGCGAAAGTTCGATCCTCTGGCGATGATGCTCGCTCCCCCGGCGACAGCCACGCGGCCGTTCGTCGCCTGGGCGTGGCGCTACTTGCTGGCACACCTCGCCTTCCGTTACACGGAACGGCTCCTGACGAGCGACGAGATCCGGGCGCTGCCGTCGCTTTGCCTGGCGCTGATGACCGCCGCGCTTGTCGCCTCCTTCGCAGGCGTCCGATGGGCGCGCGCCTCGAAGGCGATCGCCGCGGTGGCCGTCGCCATCGAAATGGCGAGCAGATTTCCGTTCAACTCCAATCATTCGTTCGCGGAGACCCTGCTGCTGATCCTGTTCGTGCTCGTGGATTTCTCGGAGGCCGAGCAGCGCGATCTGCTCGTCGCCATGGGACGCTGGATCATCACCCTCATCATGTTCCACAGCGGGCTGCAGAAGATCCTCCATGGCACCTACTTCGACGGGATGTACCTCGCGACGAGGCTCGACAATGACAGGTTCCAATGGCTGCTCAGACACGTGTTGCAGCCGGAAGAATTCACCAGCCTGCATCGAGCCCTGCAAGCGGGGAGCGAGGGCCCCTTCGCGTTTCACAGCCCGGCCGCGATCGTCTTCTCCAACGCCGTGTACCTGTCCGAGCTGTTTGTCGCGCTCCTGCTGGTGAGAGAAAGAACACGAGCGCTGGGCACGGCGCTCGGGGTGATGGTGATCGCCGCGATAGAGGTGGTGGCGCGCGAGATTACCTTCGGAATACTGGCGCTGAACCTCTTGATGCTGTTCTCTCCGCTGCCGTGGCGCAAAGCCGTGGCGGCGCTCTCCATCGTCGCCTACGTCGCCCTGCTGGCGGCGCAATGGTACGTGGGGCCGGACGTCTTTCTCTTCGTATGAGCCCGGACCGGCCGAGCTAGCGCCGCGGTTCGAGCATTCCCGGCGGAGCAACGACCGGCCACCTCCCGGGGTTCGGCCGCGCCCCCGCCCGCCGCCCCAGCCACCCAAGCTCCCTCGCACCGAGCCAGCAGCGCGACCCCGCCGCGGCCCATCCGCGCCGCATGGCCCCGCGTCGCCCGAGAGCGCGGCCCGCCGCGCACGGCGCCCTCGACCTCACCGGGCGGAACCGACGTTCAGGACAGCATTTTTCCCTTGACGCGCCTCGCACCGGTGTTCCATACAACCGCCTCGCCGATCTTGATCATCATTTTCATTTTCAATTAGGTGCCAACAAGCGCATGCTGCGGGCGCTGACGGTGCCGTCCGGCGCTTCGCGTACACGGCGCATTGCGTCATCAGGCTCAGAGCCCGGGCCTGGTGAGCGGGAGCGCTTTGTCGTCGGGCTGCCTTTTTCGACCGGAGCTGAGGTGGCGATGGAGTCGAACCGATCACAGACGGGTGCGATCAGCGATCGCGACGCAGCCGAGCCCGCGACGCTCGTCGCGCTGCTGCGGCGTCGCGCGGAGCAGCGCCCGTCCGCGCGCGCCTATACCTTCCTGCTCGACGGGGAGACGGACGCTCGCTCGCTGACGTACGGCGAGCTGGACCAGCGGGCGCGCGCGCTCGCCGCGGAGCTCCAGCCCGGCGCGCGGGCGGGCGAGCGCGCGCTGCTCCTGGTGCCGCCGGGGCTCGACTTCATCGCGGCGTTCTTCGCCTGCCTCTACGCGGGGCTCGTGGCGGTGCCGGTGCCGCTGCCGCAGCGGAAGAGCGGGCTGCTCCGCGTGCTGGCCATCGTGCGCGACTGCCGCCCGAGCGTCGTCCTCACCACCGAGGCGTTCCTCGGCGCCGCGGCGATGCTCCGCGAGGATCCGAGCCTCGCCGAGCTGAGCCAGCTGCGCTGCGTGGCCGTCGACGCGGCCAGGGACGGCCAGGGAGACGCGTGGCGGCCGCCGCGCGTGACCGCCGAGACCGTGGCGTTCCTCCAGTACACCTCGGGGTCGACCGGGGCGCCCAAGGGCGTGGTGCTCACGCACGAGAACCTGCTGCGCAACGAGCGCATGATCCAGCGCGCGTTCGCGCACACCGAGGAGAGCGTGATCGTCGGGTGGCTGCCGCCGCACCACGACATGGGGCTCATCGGCAACATCCTGCAGCCGCTCTACGTGGGCGTGCCGTGCGTCCAGCTCTCGCCCGACCAGTTCCTGATGCGGCCGCGGCGCTGGCTGGAGGCGATCTCGCGCTACCGGGCCACGACGAGCGGCGGGCCGAACTTCGCCTACGAGCTGTGCGTCCGCAAGATCCCCCCGGAGCAGCGGGAAGGGCTCGATCTCGCCTCGTGGAAGGTGGCGTTCAACGGGGCCGAGCCGGTGCGCGCGGCGACGCTCGATCGCTTCGCCGAGGCCTTCGCGCCGGCGGGCTTCCGGCGCGCGGCGTTCTACCCCTGCTACGGGCTCGCCGAGGCGACGCTGCTCGTCAGCGGCGGCGCGGCGGACGCGCCGCCGGTCGTGCGCGCGGTCGACCGCGCGGCGCTGGAGCAAGGGCGCGCGGCGTTCGATCCGCGCGATCCAGAGGCCGCCGTCGCCCTCGTGGGCTGCGGGCGATCGCCGGACGGCGACGAGGTGCGGATCGTCGATCCCGAGACGCAGAGGCCCTGCGAGGACGAGCGCGTCGGGGAGATCTGGGTGGCCGGCGCGAGCGTGGCCCAGGGCTACTGGGAGCGGCCGGAAGACACGGCGGCGACGTTCGAGGCCCGGCTGGCCACGGGGGGAGGGCCGTTCCTCCGGACCGGCGATCTCGGGTTCCTGTCGCGCGGCGAGCTCTACGTGACCGGCCGGCTCAAGGACCTGATCATCGTCCGCGGGCGCAACGTTTACCCGCAAGATCTCGAGCTCACCGCGGAGCAGAGCCACCCGGGCCTCCGCGCCGGCGGGGGCGCGGCGTTCTCGGTGGACGTGGACGGCGAGGAGCGCGTCGTCCTGGTCCAGGAGCTCGGAAGGGGCGCCGCCGCGTCGGCGGATCCGGCGGAGATCGGCGCGGCGATCCAGCGCGCCGTGGCCGATCGGCACGAGGTCGCGATCCACGCGGTGGCGCTGATCAAGCCGGGGAGCCTGCCGCGGACCACGAGCGGCAAGGTGCAGCGGAGGGCGTGCCGCGCGCGGTTCGTCGACGGCTCGCTGAACGCGGTCTGGCGATCGGCGGTCGAGCCGCCGGCCGGCGCGGACGCCGCGCGCGAGGAGCCGCCGCGGACGGCGCTGGAGCGCGCGCTGGCCGGGATCTGGGCGGAGGTGCTGGGGCGCGCGCGGGTCGGCCGGGACGAGGAGTTCCTGAGCCTGGGCGGCGACTCGCTGCGGGCGATGCAGGTGAGCGGCCGGGTGAGCGAGGCCCTCGGCGTCGAGGTGGGGCCGGCGCAGCTGTTCGCGACGACGACGGTCGCGGCGCTGGCGGCCTGGATCGAGGGCAGGCAGGGCAGCGCGCCGGCGGGCGGCGCCGCGCCGCTCGCGCCGGAGGAGCGGCCAGAGCGGCTGCCGCTGTCCCTCGTGCAAGAGCGCCTGTGGTTCCTGGAGCAGCTGGTCGCCGGGGCGCCCGTCTATCACATCGCGGCGGCCCTGCGGCTCTCCGGGGCGCTCGATACGGGCGCCCTGGAGCAGGCGGTGACCGCGCTCGCGGCCCGCCACGAGGCCCTGCGCACGAGCTTTCCGTCGGCGTCCGGGCAGCCCGTGCAGAGGATCGCGCCGCCCGCGGAGGTCGCGCTGCCGGTCGAGGACCTCCGCGCGCTCGCCGAGGAGGACCGGGAGCCAGCGCTGCAAGCGCGCCTCCGGGAGGAGGCGCGGCGCGCGTTCGATCTCGCCGAGGCGCCGCCCGTGCGCTGGACGCTCCTCCGCAAGGGCGAGCGGGAGCACGTGCTGGCGGTCACCTGCCACCACCTCATCGCGGACGGCTGGTCGATGAACGTGCTCTTGCGGGAGCTCGCGCTGATCTACGGCGCGCTCGCGGCGGGGCGCGCTCCGGAGCTCGCGCCGCTGCCGATCCAGCCGGCGGATCACGCGTTGTGGCAGCGCCGGACCGAGCAGGCGGCGGCGCGCGAGCGGGAGCTCGCGTACTTTCGCGAGCGGCTGAAGGGGCCTGTGCCGCCCCTCTCGCTCCCCACGGATCGACCGCGGCCGTCGGTGCAGAGCTACGCGGGCGCGCGCGAGGAGCTCGCGCTGCCGCCGGAGCTCGTGGCGCGGCTCACCGCGCTCGGGCGGGGGGCGGGCGCGACGCTGTTCACGACGGTGGCAGCGGGGCTGTTCGCGCTGCTGCACCGGTACACGGGCCAGAGCGACGTCTGCATCGGAACGCCGGTCGCCGCGCGGCCGCGGGCGGCCCTGGAGGGCGCCGTCGGCTGCTTCCTCAACACGCTGGCGCTGCGCGTCGACCTCGCGGGCAACCCGCGCGTCGCGGAGCTGATCGCCCGCGTCCGGGCGGCGGTCACGGAGGGGCAGGCGCACCAGGAGGCGCCGTTCGAGCGGGTGCTGGAGGCGCTGTCCCTCGAGCGGAGCCTCAGCCACTCGCCCCTGTTCAACGTGATGCTCGCCATGGATCCGGCGCCCGAGCGGGCGCCGGAGGTCCCCGGCCTGTCGATCGAGGCGCAGCGGGTGGACACCGGGACAGCGCAGTTCGATCTGGCGCTCAACCTGACCCTGGAGGGCCAGGGAGCGCGCGGCGCCTGGGAATACAACACCGACCTCTTCGACCGAACCACGGTGGCGCGCATGGCGCGGCACCTCGTCGCGATCCTCGAGGGGTTCGTCGCCGCGCCGGAGGGCCGGCTGGCCGATCTGCCGATGATGGACGCGGGCGAACGGAGGCAGGTCCTCGCCGGCTGGAACGCGACGGAGCGCGGCTATCCGGAAGACCTGCGCGTGCACGAGCTGTTCGAGGCGCAGGCCGAGCGGACCCCGGACGCGACGGCGGTGATCTTCGATGCGCGGCGGCTGAGCTATCGAGAGCTCGACGCGCGCGCCAACCAGGTGGCCCACGCCCTGCGCCGGCGCGGCGTCGGGCCCGACGGGCTCGTCGCCGTCGCCGCAGAGCGCTCGGTCGAGCTGGTCGTCGCCCTGCTCGGCGTCCTCAAGGCCGGCGCCGCCTACGTCCCCATCGACCCCGATTACCCCGCCGAGCGCATCGCCTTCATGCTCGACGACGCCGCCGCTCCCGTGCTCCTCACCCAGTGGCCGGTCGCCTCGCGCCTGCCGCCGCACCGCGCACAGCTGCTGTGCCTCGACGCCGATCGCGCAGAGCTCGACGGCGAATCGACCGCCAAACCCGCGGTCGCCGTCTCGCCGGACAACCTCGCTTACACCATCTACACCTCGGGCTCGACCGGCCGCCCCAAGGGCGCGGGCAACACCCACCGTGGCCTGCTCAACCGACTGCAGTGGATGCAGGAGCGGTACGCGCTGACCGCCGAAGACCGGGTGTTGCAAAAGACCCCCTTCAGCTTCGACGTCTCGGTCTGGGAGTTCTTCTGGCCGCTCATCACCGGCGCCGGCCTCGTCGTCGCCCGTCCAGGCGACCACCGCGACGGCGAGCGGCTCATCGAGCTCATCGCCCGCAACGGCGTCACCACCCTGCACTTCGTCCCCCCGATGCTCCAGGCCTTCCTGGAGACGCCCGGCGCCTCGTCGTGCGCGTCGCTGCGCCGGGTGATCTGCAGCGGCGAAGCGCTGCCGGCCGAGCTCGCGCGGCGATGCTTCGAGCGGCTCCCTCACGCCGAGCTCCACAATCTGTACGGGCCTACCGAGGCATCCATCGATGTCACCGCCTGGGCCTGCCAGCCACTCGACACCTCGGCCTCGGTGCCCATCGGCACCCCCATCGCCAACACGCAGATCTACCTGCTCGACCATCATGGCCATCCGGTCCCGGTGGGCGTGGCCGGGGAGCTCCACATCGGCGGCGTCGGGCTCGCGCGCGGATATCACAACCGGCCCGCGCTCACCGCCGAGCGCTTCGTCCCCGATCCTTTCGGCGCCGCGCCCGGAGGGCGGCTGTACCGCACAGGCGATCTGGCCCGCTATCGCCCCGACGGAGCCATCGAGTTCCTGGGACGGCTCGACCATCAGGTCAAGCTCCGCGGCCTGCGCGTCGAGCTCGGCGAGATCGAGGCGCGCCTGCTGCTGCACCCCAGCGTGGGCGAGGCCGTCGTCGTCGCCCGCGACGAGGCCCACGGCGGAAAGCGCCTCGTCGCCTACGTCACCGGCCGCGACAGCGCCACGCCGCAGCCCGAAGCGCTGCGCGCCTGGCTCGCCGACGCGCTCCCGGCCTACATGGTGCCTGCCCCCATCCTCGCGCTCCCGCGGCTGCCGCTGTCGCCCAATGGCAAGGTCGACCGCCGCGCCCTGCCCGCGCCCGAGCAGGTGGACGCGCCGACCAGGGCCACCACGCCGCCACGGACCGACCTCGAGCGCGCCATCGCGGCGATCTGGAGAGACGTCCTCTCGATTCCGCAGGTGGGCGTTCACGACAACTTCTTCGATCTGGGCGGACACTCGCTCTCGCTGGCCAAGGTCCACAGCCGCCTGCGCGAGGAGGTGGATCGCGCGCTGCCGATGCTGGTCCTGTTTCAACACCCCACCATCGCGTCGCTCGCAGCGGCCTTGAGCCGGGAAACCAGCGAGCCGGCGCCCCAGGAGGGAGAGCGGAGCGGGGAGCGGGCGAGCGCCGCGCAAGAGCGGCGCGGGGAGCTCTTCGCCCGGCGGCGCGGCGGGCGCGGCGCGCTGGAGACCAAGAAATGACGACGCCGAGCAGCAGCGAGCCCCGCGCGGGCCTGGAGGTCGCGATCGTCGGCATGGCCGGGCGGTTCCCCGGCGCGCGCGACGTGGCGACGTTCTGGCAAAACCTCTGCGCAGGCGTCGAGTCGGTCGCGATCCTCACCGACGAGGAGCTCCTCGCCGCGGGCGTGGATCCGGCGCTGATCGCGCGGCCCGACTACGTGCGGGCGCGCGCGGTGCTCGACGACATCGACCTGTTCGACGCCGAGCTGTTCGGGTTCACGCCGCGCGAGGCGGCCGCGCTCGACCCGCAGCACCGGCTGTTCCTGGAGTGCGCGTGGGAGGCGTTCGAGAACGCCGGGATCGACCCGGAGCGCGCCGGCGGGCCGGTCGGCGTGTATGCCGGATCGAGCCTGAGCGGGTACCTGACGCACCTCTTCCCGGGCGGGCCGCGGCTGCAGTCGGCGGCCGACGTCGCGGCGCTCCTCGCGCTCGACAAGGACTTCCTCACGACCCGCGTGTCGTACAAGCTCAACCTGGAGGGGCCGAGCATCGCGGTGCAGACGGCCTGCTCCACGTCGCTCGTCGCCGTGCACCTGGCCTGCCAGGGGCTGCTCACCGGCGAGTGCGACCTCGCGCTGGCCGGGGGCGTCTCGATCGGCGTCCCGCAGAAGGTCGGGTACCTCTACCAGGAAGGCGCGATCGCGTCGCCCGACGGCCACTGCCGCGCCTTCGACGCGCAGGCCCGCGGCACCGTCGGCGGCAGCGGCGTGGGCGTGGTCCTGCTCAAGCGGCTCGACGACGCGATCGCCGCTCGGGACGCGATCATCGCGGTGATCAAGGGCTCCGCCGTCAACAACGACGGCCGGGCCAAGGTGGGCTACACCGCGCCGCGCGTCGAGGGCCAGGCCCGCGTGATCCGCGCCGCCCACGCGGCCGCGGGCGTCGACGCGGACTCGATCGGGTACGTGGAGGCGCACGGCACCGGGACGCCGCTCGGCGATCCGATCGAGATCGCCGCGCTGACCCGGGCCTTCCGGGCGACGACCGAGCGGGAGGGCTTCTGCGCGATCGGATCGGCGAAGACCAACGTCGGGCACCTGGACGCGGCCGCGGGCGTCACCGGGCTGATCAAGGCGGCGCTCGCCGTGGCGCACGGGCGCATCCCGCCCAGCCTGCACTTCCGCGCTCCCAACCCCGCGCTCGACCTCGAGAGCAGCCCGTTCTACGTGGCCGCCGGGCTCGCGGCGTGGACGCCCGAAGGGGCGCCGCGCCGCGCCGGCGTGAGCGCCTTCGGGCTCGGCGGGACCAACGCGCACGTGGTCCTCGAGCAGGCGCCGCCCCCGCCGGAGGCGGACCCGCCGCGGGCGTGCGAGCTGCTCGTGCTCTCGGCGCGGTCGAGCGCGTCGCTCGAGCGGCTGACCGACGCGCTGGCGGAGCACCTCGAGGCGCACGCGGAGCTCGCGCTCGGCGACGTGGCGCACACGCAGCAGCTCGGGCGCCGGGCGTTCGCGCACCGCCGCGCGGTGGTGTGCCGCTCGCGGGAGGAGGCGGCGCTCGCGCTGCGCGATCGCGGCGGGGCGCTGCGCACGGGAGGGCCCGTGGCCGGGCCGCGGCCGGTGGCGTTCCTGTTCCCGGGGCAGGGCGCCCACCGGCCCAACATGGGGCGCGATCTGTACGAGACCGAGCCGGTGTTCCGGGCCGAGGTCGACGCCTGCGCGTCGCGGCTCGAGCGCCACCTGGGCCTGGACATCCGGGCGCTGCTGTTCCCCGCGCCCGCGGAGCTCGAGGACGCCGCGCGGCGCCTCGACCGCACGTCGATGACGCAGCCCGCCCTGTTCGTCGTCGAGTACGCGCTCGCCCGGCTGTGGATGGCGTGGGGCCTGACCCCCGACGCGATGCTCGGGCACAGCGTTGGCGAGCTCGTGGCCGCGTGCGTGGCCGGGTGCCTGTCGCTCGACGACGCGCTCGCGCTGGTCGCGGCGCGGGGGCGGCTGATGGAGGCGACGCCGGAGGGCGCGATGCTCGCGGTGTCGGCGTCCGAGGCGGAGGTGGCGGGGTGGCTCGGCGAGGAGGTCGCGCTGGCCGCGGTGAATGGGCCGCGGCAGTGCGTGCTGTCGGGGCGGACGGCGGCGATCCAGCGGGTCGAGCGCGAGGCGGCGGGCCGCGGGGTGGAGGCGCGCCGGCTGCGGGTGTCGCGCGCGTTCCACTCCCACCTGATGGAGGGGGCGCTCGATGGGTTCCGAGAGGCGGTGGGCAGGGTCACGCTGCGCGCGCCGCGGATCCCGTGGGTCTCGAACGTCACCGGGACCTGGATCACCGCGGCGGAGGCGCAGGATCCGGGCTACTGGGTCCGGCACCTGCGGAGCACGGTGCGCTTCGCCGGCGGCGTGACGGCGCTGCGGGAGGAGCCGGAGCGGATCTTGCTGGAGGTCGGGCCGGGGCAGACGCTCACGGCGCTGTGCCGGCAGGTCGCGGGGGAGTCGCTCGCGCTGGCGTCGATGCCCGCGGTCCGCGAGGCGGGAGCGGCGGGAGCCGGGGGGGCGGCGGGGGCGGCGCTGCTCGACGCGGTCGGGCGGCTCTGGGTGGCCGGCGCTCCGGTGGACTGGGCAGGCCTGCAAGCGGGACGGCGCCTGCGGCGCGTCGCGCTGCCGGCAACCCCGTTCGAGCGGAAGCGGTACTGGCTGGAGCGCCCGGAGGCGACGGGGGCGACCTCAACCACGGTCGGGGCCACCTCAACCCCGGTCGGCTCAACCTCGGTCGGCTCAACCTCGGTCGGGTCCACCTCAACCCCGGTCGGTTCAACCTCGGTCGGCTCAACCCCGGTCGGGTCCACCTCGACCCCAGCGTCTGACCTGGGTGGATTTTTCTACATCCCCTCGTGGAAGCGCGCTCCGCTGGAGCCGCTCCCGCCCGGGGACGACGGGGCGCACTGGGTCGTCTTCGCGGACGAGGCGGAGATCGCCCCCCGGATCGTGGAACGCCTCGAGCGCGCCGGGCGGCGGGTCACCCGCGTCAGGAGCGGCGAGCGCTTCGCGCGCCCCGCGGAGCGCGCCTTCACGCTTCGCCCGGATCAGCCCGAGGACT
Source organism: Sorangium sp. So ce185 (assembly GCF_051526825.1). Lineage (NCBI taxonomy): Bacteria > Pseudomonadati > Myxococcota > Polyangiales > Polyangiaceae > Sorangium > Sorangium sp. So ce185. The sequence goes on along the minus strand of NZ_CP150316.1, from coordinate 12,671,494 downwards.
ACGCCGCGCTGGCCCGGGAGCTCGGCGCGGACGCCGGGCAGCCCGCGCGGATCATCCACGCCTTCAGCCTCGACGGCGCCCCGCAGGCGCACCTCGACCCCGGCGCGTTCCAGGATGCGCAGCGCCGGGGCTCGCTCAGCCTGCTCTGGCTGGCGCGCACGCTGAGCCAGCTGCCGGCAGGCGCCCACCTGATCGCGCTCGCCTGCGGCCTGCACGACCTGACCGGGCGAGAAGCCCTGCGCCCGGAGCACGCCACGCTGCTCGGGATCTGCCGGAGCATCCCGCTGGAGTACCCGCACGTCCGCTGCCGCGTGATCGACCTCGAGGCCGCCACCCCGGACGCCGCAGAGGCCGACCCCATCGCCGAGCGGATCCTCGCAGAAGCGCGCTCCGACGCCGGCCCCCCCGTCGTCGCCTACCGCGGCCCCCATCGCTGGGCGCCCGCCGTCGAGCCGGTCCCGCTCAAGCCGGCCCAGGGCGCCCCCGCCCTGCTGCGCGAGCGCGGCGTCTACCTCATCACCGGCGGGCTGGGCGGCGTCGGGCTGTGGCTCTCCGACTACCTCGCGCGCACCGTGCGCGCGCGGCTGATCCTCACCGGCCGCTCGGCGCCCACCGACGAGCAGCGCCTGCGGCTCGCGGCGCTCGAGCAGGCCGGCGCCGAGGTCGTGACGGTGCGCGCCGACGCCACCGACGCCGCGCAGATGCGCGCCGCCGCGCGCGAGGCGCTGGCGCGGTTCGGCGCCCTGCACGGCCTGATCCACGCGGCCGGCGTCGCGGGCGGCGGGCTCATCGAGCGGCTCTCGGCGGACGCGCTCCACGCGGAGCTCGCCCCCAAGGCGCTCGGCGCGATGGCGCTCGACGAGATCGCCCGCTCCCTCCGGCCCGACTTCGTCCTGCTCTGCTCCTCGGTCACCGCGCTGAGCGGCGGCCTCGCGCGGGCGGGGTACGCGGCCGCAAACGCGTTCCTCGACGCGTTCGCGCAAGCCTGCGCGCGCCGCCCAGGACCGTACACGGTCTCCGTCGACCTCGATCGCTGGCGCAACGTCGGCATGGCCGCCCGCGCCGAGGCGCGCCTCCTCGCCCTGGGGCTCGACGACGTGATCCTCGACGGGATGCGCCCGGAGGAAGGCCAGCAGGCGTTCCACCGCGTCCTCAGCCAGGCCGCGCTGCCGCAGGTGATCGTCTCGGCGCGCCCGCTCCAGGGCCTGCCCAGCGACGACGAGGGCGCCGCCTTGGCCCGGCGGCTCGGCGCCGGCGACGCCAGAGCCCCCGGCGACGCCGCCGCGGCTGCCGGTCGCGACGAGCCGCCCCCGCGCGCCGGGGCGGCCGCCGCCGGCGCCGCCGAGCGCCTCTCGCCCGAGGCGGTGACGGCGGAGGTGACGGCGATCTGGGCGCGCGCGTTCGGCCTGGATCCCCTCGATCCCAAGAAGGACTTCTTCGAGCTCGGCGGCGAGTCGCTCCTCGCCTTGCAGATCCTCAACCGCGTCCGCGAGACGTTCCAGGTGGAGCTGTCGCTCCGCGACTTCTTCGAGCGGCCGACCGTGGCCGCCGTCGCGCAGCGCATCCAGGCCGCGCGAGGCCAGGCGCCCGCGAGCCCCGAGCCGGCGCTGGTCGCGCTGCCCCGGACCGCGCGGCGGCTCCCCGCCGCAGGAGGCCCGCAGGCGCCGGCGCGCCCGAGCGGCGAGCCGGACGACGCCTCGAAGGCGCCGGCAGACCCGAAGGAGAAGCGGCGATGAGCGCGCTCGGCTTCCTCGTGCGCCGCGCCCGCCGGCCCCTCCTGATCGCCGTCGCCGCCGGCGCGATCAGCGGGCTCGCCGGCGCCGGCGTCATCTCCCTCGTCCAGGAGGCGCTCTCGGGCGACGGCCGCCCCGCGGCGCAGCTCGCGTGGGGCTTCGCGGGGCTCGCCGCCGTCGGCGTGCTGAGCAGGGCCGTGTCCCAGGTGCTCCTGACCCGCCTCGGACAGGCCATGATCGCGGAGCTGCGCATGCAGCTCAGCCGGCGCATCCTCGACGCGCCGCTGCGCCACGTCGAGCAGCTCGGCGCCCACCGGCTGCTGGCGGCGCTCAACGACGATCCGGCCGTCATCACGCAGGCCTACGTCGTCCTGCCCCTGCTCTGCGTCAACGTGGCCACCGTCCTCGGCTGCCTGGCGTACATCGGACACATCTCGGGGTCGGCGCTGGCCATCGTGCTCGGCGCGATGGGGGTCGGCGCCGCGCTCTTCCGGTGGCACGCGCGGCGCGCGATCGGCGCCTTCACGCGCGCCCGCGAGACGAGCGACGCCCTGTTCCAGCACTTCCGCGGGCTGACCGGCGGGATCAAGGAGCTCAAGATGCACGGCCGGCGCGGCCGGTCGTTCCTGTCCGACGTCCTCGGCGGCAGCGTCGCCACGTACCAGCGCGAGTTCGTGGCGGGCACGACCGAGTACGCGGTCGCGATGGGCTGGGGCGCGCTGCTCTTCTACGCCGTCCTCGGGCTCGCGCTGTTCGCGCTCCCGGCCTGGGCAGGCCTCGCGCCGCCGGCGGTGTCCGGCGTGGTGCTGGCGATGCTCTTCCTGATGACGCCGTTCGCGCAGACGGTCGAGTTCCTGCCGGCCGTCGGGCGCGCCAGCGTCGCGCTCTCGAAGGCGAGCGCGCTCGGGCTCGCGCTGACCCCGGAGCAGGGGCCGACGCCGGCCCCCGACGCGCCCACGGGCGAAGGCCGCGCGGAGGGCCCGGCCACGTTCGAGCGCATCGCGCTCTCCGGCGTCACGCACCGGTATTACCGGGAGAAGGAAGAAGGCAGCTTCCAGCTCGGGCCCATCGACTTGACCTTCCGGCCCGGCGAGCTCGTGTTCCTCGTCGGCGGCAACGGCAGCGGCAAGACGACGCTGTCCCTGCTGCTCCTCGGCCTCTACGCGCCGGAGTCCGGCGAGATCCGGCTCGACGGCGCGCCGGTCGACGACGCGAGCCGCGCGCGGTATCGGCAGCTCTTCTCGGTCGTCTTCGCGGAGTACCACCTCTTCGAGCACCTGCTCGGCCTGGACGACCCCGGCCTCGACGAGCGCGCCCGGCGCTACCTCGAGCGGCTGCAGCTCGATCACCGGGTGCGCGTCGAGGAGGGCGCGCTGCGCGTGAGCGGCCTCTCGCAGGGTCAGCGCAAGCGCCTCGCCCTGCTGACTGCCTATCTGGAAGACCGGCCGTTCTACGTCTTCGACGAGTGGGCGTCCGACCAGGACCCGCAGTTTCGAAGGGTCTTTTACACCGAGCTTCTGCCGGAGCTCCGCGCGAGGGGCAAGACCGCCCTCGTCATCACCCATGACGACCAGTACTTCGCGCTCGCGGATCGCTGCCTGCGGCTCGACTTCGGCCGTCTGACCGAGCTGCCCGCGGCCCCGGCCGCGCCCGGCGCAGCGCCGCGATCGACGCGGGACGAGCGCGCCGCGAGCGCCCGCGTCGACGAGCCAGGCCGGGTCCTGTCCGCGGAGGCCCTCCGCCTGCACGTCGATCCGCAACAGGCCGCGCTGGAGCCCGGCGCCCGCGGCCACGAGGCCCTCACGGCCGCAAAGCAGGAGCTCTGATGCGCAACGTCCGCTCACTCCACCTCTCGGCCCTCCTCTCGCTGGCGATCGCCGGCTGCGCGGAGGGAAAGCAGGCCGACGTCCGCGCCCCGGCGCCGCGCGCCGGCAGCGCGACGACCGTGTCCGGCCTCGAGGGCGCGGCGACGATCGCCTACGACGGCCTCGGGATCCCCGCGATCCGCGCCGCCTCGCGGCTGGACGCCCTCCGGGCCCTCGGCGTCGCCACGGCGCGCGACCGGCTGTTCCAGCTGGATCTGCTCCGCCGGAGCAGCGGAGGGCGCCTCGCCGAGGTCCTCGGGCGCGATCTGCTGGAGGCCGACACCCGGCAGCGGCTCTACGGCTTCCCGCAGGCGGCGCGGGCGATCCTGGCGCGCCTGCCCGCGAGCCAGCGCGCCGCGCTCGACGCGTACGCCGAGGGCGTCAACGCCTATCTCCGGAGCGCGGAGACGCTGCCTGTCGAGGTCCAGCAGCTGGGCTATCGGCCCGAGCCGTGGCGCCCCGAGGACAGCGTCCTCGTCGTGCTGGGGATGTTCAACGCACTCAGCGTCACCGAGGACGCGGAGCGGACGCGCACGGTCCTGACGCGCACCCTCCCGAAGCGCGTGACGGCCTTCCTGTTCGAGGACACGGACCCTTACACGAAGGCGCTGCTCGGCGCCCACGCGCCCGCGACGCCGCCGCTGCCGGGCGAGGAGCTGCGGGCGCTCGTGGCCGAGAGCCGGGAGCGCGCGTGGGCCGCCGCGGTGCTCAGCGACGACGCCGGCGAGGCGCCGGTCGGCTCGAACGGCTGGGCGGTGGCCGGGCAAAGGACGCGGGACGGCCGCGCCATCCTCGCGAACGACATGCACCTCGAGCTCGGCGTCCCCAACATCTTTTATCGCGCGGAGCTCCGCTATGAAGGCCGCGAGATCACGGGCGTCGTGCTGCCCGGCGTGCCCATGGTCATCGCGGGGACCAACGGCCATGTCGCCTGGGGGATGACCAACCTCGACGGCGACGCGATGGATCTCGTCCAGATCGAGACCCACCCCGAGCGCCCCGGCGAGTACCGGACGCCCGCCGGGTGGAAGCGGTTCGACGTCGCGCAGGAGACGATCGCGGTGCGCGGCGAGCCCGACGTCGCCGTCACCGTCCGCGGCACGATCTGGGGGCGCGTCGCGCCGCGGCCGCTCCTCGGAGCGGAGGTCGCGGTCCGCTGGACGGCGCTCGATCCCGAGGGGGTCGACCTCGGGCTCCTCGAGATGGATCGCGCCCGCAGCATCGAGGAGGCGGCCGCGGTGATGAACGCCGCCGGCGGGCCCGGGTGCAACGTCCTCCTGGCCGACCGGCGCGGCCGCGTCGCGTGGACCGTCACCGGGCGCGTGCCGCGGCGCCGCGGCTTCGACGGCTCGGTCAGCGTCTCGTGGGCGGACGGGCGCGCGGGCTGGGACGGCTACGTGCCCGCCGCCGCGCTGCCGCGCGTCGTCGATCCGCCGTCGGGGTTCGTCGTCAACGCCAACCACCGCATGCCGCTCGGCGAGGGCGCGCCGGCGCTCGGCCGCGACTACGCGAACGGCTACCGCGCCTACCGCATCACCGAGCGCCTGCGCGAGGCGCGCCCGGTCACCGAGGCGGACCTGTTCGCGCTGCAGCTCGACACCGAGGCGAGGTTCTTCGACGTCTACCGCGACCTCGCGCTGCGCGCGCTCGACGGCGCGGCGCTGTCCCGCCGGCCGGCGCTCGCCGAGGCGCGGCGCGCGATCGCGGCGTGGGACGGCCGGGCGGACGTGTCCGGCGTCGGACTGCCGCTCCTGATGCGGTTCCGGCGCGCCCTCGCCGACGCGGTGTTCGCCGCGTGGCTCGGCGCGGGCCGCGCCGCGGAGCCGACCCTCTCGCTCGCGCTGCCGGACATCGACACGCCGCTCCAGCGCGCGCTCGACGAGCGGTCGCCCGACCTCGTGCCGGCGCCGGAGGGCGGCTGGGACGCCTTCGTCCTCGCGGCGCTGGAGAAGGCCGTGACCGCGCTCCACGAGGAGCACGGCGGGCGACCCCTCGACCAGATCCCCTGGGGCGCGGTGAGCCGGGTGCGGATCGCGCACCCGCTCGGCCGGGCGCCGGAGCTCGCCGCGCGCCTCAACATGCCCGACGAGCCGCTCCCGGGCTGCGGCTTCTGCGTGCGCCTCGCGACCCGCACGCTCGGCGCCAGCGAGCGGCTCGTCGTCGCGCCGGGCCACGAGCCCGATGGCATCCTGCACATGCCGGCCGGCCAGTCGGGAGATCCGCTGTCGCCCCACTACCGCGATCAGCAGCGCGCCTGGGTCGACGGGCGCCCTCTGCCGCTCCTGTCAGGCCCGGCCACGCGCACGCTCACGCTCGTTCCCGAGCGCCGATGACATCGAACACCACATCTCGAACGGAGGAGTCTATGGCCAGCGAAGAGCATGAAGACAACACCATTTACAAAGTCGTCGTGAACCACGAGGAGCAGTACTCGATATGGCCCGAGTACCGGGAAAACCCGCTCGGGTGGCGCGACGCGGGCAAGGCCGGCACCAAGGCGGAGTGCCTCGATCACATCAAGGAGGTCTGGACCGACATGCGGCCGCTCAGCCTGCGCAAGCAGATGGACGCGCAGGAGGGCCGGTCGTCGTGACGGAGCTCCACGCCGTGTCGCCGGCGGCGCCGCGGGGCGAGGCGGACGGCCTCGCGCGGTCCTGCCTCCCCGGCGCCGCGTTCCCCCTGATCGCGAGCCCGCTCCGGCGCGGCGACGCCTCCGCCGTCCCCGCGCTCGCCGCGGCCGTCCGGGCGTGCGCGGACGAGGCGCTGACCTCGTACGGAGCGGTGCTGTTCCGCGGGTTCCCGGTGCGCGCGCTCGCGGACTTCGAGGCCTTCGTCAAGCTCGTGACGCCGGAGCTGCTCGACTACACGTTCGGCTCGACGCCGCGCTCCCACCTGCAGAGTCGCATCTACACGTCGACGGAGTACCCGGCCCACCAGCACATCCCGCTCCACAACGAGCAGTCGTACACGCTCGAGTGGCCGCTCAAGATCTGGTTCCACTGCGCCCAGGCCGCCGCCGAGGGGGGCAGCACCCCGCTCGCGGACAGCCGAGAGGTCTTCCGCCGCGTCCCTGCCCGGATCCGCGAGCGCTTCACCGCGAGGAAGGTGATGTACGTGCGCAATTACGGCAGCGGCCTGGACGTCCCGTGGCAGCAGGTCTTCGGCACGAACGACCGGGCCGCGGTCGAGCGCTTCTGCCATGAGCACGGCATCGCGTGCGAGTGGAAGCCGGGCGGCGAGCTGCGCACGCGGCAGGTGTGCCAGGCCGTGGCCACCCACCCGCGCACCGGAGAGCACGTGTGGTTCAACCAGGCTCACCTGTTCCACGTCTCCAACCTGGAGCCGGCGGTGCTCGAGGCGCTGCTCGCGGTCTTCCCCGAGGACGACCTGCCCCGCAACGCGTGTTACGGCGACGGGTCTCCCATCGAGAGCTCGGTCCTCGACGAGATACGCGAGGTCTACAGGCAGGTCGCCGTGGAGTTCCCCTGGCAGGAGGGGGACGTGCTGCTCGTGGACAACATGCTCGTCGCCCACGGACGCACGCCCTTCCGGGGCCCGCGCAAGGTCCATGTCGCGATGGCCGAGCCCTTCCGGGCCAAGGCCCGCTGAGGTTCTTCCATGCAAGAGGACGTCTTCGTTTTCCCGATGAGCTTCGCCCAGGAGCGGCTCTGGTTCCTGGCCCAGCTCGAGCCCGAGAGCGCCTCCTACAACCTGGCCGCCGCCGTGCGGCTCACCGGGTCGCTCGACGCCGGCGTGGTGGAGCGGTGCGTGGCCGAGATCGTGCGGCGCCACGAGATCCTGCGCACGACGTTCGGCGTCGTCGACGGCCAGCCGGTCCAGGTGATCCGGCCGGAGGGCGCGCCGCGCGTGCCGCGGATCGATCTGACCGGCCTGCCCGAGCCCCAGCGCGACGCGGAGGCCCGGCGCCTGATCGAGCGCGAGGCGCGGCGCCCCTTCGACCTCGAGCGCGGCCCGCTGCTGCGGCTCGCGCTCCTCGGGCTGCGGGAGGACGAGCACGTCCTCGTCTGGGTCGTTCACCACATCGCCTTCGACGGGTGGTCCACGGGCCTCGTCCTGCAGGAGTTCGCCGCGCTCTACGCCGCGTTCGCGGCGGGCCGGCCCTCCCCGCTGCCGGAGCTGCCGCTGCAGTACGCGGACTTCGCCCACTGGCAGCGCGAGCGGCTCGCGTCGGGCGCGCTCCGGTCCCAGCTCGACTTCTGGACCCGGCGCCTCGCCGGCCAGGACGCGCTGCTGGAGCTGCCGACGGACCGGCCCCGGCCGGCCATCCAGCGCTACCGCGGGGCGCGGTACTTCTTCCGGCTGCCGGCCGCGCTCACCGGCGCGCTGCGCGCCCTGGCGCGGCGCGAGGAGACGACCCTCTACGCCGTGCTGGTCGCGGGGTTCAAGGCGCTCCTCGCGCGGGTCACGGGCTCGCTCGACATCCGCGTGGGCACGCCGGTGACGAACCGGAGCCGGGCCGATCTGGAAGGGCTCGTGGGCTGCTTCGCCAACACGGTCGTGCTCCGCACCGACCTCGGCGGCGATCCGACGTTCGCCGCGCTGCTCGCGCGCGTGAACGAGACGGTGCGGGAGGTCCAGGCGCACCAGGAGGTGCCGTTCGACCAGGTCGTGGAGGCGCTGCGCCCGGCGCGGGACCTCTCCCACGCGCCGCTCTGCCAGGTGCTCTTCGCGCTGCAGCCCGCGCTCCGGCAGGCCCCCGAGATCCCCGGGCTCGAGGCGCGCCTCGTGGATCTCGACGCGGGCGGCGCCCAGCTCGATCTGTCGCTGGAGATGGCCGCCGACGAGGGCGGCCTCGCCGGGGCGATCGAGTACGACACGGACCTGTTCGACGAGGCCTCGATCGAGCGCCTCGCCGGGCACCTCGAGCGGCTGCTCGCGGGCGCCGCGGCGAGCCCGGAGGCGCGCCTGTCCGAGCTGCCGCTGCTCGCGCCGGAGGAGCGCGCGCGCGTGCTCGCGTGGGGCGCGGCCGCGGCAAAGGAGCGCGCGCCGCGCGCCTTGCACCGGAGCTTCGAGGCGCGGGCCGCGCTCGCGCCGTCGGCCGTGGCCGTCGTCCACGAGGGGCGATCGATCGCGTACGGCGAGCTCGATCGGCGCGCGAACCAGCTCGCGCAGCGCCTGCGGCGGCGCGGCGTCGGGCCCGAGGCGCGCGTGGGCGTGTGCCTGCCGCGCTCGATCGAGATGGTCGTCGCCGTGCTCGGGGTGCTCAAAGCAGGCGGCGCCTACGTGCCGATCGATCCGACCACGCCGCGGGATCGGATCGCCGCGATGGTCGCCGACGCCGGCGTCCGCGTGGCGGTGACCGGCGCGGAGGCGGCGGACGGGCTGTCCGGCGTCCCCGCGCTGATCCGCCTCGATCCGGGCTGGACCGAGCTCCGCGGGGAGCCGGCGGCGCCGCCGCCGGGCGATCCGTCGCCCGAGCAGGCCGCGTACATCCTGTACACGTCCGGATCGACGGGCGTGCCCAAGGGCGTCGTCGTCCCGCACCGGGCGATCGCGGGCTTCGTCGAGGCCGCGGCGGCGCTCTACGAGATCGCGCCCTCGGACCGCGTGCTGCAGTTCGCGTCGCTGAGCTTCGACGCCAGCGCCGAGGAGATCTTCCCCTGCCTCCTGCGAGGCGCCGCGCTGGTGCTGCGCACCGAGGCGATGCTCGAGTCGCCGGCCGCCTTCCTCGAGGCGTGCGCGGCGCAGGGCGTGACGGTGCTGGATCTGCCGACCATGTACTGGCACCGCGTGGCCGCGGAGCTCGCGCACGGAGGGCGCCTGACCCTGCCGCCCGGCCTGCGGCTCTGCATCATCGGCGGCGAGGCGGCCCTGCCCGAGCGCGTGAGCGCCTGGCGCGCGTCGGCGGCCGCGCGGGTGCGCCTCGTCAACACGTACGGGCCGACCGAGGCCACGGTCGTGGCGACCGCGTGCGATCTCACGGCCCGAGGCGCGGGCCCCGCGTCCGCCGTGCCGCCCATCGGCAGGCCCATCGCGGGCGCGCGGGCCTACGTGCTCGACGCGGCGGGGCGGCTCGCGCCCGTGGGCGTGGTGGGCGAGCTGTACCTCGGCGGCCAGGGGCTCGCGCGCGGCTACTGGGCGCGCCCCGGGCTGACCGCGGAGCGCTTCGTGCCCGATCCGTTCGCGGGGCGGCCGGGCGAGCGGATGTACCGGACCGGCGACCGCGCGCGGTGGCGGGCGGACGGGCAGCTCGAGTTCGCCGGGCGCGTGGACCACCAGGTGAAGCTGCGCGGCTTCCGGATCGAGCTCGGCGAGATCGAGGCGCGGCTCGCCGAGCACCCCGGCGTGCGCGGCGCGGTCGCGATCGTGCGCGAGGATCGGCCGGAGGATCGGCGGCTGGTCGCCTACGTCGCCGCCGCCGAGGGCGTCTCGCCGGAGCAGCTCCGGCGGGCGCTGCGGGAGCAGGTGCCCGACTACATGGTGCCGTCGGCCTTCGTCGTGCTGGACGAGCTGCCGCGCACGCCGCACGGCAAGATCGACCGGCGCGCGCTGCCGGCGCCCGCCGCGGAGGGCGCGGGCGAGGCCGCGGCCCCGCGGACGCAGGCCGAGGAGGCCCTCGCGGGGATCTGGGCGGAGCTCCTCGGCCGGACCGCGGTCGGCGTCCGCGAGAACTTCTTCGAGCTGGGCGGCGACTCGATCCTGGCGCTCCAGGTGGTGGCGCGCGCGCGCGCGGCGGGCCTCTCGATCGCGCCCCGGCAGATCTTCCAGCACCAGACCGTCGCCGAGCTGGCCGCGGTGGCCGAGGCCGCCCCCGCGGCGAGCGCGGCCGCCGAGCCGCTCGACGGCGACGTGCCGCTCACGCCCATCCAGCGCTGGTTCTTCGAACACGTCGGGGAGCATCCGCACCACTGGAACCAGTCCGTGCTGCTGGAGCTGCGGGCGCCGGTGGCGGCGGAGGCGCTCGAGGCCGCGGTCGTGGCCGTGGCGGAGCACCACGAGGCGCTGCGGCTGCGGTTCACCCGCGAGGGCGGCGTGTGGCGGCAGCGCCACGGGGGCGCGGCCGGCGCGGCGGTCGCGCGCGTGGACCTGTCGGGGGTGCCGGACGCCGAGCGAGCGGCGGCGCTCTCGCGCGCGGCGGGGCCGTGGCAGGCGCGGCTCCACCTGAGCGAGGGGCCGCTGCTCCGCGCGGTCCTGTTCGACCTGGGCCCGGAGCGCCGCGGCCGGCTGCTGCTCGTCGCGCACCACCTCGTCGTGGACGCGGTCTCGTGGCGGATCCTGCTCGAGGATCTGGAGACCGCGCTCCGGCAGCGGGCGGCCGGCGAGGAGATCCGGCTCCCCGCGAGGACCACCGCCTTCGGGTCCTGGGCGCGGCGCCTCGCGGCGCGCGCCCAGTCCGAGGAGGTGGCGCGGCAGGCCGACGCGTGGATCGCCGCTGCGCGGGGGACGGCGCCGCTGCCGGCGGACGATCCGGCCGGCGCCGGGCTCGAGGGCGACACGGTCCGCCGCATCGATCGGCTGGACGAGGGCGAGACCCGCGCGCTGCTCGCGGCGACGTCGGCGTACCGGGCGCGGGTCGACGAGCTGCTGCTCACCGCGCTCGGCGGGGCGCTCGCGCGGTGGACGGGCGATCCCGCGGTGCTCGTCGAGGTGGAAGGCCACGGGCGCGACGCGCTGGACGACGCGGATGTCTCGCGCACGGTCGGGTGGTTCACGAGCCTCTACCCCGTGCGGCTCGAGGTCGCGCCCGACGCGGCGTGCGACGAGGCGCTCAAGGGGGTGAAGGAGCAGCTCCGCGGCGCGTCGTGCCGCGGGGGCACGTACGGCCTGCTGCGCTACCTGAGCGAGCGCGGCGCGGCGCTCGCGGGGCAGCCCGCGCCCGCGGTGAGCTTCAACTACCTGGGGCAGTGGGACGACCTGTTCGCGGCGAGCCAGCTCTTCGCGCTCGCCGAGGAGGACGCCGGGGCCGAGCGCGATCCGCGGGCGCCGCGGGGCTACGAGCTGGAGGTCGACGCCGCCGTCGTCCGCGGGCGCCTCCAGGTCACGTGGAGCGCGAGCGGCGCGCGCTACCGGCCGGAGACGATCCAGCGGCTCCGCGACGACTTCGCGGCGCGGCTGCGCGCCCTCGTCGCCCGCTGCCTCGAGCCCGGCGCGGGTGGGTGCACGCCGTCGGACTTCCCGCTGGCGCGGCTCGATCAGGCGACGCTCGACCGCCTGCTCGGGCCCGGCCGCGACGTGGAGGACGTGATGCCGCTCAGCGCGCTCCAGCAGGGGCTGCTGTTCCACAGCCTGTGGGAGCCCGGCGACGGGGCCTACGTCGAGCAGGTGACGTGCCGGCTGCTGGGGGCGCTCGACGCAGGCGCCTTCCGCCGCGCCTGGGAGGCGGTGGTGCAGCACCACGGCGTCCTGCGCACGACCTTCGCCTGGGAGGGCGCCGACGAGCCGCTCCAGATCGTGCGGCGGCCGGGCGCGGCGACCGCGCTGGAGATCGAGGTCGAGGACTGGCGCGGCGCGGGCGCGGAGGAGCAGCGGGCGCGGGTGGCGGCGCGCCTCGAGGCGGACCGCGCGCGCGGCTTCGATCTGGCCCGGGGTCCGCTGATGCGCCTCGCGCTCCTGCGCGTGGACGACGAGGCCCACGTCGTGCTGTGGAGCCATCACCACCTGCTCCTCGACGGGTGGTCGGCGGCCCTGGTGCTGCAGGACGCGTTCTCCGCGTACGACGCCCTGCGCGCGGGCCGCGCGGTCGCGCTGCCTTCGCGCCGGCGCTACCGCGAGTACATCGCCTGGCTGCGCGGGCGCGACGCGCGCGGCGAGGAGCCGTTCTTCCGGCGGGCGCTCGCGGGGTTCGGCGCGGCGACGCCGCTGCCCCTGGAGCGGCCGGCGCCGGCCGAGGGGGCGACCGGGTACGGGACCGCGGCGGTCGCGCTGCCGGAGCCGGTCACGGCGCGCCTCCAGCGCTTCGCGCAGCAGCACCACGTGACGTCGAGCACGCTCGTCCAGGCCGCCTGGGCGCTGCTGCTCGGCCGGACCGCGCGGACCGACGACGTGCTGTTCGGCGTCACCGTCGCCGGGCGGTCGGCGCCGCTTCCGGGGATCGAGTCCATGGTGGGGCTCTTCATCAACACGCTCCCGCTGCGCGTGGCCGTGCCGCCGGCCGCCACCGTCGCGGCGTGGCTGCGCGATCTCCTGCGGGCGACGACCGAACTCGGGCCACACGAGCACACGCCGCTCGCAGAGGCGCGGGCCTTCAGCGAGATCCCGGCGGGACAGCCGCTGTTCGAGAGCCTCCTCGTCGTCGAGAACTATCCGAGAGACCCCCGGGTGCAGCAGGGGTTGCCCGGGCTCGGGGTCCGCGACGTCGCGTTCGAGGATCAGACCAATTACCCGCTCACCTTGACCGTCCTGCCGGGACAGCAGCTGACGCTGCGCCTCTCGTACGATCGGCGGCGCTTCGATGACGCGGGCGCCTCCCGCTTGCTCGGCCTCGTGGAGGCGGCGCTCCGGCAGATCATCGGCCGTCCCGAGGCGCGGGTCGGCGATCTCCCGCTGCTCGGAGATCTGGAGTCCGGGCGCGCGGTGGCCGGCTGGAACGCGACGGAGCGCGGCTATCCGGAAGACCTGCGCGTGCACGAGCTGTTCGAGGCGCAGGCCGAGCGGACGCCGGACGCGACGGCGGTGATCTTCGAGGACCGCCGCCTGAGCTATCGAGAGCTCGACGCGCGCGCCAACCAGGTGGCCCACGCCCTGCGCCGGCGCGGCGTCGGGCCCGATGGGCTCGTCGCCGTCGCCGCAGAGCGCTCCGTCGAGCTGGTCGTCGCCCTGCTCGGCGTCCTCAAGGCCGGCGCTGCCTACGTCCCCATCGACCCCGATTACCCCGCCGAGCGCATCGCCTTCATGCTCGACGACGCCGCCGCTCCCGTGCTCCTCACCCAGTGGCCGGTCGCCTCGCGCCTACCTCCGCACCGCGCACAGCTGCTGTGCCTCGACGTCGATCGCGCAGAGCTCGACGGCGAATCGACCGCCAAGCCCGCCGTCGCCGTCTCGCCGGACAACCTCGCTTACACCATCTACACCTCGGGCTCGACCGGCCGCCCCAAGGGCGCCGGCAATACCCACCGCGGCCTCTTGAATCGGCTGCAGTGGATGCAGGAGCGGTACGGCCTGACCGCCGAAGATCGGGTGTTGCAGAAGACCCCCTTCAGCTTCGATGTCTCGGTCTGGGAGTTCTTCTGGCCGCTCATCACCGGCGCCGGCCTCGTCGTCGCCCGTCCAGGCGACCACCGCGACGGCGAGCGGCTCATCGAGCTCATCGCCCGCAACGGCGTCACCACCGTGCACTTCGTCCCCCCGATGCTCCAGGCCTTCCTGGAGACGCCCGGCGCCTCGTCGTGCGCGTCGCTGCGCCGCGTGATCTGCAGCGGCGAGGCCCTGCCCGCCGAGCTCGCGCGGCGATGCTTCGAGCGGCTCCCTCACGCCGAGCTCCACAACCTCTACGGGCCCACCGAGGCATCCATCGATGTCACCGCCTGGGCCTGCCAGCCACTCGACACGTCCGCCTCGGTGCCCATCGGCACCCCCATCGCCAACACCCAGATCTACCTGCTCGACCATCATGGCCATCCGGTCCCGGTGGGCGTGGCCGGGGAGCTCCACATCGGCGGCGTCGGACTCGCGCGCGGATATCACAACAGGCCCGCGCTCAGCGCCGAGCGGTTCGTCCCCGATCCGCTCGGCGCTTCGCCCGGAGGGCGGCTGTACCGCACAGGCGATCTGGCCCGCTATCGCCCCGACGGAGCCATCGAGTTCCTGGGACGGCTCGACCATCAGGTCAAGCTCCGCGGCCTGCGCGTCGAGCTCGGCGAGATCGAGGCGCGCCTGCTGCTGCACCCCAGCGTGGGCGAGGCCGTCGTCGTCGCCCGCGACGAGGCCCACGGCGGAAAGCGCCTCGTCGCCTACGTCACCGGCCGCGACGGCGCCACGCCGGAGCCAGAGACGCTGCGCGCCTGGCTCGCCGACGCGCTCCCGGCCTACATGGTGCCTGCCCCCATCCTCCCGCTCCCGCGGCTGCCGCTGTCGCCCAATGGCAAGGTCGACCGCCGCGCCCTGCCCGCGCCCGATGCGGCGGCGCCGGTCGAGCGCCCCTATGTCCCGCCGCGCACCGAGGCGGAGCGGATCCTCGCCGAGGTCCTGGCGGAGGTGCTCCACCGCGAGCAGGTGGGCATTCACGACAATTTCTTCGAGCTGGGCGGCGACTCGATCGTCACCTTGCAGGTCATCGCGCGCGCCGCCCAGCGCGGGCTGCGGCTCTCGCCCAAGCAGCTCTTCGAGAGCCCGACCGTGGCCGAGGCCGCGGCGCTCCTCGCCGTGTCGGCCCCGCCGCCGGCCGCACCGCCGGCGGCCGCGCCGCCGCGCTCCCCCGAAACCCCCGCCGCCGGCCTCTCCCCGGAGGAGTGGCGCGATCTCTTGGAAGAGCTCGACAGGTGAACCGTGTCCAAGACTGACCCCTCCGCCAACATCGACAGCGTTTATCCCCTCTCGCCCATGCAGGAGGGGATGCTGTTCCACACGCTGCTCCGCCCGTCCTCGGGCATCTACCTCATGCAGAACCGCTATCGCCTCGAGGGCGACGTGCGGATCGACGCGTTCGTCCGAGGCTGGCGGCTGGTCGTGGCGCGGCACTCCATCCTGCGCACCTCCTTCGTCTGGAAGACCCAGAAGCGCCCCCTCCAGGTCGTCCACAAGGCGGTGGAGGTGCCGTTCGACGTGCTCGACCTCCGCGGCCTCCCCGGCGAGGCCCAGGAGGCCCGCCTCCGCGAGCTGCTGCGCGCCGAGCTCGATGCGGGGTTCGACTTCGGCAAGGCGCCGCTCATGCACCTCCGCCTCGTCCGGCTGGGCGACCAGACCTACGAGCTCGTGCACAGCTTCCACCACATCCTCCTCGACGAGTGGTGCACGTCGGTCCTGATGATGGAGTTCCTCGCCTGCTACGAGGCGCTCGTCCGGGGCGAGACACCCCATCTGCCGCCCGCGCGCCCGTACCGCGATTACATCGACTGGATCGGCCGGCAGGATCTCCCGGCCGCGGAGGCGTTCTGGCGGTCCGCGCTCAAGGGCTTCTCGGCGCCGACGCCGCTCGGGTTCGAGGAGCGCTCCGCGCCCGCGCCGGAGGACGAGGGGCGCGTCGACGATCTCGTGTTCCGGATCGGCGCGGCGCCCACGGCCGCCCTGCGCGCGCTCGCCCAGCGCCACCGACTCACCCTCAACACGATCGTGCAGGGGGCGTGGGCCCTGCTCCTCAGCCATTACAGCGGCGAGCCCGAGGTGCTCTTCGGCGTCACGGTCGCCGGGCGCCCGCCGGAGCTGCCAGACGTCGAGTCCATCGTGGGGCTCTTCATCAACACGCTCCCGCTGCGCGTCCCGGTCCCCGCCGATCAGCCGCTCCTGCCGTGGCTCTCGGCGCTCCTCGACCAGAACCTCCGGCTCCGGCAGCACGAGCACACGCCGCTCGTGGACATCCAGCGCTGGAGCGAGATCGAGCGCGGACAGCCGCTGTTCCACAGCCTCTTCGTGTTCGAGAACGCGCCGATCGATCCCGCGCTCCGCGAGGGGCGCATCGTCTTCAAGGTCCAGGACGTGCAGGACCGCGTGCACACGAATTACCCGATCACGATCATGTCGTGGCCGGACACGGAGCTGCCCCTCAAGATCTCGTACGACCGGTCGCGCGTCCGGCCGGAGCTCGCCGAGCGGCTGCTCAGGCACCTCGGGGCGCTGCTCGAGGGCATGGCGGAGAGGCCCGACGCGCGCCTCGGCGATCTGCCGCTGCTCACGCCGGCAGAGCGGCAAAGGGCGCTCGCGGCGCCCGGCGCGCCGCCGGCGGAGAAGGCCGATCTCTCCTCGTTCGCGGCGCGCTTCCACGCGCAGGTGAAGCGGACGCCCGACGCCGTGGCGGTGTCGTGCGAGGGCCGGCGGCTCACCTACGCGGAGCTGAACCGCGAGGCGAACCGCGCGGCCCACGCGCTCGCCGCGCGCGGCGTCGGCCCGGAAGAGCGGGTGGCGCTGCTCGACGAGCGCGGGATCGACCTGCTCATCATGATCCTCGCCGTGTTCAAGGCCGGCGGGGCCTACGTGCCGCTGGAGCCCGCCTATCCGGCCGAGCGCATCGGGCGGATCCTTGGGTCGAGCGAGCCCCGCGTGGTGCTGACGCGGGACCGGTATCGCGGGGCTTTGGAAGGAGTCTTCTCCTCGGTGGGCGCGCCGCGCCGGCCGGCCGTCGTGACCCTCGAGGACACACGGCGCATGTCCTGGCCCGACAACGACCCGCCCGAGCGCGGCGGACCCGGGAGCCTGGCCTACGTGATCTACACGAGCGGATCGACCGGAGCGCCCAAGGGCGCGATGGTCGAGCGCCGCGGGATGCTCAACAACATGCTGAGCAAGCTCCCGCGGCTCGAGCTCGCGGCCGGGGACGTCATCGCGCAGACGGCCTCGCCGTGCTTCGACATCTCGGTCTGGCAGCTCCTCACCGCCCTGCTCTTCGGCGGGGTGGTCGACATCGTGCCCGACGACGTCGCGCGCGACCCGGGCCGGCTGCTCGAGCACCTGGAGCGGCGCGGGATCGCCGTCGTCGAGGTCGTCCCCGCCGTGCTGCAAGGCATGCTGGACGCGGCGCGCGAGGACCCCGCGCCGCCCGCCCTGAAGCGGCTGCGCTGGATCCTGCCGACCGGCGAGGCGCTCACCGCCGCGCTCGCGCGCGACTGGCTGACCCGCTACCCGGCGGTGCCCCTCATGAACGCGTACGGGCCGGCGGAGTGCTCGGACGACGTGGCGCTGCACCCGCTGACGGCGCCCCCCGCGGCGCACGAGGCGCAGGTGCCGATCGGCACGGCGGTGGACCACCTGCGGCTCTACGTCCTCGATCACCTCCTCTCGCCGCTGCCCGTCGGCGTGCGCGGCGAGCTGTACGTGGGCGGGATCGGCGTGGGGCGCGGGTACCTGGGCGACCCGCGCCGCACCGCGGCCGCGTTCGTCCCCGACCCGTTCAGCCCGGAGCCGGGACAGCGGCTCTACCGGACGGGCGATCTCGGGCGGTACCGCGACGACGGCACGATCGAGTTCGTCGGGCGGCGCGACCATCAGGTCAAGATCCGCGGCCACCGCATCGAGCTCGGCGAGATCGAGGCGCGGCTCGCCGAGCACGCCGGCGTGCAGGAGGCGGTGGTGCTGGCGCGCGAGGACCGGCCGGGCGCGCGGCGGCTCGTCGCCTACGTGGCCGTCGCGGCGCCGGCGCCGGCGCCGGACGCCGAGGCGCTGCGCGCCTGGCTCGCGGCGCGCGTGCCCGAGTACATGGTCCCGCCGATCTACGTGCTCCTGCCGGCGCTCCCCCGCACGGCGAACGGCAAGGTGGACCGCGCCGCGCTTCCCGCCCCCGAGGCGGGCGACGCGCTCTGCTTCATCGCGCCGCGCACGGTGACCGAGGAGCTGCTCGCCGGCATCTGGGCCGAGGTGCTGGGCGTGGAGCGGGTCTCCGCGGAGGCCTCGTTCTTCGACCTCGGCGGCCACTCGCTGCAGCTGACGCAGATCCTCGCGCGCGTGCGCCGCGCGCTCGGCGTCGAGGTGCCGCTCCGGTCGCTCTTCGAGACGCCGACGGTCGCGGCCCAGGCGCGCGCGGTGGAGGCGGCCCGGCGCCGGCCGGACGCCCCGCCGGCGCCGCCGCTCGCCGCGGCGCCGCACGACGGGCCGCTGCCGCTCTCCTTCGCGCAGGAGCGCCTGTGGTTCCTCGCGCAGCTCGAGCCGACCGCGGCCTCGTACAACGTCCCGGCGGCCGTGCGCCTGCGCGGCCCGCTCGACGCGGACCGGCTGGAGCGCTGCCTCGAGGCGGTGGTCCGCCGCCACGCGTCCCTGCGCACGACGTTCGCGGAGCGCGAGGGCCGGCCGGAGGCGGTCGTGCGCGCGTCGCAGCCCGTGAGGATCGCGATCGCGGACCTCCGCGCCCTGCCCGAGGAGGCGCGCGAGGCGGAGGCGCGGCGGTCGCTCGACCAGGAGGCCGGGAGGCCGTTCGATCTGACCGGAGGGCCGCTGTTCCGGGCGACGCTGCTGCGCCTCGGCGAGCGCGAGCACGTCCTCCTGGTCGTCCTGCACCACATCGTGTCCGACGGGTGGTCGCTGAACCTCCTCGTGGGCGAGGTGACGGAGCTCTACGCCGCCGACGCCGAGGGGCGCGCCGCGGCGCTCCCGCCGCTGCCGGTCCAGTACGCCGATTACGCCCGATGGCAGCGCGCGTGGCTCGACGGGCCCGCGCTCGATCGGCAGCTCGCGCACTGGCGGCGGCGGCTCGGCGCGGAGCCGCCGGTCCTGCGGCTGCCCACCGACCGGCCGCGGCCCGCGGCGCGCTCCTACCGGGGCGCTCGCCACGCGTTCGCGCTTCCGCGCGAGCTCTCCGCGAAGCTCGTCGCGCTCGCGCGCGGCCAGGGGGTCACCTCGTTCATGCTGCTGCTCGCGGCCTTCCAGGCGCTGCTCGCGCGCTACAGCGGCCAGACGGACCTCTGCGTCGGGACGCCGATCGCGGGCCGCACCCGCGTCGAGGTCGAGGGGCTCATCGGGTTCTTCGTGAACACGCTCGTGCTGCGGGCAGACCTCGGCGGGGATCCGCGCTTCACCGATCTCCTGGCGCAGGCGCGGGAGGAGGTGCTCGCCGCGCAGGCGCACCAGGATCTGCCGTTCGAGCGGCTCGTCCAGGCGCTCCGGCCCGCGCGCGACCTCGGCCACACGCCGCTCTTCCAGGTGATGTTCTCGCTCCAGGAGGCGGCGCGACCCGCGCGGCCGATCGCCGGCCTCGAGATCCTGCCGCTCGAGGTGGACCCGGGGAGCGCGCAGTTCGACCTCTCGCTCCACATGGCGTCGGCGCCGGAGGAGCTGAGCGGCGCGTTCGAGTACAGCACGGACCTCTTCGAGGAGCGCTCGATCCGCCGGATGGCGGACGATCTCCGCGCGCTCCTGGAAGGGATCGTGGCCCAGCCGGCCGCGCGCCTCGGCGAGCTGCCGCTGCCGGAGCCGCCCGCGCCGGCGCGCGAGGAGCCGCGCGAGGCGGCGCGCGAGGACGGCGCGATCGGCGCGGGAGGAGCGCCGCCGGGCGGCGCGCAGGACGCCGCGCCCGCCACGGCCGCCGAGGCGCAGCTCGCGCAGATCTGGGCCGCGGCGCTGGGCCGCGAGCGCGTCGGCCGCCACGACAACTTCTTCGAGCTGGGGGGCGACTCGATCCTCAGCCTGCAGGTCGTGGCCCAGGCGAAGCAGGCCGGCCTGCGCATCACCGCGCGCCAGATGTTCCAGCACCAGACCCTCGCGGCGCTGGCCGCCGCCGCGGTCGCCTCCGGCGACGCCAGCCTGGCGCCGGA
Organism: Sorangium sp. So ce185; assembly: GCF_051526825.1. Lineage (NCBI taxonomy): Bacteria > Pseudomonadati > Myxococcota > Polyangiales > Polyangiaceae > Sorangium > Sorangium sp. So ce185. Next base: position 12,651,544 of record NZ_CP150316.1, on the reverse strand, counting down.
CGACGAGGGCGCGGCCGAGGGCGACGTCCCGCTGACGCCCATCCAGCGGCGGTTCTTCGGCCGCGATCTCCCGAACCCGCACCACTGGAACCAGGCGCTCCTGCTCACGGCGAAGGAGCCGCTCGTGTGGCCGGCCCTGGAGGCCGCGGTGCAGGCGCTGCTGCGCCACCACGACGCGCTCCGGCTGCGCTACGCGAAGGAGGGCTCGGGCTTCCGTCAGGCGTACGCGCCCGACGAGCCCGCCGCGGTCGCGCACCGGACGGACCTCTCCGGGGTGCCCGAGGCCGAGCAGCCGCGGGTGATCGAGGCGCACGCGTCGCGGTGGCAGGCCAGCCTGGATCTGACGACGGGGCCGCTCCTGCGGGTGATCGGGTTCGACCTTGGGGCCGGCCGGCCAGGGCGGCTGCTGCTGATCGCGCATCACCTGGTCGTCGACGGCGTGTCCTGGCGGATCCTGCTCGACGATCTCCAGACGGCCTACGACCAGGCGCGGCGCGGAGCGCCGGCGCAGCTGCCCGACAAGACCGCCTCGTTCAAGCGGTGGGCAGAGCGCCTGGAGGACGCCGCGCGCGACGCCGCCCTGCAGCGGGAAGCGGCCTTCTGGCTCGAGCTGCCCTGGGAGCGCGCGGCGCCGCCGCCCGTCGACGATCCGGGGGGCGATCGGTCGGCGCGGGCCATGGCCACGCTCACGGCGGGCCTGACCGAGCCGGAGACGCGATCGCTGCTGGAGTCCGTGTCGGACGCCTACCGGACGCGGATCGACGAGGTCTTGCTGGCCGCGCTGGCCCTGGCCCTCGGCCGATGGACAGGGCAGCGCGCCTCTGCGATCGACGTCGAGGGCCACGGGCGCGGGGGGCTCGACGGGGACGACCCGGATCTCTCGCGCACCGTCGGCTGGTTCACGAGCGTCTACCCGGTGGTGCTCGAGGTGGCGCCGGACGCGGGGCCAGGCGCCGCGCTCAAGGCGGTGAAGGAGCAGCTCCGCCGCGTCCCGCGGCGCGGCTTGCCCTACGGCGTGGTGCGGGAGCTCGGGACGGGCGAGCTCGCGGACCGGCTGCGCCGCCTGCCGGCGCCGCGCGTCGCCTTCAACTACCTGGGGCAGTGGGATCAGGTGATCGGCGCGGGCGCGCGGTTCTCCGCGGCCGCGGAGTCGCCGGGCGCCGAGCACGACCCGCGCAGCCCGCTCCCGTACGACCTCGAGATCGACGCGGCGGTGTACGACGGCCGGCTCGAGGCGACCTTCCGTTACAGCGCCGCGCGGCACCGGGAGGCGACGGTCGCTGCGGTCGGCGCGCTGTGGCGCGACGCGCTGAGAGCGCTGATCGCGCACTGCCTGTCACCCGACGCCGGCGGCTACACGCCCTCGGACTTCACCGACGTCGCGCTCGCGGCGGACGAGCTCGACTCCATCCTCGCACGACTGGACTGAGGCCATGGCAACCAAGAAGAAAGACGTTGAGTCGATTCACTATCTCTCCCCGCTCCAGCAGGGATTGCTCTTTCACGCGGTCTCGGACCGGTCCGCCGACCCGTACTTCGTCCAGACGGCCTTCGTCCTGGAGGGGCGGCTCGATCCGGACGCCTTCGAGCGCGCCTGGCAGGCGCTCGCGGAGCGGCACCCGATCCTGCGCACGGGCTTCGTCTGGGAGGGCGTCGCCAGGCCCGTGCAGGTCGTCCGCCCGCGGGTGACGATCCCGCTCGCGCGCCACGACCTCTCCGGGCTCGCCGAGGGCGAGCGCGAGGAGGCGCTGGCCGCGCTGATGGCCGAGGACCGGCGCGCCGGCTTCGACCTGCTGAAGGCCCCCCTCATGCGGCTCACGCTGGTCCGGATCGCGGAGGATGCTTATTGCTTCGTCAACAGCCATCATCACCTGCTGCTGGACGGGTGGAGCTTCGCCCTCCTGCTGAGGGAGGCGCTGCTCGTCTATCGGGCGCTCGCGCGGGGCGCGATCCCCGAGCTGCCGCGGGCGCGCCCGTACCGGGACTACCTCGCGTGGGTGCAGGCCCAGGACGAAGCGACGGCCGAGCGGTTCTTCCGCGAGGCGCTGGCCGGGTTCCGGGCGCCGACGCCGGTCCCCATGGAGGCCGGCCCGGGACCGGCCGCGGCGCGCGGCGACGCGCCGCCGTTCGCCGAGCAGGCGCTGAGCTTCTCGCGGGCGGAGACGGAGGCGCTCGCGGCCTGCGCCCGCCGCCTGCGCGTCACGCTCAACACGCTCGTGCAGGGCGCGTGGGCCCTCCTGCTCGCCCGGCACGGCGGCGAGGCCGACGTGGTCTTCGGCGCCACGGTGTCGGGCCGGCCCCCGGAGCTCCCCGGCGCCGAGGCCATCGTCGGCGTGCTGATCAACACCCTGCCGGTGCGGGTCCGCGTGGACGAGCACGAGCCGCTCGCCGCCTGGCTCTCGCGGCTGCAGGACCGGAACAGCGAGCTGCGCCAGCACGAGTGGGCCCCCCTGTCCCAGGTCCAGCGCTGGAGCGAGGTGCCGGGCGGGCGCTCGCTCTTCGACACGCTCGTGGTGTTCGACAGCTACCCCGAGGAAGACGTGCCCGGCGGGCCCTCCGACGTGCGCGACGTGCGCGTCCGCCCCCTGCCGCGGCCCGGCGTGCGCGAGGGCGACGCCACGCTCACCGCCGGGCGCAACAACTACCCGCTGTCGCTCATCGTCGAGCCGTCGAGCGAGCTCCGGCTCATCGTGTGCTACGAGCGCCGCCGCCTCGCGCACGACGCCGCGGCGAGCCTGCTCGGGCAGCTCCGCGCGCTGCTCGAGGCGATGGCGGCGCGGCCGCACGCCCGCCTGGCCGAGCTGCCCCTCGTGAGCGGCGCGGAGCGGCGGCGCCTGCTCGAGGGCGGGAACGCGACGGCCGCGGCCTTCCCGGCGGCCTGCGTCCACGAGCTGTTCGAGGCGCACGCCGCCGCCCGGCCCGACGCGCCGGCGGTCGTCTGCGAGGAGACGGCGCTGACGTACCGGGAGCTCGACCGCAGGACGAACCAGCTGGCGCGCCGGCTGCGGGCGCTCGGCGTGCGGCCCGAGGACCGGGTCGCCCTGTGCGTCGAGCGCTCGGCGGAGATGGTCGTCGCGCTGCTCGGAGCGCTCAAGGCCGGCGCCGCGTACGTGCCCCTCGATCCGAAGTTCCCGCGCGAGCGGCTCCGCGCGGTGGTGGAGGACAGCGGCGCGCGGGTCGTGATCACCCAGGAGCGATGGGCCGGCGCGTTCGACGCGCCGGGGCCGGCGCTGCTCTTCCTGGACCGCGACGAGGCCGCCCTGAACGCCCTGCCCGATGGGCCGTTCGGCCCCGCGGCCCGACCCGAGAACCTCGCCTACCTCATCTACACCTCGGGCTCGACCGGCCGGCCGAAGGGCGTGGCCGTGGAGCACCGCCACCTCGCGAACTACGTGCGCGGCGTGCTCACGCGGCTGCCCCTCCCCGAGGGCGGCGGCATGGCGCTGGTCTCGACCGTCGCGGCCGATCTCGGGCACACGTCGCTCTTCGGCGCGCTCTGCTCGGGCCGCGCGCTGCACGTCCTGTCCGAGGCGCGGATCTTCGATCCCGACGCGACCGCCGAGGCCATGAGCCGCCACGGCATCGACGGCCTGAAGATCGTCCCGAGCCACCTCGCGGCGCTGCTCGAGGCGGCGCACCCCGAGCGCGTGTTGCCGACGCGCTGCCTCGTGCTGGGCGGCGAGGCCTCGAGCTGGGCGCTCATCGACCGGATCCGGGCGCTCGCCCCGGATTGCGCCGTCGTCAACCACTACGGCCCCACCGAGACCACGGTCGGATCGCTGACGTACCCGATCGACGCCGCGGCCGACCGATCGGCGGCGACGGTGCCCATCGGCCGGCCGCTGCCCAACACGCAGGCCTACGTCCTCGGCAGGAACATGGAGCCGGTGCCGGTGGGCGTGCCCGGGGAGCTGTACCTCGGCGGCGCCGGCGTGACGCGCGGCTACCACGCGCGCCCCGAGCTGACGGCCGAGCGCTTCGTCCCGGATCCCTTCGGCGGCACCCCGGGCGGCCGCCTGTACCGCACCGGGGATCGAGCGCGCGTCCTGGCCGACGGCGCGATCGAGTTCCTCGGGCGCACCGACCATCAGATCAAGCTGCGCGGCCACCGCGTCGAGCTGGGCGAGATCGAGGCGCGCCTGCGCGAGCAGCCCGAGGTGCGCGAGGCGGTCGTGGCGGCGCGGGACAGCGGCGGCGCGACGCGGCTCGTGGCCTACGTGGTGAGCAGGGACGCGGCGCCCCTCGACGCGGCGGCGCTCCGCGCGCGGCTGGCGCTGCACCTCCCCGACTACATGGTCCCGAGCGCGATCGTGCCGCTGCCCGCGCTGCCGCTCACCGCGAACGGCAAGATCGACCGCGCCGCGCTGCCCGAGCCAGAGCGGGCCGGCGCGCCGGAGGACGGCGGCTTCGTCGCGCCGCGCAACGAGGTCGAGGCGACGCTCGCGCAGGTCTGGGCCGAGGTGCTGGGGCAGGAGCGGGTCGGCGTGCACGACAACTTCTTCGCCCTCGGCGGCGACTCCATCCGGAGCCTCCAGGTCGTCGCGCGCGCCAACAAGCGCGGCCTCAAGCTCAGCCCGAAGCACCTGCTCGACCACCCCACGGTGGCCGCAGCCGCGGCGGCCGCGGCGGTCGCGGTCGTGGACGCCGGCGAGACGAGGGCGGAGGGCCCCGCGCTCCCCACCGAGCTCCCGCTGAGCGGCCTCACGCGAGACGAGCTCGATCGGGTCCTGCCGGACCGGTCGGGCATCGAGGATGTCTACCCGCTGTCGCCGACGCAGGAGGGCATGTTGTTCCACACCCTCCTGAACCCGGGCTCGGGCATCTACCTCATGCAGCAACACTACACGTGGGCTGGCCGGCTCGACGCCGATCTCATCGTCGAGGCCTGGCAGCGTGTCGTCGCGCGGCATCCCATCCTGAGGACGTCCTTCCTCTGGAAAGATCTCGAGCGGCCGCTCCAGATCGTCCACCGGCACGTCGATCTCTCCGGTGTCATCCAGGTCCTGGACTGGCGCGGTCTGCCCGAGGCCGAGCAGGAGGCCCGCCTCGCCGAGACGCTCGAATCCGAGCTGACCGCCGGCCTCGACATGACCCGCGCGCCGCTCTGGCGGCTCCGGCTGATCCGCGTGACGGAGGACGCCTGCCGCATCGTGCGGAGCTTCCACCATATCCTCACCGACGGCTGGTGCTTCTCGCTGCTGATGATGGAGTGCCTGTCGTACTACACGGCCTTGCGGGAGGGGCGGCCGCTGGAGCTGCCCCGGCTGCGTCCTTATCGCGACTACATCGCCTGGCTCGGGCGGCAGGACCTCTCCGCGGCCGAGCGCTTCTGGCGCGGCGAGCTCCGCGGCTTCACCGCGCCGACGCCCCTCGGCGTGGAGCGAGCCATCCCTGGCCATCCGGAGCAGCCCGCGGGCATGGGGGATGCGGTCATCGAGCTGGACTCGGCCGCCACCGAGGCGTTGATGGGCCTCGCGCAGCAGCACGGGCTGACCCTCAACACCCTCGTGCAAGGGGCCTGGGCGCTCCTCTTGAGCCGCTATAGCGGGCATCGCGACGTCGTGTTCGGCGTGACGGTGGCAGGGCGCCCGGCCGATCTGCCCGACGTGGAGACGATCGTCGGGTTGTTCATCAACAGCCTGCCGCTGCGGGTGATGGTGGCGCCCGAGCAGCCGCTCCTCGCGTGGCTGAAAGATCTCCTGGCCCACAACTACCGCCTCCGCGAGTACGAGTATTCGCCGCTCTCGCAGATCCAGCAGTGGAGCGAGCTCCCCAAGGGACAGCCGCTCTTCAACAGCCTGGTGGTCTTCCAGAACGCGCCGATCGACCCCCGGCTGGGCGAGCAGGTGGGCGATGTCCGCCTCTCCTTCGAGCAGGCCAGGATCCACAACAACTATCCGCTGACGATCGTGGCCTATCCGGGCTCGGAGCTCGGGCTCCGGCTCTCGTACGACCGGCGGTGGCTCGACGGCGACGCCGCCGGCCGCATGCTCGACCAGCTGCGCCAGCTGCTCGAGGAGATGGTGCGGCGGCCGCGCGCCCGGGTGGGCGATCTGGCGCTCCTCCGCGAGGCCGAGCGGCGGCGCGCGCTCATCGAGTGGAACGCGACGGCCGCGGCCGTGCCGGCGGACGCCTGCGTCCACGAGCTGTTCGAGGCCCACGCGGCGCGCCGGCCGGACGCGGCCGCCGTGGTGTACGAGGAGACGGCCCTCTCGTACCGGGACCTCGACCGGAGGGCGAACCAGCTGGCGCGCCGCCTGCGGGCGGCCGGCGTGGGGCCCGAGGATCGCGTCGGCCTGTGCCTCGAGCGGTCGGCGGAGATGGTCGTCGGACTGCTCGGCGTGCTCAAGGCCGGCGCCGCGTACGTGCCGCTCGATCCCAAGTTCCCGCGAGAGCGGCTGGACGCCGTGCTGGCCGACAGCGGCGCCCGCGTGGTCGTCACGCAAGCGCGGTGGGCGGGCGCGCTCGACGCGCCGGGGCGGACGTCGCTGTGCCTGGACCGCGACGCGGCGGCCCTGGCGGCCGAGGCGGCCGAGCCGCTCGGCGCGACGGCCCGGCCCGAGAACCTCGCCTACCTCATCTACACCTCGGGCTCGACGGGGCGCCCGAAGGGCGTGGCCGTGGAGCACCGGCAGCTCGTGAACTACGTGCACGCCGTGCTCGCGCGGCTGCCGCTCGCGGAGGGCGCCGGCCTCGCGCTGGTCTCGACCGTCGCGGCGGACCTCGGGCACACGTCGCTCTTCGGCGCGCTCTGCTCGGGCCGCACGCTGCACGTGCTGTCGGGCGACCGGACGTTCGATCCGGACCGCATGGCCGAGTACATGAGCCGCCACGGCGTCGATGGCCTGAAGATCGTCCCGAGCCACCTCGCGGCGCTGCTCGAGGCGGCGCGCCCCGAGCGCGTGTTGCCCCGGCGCTGCCTCGTGCTGGGCGGCGAGGCCTCGAGCTGGGACCTCATCGACCGGATCCGAGCGCTCGCCCCGGAGTGCGCCATCATCAACCACTACGGTCCCACCGAGACGACGGTCGGGTCGCTCACGTGGGAGATCGACGCCGCGCGCGACCGGCCTGCGGGGCCCGTGCCGATCGGCCGGCCGCTCGCCAACACGCAGGCGTACGTGCTCGACCGGAACATGGAGCCGGTGCCGGTGGGCGTGCCCGGGGAGCTCTACCTCGGCGGCGCCGGCGTGACGCGCGGCTACCACGCGCGCCCCGAGCTGACGGCCGAGCGCTTCGTCCCGGATCCCTTCGGCGGCTCGCCCGGCGGCCGCCTGTACCGGACCGGCGATCAGGCGCGCTACCGCCCGGGCGGCGCGATCGAGTTCCTCGGGCGCACCGACCACCAGATCAAGCTGCGCGGCCACCGCGTCGAGCTGGGCGAGATCGAGGCCCACCTGCGCGAGCAGCCGGAGGTGCGCGAGGCGATCGTGGTGGCGCGGGACGACGGGAAGGCCAAGCGCCTCGTGGCCTACGTGGTGGGCAGGGACGCGGCGGCGCTCGAGACGGCCGCGCTCCTCGAGCGGCTCGCGCAGCGCCTGCCGGACTACATGGTCCCGAGCGCGATCGTGCCGCTGCCCGCGCTGCCGCTCACCGCGAACGGCAAGATCGACCGCGCCGCGCTGCCCGAGCCAGAGCGGGCCGGCGCGCCGGAGGCCGGCGGCTTCGTCGCGCCGCGCAACGAGGTCGAGGCGGCGCTCGCGCAGGTCTGGGCCGAGGTCCTGGGGCGGGACCGGGTCGGCGTGCACGACAACTTCTTCGCCCTCGGCGGCGACTCCATCCGGAGCCTCCAGGTCATCGCGCGCGCCAACAAGCGCGGCCTCAAGCTCAGCCCGAAGCACCTGCTCGACCACCCCACGGTGGCGGAGCTGGCCCGCGACGTCCAGCCGCCGCGCGCCGACGCGGACGCCGCCGAGGAGCCGCCGCTCGTCCCGGTGCCACGGCAGGCGCCGCTGCCGCTCTCGTTCGCGCAGCAGCGCCTGTGGTTCCTCACCCAGCTCCAGCCCGAGAGCGCCGCGTACAACATGACCGCGGCGGTGCGCGTCGCGGGGGACCTGGATCTCGCGCTCCTGAAGGAGAGCCTCGTCGCGCTCGCCCGGCGCCACGAGCCGTTGCGCACCACGTTCGGCACGATCGACGGCGAGCCGGTGCAGGTCATCGCCCCGGACGGGGCGCCGGCCTTCGAGGTCGTGGATCTGTCGGCCACGCCGGACGCGGAGCACGACGCGGCCATCCAGCGCGCGGCGTCCGAGCGCGCCGCGGTGCCGTTCGACCTCGGCCGCGGTCCGCTGGTCCGCGTGACCGCGATCAAGCTCCGCGACGACGAGCACGTGCTGGTGTTCGTCATGCACCACATCCTGACGGACGGCTGGTCCATGAACGTGCTCGTGGTCGAGCTGGCCGAGCTCTACCAGGCGGCGCGGGCGGGCCGCCCGCCGGCGCTGCCGGCGCTGCCGATCCAGTATGCCGACTTCGCCGTCTGGCAGCGAGCATGGATGCGGGGAGCGGTCCGCGAAGCGCACCTGGGCTATTGGCGTCAGCGGCTCTCGGATCATCCGCCGGCGCTCGACCTGCGCACGGACCGCCCGCGGCCGGCGGTGGTGAGCTATCGCGGGGCTCGCCACGTGATGACGGTGGATCGAGGGCTGGCCGAGGCGCTCCGCGCCCTCGGCCGGCGCGAGGGCACCACCCTGTTCATGACGCTGCTCGCGGCGTTCAAGGTCCTGCTCTTCCGGCGCACCGGCCAGACCGACCTCCTCGTCGGGACCGACGTGGCCAACCGCAGCCGCGTGGAGACCGAAGGGCTCATCGGGTTCTTCGTCAACCTGCTGGTCCTGCGGACGGACCTCGGCGGTCAACCGAGCTTCCTGGAGCTGCTCCGCCGGGTCCGTGAGGTCACGCTGGACGCGTACGCGCATCAAGACCTGCCCTTCGAGCAGGTCGTGGAGGCCGTGCGCCCGGCCCGCGATCCAGGCCGGCACCCGCTGGTGCAGACCCTGTTCGTTCTGCAGAACACGCCGAGGACCAACATCGATCTACCGGGGGTCCGCTTCAGCGCCGTGGATCTCGACTGGAAGATGTCGCGGTTCGACCTCGGGGTGTTCGCGGAGGAGACGGAGGAGGGGCTCCGGGCTCAGTGGACGTACCGGGCCGATCTGTTCGAGCCCTCCACGATCGAGGGCATGGCGACGGAGCTCGTCGCCCTGCTGCGGGCCATCGTGGAAAGCTCCGAAGATCGCATTACGGCGCTCGCAACCTCGACGAGAGAGGAACGCACGATGCCAAGTCACGCGCAAGGGAACGCGCGCGGTCAGGGCCGGCCCAAGGGCCTCAAGCACATCACGCCTCGCAGGGTGGGAATCGACCACGGCGCGCTGGTCTCCACCGGCACGCTCGGCGGAGGGCCGCTGCCGCTGGTCGTCCAGCCCGCCGTCGACGACGTGAACCTCGCGGCCTGGGCCGCGCAGGAGCGCGCGCTCGTCGAGGCCCAGCTCGATCGGCACGGCGCGGTGCTGTTCCGCGGCTTCGGGCTCCGGTCGGTCCCGGAGTTCGAGCAGGTCGCGCAGGCCGTCTGCGGCGAGCTGTTCGGCGAGTACGGCGATCTGCCGCGAGAGAAGACCGGGCGGCAGGTCTACGCCTCGACGCCGTATCCGGCCGACAAGGCGATCCTGTTCCACAACGAGAGCTCGCATATCCCGCGCTGGCCGCTCAAGCAGTGGTTCTTCTGCGTCCAGGCCGCCCCGTCCGGCGGCGCGACGCCCATCGTGGACTGCCGCAGGGTGCTCGAGGCGCTGTCGCCCGAGCTCCGCGAGCGCTTCCGGCGCCTCGGCCTGCTCTACGTGCGGAACTTCACGCCGGGCTTCGACGTGAGCTGGCAGGACTTCTTCCACACGACGGATCCCGCGGTCGTGGAAGAGCGCTGCCGCTCGGGCGGCATGGGGTGCGCGTGGCTTCCGGGCGGCCGGCTGCGGATCAGCCAGCGCGGCCCGGCCGTGCTCGCGCACCCGCGGACGGGAGAGCAGGTGTTCTTCAACCAGGTTGAGCTGCACCACCCGGCGTACCTGGAGGCGCCGGTGCGCGACTCGCTCCTGTCCATGCTCGGCGAGGAGTGGCTGCCTCGCAACGTGTACTACGGCGACGGCTCGCCGATCGACGTCGAGACGACGCGCGCCGTGGGCGAGGCCTACGAGCGCTGCGCCGTGCGGTTCCCGTGGCGGGAGGGCGACGTCCTCCTGCTCGACAACATGCTCGTGGCCCACGGCCGCGATCCGTTCTCCGGTCCACGGAAGATCGTCGTGGCCATGGGCGAGATGATGACGGGCGAGACGGCGACGCCGGGCGCCCGCGGCGAGGTGGCGTCATGACGATGCAGGTCACGGAGTCGACGCCGAGCGTCCAGGGGGTGCGCCTGTCGCCGCAGCAGCGGCACCTCTGGGCGCTCCATCAGCGCGGGGCCGCGGCGTGCGCGCGCGGGCTCCTCCGGCTGGAGGGAGACCTCGATCCCGCGCGGCTCTCGGGCGCCCTCGCCCGCGTCGTCGCGCGCCACGAGATCCTGAGGACGACGTTCCGCCGGGACGCGCGCCTCCGGTTTCCGCTGCAAGCCGTCGGCGAGGCGGCGCCCGCGTGGCGCCGCGTGGATCTGACCGGCCGCGCGGCCGGCGACCAGGAGGCGCACGTCGAGGCGCTCTGGCGCGACGCCGCGCGGCTCGGGTTCGACCTCGAGCGCGGGCCGCTCCTCCACGTGTGGCTGGTGCGCCGCGCCGCGCGGCGGCACGATCTGCTCGTCGCCGCGCCCGCGCTGTGCGCCGACGCGTGGACGCTGCGCCTCCTCTTCGACGAGCTGGCCGAGGCCTACGCCGCCGGCGATCGAGGGGCGCTCGGGGCGGAGCCGGTGCAGTATGCCCAGTTCGCCGAGTGGCAGAACGATCTCGTCGGCGCGGCGCAGGGCGCCCGGGCTCCGGCGGCGGCGCCCCTCGTCCTCCCGTTCGAGGGCGCCGCCGCGGAGGGCGGCGCCTCCGAGGAGGCCGTCGCGATCGAGGTCGACGCGGCGCTGCTCGACCGGCTGAGCGCGCTGGCCCGCGGCGAGGGGATCCGGCTCTCCTCGGTCCTGCTCGCGGCCTGGCACGTCCACCTCGCGCGCCTCGGCGGGTCGCGGGAGCTCGTCGTCGCCGTGGCCTCGGAGGGGCGGCAGATGGAGGACGTCCAGGAGGTCATGGGCCCGGTGGCCAAGTGGCTCCCGGTGGCGTGCCGCGTGGACGACGCGCTCGGGTTCGCCGACCTCGCGCGCCGGGCGCAGGCCGGCGTCGAGGAGGCGGCGGAGGGGCAGGAGTCGTTCGATCCCGGCTCGCCGGCCGACGGCGGATGGCACGCCAGCGCCGTCGGCTTCGAGCTCCAGTCGCTCCCGGAGCCCCGGGCCGCGGGGGGCCTCTCCTGGCAGCTCGAGCGCCAGTGCACGGGCGCCGGCGGGCTCAAGCTCGCGCTCTCGGCCCAGGAAGGGCAGGGCCGCGTGCGGCTCTCGCTCCGGTACGACGCGCGCCGGTGCGGGGCGGAGGGCGCCCTGGCGATGGCGGAGCAGTACCGGGCGCTGCTCGGGAGCGTGGCCGAGGGCTGGTCGGCGCCGGCCTCGAGCCTCGGCCTGCTCGGCCCGGCGGAGCGGGCGCGGCGGCTCGCGGCGGGCCGGGGCGCGGCGCGCGACGGGGCGCCGCCGCGGTGCCTGCACGCCGCGTTCGAGGAGCACGCCGCGCGGCAGCCCGACGCGCTGGCCGTGGTCGGGGGCGAGCGGCGGCTCACGTACGGCGCGCTGAACCGGCAGGCCAACCGGCTCGCGCACCACCTCCGCCGGCGGGGGGTCGGCGGCGGCAGCCCGGTCGGCCTCTGCTGCGAGCGCTCCGCGGACATGATCGCGGGCCTCCTCGGCATCCTCAAGGCCGGCGGGGCCTACGTGCCGCTCGACCCGCACGCGCCCCCGCAGCGGCTCGCCCAGCAGATCCGCGGCGCGGGCCTCTCGGTCCTGGTCACGAACGCGGCGGCCCGCCCCCGGCTGCCGGCCGCGGACTGCGCCGTGGTCTCCGTGGACGACGCGGCGCTGCTCGACGCCGAGCCCGCCGGCGACCCGGGCGTGCCGGTCCTGCTCGACGATCTCGCGTCGGTCGTCTTCACGTCGGGGTCCACGGGCGAGCCCAAGGGCGTCGCCGTCACGCACCGCGGCGTCGCCAGCTACACCCGGTCGGTGTGCGAGGCGCTCGGGATCGAGGCCGGGCTGCACTTCGCGACCGTCTCGACGCTGACCGCGGATCTCGGCAACACGAGCATCTTCGGCGCCCTCGCCACGGGCGGGTGCCTGCACGTGATCGGCTACGAGACGGCCACCGACGGGCGGCTCTTCTCGGAGTACGCCCGGCGCTGGCCGCTCGACGTGCTGAAGATCGTGCCGTCCCACCTGAGCGCGCTGCTCGACGCGGGCGCCGGGGCGGCGGTGCTGCCGCGGCGGCTCCTCGTGCTGGGCGGCGAGGCGCTGCCGCTCGCGCTCGTCGACCGGATCGCGGCGCTCTCGAGCGGCTGCGCGGTGGCCAACCACTACGGGCCGACCGAGACGACGGTGGGCGCGCTGGTGTTGCCGCTCGGCGACCTGCGCGATCGGCGCGGGTGCGCCTCGGTGCCGATCGGCCGCCCGCTGGCGAGCGCGGAGGCGTACGTGCTCGACGAGCGCCTGGAGCCGGCGCCGGCGGGCACGGTGGGCGAGCTGTACCTCGGCGGGGCCGGGCTTGCGCGCGGGTACCTCGGCCAGCCCGATCTGACCGCGGAGCGGTTCGTGCCGCACCCCTTCGGCGCGGGCGCGCGCCTCTACCGGACGGGCGATCGGGCGCGCTACCGGCCCGACGGCGCCATCGAGTTCATGGGCCGGCGCGATCACCAGCTGAAGATCCGCGGTCACCGGGTCGAGCTCGGGGAGATCGAGGCGCGCGTCCGGGAGCATCCGGCGGTCGGGCAGGCGGTCGTCATCGCCGCGCGCCAGGACGGCGCGGCCGGGTCGACCATCGTCGCCTACGTCGTCCCCCGGGACGGCGCGCTCGACGAGGCTGCGCTGCGCGCCTTCCTGAGGGAGCGGCTCCCCGAGTACATGCACCCGAGCGACGTCGTGCTGCTGCGCGCGCTCCCGCTGACCGCGAACGGAAAGGTGGATCGGCGCGCGCTGCCCAGCCCCGCGGCGCGGCGGCGGCGCGCGTACGTCGCGCCGCGGACGCCGGTCGAGGAGGCGCTCGCGAAGATCTGGGCCGACGTCCTCGGGCGCCCGCAGGTGGGCGTCGAGGACGACTTCTTCGACCTCGGCGGGCACTCGCTGCTGGCGATCCCGCTGATGCACCGGATCCAGCAGGCGCTCGGCGGCTCGCTGTCGCTGATGGCGATCTTCGAGGCGCCGACCGTGGCGGGGCTCGCGCGGCTGCTCGGCGGCGAGCGCCCGGCGTCGAGCGTCGTGGCGCTCCGCGCGGCCGGGTCGCGCCCGCCGCTCTTCTGCGTGGACCCCACGGGCCGGCATGTCAGGGCGTACGAGGGCCTCGCCGGCGCCCTCGGCGACGACCAGCCCGTGCTCGGGCTCGAGCTCGGTCCGGCGCTCGCGCGCGAGGCCGAGGCGGTGTCGATCCGGCGGATCGCCGAGCGGCTGTCGTGCGAGATCCGGGAGCGGCAGGCCCGCGGCCCCTACCTCCTGCTGGGCTGGTCGCTGGGCGGCGTGCTGGCGCTCGCCGTCGCCCGGGCGCTGGAGGAGCAGCGCGAGACGGTCGCCTTCGTCGGCCTCCTGGACACGCAGCCGCGCACGCGCGTCTACGCGTCGGGCGAGCCGGACGCCGTGGAGGAGCTCGCCGCGTACGTCGCGCTGGATCGCAGGGCGGCGTTGCTCGCGCTCCCGCCGGCGGAGCTCGACGCCTTGCGCGCGCGGCTCTCGGGGCTGGGCGAGGTCGACCGCGTGAACGAGGCCGTGCGGTGGGCCCAGGCACGCGGCTTCGTGCCGGGCGACGTGCCGGCCGCCGCCTTCCACCCCCGGTACGCGCTGCTCCGGGACGCGGCCGTGTTCTTGAACGAGCTGCCGCCGCGCGGCCTCCGGGCGCCCATCCACGTCTTTTGGAGCGCCCAGACGATCGAGCGCCGCGGCGGCCCGCCCGTGGACTGGCAGCAGTACACGGCCGGCGCGGTGCGCACGGCGATCGTGCCCGGCGATCACTTCGCCGCCGTGCAGGGGGCCGACGTGCACGCGCGCGTACGCGCGGCCCTGGAGACCTTGGACCTGGGGGAGCGCGCCCCGGAACGCCCGGAATCGACAAACCCGTCTCGCTAGGGAGTACCCGATGAGCCTATCTGCAGCTTCGAACGTGCCCGCCCTGGACCAGGTGCCTGTGGCGCTGAAACCGACCCTCCACGCGGGCCTCGTCGCCGAGCTGGCCGAGCGCCACCGGCGGCGCGCGCCGTACGATCTCGGGGATCATCCGCTGCTCGAGCGGCAGCGGCAGCGGGAGTCGAGCGCCCGCACGTACCCGCGGCGCCTGCCGCTGGCGCTGGCCCGCGCGCAAGGCGTCTATGTGGAGGACGTCGAGGGGCGCGTGTTCATCGACTGCCTGGCCGGGGCCGGCACCCTGGCGCTCGGCCACAACCACCCTGCGGTGATCGAGGTCATGGAGCGCACCCTGCGCTCGGGACTGCCGCTCCACGGGCTCGATTTCACGACGCCCGTGAAGGACCGATTCATGCAGGACGTGCTCGGCGTGCTGCCGGCCGATTTCGCCCGCCACGCGCGCATCCAGTTCTGCGGCCCCACCGGGGCGGACGCTGTCGAGGCCGCGCTGAAGCTGGCCAAGATCGCCACCGGGCGCGGCACGGTGCTCGCGTTCCACGGCGCGTATCACGGCATGACGCAGGGCGCGCTCACCTTGATGGGCAATCTCGGCCCCAAGGTGGCGCTCGGCCACAGCCTGCACGGCGTCCAGTTCCTGCCGTATCCGTACGCGTACCGCTGCCCGTTCGGGCTCGGCGGCGACGCCGGCGCGGCGGCCTCGCTCGCCTACATCGAGAACCTGCTGTCCGACCCGGAGAGCGGCGTGCCCAAGCCGGCTGCCATCATCATCGAGGCCGTGCAGGGCGAGGGCGGCGTCATCCCGGCGCCCCCGACCTGGCTGAAGGGGCTGCGGGGGCTGGCCACGCGCTACGATATCCCGCTGATCCTCGATGAGGTGCAGTCGGGCTTCGGGCGCACCGGGCGCATGTTCGCCTTCGAGCACGCCGGCATCGAGCCGGACGTCGTGGTCCTGTCGAAGGCGCTGGGGGGCGGGCTGCCGCTCTCGGTGGTGGTGTATCACGAGCGCCTCGACGCCTGGCGGCCGGGCGCCCACGCGGGCACGTTCCGCGGCAATCAGCTCGCGATGGCGGCGGGGTCGGCCACGCTCGCGGTCCTGCGCGCCGAGCGCCTCGACGCCGCGGCCGCGGAGCTCGGCGCGCGGCTCATGCAGCAGCTCGCCGCGCTCGGCGAGCGGTTCGCGTGCATCGGCGACGTGCGCGGCCGCGGCCTGATGGTCGGCGTGGAGCTCGTCGACGCGGCGGCCGTGCCGAACGCGCTCGGGGCCCGCCCCGCCCACCCGGAGCTCGCCGCGCGCGTGCAGCACGAGTGCTTGCGGCGCGGGCTGATCGTGGAGCGCGGCGGGCGCCACGGCAGCGTGATGCGGTTCCTCCCGCCGCTCGTCATCACGGCCGCCCAGCTCGACGAGGCGGCGAGGATCTTCGGTCAGGCGCTCGCGGCCGCCTGCGCGTAGCCGAGGGGCGCGCTCCGGAAGGCGCGCTTCAGAAGGAGAACTCGACATGCTCAATCTAACGGCCATGGGCCTCCAGGTCAGCGAGATCGAACGGGTGGGCTCGCTGTCGGTCGAGGCATTTCGACGGACGTACTACAAGACGAAGACCCCGGTCGTCATCGAGGGCGGCGCGTCCTCGTGGACGCGTCGGTGGAGCTTTGACTGGCTCGACGAGAAATACGGCTCGCAAGAGATCGCGTTCAGCACCGATCCCGTGGGCGCGGAGAAGGTCGGCCGCGTCCGGCTGAGGGACTATCTCCGCAGCCTCGACGCGACCGAGGCGTATGGCGATCAGCTCGAGGCGAGCGATTTCCACAGGATCTCGGATTACTACGAGGTACCAGCGTACGTCCCGATGCCGCGCCAGCTCACGGTGGCCTTGTGGGTGGGGCCGTCAGGGACGATCGCGCACTTCCACAAGGATTACTATTACCAGATCCCATTTCTCCGCAACGAGAACTGCTTCGTGCAGATATGCGGGAAGAAGCAGTTCGTGCTGGTGCCGCCGGCCTATGACGACTGCATGTGCACCGCCAGCTCCGACAGCACGAACGTCAAGAGCGAGATTCTCCTCAACGCCTGGGATCGCGCCACGCACCCCAGGCTCGCGGAGGCCAGGATGATGCAGACGGTCGTGGGGCCTGGCGACATCCTGTATTTACCGAGGGATCATTGGCATTACGTCACGTCGCTCGAGAAGAGCATCTCGCTGAGCTTCTGGTGGTACCCGGAGAACCTCGTCGACAAGCTCATGACCTACCGCGCGCAGCTCGAGGCGGGTCGGGATCCGGGCCTTCCCGAGATCACGGCCCAGGACATCGAGGATTTCGGCGGGATGGATAAGGTGATGCACGCGTGCTCGATGCTTCCGCCCGGTTTTCGGCAGATGCTCACCGCCGCCGTCGGCATGGCGCGGTAGACTTCGCTCCTCGAGCGAGCGGACCGCCGCCAGAGGTCTCCTGCTCTGGCGCGATGCCCCGCGGGGCCAGGCCGGGTGTCTCAGCGTCGCTGGCGTGCGAGGGATTGGGGCTGTCGACGGGGCGCGGTCGCGCGCTCAGGAGCCGTTCGAGGCGAGGAGCTCGCGGGCGTCGCCGACGACGGCGGCGCGGCGGATCCACCGGTCCAGCTCGGCGATGTCGGTGCTCGCGAGCACGCGCTCCCGCACGTCGGCGGGGACCTCCAGCCCGCGGGCATCGAGCACGGCGAGCACGTCGTGCGCCTTGGTCTTCAGGGTGCCCTCGCGCACCCCTTCCTCCCGGCCCTCCTGCTTGCCCTGGGCCACGTAGCTACGCGCGAACTCGCTCTGATACTGGTATCCGCTCTTCATCATCGCCTCCAACGTCCGCCTCGCCGCTGCGTTCAGCGAGGATAGCACCACGTCCGCGTACAGGGCCCGGCGCTCCTCATCGAGCCCGGCTGCCGCCGCCAGGAACGCCACCCCGATCGCCTCCCCTGCCTCCCCCTCCCCGTGCGCCATCGCCGACAGCACCACCACCTCCGGCGCCGCCTTCGCCTGCTCGGCGTCCGTGACGACCGGGACTCCCTCCGGCCCAAGCACCAGCGGCGTCAGCACCCAGCCTGGGTGGCCCGTGTCGATCGGCCGCGCGCTCCACCGTGCCATCGCCGCGTCGATCGTCACCACCAGCAGCCGCGTCGGGCAGCGGTGCCGCGCCCTCGTCTGGGCCACGTACACCGGCCAGACGTACGGCTTGTCCCGGTCCACGCCGAGCTGGACCTCGACCACGATCGCCATCGCCGGCCGCTGCTCGCTCGCCAGCAGCACCACGATGGCGTCCGCCCGCCGCTCCGAGGGCACGACCTCGGCCAGGTCCGAGGACTCGACGCGCGCCTCCGTGAAGGCGGGGACCGGCTGGCCGAGCGCGTCTTGCAGCATCTCCGCGGCCAGCCTCGGGCGGTTCTTGAACAGGTCGACCAGGACTTCATGCGTGACTGAGGGCATCGGGTCATCTCTCGGGTGGTTGCAGCCATGCTGGACTTCCGGGCGGCTTGCCCGGCTCCTGCGGCAGCTCCCGCACGCGCCGGAGCTGCCGCCTCCCACCTCGTACATTCCGGTCAGCTTCCCGGATTCGTCACGCGATGCGACCTACCCTGCTGGGCGCCCGCTGCCGGAGGCACGTCGTCTCGACACGGGGCGGCGTCTCGGATCGCCTTACAGCGCGGAGGGCCGATCGCTCACCGGGAAAGCATAGGAGTCACGCGACATGTCACGACCCGAAGACTCCTCCGAATCCACCAAGCAATCAGCGGCCGAACAGGCCGACCTCCAGCGAGCTGCTCGGCGCCTTCGAGCCCGCCGCCTCAGCCGACGGGACCGCGATCCCCCGCCCCGTGCCCGCAGCCTCGCCGCGGCTCCGGCTCGGCCTTCGCCGCTCTCGGCGGCACCGGGCCGCACGAGCAGTCGAGGCACCCGTGATCGGCGCAGGTCCCGCACGACGCGGCCACCTGCTTGCGGAGCGCCTCGCGCGCGCGGAACAGGCGCACCGCCGCGTTGTTCGCGGTGATCGACGCCTCCTCGGCGAACGCCTGGACCGAGAGCCCGTCGACCTCCACGCGCTGGAGCGCGGCGGCGTACTCGGGCTTCAGCGTGCCGGCCAGCGCCCGGACGCACTGGCACACGGCGCGCTGCTCCACCTGCGGCTCGGCCACCTCGTCGAGCTCGGCGGCCAGCGCGGCCATCGCCCGCTCCGACGCCCCCTTGCGCCGGAAATGGTCCACCACGGCATTCCGGAGGGTCCGATAGAACCACGCCGTGGCGGACTCATCGTTGCGCAGGCTGTCGATGCGGCCGATGCCCCGCACGAACGCGTCCTGCAGGATGTCCTCGGCGACCGCCCGGTTGCCCACCTTGCGCTCCAGGAATCGCAGGAACTCCCGGTGGCTCTCGACCAGCGTCGCGACCACATCGGCCGAGCTCCCAGGCGCGGCGCCCTCCGCGCTCGCGGGCTCGGCCTCCTCCCTCGCACGGTCGGCGCCTTCCGGGGCTCGCTCGGTCTCGCTCATGACGCATGAGGCTAACCTCGGGGCCCGCCTGCCGCCACCCCGCCCCGCTCCCGCCGCCCCGCTCCCAATTCCGCCGCCACCCCGCCTGCCGCCGCCCCGACGCGACGCAAGAGCCGTGGGAGCCACGACACAAGGAGCCACGCCGCAAAGGGATGGCCACCGTGAAAGGAATGGCCAGCGTGACCGGCGGGGTCACAATGTCCGCGTCACCGTCAACTGGGAGGCAGACGCGATGCTGCAAAGGGTGCTCGTCCTGGTAAGCGTGGGACTCCTGTCGGCCTGCTCCGGGGCGGACCCGGGCGCCGCTCCGGAGCCGCCGCTGCTCTGCAAGGCCTCACCGGACTGCGCCCCCGCCCCCGAAACGCCCCTGTGCGACCAGGTGCGCGGCGAGTGCGTCGCGCTCCCGCCCGGAGCCCCGATCGGCGTCAAGGACGGCAGTCCGTCGTCGGTCGCGCTCGTGCTGGTC
The DNA here is from genome assembly GCF_051526825.1 of Sorangium sp. So ce185. Classification (NCBI taxonomy): domain Bacteria; kingdom Pseudomonadati; phylum Myxococcota; order Polyangiales; family Polyangiaceae; genus Sorangium; species Sorangium sp. So ce185. Next base: position 12,632,224 of record NZ_CP150316.1, on the reverse strand, counting down.
CACGAGCAGGACAGGCAGCGTGAGCCGACCGATCTCGACTTCAACCCCGAGCGACCCGAGGAGCTCTGGGTCGTCAACCGCCAGGACGACAGCGTGATCATCATCACGCGGCCCGGCGCGCCGGACAGCGCCTCGATCCGCCTCCGCGACCCGGCCGCAGCGCACTTCATGGACCGGCCGCCGGCGATCGACTTCGGCGACGCAGGCACGTTCGGGGTCTGCGGCGACAACGACAACGGCGGCAATGACTTCATGGGTCCGACGCTCTTCTCGTCGGACCTCGCGGTCTTCGCGAAATCGACGCCCGACGGCCTCGGGTCGCACCTCGACATGCTCCACTCGAGCCCCTTCTGCAAGGGCATCGCGCACGAGGCGGGCAACGTCTACTGGGTCTTCAACGGCCACGACCTCGCGCTCGACCGGTACGACTTCGCCCACGATCACGGCCCCGGGAACGACGACCACGCCGACGGCGCGATCCTCCGCTATGCCGCCGGCGAGGTGCTCGGCAGCGACGACGCGCCGAGCCACGTCTTCTATCGCGCCGAGGACCGCCATCTCTACGTCGCCGACACCGGTCACGGCCGGCTGCTCAAGCTGGATACCGCGAGCGGCACGCCCGGCGCGGGCTTCGACGGGCAAGAGCCGGTCAGGGCGCGCAAGCACGTCGACGGGGCCACGCTGACCGAGCTCGTCCCCCCGGGGACGCTGGAGGCGCCGAGCGGGATCGAGGTCCACGAAGGCATCGTCTACGCCACCGATCACGCCACCAGCCGATTCTATGCCTTCGATCTGACAGGACGGCTGGTCCGCACCCTGGATACCGGCCTGCCGGCCGGCTCGCTCGCCGGATTCACCTTCGGGCCGGACGGCAAGCTCTACTTCGTCGACCTGCGGTCCAGCCGCGTCTACCGCATCGATCCCATCCTGTAAGCGCTGGGCGGTTCGATCGCGCCCGGCCGCGCGGATTCGCCTGGCGGCGCGGATTCGCCCGACCGCGCCGCGTCGCCTGGCCGCGCGAATTCGCCTGGCCGCGCGTCCCGCCGGCCGAGGGCGCGCCGCGCGAGCGCCGCGGCGGCGATCCACGCGGGCACGACCTGGAGGACCCCCGTGATCTCGAAGAGCGCGTTGTCCGGCACCTCGTACATGGGCGGAGGGAACATGCGCGCGAGCACCGGCGACCCAGGGGCCAGGAAATACAGCGCGTTCTTGAGCACGTGGTTGTAAACGCCCTCGTACGCGCCGATCCAGGCGATCGGCACGAGCGCCAGCACCGCGGCGAGGACGACGAAGGCAGCGCGCCCGGAAGGCGCGCCGGCGCGGCGGCGGTGGAGGGCGAGCGCGCCGAGGATCACCGCGGCGGTCGGGAGGCTCAGGAACGCGATGTGAAGCCGCCAGGGCGTGCCGTAGACCACGGCGCCGATCGCGTGGTGCGCCGTGGTCGCCGCCATGACGGCGACGCCGGCGAGCGCCGCCCGCCTCGTGAGCGCCGCTGCGATGTCCAGAGAGGTCTGCATGGATGGATCTCCGCGCCTCGAAGGCCTGAGTTCGTGCGTGCGCCCCACCTCACCCGATGAGGCGCGCGCGGCACGAGCCAGGGAATACCCGCCGCGCGGCGGCGGGGCGATCGCATCCCGCGAACAGCACCCGTGCGCGCCGCGCACGAATCCAGGGCCGCGCCGCGGCGTGGTAGCGTCGACGCCGTGGACTCCCTCGCGAACATCGAGGCCTTCGTGCGGGCCGCGGAGCTCGGGAGCATCACCCGGGCGGCGCGGTCGCTGCACATCACGGCGTCGGCGGCGAGCCGGCGCATCGCCCAGCTCGAGGACGAGCTCCGCGTCCGGCTGTTCCACCGGACCACGCGCGCGCTGCGGCTCAGCGAGGAGGGCCGCGCCTTCCTCGAGCGGTGCCAGCGCATCCTGGAGGAGCTCCAGGCAGCGAAGCAGTCGATCGCCCACGCCCGCGGCGTCCCCGAGGGGCGCCTCTGCGTGGAGGCGCCCGCGGTCCTCGGCCGGCTCCTGCTCGTGCCCGCCCTGCCCCGCTTCCTGGCCGAGCACCCGCGCGTCGAGCTCGAGCTCCGCCTGCGCGACGCGGTGAGCGATCCGGCGGCCGAGGGCGTCGACGTCAGCCTGCGCATCGGCCGCCTGGAGGACGCCGGGATCGTGGCGCGGAGGCTCGGCGTCACGCGCATGCTCGTGTGCGCCTCGCCGGAGTACGTGCGCCGGCGCGGGGCGCCGGAGACGCCCGAGGATCTCCGGCAGCACCGCTGCCTCGGGTTCCTCCGCGACGATCGCGTCGTGCCCTGGCGCCTCCGGTCGCCGCGCGGGGCGCTCCGCTTCGAACCGACCGGCGCCCCCCGCGTCAACGACGGCGACGCCCTGAAGGCGCTGGCCGTGGCCGGCGCCGGGCTGGCCTGGGTCTTCGACTTCATGATCGCGCCCGAGCTCGCGTCGGGCGCGCTGGTCACCGTGCTCGACGAGTTCGCCGCCGACGAGCGCCCGATCCACGCGCTCTACCAGAGCCCGCGGCACGCCATCCCGAGGGTGCGGGTGTTCCTGGACTTCGCCGCCGCGCTGCTCGGGCCCCCGCTCCGCTGAGAGGGCCGGCCGGTCCAGGGTCCTTGTGATCGGGGATCGGTCACGCCTGCCCGCATCGCGCACCGGACGGGCGGCGGCGCGGCCGGACAGCGCGGGGAGGCGCCCCCGGCCGGCCCGGGGGCGCACGGCGGTGTAATGAAGCCGGGCGGCTGCGTCTTCGGAGGTGAGCGGCCGCTGGGTCGCCGAAAGGAAGACACCATGAAAGAGACTACCCTCCAGGTCGGCGGGATGAGCTGCCCGTCGTGCATTCGCCACATCGACGGCGCGCTGCGCGAGCTCGACGGCGTCGCCAAGGTCGACGTCCGCCTGCGCGAGGGCACCGTCGTCGTGCAGCACGACCCGACCCGCGCGCCCGTGGACGCGCTGCTCGAGGCCGTGCGCGGGGCCGGCTACGACGTGCGCTCGCGCGCCGCCTGAGCGAGCGCGCCGCCCGGGCTCACTCGCCGCCCGCCGCCGCGCTCGCTTCGGGCGCGGCGAGCAGCGCGTCGAGCTCGGCCTCGCCCCTGTCCTCCGCCCGCCTGCCCCCGCGGCGGCGGAGCCACTCGGCCGCGTCGTCGAAGAGCGAGTAGGCCACCGGCACCGCGAGCAGCGTGAGGACCAGGGAGAGCGACTGGCCGCCCAGCACGATGGCCCCGGTCGTCCGGTTCTGGCCCGAGCCGACGCCGTGCGAGAGCACGAGCGGGATCATGCCGGCGACGAAGGCGATCGTCGTCATCAGGATCGGCCGGAGCCGGTCCTTGTTCGCCTGGAGGATCGCCTGGAGCCGCGGCATCCCCTCGGCCCGCAGGTGGTTCGTGTGATCGATCTGGAGGATCGCGTTCTTCTTCACCACGCCGAAGAGGACGAGGAGGCCGAGCCCCGAGAAGAGGTTCAGCGACTGGTCGAAGAGCTTCAGCGACAGCAGCGCGAACGGCACCGTGAGCGGCAGCGAGAGCAGGATCGTGATCGGGTGGAGCCACGACTCGAACTGCGCCGCGAGGATCAGGTACATGAACACGAACGCGAGGCCGATGACCACGGCGAAGCTCGTCGCCGTGCTCGCCGTGTTCTTCGAGCTCCCCACCGCCTGCGTGGAGTAGCCCGCCGGCATCTTCTGCTCGGCGATGATCCGGTCGAGCGCCGCCTGCACCGCCGTATCGCCGACGCCGGGCGCGGCGTTCGCGCTGATCGTGATCTGCCGGCGCCGGCCGAGGCGGCCGATCGACGAGGGCCCGCTGTCGGGCTCCAGCGCGACCACGCTGTCGAGCGGGACGGCGCCGTGCTTGGACGAGGGGACCGAGAGGAACGAGAGCCCCTGCGCGTCCGCCCGGTGCTTCGCGTCGGCGCGCACGCGGACGTCGTACTGCTCGCCGGCCTCCGAGTACGTCGAGACCTTGAGCCCGCCGACGAAGAGCTGGAGCGCGCCGGCCACGTCGACCACCTGGACGCCGAGATCCGCGGCGCGATCGCGATCGATGATCGCGCGGAGCTCGGGCTTGCCCACGACGAGGCTGTTGTCGACGTCCACCGCGCCGGGGACCTTCCGCAGCTCCTCGGTGATGCGCGTCGCGTACTCGGCCAGCCGGTCGAGATCCGGCCCCTGGAGCGCCACCTGGATCCGCCCCGTCGCCTGGCCGCCGGACGAGATCGCCTGCACCTCGCCGGCCGTGACGCGCAGCTCGGGCGGCAGCTTCGCGAGGATCTCGCCGCGCGCCTTCTGCATGATCTCGAGCTGCCCGAGCGCGCGCTGCTCCGGATCGACGAGCATCACGTAGATCTTGGCGACGTTCGAGGCCTGCTGCTCCCCCTCGCCGACCGTCATGAGCGTGCTCGTGACGCCCGGGAGCCGGCGCACGTCGTCGGCGATCCGCTCGGCGATGAGGCGGGTCGAGGTGAGGCTCGTCCCTTCCGGCGCGCGCAGGCTGATCTCGAACTGCGCCTGATCGTCCTCCGGGAGGAACCCGGCGGGCAGCGTCTTGGCGATGGGGCCGCACGAGCCGAGCGCGGCCACCGACGCGACGACGATCACCCAGCGCCGCTTCATCACCCACGCGAGCGCGGCCATGTAGGCGCGCTCGATCGGCCGGTAGAAGACGTCGACGGCGCGCTCGAGGATCGAGGGCTTCGCGTGCGCGCCCGCCTGCCTGTGCCCCGAGAGCCACCGCGCGGCGAGCGACGGCGTGAGCGAGAAGCTCACGATGAGCGAGACCCCGATGGCGAAGGCCATCGTGAGGCCGAAGCTCTTGAGGAAGCGCCCCACCATGCCGGGCATGAACGCGACCGGGATGAAGACCGCCATGAGCGAGAGCGTGGTCGCGAGCACCGCGAGGCCGATCTCCTTCGTCGCCAGGACGGCGGCCGGGAACGGCTTCATCCCCTTCTCGTCGATGTAGCGGACGATGTTCTCGAGCACGACGATCGCGTCGTCGATCACGATGCCGACGGCGAGCGCGAGCGCGAGGAGCGTGAGGAAGTTGAGCGTGAAGCCGGCGACCCACATGACCGCGAACGTCCCGATGACCGAGATCGGGATCGCGAGCGCCGCGATCAGGGTGCTGCGGGCGTTGCCGAGGAAGAGGAGCACCACCGCCGCGGCGAGGAGGGCGCCGAGCACGAGGTGCTCCTTCACGGCGGCGATGCCCGTGCGGATCACCCGCGAGCCGTCGCGCACGACTTCGATCTTCGTCCCCTCGGGCAGCGAGCGCTGCACCTCGGCGAGGCGCGCCTTCACCGTGTCGACGACGGCGACGGTGTTCTGGCCCGACTGCTTGACGATCGACAGGAGGACGGTGCGCCTCCGGTCGAGCTGGGCCCACGTCTTCTCCTCGGCGCGGCCGTCCTCGACGCGGGCGACGTCCGCGAGGCGCACCGCGCGGCCGTCCTGCTGCCGGAGGACGATGCGGCCGAGGGCCTCGGGCGAGTCGACGCGCCCCATCACGCGCAGCGTCAGGTCCTCGGGGCCGGTCTCGACGCTGCCGCCCGGGGTCATCAGGTTCTGCGCCGCGATCGCGCGCTGCACCTCGGCCGCGGTGATCCCCTGCGCCCTGAGGGCGATCGGGTCGAGCCAGACGTTGATCTGCCGGCTCTGCGCGCCGATCACGTTGACCTGACCGACGCCGGAGATGCCCTCGATCTGCCGGCGCACCTGCTTGTCGGCGATCTCGCTGAGCTCGCGGATCGGCCGGTCCGACTCCACGGAGACGAGCAGCACCGGGGCCGCGCCGAGGTCGATCCTGCTCACGATCGGCGGATCGATGCCCTTGGGCAGGCTGGGCAGGACGGCGCTGATCTTGTCGCGCACCTCCTGGGCGGCGACGTCGGCGTCCTTCTCCAGCGTGAAGCCGACGACCACCTGGCTCACGCCCTGGCTCGACGTCGACCGGAGGTCCTCGATGCCGCTGATGGTGTTCACCGCGCCCTCGATCCGGTCGGAGATCTCGGTCTCGACCTCCTCGGGCGCCGCGCCGTCGAGGCGCGTCGTGACGACCACATACGGGACGTCGATGTCGGGGAACTGGTCGAGGCCGAGCCGGGTGTAGCCGGCGGCGCCGAGGACCACGATGACCAGCATGAGGACCGACGCGAAGACGGGCCTCTTGACGCAAACGCGGGCGAGCCACTGCATGACGACCTCACTCCACGGCTTGGCCGTTCTCGAGCCCCTGAGCCGGCTTCATCACGATCGCGTCGCCCGCGCGGACGCCGCGGAGGACGGCGACGAGGTCGCCCTTCTCCGCGCCGGTCTGCACGACGCGCTCCTCGATCCGGCGATCGACCACGGCGAAGAGGTGCGCGCGCCCCTCCTTCGCGACGATGGCGGACCGCGGCACCACCGGGCTCGGCGCCTCCCCGGTGGCGAGCGCGATCGACGCGAACATCCCCGGCCGCAGCGCGCCGTCCGGGTCCTCGACCTCGGCCTCGGCCACGAGGTCGCGCGTGGCCTCGCGGACCGAGGCGCCGATCCAGCGCACGGCGCCCGAGAACGAGCGCCCCGGGTACGCCGGCACGGTGAAGGTGAGCGCGCCGCCGGTCTTCACCGCGGCGAGGCTCGCCTCGGGCACGGTGAACTCCAGGCGCAGCGCGCCCTTCGAGACGAGCGCGACGACCCTGGAGTCGTGGCGGACGTACTCGCCGACGTCGACGAAGCGCTCGGTGACCATCGCGTCGAACGGCGCCCGGATCTGGCCGTCGCCGACGCTCTGCGCGGCGGCGCGCGCGCGGGCGGTGGCGGCCGCGACCGAGAGCGGGGCGCTCCGGCACTGGTCGGCGATCCGGTCGTGCTCGGCGCGGGAGATCGCGCCGCCCTCGAACAGCGCCCGGTAGCGCTCGCACTCGCGCTTCGCCGTCTCCTCCTGCGCGCGGGTCAGCGCGGCGTTGGCCTGCGCCTCGGCGGCGGTGAGCGCGGCGGCGCGGACGTCGAGGCGCGCGAGCAGGTCGCCCTTCTTCACCGCGTCGCCGCGCTCGACGAAGGTCTCGAGCACGCGGCCCACCGCGTTGGCGGCGAGGTCGGTCTGCCGGTCCCCGCGCAGCGTGCCGGTGAGCGCGAGGCTGCGCGGCATCGGCGCCTCGCGCACCTCGGTGGTCTCGACGCGGACCGGCGGCGCGGCCGCCTGGGTCGCGCTCTCGGCGCTGGCCTTGGACGCGCAGCCCGCCGCCGAGGCGGCGAGCGCGGCGAGGAGGAGGAAGCTTTCGGCGCGGCGTTTCGTCGTGGCGTGGTTCAAGGATTCCTCGCGGCGGGGTCGGTCACGAGCGGCCTCGCGTCCGGGCGGAGCGCGACGTCGCGGCCGGCGGCGCGCCGCGCCCCCGCCCGTCCCGCCGTCGCCCAGCCCTCCGCCTCGCCCCTCGGGCGCGGCGCTCCGATCATCGCAACCGATGGTTGCGATGGGTATAACACGGCCGCGGCCGACCGCAACAACCAGTTGCGGTCATCGCAACAAACTGACGCGATGGCGCGCCGCGCCGCGAACGTGCCGCGAAATTGCGCTGGCGTGCGCCGCGCGGCGGAACTTGAATGACGGGTCGATGCAGGCGACGACGGCGAAGCGGACGGCGAGGCGGGGTTCCGCGAAGAAGCGCGCGCTCGTGCGCGGCGAGCCGGTCGTGCGCGGCATCCTCGCGGCCACGCTGGAGGAGCTCGCGAGCGCGGGCTACCGCGCGCTCCGGATCGAGGACGTGGCGACGCGCGCGGGGGTGAACAAGACCACCGTCTACCGGCGCTGGCCGACGAAGGAGGACCTCGTGCGCGCCGCGCTCCTGTCGGTCACGGACGAGAAGATCGTCCCGCCGAACACGGGCTCGCTCCGCGGGGATCTCATCGCGCTCGGGCGGGCGATCGTCGAGATCCAGATGTCACCGGTGGGGCAGAGCCTCGTTCACGTGTTCCTCGCCGAGGGGCTCGACTCGGAGCTCATGGCCATCGCCCGCTCGCTGCGCGCGGTCCAGGAGAGCGGGCTGCGGGCGATCGTCGAGGGCGCCGTCGCGCGGGGCGAGCTCGCGCCGAGCGACGATCCGATGCTCCCGTTCGAGCTGCTCGCGGCCTACCTCAAGAACAAGATGATCGAGCATCGCGCGAGCGTCGACGAGGCGCAGCTCGCGCGCGTCGTCGACGTGATCCTCCTCGGGGTGCTGCGCCCGGGCCTGCGGGAGCAGGCCTGAGCCGCGGGGCCGGGTCAGACGGCGAGGGCCTTCCAGCGGCCGCGCGCGAAGGCGACGGCGAGCAGGGCGCTGCGGCAGATCCAGTCGGCGGTGCTGCCCATCCAGACGCCGACGAGCCCGTGGCCGAGGGTCACCGCGAACAGCCACGTGCCGCCGAGCCGGACGAGCAGCGAGCAGACGAGCGTCACGGCGAGCACGGTCCGGGTGTCGCCGGCGCCGCGGAGCCCCATCCCCATGACCGTGGCGAACGCCATGAACGGCTGCGCCGCGGCGGCCATGCGGAGCGCCCGCTCGCCCACGGCGAGGAGCTCGGGGTCGCCGGAGAACGCGAGCAGGAGCGGGCGCGGGGCGAGCGCGAACAGGACGCCGAACGCGGAGAGGGCGACGATGGCCATGAGGGCCGCGACGAGCCCGACCCGCGCGGCGTCGCGGGGGCTGCGCGCGCCGAGGCGCTGCGCCATCAGCGCGCCGGCGGCGATGCCGAACCCTTCGGCGGAGAGGAAGCACACCGACTCGACGGCGATGAGCGCCTGGTTGGCGGCCATCGCGGTGGCGCCGAGCAGCCCGATGATGGCGACGAACCCCATGTAGCCGGCGTGGTAGACGGATCGCTCGGCGAACGCCGGCAGCGCGACGCGCAGGACCCGCGCGAGCGCCGGGGCGCTCGCCGGCGGCGCGGCGCCGGTGCCGCGGGCGGCGGCGTCGGTCGGCGCGGGCGCCGCGGCGGCCGGAGCGGACCGGAGGGGCAGCGGGCTCGAGCGCGATAGCAGCGCCGCGGTCAGCAGCAGCGCCTCGGTGGCCATCGTGCACGCCACGCCCACGGCCGCGCCGCGCACGCCGAGCGCGGGCAGCCCGAGGTGGCCGAAGATCAGCACCGCGCTGACCGCCACGTTGACGAGGTTGCCGATCGTGGCCACGGCGAGCGGCGTCCTCGTGTCGCCGACGCCCTGCAGCGCGGCCGCCGCGACGGCCTCGACGAACGCGAGCGGCAGCGCCGGCAGCACGATCCCGAGGTACGCCGCCGCCTGCTCGACGACCGCCGCGCCGGCGTTCGGGAACAGCGCGCGGAGCAGCGGGCCGCAGACGGCGAGCAGCGGCAGCGCGACGGCCGCCCCGAGCGCGAGCGCGAAGACCAGCGACGCGCGCGTCGCTGCCGCGGCGGCGGCGCGGTCGCCGGCGCCCACGCTGCGCGCGACCACGGCGAGCGTGCCGGCGGAGGTCGCGCTGAAGACCGAGACGATGGTCCACGTGAGCGTCCCGCAGATCTGCATCGAGGCGAGCGCGGTCGTGGAGTAGCGCCCGACCATGCCGCGGCCGACGAGGAAGACCAGCGTCAGCAGCAGCATGTGCGCGATCGCGGGCCAGGCGAGCTGCCACACCTGCCGCGCCAGCGCCGCGCCTCCATGTTCGCTCTTCACGAGTCGTCGGATCCTCCGGGCTCAGCCGCGCCCCGCCGCCCCGGTGGATATCACCTGCCGCGGTACGCTCCACCCCGCGAGGAAGCGAGGCCTGCGCCGCGCCGGGCGGCCTGAGCTGCGCGCGGCGATCGGGGCGGTCTCGTGAGGCCGCTCCGCGGCGGCCTCGGCCGCGCGCGCGGCGTCCGGCGCGCGCGCCAGAGGTCATTTTATTGCAAATGCAATTGTGTTACATTATTTGAGACGGCGTCAGACCGAGAGAGGACCTCCACGTGACGCGAAAGCTCCCTGTGACCGTGCTGTCCGGCTTCCTTGGCGCCGGCAAGACCACGCTGCTCAACCACGTCCTCGCGAACCGCGACGCGCTGCGCGTCGCGGTGATCGTCAATGACATGAGCGAGGTCAACGTCGACGCCGCGCTCGTGCGGGGCGGGGGCGCGGCGCTCTCCCGCGTCGAGGAGAAGCTCGTCGAGATGTCGAACGGCTGCATCTGCTGCACGCTCCGGGAGGATCTCCTCGTCGAGGTGGCCCGCCTGGCGGCGGAGGGGCGCTTCGACTACCTGCTGATCGAGTCGACGGGCATCTCCGAGCCGCTGCCGGTCGCCGAGACGTTCACCTTCGCCGACCCTGCGACGGGCGAGAGCCTCTCCGAGGTCGCCCGGCTCGACACGCTCGTCACCGTCGTCGACGCGCAGCGGTTCCTCGCGGACTGGACGAGCGCCGACGACCTGCGCGCGCGCGAGGCCGCGCTCGACGGCGACGACGAGCGCACGGTCGCGGATCTGCTCGTCGAGCAGGTCGAGTTCGCGAACGTGCTCGTGCTCAACAAGACGGATCTCGTGAGCGAGGACGAGGTCGAGCGGCTCACGGCGATGCTCCGGCACCTGAACCCCGGCGCCCGCATCCTCAAGGCCCGCCGCGGTCGGATCGATCCTCGCGAGATCCTCGGCACGGGGCGCTTCGATTTCGAGGAGGCGGCGCGCTCGCCCGGCTGGATGCGGGAGCTGCGCGGAGAGCACGTGCCGGAGACCGAGGAGTACGGGATCGAGAGCTTCGTCTACCGCGCAGCGCGCCCGATGCACCCGGAGCGGCTCTGGGCCTTCATCCACGGCGCGGCCGCCTGGGATGGAGTGCTCCGCTCGAAGGGGTTCTTCTGGCTCGCGACCCGCATGGACATCACGGGGGCCTGGTCGCAGGCCGGGGGCGCCGCCTCGTTCGAGGCGGCGGGCCGCTGGATCGCGTCGTTGCCCGAGGAGCAGCGGCCGGAGGACGACGAGGGGAGCGCCGCGTGGCACCCGGTCTGGGGCGATCGGCGGCAGGAGATCGTCTTTATCGGCGTCGACATGGATCGAGCCGAGCTCACGCGCGGCCTCGACGCCTGCTTGCTGACGGCGGAGGAGATGGCCGCGGGGCCCTCCGGCTGGAGCCGCATCGAGGATCCATTCCCCGCGTGGCAGGGAGAGAGCGCTCCGGAGAGCGAGAGCGAGGCAGGACCGGCGCCGCTCCTGCTGTCCTGAGGCGATCCATCCCTGTCGAGCTCGCGGCGCCCGAGGCGACCGTGGGCTCGCCGCGGATAGACCTCGATCCCGAAATGGCACAATCGGGTCGTCCACGGAATCGAGTAAGGGATTGTCCTGGCCTCGTGCAGAAACCACGGACTCTTCCCGTCAAGCAAATCGCTCGGCCTCCACGCGGCGCGCCGGCGATCACGTTGAAGCTCGGCGGGCATTCTTCGGTCGAGGGGGAAAGGAGTCGCACCCCGGAGGCGCCTGCGCACCAAACGATATCTGCTCTGTGCTTCAGGCCTTGACTTGGGGCTGTCCGGCGCGAAATCTCATCCGGCCACTCGTGGAGCGGCGAGCAAGAAGCCTGCGTTTGCGCCGGCGAACAACGCCGTTCACCGAAACGAAACAGGAGGTCCCCGATGCGCTACGAAAAGCCTGAGTTCGTCGAGATCAAGATGGACGCGGAGATCGGCTCGTACCAGAGCGACTTCGACCCTGTTCCGATCAATTTCGCGCGCCCGGCGCCGGCGGAGCGGGAGGGCGCCTCGGTCGAGGCGGAATAAGGGCCTCCGAGCGAGCACCGGAATGCGCCTCTGCGTCCTGGGTTCGTCCGCCGGCGGCGGCCTCCCGCAATGGAACTGCGCCTGCCCGAACTGCGTCGAGGCGCGCCGCGGCTCGGCGCGCATCCGCCCTCGCACCCAGGACGCGCTCGCGCTCGAGGTGAGCGAGGGCAGCTGGTTCCTCGTCAACGCCTCCCCCGACGTCCACCGGCAGATCGAGGCCTTTCCACCGCTGCAGCCGCGGGCCGGCAGGGCCTCGCCCATCGCGGGGGTCATCCTCACGAACGGCGATCTCGACCATACGCTCGGGCTCTTCTCCCTGCGCGAGAACACGCCGCTCGTGATCTACGCCACCGAGGCCGTCTACCGCGGCCTCACCGAGGGCAACACCATCTTCCGCACGCTCCAGCGCTTCCCCGGGCAGACCACGTGGCGGCGCCTCGAGCTCGACAAGCCCGCGGAGCTCACCGGGCCGGACGGCGCGAAGACCGGGGTGACGGTGGTCCCGGTCGCGCTGCCGGGCAAGGTGCCGAAGCACCTCGAGGGCCTCGCCCCGCCGTCTCCGGAGGACAACATCGGCCTCTGGGTCCGCGACGCGGCGAGCGGCCGCCTCGCCGCCATTGCGACGGCCGTCGGGGCCGCCGGCGACTACGTGCCGCGCCTCGACGGCGCGGACGTCTGCTTCTTCGACGGCACCTTCTGGTCGAGCGACGAGCTCGTGCGCCTCGGGCTCGGCAAGGCCCGCGCCGAGGACATGGCGCACCTGCCCATCGGCGGCGACGGCGGGAGCCTGAGGCTGCTCGCGGGCGTCGCCGCGCGGCGGAAGATCTACACGCACATCAACAACACCAACCCGATCCTCGTCGAGGGCTCGCCCGAGCGGCGCGCCGTGGAGGAGGCGGGCTGGGAGGTGGCCGCGGACGGCCTTGTGATCGACCTATGAACGACGAGCCGCTCTCCCGGGAGGCGTTCGTCGCGCGGCTGCGCGACGAGGGCGCCCGGCGCTATCACGACAACCACAGGTTCCACCAGCGAATGCACCGCGGCGAGCTCTCGCGCCGCGAGATCCAGGGCTGGGTGCTCAACCGTTACTATTACCAGACGCGGATCCCCATCAAGGACGCGCTCATCCTCTCGAAGAGCGAGGATCCGGCGTTCCGGCGGCTCTGGATCCACCGCATCGTCGATCACGACGGCGCGCGCGAGGGCGAGGGCGGCCTCGCGCTGTGGCTGCGGCTCGCGGACGGCGTGGGGCTCGACCGCGACGAGGTCGCGGGCCTGACCCAAGTGCTGCCCGCGGTGCGCTTCGCCTGCGACGCGTACGTGACGCTGGTGCGCGAGCGCAGCCTGCTCGAGGCGGTGGCCTCGTCGCTCACCGAGTTCTTCGCGCCGGATCTCATGTCCCGGCGCATCGTCGCCTGGGAGCAGCACTATCCCTGGGTCGACCAGGCCACGCTCGATTACTTCCGCGGGCGGGTGACGCGCGCCAGGGCCGACTCCACCGAGGCGATCGATTACGTGACGGCGCGCGCGACGACGCGCGCCGCCCAGGAGGCGTGCATCGCCGCGCTCATCACGAAGTGCGACATCCTCTGGTCGATGCTCGACGCCATCGCGGCGGCCTACGGGCCCGAGGCGTGACGCGGCGATGCCCCTCGCGCCCGGCGATCGGCCCCTCCTCGCGAGCAAGGCGCGGCTCGTGCGCGATCGCGCCACGGGCCGCGAGATCCTGCTCTATCCGGAGCGCGGCCTCGCGCTGAACCCGGTGGCCGCGGCGGTCGCCGCGCGCCTCGACGGCGCCCGCACGGTGGCCGAGATCGCCGCCGAGATCGCGGCCTCCTTCGCCTCCACGCCGCCGGACGCGGTGGAGCGCGACGTGATCGCCTTCCTGGAGGAGCTCGCCGCGCGCGGCCTGCTCGAGGAGCGACGCGCGGCCGTCGCCGTCGGGGACGCCGCCGCGCGCGGCGCGCCGGCCACACAAGGCCCCGCGTCCGCCCTCGGGGGCAGCGCCGCGGCGGACGCCGCGTCGCACCGCCCCTACACGCTGATCGCGGAGCTCACCTACCGCTGCCCGCTGCGCTGCCCGTACTGCTCGAACCCGATGGAGCTCGAGGGCGCCGCCGGGGAGCTCTCGACGGAGACGTGGTGCCGCGTCTTCGCCGAGGCCGCCGCGCTCGGGGTGATGCAGCTCCACCTCACCGGCGGCGAGCCCCTCGCCCGGCGCGATCTCGAGGCGCTCGTCCGCGCGGCGCGGGGCGCCGGGCTGTACACGAACCTCATCACCTCCGGGGTCCCGCTCGCGCGCGAGCGCCTCGCGGCGCTGCGGGCGGCGGGGCTCGACAACGTGCAGCTCAGCGTCCAGGACGCCGACCCCGAGCGCGCCGACCGGATCGCCGGCTACGCGGCGTTCGACCACAAGCTCGCGGTGGCCGCGTGGGTCAAGGCCGAGGGCCTGCCGCTCACGGTCAACGTGGTGCTGCACCGGGAGAACATCGACCATGTCCCGGCGATCGTCGCGCTCGCCGAGCGGCTCGGGGCCGACCGGCTCGAGCTCGCCAACACGCAGTACCTCGGCTGGGCGCTCGCGAACCGCGACGCGCTCCTGCCCACGAGGGATCAGCTCGAGCGCGCGTTCGCCATCGCCTCGGCGGCGCGCGAGCGGCTGCTCGGCCGGATGGAGATGGTCTTCGTCACGCCGGACTACTACGCCGCCTTGCCGCGGGCCTGCATGGATGGCTGGGCGCGCCGCTACCTGCACATCGCGCCGGACGGCCTTGTGCTGCCGTGCCATGCGGCGCACACGATCTCGGGGCTGCGCTTCGAGAGCGTGCGCGATCGGCCGCTCGCCTGGATCTGGCGCGAGGCGCCGAGCATGAACCGCTTCCGCGGCGACGCGTGGATGGCGGAGCCCTGCCGGGGCTGCGACCGCCGCGAGGCCGATTTCGGGGGCTGCCGCTGCCAGGCCTACCACCTCACCGGCGACGCCGCCGCGACGGACCCGGCCTGCTCGCTCTCGCCGGCGCACGGGATCGTCGAGGAGGCCCGGCTCCGCGCCGCCTCGTCGCGGGCGGCTCAGCCTCGCTATCTCCACCGCGGCGCGCCCCGTTGAGCTCCCCCGCGACCAGGCCCTACGCCGTGCTCGGCGTGGTCGCCGTCGGCACCTGGATGTCCGCGCTCGGCAGCAGCCTCATCAACGTCGCGGTGCCGCTCGTCCGCCGCGATCTCGGGGTCGACATCGGCGCCGCGAGCTGGGTGCTCGCCGCCTACTCGCTCTCGGTGAGCGCGCTGCTCCTGCCGTTCGGCCGCCTCGGCGATCGTCACGGCAAGGGGCGCGTGTACGCCGCGGGGTTCGGCGTCTTCGGCGTGGGCTCGGCGCTCTCCGCGCTCGCGCCCACGCTCGCGTCGCTCGTCGCGGCCCGCGCCCTCCAGGGCGCGGGCGCGGCCATGCTGATGGCGAACGGCCCGGCGCTCACCACCGCCGCGTTCCCCCCCGCGCAGCGCGGCCGCGCGCTCGGCTTGCAAGCGACGGCGACGTACCTCGGCCTGTCGCTGGGGCCGTCGATCGGCGGCTGGCTCGCGCAGCGCGCCGGCTGGCACGCCGCCTTCTGGATCAACCTGCCCATCGCCGCTCTGGGAGGGCTCCTCGCCCGGTCGCTCGTCTGGGGTGGATCGGCCAGCGCGACGCCGGGGATCGCCCGCGGCGCGGACCCGGGCGCGTCGGCGGCGGCCACCGACGCGGCGTCGGCTCCGCCTGCGCGGGGCGCGCCGCCCGGCGCGCGCGCGCGGCCGTTTCCGTGGGCGAGCGCGCTCCTCTTCGGCCCGGCGATCACCGCGCTCCTCGTCGCCGTCACGCGCGGCCAGCGCTGGGGCTTTCAGAGCCCCAGGGTCATCGGCCTCCTCGCCCTCGGCGCGGTCCTCGCCGCGGCGTTCGTACGGGCGGAGCGGCGGAGCCCTGCGCCGCTGATCTCGGGCGCGCTGCTCATGCAGCCGGCGCTCGGGCGCGGGCTCGTCGCCGCGTTTCTCCAGTACGCGGCGGTGTACATGATGCTGTTCTTGCTACCGTTCTACTTGCAGGGTCGGCTCGCGATGAGCGCGGCGGACGCGGGCCTGGTGATGACGGTGCAGCCGGCGGTGATGGCGGTGCTCACCGCGACGAGCGGCTGGCTCTCGGACCGCATCGGCACGCGCGCGCCGGCCGTCGCGGGCATGGCGGCGCTGGCGCTCGGCCTCGCGAGCGTGGCCCTGCTCGGCCCGCGCCCCGAGCGCGCGGGCCTGCTCGCCGCGCTCGCGCTGGTGGGGGTCGGCTCCGGATTGTTCACCTCGCCGAACAATAGCCGCATCATGGGCGCGGCGCCGCGCGATCAACAGGGCACCGCCGCGGGCCTGCTCGCCGAGGCGCGCAACGTGGGGATGCTCTGCGGCGTGGCGGCCTCCGGGGCGATGTTCGCGGCGCTCGGCGGCGGGCAACCGATCGAGGCGGCGGGGGGCGGCGCGCTCGGCGCGGCGTTCCAGGGGACGATGCTCGCCGCGTCGGCCCTCGCGGCCCTGGGGGCGGGTGTGAGCGCGGCGCGGACGACCCCGGGGAGCGCGCACCCGGGCGCGGGCGGCGGGCGCGGCTCGGCCGTGGTTCGAGGCGAGTCAAGCGGCCGCGTCCCCGGATAAAAGCACATACCGATGCTCCTCCCGGCCGACTTCGAGGAGCGCCTCTGGGCCGCCGCAGACCAGCGCTGGGCCGACGCGGCGCTCCAGCCGTCGAGTCCGCGACGCCGGTCTTTGCGCTGATTGCCCACCACAGATGACGTCCCTCGCATGGCGCCGCTCTCTCGCGAGCGAGCGGCCAAACCCTACGGGCGAGGTGACCACAAAAGTTCGAGCTCACCGAATCCCCTCGCCGACCGCGCCTCGCCCTCAAGGCCCTGAGATAGAAGGCTTTCTCTTTGATCCAGCGGGGAAGATAGCTATACTTCCTCTCACACAACCTTCATCGTGACCCCATGAAAATTCAATTCTCAAGCTTCGCCGCGGCAGCGATCGTCGCCATCCTGTCACCTCTTTCAGGCTGCTCCGATGCGCCGGAGGATCCTGACGACACAACCACCAGCAGCTCGGCAGCCGGAAGCACGACGGCAGCCTCGAGCGGGTCCGGGACCGGCGGCTCGGACTCGAGCGGGCAGGGCTCGGGGAGCGTTACCAGCAGCGCGAGCACTGGAGGCACCGGTGGTGGCGATCCAGGGGTCGCGCCGACGTTCGAGACGATGAAGTTCGTGATCGAAAACGCTTCTTGTTTCGGGGCGGGTTGCCACAACGACGAGATGAACCCCCTGAACTTGAAGGTCGACGCAGAGCTGCGCACGAGGCTGACCACGCACGTGTCCAAGAACTGCGGTAATATCCCGGTCGTCAATCCCGGCAAGCCGGAAGAGAGCGCTCTCATCAAGATCCTCGAGGGGCCGTGCGGCGAAACGATGCGGATGCCCCTCGGGTGCGTCAACGATGGGGACGCCAACTGCGTACCGCCCAGCTACATCGAAGCGCTCTCGCAGTGGATCGCCGACGGCGCGCTGGAGTAGCAGGGCTTGGCGCGTAGCCGCCGACGGGTCGCGGCGCCCCACGGACGCAGGTTTGCCGTGCGGCTTGGGATGGTCTACTGCTTTACAAGCGCGGCTGCCGGGTATGCGGCGTGATCGGGTCCGGGCGTGTCCACGGTGTTCGTCTCGAAATTCCAGCTGCCACCCGGCGGAATCTGGACTGTGCCGCTGCCGATCGCCACGCCGAGCGGACGCCCGACGCGATTGACGGAAAAGACCGTGGCGGACGGCTCGCTCACCGCCACGTCGAGCCCGTTGAAGAACGTGCCCGTGTACGCCGTCCCGGCGCCACGAGTCAGGGCCTTCACTTGGCTGATGGTGAGACCCTCGATCGGAACGACGTCGAGGGCGAAGTAAGGGCACCGGTAGACGACGTATCCTACGTCTTCGATCGCGATGTCCGAGGGCAAGTCCGTCACCGCGGCCATGGTCACGTCGCCTGGACCCACGCACGCGGCGATCGCGCCCGAGCCATCCGTGAGCCGATAGAAATGCTGGGTGAGCAACCCGTTGATCCCGACCGCCAGGGACCGCTGGGTCCTGTCGTAGAGCTCAACGGAAACGGCGGCGCTGCAGGCCGGGGTATCCCCGTCGTTCCTCAAGGCGGCGTAGAGCTCGGTGTTGGTCGGTCCTTTGCGAAGCGTCAGCGCGATCACGTTGAGCACGCCGTTTCCGCCGGGGAGCGCCATGACCGTGAGGTCTTCCGGAACGATGAGCGCGTCGTCTCCGATGTCCCCGCCGCCTCCGGCGCCGTCGCTCGCTCCGCTCGAGCAGGCCAGGGGGAGGAGCACAGCAGCAGGGATGAGGAGACGCTTCGCCAACATGAACATGAGAAGAGATCCTCGGCCTATCGCTGTCCGCCATCGTCGTCCAGCGCGGGGCCGCGAAGTGAGGAACATCATGAAGAGCGGCAGTTTCGCCGCGCCCGCGGTGACCGGCGACGCACAAACGCAAAGACCTCTTCGGTAAGAAGAGGTCTCTGCACTCGAGCTCGTCCGGGTGTTCAGGGCGTCGCCCCGAGCGCGGTCAGGCCTTGAGCTCCGCGAACCCGCCCGGATTGTGGATCGAGGCTTCGCGCGCGCCCTTGCCGCCGATGAAGTCCTCCGTCTTGTCGGAATAGCCGAAGTGGGTCACCTCCGCGGAGCCACCCTTCGCAGGGAAGCCGTCCGCGCCCGCCTTCACGCCGAGGGCGTTCATGATGTTGCAGAAGTACTTGTTGATCGGCGCGTTGCCGATCTTCGGATCGGTCCCGGTGCCTTGATTGACGCCGTTGACCTGGCCGGTGCCGTTGGCGCACTGCGACATGCTGTTGCCGGCCGTCGGGGTCGACGCGGGATCGACGTTGATGATCTGACCGGTCTTGAAGTAACCGCCGGCGCTGCCCGCTTGAATGATCGGAGCGTTGTTGAGGTTGTGCGCGTTGCCGTCCGACATCTCGTTGAACCAGATGGCGGCGACGCTGTCGAGGACCGTCCCGCTCCCCGAGGGGATGCTGTCGAGCATCTTGACGAGGTTCGCGAACTTCTGCGCGTAATAGGCGTCGACCTTCAGGAGCATCTCGATCGCGTTGGGCAGGCAGCTGCCTGACATGCCCGCGTTGTCGAGGCGGTGCGAGAGGGAGTGCGACTCCATCGTGATGCCGAGCCCCTTGAAATTGTAATTTCCAGGGTACTTCATGAAAATCACGGGGTTGGCGTTGCAGGCGGCCGCGAGCGCCGCGATGGCCGAATAGATGTCCGCGCCGTCCAGATCGCCGGCGACCTTGGTCGTGAGGACGTCGGTGCCGAAGCCGCCCGACGCCGCCTTGGAGGCGTTCGCCGACGTCGCGCCGAGCATCTCGCCGAGCTCCGCGTTGCACTGCGCGGAGACCATCACGTTTCCGGTCGAGTTGACGAGCTCCTTCCAGGCAGCGAGCTTCTGCTTGTCGGCGCTGCTCATGTCGAACCGCTCGAGCGTCTGCAGATCGTCCTTCACGAGATCGAGGACGCTCTTGCCGCGGACCGCCGCGTAGCTGTCCGGAGACATCGGCTCCCCCGACTGGAAGAGGCCCGTGAGGCTGCTGAAGGCCTGCGACGCGTTGAGGCCGCTGAAGAGGGTCTCGGAGGCTTTGTAGGAGATCGCCGACTGAGCGCCGTCATTCTGACCGGCCGTGTTCAAGAGCAACGGCGTGCCTTGCGGGCTGAGCTGCTGGGCGATGACGTGATCCAGCGACGGACCGACGGCCTTCGCGTTGAACTTCGTCGCCTGGTTGAAGCTGAACGGGTCGTTGCTGTTGGGCGTGACCGGCTGACAGGTGAAGAACGACCCGACGATCTGCGTGTGGGAGTCGTTCCCCTGTCCACGCGTCATGTTGGCGGTCCACTCGTTCATCGAGCGGATGCCGCGCGGCATGAGGAGCTTCTTCGCGTAGGGAGCGAGGGCCGCGAGGCTCGTCGGCTCGAGGTCAGCAGCCGTGAGCTCGCCCTGCGTCTTCGTGGGGAACCACTTGTTCGTGATGACCCCGTAGTGCGTGAACATCACGATGAGCGCCTTCCCAGGCGCAGGGGTGTCGCCCCTCGCGGTGCGTTCCCACACAGAGCTGAGGAAGGGCGCAGCCAAGGCTGCTCCGCCCATGCCACGGAGGAAGATTCTGCGGTTCAGTTTCGTGCTCATGGTCAACATTCCTCAGCTTTCACTGCGTTTCACGGATTCGCACGCGGAACGAATCCGCTTGAGTGAGATCGGCCATCAGATCGAGAACGCTGTAGCCGCCCTCCGACAACTTGAGCTCGATATTATCGACGACGCACTTGTCCTTCCCGTTCGGGAGCCGCCCAAAGGCATAGGAGACCCACGCCTGAGCGTAGAGCTGCTTGGCCTTCTGAACCTGAGCGATCTCCTGCATGAGCTCGAACGGAGAGGTGATCTCCTTCACGTTGCCGTCGCCGAAGTCGATGGTGTTCGTCGTGACGCTCGCGTCGATGACGCCGCCGCGAGGATCCATCGTCTGCATCTTCCCGATGCCGTCGAAGCCCTCCATCACGAAGCCCGGCGGGTTGACGACCGCGTGGCAGCCCTTGCAGCTCTCGGGCTTCGTCAGAGCCTCGACGTACGCGCGTTGCGTGTCGAATTTGCCGTCGACGGTCAGCATGGTGGCGCCGGGGAGGGGCGGGCCCGGGTTCACGCCGAGGAGGTACGTCGCGATGAACGCGCCTCGCAGGATCGGGCTCGTGGCGTCGTAGCTCGAGTAGGAGCTCAAGAACCCGACGCGCGTCAGGAAGCCCGGCCGCTCGTTGGCGTCCAGCTCCACCTTGGTCAGCTCGGTGCCGTACGCCGCAGGATCGAGCCCGTAGATCTCCGCATTGTCCTTGTTGACGAAGGCGACATTGCTGAGGAGGACGTCCTTGAACGAGCCGCCCGAGAACGCCACCTCTTCGAAGAAGGCGTCGAGCTCGGCCTGCCAGCTGGGCTTGGCGGCTGGATCGTACAACGGGTACGTCTCGGTGTTGTGATCCCCCTTCCACCAGTGGGCGAGATCGTTGTCCATCTGCGCCCAGTTCCGGTGGAACGCTGAGACGAGCGGCCCGGTCTTCTCGCGCACGGCGATCATCCGCTGCGCCTGGGCCAGGATCTGCTCTTTGGTCTGGAGCTCGTCGTTGTCGGCCGCCGCGCTCAGCGCGTCGTCCGGAGCGGAGCCCCAGAGCAAGTACGAGAGCCTCGTCGCCACTTCGTAGCTGGAGAGCTGGATGCCCTCACCCGACGAAGCCGGCGTGGTCGTCAGCTCGGGGAGCATGAGGAACGAGGGCGACACGAGGAAAGCGAGCAACGTTGTCTCGGCGACCTCGTCGGGCGTCCCTGCCGGCGTCGTCTGGCCCAGCTTCTCGAACCGCGCCACCTCCTCGGGGGTCAGCGGGCGACGGAACGCCTTGCGGCCGAAGGTCTGGATGGTCTGCGTCAAGCAACCGCTCGCCGCAGGATCGCAGCTGATGAACTTGGACTTGTTCGGCCCAGCCATCACGTCTTTGGCGATCGCCGCGGCAACATCCTGATAGATGCGCCACGCGTCAGGGGTCATCGGGCCGTCGAAGTCGCCGACGAGCAGCTCGGACGGCCGCTTCCCTTCGGCGCCCACGCGGGTGACGCCGAGGAGGTCCCGCACCGTGTTGTCGTACTGCCGGTTCAGCAGGCGGGGGAGCTGGCTCGTCGCCGGGAGGCCGGGGATGCAGACATCCGGGGGCCCGTTGTCGATGCCGCCCCCGGTGCCGGTCGAACCGCTGCCGCCGGTGGGGTTGTCGTCGTCGCCACCATTATCCGCAATGTTCCCTGTGCACGAAGCGAGGAAGGCTGTTGAGGTCAAAAAAATTGTCGTACCGATGTACGATAGTTGACGCAACGTTCGCATAGCCCAATATTCCCCTGTCGCGCCGAAGTGATCACCGGAGCGGATCGGAAAGCGTGGATGAGCCCGAGGCTCTCCGGTGACGAGATCACCGGCGTCTCGCTGAGCGTTTTCCTTTGGAGGCGGGATAGTGAAGCGCTGGCATACGAAGGTCGCGCAGACGCCGCTTCGCTCTAGCTGCTGCCCGCTTCGATCGGAGGGCCGTGCCTCCGCCGAGCGAGGCGGAGACGCGCACGAGGCGTTCGGCGCTCCACCACGATCACAAAATAGACTCGAGGTTTAGGATGCCTCGCCCCGTCCGCTCGCCAGCACGGACGGCTGCTCTCCGAGACATCCTGCGATCTACCCGCGCGGCTGGGGATGCGGTCAGAGCAGCGACTGTCCACTGCTGAGCTTCGATTCGTTCGTGGACGACGCGTCGCACGATCGTGGACGACGCGTCGCACGGCCGCGGATGACGCGCTGCACGACCTGAGGGGGATAATACTGAGCGACGCCTCCATACGGCCGGGGTTGGCCGTCAGCTACGTCTACCGCGCCGACGGCTGCGGCGGCTTCCGGTCCTGGACCCGCCTCGCCACCTCCGCGATGATCCTCGCGAGGAGGGGATCCAGGATGGTTAACGTTAACACCCGGCCGTGGCCCCATGAGCCTGGCGATTGGCATTCACTGCTGCCGCCGGCGCGCGAGCCACCCGCGGACCGCGAGAGCCGCCTCGCGCGCCGCCCTCCAGGCCGTCACCCCTCGCCCGCCGGGTGAACCGCCGCCGCGAGCGCGAGCGCCCATCCCGTGTCGATCCACCGCGTCGCGGCCCGCGGCGTCCCCTCGAGATAGCGCAGCCGGTTGACCCGCTGCTCGTCCAGCCGCCCGCCGTTCTTCCCGACGTCGTCGCGCGCGACGAGCACCCACGCGAGATCGGTCAGCGACACCGTCCGCTCCGCGAAGCCGCCCGGGCCGCCGTCGATGCGCAGCCCGCCGCGGTCGGCCGGGCCGACGATCCTGCAGCGCCTGCCGTCGCGCTCCACGAAGGCGCCCGCACCGGGGCGCCGGAGCAGCTCCTCCACGAGCGCCCGCGCGCGCTCGCGGCTCCCCGCCGGGAGCGACCGGGACGCCCCGCGGCCTGAGCCCAGGGCGCGGTACGCGGCATGGTCAATCCCTGGACAGGCCCAGAGCCCCTCGTCATCGATGTAACGGGCCACGCCCAGGGTTCGCCAGGTGGGCTCGCCGGGCGGCCGCACGAGCACGAACGCCGTCTCCCCGGGGCGGCGCTCCTGGGCCGGCATCGGCGAGCGAATGCGATCGGGCGCGACCAGCGCCCCGGGCGCCTCCAGACAGAAGAAGAGGTGACCGCCGACACGGCCGGTCCGCGGCGGCTCCTCCAGCCCGAACGCACGGGCTGCGGCGTCGTCGTCCTCGAAGCGAGAACCAGGACCGCGCTCGCCGCGAGATCCGCCGCCTCGCGCACGTGCTTTCACACCCCGGGTACGTGGCCCGCTTCGACGGCGCGCAGCGCGACGAGGACCGCGAGATGCGCCGGGAAAACTTCAACCGTCCCTATGCTCCGCTCGTCCTGCTCACGAGCCGCGTGGGCGAGGAGGGCATCGACCTGCAGCAGCACACCCGCTACATCCTCCATTACGATGTCGAGTGGAACCCGGCCAAGATGGAGCAGCGCGAGGGTCGTGTCGACCGCGAGGCCCGCAAGACCCGTGGGCCGGTCAAGGTGCAATTCTTCCTGCTGAAGGATACGTACGAGGAGCGGATCTTCCACACGGTGATGCAGCGGGACGCGTGGTTCCAGGTCCTCATCGGATCGAAGCGCAAGGAGCTCGCCCGCGGGGTCGAGGAGGATGAACCGGAGGCCACGGCCGGCATCGATGTCGGGACCGAGGAGCAGGGGCGGCTCACGGCCGAAGAGAGGGCGAAGGTGATGATCGATCTGCGGCCGTGAAGGTGCGTATCGAGCTGGTGGTCCGGTGATTCGCCATGCCTCATGAGTGCTTTGGCGTCACGGGTGGGGGGCGGCCCAGGCGGCCGGGAGTGTTGCGCTGCTGCTCACCAGGCTGGCGTCCAACGACGCGGCGTGGAGCGAGAACGTTCGCCGGTACCGGGGCGCGGAGGGTCCGTTCGAAGATGATCGTCGCCTACATTCAGCCGTCGCGCTCGCAGGGGTCTAGCTCGACGGTCTCAGGCACGTGAACGGTCCGGGGCTCGCTGCCGCACGGGAGGCTCGCCGTGCCCACGAGTTTGCCGAATCTCGGGGCCCCTCATGTCCTCAGCTGTCCGCTGCCCATCCTCGAGAACACCTCGCCAAGTATCGGTAAATAATCAAGATTTCAGCGGAGGAGAAGGGATTCGAACCCCTGGTTGAGTTGCCCCAACGGCGGTTTTCAAAAACGATGAATTTGGAGCCCTTCGGCGGAATATTCACTAGTAACATCAATCACTTGCGCGTGACACAAAACCGCTGGAGGTTCGCCGTGCCAAAAGTTTGCCAGATCTCGGACGAGTACCTGCGAAGTGGTGCGCGCCGAGGTGACGCGCCGCTGGTGGTCAAGTTCTCGAAAGGCCACACCTTGCTGAACGGGGCGAGGACCGCGTCGTGACGGATCCGCGCCACGCGGGGGATCCCGACGAGCGCCTGGCTCCCGACGCTCCCGGAGGTGAACAGCTTCCAGGTCGACTGGACGCTCGGGTTCTTGCTGCGGGCTCGCGCCTCCGCGTGCCGCCACTCGGGCAACGAACGACCGGACCGCGAGAGGAACGGAAACGCGAGCTCCCCCTCCCGCTTGCTCGCCTTCAGCGTGGCCGTCGCGGCGCCCGGAGGGCAGCCCCAGAACGGCCCCACCAGTCTCGCGGCGGGCATCAGCGCCCGGTTCAGCTCCGACGCCACACGCCAGCGGTTGCTCTCGTTGTTCGCGCCGTCGGCGATTCTGGACGCGAGGAGTTCCCACGTGCGCGCCCATGGAGCGACGCTCGAGGGTAGCCCGAGCGCTTCGGCGAGCCCTCGCGGGTACCCGTAGGCGAAGTCGAACCCGACGAGCACGCGCAGACCGTCAGCGGTGAGCGCGCGCAGTCGTCCCAGGAGATCGTCGACGCACGCCGAGCGTGTCCGGTGATAGCGCTCCGCCAGGGCCGAGCCGCGCACCAACTCCCCGAGCCAGATGGTGTCCTTCTTCGGCTTGAGCCGCGTCGGCTTGTTGCTCGCGCTCCAGTCCACGAAGAAGTAGGTGTCGAACAAGGTCATCGCGCCAGCTCCAGGGTCAAGTCCAAGTGCGTCGTGCTCGTTCCCGAGCCCGCGTTGTAGCTCGCTTCGGTCTGCCGCCCTCGAGCTTGTGGAGCAAGTCGCTCGAGGTACGCCGCGATGTCCCGTGCCGCCTGGTCCGCGGTGCCCTCCGCGGCCTCGCGCGGCAGCTCCACGCGGATCAGATGAACGCCGCCTCCGCGGTTCTGGTGCAACACGCGCAGCCCCGCGCGCTGCACCTTCGACATGGGGATCTGTTGTAGCTCCTCGTAAACCCGATCCGTGATCGGCGTGCTCTCCAGCAGCTCGGAAGTGACCGTGCTCCTCTGCAACAAGTCGACGACGTCGTCGCGCACGTTCGCCTTGGCCTTGCCGAGGTGCGCCATCACGAGCTCGACGAACTCGTCACGGTCCACGAGGCGGATGTCGATCCCGAGCTCTTCCTCGAGCGCCTCGCGCCTCGCCTGGAACGCCTCGCTCATCTGTTCCGCTGTCGTCACCACGACGCCCGCATCGACCTTGTGGTACTCGCGGGCTTGCTTGATCTGCGAGAGCGCTGTCGTGTCGTCCTCTGTTCCCTGATGCAACTTCACCTGTACGGCGATCTTGTACTCGATGCCGAGCGGATCCCGGGTGAAGACGATGAGGTCCGCGCCCTTCTCGCCCGCACCGCCCCAGTGCTCGACGCGGCCGTCCTTGTAGATGCACTCGAGCAAGCGGCGGACGAGGTGCTCGAACTCCGCGCCCTCGTACTTCTGTTTGATGTGCTGCCACGCGGCTTGGCGCATCGCCTCGAAGAAGCCTTCGGCTTTCTGGACTTCGGGCTCGGGCGTGACGAGGCGCTTGCGATGCGGCGGTAGGGCCCGCGAATTTCGAAACGCGCGGCCAGCAACATACCCGACAGAGCTGCACGTGACGGGATGAGAGCGCGCCGCGCCATGCGGGGCGAGCACGCCAGACACGTGGCCACGTGCACGTCACGATGCGAGGGACAAACTTCTGCTGGCCTTGGCTTGGTGGCCGTGACCGTAACAGCTCCGATCATGATGCCCGGAACGCCGCTCACGATTGCACGGATTGGGTGCTCATGACGCGCGAAGTATGCATCCGGTGTGCAGCGCGAGATTGGGGCTAGAAAGAGCGGCCTATCTCGGCGCGCTCTCCCCCATGTCAGCGCGGGAGGAACTCGTGCCCCGTGGTGTCGGTCTCGAAGATCCGGATGTACCGCTCCGTTACCTGGACGGCGCAGTGCCCCAGCCAGACGCTGACCTGCTTGATGCTCGCGCCGTTCTTGTGCATGGCGCTGGCCCATGCCCGCCGCAGGTCGTGGATGGAGAACTTCGGCAACCTCGCCGCCTGGCGGACGCGCTGGATCTCGTTCCACACGGCCTTGTCGTCGAGCGCGATGTCGTCGCGAACGCCGACGAAGGCGAGCAAGGCGTCGATCGTGTTCTTCGAGACCGGGATGTCGCGGTACCGGTACCCCTTCGTGGTCCAGTTCTTCTTCGGCGTGATCGTCAAGATGCCGCGCTGCACGTCGATGTCACGGGGCTCATAGTGTGGCGCGCCTCGTCGATGCGGATCGCGCTACCCGCCGTGAGCCGGAAAAGTGCCGCATACCCCCGCTTCGCCATCTCGTCAGCCTTCGCGAGGAAGATGTCGACCTGCTTCGGCGACAGCGCCAGGGCGTTCGGCTTCGGTCGCGGCTCGCGGAGCTTGAGCTCCGCGAAGTCCTCGTGCTTGAACGGGTTCTTCTCGATGTGGCCCTCGCGCTTGGCGAACGCGAACATCCGCCGGATCGGCGTCAGATCACGGTTGACCGTCGCGGCCGACACCTCGGCCGAGCGCTCGCGGACGTAGGCCGACATCACCTTGAACGTCACCTGGTCCGTGCGCGTGATCTGCTTCTTCTCCATGGCCCCGACGAAGGCCGAGACCCGGTGGGCGTAGGAGTCCGCGGTCTTCCTCGTGTGCCGCGGCGGGCGGAAGTGCTCTGCGAATAGGAGCGCGAGCGCGCTCAGGAGCGGCGGGTCAGCTGCCGGAGCGCGATCGTCAGCTCCACCGCGTTCTGCGGCAGCCCCGTCGGATCGAGGCCGAGCGGCGAGCTGGTCGAGCTTGCGCTGGGCCTTCGTGACCGCCGCTTCGAAGAACTGGGCCGAAGGAACTCCCGTCACCGTAACGGACGCCACGCTCCCGATGGCCCTCGAAGCCATGAGCGTGACGACGTTCGTGAGTCAGTGAAGCCTAGCCAGATCGGCCCCGTCGCTCAGGGGACCTTCATCAGGGCGTTCTGCTCTGCTTGCGCGCGGCCATCGGTGCAGAACTTGCAGTTGTCGCCGTAGAAGAAGTTCCTGTTCGCCGTGTCATCCATCAGATGAACGCGGAACCAGGCCGCGGCCGACGACAGGGACACGCCATTTGCGCCCTGATAGACCCAGCTACCGTGATCCGCGTTGAGCTCGTTGAGGAAAAACGCGGGCTGATCGGTGACCGTCTTGAAGACATCGTGGACCCCGCTGCATTTCACCGTGGAGTCTTTCCCCCCGCAGAAGAACAACATGGGGGTGTGCACTCCCTCGAGGGCCCTGGTGCCGCAAATCGTGCCGAGGGCCGAGAAACGGGGATCGGAGGCCGTCATGCAAGTCGACATGCCCCCATAGGAATGGCCAAGCTGGCCGATCTTCGTGGTGTCGAGGGCGTGATAGTACGGGCTGCTCGCATCCTCGGCTTGTTCCAAGATCCAATCGAGGCCCGCGGTCGTGGGAAGAGGATCGCCTTCGGCGGTCGCGGTGCTGAGAGAAGCCACCACGACGAAACCGTGGGACGCGAGATGGTTGACGATCGGTCCGTATTGTCCGCACCACTGATTGCTGCCGGCGTTGACGACGCATTTCGGCGGTTTCTGCTCCGGATTGTCCCGGTAGCCATTGGCCCAGATCAGGATCGGATGGCAGTGGCCGCTGGTTGCGATATTGCTCGGGCGGTACACGTTGAAGCGCTGTTGCTCGTCCCCATAGATCGGATCGGGAACGACGCCGGCGAGGGGGCCGACGTTCTTGTCTGCGGTGACCGAGAAGGGGCCCGTCTTGGTAGGATCGGCCGTGGGGAACGGGTCGCCGACGCAGCCACTGACCGAGCCGCCGCTACCGGTCGTGCCGCCGCTTCCGGCATTTCCTTGGCCGCCGCTGCCCGATTGCCCGCCCGAAGCCGCGCCGCCCGTGGCCCCACTCGAGCCGCCAGCCCCACCACTGGATGCGCCGCCGGTGGATGCGCCGCCGCTTTCGGCCGTTCCCCCAGAGCCCGTCGCACCACCGGAGGCCGTGCCCCCGCTGCCCGTCCCACCGCTGTCCGTGCCAACCGCGCCCCCGCTCGCGGCAGCGTCCCCATTCGATCCGTTACCACACGCCGCGGTGGAAACGCACACGCCCAAAGCCAGTAGCCAACGCCTCATGGTGACTCTGTCCTCGCCCAGCCGCTCAGCGTCGTCAAGCGCTTTGGCGGATAGGACAAGCAAACGCGTTCCGCAAAGTCAAGATTCTCGGAGCCGTTCCTGGCTCGTGCAGTCCGACTGTACGAGCTTATCGACAGAACGGTCCTTATGCGATCAGACACGCCTTCCACTCGTGAAACGCCTGCGATTACCGCGACGTCGCACCAAGCGGAAGGCATCCTACCGTATAGCTGTACACTACTGGCACCAAGCGGAAGGCATCCTACCGTATAGCTGTACACTACTGAGCTCGTCCAAACGGCCGCCGTCGCGGTTCGCGGCGCGTCGTGATGGCCGGCGCACGGGAACCGTCTC
This sequence comes from Sorangium sp. So ce185, assembly GCF_051526825.1. Lineage (NCBI taxonomy): Bacteria > Pseudomonadati > Myxococcota > Polyangiales > Polyangiaceae > Sorangium > Sorangium sp. So ce185. The sequence goes on along the minus strand of NZ_CP150316.1, from coordinate 12,603,498 downwards.
CTACAAGTCGCGGTGGGCGAAGGATTTGACGAAATCATCACCGGCACCTGGCATGCTCGTAGGCGAAAGCCCGCGGCTCATCGAGGCTCGGTTCTTACGGACCAGGTGGGAGGCGTACGCCCGGGCGAAGCCGCAGGGACATGGCTGAGGCTCTTACTCGGCATACTGAGCGTGACGCCGCGGATCGGGGCACGCGACATGGTGGAGGTCGCGCGACATGGCGTGTCGCGCCGGACGATGATCGGCTCAATGAGGCCGATTTCCCGGATGGACTCGATGATCGACGTGATGCCGCCGCGCTGGCGCATTCACCCCTCGCGAACAACCACGTCATGGGAACAACCACGTCTTCGGTGGGCACCAGCCGGACCTCGCCGGACAGGGTTCGGTTGCCCTTTTGACAAGGGGGCAGATCCGATCTGCCTCGCGCTCCATCTCGATCACGTTTTCGTCCGAAACCCGCGCACCCCTGAGCCCTCCGTCCAAGTTGGACGGATCGTTCTCCTCAAAGCGCTCTCACTTCGCAAAGCGGTGGTCTCGCACGCCCGCCACAACGTCGCCGTGGTGCCCTGCCCGTTAGCGATGGCCGGCGCCAAGCCTCTCGCTAGGCGCTGGGCTGGATGTGCGTGCTCCGGCAGTAGCAGCGAGGTCGCCAAAGTTCGGGGAGACCCGTGCCCCAAGCACGACGCATCCGGTCGATGCGTCACCAGGCCCACGGGCTCTCGAGAGAGCTCGTCGCAGGGCGACCGTGAATCCGGGCCGCCCGCATCGTGAGCCGACTCACACAGCTAGGCCCGGAATCAGGGACCTGCCGTGCCAGGAATTTGCCAGAACCTGCGTCCAGACCTGTCCACGCCTGTCTACTCCCGTCCACATCCCGGACCGCGCGAACTACTCGACATCCTTGCAGAAACCAGCGGAGGAGAAGGGATTCGAACCCCTGGTTGAGTTGCCCCAACGGCGGTTTTCAAAACCGCTGCCTTCGACCGCTCGGCCACTCCTCCAAATACTCAGAACGACTTGCTTTTGTGCCCGTTCCTGCGCCGCCTGTCAACGCCGCCCTCACGCCGCACCGCCGCCTCTCCGTGGGCGCCCCTGGCCTCGACCAGCGCGCATCCGGCAGAGCTCCACCTCCACGTCGGCGTCTCGCTCCCCTCCCGTCTCTCTCCCCTCCCCCTCCCTTCTCGCGCGCTCCCCTTACTGCCGCCCCCCGTCCCCCGCCGTCGCTCCCCCCGTCCCCGTCGCGCCCGCCGCCTTCTCCCCTACCCCGCCCTTCATCACCTCCGCCAGCCACGCCTTCGCGCCCACGCAGGTCCCCGCCGCGCGGACCTCCCCTCCCCCGCGCCGCTCGTACGGCCCCGCGACGATCGCCACGTCGCTCCCGCGCGCCGTCCACGCGAGCGGCCCGAGCGACGCGCGCTGCTGGCACGCCTTGCCGAAGCGGCGCTCGAGCACCTTCCCCGCCTCCGCCGCGTCGGCCGCGCGGTCGAACCGCAGCCGCCACGCGAGCGCGAACGCTCGGCGCGTCGGGTCCTGCGGATCGTCCCGCTGGACCACCGCGTACCGGTCCCCGCCCCACCCGGCCGCCGCGCCGATGGCCGCCTCGCGGTGCGCGTAGGCCGCGAACGTGATGCGCAGCGCCTGCTCGCCCATCACGTCGTCGAAGACGACGCGGAACCCTGGACCGAGCGCCGCGGCGGTCGGGACCGCCACCTCGACGGCGGGCTCGCGCGCGGCGAGCTTCTCCGGGTGCAGCAGCTGTTCGGTGGTCTCCGGCAGCGCGCGCCAGATCGCGTCCACGGAGGCCCAGCCGCCGTCCTGGCGCAGCGCCTGCACGAACGCGAAGCCGTCCGTGTACGGCGCGCCCAGCGACTCCTGCAGCGCGAGCGGCGTGTCGCCCACGGACGACAGCGCGGTCGACATCGCCACGAGCTTCCGGAGCGTCGACTCGTCCATCTGGAACGCCGAGCCGACCAGCACATCGAACATCGCGCTCATCGCCTCGCCCTCGACGAGCGCGTGCGTGGCCGCGAGGCGATCGCTGTCGCCCGCCTTGAAGCGCAGGAGCCTCCCGAGCGAGAAGCTCTGGTCCTGGAGCGCGTGGACGAGCTCGTGCGCCAGCGTCTCCTCGGCCTCGGTCTCGCTGAGATCGTCGACGAGGTACATCGTCGCGTCCTCCGGCTCGTAGAAGCCCGCGATGCGGCCCTCGAGCAGGCGGTACATCCCGGCGGTGAAGTCGTAGTCGGCCGGGATGAGCTCGAGCGCCGCGAGCACCTCGCGCTGGTGATCCAGCACGCCCTCGGGGATCTCGCGCTCCACGTGCGCGCGCACCCGCGCCAGGATCTCGCCGCGCGTGAGCACGCGGCTCCGCACCTCGCGGAGCACCGGCAGGCCGCGCGCCTTCGCCACGCGGGCGAGCACGCGCGCGACCTCGTCCTGGGTCAGCCGGGCCGCGTCGTCGTCGAGCTCGCCCTCGCCGGCCGGATCTGCGCCCCCGGCCGGCGGAGGCGCGACAGGCGGCGCAGGGCGCGGCGCGTCCGAGGTCTGCGCGCCCGGCCGCGCTGCAGGCGCAGCCGGCTGCGCGCAGCCAGCCAGCGCGGCCGTCCCGAGGAGCGCCGCCCCGAGGAGCGCCGCCGCCGCCGGCCCCCGCGCCGCTGCCGCTCGGGCGTTGGGCTGGGTCACAGCTGCTCCGCGGCGGGCGCGCGGAGCGCCCGGATCGCCTCGGCGTATCGCGCCACGCGCGCGTCGAACGACAGCTCCTCGCCCGGCGCCACGGCGCCGAACACGGCGGAGCCGGCGACGAGCGCCCTCGCCCCGGCGGCGACGACCTGCCCGGACGTCGACGGAGCGACGCCGCCGTCGACCTCGAGCGCGATGTCGAGGCCCGCCTGATCGATCGCCTGGCGCAGGCTCCGCAGCTTGGAGAGCGACGACGGGATGAACCGCTGGCCGCCGAACCCGGGGTTGACGCTCATCACCAGAATCAGATCGAGATCGGGCAGCACGTGCCGGATCGACTCTTCTGAAGTGTGAGGGTTCAGCACGACGCCGGGGCGCGCGCCAGCCTCCCGGATCTGATGGATCGTCCGGTGCAGGTGCGGCGACGCCTCGACGTGGACCGAGATCCGATCGGCGCCGGCGGCCGCGAACTCGTCCACGTAGCGCTCGGGCTCCACGATCATCAGGTGCACGTCGAGCGGAAGACGCGTCGCGGCGCGAACCGCGCGAACGACCAGGGGTCCGATCGTAATGTTTGGCACAAACCGGCCATCCATCACGTCGACGTGGATCCAGTCGGCCCCGGCGGCCTCGGCGGCCCGCACTTCCTCCGCGAGACGACCGAAGTCAGCCGACAGGATCGACGGAGCGACGATGATTTTGTCGTGACGCACAGGGTAGCGCTAGCAGGCGTGACGCGTGGCGGCTAGCGGGGCACCGACGAGCGTGCTTACGAGGAGGCCGGCGCGGCTGCTAGGCTGCGCAGGTCTGCGCGAGGCGCCCGTGCCCTGCGCGGCGGCGCTGCAGACCGAAGGCAGGATCCCGAACCGTTCGAGTGAGGTGATGCATGGAGACACGGCCGCTGACGAAGCCCGACTACGACCGGATCGTGGGCGAGATCGATCGGTGGTGGGCAGGCCCGACCAGCGCGCTCGCGCATCCGATCTTCTTCTACGAGCTCGGGCGGCTTGCCCGCGTCGTCGAGGATCGCGGGCTGCTCGTCGGCTTCCTGCTCGGGTTCAGGTGCCCGGACGCGGCGATCGGGTACGTGCACCTCGTCGGCATTCACCCCGACTACCGCCGGCGCGGCGTCGGCAGGATGCTCTATGCAGCGTTCGAGGAGGACTGCCGCCGCGAGGGCTGCCGGCAGCTCAAGGCGATCACGACCCTGGGCAACGAGGGCTCCGTGCGCTTCCACGCGGCGGTCGGCTGGTCGGCGGCCGAGGTCGAGGACTACGCCGGGCCTGGGCGCCCGCGGATCGTGTTCACCAAGGATCTCTGATACGGCTCGCGCCAGGCGCGCACGGCGGCAGCGCAGCTTCCGGGCGGAGCGCGGCGCGAGGCGGCTCGACGAGCGCGGCGCGACAGCGGCTCGACGAGCGCGGCGCGACGGCGGCTCGACGAGCGCGGCGCGACGGCGGCTCGACGAGCGCGGCGCGACGGCGGCTCGACGAGCGCGGCGCGACGGCGGCTCGACGAGCGCGGCGCGACGGCGGCTCGACGAGCGCGGCGCGACGGCGGCCCGACGAGGCGACGGCGCTCCGGGCGGGCATCGCGCGGCGACGAGACCGCAGCGAGAGCGCCGGCTGGACGGCCCGCGCTCGCCGCGAGGGCGAGCGTTGACGTCCTCATGTTGCGGCGTACGCTCTGTGCGGGCTACATCGGCTCGGGGCCGCGAGGTGGAGCGATGCGAGAAAGCGGATACGTTCGCGAGGTGGTGGCAGGCGTTGTCGGGTCGGCCGACGTGATGGTCGCCGCAGGCGCCCTCGGTGCATCCCCGTGAGCCGCGACGGTGAGCTGGTCGTGCAGCTGCGCGAGATCGGCCTGTTCGGCGGCCTGGGCGATCACGTCCTCCAGGGGCTCGCCGACACGCTGGAGCTGCTCGAGCTGCAGCCGGGGGCCGTCGCCTTCCGCGAAGGCGACAGCGGCCGCGAGATGTTCGTGCTGCTCGCGGGCGAGATGGAAGTGCTCAAGCGCTCGAAGCGCGACGTCGAGGCGAGGGTCGCGGTCCTGGGGCCGAGCGACTGGTTCGGCGAGATGTCGATCCTCGACGTGATGCCCCGCTCGGCGACCGTGCGAGCGATCGCCCCGTCGCGCTTGATGCGCGTCACCGCTCACGATCTCGACGCGCTCTACCGGCGCGACCTCAAGTCGTACACCCTCCTCGTGCTGAACATCGCCCGCGAGATGTCGCGCCGCCTTCGCGTGGCGGACAGCCTGCTCGCCGAGCTCGTCGCGAACATGCTCGACGAGTACGCGCGGCCGCGCCGACCCGGGATCTGAGCCGCGCGACCGAGGCGTCGCAGGGCAAAGGCGTTCAGGAAACGTCTCCCGGCCGTACCCGGGAGATCAGCGCCGCCGTCGGGTTACGAGGCAGCATCGAGCGCTCGGCATGAGGGCGCCTGGCCCATCGGTCGCCTCACCCGCCGCCCTGGCCGAGCGCGCCGCCGGTGCCGCCCGCGCCGCCCGCGCCAGCTTCGCCGCCCGCGCCGCCCGCGCCAGCTTCGCCGCCCGCGCCGCCCGCGCCGCCCGCGCCGCCTTCGCCACCGGTGCCGCCCGTGCCAGCTTCGCCGCTCGCGCCGCCTGCACCACCGGCGCCGACAGGGTTATCCGCGCCGGTCGCGCCACCGGTCCCGGTCCCACCGGTGCTGCCAGCGCCGGTCGCGGCAGCGTTGCCCGAGCCGACTCCACCGGGGGTGAGGCCGCTGCCGCCCCTGCCGTCATCCCCATCGGTTCCACCCGTGTCGCTTCCCCCTCCGGGCCCGGTCTCGCTGGCGCCGTCGCAGTCCCCGCACCCGATACCCGAGAGAGGCGGCTCGGGTTGTGGGTTGAAGCCACAACCCGCGAGCACCAGCCCCATCAGAAGGACGACAAGCTTGCGCATAAGCTCTCCCCTCAATAGCACCCTGCGCAATCCCCTGCCGCTTGCGCAGCGCCCTCTCGTCCGCGGGAGCGCGGTGTCGAGCGCGATGAGCCGTCTACTTCCGCGCGCGTCTGCGCGGAGCGGGCGCCGCCGTCAAGGTCGGGCTGCGCGCTTGCTCAGCCGCAGTCCACACCACCAGCGCCCCCGTCGCCGCAGGGCTCGCCGCCCTGGCCGCCAGCGCCACCACCGGCGCCGCCGTCACCGCCCCCGGCACCGCCAGCGCCGCCAGCACCACCCTCGCCGCCCTCGCCGCCGGCACCGCCCTCGCCGCCAGCACCACCCTCGCCGCCCTCGCCGCCAGCGCCGCCGGCGCCGCCACCGCCGCCATCACCGCTGCCCGTGCTCGTGGAGCTGCCCGCTTCGCCGGCGCCGCCCCCGCCTCCGCTGCCCGATGCCGGATCCGGAGCGCCAGCGCCAGAGCCAGCGCTAGCGCCAGCTCCGTTGCCCCCTGCACCCGTGCTGCCGGCCCCGGTGACGGTCGCCCCCGGCGGCGAGGGGTCCCCGTCCTGGAACGGCGGTTCGGGCTGCGGATTGAACGTGCATCCAACCGCGAGGAGCAGGGTAAGCAACAGCAGGCTTCGCATGGCGGGTACGCGGAAGTATGGCAATCCACATGCCACGTGAAAACCCCTGAAATCACAGGGATTGACCGGCGATCGTCGCGGTCCTCAGGCACACTCTGGCACGCCGCTCGGGCGGTGGGATCCGGCATGGCGCGCCGGCCTCCGCCGCGGCCGGCGCTGCCGCGTCCGGCGCAGGGGCGCGCCCTCGTGTCCGAGGCGGCAGCTCGCGGTATCGTGCGGCGTGATTTCTGAAGACCTGGAGAACATCGCGCCGCGGCTCGAAGAGGTGCGGCGACGGATCGCGAGCGCCGCGGCGCGCGCCGGACGCGCGCCCGGTGAGGTCCGGCTCATCGCCGTGTCCAAGGGGAAGCCCGCGGAGGCCATCCGCGCCGCCTACGCGGCCGGGCAGCGCGATTTCGGGGAGAACTACGCGCAGGAGCTGGTCGAGAAGGCCGAGGCGCTCGCCGACCTCGACGGGATCGTGTGGCACGCCATCGGCCAGCTCCAGCGGAACAAGGCGAAGGTCGTCGCGCGCGTCGCGCAGGTCGTGCACTCCGTGGATCGCGACGAGCTCGCCGTGGAGCTCGACCGGCGCGCCGCCGCGCTCGGCCGCACGCTCGACGTCCTGCTCGAGGTGAACGTCGGCGGCGAGGCCTCGAAGGGCGGCTGCGCGCCCGGCGACCTGGCGCCGCTCGTCGCCGCCGTCGCCCGGTGCGCGCACCTCCGACCCATCGGCCTCATGACCATCGCGCCGTTCCTCGAGAACCCGGCCGACGTCCTCCCGTTCTTCGCGCAGCTGCGCGCCCTGCGCGACGCGCACGGTGGCCAAGAGGTGCTGCCCGAGCTCTCGATGGGCATGTCGCACGACTTCGAGGTAGCCGTCGCCGAAGGCGCCACGCTCGTCCGCGTCGGCACCGCCATCTTCGGGGCCCGCGGGTAACGCCGGCGCCTCGCGCGCGGCGCGCTCCCGGTCCCTCCGGCGCGGCCGCGATCCATCGAGCCGGTCTCCGCGCCGACCGCAGCGGCCGCTCCTTCCGCCGGCCGCGCGCTCTTTTTCGCCCTGCGCCCCTCGGACATGGCGCGCCGGGACGTTAAACTCCCCGCGTGCTCCAGGCGAAGGCGGCGAACAAGCCCTCCTCGGTCAGCGTCGTCGGCGGCGTCCGCGCGACGCTCGCGGCGTCCGCGCGCTCCGCCCTGGCGCGCCTCGGCTCGGCTGGCCGCGCCGGCGCCCTCGCGAGCGCCGCGGCCTGCGCGACGCTCGCGCTCGGGTGCGGGCCGGGCGCGATGCCCGCCTCGGTGCGCCACCCGCTCGTGGGCAGCTCCGCGCCGGAGTTCCACGCGGAGTCGACGGCGGCGGTCACCGTGGGCGTGCCCGGCACCCGGAGGACGCGGGTCACCGTGATCGACTTCTGGGCGTCCTGGTGCGCGTCGTGCAGCCGGACCCTGCCGGCGCTCGACGAGCTCTGGCGCGACCGCAAGGCGGACGGGGTGGCCGTGATCGGCGTGAACGTCGACGACTCGGAGGCCGCCGCCGAGGCCGCCGCGTACGAGCTCGGCGCGACGTTCCCCATCGTCGCGGATCTCGGCCAGCGGCTCACCGGGACCTACGGCGTCGCGCAGGTCCCCCTCACGTTCGTCGTCGACGGCGCGGGCACCGTGCGGTGGGTCGGGCGCGATCCGGCGATCGCGCGCCGCGCCGTGGAGGTCCTGCTCTCGGAGCGCCCCGCCGGCGCGAGGTCGGTCTTCGAATGAGCGCCGCGCGCGGCGGCGGCGGCGGCGCGCGGCGGCGGCCCGCGGGCGACGAGCCGACCCTCTTCGACGCCGCCCGGCAGCGCGAGCCGGAGCTCCGGGCCGCGGTGCCCCTCGCCGAGCGCATGCGCCCGCGCTCGCTCGCGGACATGATCGGCCAGGGCCACCTCCTCGGCGAGGGCAAGCTGCTCGCGCGCGCCATCGCGGCCGACCGGATCCCCTCGATGATCCTCTGGGGCCCGCCGGGCGCCGGCAAGACGACGCTGGCGCGCGTCGTCGCGCACACGACCAACGCCCGCTTCGTCCCCTTCAACGCCGTGCTCGGCGGCGTGCCGGAGCTCCGCGAGATCCTCGCCCAGGCGCGCGCCGCGCGCTCGTACGAGGGCAAGCGCACCATCCTGTTCGTCGACGAGATCCACCGCTTCAACAAGGCCCAGCAGGACGCGTTCCTCCCGCACGTCGAGGACGGGACGATCACCCTCATCGGGGCGACCACCGAGAACCCGTCGTTCGCGGTGAACGCGCCGCTCCTGTCCCGGTGCAAGGTCTTCCGCCTCCAGGGCCTCGACGCCGCGGAGCTCGTCGAGCTCCTGCGCCGCGCCCTCGAGTCGCCGGCCGGGCTCTCCGGCGCGGTCTCGGCCGACGACGACGCGCTCGCGGCGATCGCGGCGCTCGCGCAGGGCGACGCCCGCAGGGCGCTCACCACGCTGGAGATCGCCGCGGACGAGGCCGCGCGCGCGGGCGCGACCACCATCACGCGCGAGCTCATCGCCGGCGCGAGCGAGCACAAGACGCTGCTCTACGACAAGGCCGGCGAGGAGCACTACAACGTCATCAGCGCCTTCATCAAGTCGATGCGCGGCTCCGATCCCGACGCCGCCGTCTACTGGCTGATGCGCATGATCGAGGCCGGCGACGACCCGCTCTTCCTGCTGCGCCGGATGATGATCTTCGCCTCCGAGGACATCGGAAACGCCGACCCGCGCGCCCTGGAGGTCGCCGTCGCGGCGGACGCCGCGTTCCGGCGCATGGGCATGCCGGAGGGGCTCTACCCGCTCACGCAGGCGGCGCTGTACCTCGCCACGGCCCCGAAATCGAACGCGTGCAAATCGGCCTGGCACTCGGCGCAGGCGGCCGTGCGCGAGCACGGCGCGCTGCCGGTCCCGCTCACGCTGCGCAACGCCGTCACGCGGCTGATGCGCGACGAGGGCTACGGCGAGGGCTACCGCTACGCGCACGACGAGCCTGGCGGCGTCGCGATGGGCGAGGCCTACCTGCCGGAGCCGCTCGTCGGAAGCCGGTTCTACGAGCCGACGGACCGCGGCTACGAGCGGACGATCGGCGAGCGCCTCCGCCGGATCCGCGGCGAGGGCGGGGGAGAGGGCGGCTGAGGCGCGGCGCCGGGCCCGGCGCCTTCACCGCGTCACGCGTCGCCGTCGCCCGCCCCGGCGAGCGCCTGCTGGAGCTCGCTCAGCGCGTGCTGATCGCCCTTGCTGCGCGCGGCCCCGATGCCGTCGCTGAGCCAGGCGCGCCCCTCGTCGAGGCGGCCGGCCTTCACCAGCATCGTCCCGCACATGAGGTACATCGGCACGTAGCTCGGGTCGATCGCCCGGAGCGCGGTGAACGTGGCGAGCGCGTCGTCGTGGCGGCCCTGCCCGGAGTACTCCAGCGCGAGCGCGTACCAGTGGAACGGGTCCTTCGACCCTTCCCGGGTCATCTTCTCGAGCATCAGCAGCCGCTTGCTCACGTCGCCTCCACAACGCCGATGAACGGCAGGTTCCGATAGCGCTCGGCCCAGTCGAGCCCGTAGCCGACGACGAACTTGTCCTCGATCGTGAAGCCCAGGTAGTCGATCGGCACCTCGACCCGCGCGCGGGCCGGCTTGTGCAGGAGCGCGCAGACCTTCACGCTGCTCGGCATCCTCGTGCGGAAGAGCTGGAGCAGGTGCGAGATCGTGAGGCCCGTGTCGACGATGTCCTCGACGAGGAGGATGTCCTCGCCCTCGATCGGCCGCGTCAGGTCCTGCGTGATCTGGACGACGCCGGTCGAGTCCGTGCCCTCGCCGTAGCTGCGCACGCCGAGGAACTCGATGCGCACCGGCAGGTCGATGTGGCGCGCGAGGTCGGCGGTGAAGACGAAGCTCCCCTTGAGCACGGAGACGAGCACGAGCCGCCGCTCCGCGTAGTCCTTGGTGATCTGCGCGCCGAGGTCGCGCACGCGGGCGCCGATCTGCTCGGCGGACAGCAGCGTCCGGACATTCGCCATGGGGCCGCGCTACCATCGCGGCGCCCCCGCCACCAGCGCCGAGGCGCGCCCTCGCCCCCCGCGCGCCGCCGGCCGCCTCCGGACGCGCGGATCCCAGGTCGCGCGGCCGCCCCGCCCGCCGGGTCGAAAGTGGGTTAGTCTCCGCGCCGCTCGCGATGCAGCCCCTCCCTCCGCCCGACGCGCCCCCGCACCTCACCTCGCGCACCCCGCTGACCGTCCGCTTCTGCGAGACGGATCTGATGGGCATCGTCCACCACGCGAACTACGTCGTCTACTTGGAGGCCGGCCGCATCGACTGGCTGAAGCGCCGCGGGGTCTCCTACGAGGAGATGGTGCGGCGCGACCTCCACCTCGCGGTCGCGGAGCTGCGGATCAAGTACCGCAAGGCGGCGCGCTTCGGCGACGAGCTCGTGGTCGAGACGACCTGCCGCGAGGTCCAGCGGGTGACCGCGCGCTTCAGCTACCGCATCCTCCGGGGCGAGGACGTGATCTGCGACGGCGACATCCTCCTCGCGTGCCTCGGCTCGAACCTCACGCTGACGCGGATCCCGGACGACATCGCCGGGCTCCTGTCGAGCCCCGAGACGGCGCCCGGCAGCTAGAGCCGTCCGCCGCGCCCACCCGGCCGCCGCCCGCCGCTCCCGCTCAGTCGCCGCCCGCCGCGCCCGCGTCGGCGCCGCTGCGCACGAGGCGCGCCGGCATCTCGACCGTCTGCGGCGGGTCGATGCTCTCGCCGAGGAACGTGCGCCACTGGACGACGTAACGCCCGCGCTGGGGGCCGGCGACGTAGCGCTCGCTCATCGGAGGCACCGCGACCGCGGGGATGCCGTCGACGAGCAGGTAGTACAGCGCGTCGGTCTGGTTGACCGCGACGAAGCCCTCGCCGGGCGCGCCCGGGTCGACGCTCGCTGGCAGCGGGAGCGGGTCGGTCCGGATGGCCGCGAGCTCGTCGCGCGTCAGGAAGACGCCGCCCTGCGCCGACGGGAGCCCCGCGGCGGTGTACGCCGAGCTCGGGGGCGGCATGAGCAGGTCGGTCGAGAGCAGGTCGGTGCGCCGGACCGCCGACGTGACCTCGAACGCGACGCCGCCGCCGCTCTGCCAGGCATAGCTCGCGTAGAGCGGCACCTCGCCGGCCACGCACTCGGGCGACTTCGGATCGACGCCGAGGATCTCCAGGAGCGCCCGGCAGAGCAGGGGCCCCCCGTCGCCGGCCTCCGGCATCCTGCCGAGCTCCAGGTACAGCGCGCCGAGGCTCGCGTGCACCTCGACCTTGCGGACGTCGACCTCGAGCCGCTTGCCCTCGCCGACCGGGCGCGCCGAGCCGGCCGACAGCGGCGTGACATCGACGCGCCGCTCGCCGAGCAGCGTGCGGAGCGCGCCCGGCGGCACGACCCGGTACTGGGCCGAGCCCGGCCAGAGCAGGATCTCCCCGTAGACGTCGTGGCGGGCGCGGAGCTCGGAGCCGGGCGGCAGCGGGAGCGCGCGCGACGTGAACTGGACCCGCATGCGGCCCGTCTCCGTGAGATCGACCTTCCACGACAGGTCGGTGAGCCGCTGCGCCGCGTGGACGCCGGCGGCCGCCACCTCGGGCGCCTTGGGGGGCTGCGGCACGTCGCGCCAGCGGAAGGCCGCCCCGAGCGTGACGCCGGAGAGCTCGCGGGCCGAGAGCGCGTCGTCGGGCAGGGGGGTCGCCGGCGCAAGCGGCAGCGGCGACTGCTGGCTCGCCTCGGACATGATCAGCCGGCCGTAGTCGTCGGACGCGAGCTTCGCGCTGGCCTCGACCGTGGACGCGTCGAGCAGGTCCGGCGCCTCGTTCGCGAGCGGCGCGGGGAGGATCCTCGCGTTCGGGCTCGCCCCGGCCTCCACGAGGTCGGCGGGCTGCTGGCGCGACGGCTCGCACCCGGCGGGGGCGAGCAGCAGGCCGATGGCGGCGATGCGCGCGTGGATCACGGCTCCCGCTCGAAGGTGTGGATCACCTGCACCCGCGGGTCGAGCGGCGGCGGGTCGGGCGCGCACTGCGTGTCCAGGAAGACCGCGGTGCAGCGGGGGTGGCAGTCCACGAGCAGGTTGCAGTTCGCCGCCTCGTTGTCGAACGCCGCGATGACGCGCCCGAGCCGCGAGAGCTGCGGGGCGACGCTCCGCTTGAACTCGGTGTCGGGCATCTCGAACCGCGGCTTCACGACGAGCTCCGTGCCGATGACCCCGATGGGAAAGCCGAGGTCGCGCAGGCTCGCGAACGAGCCGAGCGCCATGTTCGGGAGGTCGCGCCCGGTGAGGTACACGAGCGTCGCCCCCGCCGCATGGCACTCGCGCGCGTACCGGCTCGCGCCGGGCACCTCGACGTCGTGCCGGATGTGCGGATCGTTGAAGAAGCGGGCCTTCCAGAACTCGAACGCGTGCAGGTGGAGCGACTCGTCGTCGACGCCGAGCCGGCGCAGGTTGTCCTGGAACCCGTACACGATGCCCTCGGGCGACGCGCGCTCGAGGAGGGCGGCGACGTGCGGGTGCTTGCGGCGCCACTCCTCCGCGAGCTCGTGGAGGATCGCGACCACCCGCGGCCGGTTGTCCATGAGGGTGCCGTCGAGATCGAAGACGATCACGGGCGGCCCCTCGGATCGGTCGGCCGCCCGCGCGACGATGGAGTTCAGGAGCCGCGTCCGCTCGAGAGGGACGAGGCGCTTCTCGTAGAACAGCGTGCTCAAGGTGGTCGCGCCGCGAGGGAGCGCGCCCTCCGCGCCGCTCCTCGGGCGGAACCCTATAGCGCGAACTCACCCGCCCCAGAAGCCGCGGTGTCCACCCCCGAGGCCCTGGCCTACGAGTCGGTAAGTGTGCAGAAACATCCCACATTGTTGACCATTGTGTTCCATTCTTCGTAGGATTTTCCACACCGGGGGCCCTCGAGTCCCCGAAGGAAGGCCCATGCAGAACCGCATCATGACCGCTCTGGCCCTGGCGATGGCGCTGACCGCCGTGTCGGGCTGCTCGAAGACCCCTCGCGATCGCCTCCAGGGGCGCTGGTATGGCGAGTCCATCGAGAACGCGCCCGTGGAGCAGCTCACGAAGGCGACCGGGTGGGTCAAGGGGACGGCGCTCGAGTTCAACGGCAGCAAGGTGACGGTCACCCTGCCCGCGGAGACGCCGCGCAGCGGCACCTTCAAGGTGACCAAGGCCGAGGGCGATCAGATGACCGTCGCGTTCCTCCGGCCCGAGGGCGGGCTCGACGAGGCGCAGTTCCGCTTCGCCACGGATCAGACGCTGCGCTGGGAGATCGGCGACGGCCGCGCGATCGTGCTGGCCAAGGCGAAGAACTGAGATCGGGCGGCGCCCGCCGCCTCGCCGCGCTCCCGCCCGCCTACCGCCGCACCCGCTCCCGCCGCACCCGCGTGAGCCACCGCGCCTCGCCGCGCTCGCCGTCGCGCGCGAGCAGCACCACGACGTCCTCCGACAGCGGCCCGGTCAGCCGCCGCCGCGCCTCCTCGATGGAGCGCACCTCGACGCCGTTCACGGACAGGAGCCGATCGCCGGGCTCGATGCCGGCCTCCTCCGCCTCGCTCGCCGGGGGCACCGACACCACGGTCACGGTCCGGCGCTCCTCGCCGAGCGTCACCGCCAGGCTCCCGGCGCCCTTCGGGTCCTGCCGCGCGCCGTCGCCCGGCAGCGCGATCCGAACCCGCTCGGTCGTCCTGCCGGCCCGGACCTGCACCGGCTGCGACTCGGCGCGCCCGAGATCCGCGCTGTACGCCTCGAGCACCGCCGTGCCCTCGGGCAGGCCGCCGAGCTGGAACCGCCCGTCGCGGTCGGTGAGCACGACGCCCGGCGGCAGCGGGCCGAGCGGCAGGTACGTCGGCACGCGGTCGCGCGCGACGCGGACCCCGGCGACCGGATCCCCGCGCGGATCGACGACCTGGCCGGCGACCTCTCCGGCCTCGAACAGGTCGATGCGCCCGAGGTCCGCCGGGCGATCCGGGTCGCCGGCGAGGGTGACCCGCAGCGTGGCCGGCGCGAACCCGTCGCGGGTCACCGTCACGCGGAACTGCCCCGGCGCGAGGTCCCCGAGCGTGAAGGCGCCCTCCGCGTCGCTCGTGGCGCGGCGCGGCCCGGTCGGAGAGAACAGGGTGATCCGCGCGCCCTCGAGCCGCTCGCGCCCGCCGCGCCCCGTCACCGTGCCGGTGGCCTTGAGCGCGGCGCGCATCTCGAGCCGCAGCTCCTTCGGCGCGGCGTCGACCTGCTCGACGCGCGGGGCCCTGCCGGAGCGCACGAGGCTGATCCGGAGCGGGAGGCCGGCGGCGTCGGGCAGCAGCGCGTCGCCGCCGTCGTCCGTGAAGAGCGTCTTCCGGAGCGGGACGGCGACGTCGAGCGAGAGGACGCGCACCTCGGTGCGGTCGAGCGGGTAGCCGCGATCGTCGGTGACGCGGATCGCCACGGCCTCGCGCACCTTCGGGAGGACGACCTCGATCTCCTTGCGATCGCGCTCCGGGACCGCGACGACGAGGCGCGCCACGACGTCCCCGGGCGACTCGGGCCGGGACACCGAGACGAGCACCTCGTCGGGGACCGCGGCGAACGCGAACGTGCCGTCGTCGGCGGAGTACGTCACCCGCTCGAGCGAGCCCGCGGTCGCGGCCAGCTCGACGCGCGCGCCGGCGACCGGCCTGCGGTCCTCCTCGAGGACGCGGCCCTCGAGCAGGCCGCCCTGGCGCATCACCACGCGCACGTGGGCCTCGCCGCCCGGCGGGAGCGTCACGACCTCGCTGGGCGTCTCCACGTACTCCGGGTGCCGGACGATCGCGTGGACGCGCCCCGGGGTGACGGGCTCGGCCCGGAAGGTGCCGTCGGCGCGCGTGACCCACGGGTCGCCCGACCGCGCCGCGGCGACCGGGAGGATCGCGTCGCCGCGCGGCAGGTCCGGGATGGGGCCGGGCATCACCCCGAGCTCTCCCGCCGGGATCAGCGGCGCCGGGCCGGGCAGGGCGCGCTCGAAGTGCTCGTCCCTGAACTCGGACATCGCGGTGGTCTCGTCGATGGGCATCCCCTCGGCGTCGGCCCCGATGATCTCGATGGTGGCGCCCGGGACCGGGTAGCCGCGATCGTCGACGACCTCGCCCACGAGCGCGCCGCCGCGAAGCAGGGGGATGCGGACCTCGGAGGCGTCGGCCTCGACCTGCACCGCGTTCCTCGGCACGAAGCCGGCCGCGAGGGCCGAGGCGCTCGCGTAGCCCGGCGCGATCGGCCCGAGCGTCACGGACCCGTCGTCGCCCGTGCGCCCGTGCAGCGGGAACGCCGACAGCCCCTGCTCGACGAGCACGACGTTCGCGCCCTTCACGCCCGGCGCGGCCTCGCCGTCGCCGTCGGTCACGAGGACCCGCACGTGGCGGCCGGGCCCGAGGACGAGCTTCACCTCCTTGCCCTCGCCGCGCTTCACGGGCACGGCGAGCGCGGTCGCGCTCACGGCCGCCCCGCGCCGCGCCTTGAGGTCGTACACCCCGTCGCGGAGCCCGGCGATCCGCGCGGCGCCGGTCGCGTCGGTGGTCGTGCTGCGCGCCGGCCACAGGCCGGTGCCGGCGGCGAGCACGGTCGCGCCGTCGACGGGCTGCCCCGCCGCGTCCACCACGCGGACCGTGAGCGCGCCGAGCCGATCCATCCGGAGCCGGAGCGGCACCGGCCCCGGCACGACGCCCGTCCGCACGGTGTCCTCGAAGCCGAGCGCCGACGCGCGGACGACGTAGGGCGCCGCGCCGAGCCGCTCGAACCGCGCGCGCCCCCCCTCGGCGGTCGTCGCCACGAAGGGGAGGGGATCGGCGGTCGCGACCGTGACCTCGGCGCCGTCGATCGGGCGCTCGGCCTCGTCGACGACCTGCACGTCCAGCACCTTCGCGGGCCGCAGCACGAGGTCGACGGCGCGGGGGCCCGGCTCGAGGGCGAGGCGCGCCGAGGCGCGGGCCCGCTCCGCGCCGTACGCGAGGACCCACGTCTCCCCGGAAGGCAGGCCGGCGAAGCGCGCCTCGCCGGCCGGATCGGTCCTCTGCTCGCCGGCGAAGTAGGCGCGGTCCTCGCGCAGCGCGAAGACGCGCACCGTCGCGTCCGGGAGCGGGCGCCCCTGCTCGTCGCGCACGGTGGCGGTGAGATCGGCCGCGCGCCCTTCGACCCAGGCGGGCACCGGCGGCGCGGGGATCGGCGCCTGCGGCAGGAACCGCGGGCCCAGATCGCGCAGCGTGGTCGCGGCGAGGAAGCAGACCAGCGCGGCGATCGCGGCCAGGACGGTATCGAGCCGCGACCGGCGCTCGGGCCGGTCGGCTTCCGCTGCGGGTTGCTTGTCCTGCTCGGCCACGGCGTGGATCTCTACTCCGGATCCGCCGAAACGCCGAACGCCCGGGGGCCGTTCCCGGCCGGTGGGTCTGGCCCGGCCGGCGGGGAAGGGCCCCGGCCGGCGCCGCGGGGTCAGGCCTGATGGCCGTGGTGCTGCTCGATGACGGCCAGGATCTCCTCCTCGCCGAGGATGTGGTCGGTGGCCTTGGCCTTGGCGAGGATGGCGTCGACGAGCTCCTTCGAGGGCTCGATCTTCCGCTGCCTGAGCCAGTAGTTCACGTTGGAGGCGCCGGACATGTAGCCCACGCAGATCTCCTGCTTGCGGCCGAACATGCCGGCGGGGACGCCGGAGTAGATCCGGTCGGCCATCCAGGCGTCGCCCTTCGCCTCGGCCTTGATGATGGCGGCCGCGTGCACGCCGGTGGCCGTGCGGAAGGCGTCCCGTCCGACCAGGGGATAATTGATGGGGACCTCCCAGCCGACCGCCTGCGCGGCCGTCGTGCAGTACTCGAGGAGGTGGGTGAGGTCCTGGTGCTCGAGGAGGCCGAGGAGCTTCATGTTGAGCAGGATGAGCTCCATGGCGGCGTTGCCGACGCGCTCGCCGATGCCGAGGGCGGTGCCGTGCACCCGGTCCGCGCCGAACTGGAGCGCCCAGATCGCGTTCTCGAGCGCGAGCCCGCGGTCGTTGTGGCCGTGCCAGTCGATGCCGACCGACGCCCCGGCCCCCGCGACGATGGCGCGCGTGAAGTTGATGAGGTTGCGCACCCCGTCGGGCGTCGCGTGCCCCACGGTGTCGCACAGGCACAGCCGGGACGCGCCGTGGTCGATGGCGACCTTGAAGAGCGTCGCCAGCACCTCGGGGCGCGAGCGCGTCGTGTCTTCCGTGACGTAGGCGACCGGCAGCCCGGCCTTCACGCCCGCGTCGATCGCGGCGGCGCTGCGCTGGGCG
Organism: Sorangium sp. So ce185; assembly: GCF_051526825.1. Lineage (NCBI taxonomy): Bacteria > Pseudomonadati > Myxococcota > Polyangiales > Polyangiaceae > Sorangium > Sorangium sp. So ce185. The sequence continues at coordinate 12,586,025 of NZ_CP150316.1, read as the reverse complement.
ATGAGGTCGACGTCCCACGCCTCCGCGAGCTGGCGGATCGGGCTGGAGCCGATGAAGGCGTAGATCTCGACCGGGATCCCCGCGCGCTGGGAGATCTCGATCATCGGCGTGATGTCCGAGACGACCGTGCGGCCTGCGCAGGCGACGCGGAGCGGCAGGCGGTTGTCCGCCACCTCCTTGCACATCCGGAGCACGTCCTCGAAGGCCCGCTGCGAGCTGCCGGGCAGGCCGATATCGGCGACGTGGATGCCGACCTTGGCCATCAGGTGGAGCAGCTTGAGCTTGCTCTCGATGTTCGGGTCGGCGACGGAGGGGTTCTGCAGGCCGTCGCGCAGGGTCTCGTCGAAGAAGCCGATCTCCTTCGGGATGACCCGCCCGACGCGGCCCACCTCGTTCCAGTCGTAGATGAGATCGGTCGGGCGGCCAGCGTCGGCAGCGATCGCCATGCTCGGAGTATAGTGCGCCGTTCTCAACGCCGAGGCTGAAACGAAGCTCTTCCGGAGCGCTCGACATGACGCACGGCGCAGGCGAAGGCGCGAGCGACGACGGCGGTGACGCCGTAATGCATGCTCCGTCACATCGGGGTCACGCCGGGAGGGACCGAGCGCGGGCCGGCGGCGTGCGCGTGGGCGTCGGCGGCGAGCGCGCGGGGGTCGGCGTCGACGAGCGCGGACCGCGGTCGGCGGGGCAGGGTGCAGCCCCGCCAGAAAAAGCGCCGGGCCGAGGACGGGGCAGGCGGTCGCGAGCGCCGCGCGCGCCGCGGCGTGGTTCCGCGGCAGCGATGGCCGAATCGGCGGGCGCGGTGCGCTGGCCCCGCGCGCCGGGCAAGCCTAAGCTTGCGGCCACGACGATGTGGCAATCTCTTCCTGAGTTCGGGACCGGCGTCCTCTACGCCATTCTGGTCACCGCGGCGTACACCTTCGCGGTGGCGCTCGCGTCGGCGCGCGGGCGGCCGCGGCTGCTCCAGGCGGCGCGGCTCGGCGCGTACGGCACCATCGCGCTGGTCGGGCTCGGCGTGCTGGTGCTGGCGTACGCCTTCGTCAGCCACGATTTCCGCATCGCCTACGTCGCCCAGTACAGCGACCGGTCGATGACCACGCCGTACCTCATCGCGGCGCTCTGGGGCGGGCAGGACGGCTCGCTGCTCTGGTGGATGTTCCTGACCGCGGTGTTCTCCGGCGGCTGCGTCTACTGGCTGCGGCGCCGGTACCTGGAGCTCCAGCCGTACGTCATCGCGACCCTGATGAGCGTCCTCATCTTCTTCGCGGCGCTGATGATCTTCGCGGTGAACCCGTTCCGCACGAGCGTCGCGGGCGCCCCGCTCGACGGCAACGGGCTGAACTACCAGCTGCGCAACTTCTACATGATCATCCACCCGCCGAGCCTCTACGTCGGCTTCACCAGCGCGGCGGTCCCGTTCGCCTTCGCGATCGCCGCGCTCGCCACGGGCCGGCTCGACAGCGAGTGGATCGTCGCGACGCGGAAGTGGATGCTCTTCTCCTGGCTGTTCCTCTCGATCGGCAACGTGCTCGGGATGCTCTGGGCGTACGAGGAGCTCGGCTGGGGCGGCCCGTGGGCGTGGGATCCGGTCGAGAACGCCGCGTTCCTCCCGTGGCTCACGGCGAGCGCCTACGTGCACTCGACGATGATCCAGGAGCGCCGCGGCATGCTGAAGGTGTGGAACGTCTCGCTCATCTGCGGGACGTTCTTCCTGACCATCTTCGGCACCTGGCTCACGCGGTCGGGCCTCATCGCGAGCGTGCACTCCTTCGCCCAGTCCGGCATCGGCATCTGGTTCGTCGGCTTCATGGCCGTGATCCTGGCGACGTGCACCGCGCTCATCGTCTACCGCCTGCCGCGGCTGCGCAGCGACGGTCAGTTCGAGTCGCTCCTGTCGCGCGAGGCCGCGTTCCTCTTCAACAACTGGGGCCTCTTCAGCATCATGATCTTCATCGCGGTCGCGACCGTGTGGCCGCGCATCAGCGAGTGGCTGCTCGATCAGAAGTCGACGCTGGGGCCCACGTTCTACAACATGTGGCTCCCGCCGGTCGCGCTCGTGGTCTTCTTCCTGATGGGCGTCGCGCCGCTGCTCGGGTGGCGGAAGACGTCGCCGGAGCTGTTCCGGAGGAGCTTCCGCTGGCCGGTGCTGGCCACGGCCGTCACCGCGGCGCTCCACCTCGCGCTCGGCAGGAAGGTCGGCTTCGCCCCGTTCGTCGCCGTCGACCCGATCTACCCCGGCCAGCTCGGCGACGCGCTCGCGAAGCTCGCGTCGACCTACCCGTTCTTCACGGTCGCGATCGCCGCGTTCAACATCGCCGTCGTCATCCAGGAGTTCGCCCGCGGCATCGCGGCGCGGCAGAAGCGCGGGGGCGAGTCGCTCTTCGCTTCCTTCTACAACCTGGTCGCCAGGTCGCGGCGCCGCTACGGCGGCTACATCGTGCACGTCGGCATCGCGGTGATGTTCATCGGGTTCGCCGGCCGCGCGTGGGGCGTCGACAAGGAGATCAGCCTCCGCCCGGGCGAGGCCGTGCAGATCGAGGAGTACCGCCTCGTCTACGCCGGCCCGCGCATGGAGGTCGACAGCGAGAAGCGGATGGTCTTCGCCGACCTCGACGTCGAGCGCCACGGCGCGCCGGTCGGCCGGATCAGCCCGGCGAAGTACATCTACAAGGCCACCCCGGAGGCGCCGTCGACCGAGGTCGCCCGGCACATCACGCTCAAGAACGACCTCTACGTGATCATCGGGATGGCGAACCCGCAGACGAAGGTCGCCTCCTTCCAGCTGCACGTGAACAACCTGATCTCGTTCATGTGGTTCGGCGCGGGGATCCTCGTCCTCGGGGCGCTCATCGCGATGTGGCCCGACATCGCCCTCGAGGAGGCCGGCGCGTTCGGCTATGTCCGGGCGGCGGGGTCGGTCACGGCGTCGGTCGTGTTCGCCTTCCTGCTCGCCGGCGGCCCGTCGCAGGCCTACGGGCACCCCATCCAGGAGCGGCTCGGGCCGCCGATCCTGAGCGCGCCGGGGGGCGCGGACGGCGAGGCCGGCGCCCCCGCGTCCGGCGCGTCGGTTGATCCCGGGCGGGCGCCCGCGATCGGTGCAATGCTCCCGACCCCTGCCGAGCCGAGGCAGCCAGCCTTCGAATGAGCCGCACACGACACCTCATCCACGGGATCACCCTCCTCGCCGCGGGCCTCATCGCCCTCGTCGTCCTGCTGCGCTCGCCGGATTTCGCCCACGGCCAGCAGCTCGGGGAGGGGATGCAGCGCTCGGGCACCGTCGGCATCCAGAACGAGACCGAGCGCAAGCTCTTCTGGAGCCTGATCTGCACGTGCGGCTGCCCGCGCGAGACCCTCGGGACGTGCACCTGCGGCACCGCGCACGAGCGCCGCGACCAGCTCCGCGAGGCGCTCGCGTCGGGGCTGTCGATCGAGGCCATCCAGGCCGCCTACGCCGAGCGCTTCGGCGCGGAGGCGCTGGCCGTGCCGCCGAACAAGGGCAGCCAGCGGCTGCTCTACCTCTTCCCGCTCGCCGCCATCATGGCCGGCGCCGGCGTCGTCATCGTCACGCTGCGCCGATGGAAGCGGCGCAGCGACGAGGCGCGCGCCGCCGTCGAGCGCTCCCCGAAGGGCGTTGTCCCCGGCGGGCGCGACGATTACGACGACAAGCTCGACGAGGAGCTGAAGAACCTCGACCGCGAAGACCGCGAATGAGCGCCGAAACATCCGCCAAAAGCGCCGCCTCGGCCACGGCCCACGAGGCCGTGAGCCGGGGCTCTGGCTCGCCGCTCGAGCGGCAGATCGTGCACTACGCTCGCTTCGGGGTGCCGCTCGCGGCGCTCGCGGGCGCCGGCGTCGCGGGGCTCGTCGCGGGGCCGCCCGCGGCGATCCTCGTGCTCGCGGGCGGCGCGCTCGTCGCGGTGATCGCCATCTTCTGGGCGAGCCTCCGCGTGCTGCTCGGGGAGACCCCGCTGAGCGGCGCCGACGCGTACGCGATCGGCGCGCCGCGCGCCGAGGAGGAGCAGAAGCAGGCCGTCCTGCGCGCGCTCAAGGACCTGGAGTTCGAGCGGAGCGTCGGCAAGATCAGCGACGAGGACTACGCCGATCTCGTCGCGAAGTACCGCGCCGAGGCGAAGCGGCTGCTCCGCGTGCTGGACGCCGACGCGCAGCCGCGGCGCGAGCAGGTCGCCGCGCTCGTGGCGAGGCACCTCCGGCGCGCCGGCCTCCAGGACGACGGCGGCGTGGAGGCGCCGGAGCAGGGCGAGGGCGCCGAGGGCGAGGCCGCGGGCGCCGCCGAGGGCGAGGTTGCGGGCGCCGCCGCGGGCGAGGCCGCGGGCGCCGCCTCGGAGGCGAGGCCGGCGAAGCGGAGGCGCGCCAGGGCCAAGCCGCCGGAGCAGGAGCGCGCTCCGGAGCCGGCGGAGGGCGAGCGCGACGAGGCCGAGGCGACCGCGGAGGGCGCGGCTGCGCCGGCGATCGCGTGCGCGGCCTGCGGCACGCTGAACGACGAGGACGCGGTGTTTTGCAAGAAGTGCGGGACGAAGTGCGCGCCCGGCGCGCCTCTGGCCGAGCAGGCTGCGGCGGAGGAGGCCGCGGCCGGCGTCGACGAGAACGACAGCAGGAGGGCGTCGTGATGCGCTGGTCCAGGTACACCGCGCTGGCCGCGATCGCCTCGCTGAGCATGACCGCGGCACCGGCGTCGCAGGCGCAGCCCGCGGCCCCGGCGCAGCCCGCGGCGGCCGCCGCAACCCCGGCGCAGCCGGCGGCGCAGGCGCAGCCCGCGGCCCCCAAGGCGGCTCCCGCGCAGCCCGCGGCGCCGAAGCAGGACGCGAAGACGACGGCGCCGAGCGCGGCGAAGCCGCCGGCCGCCGCTGCCGGCAGCGCGAGCCCCGCTGCGGCCTCGACGGCTGCGGCGGACGCGGGCGCGCCCGACGCCGCTGGCGCCCTCCCGCCGGGTCATCCCGAGGTCGGGCAGGAGCTGCCTTCCGGCCACCCTCCCGTGGGCAAGCCGCCCGCGGGAGGCGCCGCATCCCGGCGCGCCGCCGAGGAGCTGACCGGCCTGTTCGAGGCGCCCGACGACACCGTCCAGGAAGATGCCGGCCTTCCGCCCGGCGCCATCGCGCTCACCGTGCAGGACGCGAACGGGCAGCCCATCCCTCGCGTCGCCGTCGACGTCGACATCCTGCAAAGCTCGGTGACGAAGGGCGAATCGCGCGAGCGCGTGACGCGGGAGACCGACGACGCGGGCACCGTCCGGCTCGAGAACCTCACGATCGGCGGCGGCACGAGCTACGGCATCTCGGTCACGCGCAACGGCGGGACGTTCTCGCTCCCGCATTTCGGGCTCAGCGCCGAGGCCGGAAAGCGCGCCGTGCTCCACGTCTACGAGGCCACGCCGGACGTGAACGGCCTGCTGGTCGGGTCGCAGGGCATCATCTACCTCCAGCTCCGGCAGGACTCGATCTCGGTCGAGCAGCTGTTCCAGGTCTACAACCTCGGACGCGTCGCCTGGCTCCCCAACGAGACGTTCGCCCTCCCGCCGGACTACAAGGCGTTCAACAAGAGCGAGGGCATGGACGAGATGCGCTTCGAGGAGGTGAAGGGCACCGGCGTCGCGCTGCGCGGCACCGTGAGCCCCGGCCGCCACGAGGGGCAGTTCCGCTGGCAGGTCCCGCTCAGCCAGGACGAGCGTCAGACGATCCGCATCGAGCTGCCGCCGCGCATCGCCCAGCTGCGGGTGATGGCCGAGGCGTCGAAGTCCATGACGCTGAACGTCGCCGGCTTCCCGGCGGCGCAGCGCACCCAGAACCGGGACGGCAAGAAGATCCTGATCACCGAGAAGGCGGGCAACCGCACGGAGGGCGGGCTGAGGACCATCGAGATCACGCTGGGCGGGCTGCCGACGCCCGGCGTGGGCCGCTGGGTCGCGCTCGTCCTCGCCGGCGCGGCCGTGATCGGCGGGGCCGCGCTGAACTTCGTCCGCCGGCGCGAGGACGATCGCGGGCCCGACGAGGAGGAGCGGCGAGAGCTGCTCGAGGCGCGCGACGCGCTGCTCGACGAGTTCGTCGAGCTCGAGCGCGCGCGGAAGCGGGGCGACGTCGGCCCGAAGACGTACGACCGGGTCCGGACGGCGCTCCTCGACGCGCTCGCGCGCCTCGTGAGCATGATCGAGGCCACGCCGGCGCGCGGGAAGACCGCCGGCGCGCGGGAGCCGTCCGGCGCGCGGCGGAAGGCGGACGCTGCCGCATCGCCGCCGCCCTGAGGTGGGGACAACGCCGAGCGCCGGACGGAGGCTCGGCTGGAAGGCCGGCCTGTCCGCGGGCGCGGCCCTCCTGATCGTCGGCATCACGGCGCTCGCTCGCCACCGGGCCGGGCCGCCGGCGCGCTGCGCGCCGGGGATGGTCGCGCTCGGCCCGCGATGTTGCGGCGAAGGCCAGCGCCTCGACGACGCCGGCCGCTGCGCGGGCGCGCCGAGCCGATGCGGCGCGGGCCTCTCGGCGACCCTCGCCGGCTGCGTCGCGCCGGGCGCGACCGTGCGCATCGCCGCCGGGACGCTGCGGCTCGGGCCGAGCGACTGGGAGGCGCAGGGCGTCGTCGAGGCGCGCGAGGTGTTCGTCCCGGCGTTCTCGCTCGACGCGTTCGAGGTCACCGAGCAGCGCTACGCGGCCTGCGTCGCGGCCGGCGCCTGCGCGGCGCTGCCGCTGCGCGGCGAGCCCGGCGTCCCGGTGACGGGCGTCACGCTGGAAGAGTCCGCCCGGTATTGCGCGTTCGCGGGTGGATCGCTCCCCTCGCGCAACCAGCTGGCCTTCGCCGCGGCGGGCCCGTCGAGCCGGCGGTACCCGTGGGGGGACACCGGCGCGGTCTGCCGTCGTGTCGCCTTCGGCCTGCGCGCGGGGCCGTGCGGATGGGGCGCGACGGGCGCTGAGCTCGCGGGCTCGCGCCCTGACGGCGCCGCCGTGCACGCGGGCGGGCGTGTGTTCGACCTGGCCGGCAATGTCGCCGAGTGGGCGGCGCCCGATCGACCCGACGACGGGATGTCGGGAACTCACGGTGGATCGTGGGCCGACGAGGCGGCCTCGGCGCTACGCACCTGGAATCGGCGGCTCGTCCCCGTATCCACCCGTTCGCCCGATCTCGGATTCCGGTGCGCCTATCCGCCGTGAGCGCGCGCCGCGCCGCTCACGGCGGCGTCGGAGGGGAGGGGAGAGGGAGGGGGAGAGGAGGGCAGAGGGGGAGCTCGCGGAGAGGGGAGCTCGCGGAGAGGGGGAGCTCGCGGAGGGAGGAGGGATGGCACGCGAACGGCGACAACCGCGCCCAAACGACCGCAAAACCGTCCGGAAACGCGCTCCGTCGGCTCCGGATTGGGTTACAGTCCCCCTTCCCAATGACTGTCGCGCTTCTCTCGATCGGGACCGAGCTCACCCGGGGCGAGATCCTCAACACCAACGCGGCCTGGCTCGCTGCCGAGCTCACCGCAGCGGGCTTCACGGTCAGCGAGTCCCTCACCGTCGACGACGACGTGGATCGCATCGTCGCCGCCGTCCAGAAGCTCGCGAGCGCACACCGGCTGGTGATCGCCACCGGCGGCCTGGGCCCGACGACCGACGACCTCACCGCGCTCGCCGCCGCGCGCGCGACGGGCACCGACCTCGTGCGCGACGAGAGCACGCTGCTCGCCATCCGCCGCCGCGTCGAGAGCCGCGGCAAGACGATGAACGCGGGCCACGAGAAGCAGGCCGAGGTCCCCGCCGGGTCGGAGATCCTGCCGAACCCCTCTGGCACCGCGCCCGGCTTCGGGATCCACCTCGGCGAGTCCACGGTCTTCTTCCTCCCGGGCGTGCCGCGGGAGATGAAGGCCATGTTCACCGAGCAGGTCTTGCCGCGCGTGCGGCCGGCGGCTCCGAACAACACCTTCCAGGTCCGCCTCCGCACCTACGGCCTGCCCGAGTCCACGGCGGGCGAGCTCCTGAAGGGCGTGGAGGAGGCCTATCCCGGCATCACGCTCGGCTATCGCGTCCACTACCCGGAGGTGGACGTGAAGGTCCACGCCCGCGCCGCCACGCAGTCGATGGCGCACGAGCTGGCCTTGAAGGCGACGGCCGACGTCCGCGAGCGGCTCGGCACGGCCGTGTACGGGGAGGGGGACGACGCCTTCCCGGAGATGGTCGGGCGCTCCGTGCGCGCCCGGGGCTGGCGGCTCGCCGTGTCGGAGTCGTGCACCGGCGGGCTGATCTCCCACCTGCTCACCAGCTACCCGGCGAGCGACTACCTGGTCGGCGCCGCGGTCACCTATGCGAACAGCGCCAAGACGCGGCTGCTCGGCGTCGCGGAGGACACCCTGCGCGGCCACGGCGCGGTGTCGGCCGAGGTCGCCGCCGAGATGGCCCAGGGCGTCCGCCGCCTCTGCGAGGTCGACGTCGCCATCTCGGTCACGGGCATCGCCGGCCCGACGGGCGGCACGGCGACCAAGCCGGTCGGCCTGTGCTACTGGGCCGTGTCGCACCCTGGCGGCCTCGTCGTGCGCGACCGCGTGTTCTCGGGGGATCGCGAGGAGGTCCAGCTCGGCGCCGCCTACGCCGTCCTGGACCTCCTCCGCCGCATCGCCGGCAACCTCCCCGAGCGCTGACGCAGGCGCGGCTGACGAGCGTCAGTTCGGCGCGGCGCGCGTGAACGTGAGCGCGCCGTCCCCGCGGTCGATCCGCACCGTGTCGCCCTGCTTGAACTCCCCGCCGAGGATCCGCTTCGCGAGCTCGTCCTCGATGCTCCGCTGGATGGCGCGCTTCAGCGGCCTCGCGCCATACTGCGGATCCCACCCCTGCTCGATGAGGTAGCCCTTCGCGTCGGACGAGATCGTGAACAGGAGCCCGCGTCGATCCAGGCGCTTTCGCAGCAGATCGAGCTGGATGTCCACGATCTTCTCCATCTGCTCGCGCGCCAGACGCCGGAACACGATGAGGTCGTCCAGGCGATTCAGGAACTCCGGGCGGAAGTGCTTCCGCACCTCCTCGATGACGGCCCTCCGCACGAGCTCCGCCTTCTCGTCGGCCGGCAGGTTCGCCCGCTCCTCGATCGCCGCGGCCGCGGGCGTCCCGAGGTTGGATGTCAGGATGATGATCGTGTTCTTGAAATCGACCGTGTGTCCCTGTCCATCCGTCAGGCGCCCGTCGTCGAGCACCTGGAGGAGCGTGTTCCAGATGTCCGGGTGCGCCTTCTCGATCTCGTCGAACAGCACCACGCTGTACGGCCGCCGGCGCACCGGCTCCGTGAGCTGGCCGCCCTCCTCGTAGCCGACGTACCCGGGCGGCGCGCCGATCAGGCGAGCCACCGCGTGCCGCTCCCCGTATTCGCTCATGTCGAGCCGCACCATGGCCCGCTCGTCGTCGAAGAGGATCTCGGCGAGCGCGCGCGCGAGCTCGGTCTTGCCGACGCCGGTCGGCCCGAGGAACAGGAACGACCCGATCGGCCGCCGCTCGTCGCCGAGGCCGGCCCTCGAGCGCCGGATGGCGTTCGACACCGCGCGGAGCGCGTCCTCTTGCCCGACCACGCGCCGCCGCAGCTCCTCCTCGAGGCGCAGGAGCTTCTGCATCTCGCTCTCGAGCATCTTGGACACCGGGATACCGGTCCACTTCGAGACGACCGCGGCGATGTCCTCGTCGGTGACCTCCTCCTTCAGGTAGCTTTGCTTCGACTGCACCTGGGCGAGGGTCGTGCGGATCGACTCGAGCTTCTTCTCGATCTCCGGGATCGTGCCGTAATGGATCTCCGCGGCGCGCCCGAGATCGCCGGCGCGCTTCAGGCGCTCCTCCTCGAGCCTGAGCTCCTCGATCTGCGGCTTGAGCTGGCGCAGCTCGGAGATGAGCTCCTTCTCCCGCATCCACTGCGCCCGCATCGCGTCGCGCTGCCCCTGGAGCTCGGCGATCTCGCGCCGCACCTCATCGAGGCGCGCCTTGCTCGCCTTGTCGCTCTCGCGCTTGAGCGCCTGCTCCTCCATCTGCAGCTTGAGCAGATCGCGCTCCACCTGGTCGATCGGCGTGGGCAGGCTGTCGATCTCCATGCGGATCTTCGACGCCGCCTCGTCGATGAGGTCGATCGCCTTGTCGGGCAGGAACCGCTCGGTGATGTACCGGTTCGACAGCACCGCGGCGCCCACGAGCGCGGCGTCCTGGATGCGGATGCCGTGGTGGACCTCGTACTTCTCCTTCAGGCCGCGCAGGATGGCGATCGTGTCCTCGACGGTGGGCTGCGCGACGAGCACCTGCTGGAAGCGCCGCTCCAGCGCCGCGTCCTTCTCGATCCGCTTCCGGTACTCGTCGAGGGTGGTCGCGCCGATGCACCGGAGCTCGCCGCGCGCGAGCGCGGGCTTCAGCATGTTGGCCGCGTCCATGGCGCCCTCGGCCGCGCCGGCGCCGACCAGCGTGTGGAGCTCGTCGATGAACAGGATGATGCGCCCGTTCGAGCCCTCGATCTCCTTGAGCACCGCCTTGAGCCGGTCCTCGAACTCACCGCGGAACTTCGAGCCTGCGACCATGGCGGCGAGGTCGAGCGCGGCGATGGTCTTGTCCTTGAGCGACTCGGGCACGTCGCCCGCGACGATGCGGTGCGCGAGGCCCTCGACGATGGCCGTCTTGCCGACGCCGGGCTCACCGATGAGCACCGGGTTGTTCTTGGTGCGGCGCGACAGCACCTGGATCACGCGCCGGATCTCCTCGTCTCGGCCGATCACCGGGTCGATCTTGCCCTGTCGGGCGAGCTTCGTGAGATCGCGGGTGTACTTCTCGAGCGCCTGGAACTTCCCCTCGGGGTCCCGGTCCGTCACGCGCTGATTGCCGCGCACGGCCGCGAGCGACGCGAGGAGCTTGTCGTAGGACAGCCCCGCTCGCTCGAAGATCGACTGGATCTCCTTGTCGGTCTTCGTCCCGGCGAGCAAGACGTGCTCTGTCGAGATGTACTCGTCCTTGAGCGCCTTCGCCTCGTCTTCGGCCTTCTGCAGGACCGCGAGCGCGCGCCTCGACAGGTTCGGCTCGGCGCCGCCGCTCACGCGAGGGTAGGTGTCGATCTTCGCGTCGAGCAGGCGCAGGAGCCCCGCGGGATCGGCGCCTGCCTTCTGCACCAGCGGAGCGCCGAGGCCGCCGTCCTGGCCGACGATCGCCCGCACGATGTGCTCGGGATAGAGTTCGGGATTTCCCCGGCGGCTGCCGAAATCGACAGCCTCTCGTATGGCCTCCTGGGCCTTCGTCGTCATTCGCTCGATTCTCATGGCACCTCGAAGCTAAGGCGTGTGCCATCGCTAGCAAGGGGCCGGCCAAGCAAGCGTCTTGCCAGAGATACCGAGCGAACGCATCGGTCGATCGATGCAGCCTCAGCGCCGTGTCAACCCCACCGTGCGTGGTGGGGTCCTCGGCTGAAGCGGGCGCGGGCTCCGTCCGCCGCGCGCCCCGACGACAAGCTCAGATGTCGAGGTTCTTCACGTTGAGCGCGTTCTGCTCGATGAAGTTGCGCCGCGGCTCGACCTGATCCCCCATGAGGATCGTGAAGAGCTCGTCCGTCTTCACCGCGTCGTCGATGCGGACCTGGAGGAGGGTCCGCGCGTCCGGGTTCATCGTCGTTTCCCAGAGCTCGTCGGCGTTCATCTCGCCGAGACCCTTGTAACGGCTGATCGCGATACCCTTCTTTCCCCGCTCTTCGATGTAGTCGACGAGCGCCTCGCCGTTCTCGATCGTCTCCTCGCCGCTCGAGGTGCGGGCCCGGTACGGGGGCGCGCCGATGGAGCGCAGGTCCTGCTCGATCGACCAGGCCTCCTGGTACTCCGGCGAGCCCACCAGATCCCAGTCGATGACGCTCTTTCGCGCGCTCGCGCCAGGGCGCGGCACGACCTCGATCCGGCTCGTCCCGTGCTCGGTGTCGCGCGGCGTCGACAGCGTGAGCGGGAACAGGTCCGGGTAGCGCTGCTTCAGGTAGGCCCGGAGCTCGTCGGCGGCCGCGGCGACCTTCTTGGTCTCCCGCAGGTCGTCGCGCCCGAGCCCGCTCGACCGGAGCACCGCCGCCACGATCCGCGCGTCACAGCGCTTGTCGATGTTCGACAGCACGGCGCGGAACCGCTTCAGCCGCTGCGCGAGGCGGTAGAGCGGCTGCCCCGCGATGCCCGTCTGCGCGCCGCTCGCGACGATCTCGAGCCCGTCCACGGCGTTGCCCACGAGGAACTCGTCGAGCGCGGCCTGGTCCTTCAGGTACAGGTCGCGCTTGCCCTTGCGCACGCGGTAGAGCGGCGGCTGCGCGATGAACAGATACCCCTTCTCCATGATCTCGGGCATCTGCCGGAAGAAGAAGGTCAAGAGCAGCGTGCGGATGTGGGAGCCGTCGACGTCGGCGTCCGTCATCAGGATGATCTTGTGGTAGCGGAGCTTGTCGATCTCGAAGCCGCCGGCGTCGTTGATCCCGCAGCCGAGGGCGGTGATCAGCGTGCCGACCTCGGCGGAGCTCAGCATCCGGTCGAGCCGCGCCCGCTCGACGTTCAGGATCTTGCCCTTCAGCGGCAGGATCGCCTGGAAGTGCCGGTCGCGCCCCATCTTGGCGCTGCCGCCGGCGCTCTCGCCCTCGACGATGTAGATCTCGCTCTTCTCCGGGTCCTTGGACTGGCAGTCGGCGAGCTTGCCGGAGAGCGACGTCACGTCGAGCGAGCCCTTGCGGATCACCTCGCGGGCCTTGCGGGCCGCCTCGCGCGCCTTGGCCGCGACGACCGCCTTCTCGATGATCTTCTTCGCGCTCTGCGGGTTCTCCTCGAAGTACTGCGCGAGCTTGTCGCTGACGACCGCCTCGACGATGCCCTTGACCTCGCTGGAGACGAGCTTGGATTTCGTCTGCGAGTCGAACGACGGGTCCGGGTGCTTGATGCTGAGCACGCACGTCAGGCCCTCGCGCGCGTCCTCGCCCTGCAGGCCCTGCTTCAGCTCCTTGAAGAGGTTGTGCGCGCTCCCGTAGTTGTTGATCGTCTTCGTGAGCGCGGCGCGGAGCCCGGTGAGGTGCGTGCCGCCGTCCCTGTTGTGGACGTTGTTCGTGTAACAGAAGATCGCCTCCGTGTAGGAGCCGTTCCACTGCAGCGCGACCTCCACGCCGACCGGCGGCGCCGAGCTCGCGCGGCCGTTCCCGGCCTCGCCCGCCGCGCCGATCTCGTGCTGCGACACGAAGCTGATCACCTCGTCGTGAATCGGCTCCTTGGTCTTGTTGAGGAGCGCCACGAACTCCGCGATACCCCCCTTGTACTCGTAGGCTTCGGCCCTCCCGTCGGGGCGCTGGTCGTCGAGGTGGATGATGAGCCCGGCGTTCAGGAACGCGAGCTCGCGGAGGCGGCTCGCCAGGACGTCGAAGCTGAACTCGACCGTGCTGAAGATGATCGGGTCGGGCTTGAAGGTGATCTTCGTCCCCGTCTTGTCCGTCACGCCGATCCCCTTGAGCGGCGCCCTCGGCACGCCCCGGGCGTACTCCTGGAACCAGAGCTTTCCTTCGCGCTTGATCTCGAGCTTCAGCCACTCGGAGACGGCGTTCACGGCGCTCACGCCGACGCCGTGCAGGCCCGCAGAGACCTTGTAGCTGGAGTTGTCGAACTTTCCGCCGGCGTGGAGGACGGTCATGACGACCTCGGCGGCGCTCACGCCCTTCGCGTGCATCCCGACCGGGATCCCGCGGCCGTTGTCCTCGATCGACACCGAGCCGTCGAAGTGGACGGTGACCCTGATCTCCGTGCAGGCGCCGGCGAGGTGCTCGTCGACGGCGTTGTCCACGGCCTCCCAGACCAGGTGGTGCAGCCCCGATCCGTCGTGCACATCGCCGATGTACATGCCGGGGCGCTTTCGCACCGCTTCGAGGCCTTCGAGCGCCGTGATGCTGTGGGCGTCGTACGACGCCTTGGTGAGGTCGGTCGGCTGGCTCAGGGTGGGTTCCGTCATCTCGGTCCTGGTGGGCGCGCCCGCCGCCTCTCACCGGGGGGCGCAGAGCGGCGGAGACCGCTCGGATTGCCGGAGTTCTTGCAGTGGAGGGGCCGGCGCGATGGGCAGCTCGTCTGGTGGGACCCGGTCGCGGCAGCCGCGGCGCCGGATCGATTCCGAGGGCACGAGCGTTCATGCGCGGACCGCTCGTCGATGCCCCGTAAAGACTGCGGAAATGTAGCCGAAATCAGCCGCTCGGGCAAGCGTTTCGCCGAGTCCGGAAGCCTCGTAACACCGTATTTTCGGCGCCTGGCGCGGGCGCGTCCGGAGCATCCCAACTCGTGCCCTGCGGGGCGGGATCAACGCGTCTCGGGGCGGCCGCGGCAGGCCTCGCCGCGCCCCCGCCGCGCCGCGTCCGCCCCCGCGGCGCACCTCAGCTGAGCGCGCCGCCTTCGACGTGAAAATCGCGCCGCTCCGACGCGGGTACGCCCGGCGTGACGATGAGATCGCGCCGCGTGGTCGTCAGGAACACCTGTCCGCGCGCCATGCCGAGGAACGTGAACAGCGCGGCCGTCCGGTCGGGGTCGAGCTCGCTGGACACGTCGTCGAGCAGGAGAATGGGCTCTACACCCCGGACGGAAGCAATGGCGGCGGTCTCAGCCGCCTTGAGCGAGAGGGTGAGGGCCCGGTGTTGCCCCTGGGAGGCGACCACGCGGGCGGGGTGGCCGTCGAGCTCGAGCACCAGGTCGTCCCGGTGGGGGCCGAAGCCTGCGCTCGGCCGGTGGGCGTCGCGCCGGCGGTGCTCGCGCAGCGCCTCGGCCGCCTGCGCGGCGTCGCTGGCGCCGCCCGGCGCGTAGCGCGCGGCGAGGGTCAGGTCGGGCGCCGCGATGCGGGCGAAGGCGTGGGCGAGCTCCGGCGCGAGCGCCTCGACGGCGGCCGCGCGGGCGCGGGTCAGCGCCGCGCCGTGCAGGGCGCAGAGCTCCTCGAACGCGTCGAGCTCGGCGCCCCCCTGTGGCGACGCGCCCCCGCCGCGGTGGAGCAGCTCGTGCCGCGCGCGGAGCGCCTGCGCGTATCGGGCGCGGTGGTCGGCGCTCTGCGGGTCCATGAAGAGCGCCAGCCGATCCAGCAGCGTGCGCCGCGCGCTCGCGGGCCCGGTCGACAGCGCGAGCTCCTCGGTGTGGAAGGCGACGACCGGCGAGCGCGTCGCGAAGCTCGACAGGCTCGGGGGCCGGTTGCCGTCGATCCGCACCACGCACCGCTTCTGCTCCACGGCGGCGGTCTGCTCGCGCGCGAGGGGCGGCAACGCGTCCCTGCGCTCGACGAAGCGCGCGCGCGCGCTCGCGACGTCGGCGCCGTGGCGCACGAGCTCCGCCGCGCGGTGGGTGCGGAAGCTCCTCGAGGTGGCCGCGAAGTAGATCGCCTCGAGGAGGCTCGTCTTGCCTTGACCGTTGTTGCCGGCGATGACGTTGAGGCGCGGCGCCGGCTCGACGTCGATGCGGCCGAGGTTCCGGAACTCGCGCACGTGGAGCCGCTCGAGCAGGAGGCTCGGGAGGCGTTCGTGTCGCTCGTCGTCGGGCGCGCTCAAATCCGCATCGGCATGATGACGGCGACGTAGCTCTGCTGGTTCGACTCGCTGCCGGGCCGGAGCACGGCGGGGTCGAGCTCCCCGGAGATGCCGAGGATGACCTCCTCGTCGTCGATGGAGCCGAGCACGTCGAGGAAGTACTTGGCGTTGAAGCCGATCGTGACCTCGGGCCCGGCGTAGTCGACGGCCACCTCGTCGAAGCCGGCGCCGGTGTCCGGGCTCTCGCTGGTGATCCGGAGGGTCCCCGGCGCGATCGACAGCTTGACGCCGCCGGTGCGGTCGTTGGCGGCGAGCGCGATGGCGCGGAGGGCCTCGGCGAACTGGACGCGGGGTGCGCGGACCGAGCGCTCGGTGACGGACGGGATGACCTGCTGGTAGGGGGGGAACTGCGCGTCGACGAGCTTCACCGAGAACTGCATCCCGGCGATGTTGAAGAAGGCGTTCGGCCCGCTCTGGGTGATGGCGACCATGGGGGTCTCCTTCTCGGCGCGCGCCTCCTCGGCGAGGCGGCGGAGCTCGGTGATCGCCTTGAGGGGGATGAGCATGGTGGCGGTGGCGGAGCTGCCGGAGACGGTCGCCTCCATCTTGGACAGGCGGTGGCCGTCGGTGGTGACCATCCGGACGCGGTCGCCGGCCCACTCGAACAGGGCGCTGTTGACATGGGCGCGCGTCTCGTCGGTGGAGATCGAGAAGTGCGTCCTGGCGATCAGGAGCGCGAGCTGCTCGACGGGGAGCTCCAGCGAGGGCGCGTCGCGCGACGGCGCGGGCAGCTGCGGGAACTCCGAGCCGGGGAGGCCGGGGAGGGTGTAGCGCCGGGGCGATCCCACGGCCTTGAGCGACGTGTGCGCGCCCTCGGTGGTGGTGATCTGGATCGGGCCATCGGGCATGGCCTTCACGCGTTCGAGCAGGTCCCTGGCGGGGACCGCGACGGTGCCGCCGGTCTTGATGTCCGCGTGGGTCTGGCCGGTGACCCCGAGGTACAGGTCGGTCGCGGCGACGCGGACGGCGTTGCCATCGGCGGCGAGCAGGACGTTGGCGAGCGCTGGCATGGCGCTTTTCTTATCCGCCACGCCTTGGCAGCGCGCGACGAGGCGAAGCAGATCTTTCTTGGGGATCACAAGGTCCATAGCCGACTCCGGAGCCGCTCCCTTTAGCAGGGTTATTGCCCGGGCGTGGGCGGGAAATGAGCGCTCCGGTGACCTTGCGGGACGCCTCTTCTTTCCATGAAATAGATAGATAAAGACATCGTCTTCGTCGTAGGCGCTGTGGAGGGCGGGGATAACTCAGATTGCTCAATGAATCCGAGCAGTTGGAAGCGAGCGCCCTGGGGTAAATGGACCGTGCTCAGGGGTAGGAGGACGGGGGACAGCTGGCGGGCGGCGTGTCTCCCCCGTTTTGCCCCCAGGGTTGTCGAGGGGGTTATCCCCAAGATCCACCAGGGGGTGCTCGGGAATGTACAACCGAGCGCGGCCGGTCACGCTCTCACCTGATGCGCTGTGCAGTTCCGAGCGGCACCTGGATGGAGTATTGCAAAATGTACGGACTTGAGTTCGGTGCGGTGCATCCACTGCGGTAGCCACCACGACGTTGCGGCGATCGTGTGCCCGTCGACCGGCCTCGTCATCGCATCGCGCGAGGCACCCTCGTCTTCCCGTGGGGGCCGGCGCGTCGTGGCGGCTCCGCTGCAGCCCGTCCCCCGACCTGCTGCACCGCAGCCGTCGCGGGGAGCGCCGCCGCCGCCGAGATCAGCGCCGCCGCCGCCGAGATCAGCGCCGCCGTCGCCGAGATCAGCGCCGCCGTCGCCGAGGGGCTCGTCTGGCGTGGGACCGAGCTCGTCGGCGCGCAGCGCGCCGCCGCCGCGTCCAGAGGCGCGATCCACGCCGCCGCGCGCGCCGTTGTCCAGCCGCGGCGACGCGCGGGTCGAGGCGTGGCCGAGGAGAGACGCGGCGAGCGCGTCGTCGGGGCGTTCGCTGCTCGGGCATGTGATCGGCGACAAGTACGGGGTCACCGCGATCATTGGGGAGGGGGGCATGGGCGCGGTGTACGAGGCCGAGCACCTCCAGATCGGGCGGCTGGTCGCCGTCAAGGTGATGCACCCGCGGGAGACGCAGCAGCGCGAGGCGATCTCGAGGCTGGAGCACGAGGCGCGGGTCGCGGGGCGGATCGGTCATCCGAACATCTGCGAGGTCTACGACATGGGGTGGCTCCCTGACGGCAGCCCCTACCTTGTGATGGAGCGCCTCCACGGTGAGACGCTGGCGCAGCGGATCGAGCGCTGGGGGCCCGTACCGCCGAGCGAGCTCGTGGACATCATGCTGCAGGTCCTCTCCGCGCTGGTGACCGCGCACGAGCGGGGGATCGTCCACCGCGACCTGAAGCCGGAGAACATCTTCCTCTCGGAGCGCGCCGGCATGTTGCCGGTTGCCAAGCTGCTCGATTTCGGCATCTCCCAGGCGTCCGGCATGGATGGGACGATGGATCTGACCCGCACCGGCATGGTGATGGGCACGCCGTACTACATGGCGCCCGAGCAGGCTCGGGGCGATGTCGAGCTTGACCACCGGCTCGATCTGTGGGCGGTGGGCGTGATCCTCTACGAGGCGCTGACCGGCCAGCGCCCGTTCGTCGCGCGCAACTACAATGCGCTGCTCGTCCAGATCCTGACGCTCTGGCACCGCCCGGTCACGGAGCTCGATCCCACGATCCCGCCCGGGCTCTCGCGCCTGGTGGATCGCGCCCTGGCGAAGGAGCGCGACGAGCGCTTCCAGAGCGCCCGTGAGTTCCAGGAGGCGCTGCGGCGGTTCAAGAACGAGGTACCCGTGTCGCAGAAGCGCCGGGTGGAGCGCGTCGCGGTGCAGAGCCTCATCGAGGATCGGAACGACGACGGGACGATGATGTTCGCGCGGCTGGGAAGCGAGCAGGACGCCGGCGAGCCCGGTCGGATCGTCGCCGCGAGCGGCCGCTCAGCGCCCGAGGTGGCGAGGAAGGGTGCTCAGGTCGCTGACGGCGGGAAGGGGCTTGCGCTGCGTCACGGCGCGTGGTCGACGCGGGCTTCGGGGGCGGCGAGCGACGCTGGGGCGGTGCGCAGGCGGAGCGAGCCGGTCGCCGAGGTGGTGGACGGGCTGTCTCGGGACGACGAGACGGAGGATCGGCCGACGATCCCTTCGTTGGGCCCGCTCAGGGGGGTGGAGCTCTCGGACGACAATGAGGCGACGGTGGTTGATCCGCCTGCGTTCCCGGAGGACATGCCCACGGTCGTCCGCGGTGAGGGTCGCGCGCGGGGCGGCGACAAGAGCTGACACGGGTGTGAGCGCAGGAGCGAGGTGAGCGCAGTGGATGCGATCGAGCGCGTGGTGGCGCGTGGCGTCGTGAAGACGTACGGAACGACGGCGGCGCTGCGGGGCGTGACCGCGACCATCGAATCGGGCCGGTTGACGCTCATCGAAGGGGCGAACGGGTCGGGCAAGTCGACGCTGCTCGGGATCCTGGGCACCGTGATTCGCCCGACGTCGGGCGACGTCAGCTACGAGCCGCTCGGGGACGACACGGGGCGGGTTCGAGGCACCATCGGCTGGCTGTCTCACGAGTCGCTGGCGTACCCGGACCTTTCCGGCCGGCAGAACGTCGAGCTGGCGGCCAGCTTCCACGGGCTCGATGCGCAGGAAGCGTGGCGTCGAGCGGAGGAGCGCTTCGAGCTCGGGAGCTTCGCGGTTCGCCCGCTGCGGACGTGCTCGCGTGGCCAGCGGCAGCGCATCGCGCTCGCGCGGGCGCTTGTGCACCAGCCTTCCTTGGTGCTGCTGGACGAGCCCACGACCGGCCTGGATCGGTCCGGTGTCGCACGGCTGCTCACGGTGGTGGAAGCCGAGGTGGCGCGGGGCGCCGCCGTGGTTGTGGTCTCGCACGAGCCGGAGGTCTTCCGGCATCGAGCTGCCGCGCGTGTCGTGCTGGAGCGCGGTCGCGTCGTCGCCGACGCGACCTGAGCCACCTCGCGACCGCTTCCGACTGGAGCCGTCGTCCATCCGAGCGCCCGTGCCATCTCGCCGCCGAGCTGCGCGAGCTCGGCACTGCGCATTCTCGCTGTCGGCGGCACGGCCTGCGCCGACACGTTCGTTCTCCCGGTTCGCCGAGCGTACACGCCTGCGCCTCCACGTCGCAGCGGCGGGTGAGCGACCGCCGGTGCAAGGTACGAGGCTGCCGTCGCCGTTCGCCGTGCGCCCTGCCGTGGCGCGCGTCCGTGGGTCCCAGGAACGACGTGCTGGTCAGCGCCGAGCGGAGGATGTCGCCCGACGACCCTGTCGAGCGCGACGGCGCGCTGCTCGCGGGCACCTTGCGTGATGCCAAGAGTAGGGTGCGATCGGCTCCGAGCAGCCGCGCTCCGGGATAGAGCGCGACGTCGAGCAAACCGCTCGGTTCACCTGTTCCTCTACGCACTCGTGCTGCTCTCTCAGGCCCGTAGCGCTGCAACGTCCGCTGAGCGAAGACGATCACAGCGGTCCTGGTGCTCGCCCAAGAGCTCTCCCTCCAATATCCGACAGCCTTCTCTCCGGCAGGCTCGTGAGGAACTCGGCAGCCGTGTGGGCCAGCGACTCTGGGAACGCCGCCCGAGACATGAACCAGACGGGGCGTGACTGGGGTTGGGCCGAAGCTCGCGGTGCGATCTCTCCAGACGGGGCGTGACTGGGGTTGGGCCAAAGCTCGCGGTGCGATCTCTCCCGTGTTGGTGCTTGTCACAACACCGGGAGCTGCCGGCGAATTCAGCGCTACCTGCGCCGATTGCCAACCAGGAGCGAGAGCGCGCGCGGGCAGCACGGCGCGGTCAGCCTCATGAAGGATGCGCAGGGGGTAGGGACCGATCAGCAGCACGACGGAATCACGAGCGAGCGCGCACACCAGCTCTGCGTTCGTCGGTGCCCGCGCCGGGGCCTTCAACGAAAGCGCCGGCGCTCTCGTTGCAGACCCCGGGGCACCCTTTGGCCTCCCACCCACGCGGTCACGATCTTCAGCGAGATGGCGCTGGCGCAGCGGCGCGCCGCCAGGTGGGATGCGACCGGTTCCGAGACGCGCCGCGATGCACTCGCCGTGAGGTGCCCGATCGGCACGACGCCGGCTCGATCTGAACCGAGCTGACGGCGGCCAGCTGATCGGCGTCGTGCGCCTGGAGGCCGTCCACGCCCGACGCGATGGGATTCAGACTGCAAACTTCGTCGCGGCGAGCTGTCAGCGCACCGACGAGCGTGACCATCGTGTGCGTCTTGCCCACGCCGATCCCGGTTCCGACTACCGCCACCCGCAGCCGTTTCACGTGAAACAGGGAGAGCCTGTCCTCGCAGTGCCTCGCGCACCCCTTGCAAGGGCACGGTTGGAACGTGCCCCGGCGCTGGGCCAAGACGGAGCGAGAGTCGGGTCGGGTTCACAGCTGGCCGCAGAACAAGTCGCGTTCGGACGTGTCCTGGCCAGCCTCCGGCGAGCGGAGCTAGGTACGGTGGCGCGTCAGGATGAGCTCGGCTTCAGGGACGATGCCGGTGCTGTTGGTTCCGCACGCGGCCCGGCATCGCCACCGTGCCTGTGGTGATGCTGGGCGCTTCGAGCTCTCCCGCCTTGTTGCCGGTCGGAGCATCGGGAGCTGCCGGCGGGTTCAGCACCACTTGCGCCGGCGGCAGACCCGGGGGCGAGCGCGCAGGGTCAGCCCGGCATGGCAACCTCATGAGGATGCCCAGCCGCGAGGCCCATCAGAACGGCAGCATTGGCGGCGAGCGCGCGCACGAGAGCTGCGCTTCTCAGTCCGCCCGAGAGGGGAGAGGAGCTCGCCGGCGCACTCGATGAGCACCCAGGTCGCCTTTTACCGCCCGACCCACGCCGTCACGACCTCCAGCGAGATGGCGCTGGCGCGGCGGCGCGTCCCAGGTGCGGTGAGACCGCTCCGGAAAGCCACGCGACGCGCTAGCCGTAGCGTACCCATCGGTAAGGCATCGGCTCGAGATGAACCGAGTCGATAGCGGCTGGCTGATCGGCGTCACTCGCCGAGAGACCGTCCACGCCCGACCGATGGGCTTCAGGCCGCAAACTTCGTCGCCGCGGGCTGCCGGGACAGCGACGAGCGTGAAGCCCGTGTGCGTCTTGCCCACGCCGGGCCTGGTTCCGACCACCGCCACCCGGCGCTTGTTTCACGTGAAACAGGACGGTCTCACCTGGCAGCGCGCTTCGCGCACTCCTGGAAGGGCACGCCTGGAACGCGCCCCGATGCTGGAACCAGACGAAGCGGGGATCGGGTCGGCAGCCAGCGGCAGAGCCGGTCGGTTTTGAACGTGACCTGACTGGACGGATGGCGGACGGAGTCAGGTACGGAGTCGCGCCAGAGCAAGCTCGGCTGCGGCGAGCGATGCCGGCGCTGTGGGGTCCGCACGCGGCATCTCCACGGCGCCCGTGGCGATGCCCAGCGCTTCGAGCTCTCCCGCATTGGTGCCGGTCGAAGCATCGGGAGCTGCCGGCGGGTTCAGCACCACCTGCGCCGGTGGCAAACCGGGGGCGAGAGCGCGCAGGGCCAGCACGGCGCTGGCAACCTCATGAAGGATGCCCAGCCGGTCGAGGCCCACCAGCACGACGGCATCAGGAGCGAGCGCGCGCACGAGATCGGCATTCGTCAGCCGCGGCCCGAGAGGGGAGAGGAGCGCGCCGGCGCTCTCGATGAGCACCCAGGGCGCCTTCTGCCTCGCGACCCACGACGTTACGATTTCGAGCGAGATGGTGCTGGCGCAGCGGCGCGCCGCGAGGTGCGGCGAGACCGGCTCCCGGAAGCGGTACGGCGCCGGCTCGGGCTGAACCGAGCTGACCGCGGCCAGCTGATCGGCATCGCTCGCCGAGACGCCGTCCACGCCCGACTCGACGGGCTTCAGGCCGCAGACTTTGTCGCCGCGGGCTGCCAGCGCGGCGACGAGCGCGACGGTCGCGTGTGTCTTGCCCACGCCGGTCCCGGTTCCGACCACCGCAATCCGGACCTGACCTGTTTCACGTGAAACAGGACGGCCGCTCATCGCAGCGCCTCGCGGAATCCTGCAAGGGCACGCTCCACATCGGCCTCCGAGAGCGACGCGCTCGCCGTGATGCGCAGCCGCGACGTACCCGCCGGCACCGTCGGCGGGCGGATCGCCTGGACGAGGATGCCCTCCCGTGCGAGGCGCTGGGACATCTCCACCGCGGCACCCGGCGACTTCAAGAGCCAGGGGAGGATGGGGCCCGACGAACCCGGGAGCAGCGGGGCCCCCAGCGCGTGCAGGCCAGCGCGGAGCTGGCGCGTGACCGTGGTCAGTCGTGACCGACCTGCGTCGTCGGCGGCGGCACGACGGACGCGGTCCACCGACGCGAGCGCCACCATGGGGCTGATGCCGGTCGAGAACACGAAGCTCCTCGCGCGGTTCCACAGGTAAGTCCGCAAGGTCGAGGAGCCCGCGACGAAGGCGCCGTGGAGTCCGATCGACTTGCCGAGCGTGCCGATGAGGACGTCGGGGCGAACGCCGACCTCGGAGCACAGGCCAGCGCCGCGCGGCCCATGGATGCCGAGGGCATGCGCCTCGTCCACCACCAGCGCGGCGTCATGACGGTCGCACAGCTCGCGGAGGTAGCGCAGGTCGGGGCTGTCGCCATCCATGCTGAAGAGCGATTCGGTCACGACCCACCGGCGGCGAGCGCCCCGGCCGCGCACGAGAGCGCTCTCGACCGCCTCCGCGTCGAGATGGCGGACCACCTCGATGGCCGCTCCCGAGAGGCGGCAGCCGTCGATGAGCGAGGCGTGGTTCAGGGCATCCGAGACGATGACATCCCCCGGCCTGGCCAGCGCGGCGACGGTGCCGACATTGGCCGCGTACCCCGAGGAGAACAGGAGCGCCGCCTCCATGCCCAGCCACGCGGCGAGCTCGCGCTCGGCCATCAAATGCGCCTCGTGCGTCCCGCTCACGAGACGGGACGCGCCCGCGCCGCTCGCGGCGCCGCCCTCCGACAACCAGGGGAGAGCGGCGTACCCGAGATAGTCGTTCGAACACAGCACCAGCATCCCCGGACCAGCCGCGGTGACCGGAGGGGTGCGCAGCAGGCCCGCGCGGTCCAGCTCGGAGAGCTCGTCCTGCAGGTGGCGAAGGGCGTTCACCCCTTCGGGCGTCGATGCGGGCGGGCGGGGAGCTTCATCCATGGATGCAGGCATGCCATCTCCTTGGGCAACCGGGCCAGTCCGTAGGACCGCGCGGCGCATGAGGATTCACGCTCAGGGCGTGCTGCCGTTCGCTTCGCCCGAAGACGGCGAATCCGGGCCGACACCGAGCACCGCGTCGACCCGCTGCAGGATCCGGCCGAACGCATCCCGCGCACGGCCGGCGATCATGGCCGTCCGGGACCGCTCCTGCTCCAGGTCGTGGGCGAGCGCGATCGCCGCCAGCAACATGGCCTGCGGCGTCATAGCGCGGCCGGCGGGCACAACCGTGGCGAGCTTCTGGTCGACGACAGCCGCGAGCCGCTGGAGCTCTTCATCGCTCGCGGAAGTCACCACGCGGTAGGTCTGACCCCCCACCCGTAGCTGCACGGTGCGGCGCGCCATAGCCCCCGGACGCTACCATGAACCCCGCCGGGCGCGCAGAGTGGGCTGCACCGTGCGAACGGAGTGACTTGCCGGTGACAAACGCGACCGACGAGCGCCCAGACCCGAAGGCGCGCTCCTTCATCCCGCCGGAGAGTCATGCTCGCAGCTCGCCCGGAGCGACGCGCTCCGCGACCTGGCCGGAGACCCGGAGCGCGCGCCGAGATCCGACCGACGTCGACCCGACGGCGGACCCTCGACAGCCTCGTAGGACGACGCGAGATCGCAGAATTCCAGCGCGCCCCCCGGCAGCGCCCTGTAGCATCGCCCCATCATGCCTACGGCGGGCCGCCCAGCTGCCTTGGTTGCCGCCCTCCTGGGGGTCGTTCTCGCGCACGGCACGGCTCGCGCCGAACCCCAGGCGAGCGTCGGCGTCACCCTCGGCGCCGCCGGCGCGGGCCTCGAGCGGCGGTGGTGGGATTCCACCGCCTTTCACGCAGGGCTGCGAGGCGACGTCCTGTTCGGCCGCGGCGCCAACGACGACTTCGGTGTCGGCCCCTATGCCGAGGTGCTCACCCACGGCTTCGACGAGCTCCAGGCCGGCGCGGGTGTCTCGGCGCTCGCACCTGTTCTCGACCTGTTTCCGCTGATCGTCTCCACCGGGGTCTACGGCCGGTGGAGCGCCGACGCGCTGGAGCCGGGGATCGCCGCCGCCGTCTTCTGGGGAGCCCGCAGCTACAACTTCCACTCGCCCTATGTGATGAGCACGGGGCTGCTCGCCCAGATGCGGCTCGGGCTCGGCGCCTCCAAAGAAACCGCGATCGTCCTCGCTGCCCAGCTCGACGTCGCGCTGCTGGGCCTCCCGTTCGTCTATCTCTTCAATGTGCTGACGGGACCGTCACCGGAAGCGGCCCCGGTGCGGCGCGCTGCATCGGCGCGGTGACCGCGCCTCGCGCCAGCGCGCCGGGTGGGCGTTCCGGGTTGGCAGAGAGCCCTCGAGGAGGGCCGCGGCGGGCTACAGGCCGAAGCTGTTGATGTACTCGGCGCAGGTCTGACCGAGGTTGCGGCAGTCCTGCGGCCCTCGCTGGCCGGGGCAGGTCGCCTCGACGTCCTCGTTGTCTTCGCACTCCTCGCTGGCGGAGCTGGCGCAGCAGGCCGCCGGCGATACGTCGACGCACCGGCTGCACGCGAAGCAGACCCGGATCGGGTAGGACCACTCGGCGGTCTCGACCTCCTGGCCACCCAGCGTCCTGCCCCGCACCACCACCGACGCCACCACCTGGACGTCGCGGCCGAGCCTCGCGGCCTGGCCGCGCAGGTTGTCCATCGTCGCACCGTCGAGCAGGAGCACCTCGGCGCAGTTGTAGCCGGCATCGCTGCCCGTCCCGGGGTCAATGATGCCCGTGATCGGGACCACGTAGCCCTCGGTCACGGCGTTGCCCTCGATGTCGTCGACGCGGACCTCCGCCTCGTAGAGGTGAACGCGCGACGTCTCGGTGCGGAGCACGTCCGGGTCGCCGCGCTGCACGATCTGGTTGCCCACGAGGAGCGTCGCGCTGTGGCTGCCCGCGTACGCGGCGTCGACCGCGTCCTCGGTCCAGAACGGCTCGTCAGGGCCGCAGGTCACGGTGCAGTCCCCCGTCCGCGCCATGCGCATCCGGACGAACAGGCTGCTCTCGTTATCGGCGCATGCAGACGCGAGCAGGCCGCCAGACACCGCGAGCAGCGCGAGCGCACAGAGCCTCCTCGCGAGGCCGGACGTGGCGGCCACCGACCCTTCTCCTTCATCAGCCATGGCAAACGCCTCCACCGCGGAAATGAGCATCAACGGCGATTATCGAGAACCGCTGACGCAAGTCGCCCCTGCCGGATCGTGTTGCGCGAGCCGACCCACGACCTGGCCGAAAAGAGTAGCGGGTCGGCGCGCCGAGCGGCAAATTCGCGGTGGCCGTACGCCGCCGAAGCTGACGTAAGCTGAGTAACCGGCGTGACCGGCGTGACCGAGCGACGTTGACCGCGCCTCGCGGAGACCACGCGTGAGCTCGAGATACGCTACGATGCCGGCGGCCCGATGAGCAAACCCGAGGAGAGCGATCCCGTCGCCGCGTGGAGCCGCCTCGCGATCACCGAGCGCGCCGAAGGCGTGCGCATCTCGGTCCAGGTGCGCCCCAAGTCGTCGCGCTCCGCCATCGTCGGGGTGCGGGAAGGGGCGCTCGACGTGTCGCTGACCGCACCGCCCGTCGACGGCGCCGCCAACGCGGAGCTCGTCAAGCTGCTCTCGCGCGCGCTCGACGTGCGCCAGAGCGATGTCCAGATCGCCCTCGGCGCGAGCGGCAGGAGCAAGGTCGTCGCCGTCCGCGGGCTCAACGAGACCGAGGCGCGAGCGCGGCTCGCCGGGGCGAAGCGATGAAGGAAAACGTCGTCCGGTTCGAGAAGTGGGAAGGTCTTGGCAACGACTTCATCCTCGTCGAGGCGGTCCCGATGACCGCCGAGGCGGCGCGGCGCCTCTGCGACCGCCGGTTCGGGATCGGCGCCGACGGCGTGCTGGTCATCGATCGCGAGCGGCGCGAGCGGCCCACGATGCATGTCTGGAACGCCGACGGGAGCCGCCCGGAGATGTGCGGCAACGGCATCCGCTGCGTCGCGGCCTACCTCGTCTCCCGAGGGACGCCCCAGAAGGCGGTCACCATCGCGACCGACGCCGGCGACAAACGCTGCGAGGTCACCCGGGCCGGGGACCGCTTCGACGTGCTCGTCGGCATGGGCCGCGCCCGCCTGGGCGAGCCGCTCGTGGTCACCGCGCTCGGCGTGGAGCACCGGTTCGCGACCGTGGACGTCGGCAACCCGCACGCGGTGACGTTCGACCCCTACACCGAGGACGCGATCGACGAGCTCGGGCCGATCGTGGCGACCACGCCGGCCGAGGGCATCAACGTCGAGTTCTGCCGCGCTCGGCCGACCGAGCAGGCCGAGGGCGCGTGCATCGACGTGACCGTCTGGGAGCGGGGCGTGGGCCGGACGCTGGCGTGCGGCACCGGCGCCTGCGCCGTGGCGGCCGCGGCGTGCGCGCAGGGGCGCGCCCCGTACGGAGCGCCCCTCCGCGTGGTGCTGCCCGGCGGCTCGCTGCGCATCACCGTCGCCCCCGGGTCCCTGGAGCTGCTCATGCAAGGCCCGGCGCGCCGGGCGTTCTCGGGCGAGGTGGTGATCGCGTGACCGCCTCCGTCGAGGGGGTCTGGAGCCCGAGCCGGGCGCCGGTCCACGAGATCTCGCTCAAGGTGCTCGCCGTCATCGCCGACGAGGCGACCCACACGCTGTTCTCGCGGGTCATCACGTCGGACGAGCTGATGCTCGCCAGCGATCTCGCGGAGGGCATCGCCCTGGCCGAGACCGCGGCGCCCGACGTCGCCTTCATCGACGTCGGGCTCGGCGACGGGGCCGGCCTCGCGATGGTCCACCACCTGAAGGCGCTCGCGCCCGAGGCGACCGTCTTCGCGCTGGCGACGCGGTCGCAGCTCGAGGCGGGCGCCCACGCGGTCGCGCTCGGCGGCGCCGGGCTCTTCCTCCTGCCGCTCGGCGGGGACGAGGTGCTGAACGCGGTCGGCTCGGTGCGGGTGCGCTTCGCGGAGCGCGCCCTCCGGGTGCAGCTGGAGCAGGAGTCCGCGCGCAGCGCGCGGGCGGCCGGGTGGATCGCCCGCGTGGCCGAGCTCGCCGACGCGCGCGACCGCAACGCGGCCGCCCAGCAGGTCGCCGAGGTGTTCGTGGAGGCGACCGGCGCGGCCGCGGCCGCCGTGTACCTGACGGTCGGAGAGCGCTCCACCGAGCTGACCCGCTCGGCGCTGAGCGGGCCGCTCGATCGCGCGCCGGCCTACGGGAGCGAGGCCGACATCCTCGACTTCGCCCGGCGCGAGCAGCTCATCGTCGTGCCGCTCGCCCTCCGCAGGCTGTCCGCGGGGCACCTCCTGCTCCAGAAGGAGCCCGGCCGCAGCTCCGCGTTCCCGTCGGTCAGGCGCCCCGACAGCAGCGTCTCCACGTCCCGGCGCGCCCCGCTCCTCGACGGCCTCGTCAAGCTGCTCGCCACGCAGGCGACGACGGCGCTCGCCCTGCTCGGCGAGCGCGAGCGCTCGACCGGCGGCGCCGCGATGAAGGACCCGGCGTCGAGCGCGTACTCGTTCGCGTACTACGTCGACGTCGCCGGCCGGGAGATCGACAAGGCCAAGCGGCACGGCCGCCGGTTCACGATCGCGACCATCGTCATCGAGCCCGACGCGACCGCCGCGCCGGAGCGCCAGGACGACCTCACCTACTGGCGCGCCACGCCGCCGCCCCCGGCCAACGGGCTCAACCCCGGTCAGGTCGCCGAGCACCTGCTCCGCGCCGTGCGCGACACGGACATCCTGGCCCGCGTCGACGAGAACGAGTTCCACCTGCTCATGTCCGAGACCGCCGGGCTGGAGGCCCACGCCTGCCATCGCCGGATGCTCTCGCGCGTCGCCGGGAGCGAGAAGCGGGCCGGGTACCTGCCGAAGGGGCTGCTCGTCGGCATCGCCACCTTCCCCCACGACGGCCAGGGGCTCGCGCAGCTGCTGCGCATCGCCCGGCGGCGCGCCGAGGCCACCAAGTCCTCGATCCTGCACCGCATCCCGCAAGATCGGCGGAGCATCGGCGAGATCTTCAGCCTGCTCGTGCGCGAGGCACCGAGCGCCGAGGGCCCCTCCGCGATCTCGGCGCCCCGCGCGCTCGATCTGTCGGTCACCGATACGGTCCTGCTCGCGACCTCGGTGATCCGGAACGCGCTCCGCGGGGGCGCCGTGCTCATCCTTGTCGCCCACCACGACGGGCTCAGCCTGGGCGCGCAGGTCAAGGCGCTGCTCGCGTCGCCGCGCGACGACGTGGTGGTGCACGCCCTCGACCTCCGCTCGGCGCCGGGGTGCGACGACATCGAGGCGCTCTGCGTCCTCGCGGAGCACGGCGCGTACGCGCTCGTCGGGCGGAACCAGGGAGGCTTCGTGAAGGGTATCCACGCGGCCGATCCGCTGCTCGCGGACTTTCTCGCCGAGCGGCTCGGCCGCGCGGCCGGGCTGCGGGTCTTCGGCTGACTCGGAGGGCGCCGTCCAGTGTCTCGAAGGGTGCTGTTGGTCGATTCGGACGTGGACGCGCTCGGCGCGCTCGCGTCGGCGCTCAGGGCGCGTGGTCTCACCGTGACCAACGCGAACGGCGCGTTCGAGGCCGTGGAGCAGGCGTTCAAGCGCCGCCCCGACGTCGTGCTGGCCGCGCGGGCGCTCGACGAGGACAGCGCGCTCGCGGACGCGTTCGCCGCCGTCCCCGACCTCGCCGAGACCCCCATCCTGTTCGTCGTCGACGGCGCCGAGGGCGAGCTCGGCCCCGACGACGTCCTGCGCAGCGACGTCGATCACATCGTCTCGCGCATCACCGAGGCGTCCCCGCGCGGCTCCAAGCCGACGGCGCTGCAGGAGATCCGCGGCGATCTCCAGCAGGTCCCGCTCGTCGACCTGCTCCAGCTGCTCGCGATGAACCGCCGGAGCGGCGTCCTCGGGATCACCACGCCGGCCGGCGCCGGCGAGCTCCGGCTCGCGGCAGGGGAGGTGATCGACGCCGTCTACCGCCGCCTCGAGGGGGAGAAGGCGCTCTACCGGCTGCTCGGCGAGCGCGACGGGCAGTTCGCGTTCTCCCCCGGCGAGCCGACGAGCGCGCGCCGGCTCATCGCGCCGACGTCGCGGCTCCTGATGGAGGCGCTCCGCCAGGTCGACGAGGTCCAGCGCCGTCGCGCCGAGCTCGCCCCGGCCGGCGAGGCCTTCCTGGTGACGGAGCCGTCGAGCGACGATCTCGACCTGACCCCGCTCCCGAGCCACGAGCTCTTCAGCGCCGTCGCGATCTCCGGCGGCGCCGTCGCGGCGGACGACGCGAGCGCGACGACCTCCGTGCCCGACATCACGGCGCCGGCGCCCTTGGCGATGCCGGCCAGCGCGCCGCGGGGCGGCCGCGGCTCGATGCCGCCGCCGCCGACGCTCCGCGCGGCCGAGTCGACGGCGCCCAAGCCCGAGGCGACGCGCTCCCCGACGGCACCGCCGCCGTCGCTCGGCGAGCCGACGGAGCGCGCGCTCGTGGCCGAGAAGCTCACGGCGCTGCTCCAGATGCCGCACAACCTCGACGAGCTGCTCGACGAGATCGGCGCGCCGGATCTCCTGATCCTGGAGGTCTTGATGGAGCTTACGGAGGCCGGGAAGATCCGCCGCATCTCGCTCGCCGACCTCACCACGCCGTTCGCGCCGCCGGAGCACTTCCCGGTGCTCCGGTCGCTGGTGACGCGCCTCTCCCGGCCGGGCTTCGCGCCGCCGCCGCACCTCGTCATCGCCGCGAGCGCGCGCCGCATGACGATGCTCTCCCACGCGGTCCGCCGCATCGCGGACGCGAACGTCCCGGCCGAGCCGCCGCCGCACGCGGCGCTCCCGAGGCCGCTCGGCGTGATCCGGCTCGGCGATGGGGTCGAGCTCGCCCTGATCGGCCTCCCCACCGAGGAGAGCTTCGCGCCCACCTGGGCGCTCGCCCTGCACGGAGCGGCCGGGGTCGTCCGGCTCGGCGACGCCAGGGAGGACGCGCTGGCAGCGCACTGCGAGGCGCTCGAGCTCCTCTTGCTCGACGCAGAGGCGATGATGGGTCCGCTCGATTTGGCCTCTCCCGGACAGATCACGCTGCTCGTCCGCGCCGCGCTCGAGGCCGCCGCCGGGGTGTGAGCGGCCGACACGAAGGTTGATTCGAACGGATCTTCCGAGGTTTCTCGCCTCGAAAATAGCCGCCGTATCGGCTCTTGCAGCGTTGCAAGGGCGGGTTTCTGCTATCGTCGTCCGACGCCCTCGCTTTCAGCAGTTCGGCGAGGAGAGGAGCGCGATCGTGCTTATCGGAGTCCCCAGGGAGATCAAGACACGTGAGTACCGCGTCGGGATGACGCCCGCGGGAGTCCGGGCCATGGTCGGCCACGGGCACAGGGTCCTCGTGGAGTCCGGCGCAGGCGAGGGCAGCGGGCTGTCCGACGAGGCCTACGCGCGCGCGGGCGCCGTCATCGCGCGATCGGCGGCGGAGGCGTGGAGCGCCGATATGGTCGTGAAGGTGAAGGAGCCGCTCCCCTCGGAGTACGGCCACTTCCGCCCGGGCCTCGTCCTCTATACCTACCTGCACCTGGCCGCCGAGCCCGACCTCACGAAGGAGCTCGCCCGGCGCGGCGTGACCGGCGTCGCGTACGAGACGATCCAGCTCGAGGACGGCTCGCTGCCGCTGCTCCGGCCGATGAGCGAGGTGGCCGGCAGGATGGCGGTCCAGGTCGGCGCCTCGTGCCTCGAGAAGGAGCGGGGCGGCAAGGGCGTGCTCCTCGGCGGCGTGCCGGGCACGCGGCGCGGCCGCGTGGCGATCCTCGGCGGCGGCGTGGTCGGGCGGAACGCGGCGACCATCGCGGTCGGGATGGGCGCGCAGGTCACCGTGCTCGACGTGCGCGCCGAGACGATGAGCTACCTCGAGGACGTCTTCGGGGGCGCGATCGAGACGCTCTACTCGAACGCGGAGAACATCGAGACGATGTGCGAGCGCGCCGATCTCGTGATCGGCGCGGTGCTCGTGCCCGGCGCCAAGGCGCCCCTGCTCGTGACCGAGGACCACATCCGCCGCATGGAGAAGGGGACCGTCGTGGTCGACGTCGCCGTGGATCAGGGCGGCTGCATCGCGACCTGCCGCCCGACCACCCACGACAACCCGACCTACGAGGTGCACGGGGTCGTCCACTACTGCGTCGCCAACATGCCGGGCGCGGTGTCGCACACGAGCACCTGGGCGCTCACGAACACGACGATCGGCTACGCCGTGGCGATCGCCAACCAGGGCATCGCGGCCGCCGCCAAGGCGGACCGGGCCGTGGCGCTCGGCATCAACACCCACGGCGGACACGTGACCTACGGCCCCGTCGCCGCAGCCCACCGGTTGGAGTACGTGCCGGTCGAACGCGCGCTCGGTTGATCCCGGAGCGCGACCCTGTGGCAGCCGGCAAGAAGAAGAAGATCGCGATCATCGGCGGCGACGGCATCGGTCCGTCCGTCACCGCCGAGGCCAGGCTCCTGCTCGAGCTCTACCAGGCGCGCGCAGGGCTGCCGATCGACCTGTGGGACCTCGACCTCGGCGCCGACCGGTACCTGCGCGACGGGACGACCTTCCCGAACCAGATCCAGGTGGCGATCCAGCGCGAGTGCTCGGCGGTGCTCCTCGGCGCGCTCGGCGATCCGCGCGTGCCGAACCTCGAGCACGCGCGCGACATCCTCTTCGGGATGCGCTTCGGTTACGACCTCTACGCCAACGTGAGGCCCGTCCGGGCCCTGTCCGATCGGCTCGTCCCGCTCAAGGGCCGCGCGGCGAAGGACATCGACTTCGTCGTGTTCCGCGAGAACACCGAGGGCATCTACGTCGGGATGGGCGGCCAGTTCAAGCGCGGCACCCCGGACGAGGTCGCCATCAACGAGGACGTGAACACGAGGAAGGGGGTCGAGCGGATCATCCGCGCGGCCTTCGACTACGCGCGCGCGACCGGCCGGACGCGGGTCACGATGGCGGACAAGTCGAACGCGATGCGACACGCGCACGAGCTGTGGTTGCGGGTCTTCCACGAGGTGCGCGCCCAGTACCCGGAGATCCAGTCGAACCACGTCTACGTGGACGCCCTGTGCCTGTACCTCATCCAGGATCCGTCGCAGTTCCAGGTCATCGTGACGAACAACCTGTTCGGCGACATCGTGACCGATCTCGGCGCGGCGCTGCAGGGAGGGCTCGGCATGGCCGCGAGCGCGAACGTGCACGCGTCCGATCCGGCGCGGGTCGCGCTGTTCGAGCCGGTCCACGGGTCGGCGCCCCCGCTCGCGGGCAAGGACGTGGCGAACCCGTTCGCGGCGATGCTCACCGCCGGGCTGCTGCTCGCCCACATCGGGTGGCCCGAGGAAGAGCGCCGCATCGAGCGCTGGGTCTCCCAGGCGCTCGACAAGGGGATGTGCACGGCCGACGTCGGCGGCACCCTCGGGACGCGGGCCGCAGGCGCCTGGGTCCGGGAGCAGATCGCCGCGGAGCTGGGCTCGCCGTGAGGTGACCCGGAGGGCCAGGCGCGGCGGCCGCGCGGGCACGATCGCCGAGAAGTTCGGGTGTCCGATCCTCCTGTGATACGGGACCGCCAATGGGCGTAGGATCGAGGGCGGTGGAGCACGCGGGGCCGCGGAGCAATGCAGCGGGCGAGGCTCGGCACGAGCGGCTGGGCGGGGCGCGGGCCGAGTTCGTGGCGAACCTGGGTCGCCGTGTGGCGGAGCTCCGCGCGGCGCTCCGGCGGATCGAGGCGGACGACGATGCGCCGCGGCTCATCGAGGACCTGAAGCGGCGCCTGCACTCGCTCGGCGCCGGGGCGCGGCTCCTGCGCTTCGCGCGCGTCGCCGAGCGCCTCGCCGAGGGAGAGTCGGCGCTCGCCGCCTCCGCCGGCGGCCGGCTCACCGGCGAGGCCGCCGCCGTCCTGGGGAAGGTGCTCGAAGAGCTGCCCGCCCTCGCGTGGGGTCAGGCGGCGATCGGCGAGACGGCGGCGGCGCCGCGCGAGCAAGCGATGGCGTCGCGCGAGCAGGTGATCGCGTCGCGCGAGCCGGCGGCGGCGCAGGGCGCGCGCGCGGGCGCGGCGGGCGCGCGCAGCGCCGGCGCCGGGCAGGAGGAGGCCGCGGGCGCGGGCGGCGCGAAGGGCCAGGCCTCGACCTGGATCGCGGGCGTGAGCAACGGCCGCGCGCTCGCCCCCGCGCCGCTCACGCTCGACGACGAGGAGGAGGCGAGCGCGCGCCCGTCCTCGCCGCGCAGCGCGGAGCAGGCGCGCGCCGTCGAGGCCCAGGAGGCCGCGCCGCTCGAGGCGCCGATCACCGTCCTCGTCGTGGGCGGGGCGCCGCTCGCCGACGCGCTCGAACCGGAGAGCGCCGGCGCCGGGCCGTCGTTCGAGGTGGAGCGCACCGACGAGATCGAGACGGCGATCGATCTCGCGCGCGCGTTCGCGCCGGACGTGGTCCTGCTCGACGCGGATCTGCCGGGCGCGCGCGCGCTCGCGGAGGCGCTCGCCGCCGATCCGCTCACCGACCTGGTCCCGGTCGTCGCCGTCGGGCGCTTCGCGCGGCCCGAGGACGCGGCCCCGTACGTGGCGCTCGGCGCCGCGCGCGCGCTCGCGAAGCCGGCGTCGCCCGACGCGCTCCGGCGCGCCGCCGCGGAGGCAGCGGCGAGCTGCGTGCGCCTCCGCCAGCCCGCGCGCGCGCCGCTCGGGGCCGTCAGCCTCGACGATCTCGGGGCGCGCCTCGCCGAGGAGCTGCGCCGCGGGCTCTGCGACGCCGCCGAGCCGAGGAGCCGCGGGGCGCACGTGGACCTCGGCGACGGCGCCGAGGTGCTCGCGGCGCTCTGGGGCGCGGTGGCGCGCATCCGCGATCTCGTGACGATCCGCTCGCACGGCGGCGTGCGGTTCACGCCGAACGGGCCCGAGGGCGCGCTGCCGCTCGCGCCGTGGATGACCGCGCCGGGCGCGCCCGAGGGCGAGCGCTCGCGGCTGCACAGCGAGATCCGCGCGAAGGCGCCGGCGCGCGGGGCCGCGAGCGCCGCGGCGCCGATCGACGCGGCGCTCGACGCGATGGACATCGTGGTCGCGGACGACGATCCGGCGGTGACGTGGTTCCTCGCCGGCGTGCTCCGGGCCGCGGGCGCGAAGGTGCACGAGGCCCACGACGGCGCGCGGGCGCTCGACCTCGCGTACCAGACGACGCCGGACCTCGTCGTGAGCGACGTGCTCATGCCGCGCCTCGACGGCTTCGCCCTGTGCCGCGCGCTCAAGCGCGACGTGGCGCTGCGCGACGTGCCGGTGATCCTGCTGTCCTGGAAGGAGGACCTGCTCCAGCGGCTCCGCGAGCTCGGCGCTCAGGCCGACGGCTATCTCCGCAAGGAGGCGAG
This sequence comes from Sorangium sp. So ce185, assembly GCF_051526825.1. NCBI lineage: Bacteria > Pseudomonadati > Myxococcota > Polyangiales > Polyangiaceae > Sorangium > Sorangium sp. So ce185. The sequence continues at coordinate 12,550,960 of NZ_CP150316.1, read as the reverse complement.
CGCGGCGGCCTTCGTGCAGCGGGTGAACGAGGTCCTGCGGGGCAGGCGGCGCGTGGCCGAGCGCATCGCGACCGGCGGCGAGGTGCGCGGGCGGCTCGACGGCATGACGACGCGGACGCTGCTGTCGCTCGCGTGCGCGCGCCGGCCCGACGCGCTCGTGTCGGTGCGCGACGCCGCGTTCCTCTACGAGGTGCTGATCAAGGACGGCCGCCCCGCGGCCGCGACCCGGACGGCGCAGGACGGGACGTTCCACCGCGGCCCCTCGGTGCTCGCGGCGCTGCTCGGCGTCGGCTCGGGCCGCTTCGCGGTGGCGCCCGCGCCGGAGGACGAGCTCCGGGCCCCGCCGCGCCCCGGGTTCGAGGGGACGCTCGCGGAGCAGCTCGTGCCCGCGATCGCCGCGGCCCGGGCGGCGCAGCGGCTGCTCCACGGGCCGCCCCTCATGCAGGTCGAGCGCGTCATCGTCGATCTGGAGGGGATGGGCGCCACCACCGACGCGACGCCCGAGCCGGCGCGGGCGCTGCTGAGGACGCTCGCCCGGGGGAGCTCGCCGCGGTCGATCATCACGTCGGGGGAGTTCGCCGCGAGCCTCGTCGAGGACGTGCTGAACGACGTCGCGGCCCGCGGCTGGGTGCGGCGCGTGATCGGCCGCGAGGGCGAGGATCTGCTCGCCCCCGCCGTGGTCCGCGAGGAGGAGACGCTCCGCGGCGTGCGGCGCGCCTCGGAGCGGCCTGCGCCGGCCATGACGCTGCCGCCGGAGCTCGGCGAGGGCGGCGCCGCGTCGTCGTGCGCGCCGGTCGAGCTCGGCGACGACCAGCTCACGGTGGTGCCCGGCTCGGTGGCGCCGGTCGCCGCGGCGCCGGCGTCCGGCGCGGCGGCGTCGATCCCGGTGGTGTCGGTGGTGTCGGCGCCCGGTTCGGCGGCGTCGATCCCGGTGGTGTCGGCGGCGCCGGCGTCCTGGTCGGCGGCGTCGATCCCGGTGGTGTCCGCGTCGCCTGCGTCCGGCTCGGCGGCGTCGATCCCGACGGTGTCGGTCGACGGCGAGGACGAGACCGCGGCCCCGAGCGCGCGCAGGGCGCTCGCGAGCGCCAGGATCCCGAGCGATCTCGCCGAGATCCAGGGCGATGTGGCCAGCGCGCGCGCGACGTGGGCCACGCCGGCCGAGGCCGCGGCGCTGGCGGCGGGCGTGACGCCGGCCGTGCCGGGCGTGGCGCCGGCGCCGGCGCCGCGCAGGCCGGAGGCGACGCTGCCCGCGCTCGAGGTCCCGAAGCCCGAGCGGCTCCTGACGCTCGGCTCGCTCCCGCCGCCCCCGGTCGTCGAGGTGCCGGCCCCGCCGCCCGCGGCGCTCCGAGCGCCCGCGCCCCCCGTGGCGCGGGGCGCGGCGTCCGGCCCGGCGCCCACCGTGGACGAGTCGCCCACGCCGCGCCGGGTGCGCCGGCCGTCCGCGTACGTGCCCACGCCGCCGCCGCCGGCCCGCGACAACCGCATGACCATGTGGGTCCTCTTCGCGGTGGCGGCCTTCATCTTCGCGGTGGCCGCGCGGCTGTCGCGCGATCACGAGCTGCAGAGCGCCCCGCCGCCCGCCCAGCCGCCGAGCCTGCCCGCGGCGGAGCCGCCGGCCGCCGCGGCGCCGGGCGCTGCCGGCACGGCGGGCGCCGCCGCGCCGAGCGCCGCCAGCACGGCGGGCGCCGCCACGGCGCCGGCCGCGGCGGCCGCCGGGCCGGTCGGCGAGACGACCACGAACCCCGTGCTCCCCGAGGATCTGCCGCTCGCCGCCGAGCACAAGGTCCCCGAGGGGCACGGCATGCTGGAGGTGATCGCCGGGTCGGGCGACACGCTCTTCGTGGACGGGCGCAAGGTGGGCACCGGCAGCGCCCGGCTGCCGCTCGCGCCGAAGGACGGCGCCTACGAGATCCGGGCGAAGCTCCGGGACGAGGAGCGGGTGCGCTTCGCGCTCGTCAAGGCCGGCCGCCTCACCCGGCTCCGCATCGCGCCGCCGTGGCGCCGCTGAGCGCGACCGCGGCCCTGCCCAGGCCGCCGCGATCGCCCGCGCTCCCTCCGGCGCCGGGCCGCGGGCAGCGAACCCCGCTCGTGGTAGAGCACGCCCCGTGCGCGCCCGCGTGATCCGACCCTACTACCCCTCTGCCGCGCTCACGCTCCTCTCCGCCGCGGCCGCGCTCCTCTCCGGCTGCACCGGGTGCGAGTCGACCCGCGAGCTCCCGGCCGGCGCCACGGCGCCTGCGTCCGCGAGCCCCGCAGCGGCCCCGCTGCCCCCGGCCCGCGACCTCGTGCACCTCGTGGACGAGCTGCGCAACTGCGACATCGAGCACCGGGGGCTCCTGTTCGACACCGGCGCCAACGCCCTCCTCGGCCGCTTCGCCTGGCAGGGGACCGTGCCCACCGGCATCACCGCGGTCGAGCACGCCGGATCCACCTGGGCGCGCATCTCGGAGCGGCAGATCAAGCTCACGTTCCTCCTGCCGTCCGCGAGCCCCATCTTCGTGTCCGCCCGCGCGGTCGGCCTGGCCTCCCGGTACGCCACGATCTCGCTGGACGACCAGCTCCTCGGGACCCTCCGCTTCCAGCGCGACCAGATCCGCATCGCCTCGACCCCGACCACCACGCTCCCGGCCGACCCCGGCCTGCACACCCTCACGATCCGGTTCTCCGGCCGGCTCCGCGAAGGGGAGTCGTTCGCCGACATCGACTGGGTCCGCGTCGGCATCCCCGACGAGGACCCGGCCACCTACGGCCCTCCGACCCTGCGCGACGTCGTCGCGCCCGCCGCGGCGCTGTCGGGCGTCCCGCACCGGTCCATCGCGCTGCGCGCCCCGGGCGCCGTCCGCTGCACCTTCCGGCCGTCCAAGGTGACCCGCCTCCGCACGGCCGTCGGCGTGCTGGGCGCCGGCGAGGGCGACGCCGAGATCCGCGTCCTGCGCGACGGCCAGGAGCCCCTCCCGCTCCACCGCGTCCATGTCGAGGGCGGCGACAAGGCGACCTGGACCGACGTCGAGCTGCCGCTCGCGCCCTTCGAGGGCTCCCTCATCACCCTCGAGCTCCGCGCCACCGCCGCGGCCCGCGGCGGCCGCATCCTCTTCGGCGACCCCGTCCTCGCCGGATCGCAGGAGCCCCCGCCGCCCGTGCGCGCGGCGCGCGCCGTCGTGATCGTCGCCCTGAACGGGGTCGAGCGGCCCGATCTGCCCCCCTGGAGCGGCCGCCCGGAGCCGCACCTCGCGACGCTGTCCGAGCTCGCCACGTCCGCGACGACGTTCGATCACCACCGGGGCCCGAGCACGGTCGTGTCCGCCGTGATCGCGTCGCTGCTCACCGGGCTGCCGCCGCCGGCCCATACCGTCACCGACACCGGCGCCCGCCTCCCCGCCCGCGTGACCACCATCGGCTCCATCGCGAGCGACAGCAGCATCCGGACCGGGTTCTTCACCGGCGTCCCCACCACCTTCCGGGCGTTCGGCTTCGGACCCGGCTGGTCCCGCGTCCTCGAGCACCCCCCGACCAGCGGCGAGCCGGCCACCACGCCGATCGACGCCGCCTCCGCCTGGATCAGCGAGACCGTTCGCCAGGACGCCGGCAACCGCCTGCTCGCGTTCGTCCACGCGCGCGGCGGCCACCCGCCCTGGGAGGTCGGCCCGAAGGAGCTGAACGCCCTCAAGCCGGCCGACTACGCCGGCCCGATCGAGCCGCGCCGCGCCGCCCAGATCCTGGCCAGGCTGCGCAACCGGCGCCGCGACGTCCTCAGCCCCGACGATCGGGACCGGATCCGCGACCTCTTCTCCATCGCGCTCGCCGGCCAGGACCGCGCGCTCGGCAACCTCATCGGGACCCTCAAGGCCGCCGGCCTGTGGGACGAGACCCTCTTCATCGTCACCGGCGACTTGGCCAGCGGTCGCTCCGACGGCACGCTCTACGCCGAGAGCCTCGACCTCCAGGAGCCGGTCCTGACGCTCCCGCTTTATGTCCACTTTCCCGGCGATCTTTACGCCGGCCAGCGCATCTCTGCCCCGACCGAGATCATCGACATCACGCGCACCGCCGTCGCCGCCCTCGGCCTCTCGTTCGCCCGCGAACCGCTCGGGGAGGATCTGGCGGCCGTCGCCTCGGGCCTCCAGGGCGTCGAGCGCGACCCCCAGATCGCCGCCCTCGGCGATCGCTACTCCACGCGCTGGGGCAACCTCGTGCTTTCGGGGCGGCTCGGCGTCCCCCCCTTCCTCTGCGACCTCAACGTGGACCCGACCTGCGCGTTCAACCGCCGCGAGGTGATGCCGCTCGCCACCCTCTCGCTCTTCCGGCGCACCGTGACGTTCGACCTGTCCGTACGCGCGCCCGCAGCGCAACGGGAGCCGGCCACGATCGACGCGGAGACGGCGGCCGTGCTCAACGTATGGGGCGCGCAGTGACGCCCGCGCGACGCCGCGCCGGCGCGGCGTCGCGCCGACGATGACGATGACCCGCTGACGGCGCCCGGCGGCGCGCGCCGCCGCCGGGCGCGGGCGAGGGCGTCCGCGACATCGCGCAGGCCGCGCACGCTCGCGCTCCGCGACGCCATCTGCCCCGCTGCGAGGCAGCATGCCCCGCTCCGCGCTCCCCGCGGGCGGCGTCGATCGATCGAGCGATCGACCCATCGGCGACCCATCGGCCGACGTACGCCCGCGCCCGCGCGTGCGCGTCACGGGCCCGCCGCGCGCGCGATGGCGTGCGCGTGATGCGCTCGCTCCGCGCGCGCCGGGCGCCTGGCATGCTTCGCGCAAACGCCGCAGACCGCACAGGCAAAGCGCCTCGATGGCGCTTCATCTTTCCGTGAGAGGAGTCCCCGCATGAAGGCGACCGACCTATTGAAGGAGCAGCACCGGGAAGTCGACGAGCTCTTCGAGCGCATCGCGCAGGCCGACACCAACGAGATCGGCGCGCTCCGGGACGAGCTCGTGGCGAGCCTCGTGGGCCACGCGGCCATCGAGGAGGAGCTCTTCTACCCCGCGACCCGGGAGGCGCTCGGCGCCTCCCCCCTGATCCCGACCTCGTACGAGGAGCACTCCCTGGTCGAGATCATGTTGCAGAAATTGCTCAGCACCGAGCCGGGTGACGAAACCTTTCACGCCAGGCTGGGTGTGCTCAAGGAGCTCGTGCGACACCACGTCGAGGAGGAGGAGCAGGAGCTCCTGCCCCAGGCCGAGCGCGCCATGGGCGCCGACCGCCTCGAGGAGCTCGGGGCCCGCCTGGAGGCGCGCTTCGACCAGGTGCGCGAGGGCAACGTCGAGGCGCTCCTGAGTCAGAACGTCGCGAAGAGCATGCCCGCCGCCGGCGGCCGCCGCACGCGGGCCGCAAAGCCTGCGGCGCGCAAGGCGGCGGCCAAGCGTCCGCCCGCGAAGCGCGCGCCGACGCAGCGCGCCGAGCCGGCGCGGGGCGCCCAGAAGGGACGCCGCGGCGCCGCGGCCACGACCGGACGGAAGAAGGCGGCAGACGCGGCGCCGGCGAAGACCGGGCGGGCCGCGCCCGCGCGCAAGACGGGCCGGGCGACGACGAGCCGGGCGACGACGAGCCGGGCGCCGGCGAGCCGGCCGGCGAAGACGAGCCGCACGGGCCGCAAGGGCGGTCGCACGAGCAGCGCCTCCGCACGCTGAGATCGCGGCACACCGGGAGGCGCCGCGGAATGCGGCGGGCGCCGGGGAATGCCGGCGGACGCCGGGGAATGCCGGCGGACGCCGGGGAATGCCGGCGGACGCCGGGGAATGCCGGCGGACGCCGGGGAATGCCGGCGGGCGCCGGCGAACGTCAGCGGCGCGGGGTCCGTCCGGAGGGGACGGCGGGTCCCGCGCCTGCATCGAGGTCGAAGAGCGGGAGCGTACCGCCGGCCTTCGGGGCGGCGGCCTTCGCCGGGCTGGCCTTCGGAGCAGCGGCCTTCGGGGCGGCGGCCTCCGCCGCGACCTCCTCCAGCAGGGCAGGGTCGTCGTGGCCGACCGCGTTGACCCGCGTCGAGACGGCGCGCGCCGCGAGGGAGCCGCGCGGCGCCGGCCGGAGCAGCGCCTCGACGCGATCCGCGTCCGATTCGTCGCCGACGCCCAGCCAGAGATCCACGTCCTCGGGCGCAAGGAGGACCGGCATGCGGTCGTGGACCTGCGCCACGTCGGCGCTCGCCTCGGTGGTCAGGATCGTGAAGCGGACGTCGATGTCGCCCGCGTCGGGGTCCTTCGCCAGCTGGTACAGCCCGGCCATGCGGAGCATCCCGCCCCCGGCAGGGTGGAACCACGTCGGCCGCCGCGCGCCCTTCGGCCCGCTCCACTCGTAGAAGCCGTCCGCGGGCACCACGCAGCGGCGCGCCGCGAACGCGCCGCGGAACGTCGGCTTCGTCCGCGCGCCCTCGGCCCGCGCGTTGGCGAGGAGCGAAGGCGCCGCGCCGCCCCCGGCGAAGCGGCCGGTGAACCCCCAGGTCGCCGCCACGAGCTCCCGCTGGCCGCCCTGCGCCCGCAGCACGGGGTGGACGGTCGACGGGGCGATGTTGTACCGGGGCCGGTAGAGCGCGGCCGCCTTCGGGTCGACGGCGATCGCCCGGGCGGGGCCGCCGTTCGCGGCGCCTGCGCCGAGGTATGCCTCCAGCATGGCGACGAGGGATGCGAAGTCCGGAACTGCCAGGGTAAAGCGCGCGCACATAACACTAGATTAGCGCCATCGGCGCGCCTACAAGGGCGCTCCGGACGTTGGAGGAGGCCGCATGGTCGACAGCTTTGGCACGAAGAGCACGCTGACGGTTCAAGCCGATACGTACACCTACTACAAGCTCACCTCGCTGGCGCAAGGCGGCGCTTCGCTCGACAAGCTCCCCTTCTCGCTCCGCATTCTCCTGGAGAACCTCCTCCGGCACGAGGACGGGCGCGTGGTGCGCAAGGATCACGTGGAGGCCGTCCTCAACTGGGACCCCAAGGCCCGCCCCTCGCAGGAGATCGCCTTCCACCCGGCGCGCGTGCTGCTCCAGGACTTCACCGGCGTCCCGGCCGTGGTCGACCTCGCGGCCATGCGCGAGGCGCTCGCGAAGCTCGGCGGCGACTCGCTCAAGATCAACCCGCTCCAGCCCGTCGACCTCGTGATCGACCACTCGGTCCAGGTCGACAAGTTTGCGTCCTCGACGGCCCTCAAGGTGAACGCGGCGCTCGAGTTCGAGCGCAACCAGGAGCGCTACGCCTTCCTCCGCTGGGGGGCGCAGGCGTTCACCAACTTCCGCGTGGTGCCGCCCGACCAGGGCATCTGCCACCAGATCAACCTGGAGTACCTCGCCGGCGCCGTCATGCGGCAGGGCGCGCTGGTCTACCCGGACACGCTCGTCGGCACCGACTCGCACACCACGATGATCAACGGGCTCGGCGTCGTCGGCTGGGGCGTCGGCGGCATCGAGGCCGAGGCGGCGATGCTCGGCCAGCCGCTCTCGATGCTCATCCCCGAGGTCGTGGGCTTCAAGCTCCACGGCAGCCTGCCCGAGGGCGCCACCGCGACCGATCTCGTCCTCACGGTGACGCAGATGCTGCGGCAGAAGAAGGTCGTCGGGAAATTCGTGGAGTTCTACGGCCCCGGCCTGAGCGCGCTCTCGCTCCCGGACCGCGCCACGATCGCCAACATGGCGCCCGAGTACGGCGCCACCATCGGCTTCTTCCCCGTCGACGACGAGACGATCGCCTACCTGCGCTTCACCGGCCGGCCCGCCTCGCTCGTCGCGCTCGTCGAGGCCTACTACAAGGAGCAGGGGCTGTTCCGCACGGACAACACCCCGGATCCGGTCTTCAGCGACACGCTCGCGCTCGACCTCGGCGACGTCGAGCCGTCGATCGCCGGCCCGAAGCGGCCGCAGGACCGCGTCCGGCTGCGCGACGCCAAGCGCACGTTCCGCGCCTCGCTCCAGGGCATGCTCGAGAAGGAGTTCGCCGCCGCCGAGCCGGCCGCGGTGAAGGCGTTCCTCGAGGAGGAGAGCGGCGCGGCCGCCGCGCGCGCGCCCGCGCTCGAGAAGGTCATGCGCCCGGCGGAGATCACCGAGGGCGACACGCGCTACACGCTGCGCCACGGCTCGGTCGTGATCGCCGCGATCACGTCGTGCACGAACACCTCGAACCCGGCGGTCATGCTCGGCGCGGGCCTGCTCGCGAAGAAGGCCGTCGAGCGCGGGCTCACGGTGAAGCCGTGGGTGAAGACCTCGCTCGCCCCCGGGTCCAAGGTCGTCTCGGACTACCTGCAGCAGGCGGGGCTCCTGCCGTACCTCGAGGCGCTCGGCTTCCACCTGGTCGGCTACGGCTGCACGACGTGCATCGGCAACTCCGGGCCGCTGCCGGACGTGATCGGCGACACGGTCCGCCACAACGATCTCGTCGTGGCGAGCGTCCTGTCCGGCAACCGCAACTTCGAGGGCCGCATCAACCAGCACGTGCGGATGAACTTCCTCGCCTCGCCGCCGCTCGTCGTCGCCTACGCGCTGCGCGGCGACGTCGACGCCGACCTCTTCAAGGAGCCGGTCGGCACCGATCGCAACGGCGAGCCGGTGTACCTCAAGGACATCTGGCCGAGCTCGGCCGAGGTCAACGAGGCGATCCGCACGGCGGTGCGGCCCGAGCAGTTCCAGGCGCAGTACGAGAACGTGTTCGCCGGCGACGAGGAGTGGCAGAAGCTCTCGGTCCCGGGCGGCCAGACGTTCGTGTGGGACGAGTCGTCGACGTACGTGCGCAGGCCGCCGTTCTTCGAGGGGCTGTCGAAGGACCCGTCGCCGCTCGGCGACATCCGCGGCGCGCGCGTGCTCGCGCTGCTCGGCGACTCGGTGACCACCGATCACATCTCCCCGGCCGGCAACATCGCCAAGAACAGCCCGGCCGCGAAGTACCTGGTCGAGCACGGCGTCGCGCCCGCCGACTTCAACTCGTACGGCGCCCGCCGCGGCAACCACGAGGTGATGATGCGCGGCACGTTCGCGAACATCCGCCTGAAGAACCTGCTCCGCCCCGGCGAGGAGGGCGGCATCACGGTGCACCTGCCCGACGGCGAGAAGACGACGATCTACGACGCGGCCATGCGGTACAAGGCGGAGGACGTGCCGCTGCTCGTGATCGCCGGCGCCGAGTACGGCACCGGGTCGTCGCGCGACTGGGCGGCGAAGGGGACGAAGCTGCTCGGCGTGCGCGCGGTCATCGCGAAGAGCTTCGAGCGCATCCACCGGTCGAACCTGGTCGGCATGGGCGTGCTCCCGCTCGAGTTCGCGCCGGGCGAGGACGCCGGGACGCTCGGGCTCACCGGGCGCGAGGTGTTCGAGATCGCCGGGATCTCGGACAACCTCACGCCGGGCAAGAAGCTCAACGTCGTCGCGACCGGGGAGGGCGGCAAGACGACGACGTTCACGGTCACCGCGCGCATCGATACGCCGAACGAGGTCGACTACTACCAGCACGGCGGCATCCTCCAGTTCGTGCTGCGCAGCCTGGGCGCCACGGCCTAGCGCACCTCGCCGCGTCGCTCCCCTCCGCGCCGGGCGGCGGGGGAGCGGCGCGGTGGGGACGGCGAGCGGACCCCCGCCCGAATGCGGCGCCGCGCGTCGCGCCTGCTGACGCGCGTGCACGCATCGGCTAAACCCTGGGGCATGCTCGATCCCCGCCACGTCGCAGATCACCTCGATGAGGTGCGCGCGGCGCTCGCTCGTCGCTCGCCCGCCGCCGCCGCCACCCTCGGAGACGACTTCGCCTCCACGGTCAGCTCGCGCCGGTCGAGGATCCAGGAGCTCGAGCGGTGGCAGGCGGAGCGCAACGCGGCGAACGACGCGATGGCGCGCCTCGACAAGAAGTCGCCGGAGTTCGCGCAGAAGCGCGACGAGCTGAAGGCCCTCTCCGCGAAGATCAAGGAGGCCGAGCAGGTCGTCTCGGAGCTGGAGAAGCGGCTGACCGAGCTGCTCGCCGTCGTCCCCAACCTGCCGGATCCGTCGGTGCCGGACGGCGCCGGGGACGAGGACAACGTGGTCGTGAGGACGTGGGGCGAGAAGCCGAGCTTCTCGTTCACGCCGAAGAACCACTGGGACATCGGCACCGCCCTCGGCATCCTCGACTTCGAGCGCGCGGCGAAGCTCTCGGGCGCGCGCTTCACGGTGCTCCTCGGCGCGGCCGCCCGCCTGGAGCGGGCCCTGATCTCGTTCATGCTCGACCTGCACACGCGCGAGCAGGGCTACCTCGAGGTGCTCCCGCCGTTCCTCGTCAAGGACTCGGCCCTGTTCGGCACGGGCAACCTGCCCAAGTTCGCCGACGACCTGTTCAAGACCCAGAAGAGCGACCCGGAGCGGGCGTACGACCTCTACCTCATCCCGACGGCCGAGGTCCCGGTCACGAACCTCCACGCGGACGAGATCCTCGACGGCGCGTCGCTGCCGATCGCGTACGCGGCGTACACGCCGTGCTTCCGCAGCGAGGCGGGCAGCCACGGGCGCGACGTGCGGGGGCTCATCCGGCAGCACCAGTTCGACAAGGTCGAGCTCGTGCGGTTCTCGGCGCCGGAGGACTCGCCCCGCCAGCACGAGCTCCTCACCGCGCACGCGGAGGAGGTGCTGAAGCGCCTCGGCCTCCACTACCGCGTCTCCGCGCTCTGCACCGGCGATCTCGGATTCGGCTCGCAGAAGACGTACGATCTCGAGGTGTGGCTGCCCGGCCAGGGGGTCTACCGGGAGATCTCGAGCTGCTCGAATTTCGGCGAGTTCCAGGCGCGCCGCGCCCAGATCCGCTACCGGCCGGAGCCGAAGGCGAAGCCGCGGCTGGTCCACACGATGAACGGATCGGCGCTCGCGGTGGGGCGGACGGTGATCGCGATCCTCGAGCAGTATCAGCAGGCGGACGGGACGGTCGTCGTGCCGGAGCCGCTCCGGGCGTTCATGGGCTGCGAGGTCCTCCGCGGCAGGTAGCGGCGATGGGAGCGGACGAGGAGGCCAAACGCGAGCTCCCGGAGCCGCGAGGCGCGCGCGAGCCGGGCGAGGGCGAGCGGCGCTCGCAGCTCCCCGAGTCGCGGCGAGGGCGCGAGCCGGGCGAGGGCGAGCGGCGCTCGCAGCTCCCCGAGTCGCGGCGGGGGCGCGAGCTGGGCGAGGGCGAGCGGCGCTCGCAGCTGCCGGAGTCGCGGGGCGGGCGCGAGCTCGGTGAGGGCGAGCGCCGCCCGCAGGTCCACGCGCCGTCGACCCCCACCGAGACCTCCATGGCGCTCGCGCGCCGTCGGCTGCTCGAGCTCTGCAAGCGGCACAAGGACGAGCTGATCGACGACTGGATCGAGAACGTGCTGGCGCTGCCGCCGGAGCGCGGTCGGTACACCGACCGGCCCGTCGGCGAGGTGACGGAGAACGTCCGCTCCTGGCTCGCCGCCTTCACCAGGATCCTCGAGGACGGCAGCGAGACGCTGCTCGACGAGTTCATCACGCACCTGGTCGAGCAGCGCTACGCGACCGGGTACTCCATCAGCGGCCCGCTGATCGCCGCCTCCGAGTTCCGCACCGCGGTCGCGGGCGTCCTCGACACGACCCACGACGACGGCGACGCGGACGGCACGTCCTCCATCGACGTGCTCCGCGCCGTCGACGCGCTGTTGCTCCAGTTCGAGCACCGCTTCGCCGAGGCGTACGCCCAGCGCTCGCTGTTCGCCTCCGAGGAGCGCTACCGCGAGATCGTCGAGCTCTCGTCCGACGTCCTCGCGACGATCGACCAGGAGGGCATGCTGACGCGGCTGAACGTGCGCTTCGAGGTGCTCTTCGGGCACTCGCGGCAGGCGTGGATCGGCCGGCCGATCACCGCGCTCGCGGTCGCGGCGGACGTGCCGGCGCTGCGCGCCCTCGTGATGTCCGCGTCCCGGGCGGAGGCGCCTCGGGAGGCCACCATCCGCTGCGGGACGCGCGCCGGGCTGACCAAGGTGATGACGGTCCGGATCACGCGGCTCTACGGCGAGGACGCGTCGCTCGCGCTCATGCGCGACGTCACCGAGGAGGTCGCGCGCCGCGCGCAGATCCTCCACAGCGAGAAGCTCGCCTCGATCGGCCAGGTGGCGGCGAGCGTCGCGCACGAGCTCAACAATCCCATGGCGTGGGTGATGGCGAACCTCGAGCAGATCCGGAGCGGGGCGCACAAGCTCGTCTCGGCGGCGCGCCCGGTCGCGTCGGGCTCCTACGAGGACCTGCTCCGCGCCATCGACCTCATCGATCGGTCGTGCCACGAGGCGCTCGCCGGCGTCGAGCGGATGCGCGACATCGTGACCGACCTCAACCTCTTCTCGAGCAGCAGCGAGCGCAAGCCCGAGCGGGTCGATCTCGTCGACGTGATCGAGCTCGCGCTGCGCATGACGGGGCCGCAGCTCAGCCAGCTCTGCCGCATCGAGCGGCATTACGGCGAGATGCCCCCGCTGGTCGGCTACCCGGGCAAGCTCTCGCAGGTGTTCGTGAACCTGTTCATCAACGCCGCCCAGGCGATGCCGAACCGCCCGCGCGATGAGAACCTGGTGCGCGTGACGGCGCGCTTCGACGACGGGGTGCACCATGTCGAGGTGGAGGACAACGCGCGCGGCATGACCCCCGAGGTCGTCGAGCGCATCTTCGACCCGTTCTTCACGACCAAGGAAGAGAGCGCGCGGCCGGGGATCGGGCTCTGGGTGTCGCGCAACATCGTCGAGGAGCAGCACGGCACCATGACGGTGTCGAGCAAGCCCGGCATCGGCACGGTCTTCACGATCCGCCTGACGGGCCTGAACCCCGCGGATCTGCCGGCGCTCCGCCCGCCGCCGGAGCCGCCGCGCCTGTCGTCGCGCGGGACGATCCTGTTCGTCGACGACGAGCCGATGCTCCTCAACGCGTTCGCGCGCGCGTTCGAGGAGCGGCACGAGGTGCTCGTGGCGAAGAGCGGCCACGAGGCGCTCGACCTCCTGCGGGACCGCGGCGGCCGGATCGACGCGATCGTCTGCGATCTCCTGATGCCGCAGATGAGCGGGATGGCCCTCTACGACGAGATCGGCGAGCGGTTCCCGCAGCTCCAGCCGAAGATGGCCTTCATGTCGGGCGGCGCGTTCACGCCGAGCGCGCGCGAGTTCGTCGAGCGGGTGGACAACCCGAAGATCGCGAAGCCGATCTCGCTCGACGACCTGGAGCGGGTGATCGCCGATCTCCTCAGCGGCGGGCAGAAGCGGGGGCACTAGATGGCGGACGCGACGGCGACGCGGGCGCGGGCGAACCACGCGCGCTACCGGCCGGGGCAGCGGGAGGGGTTCTACGAGAGCTTCTTCCAGCGCGCGAACCACCCGACGCGCCCGCTCGCCTTCTGGATCCGCTACACGCTCTTCAGCCCGGCCGGGCGGCCCGACGCCGCGGAGGGCGAGCTCTGGGCCATCTACTTCGACGGCGAGTCGGGGCGTCACGCGGTCGCCAAGCGCGAGGTCCCGTTCGCCGGGCGCTGCTCCTTCGCCCGCGACGCCCTCGCGGTGGACATCGACGGGGCCCAGCTGCGCCCGGGCCGGCTCGCCGGCGCGGCGGGCGAGGGGGAGGGCGCCATCGCCTGGGATCTCGCGTACGAGGGCGGCGGGGAGCCGCTCCTGCTGCTCCCGGCGGCCCTCTACGACGCCCCGCTGCCCAAGGCGAAGGCGCTGGTCGGCGCGCCGATGGCGGTCTACCGCGGCGTCCTCCGCGCTGCGGGGCGCGACGTGGACGTCTCGGGCTGGGTGGGCAGCCAGAACCACAACTGGGGGACGAAGCACACGGACCTCTACGCCTGGGGGCAGGTCGCGGGGTTCGACAGCCACCCGGACAGCTTCCTCGAGGTCGCCACGGCCCGCCTCAAGGTCGGGCCGTTCTGGACACCGAGCATGACGCCGCTGGTCCTGCGGCACCGGGGCGAGGAGATCGCGCTGAGCTCGCTGGTCCAGGCGGTCCGCGCCGAGGCCTCGTTCGACTACTTCACCTGGCGCTTCCGGACCGAGACCGATCGGCTGAGCGTCGAGGGGGAGATCTCGGCGCGCGCCGCCGACGTCGTGGGCCTCGCCTACAGGAACCCTCCCGGCGGGGTGAAGCACTGCCTGAACACGAAGATCGGGGCCTGCAGCCTCACGCTGCGGCGGAAGAGCCTGGGCCGCGAGGTCGGGATCGAGACGCTGACCACGGCGCGGCGCGCGGCGTTCGAGATCCTCACGGACGACCGCGGCCACGGCGTGGCGATCCGCGCCTGATCCACGCCGGACGCACCGGGCCGCTGCGCGGGCGGCCGGGGTGGTGCGCCGCGCGGGCGCCGCCGCGCGGGACGTGCTGCGCGCCAGGCGCGGAGTCGGCTAAAGAGATCCGGGAACGCCACCGCACGAAAGGCGGACGCCATGAGCCTCAAGCACCCCCGGACCATCCTCGTTGCACTGGACAGCTCTCCCCGGGCGCCGTTCATCCTCGCGGAGGGCGTCGATCTCGCGCAGAAGCTCGGCGGCAAGCTCGTGCTCGTCCGCGGCATCGGGCTGCACCACAGCCTGCCTGCCGAGGCGATGAACGAGTCGCCGACGCGCGTCCCCGAGATCCTGGAGCGGGGCGACCGGGAGGAGCTCGAGCAGCTCGCGCGCGGCGTGCCGCCCGAGCTCGTCGCGAAGGTCGTGGTCCACGTCGGCGTCGCCTGGGAGGTCATCTGCCGGACGGCCGACGAGGAGGACGCGGACCTCATCGTGATCGGGTCGCACGGCTACTCGGGCATCGACAAGGTGCTCGGGACGACGGCGGCGAAGGTCGTGAACCACACGAGCCGGTCGGTGCTCGTGGTGCGCGACAAGCCCTCGGATTGACGGCGACCCGGCGCCGGCGGTTCCTCAGCGGTCAGGACGACGGTTCGCCGAGCCCCACCGCGCTCGTCTCGGCCGGCGCACCCTCGGGCAGAACGACATCGATGAGCGAGCCGCGGCGCTCGGGGCGTGTTTCCAGGGAAGGAGGCTCGAATGAACCATCGGATCATCCCGGTCGCGGACGGCTTCTGGAACATTCGCGGATCGTTCAAGATCGGCGGGATCATCGACGTCGGTACGCACGCGTCCCTCGTCCGGCGCGAGAACGGGAAGTATATCTTTCTCGACTCCTACACGCTCGGGGTCGAGGAGAAGCGGCAGATCGACGAGATCACCCATGGTGGAAGGGACGTGGAGGCCATCATCAACGTTCACCCTTTCCACACGCTGCACGCGAAGGCCATGCATGCCCACTATCCGCACGCGCGCCTTTACGGCACATCTCGCCATCTATCCCGCTTCCCGGACCTCCCGTGGGAAGAGACGTTGATCGAAGATCCGGCGGCGCACGCGCTGTTCGCTGGCGACCTCGACTTCTCGGTGCCGCGCGGGGTCGATTTCGTCTCCTCGAACGAGAACGTGCACTTTTCGTCGGTCCTCGTGCTGCACCGCGCGTCGAGGACGATTCACGTCGACGACACGCTGATGTACGTCCGCCTCCCGTCCCCGATGCGCCTCCTGGGGCTCAACGACGTCCTGAGCTTCTCTCCCATGCTGTCGCAGGCGCTCGAGAAGCGCCCCGGGGCAGCGCTGGAATTTCGGCGATGGGCCGAGGAGCTGGCGCTTCGCTTCCATGACGCCGAAAACCTCTGCGCCGCCCACATGGCGACGCTCACGGCTCGAGAGAACGGCGGAGCTCCGATCAAGGATCGCATCCTCAGAGCCCTGGAAAAGGTCGACAAAACGCTGAAGAGGCATGAGCGCAAGCACGGCTGAGGAGACGCCGAGCCGCGGCGTCGCGGCGGACCGCGGGAGCAGCGGTCTCGGCGCGGTCCGCGGGCGGCGGGAGCTCGTCGCGTGCTCCCCGCGCGCCGAGCCGGCGGGCTGACGAGGCGCCCGGCGTCAGGGGAGCTTGGCGATGAGCTCGTCGCTCAGCGTCGGCTGGTCGATCTTGCCAAACCAGATCTGCCAGGTCGCCTTCATGAAATCGAGGCCGCCCACCGTCGCGGTCCCGCCGCCGGCGACCTTGGCGGTGGTCGTCTTCGCGCGCGCGTCGTACTCGATGGTGACCTCCGCGCCCGTCTTGAGGTCGCCCTCGAACGCCGAGACGAACCTCGCGATCTTCGTCTGATCGGCGTACCCGTTCATCGCATAGGCGTCCTTCAGCGCCTTGACGATGCTCTCGCGGTCGACGTCGCGCAGCATCGTCCAGACGAACTTCTTCCCCGTATCCATCTCGATGACGGCCTGCTTGGACCTCGTGGAGGGGAGCTGTTCCATGTAATGGCTGATCCGATAGACATCGATCTTGGCCGTGCCGACCGTCCTCACGCGGACGCCGGTGCCCGTGAGCGTGTAATCCGGCAAAGCGAAGAGGCTCGCGACAGCCAGGAAGATCGCCGCGAAGGCGGCGAGAAGAGCTGGAGACTTGCTTCGTACGAGTTTCATCGGATCGACCTCCTCCGGCATCGCCGCTCGGCGGCGCATCGTGTCCGGGCGCCGCGCGCCGGCGATCGCCCGTCCATGATCGTGAATCAGCAAGACGCGGACCATCGGCGGAGGGACGCGGGGAGCCGCATCGGTCGCGAGATCTCGACAGGGGCCCTGGCCTCATGCGCCGGCGACGCATGAGGTGTGCTCGGCGGGGGCTCCGGGGCGGGTCGGCCGGGAGGGACGGCGGCGCGGCGGCGAGCTCTCCCGGAGATCTTTTTTCGGCTGGGTCCGTAGAAGCCGCGCGCTGCGGGGGTCGAGGAGATCGCGGCGGAGGACGCGAGTCCCCCGTGGGCCGCGCCTTGGCTGGGGCGTGCGGCGGAAGGAGCTTCTCGATGCGGACGATGCTCGCGGGAGTGCTGATGGGATTTGCGGCTCTGGGCTGCGCGGCCGGCGCGGCGGCGCCTCCGGAGACGGGCGCCGCGGCCGCGGAGGTCTCGCCAGGCCCGGGGGCGCGGCAGGAGGGCGCGCCGGCGGTCGCCGCGGCCCCGGCGGCGGCCGGCGGGGCCGCGGCGGCGGCCGCGCCTGCGGCGGTCGAGGCGCCGGGATCCCGGGCCGAGGCGAGCCGCGGCGTCTGGATCGGCGCCGCGGGGGCCAGCGACTTCGTGCTGCCGGGGACGCGCGAGACGCAGCTCGGCGTGTGGGTCGACGTCCCCGCGGCCCGCCGCGGGGCGCGCGCGCCGGCCGCCGTCGCGCTGCTCGTGGACGCCTCCGGCTCGATGCAGGGGCCGAAGATGGACCACGCCCGCGCCGCGGCGCAGGCGTTCATCGACGGGCTTCCCGACGGCGACCTGGTCTCGCTCGTGTCGTTCGCCGACGCCGCCGTGGAGCGCGTGGCGCCCGCCGTGCTCGGCCCCGAGACGCGCCCCGCGGTGGCGCGCGCCATCGCCGCGCTCGGCCCCGACGGCAGCACGAACCTCTTCGAGGGCCTCCGGCTCGCGGAGCGGCACGCGGCCGCGGCGCCGTCGACGCACGCCGTCCGGCGCGTGGTGCTCATCTCCGACGGCCAGGCGAACATCGGCCCGTCGTCGCCCGAGCTCCTCGGCGCGCTCGCCCAGCGCGGCGCCGCCCACGGGGTGCAGATCACGTCGATCGGGGTGGGCGCCGACTACGACGAGCGCACGCTCAACGCGCTCGCCCTCGGCTCCAGCGGCCGGCTCTACCACCTCACCGAGGCCCGCCAGATGTCCTCCGTCCTCGAGCGCGAGCTCGCCCTGCTCCAGACGACCGCGGCGACGGGCGCCTTCGTCGAGATCGTCCCGGCGCCCGGCGTGGAGGTGATCGGCGTGCCGAACGAGCGCGCCGACCGGTCCGGCGACGCGGTCCGCGTGCTGCTCGGCACGATGTTCGGCGGGCAGCACCGCGAGATGCTCGTGCGGGTGCGGGTCACCGCGCCGGCCGCCGGCTCGCACCCGCTCGCGAGCGAGCGCCTCCACTTCCGCGACCCCGAGAACGGCAACGTCGCGCGCGTGCAGGAGGTGGTGGCCCGCTACGAGGTGACGAGCGACCCGGCCCAGGTGGCCGCGCACGAGAACGAGCGGACCCAGACGCTCGCGGCGGTGATCGAGACGGGCATGACGCAGCTCGCCGCGGCGCAGGACGTGGGCTCCGGCGACTTCGGCGCGGCCGAGGCGAAGCTCGCCGCGGCGGAGGAGCGGCTCCGCGAGCAGGCGGCGCGCGCGCAGTCGGCCAAGGAGAAGGCGCGCATCGCCGGCGCCGCCTCGGCGGTGGCGAGCGCGCGAAAGACCGCCCGCGCGGCCGCGGCGGCCCCGCCCGCGGCGCGGCGCATGGACGCCCTCCAGATGAACGGCGCCTCCCCGCTCTGGATGGGCCGCTGAGCGGCGCCATCGAGGCGCCGCCCTCCGACCCGTCCATGATGGACCGTGGATGCGTCCATCATGGATGGGTTGACCGAGCGCTGCATCCTTGCCGGAAGGCGGTCACGGTTGATCCATGAATCAACGTTGATCGATATAGCCATCATGGATGCACCATCGATGCGCCTCGCGTGGCCCTCGACGCCCTCGACAGGAGGCGTGGCCACGCGCGACATTGTCACCGGCCCTCCGACACCTCAGCCTCCCAGGGCACTCGACCTCCGCCATGAACCCGAACGCCTTCCCGGAGTCGCGCGCCGGCGCCGCGCGCGAGCTCTGGCCGCTCGACCCGGCCGTCGCCTTCCTGAACCACGGCTCGTTCGGCGCCTGCCCGCGCGCGGTGCTCGAGGCGCAGCAGCGTTACCGCGACCAGCTCGAGCGCGAGCCGGTCCGCTTCTTCCTCCGCGAGCTCGAGCCGCTGCTCGACGCGGCCCGCGGCGAGCTCGCCGCCTTCGTCGGGGCCGACGCGGACGACCTCGCGTTCGTGCCCAACGCGACCTTCGGGGTCAACACGGTGCTGCGGTCGCTCTCGCTCGGGCCGGGCGACGAGCTCTGCGTCACCGACCACGGGTACAACGCCTGCCGCAACGCGGCCGAGGCCGTCGCGGCCCGCGCCGGGGCGCGCGTCGTGGTCGCGCCGGTGCCGTTCCCGATCGAGGCGCCCGAGCAGGTGGTCGAGGCGGTGCTCGCGCGGGTGGGGCCGCGGACGCGGCTCGTGCTGATCGATCACGTGACGAGCCCGACGGGGCTCGTGTTCCCGGTCGCCGCGCTGTCCGCCGAGCTCGCCGGACGCGGCGTGGATCTCCTCGTCGACGGGGCGCACGCGCCCGGCATGCTGCCGCTCGACCTCCGCGCCCTCGGGGCGGCGTATTACACTGGCAACTGCCACAAGTGGATGTGCGCGCCGAAGGGCGCGGCGTTTCTCCATGTGCGGCGCGACCGGCAGGGCTCGGTGCGCCCGCTCTGCATCAGCCACGGCGCCAACTCGCCGCGCACCGACCGGTCGCGCTTCCTGCTCGAGTTCGACTGGACGGGCACCTCCGATCCGAGCGCGGCCCTCTGCGTCGCGGACGCGATCCGCGCGATGGGAGCGCTCCTGCCCGGCGGCTGGCCCGAGCTCCGGGCCCACAACCGGGCGACGGCGCTCGCCGCGCGCGACCTGCTCTGCGCGGCGCTCGGCTGCCCGCCGCCGAGCCCCGACGCGATGATCGGCGCGCTCGCGACGGTGCCGCTCCCGGACGCGCCGTCGTCGCCGCTGCGCCTCGACCCGCTCCAGGACGCGCTCCTCGCGCAATGGGGCATCGAGGTGCCGGTGTTCGCCTGGCCCGCGTCGCCGGGGCGGGCCCTCCGGATCTCGGCGCAGATCTACAACGACCGGCCGCAGTACGAGCGCCTCGCGGCGGCGCTCTCGGCGCTCTTGTAGCGCGCGCGGGGAGCCCGGGCGTGCCTCCGGGCCGCCGCTCCGCCGGGGCAGCTCCGCCGGGGGGCGCGCGGCGCTCGCCTCGCGCTCGAGCCGTCGGTCCGGGCCCGCGTCGCGGCGCGCTGCCCGGGCGCGGGAGGGCGAAGCGCGACCGGCGCTTGCTGGAGCAGACGCGCGCGCCTTCCGAGGCGATAGGATGCGCGCCCCAAGGAGACACGATGCCACGTCGAATCCTGGTCTTGTCCTCGCTTTCCTGGCTGGCGACGGCGATCCTCGCGGCCGCGCCGATCGCCGCGCAGCCCGTGACGCCTCCGCCGGCGACGCGCCCCGCGCCCACCGCCTCGGCGCCGGCGGGAACGCCGCCGGCTCCTCCGGCGCGGGCGGGGACGCCGCCAGCGTCCGCGCCGCAGCCGGCGCCCGGCGCGCCGCAGTCGCCGGCGCCCGGCGCGCCGCAGCCAGCGCCCGGCGCGCCGCAGCCGCCGGCGAGCCCCGCGCCTGCAGCGCCCGGCGCGCCGCAGCCGCCGGCGAGCCCCGCGCCTGCAGCGCCCGGCGCCCCGGCAGCGGATGCGCCAGCGCCGGAGGGATCGCCGCCCGGGCCGGCTGGAGCGACGCCCGAGCCGGGCGCTGCCGAACCGCCGGCAGACGCCGCGCCGCCCGCCAGGACGCCGGCCGCGCGGCGGGCCGGCCGGTGGGAGAGCATGGAGGACTGGACCTCGTCCCTCTCCGAAGCCGAGCAAGGGCCGCTGCCCGCGCCTGCCGACGAAGGCGCGCTCGGCGGGGGGACGGTGCCGCTCGCCCAGCGCGGTGCGATCGGCCTGGAGACCTCGGCGTTCAGCGGCGGCGACAGCGACGTCTCCGGGCTCGCGGTCGCCCTCTTCGCCCGCATGCCGTTCGCCGATCAGACGTTCCTCGACGTCCGCGTCCCCTTCGGGCTCGCGATGGATGAGCGCACCGACGCCGTGCTCGGCAACGTGATGCTCGGCGCCCACCACGTCGCCCGCGCCGGCCGCAAGCTCTGGATCACCGTGGGCGGCGCCGTCGGGCTGGCGACGCTCTCGGCCCAGACCCACGACCACCGCAGCTACGAGCCGGTCGGCGCGAGCCGCGCCTACTGGGATCTCCACGAGTACTTCCCGAGCATCCTCCCCATCCACGCGCGCCTCGGCGCCGAGGCCCACCTCGGCCCGGTGATCGCGCGCCTGCAGATCGAGCCGCTCCTCTACATCCCGCTCGGCCGCAACGAGGAGTACGAGGTCGCGATCCAGCACGCCGCCGAGGTCCAGATCGGCCACGGGATCGCCGGCGGCCTGCGCGTGCAAGGCGTCGCGCTGCCCACGTTCGACAACGTGGGCATCCGGCACGCCGTCGCGCGCAATCTGTACGTGCTCGCCCTCGAGCCGTTCCTCGCGATCGAGCGCAAGGCCGCGTTCCTCCGAGCGGGGCTGCTGCTTCCCTTCGACGAGGAGCTCGGCCCGCCGCTCGATCACACCTGGGGCTTCCACCTCACCGCGGGTGTCCGCACCGACTGAGGCCTTCGGCGGCCGAGACGCGCGGCCGCCGAGGCCCGGCAGCGGCCGAGCCACGCGGCGGCCGGGGCCAGGCGTCGGCGGTCGCGTTCGAGGCGCCTCCGGCACGTTCGAGGAGCCTTCGGCACGTTCGAGGCGCCTCCGGCACGTTCGAGGCGCCTCGGGCGCGGCGCGGGACCCTGGGGCGCGGCTAGGCGCCTCGGGCGCGGGCCGCTTCGCCGATCGCGTGGGTGATGTGCCCCTCCAGCTCGCCCGCGGGCAGCTGCTCGGACTCCACGACGACGAGGCGCGCTCCCGCGTCCTCCGCGAGCAGCTCGAACGTCTGCGGGGCGCGCTCGTGCAAGTGGCTGGGCAGGACGATCGCCAGCGGGCGGAGGCGGACCGCCATCGCCCACGCCGACGCCGCCTCGCACGAGCGGACGAGGAAACGAGCCCGCGCCGCGACCCTGCGGCAACGGGCCAGAAAACCGGGGCTGCAGTCGAGCGCCAGCACGATGGGTATCCGGATCAATTGACTGCTGCTACTAGGGGGCTCCGACATAGGAAGATGCTACTCCAGCGAAGCGCTATTGCGCGTCCTCTTATCCCGCATAACCGATACAGAGCTTTCCCGAAATAGAAAACAACAAGCTCGCAAGCTCATGTAAGCAGTCACGCGTCATTTTGGTGTATTGGGTAACGTTCTGTGAGAGCAGGATATTTGAAATGAACGCTGCGAGAAGCAAGGCGCCAGCGCACTACCGCCCACGCGGCGCGGATGTCGGCCGAAATGTTGGCCCAGCAGCAACGACAGATGATGCCTTGGCCGATCGCACGTCAATGAAATGATGTACCGGGGACGGAGTCCATCCCCGGATGCGGGCATCAGGGACACCCGGACAGAGGAAGCGCACGTGGTAGACGCCGCTCGGGACGTAGGCAGTGAACCCAGCGTCCACGAGAGCGCCACACACGATTGGCTCGCGTTCCCCCATCGATCCAGCGAGACGGCCGTCCCGGCGCCAGGGCGCCTCCCGCCGTCGAGGTTGCTGCACCTCAAGGAAGTTGGCGCGCATACGCAAAGGAGATCGCGTGTCATCGCGGACGACCGCGCACGCCTCCTCCAGGACGGCCACCGGGACACGCTCCTTCTCACCAATCACCGTGCGCCCGCCGTGCCCATCGCCCACTGAACCGGTTAACTTCCTCACAGATTCTCGCGCGCGCTCGGCGCGGGC
Source organism: Sorangium sp. So ce185 (assembly GCF_051526825.1). Taxonomy (NCBI): domain Bacteria; kingdom Pseudomonadati; phylum Myxococcota; order Polyangiales; family Polyangiaceae; genus Sorangium; species Sorangium sp. So ce185. The sequence goes on along the minus strand of NZ_CP150316.1, from coordinate 12,528,480 downwards.
CGAATTGTTTCCGCCACGTTGCAGGAAGGTTACGGCGAGCGTCGGCGACGGCGCCGGGCTCGGCCGCGATCCGCGCCCGGAGAGGTCCGGTGCCTTCTCCCAGGCCGGCGGCTGCAGGGCAGGGGCACCGGGGTGAGGCCGAGAGAGATGGCGGTGTGGAGGTGGCAGCTGCAATAAGGAGCCAACTATATCATTTCATCGCCCGGAGAGAACAGCATCTGGCAGCGGCCAGCACGGCGCTGCTCGCGCCGAGATGGCGACGATATCCCAGCAGGGGCGGAGTCGACCCTGTAGCAACGCTGTATTTTTACAGCGTCACCCGCTGCGCGTGGGCTTCCTCTCGGGTGCGGCCTGACGACGGGCGCCGGCGATAGCGTGGTTTCCGGGCAAGGAGGCGGCGCGCGCACCCGCCGGCAGGTGCGTTGCCGCCGCGGCGCTCTCAAAGGACGTTGGAGGTTAGGAAAAACACTAAACTAAGACTCGTCCTGGCCGTTTCGCAGTGAACACCGGACGCCGGTTCGGAGGTCAGCGCGGCTGTGGGGCGCACGTCCGAACACGGCGCCACACGCGCGGCCGCCGGGGTCGTCTCCGCCGAGGTCCGCGGCGCCGAGCGCCCGGCCCGGTGAGGCAGCTTGCCCGGCGCGCGGCGCCGGCGGCCGCGGAGGCGCACGAATCGCCCGCTCGCCGGGAGGACGCTGGGGCGCACATGGTATATGCCGGCCCCATGGCGCAGGTGCACGGAGGCAAGCTCGTCTCGAAGGCGCTCGCGAGGCACGGGGTGACCCACCTCTTCACCCTGTGCGGCGGGCACATCCAGGCGATCTACGACGGGTGCCTGGACGACGGCATCCGGGTCGTCGACGTGCGGCACGAGCAGACGGCCGGCCACGCCGCCGACGGGTACGCGCGGGTCACCGGGAGGCCCGGGGTGTGCGCGGTCACCGCCGGGCCGGGCGTCACGGACGTGGTGACCGCCGTCGCCAACGCGCAGCGCGCGGGGATCCCGATGGTGGTCCTCGGCGGCGCCGGCCCGCGCGCCCTCGCCGACATGGGCTCGCTGCAGGACATGAACCACGTCGAGCTGATGCGCCCCATCTCCAAGTGGAGCGCCTCGGTCCCGTCGACCGACCGCATCCAGGAGTACGTGGACTCGGCCTTCCGCGTCGCCCAGGCGAACGTGCCAGGCCCGGTCTTCCTCGAGGTCCCGCTCGATCTGCTGATGGGCTTCGCGGGCGACGACGCGCCCGCCACCGCGCCGACGCCCCCGGCCCGGCCCGGCGGCGACCCGGCCGCCGTCGCGCGCGCCGCGGCCATGCTGCGGGAGGCGGAGCGGCCCATGTTCATCGTCGGCAGCCAGCTCCGCTGGTCGCCGCGGCGGGACGCGCTGCGCCGCTTCGCCGACGCCGTGAAGGCGCCCTTCTACCTGAACGGCATGGCCCGCGGCGCGCTGCCCCACGCGCACCCCGGGCTGATGGGCCGCTCGCGCCGCTTCGCCCTCGCGCAGACCGACCTCTGCGTGGTGCTCGGGACCCCGTTCGACTTCCGGCTCGAGTACGGCCGCGCCGTCGGACCGGCCGCGAAGGTCGTCCAGATCGATCTCGACGGCAGCGAGCTCGGCAAGAACCGCCGCGTCGACCTCGGGATCGACGGGGACAGCGGCGTCGTGCTGGAGCAGCTGCTCGCGGAGGTGCCCGACAAATCCGCCGAGGCGTGGCTCGCGGCCGTGCGCGAGGCCGAGGAGCGCGCGCGCGCGAAGATCCTCGCCGAGATCGCGAGCGACAGCGACCCGCCGAACCCGCTGCGCGTCTGCGCCGAGATCGGCAAGCGGCTCGGCAAGGACGACATCGTGATCGGCGACGGCGGGGACTTCGTGGCCACGGCCGCGAACGTGCTGAAACTCGAGTGGCCGCAGCTCTGGATGGACCCGGGCCCCCTCGGCACCCTCGGCGTCGGGCCAGGCTACGCGATGGCCGCCAAGCTCGCGCGGCCCGAGGCCAACGTCGTGCTCGTGTACGGCGACGGCTCGTTCGGGTTCCACGCGCTCGAGTTCGAGGCGATGGCGCGCCAGGGCATCCCCGTCGTGAGCGTGATCGGCAACGACGCGGCCTGGACGCAGATCCGGCGCGGGCAGGTCGAGCTCTACGGCGAGGGCCGCGCGCCCGCGACGTCGCTCGACCTCACCCGGTACGACCGCGTGGTGGAGGCGCTCGGGGGCTTCGGGGCCTTCGTGGAGCGCGTGGAGGAGCTCGGGCCCGCGCTGGACGAGGCGTTCCGGTGCGGCAAGCCCGCCTGCGTCAACGTGAAGATCGCGAAGAGCGACTTCCGCAAGGGCGCCATCAGCGTCTGACCCGTGGAGCTCCGGTTCGTCCCCCCCGACCTGCAGAGCCTCGACGAGCTCGACTCGGAGGTGCTCGCGTGCGCCCCGTTCAGCGACGCGCTGCCCGCCCACGGCGTGGCCGGCCTCTGCGACTGGCGCCTCGGCGGCCGGATCTCGGAGCTCCGGCGGCAGGGCCAGATCACCTGCGAGCTCGGCGAGGTCGTGATGATCCCGTGCAAGCCGCGCATGGCCTTCGACAAGCTCGTCCTGTTCGGCGCCGGCCGGCGCGACGCGTTCGACGAGGCGATCTTCCGCGAGGTCGTGCGCCGGATGCTCGCGACGATGGGCGGGCTCTGCACGCGCGTCGCCGTGGTGGAGCTGCCGGGGCGACACGACGGGCTCATCCCCGCCGAGCAGGCGGCCGACGCGCTCCTCGACTGCGCGGGCAGGGAGCGCGGCGACAACGTGTGGACGCTGGTGGAGCGCGCCGAGGGCCGGCAGCAGATCACCCAGCACATGATCGAGCAGCGCCGCCGGGTGCGCCGGGCGCTGTGACGCGCGCGGCGCGGGCGCGCGTCAGGCGGGCACCTTCGGCAGGTCGACGGTGAACGTCGCCCCCTCGCCCGGGCGGCTCTCGACCTCGATCGTCGCGCCGAGGGCGTCGGCGATCTGCCGCACGATCCACAGCCCCATGCCGAAGCCGCTGTAGTTCTCGCTGGAGACGGCGCGCTCGAAGCGCTCGAAGATGCGGGCCTGCTGGTCCGGCGCGATGCCGATGCCGCGATCCCGCACCACCAGGCGGGCGCGGTCGCCGAGGTCCGAGACCGCGACGTCGATGCGCTTGCCGGCGCCGTACTTGATCGCGTTCGAGAGGAGGTTCGTGACGATCTGATCGAGGCGCAGGCGATCCCACCGGCCGACGACCGAGGCCGGGGCCGACAGATCGACCGGACAGCCCGCGGCGGCGAGCTCCTCGCGGAACCGATCCAGCACGTCGTTCACGGTGGCCGCGAGATCGACGTCCTCGAGCTCGAGCTGCAGGCGGCCCGCGGAGATGCGCGAGATGTCGAGCAGGTTCGTGATGAGCCGGGCGAGCCGCTCGACCTGGCGCTTGATCATCTCCAGCCGCGGCGTCGCGCGCTCGGCGGTGAGGTCGCCGCGCTTGCCGGCGCGCAGGAGGCCGTCGACCTGCAGCTGCATGGGCGTGAGCGGGGTGCGGAGCTCGTGGGAGGCGATCGTGAGGAAATCGTCGCGCGCGCGCACGGCGAGCCGCGCCTCGCGGTAGAGCCGGGCGTTGTCGACGGCCAGGGCCGCGCGCCGCGCGAGATCCTGCGCGAGGTCGAGATCGACGGCGTCGTAGCGCCGGTGCGTCGAGGCGAACGAGAGCGTGCCCAGCGTCCGACCGCGCGCGGTCAGCGGGACGGTGAGGTGCGAGGCGAGCGAGAGCGAGCGCAGCGCCTCGTAGTGCGCCTGATCGAAGGAGATCGCCCGGACGAACGAGTCGGTCACCCGGGGGATGAGCTCCGGCTGCGCCGTGCGCAGGACCCTGCCGATGCCGCGCGCGCAGGAGTCGGCCGTGAGCCTGCCGAGCAGCTCGGCCGCCGCCGCCATCGAGGGGTCGGCGTGGGCGGTGACCTGCCGCTCGGTCGCGCCGGACTCGTCCTGCAGGAGGAGCACGCAGATCTGCGCGAAATCCGGGAGGGCGACGCGGACCACGCGCCGCAGCGTCTCCTCGAAGTCGAGCGACTCGCCGAGGATCTGCCCGGCCGAGACGAGGATGCGCTGCGCCTCGTGGACCCGGCGGCGCTCGGTCACGTCGCGGGTGACCTTCGCGAAGCCGCGCAGGCGCCCGGCCTCGTCGAAGAGCACGTTGATCACCTCGTTCGCCCAGTAGCGCGTGCCGTCCTTGCGGACGCGGTAGCCCTCCTGGACCGAGCGCCCGGCCTCCACCGTGCACTCGAGCTCCGCGGCGGGCCTGCCGAGCTCGACGTCCTCCGGCGGGAAGAGGACCGAGCAGTGCCGGCCGATGATCTCGTCGGCGCGGTAGCCGTTGATCCGCTCGGCGCCCGGGTTCCAGCTGGCGATGCGGCCCGCGGGGTCGAGCATGAAGATGGCGTAGTCCTGGACGCCCTCGACGATGAGACGGAACCGCTCCTCGCTCTGCTTGAGGCGCTTGTCGGCGCGCGCCTCGGCCGCCTCCATCTCGCGGCGCAGGAGGAGCTCGCGCATCCTGCGGTTCTCGTCCTCGTAGTGCTTGCGGCGCAGCTGGGCGCGCAGGCGGGCCTTGAGCACGGTGAGCTCGCCCGATTTCGTGACGAAGTCGTCGGCGCCGGCCGAGAGGGCGTCGAGGATCGCCTTGTGGTCGTCCCGGCCGGTGAGCATGAGCAGGGGGATCGGCCGCCACGCGGCGTTCGCCTTGATGCGGAGGCAGGTGGCAGGACCCGACAGCCCCGGCATCACCATGTCGAGCAGGATGCCGTCGACGCGCGCCGCCGCGAGCCGCGCGAGCGCCTCCTCCCCGGAGTGGGCCAGCACGGCGACGTAGCCCTCGTCGCGCATCGCCGCCGCGACCTGGTGCAGGTACGTGGGGCTGTCGTCCACGATGAGGATGCGATGAGGCGGCGTGTCCGTTGGGCGGTTCATGGGAGCCTCCCAGGCAGGCTCCCGTCGACGAGGGCAGCCGCCCCGGCCGGGCGCGTGGTCGTGGCAGAACCGGTGCTGCACCCGCAGACGCCCCCCCGCGGCGCCCCCACCCTCATTGGCCACCCGTGCAGGTTGGCATGCATTCTCCCCCGCCGACGCGAGAAGCCTACCTGGCCCGATGCACTTTGCGTACAGCATCCTTTTTCTACCAGATGCCAATCGCCCGCAACGTTGCGCCCCCCACCGTCCTGCGGAATCCCCGCCACGAGCCCACCAGGTCGCTCGATCGAGCCGGATCTCCAGAAAAAGCGTACGGGAGCTCCTGCGCGACAAATCAGGTAAATGAGGATTGACAATCGGCGGATCTGCCGAATTGATGGCGAGTCCACCGACTCGATATCTGCCGGAGAATCGAGGCGTCGCGGCGCCGCGCGGTCCGACGAGGGCGTGAGTGGCCAGGGCTGCGCGGCGCTCACCGCCTCGTCGGGAGCCCCAGAGGGAGAGCGACGCGCCGGCCGCGCGCGGCGGACGAGGGCGGGAGATCGCGAGTCCGTCACCCCGCGTCGATGAGCTCGATCATGGTCGCCCGGGCGGGCCCGCCCGCGGGGATCCAGCGGCAGAGCTCGTCGACGCCGGCGTCGTCGACCACCCGGCGGAGCTCGGCGCGCGCGGCGGCGAGCTCGCCCCGGGCGGCGAGCGCGTGCGCCCGGGTGATGCGGTAGCGCTGGCGCACCTCGGACGGCTCGTCCCGCTCCCCGTCCGAGCGGCCGACCAGCGAGAGCGCCCCCTCGGCGTCGCCCGTGCGCACGAGCACCGCGGCGCGCGCGCCCCGCACGAGCGGGCGCACCGACGCGGGCGCGCGCTCCTCGCAGAGGTCCGGGAGGAGCCGCCTGGCCGCCTCGACGTCGCCCGCGCAGAGCTGCCACTGGGCGAGGTTGCTCATCAGGAGCAAGCGCACCCCGGGCGGCGTCCAGTCGAGCGGGACGTCGCGCAGCGACGCGGCCGCCGCCCGGTAGCTGCCATGAAAGGCGAGCGACTGGCCGACGACGTGCGCGGCGTACGCGTAGATGGCCCGGGGATCGCCGCGGTGGGACGGCGGCGACGCGGCGGGAGCCTCCCCGGCGCGCGCGGCCGGACGAGCGGCCCAGCGGCGCCGACCGGCGGGCGCGGGGGCCTCGGCGCGGCGGGCCGGCCGCGCGGCGCGCTTCGCCCGGACGAGGCCGCCGAGGAGGAGCAGCAGCGCGGCGACGGCGGCGATCGCGCACGCGGCGCCGGCCGGGATCATCCGGCGGGCTCCTCGGGCGGGCCGGCGGCGCGCGCGACCTGGTCGGGGCGGACCGCGGCGGGATCGAAGCGCTGCGCCGACGCCAGCATCTTGGTGAGCGTGGGCTCGAACGGCGCGTCCGGGGACCTCTGGAAGCGGAGCGGGTTGATGCGGGCCACGACGAACGCCTTGAGGTACGGGCTCTCGAAGCCGCGCGCCCTGAGCGCGTCGACGGCCTGGGCGACCGCGTCGTCGACCGCGAGGAGGAGCTCGGCGCGCGCCCTGCGGGTCTCGATCGCCTCCGGGAGCGGCTCGTCGAGGAAGCGGTCGATGTGCCGGAGGACCGACTGGTAGGCGCCGCCCGAGAAGCGGGGGCGCTGCTCGTAGCAGAGGCCGAGGGTGAGCAGGCTCGGCTCCTCGAACTCGAGGCGGAACTCCTGCTCCGGCCGCGGATCGAGATCGGCGAGGGAGCGCGCCATCCGCGTCACCTCGAGCGCCTTCTCGCGGATGTTGTGCGCCTTCTCGGTGTTGAGCGCGAGGATGCGGTACGCGATCCGCTCGTCGGGCAGCACGAGCGCGACCGCGCTCTTCGCGCCGAGGCGCGTGAGCGCGGCGCGGCGGTGGTTGCCGTTCGGGGTCCAGTACCTCCCCTCGCCGGGCGCGGACGGCCCGGCCCGGCCCGGCCCCGACGAGAGCGGGGTCCGCACGGCGATGATGGGATCGAGGAAGCAGTCGAGCTTGTCGATGACCTCGCCGAGGCGCGCGACGTGCGCCTCCGAGAGGTCGCGCTGGAACGGCGTCGGCTCCACCCGGTCGAGCGGCAGGCCGGCGAGGACCGCCCACGCGCCGCCGACGGGCTCGCGGTAGACGGCGAGCACGCTGCCGCCGTCGCTCCGGATCGCCTCGGCGAGCGCGGCGACGTCCGGCGGGGGCGCGCCCGCGGCGAGCTCGGCGGCGTCGAGGCCGCGCGTGCCCGCGGCCGGCGCCGCCTTCTTCCGCCGCGCCCGGGGGGCGGGCGCGGCCTTGGGCTCCTTCGGCGCCCGCGGCTTGGCTGTGCGCTTCGCGGCCATCGGTCCTCCTCAGCGACCCCGGAGCATGCCCCGGGGATCCGCGCTCGGCCCCCCTCTCGTCGTGTCGGCGATCGCCTGGTGGAAGCGCTCGAGCCGCTGGTCCGCCGCGTGGAACACGGTCCCCTCCGGGTACCTCCCGTCCGCGTCGGCGACGCCGGCCGGGACGCCGGTGATGATCTCGATGCCCTCCTCGACCGAGCTCACCTCGTACACGTGGAAGCGGCCGGCCTCGATCGCGGTGATGACGTCGCCCCGCAGCATGAGCGCGTCGCGGTTGGCGCTCGGGATGAGCACGCCCTGCTCGCCCGTCAGGCCCTTGGCGGCGCACAGATCGAAGAAGGCCTCGATCTTCTCGTTGATGCCGCCGACGGGCTGGATGCTCCCCTGCTGATCGATGCTGCCGGTCGCGGCGAGCTCCTGCCGGATGGGGACGCCCGAGAGCGCCGACAGGAGCGCGTAGAGCTCGCTCGACGAGGCGCTGTCGCCCTCGATGGGCTCGTAGGTCTGCTCGAAGACGAGCGAGGCGCCGAACGAGAGCGGGCGGTGCTGGGCGAACCGCGCGGCGAGGTAGCCCGTGAGGACGAGCACGCCCTTGCTGTGGAGCGGGCCGGACATCTCGACCTCGCGCGCGATGTTCACCGGGCCCTCGCGGCCCGGGTAGACGACCGCCGTCACGCGGCAGGGGCGGCCGAACGTCTGCGGGCCGTCGGACAGGACCGAGATCGCGTTGACCTGCCCGACGCGCCGGCCGGTGACGTCGATGCGGATCGTCCCGTCGGAGAGCATCTCGTGCACGTGGTCGCGGAAGTGGCTGCCGCGGCGGCGGGCCGCCTCGAGCGCCTCGTTGACCTCGGGGCCGTCGACGACCTTGCGGCCGCGGCGCTGGGCCCGGTAGCCGGCCTCGGTCGCGACCTCGGCGATGAGCCCGAGCTGCGCGCTCACCTTGGTCTGGCTCTCCGCGAGGCGGCCGCCGTGGAAGAGGAGCGCGGTCACGCCGTCGGCCGTGATCGGCGGCAGGCCGCGATCGTGCGCGAAGCCGGCGAGGAACGCGGGGTAGGTGAGCAGCGCCTGGTCGAGCGAGATCGTCGTCTCGAAGCGCGCCTGCACCTTGAAGAGCTGCGAGAACTCCGGATCGGCGTCGTGCAGGTCCTGGTAGAGCTGCGGGTTCGTGACGAGGACGACCTTCACGTCGATCGAGATGGGCGGGAAGAGCAGCTCCTCCGCGGTGCCGCGGAAGTACGACGGGTTGTGCTCGGGCACGATGAACTTGCCGGCGAGGAGGCAGGCCTTGAGCTGCTCGTAGAGCGCCTCGTTCTTGAGGAGCGCGCCCGCGGGCAGGATGAGGAAGCCGCCGGCCGCCTCGTGGAGGGCGCCCGCGACGGCGAAGCCCGGCTCGGGCGGGAAGCCGGAGTCGGGCGGCGCGTGGGTGCGGCCGAAGAGGGCGCTCAGCGTGGGGTAGGGGACCTCCACGACGGGGGCGCCGGAGTCGGGCGTGTGCTCGGTGAGCAGCGTCGGGACGACCACGCCGCGCGGCAGGGTGGCGCCGCCCTCCTCGCCGCGCGCCTCGTCGACGAGCAGGCGGAACTCCTTCGAGACGACGGTCTCGACGTCCGCGAGGAAGGCGCTGATGTCGTCGCGCCCCTCGAAGCGCGCGCGCACCGGCTGGAAGCAGCCCTTCACGCCGTCGCTGAGCAGCTGCTTCACGACGCTGCGCAGCTCGGCGTCGGCCTCGTCCTGCACCGTGGCGAGCCGCATCTCGAACTCCTCGATGGAGCCGGCGATGGCGTGCAGGGCCTCGCCGTCGGGCGCGTTCGAGGCGTCGTCGAGCGAGGTGATCTGCACCTCGTCGTCGCCGCGGACGAGGTCGAGGCCGAGCTCGCGCGCCGCGGATTTGAGCTGCTCCTCGAGCCGCCGCTCCTCGGCGTTGACCCGGCGCTGGATCTTGCCGCGCGCCTGCTTGAAGCGCTCGCCCTCGGTCGCGCCGCGCAGGGCGTCGACGAGCTTCTCGTGGAGCTCCTCCATCGCCGCGACGAACGGGCGGCCCTCGCCCGGGGGGAGCGACAGGACCGTGGGCTCGCTCGGGCGGTGGGGGTTCGGCAAGAGGAGGATGTCGTCGGGCGTGGGGCGGCTCGCGGCGATGCGCTTCGCGACGGCGCGCGCGCAGAACGTGCGGCCGGTGCCGGGCGCGCCGACGACGACGACGTGGAAGCGGGGCTGGCGGATCTCGAGGCCGAAGGAGAGCGCGGCGAGGGCGCGCTCCTGCGAGCCGATGCCCGCGGACAGCGGCGCGACGTCATCCGTCGTGGAGAAGCGGAAGGTCTGGGGGTCGACGATCTTGCGGCACTCGCTGGCGGGCAGCTTGCGGGCGACCATGGCGGCGCACCATAGCGCCTTTCGACGCCCGCTGGCGTGGAGCCCGCCCGTCGGGGCGCGGCCGCGCCGGAGAACACGCTGAAGAGCGCGCGCTACCGCCGCAGGACCATCACCGGGCAGGGGGCGCCGCAGAGCACGTCACGGAAGACGCCGCCGTGGTGATCCTCGAGCTGCCCGTGCCAGACCAGGACCACGAGGTCGCTCGTCAGCTGCCCGGCGAGCCGCAGGATCTCCGCCGCCGGCTCGCCCTTGCCGAGGAAGAACCGCGTGGCGACGTCGTGGGGGCAGTGGCCGATCGCGCTCAGGAACCGGGCCAGGAACTCCTCGGTGAACGCGGGCCACTCGTGCTGGGGCTGATCGACGTACAGGGGCGCCACCATCGCGCCCGGCTCGGAGGGCAGCGGCGTCGAGACGGGCGGCGCGTCGTCGGCCTCCCGCGGCGAGGCGCCGCCGACCATCACGATGTCGAGCTCGGCGCCGATCCTGCGGGCGAGCTCTCCGGCGGGGGTGATGGCGGCGGCCGTGCTGGGGGTCCCGTCGAGCGGCAAGAGGATGCGCTCGATCCGCGACGCCGTCGGCGCCGCCGGGCCGATGACGACGACCCCGCAGGCGGCGGCCTCCAGCGCGCGCGCGGCGAGCCGGCCGACGCCGAGGCGCTCGTCCACGACCTCCTCCGGCTCGGAGGCCACCACCACGAGGGAGGCGCCGCGGCCCCTCGCCGCCGCCGCGAGCGCGCCCGGCGGATCCTCGCTCGCCGCGACGTGCAGCACCACGCCCTGCAGCGCCTCCGGGGCGACCCCGAGGTGGGCGGGCACCTCGCTCGCCTCGAGCGGCTCGGCGCAGACGAGGAGCCCGTGCAGCGGCGCGTGGAGCGCGCCGGCGATGAGCCGCCCGAGCCCGAGGGCGCCCTGGTGGGCGCGGCGGCCGTGGAGCGCGACGAGCACGCTCCTGCTCCGCGCGCCGCTCTCCGGCGACGGCTCGTCGCCCCCCTCGCGCGCGCCGAGGGGCGGATCGGCCGCGGAAGCCGGCCCGGACAGCGCCCCACGTTCCCCGAGAGATCCATCGCGCACGGCGCTCAGCATGTCGTGACCTCCTCCCATGTCTGGAACCGGCCGCCGACCCGACGCGCCGCGTAGCGCCGGCCCGGCTCGGCCACGACGGCGCAGGCGACCGCGCCCGCGTCGAGCGCGGCGATCGGCAGCGGCGCGCTCCCCTCGAGCGCGACCTCCACCGCGCCGTCCTCCACGTGGATCTCGAGCGCGCGGCCTCGCCACGAGATCGGGATCTTGAGGTGACGCCAGCCCGGCAGGAGGTGCGGCTCGACGCCGATCGCCTCGTCCTCGTCCGGCCACGGCGGCGCGGGGGGGAGCCGCGCCGCGAGCGCGCTCCGCGGGACGCGCGTGAGGCCGGCGGCGCCGAACGCGACCGCCTGCCAGAGGCTGCCCATCGCGGCGACGTGCACGCCCCCCGCGGCGTTGCCCATCGTGTTGCCGAGGTCGATGTCGGCGGTCTGGTCGAAGTAGCGCGCGGCGTGCGCGTGGAGGTCGAGCCGGGCGGCGACGAGCGCGTGGGCGCCCGGGCTCAGCGAGCTCCCGTGGGCGGTGCGCGGCTCGTAGTAGAGGAAGCTCTCGCGCCGCGCGCTCGCGGGCACCGCGCCCCAGAGCAGCGCGACGAGCTGCACGACGTCCGCCTGCTTCACGACCTGGCAGGCCTGCGTCCGCGCGCGACCGAGCAGCACGTCGATCGGCGCGCTGCGCACGGCGTAGTCGGCGATCGCGAACGGCTCGAGGCGGAAGTAGCCGGCGAACTGCTCGATGAGGCCCGTGCGCGGGTCGAGCCCGAGGGCCATGCGATCCGCCACGTCGCACCAGCGCTCGACCTCCTCGGGCCGGAGGTCGAGCGCCGCGAGCACGTCGCCGCGCGCCACGCCGCGCCGGACGACCGCGGCGGCGGCGCGGAGGTTGTACCGCGCCATCCAGTTCGTGAACGCGTTGTCATCGACGGCCTCGTGGTACTCGTCCGGCCCGATGACCCGGCGGATGTGGGCGAGCCCGTCCGGCCCGGTCTCGGCGCGGCTCGCCCAGAAGCGCGCCGTCTCGACGAGGATCTCGGCCCCCTCGCCGCGCTCGAACTCGAGATCGCCGGTGGCGCGGCCGTACGCGTGCGCCGCGTACGCGACGTCGGCGCTGATGTGGTGCTCCTGCTCGCCGGAGAGCACCCGGACCACCTCGCCGAACGGCGTGACGAGGAGCGGCGGCGTCGTCTCGTCGCCCGTGTCCGCCGACTCCCACGCGTAGAGGGCGCCCTCGTAGCCGAGCGACCTCGCCTTGCGGCGCGCGCCCGCGAGGGTGCGGTGCCGGTACAGGAGCAGCGCGCGCGCGGCCTCGGGGTAGCAGTGCGTGTAGAAGGGGACGAGGAACGTCTCGGTGTCCCAGAAGACGTGGCCGCGGTACGCCTCGCCGCTGAGCCCGCGCGCGCCGATGGAGCAGCGCGGGTCGTCCGGGTTGGCGGCGCCGATGAGGTGGTAGAGGGCGAACCGGAGCGCCCGCTCGATCTTGGGGGCGCCGTCGATCTCGACGTCGGCGCGGCGCCATCGCTCCGCCCACGCGCGCGCGTGCTCGCCGAGCACGTCGCCCGCGGCGCGGCGCGAGAGCTCCGCCTGGAGCGCCTCGCCCGCCTCGCGCGGCGCGGGGGTGTCGCGCGACGTGTGCAGCGTCGTCGTCCGGAAGAGGCGGAGCCGCTCGGCGACGCGGACGCCGATGTCGCAGCGCTCGGCGATGGATCGCGCGCCCTCGGTGCGCTCGCAGCGCGCGCCGTCGGGGGCCTCGGGCGGCGAGCCCTCGGCGGCCTCGCCCGGGAGCGCGCGCAGGTGCGAGGTCATCGCGGTCTCGAGCCCGCCGTGCGTGTGGCCGACGAGGAGCAGGCTCTCGGCGCGCGCGTCCGCCGAGAAGCGCGCCCAGTGCGCCGCGCCGCTCGCGCTCTTCACGTCGCCGCTCAGGATCGCGTCGACGCGGATCGTCCCGGTGAAGTTGATGGGGGCGACGCTGAGCGCCTCGACGAGGACGTGGCGGTCCGCGAGCGAAGCCGCGTGGAGCGTGTGGACGTGCGCGAGGTGCCCGGCCTCGCCGCGCCGCAGGCACTCGCGCAGCAGCACGCCGCGCCGCAGGTCGAGGGCGCGGAGGTGGTGCAGCACGCCGCTCGTCTCCGCCGAGAACGGCTCGCCCTCGATGGCGACGCTCAGCCGGCCCCAGTCGGGGGCGATCACGAGCTCCGGGACGCGGCTCACGTCGGCCGAGGGCTCGAACGCGCCCGCGATGAACGTCGCCGGCCGCGACACGCTCGACCCCTCCGGGAGCGACGCGCGCGAGCCGAGATAGCCGTTGGCGATCGCGAGCAGCGACTCGATCTCGTGCTCGCGCGCCACGTCGAACCCCGGCTCCTCGACGATCCACGCGGCGTCGCGCGGCGCCGCGAGCGCGCCGAGCTCCCGGTCGAGGTCCCGCTGGAGCGCGACGATCTCGCCGAGCCGCCGCGCGCCCGCCGCCGCGTGGGTCGCGCCCGCGAGCTCGGGCGCGCCCGCGAGCCCGCGCGCGCCTGCGAGCCCGCGCGCGCCCGCCGCCGGCGCGCCGCCGCCGGGCTCCGGCGAGATGGCGAGCCAGTCGCGCGGCGCGATGCGGAGCGGCGCGATCACCTGCGCGAGCAGCGCGGCCAGCGCGGAGCGCCCGTCCGGCGGCGCCGCGGCGGCGAGCGGGACGGCGGCGCCGCGGCGATCGAAGCCGTAGAGCTCCGCGCCCTCGAGCGCGCCGACGAAGAGCCGCCTCCGGTCCGCCGCGCTCTCCGCGCGCGCGCCGCGCTCGAGCCGCCGCGCGAGGTGGGGCACGCCCTCGCGGGCGAGGAGCGCCACGCGCACCCCCATCGCGAGCAACGCGTCGAGCGGCGCCGCGGCGCCGCCGTCCGCCTCCGGGCCGCCGTCCGCCTCCGGGACGACGCTCGCGTCGAGGACGACGAAGCGGAAGCGGTGGTGCAGCTCGGCCGGCAGCCGGATCGCGGCCGCCGGCGCGCCCGCGAGGCCGGGGCTGCTCGGCCCGCCCCGCGCGGCGACGGGCGGCCCGGCGGCGCTGTCTTGGAGAGACGACATCCTCGGCTCCTCCCCGGGGCCGGGGTACGCGAGGATCGTGCCGCCGCGCCTGTGCAGGCCGGGATCAGGGCGGGGCGCGGCGGCGGTGGGCTAGCGCTGCACGTCGGCGGTCAGCCGATCGAGCACGCCGAGGAGCCGGTCGACGTCGAACGGCTTCGCGAGCACGCCGGCCACGGCGCCGCGGATGCTGGGCTCGCTCACGCCGGAGAGCAGGAGGACGGGCACCTCGACGCCCGCCGCGGCGAGCGCGGCGAGGAACTCCTCGCCCGTCATCTCGGGCATCACGTAGTCGAGCAGCACCGCCCGCGGCCGCGCGCCGCGGGCGAGGCGATCGAGCGCCTCCAGCGGCCGCGTGAACCCCTGGACGCCGTAGCCCTCGTCGGCGAGCAGCTCCATCAGCGAGTCGACGAGCGCCGGGTCGTCGTCGATGACGAAGATCTCCGCGCGCGGGGGCGGCGAGGCGCCGGCCAGGCACGGAGAAGGGCCCGGCGAGCTCATCCAGTTTCTCTCGATCGCTGGCCTTTTCGGCGCATGAGGCGCGCAAAGGATACCAGACGGCCGCCGCGACCGCATGGGGCAGGTCGCGCGGGCATGGCGCGGGGCGTGGCGCATGGCGCGGGGCGTGGCGCATGGCGCGGGGCGTGGCGCATGGCGCGGGGCGTGGCGCATGGCGCGCGGCGTAACGCTTCCCACGGCGCAGATCTCCGCTGAGCTCCGAAACTCGCTCAGGACGGAGTTTTCCTCATCAATTGGGCTTGCCGCCGCGCCGCTGCTTGCAGATCGTTGAGCACCTGATACCCCTGTAAGGTTCCTCCCAGGACGACCCGAGCAGCTTGACTTGAACTGCTCGCGGGTATCGAATTGTGGTCCGAAGGACACTCCAATCCCCCTGTGGTCATCATGGCGGAAACCCCTGCTAGCAAGCTGCACATCTATCTGATCGACGATCACCCCGTCGTCCGCGAAGGCTTCGCTCGAGCGCTCTCGGACGAGCCCGACATGGTCGTCGTGGGCCAGGCCGGGACGGCAGCCGACGCCTTGCGCGAGACGGCGAGCTGCAAGCCTGACGTGGTGCTCGTCGATCTCAACATCCCCGACCGGGACGGCATCGAGCTCCTCGGGGCGCTGCGGGCGCAGCTGCCGCAGGCGAAGCTGCTCGTGCTGAGCGGCTACGACGACGAGTTCCGCGTCGCCGAGGCGCTCCGCGCGGGGGCGCAGGGCTACCTCGTGAAGACCTCGAAGCTCGAGGAGGTCATCGAGGGCATCCGCCGGATCGCGACCGGCGGCGCGCCGCTGTCCTCGAGCATCGCGGGCGCCGTCGTACGCGCGATGCGCAAGCCGGCGAGCGAGGGCTCCGGCGGCCTCGACGCGCTGACCCCGCGCGAGCGCCAGGTGCTGCGGCTGCTCGCGGCCGGCGTGTCGACGCGCGAGACGGCCGCGCGGCTCACGATCAGCCCGAAGACGGTGGAGACCCACCGCGTGCGCATCTACGCGAAGCTCGGATGTAAGAGCGCGGTCGAGCTGACCCGCATCGCGGTCCGCACCGGGCTGATCGAGGCGTAGGCCACCCGCGATCGCGCGAGTCGCCCCGCCCGCTCACCGCCCGGGAGCGGGGCGCTTCGCCTTCCTCTTCCCCGGCGCTGCTTCCTTCGTGGCCTCCTCCGGCGTGGGGCTCGCGCTCGCTCGGCGCTTCGCGTCCTCGAGCAGGCGGTCGATCCGCACGCCGTCGATGGTGAGCCCGTCGATCTTGCAGCCGGTGATCTCGACCTCGCGGAGGTCCGACGCCTCGAGGCGAGCGCCGCGCAGGGTCACGTCGGACCAGCGCGTCCCCGCCGCGTCGGCGTTGTCGATCCGCGCGCCTGCCAGCGACACGTCGTCGAGCGAGGCGGCGGCGAGCGCGACGTTGTGGAGGCGCGCGCCGCGCAGGTCCACATCGTCGAGCTCGGCCTCGGCGAGCGCGACGTTGTGGAGGCGGGCGCCGCGCAGGTCGATGTCGTCGAGGTCGACCTCCGTGAGCGCGACGTTGTGGAAGCGCGCGCCGCGCAGGTCCACATCGTCGAGCTCGGCCTCGGCGAGCGCGACGTTGTGGAAGCGCGCGCCGCGCAGGTCGGCGTCGTCGAAGTCGGCCCCGGCGAGCGTCGCGCCGTGAAAGCGCGCGGGCCTCGGCGGCGCCGCGGCGTCGCGCTCCGCGGCGTCCGCATTCGACGGCGCGATGGGGGGCTTCTTGGCCATGGGTCCATGCTAGCGCTAGGCGCAGGCGGCGCGCTCGCGCCGCCCGGAGAGCCATGAACGCACCCGACGCCTTCGTGCCCCACCACGCCCTCGTCTCCGCGCCCTCCGCGGCGCCTGCCCGCTGGATGCTCGTGCTGCACGGCATCTTCGGCTCCGGCGCCAACTGGCGCACCTTCGTCCGGCGCCTCGCCGAGGCGCAGGCCACCGGCGGCGCGCCCGGGGCGCCCGGCCCCGCCGCGCGACCGTGGGGCTTCATCCTGGTCGACCTGCGGGCGCACGGCCTGTCGCAGAGCCCGCCGGCGCCCCACACCATCGCGGCGGCCGCCGACGACCTGCTCCGGCTCGGCGATCGCCTCGGCCTCGATATCCGCGGGGTCATGGGCCACTCGTTCGGCGGCAAGGTGGCCCTCGCCTACCTCGATCGCCGGCGCGCGGGGCCCACGGAGCCCACGGAGATCGAGCGCGGCTTCATCCTCGACGTCGATCCGAGCGCCAGGCCTGCCGGCGAGAGCGGCTCGGAGAGCCCCGGCGTGCTCGAGCTGCTCCGCGCCATCCCGCAGCCGATCGCGTCGCGCGAGGCGTTCCTCGAGGCGGTGCAGGCCGCCGGCTTCAGCCGCGGCATCGGCGAGTGGCTGGCGATGAACGTCCGCCGCGAGGGCGACGGCTTTCGCATCCGGCTCGACCTCGACGTCCTGAACGACCTGCTCACCGACTACTTCGCGCGCGATCTGTGGCACGTCCTGGAGGAGCCGCCGGCGCCGGCCGGCGCCGGGGTCGACGCGCGGCGCCTCCACGTCGTCCTCGGCGGCAGGTCGGCGTCGGTCTCGCCGGAGTCGCGCGCCCGCTTCGAGGCGCTCGCGGCGCGCGCGCCCTGGCTCTCGGTCCACGTCCTCCCGCGCGCCGGCCACTGGCTCCACGTCGACGATCCGGACGGCCTCTTCGACGCGATCCGGGCGGCCCTGTGATCGTCCGCGATCGCCTGAGCCCCGCGCGCGGCGCGGCCGCGCCGGGATCCAGGCTTTCCGTCCTGCTCTCCATCCACTATCGGTGAGGCGACCTATGCGCATCGCGTCCTGGAACGTGAACTCCATCCGCACGCGGCTCGAGCAGCTCACGAGCTGGCTGGTCCGCGCCGCGCCCGACGTCGTTTGCATGCAGGAGACGAAGGTCGAGGACGGCAGCTTCCCCGAGGCGGCGCTCTCCGAGGTGGGCTACCGCTCGATCATCTTCGGCCAGAAGTCCTACAACGGCGTCGCGATCGCCGCGCGCTTCGGGCTGTCGGTGGACGACGTGAAGAAGGGCCTCGACGGCGACGAGGAAGACGTCGCCCGGCGGATGCTGTCGGCCACGGTCGAGGGGATCCGGATCATCAACGTCTACGTGCCCAACGGGCAGGCGGTGGGGACGCCGGCCTTCGCGTACAAGCTCGCGTGGCTGGAGCGGCTCCGGCGCGAGCTCGAGGCGAGGCACCGGCCCGATCAGCAGCTCCTGATCTGCGGCGACTTCAACGTGGCGCCCGAGCCCATCGACGTCGCCGAGCCGAAGAAGTGGGAAGGGCAGGTGCTCTTCCACCCCGACGAGCGGGCGGCGCTGGGCCGCCTGATGGAGTGGGGGCTCGTCGACGCGTTCCGCGCCTGTCACCCCGCCAAGGCGGCGTACAGCTGGTGGGATTACCGGATGGGCGCGTTCCGGCGCAACAAGGGCCTCCGCATCGATCTCGCGCTGGTGACGCGCCCGCTGGCCGAGCGCTGCGCGGATGTGTCGATCGACACGCGCCCGCGGGAGCTCCAGCGCCCCTCGGATCACGCGCCGGTGGTGGTGGAGCTCGCGGACGGCGCGGCGCCGCCCGGGGCCGCGCCGGCGGTCTGAGCGCGGCCGGGCGTCAGCGGGGGGCGGGCGCCGCTACGACGTGCGCCGCGCCGTCCGCCGGGGCCGCTGGCGCTGCTGCGACGTGCGCCGCGCCGTCGGCCGCGGCCGCGGGCGCGGTGGCCTCGAGGGGCTTCTTCGCCGCGTCGGCGTCGCACGCCGGGCGGGCCAGCGACTCCTCGACGCAGGCGGCGCGCATCGACGGGGGGCACGCCACGCGGATGTGGAAGTGGTCGTTGTGCAGGTCGGCGTCCCTGGGGCTCATCATCGCGGCGGCGGCGCGGCTCCGGAGCTCCGCCGGGACGCGCGTCTTCGCGGCGTACGCGAGCAGCCGCGCCCGCAGCGCGTCGGTCACGAACAGGTATTTGACGCCTGCCTGGCGGTCCTGGAGCAGCGCCTCGACGAGCGCCCAGTTGCGCTTGTCGTCGAAGCGCGCCCCGGGGAGGCCGATGGCGTCGCCCTTGTCGTCGAACGCCACGAACCGGTCCATGCGCAGCGTCTTGCCCTTCGAGTTCACGACGTAGAACCCGACGTCGGCGTCGCGCCCCGTCTGGTGGGAGTTGTGCCCGTCGAGGCGGCCGCCCGTCCTGGCCGAGAGATCTCCGACGAGCAGCGCGGAGTCGCCGTGCTTCTTGGCCACCTGGAAGGCGGCGCGCCGCAGGGCCTTCACGAGCACGGGCAGCCCCCAGGTCCTTGCGCCCTCGCGCGTCTTGAGGTGCCGCGACGACCGGAGCCGCACGGCGCCGTTCAGCCGCCCGCGGTTGGGCGCCCCCGTCGACAGCGGCTTGCGATCGTCGGCCTCGGCGGCGGTGCCGCCGCGCGCCGCGCGGGAGGTCTCGTCCCGCCGCGCCGCGCGCTTCTTGCTCGCGCGGTCCGCGGCCGTCCCCTTCGCCCCGGCGCCGCGCGCGGCGCGCGATCCGCCCTCGACGCCGGTCGAGCTGCGGCGCGCGGCGGGGCGCTTGCCCTGCGGCCGCCGGTCCGGCGGCTGCTCCACCGAGGCCGGCCGCGCACCCGCCGGGGCGCCGAGGGCCGGCGCCGCGACCGAGAGCGCGAGCAGGAGGGCGGCGACAGGGCCCCGGGACGCGAAGCAACGGCGGGTGAACGGGCGAAGCAACGGCATGACGGGGGCGGACCCTACCCCGCGGCGCGGCGGGCAGAGAATTTCTTTCGCCGCCGTCGCCGGCGGGGCGCGGGCGAGCGCAGGGCGACGCCCGTCCGGGCTCAGCGGGGGTGGCGGCCTGAGAATTGCGCATCGGGATGCTTCATCGCCTTGACATATCGGCTCCGGTGCGGTTAGAAGCGTTTCGCGAGCCCCGCCGAGGGGCGCGCAGGAGCGCCCGTAGCTCAGCTGGATAGAGCGTCGGACTTCGAATCCGAAAGTCGCCTGTTCGAATCAGGCCGGGCGTGCCGGGCTCAACGGACGACGCAAGCGATCCAGAGAAGTCCCGGGGACTGTTCCAGAATCCGTCGGTTTGACAAACTACTCGGGCCATTAGCTCAATTGGTAGAGCAGTGGACTCTTAATCCATTGGCTGAAGGTTCAAGTCCTTCATGGCCCACCCGAGATGATTGAGGAATCCAGCCAGCCCGAGGGGCTGGCTGAGACAGCCGGGACAGCGGCTGGAACGATCGAAGAAGCAGCGCGGGACAGATGCTCGAAAGCCCGACGACCCAGGGGGTATCGGGCTTTCGGTGTTTTGAGGACCCGATGGTCATCGAGCTGACGCCGAGCTTCCAGGTGATCGACCCGCGCTTCCGCAAGGTCGCGCTCCCGCACGTGCACGTCGAGAAGCTGTACACGGGCTGCCGCTGGGCGGAGGGGCCGGCGTGGTTCCCGGCGGGGCGCTACCTCGTCTGGTCGGACATCCCGAACGACCGCATGATGCGCTGGGACGAGACCGACGGCTCGGTCTCGGTGTTCCGCCAGCCCGCGATGAACGCCAACGGCCACACGGTCGACCTGCAGGGCCGCCTCGTCTCGTGCGAGCACCGCGGCCGCTGCGTCTCGCGCACCGAGCACGACGGCTCGCGCACGGTGCTCGCGTCGCACTTCGAGGGCAAGCGGCTGAACTCGCCGAACGACGTTGTCGTGAAGTCCGACGGCAGCATCTGGTTCACCGACCCGAGCTACGGCATCGACAGCGACTACGAGGGCGACGCGTCGCCGAACGAGCAGGGCGCGCAGCGCGTCTACCGGCTCGACCCGGTCTCCCTCGCGCTGACGGTCGTCGCGAGCGACTTCGTGCAGCCCAACGGCCTCGCCTTCTCGCCGGACGAGTCGCTGCTGTACGTCGCCGACACCGGCGCGACGCACGCGAAGGACGGCCCGCACCACGTGCGCAGGTTCCGCGTCGACGCGAACGGCGCGCTGACCGGCGGCGAGGTGTTCGCGACCTGCCCGGTGGGGGTGTACGACGGCTTCCGCGTCGACGTGCACGGCAACCTGTGGCTGTCGGCCGGCGACGGCGTGCACTGCCACGCGAGCGACGGCGCGCTGCTCGGCAAGGTGCTGATCCCCGAGACCGTGTCCAACGTCTGCTTCGGCGGCGCCAAGCGCAACCGCCTGTTCATCTGCGGCACGACCTCGCTGTACGCGGTCTACCTGAACACCCGCGGCGCCGCGCGCTAGCGCTCCGCCGCCATGGC
The DNA here is from genome assembly GCF_051526825.1 of Sorangium sp. So ce185. Classification (NCBI taxonomy): domain Bacteria; kingdom Pseudomonadati; phylum Myxococcota; order Polyangiales; family Polyangiaceae; genus Sorangium; species Sorangium sp. So ce185. The sequence goes on along the minus strand of NZ_CP150316.1, from coordinate 12,507,931 downwards.
GCGGCCGAGGAGCCCGATGATGCGCTCCGCATCATAGACGCACCCACCCCAGCTGCCGCCGCTGGCATCCTGAAGCGCAGCCCATAGCCGCGTATCCGCGCTCACGCGGTCGTCGGGCTTCAGGGCTGGATTGGGCAAGCGGGCGGCAAGACCGTCGGCCTCCACGCCGACGACGTCCACCGTCCCCTCCAGCTTGCGCGTGTCGATCCGAAGCCGGACGCGGTCGCCGTCGCGCACGCGCCCGATGGGCCCACCCGCCCACGCCTCCGGGCTGACATGGCCGATGCACGCCCCGGTGGACACGCCCGAAAAACGACCGTCCGTGACCAGGGCGATACGGTGCCCGTCCTTCACGTGCTTGAGGGCGGAGGTGATCTGGTAGGTCTCCGGCATTCCGATACCGGGACCGATGCCGAGCAGCACCATCACGTCACCCGGTTGCACGGCGCCCGTCTTGATCGCCTCGATCGCCGCGTCCTCGCTGCCGAACACGCGCGCAGGCCCTTCGTGCAGATAAACGCCGTCCGGTCCGATCACCTGGGGAGCAATGGCGGTGCTCTTCACGAGCGCTCCCTCGGGCGCGAGGTTGCCGCGCAAGAAGGTCACCGTGCTGGTGAGGCCGCGCTCACGGGCCTTCCCGGCGGACATGATCACGTCGTCCGGGTCGATGCCGTCCAGCTGCTGCAGCTTGTCGCGCAGGCGCCGGCGCCGTTCGCTGCGCTCCCACCATTCGAGGTTTTCGCCCAAGGTCCGGCCGCTGACGGTGCGCGCGCCGAGCCGCAGCAGGCCAAGCTCGCGCAGGTGGAGCATGACCTCCGGGACGCCTCCCGCGAGGAAGACCTGAACCGTGGCATAATGTCGTGGCCCGTTGGGCAACACGTCCACGAGGCGCGGAACGAGGGCGTTGATGCGCGCCCAGTCGTCCACCGTGGGGCGTCGAAGCCCGGCTGCATGGGCGATCGCCGGCACGTGGAGCACCAGATTCGTCGACCCGCCGACGGCGGCGTGCAGCACCATGGCGTTGTGGATGGAATCGTCGGTGACGATGTCCCGCGTAGTCACGCCGCTTCGCTCGAGGGCCATGAGCGCGTGCGCGGAACGGCGGGCGAGGTCGCGCCAGATCTCGGCGCCCGACGGGCTGAGCGCGCCGTGCGGGAGGGCGAGGCCGAGCGCCTCCGCCACCACCTGGCTCGTCGCGGCCGTCCCCATGAACTGGCAGCCGCCGCCGGGGGAGCCGCAGGCGCGGCAGCCCATCTCGGCGGCGTGGTCGAGGCTCACCTCCCCGCGCGCGTAGCGCGCCGCGAGGGTCTGGACCTTGGCGGTGTCCTCCGCCTCCTCCGCGAGGAGCGTGACGCCTCCCGGCACGAGCACCGTGGGGAGGTCGGGTGTGCCGGCGAGCGCCATCAACATGGCCGGCAAACCCTTGTCGCACGTGGCGACGCCGAGCACGCCCCGGCGCGTGGGCAGCGAGCGTATCAGCCTTCGAAATACGATGGCGGCGTCATTGCGATAAGGGAGGCTGTCGAGCATGCCGACGGTGCCATTGGTCCGCCCGTCGCATGGATCGCTGACATAACCGGCGAACGGAATGCCCCCGCTGGCCGTGAATGTACGGGCGGCCTCCTCCATGAGCAGCCCGACCTCCCAGTGTCCCGTGTGATACCCGAGCGCGATCGGCGCGCCGTCGGGCGCGCGGATGCCCCCCTGCGTGCTGAGCACGAGGAACTGCTTGCCGCGCAGGCGCGCAGGATCCCACCCCATCCCGGCATTCTGAGTCAAGCCGAACAGCTCGCCGCTGGACATGGCGCGCAGCTGCTCGGCGCCGAGCGGGAGGCGCCCCGACGGCCCGGGCGCGGTGGTGCGCAGGGCGTAGATCGCCTCGCTGCCAGACTCGAATACCGGATCGCGGCTCATGCGCGGGGAGCGACGGGAGCGCGGGTGGACTGGCCGTCGACGAGGCGCGATATCCCGAGCGGGTTCTCGTCACGCAGCTCCGGCGGGAGCAGCGCGGGCGGGCACGACTGGTAGCAAACGGGGCGCGCGAAGCGGAAGATGGCCGCGGTTCCAACCGAGGTGAAGCGCACGTCGCTGCTCGCCGGATACGGCCCGCCGTGGTGAATGGCGTGCGACACCTCAACGCCCGTCGGATAGCCGTTGAAGACGAGGCGGCCCGCGACCCGGCTGAGGACATCGACAAGGTCCTGGGCGGCGGCGAGATCCTCGGCGGTCCCCTGGAGCGTGGCGGTCAGCTGGCCTTCGAGCGCGCCGAGGAGCTGAAGCAACTCTCCGCGGCTCGATGCGGTGACGAGCAGCGCGTACGGTCCGAAGATCTCGTGCGCGAGGTGCGGCTGCCGCGCGAAGTCGGCGGCGGAGACGCGAGCGACGCGCGCGCCTGCGTCGGTCAGCCACTCCACGCCTTTCAGCTCCCGCACGGAGCGGTCGAACGACTCCTGGATACCGGCGTGCAGCATCACGCCGGGAGCGACGGCGCGGGCTCGGCCGGCGACCGACTGAGCAAACGCATCCCATTCAGGCGAGGCCAACCCGAGGACCAGGCCCGGCTTGGTGCAGAACTGGCCGACGCCGAGCGTGCACGAGTTGGTCAGCCCTTCGGCGATCGCGTCGCGGCGCTCGCGCAGCGCGCCGGGCAGCACGACAAGCGGGTTGATGCTGCTCATCTCGGCGAAGACGGGGATCGGCCGCGGGCGGGCGGCCGCGGCGTCGCAGAGGGCGCGGCCGGCGCGGGTGGACCCGGTGAAGCCCACCGCCTGGATCGCCTCGTGGCGCACCAGCAGGAGCGACACCTCGGGCGAGGCGCCGTGCACCATGCCGAACACGCCCGCGGGCAGGCCCGCCTTCTCGACGGCGGAGCGCAGGGCCGAGGCCACGAGGTCGGAGGTGCCGGGATGCGCCGGGTGGGCCTTGACCACGACCGGGTTGCCTGCGGCGAGGGCGGAGGCCGTGTCGCCGCCCGCAACGGAGAACGCGAGGGGGAAATTGCTCGCGCCGAAGACGGCGACCGGGCCGATCGGCCGCAGCATGCGGCGCAGGTCGGGGCGCGGGAGCGGCTTGCGGTCCGGCAGCGCGGGATCGATCCGCGCGTCGACCCAGGAGCCCTCGCGCACGACCGCGGCGAAGAGGCGCAGCTGGCCGGTGGTGCGGCCGCGTTCGCCTTCGAGGCGGGCGACGGGCAGCCCGGTCTCCCGGTGCGCGGTCTGGATCAGGGGTTCGCCGAGCGCCATGATCTCGTCGGCGGCGGTCTCCAGGAACCGGGCGCGCAGCTCCGGCGCGAGGTCGGCGAAGGCCTGCGCCGCCGCCGCGGCGGCGCGCGCGGCGGCGTCGATCTCGGCGGCGGTGGCGTCGCGGTAGGCGCCGAGCTTTTCCCCGGTGGCGGCGTTGTGGGCGAAGAATTCCATGGTTTCAGCGCGGGGCCGGAGATGAACGTCTCGATGTCTCGATCTTCATACGATGCGCCTCGTCAACCTGCGGATACCGGGTTTGCCAGCGTGCCGGCGCCGGGAATCGTGATCTCCACGAGGTCGCCAGGCTCCAGGGTGAACGAGTCGGGCGGCACGATGCCGGTCCCGGTCATGAGGACGACGCCCGCGGGGAAGCTCAGCTCGCGCGTGAGGTAGGCGACGAGCTCCTCGGGCGCGCGCCGCATCCTCGCCGTCGAGGTCTCCCCCGCGAACACCGCCTCGCCCCTGCGCCGGATCGCGAGCTGGATGGAGAGCGCGCGCAGGTCCAGCCCTGGCTCGTCCGCGAGCGCGATGGCGGGGCCGAGCGCGCAGCAGCCGTCGTAGATCTTCGCCTGCGGCAGGTAGAGGGGGTTGTCGCCCTCGATGGATCGCGACGAGACGTCGTTGCCCGCCGTGTAGCCGACGATGCGGCCCGCCGCGGACACGACGAGCGCGAGCTCCGGCTCGGGCACGTTCCAGCTCGAGTCGCGCCGGATGCGCACCGGCGCGCCCGGACCGGCGACCAGGCGGGGCGTCGCCTTGAAGAACAGCTCCGGGCGCTCGGCGTCGTACACGCGGTCGTAGAAATCGCCGCCGCCCGCGCTCTCTTCCTTGCGCGCGTTGCGCGAGCGCTCGTAGGTGACGCCCGCCGCCCAGACCTCCTGCACGTCGATCGGGGCGAGCAGCGGGACGTCGGGCGGGAGGGGGCGGGCTGCGGCGCGCGCGTCGCGCACCGCGCCGAGGGGATCGGGCAACGCGAGCCACGAGGCGACGGACGCGAACGCCTCCGGGGACGCCGCCGTGAGGTCGTGGCGCGCTCCCCGCTCGTCCTCGACCCCGAGCCGTGGCCCTCCATCGCCCGCAAACCGAAACAGCTTCATGTCCGCGCCTCCCTAACAGGCCCCCTCGTCCGCGCCCGAGCGACGTGCGTGAGCACGCGCGGCGCAGCGCTGAAGGCCATCCATCCCACAGTCGCGTGGCGACCGCATGATCCACCATTTGCGCGTTCTGTAAAGCCACTTTTCGCGCTCGCCTGAGCGATACCACGCGGAGGCCCCCGGCGCGCCGGCGCGGGGGCCCGTCAGGGCGCCTGCGGCGCGCGCGGCGAGCTCGGGTCGAGCGCCTCTCCGAGCAACCGGCAGACCTCCTGCTCGGACACCGGCGTGTAGTCCTCGTACCAGAGCCCGACCGAATAGACGGGATCCCGGATGTAGCAGTAAACGAACTCGCGCGCGCGCCGGGAGAGCTCCGCGTACGCGGCGTACGACGCGACGGGGACCGCGATGACGATGCCCGCCGGTCGTCCTTGCTCGACGGCCGTCACTGCGGCGCGCATGCTCGCTCCGGTCGCCACGCCGTCGTCGACGAGGAGGAGCGTTCGATCCCGGATGCCAGGCGCCCTGTGGCAGCCGTAGTAGACGCGCTCCAGGCGCTCCACCTCCCGGGCCTCCGCATCGGCGAGCCATTGGACGGTCTTGTCCGAGACGCCCAGCGCTCGGCAGAGCTCTTCGTCCACGACCCGGACGCCGCCGCTCGCGACGGCGCCGATCGTCATGCGGTGGTTGACCGGCGCCACGATCCGGCGCGCGATCAGCACGTCGAGCGGCACCCGGAGGAGCTTCGCTATCTCGAAGCCGACCAGCACCCCGCCTCGCGGCAGCGACAGGAGGGTGACGTCTTCCCGCCCCGCGTAGGCGGCCAGCCGCGGCGCGAGCTGGCGGCCGGCGTCGGCCCGATCTCGAAACGGCATGTCTCCCTCTCCCATCCCGGCATCGCATCCCGGCATCGCCGGGATCGCCGGCGGCGCTCGGCGTAGCGTGCAATTGTCTCGCCAGGCGCGGCGCCTCACGCCGCCGGGGCGCTCTGCGCGCGTCGAGCGAAGCCCGCCAGGCGGCCTCACGTGAGCCGAGATCGCGCTCGGCGCGAGGATCATGGCCCGCCAGGTATTTCTCCCCTGGGCGAGGCCCCTCGAGGATCGACCGTGGTGGCGATGACAGCGAGGCGTCGCGTCACCAGGTACCCCGTGCACCCCTCGATCCAAGGACATGCCGCTCGCCAGGGAGAGAGATATGGCCAAGCTTCAGCTTGAGCTCGAGCAGCGCGAAGCGACAGACGTGAGGACAGCCCTGTCGATCCGGCTCGTGGGGATGCGAGAGGAGCTGGTCCACACCGACAATCGAGAATACCGGGCGGACCTGAAGGCGGCGATCGAGCGGCTCGAGGTGGTGCTCCGGCGCCTCGACGCGAGCCTGACCGGGCCGACGCCGGCACCGTAGAGCGTGCGCGTCGGTGACGACCGCGCGCACGGCGAGCCCTCCGACGACACACGGCTCCCCGGGTGAGCTCGAACGACACCCTCGATTCACGGCGGCCGAGGGCGTCGTCTACCGGCTGAACCAGGCCCGCGACGGCTGGAACAGGCCGCGACGCTGATGACGCCGCGCATCTTCCACCACCTCGTCGACCGGAGCGCAAACGAGCTCATCGCGCTTGGCGGCGGCGTCGGCGAGGCGGTCGAGGGCACCACCTCGGTGGCGTCCATACCTGCTCGAGGGACCGGACGGTCCGTCAGGCGCTCGGCGAGGGCGCCACAACCGCGCCTCGCCGGCCGCGCCTCCCGCCTCCGACTCTTCCACCTACGCTTCGCAAATCCATCCCAGTGCGACGAGGTTTCGTGTGAGCGTTAACAGTTTTGCCCGACGACAGGCGAATTCCTGTTGACATCGACGTGTTAACGTTAACAATAGGCACCGGAACCCTGGATTACGACGAAGCCGGGCGACGGACGAGGAGGTGAAGCAGGCACCTCGGGCCATTCCACCGAATGACCTACGGCGACCACGCGACCAGGCCGTACCGCTTGGCGTCATGGCGTTCGCCGTCGCTATGGATGCGTGTCGATTAAACTTATGAAGTAGGTGCTCAACATGGATCACGCTCGTTCGAGCCTGGTGACTGGTCTTGTGGTTTCGGCATTGCTCGGGGCTTGCGGCGGTGAGGACAACCCGGAGCCGCAGGCGGCGGCCTCCTCTGGTACGGGCGCTTCGTCGTCGACCTCCAGCAGCATCAGCTCGGCCAGCACCGGCGCCCCGGCGGGCAGCGGCGGTGAGGGCGCCGGCGCCGCCGCCAGCAGCGGCGGCGACGGCGGCAGCGGCGGTGATGGCGCCGGCGGCGACGGCGGCGACGGCGGCAGCGGCGGCGGTGTCGCCCCTGCCGTCTGCCCTGACACCTACTCCAACCCTGTCATCTGGGAAGACCTCCCCGACGTGGAGGTCATCCGCGTCGACGACACCTACTACTACACGGCGTCCACGTTCCACTATTCGCCGGGGGCGCCCCTGCTCCGCTCCTACGACCTGGTCCACTGGGAATACGTCTCACACTCCGTTCCCGTGCTCGACTTCGACGCGTCGTACGACCTGACCAGGGGTCGATCCTATGTGAACGGCATCTGGGCGTCCACGCTCCAGTACCGGAAGAGCAACGAGACCTTCTACTGGATGGGCTGCATGCACAACGCGGGGGGCGGCTGGGTCTTCACCGCCAAGTCCCCCGAGGGCCCGTGGGAGAAGCACAAAGGTGGTTGTTACTACGACATGGGGCTGTTGATCGACGACGACGACACCATGTACGTGGCGTACGGCAACAACACGATCAGCGTGGCCCAGCTGAGCGCGGACGGCTTCAGCCAGGTCAAGAGCCAGAACGTGTTCCAGACGCCGGGGAACATCTCGGGGCCGCTGGAGGGATCCCGCTTCATCAAGAAGGATGGAGTCTACTACATTTTCGTCACGCAGTATGCGAATGGCGAGTATGTGCTGCGCTCGACGAACGGGCCGTTCGGTCCCTACGAGCTGCGGCCCTTCGCGGTGAAGCTGCCCTACGCTGGCGCTCCGGGCTCCGGCGGATCCCCGCATCAAGGCGGCGTCGTCGAGACGCAAAACGGGGATTGGTACTACATGGGATTCAACGACTCGTACCCCGCTGGCCGCATCCCGGTCATGGCCCCGATGACCTGGACCGACGGCTGGCCCTCGGTCACCCTGGTGGACGGCAAATGGGGCGGTACGTACCCCTTCCCGGACCTGCCTTGCGGATCGAATCGCGTGAAGCCGCCGCCGAGCAAGGACACCTTCGCGAAAGAGACCCTGAGGCCCGAGTGGGAGTGGAACCACAACCCCGACAACAGCAAGTGGTCCTCCGGGGCTGGGCTGACCCTGCAAACGGCGACGGTGACCGACGACCTCTATGCCGCGCGAAACACGCTGACCCGCCGCGTCGAAGGGCCGGTCTCGATCGCGACGATCGAGCTCGACTACAGCAAGATGCAGAACGGCGACGTCGCCGGCCTCGCCGCCCTGCGCGACGTGTCGGCGTGGATCGGGGTCAAGAAGGCAAACGGGGCGACGCGCGTCGTGATGACCAGCGGGGTCAACATGAACACCTCGTGGACCACGACGGGCAAGGGGAACGAGGTGGCCGGCGCCGACGTGTCCGGCGGCAAGATCTGGCTGCGCGTGGAGGCCAACGTCCGCTCGGACGGCGGGGGCGGGCAAGCGCGCTTCTCCTACAGCACGGACGGCGCCCGGTTCACCAGCCTGGGCAACACGCTCAACATGAACAAGAACTGGCAGTTCTTCCTCGGTTATCGCTTCGGCATCTTCAACTACGCCACGCAGTCGCTCGGCGGCTCGGTGAACGTCGCTTCCTTCGAGGTGACCAAGCCGTAACGGGCGGGCCGCTCGTCGCGCGGTGAGCGGAGCGGCCGCGCTCCGCTCAGGGGCGCTCCAGGACCATTCGCACGCCGAGCGCCACGAGGACCACGCCGGAGACCGCCTCGAGCGTCCGGCGCACGCGACCGCCGGACATGGCCGCCTGGAGCCGACCGAGGAGCAGGACGAGCGCCAGGTACCAGGCCGTGTCCACGGCGACCCACACCAGCGAGAGCAGGAGCAGCGCTGGCAGCGTCGGCGCGCCGGCCGGCACGAACTGCGGCAGGAAGGAGGCGGCGAACACGGCCGCCTTGGGGTTCGCCAGGATGGTGAGGAGGCCGATGCGGAAGGCGCTCCACCCGCCGGCAGCGGGCTCGCGGGCGCCCGATCCCGCGTCGCCGTCGCCGGCCCGGCGCCGACCCAGGATGGACTGAGCGCCGAGCGCGATGAGGACGACCGCGCCGGCGATGCGGAGCACGTCGTAGGCGACCGCGGAGGCCTCGACGAGCGCGGAGGCCCCGAGCGCCGCGACGAGGGCCCAGAAGAGGAGGCCTAGCTCGTTCGCGGCGATGGCGGCGAGGGCGGCGCGGCGCCCGCCGCGCAGGGCCTGCCGCACGATGACGGCGGTGCTCGGCCCCGGGATCACGGCCAGCACCAGCGCGGCGCCGCAGAAGGCAAGGAGCGTCGAGGTCATGAAGAGCCTGTGTACCCGCGGAACGCTCCGCCGGCCAGGCGCCCGCGCGCGGAGGCCCGTGTCCAGCGCCCGTCCAGCGCGCCGGGCGCGCGGGCGGCGCCCGTCCGTCGCTGCGGCGCCTCAGGACGGTCGAGGCGCCGGCGGCACGCTTCGTGGTTCACCGCGAGCATGGGCGTGCCCGCAGCGCAGCAGGGGGACGGACGCGGTGAGAAGCCGCCGTCCACGGTACGGGTCGTCCTTATCGCGTCCGTCGCGGCGCTGGGCGGCTTCCTGTTCGGGTTCGACACCGCCGTGATCAACGGCGCCGTCGGCGCGCTGGAGAAGGTGTTCACGGCGCACACGGTCGCGGTCGGCCTGTCCGTGTCCTCGGCGCTGCTCGGCGCGGCCGCCGGCGCGGTGCTCGCGGGCAGGCTGGCCGACCGCTACGGCCGCACGCGGACCATGCTGGTCACGTCCCTGGCCTTCGTCGTGAGCGCGGCGGGCTCGGGGGCGGCGGTCTCGCCCTGGGACTTCAGCGCGTGGCGGGTGCTCGGCGGCGCGGCCATCGGCGCGGCCAGCGTCGTCGCCCCGGCGTACATCGCCGAGGTCGCGCCGGCGCACCTGCGCGGCCGCCTCGGATCGCTCCAGCAGCTCGCGATCGTGCTCGGCATCTTCGTCGCCCTGCTCGGCGATTACGCCATCGCGTCGTCCGCCGGCTCGGCGTCGAGCCCGTTCTGGCTCGGCGCCAGCGCCTGGCGATGGATGTTCTGGAGCGCCATCCCGCCGGCGCTCCTCTACGGGCTCGGCGCGCTGCTGATCCCCGAGTCCCCGCGCTACCTCGCGGCGAGGGGGCGCGCGACCGAGGCGCTCGCCGTGCTTCGCGGCCTCCTCGGCCGAGCCGCCGGCGAGAAGCTCCTCGACATCCAGAGGACGCTCTCGTCCGAGCGCCGGCCGAGGCTCGCGGACCTCCGGGGGCGCCCCGGGCCGCTCCGCATCGTCTGGATCGGCGTCGGTCTATCGGCGTTTCAGCAGCTCGTGGGGATCAACGTCATCTTTTATTACTCGAGCGTCCTCTGGCAGACGGTCGGGTTCTCCGAGCGGAGCTCCCTCGCCATCACGGTCGTCACCGGCGTCACCAACATCGCGACGACCCTCGTCGCCATCGCGACGGTCGACCGCGTCGGGCGCAGGCCGCTGCTCATCGCGGGCTCCATCGGCATGGCGCTGACGCTCGGCGCCCTGGCGGCCGTGTTCGGCGCCGCGGGCGAGGACGCCGCGGGCAACCCGGTGCTGACGGGCGCCGCCGGCCCCGTCGCGCTGCTCTCGGCCAACCTCTATGTCTTCTGCTTCGGGGCGTCCTGGGGTCCGGTGACGTGGGTGCTGCTCGGGGAGATGTTCGAGAACCGCATTCGCGCCCTCGCCCTCTCGATCGCGGCGGCCGCGCAATGGCTGGCGAACTTCCTCGTCACCGCCACGTTCCCCGCGCTCAAGGTGGCCGGGCTGGGCATCGCCTACGGGCTCTACACCGCCGCGGCGGCGGCCTCTCTTGTGTTCGTCGTCGCGTTCATCCCCGAGACGAAGGGCAAGGAGCTCGAGGAGATGTGATGTGCGCCACCGCGACCCTGGCGGCGCCGCCCGGGCCGCCGGTCGCGCCCGCGTCGGCGGCCGCCGACCGCGCCCGCGCCCGCCGGAGGCGTGGCGAGGCGGCGTGACGGGCGGGGCAGCGAGGTGCCCCGGCGAGAGCGAGCACCCCGCCCCCGTCCTCGGGTAGAAGCATGCACTGATGCCCCTCCCCGCCGGTTTCGAGAAGCGCCTCTGGGCCGCCGCCGACCAGCTCCGGGCCAACTCCGCCCTCCAGCCGTCCGAGTTCGCGACGCCGGTGCTCGCGCTGATCTTCCTGAAGTACGCCGAGCACCGCTTCGCGGAGGCCGAGAGGCAGCGAGCGTCGTCCCGCCGCCGGGGCGGCGCCGGCAAGGGCGACGGCCGCGCCGGGGGGGTCCTCTTCGTCCCGGAGGGCGCCCGCTTCAGCCGCCTCCTCCGGCTGCCCGAGGGGGCCGACATCGGCGAGGCGCTCGACGACGCGATGAGGGCGATCGAGGCGGAGAACGAGGACCTCGAGGACGTCCTGCCGAAGACGTACGGCCGCTTCGACGCGAGGACGCTCGAGGAGCTGCTCCAGCTCTTCGGCGCCATCCCGGAGGACGTCGAGGGCGACGTCTTCGGTCGAATCTACGAGTACTTCCTCGGCAACTTCGCGCCGCGCACGCTGCAGAAGGGCGGCGAGTATTTCACGCCCTCCTCGGTCGTGCGCCTCATCGTCGAGATCATCGAGCCGTACCACGGCAGGATCTACGACCCTTGCTGCGGCTCCGGGGGCATGTTCGTGCAGAGCGCGAACTTCATCGCCGAGCACCGGAAGCGGCCGTCGGACGAGATCGCGGTCTACGGGATCGAGAAGGTCGCGCAGACCCTCCGCCTCGCGCGGATGAACCTCGCCGTGCACGGCCTCTCGGGCGACATCCGCGAGGCGAACGCCTATTACGAGGACGTCCACGATCAGGTCGGCAAGTTCGATTACGTGATGGCCAATCCGCCGTTCAACCAGAACGCGGTCGACCGGGAGCGGCTCAAGGGCGACAGACATCGGTTCCCGTTCGGAATGCCCTCGGTCGACAGCGCGAACTACCTCTGGATCCAGCTCTTTTACAGCGCCCTGAGCGCCTCGGGTCGCGCCGGGTTCGTGATGGCCAACGGCGCGAGCGACGCCCGGGGCAGCGAGCTCGAGCTCCGGCGGAAGCTGATCCAGACCGGCGCCGTCGACGTGATGGTCGCGCTCGGCTCGAACTTCTTCTACACCGTCACCCTGCCCGTCACGCTCTGGTTCCTCGACCGGGGGAAGGCGAGGGGAGCGCGCGAGGACAAGGTGCTCTTCATCGACGCGCGGCGCGTCTACCGGCAGGTGGACCGCTCCCATCGCGACCTGGCGCCGGAGCAGATCGAGCTCCTCGCGAACATCGTGCGGCTCTACCGCGGCGAGGAGCCGGAGGACCTGCACGGGAGCGGCGCGCTCCTGAAGGAGCGCTTCCCCGGCGGGGGGTACGCCGACGTGCCGGGGCTGTGCAAGGCGGCGACGCGCGGGGAGATCGAGGCGCAGGGCTTCAGCCTCAACCCGGGCCGCTACGTGGGCGTCGCCGGCCGGGTCCCCGAGGACGTCGACCTCAAGGAGCGGCTCGAGCGGCTGAACGAGGAGCTCACGCGGCTGAGCGGCGAGGCGCGGGAGATCGAGGCGAAGATCGCCGAGAACGTCGCGGCGCTCCTCGAGGCGTGATGGCGCGCGTGGAGTGGCCGCGCGCCGCCCTCTCGGACGTCTGCGAGGCGATCGTCGACTGCGTCAACAAGACGGCCCCGACGGTCGACGAGATCACGCCGTACAAGATGATCCGCACGACGAACGTGCGCGGCGGGTGGATCGAGCTCGACGACGTCAAGTACGTCACGGAAGACGTCTACAAGCGCTGGACGCGCCGTCAGGTGCCGCGGCGCGGGGATGTCATCCTGACCCGCGAGGCTCCCCTCGGCGAGGTCGGCCTGCTGCGCACGGGCGAGCCCGTATTTCTGGGACAGCGCCTCCTCTCCTACAGGGCCGACCCGAAGAAGCTGGACAACCGGTTTCTCCTCTACGCGCTCCGGGGCGATGAGCTGCAACGCCAGATCAAGGCGCTCGGCTCGGGCGCGACGGTCGAGCACATGCGCGTGCCCGACGCCGGGAAGCTCACGCTGCGGCTGCCGTCGCTCGCGGTCCAGCGCCGCATCGCCGACATCCTCTCCGCCTACGACGACCTCATCGAGAACAACGCGAAGCGCGTCGGGATCCTCGAGGAGATGGCCCGCTCGCTGTACCGCGCGTGGTTCGTCGACCTCCGGTTCCCCGGGCGCGAGGAGGCGACGCCGGTCCCGCCCTCCCCCGTCGAGGCGCCGGCGGGCTGGGGGGTGGCTCGGCTCGGCGATCTCGCGGCCGACGTGCGAGATCCCGTCGATCCGAGCGCCGTGGCGCCCGAGACTCCCTGCTTCGGGCTCGAGCATCTGCCGCGACGCTCGGTCGCGCTCGGCGAATGGGGGCACGCCGGGGAAGCGCAGAGCATCAAGCTCCGCGCGCGCGCCGGCGACATTCTCTTCGGGAAGATCCGGCCCTATTTCCACAAGGTCGGGGTGACGCCGGTCGACGCGGTGTGCTCGTCGGACATCCTCGTCTTGCGAGCGCAGGCGCCCGAGCACTTCGGCCTCGTCCTCTGCTGCGTCTCCAGCGACGCGTTCGTCGCCCACGCGACCCAGACGTCGCAGGGCACGAAGATGCCGCGCGCGAGCTGGGACGTCCTCCGCCAGGTCGCGCTGCCGCTGCCCCCCGCGCGGCTCCTCCGCCGGTTTGATCGCATCGTCACGGATCTCGTGGACATGATGCATCGGCTCGTCCTGAAGAACCGCAACCTGAAGGTGACGCGCGATCTGCTGCTCCCCGGCCTCGTCTCCGGAGAGATCGACGTGAGCGGCGTCGATGCTGTCCTCTCCGGGGGGCCGTCGAGGGCCTCCCCGGAGGATTGAATTCGACCCGGGGGGCCGTCGAGCGGTCGTGGTCAGGCGATGTCGGCGCCCATCGACGATCGGGTCAACACCGCGCCTTCATTGCCTGGTCCGCTCACCTGCAGCGCAGGCGTTCGGGGGCCTCCGCCGCTCGAGGGGCGCACCGCTCCCCGATCGACTGATCGCAGCGATAGTACTCGCTCGTGGAGCCGCACTCGGCGTCCGCGCCGTAACCTTCAGGCGGATTGGGGCGGATGCAATCGAGGCGGTCACACTCGAGGGTGCCCGTTCCACCGAAGAGCTGCTCGGGATCGGGTGTGGCGGTTCCATCGCAGTCGAAGTCGAACTCCGACCCGCCGCGGGCTGGCGGCGCCATCGGCTCGGCATGGTAGGCCTCCGCTCCAGGGTGAGCGTTCGCTTCATTTGGACCGCAATCGTCGCTCGACGCGACGTAGGGACCCCCGCACGCATCGTCGCCGCCCGACGGCGCGTCGCACGCCTCGACGACGGCATTCCGGTCTCCATGCCCATCGGAGTCCGCGTCGCAGTACCACGCGACCTCGTCGCACCCGCCGCCGGCTCCACCGCTGCCCGCCGTCGTCCCGGCCGGGTTCCCGCCAGCCCCGCCAGCCCCGCCAGTCCCGCCGCCAGCCCCGCCAGCCCCGCCAGTCCCGCCGCCGACCCCGCCAGCCTCGCCGCCCGCGCCGCCGGCGGTTCCCGAGCCCGCGCCGGCGCCGTGGGTGCCGGCGCTCGTCGAGGTCGCCCCGGCGGTGTCTCCGAAGAGGTCCGGGGGCACGTCCCTGCAACCGACGCTCACGGCGGCAGCGGCGAGCACGATAGCGGCCCGAGCGCAAGTCCCGACCGCAACCATCCGAAAGCTCCGACTCCTCATGCCTCAGCCTAACTCGAGGCCCCCGTGCCTCTCAAGACGCATGCACCTGTCCGCACGGCGGCCTGCGCCGGTGCGCGCAACCCCGATCGCTCCAGCGACGGAGGTCGCGCTGCTCAACCCAGATCGGGAGTCCACCACACCGTACCCGAGCGCGGAGTGGCAAAGCTGCAAGGCCACCGACGGCAGCTGGGTCGACCCACGAGCGGCGCCGTCGACCTGCGAAACAGGCGGAAACTATGAAATCGCTGCTGTTTCCGGCGGCCGCTCGTTATCAATCGATTTTTCTGGTGGGATGATTTCGCGGGGGCGAACGTCGCGATCCGTCACATTCGCCGGTGTTTTTAGGAGACGTGAACCCAGAACGCACCCCCTTGCGCAGCACGGCGGGCTGGCCGTCAAATTCCGGGAGAGGCAGAACACCCCTCCCAGGGGACCGATGGTCGCCAAGCGGTGCGCCGAGCGTCCAGACTCCAGGGCGGCGTTCGGAGTGTCCTGACGACCTCACGCGCCTGCACACCCAAGAGTCGCACGAGCTGGGCGTTGTCCAAGCTCCCCCGGTGCCAAGTCACGCCCTTTGGAATATAAAATTGCCTGGTCGCAGCGCGTCGCCTTAACGGGCGAGCGAGCAAGGTTTGCGATGATCGTCGAGAGAGGCTACCTGCTCCGCGAGAAGATCGAGGAAACCGCCGATTTCACCCTGTACCGCGCATGCCGCGAAGGCGACAGCGTCCCGGTCTTGCTGAAAGTCCTGCGCGCGGAGAGATCGACCGGCGCCGAGGTCGCGCGCTTCAAGCACCAGTACGAGCGCGTCGCGCGCCTCGCCTCGCCCCGCCTCGTCGCGCTGCGCGGCGTCGAGGCGCTCGCCGGCTCCTTGATCGTCGTCCTCGAGGACTTCCCGGGCCGCGACCTCGCGCGGATCCTCGCCGCGCGCCCGTCACGCAGGATGCCGGTCGGCGAGGCGCTCGATCTCGCGGCCGCGCTCGCGGAAGGTCTCGCGGCGGTGCACGCGGCCGGGCTCGTCCACCGCGATCTGCGCCCGCACAACGTGCTCGTCGGCGCGCGCGGCGCGGTCAAGATCAATGGCTTCGGCGTCGACGCCGAGATCACCCGCGCGCACGAACGGCTCTACGCGCCGGCGGTCATCGCCGACGTGCTGCCCTACGTCTCCCCCGAGCAGACAGGCCGCATGAACCGCGGCGTCGACTACCGGACCGACCTCTACGCGCTCGGCGTCATCCTGTACCAGATGCTCACGGGTCAGCGCCCCTTCGAGGCCCTGGACCCGATGGAGCTCATTCACGCGCACCTCGCCCTCGCGCCCGCGCCGCCGTCCCGCGTCGATCCGACCATCCCCGAGGCCGTTTCCGACGTCGTGCTCAAGCTGCTCGCGAAGAACGCCGAGGAGCGTTACCAGAGCGCCGAGGGCCTGCTCGCCGACCTCGAGCGCTGCCGCGAGGCCCTGCGCGGCACGGGGACGATCGAGCCCTTCGTCGCGGGCCAGCGCGATCGTCAGGACCTCTTCCGGATCCACCAGAAGCTCTACGGCCGCGAGCAGGACATCGAGGCGCTCACCGCCGCGTTCGAGCGCACGCTCGAGGGCAGCCGTGAGATCGTCATCGTCTCCGGCTACTCGGGGATCGGGAAGTCCTCGCTCGTGCACGAGATCTTGAAGCCACTCGCGCAACAGAAGGGCTATTTCACGAGCGGCAAATACGACCAATACAACCGCGGCGCCCCCTACAGCGCGGTGATCCAGGCGTTCGACGGCCTCGTGCGGCAGATCCTCACCGAGAGCGATGCGCGCATCCTCCGCTTTCGGAGCGCGCTCCTCGAGGCGCTCGGGCCGAACGCGCAGGTCGTCTGCGACGTCATCCCGTCGCTCTCCCACGTGATCGGCCCGCAGCCGCCCGTCCCGTCGCTCGGCCCGATCGAGGCGCAAAACCGCCTGAACCGGTGCTTCTTGCTGTTCGTCTCGGTGTGCGCGCGGCGCGCGCACCCGCTCGTCTTGTTCCTCGACGATCTTCAGTGGATCGACCCCGCGAGCCTCGTGCTGCTCCGCGCGCTCCTCGCCGACGACTCGCTCGATGCGCTCCTCTTCTGCGGCGCTTACCGTGACAACGAGGTGTCGCCCGGGCACCCGTTCGTCCTGGCGATCGAGGAGCTCAAGCAAGCCGGGCTCGTCGTGCGCAACATCGTCCTCGCCCCGCTCGCGCGCCCGCACCTGATCGAGATGCTCTCGGATAGCCTCAAGCGCAGCGACTGTGGGCCGCTCGCCGATGCGGTGCAGAAGAAGACCGGCGGCAACCCGTTCTTCGTCAAGGAGTTCGTCCGGTCGCTGCACGACCACGGCGTCCTCGCGTACGCAGCCGGATCAGGCTGGCGCTGGGACCTCGCCGCGATCGACGCGCTCCGGTACACGGACAACGTCGCAGACCTCATGGTGCGCACCATCGCGCGCCTGCCGCCGGCGACGGTGAAGGCGCTCAACCTCGCCGCGGCGATCGGCAACCGGTTCGACCTCGACGTGCTCGCCGCGGTGAACGAGTGCTCGCCGGAAGACGCGTACGCCCGCCTCGATCTCGCCGTGAGCGAGGGGCTCGTGATCGCCGGGCGCGGCGGCTACCGCTTCGCCCATGACAAGGTCCAGGAGGGCGCCTACGCGATGATCCCGGAGGTGGACCGACCCGCCTTCCACCTCCGGATCGGCCGGCTGCTCGCGGGCAAGCTAGACCTCTCGGAGAGCCAGAGCCTCTTCGACGTCGTCGGCCACCTGAACAGCGCGGGCGACCTCGTGTCGGACCCCGCGGAGCGCCTGCACCTCGCCCGCATGAGCCTCGAGGCCGCATGCCGCGCCGAGGACTCGGCCGCCTTCGGCGCCGCGCTGCGCTACCTGCAGCTCGGCCTCCTGCGCCTTCCGGAGGACGCCTGGGCGTCACAGTACCCGCTCCGCCTCGAGTACGCGAAGAGAACCGCCCTGATGCTCTCGCTCTGCGGCCGGCATGACGACGCCCTCGCGATCCTCACCGATGGCCTGGAGCGGGCCGCGAGCCGGCTCGACCGCACCGAGGTGCTGCGGCTCAAGATGAACGTGCAGGTGCTCAAGAACGACCTGCCAGCCGCGCTCGCGGAGGGGCTCGAGGCCCTGCGCCCGTTCGGGATCCACCTGCCTCCCTTCCCGGACGACGTCATGCTCGACGCCCAGGTGCGGGCGACGATGGATCTCGTCCGGGAAAGGACGATCGAGGCGCTGCCGGCGCTGCCGCAGCTCGAGGACCCGGAGATCCTCGCCATGCAGGACGTGCTCCAGGAGCTCTTTCTCCCCTGCTATTTCCTGGCCACGAACAACCTCGGCATCACGGTCGCACAGATCCTCGAGAACACGCTGCGCCACGGGCTCTCGAAGAACTCGATCTTCGGCTGCATGAACTTCGGGATGCTCCTCTGCGCCCGCGGCGACATCGCGCTCGGCTACCGCTTCGGCCGCGCCGCCGTCGACCTCGCGGACCGCTACACGGACAAGAATTCCGAGGCGATGCTCCGCAATATGTGGGGCGCCTTCGTGCAGCACTGGCGAGAGGGCTACGCCACCTGCAAGGCGTCGCTGGTCGCCGGGATGCACGCCGGGCTCGAAACGGGCCAGTACATCTGGTCGTTCTACAACACGGTCAATGGCATCACGAACAGCCTCCTGCGCGGCCTCCCGCTCTCCGACCTCCTCGCCGAGGCGCAGAGCTACCAGCCGATGCGCAAGCTCGACGAGTTCAATGCCATCACCTGGGCGGTCGGCGCGGTCGGACAGATCGCGCACCAGCTCTCGGTCGAGACCGAGCGCCCCGCCACGCTCAAGGGGGCGTGGGTCGATATCGACGAGGTGATCGAGGAGTCCCGCCGCATCGACAACCAGGCCTCGTTCTTCTTCGCCCACTTCTACATCGTCGTCCTCTGCGTCTTCCAGGGGGCGTTCGAGGAAGCGGCGCGCGCTGCGCTCTTGCCGAACATCGAAATCCCGGCCGTGGCGGCCTGGCATGGCAACCCCGCGTTCCATGGCTACGCAGGCATCGCGTTCACGCAGGCGGCGGACGTCGTCTCCCCGGAGGAGCGCGCGCTCTTCCTCGCCCGCGCCGAGGCCTGCGCCGAAAAACTCTCGCGCTGGGCGGACCTCTGCCCGGAGAACCTGGCGCACCGCCGCGCCCTCCTCCTCGCCGAGCTCGAGCGCGCCCGCGGCGACGCGCGCGCCGCCGGGGACCGCTACGACGAGGCGATCGCGCTCGCGCAGCGCGGCGGCTATCTCCACGACGAGGCGCTCGGCAACGAGCTCGCGGGCCTCTGCTTCCGCGCGCTCGGCAAGGAGACCATCGCCGGCGCCTACCTGGCCAAGGCGCACAGGGCGTACGGCCGCTGGGGCGCGACGGAGGCGATGCGGCGCCTCGAGCGCGCGTACCCCGACCTCGTCCCGGGCGAGAGCCTCCGCGGCGGGAGGAGCCCGCAGGCCGGCGCCGCGCTCGACGTCGGCTCGGTGCTCAAAGCCTCCCAAGCCATCTCGGGCGAGATCGTCCTCGACCGCCTGCTCGACGCGCTCATGCGCATCATGGTCGAGAACGCCGGCGCGCGGCGCGGCGTCCTCCTGCTCCTGCGTGACGGACGGCTCGTCGTCGAGGCCGAGCACCACATCCGGGATGCGTCGGTCCACGTGCTCGGCGCGGCGCCCCTCGAGGGCCGCAAGGACCTGCCGGCCAGCGTCATCACGTACGTGGCGCGGACGCGCGAGACCGTCCTGCTCGGCGACCTCGCGATCGACGGGCCGTTCGGGCGCGACCCCTGCTTCGCCGGCGGTGCGCCGCGCTCCTCGCTCGCCGCGCCCATCGTCTACAAGGGCCACCTCGCCGGCGTGATCTACCTCGAAAACGACCTCACCCGCTCTGCCTTCACCCCCGATCGCGTCGAGGTGATCCGGCTCCTTTCGGCCCAGGCGGCCAGCTCCATCGAGAATGCGCGCCTCTATGCGGATCTGCAGCAGGAGAACGCGGAGCGGCGGCGCGCCGAGGAGGTGCTCCGCCATTCCTACTCGCTCCTCGAGGCCACGCTCGAATCGACGACGGACGGCATCCTCGTCGTCGACGACGAGCAGCGCGTCGTGCGTCAGAATCACAGGTTCGCGGCGATGTGGCGCATCCCGGACGAGATCCTCTCCACCGGGTCGGACGTCACGTTCTGTACGTTCGTCTGCGACCAGGTCCTCGATCCCGAGGCGTTCCTGCGAAGGATCCGCGCTCTCTATGCCTCGCCCGAGGAGTCCAGCTTCGATACCATCCCGTTCGCGGACGGGCGCGTCTTCGAGCGTTATTCGCAGCCCCAGCGCCTCGGCGGGCGCGTGGTCGGGCGGGTCTGGAGCTTCCGCGACATCACCGCGCGCGTGCGCGCCGAGCAGCAGCGCGATCAGCTCCTCCTGGACGAGCGGCGGGCGCGCATGGCAGCGGAGGAGGCCGTGCGCCTGCGGGACGAGTTCCTCTCTATCGCCTCGCACGAGCTCCGCACCCCGCTCACCAGCCTGCAGCTCGCCATCCAATCGCTGGGGCAAAGGCTGGCGCGGGGCATGGACGTCGAGCGCGTGCGATCCGCGGTCGCCCTCTCTGGCCGCCAGGTCAAGCGCCTCACCAACTTCGTCGATATGCTCCTCGACGTCTCCCGGATCCAGGCGGGGAGGCTCGAGCTGTACACCGCGCCCGTCGAGCTGCGCGCGCTCGTGGACGAGGTCGTCGCCCTCCTCGGCCATCAGATCGCGCAGTCAGGCAGCGCGGTCGCCGTGCGCGCGGAGCAGCCGGTCATCGGCCGGTGGGACCCGCACCGCCTGGAGGAGGTCGTGACCAACCTCCTCACCAACGCGATCAAGTTCGGGGAACGCCAGCCGATCGACATCGCCATCACCCGGGAAGATCGGGTCGCGCGGCTCTCGGTGACGGACCGTGGGATCGGGATCCCGGCCGAAGTGCAGGCGCAGCTCTTCGAACGATTTCGCCGCGGCGTCTCATCGAAGCATTTCGGGGGGCTCGGGCTCGGCCTCTACATCACCCGCACCATCGTCGAGGCGCACGGCGGCCGAATCCGCGTGTCGAGCGAGGTCGGCCGGGGCTCGACCTTCTGCGTCGAGCTGCCGCTCTCGACCGAGCGCACGGGGGATCCGTCGTCATAGCTCCCTGTCGCACCCGTCGCAGACCCGCCGTCGCAACGCTCAGCTGAACGCGGCGAGATGGTCCGAGACTGCCGAGGCGTCGCCGGCGTCGGAGATCAGGGCGACGTAGCCGTCGGGGCGGATGAGCACGAGGGTGCGCTCCGTCGCGCCGTAGGCGTGGGCGAGATGGCCAGCGGTGTCGGCGACGTCGTCGGGGCCCGCCGGCTGTCCGACGACGTGGAGCGTCCTCAGGCCGGAGGCTGAGGCGCCGATCGCAGGCGCGGGCCCGAAGCTCAGCAACGTGAAGCGCCCGCCGCGCGTCAGCTCGAACAGCCGGCGTTCACCTTCCACCGTGGTCAGCTTCGTCGCATCGGGGGCGCGGTCGCCGGCGCGGAGCAGGGCCGTCTCGTCGCGGTCGTCGCGCACCAGGGAAGAGCCGCGGTAGTGGATGTCGAGCTGGGCCCCGAATCCTCGGTGCGCCATTGGGGCGTGATCAGGCTCGCCGGGTAGGGGATGTCGGAGCGACCCTTCAACGTCTCGGGGATGGCGCCGCCCAGCGTCACCCGGCCGTGGGGAGCCGTGGAGAGGATCGGCATCGCCATCCGGCCGTGGGCGATCACGCGATCGACGATGCCGAGATCGTCGAAGACCTCGAGCGTGCGCGGCTGGATGCCCTTGCCGCGCGAGCCGGGCCGCGGGCCGGGGGCGGCCTCGATCAGGCGGAAGGACACGCCGCTGCGGGCGAGCTCGCAGGCCAGCGTCAGCCCGGTCGGGCCGGCGCCGACGATCAGCGCTGCGCACATCTCGGGATCCGTCATCGTCCGTCTCCGGTTGAAGAGAGCGATGCATCTCTTATCATCCGCGGCGTTGATAAGAAATGAAAAATTCTCTAAAGGGTCAGGCCCATGACGACGGGAACGCAGAGGCAAGTCCGCCGCAGACGGCGCGGCCAGCAGCTCGAGGCCGATCTGCTCGACGCGACCTGGGAGGAGCTGGTCCAGGTCGGCTTCGCGAACCTGACCATGGAATCGGTCGCCGCACGCGCTCGCACGGGGATCGCGGTCCTGTACCGTCGTTGGGCGAACAAGGACGAGCTAGTGTTCGCCGCCATCCAGCACCGCCGAGACGCCAACCCGGTCGCGGTCCCCGACACCGGCGCCCTGCGCAGCGACCTGCTCGCCCACCTGACGGCCCTGAGCGACGCCCTCGCCGGCTTCTTCGCCATCGCCGCAGCCGCCGCCTTCTCGGGGTTGCTGGCCGGCACCGGCCTGACCCCCTCGCAGATGCGCGACAAGGTCATGGACACCCAGAAGCCGCGTGTCCGCATCCTCTACCAACGCGCCCACGACCGCGGTGAGGTCAACCTCGAGCGCATTCCCTCCGCCGTGCTCGCCCTGCCATACGACCTCGTGCGACACGACCTGCTCATGGATCTCAAGCCGCTGAAGCCCGCACGCATCCAGTCCATCGTGGACGAGCTCTTCCTGCCCCTCGTACAGAGCTTTGGAGCGCGCGAAGGCAACGCAGCACGTCGCGTTCGGCGTCGATGACGTACCGGTGGACTGGTCCCGGAGGGCACCCCGTTTGGGCCACACCGGAGCGGCGTTCGCCGGCGAAACAGGCGGAAGCGATGAAAGGCGCAGCAGCGGGAGCTCGAGCAGATGAGGGCGTGGCGAGCGGAATGGTATCCGGAAGAGTAGCGGCCGCGCCCGCCTCCCGAGGTACCGGCCCCCGGCGGCGCGACGGCTGGCTCAGGGCACGCTGTGGTGTCCGCCGGCCGCCCCGCCCGGCCGCATCTGCGCGACCTGCTGGCACGCGGCGGCGCAGCGGCGGCACTCGTCGGCGCAGGCCTTCATCTGCGCGTCGCCCGTGAACCGGTCGCAGCTCTGAGCGCAGAGCTCGCAGATGCTCGCGCACGCGGCCGTGACCTGGTTGTGCTGCGGCGAGCTGCGCAGCAGCATCGTCCCGGTCGTCTCGCAGATCTCGGCGCAATCCTGCATGAGCCGCAGGTGCGAAGGCTCCACGTGGGAGCCGCCCATCTGGAGGCAGTGCTGGATCGTCTGGACGCAGATCGACTGGCAGCTCTGGGCATGGGTGGCCGTGTCCACGAAAGTCTTGCTCGGCGTGATTCCCTTGTGGGTCATGTGTCCCTCCTTGATTCCAATGATGCTTCTCGACGATTCGTGATCTCATGTCGTGTGCGCCTGACATGAGCCCGGCCGCCGAGTCGACAGGCTTGTCGAGCTGGCCAGATCCCTCATGTCGGACCGGCCAGATTTTTCATGTCGGAGCGCTCCGTAACCGCGGCTCGGAAGGAGGCTGAACGAGCCTACGATGTCGCGACTGCTCTCGTGTCATCCTGCTCGCCCATGCGGTGAGCGGCTCACAGGCCGCTGCTCGGAGCGGGCCTGGGCGGACGGGATTCGACAGGGACGATGGATTCGATGTGACCTGTACGGGTACATGCGCCCGACCGAGCGACCAGGCCGCCCGGTCGAGCGCGGAGGTCAGCCCGCGCGCCCGAACCGCCGCAGCCGCAGGGAGCTGAGGAGCACCGAGACGCTCGACAGGCTCATGGCCGCGCTCGCGAGGACCGGCGACAGGAGCCAGCCGGTCAGCGGGTACAGCGCGCCGGCCGCGATCGGGATGCCGACCACGTTGTAGACGAACGCCCAGAAGAGGTTCTGGCGGATGGTCCGCAGCGTCGCGCGCGCGAGCCCCAGCGCGGTGGGCAGCGCCGCGATGCCGCCGCGCAAGAGCGCGACGTCGGCCGCGGCGACCGCGATGTCGGTGCCGCTCGCGACCGCGATCCCCACGTGGGCGCCGGCGAGGGCCGGCGCGTCGTTGATGCCGTCGCCGACCATCGCGACGACGCGCCCGCGCTCCCGCTCCTCGCGCACGACGCGGGCCTTGTCCTCGGGGCGGACCTCGGCGAGCACCTCGTCGATCCCGAGCTCTCGCGCCGCCGCGCGCGCGGTCGCCCCGCGGTCGCCGGTCACCATCGCGACCCGCACGCCGAGCCGGTGCAGCGCGGCGACGGCCTCCTTGGCCTCGGGGGTCGGCAGGTCGGCGACCGCGACGAGGCCGGCGAGGCGGCCGTCGACGGCGACGAACGACGGGGTGTTCCCGTGCCGCGCGAGGCCCTCGGCGAGCTCCTCGAGCGGCGCGGCGTCGATCCCGAGCTCGGCGAGGTACCGCGCCGTGCCGATGCGCACCTCCCGCCCCTCGACGCGGGCGACCACGCCGCGGCCGGCGTCGGCGCGGAAGGCCGCGGGCGCCGCGAGCGGGAGGCCCCGGGCGCGCGCGCCCTCGACGAGCGCCTTCGCGACCGGGTGCTCGCTGCCGAGCTCCGCCGACCCGACGAGGCGCAGGAGCTCGTCCTCCGGGACGTCCGCCAGCGCCTTCACCGCGGCGAGCTGCGGCCGCCCGGCGGTGAGCGTGCCCGTCTTGTCCACGAGGACGGTGTCGACGCGGCTCGCCGCCTCGAGCGCCGCGCCGCCCTTCACGAGCACGCCGAGCTCGGCGCCGCGGCCGGTGCCCACGGCCACGGCGGCGGGCGTCGCGAGGCCCAGGGCGCAGGGGCAGGCGATCACGAGGACGGCGACGAACCGCTCGACCGCGGCGGCGAGCCCCGCCGCGCTCGGATCCGCCGCGACCCAGGCGACGAACGCGAGCGTGGCGATGCCGAGGACCACCGGGACGAAGACGCCGCTCACGGTGTCGGCGAGGCGCGCGACGGGCGCCTTCGAGCCTTGCGCCTGCTCGACCGCCTCGACGATGCGGGCGAGCGCGGTGTCGGCGCCGGTCTTCGTGATCCGCACCGTGAGCTGCCCGCTCTGGTTCAGCGTGCCGCCGAACACGGCCGCGCCGGCGCTCTTGTCGACGGGGAGGCTCTCGCCCGTGAGCATCGACTCGTCGACCGCCGAGGCGCCCGAGACGACCTCGCCGTCGCTCGGCATCCGCTCTCCCGGACGGACGCGGACGAGATCGCCGGGCGAGAGCGCCGCGGCCGGGATCTCCTCTTCCCGATCGGCGCGCAGGCGCCGCGCCGTCTTCGGCTGGAGCGCGACGAGCCCGCGCACCGCGTCGGTGAGCCGCTTGCGGGCGCGCGTCTCGAGGAGCTTGCCGAGCAGGACGAAGGTGATGATGGCCCCGGCCGCCTCGAAGTAGACGTGCGGCCGCGCGCCGTGCTCGGCGTGGGGGAAGAGCTGCGGCGCGACGACCGCGATCGCCGAGTAGACCCACGCGGCGCCGGTCCCGAGGGCCACGAGGGTGTTCATGTCGGCCGCGCGGTGCCGGAGCGCGGCCCAGGCGAGCCGGAAGAACCTGCGCCCGGGGCCGACCATCACGGCGGTCGCGAGGGCGAGCTGGACGAGCCGGCCGCCCGCGCCGTCGGCGCCCGGGATGCGGCCGTGCGACATGCCGAGGACGAGCAGCGGGACCGAGAGGGCGAGCGAGATCGCGAGGTCCCGGGAGAGGGCGCGCCGCTCGCCGTCGAGGCTCTCCTCGGCGGCGGCTGCTCGGCCGACCGGGGCGGCAGCGGCGCTGTCCGGCGGGGCGGCGCGCTCCGGGACGCTGTAGCCCGCGTCCTCGATGGCGGCGACGAGCGCGCTTTCGGACGCGGCGGCCGGGTCGAAGGTGACCGTGGCCGTGCGGGTCACGAGGTTGACCTTCGCGCCGCTGACGCCGCCCGTGGCGAGCAAGGCGCGCTCGATGCGCCGGACGCAGGCGGCGCAGGTCATGCCCTCGACGGGCAGGTCGATGCGGCGGACGGCGGCCCCATCGGTGTCGTGGGGGGCGGGAACGGAGACGGATGCGGTCGACATGATCACCTCTCTGTCGACCGGTGCAGACGCAGGAGCCCTCCGCGGATTACGGCGAGGGCCCTGGAGCTCACCGCGACCTGGCCCCCCGGCCGGTGCGCCCGGGGCTCAGGGCGCCCGGCTCGCCCGACGAACGCGGCGGCTCCTGCGCGGTGGAGAGTACCTGGACAGCTGCGTCTTCGGGGATGGCGGCCGTGGGTGGCGGGCTCGCGTCCGCGCGCGCTGCCGAGGCGCTGCGCGGCCGAGGCGCTGCGCTGCCGAGGGCCATCAGGGCCCCTCACGCGCCCGTGACGAGCTCCGGCGTCTCGTTTACTCGTTTACTTGCCGCCCCCCTTCGAGATCTTCCCCTCCGTGAAGATCACGTGCTTGCGGGCGACGGGATCGTACTTCTTCATCTGCATCTTCTCCGTCATCGTCCGTTTGTTCTTGGTCGTGTAGTAGCAGTAGCCAGTCCCCGCAGACGAGACGAGCTTGATGATATCGCGCACGCGGTGATCTCCTTATCGTCGCTCGGCGGCAAGCCGCGGCCCGGGCCCGCGGCAGCGGACCCCAGGACATGCCGGACGTAGGGCTACTACATCACCCGGAGTACTAATGCAACTTGATTGCATCAAAGGCGCCTCCCGTGACATCATGATCCCGAAATGCTTCGTCGCGGCATGACGGCTCATGCCGCGGCGCCCACGGAAGAAGGCGAACACAAGATGATGACGACAACGACCGCTGAGGCCCCCGGGGATCTCGCATCGCCACGCGCGGCGCCGGGCAGCTCGACGCGCCTCGTGACGGAGCTCGCCGACCTGGCCGAGCTCGCGGCGCCCGAGGTGAGCGTGTGCGTGCTGCGGAGGGGGATCGACCCCGACGTGGACGCCTTCGTGCGCGGGCGGCTGCTGCCGCGGCCGCTCTCCGAGACGCTGCTCGTGGATCCCGGCGCGCCGGACGTCGCGGCGCTGGCTGCCGGAGCGCCTCACGCTTCCGGGCGTGACGCCTTCCTCGACGACGTGCGCGGCTTGATCTCGCTCTTCGCGGATCTCACCGGCTGCCCGCGGATCGGCGTGCGGCTCGCGCGGCTCGACAAGCCCATGTGCCCTCGTCTCCACGCCGACATGGTGACCGTCCGCCTGGTGACCACCTATGTCGGGCCGGGGACGGAGTGGGCAGAGCACGCGGACGTCCGGCGGGACCGGCTCGGACACCGCTCGAACGGCGTCCCCGACGAGGTCTCGGGGGTGCTGCGCGCCGGCGCGCGCCTCCGCCGGATGGATCCGTTCGACGTCGGGCTGCTCAAGGGCGAGGCCTGGCCAGGCAACCGGGACCGCGGCGCGGTGCACCGGTCGCCGCCCGGAGCGTCGCCGCGCGTCGTCCTGACGCTCGACGCCCTGGCTTGAGCGCTACGCCATCAGCTGGACGCTGCCGTGATGGTCGCAGTGCCCGCCGTGCGGGTGGTGCAAGTGGCCGTCGACGAGGAAGTCCACGTGATCTCCGTGAGGGACCGCGGGGTGCCCGCACCCATCGCCGTGCTCGTGCTTCACGTCATGCCCTGAGCACGCATGGCTCGGGGTACACTGCGCAGGATTGTCGTCGTCCACCGAGAGGACGTGCTCGTCGACATGATCGCCATGCCGGTGATGCAGGTGGCCGTCGTGCAGGTAGTCGACGTGATCACCGTGACGTATCGCCTGGTGTCCGCACGCCTGGCCGTGATCGTGTGCATGCTCGTCGTGGGTCGCGTGGTCCTTCATGCTGTTCTCCTTATCGAGCGACGGGGAAACGCACCTCGGGAACAGGAAGAGGCTGCTCGCATCAGCCTCGGAAGGCCCGACCTCCCCGCAGCTGTCACCCACGAGAATGAGGGCCCCAGGCAAACAACCTACCCCACGGCATGCAGCGGTCATCACAATTTCTCCCGGGGCGGCAGTCGCCTGGACGGGCTCGCCTCCCGGCCACCCTCGCCGCTATTCCACCACCTGCCAGCACACGACCGTGCCGGACGCGTCCGCACCGAGGAGCCCCGCATGCGCGGGGTGCCAGACCAGCGCGGTAACCTCGGCCTCCAGGAACGCATAGCGCACCGGCTTCGTGAGCCGCCGCGGCTCCCACAGCAGCACACCGTGGTCCCGTGCGCCGCTCGCGAGCACCCCCTTTCGCGGGCTGAATGCGAGCTGGACGCACGTGTCCATGTGACCCTCGAGCTCGATGGGCCGGGTGCCTTCTGGGCCCTTCCCCGAGAAGTCCCAGAGCGTGACCGCCGGCGCGCCCCCGGTCGCGAGCAGGCGCGACTGCGCGTCCCAGGCGAGCGCCTTCGGCTTCGCGGGATAACCGCGCATCTCGGAGTCCTGCCCGGTCGCTAGGCGCCAGAAGTGGACCGATCGGTCCTGGCTCCCGCAGGCGATGACCTTGCCGTCGGGGCTCCACGCCATGGACACGAGCGAGCCCTGCCAGGCGAGGTGGCGCGACGTGGCCCCTGCGCCGACCGACCAGAGATAGACGCCGCCGTAACACGCCGCCGCGAGCTCGGCGCGATCCGCCCGCCAGGCGAGGGCGGCGACCGTGCTGGGGAGCGGCTCCGTCTCGACGACCGGCTCGCCGCGCTTCGTCCAGATGCGCACGGTGCGTCCCGAGGCGGTGGCCAGGAGCTCGCCGTCGGGCGCCCATGCCACGTGCTCGACCCACGCCGCCCCGCCGGGGAGCTCGGCCACGAGGGCGCCGGCCAGGTCGCAGAGGCGCGCATTCCCATCCTGACCGCACGTGGCGAGGAGCGCTCCGGAGGGGGAGAACCGAAGCGCGAGGGCGCCGTTCCGGTGCGCCTCGCTGCGCCAGCGCACCGCGCCGGTCTGCATGTCGACGCCGAGCACCGCACCGGCGCCGGTAGCGATCGCGCACAGGCTGCCGTCGGGCGTCACGCTCAGGGCGACGACGTAGTCACCCGCGGAGAGCTGCCAGCGCGGCGGGAGCTCGGTCTTGCCGCGCGGGGCCCTGCCGCGCGGCGCCCGCGCCGTCACGCCAGGCATCGCCGGAACCCCCGGGTCAGCTGCTCGCGGTCGAGGTTGCGACCGATGAACACGAGATCGCTCGCGCGGCGCTCGCTCCCCCAGGGCCGATCCTCGCGCCCGTCGAAGAGCATGTGCACGCCCTGGAAGACGAAGCGGCTGTCGCAGCCGCGGAGGTTCAGGATGCCCTTCATCCGGAAGATGTCCGTGCCCTTCTCGCGCAAGAGCTCCGAGACCCACCGGGTGAGCCGCTCGCGGTCGAGCGCGCCCTCGAGGTGGATCCCGACGGAGCTCACCTGCTCATCGTGGCTGTGCCCGGCAGCGAACTCGCGCGAGCCCGCCGGCTCCACGACGCCGCCCGACTCGAGCCGCGCCCCGAACTCGCTCGGGAGGTGCTGCAAATACAGGCCGTAACGCCCGCGCTTCGGCGCGGTGAGCCGGAATCGCGTCGTCCCCCGAGCGCGCAGGGCGAGCCGGGACGGGCGCGCTCCGATCCCCAGGCGCTCGCCCGGCGCGACGCGCGCCGGCGGCTCCGCCCAGACCCGCACGGCGCGCTCCGCCGCGTCGCGCGCGCCCGGATCCTCGGACGGCGCGAGGGGCAGGACCACGACATCCATGGTCTCGTCGGGGCCGGGCTCCAGCGCGAGATCGCAGTCGCCCTCCTCCAGATCGAACGCGCCGGCCCACTCGAACGGGTACTCCGGCTCCAGGAAGGCCGGCCTCTGGGCGAGCGCGCGATCGAGATCGAACCCGCCCACGCCGAGCACGTCGGCGATCGGCACGTCGGCGCCCGTGGCGCGGAGCACGCGGGCGAGCGCGTTCATGCCGCGCAGGCGCCGCTCGAGGTCGTCGAGCTCGCCGCCGGTGACGAGATCGGCCTTGTTGAGCACGATGACGTCCGCGAACGCGATCTGCTCCTTGCACTCGCTCGAGTCCTCGAGGTGAAGGTGGATGTGCTTCGCGTCGACGAGCGTGACGATCGCGTCGAGCGCGAACAGCTCACGCACGTCGTCATCGGCGAAGAACGTCTGGGCCACCGGCCCGGGATCGGCCAGGCCCGTGGTCTCCACGAGCACGTGATCGAACCTGTCCTTCCGCTTCATGAGGCTGCCGAGGATGCGGATGAGGTCGCCGCGCACGGTGCAGCAGATGCAGCCGTTGTTCATCTCGAAGACCTCCTCGTCCGCGTTGATGACGAGGGCCTGGTCGATGCCGATCTCTCCGAACTCGTTCTCGATGACGGCGATGCGCTGTCCGTGGTTCTCCGTCAGGATGCGGTTGAGGAGCGTTGTCTTGCCTGCCCCGAGGAAGCCGGTGAGCACGGTGACGGGGATCTTGCCTGGGTTCATGGGTCCCTTCCGATTCCGGGTCTCGTTCGTGGTCGAGCGGGTCATTGCGCCCCCGCGCCGAAGAGGGCATCGGCTCCGACCAGAAGGCCGGTCGCGATGCCGAGCAGCGCTGCCGCGACGACCGAGGTGCGGCGCGCCGTGCCCCCTCGCGCCAGCGTCCAACCGATGGGCCACGAGAGGATCACGGTCAGCGCGACCATGCCGGCGACGGTCCCCAAGCCGA
The DNA here is from genome assembly GCF_051526825.1 of Sorangium sp. So ce185. Classification (NCBI taxonomy): domain Bacteria; kingdom Pseudomonadati; phylum Myxococcota; order Polyangiales; family Polyangiaceae; genus Sorangium; species Sorangium sp. So ce185. The sequence goes on along the minus strand of NZ_CP150316.1, from coordinate 12,478,064 downwards.
AGAGCGCGAGGTACGCCGCGGCCCAGAGCCGCGAGGGGATGCTCGTCGTCGCGAGCAGGGCGATCCCGGCCGAGCCCGCGAGCCCGTGGACGAGACCGACGGCGACGGATCTCGCGTGCGCAGCGTCGCCGTGACCGGGCGCCAGCGCTGGTCGCCGCAGGCGCGCGAGCTGCCATGCGCCGAGCGCGATGAGCATGAGCGCGACGAGGAGCTCTGCCGCCGTCTCGAAGGGCACGGGGACGCGCAGGCCGAGCAGGACGACGAGCAGCCCGACGCCGAGGAACGTGGCGGAGTGGCCGAGGCCCCAGAGCGCCGCGACGAGCGCGGCGCGGCGCGGCCCGCGCTCGCGCTGGAGCAGCGTGGCGATCGCGACGAGATGGTCAGCGTCCGTCGCGTGGCGCAGGCCGAGCCCGAGCCCGAGGAGCAGCGCAGACGCGCCGGTCACGGCCGCCCCCCGGCGCCGCTCGCGCGAGGCGCCGCCGTGAGGTGAAGCCGAGCCGCGCGCGAGACAGCGGCCAAGATCGCGCCGCGGCGCCCGTGCGGCGCAGCCTCCTTGTGCGAGTGCATGGCGTCGGCCTAGCCGACGTCGCGCGTAAACGCAACAAAATTGTAATTGCAACTAAAGATCGAATGTCCGTGATCCAGGAAGCGACCAGGACGACAAGGTAAAGGCCCTTGAAGCCGTGCGTTCCCGCCCCGAGGGCATGCACCTCACCACCGATCAAGAGACGCCCGTCTCCCATACCGACGACTCGTTGAGGCCCGGCCCGCGCGGCCCGACGCTCCTCGAGGACTTTCACTTCCGCGAGAAACTAACCCGCTCGACCACGAGCGGATCCCGGAGCGCGTCGTCCACGCGCGCGGATCCGGCGCTCACGGCTACTTCCAGGCGTACGAGCCGCTGACGAGGTACACGAAGGCCAAGTCTGGGACGAGGCGCAGAAGCTCGCGGGCAAGGACCCGGACTTCCACCGCCGCGACCTCTGGGAGGCCATCGAGACGGGCGACCATTCATCGACGCCATCCGACGGCACCGCCACTGGGGCCGGGAAGACCTCCAGGCCATCCCCGCCTGACGCCGGCGGGCGCCGCGCGGGCTGGAAGGCGGCATGTAGGCCGGAAGGCGCCCTGCGAGGCCGGAAGGCGGCGTGTAGGCCGGAAGGCGCCGCGCGAGGCTGGAAATCGCCTGGCGAGGCTGGAAAAGCGCGCGTGAGCCGGAAGGCGCCGCGCGGCGCCGGCGCGGTCGGCCAGCGCCGCGCGGCACGTCCGTCGTGGCCGATCCGTCGCGCCGGGGCCTGCTTCTCGATCTAGACTGCCGGTCGATGGCCGAGCTAGCCAGGCACGCCGACCCGGACCAGGCGCGGCAGGCACCCCCGGAGAGACCCACCCGACGCTGCCCCGCGTGCGGCGTCCGGTACCCGCTCGACTTCCTCGTCTGCCCCATCGACGCGACCACGCTGGAGCTCCAGGGCGTCACCGCGACCGACCCGATGGTCGGCGAGCTGCTCGCTGGGAGCTTCTGCATCACCGGCGTGATCGGCGCGGGCGGCATGGGCCGCGTCTACGTCGCCGAGCACATCCGCCTGCCGAAGCGCTTCGCCGTCAAGGTGCCGCACGAGCACTTCGCCAGCCACCGCGAGGCGATGGCGCGCTTCGAGCGCGAGGCGCAGACGATCGCGCGCGTCGGCAACGAGCACGTGATCGACGTCGTGGACGTGGTGCGCCTCAAGGACGGGCGCCCGTGCATGGTGACCGAGCTGCTCAAGGGCGAGGACCTCGGCAGCCTCCTCGATCAGGTCGGCAAGCTGCCGCTCCCGACCGCCATCACCATCTCGCGCCAGGTCTGCCGGGGCCTCGCCGCGGCCCACGCCGCCGGCGTCGTCCACCGCGATCTCAAGCCGTCGAACCTGTTCCTCGTCCGGCGCGAGGGGGGCAGCATCCACGTGAAGATCCTCGATTTCGGGGTGGCCAAGGTGCTCGACGGCGCCGATCTCACCCGCACGGGCTCGGTGGTCGGCACGCCGCAGTACATGGCGCCGGAGCAGGCGCGAGGCTCGGCCGACGTCGACTCCCGCGCGGACATCTACGCGGTCGGCGCCGTGCTGTACCGCATGCTCACCGGCGAGCGCCCCTTCCCCGAGGAGGAGCCGGCCCGGACCATGATCCGCCTGCTCACCGAGGATCCGCGGCGCCCGCGCGACATCGACAAGAACATCCCGGAGGGGCTCGAGGCGCTGGTCCAGCGCGCCATGGCCCGGACGCGCGAGGATCGGCCGCCGTCCGCGCAGGAGCTCGATCGCCTGCTCGCGGACTTCGACATGCAGGACCCGTTCGGGCCGGCGCGCGCGCTCGCCACGGCCGTGACCGAGGGCGCCCCGAACGACGAGATCGCGACCGTGGTCATCCCCAACGCCCAGGGGCAGACGGCGGACGACGTGACGCGCAGGGCGCGGCGCGCCCGGCCGGTCGCGCTGCTCCTCGCCTTCGCGGTGAGCCTCGCCGCGGGCGCGACGGTCTTCACGAGCGCGGCGATGGTCCTGCGCATGGTCTACGGCATCACCGAGCGGCGCGCGCTCAGCGAGACCGAGATCCTCATCGCCGGGGGCGTCGCGGGGGCGCTCTCGCTCGTCGCGCTCGCCGGCACGATCCGGGTCGTCATCGGGCGCTGGCGGAGCGGGCCGGCCATGGAGCGCCTCGGCAAGGGGCTCCTCTCGGCGCTCCGGTGGCTGTTCCTCTCGTGCGGCGCCCTCGCGCTCGGCGCCGCGGCCTACAACGCGTTCGCGCTGCCGATCCCCGCGCTCGGGCTCGAGCCGACCGACTGGCTTGGTTGGATCGACGTCGGCGTGGTCGCGCTGCCGACGCTGATGGCGCTCGTCGCGCTCGGCGTGGCGCTGCGGCGGGTGACGCGCGTGTCCTGACCGCCACGCTCGCCGGGGTGGGGCGGCGAAATCCGGTCATCCCGCGAGCCCGCCAATATTTTCTCATGCATTCGACAGCTTGTAAATAGGCGGTCGAATCGGCGAGATCCGCGAGCCCGCGAAGCACCCCACGAGGAGGCGAGATCATGTCCGCACGATTCAGGCCCGAGGTGTATGCCGTCGATTTCGGTACCTCCAACTCGCTGCTCTCGGCGGCCAGCGCGGAGGCGACCTGCCCGCCCATCCCGCTCGACGACGCGGCGGCCGACCCGACCGTCCTCCGCAGCCTGCTCTTCTTCGGGCAAGCGCGGTTCTCCTGCGGGGCGGCGGCGATCGGCGACTTCGTCGCGAACGGCATGCAGGGCCGCTTCATCCGATCGATCAAGAAATACCTGCCCGACCGGAGCTTCTCCGGCACGCAGATCGGGCACCGGGTCGTCACCATCGAGGACCTGATCGGCCGCTTCCTGCGGGAGATGCGCGACCGGGCGAACCGCCACTTCGACGCGGACGTCGGCCGCGTCGTGCTGGGCAGGCCGGCGAAGTTCTCGACCGACCCGGCGGACGACCGCCTCGCCGAGGAGCGGCTCGAGCGGGCGGCGCGGATCGCCGGCTTCCGCGAGGTCTTCTTCTGCCCCGAGCCGGTCGCCGCCGCGCACGACTTCCACCTGGAGCTCGACCGCGGGGCCGTCGTCCTCGTCGCCGACTTCGGCGGCGGGACGTCCGATTACACGATCGTCAGGATGCGGCCGGAGGGGTTCGCGCCGTCCGACGTGCTCTCGCTCGGCGGCGTCTCCATCGCCGGGGACGCGCTCGACGGCAGCCTCATGCGCCACAAGATCGCCCGCCACTTCGGCGCCGAGGTCACCTACCGCGTCCCGCTCGGCTCGAACCAGCTGACCATGCCCCGGCCCATCGTCGAGAAGCTCTGCTCCCCGGCCGACATGACGGTGCTCCAGCACCGCGACGTGCTCGCCTTCCTCCGCGACGTGAAGGCGTGGTCGCTCGGGGCCGAGGACCGGCAGCGCATGGACAACCTGCTCTGCCTGGTGGAAGACTCGCTGGCGTTCCGCGTGTTCGAGGAGATCGAGCGCAGCAAGTGCGCGCTGTCCAGCGAGGCGGTCGCGGAGTTCCGCTTCGATTACCCGTCCATGCACCTCCGCGAGCGCATCGCCCGCGAGGAGTTCGAGGCCGGGAGCGAGCGGCAGATCGACGCGGTGCTACGGGCGCTCGACCAGACGGTGCAGGACGCCGGCCTGTCGTTCGACGGGGTCGACGTCGTGTGCTGCACGGGCGGGACCGCCAGGGTGCCGGCCCTCCGGCGCGGCATCGAGCGGCGGTTCGGCCAGGGCAAGGTGCGGCAGCTGCGGAGCTTCCACTCGGTCGTGCAGGGGCTGGCCGAGCGGGCGCGCAGCCTCGCCGCCGCGTCCGCCTGAAGGGGCGCCGGCCGCGCGCGGCTTGGGCAAGCCCTCGCCGGGCGACGACAAGGCCGCGCCCGGCGAGGGGGCGGCCTCGCCGCGCGCCGAGGCCGCGGGGCCATCGAGCCAGCGGGGATCGCCCTCGACGACCCACGGGTACGCCTCGTGGAGCGCGCGCTCCATCCGGCCGCCATAGCTGTGGCCGGCGCCCTCGGCGTGCAGGACGCGCGCGGCGACGCCGCCGCGCTCGAGCGTCGCCTGCGTCTTGCGCGCCTGCGCCGCGCAGTCGGCCCGCCCGCACGCGAGCAGCACCCGCGCCCCGCCGCCGCTGCGAAAGCGCCGCGCGGTGCCCAGCGTCCACTCGCCGAAGCCGCCGTAGCCGCCCTCGATCAGCGCCGCCCGCGCGAAGCGCGCGGGGTGCCCGGGCAAGAGCAGCGCGCCCATGATCGCGCCCTGCGAGAACCCCGCGTAGATCGGGTCGCGGAGATCCACCCGGTCCCCGAAGCGGCTCGACAGCGCCGAGACCGCCGCGGCGACCTCGCGGCTCAGCGCGTAGTGATCCGGGTAATAGAAGATCCGGCCGCCGTCCGGCATGCGAGCGTCGATGGGCTTGCCGCGCGGGCAGAGCACGAACCCGGCCCCCCGCACCATCGCGCGCCAGATCTCGCAGTGCCACTCGGGCCGATCGCCCGCGCCGTGGGCGACGACGAGCACCGGCCGCGGCCCCTCGCCGCGCGGCGGCACGACCACCGCGGGCCCGAAGCCGGGGACCTCGAGCGCGACGAGCGCAGGCTCCTCCGCGGGCGGCGGAGGCTCGGGCGCGGGGGCGGGCGCGTCCTCCGGCGGGTCGACGGGGGCCTCGCTGCGGCCCACCGGCGCGAGCGGCGCGGCCGCGCACCCGCCGGCGAAGGCGAGGATCGCGAGACCTCGCAGGGGGACCGCCCGTCGCGGGCCCCGGCTCGTCAGCGCTCGTCGGCTCGTCAGCGCTCGTCGGCTCGTCGCGCTCATCGCGCCTCAGAACCTGAACACCCGCGGCGCGAGGATCAAGAACCGGAGAAGGTGCCTTATCCCGAAATACATCGAGAACCTTCGGCGGGGCGTTCGCGCCCGGAGATCGCCGCCGCGCTCGGGGTCGCGCGCGCGGCGCGCGACAGGCGGGCTCAGCGACGGGAGCGCGCGGCGTCGCGTCAGGCGGAGACGAGCACGATGCGGCTCACCTCGGGGGGCGCGCCGATGCGCGCCGGCGGCCCGGCGGTGCCGAAGCCTCGGTTGATGTAGAGGTGCGAGCCGCCGCGCTGGTAGAGCCCGGCGACATAGCCGTGGGGGAGCACCAGGTCGGCGGGCCGGACCAGCAGGTTGACCTGGCCGCCGTGGGTGTGGCCGCTGAGCTGCAAGGCCACCTCGCCGGCGGCGTCCGGGAAGAACACCGGGTTGTGGCAGAGCAAGACGCGCGGCAGGTCGCGGGGCACGTCGGCGAGCGCCCGGCCGAGGTCGGGACCGCCGCCGGGCACGCGCCCTCGCGCCCACACGTCATCGACGCCGAGCAGCGCGAACGCGCCGCCGGCCCCTCCGACGACGCGCCCCCGGTTGCTCAGCACGCGGGCGCCGCCGCGCTCCAGCGCGTCGAGCGCGGCGTCGATGCCGGCGAAGTGATCATGGTTGCCCGGGATCGCCGCGACCCCCTCCCGGGCGAGCGGGCCGAGCCGCCGCGTGAGCCGCCCGAGGTGCTCGGCATACCGAGGATCGAAATCGATGAGATCGCCCGTCATCACGATGAGATCTGCGCGCGCCTTGCGCACGAGATCCTCGGCGGCGCGCATCTCCGGCTCGCCCACGAACAGCCCGAGGTGGATGTCCGACAGCTGCACGATGGAGAAGCCGTCGAGGCTGCGCGGCAAGCCCGGTATCGGAATCGCGACCTCTTCAATGACGTAGTCGTGCCGCCCGACGAGCGCGCCATACACCGCGCTGCCGCCCCCGATCAGGAAGGCCGAGCCGGCGGCCCCGTTGGCGAGGAAGGCGCGGCGCGGGAGCGCCGGCGGAGCGGTCGGCAGCAGCGGGAGCGGCGCGGCGCGGGGCGGGAGCGGCTCGGCGCGGGGCGGGAGCGGCTCGCCCGCGCCGCCGGCCTCGGTGCGCTCCGCGTCCTCGCCAGGGCGGGGCGCCGCGTCCGCGGGGCCGTCCGCCGCTCTGGCGCGCGTGAGCGCGGCGCGCGCGAGCCGCGCGATCAGCCGACCGAGGTCCACGACGCCGAGCAGCACCGCGGAGAGCAGGACGGTGAGCGAGAGGATGTTGCTCAGGAGCACCGTCCCGCGGACCACGCCGTCGGGCAGCGCGCCCCGCCAGAGCCGCGCGGAGATCATCGCCAGCACGGCGGCGGCGAGCAGGCCGGCGAGCGCGCGCCGGCCGCGCGGGCCCAGGCCGAGCAGGCCGGAGGCCCGCCGGTGCACGTACACGCCCAGGGGGCCGAGGACGGCGATGAGGATCAGCGAGACGACGAGGAAGCGCATGGCGGGCTCTGCGGGGCAGGGGGGACCGAAGCCTAACCGATCGGCGACGACCGGCCAGAAGCCGCCCCGCGACGGCGCGGCGATGGATCGCGGTTTGGGGCGCGCCGCGGGCGAGCGCTGCACTCCCCACGATCACGGCAGGACGCGCCGCCCGGCGCAGCGCGTGCTCCGGTGCCTCCCTGCGTCACCGCACGTCCGACTCTCCGCCTGATCTGGGCACGTCGCCTCAGAGAGCGGTGAGACCACAGTCGATGATGCACTTGGAAATCAACCCGAAACAGTTCTGCTAGTCTGCCATGTCACTTCTGGACGCCGCCGCCGCACGCCCCTGTCTCGACGATTGCGCGCTGCGTTGCGCCGGCGTCGATCCTCTCGCAGCGTGTTCTCCCGTGAAAATCAGCGTGCGGGCCGCTGTTGAACGCGGCTGTGACGCGCTCGTGACGCGCGCCGGAGCGCGTCGAGCGTCGCGAGGCGACGGACATTTCTATTCGCTGTGAAAAAAGGGACCGAACGGCAGACTTACGATGAGAAGACGCGGACATGGCAAAGCCGTCGTTTGTTCTTGCCCCAGCGAAACTGTTGGTCTAGATTCGCCCCGCTATTTTTCGATATGTTGGATTTGCCTGGTTTCTTCAGAAGTAGGTGAAAGGCTTAATATGCTGAGAAGGAATTCGCATCAGCTCGGGACGGCAAAGTGGGTTGCGGTCCTCCTCGCGACCGCCGCCTTCGCGGCGTGCTCGGGTGACAATGGCGGGGGCAACGACGGTGAGGGCGGCGCGGGCGCTGGCACCCCCGCGGGCGGCACCGGCGCGGGCTCCCCGGCGGGCGGCACCGGCGCGGGCTCCCCGGCGGGCGGCACCGGCGCGGGCTCCCCGGCGGGCGGCACCGGCGCGGGCTCCCCGGCGGGCGGCACCGGCGCGGGCAGCCCCACCAGCACGAGCACGACGGCCTCGGGCGGCAACTGCACCGGAACGGTCGACATCTCGGCGCCGAACGGCAACCCGTTCGAGGGTGGCACGCTGTTCGTCGACCCGGAGTACGTCGCGAAGGTCCAGTCGTCGATCGACAAGACGACGGACACGGCCCTCGTCGAGAAGATGAAGAAGGTCCAGCAGATCCCGACCGCGTTCTGGCTCGACCGGATCGCGGCGGTCGACCGCCTCGAGGGGCACCTCGACGCCGCGCTCGCGCTCCAGAACCAGATCTGCGAGCCGGTCGTTCCGGTCATCGTCGTGTACGACCTCCCGAACCGCGATTGCTTCGCCGAGGCCTCGAACGGCGAGCTCCGGGTCGAGAACGGCGGTGTCCAGCGGTACAGGGAAGAGTTCATCGATCGGATCGCCGCGATCCTCGCCGCGCGTCCGAACCAGCGCATCGTCGCGATCATCGAGCCCGATTCGCTCCCCAACCTCGCGACGAACCTGGGCTCGAAGGACTGCACCCCGGAGACGGAGAAGGCGTACCGGGAGGAGGTCGCTTACGCGCTCCAGAAGCTCAACATGCCGCACGTGTACCAGTACATCGACGCGGCGCACTCGGGCTGGCTCGGGTGGCCTGACAACCAGAAGAAGGGCGCCAAGATCTTCGCCGACGTCATCAAGGCCGCCGGCAACCCGGCCGGCGTCCGCGGCTTCGCGACCAACGTCGCGAACTACACGCAGCTCAAGTACACCTCGGAGAGCTACGATCAGCAGAGCAACCCCTGCTTCGGCGAGTACGACTATGTCAACGCCATGGGCACGGCGCTGGCTGCTGAAGGCCTCGGGGACAAGCACTTCATCATCGACACGAGCCGCAACGGCGTCGGCAACATCCGGGCGGACTGGGGCTACTGGTGCAACAACATGGGCGCCGGCATGGGCGAGCGGCCCCGGGCCAACCCGGGCGGCGCGACGCGCCTCGACGCCTTCTACTGGGTCAAGCCGCCGGGTGACTCCGACGGCACCGCGGACAAGAACGCCGAGCGCTACGACCTGTTCTGCGGCTACGAGGACGCAGACCAGCGCGCGCCGGAGGCGGGCTTCTGGTTCCACGAGTACTTCGTGGAGTGCGTGAAGAACGCCAACCCGCCGCTCTGATCGGCGTCGTCGGCGGGCGAAAGGCCGTGACTAGCGCGCTCGATCGAGCTTGATCGAGCGCGCGCCGGCGGCCGGGGCAGGCGAGGAGCGTAGAAAAAAGGGGTCTACCCGCCCGCGGGCCGCGCGGCCGGCCGGAGGGTAGACCCCTTGAAAAGACGCTCCTCGCCTGTCCCGGCCGCCGCGCTGTTTTTGTCGAGCGCACCAGGGCGGGAGGCCCGCGGCCGGAGGGCCGGCGAGAGGCGGCCGGCGCGACGTCGAGCGACGCGCGGCGGGCCGTGGCATGGTCGCGCGCCGTGCACGACTCCATCACGCTCGACCAGCTGCGCACGTTCATCGCGGTCGCCGACGAGGGTAGCTTCTCGGCCGCGGCCAGGAAGCTCCGCCGCGTCCAGTCGGCCGTGAGCCACGCGATGGCCAACCTGGAGGGCCAGCTCGGGGTCGTCCTCTGGGACCGATCGACCCGGATCCCGGCGCTCACGGAGCACGGCCGCGTCCTGCTCGGCGCCGCGCGGCGGGTGTGCGCCGACGCGGACGCGCTCAGCAGCGCGGCGCAGCGGCTCGCCGGCGGCCTCGACCCGCTCGTCTCGCTGTGCGTCGACGCGGTCTTTCCGCTCTCCGCGCTCGTCGATCTCTGCGTCGAGTTCGCCCGCGTCTACCCCACCGTGGAGCTCGTCGTGCACACCGAGACCATGTCCGCCGTCGCCGATCGGGTCCTCGACGGGACCTGCCAGCTCGGGGTCGTGGGCCCGGCGGCGGCGGCGCAGGGCCTCGAGCGCCGGCACCTCACCTCGGTGCGCATGGTGCCCGTCGTCGGCGAGGCGCACCCGCTCGCGGCCGCCCAGCGGCGCGAAGGGCGCGTCGCCACCGAGCCGCTGCGCGAGCACGTGCAGATCGTGCTGAGCGAGCGCGGCGGGGCGCGCTCGCCGGAGCAGGCCGTGCTGTCCCCGCGCACCTGGCGCGTCGTGGATCTCCAGACCAAGCGAGAGCTCCTTTGCGCGGGGCTCGGGTGGGGCAACCTGCCAGAGCACATGATCCGCGAGGATCTCAGGACCGGACGCCTGGTCCGCCTCCGGCCGGAGGCGTGGGGGGAAGACGAGCACCTCCTGTCGCTGGCCGTGGTCCACCGGCCGGCGCTCGTGCTGGGGCCGGCGGGGCAGTGGGTGCTGAAGCGCCTCGTCGAGCTCTGCTGCGAGCACGTGGGGGGGCCGCGCTGATCGCCGTCGCCGGCGGGAGGGCGGCGCTCAGAGCGACAGGCGCGAGAGCAGCTCGTTCACGCGGATCGCGGCCGTGACGCTCCCGGTGTCGTGCGCGTAGTCCATGGCCGCGAACAGGTGGGTCTGCTCGAGGTCGAGCCGCTCCGGCGAGCGCTCGAGGAGCCCCACGTAGTGCTCGAAGAAGCGGCGCTGGTCGAACTGCGTGCGCTTCAGCGCGGCGTGGCGCACGGTCGCGTGCAGCGCGAAGCGGCCCGCGAGCGGCTCCTGCACGAGCCGGAAGCGGCGGAGCGACGCGAGCGCGTCCCCGGCGCTCCGCCCCGCCCGCGCCAGCGTCGCGAGCGAGGCCTCGTCGATGTGGTCGCCGTTCGAGTGCGAGAGCACCGCGAGCATCCGCCGCGCCGCCGGCGAGAGCTCGCGGAAGATCCAGGCGACGAGCAGGCCGACCTCGGGGAGGTCGTCCTCGTGATCGATGACCTGCACGCGGTCGACGCCGCCCGCCACGAGCCAGCGGTGGAGCTCGTCGACGTCGGCCGCGCCGCTCGCGACGATGGCGTCGGCGAGCTCCAGGGAGACCGGGTTCCAGCGGAGCAGGCGGGTCAGCGAGGCGACCGCGGGGAAGGGGCTCTGCCCCGAGGTCACGAGCGGCGCGATGACCGGGAAGATCGAGACGCCGGCCACGAGGCAGCGCCGCGCCGTGATGACCCACGTCACCGCCTCGCCGCGGAGGTCGTCGAGCAGCTCGGCGACGGCGCGGTCGTGCTCGTGGTTGTCGAGCACGATGAGCATCTCCCCGAGCGCGCGCAGGCGGCGCCGCAGCGCCGGCAGCGAGGGCGACGGCCCGGCCCCGAAGCGGAGCGACAGCATCCCGAGCAGCGTGCGCGCGTCCCAGGCGCCGACCCGGAACCAGTGGATCCCGCCGGGGAGCTCGGCCGCGAGCTTGTGCCCGAGCGCGCAGGCGAGCGTCGACTTGCCGCTGCCGCCCGTGCCGACGAGCGCGAGGCGCGTCGGGCGCGAGGCGCGCACGGTCGAGAGGAGCGTCGCGAGCTCGCGGCGACGGCCGTGCAGCGAGGGGGGGCGGGGAGGGAACACGAGCGGCGAGGCGGTCATCCCCGCGCGAGCGTACCAAAAACCGCGCGCGGGGCCGGTCCATGTTGCGGCCGCCGCGCGCCTCCGATCGCCGCGCCGCCGCGCCGCCGCGCTCACCCGCGCGGGCGCGGCGCGCGCAGGAGCTGCTCGATCGCGCGGGAGATCGGCTCCGGCGACATCGAGGTGAGGCGGAGCCGGCGGAGCCCCTCGCCCTGGCGGCTCAGGAACAGCGCCGGCACGCCGTGGACCTGGAGGCGCGCGGCCTCGGCCCGCGCGGCCTCGAGCTGCTGCGCGACCTCCCCGCTGTCGCGCTGCGCCATCGCCCGCGCGGCGTCGACGCCCGGCAGCTCGGAGGCGATGCGCAGCAGGAGCTCGTCCGTGATCGGCGGGCGCTCGCGCGCCTGGATCCGGAAGAAGCGGTCGACGAACTCCCAGAGCCGATCCTGCGCCCCGACCGCCGCGGCCATGCGCGCGGCCTGCACGGAGCCCGGCCCGAGGAACGTGAGATTCCGGAACACGAGCTTCACCTGGCTCGTGCGCACGTGACGATCGAGGATCACGGGCAGGACCTCGAGCGCGTAATCCCGGCAGTGCGAGCATCGAAGATCGGAGAACTCGACAAGCGTGATCGGCGCGTTCGGATCCCCGAGGACGACGCCGTCCTGGGGAATGCCGGAAAAGAGGTCGAGGCCCGCGCTGACCGCGCCGGTGGCCTCCTGTTCCGGCGCCTCTCCGGCGTCGTAACAGGCCGGGATCCCGAGCAGGATCGCGGCGAGCAAGGCGCCGCGCCGCGCCGCGCCGCCAGGGTGTGCTTTGCGTGAATGAGCGAGTGCGTGTCGTTCGATCGTCTCGGGCTTCATTCAACGACACACGGCACGAACCGTACCCCCCGCGCGGCGCTGCGCCGGAAATGCTTTCACGCGCATCCCGGTAAAGCGTGCTTGGCGAGGACCTCCGGGCGAGGAGGGACTCCCCGGCGGCGCGGGCGCTCGGCCGGGCCGCCGCCGCGGCCGGGCGCGCCACGGCGCCGGGGCTCTTGCCTGCACCCCGTCCTATCCGCAATGCTCGTGCGGATCCCGCGTGTCCTCGGAATGCCCTCAGCTCGGCGCCTCCCCGCGCTGCGACCGTGAACGGGTCGACCCTCCCGCGTCGCGCGCGTCGGGCGCGTCGCACGATCTCCAGACCGACCGCGCGATCGAGGCGGGCGCGCTCGGCGAGCGCCTCCGGCCGCCCGATCCGCCGGCCGACGGCGTGGCCAGGCAGCTCCGCGAGCAGGCGCAGGGCGCGCTCGGCGAGCTCCTCCGCGGCTTCCAGTCGGTCGACCGGCAGGGCGGGGACGCGGCCTCGGGCGGCTCCGCCGCAGGGCGACGGCGGCTCCACGCCGGCCTCGTGACCGCGTTGATGCGGCTCATCCTCCTCCTCTACGCCGAGGCGCGCGGCCTGCTCGCCGGCGCGCCCGACGGCGGCGCGCCCGACGGCGGCGCGCCGCTCACGCGGCTCTTCGAGGAGCTGGAGGCGGAGCGGCGGGGGGGCGGCGACCTCGAGCACCGCCACGGCGCGTGGGCCCGCGTCGCGGCGCTCTCCCGCGCGCTCGAGGGCCGCGGCCCCGCGGGCGCGCGCGGCGGCCTCTGCGACCCCGGCGCGCACCCCCTGCTGGACGGTCGACCCTGGCTCAGCGACGGCGCGCTCCACCGCGTGCTCGCCGCGCTCCTCGTGCACGACGGCGCGCCGGTGCGCTACGCCGAGCTCGAGGTCGAGCACATCGGCACGCTCTACGAGGGCCTGATCGCCTTCGATCTCGAGCTGGCCGAGGGTGAGTCGATGGCGCTCCTGCCGTCCCACGTGGTCGTCGACCTCGAGGCGCTCCTCGCCCTCCCGGGCGGCGAGCGGCTCGCGCGGCTCGAGGAGGCGGCGGACCTCAGGCTCGGCGCGCGCCTCGCCGCCGGCGTGGCCACGGCGGGCAGCGTGGCCGAGCTGTCGCAGGCGCTCGCGCGCCGCGCTTCCCCGCGGCAGCCGGGCCGGATCGCGCGGGGCACGCTCTACCTCCAGCCGGGGCAGCTCCGGCGGCGCGCCGGCTCCTACTACACGCCGCGGGACATCACGCGCCACGTCGTCGAGCGCACGCTGTCGCCGCTGCTCGCGAGGGCCGGCCGCCCGCCGGCGCCGGACGATATCCTCTCGCTCGCGGTGTGCGATCCCGCGATGGGCTCTGGCGCGTTCCTGGTGGAGGCGTGCCGTCAGCTCGCCGCGCACCTCGTCGCCGCCTGGCAGCGCGCCGGCGCGACGCCGGGGCTCGCCCCGGAGGAGCCGCCGCTCCGCCGCGCGATGGCGCTCGTGGCCGAGCGTTGCCTGTACGGCGTCGACCTCGACCCGCTCGCGGTCGATCTCGCCCGGATCTCCCTCTGGCTCGTCGTGCAGGACGCGCGCGTTCCGCCGAGCTTCGTCGACGCGAAGCTCCGCTGCGGCGACAGCCTCATCGGCGCCGAGCGCGCGGACGTCGGCGCCTTCCCGGCCGCGGCGTGGTCGCGCGGCGGGCCCGCGGACGCCGCCGTGGAGCGCAGCGGCCGGCGGGCCCTGTCGCGGCGGGCTCCAGCGCGCCGGACGCCGGCGCTCGCCGAGGGGGCGACGCGCGAGGAGCTGGCGCGCGCCGAGGAGCTGGCGCTTGCCGAGGGTGCGGCGCGCGACGCGCCGGCGCTTGCCGAGGGTGCGGCGCGCGACGCGCCGGAGCGCGACGGGGACGCCGATGAGGCGGCGCTCGACGCCTGGATGGCCCTGTGGTTCTGGCCGTCCGAGGGCGAGCTCGCGGCCCTGGCGCCGGGGCCGGCCACGTTCGCGCGCTACATGGCCGCGGCGCGCGATCCGGCCGACCCGCGGGCGGCGCTGTCGCGCCGCATCGCCGAGGAGCGCCGGTTCCTGCACTGGGAGCTCGCGTTCCCCGCCGCCTTCGATCGCCCGGAGCCCGGCTTCGACGCCGTGATCGGCAACCCGCCCTGGGTCGCGTACGTCGGCCGGGCCGCGCAGCCGATCGCGCCCGAGGTCTTCAACCTCTATCTCCGGAGGAACCCGGCCTTCCACGGCTACCGCTCGCTGCACGGTCTGTTCGTGCACCGGGCCGCGTCGCTGCTCCGGCCGGGCGGGCGGCTCGGCCTCGTCATCCCCACCTCGGTGTCGGACCTCGATGGCTACGGCCCGACGCGGCGCGCGCACGACGCGCTCTGCGCCGTCGACCCCGATCTCCCGAGCTTCGGCAGCGACGCGTTCGAGGGCGTGTTCCAGCCGTGCATGGGCCTCCTCTCGACCCGCCTCCCGCCCGCGTCGCCCCGGCCCGCGGCGACGGCTCCCTGGCCGCTCGCGCGCTCCGATCTCGACGGCGTGTCCCGGCGGCTCCTCGATCGGCTCGGCGCGCTCCGCCCGCTGCCGGCCGCGCTGTTCGGCGAGCGCGGCTTCCAGACGACCGCCGAGGACGCCGAGCGCATCCGGCGCGCGGACGTCCCCGTGCCGCCGTACACCTGCCCCATCCGCGAGGGCACCGACGTCGGCGAGCTCATCGCGCGCGCGCCGCGCCACCACGTCGATCGCGCGGGCGTGAAGGGCCGCTTTCGCAAGGACGAGGACTGGAAGGCGGTGCGGCTGCTCATCCGCCAGACCGCCCGCTACCCGATCGTCGCGCTGAGCGACGGCCTGCCGTTCCGCAACTCGATCCTGGCCGGCTTCTGCGACGCCACGTGGAGCGAGTTCGCGCTGCTCTGCTACCTCAATTCCTCTCCTGTGCGCTGGTGGCATTACACCCGACACCGGGACGCGCGCGAGGGCATGCCGCAGGTGAAGATCGCGCACCTGCGGGCGATCCCGGCGCCCCCGCCGGCGCGCGCCGACCTGATCGGCGCGCTCGACGCGCTCGGGCGGGAGCTCGGCCCGGCGAACGCGGGCCTGCCTGCGGAGGCCCGGCGCCACCTGGACGGCGTGGTGGCGAGCATGCTGGAGATGACCGAGGAGGAGCGGATCTGCGTCGCGCGCTGGGCCGAGGCGACGCCGCTCCCGCGTCCGGACGGCTGAGCGGCGGCCGGCGACGCGCGGCCGTGCGGCGACGCGCGGCCGTCCGGGGGCGCGCGCAGGGCGACCGCGGGCGTCCGGCGGCGCACCTCGTCGGCGGCGTCAGTAGCCGCCGTCGAAGCCGGGGGCGTCCTTCAGGTTGAACAGGACGCTGCGGAGATCATCCAGCTCGAACGGCTTCTCGAAGACCGCGGAGGCGCCCAGGCTGCGCGCGGCCGCGTGGAGGTGCGGATCGCCGAAGGCCGTGATCAGGATGACCGGCGGCCGGCGCCTCAGCTCGGCGAGGCCCTCCAGGATCTCCATCCCCGAGAAGCAGGGCATCTGGATGTCGCTGACGATCACGTCGATCGGCTCTGGGGGCTCTTTGCCACCGAGCCAGGGCGCCACCTTGTCGAGCAGCTCGAGGCCGTTGCGCGCCTCGGAGACCTCGAACCCGTCGCGGCGGAGCGCCAGCGCGAGCGTTGAGCGCATGTCGTCGTCGTCTTCGGCCAGGACGATATGCTGGCCTTTGCCGAACAGGCCGCAAGGCGGGACCAAGGGCTTGTCGCCAATCCAGCTTTCCGTCAGGTTCATGGCAGCTTCTCCTTCTTCTCGCCCGCCCCCGAATGCGTCCTCGGGCCGTCCACCGCGGTCCTCGGCGCTCAGCCCCGCAGGATTTGCAGCGCCCGTGCCACGCTGTCCTGCTTTGCGATGGAGCGGGCTCGACGATGGAGTCGCGCCGCGCGCGGGCCGCTGTCCGCGGCGTAGGCAGTGTCGACAGGAGCCACCTTCCGGGCGGTAGGGGCAATTTGCCGCGCAAGGGGCAGATCACGCCCACCCGCGTGGGGCACTTCCGTGCGCCCTGCCCGGCGGGGGGCGGGCTATCGCTGTGCGCTCGCGATTCGTCGCCGCGCGTCGGGGTGTTCCAGGGGGGCGGCGGCGGTCGGGCATCGAGCGCCCGGCGCGGCGATCGACCCGCGCCTGGGAGGCCGCTCACCGGAGGGGTCAGCGACCTTGGAACAGCCGGAACGGCCGCGGAGCTCGAGGAGCCTGTACAGCGATGAGGCTGCCTTATGAAGACGAGATCGTCCGGTGGAGCAGCGGGGGAGGGAGATGCTTGGAGAGGATGCGTGGAGGCGCGGAGGAGGGGGCCAGCGCCGGTCGCGCTCGCGGTGGTTCGCTCGCGGTGGGCGCTGGCCTGGGGCTCTCGTCTTGCCGGTCGGGTTTACCGATCGATCATCGGTCAGTCACGGTGCGGCGCGCAGAGGCGGCCGTTGTTGTAGTCGTCGAGCGTCTCGGCGAGGGGCTGGCCGGTCGTCCAGGGCGAGTTCTTGCCGCCCTCCTTCACGTTGCTGCCGAGCGGGTACTTCTTGAGCCAGGCGTCGGCCGCGGCGATGGTGCTCTCGATGCAGCTCGACTGGTTGCCGATACCGACGTTGAGCTTGGCGACGATGAGGTGCTTCGCGATGATGTACGTGACGTCGCCCTTCGTCGGGCGGCTGATGATGTCGAGGAGCTGGTCCTTCGTGTACGTCTTGCCGCCGATGGTCAGCTGCGAGACCTTCCACGCGCTCGGGTGGTTCTTCCAGTAGCCGGGGGTGCCGGTGCCGGGCGACGCGCTCTGGCAGACGCCGCAGTCGGCCGCGCAGCTCGAGCAGTCCTCGGAGCCCGCCTTGCAGACGCCATCGCCGCAGACCGGCGGGCACTCGCCGCAGTCGGCCGCGCAGCTCCCGCAGGTCTCGCCGGCCTCGCAGACGCCGCTGCCGCAGACCGGCGGGCAGATGCCGCAGTCGCTCGGGCACTCGAAGCAGTTCTCGCCCGCCTCGCAGCGGTCGTTGCCGCACACCGCGGGGCAAGCGCCGCAGTCGCCGGCGCAGTTCGCGCAGTCCTCGCCGGTCTCGCAGACGTTGTTGCCGCAGACCGCGGGGCAGGCGCCGCAGTCGTCCGAGCAGCTGCCGCAGTCCTCGCCGGCCTCGCAGGTGCCGTTGCCGCAGACGGGCGGGCAGGCGCCGCAGTCGTCCGCGCAGGTGCCGCAGCTCTCGCTCGCGTCGCAGGTGTCGTCGCCGCAGACGGGCGGGCAGACGTCGCAGTCGGCGCTGCAGCTGCCGCAGTCCTCGCCGGCCTCGCAGGTGCCGTTGCCGCACGTGGGCGGGCAGATGCCGCAGTCGACGGCGCAGGTGGAGCAGCTCTCGTCGCCGCCGCAGACGCCGTTGCCGCAGGAGATCTGGTAGCCGAAGTCCGCGTCGAGCAGGTCCTGGGCCCAGCCGAGCGAGACCGTGCCCACGTTGTCGAGCCCGCCGTCCGGATCGGCCGTCGGCTCCTGCCCGGCGAGCGGACCGCTCGTCATGAAGTTGTCGGCGGTGATGACCACCGAGTAGGTGCCCGCCGGGAGCGTGTCGAAGAGGTAGAAGCCGGGCTGGCCGGTGTAGGGGCTGTCGCCGGTGATGGTGAAGTCGAGCATCTGGCCCCCCTGGAAGAGCTCGACGCGGACGCCGTTGACGCCGAGCTCGCCGGTCTCCGGCTCGTAGAGCCCGTCGGCGTCGCTGTCGAGCCAGACCGTGTCGCCGATCGACGAGTACGTCACGTAGCCGAAGTCGGCGTCGGTCACGTTCTCGCCCGCGCCGAGGGACACGGCGATCGGCTCGTCGTCGGTGGTCAGGAGGTGCCCGAGCGGCAGCGTCGCGTCGTCGACGCTGACGACGTAACAGCCCGCCTCGAGCTCGCTGAAGCGGTAGACGCCGTTCGCGCCGGTCGCGGTCGTCTGGACGGCGGCGCCGTCGGCGGATCCGTCGCAGTTCGTGTCGGCGAAGAGGTCGACGACGACGCCGGAGATGCCGAGCTCGGAGGCGTCCTCGACGCCGTCGGCGTTCGCGTCGAACCACACCTTGTCGCCGATCGTGCCCTTCGGCGCCGTGTAACAGACCTCGAGGAGCGGGCGGTAGGAGAGGTCGGTGTGGGCGCTGCCTTTATAAGACGTCTTTCCGGAGGAGCCCTCCTCGAGGAGGATGCCGTAGCTCGGTGAGACGCCGCTCACCCAGTCCTGCACGAGCCCGGTGAGATCGACCGAGCTCCACCCCGTGACGTTGGGCACGAACGAGGTGAACGAGGCGGGGTCGATGGCGCCGAGGTTGTTCCAGGTGACCAGCGACTCGTCCCAGGGGGCGAGCACCTGGTGGACGTACACGGCTTTGGCCGTGCTCGTGTAGGTCAGGGCGTAGAACTTGGCCGACGTGACGAGCGAGCCGGCGGGGATGGGGCTCAGATCGAAGCGGAAGAGGGCGCGCTTCTCGCCGACGGTGCTGGAGTACCCGGTGTTGACTTCATGGGGGGACGGGACGTGGTAGCTCGGGGCGAGGCTCCAGATCTCGGCGTTGTAGATGTCGCCCAGGACACCCCGCTTGATCACGGTGCACGTGGGGGACGGCGCAGCGGTGTTGGCGAGGCTGGTCGCGGTGATGAACAGGGTGGCGAGCGCGGCGGAGGAGGCGATTGCGATCTGCTTCATTGGTAGCTCCTTGAGGTCCTCACGGGTGAACCATTGCGGGAGCGTCATCCGAATAGCAGGCGCCATGGCGCACGGGCCAGGCGAGGTCGGTTTCGCGGGCTCCTATCGGACTGAGCCCCGCGGGCCGATCTGGATCAGATCAGGTACGCGGGCGCTTTGGCTTCGATCGGAGAGCGGATGCGCAAAGGGACAGTGTTCAAACTTGCAACTCGGTCCTTGAAGTGTCCAGATCTTTTTTCGGGGAGGCGCCAAAAAAACACCGAGGTGCGAAGTGACGATTTTGGGTCGTGCTTGGGTCGTGCGGTGACGCTTTTGGGCCGTTTGCGTCCTACGAAGAGGAGCGCAGGGACGAGCGGGCTCCGCGGCAACGCTTCTTCGATCTCCGATCGTCGATCGTGCTCGGCCCAGGGCCGAGCACGATCGGATCATGCACGCGGGAGTGCCCGACGAGATTTGATGCAGAGTGCGCACGAGACCATTTTTCAAGATAACGAATCTCCGCGTCGCGTGTCTAGATCGTTTTTCGGGGCGCGATGCGTTTTGTGCATGGTTGAGTGCTTTGGCCTACGGCTTGAGCGAGGGAGGCGGGCGCCGGTTGTCCACCGCCTGCCGCAGAGGCCCACACCCGCCGCCCGCCGGGCTCGCGCTGGCGTTGCGCCGGCCTGGGGCCTTCCTCGCCGCCCGCCGCCTCGCCGCCTCGCCGTCCTCGTCGAGAGGGGCACGAGCGGCGCCGGCGCCCTCGTCCAGGGCGGCGCGGGCGCTGCCGCGCTTCGCCCGCGCCGCCCTGGACGAGGGCGCGCGAAGGAGCCGCGGAGCGAGCGAACCCGCTCACGCCTGGGCTCTCGCGCGGGGCGCCCGCGCGGGCGGGGGCCCCGAGCCTGCCGGCTGCCGCGCGCGCGCGGGCGCTGCTAGGGTTCGGCCGTGGGACGCCCGCTGCTCGCCTCGCCGGCCATGCTCCTCGCGTCGCTCGCGTCGCTCGCGTCGCTCGCGGTTTCGAGCACGAGCGCCGCGCAGGGACAGCCGACGCTGAGCGGGGCCTGGACCGCGAGCGCGCTCTCCGAGCAGTGGTCCATCGACGCGTGGGGGGAGGCGTGCGGGCCCAGGCCGCGCCCGCACGGCGCCCCGGGCGGCGCCGTGCAGATCCAGCAGCACGGCTCGGAGCTCTCCATCTCGGGCGCCGGCCGGTCGTGGAGCACCGCCGAGTGCTGGGAGCAGATGCCCGGGCTCGCGCGCAGCAAGCACTCGGCCTCCGGCGACGCGCGCTCCTGGCAGACGCGCTGCACGACCCCGCCGAACGACCCCCGCCGGGCCGTGGTCACCACGACGACGCAGGCGACCGACGCCAGCATCCGCATGGTGGAGACGGGGCAGTACCAGTTCATCATCCAGGACACGACCTGCAGCGCCTCCGTGACGAGGACGCGGACCTACACGCTCGTCCGGCGCGAGGGCGAAGCGCCGCCCGCGGCGAGCGCGCCGCCGCCCGCGGCGAGCGCGCCGCCCGCGGCGAGCGCGCCGCCCGCCGCCTCCGAGAAGCCCGCTCCTCCGCGCACCTGCGACGCCCCCGGCGAGCCCGCGCGCCTCGAGGTCACGCCGTCGCGCAAGCTCATGCGGCCGGGCGAGCGCTTCCAGTTTCGCGCGCTGGTCATGGACGCCGCGGGGTGCGCGCTCCCGACCAGACCCGCGTGGTCGATCGCGCCGGGGCCGCTCGCGTCCGCCGCGACGGTCGACGCGACGGGCGCCCTCTCGCTCGGCGCGGACGCGGGCGAGGGGTCGCTCGGCCTCGTGGCGTCCGTCGCCGGCAAGGGCGTGACCGTCGCGATCGAGGTGACGAGCCCCGATCGGTACGACGCGCTCCTCGCCACGAGCGGCCTCAACGAGGCCGGCGAGAGCGATCAGGCCGCCGTCGCGGTGATCGCGGCCGGCACCATCGGCGGGCGCACGACCTCGGGCGAGGACGTCGGGCGCGAGCGCAAGAACCTGTTCGTCGCCATCGTGGGCGGGGTCGCCGCCTGCCTCGGCTTCGCGGGGTTGATCCTGCTCCGCCGCGGCCGCCGGCGCGCCGGCGAGCTCGAAGGCCCCGCCTCGACGGGCGGCGAGCGCGGCGGCGCCGGGGCGGACGATGCGCCGGCGTCCTCCGGGGCCGCGCTCGCGGCGCCGGCCGCGGGCGGCGCGGGGCCGGTCGGGCCGACGCCGCGCGCTCGTGGAAAGATCTGCCCTACCTGCGGCGACCGTTATCCGGGCGAGGCGATGTTCTGCGGCAAAGACGGCACGCAGCTGGTCTTGCTCAACTGAGCGCGGCGCCCTTCGCGCGTCGCGCGGGGCACGGACACGCGCTGCGTCATCTCGCTGCACCGCGCCGCGGTGGACACAAAAAAGGCCGGCTCCTTGATCGGTCTCGCGCGGTCCCGCTATCCTCCGTCAACCGACCGGGCCGCGTGATTGTGCGCGTGTGTGGTCGTTGAACCCATGCCCGCAGGCCGGAACGGGAAGGGCGACAGTCGCATGAAGATTACGTGTGAGTCGTGCCAGGCGAAGTACACGATTGCGGACGAGAAGGTCGTCGGCAAGACGGTCAAGATCAAATGCAAAAAATGCAACCACGCGATGGTCGTCCACGGCGCGAGTGAGGCTGCCTCGGCCCCGTCGCAGGACGCCACCGTGGGGCAGCAGGGCGACCTCGCGGAGGACGCCGACGCGAAGCTCGTGGCCGACGCCGGCGGCGCGCCCTCGACGGCGGCGCCCGACGAGTGGACCGTCAACGTCGCCGAGGGCGACGAGCGGACCATGACGACCGCCCAGCTCGTGACCGAGTACGGGCGCGGAGCGCTGAGCAACGACACGTACGTCTGGAAAGAGGGGATGAGCGACTGGCTCCCGATCGCCAGCGTCCCCGAGCTCAAGGAGCGATTTTCCTCCCGGGACGATGCGGCGCCGGCGGCGGATGCGGCGGCCGCTGCGGTCGCGACGTCTGCGCCTGCTGCTGCGGCGGCGCCCGCGGCGGTGCCGGCGCCTGCCGCCACACCCGCGCCGGCGCCTGCCGCCGTGCCCGCGGCTGCGGCGGTGCCGACGCCTGCGGCGGTGCCCGCGGCGGCTGCTGCGCCGGTCCCTGTGGCGCCGGCGCCGGCCGGGCTCAGGTTCGGCCCCGAGGGGACCGTGGTCATGAAGGAGGCGAAGCGCGCGCCGGTGCCGGCGGCGTCTGCGGGGGCTGCCGCGGCGGCGTCTGCGGGGGCTGCCGCGGCGGCGTCTGCGGGGGCTGCCGCGGCGGCGTCTGCGGGGGCTGCCGCGGTTGCGCCGGCCGCCGACGGCGGCGCGGCCGCGGGCGCGCCTGCCGCTGCTGCGCCTGCCACGGCGGCGCGCCGCCCGGGCCGCGCGGCCGCGGTCGACGTTTTCAGCGCCGCCGCCGCCGAGCGGGCCACCGAGCCGGCACCGTCGGCCCCGCCGCCCGGCGGCGATCGTCAGGTGGGCGAGCGCAACGAGAACTCCGTCCTCTTCTCGCTCTCGGCGCTCACCGCGACCGAGAACGCGGCCAAAGAGAAGCAAGAGGAGACCCCGGCCGGCCGGCGTTTGTCGAGCCGCCCCGCGAAGAACAACGGGCGTACCGGCTACGACGACCTGCTGAACCTCGGCGGCGGCGCGATCGCCTCCGCGCCGATGCTCGCGCCCCCGCCCCTGCTCGCGCCGGTGACGGACTCGCGGCCGCCGCCGTCGCTGTCGGCCTCGGCCAAGTCGTCGGTGCCGCCCCCGCCGCTCCTGCCGCTCTCCCCGATGGCGGCGCCGGAGCCCTCGGCCAAGAAGGGCCGCCTGGGCGTGATCGCCGCCGCGGTCGCCGCGGTCGTGCTGATCGGCGGCGTCGCCTTCTTCTTCATGCAGTCGCCGAAGGAGGACACGTCCACGACCACGCCGGAGCAGACGAACGCTGCCCCTGCAGAGGCGCCGAGCCCGGCGGCGACGCCGGAGCCCGCGCCGACGCCGACCGAGACGGCGGCGGCCGCCACGCCGCCGCCCGCGGAGACGGCGGCGCCGGCCGCCGAGGAGCCTGCCGCGTCGGCGGCGGCCCCGGATCAGCCGGCGCCCAGCGCGGCGGCCGAGAAGCCGGCGGACAAGGGGCGGCCGTCGTCCGCGCCTGCGCCTGCTGCAGCGGCGGACAAGCCGGCGGCGTCGAAGCCCGCGGCGGAGCCGGCGCCTTCCGGCGGCGGCGGCGAGTTCAACCGCGGCGCCGCGAGCTCGGCGCTCGGCGCGGCGGCTGGGTCCGCCAAGAGCTGCAAGAAGGCCGGGGGGCCGACGGGCACCGGGAAGGTCAAGGTCACCTTCGCGCCGAGCGGCAACGTCACGTCGGCCGAGGTGCAGGGCGCGCCCTTCGCCGGGACGAGCGTCGGCGGCTGCGTGGCGCGGTTGTTCCGCGGCGCGCGCGTGCCTGCCTTCGGCGGCGGGCCGGTCTCGGTCAGCAAGTCGTTCACCATCAACTGAAGCTCGTCTCGAGCCGGTCTCGCGTGCCTGGTTCCTCTCGGTCACGCAGGTCTCGCCGAGCCGCCCGGCCCCCGGAGAGGGGGGTCGTCGCGCGGGGTGGGCGCGGGCTGAGCTCGCCTTAGATGCCCTGTGCCCGTCGTGCTGCGCACGCCGGACACAGGACGTCTATTGGGCTCAAACACCAGCCCGCGCCCACCCCGCATCCCACCCAGCTGGGCGGGCAGTGCTCAAAATTGAACATGAAGGCGGGAAGGCGGGAAGGCGGGAAGAAAAGATCAATGATCTTCCTGCCTTCCCGCCTTCATGTGAACTCTCTCCGGGCAACTTTGAGCACTACCGCTGGGCGAGCAGCGCAGGCGCGCGTGTGAATGACGATCGAGCGATGACATGCATTCCCTTGCCGCAATTGCGCGGCACCGCTCGATGTCATTTCCGCTGACGCCGCGCCCCTCGCGCTACGCGCGGCGCCGCCTGCGGAGGAGCCCCGCCAGCGCGAGCCCCGCGAGCCAGCCGGCGCTGCCATCCCCGCCTCCCGGGCTGGTCGCGCAAGGGCCGATCATGCCGCTCCCCGCGGCGTAGAAATCCTCCGGCTCCACCGCGACCTCGGTCGGCGGCGCGCCGGCGGCGGCGCCGTTGCCGTCCGTCGGGTCGTCGCTCACCGGCGCGCCGAGCGCGCCCGCCGCGGCGATCCGCGCCTGGTTCTTGATGACGTTCGGCGCGTCCGCGTCGACCGTGACCTCGAAGCGCACCGTGACGCTCCCGTCGACAGGGATGCCGCCGCCCTTCGCGCCGTCCGCCCCCTCGCCCAGCCGGAACGTGACGGTCCGCGTCTGCGGATCGTACTCGCCGAGATCGTCTCCAGGGCTGTCCGTCTGAGGACCGGCGTTCGGCCCCTCGACGATCGAGAGCGAGCCCGGGACGAACGTCACGCCGGGCGGCAGCACGTCGGTCAGCACCGCGCCCACGGCGTCGTCGTTGCCGGTGTTCGTCGCCGTGATGCGGTATTCGATGGCGTCGCCGCGGTACGTCGGCAGCCCGCCGACGTCGGTCGCCACCTTTGTCGACTTGCTGAAGTCGGGCCCGAAGTTGGAGATCGACGTCACCCACCCCGCGAGGAAGTACAGCTCGTCCGTGCTCGTGGCGACGAGCGTCGCCCGATCGTCCCCAGGCGTGAGCTTCGAGCTGACATCCACGATGTCGATGTCGACCCCCGACATGCTCTGGGGCGTGCCCGCGATCCTCGGGAGATCGCCCTCCACCGACACCGGCTCTCCGAGGGCCGATCGGGTGCTGTTGAAGAAGTTGTCCGCAGGGTTGAGCGCGTCGCTCAGCGCCTCGGCCACGTCGGGCTTCCCAGGGTTCTTGGGATTGAAGAACACGCTGTCGCCAGAGCTCGAGTTGTCGCCCTCGAACGCGACGATGCCCAGCTTCGCCACGAAGCCGGCGTCGGGCACCTTGAAGCCCGAGAGCTCGACCTGCTGCCAGCCCACGTCGGAGACCCGGTCGAGCCCGTCGAACAGCGCGAGGTTGCGCATCGGCGATCTCGGCGCCTCGTAGAACACCACCATCCACCACGCCGCGAAGACCACGTCGTCGTCGCGGTCCCTGACGTCGACGACGTCCACGCCGCCCACCCGGTAAGCCCCCGCGCCGCTCTCCTTCACGATCGAGGTGATGTCGGCGACGGACTGGTAGTTGTGCGACTCCTTGGGCTTGCCCTGGTTGATCACCGTCTCGACCGAGTCGATGGAGGTGACCTTGCCCTCGAAGCCGCCCTCGTGGTGGAGCTCCACCTCGGTATCGGCGCCGCCGCCGTTGCGCGCGGCCCAGTACAGGAACGCGTGCGTCACCGTCGCCCCCTCGGGCAGCGTCAGCACCGCGGTCGTGCGCGCCATCTCCGGGGTGATGTCGAGGTTCGCCTCCGCGCTGCCGTCCGCCGGCGAGTCGGACCGCCAGAAGAGATCGGGCCCCGACTCGGCGGTCGACGCTCCGCAGGCGCCGACCGTGCCCTCCTTGGGCCTCGGCGTCGAAGAGCGGCACTCCTGCCCGAGCGAGCTCCCGATGAGGGCGAAATCGCCCTTCTGATCGACCTGTATACGCAGCTTGGGCTCTGCCGTCGCGCTGGCGGTCGTGAGACCCATCAGCGTGAGCGACGCGAGCCCGGTGATGCCCAACTGCTTTCTCATCGATCCTCTCCGGTTTCGACCTGCGGCTTGTACGCGGCCTTCTTGATGATGATGAACTGGACACGGCGATTCCGCTGCCGCCCCTCCTCCGTCGCGTTGTTGTCGAGGGGCTGGTCCCGGCCGTAGCCCTGCGCCGTCAGCCGCGTCGAGTCGATGCCGCGGCGGACCAGCGCCGCCATGACGGAGTTGGCGCGGTTCTGCGACAGGACCCGGTTGTGCTCGTCGGTGCCCCGATCGTCGGTGTGACCCTGGATCTCGATGAGCACGATCTCCGGGTGCTCCTTCAGCACCTGGGCGACCTCGTCGAGCAGCGGATCGCTCACCGGCTTGATGGTGGCCTTGTCCGTGTCGAACTGCACCTGCTGCAGGATCACGACGTTCTTGTCGGTCACCCGCACCGCCTTCGGGCAGCCGTGCTTCTCGGGGTCCGGATCCGCGAAGCCCTTCTCCCTCGGGCAGGCGTCCTTGTCGTCGCGGAACGTGTCGCCGTCCGTGTCGCCCGGGCAGCCGTTCTTCGCCGGGTCCTTCGAGCGGGGCCCCTTGACCTCGGGGCAGGCGTCCTCGCTGTCGGGCACGCCGTCCTCGTCCTGGTCCGGCGGGCAGCCGTTCTTGCGCGGATCGTCGCTCGCGACGCCGGCGACGAACGGGCACGCGTCCTCGCCGTCGGGGATGCCGTCGTTGTCGCGGTCCGGCGGCGGCGGGCAGCCGTGCTTGCGCGGGTCGGCGCTCGCGACGCCGGCGACGAACGGGCACGCGTCGTCGCCGTCGGGGATGCCGTCGTTGTCGCGGTCCGGCGGCGGCGGGCAGCCGTGCTTGCGCGGGTCGGCGCTGCGCTCGCCCGCCACCCTCGCGCAGGCGTCCTCCGGATCGGGGATACCGTCCCTGTCCCCGTCCGGCGGCTGCTCCGGCGTGAAGGCGGCCATGGCGACGACGCGCAGGTCGGGCGTCCCGATCCCCGAGGTGAGCCCCGGCCCGACGCCGACGCCGGCCTCCAGGAAGGGGAGGAATCGATACCGGGCGTCGAGGAGGAGCTCGGCGTTGATCGAGCGGCTGCTGATGTCCTCGAGCACCATCGCGGTGGTGAGCTCCGGCCCCACCTGGAGCCGGTCGCCGAGGGCGAGGAACCCGACGCCGCCGCCCAGGGTGAGCATCGTCCCCTGCGCCACGCCGCCGAACGACTGGGAGCGCCGGAGCTCGGTGCCCAGCGAGCTCGACCAGACGAGGCGATCCAGGCGGCCGCCGGCGGCGAGGTAGGGCATCGCGCGGACGTGGCCGTCGCTCACGAACGAGTCGGCCGCGCCCGTGGGCAGCCAGAGGTACGCGCCGACCGCGAGCTGGAGCGGGTCGTGGTAGGTGCCATAGAGCTGCACGCGCGCGCCGAGCCGCAGGTCGCCGAGCTCCGCGCCGCTCGGGGACGCGAACTCGCGGCCGCCGCCGTTCGGGTTCTCGCCCGACTGGAGCGCGGTGAGCGGCGCGTCGAGGTCGAAGCTCACCTTGTTCCAGAGCGGGAGCGACGCGTTGAGCCGGAACGTGAGCTGATCGCTGACGACCGCGCCGATCTCGGCGCCGTCGCGCGCGCGCCGCAGGACGAGCGGATTGCTCGCGTAATCGGCCATCAGCATCACGTGGGGCGTCAGGTGGCCCGGCGCGAACGGCGACGGCACGCTGAACATGCGGTCCCCGGCCGGCGCCGGGACGAAGCGGCTCAGGGCCATGCCGTCGGGCTTGACGGGCGCGTCCTGCGCGCGGGCGAGCGCGGGCACGGCGGCGAGGGCGGCCAGCGCGGCGGCCAGCGAGCAGAAAGACCGAGATCTCATGAGGTGGCACCCTGCGTCGGCGGGTTTCGCATGACGGGTTAAGCCGCTATCGCGGACCAGTATACCGGCCGACAACTGCGGAGTCTTGGGCAACGAGCGACGTGGTCTACATCTTCGTAGGACTTGCGCACACCTCCCCGGACCCTCTGAACGAACGGCTCCCGGACCGGCGCGGCGTCCGGGCGGGCTGCGGTCGGCGCGCGGCGCGCGGCCTCTTCGGGACGGAGGTCCCGGCGGCGGGGGCGGCTCACGTTCGAGCGCCTGCGCTCTGGACCACGAGCGGCTATGGTTGGCGGGACACCGCGATGGGCATCCTCCTCAAGCGCGCGCTCGACCAGGCGGCGGTCTGGCACCGAGCTCAGAAGCGCAAGTATCCGAACGCCGACGTCCCCTACATCAGCCACCTCGCCGGCGTCGCGGTCCTGCTCGCGCGCCACGGCTTCGACGACGAGGTGGTCGCGGCCGGCGCGCTGCACGACGCCATGGAGGACCAGGGCGTCACGTTCGACGAGCTGCTCCAGCACTTCGGCGAGCGCGTCGCCACGCTCGTCCGCCACGTGACCGAGCAGGACCGGGCGCTGCCCTGGGAGGACAGGAAGCGCCTCTATCTCGAGGCGTTCCCCAAGAAGCCCTGGGAAGCGCAGGCGATCACGCTGGCCGACAAGATAGACAACTTCCAGTCCATCATCGTCTGCTCGCGCGAGCACGGCGACCCGTGGTCGATGTTCAAGCGCGGCAGGGACGCGCAGATCGCCAGGTTCGAAGAGCTGCGCGCGATGTCCCGGGCGCTGCCGCCGCACCCGCTCCTCGACGAGTACGGCGCCGTGCTCGACGAGCTCCTGTCGACGGGCTGAGCCCCCCGGACCGCCGGCCGCGCGCGGGCCGCCGCGCGCGGGCCGCCGCGGCGATCCGGGCGAACACCTGCGCTCCGCGCGGCGCGATCACGGCGCGGCGCGCTCGTCCGGCGCGCCGCCCTGGGCCGCGCGGCCTGCGGGCAGCTCCGCCGCCTCCGGCGGAGCGGGCGGGATCGACCGGGCGAAGCGGAACACCTCGCGCGGATCCCACCGCGCCTTGATGGCCGCGAGCCGCGCGGCGTTCGGGCCGTAGTAGGCCGCGAGCCAGCCCTCGACCTCCGCGTCGACGTAGTTGATGTAGGCGCCGCGCACGTGGGGCAGCATCGCGCGGCGGAGGCCCTCGACCCAGGCGACGCACTCCGCTTCTTCCGCGGCCGCGGTCCAGTAAGCCTGGTATTGGAGGCTCCACAGCGCGCGCCGGTGCGGGAACGCCGTCGCGTCGGGCGCGACCCGGCCGACGGCGCCGCCATAACCGTCGAGCTGGACAAGGCACTTCGGGGTCGGCGCGCGCGAGAGCGCGGCGGCGAGGGTCGCGATGGCCTCGGCCCCGAAGCGCTCGTACGCATAGGCCGACGTGTTCTTGTAGCTCGCCTGCTCCTGGCGCGGGTGCACCGTCCATCGCTCGGGATCGCCGCCGAGCCCCCCGAGCCGGCCCACGGCGTTGAGGTAAGGCATGGTCTCGATCGACGCGCTGGAAGGCTCGGCCCCGCGCGTGGAGGAGAAGAGCGGCTGGATCAGCCGACGCAGCTCCTCGCCCCGCCCGAGGAGCTGGCCCATGCACGAGATGTCGCCCGAAGCTGCCGCCGGGAGCTTGAGGATGCACGTCAGTCGCTCGTCGGCGTGCGGCGCGAACGTCTGCCACGCCTCGAACACCCGCTCGAGGTCGGCCCACGGCCAGGAGATCCTGAAGATGGAGACGTCGGAGATCGGGTGCGTCTTGAACGTGAAGGAGGTGACGATGCCGAAGTTGCCGCCCCCGCCGCCCTGGCAGGCCCAGAGGAGCTCGGGGTTGTCCTCCGCGTCGGCCCGGACCACCTCGCCGCCCGCGGTGACCATCTCGACGGCGAGGAGGCTGTCGCAGGTGAGGCCGAGCGCGCGGGAGAGGAGGCCGAACCCGCCGCCCAGCGTGAGCCCCGCGATGCCGACCGTGGGGCACGAGCCCGCAGGGAGGGTGACGCCGACCTGCCAGAGCGCGTCGTAGACGGTGATGAGATCCGCGCCTGCGCCGATGACGGCGATCCCGCGCTCGCGGTCGACGCGGACGCTCCGGAGGTCGCTCACGTCGATGACGAGCCCGTCGTCGACCACGGAGAACCCCTCATAGCTATGCCGCCCGCTCCTCGCCCGGATCTCCGCGCCTCGCGCGGTCGCCCAACGAATGGCATTCACGACGTCCTGCGCGTCCTGGCAAAACACGATGGCGCGAGGAGATCGCGAGAAGCGCGCGTTGTGCACCTCGCGCGCGTCGTCGTAGCCGGGATCGCCGGGGAGGACGACACGGCCGGTGAGCCGCGGCGCCGAGCTCATGACCGGCGCTTCGCCCGCGCGCAGGTCAGATTGCGCGGCGCGGCAGCCGCGCGCGCTGCCCGCCGGCCGACGCGAGATCCGGCCTGCATGCACGGAACCTGCGCCCCGCGGGGGTCGCGTCAAGCGCGGCCGGCCCCACGCCCGCCCGCGCCGGCCGCCGCCCCGTGCCGGCCCCGCCCCGTGCCGGATCGCGCGCGCGCGCGCACGCCGCGCTCCCTCCCTGTGAGCACGCGCTCGCTCCCCGTGAGCACGACAAGCACCCTCGCGCCCGTCCCGGACGAGGAATAACCGCCCTGCTCTCCGGGGCGCGCGGCGCCACGCCGCCGGCTGCGCGCGCGCTGACGACCGCTCTCCGGCACATACGATGCACCGCCGTGCGGGGAGCTCCTCCAAGGAGGGACCGATGAAGCTGATGTCTCCCCGACTCCATGGGTACGTCGACTACGCGATCGTCGTCCTGCTCGCGCTCGCGCCGCTCGCGCTCCGCTTCGGGCCGGTGCCGACGGCGGTCTCTTATGTCACCGCCCTGACGCACCTCGTCGTGACGCTGCTGTCCGATCAGCCGCTCGGCGCCGCCAGGAAGATCCCGTTTCCGGTGCACGGCGCGCTGGAGTCCTCCCTCGGGGTCGGTCTCATCGCCTCGCCCTGGCTGTTCGGCTTCTCCGCCGAGGGCCCGGCGCGGATCTTCTCCGTCGTCGCCGGGCTCGCGATCGTGCTCGTCGTCCTCACGACGAGGTACGCGGCCGGCGTCCTCTCCCGGCCGGAGCCCTACGATCGCTACGATCGCTGAGCCGCGCGGGCGCCGCTCAGCCGGCGGCGGCGAGCGCCGCCTGCGCCTCGCGCATCACCTCGGGCCAGGCCGGATCCGGGCGCGACGCCTCCAGGGCGATCGCCAGCGGATCCTCGCCGGCCTCGATGGCGAGGCGCGCCGCGGCCGACCCGGTGAGCAGATCGAAGGCCGGGATCGTGTCGACGTACTCGTAACGCTCGGTGCGGAACCGGAACTGCTCGGGCTGCTGCCGGTGGGCGAACGCGGTGAGCGCGAGGTAGGTCGCGACCGGACGGAAGGTGCGCGGGTCGGTGACGTGGATCTGAACGCCGCCGCAGGTCTTGCCGGCGTGCTTCTGGAAGGTCGGCCGGAAGGTGAGCGGCCGCGCGATGAACCCGAGCAGCCCCGTGGACGCGAGGCGCGCGGCGAGATCGCGGCCGTCGAGCCAGGGCGCGCCGACGATCTCGAAGGGGCGCGTCGTGCCGCGGCCCTCCGACAGGTTCGTCCCCTCGATCAGGCAGCCGCCCGGGTAGACGAGCGCGGTGTCCGCCGTCGGCATGTTGGGCGAGGGGAGGACGAACGGGCGATCCCACTCGGCGGCGAGCGCCTCGCGGCGGTGCTCCTCGACCGCGACGACCTGCAGGCCGCAGGCGACGTCGCCGAGCGGGATGCCCTCGCGCCGCGCGAAGAGCGCGACCAGCTCGCCCGCCGTGAGCGCGTGGCGGATCGGCACGGGCTCGAGGCCCACGAACGAGAGGAACCCCGGCGCCTGCGTCGCGCCCTCGACGCTCTCCGGCGCGCAGCCGATGGGGTTCGGCCGGTCGAGCAGCACGACGTGCACGCCCGCCGCGTGGGCCGCCCGCAGCGCGAGCAGCGCCGTCCAGACGAACGTGTAGTAGCGCGCGCCGACGTCGGCGAGATCGATGAGGAGCAGGTCGATCTCCGCGAGATCCTCGGCGGAGGGCGAGAGATCCTCGAACCTGTCGCCGTACAGGCTGACGATGCGCGCGCCGGAGCGCGCGTCGACGGCGCTCGTCACGGCCGCCATGTCCTGCGCCTCGCCCCCGTAGCCGTGCTCCGGGCCGAAGTAGAGGCGCGGGCGCACGCCGAGGCGCTCGAGGACGAACGCGATGTGGGTGAGCTCGCGGTCGACGCTCGCCGGGTGCGCGAGGACCCCCAGGCGAGCCGACCGGATGCGCTGGAGCTGCGAGAGATCCGGGAGACGGTCGAGTCCGACGTGCACGGTACCCTGACTACCAAGGCGAGCGCGGGCAGTCCATTTGTCCGCGTCGGATTTTCCGGGGGCGTTGCGCCGGCGCGGGTCAGCGCTTGAGGGCGGCGTAGAACGCCGCGCCCCGGCGCTGCACCCGGACGAGGAGCTCGCCGTCGCGCGCGGCCTCCTCGACCTCGGCGGCGGTGGGCGCGCGGCGGCCGTCGGCCTCCAGGATCACGTCGCCCGGGCGCAGCCCCGCGCGCTCGGCGGGCGAGTCGTCCGCCACGAAGGCCACGCGCGCCAGCGAGCGGCCCTCGCCGCGCTCGCCGCGCTCGCCGCGGTCGCCGCGCTCGGCCGGCGCGTCGCGCAGGGTGAGGCCGAGGCCCGTGTGCGGGGCGGGCGCGCGCTGGACCGGCAGCGCCGGCGGCGGCGGCTCGTTCCGCGCGGCGAGCGTCACCCGGGTCTGGTACCGCTGGCCGCCGCGCGCGACCTCGAGCGCGAGCGTCTCGCCGACGTTGTGGTTGAAGAGCTCGCGGATGACGTCCTGCGCGTCGCGCGTCGGCCTGGCCGCGACCGACGTGATCACGTCGCCCGGCTGGAGGTTCGACCTGGCCGCGGGGCCGCTCGGGTTGACGGCGTTGACGAGCGCGCCGGCGCGGGGCGCGTTCGGCATCACCGCCGCGAGCTGGGGCGTGAGATCCTGGAGCCCGACGCCGATCCAGGCGCGCTCGACGCGGCCGTGCCGGAGCAGCTGCTCGGCCACGCGCCGGGCCATGTTCGCCGGCACCGCGAGCCCGATGCCCTGCCCGCGGCTGACGATCATCGTGTTGATGCCGAGCACGCGGCCGTCGAGGTCGACGAGCGGGCCGCCCGAGTTGCCGGGGTTGATGCTCGCGTCGGTCTGGAGGTAGTCCTCGACGTCGTTCACGCCGACGCCGCCGCGCCCCTTGGCGCTGAGCACGCCCGTGGTGACCGTGTGGCCGAGGCCGAAGGGCGAGCCGATCGCGACCACCCAGGCGCCGACGCGGGCGGCGTCGCTGTCGGCGAACGTGGCGGTGGGCAGGTCCTTCGCGTCGATGCGGAGCACGGCGAGATCGGTCGCGGGGTCGCGGCCCGCCACGCGGCCGGCGAACATGCGGCCGTCGCGGAGCCGGACGGTGATCGCGCGGGCGCCGTCGATGACGTGGTTGTTCGTGAGGATGCCGCCGTCCGGGGAGAAGATGACGCCCGAGCCGAGCCCGCGGCGCTGGCCGCCGTCGCGGAACCAGCGCAGCGGCGAGGAGACGTCCTCGCCGACGGCGACCTCGATCTGGACGACCGCGGGGCCGACCTTGTCGGCGACGTCGGCGAACGCCTCGCCGAGGCGGCGCAGATCGGCGGTGCCGGCGGCCGCGGCGGCGCTGGAGGCGGCGGCGCGGGACGGCGCGGGCGAGGGCGCCGCCTTGGGCAGCGCGGAGGGCGCCCGGACGGTGGGCGCCGGCGCCGGCGCTGCGGACGGCTGGGCGCCCGCGAGCGACGGGAGCGAGAGGGCAGGGACGAGCAGGGCGAGGGATGCAGTCAGCCGACGCGAGTTCATGCTTCCTCCAGCGCGTGGGAGAGGGCCTGTCCGCGGTCCGCGGAGCGGGGGGCCTGGCAGCGAGGCAAGAGGTAAGACGGGAAGCGCTCACGAACGCAACCTCCTGGCGTGCGGAAAGCGCGCGGGTCGCGGGGACGCGCCGGGTCGGGCAGCGTGCCGCCTCGGGCTGTGCGCAGGTCCCAGCTCCGCCCGCCAGATGTCCGGCCAGGGATCTGGGAGAGATTTCAACGCAAAGGCGCAAAGAGCGCAAAGGCGCAAAAAAACAAATGCATTTTTGCGTCTTTGCGCCTTTGCGCCTTTGCGTTGAAATCTCTCTCCTCTCGCGAGGCAGATCCCTGGCAGGACTTGTGATCCGCGGTCCTAGGCCCCGGCGCCCGCTTCGGGCCCCGCCCCCGCATCGTCCGCCGCCGGCGCGGCGTCGTCCGCCGCCGAGGCGCCCTCCGGCACGGCGTCGTCCGCCGAGGAGCCGTCCGATGGCCCGCTGGGCCAGGGATCCTGGCCGTCGTCGCGCAGGTGGATGTGCTCCAGGTAGAGCCCGTCCGGCGGCGCCGTGATCCCGGCGTCGCGCCGGTCGCGTGACGCGAGCGCGCGGGCGATCGCGCCGGGGGCGAGGTGGCCGCGCGCCACGTCCATCAAGGTGCCGACCAGGATGCGCACCATGTTGTGCAGGAACGCGTTCCCCTCGACGTCGATCCGGACGAGGCGCGGATCCGCAGGGTCGAGCGACAGCTCGATGCCGTACAGCGTGCGCACCGTGGTCGTCCGCTCGTCCGCGCTCGTCCGGAACGCCGCGAAGTCGTGGGTGCCCTTCGCGGCGAGCGCCTCGGCGCGCGCCCGCTCGATCGCTTCGTCCGTGAGGCCCTCGACCCGCCACGCGCGCCGGCTGAGGAACGGATCGCGGACCAGATCCCGGAGGATCAGGTAGCGGTAACGCTTGCGGAGGCTCTCGAAGCGGGGCGAGTACCCGACGCGCACGACGGCGGCGCGACGGATCACGATCTCATCGGGCAGGTGGCGCGCGGTGGCGAGGACCCAGCCGCGCGGCGGCAGCGGCGCCGCCGTGTCGAAGGCGACGCGCTGGTCGCGCGCGTGGACGCCCGCGTCGGTGCGGCTCGCGCCGCGGATCTCGCGGATGGCCGGATCGATGGCGCGCAGCGCGCCGAGCAGCTCGCCCGCGACCGTGCGCTGGTCGCGCTGACGGGCGAAGCCCGCGAACGGGCGCCCGTCGTAGGCGACCGAGAGCAGGATCCCCCGCGTGGAAGCGGCGCTCCTCGCCACGGCGCGATGGATGCGCGCGGCCTAGCCGCCGCTCCCCCCGCCGCCGCCCGAGCCGCCGGCGCCCGCGCCGCCCGAGCCGCCAGCGCCCCCGCCGCCGCCCGCGCCGCCGTCGCCGCCCGAGCCGCCGCTCCCGCCGTCGCCGCCGCTGCCGCCGGAGCCGCTCGCCGACGTCGTGCTGGCCGAGGCGGTCAGGGACGCATACCCCCTGGCGCACGCCTCGTTGACCATGCCCGCCTCGTTCTTGCAGCACTCCGCGGGGGCCGCCCGCTGGCCGTCCACCATGCAGTACGGGAGCTGATGGCACCCGCCGGGGATCGTCACGATCCCGTGCTCGGGGTCGAGGTTGTCGTTGCAGCTCGGGGTGGTCCCCTCCTCGACGCGGCACGCGGCGCTCTGCAGCGCGAGCGCGAGGAGGAGCAGGCTGGCCATCCGGAGGGGGAGCATTCGCATCGGCTGCTTCCTATTGCTTGATGGTGAAGTTGATCGGAACGTTCACCACGACGCATCCGCTCTGCGGCGGAGGCAGTGATTTGCCGCGGAAACGCCCCAGGACGCAAGACGAGATCTCGCCCGACCCCACCGTGTCGTTGAGAATCGAGGCGCTGCACACCGCGCCCGTCGAGGCGACCTGCACGCTCACCGTCAGCTTGCCGGAGACCTCCGAGGTGCGCAGCGCGCGGTTATAACAACCTTGCGCCGAGCGAGCGAGCCCGAGGACGGCGGAGTCGAGCGCGGGCGAGCTGGCGCCGTCGCCGCACTTGGCGGAGCACGGCGACTTGCCGGTCGTCGCCGGGCCCTGCCCCGAAGCGACCTTGCCAGCGTCCACCCCGGCGTCCTCGACCTCTTCGACGGGCGGCGGCGGCGGGGGCGCGAAGAGCGGCGGCGGCTCCGCCGGCTTCGTCTCGGTGCGGGCAGCGGCGGTGGGCGCCGCTGGCGGCGCCTCCGGCTCCGGGCGCAGCTTCCAGTAGAGCAGGCCCGCCGTGAGCGCGGCGAGGACGACCATTCCTGCGATGTAAATCCCAGAATTGCTAGATTTTCCAGGAATCTGCTGGGACGACGGGGGCATCGATGCGGACACGTTGAGAAGTCCTCCCGGAGAGGCGCGCGGGGCCGGCCGCGTCGGCGGGCCCTGTGCGCCGGAGCCGAGACGCGGGCGCGCCCGGCGGGGGCGAGTCTACAAGGGTGGCCAGGGAAGCGCGCCAGGAAACTGGATGCGCCCCGGATGAACATGTTGGCTCCACGCGGACGGCCGTTCAGCGCGCGTAGAACGACACCGCGGTGTCACCGTAGGTGCGGACCGCGGCGCAGGTGAGCCCGGCGATCTCCGGGGAAGGATCGCGGCGCGCGTGCTCGAGGACGAGGCGCCCGGCCGGGGCGAGCAACCCGAGCGGCCCGGCGAGGCGCGCGGCCGCGGCGGCGGCCTTGGTCAGGGCGGCGTACGGCGGATCGAGCAGCGCGAGATCGAAGGGGCCCTCGTCGGCGAGCAGGTCGAGCGCGCGCTCGACCGGGAGCGGGACGACGCGCGCCGCGTCCGCGAGGCCGAGCGCGGCGAGGTTCTCGCGGAGCGTGGCGAGCGCGGGCCGGCCGCTCTCGACGAAGACCGCGCGCCGGGCGCCGCGCGAGAGCGCCTCGATGCCGAGCGCGCCGGTGCCGGCGTAGAGGTCGCAGACGAGCGCGCCGGTGACGTCGCCGAGCGAGGAGAAGAGCGCCTCGCGCACGCGGTCCGCCGTCGGCCGCGTGCCCTCGCCGCGCGGCGCGGCGAGCCGCCGCCCGCCGAGCCGGCCGGCGATCACCCGCATGATCGTCGCCCCTCCCCGGGCTCCCGGCGCGCGGAACGGGCGGCGCGGCTCACCAGCGGTAGGTCACGTCGAGGCCGCCCGCGCCGAGGCCGACGCTGGGCTGCACGGTCCAGCCGGTGCGCTCCCCGCTCCGGCTGTCGCTCGTCACGAGCAGGTAGGCGCCGAGGCCCGCGGAGACCACGGCCAGCGGGTAAAAGACGTACTGGAGCCCCATGAACGTGTCCGTCTTCTCGCAGAGCCGGATGCCCGCGTCGGCCGTCCTCGCGTCGGCGGTGATGTCGCCCCGGACGGCCTCGCGCTGCTCGGGCGCGCACACGTCGCCGACCTCGGTGGTGAACAGCGCCCGGTAGGCCTTGTACTGCGGGTCGCTCTGGATGCTGGCGACCTGGACGGAGCTGATGACGGCGACGGTCCCGAACGCCGCCCCCGCGCCGAGGCCGATGAACCCGCCGATCCGCTTCCAGTTGGACTGCGACGGCTCGGCGGGCATCTGGCTGAGCGCGAGGTCGGTCGTGTTCACGGGCACGACCACGACCGACGCCTCGGAGTCGAGGAACCCGGCCGATTTCACGCGCACCCGGTGCGGCCCGGCCGTGACCGGGAAGGTCCCCTCGCCGTTCTGCACGTTGCCGGCCGGCTTTCCGTCGATGAGCACGCTCGCCTGCGCGGCGCCCGTCCTCACGCGGAGCGACCCCATCGGCGGTCCGCCGGTCAGCGACGCGATCGCGTCCGCCGCGATCTTCCGGAGCGGCTCGTCGTTGGCCTCGGTGAGGTTCGCGCTGTACTTCACCGGGACGCTCGAGGTCGGCTTGCCGCGGGTCCAGAGGTTCAGCGAGCCCTCCACGTTGGTGTCGCTCTTGCGGAGCACGCCCCAGAGGTAGCGGTCGCTCCTGATGTGGTCGGCGATGCGCGTCTGGCAGCCCTCGTCGGGCACATCGGGGCACTGCAGCGAGAGCGTCAGGACCTCGAGCGAGAAATCCCCCTCGCCGACCGACCACCCCCGGGCTTCCTTGATCGCGGAGCGGAGCGCCTGGGTCAGCGCGCCCGCCTGGTCGTACGCGTCGTCGGTCCGGATGGCGACGACCGTGATCGGCAGGGCGGCGGGCGACGGCTCCGCCGCCCGCGCGACCTCGCTGCGGGCGAGGCAGGCGGAGAGGGCCAGCATGGCAGCGAGACCGGTTCTCTGTACGCGCGTCATGATGCGGTGCTGGGCTCCACGGGGCCCAACTTACCCGGCCGGCGGCCAGGAACGCAATCTGGTGGGCCGGCGAGCCGGAGGCCCGCGCCGCGGCGAGCGTTTTTCGTTTCACCCACGATCGCGCCGTGTCAGAGCATCCTCCGCGCCGGCCCCCGCTGCAGCGCGTCGCCGAGCGTTCCTCCGCGTGGTCTATGAAGGTCCCCCGAACCATCTTCCGCGAGTACGACATCCGCGGCGACGCCGAGCGCGACCTCTCGAGCGAGCTCGCCCGTGAGCTCGGCGCCGCCTTCGCCCTGCTGCTCCGCCGCGAGCTCGCCGCCGGGGCCTCGTCCGGCGGCGCCCGCCCGCGGGTCGCGGTCTGCCGGGACGGCCGCCTCTCGAGCGAGCGGCTGTTCTCCGCGCTGACGGAGGGCCTGCTCGCGGGCGGCGCCGACGTGACCTCGGCCGGCGTCGGGCCGACGCCGCTGCTCTACTTCGCCGCGCACCACCTCCACGCCGACGGCGCGATCATGATCACCGCGAGCCACAACCCGGCGCCGGACAACGGGTTCAAGCTCATGCGCGGCAAGGCGTCGTTCTTCGGCAAGCAGATCCAGGCGCTCGCCGATCTCATCGAGGAGGGCGCCGCGGGCGCGCCGGCGGCGGCGGCGGCGAGGGGCGCGCTCACCGAGGTCGACCTCGCGGCCGACTACATCGAGGCGGTGCGCGCCGCGGCCCGCCTGTCGCGCACCGACGTGCGCTTCGTGGTCGACGCCGGCAACGGCGCGGCCGGCCCGCTCGGCGTCCGCACGCTCAACGCGCTCGGCTTCTCGCCGGACGCGCTCTTCTGCGACATCGACGGCCGGTTCCCGAACCACCACCCGGACCCGACCGTGCCCGAGAACCTCGAGGCGCTCCGCGCCCGCGTGCTCTCGACCGGCGCGGCGCTGGGCATCGCGTGGGACGGCGACGGCGACCGCATCGGCGTCGTCGACGAGCGCGGCGAGGTGATCTGGGGGGACAAGCTGCTGCTCCTGTTCGCGCGGTCGCTCCTCGCGGAGCGCCCCGGCTCGGCCGTGCTCGGGGAGGTGAAGTGCTCCGAGACGCTCTACGCGGACGTTGCCGCGCGCGGCGGGCGCCCCATCCTCTGGAAGACGGGCCATTCGCTCATCAAGACCAAGATGAAAGAGGAGGGCGCCCTGCTCGCGGGCGAGATGAGCGGGCACATGTTCTTCGCCGACCGGTGGTTCGGGTTCGACGACGCGGTCTACGCGTCGGTCCGCCTGCTCGAGATCGTGGCCCGGGCGCAGCGGCCGCTCGGCGAGCTGCTCGCGGACGTGCCGGAGACCTTCGCCACCCCCGAGATCCGGGTCGACTGCCCCGACGCCGTGAAGTTCGAGGTCGTGCGCCGCGTGACCGAGCACTTCCGCCGCGTCCGCCCGGTCGTGGACATCGACGGCGCGCGCATCGACTTCGGCGGCGGGGCGTGGGGCCTCTGCCGCGCTTCGAACACCGGTCCGATCCTCGTGCTGCGCTTCGAGGCCCGTTCGGTCGCCGATCGCGACGCGATCCGCGCCGAGGTCGAGGCCGTCGTCTCCGCCGCCGTCCGCGACGCCGTCGCCGCCCCGCTGCCGTGACAAAGCCCGACGTCGAGCCGCAGAACGAGCCCTGGACGATCCGCCGCGTGATCACGTGGGCCTCGGGCGATCTGAGGAAGCGCGGCGCGTCCTCGGCGCGCCTCGACGCCGAGCTCCTGCTCGGCAAGGTGCTGGGCATCGACCGCGTCGGGCTGCTCATCGACGCCGAGCGGCCGCTCGACAGGGCCGAGCTCGCCGCCTACCGGGAGCTGCACCAGCGCCGCCGCGCCGGCGAGCCGGTCGCCTACCTGCTCGGTGTGCGGGAGTTCTACGGCCGCCCGTTCCGCGTCGATCCGCGCGTGCTCATCCCGCGCCCCGACACCGAGATCCTCGTCGAGGTCGGCCTCGCCCGGACGAGGGGCCTCGCGCTCTCCGCGCGCGTGCTCGATCTGTGCACCGGCTCCGGCTGCGTCGCGGTGAGCCTCGCCTGCGAGCGGCCCACCAGCCGCGTCCTCGGCATCGACATCTCGGACGGCGCGCTCGCCGTCGCCCGCGAGAACGCCCTCCGCCTCGGCGCCGTCAACGCGGGGTTTTTGCGCTCGGATCTCTTCGCCGGCGTGCCGTCCGGCCTCCGCTTCGACCTGATCACCGCGAACCCGCCGTACATCCCGGACCAGGACGTGGCCGCGCTGCAGATCGACATCCGCGGCTACGAGCCGCACCTCGCGCTCGCGGGGGGCGCGGACGGGCTCGCCTTCACGCGCCCCATCGTCGCGGCCGCGCCGGCGCGGCTCGCCGGCGGCGGGGTGCTGGCGGTGGAGGTCGAGGCGGGCAAGGCGGGTGAGGTCGCCGAGCTCTTCGCGGCGGCGGGGTTCGTCGACGTCGCGAGGCACCTCGACTACGGCGGCCACGAGCGCGTCGTCTCCGGCGTCCTGCCCTGATCGCCCGCCGCGCCGGGCGGACGCGGGCCGGCGGCCGCGCAGCGCGCGCGCGCCTGCGCGAGGATGGGGCTGGCGTGCCGTATGCACCGCGTGGCGCGGTCGGAGGCGGGGGCTCCGCGGCGAACCGTGCGCTGGCGGCTGCCTGCTCCGCTCCCGAGCGCGTTCATCCTGTGAGGCGGAGAGGTGTCCCATGAGGCAGGTGGATCCCAGGCCCGAGAGCTCGACGGCCGATCTCGTGAAGGAGGCGATCGCCGAGGCCAGGGAGCTGATAGAGGTCGAGGTCGCGCTGGCGCGCGACGAGATCAACCAGGAGATCTCGCGGGCGAAGACGTCGGGCGTCGCGCTCGGCGCGGCGGCGGCCGCGGCGCTGCTCGGGGTGGCGCTGGTGCTCGTCGCGATCGCGCTGGCGATCTCGCCGGGGCCGCTCCCGGCGCTGCTGATGGGGCTCGCGCTCATCGCGCTCTCGGTCGTGGTGGGCGTCGTCGGCTACGGGCGCGCGCCGAGGAGGCCGCTCGAGCGGACGCGCGGCCGCCTCGGGTCGGACGTGCGGCTGGTGCGGGAGCGCGTCGTATGAAGGGGTTGAACGGTCAGCGGGAGGAGTTCGAGCGGAAGGCGGACGAGCTGCGCGACCGGCTGCTGCACACGATCGAGGCGATCGATCGGCGGCGCCACGCGCTCCTCGACGTGAAGACCCAGGTGCGCCGGCACGGCCCCGGGGTGGCGGCCGGAGGGCTGGTGCTCGCGATCCTGGGCGGGGCGGCGGTGATCGCGCTGGTCCGGGGGGCGCGGGCGCGCGACGAACGGCTGCGGGGCGAGCGCGTCCGCGCGCTCGTGCGCTCGTGGCAGCACCCGGACTGGGTGGCGGCGCGCGGGAAGCCGAGCGTGCCGCGCGAGATCGGGCGGAAGATCCTGGTGGGGGCGCTGTCTTTCGCGGCGATGCAGCTCATCCGGCGCGGGATCCGGCTCACGCTGGCGCCGCCCAGGCAGGAGGCGCTGATGCGGCGGCGGGCGCCGGAGCTGCAGGCGTAGACCACGAGATCAGGGCCCGAGCGGGTCAGGGCCCGGTATAGAGGGCAGTGCGCCAGCCCAGGTAGAACCCTGGCTGGCGGACGGACGTGCTCCAGGTGTAATCGGCGTAGAGCCACGGGCCCATCGACACCTTCCAGAGCCGGATCCCCTCGTAGAACACGCCGCCGCCGATGCGGGCGGGGAGCGCGCCGTCGATGACGTCGGCGTCGCTGCCGTCCGGCGTCGTGTAGGCCACGCCGGTGCCGGCATCGACGATGACACCCACCTCTCGCCAGCGCTCCCCGAGCGAGAAGAGCGGGAATACCTCGGTGTGGAACATGACCCCGCCCGCCAGGGCGCCATGATCCGCGGCGCTCAGGCCGTGCCCACCGAACGCGAGGCCGAACGTGAGCCAGTCCGCGAGCACCCCGCCGAGCCAGACATAACCGCCGCCGCCGATGCCGACGCCGGTCTCGGTGTAGTAGCGTTCGTATCCTATCTTCTGAACATCGTTGGGGAATCCGGCGGCGCTGCCGAGCGCGAGGCCCCCCGCGATCCCGGCGGCGAACCCGCTGCGCCGCACCGCCTTCCTGGGCGCGAACAGCGGGTCCACGATGGGCGCATCCTCGGCAAGCCGCGGGGCCGTGTCGGGTTGCCGATCCGCGCCGCCGGGGTCGGGGACCGCATTCCCCGGCGGCGGCGCGGCCGCGGCGGCGGTGCCGGCGTCCCTCGCGGGCGGCGGGCTCTCCGCGCCTCCGGGCGCCGCCTCCTGCGCCGACGCGGTGGAATGGAGCAGGCCGAGGCCGAGGAGCGCCGGCAGCGCGGCCGCACGCCGCAGGGGGAGGGACGTCGCCATGGGCTCCCTTTCCTATACGATGACGGGGGCCTCCGGCATCGCAATCCGATGGCCTTTCCCGATCGGCGCGCCGCCCGACGCCAGCGCGGGCGCACCCGGGCCGCGCTCTCTCGTCGTGGACGCGCGGGCCGTCGGCGCGCGTCGGCGCGCGTCGGCGTGCGTCGCCGCGCGATTGCCGCAGCATCCAGCCCTGCGACGGACCGCATGTCGGGACAGAACGAGAAGCGTGCTTGAAGCGAGTCCATCGGAGATCCGGTTCGCCGGATGACCTGCCGGCGGCGCGCGGCGGCGCTCGCCGGGGGCCGTCGCGGCCGTCGCGGCCGTCGCGGCCGTCGCGCGCGGAGCGCTCGATCCTCGAGCGCGCGCGGCGAACTCGCCTGCCCCCGTCGCCTGGGGCACGGTATGCTCGCCGTCCCATGAAGGCCTCTCCCTGCCTGCTCCTCACGGCGCTCCTCGCTGGCGCCTGCGGAGGTGCCAAGGCACATCGAACGGGTCCCACCATGATCGCAAGCTCCTCTCCGCCCCCCGCAGCGGCCAGCGCCGCGCCGACGCCCGCCGATCCTCACCGCCCCGCGTACCCGACCACCCGCGCCGTTCCGGTGAAAGACGCCGTCCAGGGAGTCGAGATCACCGACCCGTACCGCTGGCTCGAGGACGGCGGCGCGCCGGAAGTGAAGGAGTGGATGCAGGCTCAGGACGCGTTCACCCGCGCCGAGCTCGCGCGGCTCCCCGAGCGGGACGCGATCGCGTCGAGGCTCAAGCAGCTCTTCTACATCGATGCGGTGTCCGCGCCGCGCCACCGCAAGGGGCGGTATTTCCTGAGCCGGAGGCACGCGACGAAAGAGAAGTCGATCGTCTACTGGAAGGAAGGAAAGAGCGGCGAGGAGCGCCCGCTGCTCGACCCGAACAGCTGGTCTGACGACGGCAGCGTGTCGCTCGGCGGGTGGGAAGTGTCGTGGGACGGCAAGAACGTCGCCTACAAGGTCCAGAAGAACAACTCGGATGAAGCGACCCTCCATGTGATGGATGTCGCGTCCGGCAAGCGCTCCGAGGTGGACGTCATCGAAGGGGGCAAATACGCGTACGCGTCGTGGACGCCCTCCGGCGACGGCTTTTATTACGTCTGGCTCCCGACCGACCCGTCGATCCCGGTCGCCGATCGGCCCGGCTACGCGGAGGTGCGGTTCCACCGGCTCGGCCAGGATCCGAAGCAGGATCGCGTGGTGCGCGGCAGGACGGGCGATCCGAAGACCTTCCTCGGCGCGCTCGTGTCCAAGGACGGCCGCTTCCTGGTGCTCACCGTCGCCCACGGGTGGACCTCGACCGACGTCTACTTCCGCGATCTCCGCAGGCCGGGCGGTCAGGCCGTGGACAAGCCGCTCGCCGTGGGGCGCGACGCGCACTACAGCGTCGAGGTCTACAAGGATCGGTTCTACGTCCACACCGACGAGGGCGCGCCGCATTACCGCCTCTTCGAGGTCGACCCGGACAGGCCCGAGCGCGCCGCGTGGAAGGAGATCGTCCCGGAGCGCCCCGACGCCATCCTGGACAGCGTCTCCATCCTGGGTGGGCACCTCGCGCTGAGCTACCTCAAGGACGCCTCGAGCCGGGTCGAGGTGCGCACGCTCGACGGCAAGCTCGTCCGCGAGGTCCCGCTGCCCGGCATCGGCACCGTGGGCGGCCCGTCCGGGCTACCCGACGAGGACGAGGCGTATTTCTCGTTCGAGTCCTTCACCTCACCCCAGGCGATCCACGCGACCTCGATCAAGACGGGCCGGACCGAGCTCTACACGCGCATCGAGGTGCCGGTCGACCCGTCGCCGTTCACCGTCGAGCAGACCTTCTTCCCGTCCAAGGACGG
Source organism: Sorangium sp. So ce185 (assembly GCF_051526825.1). Classification (NCBI taxonomy): domain Bacteria; kingdom Pseudomonadati; phylum Myxococcota; order Polyangiales; family Polyangiaceae; genus Sorangium; species Sorangium sp. So ce185. Next base: position 12,434,397 of record NZ_CP150316.1, on the reverse strand, counting down.
CACGAAGATCTCGATGTTCATCGTCCGCCGCAAGGACATGAAGAAGGATGGGAGCTCCCGCGCGCTGCTCTACGGCTATGGCGGGTTCCAGATGTCGCAGACCCCGGCGTTCACCGCCTCGATCTACCCGTGGCTCGAGCGGGGCGGGGTGTACGCGCTGGCCAACCTGCGGGGGGGCGGCGAGTACGGCGAGGCGTGGCACCGGGACGGGATGCTGCTCAAGAAGCAGAACGTCTTCGACGACTTCATCGCCGCGGCAGAGCACCTGGTCCGCGAGGGATACACGCGCCCCGAGCGGCTCGCCATCCAGGGCGGCTCGAACGGCGGCCTGCTCGTCGGCGCCGCGCTCACCCAGCGGCCGGAGCTGTTCGGGGCCGTCCTCTGCGGCGTCCCCCTGCTCGACATGGTGCGATACCACCTGTTCGGCTCCGGCAAGACGTGGATCAGCGAGTATGGGTCCGCCGACGATCCAGCGCAGTTCAAGGCGCTCTACGCCTACTCCCCGTATCACCACGTCAAGCCAGGGACGAGGTATCCGGCCGTCCTCCTGCTGTCGGCCGACAGCGACGATCGGGTCGATCCGATGCACGCGCGCAAGTTCGCCGCCGCGCTCCAGGCGGCGAGCGCGGGCGGCCCGGTCCTGCTGCGCATCGAGCGGAACGCCGGCCACGGCGGCGCGGATCTCATCAAGGCAGCCGTCGCGAAGGGCGCCGACCAGCTCTCCTTCGCGCTGTGGGCCACGAACGGGCAGGCGCCGACCAACAGGTGAGCGGCGCAAGGCGCGAGGGAGACAGGCGCGGCGGGCGCGAGGGACGGCGGGCGCAGGGCGCGCAGGCGCGGGGCGCGCAGGCGCGGGGCGCGCAGGCGCGGGGCGCGCAGGCGCGGGGCGCGCAGGCGCGGGGCGCGCAGGCGCGGGGCGGGGCGCGACGGACAGGCTTGCGGCTCCGCGCCGCGACGGCTAACAACGCGCGGCCGTGCGAATGCTTCACCCCGGAGCCGGGTCCTCGCGGCCCGGGCCTTTGATCTCGCGTCCCCTCGCAGCCGCCGCCTCGGCGCTGGCGGACGGGACGCGCGCGCCGCTCGCGGGGCTCTCGGATCCGGCGGCGGTCCTCGCCGGGCTCATGGATCTGCACGGGAGCGTCGCGCTCGCGCGCGAGCTCTCGCTCCTCGACCGGCCCGCCGCCCCGCCGCCCGCGGCGGCTTCCGGCGCGCGGGCCGAGGTCCGCGCGCTCGCCGCGGATCGCCTCGGCGAGCTCGCGGCGGCGCTCGACCACGTGTTCGCCACCCCGTTCCACCGGCGGAACAAGCTGCCCGACGCGGCGGCCGTGCTCGCGACGCTGGAGCAGACCGGGGTGCTGGCCGCGCGCGCCGCCCGCGAGCGCGGCGGGCGCCCGCTCGCGTCCGCGGCCGGCCAGCTCTGGGAGCCGTTCGGCGAGCTCGCGAGTCGCCTCCTCGGCCGCATCCGGCTCGAGACGCGCTCGCTGCGCGAGGAGCTCGCGCCGTCGCTGCGGGCGCTCGGTCCGGACGCGGCGCGGCTCGAGCGGCTCGACGCCGCGATCGCCTCCGCCACCCAGAAGCGGCGCGAGCGCGCCCTCGCGGAGCTCGTCCCCGGGCTGGCGCGCGCCTTCGCGCGGGGGCTGCGCGCCGCTGTCGGCACGCTGCCAGAGGTCGTCGACGTCGAGCACGTCGCGGCCTGGTTCGCGCAGGACGAGTGGCTCTGGCGGGAGCTCCAGCGGATGGAGCTCGTGGTCCAGGCGGTGCTTGCGCACGAGGCGGGCCGGCTCCTTTCGCTGGTCGACGGGGCTGCGGCGGCGGGCGCGCCGGCGTAGCCCGCGAGGGGCTTCACGATGCGGCTCGCGACGGCGCGGCAGTGGACGACGCGGCTCCTGGTCCTCCTCACCGGGGGCATCGGCCTCGCTTTGGTGGCGCGGGCGGCGGTCGTCTACCGCGCGACGGACCCGCTCGCGTACCGCCTCGTGCAGCTGATCGCGCTCGGGCTGGCGTTCGGCACGCTCGAGCTGTTCGCGCGCGCGGGGCGGGCCGCCCGGATCGAGCGCGAGCTCGCCGCGCTGCCGCGGCCGGCGACGCGCGCCTCGATCGAGCAGAGCAGCGCGCCGCTGCGCGCGCTGCTCGAGGCGCGGATCGCCGGCGCGGCGCTGCCTCCGGCCGGCGCGACGTTCGCGTCGTACCTCGTCGGGCTGCTCGTGATGATCGGGCTGCTCGGCACGTTCCTCGGCCTGTTCGAGACGCTGCGGGGGGCGCGCGAGGCGCTGACGCTGAGCGCCGACGTCGACGCGCTCCGGGAGAGCCTGGCCGCGCCGATGCAGGGCCTGTCGCGCGCGTTCGGCACCTCGGCGGCGGGCGTGTCGGCGTCGGCGATGCTGGGGCTCGCCGCGGTGCTCGTGCGCCGCGCCGAGGCGGGGGCCGCGGCCGCGCTCCACGCCTACGCGGCGGGCCCGCTCGCGGCGCTGACGGTGGCGGGGCGGCAGCTCGCGGCGCTGGAGGCGCTCGCGCGGCAGGGCGAGGCGCTCCCCGCCGCGGCGGCGTCGCTGCGCGAGGCGACCTCCCGGCTCGAGCGCCTCGAGGAGCGGCTCGTGGCCGTGCAGGTCGAGGGCGCGCGCCAGGCCGCCGCCTCGTTCGCGTCGGCCGCGGCCGAGATCCGCGGCGACATCGCGGCGGGCCTCCGGCAGACCGCCGACGTGGCGGCCGGCGTGGTGAGGCCCCTCCTGGCCGAGGCGGTGGAGCGCGCCGGCGCGGCCGCGGGCGGCGCGCTGCAGGCGGTCGAGCGGCGCCTCGACGAGGAGTCGCGCGCGCGGCGGGAGGCGGACGCCGCGTCGTCGGCGCGGCTGGAAGGTCAGGCGGAGCGGCTGGCCGGGGTGGTGGGGGAGGCGATCGAGCGGCTGGAGCGGGAGCAGGCGGCGCGGGCGGCGGAGGCTGCGGCGCGGCAGGCGGAGCAGGACGCGGCGCGTGCGGCGCACCTGACGGCGCTGGGGGAGGCGCTGTCGGGCCCGCTGACGGAGGCTGCGCGAGCGGCGCAGGCGGCGCCGGAGGCTGCGGCGCGGCTGATCGCGGAGGCGTCGGAGCGGCTGTCGGCGCGGGCGGAGGCGGACGCGGCGCGGGACGTTCGGCTGGACGCGCTGCTGGAGAAGCTGTCGGAGGCGACGGCGGCGATGGCGGGCAGCGCGCGGGAGCAGGCGGGGCGGGTGGCTGCGCTGGCGGAGGCGGCGGAGCGGAGCGCGGCGGAGCGGGAGGAGCGGGCGGAGGCGCGGGTGGCGGCGCTGGGGGAGGCGGCGCGTGGGCTGCTGGAGGAGCAGGCGGCGCGGCTGCTGTCGTTCGAGGAGCGGCTGGAGGGGGCGCGGCGGGAGGCGGCCGACGGGCTGGCCGAGCGGCTCAGCGCCCATGCCCGCGGGCTCGGCGAGCGGCTGGAGCGGATGGAGGAGGGGGTCGCGTCGCGGCTGGGGCAGCTGGAGGAAGGGGTCGCGTCGCGGCTGGAGCGGATGGAGGAGGGCGCGGCGAAGCGCCTGGAGCGGCTCGACCGGGAGGCCGCGGTGCGCCGGCGCGAGCTCGAGACCGAGTCGTCGGCGCGGCTGGAAGGTCAGGCGGAGCGGCTGGCCGGGGTGGTGGGGGAGGCGATAGAGCGGCTGGAGCGGGAGCAGGCGGCGCGGGCGGCGGAGGCTGCGGCGCGGCAGGCGGAGCAGGACGCGGCGCGTGCGGCGCACCTGACGGCGCTGGGGGAGGCGCTGTCGGGCCCGCTGACGGAGGCTGCGCGAGCGGCGCAGGCGGCGCCGGAGGCTGCGGCGCGGCTGATCGCGGAGGCGTCGGAGCGGCTGTCGGCGCGGGCGGAGGCGGACGCGGCGCGGGACGTTCGGCTGGACGCGCTGCTGGAGAAGCTGTCGGAGGCGACGGCGGCGATGGCGGGCAGCGCGCGGGAGCAGGCGGGGCGGGTGGCTGCGCTGGCGGAGGCGGCGGAGCGGAGCGCGGCGGAGCGGGAGGAGCGGGCGGAGGCGCGGGTGGCGGCGCTGGGGGAGGCGGCGCGTGGGCTGCTGGAGGAGCAGGCGGCGCGGCTGCTGTCGTTCGAGGAGCGGCTGGAAGGGGCGCGGCGGGAGGCGGCCGACGGGCTGGCCGAGCGGCTCAGCGCCCACGCCCGCGGGCTCGGCGAGCGGCTGGAGCGGATGGAGGAGGGGGTCGCGTCGCGGCTGGAGCGGATGGAGGAGGGCGCGGCGAAGCGCCTGGAGCGGCTCGACCGGGAGGCCGCGGTGCGCCGGCGCGAGCTCGAGACCGAGTCGTCGGCGCGGCTGGAAGGTCAGGCGGAGCGGCTGGCCGGGGTGGTGGGGGAGGCGATAGAGCGGCTGGAGCGGGAGCAGGCGGCGCGCGCGGCGGAGGCGGCGGCGCGGCAGGCGGAGCAGGACGCGGCGCGTGCGGCGCACCTGACGGCGCTGGGGGAGGCGCTGTCGGGCCCGCTGACGGAGGCTGCGCGAGCGGCGCAGGCGGCGCCGGAGGCTGCGGCGCGGCTGATCGCGGAGGCGTCGGAGCGGCTGTCGGCGCGGGCGGAGGCGGACGCGGCGCGGGACGTTCGGCTGGACGCGCTGCTGGAGAAGCTGTCGGAGGCGACGGCGGCGATGGCGGGCAGCGCGCGGGAGCAGGCGGGGCGGGTGGCTGCGCTGGCGGAGGCGGCGGAGCGGAGCGCGGCGGAGCGGGAGGAGCGGGCGGAGGCGCGGGTGGCGGCGCTGGGGGAGGCGGCGCGTGGGCTGCTGGAGGAGCAGGCGGCGCGGCTGCTGTCGTTCGAGGAGCGGCTGGAGGGGGCGCGGCGGGAGGCGGCCGACGGGCTGGCCGAGCGGCTCAGCGCCCATGCCCGCGGGCTCGGCGAGAGCCTCGAGGCGACCGCGGCGGTGGTGCGCGAGGCATCGGAGCTCGTGCGCGCCGGCGGCGCCGAGATGACGGCGGTGGCCGAGATGTTCACCGTCGCGGTCGACCGTTACCGCGACGCCAGCGATCGATGGCTGAACAGCCTCGGCGCGATCGAGGACGCGATCGAGCGCCGTGAGCACGGGGAGGCGACGGACCTCCTCGGCGCCTACCTCGACCAGACCCGCGAGGTCTTCGATCACTCGCTGCAATTTCAGCGCGAGCTGTTCTCGGAGCTGCGGGCGCTGAGGAGCAGGACGAGCTGATGGGCCGCTCCTCGCCTCCGTTGGCGCCCGGCACCTCGCGCCCCGAGGTCGTCTCCTTCTTCATGGAGCGCCGCGAGGGCGCGTCGCCGGTATCGGCGGCGCCCGTCGCGAGGAGAGCTCGGCCGTGTCCCTGATGCCGGCCGAGGACGAGGCGCCCGAGCAGGCCGCGGTGTGGCCGGTCTTCGGCGACCTCATGGCCTGCCTCTTCGGCCTGTTCGTGCTCTTTTTCGTGTGGGCGATCTCCTTCCAGGTCGATCTGACCCGCGATCTCGCCGCCGAGCGCGCCACGCGCGCAGCGGAGCGCGCGCGCCTGGAGGCGCTCGAGCGCGCGCTGGCCGGACCGCTCGCCGAGGGGAGGATCACGCTGACGGAGGGGCGCATCGGGATCCGCGGGAGCATCCTGTTCGAGCTGAACTCGGCCGAGCTTCAGCCGGAGGGGATCGCGCTGCTCCGCGCTCTGGCCGATCCGCTGAAGGCGTACCTCGAGCATCATGACGAGCTGATCATGGTGAGCGGCTTCACGGACGACCGGCCTCTCACGAGCTCGTCCCGCGGCTATGCCGACAACTGGGAGCTCTCGGCGCAGCGCGCGCTCACGGTGACGCGCGCGCTCGCTACGGCGGGCGTTCCCGAGACGGCGCTGTTCGCGGCCGGTTTCGGCGAGCGGCACCCGGTGGCGCCCAACGATACCAGCGAGAACCGGGCGAAGAACCGTCGCGTGGAGATCTCGCCCATTCCACGGCGGAGCGCGCCCTGATGGCGTCCACGTCGGATTTTTCTCCGGCGGTGGTGGAGTCCGAGGACCGGCAGCGGCGTCTTCAATCCCAACCCCGGTCGGTCGACGGGTGTGAGCCTCAACCTCGGTCGGGGCGCCGCCAACCGCATCCGCGTCCACCGCAACCCCGGTCGGCCGCGGCGGCTCAACCTGGGTCGGCCGCGGCGGCTCAACCTGGGTCGGCCGCGGCGGCTCAACCTGGGTCGGCCGCGGTGCCGCAACCTGGGTCGGCCGCGGCGGCTCAACCCGGGTCGGCCGCGGCGGCTCAACCTGGGTCGGCCGCGGCGGCTCAACCCGGGTCGGCCGCGGCGGCTCAACCCGGGTCGGCCGCGGTGCCGCAACCCCGGTCGGCCGCGGCGGCTCAACCCGGGTCGGCCGCCGCCCCCCAACCCGGGCCTCCCGCCCCCGCCGCCGCGCGCCTCGCCGCCCTCCGCGCCGCCGGCGCCCCCCGCTTCGATCCAGCCGGCTACCGCTTCATCGAGGCGCTCCTCGAGCGCGCCCGCGCCCTCGACGGCGCCGCCCGCGCGCGCCTCGACGCGCGCGCCTCGGCGCGGCTCACCGCCTTCGAGGCCGCCTTCCACCGCGCCCGCGCCGACGCCGAGGCCCAGCTCCGCGCCCTCGCCGACGCCGGCATCCCCGACGACGGCGCGCTCGCCGCGGCGCTCTCGCTCGGCGACCTCCCCGCCGTCGCCAGGGCCGCGCGCCGCCGCCTCCGCGCGCTCGCCGCCGAGCGGCAGACGACCGCCGTGCCCTCGCTCGCGCGCCTCCGCGGCGAGATCGCCGCGCGCGACGTGCGCCTGCCCGAGCCGCTCGCGCGCGATCTCGCCGAGCTCCCGTGCGACGGCGATGTCGTCGAGCGCCGGGTGAAGCGGCAAGCCCAGGCGCTCAGCAACGCCCTCTCCACGGCGCTGTTCCACGAGTCGCTGGTGAGCGCCCGCGCGACGCTCGCCGTCGCCCGCGCCGCCGACAACGTGCCCGAGGACGCCGGCCCCTACAACGCCCAGGTGCTCGCCGCCCGGGCGCTCTGCGCCGCCGAGCGCCTCTCCGCGCACTACCTGCGCGCGCTCGTGGCCAGCCTCCAGGACCTCGGCGCCCTCTCCGCCGCGCTCGAGCCGCAGCCCGCCAAGCCCACCAAGCCCGCCCGAAAGAAGGCCGCCCCGCGGACCGCCGGCGACGCCGCCCCGCGCCGCGGGTCCGGCCGGTCCGTCCGAAAAAAAGAATCCCTTTTTCGCGGATCGCGTTAGGTAAGAAGTCGCCATGCCCCGCTCGCCAGGCCGACTGCTCGCCGCCCTCGCGCTCTCCCTGCTCGCCGCCTCCTGCTCCTCCGCGCCCGAAAAGGCGCCGAGCGGGCCGGCGACGCCGCCCCTCAAGCAGTGCGGCACCGAGGTCGTCAAGCGCGCCAACGGCTACAACGGCGCGGCGCGCGAGTGCATCTGGCAAGCGTACAAGAAGCGCGAGCCGTCCGAGTTCACGACCACGCGGTACACCATCGAAGGCGACCCCGTCACCTACCGCCTCGAGGTCACGCTCACCGGCGTCGTGGTCGTCGTCGACAGCAAGGATCGCTACGCCCTCCAGGGCGTCTTCCGCCACACCTGCCGCAACCTCGAGCGCATCATGCAGGAGGGCTCCGAGGACCGGTTCGGCTTCGCGCTCAGCGCGTGCTCCGGCGGCGGCGCCGAGCGGCTCGCGGTCCCGTGACGCGCCCGCCGCGCGCGGGCAGGCTACGCGCCGCTCGGCCCGGCCGCCCGCCGGCCCGGCGCGGCCCTGCCCGCGCCGCGGCAGCCGCGCCGCCGCAGCGCCAGACGTTGGAAACGGAACGCCGACGCGCGCGCCGCGCGAGGCGCCGCCGACCCCCGCGCGGACAGCCGCGGGCGGGCGCCGCCCGAGGCCCGATCTGGTGGACGCGACCGATCCTTGCCGCGTAGGCTCGCTCGAAGCAGTTGAAGCGGGCAGCCACATGAGCAGACGATGCGTTCTGTGTCGCGCGATCGGTTCGATCCAGGCGCCGGAAGGGCGCGGATGACGGAGGATGCGCGCCCGTCGTTCGGCAGTTCGGCAAGGCGCGCCTGCGAGCGCGCCGGAGGGGAGCGCCGTGCAGCGTCACCTCGTTTTTGAAGCCGCCGGGATCACCCATCCTGGCATGGTCCGGGACACGAACGAGGACAGCTTCGCGATCCTCGAGTCGCGGGGGCTGTTCCTCGTGGCCGACGGCATGGGGGGGCGCGCCGCCGGGGAGGTCGCCTCGCGGATGGCGATCGACACCGTGCGCGATTTCTTCGACGACCCGGACTCCACCTGGCCTGTCGCGGTCAGCGTGGGGCCGCCCACGACGCGGGGCTCCGAGGCCCGCTACGTCGATCAGGGGCTCCCGCTGCTCGTCGCGGGCATCCAGCTCGCGAACGGCCGCATCTTCTCCGCGGCGCGGCGCGACCGGGAGAAGCGCGGCATGGGCACCACCTTCGCCGCCGCGCTCGCGCGCGACGGCTTCATCGCCATCGCCCACGTCGGCGACAGCCGCGTCTACCGCCTCCGCGATCACCGCCTCGAGCAGCTCACCCGCGACCACTCGCTGGTCAACGAGTGCATCCGGCTCGGCCACCTCCTCCCCGAGCAGGCCAGCTCGTTCCCGCTCCAGCACGTGATCACCCGCGCGCTCGGCACCGACGAGGCGGTCGAGGTGGAGACGCGCATCGACGCCGTCGAGAGCGGCGACGTCCTGCTGCTCTGCTCGGACGGCCTGTCGGGCGTGGTGCCGGCGCAAGATATCGCAAGTATTTTGGGGGAGCGCGCCGACCTCGCCGAGATCACCATGCGGCTCGTCAAGCGCGCCAATGAGAACGGCGGCCCCGATAACGTCACCTGCGTTGTCGTGCGCTGGCGCGCCGCTCCAGGCGGCCCGGCCAGGCGCTGAGCTGCGCGCCTCCCTGATATGTGGCGCAGCGCGCATTGCGCGCTGCTTGCCTGTTTTTCCATAGAACATCGAGTGCCGGACAGCGCGTCACCGTGTTAATGGCGGTGGGCAATCCAATGTCCGCGCGAACGAACGGATCCACACAGCCGCAGACCATCGCATCCACCCCCCGCGGCGGGGCGCTGGCCAGGTCCGGCAACGGCGGCGCAAAGGCCGCGCCGCGCGCCGAGCCGCCCGCGCCGGGGCTCGCGCAGGTCGAGCCGCGGCCGGCGCTCAAGCTCCTCGACGCCGCGCGCGAGCCGGATTTCATCGAGGTGCTCGGCTCGCGGGAGCACAACCTCCGCATCGACCGGCTGGAGGTGCCGAAGCGCAAGCTCGTGGTGTTCACGGGGGTGAGCGGCTCGGGCAAATCGAGCCTGGCGTTCGACACCCTCTACGCCGAGGGGCAGCGGCGTTACGTCGAGACGCTGAGCTCGTATGCCCGCCAGTTCCTGGGTCAGCTCGATCGCCCGCAGGTCGAGCACCTGCGCGGCCTGTCGCCGACGATTGCCATCGAGCAGAAGAGCGCGTCGAGCAACCCGCGCTCCACGGTCGGCACGATCACCGAGGTCTACGATTACCTGCGCGTCCTCTATGCGCGCGCCGGCGAGCAGCACTGTCACCTCTGCGGCAAGCCGGTGAAGGCGCAGAGCTCGGAGCAGATCGTCGACGAGCTCCTCGCGATGCCGGAGGGCACGAAGTTCGTGCTGCTCGCGCCGCTCGTGACGCACCGGAAGGGGGAGTTCAAGGACCTGTTCGAGGAGCTCCGCGGCCGCGGCTTCGTGCGCGTCGAGATCGACGGGGCGCAGCACCGGCTCGACGAGGTGCCGCGGCTCGACAAGAAGCTCAAGCACACCATCGCGCTCGTGGTCGACCGGCTGGCCGTGCGGGCGGAGGAGCGCCAGCGCATCACCGAGGGGGTCGAGCTCGCGCTCCAGGAGGGGCGCGGCGAGCTCCGGGTCGAGGTCCAGGCCGACGACGGGCCGGCCGCGCGGCGGCGGCGCCCGGCCGCCCCGCTGCTGTTCAGCGCCGCGCGCTCCTGCTGCGGCCAGAGCTTCCCCGAGCTCTCGCCGCAGAGCTTCTCGTTCAACAGCCCGCTCGGCATGTGCGGCGCCTGCAACGGCCTCGGCACCCGCCTGGAGATCGACCCGGCCCTCGTGATCCCGGACCCTTCGCTGTCGATCCGGGAGGGCGCGATCGCCCCCTGGGCGTCGGCGATGGCGCGCGGCGAGGGCTGGACGTTCCGCATCATCGACGCCGTGGCCAAGGCGTGCTCCGTCGACCTCGACGTGCCCTGGCGCAAGCTCGGCGCGAAGAAGCAGGAGACGGTGCTCTATGGCCTCTCGGGCAAGCGCATCGCGGTGACGTGGGGGAAGGAGGGGACCGAGACCCACGGCACCTGGGGCATGAAGTTCGAGGGCGTGATCCCGAGCCTGATGCGCAGGTTCCAGCAGTCGTCGTCCGAGTCGGCGCGGGACGCCTACCGCAAGTTCATGAGCGAGCGTCCGTGCGACGCCTGCGGCTCCAAGCGGATGCGCCCGGAGTCGCTCGCGGTGCGCGTCGCGGACAAGAGCATCGCCGACGTCACCGGCATGACGGTGAAGGACGCATTCGACCATTTCGCCCGGCTGGAGCTCCCGGGCAACCGGCAGAAGATCACCGAGGGCGTGCGGCGGGAGATCACGAGCCGGCTGAGCTTCCTCCTGAACGTGGGCCTCGACTACCTGACGCTCGATCGCTCGGGGCCGACGCTGAGCGGCGGCGAGGCGCAGCGCATCCGGCTGGCGAGCCAGCTCGGGAGCGAGCTGTCGGGGGTGATGTACGTGCTCGACGAGCCGAGCATCGGCCTGCACCAGCGCGACAACCAGCGCCTCATCGAGACGCTGCGGCGCCTCCGGGATCTGGGCAACACGGTGCTGGTGGTGGAGCACGACGAGGAGACGATCCGGGCCGCCGATTACGTCGTGGATTTCGGCCCCGGGGCGGGGCACCTCGGCGGGCGGGTGATGGCCGCGGGGACGCCCGAGGAGATCGCGCGCGACCCGGAGAGCCTGACGGGCGCGTACCTGGCGGGGCGCGCGCGCATCGAGCTGCCCGAGGCGCGGCGCGCGCCGCGCGGGTGGCTCGAGGTCCTGGGCGCTTCCGAGCACAACCTGAAGAGCATCGATGTCCGGTTCCCGCTCGGGGTGCTGCTCGCGGTGACCGGGGTGAGCGGCGCGGGCAAGAGCTCGCTGGTGAACGGCATCCTCCTGCCGGCGCTCGGCCGGGCGCTCCACAACAGCACCGAGCCGGTCGGGGCCCACCGCGCGATCAAGGGGCTCAAGGCGCTCGACAAGGTGATCGCGATCGACCAGAAGCCGATCGGCCGCACGCCGCGCTCGAACCCCGGGACGTACACGAAGGCGTTCGACCAGATCCGCGAGATCTTCGCCGAGTTGCCGGAGTCGCGCGCGCGCGGCTACGGCCCCGGGCGGTTCAGCTTCAACGTGAAGGGCGGGCGCTGCGAGGCGTGCAGCGGCGACGGCGTGGTGAAGGTGGAGATGCACTTCCTCGCCGACGTCTACGTCCCCTGCGAGGTGTGCGCCGGCAAGCGGTACAGCGCGCAGACGCTGGCGGTGCGGTACAAGGGCAAGAGCATCGCCGACATCCTGGACACCAGCATCGAGGACTGCGTGCGGCTCTTCGAGCACCACGTGGCGCTGCGGCGGGTGCTCGACACGCTGGTCGAGGTCGGGCTCGGGTACATGAAGATCGGCCAGAGCGCGCCGACGATGAGCGGCGGCGAGGCGCAGCGCGTGAAGCTGAGCCGCGAGCTCGGCAAGAGCCAGACGGGGCGCACGCTCTACGTGCTCGACGAGCCCACGACGGGGCTGCATTTCGAGGACATCCGCAAGCTCCTCGGCGTGCTCCACCGGCTGGTCGAGGCGGGGAACACGGTGGTGGTCATCGAGCACAGCCTCGACGTCATCAAGTGCGCCGACTGGGTGGTCGATCTCGGGCCCGAGGGCGGCGCCGGCGGCGGCCGGGTCATCGCCGAGGGGACGCCGGAGGACGTCGCGAAGGTGCCTGCGTCGTACACGGGGCAGTTCCTGCGCCCGCTGCTCACGGCGCGGTCGTAGCGCGTCGGCCAGGGGCGTCAGGGGGCTTCCGAGACGCCCGGCCCCCGGGGAGGGAGCTCGTCGCGCGGGGCGCGGGCGGGCTGAACTCGCCTGGGACGTCCTGTGCCCGTCGTGCTGCGCACGACAGACACAGGACGTCATTGGGGCTCAGACATCAGCCCGCCCGCGCCCCGCGCTCCCTCCCCGGGGGCCTACGGCAAGCGCAACCAGGAACGGGCGAAGCGATATCGTACGATCTGTCCCGTCTGTGACCTTTGCTTCTTATCGGTGGTTGCTCCAGGATTTCCTCGGTGTTCCGCGATAGCGATCGCGACACAGAGGCCCAGCGTGCTTGCGTCGCGGCACAAAAAAGCGTAGCCGGGATCGATGGACACCAACGTGTCCAGGGGTGCGAAAGCGCTCGACCATTTACTTCATCGATCCACTGGAATTCGCATTCCACTCGGGCTGTCGCACAGGCCCCTGTGCTCGAAGTCCGTTGACGGGAGGGCCCATGCAGTACTCGAAGCACACTCTGTTTCTCGGCCTAGGACTGTTGGTGGCGGCCGGGTCCGCGGCCGCATGCTCCGCCAGCGGCTCGTCCGCGGGCCCCCCTCGGCCTGGAAACACCTCCGGCGGCGGCTCGGGCGACGGCGGATCCTCCACGAACACGAACACGAGCACCAGCGGCAACGCCGGCTCCACCAGCACCGGCGACGACATCGGCACCGGCACCGGCGGCAGCGACCCAGGCCCCGAGCTCATGGGCGACCCGAAGACGTGCGCGGAGGCCGCCGCGAACAAATCCTATATCGGGTGCGACTTCTGGCCCACGGTCACCGCGAACATCGTGTGGTCGATCTTCGACTACGCGGTCGTCGTCGCCAACGCGGGCGACGAGGTGGCCGAGGTCGAGGTGACGCGCGACGGCGCCTCGGTGGCGCACGCCGAGGTCCAGCCCAACAGCCTGGCCAAGGTCTACCTCCCCTGGGTCCCCGAGCTGAAGGGGCCCGACGCCAGCGTGTGCGCCTCGGGCGAATCGCTCAGCAGATCCGTTCGCGTGGACGGCGGCGCTTACCACCTCGTCTCGACCCGGCCGGTCACGGTCTATCAATTCAACGCGCTGGAGTACAAGGGCGCCGGGGGCCCGGACGGGAAGAACTGGTCCTCCTGTCCCGGCCTCCGAATGTGCCCCTCCAGCGGGGCCCCCTACGGCTGCTTCTCCTTCACCAACGACGCCTCGCTGCTCCTGCCGAGCACCGCGATGACCGGCAACTACCGCATCACCGGCCAGCAGGGCTGGAGGACCGCGTCGATGGGCGGCTACGCGGTCATCACGGGCATCCAGGACGGCACCAGCGTCACGGTGAGCCTCGCCCAGGGCGCCTCGGTGATCGCCGGCGACGACATCCCTGCGACGCCTGGCGGAGGCAGCTTCACCGTCGACCTCGACGCGGGCGATGTCGTCGAGATCCTCGGGACCCCGAGCAGCGATCTCAGCGGCAGCCTCGTCACCGCCACGCGCCCCGTCCAGGTGCTGACCGGCATGTCGTGCGTGCAGTCGCCGATCGGCTACAAGGCCTGCGACCACATCGAGGAGTCGGTGTTCCCGGCCGAGACCCTGGGCAAGCGTTACTTCGTCGCCGTCCCGACCTCGCCCGGCGGCGAGGTCTTCGGTCACGTCGTGCGCCTCTACGGCAACGTCGACGGCACGGCGCTGACCTACCCGTCCGGCCGGCCGGACGGCGCGCCGACCTCGATCGACGCCGGCCAGGTCGTCGACCTCAGCGTGGTGAAGCGGGATTTCGAGGTCGTGGGAGATCACGAGTTCGCGGTCAGCACGTTCATGCTGGGCGCCGAGATCGTCGACCGCGACACCGCCCCCCCCGACCAGAAGGGCGACCCGTCGCAGAGCCACGCCACCGCGGTGGAGCAGTACCGCACCAAGTACGTCTTCCTCGCGCCCAGCGATTACGACGAGAGCTACGTCGACGTGATCCAGCCCCTCGACGCCACGATCATGCTCGACGACGCCCCCGTCGACGTCGAGCCGACCCCGATCGGCAACGGCTCCGGCTTCGGCGTCGCGCGCATCCCGCTCGGCCCGGGCAACGACGGCGCTCACGTGCTGACCGCCTCGGCCCCCGTCGGCATCCAGGTGATCGGCTACGGCTCCTACACGAGCTACCAGTACCCGGGCGGGCTCAACCTCGTCCTCATCGCGCCCCCTCCGCCCCCGCCCAACTGACCCCGCCGGGGGGGCGCGCCGCGCTGGTTGTCTTTCCCGGCCGGCTGACATAGCAGCATCGCATGGCGGCCAAGCAGCGCGTCACGGCCGGGAGCGCCGCCCTCTTCGTTGTCCTGGCCAGCCTCGCCTTCGCCGCGAGCGGCCCCCTCGCCCGGTACGCGCGCCCGGTCCACCCGCTCTTCGTCGCCTTCGGCCGGGTCGTCCTCGCCGCGGTCGCGCTCTCCCTGCTCGACCTGCGCGCGATCGCCCGCTCGGCGGCCGGCCTCTCGCTGCGCCAGCGCGCCGCCGTCCTCGGCGCGGGCCTGCTGCTCGCCCTCCACTTCGCGCTCTTCCTCTGGGGGCTCGACCGCACCTCCATCGCCGCGGCGCTCTCGCTCATCTCCCTCGAGCCGCTCGCCGTCGTGCTCTGCGCGTGGGCGTTCTTCCGCGTCCGCCCCACGCGCGCCGAGCAGGCCGGCGTGCTCCTCGCCACCGCCGGCGCGCTCGTCATCGCGAGCGCGGCCGGCGCCGGCGAGCACCGGCTCTCGGGCGACCTCATGGTCGTCGGCGCCACCGTCCTCTACGGCCTCTACGTGTCCTTCGCCCGGGCGCTCCGCGACGCCCTGCCGGCGCGGAGCTACGCGGCGCTCGTCTACGCGAGCGCCGCCGTCTTCCTCGCGGCGGCGCTCCCCGCCGCGCCCGGCGCGCTCGAGGGCGTCGCCCCGCCGCCGGCCCACGCCGCCGTCGCCATCGTCGCGCTCGCGCTCGTCCCCACCCTCGTCGGCCACACCGCGGTGCAGGCCGCCGCGCGCCGCATGTCCCCGTCGATCATCGCGCTCGTGTCCCCCGGCGAGACGCTGGGCGGGATCCTGATCGGCGCCCTGTGGCTCGGCGCCATTCCCACGACCACGGAGATCGCCGGCGCCGCGATCATCCTCGCCGGCGCCACCGTCGCCATCTTCGGGTCGAGCCCGCCCGCGGCCAGCGGCGCAGGCTGACGCGCCCTCCGGCGCCGCGTCCGACGGAACATCGCTCGTCCGATGGAAGCGTGCCTGTGCGGCGATCGATCGAGGAGCCCCCGGCCGCGCCAGGACGGAAGCCGCCGGCGCGCGCCGCTCCGGTCGGATTCCTCGCCACGAAGACGCGGATTCGCGGGAGAGCCGCCGGCGCGCGCTTGACGGTGGAGGATTCGATAGAACGCTATCCCCATGTACGGTGAGCTGTTTCGAAACATCCTGTTTCCGCTCTACGAGACCCGTTTGCGGGGCAGGGAGACCCTGAAGCACCTGGAGGACCTCGAGCGCTCTCAGTGGCTGTCGGAAGACGAGACTCGCGATCTCGGCTTCCGGCGGATGCTCGCCGCCCTCCATTTCGCCGAGCAGAACGTCCCGTTCTACCGCGCCCGGTTCGCCGAGCACGGGGTGCGCGTCGCCTCGGTGAAGGCGCCGGAGGACCTCGTGCGGCTCCCCGTGCTCACGCGGGCCGACCTCCGCGCCCACGGGCCGGAGCTCCTCGCCGAGGGCTTCGTCGGCAAGCTCTACTCGAGCGGCACGGGGGGCTCCACGGGCGAGCCGGTGCGGTTCCGCTTCGACCACCGCACCTACGAGCGCCGCGTCGCGGCCGCCATGCGGTCCGACGGGTGGGCGGGCGCCCGGCTCGGCGACAGGGAGCTCCACCTGTGGAGCACCCAGTTCGGCGAGACGCTCGCGAAGAAGGCCAAGCGCTCCCTGCACGAGGCCATCCTCCGCAAGAAAATGGTCAGCGCCTTCGATCTGTCCGAGGCCCGGTTCGCCGCGCTGCTCGACGAGATCGCGCGGTACCGGCCGCAGCTCATCGTCGGCTACACGAGCGCGCTCTACCACGCGGCCCGCTACGCGCTCGCGGAGGGGCGCGCGCTCCCTCCGCCGCGCGGCGTCGTCACCAGCGCGGAGCGGCTCTTCGCGCACCAGCGCGAGGCGATCGAGCGCGCGTTCGGCGCCCCGGTCTTCGACCGGTACGGCTGCCGCGAGCTCATGCTGATCGCGGCGGAGTGCGAGCGGCACGAGGGCAAGCACATCCACATGGAGGGCGTGTACGTCGAGCTGCTCCGCGACGGGCGGCACGCCCTCCCGGGCGAGCCGGGCGAGGTCGTCGTGACCGACCTCGTCTGCCGATCGATGCCCCTCATCCGCTATAAGAACCAGGACGTCGCGATCGCCGCCGGCGCGCCGTGCGCGTGCGGCCGCGGGCTGCCGATGCTCGCCTCGGTGGAGGGCCGCGTCCTCGACCTCCTCGTCGGCCCCGACGGCCAGCTGCTCGCCGGGGAGCTCTTCCCGCACCTCATCAAGGACCAGCCGACGATCGCCCGCTACCAGGTCTACCAGGACCGGCGGCGCGCGATCACGGTCCGGCTCGTGCCCGCCAAGGGCTTCCAGCCCGAGACCGCGCGGCTCATCGAGCGCACCGTCCGGCAGCACCTCGGCGAGCGCGCGGAGATCTGCGTCCAGATCGTCGATCGGATCCCCCTCACGCCCGGCGGCAAGCACCGGGTCACCGTCTCGGAGGTCCCCGTCGAGCTGAGCCGGCGACCCGCGGCGTGAGGTGCGCCCTGGTGCGCGGGTGTGCTGCGAGGCTCGAGCGCCTCGGCGCCGGCCGCGCGCGCGGATGCGGACTACGGCGAGCTTTCTACAGAGCTGCTGGAGTCGCCTGACGGCTTTCGCGCCGCGGCCCGCTCACGGGCGCGCCGCCGTTCGCCCGAGGGCCCGAAGCGCTGGCGGAGCCGCGCGGTCCGGGGTATTGGGCAGAGCAGTACGATGTCCGACGTGCAGAGACCGCTTCCGCCGAAAAAGGACGTCGCGCTGGCCCTCCTCGAGCGAGAGCCGAGCGTGTTCATCCACCTCGACCCGCGCCGGCCCGGTGTCTCCGTCCCCAAGTGGTTCACGGGGCAGCCGCAGCTGATCCTCCAGGTCGGCATGAACATGGCGATCCCCATCCCCGACCTGAAGGTGGACGACGACGGGATCAGCTGCACGCTCTCGTTCAACCGCGCGCCGTTCTGGTGCCGCCTGCCGTGGCACGCGATCTGGGCGCTCGTGAGCGAGGACCAGCGCGGCATGGTCTGGCCCGAGGACATCCCGGCCGATCTCGCCGCGCAGAAGCAGCAGCGGCCCGGCGCGGCCCCGCAGAAGCCCCAGAAGCGGCCGCGCCCCCGGCTCGCCGCCGTGGCGCCCCCGAGCAGCGACGAGGAGCGGAGCGACGACGCGGCGGACGACGAGGCGCGCGCGCGCGACAAGGCGCGCCGCCCCGAGCTCGAGGCCGTGGAGCCCGCCGAGCGCCGCGGCGAGCCCCCGGCGCGCGACGCCGGCGCGGCCGTCAGGCCGCTCGCGCCGGTGCCCGCCCCGGCCCTCGCGCCGGCGCGGTCGACCGAGGCGGAAGACGACGATTCTGGCACCTCCGGTGAGCCTGAGCCCAGACCGCAACCAGGGACGGGCAAGCCGAAGCGCGAGCTGCCCCCCTATTTGCGCGTTATCAAGTAACGCTCCCGCTTGACGGTGCGGCCCGGCCAAATCAACTGTGGCCGGCCATGCCTCGACCGTTGAAGCGCGTCATCACGGCGCTCGTGCTCCTCGGCGTCGTCGTCGCCCTCGAGTTCGGCTTCGAGACCCTCTTGCCGGACGCCGCCTGGCGGCAGCTCGCCCTGTTCGCGATGGTCAACGTCATCGCGGCGCTCTCGCTCAACGTCATCAACGGCATGGCCGGCCAGTTCTCGATCGGCCACGCCGGCTTCGTCGGCATCGGCGCGTACACCGGGGCCATCGTCGCCGGCAACCTGCACCAGCAGCTCGGCGGCGGCGATCCGCTCTTCGGCAACTCGTTCCTCGTGATGCCCCCGGCGCTGCTCGCGTCCGGGCTCGTCGCCGCCCTGTTCGGCCTCGTGGTCGGCCTGCCGAGCCTCCGGCTGCGCGGCGACTACCTCGCGATCGTGACCCTCGGGTTCGCCGAGATCTTCCGCCTGACGATCGCCACGGCGACGACCGGCGCCGCCGACCAGGGGCCGATCGGCAAGCTGCTCGCCGCGCTCGGCGGCCCGATCGGCTACGCCGGCCCCGACGACACCGGCGTCCCGCAGTACGCCGGCCCGTTCTGGATCTTCGGCGCCGTCGCGCTCATGACCATCGTCGCCTGGCGGCTCAAGTTCTCCGGCTGGGGCCGCGCGCTGCGCGCGCTCCGCGAGGACGAGATCGCCTCCGCCGCGGTGGGCGTCGATCCGACGCGCTACAAGGTCACCTCGTTCGTCATCTCCGCCGCCGGCGGCGGCATCGCCGGCGGCCTGCTCGCCTCGATGCGCGACGGCAACCCCACGGTCCAGCCGGACCAGTTCACGTTCAACTACTCGTTCGACGCGATCACGATGGTGATCCTCGGCGGCTCGGGCAGCGTCAGCGGGTCGATCGTGGGCGGCGTGCTCGTGACCTTCACGGTCAAGCTCATCGAGCAGCTCCAGGGCCTCGACAGCGTCCTCGCGCTGAAGGCGGCGTACCCCGCGCTCGATCTAAACGCCCTCAGGATGGTGCTCTACGCGGCCATCCTCATCGGGCTGATGATCCTGCGCCCCGAGGGGCTCTTCGGCGAGCGCGAGCTCTTCGGCCGGCGCGCGGCGCGGCCGCAGCGCGCGCCGGTCGGGCCGACCGAGCCCGTCCCCGCCACGACCGGCGCCGAGGCGGCCGCCGAGCGCGCGGACGCGCCGCAAGAGGAGAGGCCGCCCGGCACCGCCGTGGAGCGCGAGGCCAAGCCGGCCGGGAGGGAGTTCGAGTGAACCTCGATCTGAAGGGTGTGACCAAGCGGTTCGGCGGCCTCAAGGCCGTGGGCGGCGTCTCGTTCACCGTGCCGGAGCGCTCGATCTTCGGGCTCATCGGCCCGAACGGCGCCGGCAAGACGACGGTGTTCAACCTGATCACCGGCGTCTACAAGCACGACGAGGGCTCGATCCGCTTCGGCGGGACCGACCTCGCGCCGCTCAAGCCGAGCCAGATCGCGCACCTCGGCATCGCCCGCACGTTCCAGAACATCCGCCTCTTCGGCCAGCTCACCGTGCTCGAGAACGTGCTCGTCGCCTGCGAGAACCTGCGCAAGGCGACGCTCGCCTCCGCCCTGCTCCGCTCGCGGTTCTTCTACAAGGACGAGCAAGAGATGACCGAGCGCGCTCTCTCGCTGCTCTCGGTGTTCAAGCTCGAGGCCATGGCCGACGAGATCTCGACGTCGCTCTCGTACGGCAACCAGCGCCGCCTCGAGATCGCGCGGGCGATGATGCTCAAGCCGAAGCTGCTCCTGCTCGACGAGCCGGCGGCGGGCATGAACTACGGCGAGGCCGAGGGGCTCAAGCAGCAGATCCGCTGGCTGCGCGACACCTTCGACGTCACGGTCGTGCTGGTCGAGCACAACATGCAGGTCGTGATGGGGGTGTGCGAGCAGCTCCACGTCCTCGACCACGGCGAGACCATCTCGCACGGCACCCCGGAGGTCGTGCGCAAGGACCCGAAGGTCCTCGCCGCCTACCTCGGCGAGGAGGTCGACGAGGACGCGGCCGAGGCCCGCCCCGCGGCCGGCGCCGCGGCAGAGGAGCCCGCATGAAGACATCGCACCCGACGCGGCAGCCCCCCTCGGTGGCGCCCGGCGAGCCCCTGCTCGTCGTCGACGATCTCGCGGTCAGCTACGGCGGCATCCGGGCGCTCAAGGGCGTGAGCCTCGAGGTCCGGCGCGGCGAGATCGTCGCGATGATCGGCGCGAACGGCGCCGGCAAGACGACCACGCTGAAGACGATCGTCCGCCTCCTGCCGATCGCCGCCGGCCGCATCCGCTACGACGGCAAGGACCTCGCGTCCGTCTCGACCGAGGATCTCGTCGCCGCCGGCGTCTCGCTCGTCCCCGAGGGGCGCGCGATCTTCTCGAACCTCACCGTCCGCGAGAACCTCGAGCTCGGCGCGTGGTGCCACAAGCACGGCCCCACCATGGGGGAGACCGTCGACGACGTGGTGAAGCTCTTCCCCCGCCTCGGCGAGCGCATGCACCAGCACGGCGGCACGCTCTCCGGCGGCGAGCAGCAGATGCTCGCGATCGGCCGCGCCATGATGGGGCGCCCCGCCATGCTGCTCCTCGACGAGCCCTCGCTCGGCATCGCGCCGCGGCTCGTCGCCGACATCTTCGAGTCGATCGCCAAGATCGCGGCGTCAGGAACCACCGTACTCCTCGTTGAGCAAAACACCCGACTCGCGCTCAAGTATTCGACGCGCGCCTACGTGCTCCGTACTGGGCAGATCGCCATGAGCGGCGACTCCAAGGATCTCGCGGCGAACGAAGAGATCCGCGCGGCCTACCTCGGCGGCTGAGCTCCCGCCGGGCCCGGCGGTCGCCGGCGCATCGCGCAGACGACGGGGAGAAAGCGCTGGTGTTTCAAGCGCGTATCAACGCGTCGCGTGATGCGATGAGGCGCGATTGACATCGCGCTTTGCCGCCGATGGAGTATGGTTTCGGTGAGCCAGGCGATGAAGATCCGTTCTTCGGCGCTTCGGCCAGACCCAGCCGCCAACGGGGGATACTTATGGAGATTGAGAGCACGACCCGCGTTCTGGTGATCGACGACGACGCCAGCAACACCCAGCCGCTCGTCCACTTCCTCTCGTCCCGGGACTACACGGTGGAGACGTGCTGCGGGCTCGGCCATGCGCGTGACGTGCTTGCCCGCTGGCGTCCTCACGTGATGGTGCTCGTGCCCCGGGAGGAGGCGGATCTCCACAGCGAGATGGAGGAGCTCCGCCGCATGTCGCCGCGCGTGCCCGTCGTGATGCTCACGCTCGCGGCCGGCCCCGAGCTCATCCTGGACATGGAGGCGTTCGCGCCCACGGTGCCCGTGTGCCCGTCGCGCGACCTCGCGTACATCGAGTCGGCAGTGGCGGACGCCTCGGCCATGGGCTGAGCGGCCGCTGCCGGGCGAGCCCGCCCGGCGCGGGGCGCGAGCGCCTGCGCCTCGGCGCGGATCACGCCGCCCGGGGGCGGGCCGCGCCCCGCCGCGCCTCAGGCGGGCGGCTCGAGGCCGTCCGGCAGCCCGTCGAAGAACTCCTCCACCACGGACGCGAGCCAGGCGCGCACCGGCGCGGTCGCGCACGCGCTCCGCACGAGCGGCCAGAGCGCGGCCGCGAGCGCGTCGACGTCGAGCGCGTCGAGCGCGGGCGCGATCCCGAAGCGCCCCAGCACCTCGCCGAGCGGCTCGCGCGCGTGCGCGGCGACGAACGCCGCGATCGCCTCGCTCGTGCGCGCCCGCACCGGCCGGTCCCGCAGCACCTGCGCGGCGATGTCGGCCCCGAGCTCCTCGGCGAGCGCCGAGCTCTTCGCGTCGAGCTGGCCGACGAGCGCGCAGATCTCCTGCTCCAGCACCCACGTCGCCACGTGCTTGCGCAGGCCGACGAACTCGGGCGTGTCGCCCTTGGCGACGAGGATGTCGTGCACCTGGCGCATCGCCGTGCGCGAGAACCCCTGCAAGAAGCGGCGGATCTCGGGCTCGAGCCGCCGCTCGAACTCGCCCTGCAGGGTGCCCATCGCCTTGCCGACCCCGCCCAGGCCGAAGGGGGCGATCCGCTTGAGCAGCGCCGGCAGGCCCCACTCGGCGAAGAACGGGTTCACCTTCTCGGAGAACTCCTTCAGCGTGTCGTAGAGGACGTCGCGCATCACCGCGTCGAGCGCCGCGCTCTCGAGCACCTCGCGCACGAGCCGCTCCGGGACGATCTTCGGCTGCTCCAGGATGCGGTCGAGCTTGTCGCGCGCCCCCTCCGGCATGAGCTCCTTGGCGCGCCGCCGCTCGGCGCGCGCCGCCTCGACCAGCGCCGCGAGCGCCGCGGCGGCCGCGGGCCGGACCGCCCGCCGGAGCGACTCCTCCGCCGCCAGCGCGTCGAGCGCCCGCGCGACCGCCCCCGCATCGATGAGCTCGCCGAGCGGCGTCGCGAGCAGCGCCGCGAAGCCGGCGGGCAGGCGCTCCCGGAAATCCCGCGCCGCGGCCTCCGAGACGAGCCGCGCCTCGAGGAACGCGATCTGGCGGGCCTTCAGTTCATTAAGTAGCGCGCGGCTCATCGGCAACGGATAGCCCCGGGCTCCCGCGGGCGCCAGGCGCAGATGACCCCGGGCCCCCGGCGGCGGCGCCGCCCCTGGAGAGGACTCCAAAACCCCACAGCACTGTGAATCTGCCCATCAGGTCAGGGCCGTACTTATCGAACCTTCCCTCGGAGAGCCCTTACGAAACACACCTTACTTAGCGCATCGGTATCGGGGGATTACCTTACCTCGTGCGTCGCTCGCGCACGCGCGTTCGTGCGGCGAACCTGCGGCAAGCGCCGCGTGACCGGGCGAAGCGGGATTGTCGGTGATTGTCATTTTCCAGGGGGGAGGACTCGACCCCAAGTCAACTTTTCACGCCTCGTGACAGAGAGTTGCAACGAATTACAAGTGCATGACAACTTCGGATTCGGCGAATGGTACGCGTTCGTTACCCGCCAGCACCGCAGGAGTTGAGACCGGGGTTCGCCCGATCCCACCCGACCGAAAGCCCGCTGGCGGCAGGTGCTCCCGATGCTCTCCATGCTGCTCTGCGTGCTCTACTTCGGCGTGCTGCTCGGCCTCAGCGCCTACGGCCTGCACCGACTGCACCTCGTGGTCCTCTGTCGCCTCCACCGCGCCAAGATCACGCGCGCGCAGGAGGTCCCGGCCCTGACCGATCGCGACCTCCCGCCGGTGACGATCCAGCTGCCGCTCTTCAACGAGTCGACGGTCGCGGCGCGGCTGCTCGATGCGGTCGCGCGGATGGATTACCCGCGCGACAAGCTCGAGATCCAGGTGCTCGACGACTCGACGGACGAGACGCAGGCCCTCGTCCGGGCGCACGTCGAGCGGCTGCGCGCGGAGGGCATCGACGCGGTGTACCTGCACCGCACGAACCGCGTCGGCTACAAGGCGGGGGCGCTCGACGCGGGCCTCAAGGTCGCGAAGGGCGAGCTCGTCGCGATCTTCGACGCCGACTTCATCCCGCAGCCGGGCTTCGTCCGGTCGATCGTCGGCCACTTCGAGGATCCGACCGTCGGCATGGTCCAGACGCGGTGGGGGCACCTGAACCGCGACGTCTCGATCCTCACGCAGGTGCAGGCGCTCATGCTCGACGGCCACCACCTCGTCGAGAACCGCGCGCGCTACGGCGCCGGCCTCCTGTTCAACTTCTCGGGCACCGGCGGGATGTGGCGCAAGGACGCCATCCTCGAGGCCGGCGGCTGGCAGCACGACACGCTGACCGAGGACCTCGACCTCTCGTACCGGGCGCAGCTCGCGGGCTACCGCTTCGTCTACCGCGAGGATGTGGTCTCGCCGGCGGAGCTCCCCGAGGACATCTCGGCGCTGCGCGCGCAGCAGTACCGCTGGGCCAAGGGGACGGTGCAGACCGCGCGCAAGCTGATGGCGACGGTGCTGAACGCGAAGCTCTCGCGCGGGCAGCGGCTCGAGGCGTTCTTCCACCTCACGCCGCACTTCGCGTACCCGCTCCTGGTGCTCCTGAGCGTCCTGCTCCTGCCGGCGCTCGTGCTGTTCCCCGCCGCCGACACGCTGACGATGTTCGCCATCGACCTGCCGCTCTGCACGGCCACGACCGGGTCGCTCGCGGCGTTCTACATGCTGGCCGAGACGGCGCAGGGCCGCTCGCGCTGGGGCGCGGTCGCCCGCTTGCCGATGCTCATCGCGCTCGGGACGGGGCTCGCGCCGCACCTGTCCAAGGCCGTGATCGAGGGGCTCCGCAGCATGGCGGGCGAGTTCGTCCGGACCCCGAAGCAGGGCGACAACAAGGGCCGGTACAAGGTGCGCACGGACCTGCCGCTGACCGAGGCGATGCTCTCCGTGCTCTCGTGCGGCGCGGTGGTCGCGTCCATCCAGACGGGCCACTACTTCGCCACGCCGTTCGCGGTGCTCTTCGCCGTCGGCTATCTCTACGTCGCGATCATGGTCGCCCAGGAGCAGATCGGGCGCCGCCGCGAGGCGGTCTCGAGCGCGCCGGTCGTCGGCTGGAGCGACGCGCGGCCGGGCGACGCGGCCGTGGTCGGCGCCTGGTCCAGGCAGGCGACGAAGGAGCGGCCCCTCGGCGATCTCGCCGCCTGAGCGGTCCGCCGCTGGCGAGCCCGTGCCTTGCCGAGGCCGCGCCGGAATCCTGCCGGATTTCCGGCCGCGGCCTCGAGGCGGACGGGGCGGGGAGCCGATCCCGCGGTGGCGGGGTGGCTCCGATCCCCGGGGGAGGCCCGGTTTTCGGGCTCCTCGCGGGCTGGCCCCGACGCCCGCGTCCGCTGGAGGCTGCACGAAGCGGGCCCGGCCCTATCGGGCGACACCTGCGTACCCCCTAGACCTACCCGACGCAGGCTGGCATCCTGCCACAGGCCGGTCGGGGGACCGCACGCGGCTTCCTGAACGGTCTTCAGGGGTTGCGGCGCGCCCCCCCTTCTGTAAGGGCGATGGGGGTCTCATGACGAAAGCCGAAATCGTTCAGGCGGTCTACTCCCGCCTCGGGGGGTTCTCGAAGAAGGAATCTGCCGATCTGGTGGATCTCGTGTTCGAGACCATGAAGGAAACCCTGGGGCGCGGAGAGAAGATCAAGATCTCTGGCTTCGGCAACTTCGTGCTGCGCGACAAGCGTCAGCGGCAGGGCCGCAATCCCCAGACCGGCGACCCGATCCTGATCACGGAGCGCCGGGTCCTGAACTTCAAGGCGAGCCAGATCTTGAAGCAGGCCCTCAACCCGCGCGAGACGGCCTCGGCGGCCGAGGAGTAGACCGCTTGGCCGTGCGCCAGCAGCTTCCGGCGAAGCTGTACTACCGGATCGGCGAGGTGGCCGGCATCGTCGGGGTCGAGCCGCACGTGCTCCGGTACTGGGAGACGGAGTTCCGCTCCATCCGCCCGCAGAAGTCGGCGAAGGGGCAGCGGGTCTACAGCCGGCGCGACGTCGAGACGCTCCTCAAGGTGAAGGAGCTCCTCTACTCGCATCGCTTCACGATCGCCGGGGCGCGGCGCAAGCTGCGCGAGGGCGGGATCGAGCCGCCGGCCCCCGACGCGGGCGCGAGCCACGAGGAGGTGCAGCGGATGCGCGCCGCGCTGGTCGAGATCCGGAGCGAGGTGCTCGCGCTGATGGATGAGCTCGAGCGCGTCTGAGCTGCACGGCGTGGCGCCGGGCCTCGCGCTGCGCCTCTCGCTGCCCGCCGGGGCGCGCGACGCGCCGCCGGAGGCGTTGCCCGCGATCGACGTGTCGGCGATCGCGGGGGCGAAGGTGACGCTGCGGCGCGGCGTCGAGGCGGACGACGTGTCGCTGCGCGCGGTCTGCGCGACGGCCCCGTCGCGGCGGTGGGTCACCGGCCTGGAGGAGCTGGTGCTCGATCGGGCGTCGGGGCTCGTGCGCGGGGCGCTCGGGGTGGCGATCGAGCGGTGGGAGGCAGGGCCGATCCGGGGGATCGAGCGGCGGTACGAGCAGCCGTTCGAGGGGGCGGGGAGGGCGGGCGAGCGCGCGGTGGCGATCCGTGGGCGGCACGTGCTCGGCTTCGCGGGGCGCGAGCACGACGCGGCGCTCTGCAGCGTGGTCTGCCTGGAGCCGGCGCAGGGGGCGGGCGCCCGATGCGAAGCGCTGCTCGGCGCGACGGAGATCGAGGGGGCGTTCGTGGCGCCGCCGGCGCCGGGGTTGCTCGTGCGGGCGATCTTCCTCGCCGCGGAGGAGCCGCTCGCGGCCGCCGCGGGGCTCGGGGTGCTCGCGGCGGCGGGCGTGGCCGTGGTGCTGGCGAGGCGGCCGCGGCCGCGGCCCTAGCCGACGGCTGGGCCCGGAAGCCCGGAAGGGGCGCGATCAGAACGGGATGTCGTCGTCGTTGCCGCCGCCGCCGTAGCCGCCGCCGAAATCGTCCGGCGGGGGACCGGGATCCGGCGCCGCAGGCGCTGGGCGACCGCCGCCGCCGCCGCCGCCGCGGTTGTAGCCGCCGCCGGCCGGGCGACCGCCGCCGCCGCCGCCACCGCCGCCGTAGCCGCCGCCACCACCACCGCCGTAGCCGCCGCCACCACCGCCGTAGCCGCCGCCACCGCCGCCGGGATCGGCGCCGAACCCGGCGTCGTCGTTGGCGACGCCGCGGCCGCCGCGGCCCCCGCCCGTCAGCAGGACGTTGTTCGCGATCACCTCGGTCTTGTAACGCTTGTTGCCATCCCGATCGTCGTAGCTCGACGTGCGGAGCGAGCCTTCGACGAAGATCGAGGAGCCTTTGCTGAGGATCTTGCCCAAGGCCTCGGCGCGCTTGCCCCAGATCACGACATTGTGCCAGTCCGTCCGTTCTTTCCGGACCTTGTCGCGATCCAGGTACGATTCGGTCGTCGCGAGCCGCAGGTTCAAGACTGCCTGCCCTCCCTGGGTGAACCGGAGCTCGGGGTCGGCGCCCAGGTTGCCGAGCAGCATCACGCGATTCAAGCCTTCGGCCATCTTGACTCCTTCCCTAGGAGCGGTTCAGCGCACGTTGCGCCGAACGAAAATCGACAGTTTCACTCCCCCATGGGGGCCGACGCGTCAAGGGCCCACGGCGCGTCGAGCGGCGCGCGGCGCGTCGAGCGGCGCGCCGCGCGCGGCGCGCCGCGCGCGGCGCGTCGAGCGGGCGCGCCGGCGCCTCGTCGGTCCGGACGGCGCGGCAGAAGGGGCTGCTCACCCGCCCGCCCCGGCCTGCGCGAGCAGGTCGGACAGGAAGAGGCGGGCGATCGTGAAGTAGAGCAGGATCCCGAGGACGTCGACGAGGCTCGCGATGAACGGCGTGGAGCTGGTCGCCGGATCGAGGCCGAGGCGCCGGAGCAGGAGGGGGAGCATCGCGCCCACGGTGCAGCCCATGAGGACGATCGCCATCAGCGTCACGCCGATCGTCAGGACGAAGCCGGTGCCGTCGCCCCAGAGCCAGACGCGGAGCATGCCGATGACCGAGAGGATGAGGCCGAGCACGACGGCCTGCCCGAGCTCGCGGACGAGGACGCTCGACCAGTCGCCGACGCGCAGGTCGCCGACGGCGAGGCCGCGGATGATGAGCGACGACGACTGCGAGCCGGAGTTGCCGCCCGTCGAGATGAGCAGGGGCACGTAGTAGGCGAGCGTCGCGACGGCCTCGAGGTCGTGCTCGAAGCGCCGGAGCACCTCGCCGGTCATGAACTCGCCGACGAACAGGACGGCGAGCCAGGGGGCGCGCTTCTGGATGAACGTCCAGAAGCTCGTCTTGAAGTAGCTGTCCTCGATGGGGCCGACCGCGCCGAGCCGCTGCATGTCCTCGGACTGCTCCTCCGTGAGGACATCCATCACGTCGTCGACGGTGATGACGCCGAGCAGCTTCCGGTCCGCGGAGAGCACGGGCAGCGCGCTGAAGTCGTACTTCGCCATGGTCCGCGCGACCTCTTCCTGGTCGGTCTCGGGGCTGACGGCGAAGACGTTCTCGGTCATCACGTTCGAGAGCTTCTCGGACGGCGAGGCGAGCAGCAGATCGCGCAGCGAGACGACGCCGATGAGGTGCCCGCGATCGGAGACGACGTACACGTAGTAGATGGTCTCGGCGTCCTCGCCGACGGCGCGGATGCGCTCGATCACGTCGGCGACCTTGAGGTGGATGCCCACCGACACGTAGTCGGTGGTCATGAGGCCGCCGGCGCTGTCCTCCGGCCACTTGGCGAGCTCCTCGACCTCGGCGGCGGCCTCGGGGTCGACCTTCTCCAGCGTGGAGAGCAGCGTGCCGCTGACCTGGTCGGGGAGGGCCTCGATGAGGTCGGTGCGGTCGTCGGCCGCCATCTCGGAGACGATCGGCGCGATGCTCTCGACGCCCATCTGCTCGACGAGCGCCTCCTGGGTCTCGCCGTCGAGGCGCTCGAAGATGGGCGCGGCCTCCTCGGCCTTGAGCGCCATGAGGACCTTCGCCGCCTCGGCGTCGTCCAGCAGGCCGATGAGATCGGCGAGGTCCTCGTCGTGGATCTCGTCGAGCAGGTCGGAGAGCTGCGCCGGATCCTCGGCGAGGAGCTGCCGGACCTCCGGGACCATGGCGAGGGCGACGCGCAACATGCTCGGGCACTGACCACAACTCGGCCCTGCTGGGAAGCGGCAACCCGTGCCGGCGCGGGTGGCGCGATCGAGCCAGCTGCCCCCTTCGACCGAGGTCGAGGTGCGGCAGCTCGACCCGGGTTGGCGGCGGCCGACCCGGGTTGAGCTGCGGTGCCACCCGTCGAGGACGACCGAGGTTGAGGCCGGCGGCCGACGAGGGCGAGGTTGGCTGACCGAGGTTGAGGTGCGGCCGACCCGACCCGGGTTGGGCCGACCCGACCCGGGTTGAGGTGGGCCGACCCGGGTTGAGGCCGAGGCCGACCCAACCTAGGTTGAGGTGGGCCGACCCGACCCAGGTTGAGGTCGAGGCCGATCGATCGCCGTGTAGGTGGCACGTCCAGGTGGGCCGAGGTTCCCAACCAGGCGGATCGCCTACGGAGTTGGCACTTCGCAATCAAGTTGACGGCGCGGCCGAGCGCGGCGATGGAGCCTCTCGAAGCGCGGCGGCGGCACCTCCTTTGCTACGGCGCCCTCAGGCGGGTCCGGGCGGGGCCGACGGGTCGAATTGACAGCATTCCGGTCGGGTCCTTAGCATCGGGCTCCCGTCGAGCCGCGGATCGCCTGCGGAAGTCGGTCATGGGCCCGTGGACGACGGGCCCGTTCAGTGGCTTGACCGCCGCGCAACTGGATCGGTGGTCGAAAGGAAAGTCCAATGATGACGCGGATTGAGCGTGAGAGGAGGCGCCCGTGGAGGGGCGCGATGAGGCTCGCCCTGGCGGGCCTCTTGATCGCGGGCACGGGCAGCGCCTTCGGATGTCTGAACCGCCCCATCGCCGCGAACGAGCCCCGCACGACATCGACGATCGTCGAGCGGCTGACCCAGAGCTCGGTCGACAAGATCGACCTCCTCCTGGCCATCGACAACTCGGGCTCGATGGCCGACAAGCAGGACATCCTCGCCACCGCCATCCCTGACCTCGTGCAGGGCCTCGTCAACCCGCGCTGCATCCACAAGAACGGCATGGAGCCGCCCGAGACCGTCTCGTCGCCGAACGAAGAATGCAGGCCGGACTTCAAGCGCGAGTTCGAGCCGGTCAAGGACATCCACATCGGCATCATCAGCTCGAGCCTCGGCGGCCACGGCTCGGGCGCCTGCCCGGCGATGACGAGCCCGTCCAACGTGGACATGGCGCACCTCCTCGCGCGCGAGAGCGAGGACTCCGAGGTCAACGACCTCCCGACCTACCTCAACAAGGGCTTCCTGGCCTGGGACCCCGATCAGAAGCGCGACCTGAACGGAGAGCCGGGGAGGCCCGACCCGGAAGACGGCGAGGCGGACATCGAGGGCGACTCGCCCGACGATCTCAACGACACCTCGCTCGTCGAGCAGCTCAGGGCGATGGTCAAGGGCACCGGGCAGTCCGGCTGCGGCTTCGAGGCGCAGCTCGAGAGCGTGTACCGCTTCCTCGTCGACCCGGAGCCCTACGAGCGCATCGAGATCCAGGGCGACGCCGCCGTGCCGATGGGCCTGGACGGCACCGTCATCGAGCAGCGCAAAAACTTCCTCCGGTCGAGCTCCCTCCTCGCGATCATCATGCTCAGCGACGAGAACGACTGCTCGATCCGCGAGGAGGGCCGCAACTACCTCGTCGCTGAGACCAGGAACGGCTTCCGCCTGTGGCGGCCGCGCGCCGAGTGCGCCACCGACCCGGGCAACAAGTGCTGCAGGTCGTGCAGCCAGAACCAGGACGGCTGCCCGCCCGACCCGGCCTGCACGGGCACCGACGGCTTCCCCGCCCGGCTGAGCGCCGTCGAGGATCCGGTCAACTCCCGCTGCTGGGATCAGAAGCGCCGGTTCGGCTTCGACTTCCTCTACCCGATCGAGCGCTACCGGCGCGCCTTCACCGAGGCGCAGATCCCGAACCGCCAGGGCGATCTCGTCCCGAACCCGATCTTCAGCGATCTGGTCACGGACGACGATGACTCGATCATCCGCGATCCCGGGCTCGTCTTCTTCGCCGGCATCGTCGGCGTGCCCTGGCAGGACATCGCGCGCCAGAACGCGCAGGGCGAGCCGGACCTCCTGCGCGGCCTCAACGAGGACGGCGAGCCGGTCGGCGGGTTCAAGAACGCGACCGAGCTCGGCTCCCCGCTGCTCGACAACGCGTTCGCCAGCACCTGGGAGCTCATCCTCGGCGACCCCGCGAAGTTCCAGCCGCCGAAGGACCCGTTCATGATCGAGTCGACGGCGCCGCGCTCGGGCACGAACCCGATCACCGGCGACACGATCATCCAGCCGGACCAGACGGGCTGGAACACCATCAACGGCCGCGAGTACACGATCCCGCAGACGAGCACCGGCGACCTCCAGTACGCGTGCATCTTCGATCTCCCCGAGTCGAAATCCTGCGAGGGCAACGCCCAGAGCTGCGACTGCAGGGAGCAGCAGGGCGCGCCGAACGACAACCCGCTGTGCGAGCCGGAAGCCGGAAGCAACCAGGAAGCCCCGGGCTCCAGGACGACGACGCAGATCAAGGCGAAGGCCTACCCGGGCCTCCGCGAGCTGCAGCTCATCCGCGAGCTCGGACCCCAGGGCATCGTCGGCTCGGTGTGCCCGGCGCAGCTCGAACGCACCAACGAGGCCGACTACGGCTACCGGCCGGCGATCGGCGCCATCATCGATCGCCTGAAGACGGTGCTCGGCGGCCAGTGCCTGCCGCGCACCTTGACCCCCGACCCCGAGCAGCAGGTCTCCTGCCTGATCCTCGAGGCGCGCAACTCGCAGGGCCAGTGCAACTGCGATCCTGCGACGGGGCGCGCCACGGTGCCGGAGAACGAGCCTCGCTTCGCCGCGGTCGAGGAGGTGCTCGCCCTCGACATCGCGAAGGTCTCCGGCTGGGACTGCGTGTGCGAGATCCAGCAGCTCGAGGGCGCGAATCCGGGCGAACCGGCCTACGAGTGCAGGAACAACGTGAACGACAACGTCGAGTCCGGCGGCCAGCCGGTGCACGGGTGGTGCTACGTCGATCCGTCGATCAGGCTCGGCGATGCGGCGATCGTCGCCGACTGCCCGTCGACCGAGCGGCGCAAGATCCGCTTCACGGGCAAGGGCGAAGCCCAGCAGGGCTCCACGCTGTTCATCACCTGCTCCGGCGAGTAGGCTGACGGCGGGCTGACCCGGCGCGCGGGGCCGATCGCGAGATCGCGCCCCGCGCCGCTTTTTGTGGCCCCGGAGGGCCTGCGGCGCGCCGGCCGGCAGGGCCCTCGCGGGGCCCGGTCGGTTTTGTGCTAAGACCGCACTCCGTCGTGGCGGCACGCAAGAAGATCCTGATCATCGAGGACGAGCCCCACATCGTGCTGGGGCTGACGGATGCCCTCGAGTTCGAGGGCTTCTCGGTGGCGTCGGCGTCGAAGGGGAAGGACGGCGTGCTGCTCGCGCGGCAGGAGAAGCCCGACGCGATCCTGCTCGACCTCATGCTCCCCGACACCAACGGCTTCAAGGTCTGCGAGGACCTGCGCCGCTGGGACGCGTTCGTGCCGATCATCATGCTGACGGCCCGCGGCCAGGAGATCGACAAGATCCGCGGCCTCGACGCGGGCGCCGACGACTACGTGACCAAGCCGTTCAGCGTGGGCGAGCTCATCGCCCGGCTGCGCGCCCTCTTCCGCCGCGCCGCCCGGCCCGCCGAGGCGCCGGTCGAGGTGTTCACCATCGGCAACGTGCAGGTCAACATGACCGCCCACACCGTCTCGCGGGGCTCGCGGTCGGATCAGCTGTCGTTCTACGAGGTCGAGCTCCTGCGCCTCCTGCACGAGCGCCTGGGCCAGCCGGTCTCGCGCGAGGAGATCCTCCAGAAGATCTGGGGGATCGAGGCCGGGCCGTCGAACCGCACGGTCGACAACTTCATCGTCAAGCTGCGCAAGAAGATCGAGCGCTCGCCCGACAAGCCGGAGCACATCCTCACGGTCTACGGCTTCGGCTACAAGCTCGCGCCCTGACGGAGCGGCAGCACGTTGCGGAGGTCGCACGGCACCGTCACGGCGGCGTCGATGATGCGCTTCGGATCGAGATCCGAGAGCCGCGCGCCCTCGCGGAGCTGCCGCGCCTCGAGGCGCAGCCGGACGAGGCCCGGGCTGCCGGTGTCGCCGGCGTACCCGACCACATCGCCCGCGTCGAGGCGCGCGCCCGCCACGACGCCGGGGCCGGGGCGGTCGAGGTGGCCGTGGAGCAGGACGTACCTGCGAACGCGATCCACGTCGCGCACGTCGTGCGCCGTGGCGACCATGATCCCGGACAGCTCGCCGACGAAGACGACCTCGGCCTTCCCCTCCTGGCCCTCGAGCCGCAGCGACGCCACGCGGTCGCCCCGCGCCGCCGCGAGGTCGACCCCGCCGGCCCAGGACGGCGGCTCGGGTCGCGCGGCGCCGATCGCGGCGACGGGGCCCGCCGGAGGCGGCGCGCCCGGTTGCGCTGGAGCGCCCTCGACGAGGAGGAACTCGGGCGCCTGATCCGGCGCGCCGATCGGGAACGCGTACGCGGCGGCGCTCGCCGGACGTTCCGGGCGGCGGGGGATGTGCTCGTAGGCCTGCCCGCGCGCGCCCGCCCCTGCGGGACGCGCGCCGCCCGGGCCGGAGAGCGCCGCCGCGCCGCCCTCGGAGAGCGGCGCGCCCGGCGCCGGCAGCGGGACGCACGCGGCGCCCTCCGGCACGGTGCGCGGGCCGCAGAGCGCCGCCGCGCCCGCGGCGCCGCGCGCCGCGGCCGCCGGAGGGACGACCGCGGGCGGCGGCGGCGCGGGGTCGTCGAGGCCCCCGAGCGCAAGGACGAGGGCGGACGCCGCGGCGCCGCGCACGAGCGGGGAAGGGGAGACCGCCGCCCTCGTCGGGCGGGCTTGCGATGAGCCGGACGCGCGCATGCCATGAACGGTCTACCGCATCGCGCGCGGCAGGCGAGCGCGATGCGGTAGCGCCGGGCTGGCGTGGCCGCGCCCGCCGTGGACGGGAATCCGCGGGGAACGGGCCCTTGCTGCCTGCCGGCTTGCGGAGGCGGCGCGCTGTTGATAGCTCCTCTTCGTGCAAAATCGCCAAGCTATCGAGACGACCCTGAACAAGCTGTTCGACGCGGAGCGCACGGCTCGCCGGCTCCACGACGATCTGGCGGCCATGCCCGGCGATGCGTTGCTGGACGTCCTCACGGACGCGATCGCGAGCGCGACGCGCGAGAACGACGAGGACGAGGCGGCGCTCCGGCTGGTGCGCATCGCGTCGCTGCTCGGCGAGCACGAGGGCCCGCGCGCGCTCGACGCGCTCATCGACGTGCTCGCCTCGGAGCACCCCGAGGCGCGGCAGGCGGCGGGCGAGGAGATCGAGTCGCTCGCCTACGACCGCTTCAAGGAGGTCGCGCAGGCGATCGAGCGGGCGCTCAAGCGGCTGCCGGTCGGGTCGTCCGCGCTGCCGGAGCTGCCGTACCTCATCGCCGAGGTGCCGGAGCCGGGCGTGCCGAAGCTGCTCGGCCAGTTCCTCGGCCACAAGGATCCGGACGCGGTGGCGGCGGCGATCGAGACCCTGGTCGAGATCGGCGACCCGGCGCACGCGCCGCTGATCCAGCCGCTGATCGGCGACATGCGCACGGTCGAGCTGGCCGACGACGGCGGCGACGACGCGACGTCGGAGGTCACGATCGGCGAGCTCGCCGAAGAGGCGCTCGGCCTCCTCGCGCCCTACGACGAGGAGGAAGAGGACGGGGTCGCCTGATGATCGGCCCGCCGCTGAGCGCGGCGGACGCCGTGTTGTTCGAGCACGCGGTCGTCCCGCGCTACATCTCGTTCTTCGCCTCGCTGGCGGTGGACATGCTGCTGCCCTCGGAGGCGGCGCGCATCGCCCACCTCGGCTGTCGGAGCGGCTTCCCCGACGCGATCGTGGCCGACAAGCTGCCCGGCGCGACGCTCGTGGGGCTCGACGGGTCCGCCGCCGCGCTCGATCTCGCGCGCGCCAAGGCGGCGCTGTTCTCCGGGATGAACGCGAGCTACGTGCTCGCCGACGCCCTGCCCACGCCGCTGCCGGACGCGAGCTTCACCCACGCGTTCACGCTGCACCCGGTCTGCCGCCCGAGCGAGCGGGCGCAGCTCCTCGCCGAGCTGCGCCGGGTGCTGGTCCCCGGCGGCCAGGCGCTCATCGCGCTGCCGCTGCGCGGCTCGTTCCCGGAGGTGGCCGACATCGCGCGGGAGTGCGCGCTCAAGCAGGACCTGTCGGAGCTCGGCGCGGCGGTCGACGCCGCCTCCGCCAGCCGCCCGACGCTCGAGACCATCGCCGAGGAGATCGAGGACGCCGGGTTCGACGAGGTCGAGGTCGACGTCCAGCTCATCGCGGTGTCGTTCGACAGCGGGCGCGAGTTCCTCGAGGACCCGATCTCGCGGCTGATGGTGATCCCCGAAGCGACGGCGATGCTCGACCTCGAGCCGCAGATCATCGACTCGATGCTCGCGTACCTGCACCACGCGGTCTCGAAGTACTGGTCCGAGGGCGTCTTCGAGCTGACCGTGAACGTCGGGTGCGCGAGCGCCCGGCGGCCGCTCGGCTGACGACCGGGCCCGGGGGCGCCGGCCGTCGGCGATGGGCGCGCGCGGGGGCGGCGCGGCCGGCGCTAGCGCTCGTGCCCGCCGCCGCGGAGGCCGAGCGCGTCGAGCCCGGCGAGCGCCGCGAGCGAGACCGGGTGGTACGGGGGCCGCGGCGTGATCGGCTTCTGGACATCGCCCCCGCGCTCCTCGATGAGCCGCGCGCAGAGCGCGAGGCACCACTTGCCCTGGCACCAGCCGGTGCCGAAGCCCGTGTAGCGCTTGACGGACTCGATGTCCTTGTAGCCGCGCTCCATCGCGGCCTCGAGCTCGTGCAGGGTGACGTCCTCGCAGCGGCAGACGAGCGTCTTCATCGACCTAGTCGCCCTCGTACTCGCAGCGGGCGTCGCAGGTCTCGAAGACGGTGACCCGGTTCAAGGACGGCAGCGACGGCGCGAGGCGGTTCCAGATCCACCGGGCGAGCACCTCGCTCGTCGGGTTCTCCAGCCCCGGGACCTCGTTCAGGTAGTTGTGATCGAGCAGGTCGTGGAGGGGCGCCCAGGCTTCGTAGAGGTGGCTGTAATCGATGAACCACCCCGTCTCCTCGTTCACGGGCCCGCGGATCGCGACCTCGATCTTGAAGCTGTGACCGTGGAGGCGCGCGCACTTGTGCCCCTGCGGCACCTTGGGGAGGCGGTGGGCGGCCTCGAAGCGGAACTCATGCACGAGACGGACGTTCATTGGACGAGCGGTCATGGGGCGGGCGCCGTGAGGCGTCAACGCCCCGCGGCCCGCGGGAGGTGCGGCGGCCGCGGTACGGGGTTCCCTCGAGGGGCTCGAGCGGCTATACCCCCGGCCATGCCGCAGAAGCCCGCAGTGAGAGCCAAGAAGAAGCGACGCGACACGAAGCGCCTGGCGAACTGGCGCGCCAAGAAGGAGCTGCAGAGCGCCCAGGGAACGCCGCCGGCCGACCCGGCCGCCGCCGCGCAGCCCAGCCGCTGAGCCGCGAGCACCGGCCCCGGCCGGTGCTCAGCCCGCCGGCTCGTCCTCTCCGTCGTCGTCCGGCGCCGGCCCGGGCAGCGGCGGCCCCTTGCGCCGCGCCGCGCGGACCGTCGCGACCTCGGCCCGCGACGGGTTGATCACCAGAAAGCCGTGGTCCGCGTCGAGCAGCGCGACGTCGCCCGGCGACGCCCAGCGGAACGCGCCGGCCACATCCACGATCGACGGCACGTCGAGCAGCTGGAGGAGCACGTGCGAGCGCGGCCCGGACCGCTCGCTGAGCGCGACGCCGACGGGGTTGGCCCGGGCAGAGATCAGGAGATCGAACACGGTCAGCTGGTCGCCCACGAGGACCGCCTTCGACGGGAGCTCGGCCCGGGCGTCCGGGGTCGCCAGCATCAGGAGCGCGTCGCAGAGGTCCTCGATGTCGCGGGCGCGGTCCTGCAAGAACGGGTCGCCGACGATCCCGTTGGCGGCCCGCGCCACCTCGCGGGCGACCGTCCCGAGCGCCTGCGCGACGGTGCGCCCGCCGGCCGCGAGCTCGAAGGCGCGCGCGCGCAGGCGGCCGTCGCCGATCATCAGGAGGTAGGTCGAGAGGAACGCCGCGTCCTGCGCGATGCCCCGCTCCGCCGCGCGGGCGTGGAGCTCGACGAGCGCCTTCTCCGCGATGTCGAAGGCGAGCCGCAGGAGCTTCGGATCGCCGTGGCCCCGCTGCGGGCCGAGCGACGAGCTGGCCGGCCGCCGCAGGGCCGCGATGGCGCCGAGCGCGCGACCCGGGACCACGGGCAGCCCCGGCAGCGTGACCTTGCGCGTGCCCCCGCCGGTGCGCCGCCGCCGCTCGCGCAGCTCGTCGAGCACCTGGGCGTGGCGCGCGCCGGCCGCGATCGGGGCCGTCAGGGCCATGAGGAGCTCGACGTCCCGCGCCGTGAAGGCGCGATCCCCCGCCCGCTGCACGACCAGGGCGCCGAGCGGGCGGCCGCTGCCGAGGATCGGGGCCGCCAGGAAGACCGGGAACCGCTCCTCGCGGAGCTCCGGGAACGCGCGGTAGCGCTCGTGCTCCGTCGCCTGGACGACCGAGATCGGGCGCAAGCACTCGACCGCCATGCCCGTGATGCCCTGCCCGACCGACAGCCGCACCGTGCCGCGCGCCTCGCGCGGGAAGCCGACGTTGCCGCGCAGCACGAGCTCGTCGCCGTCGCCCTCGAGGAGGTACAGCGACGCCACGTCGGCGCCGAGGATGGCGGCGATCCGCTGCGGCGCCTCGTCGAGGAGGAGCGACAGCGGCATCGGCTTCGCCACGAAGGCCAGGTACTCGATGACGAGATCGAGGCGCTCGTCGCGGCGCACGTGGATCCTGGCGGAGGTGACCGACGGCGGCGCGTCCTCGCCCTCGAGCTCCGCCTCGCCGTCGGCCTCCGCGGCGCGGGCCGAGCCGCCGGCCGGATCGCTCGGCGCGGGGGAGCCCGCGTCCGCGTGGCGCTCGTCCGGCGATCCACCGTCGACGAGCCCCTCCCGCGCGCCCTCCACGTCGAGCGGCGCCGCGGGCGGGCTCGCGATCGCCTCGAGCTCCGTGGGCGGGTGGGTCGCCTTCGGATCATCGGTGCGCGACGACATACGACGATCGCTATCACACACCGTCGCTCGAGCGCACCTCGCACGCGAGCGCGCCCGGATCGCGCCGCCGCCGAGGCCGCGTCCGCGGCGCGACGCGCGCGCTGCCGGCGCGCCGTCCGCCCGCCGCGCGCGGCCGGTCGCCGAGGTCAGAGCGCCCGCAGGTCGACCGGGCCGTCCAGGGGCGGGCGCTGCATCCACCCCAGCGCCGCGACCCGGGCGCGCGGGGCCGCGGCGGACACGGCGCGCGCGAGATCGCCGCCGCCGCCGGCCCCGATCGCGGTGATCGCGCCGCGGATCGGCGCGAGCAGCGCCGGCGCCGCGCCGGCGCCGCTCGCCGCCACGTGGACGACGCGCGCCGCGGGCGGCAGCAACAGCGACCGCGGCGCCGGATCCACGCCGACCCCGTGCCCTTCGCCCTCCCAGAACGAGCCCACGGCCTCGAGGGTGGCCCGGTACATCGCGACCTCGGCCCGCGCGGCGCCGTCGAGCGGCCCGCGCGGGACGCGCGCGCCCGCGGCCGCGAGCGCCTCGTGCAGGGCGTGGGCGAGCGCCTCGGCGCGCTCGGCCGGGCCCTCCACCAGCACGAAGCGCGGCGACAGGCAGCCGCGCTGGTCGAACGGCACGACGTCGTCCGCGATGTCGCGCGCCGCCTCGGCGAGGCGCGCGTCGGGGCCGACGACGGCGAGCCCGAGGCCGGCGCCGTGCCCGCGCACGAGGACGCCGCGCCCGGCCTGGGCGCGCAGCGTCGCCACGGTCTGATCCGAGCCGTAGACGTGCAGCTCGGCGCGCGGCGCGCCGTCGCGGGGCTCCTCGCCCGCCGCCTGCGCCCCGGCGTCCCCGAGCGCTACGTCCGGGACCAGGGAGATGGCGCCGCCGTCGCGCGCGAAGCCCTCGTCGTCCGAGAGCGCGCGCACGAGGAGCTCCGCGACGACGGGATCGCGGCGCGACGGGCGCACGAGGACCTCCGGCGCCGTCGCCGCCGCGACGGCGATGGCCCGCAGCGGCGCCGTGCAGACGTTCGCGGCGAGCACGACGTGGCAGCGGCGCGCGCGCCCCGCGGTCGCCACGAGCGCGTCGAGCTCGCCGCTGCTCGGCGCGATCTCGAGGTGGCGGCCGAGCGCGAGCTCCACGCCCTCGGGGGAGAGGCCGCTCGTCTCGGGCAGCCGCCGCCGCGCCTCCTGGCCGAGCGGGTCGCGCGCGTCCGCGATCCGCGCCGCCGCGGCGACCACGCGCTCGACCCGGCGGCGCCGCGCCGCGCCGTCGTCCCTCACGGGCCGCCGCCGAGCATCTGGTCGATCGCGATCGAGCAGCCGCGCGGCGGCGCCCCGGACGCGCGGCCCAGGAGCTCGACGCCCTCGTCGGTGACGCGCACGCGATCGGCCGTCTGGATGGCCACCGCCGAGTCGACGTTCGCGAGATCGACGATCCGCGCGAGCCCGATCTCGCCGGCGGGCAGCGGCGCGAGCGTCCCGGGGTCGACCGCGGTGACGCGCGTCCAGGGCGGCGCGAGGTAGATCCCCGGCGCGGGGCCCGGCCTGCCGGCGAGTGCCGCCGCGAGCGTGCCCTCGTAGAGCTGGCTCGACAGCTCCGTCATGCCGTACTCGCCGACGACGTGCGAGAGCGGCACCCCGAGCGATCGCGCGATCGACGCGCGCAGCTCCTCCGCGGGCACCTCGCGCGAGCGGCCCTTGTAGCCGCCGGTCTGCATCGCGCGGCTGCCGCCGGGCAGCAGCGTCGCGCCCTCGGGCAGCCCGGCCTCGAGCAGGTGGACGAACGCGAACGAGGTGCCGAGCACGATGGCCGGCTCGCCCGCGGCGCGCGCCTCGGCGCACGCGCGGGCGAACCCCGCGGCGTCGAGCTCGCCGCCGCGCACGTGCCAGCTCGCCGGCCCCGAGAGGCGCGCGGCGAAGCGATCGATCATGAACCCGAGCGACGAGTCCGGGACCTCGTCGAGCGGCGGCGCCAGGACGATCGCGCGGAGCCGCGCGCCGTCGGGCCACAGGAGGCGCTCGCCCCAGGCGACCGCGGCGAGCTCGTACGTCGCGGTGGTGCGGAACGGGTGCTCGCCGCGCGACGCCGCGCCGAGGGAGGTCCCGCTCGTGCGGAAGACGCGCTCGTCCGCCTCGGCCGGGTGGGCCGCGACGCGCGCGAACCGGAAGACGTCGCACGGCACCGCGGGGATCTGCTCCGCGCGCTGCATCGTGTCGACGTCCGTGCCGCGCGCCTTGAAGAGGCGGGCGACCGGCGCGCACTGCGCGGCCTGGCGCCGGGCGAGGGCGATCGCGAGCGCGTCGAACGTCTCCGGGAGCGCGGCGTCCGCCGCGCCTTCGCCCTGCTGAAGCGAGGCCGCCGCCGCTCGGCCGGCGCCGGGCGAGCCCGCCCTGTCCTGGAGGAGCGACGCCTCGATGAACGCCCGCGCGCGGCGGTGCAGCGCCTCGCTCTGATCGATCTGTCCCACGCGTCCCACACGTCCCACGCGACCGGGATAGCACGCGCCGCGCGCGCCTAGGACGAAAGCACGCGGGCCAGCGCGCCGGCCGCGGTCGACAGCAGCGCCTCGGGTGTGGTGAGCGCCGGCGTCAGCGTCAGCGTCTCGCCGCGCACCCCACCCGTGAGGACCAGGTACCCCTCGGCCAGCATCCCGCGCATGGCCCGCAGCCCGAGCTCCGCGCTCTCGAGCTCCACGCCGACCATGAGCCCGGCGCCGCGCACGTCGACGACGCCCGCTCGGCCCCGCAGCGCCTGCCGGAGCGCCTCCTGGAAGCGCGCGCCCACGTCGCGCGAGCGCGCGGCCAGCTGGCCTGCGTCCAGGGCGTCGAGCGTCGCTATCGCGGCGCTCGACGCGAGGGGCGAGCCGGAGTGCG
This sequence comes from Sorangium sp. So ce185, assembly GCF_051526825.1. Taxonomy (NCBI): domain Bacteria; kingdom Pseudomonadati; phylum Myxococcota; order Polyangiales; family Polyangiaceae; genus Sorangium; species Sorangium sp. So ce185. The sequence goes on along the minus strand of NZ_CP150316.1, from coordinate 12,394,062 downwards.
TCGAGGTGTGGACCACCTCGGCCTCGCGCGCCCACGCGCGCATGATCGGCTCCGGCGCCACGCACGCGGAGATGGGGAGCCCGCCGCCGAGCCCCTTGCCGAAGCAGAGGATGTCCGCGGGCGCCCCGATCGCCCCCGTGCGCGTCATCGCCCCCGACCGACCGAGGCCGGTCCAGATCTCGTCGGCGATCACGAGCGCCCCGCGCCGGTGCGCCGCGTCGCAGACCGCGCCCAGGAACGCGTCGGGCGGGACGACGCAGCCGCCCCGCCCGAGGATCGGCTCGAGCAGGATCGCGCCGATCTCGCCGCCGCGCAGCGCCGCCTCGATCGCGTCGAGCGAGCGCGCCGCGCCCGCCTCGTCGCGCGGGTACGGCGCGAACGTCACGCGCGGGTTGAGCTGCTCCGCGAACGGCGACCGGTAGCTCTCGCGCAGCCCGCACGCCGCGAGCGGCGCGTACCCGAGGCCGTGGTACGCGCCCTCGAAGGCGACGAGCCCCGGCCGCCCGGTCGCGAGCGCCGCCGTCTTGATGGCCGCCGTGATCGCGTCGCTGCCGCTCTGGCCGAGCAGCGCCATCGGCGAGGGCCCGGGGTGCAGCGCCGCGAGGCGCTCCAGGAGGGCGATCTTCACGTCGGCCGAGTACACGTCGCCGAGGGCGAGCGTCAGCCGCGACATCTGCTCCTCCGCCGCGCGCCGCACCGGCGCCGCCGCGTGGCCGAGCAGCAGCGCGCCGAAGCCCGCGCACAGGTCGACGTAGCGGTTGCCGTCGACGTCGCAGACGTTGGCGCCGCGCCCGTGCGACAGCACGATCGGGAGCATCTCGGCGCCGCTCTTCTGCGCCCGCGCCTCGCGGCGCCGGCCGAACGCCGGGCACTCGACGCGCTCGAGCCGCTCGAGGGCGCTCCGCGACCTTGGACCAGGCGGCGGCACCAGGATCTCGGGCAGCGCGTCGCCGCCGTCCGGGTCCAGCGCCGCCGGCAGCGGCAGCTCGCTGTTCGGCATCGTCGTTCCTCCGCCGGGATCTAGCGCGCCCGCGGCCCCGAGCTCAGGCGCAGACGCGGTTTCTCCCGCTGTTCTTCGCGTGGTAGAGGCGCTCGTCGGCGCGCTTGATGAGGTCGTTCGCGGTGCGATCGCCCTCCTGCAGCAGCGCCACGCCGACGCTGATCGTCACGCGGATGCTGTCGGCCTGGAAGACGAAGAGGTGCTCCGCGACCTTCTGCCGCAGCGTCTCGCCGAGCGCCGCGGCGCCCTCGATCGACGTCTCGGGCAGGATGATGGCGAACTCCTCGCCGCCGTACCGCGCAAAGACCTCATCGCGGCGGATGCGGCTCTGCACGATGCGCGCGACCTCCTTCAACACGAAATCGCCGGCCAGGTGGCCGTGGACGTCGTTGATGCGCTTGAAGTGGTCGATGTCGAACAGGAGGATCGCGAGGTCGCGCTCGTGGCGGCGGCCGCGGATGATCTCGCGCTCGAGCGCCTCGTAGAGGTAGCGCTTGTTGTGGATCTGCGTGAGACCATCGATGATGGTCATCCGGTAGATCTCTTCGTGGTATTGCGCCTCCACGTCGGCGCCGGACAGGAACTTGAAGATCGTCGGGCCGATCTTCACCCGGTCTCCGTTCTTCAGCACCACCTCGCGGGAGATCTGCTCATCGTTGCAGTACGTCCCGTTGGTGCTGCCGTCGTCGACGACCATCCAGGCGCTCGGCCGCTGCTCGAAATGGGCGTGCCGCCGTGAAACGGAGTCGCCGTCGAGCACGATGTGGTTGTCCGCCCCCCGGCCGACCCGCGTCGGGTTGTGCTCCAGCACGAACCGCTTGCCGAGCAGCGTGGGCTCCTTCGTGTAGATCACGACCAGGCAGTCGGTCGTGTTCTTGCTGCCGCCGCCCGGTGGGGGCTGGACCACCTGCGTTACACGAGTCTTTTCGTCGAAGTCACTCACGCGCGCTCAGCCCAACCCGTCGTGCGACCTAGCCTCGACATCGTTCGAGCTCTTCCCGAGACGGAACCTGCCCGGGCGCGGCTCTTCGGTCGCGATCCAACGGCTCGATATGCCCTAGCTCGCCCAGCGTCAAAGCGTACTGACATGCCCCGACTCCCGTCAAGACGGCCATCCGGGCGGAGCCGTCTTCGGTGATTCCTCCGCCTTCCCGACCCGACAGCGGCACACGTCGCCCGCTGCGCTCCGTCGTGCCCTTCCACGCTCTCGGCTTGTTCCTCGCACGCCGTCCGCCCCTCACCGCCGCTTGCTCTGCACCGCATCGCCTGTGCTCGCTGAAGCGCCTTGTGGGGCATTGTGCGCTTGTATCGCAGTGGACGCGCCGCCCCGTTCTCTCGTGCAGCTCGCGCTGCCGTCGATGCGGCTCTCTCTATGCGTTTCCCGGGCGCGCCGCCACCCGTCCGGCGAGCGGTCGAGCCGGCAGGGGAGAGAATGGTTCGCTGGAGCACGATGTGTTGGTTCGGCTGGCAAGCCCGCGTTCTGCGGGCATGAGGCTCTGTGAGTTCTGCCTCAAAACCAGGGCGCATCACAACGCTGAACTGAGCGGAACGAGCGGAACTGAGCGGAGCTGAGCGGAACTGAACAGAACCGAACGGAACCGAACCGAGCGCGGCGCGCGCCGCGACCGCCAGCGCGCGGCCCTCTTCCGGGCAGCGCCGGTTGGTTGACTTGGCACACGGGGTGCGTAGAGTAGACCTGCGTCGCGGCGGAGACCTTCCCCCCCCAGGTCCGTCGCGGCGTTTTTCATTTCAGGCTGCTCCGTGGCCATCTCCACCCCCGGCGCTGTCGCGTATTTCCTCCTGGGATGATTCCCGGAGCAGCGCGTTCCTCGCCAAGCATCCATGCTCCGTCGCTGCTGGAACCGTTTGCCTCGAAAGCCAACAACGGGCCCAGCCGGAGCAGGTGCCGAGAAACCGACCTCGGCTGCAAGGAGGGTATTGACGACCCGAGCCCTGCTGGGCGGGTGGGGCCGGGAGCCGGCCGCCGTCGTTCACGACCGGAGCGTCGCGCGCAGCTCGCCGCCGTCGAAGACCCAGAGCTCGCCCGGCCGCCCATGGGTCCAGGCCTCGTTGGCGGTGAGCGGGGTCGTCGCGACCACGGCGACGCGATCCTTCGGGGTCGTGACGGCGGAGAAGTCGACGCGGACGTCATCGTCCACGAGCGTGGCGACGCCGAACGGGGCTTTGCGGACGATGTAGCAGAGCCGGGTCCCGCAGCGGGCGAAGAGGTGGCGCCCGTCGCCGAGCAGGAAGTTGAACGTGCCGTCCAGGCCGAGCTCCCCGCCGAGCGCCGCGACCGCGGCCCACAGCTCGCTGGGCCGGCGCGGGTAGCCGGGGAACGCGCTCCGGAGCCCCTCCAGCAGGTAGCAGAACGCGTGCTCGCTGTCGGTCGTGCCGATGGGGTTGAAGCGGCCCAGCGCGCGGCGCCGGACGCGGCGCAGCGTGCCGTTGTGCGCGAAGACCCAGTGGCGTCCCCAGAGCTCGCGCACGAAGGGGTGCGTGTTGGCGAGCAGGACGTCGCCGCGGGTGCGGCGCCGGATGTGGCCGATCGCGAGCAGCGTCTTGATCGGGGTCTCGCCGAGGAACCGCGCCAGCGGGCTATCGCACGCGGGGCTCGGGTCGAGGAAGACGCGCGCGGCGCGCCCCTCGAAGAACGCGAGGCCCCACCCGTCGGCGTGCGGTCCGGTGCGGCCGCCCCGGTGCCGGAGGCCGTTGAACGAAAAGACGATGTCGGTGGGGACGTTGCACTCCATCCCGAGGAGCTCGCACATGCTCGCGGCGGCACCATATCACCCCGGGAGGGGTGAGGCGCAGCGTCAACGATCGGGCTCGCCCTGCAGCGACGCGCGCGGGATGGAGTGGACGAGATCGATCACCGCCTTGACCGTGTCGACCGGCGTCTCCGGGATGATGCCGTGGCCGAGGTTGAAGATGTGGCCCGCGCGCCCGCCGGCCTCGGCGAGCACCGCCCGCGCGCGGCGCTCGGCGACGGCGCGCGGCGCGCAGAGCAGCAGCGGATCGAGGTTGCCCTGCACGGCGCGGTCGTGACCGATGCGCTGCCACGCCTTGTCGAGCGGCGTGCGCCAGTCGACGCCGATCACCGTGCCGCCGGCGTCGCGCTGCGCCTCGAGGAGCGCCCCGGTGTTCGTGCCGAAGTGGATGACCGGGACGCCCGTCGCCTCGAGGTCGCGCAGGATGTGGCGCACGTGCGGCTGCACGTGCTCGCGGTAGTCGTCGATCGAGAGCGAGCCGACCCACGAGTCGAACAGCTGCACGGCCTGCGCGCCGGCGGCGACCTGCGCGCGCAGCAGGCGGCGGACGACCTCGGAGATCTTGCCCATCAGCGCCGACCACGCCTCGGGATCGCTCCACATCAGCTGCTTCGTGAGCCGGTAATCGCTCGATTTGCCCCCCTCGACGAGGTAGCTCGCCATGGTGAACGGCGCGCCGGCGAAGCCGATGAGCGGCGTCTTGCCGTCCAGCTCCTTGCGGATGAGGCGCACGGCGTCGAGCACGTAACCGAGGCCCTCTTCGGGCTCGAACACGCGGAGCCGCTCGATGCCGGCCCGGTCGCGCACCGGCTCGTGGATGACCGGGCCCTCGCCCTTCGCGAACTCGAAGGGGGCGCCCATCGGCTCGAGCGGCAAGAGGATGTCGGCGAAGAGGATCGCCGCGTCCATCCCGAGCCGCAGCGGCTGGAGGGTCACCTCGAGCGCGAGCTCGGGCGTCTTGCAGATCTCGAGCAGCGTGTATTTCTTCCTGAGCTCCCGGTACTCGGCCATGTACCGGCCCGCCTGGCGCATGAACCATACGGGCGTCACATCGGTCGGCTCACGCCGGCAGGCGCGCAGGAAGCGGTCGTGCATGGATGGAAAACTCCAGGATGGGCCCGAGGAGGCGCCCTCGGGGCGATCCTTCATGTCCGTTCAGCCATCTCCCGGCAATGGGTTTCTGGGAGCGCCGGGCCGTGGTTTTCCGGGAACGCCGGACCATGGATTTTTGGAAGCGCGGCGGTCGACCCGCGGCGAGCGGGCTGAGGGGGGGACCCAAGCGCCGCGTCGTCCGCCGTGTAGACTACGAATCTATGGCGCGTCCTTCCAGACCTCCCGGCTTTGACATGACGTACAGGCCCGAGAAGCGCATCGCGTTCGGGCCGCCGATGAAGGAGCGCATCCCGGCGCTGCTTTACCTTGCCTTCGCCCTCACCGTCTCGGCGGTGATCTTCTATGGCCAGAACGCTCCTTCGAGCTCCCGGATCTTCCAGTACGTCGTGGAGGGGGATCGCCACCGGCTCGTCCCGTCGAGCGTGTGCGCCATCATCCTGTGCGTGAGCGCGCTCGCGATGGTGCTGCGGGAGCAGATGCGCGGCGTGATCGTGCACCCGGACGGGATCGAGCTGCGCGAGCTGCTCGGGTTCGGGCTGCCGCGCGTGCGGCGCTTCGCCTGGTCGCAGATCGATCGCATGTCGGTGCCCTCGGCGCAGGCGGGCGCCGGCGGCGCGGGCGCGGTCCAGCGAGGCAAGCCGTCGAGCAACATCCGGCTGGATCTCTGGGACGGGTCCCGCACCTGGCTGCCGGACGTGGGAGACAAGATCGCGCTGTCCGTGATGCTGGAGCGGGTGGCCCTGGCGCGGGCGATCCCGATCGAGGGGGGGACCGGGCTCGTGGACGACCTCGGCAACCCCCTCCAGGACGACGGCTGACCCAGGCCTAGGCCGCGCTCGCGCCGGCCTTCCGCTGCGCGAACTCCTCGCGCACGCCCTTGCGCAGCTCGGGATCGAGCAGGAGATCGGCGCACGTCATCGCCATCGCCTTGGCGGCGATCAGCATCGAGTCCTGACCGCCGGGGCTCGCGGCCTTGGCGGCGAACGCGTGCTGGTGGCAGGTCGTCTCGCCCTTGCCGCAGATCGCGATCCAGGGGTGGATGGCGGGGAGCGCGTGGGACACGTCGCCCATGTCGGTCGAGCCGGTGCCGACGGCGGGGTCCATCTCGAGCGGCGAGCGGCCGAGGGCGCGCAGGTGCTCGCCGAAGCGGCGCGCCATCTTCCGGTTGTTGACCATGTTCTTGTAGCCGCCCTGGTCGACGAGCGTGAGCTCCACCCCGCTCGCCACGGCCGCGCCGCGGGCGCAGCGCTCGACGATCGCCCGCACGCGGGCGAGCTCCTCGGTGTCGAGGGCGCGGACCGAGAACTCGGCCACCGCGAGCTCCGGGATGATGTTGACCGCCTGGCCGCCGTTCTTGATGAACCCGTGCACCCGGACGCCATCGCGGAAGTGGACGCGCTGGCCGTCGATCAGCCGGAAGGTGTCGAGGCAGGCCGTGAGCGCGCTGTTCCCGTCCCACGGCGCGAGCGCGGCGTGCGACGGCTTGCCGTGGAACTGGAGCTCGAGCCAGGTGCTGGCCAGCGTGTCGTGGGCGAGCAGGTCGCGGTCGAACGGGTGGAACATCATCGCGGCGTCGACGCCCTCGAAGGCGCCGGCCTCGAGCAGCCGGATCTTGCCGCCGCCCCCCTCCTCGGCGGGCGTCCCGACCAGATCGATGGTGCCGGCCACGGCGTCCTTCTGCCGGGCCAGGGCGAGGAACGCGCCGAGCGCGCCCGCCGCGATCAGGTTGTGCCCGCAGGCGTGGCCGATCTCCGGGAGGGCGTCGTACTCGGCGAGGATGGCGAGGTGGGGCCCCTGGCCCTGCCCGATGCGCGCGCGCAGCGAGGTGGGCATGCCGGCGAGCCCGCGCTCGACCTGGATGCCCTTCTTCTCGACGGCCTCGGCGATCCACGCCGCGGCCTTGTGCTCCTGGAACCGGAGCTCGGGGTTCGCGTGGATGCGCGCGGCGATCTCGCGGAGCTCCGGGGAGAGGTCGTCGATGTCGCGCTGGATGCGGCTCGGGTCGAGGCTCATGGGCGGGCGATACTACCCTGGATCCGCGCGGCTCGCCTGGGCCATGGTGGCGCCTGCGGTAGAGCTCCGCCGGCGTCCGGCCGCGACGGGCGGCGAGGCCGGCGCGCCCTCACGCTCTCCACGGAGTCAGGATCCTCGAATGCAAAGGCTGCGCTGCTCTTCGCTCCTCCTCGTGCGCTGCTCTTCGCTCCTCCTCGGCCTCGCGGCGCTGCTCGCGCCGCCCGCGCTCGCCGGGTGTGACGCCCCGCGCGCGCGCAAGGAGGCCCCGCCCGCCGCCTCGAGCGCGGCGTCCGCGCCGGACGCGCGCGCGGCGGCGCGGGCAGAGCCCGCCCGCGTCGCGGTCGAGGCGAGGGCGATGGGGACGAACCTGCTCCTCGCCGCCTACGCGAGCGCGGCGATGGATGAGGCGGCGATCCGGGCCAGGCTGGAGAAGGCGATCGCCGAGATCCGCAGGCTCGAGGGGCTGATGACGACGTGGCGGCCGGACAGCGAGCTGTCGCGGGTCAACGCGGCCGCCGGGAAGAGCGCCGCCCCGGTGAGCCCGGAGTCGCTCGACGTGATCGAGAAGAGCCTCTGGATCAGCGAGCGCTCCGGCGGGGTCTTCGACGTCACCTTCGAGGCGATGCACGGGCTCTGGAAGTTCGACGAGGACATCGACGACAACGTGCCGCGGAGGGACGACGTCGAGCGGGCGCGGGCGCTCATCGATTACAAGCAGATCCGGATCGATCGCGCGCAGCGCACGGTGATGCTCGCGCGGCCGGGGATGCGGATGAGCCTCGGCGGGATCGCGAAGGGCTACGCCGTCGACGCCGCGGCGCGGGTGCTGCGCGGGGAGGGGCTGACGTCGTTCTTCGTGCAGGCCGGCGGCGATCTGTACATCGCCGGGAAGAAGCCGGACGGCTCGCGATGGAGGGCGGGCGTGCGGGACCCGCGCGGCAAGGGACCGAACGACTACTTCGCGATGATCGAGGTCGAGGACCGCGCGTTCTCGACGGCGGGCGACTACGAGCGGAGCTTCATCAAGGAGGGCAGGCGCTATCACCACATCATCGATCCGCGGACCGGCTTCCCGGCGACCGAGAGCCGGAGCGTGACCATCTGGGCGAGGGACGCGCTGACCGCCGACGCCGTCGACGACGCGGTGTTCATCCTGGGAGCCGAGAAGGGGCTCGCGCTCGTCGAGGCGATCGAGGACTGCGGGGCGGTGATCGTCGACCGCAACAACAAGGTATGGGTGTCGAAGCGGCTGGAAGGGAAGGTCGAGGTGCTCCGGCCGCCGACGGACGGGCTGTAGGGCGGGGCGCCGCCGGCGCTCCCCCCGGCGGGCGGCGAGGGCGCGCGGCAGCGCCGTGCACGATGCTGCGAGGCGCCCGTCGCGGCGGGCGCCGAGGGAGGAGAGCGTCAGCCCTCGAAGAGCTCGTCGAGCGTCGTGGCCGTCAGGATCCGCTCGGCCCAACCCGCGAGCCGCTCCCCGGACGCAGCGAGGACCTGCTCCCGCCGCGCCTCGGGCACGTCCCCGAACCGCGCCCGGAGCTGGCGCAGCAGCACGGCGCGCTGGCCCTCGTCGAGCCCCGCGCGCCGCCCCTCGTCGAGCGCTGCCTGGCGCTCGCGCGCCTTGATGGCCTCGATCTCCGGGTTGCCCTTGCGCTCCAGCGCGCGGACGACCTCGCGCTCGGCCGCCGCGCCGTCGAGCAACGCGCGGACGGGGACCGGACGGACCAGGCACGGATCCTCGATCACCGCGTCGGGCGCGAGCGGCACGAACCGCCCCTCGGCCGCCGACCACTCGGCGACCCCGTCGCGCTTCACGAAGATGGCGAAGACGCGGCGCACGCCCCGGGCGACGAGATCTTCGGCCTTCTCGCGCACGTCGTGCATCGATTGCTCGTTGACGATCTCGAACGAGAGCTCCTCCAGGTACCGGCGCCCCGTCGTCGGATCGAGCCCCGCCTTGCGGATGGACAGATCGGTGGCGAAATCCGAACCCTCGTTGACGCGGGTGATGAGGTCGGCCGCGCCGATGTAGCCGGGCTGGAGGTGCGGCGCGATCAGGAAATCGAGCCGCACCTGCTGCTCGGCGTGCGGCTCCAGCGCCGGCGCGGCGACGACCTTGCGCCCGCGGATCAGCTCGTCGCGCGTCACCTCCGGCGCCACGAGGTGCTCGTCCACGGCCGGGAAACGCGCCCGCGGCGGCTCTGCGGGCGGGAGCCTGGCCGCCGCGCCGCCTCGGGCGGCCGGGGCGAGCAGGAGCGCGGCGCCGCGCGGCTTTGGATCCATGAAGACAAAGCTAGCACGACGGCGGCCGCACGTGCCTCGCCGCCCAGCCGGCGCGCAGCGGCGGGCGAGGCGCGCGCCGTCACCGCCCCCGGTACACCGGCTTCCGCTTCTCGGCGAACGCGCGCAGCGCCTCGAGCCGATCCTCGCTGCGCAGCGTCTCGTCGTAGTGCACCCGCTCGACCTCGAGCCCGAGATCCAGCGGCACGTCGTAGCCGTCCTCGATCGCCCGGAGCGCCGCCGCCTGCGCGATGGGCGCGCCGCTCGCGATCGGCTCGATCCACGCGATCGCGTCGTCGACCACCGGCGTCCCCTCGGGCGACACCCGGTTCACGAGCCCCCAGGCGAGCGCCTCGGCCGCGGCGAGCCTCCGGCCGAGCAGGATCATCTCCTTCGCGCGCGCCTCGCCGACGACCCGCGGCAGCCGCTGCGTGCCGCCCGCGCCCGGGATGATGCCGAGCGACGTCTCCGGCAGCGCGAGCTCGGCGTGCGGCGCCGCCACCCGGAGATCGCAGATCAGCGCGAGCTCCAGCCCGCCGCCGAACGCGACCCCGTTGATCGCGGCGATCACCGGCTTCGGGCTCCGCGCGAGCACCCCGAGCTCCGTCCGGTACAGCCCCACCTGCCGGCGGACGTCGTCCGGGCTCATGCCCTGCCGCTCCTTGAGATCGGCGCCGGCGCAGAACGCCTTGTCCCCGGCGCCCGTGATCACGATCGCCCGCACCGCCGGGTCGTCCACGAGCTCGCGCCCGAGCCGACCGAAGGCGAGCAGCGCGTCGCGCGAGAGCGCGTTGCGGCGATCCGCCCGATCGATGGTGAGCACCGCGACCGCGCCGCGCCGGTCGAGCTTCACGGGAGAGGCGTCCGACATGGAGCCTCCCTAGCCGACCGAAGCGGCGCGGCAAAGGGGCTCGCTCACTTGGCGTCGGCCGCCTTCTTGGCCTTGTTCCCCGCCGCCTCGAGCTTGCCCAGCCGCGCCCGGATCTCCGCGTTGTCGCGCCGCAGCGCCTCGAGCTCGTCCCGCAGCCGGTCCAGCTCGCGCTTGCCCGCCCCGCCGAGATCGCGGAGCACCTCGCGGATCCGCCGCCGCACCCGGCCGTCGAGATCGCGGTCGAGCTGCCGCAGGAGCGCGCCGCGCGACCGGCCGTCGCCGAGATCGCCGAGCGCGCGCGCGACGTCGACCCGGAGGTACGGATCCGGCTGATCGAGGAGCTCCTCGAGGAGCTCGCGCGTCCGCCGATCGCTCGAGAGCTTCGGCAGCGCCAGGATCGCCGCCCGGCGGCCCCGCGTCGGGACGCCGTAGCGCGTCCGGGCCGTCAGGTGCGGCACGGCGCGCTCGTCGCGCAGGTTGGCCAGCCCGTCGATCACGCCGCAGCGGATGACCTCGCCCCACGAGGGGCGGTCGAGCAGGTCGATCAGCGTGTCGAACCCCGAGCTCTGCCGCGTGGCCCCGAGCGCCCGCGCCGCCTCCGCCTGGACCAGGTAGCTCGCGTCGCGCAGGGCGAGCTTGCCGAGGAGCTCCGCCGCCTTGGCCGACCGGAAGTTGCCGAGCGCGCTCGCGACCGCCCGCCGCACCTTCGGGTGCTCCGCGCCCGCGCTCGCCTCGAGGAGCGCGAACGCCGCGCTCGACTGCAGCGCGCCGAGCGCGCCCGCGGCGGCGGCGCGCACCCCCCAGAACTCGTTCGCGTCGGCGAGCGACTGCCCGAGCGCCCGCGTCGTCGGCGGGTCGTCGCGCCGCGAGAGCGGCTTCGCGGCGAGCATGCGGCCGCGCGCCGTCGGCGCGTGGGCGAGCTGCGCCCGCAGCAGATCGGCCGGCGCGTCGACCTTGACCTCGCCCAGGATCCGGAGGTCCGGATCCACCACCACGAAGCGAGGGCGCCGCGGGAGCGGGATGACGAAGGTGTGCGCCTGCTGGTCCACGCGCCGCACCTCGCGGCGCACGCTCGAGCCCTTGCCGTCCGCGAAGCCGAAATCGAGCACCAGGTCGAACGCGAACGCCGGCGGCGTCGCGGCGTCCGGCTGGAGCGCGTGCTCCCGGCTGGGGTGCTGCCCGGCCGCCTGCGTCTGCTTCACGGTCACGGTGCACTCGTCGCCCTCGAGCTCGATCTTCACGTCGAGCTCGGGGTGCCCGGCGCGGAACACCCACTGCTCGAAGAAGCGCTCCAGCGACTTGCCGCTCACCTCCTCGAGCGCGCGGGCGAGATCCCGCGTCTCCACGACCCCGCGCGCGTGGCGCGACAGGTAGGCGCTCACCCCGCGCCAGAACAGCGCGTCCCCGAGCTCGCGGCGGAGCAGGTGCAGCACGAGCCCGCCCTTCTCGTAGAGGTGCCGATCGAAGACGTCGAGCGGCGCGTCGTAGTCCTGACAGACGATCGGCCGCCGGTAGCGCCCCCGCGCCTCGCCCAGGTACGCGTCGAGATCGGCCTTCAGGCCGTGATCGTACTCGTCGGCGCCGAGGTGGTGCTCCCGATAGACGTGCTCCATGAAGGTCGCGAACCCCTCGTTGAGCCAGCCGTGCGACCAGTCGCGGCACGTCACGAGATCGCCGAACCACTGGTGCGCGAGCTCGTGGGCGATGAGATCGTCCGACGAGATGTCGAGCGCCGCCCGCTCGTCGAGCAGGATGTGCTCGTACATCGTCGTGGCGGTCGTGTTCTCCATCCCCCCGAAGATGAAGTCGCTCACCACCACCTGCGCGTAGCGGCGGAAAGGATACTTGACGCCGAGCTTCTCGCTGAAGTGACGGATCATGTCCGGCGTGCGCGCGAACGTGCGGCGGCCGTCCTCCTCGCGCCCCTTCGGCACGAAGTACGCGAGCGGGACGTCGAGCGCCGCGTCGTCGATGCGCGCGAACTCGCCCGCGACCAGCGTGAACAGGTAGCTCGGGTGAGGCTCGTCCAGCCGGTAGTGGAAGACGCCCGCCTTCTGCGATTTCGCGTCGCTCTCGAGCTCGCCGTTCGACAGGCAGTACCAGCCCGGCGGCACCTCCGCCCGGAGCTCGGTCGTCTGCTTGACGTGGGGCTTGTCGATGCAGGGGAAGACGTGGCGCGCGTCCTCGTCCTGGCACTGCGTCCAGACCTGGCGCGGGCGGTCGGGGACGTGCTCGTCCGGCTGGAGGAAGTAGAGCCCCCGCCGCGGCGTGGCCCGGTACCGGACCAGGATCGACGCCTCGGCCTCGTCGAGCGGCACGGCCACGCGGAGCGTCTCGCCGTCGTACGTGTGCTCGGCCGGCTGGAACGCGCCGCTCGCCGCCTTGCCCGCGCCGCGCCGGGGCTTCGCCGCGCGCCCCGCGCCGGCGCTGATCTCGACCGACTCCAGATCGAAGCCGACGGCGTCGAGCGCGATCTCGCGCGCCGCCGGATCGACGCGGACCACGTCGAGCCGCGCGGCGCCGCGGATCGAGCGCTCCGCGACGTCGAGCGCGAGATCGAGGGCGATGTGCCGGACCGTGAACGGGCGCGAGCGCTCGTAGACGCGCTTCGTCCCGGCGAGCGCGAAGGGACGGGAGGCGACCGCGAACTCGGACGACGAGAGCACGGAACCGCAGGCGCAGCGCGAATGAAGCCGGTACTCTAGGGGCATCTCGGCCGAGTTTCCCCGCGCCGCGCCCGGCGCTGCAAGCAAGAACGCATGCGCCGGAGCGGGCGGCCGGGCGGCTCAGCTCGTCTTGAGGCCGTCGAGCACCTCGAGCGCGAGCTCGTACTTGCCGAGCGGCGGCATCAGGTAGGCGCCCTGCACCCGGTCGCGCACCGAGAAGAGCATCTCGCGGGCGATCTTCACCCCCTCCTTGCGGGCCTCGGGGCCGGCCGGCACCTTGCGCATGCGCTCGCGGATCTCCTCCGGGATCTGCATGCCAGGGACCTCGTTGTGGAGGAACTCGGCGTTCTTGTAGCTCACGAGCGGGAGCACGCCGACGAGCACCGGCATCCCCAGGTGCTCGATGCGCCGCAGCACCTTCTCGAGGAGATCCTGGTGGAAGATCGGCTGCGTCATGATGATGTCGGCCCCCGCGGCGCGCTTGCGCTCCAGGCGCGCGAGCTCCTTGTCGAGGTCCGGGGCGCCGGGCTCGAGCCCGGTGGCGAGCAGGAACGACGTCTTGCCGCCCGGGATCGGCTTGCCGGCCGGGTCGAGGCCGCGGTTCATCGTGCTCGCCATGTGGAGCAGCCCGATCGAGTCGAGGTCGTAGACCGCCGTCGCCTCCGGGTAGTCGCCGACCTTCGGCGGATCGCCCGTGATGATGACGAGGTTCTTGATGCCGATCGCGTGGGCGCCGAGCAGGTGCGCCATCTGGCCGATGAGGTTCCGGTCGCGGCCGCAGACGTGCAGGATCGGCTCGATGCCGTAGCGCTGGACCAGGAGCGAGCAGAAGGCGAGGTTCGTCATCCGCGCGGTGGCGCGCGGGCCGTCGGCGACGTTCACGACGTCGACGCCGTTGTCGATGAGCATCTTCGCCGCGCTGAGCGCGCTCTCGGGGCTGAGGCCCGGCGCCGGGTTCACCTCGACCGAGACCACGAACTTGCCCGCGGCGATCTTCGCCGCGAGGGGGCTCCGCTCGCCGAGCGGCGTGGGCTCGCTCCCCGTGGGCGCGTCCATCGTGACGTGCGGGCGCGAGGTGACCTCGGGCACGGCGCTGCCGCGGAGCATGCGGGCCGACTTGGCCATCCACTTGACGTGCTCCGGCGTGGTGCCGCAGCAGCCGCCGATCATCGCCGCGCCCGCCTGGATCATGCGGCGGGCGAAGACGTCGAAGTACTCGGGCGTCGCCATGTAGAGCAGGCGGCCGTCGACCGTGCGGGGCAGGCCCGCGTTCGGCTGCACGCAGAGCGGGAGCCCCGCGGTCGCCATCCGCTCCGCCATGGCGAGCGACAGCTGCGGGCCGTCGCCGCAGTTGACGCCGAGCAGGTCGACGCCCCAGTCCCGCAGCGTCCGGGCGACGCGCTCCGGCTCGCTGCCGTCGGCCACGACGCCGCTCGTGTCGAACGTCATCGACGCGAGCACCGGCAGCCCCGGCGCGGCCTGCCGCGCCGCCTCGATGGCGAGCTTGATCTCGTCGAGGTGGCGGAATGTCTCGAGGACCAGGAGGTCCGCGCCCCCCTCGGCGAGCGCGCCCGCCTGCTCGGCGAAGGTGGCGGCCGCCGCGGCGAGGTCGTCGCGCTTGGCCACGCCGGGCACGAGCCCGGTCGGGCCGATCGAGCCGGCCACGTACGCGTCGCCGCCCGCGATCTCGCGCGCGATGCGCGCGCCCGCGAGGTTGAAGTTGCGCACCTCGTTGACGAGCCCGTACCGCTCGAGGCGGAACCTGTTCGCGCCGAAGGTGTTCGTCTCGATGACGTTCGCGCCCGCGGCGACGTAGTCGGCGTGGACCCGCTTCACGAGGTCGGGGCGCGTGACGTTGAGCTGCTCGAAATTCTGCGTGACGAACACCCCGCGCTCGTAGAGCAGCGAGCCCATCGCGCCGTCGAACACGAGGATCGAGCGCCGGATCGCGTCGAGGAACGGGGCCTCTGGTCTCGTGCGGGACATGGGGCGCATCGTAGGGGCGCGCCGGCTTCTCAGGAAGGGGGGGCGCGACGCGGTTGACGTCGCGGCCAGGATCTCGGTAGGCAGATCGCGAGATGAGCACGCTCCAATGGCTTCGCGCATTTGCCCTGGCGGTCTCCGCCGCTGCTCCGCTCCTCGCCGCCTCCTCGCCGGCGCACGCCTGGCATCCGCCGGTGCACCGCTCGGACGCGGGCGTGGACCTCTACCTGTGGAGCGCCCGTGATCTCGGCGCGTCGACCGCCGTCGTCCCGTTCCTCCAGTTCGAGCCGACGCCCGACCTGTTCATCAACCTCAAGTTCCCGCTGGCCCTCTCCCTGAACGGCCCGGGGGATTTGGAGGACCTGCGCGACGGTCAGTCGCGCGCGGGGCTCGGCAACCCGACGTTCACGCTCTACTACGCGGACATCGACGGCAAGCTGACGTGGTACGCGGGCGGCCGCGCCGCGCTGCCGCTCGGCGTGGTCGACGACTACGACTGGCGCTGGGCCACGGCCTACGCGTCGGCGGCGATGGCCTATTACGATCTGCACCTCTGGGCGGCCGACGCGCTCCCGATCGGCGGGCTCGGCGGCATCGAGTACCGCTTCGGCCGCTCCTTCGTGCTCCGGGCGGGGGGCGATCTCACGTTCTTCGTCCCGCTGCAGGACCGCGGCCGGCGCGGCTTCATCGACGATTCGGACGATCTCGACGTGGTGTTCCAGGCGAAGGTCGAGCCGGAGTTCCAGAGCCGCGCCGGCTTCGGCGGCGGCGTGGCGCTCCAGACCGTGTGGGTCCCGTCCTCGGTCTACAACGACCAGGGGCAGGTCTCGCTGCTGCCGTATTTCGTGTACGACAGCCAGAAGACCTTCTTCATGCGGGCCGGCCTGCTCCTCGCGCTGGACGAGCCGCTCGGGCCTGCGTTCGACCGGCGGAGAGTGACGTCGCTCTACCTGCAGTTCGGCGGGCACATCGACTAGCGCGCCGGGCGGCTCGACCGAGCGAGGGATGAACCGGAGAGGCGCAGGTGCCGTGTCGGGCAGGGCGGCGCCGCCTTCGGGCTCGCCCGGGCCCCTCGCACGCATGGAGGCTCGAACATGACCCGTCGCCGCGCCATCGCCTGGGGCGCCGCCGCCGTCGCTCTTTTGGCGGTCGTCCTCCTCCTCCGCAAGCTCAACCAGTTTCCGCCGGACACGACGCCCGAAGGCGCGTATCTCCGCATCGCGTACAACATCGGCGCGAGCGACCCGCGCGCGTGCTTCCCGTACCTCGAGGACCGGGCGCAGCACGCGGCCTACACGATCCGGGACTACCGGCGGAAGGCGTTCGAGCGGATCGAGGCGAGCTACCCGGAGCCGGAGCGCGCGCGCCTGCTCGAGCAGTACCGCGCGCACGCGATGGCCGAGGACGGGGCGGACGTGTGGGTCGACATCGCCGCGAAGCAGGGGTTCGTCGCGCGGCTCCGGCGCGACCTGTCCGGCATCGCGAAGGTGGAGGTGACGGGCGAGCGGGCCACCGTCGAGACGGCGCGCGGCACGCGGTACCCGTTCCGGCGGCGGGACAACGGCATCTGGGGGCTCACGCTCTTCACGGCGGACCTCGTGGCCGAGGCCGAGCGGGCGGCGCGGGACTGGGACGTCGTGGAGAAGGCGGCGCTCGACTACGAGCGGGCGCGGTGAGCGGGGCGCGGCCGCGCCGCGATGCTCGAGGGCGAGCCGTCTGCGGCGGCAGGAGGGGGCCCTCGTGGAGCTGAGCCGCGCGGACGCTTCTTCGATCGATCCAGCGGCGAGAGACGCAGCGCTGCGCGAGCTCGGCGTCGAGCGAGGCGCCTGGATCGCGAGCGGGACCGAGGCAGAGGTCTACGGTTTGACCGACGAGCGCGTCCTCAAGCTGTATCCGGATCCCGGCCGGGCCTGCGCGATCGAGGCGCTGAGGAGGTTCTACGATTCGCTGCGCGGCGAGGGGCTGCCGTTCGCGCTCCCCCGGATCTACGACATCACGCCCGTCCGAGGGCTCCTGGCCGTGACGGAGCGCCGGATCGAGGGGAAGCCGCTCTCCGAGCTGCTCCCTGCGCTCGGTGCCGGGGACGCGCTCAGGGCGCGCGAGCGGTATATCGATGCGGCCGTGGCGCTGGCGGACATCGAGGCACCTCACGGCGTGTCGCGATACCTCCTGCTCGACGAGTCCGGGACGAGCAGCGTGCGGGCGCAGGGTTGGTACGAGTTCGTCTACCGCCTCGCCGAGGTCAAGATCGAGCGGCACCGCGCGTCGCTGGAGGCGGACGTGGTCGATCTCTCCGCGAAGCAGGCCCGGCTCCGCGAGCTCTACCTCGGCCAGCGGTACGACGGTCCGCTGCGCGTCGTGCACGGGGACTTCTTCCCGGGGAATGTGCTGATGAGCGACGCCGAGAGGGTGGCCGGCGTCATCGACTTCGGGAGCTTCACCATGTTCGGTGACCCCTTGGTCGATGTCTCCCTCGCATGCATGCTCTTCGACATGGTTGGGCCCGAGAGATCTTCGGTGCGTGACGAGCTGATCGCCGTCGCGTTGCGCAGGGTGGGCGCGGATGCAGAGGGAAAGCTCCATCGATACGCGATGGCCTATGCGCTCATGTCGTGTGACCTGTATGCCGGCGCGGACGGCTTGCGGCAGGATGGTCACTACAGGTGGGCCGTGGATCTTCTGAACACGGAGCCCTACTGGCAGCGCATGGCGTAGCCTTCGCGGGGCCGCGGCGCGCGCTGACCGCCGCCCACCCGCGCGGGCAAGTCACAAAGACTCAAGCCGATCGCATAGCCCTCTCTACTCGAAGACAGCGCACCGTCACCGTCGGCGCCGAAGGGGACGAGTTGGCCGAAGAAGATGGGGCGACAACCCCTGTGTCTCTGCGTGGCATTCCAGATCGGCAAGTTCGAAAAATATGAGTCTGGAATCACCCCTTCCGCACCCGCGCGAGCGCCTCGTCCGCCGAGAGCAGCACCTGCTCCCACTCGTCCAGCGCGTTCGGCCAGTGCGGCGAGAAGCGCACCACGCCGTCCGGGATCGCGCAGGCGATCCCGAGGCGGGTGAGCTCGCGGTAGAGCTCCACCACCGAGGCGCCGCCCGGCGGCCTCACCCCGAGCGAGCACGCCCGCAGCGCCGGATCCGCCGGTCGGAGGCTCTCCCAGCCGCGCTCCCGCAGCGCCTCCTCGAGCGGATCGAGGAAGCGGTTCGCGTGCTCGTGGATCCGCTCGACCCCGATCTGCAGGATCAGGTCCACCGCCGCCTCGAGCCCCGCGTAGCCCGCGGCGTTGAGGTTGCCCCCCTCCACGTAGTCGGCGCGCTGCCGGATCGGCCGGTCGTACCGGAGCTTGCCCGGGCCCTGGAACAGGAAGCTCACGCCGTCCTCGTGGCTCAGCCAGCCCGCCACCGACGGCCGGAGCGCCTGCAGGCGCTCGCGGCGGATGTACAGAAAGCCCGTGCCCTCCAGCCCCATCATCCACTTGTGGCCGCCGCACGCGAGGTAATCGGCCCCGGCCGCCCCGACGTCCACCGGCGTCGCGCCGACCGCCTGCACGGCGTCCACGCACAGCTCGGCGCCGTGCGCGCGGCAGAGCGCGCCGATCGCGGCGAGCGGCATCCGGAGCCCCGTCTGGAACTGCACCGCGCTCACCGCGACGAGCCGCGCGCCGCGCCGGAGCTCGTCCTCGAGCCGGGCCAGGCCCGAGCCGCTGCCGTCCGCGAAGCCGCCGAGCGGCAGGAAGACGGTCTCCAGGCCGAAGAGCTCGGCCGCACGCTGCCACGGGGTCACGTTCGCCGGGAACTCCCCCTCGAAGAGGATCACCCGGTCGCGCGGCCGCCAGGGGAAGCACAGGGCGATGTCGGTGAGCCCGCGCGTCGTGCTCTGGACCAGCGCGATCTCGTCGGCCGGCGCCTCCGCCCCGACCAGCCGGCCGAGCTTCTCCCGCAGGCGGAGCCGCTGCGCGCTCCACGTCGGGAACGCGGCCGCCCCCTGCGCGGCGTAGTCGTCGAGCAGCGCCATCACCGCGAGGCGCACCGGCCGCGACGGCGGCGAGATGCCCGCGTGGTTCACGTAGACGAGCGGCGCGAGGTGCGGGAACAGGCTGCGGTCGCCGAGCTTTGCGGCGAAGGCCCGATCGTTATCGATTTCGGCGGTGTGTCGCATCGGCTGGCTTCCCCCGGCGCTCCCCGCGGACCTTGGCGAGGTAGCGCGGCGGCGCGCCCTTGCCGGCCGCCGGCGGCACGAGGCAGTGCGGCTTCGTCCCGATGAGATCACCGCGGCCCGCCTTGATCAAGGCCTCGCGCGCCTCGTCGTGGTGCGCCGGGTCCCAGTAGAGCAAGAGCGCCTTCTGGAGCTTCTTCTCGCGCAGGTCCTTCGCCGTGTACACCGGCTCGCGCGTGAGCGGGTCGATCCCGGTGTGGTACATGCACGCGGCCATCGACATCGGCGTCGGGATGAAGTCCTGCACCTGGCGCGGCCGCATCCCGTTCCTCTTCAGGTACACGGCGAGGTCGACCATGTCGCGGAGCGTCGAGCCGGGGTGCCCCGAGATGAAGTAGGGCACGAGGAACTGGTTCTTCCCCGCCTCCTCGCTCGCGCACCGGAACTGCTCGGCGAAGCGCTCGTAGCTCTCGATGCCCGGCTTCTTCATCTTGTCGAGCACGTCCTTCTTGTTGTGCTCGGGGGCGACCGAGAGCTGGCCGCCCGTGTGGTGCGCGGCGAGCTCCTCGATGAACTCGGGCGACCGCTCGGCGAGGTCGTAGCGCACGCCGGAGGCGATGAAGACCTTCTTGACCCCTTCCTCCTCGCGCACCGCCTTCATCAGCTGGAGCAGCGGGCCGTGGTCGGTGTTCAGGTTCTCGCAGATCTCGGGGTGGACGCACGAGAGCCGCCGGCAGGCGTTCTCGATCGCCTCGTCCTTGCAGCGCATCTGGTACATGTTCGCGGTCGGCCCGCCGAGATCGCTGAGCACGCCGCGGAAGCCGTCCATGCGCCGGAGCGCCCGCACCTCGCGCAGGATGCTCTCCGCCGAGCGCGACTGGATCACCCGGCCCTCGTGCTCGGTGATCGAGCAGAACGTGCAGCCGCCGAAGCAGCCCCGCATCGTGACGACCGAGTGCTTCACCGTCTCGTACGCCGGGATCGGCGCGTCGTACGACCAGTGCGGCACCCGCGTGAACGGCAGGTCGTAGAGCGCGTCCATCTGCCCCGTCTCCAGCGGGAAGGCGGGCGGGTTGAAGTACACCGCCTCGGCGCCGTGCGGCTGGAGCAGCGGGCGCGCATTGCCGGGGTTCGTCTCGAATTGGAACGCCCGCGACATTTCCGCGAACGCGCGCCGATCCGCCGCCACCTCTTCGTAGCTGGGAAGGATCACGGTTTTTCCGTCCGAGACGTAACGTGAGCCTTCGATCTGCTCCCATTCGCCCTTGCGCAGGGGGAGGGCGGTGCCGCGGACGTCGCGGATCGAGCGGACGGGCTCGCCGCGGCGGAGGCGGTCGGCGACTTCCCAGACGGCCTTCTCGCCCATGCCGTAGATGAGCAGGTCGGCCTTGGCGTCGAGCAGGACCGAGCGGCGGACCTGGTCGGACCAGTAGTCGTAGTGGGCGATGCGGCGGAGGGACGCCTCGATGCCGCCGAGGACGATGGGGACGCCCGGGAACGCTTGCCGGCAGAGGTTGGCGTAGACGATGGAGGCCCGGTTGGGGCGGAGGCCCACCTGCCCGCCCGGCGAGTACTGGTCCTCGCTGCGGACCTTCTTCTGGGCGGTGAGCTTGTTCAGCATCGAGTCGAGGTTGCCGGCGGTGACCCCGACCATGAGCCGGGGGACGCCCATCCGCAGCAGGTCGCTCGGGTCCTGGTAGCGGGGCTGGGAGATGATTCCGACACGGAAGCCGCGGCCCTCGAGGAAGCGGCCGATGATCGCCGCGCCGAACGCGGGGTGGTCGACGTAGGCGTCGCCGTTGACGATCAGGATGTCGAGCGCGTCCCAGCCCCGCGCGCGCATCTCCTCCCGGGTCGTCGGCAGGAAGGCGGTGAGGTCGCGGGGGGCGGCGCCGGCGCTGCGGCGGAGCTGGAGGAGGGGCACGGCGCCGTCACCCTACGGGCCGGGGGAGCGGTCGGCAAGGGGGCGGCCCGGGCGGCGCTGGCGGGCCGCCACGGGGCTTCCGCGGCTGCGGGCGGGCCCGGGGGGCGAGCCGGGGGCGCGGGCGCGTCCGCGGGGCGCCTGCGGGGCAGCGCTGCGGAGCGGCGCTGCGGGCGCCGGCGGGGTGGGGCGCTGGGGGATCGGCCGTCGAGCCCGGCAGGCGGCGCTCGCCGCCGAGGAGCTGGAAGGCGCGAGGGCGCGTCCGAGGCCGGCGGGCGGGGGGGGGCGCCGGCGGGCGCGGCCCGCATTTTCCCGGCCAAAACGCGCAAATTGCGCGACATCCGCCAGCTGATCACGAAATCGGATGGCCAAGCATCGAATTTCCGGATGCGACATGAGGGCTGGCGCGCCGGGGCGGGCGGGAGTCGCTCGGTGGAAGTCGCGCGCAGCTCACAAAAATAAGCGGGAAAACACGGGGTTTTTGCGTCGAGGGGGCGGGATCCCAAATGACTCGGAAAGAGGGTTCGTAAAACTTATATGTGGAATCTCAACCCGATGATGCCCTCCGCGCCAAACAACGCAGCTTCGCTGTGGTGTACGAGGTGGGGGCTCCCTTCCTTCGCAGGACCCTCCGCAGCTATGGCGTGGACGCCGACGATCTCGAGGACGTCCTGCACGACATCCTCATGGCTGCCTACCGCCGTCTGGGCAGCTTCGACGCGAGCCGCCTGCTGCGCGCCGCCCTGGGGTTGAGCGACGAGGATGAGGTCCCCGGCGGCGAGCCGGTGCCGTTCAGCGCGGTCCTCCCCTACGTGAGCAAGCTGCGGGCGCGGCGGGCGTGGGACCCGGTGTACCGGTGGCTCTACGGGTTCGCGTGGCGGCAGGTGACCCACTACCGGCAGCGGGCGTTCCGGCGCCGCGAGATCCCGGCGGGCCTGCAGAGCAGCGCGATCTTCGCCGGGGTCGACCAGCGCCCTCGCCTGGAGCTGCGGGTGGAAGCGACGGAGCGGGCCGAGGTGATCGACCTGCTGCTCGCGAGCCTCGTCCCGCAGCGGCGCGTCATGCTGGTGATGCACGACATGCTCGACATCCCGGTCGTGGAGATCTCCCGGGAGCTCCAGATCAACGAGAACACGGCCCAGAACCGCCTCCGGCTGGCCCGGGAGGACTTCCGGGCGGCGGTGAAGCGGCTGGCGCCCGAGCAGCGGAGCGCGCTGCGCCTCGGCGAGCGGCCGTTCGCCACCGAGGCGGCGACGCGGCGCCGGCCGGCCCCGCCGCGGCGCGAGTAGCGCGGTGCTCGGGCGCGGCGGCTGCGGGGGTCCCGGGCGCGGAGGGATCCTCGCGGGGGGCAGCTCCGCCTACAGGCGTGTCATCCGTCAGTCGTGCTCGTCTCTCGTCTCCCGTGCTCGTCTCTACCGCAGTCCCTCCGTGCGCCTGATGAAGGCGCTCATCAACGCGGCGCATTCGGCCGGATGGGTCTCGAGCAGAAAATGCGGACCGTCGAGGACGTGCGCCTCCATGCGCGGGAGCGCCTTCATCCAGGAGAGGGTCTCTTCGAGGCCGAAGAAGACATCGTGCCGACCCCATACCATCAGCGCCGGGGGTTGCCAGCGACCGAGATAATCGGCGATCTCCCCGAACCGCGCGAAATGGCTGCGATAGTCGAGCACCAGCGCGCGCTGCGTCTCGAGCCGGCCGGGGAGCGACATGATGCGCCAGTCCTCCTCCCACAGCCGGGCATCGATGCGCTCCGCGATGTCCCGGGGCACGCCGCCAACGTATTGGTCGCGCGTCCCTTCGAGGGTCAGGTGCGCGGTCGCCTCAGCTTCCCGCTCGGGCGTGGGATCGTCCCAATAGGCTCTGGTCGCCGACCATTGCGGCCCCATCCCGCTCTCATGGGCATTGGCGTTCTGGACGATGAGGCTGCGTATCTTGCGCGGCGCGCGCGTGGCGAGATGAAGCCCCACCGGCGCTCCAAAATCGTGGAGGTAGAGGTGGAAGGACTCGGCCCCGAGCCGCGCGAGCAATGCGTCGATGATGTCGGCGAAACGCGAGAATGAGGGCCGCTCGATCGGCTCGGAGCCTCCGAACCCCGGAAGGTCCGGAGCGATCACGAAGCAGTCCCGTGCGAGAGTGCCGATCACGTTCCGAAACGACTCCGAGGAGCTTGGAAAACCGTGGATCAGAAGGAGCGCCGGCTTCTCCCGATCGCCTGCCAGGCGGACCGCCACTTCGGCACCTTCAATCTCAAACCTCACCCGTTCCGGTTCTCTCATCGCACCTGACTCCTTCGACGCCTTCAGATGCCTGACGCGCCTCGCCGGCAGATGGTGACATGCACTTCCGTGCACCCGCGCTTTGTGTAGCCGTCGCTGGACGCGGCCGCCAGATCGATCATCGACTCACACACGCTTCATCATGGCTCGCTCGCCCGATTCGCGAGACGGACCCACGTCGATGAATCCGTGGCGGACGTACAACGAGATGGCGCTGAGGTTCTGCTCCTTCACGTCGAGGCGGAGCTCACGTGCGCCCTGCTCGCGTGCCCACCGCAGGATCTCCTCGACCAGCGCGTCTCCGACGCCCCGGCCGCGCACCTCCGGCGCTACCCACATGCTGATCAGCTCGTAGGTGCCTCCGAAAGGCGCGCCTGTGGCCATGCCGACCGGCTCGCCGTCGACGTAGGCCACGAGGTTGTGGGAACCAGGCAGCGCAAGGCGCGCGCGCCAGCGCTCCTCGGATGCGTTTTCCCATTCCTCGAGCGTCGAGCCGAAAGCATGGGGAGCGTCCGCGAGCGCGCGCAGCCGGACGTCGCGCCAGGTGGCCCAATCGTCAGACGTCAAGGCCCGCAAGCTGATCACGTGAATCCCTCAACTGCTGGTGGCGAGCTGCCCACGCCGAACGACTCGGTGACCTGCATCGGTCTGCACAACGATTCGTCGATGGGTCGACCGAAGCCGCCGGGCCAGGTCTGTCCAGACCGTCGCATCTGTGACCTCCCCCACGGAGAGTCCCACGGATTGGCGCTGCGCCTCAAGGCCCAGATGCTGCGCAGCGCCATGGGCGTCGGGCTGGGCCACCTCGTCGGCGAGCTGGGGTCGCGATCGCAGCAGCAGGACGAGGACCGTCGCCAGGGGCCGGCGTCGCGGGAGGCGAAGGGGAGGCGAGCTCGGCGCGGCCGGACCACGATGGGCTATCCTGGGCGGGATGACGGTCCAGGAGCTCCACGTCGCGGGATATCGCTCGATCCGAGAGCTGACCCTCCCCCTCGCGCAGGTCAATATCATCGTCGGACCGAACGGCGTCGGCAAGACCAACCTCTATCGCACCATGGTGCTGCTCGGCGCCGCGGCGAGCGGGAGCTTCGCGCGCACCCTGGCCGAGGAGGGGGGGATGCCGTCTGTGCTCTGGGCCGGCCAGCGCAGCAAAGGCCCGGTGCGGATGACGCTGCGGGTGCGGCTGGATCAGCTCGTGTACGAGCTTCAGTGCGGGCTGACGCCGCCGCCTGCCGGGCCGTTCCAGCTGGACCCGGACATCAAGGAAGAGAACCTCTGGCTGCTCGACAAGCGCCGCCGCCTGCCGATGCTGGAGCGGGCCGCGGGCTCGGCCTTCGCGCGCGACGTCGACGGCCACCGCGTGACCTTTCCCTTCTCGCTCTGGGGCTCGGAGTCGGTGCTGTCGCAGGTGGTGGAGCCGCACCGCTTTCCGTTGCTCTCGGTGGTGCGGCAAAAGCTGATGAACTTCCGGTTCTATCACCACTTCCGCACCGACGCCGGCGCGCCGCTCCGGGTGGAGCAGGTCGGGGTGCGGACGCCGGTGCTCAGCACCGATGGCCACGATCTCGCCGCGGCGCTGGCGACGATCCTCGATATCGGCGACAGGGGCGCCTTGCGGGATGCCGTCTCCAGCGCGTTCCCGGGCGCGTCGCTCGAGGTCTCCTCGACGCAGGGGCGGTTCCGCGTCGAGCTCGGGTTGCCCGGGATGTCGCGGCCGCTCGACGCCCGCGAGTTCTCGGACGGCACGGCGCGGTACCTCTGCCTGCTGGCGGCGCTCTTGAGCCCGAGGCCTCCGCTGCTCCTGGCGCTGAACGAGCCGGAGACGAGCCTGCATCCGGATCTGCTCGGGCCGCTCGGGGATCTGCTCGTGCACGCGGCGTCCCGGAGTCAGCTGTGGATCACGACGCACTCCCGCTCGCTGGCGGAGCGGATCCGGAAGGCGACGCCCTGCCGGGTCATCGAGCTTGGCAAGAGAGGTGGGGAGACGGTGCTGGCGGGCGGCGCGGCGGAGGAGGAATGACGCCCTGCGCCGCGGAGCAGGGCCTGCGGCGCATCGGCGGAGCCAGCTGCTCGGCAGCCCTTCGGACAGCCCGACGCAGGTCCCGCGGCCGAGGCTTGACATTTTGAATCAGCTTGGATGTTCTTCCCTCAGGTATACTTTGACGTCCAACATTTTCTCCGGACTGCGCCGCGCCTCGCTCGAGCCGACGCGCGTCGGTCTGTAAGCCTGGGAGCATGGATCTATTCCAAGTCTCGGCGGCGTTGCTCTCGCTCACCGCGGTCTTCAGCTTCTTCAACCATCGGTTCCTCAGGCTGCCGACCACGATCGGGTTGATGCTGATCGCGATGACGACGTCCCTCGTCATGGTGGCCATCGGAGAGCTGTTTCCGGAGGTGGAGGCAGAGGCGAAGGAGCACCTCTCGGGCATCGATTTCAACAAGACGTTGATGCAGGGGATGCTCGGTTTCCTGCTGTTTGCCGCCGCGTTGCACGTCAACCTGGCGGATCTGAAGAAGCAGCGGGTCGTCATCGGCGTCCTGGCCACCGGGGGTGTGCTCATGTCCACCGTGCTGGTGGGCGGCATGACCTACGCCCTCATGACGCTGATGGGCGTGCACATCCGGCCGGTGTACTGCTTGCTCTTCGGCGCGCTCATCTCCCCCACCGATCCCATCGCGGTGCTCGGGGTCCTCAAGCACGTGGGGGCGCCGAAGGAGCTCGAGATGAAGATCGCCGGGGAGTCGCTCTTCAACGACGGCGTGGCGGTGGTGGCGTTCATCGGGCTCCTGGAGATCGCGTCGGGGACGTCGGGCCTCGATCTGCAGCGGCTCTCGCTGCTGTTCGTCCAGGAGGCGATCGGCGGCGTGCTGTACGGCCTCGCGCTCGGCTTCGTGACGCTCGCCATGCTGCGCAAGGTCGACGACTACAAGGTCGAGGTCTTGCTCTCGCTGGCGACCGCGGCGGGCGGCTACGCCCTGGCGTACGCGCTCCATGTCTCCGGCCCCATCGCCATGGTGGTGGCCGGGCTCTTCATCGGGAACGAGGCGCGCGCCGGCGCCATGAGCGAGAAGACCCGCGAGCACCTGGATGACTTCTGGGAGCTGATGGACGAGATCCTGAACGCGGTGCTGTTCGTCTTGATCGGACTCGAGCTGTTGATCGTCGCGTTCGACGCCCAGTCGCTGCTCGCGGGGCTGCTCGCGTTCCCGGTCGTGCTGCTCGCGCGGTTCATCGCGGTCGCGCTGCCGGTGAGCCTCATGAAGAGGCGCAGGGTCTTCACCCCGGGGGCGATCCGCATCCTCACCTGGGGCGGCCTGCGCGGCGGCGTCTCGGTGGCCCTCGCGCTCTCCATCCCCGGAAAGCTCGCGGATGGCACGCTGGTTCCGGAGCGCGAGATGGTGCTGACCATCACCTATGTCGTGGTGGTCGTCTCCATCGTGGTGCAGGGCCTGACCATCGGCCCATTGCTGCGCCGGACGATCGCCGCCGCCGCTGCCGCCGAGCCGGAGGAGGGGCCGATCGCCGTCGGCGGCGGCTAGCTCGCCGGCGGATCGCGAAGCGCGGAGCGACCCACCGCCAGCGCGTTTACAGGGGCCCACGCGCATGGTGTCATGACGGCGACGGGCCGCTCCCCAGGGCGACCCCTGGAAGGAGACCCTCGTGGCCGAGCTCTTCCCGGGCCGCGGGGCGGAGCGCCGTATGCCCCGCTTCGCAGGGATCTGGACGACGACCTTCGGGACGCTGACCATCACGCAGAGCGGCAGCGCTGTCCGCGGCACGTACACGCACAAGGGCGGCCGCGTCGAGGGCGAGCTCGAGGAGGGCGTGGCCCGGGGCCGGTGGTTCGAGCCCGAGCACGGCAAGGAGGGCTCGTTCGAGCTCACCATCGATGACGGCGACAATACGTTCGGTGGCTCGTGGAAATACGCGGGCTCGGCGGGCTGGGACGGGCCATGGAACGGCGTGCGGCTCGAGCTCCCCTCCGAGGCGGAGGGCGGCAATCCGGGCGGATGGAACAGCCATCCGGGAGGCCCGCTCCTCGCAGGCCCGATGGTCGGCGAGGTCTCCGAGACGGAGGCGCGCATCTGGATCCAGGCGAGGGGCACCTCCCCGCTCTCGATCTCGTTCTTATCCGATGACGGTGAGGAGATCGGCGCCGCGCTTTCGCCCGAGCGAGCCGAGTGGCTCTGCGCCGCCTTCCACGTCACGGGCCTGCGCCCTGGCCAGCGCTACCGCTACGAGATCTCGAGCGAGAACGGCCGCACCGATCGCCATGAGCTCCGCACCGCGCCCGAGGCGGGCGCGCGCAGGCTCAAGATCGCCTACGGCTCGTGCTTCTGGGACTATTCGAACGCGCGGCTCACCATCTTCGACGCCATCGCGCGCGAGGATGCCGACGTCTTCTTGATGATCGGCGACACGTCCTACTGCGCCGATCTCGACGCCCGCTCCGAGCACACGCTGATGCTCACGCACCTCCGGAATCGCAATAGCGATGCGATCCGGAGGCTCTTGGCCGAGGTCCCTGTGCTCGGCATCTGGGACGACCACGACTTCGGCCCGAACGACGCGGACGGCCGCTACGAAGGCAAGGGCACCTCGCTGCGCGCGTTTCGGCGCTGCTGGGCGCAGGCCCGCTTCGGGCTGCCCGACGTCCCCGGAGTCTTCTCCTCCGTCCGGATGGGCCCCGCCGAGATCTTCCTCCCGGACTCGCGCTACCACAAGCGCGTCTCCGGGGCGGAGATCCTCGGTCGCGCCCAGCTCGATTGGCTGCTCACAGGCCTCGGCGAGAGCGCCGCGCCCGTGAAGATCATCGCCTCGCCCACGCAGGTGCTCCCCGAGCACCCGGTCAAAAACGGCTGGGACAGCTTCCGCACCGACGCGCCCGGCGAGCTCGAAGAGATACTCTCTTTCATCGAATCCAACGACATCCAAGGCGTGGTCTTCGTGAGCGGCGACCTCCACATGGCGAACCTCATCCACGTGCCCGGGCGCGACGTCGGCGGGCGCGCGGGGCCCGAGTTTTGGGAGCTCACGTCGAGCCCCCTCGCGAACGCGCCCTGGAACGAGCCTCAGGTGGGGAGGGGCATCGATCGCTATCTCGTCAGCGAGGTGTTCGACCGCACGAACTACGGCGTCGTGGACATCGATCTCGACCGGACCGGCGAGGAGATCGCGCTTGTTCTGAAGGACGAACACGGCGAGATGTTGATTCGGCAGCCTGTTGCGCTGGCGGATCTGCGCGTGCGTTGAGATCGGCCGTGACGCCCGAGGCCGTTCTCCCCCTCCCGGGGATGGAACGCAGAGGCGATGAGGGTGATCGCATGCTGAATGTGGGTGCCACCGCTCGATGAGGCTTCGATGACTATTCACGTCACTACAAATGAGGACATTCGGAGAGCCGTCCGGCGCGCGCTTCGTCTTCCTGTGCGTTTTCTGCGCGATAACGTGCTGGAGGGGCCGTGCGCGTCCGAGTCTGAAGACCATTGTGAGCGGCGGGCTGATTATTGGAGTCTTCGAGGACGCGAAAGGGCACGATTTTGCTCGTCGTTTGACGATCTTATCAGCGCAGTGAAATCGCGCCAGCGAATCGTCGTATGGACGTCCGGGTTGTGGAGGGATAGGCTGATGCTGTGGGCGCTCTGCGCCTGGAGGCTCCGCTATCGGCCCGAGCACCCGGAGCTCGATGTCGTCGTCCTGGGAGATGCGCCGGAGGATGGGTTTGGCCGTGGATTCGTCCACGTGAAGCCGGCCGACGCGCGCCGCGGCTTGAACGACGCGCGTGCTCTATCTCGGACGCGTGTCCAGCACATGGCGCGCTCTTGGCGAAGGCTATCCGGTCGATCTCCGGTGCTGCCCATCGAGGGCAGGCGCGCCGATCGAGTGCGGAAGGATCTCGTAGAGCTGGGCACCCACCAAGCTGCGTTGTTTCCGCGGCTGGACGGTAGCGCGCTCACCCTGTCTTGGGTGGACGAGCTCTTGTTCGCGTGTCTCGATAAAGACTGGTCGACGCCAGCCGACGTGTTTATGCACCGTTCATCGGCTGGCGAAGAGCTGCGCGACGGTTGGGGGATGCGCATCGGCGATCGCTTTCTCGCCATGCGGCTGCGCCAGTGGGCCGAGCACCGTGGGGCTGAGGCCGCGCTGGAGAGTGTGCCCTATAGGCCGGACAGGCCACCTATGCTAGAGGCTCGCTATAGGTTGACGGCTGTCGGCGATCAAATAAGGCGACACGGTCTTGATGAAATCGCTCAAGGAGCGCCGCTGCCGGTGTGGGGTGTCACAGCGTACGATCCGCTGGCTCCTTGGGTCGTGGTGGACCATGGCACAGCTCACCAGCGCGTCCTGCGACTTGGAGATCGCGCTACGCAGGACGAGGAATGACGCCCGCGGCCACACGCGCGTCCGTCTGGCCGAGCTCCGCGCGGACGCCCCTCGGCCAGGGGATCCTCTCCTTCAGGTAGAAGCGCCGCGCGAGCTCAGGGCCGTCGCCGGCCACCTGGTCGAGCTCGGCCACGTCGCGGCGCTGAACGCCGGCGAACTCGCGATCGCGCTTGCGTACACGGCGCCCGCGCAGATAGTGGGGCCGCGACGTCGAGGAGCACCGCGGCGTGCTCCGCACCTTCCGGCGGACCGGAGGGGCGGTCGATAAGAGGAGCGGCTGCCTGATGAAAAGAGCGTGTTCTCCCGGATGCGGCGCGGTGGCCGTCTCCTTTAGCTGGGATCCCCTGGATTGGGTGTGGGTCTTCGTGGCCCTGCTCGTGCTCGTCGGCATGGGCGCCGCGCTCGTCCTCCGCTTCCGGCGCCGCCGCTGACCTGGTAGGCCGGCGGTACCCCGCACGGGGGCGCCGCGCGCATGGGGCGCCGCGCGCTTTGGGCGGCGCCAGGCGGGGAGCAACCGCGGGGGACAAGGTGAACGCCCGCATGCCTCGGGCTCGGGGCCGTCCGTGTCACCTGACCGGGGGCGCGGAGCGGCCGCGAAGGTCGAGGCATGCATCGGACGCTGGTGACCGGCCGTTCATCGACCAGCTGGTTGGCGAACACTCGCCGCGTAACCGCGTGCGCCCCTGTGTACGCCCAGGACGGGTCGATCCGCATGCATTCCGGTTTCACCGCGAAGTTTGCCTTTGACGCCCACGCCACGTTTAGAGAAATGGCCTGCGGTTCTCAGCGCGTTGCGCGCGCAGCGGCCAAAGGCTTCCGACCGGGGGGAGACGGTGAGGGCGTCGCAGCGACGGATCTCATGGGCAGCAGGGGTTGTCCTCCCGCTTCTTGTTGTTCCGGTGCCCGTAGAAGCGTCCGAGGTGAGCGCCGGAGTGAGCCTCGGGTGGTTCCAAGCCGGTACCGTTCCGCGCCTCGCGGTGGGGCCGCACGCGGGCGTAGCGTGGCCCATCCAGCGAGACATCCTGTTCACGGTGCACGACCTGTGCACGATCCTACCCCCGACCGAGGAGGACGGGCCAGGGATCTACAACCAGACCTCGGTTGACATCGGGTACGCGTGGGAGGACGGCAGCGTCAGCGCGGGGCCATCGGTGGCGCTCTACGTCATGCCGGCGTGCGGCATCTCCTTGTGCGGCCTCGTAGGTGGTCTTGCCGTAGGCGGCCACGCGCAGACCAACGCGTACATCGCTGGGCCGCTGGGGGTGTCGGTGAACGTCAACGTGGATTGGGTCGGTCGGGGCAGTCTGGTGCTGCCGGGCTACGTGTCCGTCGTCGTTGTTGCTGGTCCTGTGCTTCGATGGAGTGCCAAATGAGCGCGAGAAGAGTCCTGTTATTGTTCGTGGCCATCTTGGTTTGGGCGCTGGCGGCGTGCAACTGGACGATAGGAGACTGCTATCCTGTCGGGGAGAGAACTTCGGGCGCAGGTGCCGGTCCAGGCTCGGAGCCACGCCCCGTCTACACCTCCGCCGGATCCGGTGACTTCGGGGCGGAGCCGCCGGACGGACCATACGATGGCAGCGGGCGCGAGATCGCGTGCAACGAGTGGGAGCTCGAAGACGAGGAGGAGAGACCGAGCGACAGCTCGGAACGGCCGACAGAGAGCCCGACGAGGCCGCAAGACCCTTGCCCTGGATTCGGCGATATCGCGGGAGACGGAGCGACCGTCTTGAGCTGTAGCGATGCGTGTAGCTCGAAGTGCCCGCCGCCTGGAATGGCCCCATGGATATACGTTGATTTTGAGCCATCCGATTTTATATTTGTTACCGTCGTCAATGACGACGGCATGGACATGGGCGGAGGGTGGCAAGAGGCCAGGGTCAAGTTGAACTTCAGGAGGCTGACTATTCCGCGTAAGGCAAAGGACTGGTCCTGTGCTTTTACTATCGGCATGCCGCTCCGGGCCGAGATTTATGGACGAATCGATTCAATCCGTGCGGCCAGTATGAGCGAGGAGATCACGGAGGAGGTCGCAAACGGCATGAATTACGATCTCCCGCAGGAGAGATTTTGCGATGGATTTCGCGAAAACGTGGAAGCTGCGTTCAAGTCCAAGTACAAGAGACTCGGTGCCAGGGTGACAAGATGATGGTGATAAATCGCTCCGAGCTGCTCGACGTCGTCTACCGCTTCTACCCGCGGGGCGTACATTGCTTCGAGCGCATCCACGTACCTGCCGACGAGCCCTTCTACGGCGACACGGAGGAGCACCGCCGCTTGGTGGAAGCCGCAGATCGCGGGCGAGCGGAATACCCGACGTGGAAAGCGATGATCCGCCGCCTGGGGGATCGATACGGCCTTCAAAACGAGTCGCTTCACCTCTTGTCGGGTGGGAATGACGCGGCGTACTCGGCCCGCATCTGGCTCACCGACGAAACGGCGCTCAGCTTCCATGTGTCCTTGCTCGGGCCGTACTACGGGATCCACCTCCCCGGTATCCCCGAGGAGGAGCCGGTGGCGCGCGAGATCGCTCGGGAGATCGAGGCCACGTACCCCGGCTACCAGCCGATCCCGCCGGAGCTCGGGAACGAGGTGGTTCCGGACGTGGCGATGGACGCGGTGCCCATGGGAAAGGCGACGATCTATGTGTGCCTCTTCTCCAGCGTGTGGAGATTCGTGGATCCGGTGTAGCCTCTCCCAGGCGTCCGCCGTCCGTGCGGCCGAGCTCGGGCACACTGCCGGCAAGGGGCTCTAGGCGAGCTCAACGGCCTCCCCGCAGCAGCGCGGCGTGGAGGTCGAGGCGCACGTCGGCGAGCTCGGGGATATGGCAGGCGAGGAGCACGGGCGAGCTCGGCGGCGGTCGAGGCGTCTGCGCGTAGGCCTTCGTGGATTCCATGGGACCATATGGACGAGGTGCGGGGGCGTTCAAGCCAGAGCACCCGTTGCTCGGCGCTAGGGTGACAAAACCATGATGATAACTCGCTCCGAGTTGCTCGACGTCGTCTACCGCTTCTACCCGCGAGGCGTGCATAACACCGATCGCATCTACGTGCCTCCGGGCGAGCCCGTCTACAAGGACACGGAGGAGCACCGCCGTCTGGTGGAAGCCGCAAACCGCGGGCGAGCGGAGTACCCAAGGTGGAACGCCATGATTGACAGGCTGGCGGATCGATACGGCCTTCAGAACGAGTCGCTCCACCTGTTGTCCGGGGGGGCCGACCCGGCGTACTCGGCCCGCATCTGGCTCACCGACGAAACGGCGCTCAGCTTTCACGTGTCCCTGCTCGGGCCATACTACGGGACCCACCTCCCCGGTATCCCCGAGGAGGAGCCGGCGGCGCGCGAGGTCGCCCGGGAGATCGAGGCCACGTACCCCGGCTACCATCCGATCCCGCCGGAGCTAGGGAACGAGGTGCTGCCGGATGTGGCGATGAACGTGGTGTTGATGGGAGAGGCGACGATCTACATGTGCCTCTTCTCGGAGGTATGGACGTGGGTCGAGCCGGGATAGCCGTCCCCCGGTGTCCGCCGTCCCGCGGTCGAGTTGGGCGCGTGACAAGGTGGAGGCTGCGTTCAAGTTCAAGTACCCGCTACTCGGCGCCACGGTCACGCGGGCGCGGCCGTCGGTCAGACCTCGCCGAGTTCGGGCGCGGCGCCGACGACGAGGACCGCGAGCGCGACAGCGGCCGCCTCCCCGTCGCAGTGACGGCCCAGATCCAGAAATATGGGGCGGTCCTACCGGTTGCAGCAGAGCACGTGCGTGTCACCGGGCTCCAGCTCGCCGCTCACAACCGTGGAATCGGTCGAAGGGGTGCAGGTCGGCTCGTCCTTCACGAAGATGGACCGCACGGCGCCGATCTGTCCGTCGATCGTGTCCGTGCAGAGCGGCCTATCCAGCCCGGAAATAAGAACGGATCCGAGCTCTTGCGAGCAGCCCGCCTGATGATACAGCGTGGTCTGCACGCGGCACTTGTCGCGGCTCGGCTCGCTACAGGAGCACGGGCTGCACGTGCGCGTGTCGTTGTAGAGGGGGATCTCCCGCCGCCTCCGATAGGAGTCCCAGCATTCGCCGTTCGGCTGCGGGGGGTAACAGTAGAGGAACGACGTGGCGATGAAGTCCATGTCCGGCTCACACGCGCGGATGAATTCCATGTTGGTTCGTCGCAGCGCAGGCACCGGAGAGACAGGCTCGCAGTGACTTACCGGCGGTGGCTCGATTGTCACGAAAGCGTAGGAATCGCTAGGAACGGGCTGCGTAAGAGGAAAGCATGTCCCATCCCAACTGTTGCCCGCATCGATCGTAGCGACGAGATCGCTGCTGGAGCAACGGGACGAGGAGTGTAGGAGCACCCTCTGCGGGAGCACGCAGGAGGATGGGCTACACTCGCAAGGCTCGCATTCGACCGGCCCAGGCGTCCCCGCCCACCCCTCCCACAAGACCTTGCCCTCGCATCGTGGAGCATACTCCGGCGGGCCGCCGTATAGCAGGATGAGCTGGCTCGGATCTGGATCTGGCAGGTCGTCGAGCATCGGCGAAGAGCAGCCGATGAGCACACGTGCGGCCAGCATGGAGGGTGCAACCCAGCGCATCGCGGCTGCGACCCCACGGCCTTGGTCAATCGTCAGCATTGCCATGAATCACCTCCACCACGTCCGCGCTGGAGCAGCAGAACGTTCGCGTCTCGCCGCTCTCGATCGTGCCGTTCACCACAGAGACCGTAGTTGTTGGCGAGCACGTGCCCGGCTCGTCCCGTGCGAACACCACGCGTGCGCCTGCTAGAGGCGAATCGGCAGGTGCGCCATAGCAGATTTCCTCTTCTGTGCCGATTCCGTTGATCGAGATCAGCATGTCCGAGCAGCTCGCGTCGCTGAAGAGCATTACATCCGCCACGCAGTTTCCACCGACGGGGGCGCCGCACTCGCATGGCGTGCAGGTACGAGCGTCTCTAATCTTCTCCTGAAACTCGAAGCGTGCGGAGAAGCCCGGCCGGCACGAGCCGTCGGATTCGGGTGCGATACACACCAGTCCATCGAAGGACGCGACGTACTCATCGGTCCACGGGCAAGCTCGCGCAAAGCGCCCGCCGAGGGGCGGCGGCGTGAGCTGCTTCGAGGGATCGCAACTGGGAGCCATCGTAGGCGGCTTGATGGTGATCGAGGCGAACGCGTCGCCAGGGACAAGGGGCGAGGGCTTGACGCAGTGCCCCGGCGGGGCGGCTGCACCAGCGAAGTGAACCTTGACCCCTTCGCCAGCGCAGAGAGGCGCCTCGTGCGTCGTCACGCTGTCCGGCAGCACGCACGCCGCAGGGCTGCACGCGCACGTCCCGCATTCGTTCTGGCGCTGAGGATCCGTGCGCAAAGCGGCCCATCCCTCCCAGTAATCGAGCCGACCTCCAGGGCAGATGGGAAAATCCGGTGTGTCGCCCACCCACAACAACACCGGGTTGTCGTCGGTCCGAGGCCTGGGGATCTCGATGTCCTCCCCGCAACCGAGCAGCGCAGCCATGCTGAAGGCAAAACAAGATGTCGACCGCATGGGAACCCCTCGCGCTGCTCAGTAAAAGACGTTCTGACAGGGGAGCAGACCGTCACAGAGATCGGGCTCCTGCGCCGGCGTCTTCCTGGTCTGCCGTGTGGGCGCGGCGGGCCGGCTCGTGCGCTGCCGCGCCGCGACGGGCGGGGGGGCGGCCTCTGGCGGCGGTTCAGGACATCGCTCGATCGGTCGAGCTGAGGGCGGCGGGGTGGCTCGACCCGCCGCGGCCTGGATCGCTGGCTCCAGGCGCAGCGCGGTGTGACGCGGGAGATCCCGCCACAGGACCGCGGCCGCGCTGCCCAGCACGAACGCCAGAGCGAGCACCGCGCCGAACCAGCGCGGGGGGGAGCGCCGCCCTGGGGTGCGGCATGAACGCGGAGGGGTCGAGGGCACCGGCGGTACCGGCAGCATCGGCTCGAGGTCCGGTAGCTCGGGTGCAGGAGGCGACCGCAGCGCGACCGGAGGGGCGTGGGTGACGCTGTCCCGCGCGTCCCGTGGCGGGATCGCGCTCTTGAGGGTGGCGGGCGTCTCGGAAGGGCGCTGCGTGGCGACCGGAGACGCGTCGGTGACGCTATCCGCGGCGTCCCGCAGCGGCACGCTCTTGACCGTGCCGGGCACGTCGGAAGGGCGGGGCGCGGGGAGCTCGCCAGCTCGCCCTCCCTCTTCACCCGAGGCGAATGCGCTCGCCTCGTCCTCCACGAGGATGGGCGCCGCCTCGTGCGGATCGCGCCGAGCGCTGGCCGGCTCGGCGAAGATGTCCGCGTGGGCAGGGTCCGGCGGTGCGCCAAGCTCTTCCCACGCGCGGGCAAAGGGAGTCAGGACAGAGAGCATCTCGTCGATGCTCCGCTGCCGCCGATTGGGGTTCTCCTCAAGGGCCCTTTGCATCATCACCTGAAGCATCCGAGGGATCCCGCTGGGAAAGCTCGGGGGACGGGTCCACGGCGAGAGGGCGCGTCTGCACAAGAGCTCGTACATGATCGTTCCGAAGCCGTACACGTCCGCGCGAGGTCCGAGCTGACCACCCGAGAAGAGCTCGGGCGGTGCGTACCCGTACGGATCTTGACGAGCGTCCTCCGGGCCGAGCTGAAAGAGACGGGCAAATCCGAAGTGGATGATCGCGGTTCGGCCATCGCCCCCGACGAAGACCCGGTCCGGACTGAGGGCGCCGTGGACGACGGAGCGCTCGTGCGCGCGCACGAGACAGCGGCCGACGTCGATCAGCACCTTGAGAGCCGCCGGCCCGAGGTCGCTTCCGCGCGTGGCGTCGATGAGCGGGATCGCGTCGCCGAGCACAGGCGACGCTGCCCACGCGACGTCGCCGTTCACCCCTCCGTAGAGCACGGGGACGACCTCCGGGACCTCGCCTGCGAGGCGCTGCAGGCGCGCGATCTCCTCGGCGAACAGGCCCGCATCGAGGCGCGCGCCCTCGCGGAGGTGCAACCAGACCAGAGCCCCCGTGTCGCCGACCTGCCGCGCGAGGAAGTGACGGAGCAAGCCGCGCTCCTCGTTGAGGAGCTCGTGGCCTTCCCAGACGTCGCCGGCGGCTACCATACGAGCTTGATCTCCGCGCCGGCGCCTCTCGTGCGGATCTCGGCCTTCCGCGGCCAGACGACGTACACGACCGTCGCGGCGCCGACCGCCGCCCCGACGACGAGCGCAGCCGTGCCGAAGCCATGGAGCAGGCCCGCTCGTGTGTTCGCCGCGTGCGCTTCGTCGTAGGTCTTGCGGAACTGCGCGCTGCTCGGGAGCATCGAGCCGTCCGAGAGGCGCGACACCTTGGCGGCCGTCTCGCTCTCCGCGGCGTCGCCGGCCAGGTGAAGGCCGACGCCGGCGCCGAGCAGGGCCGCCGAGGCGGCCGCGCCGGCGCCGATGGTCCACGGGTTGCGCGCTTGTGCTGGAGCGCTGGCGGCCTTCGGGGCCTCGAAGGCGAGGGCGACGCGCCGCGACTGCGCCGCCGTCACCTTGACGAGCGCACGGGCGACCTGCCCCTGCTTGCCCGTCGCCGTGACCTCGTGCTGCCCAGGGGCGACGAAGACGGGGCCGCCCGCGGCCACCTCGCGACCGTCCACCAGGAGCCGCGCCGTGCCCGGCGGGGCGCTGACGTGGAGCTCGGCCACGCGTTGCCGGACGGCCGCGAGGTCGGCGCGTCGGACCTCGTAGCGGCGGCGCTCGATGTCGTTGGTCGGCGTGGGCATCCGCGCGACGCACGTGGTGAGCTCGGCCGCGGCCTCCTCGAGCCGGTCGAGGCGCAGATCGAACACGCCGAGCTGACAGATGGCCATCGTCGAGGGCTCGAGCACGTTGATCCGCGCCCAGAGCTCGCGGGCGCGAGCGAGCTCGAGCCGCTTGGCGGCCGTCTCCGCCTCGTCGATGAGCTCCTGGACCTCGCGGGATCGGGGCGGAGGGTCCGCGGCCGCGGCCGCTACGGGGAACGCGGAGGCAAGGACGAGGGCCAGGGCCGCCGCTTGGTGCGGATGGAGCCGTGGAACAGAGGCACGCACGGTTCAGCTCGGGGCAAACGAGGGGGACCACAGAGGGGCGCTGGCCCATCCAGCGCGGCGCTGCGTTTCATACCACCGAGACGACGCGGTCGAGCGTGCAGAAGTGCCGGGTGTTTTCGTGGTTTGCATTGTGATCGAGCGATGAAAATTCTCGTTTGCGGCCTGAAAAAGCGCTGCGACCGGTGACGACTCTCGCGGCGGTCCATGACCGCGAGAGGGGCGAGGCGCGCTGCACCGGTCCGGTACGCTCGGAGCGTGCGTCCCGCCCGCCATCGCGGAGATGGGTGCCAGGCGTCTTTTGATGGAGGCACGTCCACCGGGAGATCGGTGCCACCCATCTTTTGTTGGAGGCACGTCCATCGCGGAGATGGGTGGCACCCATCTTTTGATGGAGGCATGTCCACCGGGAGATGGGTGCCACCCATCTCCGGCATGGACGAGCCACGTCACCCGGATGGGCTCACGGCGTCCCGCCCGCCCCGCACGGGGGCGCGGGGACGGCTTCGGGCTTCCTGGCGGGGGCTCGTCCAGGGGATCGCGCGCGTCGTCGACCGTGTCGAGGTGGCAGGGCGCTGGCAGGAACGCGGCGGCGCCTGGCGCCCCGGGATCCGGGCCCGCGGGAAGGACCACCCACGACGTCGCAACCTTGCTGGACGCTCGGGACGGCAGCAAGCACCTCGGCCGTCGCCTCCCGCGCATCCGCGCCTCGCCGAGCGTCTCGACGTACGCCCGCATCACGTGGACGAACAGCACGTCGGCCATGCGGGCGAGCACCAGGTCGGAGCCGAACGGCCTCGACGCGATCTCGCGCGCGGGAGCGTGCTACGACGACGCTACGGGCTCCGAGTTCACGGGCCAACTCGCCAGGAAGCTCCAGGCCCAGGCGACCATGGCGGCCGGGGGCTCGCCTTCACCGTCCCACGAAGCGACCAGCGCTTCGAGCTCACGGGTGGCAGCTTCGAACTCGCGCTTCGCAGCGATGCCCCATGGAGTCATGGGCGGCTCGAGGAGCACGCGAATCTTCGCGAGCGTGCCGATCAACTCGTCCTTGCGAAGGACTCCATCCGTCTCCACCACGCAGTAGCAAGAACCGCTCTGCAACTCTGGCGTCAGGGGCCACAAGATGCAGTAGAGCGCCGTGAGCACCGTGAGCACCGCGATGAGCGGCGGTGTCAGGTTGCTCGCGTCGATCTGGACGCCGGGGGCCGGCTCGTCGGTCGGCGATGGCTCCACCCACGTGTGCTGGTCCGTGAACAGGCAGTCGTAGAGTCTAGCCTCCCCAGGGAGACGCCGGCACGCCATCACATCGGGGACGAGCACGGTCCCGATCTCCGGCGGCATGCGTTCGCAACCGAAGGTCGCTTCGATGTCGCCGGAAATCCACTCCGCACATGGCCGCTCATCGGGCAACAGATCGAAGGTGGCAACTTCTTTCCTGACGATAGCGAAGCTTTGCCCATGGTCCGGACGAGCGACGAACCTCGGGTCGAGCGGGCTGCGCGGAACGATGAAATGGTGCCCCAGAAACTTGACCGAGAACGAGTCCCTCGTTCGCTTCATGATATCGACCGTGCGTTCGCTATGGACGATGTAGTAAGGAACCAGAAAGCTCACATGGAACCACAGCGTTCGCCCCGTGGACTCCGGCATGTCGATCGAGAAAGAGTAACAGGCGTCGCAGTCTCCGCTGGGGAGATACAGCGAGCGGTTCATGAACCTACCAGGGAATCCGTCTCGGAGGCGACGCCGCAGGTCGCGCCACCGGTCGCCCTTCGATGCCTGGATCCGCGCGCGCACGAGCCGGTCGTGCTCTTTGGTCTCCACGCATCGCTGAACGTCGACATCGCCGTCGTCGGTCATCCCAACACCACGGGGATAGTATCGATAGACGACATCGAGCAGGTCATCAATGCTGTGCTTCATGGATTCCCGAGCCTTGGGTCGATGTGCCCGTACGGCCACGGATGGCCCGATGCGGTTCCGCGGGCCATGCAGCCCGGACGATCCCGCAGGCCGCACCGCTGCTCGAGGACGTCGCCGTGGTTGCCCTGGCGGCCTCTCGGGGTCGTCGAGCTGCTGAGCCGCGCCTACGCCGATCACCTCGCGCAGGCGTTGCAGATCGCCCGGAAGCGCCATCTTCTCGATCACCGCGTGCGGTACTCCGGCGAGCGGAGCGGGAGAGCGAACGGAGCAAGCGCTCGACCACGCCACCGACCGGGGCCTCGAAGGCGAGGGCGACGCGCCGCGACTGCCCCGCCGTCACCTGGACGAGCGCACGGGCGACCTGCCCCTGCTTGCCCGTCGCGGTGACCTCGTGCTGTCCAGGGGCGACGAAGACGGGGCGGGGCGCACGGCCTGACCGCGCCGCAGGGCGCACCACGGCCTTCTCGCCGACCGGCGCATTCGCTAGACCTCTCCCCACGATGCGCCGCCAGCACACCGCCGCAGCCCTCGCCCTGTGCGCAGTCCTCCAGTCCGCCTGCTCCCCGACCCCGCCGCCGGCCGGGCCGTCCTCGACCGCGCCCCCGCCATCGGCGGCCCCGGCCGCGAGCGCGGCGCCGGCGTCCGCGCCGGGCAGCGCCGTCGCCTCGACAGCGCCCGCGCCCGCGAGCAACGTCCAGGTGCTCGAGGAGGTCGCCGGCGTGACCGCGGCCTCGTACGAGCCCCGCGGCTTCGACAAGCTCACGGCCAGCCAGCGCGCTGTCGCCTACCACCTCGCGCAGGCGGCGCTCGCGGGCGACCCGCTCTTCACGATGCAGACCTCGCGGTACGGCTGGCCCGCGACGCAGCTCGTGATGCAGCTCCTCGCGCAGAAGAGCGAGCTCGATCCCGCGCTGCGCGGCAAGCTCGTGACCTTCCGCAAGATGCTCTTTTTGCATCACGGCATCCACGACGCGCGCACGGGGCAGAAGCTCGTCCCGCCCTTCTCGCGGCAGGAGCTGGAGGCCGCGGCCAAGGCGCTGAAGATCGCGATTCCGAACGACCTGCTCGCCGGGCTCTTCGACCCGAAGGTGGCGCCCGTCGTCACCAACAAGACACCGGGCAAGGGCAAGGACCCGCTCGTCGAGTCCGCGGCCAACCATTACGAGGGGGTGAGCAGCAAGGATCTCGAGAAGTTCAAGGAGAAGCACGAGCTCAACGGCCGTATCGTGAAGAAGGCCGGCCGGCTCGTCGAGGAGATCTACCGGGCCGGCGGCGACGGCGCGCAGCCCGGCGTGGGCGCGGCGGAGCTCGGCCGCGTGGTGAAGCACCTGGAGGACGCCCGCGCGCTCGCGCCGGTCGCGCAGCAGGGGGCGCTCCGGCACCTCATCAGGTACCTGAAGACGGGCCAGCCGGACGAGTTCACCGACCACGACATCGCCTGGCTCAAGCAGGTGTTCCCGGTCGATTACATCCTTGGCTTCATCGAGACGTACACCGACGTCCGCGCGCGCAAGGGCGGCTTCGAGGGGCTCGTCTTCATCCCCGATCCGGATCGCGATCCGCCGCTCCAGGCGGTCGCCAGGAACGCGCAGTACTTCGAGCAGAAGCTGCCCTGGGAGGCGAAATGGAAGCGCGACGCCTTCCAGGCGCCCGCGGCCGCGGCCGTGATCGCCCTCGCGGCGACGGGCGACGGCGGTCCGTTCACGTTTTCGGGCGTGAACCTGCCGAACGCGCAGGCGCTGCGCGAGAAGTACGGATCGAAGAACTTCGTCGTCCTCTCCGCGATGGATACCCGCGTGGCGCTCACCTTCGACAAGACCGTCGACGAGTTCGCGCCGGCGGAGGTGCGCGCCGAGATCCACCGGTGCGGCCACGCCATGATGCTCGCGGCGGTCTCCTTCCACGAGGTCACCGGGCACGGCTCGGGCAAGGTGAACCCGGATCTCAAGGGGGATCCGGCGGAGCTGCTCGCCCCCTATTACGCCGCCCTGGAGGAGGGCCGCGCCTCGCGCGTCGCCGACTGGCTGACGGGCGATGCGAAGACGGTGGAGCTCGGCATGCTGCCCGACGCCGGCTGCGCGCGGGTCTTCCCCGCCTACACGGCGATGATGCAGCTCATGATGCTCAAGTCCGTGCCGCAGGGCGACGTGGCCGAGGAGGATCACCTCCGCGCGGAGCTCATCGCCTTCGGCTGGGTGAAGGACAAGGGCGCGGTGGCCGCCGAGACGCGCGACGGCAAGACGTTCTTCGTGGTGAAGGACCCCGACGCCTGGCGAAGGGCCTCGGGCGAGCTGCTCGCGGAGCTGCACCGGATCAAGGCCACGGGCGACCGCGAGGCGCTGAAGGCGCTCGTGGAGAAGTACGGGACGCGGATCAACCCGGCGTGGCGCGACGAGGTGCTGGCCCGGCTGAAGGCGCTGAGCCTGCCGCGGAACATCGCGACCATCCCGCCGATGATCAAGCCCATCCTCGACGCCGACGGGAGGGTCGTGGACGCGACGGCCGAGCAGACCACCTCGCTCGACGCCTACATCGCAGCCCTCGAGAAGTCCTGGGCCGACGCCGACTGAGCGCCGGGGGCGCAGCGCGGCCCTCGCGCA
The DNA here is from genome assembly GCF_051526825.1 of Sorangium sp. So ce185. Lineage (NCBI taxonomy): Bacteria > Pseudomonadati > Myxococcota > Polyangiales > Polyangiaceae > Sorangium > Sorangium sp. So ce185. The sequence continues at coordinate 12,352,073 of NZ_CP150316.1, read as the reverse complement.
GCGCGCAGCCCCGCAGGCGGCTTGACCTCGCGCTGCGCTCCGGCTCGATTTGCCCACGCGCTCGACGTCGGAGTCCAGCGTTCCTCGCACATGATAGCTCTGTTAGAATCGAGCGACCATGCGAGGGAAAGCGGGGAAAGGGACATGCTGGGGCGCGCTGAGCGGTGCGGCGGGGTTGCTGCTTCTCGGTGCTGCGGCCTGTGGCACCACATCAGTGCCAAGAACCTGTCCCAGTAGGGAATCTCTGGGATAGGTTCTTAGCCAGCTTGAGTGGTAACATCAGCTCGCAGTCCATGCGTCAGCTCTTTATAGGTAGCCAGCGGCCTCTCAGGCGGCGGAGCCGCTCCTCCAAATCGGGGTCGAGCGTGCGTTCGTAGCCGACGCGAAGCCGATCAATAGCTTCGTCTAAATACTTTCCATCGCTGCTCGATTCGTACGCAGCCCACCCAATGTCCTCGAATACGTAATATGCGTATTTGTCGTCAGGGAAGCGCCGCACTGAATCTTCAGCGATACGATGAGCTTCCTCAATTAGTACACGCCGGTCTTCCACCATCAGCCCGGCCGTATTCTTTGCTCTCTCAAGATACAGCCTTGCCCTGTAGCGCTGTAGTGGAGAATCGGGTCCCACAACGTCAACAGCGAGGCGAATTTCTGTTTCAGCATCATCGAAGGCACCCGTGTCCATCAATTCACGCACCAAGCGATGCCGAGGAACGCGCTCGTTGGGCGCCTTGGCTATGAGCTTGCGATATATGTGCATACGCTCCACAGCGTTCGAAATTCTCTTTATGCCAAGCTCCGCATTGCACAGATGAACAATCGTGTCTCGCTCCAAATGCACCGCAGGGTTCAGCTCATCGACAACATCATTGAGCAGCTTGATAAATTCGGTCTGATCGGAGTACTTGTATCGCGTTAGAGTTTGGGCTATTACCTCGTGACGCGTACGCCATCCATACAATCCGTCGCTCGGCTTAATGTCGTACTCATCAACTATCCCCTCTAGGAGCGATAGAATTCCAGAGATTTCGTCGGCCTGGATGCCCAATAAACGAATTATCAATTGACGATGTATTCTTGCTCCAGCTGCCTCGAGCGCCGCCACTGCGCGGTAGACGTCTTTCAGATCGTCGCGCAGGGATGAAAATTCGCGAAGGATTATGGTGTCTAGGGCTTCGGAGCCGAAGACGTGCTTGAGAGAAACATACATGTCGGCACTGCAGCGGGAGCGAAGCCTTTCGATCTGTGCCTTGGAACTGAGGGTTGAAAACGACATGCCGACCAGTCTGCGAATTTCCGGCTTGTCCGCAAGAAGCGATACCATCCTTCGGATATCTGATAGCTCTAACAAATATAGATTGATAATGGCGCCTCTAGAAAAAATGCGAGGAGACTTTTTTCTCGGAAGCCATGCACTCTTTTCGGCCGTCGTGAGCACTTGCAGCCCAGGCGGATCCATTGGCGCAATGCCGTCGACTATATTGTTTATGTCGGCTTGGAACCTGGGTGAGTCGTCGACGACCAACAGTCCACGTCGTGACTGCTTTGACAATTCGGCTGCCACACTAATCCACTCGTTGGCACGAAGCGGAAAGTGGCCGTTGTGCTCCCACACCAAAAGCCCGTCCCTCATCATAGATATGGCGATTCGTCGAGCGGCCGTTGTCTTGCCTACGCCACCTACGCCTATGATTGAAACAGAATCTTTTCCAGATAGGAAGTGCTGTCGTGCAATCTCTTCAATTGCGCGCTCGAAGGTAAATCCATGCGCGATGTCTGCATAAGTTGCAGCAGAGCCGTTGAATAATGCTGCAACATTGGGTTCACGCTTCTCCATTTCTGAAACGTCGAAGGTGACTGACCTAAGCGTAGGTGACAGTAGTGCGTTTCCGGACTCTGTTACGATAGATAGCTTCGATGGCGATTTCGATGCCATGGCGTTCATAAAGTCGTCGATGCCGCCATATGCTACGCGGAGTCCCTGATTTTCCAGGAGGCCAGCGCGATCGTCATCTCGCTGATAAATCAGTACAAATATTCGACCAGTCGCCCCCCTCGCCCGATTGATCCTGGCAGCGTCTTTTACATCACGTCGGAGGTGAGGATCCCGAAGAGAGTAACCAATGAACAATATGTCTTTTGATACAAGATCGAACTCGAGCCGCTTGAACAGCGCCTCGCGATAGTCAGAATATTCGTCATAATCCTGCTCAGACAAGACCAGTCGAGACTTGCTTCCGTCAACGATGTCTTGGGAAACACACCCATGGATCTTGAGCAGCTCTACGTCGCTGATGCTGTCTGATTTGCCGTAATCATAGTTAGATCTGATGACCACCAGGCGTTTATTGCATCGTTTATACGCAGATTCTATCAGGCGATCAAAGTTTGTTGTGTATATCCTCGCCCAATTGTACTCTGGGATGGCCAGAAGCCCTCCTGTTGGCTGAAGGTTCTTCAATTTCTCTCGAACTTCGTGGACAAGGGGTTCTCGTCCGTAGCGCCGCTCTAGGATGCCACTTAGCTCCATGAGATCGTCTGATATGGATTCTCCCTTTGCGAGTGTTTGCTGGAGATGCCTCGCGAGTTGTACTCCAGTTGGTGCACCCGAGGGCACGGAGGCGCCAGCTCCAAGGAACAGCACGGTTCGTTCTGCCTTTAACGCTTCGACGAGCTCATCTAGAGAAAGCATCTTTTCCTACAGTATGCTCCGCGTGGGTAGAATGGTTTGTGGGTTGTCTGTCGTTACATGCTGCGCACCAGGTGCTCCGTCACGATGACCATGTTTGCCTACATGGGGTACATGTCGGGTACATGTGAGGGGACTGCTGCTATCACTGCGTGATTTCTACGTGACGGCTCGTGCAGTTTCTCCCATTTCCCAATAAGTTGCCAGGAAGACTGGATCCACCTGCCTCCATCCTGTCATGAGGCGACACCGCGCGTTCCCCATGGGAGACGTGGGCAATCGGGTCGGCGACGGATGCCTGCCCGGGTCCGATGCCGCGCAACCGGCGCCACAGTCCGGTTGTCTTCTGGCGATGTGAGCTACAAGGCCGACTCCGCCGCCATCGCTGAAACTGTTCTCCCGGAGGAGGTCGAAACTCCTTCCTGCCCGTCTCGCCCGGCCTCGTGCTGTTGTAGCTCGCGTGCATCGCGGCAGGTGTGCCTCGCATGCATCGCGCAGGCATGCCTCGCGGCAGCTGGGAGCCGGGGAAGCACGTACAGCTGCAGCGGAACTACCCAGCAGCCGCTTCGTCAAGCCCCGGACTCACCGGTTGGTCCCGGGTTGGGGCCATGCCCTCCGAAGGGGGCGATCAGTTGTCTGATGCGCCCTAGATCGCAGCAAACGCGACGGATCGCCACCGCGAATTCGTTGCCAAAGTTCATCCCCGGTTCCGTGACGGGAAGGAGTGAGTGCTCGCACGTGTTCGGTGGGGTCCCACGCCGCGCGACGCACCGGGTATCCCCGAGCCACGCATCTCGGCAAGACCCCCGCATCCAGGGACGAACCTGCTCCTCCACGGTCCCAGCCCCCACGCCCGCCTCTGCCTCCCCCGCGCTCCCGCGCCCCCCGCTACTCGTACTGCACCGACTCCGCCGCGTTGCTCCGCCCCGCGCTCCGCGCCGGGTACAGCGACGCGAACAGCGCCACCGCCGTCGCCCCCAGCGCCGTCATCACGCCGTACTCCGGCGGTATATGGAACTCGACCTCAAAGCTCGACACCGTCCGCAGCGCCCCCAGCGCAGCCGACCCGAGCGGCACCCCGAGCAGCACCGCTAGCGCCCCGCCTAGCGCCCCCACGAGCGCCCCCTCCATCAGCACCATCCGCCGGACCTGCCCTGCCGTCATCCCGAGCACCCGGTGCAGCGCGAGCTCCCGCCGCCGCGCGTGCAGCGCCAGCACCATCTGGTTTGCCACGCCGATCGCCGCGAGCACCGTCGTGAACCCCAGGATCATGTCGAAGATCACGAAGTCCCGCCCGGTCGCCTTCCGGCGCACCGCCTCGATCTCGACCCCCGTCTGCATCCGCACGTCTCTCGCGCGCGGCACGTCGGCCAAGAGCTCGTCCCAGGGCGGCGTCGCGGCGCCGCCCCGCGCCGCCTCGGCCCCGGTCACCGGATCCGCCAGCGCGACCGTGTGGCCGATCGCGAGCGCATACGGCGAGATCACCGTGAAGTCCGCCGCATCAATCACCGCGTACGTCCGCAGGTTCCGATACGCGCCGGGCGCAGGCACATACCCCAGATCGTCGGTGACCCCGACCACCTCGAACCGCCGCCCGCCCGCGCTGCCGCTCACCTCGAGCAGATCTCCGGCGCCCACCCCGAAGCGCCGGGCCATCATCGTGGACACGATCGCCTTACCCGGCCCGAAGCTTCGCGCCAGCGCGATCGACTCGGCCCGCCCGGTGGCCTCCGCGAGCGCGCGCAGCTCGTCCCCCGGAACCGCATAGACCACGTTCGGCCACGGCGTGCGGCTCGAGAACCGCGCCGCGACCAGGCGCGGCGGCAGGCTCGGCAACAGGCGCTGCGCATGGCCGAGCGGCTCGTCCGGGTAGAGGAACGCGTACGGCGCGAGCGCGCGCCCGGCCCAGGCCGAGACCTCCTGCTTCAGCGCCGCCGTGGCGATGTGCAGCGCGAGCAGCAGGGCGAAGACCATCATCACGCCGCCGACGCTCCAGGCGAGCTCGTGCCCGCTGTGCTCGACCCGGCGCCGGAGCAGCAGGCGCTCCGCGGCCCAGCGGCGCGGCGCGAGGCGCACCGCGAGCGCGCCGAGCCGCGCGACAAGGTCCGGGACGAACACGATGGCCGCCAGGAACGCCGCGCACACGAGCCCCGCCTCGACGACGAAGAAGGCGAGCATCGGCACCGAGTCCCGGAAGAAGGGGCGGAGCAGGCCGTAGACGAGCACCATGAACGGCAGCGCCAGCAGCGTGATCCCGCGCAGGCGGCGCCGCTGCTCGGCCCCGCCCTCGAGGAAGCGCGGGCGCAGCGCGCGCGCGATGTCGACGCGGAGCGCGTCGCGCACCGGGCGGAGCACGCCGAGCAGCGCGGTGAGGGCGCCGGTGCCGCTGACGAGCAGCATCGCGCTCCAGGGCAGGCGGATCGCGTAGAGCGGGATGCGCGCGCGGCCGGTCGTCGTGATGCCCGCCTTCGCCGCGAGGTACGCGAGCGGGATCGACCCGAGCAGGCCGAGCGCCGCGCCGCCCACGCCGAGCACCAACGCCTCGAGGACGAACACCGCCGCGACCTGCGGGGGCAGCGCGCCGGCGCTGCGCAACAAGGCGATCTCGCGCCGGCGCCGCTCGACGGCGACGTTGAAGGTGAAGAACACGATGAGGGCGCCGACGAGGAACGCGGAGAGCGAGCCGAGGCGGATCGCGGACCGCATGATCTCGTAATCCTCGTGCGTCTCCTCCTGCGCGTCGGCCGCGGCGATGACCTCGCCGTCCGGGCGGAGGCCGCGCAGGGCGACGGTCTGCTCGGTGAAGACCGGGAGATCCGGGTTGGTGACGAAGCTCCGCGCCTCGACGGCGCGCGTGCCGACGTCGAGGATGAGGACGACGTTGACCGTGGCCGTGCCGAGGGCGACGCCGAGCAGGGCGGCCATCGCGCCGAAGCGGTCGGCGCGCAGGTTGCGCAGCGCGAGGATGCGGACGAGCGGCTGGAACAGGGCGCGGAGGAGGAGGAGCATTCAGATGCCCAGCTCTTTCAGCCGATCGTGGACCGCGGCCGAGGTGACGGCGGGGCCCGCGAGGGCGGCGTCGTGCAAGAGGAGGCCGTCGCGCATGAACACGACCCGGTGCGCGCGGGCGGCGTCCTCGGCGTTGTGCGTGACGAGGAGCATGGCGCTGCCGGCCTCGCGCAGGGCGTCGGCGAGCAGCGCCATGATGCGCCGGCCGGTCGCGACGTTGACGTTGCCGGTCGGCTCGTCCGCGAGCACGAGCGCGGGGCGGCGGACCAGCGCGCGCGCGATGGAGATGAGCTGCATCTCGCCCCCCGACATCTGCGAGGGCAGGTGCTCGGCGCGGGCGCGCATGCCGACCCGATCGAGCATGCGCGAGGCGGCGTCGTGGTCCGGCGCGGCGCCGTCGATGAGGTAGGGCAAGACGATGTTCTCGTAGCCGGTGAGCGTCGGGACGAGGTTGAAGAACTGGTAGACGATGCCGATGCGGCGGCGGCGCAGGAGCGTCCGCCCGTGCTCGTCGAGCGCCGCCATGTCCTCGCCGAGGACGTGGACCTCGCCGCGATCCGGAGACTCGAGGCCCGCGACGCACGAGAGCAAGGTGCTCTTGCCGACGCCGGACGGGCCCATGATCGCGCACATCTCGCCGGCGTGGATGTCGAGGTCGACGCCCCGGAGCACCTCGATCGGCGTCGCGCCGAGCGCGTGGGACTTGTGGAGGTTGCGAACGCGGAGGACGGGCTGATCGGAGCTCACGGGAGTATCGCTACCTGTCTACAGCATCTGCGCGCGGCGTTCACCTTACATCCTGCCACTGGCCGCATTCGAGCCAGCGGGTGACCGTCTTCGGCCATCCGCGTACGGCGCGGATCGATAGGGTCGTTCCCGGAGGAGCAAAGCCGATGGGACGAGACGCTTCACACGCGCTCATGCGCGCGGGTTCGATCGCGGCGATGGCCCTGGGGGCCGCGGCGTGCGCGGGCGCCGGCGGAGACGAGGAGACGGGCGCGACGCCGGTGTCGCCGATGTACGAGGATCCGCCCGAGCTCCAGCCGGGGGAGGACGGGGCCTACGAGCTCCGCTACGGCCCGAGCGCGGTGGAGATCGGCGGGCGGCGGTTCTGTCTCCGCGCCTACAACGGGATGACGAGCGGGCCCACGATCCGCGTCGCGAAGGGCGAGGACCGCAGGATCCACGTGAACCTGCGCAACGACTTCACGAGGAGCGATTTCCGCGAGATCGCGAGCATGATGGGTCACGGGTCGCGGTCGTGTCACGACTTCAACCTGACGAACCTGCACGCGCACGGCCTGCACGTGCAGCCCAACTTCGCGACGGACGACGCCGAGGACCCGTGCGAGGGCGACGGCTGCGCCCCGGACGCACGGTATTTCGGCGACCACGTGCTGCACCAGGTGGGGCCGGGGGAGAGCGCCCGATACCGCTGGGACATCGACGAGGACGGGATCCATCACGAGGGGACCAACTGGTATCACCCGCACATCCACGGATCGACGGCCATCCAGGTCATGGACGGCGCCGCGGGGGCGCTGCTCATCGAGGGGGAGCTCGACGAGCTGCCCGGCATCGCGAAGGCCCGAGAGCGGGTCATGGTGATGACGCAGGTGCCCATCGATCACGAGAACACGGTGCCCCTGAAAGAGGGGGAGGACTGCACCGAGGACAACCTGTCGGTGCTCGACTTCCTCGCGGTCGAGACGCTCCGGGCGACGCTGATCAACGGCAAGCTGAGGCCGCGGATCGTGACGCCGCCCGGGCAGGTGGAGCGCTGGCGCATGGTGTACGCGGGCAGCCCGGACGAGATGGGGATGAAGCTCCACGTCGCGAAGGACGCGGCGTGCTCCGATTTCGACAAGGCGCCCATCGAGACGACGCAGATCGCGCGCGACGGGCTGACGCTCCCGCAGTTGTACCGCAGCGACACGGTGTGGGTGTCGCCGGGCTACCGCGCCGACGTGATGGTGAAGATGCCGGAGCAGGAGCAGACGCTCTGCCTGGTCGGCCGGCGGCCGAACGACCTCCTGGGCAGCGTGATCGCGGTCATCGACGTGAGCCGGAGCGCGGGTGAGCCGACCGAGGTCAACCTGCCCAGCGAGGCGGACGTGGCCGCGCTCGCCCCGCCCACCTCGTGGACCGGCATGGTCGACGGGCAGATGACCGAGGTGAGCTGCGATTCGGTCGAGACCGTGCACCAGAAGGTGGTGCTGCTGGTGCCCACGCCGGGGTCACAGCCGCCCGACCTCAGCTCGGACGTGGCGCTCATGTCGTGCGATCCGGAGGACCACCCGCACCAGATCGATCCCGACGCGCCGGTGTGCCTCTGCCCGGATCCGAACATCAGCTGCCGCAAGTTCGACGATCGGCGGCTGCGGGGCTACCGGAGCGACCGCATCATGACGGTCGGCAGCGCGGAGCGGTGGGAGATCCGCGCGTTCGACGGCCACCCGTTCCACATCCACATCAACCCTTTCCTTGTGTGTCCCAACAAATCGAACAAGGAGCCCAACTTCCCCCACTGGCGGGACACGATGTGGGTCCAGGTCGAGGACGGGCCGCGCGACGTGATCATGAACCCCCGGAAGTTCACGGGTCAGTTCGTGCTGCACTGCCACAAGCTGAACCACGAGGACGAGGGGATGATGGAGCTCGTGGAGATCTGCGATCCCGGCGATCAGGACTGCCTGTGTCTCGGGACGGACGAGGACGGCGCGTGCATCCCGCAGGGCGGGTGCCTGCCGGACGACCTGCAGTGCCAGTTCGCGAAGCGCGCCACGGACGCGTACCCGGCGCCGCCGAAGCCGGATCTCGAGCTGTGCGGGCCGTGACCGCGCGGCGATCGGCCTCGATCAGAACACGACCTTGAGGTGTCCGCCCACGGTGGTGAGCACCAGCGTGTACTCCCCGTTGCCGAGGTCGTAGTCCGACTCGGTCACCGTGCGCGGCAAGATGCCTTGCACGCGGACGTCGCCCGAGAGCGATACGCTGTCGCTCACCTTCAAGATGCCGCCCACGTCGCCGATCAGCCGGTGATTGTCCGGCGACGCCACGTCGATCGTGCTGTCCGGCGAGGCCGGCGACTGATAGCCGACCGACGCGGTCCCGACGAACGCCTCGCTGAAGCGGTACTTGGCGCCGGCCTCCACCCACACCGTGTCGTTCCACCGGCGCGGCAGGGTCACGGCCACGCGATCGGTGATCCCGAGCTTCGGCTGGGCGAGGTCCGGCGAGGAGGCCGTGACAACGAACGCCTCGATGTCCGAATAGAGCACGTACGAGAGGAGACCATCGATGCTGAGCTTGTCGTTGACCCGGTAGCCGACCCCGGCCGTGAGCCGCTTGGGGAGCGTGAACGAGAGCTCCGCGTCGCCCTCCACGAGCGGCTTGTAGCGCAGGCCCTGCTCCGCCAGATCCTGCGTGAAGAACGGGTGGTTCATGTCGATCGCGAACTTGCCCTTGTACCGCATCGCGGTGCTGTGCTGGTACGTCAGGCCGAAGCGCAGGTCCTTGTTCGGATTGAACGCGAGCCCGAGGTGGAACGAGGCGCCGTGCGAGAGCGCCTGCTTGAGCGCGATGGGGCGCGCCAGGACGTCGAGCTCGCGCAGCTCGGACGGCGTGCTCGGGCCGAAGTCGTTGTCCTGCTTGAGGTAGTCGAGGCCGTCGTGGAACTCCTTGAGGCTGGCGAAGTCCTGCACCTTCGAGAGCTCGGCCAGGCCGCCGACGTACGACAGGCCGGCGCCGACCGAGAGCTGGTCGGTCACCTGGAGCCCGGCGGCCGCCGTCAGCGAGCTCGCCACGATGAACGCCTGCTGGAGCTGCCAGCGCTGCGCGCCGTCCGGGAAGCTGAGCGCCGCGGCATACGGCACGTACAGGCCGACGCCCACGGTGAGGCGCTTCGGGATGGCCGGGATCGCCAGGAAGGCGTTGCCCGTCGGCGCCACCGGCGTGGTCGAGACCTGCTCGGCCGGGCCGGTCTTGCCGGGGGCGGCGTTCGCCGGGTCGAGCGGGAGCTTGAACTGCAGGGTGTCCGGCGTTTGATAGGCGCCGCGCCGCTCGCGCTCGTAGGTGGCGTGGCCGACGATGAGGCCCGCGCCGAGGATGAGCTCCGGCCGCTCGACGCCCGCGAGCGCGGCCGGGTTCCAGTAGACGGCGGCGGCGTCCGCGGTCGTGGGGCCCGAGGCGCCGCTCGTCACCCACGGCGCGTCGATGCCCGAGGCGCGCGCGTCGCCCGCCGTCCGGCAGACGATGCCTGTCGCGAGCGCCAGCGCGGCGAGCTCACGTCCTGTCAGTCCACGGGCACGCGCGCGGCGGCGGGGCCGCGGGGTCGGCAGAGCTCCTGTCATGACACGGGTCCTCACGGTGGGGGGGCCGATCACTGGATCCGGGTGAGGGTGAGCGAGAGGCGATGGGCGCTCGGCTTGTCGCCGATCTTGATCTCGTAGCGGCGCCCCTCGTCGTCCGCGAAATACAGCGTATCTCCTGGCTTGACCTCCACCTTCTCGTGGAGCGCGTCGCCGTCGATCTCCTCGATCGTCGACACCTTCTTCGTGAGCGCGGCGTCGGCGAAGAAGCCCGGGTTCTCGTAAGCATAGTCGCGCACGCGCTCGCCCTCGTCGTCCTTGCGGATGTCGTCGGGCGCGACGAAGTAGAGGTAATCGCGCTGGCCGGCGACGCCGCTCTCGGTGCTCGGCTGGTAGAGGTAGAAGTCCGCGTCGCCGGCGGCGTTGTTGTTGAGCTCGATCGCCATGTCCTTGAGGACCGCCGGATCCTTCGCGAGGTTCTCCTTGATGCTCGCGACGAGATCCTCGGTCTTCACGCCGACCGGGACGTCGCGGAGGGTCACCTCGAGGTCGGCCTCCCCCTCGGCGAGGCCGCCGTCGTGGAGCCGCGCCTGGGCCACCTCGAGGAGGATGTCCCAGAAGTACGACGGCGGTGGCGGCGGGTCTTCGAGGACGACGCTGCTATCGACGCTGATCTCGGTCCATCCGGTGCCGTCGACGCAGACCTTCACCGGCTGGAACTCGCTCGTGGAGGTGCCCTGGGGCCCGTAGCTCGAGCAATGCTCCTCGATCTGCGCTGCCTTGAGCTCGCCGGCGCGGGCGAGGATGTGCTCGAACTCCCAGAGCGGCTGCTCCCACACGGGCGAGTCGCCGCGCGGCGCGGGCTCCCGGCTCGTGCCGCCCGGCAGGTACGTCGCGCTCTCGGGGATGGCCAGGGTCAGCTCGCCGATGCTGAGGTCCTTGGCGAGGTTGGCGAGCTCGAGCCAGTCCGGCTCGCTGAAGTCGAACAGGGTGTCGATCTGGCCGGGCGTGCTGTTGATGCTGGCGACGTCGGCCATCGTCGCGTCGACCCCCTTGTACGGGAGGGCGTTGACGTTGACACGGACCGTCATCGTGAAGTCGTCGAGGGCCGCCTTCACGCCGGCAGCCGCCTTGATGAAGCCGGGGTGCTTCGCCCCTTCGGGGTCGTCCGGATCGAGCGGTGTCGGGCCGAACTGCTCGGCGAGGCCGGCGAAGTCGGTGACCACGTCGTAGAGCGTGACGGGGATGGAGTGGGGCGCGACGGGGTAGATGCCGTCCGGGTGCTCGTCGTCCGTCGGTCCTCTCCGTCGCTGGGTGTTCGGGTGGGTGCTGACGAGGTTCTCCAGGACGGCCTGCGACGTGATCTGGACGGGGATGAGCCGCTCGTTGCCGGCCACGCCCACGAGGTCCGAGAGGATCTTCGACGTCGGCAGCCCGACGGCGTTGCCGACGCCGAGCAGGCCCTCGAGGCTCGTGCCGCGGAGATCGGCGTTCTCCGGCGTCATGTTCAGGAGCCCGACGAGGTTCTTCGACGCGGGCGAGAGCGCGTCGATCTCGGCGGGGGGCATGTACATGACCTTGAGCAGCGCGTTCTCGATGAGGGCCGCGATGTCGAGATCGAGCAGCCAGATCCCCTCGAGCGTGGGCCGCGGGATGGCCTTGAGCTCGTCGAGCGTCAGCGTCTTGGCGAAGCGCTTCGCGTCGAACCGCAGGAACTCGAGGGTGAGGGTGCGGCTCTCGTTGACGCCGAGCGCCGGCGGGGGCGGCGGCTGGTCGACGGTGACGGCGTCGACGCAGCCGGGCAGCGCGGCGGAGAGCGCGGCGGCGGCCAGGGGGCCGAGCCGGGAGCGCCGGCGGGGGGCGGGGGCGGCGGGGTGGGTGCTGTCTCGCGCTATCATGATCAGAGCCTCACCAGGATCAGAGCTTCTCCACGTCGGCGGTGATCTGCACGGGATCGTCGCCGTCGGGCACGTGGAAGCGCACCTCGTAGACGGCGCCCTCGTCGTCCTGCATGTACAGCGTGGTATCGCCCGGCGGCAGCCGGTATTTCTCGTGCGCGGTGTCGGCGACGCCCTCGAGCTCCTTCTTCGAGACCTTGCTCGCCTCGTCGAGCTCCGGGCTCGTGAAGAAGCCGGGCTTTTCGTAAGTGTAGGCGCGGGGGGCGTCCGAGCTTTGATCCGAAGGCCGGAGGTCGTCCTCGGCCACAAAGAACAAGGTCGGGGCGCCGTCGGGGGTGGCGCGGCCGTAGAAGAAGTCGAGCGCGTCGTTGTTGACCCAGTACCGGCCGAGGATGATGTCCGCGATCTCCTTGGCCTGGCTCTGCAGGGTCGGGCGGAGCTCGGCCACGATCTGGTCGGCGGTCAGGCCGATGCCGACGTCGTGGAGCGCGAAGACCGGCTGGGCGTCGCCTTCGGAGATCTCGGGCATGCCGTCGCCGGTCGGGTCGTGAATGGCGACCTGGCCGACCTCGGTGAGCAGCTCCCAGAAGAACTGCGATGGCGGTATTGGGGGCGGTTGGTCGGAAACCAAGTCGGTGAAGGCTGTCCAGCCGCGCGGGTCGCCGGCCTGGCCGATGGTCACGCCCACCCGGCATGTCCCGCTCAGACGGAAGTAGCACCCCGTGAAGGGCACACGCTCGCCATACGTGAGGTAAGCCGCCTTGCCCACGATGTGCTCCATCATGAACGGAGGGGTGGACCATACCGTGCTGGAGCCGACCGGCATGTCTGGACGGTTCTCCTTGCAGGCCGGCGCCACGGCCTCGCTGCACGCCTCCACCTTGGTGGGGAGCTCGCGAAGCGCGATGCGCATATCGATCGTCGGCGTCGGGGCGATGCCGGTAATCTGGAGCTTCTCCGGATCATTGAAGTCGAACCGGAGCGGCGCGTCACCGGTCCGGAGGAACATGTCGCCGCCCCCCTTCGAGAGGTCGACCCCCGTGACCCTGTGTAGGCCCGACTCGGCGACCACGCGCATCTGGAAGTCGGGCAGCAGGACATTGCTCTTCGTGGTGAACGTGCTGTCGTCAGGGACCAGCACCCCGGGATGGTTTCCGGAGGGGCCGAGCTTCTCGGAGAGCGGCTGGAGATCGAAGAGGGCCTCGTAGAGGGTGACAGGCAACGTTGCTCCATCCGGATCGGAGACGGCCGGGTGCGTGCCGAGCAACTGCTGCTGGAGGGCGAGGATGAGCTTGGGTATCGGTACGAACGGGGCTGTCCGCTTGTCGCGCGTGGCCGTGGGCTCCGGCTGGACCGTCAGATCGAGGCTGATGCTGTCGGAGAGGACGTCGGCGAAGTCGAACGCGAAGGTGCCGGGGTTCTCCTTGAAGATCTGCTGGAGCCCCTCGAGCGACGTCCCTGTCACGTTGGCGTTGGCGGGCGTCATGCTGAGCAGGCGCACGAGCGCGAACTCCGCCGACGTCCGCCACTCCGACCCGAAGCTCTGGCCGAGCGGGGTGAGCGTGCAGTCGTGGCCGGGGCTCGGGCTGTCATTCTTCCACTGGTCCCCGCACGCGCCCTGAATCTGCTCGAGGGCGCTCTGGAGCAGGCCTGTGGTGTCGACGTCGAGGATCGTGATCTGCTTGGCGCCGTCCTCCCCGAAGACCTGGAGCGCCTTCTCCTTGTCGAGCTCCAGCACGACCGACGGGACCTCCGCATCGTCGATGCGCAGCCGGAACCGGTTCGGCTCCTGGATGACGGGCCCGCCGCCCCCGCCGCCATCGCCGCCGCCCCCGCCGCCGGCGGCCCCGCTGCCGCCGCCGCCTCCGCCGTCGCCGCACGCGGCGAGCGCGGCGAGCAGCAAGAGGGGAACGCGGCCGAAGGGCGCGGCGCCGCGCCGGGAGGGGAGAGCGAACGGGGAGTGCGTCATGAGGGCTCCTCGTCGAGGGACCTGCTCGAGATCCACAGGAAGAGACGCCCGATGCTACCGAACTTCGACGCGCCGGCGCGACAAAGAGATCGCGCCGCGACGACGCGGAGAACGCGATCCGTGGCGATGCGGAGGCCGGGACACGTCGCGGTGTCCCTGGGCGTGCTTTCGTCTTTTTCGCCGCCGGCGGCCGCCGCGCGCCCCGCGCTACGCGCCCTCGCGATCGCCCGGGGCGTCCGTCGCCGCCACGGACGGCTCGTCCGTCACGGCCGCGGGGGCGCTCGCTCCCGTCGTGGACGGCTCGTCCGACGCGACCGTCTGGGCGTTCGCCGCCGCCGCCGCGGACGGCTCGCCCGTCCCGGTCGCGGGCGGCGGCCGGTTCGACGAGGGCGCACCCACGAGCTCGCGCGTCCGGTCGAACAGCGCGCGCAGCGCGGTGAGGCTCGGCTTGCGCTTGCGCGCGGCGATCGCGAGCACCTCCTCGCGGACCGCGGCGTTGATCGGCGTCGGGATGTCGAACGCCGCGCCGCGCTCGACGACCTCGCCGTTCAGGAAGTCGACCGCCGGCGGGCGGCCGCGCTCGATGGCCGCGAGCATCGAGGAGCGCATGCGGCGGTAGCGCGCGCCGACCGCGAGGAGCAGCGCGTGCTTCGCGAACAGGCCCGGCGAGCCCACCGCGGCGCGCTCGGCGTCCGTGAGCGCGATCCAGTCGAGGTCGAGCGTCCCGGCCACCTTCTCGAGGCGCACGCTGGACGCGCGCGAGACCTGCACGGTCTCGGTCATGATCTCCAGCGCGAGGCGGCGGACGAAGCGGTGCCGGAGGAGCGCGCCGAGGCGGTCGCCGCCGATGGTGCCGAGCGACGAGATGGCGCAGTTGATGGCGAGCTTCGACCAGCGCGCGCCGGCGAGGTTGTCGGTGACGGTGGTCGGGCCGATCGCCTCGAGGATGCGCGCGAGCTCGTCGAGGCGCCCGTCGCGGGCGCCGTCGAGCCGGCCGAGGACGAAGCCGCCGCTCGAGGTGCGGTCGTACACGCCGGGCTCGACCATCGAGGCGCCCCACGCGACGATCGCGCCGAAGGTGCGCTCCGGGCCGGCGATGCGGGCGACGCGCTCCTCGCAGAGGCCGTTCTGGAGGCAGACCATCGCGCCCGTCGGGGCGAGGTGCGCGACCACGCTGCGCGCGGCCTCCTCGACCTGCGGCGGCTGCGTCGCGAGGAGGACGTAGTCGAAGGGGCGGGTGTCCGGGCCGAGCTCGCGCACGGCGCGGCCGCGGACGGTGCCCGGGCTCGCCTCGCCGCGCACGCGGAAGCCGGCGGCGTTGATGGCGTCGGCGATGAGGGGGTTCGTGGTGAAGGCGGTGACGTCGTGGCTCTGCTCGAACAGGTGCGCGGCGATGATGCCGCCGATGCCGCCGCAGCCGACGACCAGCAGGCGGGGAGCAGAGGAAGCGCGGGCAGCGGACGAGCTCGGGGCGGGCTCGCCGGGTGAATCGGTGAAGCTCATGCGAGATCCCTTACCACCACTGGGGCGCGGGCTCGACGGGCTCGAGGGGAGGGGGATGGGGGGACGGGAGGGTCGGGAGTCGCGGCGGTTTCCGCGGCGCGTCACGTGAGGAGCGGGCGCTGCGGCGGGGTTAGCGGGCAGCCCGCGTGGGCGTCATCACGGCCCCGCGTCCCCCGCTGCCTCGAAGGCGGTGAGCAGGTGCCGGAAGCTCGGGAGGTGCCCTGTGCGCGCGCACCGCGCCCGCAGCGCCTCGAAGTACGACGGCTCGATCACCACGCCAGGGCGTTGCTTCGTGTAGCGATGGCTGCGCTCGATGAGCATGGCCTTGAGATACGCGAGGTGGAAGCTGGCGCGCGTGACGTAACCGGGATATTTCCCCATCCGCTCGGGATCGTCCGTGCTCACGTCGTAGAAGCGCTTGAAGTCGACGAGCTGGGGTAACTGCGGGCCGGCGCGGAGAAAGCCGTCGTGCCCCAGAAACCAGGTCTCGATGCAGCAGTGCTGAATGATGATGCGGATTTCGAGCGAGGGATTGGTCCTCGCCATGCGGGAGCCCTGGAGCTCGGCCTGCACGGCGCGGTGGACCTCGGCGTAGCGGGCTTCGTACGTGTCCTCCTCCGAGTCGATGCAGATCCAGAGCTCCTGCACGCGGCCCGGGTTGGCGTCGATGTCCTTGAGCAGGCCTGCGATCCTGCGGTAGCACGAGGGATAGCCCTTGCCGCTCACGAGGACGTAGCCGTCGGCCGTCAGGTCGGCCACGTTGGCGACGCGATGGAGCGCGGGGATCCGGTGCCGCAGCCATGCCTCGTAGACCCTCGGCTCGGTCTCGGCGCCCTCGACGAGGAGGACGAGGTTCATCCCTGGACCCCGTGCTCGTACTCCGGCAGGTTGATGAGCCGCGTGAAGCGATCGAGGTGCGAGCGCTCCTCCGCCATCGCCGGGATCTTCTCGGCGTCGAGGACCCGCACGCGGCTGCCCTTCCGGGTGACGATCTTCCAGTGGCTCGGCGGGATCTGCTCGATGATGTAGGGGTGATGGCTGGTGAGGACGAACTGGAGGTCGGGCGCCCGGCTCAGGAGGAAGCGCGTCACGGCAGGCAGACAGTTGACGCCGAGGCTCGATTCCAGCTCGTCGATGAGCACGACCGTGCCAGGCGGAGCGAACGAGAGATGGACAAGAAAGGAGAGGTAGCGCTGCATGCCGGAGGACATGTCGGCGAAGGGGATCATGCCGTCGACGCCCGATTCGGCCGCTGTGAGCGCCATGTTGTACATGCCCGCCCACCGCTTGCTCCTCTCATTGCCCAAGTAACGATAGCGCTGGACCTTGAGCTTCTCGACGGTGGGGAACGCTTCCCGGAACGCCTCCTCGATCTCGGCGAACGCGTCTGGAAACAGCTCCTGGAGAAATTCGGATTTATTATGCAGGGGCAGCGTGAAGTCCGCGCCCACGTCAGCCGCGGACTGGTAGTCGTTCCGCAGCTCTTCGAAATGGCCCTCTATTTGTGTTCCGTAGCTCGGCAGATTTTCGAGCGCTTCCAGAGGAACGCTGCGAGAAAAGGCCCTGTAAAGCGGAGCCATCGCCGGGTCTTCCTTGAGGACGGCAATTGCGCTCTGCGCCCGGTCCAGCTTCGGGATCGCGTGGCCGTTCAGAAGGAAGCGCTCAGGCGCGCGTTCCACGATGGGCCGATCCCCCTCGAGGATGAGCTCACTCCGGATGAGGGCCGGCTCCTCGGAATGCAGCGCGCCATGATCTTCTGATCCCAGCCCGACGCGCGGCTCCAACTCGGCTTCCCAGCGGTAGGTGAGCCCGTCGTGTTCGAAGTCGATCGCGAAGCTGGCTCCTCGGAGCTGTTCGAGCCGCTCTTCCGTTTCTTTTTTGCCGAGCGCGACAGAGCAGACCTGCTCGATCGTCCGCACGATCCGCGTCTTCCCCGCCCCGGACACGCCGACCAGCAGGTTGAACGCATCGAGCGCCATCGGCTCGAGCGTCCAGCCGCGCCGAGCGCTCTGGACCTCGAAGGTCAGGATCCTCATACGGCGGCGAGTCTACGCGCTCGTCGCAGGCCAGCCAACCGCCCAACCCCGCCGGGCTCGGCCACAGCGCCTGGCCGCCCCTCAATCCGCCGGCGCCAGCACCTCGATCGCCTTCGGCTCCAGCGTGACCGTGATCGGCAGCCGCCCGAGCGGCTCGCCGTCCACGTCGAGCAGGAACGCGTGCTCCACGTCGCGGTTCAGGAGCGTGAGCTCGATGCGATCGCACTGGAAGTGGCGGACGTCCGGGTGGCGGATGTGCGCGCCCGTGTACATGCCGGTCGACACGGCCGCGAAGCGGAGGTGGGGCGCGCCGCCCAGGTCGATCACGTCGAACACGCCGTCGTCGGCCCGCGCCATCGGCGCGACCTGCATCCCCGCGCCGAAGAAGCGGCCGTTGCAGATGGCCACGGTGCGCGTCGCGAGCTCCAGCTCGCGCCGCTCCCCGCGCAGCGTCGCCACGCAGCGCACCCGGCCGACGCGGCTGCGGATGAGGCCCCGGAACGACGCCATCGTGTAGGCGAGCGTGTTGCCGAGCGCCCGCGTCGTCTCGCTGACGATCCGATCCACGAGCCCGCTCATCCCCGCGGAAAGGACGTTGACGAAGAACGCCTCGGCCTGCTTTCCGTCGTGCGTCTCGTACGAGAAGCGGCCCACATCCATGGGGCGCGCCTTGCCGCTCGCGATCGCCGTGCAGTAGTGGTCGAGCCTGTGGTTCAGCTTCAGCGTCCTGCAGAGATCGCCGCCCGTGCCCGCGCCGATGATCCCGAGCCGGGTGCCCGAAGCGCCCCGGTCCTTGGCCTGCATGAGGCCGTTCACCACCTCGTTGACGCTGCCGTCCCCGCCGACCGCCACGACCGTCTCGCGCCCGCCGAGCGCGGCCTCGCGCGCGAGGTCGACGGCGTGGCGCGGGCGCTCCGTGCGCACGATGTCCACCTCGCCGAGGATGCGCTGGATGGGCTCCTGCATCCCGTCGAAGAGCTTGGCCGTCTTTCCGCCGCTGGAGCGGGGATTCACGATGAGAAGGGGGCGCATGCGGGCCCCGATGCTAGATGCCGGAGGCCGCCCAGCGCGAGGTGTTTTTGTGGAGCGGCCGGCCCGGGGCTCCCGGGGGCGCCCGCGAGGCGCGCTCCTCGTCCGCGATCCCCGTGGGCGCGCCCGGCTCAGGGCTGCTTCGTGCAGCCGCACCCGCAATCGTCGCTGAAATAGGTCCAACCCGGGTCGCAGACGAAGCGGATCCGGGCGCACTGGTCCGGGCTCTGCCCGACATACTTGAGGAGCGGGCCGCCGGTGCAGCCCTGCTGGTCGCCCGTGCCCGGCGCGCCGCCGGCGCCGACCGGAGCGTCCACCTCCTGGTCCGCCGCGCCGCCGGGTTCCGCGCTCCTCGTGCCGTCGGCGGGCACGGGGGTCATGGGCGCGCCGCCCTGGGCGCCCTGGCAGCCCGCGGCGAGCGAGCCGATCAACACGAGCAGCGATGTGGAAGCGAGGATTCTGTGCGACATGAGAGAGCTCCGGTGAACAGGTCAAGCCGATCGGCGCTCTAGGCCCTGCCCCCGTGGAGCTCCGAGCGGTTCGAGCGTGCGGGGTGGGGGAGCGCGATGTCCCCGCCCGCGCTCCTCTCGCGCGGGGGGCGGCCGGCGCTGGCCGGGAGCGCGGACTCCTGGCCCTCCTCCTTCGCGGTCTTGGGCACGTCCACCCCGGTATCTTCCGAGTCCTTGGCGCCGGTGCGCTTTCCGTCCGGCGAGCGGTGCTCGATGATGGCGTTGATCTCGGCCCCGAGGAGCACCGCCATCGAGGAGATCCACATCCAGAGGAGGAGGATGATGACGCCGCCGAGCGCGCCGTAGCTCACCTCGTAGCTGCCGAAGCGGCTGACGTAGAAGGAGAACCCCAGCGAGGCGATCGCCCAGATCACGACCGCCACGACCGATCCTGGGGTGATGAACTTGAACTTTTGCTCGACGTCGGGGAGCACGTAATAGAGGGCCGCCAGGACGGCCATCACGATGAACGCCGAGACCGGCACGCGCAGCCAGAGGATCGGCGTCGCCAGCGGGCCGAGGTGCTCGGTGACCGCCGGCGTGGCCACCGCGAGCGCCGAGGCGAGCGTCAGCAGGACGGCGCCGCCGAGCGTGACCAGGAGGGCGATCCCGCGGCGCTTGAGGAACGACCGGCTGTCCTCGACGCCGTAGGCGGAGTTGAGCGCGTCCATGAGCGCGATCACGCCGCCCGAGGCGGCCCAGACCGCGCCGAGCGCGCCGACCGTCAGGAGCGCCGGGCTCTGTCCCTCGGTGAGCGCCTGGAGGCGCTCGCCCAGGATGTTCGCCACGGCGGGCGGGGCCATCTGGTAGAACTCGCGCATCAGCCGCGCGGACTCGGCCGGATCGATGACCAGGCCGGCGAGGGCGACCGCGAAGAGCAGGAACGGGAAGATCGAGAGGACGCCGAAGAAGGTCAGCGCAGCAGCGACGGTGTCGACCTTGTCTTTGACCCATTCCTGCTTGATGTCGTTCAGAAAATCCTTCCAGGGGATTTCTTTTCCGGGCAGGTACATGACAGACCTTCACTGCAGGGGCGCGCGGCGCGCCGTTGCGTTCTTCCTGGGCGGCCTCCGCCGGGGCGGCCGTCTGGGAGAGAGCAACGCGAGTGCCAGGCCGGGCGCGGCGGCAGCGGGGCGGACAGGGGGGCTGCCGGTCTGCCCGCGTCGGCGCCGGGGGTCCCGCTCGCGCCGGGCGCTTGCTGGCTTCGCCGTCGCCCGTGGCGCGAATTGCCTCACGCGGCACAAAGGCCACATCACGGCGTGTGCGATCGTGGGCCGGCTGCCGCTTGCGCTGCCTCGCTGCAACACGCGGCGACCGCTGGCGGCGAGCGCATCCGAGCGGTCGGCGGGCGTGGTGCCTCTCCCGTGTCGCCGGAGCGCCGGAAGGCACGGCGTCGAGGGATCAGCTCCCCTGGGGGTCGCGCCGGGCGCGCGCGGCCGAGGCGGGGGCAGCGGACGCGGGCGTTGCGGGGCGCGCGCCTGCCCGGGCGAGGGCGTGGGCGATGCCGCTCTGCAGGGTGCTGCGGGTAGTGATGCCTGTGAGGTCGACCCCCAGCTCCACCAAGGTCTGCGCGGTGTCCGGGTTGATCCCGGTGAGCATGATCTGGGCGCCCAGGAGGCGCGCGGCGCGCGCGATGCGCAGCAGGGCGTCGGCGGACTCGGCGTCGACGTTCCTGACGCCCGTGACGTCGACGATGGCGGTGTGAAACTGGTGCTGGACGATGCCGTCCAGGAGCTTCTCCATGGCTTGCTGGGCGCGGGCGCTGTCGAGGGTGCCGATGAGGGGCATGGCGACGACGCCCTCGGCGAGAGGGACGAGCGGCGTGGACAGCTCGCGCAGGGCGGCTTGCTGGGCCCGGATCACCTGTTCCTGGGAGTCGCGCAGCTCCGCCTGGGTGTGCGCCAGCTGCCGCTGCGCGGTGATGTCGTGTGCGACCCAGAGGACGGTGTCGTTCGTGAAGGGCTTGCAGGTGGCCTCGCACCACACCTCGTGCTCGCCCATCGCGATGGGGTACTCGATGCGCAGGATCGTTCGGTTCGCGAGCGACTCCCGGATGACCGCGATGCAGCGCTCGAGGTGGTCGTCTCGGACCACCGCGCCCATCCGGGTGTTGCGCCCCTGCCTGGCCATCTCGGCGGTGATGATGAGCGTCGGGACCGCCTCCTGGAGGATCCCGTCGCGATCGATGAAGGCGACGAACATCGGGATCACCGAGCAGAGCGCTTCCAGCTTCGCCCGGGCATCCTCCTGCTCGGCCGCGCGCTGGGGCAGGGCCGCGTTCTCGCCTTCGAGTCCCGTCGAGCTCGGTCGTTCGTTCATCGGGTCAGCATCGGGTCAGGATTCCAATGCTACCGTACTCCAGGAAGTCGGTCCGAGCGAGCGAAATCCAGCATGGGATCGCGGGGATGGGCCGATGCTGGAGGGGCGTAATCGTAGGCGAAGTGGTCGGCGCGAGGGGAGGGAGCCCGCCGCGCGGCGCGGGGGCCCCACCGAACACCTACCGACTACCTACCTAACCACGCAGCACCTCAGCTCATCGCCTTGCCGATGAACTCGTGCAGCGCCGGATCCATTCCGTGCTGGTTCCTCATCGACGGCTCCTCCTTGTACATCCGGTTCAGCGAGCTCTCGATCCCCGGATTCTTCCCCGTGAACGCGTCGATGAGCTCCCGCATGCGCTTCACGATCTGCTGCACCGGCTCGCTCTTCGGATCGGAGCCCTTCTGCATCTCCGCCCGCATGTCGTCGTAGATCTGCTTCCACGCCGACTCGGCCTCGCGCATCTTCTCCGGGCCGATCGCCTCCGCGCGCTGCTTGAGCTCCGCGAGCTGCTCTGGGGTGTAGTACTTCTCGATCATGGTCATCACCTCGATGGTTTGAAGGAGCTGCTCCACAGAGACGTCCTCCCCCGCGCGAAGCACGCTTGCCAGACCCTCGAGCCGCGTGCAGAGCTTCTGCTCCAGCGCGATCTGCTCGCGCAGCCGCGCAAGGTGCAGCTCGATGGTCTCCAGCGGAGAGAAGTCCGGCCCGTCCAGACACCCTGTGATCTGCTCCAGGCTGAAGCCGAGCTCGCGCAACGACTTGATTTGCTGGAGCCGGGCGACGTCGCCTGCCGAGTACATCCGGTGCCCCGACGCCGTGCGGTGCGACGGAGACAGCAGCCCGATCTCCTCGTAATAGTGGAGCGTACGGACGGAGAGGCCGGTCTGCTTGGCGAGATCGCCGACTTTCAACGGTGCTGAACGCATGGTGCTTCCCCTGTTTCCAGGGCGGGGGAGGACGTCCATGCCCCGGAGGCTAGGTCCTCACGTAGCGTGAGGATCAAGGCCCGGCCTCCACTTTTTTTTCGCTGCCGCGCCGCGCTCGTTCAGCGGCCTCTCCGGCGCGCTCAGGGCGTCAGGCGCTGGCCGTTCTCGTCACGAAGGTCCCCCGCCGGGCGCGGGCGCCTCGACGACGCTCGCCCGGAGGAACACGCCAGCGAGCGCCGCGGCCGCAGCCGCCGCCCAGAAGGGCGCGCCCATGCCGGCCCGCGCGTAAAGCTGGGTGGCGACGAGCGGGACAGTCGCATAGCCCAGCTCCTGCAGCGCCTGATGGCCGCCTTGCACCTGCCCCTGCGCGTCCGGCCCGGCGGCCCGCGACAGGAGCGCGGAGAGGGAGGCCGTGAGCAGGCCCTCGCCGGCCGCGATCGCCACGATGGCGGCGACGAACGCCGGCGCCGAAGGGTGGCTCGCGACGAGGCCCATGGTCGCGAGGGCGAGGACGACCAGGGAGAGGCCGAGCGCCAGCACGCGCGCGTCCCCGAGCCGCCTGACCAGGCGCTCCAGCAGCACCCCCTGGACGCACACGTCGGTGGCGCCGACCGCGATCACGGCGAAGCTCACCGCGTCGGCGCCCCACCCGAGCCGGTCCTTGGCCAGGAGCGCGAACGTCGCCTGGAGCGAGACGAAGGCCGTCGTGAAGAGCGCGCCCACGGTCAGGAGGGGACGGAGGTGCCTCACGCGCAAGAGCCCCGAGAGCTGCGACAACGGGTTGAGCCTTCGCCACGAAAGCGCGCGGGCCCGGTGCTCGGGGGCGAGGCTCTCCGCGAGGAACAGGTAGCTGCCTGCGGCGTTCAACGCGGTGAGGGCGGCCGCCAGGAAGAAGGGCGCCCTCAGGCCGAGCCTCAGGGCCAGAGCGCCGAGCGCCGGGCCGGCGATGAGCCCCGCCCCGAACATCGCGCCCACCCGCCCGAAGCTCCGGGCGCGCTGCTCGTCGGGCGCCGTGTCGCCCAGATAAGCGAACACCGTGCCCACGTTGCCCGCCGTGAGGCCGTCGATCATGCGCCCGAGGAGCAGGAGCGGGAGGGCGTCGGCGAGGCCGAACAGCGCGTAGCCGGCCGCGGAGCCCACGAGGCTGAGCAGGAGCACCGGGCGGCGGCCGGTCGCGTCGCTCAGCGCCCCGAGCGCCGGCGCGGAGAAGAAGGCGCAGAGCGAATACGAAGCGCTCAGCAGGCCCACGGCCGACGCCGCATGGGCAGGGTCGCCGGTGAAGCGCGCGGCAAGGAAGGGGACCACCGGGGCGGCCAGCCCGTTGCCGGCCGCGCTCAGGAAGGCGGTCGCCTGGAGGAGCAGGAGCGCCCGAGGGCGCAGGCCCGCGCCGGAGCGGCGCTCGACGGTGCTCGTCATGCGGCGACCGTAACGATCCCAGCGCCGCCTCCGATTGAACAAACGCGACATCGGCGCGCGTTCGCCAGCAGCTCAATCGCGCGTGTGTTCGCCTCGATCCGCGTCCCCCGCGTCCCGCGCGCCCCCCGCGCCCTCGCCGTGCGGCGAGAGGCGCCGCACCTCGGCGGCGAACCTGCCGGGGCTCATGCCCGTGAAGGCGCGGAACTCCCGGATGAAGTGCGCTTGATCCGCGTAGCCGAGCTCGAAGGCCAGCGCGGTGAGGCTCGCGTCCGGAACGCGCTCGAGCCGCTCGGTGGCCCGGGAGAAGCGGATGAGCCGCGCGAGCGCCTTGGGGGACAGGCCAGCAGCCCGCTTGAACTGCCGCTCGAGCTGCCGGACCGACAGCCCGAATCGCCCGGCCAGCGCGCCGACGCGGGCGCTGCCGTGGCTCGCGTGCAGCGCGTGGCCCGCCGCCGTCACCGGGCCGTCGGGAGGGCGGGCCACGCGCTGCCGCTCGAGCAGCCACCCCTCGATGAGCCGCGTCGCCGCGTCGCACGCGCCCCGCTCGAGGAGGGGTCCCACGCGCTCGGAGAGCGCCCGCAGCCCAGCGCCCACCGTCGTGCAGGTCCCGCGGAGATCGGCCTCGCGCTCGAGCAAGGAGAGCGCGCTCCACGGGTGGAAGCGGACGCCGATCACGCGGGCAAGGCCGCGGGACACCATCCGGGCGGGCTCGTCCCGGACGCCGATCACGAAGACGGGCGGCAAGGGGCGCAGGCGGCCATCGCGCCCCTCGATGCGCGCATCGCCGCAGTGGAACACGAGATCGATGTTGGCTTCGGGCAGGAGGCGGTGCTCCTCCGTGCTCACCGTGTGGCGCTCCTCGTAGGAGGAGTAGCTCTGCACCGCACCGCGCAAGAGGGGGTGTGGTGCGCGCTCGCGGAAGCGGACGTCCTCGGGCGCCATCGGGTCAGGCGACTCTGCAAGGCGGAGGCGCAGCGCGCAAGCGCCGCGCTGATCCTCGGTGGTGGCCCGATTTGCCCCCGGTGTAACTCCCATGAAGGCGGGAAGGCAGGAAGATCATTGATCTTTCTTCCCGCCTTCATGTTCAAATCCGGCCACCCCCTTGGTCCTCGACGCCACCGCGGGCGCAGCGCGCCGTCGCCGCCGCCGACGGGCGCCGGGTCAGCGCATGCGGAGCGTGTACCCCGCGACCGACCGGTACTGAAGCGGCCACTCCAGGTCGAACCCCTGCTCCGCGGCGGCGTGCCGCGTCCAGTACGGGTCGTAGAGGTGCGCCCGCGCGAGCGCGCACAGGTCCGCCCTGCCGGCCGCGATGATGCTGTTCACGTCCGCGTAGCTCTGGATGTTGCCGACCGCGATCGTCGGCACCTTCGCTTCCAGCCGCACGAGCTCCGCGAGCGGCGTCTGGAACAGCCGGCCGTGCTCCGGCTTGCCGGAAGGGTCCGTCTGCCCCGCCGAGACATGGAGGATGTCGGCGCCGTGCTCCCGCAGCATCGTCGCCAGCGCGACGAGATCGTCCGTCGTGAGCCCGCCAGGCGCCCAGTCGGTCGCCGAGATGCGGACGCTCATCGGCTTCTCCGCCGGCCACGCCGCCCGCACCGCGTCGAACACCTCGAGCGGATAGCGCATCCGGCCCTCGATCGGCCCGCCGTACGCGTCGTCGCGCCGGTTCGTGAGCGGCGAGATGAAGCTCGCCAGGAGGTAGCCGTGCGCGCAGTGCAGCTCGATGAGGTCGAACCCGGCCTCGTCCGCCCACCTCGCCGCCCGCACGAAATCCGAGGTCACCTGATCCATGTCCCCGCGATCCATCGCCTTCGGGACCTGGCTCCCCGGGAGGTACGGGATGGCGGAGGCGCTGAGGAGCGGCCACGCGCCGCGCTCGAGCGGCGCATCCATGCCCTCCCAGAGCCGCTTCGTCGCGCCCTTGCGCCCCGCGTGCGCGAGCTGGACGCCGATCCTGGCCCGGGAGCGCGCGTGGACGAAGTCGACGACGCGCCGCCACCCCTCGGCGTGATCGGCGCGGTAGAGCCCGGCGCAGCCCGGCGTGATGCGCGCCTCCGCGCTCACGTCCGTCATCTCGGTGATCACGAGCCCCGCCCCGCCGAGCGCCCGGCTGCCCAGGTGCACGAGGTGCCAGTCGTCGATCCGCCCCTCCTCCGCCGAGTACTGGCACATCGGCGAGACCACGACCCGGTTCTCCAGCACGAGCGACCGCAGCCGGAACGGCGTGAACATCGGCGGCGGCGGGCCGCCGCCCCCGGTGGAGACGCGCGCGCCCGACTGCGCCTCCGCCTTCCGCGCGACGTGCGCGTCCACCTCGCGCACGAACGCCGGATCGCGCGCCTTCAGCCCCTCGTGCGTCACCCGCAGGCTCCGCGTCAGCAGGCTGAACATGAACTCCACCGGGTCGAGCGCCATGTAGCGCTCGGTGTTCTCGAACCACTGGAGGCTCACCTGCGCGGCCCGCTGGAACGCGAGCACCTTGGGCTTGCGCTCGGCCTCGTAGGCGGCGAGCGCCTCCGGCACGCGCGGGCTCCGCCCCAGGCTGTCGACGAGCGCGATCGCGTCCTCGAGCGCGAGCTTCGTCCCCGAGCCGATCGAGAAATGCGCCGTGTGCGCCGCGTCCCCGAGCAGCACCACGTTCTCGAAGCTCCAGCGCTCGTTGTGCACCGTGGGGAAGCTCCGCCAGACGCTCCTGTTCTTGAGCAGCCGGTGCCCCTTCAGCTTGCCCTCGAAGAGCTCCTCGAAGTACGCGATCGTCTCGTCCTCGCTCGCGCGGTCGAGGCCGGCCCGGCGGAAGGTCTCCTCGCGGCACTCGACGATGAACGTGGAGCGGTCCGGCTCGTAGCGGTACGCGTGCACCCGGAAGAGGCCGTGGCGGTTCTCCTCGAAGTAGAACGTGAAGGCGTCGAAGGGGAACGTCGTGCCGAGCCACACGAACCGGTTCGGGCGCACGTCGATGCGCGGCGCGAACCGGTCGGCGAAGCGCTCGCGGATCCGGCTGTTCACCCCGTCGGCCGCGACCACGAGATCGCTGCCGGCGAGCGCCTCGGCCGGGTCCGTCACCTCCTCTTCGAAGCGCAGGACGACGCCGAGCTCGCGCGCCCGGTCCTCCAGGATCGCGAGCAGCCTCCGGCGCGACAGGCCGCTGAAGCCGTGCCCCGTCGAGACGAGGACGCGCCCGCCGAAGTGCGCGTGGAGCTCGTCCCAGTGGGCGAGGCTGCCCCGGATCGCGTCGTAGGTCGGGCGGTCGGCCTCGGCCAGGTTGTCGAGCGTCGCGTCCGAGAACACGACCCCGAAGCCGAAGGTGTCGTCGGGCCGGTTCCGCTCGAGCACGACCACCTCTCGCCGCGGGTCCCGCTGCTTCGCGAGCAGCGCGGCGTAGAGGCCCGCCGGCCCGCCGCCCACGCACGTGATCCTCACCGCCCTGCCCCTCCGCCCCGGCGCCGCTGCATGCGCCTGAGCCTACACGAGAACGCCGGGTGCGGCGCCGCTCCGGGGGCTGTAAGGTTCTGCATGAGCGAGCAGCGAAACTTCCCGGACTGGCAAGAGCTGTATCGAAACACCCCGGCAGAGAGCCTGCCCTGGTACCACGCGGGCCTGGATCCCGATCTCGCGCAGGCGCTCGAGCGCTTGCAGGTCGCGCGGGGGCGGGCGCTCGACCTCGGCACGGGCCCGGCCACGCAGGCGTTCGCGCTGGCCGAGCGCGGGTTCGACGTCACCGGCTCCGACCTGTCGCACCCGGCCATCGATCAGGCGGCGGCGCAGGCGGCGCAGCGGGGCGCCGCCGTGCGCTTCGTGCAGGACGACATCCTGGACAGCCGGCTCGACGACCGGTTCGACGTCGTCTTCGACCGCGGCTGTTTCCACACGCTCCCGCCGGAGCGGAGGGGCGATTACGTCCGCACGCTGAAGCGGCTCGTCGCGCCCGGAGGGTTCTTGTTCCTCAAGTGCTTCAGCGCGGTGGAGTCGTGGGATCAGGGGCCGTATCGGTTCACGCCCGAGGACATCCGCGAGATCTTCGGGGCCGAGTTCGAGCTCCTCTCCAGCGAGGAGACGGTCTATCAGGGGACCCTGGACCCGCTCCCGCGCGCGCTGTTCTCCGTGCTCCGGCCGCGGTGAGCGCGGTTCTCCCGGCGTTCGCGCCATCATCCCTGCCTGACGCGTGACGCTTCCCTGAGCACGACACCGACGCGCCGGCATCGTTGACGGCACAGTTCGCCCGGCATAGTGGCCTGGGTCACAATGGCGGTCGCACCTGCCGCCAGCGACGCCGGCTCGACGCCAGGGGGAACCATCTTGATGAACATCGCACGCAAGCACGTCTCCGCGCGGGAGGACAGGACCCGCAGATCACGCTGTCACGCCATCGCCGTGCTCTGCCTGGCGCTTTCGCTCCAGGCCATCGTCGTGCTCGGAGCCGGCTGCGCGTTGACGAGCGACGGCGAGATCGGGAGCGCGCAGGGCGCGGGCACGAGCCTCTGTCCGCCTCTCTCCGATGCGCCGATCGACGCGGCTCCCTATGACGACACCATATTCGGGACGGTACCGGCCTACCGTGCTCCCATCGCAGGAGATGAAGAAGGACCGCACGGCGCCCTCGACGTCACCCCTCCGGCGACGGCTCACGCCGCCGTGAACTGGCCGTTTCATACGCTGGCGCCGGCCGACGGGCTCGGCAAGACGCCTGGAACCTTCGCGGTCGGGGACAGCGACGGCGCGGCCACCTATTCGATCCCCATTCAGGTTGTCCCAGGTCGAGCAGGGATGCAGCCCGAGCTCGCGATTCAATATCATAGCGACAAGGGCAACGGGCTCCTCGGCGTCGGGTTTTCGCTTCAGGGTCTGTCCTCGATCGCCCGCTGTGGACGCACGTATGCGGACGACGACACGTTGCAAGGGGTCACCCTCACGCCCGATGACCGTTTCTGCCTCGACGGCCAGCGCCTCGTCGCGGTGAGCGGCGCCTACGGGGCAGACGGCGCCGAGTACCGCACGCTCCCGGACACCTTCGTGAAGGTCGTGTCCCATGGTCGGCCGAAGGGGGACCAGTACACAGGGCCAGATTCGTTCACGGTCTACACCAAAAGCGGGCGGGAGCTCACGTACGGCGGCGCCACCAACGCGAAGATGCGCACGGGAGACGTTACGCGGATCTGGGCGCTGCGGACCGTTCATGACCGGGTCGGCAACTTCATGGAGATCAAGTACGAGAAGATCTCGGCCGAGGGCGGTACGGTCGAGCACTACCCGAAGGAGATCCGCTACGGCGGCCACGAGCTCGGGGTCCCTCACAGCAGGAGCGTTCTGTTCGAGTACGAGGCGCGCTCCGACGTGCTGACGCGGTACATGCACGGGCTGGAGACGATGGTAGAGCGGCGCCTGCGGCAGATCAAGGTCACCGCGGATCCCGGCGCCACGTTGTTTCGTCGCTACGATCTCGCGTACACCCAGAGCAAAGGCAGCGGCCAGAGCCTCCTGGAGGCCGTCACGGAGTGCACGTGGGGCGCGTGCAAGCGCCCGACGCGGTTCGGATGGTCCGAGGCAGAGGCAGGATTCGTCGGGGCCACCGACGCGACGGCTGACACGCCGAAGGCCGACGAGCACCTCGCCTCTCAGGTCGTCGTGATGGACATGAACGGGGATGGAAGGGACGATGTCGTCTACCCTGACATGGAGCGGTGGAACTTCGCGCTCGGCGTCGATCCTGCCTGGGGACAGAACGAGCATCTCCCAAAGACGCGTCCGACGGGCGCCCCGTCCGTGGATGAGCACCAGGTGGGCGACTACCAGCGCGGGTTCCCGATCGACTACAATCAAGACGGCAAGACCGACCTTCTCCTGGCGGACTTGTCGCCGACCTGGCGCGTCCTCGAGTCGACGGGGACCGGGTTCCAGATTCAGGATACGGGAATACCGCGCTCGCCGCGATCAATCCTATTCAGTGATCTCGTGCATGACTATCTTACGGCGGGTATTTACCTGGTCGATCTGAATGGGGACGGGATCAAAGATCTGTTCGAGTTCGATTTCTGGCCCGGCGACCACGAGCATTGCTTTCCTGTTACGCCGGAGACGTGCGGCGGGCGGTGGGGTTATCGCCTGCACGATGGCCAGGGCTTCGGCCCGCGCGTGATAATTCCAGAGCTCGACGGGACCAGCATCGCGATGCCGGTGGTCCCGCTCGACGTCGACGGTGATGCGGCACAGGAAATTCTCCTGTTTCGTTGCACGGACTATGGCCCATACCTCATCGAAGGCTGCGCGCCCGTTGAGTCTCGGAGGTACCAGATCCTTCGGTGGCGGAAGCAGCCACACGCCAGCGATGGATTGATCACGCTGGCGAACAGCGGCATCGATGGAAGCCTGTTCTACGAAGAGGCGCTGGTGCCCGTGGACGTCAACGGCGACGGCCTGAAGGACATCGTCGCGAGCAAAAAGTACGCGGACTCCACCGACGGCGGCTTGTCTCTCTGGATCAACCATGGAGGAACGTTCGTCCACCAGGGAACCGCGACCACCAGCGGATTCGTGGCGCTCCGACATCATGTGCAGGCGAGCCTCGTCCTTGACTATGACGGAGATGGGCGTGAGGATTTGCTGGTTCCCTATGAGCTCGATGACGTCGTGACGTCTCTCGAGGGACCTTGGCCCCTCGATGATAAATTCAAGAAGTTCTTCCTCCTCCGGGCGGCGCCGTCGGAACGAGCCTTCCTGGTCGAAGACCCCGGTCTCGCCTACGAGCCCGCTCCTGACGAGGCGACGAGCTCCTCCTGGCCGAGCCGGCAAGGCCCGCGGATCGCCGACATTGACGGCGATGGGCTTCATGACCTGGTGACCTCTCATCAAGGAAAATTCCGGGTACGGTTCCACCGGGCTCCGTTTGGCGGGAGACCGGACGCGGTCGTCAGCATCCGTGACGGCGGCAATGACTTCGATCCTGCGATGATCGGGCAGATGCAGGGGTCGTCTCCATCGACCGTCTTCATCCGCTATGCGCCGCTGATCCGCTCCTACGGCCCGAGCATGACGCACGAGAACGGGACCGATCCGGACGACGTCTACTTCCTCCGCGCGGGCGCCGGGGCGATCTGCAGCTACCCGTGCAAGCGGTTCGTCGGGCCGAAGTACGTGGTGGCCCAGCATTCGGAGGACGTCAGCACCGAGGTCGGGAGCCTGACGGGACCGACGAACCGACGGCTGACGGCGCACTCCTACGAGGACGCGTTCGTCGATCGACACGGCCGCGGGTGGCTCGGCTTTCTCGCGCACGTCCGCTATACGATGCACTCCGACGACCTCAGCGGCTCTGTCGACGGGCATCCTGTCAGCAGGAGCGCCGCCTGGACGCGGACCGTCTACGACCCGACGACCTTCGATGCGCAGGCGCGGATCTATCCGTACGCGAGGCGGCCGATCCTGACGCTCACCTTCGGGCATGACGGCTGCGGGGCGGACCCGAGCGCTCCGTCGGGGATGTGGCTGTCGATGGAGCGGGCGAGCTGGACGGTGCGCGCGACGAACGGCGGCGCGAGCCACTTCGTTTACCAGGACCGCGAGCAGCGCAGCGACCAGGAGTGCCTGCGGTGGACGCCCCTCGAGCTCGGGCGGGTGCTCGCCGCGGAAGAGGTCCTCGACGGGGAGAACATTCCATATCGAGCCACGGACTTCGAGAGGCAGGTGGACGACTTCGGCAATCCGACCATCGAGACGAAGCGAGCCTGGGCTCCCTCCGTCGACGTGGTGATCCCTTTCACAACGACGACCGCGACGTACGACAACCACACCGACTCGTGGCGGATCGGTCTGCGCCGGGTGGTCACGACGAGCGATGTCAGCGCCGAGGGCTCTCAAGTCCGCACGAGCGAGACGAGCTACGATACCACCACGGGCCTGCCGGGGCGGATCACGAGAGGCCACCCAGGGGAGGAGGCGCACTGGCTCGACACCCGCCTCGACTACGATGATTACGGAAACGTCGAGCGCTCGACGACGGTCGACGCCCATGGCGTCACGCGCCAGACCGTGTATACGTACGAGCCCGGCGGGATGTTCCTTCACGCCATGCGCGACGGGCTCGGCCATACGACGCGTTTCAAGTACCATCCCTACCTGGGTGAGCTGGCTGCGGTCGTCGATCCGAACGGCCACGCGGCGTGGTGGATTCATGACGCCTTCGGCGATCTGCGACGAGAGCACCGGCCGGACGGGAGCTCGACGACGCACTGGCTGACGCGCGAGCTGGTGGGCGCGGAGTGGCTGATCACGGCGCACGCGCAGGAGACGACGGGCGCGACGTCGGCGACGCGGTTCGACCGGCTCGGCCGCCCGTTCTGGGCGCAGCGCCACGGGTTGAGGGGCCAGGTGAGCGAGACGAGCCGGCGCTACTGGGGATTCGGCGGCGTGCGCGCCGAGTCGTTGCCGTACTTGGCCGGTGAATCGCCTCCGGGGTGGACCGAGCATGCCTACGATCGCCGCCGCCGGCCCGCCTCGGTGGTCGAGCCCGATGGCGTGACGATCTCGATGACGTACGCCGAGACGAGGACGACGGTCACGAACGGACGGGCGCACCAGAGCACCGTGGTCCGCAACGGCCGAGGGCAAGTGGTGCGGGCCGAGGACGCGCGCCACGAGACGACGGAGTACCACCACGGGCCGTTCGGCGGCCTCTCGCGGATCACGGACGCGCGGGGCGACGCGCTCGTGCAGGTGGCCGACGCGTACGGGCGCGTGACGGAGGCGTGGAACCCGGATTCGGGGCTGCGGAGGTTCGTCCACGATGCCTTCGATCAGGTCCGGTCGGAGACGGACAACAAGGACCAGACGACGCTGTACTGCCACGATGTGGTGGGCCGTCCGACGGTGCGTCAGGACGTCGACGGGCTGACGCAGTGGATGTACGATGAAGGGCCGCACGCGGTCGGCAAGCTGGTGAGGATGTCGAGCCCGGATGGCGTCATCGTGCAGGTCGACTACGACGAGGCCGGCCGGCCTTGGCGGGAGACGACCGAGCTGCCCGGCCCGTCAGGGGGAAGCGAGTCGTTCGCGATCCGGCGGGCGTACAACGAGCGGGGCGAGCTCCGCCGGGTGGCGTATCCCGCCACGGACGACGACGCGCCGTTCGGCGTGGACTACCGGTATGACGACTATGGCCACCTGACGGCCGTGGAGGAACCGGCGACCAGCCGTGAGCTATGGAGGTGGGAGGCGGCGGATGCGGCGAATCGGATCACCCGGGAGCGCTTCGCCAACCGGGTGACGACGTCGCGAAAGTACGTGCCGGCCACCGGGCTCTTGGACGAGAGCACGACGACATATAGGACATTGTCATTGCCGAAGTCGCTTTTGATCACCTTGCAGCGGCTGTCGTACGGGTATGACGAGAACCGGAACGTCGAGCGCCGGACAGACCATCGGCAAGGGCTGACCGAGACGTTCGATTACGACGAGCTGGACCGGCTGGAGAATGTCTACCTCGGAGGCGGAGGGACACCGCTCTACCACTACGAGTACGACGACTTCGGCAACATCACGCACAAATCGGACGTGGGCAGCTACGAGTACGACGGCGATCGACCCCACGCCGTGCGGCGCGCGAACGGCAAGTCGTACGAGTACGACGAGAACGGCAACCAGACCGTCCGCCCGATCGACGTGCGCGGCGCGAGCAACGCGTCGGCGACGATCACGTACACGCCGTTCGACAAGCCGCGCCAGATCGAGGCGGAGCACGGGGTGACGACGTACGAGTACGACGGCGACCGGCAGCGCGCGCGCAAGGTGTCTCCGGCGCAGATCACGACGTACGTGGGCGGGCTGTACGAGCGGCACGAGCACACGGCGGGGGGCGTGACGCACAAGATGCACGTGATGGGGCCGGAGGGCGTGATCGCGGTGAAGACGATCGCGGTCGACGCGACGGGCGAGGAGAAGCGCGCCGTACATTACCTGCATCCAGGGCACGACGGGTCCGCGGGCGTGATCACGAACGAGCTGGGGGCGGCGGTCGAGCGGCGCAGCTACGACCCGTTCGGGCAGCGCCGGAATCCCGACTGGGCGACCGGTGGACCGGCCGCGGCGCCCCCGAGCGAGACGATCGGGTTCACCGGGCATGAGGACGAGGAGGAGCTGTCGCTCATCAACATGCGAGGGCGGATCTACGATCCGGCGCTGGGGAGGTTCTTGTCGGCGGATCCGTTCGTGCAGGCGCCGTTCTTCTCGCAAAGCTTGAACCGTTACAGCTACGCGTTCAACAATCCGCTGAGCTTCGTGGATCCCACCGGGTACCAGGCGATAGATGAAGACGGGGACTTGAACATCCGCTGGACATCGATCTCCACCGAATGTAGCTCCACGGGATGCGTTACGGTCGAGGTGTGGCAGGTTGACTTGCCAGGGATCTACAATGATCCGGCGTCGGGCGAGCCGTTCGGCCATCGCGAGTCTGGTCCTCCAGGGTTGGGGGTGGACTTCAGCCTCGACATGTCCGATTTGCGGCCGAGCTACACGCTCGGGTCGCGATGGAACCCGCACAGTCCGCTGGGGCAGGCAGGGCGTGATATATTCGGGGAGGAGAGACCTGTCGCTGGGTGGTCGCTGTCGCCGGAGATGACGCGTGCGGCGATGGGCTTGATCCCCTTTCCTGGCATGAGCAGCCTGATGGCGTTCTCCGATCCGCGCGCCACGCCGACGGATAAGGCGATCGCGGTCGCCCTCGACGCGCTGAGCGTGGTCGGCGTGGGCGCCGTCATCAAGTTCGCCGGCGCGGGCGGCAAGGCAGGGAGCGCGGCGCGCGCGGGCGTGGAGGCGCTGGGCGAGGCGGTCGGGGCCGCAAGGGGGGAAGTTGGCGGGCAAGTTCTACGGCACTATACGAACGAGGCAGGGTTCAACGCCATCCAAGAATCTAAGATGTTCCTTCCCAACGCCAAGGGGCAGGTCTTTGCGACGGAAAAGGCGCTGAATCCAGCGCAAGCATTTGACGAGCTCTTCATCGGCGCCCCCACGCACGCCGGCAGAGGAGATTTTGTTATCGAGTTCACGCCGCGCCAGGGTGTCACATTCTCTCCGGGAAAGCCGGGTGAGGTTATCCATCGGGGCACGGTTCGTTTCGGACGCCATGTGGATGTGCACTACGCGGGCCCTAACCCTTACCAGTAAGCGGTGAATGACATGTTTTCATCTTCCTCTCACGCAGAACTCCTCGCATTGCTGCGGGCAATCGTTGAGGCGAAGTTTCACAAGGATCCAGACGATCTCGACGTGCCAGGAAGCGCCATCCTTGCGAGGGTTGCCGTTCGCATCCGAGATGAAATCGTCGCTGAGGAAGTGCGCCGCGAAGGAGGCGTCGCAGAGGCGAGATGGCGGGAGTGGATAGACCTCGGGCCCGAACGGCGGGAGTGGGAAGGCGCCAAGGACTATGCGACCGTCGCGTGGAGGGACGCATGGGCCAAGTGGTCCGCTGACGAGAGGCGCGTCGCTGCCAAACATCTGTTGAGTCCATTCGAGCCTGGCGAAGCTGGATTGCTCAGGTTTCTTGCGGAGGTCGAAGTAGCCCTTGGGCGCCAATGACCCACGAATCACCCATGGCCCTTCCACGTCGGTCCGCTCGCGCGCAACTGCCGGCTCGTGCGGGACGCGCTGGCTGACGCGCGAGCTGGTGGGCGCGGAGTGGCTGGTCGCGGTGCACGCTCAGGAGGCGCACGCACAAGAGACGACGGGCGCGATGCCGGCGACGCGGTTCGACCGGCTCGGCCGCCGGTTCTGGGTGCAGCGCCACGGGTTGAGGGGGCAGGTGAGCGAGACACGCCGGCGCTACT
This sequence comes from Sorangium sp. So ce185, assembly GCF_051526825.1. NCBI lineage: Bacteria > Pseudomonadati > Myxococcota > Polyangiales > Polyangiaceae > Sorangium > Sorangium sp. So ce185. The sequence continues at coordinate 12,316,638 of NZ_CP150316.1, read as the reverse complement.
GGGGATTTCTCGGTGGTGCGGCGGCACATGAAAGGTCCGGCGGCCGTGACGTGGCATGCCCGTCCTCGTGAACGATTTTGCCGGCGCAAGCTTCTTTGGTGCCCCATTCGTAAGAGTTGTCGAGACTGCGTTCTGACATTTTGACATGAGGCTATTGTGCCATTCTCACCCAATGACCCTTGGCTGCTGGCGTTTCTGAAGCGCGTGAGCGTGCGTCCGGGTATGTTCCTTGGCGATGAGAATGTGAAGACGCTCGCAATGTTTATCCAAGGCTACTGCCAAGTCCGCGTCGATCTCGGAATGCCGGAGTTCGGCGCTGGAGAATCGTCGCTACTCGACGAATTCCAGAAATGGCTGTCCACCAAGCTCAACGACACGCGAGATGTCGCGTGGCCTACGCTGATTGCCACGGAGGATCCCGGTGAGCGGAATGTTCGGAGGTTCTTCTCGCGGTTTGAGGCGTTTCTGCGGGAGCGCGGCGATAGCTTGTCACACCCTGCCGATGCCCCATGGCCGCCGTAGCGCCGGCCGCGCCGACGCTCTGCCGCAAACGCCGGTCGAGCCGACATCGGCCCCGGCGACCTGAAGCGGCGAGCCGCGCTCCCGCCGCTCGGGCCGCGGCCGCCCGGGCCCTTTGCGCTATACTCCCGCCGTGACGCACGACGCCTCCCTCGATCGGGCGCCGGCCGGCGGGATCGTCCTCCGGTGGCTCGTCGGCCTGCGCTGGGCCGTGTTCGCGCTGCTCGCCGCGACCCTGATCGCCGACGAGGCGCTCTTCGGCTACCACGTCCGCTACGGCATCGCCGTGCCCATCCTCGCGCTGGCCGGCGGGCTCAACCTCGCCCTCGCCCGCCGGGTGCGGTCGCAGCAGGGCGCGCAGAGCGCCCTCGTCGCCGGCGTCGTGGCGCTCGACCTCGTCGCGATCGCCGGCGTCCTCGCCGCGTCGGGCGGCGCGGGCAACCCGTTCAGCGCCCTCTTCTTCGTGCACGTCGCGCTCGCCGCCGCGCTCCTGCCGGCGCGGACGACCTTCGCGCTCGCCGCGCTCGCGGCGTGCCTGTTCGCGGCGCTCTTCGCCCTCCCCGCCGGCGCGTGCTGCCCGAGCCACCCGGAGCACGGCGCCTTCTCGACCCACCTCTACGGGATGCTCCTCGCCTTCGTGCTGAGCTCGTCGCTCGTCGCCCACGTGCTCCTGAAGGTCCGCCGCGCCCTCGACGAGAGCGCGGCCGAGAACGCGGCGCTCCGCCGGCGCGCCGAGGAGGCCTCGCGCTTCCAGGCCCTCGGCGCGCTCGCCGCCGGCACCGCGCACGAGCTCGGCACCCCGCTCGGCACGATCGCGGTGCTCGCCGGGGAGAGCCTGAGCGACCCGGCGGCGAGCGACGCCGCGCGGCGCCGCGCCCGGACGATCGCAGAGCAGGTCGAGCGCTGCCGCGTCGTCATCGCGCGCATGCGGGCGGACGTCCGCGCCGACGAGCTGCGCGCCGGGGTCGAGGTCGGCGAGGCGGCCGTGCGCGGCGTGGCGGCGTGGCAGGCGGCGCACCCGGGCGTCGCCGTCGAGGTGCGCGGCGACCTCGCGCCGCGGCGCACGGTGCCGCTCGACGCGGCCGACATCGAGGCGGCGCTGTTCGCGCTGCTCGACAACGCGCTCGCGGCGCTCGGGCCGAGCCCCGCCGCCGCGGGGCCGATCGTCGTCACCGTGGGGGACGAGGGCGGCGCGCCGATGATCAGCGTGGAGGACGGCGGGGCGGGCGTCCCGGCGGGCCTCACGGGGCGGCTCGGGGAGCCGTTCGTGACGACCAAGGCGCCCGGCGAGGGGATGGGCCTCGGGCTCTACCTCGTGCGGACGCTCATCGAGCAGGTCGGGGGCCGGCTCACGGTGTCGGCGAGGCAGCCGGCCGGCACGCGCGTCGCCCTGCGCCTCGCGCCGGTGGACCCATGAGCGCGGAGCCCACCAGCGAGCCGACGCTGCTCATCGTCGACGACGACGCGACGTTCCGGTCGGCGCTCGGGCAGGCGCTCGGCCAGCGCGGCTTCGCGGTGTTCCTCGCCGGCAGCGCGGAGGAGGCCGCGGCGATGGCGCGCGAGCACGTGTTCGAGTACGCGCTCGTCGACGTGCGCATGCCCGGGCAGAGCGGGATCGAGCTCGTCGGGGCGCTGCGGAGCATGGACGACGGCATCCGCATCGTGGTGTTCACGGGGTACGGCACGATCGCGAACGCGGTGTCGGCGATCCGGGCCGGGGCCGTCGACTACCTGACCAAGCCGGTGGACGCGGCCCGGTGCGCGCGCTCGCTGCTCGGCTTCGCCCCGGCCGCGGGCGGCGACGAGGACCTGCCGTCGCTCGAGCGCGTCGAGTGGGAGTACCTCCAGCGCGTGCTCGCGGACTGCGAGGGCAACATCTCCGAGGCCGCGCGCAAGCTCCGGATGCACCGGCGCTCGCTCCAGCGGAAGCTCTCGCGGCTGCCGCCGAGGTCGTGAGGGCGGGCGCCGGGAAAGATCGGCGGGGGGAGGTACCTCTCGGCCGGGCGGGCGCTATGAAGGGGTGATGCCCTACAAGCCCATCGAGTCCTACGGCGTCATCGGCGACATGCACTCCGTGGCGCTGGTCGGGATGGATGGATCCATCGACTGGTGCTGCCTGCCCCATTTCGACTCGCCGAGCGTGTTCGCGGCGATCCTGGACGACAAGAAGGGCGGCAGCTTCGCGCTCGCGGCGGCGCACGCCGCGTCGCGCAAGCAGATGTACATGCCCGACACCAACGTGCTCCTCACGCGCTTCCTCCACGCGGACGGGGTCGGCGAGGTCTGCGATTTCATGCCGATCCACCGGGACCCGTACGGCGCCTACCGCCGCGGGATGCACCAGATCGTCCGCGTCGCGCGGGCCGTCCGCGGCGAGGTGCGCTTCCAGCTCGCCTGCCGCCCCGCCATCGACTTCGCCCGCCGCCCCCACCGCCTCATCCTCGACGACCCGCGCGGCGCCATCTTCGACTCGGACGGCCTCGACCTCGCGCTGATCAGCCCGGTCCCCCTGTCGAGCGACGGCGCCGGCGGGGTGACCGCCGACTTCGTGCTGCAGCCCGGCGAGTCCGCCACGTTCGCGCTGCGCCAGGTCGAGGACTGGACCGCGAGCGACGGCCTGCTCTCCACGCCGATCAACGGCGAGGACGCCCTCCGGCGCACGGTCGAGTTCTGGCGGAGGTGGCTCGGCAAGTCGCGCTACAAGGGTCGCTGGCGCGAGATGGTCGACCGGTCGGCCCTCGTCCTCAAGCTGCTCACGTTCGAGCCGACCGGCGCGATCGTCGCCGCGGCGACAACCAGCCTGCCCGAGGAGATCGGCGGCGTCCGCAACTGGGACTATCGCTACGTCTGGGTGCGCGACGCCGCGTTCACCCTCTACGCCTTCCTCCGGCTCGGTTACACCGAGGAGGCCGCGCGCTTCATGGAATGGCTGAGCGCCCGCGTCTCCGAGCAGGACGGCCCCACCGGGCCGCTCCAGCTCATGTACGGCATCGAGGGCCGCCACGAGCTGCCCGAGGTCGCGCTGACCCACCTCGACGGCTACCGCGGGTCGCGGCCGGTCCGGGTCGGCAACGGGGCGACGGCGCAGCTCCAGCTCGACATCTACGGCGAGCTCATCGACTCGGTGTACCTGTTCGACAAGTACGGATCTCCCATCCATTACGACTTCTGGCGCGAGCTCCGGCGCATGGCGACCTGGGTGTGCCAGAGCTGGGAGCAGCCGGACGAGAGCATCTGGGAGGTGCGCGGCGGCAAGCGGCAGTTCGTGTACTCGAAGCTCCAGTGCTGGGTCGCCCTCGACCGGACGCTGCGGCTCGCCGACAAGCGCTCGCTGCCGCTCGATCGCCCGCGCGTCGCGCGCGCGCGCGACGACATCTACGAGGCGATCATGACGCACGGCTGGGACGCGGAGCGGAGGACGTTCGTGCAGTCCTTCGGCTCGTCGGCGCTCGACGCGAGCAACCTGCTCATGTCGCTCATGCGCTTCATCTCCCCCACCGACCCTCGCATCGTCGGCACGATCGACCGCACGCTCGCGGAGCTCGCCAGCGACACGCTCGTCCACCGCTACGAGCTCGGCAAGGGCGCCGGCGACGGCCTGACCGGCAAGGAGGGCACCTTCAGCATCTGCACCTTCTGGCTGGTCGAGGCGCTGGCGCGCGCCGGCCGCCTCGAGGACGCGCGCTTCATCTTCGAGAAGATGCTCACCTATGCCAACCACCTCGGGCTGTACTCCGAGCAGATCGGGGCGAGCGGCGAGCTGCTCGGCAACTTCCCCCAGGCGTTCACGCACCTCGGGCTGGTCAGCGCGGCGTTCTACCTGGATCGCGCCCTCGGTCAGGGCGGCTGAGGGGATCGGGGGCTCGCGCTCCCCACCGGCGAGCGGTGGGGCGGGGCTCCTGCGCGAGCGGTGGAGGGAAGAGAGGAGCGACCGGCGGCCTGGGATATCCAACCCCAGGCCGCCGGCGCTCGAGAGCCCGGGAGATTGAGGAGGGCCGGCGCGGCGCCGCGGGATCCGGAGAGGCGGAGCCTCGGGCGCCGGCCGGCGCGGTGCGGTCAGATCGAGATCAGAAGCCGAAGCCGCCGAAGCACGGGTTGATGAAGCTCGGGACGAAGCTGGTGACCGACGTCGTGATCGCCGTCAGACCGCAGCCGAAGCCGCCGAAGCCGCCGAAGCCGCCGAAGCCGCCGAAGCCGCAGCCGCCGAAGCCGCCGAAGCCGCCGAAGCAGCGCTCGCCGTCACGTTGCCCCGTCTCCTGCCCCACCAGGGCGCCCGTCTGCCCGACGCCCACCTGGCCGATCTGCGCGGGCCCGCCGAGCTGCGCCTGGCCGATCTGCGCCGGCGCGCCGAGCTGCGCCTGGCCGATCTGCGACGGCGCGCCGAGCTGCGCCTCTTGCCCGACCTGGCCGAGCTGCGCCGGGCCCTGCCCCGTGTACCCGCCCTTGGTCGGGTAGCCCTTGCTCGGGAGGCTGCCCTTGGTCGGGAACTCGCCCTTGCTGGGCAGCATGCCCTTGCTGGGCAGGAGCTCGCCCTTTCCGGGCATGACGCCCTTCGAGGGCAGACCCTTGCTCGGGGGCAGACCGAGCTTGCTGGGCCCCATCTGGCCGATCTGAGCCTGGGACTGGGCCGCGTACCCGCCGCGCTCCGCCTCTTCCAGCCCCTGGGTCGTCGAGTCGACGCTCTCGTCATCCACGTCGAACTCCTCATCCGCGCCGACCGCGCACCCGGCCCCGAGCGCCAGCACCATCGCGAGACCCATCATCTTGCCGTGAATCGAGATCATTGGTCCTCCCCGGTGTCCCTGATAGGCCTTGCGGCCCCCGAACACCTTGGCTCACCCAAGAGCAGGCTGTGTGCCTCGGGCTCCTGTGCAGAGGCTGCCGCTTCGAGACCTCGTGAATTCGCGAATCGCGTCCGCGAATGTGGCGCTCCTCGGATCTGCGCTCCCTTGGTATTTCTCCGCGATTTATTCGCGGTGGATCCGGGCGAGGCGCGGCGCGCGCGCGGCGGCGGCGCCGTTTTCGCGCTGGCGGCAGCGAACTCTGCCGCTCGTCGGGCGCTTTTGCGCGGCGAGAGCGCCGCGCCGAGGGCTCGCGCGCCGCGCACCGCGCAGGACGCGCCGTGACGCGGTCGCTCGCCGCGGCCGCGGCGAGCCGCGGTGTTCTCACAATAGGTGGAACGTCCCTCCGGACCCAGAGAAACCCCGGCCTCCGCGCAGCGCCGACGCAATCGCTCGCGCCGTCCGAGGGAGACACGCGCGCTGCGCCCTGCCTGCTCAGCGCAGAGCGCTCCGATACGTTTGTGCATTCGCGCGCCCGCGAGAGCATAAATCTCGACTCCGGCCGGAACCGTCCGCCGCCGTCATCCTCGTTCCCTCCACGACATGATCGTTCCGGCGCTGCGTCGCGCTCGGTTCGCCTGGTGCCGCGAGCGGCGCGCGCGACTTCCTCACATCCCTGAAGATAGTCAATGACGCATCGCGTCGTGAGCGCGCCGCCCGCGCCGCCGCTCCATCCATGGCGCCGCTCGCCTCGGCGAGGACGGAGCCGAAGCGGCCGTCATTCCCACTTGCGCAGGACGTTCTGTAAATGGTCCAGTGCTGGATGTCGGAGACGGGGAGGGAGCATCCGAACTTGTAGTCTGCCGCACGGCCCTTTTCGTTTCGACGTTGGGTTGTCTCATGTCGTCCGGGACGCTGGCTTACCACCGCGCTCGGCGCTGGCCGATCGGCGGGGGCGGAGCGCCGGATCGAGCTGTCTTGACCCAGGTTTGCAGGATCGGCGGCCGCCGGCTGCGGGCGCTGAACAGAGCGGAAACATGCCAGAGTGTCGCATCACGGCCGTCGCGACCTATCTTCCGGAGCGCATCGTCACGAACCAGGAGCTCATCGCGAGCTATGGCCTCCCGTACTCCGCAGAGTGGTTGCAGCGGACCACGGGCGTCGTGGACCGGCGCTTTGCCGGCGCGGCGGAGACCACGCTGTCCATGGCCGCGGCGGTGCTGCGGCAGCTCATCGAGGCGGGGCGGCTCCGCGATCCGTTCGTCGATGTCCTCATCATGACGAGCGACGACCGCGGGCGCGGCGACGCCGGCGGGGCGGCGTTCGCCGCGTGCATGGCCGGCCTCTCCCCTGCGCTGGCGCTCGATCTCTGGTCGGCTCAGGGGGGCTTCTCTGCGGCCCTCGACGTGGCGACTCGGCATCTCTACCGCAGCGCGGGTCGCGTGCTCCTCGTGGCGAGCGAGGTGCGGTCGTGGCGCCTGCGCGCGGGGCAGCCGTGGGTCGACGACCACATCACCGCGACCCTCGGCGACGGCGCCGCGGGCGTGCTGCTCGAGCGGGGCGACGGCCTCGGGGCCGGGGCCCCCGCGCGCGGCGCCGAGCCGTCCCTGCCTCGCGCCGCGGCCCCCTGCCTGTAGGCGGCTCAGGCGAACCGCGGATAGACCGCCTCCTCGAACAGCGCCTTCACCTGGCCTTCGGGGGCGTCCGCCACGAAATCCTCGTAGTCCTCGCGCACCGGGACCTTGTATCCGCCTCTCCACGGCGACGCGGCGTTGAGCCACGCCGTGTGGAGGGTGAGCCCCGGGCGGAAGGCCGGGTGCCCCAGCTTGCAGAGCGGCCCTCGGGCGAGGTTCGTCGCGTCGAAGATCCAGACCTCCGCGCGGTGGGCGGTCGTGACGAGCGCGACCACGTATCCGTCGGTGTCCGCCCCGCTGCCGCCGCGGCGGGGCACGAACTGCAGCGAGCTGAGCCAACACCCCACGGCGCGCTGCGGGAACTCGTAGCGATCCTCGATCCGCATGGCGCGGTGGTTGAACCGGAACAGGCTGTCGGGGTGCCCGCCTTCCGCGCGCATCCGCCGGAGCGCCGAGAGGGACAGCGATCGATGCGGGTGCGCCGCGTAGAGCCGATCGATGAACTCGGTCGAGAGCTCGTCCCAGATCCCGGCGCCGCGCCAGTAGACGTTCTCGATGCAATCGGGCGGCATCCACGACGGGCCCGCCTCCCGGTGCGCATAGAGGCCGACGCCGAGCGCCCGCGCCGGGTCGGCGAACACCGCCTGATCCACGACGCGCTCGGCCGCCGCGTCGATCGTATACCGGCCGATGCGGTTCACGTCCGCCTGTCCGAGCGGGGACAGCCCGCGGAGCCGGGCCGGCGCCGGCGCCCTGTCGGCCGCGCGCCGGTCGCAGGGCCGGAGCCACTCGGCGTGATCCGTGGCGCAGTTGTGCGCCGCGTGCACGGTGATGCGGTCGCCCGCGTCCTCGTAATCGACGAGGAAATGGAGCGTCTCCAGGGGCACGACGACCTTCTTCACGACGACCGACCCGCCGCCCGGCCGGAGCGCGTCCCGCCGGACCAGGTAAAACGTCGTGCTCGGCTCGTGGGCCATCGTGAGCAGCGACCGGAGGAGGCGCTCGACCCCCGGGCTCTCCCCGGAGCCCCGGCAGGCCACGCTCTCCAGGCCGATCCGGAAGGCCGTGTCCGCGAGCACGACCCAGCGCCGCGTCAGGCCGAGCTGGTGCACGCTCTGCTCGATGCGCACCGGCGCGCCGCTCGGCAGGAGGAGCGCGTGCCGCTCCGGCTCGTTGTGGCCGTCCCACCGCAAGAGGTGCACGAAGTCGCCCGCCGCCTCGTCGAGCGGGACGCCGCCGAAGCGCGCCGCCTGCCGCGCGAGCAGGTCGCCCGGCCCGGGCGGCGCGCTCGGGCGGAAGCGCGCGGGCAGGCGCTCGAGCGCGCGCTTCGCGAGGAGCTCGAGCCGATCGGCGCTCGACCGGAGCAGCTGCTGCTCGATCATCGACGCGGCCGCCGACGCGAGCCGGTCCCAGGAGCGCGGGAGGGCGGCGAGCTCGTCGAGCCGCGGCAGCGACGCGGCGAACAGGTGGAGGAGCGAGCGGCCGTAGTTCACCGTGAGCAGCTCGCCCCGCTCCGCGTCGAAGCACGGGTGCGCCGTCGCCAGCGTCAGGGGAAAGGGGTGGTCGACGGGCGCCGCCGGGTACCACGTGCTGTTGCGCCCGACCGGCGTGACGAGCTGGAGCGTCGCCGGGTCGATCTCGTAGGGCCTCCCCGCGTCGCCCGTGACGAGGAGCCGCGCGGGCGCGCGCGGCGCGTGCATCGGCACGAACGCGTGATTGAGGTGGTCCCGGAGGCCGAGGTGGGGCGAGAAGCGGAGGAGCCCGGCGTCGCGGAAGCCGAGCGCCTCGAAGCGCGTGCCGGGGCGCGAGGCGGCGTCCGCGTGATAGCAGGGCGTGCGCGCGACCCTCGAGGTCAGACGGACCGCGCCGCCGCCGAAATCGAGCCGATAGATCATCCCATTGCCATTGAGGATCGGCGCGCCGTCCGCCCTGGGCAGCCCGCCGTCCACCGAGCCGACCGGGCCGATCGCGAACACATGGCCCGTGAGGTCCTTGGGCACGCCGCCGGAGAGCGAGGATTCGAGGACGGTGAGCTCGACCTTCGTGAGCTCTTCCGTGCTCGCTGCCATCAATGCATCGGGGACGCGCTGGCGCATGACGACCTCGGTCACACCAAGCTACGCCAATCTGTGGCCGGCGGGGGCGCCGCGCTGCGCTGCGCGCCTCCGGGATGCGCGCTCGCGCCGATTCCCGCCTAGGACGGACGCACGCGCGCTGGGCGCGGGGCTGCGGGCGCCTCCTGCATTGCGCTCGGCATCTGCGTCGCTGCCCTGATTTTCCATGCATTGGCGCCGTCTCGGCGGCTTGCGAAGGTGGTTGTCGGCCCCATCTGTACCAGCGATCAGGAGGCACATGTTCGACCAGGGGCTGACAGTCCTGCGCATCCGAGGAATCCCGATCCGGCTGCACGTCACGCTGCTGATTTTCCTGCCGTACCTCGCGTACTTGGCGGCGTCGCAGTTCACGTTCATCGCGGCCTCGCTCGAGATTCCGCGCGAGGCGCTGCGCTTGCCGCCGCTCGCCTGGGGGGCGATCTTGGCGGTCGGGCTGTTCGTCGCCGTGCTGGCGCACGAGCTGGCCCACGCGCTCGTCGCGCTCAAGAACGGGATCCGGGTGCGCGCGATCACGCTGATGATGCTGGGCGGCGTCTCGCAGATAGAGCGCGACGATCCCGAGCACGAGGCGTGGATGGCGTTCGCCGGGCCGCTGATGAGCTTCGGTATCGCGCTCGGCAGCTACGCCGCCTATCGCCTGCTCCCCGCGCCGGCGGAGGTCGGCGTGGCGCTCCTCGCCTTCGCGATCACGAACGCGATCCTCGGCGTGTTCAACCTGCTCCCGGCGTTCCCGATGGATGGCGGCCGGGTGCTCCGGGGGCTGCTCCATCGCCGCCTCGGGCGGGCGCGCGCGACGCGCGTCGCGACGGCGATCGGCAAGGCGATGGCGGTGGCCTTCGGGCTGTTCGGCCTGCTCTCGTGGAACCTCATCCTGGTGCTGATCGCCGTGTTCGTCCACATGGGCGCCTCGGCCGAGCAGGCGCGCTCGAGCACGCGCGATCTCCTCCGCGGCCTCCCGGTCGCGCGCTTCATGACCGATCGGCTCGGCGACGCGTACGCGGACGAGAGCCCTCGCGCGGTGGCCGAGCGGCTCCTCCGCCACAACCTGGTCGGCGCGCGGGTCATCGACGATCCTCGGGGCGGGGAGGGCCGCCGCGAGATCGGCGTCGTGACGGTCTGGGATCTCGCCCGCCAGCTCGCGCGCGGCGCCGAGGCGGCGACGGTCGGCGCGGTGATGCCGGTGGACGTGCCGAGGGCGCGCGCCGGCGACGACGCGTCCGGCTCGCTCGACGCGCTGGCGAGCGGCGAGGCGAGCGCGATCGCGGTGCTCGACGAGGCGGAGCACGTGATCGGCCTCGTGACATCGGCGGAGATCCAGCGCGCGCTCGCGCTCGCCGGCGCGCTCGGCGCGGCCGGCGCGGGCCGCTGAGCGCCCGGTCACAGGAGATGTCGAGTCGCGCCGCCCCGCGCTGGCACTCGCGTTGCTGAGCTCCGTTTCGAGGAGCAATGACGTGAAGCAGAGCAACAACGTGACTTCGCGCGAGCGAAGATGGCCCAGGTGTCTCTCGGTGACGAGGTCTGCGCTCGCGGCGGCTGCGGTCGCGGCCGGCGCCTCGCTGCTGGTCGGGTGTCTGGGCACGGTCGGAGCCGAGGGGTATGTCGTGTCCGGCTTCCCGGCGGTGCGCGCCGAGGTCGTCCCGGTGGAGATCGCGGCGTCTCCGCGCGTCTATTTCCGCGGCACCTATGCGTACCTGGTCGACGGCCAGTGGTATTACCCGACGAACCGGGGCTGGGTCATCTTCGAGCAGGAGCCCGCGGAGCTCAGGCGTTACCGGCAGACATACCGTGCGTCGCCGAGGTACGTGCCAGAGCGCGAGCTGAGCTTTCCCCGCGAGCGGGGGCGCGGTTACTACACGCCGCGTTGACAGTGGTGCGGCTGCGAAAGGACGGATTCGAGCATGAATCAGGAGAAGAGCGTCATTCCTATCTGCGGCCTCGCTCTATCGAGCTTTCTGGCCCTGGGCTGCTTCTTCGAGGTGAAGGACGGCGATCGGCATCGGCCTCGGCCGTCGATGGGGAGCCTGGTGATGGAGTGGACAATCGACGACCGGCGCGAGCCGCGGGACTGCTCTCGCTTCAGCGGCGGCAGGGCCGATCTCGAGCTGATCATCTACCGTGGCAGCGTCGAGGTGGCGAGGGAGTATGCGCCTTGCGAGGACTTCATCCTGACGGTGGATCTTCCGCCCGACGAGTACAGGGCGATTGCGACGCTCGTGGGGCGCAGCGACGAGCGACCTGTCACCACGTCGGCGAAGCTCGAGGCGATCGACGTCGTGCGTGGCTTCAACCTCCACCGGGAGGTGGATTTCTCGGCGACCTCGTTCCTCTTCTAGACGGCAGATCGCGTTGAACGAGCGAGTCTTCGACCGTCAAGCCGCCAAGGGCGCCGAGAGGGGATCCCCTTCTCCGCGTTCCTAGCGGCTTGGCGGTTCGAAATTCTGCGTTTTTCACGCGGTTTCAACCCATCTGTCGCTCCAGATGGGCCCCCGCGCCGCGCGGAGCGCTGGGCCTCCTCGGCCTGGCAGCCCGGAGCTACCCCGCCCTCGGGATCGTGAGCCGCACCCGCGTCTCCCCGCGCGGCCCGTCCTCGATCGCGATCCCGTAGTTCGTGTGCGCCGCGATCGCGTGCGCCGCGATGAGCGGCAGCGCCGGCGGCCTCCCCTGCGCGACCGCCTCGAAATCGCGGCTCAGCACCACGCTCCGCGCCGCGGCCGGCAGCGGCGGCCCCGCGTCGTCGAACGTGATCTCGACCCCGCTCGGCCCCTCGACGAGCGTCACGACCACCTCGCTGCCCGGCGGGGACGCGCTGATCGCGTGATCGAGCAGCGCGTGCAGCAGCACCGTGAGCGCGCCCTGCGGCACGACCTCCTGCGCGGCCTCCGGCGCCTCGACCACCACGCGCACGTCGTGGCGCGCCGCGCGCGCGAGGTCGTCCTTCACGACGTCGCGCAGCAGATCGGCCACGTCGCAGTGGCGCGGGAACTCGTGGAGCGGGCACGCACCCAGCCTCGCCAGATCGCTCACGATCTCCGACGCCGCGGTCACGTGGCGCCCCACCGAGGCCGCCGTCTCCCCGGCGTCGCCGCCGTGCGACCGGAGCGGCGCGATGTCCCGCCCGATCGCCGACAGGATGCCGCGCAGCTGCGTCCCGAGCACCCGCACCGCCGCCACGAGCACCGCGAGGCTGTCGCCGCTCGGCGGCAGGTGCGACACCGGATCGCTGCCGCTCAGCCGCGACACGATGCCGGCCAGCGACCCGCGCTCGCGCTCGCCCTCGACCCGCGAAAAGACCGCGGCGAGCTCGCGCGCGTAGGCCTCGCCCTGCGCCTGCGCCGCGGCCAGCTCCTTCTTCAGGCTCTCGACCTCGAGGCGCTGGAGATCGACCTCGGCGGGCAAGGTCAGCGTCTGCATCAGCCCGTCGAGCTCCAGCCGGCCGCCGTAGCGCAGCGCCATCCGCGACAGCCACACCCGCTCGGTCTCGAAGTTCACCGGCGTCTCCGGCCCGAGGTTGACGCGCACGCTCACCTCGTCGCCGACGCGGTGGATGCTCACGTCGGGCGCCCCGCCCTGGCTCGTGGGATCGCCGCCCTGGGCGATGAGCACCTGGAGCATCCGCCGGAGCTCGGTCTCGTCGCCGAACACCGTCGTCCCTTCGCCCATCTCGATCTGCACGCGCGCCTCGGGCGCGACCTCCCAGAGCAGCGCCGTCAGGTCGACGCGACCGCGCCGCCCGCGCGGCATGGGCCGGCCGTGGAGCGAGGCGAGCATGCTCACCGCCTCGTCGAGCCGGTTCAGCGTGCTCTCCACGCCGCCCGAGCCGTCGTCCGGCGACGGCACCGGCGGCGGCGTGGTCTCGGTCGCGATCATCCCCACGCCCTGGCGGAGCTTCTGGGCGGCGCTGCGCGCCTCCTGCGCCAGCAGCCACGTCAGCTCGGGTCGGGTCAATCTGTCGCTGGTCACCCTGTTTTTCCCTCTATCCGCCACGCTCCGCGGAATCGCGCGCCATGATGCCAGACGTGGCGGTGCCCTGCTACGCTCATTGCCGCTCACCTCGTTCGATGCGAACTCGCTCTTCTTCCTCCTTGACGCCTCTCGCTCTTCTCTGTGCCGCAGCCGCGACGGCCGCGCTCGGGGCCGCCGCCTGCGGCTCGAGCGCGCCGAGCCCCTTCCCGTCGGCGGGCGGAGCAGGCGGGGCCGGCGGCGAAGGCGGCGCGGGCGGCGCAGGGGGCGAGCAGGCTCCGGCGGACCCGACGCTCGGCGGTCCGTGCGTCGACGACGATCAATGTGAGGACGGATTTCCCTGCACCTTCGATGCCTGCGACACCAGCGCAGGCCGGTGCCGTTTCACGCCGGACGACAGCGCGTGTCAGAACGACGTCTACTGCGACGGGGTCGAGCGGTGCAACCCGCGCCTCGGCTGCGTGCCTGGCGAGCCGATCGCGTGCGGCGACGGGAGCACCTGCACGATCGACGCCTGCGACGAGCCGACCAGGACGTGCTCGAGCGCCCCGCGCGACGCCGACCTCGACGGCGATCCCGACGCGCGTTGCGGCGGGGGCGACTGCGACGACGCCGACCCCACGGCGTCGTCGCTGCAGCCCGAGATCTGCGGGAACGACCGGGACGACGACTGCGACGGGCGCACCGATGAGTCCGGCTGCGTCTCGCCGGAGCACGACACGTGCGCCGACGCGCTGGAGATCTCGGCGCCGGGCTCGTACGCGATGAACACCGCGGGCGCGGGCTTCCACTACGCGAGCTCGTGCGGCCTGCCCCGCCCGATGAGCACGCGCGACGTGGTGGCCGCGGTGCTCCTGCCGCCGGGGCCGCCGGTCGACGTGCAGGTGACCGCGCGGACGGAGGGCACCGACGTCGCGGTGACGCTCGCCGGCCAGTGCGGCGACGCCGCGACCGAGCTCGCGTGCGGGCGCCCGCACCCCAGCGCGGACGGCGGCAAGCTCGCGAAGCTCCGGGGCCGCGGCCTCGGCGATCCGGAGCGCGCGACGGCGCTGCCGGTCTACGTGACCACCGCGGAGGGCGCGCCGGTGGTCGTCGACGTCGCGTTCCTGCCGCCCTCGCCGGCGCCCGAGAACGAGACGTGCGGCACCGCGGCGCCCCTCGAGCCGGGCGCGCCGGTCCTGGCGACGATCCTCGACGCCGCGCGGGATCTCGGGACCGCGTGCGAGACCGACCTCGGGGAGCTCGTCTACACGTTCGAGCTCACCGAGCCCCGCGACGTCGACCTCTACGCGATCTCGACCGACGGCGACGGCGAGCCCTCGCTCTCGCTGCGGTCCGAGGGCTGCGCGCTGCCCGAGGACGAGCTCACCTGCCAGACGGCGGCGGCGCCGCACCTCTTCCGGCGCGCGCTGCCCGCGGGGGTCTACGCCGTCGCCGTCTCGGCGACGGCGCCGACCTCGGTGCTCCTCACGCTGGAGCTCGCGCCGCCGACCGATCCGCCGCCGGACGAGGGCTGCGCCGAGGCGGCGCCGCTCGCGCCGAACCGGACGGTCGCCGTGTCGCTGCTCGGCCACCAGGACGACGTCGACCTCGGCTGCGGCCCGGCGGCGGTCGACGCCGTGTACGCGCTCGATCTGGAGGTCGCGTCCGACGTGCTCCTGGTCGAGCGGCTGTCGGCCGGCGACAGCGGCTCGATCGCCCTGTCCGCGCCGGCGTGCGGCGGCGCCGGCGACCGGCTCGCGTGCGGCGAGGGCGACGTCAGCCCGCTCCGGAGCGCGCGGCGCGGCGTCCCCCCGGGGTCGTACCGCGTGGTGGCCGAGGCGCAGCTCGGCCAGCCGGTGAGCGTGACGGCGTTCGTGCGGCCGGCGGCGCCGCCCACGCTGGTGCCCTTCGCCGACGCGTGCGAGGGCGCGCTGGAGATCCCGGAGACCGGCGGGTTCTTCCAGGGCAACACGACCAACGCCGCCGCGGATTTGGACGCGGGGTGCGATCGCGCCGGCACGCAAGACCGCGGCGCCCGGGACCAGCTCCTGAAGCTCACGCTCACGGCGCGCCGCCGGGTGGTGCTCGACATGGCCGGCTCGGCCTACGAGACGCTGCTCTCGGTCCGCCGCGGCCCGGGCTGCCCCGGCACCGAAATGCCGCTTTCCTGCACGATCGGTACGGGCCCCCAGCGCAGCTTCCTCGATCTCGTGCTCGATCCGGGCGTCTACTACCTCCAGATCGACGGCCACGCGATGGCGCACGGCCTGTGGTTCCTCGACGTGCGGGTCGTCGACGCCGTCGACGAGGTCGATCCCTGACCCGCGGCCCTTTGCAAGCGCCCCCTCTCCCTTGCTAACGTCGCCCCGATGTTCGGCCGCATCTCTGCGATCGCCCTCAACACCTACCGGGAATCGCTTCGGGCGCGCATCCTCATCGGCCTGGCGGGCGTGGCCTTCGCGGTCGCTTTCTACTCGATCATCGTCGGCGCCTACACGCTCCGCAACGGGGCGCGCGTGGTCAGCGATCTCGGCGTCGCGTCGATCTCGCTGTTCAGCATCGCGGTCGCGATCATCATCGGCGCGACGTCGCTGTACCGCGAGCTCGAGCAGAAGACGATCTTCCCGATCCTGGCCCGCCCGGTCCGCCGCGGCGAGTACCTCGTCGGCAAGTACCTCGGCACGCTGCTCACGCTCGCGGTGTTCATCCTGGCCGACACCGGGCTCGTGCTGCTGATCGGCGCCGTCCTGGCCGGCCGCTCGCTCCCGCTCGTCGCGGGCGCCGGCGCCGCGTCGCTCGCGGCGCTCGGCCTCGCCGCGTGGCGCTCTCCGCTGCTGCGCACGTACGGGTTCATCCCGTGGTCGGCGGTCTTCCTCGTCCTCGGCGTGGTCCTCTCGGCCGGCGCTCCCACGGAGCAGCGCGTCGTCCTCGCCGGCAGCGCGCTCGCGTTCCTCGAGGTCGGCATCGTCGCGGCCGTGGCCACGCTGTTCTCCTCGTTCTCGACGCCGTTCCTGTCCGCCTTGCTCACGCTCGGCATCTTCCTCGTCGGGCGCAACGCCGACGCCCTCGCCCAGCTGCCGGTGAAGTACTTCGGCCCCCAGATCAGCGCCGCGGGGCGCGCCCTCTCCCGGGTCGTGCCCAACCTGCAGATCTACGTGCCGCCCCGCCCGCTGCTCGCGGGCGAGGTCGCCGACGCGAACCTCCTGGTCTACCTGGGGTGGGCGTCGATCACGTGCGCCGGCTGGGCGCTCGGGCTCCTTGCGGTGGCGGCGTTCGTCTTCAAGAAGCGCGATTTTCTGTGAAGCTCTCGGTCGTGCTCGGCGTCGTGCGCGGCATCGCGGTCGCCGGCTTCCTCCTTGGCGCGGCGTCGCTGCGCGTGGTGGTCGCCGGCGAGCGGGAGATCGCCGAGAGCACGGCCGCCCTGCTCGCCGGCGATCCGCACGCGGCGGCGCTCCACGCCCGGCGGGCGGCGAGCTGGTACGCTCCCGGCGCCCCCCACGTGCGCGTGGCCTACGAGCGGCTGATCGCGCTCGCGACGGCGGCGGAGGGTCTCGGCCAGCCCGACACGGCGCTCTTCGCCTGGCGCGCGGTGCGCACGGCCGCCCTGGAGACGCGGTGGCTCACGACGCCGCACGCCGAGGATCTGGAGCAGGCCAACGGGGCGATCGCCCGGCTCTCGGCGGCCGCGCCGCGCCCGCCGGGCACCCGGACCGAGCCAGCGGCCGTGGTCGCGCGGGAGCACCTCGCCGCGCTCGCGCGCGACGACGCGCCGCGGGTCGGCTGGGTCGTCGCGCTCGTGGCGGCCTTCGTGGCGTGGGTCGCGGGCGCCATCTGGGTGGTGCGGCGCGCGGTGACGGTGACGGGCCAGTGGGTGTGGCCGCGTGCCGTGCCGGGGCTCGCGGTGTGCGCGGCCGGGATCGCGGTGTGGCTGCTGGCGATTTGGCAGGCCTGACCGCCGCTCCGCGTCTCCGTCTCCGTCTTAGGAGATCTCGAACGGGGCAAAATGGGCCGACCGCGGCGAAATGGGGCGGCGAAACGGGCCGGCCGGTCCTGACGGCCACCTCGGGAATCGACGGGCCGTGACGCCTGCTGATCGGCTGGCACGCGGCATTGCAAAGCCGCGGTGCACGACACATCGATGATGAGGGAGCAGCGTTTGCAGCGCTCCGTTCCGTGGAGGTGACGAGTTTCATGAAGAATCAGATCAAGACGATCCTGTTGCTCGGCGTCATGTCGGCAATCCTGGTGTCCATCGGTGGGGCGCTCGGGCCGGGGTACCTCGTCTTGTTCGGCGTCCTCGCGCTCGCGATGAACCTGGGCGCGTATTTCATGTCGGATCGCATCGTGCTCGCGGTGCACCGGGCCGCCGAGGTCGCGCCCGAGGAGGCGCCCGGCCTGCACCGGATGGTGGAGGAGCTCTCGCGGCGGGCGGAGATCCCGAAGCCGCGGGTCTATGTCATCCCGGACGCGCAGCCGAACGCCTTCGCCACCGGGCGCAACCCGGAGCACGGCGTCGTCGCGGTCACCGAAGGGATCATGCAGCTCCTGACCGAGCGCGAGCTGCGCGGCGTGCTGGCGCACGAGATCGCGCACATCAAGAACCGCGACATCCTGGTGTCGACCATCGCGGCGGCGTTCGCCTCGGGCATCACGTGGATCGCGCACGCCGTGAGCTTCGCCGGGCTGTTCGGCGGCTCATCGGACGACGAGGAGGGGGAGAGCCCGCTCGGCGGGCTGGCGCTCGCGATCGTCGCTCCCATCGCGGCCACGCTCGTTCAGCTCGGCATCTCGCGCTCGCGCGAGTACATGGCGGACGAGACCGGGGCGCAGCTGTGCGGCGACCCGGAGGCGCTCGCCAGCGCGCTGTCCAAGCTGGAGCACGGCGTGGCGCTCATCCCCGCCGAGTCCGCCCGTCCGGCCACGGCCAGCCTCTTCATCGTGAGCCCGCTCGCCGGGGCCAGCTCCGTGCTGAAGTGGTTCTCGACGCACCCGACGACCGAGGAGCGCGTCAGCCGGCTGCTGTCGATGGCGGCCAGCGGCGGCCGCGCGGCCTCCCCGAGGAGGGCAAGCGCGCTGGCGTGATGGCGGCGAGGCGCGATGCGTCGGGGCGTGCGGCCTCAGCCGTCGCGGAGATGCTCCTGCCGGCATCCCCGTCCGTGCGGCCAGCCTGGCGCTCGGCGCCGAACTGGCGATCTCCGTGAGGCGGGAATAGCGTCGCTCGCTCCACGTCCCACGGGGCGAGCGCGCGGCGCCCTCGGCGCCGCGGCTCGTGACGCGACCTCAGTCTCGCACCGCACGGTGTCATCTCGAGAGGCAGGATGATGAACAAGCTCCCTCGCATCGCATCAACGCTCGCCGCGCTCGCCGCCCTCACGGCCATCGCCGCCCCGGCCGCCGCCGCTGCCGAGGAGACCGCCGCGGCGGCCGCGGAGGCGCCGCGTCAGGGCCGGGGCAAGGGCGCGGCCCCGTTCCCGCAGGACGCCGCCGGCTTCAGCAAGCGGGTCGACGAGAAGAGCGCGAAGCTGCGCGCGAGGGTCGAGGCGAAGATGCAGAAGGGCGGCGTCCCGGAGGCGCGCCGCGCCGAGGTCCGGAAGGCGCTCGACGAGGTTCAGGCCAAGGTGCGGGCGGCGGTCGACGCGGCCGCCAGGGACGGGGTGATCACCCAGGCAGAGGCGAAGCGGGTCCGGAAGGTCGCGCGCGAGGCGCGCAAGGCGATCGGGAAGCAGCTCGGGCTGGAGCAGAAGCCCACGAAGAAGCAGAAGCGAGGGAAGGGCACGAAGCGGATCCTCGTGCCCGAGACCGTGTAGCGCGACGCAGGTCGGGAGCGCTGAAGCCGCCGGCGGCGTCCGGCCGCCGGCCCCGCTCAGACCGCAGCGCGGGGCCGCGCCAGCGCATCCCAGGCGGCCATGGCGCAGTCGACGATCGCCTCCAGCGCCTCGCGCGGGGCGCCGTCGCGGGCCTGGATGGAGAGGCCCTGGAGCACCGTGGTGTAGAACGCGGCGAGCGCCGCCGTGTCGGTGCCCGCCGGCAGGTCGCCCTCGGCGACGCCGCGATCCAGCCTCCGCTGGAGCTCGTCGAGCGCGCCCCGCCGGCACGCGGCGAGGTGGCTGCGCACGCCCTCGCTCTCCGGCGTGCCGAGCGTCGCGGCGAGCACGATCATGCAGCCGCTCGGCTTTCCCGGGCTCGCGTAAGCCTCCACGTTGCTGCGCAGCATGGCCTCGACCGCCCTGCGCGCCGTCGGCTCCTCGCGCAGCGCCCGGCCCGTCGCCGCGCCCTCGACCTCGCCGTAGAGCGCCACCGCCTCGCGAAACAGCGCCTCCTTGCAGCCGAACGCGGCGTAGAGGCTCGGCGAGTTGATGCCCATCGCGGCCGTGAGATCGCTGAGCGACGTGCCCTCGTAGCCCCGCTCCCAGAACACCTCCATCGCCCGCCGCAACGCTGCGGCCCGGTCGAAGCCGCGTGGACGTCCCCGTCCGGCCATCACGACGACCTTTCTGTGCCGATCGATAAATAAATCGGTTGACCCCCCGTCACTCGGCACAGTATAGATTTTGTGCTGATCGACACAGAAATGAGGTAGACATGTCGGAGCTTGTTGGCAAGGTGGCGCTGGTGACCGGAGGCAGCCGCGGGATTGGCGCGGCGATCGTCAAGCGGCTGGCGCGGGACGGGGCGGATGTGGCCCTGACGTACGTGAGCGCTCCGGAAAAGGGGCGCGCGGTGGTCGCCGAGGTCGAGGCGGCGGGTCGGCGGGGCCTGGCGATCGCGTCGGACAGCGCGGATCCGGCGCAGGTCGTCCACGCGGTCGAGCGGACCGTGGCCGAGCTCGGTCGGATCGACATCCTCGTCAACAACGCCGGCATCGCCATCATGGGGCCGCTCGAGGCCCTGACGCTCGAGCAGGTGGACCGGACGCTGGCGATCCACGTGCGGGCCTCGTTCCTCGCCGCCCAGGCCGCGGCGCGGCACATGGGCGCGGGCGGGCGCATCATCAGCATCGGCAGCTGCCTGGCCGACCGGGTGCCGGGGCCGGGCATCACCCTGTATTCGATGAGCAAGGCGGCGCTGGTGGGCCTCACCAAGGGGCTCGCCCGCGACCTCGGGCAGCGCGGCATCACCGCCAACCTCGTTCAGCCGGGCCCGATCGACACCGACATGAACCCGGCCAGCGGCCCGGGCGCGGACGAGCAGCGGAGCCAGCTCGCCGTCGGTCACTACGGCACCGGCGACGATATCGCCGCCACGGTCGCTCACCTCGCGGGAGAGAGCGGGCGCTTCATCACCGGCGCGACGATCGCGGTCGATGGCGGCTTCGCGGCCTGAGAGCGCCGTGGCGGTCGCCGCCGCTGCCCTGCGCGAGCGCCGCGGCCGGCGAGGAGGCTCGCCGGCCGGACGGCGCGCCGCCCGGGCTGTCGGCGCTCGGCCCGGGCGGCGCTAGGACGCCGCGCGCGGCGCCTCGCCGAGCAGCTCGAGCCTCGCCAGGCTCGCGCAGGTCTCCGACAGGGCGCGCATCAGCCGCAGGCGGTTGTCGCGCACGGCCGCGTCGTCGGTCATCACGAACACGTCGATGAAGTACTGGTGCAGGAGCGGCGCGAAGTCCGCCACCGCCTTGAAGGCGGAGTCGTACGCGCCGCTCCGGACGTCCGACGCGATCTGCTCGCGCAGCTTGAGGTAGCCCGCGAAGAGCGCCGTCTCGCTCGCGTGCACGTCCTGGCCGAACGGCGCGACCGGCTCGCCGGGCGGCGCCTTGTCGGCGATGTTGGTCGCCCGCTTGAAGACCTCGCCGACCCGGGCGCGGACCTCGGGGCTGAGCGCGTCGATCGCGCGCACGCGCGCCCGGAGATCGAGCGGGCGACCCGCGGCGACGGGGAGGCACGCGAGGACCGCGTCCTGCGGGAGCCGATCGGAGAGCAGGCCGCGCAGCCGCTCGACGAAGAACTCGCCGAGGCGCGCCGTGAGGTACTCGCGCGAGGCGTCGAGCTTCACGCCGGCGTAGCCGTCGTACGCGGCGCTGAACGCGGCGCCGAGGCGCAGATCGAGATCGCGATCCAGGAGCGTGCGCAGCACGCCGAGGCAGGCGCGGCGGAGGCCGTACGGATCGGCTGTGCTCGTGGGGATGAGCCCGATCGCGAAGCAGCCGACGAGCGTGTCGAGCCGATCGGCGATCGCGACGAGCGCGCCGGCGTGCGTCGGCGCGGTCGCGTCCGCGGCGCCCTTCGGCAGGTAGTGATCGCGGATCACGTCGGCGACCTCGGGGCTGACGCCTTGGGCGAGCGCGTAGGCGCGGCCCATCTCGCCCTGGAGCTCGGGGAACTCGCCGACCATCAGCGCGACGAGGTCGCACTTCGCGAGGTGCGCCCCCGAGGCGGCCGCCACGAGCGTCGGCTCCGGCAGCATCAGCAGCAGGCCGAGCTCGCGGGCGAGCCGCTCGACGCGCTCGGCCTTCGCGAGCACGCTGCCGAGCCGCTTCTGGAACACGATGCCGCCGAGCTTCTCGCGCCGGCTGGCGAGCGGGAGCTTGACGTCCTCCCGGTAGAAGAACTGTGCGTCCGAGAGGCGCGCGCGCATCGTCTTGTCGTTGCCGCTCTTGATCTTCTCGGGCGCCTCCGCGGTGTTGACGACCGCGAGGTACTTCGGGAGCAGCGCGCCCGTCTTCGCGTCGCGGACGCCGAAGTAGCGCTGGTGCCCGCGCGCGACCTCGAGGATCACCCGCTCGGGCAGGTCGAGGAACCGCTCCTCGAAGCTGCCGATGATGACGTGCGGCTCCTCCACGAGGGACAGGTTCTCGCCGATCAGGAAGTCGTCCTCGATGAGCGCCCCGCCGGCGTCCCGCGCGGCGGCGAGCAGGCGCTCGCGCATCAGGCGCGCGCGCTCGCCGGGGTCGACGATTACGTGCGCCGCGCGCATCGCCTCGACGTAGTCCTTGGCCGCGCCGAGGGCGATCTCGCCCGGCGCGAGGAAGCGGTGGCCGCGGCTCGTGCGGCCGCTGCGGACGCCGGCGATCTCGACGGGGATGACGTCGGCGCCGGAGAGCGCGACGAGCCACTGGATGGGGCGGCCGAACGCGAACTCGCCGTTCCCCCAGCGCATCGATTTGCGGAAGGGGATGGCCGTGACGAGCGAGGTCAGGACCTCCGGGAGGAGCTCGGCCGCGGGCCTGCCGGCCTCGCGCCGCGTGCCCGCGAGGTACTCGCCCTTCGGCCCCTCGACGCGCCGCAGATCGGCGACCGCGCACCCGAGCTTCTGCGCGAACGCCTCGGCCGCCTTGGTGGGCGCGCCGTCCTTGAAGGCCGCCTTGACGGGCGGGCCGGTGACCTCCTCCTCGAGGTCGGGCTGGCGCGCCGCGACCCCGGAGACGAGCAGCGCGAGGCGCCGCGGGGTGCCGAGCGCGCGCATCGCGCCGTGGCGGAGCCTGAGCTCCGCGAGGCGCTTCGTTGCGAGATCCGGGAGCGCACGGAGCGCGGCCTCGACAAACGACGAGGGGAGCTCCTCGACGCCGATTTCGAGCAGGAGATCGCTCGCTTCGTTGGACATGGGACCGCGGACGCTACCCCAGAACCGCCCGTCCGGCGAGGCGGTCGAGCGACCGGGCAGCGCTGCGCGCCGGGCCAGCCGCCGGCCGCCGGCCAGCAGCCTAAGTTCCGCCGCCAGAAGTCCGGCCAGGGATCCGGAGCGAGAGTTCAACGCAAAGGCGCAAAGGCGCAAAGACGCAAAAAAGATTTGTAGTTTTGCGCCTTTGCGCCTTTGCGTTTACTTCTCTATCGCTCGTGAGGCAGAGCCCTGGCGGGAGTTCTGATCCGCGGTACTAGCCTAGCCGCGCGCGGCCGCCCCCGCTGCGCGCGGCCCGCCCGGGCTGCGCGCAGCGTTCGAAGCCTGGCCGCGCGGCGCGCCTGCCCGGACCGCGCCCCGACGCCGATGGCGCGGCTCAGCGGGCCTGCGTCGTCTGCTGGAGCGCGCGCGCGAGCACCTTCTTGAAGGCGCTCGCCTCGCCTCCGTTCGGCTTGCTCTTGCGTCCGTACCAGGTCGCCGCGCCGACGCGCACGACGCACTGGGCTGCCCGCGTGTACCGGCGGGACGCCCTCGCGACGGCCCGATCGTCCGGCGCAGACGCGGACGCGACGGCCGCGCCGAGGTCGTTCAGCGCCTCGTCGAGCGGGAGGCAGCCCTCCGGCGCGCGGGGCAGCGCGAGGGGCGGCGGGGCATGGCAGCAGCGGGCGCGCAGGGCAGCGAGCGCCGCCATGTCGTACCAGCCGAGCACGCCCCATTCCTTCGTCGCGTCCGAGATCCCCTCGGGCCCGGCGGCCCTGGCGAGGTGGCCCTTGAGCGCCGCGACGCCCTTCATCGGGTCGACCTCGGTGCAGAGGAACCCGAGCTGGCCCGCGGTCGCGGCGTCGACGCCCTTGCCCGGAAAGATCGGCATCGCGCAGGCGGCGAAGTTCGCCGCGGCGTCCGGCGCTGCGCTCGCCGCGGCGTCTGCGCTCGCGGCGCCGGCGTCCACCGGCGCCGCCGCGGCCGCGTCGCCCGAGACGGCGGCGTCCTCGGCCGCCGGGGCGCTCGGCGCCGCGGGGGCGGCGCAGGCGGCGGGAGCGGCGTCCGAGCCGGCAGGCAAGGCGGCGAGGGACGGCGGCGGCGGCGCGGGATCGCGGCGGCGCATCCAGAACCAGGCCGCCGCTGCGGCGCCCGCGAAGACCACGGCGTACAGGGCCAGCACGGCCACGCGGCGCGCCGCGGAGGGCGCGCTGCCGCGTGCGCCCCGATCGGGCCCCGGGGGGCGCGGCGCATCGGGCGCGCCGACATGCACAACGGCGCCCTCGGTCGCCAGCGCGGACGGAGCCGGGGGCAGCTCGCCGTCGATGCGTGCGGGCCGAGCGCGGCTAGGCCGCCGGCTCGCCGGTTCGTTTGCGGTGACGAGCGGCGCCGGCGCGAGGGGCGGCCGCTCCGCGGGCGCGGGCGAAAGGGGCGGCTGCTGCGCCGGTGCGAGAGCAAGGGACGGCTGCTCCGCCGCGCTGGGCGGGAGGGGCGGCTGCTGCGCCGGTGGGAGGGCAAGGGACGGCTGCTCCGCCGCGCTGGGCGGGAGGGGCGGCTGCTGCGCCGGTGCGAGGGCAAGTGACGGCTGCTCCGCCGCGCTGGGCGGGAGGGGCGGCTGCTCCGGCGGCGCGGCCGCAACAGCCGCCCCGGGCGGGCCGATGGAGGCGTCCGCCCTCGGGGCGTCGGCGTGCCCCGGCGGTGCGGCAGGCGAGACCGCCGGCGCCGTCGAGCGGCGCTCTGGCGCCTCGGGGACCGGGGTGGCCGGCGCGCCCGTCGACCGGAGACCGAGGGCCGCGAGCCCGTGGAGCGGCAACGGCGTCCGGCGCGCCGTGGAGCCTGCAGTGCCGGGCGGCAACGAGCTCGTGTGGCCGCGGGGCGGCGAGCTCCCGCGCGGCGGCTGCGAGCTGGAGCTCCAGCGCGGCGGCGAGCTCTCACGGGGCGGCGAGCTCTCGCGCGGCGGCGAGCTCTCGCGCGGCGGCGAGCTCCTGCGCGGCGACGAGCTCTCGCGCGGCGGCGAGCTCTCGCGCGGCGGCGAGCTCTCGCGCGGCGGCGAGCTCCTGCGCGGCGGCGAGCTCTCGCGCGGCGGCGAGCTTTCGCGCGGCGGTGAGCTCTCGCGCGGCGGCGAGCTCCTGCGCGGCGGCGGCTGCGAGCTCGACGCGCCCCGCAGGCCGCTGTTCGACGGTCGCGGCGCGGGCACGGTCCTCGTCGGCTCCGCGACCGCGTGCTCGTCGAGCGGCGGCAGCTCCCCCAGGCCGTCGCTCGGCCGCGCCGCCTCCAGCGCGCGACGCAGCGCCGCCACCTCGATGATCCGTCGCTTCGCGTCGCGCGCGAGCGCCTGCTCGAGGACGCGCCACAGCGCGTCGCCCGCCGCCCCCGGCGGCGTCACCCGCGGCGCATCGCCGGCGCTCTGCTTGCGGCGGAGCTCCCTATCGCTCTCGGCCGGGAAGGGGAGCGTCCCCGAGAGCGCCACGTACAGGGTGACCGCGAGCGCCCACGTGTCGTCCCGGCGCGACGGTCCCTCGCCCGCCGCGCGCTCCGGCGAGCGGTAACCCACGAAGGCCGGCGTCGCGAGCGGATCGGAGAGCCACCCCCGCGACGTGCACGGCTCGTCCTCGATGATCACGCACGCGGCCGACAGGCGGCCGTGCACGGTCCCGCGCCCGTGCAGGCTCTCGATCCGCTTCGCCAGACGGACGACCCAGCCCACCGCGTCCCTGTCCGGCAAAGGACCGGCACGTGCGACCCGCGCAGCGAGCGTCTCCATACGAGCGCCGCAGCCTAGTGCGGCGGCTCGCCGCTGACCACATTGTGCTGTCCGCGCGGCGCGCCGGATCGCCGATCGCCGGTCCTTCGCTCGGCGGCGCCGCCTCAGCCCCCGATCACGTCGGCCATTGTGTATCGGCCGGGCGGCTTGCCGTGCAGGTGCCACGCCGCGCGCAGCGCGCCGCGCGCGAAGAGATCGCGGCTCGTGGCGCGGTGCGTGAGCTCGAGGCGCTCGCCGGGGCCGAGCAGGTGCACCGTGTGGTCGCCGATGACGTCGCCGCCGCGCACGGCGAAGATCCCGAGCTCGTTCGCCTTGCGGGGGCCGACGTTGCCCTCGCGGCCGTGCACGTCGGCGAGCGCCGCGGGCCCTTCGCCGGCGCCGCCGCGGGCCTCGCGCAGCGCCTCGGCCAGCCGCACGGCCGTGCCGCTCGGGGCGTCCACCTTGGCGCGGTGGTGCACCTCGACGATCTCGACGTCGTAGCCGGGCCCGAGCCGGCGCGCCGCGCTCGCCGCGATCTCCGCGAGCACGTGGATGCCGATGCTCGTGTTCGGCGACCAGAGGACCGGGACGTGCTGCGCCGTCTCCTCGAGCAGCCGCTCGCACGTGCCGTCGAGGCGCGTCGTGCCGCTGACCACCGCGACCTTGGCCCGCATCGCGAGGTGCAGGAGCCGGGGGAGCGCCTCGGGCCGCGAGAAATCGATGACCACGTCCGCGCCGAGCAGCCCGGCGCTGGTGTCGTCGCTCATCGCGACGCCGATGGTGCCCGTCCCCGCGAGCTCGCCGACGTCGCGGCCGATGCGGGAGGAGCCGCGCGACACGATCGCGCCCACGACCTGCGCGCGCTCGTTCGCGGCGAGCCGGACGATCGCCTGCCCCATCTTCCCGCTCGCGCCGTGGATCGCGACCTTCAGCAAGCGAGCCTCTTCTCCCTGGCCGGTTCCCAAGAGCGCGCCCATCGGTACGCCTCGATGATCGCCGTTCGACTTCACGTCGCCTCGCGCCTCGCCTCGAGCCGCTTCATCGCCTCGCCGATCTGCTGCCGGGTCGCCTCGCCGGCCGGCGCGAGGGGCAGCCGGACGGCGGCGCTCATGCGGCCCAGGGCGGCCAGCGCCGCCTTCGCCGGGGAGGGGTTCGGCTCGACGAACATGAGCCCGTGGATCTCCAGCAGCGCGAGGTGCGCCGCCCGCGCGCCGGCGAGGTCGCCGGCCAGGAACCGCCGGGTCACCGCGCTCGTCTCGCGCGGCAGCACGTTCGACGTGACGCTGATGACCCCCTGCGCGCCGAGCGCCATCATCGCGAGCGTCAGCGCGTCGTCGCCGCACAGGACCGTGAGCCGATCGCCGAGGCGCCGCACCAGCTCCTGGCAGCGGAGCACGTTGCCCGTGGCGTCCTTGATGGCGACGACGTTGGGCGCGGCGGCGCAGATGCGCTCGGTCGTCTCGGCGGAGAGGTCGACCACCGTTCGCCCCGGGATGTTGTAGAGCACGACCGGCCCCGCGACGGCCTTGGCCACGGCCAGCGTGTGCTCGCGGAGCCCGTCCTGCGAGGGCTTGCTGTAGTACGGCATCACGATCATCACGCCCTCCGCGCCGGCGGCGAGCGCGGCGCGCGAGGCCTCGATCGTCTTCTTCGTCGAGAACGAGCCCGTCCCCGCGATCACCGGCACGCGGCCGCGCGCCGCCTCGACGACGCGCCGGATGACCGCGGTCGTCTCCGCTTCGCTCAGGGTCGGCGACTCGCCCGTGGTCCCGCACGGCACGAGCCCGCTGACGCCGCCCGCGATCTGGGCCTCGACGAGCGCGGTGAGCGCTTCGAAGTCGACGGCTTCGCCATCAGGGGTGAACGGCGTGACCAGGGCGGTGAACGTTCCCGACAAGGGGAGCTGCGTCATTCGAGGACCATGATCGCCACCCGGGGGGCGCGTCAACAGGAGAGGACGGGTCCGCCGCGGACGCCGCGCTCTCCGCGGCTTCCCGAACCGCGCGGCGCCGATCGGCCGCGGCCGTCCGCGCGACGCCGCGCCGGCCCGGCGTAAGCTCGGCGCGGACGGCGGCGGGCGGCCTGGCTCTACGCCCGGACGCGATCGAGGAGGGGGCGTCTGCTATCCTGGTCGGTGTGGCGCCTCGCTCCTTCGGGGGTATGCCCGAGCGCGTCAGGTCCCAGAGGCACCGGCCATGGATCTCGCCCAGTACATCAAGAGCATCTCCACCGCGGCCAGCACCATCCTGGAAGGGATGGCCGTCACGTTCTCCCATCTGTTCCGGGAGCCCATCACCGTCCAGTATCCGGACAAGACGGACCGACCCGTGAGCGAGATGCTCCCGCCGCGGTACCGCGGCTTCCTCGAGGTGCAGATGGACATCTGCACCGGCTGCAAGCGCTGCGAGCGCGCGTGCCCCATCGAGTGCATCGCCATCGACCTGGAGAAGGATCCGGCGACGAAGAAGCAGGCGATGAGCCGCTTCGACATCGACATGGGCAAGTGCATGTACTGCGGCCTCTGCGTCGAGGCGTGCAAGACCGAGTCGACCGGCGCGATCCGCCACACGCGCGAGTTCGAGGGGGCGGCGCCGACGCTCGACCACCTCACCTTCCGCTTCATCCCGGAGGGGCTGGTCCCGCTGTACAAGGCGCCGAAGGACCTCGGCGAGGTGCCTGTCGGCGAGTACGGGCCGCACGCCCGCGAGGCCCGCGAGCGCGCGATGCGCGACAACCCGGCCGCGCTCGAGGAGCTGCGCGCGATCTGGCGCAGGGAGCACGCCCGGAAGCAGGGCGCCGAGGCCGCTGGAGCGGTCGCCGGAGCCGCGGGCGGAGAGGCCGGAGCGGGCGCCTGAGCGAGGGCGTCGCCCGTCGCGGGGCGTCGCCCTTGATGGGCGATGGGCAGCGGTCTAACGTCGCGCCCCTCACCACATGCCCTCTCCGAGTGCACTCGCCTTCCTCGGGCTCGCCGCGCTGACGCTCGGCTCCGCCGGGCTCGTCGCGTTCTCCAGGAACATCATCCACTCCGCGCTCGCCCTGCTCGGCACGTTCCTCGGCATCGCGGGGCTCTACGTCACGCTGTCGGCCGATTTTCTCGCGGCCACCCAGGTGCTCGTCTACGTGGGCGGCACGCTCGTCCTGATCCTCTTTGCCGTGATGCTCACGAGCCGCATCGCGGAGATGAAGATCTCGAACCCGCGCGGCGGGGCCGCCGTGGCGTTCGTCCTGGTCACGGCGGTGCTCCTCGTGCTCGGCCGGGTGGCGACCCGGACGCCCTGGCCCGCCGAGGCCAAGCCCGCGATGCCGTCCACGGCCAAGCTAGGCCACGCGTTCCTCGGCGAGTACCTGCTCCCGTTCGAGCTCGGCTCTGTCGTCCTGCTCGGCGCCATGATCGGCGCCGTCGTGCTGGCGCGTCGCGCCGTCAGGCGCGCCTGGGAGAGGGAGTAGGCGATGGAGGAGATCGGGCTCATCCATTACCTCAGCGTCGCCGCGGCGCTGTTCGGCCTCGGGCTGTTCACCGTCATGACGCGGAAGAACGCGGTGGGCATCCTCCTCGGCGTCGAGCTCATCCTCAACGCCGCCGCGCTCAACTTCGTCGCGTTCGAGCACTTCGTCGCGGGCGGCGTGTCTGGTCAGGTGTTCACGGTCTTCATCATCGTCCTCGCCGCGAGCGAGGCGGCGATCGCGCTGGCCATCGTGCTCCAGGTCTACCGCCACCACCGCAGCATCATGGCCGACGAGCTGACCTCCCTGAAGAACTGACGCGAGAGCGGTCATCCGTGCGGAAGAGCGCGACGAGCGCGACGAGCGCGACGAGCGCGACGAGCGCGACCGGGCGCGAGGACCGCAACGGGCGCGACGATCGCGTCAAGCACGGCGTCCGGACCGGTGCGCACCGCGTCGCACGCCGTGCGTCGCGCGTCCGCCGCCAGCGCCGCCGGCGGCGCTCGACGCGCACGCGTTCTGCCGCTTCAGGTGGAGCTCAATCCCACCGACAAGCAGGAAAAACCTGACCTTGCTAAGCCCCTGTGGACGACCCACGTTCGAAGCATGCAGAACCTATCCAAGTCGGAGCTGGTGGGGTTCGTGGAGCTCGAGGTCGGCTCGCTTGCTGTGCAGGTGCCGATCCGCGCTGCAGAGGCGGCGAAGGAGCTCCCCCTCGCGTCGTTCGAGGCCGAAGGGGACAATTGCGCCATCCTCGTGCGCGGCGATACGTCCTCCAAGGCGGTTGAGGTCGCGCTGCGACACGCGGCGCAGGAGGCGGTCAAGCACCTGTCGAAGAAACTGCTGAACTAGCGCCATCCAGGAGAGCCGACATCACGCCGACCTCCTGGAACGGGCGGTGACACGCCGCGAACGTCGCTCGAAGCGACGGTGCGTTTTGGCGGTCGGCCTGCGATGGGCTTCGCTGCTGGCTCGCTGCTGCGCAGACGCACGGCCTGCGCCTCCAGAGTTACCGGCGATCGGTCTTATGTCCTTGGTTCTGCGGGCGCCCGCTCCGGAGCGCTGGAAACCACCAGGAGCCGCCGCCATTCGCTCGGTTCGTCGCCTCAGGGCTTCTTGGGGGCGGGTGGGATCCGGTAGAGATAGATGTGGTTGTTGATCTTCACGTCCGGCTCGCGATCGCGGAGCTTCTTGTAGCATTTCGCAGGCGACGTCTTGAGGGTCAGCGCGTGCAGCGCGACCCATGAGCCGGGTTTGGGCACCGTCTCGCAGCCGAAGCGCTCGTACGGAACGCGGAAGTACTCCCACTCGACCCGGCGCGTCTCGCTCTGGTAGTTGTAATAGAGCGGCTGGATGTCGTGCTCCTGGGCGTACTTCGCCAGCGCGGCGCGATCCTGCCCCCAGTCCTCGCCGTAGATGCTGATCTTGTAGCCGCCGAGCGCGCCGCCGACGAACAGGTTGAAGTAGCCGAGGAAGTGCGGGGCGGCGAGGAGCGCGCTCAGCGCCGTGCTCCCCACGAGGCCTGCGAGCGCGAGCTGGGCGAGGCGGCGCGAGGACGCGAGCGCCCAGAGCCTGTCGAAGGCGCGCGCCGCGAGCACGGCGAGGAGAGGCATGATCGGCATGGCGTGCCGGATGCCCATGTTGAGGTTGGCCCGCATGAACGAGGCGAGGAGCAGCAGGGCCGTCCCCCCGGTGGCGATCACCTCGACGGGGACGGAGCGCATCGAGAACGAGCGGGCGCGCCGCAGCGCGAGCGCCGCCCCGGCGAGCAGCAGGAGCACCGTGGCGGGCGGGTTCTTGATGAGGAGCATCACCGGGAAATAGGCCCAGTGCCCGATCCGGACGACCTCGCCGAGGAAGTAGGACGTGAACCCGCCGGCGTTGAGCGCGGTCACCGCCGCCGTGCCGAAGATATACGTGTACGGGAGGGGGATCCGCAGGCCCGCCGGCAGGAACCGGACGAGCGAGTGCTTCTCCATCAGCTGCTGCTTGTACCGCGCCGAGACAGGATATTGCGGCTCGGGGGCGGCGAGGATGTCCCGCACCGACATGCCCGTATCGTCAAACTTGTAAACGGCGTTGATGACAAGGAGCAGCCCCACGCCCGCCACGAGGGCGTGGAGGCCGAGCTCTCCGAAGCGGCGGGCGGCGGGCTTCCCCTCGAACCGGCCGCGGCCGGTCGCGGCTAGGAAGATCCCGATCGCGCCGAGGATCGGCACGAGGAGCAGGCCGCTGTACTTGGTGACGGCAGCCGCCCCGATGGCGAGCGTCATGGTGACGAGCGACCACCTGCCGGCTCGCCCGCTCGCATACCGGGCGAACTCGCCCACGGCGAGCATCGTCGCCAGCCCCGCCGGGAGATCGGTGGTGACGTACCGTCCCTGGGCGATGATCGTCGGGTTCAACGCGACGAGGAGCAGCGCGACGAGCGCGGCCCGGTCGCCCCAGAACCAGCGGCTCCAGGACCACACGTAGGCGGCGAGGGCCGCGGCCATCAGCATGATCATGAGCCGGGCCCGAAAGAGCTGCTCGCGCGCCCGTGCGTAGTCCTGCTTGATGTAATCGAGGGCCACGCGACCGATGTTCGCGTCCTTCCAGTGCCGGGACGACGCGACGTGCGCGTTGCCGGGCATGAGCGCGATGGGAATGGCGGTAATGGCGTTCGCGAGCGGCGGGTGGGCGTAGTTGAGCCGCATATCCGAGGTCTGCCACCAGGCGATCCCGCGCGTCGTGTGCGCCCACTCGTCCTCGGTGGGCGAGTCGTCGCGGTAGCCCCACTGGAGCAGGCCGAGCATCGCGATCAGGATGGCGAACGGCGCGAGGCGGGCAGTCCAGCGCGCCACTTCGCGGCGGGAGGCGGCGGGATCAGCGGGCGTTGCGGCGCCTTGCCCAGTCATGGCGCGCACCCGTATCACGAAGCCGTGGAGGCGTGGCCGCCGAATCCGTGCCGTGGGGGCCGCGCAGCAATGCGTCGCCCACGCTCGTCCCTGGTCGCGCGGGAGGTCTTGCCGCGAACACCCTCCTTGGGGGCCTATCGTGGGCGCGCAACCACGGGACGAGCTCGTGGGCGACGGTGCTCGCTCCGTGTGTCAGAAATCCCGCCAGGGATCGCTGATGCGCGGCGAGCCCGGGGCCGCGGGAGGCCCGGGCGACCGGGGCCCGCCTCAGGCCGCCGTGCGCCTCGCCACGCAGAAGACCGACAGGCCGAAGCTCGGCCGGCGGCCGCGCGCGATGAGATCGACCTCCGCGCGGAGGACGGCTTCGAGCGCGGACGAAGCGAGGCCGGACTTCGGCGAAGGCTGCTTCATGCTGGTCTTGCCCGGGCGCAGCTTGCGCGCGGCGCTCCAGACGGCGCGCGAGCCGACCGCGGCCGGGAAGAGGAGCTGGTTGAAGTAAGCGCACGCCTCCACCTGGAAGTCGGCCGGCAGCGCGGCGCGGAAGCTGCCGGCGGTGTATCGGCGGAAATGCTGCAGCGCGCGGTCGTGATCGCTGAACAACCACGGATACGCCGGCACCGTGGCGACGAAGATCCCGCCGGGGCTCAGGTGGTCGTGGATCCAGCGGAGCGCGGCGCGGTCGTCCTCGATGTGCTCGATGACGTCGAGCGCGCAGATCACGTCGTAGCGCCGGTCGAGCTCGAACGGGAGCGGCGCGCTGTAGAGCGTCCTCGCCGCGCTCGCCTTCGCGATCGCCTCCTGGCCGAGGGGGCTCACCTCGTTCGCGTCGACGGCCCCGAACTCCGCGAGGACACCCAGGTTCTGGCCGACCCCGGCGCCGACCTCCAGCAGCTCGAGGGGCCGCCGTCCGGGGCCGAACTCGCGCACCAGGTGGGCCAGCAGCCGAGCCCTCCCCTTCCTCAACCAGTCGCCGGATTCCTCGGAGTACTGCTGGTATGCTGTCGTTTCCATCCGCTCTTCACTCTGCGTGCGGGGCCGGTTCTTCCTGGTGAGGGGCCGCTGTCGAGGGCGGCGACTCTCCGGGGGGCGAGGCCGGCTCTTCCCCGGCCGGCTCCGAGGGAGGGGTCGGGATCTCGATCGTCAGGTCGTCCACCTTGGCCGGCGCTTTGCGCTGCCTCTTCGGCGGCGGCGCCGGGCGCCGCTTCCGCGGCGGCGCCGTCGCGGAGGGGCTGGCCGACGGCTGTGCAGCGGGCGCGGCCGTCGGCGAGGCCGACGCCGTGGCGCTGGGCTGGGGCGCGGGCTCCTGCGGCGGCGCCGGCGCGGGCTCTTGCGGCGGCACCGGCGCCGGCGCGGCGGCGGGCGGCGGGGTCTCGCTCTCGGCCGCCGGCGCGCTCTGCGGCAGCCGCTGCGAGCGGAGGACCTGCCAGGCGACGACGCCGGCGAGGGCCACCAGCGCGAGCGCCGCCCAGCGGACGCGCCGGCGCCGGCGCGAGCCGGGGTCGAACTCCGGAAGCTCGCCTTCCTGCGCCAGCCCGCTCACGCTGGATGCCTTCATCCAGTGCTCCGGCGTCTCGCCGGAAGGCACGGCGCGAGCCGGTGGGGCGACGGCTGGCGCGACCGGGGGCTCGAGCGGCCGCGACGCGCGCAGCGAGGCGGGGGGCGGCGCGGCCACGGCCGCCGCGACGGCCGCTCGTCGGACGCTGTCGCGGGGTTCTTCCGGCAGCTCGGGGCCCGGAGGCTCGTCGTGCTCGCGCGAGGCCGCGCGCGGATCGACCTCGTGCGGCGAGAGCGCGCGCGGCGTCTGCGCCGCGGGCGGCGGCTCGTCCGGCGCGCTCGGCGCGACGGGCGCGCCGCTCTGGAGCGCCGGCAGCGCGGGCTCGGCCGGCGCAGGACCTGCGGGCTCGTCCGGCGCGTGGGCGGCGGGCACGGCCGGCGCGTGGGTGGCGGGCACGGCCGGCGCGTGGGCGGCGGGCTTGCCGGAGGCGGGCGCCGCGTCGGCCGGCGGGGCGAGCGCCGCAGGCGCGGACGGCGCCGCCCAGGGCTCGTCCACGTCGGTGTCGATCACGTCGTCGTCGAACTCTTCGATGTCGACGTCGACGAGCGAGGGCGCGCTGTCGGCTTCCCTCCGGGGCATCTTGCTGCGCGCCAGCGCCAGCGGCTCCGAGCCAGGCGGGGCCTCGACGCCGTCCACCGCGGGCGACGTGTTGCTCGGCGGCCCGGAGAGCGGCGCCCCGGTGGCGAGCGGCGTGCCTGCGAAGGGCGGCGCGCTTGGAGGGAGCGGCGTGCCCGCGGAGGGCGGCACGCTCGGAGGGAGCGGCACGCTCGGAGGGAGCGGCGCGCCCGCCGAGGGCGGCGTCCCGGTGGCGAGCGGCGCGCCCGCGGAGGGCGGCGCACTCGGAGGGAGCGGCGTGCCCGCGGAGAGCGGCGCCCGCTGCGATGCGCTGTCGTTGCGCCGCGGCGGCGCCAGCGGTCGATCCCCGAGCCGCGACGACAGCGGCGCGCGCTCGCTGGGCGGCTGCCGGTCGATCCGCTGGGACGACGCCGGCGGCTGCTCGGCGACCTGAGCCAGCGACGCCGCCGGAGGCCGCTCGGTGAGCCGCGGCGGCGCCGGCGGCGCCGGGGGAGGCCGCTCGGTGGCGCGCGGCGGCGTCAGAGGCCGCTCGGTGGGGCGCGGCGGCGCCGGAGGCCGCTCGGTGGCCCTCGGCGGCATCGGAGGCCGCTCGCCGGACCTGGCCGACAGCGGCGCGCGCTCGCTGAGCGGCGGCCGCTCGGTGAGCCGCGGCGGCGCCGGCGGCCGCTCGCTCGGCCGCGCCGGAACCCGCGCGCTCGGCCTGGCCGACAGCGGAGCTGCCGCCGCGTCCACGGCCTGCTCGCTCGGCCGCCGCTCGGGCGAGCGCGTCGAGATGGCGCCGGCGGGGTCGCCCACCTGGGGCAGCGGCGGCGCCTTGGGGATCGTCGAGCCCATCGCCGGCCGCGGCGGGGCCGCCGGCGGGCGCGTCGGCGAGCCGCGGGGCGGCATCGGCGGCGGCCGCGGCGAGCTCACGCTGCTCGCCGCCGTCTCGGTCGACAGCTCGGCGATGCGGGCGAGCGACTCCGCGAGGTCGCGCGCGCTGCTGAAGCGCTGCTCCGGATCGCGATCGCACGCGCGCGCGAACCACGCGTCGAAGCTCGGCGGCAGCTCCGGGTTCACCCGCGAGGGCACCGGGATCTCGCCGAGCGAGATCTTGATCAGCAGGTCGCCGACCCCCTCGCTGTCGAACGGGAGCTCGCCCGTCACGCATTGGTAGACGATCACGCCGAGCGCCCACAGGTCGGCGCGGAAGTCGACCTCCCGGAGCCCCTTCACCTGCTCCGGGCTCATGTAGTGCGGCGTGCCCATGAGCGTCCCGACCGTGGTGCGCTGGGCGGCCCGCTTCCCGTGGCCCACCTTGGCGATGCCGAAGTCGAGGATCTTGACGACCTCGTCGTCCTCGTTCGCGCAGAGGAAAAAATTCTCCGGCTTGAGGTCGCGATGCACGATGCCGGCCCCGTGCGCGCGGGTGAGCGCGCGCGCGACCTGCGTCACGATCTTCGACGTCTCCTGGAGCGTGAGGCGGCGCCTCCGCGCGAGCCGCTCGAAGAGGTCCTCGCCCTCGAGCAGCTCCATCACGATGAACGGCTGCTCGCCCTCGATCCCGTGATCGAGGATCTGCACGACGTGCGTGCTGCGCAGCTGCGCTGCAGCGGTCGCCTCACGGCGGAACCGCTCGCGGGCGTCCTCCTGCTTCGCGAGCTCGGGATCGATGAGCTTGACGGCGACCTGGGTGCCGAGCGCCAGGTGCTCGGCGACCCACACCGAGGCTTGCGCGCCCTGCCCCACGGGTCGGATGAGGCGGTAGCGCTCGCTCAGCACCTGACCAGCTGCGGTAGACACGGCGGCAAAAGCCTACGTCGAGGGGAACATCTGTGTCGAGTTCCTGCGTACCACCTCAGATCCCCTGACGAACGGTTTCCTTCATCAGCTCGCGCCACTCGTCGCGGGTGAGCTCCGGATAAATGTAGTCGCCCTCGAAATTTGTATGGTGCAGGAGCAGACGGGCGACAGTGACGATGCTCCCCGCGACGTCGCCGCCCTGCGCGACGTTCGCCAGCGCCTCGGTCGCCTCGCGCACGTCAGCGTGCTGCTTCAGCGCGACCTGGACCTCCTCGGCGAGCCCGCGGGCCTGGAAATGAGGAAAGATCGCGGTCTCCTCCCAGCGCATGTGCCGCTCCATCGGACCGCAGAGGAACGCGAGCAGGCTCCCGCGCTCGGCGCTGGCCTCGTCCGCGGAGCGCTGCGCCATCGCCATCAGCTTCCGCGCCATCTCGCGGGCGCGCTCCTCCTCCTCGAAGAGCTCGCTCACCATCCGGTCCAGTTCCATGACGCGCGGGCCGTCGTAACCCAGATCCCGGAGGAGGTCGAGGCCGGCGCGGCGCGATCTCGAGCGCGGGGTCAATCGGCGGCGGCGCGCGCGCGAACGATCGCGGCGAGCCGGCCGACGACGCCGCTCGCGACCATCGAGAGCACCTGCTTCTCCAGCGCCTGTCGCTCGGACGGCCTGCCGCCGAACGAGATGCGCGAGCGGGCGGTGGGGCCGCCGACGACGCGGCCGACGATGGTGCAGCTCACGCGGTGCACGTCGCCCCGCGTGACCGAGGTGAACTCGGCGACGCGCGCGCTCAGCACGACCGATTTCGCCTCGCCGAAATCCGCCTTCTTCGCGGCGCTCTTGAGCAGGCCGCGCAGGGCGCGCGCCCGCTGGGCCTGGCCTTCGCCCGCGGGCACGTCGACGCTCTTCCACTCGACCTTGGTGTCGCGGGCGAAGGTCGACGCTGGCGAGGCCGTGAGGGTGGTCAGGGCCATCACCGCCGAGAGCAGCCATCGGGACGCGCGGCGCATGGGAGCAGGCTAGTGGGCCGCGAGCCCGGCGGCCAAATTCGCGCACGGCTTCACGCCGCGGGGCGGCCGCGCGCGCGACCCGCGCGTGATCGCCGCGCTCGCGCCGCGATCGGGCACGCGCTATGCCGTGCCCTGGAAGCGAGGATCGATGGAGCGGAGCTCGCCGGGGGAAGATCGAGGCGATCGACGAGGACGAGATCGGCGCGCGGGGCGCGCGGCGCGCCGGGGCGGATGCCTGGCGGCGCTGCTCGCGATCGCCGTCGCGCCCGCGGCGGGCAACGCGCAGGCGCCGCGCCCGGGCGGCGCCAAGGCGGACGCGGCCGCGCCGGGGGCGGGCGGCGCGCCGGGGGCGGGCGGCGCGCCGGCGCGGCGTCCGAGCGGCGCGAAGGTGGATCCGCGCGCGCCGGCGGCGGGCGGCGCGCCGGCGGCCGAGAAGCGCACGCCCATCACGCCCGCGCCGCGGTGGACCGCCGCGACGCCCGACGAGATGCTCGGCGCCGCGCTGGCCCGGGCGCGGCGGGGCGGCGACGACGCGCTCGCGGGGCTCGTGATCGCGGCGGCGCTCTCCGATCGCGCGGCGCAGGGCCGCGCGCGCGATGGCCTCGCGCAGGTCGCGGCGTCCGCCTCGCCGCTCGCCGACGAGGCGCGCTGGCTCGCGGCCTCGCTCGCCCCCGAGCCGCCGGCGGCGACGTGGCCCGGCGCGCGCGCCGTCTCGTACGACGCGCCCCCGGACCCGTCGGGGCTCGTGAAGGCGTTCGCCATCCTCGGGCCGTTCCAGGACAACTCGGGCGGCGGGCTCGCGCGCCGCGAGGGGCCCGAGGCCGAAGGCCAGCGCTTCTCGGACATGAGCGCCCGCTACGCCTGGGGCGTCTACGACGTCGCGTGGCGCCGGGTGCTGCCCGCCGCGGCGACCGCGCGCGGCGTGCCGCTCGACCTCTACATCCACCCCCGCGCCGAGAGCTGCACCTACCTCGCCTCGCGCGTGACCGTCCCCGCGGCGCTCGATCGCAAGCCGATCCTCGCCCACGTCGCCGCGACCGGCGCCGTGCGGCTCGCGTGGGACGGCGCGGACGTCGCCTCGAGCGACGCGGCCCACCAGCGGCTCGTGCTCGACCGCATCGCCGCGCGTATCGAGGCGCCCGCGGGCGATCACCTGCTCGCCCTCAAGGTCTGCACCGGCGCCATCGCCGACGAGGGGCGCGTCCGCGTGCGCTTCACCGACGAGCAGCGCCGGCCGGTGGCGCTCGCGACCTCGTCGGACCTCACGAGGCTCGCGCTGCCCCCGGCCGCGCCGTCGCCGTCGGCCGCCGTCGCGACGGCGCTCGACAGGGCGCTCGGCGCGGGCGCGGCGCAGACGCTGGAGCAGACGCTCACGGCCGTCGTGGCGCGCACGCTCGGGGGCGCGGACGATCAGCGATCGCCCCGCGCCCCCGGCCTGCTCGACCGCGTGACGCGGTCGCCGGGGATCTCCGCGGACGCGCTCGCCCTCGCCGGGTGGGTGTCGCCGTTCGGCGCGAACCGCAGCGGCTGGCTCGAGGCCGCGCGCGCCCGCGGCCTCGCCGAGAAGGACCGGGCCACCGCCTCGTTCGCGCAGCGCAGGCTCGTCGCGGCCCACCTGGCCTCGGGCCGCGCCGACTGGGCGGCCGCCGTCCTGCGCGAGGAGCCGCTGCGCTCGGCGCGCGACCCCGAGGCGCGCGTCCTCCGCGGGCTCGTCGAGAAGAAGCTCGGGACGTCGGGGCTCGCGCGCGCCGGGCTCGAGGAGCTGCTCGCGGTCGAGCGCGAGCAGAAGGACCGGACCCCGGTCGTCGTCTGGCAGGAGATCGCGGCCGCGGCCCGGCTCGACCCGGCGCTCGCGCTGCGGGCCGCGCGGAGGCTCGCCGAGATCGCGCCCGAGTCGCGGGGCGCGGACTACGTGCTCGCGTTCGAGCCCGAGGGCGGCGCCGCGCTGGAGGTGGCCGCCGCCGGCGCGCTCGCGCAGCAGACGTCGGCCGAGGACGTCATCCGCGTCGGCCGCGCGCTCCACGACGCGGGCCGCGTCGCGTGGGCGCGCGAGGTCCTGTCGTACGCGACGCAGGTCGCGCCGAACCAGCCCGCCGCGTTCCAGGCGCTCGCCGCGGTCCGGCAGGGCCAGGCGAGCGGCGCGGCGGCCGCGCTCGCGAACGGCGCGCTCGCGCGGGCGCGCGATCTCGCGCCGGGCGACCCGTTCCTCAAGGCCGAGCTCGCGCTCCGCCTCGGCGAGGGCGCGGCCGGCGCGCCGGGCCGGCGGCGCATGCGCGACGAGCAGTACCTCGCCGCGCCCGGCGTCTTCCTCGAGCGCGGGCGAAAGGAACCGGCGAAGAAGGGCGAGGTGGCCGACCGGCAGCTCCACTGGGTGCGCGTCGTGACGTACCACCCGGACAAGCGCGTCTCGCAGCTCATGCACTACGCGCGCGAGATCGTCATCGAGCCGCGCACCGATCAGGACCTCTACGAGCGCGACATCCCCGCCGAGGCCGAGGACACCGAGCTCCTGTTCGCGCGCGTGCACCGCAAGGACGGCACGGTGGCGCCGCCGGACGAGCAGGGCGCGGGCGGGCAGCGGCCGTTCGTGCGCTGGCCCAAGCTGAAGGCCGGCGACGTGGTCGAGGTCGCGGTGCGCGCGTGGACCCCGGGCCCCGTCGGGCGCCGGGGCGACGCGCCGTTCTACTTCATCGACTACGTCGGCTCGACCGACACGCGGCCGATCCTCTACAACGAGGTCGTCGTCGACTCGCCGACGAGCGATCCGCTGGCGATCGACGTGCTGAACGGCAAGGCCGAGCGGGTGCTCCGGTCCGAGAAGGACGGCCGCCAGGTGACGCGGTTCATCTGGGACGACCCGCCCGAGGTGCCCGAGGAGCCGCTCGCCCCGCACCTCGCCGAGGTGCTGCCGGTCGTCGTCGGCTCAACGTTCCACGGCTGGCACGACTTCCGGGAGTGGTACCGGGGCGCGGTCGCCGGCTTCACGGAGCCGGACGATCAGGTCCGCCGGCTCGCCGCCGAGCTCACGAAGGGCAAGACCACGCGCGAGGACAAGCTGCGGGCGCTCTTCGACTTCGTCGCCGACGACATCCGGTACGTGAACTTCGTCTCGGGCGAGTGGTGGCTGCCGAACCGCCCGCAGGAGCTCCTCGCGCGGCGCCAGGGCGACTGCGACGACAAGGCGATGCTGCTGATCACGCTGCTCAAGTCGATCGGCATCGAGGCGACGGAGGTGCTGGTGCAGACGCGCTACACGGGCCAGCCCTCGCTGCTCCGGAGCGAGGTGGCGGCGATCCCGGTGTTCGATCACGGCATCGCGTACCTCCCGGGCGCGGGCGGCGCGCCGGGCCTGTGGCTTGACGCGACAAGCCCGCAGAGCCGGCTCGGGCCGCTGCCGGCGATGGACGCGCGCACGCTTTCGCTGTTCGTCGACGAGGGGCCGCCGAAGATCGTGGAGACGCCGGCGAGCTCGCCGGCCGATCACGGCGTCGACGCCGAGTGGACCATCGCGCTCCAGCCGTCGGGTGCGGGCGAGCTCGCGGCCAAGGAGCGGCACATCGGCGACGCGGCGTTCGAGCTCCGGTCGAACCTGGCGGAGGCCGACGCGCGGGCGCAGTGGGTCGAGCAGTACCTCGCGTACGGCTGGTTCCCGACCGTCGACGTGAAGCCCAAGGTGGCGTTCCAGGCCGATCTGCCGCACGGGGCGGCGACGCTCGAGTTCGAGGCGCGCTCCGAGGGGCTCGCGCGCCGCGAGGGCGCGGAGCTCGCGGTGCCGCTCTCGGGCACGTCCACGCTGACGTCGCAGCTCGCGCCGCTCGTGAAGCGCACGCTGCCCGTGGTCCTGCCGCCGAGCCTCGCGCCGCGGCACCACAACCGGACGATCACGATCGTCGCCCCCGCGGGGTACGCGTTCGCGGAGCTCCCGCCGGGCGGCGACGAGGACGGCGGCGACTTCGGCCGCGCGTCGATCTCGTTCGCGAAGGCGCCGGGCAAGAACGCGGTCGTGGTGAAGGAGCGCGTGGTCATCGACCGGTCGACGATCCCGGTGGCGCAGTACGCCGCCTGGCGCGGCTGGCTGCAGCGGGTCGACGGGCTCCTGCACCGGATGGTGCGGCTCGTGCCCGTCGCGCCGGCGAGCCCGAAGGCGCCGTGACGGCGGGCGGCGGCGGTCCGAGGAGGGCCGCCGCCACGGCCGTGCCCGGCCTCGCGCGGCCGGGTCGGCCTCCCCGCCGCGCGGCCGCCCCGGCCGGCGGCCGTTGGTACCGTTCTGGCTAGCCGCCGTTCAACGCGCCCACGCGCCAGCGCTACCCAGGGGAGGGATCTCGCCATGCCGCTAGAACAATACCGACGCCCGCGAATGATCGTTCTGAGCCCGCGCTCGACCGCTTACGACGCGGTGAGGGCGATGGTCGACAACCACGTCGGCGCGGTCCTGGTCCACGATGGCCAGGGCCTCGCGGGCATCGTCACCGACCGCGACATCGCGCTCGAGATCGTGGCAGGCGATCTCGACGCGCGCAGCACCTCGCTGCGCGACGTCATGTCGGACGAGATCGCGACGCTCGAGATCGACGCGTCGATCGACGACGCCGTGCGCATCATGCGCGATCATGCGTGTCGTCGCGTGCCGCTGACCGAGCAAGGTCGGCCCGTCGGCGTCGTGACCCTGGACGACCTGCTCGCCGACGGCGCCATCGACGCCGAGGCCGCCGGCTCCGTCGTGCGCGCGCAGCTCGAGGTGGCCGCCCGGTTCAAGCCGGGGGGCGCGCTGCACCCGGAGGGGATCGCGCGCCCCGA
This sequence comes from Sorangium sp. So ce185, assembly GCF_051526825.1. NCBI lineage: Bacteria > Pseudomonadati > Myxococcota > Polyangiales > Polyangiaceae > Sorangium > Sorangium sp. So ce185. Next base: position 12,275,321 of record NZ_CP150316.1, on the reverse strand, counting down.
GCAGCGCTCGCGCGGCCCCGTGCGCGCCCTCACCCGGCGCAAGGCGCGCGCGGACAGCGCCTATGGCCGGCTGCTGCACGCGGTCGAGCGCCACAGCGGCCTCCAGCAGCGCGACCGCGCCGAGCTCGCGCTCCAGATCGTCCTCGGCAACCTCTGCCGCAGGGTGACGCCCCAGGAGGCGCGGCACCTCATCGCGCAGCTCCCCTCCAAGCTCCACCCGTCGCTCGATCCGTTCCTCGACGGGCCCGACAAGCGCATCACGACGGCGACCATCGAGGACGACGTCGCCCGCGAGCTGCGCCTCGACCGCGAGGCCGCCGGCTTCGTGCTGCAGGCGATCTGCGAGGCGGTCGCGGACAGCGTCTCCGCCGGCGAGATCGAGGGGTTCCGCGGCCAGCTCCCGCTCGACATGAAGGACCTGTTCCCGCCGACCCCCCTGCGCCGGGCGGTCTGAGCCGCCGGGCGGCGCCTCAGGGGGCCGGCGCGGGCGCGGGCGCCGCGAGCAGCTTGCGGACCATGCCGAGGAGCTTGTCGGCCGTGAACGGCTTCTTGAGGACGGCCTGCGCCCGGTCGCCGAGCTTCTGGAGCAGCTCGTGGCGCTGCTCCACCGCGCTCATGATGACGATCGGCATGCCGTCGAGCCGCTGCTCCGCGGAGACGGCCTGCACCAGGTCGAAGCCGCTCATGATCGGCATCATCAGGTCGACGAGGGCGAGATCCGGACGCGACCCTCGCAGGTAATCGAGCGCCTGCTTGCCGTCGGGGCACGTCACGACCGAGTACCCCTCGTCCTCGAGCAGCCCCTCGATGCACGCGAGGAGGTCGACCTCGTCGTCCACCACCAGCACCGTCGTCATGGCGCCTCCTCTCTCTGGTGCGCTCCGGCGAGGAGCCGCGCCTGCCCCGAGAGGATCTGCTCCGCCGACGCGAACGAGCTCGCCACCTCGATGCCGCGCTCGGAGATGACGAACTCGCGGATCGACCTGTCGTAGAGGCTCTCTCGCATCTTCATGACCGAGATGAGCCGGTGGATCTGCGACCGGAGCTCGACGTAGCGGAGCAGGACGACGGTCTCGACCACGTTCCCGAGCTCGGGGTTCGGCATCCTGATGAGGGGCGTGAACAGGTCGAGCTCCTCGGTCACCACGGTCGTCACGTCGAGCATCCTGAGCTGGTTGGTGAACGCCGAGAGGAACCGCGGCATCCGGTCCGGGTAGACCGACGCCGCCCGGAAGCCCTCGATGCCGTCGATGAACAGCCGTCGCCGCGGCGTCGGGTCCTGGCGCAGGAGCTCGAGCAGCTGCTCCGCCAGCGAGTCCACCATGTGCTCCAGCGGCGGCTGCCAGATGAGCTGGATTGCCCCCTTCTCGATGTGGGTGTCGAGATCGATCCCCACCTTCCGTGCCTTCTCGCGGAGCCGCGGCGGAGGCTCGTAGAAGCCGAAGTAGATCCCGTGCTCGCCCCGCCTCGCCCCCTCGGCCAGGAACGAGAGACCGAGGAGCGTCTTGCCGGTGCCGGGCGCCCCGAGGAGGGCGGTCGTCGAGCCCGAGGGCAAGCCGCCCTCGAGCATCGCGTCGAAGCTCTCGATCCCGAAGCCCATCCGGCAGCGCTCCTCGGACGCGCTCGCCCGCGGGCTGTCGAACTGGATCTCGGTGCGCGGGTGGATGACCATCCCGGACGTGTCGATCTCGACCTCGTGCTTGCCGCGCAGGTAGTCGCTCCCGCGGAACTTGTGCACCGTGAGCTCCCGGACGGCCCGCGGCCCGATCAGCTTATCGGTGAGCTCGATGACGCCGTCCACGAGCGCGTTCTCGGCGTGCGACGGATCGCGCGTGCTCGAGAGGAGGAAGGTCGTGCAGTCGTTCAGGGCCGAGAGCCCCTGGATCTCGTGCACGAACTCGCGGAACGAAAGCGCGGTCGGCGCGCGCTGCTCGACGCTCTCGAGCCCGTCGATCACGAGCACGTCTGTGCCCCGGCGCTCGCGCAGGGTGCGGCGCAAGAGCTCCAGCAGCGCCGGCAGGCCCTGATCGCGGAGCGCCGGGTAGCCGCTGATGTAGTAGATGCGATCGGGGATCATCCCCGTATCGAAGAACTTCATGCCGCGCAGGTGGCGGATCATCTTGCTGTGCGACTCGACGAGGAGCGTCACGTAGACGCACCGCGCGCTCGGGCTCCTCCGGATGTGCTCGAAGCAGAGCTGGTTGCCGAAGATCGTCTTTCCGCTCCCGGGCGGCCCCATCAGGGCGTAGGTGCCGTTGCGGAGGAAGCCGCCCTTCAGGATGTAATCGAGCCGCGGAATGCCGGTCTCCAGCCGGGGTATCTCCGCGCTCGGGCTGTCGCTCTCCCTGTCCTCGGTCGAGGGGGGCTGTGTGTCTCTCGGGTGTTCACGTTCTCGCGTCATGACGGTTCTGTCGCAGTCTCTGACGTCTGTTGCGCGACCGGCAAGCGAACGACGAACGCCGCGCCCCCGCCGTCGGGGGGTTCGATGACGATGCTGCCGCCGTGCGCCTGCACGATCTCGCGCACAATGTAGAGACCGAGCCCGAGGCTCTGCGATTTGTAGGTGGAGGCGATCCGCTGAAAGGGCTCGAAGACCCGGTCGTGGTCCTCTGCGGCGACGCCCGGCCCGTGGTCGCGCACCGTGAGCTTGGCCGTCGTGCCCTCGCGCGCGAGCGAGACCTCGATCGGGCCGCCGCCGCCGTACTTCAGCGCGTTCGTGAGCAGGTTCTGCACGACCTGCTCGATGCGCGCGCCGTCCCAGAGCCCGAAAATGGGCTCGCTGGCCACGATCTGGACCGGCGTCCCGGCCGCCCGGGCGTGCTCGGCGATCGCCTCCGCGGCGTCACGCACGATCTGGAGCAGATCCTTCGGCTCGAAATCGAGCTCGAGCCGGCGGGCGCGGATCCGGGTCACGTCGAGGAGGTTCTGGACCAGGCTGGTCAGGCGATCGATCTGGCGCTCCGACATGTCGACGAGCCTGTCGAGCTCCGGGAACGACCCGTCCGGCGGGATGCGCAGCTTGATGCGATGAAGTGTGAGGAGCAGGGCGTTGAGGGGCGACCGGAGCTCGTGCGCCGCGATGGACAGGAACTCGTCACGGGCGGCGAGCGCGGCGCGCGTGTCCTCCGTCCAGCGCTGGAACGCGGTCACGTCGATGAAGGTGAGCGCGGCGAGCTTGTCGCCGTGGTCGACGGCGTCGCACCGGACGAGGAGCGCGAAGTCGCCCTCGGCGGTCTTCCAGTGGGTCAGCAGGGGGCCGAACGACTCGCCCCGGAGGGCGCGGGACCGCGGCCGCTCGTCGGGCCCGAGCGGCCTCCCCTCGGCGTCGGTGACCTGCGGGGTGTGCCCGTCCAGGTCCTCGTAGGCAAACGAGATCTCGCGCGCCGACGGGTTGGCGAAGATGACCCGGCCACCCCGTCCGACCGTCATCAATACGAGGCCTGCCTGAATCGCGTCTGCGGCGTTGGGTTCGGTGGATAGATGCGGTCTCACCAAGCTCGCGCTCCTCGCTGTCTGCGGGGTCTCGAGCAGGCTCATCGTGCAAACGGCGGACCGCCCCGATCCTCCGGCGGGAGCTCCGGCGCAAAGCGGCGCTCGCGCCGGCGCCGGAGGGCGGCTGTGGCGTAACGCCATTGCGCGGGGCAACTTGGCGCGTGCGGAGGTGGTGACGGACCACCATCGACGCTTCAATGGAAGTGCTGCTCTTGCTGGTCCAGCGCACCTCGGCGCGCGGCGTGGCCTACGGCTGCGGCCAGACGACGCCGCGCGCGCGCAGATCGGCGACGGTGTCCGCCAGCGTCTCGAGCGGGTCGCGGGGCGTCCAGCCGAGCTCTCGCCGGGCCTTCGTCGCGTCGAGGTACCAGAAGTGCTGGCCCATCTCGGCCGACACCGGGTCGACCGGCAGGTCGAACGGCAGCCGCTTCCGCGCCCGCTCGATGAGGTGCGCGCCCGCCTTGGCGAGCGCGATGCTCCGCGGCAGCCGCAGGGCCGGGGCCGGGACGCCCGAGACCCGCGAGAGGCGGTGGAAGAAGACGTCGAGGCTCATGTTGGCGGCGCCGAGCAGGTAGCGCTCGCCCGGGCGGCCCTTCTCCATCGCCAGCACCATCCCGTGCGCCGCGTCGCGGGCGTCGACGAAGGAGAGGCCGCCCGCGGGGATGAAGGGGAGCCGGCGCTCGAGGAAGCTCACGACGTCCCCCGTCGACGCGCCGTGGACGTCGCCCGGGCCGAGCAGGATGCTCGGGTTGACGGCGACGACCTCGAAGCCGGGCCCGTTGCGATCGAAGGCCGCGCGCTCGGCGTACAGCTTCGAGCGGTAGTAGGGCCAGCCGGCGATGATGTCCATCGGCGGCTCCGCCGTCTCGTCGCGGATGTCGTCCGGATCCCGGCTCACCGCCACGACGCCGCTCGTGCTCGCGATCACCGCGCGCTTCACCCCCGCGCCGCGGCAGGCGTCGAGGGTGATCTTGGTCCCCTCGACGTGCGTCCGGTAGAGCGCCTCGGCGTCCTCGCGGCGCCGCGAGACGCGCCCGGCGCAGTGGAAGAGGCCCTCGCAGCCCTCGGCGGCGGCGCGGACCGACGCCGCGTCGAGGACGTCCCCGCGGCGGAGCGCGACGCCTTGCTCGGCGAGCGCGGGCGCCTCCGCCCGGCAGAGCGCCACGACGTCGTGGCCCGCCCCGCGCAGCGCCGAGACGAGGTGCGAGCCCAGAAAACCGGTCGCGCCGGTGACGAGGTAGCGGCTCATGCGAGATCGAAAACCTTCTGGAAGGTCTGGAGGAGGGAGATGTCGTTCGATTTCACGAGGCCCGTCATGAACTCCATCGGGCTCGGCGTGTAGGCCTCTCGGACGATCTTGGTGAAGATCTCCGGCGTCGTCTTGAGGACGCAGTCCGCCTGCTGGCTCGGCTTGCCGATCCGCGCCTCGCAGCTGGCCGGATCGATCCGCAGCGTCCACTTCGCCTCCTCCTCCGCCCCGAGCGTGACGTAGTAGGTGATCGGCTGGGTGACCCGCCCGGCCACGTACTTCGACTCGAGCTCGCGGAACAGGACCGTGAGCGGGTGCTCCTTCGTGGTGGCGGCCTGATCGATGCTCTCGACCCGGCGCAGGTCGAGGGCGCCGCCCTCCTTGAGCTTTATCACGGCGAGCTGCGTGAGCTCCGCGACCTTGCGGCAGGCCAGCGCGTACTTCATCCCGGCGGTGAGCCGGCGGAGGTCGGCGATCTCGAGCGGCGGCCCGATGCGCGCGACCAGATCGCGGCGGATCGGCACGCTGCGCCCCTTGGGGAGCGCCTCGAAGGTCCCGCCCAGGTAGAGGGGCAGGATGTCGACGTTGTGCGTGAGCGCGAGGTGCCCGATCGCCGGCTTGAACTCCAGGATGCTGCCGTCGGGGCTGCGCGTGCCCTCGGGGAAGAGCAGCACGGTCCGCCCGCGGTCGAGGATCTCGCCGGTCTGGCGCAGCGCCGTGCGCAGGCCGCCCTTGCGGTCGAAGGGCGCCAGGTTCGTGAGGTTCTCGAAGTAGGCGCGCCGCCAGCGGTTGCCCTCGAAGAAGTAGTCCTGGGCGGCGAGCGAGACGATGCCGTCGCCGTAGCTGCCCAGCGCGAACTTCACGAGCCCCATGTCGAGGTGGCTCGCGTGGTTCGAGACGACGATCGTGTTGCGGTTGTGCGGGATGAACGCGCGCCCGTAGACCTTCGGGCGCATGACGTTCCCGTAGAAGCCGGACTGGACCTTGTTCATCCAGTGCTTCGCGAAGTCGGCCACCGGGCGGGGGATGTGGATCGGCTCCTCGCCCGGCTTGTGCGACGTCGGCTCGGCGGCCGCGGAGCCGGCGTCCTGCGCGAGCGCCCCCGCGCCCGCCTCGGCAGCCGAGGCGGCGAGCCGCTCGACGATCGCCTTCACCTCGGCGCGCTTCACCTGGCCGGACGCGGTGCGCGGCAGGTCGGCGTCGTGGAGGTGCAGCGCCATCGGGTGGCACGGCTTGGGCAGCGCCTGGATCGCCGTGCGGAGCGCGTCGAGCGCGCGCTCGTGCTGCGCCGCCCGCGCGAGCGCCTCGTCGCCGCCCTCGCCCTTCGCGCTCGGCGGCGCGGGGACGGCGAGGCAGGCGACCTGCTCGCCGCCGCGGCCGTTGTCGATCCCGACGATCGCGAGCTCCTTCACGTGCGCGACCTTGCCGAGCTGGCGCTCGACGTCGGCCGGGTACACGTTCTCGCCCTTCGCCGCGGTGATCACCTCGCTCTGCCGGCCGACGAGGACGAGCCGCCCCTGCTTGTCGAGCCTGCCGAGATCGCCCGTGTGGAGCCACCCGTCCGCGTCGAGCGCGGCCTCGGTCGCGCCGGCGCCCTCGGCGTAGCCCTTCATGACGTTGGGGCCGCGCGCGAGCACCTCGCCGACGCCGCTCGCGTCCGGGTTCGCGATCTTGATCTGCACGCCGGGGATCGGCTTGCCCACGTTCCCGGGGCTCACCGTCGGCGACGGCTTGGCGACGGTCAGGAGCGGCGCCGCCTCGGTCAGGCCGTAGCCCTCGGCGAGCGGCAGGCCGAGCCCCTTGAACACGGCGGCGGTGTCCTTGGGGAGCGCGGCGCCGCCGGAGATGAGGAAGCGGACGTTGCCGCCGAGCGCCTCGTGGACGCTCCCGAAGAAGAGCCGCCCCACGTTCAGCCCGAAGCGCTTGCCGAGCATGCGGTTCAGCTCCATCGCCCAGCTGAACGCGGCGGCCGCGGCGGGCCCCTGCTCCTTCACGCGGGCGACGATCTGCCGCTCCAGCATCTGCCAGAGCGCCGGCACGCCGACCATCGCCGTGACGCGGGCCCTCTTCAGCCCGTCGGTCACCCGGTCGGCCGAGACCTCGTCGAGGTAGATGATCCGCGCGCCCTGCGACAGCGGCAGGAGCAGGCCGCAGGTGACCTCGAAGGTCTGGTGGAGCGGCAGCACGCTGAGCACGCGATCGCTCGCCTTGAGCGGGAACAGCGGGGCGAGGGCGGCGAGCAGCGCGGTGAAGTTGCCGTGCGTGAGCAGCACGCCCTTCGGCTCCCCGGTCGTGCCGCTCGTGTAGACCACGCTCGCGACGTCCTCGCTGCCCACGCGCACGTCCGGGGGCGCGAGCCCCTCGCCGGACGCCGGGCCCAGGTCGGCCACGCGGCCCTCGGCGAAGCCGCAGAGGTCGAAGGCGTACAGGTTCGGCAGCGCCGCGCGCACCGCGGCGCCGATCTTCTCCTCGACGCCGCCGTCCCAGAGCACGACCTTCGCCGTCGACGAGCGGACGACGCCCGCGAACGCCTCCGCGTCGAGCGCGGGGTCGATCGGCACGGCGACGGCGCCCGCGCGGAGGATGCCGAAGTAGGCGATGGGCCACGACGGCTGGTTCTCGCCGGAGAGCGCCACGCGATCGCCGCGGCGGACGCCGAGGGCGGCGAGGCGCGCGGCCGTCTTGCAGGCGGCGTCGCGGAGCTCGCGGTAGCTCGTGCGCGAGAGCCCGTCCTGCTCGATCCGCTGGAGGGAGAGCGCGTGATCGAAGCGCTCGGCGACCTCGTCGAGCAGGTCGACGAGGCTGTCGTAGGGCCGGAGCGGCTTGATCTCCCGGCGGAGCATGTCCTCCATGAGCGGGAAGGCCCACTTCTCCAGGCCGGGGAGGTGGACGTTCCAGATGTAGTCGCGCCAGTCGATCGCCTCGGGCGCCCAGGTGAAGCGCGCCCGCTCCTCGGGCGGCATGCGGGCCATCGCGGCGCGCGTGTTGGCGCACGAGTAGACCCAGTCGGCCTCCGCGACGAACGGCATGAAGACCTCGAGGAGGGTGGCCGTCCTCTGCTCGGCCTTGGCGGCGCTCTCCAGCGCGGCGGCCGCCGGCTTGAGCAGGGCCGCGGCGGGGCCGACGCTCGCCGACTTGAGCAGGCCGCCGAGGCCGCGGAGCGCGCCCTCGATGGCGCGCGCGCCGTGCGCGCCGTACTGCTGCCGCGTCAGGCCGCGCGGCTCGAACCGGGACGACACGATGTCGAAGAGCGCGGTCTTCTTCCCCTCGAAGACCTGCCGTCGCTTGTAGAGCCCGGCGAGCTCCAGGTAGCGCGTCACGCGGCAGCCGTTCGTGTCGGTCGACCCGTACTGGTACACGGCGGGCGCGCGGCCCTCGATGAGCTCGCAGAGCGAGGCGATCATGCCGCTCGCGGTCATGTCGACCGGGATGAGGTCGAGCCGCACGTCGTGGTCGCCCGGGAACTGCACCTGCCCCTTCGACGCGAGGTAGAGGTAGGGCGCCGAGGTGTTGATCCCCTCGTTCCAGCCGCAGAACGGGAACTCGACGGCGGTCTCGACGACGGCGGGGCGCACGATGGTGAAGGGCAGCCCGGAGCTCGCGAGGACCTGCTCGCCGATGCTCTTCGTGTAGGTGTAGATGTTGGTCCACCCCCAGAAGAGCGCGCGCTCCTTGCCGGCCTCGACGAGCCGGTCCTTGATGAACTTGCGCTTCACCCTGGCGAGCTCGTTCTCGAGCGCGCTGCCGCGGCTCGGCTCGCCGCGGGCGGCCAGGTTGGCCTTGGCCTCGTCGAGGAAGGCGCTCTGCCGGAAGGCGTCCTCGCACCGCTGGCGCGCCTGCTTCACGAGGTCGAGGCACTCGCTGATCTCGCGCTGCGGGTCCCAGTGCGATCGATCGAGGGTGCGCTTCGGGCAGGCGGCGCCGAACCACGTCTCGCCCGCGGCGCGGGGGAAGGGGATCTCGGCCGGGTGGTTCTCCTCGATGAGCCCGGAGCGGTACCCCGCGACGAAGCAGGTGCTCGTGTGCATCACCTTGGCACCGAGGGCCCGCGCGAGCTCGACCAGGTTGCTGATGCCGAACGCGTTGACCTCGAGCGCCTCGTCGAGCGGGGGGTTGAAGTCGACGACCCCGGCGACGTTCACGACGGCGGCGACCTTGCCGGTGAGCTCCCCCACGCGGTCGCTGAGCCCGAGCATCGGCTGGCCGACGTTGCCGTTCATGGGGGTGATCTTCCGCCGCAGGTACTCCTCGAAGGCGGGCCCCGGGTGCTGCTCGCGGATCGGGTCGAACACGGGCGAGGTCGCGATCTGCGACCAGAAGCGCTCCTCGGGCGACTGGCTGTCCTTGGCGCGGACGAGCAGGTAGATGTGGTCGATCTCCGGGAACCTGGCGAGCAGCATGGCCAGCCAGACCTTGCCGAGGAACCCGGTGCCTCCGACCACCACGAGCCGCTTGCCCGAGAGCACCTGAGACGGCACCAGCGGCGGGGCCGCCGCGGTTTCCTCGCCCTTGGCCGCACCCGGCGACCCCGGCTCCACCCCGCGGGCGCCGGCCCCGTTCGTAACACCCATATGGCTCATCGAGACTCCAGGAAGGCCGCTCAATTCGCGCCTGGGCCGGAACGCGTCAAGGGTGAGGTGCCGCGAACGGAGGTTCGCGCCCTCCCGGCATGGGGTTTGCTCGCGGGTTTGCGCGCGGAATCGGGGTCCTCGCGGAGGATCGGACGGCGTGTTCCTGGGGTCGCGGTCGCGCGCGCGTCGCGGCGGCGTGGCAGATCCGTCGCGTTCGGAGGAATGGCTTGCCGGCGCGGGGGGCGCGACCCAAGCAGTGCGGCCGATGATCTTCGGGGCGCACGAGTCCGTGGCCGGCGGCCTCCACCGCGCGATCGCGCTGGCGGGTGAGGATCGCTGCGAGGTGCTGCAGATCTTCACCAAGGTCTCGGGCCAGTGGCGGGAGCCTGCGCTCGGCGCGGAGCAGATCGCCGCGTTCCGGGCCGCGCGCGCGGCGTGGGCGGGCGCGGGCGCGACGCTCGCCCACGCGAGCTACCTCATCAACCTGTGCGCCGACGACGCCTCGATCCTCGAGCGCTCGCGGGAGGCGCTGTTCCAGGAGCTCGCGCGCTGCGACGCGCTCGGGATCGACTTCGTCGTGTTCCACCCGGGCGCGCACCGCGGGCTCGGCGAGGAGGCCGGCCTCGATCGCATCGGCGAGAGCCTCGCGATCGTGCTCTCGCGGGGGCGAGGGCTCCGCGCGCAGCTGTGCATCGAGAACATGGCCGGGCAGGGGTCGACGCTCGGCGATCGCCTCGATCACATCGCCGCGATGATCGAGCGCGCCGGGCCCGAGGGGGCGCGGCTCGGGGTCTGCATCGACACGCAGCACGCGTTCGCGGCGGGGCACGATCTCCGGAGCGAGGCCGGCTACGCGCGGTTCTTCGGCGATTTCGACCGGCTCCTCGGCATGGATCGGCTGCGGTGCATGCACGTGAACGACTCGAAGGCGGCGCTCGGCCAGCGGGTCGATCGGCACGAGCGCATCGGCGACGGGGAGATGGGGCTCGCGCCGTTCTGGCGCCTCGCGAACGACGCGCGGCTCGCGCGCGTGCCGGCGGTGGTCGAGCTGCCGCCGCTCTCCAAGGAGCGGCGCGGCTACGCGGAGGAGATCGCGCGGCTGCGCGCCCTCCGGGGCGCGCCCGAGCCGGCGGCGGCGCCGCCCCCCGCCGATGCCCGACCGCCGACGAAGCGCAAGCCGCGCGCCCCTCGAGGCTGACGCCGTCACCTCGCCCGGTGCGGCACCCGGACGCCCTTCTCGTCCGCCACGCGGATCGCCGTCTCGTACCCTGCGTCCGCGTGCCGGATGATCCCCATCCCCGGGTCGATGGTGAGCACCCGCTCGAGCCGCCGCCGCGCGGCCTCGGTGCCGTCGGCGACGATCACCATCCCGGCGTGCAGCGAGTTGCCGATCCCGACGCCGCCGCCGTGGTGGAAGCTGACCCACGACGCGCCGCCGGCCGTGTTCGCGAGCGCGTTGAGGATCGCCCAGTCGGCGATCGCGTCCGAGCCGTCCTTCATCGCCTCGGTCTCGCGGAACGGGGACGCGACCGACCCGCAGTCGAGGTGGTCGCGCCCGATCACGAGCGGCGCCTTCACCCGGCCGGTGCGCACGAGCTCGTTGAAGGCGAGCCCCACCTTCGCGCGGTCGCCGTAGCCGAGCCAGCAGATGCGCGACGGGAGCCCCTGGAACGCGATCCTCTGCTCCGCGAGCTCGATCCACCTCCGGAGATCCGGGTCGCCCGGGACCGCCTCGAGCACCGCGCGGTCGGTGGCGAGGATGTCCTCGGGATCGCCCGAGAGCGCCACCCAGCGGAACGGGCCCTTGCCCTGGCAGAACAGCTCGCGCACGTACGCGGGCACGAAGCCGGGGATCGCGAACGCGCCCTGGCAGCCCGCCTCCATCGCGCAGGTGCGGATGTTGTTGCCGTAGTCGAAGACCTCGGCCCCGCGCCGTTGCATCTCGAGCATCGCCTCGACCTCGAGCCGCATCCCCGCCTTCGCGCGCGCGACGTACGCCACGGGGTCGCGGGCGCGCAGCTCCGCCGCCTGCTCCAGCGTGAGCCCCGGCGGGACGTAGCCGACGAGCGGATCGTGCGCCGCGGTCTGCTCCGTGACGAGGTCCGGCGTGACGCCGCGGCGGACGAGCTCCGGGTAGACGTCGGCGGCGTTGCCGCAGAGGGCGATCGAGCGCGGCGCCCCGCGCCGGACGCCGTCGATGACGGCGTCGAGGGCGCGGTCGAGGTCGTCGATGCGCTCGTCGACGTAGCGGGTGCGGAGCCGCTTCTCGATGCGCGCCGGGTCGATCTCGACGCCGAGGCAGGCCATGCCGGCCATGGTCGCGGCGAGCGGCTGCGCGCCGCCCATGCCGCCGAGCCCCGCGGTGAGCACCCACCGGCCGCCGCCCGGCGCGCGCGCGGCGTGCGCCTTGCGCGCGGCGACGAACGTCTCGTACGTGCCCTGCACGATGCCCTGCGAGCCGATGTAGATCCAGGAGCCCGCGGTCATCTGTCCGTACATGGTCAGGCCCAGCGCCTCGAGGCGCCGGAACTCGTCCCACGTCGCCCACCGGCCCACGAGGTTCGAGTTCGCGAGGAGCACGCGGGGCGCGTCCGGGTGCGTGCGGAAGCGGCCCACCGCCTTGCCCGACTGCACGAGGAGCGTCTCGTCGTCCTCGAGCTCCCGGAGCTCGCGGACGATCACGTCGAACGCCTCCCACGATCGCGCGGCCTTCCCGGTGCCGCCGTAGACCACGAGGTCGTCGGGGCGCTCCGCGACCTCCGGATCCAGGTTGTTGTGGATCATCCGGAGCGCCGCCTCCTGGATCCACCCCTTGCAGCTCCGCTCGCTCCCGCGCGGCGCGCGCACCACCCGGGCCCCCTGCTCTCCGGTCGCCATGCTGTCGTGTACCCCAGCGGGCGGAGGCCGACCAGGCGGCGCGGCGCGCTCCGTGGCGCGCTCCGTCGCGCGCGCCGCGCCACGGAGCGCGCCGCGCCGGCGCGTGACGTAAGGCTGCTCGGCGCGCCCGGCGCAGCTCCCGGACAGCCGGCTTCGTCCGAACCAGAGTATGCTCGCCCGCGGCGCAGCAGCGCCCGACCCCGGGAGAATCCATGATCTCGACGATCCGTTCGGCCCTCGCGCGTTGCCCGGTCCGGGCCCTACCGCTCGCAGCCCTGGCGGTCTCCCTCGCGACCACGGGGTGCGACAAGGTCGGGTGCTTCGAGTGGACCAAGTACGAGGGGGCGTGCCCCTCCCAGGAAGAGGCGCTCGAGTACTTCGGCGGCTCCTCCTGCGGCGGCGAGGTCAAGTCGGTCGACAGCGAGCCCGACTACGACGGCGACTACTGCTGCTACGACATCACCAAGCGCACCGACGACGCCCCCTGCGACCCCTTCTAGCGCCCGCTGGAGCTCGTCCAGCTGGAGCTCGTCCAGCTAGAGCTCGTCCAGCGCGTTCCTGTCGAGCTCCTGGAGCGCCGCGAGATCCCGCGCCGCGAGCTCCTCCACGCTGCCTTCGGCCTCGCGCGGGTAGGCCAGCACGACCTCGCCGTCGTGCACGTAGAGGTGCTGGTCGTCGATGCGCCCGTGCGCGCCCCCCGCCGCGTGGAGCGCTGCGATCGCCTCGCCGAGGCGCGCCCGCTGGCCCCTGGTCAGGGCGCGCCCCTCATCGGCGAGCGCGCGGCCCTGGGGCGGCGCCACCCACACCTCGCCGGCGGCGAGGTCGGCCCGCAGGACGCACGGCAGCGCCGCGTGGCCGGCGCGCGCGAACGCCCGGGCCCGGGCGAGGGTCGCGTCGTCGAGCTGCAGCACGAGCACGTCGCGATCGAGCCAGACGTCGCGCCAGCGCCCCTCCGTGTCGCGGCCGTCGCCGACCTCCAGCGTCGCCCCGAGCCGCGCCGCCGTCGAGGGCGGCGCCTCGCTCGACCTGGGCCGGGCGCTCGCGCGCGCGCGCCGCGGCCGCGGGCTCTCCGGCCAGAGGAGCGCCGTGATCGCGCGCCGCGCCTCGAACGCGTCGGCCGGCCGCGCGGCCGGGTCCTCGGCGAGCAGCGCTGCCACGACGGCGTCGTGGGCCGCCGTGAGCTCCGGGTGGATCGCGCTCGGCGCAGGATCGAGCTGCCCGCCCACGGCGGGGGCGGGCGGCTCTCCGGTGAGCAGCTCGGCGAGCACCGCGCCGACGCCGTACAGGTCGCTCGCCAGCGTCGCCGGCCGGCCCATGCGCTGCTCCGGCGACATGTACGCGAACGTCCCGATCGCGCCGGCCGTGGCGGTGGTCGAGAGATCGCCGAGGTGCGCCGCGCCGAAGTCCGCGAGGTGCGCCGTCCCGATCTCGTCGAAGAGCACGTTGCTCGGCTTCACGTCGCGGTGGAGGATGCCGAGCCGGTGCGCCTCGCCGAGCGCGGACAGGAGCGCGCACGCGACCTCGACGGCGCGCGCGGGCGCGACCGGCTCCCCGCGGAGCCGCTCGATCAGCGAGCCGCCGGCCATCCAGGCGAGCACCATCGCGGGCCCCTCCGGGTGATAGGCGCGGAGCGCGACGACGTTCGGGTGCCGGAGCTGGGCGAGCGCGCGCGCCTCGCGCTCGAACCGGAGGAGCGCGTCGCGGCCCGCGCCGAACGCCGCGCCCGCGAAGATCTTCACGGCGACGCGCTCCGCCGTGATCCGGTCGCGCGCCTCCACCACGCGCGCGTGGGGGGTGGCCGTGACCTCGCGCAGGGTCTCGTAGCGCCCGAAGAGGAGCGGCCCGCCTGGCGCCGGGCCCGGCGCGGCGGGCCCCGCCGCGGGGGCGGGCGACGAGAGCGCCTCCTCGCCGCGCGGGTCGAGCTGCGCGAGCTCGTCGCGCACGGTCCGCGCGGCGTCCTCGAGCCCGAGCGCGCTCAGGCAGCGGCAGAGCAGCGGCAGCGCGCGGGTGCGCTCCGCGGAGGAGGGCGGCAGGTGCTGCAGCGCCCGCACCGCGGCCTCGGTGCGGCCGTGGCGCGCGAGGAGCTCGCCGAGGGCGAGCCACGCCGCCGCGTCGCCCGGGCGGCGGCGGAGCGAGGCCTCGAGCACGCGCGCGCCGTCGGCGGGGCGGCCGGCGAGCTCGAAGCTCTCGGCGGCGCGGCGCGCGTCCTGGGCCGCGGTGAACGCCTCCGCGGCCGCGGCGTGGGCGCCGAGCGCCGCGAACAGCGCGCCGGCGTGGCGGGCGAACCCGCGCGCCGCGAGGTCGGCGGCGACGCGCAGCGCGGCGTCCCGGGGCGCGGCGGCGACGAGCGCGTCGAGCGCCTGGCGCGCCAGCGCGTCGTCGCCGCCGAGCGCGGCCATCAGCGCCGCGCGGGCCGGGTCCTCGGCGGCGAGCGCTTCCCTGGCCGCGCCGGCGAAGTCGCAGACCCGCTCGAGCAGCTCCGACGCGCCCGCGTGATCGCCGGCCGCCACGAGGAGCGCCGCGCCGCGCTCGCGCTGCCCGATCGCGGCGAGCTCGGCCGCGCGCCGTCGCAGGTCCTCGTACGTCACCCCGGCGATGGTCGCGAGCCGTCGTCAGTGCGCGGCGAGGCGCGCGCGGCCGTACACGGAGAGGTCGAAGCGCACCTCGCCGGCGTCGATCCCCGCGGCGCTGAACGGCACCTGCCGCGTGCGGTGCACGGCGAGCGTCGCGCTCGCGGGCAGGGGGCCGAGCGTCGAGGGATCCAGCAAGGAGCCCGGGATCACGCCCCTGCCCGTGTCCTTGAAGGCGCACCGCACGGTCGCGCCGTGCGCCGAGGTCACGTCGACGTAGATGACGTCGCGCGCCCGGCCGGCGTCGCCGCCCTCGTCCGCGCGCCACTGCACCACCGCGCCGACCCCGGCGCCGAGCTCGACCCCGTCGGCCAGGTCGGCGTCGCCCACCCGCACCTCCTCGGGGCCGGCGGGGGCGTCGGCCTCGAAGGCGAACCGATCGAGCTGCCCCGAGCCGGAGCTCTCGAAGACGTAGCGCGCCGGCGCCGGCAGGTCGCTCGTGGCGTCGCGCGACGTGTAGAAGACGCCGAAGACCAGGGCGCCCACGTCCGGGAATGCGCGGGCGGCGAGCGGCATTTCGGTGCTGTCGGTCCGCATCGTGACGTCGCCCGCGTCGAGCAGCTCGATCGGGCTGAGCGAGCTGAAGCTGCTCGCCGCCTCGTCCTCGGCGGCGGGCGAGAGGACCATGCAGCTGCCGGCGGACGGGAGGACGAACGGCTGGCCGACCGCGCCCTCGGCGAGCTCGGGATCCATCGCGGAGGAGAGGCGCATGAACTTCGCGAGGACGTTGGTGACCGAGCCGGCGCCCTCGTCGGCCGCGCCCTCGGGCGCCGCGTCGTCGAGCTCGATGGGGGCGGCGTCCCGGCTCAGGTTGATCGCGCGCTCGACGCGAACGACCCCCTGGGTGACCACCCCGCTGACGTCGGTCGCGTCGCCCGCGACAGGCGCCGAACAGCCGATGAGAGCCGCACCGGCGAGGAGGCATGAGGTGGAGAGGGCGCCGTAGGGACGCATAGATCCGAGTCTAAGGCGGGTCCTCCGGCCGGGCAAGCGCCTGCGCTGGCCACGGAAACCGCGCAAGAATCCGCAATATTACAGCTTTACGGTCCGGTCAGAACGTGACCGTGAGGCCGCCGCCCGGGGCGATCGTGCCCTGGTCGATGGCGACCGGGGCGCCGCCGATCTCGCCCGAGGCGTGGTGGTACGTCGCTGTCGCCTCCAGGGCGACATGTACGTGGCGGAACCCGGCGCGCACGCCCAGCACGAACCCGAGCCGGAGGTGCTGGCCCGACGCGTCGACGAGGGGCCCGCGGGAGGCCGACCCGGCGGGCGGCAACCGCACCTCGCCGCCGAGGAGCTCGAGCCCGAGCCGCGGACCGAACCAGAGCGCGTAGAGATCCGCGTCCGACCGGAAGCCGAGCAGGATCGGGACGTCGACCCCGGCGCCGTAGACGTCGACGACGTCGACGACGTCGACGACGTCGCCCCCCGCCGCGGTCGGGCCCGGAGCGCCGGCGAAGAGCGCCGAGGCGCCGAGGCCGACCGACAGGGCCGCGTCGCCGAGCGGGAACGCGTGGCGCCCGTCGAGCCGGAGGGCGCGCCCCGAGTACGTCAGCCCTGCCTCGTTCCCGCCCTCGATCCCGACGCGGGCGCTGGCCCACGGCGCGACGCCCGGCGACACGGCGATCTCGGAGAGCTTCCGCTGCGCGGCGCCCTCGGCCGCTGCCGCGTCGCCGGCGGCGCCCGGCGGGGCGGCCGTCGCGCCGGCGACGACCATGTCGCCCGACAGGCCGGCGCCGACGCTCACCTTGCCCGGGTGAAGGACGTGGGCCGGATGGAGCAGCGGCCCGCTGCCATGGCAGCCCGCGCAGGCCCCCGCGAGGATCGCTGCGGCCCAGCGCCGGATCACGGTGTGACCCGGGCGCTGTGTTGAACCGACGGTGCCGGCGGAGACATGGGGAGCGCGGCCGAGAGGCGACGCGACGGTGCCCGGGATGACGGTCTACTTGCGGAAGCGCGAGGGGTAGTCGTTCGCGGCGGCACGCTTCTGCAGTTCGGCATCGTCGGGGTGCAGCTTGATCGCGCGCGCGATGAGCGTCTCCTCGGTCTCGACGATCTGCGGGTTCGGCAGGCAGCACTCGACCGGGCACACCGCCTGGCACGCCTCGTGGTCGTAGAAGCCGACGCACTCCGTGCAGAGCTCCGGATCGATCACGTAGATCTCATCGCCCTCGCTGATGGCTTCGTTCGGGCATTCCGGCTCGCAGGCGCCGCAGTTGATGCAGTCTTCGGTGATGTAAGTCGCCATGGCCTTCGCTTCATTCTCCGGGGTCAACCCCGGTCCGGTCGTTTCTAGAGGCCTGAGGGCAAGGTGTCAATTCGGGCGGAAGGGAGCGCAGGTTCCGCGCGGCGGCGCTGGCGTATGCTTGCGCGCCGGCGCCCCTGCCGGTACTAAGCGGCCCTCCTCGATGCTCCGCCTCACCGGGCCCGCCCTCCTGCTCGCCGCTCTCGGCGCCTCCTCGCTGCTCGCCGCATGCGGCCCGCAGATCGGCGACGCGTGCATCACGTCGCTCGATTGCGCCCAGCAAGAGCAGGAGCTCTTCTGCGACGGCACGCAGCCCGGCGGCTACTGCACGGTCTTCAACTGCGGGCCGGACAGCTGCCAGGGCAGCAGCGTCTGCGTCGCGTTCAACCCGGTGCTGGATCAGGCGTGCAGCGAGCTCGAGAACGTCCGCTGGCCGCGCTTCGAGCGGACGTTCTGCATGGCCACCTGCGACGACGACGACGACTGCCGCAGCGGCTACTCGTGCGTCGCGCTGCGCGACATCCGGAGCGCCGCGGCGATCCCGCCGGGCGAGCGCAGCGCCGCGATCATCGACGCCGAGCCGGAGGGCTCGAAGGCGTGCCTGCCGGATCCGTCCTCTCCCCCGAGCGCGCCCGGCGAGACCTCGGGCGACATCGACAGCGGGCCCGGGGTCTGCGGGGCCGCGCCCGAGCAGCCCGCGTGGACGCCGTACACGCCGGGCGCGGGAGGCGAGGGCGGCGCCGGCGGCTCGAACGGCGAGGGCGGCGCCGGCGGCTCGGAGGGCGAGGGCGGCGCCGGCGGCTCGAACGGCGAGGGCGGCGGCGCTGGCGGCTCGGGCGGCGCTGGCGGCTCGGGCGGCGCCGGCGGCGCGGGCGGCGGCTGAGCGCCGCGCGGTGCGATCCGGCGTCGCGCGGCGACCGTGCTAGCGTTGGCCGCGTGTTCGGACCGGCACCCGCGAAGAGGACGCTCGAGGCTGCGCTGCGCGACGTCGCCTCGCAGAAGCCCGCCGTGCGCGTGGAGGCGGTGACCGATCTCGTCCCGTATGCCGCGACGGCGCGGGAGCGGGTCCTGCGCGCGATCGAGGGCGCGTTGCGCTCCGACGCGCACGCGGCCGTGCGCGCGGCGGCGGCGATCGCCCTCGCCGACACGAAGGCCGTCGAGGCGCTGCCCGCGCTGCTCCTCGCCGTCGAGGACGAGGACCCCAACGTCCGGCAGATGGCGATCACGGCGCTCGGCGAGATCGGCGACGTGCGCGCCACGGGCCGGCTCCGACGCGCGCTCTCGGACGAGCGGCCCGAGGTCCGCTTCCAGGCGGTCATCGCCTTCCCCCGCGTCTGCGCCCAGCCCGCCGACGCGCTCGAGGCCGTCATGCAGGCCACCCACGACGGCGACCCGCTCGTCTGCCACATCGCCCTGCGGATGTTCGAGGAGCTGGGCGAGCAGAACGGCGAGCTCCCCCCGCCGTGCATGGCGCGGGCGCGCGCGCTGCTCGGCCACGCGTCGCCGCTCGTCCGGGCCACGGCGGCGGTCGTCACCGCGCGCTTCGGCGATCCGGCGGGCCACGCGGTGCTCGTCGAGGTCGTGGAAGGGAAGCTCCGCGGCGTCGACCACGAGGACGAGGCCGCGGCGATCGAGCTCTGCGGCGAGCTCGGCCTCGCCGCCTCGCGGGGCGCGCTCGAGCGGCGCGCCTTCGGGCGCCGGCTCGGCCTCGGCCGGGATCCGCTGCGCTGGCACGCGCGCGTCGCGCTCGCGCGGATGCGCCACGAGCGCGCGGTCCGCGAGATCCTGAGCGAGCTCGGCGCGTGGGACCGCCACCGGCGCACGCTCGCCGTCGCTGCAGCCGGCCGCGCGCGCCTCGCGGCCGCCCGGCCGGCGATCGAGGCGATGCGCGGCGACGACCGGAAGGCCGATCAGGGGGCCGTCGAGGAGGCGCTCGCCGCCATCGGTTCCGACGGTTCCGACGGTTCCGAGGTGGATGCATGAACGATGACGCCCAGTTCAGCGAGGCCGACCTCGCCCCGAGCCCCGAAGAGCGCGCCGCGTCGCGCCGCTTCCTGATCGATCGCGTGGCCGCGAGCGTGGCCGCGCTCGCGGCGGGCGCCTGGGCCGGCGGCGTCGTGACGCTGGGCGCCTGCGCCGCGCCGTTCGTCTTCCGGCTCACCCCGGCCCCCTTCTCCGGCGACGCGATGAGCGCGGCCTTCGCCCGCTTCGATCAGCTCGCGCTCGGCGCCGCCGTGATCCTCCTCGGCGCGGAGGTGGCGCGCACCTGGGCGGCGGGGCGCCGGGGCGCGAGCCGCGCGGCCCGCGTGCGCCGGGTCGTCGCCATGGCGATGGCCGGGTGCGCCGCGTACGTCGGCCTCGCGCTCACGCCCCGCATCGCGGCGCTCCACCGCGAGGGCGCGCGGCGCGGCGAGGGGGAGCGCGGCATGGAGCTCGAGCGCGCCCATCGCCGCGCCGAGCTCGTGAGCCGGTCGGAGGTGTTCCTCGGCGCGAGCCTCGTCGCGCTGCACGTCTTCACGCTCGGCGCGCGCCGCCCCGAGGAGGACGAGGACGACGAGGACGCGGCCGCGCCGCTGCCGCCCGGCCCGCGGTGAGGGCGCGGGGCGCACGTCACCCGCGCGGGCGCCGGCGCGGGGGCGCCGATCCGAGCACCGGCGCGCGAGGCGCCGCCGCGCGGCGCGGCCAGGACAGGGAGAGACCAGATGCCGCGGGACAACAAGCTGTATAGCGGCTTCGTCAACCACGACTACATCCTCACGTTCTCGATCGCCGACGAGGAGAACCGCGCGCGCCTCGTCGCGCTCTGCGCCGGACCGTGGCAGGGCGACGAGGTCACGCCGGGCACCTGGGAGGTGTCCAACACGCTGAGCCCGGACCAGATGGAGCGCGCCATCCTCGATCTCATGGGCGACGCGGACCGCGCCGCCTATTACTACCTCTCCGACAGCAAGCGGATCTTCCGCGTCCTCCTCGGCTGAGCGCGGCGCGCGGGCCGGTTCGCGCCGGCGGGCGACCGGGCCGGGCGGTCCCGCGCCAGCGCGCCGAAGGGGCCGCGATCGCCGCCATTTCGCGGTATGGTCCGGCCATGAGCGAGCTGGAAGCCACGCCGCCCGGCGCCTCGATCAGGGCCGAAGGCGCCCCTCTACCTCACGCGCCGCCGCCCCGCGCGGGGGAGGCGGACGACGAGGGCTTGCTCAGCGTCCTCCGCGACGACGGAACGCTCGATCCCGCGACCGACCCCGGCCTGGCCGACGCGCTGCTCCTGCGCGCGTACCGCGAGATCAAGCGCCTCCGGCTGCTGGACGCGCGCATGCTCCTGCTCCAGCGGCAGGGGCGGGTCGGCTTCTACGGCGCGTGCACCGGCCAGGAGGCGACGCCGATCGCCGCCGCGCTCGCGCTCGAGCCCACGGACTGGATCTTCCCCGCGCTGCGCGAGAGCGTGATGATGCTGGTGCGCGGCTTCCCGCTCCGCACTTACGTGGCCCAGGTGTTCGGCAACTCGGGCGACCTCCTCAAGGGGCGCCAGATGCCGTCGCACATGAGCGGCCGGCAGGTGAACCAGGTGTCCTGGTCGAGCTGCATCGGCCCGCAGATCCCCCAGGCGGTCGGCGCCGCGTGGGCCGCGAGGTTGCGGCGCGACCGCACGGTGGTGGTGGGCTTCCTGGGCGACGGCGCGACGAGCCAGCCCGACTTCCACAGCGCGATGAACTTCGCCGGGGTCTTCAAGGCGCCCTGCGTGATGATCTGCCAGAACAACCACTGGGCGATCAGCGTGCCGACCGACCGGCAGACGGCCTCCAGGACGATCGCCGTCAAGGGCCGCGCTTACGGCGTCCCGTCGGTGCGGGTCGACGGCAACGACGTCGTCGCGGTCTACCGCGCCGTCTCCGAGGCGGTCGCGCGGGCCCGGGCCGGCGGCGGCCCCAGCTTCATCGAGGCGCTCACCTACCGGGTCGGCGCGCACTCCTCGAGCGACGACCCGAGCCGCTACCGGTCGCAGGAGGAGGTCGATCGCTGGACGGCGCGCGACCCCCTGCTGCGCCTCGGGCGCCACCTCGCCGCCCGCGGCCTCCTCGACGACGCCGCGGAGGCCGCGCTCGAGGCGGAGCTCAACGCCGAGATCGCCGCCGCCGTCGCGGAGGTCGAGGCGATGGACCCGCCCGCCCGCGAGACCCTGTTCGACGACGTCTACGCCGAGCTGCCCTGGCACCTGCGCGACCAGCGCGCGGAGCTCCTGCGCTCCCCGAAAGCGCCCGCGCACGGCGGCGGACGCTGACCACCGGAGGGATTTCCCCTCGGTGCGAGGTCGTGTAAGCCCCGGACACCCCGGGCACGGCTCGCGGTTGCGGGCGCGGCCTCAGGGCTGGTCGGCGAGGGGCTTGTCTAACGGACCCCGGCGCCCCTAATCCCAGTCTCCGAAGCGCACAACAAGGACAAGGATGAAGACCTACGACGCAATCGTGATCGGTGCCGGCCCGGGCGGTTACCCCTGCGCCATCCGGCTGGCTCAGCTCAAGCAGACGACGCTCTGCATCGAGAAGGAGCAGCCCGGCGGCGTCTGCCTCAACTGGGGGTGTATCCCCTCCAAGGCGCTGATCTCCGCCGCCCACCTCTACGAGAAGTCGCAGGCCGGCGCCTCGATGGGGATCAAGGTCAGCGGTGTCGAGCTCGACGCCAACGCGATGCAGGACTGGAAGGAAGGCATCGTCAAGAAGCTCACCGGCGGCGTCCGGTCGCTGCTCAAGGGCAACGGCGCCGACCTGATGACCGGCACCGCGACGATCGTCGGGCCGAAGCGCGTGGACGTGACCCTGCCGGACGGCTCGGTGGAGCAGATCGAGGCGAAGAAGGCGATCGTCATCGCCACCGGCTCGACCACGATCGAGATCCCGTCGTTCAAGTTCGACGGCCAGTCGATCATCGGCGCGAAGGAGGCGGTGAGCCTGCGCCAGATCCCGAAGCGGCTGATGGTGATCGGCGGCGGCGTCATCGGCCTCGAGCTCGGCATGGTCTACCAGGCCTTCGGCTCGCAGCTCACCGTGGTCGAGGCGCTGCCCGACCTGCTCACGGGCGTCGACCCCGACTGCACCAAGATCGTCGAGCGCAAGATCCTGAAGCGCGGCGGCACGATCCACAAGAACGCCAAGGCGATCGGCTACGAGAAGCAGAAGGACGGCTCGGTCGGGGTGAAGATCCAGATCGAGGGCAAGGAGCAGACGATCGTCGTCGACACGGTGCTGGTCGCCGTCGGCATGCGGCCGACCTCGAAGGGGCTCGGCCTCGAGAAGGTCGGCGTGACGGTCGATCAGCGCGGGTTCATCCCGACCGACAAGGCGTGCCGCACCAACGTGCCGTCGATCTACGCGATCGGCGACGTCAGCGGCCCGCCCCTGCTCGCGCACAAGGCGACGAAGGAGGGCGAGATCGTCGCGGAGGTCATCGCGGGGCACAAGGCCGCGAAGGACTGGGTCGCGATCCCGGGCGCGATCTTCACCGATCCGGAGATCGCGACGGTCGGGCTCACCGAGGCGGAGGCGAAGGCGAAGGGCCTCGAGGTCAGCGTCGGCAAGTTCCCGTTCTCGGCGCTCGGCAAGGCCATGGCCCTGAACGAGACCGAGGGGTTCGTGAAGATCGTCGCCGACAAGAAGACGAAGCAGGTGCTCGGCGTTCACATCGTCGGCCCGGAGGCGAGCACGATGATCAGCGAGGCGTCCCTCTCGCTCGAGATGGCGGCCTTCCTCGAGGACCTCTCGCTCACGATCCACCCCCACCCGACCCTCGGCGAGTCGCTGATGGAAGCCGCCGCCCACGCCATGGGCGCGGCGATCCACATCGCGAACCGCTGAACACCTAAGGCGAAGGCGCCAAAGACGGAGAGAGAGAGCAAGACCGCTCGTCCTGCTCTCTCTCTTTGCGTCTTTGCGATTTTAGCCCGCTTCCGGTCGACTCGTCGCAACCGTCAGAGAAGCGCGCCCGAATCGACACGTCAGTCGCGCATGTAATGGCACGTGTACCCGTCCGGGTACTTCACCAGGTACTTCTGGTGGTACTCCTCGGCGCGCGTGAACGCCCCGGCCTCCACGATCTCGGTCACGACCGGCGCGCGCCACTTGCCGCTCCGGTCCACGCGCGCCTTCACCTCCTCGGCGACGCGGCGCTGCTCGGGCGTCGTCACGAAGATGGCCGAGCGGTACTGCGTGCCGACATCGTTGCCCTGGCGGTTCCGCGTCGTCGGATCGTGCATGCGGAAGAACCATTTCTCGAGCAGCTCGGCATACGACACCTTCGCCGGATCGAAGACGATGCGCACCGACTCGGCGTGCCCCGTGTCCCCGGTCTTCACGTCGCGATAGGTCGGGTCCTTCGTCCGGCCGCCGGTGTAACCGACCTCCGTCTCGAGGACGCCCGGGATCTTGCGGAGGAGCTCCTCCATCCCCCAGAAGCAGCCGCCCGCCAGGATGGCCGTCTCCAGCGTGGTCTGGCAGCCGGGGGCCTCCCCCGACGCCGGAACGGCGCAGGCGTTCGCGCCGTCCTGCGCCGCCGGCGCGCGGCTCCGGCCCTCGACCTGGGCCCGGTAGGCGCCGTAGCCCTCGGCCTCGAGGCGATCGAGCGGGATGAACCGGAGAGACGCAGAGTTGATGCAGTACCGCAGCCCGCGCGGCGCAGGGCCGTCCTCGAAGACGTGCCCGAGGTGCGAGTCGCCGGCCTTGGAGCGCACCTCCGTCCGGACCATCCCGTGGGCCCGGTCCGAGCGCTCCACGACCCGGTTCGGCTCGACCGGGCGCGTG
Organism: Sorangium sp. So ce185; assembly: GCF_051526825.1. NCBI lineage: Bacteria > Pseudomonadati > Myxococcota > Polyangiales > Polyangiaceae > Sorangium > Sorangium sp. So ce185. The sequence goes on along the minus strand of NZ_CP150316.1, from coordinate 12,251,469 downwards.
AAGCTCGGCCAGCCGGTGCCCGAGTCGAACTTGTCGCGCGACGAAAAGAGCGGCTCGCCGGTCACGACATCCACGTAGAGGCCCGCGTCGTGGTTGTTCCAGAAGGCGTTGCGGAACGGCGGCTCGGTCGCGTCGCGCTGGGTCACCTCGTACGCGAGCGGCGTGAGCTGCTTCCGCAGCGCCTCCTCCGACGGTTTGCGATAGGTTCTATCCGACATCGTCACAGCCTCCTTGGACCCCGGGGCAGCCTTGCTCGCCTCCCCCGCAGCGCCCGCGCGCCAGCACGCGACCAGGGCGGCGGACGCGACGAGCAAGAGCGCGAAGAAGAGACGAGCAGCGCGGAGCCAATTCATCGTCCACCTGGCCGGTCGAGGGTAGCGCATCCACCCCTCCTACGCCGCGCGAGGCCGGCGGTTTCACCCGGCGGCCGCGGCCCCGCGCGGCGCCGGGCTCGGCGTTCGCCGGGCTCGGCGCTATGGGCTGCCGCCCTCGAGCGGGGCCTCGCCCTCGGCGGCGCGCCGCTCGAAGCAGTCGTCGGGGATCTCGCGCGCGCGGCGGACGAGCCGGGTCGCCCCGATGAACGCCGTGGTCACCGGATCGTGGTAGCCGCTCGCCCCGTGCAGCCCCGGCACCGCGCGCTGGTAATGGCGCGCGACCCGCTCCATCAGCGCCTCGCGCACGTACTTGCCCACCATCGACGCCATCGCCACGCAGAGATCCGAGGCGTCGCTGTCGCGGACGAACGCGATCTCGCCGAGCCCGGGGAAGCGGTAGACGCTGCGGGCGCGGCCCTCCTCGAGCGCGAGGTGCAGCCGCCCGGCGAGCGGGCCGAACGCCGACCCGTACTTGCCGAAGCCGCCGACCTTGCCGCACACCGCGAAGATCTCCGCGCCGGCGAGGCCGCCGAGCTCGAGGATGAGCCGCTCCATCGCGTGGAGATCGAGCACGAACCGGTTCTTCCCGGCGCGCACCCCGTCGTTCATCCGCTTCGCGCAGAGCAGCACCGAGCGCACGGCCACGATCTCGACCCCCTTGTCGGCGAGCTTGTCGAGGTCGCGGCCGATGGCGCGCAGCAGCTTGTCCGGCGCGGTGAACCCCTCGCCCTCCGTCGACCAGCACTGCGCCTCGACGTGGCCCGGGCAGAGCGCGCGCAGCGCGGCGCGGTCCTCGAGCGCGACCGCGTGGATCAGCTCGTCGACCGACGACGGCTCGGCGGCCGCCGCCCCGCGGCCGCAGCCGCGCGCGACGAGCGCGCGGGCCCACGCCTCGCCGAGCGAGACGTCCCCGTGCGCGACGAGCTGCTTCGAGTCGCCGAGCCGCTGCGCCAGGGCGCCGCGCGGCGCGCGGCCGGCGGTCTCCCAGCCGGCCTCGGTGACGCGCGAGAGGACGGCCGTCACCACCATCGGACCGAGCCGCGGGCCGAGGCCGTTCTCATCGACGCCGATGCGGTAGCGGACAGAGGGCTCGGCGGACGCCATGCACGGCCCCTCTGCCACACGACCGCGCCCGCGTCACGGCGCGCGGCGGCCCGCCGGCGCCATCCCCAGCGCGATGTCGATCGAAATCGACAAGCGCACCGCATTACGTCTTCTGCCCCGAGTTTTTCACAGGCTCCCCCGGCGCGCCGCACTATATTTCTCGCCCCATGCGCATCCTCCCCGTGCCCTGCCTCAGCGACAACTACGCGTACCTCGCGGCCGCGGACGGGCGGCGCGAGGCGATCGTCATCGACCCGTCGGAGGCCGATCCGGTCGTCGCGGCGCTCGAGCGCGAGCAGCTCCGCCTGGTCGCCATCATCAACACGCACCACCACCACGATCACGTCGGCGGCAACGAGGCGCTCCGCCAGCGCTACGGCGACCTCCCCGTCTACGCGCACGCGAGCGACGTCGGCCGCGTGCCCGCCCAGACCGAGCGGGTCGAGGAGGGCAAGCCGGTCGAGGTCGCCGGCCTCACCTTCCGGCCGCTGCACGTCCCCGGCCACACGATGGGCGCCGTGTCCTATTGCGTCGAGGACGCCGTCTTCACCGGGGACACGCTCTTCATCGGCGGCTGCGGCCGCATGTTCGAGGGCACACCGGAGGTGATGCACGCCTCGCTCTCCAAGCTCGCCGCCCTCCCGGTGCACATGCGCGTCTTCTGCGGCCACGAGTACACCGTGAACAACCTCCGCTTCGCCGAGACGGTCGAGCCCGAGAACGAGGCCGTGCGCAGGAAGCTCGCGGCCGCCCGCGCGGCGCGCGAGCGCGGCGAGCCCACGGTCGGGAGCACCATCGCCGAGGAGCTCGCGACGAACCCGTTCCTGCGCTGCGGCGAGGCGTCCGTGCGGGCTCGCTTCCCGGGGCCCACGCTGCCCGACGTGTTCGCCGCCGTGCGGCGCGCGAAGGACGATTACCGCTGAGCAACGGCGTCGCGCGCGGCCGTATTCCGCTCGCGCCCGCCGCCTGTTTTCTATACGACTAGGCCATGGACTCCCGCGCTCCCATCTTCGGGTTCAACGACGCGCGCGACGAGATCGTGCGCACCGTGGTCGACCGGGTCATCGGCGCCACGAGGGATCCGCTGCTCGCCATGAACGAGGCGGCGTACCAGGAGGCGAAGCGCCTCGAGGGGTCCCGGAAGCCGCAGGACGTCCGCGAGCTCGGCGAGTGGCAGCGGCTCGCCCGCTCGCTCGGCCGCATGCACGACGCGGAGCGCCGCCGCCGCCTCCGCGAGCTCGCCGAGGAGTACGCCTGGGACATCGCGGGGAACTTCGACCGGCGCGTCTACCAGCTGTCGTCGCGGCTGCTGCCGCCGGTCGTGAGCGCCCTGCTCGCGCCGCGCAAGCTCGTGACCGTGGTCCGCGACCCGCGCAAGCTCGTCAGCCTCGAGCTGCTCGCCGACCGGGTGCTCGTGCAGGGCCCGCTCGCGAAGCTCCGGTCGCTCGTGCAGCGCGGCACCGCGGTCTACGTCCCGACGCACCTCTCGAACATGGACTCGATCGTGTTCGGCTACGCCCTCGAGCGCGCCGGCCTGCCGCCCGCCACCTACGGCGCCGGCAAGAACCTGTTCACGAACCCGGTCCTCTCGTTCTTCATGCACAACCTCGGCGCCTACCGGGTGGACCGGCGCATCCGGCACAACCTCTACAAGGACGTGCTGAAGACGTACTCGAGCGTGCTCCTCGAGCGCGGCTACCACTCGCTGTTCTTCCCCGGGGGCACGCGGTCGCGCTCGGGCGGCGTCGAGCGGAGGCTCAAGCTCGGCCTCGTCGGCAGCGCCTTCGAGGCCTACACGCGGACGCTGCTGAGCGGCCGCGAGCGCCGCATCTTCTTCGTCCCGGCCACGATCAACTACCTCATCACGCTCGAGGCCGAGACGCTGATCGCCGATTTCCTCTCCGAGGCCGGCAAGGGCCGCTTCATCATCGAGGACGACGAGTCGAGCCGGATCGGCCGCATCGCCTCGTTCCTCCGCAAGCTCCTCGCGATGAACGCCGCCGTGGTCATCCGCTTCTCGGAGCCGCTCGATCCGTTCGGCAACCGGGTCGACGAGCTCGGGCGCTCGTTCGACGCGCGCGGGCGCGAGGTCGACCCGGCGAGCTACGTGAAGGACCAGGACGGCGTCCCGAACATCGACGCGGCGCGCGACGCCCAGTACGCCCGCGAGCTCGGCGAGGAGATCTGCCGGGCGTACGCGCGCGACACGGTCGTGATGGCGACGCACGTCGTCGCGGCGGCGAGCTTCGCCCGGCTCCGCGCCCACGCGCCGGCGGCGGACCTCTTCACGGTGCTCCGCCAGCGCGACGTGCTCACGGTGCCGCGCGACGACCTCGCGGCCGACGTCATGGCGCTGTGCGACCGGCTGCGCGCGCTCGAGCAGCAGGGGTGCGTCGTGCTGGGCGAGGACGTCCGGCTCGGGTCGGGCGGGGACATTGTCGAGCGCGCGCTGCGCGCCTTCGCCGGGTACCACGCGACGCCGGTGCTCGACTCGCGGCCGGACGGCATCGCCATCTGCGACACCAACCTGCTTTTCTACTACCAGAACCGCCTCGCCGCGCACGGCGTCGCGTGGGACGTGATCGCGCCGCCCGGCGTCCCTTCCGGCCTGCAGGTCCAGCCGCCGCTCCCGCCGCTCGCGCCGTCCTCGCCGCCGCCTTCGTTCGACGAGCAGCAGCCGCGGGGCGCGTCCTCGGCGCGCGGCGGCGCCGCGGCGGCGCGCGCGGGCTCCGCGGGCTCGATGAACGGCGCCGGAGGTGGTCGGTGAGCGCGCGTCCGGCGGTCGGGGTCATCGGCGGCGGCTTCTGGGGCGTGGCGCTCGCGCTCGCGGCGAGCCGCACCGGGGCCGAGGTGCTCCTGTACTCGCGCCGTGAGCACCCACAGATCAACGACGGCCCGCGGATCGTGCGGGATCACGCGGAGGTCGCGCGGGCGCGGCTGCTCGTGATCGCGGTGCCGTCGAACGCGGCCCGGACGGCGCTGCGCGCGCTCGGCGATCACATGGATGGCGCGCACCTCGTGATCCACGGCGTGCGCGGCCTCGAGGGCGAGGCGCTGAAGACCGTCTCGGATCTCGTGCGCGAGGAGACCCCGGCGCGCCGGGTGGGCGCGCTGGGCGGCCCGGTGCAGGAGGACGAGCTGCGGGAGGGCCGCCCCTCGGCGATGGTGTGCGGCTCGCGGTTCCCCGAGGTGCACGCGGCGGTGACCGCGGCGTTCCAGTCGCCCGCGCTCCACGTCTACACGACGCCGGATCTCCAGGGCCTGGAGTGGGCGTCGGCGCTGGTGGGGTGCCTGGCGGTCGGCGTCGGCTTCGCCGAGCAGGCGGGCGCCGGGCCGGGGCTGCTTGCCGCGCTCATCTCGCGGGCGGTCGACAGCGCGGCGCGCATCGCCGCCGCGGCGGGCGCGGAGGAGCGGACGATGCTGGGGCTCGGCGGTTATGGCGATCTGCTCGCGTCGATCCGGCTCGCGGGCCGCCCCGAGGTGATCCTCGGCAAGGCGCTCGCGCGCGGGCGGACGCTCGACGAGGCGGTCGCGGAGGCCCGGCTGCGCGTGGAGGCGATCCCGCTGATCCCGCGCATCGTGGCGTTCGCGAAGGCGCGGAGGGTGGATGGCGGGGTGTTCGAGGCGCTCGAGGCGATCCTGCAGGGCGGCGAGCCGAGGGTGGTCCTCGACCGGATGTTCGCGGCGTAGAGCGGCGGTCACCCGCTTCGGATACGGGCCCATCTCGACGTTTTCGGTGCTCAGCGCACAGGAGTGCGCTTGCGCGCCGAAAACGCCGATCTGGACCCGTCTCCTGTGCGGGTGACCGCCGCTCTGCGACGCTCGTACCAGAGATGGATCGGAACCGCTCTGGAGCGGCCGACGGGCTGAGCCGCTCCGGGCAAAACGGGGCGGTCGGATGGCTTCCGTCGACGTGAATTTCCGCACGGGAGGCGGTCGGACCGCCCTCCCGATATCGATCTCGACAGCGGGGAGGCGGTCGGACCGCCCTCCCGGCATCGATCTCGACACCCGGGAGGCGGTCGGACCGCGCTCTCGGCATCGATCTCGACAGCGGGGAGGCGGTCGGACCGCGCTCTCGGCATCGATCTCGACAGCGGGGAGGCGGTCGGACCGCCTGCTGGGCAACGATCCTGACAGCGGAGCGGCGGTCCGACCGCCCCCGCAGGGGTCGCGCTGTCCCCAACGGGGCGGTCCGATCGCTCGAAGAGCGTGAGTCCAGCGGGATTGGGCCGGTCGGATCGGTCATCGTGGACGCCGTGTGCGCGGCACACCGAGCCGGAGGGCGGCGAGACCGACGGGGCCGGTCGTTCAGCGCCGCCCCGCCGCGTCCGTTGCTCCGGCCTCGAGGTGGGGGCCTCGCCGCCCCCGCCTCCGGCCCTTCCGCCGCGCTACTCCTCCGGCGCCTCGCCGTCGTCCGCGCTCCACCCGCCTTCTCCCGCGGCCTCTCCCTCCGCCCCCTCGTCCGCCGACTCCTCCTTCGCCGACCCCCCGCGCCGCGCTCCGCCGCGCCCTGCGAACAGCGACGGCGCGATCGCGTCGTAGTCCCCCTCGACCCACCGCAGGTACGTCACGCCGCGGCGGCACTGGTCGTACGCCCGCACGAGCAGCGTGAACGCCCGCGCGCGCCGATCCGCCGGATCGGCCGCCTTGGGCGCCGGCACCCCCGGCTGGTTGCGCGCGCCGAGGGCCACGAGCAGCTCCGGACCGAGCTTCGACGCGCGCTCGACCTCCGGCCACTCCACCGTCGTCTTGTGCTTCACGGCGCCCCACGACTCCCCGAAGAGCGCGGCCAGCGCGACAAGGTCGTTGGCCGTGTCGAGGTGGCCGTTGCCGCTCCGGATCTCCGCGACCCGGCCCGCATCCACGAAACCCTTGTGCGCGAGGGCCTCGGCTGCCACGAGCAGGTCGGCGCGCAGCGCGGACGCCTCGTCGAGGAGCCGCTTCAGCCCGTCCTGGCCCGGACCGGCGGGCAGCGCCAAGAGGTGCGCGTACCAGGCGCCGAGCGCGTAGCTCATCAGCTTGTCCAGCGCCTCGATCGGGAACCTGGGCAGCTCGTCCACGAAGCGCGCCCGCAGCGCCTTGAGGTGCGGAACGGCGCCCACCGCGACGGCGACCGCGCGCGGGATGTCGACGTTGATGGGAACGACCTTCTCGATGCGATCGAGCTCGGGCTCGATCTGCGCAAACGCCTCGGCAGCTTCGTCGGGCGCGCTCGGCTTGGCCGGCGCTGACTTCTTCTTCGTTCTCGCTGTTGCCACGATTCCTCCCTTGCGGCCGCGAAGGCTGTTCGCTCAGCAGGGACATCGGTTGTCCAAGCAAACTGCCCTGCGGCAGGTTGTCCGTCGGGCATCCTTCCGGAGCCGCCTTCAACCGGTCAACCACCAGGCACGGGTGCAGCGCGACGGATTCTTGCCTCAGCGTCTTCGTGCGCTTCGGGAGAATCGACTTCTCTCTGACGGCTGGAGGAGCCGAACCTACGGAATGAAGCAGCTCCGCCATGGAAGCGTCTTCTTCTCCCGCTTCGAGCCTGACGCTTCGCTCAGGGCGAGCCGAACTCCCGCCTCGCTCGCTCGAGGAGCCTCTCGAGCTCGTCCACTTCGGCCAGCACGCTGGCGGCGTCGGGGCTCGCCCTCAAGCGCCCTGTCGGGCTCGGGTACCGGTACGTCGTGGCGTAAGGGGTGAAGCGGTCGAGCGGATCCAGCAGCGTCTGCCACGGATCTGATGCGTCGAGCATTCTTACCAGCACATCTATCCGGTGCTCGACGCCAGGATGGATCTTCCGGTGCACGAGAACCGCCTTGACGAGCTTTTCCGCAGCCTGCTGGAGGTGGTACGCAACGCATCAAGGCGGTTTGCCGGGGGAGCCGCGAGACGCCGGGTTGCGTCGAGATCGTCGGCGGCTGCCGCAAGGTAGCCCATGACCACGCGGTCACCGGGCATAGACCCGTCTCCCCTCGTGCGTCACCGTCCGTGCCAGCGTTCCCGCGTGATCGCGGGCCTCCTCGAACTCGCTCTGGCGGACCGGGTATACATCCGTGGGGATCCGTAGATCCCTCACCATCTGCCACGCGCGCATCAAATCCAGATCGTCCTCGAGCGCGTCGTCGGGCAGCACGACCAGGAGATCCCAGTCGCTCCCCGGGCGCGCGGTTCCCCGTGCACGGCTGCCGAAGAGCCACACCTCGACCGGGCGCATCTTCTCGACGATCCGGAAGAGCAACGGCTCGGGAACTTCCTCGGTTGCCGGCGGGTGCAGCATGGGCATGGAGCGCGAGAGACCACGGTAAACTACCGTGCCCGGCGCCGGCCGTCGAGCGCACAGCCACGTGGCCGAAGCCTCTGCGCGCGCACGGCGCCTGCGCCCTCATGGCTAGAAGAATCGGTTGCTCGCTCGGTTCACCTTCGGTGCGCTGCCAGCCGACGCGCCATGCCCATCCCATCCGTCGGGGACGCCTCCCCGTCCCGCCACGATCTTCCGACTCGCGGCCGGCGCAGCCGAAGGCGAGGGCGTCGATTCCGTGACGACGCCGGGCGCCTGCCCGCAATTCCTGAAGTGAGGATGGCGAGATCGGCGGCGCGAAGACCTGCGGAGGGCTCGCGCGCGCCGAGGTGAGGTGGCCTTGGGATCAGACGACGCGCTCTTCGAGACGATCTGGCGGACGCATCGCGAGATGCTCGCCACGTACCTGCTGCGCCTCGGCGTGGCGCGGCAGGACCTGGACGACCTGATGCAGGAGGTGCTCCAGGGCGCCTACCTCGGGCTGCGCCGGTTCAACCCCGAGCTGGGCACCCTGCGCACCTGGCTCATCAGCATCGCCACGCACCACTTCTCGCACTACCGCGACCGGGCCCATCGCCGCCGCGAGGAGCTCTGGTCTCCAGAAGGCTTCGAGCCCCTCGTGGAGGAATCGCCGAGCGCGGAGTCCCGGGCCATCGACGACGACCGGCACAGGGCGCTCGATGCGCTGCTCGCCGAGCTGCGCCCGCAACGGCGCTGCGTCCTCGTCGCGCACGACATCCTCGGGATGGAGATGGGCGAGATCGCCCAGGCCCTCGCCATCTCCGTCAACACGGCGTGGAGCCGCCTTCGCCTCGCGCGCCGGGATCTGGAGGCCGCCGACGCGCGGCGGCGAGCGCGCTGGCGCCGGCGCGGGTGGGACGAAACGCCGGTGGTCCTCCCGGCCTTCGTCGAGGGCGGGCAGCCGGCGTTGCTCCTGCGCGACGTGCTGCGCGACCGCGTCGGCGGCTGGCTGCTGCGCCGGTTCGGGGACCTGGGCGCCGGCGCGCCCGCCAGCGCAGGCACCTGGGGCACGGCCGCCCTCGGCGTCGCGAAGCCCCTCTGCGCCGCCGCGGCCGCAGGGGCGGTGCTTGCCGCCGGCGCCGCGCTGCCCTCCGCGGGACCGGCGCCGGCGCGCGCTCAGGCCGGCATCGGTCTGCACGCGGCGCTCGCCCGGCGCGCTCTCGACGGCGCGCCGCCGGCGGCAGGCCGGCACGACGGCGCCGCGCACCGCGTGGAGCTCGCGGAGACCGCGGAGAGCACCGCGCCGCCGGCCTCAGCGACGCCCACGGCAGCGCCGGCCAGCGCCGCCGCGCGCCGCGATCGGGAGCGCCCCGGCGACAGCGGGGCGCGCCTCGCCGAGGAGCACCGGCTCGTCGAAGAGGCCGCGGTCGCGCTGCGCGCCGGCCATGTCGCCGAGGCCGCCGAGCTGCTCACGCGCCACGCGCGGCGGTTCCCGCGGGGGAAGCTCGCCGAGCGGCGGGAAGCACTCCTGCGCGAGCTCGACGCCGGGAGCTCCACTCCATGACGCCTTCCCGGGATCGGCGCGCTTCTGCTGCCGGCGTCCGCTGCGGGCTCGTGCTGCCGGCGCCTACTGAACGAAGCCGAGCACCTCGGCGACCGCGCCATCTTGCCCGGCCAGCTCGATCATGTCCGGGCGCCCGCCCGCGCCGCCCTTGCCCGGCTCGCCGATGCGCAGCGCCAGCGTTCCAAGCACCTCCGGCGGATCGAGCAGGTAGGCGATCCCGATGGACGGGCCACCCAGGCCCCCGCCGCCGTGACCTCCGTTGCCGCCCTGGCCGCCGCGCCCGCCGTCGCAGCCCCGCAGCGAGCCGTTCCTCGCTGTGCCGCCGCTGCCGCGGCTGCCCCCCTCGCCGCCGATCTGCCCGGCGCCACCGTTGCCGCCATGGCCGCCGTTCGCGGAGGACAGCTTCGTGTCGTGCAGCGTCACGCCGGCGCTCAGGCTGATCAGCGCGATGCTCGCACCGCCGTAGCCGCCGCCCTGTCCCCCCTTGCCCCCGCAGCCGCCGCCCCCGCCCGAGCCGCCGCTGGCCCCGCCCTTCGGCGTCGCCGTCGACATGCCGCAGTACATCACCCCGCCGAGCGTCCCGCCGCCGCCCCCGCCGCCCTGGCCGGAGATCCCCCGCGCGCCGTCCGTGCCGTGGACGCCCTCCCAGCCCGCTCGCATGATCATGCCCCCGCGCCCTACCGCCCCGCGGCCGTGCGCGCCGTGGGCACCCGAGAGGCCCTGCATCCCGTCGGTGCAATCCGCGCCGAGCGTCTGACCCTGCCCCGCGTGCCCCCACTCCATCGAGCTCGAGATCGGCTCCGGCAGCCCGTCGCGCCCGTCGTCGCCGCTGCTGACGGCGCCGTCGCCTCCGGAGCCTCCGATCGAGTCGACGTCGTCGCACGTCGTCGTGACCGACGGCGCGCCCGGGACCACGTCGGCAGAGCACGCGTCGCCACCGCTGCGGCCGTCCGTACCCGGCGCGGCGGCGCCCTCGCCTCCGCCCGCGCCCGGCGCGCCCGCGGCGCCGTTCCCCGCGACGAGCGCGCTGCGAAGGAACGTCACGGTCGCGCCGGGCAGGACCAGCGCCGCGATCGAGGAGCCGCTCGGCTGCGCTGCATCGGCGGACCGCGCGAGCACGTCCGCGACGAGCGACTTGCCGGCGCCTCCCTCGATCCGCAGCGGGATCAGGTCCGGCGCGGGCGCGAGCGTGGCCTGCGCGCGGTCGCCGATGAACGCCCAGCCGTGCGCGCAGTCGAGGCCTCCCCAGATCTGGGTGCCGGCCGGAACCTCGACGGCCTCGGGGAAGATCTCCGCGCAGGCGTAGACGCGCCGCGCGCCCTGGCGCGAGAGCTCGATCGCCCGGCGCACGGTGCGCACCGGCAGCGCGCGCGTTCCCGGGTTCGCGTCGTCGCCCAGGCTGCTGCTCGCGAACACACCGCAGCCGTCCTTGGGCGCGCCATCCCTCGGATCGCCGCCGCAGGGGATGTCCTCGGGATCTGCAGGCGCGCCCGGCTCGCCAGGCGCGTCGGGATCGACCTCGGTCTCCGGCGCGTCGGGAGCGCCGCACGCGACGTGCTCGGCGCAGTCATAGGGAAAGCACCCGCAGACGCTGACCGCGCTGCCGCACCCGATCGCGGCGCTCGCGGCAGCGCCGAGCGCGCAGCGCACCGCAGCGTGCCACCCTCGTGTGCCCCAGGTCACGGGAGCAGGCTACCACACGGCCTGGAACGTCACGCCGGGAGACAACCCCGGCGCGTCCGCGTCGACGGGCCCGAGGCCGATCGCCACGCGCGGCGAGGTGTCCGGCGCGTCCGCGGTCGCGGGCCCGAAGCCGATCGCTGGACGCGGCGATGTGTCCGGGGCCCACCAGTACGACGACACGGCGAGCGCCCCGAGCGCGCCGCTCGCGACGAGGACCGCGATGGCCGCCGCGCCAACGCCGTCGCGCCGCGCGATGAGGAACTCCTGGTGCTTGCACTCCGTCGGGAATGCGGTGCCGTTGCACGCGCCGGACCCGCCGCGCGCGCGGAGGCTCGCGGCGCGCTCGTCGACGACGCCGTCGAGCACGCCGGCGGCGACCCAGAAGCCGACGCCGAGGACGACGCCCGCCGCGGCGGTCCCGAGGGCGATCCGCCGCAGCGTGTGGGCGGGCGCGCCGGGAGCCTCGGCTGGCGCGGGAGCGTGCGCGGGCGCGCCGCTCACCTCGCGGGAGGGCATCGGGGATGACGTCCTCGCGGGAAGGGCGAGCGTCACGCTCGACGAGGAGCCGCGCGCGGCCTGGAGCGCCGCCGTCGCGTCGGCGTATCCGGCGAGCCTCGCGCGGATCGTGTGCGGTCCGGGCTCGACGAAGACGACGTGGGTCGGGCGCGATGCGCCGAGCGATTTCCCGTCGAGGAGCACCTCGGCGTCGCGGGGGCTCACGGCGAGGAAGAGCGTGCCGACCTCGCGCTCGGCCTGCTTCTGCGCGGCCTCGAAGCGCCTCTGCTGCTCGACGGAGAGCAGGCTCCGGTGCTGGAGGCTCAGGTGCAGGTGCTCCGCGGCGCCCCGGTGCGCGCCGAGCGCGAGCTCGCACAGGCCGAGCTCCCCGAGCACCTCGGCGCGCTTCGCGAGCGGGAGCGCCGGGTCGCGATGCTCCTCCAGAGCGGCCCGGTAAGCGTCGACGGCATCGGCGAACCGGCCGGCGCGCCGCGCCTCATCGGCGCGATGGAGGGCGTCGCGCGAGGCGGTTTCCGCAGTCGGCGCGGCGGAAGCTGGAGATCGCCCGGAGGCGTCCGGCTCCGCCGACGCAGGCACGACCCCCAGGGCGAGTGCGGCGCTCAGGGCAAGCGACACAGCGTGGCGGCCGGGGAACATGGCTGCATCCTAACGGGAGTCAGGCGGCTCGACGCGCCCTGTTTTGGCGCGAAGTCCACCCGGGACCCGCCTCGGCCCCATGGGGCCGATCGGAGCTGGTTCCTGTGCCCCGAGCTGCACGTCGCAGCCGGCCGCGCCGTCAGCGGCCGTCCCGCTTGATCGCCCCGGCCGCCTCCGGCGCCGCCGGCAGCTCGGCGTCATCGCAGCACCGGAATCCCGTCGAGTAGTCGTGATAGGCCGGCTCGTGGGCGATCGTGGTGAAGTAGCAGCCCGGGCCCAGCTCGCTGGTCGTGCTGAAGAAGCCGCCCATGAACACGCCGTTGCCCTCGTGCCAGGGCTGAGCGCGGCGCTCCACGCCCTCGGTCTGCATGCGCATCACGAGCTCGTGATCGACCATGTCGCTGACCCACTCGTGGAGGTTGCCGATCATGTCGTGGACGCCGAGCTCGCTGGCGCAGCCGGCGTGATCGCCGCTCCTCGCCAGGAATCCTGGCTTCTGGTTGAGCTCTGGGCTGTTGAAGTGGCGCTCGTAGCTCCACCCGCCCGGCGGGTGCTCACCGAAGACCTCTCTCAGGAGGTGGGCTTTGCCCGTGTTGCACCGCCCGCGCTCGCCGCGGGGGCCGTAAGGATAGCGGTGGACGCCGTTGCCGCGGCAGGCGCGCTGCCACTCGCGCCGCGTGCACAGGCGCTTGCCGGCGGCGGCGCACGCGGCCTTGGCCTCGACGCGGCTGATGTACGCCTGCGGGAAGACGCCGGCCTCGCTGCGCGCGACGTAGCGGACGCCCGGCTCGGGCCGCTTGAAGTGCGGGTGCACGGCGAGCTCGCCGCCGGCATCGGTGACGAGGTGCGCCTCGTAGCGGTCGATGCAGGAGCCGCCGACGAGGACCATGTCGGCGGGGCAGGAGCCGAGCGAGAGCGAAATCCCGAGCGGCTGCGGGGGGAAGACGGAGAGCGCGGCGCTGGTCGAGCCGGGCGGGCGCGGCTCGACCGGGGCGGCGCTCGCGCCGGCGGCGATCGACGCGGGCTCGGCGGCTGCGCCGCCCGGGATGGCGGCGCCGGCGTGCGCGCTGCCGGCGGACGCTGGCGCGGCGGGCGCCGGAGCGGCCGCGAGCGCGGAAGCCGCGGCGGACGCGAGCGCGGAAGCCGCGGCGGGCGCCGTTCCCTCGGCCGCGTGCGCCACGTGGCCCTGGCCAAGGGCGTCCGCCTTCGCTGCCGGGCTGCCGCCGCCGTCGCTCGGACCCGTGCACGCCGTCATCCACGCCAGCACGGCGAGCAAGCCCGGCATCGCGCATCGTGACAGGCGGCGCCGGGGGAGCGAGGACCTCGAAGGCTGGCGGGCACAGAGGAGAGACAGGCGAGCCCGGAGGCAATCGCGGCGCGGCGCGGACGGCACGAGGCGGAGTGTACACGCGCCCGGCGCGCGGCTGCGTGGGATCGCGGCGCGCTCCGCTGGTCGCCGCGATCCCACGCAGCCGCGCCGCGCTTCTGAGCTCACGTCGAGGTAAGTCGGGTCACGTCGAGCTGAAGGGGGACGCCTCGGCGACGGCGCGGGACGGCGCGCCGCGCGAGGCGCCTGCGGCGAACGTGGCATGAGGCGGTATCCCGCTCGACTGTCCGGGAGATGCGCTCCGGCTGACGCCCTGCGTCTGTCGTTCTACGATGCCGCGCATGAGAATGCGCACATCGCTTCGATGCCTCGCTGGCTTCGGCATCCTGGCGGCATCCGGTTGCGGTCTGGTGCTCGGCCTCGACGACTTCAAGGACGGCGTGCCTGCCGGCGGGGCGACGTCGGCGGGCTCGGGCGGAGGTGGCACGTGCGAGCCGGAGCGTGAGGTCGAGTGTTACTCCGGCCCTCCGGGGACGGAGGACGTCGGGATCTGCCAAGCCGGGACGCAGGCGTGCAAGGAGGATGGCTCCGGCTACGAGGCGTGCGCGGGTGAGGTGACGCCGGCGGCAGAGACGTGCGCGAGCCCGGAGGACGAGGACTGCGACGGGAAGGACTGCGTCGCGTGGGCGAGGCTCATCGGTGGCGCCGAGGAGGAGACGGTAAATGGCATCGCGGTAGACGCGGTGGGTAATGTCTATGTCGCAGGCTCGTTCAGTGGGGCGATCTCATTGGGGGAAAACGTGCTTATCGCTTCCGGGAAAAGCGATGCGTTTCTGGTTAAGCTTTCTCCCTCAGGAGAGTTCGTGTGGAGTCGGCAGCTTGGTGGTATACGTGACGAGTCGGTGTACTCGCTCTCCGTTGGCCCCGACGGGCATCCCATCGTTGCTACTATTGAGATTGGTTTTAACCCGGTGTTTCTGGATCTGGTGCTACACCGGTACGATCCGGATGGAGAGCTGTCGTGGCGAAGAGCGCTCGGCGGTGGTTTCTGCGGAATCGTGCCAACCGTCGTGAGGTCGATGGCGTTCGCTCCGGATGGGGATGTCGTTGTTGTGGGCGACTACTGTGGTGATGTGCGGTTTGACGACAATCACGTTGTTTCCAATGCGACGGATTTGGCGGATGTGTTCGTTGCGAAGATGCGATCTTCCGACGGCTTAATTGATGCTTCCACCGGATGGGTCAACACTTTTGGTGGCGAGGGTTCTCAGTATGCGCATGGCGTTGCGGTGGATTCCGCCGGCAATGTGATCGTCGTTGGTCATTTTTATGATGGCTTGAGCATCGGCGACGCTTCGTTTGTGTCGTCCGGCGGTTCCGATGTCTTTCTTTCCAAATTGACGAATCGCGGTCTCGTGAGCTGGGCGAGAGCGTTTGGTGGAACCGAGGACGATTCGGTAGATTCTGTCGCTGTGGATAGGCTAGGTGGGCCTGTGGTGCTCGCTACATTCAGAGGTGCGTTTGACGTCGGCGGTGGAGAGCTGGTCGCGAATACCTTCGCGCGGACAGTGTTCAAGTATACGACCGCGAACGCCTATCGATGGCATAGGATATTTGATATGGACGGTATGGATGTTGGGTATCTGTCCGTCGAACCGCAAGGTGGCTTGCTGGCCGTGGGGAGGCTCACTGGTGATGTGGAGCTGGATGGCAAGGTGCTCCGTCCGGGTTCAGCGAAAGACTTGTTGTTGTTGGGGATGAGTGATGATGCGAAGCTGCTTTGGGATCGAGCTTTCAGCGAGGTGGGGGATTATAGTGTTGCGTCGCTGGCGCGTCGTGGCGCTCAAGAGTTGCTGGTTGCTGGGCGTGCGAGTAGTGGTATCGACCTCGGTGAAGGTGTTATGAGCCCGGAAGGGGAGAGCGATATATGGGTGGCGAAGTTCCAGCCGTGACTCGAGTGCGCGGAGCGCGCTCGAGCGCAGGCGTCCTGGCAGGGGACGGGTCGCGCGCCGAGGTGCGTGCGGTGGGCGTGTAAGGTGGCGCCCGCGGGGGCGAGCTCGTGAGCCGCGTTGATGACGGCTGGGTGGGTGCCTGACGACAAAAGACGAGCCGTGAGGCGAGATTTCCGTGCTACCTGCCCTACTGGTTGCACGGATCTGCGACGGCACCACAGCTCTCGCTGCAGTCCGTGCAGGCGCAGGCATACACGGCGTCGGCCATCTCTTCAGCGCCAGGGTGAGCTGTGTCGCAGTCGCTGAAGCACTGCGGCTGAGGGTCGCTCTCCATGCACGCTTGTGCGCACCGGAGCCAAGGCTGGCAGTCCTCATCGAACGCGCAAGCGGTCAGACAGCCGTTTTGTCCTGCGCAGCTCAGGCACTCCACGCCGCTGCCTCCTTCCGTCCCCTGGCACTCGCTCAGGCAGCCGGCGAGCTCCGGATCCACGGCATCCCCTGTGAGCGACTGGAGCTGCTCGCACGTCGCGTCGCGCACGCACTGAGCGCCGCACTCCGCCGCCGGCTCTGCGCAGTCGAACGTGAAGAGGTCGCACACGGGAACCATGCACTCCTCGGCCTTGTCGCACGCCTGATCGCACACGGTGCCGCCTCCGGCGCCGCCCGCTCCGGTCGACGCCGCCGTCGTGGACGCGGCCGTCGTCGAGCTGCTGCTGCTCGCCCCCGTCGTGCTCGACGTCGTGCTGCTCGTCGTTCCCCCGCTGCCGCTGCCGCCGCTCCCCCCGTCGCCGCCGGGGTTCTCCGTCGTCTCGCCCGAGCAGGCCGCGATGGTTCCGCCCGCAACGAAACAGAAGACGAACACAAGAGAAGAAATTCTGCCGCGCATCGCCGTCCTCCTTGGGCGCGCCGCGGGCCTTCCAGATGATTACCCCCAGCGCCGCGCGATCGTTCGCCTGCTGCATTCCCCCGGCAAGACCTTTTTTGCCGCCTCGATGCCCCCGCGTGAGCGTTTCCGCGCCCGCGTCCGCTGGCACCCCGGCCCGCCGCGCCGATGCTCATGGTCGCCGGCGGCGCCCTCGAATGGCAGTGAGCCCGGCGCGGGCCCTCAGCTCGGCGCCGGCCCCCTCATCCCGCCCCCGCGCCCCCTCATCCCGCCCCCGCGCCCCCTCATCCCGCCCCGCGCCCCCTCATCCCGGCCCCGGCGACAGCGCCCCGAGCTCCGCGCCGCCGCGCTTCTCGCCGAGCAGATCCAGCGCCGGCACCTCGCGCGCGTCGCCCTGCCCGAGCAGCATCTTGGACGACCGCTTCGGCCTGAAATCCGGCCGGCTCGGGTTGAGCTTCCACCAGCTCCCCTCCACGACCACCCACGGCTCCTCGCCCGCGCGCACCACCTCCGCCGCGAGCCGCGCGCGCGTGATGCCCGTGATCGCCCGCGTCTCCGGCAGCGCCGCCGCCAGGCGCTTCAGCCCGTCGGGCATCCCGCCGTAGCTCACCTGGGTCACCACGTTGTGGCCCGCGTCGAACCGGTAGATGCTCGTGCTCAGCACCTCGATCGAGGGCGAGTCGTCGCTGACGAGGATGTTGTTCCGCAGCCGGCAACCCCAGCTCCCGTTGCCGCACTGGAGCGCGGGCCGGCCCCGGCTGCTCATGACCACGGTGTTGTTGCGGATCAGGTTGTTGCGGCAGCCCCAGAGCGGCAGCGCGTCGGGGCCGCTCACCTGCTCCGGAGAGCGCGGGCCCGGCTCCACATAGGCCTGGTCGAACGGGTTCCCGTTGTCCCACTGCGCGATCCCGCTGCCGAGGTTGCCGTAAATGAGGTTGTTCTGGATGACCGAGTCCGACACCCCCGCGAGGTTGATCGCCCCGCCGCCGATGCGCCCGTTGCCGTTGATGACGTTCCGCTCGATGATGAAGTTCACGCCGCGGCCGTCCGGAAACCCGTGCTCGCCGAACCGGTCCGTCGCGAGCTTCATCAGCCCCGCGGCCCAGGCGCGGGTCGGCTCCCTGCGCGGATAGCCCCGGAACGACGGGTGCTCCAGCACCGCGTCGAGCGAGGCCTCCGGATCGAGGTTCGCCTGGAACCCGCTCGCGCTGTTGCCGAAGAACACGTTGCGACGAACCACGTAGTTGTCCGAGCCGTCGGACACGTAGGCGCCGTGCTCGGCGGCAGAGAAGGCGAACAGGTTGTCCTGCAGCAGGACGGTGTGGCTGTCGGTGGAGTGAAACCCCCACGTCCGATGGTGATGAGAGAAGTTGCCGACGATCGCGATGTGGTGCGCCAGCCTGCCGGTCTCGCCGAACGCGCCGTCGACCATGATCCCCGCCTTCGGCGTGCCCGCGCTCTGCCTGCCGGGCCCGCTGCTGCCGGCGAGGCGGAACCCCTCGATCACCACGTGGTGCGCCCCCTTCAGGTAGATCATCCAGTTCGGGTCGGCGGCGGCCCCCCGCTGGATCACGACCTCGCCCGGGCGCCCCATGGCCTTGAAATGGATGTACCGCTCCTGCGTGGCGCTCGGCTTCTCGCCCAGCGAGAACCCCGCGTACGCGCCCGGCAGCACCGCGACGAGATCGCCGCCGCGGGCCGCGTCCGCGGCGTCCTGGAGCGTCGCGAACGCGCGCGTGACCGGCAGGTCCTGCGGCTCGGCCGCGGCGCCCGGCGCGTTCAGGTCGAGCGCGGCGACGCGGATCGTGGCGGGCGCCGGCGCGCCCACGACGAGCACGCGCTCGTACCGCCGCTGCAGCTTCAAGGTCTGGCTCACCCACGCGTCGGAGTCGCGCGTCGTCACGAACGGCTCGACGGCCGCGGGCGACGGCGGCTCCGCGGGCGCGGAGGGCTCGGCCGGCGCGGGGGGCTGCTTCTGCGGCGCCGTCGGCTGCGCCGGCCCCTCGGGCGGCGGCCCGGCGACGTGGATCGTGGCGCTGCAGGCGAGCGCGGCCGCCGCGACGAGCGCGCCGCCGATGCGCGCGCAGCCACGGGCCAGCTGGATGACGCTTGTCGGTCCTCTCATCTCGACGCTCCCGGGAAGGCCGCCCCCCGCCGCGGCACGCGGGCTCATGCGGCGCTGGGTCTGTTTACCCCGAAGCGCGCGCCTCAGCCAGACGAGCTCGCGTCGCGGGCGCGGGCTCACGTCGCTGCCTGGGCTCGCAGCGCGGCGCGGGCTCACGTCGCGGCCTGGCCCCGCGGCGCGGCGCGGGCTCGCGGCGCGGCGCGAGCCCAGGCCGCGACGGCTCGCGCCCGGCGCCGCGGCGCGCCCCGCTCCGGGCGCAGCGCGCCGCGCGTGGTGCGACATCGCCATCCAGGGGCGGCCGCCATCCAGGGGCGGCCGCCATGACCCGGCCCCGTGGCCGTTCGCTTCCTTCGCTGCCGTTCCTTTGGTACGAAGAGCCCATGAAAGCGCTCCCCTCGCTCGTGAGTGTCGCTCTCGCTTCCGTCACCCTCCTCACGCTCGCGCCCGAAGCGCAGGCGAACATCAAGAATCCGAACGATCACCCCGACTACGTGGCCGAGCTCGAGCCGCACGGGAACTTCGTCTTCCTGCACCGCGACTACGGTCTGCGGCGGGCCGGGTACAGGTACTACGACGACTTCGGCGACCCCGAGTTCGGCGTCGGCTTCCGCGCCACGATCGAGCTCGCCGATCCGGCGTTCATCCCCAAGCTCAACAACACTGTCGGCATCTCGTTCGGCCTGGATTTCACCAACTGCACGTACTGCCGCCGCGACTTCACCATCTGGAGTCCGGTCACCATGCAGTGGAACTTCTTCTTCAACGACAAGTGGAGCGCCTTCGCCGATCTCGGCGCCGTCCTCCGCACCGACGGGTTCTACCACCGGGTGTGGTTCGACTTCGTCACCATGGTCGGCGGCCGGTACCACTTCAACGACGACATCTCGCTGACCATGCGGATCGGCTATCCGTTCTTCAGCATCGGCGCATCGTTCTTCACCGGCTGAGCCGCGCCGCGCCGCCCCTCCGGCGGGCTGGACCGCCCGGAGCGCCGCCCTGCCGCCGCGGGGGCCGGGGGAGAGCGCCCGGACTCCGCCGTGGGCGGCGGGATCTTGCCGGGGCAGGCGTGCGGGGCGGACATCGGGCGCGTGCGGATGCGCCCCACCCTGGTTAGACTAGCCAGAGATGGTCGGCTGGTATTTCGTAGGCATCCTCGGGCTCGCCCTGCTGATGGTCGTCCACGAGGGAGGGCACTACCTCGCCGCGCGCGCCTACGGCATGCGCGTCCTGAAGTTCTCGATCGGCTTCGGCCCCACCTTCTTCAAGGTGGTCCCGAAGGACGGGTACTTCTGGTTCACGACCGCCGCGGACAAGGTCCGCGTGCGGCTCTGGCGTCACGACCCGGTGAAGCACGGCCCCACCGTGTTCCAGGTCGCGATGATCCCCTTCCTCGCGTACGTGCAGATCGCGGGGATGAACCCGCTCGAGGAGGTCGACCCCGAGGACAAGGGCAGCTACGCGAACGCGAGCCTGATGGGCCGGATCGCCGCGATCTTCGCCGGTCCGCTCGCCAACTACCTGTTCGCGTCGGTGCTCTTCTTCGCGAGCCTGATGACGGGGGGCAAGCCCTACCGCCTGACCGACATCGGCGTGGTCGCCGGGATGCCGGCCGCGGCGGCCAACCTCAAGGACGGCGACCGCATCGTCGAGATCGACGGAGCCCCGGTCAAGGACTGGGAGAAGATGGCGGAGATCATCTCCCGCAGCCCTGGCCGCCCGCTCGACATCGTCGTGGAGCGCGCCGGCGAGCGCGTCCAGGCCCAGGTCACCCCGGTGAACGAGAACGGCGCGGGCAAGATCGGCGTGATGGCCATCGGGCCGATCCAGTCGGCGCCCGTGACCGCGAAGGAGGCCGCGGTGCTCGCCGTGACGAAGCCGCCGAAGGTCGTGCAGAGCCTGGTCGTCGGGCTCGGCCAGTACCTGACGGGCAAGGTCGAGGGCGAGCTCGGGGGCCCGAAGCGGATGATCGAGGAGACGGCGCACGCGGCCAAGCGTGGGTGGGCCGAGGGGCTCGAGTTCCTCGGCCTGCTCTCGGCCTACCTCGGCGCGTTCAACCTGATCCCGTTCCCGGCCCTGGACGGCGGCCGGCTGATGTTCCTGTTCTACGAGGCCGCCACGCGGCGCCGGCCGAACGCCCGCATCGAGGCGCACATCCATCTGGTCGGCGTGTTCATGCTGATCGGGTTGATGCTCTACGTCACCGCGAACGATTTCGGCCTCGGGTCGAAGTAGCGCCGAGCCCGCGCCTCCCCGTGGCATGAGGTATCCCGCGCGGGCTCCGGCGCCGGCCGGGCGGCTCGCCCGCGCGGCGGCGTGCCTCTCGCTCCTCGCGCTCGCCGGCGAGACGGGGGCCGCGCTGGCCGCGCCGCCGGGTCCGGGCGCGTGGTCCGACGAGGAAGAGCAGGCCGTCTTCGACGTCCCCGCGCCCCCGACGCTCCCGGGGCTCACGCTGCGCGATCCGACCTTCACGTTCGAGTACTCGGCGGCCGCGATCGAGCCCGAGGCGACCAGCCAGGCGGGCGGCAGGACCGCCTACGCCTGGTACTCGCACGGCGAGATGGAGGTGCCGCTCGTCCCCCGCAAGTGGTTCGTCGGCGCGGTGCACGACAGCGCCGCCGCGAGCGTTCCAGGGGTCGGCCGGTCGATCTTGCTCGGGAGCCCCGAGCTCTACGGGCGGGGCGTCTGGTCGAGCGTGCGCGGGCTCGCGTCCGGGGGAGGCTTCGGCATCGTCCTCCCGGTCCCGCGCGACGTCTCGCCGGCCGAGGCCGAGGTGCTGCGGACCGCGCGCGTGGTGCGGCCGTGGGACGAGACGCGCTTCCGGGAGCTCACGCTCACGTTCCGCCCCTGGTTCGACATGCGGCACATCACCGGGCCGTTCATCTTCCAGCTCCGGCAGGGCATCGACTGGTCGCTGGTCGTGCGCCGCCTCCGGTCCGACGAGCGCCGCACCGACATCTCGGCATACACCGCGTTCTACTTCGGCTACCGGCTCGCCCCGCCGGTCGGCGTGGGCCTGGAGCTGTGGGAGGTCTACCAGCTGACGCAGGACCTGCCGGACGACAAGCGCGCGACGTTCGCTATCTCGCCGAGCATCCGCTTCATCCTGGCGAACGTGCAGCCGGCGCTGAGCGTGCTCTTGCCGGTCGCGACCCCGCTGCGCGGCGACGTCGCCTGGTACTACGCCGCGCGGCTCAGCGTCGGGTTCACCTTCCCGACGGATCGTCCGCGGGCGCGCCGGTGAGCCGGTGAGCGGGCGGCGCGCTCGCCGGGCCCGCGCTCCCCGCGCGCGCGGGGAGGCTACTGGGAGGATCGGACCCCCGCCGCCGCGGGCCCGGGCGCACCCCGGCGAGCGCGCTCCCGCGGGCGAAGGTGAGGGGATCTCGTTCGAGCGCGTGCATCCAGCGCGGCCGCTGGGTACCCTGGCGGCGTGGTCATTGCGGCATGGCTCCGGCGCGGTCTGGTTCTCGCGGCGCTCCTCGCGTCGACCGGCTGCGCGACCCAGCTCGTCAGCCTGAACGAGGGGCCGCGCGAGTACGTCGCGACGGACTACGAGAACGTGCTGCGCGCGTGGACGCGCACGGAGCACCTGTTCGCGCTCTCGGAGCTCGACAACTTCCTCACCGCCACCGCGACGTTCGAGTCGTGGGACTTCCGCTGGGCCTACGTGGCCCGCTACGCGCAGGACTACCGGCTCACGATCGAGCAGCGGCAGAAGCTGCTCGAGAGGACGCTCGAGGAGACGCGCCAGCGCCACCAGTTCTTCGTCGCGATCTTCGGCGGCGAGCGCAAGTACAACGACCTCTCGACGCCGAACAGCGCGTGGATCGTCCGGCTGATCGACGACACGGGGAACGAGACGGCGCCCGAGGAGATCGTCGCGATCCCGAAGCCGAACGCGCTCGAGCGGACCTATTTCCCGTACAACACCGTGTGGCGGCAGGCGTTCCGCATCCGCTTCCCGCGCGCGACCGCGGAGGGCAGGCCGACGATCTCGCCGAGCGCGAAGTGGTTCGGGCTCCGCTTCGCCGGGGCGCAGGGCAACAGCGAGCTCGTCTGGCAGCTCAACGACGACGAGGAGCCCACCGAGGCCGCCCCGCTGGAGCAGGAAGCCGCGCGACGGCTGCGCCCCATGAGAGGCCGGCTCTAGAGCTGCGGCCACCCGCTTCGGATACGGGCCCATCTCGACGTTTTCGGTGCTCAGCGCACCGGAGTGCGCTTCCGCGCCGAAAACGCCGAGCTGGACCCGTCTCCTGTGCGGGTGACCGCCGCTCTGCAATCCATGAGCGCTCTGCAATCCATGAGCGACCCGGCGAACCGCTCGGGGCCTCGGGCGCGCGGCGCTCGTGACGGGCGGGCGATGCGGCGGGCCGCCCTGCGCGGCGCGGCCCGCCTTCGGTCAGCCGCGCTGGGCGTTCAGCGAGACGGACTGCGCGAGGATGGAGAGCAGCTCCGGCGTGCTCTCGAACAGCTCGCGCAGCGCCGGGTGGTCGACGATGAGCACGAGCGCGCCGGTCCCGGCCGCGCGCGCGATCGCCGGCGCCGGCTGGCCGCCGAGCAGCTCGGAGGCGAACAGCAGCTCGCCGGGCCTGGCGGCGCCGGCGAGCTCCTGCGTCCGCTCCGCGACCAGCTCCAGCGTGCCGGCGCCGACGATCACGAGGCCGGGCATCGGATTGCCGGCGTGGATCAGCGGCTCGCCGGGCTCCAGGCTGCACAGGCGGAGCCGGCCGAGGACCCGGCGCAGCAGCGTCTCATCGAGCTCGCCGAGCGGCCCCATGGTGACGCCGGCGAGCGACTGGAGCCGGTCCGCGACGGCGCGCAGCTCGTCGAGCACCCAGGGGCAGGTGCGGAGCGCGTTGTCGATGGCCGCCTGGTCCCAGATCGCCACCCGCGCGCCGCGCGCGCCGGCGACGACGCGCAGCGGGATGCCCTCCTCGAGCGTCCCGCGGGACGGCACGAGCGCCCTGATGGCGGCGTGCTCGGCGGGCGCATCGACGATGGTCGCGCACACGGCGGCGCTGCCGCTGAGCACCAGCGCTGCCCCGTAGACGGCGAGCTCCTCGTCGGGCGCGAGGTCTTCCACGTGCGCCGCGAGCGCGAGCTCGTCGTGCATCTCCTCGGGCAGGTCGGCGAACGCCTCGACGTGCTCGAGATCGCGGCCGGTGAGGGTCGCGGCGCCGGCGGCGGGCGGCGAGGCGCTGGCCGCTTCCGGCTGCGGCAGATCCGGCGCCTGCTCCGGGTCGAGGTCGGCGGTCGCGACCGTTCCCTCTCCCAGCGGCGAGCCGGGCGGCGGGTCGAGCACGATGGCGGCGAGGTCGATGGTCTCGCCCGCGTCCGGTCCGGGCCCCTCGACCGCGAGCGCTCCGGGCTGCGCCGCGTCGGTCACGAAGGGCTGCGACGCATCGGCCGCCAGGGGCGCGTCGCCCGCCGGCAGCGGCTCGACGGCGGTCGCTTGGGTCGCGGGCTCCTCCACGAGCGCGATGTCCGCGTCGTCGAGCAGCTCTTCTTCCGCCGTGGGCTCGGCGGTCGCCGCATCGAGCTCGAGCGGGCGCTGCGCCGGGTCCGCGGCGCCGCCGGAGGCGGGCTCGTCGAGCGGCGGACCGACCTTCGCCTGCAGGTCGTCGCCTTGCGCCGCCGCCTGCGGCGCGGGGAAGGGGCTGTCGAGCCGCGACGACGTCGGAGCGTCGAGATCGCTGTCGGAGAGCTCGATGACGACGGTCCCATCGGGCGTCGAGACCGGGGAGCGCTCTTCCGTGCTCGCGGCAGGCTCGATCGTCGTTGCAGGGATGGCGGCCGCGCCGGCGCCCTTCGAGATGACGTCGTCGGCG
Source organism: Sorangium sp. So ce185 (assembly GCF_051526825.1). Taxonomy (NCBI): domain Bacteria; kingdom Pseudomonadati; phylum Myxococcota; order Polyangiales; family Polyangiaceae; genus Sorangium; species Sorangium sp. So ce185. Next base: position 12,227,236 of record NZ_CP150316.1, on the reverse strand, counting down.
GAGGCCCCGAGGTGCCCGGGCGGCTCGCTTCCGGAGGGCGTGGTTGCGCGGGCGCGCGGCGCCGCCGGTGCCTGCGGCGTGGGTGCCTGCGGTCCGGGTGCCTGCGGCGCGGGTGCCGGCGGCGCGGACGCCGGCGGCGCGGGTGCCTGCGGCGCGGGCGGCCGCGCGGAAACCGGCTTCCGCTTGAGCGCGAGGTCGAGCGGTGCTGCCGAGGTGACGACCTCCTCCTCATCGCCCGCCTGCGGCGTCGAGGGGGGCCGGCGAGCCACGAGGTACATGTCGCCGCTCGGCGTTATCGTCTCCTGAAGAGGCCGAGGTGGCGCGGCGATCTCCGCGTCGTCGGACCAGGGGTCGAGGATCGGCTCGCGAGGTTTCCTTCTCGAGCTGGCCGTCGCGACGGTGGGAGCGGCCGTCTCTGTGCGGGCTGGGGCGGGCGTCGGGATCGGAGCCTCGACGAGGATCTCGCCGATGTCATCGTCCGGCGCGTGCACCTCGGTGAGCGCTGCGGGGCTCGGGGCGTAGGGCGGCGTCGGCGCGGCGGAGGCGAGGGGCGCGAGCGGCGATGCGGCCGGCGGCGGCGCGGAAGGAGCCGGCGCTGCGGGCGGCGGCGGTGGTGGCGGCGCAGCGAGCGGCGACGGCGCTGCGGCCGGCGGTGGCGCGGCCGGCGGTGGCGCGGCCGGCGGCGGCGCGGAAGGAGCCGGCGCTGCGGGCGGCGGCAGTGGTGGCGGCGCAGCGAGCGGCGACGGCGCTGCGGACGGCGGCGGTAGTGGCGGCGCCGACAGCGGCGGCGCGGCGAGCGGCGACGGCGCTGCGGACGGCGGCGGCAGTGGCGGCGCCGACAGCGGCGGCGCGGCCAGTGGCGGCGCGGAAGGCGACGACGCCGCGGGCGGCGGAGGCGGAGGCGCAGCAGGCGGCGCCATAGGCGGCGGTGCGGCCAACGGCGGCGCCGACGGCGACGGCGAAGCAGGCGGCGGAGGTGCAGCGAGCGGCGGCAGCGGCGCGACGGGCGGCGGCAGCGGCGCAACGTGCGACGGAGGCGCGGCGGAGGTCAGCGTGGGTACTGGCGGCGGCGCCGGCAGAGGCAGCGTCGGCGGGTGCGTCGGCGCGGCGGGCGGCGGCAGCGGCGCAGCGGAAGGGGCCGTCGAAAGCGGCGGCGGCGCAGGCGGAGGCAGCGTCGGCGGGTGCGGCGGCGCGACGGGCGGCGGCGGCAGCGGCGCAGCGGAAGGGATCGCCGAAAGCGGCGGAGGCAGCGTCGGCGGGTGCGTCGGCGCGGCGGGCGGCGGCAGCGGCGCAGCGGAAGGGGTCGTCGAAAGCGGCGGCGGCGCCGGCGGAGGCAGCGTCGGCGGGCGCGGCGGCGCGGCGGGCGGCGGCAGCGGCGCGACCGACGGCGCCGACGCCGGCGTGGCCAGTCCCTGCGGGGGTGGGGGCGCCGCAGGTGACGGCGGCGCTGGGGCTTGCGCGGCAGGTGGAGGCGGAGGTTGCGGGCGCGGGGGCGCGAACGACGGCGGCTGCGGGCGCGGGGGCGCGAGCGGCGGCGGCTGCGGCGGCGCCGCCGGCGGCCCGAAGGACGGCGGCTGCGGCGGTGCCGGCGGCCCGAAGGACGGCGGCTGCGGCGGTGCCGGCGGCGGCCCGAAGGACGGCTGCGGCGGCCCGAAGGACGGCGGCTGCGGCGGCGCCGGCGGCGGCCCGAAGGACGGCGGCTGCGGCGGCGTCGACGGCGTCCCGAAGGATGGCGGCTGCAGCGGCGCCGGCGGCGGCCCGAAGGATGGCGGCTGCGGCGGCGTCGACGCGGGCGCGGCGATTCCTGGTGCGGGCGGTGATTGCGCATCCGCGATGAGGCGCGGCGGCGGTGGAGCACCGAGGCTTGCTGCCGGAAGCGGGGAGGACGTCGACGAAGGCAGCAGCACCGCTGGCGGCGGCTCGCTCGTGGGGTGCGCCGCGGCGGGGCGCGGCGGCGGGGGCCCCATCGTGGCGTCAGCCCGGCCACGATCCGGCAACGACGCCAGGGTGGGCGGCGGCTCCGGAAGTCCCGGCGCCGGGGGAATGCGGGGCGGGGCCGATGACGGCCTGGGCGAAGCTGCCCGCGGCACGACCGGCGGCGGCAGCGGGGCGGGCGGCTGAGCGCTCTGCGTCCTGGTCTGCGCCGCGAGCGAGTGCGGGTCCGGGGCGCTCTGCGGTCTGAACGACGGAGGCCCTGGCGGTGGAGGCGGCGGCGGGATCGCGCTCGCTGCCGGCGGGGCGGCCAGCGGAGGCGCCGGTGGTGGTTGGCTCCGATAAAGCGCGCCGGCCTGGGTGTTGGGCGCCGCCGGCGGGGGGGCCGACGGGGCCACCCGCGCAGGCGGTTGTGCGGACGGTGGGTCGAGCCGTTGTTGCGGGTATGCGGCGGCCGGCGGCTGCGGATACGGCGCAGCGGGCGGCTGCGAGCGCGGCGTCTCCGGCCCGAAGGAGGGCGGCGGCTGCGCGGGCGGCGCGGGCGGCGGGAGCGCGCCGCCGGGAGCCTGCTGCGCCGGCCGCTGCGCCATCGGCGGCGGGGGAGGCGGCGGTTGCGGCGCGCTGCCCTGCGAAGCCCCGGCAGGCGCAGGAGAAAACGGCGCGATCGGCCGGTCCGCCGCGGCCGGCCCCTCCGCTGTGCCCGGGAGGAGCCGCGGCGACGGCCGCGACGGCACCTCCAGGCGCTCCGCCTCGGCGGCCAGCTCCGGCTCCGAGAGCGGCTCGAACAGGTCGATCTCGATCGAGGGCATCGAGGCGCGCAGCTCTGCAGCGAGCGAGATGCGGCGGCGCCAGGTCTGCTCGTCGGACGGCGGCGCGTCGTCCTCGTCGTCGGCGGGCGGGGACGGCGCGTCGTCCTCGCTGGCGATCGTCTCCAGGAGATCGGGATCGCTCGGCTGCCCGACCTCCGAGGCCATCACCTCCTCGAGCGCCGTCGCGCACAGCCCGAGCTCCGAGGCGCGGAACGGCTGCCCGGCCGCCCCCGCCGCATCGGCCGCGCGCCGCAGCCACACGATGGCGTCGCGCCGCTCGCCGCGCGCCCACAGCGCGCTGGCCGTGGAGATCCCCCACACGACATCTTCATCGTCATTCGGGTGCGGTTCGGGGAGGGCGACCACGCGGTTCGCCATGAGCAACACCACCTATCACAGGCCCCACTGCGGCCGTTTACCCATGATACCGAGCGAGCCGACGTCCCGGTTCGAGCGTCGCGCGAGCCCCGCGGCGCGGAAAGCCGCGCCACCAAGAGCTTAGCCGCGCTGGATACGGCACGTACAAATTACGATACTGATGTCGCTTTCGGCGGCCTCGTCGCCGCGCGGGGCCGGCGCGACACCCCCATGGAAGGAGGCGACCGTCGCGCGCTACCGCCGGGGGCGGTCCGCCAGCCCGCCGGCCGGCGGCTCGGGAGGCGCCTCGCCGCGCACGGCAGCGGCGCGCGTCACCCGCCACCCCGCTCAGCGCCGCGCGCTCAGGTGGATCGCCGCCCGCCCACGCGCCGCGGCGGGCACCCCAGGACCGCCGCGCGACGGCACATCTCGTCGACGCCGTCCCGCGACGCCGCCTCTCCGGGCATGCGTCTCGCAAGCCAACCGATGAGCGTCAGCCCCGCTGCGCGGGCGTCTGCGGGCATCGTCCCTTCTTTCAGGAGGCTCGCGATCTGAGCGATCAGACGCGTGCGCGTTTCCTCAGGCGCCATCCTGCGTGCTCCATGAAGCATTCGAACGGGAAAGTCAAAAGAACCGCGATGCTAGCGCGCGGCCTCGGCGGCGGAAAGGTCGGCGCTGTGCTCTCCTCCACATCCGATCGGGACCGCGCGTCCCGGTCGGCGGCGTGCCAACACGCGCTGCGAAGCGGCGTCAAGATAAATTTGCGCGCGGGTCAGATCGGCGCGATGAGCACCTCGCGATCCTTGGCGCCGTTCGCGGGCCCGACGAGCCCGCGCTTCTCCATCGCCTCGACCAGCTTGGCCGCGCGGTTGTAGCCGACGCCGAGCTTGCGCTGCAGCCACGAGGTCGAGCAGCGCCGGGTGTCGGCCACGATCCTCACGGCGGCGTCGTACATGGGATCGGCCTCGGCGTCGGAGGTGTCGGGCTCCTCGCCCTCCTCGTCCCGGGGCCGGAGGATCGCCTCGTCGTAGACCGGCTCGCCCTGGAGCCGGAGGAAGTCGGTGATCTTCTGGACCTCCTCCTCGGAGCAGAACGGGCACTGGACGCGCCGCGTCTCGTTCGAGCCGTTCATCTTGATCAGCATGTCGCCGCGGCCGAGCAGGTGCTCTGCGCCCTGCTCGTCGAGGATCGTGCGGCTGTCCACCTTCTGCGCGACGCGGAAGGCGATGCGCGTGGGGAAGTTCGCCTTGATCATGCCGGTGATCACGTCGACGCTCGGCCGCTGCGTCGCGAGGATGACGTGCATGCCGGCGGCGCGCGCCTTCTGCGCCAGCCGGGCCACGCTCGCCTCCACGTCCTTGCCCTGCTGCATCATCAGGTCGGCGAACTCGTCGACCACGATCACGATGAACGGGATCTTCTCCGGCAGCGCCGCGTCGGAGCCGTCCTTCGCCGCGTCGACCTCCACCTCGAGCCCGTCCGCGCCGATCGCGGTCACCTTGGCCGGGGGCTTCGGCGGGCGCGCCTCGCCGCGGTGCACGCGCTCGACCCACGCGTTGTACGTCGTAATGTTCTTCGTCCCCGCGTTCGCGAAGAGCTGGTAGCGCCGCTCCATCTCGTCGACCGCCCACTTGAGCGCGTTCGCCGCCTGCTTCATGTCCGTCACGACCGGCAGGAGCAGGTGCGGGATGCGGTCGAAGGGCGCGAGCTCGACGACCTTGGGATCGATCATCAGGAGCCGGAGCTCGTCCGGCGTCTTGCGGAAGAGCAGGCTCACGAGCATCACGTTGAGCCCGACGCTCTTGCCGGCGCCGGTCGCGCCCGCGACGATGACGTGCGGCATCGACGCGAGGTCGGCGAAGTACGGCGTCCCGATGATGTCGCGGCCGAGCACGCACGGCAGCGGCGCCTTCATCTCGACGAAGCGGCGATCCTCGACGAGCTCGCGCAGGTTGACGGGCAGGCGGTGCTCGTTCGGGATCTCGAAGCCGATCCGGTTCTTCCCGGGGATGGGGGCGACGATGCGGACCTTGCGCGACAGGCCGAGCGCGAGGTCGTCCGCGAGGCCCGCCACCTTCGAGACCTTGGTGCCGGCGGCGGGCGAGACCTCGAACGTCGTGACCGTGGGCCCGGGGTGGATCTCCTCGACCTTGCCGCTGACGCCGTAGTCGGCGAGCGTCTTCTCGAGGAGCTGCGCCGTGGCTTTCAGCTGATCCGCGTCGAGCTGGAGACGCCCGCCCGCGGGCACGTCGAGCATGTCGGTCGACGGCAGGCGGAAGCCCTCGCCGGTGGCCGGGACGACCTTGACCACCGCGGGCTTCTCGCTGACGAGCGCGCGGCTCGTGTCGACGATCGTCGGCGCGCGCGGCGCGGCGCCCTGAGGCCGCTCCGGGCCGACGGCGGGAGGAGGCTCGCGGTGGGCCGTCCGGGCATCCGGCTCGCGCGGCTCGCGGGCGGGCAGGTCGCGCGGCTCGCGGGCGGGCAGGTCGCGCGGCTCGCGGGCGGGCACGTCGCGCGGCTCGCGGGCCTCGCGGGCGGCCGCGTCGCGCGGCTCGCGGGCCTCGCGAGCGGCCGCGTCGCGCGGCTCGCGGGCGGGCACGTCGCGGCGGGCGTCCGGCTCCCGCGCCGGCAGCTCGCGCACCGGCAGGATGGGCGACGGCGTGGGCACGTCGACCGCCTCCGGCTCCGCGAACGCGGCCGCGCTGTCGTCGTCGTCCGACTCGAAGGCCGCGGGCTCGACCGCGTCGTCCTCGTCGAGCTCCACCTCCCGCTCGACGATCCTCTCGACGAGGTGCGCCTCGCCCGCGAACGGCGACTCGTCGCTGTCCTCCAGGGCGGCGGCGTCGCGCGGCCCTGCGAGCGCCGCGGCGCGCCGTCGCGCAGGCCGCCGCGGCTCGGCGGCGCGCTGCGCTCGCTCGCGCGGCTCGGCGGCGCGCTGCGCCCGTTCGCGCGGCTCGGCGGCGCGCTGCGGTCCTTCGCGCTCCGCTTCCTCGGTCAGCTCGACGAACCGCTGCGCGCCCTCGCGCGGCCCGGCGCCGTGCAGCGCCGCCTCGCGCGGCGCATCGCTCTCGGGCGCCTCCTCCTCCTCCGGCTCGGCGCCGTGGACGACCACCTCGTGCGCCTCGCCGCCGCGGCTCACCACCTCGTGCGCCTCGCCGCCGCGGGTCACCACCTCGTGCGCCTCGCCGCCGTGGATGACCAGCTCGCGCGGCTCGGCGCCGTGGATGACCAGCTCGCGCGGCTCGGCGCCGTGGATGACCACCTCGTGCGCGTCGCCGCCGCGGACCGCCGGCTCGCGCGCCTCGCTCCCCTGCGGCGCCGCCTCGCGCGGCTCCTTGGCCTGCGCCTTCCTCCCGCGCCGCGGCTTCGGCGGGGCCGCGGGCTCCTCGGCGGCGGCGCTCAGCGGCGCGCTCTTCCAGAGATCGAGCGCCGGCGCCTCGGCGTGGGCCGGCTCGACGGGCGTGGTCCTCGCGGCGGGGTCGGAGAGCGGCTCGTCCGCGTCGTCGGCCAGCGCGGCGATGATCGCGTCGGGGCTCGAGTTGCGCGCGATGATCGGCGGCGCCTCCTGCGCCGAGGCGCCCTCCCGCCGCTCCAGATCGCGCGCCGCGGCCCACGCCCCGAAGAGCGCGCGCGCCCAGCCGGCGACGCGCGCGGCGATGGCCACGGCGAGCTGCTCGGCCCGGTGCGCCAGCTCGATGAACGAGAACGTCGCCCGGCCCATCAGGATGAGCGCGACGATGGTGAGCCCGATGATGTACGACCCGATGTTCGAGAAGAGCGCGCGCAGCACCTCCCCGAACAGCTCGCCCACGGCACCGCCGAGCGGCATCGCGCCGAACGCGACCGCCCGCGGGAACGCCACGTGCGCGAGCGCCGCGAGCACGATGACCACGACGATGTCGCCGCTCAGCCGGAACAGGCTCGCGATCGAGCGCTTCGCCCCGAGCAGCGGCATCGCGAGCAGCGCGAGCTCCAGCGGGACGAACCACGCGATGACCCCGACCGCCTGGACCGACGCCCCCGCGAGCGCCGCGCCCACCGGCCCCACCCAGTCGTCGCCCGAGACCTCCGGGCGCAGCGGATCCGCGCGAAACGACGCGAGCGCGAGAGCGCTGTACAGAGCGGACACCAGGAGGACCAGCGCCGCCGCATCCCGGGCGTAGCTGTGTCCCGGCGGCGCGGCAGGGCCCGAGACCCCCGCCGGGCTGGTCCGTGCGGCGCCGCGCGCCCCGGACCGCAAGGGCTCGCCAAGGCCGGCGGCGGGCTGAGCACGGCGAGGAGCGAACAAGGGGACGTTCATGCCTACCTAAACCTACCTTGCTCACATATGCGCACTCCACGCCGGGGGCAAGAAGTCTGGGAGGCCTGAGTAAGGAGGGGAAAGCGCCGTACGGAAACGGAAAAACAGCCCGGGCAGCGGAAGCGGACGGGAAGCAACAGGAAGCAACAGGAGGAAACTGGCGCTTTCACGCGCTCCCGTGCACCGTCACACACGCCTGAGCTCGCCAGAAGCACGGGGACTCGAGCGGCCTCCAGGCCTCGGCGGGCGAGGCGGGAGGCAGGGAGGGGGAGGGAAGGTGGAGGAGAGGGGGGATAGAGGGAGGGGAGGGGGGACGCAGGGGAGGGAGGCACGGAGAGGGGGCGCCTCCGAGGGCGCCGCCGTGCTGGAGTTCCAGCCGGATTTCGCGCAAACTTTGTCCTCGCTCCCGTCTTCCCGCCCTTGAAATTCTTTCAAACAGAGCGCCGCGGGCGGTACCATCCCGACCCTCCTGGGACGTGCATGGAAACTGTCGAACGAGCAGGGCGGCGCGTCGGCGCTGCGGGCCTTCTTGTGCTGTGCCTCGCGACCGCTGGCGTGGGGCTCGCGACGAGCGGGTGCCGCGTCAATGAGAACGACATCCACCGGTGGGAGACCACGGCGCACGGGCCCGACAAGCTCAGGGCGGTGTTGTTTCACGACAAGTACGACAACTCGCTCCGCATCGAGGCGGCCACGTCGCTCATCCGCATGAAGCCGCGGCAGGGCCGGCGCGTGGGCATCGGCATCATGGTCGAGACCCTCGCGACCATGGCCCCGGAGGCGAGGCAGTCGATCGTGGCCGCGCTCGTGCCGTCCATCATCGCCGAGCTGAGGAAGCCGCCGCCCGTCGCGCCGCCCGGGCAGCCCCGCCCGGTGGACACCTCGTTCCCGTACAAGGACGCCGCGTACGCGATGCTCACGTCCGATCGGACCGTGATCATCGCGGACGAGGCGCTGAAGGAGGGGCTCAAGGCCGCCCTCATCGACTGGGCGATGGCGGACTTCGAGCACCGGCTCGAGGACCGCTCGCAGGCCTACGGGATGGAGCAGCTCCTGCGCTTCATCGGCCCGCCCGCGGTGGCCGGCCTGCCGAAGCTCATGACGCGCGAGGCGAAGCGGCTCGACCAGATGGCGTCGCTCGTGTCCGAGTACGGCGACCCACCGGCGAAGGAAGCCGCCTCGGCGAACCTCGTCGCCATCGCGAGGTTCGTCACCTCCAGCGAGTGGGTCGACGCGAAGAAGCCCGAGCTCCAGGCGGCGAACGCCGCGTCGAAGATCACGCCCACCGAGAAGCAGTTCGAGGCGCAGCTCGCGCAGTACCAGGAGGAGGAGCTCTTCCGGGTCTTCGGCTCGATGAAGAAGCTCGGCGGCAGGCCGTCGGTCGACTTCCTCCTCGGGTTCGCGGCGGACAAGAACCAGCCCGAGAAGCGCCGCCAGGCCGCCCTCGCCGCGCTCGAGGGCCGGCTCGACCGCAACAACCCGAGCGACATCCAGCGCATCCTCGAGCTCGCGACCGCGGACGCGCCCGACGCGGTGCTCGACCAGGCCTTCCGCCGCGTCGGCGAGATGCCGCGCGAGCTCGTCGTCGAGAAGCTCTACGGCCTGTTCAAGACCGACAAGTGGAAGATCCGCCGCGCCGCCGCCGCGACCATCCTGAAGATGTCGACGGTGAAGCACATCGACGAGTTCATGAGCAGGCTCCCCGACAGCAAGGGGTTCGCCATGCCCGAGGCGCTCACGTACGGCGCGTCGTTCGGCGACCTAAAGGAGGGCTCGCCCCTCGAGGCGCTGAAGAAGCACTTCACCGAGGGCCCGGCGCCGGTGCGCACGAGCGCGATCGCCTACTACTTCACCTTCGGCACGGCCGCCGATCTCGCGGCGGTGAAGCCGCTCGAGGGCGACACCACCCGCGCGCCGGTCTGCGACGCCGATCCGGACTGCAAGTGGGCGTGCGAGGTGCAGAAAGAGGGGTCGAACGAGCGCGAGCTCAGGGACGTGAAGACCGTCGGCGAGTTCGTCCAGTACTGCATCGAGCCGGCCATGCAGGAGAGGAAGCCGGAGCTCGAGAAGGGCGAGAAGAAGTGACGCGAGCGCCGGCGCAGCACGCGGGATCGTCGGGCGATCCCGCCGCCACGAGGGCGCGCGGCGCGCCCCTCGCGCCGCGCTCCTGCCACGGCGCGGGGCGCGGCGGGGGCGCGCGCTTCGCGGCGAGCCGCGCGCGCGCTCCTCGGATCTCGCGCGGCCATGGTCGCGATCGCAGCGCGCCTTCGGCGCGGCCCAGAGCCATCAGGTGCTTGCAGGGAAGAGGCCGGGAGGACGCTTCCCAGCGCAATTCATCCTCCGTTATCGTTGGGTAGAGATGAGCGCGGATCCGAACAAGAAAAGCGCACGGACGTTCCAGTGTCGCGATGTCCTTTGGGAGACGTTCGAGCAGATGGCGCGCGAGCTCGAGTGCTCCATCGACTACCTCATCAACGAGTCGATGAAGCAGTACGCGCGGCAGCGAAGCTACAGCCCGCGCACGCCCTTCCCGCCGCCCGCGAGGGTCGACGCGGCGCCCGGCTCCGGGCACCAGCCGGTCCCGCACGCTCATCAGCCCAGCGCGGTGCCTCCGGCCGCGACGCCCCCGCCGCCCGGGCTGATGACGCCCGGCTCGCCGCCGCCCTTCGGACCGCCGGGCGGGCCGCCGATGGTCGCCCTGCAGCAGCAGCAGCCGCCCGCGGGGGCCTACGGCGCGCCGGCCGGCGCGCCTGCCTATGGCGCGCCCTCGCCGCCGTACGGCGTGTCCCCCGTGGGGCCCGTGCCGACGCCGGTGCCGGCGTTGACGCCGCCGCCGCCGGGGCAGGTCCGGCCGGGCGCGCCGCCGCCGCCGCCGCCGCCGCCGGGCAGCAGCAGCGCCGGCGGGAAGCGGCCCAGCCTGCCCGTTCCGCCGCCGATCCCGGGCCGCGTCGGCGGTCCGCCGCCGCCGCCGACCAGCGTGACCCGCCTCGGCGCGCCGCCGCCGCTCCCGTCGCAGGCCACGAACCCCGGCGGGCGCCAGAGCATGCCTGGCGCCGCCGCGAGCCGCTCGGGGCCGCCGCCGCCGCTGAGCAGCGGCGCCGGGTACGCCACGCCCATCGCGCCGCCGATGGCGCCGCCGCCGTACGGCGTGCCGCCGCAGGCGGCGGCGAGCGTGCCGGGCCCGCCGCCGATGAACATGGCGATGCCGAACCAGGTCCCCGCGGGCCCGGCGCTCGCCGCGTTCTACGCGGGGCAGCGGTTCGTGGTGAACAAGGACCGGTTCATCATCGGGCGCGGCAAGCAGTCGAGCGATCTGACGATCAAGGACCCGAACGTGTCGCGCCAGCACGCCATGGTCGAGTTCCTGAACGGCCAGTACTACATGGTCGACATGGGCTCGACGAACGGCGTCGAGTACAACGGCCAGCGCATCGCCCGGAAGGCCATCGTCGAAGGCGATCTCTTCCGGATCTGCGATCACGAAGTGCGCTTCTCCTACCGCTGATCGCGGCGGTCCCGCGTCTTCCGCCGGAGCTCGCACGATGACGAAGCGTGGAGGCGCCGCCGCGGGCCTCGTGGAGCTGCCCCGCGCGGCGCTGCTGCGGCGCGTGCGCCGCGTCGCGCTGAGGGCCGGCGCCGCGGCGGTCGGCCTCGGCGCGATGATCTGGGGCGGCGCGGTCCTCGCGTCGCAGCTGCCGCCGTGGGTCGCGGAGGGCGACGCTCCGCTGCCGGCGTGGGTCAAGAGCGCGCGCGTGCTCAAGCGCGACCAGCCGCTGTTCGAGGCGCCGGGCGAGAACCCGCGCAGGCGCGGCTCCGTCGATCGCAACGTGCAGCTGCCCATCTTCGCGGCCCGGCGCGACGGCGGCTGCCTCGGTCGCTGGCTCGAGGTCGGGGCCGCGGCCTGGGTCTGCGACGACGCCGTCGAGCTCTCCGCCGCGGGTCCGATCAGCCCGCTCGTGCGCACGTGGCGCGAGATGCCGGACGGGCTCCCGTACCGCTACTACTTCGTCGGCCCCGACGGGTCGTTCGGCTACCGCCGGGTCGAGGCGGCCGACATCGACGCGCCGGACGCGCAGCTCGAGCCCGGCTTCGCGGTGGCGATCGTCGAGGAGCGGGCGCTCGGCGGGTCGCGCTACGGCCGCACGAACAGCGGCCTCTGGGTGCCGATGCGCGATCTCGGCCCGGTGCGCGCGTTCGCCTTCCACGGCGCCACCGTCCCTCCGGGCGCCGCGGAGATCGGGATCGCGTGGGTCGTGTCCGAGAGGGCTCCGCTCTTCACGCGCACGGCGGCGGGCTTCGCGCGGACCGAGGAGAGCAAGGCGCGGTTCGAGGTCGTCTCCACGCTCGAGGAGGCGCAGGGCGCCTCGGGCAAGCTCGCGCGCATCGCGGACGGCGACGCGGCGGCGTGGATCTCGCTCCGCGATCTCCGGCGCCCGTCGGTGGCGCCGCCGCCGCCCGAGGTCGACGCCGAGGCGGGCGAGCGGTGGATCGACGTCGAGCGTTCGACGCAGACGCTCGTGGCCTACGAGGGGCGTCGCCCGGTGTTCGCGACGCTGGTCTCGACCGGCAAGGGCGCGCCCGGATCGTCGCGCGCGACGCCCGCCGGCACGTTCCGCATCTGGGCCAAGCTGCTCACCTCGGACATGGACAACCTCGAGGACGAAGGCGCCGACCGCTATTACCGGATGGAGGACGTCCCCTACGTGCAGTACTTCTCCAAGGGGGTCGGGCTGCACGGCGCGTTCTGGCATCGCTCGTTCGGCCAGGTGCGGAGCCACGGCTGCGTGAACCTGGCCCCGCTCGACGCGCAGCGGCTGTTCTGGTGGACGTCGCCGCGGCTGCCCGCCGGCTGGACGGCGGTCCTCCCCACGGCGCACGAGCCGGGCACCGTGGTGCGCGTGCGCTAGCGGCGGGGCGCGACCTGCGGCGCGCGCGACGGATCGCGCAGGCCGCGGCGCGCGCGACGGATCACGCAGGCCGCGGCGCGCGCGAGCCGATCCGCGAACGCCGCGGCATCGATGGGTCTATGCGCAGGAGATGGAGGGCGCGCGCAGGCGAGGTCCCATCGAGGGGGCGCTCGGCCGGCGCAGCGGGAGGGGAGAAAGGAGCAGCGGAGCCGGGCCCGATGGGGCGCGGCCGGCGCTGGCTCAGAGGGCGATCTTGCCCTGGAGGAAGAAGGCGATGACCCAGGAGAGGAGCACGAGCGACTCGATGAGCGCCAGGCCGAGGATCATCGGGGTCTGGATCCGGGCCGCGGCGCCCGGGTTCCGGGAGATACCCTCGAGGGCGGCCGCAGCGGCGCGACCCTGGCCCATGGTGCCGCCGAGGGCAGCGATGCCGATCGCGAATCCGGCAGCGACGGCGAGCCACGAGTTCGCGTCGTACTTGTTCGACGCCGCGCCATCCTGCGCCAGCGCCATAGCGGGAACCAGTACCAGCGCAGTGCCGACAACGGCGGACAGCGACAGCTTGCTCTTCAGCGACATCCGAATCTGCTCCTTTCAAGCCACACAGCCCGCGGGGCTGCATGCGTACATCTGCGTGGGTCGGGGGCCGCGCGGGCGGCACCCCCTCGAGAACCGGGGATCGCTCCCGGGACCTCTTCGACTGCTCGGTAGGGGACGCGCTCGTGCAGTCCACCCACCGCTCTGGGGCAACCCATCGACAGCGGGGCCCCTCTAATCCGATTTTCGAGGGCTGGCTAGCCTTCTCTTCACCTCCAGCGCCGTTCTCCTCGGCGCCGGGTGATGCCTGATCGAGCGGTCAGGCGAAGCGATCAGTGATGGTGGTCCGCCTTCTCCGTCGCGAGCCCGATGTAGATGCAGCTCAGCAGGCAGAACACCAGCGTCTGCACGACGATGACGATGATCGCCAGGAACATCAGCGGCACCGGGACGAACAGCGCGACCAGCCCGAGGAAGATGCTCGCCACGAGGTGGTCGACCCCGATGTTGAGCATGAGCCGGATCGAGAGCGTGACCGGGCGGACGCAGGTGGAGATGACCTCGATGGGGAAGATGAGCGGCGCCAGGTACCACTTCGGCCCGGCGAGGTGGGCGATGTAGCCCCAGCCGTTCTCCTTCAGCCCGTAGTAGTTGAAAAGGACGAACACCACGACGGCGCACCCGATCGTGACGTTCAGGTTCGAGGTCGGCGGGTTCACGCCCGGGATGAGCGCCGACGCGTTCGAGAAGAAGATGAACGCCGCCGAGCCCCCGATGAGCGGGAAGTACCGCTTCGCGTTCTCGGGCCCCATCACGTCCCGAGCCATGCCGTAGAAGTAGCCGAAGAACGCCTCGAAGAACGTGCGCAGCGTGAGCTTGTCCTCCGGGACCACGGACTCGTTCAGGCGCCGGTACTGCCCGCGCACCTCGCTCGCGAGCAGCACGAACAGCACCATGATGAGGAGGCTCATGAAGATCGGCTCGGTCCCGCGGTAGTCGACCGTGTGGTGACCGATGAACGTCTTGCCGATGTTGCGAGCGTTCTCCCGGAGTCCGGGGAGCTGCGCCAGGAGGTACGTGAGGAACCCTGTATGCTCAGGCATGGCTTTCGTCGTCGATGCGCGGCGCCGACGGCCGCGCGGCTGTGCCGGGACGGCCGCGCGCGCCGGCGCGCCTTGGGGGAGTTCGCCCTCGGTCGAGGGGCCTCGCCTCTACCACAACTCCTTTACGGTGGGCACCCTGGAGCGCGCCGACGCGCCGCCGCGTCGCGCGGGTCGCCGGCGGCGGCGCCGGCCGACGCGGGAGCTCAGCCGCGAGCGCCAGGGGGGGCTCCGTCGGCCGGGGGCTTCGGCCCGAACAGCGTCCCCAGGGTGATGCCGACCACGAGCGAGGCGTAGCCGACCATCAGCGCGACCCCCGAGACGAGCTCGCTCTTCAGGACGAGCCAGACGCCGCCCATCAGGCCGAGGAGCTTGATGATCGCGATCAGCGTCCACGACACGGTGCGGCCCCTGCGCGAGAGGAACGCGTCGACGATGCGCGCGAAGACGTACAGGTTCGCGGTGGCGATGGCGCCCCCGATGCCGACGCCGAGCGCCGCGCGCACGCCGTACGCGAGCAGCGCGGCCACGGCCAGGACCGCCGCGGTGCCGGCCACCCAGCGGAGCACGGCCCGCATGGTCGCGTCGCCGACGCCGGGCTGTCCGTCCGCGTCCGGCTCCTCGTGCGGCGGGCCGCCGCCGCGCGTCCCGGGGCTTCGCTCAGCGCTCATCGTGCTCCTTCGCGGGCTGCCGCTCGTCGGGGTAGGGGACCACGTCGATCGAGTCCGCCCGGCGGTTCCCGTGACCGCTCGCCGCGCGCTCGTCCGCGAGCGCCTTGCGGTCGTCGAACATCGGCGCGGGGTTGCCCTGCTCGCGCTCCTCGCGCGCGGCCGCCGCCTGCATCTCCCTCCACGCCCGGTGGACCGCCTTGCCGGCGGCGCCGAGGCCGAAGAAGAACCAGAGCACCGCGAGGTACGGCTCGGTCCCGAGCTTCGCGTCGAGCCAGCGGCCGATGAACAGGCCGACCAGGATGCAGAGCACCACCTCGAGACCGACGGTCCCGTAGCTTCCGACGGCCTTCCAGTCCTGCTTCATCAGGGGATCCGATCACCAGGCAGTACCTGGGTGCCTCGGGTCGCGATTACAAGCGGTCCCGGACGGGGTCAACCGCCGTCGGAGCGCTCCGACGGCGTCGCGCGTCGCGCGTCGCGCCAGCCTACCGCCGCGCGATCAGCGCCTCCAGCGCGGAGCGCATCGCCTGCGCCGCCTCGCCGCGGTGGCTCACGCGGTTCTTCTCGGCCTCGCCGAGCTCGGCCATGGTCCGTCCGTACGCTTCCACGACGAACAGCGGGTCGTAGCCGAAGCCGCCCGAGCCCTTGGGCTGCCTGGCGATCCACCCCTCGCAGCGCCCTTCGGTGACGACGGGCTGCTCCGCAGACCGCGGATCGAGCAGGACCATCACGCAGCGGAAGCGCGCTCGACGCTGGTCGTCTGGCACGTCCGCGAGCGCCGCGAGCAGCGCCGCGTTGTTCTCCGCGTCGGTCGCGTGCTCGCCGGCGAAGCGGGCGGACCGCACGCCCGGCCGGCCGCCGAGCGCGTCCACCTCGAGCCCCGAGTCCTCGGCGAGCGTCACCAGGCCCGACCGGAGCGCCCCGGCGCGCACCTTGAGGAGCGCGTTCTCCAGGAACGTCGCGCCGTCCTCGACCACCGGCGGCGCGTCCGGCAACACCTCGGCCAGCGAGCGCACCTCGATCGGGAGATCGGCGAGCAGCGACCGCAGCTCCGCGAGCTTGCCCCGGTTCGAGGTCGCGGCGAGCAGGCAGAGCGGCTCCCGGCTCACGCGACCCTCCAGTGATCGGTCTGGAACAGCGCCGCGAGGTCGACGCCGGCGTCGCTCAGCGCGCGGTGCTGCGCGCTCGCGAGCGACGCCACGCCCGCGAGCGCGAGGTCGATCATGCGGTCGAGCTCCGTCCGGGGGATGGCCTCGTCCTCGGCGGTCGCCTGGACCTCGACGATCGCGCCGACCGCGGTCGCCACGACGTTCATGTCGACGCGCGCCGCGCTGTCCTCCGTGTACACGAGATCGAGGGCGAGCCCGCCCGGGAGGTGGCCCACGCTGATCGCCGCCACCTGATCGCGGAGCGCCGGCCCCTTCAGCGACCCGGCCGCGCGCATCCGGTCGAGCGCCAGCGCGAGCGCCACGAACCCGGCGGTGATCGACGCGGTCCGCGTGCCCCCGTCCGCCTCGAGGATGTCGCAGTCGATCGCGATCGTCTGCTCGCCGAGCTGCTTCATGTCGATCGCCGCGCGGAGCGCGCGCCCGATGAGCCGCTGGATCTCCTGCGTGCGCCCGCTCGGCGCCTTGCCCCGCCCGTCGCGCGGCTCCCTCCGGGTCGGGCTCGATCGCGGGTGCATCTGGTACTCGGCCGTGAGCCAGCCCGCCCCCTTGCCGATCATCCACGCGGGCACGGTGGGCTCGACCGACGCCGTGCAGAGCACGACCGTCCTCCCGGCGCGGTAGAGGACGGACCCCTCCGCGTTGCGGTGGAACCCGAGGATCATCTCCACCGGGCGGTGGACGTCGAGGGCGCGGCCGTCAGGGCGATTCACGAGGGCCGCCTTAGCACAACTCGGGCGACGCACGGGCTCGCGTCGCGGCGGCGCGCGAGGCGCCCTGCGGTTTGCGTCGCTGCGGTCCTGCGTCGCTACATCCCGAACCAGGGGCCCGGGTCGATCACGTCGGCGCCGCGCCGGAGCTCGAAGTAGAGCTTCGCGCCGTCCGGCCCGCTCCCGACCGTGCCCACCCGCGCCCCGCCTGCGACCTGATCGCCGGCGCGCACGTCGGCGGCGCCGAGGTTCGCGTACACCGAGTAGTGCCGCTCGCCGTGATCGACGATCACCGTGAGCCCGTAATCCGCGTAGGTGTCGGCGAAGGCGACCCGCCCCGCGGCCACGCTGCGGACCGGCGCGCCGGAGAGCGCGGTGAGCTCGACGCCGGGCCCGCCGGCGCCGCGGCGCGACACCTTGCGCACCTCGGCGCGGCCGGCGATGGGGAAGGGGAGCCGGCCGAGGAGGGAGCGGAAGCCGGCGCGCCGATCGAGCTCGGCGGGGCCGGTGTCGGCGCCGTAGATCGCGAGGTAGTCGGGGCGCACGCTCGTCTCGAACGCGCGCGAGAACGCGGCGCGGCGCTCCTCCTCCTGGGCCAGCGCGACCCGCGCGCGGTTCATCGCCTCGCGGTGCACCTCGAGCGGCGCGCGCTCCGCGCCGAGGTGCGTGAGCCGATCCGCGAGCTCGGCGCTGCGCCGGGTCAGCTCGGCCTCGCGGGCGAGATCGCGCTCGAGCGCGAGCCGGGTGCGCTCCACGCGGGCGGCGTGGTCGACCAGCGCGTCG
Organism: Sorangium sp. So ce185; assembly: GCF_051526825.1. Lineage (NCBI taxonomy): Bacteria > Pseudomonadati > Myxococcota > Polyangiales > Polyangiaceae > Sorangium > Sorangium sp. So ce185. Next base: position 12,209,964 of record NZ_CP150316.1, on the reverse strand, counting down.
AACCCGCCGCCCACCGGGAGGAAGCCGGCGCGGACGTGGCGGTAGTACGCGCGGCCGCGCGCGACCATGCGGCGGCGGGTGAGCTCGAGCGCGGGGCCGATGGAGTCGAGCTCCGCGCGCAGCGCCTTCTCCTCGGCGTCGAGCTTCGCGAGCAGCCGATCGAGATCGTTCTCCGCCAGCGCGGAGCTCGGGCGCGCCGCCGGCGCCGCCAGGGAGGCCGAGGGCGACGACGGGGCGTCGGCCGCCGGGACCGCGGCGCCGCTGGTCGCCGCGCCGGTCAAGAGCGCCAGCGCGATCGGCGCGAGCCGGGCGCGGCGCCTCACACGGCCACCATCTTGCGCAGCGTGAGCAGCGCGGTGGCGGCGCCGAGGGCGGCGCCGAGGCCGACCATGCCGAGCGCGACCTCCCAGGGCAGGAACGACGGCGAGACGCCGAGCAGGTTGGCGAGCTCGTGATCGAAGCGGCCCCGCACCATCAGGAACAGCGCGCCGAGCATGAGGAGCGCGCCGGCCGCGCCGGCGGCGCCCTGCGTCGCGCCCTCGACGATGAACGGCCGGCGCACGAAGCCGTCGGTCGCGCCGACCAGCTTCAGCACCTCGACCTCGATCTTCCGGCGGTGCAAGAGGAGGCGCATCGTCGAGCCGATGACGCTGACGACGGCGCAGAGGACGATCGCCGCGAGGCAGGTGCTCGCGGCCACGCCGCCGCCGAGGAGCGACGAGAGCCGCTCCGTCCAGCGCTGGTAGGTCTCCACCGTGTCCACGGCCGGCAGGGCGCGCAGCTTCACGGTCATCGACGCGAGCGCCTCGTCGGAGATCTCCTCGGTGAAGCCGACCTCGAGGGACGCGGGGAACGCGCTCGGCGGCAGCGCGGCGAGGGCCTTGTCGCCGTCGTCGTGCACCACCTCGCGGCGCGCCTCGGCGCTCGTCACCAGGCGGACCTTCTTGACCCCGTCCGTGCCCTCGAGCGCGCGGGTGAGCTCCGCGACCTCCGCGTCGGTCGCGCTGTCGCGCAGGTAGACCGTGGCGCGGCCCGCGCGCGACCAGCGATCGCGCACAGCCATGAGGTTCGTGACCACGAGGAGGGCCGACGCGAGGCAGACGAACGCGACCGCGAGCGAGAAGATCGACAGCGCCTGCAGGCGCCAGTCGCTCCTCCCGGCCCGCCAGGTGCGAAGCCATCTCCGCCGATCGTCACGCTCGCTCGTCTGCATCCCGTTCCCTCTTCTATCCCCGGAGCCTGAGCCGGAGCCCTCGGCGCTACGCCGCGCCGCGCACGCCGCTGTCCATCTCGTCCTCGACGGCGTCGCCGTCGTCGCCGGCGAGCTCGCCGCCGGACCCGAGGCCGTGCGGCACGTCCGTCGCCTTGCCGTCGTCGAGCACGACCACGCGCCGCGGGCGCACGTCGAGCAGCGTCCGATCGTGCGTCGCGAACAGGACCGTCGTGCCGGTCTCGTGGATGTCCTCGAACAGCCCGAGCAGATCGATCGCGAGCTGCGGGTCGAGGTTGCCCGTCGGCTCGTCCGCCAGGATCAGCGCCGGCTCCCCGACGATCGCGCGCGCGATCGAGACGCGCTGCTGCTCGCCGCCGCTCAGCACCTGCGCCCGGTCGCCGCCGCGCCCCGACAGGCCGACGCGCTCGAGCGCCTCGCCGACCCGGGTCCGGAGCAGGCGCGACGGCAGGCCGAGGACCTCGAGCGTGATCGCCACGTTGTCGAACACCGTCCAGCTCGGGACCAGCTTGAAATCCTGGAACACGAAGCCGACGTTGCGCCGGAGCGCGGGGATCGACGCGTCGGTCAGGCGCGCGACGTCCCGGCCGAGGAACAGGATCCGGCCGTCGTCGACGCGCTCGGTGCGGTGCACGAGCCGGAGGAGCGTGCTCTTGCCCGAGCCGCTCGGGCCGGTGATGAACACGAACTCGCCCCGCTCGATCGAGAGCGACATCCCTCGGAGCACCGGCTGATCCGCGCGGTACGACTTATATACGTCCTCGAACACGAGGATCGGCCGGCGCGCGGCGGACGCGTCGTAGCGGTGGCCGGGCCGGAGCGCCGGACGAAATGAGCCTTGCGGAGGGGGCGCCGCCATCGGACCCTTCACCTATCAGCCTGCTCGGACACGGAAAACTTTTCGGCCGACGCCCGGGCGAGCGCCCCCTCCGGGTCGCCTTTTTCGGCCTCCCGCTGGCCGCGCTGCTGCTCCACGGCGACGGCCACGAGATCGCGCTCGCCGCGATCAGCCGCGCCGACGCGGTGGGGCTCCGCCGCGCCCGCCGCCTCTTCGGCGAGCGCCTCCTCCTGCGCCCCGACGTCGAGCGGCCCGAGCTCAGGTCGCGCGTCGAGGCGCTCGCGCCCGATCTCCTGGTGAGCTGGTTCTGGACCACGCGCCTGCCGATGTCGCTCGTGCGGGCGGCGCGGCTCGGCGGGATCGGCGTGCACCCCTCGCTGCTCCCGCGCCACCGCGGGCCCGATCCCACCTACTGGGCGATCGCCTCGGGCGACGCCGAGAGCGGCGTCACGGCGCACCGGATCGAGGCGGAGTACGACACCGGAGACATCCTCGACCAGGAGCGGCTCCCGATCGATCCGGCGTGGACCGCGTGGCAGCTCGCCCGCGCGCTGGACCGGCCGAGCCTGCGCGTCCTGCGACGCACGGTCGCCCGGTTCGCGCGCGGCGACGAGGTGGCGGGCGTCGCCCAGGATCCGGCGCTCGCGACGCAGGCGCCCGCGCCGGACGACGAGGCGTGCGCGATCTGCTGGTCCTGGCCGACGGAGCGCGTGCTCCGGCACATCCGCGCCCTCGCGCCGGCGCCGGGGGCGTGGACCGAGATCGAGGGCGCCTGCGTCATCGTCCTGCGGGCCGCGCCGGCGCCGACCTTCCCGGGAGCGCTCGCGCCGGGCGAGGCGGTGGCGCAGGGCGGGGTGGTCCTCGTGAGGACCGGCGACACGGCCGTCGCGCTGCTGGAGGGGGAGATCGACGGCGAGCCGGCGTCGGCGGGCGAGCTCGCGGCGCTCGTGGCGTCGGGCGCGCCGAGCGGGTGACGGCCGGCCCGGGCGCGCTCGGCTACCGGCCGCGGCGCCGGCCGCCGCGCCGGCGGGGTCGCCTGGCCGGCGCGCGGGCCATCGAAACCTGAACCTGCGCGCGCGCGACCGCGTAGGATGCGCCCTTCGGAGGATTCATGTCGGAACCCGCGCAGCTTGCGAAAAGCGCCCGCGAACTGCTCGCATCGGCGCTCAATGCGCTCCAGTCGAACGGGGGAGTGTCGCCGGACGTCGAGGCGCTCGCCGAGCCGATCGCGCAGGCGATGGGCATCATGCACCGCATCGAGCGCTCCGGGGGACAGACCCTCGACGGCAGCGAGGTCGCGCTCGGCCACGTGCGCGACGTCCTGAACCGCCTGCAGAGGATCACGGTGGCCGATCCCGTGATCGACGTCTTGATGGAGCACGTCGCGTCCTCGCTGAGCAAGGTGCACGCGCTGAGCAGGGCGCAGGCCGCCGCAGGCGCGCAGCCGCCGGCGCCCGCTGCGGCGGCCGCGCCGCCGCCGGTCGCGGTGGCGCCTGCGCCCGTCGCGGTGGCGCCTGCGCCCGTCGCAGTTGCGCCTGCGCCCGTCGCAGTTGCGCCTGCACCGGTCCCGGTCCCGGTAGCCGCGCCCGCACCCGTCGCGGCGGCCCGTGCGCCCGCCCCGGTCGCTGCGCCGCCGCCGGTCGCGGTGGCCGCCCCTGCGCCGGTCGCGGTGGCCGCCCCTGCGCACCTCCAGCAGACGCTGCCCTCGCCGCAGCCGCCGCGGCATGCGCCGGCCCCGCCCGCGTACCCCGCCGCGCCTCATCCGGCTGCGGACGCGCGCCGAGCGCCGCCGCCCCAGGCCGCGCCGCCGCCGGTCGACAACCGCGCGCCCGCCGCCGTCGTCGACGTCGAGCTAGGCGCTCTCACCCCGTCGAACTTTTACAAGGGGCTCGCTGGCAACGACGTGATCGAGCACGGGGGCATCTTCGTCGCGACCTACAAGATCCCGCCGATCGGCTCCGTCGTGACCTTGCGTGTCCGCCTGCCGGGCGACTACGAGTTCACCGCGCTGGCGGCGGTCCGGTGGACGCGCGAGGCCGGCGGCTCGAAGGACTCGGCCGAGCCGGGCTTCGGCGCCCGGATCACGCAGATCTCGGCGGAGGGCCGCCAGCTCGTTTCCCGGTTCACGCGCAACAGGGAGCCGCTCTTCTACGACGACCTCTGACGCCGCCACGCCGCCTCGATCCTGGTGAACCGTTTCTTCTCGCGCTCCGGCTCGCGGGCGAGCCGGCCGCTCCGCCGCGCAGCCTCCGTCCTCTCCGCCGTCGCCCTCGCGGCGCTGCTGCTCCTCGCGCCGCGGCCCGCCCGGGCGACCGGCGATCCCGATCTCGCGTTCTGGACCTACGAGACCGACCACTTCCGGGTGCACCACCCGCAGGGCCTCGAGCCCGTCGCTGCGCGCATCGCCGTGCTCGCCGAGACGATCTACGGGCGCGTCGAGGGCGCGCTCGGCTACGCCCCGCGGGACCGCACCGAGATCGTGATCACCGACGACTCGGAGATCGCGAACGGCTCGGCCGGCACGCTCCCGTACAACGCGATCCACCTCCTCGCGTCGGGGCCCGAGGACATGTCGACGCTGGGCGACTACGACGACTGGTACCTCGACCTGCTCACGCACGAGTTCACGCACATCGCGCACATCGACAACACGTCGGGCATCCCCGCGATCCTGAACGCGATCGTTGGCAAGTCGTTCTCGCCGAACCAGGTGCAGCCGCGGTGGATCATCGAGGGGCTCGCCGTCGTGAGCGAGAGCAACCACACGAGCGGCGGCCGGATGCGCTCGACCATGTTCGACATGTACCTGCGCGCCGACGTGCTCGAGGACAACATCGCGGGGCTCGATCAGATCTCGAGCTCCCCGTTCCGCTGGCCGCAGGGCACCCTCTGGTACCTCTACGGCTCGAGGTTCCTGGGATGGATCCTCGACGTCTACGGGCCGAACACGATGCGCGCCGTCTCCGCCGACTACGGCGCGTCGCTCGTCCCGTGGGGGATCAACCGCGCCATCCGCCGCGTCACCGGCAAGACCTACGTCGAGCTGTACGAGGGCTGGAAGGACCACCTCCGCCGGCTCTACCGGGAGCAGATGGCGGCCGTCGAGGCGCGCGGCCTCCGCGAAGGCGCGCGGCTCACGCACCACGGCCGCACCGTCCATTACCCGCGGTTCGTTCCGCCCGTCGCGCGTCGGACGTCCGCGGACGAGATCGTCTACTTCCGCGACGACGGCCGCGAGCGCCCCGGCATCTACCGCCTCTCGCTCGCCGCGCCCGCGCCCGGAACCGAGCGCAAGGAAACGCTGGTCGCGCGCACCAACACGGCCTCGCGACCGGCGTTCACGCCGGCCGGCGACATGATCTTCGCGGCGCTCATGCCGTGGCGCAATCAGTACTACCGGGACGACCTGGTCTTCCTCCCGCGCGGTGAGGAGGCGCCGGACGGCGACGAGCCCTCGCGCCGCCGGCTGACGCGCGGCCTCCGGTCCTCGGCCCCGGACGTGAGCCCGACCGGCGATCTCGTCGCCTTCTCGCTCAACAGCAAGGGCACCCGCTACCTCGAGATCGCGCGGCTCTCGCGGGACGGCGCCCTCTCCGAGCGGCGCGATCTCGTGCCGAGCGCCCGCTTCGAGCAGGCCTACTCCCCGTCGTTCTCCCCCGACGGCAAGCGCCTCGCCTACAGCGCCTGGACCGCCGGCGGCTACCGCGACATCCGCGTGGTCGACGTCGCCACCGGCAGCTTCCGTGAGGTGACGCGCGATCGCGCGACCGACATGAGCCCGGTCTGGTCGCCCGACGGCGAGACGCTCTATTTCACCTCGGACCGCACGGGCATCCACAACGTCTACGCGTACGCGCTCTCGACCGGCGCGCTGCGGCAGGTCACCAACGTGAGACTCGGGGCCTTCCATCCGGCGATCAGCCCCGACGGCAAGACGCTTGTCTATGTCGGATATACGTCCCGCGGCCACGACCTCTTCGTCATGCCGCTCGATCCGGCGCGCTTCCTCCCGGCGCCGGCGCCCCCGACCGACCGCCCCGATCCGCCGACCGCGCCCGCGGCGGTGCGGCTCGAGCGCTCCCCGTACAACCCGCTTCCGACGCTCGCGCCGCGCGCGATCACGCTCGACTACGCGCCCGGGAGCTACGGGTCGAACGCGCTGACGGTGAGCGTGACCGGCTCGGACATCGTCGGTCGTCACTCGGTCTTCGGCGAGCTCACCGTGCAGCCGGACGCGCCCGCCCCGACCGTCCTCGTCGGGTACACCTACGGGCGGCTGCCCATCGATCTCGGCGTCCGCGCGTACTACGCCATGACGCCGCGCAGCGGCTACCGCATCAGCGGCCGCAACGTCACCTACGACGAGCGATCGATCGGCGTCGTCTCGGGCGTCAGCTACCCGATCCGCGGCGAGTTCTCGCGGCAGAGCCTGGCCGCGTCGTTCAGCAGCGTCGCTTTCAAGGGGCAGCTCCCCGTCGGCAGCGAGCTCGACCCGTACGCGCCGCGGACCATCCTCCCGCCGCAGGGCACGCTGAACCTCGCGCACCTCGGCTATGGGTTCTCGAACGCCGAGGGCTCGATCGAGGCGTCCGGCGCGCCGCGCGGGATCTCGCTCAACGCGGGCCTCGATTACGCCGGCCCGGAGACGGGCAGCAGCTATACGACCTACGCGTTCTCGACCTCGCTCAGCGCCTACGTCGCGATGCCCTGGCCTGGCGACCACACCCTCGCCTTCCGCGTCGCCGGGGCGGTCTCCGGCGGCAACTTCCCTCGGGGCGCCGCCTACGCCGTCGGCGGGTACGATCTCGAGAACCTCACGCTCGTCGACACCCTGCTCACCGGCGTCACGAATAGCTCGTTCACGCTCCGCGGCTACGCGCCGGGCGTGATGGCCGGCCGCTCGTATTTCTCGCAGACGTTCGAGTACCGCGTGCCCGTCCTGGAGCCCGATCGCGGCCTCTCGACGCTGCCGCTCTACCTGCGCCGCATCGACGCGAGCCTCTTCCTCGACCACGGCGGCGCATTCAACCGCTTCGAGATGGACGACCTCGCGCTCTTCACGCAGGGGAGCCTGCTCTACTCGCCCCAGCTGCACACCTCGATCGGCGGCGAGGTGTGGCTGAGCCTGACGCTCGGGTACGTCCTCTCGTCGCAGCTGCGCTTCGGGTACGCGCTCGGCCTGAGCCCGCTCGCGATCCCGGGCGGCCAGTTTTACTTCGTCGCGACGAACTCGTTCTGAGCGCCCCGCGCCGCCGGAAACTTTGCCCGCGCCGGCCCCTTCGCCCACGGTGGTCGGCCATGCGCGCCCTCCTCGCCCTGAGCCTCGCCCTCGCCGGCTGTGGCATCGCCCCGAGCAACTCCCAGCGCCTCACCGAAGCGGCGCTCGAGATGAACACGGCGGCCCGGTTCGGCCGCATGGATGTCGCGCTCGAGCGCGTCGGCTCGAGGGCGCGGGACGACTTCATGCGCCGCCACGCCGATTGGGGCGCCCGCCTCCGCGTCGTCGACGTGGAGTTCGGCGGCTTCGAGATGACCCAGCGCGACGAGGCCGAGGTCTACCTCGACGTCCTCTGGCTGCGGCACGACGAGGCCACGGTCCGTACCACCCGGATCGCGCAGCGCTGGCGCGACGAGCGAGGCCACTGGGAGCTGGTCGGCGAGGAGCGAAGAGACGGCGACACTGGGCTGCTCGGCGAGCCGCCGCCCAAGGAGAAGCCGGCCGGCGAGGCGGCGAGCGCGATCGACCCGGGCCGGCGACCCGGCATGAGCCTTCACACGCGCGTCATTCGCGACGAGTGAACGGCGCCGCTGAGCCGGGCGGCACGAGGCTACGCGGCGGACCGCGCGCCGGGGTCCTCACGGCGCCGGCGCGCGCAATCGTGGCGATCGCCGGGATCGCGCCGGGGCCTCACGGCGCCGGCGGGCGCGATCTCGAGGAATGTCGGGACGGTTCTGCGGGATGGATCCAGCGCGTGGCCGGCGGACCGGCCGCGCACCGTCAGGAAGCCGGGGCAGGAGTCGCGGGAACGGCGGCGCTCTTGGGGGCGCGGGGCTTCTTCGCCTTGCCGGCGACCTCCGTCGTGGCCCGCGACAGCTTGCTGCGCTTGGCGCGCTCCTTCTTGGCAGCCTGCGCCTTGCGGCGCCTCATCTTCATCGACTGGCGACGATCGCGCTTGCCCATGCTTCAATCTCCTCACGGTCGGGGGCACGGGCGCGGCATCGTGACGACAGCTCGCCAGGCGAGCCCCATCCTGCACCGGTGGATGGCCTACCGCGGGGCCCCTCAAAGGGAGCGGGACTCTGCCCAAGAGCGCATGGAAGCGCAAGGGGCAATGCGCTTCGAAACGCAGTTCTCGCGCTAGACGCGCGTGCAGTACGACGCCCGGCCAGGCCGACCGCTCGTGGGCCTCCGCCTGCGGGATCTGCGCGATTTGTCGGGGAGTTGCGCGCTGTTACGCTGGCACGTCAGCACGTCGGCAGGTCGCGCGCGGGATTCGCGCTGCCCGGGCGCACCCGGCAGCGCTCAGCCGCCGACCGCGCCGTCCAGCGCCACCTCGCGGCCGCGGACCTCGAGGCGGTACCGGGAGTTCACGGTCTCTATGTAGAAGACCTCGCGCCCGGCGAGGCGCAACACGCGCTTGACTGGCGTCGTCACATATTCATGCATTCCGTCGGAGAACTCGATGACGATGACCGAGCCTTTCCGTGGTGCACGGACGAGCCGGCCAACGACTGCGCGCGATCCCCGGCCGAGCTTGCGGAGCACAACCTGCACAACAGAGATGCTAGCACGCAGATCTCGGCCGAGCACAAGCTGCACAAGCAGCACCTCTCGCAACTAGGTCCCACCCTGGACCAGGGTGTCCGGCTGCATCGGAGCGGCCCGGACCTTCGCGCCGCGGACGGCGAGCAGGTGGTCGCGGAGCCGGCCCCGGGCGGAAAAGTTCTATAAATGGATCGCTGCCGCGGGCGTACAATGGTCCTGCAAACCCGGCAGCCATCGAGCGGGCACATCGCTCGCGCGGGCCACCATCGCCGGATTGTTGGATCGCGGCCAGGGCGGAATCCTGCCGAGCGCACTCGGCGATGCGACGGGTCACGCAGCCCGACGCGTGGTCTCCCTGACGCCCGGCCCGGAGGCGGGCGGCGCTGCCGGCCGAGTCGGCTCGGTCCGGAGCTTCGCCGTGCTCGAACGCTGCTGCGCCGCGCCGCGCGACGCCGCGCGGCGCGCCGGACCCGGGCCTTTCGCGCCGCGGCTCGGCGGCCGGCCCGGGCGTGCGTCACCGCCGGGCGGTCGATCCGGTCCGGTTGTTCGGGTCGGTCACGCCGGGCGCGCCCTTGTCCGCGAAGTAGGTGCGGAGCATGTCGCACGCGACGTTGGTCGCTTTCACGCGCCATTTCGCGCCGTTGGCGACCATCACCGAGATCGCGACCTCCGGCTTGCGGCTCGGGGCGAAGCCGACGAACCAGGTGTAGAAGGGCCCCTCGGGCGTCGGCTTCGTGAGCGTCCCCGTCTTGCCGGCGACGCGGATATCCGGGAGGTAGGCGCGGCCGTTGCGGTCGTGGAACGAGCGATAGCTCGTCCCGTTATCCACCGTCGCCTCCATCATCGTGGTCACCGCGCTCGCCGTGGTCTCGTCCATCACGCGCTTGAGCACCTGCCGCTCGCTCACGCCCTGGTAGATCTCGCCGATCTCGTCCTTGACGCTCGACACGACGTGGAGCCGGATCATCTCGCCGCCGTTGGCGAGGGTGGTCGCCAGGTTCGCCCCCTGGAACGGTGACAGCGTCGTGTTCCAGAAGCCCGCCGCGGTGCGCGCGAAGCCGAGCTCGTCTTCCGGCAGCGCGATCGTGCTCGTCGCGACGTTGACGTCGAACGGCGTGTCCTGCCCCCAGCCGAGCTTCGCGGCCACGGCGCCGAGCTTCTCGTGATCGAGGTTCTTGGCGGCGAGCCGCGCGAACACCGTGTTGATGCTGCGGCCCATCGCCTGCGTGAGCGTCGCGCAGTACTTGTCGCGCCGCTTGTTGTCGATCATGTCGGCCGGCCGGATCGAGTGCTCGCCGCCCGAGTAACACTGCTTCGTGTTCGGGCTCAGGCCGGCCTCGACGAGGGCGGTGCCCGTCACGACCTTGAAGACGCTCGCCGACGGCGCGGTGGCCTCCGCGGCGACGTCGTGCAGCGCGCCTTCGTGCACGTAGCTCGCCCAGACGAGCACCTTCCCGGTGCGGATATCGGTCATCACGACCGCGCCCTCCGGGACCTGGCCGGCCCGCAGGAAGCCGATCGCCGCGCGCTGGTACATCGGGTCGATGGTCAGCTCCGCGACGCGGCTGCCGTGCGCCGGCGCCGTCGGCGGGCTCCTCCGGTCGTCGATGCGCGTGAGGTCGAGGTCCGTGAGCGGCGGCGGCGTCACGGTCCGCGTGATCTTCGGCCCGCCGGCGGTCGTCTTCTTGGCGAGCAGCCCTCCGAGCTGGACGTCGTGCTCGCGCAGCATGGGGAGGGTCACCGCCACGAGCCCCACGGCTGCACCGACGGCGATCCACTGACGCATCTCGCGCATGGCCCGACGGGTACCCCGCCGGGGTGTCCTGGGCCAAAATTGAGGCGCGCCATTTGGCCGGCCTGCGCGGGCCGCACCGCGGCGCGCCGCGCAGGGAGGCCTGCCGGCGCGCTTCGTTGGAGGGCAAACGAACGATCGAGGAGCGCGGCCGGCGCGCCGGCCGCGGCGGGGGAGGCGCGACGCGCGCCTAGAAGGACAGGCCGAGCCGGGCGCTGAGCTCGTGCAGCGCGTGCGCGTCCGGATCGGGCTCGGTCAGGGTGTTGCCCGGCACCCGGAGCAGGTTGTCGCTCGAGCCGCTGCCCGGCGTCAGGTAGGCGCTGTAATTCACGCCGAGCCGCACGTTCTTCGTATGCCAGTAGTTCGCGGCGAGGCCGATCTGCAGGACGTTGAGGTCGGTGCCCGGCCCGTTCTCGGCGCCCGGCGTCCGCTCGTCGTACGCGCCCTCGCGCGACGCGCCGTCGTACGTCGCGTTGATCCCGGCGAGGAGCGCGGCGACCTCGAGGCCCGACTTCGGCTTCTCGAGCTCCTTCGAGAGGTCGATCTTGGTGGGGCGCGGGCTGAACCCCGGATCGCCGCTGACGAAGGTGTCGCCCACCGGCCACGCCGAGAGCTGCACGTACCACCCGAGCCCCCTCACCTGCCCGAGCCGCTCGGTGTTCGTGAGCTGATAGCCCTCCACGGCCTCGCGGGTGTTGTTCGCGACGTAGTAGGCCTCGGCCCGGAGCTCGACCATCTCGATCGGCAGCCGGAGCTCGCCGCCGATCGCGTTCTGCGCGCCCGACGGGATGACGTGGATCGGGCGCCTCAGCGAGTCCGTGTAGCCGGCGCCCCAGAGCGCGTAGCCCTGCCCCGTCCTGATGGGCGAGTAGTCGTAGCCCACGAACTCCTGGTCTCGCTCGCCGTGGCGCGCGCTGATGCCGATCTGCGCCTTCGCGAGCAACGCCTTCTTGTCGCCGCCGAACGGGCGCGCGAAGACGCGGGCGACGAAATCGGGCGGGGCGTCGACGCCGGGCCGGTTCTGCCCGTCGCCGCTGAGCACGCTGACGCCGTAGACGAGCCTCCTGTCGGCGACGTCGCCCCAGATGGTCAGGCCGATGTCCTTGCCCTCGGGGTAGGTGAAGCTCCGGGTCGCGATGTTGCGCTCGAGGAACGTCGAGGTGTTGTCGCTCGTCTGGTTATCCATCGAGAAGAACGTCGAGTACTGCCCGAACATGAAGTTCAGCGCGGGCATGACCGAGTAGTTGATCCAGACGTCGGCGAGCACCGCGTTCGAGGTCGTGCTCTCGACGGGGGCGAAGCGCGCGGTCTCGGCGGTCGGCGTCTGGCCGGGAGCCGCGGCGGCGTTCTCGGTCCTGCCGTTCATGTTCGCGAGCCCTTGGCCGCCGAAGTCGACGTCGACGTCAAAGGACCACTTCTTCAGGAACTCGCCGGCCAGCTCCAGCCGCGCGCGGCGGACGAAGAAGCGCGGCTTGAGCGCGCCCCCGCCGCTCGTCGCGTTCACGTCCGACACGCCGCCGCCGAAGGTGCTGTAGAAGTCGAGGTTCATCCTCCCCTTCGGGTACAGCCGGAAGGTGTCGCTGGCGTCCCGCAAGAAGAAACCGCCGTGCCAGCCGGCGAGCGGCTGCTGCTCCTTCACGACCGCGGCCTCGGCGGTCGGCGCGAACACCTCCGCCGGCGGCGGCGGCGGCGGCGGTGCGGCGGTCGCCGGCGCGCCAGGAGGAGGCGGCGGCGGAAGCTGCTCTGCCGGCGGCGGCACCGGCGCCGGCGCCGCGGCGGCAGGCGGCGGTGTCGGCGCTGCCGCACCGGCAGGCGGCACCGCGCCGGCGGGGGGCACCGCACCGGCGGGCGGCACCGCACCGGCGGGCGGCACCGCACCGGCGGGCGGCACCGCACCGGCGGGCGGCACCGCACCGGCAGGCGGCACCGCACCGGCAGGCGGCGCGGGTGCTGCGGCCGGAGGTGGCGCCGGCGCCGGTTGCGCCGGGCCCTGGGGCCCAGGCTGTGCTAGCGCCGAAAGGCCCGACAGCGTAACAGTCATGCCCAGTAGCGCCGATGTAGCTAACCTCATGCAGTTCTCCCTGTGTGCGGCTCGCCCGCGTGCCCGAAGCTCCACGCATTTCAACGCCGAATTATGACCAGGACGTTACGCTTCTGTGTAGGGCACGGGACGAGCGGGCAGGACAGTCGCGTGACAGGTGGGGGCAGTCAAGAGTCCGTTCAAGGGAGGACGGCGCGTGCCGGCGGCGGAGCGCCGGAGCAAAGGCGGGGAAGGATCACTCGATGACGACCAGCGTGCGGATCACGGCGGATGTCGAGGTGCTCGACAACAGCACCTTGGTGGCCCTCGCCGGGCCAGGGAACGAGAATCTCAAGCTCATCGCGCGCACTCTCGGCATCGAGTCGGGCGTCCGAGGCAACACGATCCGGCTCGCCGGGGACGCCGACAAGGTCGCGCTCGCCGAGCGGTGCCTGGCGGAGGCCGCGCAGATGTTGAGGAGCGGCGTGGCGCTCGACCCGCAGGACTACGTCCGCGGGGTCCAGGCGCTCCGGGACGACCCTGGGATGACCCTGCGCGAGCTGTTCGAGGACGTCGTGCTCATCTCGGCGCGCCGCCGGCCGATCTCGGCGAAGGGGCTGGCGCAGAAGCGCTATATCCAGGCGATCCGATCGCACGACATGACGTTCGGCATCGGGCCGGCGGGGACGGGCAAGACGTACCTCGCGATGGCCATGGCGGTCCACGCGCTGCTCGAGCGCCGCGTGAAGCGGATCATCCTGACCCGGCCGGCGGTCGAGGCGGGGGAGCGGCTCGGCTTCCTGCCCGGCGATCTCGCCGAGAAGGTGAATCCCTACCTGCGCCCGCTCTACGACGCGCTCCACGACATGATGGACGCGGACAAGGCGCAAGGCCTCGTGACGCGCGGCCAGATCGAGGTCGCCCCGCTGGCCTTCATGCGCGGCCGCACGCTCAACGATTGCTTCGTCATCCTCGACGAGGCGCAGAACGCGACGAGCGATCAGATGCGCATGTTCCTCACGCGCCTCGGCTACGCCTCTCGCGCCGTGGTGACGGGCGACGTCACGCAGGTCGATCTCCCGCACGGCGCGCGCAGCGGCCTCGCCGAGGCGCGCGAGCTGCTCGCGGGGATCGAGGGGATCGCGATCTGCTCGTTCACCGAGGTCGACGTCGTGCGCCACCCGCTCGTGCAGCGGATCATCGTCGCGTACGAGCAGCGGGACGCCGAGATCGCCCGCCAGCGCGAGGAGCGGCGGGGCGAGGCGGGTCGCGGCGGCGGCCGCGGCGCGGCCGGCGAGGCCGGCGCTGCGCCGCCGGGCCGAGCGGCCGGCGAGCCGGGCGGCGCCGGCGCGGCGAGCTGACGCGCGACGCTGCTGGACGAGACGCCGCCGTCTCGTCCAGCAGCGCCGATCATTTCTTCTTCAGCTCCACGGGCGACTCGCGCACGAGCATGGCGTCGGGTCCGGTCACCCGGATCCTGCCCGCGATGACGTTCTCCTTCAGCTCGCCGACGAGGATGCCGGTCATCGCGGTCGGCGCGCGCGGATCTTCGGGGAAGACCGAGGCGCGCACCATGCCGTCCTCGACCTTTCCGACGAGGGTCGCGTCGCCGAGCGCGCCTTTCGCCGTGCCCTTCAGCTCACCGCTCGGATCGATGGTCAGCGTCACCGTTCCTGGGCCGGTGGCCTGCTTGCCGTCGTCCTTCTGGCGCACGGCGTCCTTCACCTTGGGGGGCAGCACGACGCTGCCTTTCTTGGCGTCGTAGCGCCCTTCCCACGTCCCCTGCCACGCGGGCGCGCCCGTGGGAGCGCCCACCTCTCCCGGCGGGCCTGCGTCCGGCAGCTCGGCGGCTGCCGAGCTGGCCGCGGGCGGCGCGCTCGCCGCGGTCGACGGGGGCGGCGAGGGCGCGGGCCGCTCCGGTTCGCCCGGGCGCGGCGGGCTCTCCTCGCAGGCGGCGAGGAGAGCGATGGCGAGGGACAGGAGGAGCGCGGGGGCACCGCCGCGCGCCCGGCGGGCTCGTGTTCCGGTGGCGTTCACGCGGACGCTTTTATTACGTGCGGGGCTGGTCGTCGCGTCGATTTGACGGGCCGGCGTCGCGAGGCGCGGCGCCTCCGGATCAGGAGGCCCTGCGGAACGCCACGGTCCAGTGCCGGTCGCTCGTCACCTGCGCGCATTCGGGGGGGATCCCGAGCGAGCGCAGGATTTCCCGCACCTCCTCGAGCGCGAGCGCGGCGCGCAGCGACGCATCGAAGAGGGCTCGCTGGTACGGCGTATCGTTCGCTGCAACCGCGGCGACGAGGGCCGCCACCGACGCCTCGTCCTCCGGACGGAGCAGATCTCGGATGAACAGGAGCCCGCCGGGCCGGAGGACGCGAAACATCTCACGCATGACCTGCATCGGCTCCGGGATGTGGTGGACGATGCTGTTCGAGAGGACCGCTGAGAACGTCTCGTCCGGTTCGGGCAGCGCCTTGGCGTCCGCGAGGGCGAGCGCGATCGCGCCGGTGAGCCCCGCCTGCTCGACGCGGCGGCGCCCGAGGTCGAGCATCGACGCGGAGAGATCGATCGCCTTGATGCGCGCCGTCGGTACGCGCCGGCAAAGCTCGATGGGCAACAGGCACGTCCCCGTGCCGACGTCGAGGGCGTATGCGAGATCCGGATCGTGGCAGAGGAGCGCGTCGCAGAACGCCGTGTTCACGGCGGCGTGATCCATGCTGTCGTAGGCCCGCGCGTCCTCGTCGGTATCCATGACCTCGGGCTCGAGCACGCGGGCCAGCGACATGCGCGCATCGTTCTCCCCGACGGACGCGCATGTCAACGGATTGTGGGCGGCTGGTCAATCCCGGCCGACCACCGGGCCAGCGTCGACCTCGGACCGCGCGGATTCCGGGTCCGCGTGGATGGATATGGACAGGAAGGCGTTCGAAGAAGTCGAGGCGGAGCGGGCCGGGCCGCCGCCGCCGTCGCTCCTGCTTCTCTCATTGGAGCAGGCGCCAATGTCGTAGAGTCCATGCACCTGGAGCGCGAACCGCGCGCCCCACTCGAGGGCGCCGGGCCGAAGGCTGAGCTCACTCGGGAGCGCTCGATCGGACAGACCGAGCGCGGCGATGAGCTCTCCTCGGCGCTCTTCTCTATAATGAGAGGTCCTGCTGGATACGCCGTGCGCCCGCGCGCCGGTCCGGCGGGCACGACGGGCTCCAGCCGTCTGCCCCGCGTTGCCCGCGGCAGAGAGGTGCCGCGCGTGATGTCGAGATCGGCGCCGCGCCAAGAGAGCGCGTGCCCGGATGGCGGCGGCGCCGCCGGCGTGGGGTCATCACTCCGAAGAGCTCGGCGGGTTGGCTTTTGATCGAGGCGCGGCAGAGCGCGCGAGCCCGCGCAATCCCGCGGAGATGAGCGCATGTCGCGCAGCGCGCTCGCTCAGCGCAGCGGCTCGCGGCGAGCCTGCCGGCGACTCGCGCCGGGCAGTGGGCTCAAGCAGGCGCGCGGGCATAGACGCCGGCGTCGCGCCGCGGGCGGACAGGGAGGCGGCGCGCTCGGCGAGACGCCGTGGCGCCGCGGACCCGGGGGCGAGGCGCCGCGGGGTCGGCCCTGATTCGTGCCCCTCCGGCGCTGATAGCGAAGCTCCCCCGCCGCGCCCCTCCCGCGGGGCGGCATCGTATCATCATGCGCCTGCATAGGTCAGTCGTGCGCCCAGGGCGTGCAATGTAGCCATGCGCTGGCCGCCTGTGTGTGGTCGCCAGGCGCTCGCACCCGGCGCGGGGCGCTTCAATGATTGGGGGGAGGCCCAGGCCGAGGCCGATGCGCCCCGCAGTTGTGCGCGAGCCCGCATTGCCGCCCGCGACGGGCCTGCTCGATGGAGCGGGGTTGCTCGGTTCTCATACAGTGCTCACCTGACCTGCCTCGAGCACCCGAGACACGCAATGCCGCGGTGCAGCGTGGGGGGCCTGAGAGGGTTGTCGCGGCTCGGGCCGTCCTGCGCGGGGGAGGGGTCTCGGCTATCAATCGACGCGCGAAGGGGCGCTTCATCGCTTCGGCTCGTGTCGAGCAAAGCAGCCCAGCCGTTCGTGGCCGTCCAATGAGCTCTCCGATTGAGCCCGCCCGCAGCGCCTATTGAAAGAAAAGACGGGCGGCTATCCTCAATTCGCTTGACCAGGCAAGTGGCAACGGCATAGTCGTATCCAACCGCCGAGCTGGATTCGGCGACGAGGGAGAGCACATGGCGACCGATGCCTTTTCACAGCAGATTGTAAACCTCGTGCGGAAAATGCCGGACGAGGCGATCCTCGCGCTCGTCAAGAATCAGCTGGGCGCCGTGACAGGGGAAGCGCCGTTGGTTCCTGCGCCGGCGCCGCGCCGCAGCCGTACGCGCGCCCGCGCTGGAGCGGTCCAGTCCAAACCTTCTTCCGTCGCGGCCAAGCGTGGCGCCGCGCCGAAGCGCCGGCCCGGCCGCCCGCGCAAGTCGCCGGCCGCCTCGGCGGAGCGTCAGGAGACGCTCGACGCGGTCGAGCGTGTCGTGAAGGCGAGCGCTGGCGTCAGCGCGAGCGAGGTGGCGAAGCAGGCGGGTATCCCGCAGACGCGCGCCGCCGCAGCGCTGAAGGAGCTCAAGCTGGAGAAGCGGATTTTCCAGGGGGGTGACCGCCGCTTCGCCCGCTATGCAGGCGACGCGAAGACGGCCGAGCAGGCGAGCGCGAACGCGCGCAAGACCGCGGCGGGGCCTGCGCCTGCGGCGAAGAAGCCGGCCGCCAAGGGGCGCAAGCGCGTCGCTCAGGCTGCCGCGCCAGCGAAGTAGGTCGAGCGACCACCGCGCACGCCAGGGTCAGATGGGATGGAGGCTTTGCTGACGCGCCGCGTTCAGAATGGCTGTCCCGTTCGAGACGGAGCTCAGGGCGGGCTCCAGGTGAGCCCGCTATCCTCAGAGGCCATGACGTACCAGCCGCGGCGCGATGTCCCGGTGACGTCGGCCTGGAGGAGCATCAAAAGTCGATTTCCGAAGGAGAGCAGCGCTCCGAGCTCGATACGGCCGCGCTCGCCCGAGTCTTCGCCGATTACCCTGGGGACGTCGTAGATCTTACCTGCTTCCGGCGATTGCGCGATATAGAGCCCCCACCGCGTCGCGGTGCGGGACGTCAGCACCGCGGCGACCCCCTGGCGTGTGGGCGCCAGGGCGATAGACCGCTCGTGCGGCTCCAGCCAGGGGCGAAACGGCGGTTTCTCGGCGAGCACGCAGGCGCCTTCGAGGGTGCAGGTCGCGAGCGTGCGCTCTCCAGTGGTGGGAGCGATAACCTCCACCATGATCCGGTCGGCCGCGCACCCGACCGCGGCTTCGGGGGCGGCTTTCGCGGGGAGCTTCAGCACGGCTGTCTGCGTCGCGGAGACGGCGAGCACGGCCGCCTTGTCGGGCGGCTGCGGCACAACCTGGATCGACCATCCGGCGAAGTCGCACGCGGGCGGGGCAGACAGCGCGGCCGTCGCCGCTGGGCTCATCGCGAGTCCCTCGACGATCCGCGGTGCGTCGAGCGGCTTTCCCGGCTCGGGGACGGGCCGCGCGAGGAGGTTGCGCCCGCGCACCGACAGGAGCGCCGGCGGGCGGCCGTACGGCACCGGCAGCGCCTGTTCTTGCGCGGGGAGCTGGACCGACGGCACCGGCGCGGCGCCGGGTGGCCCCCCATAGACGAGGGTCGCGCGCCGAGGTCTCGGCTCGACGAGCAGCGCGGCGCTCTCGGCCGACAGCACCGCAGCTATGGAGTTCGCGAGCGGCCGCGCTCCGCGGCCCAGCTCGGGCAGCGCGACCGACGAGGGCGCCGAGAGCTCGCTCGCCTCGAACGGAGCGAAGAAGAAGCTCGGCGGGTCCACGGCGGGCGGCGCGCCTCGAGCTCCGCGCGCGTCCTTCGCGGGCGCCGGGCCGCGCGGGCCGGCGGTGAGCACGGCGGCGCCGTCGGCGCCGACCGACCAGGTGGACCACCCCTCGCGGAGTCGCCGCAGAGAGCGCCACGTCCTGCCGGCGGTCTCGGTCACGAGCGCGACCGCCTCGTTCTCGACCTCGCCTGTCACCACCGCGCGCTTGTCGTCGAGCACGAACACCCGTCGCCATCGGGTCGACGACGGGGCGAGCGCCGAGGCGATGCCTCGCGCCTGGCCAATGGCCGTGGTGAGCTCATCCTGCGACGCCGCGCCCGGCGGCGGGACGGTGATGGGCTCTGGCTTTTCCTTCTTCCGGCACCCGAGCGCCAGGAGGGCGGTCAGGGCGGCGAGGGCGGTGGCGACGGCGCGGCGCCGCGCCGCCGCGCTCACTCCGGAGTCGAACATCGGCATTCTCTTCGCTGGTGTCGCCTTGGATCGCTGCGCCGCATCGCCGGGCCCTCGCCGACTGGCATGCTCGGCCGCGCCGCGCCGGAGCGGTCGAGCCGGGGCTCGGGCCGCCGCGCCGCCGCGGGGCGCGCGCGGGGCGCTCGCCTGGATGGCTCGCCGCATCGCCTCGAGCCCCGCGCCCGCCTCGCGGCCGCTCTGCCGCCGGCCGCGCGCCGTGCGGCCAGCACTAGTCAGCCTGCTCCGGATCCATGCAGCACCGGAAGCCCGTCGAGTAGTCGTGGTAGCCGAAGGAGTGCGCGGTCGTCGCGTACTTGCACCCCTCGCCGTTGCGCGTCGTGTCCATGAAATAGCCGCCGCGGAAGGTGCCGCTCGGATCGTCGACCCACTCGTGGAGGTTGCCGACCATGTCGAACACGCCGTAGCCGTTGGTGCACCCCGCGCGCTCGCCCGTCGGGAGCAGCGCGTTGGACAGCTGGTTGATGAGCGGGTTGTTCAACGCGCTCGTCCAGTGCTCCTCGGACTTGATGCCGAGCAGCGCCGCGATCTCGGCGACCGGGTGCACCGGTCGCTCGTCGTCGTTGCACACGCCGTGCTGGCGGCTCGCGCCGTAGGGGAAGAGCGTCTCATCGGGCCCTCGGCACGCGCTCACCCACTCGTCCGATCTGCACAGGCGCTTGCCGGACGCCGCGCACGCCCGCTTGGCCTGCAGCCCGCTGATGTAGCCCTGAGGGATGACGCCCGGCCAGGACACGGCGCGGACGCGGCGCTCGTTGCCGTCGATCGGATCGAAGGGCGACCACGGGCGCTCGCCGCCGGGCGTCAGCTCGACCAGGGAACCCTCCCAGCGGTCGACGCACACGCGATCTTCGACGAGGGCCATCTCGGCCGGACAGCGCGCGCTGCTCGTCGACGAGGACGCCGCGGCGGCGCTGGTCTCGGGCTCCATCACGGACGCGATCGCGGCGCTGTCCTTGACGCTCGAGAGCGCGCTCTCCTTCGCCTTGAGGGGCCGGTCCACGACGATGGCGGCGGCGCCCTCGAACGACGCTCGCGCCACCACGCGCGGCGTGATCTGCTCGGCGGTCGTCGACCCCGGCGCGCAGCCGGCCGACGCGACGACAAGTCCGAGCAGGACACCGCCGCGGTATGCACGCGCCCGCGACGAACGCGGAAGGGAAGTCGCCAGACGCGGGCGGGAGAGGTCCTTGGCCACGGCGGAGCCGAGGATCCCTTCCCGCCATCTTTTTTGCAACCGAATACCGCCCTCGGGGGACCCCCGAAGGCGCGTACGGGAGAGGTGCGCGCGCCGCGGCGCTAGGGTGGGCGCAGGCTGGGCACGGGCCCAGAGGTCATCGGATGTGCGTTGAGCGGTGGGGGAAAAGAACCGCGAGAGCAGAGAGGGCGCTGCGCGCGCCCGCGGTCCCGCCGTCGCGCGGGGACCTGCTCAGAAGCTCATGACGGTCTGGTAGCAGTCGGTGTAGGCCGCGCGGCACGTGAGGTTCTCATCGGCCTCGAAGCCGTCGTTCATGCACTCGATGAGCTCGTCCACGCCGGCATTGGTGAAGGGGTTCAGATCGGCGGCGCACTGCCCGGGGTTGAACGACTCATCGCAGTCGTCGGCGATCTCGTTGCAGGTCGTGAGCGCCTGGTTCGGGCAGGCGTTCTCGTACATCTCGGTGAGGCACTCCTGGGCGGGCTCGATATCGCACGCGTACTGCACGCCGATGTCGCCCAGGCAGTCGACCAGATCCGCGGCGTGGCTCGGGGCGAACAGGGTGAAGGCGCGCTTACAGAGCCTGTAGCCGATGGGCTCCTCGTCGCGGCCCTCGCCGCACTGGCTCGTCGCTCCCTGCGCCGGCGCGATGTTCAGCCGCTCACACGCAGCCACAGTGACGGTGCTGCTGCCGGCTTCGATGCACGCCCCTCCGCCGCCCTCGCCGCCCTCGCCCCCCTGACCGCCTTCTCCTCCGTCGCCGCCCTGGCCGCCTTCTCCCCCGTCGCCGCCCTGGCCGCCCTCGCCGCCCTCGCCTCCGCCGGCCGAGGAGCTGTGGGTGACGCCGGGGCCGGTCGTCTGCTCCGGGTCGTTGTCCGTGTCCGCCGAGGTCACGACGCAGCCGCCGACGACGGCGGGCAAGATCAAGGTAAGCGCGAAGAAAGAATAGCGATGACGAGCAAGCATGGTCACGTTGCCTCCTACAATGTCGGGGAAGAGTTCCGCTGCCAGGTACGTTCGACTCAGCCTGGGGCTCTCCTATTCCCCTCGCAATCCTGTTCTTCGCCCCGGTCGAGCCGCGGGACGCCGATGCGCCGCGGACGCACCGGGCGCTGCCCCGCTCAGTCCGCCCGGACAGCCTGTTTCAGAAGTGTTTCGTGTACGTCAAGAACAATTTTCGAGATCGTGAACGGCCGAGCGCCTCCCGGAGGCCGGCCCGCCGGCGAGGGCGGCGACCGGACGCGGGGGGCGAGGCCCTCCCGACGCCCGTTCAGGAAAGGCTGAAAAGCTGCTCAGGTCGCTCGGGCGCGGGAAACAAACTGAAAGGACGCGGAAGGATCGCGCTTGCGTACGGCGTCTCCCGCTGGTAATCACCGCGCTCCGTTTTCCCGGGCGATCGGGTGTCCTCCCGGTCTCCCAGTAGAAGAGCCGTAACGGCGCTTCGATCTCAGCTCAGCCCCTTCGGCCGCCGCGGGAACCCCCCCGGTGACGCGAAGGGGGTCCGCGTCGATGGACGCCGGGCTGAGACCGGAAGCGTACGACGGTGCAACCGGTTCGCAGCGAACCGAAACCCGGTACGGAGTCACTCCGCCCGCCGGTGTCGCGAGGTGTCTCGAATGGTAAGCAAAGCCAGTGCGATGTTTTCGCGGATCGCCCCGCGCAAGGCACGCATGATCGCCGATCTCGTCCGAGGTCGCGACGCGGACGAGGCGATCCAGCTGCTCTCGTTCACGCAGAAGAGCGGCGCCCCCGTCCTGCGGAAGATCATCGAGAGCGCGGTCGCGAACGCCCAGCAGGCGGGCGCGGACATCGACGCGCTCTTCATCAGCAAGGCCACCGTCGACAAGGGGCCGAACAAGTTCAACCGCCGCTGGCGGCCGCGCGCGATGGGTCGTGCGACCCGGATCACCAAGGGCGTGTCGCACATCGTCATCGAAGTCGACGAGAGAAAGTAAGTAGAGGACCTGCCGATATGGGACAGAAGACCCATCCGTATGGCTTCCGCGTCGGTGTCATCAAGACGTGGAGCAGCAAGTGGTACGAGGACGGCGCCGCGTATCAGAAGTGGCTCCACCAGGACATCCGCATCAAGCGCGCGATCAAGCAGTACCTCTACAACGCGAACATCGCCGGCGTGGAGATCGAGCGCGCCGCGAACCGCGCGAAGGTGATCGTCTTCACCGCCCGCCCCGGCATGGTGATCGGGAAGGGCGGCAAGGGGATCGAGACGCTGAAGAGCGGCAACGTCGGCACGGCCTCCAAGGGCGAGACCCTCTTCCCCGGCGTGTCCTCGTTCACCGACAACGAGGTGTTCATCGACGTGCAGGAGGTCCGGAAGGCCGAGACCAACGCGCAGCTCGTCGCCGAGAACATCGCGACGCAGCTCGAGCGCCGGATCGCGTTCCGCCGGGCGATGAAGAAGGCGGTCTCCACCGCGATGAAGTTCGGCGCGAAGGGCATCCGCGTCCGCTGCGCCGGCAGGCTCGGCGGCAGCGAGATGAGCCGCGTCGAGACCTACCGCGAGGGCCGGGTGCCGCTGCACACGCTGCGCGCCGACATCGAGTTCGGCCTCGCCGAGGCGAAGACGAAGGTCGGCATCATCGGCGTGAAGGTCTGGATGTTCAAGGGCGAGGTCCTGCAGCGTAAGGCGCGCCGGATCCAGTAGAGGGATTGCAGAATGCTGTCTCCGAAGCGAACCAAGTTCCGCAAGATGCAGAAGGGGAACAACCGCGGCCTCGCCATGACGGGCAGCGACGTCTCCTTCGGCGACTTTGCGCTCCAGTGCGTCGAGCCTGCCCGCGTCACCTCGCGGCAGATCGAGGCGGCTCGTATGGCGATCCAGCGGCACGTGAAGCGCGCGGGCAAGCTGTGGATCCGCATCTTCCCGGACCGTCCGGTGACGAAGAAGCCGCTCGAGGTCCGCATGGGTGGGGGCAAGGGCGCGCCCGAGGAGTGGTGCGCCGTCGTGAAGCCGGGCCGCGTGATGTACGAGATCAGCGGCGTGAGCGAGGAGATCGCGAAGGAGGCCTTCCGCCTCGCGTCGCACAAGCTCCCGATGCAGTGCAAGTTCCTCGTCCGCGGGCTGACGTGAGGGAAGCGATGAAGGCGAAGGATTTGCGTGAACGCACCACCGAGCACCTGCGCGAGCTCGAGAAGTCGCTGGCGGCGGGCCTGTTCGAGGCGCGGTTCAAGAATTTCACGAATCGGCTGAACGACACGGCGACGATCCGCAAGGCGAAGCGGGATCTCGCGCGGGTGAAGACGATCCTCACGCAGCGCGCGCGTGCCGAGGAGAAGGCGTAGCCATGGCGACGAAGAAGAAGGCAGAGAACCAGCAGCCGGTCGCTGCGGCGCCCGAGCTGGCAGCCGCCGCGCCTGCGCAGGCCGAGACCGAGGCGAAGGCGCACGGCTTCCGGCGCAAGCTGGTCGGCAAGGTGACCAGCGACAAGATGGACAAGACGGTCACCGTCGAGGTCATCCGGAACGCGCTCGACCCTGTGTACAAGAAGTACGTCCGTCAGCGGGAGCGCTACAAGGCGCACGACGAGACGAACCAGTACAAGGTGGGCGACCGCGTCGAGATCACGGAGCACAGGCCGATCTCCCGCGACAAGCGGTGGCTCGTGACCAAGCTCGTTGCCCGGCCGGTGGAGGAGTAGCGCCATGATCCAGGTGTCGACGCATCTCGAGGTCGCGGACAACTCCGGCGCCCGAATCGTGAAGTGCATCAAGGTGCTCGGCGGCTCGCGCCGCAAGTACGCCGCGCTCGGCGACGTCATCGTCGTGTCGATCAAGGAAGCGCTGCCGGGGACCAAGGTGAAGAAGGGGGACACGGCGCGCGCCGTCGTCGTCCGCACCGCCCGGGAGTACCTCCGCTCGGACGGCAGCTACATCAAGTTCGATGGGAACAGCGCGGTCCTCATCAACAAGGAGAAGGAGCCGATCGGCACCCGCATCTTCGGGCCGGTCGCTCGCGAGCTGCGCGCGAAGAAGTTCATGAAGATCATCTCGCTCGCGCCGGAGGTCCTCTGATGAAGCGCCTCAGGGTCGGTGACCTCGTGCAGGTCATCAGCGGCAAGGAGCAGGGGAAGCAGGGCCGCATCACCAAGATCCTCGCCGACGAGGAGCGCGTGGTGGTGGAGGGCCTGAACACGGTGACCCGCCATCAGCGGCCCACGCCGCGGAATCAAGAGGGCGGGAAGATCACCAAGGAGGCGCCGATTCACGCCTCCAAGGTCATGCCGGTCGATCCGGCGACGGGCAAGCCGACGCGCGTGAAGGTCCGCGTCGGTGAGGACGGCAAGAAGACGCGCGTCGGCAAGAGCGGCAGCGCGATCGGTGTGGGCTAGCCATGGCGGACAAGAAGGACAAGGACAAGGCGGCCAAGGACGGCGGCAAGGGCAAGGACAAGCCCAAGCCGCAGCAGGCCAAGCCGCAGGCGCCCGCCAAGAGCAAGGAAGCCAAGGGCGCGAAGGGGAAGGGCGCGGAGGCCGAGGCCGCCGAGCCGACCGAGGCGCGCCCGCGCGACCCGAACTACACCCCGCGGCTGCGCACGCACTACCAGAAGTCCGTGACCGCCGCGCTCTCGAAGCGGTTCGGCTACAAGAACCCGATGATGGTGCCCCGCCTGCAGAAGGTGGTGATCAACATGGGGCTCGGCGCCGCGGTGCAGAACCCGAAGATCATCGACTCGGCGGTCGAGGACATGCGGGCGATCTCCGGCCAGAAGCCGGTGGTGACCCGGGCCCGGAAGTCGATCGCGACGTTCAAGCTGCGCGAGAACCTGCCCATCGGGGTGATGGTGACCCTGCGCGCCGAGCGGATGTGGGAGTTCGTGGATCGCCTGATCTCGTTCTCGCTGCCGCGCGTCCGTGACTTCAAGGGCGTCAGCCCGAAGGGGTTCGACGGCAAGGGCAACTTCACGATGGGCCTGCGCGAGCAGATCATCTTCCCCGAGATCGACTACGACAAGATCGACGTCGTGAAGGGGCTCAACATCTCGTTCGTGACCACGGCGAAGACGGACGAGGAAGGACGCGCGCTCCTCACCGAGCTTGGCATCCCGTTCCGGCATTGAGGGATTTTCGATGGCCCGTGCAAAAGAGTTTGCGAAGCTGAACCGTCCGCCGAAGTTTTCTACGCGGCACAAGAACCGTTGCAAGGTGTGCGGGCGCTCGCGCGCTTACTACCGCGACTTCGAGCTCTGCCGTGTCTGCCTTCGGTTGTTCGCGCTCCGTGGTGAGCTCCCTGGTGTGATCAAGGCCAGCTGGTGATTCTATGATGACCGATCCCATCGCCGACATGCTGACCCGCATTCGCAACGCGGCGCTCGCGCGGCACGACCGGACCGAGGTCCCCGCGAGCCGCATCAAAGCTGCGGTCGCGGAGATCCTCAAATCCGAGGGCTTCATCGCCGACGTGCGCGAGACCGAGGGCGAAGGTCCCAAGAAGCTGACGATCGTGCTCAAGTACGGGCGCGACCGCCAGAGCGCGATCGACGGCGTGCGCCGCGTCTCCCGCCCCGGGCGCCGCGTGTACGTGCGCCACGACAGGATCCCGCGCGTGTTCAGCGGGCTCGGGATCTCGATCCTGAGCACGTCCCGCGGGCTCATGAGCGACAGGGATGCGCGCCGCCTGAAGGTGGGCGGCGAGCTGCTCTGCGAGGTGTGGTGATGGAAGCTCAGGCGAACACAGCCCAGCCTGCGAAGGGCAACGCGAACGGTGACAGCCGGCTCGCGACCAAGACGTCGCGCGTCGGCAAGCGTCCGATCGATCTGCCGAAGGGGGTCACCGCGACCGTCAACGGCCGGAAGATCGACATCAAGGGCCCGAAGGGGCAGCTCTCCCGCGCGATCACCGACAAGGTGGACATCAAGCTCGAGGGGGCCAAGCTGCACGTGAGCTCGGTGGCGCCGGGGCGCGACGGGTCGCGCCTCCAGGGGCTCACGCGGGCGCTCGTGGCCGCGATGGTGAAGGGCGTCGCCGAGGGGTACGAGCGGACGCTCGAGCTCAAGGGGACCGGCTACCGCGTCGAGCTCAAGGGCACGACGCTGAACTTCGCCCTCGGCTTCTCCCACCCGGTGACGTTCGCGGTGCCGGCGGGCCTGACCGCGACGATCCCGGCGGACTCGAAGGGCACGGTCCTCGTCCTGACGGGCGCGGACAAGGAGCTCATCGGGCAGACGGCCGCGACGATCCGCGGCTTCAGGCCGCCGGAGCCGTACGGTGGCAAGGGCGTGCGGTACCGCGGCGAGCGCGTGCGGGAGAAGGCTGGCAAGGCCGGCAAGGGCGGCAAGAAGTAAAGGCGAGCAGCGGCGGCGACGCCGCTGCACCGAGGGACGAGACGGTCATGGGCATGAAAATCGTCGGTCGGGAGCGCCGGAAGCTCCGCATCCGCAAGAAGGTCGAGGGGACGCCGGAGCGCCCGCGCCTCAGCGTCTTCCGCAGCTCGAAGCACATCTACGCGCAGGTCATCGACGACGTGAGCGGCAAGACCCTCGCCCACGCTTCGACGCTGTCGAAAGATCTGAAGGGCGCGCTCGACGAGGACAACAAGGTCGAGGCGGCGAAGAAGGTCGGGGCGCTGATCGCGAAGATCTGCAAGGAGAAGCAGATCGACAAGGTCGTCTTCGACCGCAACGGCTATCTGTACCACGGGCGCGTCAGCGCCCTCGCCCAGGCGGCGCGCGAGGCAGGTCTCGATTTCTGACTCCCACAGCCGCTGCCCTGATGGTGAGGGCGGCGGGCGCGGTCAACTGCCGCGGCGGAGAACGTGATAGAGGACGGTTATGGCGTTCGATCATGTCGACGAAGAGAAGCTGAAAGAGCGAGTCATCCACATCAACCGCGTCGCCAAGGTCGTCAAGGGCGGCCGGCGTTTCAGCTTCTCGGCGCTGGTCGTGGTGGGCGACGAAGCGGGGCACGTGGGCGTCGGCCTGGGCAAGGCCAACGAGGTGCCGGAGGCCATCCGCAAGGGGAACGACCAGGCTCGCAAGAACCTGTTCCGCATCCCGCTCGACGGTGTGACCATCCCGCACGACTCGTTCGGCCACGTCGGGGCGGGCAAGGTCCTGCTGAAGCCGGCCAGCCCTGGGACGGGCGTCATCGCCGGCGGCGCGGTGCGCGCCGTCGTCGAGTCGGCGGGGATCCACGACGTGCTGTCGAAGTCGCTCGGCACGAGCAACCCGCACAACGTCGTGCACGCGACCGTCGCGGCGCTCCGCGGGCTCAAGAGCCCGGAGAGCGTCGCCGGGAAGCGGTCGATGCAGCTCGACTCGCTCGACTACCAGCGCCGCGGCGGCACGACCACCGCGGGCCGCCGGCGCGCGAGCGTGGCGCCCCCCGGGCCGGGCGGCGCGCAGGGCGGCGGCGGTGGCGGTGAAGGAGGCTCGCAGTGAAGCTCCGCGTACGTCAGAAGGCCAGCAACATCGGCCAGGTCGAGCACACCCGCAAGGTCATCAAGGGGCTCGGCCTGCGCGGGCCGGGGTCCGAGGTGGTCGTCGCGAACACGCCCTCGTTCCGTGGCATGGTGAAGAAGATCCTTCACCTGGTCGAGGTGGAGGAGGTCGCCGACGAGGCAACCTCCCCGAAGTCCTGAGAAGCGAGATCGTCATCCCCGCGGAGCTGCCGCGTACGGAAGTGTGAAACATGGACATCCTCTCTAAGCTTCAAGCCCCTGAAGGCGCCGTAACCAAGAGGCTCCGCGTCGGCCGCGGCGTGGGGTCGGGCGTCGGCAAGACCTCTGGCCGCGGACAAAAAGGGCAGAAGGCGCGGGCGGGCGGCAACATCAACAAGAAGCACTTCCAGGGCGGGCAGACGCCGATCCAGCGCCGCCTCCCGAAGCGTGGCTTCCGGAATCCGCTCGCGGACATCGTCGCCAACGTCAACGTCGGCGCCCTCGAGGCGTTCGACGACGGCGCCCAGGTCGACGTGGCCGCGCTCCAGGCGAGCCGCCTCGTGCAGGGCCGTTTCGACGTCCTGAAGATCCTCGGCAGCGGCGAGCTCACGAAGAAGCTCACGGTGACCGCGCATCGCTTCTCCAAGGGAGCGATCGAGAAGATCGAGAAGGCGGGGGGCAAGGCGGTCGTGCTCGCGTCGCCCGCCTCCCAGGACAACTCGACGGGCTCCTCGTCCTCGTAGCCAGCGCGCACGCGCCCCCACCAAGCCGGAGTCCAGGATCGCCTATGGCCAGCCTCGCGGGAATCACCAACTTCCACAAGATCCCCGAGCTCCGGCGACGCGTGATCTTCACCCTGGTGATGCTCGCGGTCTACCGGGTCGGCGTGTTCGTGACGACCCCGGGCGTCGACCGGAACGCGATGCGGCAGTACGTCGCGAAGCAGTCCGGGGGGCTCATCGGCTTCTTCAACATGTTCTCCGGCGGAGCGCTGGAGAACCTGTCGATCTTCGCCCTCGGGATCATGCCGTACATCTCGGCATCGATCATCATGCAGCTCATGGGCATGGTGTACAAGCCCATCGACGAGCTGCGAAAAGAGGGCGAGCAGGGGCGCCGCCGGCTCGATCAGTACACGCGGTACGGCACGGTCGCGCTCTCGCTGTTCCAGGCCTTCTCGATCGCGAAGATGCTGGAGGGCCTGTCGAGCAGCGAGACGGGGGCCGGCATCGTGAACCACCCCGGCATCGGCTTCCAGCTGATGACGGTCATCACGCTGACGACCGGGACCGCGTTCCTGATGTGGATCGGCGAGCAGATCACCGAGCGCGGGGTCTCGAACGGCGTCTCGCTCCTGATCTTCGCGAGCATCATCACGAGCATCCCCGGGCAGATCGGCAACTACTTCGCCCAGAACGCCGGCGATCTCCAGCCGCTGACGATGGCCGCGATCGCCGCGTTCATCGTGTTCGTCATCGGGGTCATCGCGTTCTTCGAGAACGGCAGGCGCCAGATCCCGATCGTGTACTCGCGGCGCCAGGTCGGCCGCCGCGTGTACGGCGGGCAGACGGCGCACCTGCCGCTCAAGGTGAACACCGCCGGCACCATCCCCCCCATCTTCGCGTCGTCGCTGCTGATGTTCCCGCAGACGCTCGCGAACATGAACGTGCCCGGGGCCGACGCGCTCCAGGCGATCATCAACCGGGGGGACTGGGTCTTCAACACCGGCTACGCGCTGCTCATCATCTTCTTCTGCTTCTTCTACACGAACGTCACGTTCCAGCCGGTCGACGTCGCCGAGAACCTGAAGAAGCAGCAGGCAAACATCCCCGGGATCCGGCCAGGCAAGCAGACGGCGGACTACATCCACCGGGTGATCCAGCGGATCACCGTGGGCGGCGCGCTCTACGTCGCCGCGGTGTGCGTGGTCCCCTCGATCGTCGGCAACCTGCTGCGTGTCCCCTTCGGCTTCGGTGGGACGTCGCTCATGATCGTCGTGGGCGTCGCGCTCGACACGGTGAACCAGCTGGAGGCGCACCTGATCACGCGGAGCTACGAGGGGCTGACGGGCCCCGGTGCCACCCGCATCCGCGGCCGCAGGCTGCCGGAAGCGTGACGGAGGGCAAATGATCTTGGTTCTTGTGGGGCCTCCTGGAGCTGGGAAGGGTACGCAAGCGAAGCTGCTGTGCTCGCGCTTCGGTATCCCGCAGATCTCGACCGGCGACATGCTGCGCGAGGCCAAGCGTGCGGGCACGCTGGAGAAGCGTTACCTGGACATCATGGACTCCGGCGGGCTCCTGCCGGATGAGGCCGTCATCGGTCTCATCGCCCGGCGAACGGTCGAGTCCGATTGCAGCAACGGTTTCCTCCTGGACGGATTCCCCAGGACGGTGCCCCAGGCGACCGCGCTCGACGAGCTCCTCGCCAGCCAGGGCGGCAAGCGGATTGATGCGGTGCTCCAGCTGGACGTTCCGCGCCCCCTGCTCGAGGAACGGCTAATCCATCGCCGGACCGACAAACGCAGTGGACAGATATATCATCTCGTTTATAATCCGCCGCCCCCCGGTGCGGAGCTAGAGCATCGGGCCGATGATCGGCCCGAGGCTGTTGCCAAGCGGCTCGATGCCTACGATGCGATGACGGCTGCCCTTCTCCCGTTTTACGAGCAGAAGCAGCTGCTGCATCGCGTCGACGGGGTCGGGAAGCCAGAAGAAGTCACGCACAGGGTGCTGTCGGCCGTCGGCCGATCGGGCTCGGGTGGAGAATGAGGCGTAGCAAACAAGCCAGACCGCCGAAGGAACCGAAGGGCGACAAGCTCGAGTTCGACGGCGTGGTTCAAGAGGCCCTGCCGAACGCCATGTTTCGCGTGAAGGCGGACAACGGCCTGGGCGTCCTCGCGACCATCAGCGGCCGGATGCGGCAGTACTACATCAAGATCCTGCCGGGCGACCGCGTGACCGTCGAGGTCTCGCCGTACGACCCGAGCCGAGGCCGGATCACGTACCGGCACAAGTAACGTAGTTTTTTGAGGAATCTGGAGGCTCCCCGTGAAGGTGCGCCCGAGCGTCAAGAAGATTTGCGACAAGTGCAAGGTGGTGCGGCGGCGTGGTGTCGTTCGGATCATCTGCGAGAACCCCCGCCACAAGCAGCGCCAGGGGAACTAGCTCTTTCGGCGGAAGCCCGCCCTCGTTTTGGTTTGGAGTAACCATGGCTCGTATCGCTGGTGTCGATCTCCCGCGTCGGAAGCATGTCGCCTTCGCCCTGCCGTACCTCTACGGCATCGGGCGGACTCTCGCGTTGCAGATCTGCGAGAAGACCAACATCGCGCCGAACAGGCGCGTCGAGGAGCTCAGCGACGCCGAGGTGAAGGCGATCCGCGACCTGCTCGACGCCGAGTACAAGGTCGAGGGCGACCTGCGGCGCGAGGTGCAGCTCAACATCAAGCGGCTCATGGACCTCGGCTGCTACCGCGGGCTCCGCCACCGGCGTGGCCTCCCGGCGAACGGGCAGAGGACGCACACGAACGCGCGGACCCGGAAGGGTCCGCGCAAGGGCATGTTGCAGCGGCGTCCGGCCGCTACGAAGTGACGAGCGGGGATTAGGACGCCATGGCGCAAGCGAAGACGGCTGCCACCACCACCAAGGCCAAGCAGAAGAAGAAGGTCAAGAAGAATGTCGCCGCGGGCATCGCGCACATTCAGTCGACCTTCAACAACACGGTCGTGACGATCACGGACATCAACGGCAACGCGATCGCGTGGTCGTCCGCTGGCGCTCGCGGCTTCAAGGGATCGCGAAAGTCGACGCCGTTCGCCGCGCAGCTCGCGGCGGAAGAGGCCGCGCGGCGGGCGCAGGAGCACGGGATGCGTTCGGTCGCCGTGTTCGTGAAGGGCCCGGGGGCCGGGCGCGAGAGCGCGCTCCGCGCGCTCCAGACCGCTGGCTTCAAGGTGACGCTGATCCGCGACGTCACGCCGATCCCCCACAACGGTTGCCGGCCGCCGAAGCGGCGCAGGGTTTGAGGTAATTCACGATGGCTCGCTACATTGGTCCGGTCTGCAAGCTCTGCCGCCGCGAGGGGATGAAGCTCTACCTCAAGGGAGAGCGGTGCTACTCCGAGAAGTGCGCGTACACGCGGCGCCCGTATCCGCCCGGCCAGCACGGCCAGGGGCGCATCAAGCTGAGCGAGTACGCGGTGCGCCTGCGCGAGAAGCAAAAGGTGCGGCGCATCTACGGCGTGCTCGAGCGGCAGTTCAGCGGGTACTTCCAGGAGGCCAACCGGCGCAAGGGCCGGACGGGCGAGGAGATGCTCGCGCTCCTGGAGCGGCGCCTGGACAACGTGGTGCACCGGATGGGCTTCGGCTCGTCGCGCGCCGAGGCGCGCCAGCTCGTGCGGCACGGGCACGTGCACGTGAACGGCAAGCGGCTGGACATCCCGAGCTACGTGGTGCGGGCCGGCGATCGGATCGAGCTCACCGAGGGGGCGCGCAAGTTCAAGAGCGTCCTCGCGTCGGTCGGGGGCGCGGACAAGCGCCCGGTCGCGAGCTGGATCGACGTGGATCGCGCGGCGTTCACCGGCGCGATCAAGGGCGCCCCGATCCGCGAGGATCTGAACGAGCCCGAGATCCGCGAGCAGCTCGTCGTCGAGTACTACTCGCGCTGAGCGCGAGGGCGGCGCGGAGGAGGGCAGCGCCACGAGCGCACCTTGCGGGGTGCGCTCGTTCGCTGCCGGCTCCCCTCCGCGTCGTCTTCCTGCGCGCGGGCGCGCAGGCGCATGGAGCCAAGGATGCGGGCAGGAGGCGGCGCCGACCGGTCGAGTGCGGCCGCGGCGTGAGACCTCCGCGCAAACCTCATGAAGGAAGGAGATCGCCATGACGATGAACAACCCGAACCTCACGATGATCGCCCGGAACTGGCGCGATCTGATCCGGCCCAAGGGCATCTCGATCGACGCGGAGAGCGGGACCCAGTTCTACGCCAAGTTCACGTGTGAGCCCCTGGAGCGCGGCTTCGGGATCACGATCGGCAACTCGCTGCGTCGGGTGCTGCTCTCCTCCCTTCAGGGGGCGGCGGCGACGGCCATCCGCATCGAGGGCGCGCTGCACGAGTTCACCACCGTGCCGGACGTGGTCGAGGACGTCAGCGACATCATCCTCAACGTCAAGGAGGTCGTCTTCAAGGCGGCGACCCCGAAGACGTACTCGGTGCGGATCGACCGCGAGGGCCCCGGGCCCGTGTACGCGCGCGACATCCAGCTCGTGGACGGGCTGTCGGTGCTCAACCCCGACCACCTCATCGCCGTGCTCGACAAGAAGGGGCCGCTGTCGATGGAGCTCACGGTGAACGTGGGCCGCGGCTACGTGCCCGCCGAGCGGAACAAGACGCCGACGATGCCCATCGGGACGATCCCGATCGACGCGCTGTTCTCGCCGATCCGCAAGGTGAACTACACCGTGCAGAACGCCCGCGTCGGGCAGGTGACCGACTACGACAAGCTCACGCTCGAGGTCTGGACCAACGGCTCGGTCTCGCCGGCGGACGCGGTCGCCTTCGCCGCGAAGATCCTGAAGGAGCAGCTCTCCATCTGGGTCAACTTCGAGGAGAGCGAGGAGACGAGCTACCAGGCCGTGATGAGCGACGACGAGCCGCTCAACGAGAACCTGTTCCGCTCCGTCGAGGAGCTCGAGCTCAGCGTCCGCTCCGCGAACTGCTTGCAGAACGCGAACATCACGCTCATCGGCGAGCTGGTGCAGCGGACCGAGCAGGACATGCTCAAGACCAAGAACTTCGGTCGCAAGTCGCTGAAGGAAATCAAAGAGATCCTCGCGAACATGGGGCTCTCGCTCGGGATGAAGATCGACAACTGGCCGCAGCTCCTCGAGCGCTGGAAGGCGCAGCAGGCGCAGGCGTGAGTCGGTACTGAGGGAACGTCATGCGTCACAAGAAAGCGGGCAGGCAGTTTGGTCGGGACACCTCCAGCCGCAGGGCGATGCTTCGCAACCTGACGGCGAACCTGATCACCCACGAGCGGATCGAGACGACCGACGCCAAGGCGAAGGAGCTGCGGCGCGTGGCCGAGCGGCTCATCACCAAGGCGACTCGGCTCGGCAAGGTCGCGTACACCGCGCACGCGGAGCTCAGCCCTGGCGACAGGGCGCGCCGGCTGCACGCCGAGCGGCTCGTGGGCAGCTACATCCCTCGCTGGGGGGTCGCGACCGATGGCAAGAAGGTCGACATCATCGCGAAGGTGATGATCGATCTCTCGAAGCGGTTCGAGGGGCGGCCGGGTGGCTACACGCGGATCATCAAGCTCGGGCCGCGCCGCGGTGACAGCGCGCCGATGAGCCTCATCGAGTTCATCGACGCGCCGCCGGTGGAGGACGCGCCCGCGCAGGCGGCCGAGCCGGTCGCCGCGGCGGAGCCGGCCACCCCGGCGACGACCGCCGGCTGAGCCGGAGGCAAGCCGGCGCCCAGCGGCGCCGGCGCAGCGTTGCAGAGAGAACGCCGGGAGAGCCAGGAGCTCGCCCGGCGTTTCTGCGTTGTGCGCCCGGCGCGCGCGGCGGCCGTCGTGTCGCGAGCTCACCGCGGATGATTCGGGTGGGGCGTGATGCGCCCTCTAATTGTAAAATTTGTAAAATTCTGCTGTGGGTGCGGATTCGGGCGCGGACCGTGGCTCAGCGGCCGAGCGTTCCGGCTTCAGGTGCGCCGTCGTCTCGCGGCTCCGCCGGCTCGATCGGCTGGACGGGAGGGGCAGGGCTTGCCTCCGACGCGGAGGCGGACAGCGCCGGGTCGGACGACGCCGTGGCCTCGCTGTCCTGCCTCGGGGACAGCGCCGGGTCGGACGACGCCATGGCCTGCCGAGAAGGAGCGCTGTCCTGTCCCGGAGAGGGCGCCGGATCGGACGACGCCACGGCCTGCCGAGGAGGAGCGCTGTCCTGCCTCGAGGACGGCGCGGGCGCGGGAGGCGCCGGCGGCTGCGGCGCGGCGCTGGGCTGCGCTCGAGGCGGCTCTGCACCGAGAGACGCCGGCGGCTGCGGCGGCGCGGCGCTGGGCTGCTTCGCGGACGGCGCCGGATCGCTCCTGCGGCGGGCGATGAAGAACATCGCGAGCAGGGCCGCGAAGCCGACGGCGCCGGCGGCGATGTAGCGGTTCTTCAGGCTCTTCCGCTCGGCGACCTTGTCCCCGAGGGACGCGAGCGCCGCCCTCGCCCCGGCGTGGCCCGGATCGAGCTCGATCGCCCGCTCGAGCACGAACTTGTCCGGCGTGCCGCGATCGATGAGGAGCGCGCCCTCGAGGTACGCGATCTCCGCCTCGATCTTCGGCGCGTGCTCGCCGGTCGGGTCGAGGCGCAGCGCTTTGCGCAGCATCGCGAGCGCGTCCTCGCGCCGATCGGCCGGCATCGACCTCGCGCGCTCGACGTAGGGCCCCACCATCTCCTTGCGGCGCTCGAAGAGCGGCGCGCGGGCGAGCACCCGGTCGAACGCGTCGGTCGCCTCGGCGAGCTTGCTCGCGCTCGCCGCGGCGACGCCCTCGTCCATCAGCTTGTACACCTCGGCGAGCCGCGCGCGATCGTACGTCGCGAAGAGCTCGCGCGCGATCCGGTCCCACGACCACTCGCGCGGCGGCTTGTCGCCGGTGAGGTTCAGGTACGCGTCGCGGAGCTGCCAGACGCCGGGCTCGCCGATCGCGGCGATCGCCTCGCGGGCGGCGTCGCGCAGCCGCGCGCGATCGCTGTTGCAGAAGCTCAGGATCACGCGCATGGCGTCCACGTCCCGGACGCGGCCGTAGGCGCGGAGCACGTCGGCGAGGATCTGCGTGTCGTTCGACGCGATCGCCTCGCCGGGGATCGCCCGGCCGAGCAGATCGAGCTGCTTGTTGGCCCACCGCTGGACGATCTTGGCGTCGTGCTGGCGCGCCTCGATCAGCGCGGGGACCGCCTTGTCGCGCAGCTTGGCGACCTGTCGCTGAAGATCGATGCGGAGCAGCTCGCCGAAGTAGGCGTGCAGCGCGATGAGCTCGCGGACCGCCGGCGTCGTGCCGTCGGCGGCGAGCATCCGCACCATCGCGAGCAGCTTCACGACGTCGCGCCACGCGCTGTCGCGCGGCCGCGGCGTGGCGAGCAGGAAGTCCAGCCAGTCGCCCTCGGCGTCGTCCTTCTCGTCGCCGGCGCCCTTCTTCGCGCCCTTGTCGTCCTTCTTGGCGTCCTTGGCGTCGGCGCCCTTCTTCGCGCTCTTGTCGTCCTTGGCGTCCTTCTTGGCGTCGCCCGCCCCCTTCTTTGCGTCGCCCTTCTTGGCGTCCTTGGCGTCGGCGCCCTTCTTCGCGCCCTTGTCGTCCTTCGCCTC
This sequence comes from Sorangium sp. So ce185, assembly GCF_051526825.1. NCBI lineage: Bacteria > Pseudomonadati > Myxococcota > Polyangiales > Polyangiaceae > Sorangium > Sorangium sp. So ce185. Next base: position 12,174,060 of record NZ_CP150316.1, on the reverse strand, counting down.
CGCGCCCTTCTTCTTGCCGTCGGGCGCGTCGTTGCCGCCCTTGTCGCCCTTCAGCGCTTTGCGCCCCTCCCGGCGCGCCTCGGCGAGCACGCGGGGCGCCGCGTCGCGATCGATCGAGCCGCGGATGTCCTGCACGCGGAGCCGCACCGCGTCGACGATGCCGGAGATCGGCTCGTCGAGCGCCGCGCGGGCGTTCTCCCGCGCGCGGGCGTCCTGCGACGTGATCTGGTCGAGCACGCGATCGAGCTCGCGGACCGCGGTGATGTCGGGCTCGGGGCGGGCGATCGGGGCGAGGCGCGGGAGCTCCGGGAGCGCCGACGAGGCCGGCGCGGCGGCGCCGGCGTCGCGATCCACGGCGGCGTGCGCCAGGGGCGGCGCGAGCGGCGCGGCCGCGACCAGGCTGAGCAGGACGAGCCACGCGCACCGCGGGCCGCCCCGCGGCGACCGCCGCGCGCCCGCGCTCCTCGGATCCGACGCGCCGCGTGCCAAGCGCCTCAATCCGTGATGCGAAAGTCGAAGAAGTCGCCCGAGAAGCCGCGCCACCGGACATCGACGCGCTCGACGCGCGCCGCGCTCGGGCCGCGGTTCGCCCAGGCGATGAGCTCCTTGAGCTCGTCCTCCTCCCCCTCGGCGAGCACCTCGACGCTGCCGTCGGAGCGGTTTTTCACCCAGCCGGTGAGGCCGAGCCGCTTGGCCTCGCGCTGCGTGGAGGCACGAAAGAAGACGCCCTGGACGCGACCGCGGACGAACAGCTGAACCTGTTTGAGCCCCATGGAACCAGCTTGACTTAGCCGCGCGTTCCGAGGGAGGCAACTTCGGGGAGCGCCGGGGCGCCGCCGGTAGTTCGCCCCCGCCGTTCCGCGCGAGCGCGGCGCGGTCGACCCCGCGGCCGTGCCTCCCGGCGCGCATTGACAGAGCAGACGCGCTTGATAGAGTCGCCGCCCGATCGGCAAGCGCAGCCCGCCGATCGAGCGACATGAACGTGAGGGCGCCGGTTGCGTGGCGAGCCCTCTTCCCCCTGGCGACCCGCCGACATCGACGACATGCTCGGCCCCGCCTCGGGCCCGACCCGCTAGACCCCCCCAACCAGAAACCATCGACCGACGGCCTCCACGCCCTTGACAGGGCGCGCGCTGTCGCATCCTGGAGCTTTCCGACTCATGCACCTCAGGGAACTGAAGCAGAAACCGATGGCCGAGCTCGTCCAGATGGCGAAGGGGCTCAACATCGAGGGCGCTGCCGGGCTGCGCAAGCAGGAGGTCATCTTCGCGCTCCTGCAGGCCCACGCGGCGCAGGACCAGCCGGTCTACGGCGAGGGCGTGCTCGAATGCCTGCCCGACGGCTTCGGCTTCCTCCGGGCGCCGGACTACAACTACCTGCCGGGCCCGGACGACATCTACGTCTCGCCGTCCCAGATCCGGCGCTTCAACCTCCGCACCGGCGACAGCGTGAGCGGCTCGATCCGGCCGCCCAAGGAGCGCGAGGCGTACTTCGCGCTGCTCAAGGTCGACAAGATCAACGGCGAGCCCCCCGAGGTCGCCCGCGACAAGATCCTCTTCGACAACCTGACGCCGCTCTACCCGCAGCAGAAGTTCAACATCGAGAACGGGACGAAGAGCTTCTCGACCCGCATCATCGACATGCTCTGCCCGATCGGCAAGGGGCAGCGCTGCCTCATCGTCTCGCCGCCCCGCGCCGGCAAGACGGTCCTGCTCCAGCAGATCGCCAACGCGATCTCCTCGAACCACCCGGACACCACGCTGATCGTGCTGCTCATCGACGAGCGCCCGGAAGAGGTGACCGACATGCAGCGCACCGTGAAGGGCGAGGTGATCAGCTCGACCTTCGACGAGCCGCCGACGCGGCACGTGCAGGTGGCCGAGATGGTGATCGAGAAGGCGAAGCGCCTCGTCGAGCACAAGCACGACGTCGTGATCCTGCTCGACTCGATCACCCGCCTGGCGCGCGCCTACAACACGGTCGTCCCCCCGAGCGGCAAGATCCTCTCCGGCGGCGTCGACTCGAACGCGCTGCACAAGCCGAAGCGGTTCTTCGGCGCCGCGCGCAACGTCGAGGAAGGCGGGTCGCTGACCATCGTCGCCACCGCGCTCGTCGACACGGGCTCGCGCATGGACGAGGTCATCTTCGAGGAGTTCAAGGGGACCGGCAACAGCGAGATCCACCTCGATCGCAAGCTGATGGAGAAGCGGATCTTCCCCTGCCTCGACATCAACAAGAGCGCGACCCGCAAGGAAGAGCTGCTCCTCCCGGAGTGGATCCTCCAGCGCGTGTGGCTGCTCCGCCAGCTCCTGCATCCCCTCAACGTCATCGACTCGATGGAATTCCTCCTGGACAAGGTGAGCCGCACCGAAACCAATCAGGAATTCCTCGAGAGCATGAACCAGTAGCGGCGCGTCGTAGGGGCGCTCCCGGCGGACGTCGGGAGCGCTCTCTTCCGCGCGAACGGGTCGCGCAGGGGACCGCGCGCGCGCTCCTCCGGCCGAAGTCGTGTTAGCGTCTGCTGGTGACCGCGAAGGCGGAACAACGCACGAAAGCGCTTCAGGCTCGGGTACAGGAGCTCGAGGCGCGCCTTGCCCAAGCTGACAAGACCGTGCAGGCGCTCCGGGACGTCGGGCTCGCGCTCGGCAGCACCCTGGATCTCGACCAGCTCCTCGCGCTCATCCTGAACAAGATCACCGAGCTGCTCGACGCGGACAGGGCGACCCTGTACCTGCTCGACGAGCAGCGCCAGCGGCTGTACTCGCGCATCGTCATCGGCGAGGAGGCGCGCGCGATCGAGCTGCCCGTCGGCGCCGGGATCGCCGGCCACGTCGCCAAGATCGGGCGCACCGTCCGCGTGAAGGACGCCTACCGCGATCGCCGGTTCCAGCGCGACTGGGACGAGGTGACCGGGTACCGCACCCGCTCGATCCTCGCCGCGCCGATGAAGAACCACGTCGGCCGGACCATCGGCGTCATCCAGGTGCTGAACAAGCACGGGGGAGCGGAGTTCTCGGTCCACGACGAGGAGCTCTTGAGCGCGCTGGCGACGCAGGCGGCCGTCTCGATCGACAACTCGCGGCTGTTCCTCTCGGTGATCCAGAAGAACACGCAGCTCGTCGAGACGAAGGAGCAGCTCGAGCACCGCGTGAGCGACCTCAAGCTGCTCTTCGAGCTCGAGAGCGCGATGGGCCGCGCGACCAACATGGAGGACCTGGCGCGCGCGGTCATCACGTCCGCCGGCAGGGCGTGCGAGGCGCGCGCGGGGGGCATGCTCGTCGACGAGATCGAGGGCGGGCTGGTGCTCTACTTCTTCGATCTCGACGCGCTCGAGGACGGCGCCCCGCCGCCCCGCGCTCCCGACGAGGAGCCGGAGGGCGTCGTGGTCGCGGCCCCCCCGAGGCCGGCGGTGAAGCGCGTCGCGATGCGCCGCGGCGACGGGCTGGTCGGGCGCGCCATGGTGCACAACGAGGCCGTGTTCTACTCGAGCGAGGGCGGGGGCGACGAGCTCGACGACATGGACATGACGGTCTCGCACCGGCTCGCCCAGATGCTCGGCGGGGAGCTGGAGTCCGCGATCGCCGTGCCCCTCGAGGGCGAGGACGCGGTGCCGATCGGCGCCATGGCGCTCTACAACTCCAGGAAGCCCCACGGCTTCTCGAAGGACGATCGGGCGCTCCTGCGGCTCGTGTCGGCGAACGCGTCGACCGCGCTGCGGCTGTTCCGCTCGCGCCTCGAGCGGGAGCAGAGCGAGCGGCTCACGACGATCGGGCGCCTGCTCTCGGGGGTGATGCACGACGTGCGCACGCCGCTCACGGTGATCAGCGGCTACGTCCAGCTCATGGCCAGCGCCCCCGACGCGGCGACGAGGGAGGAGCACGCGCGGCTGATCCTGAAGCAGTTCGACGTGATCAGCGCGATGCAGCGCGAGGTGCTGGAGTTCGCGCGCGGCGAGCGGAGCATCCTCGTGCGCAAGGTCTACCTGACCAAGTTCTTCGGCGACATCGAGAAGCAGCTGGAGCACGAGCTCGCCGGGACCGGCGTGGCGCTCTCCCTGCAGCTCGAGGACCGCGGGACGGCGCGGTTCGACGAGGCGAAGATGACGCGGCTCCTGCACAACCTCGTCCGCAACGCGGTCGAGGCGATGCGGCCGCGCGGGGGCACGGTGACCATCCGCGCCTACCGCGACGGGGGGGAACTCGCGATCAGCGTCGCCGACACCGGCAAGGGGATCCCGAAGGAGGTCCAGGGCCGGCTCTTCCAGTCGTTCGTCACGTCGGGCAAGCGCGGCGGCACCGGGCTCGGGCTCGCGATCGTGAAGAAGATCGTGGACGAGCACGCCGGGACGATCGCGGTCGAGTCGTCCGACAAGGGCGCGAAGTTCACGATCCGCCTGCCCCAGGAGAGCGCGTCGAGGCCTCCGGCCCCGGCGGAGGGGCAGCCCAAGCTGCCGCCGGCCGACGGCGGCCCGGCGCCCAAGGCGGGGGTGGAGCCCTCGCCGGTCGTGCACGAGGGCGTCCCTCGCCGCAGGCCGACAGGCTCATCGACGCCGGTGAACGAGCGCGGCAGGCGCTCGTCGAGCAACGGCTCGGACGCGTGACGCGCCCCCGCCGCTTGCGCGAGGCGCACCCGATGGAGAGACTCAACCGGTGTCCCAGCTCCGCCTGAAGCTCCTCGAGCCGCACCGGACGTCGCTCGAGAAGTGCGTCTACTGCCCCAAGCTCTCCCGCGCCGCCTGCCCCGTGTCGAACGTCGAGGCGAACGAGACGGTCACGCCGTGGGGCAAGATGTCGATGGCGTACTTCGCCGCGCGCGGCGACGTGCCGCTCGACGCGCCCCACGCGGATCCCGCCTGGGCGTGCTCGGCCTGCTACGCGTGCCGCGAGCGCTGCGATCACAAGAACGAGGTGGCCACGGTGCTGACCGACGCGCGCGCCGAGCTCTTCGCCCGCGGCCTCGAGCCGGAGGGAGCGCGGCGCGTCGCGGCGCGCTTCCGGGCCCGCGAGGACGGCCGCGCCGGCGAGGGCGACGGGCGAGCCCAGCCGGACCCGGCCGCGGTGCAGGTGCTGGTCGGCTGCGGCTACGAGCGCCACGCGCCGGACGTGGCCCGCGACGCGCTCGAGGCGACCGAGGCGCTGACGGGCGCGCCGGTCCGCCCGGTGCGCGCGTGCTGCGGGCTGCCGCTCCTCTACGCCGGCGATCGGCCGGGCTTCGAGGCCGCCGCGCGTCGCCTCGCCGCCGAGGTCGCGGCGGGGGAGCGCTTCGTCGCGGTCGACCCCGGGTGCGCGCGCGCCGTCCGCGTCGAGTACGCGCGCGCGGGCGTGAGCGTGAAGAGCCCGGAGCTGTTCGTCGATCTGGCGCGCGCGTCGCTCGACCGGCTGCAGCGGTCGACGTCGGAGCGGCGGGTGCGCTACCACGACCCCTGCCAGCTCGGGCGCGGCCTCGACCGCTACGACGCGCCCCGGGAGATCCTCGCCCGCATCACGGGGCGGCCGCCCGAGGAGTTCATCCACCGCCGCGAGCACGCCGACTGCAGCGGCGGCGGCGGCCTCGTGCCCGCCACGCGCCCCGCCTCGTCCGCCGCCATCGCCGACGGCAGGATCGCGGAGCACCGCGCGCTCGGCGGCGGGCTGCTCGTGACCCACTGCGCGCAGAGCCTCCGGCGGTTCAGGACCCGGGGCGAGCCGGCGGAGGACCTCGCGAGCCTGGTCGCGCGGGCCGTCGCGCCGCGATGACCGCGCCGGGGCCTGCCGTGGACGAGGCGCGCGGCGGCGCCGCGGGCCAGGAGGGGCCGGCCCGCCACAAGCGGCGCACGGTCGCGGGGAGGCTCCTCGCGAGCTACCTCGTGGTGCTCGCCGCCTTCGCGCTGACGGTGGGCTGGAGCGTCCAGGCCCTGCGGGCGGCGTCGCGCGACGCCCAGCTGCTGCGCGCCGGGTACGTCCCGCTGCTGCTCCGCATCGGCGAGGTCCTGGCCGAGCAGAACGTCTTCAACGCCCAGCTCAACCACATCACCGCCGCGAAGAACCCCGGCGACGTGCGCGAGTGGCTCGAGACCGCCCGCCGGACTCGGCCGCTCGCCTTCTCGATCGTCAAGGACGCCGCCAGGGCGCTCGCCGGCGCCGACGAGGTGCAGGGCGGCGCGGGCGCCGGCGTCGGGCAGGCGGCCGGCTCGTCGGGCGTGCGCCGGTTCAGCGACGAGATCGCGGCCGAGGTGACGGCGATCGAGCGGCTCGTGGGCGCCAGCCCGGAGCGGTTCTCGCAGCTGTTCCAGGCGCTCTCCGTCGGCAACCGCGAGCTCGCGGAGCGCACGCGCGACGAGCTGGTCAAGCGCGAGGTCGAGGGCGCGCAGCGGCTCAGGGCCATCAAGAGCCGCGTCGAGGAGCAGATGGAGAGCCTCACCGTCGAGGCGCGGCGGCGTGAGGAGCGCTCGATGCACCTGCTGCTCGGGCTGGGGGTGCTGACGCTGCTCGTCGGCGCGGTGATGTCGCTGTACGCGCGGCGCGTGCTCGCCCCGCTCACCGCGGTCACCGAGCGGGCGAACGCGGTCGCGCGCGGCGACCTCACCCCGAAGCAGGTGCTCGCGACGAACGACGAGATCGGCGAGCTCGCGACGACGTTCGAGGGCATGGTCGCCGCCATCCGCCGTGCGCGCGCCGAGCTCGTGAACGCCGAGCGGCTCGCGGCGATCGGGAAGATGGCGGCGCACGTCACGCACGAGATCAGGAACCCGCTGTCGTCGATCGGGCTGAACCTCGAGCTGCTCGAGGAGGAGGTGGCGCGCGCCTCCGCCGCGGACATGCCCGACGCGGAGCTCAGGCCCGTGATGAAGGAGTCGGCGCAGCTCGTCGCCGCGATCCGGGCCGAGGTGGATCGCCTGTCGCGCATCGCGGAGCAGTACCTCAGCGTCGCCCGCCGCCCTCGCCCGCAGCTCGTGCCGGAGCGGGTGGACGACCTGGTGCAGGAGCTCGTGGCGTTCGTGCGGCCCGAGCTCGACCGCGCCGGCGTCGCGGTCCGCGTCGAGGTGGAGGAGGGGCCCGAGATCCTCCTCGACGAGTCGCAGCTCCGGCAGGCGCTCCTGAACCTGCTCCGCAACGCGCGCGAGGCGATGCCCAAGGGCGGCGAGATCGTGGTGAGCGTCAGGTTCTCGGGCGGGGCCGCGACCATCGCGGTCGACGACACGGGCCCCGGCGTGCCGGAGGAGCTGCGGGCGTCGATCTTCGACCCCTTCTTCACGACCAAGCAGCGCGGGACGGGGCTCGGGCTCGCGGTGACGCGGGACATCGTCGAGGCGCACGGCGGCGCGATCTCGTGCGAGCCGCGCGAGGCGGGGGGCACGCGGTTCCGGATCGTCCTGCCCGCCGGCGGCGCGCCGGCCCAGGGCCGCGCCGCGGAGGCGCACGCGGCGCTCTGAGCCGCGCCTGCCGCGGGGGCGCGCGCGGCGACGGCGGCGCGCAGGCCCGGCGCCGCGGCTACTTGGGCAGGTGCTCGAGGATGATCCCCATGGCGAGGAAGCCCACGACGGCGAACACGAGCGCCGCCAGCACGTAGAAGAGGGTCCGGAGCGTCCGCGCCGGGGGCGCGCGCGGCGGCTGCTCGAGCGGCCCCGGCTCGCCGGGGACAGGCAGCCCCGAGCTGACCGAGCCCAGGGTCGGCCGCGTGGGCCTGTAGACGAGCGTCGGACCCTGGCTGGTCGGCCCGGGCGAGCTGTCCTCGGAGAAGTCCGGGAGCGTCCGCGGCGACACGGGCGGGGGCGCGAGCTCCATGGCCGCGTTGTTCAGCACCATGGTGCCGTTCGGGCCGGTCCAGGGCATGGGCTGGTGCATGGGCTGGACCGCCGGCAGCCCGCCCGCCGCGTGAGAGGGACGCTGCCCCTCGCCCAGCGCGGGCGCCGGATCGCCGAGGAAGTGGTGGGCCGCGAGCGCAGGGTCGCTGGGCTGGCGCGCCGGGGCCTCCACCGGCGGATGCGCCCCTGGATCGGTGGCCGTGCGGATCAGGATGGGATCGGCCGGCGGCACCGGGAGCTTGAGCGCGCCCGAGGACGGGGGCTTGTAGGTCGGGTGCGGGGACGGGAGAGGCGTGCCGGGCGCGTGGCCCGACGCGCCGCTGCCGGGCGCCCTGGAGCTGCGTGGGTTGACCGCCGGCTGGCTCGAGCCCTGCGCGGGCCGCAGCTCGCGCCACGCGGTGAGCCCCTCGAGCGCGCTCTGGAAGCGGTCCGCAGGCTCCCGCGCCAGCCCCTTCGCGAGGAACGCCTCGAGCCGCGGATCGACCGGCCCGTCCATCGCGTCCGCGAGCCTCCGCGCGTCGGTCTTCTGCTTCATCTCGACCATGATGAGCAGGTTGCGCGCCTGGTAAGGCAGCTGACCGCTCATCGACTGGTAGATCATCGTGGCGCAGGCGTAGATGTCCGCGCGGTGGTCGACCGTCTTCGCCTTGCCGATCTGCTCGGGCGGCATGAACGAGAACGTGCCGAGGCTCTGCCCCATCTCGGTGAGGGTCTCTCCTCCCATCTCCTTCGGCAGCTTCGAGATGCCGAAGTCGAGGATCTTGACCCGCGTGGACCCGTCGGGGCGCGCCTCGAGGTACACGTTCGACGGCTTCAGATCGCGGTGGATGATCCCGGCGCGGTGCGCGTCGGCGAGGCCCATCCAGACCTGCTCGATGATCGGGTGCAGCTCCTCGAACGCGATCGGCCCCGTCCGCTTCAGCCGATCGATCAGCGACTCGCCTTCGAGCAGCTCGAAGACGAGCACGATGCCGAGCTCGGGGTCCTCCTCGACGTCGAGGATCTCGGTGACGTGGTCGCTGTTGATGGAGCCCGCGGCGCGCGCCTCGCGCCGGAACCGCTCGACGGCGGACGACTTGGCCTTCGAGTCGGCGCGAAGGAGCTTGACCGCCACCTGGCGGCCGGTGCGGATGTTCTCCGCGGCGAACACCTCCCCCATCCCGCCACGGCCGAGCTGGCGGATGATGCGGTACCGGTTCGCAACGACGGTTCCAGCTTCGAGCTCCAAAAGCGCCTCGCCACAGATTATCCCCCGCGCCGACGCGGGCGATCAAATTCTCCGGCGCGAACGGGGTAAGTCGACCATGGGCGATGGGCCGCCGGCCGCGGGCCGCCGCGGCCTCGCCCCGGCAGAGGACGGCGAAAGAGCCGCAGAATCGAGCTCTTCCGTGGGCCCTCCGCCCCTCCGGTGATGCGCCAGCGCTCCCCCCTCACGCGCGGCGTCTCGCGCCGGTCGCGGGGGCACGGTCGCGCCCCCGCGCCGCCGCGGCGCTCACTCGTCTTCCTGCTGCCGGAGCTTCGCCACGACGCTCAGGTCCTCGAGCGTCGACGTGTCGCCGGTCATCTCGCGGCCGGCGGCGACGTCCTTCAGCAGCCGGCGCATGATCTTGCCGCTGCGGGTCTTCGGCAGCGCGTCCGCGAAGCGGATGGCGTCGGGGCGCGCGAACTTGCCGATCTCCTTGGCGACGTGCTCGCCGAGCTTCGCCTGGAGCTCCGGCCCGGCCGAGAACCCCGGCCGGAGCGAGACGAACACCACGAGCGCCTGCCCCTTGAGCTCGTCCGGTCGGCCGACCGCGGCCGCCTCGGCGACGGCGGGGTGAGAGACGAGCGCGCTCTCGATCTCGGCCGTCCCGATGCGGTGACCGGCCACGTTCAGCACGTCGTCGATGCGGCCGACGACCCAGTAATAGCCGTCCTCGTCGCGGCGAGCGCCGTCGCCGGTGAAGTAGCAGCCCTCGACGTCGCTGAAGTACTGCTTGCGGAAGCGCTCGTCGTCGCCCCACACGGTGCGCAGCATCGACGGCCACGGCGTCTTCAGGACGAGCAGCCCGCCCTCGCCCGCGGGGACCGGCTTGCCGTCCTTCGTGACGACCTCGGGCACGACGCCGAACATCGGCAGCCCGGTCGACCCCGGCTTCGAGGGCGAGGCGCCGGGCAGCGTGGTCATCATGATCGCCCCCGTCTCCGTCTGCCACCAGGTGTCCACGATGGGGCAGCGGCCGCCGCCGATGGTCCGGTGGTACCAGATCCACGCCTCGGGGTTGATCGGCTCGCCGACCGAGCCGAGGAGCCGGAGGCTCGACAGATCGCTCTTCGCGGGCCACTCGTCGCCCTGCCGCATGAAGGCGCGGATGGCCGTGGGGGCGGTGTAGAGGATGGTGACGCCGTGCTTCTCGATGAGCCGCCAGAAGCGGCCCCAGTCGGGGAAGTTCGGCGCGCCCTCGTACATGAGGCACGTCGCGCCGTTCGAGAGCGGGCCGTACACGATGTAGCTGTGGCCCGTCACCCAGCCGACGTCGGCGGTGCACCAGTAGACGTCGTCGTCGCGCAGATCGAAGACGTACTTCGTCGTGACGTGCGCGCCGACCAGGTAGCCGGCGGTCGTGTGGAGCACCCCCTTGGGCTTCCCGGTCGAGCCGCTCGTGTAGAGGATGAACAGCGGGTGCTCGGCGTCGACGATGGTGGGCTCGCAGGAGGGCGCGGCCTGGGCGAGCAGGTCGTGCCAGAGGACGTCGCGGCCCTCGGTCATCTGCACCTCACAGCGCTCGCTGCCGAGGTGCTGGTACACGATGACGCGCGTCGCGCTCTTCGCCTCCGGCTGCGCGAGCGCCTTGTCGACGGTCGCCTTCAGCGGCACGACCTGCCCGCGCCGGTACGCGCCGTCCTGCGTGATGACGAGCTTGGCCTGGCTGTCGTGGATGCGGTCGCGCAGCGCGTCCGCGGCGAAGCCGCCGAAGACCACCGTGTGCACCGCGCCGAGGCGCGCGCAGGCGAGCATCGCGACGGCGACCTCGGGGACCATGCCCATGTAGATCGCGACCCGATCCCCCTTCTCGATGCCGAGCTTCTTGAGCGCGTTCGCGAGCAGCAGCGTCTCGCGGTGGAGCTGGGCGTAGGTCAGCGTGCGCGTGGCGCCGTGCTCGCCCTCCCAGATGATCGCGGCCTTGTTCTTGGTGGCGGTCGTGAGGTGCCGGTCGAGGCAGCTCTCGGTGACGTTGAGGGTCGCGCCGACGAACCACTTGGCGTGCGGCAGCGACCAGTCGCTGGTGGTGGTCCACGGCGTGCGGAACACGAGATCGCCCGCCTCCCGGCGCCAGAACGCGTCCGGCTGCTCGATGCTCTCGCGGTAGAGCGCCTCGTAGGCCTCCCGCGCGCCGACGCGCGCACGACGCGAGAACTCGGCCGGCGGCTCGAACCGGCGCGTCTCCTTCAGCAACGACGTGATGGCATCCTGCGACATGGTCACCCCTGCGTTGGAGGGGACGGCGGAGGCCGACCCCCGATCGCTGTTCCCCCGCTGGAGAGGACGGCGAACCATCTACGACTCACCGCGAGGGCGTGCGAGGATACATCCGCCGAGCAGCAGAACAAGGACGGAACGGGCGGGCGCCCGGGCTCGGCCCGCTCACCAGAACGCGTAGCCGGCGTGCAGGCTGCCTCCCAGCTGCAGCAGCACGGAGGAGTAGAGGGGAATGTCGTCGTCGCCGTCCTTGTAGCTGATGCCGCGCGACGACTGGAAATAGCTGTCCAGCGAAAACCCGAGGAGCACGCCGCTGAGGTCCAGCTCGACGCCGACCTCGGAGAACACGAACGCGTTCACCCCCCGCGCGTGCTTGCACCGGCCGTCGCAGATGTCGCCGCTGGGACCCTTGATGCTGTCGAAGCTCACGTCGTCGTAGGTGAGGCCGCCGCCGATCGAGCCCACGAAACGCCAGGTCTGCCCCGGGGTCATCAGGCGGACGTTCAGCCCGACGCGCGTCGACCCGAGCGTGTAGCTCGCGTTCGGGTAGCTGGGGTGATCCGACCCGGTGGCGATGTTCGCGTACTGGAACATCACGTCGAACGCCGCGGGGGTGTTCACGCGGTAACCCACCCGGATCGAGCCGGCGCCGCCGCTGTTCGCCTCCGGCAGCTGGAACCCGCGCGGGTGGCCGAGCGGCCAGAGCAGCGACGCCGCGCCGATCACGTAGTACCCCTGCGGCGCGAGCGAGAGCGGCACCGGCCGCGGCGGCGGCGGCGGCGGGGGCGGCGTGTACGGCTGCGGCGCCGCGATCGCGGGGGGCTTCTCCGGGGCCAGCGTCAGCTTCACCCGCTTGTCGCGCTCGCCGCTCACCACGGTGACGCTCTGCTCGGCGCTCGCGTGGCCCTCGGCGCGCGCGCCGATGCGGTGCACCCCCGGCCCGAGCTCCACGACCCGCGTCCCCGACGACGCGGGCGGCTGCTCCTCCCCGTCGATGAGCAGCGCGGCGTCCGGCGGGCTGAGCTCGATCGTGAGGTGGGCGAGCAGCGCGCGCATCTCCTCGATGGCGCTGCGCGCCGTCCGCTCGTCGCCCTCGTCCATCGTGTCGCGGTGCTGCGCGAGCGCGCGCTCGAGCGCCGCGATGGCCCGCGGGTAGTTGAAGAGGGCCTTCTCGGCGAGCGCGATGTTGAAGAGCGGGCTGGCCTTCGGCTTCGCCTCGTAGGCCGCCTCGAACTCGACGATCGCCGCCGGGTAGTTCCGGTCCTGGAACAGCTTGATGCCGTTCTCCATGTGCTGCCGGTACGGCTCGACCTGCGCGAGCGCCGGCGAGAGCTGCGCTGCCAGGCCGAGGAGCGCCGCGCAGAGCGCGACCTGGAGTCGTCCGTGCGATCTGCCCAAGCCCGCCTCAGTCGACCTTGAGCTGCAGACCAGCCGCGACCCCCGCCGGCTTCGACGCCGCGACGTCCGGCCCGACCGGACCCGACGCGGCGGCCTTTGCGCCGGCGCCCGTCGCCCTGGGGCGCGCCGCGAAGGGGAGCGTCGCCGTCTTCTTCGCGCTCGGCGCGGCCTTTGGCGCCGGGGGCGGCGCGGCCTTGGGCGCCGGCTCCGCGGTGGGCGCCGGCTCGGCGGCGGGCACCGGCGCGACCGCCGCCGGCAGCGGGTGGAGCAGGACCTCGATGGGGGCCCTGCCAGCCTGGAGCGTCACTTCCTTGTCCACGGTCGTATATCCGGAGGCCTCGATCCTCACCCGCTTCGTCTCGCCCGTGCGGCCGCGCAGCGTGCGGTCGGCCAGCGCCACGCCGTCGACGGTGAAGCGCGCGCCTTCGGCGTTCGTCCGGAGCTCGACGGAGACCTGGGCGGGCGGCGCAGGCGCGGCGGCGTCGGCGCTCTCCGCCGGCGAGCGGCGCGCGTGGAAGGCGGCGCCCGCGAGCCCGCCGACCAGCGCGACGAGCGCTGCCCCGGCGAGCGCGAGCCGCCGCGGCCCGCGCGCGCCCGCGCGCCCGTTGCTCGCCCAGCCCACCTTCGAGCCGGTGCCGGGCACCTCGAGCGTCGGATCCATCGCGATGTTCGGGTCGCCCGGCGTGAGCTTCACCGGCGTCTGCCCGGACACGCCAGGCGCGCTCGTCGTGTGGGCCCCGAGCTCGTCGCTCGAGCTGCGCCGCGCGCCGAGGAGCCCGCCGGCCCCGGCGACCAGCGCGTCCAGGAAATCCCGCGCGGACGAGAACCTCGCGTCCCTGTCGCGCGTGAGCGCCTTGGCGATGACGCGCGCGATCGGCTCGGGGACGGCCGGGTTGCTCATCCGCACGTCCTGGGCGTCCTTCATGCAGATGTTGACGATCACCTGCTCGTACGAGCTGCCGCTGTGCGGCGGGTGCCCGGTGAGGCACTCGTAGAGGATGGCGCCGACCGCCCAGAGATCGGTCCTGCCGTCGACGTCGGGCAGCGCCTGCGCCTGCTCGGGCGACATGTAGAACGGCGTGCCGAGCACCGTGCCCTGCCGGGTCAGCGTGTGCGCCGGGGCGCCGTCGGTGCGGCGCACCTTCGAGATGCCGAAGTCGAGGATCTTCGCGAAGTTCGGGTCGTCGTCGCGGTCGACCAGGAAGATGTTGTCCGGCTTGAGATCGCGGTGGACGATGCCCGCCTCGTGCGCGCGGTGGAGGCCGCGGAGGATCTGCGCGGTCACGTGGAGCGCCTCGCCGAGCTCCAGCCGGCCGCAGCGCCGGATGCGGTGGCCCAGGTCCTCGCCGCGGAGCAGCTCCATGACCAGGAACGGGACGTCGTCGGCGAAGCCGGCGTCGAAGATCTCGACGATGTGCGCGCTCTCGACGGCGCTCGCCGCCTGCGCCTCGCGGTGGAACCGGGCGACGGCGTCCTTGTTCCGCGCGAGCTCGGCGTCGACGAACTTCATCGCGACGCGCTTGCCGATGGCGGTGTTGACCGCCTCGTAGACCGTGCCCATCCCGCCACGACCGATCGTCCGTACGATTTCGTACTTCTGGACCCGCTTTCCGACGAGCGCGCCCTCGACCGGCTGAGTCGCTGCGGCGGTGGTGTCGGTGCTGCTAGGCATGGCGGTTGCGACTCGCGAGGGCGGGGCGGGCGAAGCGCTATGAGGCCCGATGGACGAACCGTATCAAAGAAAGCTGCGCCCCTTCCCTGCGCGGCAGCTTATCACCTACCCCCGCCAGGGTGCACCTTCGCCGGCGGGGGCGGCCAGGGGTGCGCCGGGCGAGGGGCGCCGTCGCACATCGGCCGCCCCTCTCAGCGCGGCAGGGCGGCGGCGTCCGGGCTCGGCGCCTCGGCGAGGCGCGGATCGAGCTGGCCCTGCTTCTCCAGGGCGGACAGCTCGCTGAACCCGCCGATGCTGACGCCGTTGATGAAGATCTGGGGGACCGTGCGCTGCCCGGAGGCCTTGACCAGCCAGGCGCGGAGGTCGTCTCGGCCCTCCACGTTGATCTGCGTGAACTGCACCTGCTTCTGGCTCAGCAGGCGCTTCGCCATGGCGCAGTACCCGCAGTACTCGGTGACGTAGATGGTGACGTCGGCTGCTTGCATGGGCACCTCGTCCTCTTTCCTTTCTCGGGACGGTCGAAGATGCAAGCGCACAGGGCTCCACCTTGCGGTAGGCTGCGCGCATGGCCGAGAAAGAGGGGACGATTCACCTCGATCGCTACACAAGCGACGCGAAGCAGGTCGTCGCCGGCGCCCAGCAGATCGCGGACGAGCGCCAGCACGCCGAGGTCACGCCGCTGCACTTGCTGATGAGGCTGCTGGAGCGTGACCGGGGGGTATCCGAGGTGTTTCGGCGGGCCGGGGCCGACCCGAACGAGGTGCTCCAGCTCGCCGAGAACGCGCTGAAGAAGCTGTCCAAGGCGGGCAGCGGCGTGGCGTACGTGAGCCCGCGCCTGCTCGACCTCCTCGGGCGCGCCGAGCGGGAGGCGACCCGCGACAAATCGGCGAACGTCGGCATCGAGCACCTGCTCCACGCGCTCGCGCAGGAGATCCGCGGGCCTGCGGGGGAGATCCTCTCCTCGTTCGGCATCGGCCCCGGCGCGTTCCGGCCGCACCTCGGCGCGCTCGAGGCGGCCTCGCGCGAGCCCTCGCCCGCGGCGTCCAGCGCGTCGGAGCCCGGGCAGCCGGCGCCGTACACCCGGGACCTCGTCGCCGACGCCCGAGAAGGGCGGTTCGATCCGGTCATCGGCCGCGACGTCGAGGCGCGGCGCCTGCTGCAGATCCTCGAGCGGCGGTTCAAGAACCACCCGCTCATCGTCGGCGAGCCCGGCGTGGGCAAGACCGCGCTCATCCGGGGCCTGGCCGACCGGATCGCCCACGGCGACGTGCCCACGAACCTCGCGGGCGCCCACCTCTACGAGCTCGACACCGGCGCGCTCGTCGCCGGGGCGAAGCTCCGCGGCGAGATCGAGCAGCGCCTCAAGGTCCTGGTCGACCGCCTGCGCGGCGCGCAGGACGCCGAGAGCATCCTCGTCGTCGAGGACCTCGACGCGCTCTTCGGGCAAGGGGTACAGGGCGCCGGCGTCGGCGAGCTCCTGAAGCCGCTCCTGTCGCGCGGGGAGATCCGGATCATCGCCACGACGACGCCGGAGGGCGTGCGCAAGATCAACGAGCGCGACCCCGGGATCATCCGCCGGTTCTCGACAATCACGCTGGAGGCGCCGAGCATCGATCAGGCGACGGAGATCCTGCGCGGGATCGCGACGAAGTACGAGGCCCACCACCGCGTCCGCGTGGGGGAGAGCGCCATCGCCTCGGCGGTCGCGCTGGCCAAGCGGTACATCTCGGACCGCGCGCTCCCCGACACGGCCGTGGACCTGCTCGACGAGACGTCGGCCCGCAAGCGGGTGGAGGTCGACGGCGTGCCGGCCGAGCTCGACGCCTTGAGCCGGCGCGTCGACGCGCTCCGCGCCCAGATCGCCGCGCTCGCCGACGACGACGACAAGCTCAGCGTCCAGACCCGCGCGCGCCTGGAGGCGGAGCTCGCGGAGATCGAGCCGAAGGCGTCGGCGATGCGCAGCCGCAACGCGTCGCGCCGCGGCGTCATCGCCGCGTGCCAGGCCATCCGCCGGGAGCTCGTCGCCGCGACCGACGCGCTGAAGGTGGCCCAGCGCGACAAGGCGTTCGCCAAGATCGGCGAGCTCGAGCACGTGACCATCCCGGAGATCAAGCGGCGGCTCCAGGCCGCCGAGGAGGCCGCGCAGCGGGAGGGGGTCGCGCCGACCTCGAACGTCGTCGGCGAGTCGGACGTGGCGGCGACGCTCAACGACTGGACCGGCATCCCGGTGGCCAAGATGCTCGAGGGTGAGGCCGAGAAGCTCCTCAAGATGGAGGAGCGGCTCGCGCAGCGGGTGGTCGGCCAGGACGAGGCGGTGCGCGCGATCGCGAAGGCGGTGCGCCGCGGGCGCGTGGGCCTGCGCGATCCGGGCAAGCCGATCGGCTCGTTCCTGTTCCTCGGGCCGAGCGGCGTCGGCAAGACGGAGCTCGCGAAGGCGCTCGCCGAGTTCCTGTTCGACGACGAGCAGGCGCTGACGCGCATGGACATGAGCGAGTTCATGGAGCGCCACATGGCCCAGCGCCTGATCGGGGCGCCCCCGGGCTACGCGGACAGCGAGCAGGGCGGCTTCCTCACCGAGGCGGCCCGGCGCCGGCCGTACAGCGTGCTCCTGTTCGACGAGGTCGAGAAGGCGCACGCGGACGTGTTCAACCTGCTGCTCCAGATCCTCGACGACGGCCGGCTCACGGACGGCCGCGGGCGGCTCGCCGACTTCTCGAACACGGTCGTGATCATGACCTCGAACATCGGGTCGAAGCGCGTGCTCGAGACCGACGCCAAGCTGTGGACCACGGAGGACGGCCGCGAGGCGATCCGCGACGTCCTGCTCGAGGAGCTGCGCGGGTTCTTCCGCCCGGAGTTCCTGAACCGGATCGACGACATCGTCGTGTTCAAGGCGCTCAGCAAGGACGACCTCCGGGGCATCGTGGACATCCAGCTCCGCCGCCTCGAGCAGCTGCTCACCGACAAGGACATCCGCCTCTCGCTCACGGACGCCGCGAAGGCGCGGCTCGTCGAGCTCGGCTACGAGCCCAGCCTCGGCGCGCGCCCGTTGAAGCGGGCGATCCTGCGCGAGCTCCAGAACCCGCTCGCCGAGACCATCCTGGCCGGCGGCTACCAGCCCGGCCAGACGATGCGGGTCGACGTGAGCGACGAGAAGTTCGTCTTCACCAAGGCGTGAGGGGGCGCGCGCCAGGCCCGAGGCGGGCGCGCGACGGACGCGGCCGGGGCCGGCGCCGCAGGGCCGGCGCCGCAGGGCACGGCGGGGTGCTGCGCGACCGCGGCCGGACGCGCGGCCGGTCGCGGCCGGCGCTCGGCCTGAGCCGCGGCGGCGGGCGATTTTCGGGCTCTACAGCGCTGCGGCGTACGGTCGGCTCTCCGGGGCGAAGAACCTGGGCGGACGGCGCTGCGAACCTCTTGCCAAGCGAAGCAAGGTCCGTATACTGCCGCTCCCTCGCTCACCGGGCCCTCGGCTCGAGGGCCAATGCGTGGCGTAAGGTGAGGGATCGCGGTCCCCAGGTTGAGGAAGACGCACCATGTACGCGGTCATCAAGACGGGCGGCAAGCAGTATCGGGTCGCCGAAGGTCAGAAGCTCCGGGTCGAGAAGCTTGCCGGCAATGCCGGTGACAAGGTCACCTTCAGCGAGGTGCTCCTCGTCGGCGGCGACTCCCCCAAGATTGGCAAGCCCCTCGTGAGCGGCGCCTCCGTCGCGGCCGAGATCACCGGGCAGGACCGCGGCAAGAAGATCGTGGTCTTCAAGTTCAAGCGCCGGAAGAACTACCGCCGCAAGAACGGCCACCGTCAGCCGTACACCGAGCTCAAGATCACCGGCATCACCGCCTAGCAGGAGAAGTAGACATGGCTCACAAAAAAGGCGGCGGCTCCTCCAGGAACGGCCGCGACTCGAACGCGCAGCGCCGTGGGGTGAAGGTGTACGCCGGCTCGCCGGTGCGCGCTGGCAACATCCTGGTCCGGCAGGTCGGCTCCTCGATCCACGCCGGCCACAACGTCGGCACCGGCCGCGACTTCACGCTCTTCGCCCTCGTCGATGGCGTCGTGACGTACGAGTGGAAGTCCAACGCCAAGAAGCAGGTGTCGGTCTACCCGGCGTCCTGAGCTCCCGCACCGGGACGGCCGCATGAGCCGTCCCCTCGCGTCCCGCCTGTTGCGCTCCGCGCGCTCACGCTTCACCCCAACGCGGTGACGACCTACAAGCTCCTCGCCCTCGACGTCGACGGGACCCTCGTCCGGCGCGACGGCTCCATCCACGACGAAGACCTCCTCGCCATCCAGCGGCTCCAGAGCGCCGGCATCCCGGTCTCGATCGCGACCGGGCGCCTGTACTCCGGGACGCGCGAGGTCGCGCGGCGGGTCGGCGTGCTCGGCCCCATCGCGTGCGTCGACGGCAGCCACATCGTGCACACCGAGGGCGACGCGCACCTGTACTCGCGCACGATCTCCGGCGCCCACGCGGCGCTGCTGCGCTCGATCACCGAGCGGCACGCGACGGCGTCGTTCCTCTTCGCGCAGGACAGCATCGTCCACGACGCGACCGGCACGCCGCACGTCCACTACGTCCGCGGCTGGTCTCACGCGATCGCCGAGGTCGAGCGCGTCTCGTCGCACCCGTACTGGGAGCACGAGCACGGGCTGCTCGCGCTGGTGGCGATCGGGACCGAGCTGCAGGTCATGGCCGCCGTCGAGGAGGTCCGGTCCGAGCTCGGCGAGGCGGCCTTCGTCATCTCGTTCCCGTTCCTGCGCGACGGTCACACGAGCCTCTGGGCCATGATGGTCCGCGCGTCCGGGTCGACGAAGGGGACGGCGATCGCGTGGCTCGCGGAGCACTACGGCTGCGCGACGTCGGACGTGGTCGTCGTCGGCGACTGGCTCAACGATCTGCCGATGTTCGAGGTCGCGGGGCGATCGTTCGCGATGGCGCAGGCGCCGGAGGACGTGAAGCAGGCCGCGACCGACCGCCTGGAGGCCGACGGCCTGCGCGGCGGGGGCATCGCCGAAGCGATCCGCCGCGCCTTCGGTCGCTGAGCCGAGCGGCAGAGGGCGCCGAAGAGCAGCGGGGGGAGCGCCGCTCAGCGCTCCCCCGCGCGAAGCGCTGTGTCAGGCCTTGCGCTGCGCCGGCTGGGACGCGGCGGCGAGCTGCTGCTGCTGCTGCTGCAGGTACTGCGCGACGGCGCGCGAGCGCTCGATGGCGAACTGCTTGACCTCCTTGTTCGGAGAGCCCGCGAGCGCGTTCAGCAGCTTGGTCACCTTCTCGAGCTGGCGCGACTGGAACAGCGCCTCGAAGTAGTTGTTGGCCAGGCGCACGTCGCGGCTCATCTTCGCCTCGTGCGGCTGGAGCAGGCGGACCACCGCCTCGAGGTCGTTCTTCTGCCCGTACAGCGCCGAGAGACAGAGCAGCGCCAGCGGGTTGTCCGGGTTCAGCGCGACCGCCTTCTTGGCGTACTCGACGGCCTTGTCCCGCGTCTCCTCGTTGGCCGCGTAGAAGCCCTGGATCGCGATGTACGGCGCCGGCGTCTTCTTGTCGGCCGAGAACTTCTCGATCTCGGCGACCGCGCTCGCCTCGTCTCCGCGCTGCTTCAGGTACTGGAAGAGGTAGGCCCACGCGTCGATGCACTCGACGTCGATCGCGATCGCCTTCTCGATGAACTCGCGCTCCTTCGCGTCTTCCTTGCGCGCCTGGTAGAGCTTCGCGAGGTGCAGCGAGGGGTAGGGGTTGTCCTTGAGCAGGTTCTGCGCGCCCTTCAGCGTCCCCTCGGCCTTGTCGTGCTTGTCCTGCGAGAGCTGCGCGATGCCGAGCGCGAGCCAGTCGTCGCCCGTGCCGCCCTTCGCGACCACCTTCGAGAGCACCTGCTCGGCGCGCTGCAGCCGGTTGTGCTTGAGGAGCTCCTGCGCGTAGATGCGCCCGCGGTTCAGATCGTCGGGCTGCTCGGTCCAGTGCTTCTCGAGGCCGGCGAGCAGGTCCTCCAGGCCGATCGCGATCGGGCGCCCCTGGTCGTCCTGCACCTGGACCGCCGGCCCGTTGAAGCCGAGGAGCTGCCACATCTGATCGAGGGTCACCGCCGCGGGGCCCTTCTCGATCAGACCCTTCAGCTCATCGGTCGGCTTGTTGACCGGGATGACGATGAGCGCGTTCCCCGGCACGCCGTTCGGGAACGCGCTCACGGGCGCGACGATCGCTGCCCCTCCCGCGATATTGAGCCCAGCCGCCTGCTGCTGTCCGTTCGTCGTCATCGTCGATGCTCCGAGATCTCTTCCCCACGCGCGCCGAGGCGCAGGCATCACCCAGCCTCGCCCCGGTACCCTGCGCGCCAAATTGATGGGGGCCGTAGTTCGTGTAGAAGGGGCGCGAACGCTAGCAGGGAGGGCCCACCCGGGCAACGGGGGAGCTCGGAGAGCACGGCCGCGCGCCGCGGTCTGTCCGCCCGGGTTTACGCCCGTGATTCCGCCCGTGATTCCAGTGAATTTCGCCGCGCTCGCCGCGCTCCCGACCTGCCGCGCTGCGGCTTGCGTCGCCGCTGCCGTCGCTGCGCCGCGCGGCTCGCTGTCGCTCGTGGGATCGCTGTCGTGCTCGCTGTCGCTCTCGCCGTCACGGACGCTCATATCGCTCGCCCTCTCCCTGCTCCGCGCGCCGTCCTAGTCGAGTCGCGGGCCGGCGGCGAGGGCCGGCTTGAGCTCGCGCGCCGGCCCGGAGCGCGCCGGCGCCGCGCTGCGCAACCGCTCCGCCAGGTGGGTCCGGCGCTCCTCCTTCCGGGTCTCCGCCAGCGCCAGCGACACGGCCCGCGGATCCGCGACGAGCACCACGAGCCGCTTGCCGCGCGTCACCGCCGTGTAGATGAGGTTCCGCGAGAGCATCACGAAATGCTGGGTGAGGATCGGCACGATCACCGCCGGATATTCGCTCCCCTGGCTCTTGTGGATGCTCGTCGCGTAGGCGAGCGTCAGCTCCTCGAGCTCCGCTTCTTCGTAGCTGACCTCGCGATCGTCGAAGCGCACCTGGAGCTTCCGCTCCTCGGCGTTCACCTCCGTGACGAACCCCACGTCGCCGTTGTAGACCTCGCGGTCGTAGTCGTTGCGGAGCTGCATCACCTTGTCGCCGAGCCGCAGCGTCCGCGCGCCGCGCGTGACGGTCGGGCCCTCGGGGTTCAGCGCCGCCTGCAGCCGCGCGTTCAGGGCGATCGCGCCGGCCTCACCCTTGTGCATCGGCGTCAGCACCTGCACGTCCCGCCGCGGGTCCAGCCCGAACCCCTTGGCGATGCGCTCGGTCACGAGGTGGAGGATCAGCTCCGCCGCCGCCTCGGCCTCGGTCCGCTCGATGACGTAGAACTCGCCGCCGGGCCCGCGCGCGCCCTCCGGCGGCTCGCCGTCGTGGATGCGGTGCGCGTTCCGGACGATGAGGCTGCCCTCGGCCTGCCGGAAGATCTGCGTGAGCCGCACCGTGGGCACCTCGCCGGAGGCGATCACGTCCCGCAGCACCGCGCCCGGTCCGACCGAGGGCAGCTG
This sequence comes from Sorangium sp. So ce185, assembly GCF_051526825.1. Taxonomy (NCBI): domain Bacteria; kingdom Pseudomonadati; phylum Myxococcota; order Polyangiales; family Polyangiaceae; genus Sorangium; species Sorangium sp. So ce185. Next base: position 12,152,231 of record NZ_CP150316.1, on the reverse strand, counting down.
GTCGACGTCGCCCACCAGCACGAGCCGCGCCGCGTCGGACGTGGCCTGGAGGAGCGCGTCGGCGAGCGCCAGATCGAGCATCGACGCCTCGTCGACCACGATCGCCGCCGCCTCGATCGGGCGGCCCCGCTGGCGACCGAACTTGCGCTGCTTCGGGTCGAACTCCAGGAGGCGGTGGAGCGTGACCGCCTCGCGCCCGGTCGCCTCGCTCATCCGCTTGGCGGCGCGGCCCGTGGGCGCGGCGAGCCGCACCGGCAGCCGGGCGCGGTCGAAGAGCGCCAGGATGGCCCGGACGATGGTCGTCTTGCCGACGCCGGGGCCGCCCGTGATGACCAGCACCTTGTTCCGCGCCGCCTGCTCCACGGCGCTGCGCTGCGCGGGCGCCAGCGAGACCTTCGTCTTCTCCTCGAACGCGGCGATCGCCGCGTCGACGCCCTCCGCGAGGCGCGCGTCGCCGGCCGCGCCGTCGTCGTCGTCCCCGAGCAGCGAGCGCATCCGGCGCGCGAGCCGCACCTCGGCCTCGTAGAGGTCCTTCGGGTAGACGGCCACCTCGCCGGTCGACAGCGCCTCGACGCGCACGTGGCCGCTCGCCGCGAGCGCGTCGATCGCGCCGTCGACCTCGGCGGCGTCGCGCTCGAGCATCGCCGCGGCGAGCTCCGCGAGCTCCGGCCGCTCCGCCAGCGTGTGCCCGCGGGTCGACAGGTCGACGAGCGTCTGCAGCACGCCCGCCTGCGCCCGCTCGGGCGAGTCGGCCCGGACGCCGATCGAGCGCGCGATCCGGTCGGCGGTCTTGAAGCCGATGCCCCACACGTCGAGCGCGAGCCGGTACGGGGAGCGGGAGACGATGTCGATCGCGTGGGGGCCGAACCGCTTGTAGATGCGGCTCGCCAGCGCCGGGGAGGCGCCGTGCGCCTGGAGGAAGATCATGATGGCCCCGATCGCCCGCTGCGCCGCCCACGCCTTCGCGACCGCCTGTGCCCTGCGCTGGCCGAGCCCGGGGACCTCGGCGAGCCGCTCCGGCGACCGGTCGAGGATCTCCAGCGTCTCGGCGCCGAACGCCTCCACGATCCGCTTGGCGTACGCGGGCCCGATGCCCTGCACCATGCCCGACCCGAGGTAGCGCTCGAGCCCGTCGAGCGTGGCGGGGGCGATCGGCAGCAGGGTCTCGACCTTGAGCTGCTCGCCGTGCTTCGGATCGCGCTCGTAGCGCCCCGTCGCGCGCACGCGCGTGCCGGGGACGACCTGCGGGAACACCCCGACCCAGACCTCCGGGGCGGCGCCGGGGGCGACCTCCACCCGCAGCACCCGGAAGCCGCTCGACTCGTTCTCGTAGGTGACGCGGGCGACCTCGCCCTCGACCGTCGCGGGCCCGTTGCCCGCCGCCTCCCTGGCCGAGAAGAGCCGCTGCTGGCCCCCGCCGCCCGGCGGGCGCTCGCCGGCCCCGCCGGGGCGCTCGCCGGCCCCGCCGGGGCGCTCGCCGGCCCCGCCGGGGCGCTCGCCGGCCCCGCCGGGGCGCTCGGCGCGCTCGTGCGGGCGCGGCGCGCCGTCCGGCGGCGGCGCGGCTGCCCCCCGGGCTGCCCGATCGGGGCGGCCGCTCCGCTGGGACCCTTGCACGAGGGCAGCATGTAGCCGCCGGCCCGCCGGCGGCAACGCCCTCGTGCGCCGCGGCGCGTGATACTCCTCGCGGGTGCCGGAGCTCCCCGAGGTCGAGCACGCCGCCGCCTCGCTGCGCCGCTTCCTGGCGGGCGACCGGATCGCGTCCGCCGAGGGCGACCGCACCCGCCTGTTCCGCGGATCGAGCCGCGACGCTTTCGAGCGCGATCTCCCGGGCCGCGCGCTCGAGCGCCTCACGCGCTTCGGCAAGTACCTTACGCTCGAGCTCGACGCCGGCGTGGTGCTGCTCAGCCACCTCGGGATGACCGGCAAATGGGTGCGCCGCTCGCCGGGCGAGCCCGCGCCGGCGCACAGCCGCGCCCGGCTGCTGCTCGCCTCGGGGAGCGTGCTCCACTACAGCGATCCGCGGCTCCTCGGCCGCCTCGCGGTCCTGCGCGGCGTCTCGCCGGGCGAGATCCCCGAGATCGCCGCGCTCGGCCCGGATCCGCTGCGCGACGGGATCGACGTGGACGCCCTGGCGCGGCGCGCGCGGGCGAGCGCGCGCGCCGTGAAGGCGATCCTCATGGACCAGGCGGTGATCGCCGGCCTCGGCAACATCCAGGCGACCGAGGCGCTCTTCCGGGCCGGCGTGCACCCGGCGCGGCCAGGCCGATCCCTCTCGCGCGAGGAGGTGGCCGCGATCGCCGCCGGCGCCCTGGGCTCGATCGCGCACACGCTCCGGGCGATCGGCGCGGGCGAGATCGCTTACCTGTCCGAGTCCGGCGCGACGCCGAACCCGTTCCTCGTCTACGCGCGCGCCGGCCAGCCGTGCCCCCGCTGCGGCGCGGCGCTGGAGACGCGCGCGATCGGCGGCCGCTCCAGCGCCTTCTGCCCGCGCTGCCAGCCGGAGCGCGGCCGCGCGCGGGCGCGCGCTGGGCCGCGCAGGGCACCCCAGCGCTGAACACCCGTCGCGCGAAGGGATTTGCGCCGCGGGCCCGCGGTTGGCGTGACATCTTCGTGCCGGTATAGTGGCCCCGCGATGGGCCGCAGCACCTTGCTTTCCGTCCTCTGCGCCCTCGTTCTCGCGGGCTGTGCCGGGAGCGCGCCGGAGGCGGCGCGGTCCAAGGACCGCCTGCTGCGCGCGACGGCCTCGGTCGCCGTGGAGCCGGGCGCCGGCGCGCCGGCGCCCGGGGCAGCGGCGGAGGACGCCGCGCACGCGGACGCGCACGAGCACGAAGACGAGGTGGACGAGGACGGCGCCGAGGCCGACGACGGCCTGGATCTGCGGGTGGATCCGGGCGCCGGCACGCGCGCGCACTCGCCGCTCGCGGCGATGACCGAGGCCCAGATCGAGGAGCTGCTCGCGAAGGACCCGGCGGCGCTGGGGCCGATGTCGGTGGGCGCCACCAACGCGGGCGCGCTGTTCAACGGCATCCGGATGCCCGAGAGCGACCGGTGGGAGCTCGTCGATCCGGGCCACGCCTGGGGGACGCGCGAGACGGTCGACGCGCTCGACCGGGCGATCGCGGAGGTGCACCGGCAGTTCCCGGGCAGCCCGAAGCTCTACATCGGGCACATCAGCGCCCGGGACGGCGGCCGGCTCTCTCCGCACAAGAGCCACCAGGCCGGGCGCGACGTCGACATCAGCTATTTCCTCGACGCGCGGCACCAATGGTACCAGCGGGCCACGGCGGCGAACCTCGATCGAGAGCGCACCTGGGCCTTCGTCCGGGCGCTCATCACCGAGACCGACGTGGAGCTCATCCTCATCGACAGCAGCGTGCAGCGGCTGCTCAAGGAGCACGCGCTGAAGATCGGCGAGGACAAGGACTGGCTCGACGAGGTCTTCCAGTACGGGTCGAGGAAGCCGCGCCCGCTCATCCGCCATGCCCGGGGGCACGCGAACCACATCCACATCCGGTTCTACAGCCCGGTCGCGCAGGAGTCGGCCGTGCGCGCGTACCCGCTGCTCGTGAAGCGCGGGGCGATCAAGCCGACGGCGCACTACGTGCGGCACACCGCGAAGAAGGGGCAGACGCTGGGCTCGCTGGCCCGGCAGTACGGCACCACGGTGGAGGCGATCAAGCGGGCGAACGGCCTGCGCTCGACGGCGATCCAGGCGAAGCGTGTCTACAACATCCCGCGGCCGTCGAGCGGCCCCGCCGCCCCGCCGAAGCACGTCGTCGTGCCGCCGCGCCGGCTGCCCCCGCCGCGGGCCGCGGAGGCGTCGCCGCCGGTGCGCCACGACGAAGCCGGGCCGGCGCTGGGCGGCTGAGAGCCGCGGGAGGGGCTCCGCCGCCGGCCCTCCGGGAGCGGTCGGCCCGCGGGCGCGGCCTCGGCCCCGCTCAGTGCTTCACGTCGACCACGAGCCGCGCCGGCTTGGTCAGCTCGAGGACGCGGTACTTGTTCGGCGACGAGACCCCGAGCACCCACGTCACCTCGGCCTCGAAGTCGCACGTCCGCTCGAGCTCCAGCGCCACGCCGAGCGCGAGCTTCCGCTCGCGGAACGGGATCGTGGGCTTCCCCTCGTCCGTGTGCGCCGCGGCGGGGGTCATGCGCACGGCGAGCCACCCGTCGCCGGCGATCTCGGTCGCCTCGCCCGAGCCGCACTGCCGCACCGGCTTGTCGATGTAGTCGACGTGGTAGCCCGGCACCGCGTCCCCCTCGAACTCGAACACGACGCGGTCGTAGTGCTCGTGCCGGGCCGCGCGCACGTCGCGCAGGATCGCGACCTTCGCGCCGGCGCGCGGCTTGTCGGTGGCGCCCGCGGTGCCCTCGAACGTGTCGGTGCTCGTGGGATCCGCCGCCTTCGGAGGCCGCGGCGTGGGCGGCTCGTCGTCCACGGCCGGCCCTTCGGGGCGCGTGTCGATCGGCGTCACCTGCGGGACTGGCTGAGCAGGCTCGCTGCCGGCGCCGCCGCGGCAGCCCGCGGCGAGCGACACGGTTGCGGCGGCGAGCAGGAGGTCGGCGGTCCTCATGAGGGGGCTTTCATGGCGCCACGGCCGCCGAACGTCCACTGCGACGACGCGGCGCGCGCCGCCGCGGGCATCGCGGGGGCGGCGCGGCCGGCGCGCGCCGCCGAGGATCACCGCGAGGGCGCCCGCGCCCTGGCCAGGATCGCCGCGAGCCGGGGCACGATCTCGTCCACCGCGCGCTCGCCCTTCACCGACCCCTCGATGCGGAGGCGCGTCCCCCGGCCGTCCTCGCCGGGCACGACGAACAGCGGGATCATCTTCGACGCGTAACCGGCCTCGGCGAGCCGATCCCGGTCGCGGTCGAGGTCGAACTCGAGCAGGCGCAGCGCCGGGAAGGCCGCGTCGAGCTGGCCCGCCTTCACGGCGTCGTGGAACCTCGTGCACGGCTCGCACCACGGCGCGCCCACGTAGACGACGAGCTCGCGCCCCTCCCGCCGGGCGCGCTCCCGCGCCGCGTGCACCAGCGCCGGCACCTCGCCGCCGTCCGGCGCGAGCTCGACCTCGGCCCGCAGCGCCGCCGGCCGCGCGACGCCGCTCCCTGCGGCCGGCGCGGAGGTCTCCTCCCGCGAGCAGCCGAGGAGCGCCGCGAGACAGAGCACCAGCCCGGCGCCAGCCGACCCCTTCCGGCCATGACCGTTCACGTCGTCGTCTCCCTCTCGGGCACGGTCTTGCTCACGGCGGCCGGCTGCGCCAGCGCCTCAGGGGAGCACGAGCTTGATCGAGAACACGTAGTCGACGTTGACCGGCCGGCCCTGGTAGGTGACCGGCTTGTAGCGGCTCGCCGCGAGCGCCTCGAGGACCGCCTCGTTCATGTGGGGCACGCCCTTGACGATCCGGCAGCCGGTGAGGCTGCCGGCCGTCGTCACCACGCACTTCGCGAGGACGGTCCCCTCGACCCGCGCCTGCCGCGCCTGCCGCGTGTAGACGACCGCGGGCGCGGCGATCGGCACGGGGCGCGTCATCCCCTCCTGGAACGGCAGGATCTCGGGGGCGGCTGGCGCCGGCGCGGCCGGCGCCGCCGCGGCCCCGGCCGCCGGAGGCTCCGGCGCGGCGATCGCGGCCGGCTGCGCGGCGCTCGGCCCGGCAGCGACGGGCCCGGCGCTCGGCGACGGCCCATCGCTCGGCGGCCCGGCGCTCGGCGGCTCCGCCGGGGGCGCCGGCTCCGGGAGCGCGCTCGCCGCGGCGTGCGGGCTCGGCGCCGGCGCCGCCGCGGCGAGCGCCTCGAGCTCCGCCGAGGCGGTCTCGTCCTCGGGGCGGACGACCAGCACGGCCGGCTTGTAGCCGGGCTTGGTCAGATTGAGCCGGTACTCGGCCGTGGTCCCGGCGCCCTGCAGCACGAGCCGGCACGGGGTCGAAAGGCAGACCTCCGTCCCGCGGTCGGACACGCGGGCCCCGGGCGGGGCGCTCTCGATCCTCACGATCCTGAACTCGGCCGCGGCGCCGGGCTCTCGGCCCACCGAGGCCTCGACGGGCATGGCGAGCGGCACCGGGGCGGGCTGCGCGGCGGCCGGGGCGCTCGCGGCGTCCGGAGCGCGCCCGCGCACGTGCCCGGTGAGCGCCAGCACGAGCCCCCCGCCGACGATCGCCGCGACGAGCGCCACGATGTAGACGGACACCGGCGCAGGACGAGCAGGGCCGACGGAGCCGCCGACGGTCGGCGGCGCCTGGGCCGGAGAGAGCGAGTCGCCCTGCGGCTGGCGGATCGGCGCGGCGGGCTCGCTCGCCCCGGCGCGGGGCGGCGCGCCCAGCTCGCTCGGCGACGGCGAGAGGGCCGAGAGGCGCGGCCCCGAGTTCGACGGCGCGGAGGGCAGCGCGCCGCCGAGCTGCGCCACGGACAGCCGCTCGGGCGCCGAGGCCCGCGCGAGATCGATCGGCTCGCCGGCCGCGCTCTTCAGCGCGATGAGACACTCCTTCATCGACTGGAAGCGCCTGTCCGGGTCCTTCTCGAGACACCGCATCACGATGGCTTCCATCGCCGGCGACACGAGCGCGCCCGGAGCGCTCCCGGCGAGCGGCGGCGGCGGCTCGCTGACGTGGGCCATGAGGGTCGCCGTGGGCACCTTCTTGTCGAACGGCACCTTGCCCGAGAGCATCTCGTAGAGCAGGACGCCGAGCGCGTAGATGTCCGCGCGCGGCGAGAGCTCGTGGCCCATCGCCTGCTCCGGCGCGGTGTACTTGGGAGAGCCGATGAACAGGCCCTTCTGGGTCAGATCGTCCAGGTCCTGCCCCGAGACGTCCTTGACCAGGCCGAAGTCGAGCACCTTGACGAAGTCCTGCTCGTCTCCCTGGTCGACGAGGAGCACATTGCTCGGCTTGAGATCCCGGTGCACGAGGCCGAGGCCGTGCGCCTCGATGAGCGCGCGGCAGATCTGCCGCGCGATCCGGCTCGCGCGCGCCTCGGGGAGCGCGCCCTCGTCGTGGAGCACACGGTGCAGCGTACGGCCAGCGATGTACTCCATCGCGATGAAATAAATGCCGCGCGGATCGTCCCTGCCGTAATCGAAGACGGTGACGGAGTTCGGGTGGGTGAGCCGCGCCGCGGTCGCGGCCTCGCGTGAAAAGCGCCGGAAGAACTCCGGATCTTGCTCGCGGCGCTCGTCGGGCACGAGGAGCTTGAGGGCGCAGATCCGTCCCAGGGCCGATTGCTCTGCCCTGTACACCTTGCCCATACCCCCGCGCGCGATGAGCGATACGATCCGATATCGACCGGCGATCGTCGCGCCGATGAGCGGGTCTTGACCGCTGCTCCTGGTCGCACCCATGCCGTTCATCATACGCACGACGGCGGGGGCGCGGCTACCCCAACGCCCGTTGTTTCGCGCGTCTTGTCGTCTCGTTGGACTGCGCACCTCGCGATCCCCGCGCGGCTCCGCTCGTTCGACGGCGCGGAGCGGCCGTGTCTGGTGCGCTGTCGGCGGCGCGCTCGATCGCGTCTTCCCGCTGCGCGGCGCGTCTTCCCGCTGCGCGGCGCGGTTCATCAGAGAGCACCGGAAGTTTACGGCTGTGTTTCGCGACGACTCCATGTCTGTTGGCCAACCGCGCGCATCGCATCGAGGTGGCCTTCGCACACACACCGAGGCGCGGACGTCGGCGCCTGCCCCTCCCGAGGTGGCGCGCTCCGCGAGGGCCGGGGGCGAGCCGCCGCGCCGAGCGGCGCGGGGTCGGGCCGGCAATCTGGAGTTCATTCAACGCCCTGGGCGCGATCTCGCCGCTGAAAATCGCGTGGCGGGTCCGGAACCTGGGGCCGGGGGCGCTGTCGATCCCGGGCGTGGACGCGGTGCTCCGCGGCGCACGCAGAGAGCGGTGAAGCTCGCCGCGCGTGCGCCGGGGAACGCCAGAGCGCGGGCCCTCGCGGGCTCGCTCCATTCAGACCGCTCGCTGCGCGGTCCACGCCGCACGCGGGAGCAGGGAAAGGCCTGGCTTCAGATGGATACGTTCAAGTTGGCTCCGAGCATGGCATCCCCGAATCCGTTTCTCGGCAACCCGCCCTTCAGCGCGTCTCCGGCCCGCGATCCCGAGGTGACCGCGGACGCGCCGGAGGGCTCGTACACGTACGCGCTGGTCAAGAGCGCGCCCGAGCTGCCCGCCGCGGAGTGCGAGACCGAGGCGCTGTCCGTCGAGGTGCTGATCCGCTGGGGGAGCAACCTGATCCACGTGGCGCACCTGACCCCGCCGCGCTCCTTCCACGTGGGCGAGCAGGACGGCGCGGAGGGCGCGTGCGACTTCTTCCTCCCGGCGGAGCGGCTGGGCGCGGCGAGGGCGCCGCTCGTGCTCGTCGGCGACGACGGCGAGGTGAGCGCCGTGATCCCGCCGGGCGCGTCGGGGATGATCGAGATCGGGAGCTGCAAGATGACGGTCGCGCAGGCGATCGCCACGGGCCGCGCGGCGGCGGACGCTGCGCTCGGCGGGGCGCGGCGGGTCGCGCTGCCGCTCGGCGCGCGCGCGCGGCTCGACCTCGGCGACTTCGGCTTCGAGGTCGCCGTGGGCAACGCGGGCCGCCGGGTCGCGGGCAAGGTGAGCCTCGACCGCCGGAGCCTGCCGTTCGCCGCGCTCTCGACGCTGGTCCATGTCGGCGTGCTCGGGGCCATGGCCGCGTTCATGCCCCCGCTGGCGATGGCCGACGACGGCGGCGTGAGCGCGGAGCAGGCGTACCTCATGGCGCAGGCGCTCGCGGCGACCGCGGAGCGGGAGCTGCCCGAGGCGACCGAGGGCGCGGAGGCGACCCGCCCGAACGACACCGAGGGCGGCTCGGGCGCGGCCGCGATCGGCGAGTCGGGCAAGGCCGGGAGCGCGACGAGCCGGAAGACCAACGGGCGCTTCGACATCGAGGGGCCGAAGGACAACGCCGACGTGCGGATCTCGCGGGCGCAGGCGCTCGACGACGCGGCCCGCTTCGGCATGATCGGCATGCTCCAGGCCGGCCTCGGCGATCCGAACGCGCCCTCGGCCCCCTGGGGCGGCGTCGACACGCTCGGCAACGGGGCGAAGAGCGTGATCGGCAACCTGTGGGGCGAGACGATCGATGAGTCGGGCGGCGCCGGGGGCCTCGGGCTGACCGGCGTCGGCGAGGGCGGCGGCGGGCGCTTCACGGGCATCGGGATGGGCCCCCTCGGCACCATCGACCACGGCAACGGGCTCGGCGACGGGCAGGGCTTCGGCCCGGGCGGCGGCGCGTCGCGCTTCAGCAACGGACCCGGCCACAAGGTGCGCGCGCCGCGGATGGGGGTCGGGTCGACCTCGGTGTCGGGCCGGCTCCCGCCCGAGGTGATCCAGCGCATCGTGCGGCAGAACTTCGGCCGATTCCGGCTCTGCTACGAGAACGGGCTGCGCAACAGCCCGAACCTCGCCGGGCGCGTGGCGGTCGGCTTCACGATTGGCCGTGACGGCGCGGTCTCCAGCGTCCAGAACGGCGGCTCCGACCTGCCGGACGCCGGCGTGGTCGCCTGCGTGGTGCGCTCGTTCTACGGGCTGTCGTTCCCGCCGCCGGACGCCGGCATCGTGACCGTGACCTATCCTATCCTCTTCAGCCCTTCCGGCGGCTGACTCGCCCCTTCCGGCGGCTGACCTTCGGTGTCGCCCCGGCGAGTTGTATGCTCTATCGTGCGTGCGTGAGCGCCCTATCCCGAATCCTGAGCACGCTCGGGCGCGCGCAGCGCGCGCCCGAAAAGACCCTTCAAAACCCCTTTCTCGAAGGGAATTACGCCCCTTTCCGGAGCGAGACGGAGTGCGCCTCGCTCGAGCTCGTGTCGGGAGAGGTACCGGCGGCGCTCGCCGGCGCGCTCTACCGGATCGGGCCCGCGCCGCGGTTCGAGCCGCTCGATCCCGCCCTCTATCACTGGTTCGAGGGCGACGGCATGGTGGACGCGTTCCGTTTTGAGGGCGGGCGCGTGGCGCACCGCCGCCGCTGGGTCCGCACGGACAAGCTCCGCTGGGAGGAGCAGGCGGGCCGGGCGCTCTTCGGCGGCCTCCGCGGCTTTGGCCGGCGCACCTCAGTCGACGGCTGGAAGGCGCTCGGCTTCACGCCCTCCGAGCTCATCGAGCTCCGCGTGCGCGGGCTGCTCGGGCTGCCGCCGCGCGAGGATCAGGTGCGGCGGATCATGCGGGCGCAGGACCGGAGCAACACGAACGTGCTCAGGCTCGCCGGCAGGCTGCTGACGCTCGTCGAGAACTCGGCCGCGCACGAGCTCGACCCCGAGACGCTCGCCACGCGCGGGCGCTTCACGTTCGGCGGCGTGCTGGAGGCGCGCCGCATGGTCGCGCACCCGAAGGTCGATCCGGAGACGGGCGACATCTACACCTTCGGCGCCTCGCCGCGGCCGCCGCACCTGACGTATTACGCCTTCTCCGCGGACGGCTCGCTCCGCTTCTCGCGCGACATCGACGTGCCGTTCCCGGCGATGATGCACGACTTCGGCGTCACGGCGACGCGGGCGATCCTCTATCACCTGCCCGCGACCATGCGGTACGAGAACTTCAAAACCTCGAACCCGGTCCGGTGGGAGCCCTCGGAGGGCGCGCGCCTCATCGTGGTACCGCGGGACGAGCCGGGCGCGCCCGCGCGCACGGTCGATCTCCCCGCCTGCTTCGTCTTCCACACGATGAACGCCTTCGACGACGGCGGCTCCGTCGTGCTCGACGTGGTGCGGTACCCGCGCCTCCCGCTCTTCGATCTCGGCGGGGAGAACCCGAACCCGCCGCTCACGGAGAACCCGGAAGGGCGGCTCACCCGCCTCCGGATCGATCCCGACAAGGGCGCCGTCAGCGAGACCCTGCTGGACGAGGCGCCGGCCGAGTTTCCGATCGTCGATCCGCGGTTCACGGCGCGGCCGTACCGCTACGGCTGGATGGTGTGCAGGCGCGGCGACAGCGACGGCCGGGGGCACCACAACGCCATCGCCCTGGTCGACCACGTCGAGCGGCGCACGCGCTATCACGAGCTCGGTCGATCGAGCTTCACGTCCGAGCCGGTGTTCGTGCCCCGCGGCGAGGGAGCGCCGGAGGGGGAGGGGTGGCTGCTCGCCGTGGTGTACCGCGCCGAGACGGACCACAGCGACCTCCTCGTCCTCGACGCGCTCGACGTCGAGCGCGAGCCGGTCGCGGTGCTGCGCTGCCCGCACCGGATCCCGTACGGCTTTCACGGCTCGTGGGTGGCGCGCGGCTGACCGCCGCGCCCCCGCCTGCGCGGCTGACCGCCGCGCCCCCGCCTGCGCGCCTCCGGGTCGCTACCGTCCGCCGCCCGAGGCGACCTGGCCGACGGCGCGCTCCGCCTCCGCGATCTCCTGCGCTCGCTGCTGGATCATCACCCCTTGCGGCGGGCCCTGGAAGCGGCGGCGCTCCAGCGCGAACCAGACGATCGCCGTCAGCGCGAACACGATGAGCATGATGACAAGGGCCTTGTCGTTCGGGGGCTGGACGCTCACCACGATGAGCATCAGGCACGCGAGCACGCTGATGACCGCGAGCGGCCGGTACAGCGGGCCGAGGTCCCACGGCCCCATCGTCACCCACGTGCGGCCGTAGGCGCGCACGCCCGCCATCGTGGGCATGACATAGGAGATGTAGAGGAAGATCACGCACACGGCCGTGATCGTCGAATAGACCGGCGTGTATACGGTGAAGGCGATCGTCAGCGCGCTGACGACCCAGATCGCGGTCGCCGGCGTGCGGAACTTCGGGCTCACCTTGCGGAGCTGCTCCGAGAGCGGCAGCCCCCCGTCGCGGGCGAACGCGAAGGTCATCCGCGAGGCGGACGTCACCGTGGCCAGCCCGCAGAGGTACTGGGCGATCGAGATGCCGGCGTAGAGCGCGATCCGGAGCTTCTCCGGGATGACGCTCTCCATGATCCAGAAGAAGACCCCGCCGCCCTTCGACGCGGCCTGGTCCATGTCGGGGATCGCGAGCACGATCGCGCTCAGCATGAGCCAGCCGAAGACGCCGGAGACGAGCACCGCCCGGACGATGCCCCGCGGGACGGTCTGCGCCGCGCCGATCGTCTCCTCCGAGGTGTGCGCCGACGCGTCGTATCCGGTGATCGTGTACGCGGGCAGGAGGAAGCTCAGGAGGAACAGCATCGTCATGCTGTTCGTCTCCGGCCACACGTCGCCCCCCTTCGCCCCGCTGTAGTTCGTGAACGTGACGAGCCGCCCGAGGTCGACCTGGGGCGCGTAGAAGAGCATCGCGAGCGTGAGGATCACCGAGACGACGAGGATGAGGTATCCGCTGAAATCGGTGAGCAGGGTTGTGACGCGGATCCCCAGGTGGTTGAAGAGCGCCTGTGTCCCCGTGATGAGCGTGACCCCGACGATCTGCGTCAAGAGGGCCTGATCCGGGGACATCGTCGCGATGTCGACGCCGAACAGCGGGCCGAGCGAGCTCATGATGAACAGGTAGGCGCCGACGTTGATCGCCGCGAGGACGGTGACGAGGCCGATCAGGTTGAACCACGCGGTGGCCCAGCCGAAGCCCCGGCCGCCGAGGATCGAGGCCCAGTGGTACAGCCCCCCGGCGGTCGGGAACGCGGACGCGACCTGTCCCATCGTGAGCGCGGTGCAGAGCGAGAGCGCGCTGCAGACCGGCCAGCCGATGCCGATGCCGGCCCCGCCGACGCTGCAAAGCCCCATCTGGAACGAGGTGATGCCGCCCGCGATGATGCAGATGATCGAGAACGAGATCGCGAAGTTGGAGAAGCCCCCCATCCGGCGCAGGAGCTCCTGCGCATAGCCCATGCTGTGGAGCGTCTTCACGTCCTCGGCGATCACGCCCTCCACGCTGCGCGGCTCGTCGCCGGAGCGCGCCCCGACGTCCCCCTTCGTCTCACGGCTCATGAGCGGTCCCTTTCCTCGACGGTCTTGCGCTCGTGACCGACGGAGCCCGTCGGGATCGGCGCGCCTCGCCGGTGCGCGCCCCTCTCGGGGAGCCCACCCGCGCAGACGAGCGTACATGGGGGCGCCGGCGACTGACCAGCGCATGCGCCGGAGCCACGACGAGCACGGTGCGGCGGCCGCCGGCGGTGACCGCCTGCCCCCGCTGCTACCCTCGCCGCGCATGTCCACGACGACGCCCCCCTCGCCCTCGCGCCGGCGCGCCCTGCTCGGCCTCGCCGCGCTCGCCGCGTCGTCGTGCCGGCGCAAGAGCTCGCCGCCCCCGCCAGGGCCCGCGGCGGCGGAGGCGGCCCCCTCCCGCTGGAAGGAGCTCGCCTTCGCGCCGGCCGAAGGCGGCGAAGGCCCGCAGCGCGCGCTGCTCCTCGCGCCCGAGGCCGCGGCGCCGCTGCCGCTGCTCGTCGCGCTGCACGGCCGCGGGGAGGCGGTGCGCGGCCCCGAGGCCGGCGCGCGCGGGTGGCGCGACGAATACCGCCTCGACGCGACCCTCCAGCGGATCCTCGCGCCGCCGCTCGCGCCGGACGACCTCGGGCAGATGGTCACGCGCGAGCGGCTCGCGCAGCTCAACGCCTCGCTCGGCGAGCACCCCTACCGCGGTCTGTGCATCGCCACGCCGTTCGCGCCCGACCTCCGCGACCGCTCCGTCGAGGGCGCCGCGGCCTTCGGGCGGTTCGTCGTCGAGCGGCTCCTGCCGCGGGCGCGCGCCGAGAGCGGCTGCCTCACGGCGCGCGAGGCGACCGGGATCGACGGCGTGAGCCTCGGCGGCCGCCTCGCGCTGCTCGTCGGCCTGTCGCACCCCGAGGTCTTCGGCGCGGTCGGCGCCCTCCAGCCGGCCGTGCGGGCGGACGAGGCCGAGATGTTCTCCGCCCTCGCGCGCCGGGCGCGACGGACCACCGAGCGCCGCGCGCTCGCGCTGCGGCTCGTGTCGAGCGAGGCCGACCCCTTCCTGCCCGCCATCCAGGCGATCAGCGATCGGCTCCGGCAGGACGGCGTCGCCCACGAGCTGCTCATTGTGCCCGGACCGCACGACTATGCCTGGAACCGCGGGCCTGGAGGCGTGGAAATGGTGCTCTGGCACGAGCGCGTCCAGCGCGGGTTGCGCGCGCCGTGATCGCGGCGGTCCGGGCGTCACAAGCCCCTGACCAGGCCGCCGAACCGTGTTACTTCCTCGGCAACGACGTGGCCGACCCGACACGCATCGCCCGCGCCGAGAGCGCGACCGACCCGCCCTCCGTGCGCGAGTGGCTGAAGCCGCTCGAGAGCGCCGGCCAGCGCCGCAGCACGAGCGCGAAGCGCGTCGGCGGCAAGGCGGCCTCGCTCGGCCGCCTGCTGCGCGACGGCTTCCCGGTGCCGCGCGGCTGGGTGCTCGACGCGCGGTGCTTCACGGAGCTCGTCGACCGGCAGCTGCCGCGCGGGCACGACCTCGCCACGCTGATCCGGCTCTCGGGCACGAAGGTCGGCGTCGACCGGGCGGCGCGGGCGCGCGACCGCATCCTGAGCGAGCCGCTGCCGGAGACGCTCTCGGCCGCGCTGCAGGCGCTCTGGCAGACGATCGCGCCGGAGGCGCCGTGGGGGCTCGCGGTGCGGTCCAGCGCCACCTGCGAGGACAGCGACGAGACGTCGATGGCGGGGCTCGCGACGTCCGTGCTCGGCGTGCGCGGCGACGCCGAGCTCGACGCCGCGATCCGGCAGGTCTGGGCGAGCGCCTTCCTGCCGCGCGCGCTCGCGTACCTCGCGCACGCCGGCGTCCGCGACGTCGCGATGGGGGTCGTGCTGCAGGTGATGGTGCGCGCCGAGGCCGCGGGCGTGCTCTTCACCGCGCCCCCGGCCGGGCTCGAGGGCGAGCACTGGCGCGCCGGCGAGCGGCTCGTGAACGCCACGCTCGGGCTGGGCGCGCCGGTCGTCGACGGCGCCGTGGCGGCCGACACCCTCCGGATCGCGCGGGGCGGCGGCAAGGTCGTCGCGTCGGCGGTGGCGCAGAAGCGGCGCGCGCTCGTCGTGGGCGCGGCGGGGCTCGAGGAGGTCGCGGTGCCCGCGGCGCGCGCCGATCGGCCGGCGCTCGGCGAGGCCGCGCTGCGGCAGCTCGCCGAGCTTGCCGAGCGGCTCGAGCAGGGCGGCAAGGGCCCGTTCGACGTGGAGTTCGCGGTCGAGGGGGAGGACCCCGGCCGCCTCGCGGACGACGCCGTGGCCGAGGGGGAGGACCCCGGCCGCCTCGCGGACGACGCCGCGCCGGCCGAGGGCGCGCCGGCGGAGGGCGCGCCGGCGGAGGGCGCGCCGGCGGAGCCGCGGGTGTGGCTGCTCCAGGTGCGTCCGGTGAGCGGCGGCGGCTTCCCCGAGGGGGGCGGCGCCGACACGATCTGGTCGCGCGCGAACGTGGGCGAGGCGCTCCCCGGCGCGGCGACGCCGCTCACCTGGTCGGTGGCGCGCGCGTTCTCCGACCGCGGCTTCCGCGAGGCGTTCGCCGCGCTCGGCTGCCGCGTGCCGCGCGGCGCGCGCCTCGTCGCCAACGTGCACGGGCGCTTCTACCTCAACCTGACCGCCTTCATGCAGATCGCGGCCCAGGTCCCGGGGCTCTCGCCGCGGGCGCTGCTCGGCATGAGCGGCGGGGCGAGCGACCAGCTCATCGCGCGGCTCGCCGAGCAGAGCGCGGGCGTCTCGCGGCGCCGCTTCTACGCGCGGCTGCCGCTCACCGGGCCGCGGCTCCTCCTCCGGCAGGCGCGGCTCGAGCGCGAGGTCGCGGCCTACGAGGGCGAGGCGCTCTGGGCCCAGCGCGCGCTCTCCGAGCTCGACATGACGCTCCTGCCGGACGACGCCATCGGCACCACGCTGCGGAGCGTCTTCCTGCTGCTCGAGCGGACCGGCACGCTGATGCTGCACTGCGCGTCGGCGTCGCTCGCGAGCCACCTCGCGCTGTGCAAGGCGCTCGAGCGGGTCGCGGGCCGCCGCGCCTCGGCGCGCTCGGCCTCGGGCGAGGCGCCCCTCGACGGCCCGGCCGGGCGCGCGGAGACCAACGTCGAGCACCTGGCGCAGGTGCTCGCGGGCGGCGTGCGCGAGCTCGACAGCGCCGGGCCAGGCATCGAGCTCGCCCGGGTGGCCGAGCTCGTCATGCTCGATCGCGCGTCGCGCGAGCGGCTCCTCGCCGGCGAGGTGAGGGGGCCGCGCGATCTGCCCGAGGGGCCGGCGCGCGACGCGCTCGCGCGGTTCCTCGACGCGTACGGCGACCGCGCCGTGCGCGAGGCGGAGCTCGCGACCCCGCGCTGGCGGGAGGACCCGGCGCCGGTCATCGCGATGCTCACCGCGTCGCTGCGCGGGGCGCCTGGCGATCCGGAGCGCGCCCTGGCGCGCGCGCGGGCGCTCGCCGACCGGGAGATGGCGATGCTCGAGACGCGCGTCTCGCGGGTGGAGCTCGCGCTCCTCCGCACGCTGGTCGGCCGCGCGCAGCGCTACGTGCGCCTGCGGGAGCGCATGCGGACGTGGGTGACGCGCGTCCTCGGCATGCTGCGCAAGGTCGCGCTCGACATCGACCGGCGCCTGCTCCGCATCGAGCCCTCGCTGCTCCCCGGGAGCGTGTTCTTCTGCACCTACGAGGAGCTCGTGACGGCGCTCTCCAGCGGCCGCGCCGACGTGGGCCACGTCGTGCGGCTGCGCCGCGCCGAGCACCTGCGCGACGCCGCGCGCCCCGATCCTCCGGCCACGTTCATCGGCCGGCCGCCGCCGGTCGTGCTGCCGCCCGCGTCGGGGGTGCGCCTGCTCGGGTTGCCGGCGAGCCCTGGCGTGGTCGAGGGGCGGGCGCGCGTGCTCGAGCCGGGCGCGCCCTCGCTCGACGCGGTGGCGCCGGGCGAGGTGCTCGTCGCGCGCACGACCGACATCGGCCTCTCGCCGCTGTTCCTCGTGGCGGCCGCGGTCGTGACCGAGCTCGGCGGCCCCATGTCGCACGCCTCGATCGTCGCGCGCGAGTACGGCATCCCCGCGGTGGTGAACGTGCCCGGCGCGACGCTGGCGATCAAGACGGGCGACCGGCTGCGGGTCGACGGCGATCGCGGCGTGATCGAGCGGCTGAACGAGCGCGACGAGCGCGCCGCGCCGCCGTCGCCGAACGGCGCTGCCGGCGGCGCGCAGGGCGACGGCGCGGCGCCGCTCGCCGCGCCGCCCGAATGACGCCCGTATGACGACCGCGCGCTTCCGGGTCGGCCCGTCCGACGGCCCCACGGTGGCGGACGTCCTCGAGCGCCTGGGCGGCGCGTCGCCGGGCCTCGCGGGCGCGGCGGCGGAGGGGCGCGCCTTCCTGAACGCGCGGCGGGCGCGGCCGGGCGACGCGGTGGCCCCCGGCGACGAGCTCGCCGTGTGGCCGGCGCGGCGCGACGCGCCGGGGGCGCCGCCGGTGGAGGTGCTGGCGCGCTGGGGGGAGATCCTCGTCGCGTCGAAGCCGGCGGCGTTGCCGACGGAGCCGGAGCGCCGGGGCACGCGCTCGCTGGTCACCGAGGTCGCGGAGCTGCTCGGCCTGCGCGCGCCGCCGCACGCGGCCTCGCGGCTCGACGTCGGCGTGAGCGGCGTGGTGCTGTGCGCGACGGGCCCGCGGGGCCAGCGGCACCTCGCGGCGATGCGCGAGGCGGGGCGCGTCGCGCGGGTGTACGTCGGCATCGCCGGCGGTCGGGTCGAGGGGGCGGGCACGTGGGACGCGCCCATCGGCGCGGCGCGGTCGCGCGGGCGCAGCCTGCCGGCGGTGGGCGGGGCCGGCGCGAAGGAGGCGGCGACGCGGTACCGCGCGGTCGCCTCGGCCGGCGGCGGCGCGGCGCCGGCCACGCTGCTCCGCCTCGATCCGGTGACGGGCCGCATGCACCAGCTGCGGGTGCATGCGGCGCATGCGGGGGCGCCGCTCCTCGGCGACCGCGACCATGGCGGCGCGCGGTCCGTGACCACGGCGCGGGGCCGTGTGCTCCCGCTCGCGCGCGTCGCGCTGCACGCCTTGCGCGTCGCGGTGCCGGACGAGGCCGGCGAGGAGCGCGCGGCGCTCGCGCCGGTCCCGGACGAGCTGCGGGATCTCTGGGGGGCGCTCGACGGCGACGGCTCCGCGTGGGAAGAGGTGCTGACTGGGACGCCCGAGGCGGCTTTGCCGCTGGCGGCTCCTTCCGGTGGTGCCCGATGACCTCGCCTCGCTCTCTTGCCCGTGCCGCCCTGGCGACCCTCGCCGGCCTTGCGTTGGCTGCTGCCGGCGTGATCGCCCTGGCGGAGCCCGAGGCTCCGCCGCCCCGCGCCGGGTATGCGCCCGACCCTGCCGTGCGGCCCAGCGCGAAGCAGTGGGTCTTCGAGGTGCAGTACGCGAAGGGGAGGGGGTCGGTCGCGCGTGTCCGTCCGGTGACGCTCGACCGGCCGGCGGCGACGGCGCGGGTGATGGGCCGGTTCGCGCTCGAGCTGTACGTCGGCCAGGAGCTGCTCGATCGGGTCCGGTTCGACGTGCCGCTCACGGGCGACGCGCCCGAGCGGTCCACGAACATCCTCTATCGCCGGCCGGCGTTCGACGAGGGGGTGACGGCGCGGCTTCGCGTGCAGATGGCGGACAACCCGCGCGCGAGCTGGGCCAAGCTCGTCGACCGGAAGACGGGCGCGGAGGAGCGCTTCCTCTGGCCGCCGGATCCGGACGGCCGGCTCGTGTCGCTGAGCGCGCAGGGCGCGGCGGCGGTCGACGGCGGCCTGCCGGCGGACGGCGGGAGGCCGCCGGCGGACGCGGGCCGACCGGATGGCGGGTGGCCGCCGGTGGATGCGGGCCGACCGGATGGCGGGTGGCCGCCGACGGATGCGGGGCCGCCGGATGGCGGGTGGCCGCCGGTGGACGCGGGGCGCCCGGACGGCGGGTGGCCGCCGACGGACGCGGGGGTGCCGGATGGCGGGTGGCCGCCGGTGGACGCGGGGCGCCCGGATGCTGGGCAGCCGCCGGACCCGTTCAGGGCTCCGCGGCGGTAGCCTGCCGGGCCATCGGGGTCGCGCATGCCGGTCCGAGGTCCGGCGGCGTGCTGGGTCGGGCGCCATCGCGCGCCTTGCTCCGGGCGGCGGGGACCGTCGCTCGTGGTGCAGCAAGGTTTCCCCTTCGGGCCGCGGCTGCGGTACCTTGGCGGGCATGCAGGACCGCTCGCTTGCCGTCATCGCGTCGCTTGCTCTCGCTGTCGTCGTCTCTGCTTCGCCCGCGGCCGCCCAGCAGACGCCGCCTGCGGCGCCGGAGGCGGCGCCGGCCGCTGCCGCTCCGCCGCGCAAGGATCCCAGCGGGCACACCGGCATCAGCCCCTACACGGAGCAGATCCTGAAGGGCAACGCGTCGTTCGTGGCGCGCGACATCCCCGGCGCGATCGCGGCGTTCCAGGAGGCGATCAAGCAGGATCCCTCGAAGATGCTCGGCTTCTACCGGCTCGGCGAGGCGATGCTCGAGTCGGGCAATGCGGCGGAGGCCGAGACGGCCTGGACGACGGCGCTCGGCAAGAAGGGCTCGGAGGAGCTCCAGGCGAAGGTGCTCTTCTGCCTCGCGGATCTCCGCGAGCGCCAGAAGAACTGGCAGGCGGCGCGGGAGGCGTGGGGCGCCTACGCCGCGTACCTGACCAGCAACCCCAAGGCGGGCGGTTACCCGGCGACGGCGACCGAGCGGCAGAAGCAGATCGATCGGCGGGTGAAGGACGAGAAGGACTACGCCACGGTCAAGGAGCGCATCGTCCAGCGCGAGGCCGAGCGCCAGAAAGAGGCCGAAGAGAACGCCAAGAAGGACACGCGGAACCGGTAACCGGTTCGCGCGTCCGCCGCGGCGCGCGGCGTCCGTGGGATGCGCTTCCGCGGGGGAGCGCGGTGCTTGGGGAACCGCCAAGGACGCCAAGGCGCCAAGAGATCTCAATCAACTGGTGTCCGCCGCGGGGAAGAAGGCTTCCGTCGCGGGGAAGAAGGCGTCCGTCGCGGGGACGAGGGCTTCCGACGCGGGGACGAATGCTTCCGACGCGTGCCGGAAGCTTCCGGCGCGGGGCGGGACGCGATATTCGCCGGAGATTCGACCTCCGGCGGACGCCGGAAGGCGTCGGGAGCAGGGCCGGCGCTCCTAAGTACGCGAAATGTCGTGCTCCGGAGCGCGCCGAAGGGCTTCATTTCGGCGACGGAAGCTTCCGGAGCGCGTCGGAAGGTCTCGGACGCGCGCCGGAAGCGCTTGTTGGTGTGCCAGATTACTCCAGATCGGTCGCGTCGGCGTCGTCGAGCGGGTCGGCGGGCTCGGCGGGCTCGGCGGGGGCTTTGCGCTGGGGGGCCTTGCGGTTCGCGAGGCCGAGGCGGATGAGGTACCCCCGCTTCTTGACGACCGCGCGCGCCGTGGTCGACCACTCGTCGAACCAGCCGCGCAGTTTGACGAGCGCCTCGCGCCTGCGCGCGGTCTCCGGGAGCTCGGTTTGCTCGGGCAGAGGCGATGTCGGGCCGAGCGCGACGTCGACGAGCCCCTGGAGGCGCTTGCGTTCTGCCTTGTCGAGGCCGCGGGGGCCGAGGAACGCGACCGCCTTCTTGTCGCTCTGCTTGGTCCCGGCGCGACCCGGGTCGGCGCCGCTCTCGAGGGCGTCGAGCCGCGCGAGGAAGGTGGCCACTCCCCGGACGGCGGCAGCGCCGGTGGAGGGCGCGAGGTCCTTGAACACGTAATCGTGCACGTCGGGGAAACGCCGGCGGAGCGCGGCGCCATAACGGGCATAATTGGGCTCGTCCCACTGATCGAGCTCCGCCGTCGCGGCGCGCTGCGCCCTGGCATCCGCGGTATCGGGCGCCGCGCCGGCCCTGCGGGGCGCGGCGAGGACGTCGAGGAGGAGCGTGCGGCCCTCCACGATGTCGTCATCGGTCATCCCCGCCTCGGCCATCAACGTGCGAATCGCGGCGACGGCGCCAATCCCCAACAGGAACTTGGTGACGCGCTCGGGCGTGGCCTCGAGGACCTCATTCGAATAGTCCATGTCGATTCCTCCCTGCCGGCCGGCAAAGCCGGACGGCGGCAATGAAACGGGAAGATACAATGGGAATCGGGGCAGTTGAAAAGAGCTTTGTCGCTCGCGCTGCCGTCGGGTTCTTGCTGCGTCGACGAGGCCCGTGTTCGGGGGCTGGCATAGGATCCGTCTCTCGTCTCCCGTCTCCCGTCTCCCGTGCTCCTCTTCGTGCGCGTGCGCGTGCGCGTTCCCGTGCTCCCTCCGGTCCAGCGCACCGGTGCCTCTCTACCAAGGACGGAGCGATGACGTCCCGGAGCGTTCTTGCTCGGCTGAGCAATGTCCTACTGCCCCCGTATGGACGCTTGCATCCGGTGGGCCTGCGGGCGAGCGTGCGCCATTGAGAAAAGTTGCAGGGGGAGGGAATGAAAATGAGAAGGAACACGAGGCGACCGAAGGCAATCCTCGTGACCGCCGTGGCGCTCGGCGCGGTGGGGGCCGGGTGCTTGTGGGAGCGCGAGGAGCACGCGCCCGGCCGGTTCTGCGCGCAATCGAACACCAGTGTGGTCGAGCACTGCGTGGACGCGAGCGAGGGCCCGGGCAGCGCGTGGCGCGAGGTCGAGGCGGACGGCGAGCTGCCGATCCAGATGTGGGCGGTCGAGCCGAGCGGCGCGATGCTCGACGAGCCCGCCACGGACGCGGCGGCGCTCCGGGCCTGGTTTGACAACATCGATCGAGCGGTGGCCTACGTGCGCGACGAGGAGAAGAACGCCGAGTCGCTCCGGGCGACCCTGCACGGCAGGCTCCTCGGGCTGCTCTTGAATTCCAGGCTGCGCCAGGAGGCGATCTTGAAGGAGGAGCCGGTCCGCGCGGCCGACAACTTCCGGCAGGCGATGACCGGCAAGGCGAGCGCCGAGGAGGAGCCGCTTGTCGCCGCGCTCGCGGCCGACAAGCAGGCGATGGCGGTCGTGCAGGCGATCTTCGACCAGGCCCGGAGCGACGCCGCGCCGCTGCAATCCAGGTACGCGGGCGTCGCGGCGCGGTTCGCCGCATACCGGGCGACCGAGGCGGCGGAGACGGCGGCGTACGCGGCGCTCTCGGAGCAGGCGTCGCGGTCGGGCATCGACGGCCTCGACGGCGCGGAGCAGGCGGTGCTCGCGGCGGCGCGCGAGGCGAGCCGGGCGCCGAACGAGCTCGCCGCGGAGATCATGACGCTGTCGGCGGAGCTCCGGGCGCTCGCGGTCTCGTTCGAGGAGGCGATCGCGCCGCACAAGGAGGTGCTCGCGACGCACGGCGCGGTCGTGCCGGACATGACCTCGGGGGCGCTGCGCTCGCTGAGCGCGATGCTGGGCTACGCGCAGCGGCGGGTCGCCCGGAGCGATGCGACGGCGACGGCGCTGATCGGCGGCATCGCGCTGCGGCGGCAGGTGCTCCACGTGCTGCAGGCTGACGAGGGGGCGCGCGAGGCGATCGTGCGGTCGCGGATGGAGAGGGCGTCGGAGGTGTTCGGTGAGGGGGCGCGCGCGCGGGTGGAGGCGCTGTCGGCGGCGCCGCCGGTGAGCGAGAAGCTGGGGCTGCCGCTGCTCGCCGAGCGGTGCGGGGTGCTCTTGGCGCTCGTGCAGATGCGGCCGCTCTGCGAGGCGGCAGGGGCGTCGTGGCGCGAGGCCGGGTGCGCGGCGCTGCGAGGGCGGTTCGACGCCGCGGAGGCGGAGCTCAGGACGGGCCTGCCGCGGAAGATCGCAGCGGGCCTCGCGGCGCTGCGGGAGAAGGGGATGGCCTCGGTGGCGCTCGACGCGGCGCAGGCGAGGCTCGATGCGGGCGACGTGAAGGGCGCCGCGATCGCGTATGACGCCGCCGTGCGCGGCGCGGAGGGGACATGAGAGGCTCGAAGGACGTCGCGCGGCGCGGCTCCTGCGCCGCGGTGTTCCAGAAGCTCATCGCGCTGATGACGGCGCTGGCGGTGCTGGCGCCGTCGCCTGCGTGGGCGCGCACCCGCACGCCGTACACCGTGCTCTGGAGGAGCTACGGTGATGCCGATTCGTGCGGTTCTACCGAGCTCGAGACCGAGGGCGATGCCATCTTCGAGGTGAACCGGACGCCGCTGCCGACCTACGGGGTGCCGGGCGCGCTGCAGATCCACGGCGACGGCTCGCGGAGCAACACGCTCGAGGCGGAGTTCGACTCGGTGCTGCTCCTCATGGGCAGAAACGAGTTCCACTTCGGGGTCCACACCGTCAACGGCAACGACTGGTGTACCCACGCGCACGAGGTGGTGCACCTCGTCTCGGAGCCGCTCGGGCTGAACAAACCGCTCTTCGACATCCGCCGCGATGGGATCGGGTTCGAGGGAAGTACCGAGGTCGACCTGAGCCTTTCGGAGATCAACCCGGACCTCGCGCGCGACATCGCGGAGCTGGAGGTCAGGATCGCCCGGCTGATGACGGAGCTCCTCCGCAACGCCGCGAGGGTCGCGGACCTCCGGGCGCGGATGGACCTCTTGCGGCAGCTCGACACGGAGCTGCACGACCTGGTGAGCCGGCCGCTGGACGAGATCTCGCGGACCGACCTCGACGCGATCCTCGACCGGTACGAGGACGTGGTCGACGCGGAGACGCGGGCGGCGATGGAGCAGCTCGTCGACGACCTGAAGAAGAGCGTCAGCGACCTGGAGAGCGAGCTCGCGCGGCTGCTCGACGAGTTCGGCGCGCAGGCCGATGAGGTCGCGGACCTCGCGACGCAGGACGCGCATGCCGAGGGGTGGGACCCGGACGACCCGTGGAACTACGCGCTCGGGGAGAGCGAGGTGCCGTGGGTCGAGGTGCCGGACATCGCGGACGTGGACGGGGCGTTCGAGGAGGGGAGGGATCCTTATGCGGGGTACGCGGACGCGGTGATCGCGGCGCTGGAGGCCGACGTGAGCGGCGGGGTCGTGGTCGCGCGGGCGGACTTCGTGGCGAACGTGCGGGCGTGGCGAGAGAACAGCGCGGCGCTGGAGATCGCGCTGCGCGACCGGATGGGCGTGTCGCTTTCGGAGACGAACGCGTTCCTGAAGGCGCAGAACCGGATCACGGCGTACGTGCGGCGGTTCATGGATGCGTCGGACTGGTTCGTGGACACGCCGGTGCCGGCGGACCTGCGCGCGGTGGTGGACACGGTGCTCAAGCCGCGGTTCGATGCGCTGGCGGACCAGATGAAGGACAGCCTGAACCTGTGGACCGGGGAGGCGCTCAATCTGGAGCAGACGCAGCTCTACCAGACGATCAGCGCGTTCGCGGGGGCGATGTCGACGGTCGGCGAGGGGGTCGAGGCGTACGCGGGAGTGATGCAGACGCTCGTGCATGCGACGACGCGCATCGGGGTGGGGTTCGTGCCGGTGGTCGGGCCGGCGCTCGACCTGTGCGAGGCGGTGACGGGGAAGGAGTGGTGCCTGCCGGCCGGGCGAGAGCTCAGCGACGAGGAGCGGATCTTCTCGGGGGTGGGGTTCGGGCTCGGGGCGGTCGGGCCGATGTGGCGTGCGGTCAAGACGAGCAGCGGCCTGCGACCGGCCGCGATCCGGGTGGCCGGGGAGATCGCCGAGATAGAGGAGTTTTTCGCCAAGATCGTGAAAACGAACCGCGTCCGGGGGTACAAAAATCTCCGCGGGGCGATCACCAAGCTCAAGGTGGACATCTTCGAGAAGAAGGCGGCCAAGTTCCTTGTGGACGATGGTCGATCGCTCGTCGGGGTCGGCGACGACGGGGTGCGCAGGGTGCTCGACATTCCGAGGGAGTCACGGACGGGTACCATCGAGGGGAAGGCGCCCGACTTCCTGTCGGTGTCCAGCGGTCACAAGCTCATCCTGAGCGAGGCGAAGGGCGGCGGAAAGATCGACGCCTTTGACGTGCGCGATCAGCTCTTGAATGCGATGAGGGCGCTGAAGGACAAGTGGGGGCTCGCTGGCGACGTGCAGCGGGTCGAGCTCATCATGGAGCAGGGGGCGAAGTTCGAGCCGAAGAAGTTCATCGTCAAGGACGGCTACCTGTTCGATTCGGACGCTGGCAAGCTCCTTACCCTCGATGGCTTCAATATGCCCATCATGGTGATCCGGCTATGAGCTACTCAGGACCTCGATTCTTCGCCTGGTGCGACGAGTCCGAACGGGTCGATGCGTTCGCGGCAGCATTGTCTGCGCTGATGATTCCGGGGGATCTCATCAGCCTGGGTATGAGCGCGACCATAACGTGCAGGACACGATCCATCGACGACGTCCTTGCCACGGTTCGCGCGAACTTCGGAGGACAGAAGAGCGCTCACCTAGGATCCGGCGTGAGGCTGCGCGAATCGGAGCGCGTCATGGTGTTCAGCCTCGCTTGCTACCCCGAAGACAGCGAAGATGACCATCCTTACGGCCCCCTCCAGGTGAAGGCGGGCGAACGCAAGTGGGATTTCTACCCATACGAGATCCCCGTAGGCAGGGGCCCCCGGTCCGTGGAGGCCGAGGCCGCGGCCGCCTACCACATGGTCCAGGGTGACGTCGAGGATCTCCTGCTCCGCCTCTGCGCGCCGGACGCGAGCGGGCGCGTGCCGACCGGCGCCTGCACGGGCGAGGAGGACTGGATCGCCCCGGTCGCGATGTCCGCGACCTACAACGCGAACGCCGCGGAGCTCGCGCGCGATCTCGCCCTTTCGTGGGTGAGCCTCCATCGCAAGGAGAGCGTCTCGCGCATCGCGGGTACGCCGCTCTCGGCGCTCCATGCGCATGTGGAAGCCGCGCCGCGTGGCGCGTGCGTGCACATGAAAGGCACGAGCGGGCTCACGGTCTCGCTATCGCGCGACACCGTCCTCAAGGCGCTCGCGACGCCGCCGGCCACGCTGCTCGAAGCGCTCGAGGCCGCGGCGGTGCCCGACGACACGTGGCGTGCGGCCGAGCCGAAGGCGCGCGAGCTCATGGAGCTACGCCACCAGCTCGACGACGAAGCCGCGGGGGAGGTCCCACCCGCATTCTGGGTGGACGTCACGACGCGCGAGCACACCCGCTTCCTGGAAGAGCACGCCCCGTTCCACGTCCGCCGGCTCCCGGGCGGCGGTGTGCTGCTGGCCACGCACCCGTACCGCACGCTCTGGCCGCTCTGGGCCGATGCGCTCTTCGTGCTCGGCCTGATGTCGTGACGTCAAGCCAAGCCACACGCTCGGGAGGCCGTGACGCTATGGGTCAAGATCAAGCCCGGGGAATGACGGCTGGGTCCGGCCGGCAAGAGGGCCGCGATGGAGGCCGATCCTGTTCTGTGACGAAGGGAAGGGAAACCAATGGTCCGTCAGCAGGGTGTAAATGATGTAGCCGTTCCGCTCAGGTCGGAGGGCATCGCGTCGTGAGTCGCGCAAGCAGCTATCGTACGCTGAGGGAGGAGCCCCTTCGGTTGTATGCGGCGTGCGACGAGGAACACAGGGTCGACGCGCTTGCGGCTGCGCTGTCCGCTCTCGTCATGCCGGGGTGGTTCGTGAGGCTCTCGATCCATCCGCTCGCCGGCCCCGATAGGTCTTACGCCGCGCTTCCCGTCGAGAAGGCCGTGGAAGTGGCTCGCTCGGCATTCGGCACGGATGTGAGCATCGGAGCGAGCTTCTGGACCATCACGAGCTTCGGCCACGGCATCCCGCTCACCATCGGCTGCGCCGACGAGAAGCACGAGCGCCGGTCCCCGGACGGTCCTCTGAGCGCGTCGAGCGGCGATTATCACGATCTGCTCCCAAACAGCATCGACGTGGCTGTCGGCGCCCGCTCCGTCGAGGTCGAAGCCGCAGTGATGTCGGTACTGGTCCAGAAGGACATCATCGATTTCTTGGTCCGTGTCTGCTCGAGCGAACACGTGACGACCGGCGGGTGCGCAGACCTCACTGCCTGGGGTCCACCGATCGAGCTCGCCGCAACATACCACGCGGACTCCTTCGTCGCGCGCGATCTCGCCCTCTCATGGGTGCACGTCCACGAGGGCTACAAGGTGGCGCGCGCCGCAGGAAACTCGCTCGATGCGCTCCGAGCGCGTGTCGAGGCCGCGCCGCGCGGGACGCGGATCGCGGTCGCGGGCACCGTCGCGCGCGCGCGCAAGCACGCCGCGCTGGAGCATGTCGCAGAGCGGGAGAGGATAGGGTTGCTCGTGCGCGATGAACCCGATCCGCGCGCGCGCTGGAGGAAGTCCATCGAGCTCACAGAGAGGGAGGACGCGCTGCGCGCGCGCGGTGAGGTCCTGCCGCTCGGCACGCGCGTCGCGCTCGCGGGCGACGCCGAGCTGGCGCGCGAGCAAGTCCTTGCAGCGCTCTCCACGCCGCCGGCCACGCTGCTTGAAGCGCTCGAAGCCTCCGCTGTGCCGGACGACGCGTGGCGCGCGCTCGAGCCGATCGCGCTCGAGACCATTCAGGCAGCGAAGGAGGGGGCGCCCACCGAGAACGTGATCGTGAATACGGGCGCACACACTCGATTCATCGAGCATCACGCCCCCTTCCACGTGCGCCGCCTGCCGAGGGGCGGCGTGGTGCTGGCCACGCACCCCTACCGCACGCTCTGGCCGCTCTGGGCCGACGCGCTCTTCGCGCTCGGCCTGATGTCCTGACGCAGGCTACACCATGAGGAGGATCGAGCGATGAGAGAAGGGCCGTTTTTCTTCGCCTGGTGTGACGAGGCACAGCGGGTCGATGCGTTCGGCGCAGCGCTGTCGGCCCTCATCAAGGAGCCCCAGTACGGCATCCGCGCGATCATGGACCGCGACACGGAATGCAACACGACCTCCGTGGACGAGGTGGTCGGCATGCTCCGCGCCCACTTCGGGCGCACCGACGCCGAAGCCTACTTCGTCGCGTCGCTGAGCTACGAACACTTCGTCCATTGCATCCTTCGCGGCTATACCGACAGAAGCGAACGTCTCAAGCCGATGGGCCCCATCCACATGCACGCCCGCGAAATCGAGGACTTTTCCCCCATGCACATGGACCTCGCCCTGGGGAAGGGTCCGCGCTCCGTGCAGGTCGAGGCCGTGCTCGCGTGGCACATGGTGCTGGAAGACATCGACGACGTCCTGCTTCGCCTCTGCGCGCCGGACGCGAGCGGGCGCGTCCCGACCGGTGGCTGCACGACGGCGCGGACCTGGCTCGCGCCGATCGCCCTGTGCGCGACGTACAACGCGGACGCGCGCGACATCGCGCGCGATCTCGCCCTCTCGTGGCTCTGCCTCCACGACAAGGACAAAGTGTCGCGCACCGCAGGCATGTCGCTGGAAGCGCTCCACGCGCGGGTGGAAGCCGCGCCGCCTGGGGCGTGCGTCGCGTTGAGACATCAGAGCGGACATTCGAACGCGCTCTCGCGCGAAACCGTCCTCAAGGTGCTGGAGACGCCGCCCTCCGCCTTGCTCGAGGCGCTCGAAGCCGCGGCGGAGGTGCCCGACGGCGCGTGGCGCGCCGCACAGCCGCGCGCGCGCGAGATCTACGAGCGGACGCTCCCGTTCAGGGGGCGCGACGGACAGGGCATGGAGACAGGCGACGGCTCGCCCCTCTCGCAGGTCGAGATCACCCTCGACCACTTCGAGTTCCTGGTCGACCACGCACCCTTCCGCGTGCGCCGCCTGCCGAGCGGCGGCGTGGTGCTGGCGACCCACCCGTACCGCACGCTCTGGCCGCTCTGGTCCGACGCCCTCTTCGCGCTCGGCCTGATGTGCTGAAGCGCTCACGCGAACTGCACCGCGCGCGCGCCAAGCCCTCTCTACCCCCGCCGCCAGCCGCCGCCCTCGATCGGCTGGGCCCCCGCCTCCGTCCACCGGTAGAACCCCTCCCCCGTCTTCTTCCCGAGCCTCCCCGCCCGCACCATCTGCCGCAGGATCACCGGCGGCCGGAACTGCTCCCCCACCTCGCGGTGGAGGTGCTCCAGGATCGCGAGCCGCACGTCCAGCCCCACGAGGTCCGTCAGCTTCAGCGGCCCCATCGGGTGCCGGTACCCGAGCTCCATCGCCCGATCGATGTCCACCGCCGACGCCACCCCGGACTCCAGCATCCGCATCGCCTCGGCGCCGAGCGCCACGCCCAGCCGGCTCGTCGCGAACCCAGGCGTGTCGTTCACCACGATCGGCGCCTTGGCCAGGCGCCTCGCCACCGAGAGCGCCGCCGTCACCGTCGACTCGTCGGTCTCGAGCCCCCGCACCACCTCGAGCAGCTCCATCACCGGCGGCGGGTTGAAGAAGTGCAGGCCGATCGTGCGCGCCCCCGCCCCGAGCCGGCGGCCGAGCTCCGTGATGCTCAGGCTCGACGTGTTCGACGCGAGCAGCGCCCGCGCCGGCGCCGCCGCCTTCGCCCGGCCGAGCACCTCCACCTTGAGGTCCATCTGCTCCGGCACCGCCTCGATCACGAGATCGGCGTCCGCCGCCGCGCGCGCGAGATCCGGCGACGCGACGAGCATCCCGATCATCTCGCTGCGCGCCTCGTTGAGCATCTTGCCCTTCTGCACGAGGCGATCGGTCGCGCGCTTGATGTCCTCGATCGCCGCGCCGACGCGCGCGGCGTCGACGTCGTGGAGGCGCGTCACGTAGCCGGCGACCGCGGTCACCTGCGCGATCCCCTGGCCCATCGTGCCCGCGCCGAGCACGAGCACCGTGCGCATCCGCGCGGCGGCGTTGTCCACCACCGTCGCGCTCACTTCGGCGGCGCTGGCGGCGGCGCGTTCGAGGCGCCCTTCTGCCGCCCTTCGATGCGCTTGCGCACCGCCTCCACCTCCTGGGGCGTCAGCTTGCGCAGGTTCGGCGAGCCCGGCGCGGCAGCGCCCGCGGCGTGGTCGTGCCCCTCGTGCCCGGGCGCCGCGCGCACGGCCCCCCCGGCCGGCCCAGGCCCGGGCGCCGCCGGGCGCGCCCCCGCCGGGCGCGCGTCGGCCCCGGGGGCCGGGCGCGCTCCCGCCGGGCGCGCGTCGGCCCCGGGCGCCGGGCGCGCGGCCGCCGGACGGGCGTCGGCCGGGGCGGGGCGCGCGGCGGCCGGCGCGGCCTGATCCGCGGCGTCGCCGTCGCCGCTCATCGCGAGGAACAGGACGCCCGCCACCGCGAAGACCGCGAGCCCCAGCGCAGGGACCCAGTTCGGGGTGGGCGGCTCGTCGGCCGGCAGCGCGCGAGCGGGCTCCCCGTCGAAGCCGTGGTGGTCGCTCACGCCGTGCGCCGCGGCCGCGTGAGCCTCTTGATGGGCCGTGCTCATGCGCGGACAGTTGCCGCACTTCGCAAGCGGCGTCGAGGGGGTTCCACGATCCGGCCGAAAGGGCGGCCGGCCGCGCTCAGCCCGCGAGCCGCCGGTGGCTGTCGAGCGCCGCGCGCTGATCCTCGAGATCGTCGCCGTACACCGCCTCGATCGCCTCGGCCGCGAGGCGGTGCTGCCGCTCCGCCGCCGCCTTCGGCTGCATCCCGTACGCCGCGTCGCGGATCAGCACCGTGCAGAACTCGAAGCGGTGCTCCCCCATCCGCGACCAGATCCGCTGCGCCTCGCCGAAGCGCAGGTGATCCACGAGGACCGACGCGTCCGGGATCATCCGGGCGAGCACGCGGGTGTCGAACTCGCGCCCGAGCACCGCCGCGGAGATCACCGTCTGCCGCGTCCGCGGCTCCAGCCGCTCGAGCCGCGCGACGAGCAGGCTGTTCACGGTCCGCGGCGGCATGAACCGGCTCGAGCGCGCGGCCTCGTGGGTCGACCCGTACCGGCCGTCCTCCAGCCAGTACGCGAGGATCTCCTGCGCGAAGAACGGGTTGCCGCCGGCGGTCTGGCCGAGCAGCGACTCGAGCATCGTCGGGATCGGGCCGCCGAAGAACGGCTCCGCCAGCGCGAGCAGCCGCTCCTGGGGCAGCGGCGCGAGCTCGATGACCTGCGACGGGATGCCGGCCTCGAGCGGGATGCGCACGTCCGCCCCCTCGCCGGCGGCCGCGGGCCGCGCCGAGCAGAGCACCGCGAGCGGCAGATCCCGGCAGGCGGCGGTGATCGCGCGCACGGCCTCGAGCGAGGTCGGGTCGGCCCACTGCGCGTCGTCGAGGTGCACCACCACCGGCTGCAGCGAGCTCTCGGCGACGAGCAGCGCGGAGAGCGCCGCGAGCGCCTCCTCGCGCCGCACGGCCTCGGCCTCCGGCGTCGCCGGCTCCTCGCCCCGCAGCCGGAGCAGCCGCGCGAGCGCCTCGCGCGACCGGTCGATCCCCTGCCGCACCTCGGTCCAGGTCTCGGGCAGCCGCTCCAGGAGCAGCTGGAGCGCGAGATCGAGCCCCGCCTGCTTGGCGCGCTGGCCGAGCTCCGACGAGATCCCGAGGTACTCCTTGAGCGCGAACTCGAACGCGTAGAGCGGGGTCTTCAGCGTCTGGTCGCAGCGGGCCTCGATCCACAGGAGCGGGCGCATGTCCATGAGCTGCGCGCGCTGGTGGCGGTAGCTGTGCACGAGGTAGCTCTTGCCGATGCCCGCCTCGCCGAGGATGTACACGACCCCGGCGGAGCGCCCGGCGAAGAGGGGCTCGAGCGCGCGCGTGAGCCGCTCGAGCTCGGCCTCGCGGCCGATCGGGCCGAGGTCGTAGAACTCCTCCTGCACGGCGATGCGGCGGCGCTCGAGCGAGTAGACGAGGATCGGCAGGTCGTACCCGTCGAACCGGAAGATGTTCTCGGTCGACCACTGGTGGCTCGCCTCGCCCGCGAGGAACGCGCGCTCGTCCGCCCAGATCGACGACGGCGCGGCCTTGCGCGCGATCTGCGCGGCGAGGTGGACGGCGCGGCCGAGGCAGGCGAACTCGCGGCGGCCCCCGGCCCCGAAGAAGCCGGACAGGCAGCGCGCGCGGGTGATGCCCACCGCGAGCCGGGGCACGCCGAGGCCGTTGCTCTTCAGCTCGAGCGCGAAGTCGAGGGCGCGATCGTGGTCGCTCTCGTGCGCGACGGGAACGCCGAAGTAGAACAGCGCGCCGAAGCCGCGCTCGGTCACGTTCATGCCGGCGAACGTGGCGCCGAACATCGCCGAGATCTCGTGCAGCTGCTGGATGAGCTCCGTCGGGCTCGCCACCCGATCGAGCGAGAGCGCGACCGTCGTCACCTCGCGGATCTCGCCCTCCGGCGCGAGATCGCCCGCGCCCGGCGGCAGGAACGCCTCGGCGTCCGCGTCCGTCGGGGCCACCGTGACCGTCAGCGAGGGCGGACCGGTCAGGAGATCCGCCTCGTCGAGCTCCGCCACGCTCTCGCGGGCGCTGGCCGCGGGGAGCCGCTCGCGGAAGCTGCGATCGAGGTGCAGCTCGCTGTCGTCCGCCCCGCGATCGGTCGCCTGGCAGGCCTCGATCGCGGGGCCGTAGAGCAGAGAGTAGGCGCGATCCCGGGCGATCCGCACGATCGTCCAGTGGAC
Organism: Sorangium sp. So ce185; assembly: GCF_051526825.1. NCBI lineage: Bacteria > Pseudomonadati > Myxococcota > Polyangiales > Polyangiaceae > Sorangium > Sorangium sp. So ce185. The sequence continues at coordinate 12,120,007 of NZ_CP150316.1, read as the reverse complement.
CGAGCCCCACGCGAGCCCGATCCTGAACGGCATCGGCGCGCCGCCGGCGCCGAGCGCCCGCCGCGCGGCGAGCTCGAGGAGGTTGCGCCGCATCGCCAGGGCCGCGCTGCGCGCGAGGCGGGTGACGTTCCGCCCCGGCCGATCGGGGAAGAGCGCGGTGAACCCGCCGCCGGGCGAGAACGCCGCGACGAACCCGCCCGACTGGTGCACGGCCTCGAAGAGCGGCTCGAAGAGCGACCGCAGCGCGTCCGGATCGAGCGCCTGACGCGCGATCATCTGCTCGGCGAGCTCCACGACGGCCGGGAGCGAGACATGCAGGACGGCCGCGTCGACCGCCCCCGCGTACTGCCCTTCGGCATCCTGTTCGAGGATGAAGTCCGGGACGAGCGGGTTCATGTCGAAACTGTATCGGGGATCTCCTCCCGACACGAGGGTGGCCGGGGGGGCTCCTCGAACCGCGGGCGAGCGCCCTCGGGGGTGCGCGGAAAAGGCCGTTCCGGCGGTGCGCCGGGCGGGTCGTTCAGGGCGAGGGGCCAGCGCGTGGGCGGGGGTCAGTCCCGGATGAACGGCGGGGGCGGCGGGACGTCGTCGGCCGGCACCAGGCGGGAGGTGAAGAAGACGCGCACCGTGCCGAGCTCGAGGCGCGCACCCTCGAGCGTGAACGGCACCTTGCGGGTCTCCCCCGCGAGGCGCAGGGTCAGCTCGCCGCGCACGGCGCCCGGCGCGCCGGCGAGCGCGGGCGCCGAGGCGCCGTCCCCGGCCGAGGCGCGCGCGATCTCGACGACGTAGCTCCCCTTGGGGAGGTTCCGCAGCGCGAGCGACTCCGCGCGCGCGCTCGTCGCGTCGCGCGAGCGCACGCTCACCGGCCCGAGCGTCGCGCCCATCCAGGAGAGGCGCCGCCCCCGCGCGTCGATGAGGGCGAGGTCGAGATCGGCGCCGCCGGTCCACGCGGCGCTGAGCTGCACGTCGCCCGGCAGGTCCGCGGAGGGCGGCGCGTCCGGCTGCGCGAGCAGCCGGTCGACCGTCGCCCGGACGGCGGACGTCAGATCGAGGCGGAGCTGGCCCGCGAGCTCGCTCATGCCGCCCTCGCCGGCGCACCGGATCGCGGCGGCGGCGAGCTTCGCGTCGGCGGGCGCGAGCTCGGCGAGCGTCACCCGGTGCTGGCACGCGTACGCGGGCCGGCCCGCCGCGTCCCAGAGCTCGGCGAGGCGCGCCTGGGCCGCCCGGTCGCCGGGGCGCACGTCGGCGAGGCCGCCGAGGATGCGCACCGCGCGGTCGCGATCGCCCTGCCGGGCCGCGAGGTCGGCGCGGGCGACGAGCGCGTCGGGGTCGAGCGCGTCGCGGCCGCTCCAGCGCGCGGTCAGCTCCTGGGCCTCGCCGAGGCGGCCGGTCGTGGCGTAGAGGGCGTAGAGGCCCACGGTCCGGTCGCGGCTGTCCGGGGCCGCGGCGAGCGCCGCCTCGGCCTCCGCGGTCCTCGCCGCGCTCTCGGGGGCGAGCGTGTTCGTCGCGTCGAAGCTCACCTTGCGGTCGAACACCCGGCGCATCGGGATCATCCGCCGCGGCCGGGGCCACGGATCGTCGGCGGCGCCGTCGGGCCAGCGCCTCTGGGCGCGGTCGTCGCTCTTGGGCTCCGGCCGCGGCGCCGCGGGCGCGGCGGTCGTCGGCGCCGGCGCCGGCCTGTCGGCGTCGCGCGGGGCCGAGGGGGGTTCGAACAAGTCGGCGGGCATCTCGGGCATGGGCTTGGCGGCCGGCGCCGGCGGGGGGAGGGGAGCCGACGCCGATTTGCGGCGCGGCGCTGCCTCCGCGGCCGCCCAACCGCGGCCGCCGCCGCCCAGGCCGCTGCCCGACACGCCGAGGCCGTTCGCGGGCCCCATCCCCTTCGCTTCCTCCTTCGCGGCGCTCTCGTCCGCCGCGTCGTCGGGCTGCTCCCCCTCGGCGCCCGCGGTCACGCCCTGGGCCTGCTCCTCGCCCGTGAAGGCGGAGGCGATGCCGTCCCGCTCCAGGCCGAACGCCTTGAACATCGCCTCGCTCTCCAGCACGAGCAGCGACGTGAACCGGCTCGCCACGGAGAAGCGCCGCGACAGCTCGATGATCGCGGGCTTCTGCGCCTCGCCGCCGGTCTCCTCGAGCTCCGCGATCTTCGCCGCGGCGTAGAGGCGCGGGACGAAGGCGTTGCCCGCGCCCGAGCCGGCGACGATGCTCACCGGGTAGGTCTGCTCGAAGCGCTCGCCCGAGACGCGGCCCCGGAGGCGGATCGCGCCGGCGACGTCGGCGCCGGAGCTCATCCGCGCCACGACGATCGCCTCGCCGCCGGCGCGGATCGGGTCGAGCCGCGCCGGCGTGACCTGGGTGAGGCCGGGCGGCAGCTCGAGCTCGGGATCGCGCAGCGCGAGGCCGTAGGCCGCGCCGAGGACCGACTGCGCGGCGCTCGCGACCTTCTGGCCGGGCACGTAGGGGACCATCACCCCGCCGCCGCCCCGCGCGAGCGCCCGGAGCGACGTCGTGTCCGCGTCGCTCCCGAGCGCGACCGCGATCACGGCGGCGCCTTCCGCGGGGACGGCGCCGCGCACCGCGGCCTCGATGTGGGAGGGGCGGGTCGGGCCGACCGAGGGCGTGCCGTCGCCGAGGTAGAGGATCCGGAGCTCCTTGCCGTCGAGCGGGCCGGCGGCGGCGCGCGCCGCGATCATCGCCGCGGCGAGGTCGCTGCCGCCGTCGGGCTCGATGCCGCCGAGGAAGCGCTCGACCTCGCCGGCCGACGCGGCGCCGGGCGCCATGGGCCGCGCGGCGCCGCCCTGGGCGCCCTCGCCGAGGGAGCGGCAGAGGGTGTCGCACGCGAGCACGACGACCTCGTCGCGCCGGTCCATCTCGCGGACGATCGACGAGGCGAGCCGCGTCGCGCGGGCGAAGCGCTCGCCGACCATGGACCGGCTCGCGTCGACGACGATCGCGTGGCGCCGCGAGGTCGACTCCTCCCAGCGGGGGAGCCGGGGCCTTATCGCGATCGCGACGTAGGGCGACGCGTCGCTCGCGATGGCCCGCGCCGCGGCGAGCGACGCCTCGTGCTCGGCGCCGTCGCTCTTCGACGACGCGCCCGGGCCGCCGCTCCTCGGCGCGCTCGCGGCGCGGGGCCCGGCCGGCCCCGCGGGCGGCTGCGGGGACGCGGCGGGGGGCATCCGGTAGGCCCACGCGGTGACCGGCCGATCGCGATCGGGGAGCGCGTACTCGACCGTGAGGTCGCCGGCCGGCGTGAACCCCTGGGCGCGCAGCGTGCGCCGATCGGCCGCGCCCTCCGCGGGGGCGGCGGCGAGCTCGTAGCCGCGCGCCTCGACGCCGAACGCCCGGTCGTGGCCGAGCACCTGGAGGTCGAGCGAGAAGTCGCCGATGCTCGTCGTGCCGCTCTGGTCGTGCGCGAGCGGGTAGGTGAAGCGGCGGACGCCGCCCGACTGCTCGACGAGCTGCGTGTAGGTGAGCACGACGCGGCGCGAGCCGCGCTTCGGGATGGGGAAGATGCGGAGCTCGAACCGGCCGCCGCGCTGCCACTCGAGCAGCGCGGGGTCGCGCCACGGGCCGGGGACCCAGATGATCTCCTCGCGCGGCTTGGGCGCCTTGGGGGCGGCGTTCTGGAGGACGCCGCGCCAGATCGCGGCCCCGCGGTCGCGGTCGACGAACGCGCCCTCGATCAGTTTGCCGTCCACCTCGAGCGCGAGCCGCTCGATCTGGGCGCCCGGCGGGAGCGGGAAGCGGAAGATGCCCTCGAGCTCCTCGTCGGTGTCGTTGGCGAAGGTCTCGTCGATCTCCGTCCGGGCGACGACGTCGACGATCCGCACCTTGACCGCGTGCTTCGCGAGCCGCACGGCCCGCTCTTTCTCCTGGGTCGCGCCCGGCTTGCGCGCCCTGAGCTCGCCGAGGCCGCGGAGCGCCGGGGCGTCGGCCTCCTCGGCGGAGCGGTCGCTCCACGCGAGCGTGTCGGCGAGCGAGGTCGCGCTCGCGACGTCCGGCGCGGCGCCCTGCGCGAGCGTCGCCTCCTCGCCGGCGCGCACCTCGACGGGCTCGCCCCGCTCGCCGGTGACGCGCACGGCGCCGCGCGCGACCTCGACCGAGGCGCGCCCCGGGCTCGCGGTGACGGCGAGCTTCGTGCCGAGCACCTCGATCTCGCCGTGCGGCACCTTGATGCGCGCGGGCGGCGCGCCGGGGATCGGGGCGACGTCGAGGACGACGGCGCCCGCATCGACGCGCGCCGCGCGGGCGTCGCCGGCGATCCACACGCGCGAGCCGCGGTCGATGGCGAGCGCGGAGCCGTCCGCGAGCGCGAGGTGCGCGCGCGTCCGCGTGTCGGTGCGCAGGGTCGCGCCCTCGGGGAGCGCCGCGCCCGCTTCGAGCGGCGCGCAGGCGCCCGCGGCGTCGCACGCCTCGAGGCCCCCCGACCGGTCGGCCGACGCGCGCGAGACCGAGGCGACCTTGCCGGACCAGGGCGCGCCGGCCGTCACGGAGGCGGCCGGCTGCACCGTTTCGCCGCGCCGCAGGGCGATCCCGGCCGTCACCGCCGCCGCGGCGGCCAGGGCGGCGGCGGCCATCACCGAGCGCCGCCCGAAGGCGGCGCCTCGCGCGCGGCGCGGCGCCGGCGCGGCCCGCTCCGGGCTGGAGGAGCGCGCCTCGCCGGCGTGTGCGCGGGCGGCCGCGCTGCCGGTGCGCGCGTCGGTCGCGGCGCCGCCGGCCATGTCGCCGGTGCGCGCGCCGGTCGTGTCGCCGGTGCGCGCGCCGGTCGTGTCGCCGGTGCGCGCGCCGGTCGTGTCGCCGGTGCGCGCGCCTGCCAGCTCCTCGCCCGCGCGCTCCTCGCTCGCGCGTTCCTCGCTCGCGCGCTCCTCGCCCGCGCGCTCTTCGCTCGTGTGCGCCTCGGGCACCGCCTTGAGCACCGCGCCGCTCGTCGCGCCCTCCGAGGGGCGGGCCGCCTCGAGCCGTCGGAGCAGCGCCTCGGCGAAGTCGCCCGCCGGCCGGAAGTCCGCGCCCGCCGCCGCCGCGACCTCCGCGGCCCGCGCCGCGTCGTGGCGGAGGTCGCGGCACGCGTCGCAGCCGGCGATGTGCTCGTACAGCGCCGGCCGCGCCGTCCCGTCGAGCACCTCCGCGAGCTGCTCCTCGACCTCGCCGCACAGCCCCGCCGAACCCGTTTCCGTCGCGCTCATCGCCCTACTCCTCGCCCAGATCGGCCCTGAGCCGCGCCAGCGCGCGGCTGACGCGCTTGCGCGCCGCCGCCTCGTCGATCCCGCACGCGATGGCCACCTCCTTGAAGGAGAGCCCCGCCTCGAAGCGCAGCACCACCGCCTCGCGCTCGCTCGGCTTGAGCCGCGCGAGCGCGGCGCGGGCGCGCTCGGCCCGCTCGCGCTCCAGCGCGAGCTCGCTCGCGTCCGGCCGCGGCCGGGTGTCGTGCACGAGCCGCAGCCGCGCCTCCCGACGCGCCCGGAGCTCCGTGTGCCGCCCGCAGATGCGCCGCGCGATCCCGAAGAGCCAGGCCCGCACGCTCCCCTCGGCGCGGTACTGCGGGAACGCGTCGAACGCCGCGAGCAGCGTCTCCTGCACCAGCTCCTCGCTCTCGGCCTGCGATCCGGTGAACGCCATGCACAGCCGCCCGAGCGGCATGGCGTAGGCCCTCGCACACCGCGACAGCGCTTCCCGGAAGTCGCCTGCCCCGATCAGCCCCTCGATCGCGCGAGCTTCGTCCGCCCGCGCGTCCCCCTCCGAGCCCACGAGCGCTAACCCAGCTGCCATCGCTGCCTCATCGCCGGCCATGTGCCCCCGTCCCCCGCGTTCGTGACCGGTTTTTTTTCGCCCCCCGCCCCGGCGGGCTCCGGTGCCCGATCCCACCGTACAGGGCGGTCCGGCCTTTGCCTTTTGCAATACGATCCCAGCCGCAGCAGAATCGGCAGTCGCCTCAGGAGCCGCGCTTATGAATGAGACACGCCCGTCTGTTTCCGCGAAGGCCACGTCGCCCGGGGGGGCCGGGCCGAGCGCTCCCGTTGACACCTCGCCTGTGAAGCGATGGCGACGGTCGCTGGCCCTCGCCCTCGCCGCGTCGCTCGCCGGCGCCCTCGCCGCGCCCGCGGCGCTCGCGCAGGGCGCGCCGGACGAGGAGCAAGCTCAGGAGGACGTCGAGGGAGAGGCCCCGCCGCCGGCCCAGAAGGCGCGCAAGCGGGGGGTGCTCCCGGCCCGGGCCGACGTGGACGTGAAGGAGAGGAAGGCGGCCCCCGCCGACCCGAAGCGGGGCCCGGCCGAGAAGGACAAGGACCGGGACAAGGCGGAGCCCCCGGTCGAGGAGCGCGCCGCCCGCGGCGTGGCGATCGTCGAGCGGGGCGGGCAGGTCCTCGGCCTCGGCGCGGTGCTCGCCGGCGACGGGCGCATCCTGACGGCGCTCTCGCCGCTCGGCGCGGGCAACGACCTCACGGCGCGCCTCGCCGACGGGACGACCGTGCGGGTGAAGCTCGGCCACCACGACCGCGTGTGGGATCTCGCGCTGCTCGTGCCGCAGACCGGCAGGTGGGCCGAGGGGCTCACCGCCTCGTCGCGCGATCCGGTCCGGCAGGACGCGCAGATCCGCGCGTTCTCGGCGGCGCGCGGCAAGGTCGCGGCCGTCCCGATCGTGCTGCGATCGCACCGGACGCTCCTCGGCGGCGACGACCGGCAGCTCGACGACGCGATCGAGCTCGGGTCGCGCGTCTCGCCGCTCGACCTGGGCGCGCCCCTCATCGACGAGGACGGCCGCGTCGTCGCGATCCTCGGCCGCGGCTGCGCCCCGAACGAGGGCAAGCCGTGCACGCCGGTCGCGTTCGGGGCGCCGATCAGCGCGATCCGCGGGTTCCTCCGCGCCGTGCCCCCGACGGCGGTGCAGCCCGCGGGGTGGCTCGGGATCCAGGGCGTCAGCGAGGCCGCGCCGGTCGCCAAGGGGGTCCGGGTCACGGAGGTCCACCCCGGGAGCCCCGCGGACGAGGCCCGCCTGAAGGGCGGCGATCGCGCGGCGAGCGACATGATCCTCGCCGTCGACGGCGTGCCCGTCACGAGCCCCGAGGCGCTCGCCGACGCGATCCGCACGCACGCGGTGGGCGAGAAGGTCCCCCTGACCCTGCTGAGCGGCGGGAAGTACCGGCAGGTCACGGTCGTGCTCCGCGCCGCCCCGGATCCGAAGGCGGCCGCGGCGAAGCGGCCCGAGGCCGAGCTCCCGCCGCCGAGCTCAAGCGGCAAAGCCACCGAAGAGTACCGCAAGTAAGCGAAAAATGATGGGGGTCCGCGCCGGGATTCTATAAGCTCGGCGCTCGGGCGCGATCCGGTTGACACTGCGTCAATCCAACCTCCAGGATCGGGCCTGAGCGGCTCGATCGGGGCGCTCGCGGTTCTCATTCGGCCCCGCGCCTCGCGCGGGGCCTTCGATCGGGTGATCCGTGTCCCAAACGTTTCGAATCGAAGTGGCCGGCGAGACGAACGTCGGGCGCAAGCGCAACCACAACGAGGACAACTTCGGCATCATGGTGGAGTACGGCCTCTTCATGGTCGCCGATGGGATGGGGGGGCATGCGTCGGGCGAGGTCGCGTCGAAGATGGCTGTCGACGCGATGCAGGACTTCTTCGCCCAGACGCAGGACGACCCGGAGCGGACCTGGCCCTACAAGATGGACCGGTCCAAGGGGTATGAAGAGAACCGCCTGATCACGGGCATCAAGCTCGCCAACCTGCGTATCTACGAGACGGCGCAGCGCGAGGCGAAGAAGCGGGGAATGGGGACGACGTTCGTCGGCATCTTCACGGCGAACGACGGCGTCTACGTCGCCCACGTCGGCGACAGCCGGGTCTACCGCTTCCGCGAGGGCAGGCTCGAGATGCTCACCGAGGACCACTCGCTCCTCAACGACTACATCAAGATGAAGCGCCTCACGCCGGAGGAGATCGCGAACTTCCCGCACAAGAACGTGATCGTGCGCGCGCTCGGGATGAAGGACACGGTCAAGGTCGACACCCGGTTCGAGGTGCCGCAGCTGAACGACCTCTACGTCCTCTGCTCCGACGGCCTCTCCGGCCCGGTGAGCGACTCCGAGATGGCGCAGATCCTGTCGGACCACCAGGACATCCAGGTCGCGACCTCGAAGCTGATCGAGCGCGCGAACGAGAACGGCGGCCCGGACAACGTCACGTGCGTCCTCGTCCGCTGGACCCAGTGAGCGGCGGTCACCCGCTTCGGATACGGGCCCACCTCGACGTTTTCGGTGCTCGGCGTGCTGGAGCACGCCTGCGCGCCGAAAACGCCGATCTGGGCCCGTCTCCTGTGCGGGTGACCGCCGCTCGGCGATCGCCGCTCCGGGGGGAGCGTCGCTCCGCGGGAGCGCGGCTCAGGGAAGAACGCCGCCGCTCCAGGGGACCAGGATCAGGAACACGAAGGCGATGAGGGCCAGCATGAACAGGCTCGTCATCAGGTAGGTCGAACGCGGCGAGCGCGCGGTGCTCCAGCCGTCCCCGTAGAACTTGCCGCGGGAGCGCACGCGGATCCGACGCTGCACACCGCTGAGCAGGCTCGGCGGCGCCGCCGGGGGCGCGCGCATGGCGCCGCGGACCAGCTCGCGCAGATCGACCTCGTCGACGAGCGGCAGATCGGCGTCGTCGGGCAGATCGCCGTCGTCGGGCAGATCGCCGTCGTCGGGCAGGTCGCGCGGCGACGCGACCGCGTCGCGCGGCGGTGCAGCGCCGCCGCGCGATCGGTCCGCGGGGGGCGCCGTGGGACGGCTGCCGCTCTCCACGCCCGGAGCGGCCGGCTCCTCGGCCTGCCCCGCGCCCCTGGGGTCGTCCGCTCCGCTCATTTCCCGCCTCTCACCTTCTCGCCCATCACCTTCTCGACGAGCGCGCGGAGCTGCCCGCGCGCGCGATGGATCCGGCTCTTCACGGTCCCGTCCGGTAAACCCGTCACCGAGGCGATCTCTTCGTAGGACATGTCCTCGACGTCGCGAAGGATGAGCGCCTCCCGAAACTCGGGATCGAGCTGGCCGATGGCGTGCTTCACGACCGCCTCGAGCTGCATCCCCTCGACGAGCTCGTCGGGGCGGCTCACATCGCCGACGCTCACGCCCTTGGCGGCGGACAGCGGCACCCGGTCGACCATGGCGTCGACGTCGTCCTGGGCGCCGGCGTGCCGTCGCGAGAGGTACTTCGTCCGGTTCTTACAGAGGTTCACGGCGATGCGGTAAATCCAGGTCGAGAGCTTCGATTCGCCGCGGAACTGGTCGATCGCCTTGAAGACCTGCACGAAGACCTCCTGGGACAGGTCCTCGGCCTCGTCGCGCCGGCCAAGCATGCGGTAGACCAGCGCGAACACGCGGCGCTCGTACATGATCACGAGCTCGTTGAACGCGCTCTCGTCGCGCGCGACGAGCCGCGCGATGAACTGGGCCTCGCTCACCTCGATCTGCGCCGCGGGCTCCACGCCCGCGTGGATCGCGGCGCCGCGCGCGCGATCGGCGTCGGCGCGGATCGTGGCGCCGCGCGTGCGATCCGCATCTGCATGGGTCGGGGATCCGCGCCCGCGGTCCGCATCTGCGCGGCTCGCAGCGCCGCGCCCGCGGTCCGCATCTGCATGGGTCGGGGATCCGCGCCCGCGGTCCCCTTCATCGCTCGCCACGCCGTCCGGTCCTCCAGGATCCAGGATCTCGCCCCCGCCCCGCGGCAGGCGCAGAGCCTTCGGTGAGACCACGGTAAACAACCCCGGCTCGACCGCGCCAGACAATAGCGAGCAGGCAGCGGCGCCGGACGCGCCCGCGACGCTGTGCGGCCGCGCCCGAGGCGCTCCCGTCAGCCCGATGGAGATCGCCCGCCACGATCCCCCTCAGAGGGCGCGGGCGCTCGATTGGTTCCGGCGCGTGGATTCGAACCACGATTAGGGGATTCAAAGTCCCCCGTCCTGCCCTTGAACGACGCCGGAGTGCCGCGGGACCGGTGCCGGCCGCCGCGCGGCGCGCACCTTAGCGCGAGTCGCGCAAGATGGCACCCGTCCCGACCGACGGGCCGGCTCCGCGGCCCGGATGGCCGATGCCGCGCGCGCCGTCCGGCTCGTACCGACCTCGCCGCAGGCGGACCTGCCCGCGCTCACGCCGACCCAGGGGCGCCGGCTTCGCGCCCGCCGCCGGAGCCTTCCCCGCCCGCTGCGGCGGCAGCTCGGGCGCATCGGCACCCTCGGCCAGAGCCGCGCCGGCGCCCTCGGCCGGAGCCGCGCCGGCGCCCTTGGCGAGCGCCGGGGCCGGCGTGGGGGCCGCGGCGGGGAGGGCCGCGGCGCCGGCCGCCCCGGCGAGCGCCGGGGCGTGCGCGACGACCTGGGCGGCGGCCGCCGCGACGCCCGGGGCGACCCCGAGACGCGCCGCCGGGGCGGCCGCGGCCGTCGAGGGCGCTGCCGCAGGGGCGAGCGCGTTCAGCACCGACAGGCCCAGCGCCAGCACGATCGCCGCGCTGCCCGCCGCGAGCGAGACCGCGCTGCGCGAGGCGCGGCCGCGCCGCGCGAGCCGCGCGAGGCGCGCGAGCCGCGACCAGGTGCCCGACGCGCGCCCGCGCGGCGCCTGGTCCGCGTCGCGCGCGCCGCGCGCCGGCCCGCGTCCCGGCTTCGCGGCGCCGGCCCGCGCGGTCCCGGCGCTCGGCAGCGTGTCGGGCGGCGACGACGGGACCGCCGGGAAGCACGACGGGATCTCGAGGGAGATCGGCGGCGAGGTCGTCTCGTGCCGCGCCGCCGCCTCGGCCGGCGGCAACGGGGCGAGGAGGAACGAGTCCGCGCGCTCGTCGCGGGGGCCGCCCGGGTGCGGGCGCGGCGCGACGGGCCGGAGGTGGTCGGGGGTCAGCGCGAAGCTGAGCGGGCCGGTGGACTCGGGCCCCTCGCCCGCGGCGGAGAGGGCGGGCGCCTCGTCGCGCGGGGGCGGCTGGGAGACGGTCCAGCCGAGCGCCTTCACGTCGCCGGCGGGCGTCCAGCACTCGAGGCCCTCGCGCCACACGCGCGTGCTGTGCGGAAGCTCCCCCAGCTCCAGCGCGCGCCACAGCGCGACCGTGCTCATCGCCTCCAGCCAGTCGCCGTGGTCGACGCACCAGGGCCTCGATTCCGCCGGTTCGTCCGCGCGTTCCTCCGCGCTGCTCGCGTGCGAGCTGAACGGCATCGTGGGGGCGCTGCAGAGGCTCAGATGCCCCTGCCTGTGCCCCTCCACGCCGCTCGGCGCCGGCACCCCGTCGCAAAGCCCCTCCACCTTGTACGCCGCGCTCGGGCCCATCGCTGTCTCCCTAGCGAGCTGCGGCGATCCACCCGATGCTTCCGGGTCCACCTCCGCTGCTCTCGTGCGTCGGTAGCGGATGCTGGCGCGGTGGGCCAAGAAAGTGCCGGGTCGGGCCGGGCGCCCGGGACCGCCGCGCCGTGCGGGAGCGCGCGGCACGCGCTGCGCGTGAGGGCGCGCGTGCTGCTCGGCCCGGCGGCTGCGGTCAGAGATCCGTGTAGTTGTCGGAGAACATCGCGCGCTGGCCGAGGAAGCTGATCTCGAGCATGCCGCCGACGTCCGTCTCGCCGGTCGAGTGCCGGTCGATGCTGAGCGCCGGCATCAGCCGGATGAGCCCGCGGTACTTCGTCCCTTCCGGCGCGCGCGCCAGCGTCACGTAGACCGGAGCGCGCAGGCTGATGCGGACGTCGTCCGGGGCCTCGTCGTTGAGCGCGACCGCGACGCGCGCGCCGAACGCCGCGCGAAACGTGGCGTTCGCGACCTTGTCGACGATCCCGGCGTGCGCCGTGAGCGTGAGCTCCTGGCTCTTCCTCGGCGCGCCGAGCACCTCGCGCTTGCAGCGCGCGGCCGGGGCGAAGGTGGTCGACTTGGTGATCGGATCGACGCCGGCGACGACGTCGCCCGCGGGCTCGCACCACTCGATCGTGTCGCTCGACGCTGTCCAGCGCGAGTCGAACGCGACCTGCCCCTCGATGGTCGGCGCGAGCTTCTTGCCGCCTTGGCCGATATAGACGGCCGCGGCGCCGGCGCTCCAGGGCAGGGCGATGAGCTCGCGCGGCGCGTAGGTCGGCGGCAGGCTCGTGTCGCGCCGCCCGGGGCCGGGGCCGAGATAGTTGAACCGGGTGCGCCCGACCGCGCCGCCGACGTAGAGGATCAGCGGCGGATACGCCGAGCTGCCCTCGCCCTCGAAGTCGAGGCGCGCGAACGAGGCCGACAGGCGCAGGCTCCCGATGGGCGCCTGGGCCGTCTCGTCGGCGCTCGAGAGGCCGATCAGCGTGGCGAGGCCGTTCGCGGTCGCCACCTCGGCCTCGAGCACGGTGCTCACGTCCCACGCCGTCGGATCGGTCACCTCGCCGAAGCCGGCCAGCACCCCGAAGCCGACGCGCGCGAGCGCCGCGCCCCCCGAGGTGCCCGTGACCTCGGCCGGCACGAGGTAGACGAGCTCGCGCCCCGTGCCGGCCGGCGCGATGGGTGCGCCGGCGGTGGGCGAGGCGGGCGCGATCGGCGCGATGGGTGCGCCGGCGGCGGGCGAGGCGGGCGCGACCGGCGCGATGGGTGCGCCGGCGGCGGGCGAGGCGGGCGCGACCGGCGCGATGGGGGCGCCCGGCGGCGCGGGCGCCGCGGCTGCGCCGGCGTCCGGCGGCGGTGCGGCAGGCGCGCTCGGGGCGGCGGGCGGCGCGGGCTCCGACGGGGGCGCCGCGCCCTGGGCGCGCGCGGGCGCCGCCAGCGAGAGCGAGAGCGACAGCAGCGCAGCGGTGTGCAGGAGCAGCAGGGATGTTCTCATGGCGCCACCGTGAACTTGAAGGTGAGGTTCTCGGCGCCGTTCGACGTGTCGTACTCGGCGCGGGTGCTCTGGTTCGTCTTGGGGTCGAAGGCGAAGATCTGGAACTTGCCGCTGCCGTTCCGGACCCTGAAGCGGAATACGTAGCTGCCGGGCTCCAGGTCGAACTCGGGGAAGACCGTGTTGCGGATCGAGAATGGCCTCACCCCGGCCGGATCCCCGGCTGGGGCGGGGTCCTCGAACAGGTAGCCGACGGCGCTGAGGTGGTACTCGTCGCTGTGGAGCTTGAGCTTGATCCTCTTCATGGCGAGAGCGATCCTCTCACACGCGCGCGGCACGGTACAGCGGCTGGCGGCCGCGCGACACCTCGCGAAGATCACGGGATCGAGGGGTGCTCCTGCGAGGGCCCGACGGTCTGGCCACCGTCGCGCGGCGTCGCCAGCTACGTCATCCTGCCGGCGTCTCCCGAGGCGGGCACATGCTCGCTCGGCCCCGACGCACGGCGAGGACCGGCCGCGAGGCGGCGCTGCAGTCCGGCCGTCCGCGGCCGGGCTTCCGTCGGGCATGGCCGCTGGCGCCGTTGGCCCCGAGATCGTCGCTGGTTTCGTGATGGGAAGATTTGAATCACAGGGGCACAGAGGGAGAGAGAAGAGATGAATCATCTCTCTTCTTCTTCTCTCCCTCTGTGCCCTCTGCGCCTTTGTGGTTCCTCATCTCATCATTCAGGGATGCGTCTCGACGACGCGGTATCAGCAGCGGCCGCAGGTGTCGTTGCAGAACCCATGCATCCCACGCGCGACGAGGTGCGCGCGCTCTATGGGCAGCACGCCGAGGAGACCGGCCAGCCGTTCACCGACGCGGCGATCGAGCGCGCCGTGGAGCTCACCGGCGTGCGCCGCGTCCTCGAGCCGCTGCTGGAGGGAGGCGCGCCTGCTGCGCGAGTTCGCCGCGTTCTGGCGCGAGCACGGCGCGGTGCTCGCCGGCCGCATGCCCTACCACGAGGTGGCGCCGCAGCTCGTGCTCATGGCGTACCTGCAGCGCGTGGTGAACGGCGGCGGCCACGTGGACCGGGAGTACGGCGTCGGCCGCGGCCGCATCGACCTGCTGGTGCGCTGGCCCCACACCGGGGAGGACGGCAAGCGCGCCTGGCAGCGGGAGGCGATCGAGCTCAAGGTCTGGCGCGCCGGCGAGAGAGACCCGCTGCCGAAGGCGCTCACGCAGATCGACGCCTATCTCGACGGGCTGTCCCTCGACACCGGCGTCGTGGTGATCTTCGACCGCCGGCCCGGGGCCGACCCCGAGTCGGGCACCCGCTTCGGGGAGGCGCTCACCCCGTCGGGTCGCCGGATCACGGTCCTCCGCGCCTGATCGAAAGGCCCGACCGAAGGCGCTCCCCGCCGCGTCGACGGGCCGTAAGGCGATGGGCGCGAGCGCGCCGTCACGAGGGCGACGCGCGTGAGCGCGCCGTCACCGCCGCACGACGAACATCGCCGCGAAGTACCCGTCCGTGCCGTGCACGTGCGGCAAGAGCCGGAACGCGTCCCCGCCCCCCGCGAGCTCCCGCGCGAGCTCCGCGTCGAACGGCGCCGGCTCGAGCCGGACGCCGAGGTCGTCGTCCGCCGGCCCCGCGAGCCGCGCCGCCACGGCCTCGCACTCCTCGCGCAGCACACTGCACACCGCGAACACGAGCCGCCCGCCGTCGCGGGCGCGCGTCGCCGCGCGGCGCGCGATCGCGACCTGCAGGTCGGCGAGGCGCGGGAGGTCGTCCGCCGCGCGCCGGAGCGCGATCTCCGGGCGCCGCCGCAGCGTGCCCACCCCGGAGCAGGGCGCGTCCACGAGCACCCGGTCGTAGCCCTCGGGGACGTCGCCCGCGCCCACCGTCCAGTCCACGGCGTACGTCTCGCGGACGAACGCCGCGGCCCGCTCCAGCCCGCCCCGCGCGCCTGCGCCCCCGCCGCCCTCGCCCACCGCGCCTGCGGCCTCGCCGCCCCCGCCCTCGGCGCCTGCGCCCTCCGAGCTCGCCGGGGGCGCGCTCAGCGCCGCGCGCAGCTGCGAGAGCTTCGCGGGATACAGGTCCGCCGCGTCCACCGCGCCCCCGGGGAGCACCGCGCGCGACAGGAGCCACGACTTGTTGCCCCGGCCGGCGCACGCGTCGAGCACGCGCTCGCCAGGCCGCGCGCCGAGCGCGAACGCGAGCGCCTGCGCCCCCTCCTCCTGGCCGATCCACGCCGCGCCGAAGCCGGGGAGCCGCCGCAGATCGCCCGCCCCACGCGCGACGATCGCGGCCGGCGAGACGCGCCCCGCCTCGAACGTCGCGGCGGGCGCGGCGCCCCGCAGCGCCGCGAGCCACGCGTCGCGGTCCTCGCCGGGCGAAAGGCAAAGGCCGGTCGGCGGCGGCACCGGGCCGGCCGACAGGAACGCCTCGGCCGCGGCGCGGCCGAGCGAGCGGCGCAGCGCCCCCCGCAGCCACCCCGGCGCCGAGGCGACCACCGCGTCGGCGAGCGGCGGGCGACCGCCGGCCTCCACGGCCGTCGCGACCTTGCGCAGCACGGCGTTCGCGAACGCGCCCACGCGCGGCCCGCCGGCCGCCTGGGCGCCGTCCACCGCCTCGGAGACGGCCGCGAACGAGGGGACGCGATCGAGGAAGCACAGCGAGTACGCGCCCATCAGCACGTGCGCGCGCACCAGCGGGTCCGCCGTCCAGCGGCCCTTCGCGGCGAGCTCGGCGATCCGCGCCTCGAGCGCCGCCTGCGCGCGCAGGACGCCGTAGACGAGCTCGGTCGCGAGCCCCACGTCCCGCGGGTCGAGCGCCGGGGCGCGGCGCAGCTCGCCGTCGAGGGCCGCCGACGCGAACGCGTCCGAGCCCCACACCCGCGCGAGCACGCGCGCGGCCACCGCGCGCGCGGCGCTCTCCCCGGAGCGCGCCGCGGCGCCGCCGCCGTCGCGCCCGCCGCGTTGCGCCCGGTCAGCCAACGAGCTCCTTGAATTGCCCCTGGATCACGTCCCAGCGGCGCTCGACGTCGTTCTTGAACGCGATGCCCATCAGGCCGATGAGCACCATGAGCCCGACCAGGCTCGCGATCTCGCGGACGCGCAGCGGCAGCGGGCGCCGCAGCACGGCCTCGAACGTGAAGAACAGGAGATGACCGCCGTCGAGCACGGGGATGGGCAGGAGGTTGATGAGCCCAAGGTTGATCGAGATCACCGCCATCGCCCAGACGAAATAGCTGACCCCCTTCGCGCCCTCCTCGCCGATCACGTCGTACACCGTGATGGGGCCGCCCAGCGTGGAGATGCTGACCTTGCCCTCCATGATGCGGACGATCCCGACCACGATGAACCGGATGACGTCGTACGTCTCGTCGATGGCGCTCTCCAGGGCGAACTGGAACGCGGACGGGCTCTCGACGTAGGGCTCGGCCACCATCGGCGACCAGTTCGACGCGCGCAGGTAAAAGCGCGGGCGGTGCTGGCCGTACTCGTCGACCCAGTCCTCGCGCCGGAGCTCGATCGTGCCGCTCTTGCGCTGGCCCGAGCGCTGCCAGGTGATCACGTGCGGCCGGTCGGGCGCCGCGAACAGCCGCTCGACGAACGTCGACCAGGCGGTGACCTCGACCCCGTCGACCTCGGTGATGCGATCGCCCGGCCGGAGCTCGGCGTCCCACTCGGCCGAGCCCACGGGCACCTCGGCGACGTAGAGATCGGCCGGCTCGATGCCGGTCCGCGCGAGCAGATCGCCGTGGCCGCTCTCCGGGGTCAGCGCGGCGACGCCGGACTCGTAGACGGCGAGCTCGGCCAGCCCGCCGAGCGCGTGCGGCACCGGCATCGGGCGCAGGTACGTGACCGGTACCGTGGCGCCGCGGCTCTCCTCGAGCGCGAGCTCCAG
This sequence comes from Sorangium sp. So ce185, assembly GCF_051526825.1. NCBI lineage: Bacteria > Pseudomonadati > Myxococcota > Polyangiales > Polyangiaceae > Sorangium > Sorangium sp. So ce185. Next base: position 12,103,347 of record NZ_CP150316.1, on the reverse strand, counting down.
GTCGGCGAACGTCTTCACCGGCGTGCCGCGCACCTCGGTCACGACGTCGAAGGTGCGGAGCCCGGCGCGGAACGCCGGCGAGTCGGGCCGCGAGACGCCGACCACGGCGGCAGGGCGGCTCGGCTTGATGCCGATCTCGCCCACCCGATCGACGATCTCGAGCGGCTTCTGGACGACCTTCTCCTCCGGGACGACCGTGACCTCGACGTGATCCTTGTTGCGGAACACCTTGAGCCGGAGCTCCTGGTTCGGGCTCTTGGCGACGATGCGGTGGAGCTCGGCGAAGGTGCTGACGCGCTCGCCGTCCACCTCGAGGATGCGATCGCCCGGGAACAGCCGGCCCTCGGCCGGGTGCCCCGGCAGGACCACGCCGACCGTCGGCGGGACGAAGCGGCTCTCCCCGATGAAGACGGCGAAATAGAGGAGCACCGGGAAGAGCACGTTCATCGCCGGGCCGGACATGACGATGATCACGCGCTTCCAGAGCGCCTGGGACTCGAAGGTGCGCTTGCGATCCTCGGGGAGCACCGCCTCCTGCCGGTTCTCCTCGAGCATCTTCACGAAGCCGCCGAGGGGCAGGAGCGCGATGCAGTACTCCGTCTCCCGGCCCCGCAAGCGCAGCACCCGGGGGCCGAAGCCGATCGAGAAGGTGAGGACCTTCACGCCGAAGATCTTCGCGCACACGAAGTGGCCGAGCTCGTGCACGAAGATGAGCACGGAGCAGAGCAGCGCGAAATACAGGAGGTCCACGGCGGCGGCTCTCTTTACGCGAGGCCGGGCGCGGTGACCACTGGGGAGCGACGGCTCAGCGGGGCGGCGGCCTCGGCAGGTCGCCGTCGGCGCCGCTCGCGCCGTTCGCGCGGGCGCGCGCCCCGCGCACCCTGCGCCGGGCGCGGCGGAGCGCGAGCTCGGCGGCCTCCTCCTCGGTCCGGAAGCGGTCCTCGAGCGCCGCGAGCAGCTCGTCCGACCAGGGCTTGCCCTCGGTCGCCTCGATCGCCTCGAGGAGCAGTCGCGCCCGCGCGCGCCGCTCGATCTCGGCGCGGTAGCGCTTGCGCTGCACGAGCAGCATCGTCACCCAGACCGCGAGCGCGACAGCGGCAGCGCCGAGCAGCCACGTGATCGTGCTGACGAGCTGCGCGCCCTGGTCGGCGAGGTGGCCGATGCGCGAGAGCATCGAGTCGTCCCGCCGCTCGCCCCGCTGCTGCGCCTCGATGAGCGCGTCGTTCGCGCCGGCGACCATCTCGCGGGCGACGACGCGCGCCGTGTTGCCCAGCGCGCGCTGGAATTCCTCGCTGCCGAGCAGCGACGTCACCCCGGGGCCGAGGTTCTCGGCGATGACCGCCTGGAGCGCCGGGCCGAGCTGCTCGCGCATCGCCGCCGCCACGGACGGGCCGAGATCGGCCTCGTCGAGGCTCTCCTTGAGCTGCTGGACGCTCGCCTCCACCAGCGATCCGGCCGCGCGCTGGAGCTCGCGCCGGCCGTCCTCGCCGAGCGCCCCGTCGAGCGCCCCGCGCATCGCGCTCCGCACGACCCCGCGCGCGTACTGCGCGGTGAGCGCGTCGATGCGCGCGGCCCGGTCCTCCTCGCCCAGCGAGGCGAGCGTGCCGTCGAGCAGCCCGGCGACGAGCTGCCGCTGCGCCGCCCTGATCTCCGGGCTCGCCATCATCCGCGCGATGCGCCGCTGGGTCTCCGCCTCCTCCAGCTTGCGGAGCCCCTCGTCGATCGCCGCCGGCGTCTGGACCCGGGCCACCTCGGCGTCCACCGAGGTGATCCTCGTGGGGAGGGCGCACCCGCCGGCGCCGAGCGCCAGATAGAGCGCGGTGAGGAGCCCTCCCAGGAGACCGCCGGATCGAGCGCCTCGCGCACGCATGAGAGGGCGCTTTGCATCGCCGGTGCCCGCCCCCGGTCCGTCGCGCCGCATGCGCCCGAGCCCAGCGCGCACGCGCGAGAGCTCACAAAAACCTGCAATTCCGCCTCGTGGCGAAATGCCACAGAGCACAGAAGTGAGTCAATCGCGCGCCGGAGGCCCGCGAGACCCGCGCATCCGTGATATCTCACCGATGGAAATCGGCCGGGCGCCGCGCCCGCGAGCGGACGCCCCCGGCGGACGGTAACCGGGCCGGTTCTCGCGATGTGCCCCCCAACGAACTGCGAGGTCCCATCATGAAGCACACGATTGAGCACGACCTGAACGACAGCGAGGCGAAGGTGGCCACCGAACGAGCGATCGCGCAGTACCGAGAGCGGTACGCGGAGTACGAGCCGTTCCTCGTGTGGCGCGACGAGAAGCGCGCCGAGCTCGGCTTCTCGGTGAAGGGGGTCAAGCTGAAAGGCAGCATGGAGCTGCGCCCCGGCGCCGTGGACGTCGATCTCGACGTGCCGTTCCTCCTGCGCCCGTTCAAGGGAGTGGCGATCGCCGCCATCGATAAAGAGGTTCGCCACTTCATCCAAGAGGCGCACAAGGAACGGGCGCAGGGCGGGGGCAAGACCGCCTGAGCGAGCGGCCTGATCCGCCGTGGACATGAGCGTCCGCCGGCGCTATGTTGGTGCGACAGAATTCACTTCGCCGGCCGAAGCACGCCTCGCAACATGACTCACTCCAGTGCTCGGCCGGCAGGGGCTGTCTCCTCGCCGCGCGCCCTTCGTCCCGCCGCGGCGCTCACGGCGCGATGGCCCTGACGGCCGTCAGCTTCTGCGAGGCGAGCACGAGGTGGATGGCCGCGATGCGGCCGCGCGCGTCGACGTCGCAGCGGATGACGTACCGAGGCGCCACCTTGTCGACGGGGGCCCCGCGCTCGACGACGAGCCCGACGAGGCCGTTGAGCAGGCGGCTCTCGTAGCGGAGGTCTCCGCCGCCCTCGTGCCGCAGCAGGCCGATGAAGAGCCGCGCGACCCGGCTCGGGCCGACGACGATCCGGCGCGCGGCCCTGTACTCGCCGTTCGCGTCGCTGACGACGCGGACCCCCTCGCTGAGGAGGGCCTCGATCGCGGCGACGTCCTGTGTGGCCAGGGTCTCCAGGAAGCGCGCGAGCGCCGCGCCCGACCGCTCGACCAGCTCGGGCGAGGGGCGGCAGCGCTCGCGCTCGTACGGCTCGAGGGCGCGGCGGGCGCGGTGGTGCGTCGTCTTCACGCTGGCCTCCGACAGGCCGAGCGCGTCGGCGGTCTCCTGCACCGAGTAGTCGAAGACGTCGCGGAGCAGGAGCACGGCGCGCTGCTGCGGGGTGAGCGCCTCGAGCGCGATGAGGAACGCGAAGGACGCGCTCTCGAGCAGGTCGTAGCGGCCCTCGGTGCCGTCCTTGCCCGGGATCTCGAACGACGGCGGCTCGGGCTCCGTCTCGATGGGCGAGGGGAGCCACGGGCCGTCGTAGGCGCGGCGCTTGCGGCGCCGCAGGGCGTCCCGACCCAGGTTGAGCGCGACGCGCGCGAGCCACGGCCGGACGGGCTCGTCCGTTCGCGCGGGCGGGCGCTCCAGCGCGCGGACGAACGTCTCCTGCACGATGTCGTCCGCGTCGGCGGCGCTGCCGGTGAGCCGGTAGCAGAGCGCCCAGAGGAAGCGCTCGTGCTCGCGGTAGCTCGCGGCGACGAAGCTCGGCGGCGGGGCGAGCGCCGCGCGGGCAGCGGAGGAGGCCGTGGAGCTGCTCATGGATCGCCCGGGTAACCCCGTCACGCCGCGCGGTCGAGCGTCCGTCGCGCGCGCGCGAGGAGGGCCGCGGCGGCGTCCCGCGCGCTGCCGAGGCTCGCGTCGGCGAGCATGCCCGTCGGCCCGACCCAGTCGCCCGCGACGTGGAGCCCGTCGACCCCGGGGACGCAGACGCCCGGGCGCCCCGCGTAGCCGCCCCCCTCCGCGGCGACCACGGCGTTGGAGACGACGAGCGAGGGCAGGAAGCGCCGCTCGACGAGCGCGTCGCGGTAGCCCGGCTGCGCGCGCTCGAGGAGGTCCTCGAGCTCGCGCTCGGGGTCGCGGCCGGCGAGCTCGGGGCCGTACTGGACGGCGTGGAACAGGGCGCCGCCCTGGGGGGCGAGGCGCGCGACCTCGGAGTGGAGCGACAGGTAGAGGGGGCGGTCGACGCCGAGCACGACGCGGCAGCGCGGGCGGGGCAGCCGGGACAGCGCGACGTCGAGGCACGCGGCGCGGACCGGGACGGCGCGCTCGGCGTACGCGGCGAGCGCCGGGACGTCGGGCGCGAGCGCGGCGGCGGCGCGCGGGCTCGCGGCGACCAGCGCGGCGCCCGTGCGGAGGCGGTCGCCGTTCGCGAGCTCCACGAAGGAGACGGCGCCGCCCTCGGCGGCGACGCGCGTCGCCCGCGCGCCCGTGAGGATCTCCACGCCGGCCGCCGCCGCGGCGGCGCGCAGGCCGTCGACGAGCGTCTGCCAGCCGCCGTCGAGGTAGAGCACGCCCTGGCTCAGGGCGAGCTGCACCTGGGCGAGCGCGGCGCCGGCGCTCTGGCGATCGGCGTCGGCGCAGTAGGTCGTCAGCCGGACGAGCATGCCGACGAAGCGGCGCACCTCGGGCGTCCGGAAGGCGTCGCGGAGCCAGGCCGAGACCGGGACCGCGTCGAGCGGGGCGGGGCGCATCGCGGCGAGGCCGCCGAGGACGCGGCCCACCTCGAGCTTCGCGGCGAGGCCGAAGAGCCCCGTCGTGAGGAGCGACAGGGCGCCGGACGGCAGGGTGTGGAGGGCGCCGCGGTCGAGCGCGAGCGCGCCCGATCCGGGCGGCGGCGCGCCCGTGTACCGGACCCCGAGCTCGCGGAGCACCTCCTGCGCCGGCCCGCCGCGGTAGAGCGCGTGGGCGCCGAGGTTCAGCGAGAAGCCGTGGCTCTCCTGCGTGACGGCGCGGCCGCCCGGCGCGTGCGCCTTCTCGATCACGGCGACCGACCGGCCTGCGCGCCCCAGGTACGCCGCCGCGGCGAGGCCCGCGAGCCCGCCGCCGACCACCACCACATCTTTTGTGCGTTCCATCACAGTTTCCCTTTCCTGGCGGTATCACGATCGGGGGTCCGGAAAGGTTACGCGCGCCCGGTCGATTTTCGGGGCGGGCCCCGAGGGGGAGGGGAGGCGGGCCGGGGTGGCGCGGACGAGGGGCGAGATGAACCGCACGTCGCCGAGCAGGTCGATGGGCGCTGTCTGCTCCTCGAGAGGCTTATCGGGGAGAGGCTTATCGGGGCGCAGGCGCAGCGGGGTGCAGATCGGCCCGGACACCTGCCAGCGGCGCCTCTCGTGGAGATCGCGGAGGACGAGGGCGTCGGCCAGGATCGGAGTGAGCGCCTCGACCCTCGCCGCGCGCCGCTTCGTCGAGCGAGCGCGATACTCCACGATCGTCCCGAAAGGCTGGATCTCGGCCGAGACCCGGAGTCGTGTCCGCGCGGGGCGGCGGGCTGCTGGCCGAGCAGCAGGCCGCGCGCCGCGCCGCATCGGCGCTCGCCTCCGGCAGGGATCTCGTGCAAAGTCCGGCGCAGCATGAAGAGGCTCCTGCTCACCAGCGCGCTGCCCTACGCCAACGGGCACATCCATATCGGCCACCTCGTCGAGTACACGCAGACGGACATCTTCGCGCGCTACTGGCGCATGGCCGGGCGTCGGTGCATTTACCTGTGCGCCGACGACACCCACGGCACGGCCATCATGATCCGCGCGCGGCAGGAGGGGCGGAGCGAGGCCGACGTCATCGCCGACATGAGCGCGGCGCACCAGCGCGATTTCGCGGCGTTCCAGATCCGGTTCGACCATTACGGCAGCACGAACTCGCCCGCGAACCGGGCGCTGTGCGAGCAGATCTGGGCGTCCTTGCGCGAGCGCGGCATGGTGACGACGAAGGACGTCACGCAGCTCTTCGATCCGAAGGAGGGCATGTTCCTGGCGGATCGGTTCGTCAAGGGCACTTGCCCGAAGTGCGGGGCGGAGGACCAGTACGGCGACAGCTGCGACCGATGCGGCTCGACCTACGCCGCCACGGATCTGGTCGAGCCGAGGAGCGCGCTCACGGGCGCGCGGCCCGAGGTGCGGAGCGCGCAGCACCTCATGGTGGCCATCGAGCCGGAGCGGCCGTTCCTCTCGACCTGGACGCAGGGCGAGGGGCGGATGCCGAAGGAGATCGCGAACTACCTGGCGGGCCACTTCCTGTCGGAGCCGCTCCGCGACTGGGACGTGTCGCGCCCGGCGCCGTACTTCGGGTTCGAGATCCCCGACGCGCCCGGGAACTACTGGTACGTCTGGTTCGACGCGCCGATCGGGTACATGGCCGCGAGCAAGGAGTGGTGCGACCGGGAGGGCGAGGCGTTCGACGACTGGTGGCGATCCGAGGAGACGGAGATCGTCCACGTCATCGGGAAGGACATCGTCTATTTCCACACGCTCTTCTGGCCGGCGATGCTGCGGGCCGCGCGCTTCTCGCTGCCTTCCCGCGTGCAGGTGCACGGGTTCCTCACGGTGAACGGGGAGAAGATGTCGAAGAGCAAAGGCACGTTCGTGCTGGCCTCGACGTACCTGAAGCACCTCGACCCGGCGTACCTCCGCTATTACTACGCGAGCAAGCTGAGCTCGAAGGTCGACGACATCGATTTGAACCTGGAAGAGCTCGTCAACAAGGTGAACGCCGAGCTCGTGAACAAGGTGGTGAACCTGGCGAGCCGGTCGTCGCGCTTCGTGGCCCAGACGGGCCTGTCGGCGGCCTATCCGGACGACGGGGGGCTGTTCGCGGCGGCCGCGGCGGAGGCGGACGCGATCGGGGCGGCGTATGCGGCGTTCGATTACGCGCGGGCGACGAGGATCATCGTGTCGCTGGCGGATCGGGCGAACGAGTATGTCGATCGGATGCAGCCGTGGGCGCTCGCGAAGCAGCCGGAGAAGAAGGCCGAGGTGCAGGCCGTGTGCACCGTGGCGCTCAACCTGTTCCGGCAGATCGTGATCTACCTGGCGCCGGTGCTGCCGAAGCTCGCCGACGACGTGGCGCGGCTGCTCGGGTGCCCCATGGACCGGTGGGAGCTCGCGAAGACGCCGCTTGTGGGGACGCCGGTGGCCGCGTATGAGCACCTCATGAAGCGGGTCGATCCGGGTGCGGTGGAGAAGATGATCGCGGAGGGCCGTCCGGCGGAGGCGCCGGCGGCGGAGGCGCAGGCGGCGGGAGCGCCGGTGGCGGCCGCGAGCCAGGCGGCGGGCGGCGGCGCGGCCGCCGAGGACGACGGCGCGGCGCTCGCCAAGGAGCCGCTCGCGCCGGAGTGCACGATCGACGACTTCACCAAGGTCGACCTGCGCGTGGCGCGCATCGTCGCGGCGGAGCACGTGCCCGAGGCGAAGAAGCTGCTCAAGCTGACCGTCTCGCTCGGCGGGGAGGCCCGGCGGACCGTGTTCGCCGGTATCAAGGCGCACTACAAGCCGGAAGACCTGATCGGGAGGCTCGTCATCGTGTGCGCCAACCTGGCGCCGCGGAAGATGAAGTTCGGCCTCAGCGAGGGGATGGTGCTCGCGGCCGGGGACGAGACGGTGCACCTCCTGGCGCCCGACTCGGGGGCGAAGCCGGGAATGCGGGTGCACTGAGGCGAGCACCTCGCTTCCCCGCTGTCTTCAGCGTTATCGTGCCGGCCTCCGGATCGCCGAGGCCCCATGAGACCGCTGGTCGCTCTCGCCTATTACCCGCTCTGGGCCGTGGCCGTGACCGTCGGCGTCACCGCGCTGCGCCTCGGGCGCAACGTGGGCCGCGGCCTCGTCGCCCTCTGCTTCTTCCTCGCCTTCTGGGTCACGGGGCTCATCCTGCTCGAGACCGACGGCACGGTCGCCCTCGCCGAGCGCGTCCTCCCGAGCGGGATCATCGTCGCCGCGGGCCTCGCCCACGCCTACGCCGACGTCGCCGGCGCCTCGCGCCGCCCCGTCGCCGTGGCCTACGCCGTCAGCGCCGCGGTGGCGCTGCTCGGGGCCGTCTCCCCGCGCGTGCTCTACGGCCCCGCCGCCCGCTCGCCGGGCCCGCTGTTCCTCCCGCTCGCCGCCGTCATGGGCGCCGCCGCGATCGCGCTCGAGGTCCAGATCGGGCGCGCCGCGCTCGCGGCCCGCGGCCTCCTGCAGCGGCGCATCGCCGCGCTCTTCTTCGGCAGCGTGCTCGCGACGCTCGGGGGCGGCTTCCTCGTGGTGCTGCGCGTGCATGGGCTCGGGGACGTGCTCCTCGGCGCGCCGGTCCTGCTCCTCGCCATCCTGCTCGTGGCCTACGCCGCGCTCATCGGCGAGCTGGGGCGCTCCCGCCGCGTCTTCGCGCAGGGGCTCGCCTACGCCGGCCTCACGGCGCTCGTCTCGTCGCTCGGGCTCATGGTCTTCTTCAAGGTCCTGCCCGCGCTCGCGCCCGGCGGCGGCGCGTCGCTCCCCTGGCTCGTCTTCGTGATCTTCCTCGTCGCGCTCCCGTCCGATCCGCTGCGCCTGCTCGTCGTGGAGCACCTCGGGCGCCGGCTGTTCGAGCGGCCGATCGGCGTCCGCGACCTCGCCGACGAGATCGAGCGCGTCGAGGTGCGCGCCGACCAGGCCGAGCGGCTCGCCGAGCTCGGGCGCCTCGCCAGCGCGGTGGCGCACGAGATCCGCAATCCGCTCGGGGTCATCGCCGCGCAGACGAAGCTGCTCGAGCGGCAGGGCGCGAAACCCGAGACCGTGGCCTCGCTGCGGGGCCAGGTCGACCGGGCGAGGCGGTTCCTCGACGACCTGCTCCGCTACAGCCGCCCGCGGCCGCTCGAGGTGAGCGAGGTCGACGCGCTCTCCACGCTGCGGCTCGCGGCGAGCCACGTCCGGCAGATCGTCGGCGAGGGCGCGCCGCCCATCGAGATCGCGCCCGAGGCGGGCAAACCGATCTTCGTGGAGGCCGATCGCGGCGCCTTCCTCGACGTCGCGACGGCGCTGCTGCAGAACGCGGCCATCGCGCTCGACGGGGTCGCCGAGGGGCGGATCCGGGCGGTGGTCGCGCGCGAGGGCGGCTCGGTGATCGTGCGCGTGGAGGACAACGGCCCGGGGGTGCCGGCCGAGATCGAGGGGATGCTGTTCCAGCCGTTCGTGACGGGGCGGGGGCGCGACGCGAAGCACCCGGGAACGGGGCTCGGCCTGGCCGTGGCGGCGCGCTGGCTGGAGCGGCACGGGGGCGCGCTGCGCTACGAGCGCGCCCCGGGCGGCGGCGCGCGCTTCGAGGCGCGGTGGCCCGCGCGGGCGGCGGAGGCGGCGGGGTGAGGCCTGGCCAGTGACCCGTACCGATCGGCGACCGGCGCTGGTCAGCGATCAGGTCAGTGCGCGCCGTTGGCCCGCGTGAACGGCGCGGTCACGCCGTTGAGGATCCGCGTCGTCTCGCAGACCCGGCGCCACGGCTCGTGGTACGAGAACATGGCGCCCGTGCCCGCGGGATCCGGCACGGTGAGCTCGGTGCCCGGGGCGGGCAGGCCGACGGCCCCGCCGGCGGGGATGGGCGGTGACGAAAGGAACGGCGAGAGGCCGGACTGCGCGCCCGGCGGGCGCGGGTCGATGTGCGTGAACGGTGTCGCCAGCTCGGTCGGGCTGTGGCAACCGTTGCAGGTGGCGAGCGCGAAATGGTGGCGCTCGATGGCCTGGAGCGGCGTCGTCGCCGTGTGATCCCAGAACGGCCCCGGCGCGGGCGGGGGCGGGGGCGAGGTCGATTCGCCGCCGAGCATCGGGGCCGGGACCGGCGTCTGGGTGAAGTCGATCAGGTTGGGCGAGCCGGTCCAGAGCGCGTTGGCGTCGAGGTAGCCGTCGAGCGCGCCCGACGCGTTCAGGCTGTCGTCCGGCGTCTGCTTGGTCGTGTCCGGCCGGAGCAGCGCGGCGTTCGGCCCGAGGCCGACCTGCTGGAGCGTGCTCTCGCGGAGCTTCCAGTCCGGCCCGAAGATGATCTCGTTGGTGCGCACCTGGGCGATGGAGCTGCCGAAGTTGATCGCGCCGGGCTCTGCCCCCGGCGAGGTGATGTCGGTGAGCAGCGACTCGAGGAGAGCGAGGTACGCGGGCGAGCCGATCGGCCCGAGGGACGGGTCGCTCAGCTTGTGAAAGGCGTTTGCCCAGTCGAAGGTCGTCGCCGGAGCCCCGCCGCGCTGCGACGGGAGGCTGTACTCGAGGATGACCGTGGCCGGGAGCGGGCCGCCGCTCGGCAGATCGACGATGCCGAAGACGAAGCGCACCTCGCCGGCGCTCGGAGGGCCGCCGTAGAGCGGGGAGGGGTCCTGCAGATCGGCGCGGTTGAGGATCGCGAGCAGGCGGAAGGGCGCCTGCGTGATGTCGAGCGGACAGGCGCCCGGGCCGACGATGGGCGACCCCGGGGCGCAGCCGCTGGCGATGAGCCACGGGTCGATGAGCGTGGGCCGGATGCCCGGCCGCGCCGGCACGGGGAAGCCGTTGACGACGTTCGGCACCTCCCACGCGTGCAGCCACTCGGCCACGAACTCGTGGACGGGCGTCGCGCCGGCCATCTGGCGCATGAGCATGCCGAAGGTCCACGCGGCCGGCGTGCCGCCGGAGGGACAGGAGCCAGACCAGGTGGTGCGGCAGACGTCGTCGACGACGGCGACATCGCGGATGAGCAGCTCGCGGTCGAAGTCGACGGGCAGCGGGAGCGGCGGCCAGAGCGTCGGATTCAAGTAATCGCAATCGGTGACGAGCGACTGCGCCGCCTCGCCGAGAGGACCGTCATCCCCGGATACCGAGGTCCCGGTGTCGAGGGTGCAAGCCCCGATCGCGAGGCTGGCCAATGCGCACAGGATCGATGTTCTTTGCATGAATGAGGAGGCACCTTTCTCGCGTGGCGCGGCTCCATGCCCGCTGGAGCCCGCGGCACGAACGCCCTGGCTGGAGCGCCGGGCGTGGGCGCCTGTTCTAAATAAGGAATATCTGCATGTAAAGTCGTGCGAACCACGTGATCATGGCGTCCTTGCGACGGTCCCTGCGTGTGGGGGTGTGTTGGAGTGTAAGATGGCCCGTCGCGCGTCGTGGCCGGGCGCGCGGCGTCAGCCCAGGACCTCGAGGGTCACGCCGCGGTCATCGTGAGCTGGGCGGTCGTGGCTCCCGCCTCGAGGGCGCGAAGGGACCATGCTCCCTCCACGGCCTGCGGGTCGCCGGCGCCTCATTGCTCGCGGAACGTGGCGTCGGCCTGCTGGGCGCTGCCGGACACCGTGCCGACGATCATCAGAAAGCCGGAGTGCCGCATGTACTGCCCGGGAGCGCTGTAGGACTCGAAGGACGACCAGCCGCTGTTCGCCAGGCCGGGGCGGCGATGCCAGGTGGCGTCGCCCCGGAAGCCGGACGACCCGTCGTTCGTGTCCAGCCAGACCTCGCCGCCGCGATGCCGGAGGAAGCGGCCGGGGAAGTTCACCGACTCGAACGAGACGGCGCTCGAGTTGGCGAGCCCGGGCACCACGCGGAACTGCGCGTCCTGGATCGGCGACACCGCCTCATCGATCCGGGCGCGGAAGCCCTGGTGGCGCAGGTACCGGCTCTGGAAGTTGTAGGACTGGAGCTGGCGGATGGTGCCGACCGGCGTCGTGGTCGAGCCGGCTGTGTAGTTGCGGATGACGCCGAGATCCCAGGGGAGCTGCTGGTAAGGGGGACCCGACAGGTTGAGGTTCCCCTGGATGAGGAAGTCGACGCGGTTGATGTCGTTGATCTCGAGCTTCTGGTTGACGCCAGCGCGGATGAGCTCGCCGTGGGAGACGCTCGTGGTCCACCGATCTGCGTTGTACACGAGATTGCCGCGCCAGGCCCATTTCTCGGCGATCTGCCGCCACGGCCCTCCGGCGCTGGCCGACGTCCACAGCTCGTAATACCGGTTGTCCTTGAGGTCTTCGACGATGAGGTAGTACTGGCTGTCCGCGAGCGACTTGTAGACGTGCGCGCCTTCGAACGTATCGGTGATGGCCACCGAAGGTGATCCCCAGCCGCCCGGGAAGCTCCCCCGCGCCGTCTTGCGCACGTAGAGCCTGCGCGAGCCGTCGTCAGGGGTGTTGTACAGGTAGCAGCTGGCATCGTCGCAGATCACGTAGTAATCCCAGCCCATGTTGCCGGAGGCGCCCAGGGATTTCGGGCCGGACCACGAGCTCGGGTCGGCGATGTTCGAGGTCGTGGCATAGGCCGCGCCGTGTTTCCCATCCTGGTAGACCAGGTACCACAGGTTGTGCGGCTCGAAGTAGAACACCTGCGGCGCGCAGAAATAGCTCTCGCCGATCTTGCTCAAGTAGATGTGCGGAGCGGTCCGGAAGCCCTCCATCGTCGTCGCGGACGAATACAGCATCTGCCATCCGCCGCTGGCGTTGGCGCCGGTGTAGAACATGTGATATTTGCCGCCCGAATACACGATGGTCGGATCTTTGACGGCGTAGTGGTCGTAGGGCTCCGCCTTGGCTTTGTACAAGATCGGCGCGTCCACATACCAGGTCGGGTTGGCGATGGCGGCGGCGCCCTCGAGCGAGCCGGCCTCCTCGCTATCGCTCTCGATCTCCTCCGGGCCGACGACACACGACACGGCGATGGCGCCGGTCGCGGCGGCGAGCAAGGCGTGTCTGGATACGAATCCCATATCGTTCTCCTCGTCCTGCTGAACAAGTGCTACGCGATCAGCTCGCGGCTCGACGCTGCGATGACGGGCAAAGAGGGCGCAGAGGCATCGGTCGTCGATGCGCTCTGCGCCCTCTGCCGCGTCGTCAGCTCGATGTCTCGACGCGCTGCGGGTGCAGCGGCCGTTCCCTCCGGGCCGTCAGCGGCCGAGGAAGTTCATGAGCCAGCTCATGGCCGGCCGCATGGTGCCGTTCGAATGCTGGAGGCCGGTGTTGTCCCTCCAGGTGGCGCCGACGATGTAACCCCAGAGGGTGATGCCGGGGACGGCGGGGTGGTTCCAGAACATCTTGAACTGCTCCTCCATCACCTGCTTCTGCCGGTTGTCGTCCGCGATGCCGATGTCGTACTCGGTGATGTACACGGGCTTGCCGAGCGAGGCGAGCTTGTCGATGTACCCCTTCACGGTGTTCGTGTTGATCTTGTAAGCGTCGTGGGCCTGCGCGCCGAGGGCGTCGACGGGGGCGCCCGCGTTGATCACCGCCCGCGCGATCCGCATGAAGTTGTCGTGATCTCCCTGGTACTCGATGTTGTTGTAGTCGTTGAGGATCAGGACCGCGTTCGGGCAGTACTCACGCGCCCACTTGAAGGAGTTGACGATCCAGTCCCAGCCGCTGGCGCCTGCGCCGCCGATGCCGTTGATGTAGGAAGGCGTCGTGTGGGGCGGCGGCTCGTTGACGACGTCGATGTACTTCGTGTCCGGGTAGCGCGCGCAGAACGACCGCATCCAGTCCTTCAGGGCCGCCTGCTGCTCCGACCCGGAGAGGCTCGCCATCCAGCTCGGCTGCTGGGCCCCCCACACGAACACGTGCTGCTTGAAGATGACGTTGTTCGCCTTCGCGTAGTTGTAGATCCGGTCGAGCGCTGCCCAGTTCTTGTTCCCGCGCGTCCGCTCGACGGAGTCCCACTTGCCCTCGTTCTCGGGCGTGATCTGGTTCCAGTACCTCGAGAAGCCGTCGCGCACGGCACCGTTGGTCGTGATGTTGCCCACGAACTTCGCCCCGGTGGCGCCGCCGCCACCGCCGCCACCGCCGCCCGCGCCGCCGGAGCCGCCGGAGCCGCCGGAGCCGCCGGCGCCCGAGCTGCTGGAGCTGCTGGAGCTGCTGGAGCTGCTGCTCGAGGTACCCCCGCCGCCGGTCCGGAGCGAGAACTTCTGGTTGTTGCCGTTCGCCCAGCCCCACTGCTGGAGGCCTGCGCCGTCCGCGCTGCCGGCGACGTCCAGGGACTTGCCGCTGTGGCGCGCCGTGAGACGCACGCCGCCGTTGACGTCCGTGAACGACCACTGCTGGTTTTGTCCGTTCCAGCAGGAGTATTGCTGGACGCGGGCGCCGTCGCTGGTGGAGGCGCCCGCGACGTCCAGGCAACGGTTGCTGGCCACGTTACGGATGCGGTAGTAGCCGCCGTCTGCCGACTCCACGCGGAACTGTTGCCGCGTCGAGCCGTTGCAGCTGGCGATCTGCAAGGCCGCTCCGTCAGCGGTGCTGCCTCCTGCCACCTCGACGCACTTTCCGCTCTGCACGCCGGAGATCGTGTAGACCGCGCCCGTATCGATCGTGATGGCGCCGTCGAGCGACCCCCCCTCCTCGGTCTCGGCGTCGTACGCCTCCTCGGGGTCGATGACGCACGACACGGCGAGGATACCCGTCGCCGCCGCAAGCAAGGCCTGCATCGTTCCAAATCTCATCGTATTCTCCTCTTCCTGTTAAGTAAGTGAAACTAGAATCTTCCCACCGCTCGACGCTGCCCTCGCGTGGGTCGGGATCGCTCTCCGCGCGCTGAAGGCCCCCGAGGGGCCGCCGCGCTGGGCATTGCCGCTGCGCTGGCCATTGCCGCTGCGGGTGAATCTCGAACGAGATGCGCGCGGAGCGGATAAGTTCATTCGATGCGCGTCAGGCAGCGCGTCGAGGGTGTTTCTTGCTCCGGACTGGCATGTTCGTCAAGTCGATTGTGCATCGCAAGCGGGCATGAGCCTCATCAAGGTGCGATATGCACAGATGCGAAGTCACGATGGTGGTTTGGCCCCGACATGGGTCGAGGCACCTACGGGCGCGATCGAAAGGCGCGCCAGGCGCGCGAAGAGCGCCGAAGATCGCCCGTGATCCGCGGGCCGCGCCGGCCGCGCTCGGCAGGAGAGCGCGCTCGAAGAGCTGGAGTGAGATCAAGGAGGGGCCGCGCGCCACCAGGGCCGCACAAGGCTCCTCCTGGCGTGAAGCGACTCGAGCCGATCGAAGCAGCGAGGGCGGGCGAGCGCTGCACAGCGCCCCCGTCGTGGGGACCTGCGCTCCCTCTGCCGCGTCACGTCTCGGCCGGTGCGCGCTGCCCTGGGCATCGCGCACCGATGGCTCCCCGGGGTCGTCAGCGCCCGTCAGCGGCCGAGGAAAGCTATGGTATGGCGGATCGTAAGAGCGTGAAAATCTCGGGTTTCATCGTAATCACCCTCGCGAGAGGGTGATGGCCGACTGACCGACCGGCATGGGGCGACAACCCTCGATCGCTCCGAGGCGCGATCGGGCTGGGCGGCGCGCAGGCCGAGGCCCCGCGTTCCGTCGAGCGGCTTCCGGCGGAGCCGGTGCGCGTGCGGATCGCGGAACGACCTTGCGCCCAGCGCGGGTAGGGCGCGCCCGCCGCCCCCGCCAGCGCGCCATCGCGCGCGCCCGCGGCGATCGAACGAACGGAGCCGGGGTCGATCCCGGCGACGAAGAGAGCGGTGCGCATGAGACAACCCCCACGCAGGGCAAAGCCGAAGAATGCGACGATTGTGAGCGCTAACAACTCGAATGTCAATTCCGATCCGCCCTTCCACGGCGTCGCGCCTGCGGAATGGCGCGCGCGTAGCTCTCGCGGAGGTGATCCACCAGCGCGAAGGCAAGGTGGTGGCCGCGGAACACACATCCTGCGCCACGGCAGCCCGCGCCTGCAGCGCACGGACACGGCCGCAGGCCCTCTGATATCCTGCAAAGCCTCCGAGGAGGCTCTGCCCAGATGACCCCTGAGACCGTCGACATCCTCGATCCGGACCTTTACGTCGCGGGCGCGCCGCACGACCGCTTCGAGATCCTCCGCCGGGAGGCGCCCGTCTACTGGCACCCCGAGCCGGCGGGCCGGGGGTTCTGGGCGATCACGCGGCACGACGACGTCGCCCGCATCTCGCGCGACCCGGCCGCGTTCTGCTCGGGGCGCGGCCTCTTCATCGAGGATTTCGCGCCGGGGGACATGCGCGACAACCCCGATGTCATGATCATGATGGACCCGCCCAGGCACGGCCGCTTCCGGGCGCTGGTCAGCAAGGGGTTCACGCCCCGTGTCATCCAGCGCCTCGAGGCGCACGTGCGAGAGCTCGTGACGCGGCTCATCGACGAGGCCTGCGCGCGCGGCGGGTGCGACTTCGCCAGCGACATCGCGGGCAGGCTGCCCCTGACCGTGATCCTCGAGATGCTCGGCGTCCCCCGCGAGGACCAGGAGCAGATGCTCGACTGGACGATGCGGTTCTTCGGGGCCAGCGACCCCGATTATCGCATCACGCCCGAGGAGCTGAACACCGTGCTCCGCAACATGAACGCCTACGCCCACGGGCTCGCGGAGGAGCGGCGGAGGTCGCCCAAGGACGACATGCTGAGCCTGCTCATGGCCGCCGAGGTGGACGGCGAGAAGCTCTCTTACACGGAGTTCGGCGGCTTCTTCAACCTGCTGCTGACGGCCGGCCACGACACCACGAAGAACCTCATCACGAACGGGATGCTCGCCCTGATCGAGCACCCCGACCAGCGCCGGCGCCTGCTCGACGACCGGTCGCTCCTCCCGACCGCCATCGAGGAGATGCTGCGCTTCTCGCCGCCGGTCTATTATTTCCGGCGCTCGGCGGTGCGGGACACCGAGCTTCGCGGGCAGCGGATCGCGGCCGGGGACAAGGTGGTCCTGTGGTACGTCTCGGCCAACCGCGACGAGGAGGTCTTCCGGGATCCCCACACGTTCGATGTCGGCCGGACGCCCAACGAGCACCTCTCCTTCGGCGTCGGCCCCCACGTGTGCCTCGGCCTCGCGCTCGCGCGCCTGGAGGCGCGGGTCGCCTTCGAGGAGCTCCTGCGAAGGCTCCCTGATCTCGAGCTCGCCGGGCCGGTCGTGCGGCTCCGCTCGAACTGGGTGAGCGGCGTGAAATCGATGCCCGTCCGCTGCGCGCGCCCTGCCGGGTAGCGCGCGGCGCGACGGCCGCTCATGACCCGTTCTTCTCGCTGAAGCGGTACACGACCGTCCCGAAGGCGTGCACGAGCCCGGAGGCGCTGCCGGCGACGGTGACGTCGGTCCAGCAGATCCGCGCGTCGCGCGCGCGCACGACGGCGCGCGCGACGAGCTCGTCTCCGGGCAACGCCCCGAGGAACTGCGCGCTCAGGGCGATGGTGGCGCCCGAAGCCCCCGGCGACGGCGGGACGGCCGTCCATGGGCAGGTGGCGCCTGCGGCGTCGATGAGCGTCAGGACGGCCCCTTCGTGCATGGCGCCGCCGCCGTCGAGGTTCGCCGCTGCGGGGGCCATCGCCATCTCGATCGCCCCGCGGCGCATGCCCAGGAGGCGCAGCTGCCTTCGCGACAGGAAGGGGCTGCCGGCCATCGCCGCGCGGATCGCCCCAGCGACGCCGCTCGCCGCCCCGTCGGCGGGCGCGACGAAGGCGGGCCCTCCGTCCGGGGGCTCGGCGAGGGGAGGGGCGTCCGCCGGTGCGCTCCCGGCCTCGCTCACGGTCGACGAGGCGTGCGCGACCGCATTTCCGTCGGCGTCCCTGATCAGCGCCTCGAAGAAGCCCAGCTCGCACACGCGGCGCACGGCGCGCGTCTCGACCGTCACCGCCTTGCGCGCCGCGCGCACGTAGCCCACGTGCATCGAGACGGTGCGGAGCGGCGGCGCGACCGCGCGGGCGGGCTCGCGCGCGATGGCGTGCGCGGCGATCGGCACGAGCGACGCGAGCGCGCCGCCGTGGACCAGCCCGAACATGGTATTCCGCTCGTCGAAGGGCAGGACGAGGCGCGATTGCGCGTCGTCGGCGGCCTCGATGTTCACCCCGAGGTCGGCCGGGTAGGAGCCGTCCTCGAACCGCGTCCTGATGGTGTCGGTCATGCCGTAGTCTCCAGGGATCGGCCGGAGTCGTCCAGCCTCGCGCGCCTTGCGCGGCGCCCTCCACCGCTCCGCCGCGCGCCGTCGCGGACAGCGCTGCTCGGTGGAGCGGGGGAGAGCGCCGCGCGCCGCGCCCCCCGACAGGCCTGGATCCGCGCCTGGGCGACGCGGTACGGTCACCCGTGACCGAGACTGTCCTGCTCATCGACGACGATCCGGGGTTCCGCGACGCCTACCGCGAGCTGCTCGCGCAGGAGGGGTACACGGTCGCGGAGGCCGGGGCCGCCCCGAAGGCGCTCGCGGAGCTCCGCCGCACGAGCGCGCGCCTCGTCGTGCTCGACCTGATGCTGCCGCCGTCGGGCCGCCCCGAGGAAGGCGCCGCGCTCGCCGACAAGATCCTCGCCGAGCGGCCCGCGGCCAAGGTGATCGTGGTCTCCGGCGCGGGCGAGACGCCGCTCGCCTTGCGCCTCGTCGAGCGCGGCGCGTACGACTTCCTGGCCAAGCCCGTCGATCCGGACGTGCTGCTCGCCGTGGTCGCGCGCGCGGCGGCGCGCCTCGCGCTGGAGGACCGCGTGACGGAGCTCGAGCGCTCGCTCACGGCCCGCGAGGGCGACGCCTCGGCGCTGCTCGGGCAGTCGCCGCCCTTCCTCGAGGCGAAGACGCTCTGCGAGCGCGCGGCGCCGACCGAGGTGCCGGTGCTCATCACGGGCGAGTCCGGGACGGGCAAGGAGGTGTTCGCGCGCTACCTGCACGCGAGGAGCCGGCGGAAGGACAAGCCGTTCATCGCGGTCAACTGCGGCGCGCTCGCGCCGACCCTCCTGGAGTCGACGCTGTTCGGCCACAAGAAAGGCGCCTTCACGAGCGCGATCAAGGACGCTCCTGGCCTGTTCGTCGAGGTCGACGGGGGGACGCTCTTCCTCGACGAGATCGGCGACATGGATCCTGCGCTGCAGGTGAAGCTCTTGCGGGTGCTCGAGACGGGCGAGATCCTGCCCGTCGGCGCGGCGCGCCCGCTGACGGTGGACGTGCGGATCGTGTCGGCCACCCACAGGTCGCTGGAGTCGATGGTCGCGAACAAGACGTTCCGCGACGACCTCTACTGGCGCGTGCGCGGGATCGAGATCGGCTTGCCGCGCCTGGCGGACCGCGTGGGCGACCTGCCGCTGCTCGCGCAGCACTTCCTGAACCTGTCGCGCGCGCTCGTGCCGCGCTCGCCCGCGACCGCGATCTCGCCCGGCGCGATGCGGCGGCTCGAGGCCTGCGACTGGCCCGGCAACCTGCGCGAGCTCCGGCACGAGATGCAGCGCGCGCTCGTGATGGCCGGGGGCAGGGGAGAGATCCTCGAGGAGGACCTCTCGCCGGCGCGGCGAGGGGGCGCGCCCGCGGCGTCTCCAGGCGACGAGCCGGCCGAGGGGGCGACGCTGGAAGAGAAGATCGCGGCGCTGGAGCGGCGGGAGATCGCCGCCGCGCTGCGGGCGACCCAGGGGAACAAGAGCCAGGCGGCGGCGCGGCTCGGGCTGTCGCGCCAGGGGCTGCTCAACAAGATGGATCGCCACGGGCTGAAGTGACCTCGATCGCTCATGCAGTGATGAAGGAAAAGTTTGCTCCGATAAAACCGACATCGGATCTGCAGGCGACCGAAAAAACATGAGCCGCGCCGGGCGCGGGCCGGCACTGAAGGACCGAGAGCGCGGCTCGCCGTGACCTGTCGCCGATCGGTGCGACGTCGGCCGCTCTGCACGCGCGATGTCGGTGGCTCGCTCCTCACGGGGGCGAGCGCTGCAGACGAGCAACTTCAGGAGGAGTCATGATGCTTAGCAGGATGGTGCTTGTGGGGTGCCTGTCGCTGGTCGGTTCCGCCCTCGCCGCGTGCGCGAACAGCGACGCGGATCGGCTCGGCGAGGGGAACGGCAACGTGGTCGTGAGCCCGCCGACGTCCGAGGGCGACGGCTGTACGCTCACCCAGGGCTACTGGAAGAACCACGAGGAGAGCTGGCCGGTGTCGTCGCTCACCATCGGCGGCGCGACGTACTCGCAGGAGGAGCTGCTCGAGCTCTTCCGGACGCCGCCGAAGGGCGACGCCAGCCTCATCCTGGGCCACCAGCTCATCGCCGCGCTGCTCAACGTGGGGAGCGGCGCGAGCGACGCGGCCCTCGACGGCGCGCTCGCGGACGCCGAGGCGTGGATGGCCGCCAACAAGGACGCCGACGGCCGGCTCCCGTACGGCGTGAAGCGCGGGGGCGCGGCCGACGAGGCCGTCTCGCTCTCGGGCTCGCTCGCGGACTTCAACGAGGGGGGCATCGGCCCGGGTCACTGCGACGGCGGCCCTGGCAGCGGCTCCGGCAGCACGGGCGGCGGCGACGACTGCGGCTGCGGCGGCGACCCCGGCGACGGCTCGGGCAGCACCGGCACGGGAAGCAGCGACGGCGGCGAGGGCGGCGGCTGCTCGCACGGCGGCGAGGGCGGCAGCGACGGTGGCGAGAGCGGCGAAGGCGGCAGCGGCGGCGACCCGAGCGGCGGCGATGGCGGGTCCGGGCCGGAAGGCCCGGTGTGCTCGGATCCATGCAGCGACGGCTGCGCCGACGGCTACGTCTGCATCCTCGGCTGCTGCGCGTTCGTTCCCAACTGAACCGCCTTCCCGCCTTCATGTTCAATTTTGAGCATGCCCCCGGCAGCGGCGACGGCGTGCTCCGGAGAGGCGTCTACCGGCCGATGGGCGCGAGCCCGTCGTGACGTGTTCGACCTCGTCGAGCCGGCCGCCGAAAAAACACCCCGCCCAGCAACTCCCGCACGAGCGGTGGATCGAGGACCGCCGCGCGCGGTCCTTTTTTTGATTGACGCCGACAATGTGAACGCTCACATTGGCGTCTGGGTATTCTTCCGCTTTGTCATGGACAGGCGGCCATGCGCACCGACCCTTCCCACGGGAGTCGGTCCGTATCGCACTCTCTGCCTTTCTTCCTGGAAGATTTCATCGGCACGCGCTCGGGCGACCGCGGACGCTGGTCGCACCGTCGAGCGTGATGCCGGTGGGTGCTGTCAATCGCCTGAGCTCATCGCGGGATCGCCACGGGGAGAGTGCCGAGAGGCGATTCGCGCGATCACGATGGGGTCCAGACCATGCTGAAACTGGGTGCTCGTTCCTCTCTCCCCGTCGCCTTGATGCTCCTCGCATGCTCGTCCGAGACAGGCTCTCCCGGTACGGGAGGGGGCGGCGCCGGGCAGGCCGCGGGCGGCACCGGCGGGGCCGGCGCTTCCACGACCAGCGCGGAGACCACCTCGACAGGGGTCACGAGCGCTGGTGGCGGCTCCGCCAGCAGCGGGTCGACCGGGGGCGAGTCGTCGGCGGGGGGCGGCGGCATGGGCGCCGGGGGCGCCGAACCGACCGCGGGCAAGCCGAGCCCAGGCTGCGGCAAGTCGGGGAGGCCCGCGAACGGAACCGTGAAGGTCGACAACGATCACATCTACACGTTCCCGGACAGCTACGACGGCAGCACCCCTCTCCCGCTCTTGATGGGCTTCCACGCCTGCGGCAACCCGATCGACCAGTTCATCAACCTCACGCGGGGGTCCGCCTTCGAGACCGAGTACGTGCGCGCCGTGGGGAGGTCGTCGGACGCGGGGGGGTGCTGGAACTACAACAACGACATCGCCAAGGTCCTTCGCATCTACGACGACCTCATGGACAACTACTGCATCGACATGGACCGTGTGTTCGCCACCGGCCACAGCTCCGGTGCCCAGATGATCGTGCAGATCCTGGCGCACAGGTCCGACGCCGAGCACCTCAATTTCAAGGCGGTCGCGCCCGTCGCGGCCTCCGACTACGGCGCGCTGCAGGTGTCCATGCCCGTGATGTACATCCAGGGCCAGAACGACACCGTCCGCGGGGGGGACGGGGCGAGCACGGTCGCCAGGTTCCGTACCGCCAACATGTGCCAGATGAGCTCGACGCCCTATTCCGAGGTCATGGGCTGCCAGAGCAGCGGCAAGGCGGTGAACCCCGGCTGCATCTCCTACAGCGGCTGTTCGGCGCCGACGATCTGGTGCTCGCACGACGACCCCGCGTACAGCAATACGAGCCACGGCGTGCCGTGCTTCGCCATCCAGGCGATGTACGACTTCTTCACGGGCATGCCGTAAGGAAGCCCCGAGCCCGCTCGCTCGTCGCCCGCTATCACCTCCGTCACGGCGTCCGCCGCTCGCCCTCGAGCGACGCCGGAGCGCCGATCACGTCGATCGACCGAGACGTGAACCTCCAAGGACGCCAAGACCGCCAAGGAGAGAACAAGATCTTGGCGTCTTGGCAGAGAGCGGCTTTCGCCCGTCTCCGATACATGCGTCGCAGAGCGGCGGTCACCCGCACAGGAGACGGGTCCAGCTCGGCGTTTTCGGCGCGGAAGCGCACTCCGGCGCGCTGAGCACCGAAAACGTCGAGATGGGCCCGTATCCGAAGCGGGTGACAGCCGCTCTAGAAGCACGCGAGCCCGCGGCGACGTTGCGTCGCCACGGGCTCGATGGGGAGGCTCCAGCGGGGAGCCGCCTCGGGCGGACCGGAGCTACTTCTCGAGCGTGAGCAGCCCGAGCTTGTAGGGCAAGCGCCCGTACTCCCCCCCGACGTTCGGATCCCTCCCCTGGTAGAGGAACCGCAGGTCGCACGGGTTGATGGTCATGCGCTCGTCGTGCCCGGAGCGGACCAGCTCGCCGTGGCTGATGTCGTCGCTCCAGTCCGCGCCGTCGTACGTCACGTTCGCGGGGCCCGCGAAGGGCTTCGCCTTGGTGTCGGCCAGGGCGACCCAGGGCCCATCGAGGCTCTCGGAGGTCCACGACCTGAAGAAGCGAGGGCTGTTGTCGAACGCCTCCACCAGGAGCAGGTACTTGTTCGACCCGTCGACCTTGTAGACGTTGCTGGCCTCGAACAAGAGCCCCGAGGTGGGGGCCGTCATGACGACCTCATACCCCTCGAACTTCGGGAAGTTCTCGATGCTGACCTTGGAGCGGTAGAGCTTGCCGTCGTCCCGCGAGAAGAAGAGATGGCAGTTGGCGTCGTCGCAGATGGTCCAGAAGTCCAGCGCGCCGAGGACGTTCCCCATGGCGCCCGGCTCGCCCTTGAGCAGCGACTGGGGGCGGCTCCAGCCGTTCATGTTGTTGATGTCGTCGTTGGTCGAGTACCTGCCGTTCCACTGGTAGATGAGGTACCACTTGTTGTGCGGCCTGAAATAGAAGACCTGGGGCGCGACCGTGCTGCCGGTGGGCCAGCCCCCCATGAAGTGCTGCTCAGCGGCGTTCGCCTGAGGGAAGTCCGTGAAGCTCGTGTAGATCGACTGCCAGTTGTTGCTCGGAGCGGTCTCGAACACGGTGGCAAAGACGTGGTACTTGTTGTCGAAGAACACGATGGTCGGGTCCTTGACCGAGGCCCAGGTGCGGCCACCAGGCGCCTTGGGGCTGATCACCGGCTGGCTCGACTTCCACTTGAACGTGGTGGGCAGGTCGCAGGTCACCGGCGGGCTGCCGCCTTCGCCGCCGCCACCCCCTTCCCCGACGGAGCCGCCGGTCCCCGAAGCCGACGTGCTGCTGCTGCTCGTGCTCGTGACGCCTCCCCCGGTCCCCGTGGCAGCCGACCCGCCGGTGCCCCCTCCGCCCGATCCCGTCGTGACGCCGGCGCTCGTCGTCGTGCTCGCCGAGCCGCTCGTCCCATCGGCGGGCTCCTGCCCGTCGTCCGGATCGCTGCCGCAACCGGCGAGCGCCGCGAGCACGCAGCCGAGGGCGGAGAGACCAAGGGTGAAGCGGTGGAGAGTAGGGAGTTGGCGGGGCAGATCGAGGTGAGTGGTCATGCTAGTCTCCAGAGGGATGCCCGACAGGGCCAGCGAGCTCCTCAGAGCCCGATCGTCGAGGTTGAAGCGGATGAGGAAGAAGGGCCCGGTGCACACGACGGCCCATCCAGGGCAAAGCCGAAGGATCCCCGGAGTCCTGATTGTGAGCGTTAACATGGCCGGCGTCAATCAGAAACGGGCGCGCGGCGGCGGCCGGCAGCGATGCTCGCGTGAGCCGCCCCACGAGGGAGAACGGCGTCCGCCGCCCTGGCAGGCTGGTCTGAGCCCCGCGGTGCCGCTGCGGCAGGCTACACCGCAGCTCCGAGCGCGTTGCGGCGCGGGACGGTGCTGCTGGAAATATGCGAGCTGGGCTTCCCGGAGGCGAGCGCGCTCGACCCAGCGGTGACGTCGTCGAGCGGGGTCCCCGCGCTCACTCGCTCAGCAGCGGAGCGAGCCAGGGCGCGACCGGCGGAGCGTTGTCGCGTTGGACCTTCGTCTTCCATTCCTCATCGGTGAGGCGCACGAGGCCCTGTTCGAGGACTTCGTGGTAGGCGGAGACGACGCCCGCGTACGCGCGGGGACCCTGGCAGGAGTCGACGGTCACCACCATCAGGCGCGGCACGCCGGTGCCCACGTGAAGCACGCTGGGCTGGCGAGGGACCGGCAAGTCGCCGCCGATGTCCGTGTGCACGTCGGTGATGGCGGGATCCATCTCGACGGCCTGCAGCGGGTCGAAGTGGAGCTCGCTGTACCAGCCGGAGTGCCCGAGGACGGTCCCGTCGCAGTTCACGTTGGCCGTGACGGCCCGGTTGATGAACGCGAGGTGCTCCGCGCTGTGCGGCTGGCCGCTGCGCTGGGCGCGCGCCATCTCGGCGAGCGTGAGGCTGATGCGCGCGACGCGCGCGAAGTAGGCCTCGATCTGGCCGCCGAAGGTCGGATCGAGCTCGAGCGTGGCGGTGAGCTCCTGCGCGCGCTCGGCGAAGCGGATCACGGCCTCGAAGAACTCGGGGTAGGGGTCGACGTAGGCGTCGGGATACTCGCACGATGCGTTCGACGTATACGACTGCTTCACGTAAAGCACGTTGTTGTGGCGGAGCTGCGCCCACGAGCTGAGCTGGGTGTTGAGCAGCCGGCGGCCCCAGGCCTCGCTGCGGGCCACCGCGGGCAGGTCCGAAGGCGGGGCGCCCGCCGCGGGCGACAGAGTGCGGAGCGCGCCGAGCCAGCTCGTGTACAGGCTGCCTTCCCAGTACTGCTCGGGGTGCTCGTCGACCAAGAGGCGCAGCGCGGAGAGCTCGCCGGGATAGCCGGCCTCGACGTCGAGCTCGTCGCCGAGCAGGCCGAGCGCCTGGTCGTTGCCCAGCGCGGCGAACGCCACGTCGAGCGAGTTGGGCACGACGCGCGTGGGCAGGCGGTCGTAGACGAGGTTCGAGAAGACGTGGCTGTCGACCGTGTAGCGCTGACCGAACAGCGCGAAGCTCAGGTTCAAGGGGAAGGTGCTCGCGCCGCCGGCCTGTCGCCTCATCACGTGGCTGGCGATCCGCTGCTCGCCGAACTGACCGTCGACGAGCGCGCCCGCGAGGGTCGCGTCGTCGACGGCGGCGATCCCGCCGGGGGCGTCGAGCGCGGTGAGCAGCTCGTCCACCTCCGGCAGCGTCATGTAGTCGTGCTCGCCCACGAACGCGCTGATGGTCGCGTCGAGCGACTCGTATTGCGCGAACGTGCTCTCGTCGAGGAGCCGGCGCAGCGCGATGACGCTCTCGACCTGCCTGCGCCGCAAGATCTGCTTGCCGTCCTCCTGCGTTTCGAGCAGACGAAAGTCGATGCGGCCGAGCCACATCATGCTGCGGAAGTAGCTCTCGAGCTCCGGATCGCCGTCGTAGTGTCCGCGCGGCTTGAACTGGGAGAAGTCGATGTTTCGCTTCACGCCGAACAGCACGCGCTCCTGGATCCCCGCGGCGCGCGTGGCGGCGTCGACGAAGCTCTGCACCCCTGACGGCTCGCGGGAGTCGACCTTGCTGCCGTTCAAGAGCGACACGGCCACGCCCAGGTAGAAGTTCAGATCGGACGCGACCTCCGGCTCCAGCCTGTCGGCCGCGTCGATCAGCGAGCCGCGAACCTCGGTCAGCAAGCGCTTGAGCCGAGGCCGCAGCGCCTTCTTCTCCAGCTGCTGGAGGATCTTGTCGTGCGAGCGGTAGATGGCTTCCAGCACCATGTCGCTGCTGATGAACACCGGCAAATCTGCCATGTAAATACTGGAATAGCCGAGGGCGAAGGACGAGAATCGGTAGTCCGCGTCGATGGCGAAGCCCATCTGCGACAGGCGCTCTTTCGTAGCGTCGGGCGCCGCGAAGAAGGCTTTCAGGATCGGGTCGAGGTTCGCCGCGGCGAGCGGGTCGTAACCGAGGTTCGGCGCGAACTCGACGGCGTGGCGCGCTCGCAGCTCGTCCGCGGTCGCCAGCCGTGCCTCATCGAGCTCCTGGAGCAGCGGGTCGACGCCGGCCGGCGTGGAGACCGTGATCTCCGTGCCAGGGTCGATCTGGCTTGGCACATCGGCGATCGCGCTGGGATCGGAGCCGACGGGGCCACACGAGCTGGCGCAGAGCAGCGCCAGGAGCGGCAGGGTCATTCTGGTCCCGCGCCCGAGCCAGGTCATCGTCCTTCGCATCATGCCATTCATGTCATGCCTCCCGCTCTCCCGGTCAAAATGTGCCACCCGATGGGGGAGAGCCGTGACTCGCGAACGGCAACGGGCGTGCCATGCGTGGCGACACCCGTTCCGGAGAGAACGGCCTTACGAAGCGTCGACTTCGCGCCGAGGATGCCGAGCCGGGGAGTGCGGTGCTTTG
Source organism: Sorangium sp. So ce185 (assembly GCF_051526825.1). Lineage (NCBI taxonomy): Bacteria > Pseudomonadati > Myxococcota > Polyangiales > Polyangiaceae > Sorangium > Sorangium sp. So ce185. The sequence continues at coordinate 12,077,020 of NZ_CP150316.1, read as the reverse complement.
GCCGAACGCGCGGGACTCTGGATCACGCCGCCGCGCCGGCCACGCGCGCGAGCAGCGACGGCCAGCTCCGGGGCGGCTTGAACCGGTGGGTCGGCGCGGGCCCATCGACGATGTGCTCGACCTCGTCGAGGCGGCCGCCCGGGAGCAACACCCCGCCCAGCGACGCGCGCACGAGCGGTATCCGCGCCGGATCGAAGCCCATCACCTGCGACGCGATCGCGTCGACGACGCTCGGGTCAAACCCGCCGATCAAGAGCCCCGCGCGCACCGGCGTCGCGCCGAGCGGCCCCTCGCCCTCGCCCGCGACGATGCCGTCCACGATCGTCAGATACCGCCGCTGCGGCTCGCCGCGCAGCGCGCCGCCGCGGTCGGCGAAGAACAGGATGCGGTTGAGATCCAGGATGGTCCGCCAGAGCGTGTTGTTCCCCTCCCAGCTCCCGTCGATGATCTTCGGCGGCGCCCCGAGCCGCGGCGCGCGCGCGACGAGCGAGTGATCGCCCGGGAGCGGGAACCGGCTCAGCTTGTTCTCCACCGCCTCGCCGAGGCCCTGGGGACGATCGAACTCGTCGCCGCCCACCGACGGATCCCCCTCGCTGAAGTGGGGGAGCCAGTATTTCTCGTTGGTCAACCCGATCACGCTCTTCAGCGAGAGCGTGACGCCGGTCTTCTTGTGCGTCTTCAGCTTGGGCAGGTTGATGACGACATCCGCGTCGAGGAGCGTCTGCGGAATGCTGTACTCGTGCCGCTCTCCGGTGTGGTGCGGCACCGGCGTCGCGTAATGGCTGCGGTGGAAGCGGAGCGCGCCGGGGCGCGGGGCGCCCGCGCCGGCGAAGAAGCTGTCCCGGCCGAGATCGACCACGCGGTAGCCCCGGGGATCGCCGGGCAGCGGGCGGCGGAGGAGCAGCCCGAGGTTCCACGAGCGGCCGAAGCGGCGCACGTCGTCGAGCGCGAACACGGGCGCGACCCGGAAATAACGCAGGTCGATGAAATCGACGTCGTGGCCCTGGGACCTCAGGTGATCGATGACGTCGAAGATGCCGAGAGGGCCGGCGACCTTCTCGACCTCGCAGCCCTCGACCGGCGAGTCGACGACGCGCACCCGCCCGCGCGGGCCGGCGGCGCGGAGCGCATAGTCGAGCACCGGCCGGAGGAGCGAGCCGTGCGTGCTCGAGGCGGCGAGCCGCTCGCCCGTGATCTTCTGGTGCAGGTTCTTCGACGAGACGAGGTTCGGCTTGATGATGACCCGGTCGCCCGGCGCGATCAGGTCGCCGAGCGGGTTCCACGCGGGCGTGCCGGCGCGCGCCGCGTCGAGGCCGAGCCCCCGGAAGAGCGCCTCGACGGCCTCGTAGACCGGGCCCGGCGGGCCATAAGGCGCGCGATCGGCGTAGCCGAGGCCCGGCCTCGATACCGTCACCACGCGGCCCGTCGCCTTTGCCATCCGGATCTCCCCTCTCAACCGCCGGCGCCGTTCGGGCCGGGCGACAGGATCTCCGCCGGCGCGGCGCGCTGGAAATCGACGTTCAGGCGCGAGACGCTCGCGAGGTGCTTGCCCGTGCGGACGAGCGCGATGTCGTCCGCGAACTCGACCTGGATGCGCATCCGCTCGCCGAGGAAGCGGCGGAACGTGGCGAGCACCTCGTCCAGCACCTGCTGCGAGAACCGCCCGCCCTTGACCACGCGGAACGTGATGGCGTCGCGCTCCTCCTGCACCACCTGAAAGCGCTTGATCGCGTAATCGAACTCCTTGAGGTAGTGCGCGAAGAACGTGCCGGGGAGGTAACGCCCGTCCGTCCCCCGGATGATCGACTGGACCCGCCCCTCGATGCGGCCCACGCGCGGCGCCCCGCGGCCGCAAGGGCACGGCACGGCCGGATCCATCGCCTCGGCGAGATCGCCGATGCGGTAGCGGACGAAGGGCATGCAGAAGTTGTTGAGGTCGGTGATCACCACCTCTCCGATCTCCCCGGGCTCGGCCGGGCGCCCGTCGCGGAGGATCTCGACGATGTACCCCTCGGCCACGACGTGGTGGCCCTCGTGCGCGTCGCACTCGTAGGCGATGCCCGAGAACTCGCGGCTGCCGTACTTGTCGAAGACCTTGCAGCCGAACGCCTCCTCGATGAGCCGGCGGCTCGGCAGCGGCAGCGTCTGCGCGCTCGACATGATCGCGCGCGGCCGGGCCGTGACCTTGCCGGTGCCCTTCGCGTAGTGCGCCAGGAAATCGAGCGCCTCGGCGTAGCCGTCCATGAGCACCGGCTGCACCTCGGCGATGCGCGCGATCATCTTGCCCAGGTTGTCGTCGGACAGCTCGAAGATGGGGATGAACGTCCGGTTCGACAGGATGGCGTCCGCGCGCTCGCGCGCCGCCTGCCACCGGGTCATCCCGATGGTCTGGTGCCACAGCCGCAACGTCGGGTCGCCGAAGCGGTAGCCCGTCCACTCCTGCGCCCGGAGCGTCGCCGCCCAGCGGAACTCGAGCTGCGCCCGGTCGGCGTAGCAGACGAACGGCTCGCCCGTGGAGCCGCTCGTCGTGATCTTGAGGACCTGCGACTTGTCGTGGTTCTCCGACATGATGTCGAAGTAGAGGTGGCGCCGGATATCCGCCTTGGTGAGGAACGGCAGCTTGTGGAGGTCCTCCTGGCCGCGGATGTCCTCGGGCCGCAGCTTGAGCTCCTGCATGCGGGCGCGGTAATAGGGCACGTTGCGGTAGCAGTGGCGGAGCAGCCGCCGCAGCTTCTCGTCCTGGAGCTCGCGGGTCTGCGCCGGCGTGAGCCACTGCGTCTTGCGCAGCGTCTCGTAGTAGTGCTCGACGTCGCGCGTGATCATCCAGTGGGTGTGGTTGAACGCGGCGAGGTACGCGCGCCACTTCGCCGTGGTGAGCGGGTCGCGCTCCGGCGAGCGGTCGATCACCGGGTGGCGGCGGAGGTACTGCGTGGCCACGTCCGCCGGGGGCCGGCCCACGCGGTACTCCCACATCGCCTTGCCGAGGTCGTAGAACGACTTCACCACGGCGCCGGCCGCCCCCTTGTCGAGGAAGGAGACGCCCTGCCGGCGCTGCTCGAAGAGCGTCTCGACCTCCTTGTACGAGTAACCCTTGGCGTGGGCGGCGACGAGGATGAACGACTGCCAGTAGAAATAGCTGCCCTTGTACGTCAAGAGGTCCTGGAACACCTCGCGCGCGCACATCACGAAGCCGCTCTTGTTGTCCTGGAGCGACATCCCGAAGGTGGTGTTCAGCAGGGTGTTGAACCCGCGGCTCAGGTGGTAACGGCGGTCCTTGCGCCGGCCGACGGCGCTCCTCCAGCCCTGGACGACATCGACGCTGTGCTCGTAGAGCTCGCGCCGGAGCCGCAGCAGGTCCTCGGGCTGGTACTGGAGATCGGCGTCGATGATGGCGACGAGCTTGCCGCGCGCGGCGGCCGCGCCGGTGCGCCAGGCCGCGCTGATGCCGCGGTTCTGCGGGTGGAAGCACCCCACGACGAGCCCGGGGTGCGCGGCCATGAGCGCGCGGATCGTCGTGGCGGTGCCGTCGGTCGAGCCGTCGTCGACGAGGATGAGCTCCCCCGCGAGGGCGCCCTCGCAAAAGACGCCGAGGACGCGCTCGGTGAGCTCGGGGATGTTCAGCTCTTCGTTCAGACACGGCACGATGACGGAGAGCTCGATCGGGATCTCCGGAGCAGGCTCGGACTGGGGTTCGGACATGGTGGTTCGCCTATCTTGCCTGGAAGGGGGGCCGCGGCGGGGCGACGGGCGCTCGGGGCGGTCCGGGTGCACGGCGGAGGTCACCGGGGGACGCAGCGGAAGCAGGCGCGGATCGGCAGGGCGCCGTGGGGCGCCGCGCGGCGCTCGGTCACGCGGAAGTGGCGCTCGAGGAGGCGGCCGAACTCGTCCGGCGTCCACTGGTGCAGGTGGTAGACGTCGCCGCCCCACTGGATGCGGTCGCGCAGGAGGTAGCCGACGGGCGTGCGGCGGACGACGCCCTTCAGCCGCGCGATGAGCGGGTCGTTCGGGACCGTGATCGCGGCGACGCCGGCGGGGCGCAGGAGGCGCGCGATGGCCGCGAGGACGGCGGCGGGGTCGACCGTGTGCTCCAGGACCTCGGTGCAGATGATGCGGTCGAAGCTCGCGGCGGGGAGGTCGAGCTTGTCGACCTCGCCCTTGAGGAAGCGGGCGTCGTAGCCCGCGAGGTTCTTGCGGGCGGTGTCGAGGAAGACGTCGGAGACGTCGATCGCCGTGATGCGCGCCCGCGGGAACATGCGCAGCACGTGGCCGCCGCCGGAGCCGACCTCGGCGAGGTCGAGGCCCGCGCAGTCGCCGAGCATGTCGCGGATGATGGCGAGCCGCTCGCGCTCGATGAGCCGGATCGGCAGCGGGGCGCGGTCGTAATAGTCGTCGATCGGGTGCTCCCGGGCGAGGCGGTCGTTGAGCGCCTCCACGTCGATGTCGCCGGCGGCGTTCGGCATGGCGGCCCCATAGCACGGGGGCGGCGGAGCCTCACCCGGGCCGCGCGCGGCCGGGCTGAGCCGGGAGCGCGGCCGCGACGGTCGATCGAGCCGGCGCGCAGCGCCGAGCAGGGCGTCGCCGGCGTCGTCGACGATCACGTCGAGTCGCCCGAGGTCCGCAGAAGCCTTGTCGGGTACTTCATCCGGTGGGCGACCTAGCCGCTCCTCGGCGCGCTGCGCCGCTCCAGGGCAAAGCAGGGGCGGGCGCTGCGCTCACGAGCCGCTGACGCCCTTCATCGTCCCAGCCCTCCATCCGTACCGCAGCGCGCACCTTGGACCCGTCGAGCTCCGTCGTGAGCGGTCCCCGCCGCTTGACGCCCCACGGCGCTGGGTCGATGCTCCGGCGATCGCATGAAGCATTGGAACCGAGTTACCCAATGGCTGCTGCTCGCAGCCCTGACCATCCCTGTTCCCGCCTGCGGGGACGACTCCACAGATCCCCCGGCTGACCCGACAGGGTCGGGCGGGACCGGCGGCGGCGCCACGACCGGGACCGGCGGCGACGGGGCGGGCGGCTCCGGCGGCGGCGCCACGACCGGGACCGGCGGCGGCGGGGCGGGCGGCTCCGGTGGCGACGCCACGACCGGAGGCGGCGGCGGGGCGGGCGGCTCCGGCGGCGGCGCCACGACCGGAGGCGGCGGCGGGGCGGGCGGCTCCGGCGGCGGCGCCACGACAGGAGGCGGCGGCGGGGCGGGCGGCTCCGGCGGCGGCGCCACGACAGGAGGCGGCGGCGGGGCAGGCGGCTCCGGCGGCGGCGCCACGACAGGAGGCGGCGGCGGGGCGGGCGGCTCCGGCGGCGGCGCCACGACAGGAGGCGGCGGCGGGGCGGGTGGCTCCGGCGCGGGCACGACCACCGGCACCGGCGGTGGCGGCGGCGCGGGCGGCGAGGCCGCGTCGGTCGAATGGCCGACGGCGACGAGCGAGATCCCGCTCGACCCCGAGATCGAGGACGCCGTCGCCGAGCTGCTCGCGCAGATGAGCGCGGCGCAGAAGGTCGGCCAGATGGTCCAGCCCGAGATCCTGGCGATCACGCCGGAGCAGGTCCGCGAGTACCACATCGGTTCGGTGCTGAACGGCGGCGGCTCCTGGCCGGGCCGCTCCAAGCACGCGACCGTGGCCGACTGGGTCGCCCTCGCGGACGCCTATTACGAGGCCTCCACCGACACGAGCGGCGCACCCGGCGAGCACCTCGGCATCCCCGTCATCTGGGGCGTGGACGCGGTGCACGGCCACAACAACGTGATCGGCGCGACGCTGTTCCCGCAGAACATCGGGCTCGGCGCCATGAACGATCCCGATCTCATCGAGGAGATCGGCGCCATCACCGCCGCCGAGGTCGCCGTCACCGGGCTCGATTGGGCCTTCGCCCCCACGCTCGCCGTGGTGCGGGACGACCGGTGGGGCCGCTCCTACGAGGGCTACTCCGAGGATCCGGAGATCGTGAAGAGCTACGCGGGCCGGATGATCCGGGGCCTGCAGGGCCGGCCGGCCGACGGCGCGGATCTGTTCAGCGACAGGCACGTGATCGCGACCGCCAAGCACTTCATGGGCGACGGCGGGACCGAGCAGGGCAAGGACCAGGGCAACACCGTCTGCTCCGAGGAGGCGCTGCGCGACATCCACGCCCAGGGCTACTTCTCCGCGCTGGAGGCGGGCGCGCAGACCGTGATGGCGTCGTTCAGCAGCTGGAACGGCGACAAGATGCACGGCAATCGGTACCTGCTCACCGACATCCTCAAGGGCCAGCTCGGCTTCACCGGCTTCGTCGTCGGCGACTGGAACGGGCACGGCCAGCTCCCGGGCTGTAGCAACGCGCAGTGCGCCGCGGCGATCAACGCCGGGGTGGACATGATCATGGTGCCCAACGACTGGAGGGCGTTCATCGAGAACACCATCGCCCAGGTGCAGAGCGGCGAGATCCCGATGGCCCGCGTCGACGACGCGGTGACCCGGATTTTGCGCGTGAAGATGCGGGCCGGCCTCCTCGGCCCCAGGGCGAGCAAGGGCGCCCCCTCGGCCCGGCCGGTCGCCGGCGACGCCACGCTCCTCGCCGCGCCGGAGCACCGGGCCGTGGCGCGCGAGGCCGTGCGCAAGTCGCTCGTCCTGCTCAAGAACAAGGGCAGCGTCCTGCCGCTCAGCAAGGCGATGAACGTCCTCGTGGCCGGCAAGACCGCGGACAACATCCAGAACCAGTCCGGCGGCTGGACGCTGACCTGGCAGGGCACCGGCAACACCAACGCCGATTTCCCGAACGCGCAGTCCATCTACGCCGGCATCAACGAGACGATCACGGGCGCCGGGATGAGCGGCACCGCGACCCTGAGCCCCGACGGCACCGCCGCGGCCGACACCTTCGACGCCGCGATCGTGGTCATCGGCGAGACGCCCTACGCCGAGGGCCAGGGCGACATCGGCAAGTTCGAGACGCTCGAGCACGCCAAGCTCTACCCCGAGGACCTCGCCGTCATCGACACCATCCGCGCCCAGGCGCCGAGCGTGCCCATCGTCACGGTGTTCGTGTCGGGCCGCCCGCTCCACACCAACAAGGAGATCAACCGGTCGGACGCGTTCGTGGCGGCCTGGCTGCCGGGCAGCGAGGGCGGCGGCGTCGCCGACGTGCTCTTCGGCGATCACGAGTTCCAGGGCAAGCTGTCGTTCTCGTGGCCCTCGGCCGACTGCCAGACGCCCATCAACAAGGGAGACGGCGAGACGCCGCTCTTCCCGTATGGCTATGGCCTCGCGACCACCGACGCCGACGCGCTCGGCGACGATCTGCCCGAGGTCTCCACGGGCCACGGCTGCGCGGCCCCGGACCCGGGGACGGCCGGCACCACCAACGAGCCGCTCGAGATCTTCGTGGATGGCGACGAGAAGGGCGATTACGTGCTGCGCATCGGCGGCCCCTCGAACTGGGGCGGCATCGACGTGGGCATGGGGGCCACCCTGCCCGGCGGCGAGGTCAGCGTCAGCACGGTCGACGGCGAGATCCAGGGGAGCGCCAAGCAGGTGACCTGGAGCGCGACGGGCCAGATCTACGCGCAGGTCTCGGCGGGCTCGCCCGGGGTCGATCTGTCGCCCTACTACAACTCGGAGACCTCGATCGTCTTCCGGGCGCGCGTCGACGCTCCGCCCGAGGGCGCGCTGGTCACGCTGTCGGCCCACTGCGTGTATCCCTGCTTGGGCGACATCAATATCGCCGACACGCTGACCTCCATCGCGGACGGGGAGTGGCACGAGGTCTCCGTCCCGCTGAAGTGCCTGACGGACCGCGGGCTCGACATCACCAACGTCAACACGCCCTTCCTCCTCTACTCGGAGTCGCCGATGGACGTGGCGATCGAGGACATCCGCTGGGAGCCCTTCACCGCCGGCCCCACGCCGACCTGCACGTTCTGAGCCTCTCCTGGGGATGCGGCGGATCGCGACGGTCCGCCGCCGTGGAACAGCCCCGCCGGCGATTGGCTAGAAGCCGCAGGTCGACAGGCGGTCATCGCCGACCGCGATGGTGACCACCCAGTTCTCGCCGTTCGAATAGCTCCAGTTGAGGTAGCTCTCGCCGTTGGTCACGGTGTGATGGGGCATCACGGCCCACTGGTTGCCCCCCAGGCCCCACTCGGCGCACCACGAGTACGGGCTCTCATCGCAGGTCGCGGCGTAGCTGTTCGAGTACTGCCCCGTGTCCGGGCCGGACCAGGGGCCGCCGGCCACGCGCCAGTACTTGTTCCAGGGGCCCGACTGGAAGCCGCCGCCGCCCTCGTACGTCTGCGCGACGTAGGTGTCGACGTAGAAGGCGGCGTTCTCGGAGCACCAGGCGGTCGCGCCCTCGTTCGTGACGATCTCGAACAGGATGTACTGGCTCGAGCTCACGCTGCCGAGGCTCGAGAAGAAGTCGTAGAGCGATTTGATGCCCACGTCGTCCGTCGGCGTGTCGACGAAGCTGTAGACCGAGACGCCGCCGCACGGCGCGCACGGGCCCCCGCAGTCGAAGCCGGTCTCGCCCTGGTTCTGGATGCCGTCGCTGCAGGTCGCCCCGCCGCAGTCCGCGGCCGACACGTGCACGGGGAACGAGAGCCGGCTGCTCCCGCCAAGCACATCGGTGACCGTCACCTGGACCGTGGCGACGCCCGGGCCCGCCGGGGTGAACGTCGCGGCGCCGCCGTCGCCCGCGAGCTCGCCCGCGCCGCCCGTGAGCTCCCAGTCGACCCAGAACGCGTCGCCGTCGGGATCCGACGCCGTCACCGCGATCGCGGCGGTCTCGCACTGCGTGATGAACTTGCTCGGGGCGATGTCGATGTCGTCGATCGTCGGCGGGTCGTTCAGGGCGGCGACGACGTCGAGCCCGCCGTTCGGCGCCCCGGCGCACTGGGAGACGAGGGTGATCTCGGACGTCCCCTCGGGGTAGACCGCGGCCGTCGCCTCGGCGGGGGCGCACTCCACCGAAGGGCCGGCGCTGCCGAGCGGGGTCGCGCAGACGCGGTAGACGCCGGGCGGCAACACGAAGAGGCCGTCGGCCCCCGCGTGGACCCTGGACCCGGGAGGCAGCGCGAGCTCGGGGAGCGCCTCCTCCTCCAGCGCGCTCGTGGTCTCCGCGATGGCCGCATCACCGCAGCTGCCGTCCGCGGCAACGACCTTGTAGTGGACCGCGACGACATCGTGACGCAGGCCTCCGACCGTGAGCGCCGCACGGATGGCCCCTGTCTCCGCGGCCTCCTTCGCCGCGGCGTCCTCCGCGCCCCCGTCGCACGCCGGCGTCGCGCCGACGAGCGCGATGAGCATCGTTTTACTCGCGCGAGAGTGGAATAAGCTTCGCATGGTGCACCTTCTCCCTGGTGACGTTCGGCAACATCATCGCGGGCGCGGCGAGCTCTGCTGACAGCAGATCTCCAGGGCGGCCCCATGGCCCCTTGCGCGCCGGGCTCCGCCTGCAGCATCGCGCATGCCGCGGCAGGGCCGACCGGAGGCGTCGGGAATTTGCGGTTCAGCGGCGCCGGAGGCGCTCTGTCAGGTCAGGAGGTTCGCGGGTCTTTGCGCCATCCCGCAACCGTTCGCGGGCTCCGGCAGCGGCTTGCGCAACTCAACGGTTGAGCTCGGTCACGGCGCCCGACGCCGTGCAGCAGAAGGGAGGGGCGCCGGCGGTCAGGGCTCGACGCGGCACGCCGCGCTGCACCCGTCGCCGGCCGCCGTGTTGCCGTCATCGCACGTCTCGAGCCCCCCGACGTCGCCGTCGCCGCACACGATCGCGGGATCGATCAGGGCGCGGCGCAGCGTCAGGGCGTCCCGGAGCGGGCCCGCGTTCGCGTTGAACTCGACAAGATCCTCCCGGGTCTCCTCGCCGGCGCTGGCCGTGTTGATCACCTGCGCCGCCCGATCGATGGCCGCGAGCGCGGCGCCCTCGTCCCACGCCGCGCTCGCGAGGCGGTCGAGCTCGGCGCGGAACCGCGCGTCGAGCGCCGGGATCTCGCGGATGCGGCGCGGGAGCACGGCGACGGGCGCGGTCTCGGTGTCGAAGCGCGGGTCGTCCAGGATGCGGTCCATCCCGTGGGGGAGGAACACGAAGCGCCCGTCGACCGGGTTCTCGTACAGGTAATAGTTGTTCGCGCGGTACGCGTAGCCGTCCCAGTGGCCGAGGAGCGCCTCGAGGGCGAAGCTCGTGATGAAGCGATCGAGGTCGAGGTGCTCGCTCACCTTCGCCGCCAGCGCCTCGTCCGGCGTGTCCCGGATGGCGTCGGCGAGCGCGCGGAGCGCGGCCGCGCCCGGGTCTTCCCCGCCGTCGAGCTCGGCGGCGCCGAGGTCGTCGACGAAATCGCCGCAGCACGGCCCCTCGTAGAGCGCCCCTTCGTCGTTCTTCTCGCCGAAATGGCGCCGCAGGAACCGCTTGTCGATGGCCTCGGTGACGACGTAGATGCCCTTGTCGACGCCGTTCAGGCTCAGCACCGCGTGCGCGGTGCGCGCGGCGGGCACCCCGGCGCGCTCGTGCATGTCCCCGCCGATCTGCTCGCGCAGGAAGCTCGAGTCCTGCTTGGCGCTGTTCAACAAGAGCTTCTTGACCCCGTCGAGCTCCGCCTGCTCGTCGAACTCGTCGATCTTGACGCTGAAGCTCGGCTTCTTCTCGAGATCCTTGATGTCGTTGCCCTTCTGCCGGATCCCGGCGCCCTCGATGACCTCGCCGTCGTAGGTCAGCGTGCACGGCACGCGGTCCTCGAGATCCGTGGCGAGCTGTTCCAGGTGGGCCTCGTCGACGGTGATCGCGATGGTGTGCAGCTTCGTCCGATCGAAGACCGCTTCGCCGGTCTCCTCGTGGACCGGACAGCCGCTCTGGCTCGCCGCGACGAGGAGGAGCGCGAGGGCGGCGGAAGCGTGGCTGGTTCTCATCGTTCCCGGTTCGCTGTGGGGCATCTCTCTGGATACCGCCTCTCCACCGCGTCCGCCCGCGTGGCCGTGGCGGCCGCCCGCGCCGCGGCGCGGCGCGGCGGGATCGGGGCGCCGGGCGGGGGGGCCCGCGCTCACGGGCGCCACGGGAGCTCCTGGAACGACGGCGCGGCGCTGCCGGCGTCGAACACGATCGTCAGCGCGCCCGGCGCGAGCGAGGGGGTGAGCCCCTCGGGCTTGAGCCCCGGGAACCGCTGGACCAGGCGCGGCGAGAGGACGCCGGCCTCGGGGCGATCGACCCGCCACAGCGCGCCGGCATCGCCGTCCGCGGTCGAGGGCGTGGACGCGATCGCCAGCGAGCCGTCCGGCATGAAGGCGAGCTCCGAGATGCCGCCCGGCGTGGGCCGCCCGTCGACCTCCACGTCGACGCGCACGCGCGCCCACGGCGAGACGCGGGCCGCCTCGAAGCGCCTCGCCTCGTCCGCGGCCCGGCCGCCCTTCGCCCGCGCGGCCTGGACCGGGGAGGCGCCCTCGCCGCCGAAGAGCGCGAGCGGGGCGGCGACCCGCCAGATCATCGCGTTGCCCTGCGGATCGAGCGGCGCCTTCAGCCCGAGGTACAGCGAGCCCTGCCAGAAGGCGAGGCCCTCGATGTCGAGCGCCCGCGTCCCGTCCGGGAGGCCGAGCGCCGCGGCGCGCGCGGGGGCCGCGTCGAGCAGCTCCGCCAGGTGGATCTCGCCGTCGACGCGGAAGCCGCCGCCCTCCGGGCGGAGGCGGAGGAGCGCGGTCCGCGCGGGCTTGCGCTTCCCCTTCTTGCTGTAGCTCTGCGACGAGAGGAGGTAGACCTCGCCCGCGTCGCCGGCGGCGATCCCCTCGACGTCGCTCAGCTCGTCGACGCCGCTCACGGGCACCGGATCCGGCGCGACGGCGCCGCCCGCGGACATCGCGAAGAGCCACGGCGCGCCCTCGTCGCGCTCGTGGCCGGTGTCGTCGCTGGCGATGAGGTACCGCGACTCGCCGGGGCGCGCGAGGACGCCGGACGGCTCGAGGCGCGAGCGGCCGGCGAGCGCCGGCGGCACCTTCATGGGGAGCTGCGACGCGGCAGCGGCGGCCTGCGGCGCGGCGGGGGCGGGCGCGGCGGGGGCGGGCTTGGGCGGCGCCGGGGCGGCCCTGGGCGGCGCTGCCGCGCGCGCGCCGCCGAAGGTGATGTCGAAGGCCTGGCCGGGGACGAGCGCGGCCGGCGCGTCGAGCGCGATGGTGACCACGCGGCCCCACGCGGGCACCTCCGGCGCCGGCCAGCAGCGCGGGGGGAGCTCCGACACGACCGGGCCCACCGTGGCGACCGTGCCCGGCAGCGGACCGCCGAGCTGGCCGCGGATCCAGAGCTCGGCGCCGTCGCCCTCGTGGACGCCGAGCGCGAGCCGCTCGGGGACGCAGGCGATCGCGCGCGCGCCCGACCGCGCGCTCACGAGCCGCACCACGGGCTCGCCGGCCGGGACCACGTCGCCGGGCTGCCGGTCGATCGAGGCGACGCGCCCCGCGCTCGCCGCGCGCAGCGCGTACCCGGCGCGCCGCTGCTCGAGCATCGCGATGTTCTCGGACGCGACGCGCGCGTCCGCGTCGAGCTTCGCCGCGAGCCCCGACGTCCGATCCCGGAGCTCGCTCCGGCGCCGATCGGCCGCCTCGAGCTGCGCCGCGAGCAGGCTCAGGGTCCGCGGCTTCTCGCTGGCGATCGCCGTCACCGTCGCGCGCTGCAGATCGAGCTTCGCCAGCTGGTCGACGACCGTCAGGTGGCCCTCGACGAGCGCCCTCATCCTCGCGATCTCGCCGTCCAGCACCTTCGCCTCGGCCACCGCCCGGCGCTGCTCCTCGCGCTGCTCCGCGAGGTGGCGCTCGACCGACGCGCGGTCCGCGTCGAGCTCCTGCTCGACGAGGGCGAGCTCCATCCGGAGATCGGCCTCGACCTGCGCCTTCTCCGCCTTCGCGACGCTGATCTCGGCGTCGATCGCCGAGGCGTCCAGCGTCGCGATGACCTGCCCGGCCGCGACCTCCTGGCCGACGACCACCTCGATGGAGGCGACGCGGGCGGTCTCGATCGGCGAGATCGCCTCGGGCAGCGCCTCCGCGAAGCCGAAGACCTGCCCGCGCGGGCCGCCGCCGTCGAGGTGGAGCCACAGCGCGGCTCCGAACGTGAGCACGAGGGTGATCGCGGGTCCGGCGTCCTTGAGCGCCGAGCGGAGTCGCTGGTAGCTGTGCATCGGTGATCCTTGCGCGGTGATGACCACGGCGGTCGCGTCAGCGGGCCGAGGGCGCCCGTGGGGCGAGCGAGGCGGTCCCCTCGACGAGGGGCCTCGGCCGCTAGAGATCCAGCGTCGGTTCCTGGAGCATGAGCGAGACGTCCTGCACGCCCGGGATGGCCTGCAGCCTCGAGACGAGCGACGCGCGGAGCTCGGGCGCGCGGACGCTGATCTGGTAGGCGTGCTCCATGAGGGTCCCCTGCGCGGCCTCCCGGAGGGTCACGAGGGAGAACGTCTGGCAGTGCGCGCGGAGGATCTTCGCGAGCGCCTCCTCCGCGTCGGGCACCGAGGGCGCGGTGAAGCGGAGCAGGCCGTCCGGCTGCCGCCGCGCGCCGTAGCCGGTGGCGTGGAGGAGCAAGGTCCCGCCCCCGAAGATCGCCGTCCCGGCGAGCGCCGCGCCGAACGCCTGGAGCCCGCAGGCGATGCCGACGCCGAGCGCCGCGAAGACGAACATGACGTCGCGCGGATCGCGGAGCGTCGTGCGGAAGCGGACCGCGCTCAGGCCCACGGCGACGCCGATGCCGGCGGCGAGGCTGCTGCCCACGGCGAGCATCAGCATGCAGGTGATGACGCTGCCCATGGCCATGCTGTGCACGGCGGAGCGGGAGTAGGAGAGGCCGCGGAAGGTGGCCATGTAGACGAGCGCGACCACCTGCCCCAGCCCGAACGCGAGCAGGAGCGCCACCAGGGCCCTGCGGAGGTCCACGGCGCTCCCCTGGGTGAGCCATCCGAGCCAGTCGATCATGATGGTCCGTCCTCGCCTGCGGCGACCGCGGGGCGTGGCCCGCCCGGGCGCGCGGGCGGTCGCCTCACGGCGCCCCGGCGGCAGCCCCCCGGCCGGGGTAGGGGCGCGCTTGCTTGATGTAGAGCGTCGGCGGCTCGTTCGGGTTCGCGTCGTCGTCGAACTTGAACTCCACGTCCATCGCGTACCAGCCGGTGTTGCCCGCCGCGGGGCCGTACGCGGGGGAGAACCGGGTGTGGATGGCGTCGAGCGCCGCGCCGAGCGCGTGGACCTGCGCCGCCGAGAGGACCGTCTCGCCCTCGGGCACGAGGGTCGAGTGCGTCAGGTAGGTGACCGGCTGGTTCGGCTGGCTGAAGAAGTAGAGGAACTCGTCGTTCGTCACGCCCGCCGGCGGGGCCACGACCTCCACGTCGCCGCCCGCCTGCACGTTGACGTAGAACGCGGGCTGGACGCCGGCCGTGTCGAACGGGTTGTTGGTGATGGCCACGCCGTTCGCCTCCTCGTCGGGGAAGTTGTGGTGCACGAGCAGGGCCATCCCGATCGACCGGTGATCGATGCCGTAATAGGTGCGCTCATCGAAGGTGCGGAGCTTCCAGGCGCTCGCGTACGTCTTGCGGATGGCGTCGAGGACGTCCTCCCAGTCGGTCGGATCGCCGGTGTTCGAGTCGTAGCAGCCGGCGCACGGGAACCCGTCGAGATCCTCGCTGTTCGTGCTGGTGCGGAACCGCATCTTGTGCCCGGGGTACTCCGCCTCGATCTTCGCCTTGAGGAGCGCCTGGAAGTCGGCGTCGACCGGCGCCGCCTTCATGGCGTCGCGGAGCGCCTTCAGCTGCTCGTCGCGGGCCGCCGGGTCGGTGTTGAACTTCGGGTCGTCGAGCATCGCCTCGATCTGCTCGTAGAAGCCGTTCTGCTTCATGAACTGGTCGTAGTAGTAGACCGGGATCGCGAACGCCTTCTGGATCGGGAGGTCGGGGATCCTCGACAGGATGGAGTAGTGGGCCGCCTTGCCGCCGAAGGCGAGGACGGCCTGCTTGATCGCGTCCCGGAGCGGCTCGCCCTCCGGCGGATCGGGGGTCACCTCCGCGATGTCGCGCAGGTCGGTGACCGTCAGGTCGAGCTCGGGGAGCGTGACGGGCTCGGGCTTGTGCGCCTCCCAGAACGCCTCGGCCTCGGCCTCGGTGACCTCGCGGACGCTCCAGGACGACGGCCCCGCGGTGAGCTCGACCAGCTTGTCCTTGAGCGCGAGCAGCTCCGGGTGGCTCATCGCGTTGCGCAGCCCCATGTTGGGCGTGCGCCGGTTCTGGGAGAGCACGTTGACGTGCGACAGCGGCGTCTGGAACTCCTCGGTGATGATCCCCTGGACGACCGAGATGTCGTTGGGCGCCTCGTCGAGCACCACGATGTCCTGATGGGACAGGTACTCGTCGTCGAGATCCGCCGCCTTCGCGAAGTGGAGGCGCCCCATGGCCTTGCCGAGCGATAGCGGCTGGTAGTCGATCCCCGCGTAGAGATCGCCGGTGCTGACCACGGGGATGTCGGCGGGCAGCTTCGCCGCCTCGACCGCGACGGCCTCCGACGTGGGGTGGAAGGCGAGCTTCGCGCCGAAGAAGGAGGCCCCCTGCACCGCCCGGAACAGGGCGGTGATCATGTCCGCGGACGCGGTGTCGTAGGGAGACAGCTCGAGCGCCCACGTGCCGGGACCCTCGTAATGCGTCACCGCGCCGAGGACGAAGCGGCGATCCGGCGTGAAGTACTCGGTCGCGTTGAACTCGGCGAGGGGAGGGACATAGGGCAGCCCCTCGCCGGAGAGGTGCGAAGATACGAAGTCGTAATGGATCTGGTAGAGGACGCTGTTCTGGAAATAGAGCGCGTTCTGATCGGCCTGATCCAGGACGACCTTGACCGAGCGCGCGCCGGGCAAGCTCGCGTCGACGGGCGCCGACGCGAGCGCCTCGAAGTCCTCGGCGCACCCGACGCGCTTGAGGAACTCCGTCGATGCTTCGTCGCCCTTCCGCTCGCAGACCTCCGGGGCCGCGCCGACGTCGTCCGGCGCGTCGCCGCCGCCACACGCGCCCGGCAGCACCGCGGAGAGCAGGGCGAGCGTGACGATCGACGTGATGCGATTGCCTTGGTACATGAACTCCTCCTGAGACAAGTAAGCTGATCGAGGGGCGGCGCGCGCCGGCACGCCTGCGTCAGGGCGTCAGCGCGAAGCAGTAGATCCCGCCGTAGCCGCCGCCCGAGCCGACGGTCGCCTCGTTGGGCAGCGGCCCCCCGGTCTCCAGGAGGTTGATGCCAGGCGCACACCCCGACTCGTCGAGGGACGACATCCAGTTGGCCATGTTGATGTTCCCGCCGGGGCCGCCCGCGCCGCTGGAGCCGCCGGGGAAGCCCGCGCCGCTGGAGCCGCCGGGGAAGCCGCCGCCGAAGTTCCTCGGCCACGAGTGCCCGACGCGCGGCCGCCCCTCCGCCTCCTTGTCGCCCGCCTTGGCCGTCCAGTCCTTGCACGTGGCCGTCGCGCTGTAGAGCTTGCCCTGGTCGTTGGTCCCCGTCAGGATGTCGTGGTTGTCGACCTCGGGCTGGCTCGGATCGGGCTGGTGGTTGGGGACGCCGTCCTCGTTCGGCAGATCATCGATGATCGCCTCGTCGGCCGCGACGGGGCGATCGTTGAGCAGCTCCTGCTTGTTGTTGGCGACCAGCCGGCCGAGCCGGTCGTACCAGGGCCCGTCGCCGATCCGGTCGATCGCGTCGACCTGCTTGCCGTCCTCTCCCGCGACGGCGCTCAGGAACGCGCGCCACTGCTTGCTCCCCGCGCCCGGGAGGCTCTTCTCGGCGATCGTCGCGCAGATCTTGTCGGCGCCGCGGAGGCCGGCGCCCGGGCCCGTCTCCCCGAAGCGGAGATCGCCCCCGAAGCCGTCCTCCGAGCCCGACAGCTCCTGCATGGCGACGAGGCTGGTCACGAAGAAGCTGAATTTCTCGGTCGTCCCGCCGCCGGTGCCGGTCGTGGCGCCGCCGGTGGTCGCGCCGCCGGTGGTCGCGCCGCCGGTGGTGCCGCCGCCGGTGGTGCCGCCGCCGGTGGTGCCGCCGCCGGTGGTGCCGCCGCCGGAGCTCGACGACGTGCTGGTCGTCCCGTCGCTCGGCGCCTCCGCGTCCGAGCCGGAGCAGCCTACGGCGGTGGAGAGCAGCGCGACGGCGAGGGGCAGCAGCAAGGGGCGATAAGAGATGGTCATGGCGTCTGTTCCTTTGTCTTGGTTAAGCTGGGCTGTGCGCCGCGCCGGCAGCCGGCGAGGCTCATTTGCAGGTGAGATCGGGCTGGCAGGTCTGGCCCTCGGGGCACTGCGAGCTGTCGTTGCACGAGGTGAGCCCCGCGATCTCGACCGACTTCTCGATCTGCGACGAGATGACGAGATCGACCCGGCCGGAGGTGATCGTCGTGGAGCCCACGGACCTGCGCGTGACGATGACGGTCGGGAAGCCAGCCACGCCGAGGTCGAGGAGCTGCGTGACGAGCGACGCCGGCACGTCGAGCGAGCCGGTGTCCTCGGCGGAGCACTCGATCATCCCCTTCGTGCCGCCGTGATGGCTGATGTCGAGCTTCACGTAGATCTCCGAGCCGCCGGCCTGTCCCGGCGGCGTCCACGCGAGCTGCACGTCCTGATCGGGATCGAGGCGGATCGTGTCGTTCAGGAGCTCGAGCGGGCTCACGCCCTTGGCCTCCACCGCGAAGGCGCCGAAGTAATCGCCGCTGGCCTCGAAGCGGACCGCCTGGCCCTCGTCGGCGGGCGGATAGCGGAGCTTCGCGCCGGCGGGAGGCTGGTAGTTGTTCGCCACGGGGGTCATGACGAGGGACGCCTCGCCCGACTCGAGGTTCAGGCCCGTCACCGTCACGGCGCCGGCGCTGTGCGCGGCCGGGTAGGGCTCGCACGTGTCGTCCTCGACGCAGACGGCGCTGCCCCCGCAGGGCTCGTTACAGAACGGGACGCGCGGCGTGAGGAGCCGGCAGCTGCCCTCCTCGGCCGCCATCTCCCAGATGATCTGCGACGGCGTGGGCCCGTCGTAGATCTTCCCGACGACCGACGTGCTGCCGGACGGCGCGTCGCCTGCCGGCGTGTCGGGGAGCGAGCGCACCTGGAAGGCGCCGACGAGGCGCGTGGGGTCGCCGGGCGGCCCGCCGGGCCCGGTGGAGCTGCCGGAGCCGCCGGAGCCGCCGCCTCCGCCGGCGCCCGTCGTGTCGCCCGTGCCCGACGTCGAGCAGTGAAGAGAAAGAAGGCTCAGGAGCCCGACGAGGACGCCGGCGCGCCCTCCGACCCCGTGAGGGAATTTTACAATTCTGCGAATTTTTCGCGACATCTCGATGACCTGGTGGAGATGTCGCAGGTTCGGGGGTCAATCTTTTTTGCGGAGGCCGCGCGGGCGCCGGCGCTCACGTGCCGCCGAGCTCGGACAGGCGCGCGCGCAGCCGCGGGGCGTGGACGCTCTGGCCGTGGCGGGAGAGGAAGTCGGCGATGGCCGCGCGCTCGTCGGCCGCCCGCCCGAGCCGGCGCAGGCACTGCACCCGCCCGACCCGGGCCTCGGCCGCGAGGGGGCCGCCGGGGCCGGCGAGGTAGCGCTCGAAGTGGCCGAGCGCCTCGGCCGGCTTGCCCTGGCGGAGCGCGATCTGGCCGAGCGACACGAGCGCCGCCCGCGCCTCGGGGCTGGACGGGTGCTGCGCGAGCAGGGCGCGGTACGCGGCGCTCGCCTCGGCGGTCTTCCCCTCCCCGAGCCGGGCCTGCGCGCGCAGGAGCAGCGCCTCGGGGCCGATCGGGAGCTCCTCCGCGCGCGGCCTGGGCGGCTGCGGGGCGCGATCCCGGGCGTCGCCCGCGCCGGTGGCCGCGGGCTCGCCCGCCGCCGAGCCCGCGCGGGGCGACGGCGCGCTCGGGGGAGCGGCCGCGCCTGCGCCGGGCGAGGGCGCTCCCGGCGGCTCGCTCGGCGCCGCGCCCGCGCCCGGCGAGGGCGCGCCTGCGCCCGGCGAGGGCGCTCCCGGCGGCTCGCTCGGCGCCGCGCCCGCGCCCGGCGAGGGCGCGTCCTCGCCGGGCGCGGGGGCGGACGGCGCGCTGCTCGGAGCGAGCGCCTCGCCCGTGCCCGGCGCCGGCGGGGGCGCGTGCGCGGGCCCGTCGATCAGCTCCGCCGCGAGCGCGCCCAGGAGGGTCGCCGCGGCGGCCACGCCCGCGAGCGTCCCCGCGACCCCTCGCCGCAGCGCCGGCCGCGGCGCCGCGCGCGGCCGCGCCGCGCTCCTCGGCGCGGGCTCGACGTGGGCGCGCGCGAGCACCCGCTCCAGCAGGGCGGCGTCGCTGAGCTCGAGGCCGGCGCCGCGCTCGTCGCCGAGCTTCCCGATCGCGGCCCAGAGCTGCGCCTCGCCGCGGAGCTCGGGGTCCTCCTGCTCGGCGCGGCGGAGGAGCGCCGCGTCCTCCGGGCGGATCGGCTCGCCACGCGCCTCGGCGGCGAAGATGGCGGGCAGGCGGTCCAGATCGATCTCGGGCTTCTGGGTCCCTGTCATGATGCCCTCTTGCGGCCGATGGCGATGTCCTGGCGCACCTGCTTGCGGAGCGCGCCGATCCCGAGGCGCAGCCTGCTCTTCACGGTGTCGGGGCTGACCTCGGTCATTCCGGCGATCTCCTCGATCGAGTAATCGAGCGCATGGTGCAGGAGGATCACGTTGCGCTGCGCCTCCGGCAGCGCGTCGAGGTACGCCCGCGCCTCGCGCGGGAGCGCCTCGAACGGGGGTTGATGCGGCGCCTGGGCGACCTCCTCGTCGATCGCGCTCTCCGGCGCGACCGGCGCGCCGTCCCGGCGCTGCTGCCTGGCGTAGCGGAGGATCGTGCGGGCGGCGATGCGCCTGGCCCAGGCCTCGACGGCGGCCTCGCCGCGGTAGGTCGAGGCGCTCTCGAGGATCGCGAGCAGGGCGAGCTGCGCGGCGTCGTCGGCGTCGGCCGAGCTGCGGAGGAACGCCCGCGCGATCCGGCGGACGCGGGGGATGACGTGCGTCATGAGCCAGGCCTGCGCCTCTGGATCGCCCGCGCCGGCGCGGCGCATCCGCTCGAGATCGAGCGGCAGGGGCGCGGTGGGCGGCGGTGGGGAAGGGGGGCGGGTCATGGCGCTGGCCGGGCGCGGCTCGGGAAACGGTCCGAGGCTCGTGCGAAGAGCTCGTGTGTGCGCAGCGTCCATCGCCCCGACCTGGTGCGGCGCACGGCCCAACCCGGGTCAATTTTCTTTCCGGGCCGGGTCACGCGGCGCGGGCGGTCATCGTCGGACCGCGCCCTCCGCGGCCGGGGAAGCCGGCAAGGAGAGGCCAAGCTCCAGCCCGAGGCCGGCGACGAACCGCACCGGGTCGGGCTGGAGCGCGAGGGCCGGGTGCACCGAGGCGTCCGGCTGCGACAGGAGGACGTCCACGCCCAGCATCGCCTTGAGGCGAAGCCACCCGGTGAGCGGGTACCCGAGCTCCGCGACCGGCGCTGCGCTGACGATCACATCGGTCCGGGCCTCGGGCGGGGGCAGCTGCCGCGGCATCATCCGCGGCCACCGCCAGGGGGGAGGGAAGGGCGGCAGCGGCTCGCCCCGCTGCGGCGGCCGGGCCGGCAGCGGCCACGCGGGCGGCGACGACGGGGTGGGCTGCGGGGGAGGCTGAGGGATGCGCTCGACGACGTCGACGCTGGCGCGCGCGCCGAGCTGCAGGTCGAAGCCGAGCGGGAGCCGGAGCCGGAGCTGGCCGGTCGCGCTCACGGGGTGACGCACGAGCTCGAACCGCGACCGATCGTCGCCGAGCGTGGCCGCAGGGACCAGATCGTACCCCAGGCCGAGGACGGCCCGATCGACCGGCGCCCACGAGGCGCGGAGCGCGGCGGCGCTCTGCCAGGGCACCTCGCCGCTGAAGTTCGCGCCGGTGTAGCCGACCTGCACGGCCAGCGTGGGCAGCGGCGGCGCCTCGGGGCGGGCGCCCCGCTCGACCGCGGGCGGCGGCGGGGCCGGCGCCGCCCGCGGTCGAGCGGGGGGCGCCGCGGGCGCGGGGGCGGCGGCGGGCTCGGGGAGAGCGGCCGGCGGGGCCGCGGTCGCGGCGACATCCACCTCGGCCAGGCCGGCGATGCGCCCCTCGCGGAGCTCCTCGGCGACGGCGCCGGCGATGTTGGCGAGCGACTCGAGGGCCGCGGTGATCTGTCCGGGCGGGACCGGGATGCGGCGGCCGTAGACCTGATCGCCGCCGCGCTCGACCGCGTACAAGGCCAGCTCGTCGCTCGAGCCGGCGTCGATCCAGAGCACGCCCCGCGCGTCCCACGCGTCGGCGAGGGCGCGGGCGTCGGGGAGGAGGGTGTGCAGCGTGCGCCTCGGCGCGCCGGCACGGACGACCTGGAGGCGGACGCCGAGGGGGCGGACATGGGCTGCGACGAGGTCGATGGCCCGCTCGTCGATGCGGCCGGCGCCGCCCGCGAGGACGAGCACCGGCGCGCGGGCGGCGCTGGGCGCCTCGCGGGCGGCGCTGGGCGCATCGCGGGCGGCGCTGGGCGCTTCGGCGGCGGCCGGGAGGGCGAGCAGCGTGCAGGCCACCGCGCTGGCGGCCGTTCGGGCAGCGCGGAGGGCGAGCGCGAGCGACGCAGCCGGCACGGGCTGCGGAAAATACCATCCTTCCCTCCGGGGCACCATCCCCGGCGGGCCGCCTCGAACCGCGGAGTTCGTGCGATCACCGCGGGGCGGCGGCGCCGGAACGGCCGCGCTGGCGGCCTCAGCGCGATCCGGCCGACCGCGGGTAGCTCCCGAGCACCTTCACCATCTCGCAGCGGGCGCGCAGCCGCTCGATCGCCTCGGCGACGCGCGGATCGCTCCGGTGGCCCTCCAGGTCGACGAGGAAGACGTAGTCCCAGTGCTTTTGCCGGCTCGGGCGCGACTCGATCCTCGTCAGGTTGATGGCGGCGTCGTCGAAGATGGCGAGCACCCGGCGGAGCGCGCCGGGCTCCTCCTGCACGGAGAAGACGATCGAAGTCTTGTCGGCGGCCGTGGGCGGCGCGTCGGCCCGGGCGATGACGATGAAGCGGGTCGCGTTCTCGGGGCGGTCGTGGATGCGCTCGCGGAGGAGCGGCAGCCCGTAGAGCTCGCCCGCGCCGCGGTTGCCGACCACCGCCGCGGCGGGATCGCCGAGGACCTCGTGCGCCGCCGCGGCGACGGAGGCGGTCTGGACGATCTGCGCGCCGGGGAGGTGCTTGGCGAGCCAGAGCCGGCACTGCGAGAGCGCGTGCGAGTGCCCGTGGACGCGGGTGATGCCGCTCAGCCCCTCCGCCTTGCTGAACAGGCAATACGCCACGTCGAGCACGAGCTCCTGTCGGATCTGGAGGTCGCTCTCGATGAGGGCGTCGGCGGTCAGGGTCACCGAGCCGTCCGACGAGCTCTCGATGGGGACGACGCCGCAGGCCGCCTCGCCCGCGCGCACGGCGTCGAAGACGCCCTCGATGGTGCCCGTCTCCCGGTAGCGCGCCGCCAGCCCGAAGAGGTGGCGCGCGGCGACCTCGGCGAAGGCGCCCTCGGTCCCGGGAAAGGCCACCTTCATGGGCTCCTCGAGCGCCAGACAGGCGCTCATCACCTCCCGGAAGACGACCCGGATGGCGTCGCGCGGGAAGCGGCCGGCGCCCTTGGTCTGGAGGCGGTCGAGCACGCGCCGCTCGCGCTCCGGGTCGTGGAACTGCGTGGCGTTGGCGGCGCGCTTCGCGTGCGCGACCTCGAGGGCCACCTCGGCCCGCTCGGCGAGGAGCTCGAGGATCCGATCGTCGATGCTGTCGATGCGCACGCGGAGCTCGCCCAGGGTCGTCATGTACACTTCACCTCGGAGGGGACCGGCGGCCATCAAAGCGCAGGGGACGCCGCCGCGCAAGGCTCGCCTCGGCGCGGGGAAGGCGCGTGAAACGCGCGCGACGGAGGCGCGCGTCGGGGGCGAAGCGGCGTCCGTGCGGGCTCGACGCGTGGGCCCGCTGGGAGAGAGGAGATCGGCGAAGGCGAGGAGGAAGAACGAGCGCCTGACGAGGGAGCGGGGAGGGCGGGAGCGATAGGGGCGGGGGCGGGAGCGATAGGGGCGGGGGCGGGAGCGATAGGGGCGGGGGCGGGAGCGATAGGGGCGGGGGCGGGAGCGATAGGGGCGGGCGCAGGCGAGAGGAGATCGGGCGCGGGCGCGAGGGGATCAGGGAGGGCGCGATACGATGCCAGACGCGCGGTACGACCGCAGAAGGAATGCTCAGATGACGGCTGTCTGGCTTTCTACGGTTGTCTGCTCCGAGAGCGTGTCCGTCTTGGCTCTCTTCGCCTTGAGGCGCGAGCGCCGGTTCAGGGTTGCGCGGTGGCGCGACACGAACCTGGCCGCGATCTTGGGCTGATCGCGGAAGGCATAGCGGCCGCCCTCGCGGAGCTCCTTGGCGAGCTCGTCGGCGGCCCAGAACGCGCGGTTGCGGAGCTCCAGCGCCTGCACGGCGCTCGCGTCGGAGGCCTCGTTGGCGGCGGCGTCCTCGAGCGCATCGGCGAGCGCCCTGGCCCGATTGAGATCCTTGCGCGTGATATCGGTGACGCCGAGCGCTCTCTCGTGGTCGGACCAGAAGTCGACGAGATCGCGCAGGTCCTGGATCGTGTCGGCGAGGCCGGAGCCCTCGGCGATGCGCGAGAGCTCGGCCTGGGCGGCGGGGTCGTTGCGGCAGCCCCAGCGGCCGCCGGCCACGAGCTTCGCGTCGAGCGCCTCGGCCTCGTCGCGGAGCTTGCGCTGCGCCGACGTGAGCTGGACGGCGCCGCGCGCCTTCTGCCAGGTCTTCTCGAGGGCGCCGAGGCGGCGGGCGAAGCGGGCGAGGAGAGCCACCTTGTCGGCGGTGATCCCGACCCTGGCGAGCCGCGCCGCGTGCGTGTGCGCGAGGCGCGCGAGCGAGGCGAGCTCGCGCTCCGCGACGCTCACCGGAATGTCGGGGCCGGCCGCGTAGGTCGGGGCCAGGGCGAGGAGCGCCTCATCGCTGGTCGGATCCTGGGGTTGTGCGGCAGGGCGCTTCGTCCTGGAGACGGGCGTCTTGCCGGATGAGCTGGCCTTGGGTGAAGTGGGCTTGGACGTGTTCTTGACGGTGCGTTTCAGGGGCATGGACTCCCTCCTGGTTGAGCGTAACCGGGGGATGGTCGCTCATGAGGAGGAGCTGTCAACGGCGTTCGGCACGGCCGGGCGTCCGAATGCTGCTGCGATGATGTCTGTGTGTAGATTTCATGAAGAGGCGGCTGGGGCTCGGAGATGACGGGGACGCCGATTCATTGCTTTCGTGAAGAGCGCATTGACACGGTGCGTTCTGTCGTGGATCCCTGTGCGCCAACCAACAGACATTGCGTCGGGGGATCTCGAATGCGACACGCGGGCTGGTCGTATCGTCTCGTGGTATTTTGTGCTGTGGTGCTCTTGCTCGGGCGGGGGCACGAGGGGCTCGCGCTGGCCGGGCCGCCGGAGCCGCGGCTCTTGCCCCTGTCGCCTCCGGGCGGCGGGGTGGCGCTCTCGGCGATTCCATTGCGGCTGCCGAGCGACGGCGCAGGTGGGCTGCTCTTGGGGCCTCGTCCCGATGCGCCGCCGGTCGAGGACGTGGGGGCGCCCCATGGAGAAATGGTGCTCCCCGATCAGGCCCGCGTGGTGGCGTTCGAGGGGGCGGTCCTGGAGATCCCGCAGGGCGCGGTGGATGAGCCGGTGCGGATCACGATCCGGCCGCTTTCCCAGGCCGAGGTGCGGCCGATGGGGCGCGCGATGGTCAACGTCACGTCCGGGGGGAGGGCGTATCGCTTCGGGCCGCACGGGCTCAGGTTCAAGAAGCCGGTGCGGCTGACGCTGCCGTACGACGAGCACGCGATTCCTCCGGGGATGACGGCGCAGCACGTGACGGGCTTCTATTTCGACGAGGCGCTCGGCACCTGGCAGCGCGTCGAGCGAGCCGGCGAGGCCGCGAAGGGGAAGCTGGCGAGCCTGACCGACCATTTCACCGATTTCATCAACGCGACGCTGGCGATGCCCGACGCGCCGGGGGCGCGCTCGTTCGATCCAAGCAGCATCAAGGGGCTCGCGCTCGGCAGCCCGCTCGCCGGCGTGACGCTGGTCGCGCCGCCGGAGGCGAGCTCGAGCGGCTCAGCGCACCTGAGCCACCCGATCGTGGTCCCGCCGGGGCGCAACGGAATCCAGCCGTCGCTCGCCATCGGTTACGACAGCGAGCACCGCAACGGGTGGCTCGGTGTGGGCTGGGATCTGCGGCTGTCGCGGGTGGAGATCGACACGCGCTTCGGCGTACCGACGTACGCGACGGGCGAGGAGCGATACGCGCTCGACGGGAGCGAGCTCGTGCGGACGGGCGACGTGTCGGTCGAGCCGCAGGTCTACCGGCAGCGGGTGGAAGGGCGCTTTGCGCGGATCCTGCGCCACGGGACCGGACCGGACAGCTATCACTGGGAGGTCACGGACAAGAGCGGAACGAACTACGTCTACGGGCGCAGCGCGAACGCGCGGCTCGCCGATCCGGACCCGGACCGGCCGAGCAACGTGTTCCGCTGGTACCTGGAGGAGGTCCGCGACCCGTTCGGCAACCAGATGTTCTTCCATTATGCGCATCGGGTCGAGCCCTCGGGCCCGGCGCCGCACATCGAGGTGCACCCCGAGCGCATCGAGTACACGGCCAACACGTCGCAGGGCGTCGAGGCGGCGTATGCCGTCGACTTCATCTCGGAGGGCGGCCGGAAGGACGTGACGCTGAACGGCAGGCCGGGCTTCCTGGAGCAGACCAGCGAGCGGCTCCGGCGCGTGGACGTGCGGTTCGGCGAGACGATCATCCGCAGCTACGCGCTCGAGTACACCGAAGGGGATTTCGGCAAGAGCTTGCTCCAGGCGATCGCCGTCTCCGGCAAGGGGAGCCGCGACGACGAGGGGACGCTCACGAGCGAGGAGCTCTATCGCCACACGTTCGAGTACTTCACCGCGCCGCGCACCGCCTCCGGGCAGCCCGGGGCGTTCGCGGCCGAGGCCGAGACGTGGGGACAAGCGTGGTCTAAGAAAGGCCTGTCGCGCACGGAGGACTCGACCTTCGGCGGCAGCGTGTCGGTGGGGCTGCTCGGGATCGTCAGCGTGGGCGGCGGCGGGTACAGCGGCGACCAGACGACGCGCGCCAGCCTGCTCGACCTGAACGGCGACGGATTGCCCGACTTCGTCGGCGACGGCGGGGACGCGCTGCGCAACCTGCTGCGCCTGCCCGACCACAATCACTTCGATCCGTTCCACCTCGGCGGGCTCTCCCCGGGGGATCTCGGGCTGACGGACACGTCCGGGTGGAGCGTTCACGCGGGCATCAACGTGGGCGATGCGCTCAGCGCGTCGGCGGCGTACACGCGCAGCCGGGCGGAAGACGAGCGGGTCGTCTCGGATCTCAACGGCGACGGGTTCCCCGATCTCGTGTCGATCGGGGATCTCGGGCAGCTCCAGGTCGCGCTCAACGATCGGCGCGGCGGGTTCCTCGGCGCGAAGGACTGGGGGGCCGTCGACGGCAGCGCGCCGTCGGGCCGCCCGGACTTCGCGCTGGCGTCGCGCGCCGACTTCTTTCCGGCGGACCCGATGCTGCGGTGGATCGCGCCGTTCGAGGGGGACGTGCGCATCGGGGGCGTGCTGCAAAAGCAGGAGGCGGGCGGCGACGGGCTGCGCGTGGAGCTGGTGCGCAACGGGGAGCTGCCGCCGCTGTTCGGCCATGCGTTCGGTCCGGACGAGCTCGGGCCGTGCGCGATCGGCGCGGGCGATTGCGGGGGCGCGCCGCTCTCGATTCACGTGTTCGCGGGCGATCGGCTCTACTTCCGGGTGAGCGCGGCGCCCGAGATCGACCCGGAGCGGGTGGTGAACACGGCGTCCGATCTTCTGTCGTGGAGCCCGACGATCGCCTATGAGGTGAGCGAGGAGCTGCTCGGACAGGTCGGGCCGGACGGCCGGCCCATCCATCGATTCGAGGTTGCGCAGGACCATCGCCTCGGGGGACGGCCCGAGGTGCCGTGGGTCGCGTCGTCGGACGGTCTCGTGAGCATCACCGGCGATCTTGTGAAAGCGTCGACGAGCGATCAGCTGCGGGTCTCGATCGCGCGGGAGAGCGAGGGCACGTTCCACAGCGTGATGGATGAGGAGGTGGTGAGCGCGGACGCAGGGGTGCTGGCGCTCGCGGGGCGCCTGCACGGCGATGAGAATGGCCTCGTGTCGGTGAAGGAGGGCGATCGGCTCTGGTTCCGGGTGAAGTCGGACGTGCCGGACGACCCGGCGCGCGTCTCGTGGACGCCGACGGTCGACTACCGGACCTACTGCCGGGCCGATCGGCAGACCGGCGAGCGGCGCTGCGGGCCGGTGCAGTGCGCGATCCAGCCGAACGGCCGCGCCGGCTGCAAGCTGGACAGCGACACGGCCGAGGACGCGCCGCTTCCGGTGGCGCTGATCCAGCAGCAGCCGTATGTCGCGATGCCCGTGCAGCGGTGGAGGCCGGGGGCGCGCCGCTGGCCCTGGATCGCGACCGAGACGGGCACGGTGCGGCTCGAGGGGACGGTGGTCGTGCCGGGGAATACGTCGCTGACGCTGCTGGTGCAAGGCGTGCACCGGCTGCTCCACAAGCAGCTGTACGTGCCCGCGAGCAGCGCCGGAAGCGCGGTGACCATGGCGGTGGACCTGGAGGTCCAGGCCGGGGAGCCGATCTACGTCACGCTCTTCCAGACGAACGCGTCCGACAGCAACGGAGCGATCATCGACGCGAGCATCGATGGGACGCCGGTGGGGTTCACCGTCCTCGTGCCGGATCCGGCGTCCGAGGCGCTCGTCGATGGGGCGCCGCAGGACCCGACGGCGGGTGGGTTCCATGGCTGGTCCGTCGGCTTCATGAACGGAGACCGCGCGTTCTCGGAGGCGGACATCGTGTTTCCGACGCGCGACCCCGACCGCGGCTTCACGCTCGCGGTGCCGCTCTCGCTGGAGGACGGCACGCGGATCTGGGGCGCGGCGGCGTCGGAGGCGTTCGTGGGCGGCGATCGGGTCTTGCCGTCGGTGGTGGGGCGGCTCTCGGGGCAGCGCCACCGGGGCAGCGTGCGCTACGCGGAGACGTGGAACGCGGAGCTCACGGCGGGCGCAGGCCCCGTGGGCGGCGGCTACAGCTTCGGCAGCACCACGACAGACCTGGAGCTGATCGATCTGAACGGCGACCGCTACCCGGACCGCGTGACGCGCGAGGGCGCGGTGCTCAATACCGGCAAGGGGTTCGGCGCGAGCGCGTCGTTCTCGCTGCCGGAGGCGCTGCGGCGGGTGGAGCACCGGACGGTGCGGCTGAGCGGCGACCTCGCGTCGCTCACGTTCAGCGCGGGAGACGAGGAGGAGCAGACGCTCAACAAGACCGACAGCCGGGGGCGCTCGCAAGGATACCTGCGCACGAGCTTCAGCGCCGGGACGAGCTACGGATTGTCGGCGGCGCACGTGGAGCTGCTCGACATCAATGGCGACGGGCTTGTCGACCAGGTGACGCAGAACCCCGAGAGCGAGGAGATGACGGTGGCCCTGAACCTCGGCTACCGGTTCACCGCACCGGTGCCGTGGCAGCGGGACGGGTTCACCAAAGGCAGCTTCGACGCGGGCGAGCTGAACGGCGCGCTCGGCGAGGTGCTGGGCTTCTTCTCGGACGCGGCGGGCGTGGAGGCGGTGCGGCTGGAGGACACGGGCGCGCAGAGCGTCGGGTTCGGGGCGAGCGCGGGCGGCTCCAGCGGCGGGGTGAGCGCGAGCGTGGGCGCGGGGATCGGCTACACGCGCACGACGGCGCGCACGATCGTGGACTTCGTCGACATGAACGGCGACGGGCTGCCGGACAAGGTGATGAAGGATCCGGGGGAGACGTCGTTCCGGGTGCAGCTGAACCTCGGCGACCGGTTCGCCGCGGAGGAGCAATGGCCGGCAGGCGCCTGGGGCGTGAACATCGACCCGCAGGAATACACGTTCATGGGCGGCGGCGATGCGGTGGGCTTCCGGCGCTCGGAGAGCCTCGACGGCAGCGTGTCGCTCCAGGTCTGTTACTTCGTCTGCATCGGCGGGTCGGTGTACTACTCCGAGGGCAGCGGGGGGTCGCAGCTCGGGTTCGAGGACATCGACGGCGACGGGCTGGCCGACCACGTGCTGAAGCGGGACGGCGACAGCGCGGTGCGGGCGCGGAAAAATGCCATCGGCAAGGCGAACCTGCTCTGGCGCGTGCACCGGCCGCTGGGCGGGAGCGTGGAGCTCGACTATCGGCGCGAGGGCAACCTGGTGGTGCCGAGGGAGGTCGCGGGGAATGCGCCGGTGGACGAGAGCGGGCTGCCCGCGGACGACGCGAGCACGGCGATCGACGACAGGACGGCGGTGGTCGACATGCCGTCGAGCCAGTGGGTGCTGAGCGACGTGGTCGTGCACGACGGCGTGGAGGGCGTGAGCGGCGCACACGGGGTGCACACGTACCGGACGCAGATCGGCACGTACGGAGACGGGGTGTACCACCGCGATGAGCGGCTGGACCTCGGGTACCGGCGCGTCGCGACGACGACGCTGGGCGAGGATGAGGATGGGGTCTTCGCGATGTCGATCGAGGAGGTCGATTACCGGAACGAGGACGTCTACCGGCGCGGACTCGCGGCGCGCTCGACGCTGCGCGACGGCGACGGGATGCTCTACACGGTGGAGGAGGTCGAGCACCAGGCGCCCGATCTTGCGCAGATCGCGGCGAACGGGTGGTTCTTCCCGAGGGAGACGGCGCGGAGGAGCGCGTTCTACGAGGGGATCACGGACGACCCGGCGGCGACCCACAAGAGCACGCGGGAGGCGCGGATCTTCGATGCTGTCGGCAACCTCACCGACGTGTTCTCCTACGGCGAGGAGGGGACCGCAGCCGACGACGTACACCACCACATCGAGTACGAGCAGGACGACGCGCCGTATTTCGTGAAGCCGAGGCTGGTGCAGACGACGGACGCGGAGGGGCGCGTGCTGCGCGAGCGCACGGCGACGTACGGGCCGGGCACAGGCGCGCTCGAGACGCTCACGAACGTGATCCGCGGGGGCAAGCGACCGGACGGCTCGGCGTACGCGGGCGACCAGGCGACGTGGAGCTTTGCCTACGATGAGCTCGGCAACCTGGCGACCGTCACCGATCCGGCCAGCTACAAGCTGACCTACGGCTACGATGCGCTCGCGCAGAGCTACCGCACGTGCGTGACCGACAGCTTCGGCTACCGCTCGATCAGCGTGCCCAACTACGCGTTCGGCACGGTGGCGCAGGAGACGGACGTCAACGGGCACACGATCGCGCATCGGTACGATGACTTCGGCCGGCTGATCGGGGTCTGGGGCCCGAACGACCTTACCGAGCCGCAGACGCTTCCGGTCGGATGCACGCCGAGCAAGATCTGGAGTGAGGAGGACCTCGACGGAGAAGGCGAGCCAGCGGTCGGGTTCGAGTATGCGCTCCAGCCCGATCAGTCGACGGCGCCGCCTGCATGGGCGAAGACGAGCCACAAGGACGCAGAGCACCCGGGCGATCCGATCGTGACGGTGACGTTCGCCGATGGGCTCGGGCGGGTGATCCAGACCAAGAAGGACCTGGAGCGCGACACGGGTACGGGCACCGAGGTCGGGATGACGGTGAGCGGCGCGGTGGCGTTCGACGCGCTCGGCCGCGTGGTGGAGCAGGGGCAGCCGGTGTTCAGCGTGGAGCCGGACACGACGTTCGTGGCCGTGGAGATGCTCCGGAGCACGCATTTCCAGCACGATGTGCTGTCGCGGACGCGGCGGGTCGAGGCGCCCGACCCGAAGGCCGAGACGACGGGCGGCCATGCGCGGACGCTGATCGAGTACGACGTGGTGCAGTTCGATGGACGGCTGCTGTTCCAGGAGACGGTGATCGACGCGAACGGCAAGTCGCGGAGCAGCTACCGGGACGTGGGCGGGCGGATCGCGGCGGTGGAGGAGTGGAACACGATCGACGGAGCTCCGCAGCAGATCGTGACGCGGTACGAGCACGACCCGCTGGGCGAGCTGGTGCGCGTGACGGACGCGCGCAACAACGCGACCACGGCGACGTACGACTCGGTCGGCCGGATGGTGGAGCTCGTGAGCCCGGACGCGGGGCGAACGGAGTGGCGGTATGACCTGGCCGGCAACCTGCGGGTGAAGCAGACGGCGGAGCTCGGGCTGCGCGGTCAGCTGATCCGGTACGAGTACACCTACAACCGGCTGTCGAAGATCGACTATCCGGTGACACAGGACGTGGTGTACACGTACGGCGCCGCCGATGAGGCCGGCGACGCGAAGGGCAACCGCGCGGGGCGGCTGACGCAGGAGACGAGCGCGGCGGGGACGCGGAGCTATCGCTACGATCGCTTCGGGAACGTGGCCGAGCTCGTGGCGGAGTTCCCGCGGCTGCGCGAGCCGCACCGGGGGCCGTACCAGGCGACGCTGAGCTACGTGTTCGATTCTCTGGGGCGGATGCAGGAGATCCACTTCCCCGGCTCCGGCGAGGAGATCGTGCGCTACGGGTACGACCGCGGGGGCCTCCTGGTGTCGGCGATCGGGGAGAACCAGAAGGTCAATCCGCAGCACCCGGACGAGCCGATGACGACCGAGTACCTGAGGCACATCGGGTACGACGCGTTCGGGCAGCGGGTGCGGGTCGTGGCGGGCAACGGGGTCGAGACGAAGTACCGTTACAACGAATCGACGCGGCGGCTGTCGGAGGTGGACGCAGATCACCGGACGCCGCAGATGCAGCAGATGGGGCGGCCGCCGAGGGCGTTCCAGCGGCTGCGCTACGACTACGATCTCGTGGGCAACGTGCTCGCGCTCGACAACGCGGTGCCGTTCGACGAGTCGCTGGGCGGGGCGGTGATGGTCGCGACGACGCAGCAGCGGTTCGCGTACGACGACCTGAACCAGCTGACCGCAGCGTCGGGGACCTACCAGGAGCGGGGCCACGAGCAGCAGCGGTACACGCTGGACATCGCGTACGATGTCCTCGGGAACGTAAAGAGGAAGGGGCAGGAGGTCGCGCGCTACGTGCCGAATGGCCCCGGCGAGTGGCGGTTCGAACAGCCGATCCGGGAGAGGACGTACCGCAACGAGTACCGCTACACGGGGCCGAGGCCGCACGCGGCGAACCAGGTGGACGAGTTCGTGCCGGCGGAGTCGCAGCCGCGGCTGCGGGAGCTGTTCCACGACGCGAACGGCAACCACAAGGAGTGGAAGTACCGCGGGAGCCCGCAGCGGGTGTTGAGCTGGGACGAAGACAACCGGCTGGTGTCGGTGCGGGAGAACGGACAGGAGCTGTCGCGGGCGCTCTACGACGGCGCCGGCGAGCGGCGCGTTCACCTGCACCTGGTGGCCGGCGAGGAGGAGACGGCGTACGTCGACCAGCACCTCGTGGTGCGCAACGGGGTGACGGCGACGAAGCATATCTTCGCGGGTGAGACGCGGATCGCGAGCAAGATCGACGCCGACTGGTTCCAGGAGCCGCCGGTGCTGTACTACCACCCGGACCACCTCGGGAGCACGCAGTACGTCACCGATCAGGACCAGCAGCTGAGCCAGCACGTCGAGTACCTGCCGAGCGGAGAGCTGTGGACCGACCAGACCGACTCGCGGTTCCAGAACCGGCAGCCGTACCTGTTCAACGGCAAGGAGCTGGATCTGTCGACGGGGCTCTACCACTACGGGGCGCGCAGCTATGAGCCGCGGCTCGGGGTGTGGCTGAGCCCGGATCCGATCCTCGACCAGTACATGCGAGGGGCGCCGAACGGCGGTGTCTACAGCCCAATCCACCTGGGGCTTTATACGTACACGCGGAACAACCCGCTGAGGTTCGTCGACCCCACCGGGCTGGCCGAGGAGTGCGTCGATGGCGGGTGTCAGTCGTACGTGGGGCCGCTGGACAGCCCGGAACAGAGCATCGATCCGGATGATACGATGTGCACCTCTGGAGTCTGCGTGGACGGAGGCCCCGCGGAGCGACTCGCTTTCCGCCAAGCGCAGGTCGCGAGAGAAGACGTGCCGATAGAAACATCGATGATCGACCCGATCGATGCGGTGGGCCTCGGCGGCACAGCCGTGTCGCTGGTGAAGGCTGGAGGCAAGGCACTCGTAAAGCTAGCTGCGCGGAGGGCCGCAGTGAAGGCGGAAGCCTTGGCTGCAGGGGAGGGAGGCAGGGCGTTCAGTGGTATAGCCTACGAGCTGAAGCACATTCCGAAACACATCGAAGGGACTCCGGCTGCCGAGAGGCTAATCACCCGCGAAGGAGCAGCACATGTCTTTCCGGACATGGCGACGCTCGCGCGCGTCGAGAACGCCATTTTCGAGGGCGGTCAATTCACAGGAGCGATCGTTCGAGGCGGTACGGTTACCGAGCGCTTCGGTATGATGTTCAAGACCCCCATCGGATACCGCATCGCCGCGGATGGAAGCCGTATTCCCCTCTACTACGGCGAGGCGAAAATCAGCGCCAACGGCCTCTATCATGTGATGCCGCGGACAGGACCAGCAAGGTGAATATGGAAGCATGGTACGAGGTGTGGGCTGACGAGGGGCATTCTGTCCCCTGTCTTCTTCTTCTTCGACCGATCGAGGGCGGGTACGAGATTCTCGACCCGGGCCAGGGCAATCGTCAGCTCTTCCTAAGTGAGAAATATGAAGACGCACGGTTCTGGCTGCTAGAGGACGAGTTCGTTCTGGTAGGTCGAAAGGAGCTCGACGAGCCATAGCTGCATTTCGACGAGTGGGCAGACAAGCAAGCTCCGACTCGATGACCTCGAATCCTGGTGTGCCTGGAGCTCCGCAGCAGATCGTGACGCGGTACGAGCACAATCCGCTGGGCGAGCTTTTGCGGGTGACGGACGCGCGCAACAACAGGAGACTATCGTGCAGCTCAAAACACATGGTGAAGTTCTGGCTCGGTCGGGTCGCGTTCTGCTTCAAGCCGACTACTCGTCCGGCGACGGAGGCCCGGGCGTGCTCTCGCTTAGGCTAGAGGACCAAGAGACGTTCGATGCCGTCGATGGGCGTCTTAGGCTAGATCCGTGGTCTGGCGATGCGTACGAACTGTTTGACTGGCCGGCGGGCAACTGCTTCGTATTGTGCGGGGCGCAAGCCGTGGTTGCGCTGGATGTGTCCACGCTTGCAATCGCGTCCTCTGTGACGATGGAGTATGAGGAAGGGGAAACGATCGACGCGCCATGGTTTGTCGAAGCCCACGAACATCACGCCCTGGTCATCGCGACGGAACGGCGCGTTTGGTGTCTAGATGATCGGGGAGCGATTAGGTGGATGTGGAGTTGCGCCACTGCTGAGTATGAACGATGGATTCTCGATTCTCCTGAGGTGGCAGATGCCCGGGTTCGTATACCGCTCGGCGCTGAGCGCCGTGGCATATCGATCAATCTGTCCATTATAGACGGACTGCAGGCTGGCGACTCCGCTTCGCGCTCGGGGTCGTGAGGATGGGAGCAGTGGTCAGGTCAATCCGCAGCACCCGGACGAGCCGATGACGACGGAGCACCTGAGGCACATCGGATACGACGAGCTCGGACATAGTCGAGCCCTAGTGCGATGTTTGAATGGGCGTTGAGGATTTCAAGGTTGCGATTGAGTCGTCTGTATCCCAAGATGATGCTGCTGGACTGCTGTTGCGGATTCCCGGAGCGTCACCGGCCGACAGCCTCAGCCCAAAGGCTCGGTGCGCACTCGTGCGGGGCGAAGATTGTGTTTTCGAAATCGAGATCCGTGCCACGGGTGGCGAGAGCCGCATGGAATTCGGCATGGCGATTTGCCATCCGATCGCTGGGCTCAAGAAGTTTACGGCACTGGTCTCGCAGATGATTACAGTCCTGTGCGCCGAGTCTGTCTCGATCATGGAAGATCTACCGGAAGGAGTGCCCGGGGACTTCCCGCCCGCACCACTGGAAGGTTTTGCTGATGCTATGGCGCGTGGACTCGCATTCAGGCGTGAGCACTGGAGAGCTGACTTCGGCGTATACGAGGCGGCCATCACCTCCCGGGAGGCATTATACCGCTTCGTCTTGCGGGAAACATGACTGAGCACGCGCCGCCCGGCTCCAGCTCCGGAAGGGTTGAAGGCGTTCCGGTTCGATCGTCGTACCCGCTATAAAGAGGAACAACGAACGGCAACAACAAGGAGTGGAAGTACCACGGGAGCCCGCAGTGAGTCCTGAACTGGGACGCGGAGAACCGGCTGGTGTCGGTGCACGAGAACGAGCAGGAGCTGTCGCGGGCGCTGTACGACGGCGCCGGCGAGCGGCGCGTTCACCTGCACCGGGTGGCCGGCGAGGAGGAGACGGCGTACGTCGACCAGCACCTCGTGGTGCGCAACGGGGTGACGGCGACGAAGCACATCTTCGCGGGCGAACCGACGCCGGTCGGAGAGCTGGTCGTTGCCGGTGCGGTCGTTGTAGGATCCATAGGCTACGCTGGCTACCTGATCTATGAAGCTGCCGCGAACGGAGATCCTCCCAAACCTCCCGAGTCTTTCCCCATTCCCGGGGACACGCCAAACGAGACCGCAGCGCCATTGCCGCCGCCGCCGGCAGCGGGTGGGGGTGGGGCGAAGGAGCCTCCGAAGCCCGCTGTAGCTGCGGCGGCGGAGCCACCACAGAGGCCGTCGAAGAGGCAAGGCGAGGATGCGAGCAGAGCAGCATCGAGGATCGACCCCACAAAGCCTGCAAGAGAGGTTCTACCAGGAAGCCTGAGACGAGAATTCCCCGGCAAGCACCTGGACAAGTCTCTGAACGGCATCAAGGATGCCCTGCGCACGGAGAGTGGTGCGGAGAAGAGATCCCTTCAAACTGCCAAGAAAATACTTGAGCAATCGGAGCGTCTTCTTGAGAAGACGAAAAGTGAATGAGTGGTTGGTATTCGGTGTGCATGCTCTTTGAGTCAGAGGTCGACGATCAGTCTTCCGAAGAGCCTTTGTGCGAGGAGAGTATTCGGTTGGTAAATGCGGCTGATGTTGATGAGGCTAAAAGAATAGCAGATTCTCTTGGGGTCGAGCTGGAGCATTCATATGCTAATCCGGATGGTAAAACGGTTAGGTGGATGTTTAAGGGAATTGTTGAGGTGCAAGATTTGTGTGAGGCCGAAATTGTGAATGGAACGGAGGTCTTTTCGAGAATGTTTAAGAAGGGTCAGCTCGATAGGTAGGTCCGCTGCCCGCTTCCGGCGACGGATGGTATGACACGAGGCCTGCTGGTACGATTGCATTACGATGATGCGAGAAGAGTGGCTGCGGGCCTCATGATCGCGCTCTGTCGCATCACTCCGGAATACGCGGTTTCTTGCGAAGTAATCGGCGTCATTGAGGGGAATGCCTCCGGACGATCGCGGGGCGCAGAGGCCACACGCCGGACGAGCGGGCGTGGGGGTGGGAGGGAGCGGGCGCGGGCGCTCGTCGTGGCGCGCTCGCGGCGGTGGTCCGCACGCTCTACCCTGGCGCTGCCGCCATGGATCTCTACCCCGCGCTCCTCAAGATCGTGCGGATCCTCCTCTCGGAGGACGACGACGTCCGGACCCCCGAGCTCCTGCTCGGCCTCGTGATCGAGGCGACGGGCGCCGACCGCGGCTTCATCGTCGTGCGCGAGGGGGGGTCCTACGAGCAGAGATTCGCGGTCCGCTTCGATCGGGCGACGATCACCGACGAGGAGCGCAGGTTCAGCCGCGGCCTCGTGCGCCAGGCCATCGAGACGCGGCAGATCGTCCGCCTGTCCCGGGAGGCCGACGCGCCGCGCTTCGCGCTCATCGAGAGCCTCGAGGCGTCAGGCGCGTCCTCCGTGCTCGTGGTGCCCCTCGCCCACGGCGGCGAGGTCTACGGCACCGTCTACGTGGAGCACGGGACCCGCGGCGCCGGGGACGAGGCGCTCCGCTTCGTCGCCGAGTTCGCCGACCTCGCGGGGCTCTTCCTCAAGCGGGCGATCGAGCGCGAGGCGCTCCGCCGCCGCACCCAGAGCCTCGAGCGCGATCTCTTCGCCCGCCACGACTTCCAGGGCATCGTCGCGCAGGACCCGAGGATGATCGCGCTCCTCAAGACGATCGCGCAGGTCGCCGACGCGGACGCGACCGTGCTGATCCGCGGGGAGACCGGCACCGGCAAGGAGCTCGTCGCCCGCGCGCTCCACGTGAACAGCCGCCGCCGCGCCAAGCCCTGCGTCACGCTGCACACCTCGGCCCTGCCAGGGACCGTCCTCGAATCGGAGCTCTTCGGCCACGTCAGGGGCGCGTTCACCGGGGCCGATCGCGATCGCGTGGGGAGGATCGCGTCGGCCCAGGGGGGGACGCTCTTCCTCGACGAGGTCGCGGAGATCGCGCCCGACGTGCAGGCGAAGCTCCTCCGCTTCCTCCAGTTCGGGGAGATCCAGCGCGTCGGATCCGACCGGACCGAGCGGGTCGACGTCCGCGTGATCGCGGCGACCCACCAGGATCTGCCGGCGCTCGTCGAGGCCGGGAAGTTCCGGCGTGACCTGTACTTCCGGCTCAAGGTGATCGAGCTCGAGATCCCGCCCCTGCGCGCGCGGGCCGGCGACATCCCGCTGCTCGTCGATCACTTCCTCCGCGCCTCCTGGAAGCGCCCCGGCGAGCAGCCCCGGTGGACGTCGCGGGCCGAGCGGGCGCTCCGCGAGCACGCGTACCCGGGCAACGTGCGCGAGCTCGCGCACGCGGTGGAGCGCGCGTGCATCCTGGCGACGGGGCCGGTGCTCGACGTGGATCTGCTCCCGCCCGATCTGACGGCGTCCGCGGCCGCGGGGCCGGCGGCCGCCGGGCCCGCCGCCGCCGGGGCCGCGCCGGCGCCGCGCTTCTCGAAGCTCTCGGCCGACGAGCTCGAAGCGGCGCGCGAGGCGGGCGCCGCCGAGGCGGAGCGATCGTTCCTCGCGGCGCTGATGGATCGGCACGGCGGGAACGTGTCGCAGGCGGCGCGCGCGTCGGGGCTCAACCGCACCTACCTGCAGAAGCTCCTCGCGAGGCACCGGGCCGACGGCGGCGGGTAGCCGGCGCGCGCCGCCCCTCCGGCGCGCTCCTCACCGCGCGCCGCCGCGCGCCGCGAGCCACGCCTTCGCCTCGGCGAGCGCGTGCTTCGCGTACTCCCCCTCCTCGGCCGCGTAGGCGTCGCGCGCCTGGATCGCGAGGGCGATCGCCCGCTCTCGGTCGCGCCCGGCGCCCCAGAGCGCCCGGGCCGCGTGGAGGCGCGTGTCCGCGAGCTCGAGGGGCGGCACGCCGCTCTCCTTCGCCGCGTAGATGGCGAGCGCCCGCTCGGCGCGCGGGAGCGCCTCGGCCGGCTTGCCCATCTCGTTGTAGGCGGAGGCGATCCCGGTGAGCGTGGACGCGACCCCGATCGAGCTCGGGCCCGCGGTCTTCTCGTGGATAGCCAGGGCGCGATCGAGGTGCGGCAGCGCCTCGGCGTGCTTCTTCTGCGCGACGAGCACGCTCGCCAGGTTGGCGAGCGTGGAGGCCAGGCTCGAGTGATCGGGGCCGAGCGCCCGCTCGCGGATCGCGAGCGCCCGCGCGTAGTGGGGCGCCGCCTCGGCGACCTTCCGCTGCATCTCGAGGACGGCCCCCACGTTGTTGTGGGAGCTCGCCACGTCGGGGTGATCGGGGCCGAGCGCCCGCTCGCGGATGGCGAGCGCCCGCTCGTGCGCGCTCCGGGCCCGGTCGGTCTCCCCGAGCATGACGAGCGCGTTGCCGAGGTTGTTGAGGGAGGCCGCGAGGAACGGGTGATCGGGGCCGAGCGCCCGCTCCTGGATGGCGACGGCGCGCTCGATGAACGGCAGCGCCTCCCGGTTGCGGCTCTGGGCGGTGTAGACGCGGCCCAGGCTGTTGAAGGTGAGCGCGATGGTCGGGTGATCGGGGCCCAGGATCCGCTCCTGGATGGATCGCGCGCGCTGGAAGGCCCGCTCGGCGTCGTCGAACCGCTCGACGCGGACGAGGACGTTGCCCAAGCGGCTCTCGGCGATCGCGACGTCGGGGTGGTCCGGGCCGAGGGCCTCCTTCAAGCCGGCGAGGGCGCGCTCGGCGAGCTCCGCGGCCTCGCCGTGCTTGCCCTGCTCGTTGAGGACGAGGGCCAGCGTGCTGGCGAGCCGCGCGCGCGCCGCGGGATCGCTGTCGCGCTCGGCCGCCCCCTCGGCGGCGAGCCGCAGCGCGAGCGCGCCCTCGTGCCGGGCCTCCTGGTAGCCGATCACGTAGAGCAGCTGGGTCCAGGCCTCGGCCGCGACGGCGTCGTCGCGGGCCCGGGAGGCGGCGCGGGCGGCCTCGCCGAGCGTCGCCTCCGCGGCCTTCGTGTCGTGCGCGTCGCGCTGCGCTCGCCCGAGCGCGAGGAGCGCCTCGGCCTCGATCGGGGCGTGGCCCACGGTCCGCGCCTCGTCGGCGATCGGCCGCGCGAGCGCGAGCGCCTCGCCGATCTTGCCCGCCTCGGCGAGGGCCCGGACCTCGGCGAGGCGGCCTCGCAGCGCGCCGACGCGCGCGCGCGCCGCGGCGTCCTCGGGCGGCGGGATCGCCGCGGTGAGCGCGCCGGCGTCCGCGCAGCCCGCGAGGCCCGGGAGCGCGAGCGACGCCTGCACCGAGCGATCGAGCACCTCGGCGTCCGGCCCGCGCGCGAAGAGCGCCGCGAGCGCCGTCATCTCCTGGCGGCGCCGCTCAAGGCACGCGGTCCGCAGATCGAGGAGCCGCTCCGACTGCTCGCCCCGCACGCGCGTCGCCTCGCAGGAGTCCGCGTACATCGCGACCCAGGCGCGCGCGCGCGCGTCGAGCGCGCCCTCCACGCGGCGGTAGGTGTCCTCCGCGTGCGGCCGCCCGGTGCCGGCGAACGCCGCGCGCACCTTGGCCTTCGTCGCCTCGTCCCAGACCCCCGCGAGCCTCGCCTCCCCGCCCTCGCAGATCCCGTTCGGGCGCTGCTGCCAGAGCCCGACCGCCGCGAGGCCGGCGAGCGCGATCCCGGTCGCCGCGGCGAGCGCCCGCCGCCGCGCCGCCGCCGGATCGCGCCTGAGCGCGGCGAGCAGCGCGGCCATGTCGGGGTAGCGCGCGTCGCGGTCGACCGAGAGCCCGCGCCCGAGGCACCGCCGGATCCACGCCGGGATCGCCCCGCGCGGCGGCTCGCGCGGGCGCCCGGCCGCGACGTTCGCGCGGAGCTCGCCGTAGGTCTCGCCGCCGAAGGGCCGCTCGCCCGCGAGCGCCTCCCACAGCGACACGCAGAACGCGAACTGATCGGCCCGCGCGTCCGCAAGCTGCCCGAGGTGCTGCTCCGGCGCCATGTACGCCGGCGTCCCCAGGAGCGAGCCCGCGCGCGTGAGGGCGTCCGCGGGGCTCGGCGCGGCGGCGGGGCTCGCCTCGGCGCTCGCGGCGGCGTCCTCGCGCCCGGCGAGCCCCACGAGCCCGAAATCGGTGACGCGCACGCGGCCGTCTTCGCCGACGAGCACGTTGTCGGGCTTGAAATCGCGGTGGACGAGCCCTGCGCGGTGCGCCTCCGCGAGCCCCTCGCCCGCCTGGAGGAAGGCGGCCACGAGCTCGGCGGTCGGGCGCCGCGCCTCCGCGCAGAACGCG
This sequence comes from Sorangium sp. So ce185, assembly GCF_051526825.1. Classification (NCBI taxonomy): domain Bacteria; kingdom Pseudomonadati; phylum Myxococcota; order Polyangiales; family Polyangiaceae; genus Sorangium; species Sorangium sp. So ce185. The sequence goes on along the minus strand of NZ_CP150316.1, from coordinate 12,036,493 downwards.
CGCAGCGTCCGGCCCTCCACGAGCTCCATCACCACGAGCACCTGCGCGCCCTCGATGAGGACCTCGTGCACCGTGACCACGTTCGGGTGCTTGATCCTCGCCATGGCCTGCGCCTCGCGCACGAGCCGGGCGCGCGCCTGCGCGTTCCCCGAGCGCCCGAGCGCCTCGGGCCCCAGCACCTTGATCGCGACGTCGCGGCCGAGCACCGGATCGCGCGCCCGCACCACCACGCCCATCGCGCCTTGGCCGAGGCGGTCGATCACCTCGAACCGACCGAGCCTCGCGCCCGGGCGCAAATCGGGCGCCGCCTCGGCGCCGGGGAGCGCCGCTTCGGCGCCGGGGAGCGCCGCTTCGGCGCCGGGGAGCGCCGCCTCGGCGCCGGGGAGCGCCGCCTCGGCGGGGGCCGTCCGGTCCAGCGGCAGGACCGTGCTCGCGAACGGATCGGGCGGTGAGCCCGGGGCCGCGCCCCCGCCGCTCGACGTGAGATCCAGGGTGCTCTCGGCGCGCGCGTCCGGCTCCTCCGACAGCGGCGCCCCGCAGCGCGCGCAGCGCGGGTTGAACGGGGAGTTGTCCGCGCCGCAGCGCCGGCAAACGACCGCGCTCTCCCCCGAGATCACGGGGCGCTTCTACCACGGCCGCGCGCCGGGCGATGAGCTGTCGAGCAGGGCCCGGCCTTCGGGGCCCCTCCGCCGAGCGCTCAGCGGGCGTTCACGGCGAAGATGTGCTCGATGGCGTCCACGCACATCTGCTCCGCCACCTCCTGGGTGATCCGGGACAGCACCCGAAACCGCGTGAGCTCGGTCAACGTCTGGTGCACGTTGACCTCGGCGATCACCTCTCCATCGCCCTCGGCCTCGGCGTTGTAGAAGAGGCGGATCAGGTTGTTGGCGTCCGCCGGCACGCCCCGGAGCAGGACGTGGAGCTCGAGGCTCGGGGTCTGTTCGCCCACGTCATGCTCGATCCGGTAGGCGTGGCCCGACGCGGCGAGCTCATCGCCGATGGCCTTGAACGTGGGCGCGAAGATGTCGGCCAGGATCCGCCGGAGATCGCTCTTGAAACGCCCGCGCCGGTCGGCCGCGTCAGCGCCGCTCGCGCCCTGGGCCAGGCGCTTGCCGTATTTCTGTTGAATGATCGCCAGGCGGATGCGGGCGTGCTCGTTGATGGCCATGCTCGTGTCCCTCACCGGGCAGAACAGCGCAGGGGTTCGGGGCGGTCTCGCGGACGACCGAGCGGGCGTCAGAGCAGCAGGACCTTCACCTGGCTCGGCGCGATGGTCGTCCCGTTCACGTTGATCTGGTTCTGGATGCCCGTGGCGCCGAGCCGCACCGCCGGCTTGTTCTGCAAGAGCAGCTTCGGATAGGGGACGAGGCGCCGCGAGGGCCCCATGTTGCGACGGGAGATCACGCCGCCGAGGATCCCAGGGTTGTCGCCCATGGAGATGGGAATGACGGTCGCCAGCGTATGGGCGGGGCCGCGCCCGAGAATCACCTTGTACGCGACGGACGTCGCCATGGTTCGAGATGCCATGTTCGGGTACGGGACGGGGCCCGGCAAGCAGACATCCGGGACGCCGAAGTCGAGCCCACCGCCCGAGGTGCTAGCAAAGCACATATCTGGTCACCCTACCTGGATCTGGTCGCCATCGATCTTCACGAGGTGCGACGCCGTGATTTTGGCGTTCTCGCTGTGGATGGCGAGGTTGCCCTTGGCCGCATAGTCGATGCGATCGGCGCGCACGTGGTCGGCCTCCTCCACGATGCGGTAGGAGCGCTTCACCCGCTGCATCACCCGCTCGAGGTGCGCGTCGAGGCTCCGGCCGACCAGCTTGGCCCGGTCGACCTCGCCGCGGACCATCTTGCTGAGGAACGAGAACAGCTCCAGCGCGACGTGCCCCTCCTTCGCCTGGACACGGAAGGTCGACGCGACCATCGAGAGGTCCTTGCCGGATTGCACGTGCACGCCGTCCGGCGCCGAGAGGCCCAGCGAGCCGCGCTGCAGGCGGATCTGGAGATCTCCCTCGGAGACGAGGCGCGAGGGCGCTCCTTCCTCCCGCTCGAGGACGGCGAGCACGTAGTGCGCGCCGTTCACGGCGGCCAGGAGCACCAGGTCTCCGGCGGCGGGCTCCAGGAGACAGCTCGTCGCGCGCTTCGCGCGGACCTCGCCGTCGTCGGTCTCGACGATGTACGCGGAGCCGTCGAACCGGAGCACCGCGCCGTGTTCGCCGTAGGCTTGCCGCTCGTAGTGTCTCGTCCTTGCTACGCTCTGCATGGTTTGCTCATGAGTGAGGGGTGCGTTGACCGCCGGCAGGCCTCCCGAGAACGTTGGCCTGCCAGTCTTCTGCTTCTTTGAGCTCCTGGTCGTCGCCGTGCGCCATCGCCTTGCTCAGCGGCCAGACCGTGCCCTTGTCCGTCACGCGATGCAGCCGCGCCCGCGACAGCGTCGCGTCGGAGAAGTCGGCGAACGACACGTCGGCGTGGGAGAGGTCTGCATGGCTCAGGTCGGCCCCAGAGAAGCGGGCGCCCGGGCAGCTCGCCCGGTGCCAGACGCTCGCCTCGAGCCGAGCGCCCGAGAAGTTCGCGGCGTCCACGCGCGCATCGACGAAGAGCGTCTGGGTCAGGTCGGCCTTGGCGAAGCTCGCGTTCATCAGGGCCGCCTCGACGAAGACGGCCGTGGGGGCGCTGGCTCCATCCAGGCGAGCCCCGGTCAGGTTGGCGCCCTTGAAGCTGCATTGCGTCAGGTTGGCCCCGGAGAAGTCGCAGCCGTGCAGATCGGCGTTCGTGAGCTGCGCCCCGCTGAGGTCCATCCCCCGGAGGTCCTTGGGCCCCATCCGCACCTCGACGAGGATCGCTTCCACGAGGGTGATGCCCGTGAGGATGGCCTGGGACAGGTCCTGACGGAACAGGACCGCCTTGGTCAGGTTCGCCTGGGAGAAGTCCGCGCCGCCCGTCTCGGCCTGAAACAGGGCGGCGTCGGTCAGGTTGGCGCGGACGAGCCGGGTGTTCTTGAGGCTGGAGCGCGCGATCTCGGTCAACGAGAGATCGGCGCCGGTCAGATCCGCCGATTCGAGGTCCACGCCCGAGAAGCTCGCTCCGACCAGCGAGGCGCCCGCGAGCGCGGCCCCCGCGAGCGCGCAGTCCACGGCGCTGCCGAGGTGAAAATCGAGCCCCTTCAGGTTGGCTCCCGAAAAGTCGCAGCGGTGAAAGATCGCCTCGCGCGCACTGGCGCCCTCGAGGTTGGCGCTCGCGAAGCGGACGTCCTCGAAGATCCCGCCCGAGAGGTCGATCCCCGAGAGATCGCGGCCCGACAGGTCCAGCTCCGAGACGACCTCACCTTGCTCTATCAGCGCGCGCAGCGCTTCCCTATCCATGCTGCCTCTCGGCCGGTATCATCCGGAGTCGCTTGAGGTTGGCGCCGGCGAAGCTCGTGTCGTCGTCTCCGACCATCCGGTCGGCGCACGCGCCGAACAGGTTGGCCTTCTCGAAGCTGGCCCCGCGGACGCACGCGGAGTTCAGGACGCTCTCCCTCAGGTCCGCGGCGTGGAGCGACGCCCTGGTGAGGTCGGCTCGCATCAACATGGCCTCCACGAGGTTCGCGCGATCCAGCTTCGCCTCGGTCAGGTCGGCCTCGTTGAGCAGCGCGCCGCGCAGGTCGGCGTCGGCGAAGTTGCTGCCGTGGAGGCGCGTCCCCATCAGGTTCGCGCCGGCGAGCGTCGCTCCGCCGAAGTCTGCGCCCGCGAAGGACGAGCCCTTCACGATCGCGAGGTCCTTCGCCATGGCGTTCCGGAAGACCGCGCCGTCGCCCTCGGCGGCGATGAAGGTGGCGGAGCTCAGGTCGACGCCGGTGAAATCGACCTCGGTGACGTTCACCTCGTTGAATGTGCTCCCCGAGAGCCGCGCGCCCGCGAGGCGCGCCTCCGTGAGGTCCACGTTCTGGAACGTCGCCTTCTCCGCGACGACGTTCTCCAGGTTCGCATCGCAGAGGTTCGCCTCGGAGAGATCAGCGCCCGAGAGGTTGGCGCCGGACAGGTCCGCTCCCCAGAGGTCGGCCTTGGCGAGCACGGACCCGCCGAAATCGACGCCTCCGCCGGCCTTCACGTCCCGCAGGCACGCCGAACCGAGGTTGGCCCCGTCGAGCTTGGCCCCCGCGAGATCCGCGCCCACCAGGTTCGCGTGCGCAAGGACGGCTCCCGTGAGGTTCGCCCTTCGCAGGATGCTCCCGGTGAGGAAGGCCGACTCGAGGACGGCGCCCGAGAGGTCGATCCCCTCGAGGTCGAGGTGGGAGAGGTCGGCGCCCGTGAGGTCGCACCCCGCGAAGCTCCGTCCCTCCTTGTGCCCGGCCTCCACCTCGCGCCGAAGCCGCAGGGCCTCTTCGCTGTCGAGGGCCGCGGAGGCCGGCAAGAGGTGCGCGAGCCGCGGCCCGTCTTCGCCCCACGTCTCGGAGAACGAAGCCCTCTTGTCCAGCTCCTCCGCGAGCTTGACGTCCTCGTCTCCTGGTGGCTCACCGCCCCAGCCCTCGTCCTCTGGCAGGGGGTCCCCGCCTGGCTCCTCGGGCAGGGCATCGGGGGCCTCGGCGAAGGCATCGTCGTAGCCGTCGAGGTCGGCGTCGTCGTCGGCCCGAGCTCCTTCCTCGAGCGCTCGCCAGTCCAATCCCGACAGCAGCTCCTCGGTCTTCTCCGGTGTGACGCCCTCGCTCTCCAGCGTCTGCCGCGCGCGCTCGCGGACCTGCGACACCGTGACCTCGCTCGGGCGCTCGGAGGCGTGCTGACGCGCTTTCGCGAGCAACGCGCCGACGTCGACCCCGTGCATGTGCACCGCAGCGCGGGCCTTACCTTCGACCAAGCGGACCAGGGCTTCCTCGGAGTCGTCGAGGGGCTCGGGGTCCTCGGAGGGGCCTTGCCGGGAGAAATCTGCCTCAGGTTCGAACCCCTGGTCCCGCAGCCGCTTCTTGGCCCATTCCGCGAGCTCCTCGTGCTGGCGAAGCGCTTCGGCGTCCTCGGCGTCGTCGTCCGGGTCGGTGGTCGTCGTCGCGGCCGCAGGCTCGCTCGACGCCGGGTCCGCCTCGTGGTCTACCCCCGCGTCCGCTTCGGACTCGGACCACGCGAGGCTCTCCTCGTCGTCCTCGCCCTCGGGGGAGTCCCAAGCCGGCTCCCCCGCGTCGTCGTCGGCCGCGGCATCGAGCGGCTCGGGGTCGATCCCCATCGCGCGGAGCTCGGCCTCGATCTCCTCGATGTCGGGGTCGCTCTCTGCTCCGGCCTCGCGCGCACCGGCGGCGACCACGCCGGCCCCGGCCGCGGCAGCGGCCGCGCGCCTGACCGCTCGATCCGGCGTACCTCCCAGAAAGCCTTGCCGCCGGAGCCTCGACGCGAGCCCGGAGAGCTTGTCGTCGGGCAGCGGCGGCGCCTCCGGATCCTCGGGCTCGGGCATGAGCACGTCATCCTCGTCGTCCGGGAGCTCGGGGTTCCGGGGGCCGAGCCGGGGGGCCAGGTACTCATGGTAAACCGCGGCGGGTTTGGGAGCGCCCATGGCCTCGCAGGCGACCAGCACGGCCACCACGTCCTTCGCGTCGTCCTCGGCGATCTCGACGCCGCCGCGAAAGAGGACGACGCCTCGCTCGCGGTGCGGGAACAGACGCACCGTGTCGAGCTTCATGGCGGGCTCGCGGATCTCCACCCCGTCGCGCGTCTTGAGGCAGACGAAGCACCGGCTCGCGACCCCGGGGAGCGCGCCTTCGATCCGAGGCTTGTCCGGGTGCATGTTCTCGACCACGAAGGTCTCGTCGCCCCGGAAGAACCCGTCGACCTGCTGGTCGTCCGGGGCCATGTTGAACATCGTCGGGTCCAGATCCCGCGCAAAGCCGGGGAAGCACTCGTTGCGCCACGCCGCGTCGTGGGTGCCGATCTTCGAGAACCTCTGAGGCCAGGTCACGTCGTACCCGTCGAGGCCGGCGGGCGCCGGGCGGTCGCCGCGCGCGTGGATCAGGTGCCTGGGCGACTCGATGTTGGGGAGCGCCGCGCTCCTGTCGCCGTAGCCCTTGCCCAGCGGGTTCTTGGCAAAGCCGCTCCCGCCGAACGCGTTCCGCCAGGTGACGGGCATCTCGGTGAACGGCGCCGGGGCCGACATGCCGAGCACGCCCCACGTCCGATCGCCGACGACGTAGAGGCTCTTGTCGATGGATCCGAGCTGGACGCGGACCGAGCTCGCGGGGCGAGCGACGCGCCCCGGCGGATAGCAGCGTCCGGTGACCAGGAGCTCGCCCCGGGTCTTGGGATTGAATTCGTCGAGGAGGCCGTCCTTGCCGAGCTCCTCCGTGGCCATCGTCCAGACCGTCGGCTCGTAGAGCAGCCGGGCCGGCCTGTCGTAGGAGAAGCCGACGAAGGCGCTGATCAGGAGGTGCGGGGTGCGCTGGCTCATGAAGACCCTCGGCACCACCCCGAGGCGCATGGGTTTGACGATCTTCATCCGACGGACTCCAGGGTAGCGGGCTCGATGGGTCGCACGGCTCAGCGATGCGCGCCAGCCGGTTTGGTGCGTGGCAAGCGGATCACTTCAGGATGTGCAAGTCCGCGTTCGAGAGGCCGAGGTGGGTCTTGATCATCATGATCTCGTATGTGGCATTGTAGCCCTTTGCCCTGATTTTCGAGATGCTCAGCTCCTTGATCTCGTTGGGGGCTTTCTTGTAGGCCAGCCCCTTGATATTCTCGTATTTCGTTCCGTTGATGACCTCGACGCGCGACCCGATCTTGGTCTTGTAGAGACCGGTCACGGTGCCTTCGGCGATGCCGTTGATGGTGCTCTCGCTCTTCCCAGTGACTGTCGTCTTTCTGGGGCCGAAGATCTCGGTGGTGCTGCTGCCCCTGATCGTCGTCTCGTTCGCCCCGAGGACGGTGGTCTTTCGCCCTCCGCGAAAGTCGCTGGTGGCGCGGCCGACGATCTCGGTGTCCCGCGTACCGGTGACGCGGGTCTTGCTCTTGCCGTTGATCGTCGTTTCGTTCTGAACGAAGACCGTCGTCTCTCGGCCGTTGTCGAAGACGCCCTTGTCGCGGCCTCGGATATGGGTCTTGCGCTTCCCGAAGATGGTCAAGTCGCTGTCGCCCCTGACGGTGAGCTCGCGGCTCGACATGAGCAAGGTCGTGCTGTCGCCGCCGATCGTCGTCTTCCGGGTCCCCTTGATGCGGGTCTTTCGATTGCCGTAGACGTTCGTGGACTCGTTGCCGAGGATGCGCGTGTCGCGGTAGCCCAGGATCACGTTCTGCGAGTATCCGGCGACGAAGCTCCCGGAGTATCCCCCGACCATGCTCAGGGCGAAGCCGCCCACGATGCTCTCGGAGATCCCCACGGTGATCGCCGTCCGGTTGCCGCCCACGATGTTCTCGGAGGAGCCGCCGATCCACGTGAAGGCGTGGCCGTTCGTCTTCACCTCATAGGTCGAGCCGGCGTTGGGCGCCCCCATCCGGATGTAGGTGTTCGCGTGGGGCGTCGACAGGGTGATCCGCTCTTGCCCGGCCTGGTCCTCGATCTCGAGCCGGTTCCGCCCGCCCGTCTGGATCACGTTCCGCGTGTTGTTCCCCGAGGTGACCGGGCTCGGCGTCAGCGCGTTGGGCGCGACCCCGACGATGGCCGGCCGGTCGGGGTCGCCCCCCTCGAAGGCGCACATGACCTCGGTGCCGGCGCGCAGCGGGAAGTGGAAGCCCTCGATGCCGCCGCCGTGGGGCTGGAGCATCCGGACCCAGGTCGACGCCTTCCCCCCGGTCAGGTCGCTCTCGTCGAAGTGGAACTTGATCCGGTAGCGGCCATGGGTGTCGATCTGCGCGTACTCGCTGACCGCCGCGCCGTCGACGACCGCGGGCTCGGTGCCGTAGATGCGCGGCCACGCGGTGACCTGCGCCGCGCGGAACTGCACCGTCGCGGCGATGGCCTTGGCCTCGATGCGGTAGTTCTCGCGCCACGACACGAGCTCGCTGAGCTCGGGCATGTCCCGGTTCTGGATGCACCAGTGCTCGGCCTCGATGGCCAGATACTTCGTGTTGAACGCGGCCCGCGGGTGCTCGTCGATCTCGAAGGTGAACCCAGGGAGCAGCGTCGCCGCGTTGCCCATCGCCTGGTAGACGACGCTGGTCGCGGCCAGGCTCTCGGCCTTGACCCGCGCCAGCCGCTCCCCGTCGCCCGCCGAGAAGAAGCGCGCGCCGAACAGGCTGACCTCGCCGAAGCCATTCGGGGAGACCAGCGCCTGCCCGGTGACCGGTACGGCCGGATTGGCGTAGTTGTGGTCCTTGAGGCGGACCGCGCTCGGCACGGCTTCATGCCGGCAGGTGAAGGCGGAGAAGGAGTCTTTCGCGGTGTTGGCGCCGCCGGGCTGCGGGTAATAACGAACGGGCTTGCCGCCATACGGCTGATGGGCCGACCGGTCGTCCGCCAGCACGAGCGTCTCGCCGCCCTCGCCGTGCTCGAAGTAAAAATAGATCCCTTCGCGCTCCATCCACCGGGTGATGAAGGCGTAGTCGCTCTCGCGGTACTGGCAGACATGCTCCTCGGCGGCGTAGGCGCCTTGGAGCAGGAGATCGCAGTCCGTGACGCCGCCTTTGTGAAGGACGGCCTGGATGATCTCCGGGATGGCCTTCTCGGTGAAGATGCGGCTGTGAAACGCCATGGCCAGCAAGGCGAGGCGCGGGACCAGGGTGGCCCGGAAGACGCACCGGCCGGCGGTGTCGTTCAAGAGCTCGATGCTGCCCAGGACGCCGCTTCGAACGAAGGATGAGTCGCCGCTGTTCTCGCTCTCGCTCCGCTGCAGAGAGATGGTCAGCGGCTGGCCCACGGCCGCGGCCATGTCGAAGCCATGGCCGACGTCGTTGGTCATCACCAGGTAGAGCTCGAAGCGATAGAGCTTCGAGATCCCCTCGGTGCCATGAAAAGCTACGAGCCTGGTGGAGGAGGGCAGGGCGCTCGATTGAACGACGAAGATGTCGGGCATGGGGAGCCTTGGAGGGTGAGGAGCGGCGGCAAGGACAAGAACGCGCCGTGGAGCGTAGAGGGGCTCTGTGGCGATCGTGTGTCGGAATGCCTCCTAGTTGCTGTCGCCCAGGACGGCATTGGCAGCTGAAGCGGCTATTTCCGTTCGGATCGGCTGGTGGCGCGGCGGAGGGCCGCGCGGTCGGCGGCGCGCGGTCGGCGGCGCGCGGGGCGCCTCAGCGGCCCTGGCCGGCCGCGTGGGCGTCGCCGACCAGATCGTCGACGTCGCCGGGCGCGAACCCGACGAGATCGGGCTCCGGCGCGAGCGCCACGCCGAACCGATCGAGCACCCCGCGCCGCACGCGCCGCGCGAGCTCCAAGAGCTCCGCCGCGGTGGCGCCGCCGCGGTTCACCAGCGCGAGCGTGTGGCGCGTCGAGATGCCCGCCGCGCCGTGGCGCGTCCCCTTCGCGAACCCGGCGCGCTCGATGAGCCACGCGGCCGACAGCTTCACCCGGCCCTCGCCCGCCGGATACCGCGGGACCGCCTCGCCGGCCGCGAGCACGCCGGCCGCCTCGATGCGCGCGAGGACGCCCGCCGCCGCGCCCGCCTCGAGCGTCGGGTTCATGAAGAACGACCCCGCGCTCCGGCCGTTCTCGTCCGCCGGATCGAGCACCATCGACTTGCCGCGGCGGAGCGCGATCACGACGCGGCGCACCTCGGCGAGCGGCGGCGGCGCCCCGCCCGGAGCCGCGGCGAGCGCCCGCTGGAGCTCGGGGTAGCGGACCGCCGCGGCGCCGCCGGGGCGCAGCGCGAACGTGACCGCCGTGATGACGTACCGCCCGCGCCACGCGCGCTTGAACCGGCTGTCGCGGTACCCGAAGCCGCAGTCCGCCCCGGCGATGGCGACGGCCGCCCCGGTCGCGCGGTCGACCGCCCGGACCTCGGCGATCGTCTCCGCGACCTCCTGGCCGTACGCGCCCACGTTCTGGATCGGCGTCGCGCCGACGTCGCCCGGGATGCCCGACAGGCACTCGACCCCGGCCCAGCCCTCGGCGACCGCCCGCGCCACGAGGTCGTCCCACCCCTCGCCCGCGCCCGCGCGCACGAGCACGCGCGGGCCGCGCCCGCCGCCGCCGGCGGCGTCGCCCCCGCCCGCGAGCTCGACCCCGCGGACGCGGACGCGCAAGACCAGCGCGTCGACCCCGCGGTCGGCGACGAGCAGGTTCGAGCCGCCGCCCAGCACGAACAGCGGCACCCCGCGGGCCTCGGCGAAGCGGAACGCCTCGACCACCGCGGCCTCGTCGGCCGCCTCGGCGAAGAAGCGCGCCGGGCCGCCCACGCCGAGCGTCGTGAGCGGGGCCAGCGGGACCGCCTCGCGGACGTCGAGGCTCAGGGCTTCTTCTCCGCGCCCTGCGGCCGCTTCTCCGCGCCCTGCGGCTGCGCCGGGCCCCGCCCCGCCGCCTTCGGCGCGCCGCCCCCGGCCGGCGCCGGCCGCGCCACCCGGATGCCCGCCATGAAGCCGCTGTCGACCGCCTGCACCCGCCCGACGAACGCCTTGTACTCGTCGGCCGACACCGTGCCCGTCGGCAGGCTCAGCGCGAAATCCTCCTCGATCGCCGCGCCGTAGCTGCCCTTGCGCGACGCCTCGAGCCCCGCGTGCTCGACCCGCACGCCCTCGGGCGCGCGCTGGACCGCGTACCCCTCCGGCAGCTCGATCCGGCGGCGCACGTGGTACTGGAGCGCGGTCTCGATCGAGAGCGCGCTCTTGCGCGCCCCGCGCGAGGCGTACGTGGCGCCGAGCGTGCCCGCGAACGCGCGCGGGAACACGAGGTGCACCGGCTCCAGCCCAGGCAGCGTCCACGCCGCGGCGTCCTTGCCCTCCGGCCGCGCGAAGCCGTGGATCGTCACGGCCGCGCGGAGCGCGACCTCCCACGAGCCCTCCGTCGACGAGACCGCGACGTCCTCGACGTCGGCCCACGGGAGCCAGCCGAGCACGACGCCCCGGAGCATCTCGCGCCGCGCCGTGCCGACCACCGTCTCGAACGCCTCCGAGAGCGCCTGCGCCGACCGGCCGTGCAGCAAGATCGTGAACGATCCCGAGGCGTTGCCGTGCGCGTCGACCGCGAGCCGGAGGTCGACCTCGTCGCCGGTCTCGCCGCTCGTGCCGGCCACCGTGACGAGCTCGCCGCCCGGCAGCATGGCGGCGCGGCCGCGCAGCTCGGGGCTGATGCGCCCGGGCGGGAGCGGCGGGCCCTCGACGTCGGCGTCGATCCACACGTCGCCGCCCGGCAGGCGCGCGATGACGAGCGGGTGGCGGAAGCGCCCCGCGTGCGGCGGGAAGTCGGCCGACGAGCTGAACGGCTCGGTCTCGGCGATCGCGAGGTCGGCGCGCACGCCGAGCTCGCGCAGCGCGCGGTAGACGACCCACGACCGGCTGCCCTGGCCGAGCTCGATCATCGCGCGCGCCGTCGTGCGCTGCGGGCCGCCGGCCATGAGCGCCGCGAAATCCGAGAGCTCGGCGCCGCCGGCGACCTTCAGCGCCTTGCCCGCGGCCGCGACGACGCGCTCGAGCAGCGCGGGCGACGGCGCCCGCTCCGGGCCCGCCGCCTCCCGCGCCCAGCGGGTCATGTACGGGTCGCGGTCCGACAGCGCGCGGAGGTTCTCGTCGATCGCCGCGGCCACGTGGCCCCAGGTCTGCGTCCCCAGGCTGACCCCCACGCCCATCTCCACCTGGGGCACGCCGTCCTCCATGCGCCGCGGCGGCTGGTCCTGGATGCGCCAGACGCTGACCGTGGAGGCGCCCTCGGCGCGCTCTTCCGCGGCGCCGAGCAGCGGGTGCGACCAGACCGCGAGCGGGAGCGACGACGGGCGGCGGACCTCGATCGTCGCCTCGCGGACGCTCGTCCGCTCGGGGAGCAGGTCCCAGGTGTCGATGACGAGCTGGCCGCTGTCGCCCGGCAGCGCGTAGCCCTCGGTGACCTGCTCGATGTAGTCGCCCTGCTCGAGCTGCGAGAGGTCGCTGTGCTCCTGCGCGGCGTTCGACGCGGCGTCGGGCGCGAGGATGCGGCCGTCGCGCTTGTGGATGCGGCGGCGCAAAAGGCGCGGCATGCCGCGGCCCTCGATGAGCGGGCCGAAGGCGACCGCGCCCTGGGCGACGTCCGTGGTGCCGGAGACGCGGCGGAGGTCGTAGGTCACGTAGTGGACGAGCCCGTCGGGCGCGATCGTGAACCGCTCGACGTGGCGGAGCACCGCGACCGCGGCGCCGGGCAGGAACGCCTTGGCCTGGTCCTCCAGCACGAGCTTGCGCCCCTCGGCCTCGAGCGGCGGCGCCGGGTCCGGCGTGAGGCCGAGCGCGCGGGAGATGGGGCCGAGCGCGGCGGGGGCGTCGCGCGCGGTCGCGCGGTCGCGGGCGAGGCGGCCCCGCGCGGCGCGGACGTCGCCGCGGCCGGCGGCGAGGCCGAGCGCCTCCAGCATCACGCGCTCGCCCGGCGGCATGGCGTCGTACACGGCGAGCGCGCCGCGCAGGTCGCCGCGGGCGACCCGCTCGCGGAGCTCGACGTCGCGCAGGGCGTCCGGCGCGCGGCGGAGCCGGCGCAGCCGCTGGATCTCGGCGAGGACCGCGGCGCGGTCGCCGCTCGCGCCGAGGAGCGCGGCGAGGCACGCGTTGCCCGAGCGGTCGAGCCCGCCGCCGCAGGCGGCCTTCACCGCGTCGACCCCGGCGCGGCCGTGGACGCGGTCGTCGACCGCGGCGAGCAGCGCCGAGCCCGGCGCGGCCGCGGCGAGCCTCGCGTACGCGGCCTCGGCGACGTCGGTGACGCCGGCGCGGTGGGCGACCATCGCGAGCTCGGCGAGGACCATCCGGTCGGCGTCGGGGACCGCGGGCGCGCTCGGCCCGGACGGCCCTGTCGGAGGAGCGACCCTGACCCCGAGCTCGCGGAGCGCGTCCATCGTGCCCTCGCCCTGGCCGCCCCGGCGCTCGGCGAGCTCCGCCCGGTAGAGGCGCGCCTCCCACGACGCGGGCCAGGCGGCGAGCGCGCGATCGACGGCGGCGCGGGTGCGCTCGACGACCTTGGTCTCGGGCAGATCGCCCACGCGGCGGACGGCCCGCGCGTAGAGCAGGTCGAGGCGCGGCGAGCGCGGGGCGGCCGGCGCGGCGCGGGGCGACGACGCGGACGCCGGCGCGGGCGCGCCGCCCTGGTCGAGGCGGCCGTCGCCCTCCGGGTCGAGGAGGCGCTCGGCCGCGCGTGCGTCGCCGAGCGCGAGCAGCGCGGCGGCCGCGACCTCGACGGCGGCGGGGCCGAGCCGCTCGCCCGGGGCGCTCGGCGCCGGGACCACGCTGACCGCGGCGGGCCGCGCCGCCGTCGAGGTCGCGGCGGCGCCGGGGCGCGGCGCGCGGGCGCGGAGCGGGAGGCCGTTCTCGCCGAAGGCGCTGAGCTCGATGGCGCCGCCGTCGCGCTTCTGGGCCACGCGCACGACGACGCGCAGCGTCCCCGGCTGGGCCTCCACGGTCGCGAAGCGCGTGACCTGCGCGCCGCCGGCCGCGTAGTCGCGGTGGAGGGCGGGCACGCCGCCCACCTCGAGCGCGGCGGCGGACGACGAGGCGAGCGCGAGGCTCACCCGCTGGGCGACGGGGTTGTGGAGGTCGACGACCACGGCGCGCGTGCCCTGGAGGGCGCTCACCGCGTCGACGTCGATGGCGCAGGCGTCGGCGCGGACCACGATGGGCGAGACGGCGGTCGCGAACGGCGCGATGCCGGGGTACGAGCGCGCGAGCGGCGCGCCCTTCGCGGAGCTCACCGGCGAGGGGCGGGTGAGGCTCTGGAGCGGCGCCGCGTCGAGCGGGCCGACGAGGGCGGCCTCGTTCGCGCAGCCGCGGCGCGCGCTCCACGTCGCGGCCGCGGCCTCGTCGCCGACGTGGAGGGCGATGCGGTGGAGGGCGCTCGCGAGCGCGCCGCGCAAAAAGGGCATCTCCGGCGCGCCGCGGCCGGAGACGTCCGCGAACGCCCAGGCGCGCTGGAGGCGGCGTGCGACCTCGGGGAGCGCCTCGCGCGAGCGGAAGGCGATCGCCGAGGCGTCGGGGGCGGAGCCGCCCGCGGTGCCGGCGCCGAAGACGAGCGCGTCGAGCGACGCGACGGCGGTGGCGAGCGCGCCCTCGTCGCCCGGCGCGTCGACGGCGGCCTCGATGGCGGCGAGGTACGGCGCCGCCGCGGCGGAGCTCGCGATCTCGGCCTCGAGCGCGGCGCCGAACGCGGCGGGCAGGGGCGCCTCGACGGCCGACGGGGCGGCGGCCCCCCGCGGCGCGCACGCGGCGGGCGCGGCGCCGGCGAGCGCGAGGGCGAGCCCGAGGGCGGCGCGGCGCGCGAGGGAGGCGCGCCCAGCGCGGCGCGGGCTCCCGGGGCGCTGGCCGACGTTCGTGGGGCTCTGGGGCGGGGTGGTCACGGTCGGCGTCTCCCGGCGCCGCGCGGGGCGCCTGTCCGCCGTTCCTTACGGGGCTGGGATTGCCGAAGCAAACGCGAACTTCGGGCGGCGGAGCGATCCGGCCGACCCGCGGCGCGCGCTCGGCGTCGCCGCCCCGCCGCGGGCCGGGCGGCGCCCGGGGCGCCCCGCGCTCGTTCGAGCTGGTGCTCGATGAGCCTGCCGGACCTCACGGGCCCCGGCTCCGGCCGATGGCATGTCGCCAGCCTGAGCTGGCGCGGTGGACCGAGGTTTGACACGCCGAGCGCCCGTCCATATATTACAAAAATTGTAACATACAAAAATTAGACTATATGCGCGGTAGCTCGGGGAAAGGATGGGAAGAACGATGATCCTGGTGACAGGAGCAACTGGCAGCGTCGGACGGCACGTCGTGGACGGGCTCCTTGCCGAAGGTCACACGATCCGTGCGCTGACCCGGAACCCCGGCTCGGCCTGCATCCCGGAGGCGGCGGACGTCGTGCAAGGCGATCTGGCAGAGCCAAAGAAACTGGCTTCCGCCCTCGACGGGGTCGAGGCCGCGTACCTCGTCGCGATGGGCGGCGCTCCAGCCGATTTCGTCGACACGGCCAGGCGCGCCGGCGTTCGGCGGATCGTCCTTTTGTCGACGGGCGACGTGCTCGACGACGTCGAGCGGCAGCCGGACGCGGTCGCCGAGCTCCACGGGGCCTTCGAACGAGCGATCAGGCTGTCGGGGTTACAGTGGACATTTCTGCGCCCGAACGAGTTTGCCGGCAACAGCCTGCACTGGGCGGCGCAGATCAAGGCCGGCGACGTGGTCCGCGCGCCGTACGGCGGCGCGTGCACGGCGCCGATCCACGAGCGGGACATCGCCGCCGTCGCCGTGAGGGCGCTCGTCGACGCGGGTCACGACGGCGCGAAGTACCGGCTGACCGGCCCTCAGGCGATCACCCATGCCGAGCAGGTCAGCCTCATCGGGCAGGCCATCGGACGGACGCTGCGGTTCGAGGAGATCCCGCCCGGAGAGGCGCGACAGGCGATGATGAGGTACGCGCCGGCGGCGATCGTCGATGCCGTCCTCGGTCAGCTCGCGGCGGCGGTGGCGCACCCGGCCGAGGTGACGCGCGTCGTGGAGGACGTGACAGGCCGGCCCGCGCGTACGTTCCTCGAATGGGCGATCGATCACGCCGCCGATTTTCGCTAGCACACGGCTGCGACACGCCGGCGCACGATCGGCTCGTCAGCGGCGTTGACCCCTCTTCCTGCCGATGACCGCGGCTGGATCACCGGACGCGTCACGAAGGCGAGCCGCTTGACGCCGCTGCAGATCGACCTGGCCCCGAACGAAATCGATGAGCACCTGGAGCTGCTCGAGCGTGTAGCCCGAGAGTGTGGCCTCTGCTTCCCTGCTGATCTCGCCCCAGAACTCCTCGGCCACTTGGCGGGCCTGGTCGGTGGGTTCGACCTTCACGCGCCGGCGGTCGTCGGGATCGCGCGCTCGTTGGACGTACCCGGCCTGCTCGAGCCGATCGACGACGAACGTGAGCGCTCCCGGGGTCAGCCCGGAAGCGTCGCCGAGCTCACCGATGGTCATGGGGCCGCGTGTCATCAGGTACGCCACGCAGCGGGCGTCGGTGCGGTTGAGGCCGAACCTATCGGCCGCCGCAGCGCCGACCATCTCGGAGGCGTTCTGCAAATCGGTCACCGCCACGAGCAGCTCTTCGACCAGCCGCCGCTTAGCTCCTCTGCCAACGGAAGGTGCCAATGTCGGCCCTGTCTAGCACTCAACGTAGCGGTCGGAAACACGCGGGCGGCGCGGCGCGCAGGGGCGGCGAGGCGGTCCGCCCGACCCGCGAGGCCGGATCCACCCCCTCCGCCTCAGCGCGAGCCGCCTCCCGGGAGCCTCGGCGGGGCGCTTCTTTCGGGCGCGCCGCTCGCCGCCGCGCGCTGCATGCACAGCTTCAGGCCAGCGCGGAGGTTTCCCACGGTCGCGATGCCCGACAGGTCGAGCCCGAGGGAGACCATGGTCTGCGCCACGTTGGCTCGGATGCCCGTGATGACCCCCTCGGCGCCGAGGAGCCGGATGGCGCGGACGAGCTCGATGAGGTAGCTCGCCGTCTTCGTGTCGACGACCTCGACGCCGGTGAGGTCGAGGATCGCGAAGCGGGCCTGCTTGTCCACGATGGCGGCCAGGAGGTCGTCCATCACGTCGGCGGCCCTCGTGCTGTCGACGACGCCGACCATCGGGAGGGTCAGCACGCTGTCCCAGACCTCGATGATGGGCGTCGACAGGTCGCGGATCACCTGCTGCTGGCGCTCGATCAGCTCGAGCCGCGATTTCAGCTCGTCTTCCCTGAGCTTCGCCTCCGTGGCGTCGACCGTGAAGCTGACGGCGCCGTCGGGCTCCCCGCGGGCGTCGCGGAGCGGGACGACGCACGTCTCCCAGGCCATCCCGAACGCCTCGACGCGGGTGCGGACGAGCTCGCCCCGGACCGCTCTTCGCATCGGCTCCATGTCCATCGGAGCGGGAGGCTCGTCGAACACGTTCATTCCGACGAACTGGCCTGGCGTCAGGCCGAGGGCCTTCAGGTTCTTGCCCTCGTGAAAGGTGCAGAACCCGTCTCGATCCATCCGGGTCACGGCCGTGTCCACGTTGTCGAGGATGGCCCGGAGGATGACGTCGCTCTCCCTCAGCCGCTCGACGGCCTTCTCCTGCTCCGTGACCTCCAGCCCGAAGCAGAGCAGCCGAATCGGCGCGCCGCCGTCGTCGAGCACCGGCGCGAGTCGCCACTCGCACACGACGGCGCGCCCGTCCTTGCGGGTGTGGGCGCAGCGGATCGGGGCGCCCGGCTGCTCGAGCGAGCGCCGGAAGGCCTCTGCGTCCGGTCCGGTCACGATCGTGTCCGTGAGGCGGCGGCCCACCGCTTCGTCAGCGGTAATTCCAAAGATGCGTTCCGCCTCGCCGTTCCACGCGTCGATCTCGAGATCGCCGAGGTCCCCCGCGCACTCGATCACCGCGAAAGGCGCGCTGCGGACTGCCCTCATGGTGCTCGCGGGGAGCCCTGGGGATGGGGGAGCGATCGGTGTGCTCGTCATCGTTGGTCCTCAAGCTAACGTGGGCCGGCGGTCGGTGTCGAGGGCGACCGACGAGCGGCCGGCGAGGGACGAGAGGGGTGAGCCGAGCGTGTGAGGTGAAGTTCGATCGCGGCGTCGCCGGGCCGGTGGGATCCGGTGTGCTGTTCACCGCCGTGCGGAGAGCTCCCTTACGCTTGCCGAGGTGTTGGGCGGGATCGGCTTGGCGAGAGGACCCCGGCGCGGTGGGGGTGCCTGCGAGGAAGCGGGCTGCGCGGCGCGGGTTCTGCCGGGGGAGGAGAGGCGAGGGCGGGGGAGGCGCCGCGACCTGCGGGCGGCGCCGCAACCTGGGTCGGGTCGCTGCGCCGCAGCGGTTCCCCTGGGGGCGTCTGCGGATCGCGGCTCCCTGTGGTAGCCTGCCGGCCGTTCCGCCCTGCGATGCAGGCGCTTCCGGCGGTGGTCCGGGCTGCTCGTGGAGACGGGGATCATGACGGCGCGCATCCGACTTTACGACGCAGGACTGGGGGTCATCATCCAGCACCCGAGCGGAGTGCTCTATACGAACCAGACCTGTCGTGTTTGCTGCGCGCAGCCGGAGATGGAGGGGGTCTTCGTCCCGTTCGACGCCAAGCGCAAGGTCCTAGCGCGTGTATCCTGTACAGACGCAACGCCACAATGGGCTGCCGTACCGGCTGTTAAAAATCCGAACGCGCAGCATCGAATGGAATCGTCGGCTTCTGTGCTGGCTGGAAAATTTTGCGTCCTGGTCGGTTATCACCGGCGTGAGGCGGACTACGCTGAGCGGTGGTTGGCGCCGCCGCGCGAGCGAACTGCGCTGATCGATCGGAAGACGCAACCACCGGAGTCTGCGCCGCTGATATTGATTCGGGAACGTGCGCCACTGATATTGGTTCGGGAGTCTGCGCCACTGGTGTTGGTTCGTATGACGACACGGGGTCCAACGAAGGCAGCTCCGGCACGCCCTGAGGCGGATCGAGGCTCGCGCAGTCGGTGAATCTGGCAGACACATACTTTTGCGCATCGACCAATGACTCGCCTGGTCTCGCGAACTGGAACTGGTTCCTGATCTTCGTTCCAACCAGACGATGTTTCTCGGCGGAGCTCAGTGATGCCAACAAATGCTCCTTGTCGGGAAGCACCTTCGGCGTCACCGTCAAAACAGCCCCAAGTGCCCCAACGATCGCTGCTGCCTTCCTGCGTGAGTTACTGTTGAGGAAGCCGGCGAGAGCGCTTCCCGTCGCGGAGATGACTGCGCCAGTGATCATGAAGATGCTCGACCACATGACGACGTTGTCGACTCTCGATCGAAAGTACGTGACGTTATCGTTGCAGGCCTTCTCCTGCTCCTCGAGCCCGTCATCCTCCGGTTCCGCGAAGACGTCGTGAACGGCAGAGATGGACGCCGCCATCACCGCAGCGGCGAGCGCTGCCCTCAAACGCGATCCCATGGCCTTACCCCCTTCCTGCGATCTCATGGCCCCACATGTGATCGCGGATGTGCCATTGTCTCTTATCACAGGGCACGTCGCTGGCACAGGGCGGAATTTTGCTGCTGTGCCTAACGAGCCCCGACGCCTCGTGGATGCCTTCGCGGTCCGCCTCTGCGCCGAGGGCTGCATCCACGTGGAGCTGCGGCCCGCGGGGGGACACCGAACCCGAGCTGAGGGCCGCACAGGCCGCGGGTGCGTCCAGGGCGCCCTCGCATGACGCCCTCCGCCGGCATGCCGCGCTGGTTGCTCGCGGCTGCCGGTGCGCGGCGACGACGGCGGCTGGCCCTCCTCCATGCCGGATAAAGAACGAAGCCGGCGCTCCGTCCCGGATCTGTCTCGACGGGACGACTCCAGACGTCGACCGCGCGCAAGGCAGCCTGGCGCCGCCTGCTCACCGGAAGCTCACCTCGACGGCATCCGTCGCGCGGCATCTACGACATGCTCCGGGTCGCTGATGACCGGGAGACACCCGGCGCTCGTCGCGCCGATGCTGGGCGTCGGTCCCCGCGGGGCGATGGGGGAGCGAGATGGGGGGACCGCGCGCCTCGACC
Source organism: Sorangium sp. So ce185 (assembly GCF_051526825.1). Taxonomy (NCBI): domain Bacteria; kingdom Pseudomonadati; phylum Myxococcota; order Polyangiales; family Polyangiaceae; genus Sorangium; species Sorangium sp. So ce185. The sequence goes on along the minus strand of NZ_CP150316.1, from coordinate 12,016,977 downwards.
GGCCGGTGCGGGGACGGCGCCTGCTCCTCGGCGATGCGGTGCGGAGCCGCGAGCGCAGCCTCCTGACATCGGCTTGGAGACCCGGAGCGCTCCACCTCGTCACTTGGGTCCGAATCCCGAACCAAGCTCAGAAGTCCTGCAGACGCGCGCCTCGATCACATCGTAAACGCAGTGCACGCGCGCCGGGTAGAAATCGCGTCCCACCAGCCCAGAAAGCCTCTCGCCGGCCTCGTTCCATTCGCGCTTCCCATCCTCCGCGGAAGGATCATCCACGAGCGCGTCGCTCAGCTGTTCTTCGGTCAACATGGCGGGACAATCGGCGGGCATCGTGGCCAGGGCGGCATCCAGCGTCGTCACCTCGTGGACGATGGTATGGCCGTAAAGCAACCCCTCGGCGTCGCATGCGATCGGATAACCAGTTCTTTCGTCCGAAAAGCGCTTGGATTCCGCCCAGAGGTCGTCGCGCCCGGTCTCTTGAACCAAGGCGAGGCGCAGCGTTCTGGACTGCAGACTGTCGTCCTCCACGATGCTCGCGTCGTCAGCGCAGTGGTACTCGAGAGGAGAGCCCTCGACGCGGTACCAGCAAACCGTCCACGGTCGGTCGGCGAGCTCCCCGAAGCCAGCATTCCTCTCGTTGAACGTGACCGAAATGTCGTATTCGTAGTGCGGCGTGGCGGCCTCCTCCACTTCTTGAACCGAAGGGCAGCTGAGGTCCGCCCGGACTGCGTATCGTAATTGCTCCTCCGAAGGACACGGATGTTCTGCGCCGCATGCTGAAATTGCGATCGCAAATCCAGCATGCAGCGCGAACAAGGCCCGTGAGCAGCTCGACACCACGGCCGAGGGGCGAGACATGGACCGCATCGAATCGATTCTAAGCATTGGCATCGTCATCTCCGCAAACCTGAAAAATGAGAACAAAATGCTTTGAGGATGTCAAGGGCGAGGCACCATGCCCGGTTCAGAGTAACCACCCAGCCATCGCCATGGGCGAGACTCCTTGCGGCCCTATCGCCATCGTCGGGCGACTCGTAGGACGGCCCGCGGACGAGGCCGACCCGTTCGTCCGCTCTCTGCTCGACCTCACGCGTGACGTGCACGACGTGTGAGGGGATCGCCGCGCCGCGGTGAAAAATCGCGCGATCGTCTCCGGCAGGGGAGGACCGTCGACCGTCGTGACCGGCTCCGCGACGCGATGCGCCGAGCAAGAACGCGCCGCCGAGCCCCTGGTGACGCGCTTCGTGAGCACGGATCGCAAAGAGCTGTATTTGCAGACGCATCCGCGGGTGCGGGACCTGAACGGCGAGGTCATCTACACCCCTTCCACGCCGGCCAACTCGGTCGAAGACACGTTGCTGCTCGACGCGGACGACGACGGCGCGCTCGACATCGTCGTCGCTCAGCAGGAAGGGCTCGTCTTCCTCCACAACCAGGGCGGCGGCGCCTTCGAGCCCCCGAGGACGATCGCCGGGCCGACCACGTTCTCCTCGAGCGCCGTGGATCATGACGGGGATGGCGTCCTCGACCTCGTCGGGCTCGGGTACGACAGCAAGATCCTCGTCTACCGGGGGGACGGCGACGGCGGCTACGAGCTCACCCACGATCTGCCGGCCGGCGTGTTCATGTCCGGCATCGTCACCGGCGACGTGACCGGGGACGGGCGCCCGGACGCGGTGATCGGGATGGACGGCGTGGGCGCGGGCGTCGCGGTTTTTCCGCACGACGCCGAGCGCGGGTTCGACACGTCCGGGCAGCAGGTCTTCTTCGAGACCACGCCGCCGAGTTCGGGCGTCTCGTTCGTCTCCGTCGCGGTGGGCGACGTGAACAACGACGGACGCCAGGACGTCGCCGCCGTCACGCACGAGCACAGCGACGGGCCGATGCGGGTCTGGATCCTGCTGCAAGACGACCTCGGCAAGCTGACGGCGCCGCAGCCGCTGCTCACCATCGATGACCCCCAGGTTTTCGCCTCCGGAGGCCTGCAGATCGCGGATCTGAACCTCGATGGGCGGAGCGATCTCGTCGTGGTCAGCCCAAACACCGCCGAGATGTGGTCGTTCCTGCAGACCGCGGAGGGCACGTTCGAAGGCCAGCCGGCGCCATTCCCCGGCACCTCCCGGGACATCGACGGCTTCGGCATCGGCATCACCGATTTCGACTGCAACGGGTGTCCTGACGTCGTGGGCGTCCAGGTCGACGGTCTGGTCGTCTTCCGCGGTCGCGGCTGCGCGACGGCGCCCTGAGCGCTGCCGCGCGCGCACGACCGCGAGGAGCGAGGGACGTCTTCGACGCCCGCGAACGGTCCGTCCGCCGCTCCGGGGCACGTTCACGCCAACTTATTGAAATAATTTATGTTTCCGGCGCATCGAGGCGGCGCCGCGCTCCGGGTATGACGTCAACGGGCATGTGGGGCACGATGGTATCGGAGCGCCGGAAGGCGTTTGGACGCGCTACCCTCCTACCTTGCTACCCCCTCTCCGCGACGGCGTTCGGCGCGCGCGCGAGGGTCGATCGGCGCTAAGGTCGCGCTCATGACGTCCACCGTGACCCGCAACACGGGCTCCACCATCAAGTACGCCGTCATTACGGTGGTGCTCGCCGGCCTCTCATTCCTCTGTTTCCGCGCGATGATCGGCCGCTCCGGTTTCCTGTGGGCGCTCTGCCTCGTCGGCGGCATCGGGCTCGCGGTGTTCGCGCTCGGGGCGCTCCTCGCCGCCAAGGACCTGGCCGGCACCGCGACGTGCCCGCGCTGCCAGGCGGCGCTCGCGGAGATCGAGCTCAACCACACCGACGAGCCGGCGTTCTGCGACAAGTGCCAGGCCGCGTACCTCGTCGACAAGCGCGTCCTCACCGTGCTCGCCGACGACTACGTCCACCCGACGCCGGTCTTTTCGGCGCCGGTGGCGGGCCAGACGATCAGCTGGCCGGAAGGCTGCTGCTTGTGCGCGAGGCCGGCGACTCGCGGCGTCGAGGCGAAGGCGCACGACGGCCAGACCGGGACCAACGTGGCCGTCGCCGCGGCCGGGCTCGCGCTCGGGGGCATCGCGGTGCGCACCGGCGGCGGCACGACGTACACGCTGCGCATCCCGCACTGCGCCGAGCACGACGACGGCGCGAAGGTCGAGATCCAGAGCGGCAACGATCCGCCGCTGCAGATCCGCTTTCGCTCCTACGCCTACCAGCGCCGCTTCCTCGCGCTGAACCCGAAGCCGGCCAAGGCCGCGTAGCTCCGCTTCAGCCCATCGCGAGGAGCGCCTTTTGGCGCCCGCGCGCCCGCGCGCGAGCTCCTCGTGCACGATGTGAAGGGCCAGCCTTCGCTGGCCCCTCGTCTGCGGCTCGCGCGACGTGGCTACTGCGCCAGACGAACGAGCTTCACGCTGTCCACGGTGACGGCCGCGGTCCCTGCGTTGCCGACGTTGATGTCGAGGAGCGCCGCGGAATCCTGCGGGACGTTCGGGAGCTCGAACGCGTAGACGACCCACGCGGGGCCCGCCGCCGCGGTCACGCGACCGTAGCTCGCCCAGTTGTTGTCGCTGTTGCCGTTGCGTCCCAGGTTCACCACGAACGTGCGCACGTCGTCCGCCTTGGCACGGAACGTCAGCAGGTAGCGCCCCGCCTGCGACAGGTTGACCGTGGTGCGAGCCTGGATGTGCCACATGTCGGAGCCGGGCTGCTGCACGTTGATGCGCATCTGGCGGCCGGTGAAGTCCGCCCATGCCGAGGCGCCGTTCCAGTTGAGGAGCTGCCAGCCGCTGCTGCTCTGGCTCCCCGCGAGCGAGGTGTTTGTCACATTGTCGAAAGAGCAGTTGGTCACGAGGTTGCGAGGATCGCGGCAGGCGTCGATCAGGCTGACCTTCTCGTGGACCACGCCGCCCAGGAGGCCCGAAAAGGCGCGCCAGCCGAGCGACAGGTCATCGCCGACGAGGCCGATGGGATCGATGCCGCCGTACCCGGAGTTGGAGCTGTTGACGCTCTTGTAGAAGTCGCGGATCAGGCCGGTCTCGTAGGCCCACTGGCCCGACGTGGCGTCGCGCTTGTAGAGCGAGAGGCCCTCGTCTCCACCGCTGACCGTGCTGGCCAGCGTGTCGCCGTGAAGCGCCAGGTGCACGTGAGGGTGGTCCGTCGCCAGCGATTGGCTCGCCGTGATCGTGCCGTCGGCCGCCACCCGGTAAAACGAGAGGTGCTGCTGCGGCATGACGTCGTTGACGAGGTACGTCGCGCCGGACGTGACAGCCAAGTTCCCGGAGGCCATGGCGAGGCTCCGCCCGAAGGCGCCGCTCGAGAAATAGCCGCTCGCGAGGGCCACGGCGTTCCAGGTGACGTCGCTGGCATTCCTGCGGAAGATGCGGACCGAGCCGAGCTCGGCCCCGGCCTCGCCGCCGTCGGACCACGGCGATCCGACCGCGACGAGGTCGCCGTCGATCGCGACCGCGGCGCCGGTGAAGCGCTCGTCCGGCTCGTTGAGGAAGTGCTCGAGGACCCACGTGTCGTTCGAGGAGTTGTAGCGGTAGATCTCGAGCACGCTGTGTCGCTTGTAGCCGATCACGAGGTAATCGTCGGACAGGGCGAGCGCGATGTCCTTGAAGCTGCTGAGCGCGGGGTAGCTGAGCGGGATGCGGGTGAGCGCGTGGCTGATGTTCTGGCCGTTCTCGCGCACCGCGCCGTTGCAGTTTCGCTGACCGCCGACCAGGGGGCACTCCGCCCATGAGCCGTTGGTCTTCCGGGCGATGAACACGGAGTTCGCGTGCGGCGAGGTGGAAGGGTTCGGGCCTCGCGTCGCGAACGCGAGGAAGCGGCTCGAGATGGCGAGCTGGCTCCCGGCCTGGAGGCTGAACTGGGCGACCCCCGGGAACTGGTAAACGCGCTCGGGCGTGGCGCTCGTACCGTTCATCAAGTAGACGGCCCCCTGCATCGTGCTGGGGAACGTGGGCTCTGCCTCCCCGCTGATCTTCACGTGCTCCTGGAGCGCGCCCACCAGCGTGTAGGTCCCTGCCCGCGCCAGGGTCGTCCCGGCCTCGGGATAATCGGTGTTGCCGTGCGGCGTGGGCTTACCCACGACCACGCCGGCCGACGCTTGAGCGGCGACCAGACCGACACAACCAGCGAGCACCCCGGCGAGACTTCGGACCTTGATCTTCCTGGAAACGAAACTCATGAATCAACCTTCTTCTTTGAAACGAGGAAAGCGCCGGCTCAGGCTCGCGCACACGGGAAGCGTGCGTCGCGAGCCCAAGCTGCGTCGATCCTCTCCGTCACTACATCCGTGAATCGCCGCGTCGCACCGACGCGGGGAGAAGCCGCTCGCGCCGACCGCGCGCTCCGCGGGCCGCTTCCGTGGGTGAAAGACGGGCGCGCGCGCCGCGGAGCTGGCTTAAAAGGCGCCGACTTCGCCGAGCAGCGCCCCGTCCTCGAGCAGGTACACATGGCCTCGAGGGGTCGACTCGCCCGCCTCCCAGCGCGATTCGACGGAGAGGTCGAAGGCGCCGCCGCACCCCGTGCAACCGTCTCCGGAGCCACCGCCGGTGTACACGTCCGGGAACGGGTTCTCGTCGAAGACGAACGACAGGCGAAGGCGCGCGGCCCCGTCGTCGCCCCGATAGAGCGCCCCGCGCTGCTCGTGGTGGAGGATGCCGTCGGCGCTCGATAGACGCCCGATCACGAGGATCTGCAGATACGCGTCGTCACACTCGCCGCTGCGGTCGACGTACCCCACGGCCGGTGAGCTCTCGATGTCGGCGACGAGCGACCAGCTCACGGCGCTCATCATCCCGTTGGCCCATGCCACGTCGAAGCTCCCGGCCCGGCCTGTCGCGTCGAGGGCATCCTGGCCGCTCACACCGAGGGGCGTCGGGTCGGTGAGGCCATGCTCCACGGCCGGACCAGCCGCCAGCGGAAGGGAGTCACAGGGATCGGAGCCGACCTCCCCCGTCTGTCCCCCGGCGTGCGAGCACCCCATGAGCAGCCCCGCCAAGAGCCAGCAAGCGAGTCGTACGTTCATCGAAATCTCCGCTCCCATTTGCCGCAGCGAACGAGCCAGCGCAAGCGCCGCGTAGCGCAGCCACGCATTATTCTATCGCTCCGATGTGCTACCATCGATGCAGATATGCGATACAAGAGGTCGCAATATGATGAAATCGCAAGGGATTTCTGCCGTGCGCTCCGCGGCCGGCGCTCGCAGCGGCAGCTGAGCGTCCGGCTCGGGTACGGCACGAACGTCGCCTTCGGCTGGGAGTCCGGGCGGCGCTTTCCCACGCTCCCCACCCTGCTGCGCGTCGCGGCCTACAACGGCGTTGACGTCCATCGCGAGCTCTCGGGCTTCGTACGCCAGGAGTCGGCCTTCGGCGCCGACGTCGCCGTCTCCGACCCGGCCCTCACGGCCACCTTCTTTCAGGTCATCAAGGGAGGGCTGAGCAACGCGGAGATCGGCGCCCGTATCGGGCGCAGCGCGTCCCAGGTGTCGCGCTTCATCGCGGGCGCGTCCCAGCCCCGGCTCCCCGATGCGCTGGCCCTCGTCGACGCGACCACCGAGCGGCTCCTCGACTTCCTCGCCCTCTTCGTGCATCCGGGGCAGTTGCCCTCGGTGGCGCGCGACTTCCGCGTGCTCGAGGAGCGCCGGCGGATAGCGACGGAGCTACCCTGGTCTCACGCCGTCCTGCGCGTCCTCGAGCTCGCGAGCTACGCGGCCCTCCCCCGCCATGACGACGCCTGGGTCGCCGCGCGCCTCGGGCTCCCGAACGACGAGGTGCGTGCGTGCCGCGAAGCCCTGTCGCGTGCGGGCCTGATCCGGTTGCGCGAAGGGCGGTACGCCACCACGGCCGAGACGGTCGACATGACCCGCGGCGCCGCCGAACCGCGACAACGACTGAAATCGCACTGGCTCGACGTCGCCGCGAACCGGCAGCGTCGCGGCGATCCGGGGCTGTATTCCTACAACCTCGTCAGCGTCGCGCGCCGCGACCTCGAGCGTCTGCGGGCCTTGCACGTGCGGTATTTCCACGAGCTTCGTCAGATCGTGTCGGATTCGCGCGAGCCCGATTGCGTCGCGCTGGTGGCGATGCAGCTCTTCGAGCTGGGCGCGTGAGGCACGAGCCGGGGCGCGCCCTTCCCCCTGGGCATGTCGACGGCGATCCGCCGCCGGAGAGCGTTCGTGACAGCGGCTGGCTCACGACGCGGAGACGATGCCGAGCGGCGCGCGAGCGCGGCGCGGGGACGAGACGAGCGGCAACAGATCCTCGCCCACGCGCACCGCCTCTTCGAGGTTCGGATACCCGGAGAGGATGAAGGTATCGATGCCGAGCGCCTCGTACTCGGCGATGCGCTCGGCCACCTGCCGATGGCTCCCGACGAGCGCCGTGCCGGCGCCGCCGCGCACGAGCGACACGCCCGCCCAGAGGTTCGGCGACACCTCGAGCTCGCGTACGCCGAGCTTCTTGCCTGCGTGCAGCGAGAGCATGCGCGCCTGACCCACCGACTCCATCGAGCCGAGCCCGCGCTGCGCCTCTTCGATCGCGCCGGGCGGGATGCCGTCGAGCAGCCGCTTCGCCTCGCGCCAGGCGTCCTCTTCGGTGTCGCGCGTGACGACGTGGACGCGCAGCCCGAAGCGGATCGTGCGGCCGAGGCCCTCCGCGCGGCGGCGCACCGAGGCGATGCGATCGCGCACCATGCTCGGCGTCTCGCCCCACAGCAGATAGACGTCCGCGTGCTTGGCAGCCACGCGCTCTGCGGCCTCGGAGGCGCCGCCGAAGTAGATGGTGGGACGCACGGCGAGCGGCTCCACGAGCCCGCCGTTCTCGACGCGGAAGTGCGCGCCTTCGTGGTTCACGCCGGGTCCGCCGAACGCCTTGTCGACAACGTCCAAGAACTCGGCGGTCCGGTCGTAGCGCGCGTCGTGATCGAGGAAGTCGCCGTACGCCCGCTGCTCCTTCGCGCTCCCGCCGGTCACGACGTTGAGCAGGAGACGATCGCCCGTGATGCGCTGCATGGTGGCGACGCTCTGCGCGGCTACAGCCGGGTACATCTGCCCGGGCCGGAACGCGACCAAGAGCTTCAAGCGACGCGTGTGCTGCGCGACCGCCGCGGCCACGAGCCACGCATCCTCGCAGCGCGAGCCCGTGGGGATGAGCGCCGCGAGGAAGCCCGCGCGCTCCGCCGCGAGCGCGACTTGCGTCAAGTAAGCGATGTCCGGCGCTCGCTGGCGCTGCGCTTCGGCCTCGAGGTGGTGTGCGCTGCCGATCAAGTCGCGACCGTCGCCGTGCGTCGGCAGGTACCAAAGAAAGTCGCTGCTCACTGGAGTCTCCTAGCCGCGCCTCCATGCCATAACGACCTCTCGTTCGGATCTTCGTGGATGGTCGCTCATGGATGTCCTCGCGTTCGCGCGTAGGCGCGGGCGCGACCGCCGTGCGGCCGCGCCGCACGCTGCAAGCGGCGTGCCCGGGGGCGGAGCCACGGGCGCGCCGGCCGGGAGCAAGGCATCTCTCCTCCCCTGCAACGGGGCTGTGCTGCGAGAGCAGCACTGGACCGCCCGCGCTGCGGAAGCGTTGCTGCCAGGGCACCACCCGGCCGCGGCCAGCCCGCCGCTCGACGGTCGTCCTCCCGCTGGCCGTGCGATGAGTCCATGGTGAATGTCTCCCCGCGGTGCTTGGGTGCGCTGATCGTCAATAGGGCGTGCCGTCTTTGCGCTGGAACTGCCACTTGCCGTCGGCCCCCATGACGGCCTTCAGATCATCGTCCGGGTACGACCCGGAATCACCGGGCAGGCGATCCCCGATCTCCAGGTATACGACGTCCTCCGACGACCGGTTCACCAGATGGTGCCCGTCGGGATCTCCCCCCTTGAACCCCATGCACATGCCAGGGTCGAGCGTTGTCTCTCCGGCATCGGTGATGAGCGTGGGATGACCCGAAAGAATGTAGATGAGCTCGTCTTGGACCGAATGCCAGTGACGCAGCGCCGACATCGCGCCCGGCTTCAACGTCGTGCGATTCACGCCAAAGCTCCTGAGCCCGAATACATCGCCCAGGGGCTGCTTCTGCCGGCCGGCGACGCGCGAGGCAAACGGCTCGGGGTAGTTGGACGGCTTCGCTCGGGGCGGAACATCCGAGGCGATCACTGGACCTGACTTCGTCACGTGCTTTCTCCTTCCTTGCGTATTCAGTCGCGCGTCGCTCTGAAAGCGTCGCCTGCAAGCATTCGTTATGGCCGATGCGCTTCATACTGTGAGAGCAGCGTGCAGATCTGCGCTCGCTCTTCATCGGATACTTCGCTCGTCGAGTCGTCCGCGATGCCCTTCAGTAAGTAGAGCTCTGTCTCGTCCCTGATGGCTCCCCGTTTCAAGACTGCTCGATACTTCGACCAGTACCGCCTCCTGACTTCCGAGAAGGTAAGCAATCCATTCGCTGCGAGAGCGGCGTCCGCTCGACGGATGTCTTCGCCGCTCAAATGTCCGTATTGCTCCACGATGTCATGGATGGCCTGCTTCAGGCCTTGCAGGGCCTTCGAAGGGCCGAGCTTCTCGGCGATTTGCTCCAAGGCGTTGGCAGGATGGCGTGGATCGTCCAGCGGCATGAAGCTGGGGAACAGGTGGCGCTCCCAAAAGTCGAAGAATCCCCTCAACTCTTGCCACTCGCGTTGCCTCTCCGGTGACATTTGACGAGCCACGGTCATCGCCTCTCGCGGGTAGTGCGACTTGCGGGTGTGCTTGCGGCGCGGGGCGGGGTCAGTGCCAGCCGCTCGTCAGACTGTATACTCGGGCTCGCTTTCATAGTCCAGCGGCTCCTCCTGAACATGGCGAAGCCATTGAGCGAGCTGGGGCGCGTAGTGCACGTAGCCGAGATCGCCGCACAGTACACCCGTTGCGGCCATCGGCAACGTCTCCTCCAGCCACCTTTGGAGCGCGGCCACGGAGGGCATCCGCGGTGAGCGCGCGTGCTTGGTGTAACCTTCGACGTCGCCGTACAAGGAGAAGTAGACGTCGTGGACGGCGTATTCGACGGTCCCGTCGCTCCTCGCATGCCGCATCACGCGGGGCTGGTAGTACTGGCCCGAAGCCTCGACGCGCAGCTCGGTAGCACGGCCCCGCGCCACGGACGCAGCGGCATGGTGCGCTGCCGACGCTCGCACGTCGGCCAGCCGTTCATACCATGCGGCGCCCCGCTCCAGCGTACCTCGTGACGACGCGCGCCAAAGGCTGAGCGCCTCCTCGAGCAGCTTCGCGGCAGATTCCATGCCGCCGGCGCTCGCCTCGAGCTCGGCACGGCGCGCGAGCCGCGCTGCGAGCTCGTCCGGTGAAGCGCGATCCTCTCGCAGCAGGTCGATCAGACGACCGTAGAGCGTGGACGCCTCTGCCCACCGCTCCCGGCCGCAGAGGTAGTCGGCGATCGACTCGAAGGCGCGTACGCGCTCCGCGCCATCGGCCTCCGCCTCCGCGCAACGGATGGCCTGTCGAGCGAGCTCGTCAGCGCGCGTCGGGTCGTCTCGATGGTTCCATCGAGCATCATCCAGCAGCGCCTTCCATGCCATGTTTCACCAAATCACCGGTACCAGCCCAACGCGCCAGTAAGAATGCGGCGCACGCGCTGCGCTCAGTGCGCCTTGGACACCCATGCTTCCAGTTGCGCCCGCTTTCGAGGAGCCATGTTCAGAGCGGGGTTCGCGAGCGCTTCGCGAGCCAGGGGCCCCACCTTTGCTGCAATATCGTATATCCACGTGCTTCCGCCGCCGTCGGCATCACCAAGCGCCACCGAAACAATCTCGGTGGCGAGCCGCAGGCGCTCGATCTCGCCCGAGCGGAACAGCTCGCACAGACGCCACGGAGCGATGGGAATACCAGCGAGGACGTTCGCGGCGACGTGCCAACGAATGCGCCCAGTGCTGGCTGCGTCGAGAAGAGCGGCCTCCGCGCTCGGCGATCTGATGCGCGCGAGCCCGCAGGCGGCACCTTCGCGAGACGCCTGCTTCGGGGCGTCGCGGACGAGCGTGCAGAGGTCCGAGAGAGCATGTTCTCCAAGGATCTTCGCAAGCGCGGGGCCAGCGTAGCTCTCGGCGAGCATCCCGGGTGCGCTCAACAGAATCTCGCGAACCAAGGCGTAGCCAACCTCGTGGCCGATGCAGCCGAGAAGATGCGCGACCAACCAGGGTGGGGCCTCCCCGGCGCGATAGGCGTCCACAAGAGCGCCGGCCGCGCCGGCATCGGGCGCACGTCGCTCAAGCTCTGCCGCGACGTGCTTGAACCTGCCATGATCCGCGAGCGCGGCGGCAACGAGCTTGGTGGACGTGTCTGACATCAAGGATTCACCTTCGTCTGCTCGCTGCCGCGCCATGCCCGTGCAATGAACACCCTTGGCGCCGCGAGCGGGCATGGCCCGCCCGCCGGATCCAATTCGATGTTCGGCGGCTCTCTCATGTCGCCGAATCTTCGAGCGCCTGCTCGTAGATCCCTCGCAGGTGCGGAGATGGCCATTTGTGGTTGTATTCGTCCAAGTACATGAGCAGCTCCCTCTCTGCGCCGTCGCGCCAGCGGCAAAGGAGGTCCGGGATCTCGTGTATGGCTTCCCAGAGGTCGTTGACCCGTCGCCGGTAGACCTCCTCGTGAAGCGTCCAGTTGCGCGTCGTGTACGATGCCACGTAGAGAACCCGTAGGGCCGCGCGCAGGGTCGGCTCTGGCGCCATTCTTCTCATCATGCGTCCGCCTGCGTCCCCTCGAGAGAAGCCGTCGTGCTCGCTTCGGATCGGAGCGGCCGCTCGGATGAACAGCTGGTCCCATCGGCCGCCTGCTGCAATCGATGCCGACTCATCGAGAGAGCGACCGGAAGGTGAGGCTGATCCGCGGGCCCGCGGCCTCGACGGCGAGGACCGCATGTTGCCACCCCTCCTGGACGCTGGCGCGCATGATCAGGAGCGAGCCAGGCGCCAGGGCCATGTCGTGCCGCTCTCCCCGGCGAGAGCGCCGGCGGAAGGTGAGGACGCGAGGCGCGCCCAGCGACACGATCGAGGTCGTCGTCCCGGCGGCGACGCCGGCGCTGGAGTCCGAGTGAAAGCCCATCTTCGCCGCCCCATCGGCGTAGAAGTTGGCGAGGCAGTTGTTGATCCCGTGCCCCGCCACGCCGGCGATGCGGGCCGCGAGCTCCTGCACGAAGGGCGGCATCTCGCAGTCCGGGTAGGAGATGCCCGAGTAGTTGTACGCCACCCCGCACGAGGCGGTTCGGCGTGAATGCATCCGGTCGTCCCACGCGAGGCTCCGCTCCGCCATGTCGAACAGGGCTGTCGGATCGGCGACGAACCCCGCCAGGTACTGAGCTTCTAGGTCTTCCGGCATGAGTCGCTGCGATGGAGCCAGCCGTCGACGCCGTGGAGGTGGCGCGCCCTACGGCTCTCCGCTTTATCTTAACCTTGAAACGGCAGATGGAGGACGGCTCGCGCGGCTGGCACACCGCGATGAAAATCGCCTCCGCGCGCGCCGGCCGCTCGGCGCAGGCGAGGGACGCGCGCTCCGTCCACGCTCTACGCTCCACGCTTCTCGCGACATCCCCGCCGGCCGGGGACCTCCAGAAATTGGGCGGCGCCGCGAGAATTCTGCTAGGGGGGGGCTCATGATCATCGCGCTCACCGGACAGAAGGGTGGGATCGGCAAGAGCACCACGGCCGTGAGCCTCGCCGTCGCCGCGCTGGCGAAGGGCCGGCGCGTGCTCCTCGTCGACGCCGATCCCCAGGGGACCGTCCGTACGTGGGGCGACGTGGCCGCCGAGGCGGGGCACGAGACCCCGACCGTCATGGCCATGGGCGCCTCGATGCACAAGCCGGGGCAGCTGCCGGACGTCGCCGCCGCGTACGACCTCACGGTCATCGATTGCCCCCCGCGTCACGGCGAGATCGCGCGGTCGGCGCTGATGGTCGCCGACGTCGCCATCTACCCTTGCGGCCCCACGGCCGCGGACGCCTGGGCCCTCACCGCCGCGATCGAGGTGTTCCGCGAGGCCGCGGCGCTGCGGAGCGCGCTCAAGGGCTGCATCCTCATCACGCGCAAGCAGGGCCGCACAGCCCTCGGCAAAACGGCGCGCGCGGTGCTCGAGACGTCGGGCCTGCCGGTGCTCGCCACGGAGCTCGGCTATCGCATCGCCTACCAGGAGTCCCTCGCCTGCGGGCAAGGGGTGACGGGCTACGCGCCGCGGGACGCCGCGGCCAAAGAGATCACCCACCTTCTCGAAGAACTGGAGAAGCTTCATCATGGCGAAAAAGCAAGTCGCGGTCTCGCTAAGAAAGCCGCCGTCGCCTGAAAAGGTCGACGCGTTCGTCGCGGGCGGCGAGGGCGGCGCGCCGGCCCCCGACGCGGTGAAGTCGAGGCCCGCCGCCGACAGGCGAGCGCACGACGACAAGACGGCCGAGGCGAAGCAGGAGCGCGCGCCGGAAGCGCGGGCGCCCGAAGCGCCGCCGAGCGCCGAGCCGCCGTCGTCCGTCGCCCCGCCGCCGCCGCAGGCCGGCGCGGCCGCCGAGCCGCAGCCGCTCGCCACCACCTCGGAGCCGCCGGCCGTCCCGCCGGTGCTCGTCGGCAACGACGGCCGCGCGCGGCGCGCGGTCACGGTCTACCTGCCCGACCCGCTCGCGGACCGGTTGCTGCTCCACTGCATCGAGCACGACCGCGACGTGAGCAACCTGGTCGGCGAGGCGGTCGAGGTGCACCTCGACAAGCGCCTCGGGCCGGCGCCGGTGTCCGCCGCCCCCGCCGGCGGCGGCGCGGCCGCCGCGCACGAGGCCGCGCCGCCGGGCCCGAGCTACCGCGCCGAGCCGTTCCGCGCGGCGGACACCCGCCCGACAGGGCGCGTCGGCCGGATGGTCCAGGTCGGGCGGGTGCTGATGACCCTGTGGCGGCAGCGGCCCAGGGCGAGCTGACGCGCGCGCCCGGACCCGCCGCGCGACTCCCCCGCTCGAACTCGAACGAACCCCTGCGCCGACCCTGAACGAACCCCGGCGCGCCGCCGCTCCGGGGTGGCCGGACGGCCCTTGGCAGGCGCGCGGGGGGGAAAACAAGGATCTTCCTGTCTACCCGCTATCTCGAATCGGCAGTGAGCCTCTCCGGTCCAAACAGGCCATCCGCGGTTCTGCCGAGTCCCAGCGCACAGCCCGCGTCCGCCCTCCAGACGGCATGACGCGCGTCGCGCCGCGGGCGCGGTCGCACAGGCCGCTCCGCCGGCGCGGCCGCGGAAAAGCGCTCTGCCGCGCGCGCGCCGGCCGCTCGCCGCCAGACGCGGTGAGCGCTATCACCGCGCTGTCGTGAGCGCGCCGCGCCCGCCGGGCCGACGCCGCGACTTCCGGGGGGGACGTTGACATTCATGGGGTGAGCGGGCAGGCTCTGAGTCGCCGCGACGCCGCGCGAGAAGCGCACTGCTCCCGCCGCCGAGCGCGCCGTGGCTCCAGCGTCACGGGGCCGTTCGCCGCGGCGGCGATTGACCACCAGGACGAGCGATGACCCAGCATGTTCGGGACGAGGGGACGACCGCGCGTGGGCTCAACCAGAAGGAGGCGCAGGTCACGTCGGACGCCGGGCGCTCCGTCCACGCGATGTTCATGGAGGCGCCCACCGCCATCGCGGTGTTCCGCGGCCCCGACTGGGTGATCGATTTCACGAACCGGCTCGCGCAGCGGCTCTTCCGCGACCGCACCACCGTGGGCAGGCACCTCTTCCAGTGCGCCCCGGAGCTCGCCGGCTCCCAGGTGGCCGAGCTGCTCGAGCGGGCCTACGGCTCGGGCCAGCCCGCCGCCGCGTGCGAGCTCCTCATCCTGCTCGACCGCGGCGCCGGCGACGGGGCGCTCGCCGAGGGCTATTTCAACGTGACGCTGCAGCCCATCCCGGCCGGCGCCGGCGGGGCGCACAGCGTGGTGCTCTTCGCGGTCGAGGTCACCGACCAGGTGCTCGCGCGGCGCCGCATCGAGCAGCTCGCCGAGCAGCTCGAGCACGAGCGCCACAAGCTGGAGCAGGTCATCCAGCAGATGCCCCACGCGGTGTACATCGCGGAGGCCCCCTCGGGGCACCTCGTGATGGGCAACGCCCAGGGCGCCGCGCAGCTGGGCCGCCCCTTCGTCGCGTCGGAGGACGTCGAGGCGTACAGCGCGGCCTACCGCGGCTTCCACGGGGACGGCCGCCCCTACGCGCCGCACGAGTGGCCGCTCGCGCGCGCGGTCCTGAGCGGCGAGCTCGTCCGGGCCGAGCCGGTGGAGATGCTGCGCGCCGACGGCACCCGCGCCATCATCGAGTACAGCGCCGCGCCCATCCGCGACGGCTCGGGGCAGATCGTGGCCGGCGTCGCGGTGGGCGTCGACGCGACGGAGCGGATCCGCGCCCTGCGCGAGGAGCAGCGCCGCAGCGAGCAGCTCAAGGGGCTCGCCGAGGCGTCGCTCGCCGTCAACTCGGCGACGTCGCTCGACCGGATGCTCGCGGAGATCACCGAGCGGGCGCGCGCGCTCATCGGAGCGCACCAGTCGGTCATCAGCATGACCGACGACCAGAACTGGGCGCACGCCATCAACGCCGTCAGCCTCTCGGACAAGTACGCCGCGTACCGCGGCTACGACGCGAGGAGCGACGGGAGCGGGATCTACACGCTGGTCTGCGAGACCAACAAGCCGCGCCGCATGACGCAGGCCGAGCTCGAGGCGCACCCGGCGTGGCGGGGCTTCAGCGGCGAGGCGGCGCGCCACCCGCCGATGCGCGGCTGGCTCGCGGCGCCGCTCATCGGCCGCGACGGCAGGAACCTCGGGCTCGTCCAGCTCTCGGACAAGGAGGAGGGGGAGTTCAGCGGCGACGACGAGTCGATCCTGGTGCAGCTCGCGCAGCTCGCCAGCGTGGCCATCGAGAACGCGCGGCTGCGCGAGGAGGCGCTCGCGGCCGAGAAGCGCTTCCGCTCCATGGTCGAGGCGACCGCGGTCGTCGTCTGGCGGACCGATCCGCGCGGCCACGTCGTGGAGGACTCCCCGTCCTGGCGCGGCTTCACCGGGCAGCGCTACGAGGAGTGGGTCGACTACGGCTGGCTCGACGCCGTCCACCCCGACGACCGCGCGCGGGCGAACGCCGCGTGGCGAGGGGCCGTCGCGTCGAAGACCCGGTACGAGGTGGAGTACCGGCTGCGCCGGCGCGACGGCTCGTGGGCCGACACCGTCGCGCGCGGCGTCCCGCTGATCGCGGACGACGGCTCGATCTACGAGTGGGTCGGCTGCAACGTCGACGTGAGCGACATCCGGCGCGCCGAGGAGGCGTTCCGGGTCCAGCACCGGCTCGTGCGCACCATCGCCGAGAACGCGACGCTCGGCCTGTTCATGATGGATGCGCACCAGCGCTGCACCTTCATGAACCCGGCGGCCGAGAAGATCACCGGCTTCACGTTCGACGAGATCCGGGCGCTCGATCGCCCCCTGCACGAGATCGTGCACCACACGCGGCCGGACGGCAGCCGCTATCCCATGGAGGAGTGCCCGATCGACCGGGCGCTGCCGCGCAAGAGCCAGGAGCAGGGAGAGGACGTCTTCGTCCGCAAGGACGGCTCCTTCTACCACGTGGCCTTCACCGCGAGCCCGATCCTCGACGGCGACGTCCCCGTGGGCACGGTCATCGAGATCCGCGACATCACCGAGCAGAAGCGCGCCGAGGCGGAGCGCGAGCGCCTCATCGCCGCGCTGGAGCGGAGCAACAAGGAGCTCGACCAGTTCGCGTACGTGGCCAGCCACGACCTGAAGGCGCCCCTCCGCGGCATCGCGAACCTGGCGCAGTGGATCGAGGAGGACCTCTCGGGGACGCTCGAGGGCGAGTCGCGCGAGCACATGAGCCTGCTGCGCGGCCGCGTCCGCCGGATGGAGGCGCTCATCGACGGGATCCTCGACTACAGCCGCGCCGGCCGGGTGCGGCACGCGGTGGAGCCGGTCGACGTGGGCCAGATCCTCGCGGACGTCGTCGAGCTGATCGCGCCGCCGTCCGAGGCGAGCGTCGAGGTCGCGCCGGGGCTGCCGGTGCTGCGGACCGAGCGGATCCCGCTGCAGCAGGTGTTCATGAACCTCGTCAGCAACGCGCTCAAGCACGCGCGGCGCGCCGACGCGCGCGTGCGGATCGGGCACCGCGACGCCGGCCTGCTCCACGAGTTCTTCGTCGAGGACAACGGGCCAGGCATCGCCCCGGAGTTTCACGAGCGCGTCTGGGGCCTCTTCCAGACGCTCGAGGCGCGCGACAAGGTGGAGGGCACGGGAATCGGGCTGTCCGTGGTGAAGAAGATCGTCGAGAGCCGCGGCGGACGCATCTGGATCGAGTCCTCCCCAGGCCAGGGCGCGATCTTCCGCTTCACCTGGCAGAAGCGCGATCCGAGCGACTCCTGAAACGCGGCGCTCGCGCGGCAGAGCGCGAAAGCAGCAGGCTCAGCAGGTGTTCGGAACGCGTCATTGGAGTTGAACCCGACGGACCGGTGGTCCAAGCTCGAACGATGAGACGCCTCGACAGCGCCTGCGCGGGTAGGGCCAGGTCGGAGTGCGTCCGGGCTCACCGGCGGCCGCGAGACCTCCGCGGCGGTCGCCGTGCTGCACTGGGAATTGCCGCGGCGGCGATCGCGCGGAGGTTGACGTTCACGTCCTCCTCGCCAAGGAGATCCAGGAGACCATGAGCGTCGAAGAAAAACTGCTCAACATCCTCCTCGTCGAGGACGACGAGGTCGATGTGATGAACGTCCGACGGGCGTTCAAGCGCAACAACATCTCGAACCCTCTCTGGGTCGCCGGCAACGGCGTCGAGGCGCTGGAGATGCTGCGCAGCGGCTCCATCCCCGTGGAGCGCCGGCTGATCCTGCTCGACCTGAACATGCCGAAGATGAACGGCATCGAGTTCCTCCGCGAGCTGCGGGCCGATCCGGATCTCGTGGCCACGTCGGTTGTCGTGCTGACCACGTCGAACGACGATCGCGACAAGGTGGGTGCCTTCAACCTCAACGTGGCCGGTTATCTCCTCAAGCCCGTCACGTTTCTCAGCTTCGTTGAGCTCATGGCAGCGCTCAACAAGTACTGGAGACTCGTGGAGCTACCGTAGCGAAACTCGCCGTCTTTCTGCCCCCCTTCGCGAGGGGCGGTGAGGCGGCGCCTCGCGCGTCGCGATGGAGCGGCGCTGGCTATTTGCTGCGCTTGACCACGCCGAGCGCCTTCTGCGCCGCCTTGATCGCCGCCTGCGCCTCCTTGCCCTCGGCGCCCGCGAGCGCCGCCGCGATCGCGGTCGCGACCTCGCGCCGGCTGTGCGGGTGCACGTCGGCGAGCTTCAGGTAGAGCTGCGCCTTCTCGGCGAAATCGGCGTCGCCGCGCCGCGCCTCGATCCGCTCGAGCAGGCAGCCCGCCACCGCGGTGTCGTCCATCTTCTTCAGCGCGTCGAGCGCCGCCGCCCGCTTCGCGAGCTCCGGCCGCGCCTCGATGAGCTCCACGAGCGGCGCGAGCGCCACGGGGCCGAACGCGCGGATCGCGTCCGCCACGATGCCGGGCTTGTACCCCTCGGCGTAGGCCGACAGGAGCTCGCTCAGCCCCCGGACGTCGCCCAGGTAGCCGAGCGCGTACGCGGCGATCTTCGCCTCCCGGTCGTCCTCGCCGCGGCTCGCCAGCATCCGCGCGAAGGTCTCGACCATCTCGACGTCGCCGAGCTGGGCGAGCGCGTAGGCCGCCTCCTCGCGCACGCCGCGGGCGGCGTCCGCGTAGAAGGCGCGGCGGAGCGCCGGGAGCGCGGCGAGGTCGCCCAGCTCGGCGAGCGCCTTGAGCGCCTCGAGCCGCTCCTCCTTGGTCGGCGCCGCGCCGAGCGCCTTGGCGAGCTCCTGCACGCGCTCCATCCGCGCGGCGCGGCGCGCGCGCACCGCGGCCCCGCCCGGCCCGGTCGAATCGGCCACGTCGAGCGCGTCGCGGGCGAGCGCCCGCAGGCCGGCGTCCTTGGCGTGCTCCGCGACCCGGCCGAGCATCGCCGCGGCCTCGGCGCGGGCCGGGCCGCCGTGCTGCACGACCGCCTGCAGCACCCGCACCGCGGTCAGCTTGGCCACGCGGCCGGCCTTCACGGTGAGCGCCTTCTCCGCGGCCGCGATCGCCTCGGCCCCGAGCGGCGCGAACGTCCGCGCGATCGTCGGCGTCGCGGTGCCGTCCGCCCAGATCGGGAAGATGCTCCCGACGAGCTCGCCCGGCGGCAGCGACGCGTAGTAGCGCGCGTGGTGGACCGCGGCGACGTAGCGGTTCATCGCGCCCGCGGCCCGGCGCCGCGCCACCTCGTCCGGGGGGAGCGTCTCGTCCGGCCGCGCCACGGCGACGCTCTCGTAGGTCGGCACGCGCTCGATCGCCCCGTCCTCGCGATCGACGTGCGTCGCGCCGGCGAGGCGCACGAGCGCCATCTCGAGCACCTGGTAGAGCTTGATGAAGTCGTCGAGCCGGTCGGCCGGATCGGGCCGCTGCGGCAGGCCCTGGAGCAGCGCGGCCTGCTTCTCGAGGCGGAGATCGCGGAGCCGCTCGGCGAGCGGGTCGGTCACGCGGGCGCTCAGCCCGGTCAGGCCGGTGGCGAGCGCGTCGGCGAGCTCCTCGCGGACCTCGCCGAGCGCGATCGCCGCGGGCGAGGCGCCCGCCTCGCGGGCGGCGGCGTTCCACGCGGAGCCCTCGAGCGGCCCGCTCCGCGCGGCGGCGCCCTGCTCGACGACCGGGAGCAGCGAGAGGCCGAGCGGGCCCTCGACGATGGCGGCGAGCGGCCAGAGGGTGGGCAGCGCGGCGTCGATCCCGACGTCGCCGAGCAGCGCGCGCAGCCGGGCGTCGCGGAGCGAGCCGGCGAGCCGCTCCTCGAGCGCCGGGTCGTCGGGCAGGTGGAGCGCCTCCCCCTTGTCGTCGACCGCCGAGAGCCGCGCGCCGCGCGCGAAGAGCGTGTCGATGCGCACGGCCACGGGCACGAGGTCGGGCGCGAAGACGTCCTTGCGGTGCTCCTGGAGGGCCGCGAGCGCGGCGCCGACGTCGGGCAGCGCCCGCGCGAGCACGGCGTCGAGGGCGCCGGCGTCGAGCGGGCGCTTGTCGCCGAGGTCGGTGAAATCGAGCCGGAGCGGCGGGTAGCCGGGGTAGGTCGTCGCCCGCGCCCCGGCGAGCACCTCGCCGGCGAAGCTCCGCTTCGGCTCGGTCCGCTTCGCCATGAAGGCGGGGAGGATCTGCTTTTCGCTGAAGTGCCGGCCGGACTCGAGGTCGAGGAAGCGGCTCTCCCGGATGACGAAATCGTCGCTCGTGGTCCGCGTCGAGAAGGCGTACTCGACGAGCGTGAGCGCGCCCGCGGGCTTGCGGTCGGACGCCTTCCACGTCTTGCCGACGAGCTCCTCGACGTGGCGGTCGTCGAGCGGCTCGCCCGCGAGGTGCTTCTCGAGCTTGCGGGCGGTGAGCAGGAGGTCGGCGATCAGGTTCGCGTAGGCGACCGCCGGGAGCGCGCCGCGGCGAGCGCCCGCCGGAGGACCGGCCGCGGCCTGCGGGCCCCGCGCGGCTGGCGCGGAGCCCGCGGCCTGCCCCCGCAGCAGCGCGGCGAGGTCGAGCGTCCTGGCCGAGAGCCGCCGGAGGCGGTTTTCCCGGAGCCCCTCGGCGAGCTTCTCCATCTGCTCGATGCGGTCGGCCCCGATCGTCGCGACGCCGGCCACGCCGAGCTCGCGCACGAGCGTGCTGACCTGCTCGACGCCCGATTTCATCAGCGCCTGCGCGTTCGCGGCGCCCTTCTTCACGCTCTTGCGCGCGGTCTCCCCGCCCGGCGCGCCGGGCGGCGCCGCGTCGCTCACGGCGAACGACTCGGGCGCGCGCGCCCAGGCGACGAGCAGCGCCGCCGCGTGCTTGCAGAACGCGGTGTTGAAGGTGCGCGCCGGGCAGGTGCAGCGCCCCTTGAACCCGGGCGCCGGCGCGTCGCTGTAGACGAGCGTCACCTTGTAGGGCGAGGCCCCCGAGCCTCGGGCCTCGCAGAACAGCTTGTTCTCGTAGCGCGCGAGGTTCAGGAGCTGCCCGCCGTCGTAGAGCAGCGTGCCCTTCTTGAGCTCCCCAGCGTCCTGGATGAACGCCCGGAGCTCGGCGGCCCCGATGCGCTGCACCTCGCCCGGCGCCGCGCTCACGGGGCCTCCGCGGGCGAGCGCGCCGGGCTCGGCGCCGGGGGAAGTCCATCGTTCGGGAGCGGGGGAGCGGCGGCCGGCATCGGCCTCTGAGCCTACCATGGGCCACGGCGCGGGAGCTCCTGGCCCAGGCGCCCGGCCGGGGCCGCGGATCCCGGGCTCATGCCATCACGCCCTCGGGTCAGAGCGCGGCGCTGGCGGCCTGCGCCTGGCCGCGAGGCGGCTCGGCAGCGACAGGGGGCCGAGCGCGAAGGGGCTGAACAGCAGGTCAGAGGCGGTGGTCAAAATCGATGCTGTTTCGAAAGGAAACGTAACTTCCGAAAGGGAAATAACCTCCGCCGGAGGCGCGTCCTGCGTCGCTGCGACCTCGTGTCGACGCACTTCCTTTTGGGTAGTGACGAGGTCATGCTGCGCGCGAGGACGAGGAATGAAGCGCTCTTGTCAGCACCTCTGCCAAAGGTTCCAGACGGCGATGAGCGTGCTCGCCAAGCCGTGGAACGGCCTGATCATCGCGACGCTCGAGGAGGGGGCGCTGCGCTTCGGCGAGATCGGCGAGCGGATCGACGCGATCAGCGATCGGATGCTCTCCAGCCGGCTGAAGGAGCTCGAGGCGCTCGGCCTCGTCGAGCGGCGGGTGCTGCCCGGCCCCCCCGTCCGCGTCGAGTACGAGCTGACCGCCGCCGGGCGGGGGTTCGGCGAGGTGGCGCAGGCGATCTCGCGGTGGGGGGAGATGCTCGCGGAGAGCGCGGCGCGCGCCGGCGGGGCGAAGGGCGGCGCGCGCGGGGCGAAGCCCGGCCCAGCGGCGAAGCGCGCTCGGCCCCGCGCCGCGCAGCCACGCAAGGGCCCGTGACGGACGTCACGAGGAGTCCGCGAGATCCTGAGCGTCACTCAGGGATATCCTGATGCCGAGCCCTCGTATGGCGAGGTAGCGAGATGAATGCCTCTGTCGAGCCCGTGGAAGGCCTTGCCGATCCGGGGAAATGATGATGTGATTCCAGGGCTTCGTACGATCGGAAGCCGCCGATGATGCGAAGCGTTAACGCGGTGGCGTCCTCCGGGCGCCGCGGTGGATCGTCGTATGGCACCGAAGCTCCAGCGCCGACCCGCGGGGATGAGGCTCGCGCACCAGTTCTGGCTCTCGCTCGTTGTCCCGATCGCGATGGCGATCGCGCTGTATGGCCTGTTCTCCTCGGCGCACCGCAAACAGGTCCTGCGGCAGGAGGCCACGGCGGAGCTCCGGAATTACGCCACGCTGCTTCAGGCGTTCGTCGAGAGCGCGCTGCAGCGCAGGGACATCGCGCTCGTCCGGCGGCGGGCGGAGCACTTCGCGAGCGCCGAGCGCATCCAGGGCGTCGCCGCGTTCACCCGGGAGGGCGAGGCGGTCTTCATCACGGAGGGGGTCAAGGGGGAGCAGGAGCGCCTCGAGGCGCTCGCCCGCCGGGCGTTCCTGGAGGGAGGGGACATCGAGGAGCCCACCAACGTGGGCGGGCAGCCGGTGCTGGTCCGCACGGTCGACATCCATCCGAGCAGCGCCAATCCACCGCTGGTGGCCGTCCTGGTGCGCGACCGTCATTACATCGAAGTGCTGGAGAGCTCGTTGAATCGGGGCCTCGCGGCGACAGGCGTCGTGCTGCTGCTGGTCAGCGCGGTCGTGGCCGGGGTCGTGGGTCGCTTCACCGTCGCGCTCCCGGCGAGGGCGATCCTCTCCGGCGCCGAGCGCGTGGCGAGCGGCGATCTCGACGCGGCCGTGCCCGAGAAGGGCGCGGAGGAGCTGTCGCGCCTGGCCCACGCGTTCAACACGATGACCTGGTCGCTCAGGGAGGCCCGGCAGCGCGCCGAGCGGGAGGAGATGGCGCGGGTGAACATGGAGCGCAGGCTGCAGCAGGCGCAGGCGCTCGCCGCCGCGGGGCAGGTGGCGACCTCGCTCGGCCACGAGATCGGCTCGCCGCTGAACGTGATCCAGGGCCGCGCGCGCCGGGCGGCCGACCTGCCCGGCTGTCCGGAGCACCTGCGCGCCGAGCTGGAGACGATCGCGCGGCAGTCCGAGCGGATCACGCGGGTCGTCTCCCGCCTCGTCTCCCTCGCTCGGCCGTCGCGGCAGCAGCAGGGGGACAGCGATCTGCGGCGCGTCGTCGACGATGTGGTCGCCTTCCTCGGCCCGGAGTGCAAGAAGCGCGACATCGAGACGAGCGTCGAGTGCCCGCGCGACAGCGGGTCGTGGGCGCGCGTCGCCCTCGACTCCGATCGCCTGTTTCAGGTGGTGTTCAATCTGTGCCTGAACGCCATCGAGGCCCAGGACGGCGGGGGCGAGCTCGTGGTGCGCGTCCTCCCCGAGCACGACGGCCCGGCGGGCTCTCGCGCGGTGTGCTTCGAGGTCGAGGACGCGGGGCCCGGGGTGCGCGCCGAGGACCTGGGCCAGATCTTCGAGCCGTTCTTCACGACGAAGTCGACCCGCGGCGGGAGCGGCCTCGGCCTCGCGATCGTCCACGGGATCGTCCAGGAGGCGGGCGGCTCGGTCGAGGTCGGGTCCTCGCCGACCGGCGGGGCGCGCTTCCGGGTCACCCTGCCCACGGTGGCGCCCGACTCGCCGTCGAGCCGGGACGCGAGCTCGGCTGCGAGCTCATCCGTGGACATGCAGGCGAGGCAGGGGGAAGAGGCGAGCTCTACAGGTGGCGAGGGGGCGAGCCTGGCCGCGGGCCCAGAGGCGAGGAGAGAGGCGAGGAGAGAGGCGAGGACAGGGGGCACGGAGGAAGGACAGAAGGGATGAGTTCGAGCTCACCGAACGTATTGATTGTCGAGGACGACGACGACCTTGGCCGGTTCGTCGTTGACATCGCAACGGACCACGGTTACCAGGCGACGCACGTTGCCGATGCCCTGTCGGGCCTCCGCCTGCTGCCGTCGGGCAAATTCGAGCTGCTGATCACGGACATCCGCATGCCGGGCATGGACGGCATCGAGCTGATCGCCCGGGCCAAGCAGCACGACCCGTCCCTGGCGGTCATCGCCATCACCGCGTTCGGCTCCGTCGAAACGGGGATGCGCGCCCTCCGCGTCGGCGCCTCCGATTACCTCTCGAAACCTTTCCGTTCCGATGAGCTAAGCTCTCGCATGCGGCGCGCGCTCGAGCGGCGCGCCCGCGAGATCGAGCACGCTCGTCTCCAGCGACAAGTCGAAGAAGTTCTGCGCCGCGGCAAGTCGTGAGACGGCGGCGCACCAGGGGCCTCGCGACGCCGCCCACCCCCGGCGCCGCGCGGGCCTGATCAGCCTCCAGCGGGACCGAGATTTCCAGGCGCGCACTCGTCGTCAGGAAGGTATCCATGCAACCGAACAACATCGCGGCGACCAAGGACAAGAACGGGAACGGCGCCAGCAAGAAGAAGCCGCCGTCCCGCAGGCGCGGCGCCGACGGGAACCACCTGGATGTGCGTGAGATGCAGCTCCAGGCGATCCTGGAGGTGCTCAAGGCGGTGAAGGCGGGCAACTTCTCCGCGCGCGTCGGCATCGGCGAGGTGCCGGGGACGATCGGTCAGATCGCCGACGAGGTGAACGACGTCGTCCAGCAGCTGCAGACGGTCGGCTCGGAGATCACCCGCGTCGCGCGCGAGGTAGGCACCGAGGGCAAGCTCGGGGCGCAGGCCGAGGTCCAGGGCGTCAGCGGGACGTGGAAGGACCTGACGGACAACGTCAACGTGCTCGCGGGCAACCTGACCAACCAGGTGCGCAACATCGCGGTCGTGACGACGGCGGTCGCGAACGGCGACCTGTCGAAGCAGATCACGGTCGAGGCGAAGGGGGAGATCCTCGAGCTGAAGAACACCATCAACAAGATGGTGGAGCAGCTGCGCGCGTTCGCGTCGGAGGTGACGCGCGTCGCGCGCGAGGTAGGCACCGAGGGCAAGCTCGGGGCGCAGGCCGAGGTGCGGGGCGTCAGCGGGACGTGGAAGGACCTGACGGACAACGTCAACGTGCTCGCGGGCAACCTGACCAACCAGGTGCGCAACATCGCGGTCGTGACGACGGCGGTCGCGAACGGCGACCTGTCGAAGCAGATCACGGTCGAGGCGAAGGGGGAGATCCTCGAGCTGAAGAACACCATCAACAAGATGGTGGAGCAGCTGCGCGCGTTCGCGTCGGAGGTGACGCGCGTCGCGCGCGAGGTAGGCACCGAGGGCAAGCTCGGGGCGCAGGCCGAGGTGCGGGGCGTCAGCGGGACGTGGAAGGACCTGACGGACAACGTCAACGTGCTCGCGGGCAACCTGACCAACCAGGTGCGCAACATCGCGGTCGTGACGACGGCGGTCGCGAACGGCGACCTGTCGAAGCAGATCACGGTCGAGGCGAAGGGGGAGATCCTCGAGCTGAAGAACACCATCAACAAGATGGTGGAGCAGCTCCGGACCTTCGCCGCGGAGGTGACGCGCGTCGCGCGCGAGGTAGGCACGGACGGCAAGCTCGGCGGTCAGGCGCAGGTGCCCGGGGTCGCCGGCACGTGGAAGGACCTGACCGACAACGTGAACCAGCTCGCCGGCAACCTGACCAACCAGGTGCGCAACATCGCCCTGGTGACGACGGCGGTCGCCAAGGGCGATCTCTCGCAGAAGATCACCGCCGAGGCGCGGGGCGAGATCCTCGAGCTGAAGGACACCATCAACAAGATGGTGGAGCAGCTGCGCGCGTTCGCGTCGGAGGTGACGCGCGTCGCGCGCGAGGTAGGCACCGAGGGCAAGCTCGGGGCGCAGGCCGAGGTGCGGGGCGTCAGCGGGACGTGGAAGGACCTGACGGACAACGTCAACGTGCTCGCGGGCAACCTGACCAACCAGGTGCGCAACATCGCCCTCGTCACGAAGGCGGTCGCGAGCGGCGACCTGTCCCAGAAGATCGCGGTCGAGGCGAAGGGGGAGATCCTCGAGCTGAAGGACACCATCAACAAGATGGTCGATCAGCTGCGCGCGTTCGCCGCGGAGGTGACGCGCGTCGCGCGCGAGGTAGGCACGGACGGCAAGCTCGGCGGTCAGGCGCAGGTGCCCGGGGTCGCCGGCACGTGGAAGGACCTGACCGACAACGTGAACCAGCTCGCCGGCAACCTGACCAACCAGGTGCGCAACATCGCCCTCGTCACGAAGGCGGTCGCGAGCGGCGACCTGTCCCAGAAGATCACGGTCGAGGCGAAGGGGGAGATCCTCGAGCTGAAGGACACCATCAACAAGATGGTCGATCAGCTGCGCGCGTTCGCCGCGGAGGTGACGCGCGTGGCGCGCGAGGTAGGCACCGAGGGCAAGCTCGGCGGCCAGGCGCAGGTGCCCGGGGTGTCGGGCACCTGGAAGGACCTGACGGAGAACGTCAACGTCATGGCCTCGAACCTCACCTCGCAGGTGCGCGGCATCGCCAAGGTCGTGACCGCGGTCGCGAACGGCGACCTCCGCCAGAAGCTGGCCCTGGAGGCCAAGGGCGAGATCGCGTCGCTGGCCGACACCATCAACGACATGACCTACACGCTCCGGGTGTTCGCCGAGCAGGTGACGACGGTGGCGCGCGAGGTCGGTATCGAGGGCAAGCTCGGCGGCCAGGCCAAGGTGCCCGGCGCGGCCGGCACGTGGAGGGACCTGACCGACAACGTGAACCAGCTCGCCGGCAACCTCACCACGCAGGTGCGCGCCATCGCCGAGGTCGCGACCGCCGTGACCAAGGGCGACCTGACCCGGGCCATCTCGGTCGAGGCGCAGGGCGAGGTCCTTCAGCTGAAGGACAACATCAACCAGATGATCTCGAACCTGCGGGACACGACGCGCGCCAACCAGGAGCAGGACTGGCTGAAGACCAACCTGGCGCGCTTCTCCGGGATGATGGCCGGGCAGCGGACCATCGAGGCGCTCTCCCGCCTCATCATGTCCGAGGTCACCCCGCTCGTCTCGGCGCAGCACGGCGCCTTCTACGTGCTGGAGTCCGAGGACAAGCACCCGACGCTGAAGCTCACGTCGAGCTACGCGTTCCAGAAGCGCAAGGGCATCTCCAACCGGTTCGCGCTCGGCGAGGGGCTCGTCGGGCAGTGCGGCCTCGAGAAGAAGAGCATCGTCGTCACGGATCTGCCGGACGACTACATCCGGGTGAGCTCGGGCCTCGGCGAGGCGCCGCCGCGCAACATCTGCGTCCTGCCGGTGCTCTTCGAGGGCGGCCTCAAGGCGGTGATCGAGCTGGCGAGCTTCCAGAACTTCACGCCCATCCACCTCACGTTCCTCGAGCAGCTCACGCAGTCGATCGGCGTCGTGTTCAACATGATCGGCGCCAGCATGAGGACGGAGGAGCTGCTCCAGGAGCTCCAGAGGTCGAACACCGAGCTCGGCTCGCGCTCGCAGGAGCTGGAGGAGAAGGCGTCGGAGCTCGAGATCAAGAACCGCGAGATCGCCCGCGCCAGCGCCTCCCTGGAGGAGAAAGCCAGGGAGCTGTCGCGCACCTCGAAGTACAAGTCCGAGTTCCTCGCGAACATGTCGCACGAGCTGCGCACGCCGCTCAACAGCCTGCTCATCCTCGCCAGGATCCTCGCGGACAACGAGGAGCACACGCTCACGCCGAAGCAGGTCGAGTACGCGAAGACGATCGCCGCCGCGGGGCAGGACCTCCTCCAGCTCATCAACGAGATCCTCGACCTCTCCAAGATCGAGGCCGGCAAGATCGACGTGAAGACCCAGCGGGTGTCGCTGTCCGAGCTCGCGGAGTACGTCGAGCGGAGCTTCCGGCAGATCGCCGAGCAGAAGGAGCTCGAGTTCTGGGTCCGGGTCGCCACCGGCGTGCCCTCGACGATCATGACGGACCTGCAGCGGCTGCAGCAGATCCTGAAGAACCTCTTGTCGAACGCCTTCAAGTTCACGTCGTCCGGGCGGATCTCGCTCGAGATCGAGGTGGCCAGCCGGGGGCTCTCGTTCAAGCGGGACACGCTCATCAAGGCGAAGACCGTCCTCGCGTTCGCGGTCACCGACACGGGCATCGGCATCCCGCCGGACAAGCAGACGCTCATCTTCGACGCGTTCCAGCAGGCCGACGCCTCCACCAGCCGCACCTACGGCGGCACGGGCCTCGGCCTGACCATCAGCCGGGAGCTGGCCAGCCTGCTCGGCGGCGAGATCTCGCTGAACAGCACGCCCGGGCTCGGCAGCAAGTTCACCCTCTACCTGCCGGCGGAGCGGCCCGAGCAGAAGGCCGCGCGGCCGGTGCGCGCCGACCTGCCCGAGCCGATCGCGCCGCTGCTCACGAACGGCTCCGCCGGGGTCGCGCTCACGGGGCGGAACGTGCTCGTCATCGACGACGACGCGCGCAACGTGTTCGCCATCACGAGCCTGCTCGAGCGGCGTGGGGCGCAGGTGCTCCTCGCCGAGAACGCGCGGCACGGCATCGAGCTCCTGCGCGAGTCCGACGCGAGCATCGATATCGTGCTCATGGACATCATGATGCCCGAGCTCGACGGTTACGAGGCGACGCGCGAGATCCGGAGCGATCCCCGCTTCAACGAGCTGCCGATCATCGCGGTGACGGCCAAGGCGATGCCGGAGGACAGGCAGAAGTGCCTGGACGCCGGCCTGAACGACTTCGTGGCCAAGCCCGTCGACGAGGGGCGGCTGATGTCGGTCATGCTGCACTGGCTGCGGCCCGACTGACCCACGGAGCCGCACGGTGTCCACCGCTCCAGCGACGACCAGCATCCTCCTTGTCGACGACCAGCCCGAGAACCTGGCCGCGCTCAAGGCGATTTTGGTCGACGAGAGCTACCGCCTCGTGACCGCCGCGAGCGGGAAGGACGCGCTCCTCAGGATCCTGTCCGAGGATTTCGCGGTCATCCTGCTCGACGTGCGGCTGCCGGACATCGACGGCTTCGAGGTGGCCTCGCTGGTCAAGCAGCGGGAGCGGTCGCGCCACACGCCGATCATCTTCCTCACCGCGGCGACGGACGATCTCTCGGCCATCTACAGGGCGTACGCGGTCGGCGGCGTCGACTACCTCCTGAAGCCGCTCGAGCCGGAGGTCGTGCAGGCGAAGGTCGCGGTCTTCGTCGAGCTCCACCGGCGCGGCGAGCAGATCAAGGAGCAGGCCGAGCTCCTGCGCAAGGCCGAGCAGCGGCGGCGCGACGCCGAGGTCGAGGACCTGCGGCGCGCCGCCCAGGCGAGGTACCAGAACCTGGCCGACGCCATCCCGCAGTGCGTCTTCACGGCGAAGCTCGACGGCAGCGTCGATTACGTGAGCTCGCGCTGGCTGGAGTACACGGGGCTCGCGTTCGAGGCGCTCCGCGGCTGGGGCTGGCAGGCCGCGGTGCACCCGAACGACCTGAACCAGTTCGTCAGCAAATGGCGCCGCTGCATCGAGGCCGGCGAGCCGCTCCAGGGCGAGTGTCGCCTCAGGTCGCGCCACGGGGCGTACCGCTGGCACCTCTGCCAGGCGGTCCCGGAGCGGGACGTGTGGAAGCGCGTGGTCGGCTGGCTCGGCAGCTTCACCGACATCGACGACAGCAAGCGCCACGAGCAGGAGCGCATCCACCTCCTGACGCGCGAGCGGGCGGCCCGCGCCGAGGCCGAGGCCGCGGTGCGCCGCTCGGAGCTCCTCGCGGAGGCGTCGAGCGCGTTCTCGGCGTCGCTCGACGAGGCCAGCGTCGCGGCCGCCCTGGTGCGCGTCGCGGCGGAGCGCATCTGCACCTGGTGCGTGCTCGACCTGCGCAAGGAGGGCGGCGCGTGCAGGGTCGCCGCCGCGCATCGGGCGCGCGACGCGGCGCGGTTCGCGGAGCGGTTCGGCCCGCGGGAGCTCCCGCTCGCCGAGGGCGGCGTGGGCGCGGTGCTGACGAGCGGCCGCCCCGACCTGCGCGTCGAGTGCGCCCCGCGCGACGTGGCGAGGGCGCTCGACATCGACGATCCGGGCCAGATCCAGGAGCTCGGGGCGAGCAGCTACCTGTGCGTGCCGCTCGTCACGCGCGGCAACGTGCTCGGCGCGCTCAGCATGGTCTGGGTGGAGCCGGGCGAGCGCTTCGAGCCCCCGGATTTCGCGGTCGCCCTCGACGTCGCGCAGCGGGCGGCGCTCTGCCTCGAGAACGCCCGCCTGCTGCGGCTCACGCGCGAGGCCGTGCAGATCCGCGAGGATTTCGTGGCGGTCGCCTCGCACGAGCTCAGGACGCCGCTCAGCGCGCTGGTCTTGCAGATCCAGGGCCTCACCCGCGCGATCGGCCGCGCGGACGGCGGGCTGCCGGCCGAGCAGTCGCTCGCGAAGCTCGCCCAGGCGGAGGCGCAGATCGAGCGGCTCACGCGGCTCATCGACACGCTGCTCGACGTGACGCGCATCAACAGCGGCCAGCTCGAGCTCAGCCTCGAGGACGTGGACCTGTGCGACGTGGCGCGCGAGGTGGCGGGCCGCCTCGAATCGGAGCTGGAGCGGGCCGGCTGCTCGCTCGACCTGGACGTCCCGGAGTCGGCGATCGGCCGGTGGGACCGGCTGCGCATCGATCAGGTGATCACCAACCTGCTCACGAACGCCATCAAGTACGGGCGCGGCAAGCCGATCCAGATGCGGATCTCGGTCGACGGCAAGTCCGCGGTGCTCCAGGTGATGGATCAGGGCATCGGGATCGCGCAGGAGTACATCGCCCGGATCTTCGGGCGCTTCGAGCGGGCGGCGCCGACGAGCTCCTACGGGGGCCTCGGCGTCGGCCTGTACATCGTGGACCAGATCCTCCGGGCCCACGGCGGGAGCATCCAGGTCGAGAGCGCGCCGGGCATGGGGGCGAGGTTCCAGGTGGCGTTGCCGCTCCCGCCCCGAGCGGCTGGATCCCCGGGGCCGCTGGGTGAGCGCCCTGGATCTCCGTTGACCGGCCCTGCCGGCTGAGCCGAGATCCACCCTCCGAGCGTGCGAGGCGCTCCTGGAGGTGCGGGCGCCGCTGCGTTGCGCCACGGTTGCAACCGGTGGTTTCAACCATGAAAGGCGGCCCACGCCCATCCCGAGAAAACGGGCGATGCCGGCATCCAGGCATCGTTGGCCTGCAACGTGCAACATGATCGTAACAGAGCGCCCGGTGCAACCACCGGGGGCAGTCCCTCGCCGATCACCACGGAGACACGGAGGCACGGAGCGAACCCAGACCCGTGCCTTCGTGCCTCCGTGGTGCGTGCATCCGCCGTGAGAGGCGGAGAGGCGAGTGGATCTCCCGGGTGGACATGTTCACGTCCGGACGGGCGCTCCAGGGCTCGTGATCTCCGCACTGCGACGCTGCGTAAACGATCGAAACAGTTTATAGGTTGACGAGCCCTCCGCTGAGCGACGTGATCGGTCCGCCACCCCATCGGAAGTTCAAGTGAAGCTTTCTATCAGCCTAGTCGGCCCCTCGATCAGCACTGGTGCGCTGATGGCCCAGCCCCCCTCGCTGGAGGTTGTGGGTCGCGCGGCCGGCACCCGCCGGCGGGTCTCCGCGAGCGCTGCCCGGGGCGCCACGTCGCGCAAGCGCGCCGCCGCGCGGCGGACGGACGAGCGCGCCGCGAAGGCGATCCGTCGCGCGCGATAACGCGGCGACGCGGCGACGCGGCGCGGAGGTCGAGGGCGCGCCTTCGCTGACGAAGGCGCGCGTCCGCGAGCGTCGCCAGGCGCGCCGATCGGGCTCAGGCCCCGCCAGGCGGGGGCCACGGAGGCACAGACGACGCAGAGGAAAGAGAAGAGCCTCTGTGTCCTCTGTGCCTCCGTGGTTTTACCGCGCCTCGGCCTCCAGCAGCGGGCCGAGGTCCTGTCCTCTCATCAGCCGCTCCACCACCTTGACGAGCAGCTTTGGCGTGCAGCCGAAGCAAGGGGTCCCGAGGGCGGCGAGCTTCTGCGCCATCTCGTGGTCGTAGGAGGGCTTGCCGCTGTCGGACAGCGCGAGCAGGCAGATCGACTTCACCTTGCTGTCGGCGAGCTGGCGCATCCGGGCGATGAGCTCCTCCGCGTTGCCGCCCTCGAAGAGGTCGGTGATCAGGATGAGCAGCGTCTTCTCGGGGCGCTCGATGAAGTTCGCCTGAGCGTAGGCCACGGCGCGGTTGATGTCGGTGCCGCCGCCGAGCTGCGCCGTGAACAGCACGTCGACCGGATCGACGAGCATGGGTGTCACGTCGACGACCTCGGTGTCGAAGAAGAGGAGCCGCGTGCGGAGGACGTCGAGCGACGCGAAGATCGCGGCCATGATGGAGCTGTAGACGACGCTCTCGCCCATGGAGCCCGACTGGTCGACGAGGATGGCGACGTCCCACTCGTGCCGTCGCGTCTGGTTCGCCCAGAAATAGAGTTTGTCGGGGACGATGCGGCGCCGGTCCGCGTCCCATCCTTTGAGGTTCTTGCGGATGGTGCGTTTCCAGTCGAGGTTCCTGAGGACGCGCAGGGGGCTCGTCGTGTTCCGCCGCAGCGCGCCGAGGACGGCGGTGCGGACCTCGGACTCCAGCGCGCGCCGCACCTCCTCGACGACCTCGCGCACGATCTGCCGGGCGGTCTCCCGCGCGGCGTCGGGGATGAGGCCTCGCGCGCTCATGAGGGTGGCGACGAGCTCGACGTTCTTCTCGAGGAAGGGGAGCGTCTCGGGCTCGAAGAGGAGCTGAGTCAGCCCCTTTCTCTCGATGGCGTCCTTCTGGACGAGCGCGACGATGTCGTGGCTGAAGAACTCGCGCACGGCGGACAGCCACTCGGGCACGTAAGGCCGCGAGCCGCCGAGGTTCCCGGCGCGCTCGTCGTAGATGAACGAGAGGGCCTTGTCGAGGTCGCCGAGCCGCCGCGGGTCGACGTGGAGGGCGGGCGCCGCGCCGCCGAGGCCGCCGAGGGAGAGGCGCGGGTCGACCCGCTCGGCCTCCGGGCCGAGCGCGAGCCGCCAGCGCAAGAGCGCGTCGCGGTCGGCGTCGGAGAGGTCGTCCGGCGCGGCGGCGGGGGAGGGGGGCGGAGGGGCTTTTCCGGGCTTGCGGGCGCTCATCGCGGCGGGGTGTCGAGGGGGTCGCGAACTGTCCAGAGGACCTGTCTGGCGGAAGCCCGTTAAGCCGTCCCGGGGCGCATGCAACGAGCCGTCGAGCGCGCTGTGCGCGCGCGCTGCACAGAGGCAGAATAGGGGGCGCGGCGGACGGGCACAAGGAGATCGGGCGCGCCGGATCAGGCGCGTTCGGCGGCGTCCCGCGCGCCGCGGGCGGGGGCCGGAGCGAGCGGCCGGGTGGGGCGGGCGCGCGGCGGAGGAGGGCGAGGGGACGATGCGGGCGCGGACGGGGAAGCGGGGCATGCGGTCGGGCGGGGGCGCCGCGGGACGCCGTCGCGGCGGGGCGCTCCGCCGTGCGGCCCTGATGGCGCTCGCGGCGGCGCCGGTCGCGGTCGCGGCGGCGTGCCTCGAGGGCGGGGTCCCGTGCGGCGACGGCTTTTGCGCCGTCGATCACGAGTGCGTGTTGACCCGGGAGGCGACGCACCTGTGCCTCGCCCCCGGCAAGCGCGACCTCTGCGGCAACGGGGTCGTCGAGGGCGTCGAGATCTGCGACGACGGGAACACGGCGGACGGCGACGGCTGCAGCGCCGACTGCCGATCCGACGAGCAGTGCGGCGACGGCGTCGTCGATCCCGCGCTGGAGGAGGTCTGCGACGACGGCAACGCGCGGGACGGCGACGGCTGCAGCGCCGACTGCCGGTCCGACGAGCGGTGCGGCAACGGGGTGGTCGACAGGGTGCGCGGGGAGACGTGCGATTGCGGCGCGGGCGACGTCCTGCCCGTCGAGGCGCAGTGCCGCGGGGCGCAGAACGCGGCTTCCGGCGGGTACTGCCGGGACGACTGCCAGGTCCACTGCGGCGACGGGCGGGTGGCCGAGGAGGAGGCGTGCGATCCGGGGGCGCTCATCACCACGCCCTGCGCGGCGCTGCGCTATGATTTCGGCCGGCCCGGCTGCACGAGCGCGTGCGATGGGCTCTCGACGGCGTCGTGCGGGGACTGGAACTGGCGTCTCCAGGAGCCCGGCACGACGGCGCCGCTGCTCGCCGCGTGGGGACACGGGCCGAACGACGTCTTTGCCGTCGGCGACGCCGGCGCGATCGTGCATTACGACGGCCAGCGCTGGGAGCCCATGGACTCGAGCTCTCCGATGTGGCTCGGCGGCGTGTGGGGGAGCGGGCCGCGCGACGTGTTCGCCGTCGGCAATCGCGGCACGATCCTGCATTACGACGGCGAGCGCTGGGCGCCCATGGACTCGTCCACGACGGCGGTCTTGCTCCGCGTGTGGGGGAGCGGGCCAGAGGACGTCTTCGCCGTCGGCCTGGCAGGCACGATCCTGCGCTACGACGGCGAGCGCTGGGAGCCCATGGCGTCGCCGGCGTCCGCGGCCCTGTACGGCGTGTGGGGGAGCGGGCCGCGCGACGTGTTCGCCGTCGGCGATCGCGGCGAGATCGTGCGCTACGACGGCGACGGCTGGCAGCGCATGGATTCGCGCACACCGGCGGCGCTGCTCGGCGTGTGGGGGAGCGACTCCAACGATGTCTTCGCCGTCGGTGAGGACGGCGAGATCGTGCATTACGACGGCGAGCGCTGGGAGCCCATGGCGTCGCCGGCGTCCGTGGCCCTGTACGGCGTGTGGGGGAGCGGGCCGCGGGACGTCTTTGCCGTCGGCCTGGCAGGCACGATCCTGCGTTATGACGGCGAGCGCTGGGAGCCGATGGTGGTCCCCTCGAAGCTGCTGTACGGCGTGTGGGGGAGCGGCCCGAGCGATGTGTTCGCGGTCAGCATCGACAGCGCCATCGTGCATCACGACGGCCAGAGCTGGCAGCCCATGGAATCGCCCACGCCGGAGGCGCTGGTCAGCGTTTGGGGGAGCGGGTCGAGGGACGTCTTCGCCATCGACGACAACGGCATGATCGTGCATTACGACGGCGAGCGCTGGGCGTTCATGGATACGCCCCTGTCGTCCGGTCTATCGGGCGTGTGGGGGAGCGGGCCGGCGGACGTCTTCGCCGTCGGCGAGAGCGGGACGATCTTGCACTACGACGGCGAGCGCTGGGAAGCCATGGAGTCGTCCACGCTCGACCTCTTGTTCGGCGTGTGGGGGAGCGGGCCAGAGGACGTGTTTGCCGTCGGCGTGGCGGGCACGATCGTGCACTATGACGGCGAGCGCTGGCAGCCCATGGCGAGGCCCGTGCAGGTGAACCTGGGGCCCGTGTGGGGGAGCGGGCCGAACGACGTCTTCGTCGTCGGCGAGAGCGGAACGATATTGCGCTACGACGGCGAGCGCTGGGAGCCGATGGCCTCGCCCGAGTTCGCGCTCCCGCGCGCGGTGTGGGGGAGCGGGCCGGAGGACGTCTTCGCCGTCGGCGAGAGCGGGACGATCCTGCGCTATGACGGCCGGCGCTGGGGGCCGATGGAGTCGCCCACGTCCGCGCGCCTGCTCGCGGTGTGGGGGAGCGGGCCGAAGGACGTCTTCGCCGTCGGCGAGCGGGGCACGCTCCTGCACTATGACGGCATCTCCTGGTTGAAGCTCAATTCCACGACGGACCGTCACCTCCTCGACGTGTGGGGCGACGGCGGCACCTCGTTCATCGTCGGCGAGGGCGGCGTCATCTACCGTCATACCCGGATGGCGCCGCCGTGAAGGCCGCGCAGGCTCCCTCCTTCCAGAGAGCGCGCCGCCGCCGCGCGGCGTCGCTCGTGTCGCTCGCGCTGCTGGCCGCGGTCGCCGCGCCCGCGCGCGCCCAGGCGCCGCCCGCGCTGCCGCCGTGGCACCAGGGCGTCTCCGAGGAGCGGAAGCAGAGGGCGTACGCGCTCTTCCAGGAGGCGCGGGACCTGCACCGGCGGATGATGCTGGCGGAGGCGCGGGAGAAGTACCAGGAGGCGCTCGCTTCCTGGGAGCACCCCGAGCTCCGGCTCTACCTGGCGCGGGTGCTCCGGAGCATCGGGCTGCCCCTCCTCGCCCACGAGAGCCTGCGCCTGTCGCTGCAATGGGGGCCTGGCTCGCTCACCCCCGAGCAGGAGCGGGAGGCGCGCTCAACGTTGCGGGCGCTGGTGCAGCACGAGCTCGCCGCCATCGAGATCCGCTGCGATGAGCGGGGGGCCCGCGTGCTGCTCGACGGCAAGCCGTGGTTCGTCGGCCCGGGCGCCGCGCGCCGGATGATCACGCCCGGAGAGCACGTGATCACGGCGAGGAAGGAGGGGTATTTCACCGTCGTGAAGCCCGTCCTCGTGCTCGCCGGCAAGGAGGCCTCGGGCCGCGTCACGCTGAGCGTCGACGCCGTCATCGCCGAGCGGCGGTGGGCTCCGTGGGTCCCCTGGGCGACGCTCGGGGCCGGCGCGGCCCTGGGCGTCGCGGGCGCCGGCCTGTGGTGGCAGGCCGACGTGCACCACCGGGACGCCGACCGGCGCCTCGGGGGCGGGTGCGACCCGTGGTGCACGCCGTCGGCCCGCGACGCGTACGACGCCAGCGTCGTCGAGAACCGGCTGGCGATCGGCGCGTTCATCGCGGGTGGGGCGGCGATGATCACGGGGACGGTGCTGCTCCTCATGAACGGGCCCCAGTCCCACCGCACCGACGATCGAGGCGGTGTTCGGATCGAGCTCTTGCCCGTGCTGCCGGGCGACGTGGCCGGCCTTTCAGCTCGGCTCGCCCTCTGATCCGGCGGCGGCGCGGCGGGCAGGGTGGAGCGTCGTCGGGCGCCGGCGCTCGTGCGGCGCGTGAGCGCTCATCACACCTTGTTGGTCATGGATACCCTTCATCCTCGCGTCTGCATCGCGCGCCGTGGCGGGCCCAGGCCACCGGGTCGCCCTGCGCCTCTCCTCGACGAGACCACGGGCGTGTGAAGGCCAGAGCGCGTCGCGCGCAGGAACTCCGCGAGCGCCGTGACCGCGTGGAGATCGCCGGGCGCGAGGTCGCTCGTCACCGCGTGGAGCTGCTGGCGAGCCGAGTCGACGTCGCGAGATCGCATGGGCTCGCTGCCGGCGCCGGGCCAGGCGCGCTCGAACGACGCGGGTATCAGGCCGCGGGCCTCGAACCATTGGAGGATGGCGGCGTGGATCCGCTCCATCCGGAAGGCGCGCCATCGGCGGAGCTGGTCCGGCCTGCCGGAGAGCACGGCCTTGAACCGCCGAAATGAACCGGGCCCCTGGAGGCACTGCAGGAGCAGCGCCTGGAGCTCGATCTCGTCGACCGTCGGGATGAACGCCTGCAACCATCGATACTGGTCCCGCGCAGCGATGGCCTCGACGCGCACGCAGGCCGGATCCGCCTCGACGCGGACGCGCGTGTCCGGATCGGCGAGCCCGTCGACCAGCCGGATCAAGGCGCCTGTCTCGAGGTGGAGAAAATAGCGGATGTGTTGAGCAGTGTTATCGAAGGCGCTCGCGAGCGCGCTCCAATCGACAGGGACTCTCCGACCCGCAGCAGCGGACTCCGTCGTGGTCGTGCTCATGTTCGCGCGTGGTCCATAGGCAGCTCTCATGCCACCCACGCAGGAGGCGCGCGCCCCCGCTGCGCAGCGCGATCGAGGGCCAGCCGTCCTGCGCTGGCCGCCGTGGGTGTCGCGTTGTGCAACACGTCGACGAAGCGCGGAGTCGCGTGCCTCGCGGCGCCTTCAGCGACCGCCGCTCGCGTCGGGCGGGGCGCGGCGCAGGCGCGCTCGGCGGCAGGGCGGCCGGACGATCACGGCTTCGGGTCGCTCGAACGCCCGCCGCGCATGCCGTACCGCTCGAGCTTTCGATACAAGGTCGCGCGGTCGAAGCCCAGGATCTGCGCTGCCTGGCTCTTGTTCCCGCCGACCACCTCCAAGACGCGCAAGATGTAGCGTCGCTCGACCTCCTCCATGGGGACGAGCTCGGTCGGATCGTCGCTCGAGACGAGGACATGGGAGCGCGCGTAGGTCCGGATCTTCTCGGGCAGATCGTCGACGGTGATGTGATCGTACCGCGCGAGCGCGACCGCTCTCTCGATGCAGTTCTGGAGCTCGCGCACGTTGCCGGGCCACGCGTAGGCCATGAGCTTCTCCGCCGCGGGCGCCGAGAGGCCCTCGATCGGCCTCGCCTTGACGGCCGCGAAGTGCTCGAGGAAGTGCTGCGCGAGCAGCAGCACGTCGGCGCCGCGTGAGCGGAGCGGCGGCAGGTCGACGTGGACCACGTTGATCCGGTAATAGAGATCCTCGCGGAAGCGGCGCTCTTCGATCGCCGTCTCGAGGTCGCGGTTCGTCGCGGCGATGAGCCGGACGTCCACCGGGATCTCCTCGTCGGCGCCGACGGGCCGGACGACGCGCTCCTGGAGGGCGCGCAGGAGCTTCGGCTGGAGCCCGATCGGCAGCTCGCCGATCTCGTCGAGGAACAAGGTCCCGCCGTGAGCTCGCGCGAACAGGCCGCTCCTCGCGCCCTTGGCGTCGGTGAACGCGCCTCGCGCGTGGCCGAAGAGCTCGCTCTCGAGGAGGGCGTCCGGGACCGCCGCGCAGTTCACCGCCACGAACGCGCCCTCGCTCCGCCGGCTGCGCTGGTGGACGGCGCGGGCGACGAGCTCTTTGCCGGTGCCGCTCTCTCCCGTGATGAGGATCGATGTGTCCGAGTCGGCGACCCGATCGAGCAGATCGAACACGCTCCTCATGACCGGGCTGCTGCTGAGGATCTGCTCGTACCCGCGGGCGTCGGCCACGGCGCGCCGCAGGCGGCGGACCTCCTCGCGGAGGGCGCGGTGGCGCAGGGCGCGCTCGACGGTCAGCCGGAGCGCGTCGAGCTCGAAGGGCTTGGTCACGAAGTCGTACGCGCCCGCGCGGATCGCCGACGTGGCGGTGTCGAGGCTGCCGAACGCGGTGATGACGATGACCGGCAGATCGGGCCGGTTCTGGACGATCCGCTCGCAGAGCTCGAGGCCGTTCATGCCGCGCATGGTCATGTCGGTGACCACGACGTCGAAGTCCTCGACCCCGAGGAGCTCGAACGCCTCCGCGGCCGACGTCCGCCACGCCGTCCGGAATCCACGCTTCTTGAGCCCGGCGTCGAGGAGCTCGCAGACGCCGCGCTCGTCGTCGACGATCAGGACGCGCCCCGTCATGGCTTCCACTGCGGCAGGAACATCGTGAAGCAGCTCCCCGAATCCACTCGGCTGTCGGCATGGATCCAGCCGCCGTGCTCCTTGATGATCCCGTAGGTGACCGACAGGCCGAGCCCCGTCCCTTCGCCGACCGGTTTGGTCGTGAAGAACGGCTCGAAGATGTGCTCGAGGATGTCGGCCGGCATGCCTCCTCCCTGGTCACGAACGGACAGCGCGACGTAATCCCCTTCTACCCCACCGCCCTGGTCGTCGGGGGGACTGGCGCGCTCTGCCCGGACTCCAACCGTCAGCGTGCCGCCGGACGGCATGGCCTGGATGGCGTTGACCACCACGTTCGTGAGCGCCTGCTGGAGCTGGTCAGCATCCGCGTGGACGATCAGCGCCGACGTGTCGCCTTCCTGAACGATCGTGACGCCCTGCTTCTCCGCCAGTGGCCTCAGCATCGTGAAGGTGCTGCGGAGCACGCTCCCCAGCGGGGTTTCCTGCTTCTCCGCGCTGCGGCGCCGGGCGAAATCGAGCAGCTGGCGGATGATCTGGGTCATTCGTTGCGCCTGCTCGAGGATGATCTGTCCGTTGGCTGGCACCTCGTCGCCGGAGACGTCCCCGTCCACCAGCATGCGTGCGCGCCCCGCGACGACCTGGAGAGGCGCGCCCAGCTCGTGCGCGATCCCGGAGGCGAGCTTGCCGACGGTGGCGAGCCGCTCGGCGTGGCGGAGCTGCTGGAGCGCGGCGAGCCGCGCGGCCGCTTCGGACTCGAGCTTCTGGTTCGCCGCAGCGAGGCGATCGCACATCGCGTTCATCTCCCGTCCGAGCTCGCCGATCTCATCCTTCTGGTGCAGCGACAAGCGTCGGGAGAGGTCACCCGCGCCGATCCGCCGCGCCTGGTCGATCAGCGTTCGCATGGGACGTCCCACCAGCCCGACTCCGAGGGACGTGGTTAGCAACCCGCATACCAGCGCCAGAGCGGCTGTCGTGGCGGTCGTGCTCAGGATCATGCTCCGGAGGGTCCGGCGCGCGCCCGCCAGCGATTCGGAGAGCAGCAACGCGCCGACGCGGTCGCCGGGCACCGGCACGGGCATGCAGGTGATGAGCACGTCCGCGTCTTTGCGGGGGATCCTGTGCACGACGGTTTGCCCCATCGAGACGGGGACGAGCAGCTCTGGCGCCAGTCCTGGCCGATGCGCTTCGCTCGCGTGCTCGTCGAGCCAGACCCACCGGATGTCCACCTGTCGCTCGCGCTCGTTTGCATCGTCGACCAGGCGCAGCGCGCGGGCCTGCCCTTCGGAGCGCCACACCTCGGTCACGGCGGCGGCCAGCACGCGGCCCATCGTGTGGTGGTCCCGCTGCACATCGTTCTCGAAGATCCTGGCCTCTCTGCGGATCTGGACGTAGGCGCTCAGCGCAAGCACGAGGAACACTCCGAACACGAGAGCGAGCGTCAGCTTGCGCGCGAGCTTCATGCCGGAGGCGTAGCGCAGGTGGTGCGCGGGGAGCTACCCGCACGAGGCCGCCGCAAAGTACGACATGCCGCATTTTGCGACACCAGCGCAAGGCGTCGGCTCGGGATCGGGAGCAGGCCGCCGAGCGCGTCGGGCGTCATGAGCGGCACGACTCCCCGGCGAGATCCGGCGCTCGCTGGGCTGACGCCGTGCTCGTGCCCAGAGCCGATCACCCGGGGAGGCGGAGCTGCGGTGGACGGCTCTGGCGCGCGATGTCACCTCGGCTTCTCGGCTGCCTTTTCCGGGCAGCAGAACAGGTGATCGGGCACCAGCATGGCGCAGCCGTCTTTCCAGGGGTCGTCGGGCGCGTAGTCCGTCCGGTTCTCCGCAGGATAGAAGTACGCCCTGGGCCTCTCTGGATCCGTGCAGGCCCTGTCGCGCTCCGGCGCTGCCTCGCGGCGCTTCGGCGCGCCTGCGCCCCTGGAGCAGGCCGCGAGCGCGGCGCCGGCCACGACGAGCGCGAGGAGCGCGGCGACGGACCTGCGAGCCCAGGGCGACGCGCCCCTCGACGGCTGTCGCGGGGATGGTCGCCGGTGAGCGCTGACGGTGTTCGGGCCTTCCGAGGGTGTGGAGATCATCGTTCGTGTCCTTCCCGCGTCCGGCGCGGCGGCCTGGCGCCGTCCGGCGTGGCGGCCTGGCGCCGTTCTCGCCTGGTCAACCTATGGAGACGGGCGTACCGTTTCCGTCTCGGCGCAGCCTTGCACGTCGCCTCCGCTCGCGTGCTCTCCGGCGTCGACGCGCCGCACCGATTCGTTCTTCAACGATTGCATCGGGCCTGCAACGGGCTCGACTTCAGGCGCACGCAGGCCCGCGGAGGGCAGCCGAGACCCGCGCAGGCCGCTTCGAAGCTCGGATAGCAGCAGCCGTCGGCGAAGACCTCGCTCGCGCCGCAGTCGCCGAAGCTCTGAGCGGGATGCGCCGGAGCAGCGCATCGTGCGGGCTTGCTGGGCGGTTTTGGGTGCGCCCTGGGCGCGTGACTGGGAGCAGGGCTCCGGTCTGGCTCGGACGCCGGCGCGCTGCCCGCCGCGGGTTCGGCGCCAGGGGCCGGCCCGTGGTCGGACGTGGATGCCGGTGTTGGCTCGGAGCCGTGCGTCGGCTCGGGCCCGTGTGTCGGCTCGGGGCGTGGCGCTCGCTCGGCGGTCGAATCAGGCCCTCGACCGGTCGGCGCGGCGCCGGGCTCGCGCCGCGGGGGCGAATCAGGCTCTCGACCCGGCGCAGCGGCCGGGGCTGCGGTCGAGGCGGTCGGGCTCGGCGTGCTCGCGCAGTGGACGAGGAGCAGAAGCAGCGAGAGAGGGCGCCCGAGCGCGAGCGTCCGGACCGATGCCAGCTTGCGTGCCACCGAGGGAGCATCGCACGATGGCCCGCGCGAAGCCAGGAGGGCTCCCATCGCACGCGCGTCACACACGCGATCGATCAGCCGGTGGCGCCGCCCCCCGCGCCGGCGATGTCGGTCGAGGCGTAGTGTCTCATCTCCTGGATACGCTCATAGAACGGCTTCACCTTGGCGAAGAAGGACGGGAACGACGCCGCCTTGCGGAACCCCTGGAGGTGGCCCTCCAGCGAGCCCCAGCGGATGCGGACGACGAAGCTCGCCGGATCCTCGATGCACCGGGAGATCTCGTAGTCGAGGCAATGCTCGGAGCCGCGCAGCTCGGCGGCTGCGTCGCGATAAGCGGCCAGGAACGCCTGCTCTTGGTCCGCGGGGATGGCATAACGAATATACTCGATGATCATGGAAGCTCCCTGGGTCGGGTGGCCGGGGGCGCTCCGTGCGGCGGCGCGCGCTTCGGAGAGCAGGGATACGTGGCCGCGGCCCTGCCGTCGAATCGACAGTCGGCGCGCCCATCCATCGATGGTGTCTATGGGTTGGCGTGCTATCCATCGATCATGCGCCTGCAGTCGGTGGACACCCACCTCGTCGTCGCCTTGCACGCTCTGCTCCAGGAGAAGAGCGTCACGCGCGCCGCGCGCCGCGTCGGCGTGACGCAGCCCTCGATGAGCCACGCGCTCTCACGGCTGCGCGCCCATTTCGGGGACCCGTTGCTCGTCCAGGTCGGCAGGCAGATGACGTTGAGCGAGCGAGCGCGCGACCTTTTGCCGAGAGCAGCGGAGGCCGTCGAGCGCCTCGAGCAGGTCTTCAGCCCGGCCGAGCGGTTTGACCCGGGGCGCTCCAGGCGCACGTTCCGGCTCGTCGCGACCGACAACCTCGAGCTGCTCGTGCTCCCGGCCTTGGCCCGGCTCCTCGCCGCGGAGGCGCCGCGCGTCGACGTGCGGTGCCGCAACATCCCGGCGGATTTCGCGGAGCTCCTGCGCTCCGGCGAGCTCGACGGCAAGCTGGGTCGGGGCGGGCCGGTGCCCGACGGGTGTCGGTCCATGTTGCTGGCCGCCGAGCGGCTCGTCTGCGTGATGCGGCGAGGCCACCCGGCGTCCCGGAAGCCGCTCACGGCGGCGCGCTACGCTGCCTGCGAGCACCTGATGGTCTCGCCGCATGGAGAGGATCACGGCGTCGTCGATCGGGAGCTGGCAGCGCGGGGGCTGCGCCGGCGGGTGACCGTGACGGTGTCGCATTTCCTCGTCGCTCCGTTCATCGTCTCTGGCTCCGACCTGCTGCTCACCGTGTCCGCGCGGGTCGCCGAAGCCGTGGCGTCGAAGCTCGACCTGGTGGTGCGGCCGTGTCCGGTCGAGATCGCGGGCTATGCGCTGACGCTCGTCTGGGCGGAGCGCTCCGAGCGCGATGAAGGGCACCGCTGGCTTCGGGCTGCCATTGCGAGGGCCGTCGCCTGCGAGCCGATCGAAGGCCCGGGCGCGTCCGGGTGAGGATCGGCGCGGGCTGCGCGCGCGCCGGTGCACGCCGGGGCGCGATGGGGCCGGCCTGCCACGCGGCGTGGGCCTGCGATGACACGTGCCTCAGGCGCGGCGCGGGTTTTCCGGGTCGTGCTCTGCGGCACGCGCCGTGCTCCTCCGGGCCGGCATGCCGTGCATCCGAGCCGCTGCGCTGATCGCCCTGGTGACGCTGACTTCCGGCTGTGCCGCCCGGTCGCAGCCCGCATCTCCCGTTCCCGTCGAGATCCCGGTCGCGCCTGCGCAGCGCACGGCCGAAGCCGAGGCGGCCGGGAACGCGGCGCCCGGCGGGGTCGTCCTGGTCTGGGGCAGCGTGAGCGACGGAGCGCCGCGGACGTGGCATCTCGCGGAGGGCGGCGCGGTGATCCGCGAGGAGCCCGGGATCGTCGTGGCGACCCGGCGAGGGGAGTGGCGCTGGGAAACGCGCGAGGAGCAGGTGGCGACGTCGGCCTGCGAGATGGGGCTGGGGGAGATGCGCGAGCCGGGCGAGGGCACGGCGACCCGCGCGGCGCTCGTGCTCCGCGGGAAGGGCGAGCGCCAGGAGGTGATTTCGCCGCCCGATGGGGACGAGAGCAACGAGATCCACCACACGGCCGCGCTGATCGGGAGCGTGGGGCCGTACCTGTTCATCGAGGAGCGGACGTATACGGACCTCTGCGGGGCGCACGGCTTCGAGGGCGCGGGGTTCGTGGCGTGGGACGCCGAGCGGCGCGCGGCGGTCGATCTGCTGGCGGAGGTGCGCGGCGTGACCGGGTTGCAGAGCGCGGCCGAGGCGCTGCTCGACGACGGCGAGGACGGCGCGGAGGCCACGGGGCAGGAGCGGGATGCACCGGAGCTCGTGCAGATCGCGCCAGCCTATGATGAGCGGGGGGCGCTCCGGCTGACGGCGCAGCTCGCGCGATCCGCGTGCTACGCGTGCAGCGACGGGGCGTGGAGCTCGTACTCGCGCTCGGCGGTGGTGCCGGTCGAGAGGACGCCGGCGCGCCTCGCGGCGTGGGCGTCGACGCCGCCCGATGTGCGGGCGTTTCTGGAGCGGACGCCGGGGGTAAGG
This sequence comes from Sorangium sp. So ce185, assembly GCF_051526825.1. Taxonomy (NCBI): domain Bacteria; kingdom Pseudomonadati; phylum Myxococcota; order Polyangiales; family Polyangiaceae; genus Sorangium; species Sorangium sp. So ce185. The sequence goes on along the minus strand of NZ_CP150316.1, from coordinate 11,972,470 downwards.
CTCGGTGGATGGTCGCAGGCCGGCCAGGAGGAGTGAGCTGGACTGGGACTACGCACCCAGGTTGGCACGAGTGCTCGATCCCCGGGACCCGCCGCCGCCGCCGGACCTGCCGCCGGACCCGCCGGACCCGACCCAGGTTGACGCGGGCGACTACTACCCGACCCAGGTTGGCGACCCGACTACCCGACCCAGGTTGGCGCACCCCTAGGTTGGCGCACCCCTCAGATTGGGACCCGAACCCAGGTTGGAGCTAACCCAGGTTGGACCCCATCCAATGTTGGACCCGATCCAGGCCATCAACGCGGGTTACGGGCGTAAGTTGGGCTAGGTCGCGGCGCGCCGACTCAGAGTGGCGGAAACTGGCGGAAAACCGCTGCCGCCACCCATGCGACCGTGCAAGTCCTTGAAATGATTCATGCCGACTCATGGCGCGGCGTTTGTATCTGCGCGCGGCCATGAGCCAGCCTCGCCAAATCGCTCCAGGTGCGACCTACCTACTCACCCGCCGGGTCATCCGTCGGCACTTCCTGTTGCGCCCCGATGCGGCCACGAACCAGCTGTTAGTCTACGCCCTCGCTATATCGGCTCGCCGCTACGGAATCGAGGTTCATGCCATTTGCGCGATGTCAACACATCTGCACTTGGTCGTGACCGATGTGCAGGGCGTGCTGCCGCGCTTCTTGCAATTTTACCATCGACTGGTCGCATTGGGCACCAAGGTGCTGCGGCAGTGGGAAGGGCCAGTATGGGACCATGAGGCCACGAGCGTGGTACAGCTCGTGACGCAGGCGGCGGTGGTAGAGAAGATCGCCTACGTGCTCGCGAACCCTGTGGCTGCTGGCCTGGTTCGGCACGCGAGCGAATGGCCGGGCGTCAAGGTGGATGTGGGTGACCTCGGTCGTGGAGTGCTGCACGCGCTGCGCCCGTCCGCATATCTCAATCCAAAGAATCCGCAGTGGGTCGAGCAAGCGACACTCTCGCTCGCGCTGCCGCCTAGCATCGAGCAGGAGAACGCGGAGGCCTTTCGCCTGCAGGTCGCGGCAGAGCTTGAGCGCCAGGAAGCTCAGGCCCATGCAGAGGTGGAGCAACAAGGCCGCCGCTTTTCGGGCGCCGAGCGAGCCAGCGAGCTCTCCCCGTACGAGCGAGCCACGAGCCGCGAGGAGCTCGGTGCACGCAATCCAACGTTCGCCGTGGGCCGCAACCAGGGCGACGCTTGGCGAACCGCTACGGCCGCTGTACGTGCGTTTCGCATATCCTATCGCACGGCGCTTAAGCAGTGGTGTGCTGGCGTGCACAACGCCGTATTCCCGGTGGGGACATGGTGGATGCGCACGTTCCACGGTGCCAGGGTGAACGACGCGACGCTTGCAGCGTAGAACGGCGATCGGGAGCGCGACAGCGACTCGGGCAGGGACGGCGTTGTCTCGACGCGTTGTGGGGCGGATATGCCCGTGTCGGCGAGGCGGGAGCGGCCGGCGGATGCTCGGCGCTGCATCACGCGCCTTGCGCGCATATGGCGTGCCGGGCCAAGCGGACACGAAGCGGCGCCCATGCCAGGCTGTCGAAGCCTCTGATCGATGGCAGGAGACGGATCTTTGCCGGCCGTCGCGTCTCGCTCACCAGGTCAATCCGGGTCGTTGCCCGGCAGCCCGCGGACTGGAGCAATCCGCATGGGCAACCCGTAGCAACCCGCAACCCGGGTCGGGTCGACCAACCCGGGTCCGCAGGTGGTCGCACAGGTGGTCGCAACCTGAGCCTGGTCGCGGCCGCCGTCGTGGCAGGTCGCCACCGCAGGTCGCCCGCCGCTCCGCTGCTGGTCGCAACCGGGTCAGGTCGCCGCCGCCGCCGGCCCGGTCGCCCCGCGCAACCAGGGTCAGGTCGCTCGCGCAACCAGGGTCAGGTCGCCCGCCCCGCTGCTGGTCGCAACCGGGTCAGGTCGCCGCCGCCGCCGCCGGCCCGGTCGGCCCCCCACGCAACCAGGGTCAGGTCGCCCCGCAATCCGGGTGTGCCCAACAGGTCGCAACCCGGGTCCGGTCGGCCCGCGGGTGTGCCCAACAGGTCGCAACCCGGGTCCGGTCGGCCCGGGTCCGGTCGGCCCGGCCAGCGGCCCTCCGTCAGAGCAGGTCGTCCAGTTCGTCCATCGCCTGGGAGAGGTCCTCGCTCATCTCCTTCAGCTTCTCGCGGTCCTTCTCCAGGAGCACGGCCTGCGCGGCACGCGCCTTGTCTCCGAGCTTGCGCGCCGCGAGCACGTTCTCGAGCAGATACCGCCGCTCGGTCGCGCCGAGCGTCGTGAACGCGCGCCGCAGGATCGGCAACGTGTCTTTGAAGCGCTCCGGCGCGATCCCCCCGAGGAAGGCGTCGAGCGCCTCAACCACGGTCCGGCTCTTGACGAGGACGAGCGCGTTCACCTCGAGGAAGCCGGCCAGGAACGACGCCGCCGGCTCGGGCGGAGCCGCGCCCCCGAGCCGCAGGCCGACCACCCTCGCCACCTCCGCATCGTCGATCGCCTGCGCCAGGTAGAGCAGCCCGCAGGCGAAGCCGGACGCCGTCGGGTTCACCGCGTCGCTGTCCACGAGCCCCCGCGCCGCGGCGAGCCACGCCGCGCGGTCGACGATCGGCTGCGACAGCGCCACGTCGTGCAGCGTGCGCAGCGCCTCCTTGGCCGTGGCGACCGCCTCGTCGCTGCCCGTGCAGCCTCCCTGCACGCGCAGCACCGCGCGCGCGAACGTCTTCTCGAGCATCGGCGCGATCACCCCGTCGCCGAGCGACGACAGCGACCGGGACGACCCGAACGACGCGAGCCCCGCGAAGGCGCGGCACGCCCGGGCGAGCGACGGCAGATCGCTGTCGCCCGCGGCGAACTGGTCGCACGCCCTCAGCGCCGCGGCCACCGCGCGGGCGCTCGACGCCAGCACCCCGTTCAGCAGCACGTCGGCGGCCTCGCCGGTCGTGTGGCACGCCGCGAGGTCCTCCTCGAGCAGCCGCGTCGCCACCTGCTCCAGCGTGTCGCCGAGCACGATCTTCTCGACCAGCGCAACGTCGGTGGCCGGCGTCCACTGCGCCTCCCAAGTCTCGCTGAGCTGCCCGAGCAGCTCGTCGGGCGGCGTCTCCTGGGTTGCCTGGCCGCCGCGCCGCCTCGCCCCGCCGCCGGCGCGCCGCGCCCCGGCGTAAGCCGCGTAGGGAATCTTGGCGATGCGGAGCCGGTGCAGGAGCACGCTCGTGCCGACCTCAACCTGGTTGGTGAGCGACAGCCGGAACGACTCGGGCGCGTCCGTGGCGGGGAGCCTGCGCTCGCGCACCTCGCGCCAGAACTCCTCCTGGAGCGAGTTCTTCCCGATGCCGCCGCCGACGCGACCCACGTTGCGCCCGATGACCGCCGGCCACAGAAATCCGTCCACGTGCGTCGCGTCGCCGCGGCACATCGTCGCGATGGTCGCCTCGCGCACCTCGTCGAGGCCCGGCTCTGCCTTGCCGCGGAGCTCGGCGAGCGTGACCGCGAGGCGGAACGCCTCGATGGTGTCGGCGAGCGAGGCCATGAAGCCGCGGAGGCGGAGGTGCTCGGTGAAGTCGATCAGCACCTCGAGCGTCGCGCGGCGGAAGTCGCCGCCCGCGTCGTGCGCGCGCTGGTAATACTGCGGCGCCCGGTTGCCTGCGCCGTAGCCGAGCTGCTCGGAGAGCCGCGGGAAGCTGAACGGGATGAGCGTCACGGCGCACGGCACCGGCGCCGGCAGCCGCGCCTCCAGCGCGGGGTCGACGTCGCGCGCCGCGAACGCCGCCGCGTGCGCCGCGCCGAGCACGGCCGCGACCTCGTGCGGGGCGAGGTCCGGCCCCATGCGCTCGAGCAGGCACCGCGCCATGTACGCGTCGCGCGCCCGGTGGACCAGCCGGTCTCCGTCGCTGCGCGCGAGGTCCGCGTACGCGAGGAGCGCCTCGCGGAACGACCTCGGGTCGTAGCGGGGCGCCTCGAACGAGGCCTCCCAGAACTCCTCGAACGAGCGGAAGCCCCGGGCCCGCGCGCACGCCTCGTAGATGCTCTCCTGCGCCCCTTCCGCGGACGCCGGCGCATCGCCGCCCTCCTCGCCGTCCTCGCCGCTTGCGCCGTCCTCCGCGCGCCCACCGCCTTCCGCGTCGCTCTCCCGCGCGTGACCGCCGGGGTCCTCGACGTCGTCGTGGCCGACCACGGCGCCCTCGAACGGCGCGAGCGTCATGCCGACGGGGACGTCGATGAGCTCGACGCGCACCCCGTGCTCGAAGGCCCATTTCACCGCGACGTACTCGGGCGAGTAGGCGGCGAACGGCCACAGCGACGACGCGGGCGTCCCGTCGGTGCGGTAGCCGAGGATCGCGACGGGCGGGACCGTCTTCGGGTCGACGAGCGCCTCGAGGAGCGGCGTCGCGTCGCTCGGGCCCTCGACGAAGATCGCCTTCGGGCGCACCTCGTCGAGGTAGGCGCGCAGCGTCGCGCTGGAGCGCGGCGAGTGGTGCCGCACCGGGAAGAGGTGGACGGCGGCGAGCCGGGCCAGGTCCATCGGGGGCTCCTTCAGGGCGCGAGGCGCTTCTTGGCGGCGGCGTAGAACTCCTTCCAGAGCCCGGTGCGCCCCTTGGCCACGGTCTCGCAGTACTCGCGCACCGCCTTGAGGTCGTCGCCGCCCTCCTTGCTCACGGCGCCGAGCAGCGAGCGGGACAGGTCGTCGGCGGTCACCTTCCCGGTGCCGAAGTGCTGCGCGAGGATGCCGCTGTTGAAGAGCACGCTGATCGCCTCGGCGGTCGACAGGACGGACCCTGGCGCCTTCACCTTGGTCTTGCCGTCCTTGGTGACGCCGGCGCGGAGCTCCTGGAACAGCGTCACGAGCAGCTTCGCGAGCTCGGCCGGCGGCTCGACGCCGACCTGGTAGTCGCCGCGGAGCTCGGCCTCACGCTTCTGCACGATGCGGATCTCCTGCTCGAGGTCGTCGACGACCGGGACGGTGATGAAGTTGAAGCGGCGCTTGAGGGCGGCGCTCATCTCGTTGACGCCGCGGTCGCGGGTGTTCGCGGTGGCGATGAGGTTGAAGCCGCGCTGGGCGGGGACCACCTGGTCGAGCTCCGGGACCGCGATCTGCTTCTCGGACAGGATGGAGATCAGCGCGTCCTGGATCTCGGACGAGGTGCGGGTGATCTCCTCGAAGCGCGCGAACCGCCCGTCGCGCATGGCGCGGAGGATGGGCGAGGGCACGAGCGCCTTCTGCGACGGCCCTTCGGCGAGGAGCAGGGCGTAGTTCCAGCCGTATTTGACGTGCTCCTCGCTGGTGCCTGCGGTCCCCTGGACGACGAGCGCGCTCGTCCCGCTGATGGCCGCCGACAGGTGCTCGGAGAGCCAGCTCTTCGCGGTGCCCGGCTCGCCGACCAGCATGAGGGCGCGGTCGGAGGCGAGCGTCGCGAGGGCGACCTGCACGAGGGCGCGGTCGCCGATGTACTTGGGGGTGATCGCGACGCCGCCGACGGGCTTGTCGCTCCCGAGGATGTAGGTCTCTACGGCCCTCGGCGAGAGGCGCCACCCGGGCGGCCTCGGCGCCGTGTCCTCGGCGGCGAGGGCGGCGAGCTCGTGGGCGTACTTGGTCTCGGCGGGCTGGCGGAGGTCGCTCATGGGCGGGGGAGAGGCTACCGCAGAACGGGGTGGGGAGAGAACGACACGGGCGGAGGTCGAGGATGCGCTCGGAAGCTTCGTGCTCGATCTGCTCCCGGGAGCGCGAGGCGCTCAGGCACGCCGCTCGAAGGCGAGCTTGACGCCCATGCCGACCATCATCGCGCCGCTCGTCCGGTAGACGCCGGTGAGGGCCCTCGGACGCGCGCGCAGCCACGCGGACAGGGCGCCGGCGAAGTAGCCGACCAGCCCCTTCACCAGGAAGGTGAGCAGCGAGAACGCCACCCCGAGCCCGCTGATGAGCAAGGTCGGGTGCTCGGCATCACCAGGGACGAACTGGGGGAGAAAGGCGAGATAGAAGATCGTCACCTTGGGATTGGACAGGTTGGACAGCGCGCCCTCGGCGAACAGCCTGGCCAGGCTCGACGGCCTCGCCTCCAAGAGATCGAGCGCGGCAGCGCGCGTGCGCAGGAGGCGTACGCCGAGATAGACGAGGTACGCAGCGCCGACGAGCTTGAGGATCAGAAACAGGGTGGCAGACGCCATCAGGATGGAGCCGAGCCCCAGCGCGGCCAGCGCCGTGTGGCCCACCAGGCCGAGGCTGATGCCGCCCGCGGTCGCCATGCCCGCGGACGAGCCCTGCGCGAGGGAGCGCGACATCACGAGGATCATGTCCTGGCCCGGAGTCACAATGACGAGGAGCGAAGTAAGCAAGAAGAGAACGATCTGGGTCTCCGACATCGCATCGATCCTCTGCGTTGGGTTCCTTACATGGTCGACTGTAACCGAGCCCGAACGCCGCAGCTACATGACAGGGCTCCGCTGAGCAGGATCGCGGCGAACCACAGGCGTGTCGCGCGGTGGTCAGAGCACGTCCCGGAGGCCGCGACGAGGTCGCTATCACCTCTGCCAGTATGTGCCAAATTGCGTCAATCGGAGGCGGCTCGGGTCTTACTGAGCTCCGTGCTCTGCTACACACTGGCGCATCGTGGGCAGCGCTAGATCGAGCGCGACGGCGTGATCGCAACCCCATGGGGCAGATGAGCACGCAGCTTGCACTGACCGCGCTCGAGGACGGAGCCGCACTCACGGACGGCTCCCCCACCCCTTGGAAAGATGATGATCATGAAAGCACATCGACTCGCCTGGGTCGCGCTCCTGCTGGTCGCCGCACAGGTTCCGTTCGTTGCCGCCTGTTCGGGCACGGTCGACGGCTCGGGCGATCCCGAGCCGAATACCGGGAACGATCCCTCCGGCGAAGGCGGCGGCGACGTGAGCGCGCCCGAGACAGCGCCCGACCTGTTCGCATGCGGCCTCGAGCTGAGCTGTGAGAAGATCTCGCGGCACCTCGGCCCGGAACCACGAGAGGCGCTGGAGTGCGCGGCCAGGCTCCTGCTTTCGGGCGACACGGGCGTCCTCGCGGCGCTCGATACCCCCGGACCGTTCATCGACGAAACAGAGTCGCTCATCGTGGTGCTGGGCGACGGCACCGCGCTCGTGCAGACCCGCGAGAGGCACTGCGGAGCCCCCGACGAGCCGCCCTGCCAGCCCGACACGTGGGAGGCGCCGTCTCTGCATCAGATCTGCGACGTCGAGATCCCTGAGTCCATGGCAGAAGCGTGCGAGGAAGACTCCGAGGAGGGGTGTGTCTGGGTGCCGTGGTCAGGGCTGAGCAACTGCCAGGCCGTGGACGACACCACCTGCACCGACATCGCTGAGCGGCTCGCACCGAGGTGATCGCCCGCCTCGCCCGGCTCCGGTGAGCCAGACACCTGGCTCCGTGGCGGTCAGGCGAGCGGCGGATTCATGTGCTCAGGCGGCCGGTCACGTACGCGCGCCGGTCACTTCCGCGCGCCGGTGACCTGGATCTCGCGCAGGCGCGCCCGCGCCGCCGCGTAGTACGGCTCGATCTCCTTCGCCGCCGGCGTCCCCCAGAGGTTCTTCCGCTCCTCCGGGTCGCCCGCCAGATCGTACAGCTCGAACCGGGCGCCGCCCGAGATCGTCAGCTTCAGATCGCCGCGGATGAACGACCGCCGCGCGTCGTTGTATGGCCCGGCCGGCATGTCGATCAGCACGTCGCGCGCCGCGGCCTGCTCGCCGGGCGCGAGGAACACGTCGGGCAGGAGCGACACGCCGGACAGGAAGTCGGTCGCGGGCGCGCCCTCCCCCGGCCCGGGGACCCGCATCAGATCGAGCAGCGTCGGCGCGAGGTCGATCAGGCTCCGCCGCGCCGAGACGCGCGACGGCGTCGCGCCCGGCACATGGACGAGCAGCGGCACGCGCACGAGCTCCTCCCAGAGCTCGAAGCCGTGGCGGAACATCTTGTGCTCCCCGAACGCCTCGCCGTGATCGCTCGTCACCACGATCGCCGTGCGCCCGCCGTACGGCGCCGCCGCGACCGCGTCGAGCAGCCGGCCGATGTGCTTGTCCGTGAAGGCCACCTCGCCGTCGTACAGGTCCCGCTGCGACGACGCGCCGAAGCCCGGCACGTCGTCGTGCCGGAGGTAGTCGGCGTGCGGATCGAGGTAGTGGACCCACAGGAAGAAGCGCCCGCCCGTGTTCTCGGGCGACCCGAGCAGCCGCAGCGCGGCGTCGGTCAGCGCGGGGCTCGTCGCCTTGTTGTCGACGTCCCACGGCGCGCCCTCGGGCGGCGCCGCGGACATGTCCACCACGTCGAACCCGCGATCGAGCCCGCCGAAGCTGCCGAAATAGCGGTGCCCGTGCACGCTCATCGTGCGCACCCCCGCCGCCTTCAGGCGCTCCGCGACGAACGTGTCCTCCTCGCCGAACTTGTTGAAATGCCCCCAGTTTCTGTGGGTCTCGCTCCCGTACTTGCCGATGAGCATCGGGCCGATGCTCTTGCCCGTGTAGGACGCGAGCGCGTACGCGCGCTCGAACGCCGTCGAGCGGGCCGCGAGCGCGTCGAGGTTCGGCGACACGGGCCGCGGGTTGCCCGCGTAGCCGAGATCCCAACGGAGCGTGTCGATCGTGATGAGGACGACGTTCAGGTCCTGGGGCAGGCGCGCCGCGGGCGACTCGGCGGGCGCGGCCGCCTTCGGGGCCGGGGCGAGCGCGGCCAGCGCCGCGGCGGTCAGGTCGCCGCCGGAGCAGTCGTCGTCGACGCCGTTGTCGAGGATCTCCTCGGCCAGCGGGTGGACGCGCGCGTCGCGGTCGTCGCAGTCGCCGCCGCCGAAGAGCCCGGCCGAGCGGTCGCCGTCGCGGTCGGCCAGGCGGCGCAGGACCGCGAGGCTCTTGCCGCCGACGGGCGCGCCGCGCTCGAGCGCCTGGCCCACCGCCGGCGCCGCGTTGAGCGCCGTGGCCGCGCGCGCGGTGAGCGCGAGCGGCAGGAGCGCGACGAGGAGCGCGACCGGGGCGCGCACCGTCCGGACGGCGGCCGGCGCGAGGAAGGCGGCGAGCGCGACGACGAGCAGGAGCGCCGGCGCGCGCAGGTCGAGCTCGGGGCGCTTGAAGATGCCGTAGATGCCGAGGAAGCCGCCCTCGCCGGAGACGCCGCCCGTGGCGACGCCGACCGCGAACAGGGCCGCGGCGATCCCGAGCGCGACGCCGCCGGTGACCGCCGGGTCGACGCAGGCGGGGCGCCCGTCGCTCGCGTTGGCGAGCGCGCGCCGGAGCGGCGGCGTCAGGGCGAGGACGGCGAGCCCCGCGATGAGGCCGACGCCGAGCGAGCCCGCGGCGACGGCGGTGCCGACGAGCAGGGGCGCGGCCTCGAGCCCGAGCAGCGCGCGGGCGAGGTGCGCGCACAGGGTCATCCAGAGGAAGGCCGCGAGCACCGCGAGCGGCACGAACGCCGCGATGTCGGCGGGCCGGCCGATCGCCCGCACGCGGAGCGAGGCGACGAGCGTGGCCGGCGACGGCGGGCGCGACGGGTCGACCACGATCGCGCCGAGGCCGCCGAGCAGGCCGACGGCGAGCGCGACCGGCGCGAACACGCCGATGTCGGCGAGGTAGGTCGCGCGCTGGAAGGCGGGGTCGTCGCCGGCGAAGGCCGCGGCCCAGCCGGCGTCGAGCGACGCGGCCACGACGCCGAGGACGCTGGCGCCGAGGGCGCTCGTGGCGAGCCGCCCTGCCCACGCGCGGGCCAGCGTCGGGACGGCGGGCCCCGGCGAGCTGGGGGTGCGCTTCACGCGGGGCTCCGCTTCCGCGCCATCGGGTGGGCGTTCCGCGCCATGGGGTGGGCGGCGTCGTAGACCTTGAGCAGGTGGTCGATCGACACGTGCGTGTACCGCTGCGTGGTGGCGAGCGACGCGTGCCCGAGCAGCTTCTGGATGGCGCGGAGGTCGGCGCCGCCGTCGAGCAGGTGGGTCGCGCAGGTGTGCCGGAGCGCGTGCGGGTGCAGGTCGGACCGGCCGGCGCCGAGCGCGCCGTAGCGCTGGACGAGGGCCTGGACGCGGCGCACGCCGATGCGCGCGCCCCGGCGGGACAGGAAGAGCGCGCGCGGGTCGCGGGCGCCGGTCGTCGGGTCGGTGAGCTCGTCGCGCCGCTCGAGGTAGCGCTCGATGGCGGCGACGGCGTGGGAGCCCAGCGGGACGATCCGCTCCTTGTCGCCCTTGCCGATGACGCGCACCGAGGCCCTGTCGGCGGGCTGCCGGTCGACGTGGGTGAGGTCGAGCCCGCAGAGCTCGGAGACGCGCAGGCCGGCGCCGTAGAGGGTCTCCAGGATGGCGCGGTCGCGGAGCCCCTCGGCGGTGTCGGCGCCGGGGATCTCCATGACCTCGGCGGCGGCGTCGACGTCGAGGAAGGTCGGCAGGGGGCGCCGGACCTTGGGCAGGGCGAGCTGGGCGGCCGCGTTCTTGTCGACCTCGCCGCGCCGCTCGAGGTAGCGGAGCAGGGCGCGGGCGGCGCCCACCTTGCGCGCGATGGAGGCGGGAGCGTGGGTGCGCGCGAGCGAGCCCAGCCAGCTGCGCAGGAGGAGCACGTCGAGGCCCGTCACGGCCGTGTCCTCCACCGCGGCCGCGTCCTCGCCCGCGGTCGGGGCCTCGCCTGCGGCCTTGCCGGCGGCGGGGACCTTGCCGGCGGCGGGGACCTTGCCGGCCGTCGGGACCTTGCCGGCGGCCGGGGCCTTGCCGGCCGCCGGGGCCTTGCTGCGCGTCGGCGCGGGTCGGTGGTCGGCGTTCGCGGCCGCCTTCTCGCGGGCGAAGCGCGCGAGCTGCTCGAGGTCGCGCCGGTACGCGGCCACGGTGTGGCGCGACGCCCGTCGCTCGGCCGTGAGGTAGGTGAGGAAGCGCGCGATCGCCTGCTCCAGCGTGGTCTCGCCGGATCGATCGCCGCCTCGCCGCACGTGCATCACCGGTTTGCCCTACCACCAGGACGCGGCGGCAGGCAAAGACTCGCCGGCGGCCCGCCGGGGCGCCGCGCTCCCGCCGCGCGGGCGCGCCGGGAGGCAACCCGCAGGCCGGGTGGCGGCGGCTGCCCGACTCGGGCCCCGTCGAGCCGACTCGGGCCCCGTCGAGGTCGCGGCGCGCGCTGCGCAGGGCCGGTGCGCCGCTCGCCGCGGCCGGCGCGGCGTACGGCCCTCGGGGGGCGCGGACGCGCCCGGCGCGCGTCCCTGCTGCTCAGGCCGTTCGGTGACCATCGCTGTGGCTTCGTGACTTGAGTTACCGAACCGCGCTTCGAACATGGGCTGTTTCGCTGTGGCGCGGCGGACATCGGCCTTTGTTTCGCTGCGGGAAGGCTGCGGGAAGATCGACGGCTGCGGGCTCGCGCGCGGGCGCCGCTCAATCGGCGTTGCGGTGGCGGGCTGCCGGCCGGATTCCGGACATGACGGGGAAGACGAAGAGGAAAGGCCGAGGATCTCCCCGCCTTCCGCCCTCGCGCCCCTCTCCTGGGCAGCTCGGCTGCCGCCTGTCATGGACGTCCGCGGATCGCGCGCGTGATCCCGATACGTGCGCCGCTTTCGGTGTGGTACGAGGGCCGGCGCGCTGGCGACGACGCGCGGGGCGTGAGGAGCATGAAATGACGAATGCAGTCGTGAGCGAGCCGGCCACCGAGGTCCCGCCGAAGCTCTCCTTTGCCCAGACCCTGAGGAGCCTGCCGCGCTCCTTCTGGATGGGCTGCATCATGGAAATGTGGGAGCGGCTCGCTTACTACGGCGTCCGCGTCGTCATGCCCATCTACATCGCCCAGGCCGACGAGCCTGGGGGGCTCCACTTCAGCCAGCAGGACAAGGGCACCATTTACATGGTCTGGGCCCTCATCCAATCGCTGCTCCCGATGATCACCGGCGGTTACGCGGACCGGTACGGCTACAAGCGCACGATCTTCGTCACGGTCTGGCTGAAGATCATCGGTTATCTGCTGATGGCGACGCAGCGGAGCTTCACCGGCTTCCTGCTCGGCGTGGTCGTCCTCGCGACGGGCACGGCCCTCTTCAAGCCCGGGATCCAGGGCACGCTGGCCCAGTCGATGGATAAGTCGAACTCGTCGGTCGGCTGGGGGCTCTTCTACTGGCTCGTGAACGTGGGCGCGGCGGTCGGCCCGCCGCTCGCCGGCTACCTCCACGGCAAGGGCTGGCCGTGGGTGTTCTACGGCTGCGCCGGCATCATCTCCCTGAATTTCCTGATGCTCTTCACCTACCGGGAGGTCGACTCCGGCGCCGACAAGACCGCCGACGCGTGGAAGGTCTTCAAGGACACGATCAAGAACATCTGGGACGCGCGGCTCATCACCGTGATCCTGCTGCTCTCGGGGTTCTGGCTGATGATGTATCAGCTCTGGGACCTGATGCCGAACTTCTACACGGACTGGATCAGCAGCACCTCGTTCGTGCAGAACAATTCCTGGCTCCCGTCCTCCTGGCTCGACGTCAAGGATGCGCGCGGGGTCCAGCTGAAGCAGGAGAACGTGCTCAACCTGAACGCGGTGTGCATCGTCCTCTTCCTCGTGCCGTTCTCGTACCTGGTGGCGAGGATGAAGGTGCTCTCGGCGATGACGCTGGGCATCCTCGTCGCGACCTTTGGCATCATCGTCTCCGGGACCACGACGTCGCTCTATGTCCTCTTCCTGGGCATCCTGCTCTTCTCCATCGGCGAGATGCTGACCGGCCCGAAGAAGAGCGAGTATTTCGCGCTCATCGCGCCGAAGGGGAAGAAGGCGCTCTACCTCGGTTACATCAACATCCCGGCGGCGATCGGCCCGGCGATCGGCGCGCAGATGGCGGGGATCCTGTATGGCACGCGCGGCGAGAAGGCCACGCTGGCCCTGCGCTACCTCGCCGAGAAGACCGATGTCGCCAAGGGGAAGGCCTGGAACGGCGACGTGGCGTCGCTCCCGGAGCTCCTCGGGGTGTCGCGCCAGGAGGCCTTCCGGAAGCTCCAGGAGGTGCTGCAGATCGACGCGACCCAGGCCACGCGCCTGCTCTGGGGCACCTATCAACCCTACGAGATCTGGTACTCGTTCGCGGCGGTCGGGGTCGCGTCGCTCGTGGGGATGCTGCTGTTCTCCCACCGATCGAAGCGGTGGAAGGATCTCGACGTGTAGGCTCTGTCTGCCGAGCTGCTGCGCGGCCCGATCCATCGGTCGGGCCCGCGGGCAGGGCGGTCCGCAATTATTCCAACGCTTCGGCCGCCGTCGTGGCGGTCACGGCGCGCTCGAGCCACCGTTCCAGGACATCGAGCTCGGCGCAGCCCTCGATGCGTGCGTCCTCCTCGGGGCGCAGCGCGAGCTGCCGCTGCGCGAGCACCCTTCGCAGCGCGGTCCGGGCCTCGGCGATGCGGCCCTTCTCGACCAGCTTCTGCTGCACGTCCGGGTTCGCGCCGAGCAGCGCCTGGAGGATTTCGCGCTCCCGCGCCTTGCCCTCGGGGTCCTCTGCCTTGCCAACCCACCACAACAGCTCTTCGCGCACGGTCGCCGACATCGCGGTGGATCTTACCATGCCGAGCAACCACGCGAGCGACATTCGCGGAGCGACCCACCGGGCGAACTCGTCGAGCGCCCGTCCCGAGCGGGCCACAAGAAAGGGCACGAGCTCGTCGCGCAGCGGCAGGTCGTTCGCTGCGATCCACAGGAAGGGGAAGAACGACGGCTCCACGCGGTAGCAGCCCGGCCCGATCGCGACGAGCGCGCGTTGCGTCCGCAGCCAATCGGGCACGTGCGGCGCGACAAGCCAGAGCGGCTCCTGGCCCAACCACTTACGTGCGCTCTCTTCCGCTCGCTGCACCTGCCTCGCCTGCCGCCGGAGCAATGCGCGCTCCACCGCCGGGAAATCCAGATGGTCACCCGGCATCTTCAGCTCGACCAGGATCTCCTCGTGCATCCGGGCTTCCGGCCACGGCGCAGACAGCCCTGCGATGCGATCGGGGTGGCGTACGAGCAAGAGCCCATCGCCCTGCACCTTCACCAGGCCGATCTCGGGCGGATCCTGCCACGTGACGGCACCGCCAGTGATCCGCTCCGTCTCGTCGGCAAAGGTGCGCTTGGCGAACTGATCCGGCTGGCCCACGCGCGGCGCAGTACCAGAGCGGGTTCACCGGAACCAGCGCATATCGCCGTGTTCATCGGCCCTTCGGCCTTTACGCACGACGATATCTGCGCGTCTGAGAATCGCATGTGCCACGAGTTTTTTTAGGTTGTGGACCGCTCGCTCTGCCGCTGGATTGGCGGGGGACCGCCTACTCGCACGCCTCGCCGAGGATGTACCCATGCTTGCAGATGCACCGACACTCGACCTCGAGCTCCGGCTCGTTGCACGCCGGCCGAACTTGCCTCGTGTGGCTCGCCGTCCGGCCCTCCCGGTCCTTCACCTGCACCACGATCTCGTAGTCCTGATCGAAGATGTCGCGGCTCGACCAGTTGTTCGGACAGACGCCCACGTTCGCGAACGTCGAGATGTCGACGTCGACGCTCGCGCCCCAGCCGTCGCCGGTCGGCTTCAGGTTGACCGTCCTCGACTCGGACATCACCCGCCCCGACCCGAGGTCGCGCAGCGCGCCGGAGAGCTGGACGCCGCACGCGCCCAGGTTCGTCGCGCGGACGCCCAGGAAGAGCACCCGCCCGCCCTGCGGCGGCATGACGATGTCGACCGGGTCGCCGTCGCTCACCGGGCGCGATACGCCGCTCGAGTCGAGCGCGATGACCTCGATCTGGATGGGCGCGCCCTCCTCGCCCAGGGTTCCGAGCTTGCACATCTCCTCGACGACCGGCGGAGGAGGCTCCCCGTCGTCGCCGCACGCCGGCGCGACGAGCAGCAGCGCCGCGAGCGCTCGCCGCGTCGCAGCGCGAGCGGCCGTCATCGATCCCGCCGCTCCGGCGCCGGCGGAGGGCCCTCGTCGTCCTCCGGCTCCTCCCGCGGGATGGGCGCGCGTGGCGGGCGCCTCGTGGCGCCGAAGGAGCTCGAGCTGATCGGCGGCGCCGCGCGCGAGTCGGGCGCCGCAGGCTGGGACGGCGCGCCGCCGCGCCACGGGCCGCTCGCCTCCGGCTCGGCCGGCCCCGGCGGTCCGCCGGACGCCGCGCTCCCCTCGATCAGCCCCGCCTGGGGGAACGGCGTGCGCTCGGCCAGGTAGGCCGCGAGCAGCCGGTCGCGCTCGAGCTCCTCCGTGCTCGGCGGCGGCGGGGGATCGAGCGTCGGCAGCTCGTCGGTCCAGGTCAGGTCCGCCTCCTCCAGGCTCGGGACGGAGCTGGCGCTGCTGGAGAACCTCCGCGGCGCGTTCCGCTCGGTCGGGACAGGCTCCGGCGCGTAACTGGGAGCAGCGCGATCTAGCACGTGGCTGGACGGACGGTCGGGCGCGTACCCGGGCGCGCGGTCGAGCGTGTGGCTGGGCGCGCGGTCCGAGGCGTACCCGGGCGCGCGGTCGAGCGTGTGGCTCGACGCACGCTCCAGCGCATGGCTGGACGTCCGCTCCAGCGCATGGCTGGACGCGCGGCCCGGCGCGACGCTGGGCGCCTGGCTCGGCGCATGGCTGGGCGCGCGGCCCGGCGCGTTGCTGGGCGCGCGGCCCGGTGCGTTGCTGGGCGCCTGGCCCGGCGCGTTGCTGGGCGTGCGGCCCGGCGCGACGTTGGGCGCCTGGCCCGGCGCGTTGCTGGGCGCACGGCCCGGCGCGACGCTGGGCATGGGCTCCGGCGGGAAGGAGGGGCTCCGCGACGTCGGCGGCGGCGGCGGGGGCGGCGGATCGATGGTCGGCAACTCGTCGTCCCAGTCCCAATCCTCCGGATCCACTCGGGAATCCGACCGGCGCGACGGCGGGCCCAGCCGCAGCTCGGCCGACCTCCGCGAGATCGGAAACCCCGCCGGCGGGCCGATCGTCGGCAGCTGGCCCACGCCCGGATCCCGCGGGGGCGCGTCCTCCCGGCGCTCCATCCGCCGCGACGGGCGCGTCGGCTCGGGCGCCGGCACGGAGTACCTCGTCGACGCGACCTGCCCGAACGGCCGCGAGTCCCGCGGCAGCCGCGGCGGCGGCGGGACCGCCATGGCCGCGCGCGCCGCCGCCGTCGAGGGAGGCGGCTGCGTCGAGATGAGGTTCTCGTCGCGACCCCGCTCGGCCGACGGCGGGCGATCCGCCGGCGCAGGCTGCCGGGGCCGCACGCTGGTCGGGGACGACGCGGCCTGCGCCGAGCCAGCGAGCGGCCGGCCGAGCCACGCGGCGTCCTTGCGCCCCTGCGACGAGCGCGCGCCCTCCTCCGCCGGCCGCACCGCGCGCGGCGCGAGCGTGTCGCCCGGCTCGGTCGCCGGGACCTCGTCGCCGAAGAGGAGCGGCGCGGCCCCGGCCCCGCGCGACTCCACGCCCGCCGCGCCCCGCCCCGAGCGGAAGCCGAACGCGGCGCGGATCGCCCGCTCGTGGTGCGGCTCCACCTCGACCGGCCGGACGATGAAGCACGGCTCCGCGCCCGGCGCCCGCAGCGACAGATCGACGTCGAACGGCGCGCTGACGAGGTGGCCCTGCTCGTCGAACAGGATGCGCACCGGCGGCTGCGCGAAGTGCGCGGGCGACGACGGCGTCGCGAGCACGACCCCGAGCTCGCCGGTGCTCAGCTGCACGAACGTCCCCGTCGGGATGATGCCGAGCGCGCCGATGAGCAGCTTGCCGATCGCCCGATCGGTCGCGCTCTCGGCGCCCGAGACCATGCGCTGGAGCACGGCGTCGAGCGACGCGCCGCCGCCCGACGCGCCCTCGAGCGACGGGAACGGCGCGGCCCGGAGCTCGGTGAACTGGCGGGCGGCCGCGAGGATCCGCGCGAGCACCGTGGGGCTGCGCCGGCCGCCGTAGAGCGGGCCCTGCCGGCCGCCCGGCCGCAGCGCGAGCGCCTCGTAGGCGATCACCGTGCGCGTGATCGACGGGGCGTGCAGCTTGCCGAGCGCCGTCAGCATGACCGCCGCGCTCGCGGGCTGCCGCTCCTTCTCGTCGTCGCTCAGGCTGCGCTCGAGCAGCGAGCGCCCGGCCAGCTCCTCGCCGCCGGCCGAGCCCGCGAGCGCCCCCGTGAGCCGCAGCCTGCCCACGTCGTAGAGGAGCGCCGCCGTGACGAGGCTCCCGAGCATCCGCCGGTCCGTCGTGAGCTGGCGCGCGATCCCCAGCGCGACGATCGCCGTCGACACGCAGAGGCCCGCCTCGTCCGGGTCGGCGACCTTGCCCGCGGCGACCGAGAGCAAGAGGCGCGCGTCCTCCTCGGCCGCGGCGACGAGCTTCTGCGCGACCCGCTTCACCCGCTGCGGCAGCGTCGGCTCCGACGAGCGCAGGGCCGCGTAGAACCCGCGCATCACGAGGATCGCCGCGGCGTAGGTGCGGCTGATGCGGCCGATGCGGGTGCCGTCGCCCTCGATGGCCCCGGCGGGGAACGGGTTCGTGAGCTTGCGGACCCGGACGCCGCGCAGGCTCGACTGGAGCAGCCGCGCGGCGATGCTGCGGTCGCGCTGCGCGTCGGCGAGGAGGCGGGCGAAGGCGGCGAGCTCGGCGCGGCGGACCGTCTTGTCGAGCACGAGCTCCGAGACGTCGCAGGCCTCGAAGAAGCTGCCGAGCTCCAGGGCGACCTCGTACGTCTCGCGCGAGGCGCGGAGCATCTGGCCGTTGATGAAGAGCGTGTTGCCCGCGAACACCAGCGTCGCGGCCTCGCTCCCCGACAGCTCGCAGAACTGGACGATGCTGTCGATCGCCGACGGGACGAGCGACAGCACCGCCTGGTTCGAGTCGCTGTGCAGGAGGCACGCCTTCGCGAGCCGGTAGATCATCTGCACCAGGCCGAGCGCCGCGCGGCGCCGCCCGTCGGCCTTCACGCCCGAGATCGCCATGTCGCCGGTGCTCTCGTGGAGGTTGGCCTTCTCCTCGCTCACGGCTTCCTCCCGCGGGGCGACGGCGACGGCGCCGGCTTCGTCGACGGCACCCCGCTCATCGGCGCGGGCTCGATCGCCGGCGCCGGCGCCGGCGCCGGCCGGGCCGACGGGCCGAGCGGGAACGACGCGGGGCCCTGCCGCACGCTGTACGGCGGAGCGCTGGGGCCCGACGGCGGGGCGGGCGACCGCGGCGGCGCGACCGGGCGCGGCATCGACGGCGGCATCGGGGGCGGCGCGGCGGTCGGGGTGGACGCCGCGGCGGCGGAGGACGGCGGCGGGCCGCGCCTGCTGAACGGCACCGAGTTGGGGGGCGCCGAGGCGGCGCTGGTCGAGGAGGGCACCGGCGAGACCATCGGCGGCCGGTACGCGGGCCGGCCGGCGTCGCCGCTGCTGTACGGGCCGACGGAGCTCGGGCGCGGGGTGCTCCACGGCTCGAGCTGGTCGGGCAGGCTGAGCGGCCCGCCCGGGCTCACGCGCCGGACCGAGACCGGCGAGTGGGAGCGCGCGGCGCGGGAGGGCGGCGCGCTCGCCTCGGGGGCGGGCGGCGACTGCAGCGACGCCTGCGCCGGCGGGCGCTCGCTCGGGCGGGTCGGCGCGACGAGGCGCGCGGCGATCGCGACCGCGGCGCGGGCGGCGGCGTCGCGCACCGGCGGGGTGTTCCACCAGCGCGGCTTGGTGGCCTCCTTGACCGCGCGGAGCGCCTCGTAGCTCCGCGCCTGGCAGAGGAAGTGCGCGGCCAGCTCGCGGGTCTGCTCGATCGCCTCGGACGGGATGAGCTGGCGCTTCTCGAGCAGCTCGATCGCGAGCTTCTCGGCCCGCGCGGGGTTCAGCTGCGCGACGGTCTCGAGCCACTGCCGCCGCTCCGAGCCCGGCAGGTCGTGGAACGACGGCGCGACGATCCGCCGCACGAGCGTCGGGCCCGCGGCGAGGACGCCGAGCTTGCCGATGAGGCGCAGCGCCTCGCGGCGCACCGGCGGCGCGGGATCGTCGAGCAGCTTCTGGAGCTCCTCCCGGACGCGCTCGGCGGCGGAGCCCGGGCCGTTCGCGCCGTCGCTGCCCGCGGCGTCGGGGAGCTCGGCGAGCGCGCTGATGCGCACCTCGACGTGCGGGCTCGCGAAGCCGGCCTCCAGCGCGGCGAGCGCCTCGGGGGTCTTGAGCTGCGCGAGCAGCTGGATGGTCGTGAGGGCGAGGGGGGCCGGCGCGCGCGAGAGCAGGTCGCCGAGCTCGGCCTCGCGGCCCGGCGCCCACCGCCGCATGTACGCGAACAGGACCTCGCGCAGGCGCTCGGACTGCGCGGCGCCGTGGCACTGGCACGCCGCGCTGAAGAGCGCGCCGTCGTCGAGCGCGTCGAGCGCGTGGGCCAGCCCCTCGACGATCGCCGGGTCGAGCGGCACGAGGCTCCGGCCCGCGCCGGGCTGCGCCGCGCCCCGCCCCGCGCCGGGCTGCGCCGCGCCCCGCCCCGCGCCGGGCTGCGCCGTGACGCTGGCGCCGCCGTGGGCCGCGCCGGCGCCCGCGGCCGCGCCGTAGACCGCGCCGGCGCCCGCGGCCGCGCCGTAGACCGCGCCGGCGCCCGCGCCGCCGTGGCTGGCGCCGGCGCGGGGGGCCGCCGGCGCCAGCGTCGCGGGGCCGATCGCCGCCGGCTCCTCCGGGTGGGTCGTCGCGAGGTCGTCGAGGATCGCCTTCAGCGCCTCGACCGGGAACATCGACTGCGCGAGCGCCCGGTCGATCGCGCGCGGCGAGAGCTGCGGCATGGCGGCGAGCTGCCGGCTGCTCGCCGCGCCGGCCGCGCCGCGCTGGACGCCCTCGAGCCGCGTGGAGAACGCGCGCCGGAGCATCGTCTGCACCTCGAAGGCGAGCTCGTAGCTGTGCAGGACGATCTGGTCGGCGGTCCACGCGGTGAGCGCCCCGGTCATACGATCGGCGTCGCCGTGCCTCACGGCGTCGACGTAGCCGTCGACGAACGCCTCCATGTACCGCTCGGTCCACTGCTCCGAGGGCAGCGCGATCTGGGCGCCGAGCGTGCTCCGGGTGAGCGGGTCGACGGCGAGCGCCGAGGCCGCCGCGCCCGTCTCGGCGAGCGCGGCCTCGACGTTCCGCTGGAGCGCCCTGCCCGCGAGCGAGCTCTCGTCCCAGAGGCTCTCGATCTGCGCGAGCGCGCGCGCCCCGATCGCGATCTCGCGGCACTGGTCCTCGAAATCCTCGGGGTCGACGTCGCCTTCGGCGAACTGATCGATCGCCATGTAGGCGATGTGCTCGAAGCGGCGGTCCCAGAGCGCCGTCACCGCGTCGTCGTCCTCGCCGATGCCGAAGCTCTGGTCGCGGAGCAGGATGGCGGCGAAGTCGCGGAGCTCGGCCTCGGTGACGCCGGCCTTGATCTGGATCTTCCGGACGCCGTCGGCGAAGAGCTGGTAAGGGATGCGATCGAACGGCGGCCTGTCGGGCTGCCAGATCGGCTGGCCGCCCGAGGTGAACGCGTTCGGCGTGACCTCCCAGCGGACGCCGAGCGGGTTCTGCGACAGCGTGCGCGTGATCTCGTCGAACGCGAAGTGGATCCCCTTGTTCACATGCGGGTGGTTCCACCCGTACTGGCGGATGTTGCTGAGCACCAGCGCGAGCTGCTTCCAGACGCCGACGAGCCGCTGGCAGGTCTGCTCGACGAGGGACGAAGGCTGCGGATCCGGGTCCTCGTCGATGGTGTCGTTGCCGCGGACGAGCACGCGCGGCACCTTCTTCTCGCGCGAGGGGGTCAGCTGGCCGGCGGCGTTCGCGGCGGTCAGCCGGCGGAGCTCGGCGCGCATCGCGCCGGCGCTCTGGAAGCGGCTCCCGCGCTCGAACGCGAGCGCCTTGTCGACGAACGCCACGATCTCGACCGGCAGGTCGGGGACCTCGGTCGCGATCGACGGCGCGGTCTGCGTCGCCGCGAGGAAATACGACTCGGACTCGCTCCGGCCGCGGTTGAGCCGCTTGCCCGACAGCAGGGTGAACAGGCACGCGCCGACCGACCAGAGATCCGACCGGCCGTCGATGCCGGACACCCCCATCGCCTGCTCGGGCGACATGAACGCCGGCGTGCCGAACGTGAGCCCCGCGCGCGTCGCCTGCCGCTCGGGGTCGCGCATGCGGGCGATGCCGAAGTCGAGGACCTTCACGTGGCCGGCGCTCGTGACGAAGATGTTCGCCGGCTTGATGTCGCGGTGGACGATGCCGATCGAGTGGCACTTGTCGAGCAGGTCGAGCACGACGTCGAACACGGGCAGCACCTGCGCGAGGGCCAGGGTGCCGCCGTGGTTGCTCGCGAGCCGCTGGAGGGTGGTGCCCGCGAGCAGCTCCATGACGAGGAACGGCTCCCCGCGATCGCTGAGGTCGTCCTCGACCACGGCCACGCGCGCGGGGTGGTCGACCCGGTTCGCGATCTTGCCCTCGCGCAGGAAGCGGTCGCGCAGCTCTGCGTTGCGGGCGAACTCGATGTGAAGGACCTTCACCGCGGCGCGCGAGCCCCGGCGGTGGGTCGCCGCGAACACCGCGCCCATGCCGCCGACCCCGAGCAGGTCGTCGAGCCGCCACTTGGCGTTCAGGGCCGTCCCGATCCGCGCAGCGGCGGTATCTACGAGGTTCGGCTCCTCGGCGTGCGGGTCGAGCGGGGCCATAGACCGGGCGGCGGACAGAGGCCGCGCCGTGCGCGGCAGAGGGCGGGTAAACCAGGGCGAGCATACATGGTTCCCGGTGAAGCGCGAACCAGGACAAGCTCGTCCGCCCCCACCGAACAAAGGTGGGAGAGGCGTTCGTAAGGTGGCAGCGAGGCTGCGTGCGACGCACGCGCGCGACCCACGACGGACGATATCGGCCGACGCCGGACAGCGCCGGACAGCCACCGACGGTCGCGCGCTTCAGCGCACCGTCTCTCTCGGGCGCGGCGCTGCGCCGGCGTCCGGCTCGGGCGCGCCCGGCCACTCGGGGCAGGTGACGCGGTAGGCGATGTCGGGCATGAGCAGCGCCCACTCCTCGCGCGTGAAATTGCGCCCGGCGTAGGCGCACGCGCGCGTCATCAGCGGCTCGGCCGCGATCGTGAAGACGCGCGCCGCGCCGTCGTTGGCGGCGGTCACCACGCGGGTCGCGTCGGGGCTGAACACCGCGTCCGTCAGCGTGACCCCCTCGGCCCGGAGCGTGATCGGCTCGCCCTGCCCGTCGACGGGGAGCACCCGCGCGATGCCGTCGCTCGACACGGCCACCACGCGCGCGCTGTCGCTGCTGAACGACACGGTCCGGACGGAGGTGCCAAGGCCGCTCAGGACGAGCGGCTGGCCCTGGCCGTCGGCGCGGAGCAGCCGCACGGCGTCGTCGAGGGCCGCGATCGCGATGTGGCTGCCGTCCGGGCTCACCGCCAGCGCCGCGATCGCGCGGTCCTCGTACCCCGAGGCGAGGACGCGCGGGGCCCCGCGGCCGTCCGCGGGCCACACCTTCACGTTGGGCCCCGACGTCGCCACGATGCTCTTGCCGTCCGGGCTGAACGCCGCCTTGAGCAGCCCCGCGCGCTCATCGCGCAGCACCACCGGCTCGCCCGGGACCCCGTCCTCGAACACGCGCAGGATGCCGTTCCACGAGGTCGTCACGATCCTCGTGCCGTCCGGGCTGAACGCGACGCCCACCACCCGGTCGTCGTGGGCGCCGAGCACGACCGGCTGGCCTTTGCCGTCGGTGCGCCACACCCGCGCCGTCCGATCGGCCGAGCCGGTGACCAGGCGGCTGCCGTCGGGGCTGAAGTCGACGCTGAGCAGGTGATCCTCGTGCCCGCGCAGCACGACGGGCTCGCCCGAGCCGTCGGCGCGGAAGATGCGAACCGTCTTGTCCGTCCCGGCGGTAGCGATCTTGCTGCCGTCGTGGCTCACCGCGATGCTGGTCAGCGGCCCTGTGTGGCCGTGGAGGAGCAGCGGCTCGCCCGGCGCCTCGAGGCGCCACACCCGCGCGGTGCCGTCCTCCGAGGCGGTGACGACGCTCCTGCCGTCGCGGCTGAAGGCGGCGCTGTTCACCGCCCCCTCGTGGCCCACGAGGACCGTCGACGTGCCCTTGCCGTCGCAGCGGAAGATGCGGGCCGTCCCGTCCGCGGAGGCGGTGACGACCGACGTGCCGTCGGCGCTGAAGGCGGCGCTGCGCACGGAGCCCTGGTGCCCGCGGAGGACGACGGGCTCGCGGCGGCCGGGCTCGAGGATGCGCGCCGTCCCGTCGCCCGCGGCGAGGGCGACGCGGGCGTCCACGGGGCTGTAGCTCGCGCCCTCGACGCCCTGCCCGAGCCCCTTCAGCGCCTCGGGGGCGCCGTGCCCGTCGGCGCGGACGACGTAGACCGTCCCGCTGATGGCCGTGGCCAGGATCCAGGTGCCGTCGTGGTTGAACACCGCGCGCCGGATGAGCCGCTCGCCCAGCGGGACGACGAGCGGCGGCTCGTCCCCCATGCCGGGGCGCCACACGTAGATCGCGCCGTTCGTGGTCCCCGCGACGACGCGGCTGCCGTCCGGGCTGAACGCCACGCTGGACGGCGCGGCGTCCCGCGTGGGGAGCGCCCCGTCCTCGCGGCCGTCGGGGCGCCACAGGCGCACCGTGCCGTCGGTCGATGCGGTCGCCAGGCGGCTGCCGTCGTGGTTGAAGGCGACGGCGACCACCCCGCCGGGGTCGTGGGCGCGCAGCAGGACCGGCGCGTCGCGCGCGCCGAGGCGGAAGAGCCGCGCGGCCCCGTCGGCCGAGGCGGTGGCCACGAAGCGGCCGTCGGGGCTGAAGGTCGCGTCGTGGACGGCGCCGCCGTGGCCGGTGAGCACCTCCTGGCCGACGGCGGGGCCCCGGACGGCGTCGCCGAGCGCCTGCACCACGGTGGCGGCCGCGGGGCGGCCGCTCGCCCTGGCGGCGAGGCCCGCCTCCACGGCGAGGAGGCGCGCGCGCGGCAGCAGGCCGTCGGACAGCTCCTTCGCCGACTGGGCCGCGAGCCGCCGGGCGTCCTTCTCGCGCGCCTCCTGCTGCGCCCGGACGAGCGCCTGCTCCTCCTTGCCCATCTGCCAGAGGAGCACGAGGACCATGCCGCCGAGCAGCGTGACGGCGACGGCGAGCACGGTGAGGAGCCGCCGCATCGACCGCTTCTGGCCCTCGGCCCGCGCGCAGGCGGTCAGAAACGCCCGCTCCTCGGCCGAGAGGTCGCCCCGCCCGTCGCACCACGACGTGAGCTCCGCGAGCGCCGCGCCGCCCACGAGGAAGTCGTCCTTCCGCCCGTTCGACAGCCAGCGCAGGAGCGGCTCCGTGACGGCGCGCTCCACCTCGCGCGACCCGGCCCACGCCCGGTCGAAGGCGCGGCGGAAGATGCGGTTTCGCACGTCGAGGCACGGCGCGCCCGCGGCCGTCGCCCGCTCGGCGCAGAGCCCCGAGAGCCGCAGCAAGAGCTGGATCGGATCGCCGCTGTCGACCGACACCGGGTGGCCGTCGAGCAGCCGCGCGTACAGCCGGAGCAGCTTCGGCGCGTGGGCGCGGTGGGGCCCGTGCGGCTCCAGGCACCGCTCCGCGTAGCGCAGGTTCGGGTCCTCGGCCCGCCCCTGGCCGAGGAAGCGCCGCTCCACGGCCTCGTCGACGCTGAGGCCGCGCCGCTCTCCGACGAGATCCGCGCAGAGCCGCTGGGTCATGTAGGGGTGCCCCGAGGTCCACGCGAAGATCGCGTCGAGCGCCGCGTCGGGGTCGGCCACGAGCCCCTCCAGGCCCTCGCGGAACCCCCGCACCTCGGCGCGGGTGAAGTCGTCGAGCCGGATCGCGCGGCCGATGTTGAACGGCGTCCGCGTCGGATCGGAGACGAGCTCCGACGGCGCCGCCACCCCGAGCAGGCAGAAGGTCAGCCGGGCGTTGGCCGGGCGCTCGGCGCGCCGGTTCACGAAGGCGCGGATGGCCGCGAAGAAGTCGTCCCGCGAGAACGGCAGAGACAGGGTGGCGTCGACCTCGTCGATGAACAGGACGATGCCGGAGGAGATCTCCACGAGCACGACGTCCTCGAGCCAGCGCAGCCAGCAGTGCACCGGCCCGAGGTGCCAGTGCGCGTCCCAGAACTCGTCCGGCGGCTCCAGGCCGAGCTGCTCGGCGATCTCGGACGCGATCCCGAGGTACCAGCCCACGGGCGTGGCGGTGTCGGTGCCGAGCGCCCCGAGATCGACGCTCGCGCACTCGATCTGCTCGGCGCGGAGCCGCATCGAGACCCGGAGTCGCAGGCTGGACTTGCCGATCTGCCGGGTCGACAGCACATAGCAGAGCTCACCGCCGAGCAGCGCCTCGAAGAGCTCCGTGTCCGCGGAGCGCTCGATATAGATGGCGCCGTCGCCCACGGTCCCGCCCGCCTGGAACCGGCGCCTGTGATCACCGGCGCTGGCCTTCGCCTGATCGAGGTCGGGAGGCGCCGAGAAGGTCACGAATCAGACGGTGCCATGCAGCGCCGGGACCGTCAACGGAACGACATCCCGCGTCGCTAGCGTCCGCGGTGGAACAACAGGTCTCGCGACGGCGCGTGAACTTCACGAGAGCGTCACGGGGGGAGGGGCGGAGCGGGGCAGGAGCGGGGTTGGAGCGGCGCTGGAGCAGGGCAGGAGCGCACCCTCGCGCGCGGCCGCCGGCTTCTGTCGGCGCCGCGTCGCGCGGCTCGGCCGCGGCCGCGCGCCTCCGCTCCTCCCTTCCTTCGCCGTGCGGCGATCACGGTTGCGCCCGTTGCGCCGCGCCCCAAAACCCACTTGCCACGTCCAGAAATCGTGGACCGGGCCACTCTGGCTGGTGTAGCGTTCGCGCCGTGCGAGGGGCGTTGAAGGCGATGGGGCATGGCGTCGTGGCCGCGCTGGCGGCCCTGTCGCCGCTCGGCTTCGCTTGGCGCTCTGCGGCTCAGCAGATTCCTGCGGATACTACGGCTTTGCCCGATACTCCTGAAGCACCTTCCGGAGAGATGCAGAGTCCGCCGTCGACTGCAGGGGCGGCCCTCCTGCCGGCGGCCGCCCGGCCCGAGCTGCGCGGCGGGGCCGCGGCCGCCTCGTCGCGCGGGGCGGCGCTCTGCCGGGCGGCCGGGGCGGCCCTCCTCGCGCTCCCCGCGGCGGGGTGCATGCAGCTCGACGACGGGCTCGCGCAGCGGGCCGCGCTCGCGGCGCACGCGAGCGACTGGCGGGAGGAGATCGTCTATCAGGTGCTGATAGACCGCTTCGCCGACGGCGACGCGAGCAACAACTACCGGGTCTCCTCGGCGCTCGGCAGCTGGCACGGCGGCGATTGGAAGGGGCTTGAGGACCGGCTGCCCTATCTCGAGGAGCTCGGCGTCACCGCGCTCTGGATCTCGCCGATCGTCAAGAACGTCGAGACCGACGCCGGCTTCGACGGGTACCACGGCTACTGGACGCAGGACTTCACCGCGCTGAACCCCCATTTCGGCGATCTCGCGTCGCTGCGCCGGCTCGTCGCGTCGGCCCACGGCCGCGGGATGAAGGTGATCCTCGACATCGTGACGAACCACGTCGGCCAGCTGTTCTTTTACGATATCAACCAGAACGGGCGCCCCGACGACGCCGTTTACGGCGGCGGCAAGGGCGCGCACCCCCAGAGCGAATACGACCCCGATTTCGACCCCCGCGGCGTCCAGGCGCGGACGTCGCTCGGCGCGTCGGGCCCGGCGCCGATCGTCTTCCGTCACGAGCCCGCGACCAACCACCTCCCGCCGCGGCCCGAGCTCTTCCAGCGCCCTGAGGCTTACAATCGCAAGGGCCGCACCTTCGATTTCGACGATATCGACCAGCTCGTACACGGCGATTTCCCGGGCGGGCTCAAGGACATCGACACCGCCCGCTGCGACGTGAAGCGGGCGATGGTCGACGTGTTCGTGCGCTGGGTCGAGCTCACCGACGTCGACGGGCTCCGCGTCGACACGGTGAAGCACGTCGAGCACGAGTTCTGGCGCTATTTCACGCAGAACGTCCGACTGCGGCTGAAGGAGAAGGGCAAGACCAACTTCTTCATGTTCGGCGAGGTCCTCGACGGCAGGGACGATCTCGTCGGCAGCTTCACGAGGCACGACGTCCCGGCCCACCCGCACGACGCGGCGCTCGGCGGCGATCTGGAGCGCGAGAACTCGAGCGAGGCGGAGGGCGGCTGTCCGGGCGCCGCGCCGATCACGGGGGATACGCTCGACGGCGTCTTCTATTTCTCCCAGTACTACCAGGCTTTCCGCGACGTCTTCCGCGACGCGCGGGGCACGCGGCGCATCGAGGAGCTCTGGGCGGCGCGCGAGGCCAACTACGGCACGGAGCCGAACGCGAACGGCACGGGCCTGCCGCCGGTGAAGACGCTGGTCAACTTCATCGACAACCACGATGTCCCGCGCTTCCTCTACGACGGCCCGGGCGTCTCGCCGTTCAAGGCCGATCCCGAGGCGGCGCTCAGGAACGCGCTCCTGTTCCTCTTCGCGGAGGACGGCATCCCCTGCCTCTACTACGGCACCGAGCAGGGCTTCAGCGGCGGCCACGACCCGGCGAACCGCGAGGACCTCTGGGCGAGCGGCTACGACACCCGGCATCCGCTCTTCCAGTGGGTCAAGCGGCTCACGGCGCTGCGCCGGGGCTACCGGGCGCTCACGGTCGGCGAGCAGCGGGTGCGCTGGTCGACGGAGCGGACCGGCGACGGGGACGAGGACGCGGGCATCTTCGCCTTCGAGCGGGGCGAGCCGGGCGGCGATTACGCGCTCGTCGTGCTCAACACGCACCCCACGAAGCGGAGCGCCACGCGCTTCGGCGGGTCGGTCATGACGACGGAGCTCCGGCCGGGGACCGTGCTCGTCGACGTGCTCTCCTCCGGGAAAACGACGTATAGGGTGGGCGCGAACGGCGCCGTCGCCGTCGAGCTGCCCCCCGTGAGCGGGGCGCTGCTCATCCCGGAAGACCAGGTCATCCAGGATCTTTGATCCCCACGAGCTCCCCTCCGACTTCCCTCCGAGAACCTTGATTATGGCCTCTGTCAAAGTGCGCGGACTCAACAAGCGATTCGGCCAGACGCACGTGCTGCGCGGCGTGTCCGTCGACGTGCCCGACGGCTCGTTCGCCGTCCTCGTCGGCCCGAGCGGCTGCGGCAAATCGACCCTGCTCCGGCTGCTCGCCGGCCTCGAGGAGGCCGACGAGGGCTCGATCGCGCTCGGCGGGCGCGACGTCACGCGGCTGGAGCCGCGCGATCGCGACATCGCCATGGTGTTCCAGTCGTACGCCCTCTACCCGCACCTCACGGTGCGCGAGAACCTCGCGTTCGGCCTGAAGCTCCGGAAGACGCCGCCCGCCGAGATCGAGGCGCGCGTGAAGGAGGCGTCGGAGATGCTCGGGCTCGGCCCGCTCCTCGACCGGCACCCCCGGGCGCTGTCCGGCGGCCAGCGGCAGCGCGTCGCCATGGGCAGGGCCATCGTGCGGCGGGCGCAGCTCTTCCTGTTCGACGAGCCGCTCTCGAACCTCGACGCCGCCCTGCGCGCGCAGGTCCGGGTCGACATCCGCAAGCTGCACGACCGGCTCGGCGCGACGAGCGTCTACGTCACCCACGACCAGGTCGAGGCCATGACGCTCGCCGACGAGATCTTCGTGCTCAACAAGGGCGTCGTCGAGCAGTCGGGCCCGCCGCTCGAGGTGTTCGCCCGGCCGCGCACCCAGTTCGTGGCGAGCTTCCTCGGCAGCCCGGCCATGAACTTCGTCGAGGCGCGCATGGAAAACCGCGGCGGCCGGTGGGTCGCGGCCCAGGGCGAGCTCTCGGTCGAGGTCGACGCGGCCGAGTTCCCGGGCGCGCTCGCGTCCGGCCGGCGGGTGATGGTCGGCGTGCGCCCGCACGAGGTGGAGCTCGCCGGGGGCGAGGGCGGCGCCCCGTTCCACGTGGCGATCGTCGAGGCGCTCGGGGCCGAGTCGTACGCCCACGGCACGGTCGCGGGGGCGCCGTTCGTGGCCCGCCTCGACCCCTCGGCGCCCGTGGCGAAGGGGGACACCGTGACGCTCGCGCTCCGCAACGTGCACCTGTTCGACGCGGACTCGGGGCTGACCCTGCGGGAGGCGTGAGGCGCGCCATGCCGAGCCGCCGCCCCGCGCCCGCGCTCGCCGCGCTCGCCCTGGTCCTGCTCCTGCCCGGGCTCGCGGTCGCGGCGCCGATCCGGCTCTGGCACGCCTACCGCGACGACGAGGCCAGGGCGCTCGGCGCCATCGTGGCGGCCTTCCAGGGGGCGGAGGTCGAGCTCCTCGCCGTCCCGTTCGACGCCTACGCCCCGAAGCTCCAGGCGGCGGTCCCGATGGGCGAGGGGCCCGACCTGTTCATCGACGCCCACGAGCGGCTCGGCGACTACCGCGCGCGCAAGATCGTCGCGCCCGTGGGCGACGCGCTCGAGCCGGGCGGCGAGGCGGTGTTCCAGGGGCCGGCGCTCGCGGCCGTCCGGCTGGGCGGCGAGATCTTCGGGCTGCCGATCAGCCAGAAGTGCATGGCGCTCTACATGAACACCGCGCTCGTCCAGGAGGCCCCGGCCTACCTCGAGGACATCGCGGCGCTCGCCGGCGCGCTGCCGCAGGGCGCGTATCCGCTCGCGTACGAGGCGTCGAACGCCTACGCGCACATGCCGATCCTCGCCGCGTTCGGCGGCGCGATGCTGGACGAGCGCGACCAGTTCGGCTTCTTCGGCCCGGGGCCCGAGCGTTCGCTCGAGCTCGTCCGCTCGCTGATCGCGCGGCGGATCGTGCCGGAGGACGCGAACGGCGCGCTGGTGACCGACCTGTTCAACGCGGGCCGCGCGGCGTTCGTGATCAGCGGGCCGTGGTTCGTGGGCGGCCTCAAGGACGAGGCGAAGCGGCGCGCGCGCGTCGTCCCGCTCCCGAAGGTGCGCGAGACCGGCCAGCCGATGCGGCCGTTCATGACCGTCGAGGCGGTCATGCTCTCGCCCCAGGGCGCGCAGCGGGCCGAGGCGCGGGCGCTCGCGCGCCACATCGCCGGGGCCGCGGCCGCGGCCGCGCGGATCGAGATCGCGCGCACGCCGCCGGTGCGGACCGACGTGGCCGTCCCGGCCGACGACGCCTTCATCGCGGCCTTCACCGAGCAGGCCAAGGTGGCCATCCCGATGCCGACGTCGCCGGCGATGCGCTCGACCTGGGAGCCGGCCGCGCGCGCGATCCGCAAGGTGCTGCGGGGCGACGCGCCGCCGGACGTCGCCCTCGCCGAGGCGAAGCACCGCTTCGACGACGTGCGCCGGCCGCTGCCCCCGCCCGCCTCGCCGGCGCCGCTCCTCGTCGGGCTCGGCGCGCTCGCGCTCGTCCTCGTCCTCCGGTGGGTCTCCGCCGCGAAGGGCGCGGTCCAGGGCCCCGCGCTCCGGCGATCCCTCGAACGCTCGCTCTCAGCCTACAAGTACGTCGCGCACGCCGTCGTCGCGATCGGCGTGCTCGTGATCGTGCCGCTCGTCATCGGCGCGGCGACGTCGCTCTTCGCCGGCAGCGGCGAGAGCCTCCGGTACGTCGGCCTCGCCAACTTCATCAGCATCCTCACGGCGCGCGGCGAGCCGCTCTTCTCGAGCGGCTCGTTCTACCTGGTGCTCGCGGTGACCGTGCTCTGGACGGCGGTGAACGTCGTCTGCCACCTCGTCCTCGGCGTCTCGCTGGCGCTGCTCCTGCACCGCCCGACGCTGCGCCTCCGCGCGCTCTACCGGGTGCTGCTCATCGTGCCCTGGGCGGTGCCGAGCTACGTGACCGCGCTGTCCTGGAAGGGCATGTTCCACCGGCAGTACGGGGCCGTGACCGGCCTCATCGAGGCGGTGAACGCCGCCTTCGGGACGAGCATCGAGCCGATCGCCTGGTTCTCGAGCTTCACCACCGCGTTCACGGCCAACGTGACGACCAACGTCTGGCTCGGCTTCCCGTTCATGATGGTGGTCACCCTCGGCGCGCTCACCGCCGTGCCCGGCGAGGTGCTCGAGGCGGCCGAGGTCGACGGCGCCTCGCGCTGGCAGCGCCTTCGGATGATCACGCTGCCGCTGATTCGACCGGTGCTCGCGCCGGCGGTGACGCTGGGCGCGATCTGGACGTTCAACATGTTCAACGTGGTGTTCCTCGTGTCCGGCGGCGATCCGGACGGCACCACGGACATCCTCGTCTCCGAGGCGTACCGGTGGGCGTTCACCCGCGAGGCGCAGTACGGCTACGCCGCGGCGTACTCGGTGCTGATCTTCCTGCTGCTCACGCTGGCGACGCGGGACTGGCGATGGCGGCGGCGGACGCCGGGGTCGTTCATCCCGCAGGGCGGCGGGGCGGCGGACGGGTCGGCGCCCGCGCCGGTGGCGGCGACGGAGGCCGTATGACGCGGCGGCCTTCTCCGGTCGAGTCGGTCGCGGTGCACGTCTCGCTGCTCGCGGCGGTCGCGTTCGCGCTGTACCCGGTGCTCTGGGTCGTCTCGATCGCCTTCTCGGGGGCGCGTCCGCCGGTGCCGGAGGTGCTGCCGATCCCGAACCAGCCGACGCTCGAGCACCTCGAGGCGGTGGTCACCACGTCGCAGAAGGTTGGGGGCGAGACGATCTGGCTGTTCCCCCGCCAGCTCGCCAACTCGGTCGCCGTGGCGCTCGCGACCGCGGCCGTCGGGGTCACGATCGCGATCCCGGCGGCGTACGCGCTCGCGCGCTTCGAGTTCGTCGGCAAGCGCCGCGGCCTGCGGGCGCTGCTCGCGACGCAGATGTTCCCGACGGTGGCGAGCGCGATCCCGCTGTACCTCCTGCTCGACGCGCTGGGCCTGCTCAACTCGCGGACGGGGCTCGTGCTCTGCTACGCGTCGACCGCGGTGCCGTTCTCGATCTTCCAGCTCCGCGCGGCGTTCGAGGCGATCCCGGTCGACCTGGAGGAGGCGGCGATGGTCGACGGGGCGACGCGCTTCGAGGCCTTCGTCCGGGTGGTGCTCCCGGCGGCGCGGCCGGCGATCGCGGTGACGGCGCTGTTCGCGATCATGACGGCCTACAACGAGTTCATCCTCGCGGCGACGCTGCTCTCCAAGGAGGAGATGTTCACGCTGCCGGTGGTGCTGCAGCGGTACATCGGCGAGCACGACGCGCAGTGGGAGCGGTTCGCGGCGGGGGCGCTGCTCGTGTCGCTGCCGGTCATGGCGGCGTTCTACCTGGTGCAGCGGCACCTCGTGGCGGGGTTGACGACGGGCGGCGTGAAGGGGTGAGCGGACCTGCGCGCGACCCCGCCACAGAGGTGCAGCGCGGGCTGCCGGCGCGGCCGCGCCGCTCGGTGGCGCGACGCGCGCGGCGCGCGGGGGCGTACGGCACCCCCGGCCCGCCCCCCCGGCCGCCCCGGCGGCAACCGTCCGCCTGACCCCACCTCGCGGCCATGGACGCCCGATCGCGACCCCGCTATCTCCATAAAGCCATGCCGAAGGCCGAGGATCCCCCGCCTGCCGCCGCGCCGGGGACCGCCCACCCGGAGCCCCGTCCGCCGCTGGGCGGCGACGGCCGGCCTTCGCTCAGCGGCGACGGCCGTCCCTCGCTGAGCGGCGACGGCCGCCCGTCGCTGGGCGGCGAGGCCCGCCCGTCGCTCGGCGGCGAGCCGCGGCTGTCCCTGGTCGGCGAGGCGCGCCCCTCCCTGGCCGGCGACCCCCGCCTCTCGCTCGTCGGCGACCCCCGCCTCTCGCTCGTCGGCGACCCCGACGGCCGCGGCACCTTCCTGCCGGCCGGGGCCGTGCCGCAGCGGCGCCACAGCCGGACCTCGTGGGAGAAGCTCTGGCTCCTGCCGCTGCTCGGGCCCCTGCTCGCGCTGCTCGTCATCGGCGCGGTCGCCACGCTCGAGGCCGCGTTCGACTGGAACATCCCGAACCCGCCGGCGATCCTCTCGATGATCATCGTCTTCGCGGCGTTCAGCGGCGGCCTGTGGAGCGGCATCGTCACCGCGCTCATCTCGTGCGTCTACTTCGCGCTCTACTTCTCCGAGGACGGCGTGCCGTTCTCGTACAAGGAAGACAACCTGCTCCGCGTCATCGTCTTCGCCGTCACCACGCCCGCCATGGCGGTGATGGCGAGCATCGCGAAGCGGCGCGCGGACGCCATGGGCGCGGCCTCGCTCGAGAACGAGCGCGAGCA
The DNA here is from genome assembly GCF_051526825.1 of Sorangium sp. So ce185. Classification (NCBI taxonomy): domain Bacteria; kingdom Pseudomonadati; phylum Myxococcota; order Polyangiales; family Polyangiaceae; genus Sorangium; species Sorangium sp. So ce185. The sequence continues at coordinate 11,939,461 of NZ_CP150316.1, read as the reverse complement.
CTCGGCGAGCCTGCGCGCCCTGCTCATGCAGCGCCAGGCGGTCGAGGCCGAGCTCCAGCAGGCCAAGGAGGCCGCCGAGGCGGCGAGCCGCGCCAAGAGCGAGTTCCTCGCCAGCGTGAGCCACGAGATCCGCACCCCGATGAACGGCATCATCGGCATGACGTCGCTCGCGCTCCAGACCGAGCTCACCCAGGAGCAGCGCGAGTACCTCGAGATGGTCAAGATCTCGGCCGACGCGCTCCTCGCCATCATCAACGACGTCCTCGACTTCTCGAAGATCGAGGCCGGCAAGCTCGAGATGGAGCCCGTCGTCTTCGACCCGAGCGAGATCATCGGCGACGCCGTGAAGACGCTGGCGCTCCGCGCGCACGAGAAGCGGCTCGAGCTCGCCTACGACGTGGGCCCCGACGTGCCCGAGGCGCTCGTCGGCGACCCGCTGCGCCTGCGCCAGGTCCTCGTGAACCTCGTCAGCAACGCGGTGAAGTTCACCGACGCCGGCGAGATCGTCGTCCGCGCCGGGGTCGACGCGCGCGCCCCCCTCACGCCCGAGGAGGAGGCCAGCGCGGACCGCCAGAGCGCGCCCAGCCTCTACGCGGGCGAGGCGCTCGGCGACCTCGTGGTGCTCCACGTGCGCGTGATCGACACGGGCATCGGGATCGCCCCCGACAAGCAGCAGCTCGTCTTCGACGCGTTCGCGCAGGCGGACGGCTCGACCACCCGCAAGTACGGCGGCACGGGGCTCGGCCTCACCATCTGCGCCCGCCTCGTCGAGATGATGGGCGGCAAGATCTGGATCGAGAGCGAGCTCGGCAAGGGCAGCACGTTCCACTTCACCCTCCAGCTCCGGGCGCTCGAGGGCGCCGCCCGGTCGCGCCGCCTGGAGATGCCGCGGGACCTGCTCGGCACGCGGGTGCTCATCGCCGACGACAACGCGACCGCGCGGCGCATCCTCGCCGAGACCATCGAGGGCTGGGGGATGAAGGCGGTCCCGGTCGACTCGGGGGCGGCGGCGATCGCGGCGCTCTCGGAGGACTCGGGCACGTGGGCGCTGCCCTGGGGCAAGCCGGGGGGCAACGCGGTCGGGCCGACCTCCTCGTTCGGCCTCGCCATCGTCGACGCCCGCATGCCGAAGGTCGACGGCTTCGCCGTGGTCGAGCACTGCCGGCGGCGCGAGATCCTGAAGGGGCGCACCATCATGATGCTCAGCTCCACCTCGGCGCAGGCGGACGCCGCGCGCTGCCGCGATCTCGGCGTCTTCGCGATGGTCACGAAGCCCGTGAAGACGTCGCACCTCCAGGAGGCCGTGTTCCACGCCTTCGGCATCCCGACGCGGAGCGCGCTCCGGTCGGCCGACGTGCGCCGCGCCGTGCCCGGGCCGCGCGCCCGCGGCCTGCGGGTCCTCGTGGCCGAGGACAACGCGATCAACCAGAAGCTGATGCGCCGCTGGCTGGAGCGGCAGGGCCACCACGTGCACATCGTCGAGAACGGCCGGCTCGCCGTCGAGAAGATCGCGACCGGCCAGTACGACGTGGCCCTGCTCGACGTGGAGATGCCCGAGATGGACGGCCTCCAGGCCGCGCGGGCGGTCCGCGCGCGCGAGCGGCGCGAGGGCGGGCACATGCCGCTCATCGTCGTGACCGCGTACGCGATGAAGGGCGACCGCGAGCGCTGCCTCCGGGCGGGCTTCGACGGCTACGTGTCGAAGCCGGTCCAGGTCGAGGAGCTCTACGACATGATCGACCGGCTCGCCGCCGGGCCCTCCTCGCTGGAGATCGAGGACCCGGCGCGCCTGTCGCTCGGCGCGCCGAATTCGTACCCGTCGGTGCCCTCGTCGCCGCTCGACAACGGGCCGCCGAGCACCCGGTCGTCGGACGAGCGGCCGCAGGGCACGCCCTCGTCGATCGCGAGCCGGCCGATGTTCGACCGCACCCGGGCGCTGGAGCGGACGGGCGGCGACGCCGACCTCCTGCGCGAGCTCGCCGAGGTCTTCCTGGAGGAGTGCCCGCGGTGGATGGCCGACATCGACGAGGCGGTGACCGCCGGCGACGCCCGCAAGCTCCAGCGGGCCGCGCACAGCCTGAAGGGCGGGGTCGACAGCTTCGGCGCCCGGGGCGCGTTCGAGGCGGCCTTCGCGCTGGAGAAGATGGCGCGGTCGAACGAGCTCGGCAGCCTGGCCGAGGCGCAGTTCGCGCTGCGGGCGCAGATCGATCGCCTGATCCCCGAGCTCGCCGCGTTCGTGCGCGAGGGCTCGCCGGCGGACTCGGCGCCGCTTGTGGACGCCGCGCCGCCGGTGCAGGGCGAGCGGCGCTCTGATAACGAGGTGACGCGATGGTGAGGGTGCTCGTGGTGGACGACTCCCCGTTGGATCGGCGCCTCTCCGGGAGCCTGCTCAAGAAGCGCGCCGGCATGGAGCCGATGTACGCCGAGAACGGCGTCGAGGCGCTCCAGACGATCGCGAAGGCGATGCCCGAGATCGTCCTGACCGATCTCCAGATGCCGGAGATGGACGGCCTGGAGCTGGTCGAGGCGATCCGCCGCGAGCACCCGTACCTGCCGGTGATCCTGATGACGGCGCACGGCAGCGAGGAGATCGCGGTGCAGGCGCTCCGGCGCGGCGCCGCGAGCTACGTCGCGAAGCGGAGCCTCGCGGCGGAGCTCGTGAGCACGGTCGAGAACGTCCTCGCGGTGGCGCGGCTCGACCGGCGGGAGCAGCAGCTGCTCGCGTGCCTGACGGCGACCGAGTCCCATTTCGAGCTCGACAACGACGTGGCGAAGGTGCCCGCGCTGGTGGGCCACATCGAGCAGAGCCTGGGCCGGATGCGGCTGTGCGACGAGACGGGCCGGATCCAGGTCGCGGTGGCGCTGCGCGAGGCGCTGGTGAACGCGATCGTGCACGGCAACCTCGAGGTGAGCTCGTCGCTGCTCGACGAGGATCCGAGCGCCTTCTCGGCGCTCGTCGAGCGGCGCCGGACCGAGAGCCCCTACCGGGATCGGCGGGTGGTCGTGGTGGCGCGGGAGACGCGGACCGAGGCGACCTACGTGGTGCGCGACGAGGGCCTCGGCTTCGACCCGCGCGACCTGCCCGACCCGACCGACCTCGCCAACCTGGACAAGCCGAGCGGCCGCGGACTGATGCTGATCCGCACCTTCATGGACGAGGTGTGGCACAACGAGAAGGGCAACGAGATCCACATGATCATGCGGTGTCGCTCGCCGGAGTCCGACCACGAGCCGAGCGATCCTGGCGGCTGAGGCGGCCGCGATCGGGTCGGCTTCGAGCGCCGACGCAATCTGTCCAGCCATTGCCCCATCGCCTCGGCTCTGCTCGGGGCCCGTCGCGGAACGTGAATATCCCGGCCACGCCGGGCAACGAAGCCGCCATGACCAGAGACGACGAGTCGATGGCTCGAGCGCGCACTCGGGCAAGTCGGGGTGGAACGGCCGCCTTGGCCATCGCAGCTGTCCTCGCCTCCACGGCGTGCGATCTCGTCGTGCGCGGGGGCACGGATGGTGACGGTGGCGGCGCCGGAACGGACAGCGGTGCCACGACCAGCGCTCACGGCGGCGGCAGCGGCGGCGACGGGGGCAGCGGGCTGGCCAGCAGCAGCGGCGGCGAGGGCGGCAGCGGCGCCGGGGGCAGCGGCGGCGCCGGGGGCAGCGTCGGCGCCGGGGGCAGCGGCGCCGGGGGCAGCGGCGGCGCCGGGGGCAGCGGCGGCGCGGGCGGCAGCGGCGCCGGGGGCAGCGGCGCTGGGGGCAGCGGCAGCGGCGGCGACGAGGGCGGCAGCGGCGCGGCCAGCAACGGCGCCGGGGGCAGCGGCGAGGGCGGCAGCAGCGGCGGCGGCGAGGGCGGCAGCAGCGGCGGCGGCGAGGGCGGCAGCAGCGGCGGCGGCGAGGGCGGTAGCGGCGCGGCCAGCAGCAGCGCCGGGGGCAGCGGCGGCGGCGAGGGGGGCAGCGGCGCGGCCAGCAGCGGCGCCGGGGGCAGCGGCGGCACGCCGGGCACGTGCGTGCCGGGCACGGTGCTCACCTGCTACACGGGCGCCACCGGGACCGTCGGCATCGGGCCGTGCACCACCGGGACGCAGACGTGTCGCTCCGATGGGCTCGGCTATGGCCCGTGTGACGGCGCGGTGGCGCCGGCCGCAGAGATCTGCGCCACGCCGGTGGACGAGAGCTGCGACGGCGAGCCTCGGTGCCCCCGCCTCGCGCCGTGGGCGCGAGGATACGGCGGCCCCGGCGACGACAACGGCGTGTCCATCGTGAGCGACGCGTCGGGCAACTACTACGTCTCCGGCGCCTTCGAGGGGACGGTGGACTTCGGCGCCGGCCCTCTCACCAGCGCAGGGGGCTCCGACGTCTTCGTCCTCAAGCTCGACCCCTCCGGCTCGGTGATCTGGAGCAGGCGCTTCGGGGCCGAGTACGACGATGAGAGCGCTACCGTGGCCCTCGACGAGGGCGGAAACATCTTCCTTGTCGGAGCCTATAATGATGGTCCAGCCCACGCTTCCGTGCCGGGCCCAGATTTTGGAGGGGGTCCCCTCCCGCCCACCGAAGGGGCCGCGCTCTTCGCGGCCAAGCTCGACCCTGAGGGTAATCACATCCGGAGCAGGGGATCTTATCATCTGTGGTTCGGCAGGAAGATCAAGGGAGCTGCCGTCGATGGCGACGGAAATGGGTACTTGCTTTCTGGAGAGGTCGGTGTGGTGTATCTCTCCAGGTTGCTCGCCGGAACCCCCACCTGGATGACTATGCCTGGAGGGATCCGCCTCGATATCGCGGGAGCAGATCTCGCGATCGATAGCGCAGGAAACGCGATCCTGGTGAGCGCGATAGACTCGACCAGTTTCCCTCCGCCGTATCATCTCATTATCTCCAAGATTGATCCTGATGGTATTGAGTTGTGGCAGCGATCGCTCGTGCAAAGCTCGCTCGACGAGTCCGCCGAGAAATCGGTCTCCTCGGTGGCGGTCAACGCGGCGGACGAGATCTTCGTGACGGGCTTCACGGACGGAACCCTCGATTTCGGCGGCGGCGTGCTCCCTCGTGGGCCCATGCTCGTGAAGCTGGATCCTGAAGGCCAGCATCTCTTCAGCCGCCCGGTCCGCTCCGGCGGCAAGATCGCCCTGGACCCAGCCGGCGGCATGGTCATCGCCGGGGGGGACCTGGCCGGGCTTGACGCGAGCGGGACGGAGACGTGGACGAGCGACGTCGATGCGATCTTCGGGGACATCGCCGTTGCTCCGAATGGCACGATTGCAGCCACCGGGCGCGTGCTCGCGCCGGTGGACTTCGGGACGGGTCCGATCGCGTACGCGGCGGGCAGCGACATCTTCGTCGCCACGTTCAATCCCTTGGACGAGGGCGGCGGGGGGAGCGGCGGCGAGGGCGGCAGCGGCGGCGAGGGCGGCAGCGGCGCGGCCAGCAGCGGCGGCGGCGAGGGCGGCGGCGCGCCAGGCACGTGCGTGCCGGGCACGGTGCTCACCTGCTACACGGGCCCCACCGGGACCGTGGGCATCGGGCCGTGCACCACCGGGACGCAGACGTGTCGCTCCGATGGGCTCGGCTATGGCCCATGTACGGGCGCTGTGGCGCCGGCCGCAGAGATCTGCGCCAGCCCGGTGGACGAGGACTGCGATGGCGATCCCCAGTGCCGTCGCCTCGCGCCGTGGGCGCGGGCATACGGCTTCCCCGGCGACGTGTACGCCACGTCCATCGTGAGCGACGCGTGGGGCAACTACTACGTCTCCGGCGACTTCGCAGGGACGGTGGACTTCGGCGCCGGCCCTCTCACGAGCGCAGGGGGCTCCGACGTCTTCCTCCTCAAGCTCGACCCCTCCGGCTCGGTGATCTGGAGCAGGCGCTTCGGGTCCGAGTACGACGATCGGTACGCCACCCTGACCGTCGACGGAAGCGGAAACATCTACTTTGCCGGCCTCTATGACGGCCATCCGGTCTACCTTTCCAGTCCAGATTTTGGTGGGGGTCCCATCCCACCCGCCGAATATTCTGACGCGCTCTTCTTGGTCAAGCTCGATGCCGAGGGCAACCACATCTGGAGCAATGGCTTGCAGATGGAGCGCGAGTTTGTGGGCGTGGGGGAGATCATCATCGATGGCGTCGGTGATGTGTTCGTCCTCTACATGTACGCTCAAGGCTGTGCCGTGGCGAAGGTGAGCGCCGGAGGGGCGGCCGTCGTCCAGAGGTACGGTGTGCCAGGATGCGACGACGGGTCGGCAGACATCGCGGTCGACAGCGACGGCAACTTGCTCGTGGCAGGCGACGAAAGGGCTGCTTTTGATAGACTCACTACGGCGTTCAACGTCGCCAAGTTCTCGCCGACAGGCGCTACGCTCTGGTGGCGGCAGTTCCCATCCAAGGAGCTCGAGAACCCCATCGCCGCGGCCTTCTCGGTGGCGGTCAACGCCGCGGGCGAGGTCCTGGTGATGGCCGGCGTGGATGGCACCGTCGATTTCGGCGGTGGTGCGCTAGGATCTGGCGACGAGCTGTTCAGCGTGCTGGTCAAGCTGGACGCCGCAGGGGACGTCATCTCCACCCGCACGACTCCCTACCCCGGGCAGATAACCCTAGATCCTTCTGGTGGAATGTTCGTCACCTTCGGCTCGTCGGTCGCCAAGCTCGACGACAGCGGGACCACGCTCTGGTCCGGCAACTTCCCCATCCCCACGGGTTATCGAGGCGGCGCGGCGGACATGGTTGTCTCTCCGAGTGGCACGATCGCAATCGCCGGTACCACCTACCCGTCGATGGACACCGGCCCGGGCCCCTCCACGGCGCGTCGCGGTGTCTTCGTCTCCACGTTGAATCCCTGAAGAGATCGGGGGCTCGCGGCTGCGGTCCAACGCTTCCGGAGCGCGCGGCTTCCCGCCGCCGCTCAGGCGGAGGCGCCGCCGTCGATCGTCAGGTTGGCACCCGTGACGAAGGCGCCCTCCGAGCGGCCGCGGTCTGATGCGGATCCGCGCCTTCATGGACGAGGTGTGGCACGACGAGAAGGGCAACGAGATCCACATGATCATGCGGTGTCGCTCGCCGGGGTCCGACCAGGAGCTGAGCGATCCTGGCGGCTGAGGCGGCCTCGACCGGGTCGGTTTCGAGCGCCGACGCAATCTGTCCAGCCATCGGGCCATCGCCTCGGCGCTGCTCGGGGGCCCGTCGCGGTACGTGAATATTTCGACCGCGCCGGGCAACGAAGCCGCCATGACCAGAGACGCCGCGTCTGTTGCTTCAGCGCGATATAGCGCGAGCCGGGGTGGGACGGCCGCCTTGGCCATCGCAGCTGTCCTCGTGGCCACGGCGTGCGATCTCGTCGTGCGCGGGGGCACGGATGGTGACGGCGACGGCGGAGCGGACAGCGGTGCCACGACCAGCGCTCACGGCGGCGGCGGCGGCGCCGGGGGCAGCGGGCTGGCCAGCGGCGGCGAGGGCGGCAGCGGCGGCGGGGGCAGCGGCGGCGGGGGCAGCGGCGCCAGCGGCGGCGAGGGGGGCAGCGGCGTGGCCAGCAGCGGCGGCGGGGGCAGCGGCGCCAGCGGCGGCGAGGGGGGCAGCGGCGGCGAGGGCGGCGTCGTCGGCAGCGGCGCCGGCGGCGAGGGCGGCGTCGTCGGCAGCGGCGCCGGCGGCAGCGGCGGCGAGGGCGGCGCGTCAGGCACGCCAGGCACGTGCGTGCCGGGCACGGTGCTCACCTGCTACACGGGCCCCACCGCGACCATCGGCATCGGGCCGTGCGTCACCGGGACGCAGACGTGCCGCGCCGATGGGCTCGGCTACGGCCCGTGTGCAGGTGCGGTGGCGCCTGCCGCAGAGATCTGCGCCACGCCGGTGGACGAGAACTGCGACGGCGAGCCCCGGTGCCCCCGCCTCGCGCCGTGGGCGCGAGGATACGGCGGCGCCGGCGACGACAGCGGCCTGTCCATCGTGAGCGACGTGTCGGGCAACTACTACGTCTCCGGCGCCTTCGAAGGGACGGTGGACTTCGGCGCCGGCCCTCTCACGAGCGCAGGGGGATCCGACGTCTTCGTCCTCAAGCTCGACCCCTCCGGCTCGGTGATCTGGAGCAGGCGCTTCGGTGCCGAGTACGACGATGAGAGCGTCACCGTGGCCATGGGCGATGGCGGAAGCATCTTCGTCGCCGGATTCTATAACGCTGGTCCAGCCCACGCTCCCGTGCCAGGCCCCGACTTTGGCGGGGGCCCCCTCGCGCCCGCCGAACGGTCCACGCTCTTCGTGGCCAGGCTCGACCTCGAGGGCAACCACATCCGGAGCAAGGGCTTTCCGGGTCATCCGTTGTACCACAGGGAGGTCAAGCGAGTCGCCCTCGATGGATCCGGCACTGGGTACGTGCTCTCTGGAGACGGTATACTGTATATCACGAGGTTGCACGCCGGAAACTCCCTCACCTGGCAAGAATTCGTCATTCCGTATGCCGACAGCGGCACGGGAGCGGATATCGCTATCGATGGATCAGGAAATGCGATTGTGGTGGGTGGAGGACCGTCCTACTTCATCCTGTCCAAGTATGCACCTAATGGTCGGTTGTGGGGACGAGAGTTCTACCCCGAATCCTACGATGGCCCGGCCTCCTCGGTGGCGGTGAACGCGGCGGTGGCGGTGAACGCGGCGGACGAGATCTTCATGACGGGCTTCACGGACGGAACCATCGATTTCGGCGGCGGCGTGCTCCCTCGTGGGCCGATGCTCATGAAGGTGGATGCTGCGGGCCAGCATCTCTTCAGCCGCTCGGTTCGCTTCGGCGACGACATCGCCTTGCACCCGGCCGGCGGCATCGTCATCGCCGGGGGTGGCCTGGCCGGGCTCGACGCGAGCGGGACGGAGACGTGGTCGATCGACGTCGATGCGATCTTCGAGGACATCGCCCTCGCTCCGAATGGCACGATCGCAGCCACCGGGCGCGTGCTTGCGCCGGTGGACTTCGGGACGGGTCCGATCGCCTACGCGGCGGGCAGCGACATCTTCGTCGCCACGCATCATCCTTTCGACGACGGCGGCGAGGGCGGCGGAGGGAGCGGCGGCGGCGGCGGCGGTGGCAGCGGCGGCGGTGGCAGCGGCGGCGAGGGGGGCAGCGGCGCGGCCAGCAGCGGCGTCGGCGGCAGCGGCGGCGAGGGCGGCGGCACGCCAGGCACGTGCGTGCCGGGCACGGTGCTCACCTGCTACACGGGCCCCACCGGGACCGCGGGCATCGGGCCGTGCACCACCGGGACGCAGACGTGTCGCCCCGATGGGCTCGGCTATGGCCCGTGCACAGGTGCGGTGGCGCCGGCCGCAGAGATCTGCGCCAGCCCGGTGGACGAGGACTGCGACGGCGATCCCCAGTGCCCCCACCTCCCGCCGTGGGCGCGGGCATACGGCGGCCCCGGCGACGAACGCGCCAACTCCATCGTGAGCGACCCGTGGGGCAACTACTACGTCTCCGGCGACTTCGCAGGGACGGTGGACTTCGGCGCCGGCCCTCTCACGAGCGCAGGGGGATCCGACGTCTTCCTCCTCAAACTCGACCCCTCCGGTTCGGTGATCTGGAGCAAGCGCTTCGGGACCAAGTACGACGAGGTGTCCGCCATCCTGGCCGTCGACGAAAGCGGAAATATCTACTTTGCCGGAACTTATGGAGGGAATTCTCCGTGGTTGTATGATGACGGTCCGGATTTCGGTGGGGGTTCCATCCCGCCTGCCGACTATGATTCTCCCTGGCTTTTCCTGGTCAAGTTCGACCCCGAGGGCAACCACGTCTGGAGCAGCGGCTGGCGGATGAGGGGATTCTATTTATACACTGTGGAGGACATCGCCGTCGATGGCGCCGGCGATGTGTTCGTCCTCTACACGACTGCTGGCAATGAAGCTGTGGCTGCGTCCCATAACGTGGCGAAGGTGAGCGCCGGAGTGCCGGAACCCCTCTGGATGCGCAGTGTGCCAGGATACGGCAGAGGGTTGGGCGGGCTCGCGGTCGACAGCGACGGCAACGTGCTCGTGGCGAACCCGGACGAGAATTTTGTCTTCGACCCCGGTGAGGATTTCTGCGTCACCAAGCTGTCGCCGACAGGCGCTCTGCTCTGGCGACGGGAGTTCCCCTCGACGCATCACGATTCCCCCTTTGCATGGGCCGACTCGGTGGCGGTCAACGCCGCGGGCGAGATCCTGGTGACGGGCGTCGTGGATGGCACCGTCGATTTCGGCGGTGGCGCGCTAGGATCTGGCGACGAGCTGTTCAGCGTGCTGGTCAAGCTGGATGCCGCAGGGGAGGTCATCTCCACCAGCACGATTCCCTCCACGGGGCTAACCCTGGATCCTGCTGGTGGAGTATTCGTCAACGGGGGCTCGACGGTTGCCAAGCTCGACGACAGCGGGACCACGCTCTGGTCCGCCAGCTTCCACATCCCCACGGGTTATCAAGCCGGCGCGGCGGACATGGTTGTCTCTCCGAATGGCACACTTGCAATCGCCGGTTACATCTACCCGTCGATGGACACCGGTCCTGGCCCCTCCACAGCGCCTCGCGATGTGTTCGTCGCCACGCTGAATCCCTGAGGAGGCTCGCCACAGCTCCGGGCTCCCTGTGACCGCGCCGCGTGGCGCCGCCGCGGGAATGCGGCTAGGCTCGCCGCCATGAGGGATGTCGTTCGGCTGGTGATCGGCGCCGCGGTCGGGGCCGCGGCGGGGGCGCCCTTGGGGCTGCTGCTGGGGGCGCTCTTCGGGGGCAACTTCGCGAGCGGGTTCGAGTTCCAGGGCCTTCGGGGCTACGAGGCGACAGGCCGGCTAGGCTTGCTGCTCGGTGCGGCGATCGGCGCGGCGATCGGCGCAGCCGTGGCTCGGGCACGACGAGCGAACGCGCGACCCTAGGGCGCCGCTCCGCTTGAAACGCCCGAGAATGAAGGGACTGAACCGCATAGGCACAGAGGGCACAAGGGTATTTTGTTGTTCCTCTGTGCCTATGCGGTTCATCTTCTCGGGGCTTCAACCCGTTCGGGGACCTACTCGGCGGGCTGCCGGTCGAGCAGCCCGCCGAGAGGGGTCACTTGTCCGCGGGATCCGTGCACACGCTCTCGGCGCTGCACTCGTCCAGCGCGGCGATCGCGTCGAAGACGCCCTGCGAGCAGGCGACCGCCTTGGCGCGCTCTTCGCACACATCGTAGCGGCTATCGTTGATCTGCCCCGAGCCGCACTCGCTCGCGGGCCACAGCTCGGCCGCGCGGTCCTCGAAATCGCGCTGGCAGTCCTCTTCCGTTTCATAGGTCTGGTCGTCCCCGGTGCCGTAACCAGGGCAGCCCGCCTCGGTGTCGGCGTACCGGTCGCACGCCGCCTCGGCGATCTGGGTGATGCGCGCCTCGCGCGACTCCTCGCCGGGCAGCACGTCGTTCACCGTGTCCGCGGCGTCGTCACAGCCCGCGGCTCCAACCAGGACGATCGTCGTCGCCAAAGAAACCCAGAGACACTTTTGCATCGTTGTTTCCTCTCTCGCGGCTCGCCAGAATGTCGGATGGCGGCCTCACGCGTAGCCCGCTTCGCGGTTATGCGCCGCGGGCCCGCTATCATGTACAACCCGCTCAAGCACCGTCCGTGCCAGTCGCCTTCCGTCGCGTCCGCGGCCGCTCGGAGGCGCTCTGCGCCGAGGATCGCGCGTGTCCGCTGCGGCGCGCCGCCATGCGCCAGGCGCACGCGTGTGGCAGATTGCGACGCTGCGTGCGCGCTCGCAGCAGGCGGCCGGCCCTTGCCGGGGCTTCCTGCATTCTCCGCGCTTGCCACCTGGCCGCTCGCTGTGCTCGCGCTGCGCTCAGCGCTCGGCCTGATCCTCGAGCCTATGGCGCTGGCTCTAGCGCCGAGGCTGCCGTTTCATCGCCGAGCACGCCGTGACGCGCTCGAGCTCGCCAGCGCCGCTGCTGCGGCGGCCACGCTCCGGCCGGCCTGCGCGACGCGTGGGCGCTACCGGGCGTGCATTCGCGCGAACGCGCGAGACCTGGCTGGTGGCAGCGTCGATCTGGCAGTAACGTCGAAGGTCCCTTCTCTCCGCCGGGGTGTCGTGGGAATGAGCATCACGCCGCCCGCTGGGGCGACCGGAGAGGGGCCATTGACAGGAGCGGAGACATGCTGAAGGTGGCGATCATCCTCGGGAGCACGCGGCCGGGCCGGAACGGCGAGGCCGTCGCGAAGTGGGTGCACGGCGTGGCGACGAAGAAGGGCGGCGCCGATTACGAGCTCGTCGATATCAAGGATTTCGATCTGCCGCTGCTCGACGAGCCTGCGCCGCCGTCGATGGGACAGTACACAAAGCCGCACACCAAGGCGTGGGCGGCGAAGATCGACGCGTTCGACGCCTTCGTGTTCGTCACGCCGGAGTACAACCACGGCACCTCGGGCGCGCTCAAGAACGCGATCGATTACCTGTACAAGGAGTGGAACAACAAGGCGGCCGGCTTCGTGAGCTACGGCAGCGCGGGGGGCGTCCGCGCCGTCGAGCACCTCCGGCTGGTGATGGCCGAGCTTCAGGTCGCGGACGTGCGCGCGCAGGTCACGCTCTCGCTGTACGACGACTTCGAAAATTTCAGCGTGTTCAAGCCCCGCTCCCGCCACGAGGCGTCCGTCGGAACCCTGCTCGACCAGCTGCTCGCGTGGGCCGGTGCGCTGAAGACCCTCCGCAACAAGTGAGCGACACGCGCTCGCGGAGCGCCAGCCGGCGGGTGAGCCTCCTCGGCGAGGAGCGGGCGTGGAGTGGATGTGGCGTAGCCGTGGCGCTCGAGGAATTCTCGTGGAGCCTGCTCGCCTCGGATTGCCCGCGCGCGCTCCGCCGTTACGCCGTGCACATGACCGCCGCACGGATCAGCCAGTTTCGTCTCCTGCTCTGCGCCCAGCTCGCGCTGGTCGCCGCCGCCTCCGCGGGCGCCTACCTGGGCCTGCTCCCCACCTCGCACCCCTCGTTTCCGCACGCCGACCTCGTCGGACACGCGCTGGGCTTCGGCCTGCTCGCGGTCTGCGTCGACGGGGCGCTCGGCCAGCGCCCGATCCGTCGCGGGGTTTCGTTCCCGCGCCTCGGACCGGCGCTCGTGCTCGCCGGCGCCGGCCTGGAGGAGCTCGCGCAGGGATTGTCGCCGCGCCGGACCTCGTCGGTCGCCGACTTCGCGGCCGACGCCGCGGGCGTGCTGCTGCTCTCGTGGATGGCACGACGGCTGACGGGCGGCGGGCGCCCGTCGGAGTCGAGGTGAGCGGAGCGCTCTCCGCCCGGGTGGTGCGTCACGCCAGCTCGGCGACCAGCGCGCGGTGACCCAGGTCGAGCGACTCCAGCCGTCGCAGCTCTCCATGCTTGCGGTCCCATTCCCCTGACGCGAGGTCCGCCCTCAAGAGCGCGAGCCCTTCCTCCACGGTGTTCCCCTCCGCGAGCGCGAAATTCGAGATGTTCCGCCGGACCTCGCCGTCCAGGTACATCTCGGGCCGCCCCCAGTACGCGACGAACAAACCGTCGGCGCAATCGCGAGGCAACGCGAAGGGCAGCGCCTTGACGGACGGGAGCTCCTCTCGGATCGCGTCGGCGATGGCGGAGTACTTGCGTGACGGGTCGAGCGAGGGGAGGTACTCCTCGGTCAGCCAGAAAGGTCGACCGCTCCTCGGGTCGCGCATGAAGATGACGATTCGCTTGCGCGCGACCCTGCGGAGCTCGCGCAGGCCTGCCCGCAGGTCGGTCCAGTGATGTAGCGTGTTGACGGCCAGGGCGGCGTCGAAGCTCTGGTCGGGCAGGGGGAGGCTCTCGGCCCTGGCCTGGACGGCTGGCGCCGAGCCGCGCCGCCGCTGCGCGATCATGGTCGCCGAGGGCTCGACGGCGAGCACCTCTCGATCGGTCGGCTCGTACGCGCCCGTGCCCGCGCCGACGTTGACCACCGAGCGGGCATCGCCAAGGGCGTCCTTGATCAGCGCCTCGATACGGGGATCCGTCCTTCGCGTGGCGGAATAGCACGTGCCGATGCGATCGTAGAGCGCGCTCATGGCCTTCGGTCCTCTCGCTGGCGTTGTATCACGAACGCTGCGCGGAGGGGGCCAGGCGCCCTCGTGAGCAGAAGGGGAGCAGGAGAGCTACCCGAGCGACACGCCCCCTTCGACGTCCAGCGCGGTCCCGGTGACGAACGACGCGTCCGCGCTCGCCAGGAACACGGCCGCGCTGGCGATCTCGTCGGGGGACGCGACGCGCTTCATGGCATGGAGCTGGGCCGCGAAGGCGCGCTTCTCGTCGGTGTCGTTCCAGAGCCGGAACATGGGGGTGTCGGCGCCGCCCGAGATGAGCACGTTGGCGCGGATGCCCTGCGTCGCGTACTCGGCGGCGACCGTGCGCGTGAGGCCGATGAGTCCGGTCTTCGCCGCGGCGTACCCCGCCGTGCCGGGGAGCGCCTTCGTGCGGCCGACGAAGGTGCCCACGTTGATCACGCTGCCTCCGCCCGACTGCAGCATCGCGGCGACCTCGTGCTTGGTCGACAGGAACGCGCTCACCAGGTAGCTATCGAGCCAGGCGCGGAAGTCGCCGACGTCGAGCTGGTGGGTCGGCGCGCCGTTGAAGGTCCCTCCCGCGGCGTTGAACCCGATGTCGAGGCGACCGAACCTCTCCATGGCGAAGCCGACGAGCGCCCGGACGTCATCCTCCTTGGTGACGTCCGCGGCGCGCGCGACCGCCTGCCCGCCTGCCCTGGCGGCGGCCTGCACCGTCGCCTCGAGCTCGGCGGGGCGTCGGCCGGCGACGACGACCTTCGCGCCCTCCCGCGCGAACGCCACGGCGGTCGCCCGCCCGATCCCCGAGCTCGCGCCCGTCACGATGCAAACCTTGCCCTCGAGTCGCATGGTCATGGAATTGCTCCTTTGGCGAGGCGGTCCGCTCACAGGCGCTCCCTCTGGATCGCGCCGCGCGTGACCGCGTCACGAGGGAAGCTAGCGACCGCCGGGGCGGGCTGCGCTCCGGATCTTGCCATCGAATCCACGCGCCGCCGTCGCGGCCTGCTCAGTAGGTCTCCGCGCACACGCCGTGGCCGCACGGATAGACCATGAAGGCGCCGGCAGGGGCGCTCCGCCAGGCCGGGAAGGTCGCGAGCGCCGCCCCTGTGTCGATGTCGTAGAGGACGCCGTCGCCGCGCGAGTAGAACAACGTCGCCGAGACCGGCTGGATCCCGTAGTCGTTGTACGAGGACGAAAAGTTGAGGTCGGTGCGGATGGGGATCCTCGGCAGCGGCGGCGCGGTGACGGGATTGCCGAGCTCGTCGTAGATCGTCGAGGCTTGGTACTCCCAGCGGATGCGGTCGCTGTTGAAAACGTAGGTCTGGACGAGCACGCGGGTGTCGTCGATCCAGCCGATCGCGCAGCCGGGCACCGCGTTGACGAGCGCGCCGTCCTCGTAGAACTGCGTGAACCCGCAGCCCTCCGTGGGGACGGCGTCGGTGACGACGAAGTGGTGACCGTCGGGGGAGACGAGCGGCGCCGGCCGAAGGATCCCGGTGTCCTGGAAGAGCGGCGCGCCGCCCGACCAGTCGCTCACGACGCGCTCCGTCATGCGGCCGTCGATGAGGTAGGTGCGACCGACCGTGCTGCCGTCGAACGACATCGAGAAGTCTTGAACCACCTTGTCGTGCGAGAGCGAGGCGAGCTCCGCGCCGTCCGGCAGCGAGAAGAGCCGGAGCGATCGGTCCTCCGTATACGAATCGATGTCAGCGCGCGCCGCGAGCAGGCTGCCGTCCGACGAGAGCAGCACCTTCGAGCTGTGGAACGGGGCGATCACCGAGGGCCCGGCGTCGAGCGCGGCCGTATCATGGATCAACGTCTTCCCCGAAGCCGTCGCGAGGGCCACGTGCCCCGAGGGAGAGCCCGTGACGGCCTTGAGCGCGCCGCAGCCGAGCAGCCCCGCGCCCTCCGGATCGGTGAGGGTGCCCTTGTGCGCGATCGCGCCGAGCCCATTCGAGACCGCCCAGCGCAGGTCCTGGTCGATGGTGACGCTGCGGTTGTTGGCCAGCGGCAGCGGGTGTTCGCTCAGGCTCACCTCGGCGCCGTCGAGATCGATGATATCGAGCCTCGGCTCTCCCTGGTGAAGCAAGGCGAGCGCGCGCTCGGTCGGCACGAACGTGTAGCGGTAGTCGGCCCTTTCAGGGTACTCGGCGACGGGGACGGCTCCGCCTCCGACGCGATAGATCACGAGCGGGTCGTCCGGTCTGCCGTCCACGATCGACCAGAAATAGTCGCGCGTCCCCGCGAGGTACTTGATCGACGGCATGTTGACGATGCTCTCCTGGATCGCCGCCTTCGAGTACACGCGCACCGTGGTGCCGGCGGTGGTGAGGAAGCGCTCGCCGTCCTGGAACCACGAGTGGAATGTGCCCGAGAATTCGGGGGTGACCGTGGGAGGCGAGCCGTCGGCGGGGAGCACCGCGATGCTGTTTTGCAGGGGGGCGATCCCCGGGCCGATGCGCAGCGCGTCCGGCGCCGCGTGGACGTCGCCATAGTGGCTCACCGCCGCGGACCAGCGCTCGACCCCCGCGGTGCTAAAGAGGGTGATGGTCCTGGCGGACAGGTTGCGCGTCCAGGTGTAGCTTCCGTCGGTCGCGAGCCCCGCGTCGTCGTACTCCGCGGTCACGGAGGCCAGGAGGGAGCCGTCGACCGCGCTGCGCAGCTCGAAGGCGTGCTGTGGGTTCGTCTGGACCAGCACGACGTCTCCGCGGAGGGCCACGCCGCCCGGCAGCTCGGACTCCGGTTCTCCGGCCAGCGGGTTGCCGGGGTCGATGCCGCCCGGCGCGCGGCCGCCGGTGATCGCGGCGCCGGTGTCCGTATCCCAGAGGATCCAGCGTTCGTAATCCCAGCTCAGGACGCGGCCTCCGGAGACGAAGAGCCGGGCCAGGCGGCGCTCGTGACCGAGATCGAGAAATGCCTCCGGAGCGCCGAGCGAAAGGGATGACGTGCCGCACGGCCCGAAGGAGGCGGCGCCGCCGCCTTCGCCGCCGGAGCCCCCGACGCCGCCGCCTTCGCCGCCGGAGCCCCCGACGCCGCCGCCTTCGCCGCCGGTGCCGCCGGTGCCGCCGGTACTGCCGGTGCCGCCGGTGCCGCCTTCGCCGCCGGTGCCGCCTTCGCCGCCGTTGCCGCCGAGCCCTCCGTTGCCGCCGAGCCCTCCGTTGCCGCCGAGCCCTCCGTTGCCGCCGAGGCCGCCTCCAGTTCCTCCGCCCTCGCCCCCGGAGCCGCCTCCAGTTCCTCCGCCCTCGCCCCCGGAGCCGCCCTGGTGGCCGCCGCTGCCCTCCGTCCCCGTGGTTGCTGAAGGAGCAGCTCCGCCTCCGCCGGGGTCGCCGCCCCCCGCGTCGGAGCAGCCGAGGAGCGCGACGAACGATACCGCGACAAGCGTTGTGGGTCTCATGCGCATGGCCTCATGGATGCCTCCGGTCCCCGGGCCATTCATCGACGAACCAGCGCCCAGCGACGTGCCTTGACCCCGGGGCGGCCTCATCGTTCCGGGGCGCGGCGGGGCTCAGAGGCAGGCGTACGCCGCGTCGATCAGCGCCGGCCACCGCGGGTCGCCGCCCTCGCCGCTCGCGATGGGCTGGTTCGGGGTGTAGCCGAAGCCGAGCCCCGCGTCGGGATCGGCGAAGCCGAGCGCGCCGCCCGCGCCAGGGTGGCCGAACGTCCGCGGGCCGCGGCCGAAGGGGCGCAGCGCGCTCGGGAGCATGAAGCCGAGCGAGAACCGGCTCTCCGCGAGGAGCACGGCGTCGGGGCCGCGCGACCGCTCCGCGAGCGCGGCCTCGACGCCCTCCGGCGAGAGCACGCGCGCGGCGCCCGCGAGCGCCCCGCCGTTCGCGAGCGCGCCGTACATCCGCGCGAGGGCGCGCGCGTTCGCGTGGCCGTTCAGCGCCGGGATCTCCGCGCGCCGGGCGCGGGCGGTGTTGACCAGGCCCGGCGACACGAGGTCCCGCGGCCGGGTGAAGGCCATCGAGGTGAGCGACGCCGGGTCGCGGAAGCTCGCGGCGAACGCGCCGCCCAGGCCCGAAGGGCCCGCGATCGTCGGCGGCACCTCGGCGATCCGCCCGTCGTGCTCGGCGCCGGTGCCGATGCGGAAGTCGAGGTCGAGCGGCCCCGCGACCGCCTCCCGGAGGAACGCGCCCACCCGCCGGCCGCTGGCGCGCCGGATCACCTCGCCCACGAGGAAGCCGAAGGTGACGGCGTGATAGCCGTGCCGGGCGCCCGGCTCCCAGAACGGCGCCTCCGCGGCGAGGGCCGCGGTCATCGCCCGCCAGTCGTAGAGCGCGCCCTCCGCCGGCTCGGCGCGGAGCGCGGGCAGGCCGGCGCTGTGGTCGAGCAGCTGGCCCACGAGGACGCGCTCCTTGCCGGCCGCGGCGAACTCCGGCCAGGCGGCGGCGACCGGCGCGTCCACGTCGAGCGCGCGCCGCTCCGCCAGCGCGTGGGCGCACAGCGCGACCGCGCCCTTCGTCGCCGAGAAGACGTTCACGATCGTGTCGCCTCCCCACGGCGCGGTCCTCGCCGCGTCCCGGAAGCCGGCCCAGAGGTCGACCACCACGCGGCCGCGCACGGCGACGCTCACGGCGGCCCCGAGCTCGGGGAACCGCTCGAAATTCGAGGCGAACGCCGCGCGCACGGGCGCGAACGCGGGGTCGCAGGAGCCTTGGATCGCGAGGCGCATCGCTCGTCCCTTCTTCCTTTCCTCGGAGCCGCACGGGCGGGGCGCGCGGGCGATCCCGCCCGGCCCTCGATCCCGAGCGCCGACCCCGGAGATACACAACTTCAGTTGCGCAACCTTGGTTGATGAATAGGACCGCCGCCCGAGACCGTCAACTCCATTTGCGCAACCTTGGTTGCGGGGTACAGCCTCCCGCCGTGAAGCCTGCGCCGCCGGACGAGGACCTCGTGCTGCTGTTCGCCGCCCTCGCGGCCGCGACCAGCGACGAGGTGATGCGCCGCGTGGAGCGGGCCGGCCACGGCGATCTCCGGCCGAGCCACGGGTACGTGTTCCAGCACCTCATCCCGGGCCCGGTGAAGGTGAGGGAGCTCGCGGAGCGGCTCGGCATCACGGCGCAGGGGGCGTCCAAGGCGGTGGCGGAGCTGGAGGAGCTCGGCTACGTGCGCCGGCGCGTCGCCGAGGACGATCAGCGCAACCGGCTCGTCGAGCTCACCGACCGCGGGTGGGCCGCGGTCGAGGCGGGGCGCGCCGCGCGGGCCGCGGTGAACCGGCGGCTCCGGGCGCTGCTCGGCGAGGAGCAGGCCGCCGCGCTGCTCGCGTCGCTCCAGCGCATCGCGGAGCGCACCGGGGGCCTCGCGCTCCTGTCCTCGCGGCGGCTCCGCCAGCCGTAGCGAGGTATCCTCCCCGGATGCCTTCCTACCACCTCGCTCAGGTCAACATCGCCTTGCCGCTCGAGCCGCTCGACTCGGCGCGGCTGGCCGACTTCGTGTCGGCGCTCGCCCCGGTCAACGCGCTGGCCGACGCCGCGCCAGGGTTCGTGTGGCGCCTGCAGGGCTACGGCGGCGACGCCACCGCGGTGCGGGCGTTCGGCGACGACCGGATCCTCGTGAACATGTCGGTGTGGGAATCGGCGGAGGCCCTGTCCGACTTCGTCTTCCGCAATCCCGAGCACGCCGCCGTGCTGCGCCGTCGCCGGGAATGGTTCGTCCCGATGAAGGAGGCGATCGCGGTGCTGTGGTGGATCCCGGCCGGGCACATCCCGACCGTCGCCGAGGCCGAGGAGCGGCTCGACCACCTGCGCCGGCACGGCCCGACGGCCCACGCGTTCACCTTCCGCCGCCCGTTCCCCGCGCCGGACGCGCCGGACGCCGCCGTCCCCGCGCCCGCGGACGACGCGCCGCGCTGCCCGGCCGGCTGAGCCGTCGGCGCCGGGCGACGACGCCGGCGCCGCCCGCGCCGCGGGGGCTCACGCCGGCTCACCGCGGACGTGCCCGCGCGCGTCGCGCGCTGCTCAGGAACTGGAGCTGCTCTTCGAGCGCGTCCCACACGGCGGCGATGCGCGGCACGTGGCGCAGGCTGCGCGGCGTGACGAGCCAGAGCTCGAGCACCGGACCTGCGGGGAGACCGAGATCGAGCTCCACCAGGCCGTCGTCCAGGTCGAGCACGCTGCGCGGCAAGACGGCGGCGCCGAGGCCCGCGCGCACGGCCTCGAGCTGAGCGATGTAGCTGCTCACGACGAGCTTGGGGGCCTTCCGCACGTGCCGCTTCTGGTAGTCCTCCTCGACCGCGGGGATGCGGCCCAGGTCGACGCCGATCCAGTCGAGCTCGTCGCGGCTCTTCTTCGCGTGCTTGCGGTGCGCGACAGGCACCGTGGGCAAGGTGACGATGCGCGCGGCCACCAGATCGCCGCTCCTCGGCCGGAAGAAGCGCACGGCGATCTCGGCCTCGCGATGGCCCAGATCCGCCGCCTCGTAGCTGGTCAGCAGGTGGAGCGACACGCGCGGGTGCCTCTCGGCGAGCACCGGGAGCACGCGCGGAATGACGCCGTGCACCGCGATCGACTCGGTGAGCGCCAGGCGAACCAGGCCCTCGACCTCTCTCTCGTGGCCATTGGCCTCGCGCACGAGCCGGTCGGCGCCGGCCTCCATCGACTCGACGTGGCGGCGGAGCTGCTCGCCGAGCGGGGTGAGCATGGAGCCTCCCGGAAGCCGATCGAACACGGCCGCCCGGAGCGTTCGCTCGAAGGTCGCCATGCGCCGGCTCACCGTCGATTGCTCGATCCCGCGCTTGCGGGCGGCGGCCGAGAAGCTGCCCGCGCGCGCCACCTCCAGGAAGAGGCGCAGATCGTCCCAATCCACGTCGGCGGGCGGCCTGCCAGCCGGCGCGGAAGCGCGAGAGCGTGCCATGCATCCACGCATGGCACGCCTGCCCAGGTCCGTCTACCCAGCGGCTGCTGCATGTCCAAGATCGGCGCATGCACCTCATCATCCACGGTCACCCAGCGCCCGACAGCTTGAGCGACGCGCTCGCCCAGGCCTACGCCAGCGGCCTCCAGAGGGGCGGCGCCAGCGTCGAGCACCTGGCCCTGCGCTCGCTCGCCTTCGATCCGCACTTGCGCGCCGGCTTCAGCGGTCGACAAGACCTCGAGCCCGATCTCCTCGAGGCCCGGACCGCCATCGAGCGCTCGAGCCACGTGGCCTGGTTCTTTCCCACGTGGTGGGCGGGCCCGCCCGCGCTCGTCAAGGGCTTCGTCGATCGCACCTTCTTGCCCGGCTGGTCGTTCGCCTATCGAAAGCGCAGCCCGCTGCCCGAGGGGCTGCTCGCCGGTCGCAGCGCGCGCGTCGTGACCACGATGGACAGCCCGAGCTGGTGGTACCGCTTCTGGCACCGGCGCTCCGTCCATGCCTCGTTCGTCAACGCGACGTTGCGCTTCGTGGGCTTCGGGCCCGTCCGCGAGACCACCTTGTTCAACCAGAACACCCGGAACCCCGAGCAACGCGCGGCCTGGCTCCGGGACATGGAGCGCATCGGCGAACGGGACGCGCGGCGGTTCAGCGCCGGGCGATGACGGCGGCGCCGCCCGCGCCGCGCGGGCTCACGCGACGCGCCCCGGCGCGATCCGGAGCAGGTCGAACTCGGCTACGAAGCCCTCGCCCACCGGGCTGCAGGCGTAGAGGCCGCACTCGACCTCGCGCGCGCCGTCGTCCTCGTGCAGGTGGGCCATGCGGATCTGCGTCCAGGCCCCGCCGTCGTCCGAGCTCTCGACGAGGTAATCCGGCCCTTCCCGCCGCACGCGCAGCCAGACCTCGCGGCGATCCGAGGGGAACGGCTGGGTCGACCAGTCGCTATAGCCCGCGTTCGTCACCACGGCGCCGAGGCGGCTCGGGCCGTCCGGCTCGAACTCCACCGACGTCTTCAGCCAGCACGACTCCGCGATCCGCACCATGAGCCCCGCCTGATCGTACTGGTGCGCCGGCCGGAACCGCACATGGCACGTCATCACGAAGTCGCCGCCGGCGCGGGTGAAGAGGAAAGGCCCGTTGTCGGTGCGGAAGCCGTAGTGCGTCCGCTGCCAGTAGTCCGTCTTCGCGCCGGGCTCGACCACGAGCGCGCCCCGCTCCGGCTCCACCACCCAGCGCGAGGGCGGGTTGCGCCACGTGAGCCGCGGGTCGATCCCGATCCTGGTAAAGCCCTCTTCCAGAAGCTGCCCTGTCATGACGCCGGCCTCCACACGTCGCGCCCCGTGAGATCCGCCCCCGCGCGGGCGCGGGCCGGGAGCCTACCACGGAGCGCGCCGCCGCCGGGCGCGCTCCTGCGCGGCCCGGCGCCGCCGCTCACGCCGAGGGCGCGCGCGGGCCGAGCACCGCGTCGTGGAGCTCGTCGAGATCGAAGGGCTTGGCGAGGAACCGCGCGAGCCCGAGCTTCGCGGCGAGCTCCGCGACGTCCACCGCCGCGCTCACGAGCACCACGCGCACCACGGGGTCGATCCGCTCGCGGATCGCCTTGGCGCACTGGCAAGGAGAGAGCCCGGGCATGAAGTAGTCGCACAGCACCGCCCGCAGCCGGTCGCGCTCGCGC
The DNA here is from genome assembly GCF_051526825.1 of Sorangium sp. So ce185. Classification (NCBI taxonomy): domain Bacteria; kingdom Pseudomonadati; phylum Myxococcota; order Polyangiales; family Polyangiaceae; genus Sorangium; species Sorangium sp. So ce185. The sequence continues at coordinate 11,916,945 of NZ_CP150316.1, read as the reverse complement.
TCGAGCAGCGGGAGCGCCTGAGCACAGTCGGCGACCTGGAGGCAGTGGAGCCCCCACTCGCCGAGGCTGAGGGCGACGAGCTCCCGGAAATCGGGGTCGTCGTCGATGACCAGCACGCGGTTTCGCAGCATGTTCCCTCGGCTCGCTAACGTCGGAGTTCCAGTGAAAAGACCATGAGATCTCCGGGCCTCCGCTCGATCCGGAAGCTCGCGCCGTGCAGCCGGGCGATCCCCTGGACGAGGTGGAGGCCGATGCCCGTGCTGCGCGGCTCGTCGCGCCGCCCCTCGAACGTGACGACGGCGAAGGGCTCCAGCAGCTCCTCGAGGTCCTCCGGGAGATCCTTCCCGCCCCGGACCTCGATCGTGATGAGCACGCGCGAGGCCGAGGCGGCGTCGATCGTGACCAGCACCGGATCGCGCTCCATCGCGACCGCCACGGCCTGGACGAGCAGGCTCCAGAGGGCCTCCTCGAGGAGCTCGGGATCGCCCAGGAGGTGCGCGTCCCCGCGGGGCACCAGGCGGATGACGTGATCCTTGGCCACGAGCTCGAACTCCCCGATCACGCGGCGCGCGAGGTCCTCGACGTCGATCGCTCGGGGCTTGAAGGGGAGCTCGCCCCCGGACATGCGCGCCGACCACAGGAGATCCTGGACGAGGCGGGCGAGGCGCGTCGCCTGGCGATCGATGATCGCGAGGGCGCGCTCGCGGACGGCCGCGTCGTTCCGCTGGGCGAGCGCGACCTGCGAGAAGCCCTTCATGATGGTGAGCGGCGTCTTCAGCTCGTGCGCGGCGACGGCGAGGAACCGGTCGCGCTCCTTGTCGCGCTCGGCGATGGTCTTGAAGCTCGTGTTCAGCGTGTGCGCGAGCACGGCGAGCTCGTCGTCGCCCAGGCTCCCGAGCGGCTCGTAGACGCCGAGCTCGCGAAAGCGCTGGACGGCGGACACCATCCCGCGGATGCGCGGAACGATCGCGCGGCGCACGGCGAGGCCGAAGAGCGATGCCGCCGTGACCCCCCCGAGGCCGACGGCCAGGAAGACGAGGAAGATGATCTGCCGGTTGTGCTCGTAGGCGACGTAAGCGACTTCCATGTAGCGCAGGTTGATCTTGTTCAGCCGGACGAGCGCGGCGCTGAGGTCCTCCACGTCGGTGCGGTGCACATAGGGCGCGGCCGGCGCCGGGCCGACGAGCCCGGTCGTGCGCTCGAGGCTCGCCACGACGGAGGCGACGATGTTCGCCGCGTCGCGCTCCTCCTCCAGCAGCTTGAGCTTCCCGGCCCGCTCGAGCGCGACGCGGAGGTGGATGGCCTCCGGCAGGGTCGACGTCGCCGTCAGCCAGTCGCGCTGGTACCGATCGATGAAGAACCGGAGCTCCATGATCGGCCGCCGGGCCTGCTCCGGGACGTTCGCCGAGGGCCGAGCGAGCAGGGCGAAGAGCGCGTTCGACGACTCGATGCCGCTGTTGATGACGACGAACGGCTCGAAGATGTAGTGACGCAGGTAGGCGGTCTCGGCAGAGAGCCGCTTGAACGCGACGATGGATACGACGATGCCCAGGGCTGCGAGGAGCAGCTCGCTCAGCACGAGCAGAGAGAGGCGCCTGCCGATGGACATCCCCATCGGATACGCGTCGCCCCCGCCGCTCGGAGGCGAGCCCGCGTGCTGAGCACGTTGAGACCACCGAGACATCGGCCAGCTCCTCGGTGTCGCCTGGGAAGCAAGGTGGGCACCACGACGACGTCGACGCGGTCCTCGCGAGCGCCCGGCCGCCCGCCGCGCCGCGCCCCGTCGCGCTATTGCGGCCGTCCCTGCGCGATCCAGCTCTCGACGAGCTGGATCTCCTCCGGGCCGAGCGCGGGCAGCCCGAGCGGCATCCCGCGCACCGCCGGATCCGCGCGGCCGGCCTCCTCCGCTTGCCGCGCCGCGAGCGCGGCGACGAGGCGCGGCACGCCGTCCGGCCCGCGGGCGAAGACGCTCCGCCGCTCGCCCTGATCGTCGACGTAGCCCGCCGCGATCCCCTCGTACGTCGCGAGGTTCAGCCCGCGCGGCTTGAACCCGAAGCCGCCCGTGTTCCCGGGCCCGCCGTCGCCGAGCGCGTAATCGGGCTCGGAGTGGCAGTGCCTGCACGTGACGCGAAACACCCTGCGGTCCACCTCGGCGTAGGTCACCCGGCGCGAGAGCAGCGGCAGCCGCTCGGGCGCGCTCGCCGGCGCCGGCGGCGAGAGCGCCGTGGTCGCGACGAAGGCCGCGATGTCCCGCGCCTCGGCGGGCGACATCGGCACCTGGGGCATCGGCGTGCCCGGCTTGATCGCCCCGGGATCGAGCACCCACGCGGCGAGGTCCGCGGGCTCCATCCGGTCGCGCGCGTGCCGCAGATCCGGCGCCAGGGCGACCGCGGCGCGCGTCTCCTTCTCCATCGCCCTCACCGGCGCGACCGCCGTCAGCCCGGCCGCCCCGGTGAAGGCGTGGCAGGTGCCGCACCCCTTGGCCTCGTAGAGCTCGCGCCCCCGGGCCGCGCTCGCGCCGCCGAGCGCCTCGCGCGGCCGCTCGCGGCGATCGCGCGTGAGGTAGGCCGCGATGTCGCTCGCCTGCTCGGGCCCGATCGCGAGCCGCGGCATGGTCGCGTGAAGGCGCGGGCGCAGGTCGTGCGGCGCGAGCAAAAACCCGCGGATCCAGTCGCGCCGGAGCCGGTCGCCGGCGGCGGCGAGCGACGGGACGTCGCGCAGCTGCACAAGGTTCTCGTTCCACCGCTTCATCGCCGCGGCAGGCGCCTGGAACCGGCCCGCCGCGATGTCCTGGTGGCACTGGACGCAGTGCGCGTCGCGCGGCGCGGGCGCCAGTCCGGTCCCGTCGTGGCAGCGGTTGCACTGGAGCTCGGCGACGAGCCGCTGCCCGCGCGCCGGATCGCCGGCCGCCGCCGCGACGACGGCGGCCTGCGCGGCGGCGGCGGCCGGGGCGGAGGCGGCGGCCTCCGCGGCGCCGCCGCCCGCGGAGAGGGGCGCGGCGGGCTCGGGCCCCCGCGCGTCCTCGGAGGTGCACGCGGCGGCGCTCGAGGCGAGCGCGACCAGCGCGGCGAGCAGCGGACGGGCGCGCATCGGCGTCAGCTCTGCGGGCGCGGGTCGATCGCGCGGCTCGTCCGGCACAGGGCCGCGTCCTTCGCCATCGCCTCGCAGCGGCTCGCCGCGGCGTCGTGCCCCGCGGCGTCCCCCGACAGCGCGCGCAGCCGCGCCAGCGCCGCGTACGCCTCGGGGCTCGCCAGGAGGTCCTTCTCCGCCAGGCCGCCGAGCAGCTGCAGCGCCTCGCCGCGGTGCTCCGGCGACCGGGCGAGCGCCTCGCCGAGGTCGGTCTGCAGCGCGGGATCGCCCTTTCGGTGCTCGTTCAGCCGGCGCAGCGCGCGGATCGACCAGTCGACGTTCGCCTTGCGCTCCTCGGCCGACGCCCCGCCCCATGTCTCGAGCAGCTCGCGCGGCACCTCCGGCCGGACGTCGAGCGCGCCGCCCGCGCGCGCGGTGGCCACCGCGAGGACGCGGAAAGCCCGGTTGAGCAGCGGATCCTTGTCGTGAGAGATCCGCCGGATCTCGGGGAACATGCGGATCACGCTCCCGGCGGCCGCGGTGATCCGGCCGTCGCGCAGGGCCTGCTCGGCCTGAGCGACCCCCATCACGCGGTGATCGATCGCGGGCAGGATCTCCACACCACCGCAGGCGGCCGCGTCCCCCGAAGGAACCAGGGCGGACGCGACGAGAGCACAAACAAGCGTGAGTCGAACGGCGGGACCATTCATGGGAAGGACCTCCTCGGGCAGGCTGCGCCGGCGCGCCCCGTCGCTCATCGGGCGCTGCCGATCGACTGTGACAACGCCTCAGAAAAAAAAGTTGCTCCGCGATCGCGACACCTTCGCCGCGCGACCGCTCAGCCCGGCTGCCCGATGTAAGCAAAGGTGGGCGGATGCGAACGCTGGGTTGCCTTGGTGCGCTGCCCGGTGTCCAATGCGGGCCTTCCAAGGAGATCCGGCATGTTGAAGAAGCGGCGCCTCGCGATCGCGGTCCTGCTGGCCCTCGCCAGCGCGCTCCCGGCGTGCACCCGCAACAAGAAGGCGGACTGCGCGAGCCCCGAGGTGTTCTGCGTGGGCCTCGTGACGGACATGGGCAAGATCGACGACAAGTCGTTCAACCAGTCGGCCTGGGAGGCGATCCAGCGGGCGCAGAAGGAGCTCGGCGCCACGACGCAGTACATCGAGACGACGGATCCCAAGGATTACCCCAAGAACATCGCGACCTTCGCCGAGGAGCAGTACGACGTGGTCGTCACGTCGGGCTTCGGGCTCACCGAGGCGACGCACGCCGCGGCCGATCGGTTCAAGGACGTCAGGTTCATCGGCATCGACCAGTTCCAGGCCGCGACCAAGCCGAACGTGGTGGGGCTGGTCTTCCCCGAGGATCACGGCGGCTTCCTCGTCGGCGCGCTGGCCGCGATGATGACCAAGACCGGCAAGATCGGCGCCGTGCTCGCCACCGACGCCGTCCCGCCCGTCTACCGCTTCGGCGAGGGCTTCCGCGCCGGGGCGCGCCACGTCAAGCCGGATATCGAGCTCAGCGTCGTTTACCACAACGACGTTGGCTTCGATAAGACGTTCACCGATCCCGAGTGGGGGAAGACGACCGCCGTCTCGATGATCGACAAGGGCGTCGACATCGTCTTCGGCGGCGGCGGCAAGACGGGCAACGGCGCGCTGCTCGGCGCGGCCACGAAGGGCGTCTACGCGATCGGCGTCGACACCGACCAGTACTACACGGTGCCCGAGGCCCAGAAGGTGCTGCTCTCCAGCGCCGTCAAGCTCATCACCGAGGGCGCCTTCGACCTCATCAAGATGGCCAAGGAAGGCAACCTGCCGTCCGGGAACTTCCAGGGCAAATCGGGGTATGCGCCGTATCACGATCTCGACGGCAAGGTCCCGGCCGAGGTGAAGGCGAAGATGGAGGAGCTCCGCAAAGGGCTCCTCGACGGGACGCTCAAGACGACGGTGCCGCCCGCCAAGGACGCCAAGTAAAGCCGTGATCGCCCCAGGCTCCCGCGGATGCGACAGAAGCTGATCCGGCTCTTCGAGCCGCTGCTCCTGCCGGCCCTCTCGGTGTTCACCGCGATGGTCCTGGGCGGCGTCCTCATCGCCCTGGCCGGGGGCAACCCGCTCGAGGCGTACGCGGGCCTGCTCGAGGGCGCGTTCGGGTCGCCGCGGGCGGTGAGCGAGACGCTCGTGTGGGCGACGCCGTACATCCTGGCCGGCCTGTCGGTCTCGCTGGCCTTCAAGGGGGGGCTGTTCAACATCGGGGCCGAGGGGCAGCTCGCGCTCGGCGCGCTGTCCGCGGCGTGGGCCGGCCACTGGCTGCCGCGGCTCGTGGGCGGCGGCCTGCCCGCGGCGCTGCACGTGCCCCTGACGCTGCTCCTCGGCGCGCTCGCCGGCGGGCTGTGGGCCGCGGTGCCCGGGTGGATCAAGGCGCGCGCCGGCGGACACGAGGTGATCAGCACGATCATGCTCAACTACGTCGCCCTCAACGCGGTGAGCTTCCTCTTGAACGGCCCCATGAAGGATCCCGCGGCGTCCAACGTGCTGTCCCGCACGCCCCTCATCGACGAGAGCGCGCGCCTCCCCGAGCTCGTGGAGGGCTACCGGCTGCACTGGGGCTTCCCGCTCGCCCTGCTCGCGGCGGCGCTCGTGGGCTGGGTGCTGCGGCGGACGGCGTTCGGCTTCGAGATCCGCACCGCGGGGCAGAGCCCCGACGCCGCGCGCTACGCCGGCGTGCGCGTGGGCCGCACCGTGATCGTGACCATGGCGCTCTCGGGCGCCCTCGCCGGCGTGGCCGGCGCCATCGAGGTGAGCGCGCTCCACCACCGGCACGAGCTCGGGTTCTCGCAGGGCTACGGCTTCGACGCGATCGCCATCGCCCTCCTCGGCAAGGCGCACCCCGGCGGCACGGTGCTCGCCGCCCTCTTGTTCAGCGCGATGCGCAGCGGCGCGACCCGGATGCAGTACCTCACGCAGATCCCCATCGACGTGATCTCCGTCATCCAGGCGCTGATCCTGCTGTTCGTCGCGGCGGACACCCTGGTCCGCCGCATCTACCGGGTCCGCGGCGAGCGCGAGCGGCTCGTGCTCACGCGCGGGTGGGGCGGCTAGGGGGCGGCGATGGGCCATCGACGCTACGCCTTCATCGCGGTGGTCGTGAGCGTGCTGGTCGGCGTCGTGGCGCTCGTCGGCGCCTCCCAGGTGCCGCCGCTGACGATCGTGGCCAGCATGGCGGCCACGACCCTCGCCGTGGCCACCCCGCTCACCCTGGGGGCGCTCTCCGGCGTCTTCTGCGAGCGGAGCGGGGTCGTGAACCTCGGCATCGAGGGGATGATGCTCGCGGCCGCGTTCTCGGGCTGGTTCGGGTCGATCTACGCGAGCGCGGTCCTCGGCGTCCCGCCGTTGCCGAGCCTGCTGCTCGGCGTCGCGATCGCGGTCGCGACCGGCGCGCTCCTCGGCCTCCTGCTCGCCGTGCTGGCGGTGACCTTCTCCGTGGACCAGATCCTCGCGGGGACGGTGATCAACTTGCTGGCCGTGGGGCTCACCGGCTTCTTCAACCGACAGCTCTTCTTCGGGCCCGGGAGCTCGTTCGGCGGCCAGGTGCCGCACGCGCCCGGCGTCCTGCCGCGCCTGCACGTCCCGCTCCTCGCGGACGCCCCGATCGTGGGCCCCGTGTTCGAGCAGCAGCCGATCGCCGTCGCCGCCGTCGCGCTGGTCGGGGTGACGCACCTCGTGCTGTTCCGCACGCGGTGGGGCCTGCGCGCGCGCGCCGTGGGCGAGCACCCGCGCGCCGCCGCCACGGTCGGGATCGACGTGGCCCGCGTGCGCTACGTCAACGTCGTGATCGGCGGCGCGATCGCGGGGCTCGGCGGGGCGTACTTCACCCTGGAGTCGGTGCCGTCCTTCGAGCCGATGATGACGAACGGGCGCGGCTTCATCGCCCTCGCGGCGATGATCTTCGGCGACTGGACGCCCTTCGGCGCGTGGGCCGCGGCGCTCGTCTTCGGCGCGGCGCAGGCGTTCCAGATCAACCTCCAGCTCTTCCGCGACCAGATCCCGCCGTCGTGGTCGTTCCTGCAGCAATCGTCGGTCGTCGGGCTCGTGCCGTACCTCCTGACGCTGCTCATCCTCACCGGCGTCATCGGCAAGACCACGCCGCCGGCCGCCGACGGCCAGCCCTACGATCCGGAGGGCCGGCGGTGACGGCCGTCCTGGAGGCCCGGGGGATCACCAAGCGGTTCTCCGGCGTCGTGGCGAACGACGGGGTCGATCTCGACCTCCGCGAGGGCGAGATCCACGCCCTGCTCGGGGAGAACGGGGCCGGCAAATCGACCCTGATGAACATCCTTTACGGGCTGTTGCGCCCGGACGAGGGCGAGCTCCGCCGCGGCGGGCGCCCCGTCTCGCTGCGGTCGCCGAGCGACGCGATCGCGCTCGGGATCGGCATGGTGCACCAGCATTTCATGCTCATCCCGGTGTTCACGGTCGCCGAGAACGTCGTGCTCGGCGCCGAGCTCGTGCGCGGCGGCCTGCTCGACCGCCGGCGCGCGAGCGCCGAGGTCCGCGCGCTCTCGGCGCGCCACGGGCTCGACGTCGACCCCGACGCCCGCGTCGAGGACCTCCCGGTCGGCGTGCAGCAGCGCGTGGAGATCCTCAAGGCGCTCTACCGCAACGCGGAGATCCTGATCCTCGACGAGCCCACGGCCGTGCTCACGCCGCAGGAGTCGGACGAGCTGTTCCGCGTGCTGCGGGGGCTGACGGCGCGGGGGGTCTCGGTCCTGTTCATCACGCACAAGCTCCGGGAGGTGCTCGCGGTCGCGGACCGGGTGACGGTGATGCGCGCGGGCAAGGTGGTGGGCGCCGCGATCCCGGCCGAGACCGACGAGCGCGGCCTGGCGGCGACGATGGTCGGCCGCGAGGTGGCGCTCCAGGTGACCAAGGCCCCGGCGAGCCCCGGGGCGGTCGTGCTCGAGGTCGAGCGCCTCAGCGTCGCGGGCCGGCGCGGGGCGGGCGCCGACGTGGTCCGCGAGGTGAGCTTCTCGGTGCGCGCCGGCGAGATCCTCGGGATCGCCGGCGTGCAGGGCAACGGCCAGACCGAGCTCGTCGAGGCGGTCACCGGCCTCACGCCGCCGCGCGCCGGGCGCGTGCTCCTCCGGGGCCGCGACGTCACCGGCGCATCGCCGCGCGACCTCATCGAGCGCGGCGTCTCGCACGTGCCCGAGGACCGCCAGCGCCACGGGCTCGTGCTCTCGTACGCGATCGCGGACAACCTCGTGCTCTGCACGTACCACAAGCCCCCGTTCGCCGCGCGCGGCGTGCTCCGCGACGACGCCCGCGAGGAGAACGCGCGGCGATTGATAAAGACCTTTGACATACGCGCGCCCGGCCCGGGGACGCCGGTCTCGGCGCTCTCGGGCGGCAACCAGCAGAAGGTGATCCTCGCCCGCGAGATGAGCCGCCCGGTCGAGCTGCTCGTGGCGAGCCAGCCGACGCGCGGCGTGGACGTGGGCTCGATCGAGCACATCCACCGCGAGATCGTGGCGGCGCGCGACGCGGGGGCGGCGGTGCTGCTCGTGTCGGCGGAGCTCGACGAGATCCTCGCGCTGTCGGACCGGATCTCGGTGATGTACCGGGGCGGGATCGTGGCGACGCGGGACGCGGGCGCGGTCTCGCGGACGGAGCTCGGGATGCTGATGGCCGGGGCGCTCCCCGGCGAGGCGGCGCCGGCGCGCGATGGCGAGGCGGCGCCGGCGCGGGACGCCGGCGAGGCGGGCGAGGCGGGGGCATGAGGGGGCTCGGCGCAGTGGCCGCGGCTGCGGTCCTCGCGGCGGCGGCCGCGGCCCTGTTCGCGCCGCCGTCCGCGGCCGCCCCGACGCTGGAGCAGTACCGGTATTTCCGCGCGCTCTCCCTCGATCTGAAGGGTCGGCTCCCGACCCGCGAGGAGCTCGCGGAGATGGAGTCGCCGGGCTTCGACCTCGACGCCTGGATCGAGCGCCACCTCGACGGCCCGGGGTACGTCGAGCGGCTGACGCGCATTTACATGGATGTCCTACGGCTGGAGCTCGGCCCGGTGGGGCTGTTCGCGCCGCCGGAGACGACGCTCCGGAGGGCCGAGGTGCTCGGCCCGGACGGCAAGCCGCTCTACGTCTATTTCCGCTACAACCAGCGCCGCTTGAACCCGGTGATCGACGGCGAGCTCTGCTTCTCCGAGGCCGAGAGCGGGCTCCGCGGGAGCTTTCATGCGCTGACGGGGACGCCCAAAGCGATCTCCCAGAAGCTCCTCGACGAGCGGACCACGGTGGTGCGCCCGTTCTGGCTTTACCGCGATTACCTCTCGCTCTCGCCGACGCAGCGCTACGGCGCCGGGTGGAAGGACCCGGACAGCGCCTATGTCCCGCTGCCGCAGCTCCTGGTCGAGCCCGACGGCAAGACGCCGACGGTCGAGGTCCGGGTCTGCAAGGAAGAGGCGCAGACCGCCGAGGTCGGCCGCATCCATGCGAGCGACATCCCCCCGTTGCCCGCGGGGGCTCCGCTGCCCGCGGGGCGCGTTCGCCCGCCGATGCCCGAGGATCGCTATGCCAAGGAGCACCGGGGCGAGCCGATCTCGTGCCGGAGCGCGCTCGCCTTCGCGATGAGCGTCGATTGCGGCTGCGGCATCGGGCTCGAGCATTGCTTGCCGGGCGACAACTCCGGCAGGGATCCTCGCGCGTTCGTGCTGCCCGCCCACGTCCCGCTCGGCATCGAGAGCCCGATCGGCTCGGCGCCGCGCACGATCTCCGGCTGGAACAAGTTCTGGTGGTCGCAGGAGGCGATTCACCTGATGCAGCACGTCTTCCGGGCCGACCGCGATTTCCGGGAGATCCTCACCGGGCGTTACACGTTCATCAACGGTCCGCTCGCGCAATTCTATCGATCGAGCGCGCCCGCGGCGTGCTGCTCGCTGCACAAGTCCTTCGGGATGCGCGAGGACGAGGCGCCGCTGTTCTTGCCGGGCGCGGTGCCGCCGGTCGTCGCGCCGCACGACGTCTCGGAGTGGACGTACATCCCCGATCGCGGGCCGCGCGCGGCGGGGATCGTCACGACGCCGGTGTTCCTGACGAAGTACTCCTCGCGCCGCGCGCGCGCGGCGGCGCTCTACAGCGCGTTCTTGTGCAAGAGCTTCGCGGCCGAGCACGCGGAGCTCCCGCCGTCGGACGAGCCCGATCTCATGGTCCGGCCGGGCTGCTCCAGCTGTCATGCGACGCTGGAGCCGCTCGCCGCGTATTTCACGCGGGTCGAGGAGACGACGTGGACCTATCTGCCCGCCTCGCGATTTCCGATCGAGAACCCGGTGTGCAAGCTGGACGCGGAGGGCAAGACGGGCGGGTCGTGCCGGCGCTTCTACGATCCTGACTTCTCGAGCAGGGAGCGCGGCGTGCTCCGGGGCGCGTATGCCTCGCCGGATCACGCCGACCGCGGCCCGGCCGGCGCCGCGGCCGATCTCACGCGCATGCCGGAGTTCGCGTCGTGCGCGGTCGCGCGCGTCACCGAGTCGTTCCTCGGGCGGCCGCTGCGCGACGAGGACGAGGCCCTGCTCCGCGCGCTGCGGGAGCGGTTCGTGTCGCGCGGCTACCGGATGCGGCCGTTGGTCGAGGCGATCGTGCGGTCGCCGGCCTACGCGCGCGCGAGCAACGTGCGGCCAGCGCTGGAGCGCGGCGGCGGGGGCGCGCGGTGATGCGCGGCGGGGGCGCGGCGATGCGCGGCGGGGGCGCGGCGATGCGCGGCGGGGTGAGGGCCTTCGCCCTTGCCGGGGTGGCCGCGGTGGCGGGCGCGTGCGCCCCGCCGGAGGCGGTCGCGCCGCGGCCCGCGGCGCCGCTCCGGGAGACGGGGCGGGTCGCGCAGAGCCGGACGCCGAAGCAGGATCTGCGGCTCATCCCGGCCGAGGCGTACCTGAGGACGTATCTCCGGCTCTTCGGCGGCCTCTCGCCGGCGGCGGTCGAGCGGCGCGCGCGGGGGGACGACAAGGCGGCGCTCTTCGACGCCTGGGAGGACTACCTCACGGCGCTCGGGCTCCCCGATCACGGCCTGGATCTCCCGCGCGGCACGCAGACCAACGCGCTCATGATGGCGGCGTTCGAGCGGCTCGGGATCGCGCTGTGCGACCGCGCCCTGGAGCACGACCTCAAGGCGAGCGCGCCGGTGCCGATCGAGCGCCGGCTGATCTTCGCCTTCGACCTCCCCGCGGAAGACCTCGACGCGGCGGCGTTCGCCCCGCGGTTCGACGTGCTGCACCGGACGTTCCTGAGCTACCCGGCGCGCCTCGCGCCGCCGGACCGGGAGGCGAAGTTCTTCGCGCTCTACCAGGGCACGGTCGCGCGGCACCGCGCGAAGGGCGCGCCGAAGTCGCGGTTCTCGCCGGGCGAGGCGGGGTGGGCGGCGGTGTGTTACGGGCTGGTGAGGCACCCGGAGTTTCACCTGTATTAGCGGCGGCCGGTCCGTGCCGACCCGTCGCGCGCACAGCCGTCAATGCAGGCTCCAGCGCGCTTCCGGGCTCGCCAGCCGCCCGGGAGTTCCGGAAAGCATGCCCAGCCGCGCCAGGACCGTGTCCATCCGCGCCGGGGAGCACACCCAGCCGCGCCGGGGATAAACCCAGCCGCGCCGGGGAGCACACCCAGCGACCACTGGCACGCCTCTCCGAGCTGCTTGCTGCCCGCATGACGCGGACGAGAGCGTCCGGCGTCAGCCGGTCCGGCGTCGGGGTGACCTTCGGCAGGCACGCGGGACGCCGTCCTGTCCGCGCGCTCGGGGCAGCGCAGGAAGCTGACTCCGCGGATGGCGCCGGATGGAGCGCCGACGTATGCTCCACGAAGGGCCATGCACGCACACAAGCTCATTGTCCGCGTTCCCAAATCGCGACGCGTCGAGATCAGCCTTCCAGAGGATGTGCCGGAGGGAGAAGCCGAGATCATCGTGCTGACTCAGGAACAACGAGACGTGCACCCGATGGAGGGTGGACGCAATGAGAGGCTCTTGGCCGCGTGCCGCGCGGTAGACGCGTGGCGCGACGACAACCCGGAACGAATCTTGTCGAAGGAGCAGGTGGATGCCGCGCTGAGCGCGGAGCGCGACAGCTGGGGAGAGCCGTGAGTCGAGTCTATCTGGACTCCTGTGTTGTCATCTATCGGGTCGAGGGCGCGGAGCCCTACAGGAGTGCATCGGATCGCGCGCTGCTGTCGCTCGGCTCGGCCGATGCATACATATCGCCACTTGTTCGACTGGAATGCCTCGTGAAGCCTGTTCGGTTGAATGATCACGGCCTGCGAGCGACGTATGAAGGGCTGCTCTCCGCGTTCGACCTCTTGCCGCTCTCTGCGGAGGTCTTCGACCTCGCGACTGAGCTTCGGGCCCTACACGGGCTGAAGACTCCCGACGCTCTCCACGCCGCGTGCGCCATCCACCACAAGTGCGAGCAGCTCTGGACGAACGACGATCGTTTCCGGCAGGTGAGCAGCAGGATCGCTGTCAGGATCATCGGCTGATTCCCGTCGCCGCGTGCACGGCCATCTGCTTGCCGTCGAACGTCACGGCGGGTGCGTGCACCGGAGACGCGCCGGCGGCCCGGACCCGGAGCTCGGCCATGTAATTCTTGAGGTCGCTCGGACCGGAGACCGCCGCCTTGCCTTGCGCGGCGATCGCGCGCTGGCGTCCCGACGCTCCCCGGCGGCCCCGAGCGACCCCGCGCTCGCTTGCACGCCGCCATCCCCGAGCGCAAACTGCGCTCGCGATGGCCCATGGTCTCCCGCGCCGCGCGCTGCTCCAGGCCGCCGCGGGCGCGGCGCTCTCCGGCCTCCTCGGCCTGCCGGCGCGCGCGCTCGCCGCGCACGGCAAGGCGGCGGAGGGCGAGTTCTTCCTCTTCATCCACGCGTCCGGCGGCTGGGACGTGACGCTCTGGGCCGACCCGCGGAACGAGAGCAAGGGGCTCGTGACCCCGGCGACGACCGACAACACCGACACGGCGCCGCTCCGCCTCTGGGTCGACGCGCCCGCGGCCGGCGGCGCGAAGAGCTTCGCCCCCGTCACGCCGAAGGGCTCGAGCCTCACGTTCGGCCCGGGCATCGGCGCCCTCGCGGACCTCCACGACCGGCTGTGCATCGTCAACGGCCTGGCGATGAACACCGTGAGCCACCCCGACGGCACCGCCTTCGCGACCACCGGGCGGCACCTGAGCGGCGGCCGCGTCATGGCCTCCAGCCTCGACGCCATCTGCGCCAGCGAGCTCGGCGCCAGCCAGACCTTCCCCGCCGTCTCCGTGCAGTTCCCCTCGGCGTTCGTGGGCGACCGCCTCGACCGGCGCGCCGTCCCGCTCACGGTCGGCGACATCGGCACGATCAGCCGCTCCCTCGCCCGCGCGCGGCACTACGACACCGACGAGGACCGCGCCGCGGTGACCGCGCTCCTCTCCGAGGAGGCCAGGTCCCTCGCCGCGCGATCGCGCTACACCGAGGCCCTGAACGGCTTCGCGATCCAGTCGGAAGCGCTGGGCAGGATGCTGAACGCCGGGCTCCAGGACGTGTTCTCCAGGGGCAAGCTCATCCAGGCGCACCCGGAGCTCGACCACAAGGCCCGCTTCGCCCGGCAGGCGGCCGTCAACGCGGCGTTCGCGATCGAGGCCATGCGGCGGAACGTGGTCCGCTGCGTGAGCTTCGCGAGCGACGGGTTCGACACGCACACGAGCAACTACCGCCAGCACGCGGCCACGCAGCAGGAGCTCTTCGACCTGATCGCCGCCCTCCTCGGCTCGCTCGACAAGACCCCGCACCCGACCCGGGCCGGCAAGAAGCTCTCGGATCACACGCACATCCTCGTGACGAGCGACTTCTGCCGGACGCCTCAGCTCAACACGGCGATGGGCCGCGACCACTACCCCAACAACTCGGCGATGGTGATCTCCCCCCGCTTCCGCGGGGGCATCTCGTTCGGCAAGACCGACCCGGAGCAGCTCCTGCCGGCCCCGGCCAAGACGTTCCAGGGCGGGCCTCGGCCGATCGCCCCGCCGGATCTGCTCGCCACCTTCCTGTTCGCCTTCGGCATCCCCCCGCTCGAGCACCTGCGCGACGGCGAGGTGGTGCCGGAGCTGCTCCGGCGGTCGTGACGCCCCTGCGCCGAGCGGCGCCCCTCGCCGCGCTCGCGCGCGCCCGCCTCGCCGCGCTCGCCTGCCTCGCCGTGCTCGCGCTCGCCGGCTGCGCCTCGCAATCCGCGCCCCCGCGCCCGCCGCTCGCCGTGCGCCCGGTCGCCTGGCCCGCGCCGGGGGAGCTCGGTCCGGTCCGCGCGGTCGCCGACGATGGCGACCGCGTCGTCCTGTTCCACGACGGCGCCGCGGCGGTCTTCGTGAACGGCGCGCTCGCCCGGGTGGAGCGCGCCCCCCATCGCTGGGTGAGCGCCGCGGTGGTGCCCGCGCCCGACGGCTACGGCACGTGGATCGTCGGCGCCGACGCCGAGGGCCGGCTGCTCAGGCTGCCGAGCCGGGGGTCGTTCGAGCCTGTCGCCGACCACTACGGCCTCGAGCGCGCCGCGGTCCGCGCCGCGGCCGGCCTCGGCCTCGGCGGCGGCGCCGCCTTCGCGCTGGACGGCGAGATCGCGGTGGCGGACGGCGAGCGCGTCACGCGCTACGCGACCGGGCCGCTCGCGGCGTTCGCGGCGGGCGGAGGGCGCGTGGCGTTCGCGCTCGGCGGCGACGAGGTCCTCGCCCTCGACGTGGCCCCGAGGGCGCTGCGATCGTACCCGCTCGAGGCCGACGGCCCCGCGCCGCTCCTCGCCGTGACGGGCGCGGGCGCGCTGCTCGCGGCGACGCCGGCGGCGCTCTACGCCGAGGACAGCGCCGGCGTGCTGCGCCTCCGGCTGCGGGCGAGCGCGGCGCTCCACGGGCTCGCCGTCTCCGGCGAGCGCGTGTGGTTCGCCGACGGCGGCGAGCTCGGCGTGCTCGACGCGTCGGGCGCGCGCGCGACCCGCGGCGCGCGCCTCCCGGAGGCCGGCCGGCTCATCGGATCGCCGAGCGGCGACGTCTGGCTGCTCGCGGCGGGCGCCCTCCGGCGCTTCGCCGCCGACGACGCCGGCGCCGGGCCCGCCTGGGACGACATCGCGCCGGTGTTCGACCGGGCGTGCGCGCGCTGCCACCGCCCGCGCGGCGAGGGCGGCGTCGACCTCTCGACGCGCGCGGCGTGGGCGTCGCTCCGGGAGGCCATCGCGCGCCGGGTCGTCGAGGAGCGGACCATGCCGCCCCCGGGGCACGCGCTGTCCGAGGCCGATCGTGCGCGGATCCGCGGTTTCGTCGAGCGCCTCGCGCCGCCCGCGCGCCCGTCGGCGCGGCCGTGACGCACCCGCCCGCGCGACGGTGACGCGCGCGGCTGCAGGCGCGGCGCGCCCGTCTTGCGCTACCCTGGGGCCCCACCGCCAGAGGAGAGCTGCCTGATGATGACGTTCAGCCCTGATCCGCGCCTCGCTGAGCAGCAGATGCACGCCATCATCTATTACCTCACGGGGTTCGGGTACATCGACGGCGAGCTCGATCCGACCGAGAAATCGTTCATCCGCGGCCACATCCAGGAGCTCGTCCAGCAGCGCGCGCGCGACGCCCTCGGCGACGAGGCCCAGGCGAACCAGGACGTCATCGCGCGGTGGACCAAGCACTTCCACGAGGTGTTCTCCGAGATCGACCACCAGATCCAGGGCCTCTTCACCGAGAGCGTCCCCGACGGCGAGGACCCCAAGGACTTCGTCCTCGCGAAGATCAAGCTCCGCTGCTTCGAGCTCCTCGACGGCTTCGACGACGACAACCGCGAGGCGCTGCTCGCCACCGTCGACGGGCTCATGCTCGCCGACGGCGTCATCCACCCGAGCGAGCAGAAGTTCCGCGACGAGCTCTCCGCGCTGCTCGCGCTCGCGGTCGAGATCGACGACCTGGAGATCGAGCCCATCGAGCAGGGCGCGGTGGTGATCGATCCGGCCACGCGCAAGCAGGCGCGCGAGCTCGACCACCCGTTCTTCAAGGCGTTCGAGTGGGACTACGCGACCGATCCGGCCACGTTCGCGGAGCAGGCCAAGGTCGATCTCGACCTGATGCGCCGGTTCGAGGAGAAGCTCGCCGAGCAGCGCGCGCGCGGCGCGGGCCGGCTCGACGGCGCGGTGGACCTCGCGAGCTTCGCCGGGCAGGCGCCGTTCCTCGACGGCCACGTCTACGTCGCCTCGCCCGATCCCGCCCACGAGGTCGAGCTCCTCGTCGTCGGGGATCTGCACGGCTGCTACTCGTGCCTCAAGGCGGCGCTGATGCAGGCGGATTTCTTCGCCAAGCTGCAGGCGTACCGCGAGGACCCGGCGCACAACCCGCGGATCATGCTGGTGTTCCTGGGCGACTACATCGATCGCGGCAGGTTCAGCTACAACGGCATCCTGCGCACGGTGATGCAGCTCTTCCTCGCCGCGCCCGACAACGTCTTCGTCCTGCGCGGCAACCACGAGTACTACGTCGAGCTGAACGGCCGCGTGCTCGCGCCGGTGCGGCCCTCCGAGGCGATGAGCTCGCTCGCGGCCATCGCCCCGAACGAGGTGTTCGCCGCGTACATGCGCCTCTTCGAGGCGCTCCCCAACATGCTGGTCTTCGACCGCATCCTCTTCGTCCATGCGGGCATCCCCCGCGACGACACCCTCGCCGCCCGGTGGCAGTCGGTGTCCTCGCTCAACGACCCCGAGATCCGGTTCCAGATGCTCTGGAGCGACCCGAGCGAGGTCGACGCCATCCCCGCGGAGCTCCAGAAGTCCACCGCCCGCTTCCCCTTCGGAAAGCGGCAGTTCAAGAGCTTCATGCAGAAGCTCGGCTGCACCACGCTGATCCGCGGCCACGAGCGCATCCAGGAGGGCTTTCGCGTGGTCTACGACGACCCCGACGGCGTGCTCCTCACGCTGTTCTCCGCGGGCGGGAGGACCAACGACGACCTGCCGCTGACCAGCAACTACCGCGAGGTCACCCCGATGGCCCTCACCATCCGTTACAAGGGGGGAGTCAGTCAGCTCACGCCCTTCGTGATCGAATACGAGCGGTACAACGACCCGAAGTACAACGCGTTCTTCCGGGAGCAGCTCCCGTCGCTCGAGATCAGCGTCTGACGAGCGAGGCGGCCGCCCGTGACCGACGCGCCGCGCCTGGCACACCGTGGCCAGGCGCCCCCCTGCGCCCCGGGGCGCGTCAGCCGCGGTCCGAGCGGCCGGCAGCCCACGGCACATCGGTTGCAGCTCCGCTGGCATGCTCCGAACCTCCTCCATCGCGGTCGCTCTTGGCTTGCTCCCCTCCCTGCTGCTCGCGGCAGGTTGCTTCGTCACGGTCAACCAAGACGATCCAGGCGACGGGGGATTGCCGGCCCTGTGCTCGCTGCCCCAGAAGGTTGGTCCGTGTGAGGCGGCGATCCCGATGTACTGGCACGACCCGGACACGGGCGTGTGCAAGCTGTTCTCGTATGGCGGCTGCGATGGCAACGCGAACCGCTTCGACTCCTTCGAGGCGTGCCAGGAGGCCTGTCACGGCGGGAGCCCGGACATGGACGCGTGCGAGGCGCCGGGCGACTGCGTCCTCGCGGCCGCGGGCAATTGCCCTCCCTGCGACACCACCGGAGCCGGCTCGCTCGTGGCGGTCAACCGCGCGATGAAGGACGAGTACGACAGGGTGAACCCCGTCTCGAGCGTCGTGTGCGAAGCTTGCCCGGACGTCAGCGAGCCCGAGCGCAGGTTGCAGTACGCCGCCGCCACGTGCGAGAGCGGGCGCTGCGTCGTGCGCGACGTGCGCGAGTCGCCGCTGACGGAGTGCACGGAAGACGCGGAGTGCGCGCTGCGCGACGGCGTCGGCTGCTGCGAGGGGTGCGACGGGACTGGCATCGTCGCGCTGAACCAGAGCGCGGACCTCCGGAGCCTGGTTTGCCCCGCCGACGCGGGCGCGTGCCCTCCGTGCGCGCCCGTCTATCCGGACGGGATGACGGCGGTGTGTTCGGCGGGCCGGTGCCAGCCGCGGCTCCCCGCGGCGCCGTGAGCGACGAGCGCGCCGGCGAGGGGCGCGCCGCGCCTCGACGATGTCGTCGCGGTGCGCCGCGTCCGGTAGTGCTCAAATTTGCCCGGAGAGAGTTCACATGAAGGCGGGAAGGCGGGAAGAAAAGATCAATGATCTTCCTGCCTTCCCGCCTTCCCGCCTTCATGTTCAATTTTGAGCACTGCCCCGCGTCGCCTGGCACTCCGCGGCCTGGCATGCCATCGCATGCGTATGAATACCCTACGATCGATCGCCTTCTCGGGCGGTCGAGGGCGCGCCGGTTGCAATGTCTCTGGATTGCGGCGGCGCTTCTCCCTCGGCCTTGGCTTGCTTACCTCTCTCCTGCTCGCCGCGGGCTGCAGCGGCGCGGACGCGGGCGGCGACGGCGGCGCGGGCGGCGCGGGCGGCGCGGGCGGCGGCGGCCCGGTCGCCGGCAGCGGCGGCGGCGGCCCGGTCACGAGCAGCGGCGCCGGCGGCGAATTGCCGAACCGCTGTTCGCTGCCGCAGGACCCCGGGCCCTGCGACGCGGCGATGCCGCGCTACTGGCACGACCCCAGCTCCGGCGTGTGCGTACCGTTCACCTATGGCGGTTGCGAGGGCAACGAGAACCGCTTCGAGTCGCTCGAGGCGTGCCAGGAGGCCTGTCAGGGCAACGTCCCGGACATGGCCGCTTGCGCCGCGCCGGGCGATTGCGTCCTCGCCTCGCCGCGCTGCTGCGCCGCCTGCAACCCGAACGACGTCCATGAGTTCGTCGCCGTCCATCGCGACATGGCGACAGATTTCTGGAACACCCTCGGGTGCGGCGGGGGCGTGGCGTGCGCGCCGTGCCAGGACGTCAGCGAGGCCGAGAGCACCGGCCAGTACTTCGCCGCCGCGTGCGAGGCCGGGCGCTGCGTCGTCCTCGACGTGCGCGAATCCCCGCTGACGGAGTGCACGCAAGACGCGGACTGCGCGCTGCGCGACGGCGTCGGGTGCTGCGAGGAGTGCAGCGGGAAAGGCATCGTCGCCCTCAACCAGAGTGCGGACATCGAGTCCATCGTCTGCCCCGAGGGCTTCGGCGCGTGCCCCCCCTGCGCGCCCGTGTACCCGGAGGGCATGACCGCGGTGTGCCTGGAGGGCAGGTGTCAGCCGAAGCTGTCCTCGCCGTGAACGCCGGCGTCCCCGCCCTGCGCCATCAGGCGCAGCTTCATGCATTGTAGATACGGCTCTCCCCAGTACCCACCACGGCGCCTCCCGCGCGCAGCGCGTCATGAGCGCGCCGGGCATTCGCGCTGAACGAAGTCCAGAAACTGCGCGGGAAATGCCGTTCGCGCGGTCGCCGCGCGTTGACGCTGGACGGCTGCGCCCGATAGCCTGGGCCTTGAAGCTCTTGTAGATTCTTACATCTTCGACCTCTTCACGAAGGGAGCTGCCCGTGAATCGACGCACCCCGAGGATGCTGCTCGTGGCCCTCGCGCTCTCCAGCGCGGCCGCGTGCTCGGGCTCGAATGGAGACGGCGGGACCGGCGCGGGTGGTGGCGGGACCGGCGCCGGCGATGGCGGATCCGGCGCCGGCGTCCAGTGCGCGCCGGGCGTCACCGCGCCCGGACCGACCCCGCGCCTGACGCGGTTGACGCACGCGCAATACGACAACTCGATCCGGGACCTCTTCGGCAAGGACATGAAGGCCTCGGCGTCGTTCCTCGCGGATCCGGCGTTCGAGGGGTTCGACAACAACGCGAAGGGGCTCGTCGTGTCCGACCGGCTCGCCCGCGATTACCGGCGCGCCGCCGAGGCCATCGCGGCGGACGTCGTGGTCGACCAGGCCGTGCTCGGCGACATCCTGCCGTGCGCCCCGGAGGGCGACGGCGCCGCGTGCGCCCGGCAGCTCATCCGGGAGCTCGGCAAGCGCGTCTACCGGAGGCCGCTCTCGGCCGAGCAGGAGGCGGCGTACGTCGCGGCCTACGCGCGCGGCGATGGCCTGTTCGAGTCGGGCACGCCGTTCGAGCAGGGCGTCCGCCACGTCATCGAGGCGATGCTCCAGTCGCCGCATTTCCTCTACCGCGTCGAGCTCAGCGAGGAGCTCGACGGCGAGCAGATCATCCCGCTCGACGGCTACGAGGTCGCGACCCGGCTCTCGTACCTGCTCTGGAACAGCCTGCCCGACGACGCGCTCCTCGCGGCGGCGGAGCGCGGCGCGCTGGGCTCGCCCGAGGGGATCGAGGCCGAGGCGCGGCGCATGGTCGACGATCCCAAGGCGGTGAGCGCGCTCGACGACTTCCACCGCCAGTGGCTGCACATGAGCCGCTACGCGGATCTCTCGAAGGATCCGGCGCTCTACGAGGGCTTCGACGCCAGCGTGTCCTCGGCGATGCTGGCCGAGACGCAAGCGTTCATCCGGCACGTCATCCTGGAGATGGAGGGCGACTACCGGACGCTGATGACCGCGCCCGTCGGGTTCGTGAACGACAAGCTCGCCCCGATCTACGGCGTGGAGGGGTCGTTCACGAGCGAGCTCGTCGAGACGCCGCTCGACCCGGCGTCGCGCGCGGGGCTCCTCACGCAGGCCGGCTTCCTCGCCTCGCACGCGTTCGCGCGCGAGACCTCGCCGATCCACCGCGGCGTGTTCATCCAGCGCCAGATCCTCTGCGCGGACCTGCCGGACCCGCCGGCGAACATCGACACGGAGCTGCCGCCCAAGCAGGGCGAGATCCGGACGACGCGGGATCAGGTGGAGGCGCACACGTCGGCGAAGGCGTGCAGCTCGTGCCACGGCGTGATCAACCCGCCGGGCTTCGCGTTCGAGCACTACGACGCGGTCGGGCGGTACCGCGAGGACGAGGGCGGCGAGCCGATCGACGCGAGCGGCACGATGACGGTCGGGGAGGCCGAGATCCGCTTCGACGGCGCCGTCGACCTCGTGAAGCAGCTCGCGGAGAGCCCCGTCGCAGAGCGTTGCTATCTGACGAACTGGTACCGTTACGGCAACGCCCGCCAGCTCTCGCGCGAGGACGCGTGCACGATCGACGACCTCGACGCGAAGCTCGGCGCGTCCGGGTACAACATCAAGGAGCTGCTCGTCGCGCTCACCCAGACGAAGACGTTCAGGTATCGCGCTGTGGAAGAGGTGGACCAATGAATCGCAGAACGTTCTTGCGGGGCGCGTGCGGGGTGATGCTCGGCCTGCCGTTCCTCGAGTCGTTGCGCGCTCGCGACGCCAAGGCCGGTCCGGAGGCCGCGCCGCGCCGGTTCATCGCGTTCTTCATGTGCAACGGCGTGAACATGGGCCGGTTCTTCCCGAGCACGCGGTACGGCGCCCTGACGGACGCCTCGTTCGGCGCGGATCGCGCGATTGCGCCGCTCGCCTCGTACCGGGACAAGCTCCTGATCCCGCGGGGCATTCACATGGCGCCGCGCGGCTTCGGGTGGGATCCGAGCGCGGGCGACGATCACGCGAAGGGGATCGGCTGCAAGCTCACGGCGCAGCCGCTCGTCCAGGGCAGCCAGTACGCCGCGGGGATCTCGCTCGACCAGTTCATCGCGAACAAGCTCAACCCGCCGGGCACGCCCGCGCTCACGCTGATGGTCGGGGCGCGGGTCCCCAACGTGCGCGGGCACATCTCGTACAGCGGCAGCGAGCAGCCCGTCTCCGGCGAGAACAACCCGTGGCTCGCGTACCAGGACCTGATCGGCGTGACGAACGTCGAGGAGGAGGCGCTCGAGCGGCTGACCAAGCGGCGCCAGAGCGTGCTCGACCTTGTCGGGGCCGAGTACGAGGGCCTGCTCAAGAAGAAGCTCAGCAAGGCGGACCGCGACAAGCTCGAGATGCACTTCCAGACGGTGCGCGACCTCGAGGTGGCCATGGGCAACGCCGGGCTCATCCCGCGCGAGCTCCCGCCGGCGCGGGCCGCGGAGATCGAGGCGGTCGACCCGGCGACGGTGTCGTTCGACGCCGAGTTCAAGAAGATCGGCCGGATGCAGATGGACATCCTCGCGCTGGCGATCGCGACCCGCGCGACGCGCTCGGCGACGCTGCAGTGGGGCGCGGGCGCGTACGGGCCCATCTTCAAGTGGGATGGGATGAACCACGAGTACAACCACCACAAGCTCTCTCACGGCAACACGAGGGACGACGACACCGGGAGCGTCGTGGACGGCTACGAGGAGATGCTCTTCGACATCGATCGCTGGTTCATCGGCGAGTATGTCTATCTGCTCGACCGGCTCGCGGGCTACGACGAGGGCGGGACGTCCGTGCTCGACAACAGCGCCGTCGTGTTCATGAACGAGCTCTCCAACGGCAAGATCCACGATTTCCGCGATTTGCCGTACATCATCGCGGGGAGCTGCGGCGGCTACTTCAAGACGGGGCAGTACATCAAGGTGACGCGGCAGCAGAACACGCTTCAGGACGAGGACGCGCCTCACAACAAGCTGCTCACGACGCTCGCGAACGCGGTCGGCTGCACCGAGGAGGGCGGCGGGCCGATCGAGAACTTCGGCGCGTTCGGCGAGCCGGGCGAGTTCGACGAGCTCAAGGCCTGATCGGCGCGGCCAGGGCGCGGCGCGCTCGCGTTCACGCGTGCCGCGCCGCGCCGCGTGGCACACGCCCTGCACACGGGCTTCGTCTTCAAAAGGAGCGCTGCCTTTTATGACGAAGCGACCTTCTCGACGGGCATTTGTACAGACCGTGGGCGCGGGCCTCGCGCTCAGCGCCTGTGGAGGAAGCGCGCAGGTGGGGCAAAACGCCGCATCTGCGGGCGGGGGCTCTCAGGAGCCGCCGCAGGGGCCGGCGCCTGGCGCGCCCGGGGAGAAGGACGTCGAGCTGCCGGCCGGCGGGGTGATGCCGACGAGGCCGCTCGGGCGGACCGGCGTGAACGTCAGCCTCCTCGGGCTCGGCGGGTACCACATGGCGGTCCCGGACGACGAGCAGGAGAGCCTCCGGATCGTCCGCTTCGCGATCGATCACGGGGTCACCTTCCTCGACAACTGCTGGGATTACCACGACGGCAAGAGCGAGGAGCGGATGGGCAAGGCGCTCCAGGACGGCTATCGACAGAAGGTCTTCTTGATGACCAAGCTCGACGGCCGCGACCGCGCTTCCGCCGAGGCGCAGCTCGAGCAGTCGCTGCGTCGGCTGCGCACCGACGTCATCGATCTCGTGCAGATGCACGAGATCATCCGGATGAGCGATCCCGAGAAGATCTTCGGGCCTGGCGGCGCGATGGAGGCGCTCGTGGCCGCGAAGAAGGCCGGCAAGATCCGGTTCATCGGCTTCACGGGCCACAAGGACCCGGACATCCACCTCGCCATGCTGAAGATGGCGGAGCGGCAGGGCGTCCCGCTCGACACCGTGCAGATGCCGCTCAACGTCATGGATCCGCATTACCGGAGCTTCGAGAGGAATGTCCTCCCGGCGCTGACGCAGCAGGGCATCGGGGTGCTGGGGATGAAGCCGTTCGCCAGCGGGGAGATCGCGAAGACCGGGGCGGTGTCGCCGATGGACTGCCTGCACTATCCCATGAGCCTGCCGACGTCGGTGGTGATCACCGGCTGCGACTCGATGGGCATCCTCAAGCAGGCGATCAAGGCGGCGTACACGTTCCAGCCGCTCAGCAGCCAGCGCGTGTCGGAGATCCTCGCGCGGACCGCGCCGCTCGGGGCGAAGGGGGAGCACGAGCAGTTCAAGACCACCGAGCGATTCGATGGAACGACCAAGAACCCCCACTGGATGACGTCGGCGAAGATTTGAACGGCGCGGGGGGCTGGTACCCGCGTCACCGAGGCTGGATCTCCTTCCCTGGACGCGCGAGAGGACTCGCCGAGCCGCCCAGCCGCCGAATGTGCTGCTGACCCAATACGTCAGATCGGGCTATCGGTCGTACCCCTGCGAGATGTCGTCAGCGCCGCCCGTCCACGACGAGCGCTCCGGTCTGAACATAGCGCTCATAGACGGCACGCAGCTCCGCGTCGTTGAGCCGCTGCTCGAAGCCGTCGATGACGGTGAGCCCACTCTCCTTGTCGCGGTGGGCGTTCGCCTGGAACTCCTCCCAGCTCATGTCGGTGTTTTCGTTCGGCGTGGATTCTTCAGCCTCGGAGTCGGATGAAGAGGAGGGCTCCTCGCCGCCGCAACCGGCGAGCGCGAGCACCACCAGGGGCGCACAGAGGAGGACAGACAGGGAGCGCCCGATGCGGCTCCTGGACAGACGCCCCGAAGACGAACCTCGATTCATTGGAACACCTTTCTCGGTCATGCCACACGTTGTTCGCGATCAGCCGAATCTCGCCAGCGGCGATTCGGCATCCAGCGCCGCCAGCATTGAGCATGATGACACAGGAATCGAGAAACATGGAAGTCCCAAGCGGGAGCCGCGGCGCGCGTTGTCTGCCGCGTCGCCGCATCGCCGCCGGCGGGGGTTGCGGTGATGGCGGTGGCTGCGCCCTCTGAGCCAAGAGGATAACGAGAAGCTCGCGCCGCACCTGCCACGGGTCGTGCGGATCGAACGAATCCGGCGCGCCTCGACCACCTCGGCCCCATCACGGCGAGCGGCGGAGCGCGCCGCGCCGCTGCGCTGCTCGCCGGAAGCCCGTGCGGCGATCGCGGGGGCGGAGCGCAGGCTCGGGCGCTCAGTAACCCCCCTGCTTGTCGACCACGTTCACGAGCGGCTCGCCCCGCACATAGCGCTGCAGGTTCGAGAGGAAGAGCTCCCCGAGGTGCTGGAAATAGCCCGGATGGGCGCCGGAGTAGTGCGGCGTGATGATCACGTTGGGGAGCTTCCAGAGCGGGTGCTCGGCGGGCAGCGGCTCCGGCTCCGTCACGTCGAGCCCCGCCCCCGCCAGGTGACCGGAGCGCAGCGCCTCGACGAGCGCGTCGGTCTGCACCGTCGCGCCGCGACCGACGTTGACGAGGAACGCGCCGCGCGGCAGCGTCGCGAGCTCGCGCCGCCCGATCCAGCCGCGCGTCTTCGCCGTCAGGGGGAGGATGTTCACCAGCAGCTCGGACTGAGCGAGGAACGCCTCCAGGTCGTCCGGGCCGTACACCTCGGCGACGTGCTCGACGGGCTCCTTCGTGCGCTTCAGGCCGATGACCCGCACGCCGAAGGCGGGCCCGATGCTCGCGATGCGCTGACCGATGGCGCCGAGGCCCAGCACCCCGAGGGTCTTGCCCCGAAGGCTCCTGAGCGTCTCCCGGTACGTCTGGCTCTGCCAGACGCCCTCGTGCTGCCGAGCCGCGGCCAGGTGCAGGTTGCGCGTGAACATGAGCAAGAAGCCCCAGACGTGCTCGGCGATCGGCTGCGCATGCACCCCGCTCGCGTTGGTGATCACGAGCTCGGAGCGCGCCACGACCTCCGGAGAGAGCAGGCGCTCCACGCCGGCCCCGACGGTCTGCACCCAGCGCAGCTTCCGGGCCTCCCGCAGGTGCGCCTGCTCGAGCCAGCCCGTGATCAGCGCCACCTCGGCCTCCCGATAGCCGCTGGGATCGCGCTCGAGCTCGGCAGCGGTCCATAGCTCGACGCCCGGCGCCACCTTCCGCGCCCGTTCGACGATCTCCGCAGGTAGCTCTACGCCGAGCGCGATCGTGAGAGATGCAGACATGTTCAGGCCTCCAGGTGCTGGCGAAGCGCGGCCGCTCGAGCGGCCGGCGCTGACAAGGGCAGGAGCATCCCCGAGGATGGATCGTTTGTCTACTATAACGGATACGTGTCTGCTATGAGAGAAGATCGACAGGAACGGAGCCTCGTCGAACCCCGGTGCGCGCGCTCGTGCCTGGCGAGAGCCTCGTCATGGGCACGATCGAGCGGGAGCAGGGGTAAGCGTGGCTGTGCGCGTGGAGCTCGAGCTGCGGGGAGCGAGCGCGGTGCGGTGACGCTCTCCGCTTCGTGTCGATCAGAAGCCGAAGGTCGGATCCTTCTCGGGGGCACCCTTGCTGGAGGGCGCGGCCGGAGAGGGTCGCTTGGCGGGCGGGCGCGCCGGCTTGAGGGGGGCCTTCCCGGCGCCGGAGGGGGGGCCGGCCGAGGAGGTGGGGGCGGGGGCGGAGTCGACGGCAGCCGGGGAGGGGTCCGCGGCGGCCGGGGAGGGGTCTGCGGCGGCCGGAGAGGGGTCTGCGGCGGCCGGAGACGATGACGCCGCAGCGGCGGGAAGTGCGCTCGCGGTGGGAGGCGGAGGGGAGGGCTCTTCCGGCACGCGGTCCGGAGGCGCGGCGGCTTCTGTGGCGCCGAGCGGGGGCGCGGCCGCCGGCGTGGCGGGCTCGTTTGGAGCAGGCGAGCGGAGCAGGACGACGGCGGCGACCCCTACGCCGACCGTCAGCACGCTGGCGGCCACGGCGAGCAACGCCCGCGATGACGGGGGGCGGCGGTCTGGCTGCGGGGGCAGGGCGCCTCCCACGGCCTCCAGCGTGCCGCTCGCCGTCAACGTGCCGCCCGGGCCTGGGATGCCGCCGGGAACCCGCATTCGGTCCGCGACCACCGTTCCGCCTGCTACCAGCGTGCCGCCGGGGACCATGGCGTCATCGAGGGCCACCGTGCCGCCCGAGCCCGGGGCGCCGCCCAAGCCGGGAGTACCGCCCGAACCCGGCGCGCCGCCGTGAGCCGCCGCGCCGCCGTGAGCCGCCGCGCCGCCGTGAGCCGCCGCGCCGCCGTAAGCCGGCGGCCCGCCGTGAGCCAGCGCGCCGCCGTGAGCCGCCGCGCCGCCGTAAGCCGGCGGCCCGCCGTGCGCCAGCGCGCCGCCGTAAGCCGGCGGCCCGCCATGAGCCACCGCGCCGCCGTGAGCCAGCGCGCCGCCGTGAGCCACCGCGCCGCCGTGAGCCACCGCGCCGCCGTGAGCCGGCGCGCCGCCCTGAGCCACCGCGCCGCCCTGAGCCAGCGCCTCGGCGGAGTCCAGCGAGTCGCGCGAATCCGGGACCGCCGCGCGCTGCACGGCCGAGGCGAACGCGCGGGCGAGCTCGCTCGCGCTCTGGAAGCGCTCGCCGGGCTCGCGCTTGAGCGCGCGCTCCAGGAACTGATCCAGCTCGGGCCAGAGATCCGGCGCGAGCTGCGAGGCGACCGGGATGTCGCCCGTGCAGATCTCCACGAGCACGTCGCCGAGCTCCTCGCCGGGGAAGGGCAGCTGGCCCGTGAGGCATTGAAAGATGATCACCCCGAGCGACCAGAGATCGCTGCGGTGATCGACCGTCTTGCTCCGGCGCACCTGCTCCGGGCTCATGTAGTGCGGCGAGCCGATGAGCGTTCCGGTCTTCGTCGCGTCGGCGGCCAGCCCGGTGCCGGTCGTCTTGGCGACCCCGAAGTCGAGGATCTTGACGATCTCCTCGCCCTGGCGCGCGAGGAAGATGTTCGCCGGCTTGAGATCGCGGTGGATGAGGCCCACCTCGTGCGCGCGGCGGAGGGCCTTGCAGACCTGGCTCACGATGCCGAGCAGCTCGGCCGGCGCGACGCGCCCGCGGCGCACGAGGTACGCGGCGAGGTCCTCGCCCTCGAGGAGCTCCATCGCGAGGTAGGGCGTGTCGCCCTCGAGCCCATAGTCGTAGACGTGGACCACGTTGGGCGTCCGGAGCTGGGCGGACGCCTTCGCCTCGCGCTCGAACCGCGCGCGCGCGACCGGGGAGTCGGCGTGCTGCGGCATCATGAACTTGATCGCGACCTCGACCTCCAGCTGGAGGTGCCGGGCCACCCAGAGCAGGCCCATGGCGCCGCCCGCCAGCGGCCGCTCCAGGCGATACTTCCCACCGACGACGCTCCCCGCTTCAAGCGACAGCATGCGTTCGAGCCTTCTGCGTCCCCGTGTCCTTGGGTTCGGGCCTTCGGGCTCTAGCAGAGGCGGGGCCCACTGTCGCGGTACTTACAGCTGCCGGCATCTCGAGCCATCATGCCATGGGCGCGGCGACGGGACGAAGACCGAGCGCGAGCGGTCGCTGTCGCATCTTCTCCTCCCCGGATTCACGGCTCCCCGGACCCGCGGGCGCTCCGCGGCGTCGATGCGAGCAGGCTCGATGGCGAACGACCCTCGCACTGCTCGCGCCAGGTGTCGATGTGCATGCCCCTGAAAATCTAGTGTCGGTGTAGAATTTTCTTGCGTCCGAGCGCAGCTCGATGGCCGCCCAGGTGGACGCCGCCCGAGGTCGGACCGTCCCGCTGGGGTGGCGTCACCTGCCGCGTCTGGATAGCCTTCTCAGGTGGCCCGAACTGCACCATTCCCGAATATACCAGCGATTCCCGGCATGAACCCCGGCGTGTTCGTCATGGGTGGAGGGGCCGGCGGCGGCGGCCCCGGCGGGCCGAACGGAGGAGCGGGGGAGAACGGACAGGGCGCCAACGGGCAGCGTGGTGGCAACGACGGTCAAGGCGGCGGTCGCGGCGCGAACGGCTGCGGCCAGGGCAGCGGCGCGGGCTGCCCGAACCCGGCCCATGGGGGCGGCGGAGGCACTGCCGCGGGCGATCCGGTCGATGTCGCGGATGGGCGAGTCTTTACCGTCCCGCAGCTCGATCTAGTCCTGCCAGGCCCACTGCTCCTGCTGGTGCATCGGTCGTACTCGACCTCGGCCCGCGAACGCGACGTTGGGCTCGGTCCCGGGTGGTCCCACTCTCTTTCCCAGGAGATCGAGGTGCGCCGGAGGACAATCGCTGTCTACCGACCGAACGGGACCGTCGCCGTTCGGCCCCGCCCGGACGTGGGCTCCGAGGTGGATCTCGGCAGCGGCGTTCGTCTCAGGCGCGATCCTGAAGCGTATGTGCTGGTCGATGCGGACGGGCTCGTCCACCTGTTCGAACGCGTTCCAGGCAGCGATGAGCGATGGATCCTCGGCGCCATCGCCGACCTCAGCGGAAACCGGATCGTGCTCGCATACCGCGGGCGCGACCTCGTCTCCATCACCGACAGCGTCGGCAGGATCGTGCACGTCCGGCGCGATGCGCGCGGGCATATCATCGCCTTCGACATCGATGGCGGCGGTAGGAGAATTGTCCGGTATCGGACATATCAGTACGATTCCGCCGGCGACCTCGCGGTCGTGTACGATGGCGATGGTCATGCAGTCCGCTTCGCCTATGACGAGCACCGGCTCACGCGCGTCGCATATCCGGGCGGGATGCAGGTCCACTATCGATATGATGAGCGAGGGCGGTGCGTCGAAACATGGTGCGATTACCCGGACGGGGCCGATCCGGCGCTGGCCAATGACGTGCCAGAGTACCTCGCCGATGGCAGGACCCGGGCGAAGGGAGTCCTGCACTGCCGGTTCGACTATGCGGACGGCTATACCGAAGTCATCAATTCGCTGCAGGTGCGCCGATACGAGATCAATCCTCTCGGCAAGGTTGACAAGGCGACGAACGGACGCGGCGTGGCCACGGCCGCGTACGACGAGCATGGACACCTGAAGCAGTACGCGGACGAGAACGCTGCATCGACGACATATCAACGGGACGCCGAGGGCCGCCTCATCGGCACCACCGATCCGATGGGAGCGATGACGCGCTTCTCCTACAATCAGCGTGGTAACCTCGATGAGATCGTCGACGCGCTCGGCCAGTTCTCGCGTTATTCTTACGATGCTTACTCGCGTCTTATCGAAACGGTCGACGAGCTCGGCAGCGTTATTCGCTTCGACTACGACGATCGAGGCCAGCGCGTTCGCGCCACGATGCCAGATGGCGCCGAGACGGTATTCCGGTACGATGCCCACGGCAATCTCGTCGAGCTGATCGAGCCGCACGGCAAACCGCGAAGACTGTTTTATGACGAGGTGGGTCGAGTCGTGTCGTTCGTGAACGAGGAGGGGCACGCCACCGAGTTCTTCTACGACGGCCGCGGCCTGCTCACCACCGTCCGGATGCCCAACGGCGGCATCCAGCGCGTCGATCATGACGCGGACGGCCGTCCTGTCCGGATCTGCGGCGCCGACGGCGGGGTCTATCAGCTCTCGTGGGGCGGCTACGGCCTCGTGCACGAGGTCCGCAAACCTACAGGTGAGTCCGTCCGCTTTCGCTATGACCGCGAGTGCAGCCTCGTGCAGGTCATCAACGAGCGCGGTGAGGTACATCGGATCGTGCGCGACCTGGCCGGGAGGGTGGTCGCGGAGCGCACGTTCGACGGTAGGCACTACGAGTATCGTCTCGACAATGCGGGGAACCTCGTCGGCACCCGGAGCGACGGCGGGATGACGGTCGAGATATCGTGTGATGCGTGCGGGCGCGTCGCGGAGCGCCGGTATGCGGACGAGACCGCCGACAGGTTCGAGTACGATCCGCTGGGTCGTTTGATTGCCGCCGAGACGGAGCACGTCCGGTGCGAGTTCACGTACGACGCGCGCGGCCGCCTCGTCCGGGAGAAGCAAACGTACGATGGGCAGACGCATGCGGTCGAGAGCGAGTATTCGCCTGCGGGGCACCGCCGGGCGCTGCGCACCTCCCTCTGCCTCGCAGCGAGATTCGAGCCGAACGGCATGGGGCTTCCTGCGCGGGTGCTCCTTGGCGGGGACGCCGCGGTCGCGTTCGAATGGGACGCGCTCGACTCCGAAACGGCGCGTCTCCTTCCCGCGGGAGGGACCGTGCGGAGCCGCTTCGACGCCATGGGCTACTTGACCGAGCGTCAGGTGGTCGCGCCCGGCGCGCGGGCGGTCGCTCCTCAGGAGCCGCGGTGGGTTGGTCGTCTGCCGCCTGGCACGACGTTCGCGGCTGCCTATGCCTATTCTCCTGGCGGCGACGTGATCGCGGAGCACCGGGCGGACATAGGCCGACGCGATTTCTCATACCTATGAACGTGTCAAGCTCGGGACAACGATTCACGTCGATCTCCGGCCGGGAGAAGGGGCCTGCGTGGACTTGGCCCGTCGCGTCGTCGCTGGCGCTTGCCGGGCGGATGCCGGCCGGGCGGACCGCAGAGACGAGGCGGACGCCCCAGCAGCTTCGGGCCGCGCGGGGGCCGCTGCGCGACGAGGCAGCCGCTGAGGGCGGCTGGTCTGCGCGACGTGCTTGAGCACCTTCTGCTGGCGCAGCATCCGCAGCTCGCCGTCGGCCAGCGGCGCGATCGGCGGCAGCCCCTCGCGCTCGTAGATCGTATCGAGCGCGGGCACGGTGCGGGTGCGCACGCCCGAGCCGTACGCCTTGGGGCGCGGCTGCCCCTTCGGCAGCCCGGTCCGGCGCCGCTCGCCGGTCGCCTTCACGCGCATCCGGGCCAGCTTGGTGTCGGTCGAGCGCGGCACCGCATAGCGATACGGCTCGTTGTTCTTGAGCATGTGGTAGGCGATGGTCACCAGCTTGCGCGCGGTGGCCACCACAGCCACGTTGCGGTTCTTGCGCTTGGCGAGCCGTCGAAAGAAGTTGCCGAGCGGTCCTGGGTGGTTGCCGACGTGCTGCGCGGCTTGCACCAGCATCCAGCGCGCCTGCCCCTTGCCCTGCTTGGTGATGCGCCCGTGGTAGACGTGTTCGGGATCGCCCGACTGATAGGTCGAGGGCACCAGCCCGAGGTAGCTCGCGGCGTGGTCGGGCGAGCGAAAGCGCTGGATGTCTCCGAGCGCCGCCAAGAGCGTTTGCGCCACCGCCACGTCCACGCCCGGCAGCGTCATCAAGAGCCGCACGCGCGGCTCGTCGTACCCGTCGACGGCCAGCTCCTCGTCGAGCCGCGAAAGCTCCGACTCCAGCTGCCCGAGCAGCCGCAGCTCGCTGTCGAGCGCGGCGCGACCTGCGCCATCCAGCTCCAGCGTCTCCAGCCAGGCGCGTCCCTTCGTTCCGAACAGCTCGTTGACCATCGGGCGGATCAGACGCTGGTGCAAGACGGCGTGAATGCGATTCTTCACCCGCGTCCTGTCGGCCACGAGCGACGCTCGACGGTTGGTCAGCCGGCGCCGTCCTTGCGTCGCCTGATCGGGCTGCCACACCCGCGGCAGGTAGTCGGCGCGCAGCAGCTGCGCCAGCACCAGCGCGTCGACCTTGTCGGTCTTGACCTTCGCGTCGGCAATCGCCCGCGTGCGCAGCGGATTGGAGACGACGATCTCGGCCGCGAGCGGGCGGAGCACCTCCACGATGCTCCAGGTGTGGCTCGTCGCCTCCAGCGCCGCACGGGCGTTCGGGCCCAGGTAGCGCTTGGCGAACCGCACGAGCTCCTCGCGGGTGCAAGGGAAGCGGACGCGACGGCGCAGCTTGCCTGCCTCGTCGATCACGGCCGCTTCGACCGCATCCTTGTGGACATCCAGGCCGACATAGTCCATACGCTCTCTCCAGCGGTGCGAGGAGGGTCGTGCTGCCCGGGTGCCCAGGCGAGCGAGTCCTTCGATGAGGACCCGGCGAGGTGGTTGACCTTCGCGGTCGACTGGCCACCACGCCGACGGAAAAACGGGTCGTACGGCACCTACCTATCCGAGCTCGAGGCTCAACCGGGTGGGCCGGTGGGGCGGTCACATACGACAGCGGGCTCATGGCCCATATGCGAAAGCGACCGACCCCGGGGTGAACGACCCCCTCGCACCGCACTTTCTGGGGAGACAGCGTCTCACCCCGTCCCATGCCCGGTGCGAGGAAGGCCAGCATGGGACGAAATTTTTGCAACCTCCTTGATGCATGAGCTGGGCACTGGCGTGCGTCCCGCAACGCGCTCGCTTCCTGCCAATCCCTGCTCGCCTCACCTCTTGATCGGGGCGTCCGGCGGCCGAGGCGCGCCGCTCCGAGCGCTTGCTCATCACTCAGCTCACCGGCGCGCCTCGGCCGACGGACGCCGGCGCGCGGCAGACGCTGCCTCCAGCCGGCGCAGCCTGCTTGCCGCGCGCTCGCGCTCTTCCGTCTTCGCGACCACCGGAGCCGCTGCGATTCCACTCGCGCGACGCTCGTTGCCGGCACAGCCGCTGCTGCACACCGACGTATCGAGAGCGAATGCAGGGCGGCGGTCACACCACGTTCATAACCGGTACGATCCGATGGGGCGCATCCTGGCGAGCTCCACCGCGCATGCGAGCGCGGAGACTTATGTTTATGATGAGGCCGGCGCCGTGTACGAGACGTCGCCTGGCGCACCAGGTCGCTCGTATGGACCGGGCGGTGTGCTCGCGCGGCACGGTACGGCGGAGTACCTGTACGATAGGGAGTTGCGCTGCATCGAGAAGCGGGAGCCTTCGCGGGCAGCCACGCGATACGAGTGGAACGCTCGCGGTATGCTCGCCGCGGTCGTCCGATCGGACGGGACGCGAGTGGAGAACGTCTACGATCCCTTCGCCCGGCGGATTGCCAAGCGGGTCCTGATGCCCGACGGAAAGGTCGTGACGACGCGATTCGTGTGGGACCGAGATGTCCTTGTCCATGAGGTAAAGGAGTCGGACGCAGCTGATGGGAAGCTATTCTATCGCACCTACGTTCATCGGGCGGAGGGGCCCTATCCCCTCGCTCACCGGGACACCGAGGTAATCGGCGGCGAGCGGCGGGACTCGGAGTGGGTCCATTACATCCAAGGGCACGGCGAGCATCCAGCGGTGCTCGTTTCGGGCAGGGGAGAGGTCCTGGCAGACCTCCGCCCAACGATCTGGGGCCACCTCGACCCAACAGCGAGCGCGCGTGCGGATACACCCTTCCGTTATCCCGGGCAGTACTTCGACCGGGAGACCGGGCTCTGCTACAATCGCTATCGCTTCTACGACCCGCGGATCGGCCGGTACGTGAGCCCTGATCCGATCGGCCTGCTCGGTGGTCTGGACCCGTTCGCTTATTGCTACCAGCAACCCTTCCGGTTTCACGACCCCCTCGGGCTCGCCCCGCCCGTCACCACCGAGGTCACGGGCAGCGCCGGGAGCTTCCGTCAGGACAGCGGCGGTCAGCCGGGCAGGATACATCCGGTGGTGGAGTCGGCGTTCCCTCCGCGCGCGCCGGACAACAACGGCATCTACCCGGGCCACCGCAGTGGTAGCATCCCACCTGGTCAGTCGCCCACCGCGTGCGGCGAGCCGCGTGCGCTGAGCAGGTACATCGAGGCGTGGGAAGGGCAGCACCGCAGGGATCCTACGACGGGGCAGGTCCGGCCGCTGGATCCGTCGAACCCGAGCGACCACGCGGACATCCAACGCTGCTTGCAATCCATCGATGGCATCAGCTCGACCCAGCCTCGGAGCGACCGCACGGTCGGCACTCGGGCGCCGTGCCCTAACTGCAGCCAGCTCCTCGCGAACCTGCACCAGCAATACGGTCAGCCCAATCCCTCGGTCATCCGGCCCGGCGCGACGTCGAGGGATGGCACGGACAACACGAACTTCTCGACACCCAGCATGGACTGGGTTGCCGCCCAGCAAGCGGCCATCGCGGCTGGACGCGGACGGAGCGGACCCCAGCCACCTGTCACGCACGCGCGCGCCCCAGACGGAAGCCTCGTGCCGAGCGCGGTACCGGCACCCACCGGGCCCGCGTACCCTCCGCACTCCGGCTACGGTACAGTCTACCGGTGAGGCAGCTGAGATGTCTGAACGCGGCGTAGATTCGTCCGAGCGACCGAGGGCGAGCCTGTCATTGCTTGATGTGCTGAGCGAGCACGCGGTGGCTGCGCTCGATCGGCTGGACATCCGGCGCGATCTGTCCGAAACCTGCCCTCCGCACGAGCTCGCCAGCATGCTTGCAGAGCGCGGATTGCCCATTTACGGGCCCGTGCTGGAGCTCGAGGCGCGCGCGGGGGGCGTCGTCATCGGCGACAAGACACAGCTTGCCACGTTTCGTGCACTGAAGAGCCGCCCCGGCTTCGGGCGTTCGGATGCGCTCGTGTGCAGCGGGGAGGTGCTCCTGCCAATCCATGGCTCCGAGCTGATGGAGTTCTGGATGGACGGCGAGGGCACAATCTATCGAGGCTGGCCAGCGAGCCCTCCGTGGGATCCGGAAGATTCCGGCTTCTGCGCGCCTGTTTATGCATCCTATGTCACCATGTTCGAGCGTTACGCTTTCCAGCGTGAGCCGTGGTGGAGCGGGACGGGGGGAGCCGACGACGGATACCGTTGCTCGTTGACGATCCACGGGCACCTGATGGGCGACGCGATGGCGCAGGCACTTTCCGTGCAGGCCTTCAATCCGGCGTGGGATCGGTACGCGCGGATCTGGCATGGTCACGCAGCGCACATCGAGGAGGCGAACATCCCTGGATATCATGTGCACACCCGGGCTGAGCTCCGGTCCGTCGACCAGCTGGTACGGGCTCTCGAGACGATCTCCCCCATCATGGATCGGGCGCCGCTCGAGATTGGCCTCCCCGAGCGCGCCGTCGTGCAACCCGGCGAGCGCGC
This sequence comes from Sorangium sp. So ce185, assembly GCF_051526825.1. Lineage (NCBI taxonomy): Bacteria > Pseudomonadati > Myxococcota > Polyangiales > Polyangiaceae > Sorangium > Sorangium sp. So ce185. The sequence continues at coordinate 11,881,622 of NZ_CP150316.1, read as the reverse complement.
TGCCCTACATTTCCGCGGTCTGCAGCCGGGCGACCGCCCCATGGACGTCCTGGTCTACGGCCGACCGGGCAGCTACCGCATCCAGGTTCGCCGGAGCTGAGAGCTGGCGGGGGGGTGTCCCGCGGCACCTCGGGCTCGCCGACTGGCCGTCGCGGGTCCTCGCAGGTGCTGACTTCCCGTCCCCCGGCACCATCGTGCGCCGCGCACGTGTACGTGCGTCCGCTGGTGCATGCGCTCCGCGCGGTCCCCGCCGCCGCAGGCCCTCAGCCGCCGCTCGCTCCGCCGCCGCTCGCTCCGCCGCCGTGCGCTCCGCGCCGCAGTTTACGGAAGAGCCCGTCCAGCCGGAAGCACCGGCGCGCCCCCGGTCCCGCCCGGAGGCGTCTTTCCGGCATCCGGTACTAAGCTGCGCGCGGCATGGTCGACGCTTCCCCGATCACCGCCGTGCTGGGCCCGACCAACACCGGCAAGACCCACCGCGCCATCGAGCGCATGCTCGCGCACGACTCGGGCATGATCGGCCTGCCGCTGCGGCTGCTCGCGCGCGAGGTCTACGATCGGGTGACCACCCGCGTCGGCGAGGCCCGCGTCGCGCTCGTGACCGGCGAGGAGAAGCGCGTCCCGAGGCGCCCGGACTACTGGGTGTGCACCGTCGAGGCGATGCCGATCGACCTGGAGGTCGACTTCCTCGCCATCGACGAGATCCAGCTCGCCGCGCACGACCAGCGCGGCCACGTGTTCACCGAGCGGCTGCTCCTCTCGCGCGGCCGGCGCGAGACCTGGTTCCTCGGCGCCGACACGATGCGGCCCCTCATGGCCGAGCTCGTGCCCACCGCCAAGCTCGTCCAGCACCCTCGGCTCTCGCGGCTCGCCAGCGCCGGCGCCGGCAAGCTCTCGCGGCTGCCCCCGCGCAGCGCCGCGGTCGCGTTCTCGACCCCCCAGGTCTACGAGATCGCCGAGCGGCTGCGCGCGCAGCGCGGCGGCGCCGCGGTCGTGCTCGGCGCGCTCTCGCCCCGCACGCGCAACGCGCAGGTCGCCCTCTTCCAGTCCGGCGAGGTCGACTACCTCGTCGCCACCGACGCGATCGGCATGGGCCTCAACCTCGACGTGCGCCACGTGGCGTTCGCGGCGCTGCGCAAGTTCGACGGCCGCGCCGTGCGCGACCTCGACCCCGCCGAGCTCGCGCAGATCGCCGGCCGCGCGGGCAGGCACCTCGCCGACGGCACCTTCGGCACCGTCGCGCCGCTGTCGCTCCCCGACGGCGTCGCGGCCGCCATCGAGGCGCACCGCTTCCCCCCCGTGCGGCGGCTGCTCTGGCGCAACAGCGAGCTCGACTGGAGCTCGATCGACGCGCTCCTCGCGTCGCTGCGGGAGCGCCCGCGCTCCCGCAGCCTGAGGCTCGTCGACGACGCCGAGGACACCGCCGCCCTGATGCGGCTCGCCGAGGACCCGGAGGTGCGCGCCCGCGCGCGGGGTCGCGAAGCGGTGGCGCTGCTCTGGGAGGTCTGCCGCATCCCGGACTTCCGCAAGCTCCTGTTCGAGTCGCACGTCGCGCTCCTCGCCGAGATCTACGGCCAGCTCTCGGGCCCGAGCGCGGCGCTCGACACCGACTGGATGGCCGCCCGGGTGGCCGAGATCGACGACGTGGGCGGCGACATCGACACGCTGATCACGCGGATCGCGTCGATCAGGACGTGGACCTACATCTCGAACCACGGCCGCTGGGTCCGCGACGCGGCGGCGTGGCAGGACCGGACGCGGTCGATCGAGGACCGGCTCAGCGACGCGCTCCACGAGCGGCTCGTGCAGCGCTTCGTCGAGCGGGGCGGCGGCGCGCGGGCGTCGTCGGGCGCGCGCGCGGTCGCCCGCGGGGGCCAGCGCCGGGCCGAGGCCGAGCCGGAGCCGGTGGACCCGGGGCACCCGTTCGCGCGGATCGCGGCGCTCCGGGCCCTGCTCGCGCCCGGGCCCGCGGCGCCGGCGCCCGAGGACGACCGGGCGCGCTGGGTCGAGGCGATCGTGGGGGCGCCGCACGAGCGCTTCTCCGTGGACGCGGCCGGGCGGATCGCCCACGGCGAGCAGCCGCTCGGGCAGCTCGCGCGCGGCCCGACGCTGCTCCTGCCCGACGTGCGGCTCGCGGAGCTCGACGACCTCGGCGCCGGCGCGCGGTCGCGCGTCCTCCGGCGGCTCGTGGCGTTCGCGCGCGATCTGGTCGAGGAGCTCCTCGCGCCGCTGCGCTCGCCCGAGGTGCGCGCGCTGCCCGGCGCGGCGCGCGGGATCGTCTACCAGCTGGAGCAGGGGCTCGGGACGGCGGCGGCGCGCGACGCGGAGGAGCAGATCGCGGAGCTCGCGCCGGAGGACCGCGCGCTGCTCAAGGCGCACGGCATCGAGGTGGGCGAGCGCGTGCTCTACGTGCAGCAGCTGCTCCGGCGCGGCGCGCTGGAGCGGCGCCTCTCGCTGTGCGCGGCCTGGTTCGGCCGGGGCCGCGTGCCCGCGTGCCCGGCGCCCGGCGCCGTGTCGGTGCCGGTCGCCCGGGGCGTGGATCCCAAGGCCTACGCGGCGATCGGCTACCCGGTGTTCGGGACGCGGGCGCTCCGCGCGGACGTGGCGGAGCGGGTGCACCGCGCGCTCGCGAGCGGCGAGCCGGCCGCGCGGCTCTCGAGCTGGATGGGGTGCTCGGCGCGGGAGGCGCCGCGCGTCGCGGCGTCGCTGCTCGGGTAGGCGTCGCGGCGTCGCGGCGCGACCGGCTCCGCGGGGCAGAAATCCCGCCAGAAAAGCCGGTCGATGACGAGCGGTCGCCGAAATAGTGGCGATCGCCACCGCTTTCCAAATCTGCCGCACCTGGCGCCGCGCCCAACGGGGCCGGCCTCTGGTAGCCTCCGCCGCGCCGCCGACCGACCGGCGGAGACGAACGGAGAAAGAGACACCACCATGGCCATCGTTCTTTACCACCACCCGTTTTCGCGCGCCGCCAACACTGTGTGGATGCTCGAGGAAGTCGGCGTCGAGTACGAGCTCAAGTTCGTCGACATCATGGCCGGCGACCAGAAGAAGGCGGACGTCACGAAGCTCAATCCGATGGGCAAGCTGCCGTTGCTCGTCGACGGCGACACCGTCGTCACCGAATCCGCGGCGATCGGCCTCTATCTCGCGGATCGTTATGCCCCGGGCCGCCTCGCGCCGAAGCTCGACGACGCGGCGCGCGGCACGTATTTTCGCTGGTCGCTCTTCGCCCCCTCGGTCATCGAGCCCGGCTCGATGGCCAAGGCCAGCAACTGGGAGTTCCGCGCCGGCTCCGCCGGTTGGGGCAACTACGACGACATGATCGCGACGATGGAATCGGCCATCTCTGGCCGTGACTTCGTCCTGGGCAAAGAGTTCTCGATGGCCGACGTCATCTTCGGCGGCACCATCGCGTACATGCTCGACTTCAAGATGCTCGAGCCGCGCCCGAGCTTCACCGGATATGCCGAGCGGGTCAGAGCCCGCCCGGCGTACGCGAAGAGCGAGGCGCGCAACAAAGCCGTGATGGACGAGCGCGGCCTCAAGATGCCTGGGGCTTAGCCCCCTCGTCACCGGCTTCTCGCAGGGCGGCATCATGACCTTCGCCCTGGCGGTCACCCACCCGAGGCGCTGGCGGCCGCCTTCCCCATCAGCGGCCTGCTCCCGCCGTCGCTCTATCCGTCGGCGGCGCTGAGCTCGGCGCGTGGATCGTACAGAGAGCTGCGGTCAGGGAGCCGGTTTCGCGTTGTTCATCGGGAAAGCGCGCTGCGCCGGGCGCGCGAGGTGCTCTGCCTCGATCAGCGTCTTCAGCCGCCCCATCTCCTCGCGCACGTCCCTCGCCAGCCATTCACGCAGGAACGGATCCATCACCCAGCGCCACGGCGCGAAGAAGCGGAAGCGCTCGGTATGCACCACGCGGGTGCCCACGGCGGTCTCGTCGAGATCGAAGCCGCCCTCGAAGGTGAGGAACAGACAGGCGGGGAACGAGCGCAGGCTGCGATAGCGCACCGCGTGGCGGCCAAGGATCGTCATCTCGAGCGTCACCGGCGGCCCCGGGAGGCCGCGCAGCTTGCCGTCGTGGCGCATCCAGATGCGGTCGCCCTCGCGGCGCATGCCGAGGACGCGGCCGATCTTCCGGTCGGCAAGCTTGTATCGATGGAGGTCCGTCACGAAGTCGATGATGGCTTCCGGCGGTCGCTGGATGACCGCCTCGCTGATCCCCTCGATCATGCCGCCGTCATAGGGCCCCCCGCGCTGCGAGGGAAGGCCTGTAGACGGCCATCACGATCCGCGGGTTCCGGACGCGATCTCGCCGTCGGCTGACGAGACCGCGCCCGGGTTCCGCGTCGTCACGGCCGCGGCCTGGGCGTGCGGCCTCTCTTCTCCAGCGCCGCCGCGCCGCCAGCATCGAGGCCGTAGGAGCTCCTGCCTTCCCCCTGCCGCTGTCCTACGATAGGCTCGCGTATCCGTTCGCGACAGGTGATATATGCGTTTTCGGCGGCATGGAACAGATGTTACGGATGTGACTATTCACATATCGAGCACCGAAGGGAACTCTCCGGCCAGCATCGTGATCGCCGATGTTCCACGCTCGGATGGTGTTCCCATAATAACGAGCAGTGATCCTGATGTGGTTAGCGTCGATGGCAGACCTCGCGTACGCGCCGTTGGCAATTTTTCGTTTTCCCTCAGCGCGCTCGCCACGACATCAGGTAGTGGCGCTGTAACGGTGACTGCGGCGACACGGTCCGGAATCCAGGCGACACTAAGGGTCGTGGTTGACGTTGCGATAGAGTTGCCGGATCCTGCTACTGAAGCTGGAGCTGTCGCCAGGCTGTTGATGTCGGAGGCCCGCGATCCTTCCCACACAGACTACCTAGCAGCAGACACATTGGATAGTATGGGGTGGATGCAACGGGTTCTGGAGAGTCGATTGGCGATCGATCCTTCTCGATTCGGGGCACGCGGGGCGAGAAATTTGATCGACATCATTCGCGCCGCCAATCAGTTCGATGGTTTTTCCGATTATCCGAACTACGATCAGGGGGTTCGTCGGCGGCTGCAGCGGATGGTTAATATCGCGAATAATGACAATGATAGAATGCAGTCGGATTTTCAAGCTTTTATACAGAATGCTATTGATGTGGCTCGGTTGCGGGTCGCCATCCGGGACCCAAGCTCAACAGGCTTGTTCGGGTGGAGAGCCGCAGGGACTGGAAGTCCAGGGCCCAAATTCGCGAGATTTCGCACGTTGGCTGGAAACACGTTCTTTACGTTGCGGCCATGATTGAAGCATTGACATGATCTGAGATTTTTTTTTGTTGCCTGCATGCACGGACGCGCTCCGTGCTGTGGCCAGTATATTGCGCGATGATGGCGGGGTCGTGGGTGCCGAGGTTGCCGGTGACGTTCAACGACGCCGGCGGGTCGCTCGGGTCGTGGACGCCGACGTCGCAGCGGTCCTCTGCGGAGCCGCGGGCGAGCGCCCTCCTCGCTCTCCCTTGTTCTGCTCGTCCTCCACGCCATCCCAGTACTCCTCGCGCCGGGGGCAACGATCCCTTACGCGGTCGCGCAACACGTGACTGCCGCTTTTGCGTGATCGGCCCACGCCCCGCGCCGCCTCCGCGCCGCCCGCCTGCGGATTCCCGGCGCGATCGGGCCACCGGGTGGGCTGCGGACGCCTTGATGAGCCCCGATGGAGCATCGCTGCGCTCTGGTATGCGGGTTGCCAAGCCCGCCGCGTCGACTGCCGACGAGGCGGGGCCGCGATGGGCCGACCTCGTCGATGAACCCATTCACCGCCAGTGCCGGCCGGCCGCTCGCGGAGCGCCGACTCCTCTGCGACGGTATCGCGGCCGCCGTGCGTCGACGGAAGGAACATCGTGGCATCTACGCAAATCTACACGAAGACGCTATCGAACGGCGAACGGGAGCTGCTGGAAGAGACGCTCGCCGGTATAACGTATCCAGAGAACGGCTACGCGGAGTACCTCGCGCAGCTCCGGAAGGCGCGGGATCGCGTCGCGGGCATGTTCTCGGATCTCTCGGCGCTCGCGGATCTCGGCCGCTCGCCGCCGGTGTTCTGCGGCGCGCTCAAGGTCGGGAATCTGCCGACGAGCGCGAACGTCCCTGTGCCGCCGCCTCAGGCGGGGCTCGCGAAGAGGATCGAGAAGCCGAGCTATCTTTCCGAGAACCTCCTGACGATGATCGCCTCGTTCTTCGGCGAACCGTACTCGATGTACTGCGAAGGGCGCGGCCTCGTGAACAACCTCGTGCCGTCCAGGGAGACGTCGGGCGATCTGAGCGGGCTAGGCACGACCTCCGAGCTCAGGCTCCACATCGAGAACGCCGCCCTCCGCTTCATGACCGGGCGCGACTGCTCACCCAAGGCGCTCTTCCTCACCGGGGTCCGTCAGGACGCCTCCCCGCCGTACACGCGCGTCAGCGACGCGCGGTTGGCGCTATCCATGCTGAGCCCGGAAGAACGCGCGGCGCTGGCGAGCCCGGCCTATCAGATGAAGCTGCCTTACAGGTGGAGGAGGTCTCGCGGCGCCTACGCGAACGTCACCACGCGCCCGATCCCGCTCGTCGAGCGGACCCCCGCTGGCCTCGTGGTGAACGCGGCGTTTTACGGAGACATGATCGCCGACATCCTGTCCCCTCGAGCGGAGCGCGCGGCGAAGCGCTTCGAGGCGGCGCTGGAGGAGGTGGCCATCGACGAGATCGTGTCGCCCGGCGAGCTCCTGGGCATCGACAACCGCGTCACGCTCCACGCCAGGACAGCCTTCAAGGCGTCGTTCGACGAGCAGGGGCGCGCGTCCCGGTGGGTGCAGCGCATCTTCGTGACGGACGCGCTGGAGAACTTCGACGGCTGGGAGAGGATCGACGACGCGGTCTTCGCTCCCACGTTCACGGTCGAGCAGCCCACCTCCCGCCCGACGGCTCAGCTCCACGGTTGAGCGCCGATGGCGATCGTCGAGCAGCGCATGAGCCAGGTCCCGCTCCTCGTCGCCGTCTTCGCGTCCTATGTAGCGCGCGGCGCGTTCCTCGTCGCCGCGTCGTGGGAGCTCGTGAGGGCGACCGGCGCCGTCAACGCCGTCGGCTGGCTGCTTGTCTGGCAGAGCGCCGCGGATATCGCCGTCGGGCCGTTCCTTGGGATCGTCATCGATCGGTGGGACCGCAAGCGGATCGGCATGGCCGCCGACGCGGGGAGGGGCGCGCTGCTCCTGCTCCTCTTCCTCGCGTGGAGCGTCGACCTGGCGCCCAGCGCGACCGCCATGATCTACACCTTCGGCGTCCTGTCCGCGCTCGGCGATCGCCTGTTCATGGGGTCGGTGTACGCGCTTGTCATGGAGATCGCCCCGGAGCACGAGCTCTTGCGGTTCAATTCGCGCACCGCCTCGATGGTCCAGCTCGGCAACATGCTTGGGGCGGGCGTCGGCGGCGTCGTCGTGGCGAGCATCGGCTATGGCGCGTCGCAGCTCGTGAGCGCCGTCTGCTTCTTCATCTCGCCGCTCGCGCTCTCCCGGCTCAGCGACCGGCGGGCACGCCCGGCGGCGACGAGCGCCCGAGCCGCGGCGTCCTTCCGAGACTCTCTCATGGAGGGCGTCGCGGCCCTGCAGCAGAGTCGCGGGATCCAGGTCAACATCGTCCTCCAGGCCACGCTCATCGGCCTGCTCAGCGTGACGAACACGCTCCTGCCGGGCTTCGTCGCGCATACGCTGGAGCGCGACGGCTCCGCGTACGGCGTCATCGACGCGGCCGGGGCGGTCGGAGCGATGGTCGGCGCGGCGCTCTTCAGCGCCGCGAGCAGCCGGGCGCTCCAGAGGTTCTCGATGCGCCACAGCCTGCTCCTGCTGTGCCTCTCGACCGGCGCGTTCAGCCTGAGCCGCGGCCTCGCGGGCGCTGCGGTGCTCTACGCCGCCATGGGGCTCTGCATCGTGACAGGCCGGGTGTCCGCGGACTGCGACCTGCAGCAGCGCAGCGGTGTCGAGAGGATCGGCCGCATCAAGAACCTCGTCCAGGTCGGGGTGGCGGTCCTCTCCGGCGTCCTTTACTTGAACCTGGGCGCCTTTGGCCACCTCGCGTCGCCAGCGGCCATCTACCGCGGCTACGCCGTCTTTTTGGGCGTGGTCTGGGCCGGGCTGTCAATCACCGCATTCAGAAGGTCATCCCATGGATTTTCTCGATAGCCCCCGCCTGCCCGAGGACGCGGCGTTGCTGGCGCTGCGCCGCGCCGTGCCCGAGGTCGGCCAGCCGCTGTCCGCGCTCTACGACGCGCCGCTCGTCGACTACGCCCGCCACGTCTACCGACCTGCGCGGCCCCCCCGCAGCCGGCTCGGCCTGGAGGCGCGCGCCCTCTTCGCCGACGCGCTTCGACCCGAGCTGCGCGCGCAGCTGCCGCCAGAGGACGTCCCGGCCGCGCTCGCCGAGCTCGAGCGCTCCGGCGTGATCCAGACCGGCCCTCATGGTCAGCTCATGCTGGACCATGACGCGTTCTACACGGCCATCTTCTCGCGCATCGGCCTGCTGTCGCGGGGATGCAGGCATTATTTCTGGTTCACCTGCTTCACCAACAAGCTCGAGGTGAGGCCCGGCCGTGGCGCCGGCTGGCTGGGTGTTGCGGGCACGTGCATCAACGTCTTTGGCCTGTCGCGGAGGCTCATGACCAGGAGCAGCGCCATCGCCGCCCCGGGGCCCGTCCGCTTCGCGCTCGAGGAAACGGGCGCGCTGTCTCCTGCGGTCGCCGCGGAGCTGGCCCACTTGCGTGATCTCCTGGGCGGCGCCGCGCATCACAGCGTGCCGGAGGCAGTCGACGCAGCCAACCGCCTCCTCTGGCAGGAATGGGAGCCGGAGGGGCGGGCGCGGCTGGTCGTCTTCGCCGAGGGGTTCTGTACGCGCCTCGTCGCGCGGCACCTCGAGGTGGAGGACGGCCTGCTTGGCCGCCTGCTCTTCGAGCCCCGTCGGCGCGCGGCCGGCATGCGCGTCATCGAGCGGGCGGCTGGAGCGACCATCGGCAGCATGCTCCCGTCTGGCACCGACTTTTTCTGGCGCGTGCGCGACCATCGGATCCGCGCCATGGCGCTGAGCGGCGGACACCTCGTGGAGCAGGAAGCTCCGGACGTGGCGCCGGTTCCATTCGAACGAGGCGCCGTGATCGAGGAGCTGCGCCGCGGCGCGCTGCTGCCGAATGTGTTCCTGCTCTTCCTCGCGGCGACGTTCTTGCCGGGCTTCCGCGCGCTGGGCGGGTTCTTTCAGATCGCGTACATGCCGGTATACCGAGCCGCCCTGCTGGCCATGCTCGATGGGTCGGACAGGGACGAGCGCGCGTTGGTCGAGGACATCCTCGCCGATGACAACCACGGATGGGGGATGCACGTGCTGGAGGAGCCGGACGAGGTCCTGCCGCTCATCGCCCAGACGGGGCGCGCGGGGATACTCCCGGTGCTCGCGGAGCGTTACGCGCGGAGGAGCACGCGGTCGATCACCCGGAACCTTGCGTTGTTCCGCACACATGGCCGCTGGCTCCCGGTCATGGAGGAGGCGCTGGCCAGGGCGCAGGTGGCCTGACGGTAGGGCTCGTCTCCCTGCGCGGACGCGTTGCCTGCGGTCTGCGGTACACCGCCCTCTGCGACCGGCACCGGGCGTGGCGCGCGCGGCGCGGCCTGGGATGGCGCCGTCGATGGCCCCGTACGTTGCTTCTACCACACCGTCAGGTTGGAGCTGCCGCTGCTCGAGGGGTTGAACACCTCTGTCGCCATCACCTGGTAATTGTGAGTGCCGAGTTTCCACCCCTTTGACGCCCAAGCATTTACGTGATTGGAAAACGTGATGGTGCTGTTGGTCCCGGTGGGCCTCTTCGACGTTCGGACGCTCCAGTACTGGTAGAACGTCGCATTGCCTATGATGGAGGGCGCGTTGACCCGCTGCATCCTGTACAGGTCGTAGGTGCCCCCGTCCGTGGTGACTGAGCCCGCCGGCGTTCCGCCCGGCGGTCTCCAGCTGCCCCAGCTGTCAACGACGTAGTATTCTACGAGTGGGTTTGTCGTCCACCCATAGAGCGTCAGATATGCATTGCTGCTGCCCGTCGACCAGACGCCGGCATTGTAGCCAACGTTCCTGCTCGACGACCCAGTGCTCCAGCCCTTGCCGCCAACGAAATTATAGTTGCCGTTTGCCCAATTGACAGCGTAGTTGCCGCCGCCGTTCAAATTCATGCTGACCGACCCGCCATCTTTCCAGAACGTGTACCACTGGCCGTCCGTTCCTGTTTTATTCGCGCTTATCGTGAGAGCGCTTTGATCGGTGGTCAGATCGGTCTCGTTCATGTCCACTTCTGCGCCATCCATGACGCAGTTGGTCAGTAGGAGCCCAAGGGCGGAGCACATGCCGAGACGGGTGATGTTGTTCATGGCGATCGCCTTTCTTGGCCTATCTATTGTTCGGGGCTGGCAGTTGCGTCAAGCCGATTGAGCAATGCAACCGGGCCTGGTCATCAAGAAGGTGCGATATTATCAGATGCAGAGTGACGAGGGTGGCTTGACGCCGACAGGGGGCCGAGGCCTCGACGGGCGCGATCGCCCGGCGTGCCAGGCGCGCGAACCTCGGCGTGAAGCGACTCGATCTGCTCGAAGCTGAGCGGCCACGCGAGAAATGCACAGTGGACCTGTCGTGGAGGCCTGTGCGCGGCGCCCGCGAACGCGCCGCCGCATGTGTCCGCGACGACCGAACAATGGGAGCCGGTGAAGAGATCGATCCCGATCCCGATGACGGAGGTCCCGGTGCTCATGACGGCCCACTCAGGGGAAAGCGTAAGGATGAGGTCTCATCGTGAACGTTCACGTAGCGGCTGTCAACGCCGATGCCGCCGCCCGCCGCGATCCGCCAGCTCGACCACCCCCGAGCTCCGTGGCGCGGGCGCTCGTCACCGGGCGTCGACACCGAGCGCCTTGCGGCGCACAACGGTGCTTTTCCAGTACGGTGGTCCCCGGTTGGGAGAGCGCGCTGGAACGTCGGTCGGCTCGCCGAGCGCGGAGAGGAAGCGGACGATGTTCCGGGGCTCAGTGACCATGGCGGCACGGTTTCCGCATCGGCCGCGGCGACATGACACGCTGGCAGTACGATTGTGGTCGTGCCGTCCGGCGATGGCCGCGGTCCGGCGCCCACCCCTCTTAACGCGGCGCTCCGAAGGAGCCCTGCCCGCCATGTCCTCCCTCGGGCCCGAAGATACCCGCGGGCCGGTCGATTGGAATTGACACCGGCAATGTTAACGTTCACATTCCAGTCGAGGGCCATCCTTTTGTTTCGGTTTGGTCGGGTCCTCCTGAGTACCGAGCTCTTCGTCAATCTGATCCATTCGGTCGATTTTTTACACCGATCCTGTTCGCTCGGTCGTCGCGGAAGCGATCGCTGATCGATGGTGATCGGCGTTTTGCCAAGAGCGATCCAATCGAGGACGCGACAGCCCTCGCTTGTTCGACGGCTGTCGTGAAATCCTGCGCGCTGTCCACCGGAGATGATTTTTTTCAAGAATCCGGCGATGCTGGCGAAGCGACCGGACGGCAAGCTCGGGAACGAGGGAACCTATGTCGCGGCGGGCCGCGCTGAGACGCTCCTCGGGCGCACCGGTGTCATCACATCGGCCCCGTCCGGGGGCTCGTCTGAGCCGGGTGGGAGGCACTTTGCCAGGGAGGCGGATCCCGTGAGGAACGCTCTGTCACCTGAGGTGCGTGTGGCGGGTCGCCGTTGATACGCTCGGATCGTTTTGTTTCATTCTCACCTGATTCCGGTACGTAGGAGACCTGTGATGCAAGATCAAACGTTCAGCCGACTCGCCTTTTGTGTCACCCTTGCCAGTTGGGTCGCGATCTCGTGCGCCCCCGCCGAGTCCGACTCGAACAACGAGGGAGGGGGGGGAGCGACGGCGACCAGTGGTTCCGTTAGTAGCGCGAGCGGCAGCGGCGTTACGACGTCTAGCAGCAGCGCGAGCGGCAGCGGCGTTGCGACCTCTGGCAGCACCACCGCGGCTGGGACCGGCGGTGACAACAGCGGCGGGGGTGGCGGGGCTGAGCCGACCGGCACCGGCGGTAATGGCATGGGTGGCTGGCCCGAAGGAGCCATTCCCATGGGGAACGCGCCTGTACCGAGCGCGGGGTGCGGCAAGGCAACCACGTTGACGAGCAAGGAGTATACGATCTCTAGCTCGGGCCAAAATCGCGTGTACTACGTCGATATGCCCCGCAACTACGACATGAACAAGCCCTACCGGCTGTTCTACACGTCACATTGGATCGGCAGCCGCTACCAAGACGTCAAGAATCAAGACTTCTACTTTCTCAAGCCGCAGTTGGAGGCCGACGGAGAGCAAGCCATCTTCGTGGCCCCCTCCTCGGACGGTGCAACGTGGCAACAGAAGGACCACGCGCTGTTCGACGACATCATGGCGTTCATGAATGAAAACGTCTGCTACGACACGACCCGCGTGTTCGCGACCGGCTTCAGCTTCGGAGGGATGATCACCTATTCGCTGTCGACGAACCATCAAGCGGAAATCCGTGCGGCCGTGGGCATCGCCCCGGCCAACTACAACATCTGGTTGCCTGAAAAGACACATAAGCCCATTGCTTGGATGCACACGACGGGCATGAGCGACGGGACTTGCCCCTGGGTGAACAACGAAGGTCAGAAGAGAGGGGCCAAGTTCATCGCCCTCGAAAAGGCCGAAGACAACGGCTGCACGATTCCGGACAATATCCCGACTTCAAACGGCGCGTACAGCTGCTACGATTTCAAGGATTGCGATCCGGAGCATCCGACGCGGGTGTGCACCTTCGGCGGCGGGCACACGAACATCGACGGCAATCCGAACTGGATTCCCATCGAGTCGTGGAAATTCTTCAAGCAGTTCTGACCGACGTCCTCGCCGCGGGCGGGACCCTCGCCCGCGCGTAGCGCCGCGCTCGGGGCGCCTCGCCTGCAAGGGGAATAGGGGCCGCCTCCGAGCGCGTGGGCAAATCAAGCCTGAGGCAAATCAAGCCTGATCGAGCGGCTGCTCGGTGCGCCCTCGAGCGCATCCCGGTGCACGTGCACGCGCTCCGACCTCACGCTCCCTGACCGAGGACCCTCGTTCAGTGGAAGGCGAAGCGGTCGACCGTGATCTTGTAGCTGAGTTGTTCGCCGCGCTCGATGCGGCCACCGAGCGACATGTTGTGCTCCTCGCCGCTCGTCGCCACGTACTTCGCGTCGGCCGCCACGAACGTGCACGCACCCTCGATCGGCTGCGGGCGCTCGATGAGGCAGCCGTAGCCGTCCTCGGCGACGGGGCGACAGATGCGGGTGTCGATCTTCAGCGCCTCGACCTCCTCGGGCGAAAACATGCGCTCCTCGTAGGTGACCTTCATGGGCTCCTCGCAGCGAACGTAGATGGGCAGGTACTGGTGCTGCGCGTCCCGGTACACGACGCCGTCTTCGATCTCCTCGCGCGTGCCCGTGGCCACGTCCAGATAGCCCTTCAGGCGGACCGGCGCCTCGACGGCGGCGGGGAGACCCTCGGCGGGCATCGCCTCGGCGTGCGGGTGATCGCCGGCGTAGACGAGGACGTTGAGGAAGCGCTGCCGCGCGCCGTCCCCGGCGGGGCCGAAGATCTCGCCGACCGCGTCGCATCGTGCGGCCTGCTCGGCGGAGCGGCTCTCCATGTTGTCCGCGCTCGACGCGAACCCGAGCGCGTAGACGCCCACGCTCGCTCCCCAGCCATTGTCGTCCTTGGACGCGGCCAGGCCGGCGGCGTCGTCGTCTGGGGCGATCCAGAGGTTGTTGGTGGCGAGCGCGGGGACGTGCGCGAGCGAGCGAACGAGAAAGCCGTTGTCGCCGCAGCCGCGCCCGATCTGTTCATAGGTGGTGTCTACCTCCGCCGGAGTCGACGGGGTTGCCGGCGCCGCGGTGGGCTCGGCGAGCGCGTCGCCGTCCGATCCGCCGCAGCCCGCGACGAAGATGAAAGGAGCCCCCACGAGAACCAGCGAACGAAAGTAGTTACTCATGACGGCGGTGGGAGCAAAGCTCGTACCTCCCCAATCCATGCGGATTTTCCGCCCAAATCGCGGCGCGAGACGCGACGCGTGAACGGGGCGCCACACCTCGGCCGCTCACGAGGAAGCGCCGTAGCCCCAACGTCGGTCAGCTGGTGCAGGATGGGCGCGATGGAACCGGCCCGGTCAGCTCATCGCGCGCTGCTCTTCCGCGGGAAGCGGGGGCGGGGCCCGCCGCTTTCCGACGAACGCGAACAGCGAGCAGACGGCTTGGCGTGGCGGCGGTCCGGCACGGGCCGCGGCGGCGCCTGCGTGTCATGCTGGCCCAGACACCGCGCCAAGCCACGCTCCCTCTTGCCCGGTCGTGCCCTGGCCCATGCTGCCGCGAAAGGAGCTCCGAACCCTACCTCGCTCGACGACGCGCCGTTCCAGCCACCGCGTCGCGCGACGACACCGCCGAGGTGGCTCGCTTCCATCCTATGAAGGAGCGTTCATGCGACTGTCATTCTCTTCGGCACATTGCGTCCTCGCCTTGGTCACCGGGCTCACGGGCATGATCGGCTGCTCGGACGACCCTGGTCCCGGCAGCAGCGCGCCCGACGCGGGCGCGCCGAGCGATCCCGACGCGGGCCCCGACGCGGGCGCGCCCGACGGCAGCCCGCCCTCCTCCGCGACGTTCGGTCCGCTCGGCGATCGGCCGGATCTGCCCGTCGACGGGCGGCTCACCATCGACGGCCTGCTCTCTGCCGTCGATGTCGTCCAGGACAGGGACGGTAGGCCCCATATCTATGCCGAAAACCTCGTGGACGCGATGCGCGTCGAAGGGTATCTGACGGCGCGCGACCGCGCGCTTCAGCTCGAGATCCTGCGGCGCACCGCCGAGGGGAGGCTCGCAGAGCTCTTCGGCGACCTCGATCCCACCACCATCGATCAGGACATCGCTCTCCGCCATGTCGGGCTCGGTCGGATCGCCAGGGCCCAGTACGACGCGCTCCCGGAGGGGGAGCTCCGCCAGATGCTCGACGCGTACGCGGACGGGGTGACCCAGGTGTTCAGGAAGATCCGCTCCGGGGACATCCTCCTCCCCGGCGGCGCGACGGGGATACCCGCCAAGGCGTTCACCGACTGGAGCGGCGTCGACTCGCTCGTGATCAGCCGCTTCCACAGCTACCTCCTGTCGTTCGACGCCGAGCTGGACATCACCACGCAGCAGTTCTTCGACGCCGCCCGGACGACGTTCGCGTCGAGCAGCGCCGATCCGCTCGCGCAGAAGCGCGCCGGCTTCGAGCGGGACTTCCTGAGGTTCGCCCCCTCCGAGCCCGCGGTGACCAGCAGCGGCTATCCCGCCTCCCCGGCGCGGGAGAAGGCGCAGAAGGCGGAGGACAAGGCGGCGAAGAGAGCGCCTCGCGCGCGACGACCGGGGCGCGCCGCGCCGGGCCGCGCGAAGCTCATGTCGTCGCTGACCGGCTACCTGAGCGCGGTCCAGCGCGCCAGGAGCAAGGTCGCCCCGGAGGGCTTCGGCTCGAACAACTGGGCCATCCACGCGAGCCGGAGCGCGACGGGGCACGCGCTCGTGGCCAGCGATCCCCACCTGTCGCTGAGCGCGCCGGCCGTCTGGTATGCCGTCTCGATCCATGTCGCCGCGCCCGAGGGCAAGGACGCGAGCCGCGATGTTCACGTCGGGGGCGTCACCTTCCCCGGGATTCCGGGGATCATCCTGGGCCACAACGAGCATGTCGGGTGGGGAGCGACGGTCGCGATGTACGATGTCACCGATGTCTATGCCGAGACGCTCACGCCCGACGGCAAGGCGGTGCTCTTCAAGGGCAATCCAGTGCCCCTCCAGACGGTCGAGGAGGTCATCGCGATCGCTGGCAGGGAGCCCTATACCTACCGCGTCCCGATCGTGCCCCATCACGGCCCGCTCCTGCCGACCATCGTCGACCACGCGGTGGTGGATCCGGACCCGGCCGTGGGGGCGCTCAGCGTCCGCTGGACGGGGCTGGAGCCGACGAAGGAGCTGGAGGCCATCTTCGGCCTGCTGCGCGCTCGCTCGGTCGATGAGGCGCAGGAGTCGCTCTCGAAATTCAGCGTCGGCGCGCAGAACTGGGTGATGGGCGACGCCGCGGGCGACATCCTCTGGACGACGCACGCGGCGATCCCGACGCGGTCTCGTGAGGCGTTCGCCTGGGACGCGGCCACCTATACGGGCGTCCTCCCCTGCATGGTGCTCCCCGGCGACGGGACCGCGGAGTGGACCGGGACGCTCCCCGAGCACCTCATCCCCCGGGCGAAGAACCCGCCGGCGGGATACATCGCCACGGCGAACAACGACCCCATCGGGGACTCCCTGGACAACGATCCATCGAACGGCGCGCTCCCCGACGGCACCCCCATGTACCTGGGCTGCAGCTTCGACATCGGGTTTCGCGAGGGCCGCATCCAGGAGCGGATCGATGCCCACGAGGGTCCTCTGTCGCCGGAGGATTGCGCGGCGATCCAGGGAGACATCAAGTCGGCGCTCGGCGCGAGGCTCGTGCCTCACCTCCTCCGCGCCATGGACCGCGGCGAAGCGGAGCGCAAGTCGCCCGGTACTCACCCCGATCTGAGCGCGATCGTCGCGGACGCCGCATACGAACCGCAGCGCCTCGTCGCCCTGCGGGCGCTCCTCGACGGCTGGGGCAAGGAGGCGGACTACAAGGCGGCCGCCGGCGTCGATCTCGATACCGCGATGCCGCTCGCGGACGAGGGCGATGGCCCCGGCGCGGTCGACGCCCGCGCCTCGGAGGCGACCTTGGTCTTCAATCTCTGGCTCGTCCGGGTGGTGCGCCGGGTGCTGGGCGACGAGCTCGGCCAGATGGGCTTCTCGTCGTTCTCCCGGGAGATGTCGGCGAAGGCGCTCCTCCACCTGTTCTCCGCCGATCGGGAGCAGCTCGCCACCTTTGATCCGGCCGTGCAGGACAGCGCGCTGTGGGACGACATGGGCACGCCAGCGGCCGAGTCCAGGGACGATCGCGTGCTGCGCGCCCTGCTCGACGCCCTCGCCTGGCTCGATCGACAGGGCGGCTCCGGGGGTGCGGCGCCCCGCTGGGGCGCCTTTCACACGGTCACCTTCGACGCGCTCGTCCCCCTCCTCAGCAGCCTCAGCATCCCTCCGCCGAGCGATCCCCTCTGGAGCGGCGGCTTTCCGCGCGGCGGCGACGAGTTCGCGGTGGACTCCTCGGATTACCGCCTCTCGTGGGCGCTCGACGAGTCACCGAATTTCCAGTACGTCCACGGCCCGTCGCAACGGCTCGTCGTGGAGCTCGACCCGGCGGGCCCGAAGGCGTGGAACGCCATTCCCGGAGGCAATGTCTGGGACGCCGAGAGCCCACATTTCCGCGATCAGGCGGAGCTCTGGCGAAAGAACCAGACGCACCTGGTGCCGTTCCTGCTCCCCGACGTGATCCAGGCGAAGGAGTCGCGCACGGTGGTGGAGGCGCCGTAGCCGGCGTCCTCCGAGGCCCACCCCGGGACGGCGGGCGGAGCTCGCCGGGGAGGCTCACGCCCGGCCCGGCGCCTCGCTCGAGCCCTCCGGCCGCGCGCCGGGCTCGCCGCCGGCGAGGCCGGTCCACCAGCCGCTCGCGAGGGCGAGCGCGATCCAGCCTTGCAGGTTCGCGCGCAGCTGCGCTGCCTCCGCGGCCGTGCAGCCTTGCTCGACAGCGGCGAGGGCCTGCCCGAACGGCAGCTCCCGGCAGCGCTCGAGCAGCCGGGCGAACAGCGGATCCACGGAGGTCGTGGTCGTGCCGGCGGCGCTCCGGGCGAAGACCCAGGTCCGGGTCGACGGGTGGCGACGGATCGGCTCCGGCGCGCCCTCGTCCCGATCGGCCCCCGCGAGCCGCGAGAAGCGGGCGAGGTCCCAGTCCTCCTCGGCCAGCGAGCAGGACACCGCGAAGCGCAGCCGCGATCCGGCCAGCCGGGAGAGCTCCTCCGGCGTCGGCTGCCACAGCCCCTCGAAGGGCGACTCGTAGGCGCGCCGCTCGGCCTCGTCCATGCGGAGCGCCTGGCGGATCATGGCGAGCGGAGCCCTGGAGAGCTCGACCCGCCGGCACCACGCGTCGCCATGCGGCGGGCGCTCCGGCGGTCGGCGCGGGCCCGCACCGTCGAGGCGCTCGAGCGCCCGGTGGAGCCGCTCCGCGAAGCCGCGGGTCGCCTCGTCGAGGTCGGCGTGGCGGGGCGGGCGCTCGGCGAGGTGCAGCGCGGCGAGGTGGTTGAAGTGCCAGTGGCTCACCGCCCGCGCCACGCGGGGAAAGCTCGTCTGGAGCGCGGTGAACAGCCGCATCCAGTACTGGCGGTGATAGACCGCGAGCCGCTCCGCCGGCGCGGGCCCCCCCGGGCCGCCCTTCAGCTGCGCCACGAGGCGCGCGGGATACCGCTCCTGCCGCTCGCGGAAGCGCCCGGCGCCCGGGTCGAGCGGCGCGCGGAGGACCGCGGTGAAGTCGCGCTGGAGCTCTCGCAGCCAGCGCGGAGGATCTCCGCCCCTCGGGCTCATGCCGATCGCACCCGCCGCGCCTTGTCGAGCTCCGCGAGCGCCGCGGACAGGGGCGGGATCTCCGCGTCCCACTCGAGGAGCGTCGGAAAAGGGCCGCCCCGGCGCCACGCTTCCTCGTAGAGCGACCAGACCTCGTCGCATACCGGACGATCGTGCGTGTCGTGCCGCAGGCCCGAGGGCAACACCTGGTGTCCGGCCAGGTGCACCTGCAAGACCCGGCTCCACGGCACGCCGTCGAGGTACTCGCGCGGATCGAAGCCGTGGTTGTCGCTGGAGACGAAGATGTTGTTGACATCCAGCATGGCCCAGCAGCCGGACTCCTCCACCACGCGGCGATAAAAGTCCCACTCCGGCATCGTGTCGCGCTCCCAGGCGACGTACGACGACAAATTCTCGATCCCGAAGGGGACGCCGAGGGCCTCCTGGACCTCGGACGCCCGAGCGGCGGCGTAGGGGATCAGCTCCGGATCGTACGGCGCCGGCAGCAGATCGTGGTGCGTCATGCCCTCGAACGCCGTCCAGCAGAGGTGATCCGTGAAATAGGGAATGCGAAACTCCTGGATCAGATCCCGGAGCCGGGACAGGTGATCCCGGTCGAGGGGGGCTTCGCCCAGCAGGTTCAGGGAGACGCCGTGGGCGACGATCGGGTAGCGCTCGGCGATGCGCCGGAGCCGCTCCCGGGGCAGCGGCGACGCGCCGAGGTAGTTCTCCGCGATGATCTCGAAGAAGCCCAGCCGGGGCTGGAGCCGCTCGATCGCCTCGTAGTGCGGCGGGCGCAGCCCGAGGCCGAGCGCGTCGCGCGGGAGAGCGCGCGCGTCGGGCGCTCGGTCGTCGTCGGCGGCTCGCGGCGCGCTCATCGGCTGGCTACGGGCTCGGGTCGATCGGCTCTGCAGTCGGCAGCTGCTCGAAGGGGTGGCCCTCCGGCGTCAGCGTGCGCAGGTAGGCGATCAGCGTGTCGATCTCGGCCCGCGAGAGCAGGTGATAGGCGCCGGGCATGTTCGAGTAGGCGATGCCCTCGGCGGCGACGACGCCGTCGATCCCGAACGCGATGATGGACTGCAGGTACGTGTCCGAGCGGCGCTCCCAGAAGCCGGCGACGAAGGCCTCCACGTCCTCGCCGGGCGGCACCTTCACGCCGAACGTGCCCGCCGGGCCGGAGTGGCAGTGGGTGCACCCCCCGTCCCCGAACGCCGCGGGGCCGTCGCGATCCTGGTCCTCGGCGGTCTCCACGCAGCTCCAGCCCTTGCAGCTGTTCATGGCGCGGCAGGCGTGCTCGTAGAGCTCGTTCCATGTCTGATAGACCATGCCGCGGCAGCTGTTCGTGCCGGCGCAGGACGCGTGGACCTGCACCAGGCCGGGGCGCGCGGTGCCCGACAGCATGGCGGACTCCGCGCACGCCGCGGCGAACTCCTCGAGGGAGATCTGGCCATCGCCGTCCTCGTCCATGACGTCGATCGCGTCCACGAGATCGTCGTCCGGGCCGGCGCTCCACACGAGCGTAGTGACCGGCGCGTCGGACTCATCGCAGTTCGAGTCGACGTTATCGAGATTCCGCTCCTCGGCGTCGGGGTGGACGGTGTTGTTGAAGTCGTCGCAGTCGCCCTCGCGCGGGGTGAAGCCGTCCCTGTCGTGGTCGCTGTCCTCGTCATCCACGGGCTCGCCGCCGCCTGCGTCGGAGCCGCCGGTCCCGGCGGGGGAATCGCCGCCGGAGCCGCCCGTCCCGGCGGGCTCCTCGCCGCCGGCGCCGCCGGTTCCGGAGATGGGGTTGACGCTGTCGTCGCCGCCGCAAGCGGGCGCGAAGGCGGCGAAGCTGGCGAGCGCCAGCGCAAGCAAGGTGGATCCCGGCGATTGGGTCATGGTGGTCGTCCTGCCTCCGAAGGAGCGCGCTGCGCGCGCTTGCCGGCTGCCCGGCGCAGGGCATGTAGGCACGGCTGGCGCGCGCGGAATATGTGGCAAGTTGTCGCAGGCCTACCGTCCGATCGCTGGTGCATCGCGTTCGAGGAGCGGCGGCTGCGCGCCCGTTCGGCGCCGCGTGCGAGACCTGCGCGCGGTCGGCGTGGCGCTGGGGTCGACGGCGCGCGCCGTCGCAGGAGCCGTCCTCGCCGCTCGCGCGGGCGCGGGCGCGGGGCCCGATTTGCGTGCAGCGGCCGAGCGAAAGGAAGTACAAGGGCTGCGAGCGTCGAAGAAGGAAGAGGAACGCCGGATGACAGGCATGCTTCGCGGGGGGCTGCGGCTCGGTTGTGCAGCGGCCGTGGTGTTCGCGGCGGGACCGGTCGCCGCCATGCAGCCGGCGTCTGGTCCCGCGCCCCGGGTCTCGCCAGCGCCTGCCGCGTCGCAGTCAGCGCCTGCCGCGTCGCAGGGCGGCCCAGCCGGCGCGCCGTCAGCGTCGCCGACGGCGCCGGCGCCGGGCGGCGCGGCGGACATGCCCCTGGCGCCGGCGACGGACGTGTCTCCTCCGCAGCCAGCTCCGGGCGACGGCGTCGCGCCGCCGTCGGGGGCGCCACCGACCGGGGTTGCGCCGCCGGGAGCTCCCCAGGCGCTCCCGGCCTGGACGACGAGCTCCTGGGTGCTCGAGGGCGCTCCCGCGGGCGAGCAGCCCGGGCCGAAGCGCGTCTGGTACGGCTGGCAGCACCTCCTCGTGCTCGGCGGGACCGCCATCCTCGTGCCCATCGCCGTCGGCACGGAAAACGAGGTGCTCGCCTGGTGGTCCGTCAGCACCTTCGCGCTCGGCGGTCCGGTCACCCACTGGGCCAACGGCAACCTCGGCAAGGGCTTCGCCAGCCTCGGCCTCAACGCCGGCTGCACGCTCGGCGGCGGCATGGTCGGCCTGCTCGCCGGCAAAGCCGTGGACGCCCGCGGGTGGGACGAGGTGGCTGGCATCATGCTCGGCAGCAGCGCCGGCCTCCTCACGGCCAACATCATCGACATCGCGGTCCTCGAGCGCGAGGAGCGCTCGATCGCCGACAGCTACGAGTACATCCGTCTCCGCTCGCCTCGGCTCCGGCTCGCGCCGCACGTCGCCCTCGCGCCGGACCGCGCCACGCTCGGCCTCGGCGGCGCCTTCTGAGGCGGCAGCGGCGCCGTGGGCGCGCCGGCGAGGTGCCGCGCCGCCGCGAGGGCGCGCGGCGCGCGCGACCCGGGCAGCGCTTCGGCCTGGCTCGGCCGCCGCGGGGGTGTAGCATCCGCGCGTGTTCATTCCGAAATCAGGTGCACGACGGCTCGCGCTCGCCGCGCTCGCCGCGCTCGCCGCGCTCGCCGCGTGCGGCGGCGCGGAGCGGCAGGATCCCCAGTTCGCGGACGCGCCCGCGGTCCCGCTCCCCGGTCCTCCCGGCGCCGCGCCGCTCGACGCGCCCGGCGGCGAGCCGGAGGAGCTGCCTGGTGTGAACACGGCCGAGCTCGTCCGCCGCGAGCGCCACACGTGGTGGCAGCTCGTCTCGCAGCTCTACGCGCCGTGCGCCGAGCAGGCGGTGTCGCTCGCGCAGTGCGTCCGCGAGTCGCGCCCCTGCGCGGCCTGCGTGCCCGCCGCGCAGCTCGTCGCCGACAAGATCCGCGGGGGCGCGAGCGCCGCGGAGGCGCAGGCCGCGTACGGCGTGCGGTTCGGACCGAACGTGAAGAAGATCGACCTCGCCGACTCGCCGTCGCGCGGGCCGGAGCGCGCGCCGGTGCAGATCGTCGTGTGGTCGGACTTCGAGTGCCCCTCCTGCGGCCGCGCGGTCCCGCTCCTCGACGAGATCTTCGAGCGCCACGCGCCGAACGTGCGGTTGATCCACAAGGTGTACCCGCTGCGGTCGCACCCGCACGCCGAGGCCGCGGCGCGCGCCGCCATCGCGGCGCACGCGCAGGGCCGCTACTGGCAGATGGAGCGGCTCCTGTTCGAGAACCAGCAGCGGCTCGAGGAGAAGGACCTGCTCGGCTACGCGCAGCGGGTCGGCCTCGACATGGCCCGGTTCCGCGCGGACATGGCCGGCGAGGCGGCCGCCCGGGTGATCGCGCGCGACAAGGCCGAGGCCGACCGCGCGGGGCTCTCGGGGACGCCGTTCATCGTCGTCAACGGCCGGGAGTTCGATCTGGCGCTGTTCAGCCTGCAGGGAGAGCTCGACCGGTGGATCGCGACGGAGCTCGCGATCCTCGGCGGGGGCGGGGGCGCGGCGGCCGGGGGCGCGGCGGCCGGGGGCGCCGGAGCGCCGGGCGCGCGGTGAGATCCGCGGGCCAGCCTGGGCGCGATAGCACGCGATCGCGGTCGTGGACTGGCGGTGCCCATCGCGACCGCCTCAAGGTCGGAACCTGGCCAAGAATATATCCGACGACAGATCGCCAGCAGCCGCTAACGGGTGGAACTTCAAGCCGACTGCCCCCGACACCACGCCGGTGACAATGACGCCCCCACCGCGGGCGCCGCTGATCCCCATCCCTGCCTGCGAATCCGTATCTCCCATCGCCCAGCTCCACAGGGTGTCGCCGTAAGGGTCGAGCTTGGCCGCGAACGCATCGGTCTTGCCTGCGCTGACGAGCGGGCTGCACCCGAAGTCCAGGCTCCCCTCGAACGAGCCAGTGAGCAGCACGGCGCCGGCGCGGTCGATAGATATGGCGATGCTTGACTGGTCCTGAGCGTCGCCGAACTGGCGGTGCCACAGGAGCTCGCCGGCAGCGTTGAACTTGGCGACGTAGAGATCGTAGCCGCCGGCGCTATGAAATGATTTGTCTGGAAAATCGATGGATCCGCGCGCCGCGCCCGCCATCACGACGCTCCCCTCGTCGTCGACGCCCACGCTGTGGCCGAGCTGCGTGCCATCGTCCCCGAACCGGTGACTCCAAAGCGTCGAGCCGTCCCTGTCCAGCTTGACGAGGATCGCGTCCGGCATGCCCGCGCCCACGGTCGGGCCATCGCCGAAGTCAACCACGCCCAAGGCGTAGCCCGTCACCACGACGTTGCCTTGTCCGTCGACCGTCAGATCCGACGCTTCCTGCGTCTCCTCATCGCCGTAGGTCCGGGCCCACAGGTATTCGCCGCTCCTGTCGAGCTTGGCCACGAAGAGGTCATCCCATCCGGCGCTCTTCATCATCCCACCGCCGAAGTCAACAGAGCCCCAAAGGGTGCCGGCGATCAGCACGTTGCCGTCTCGATCCGCTGCGATGCCGCGTCCGAGCTGATCGTGGGCGCCGCCGAAGCGCTTGCTCCACACGTGCCTCCCCGAAGGGTCCAGCTTTGCGACGAAGATGTCCCGCGCTCCCGCGCTCACGAGCGGACCTCCGCCGAGATCGATCGTCCCCCGGAAATGGCCGATCAAGAGGACGTTCCCGTCCGCGTCCGTGCTGATTCGCTGAACGTGCTGGATGTTGTCGTCGCCGAAGCTCTTGCTCCATACTGGAGCACCGCTCGGGCCGAGCTTGATGACGAATATGTCATCCGTCTCATGACCCACCAGCCGCGCTCCCCCGATGTCGAGAGAACCGTCGAAATTGCCGGCGATGATCGTGCTCCCGTCGCCGTCTACAGCGATGTCCGTGGGGACCTGCATGCCGGCGGCTCGGATGCGGTGGACGTGGGCGGAAAGCTCGCCGCGATCCATGGAGGCACCGCAGCCCTCGTTGCCCACCGACGTGCAGCCGTCGGTCGCCGGAGCGTCGCAGGAGGAGGTGCCGCTCGCGCCGAGCTCAGCGCCGCAGCCCCCGCTCGCCTCATGACCGTCGTAAAGGTGGTTGCCCCCGATCCCTCCCGACGCCGCTGAAACATTGGCAGACGAATAATCGTCATACCAAGTCGTCGCTGGAGTGCATCCTGCTGCGCACTGGAGGAGCAACGATATCATCGGCCTGAGCCGGCGTGTGTTTCTGCGCGCTGGTTTTGCTGGGCGATGCCCAGCGGCAGGAGTCGGGACGCTGAGCTCCGAGTTTGCGATTAGCATCATGCATGACCTCCGCCAGAGCGCGCCGTCGGTTGTGCCGGCCTGGCGCGTCGTGCGTGCCGTGACAATCGATCGACATCGTCAGGATAAGTCGCCGCGCGGGTCGCGTGAATGCCACTTTAGGAGTAGCGCGCCGAAGCGTTGGGGCAGGTACCATCGATATCCTGATCTTGGACGCCCTTCGCTCCTCGGCCCGCTTGTTGGCAGGATATATGTTGAAACGTTATCGTGGCGCGCAGGGCGCCACGCGTGTGCCGCGGGATTGATTCCATGGACAACCCCTCCATCAGCACCCGGAGCTCGGGGGTTGAAACAACCCTCGGGCCGATCGAGCACGCAGGGCTGCAGCGGCATCGGCGCAGCCGGGAGCGCGGCGTGGTCGCGCGTTGCGCGCTGCGCGGCGGCGACAGAATCCTCGATGCAACCGTGGGAACACGTCAGGGCTGTGGACCGGACGGATCGACCTGGTGGACCTCGAGGTCGGGCTTCCAAGCCCCAGGGGCGGCCCTGTACCCCTTTGGTGGTACGTGCGCGCACAACGCGTCGCGCATCGGATATTCTCCACCCCCGATGCGATCCTCGATCCACCTGACGGCGCGGGAGCAGCGGATCACGTGGGAGCTCCTCGAAACCCTGCACAGCTCGCTGGATCTTCACGAGGTCTTGCGCGGGGCGTACGGCGTGCTCTGCCAGCTCGTGCCGGCGGACCACGGCGCGCTCTGCGTCTCGCTCCCCGAGGATCCGACGGCGTACGACTGGGCCGTCGCCGATCTACCGCCGGAGCTGTTCGCGGGGTACGGCGCGCTCGCGCCGCACGACTTCGTCCGGAGCGCCGTGATCGCGCAGCCGAACGTGGTGCTGCGCGACAGCGAGATGCTCCCCCGCACGGCCATCGAGCGGAGCGTGATGTACCGGCGCAGCCGGGAGCTCGGGATGCGGCTGGAGCAGGCCATGGCGATCCTGTTCGCGGTAGAGCCGAGCTGGCACGGCGGGATCACCCTCTACCGCGACCGGCGGCGCCCGTTCTCGGATCGCGACCGGGCCCTCCTGCAGCACCTCGCCCCTTCGATCGCGGCCGCGACGCGGAGCTGCAGGCGCTTCGGAGACTCGATACGACGCGGTGACGCGCTGGAGGCGGCGCTCCGCCGCGAGGGCATGGAGGTCCTGGTGGTCGCCCCGCCGGCGTCCGTGCTCTCGCGCAGCGCGGGCGCCGAGGCGCTTCTCGGACGCTGGTTCACGCCCGTGGAGCGGAGCGCCAGCGCCCTCCCCGCGCCGCTCGCCACCGCGCTCGGCGCCGCCGCGGCCGCGCCCGCCTCCGGCCCGCCGGCCGCGCCCTGGGCGCGACGAGCATCCACCGGCGAGCTGCGCGCCGACTTCGTGCCGTTCGTCGAGCGAGGGCGCAAACTGTGGGTGGTGGAGCTGCGCGAGCGGGCGGTCGCGGCGGCCCCGGCGGCGTGGAGAGGGCGACTCACGGAGCGGCAGGTCGAGGTGGCGGAGCGCGTTCTGCGCGGCTGGGACAACGCGCTCATCGCAGAGGACCTCGGGTGCACGCCGGCGACCGTGAAAAAGCACCTGCAGCGGGTTTATGACGCCCTGGGGGTGCCGAGTCGTACAGGTCTCATGGCTCACGCGGCGCAGCGAGGCTGACGTGACTCGGCGCCTCCCACCTCGTCGCCGCCGCGCTCTGCCGGGCCGCGCCGGCCAGCGCGCCGGCGATCATGTCCGGATAGAGCGCCCGCGTGACCCGCGCCGACAGGAGGATGGCCTCGCGCGCGTCCGGGCAGGGGATCGTCGCGAGCAGCGCGGCGAGCTCGCGTACGTGCCCCTCGTCGGCGTCGGCGTGCCCCCGCAGGAAGCGCACCGCGCCGGCGATACCAGGGATGCGGGCGCGTGCCACGAGGCGCGCCGCGGCGTCTCCAGCGCGGCGGGCCGAGAGCGCCTCCAGCACGTAGGCCGTGCCCAGGAAGGCCTCGGGCGCGCCCGCCTCCACGGTGTAGCGGTTCCACGCGATATAGGCCTGTGTCGCCGGCGCGGGCTCCGCGCGCCTCACGGCCTCCGGATCGCGCCCGAGCGCGGCGAGATCGTCGAGGGCCCATTGCTCGTGCCCGGACTCCTCCTCGGCCTTGCGGAGCAGGAGGGGCGCCAGGATGACGCGTCCATCCGCCGCAGAGGCCTCGCTCGCGTGCCCGACGCACCTGGCCGAGAGCCGCGCGCCGGCCTGGGCGCACAGAGGGCGCGTCCAGCGCACGTAATGATAAATCTGCTCGAGGAACGCCGCGTACTCGCTGGCCGTCGTGGCGCCGTCATACAGCCGGCGGGCCGCGGGATCCGCATCGAGGCGGAGGAGCAGGGCCGCGACCTCCTGATCAAGGGTGGTGATCCAGTCCAACATTCTCGTTGCCATGGTGTTCCTCCGTTCAAGATGGGTGATTGCTCAGGCGGCCTTGCGCGTCATGGGTGTGGTCGTCACGGGTCGCGGCGCCCGCGCCTGCTCCTCCACCGAGGCGAACAGGGGCATGGCGAACCGGCGGAAGCGGCTGTCGTACCGCGCCGGGCCGATGAAGCGCGCGGTCATCCGGCGGGTGAACACCCGGAGCGGCCGGGGCAGTCGCAATCCGCGGACAGCGCCGGAGCGGGCCCGCGCGCGCTCCTCCTCGCTGTAGAAGGGGACTCCGGGCGAGGTCGGCGGCGGCTCGCCGCCGAGAGGGGAGATGCGGACCCGCGGGCTCACGAGCCCGAGCGCGGCGGCCACCTGGAGGATGATCGTGGCGTCCTCCGCGTGGTCGGTCTCCGCGTTCACGGCGGCGATCCAGTGTGTGATTCCGCGGCGGCGGCTCTCCTCGAGCATGGCCGCGTGGAGCGCGCTCAGGGCGCTGCTGCTCCGATGACGCGCGAGGACGCAGAAACGGGTGACCTCCGCGAGCGAGAGCCCTGGGACATGAAGGACTCCGAGATCGAACCTGGACTCGAGGTCCACGCCGAGGCAGCCGCGGCGGGCGAGCGCAACCTCGGGGTTGGGCAAGAGCAGCCGGGTGGTCGCGATGGGCTGCTCGTCCGCGTAGGCGACGAAATGGATCGTTGTATCGAGGGTGTCATACGGATCGACCTCACGCGGCGCGACAGGTGCGGCTGCGATGAGATTTAGCTCCTGACCAAAGACCTCCCAGCGGATGCGGAGCGCGTCGTCGAGCTCCTTGCGCGTGTGGGCGATACGGCAGTGAATCGAGATCATGATCAACTCCTCCGACACGGTGCGCAGGCATTCTGAGAAGGGTTCCGGGCTGCCGGCGCGGTCGCCGGCTCGTCCCCGCGGAACTCGCAGCGCGTGCTGCGCGTCCAGCGCGTACTTCGCGTTGCTCGCGGCGGGACTTGCAGCGGGCGTGCCACGCGATCTCGCGCCGCGTGGAGCGCACCTCCAGGTCGGGAGGCATCTCCGGCTCCCTGATCTCGACGGAGACGCGACACCTGCGCGCCGTTACGCCTGTTACGGCCGTTACGCCGGTGTGACAGCTGCAACCGCGCAGCTTCGAGCAGCTTTTCCAGCGGACTTCCTGGGAGGAGGGTCTGGTCAGCCAGCGGTTCCGCTGAGGCGCTCACCTGCTCTCGTTCCCGTCATTCTCGTACGGTGGTCTGGCGCACGTCGCGGCGCCATTGGCACCTCGGTCGGTCGGCGAACGACGGAGCGCCGCGTGTGGGTGCACGGCGGCGCGGTCGTTGCTTGCCGCTGCCGTTGACAGCGGCGCTTGCATGCATCGTTAACGCGGGCTCGTCATGGAGGATCGCATGAACACTCTGGTTCAACGCGCGATGACGCAAGCATGAGCGCTCCTCCGGAGTGCCCGGTGTCCGTCGGGGAGATCATCGCCGACAAGTACCGGGTGGAGGACGTCCTGGGCAAGGGGGGCATGGGCATGGTCGTCAAGGCCACGCACATCCAGCTCAGGAAAGCTGTCGCGATCAAGTTCCTTTTGCCGCAAGCCTCGTCGGAGGTGGTCGAGCGGTTCCGGAGGGAGGCCCGGCTCGCGGCCTGTCTCTCGAGCGAGCACGTGGTGCGCGTCATCGACGTCGCAGACCTGCCGAGCCGCCAGCCCTACATGGTGATGGAGTTCCTCGAGGGCAAGGACCTGTCGCGCGTGCTCCGGCAAGACGGTCCGCTGTCCATCCTCGAGGCCGCCTCGCATGTGCTGGGCGCGTGCGAGGCGATCGCGGAGGCGCACGCGATGAACATCGTGCACCGCGATCTCAAGCCGGCGAACCTGTTCCTCGCGAATGGAGCAGGCGGGCTCCGGACCGTGAAGGTCCTCGATTTCGGGATCTCGAAGGCCATCGGCGACGCCGGAGACGGGGAGCAGGAGCTGGGGCTCACCAAGAGCTCGGCCCTGCTTGGCTCACCTCTCTACATGAGCCCGGAGCAGCTGCGATCGGCCCGCCATGTCGATCCGCGAAGCGACATCTGGTCCGTCGGGGCGCTCTTCTACGAGATCTTGACGGGGCGAGCGGCGTTCCCTGCGCAGTCGCTCGCCGAGCTGGTCGTGTGGGTTCACGAGGAGCCGCCGACGCCGCCGAGCCAGCTGCGCCCCGACCTGCCGCAAGGGCTCGAGCAGGCGATCCTGCGCTGCCTCCAGCGGAACCCGGCGGATCGATTCCAGAACATCGCCGAGCTCGCATGGGCGATCGCGCCCTTCGGTCCACCGGAGGCCGCGCGGTGCGCCGTCCGTGCCTCGCGGCTCCTGGGACTCCCGCTCCCGCGATCCGCGGCGCAGGCGCACGACAGCAGGCGGCCGCCCCCGAGCTCCGCCGTCCTCGTGGACCCCTCCGCAGGAACGTCCGTGATCCCGCAGGAGCCCGCCCCGGACGCGGATGCGCCGATCGGCATGGAGTCGACCATCCGAGCAGACAATGCAGGCTCCGACAGATCGGGTACGCCGGCGGAACGTCGTTCTCCTGCGTTCCATGCGGACGGCGAGAGCACGCCGCCGAAGGTAGGACCCATGCGCACGCCCGAGCCGGGGAGGGCCTCGAGGGAGCAGAGCAAAGGCCGGCGTCCGGATACATCCAGAGAGAAGCTGGCCGCGATCATCGCCACCGTGGCGACGCTCGCCGGCGGCATCGCCGGCGCGTTCAGCTTCGTGCCGCGGCGAGCAGGAGACGTGGCCGAGGCGGGGCTGGTCGCGCCGACGATTCGTCATGCTGCTTCCGAGGTGCATCCCTCGAAACCGATGCCGGTCGCAGCGGAGGCCTCTTCCAGCGCAGATTTGGCGGCGCAGCAGGATGCCCCCGACGCGGAAGCACAATCGACAAAGCCGGAGAATGCCTCTCCGGTCAGACCGAGAGCCCCGGAAGGTATGCAGCCGAAGCCGCCTGTGTCGACATCTCACAGTGACGGTCCTGCGCCGAGCAGCCCCACGCCTCCACCTGAATCGACCGAGGACGCATTTGATAAGCTCGGCGAAAGAACTCGCAGCCAAGTCGGCGGCCCTTGAGACGAAGGTCATCAGAAATGAGATCATTGACACCCATGTGTCTGCGTTCTGGAATTCAGCTGAGCCTCGTCGCGGCCTCGATCGGGCTCTCAATCGGCCTCAGCGCTGCACTGGCTGGCGCGCAGGACCCCCCACCGGAGCCTCAGCGTGGGCTCGAGGGCAGCCCGCCAGCTCCTGCTGCGACCGCGGTGCCGCCTGCTCCGGCAGCAACCGGGGCCACGGCGGAGGCTGCTCCGCCAGCCGCGGCGCAGCTTTCGGTCGAAAGTCGTCTCCACGGCCCCGCGCGGGTCGATTTCATGGCCGGAAAGACGCTGCTCAAGAGTAAAGACTACGCCAACGCGCTCATCAAGTTCCGCCAGGCCTACGAGCAATCGAAAGATCCCGAAGTGCTCTGGTTCATGGCTCGCTGCGAGCAGCTCCTCGGGCACTATACGCGCGTGGCAGATCTGGCGTCCCAGATCGAAAAGCACCCCAGCTCGTTGGTGACCGCGGCAGACCGGCAGGACGCAAGAGAGCTGGCGCAGGCGGTGGCGCCGTACATCAGCCTGATGACCATCGCCGTCGACGAGGCAGGCGCCCAGGTCTTCATCGATGGCGAGCCCCGCGGGACGACTCCGATCAAAGCACCGCTCCGCATCGACGTCGGCACGCGGCGAGTTCGCATCGTCAAGGCTGGATTCAGGAGGTACGAGCGTGTCGTGGAGATCTCCGGTGAGAAGCCGCTCGACCTTCATGTGAGGCTCGTCAGGAAGGTGCAGAGCGCTCGTTTGCTCGTCACAGCCGGTCCCAACGAGCTGATCGCCCTCGACGGCAGGGTCGTCGGCCGGGGGCGCTGGGAAGGCACGGTGCCGGTGGGCGGGCACACCCTCCTCGTGACCGCGCCTGGCATGCTCCCGAAGGAACGTGAAATTTCGCTGCTGGACGGCGAGGCCCGACGCGTCGCGATGCCCCTCGACACAGCTCGCCCACCGCGTGGAGGACCGGTCTGGGTGTGGACCGCGGCCGCTGCGGTCCTGACCGCCGTGGCGGTGGGCGGCATCGCCAGCATCGTACATTCAGAGCTGGAGCCGTCGAGGAGCAGCCCTGACGTGAATGTTATCTACCCATTGCGATGAGGAGACGACGTGATGACGCGAAGCATGATGACACCGCAGCGAATGGCGCCACTGGGCTGCCTGCTCGGCGCGCTTGGAGCCGCAGCGTGCGCTCCGTCAGGAAAGCTGGAGGTTTACATCGACACAGATATGGGCATCCCCAACAACGTGGATACCGTCTCTTTGATGGTGTCGGTGTCCGGCTCGGTGAAATATCACAACTCTTTCTCGGTCTCGAGCACGAACGAGCTCTACCCCAGGCTCGTCATCCCGGGATCGATCGTCTTCGACGCGCCGGAGCCGGATCCGCTCGAGCCGGTGACGGTGGAGGTGTCAGCCTGGAGCGGCGGCGAGGACGGGGAGATTCTAGGTTACAACAAAAGGGTCGTCACGGTGCCCGAGCATGAGTCGTCGACCACATTCGTTCCGCTCGAATTCCTCTGTGCGACGAAGGCGCTCAAGCGAAAGGATGTGATCTTCAAGTTCGGGAAATCTGCTTGCTCGGACCAGGAGACCGATCAGGCGTGCGCGTTTTCGACCTGCCTGCCGGTCGATGTACTATCGGAGATCGCTGACTATGACGCAGCCAAGGGCGCGCTCGACTGCTTCGACGTTCACAAATGCTTTGACGCCTCGCACACCCCCACGGACAGGATCGACATCCCGGCGGAGGGGGAGCCGTGCGTGTTCCAGCTGAAAGGCGACAGCTCGCTGCGGGAGAGTTTGCTGGGCAAGAAGTTCAGCGATATCAATGTGGCGATACAAATGAAAGATAAAGAGTCTGGAGGGCGCTGGGGGATATGCGATGAGCGAGATAGGAATTGCCGGGTCGCCCCGATCATCCCCGAGTTTATTCACAAGGAGATCAAAGGGCGCGAGATCACCGACAGCGTGACTTTGCCGGAAGACGTTTGTGCTGAGCTCCGCAAGTACAAGGACGACGTCTTGGGCGTGCTGTTTGCTCACGCGACGCCTGAATGCCCACATCGGACGCAGCAGCGGCCCTTGTGTCGTTCGCAGCTGGACTAGCCTGGCACCACCGTCTGCTGACGGACCGTCAGGAGGGCGCTCGAGGAGGTCGACGCGCTCGTCTCCCGTACGCCGCCACGGCGACGAGGAGGAGCGTCGAGAGGTAGGCGCCCTCCTGCGGCTGTGCGGCCGACGCGCAACCGGCGCCCCGGAGGATCAGCTCAGGCGTGCACTCACCCGCCTGACACGTACCTCCCGGGCAGAGAGTACCGTCGGGCACTGCCCTTGGCAGGCACATTCCGTATACGCAGGACGTCTGCTCCGCACATTCAGCAGGGCAGTCTTCGGCGGTCTCGCAGCTCGTCGTCGTATACGGTGCATCCTCGCCCGTCTCGCCGCTCGCCGCCGCCGGCGTGGAGGCCGCCGTGAGGAGCGCCGCCCCGCCAGCCGTGGCCCAACGAAGCGCGCGTCGGACGCGGATCCGCCATTGGTCTGCCCGTCCGCGCGAGCTGGCGATCGTTTCCGCCGAACATCGCCGGAGCGATGGCTCTCTTGTCTCTGCGGCGTACGAGCGTCGTTCTGAGTCGATGACCCTCTCCATGTGACCTCTCATTGGCGATGAGAACACCGATCCGCTGGACGCCCATGTCGAGCGCCTGCGTGCTCCTGCGCGTCGAAGTGGTCGCGCGCGGACGGCGTCGACGTCGACAGACCTAACCCGGTCCCGGGCTCACGCCCGTCGGTGGGCCGCCACCTGCCGCGTCCGGGCAGCCGTTCGTCGTGCGATCCTTGCTGGGCTTGCCCCTTCGATCAGGGCAGGCGTCCACCGCGTCGGGGATGCCGTCGTCGTCCGGATCGTCCACGGAAGGGCACCCGTTGCTGTGCCAGCTCTTCGTCCGGACGCCCCGTTCGTCGGGACACGCGTCGTCCGGAGCCTTGACGCCATCGCCGTCGGGATCCACCTCCGGGCAGCCGCTCTGCGCCGAAGCGGAGCGCTGCGGCCCGGATGCGTAGGGGCAAGCATCGGATGCGTCGGCGACGCCGTCGCCGTCGGCGTCCGGGACCCGCTCCTCTTCATCCTGGGGCAACTCCCAGCTCAGCGCCGCGACGATACGGGAGGCGGGGGTCCCGATGCCGCTCGTGAGCCCCGGACCGGCCGCCAGGCCCGCCGAGACGCCCGCGAGCAGACGGACGCGCGCGCCAAAGAGAAGCTCGATGTTGTGTCCGATGTCCTGCCTGATCGAGCGATTCGCGTCCTTGATGTAGACGAACTCTCCCGGGAGCTGGGGCTTGTACTCACGGCCCTTGAACGCCGCCGTCACCATCGCCTGGAATGTGGTCGCCGCGCTCAGCTCCGTCGACAGGAACAATCTCCCGCCCCAGAAGGACAACCCGGCGCCGCCGCCATACGTCAGCGCGGAGGCGCTCGCGGAGTCGTGGAACAATCCGCCCAGACTGATGGTCCACGCAAAGATCTCGCCTCTGCCTCCGAAGAGCAGGTGCGGCGCGAGGCATAGACCGCCATTGCTCACGAACATCCCCGCCTCGCCGGTAGGGAGGTACACGTCGGTCCCCAGGGAGAATTGAGAGAAGTCTCCATCCTCCGTCCCGCTCAGGCGAACGCGGGCTCCCACACGGATATCGCTCATCGCGGCCGAGGGCGGCGAAGGCAACTGCATGTTGAAGGCCGTCGGCCGCTCGCCGCCCTGGTCGACGACGACCGGGATCACCGCAGAGACGAGCAGGCGGTCCCAGAGCGAGAACGAACCGCTGAAGTGCAGGAACGTCTGGTGGGTGACGACGGCGCCGCGCTCGGAGCCGAGCTCCAGCACGAGCGGCTCATCGGCATGGTCGATGAACACCGCGGCTCGCGGGACGATGTGCCCGCCGATCGTCGGGGACTGTACCTCCTGAAAGGGATCTCCGACGGGAGCAGGTGAGAACCGGTTCAGCCCGATGTCGCCGAGCTCCTGGGCGTGGGCCTGCGCGCCGCCCAGGAGCAGGGCCGAACCAACGAGTGCCATCGCTCGACCGAGGCGTCTAATCATGCCCCAACATGCTAGCGCGCCGCATCGCTGGCCTACAATCAGGATTCAGGGCCTGGCCTGTCTACCAAAGTGGTACGAGCTCCAGAGCTGGAATGCGGCGAGGGGCGGCGCGCCGCCGCCCCTCCGAATCCGAGCCGGCTCAGCTCGGACGATTCGCCTTCTCGGACGCCGTCGTGCCTCCGCCCGCCGTCGCCCCCTGCCCGCCGGCCATCTGCGCCGCGGACCCGCCGCCGCTCTTGATCTGCACCGTGCGGCCGCGCTGCTGTTGCTGCGGCAGCTTCAGGCAGACCTCGAGGACGCCGTTCTCGAACCTCGCGTCCACGTCGTCGGCCTGCACGCCCTGGGGCAGCGGGATGGAGCGCATGAACGAGCCGTAGCTGCGCTCGCTGTAGCTCACGCCCTCGCGCTGCTCCTGCTGCTCCTGCCGGCGCTCGCCCTCGATGATCAGCGCGTCGTCGTGGAGCTGCACCCGGATGTCGTCCTTCGTCACGCCCGGGAGATCGGCCTTCACGACGAGCTGACCGTCGCGCTCGCCCACCTCGATGTGCGGCGACCAGAGGCCGCCGCCGAACGACGAGAGACCACGACCGCCGCCCTGCTCGGCAAGCGAGCGAGGCTGCCTGAACGGCGACAACGTCCCACCGAAGCCGAAGTCCTCGAAGATGCGATCCATATCCTCCATCATCCGGCGCATCATCGTGAACGGGCTGAAGACCCCGCCCGCCCCGCCGTACCGCCCGAGCTGACCGCCGCCTTGCTGGCGCTGCAGCCCGGTGGACGGACCGCCGGCCCCCAGAGAGGATGTCTGTCCCGTCGCCTGGCTGCTGGGCTTGCCCTGCTGCGACCTGGCCACAGGAACGTCTTGACCCGCTTGCTGACGCTGCTGCTCCGCCATGGGAACCTCCTTTCAACGAGGAGTCATTGCAAACATAAGGCCGCATCGCCATCGCGAAAGGGCGCGCCGATGCGACGGCTCCCGTCGTGCGACGTCACATGGCCGAGCGCGCGCCGTCGCAAACAGCCGCCATGAGCCCGCCTGCGGGGAGCGCACCCCGCGCGCCGGCGCCGGACCGGGCACGACGGGCGCGGACGAGCTCGACGCTGCGCACGCGCGACGCGCGCTCGCGCCAGGCATCGCCGCGCAGGGGTGCCCGGCTATCGCCACCGCCTGGCGATCTCCACGAAACGGTGGAGGCTGTACGGCTTCTGCAGCACCGGACGGCTGAGATCGGACTCGCGCAGCCCTGCCTTCCCGTACCCCGTCACGAAGACGAACGGGATGCCCCGTTCCATCAGGATGTCGGCCACGGCATAGACCTTCTCGCCAGCGATGTTGATGTCCAGGCTCGCCCCATCGATCGGCGCCTCGCGGGCCAGGCGGATCGCGTCCTTCATGGTCAACGCCGGGCCGATCACCACGCAGCCGAGGTCGGTCAAGACATCTTCCAGGGACGAGGCGATCATCGGCTCGTCCTCGACGACGAGGACGCGCAGCCCCTCCAGCTCGCGTGGGCCCTCGGGATCCGGGAGCATCATGCGGCCACGCGCTCCAGCGGCAGATGCATCACGCAGCGCACGCCCTCGGGCACGAAGTCGAGGCGCACTTCCCTGGCGAGCTGGCGCCCGAGGTCGCGCTCGATCAGGCGCGAGCCGAAGCCCCGGCGGCGCGGCGGCCGTACCGGCGGCCCGCCCATCTCCCGCCATTCGAGCCAGAGCAGCGGCTCGCGCCCGTCCGCGCTCACGTCCCATGCGATCTCGACGCGGCCGGACGGCTGCGACAGCGCCCCGTACTTGGCCGCGTTGGTCGCCAGCTCGTGGATCGCCATGCCGAGCGTCACCGCCGCCTCGGGGCGGAGGCGCACGTGCTCGCCGATCACGTGAACCCGATCGGCGTCGCAGTCGGCGTGCGGCGCCAGCTCGGCGCACACGATGTCGCGGAGGCTCGCGCCCTGCCAGGAGGTCTGGTTCAGCAGGTTGTGGGTCTGAGACAGCGCCAGGAGCCGCGCGAGGAACGCCTCCGTGAACGCCCTGGGCGAGTCCGCCATGCGGAGCGTCTGCGCGGCGATCGCCTGCACGATCGCCAGCGTGTTCTTCACCCGATGGTTCAGCTCATTCAACAGGAGCCGCTGGCGCTCCTCCGCCTGCTTGCGCTCGCTCACGTCGAGGATGAACGCCACCCCCTGGTCGTCCGACCCTTCGAACCGCACGCCGCCGAGCAGCACGGGGACGCGGCTGCCGTCCTTCCGGCAGAACTCCTTCTCGAAAGGCCGGAACTGGCCGGTCAGGGCGATCTCGTCGACCGCCCGCTGGGTCACGTCATGCGACTCCAGCGGTGTGCTCTCCGTCCAGTAGATCTTCTCCGAGGCGAGCTCCTCCCGGCTGTAGCCCATCATGGCCAGAAAGGCGTCGTTCGCGTCGAGGATCCTGCCGTCGAGGTCCCAGAAGGCGATCCCGATGATGTTGGCGTCGACGAGGCGCCGGATCCGCGCCTCCCGCTCGCGCAGCGCCAGCTCCACCCGCTTGCGCTCGCTGTTCTCGCGCTGGAGCTCGGTATAGAGGCGCGCGTTCTCCAGCGAGATGGCGGACTGGGAGGCCAGGAGCTCCAGCATCGCGATGCGATCGGCGGTGAAGGCGCGCGGGGTCAGGTTGTTCTCCAGATAGAGCACGCCCACGAGCGTCCCCTGCTTCACCAGGGAGAGGCAGAGCACCGAGCGGGGTCGCCGCTCGCGCACGTAGGCGTCCTCCGAGAACTGGTTGGGCACGGCGGCGTCGTCCAGGATCACGCTCTCCCGCGAGCGGGTCGCGTAGTGCAGGAGGGAGATGGGGAGATCGGCCGGGGTGACGGGCGCCTGCCGGAGGGTGACCTCGACCCGGCCGCGCCGGGTGACGACCTCGGCCTCGACGTCGTGCTCGGCGCCGCGGGGGCGGATCAGGAGGCCTCGCTCGGCGCCCGCGTGCTCGATCACGATCGTCAGCAAGGTCTCGATGAGCCGGTCGAGGATCAGCTCGCCCGAGACCGCCTGCGACGCCTTGAGCACGGTGATGAGGTCGAGCCTCGCGTGCGGCGCATCGAACGGCGGAGCAGGCCCGGCCGCGGCCTGCATGCGCATCGCCTCCGGCCGGAGCGCGTGCGAAAAATCCCTCTCGAGGCGCCGCATCGCGCGCGCGGCGCCCCAGCGACCATAGAGGCGGTGCGCCTCGGTCATGTAGGCACACGCGACGAAGGTCCTGCCCAGATCGAGGTAATGGCGGGCGCAGAGCTCGTTGGCGAGCGCCGCGTCATGCAGGAACTGGCTCTCCCGGGCGGCCATGATCCCCTGATCGTACAGGGCGCCCGCGCCCTCGCGCCGCTCGCTCCGGGCGAGCTCGGCCTTCAGGATCGAGGCGCGGTGACGGTGGCTCTCCGGCCCGAGGGCCGCCCAGGACTCCACCTTGCGCGCGCACTCCCGGAGCCTCGCGAGGTAGGCTTCCCTGAGCGCAGGGGCGGCGGTCCCGGCGGCCCGCGAGAAGGCCAGTCCACCATAGAAGTAATAGCAAGGGCTCGCGTGCCACGCGGCGAGCATCCCGAGGCTGCCGGGGTCGGCCCTGCCCCAGAGCGCCGCCACCTCCTCGTACGCGCCCTCGAAGACGCCGGCGATGACCTCGAAGACGTTCAAGAAATAGAGCGACGCCCGGTTGTCGATGCGGCGGGCCTCCTCGGCGACCGCGCCGATGTCGACCCACGCCCCCCGCCTCCAGTCGCCCCCGGCCGGCGCGCCCAGGTGCTCGCTGAGCTGCGCGACGGCCCCGACCATCCACGTGATCGTGTTGAACTCGTCGAGCTTGCAGAGCGGCGCGTGCAGCCTCGCCTCCTCGAGGACGTCGTGGAGGTGCGCCCCGCGGAGCAGGGCGTTCACGCTCGCGTTGCACGCGTTGTAGAAGGCCCAGATGTACTGTCCTGTCTCGACGCCGGCGTGGATGCCCTTGCGCAGCGACGCCTTCGAGCTCTCGTAGGTGTCCATCCAGTGCTGCACCCACGCCCCCCACATGTTGCACAGCATGGATTCGGACTTCGCGTCCGGGCAGCGCTCGTTCAGGCGGACCGCCGCCCGCCCGAAGGCGTAGCCCTTCTCGATGTCGAGCCCGGCGCAGAGGAACGTCCCGAAATTCACGTAGGCGTAGATCGAGCTCTTCGAGATGCCGTGCAGGAGCGAGCCCTGGAGCGCCTTCATCACCGTGATGCCGAAGTTGTTCGTGCCGAGCTGGTAGGTCGGCGAGAACATCTCCTGAAGGAGGTCCTGGAGGGCGGCGATCTCGGGGTCGTCCAGCGCGGGCAGGTCGACCAGAGACGCGATGGGGCGGTCGCCGATGATCTCGAGGGTCCGCGCGAGCTCGGCGGCGAGCGCGCCGTCGTCCGGATAGGGCGGCAGGTGGATGTCGTAGGCGCGCAGCGCGGCGAGCCCCTCGTCCATGGCGGCGGGCAGATCGTTCTTCAGGATCTCGACCTTCATCTTCAGGCGCCGCACCTCCGTCTGGTGGCGGCGCCCCTCCGCCCTGTCGAAGGTGACCGTGAGCGTCGCGAGCGCGTCGTCGTGCCGCCCGCACAGCGACTGCAAGAGGCCCTTCTTCGTGTGATAGAGGAACGCCAGCTCGTAATCGGTGGTCCACGCGTCTGCAGGCAGCATGGCCATGCCGTGCTCCAGGTACTTCAGCGCCGCGGCGAAGGCCGCCGACTCCTCGGCGCGCGCGGCGGCCTGGAGGTTGAGCCGGGCCGACTCCATGCGCTCCTCCGGGTCCTTCATCAGATCGCCCGCGCTGTTCAGGTGATCGACGACGTCGAACAGGTCGTGCCCCCTGTCGGAGCGCAGCTTGCCGAGCAAGAGCCTCCCGATCCGGTAGTGGAACGCCGGCCTGTCGCGCTCCGGGATCAGCGAATACGCGGCCTCCTGGATCTTGTCGTGCGCGAAGCGAGCCTGCCCGTTCGCGCTCACGATCAGGCCCTCGCCGAAGGCGTGGTCGAGGCTCGCGTACGTCTCCTCGGGGGCGCGCTCGCTCACGGTGTTCAGGACGTCGAGCTCGAACGTGTTGCCGATCGCCGAGGCCAGCCGGAGCACCCGCTGCGTCGCCGGCGGCAGGCGCCGGATCGTCTCCGCCATGAGGCAGAGGACGTTGTCGGTGCACCCGAGCCGCTCGATCTGCCGCAGATCCCAGCCCCAGCCCCTCGCCGGATCGAAGACCAGCGCCTTCGCGTCGTAGAGGTGCCGCATGAACTGCTTCACGAAGAACGGATTGCCTGCGGTCTTCTTCAGGACCGCGGCCGCGAGCGGGCCCCCGTCGGCGGTCTGGAGGCTGTCGCGCACGAGCTCGGTCAGGTGGCCCAGCCCGAGGGGCGCGAGGACGATGCGCCGCACCCCGAGGCCGCCCTTCTCGAGCTCCTCCAGCGCGACGAGCACGGGGTGGGTCGGGCTCACCTCGTTGTCGCGGTAAGCGCCGCAGAAGAAGAGCGACTCCACGCCGTCCTTCGCGAGGATGCTCTCGATCACGCCGAGGCTGGCCGAGTCCACCCACTGCAAATCGTCGAGGAACACGGCCAGCGGGTGGGCGTGCCGGGCGAACACGCAGACGAATTTCTGGAAGTAGAGGATGAAGCGGTTCTGGGCCTCCACGGGGCCGAGCGCGGGGACGGGCGGCTGCTCGCCGAGGATGTGCTTCAAGGACGGGAGCACGTCGCAGAGGACCTGCCCGTTGCTCCCCAGCGCCTCCAGGATGGCGCCGCGCCACGCCGCGATCCGCTCCTCGCTCTCGGAGAGGAGCTGCTTGATGAGCCCGTCGAACGCGTGGACGAGGGCGCTGTAGGGCCTGTCGCGGTTGTACTGATCGTACTTCCCGCTGATGTAATAGCCCTTCTCGCGCGCCAGCGGCTTCAGGATCTCCTGGACGAGCGACGACTTGCCGATGCCCGAATAGCCCGAGACGAGGACGATCGTGCGCTTGCCCCGGAGCACGTCGTCGAACGAATCGATGAGCGCCCGGATGTCCCCCTCGCGGCCGTAGAGCTTCTGGTGGAGCCGGAAGAGGTCTCTCCTGTCGTGCTGGCCGGGGCTGAACGCCCCCGAGAGGCCGCTGCTCCGCCGCCGCGACCGGAGCTCTTCCAGATCGGCCTTCAGCCCCTCGGCGCACTGGTAGCGATCCTCGGCGTTCTTGCTGAGGAGCTTCATCGCGATCGCCGAGAGCGCGCCGGGCACCGCCGGGCTCGCCTCCGACGGCGGGACGGGCGCCACCGCGATGTGGGCGTGCATCAGCTCGAGCGGGTCCGCCGCCTCGAACGGCCGCCGCCCGGTGAGCATCTCGTAGAGCACGACCCCCAGCGAGTACATGTCGGTGCGGTAGTCCACGCTGCGGTTCATGCGGCCGGTCTGCTCGGGCGACGCGTAAGGGAGCACCTCCGTGAGGACGTGGCGGGAATAGATCTCCTCTTTCTCGCGCGTCACGAGGGCGTCGACGTCGAAGCCGGTGAGCTTCACCTGGCCGCCCTCTCCGAGCAGGATGTTCGGGGGCCTCACGTCGCCGTGGATGAGGCCGTGACGGTGGATGTCGGCCAGCGCTTCGGCCACGGGGATCACGGCGTCGAGCACCGCGAAGACGTCGAGCTCGCCTGCCGCCGCCGAACTCCGCGTCGAGGAGAGCGGGGCGCCCGGGAAATACTCGGTGAAGAGCACCAGCCCGTCTCCGTGCTCCTCGACGGCGTGCACCTTGAGGACCCTCGCCGAGTCGATGCGCTGGATGACGCGATAGGCGTGCTTGAAGCGGAGGATATCGCCGATCCGCGTGTAATCGGCGTACAGCATCTTCATCGCCACCTCGAGCCCGTCGGCGTCGCGGCGGGCCCGGTACATGGCCGAGCCCGCGCCCTCGCCGATCTTCGCGGTGACGTGGTGCCCTCGGATGCGGGTCGCGCCTGGCTGGATCGGGAGGTGCGTCATCGCGCCGTCCTCGCGCCCGCCGCCCCGGTCCCGCCGGGGCAGCGCCGCGCACCGAGCCGTGCGCCGCGCGGCGAGCGCCCTGATCGGTGGATCGATCCCGCAGGCGAGACGCGCCCCCCCATCGCGTGCGTATGAGCCTTCCGCACGCCCTGTCAACCGGGCGCGCGGCGCCGGCGGCGCTGCGCCTCAACAGGCGCGGGGCGGAGACGGGCGCGGTCGCCGCGGAGGAGGCGCGGCGGCCGCCTCGCCGGTCACCCTCCTCCGCGCCGCGGGCGTCACGTCACCCAACGAACCGCAGGATCAGCTCCGTCAGACCCGCCGCGAGCAGCAGGAGCAGCCCGCCGACGAAGCCGAACAGCGTGAACCGGTCGTCCCGCCACCGCGGCCGGAGCGGCACGATGTCCCGCTCCGGCAGCACGACCACCCTCATGGTCGCGTGGATCGGCAGCCCCCCGGGCCGCTGCGCGACCGCCACGTGCGGCGGCTGCGCCAGCCCCATGTTGATGAACCGCGTCACCCCGGCGCGGAGCCGGTCCCCCATGCCGGGCAGCGCGCTGCCGATCGCCACCGCGCGCAGCCACGGCGCCCGCTCGAACGCGTTCTCCATGGCGAGCGCCCCGAACAGCTGCCGCAGCCGCGCCATCAGCGCCCGCACCTCGGCCAGGTGCTGGAACGCCCGCATCCGCGCGTCGGGCGGGTCCTCCGAGCTCACCCGCGCCAGACAGTACGACTCCAGCCGCGCGTTCAGCCCCTCGAGCTCCTGGAGGATCCGCGGGGCCGCGGCGCCCGGGCCCGCCTCGAGCGGGAGCGTGAAGCCCCAGGGCTCCTCGCGACCGCGCTCGTGCGTCCACTGGAACACCTCGGCGAAGCCCCACAGCGTGTCGTAGCGCGACAGCACCACGTAAGCCGGCACGTCGGCGCGCAGCGCGCGGCCGACCTCGATGAGGTACGCGCGCATCCGGTTCGCGTACGCCTCGACCCCCTGCTCGTCGAGCTCGGCGAAGTCCGCGATGCTCAGGACGAGGAGGATGCCGTCGATCGGCTCGCGCTTCCGCGAGCGGCGCAGCTCGTCGCAGAGCTGCGCGAGCTCGGCCGGCTCCCGCCGCGGGCCGAGCACCGACGCCTCGGGCTCGATGAAGAGCGCCTCCTTCGCCAGCCAGTACGAGCACCGCGCCCCGGGCACGCCGATCTGGAGCGGGGCGCCGCCCGGGGGCCAGGTGAGGTTCATCGCGCGGATCACCGTGGAGCGGCCCGAGCCCGGCTCGCCGAGCACGAGGTAGCAGGGGACCGCGTAGATCCCCTGGTCGCTGTCCGGGTTCGCCTGCTGGACCAGCGCGTGGACGCTCGCCAGCTCGTACACGAAGGAGCCGCTCATCCGATCATCCGACCTTTTGCGCGATCGTCCACCCGAGCGCGACCGCGCCGCCGATCGCGACGAGCGCCGCGAGGGCGCGCCCGACCAGCGCGGATTGCCACAGCGGCAGGTTGGGGAGGTGCTGCGCGTCCACGCCGTCCACGCGCGCCGGCCGGAGCACCCCGCCGCTCCAGTCGCGGTCCGGATCCACGCCGAGCTTCAGCGAGAGATCGCGGCGGATCCGCAGGAGGTCGTCGGCGCTCTGCCCCGGCAGCCCGTAGCGGCCGCGGAAGCCGAGGCCGAGCACGCAGGCGTAGGTCGCCATCACCGGCAGCGGGCCGCTCCGGACGCGCTCCAGCCGCTCGAAGAGCTCGACGCCCGCGTTGTTCGTCATCCACCGCGCCGCCTGGAGCGGGCGCTGGGCCCAGACCGGCCGGAGGTCCGGCAGCGACATCGCGAGCTCGTCCGCGAAGGCGGCGATCGCGAACATGCCGTCGTCGACCGAGGCGATCGGCATGTCCTGCGCGAGCTTGGACCCCTTGAGCTCCTCGAGCAGCAGGTTCGCTTGCCGCAGCACGTGATCGGCCGGCGGCCGCCGCGGGGATTGGCGGAGCATGCAGAGCCAGAGGAGCATCTCCTCACCGAAGACGCCGATGGAGGTTTCCACGCGGCCGCGAGCTTACGCCAGGCGCGCGTGGCCCGTCGACCCGGGCGCGCGTGCGCGTCCGCGCGCTCGGGCCGACGGCGCGGCGAGCGCCCGCTCCGTCCAGCCGCGTGTCGGCT
Source organism: Sorangium sp. So ce185 (assembly GCF_051526825.1). Taxonomy (NCBI): domain Bacteria; kingdom Pseudomonadati; phylum Myxococcota; order Polyangiales; family Polyangiaceae; genus Sorangium; species Sorangium sp. So ce185. The sequence goes on along the minus strand of NZ_CP150316.1, from coordinate 11,838,471 downwards.
CCGCGTCAGCCGCGAGGCGCGCCCCGCCGGCCGTCGGCGGCTCCGGCGCGGCGCGGCGCGCTGGAGCGCCGCGGGTGCACCGGAGCGTCGACATCCGGGGAGGGCCGTGCCTATGCTCCCGCCGCTTCTCGAGCCCCCTTCGAGAGCTGCCGGGGTCGCGCGGAAGCGGTCCCTTGAGGAGAGGTCATGTCGGAGATCCAGAGCGTCATCGCCCGCGAAGTCATCGATTCGCGCGGCAACCCCACCGTCGAAGCCGAGGTCACCACGCTGAGCGGCACCGGCCGCGCGGCCGTGCCGAGCGGCGCGTCGACCGGCGAGCACGAGGCCGTCGAACTCAGGGACGGCGACAAGAAGCGCTACCTCGGCAAGGGCGTGCTCACCGCGGTGAAGAACATCGAGACCGTCCTCGGTCCGGCCATCCTCGGGATGGATGCGCTCGATCAGGCCGAGCTCGACCAGGTGCTCATCAAGGCGGACGGCTCCGCGAACAAGTCGAAGCTCGGGGCCAACGCGATCCTCGCCGTCTCGATGGCCGCCGCCCGCGCCGCCGCGGACACGGTCGACCTCCCGCTCTGGCGCTACCTCGGCGGCGCCGCGGCGCGCGTCCTGCCGACGCCGCTCATGAACATCCTGAACGGCGGCGTGCACGCCGACAACGGCCTCGAGATCCAGGAGTTCATGATCGTCCCCTACGGCGCCGAGTCGTTCGCCGAGGCGCTGCGCACGGGCGCCGAGATCTTCCACACCCTGAAGGGGCTGCTCAAGAAGGACGGCATGGTCACGGCCGTCGGCGACGAGGGCGGCTTCGCCCCGCGCCTCGCGTCGAACCGGTCGGCGCTCGAGTACGTCGTGCGCGCCATCGAGGCCGCCGGCCACCGCCCGGGCGAGGACGTCGGCGTCGCGCTCGACTCGGCGCTCAGCGAGTTCTACGACGCGAAGACCGAGCGGTACACCTTCGACAAGCAGCAGAAGACCCGGGAGGAGATCGTCTCGATCTACGAGGAGCTCAGCAAGGCGTTCCCGATCGTGTCGATCGAGGACGGCGTCGCGGAGAACGACGAGAAGGGCTGGCGGCTGCTCACGGAGCGGCTCGGCAAGAAGGTCCAGCTCGTCGGCGACGACCTGTTCGTGACGAACCCCGCGCGCCTCTCGAAGGGCATCGAGGACGGCCTCGCCAACGCCATCCTCATCAAGCTGAACCAGATCGGCACGGTCACCGAGACGCTCGAGTGCATCCGCCAGGCGGCCGAGGGCGGCTACCGGTCGATCATCTCGCACCGCTCGGGCGAGACCGAGGACACGTTCATCGCCGATCTCGCGGTCGCGACGAACGCGGGCCAGATCAAGACCGGCTCCGCGTCCCGCTCGGATCGCGTCGCGAAGTACAACCAGCTGCTCCGGATCTCGTACGCGCTCGGCGATGGCCAGATCTTCGCCGGCCGCAAGCCGTTCCGCCGCCCCGCGGCGCAGCGCGCCAGCTAGAGCGCAGGGCGGCGCGGCCTGGCGCGAGGCCGCCGCGCCGCCGGGTCGGGGCGCCTCCGCCCAGGAGAGCGCCACGACGAAAGCGGGAAGGCGGGAAGATCGTTGATCTTTCTTCCTGCCTTCCCGCCTTCGTGTCCCCCCGCCGATCCGATCACCCTGGCGAAGCGCCAGGGGGGCTCGACCTCGCTGCGGCTACCAGCGGTCGCGCCCGCCGCCGCCGCGGCCACCGCCACGGCCACCGCCGCCGCCACGGCCACCGCCGCCGCCGCCGCCGCCGCGGAAGCCGCCCCCGCCCCCGCCGCCGCCGCCGGGGCCGCCGGTGCGCTCGCGCGCCTCGTTGACCGTCAGGGTGCGGCCGTCGAGGTCCTTGCCGTGCAGCGCGTTGATGGCCGCCTGCGCCTGCGCGTCGCTCACCTCGACGAAGCCGAACCCGCGGGACTGCCCGGTCATCCGGTCCGTCATCAACTGAATCGACAGAACCTCGACGCCTGCCGACTCGAACGCGTTGCGCAGGTTGTCTTCCGTCGAATGGAACGCCAGGTTCCCCACATAAAGCCGCTTGCTCATGTCTGCCGCCAATCCCGTTGCACGATCCCCGCTTCCCTCGCGGACGGCCCGGATCGTGCCGCGGGCCGCACGCGAAAACGCTCCCCGACGACCGGCCGTCACCCCACGTTCGGAAGAGGCAACCACGTTGCAGCAGGCGGCCGGATCAGAGGTCGAGGACGAACGAGCCTTGAGGCGTCTCGAAGCTACCGGCCGGCGGCGGGGTACGCAAGGTATTCCCCCAGGCTGGCCGCGTCTGCCTGGTCATGCTCCCCCCCCCGGGCGGGCGCTCGGCGGCGGCGCGCGGGGGCCTGCAGCCGGGCATGGTAGCCTGCCCGTTCGACGCTCAACCTGGAGATCACACCATGAGATCACGCGCGTTTTCCGCGAGGACAGGCTCGCGCACGGGGCACCGAGCGACGCTCCTCCTTGTCCTCGCGACGGCGATCGCGGCGTCCGGGGCGGCGTGCTCCTCGGGCGACGGGGTGTCCGGGAGCGGCGCGCAGGGCGGCGGCGCGTCGGGGAGCGGCGCGCAGGGCGGCGGCGGCTCCTCGAGCAGCGGCGCGGTGGAGGGGCTCGTCGCGCTGCGCATCGAGCCGGGCGCAACCTCGGTCGAGCTCGCGTTCCGCGAGACCGCTTCGGCGCAGCTCAAGGCCGTCGGCCGCTTCCAGGACGGCGCCGAGCGCGACGTCACCGCGCTGGTGACCTGGACCGCCGACGACCTCTTCGTCCACGTGAACGAAGGCCAGCTCACGACCAGCTCCCCCGGACGCGTCCGGGTGACCGCCGCGGACGGCTCCCTCAGGGCGAGCGCCGACGTCACCGTGAAGCTCGCCGGCGAGGTCGCGCTGCCGGGCGCTCCCCCCGGGGCGAGCGCCGCGTTCGGCGGCGCCCCGGCGGCGGCGAACGCCCCCGCGATCGCCTATCCCCTCGACGGCGCGCTCTTCCCCTCCAACATCGGCACGGTCGAGCTCCAGGTCCGCAAGGGCAGCGCCGGGCAGAGCGTCGGCCGTATAGAAATCTTCGGCGATTTCATCAACTTACGCATCATCGGCGCCTGCGAGGCGATCCCGGACGCGGGCGGGTGCGCGATGGCGCTCCCGGCGGAGATGGTGCCGATGCTCGTGCGCACGAGCGAGGGCGAGGCGATGGAGACGCGCGTCCGCCTCGCCGCCGAGGACGGGAGCGAGCTCGGGGTGAGCGCGGCGATCGACGTCCGGTGGGCGAGCGCGGCGCTCTCGGGCGGCCTGTACTACTGGCGCACCGACGGCACGTCGCTCCAGTCGGCCGCCATCTACCGCTACGATCTCGACGACGCGGCGAGCCCGCCCGAGCTGTTCTGGGAGAACGAGCAGTCGCCGCCGCTGGCGAACGGGCAGGAGATGCCGTGCATGGGGTGCCACGCCCTCGCGCAGGCCGGCGACAAGATGGCGCTCACGTTCGGCGGCAGCGGCCCGTCGTCGTTCGCGCTGGTGGACGTCGCGACCGCGGAGATCATCGCGCTCCGCAACACCGACCCGGACGGGTTCGCGACGATGACCACCTTCTCGCCGGACGGCGAGCTCATGGTCAACGCCTTCCGCGGCGCGCTCACGCTCCGTCGCGCCAACGAGACGCTCGAGGCGTTCGGCGACCTGTTCGGCGAGGTGGGCGAGCGGCTGACGCAGCCGTTCTGGTCGCCGGACGGCAAGCACCTCGCGTTCGTCGCGTGGCAGCCGGGGGAGAACGGCGCGGGCCCCGAGCTCTACGGCGACACGGTGCGGGGCGCGCAGATCCTGGTCGCCGCCTCGGACGGGGAGGGCGAGTTCGACGCGCCGCGCGTGCTCGTGCCGCGCGAGCAGGGCCGGACCCATTACTATCCCGCCATCTCCGATGACGGCGCCTGGGTGGTGTTCAACACGTCGAGCTGCGACGGGCCTCCGGGCAACGGCGCCGCCGGCAACGACCCGTGCGACGCCTACGACGACAACTCCGCGCGCCTCCAGCTGATCCCGGTCGCGGGGGGCGCGCCGGTCGACCTCGCGCGGGCGAACGGCGGCGACACCTGGGCGAACTCGTGGCCTCGCTTCGGGCCGGGCCACGACATCTACCGCGGCAAGAACATCTACTGGGTCGCGTTCTCGTCGCGGCGCCCTTACGGCCTGCGCCTGCCCGGGTCGACCGACGGCACGACGAAGCCGCAGCTCTGGTTCGCGGCCGTGACGCTCGCGCCGGGCGGGGCGATCCAGGGCGACCCGAGCTTCGCGCCGGTGTGGATGCCCCAGCAGAACGACGACATGACGGACCCGACGGGGAACCACATCCCGCAGTGGGCCGAGAAGGCGCTCCCCGTGCCGCGGTGAGGGCGGCTGGGCGGGGCAGGCCTCGGCGCCGCGGCCGGGCGCGTCCCGGAGCGCGGCCCGCTCAGGCGGCGCGCGCCGCGGCCACGGCCGCGCGGGGCTGCACGACGCCCCAGCCTTGCCGCTCGAGCGGGATGCCGGGCAGCCCGCGCGCGGTCTTCATCAGGATGCGCCGGCACTGCTGCGGGGACAGGCGCGGGTTCGCCTCCAGCATCTGCGCCACGACGCTGCTGACGATCGGCGCGGCGAAGCTCGTCCCGTCCACGTGCTTGTAGTGGCCGGAGATCACCTTCTGGTCGCGCAGCTTGGCGGCCGCGAGCTGGCGCACGAGGTACGGCTCGCGCCCGGCGACGGCGTCGAGGTCCGGATCGACGCACGCGTGCTCGACGAGCAGCCCCGGCAGATCCTCGTCCCGCGCGCCGTCGAGCAGCGACAGGAGCTGCGCCTGCGCCGCGGTCGGCGTCCCGGGCAGGATGGGCGCCGCCAGCCAGATCGCCGGGGCGATGATCTCGGGCTTCTGCAGCCCGTCGAGGGTGAGCCCGTACGACGAGTGGTAGTGCCACGTCTGCTCCCCGGCGCCGCCGTCGTCGAGCCCCCCGACCGCGATGACGCTCGGCGCGCTGGCCGGCGGGAGGACGTTGTGCGCGGCGTCGTGCCCGGCGTTGCCCGCGGCCGCCACGACGACGATGCCGTGGCGGGTCGCGTCGTCGGCCGCGCGCGACAGGCCGCCGGTCAGGTACGACTCCTCGTAATCGCCGCCGCACGAGATGTTGAGCACGCGAATCCGGTGCTGCTCGCGGTGGGCGATCACCCACTCGATGCCCCTGCGGATGTCGTCGTGGACGATGCGGTGCGCGGAGCCGACCTTGACCAGCACGACGTTCGCCTCCCAGGCGAGCCCGCGGAAGCGCCCCCCCGAGAGCGCGCCGTTCCCGGCGGCGACCACCGAGGTCATCATGCCGTGCCACGACGAGACGTCGGGGCGCTCGAGCGCGGAGAGGTCCGCTTCGGGGGCGAAGAGGTCGTGGTAGGCGAGGATGCGGCTGCGCGGCGTGACGAGGTCCGGGTGGGCGTAAAAGCCGGAGTCGAGGAAGGCGATGGTCACATCCCGGCCTGCATAGCCGGGCTCCGCGTGGAGCCGGTCCGCGATGGGCAGGATGCGCCGGTGATCGAGCGGCATCGGCGCCATGCTAGCTCAGCGGCTCGCCGCCGAGGCCCTCGCCCGCGCCGTGGAGCGCGGGATTCCGTGCGGGGGAGCGAGCTGAGCTGCGGTGGCGACGAGGGTGATGGCGATGAGGACGATGCGAGTCGTCGCCACGGCGGCGCGAGCCACAAGGCTGCTCGGCCCGTCGGGCCTGGGCGCCTGTCGCGTCAGCGGGCGCGATCGCGCATGTACTGTCCGGGAGTCACGCCGAACTCACGCTTGAAGAGCCGGGTCAGGTGGGCCTGGTCCGCGAAGCCCAGCCGGCGCGCGACGTTGAGGATATCGGCGTCCCGCGCCTCGAGCGCCTGCCGGGCGCGCTCGAGGCGCCGCCGCATGACGTACTGGTGCGGGGCGACGCCGAGGGATCGGCGGAACGCGCGGGCGAAGTGCGCCGCGCTCAGCCCCGCGGCGCCGGCCATGCGCTCGACCGTGAGCCCCTCGCCGAGCTCCGCGTCGACAAGCTCGAGCGCGCGCTGGAGGGCGCCCCGCGACAGCTTCCCGCCGCGCGCCGCGAGGGCGGGCGCCGCCTTCACGGCGAACGTCGCGGCCATCTGCACGGCCAGCGCCGTGGCGAGGGCGTCGACGAACACGGCCCCGCTCGGGCCCCCGCGCTCGGCCTCGGCCGAGAGGGCGCGGACGAGGTGCTCCAGCTGCGGGGAATCGACCGAGTAGGCCCGCCTGAGCTCGCGCTCCTCGGGCTCCCCGAGCACGCGGAGCACCTTCTCGGGCTCGAGCGTCACGATGGCGAAGCTCGCGGGCGCCGCCACGCGGTGCGTGAACGACTCCCCCGCTGGGCAGAACCAGAGCTGCCCTGGCGTGAGGGTGATCTCGCGGGGGCGCCCGTCGACGACCGCCTCGAAGGTCAGCGCGTGAGGGTCGGTGTTCAGCGCGAGGTAATGCGCGCGCACGGTGAGATCGTGCACGTCCCACGACGGGTTTTCCCCCACCTCGACGTGCACCTCCGGCCAGCCCAGGTGCGCGCTGGAGACGTGGATGCGCGCCGACGCGAGCGCGTCGACGGGCTCGGACGAGCTCGAGGCGACGAACGGAACCGCGCTGCGACCTCTCACCCGCCCGACTTTACCTGCCCTGGCGGCGCGAGGCGAACGGCGCAGGTCCCCTCCGCGCAGGTTTCTTCAACGGCGCGCGCGGGCTTCGTTCAAGCGCGGGGCGCCGCGCGGGCGCACCCTCACGGCGCGATCAGGAGCCCCTATGACGACCACCGGAGCCCGCGCCGCCATCGCCGCTCTCGCCCTGGCGCTCACCGCCTGTGGCAGCCCGACCAGCGCCGTCCAGCCCGGCGCGAAGGAGAACCCCATGCAGAACGCGACGAGAGACCGATCCGCCATCCTGGAGACCATCCACAACGTCGCCCGAGGCGCCGATCTGCGCCAGTGGGACACGGTGCGTTCGGCGTTCGCCGGGCGCGTCGTGCTCGACTACGGCATCCCCGAGCTGCTCACGCCCGAGGAGATCGTCTCCCGGTGGCAACCGCTCCTGTCGGCGTTCGACAGCACCCAGCACGCGATCCGCGACGAGCAGGTGAGCTTCGTCGACCCCGATCTCGCGCGCGTGCGCTCGCGCTTCCAGGCGGCTCACCACCTCGCCGGCGCGGCGGGCGGCGAGCTCTGGAGCCTGGCCGGCCGCTACGAGCACGAGCTCGCGCGCACGGCCTCGGGGTGGAAGGTGACGCGCATGCGCATGATCCCCGGCGAGTCGACGGGGAACGCCGCGCTCCTCGAGCGCGCGCGCGAGCGGGCGGGCCTCCCCGCCCCGCGGGCGCCCGACTACCGCGTCGAGCACGTGCGCTTTCCGAGCGAGGGCGCGGAGCTCGTGGGCGTCCTGCACCTGCCGGCGAGCGCCCGGGAGGGAGAGCGCGTGCCCGCGGTGGCGGTGCTCGGGTCGTGGACGACGGTGAAGGAGCAGATGCCTTCGCTGTACGCGCAGCGCCTCGCGGCCGCCGGATTCGCGGCGCTCACGTTCGACGTTCGCGGCTTCGGCGAGAGCGAGGGGGCGCCTCGTCACGAGGAGTCGCCGGCGCGGAAGATCGAGGACATCCGCGCCGCGGTGGCGTTCCTGTCGGCGCACCCCGCCGTCGACGGTAACCGCCTCGGGCTCGTGGGCGTCTGCGCCAGCAGCGGATACGTCGCGGCGGAGGCGGCGGACGACCCGCGCGTGAAGAGCGTGGTGATGGTCGCCCCGTGGCTCCACGACGCGGCGCTCGCCGCCTCGGTGTACGGCGGGCCGGAGGGCGTCGCCGAGCGGGTGCGCAAGGGGAGGGAGGCGCGCGCGCGCTTCGCGGCGACGGGCGAGGTCAGCTATGTGCCGGCCGTGAGCGTGACCGACTCGAGCGCGGCGATGGTCGGTCAATTCGACTATTACCTGGACGTGCGCCGCGGCGGGATCCCGCAGTGGGGGAATCGATTCGCGGTGATGTCGTGGCCCGGGTGGCTGGAGTTCGACGCGCTGGCGAGCGCGCCGCGCCTGCGCGCGCCGACGCTCATCGTCCATTCCGAGGAGGGCGCCATTCCGGACGGGGCGAAGCGCTTCGCGGCCGCGATGCCGGCGGCGCCGCGCGTGGTGTGGACGGCTGGAACGCAGTTCCATTTCTACGACGACCCGGCGACGGTGGAGCGCGCGAGCCAGGAGGCCGCCGCGCACCTGCGCGCGACCCTGGCTGCGCGCTGAGCCGGCGGCCGGCGCGCCGGGGAAGCGCGACCGGCGCCGATCAACCCTTTTTGCATCACGCCCGTCCGGCGGTGCGGCGTGCCGGTGTCGCCGCCGGCCGCCACGCTGGCTGGCGCCATGGAGGAAGCCATGCGACGCGCGCTCAAGTTTGCGGTGTTGTCTCTCTTCATCATCTCGACCCCCAGCTGCGCCTCGCCGCAGCGCAGGCCCACGGAGGAAGTCATGTCCAGCTCGAGCTCATCGGAGGTGCGGGAGAAGAACCGCGCCGTCGTCCACGCCTTCTTCGCCCGGCTGGAGGCGTTCGACATCCGCGGCTTCTCCGAGCTCTTCGCCGAGCAGGGCACGCAAGTCATGCCCTTCTCTCCGGAAGGCTTCCCGAAGCGGCTCGAGGGGCGGGCCGCGATCTTCAATCAATACCGGGGCATGCCCGACAACTTCGCCAGCATGCGGTTCCCCGACCGCGTCGTCCACGACATGGTCGACCCGTCCCGGTTCTTCGTGACCTACCGCGGCGAGATTCGGCTCAAGTCCGGGGGACCCTACAACAACACGTACGCCGCGATGTTCGTGATCCAGAACGGGCAGATCGCGGAGTATTACGAGTACTTCGATCCCATCGTCCTGCAGCGTGCGTTCGGAGACGCGCTCGGATCGAATTATAACGTGGCATCGCCAGGACCAACAATTGGTCTCTAAAGAAAGGCAGGATTCCGAAGGCGGAGGCCTGTGGAGACCGTGTTCATGGCGCGGCGCGGGATCAATTATAATAATACGTATAGTTGCCGTTCATCAGGGAAAAAATGATGAGCTTGAGCGTTGGAATCGTCAGCGCGTCGTGGCCGTGATGCCAGGGTACGACGGTGCACTTCTGATTGGTGCGGCGCTTAACTGGCGGACTTTGCCAATTCTCCTTCGATGCGTGCTCGACCGACGATCAGGGCGCCGAGGTCAAGGCGACGTCGCGATCGCTCCTGCAGCGAACGGCAAGCGCGTTGAAGGAACTCGAACTCCACCACGAGGTTAATTTACCCTCGGCACGAGGAAGGCACTCCTCGCCAGCGCCGGCGTCGACGTTCAACACGATGATGTTCATTATGAGGCGGTCTGCGGCGCGCACCGGGGGATTGCGCGTCGCGCTCCTTGACCGCAACCGTGCACTCCCTTAATGTCCATCAGAGGGCCTGTTCGGCGTTCCATCAGCCAGCCTGCGCGTCAACAGGATTGTGATGCACGGAGTCGGACTCAACATGATGCGCATCAGCACGTCGTCTGTGTGTTACGCATGCTGGATTTGCTCGTCGACGTCGTCGACGAGCTTGCCGTGAATATCAGCCAGAAGCCGCTCGCCTTGTTCACACTTATGGCCCGCTCTCTCGTCGCAGGTTCTCTCTGATTCAGAGATCAAGAGGTCGGCGGCAATCCGTCTCGGTTCTCTTCAGCTCGTTTAGTCTGAAGTAAGAAGTCGCGATAGGCCGGATTGATCTCCCATATTACGGACTGCATTTCGTTCCATCGCTCTTGGCACACCAAATTGGGATCCTCGAGAGGGTCAATGTGACGGTACCCTTCGCGTTGGCGGGCGTCTGCGATGCGTGCGTTGAGCACACCCGACTCGTACAGCAATCCCCAGAGCCGAATAGCATCTTCCAATTCACCTGGACGTAGTATCGTGCCGCGGACTTGGATTCTCATGGTAGACGGCAAACGTTGCAGGTGCTCCCGCACGTCTTCTATGTTTGCCTTAAAGGGCACCCGCCATAGCGATTGAACAACCTGGAAAAACTGCGGGCATTCCTCGCCAATCTCCGCAGCAATGTCAGAAACACGGCCTCTGGAAAACTCCAGCATTCCAGTTGCAACATGATCGGAATTTACCTTCGGCGCATCACACTCGATCGCAATCCTTGTAACATGAGACACTAGCTGAATGACGTCACGGGGGCGCCCTCGCGAACGCACCAGAAAGAACTCTTTCCAACTACTCGTATCATTGGTGGTCGGTATGGTCACCGAATGACCATCAAAAAACGGTGCGTACAACGATGATCCGTCCACTCTCCGAATGCGGCGACTTGCAAGCTCCAGTCGCTTTTCTAGGATGTTCTGAATATGCGTCTTTGATGGATTGAGATAGTGCACCAGTAAGCGAAAATGATCTGTTTGATCTCGCTGCCCGAGCGGATCAACCTCCAGTCTTCGCCATATCTCGCTCCGGATACTCACGATGCATTTTACATTTGAGCATTCTGAGGTTAGCTTTCGAACAGCGAGGAGGAATCCCCATATGCGATTAAGATGTCCGGGAGTGGCTACCGCTGCGAGTTGGTCAGTATCATCAAGTAGCAAATAAAATACGTTGCGACTTGAAGACAAGAGGACGTCGAATTGCCCCGTGGAATCTTCGTTCAATGCGCCTTTGAGTGCTGCGTGCGTGTCTACATTGTCGGCGGATGCTCCAAGGTTCGCAACCAGTCTACTCAATCGGGCCAGTTGAAACTCAGAAAGCTGATGGTGTCTCTCAATTTCGCGGAGAAATATTTCATCTTCTGGGGTAATAATTCCCGGCAGACGTGCCCATGCATTGAATGAAATGGCCCTCAGTAGCTTACTATACGCTCTGGATTTTAGCTGGGCGACTGTTTCTACTTGATGCTGCTCGTCCAATTGAAGATCGTCCGGGCGCAACAGCAACGCGGGAATTTTTGCGGGAGCGAGTCGTTCGAGAAGGTAATTGATGAATGCGGACTTCCCACTGCCCTTTTTGCCGACCAAGATTCTAGGACTCGATGCTGGCGGTGTGATTATTTCCAGATAGTCACGAGGTGTAACGAAGGCATCTTTTAAAAATGTACCCTCACCCTCAGCAGTTCCCGTGGAAACAAATTGGCGAAGTACTGTTAGCGACTTTACGGCACGACTCGACGGAACTTGGGACTGTCGACCGCGTAAGGTTGATGCAGGTTTTTTCTTTGGAACTTGGATGTTCTTGATTCGATGCTTAGAAAATGTATCGCTTGTGCTTTTTGCGGTATACGTCTCGCGGTGTCGCCAATTATTCCCGTCCGGAGAAATTCGATTGTCTCCCATCCACCTGGATTGAGTTGGTACGTACATCCTGGCGTACTGCTCAATGTGCGTTGGGTAAATTCGTACAATCTGATACTGGTTTGGCACCTCTTCAGGTCTAGCTTCCTTGATTACTCCAGCGCTTCCTGTGGACACTACAGCCGTGGAACCAATATATGAAATCCGGCCACCATTGTGCGTGTGGCCGTGGAAGAGAATATTCAAGTGAGGGGCGAGTATCCTCTGAAGCGCATCAGCATCGCGCATGTTCTCGTCGTCGGATTGTGCTCCGCGATGAACGTTATGGTGAACGGCCGCTATCCGGAGCCACTGCTTGGCTTCGTAGGATCTCATGCGGTCGGCAGCCCAAATGAGCTGCTTCTCACCAAGCCAACCGTAATGATCCTCCTCGAGGTGACTCTCTGCCATGTCTGAATTTAATGCAGCGATTGCTACTCGCAGCTCCGGAATCTCGAACAGTGCCCATGATTGCTCTTCGCTGATCTGTGCTGCCCGAAATCCCTCGTAGAATTGATTGTGAAATTGTGCATAGTTTTCTAGCTTTGGCCAATATGGGCCCACTGGAGATGACTCCATTGATTGGCATTTGAGGAAGTATGCGTGGCAGGCGGCTCTGTTGACGTCATGGTTTCCTGGAACCAAGACGACGTGACGTTGCTGGAGGTGTAGCGCAGACATTATGCGATTGATGAATGCTGTGGCGAGTTGAAACTCGGTTGGGTTGCCCCACTCTGATATGTCGCCTGTCAGTATGATAATGTCGGGACTAAGTCCAGGGGAGCGACGCAATGTGTCCAAATCGGAGATTATCCTTTCGGCCAATGCGTCGGCGGCTTTGTCGGTCGGAAGAATTCCGCTTCTTCCGAAGACGTGGTTTCGGCCAAATTGTGTGTCGGAGATGTGAAGGATAGTGACCGGGTCCGCGCTTTTCATCTGTATGTGGCCTGCCTGGTGATTGATCGTATAGCAGTGCCTTTTGTTCGGCAAGCGTGCTGTAAGTGGCTGATTTTGCTAGATTTTCTGTTGTGTCTCGTTTGTTTGACGTGAATTCCGCGCTCAGGGGTCGCGGGCGGGTCTAGGGTGATGTGCGCGGGCGTTTCAGAATGCAGTCCCCACTACAAGTGCGTGCGTCCAGAGTGTCAGGAAGGCACACGCCCCCTTACCCCCACGACGATATCGGCTAGCTCCGGGCTCAATCCAGGCGCCGAGGAGCTCTGAACCAGTGCGCGCGGCGATCTGGGGGGTCGTGAGGTCGCCTGCGGCATCGGCTGCGACGATCGTCTGCGCAGGTCGCGCGACGAATGCCCTCGTGCGGGCTGGTCGCCGCGGGCATGGCTGGCGTGGTCGAGGTCGCGGTAGTAGTCACCGGAGCCGCGCCGTCGCCGGCAGTCGAAGGCGCTGCCGGCAGCGTCACGGACTCGTCCGGCCGACCAGCGATCGCGGGGGTAGCGTCTACAATTGCCGAGTTGACGCCGACCTTGACCCTTTCGAAACCTGCCCGTCCGTGGCGTTCGGCTTCCCCGCGCCGCGCGACAACCCCCTCTTCTCGGTCCGATCAGTTCGGCAAGCCCTCCCTGACACCCCTCGGCGCCCCAGCCCTAGCCCCACCCCCGCGCCGACGCCCGTATCCCATCCCGCAGGCTCCGCAGCAGCACCACCCCCGACAGGTCCGCCCCCGCCTCGGCGAACGCCTGCGCGAGCGCCGGCTGCACCCCGGTGACGATCGGCCTCGCCCCCAGCAGCCGGATCGATCGCACCAGCTGCGCGATGTGCTCCGCGACCGCCGCGTCCGCCGTCGCCGCCCCCGTCAGGTCCAGGATCACGCTGCGGCTCCTCCGCTCCACGATCGCCCGGAGGAGCCGCGCCCCCATCTCCTCGCTCCGCCCCCCGTCGAGCGCGCCGATCACCGGAAGCGCCAGCGTCCCCGTGGCGACCTCCAGAATGGGCGCCGACAGCGCCAGGATCTCCTCCTTCTGCTGCTCGACGAGGTCGAGCGCCCCCGCCAGCTCCGCCACCAGCTTCGCCCGCGCCTCCGCCGTCTCCTCGGCTTCCCGCAGCTCGGTCTCGTCCGTGTGCTGCACCAGCATCGCGGCCTCGCCGGTCGCCGGATCCGGCACCGGGCGCGCCTCCACCACGTGCCACCGATCGCCCTGCAGCGTCCGCACCCGCGTCTCGCGCGAGATCACCTGTCCCTGCGCGACCGCCTCCACGAGCGCCGGCGCGAGCGACTCGTCGACGAAGCGCTCCGCGAACGGCGCGCTCTCGCCGAAGGCGCGCAGCGCCGCCGGGTTGTGCAGCAGCACGCCCCCCTGCGCGTCGAGCAACGTCACCATCACCGAGGAATGGCGCAGCGCCTCGACGCTCCGGGCGCGCTCCGCCTCCGGCGCCCCGTCGTCGGACAGCGCCTGGATCAAGATGCCCTGGCGCCCGTCATCCAGGTCAATGCCAGAAAAAAACGCCCGGAGCGGCACAGGCTTCCCGCCCGGGTACACGGTCCACGTCTCTTGTGCCGTCTGGCCCTCTCGAAACCGGGCGGTATACCCCGCGAGACGCGTCTGCGCCGCCGGCGACATGTCCGAGAGATCGCGCGCCAGGAGCTCCTCCACGCTCGCGGTGTTCCAGAGCCGCACCGCCGCGGCGTTGGCCCAGCGAAAGCGCAGGTGCTCCGGATCCAGGACCAGCGTGACGAGGCTGGAGGAAGCGAGCGGGGCAAGGCGTTCATCAAGCGTCATTCGGCACCCCCAGCTCGATAGAGCCGCTGGCCGTAAAGGCATAAGCTCGCTTACGTTCGAATGCAACCCGGCGATCGGGCGAGCGGGACGGGCGCCGCTGCGCCGCACGGCGCTCGGCTGACGTCCGCGCGTCCGCGCGTGCGCCCCGCAGCGGCCGCCGTCTGGACGGGCGGGCGCCGCTCCGGCAGGCTCGGGCGCATGAGGTCATTCATCGCGACGATGGTCTACGAGCTTCACCCGGATACGCCCGCGGACGCGAGGAAGCTCCTCCGGGCGCACCTCGTCGGCAGGCGCTGGCAGGACAGGCACGAGGGCGCGGCGATGCCGTCGACCGCGGTCTGGATCCGCCGCTCGGCGGAGGATCACGAGACGACCGACGACCTGCACGCCGCGTGCGCGCGCGATCTCGCGGAGGCGGCCGCCGCCGTCGCGCGGGCGGGGCGCCCCATCCAGGTGACGCGCGCGTGGATTCAGGTGAGCGGCGCAGGGACGTACGGGCTCGCCCCAGCGGCGCGGCCGGCGGGCTGAGCGCGCCGCGCGGAAACCCGCGCCCCGCCGCGACATTTCGGTTACGCTCGGGGGACTCGAAGGGAGGCGACGATGGCTCGAAGGCTGGGTATTGGCACGGTGCTGCTCTCGCTGATCACGCTCGCGTCCGGCTGCGGGGGGTTCTCGACGCAGGCGTCGCAAGAGCGCTGTGATCAGCTGCGCGACGCGGTGCCGTCCTGCGCCACCGACGAGAGCTACCAGGCGTGCGTGAGCTGCTACGAGGAGTGCGGCGACGACTGCGAGCCGTCGGGGGCCTGCCCCCAGACATTCACCTGCGCGGAGTGAGAGGGAGCCTCATGAGCAAGAGCAGAGCAGCTTCGTGGGGCGTCGCGGTCCTCTTCGCGGGCGCGCTCGGGGGCGCCGCGCTCGGCTGCGGCGGCGGCTACGACGAGGACGAGGCGAGGGCGGCGTGCGACGCCCTGGTCGGCCAGGTCACCACGTCCGACGAGGCCGCGCACGACGATTGCATGGACTGTCACATGGAGTGCGGCTCGGACTGCGTCGTACAAACGAGCTTCCCCCCCCAGTTCGTCTGCGAGGACTAAGCGGGACCTGGCGAGCCGCCGAACGGCCGCGTCGGCCGACCGCGCTCGCTCGCCGGCGTCACTTGACCTCGACGCCGCAGTTGATGAACTCGATCGAGGTCTCGATCCGGAAGTGCGAGTCGGTCACGTGGCGCTCGGCGAAGAAGAAGTCGAGCTGATATGTCTGCCCGACCTCGAGGCCGAGATCGTCGAGGTTGACGACCTCGGTCTGCTCGACGTGGACGCCGCCGAGGTCGACCACCTTCTTCCCGTTGATGTACGTGAAGACGTCGTCGTCGCCGGCGAACGTGAACCGCTCGCCGCCCTTGTACTCGAAGCCCATGTGCATCTCGAAGGTGAAGTGGTAGTTGTGCTGCCGCCCCTCGTTGCCGAACAGCGCGTTGTCGATCGGGAAGAACTCCTGATCGCTGTACGTCCACACGCCGTCGTTGTCGGGGTCCTCGAACTGCAGCGTAATGTTCATCGGCATGTTCACGCCCTCCAGGTCGCGGAACCACTGGTCGAAGGCCTCCTTGCCGGTCGTGCTCCTCGTGCCGTCCGCCGCGCCGGCGTAGACGGGCTTCAGGTCCGGTCCGAGGGTGTCGGTGACGATCTCATGGTCGTCGCAGCCGACGCACTTGCCGGAGTCCTGCGGCTCCATGTCGGGGTGCTCCTCCTTGAAATCGCGCACCCGGCCGGTGAACCTGCCGTCGCACGACTCGCCGGTCTCCTGGTTCCCGCCGGGCATCTCGCCGCCGCCGCCGACGCCGCCGCTCGGATTGACCGAGCCGAAGCTCTCATCGTATCCCCCGGTCCCCGTGGGCCCAGGCCCGCCCGGGCCGCCGGGGCCGTTCGCGGACGTCCGGCCGCCGCTGGTCTCGCCCTCATTCGGCGCCGCGCTGCACGCGCTCAGCAAGCCCACAAGCGCAATCGCCGCCAAGCCACCCACAGTATTTTTCATCGCCAACCTCGCGTTAAGATGCCGTCCCGAAGCCCTGACGGTAAAATAGCATGAGGCCGCCTCGCATGTACGCTGACGTTGTGCGTCATCCGATAGAATCGCACAACGTAGATGCGCCTGGGGCTTCGCTGAAGCTGGTATTTTCTATCATCGCTGCTCGCCGCACGATCGTGGCCAGAGGCCCCGCGACCCGAGGGGCGGGATTGTTTGATCCCATACGATAATTTCATCGCCGTTGCGAGGACCGGTGTCGACCCGGGCGGCGCCTCCCGGAGAGCCGCCACGGGGCGAGCGCTCGCTCGGAGCGGGCTGCCGGGGCGGGCCGTCCGGCGCGGGCGTGCGGCGCGCGCCGCCGAGCTCGCGGGCCGGCCTCGACCGCATGCGCGGCTGTGTCCGGCGTCGCGGGCGCGCTTCGCCCGCAGGGCGCGCCGCGAGCCTGGATCCAGGATTGCTTGCGGAGAACGAGACGCGGAATGCGGAAGGAGGAAGCGATGATGATCGATCAACGACGTGACGCCGCGGAGCGGACGGCCGCGCAGACCGGGGCAGAAGGTCACGCCGCGCACGGCGCGCCGCCGGAGGACATCGGGCACGGCCCCGGGCTCGATCCGCCGGCCGAGCCCCCCGACGACGACGCGGAGCCGGGCGATGAGGCGTATGCGGACCGACCCGCCGGCATTTCGCCCTCCGCGCCCAAGGACGGGCGCGAGCCCGTCGGGCAATCCGACTACACCGATGTTGCGGCGATCCAGCGGCCGCCCGCCGACTCCTGAGCTGGCGGCCACAGCCACGCTCGCCTGATCCAGCGGTAACGCTCGTCCGGCCGCACGTCTTCCCGACAGCAGCGCGGTTTCTCCGTGCGTCATCTTCTACGCGGCACGCGGCACGCGGCGTCGCTGCGCGCGCCGCGCTGCGACGAGGGGCTCGACATCCGGGTACGCTCGGAGTACTCGGGGACCGCTCGTCACGGAAAAGACGCAGGTGCGCAGTGGACCACGAGACGCGGAGCGATATCGAGCCCGCCTCCAGCGCCGCGGACGCGCAGGAGGCCCGCCACGCCGCCGAGGCGACCCCGCTGCCCGCGCAGTGGTCGGAGCCGGAGCCGCCGTCGCGCCGGTCGCCCGCCGCGCCCGCCGCCGATGAGGCGAGCTGCCCCGTCTGCCTCGAGCGCATCGCCGCCGGGGTCGTCCTTTGCCCCGAGTGCGGGGAGCCGACCGACGGGTCGAAGCGGTCGGTGCGCGCGCCCTCGGTCCCCGACGCCCCCCCGGACGCGAGCTGGCTCTCCCTCC
This sequence comes from Sorangium sp. So ce185, assembly GCF_051526825.1. Lineage (NCBI taxonomy): Bacteria > Pseudomonadati > Myxococcota > Polyangiales > Polyangiaceae > Sorangium > Sorangium sp. So ce185. The sequence continues at coordinate 11,821,070 of NZ_CP150316.1, read as the reverse complement.
ACTGGCGCCCGCTCGTCACGATCGGCGCCATCCTCGGGCTCATCAGCACCGGCGGCGCCCTGCGCTACCTGGCGCCCCACCGGTTCGCGCCGTCCCGGGCCGCGTCGGCGGTCCCTCCGCCGGCCCCCGTGTGCGGGGCGCCGTGCTGGAGCGGCGAGTCGTGCCAGCTCGGCCGCTGCGTCTGGCAGCGCCCCAACAACGTCGGCCACCTCGTCGACGCGCCCTCGGTCGCCGGGCCCTTCTCGCTGCCCAAGGACGCGTTCGACGCGCTCCCGCTCGACCGGGATCGCTTCGCGGTCGCGCTGTCCTCCGGCCTGGAGGTGCGCAGCTCCCGGACCGGCGAGGCGCTGAGCCTCGTCACCGAGGCGCCCAACGTGCGGCGCCTCCACCGCGTGGGCGAGGTCGTCTACGCGACCTCGCCGTCGCGCATCTACGTGATCGACGCCGCCACGACGCGGCTGCTCAAGACGATCGAGCTCGGGGAGGCCGTGGGCGACATCCAGGTCGGCGCCTCGGGCCGGCGCGCGCTCGCCTCGCTGCCCGAGGCGCACGCGGTGGCGATCCTCGCGACCGAGTACCACGCCGAGATCGAGCGCATCCAGTTCGGCGACGACCCGGTGCGCCCGGTGGCGGTCGACGACAGCGGCACGCGGGCGATCACGACGACGGGCCAGCTCCCGCTGCCCGGCCAGCGCGAGCCGTCGGGGGGCGTCGCCTATCCGTTCGACCCGAGCCGGCTCGGCTCGGAGCAGGATCGCGTGCGCACCTCGATGGTGGGCAACCCGGCCAGCGCGCTGATGAGCCCGGACGGCTCGGTGGGGTTCGTCGCCCTCCGGGCCGAGAACACGCTGGTGCCGCTCACCTGGCTCCCGTCGGGCGCGGTGCGGCAGGAGGCGCGCATCACGACGTGCCGCGAGCCGGAGCAGATCGAGCTCGTCCGGAGCGACCGGCGCGCCATCGTGCGGTGCAACGAGGGGCGCGCGATCCAGGTCTTCGACCTCTCGAAGCGCGAGCTCCTCCGCGCCGTCACGTTCCCCGGCCGCGCCCTCGACATGGCGGTCGCGCCGGACGGGGCGCAGGCGGTGGTGGCGCTGAGCGGCGACGAGGCGGGCTCGGTGGCGCTGGTCGATCTGAAGACGTACGCGGCGAAGGTCCACCCGCTCGGCGGCGAGCCGACGCGGATCCGGCTCGCCCCGGACGGCGGCTCGGCGCTCGCGCTCGGCGACCGCGCCAAGGTCGCGTGGGTGCTGCAATGAGCGAGCGTCGCGTCCCGTGCCCGAGCTGCGGCGCCCGGATCGTCGAGGGGGCGCGCAAGTGCCGCGCCTGCAAGGCGTGGCTCGGCGAGCGTCACCGCGGGTCCGCCGCCTCGCTCTCCGGCCGCGAGCCGCGCCTCGCGCGGGCCGCGGTGTCGGTGGCGAGCGGCGTCGCGGCCGTGATCATCGCCACGATCACGAGCCTGAAGTCGCCCGTGGGCGAGGCGCCGCCGCTGACCTCGCTCGAGCCGGAGGGCGACGCCTCGGTGAGCGCGCCCGACGACGCGCCGAACCCCGCGGCGTTCGGCCCGGATCCGGTGCCCCCGCCGCCGCCCCCCGAGCCGAAGGGCCGCTGGCGCGCCCGCGATTTCCGGATCGGGGACGTGCACCCGCTCGACGTCGTCTTCAACCCGAGCGGCACGTCGGTCTACGTCAGCGGCGACGACGCCTCGCTGCGCGAGTACACGCTGGAGAGCGGCGAGATCATCCACAAGGCGTCGGTGCCGGCGCAGGGCGATCACATCCGGCTCCTGTTCGATCGCTACGTCGCGGTGCTGCGGCACGAGGACGCCGCGCGGATCCCGGTGATGGACACGACGGCGTGGGACCGCGATCCGGTGCTGCTCGACGTCGGCCGGACGCCGGGCGACATCGTGGCGCTCCCGGATGGCCGGACGGTGGTCGCGGCGACGACGGACACGAAGCGGGTGACGAAGTTCGAGCTGCCGACGGGGGTGCGGCTCGCGAACATCACGCTCCCGCACGCGACGGGGCAGCTGTTCTTGGTGCAGGCCGAGGGGCGCCCCTACATCGCGGCGCTCGGCGCGCTGACGCACGCCGGCCGCCCGGCGGGCGCCTGGATCGACCTGTTCGACCCGAGCGAGTCGCCGTTCGGCGCCACGCGGCGGAGCATCGCGGTCGGGCGCGAGCCGCGCGAGGGCGACATCACGCTGGACGGGGGCGCCGTGTTCTTCCCGGATCGGCTGTCCAACACGGCGATCCTGCTGAGCGTCGCCGGGGTGACCGAGACGCGGAAGGCGCCCGTCGGCGTCGGTCCGACGGCGGGCTTCCTGCTCCACGAGGATCGGTACGGCATCACGCTCAACGCCGACGCGCGGACGGCGAGCGTCATCGACCTCTCGACGATGGCGGTGAAGAGCACGCTGCAGCTCAGCGGGGTCCCGCGGACGGGGGTGACGTCGCCGGATCGGAAGACGCTCTTCGTGGCGCTCGGCGGGACGCAGTGGCCGCCGACGGGCAGCGGGGTCGCGGTCATCGCGGGGGATCCGCCGAGGGTCGTCGCGTCGCTGCCCACCGGCAAGGGCGCGTGCGCGGTGGCGGTCTCGAAGGACGGCGCGCGGGCGGTGGTCGCGTCGTACTGGGACCGGTCGATCACGGTGCTCGAGCAGTAGGTCGGCCCGGGCGCATCACGAGAGACGGAGGACGGTGTCTCCGTCCCAGCCGAGAACCGCTCCAGATCCCGCTCCCGATCCGGAGTGCCGGCGAGCTGATGTGGATGTTCGGCTCGGGCTCAGCTCGCCGCTGCCCCTCCCGGGCTCGCGTCGGGGGACCAGTCCCGCCGTGGCACGGACATCACAAGATCACGCCACGAGGGAGGTGCATCATGGACTACGAGCGCTTCGTCGAGGAGGTGCAGCGCCGCGCCGGCTTCGAGGGCCGCGACGAGGCCGAGCGCGCGATCGCGGTGACCGCGCGGACGCTGGGCGAGCGGCTGCTGGAGCAGGAGGCGGTCGCGGTCGCGGGCGGGCTGCCGGGGCCGGTCGCCGCCGCGGTGCGCGGCGCGGCGTACCAGGGCGATTTCGATCGCGATGAGCTCTACGACCGGGTTGCCCGTCGCGAGGGCGCGCCGCGCCGCTTCGGCATGGAGCACGCCCAGGCCGTGTGCCAGGTGATCGGGGAGGCGCTGCCCGAGGCCGAGCGCCTGAGGCTCCAGCGGCACCTGCCGGACTGGGCGGACCTCTTCACGCCACGCGCGGCCGGAGCGCCCCCGCCGCGGCCGGTGCACGCACCGGCGCCGCCCGAGGTCGGTCATGGCTCGACGCTCGCCACGGGAAGGCCCGGAAGCCGTCACCCCCTGAGCGAGGCGCACCCCGCGACGGCGCACGCGGGGTCGGTCGCCCGATCGGACGAGCCGCACGCGGAGACCAAGCTGTCGAGCAGCCGGGGGCTGACGCAGGAGCGCCTCGGGGACACGCTGGCGGAGGGGCGGCCCGGCCCCGAGCGTCCGGTCAGCGAGACGCAGCGCTGATGACGCCGCCTTTGGGCACACGGTCCACGTGCTCGCGGACCCTACGTCTGCCGTCGCGCGCGTGCATGTCCGCACGTCGCGTGCATGGCGCTGTCATGGTTCACCATCCATCCAGATGTTCTTGAGCGCTCGGATGTAGACGGAGTCCGGCTCGTCCGTGTCCGCCCATTCGATCCCGTCATCTCTGAGTATCTGCGCTCCGATGAGCTCTTGAATGACGAGATCCGTGACGTCTGCGTACGTAAGAGCTTCCTCGAACGAGCCATGGGAGAACGGCCACTCTCCCTGATCGGGAGCGAATTGCACTTCGTCGCCTTGACGAGTGGCCAAGTACCAAGCCACGATCGATGCGGATACAGGGTTGCCGCAGATTTCTCTGCGAGTGTTCACGGGGAGGTGAGCGAAGCTTACTCGCTCTCTCCGGCTCCAGTTTACCAGCTGATACCCTACACCCATGCGCTGCTCCTCGACATGGCACCTTACCGCTCTGCCGCGGGCGCGCAACGCCCGTCGGCAGCAGCCTCTTGGGCGGCATGGCGTCAGCCGATCGAGATGGTGCCAATGGAGGGCCTCCCTCGCCGAACTCTCGATCTCTCGATCTCTCGAACCGGAGCCGGCGCGGCGCGCTCGGCGCCACCGTTCCGGCGATGTTTCCCGGGTTGACGCTACCCGCGCTCCGCCCGATAGCTACCGGATGCGTCCGGGGAACATCCTGGCCCTGCTCGGAGTCGGGCTGCGGCGATGAGCTACCCGTCCCTGCGCGCGTGCGTGGTCGTGCTGGGGGCGCTCGCCGCCTGCCGTGGCGGCTTGGATGCGCCGGGCGCCGGGCCGGCGCCGGACGCGGGCGCTGCCGCGCCGTCGCCCTCCGTCGCGCCCACCGTGAGCGCGGCGTCCGCAGTGATCGCCGCGCCGCTGGACGCAGGGGCGCCGGACGCCGCAGCCCCCGACGCCGCAGCCCCCGACGGCGCAGCGCCGGACGCAGCAGCCCCCGACGGCGCAGCGCCGGACGCGGCAGCCGCGGCCCCCGGCGCGGGCTGCAAGCTCCGGCGCGGGCCCCTCTCGCTCTCGCTCCGCGGGCCGGCCCTGCTCTGGACCCCGGACGACGCGGCCCGCGCGGATTTCCGCGTGATCTTCAACCGCGACGGGGTGGCGCAGCACGTCGCGCCGGCGCTCGGCCCGCTCGCCATGCCGGCGTCCAGCGGGCTCGCCGCCCCGGGCTCGCCGCCCCGGGAGGCCGCGCCCGACGCCGGCGCCGCTGACGCCGGCGCCGCTGACGCCGGCGCCGCCGGCGGAGAGCCGGCGCGCGCCTCCTGGCCGGCGTGCGCGGTGGCCTCGCGGTTCGTGTTCTGCATGGATCACGGCGGCACCATCCGGAGGACCCCGCTGTGGGGAGGCGAGGGGCCGCCCATCGGGGCCGGGCGCCGCGGCACCGGGATCTCCGCCATCCCGCTGCCCGGAGGGCACACGCTCCTCGCCTTCCTCTCGGACCGGAAGACGAGCGAGGGCGCCGTGACCCAGGCCTTCGCGGTGCTCGACGACAAGCCCGCCGTGCCGCTCTCCGAGGAGGGCAGCGGCGCCACCTTCGTCGCGCTGTCGCCGTGGAAGGGCGGCGCGCTCGCGATGTACATCGACGCGCGCTCGGCGCTGACGCCGGTGCACGCCTGCACGGTCGGGGTCACGCCGGAGGGCAAGCTCGAGCTCGGGCCCGACGCGGTGCTCTTCGTCGGCGACGCAGGCGAGTCGCGCATGGGCGGCGCGCTCGCGATCGGCGCCGACGGGCCGGCCTTCGCGCTCCTCCCGGCGTCCAAGGACATGTCGGCGTTCGGCATGGCGGCGATCCGCATCGACCAGGCGCCGCGCGACGACATGCCGGCCGTCTGGTCGCTCTACCCCAACGGGCTGAGCCCCGCGCCGATCGCGGCCACACAGGGCGTCTCGCCGATCCGCGTGGCCCGGGTCCGGCCGACCGCGCGCGAGCCCGGATCGCCGCACGCGCTCGAGCTCGGCCAGCTCGACGCCGAAGGGCGGTTTCAGCCGCGCTGCCTCGCGGTCGAGGGCAAATCGTTCAAGCACGTCGCCGTCGAGGCGGATCGCGACGGATCGCTGTGGATCGCGTACACGACGGGCGCCGGCACCTTCATCGAGCAGCGCGCCGTGGGGCCGTGAAACCCGCAGCCGTATTTGCAGCGCCGACGCGCTGTTGCGCGATTGGCCCTCCTGACGTAATCCAGTCGCGTTGATTCGCGGATCCACCCCTATCATAAACCTTAAGGAGCCGAGATGAAGCTGGATTACGTGCCCACGGGCATTTTATGGCCGCTCTTGTCGCTGATCGCGCTCGGCGTTGCGGGCTGCGGCGACGACGGGAATGGCGACGCTGGCGGTACGGAGAGCACCTCGGCCGCGAGCGCCACCGGCGGGGAGGGCGGCGCGGGCGCGGCCGGCTCAGGGGGCGCGAGCGGCGCAACGACGGGCGCCGGCGCTGGCCCGGGCAGCTCCACGACGACCGGCGCCACCTCGACGAGCAGCGGCGATCCCAGCAACACGACCGCCGCCACCACCACCGCCACCACGGGCGCGGGCGGCGCGTCGGTGAGCTGCGACTATCCCGCGGAGCACGCGAACGGCTCCATCACCTTCTACACGCTCGACATGGGCTCGACCGAGGTGAACTGCAGCTACCAGATCACGGGGCGGAACCCGGACGTCGTCGCGCACGTGCCGTTCGGCGGAGGCCAGTACTTCGCCGCCATGAACACCGAGGATTACAACAGCGCGGGGATGTGCGGCGCGTGCGTGGAGGTCTCCCGCGACGACGGCCGCAAGGTGCAGGCCATGGTCGTGGACCAGTGTCCGATCGCCACGAATCCGAAGTGCGTGCGGGGCCACATCGATCTCAGCAAGAACGCCTTTCTCAAGATCGGCGAAGAGCGCGAGGGGTACCTCGGGACCACCAACGGCGGCGCGGCGGGGAAGATCTCCTGGCGGTACATCCCGTGCCCGACGACGACGCCCGTCACCTTCCGCCTCAAGGACGCGACCAACAGGTACTGGAACGAGATCCTCGTCGAGGGGCACGCGCACCCGATCGAGAAGGTCGAGGTGGAGATCGACGGCACGTGGCAGACGGCCACGCGGCAGTCGTACAACTATTTCGTCGTCGGCGACGGGGACATGGGGAATGCGCCGTACCATGTCCGCGCCACCGACATCAACGGCTCCACCGTGGAAGCGATGCTCGAGCTCAAGGGCGGGGAACAGCCCGCGAGCGCTCAGTTCCCCGCCTGCAACTGACGACTGACCGATCGCGCCTCCGGGCCGCCGCTCGAGGGCGTCCGCCCGGAGGCCCAGTGGTGGACGCGCCCCGCGTGCAGCGCGGCGTGGATCGCGTCGCGCAGCGCGTTCGCCTGTTCGTGCTTGAGCGTCGCTCCTGGTAAGATGGTCGCCGCCCGCGGCCAGGACGCGTCGCCGCGCTTTTCAGGAGAACGCCGTGCAAGAGCCTCGCCCCGCCCCGTCGCTGCTCACCGTCGACGACTTCGAGCGCGCAGCGCGCGCCCGCCTGTCCAAGATGGCTTATGACTACTACCGATCCGGCGCCGACGAGGGCAGGACGCTCCGGGAGAACCGCAACGCGTTCCGGCGTCTCCAGATTCACTATCGCGTCCTCGTCGACGTGGCCGAGCGGGACATGAGCGTGACCCTGCTCGGCACCACCGTCCCGTTCCCCATCGTCGTCGCGCCGACCGCCTATCAGCGCCTCGCGCACCCCGACGGCGAGATCGCCTCTTCGCGGGCGGCCTCCGAGCTCGGCACCATCTTCACGCTCTCCACCCTCTCGACGACGAGCCTCGAGGCGGTCGCCGAGGCCTCGCCGGGGCCGAAGTGGTTCCAGCTCTACGTCCACAAGGACCGGGGCCTCACGCGCGCGCTGGTCGAGCGGGCCGAGTCCGCGGGCTACCGGGCGCTGATGCTCACCGTCGACACGCCGCTCCTCGGCCGCCGGATCGCGGACGTGCGCAACGGCTTCGCGCTCCCCGAGGGGCTCGTGATGGCGAACCTCCTCGACGTCGCCGCGGCGGCCCCCGCCGCGGAGCGGGGCTCCCTGCTCGCGGCCTACGTCGCCTCGCGACACGACGCCTCGCTCACGTGGCGCGATGTCGAGTGGCTCGGCTCGATCACGAAGCTCCCCATCCTGCTCAAGGGCATTGTCCGGCCCGACGACGCGGTCCGCGCCCTCGGGGCCGGCGCGGCCGGCGTCGTCGTCTCCAACCACGGCGCGCGGCAGCTCGACGGCGCCCCCGCGACGATCGAGGTGCTCCCGGCCGTCGCCGACGCGGTCGCCGGGCGGTGCCTGGTGCTGATGGACGGCGGTGTCCGGTGGGGTACGGACGTGCTCAAGGCGATCGCGCTCGGCGCCCGCGCGGTGCTGGTCGGGCGGCCAGTCCTGTGGGGACTCGCCGCGCTCGGCGGCGAGGGGGTCGCGCGCGTGCTCGGGGGCTTGCGCGATGAGCTGTCGATGGCCATGGCGCTCGCCGGCTGTCCCACCCTGGCTTCCATCGATCGCGACCTGATTCGCCGGGCTCAGGCCCGATGAGGGATGCCGAGTCGCACGAGCGCGGAGTTTTCCAAGATCAGCGCTGCCGAGCGCGCTCGTCAGACCAGCGCGCGCGCTCGTCAAGACTAGCGCGCGCTCGTCAGATTGCTGCGCTCCCCGGCATCAAGGCGTCTTCGACGAAAGAAAAGGTGGCGGCCACTCGACCTCACCCGTACACTCGGCGGCCGTGAGCGGTGCAGTACCTGCGAGGGAGCGGTGGCGGGGGCTCTTCCAGCGAGGCGCTGGCGCCTCGGGTGGGGGGCCGGACTCCGAGGGAGCGGACACGACCATGGGGATTCGCCTCCGGCGCTTCGCCGGGCCGGCGGCTTACCTCGAGCAGGTGTCGTCGCTTCGCATTGCCCACCTGACCGACCAGCACGTCGGCCGGGTGACGTCGGTGCGGGTGCAGCGCGCGGCCGTGGCGCTGACGAACCTGCAGCGGCCCGATCTCGTCGTGCTCACGGGCGACTTCGTGTGTCACAGCCAGCTCTACCTCGATCAGCTGGAAGAGGTGGTGCGCGGCTTCGAGGCGCCGGTCATCGCCGTGCTGGGGAATCACGATCACTGGTCGGGCGCGGACGCGGTGAAGCGCGCGCTCGAGCGGGGCGGCGCCGCGGTGCTCTGCAACGCGAGCACGGTGATCACGCTGGGCCACGAGCGGCTCCAGGTGGTGGGGCTCGACGACGCCTATACCGGCCACGCGTCGCGCGAGAAGGCGGTGAAGGGGATGCGGCGCGATCTGCCGACCCTGGGGCTCTCGCACATCGCCGAGGAGGCGGACGGCCTCTGGCGCCACGGCATCCCGCTCGTGCTCTCGGGCCACACGCACGCGGGCCAGGTGACGGTCGCGCGCCTGAACGAGCTCTCGATCGGCAAGATCGCGGGGCACCGGTACATCCACGGGCTCTACGGGACGCGCAAGCGGGGCGAGCCCGGCCAGGGGGCGGTCTATGTGGGGGCGGGGATCGGCGCGGCGGTGATGCCGCTGCGGCTCGGCGAGCGCGGCCAGCGCGAGGTCGCGATCTTCGAGCTGGGCAGCGAGCCGGGGTCGTTCGACGAGCACCACGCCGAGCAGCTGCCGCTCCGCGGGCGCAAGCCGTCGCCGGAGCTCGTGGCGAGCCGGGCGGCGCGGGTGGCGAGGAACCGGGAACGGCGCGCGCGGGCGCACCGGCACGGCGAGGGGAGCGCGGGGGGACAGCCCTAGGTCGCACCAGGCTGGCCCGGCCCCCTCTCCGGCGGCTACGGTTGGGGCGGGGGAGAGGTTTGCGGCGGCTCGCGCGGCGTCAGCTCGGGTAGAGCGCGCGGCCGAGCGCGGCCTCGAACGCGGCGCGATCGTGGTAGATGTCGATGCCGCCGGCGGCGAGCTTCGCGAGCCAGACGCCCAGGGTCACGATCTTGGTGCCGACGAGCACGTGCTGGAGCACCGAGCCGCTCTCGCGCGCGGCGCGGAGGTACTCGACCATGCGGACACGGACGATCGAATCGTAGCCGGTCATCCGCGTGCAATCGATGAACTCGTCGATGTGCCCGTGGAGCGCCATGGCGTGCAACGTGGGCTTGACGAGGCCGGGGACGAGCGATGCGTCGATGTGCCCCGCGAGGCGGTAGTAGATGAGATGGCGCCCCGGATACGAGATCTCGATGCTGCCTCGCTCGGACTCGTGGCGGACATCGACAGGAAGCGGCGATACGAGCATGTCGTTCTCCTGCGCTTCGCGCCCCCAGAGAGCCAGGAAATGGACGTCGAGCGCTGTACCCAATCAATCTACGCCGCGTGCGCCGCGCGCGCGAGCGCCAAGGGACACACGCCCCCGCCGGACGAGGCGACGACGCGCCGATCGGACAGGCAGATAGAAATGGGGCTGGAAAAATTCAGATTGCCTGGAGCGCGGCCCCGGGCGGCGCGGGCGCGTGCCGTTTGGCCGCGCCGTAGCGGGGCGGCGTCAGGGGGCCCGCGGCGCCGCCGGGGCGGGCAGGGGCGAGGCGCCGGGGGCGATCACTCGACGGGCGGGGTGTCGCACGCGCCCCGCGCGTCGACGGAGATCCCGCTCGCGGCGGCGACGCACGCGTTGGAGTACGTCTGGCCGTCGCAGCCGCACACGGGCGCGAGCTCCTTCGTGCAGACCTCGGGCTTCTCCGCGCAGGTGCCGGCCGCGTCGGCGCGCCCGCAGATCGCGTCGGGCGCGTACTTGCAGTAGAGGCCGTCCCCGCAGACGCGCAGCCCGCCGAGGGTGAAGCCGCCGCAGCTCTCGCCGAGACCCACCACCGTGGGGCCGCACTCCCCGAGGCTCCTCACCGAGACGCCGGCCGTCGCCGCGACACAGTCGTTGCCGTACGTCAGGCCGTCGCAGCCGCAGACCGGGTCGTAATCCTGCCTGCACACCTCGGGCACGAACTCGCACGTGCCGCTGCGGTCGTAAGCGCCGCAGTTCGCCTCGGGGGCGAAGTCGCAATACAGTCCCTCCGCGCAGCGGATGCCCGCGATACCGGCGCACATCTCGCCCGGCTGCGCGACGGGCGAGCAGACGTCGGCGCCGCAGGAGAGCCGGAGCTCCACCTCGACGGGCGCCCGCGGCGCGAGGACCTGCACGACGTACGACCCGGTGCCCCGGCTCTCCCACGTCGCGAGGGCCTGCCCCCGGCCGTCCCTGAGCCGCCGGATGTGCCTCAGCCTCCCTTCGCTCGTGACCTCGTGGAGCCTGAAGTCGACCGCGGCGCTCCGGCCCCCGGCGATCGGCTGCAGCTCGAGCGTGAGCGTCCTGCCCGGATGGCTCGTGAAGTGCGCGTAGACCGACCGCTCCCGGTCGACCGTGAAACGGTTCTCGTGATCGAAATACACGGGGACGACCGCCACGTCGCTCAGCCTGAGCGCGCCCTCCGCTGTCCCGGTCTCCTCTAGATCCGCGCCCTCGGCACCGTTGGATGATGCCATGCAGCCAGCGAGCGTTACAGCGAGAACAGCTCCCAGAACATCTACCATCTTCATGATCGTGCACACTCCTCGTGAAGAGACACGCCCAGCGCTCCGGGCGTCTCCTCGGAAATGCGAATCGCGCGCGAGCGGCAGCGCCAGCGCAGCCGCCGGGCGAGCCGCCTCGGCTGCCCTCTCAGGCAGACGGTCGCCAGGACCCCATCGAGGACCCGTCAATCGCCCCTGAAAAAGCGCGCCGAGCCGCCTCGCGCGACGGCCCCCATGCGCGACGCGCCTCACCGCGATGTCGCCCTATCCTCCATGCCGTCGAGTCCTCGCCCGACCTGGGGCGGTAGTGCGTCTGTATGTCCGCACGCCAGCGCCTTGACGATCGCTCTCCCTCACTCATCCACGTCGTCAGCTCTCATCGACTCAACGTCTGCTCGCCTCCCGCGTGGGCCGTTTGCAATCAGCGTTCCCCGCGAGAAGAGATGAGTCCGCTCGCCGCCGATTTTTGCGGCGTCACGGCACGGCGGAGCGCGGTGGTCGTCGGGTCCGGGGAGGGCCGGGCGGGGCGGACGGCGAGAAGACCGCGCGCACCCCCTGTTCCCACCTCACACGCGGGGATGAGGCGTTCCGCCACACAGGGGGCGCTCATCGTACGATCGCATCCCGCGCTGCGGGGCAGTTTGCTACGCGGAAGACCTGGAGGGGGCACCCGCGACGCATGCTCGATCTCAGCAAGTGCGATGATGACATAACCGCTCCGGCGATCCGCCGGCGCCCCGGGGTGTGGAGCGCAGTGGCGCGCGGCGAGCGAGGGAGGAAACCAAGGGAAGTGAGCGGGAGGAGAGGGGGAGGGCAGGGGAGGAGAGGGACGCGGGGCGCGAGGGGAGGCCAGGTGCGGTCAGCGCGCGGGTTGCCCGGCGGCGGCGCGCCGCGCGCGCTTCGTGGCGGCGCGGTGGTGACGCCCCTTGCTTTCACTGCGCGAGAACGGCTAAGTCTCGGTCTGCTCGAATGGCCCGTGCGAACGACAAGACGGCTAGCAACCGCACCCCTCGGGAGCTGAACCGCTCCCTCGTCCTCGATCTCGTGCAGGAACACGGGCCGATTTCCCGCACGAACCTCGCGCGGTTGAGCGGCCTGACCAAGCCGACGGTCTCGGCCATCATCGAGGAGCTGCTCGAGAACGGCAGCGTCCGCGATGTCGGGACCGAGTCGCGCGGCGGGCGGCCGGCGCGGCTCCTCGAGTTCAACGATGACAGCGCGGCGTACCTGGGCATCGAGATCGGCGTCGAGCAGACGACCGTCGCCGTGGCCGACGCGCGCGGGCGGCTGCGGGCGCGCCTCGACCAGCCGACCGTCCTCCGCGATCCGCAGCGGACGGTCCGCGACGTGGCCGAGCTGCTGCCGAAGGTGCTGCAGCTGAGCGGGGTGCCGCGGAAGCGGCTGCGCGGCGCCTGCGCCATCGTGCCTGGGCTCATCGAGCGGCCGAGCGGGGTGTGCGTGCTCGCGCCCAACCTGGGCTGGGAGCGGTTCCCGCTGCGCGCGGAGCTCAGCCGCGCGCTGCGCATGCAGGTGCCCGTGTACAACCTGCCTCAGGCGGCGGCGGTGGCGGAGGGGGAGCTCGGCGCCGCGCGAGGACAGGTGTCGTACGTGTGGATCTACGTCGGGCTCGGCGTGGGCGCGGGCCTCGTCGTCGATGGGCGCCTGTTCTTCGGGATGCAGGGGTACAGCGGTGAGATCGGCCACTGCCGCGTCGCTGACGACGGCCCGCCTTGCGGCTGCGGTCGCCGGGGCTGTCTGGAGACGTTCGCCTCGGTCATGGCGCTCCGGCGCGCCGCCGAGGTCGCGTCGGCGCGCTCTCCCCAGCTGGCCGGGCTCCCCCGGCCGCACGCGGTCGGCGCCGTCGCGGGCGCGGCGCTCGCCGGCGACGAGAGCGCCCGCGCGATCTTCCACGAGGCGGGCGTGCGGCTCGCGCGCGGCATCGGGGTCTTGCTGAACCTGCTCAACCCGCAGCTCGTCGTGCTGGGCGGCGAGCTGCTCGCCGCGCCCGACATCCTGCTCGAAGGCGTGCGCGAGGAGCTGCCGCGCCACGCCGTCCGCGCGGGGGCGGTGCCGGTGGTCGCCTCTCCGCTCGGCAGCGAGGCCGGCCTGCTCGGCGCCGTCCTGCTCGCGCGCGAGGGCGCGGTGCGCTCGCTCCGCCTCGTGCCCGACGGCGTGCTCCAGGACAGCGCGCCGTAGCGCGACAGCGCGCCGTAGCGCCGGGGCTCCACGGGGGGAAGAGAGCTGGAGCCACAGAGGCGCAGAGGGCACAGAGGGAGAGAAAAGGAGAGATAATATCTTCTGCTCCCCAGCTCTCTCTCTCTTCCTCTGTGCTCTCTGTGGTTCCAATCCTCTTCATTCGTCTCCCCCATGCGTGGCGTCGCTACGCGGGCGAGGCGCGCTCCACGCCGGCCGGGCTGCCCGCGGGGGACGCCGATCCGGGGCGGCGCTCGGCGAAGAGCGGCGCGAAGGCGCGTCGATCGTGCCACGTGAGCGCGCCGAGCAGGCCGAGCAGGATGACGGCGTTGATGCCGGCGCGGGGGTCGAGCAGCAGGTGGAACAGCGCGATGTTCACCACGACCGGCCAGAGCAGCGCGAGCGCGAGGGGGCGGCGGCGGTCGAGCAGGAGCAGGACCGCGGCGGTGATCTCCACGGCCTTCACGGCATAGACGTAGCCGCTGTCGAGCAGCAGCTGGACGAACGGGTGGAGCGGCTCGGGGACCGGCACGATGCGGACGAATCCGTTGATGCCGCCGAGCAGCACGATGAGACCGAGGGCGACGCGGGCCGCGCCGACAGCGCGAGGGGGCATGGGTCCTCCTTGGGGTTTCAGAGGACCACGATGGGCCCGGCCGAGGCCGGCGCTTGTACGAAGTGGCTGCGCGCCACGGAGCCCGGCGTGCGGCCCAGCGTGGCCGCGACGGCGCGCGCCAGGTGCGCCTGGTCGTGGAAGCCGCCGGCGAGCGCCGCCCGGGCCGGCGCGGCGCCGTCGACGAGCGCCCGGACGGCGGACATGACGCGCAGGAAGGTCACGTAGTCGCGCAGCGGGTGGCCGAAGGCGTCGTGAAACAGGTGCGAGAGCCGCGAGCGCGAGAGCCCCTCGGCCGCGGCGAGCGGGCCCAGCGCGGGGCGGGCCGGCGCCTGCTCCGCGAGGCGATGCATGGCGCGCAGCACGCGGCGGTCGCACGGCGGGCCGCCCGGCGCGAACGCCCGGGCGCACGCGCGCATGAGCTCGCGCGCCGCCGCGTGGTCGAGCCGGCCGCGGAGCACGTCGCGCGCCGCCGCGCGCACCCGATCGGCCTGCGCCCCCTCGAGGATCAGCGCCCGCCCTCGGGCGGCCGCCTGCGCGCCGGCGCCGAGCCCGTCGGGCGGCAGGAACACCGTGACCGTCGCGCCCGGCGCGCCGACGGAATGGGCGACCCCGGCGCCGGTGAGCACGGGCGCGCGCACCCCGAACGGCCGCCCGCCCCCGACGTCGACCTCGAGCGGACCGTCGACGGGCACCATCAGCTTGACGAGGTGGAGCGCGTGGCGGCGCGTCGCCCCGGCGCCCTCGACGACGTGCACACCGCCGTGGCCGACAAGCGCCGTGTGCTCGCGCGCGGTCACGCGCAGCAGCGAACCACTCCGGCGCGGGCGGCGCAAGCGCGGAGCCGCGGAGCGCCGCCGCGAGCAGCCGAATCCGAAATGGGACGAGACGCACGCCCGTAATCACGTTGGGCGCCGGCGCCGGCGCCTCGATGCCGGGTTGATCGAACGTGTCGAAAACTGTCGTCAGGACTGGCAGACCTGTGCCGGGTCCGAGTAGGATCGTCGCGAGTTGGAAGCGACATCACGGCGGATTGGGGCCGCCGGGGTGTCGGCGCCATGGCCTCGTGCCCGGAGGACTGGACGCATGATCAGGTTCCTTAAGCATTCCGTTGTCAGCTCCATATTTCTCATCTTCGTGGCGGTTTCTTCATGCGAGCGAATGAGCCAGATGGGAGGGCGCTGCGAATCGACGGCCGACTGTGAGTCGGACACCCAGTACGCGCCCGGCACGGAGTGCACGGACAACGAGTGCACGTGCGTCCAGGAGGGGCACACGCTGTGCTGCGCGCCCGAGGACACGGCGCCCGACTGCTTTCTCGCCTGCAGGCCGTGCAGCGAGTGCCAGGAGGGCTGGTTCAGCTGCGCGCCGGGGACGGCCGGGACGGCGTGCGACAACGACGCGAAGTGCGCCGGGCCGCCGGACCCGCGCTGCGGCGCCGGGCGGTGCGTGGACCGGGTGTGCCAGCTGGAGATCTACCCGGGCCCGCTGCCCTCCCAGGTGCGCGGCGACTGCGCGCAGCTGGAGTGCACGCACGAGGGAAAGGTCGTCTCCAAGCCGGATCCGGCCGACTTCTACAACGACGGCAACCTGTGCACCTCCGATGTCTGCTCGGCGGAGAACAGGCCTGTCAACGTGCCTTTCGACAACGGGATCAGCCTCATGGATCTCTACTCGGTCGACCAGATCTGCTACGAGGCGCAGCCGTTCGACTGCATCGTCGAGGACGACCAGTGCGGGAGCCGGCGCATCTGCGTCCCGACCGTGGGCGCGCAGCACGGCGGGGGCTTCTGCGCGCCGAGCCACTGCATCAACCTGCGGCGCGACCCGGACGAGGCCGACGTGGACTGCGGCGGCATCTGCAGGCGGCCGTGCGAGGACGGGTCGCGCTGCTCCGTCCCGCAGGACTGCATCTCCGGGGTGTGCCTCGGGGACCCGAAGACGTGCCAGAGGCCGTCGAGCTCGGACGGCGTGCGGAACGGCTCCGAGACCGGCGTCGACTGCGGCGGTCCGTGGGCGCCCTGTCCGCCGGACGAGGGCTGCGCGACGGGCGCGGACTGCGAGACCGGCGTCTGCTGGGCGAGCGTCTGCGAGGAGCCGACGTGCATCGACGGCGTGCGGAACGGCGGCGAGCTCGGCGTCGACTGCGGCGGGCCGGCGTGCCCGGAGTGCCCGCGGTGACGCGGCGCGGTCGCTCGACGCTGCGGGGCCGCTCGTCGCCGCAAGGCCGCTCGACGCTGCGCGGCCGCTCGACGCTGCGCGGCCGCTTGACGCTGCGCGGTTGCTTGACGCTGCGCGGCTTCGTTGACGCTGGTGCGTGGTGGGGGCATAGGGGGGAGGTGCGCAGACTCGCTATCGAAGGAATGTCCTGCGGCCACTGCGTTCGGGCGGTCTCGAAGGCGCTCGCGAAGGTCCCCGGCGTCACGCGGGTGTGCGAGGTGAGCCTCGAGCGCGGAGAGGCGATCGTCGAGGGGAGCGCGACGGCCGAAGCGCTCGTGGCGGCCGTGCGCGAGGAGGGCTACGAGGCGCGCGAGGCTGGCTGACGTCGCGGTGCGGCGCTCGGCCGCGTTTGGTATGGTGCGGCCACCATGACGCGATCACCAAGCGAAGAGGCACCGAGCGAAAAGGGCTTTCCGGAAGGGTTCCTGTGGGGCGCCGCGGCGGCGTCGTACCAGATCGAGGGCGCCGCGGACGAGGACGGCAAGGGGCCGTCCGTGTGGGACATGTTCTGCAAGAAGCCGGACGCGATCTGGAACGGCCAGACCGGCGATGTCGCGTGCGACCACTACCACCGGTACCGGGAGGACGTCGCCCTCATGCGCGATATCGGCCTCCGCGCTTACCGACTCAGCATCTCGTGGCCGCGCGTCTTGCCGGAGGGCACGGGCGCCGTCAACGAGCGCGGCCTCGAGTTCTACGATCGGCTGGTGGACGCGCTGCTCGAGGCGGGGGTCGCGCCCCACGTCACGCTGTTCCACTGGGACTTCCCGCTCGCGCTCTACCACAAGGGCGGCTGGCTGAACCGCGACAGCGCCGACTGGTTCGCCGAGTACACGGGCGTCGTGGTCAAGAAGCTCGGCGATCGGGTGAAGGACTGGATGACGCTCAACGAACCGCAGGTGTTCGCCGGCGCCGGTCACTACGAGGGGCGCCACGCGCCCGGGGACCGGCTGCGCTTCGCCGAGGTCCTGCGCGTGTGCCACCACGTCCTGCTCGCGCACGGCAAGTCGGTGCAGGCCATCCGCGCGGCGAGCCCGGGGAAGTGCAACGTCTATTATGCGCCGGTCGCGCAGGTGAAATACCCCGCCAGCGCGTCACCCGAGGATCTGGAGGCCGCGCGCGCGGCGACGTGGTCGGTCAGCGCCCGCACCACGTGGACCAACACGTGGTGGATGGATCCCGTGTTCTTCGGCAGGTACCCCGAGGACGGGCTCCGCCTGTTCGCGAGCGAGCTGCCCGAGATCCGGGGCGGCGACATGGAGATCATCGCGCAGCCGGTCGAGTTCTGCGGCGTGAACGTCTACTGGGGAGTCCCGGTGCGCGCCGGGGCGAACGGCGGCGCCGAGGTCGTGCCGCACCCGGTGGGACACCCGATCACGGCCTTCGAGTGGTCCGTCACCCCCGAGTGCCTCTACTGGGGGCCGAGGTTCTTTTACGAGCGCTACAAGCGCCCCATCGTGATCACCGAAAATGGGCTGTCCACCCGGGACTGGATCTCGCTCGACGGGAAGGTGCACGACCCCCAGCGCATCGACTTCATGGCGCGCCACCTGATCGAGCTCCGCCGGGCCATCGCCGAGGGCGCCGTCGTGAACGGCTACTTTCACTGGTCGATCCTGGACAACTTCGAGTGGGCCCACGGCTACAAGCACCGCTTCGGCCTCGTCTTCGTCGACTACCCGACGGGCAAGCGCGTGCTCAAGGACTCGGCGCACTGGTATCGCGAGGTCATCGCCTCGAACGGCGCGACCCTCGGGGGCTGAGCGGGCCGCTCCCCGGCGCCTCCCCGGGAGGCGCCGGTCGTGGTGACGTGCCTCCGGAGAGAGCCTTTCAGGAGAGCGGTAAAGCAGGAAGAACGTTCATCCTTTCTTCCTGCTCACCGCCTTCCCGTCCTTGCCTGGCCACCGCCGGCCGCGCGTCGCGAGGGGAGCCCGCGGCCGCGGCGGCGCGGGCTCAGGAGGCGATCGGCTCGTCGCCGTCCTCTTCGTCTTCGTCGTCGAGCGCCTCGTCGTCTCCGGTCGCCAGGTCGTACCCGTGCGGATCGAACTCGTCGAACATGGCCTGCAGGCGCTCGGTCAGCGAGTCCCACGTGTCCGGCGGCTCGCCCGCCTGGCGATCGCGCTCCGCGAGGGCGAGCGCGGCGGCGACCGTCGCGGTCAGCGGGCGCGCGTCCTGGAGCACCGCGACCTTCGAGGTGTCGCCGCTGCACGCGTACGCCAGCAGGTAGGCCCTGTAGATCTCCTCATTTGTCTTGTCGCTCATTCCTCTTCCCTGTTCTCGTCGTCCGCGCGCCGTTCGCCGCCGTGCTCGGGCCTGCTCAGCGCTCGGGACCGCGGGCGCGAGCGTAGCCCATCTCCCGGCCGTCGGGGGTGGCCCGTGTCCCGCCGGCAGCCCGGGCCCTCGGGGAGCGGCGGGACGGGCGCCGGCGGAGCGGCGCAGCGGCGCAGCGCGGGCGCAGCGGCGCAGCGCGGGCGCAGCGGCGCAGCGGCGGGCGCAGCGGATCAGTAGCGCAGCCGGTCGCGCAGCGAGCGCACCGCGCGCTCGAGCCCCGCGTGGTGGTGGAAGCAGCATTGCCCGATGCGCGGCTGGCACTGCGACGAGCGGAGCATCTCCAGGAACACGAGCGCGCGCGCGTCCCCCTCGAGCGCCGCCCGCTCGAAGAGCGCCTGCTTGCGCCGGCAGGGGGCCTCGCGCAGCTCCACGGCGATGCGCAGCGGGGCGCTCGCGCGCTCCAGCACCTCGGGGCGGCGGAGCAGCGCGGCCGCGCGCTTTCCGCCCTGCGTGCCGCCGTAGCCGCTCACGATCTCGTAGGCGATGTCGAGGCCCTCCTGGCCGAGGCGGCTCTCCAGCGCCTCGAAAATCGGGTCCGCGCGGCCGTCGGGCCGGTACGAGCTCTTCACCGCGACGGCGGCCGCGGCCGTCATCACGTCGCGCTGCTCGAAGGCGGCGCGATCCTTGTCGAGCAGCACGAAGAGCGCGCTCTCCGCGTCCTCCCATCGCTTCGCCCGGACCGCCCCCACGAGGCGCTCCCGCTCGGCCGGGAGCTCCGCGCCCTCGAGCGGAGCCGGCCCGGCGAGCGCCGCGACGTCGGCCGACGCCGCCCCGGAGCCGGCCGGCGCGGGGGCCGAGGCGCTCGCGGTCGGCGCCGCGGACGGGGCCGGCGGGGGCGCGCCGAGGGGCTCAGGCACCCGGGTGGCCGGCGCCGCGGCGGCCGGCGCGTGCATGGCGGCGGTCGCCTCCTGGAGCTCCGGGCCGGCGACCGCCGGCGCCGGGGCGCCCGCGACCGCCGGCGCGCCCGCGGGCAAGCGGCGGAGGAGCACCGCGCCGCCCGCGACGCCGGCGGCGACCAGCGCGGCCACCGCGACGAGCCAGCCCCGGGCGCGCCTCCGCGGCCGTGGCCGGCGCTCCGCCGTTCCGCGCGCCGCGTGCGCCTCGTGGGCCGCGTTCCCGCGCGCCTCATCCCCGCGCGCCGCGAGCGGCGCGCCGGACGCCGCCATCGCGGCGCCGCCGGCCGCGCCGTCGAGGGCCGCGACCCCGCCGGCGGCTGCGGCCCCGCCGCGCGCTGCGCCTTCGAGCGCCGCGGCTCGGTCGTGCCGCGCCGGCGGCTCGGGCGGCGTGGCGGCCTGGAGCGCGCGCAGCGGGTCGCCGAGGGACCACGACCCGCTCGAGAGCGGCTCTTTCCACGGGAGGAGGCCGAGGGCCTCGGACCGCGGCACGGCGGCGTCGAGCGCGGCGAGCAGCGCGCGCGCGCTGGCGGGGCGCGCCGCCGGGTCCTTGCGCAGGAGGCGCATCACGAGCGCCTCCAGCTCGCGCGGCACCTCCACGCCCGGAGCGCGCAGCCGGAGCGGCGGCGGCGCGGTCTCGCATTGATCGCGGAAGAGCTCGACGGGCACGATCGAGTCGAACGGGTGCTTGCCCGCGAGCATCTCGTAGAGGATGAGCCCGAGGGCGTAGAGGTCGGAGCGCTCGTCGACGTGCTCCATGCCCTGCGCCGCCTCCGGCGCCATGTACGCGAGCGTGCCGAAGACCATGCCGCTCAGCGTGATGCGCATGGGCTCGGGCCGCTCCTCGCCGCCGTGCGCGGTCGTCGTGGCGAGGCGCTCCAGCGGGACCTTCGCGAACCCGAAGTCGATGAGCTTCACGGCGTCGGTGCCGTGCTCGACCATGACGTTGCGCGGCTTCAGATCGCGGTGGATGACCCCGCGCTCGTGCGCCGCGGCGAGCGCCGCCGCGATCTGCCGCGCGAGCTCGGCGGCGCGCGGGGCGGGCACCGGCCCCTTCTTGATGATGCGATCGAGCGTCGTGCCGCGGACGTGCTCCAGCACGAGGAACCGGGAGCCGTCGGGGAGCGTGCCGAAGTCGGTCGCCGACGCGATGTTCGGGTGCTGGATGTGCGCGCCCGCGATCGCCTCGCGCTCGAAGCGCGCGGTGAGCTCCGGCGAGCCCTGCGCCGCGGGCAGGAGGATCTTCACCGCCAGCCACTTGCGCAGGAGCAGGTGCTCGGCCTTGTAGACCGCGCCCATCCCGCCGGTCGCGACGAGCTCCACGATCCGGTACCGGTCCGAGATGACCGTCCCGACCATCCGGGCGGCCGCGCTCTCCGCGGGCGCGTCGCTCGCGGCGGGCTTCGGATCGCCGGGGGCAGGGGGCAGGGAGGCGCTCACGGGAGGCGTGAACTGTCCGGCCTAGCCCGATTTTTGTCAAAGGGGGATCGCCGCCGCGCGCCGCGCCGGCGCGCGCGCACGGAGGCCCGTTTTCCTCGGTGGATCCGCGGGTCGCCGCGCAATCGGCGCGCTGCCGCGCGCGGCGGCGCGAGCGCCCGGCCGAGACGGCCGCGCCGCGGGCGGCGGCGCGCGGTTCGGCGCGCTGTTCGGCGCGCGGTTCGGCGCGCGGTTCGGCGCGCGGTTCGGCGCGCGGTTCGGCGCGCGGTTCGGCCATGGAGCGCCGGCTTCCTATTGAATTGGCCGCGGGGCCGGGCCAAGGATGCGCCATGGCCGATCCCGTCCACGTCCTTTCCCGCGCTTTCCAGGAGGCGATCACCGCCGCGTTCGGCGCCGAGCACGCCGGAGCCGACCCCTCCCTGCGCCGCTCCAGCCACGCCGATTACCAGGCGAACGCCGCGATGGCGCTCGGCAAGCGCCTGGGCAGGCCGCCGCGCGAGGTCGCGGCGGCGATCGTGGGGGCGCTGCAGCTCGGCGGGATTTGCCGGAAGGTGGAGATCGCCGGCCCCGGGTTCGTGAACCTGACGCTCGAGGACGCCTACCTGACGCGCGAGCTCGCCGACACGGCGAGCGGCGGGCGGCTCGGGATCGCGCCCGCGGCGCAGCCCGAGACGGTGATCGTCGATTACTCGGGCCCGAACGCCGCGAAGGAGATGCACGTCGGCCACCTGCGCAGCACGATCATCGGCGACGCGCTCGCGCGCGTGCTCGAGGCGCTCGGCCACCGGGTGATCCGCCAGAACCACCTGGGCGACTGGGGCACGCCGTTCGGCATGCTGATCGAGCACATGCTCGATCTCGGCGAGGCGGCCGCCTCGCAGGAGCTCTCGGTCGGCGATCTCGACGCGTTCTACAGGCAGGCGCGCGCCAAATTCGACGGGGATCCGGCGTTCGCCGAGCGCTCTCGCCGGCGGGTCGTGCGGCTCCAGGGCGGGGACGAGCAGACGCTCGGGCTGTGGCGGCAGCTGGTGCGCGAGTCGACGCGCTACTTCGAGTCGGTCTACCGCCGGCTCGGCGTGACCCTGACCGAGGCCGATTTCGCGGGCGAGAGCTTCTACAACCCGATGCTGCTCGACGTGCTCGCGGAGCTCGGCGAGAAGGGGCTGGCGCGCGAGAGCGAGGGGGCGCTCTGCGTCTTTCCGGCGGGCTTCACGGGCAAGGGCGGCGAGCCGCTGCCGCTCATCGTGCGCAAGCAGGATGGGGGCTACGGCTACGCCACGACGGATCTGGCGGCGATCCGCCACCGGCTCACGACGGTCGGCGCGCAGCGGCTCATCTACGTGGTCGGCGCGCCGCAGAGCCAGCATTTCGCGATGGTCTTCGCGACGGCGCGGGAGGCGGGCTGGCTCAGGTCGCCGGCGCGGGCCGAGCACGTGGCGTTCGGGTCGGTGCTCGGGGCCGACAAGAAGATGTTCAAGACGAGGAGCGGCGACACGGTGAAGCTGTCGGATCTGCTCGACGAGGCCGTGGAGCGCGCGACCAAGGTGGTGCGGGAGAAGAACCCGGAGCTCGACGCCGAGGCCGCGGGCGCGGTGGCGCGGGCGGTCGGCGTGGGGGCGGTGAAGTATGCGGATCTCTCGAGCGATCGGATCAAGGATTACGTGTTCGACTGGGATCGGATGCTGGCGTTCGAGGGGAACACGGCGCCCTACCTGATGTATGCGCACGCGCGCATCCGGTCGATCTTCCGGAAGGCGGGGGTGGAGTCGCCGCGCGGGGTGGGGATCACGGTGGGCGAGCCGGCGGAGCGGGCGCTCGCGCTGGAGCTGCTCCGGTTCGGCGCCGTGCTCGAGGACGTGGCGGCCACGCTCGAGCCGCATCGGCTGTGCGGTTACCTGTTCGAGCTCGCCGGGTCGTTCACGACCTTCTACGAGCGCTGTCCGGTGCTCCGGGCCGAGAGCGAGGAGGTGCGCCGCTCGCGGCTCGCGCTGTGCGATCTCACGGCGGAGGTGCTGGCGAAGGGCCTCGGCCTGCTCGGGATCGAGGCCCCGGAGCGGATGTAGCGCGCCCGGGGGGCGGGCGGGTTACCCGCCGGGGGGGGAGCCGACGGTGGTGACCGGATTTGAACATGAAGGCGGGAAGGCGGGAAGAAAAGATCAATGATCTTCCTGCCTTCCCGCCTTCATGTGAATCACTCCGGGGCAAATTGGGCCACCACCGAGGCGACCGGGGTTGGGCCAACCCGACCGGCAGGTTGACCCGACCGTGGTTGAGCCGACCTGACCGGGATTGGGCCGACCTGACCGGGGTTGAGGCCGACCCGGCCGACCCGACCGGGGTTGAGGCCGACCCGGCCGACCCGACCGAGGTTGACGCCGACCCCGACCGGGGTTGAGGTTGACCCGACCGGGGTTGGGCTGAAGCCGCGCCGACCGAGGTTGCGGCCGACCCGAGCCGATCGAGGTTGCGGCCGACCCGAGCCGATCGAGGTTGCGGCCGAGCCGACCGGGGTTGACGCCGAGCCGACCGAGGTTGCGGCCGACCCGAGCCGACCGGGGTTGCGGCCGAGCCGACCGGGGTTGACGCCGAGCCGACCGAGGTTGAGGCCGACCCCGACCGAGGTTGAGGCCGACCCCGACCCGACCGGGGTTGAGGTCGCCCGGCCGGCGCTGGGCCGACCCGACCGGGGTTGAGGTCGCCCGGCCGAGGTTGAGCCGACCCGTCCGAGGTTGAGGCCGTCCGAGGCCGTCCGAGGTTGAGGCCGTCCGGTGGGCGCCTGATCCGACCGGGAGTGCGTGCAGGCCCGGGCTCGATCCTGTCCCCATGGCAAAGTGCAGTATGACTGATCGTCAGCTCGCTCCCCCCGTCCCCGGCGTCGCCGCCATGACGGCGCTCCTCGTCGCGCTCGGGTGCTCGGCCGTCGGTGGCTCCCCCGCGCCGGGCGGCGCGGACGACGAGCGCGCGCAGCCCCCGGACACCGGCGGCGAGGACGGCTCCGGCGGGCTCGATGCGCCCGGCGCGCCCGGCTCGGGCAGCGGCGGCGCCGGCCCCGTCACCGACCCCAACGCGGACAGCGACGGAGACGGCTTCACGCCCGCCGCCGGCGACTGCAACGACGCCGACGCCAACGTGAACCCCGGCGCCATCGAGGTCGAGGTCACCGAGCCCGACGCGAGCGGCCACATCCCCGCGCCCGCCGACGAGGACTGCGACGGCGCCATCGACAACGTCGCACCCCCCTGCGACGACGGCCTCTCGCTCGAGGACTTCGACCCGGCGAACGGCGCCCGGGCGATCGACCTCTGCGCCTTCGCCTCCCGCGACGACCGCCGCTGGGGCGTGCTCTCCGCGAGGTACGTCCGCGGGGACGGCTCGCCCGCGGCGCGGTCGCCCGCCGTCGGCCTCTTCGACGGGTTCGGGCCCAACGTGCGCGTGCAGGGCGGCGCGCGCCTGCTCGCGCTCTCGACGGGGCGCGCCCGCCTGCCGGACCACCCGAACGCCTGCCGGTCCGAGAGCTGCTCGAGCTACGGCCCCGGCGCCGCGCCCCCCGGGTTCCCCCAGGACAACCCCGACTGCCCTCCCTCCGACTTCATCAACGACGACATCGGCCTCGAGGTCGTCCTCCGCGCCCCGCAGAACGCGACCGGCTACGAGTTCCTCTTCAAGTTCTATACGTACGAATATCCGGAGTGGGTCTGCGAGGACTTCAACGATCAATTCGTCGCGCTGGCCACGCCGGCGCCTCCCGGGTCGTACAACGGCAATCTCTCGTTCGACGGCGAGGGCAGGCCGGTCAGCGTCAATATCGCGTTCTTCGATGTCTGCGACGGATGTCCGCTCGGCTCGAGCGAGCTCGTCGGGACGGGCTTCAGCCCGCGCCGCGACGGCGGCACCCGGTGGCTGAAGACCCGGGCGCCGGTGCGCGGCGGCGAGGAGATCTCGCTCCGGTTCATCCTCTTCGACACCGGCGACGATCGCTTCGACTCCACCGCGCTCATCGACGGATTCCGCTGGATCGCGACCGGCGGCACCGTGAGCGTGGAGACCACGCCGGCCGTCGATCCCCGCTGAAGCCGGAGGCGCTCCCCGGCCGCGCGCGCACCTGGCCGCGCCGCGAGCGCGCCCTCCGGCCGCCTCGCCCCGCTCCTCGCGCTACCGGCAGCTCCGGCACTCCCCGCCGCAGTCCACGTCGAGCTCGCTTCCGTTCATGACCCCGTCGTCGCACGACGGCTCCTGGCAGACACGCTCCCTGCACACGCCGGACCCGCAGTTCTCGCCGGCGACGCACCCCTCGCCCGCGGCGCAGAGCGGGCACGAGCGCGTGCCGCAGTCGACGCCGGTCTCGAAGCCGTTCGCCACGCCGTCCACGCACGTCGGGGCCTGGCACGCTCCCAAACGACAGACGCCCTCCTTGCAGTCGATTCCCGTCTCGCAGGAGGCCCCTAAGCGACAAGGCTCGCACGAGCCGCCGCAGTCGGTGTCGGTCTCACCTTCATGACCATCCTTGATCCCATTGCTGCAATGCGGCGGGATACAAGTGTTCTCGGTGCAGGTCCACCCCTCGGGGCATTCGTTGCAATCCCACATCATGACGGCACCATCCTCCCCGCACGAAAGGAAAAAAGTCGCCGTCAGCCCCAATGCAGTGACGCGTCGAAGCATGGTGCTCGCTCTTCTGGTAGTTGATGGTCCGGTAACGACGACAGTACATCAAGCACGGCCGGCAAGGGCACCGATCTGGCCGTTTACGCGCGGATTTCTAGCATTCCGGACTGCTGGCCCAGATTGTCAAAGAATCGACATGAGGGGATTCTCCGGCGGCGCGGGGGCCTGGATCCGACGCGCGGAGATGGGACATACGGAGATGGGACGTGCAGAGTAAGGCGAGGGGAGGGAGCTCATCGGCGCGCGGGGGCCGCCGCACCGGCCGTTCTCTACGGATTCGACAGGAGCCCATCGCTCGATGGCTCCGATGGCGCGCGCGGCCGACAGGACCGCTCGAAGCGCCCCGGCTGGGGGAGTGAGGGTGAGAGGGGCTCTGCGACGGCGCCTGGCTCGGCGGCCGGACGGCGGCGCGCTCGGGGGCGGCGCGCCGCGCTCAGGGGCGGGCGGGGGCGCGCCGCGCTGCGACGAAGGAGCGCACGCAGAGGGCGACGTAGCCCGCGGAGAGCACGGCCATCAGGGACTGCGCGATGACGGCCGCCGGGCGCTCGACGTCGCCGCCCGAGAGCAGGGCCGGCAGCTGGGACAGGCCGCGGGCGGAGCCGAGGACGCCGAGGACGCCGACGAGCGCCGACGCGTGCATGGCGTGCATGCGGTACTTCTCCTGACGCGCGAGCACGCCGAGCCCGATCGAGACCACCCCGAAGCCGGCAGGGATGAGCGCCGTCGGCGCCCTCGTGGCCGCGAAGCCGCCGACGCCGAGCGCGGTGAGCAGCGCTCCGTAGCCTATCGTCGTAGTGGACATGCTCGACATGCACAGCCTCCTTGTTCGGAGCCCCCGGGATACCGCGCCCGGGGCGCGCCCGCCACCGCGGCCGCCCGCGCGCGTGCCCCGCGGCGCGGGTGACCTGGGGCCCGAGCGCCGCCGCCGAGCGCGCGCCGGGCGCGTCCCCGTCCCGGCGAGGCCGGCGGAGCTCGCTGCGCCGCGCGCCCCTCCCACGCCAGCGCGCGCCCCTCCCGCGCCAGCGCGCGCCCCTCCCGCGCCAGCGCGCGCCCCTCCCGCGCCAGCGCGCGCCCTCGCGGGCCTCCCCACGCCTGCGCGCTCGCTCGCGGGCGCCTGCGCGGGCAGCGCGCGGCGGCGTGGTTAGAATCCGCCCTCATGCTCGGCCTCTCCCGCCTGCGGGACAGCTTTGCCTACACCCCGCGCACGCTCCAGCTCGTCTGGCGCTCGTCGAAGGCGGCCAGCCTCGCGCTCGCCGCGCTCACGCTGGCGGCGGCGGTGCTGCCGCTCGGGGTCGCCTACGTGGGAAAGGCGATCATGGACGCGGTGGTCGCCCGCGAGGAGCGCGCGGCGCTCGTGTGGGTCTCGGTCGAGCTCGGCCTCGTCGCCGCGCTCGCGCTCGCGCAGCGCGGGCTCTCGCTGGCGCGACAGCTGCTCGGCGCCCGGCTCTCCATCGACATCCACGCGATGATCCTCGGGAAGGCGCTCTCGCTGGAGCTCCGCCATTTCGAAGACCCCGAGTTCTACGATCAGCTCACCCGGGCGCGGCGCGAGGCGTCGTCGCGCCCCGCGTCGGTCGTGACCGAGAGCTTCTCCCTCGTGCAGAACCTGATCACGCTCGCCGGGTACGCCGCGTTGCTCGTCGGGTTCAGCGGCTTCGCGGTGCTCGCGCTCGTGCTCGCGGCCGTCCCCGCCACGGTCGCCGAGGCGCGCTTCTCCGGCGCGGCGTTCCGCCTCCGCAACTGGCGCTCTCCCGAGGCCCGCCGGCTCAACTACCTCGAGTACGTGCTCGCCAACGACGGCCACGCCAAGGAGGTGAAGCTCTTCGGGCTCGGGCCGATGTTCCTCGATCGCTACAAGGCGCTCGCCGCGTCGTTTTACCGGGAGGACAGCGCCCTCGCCGTCCGCCGCGCGGGGTGGTCCTATGCCCTGTCGCTCCTCGGGACCGCCGCGTTCTACGGCTGCTATGCCGCCATGGCGGCCTCCGCCGCGGCGGGGCGCCTCTCGCTCGGCGCGATGGTCCTTTACGTCGCCGCCTTCCGGCAGGGCCAGCAGGCGTTCCAGGCCGTCCTCGGCGGCATCGGCGGCATGTACGAGCACAACCTCTACATGTCGAATCTCTTTCAGTATTTGAGCATCCCGACCAGCGCGCCGCCCGCGCTGCCGGCCGGCGAGGCGCCCGCGTTGACGAACGGCGGCGCGCCCGCGGCGTCGAACGGCGGCGCGCCTGCGGCGCCCACCGACCGCGCGCTCGACAGGGGCGTGCGGTTCGAGGGCGTGGGCTACCGGTATCCTGGCCAGTCGCGCTGGGCGCTCCGGGGCATCGATCTCCACATCCCGAGCGGGCAGAGCCTGGCGCTCGTCGGGCACAACGGCGCCGGCAAGACGACGTTCATCAAGCTGCTCACGCGGCTTTACGAGCCCACCGAGGGGCGCATCCTGCTCGACGGCAAGGATCTCCGCGCCTGGGATCTCGACGACCTCCGCCGGAGGATCGGTGTCGTGTTCCAGGACTTCAACCAATACCAGCTCACGCTGCGCGAGAACGTCGGGCTCGGCAGCCTCGATCACCTCGGCGACGAGCCGCGCATCGCGCGCGCGGTCTCCGAGGGCGGCGCCGACGAGGTCGTGACCGCGGTGCCGGGGGGCCTCGACGCGCAGCTCGGGCGCTGGTTCAAGGACGGCGTCGAGCTGAGCGGCGGGCAGTGGCAGAAGATCGCGCTCGCGCGGGCGTTCATGCGCGAGCAGGCCGACATCCTCGTGCTCGACGAGCCGACCGCGGCGCTCGACGCCGAGGCCGAGCACGCGGTCTTCCAGCGGTTCCGGTCGCTGTCCAAGGGGCGGACGACGATCGTCATCTCGCACCGCTTCCCGACCGTGCGCATGGCCGATCGCATCGTCGTCCTCGACGGCGGGCGCATCGTCGAGGAGGGCACCCACGACGCGCTCGTCGCCCGCGGCCAGCGTTATGCCCGCATGTTCGCGCTGCAGGCCGAAGGATACCTGTAGCGCGCCCGGCTCCTTCTCGGCGGCTCAGGCGAGCTCTGCCTGCTAGGCTCGCGCTCATGCGCGACACGCTCCCCAGGGAGGTCGGTCAGGCGATCCGCATCCTCCGGTTGCTCCGCGGGCTCAGCATGCAGGAGTTCGCCGAGCGGGCGCAGCTCTCGGCCACCTACCTGCGGCAGGTGGAGCGCGGCGAGCGGGATCTCGGGCTCGGCGCGCTCGGCCTCATCGCGCAGGGGCTCCAGTGCGATCCGCGCCTGCTCCTGCCCGGCGACGGGCGCAGCCCGGTCGCGTCCGTCGTGGCAGAGCTCTTTGACCAGGCGCAGGAGACGCTCCAGAACGCGATCCTCTTTCTGCTCATGGAGCCTGACGATTCGCCCAGGAAGCAAGCAATGCTCGCCCTGGCCAGCGAGGATCCGGAGCGCTCTCGCGCGGCGGCTCCGCCCAAGTCGCGCCCGCCGGAGCGCGCCGTTTCAGGGCGTACCCCGCCGTCGAGCCGTCGTTCCGGAAAGTGAGCGCGCCGTCTCGCTCGCTCCGTGATCCCCGGTCCGCCCGGGCGACGGCTTCCGCGCGCAGGAGACCTCTGTTACCCTCGCGCCAACCGATGTTCCCCGAGCCGTGTCCGGGGGTGTCATGGACTCGAACCTCGTGCCGGAGGTCCGACGCAGTGAACAGAATTTCGTGGGCTGATCGAACATCGCAGATCGCGCTTCGCTCTGCTGTCTTCCCGCGCGGAGGGGTGGAAACCGCCGCGCTCCTCGGGGGGCTCGCGGCGGAGGGCCCATGGTGATCTTGGGCCAGGAGCTCGCCGGGTACACCATCGTCGCCAGCCTCGACTCTCCGGCTCCGGCCGAGGCCTACCGCGCGCTCGACGCGGACGGCCGCGAGGTCACGCTGTATGTCCAGGAGGATGTCGCCCTCGACCCGGAGGCGTTCCGCGGCGAGCTCGATCGGCTCCTCTCGCTGTCTCCGGCGATGCACGGCACCGTGCCTGTCATCGCCGGCGGCATGGAGGGCACGACCGGGTGGATCGCCGTCCGGCCGAGCGACGATCCCTCGGTGGAGGATCTGCTGCCCCGGCTCCGCTCCGTCGCCTACGAGCTCGCGGTCGACGTCGCGCGGACGCTCGGCGCGGCGCACGCGCTGGGCCTCGCGCACGGGGATGTCGGCCCGCATACGGTGGTGATCACCGGCCAGGGGGCCGCCGTCCTGAGGGCGTTCGGGCTGCACCGCCTGTTCGGGGCGCCCGCGGATCCCGTGGCGGACGCGGCGCGGTACCGGGCGCCGGAGCTCTTCGACGCGCGCGCGATCGATCCGCGCACGGACGTCTACGGGCTCGGGATGCTGCTGTACTGCGTCCTCGGGGGCCAGCGCCCGTTCGAGGGGCGCGACGACCTGGAGGCGTGCGCGCTGGACGAGGTGCCGCCGCCGCTCCAGGGCGTGCCGCCCCAGGTGCGCGAGGCGCTCTCGCGGGCGCTCGCCAAGGATCCGGACGCGCGCTTCCAGACCGTCCAGGAGCTCATGACCGCCGTGCGGCCGCTGCTCCTCACGGATTCGGCGCCCCTCGCCGGCGGGGCTCCGCGGCCGCCCGAGCCGCCGCCCGACACCGAGCGGAGCGCGCCCGCCCCGGCGTCGCGCAACACGCTGCCCACCGGCACCCTCCCCCCCGAGGCGATGCGGCACCCCTCGGTCCAGGTCGCCGCCCCGCGCCGGCGCCGCAGCGCCCTCCGGGCCGCCGGGGTGTTCCTGGTCGTCGCGCTGACGAGCGCTGCCATCGCGGTACCGCTGAGCTGGTACTTCGCCCGCCGCGGTGCGCCATCCCCGCGGCCGGCCGATCCTCCGGCGCACGTGAGCGATGTGGAGCACAGCGCGACGCTGGCCCCGCCGGTGAGCTGCGACCCGGGCGTGCCCGAGGCGGTGAGCCCGGCCGTCGAGAGGCCGACCCTGAGGTCCCGGGCGACGCGCCGCGCCGGGCCCGCCTCCATGGCCGTGACCCCGGCCGTGGACGCCCGCCGCAGCCCCGATCAGCGGTGGTACGGCGACCAGCTCTTCTGAGGCGATCCGCTGCCCCGCTGGCAAACGACACCCCGGCGGATTGGGGCCGCCGGGGTGTCCGCGCCGCAGACCTCGTGCCGGAGGCCTGGACGCATGGCTAGCCTACTAAATGCATTCCCTCGATCGATCTATTTTTCTCGCGACGCCGACATTTTTCTTCTCATTACCAGCAGCGCGGCGTCTTCGCCCGAGGGAGCAGACCTCGACGCCGGGTCGAGCGCGCGGCTTGCCCTGAGGTGGACCGGGGGGGTGGACGGAGCGCGCGCTCCGGGGTTGAGCGCGTGGGGGGAGCGCCGGGCGGGGAGGCGAGCTCGCGGGCTGCCGCGAGCTCGGGGCTCGCCCTCGAGCGCGCCTCGCGTCGGCGTGCCGCTCAGCGCGTCCCGGTGCCCGGGAGCGGCTGGAACACGTTCGCCCGGTACCACCGGAGCTCCTCGATCGACTCGCGGATGTCGTCGAGCGCGCGGTGGATCTCGCGCTTCTTCGGCGCGGCGCGCGTCGGATACCAGCGGCGCACGAGCTCCTTGAGGGTGGAGACGTCCACGATGCGGTAGTGCAGGAAAGAGAGGAGGTCCGGCATGTAGCGCTGCAGGAAGGCGCGGTCCTTCCAGACCGAGTTGCCGCACAGCACGGCCGTGCCCTTGTCGCAGTGCGCCTCGAGGAACGCGCGCGTCTCGGACTCCGCGTCGCCGACGGAGAGCGTGGAGGCGCGGATGCGCGCGAGGAGCCCCGAGCGCTCGTGGAGATCGCGGACGAAGTCGCTCATCCCCGCGAGGACGTCCTCGGGCTGGTGGATGACGAGGCACGGCCCCTCGGCGACGACGGTGAGATCGGGCTCCGTGACGATGGTCGCGATCTCCACGATCGCGCACGAGCTCTCGTCGAGCCCCGTCATCTCGAGATCGACCCACACCATGCGCTGCGACCGGTCCGTCATCGGCGGCGAGCATAGCCGATCCGCGTCGGTTCAGGGCCACCGAGACCCGGCGCGAGCGGGCTGCCCCGGGAACGGGTGGTATGCTAAGGCAGGGCCGGACACCGAGCGCGGGAGGCCTGTCATGCGAGACGTTTTCATCGTGGATGCCGTTCGCACGCCGCGCGGGCGCGGCAAGGCAGGCAAGGGGGCGCTCTCGGGCGTGCACCCCCAGGAGCTCCTCGCGCAGACGCTCAACCGCCTCGCCGAGAGGACCGGGATCCGCAAGGACGACGTGGAGGACGTCGTCGTCGGGTGCGTGACCCAGGCGGGCGAGCAGGGGGCGTGCGTCGCGCGCACCGCCATCCTCGCGGCCGGCTGGCCGGACGGCGTGACCGGCGTGACCGTCAACCGCTTCTGCGGCTCGGGCGCGCAGGCGGTGAACTTCGCGGCCATGGGGGTCATGTCCGGCCAGCAGGAGGTCGCCGTCGGCGGGGGCGTCGAGAGCATGTCGCGCGTGCCGATGGGCTCGGACGGCGCGCCCCTCGACGGCAACAACCTCGCCCTCCGCAAGAAGCTGGCGATGGTGCCGCAGGGCATCTCGGCGGACCTCATCGCGACGATCGAGGGCTTCTCGCGCGAGGACGTCGACCGCTTCGCGCTGGACAGCCAGCACAAGGCCGAGCGGGCCGCGCGCGAGGGGCGGTTCGCGAAGAGCCTGTTCACGGTCGTCGATCTCGACGGAAAGCCGCTGCTCGACCGCGACGAGCACCCGCGCGCCGGGGCCACGATGGAGGCGCTCGCGAAGCTCGAGCCGGCGTTCGCCGGCCTCGGCTCGACCCCGATGGGCCCCGCCGGCGAGACCGTGGACGAGCTGGCGCGCGTGCGGTACCCGCAGGTGGCGTCGATCGAGCACGTCCACACGGCGGGCAACTCGAGCGGCATCGTGGACGGCGCGGCGGTGGTGCTGCTCGCGTCGGGCGACTACGTGAAGGCGCACGGGCTCAGGCCGCGGGCGCGGCTCCGCGCCATGGCGACGGCCGGGGCGGAGCCGGTGATCATGCTGACGGCCCCGGCGCCGGCGTCGGAGCGGGCGCTCAAGAAGGCGGGCATGCAGGCGCGCGACGTCGATCTCTGGGAGATCAACGAGGCGTTCGCCGCGGTGCCGCTGCAGACGGCGCGCAAGCTCGGCGTCGACCTCGACCGCGTCAACGTGAACGGCGGCGCGATCGCGCTCGGGCACCCGCTCGGCGCGACCGGGGCGTGCCTGATCGGCACGGCGCTCGACGAGCTCGAGCGCGCCGATAAGGCGACCGCGCTGATCACGCTGTGCATCGGCGGAGGGATGGGCGTGGCGACCATCATCGAGCGGGTGTGAGCCGCGCCGGCGCCGCGATGGGGGTGCCCGACGATCACGGGAGCGGCGCCCATGAGCACCCGCACCGTGACGACGCTCCGCGCGGCGAGCCGCGCGCGCACGACCCTCACGGCGCGCCCGGCCACGACCATGATCACGACCACGATCACGATCACGGCGACCCGCGGCACCACGACCACCATCACGACCACCGGCGCGCCCCGCTCCGGCGGCTCCTCGCGGCGTTCGCGCTCACGGCGTCGTTCCTGGTCGTCGAGGCGGCGGTCGGGTGGTGGTCGAAGAGCCTCGCCCTGCTGGCCGACGCGGGGCACATGCTCGCCGACGCCGCGGCGCTCGGGCTCGCCATCATCGCGCAGCGCATCGCGGCCCAGGCGCGGACGCGCGCGCGGACGTACGGCTACCGGCGCGCCGAGGTGCTCGCGGCGTTCGCCAACGGCATCGCGCTGGCGCTGACGGCGATCTGGATCTTCATCGAGGCGGTCCACAGGTGGCGCGCGCCGCAGGCGGTGCACGCCGAGGCGCTGGCGATCACCGCCTCGCTGGGGCTGCTCGTGAACGTGGCCTCGGCGCTGCTGCTCTCGACCGGCGAGCGCGGGCACAACATCAACACGCGGGCCGCGCTGGCGCACGTGCTGTCGGACGCGCTCGGCTCGGTCGGCGCCATCGTGGCCGGCGTGCTCATCCTCGCCTTCGGCTGGACCCGGGCCGACCCGGTGATCAGCGCGGCCATCGGCACGCTCGTGCTCTGGGGCGGCTGGCGGCTCGTGCGCGACACGTCGCGCGTGCTGATGGAGGGCAGCCCCATCGAGATCGACCTCGCCCACGTCGAGGACACGATCCGGAGCGTGCCCGGCGTGCTCGACTTCCACGACCTGCACGTCTGGTCGATCTCCGACGGCTTCAACGTGCTCACGGTGCACGTGGTGCTCGCCAGGGGGTACCACGGGACGGACGTGGCCGCGGCCGTGGGCCGGCGGCTGCGCGAGCGGCACGCGCTCGACCACTGCACGATCCAGCCCGAGCCGCTCCACGAAGAGCGCCTCGTGACGCTCCGGCGCCCGGGCGCCGGGTCGCCGCGCGGCGACCGGCCCGCCGGCGACCCGAGCGGCGCGTAGCCGGGCGCGGCCCGTCAGAGCTCCCGCAGCAGCGCCTCGGCGACCTCCGCGGGGGACTTTCCCCGCTCGTCGACGGCGACGTTGAGCTCCCGCATCCGCTCCGCGCCGATCTTGCCCTCCAGCCCCCGCAGCGCCTCGATCACCTCCGGGTGCTCCCGCGCGAGCCGCGCGCTCGCGAGGACGACGGCGTCGTAGGGCGGTATCGCCCGCCGGTCGTCCTCGAGCACGCGCAGGTCGAACGACACGATCCGCCCGTCCGTCGAGAAGGCGCTGATGACGTCCACCTCGCCCGCCCTCACGGCCTCGTACATGAGCGACGGGTCCATGCTGCGCTGCCTCGCGAACGCGATCCCGTAGCGCTGCTCGACCGTCTTCCACTCGGCGCGCTCGAAGAACTCGTAGTCTCCCCCGATCGACATCGATCGCGCCGCGGGCACGAGATCGCTGATGGTCCGCACGCCGAGCCGCTCCGCGCGCTCGCGCCGCAGCGCGAGCGCGTAGGTGTTCTCGAAGCCGAGCGCGGCGGCGACCACGATCCCGTGCTCCTCGAGCAGGTACCGCGTGACGCCGCGGAGCACCTCGCCCCGGTCGGCCGGGGCGTCGCCCCGCTTCATGACCGCCGTCCAGAGCGTCCCGGAGTATTCGACGTACGCGTCGATCTGGCCCGTCCTCAGCGCGTCGAACGCCACCGTCGACCCGAGCGACTCCACCGCCTCGGTGGGCAGCCCCGTCTCCTGCGCGATCTTCCCCGCGAGGACGCGGCTCAGGATGTACTGCTCGGTGAAGGTCTTCGATCCGATGGCGATCCGCCGCGCGCCGCCCCCGAGCGCCCCCCGGGCGAAGCCGGCCGCGGCGATCGCGTAGAGCAGCGCGAACGCGCCGATCGCCGCGGCCACGAGGCCCCGGCGGCGCCGGCGGAGGCCGATCTCGAGCGCCCGCACCGTGCCGTCCAGCACCAGCGCCAGCGCCGCCGCCGCCGCGCACCCGACGAGCACGGCCGCCGTGTTGCGCGTCTGCAGCCCGCTGAAGATGTAGTTGCCGAGGCTCTCCGCGCCGATGGGCGTCGAGAGCGTCGCGGTCCCCACCGTCCACACCGCGGCCGTCCTGATGCCGGCGACGATCACCGGCATGGCGAGCGGCAGCTGCACGCGCCGGAGCCGCTGGCCCGGCGTCATGCCGACGCCCTCGGCCGCCTCGATCAGGGCCGGATCGACGCTGGAGAGGCCCACCACCGTGTTCCGGAGGACCGGGAGCACGCTGTAGAGCACGAGCCCGATCAGCGCCGGCAGGTAGCCGATGCTCGCGGCGCCGATCGCGGCGAGCGCGGGCACCATGAACGCGAGCAGCGCGAGGCTCGGCACGGTCTGGATGACGCTCGCGACGGCGAGCACCGGCTGCTCG
Source organism: Sorangium sp. So ce185 (assembly GCF_051526825.1). Taxonomy (NCBI): domain Bacteria; kingdom Pseudomonadati; phylum Myxococcota; order Polyangiales; family Polyangiaceae; genus Sorangium; species Sorangium sp. So ce185. The sequence continues at coordinate 11,785,783 of NZ_CP150316.1, read as the reverse complement.
AGCCGGCGTGCGCGCGAGACCAGCACGCCGAGCGGCACGCTGACGCCCGTCCCCACGAGGAGCGCGACGAGCGTGAGCTCGAGGTGCGCGAGGAGGCGCCCGGGGAGCAGGGCGAGCTGCTCGTTCACGGCCGGCGCTCCCCCTCCCGGAGCAGCGCGTCGATGACCGCCGCCTGCCGCTTCGGCGTCCCGACGAGCTGCGCCACGTACTCGTCCGCGGGCGCGGTCATGAGCTCCCGCGGCGTCCCCACCTGCGCGAGCCGCCCGCCGTTCATCACGGCGATGCGGTCGCCGAGCAGGAGGGCCTCGACGAGGTCGTGGGTCACGAAGATCGCGGTCAGGCCGAGCCGGCGCCGGATCGCCAAGAACGACTGCTGCAGCCGGTCGCGCGTCAGCGGATCGAGCGCCCCGAACGGCTCGTCGAGGAGCATCACCCGGGGCTCGGCGGCGAGCGCGCGCGCGACCCCGACCCGCTGCTGCTGGCCGCCCGAGAGCTCGTCGGGGCGGCGGTCGCGCACGGCCGCCGGATCGAGCTCGCAGAGCTCGAGGAGCGCGTCGACCCGCGCCCGGATGCGCGCCGCGTCCCAGCCGAGCAGCGACGGGGTGACGCCGATGTTCTCCGCCACGGTCAGGTGCGGGAACAGCCCGAGCCGCTGGAAGACGTAGCCGATGCGCCGGCGCAGCGCGTGCGGCGGCTCGCCGGTGATGTCCTTGCCGCCGATCCGGATCGCGCCCGACGTGGGCTCGATGAGGCGGTTCACCATCTTGAGCGTGGTCGTCTTGCCCGAGCCCGAGCCGCCGAGGAGGACGAGGAGCTCGCCCTCCTCGACGCGCAGCGAGACCCCGTCGACCGCGATCGCGGTGGCGTAGCGCTTCGTGACCCGGTCGAGCTCGATCATGCGGCCGGCTCGGAGGGATCCGGACGAACCGCCTCCGCCCCGGCGCGCGGCGCGGGCGCGCTCTCCCGCGTCATACCCCGCACCCGACGTTGCCGCGCTGGAGCCCGGCGAGGCGCGCGTCCTCGAGCGCCTCGGCCTCGGCGAGGAGCCACCGGAACATCGCGTTCGCGATCGCCCGCTCCTTGCGCGCGTTGAACAGCCAGACGGCCGCGTGGCAGACGTCGGCGTGCACCTTGGGGAACGCGAGGCGGCGGAACTCCGCGCCGGCGAGCGCCGCCGCGGCCTCGTACTGCGCGCGCAGCGAGATCCACTCGCGCCACTCCGACAGCGCCGGCAGCTCGCGCTTCTCGTCGACGCGGCGGCGGAGGGCGTCGCACGCGAGCTCCACCTCGGAGAGGAGCTCGTCCCGGAGGCGCCGGCGCGTGCGGCCGATCGTCCCGCCGAGATCGTCCCACGCCTCGCGCGGCACGCGCGCCGCCCGCAGCGCCGCCGCGAGGTCCTCCTCGACCGCGCGCGAGAGCGGGCCGAGCGCCGCCTGCGCGCCCGAGGCGCCGAGCAGCTGCGCGCGCTCGCGGAGCTCGGCCTGGGCGCGCTCGTCGTCGAGCGCCGCGTCCCACGCGCCGCCCAGCCGCCGGAGATCGTCGCCCGAGACCTTGCCGCGCGGCCGCAGCAGCATCGTCGCGTGGAGCAGCACCGCGCGGCTCCACAGGTCGCCCTCGGCGACCTTGGCGGCGCACGGCTCGGGCTCCTCCGGCTGCGGGGGCGGCGCGCCCTCGCCGGCGGCCAGGGCGCGGCGCACGAGCGGGAGCGTGGCGCGGCGGTGGGGCGCGGCGAGCCAGCGGAGCCAGAGCTCGAGCGCGCCCGGCGCGGGCGCCTCCCCGAGCAGCCGCGCGGCGACGGCGCCGAGCAGCGACAGCGCCCGGCCGCCGCCCTCCCGCGCGCGCTCGAGCACGGCCGGCCAGTCGCCGCGCGAGGCCGCCTCGGCGGCGAGCCACCCGGCGGCGACGCGGCGGGCCTCGCGGGGGCAGGCGCGCGGATCCAGGGTGCGGACGCTCTCGAAGAGCAGCCGCGCGCCTTCCTGGTCGCCACGGTACGCCGCGAGCATCGCCCCGGCCGCGACCCCGGCGCCGCCGAGCGAGGCCCGCCGCATCGCCGCGGCGCCTGCCCCGGGCGGGGCCGCCGCGTCGCGGTCGAGCAGCTCGCTTACCCAGGCCTCGGCCTCGGGGTCCGGCCGCCGCGCGCGGCAGAGCGCCCACGCCGCCGCGAGCGCCGCGCCGCCGCGCGGGTCCGCGGGCCACGCGAAGAGCGAGCGCCTCGCCGCGCCGTACGCCGCGCGCGGCAGGCCGAGCGGGATGAACACGTGCCGCGCGGCGAGCCAGGGCCCGAAGAGCGCGAGGGGCGGCGCGAGCACGAGGAGGCCAACGAGCGACCCGCGCGGAACGGTGGACACGAAGAGCACCGCGAGCACGCCCAGGAGGATGCGCGCGAAGGTGCCGAGCGCGCTGTCGTCGGTCGCCCTCTGGCCGGCCATCCGCTGCTCGATGAGCAGGGGCACGACGACGACCGCGGTCGCGACGACGAGGACGGCCATGAACGCGAGGGCGAGCATCACCGCGCCCTCCAGCCGAGCGCCGACAGCGCGTCCGGCCACGGCGCGCGCGGATCCTCGCCGGGCGGCTCCGGCGGCGGCAGCTCGCCGAGGTCGTCGTCGAGGTCGTCCCTGGGCGGCGGCCTCGGGTCGAGCCGCGCCCAGACCTCGTAGGCGAGGCGCCGCTCCGGGTCGCGGAGGGCGGCCATGGCCTGGCGCACCTTGTCGGCGGTCCGCGCGCCGGGGCCGACCGGCGTCGGGTAGGTCGCCGCGCTCGCGAGCTTGAGCTCGAGCATCCCGAGCAGCTTCTGCCCCTCGCGCTCGATCTCCGCGCGGCTCGCGGTCGGCCGCAGGCCGAGCACGTAGAACGGGTTGTCGCGGATGCGGCCGAGCGCGCCGTCCATCAGCGCACCCCCGACTCGTGGCCGAGCCTGCGCTTCTGCGCGTCGACCGGCAGGAGGCGCCAGATCTCCTCGGTGATCGCCCGCAGCGCGGCCGTGTCGCCGCGCTCCGCCGCGCCGCGCCCGTCGCGCACGAGCTTCTGCGCGCGGACCAGATCCGACGCCTGGTGCGCCTCGGAGGCGGCGTCCTCGAACATCCACACCCACGCCTTCGGGTGCCGCTGGAACGCCGCGCTGCTCAGGTTGCGGACGAGGCGGAGCTGCCGCTGGAGCTCGACCTGGTTCTTCTCGGCGCGCGCCCGCGAGACGCCCTGCGCGGCCTCCTCGAGGAGCGCCTTCTCGGTGCTCGACCCGAGCTGCGAGATCCACACCGACGCGTTCGCGACGGCGGCCTGGGCCTCGGCCTCGAGCTCCGGCCAGCGCTTGTCGGCCTCGGCCTGCTCGAGCAGCACGTCGAGCTCGAGCAGCGCGCGCCGCGCCTTCTGCCCGGCGTCGGCGTCGCCGCCGCGCGCCGCGGCCGCGTCGCGCTCCACCTCGACGAGCGCGCACTCGACGTAGGTGACCTTGCCGAGCGCGTGCGGCGCGTTCCTGCGCAGGGCGCTCTCGCGCACCGAGGCGAGCCGCTCGCGCATGGCCGCGAGCGAGGCGTCGAGCACCTCGGGCGCCGCCTCGGGCACGAGCAGGTGCGCGACGCGCTCGAACACGAGCCCCTGCGACGGGATCAGCGCGCGCGCCGACAGGTGCCCGCCCCGATCGAGCTCGAGCGTGAGCTCGATCGCCGCGCCCGCGGGCAGGGCCTGGGTGAGCCCGCTCCCGTCGATCTCGAGGGTCCCGACCACGCGGCAGAGGTGGGCGACGTCGAGCTCGCCCTGCACGATGGGGATCTTCAGCACGCACGCGCTGGAGCCCTTCGGGACGCTCTCCACGCTGTGGTGCACGAACGTCCGCCGGGCCGGCAGCGGCGCGCCCCGCTCGAAGTAGACCCGCACGGAGTTGTCCGCGAGCGCGACGCCGACGGTGCGCGACAGCGGCGGATCGCTGATCGTGAGCCCCTGGACGATGGTGATCGACCGCGGGTGCACCGGCACCCGCGCGCCGCCGGCCGCGGTCGCCTCGACGCGGAACACGTTCGGCCGGCGCGGGAGCAGGTCGACGGTGACCACGAACGCCCCCTCGGCGTCGAGCGGCGCCTCGGCGCTCGTCCAGCCGTCGCCCTCGCGCGCGAGCCGGATCCGCTCGGGCGCGGGCCCCGGCCCCTCCACGACGCGGCCCACCACGTGGGGCGTGAGGTCGCTCGACATCGCCGGGTACTGGAGCCAGAGCCGGCGGCCCTCCTCCTTGGCCCCCTCGGCCCGCGCGCGGGAGGCGGATGCCCGCGCGTCGAGCCCGGCGGTCGCCGCGTAGATGGCGGCCCCCTGCGCGACGAGGGTCATCGGGTCGAGCCCCTCGCCGAACGGCGCGCCGAGCGCGTCCCGGACGCGCGCCCGCAGCGCCGGCATCACGGTCGGCCCGCCCACGAGCACGACGCGCGCGAGCTGCGACGCGTCGAGGCCGTGCGCCGCGAGGAGCCGCCGGCAGACCTCGATCGAGCGGTCGATGATCGGCGCGCAGAGCGCGTCGAGCGTGGACCGCGCGAGGACCAGATCGACATCGACGTGCGCGCCGCCCACCTCGAACGCCCCGGGGATCGCGAGCGCCGCCTCGTCGGCGCGGGTGAGCTCGATCTTGACCTCCTCGACCGCGAGCTTGAGCTTGCGGAGCGCGGCCGCGTGCCGCGGGTCGGCCCGGCTCACGGTGACGCCCTGGGTGCGCGCGATCTCGGCGAGCGCCCAGTCGACGATGGCCCAGTCGAAGTCGCGCCCGCCGAGGAAGTTGTCGCCGTCGTGCCCGACGACGCGGAGCAGCCCGTCGCGCGTCTCGAGCAGCGAGGCGTCGAAGGTCCCGCCGCCGAGGTCGTAGACGAGCCAGCTGCCCGTGGGCTCCTCGGCCGTCCAGCCGGCCGCGAGCGCCGAGGCCACCGGCTCCTGGATGAGCTCGACCCGCTCGAACCCCGCGAGCCGCGCCGCCTCCGACGTCGCCGCGCTCTGGGGCAGCTCGAAGAGCGCGGGCACCGAGATCACCGCCGAGGCGGGCAGGGCCCCGAGGTGCTCGGCGACGTCGGCGCGGAGCGAGCGGAGCACCTCGGCGGCGAGCTCCTCGGGCTTTTTCGTCACCTTCGCCGCGGCGAACTCGATCGGCTGGGCCGTCCCCATCAGCCGCTTGAACTCCGCGCGGGTGTTCTGCGGGTCGCTCTCGAGGAACCGGCGCGCGCGCGCGCCGACCGTGGTCGTCCCGCGCGCGTCGATCCGCACCACGCTCGGGGTGAGCGTCGCGCCCTGGGAGTTCCTGACGAGGGTGACCTTCTCGCCGTCGAAGGCGGCCGCGGTCGAGTTCGTGGTGCCGAGGTCGATGCCGACGTAAAGCGGGCGTGCAGCCATCGGTGCAAGGATACACGCGCGGCACGGCGGCCGCCCGGACGAGCCGCAGGCGCCGGTGCGGCGGTGAACAGCGGGCGATCGGCGAGCGCCGGGCGCCTGCTCGCCGTAAGCTTCGGGCCGACGGTCCATCGAGCCCAGGAGCTGACGGATCAGCGCGGCGCGGGTAGAATCCAGCCATGAGCTGTGCGACCCCGTGGCGTGTAGATCCCGACGACCCGCGCGCTCCGACCGTCGAGGTGTGGGAGCAGCTCACGCCCGAGCAGCGCCGCGAGATCGTGGACAGCCTCCCGTCCGAGTTCCCCCTGGACGAAGCCTCGCCGCCCGAGGGCGATCCGCACTGGCATCCGGTGGCGCGGGCGCGCACGACGCTCGATCGCTGGTTCCGGCGCGCTGGCCGCCGCGTCTACGTCAGCGGCAACCTCGCGGTTTACTACCCGGGCGAGCGCGTCTTTTCGCCGGACGTCATCGCCGTGGTCGACGTGGAGGCGCACGAGCGCGACCGGTGGGTCGTGTTGGACGAGGGCAAGGGCCTCGATGTCGCCCTCGAGGTGATCGTCCGCGGAAAGCGCAGGAAGGACCTCCAGCGCAACGTGGAGTGGTTCGCGCGGCTCGGCATCCCGGAGTACTTCGTGTACGACCGCAAGCGCGGCTCGCTGCGCGGCTTCCGCCTGCCGTCCTCGGGAGCGAGGGTCTACGAGCCGCTCATCCCCCAGCGCGGCCACTATGCGTCACGGGTGCTGGGGCTCGATCTCGTCATCGACGACGGCAGGCTCCGCTTCTATGCGGGCGACGCCGCGATCCCCGACACCGACGAGCTCATCGACAAGCTGGGCGCGCTCGTCGACGCCGCGGAGCAGCGCGCGCACGAGCTCGAGTCGCGCCTCGACGAGGAGGCCCGCGCCCGCGAGGAGGAGGCCCGCATCCGCGAGGAGGCCGAGCTCCGGCTCGCGGAGGCGCTGGCGGAGCTCGAGCGGCTCCGGCGAGAGCGCGGCGGCGCCTGATCCCCCCGGCGCCTGACCCCGCCGGCGTCTCGCGCCCGGTGCGCTGTCGTCACCCCGCGAACAGCTGCGTCACCCAGACCCGGCCGCTCGGGTCGCGCACGACGGCGACGCCGGTCCTTCCGTAGCGCCGGTCGAGCAGGTTGCCCCGGTGCGACGGGCTCGCCCAGATCGCGCGGTGCGCGCCCTCGGTCGTGCTCGAGCTGGCCACGTTCTCCCCCGCGATCGTCGCCCGGTAGCCGGCCGCCTTGAGGCGCACCGCCGGGTCGCCCGAGCCCACGTCGTGGCCCACCATCTTCGCCTTGATCATCTCCTCGGAGTGCGCCCGCGCCAGCGCGGTGAGCGCCGCGTCGCGCGCGAGCGCCGGCAGGCGCTCCGAGGCCCGCGCGGCGTTCATCATCCGCAGCATCGCGTCCTCGTCGCCCTGCGCCCCCTTCGCGGCCTCCTCGCCGGGCGCGGTCGCGCGGACGTACCGGCCCGGCGGGGCGCTCCCCGCGAAGATCATCGCCTCCAGCACGGGCCTCGGCCCGGTCGACACCGTGGCCAGCACCTGCACCAGCCAGCTCCCCGGCTGGTCGACCGCGAAGCTCGAGCGGAGCCGCGCGCCCGACAGCGAGCTCAGCACCGTCTTGGGCGCGCCCCGCGGCCCCAGCAGCACCACCTTCACCGCGCTCGCCGGCACCCGCATCGTCCCCTCGAGGGTCACCCACTGCCCCACGCGCGCCGTCGTCGGCAGCGGCGACAGATCCGCGAGCGCGTCCACCCCGACCGCGGCCACGATCACCGTCCCATCCGGCTTCTTCGCCTGGGCCACCCCACATCGCCGCACCCCGAGCGTGGTCCAGCCCGCGATCCACCCGTCGAGCCGCGCCCCGACCTCGTCCGGCCCCAGCCCTCGGCCGGAGATCGACCAGCCCCTGGGCCAGGCGTGCGGCGCGCCCGCGGCGCGCAGCGTGAAGGCGAGCTCGTCGGGCGGCATGATCTCTCCTCCCTGGAGCTGCCGCTCGACGTTGCGCCGGGCGACGGCGGCGAGCGCCGCGTCCGCGCTCCCGCAGCGCGCCGCGAGCGCGGCGACGTCCGGCGCGAGGGCCGCGGGCGGCTGCGGCGATCGCGTCGCCGCCTCCCACGTGAGCGCCGGCGGCTCCGCTGCTGCCGCCCCGGCGAAGGTGAGCGCCGCGACGAACACCCCTCTGGCCCACCACGACCGCATACGCCTCGGCTAGCAGGTTTCCGGGCCTGGCGCCCGTCTCCGGCCGCCCGCGTGCGGCGGGAGACGGGCACGCGCCCGACCCGCGCGCGCCTCTTCGCGCCGGACCGCGGCGCGCCACGCCGCCACCCGTCGCGTCGGGGAGAAAGCCGCGCGGTCCCGCGGTCGGCTCGTGCTACCGTGGCCCTCGCGCAGGATGGCTGAGGTCTCCAAGGCCGCGAAGGTCGGCGTCATGACGATCGTGCTCGCAGGCGCGGCCTACGGCGGCTACCGCTTCGTCTCGCGCGACGTGGGCGGCGGGAACGGCTACCGCGTCTGGGCCACGCTGCCGGACGCCATCGGCGTGTCCCCGCAATCGCGGGTGATGATCTCGGGCATCCAGGTCGGCGTCGTCGACAAGATCTCGCTCTACAACGGCCAGGCGCGCATCGACATCAAGATGAGCCCCGACGTCCCGCTCTACGAGGACGCGGCCATCGGCAAGCGCGCCACGAGCCTCATCGGCGAGTCGTTCGTCGTGCTCTCGCCCGGCACCGAGGGCAAGCCGCGCATCCCCGACGAGGGGCGGGTCCTCTATTACATCGATGAGCCGACGATCCAGTCGATGCAGGGGCAGGTCGCCGAGATCCTGAAGGACGTCAAGACCGTCACCGAGACGCTGAAGAACACCGTCGGCTCCGAGACCGGGCAGGAGCGGCTCGCGCAGATCCTCGACAACCTCGCGGACGTCACCGAGCAGATGAACGCGACCGTCCGCGAGAACCGCGCGGGCGTCACGCAGACGATCAACAACATCAACCAGATCACGGGCGAGTCGGGCCCGCGCCTGCGGGAGATCCTCCGCAACGTCGAGCAGGTGACCCGCGACATCCGCACGATGACGGCCGCGGCCGAGGTGCCCGGCCAGCAGGGCGGGCAGCCCGGCGAGCTCCGGCGCGCCGCCGAGCGGGTGGGGCGCGCGACCGAGAACCTCGAGTCGGCGCTGAAGCACGTGGACAGCATCGCCGCGCGCGTCGACCGCGGGGAGGGGACGCTCGGCCGCCTCACCAAGGACGAGACGCTGATCAACGAGGTCGAGACGGTCGTCGAGGACGTCGGCGAGCTCGTCGGCGGGATCAGCCGCTTCCAGACGGTGGTCGGGCTCCGGACCGACTACAACTTCCTGGCCAACACCATCAAGAGCTACGTCGAGCTCCGGCTCCAGCCGACCGAGGACAAGTACTACGTCGTCGAGCTGGTGAACGACCCGCGCGGCAAGACGGACTTCCAGCAGATCGACGTCGACACGACCAACATCAACGACCCGGCGCACTACCGCGAGGTCCGCACGATCACGACGAACGCCTTCCGCTTCTCGTTCCAGTTCGCGAAGCGGCTCGGCCCGTTCACGGGCCGTTTCGGCATCAAGGAGTCGACGGGGGGCCTCGGCCTCGATCTCCACCTGCTCGACGACCGGTTCGAGCTCCGGCAGGACCTCTTCGGCTTCGGCGAGGAGCTGTCGCCGCGCTGGCGCGTCGCGCTCGCGTACGAGTTCATCCGCAAGCTGTGGCTGCTCGGCGGCATGGACGACATCCTGAACACCGATCGCCGGGATTACTTCATCGGCCTGCAGCTCCGGTTCAACGACGCCGACCTGAAGACGGTCCTGCCCTTCGCGCCGTCGAGCTTCTGAGCGTCCCCGGCGCCCGCGCCTCGACACCGGCGCCTCGGCGCGGCCTCCGCTCATGCGCCCGAGCCCGTGTGCTATAGCGCGGGCATGAAGCGCTCGCTTCTTCGCGGAGTGCGTCGGGGGTACGCGCTCTTGATCCCTTTCCTCGCGATCGCCGCGGCGGCCGGCGCGGCGGCCTGCCAGGGGTGCAAGGTCCCCGAGCAGGGTGCCGCGAGCGCGGAGGCCGACGCCGACGCGGGCGCGACCCGGCCGACGGTGCGGCTCTACGTGCTCAGCACCGTGGCCGGCGCGCTGGAGCCGTGCGGCTGCACGAAGGACCAGCTCGGGGGCATCGACCACCTCGCCGCCCTGATCGAGAGCCAGCGCGGCGAGGCGCCGGCTCGCCTCGTGGTCGGCGCCGGGCCGCTGCTCTTCATGGAGCCGGAGGTGAAGCCGGAGCGCCGCACCCAGGACGCCTGGAAGGCCGAGGCGATGGCGCTGGCGGCGAAGGAGATCGGGCTCGCGGCGTGGGCGCCGGGCGAGAACGACTGGGCGCTCGGCGCCGAGGCGCTCGCGAAGTACCAGGAGCAGTCCGGGGCGGCCGTGCTCGCCAAGAACCTCGAGGGCGCGCAGGGCGTCCGGGGCGTCGTGGTGCGCGACGTCTCCGGCGTGAAGGTGGGCCTCATCGGCGTGAGCGACCCGAAGGGCCTCGCCGGCGCCTATCCCGACGGCGTCAAGGCCGGCTCGACGGTCGAGGCGGTGAAGGCGGGCGTCGAGGAGGCGAAGAAGCAGGGCGCGACGGTGTTCGTGGGGCTCGCCGCCTTGCCGCGGGGCGAGGCGCTGCGGCTCGCCGACAACGCGCCGGAGCTGCACGTGCTCGTGCTGGGCAAGCCCAGCGAGCGCGGGGACGTCAACGACGGCCCGAAGCCGCCGGTGCTCATCGGGACGACGCTGGTCGTCGAGACGCCGAACCACCTCCAGTCGGTGGCGGTCGTCGATCTCTTCGTCCGCGGCAAGGGCGACGGCCCGCTCGTGTTCGCGGACGCGGGCGGCGTCGCCAAGGCCGACGAGCTCATCAGCCTGTCGGCGCGGATCCGGGAGCTCGAGATCCGCCTCAACGGCTGGGAGGGCAGCAAGACGGTCTCCGCGAAGGACATCGCCGATCGGAAGGCCGATCTGGAGAAGCTCCGGGCGGAGAAGGCGAAGCTCGAGTCGGCGGAGACGAAGGTGACCGGCAGCTTCTTCCGCTACAGCGCGGTGGAGGTGCGCGAGAAGCTCGGCGCCGACAAGGACGTCGCCGGGCAGCTCCTCGCCTATTACAAGCGGGTCAACGCCCACAACAAGGAGGCGTTCGCGGATCGCGTCCCCGAGCCGCCGGCGAAGGGCGAGGCCAGCTACATCGGCATCGACGCCTGCACGAACTGCCACGACGAGGAGCGCAAGGTCTTCGACGGCACCGCGCACGCGCGGGCGTACGCGACGCTGCAGCAGGATTTCAAGGAGTACAACCTCGACTGCGTGAGCTGTCACGTGACCGGCTACGGCAAGCCGGGCGGCTCCACGGTGACGCACAACGCCTCCCTCCAGAACGTGCAGTGCGAGGAGTGTCACGGCCCGGGCTCGCTGCACGCGAAGGATCCCGAGAAGAAGGGGCTCATCGTGCTCGCGCCCTCGCCCGAGAGCTGCGTCACGCAGTGCCACCACCCGCCGCACGTCGAGGGGTTCGAGCCCATGGCCAAGATGCAGCTCATCCTCGGGCCCGGGCACGGCCGGGATTGACATAGGTCCGGGGGTCGGGACTGACGCCGGCCCGGGCGCAGCCCTGGTGCTGACGCCGGCCCGGGCGCAGCCCCGGCGCTGACGCCGGCCCGGGCGCAGCCCCGGCGCTGACGCCGGCCCGGCGACAGCCGATGCCGACGCACGGGCGGGCGCGCGGCGGCGCCCCCCGGGGCTGCGGCATTTCCGCGCCGTATCGTTCGCGCTACGGGGAGCGCCCGTGACGAATGTCCACGCCGTCGTCTCCCGCCTGGGCCCGGCCGAGCGCGCGATCCTCGCGGAGCTCGCCGCCGGCGAGCCGCCGTTCGCGGTGCACCGCCGCGCCGCGCTGAGCTCGACGCTCCGCTACCTGGAGGGCGGCCGCGGCGCGCCGGTGGTCCTCCTGCACGGCCGCGGCAACGCCGCGACGACGTGGTTCCCGCTGCTCCCCGAGCTCGCGCGCCGCCACCGCGTCATCGCCGTGGATCTGCCGGGCTTCGGCCACGCCTCGTCGCCGCCGTTCGAGGGCGGGGGCTTCGAGGAGGGCCTCCGCTTCTTCGCCGATCCGGTCGAGGAGCTCCTGCTCGAGATGGATCTCGGCGACGCCGCGCTCGTCGGCCACTCGCTCGGCGGGCTGGTCGCGGCGGAGATCGCGCTCCGCAGGCGCGCGCGCCCGCGGAAGCTCGTGCTCATCGGCGCGATGGGGGTCGGGTCGGTCATGACCGCCTCGAGCCGCGCCTACTTCCGCGCCCCGCCGGAGCGCCTGATGCGGGTGCTCGGCAAGGCGCTCTTCCGCCGCGTCCGCCCCCCGCAGCCCACGCCGCGCGGCGAGCGCCTCGCGGCGTTGCACGGCGAGCTCTACGCCGTGCCCGACGGCCGGGTCGCCCCTGCCGCCGCGTTCAACGCGCTCTTCCCCGCGGTCGGCCCCGTGCCCCATCGCCTCTCGCGGCTCGGCGAGATCGAGGCGGAGACGCTGGTGCTCTGGGGCGAGCGCGACGACGTGTTTCCGGCGCCGCTCGGCATCGCCGCGGCCGCCGCGATCCCCCGCGCCACGCTGCGCCTCGTGCCGCTCGGCCACGCGCCCCACCTGGAAGACCCGGCGCTCGTCCTCCCCGAGCTCATCGATTTCCTTGCGCCCGGCGCCTAGGGTGGCCGTCCAGGAACCGAGGGCGGCCGTCCAGGAACCGAGGGTGGCCGTCCAGGAACCGAGGGTGGCCGTCCAGGAACCGAGGGTGGCCGTCCAGGAACCGAGGGTGGCCGTCCAGGAACCGAGGGCGGCCGTCCAGGAACCGAGGGCGGCCGTCCAGGAACCGAGGGCGGCCGTCCAGGAACCGAGAACGGGCTCGGTCGGGCCGCGGCGGCCCTCAGCCGTCGGCAGTGCTCAAAATTGAACATGAAGGCGGGAAGGCGGGAAGAAAAGATCAATGCTCTTCCTGCCTTCCCGCCTTCATGTGAATTCTCTCCGGGCAAATTCGAGCACTACCCAGCCATCTCGATGCCGCTGGCGTGTTCTCTGCCAGCCCGTGAAATTTGGGGGAGGGCTCGCGCGAACTGTTTGGGTCCAGCATGATTCCAGTGGCCACGCCGCCGTGTCCCCAAGCGTCCGACGGGCTCCCCGCGGCGTCGCTTGTGACGGTGGGGGCGTCTCTCGACGAGACCGCCGCCCTGCGGCCGGTGGTGCGCGCGGCGATCGCCTGCGTGCTCGGGGAGCGGTCCGATCACCCCGACGTCGAGGATTGCACCCACGAGGCGCTCGCCCGGGCCCTCGAGGGGCGCAGCCGCCTGCGCGACGGCGAGCCGCTGCGCCCGTGGGTGCTCGGGATCGCGCGCCACGTGGCGCTCGACGTGCTGCGCCGCCGCCGCCGCACGCGGCGCGCCGAGGCGCTCCCGGAGGCGAGCGCCGAGGAGCAGCGCGAGCTCCTCGACTCGGTCGAGGACCCGGCGCCCGGGCCCGAGGAGCGCGCCGCCCAGACCGAGCGCGCCCGCCGGATCGAGCTGGCCCTGCAGAAGCTGGCCGAACCCCAGCGCCGCGCGCTCCTGGCCTTCCACGTCGAAGGCCTCAACTACCAGCAGATATCGCGCCGGCTCGACATCCCGCTCGGGACGGTGGCGACGTGGATCGCGCGAGGCAGGCGCTGCCTGGCCGAGGCGCTCGGAGAGTGACGATGCAAGACGACGACAGGCTCGCGCCCGACCTCGTGTGGCAGTCCAACGGTCACCTCACCGAGATAGCGCTCTGCGCGCTGGGCGACGGCGAGGGGGCCCTCCTGCCCGAGGGCGCGCTCGAGCATGCCGCGCGCTGCCAGAGCTGCTCCTCGGAGCTCGGCCAGGCGGCGCTCCTGTCGCTCCGCGCGGGGGAGCTCCTGCGCGCGCAGGCGGCGCACGGCTGCGCCAGGGAGACCGCCGCGCCGCGCGCGCCGCTGCCGGTCCCGGCGCTCGCGTTCGCGCTGGCGATCTCGGCGCTCGGCGCGGCGCCGTCGCTCGTGGCCGGGGCGGGCGGCCTGCGGGAGAGCTGGGCGGGGCTCTGGCACGCCTGCTCGGTGGTGGTGAGGGTCGGCTGCGCCGTCGCCGGGAGCGGGGCCCTGTCCGGCTGGCTCACGGCGCTGCCGTGGCTCTCGGCGGCCTTGCTCGTGCTCGTGGGGGCCTATGTCGCGTGGACCAGGGGAAAGCAGCTCTCGCTGAACGGAGGGATCTGATGCGCACCGTCTCGACTCGTCTCGTCTCCTCGCGCCTCGCCGCCGCCGCGCTGGGCGCGGCGCTGGGGGCCTCGGCCAGCGGCGCGGCCACGGCGGAGATCCTCCGCAAGGGGGCATGGCCAGACGTCGAGCCGAAGGTGAGCGTCGAGGTGACCAACGAGCCGCGCAACGAGGCGCTCAAGCGCGTCGCCCAGGCGGCCGGGTGGAGCCTCGTGCTCAACGTGCCGCCCGGCGACGCCGTCGATCTCCACGTCCAGGACCAGCCGGCGGACCGGGTGCTGGAGCTCCTGCTCGCCGACGGGAGCTACGTCGCGACCCGCGACGGCGACCTGATCGCGATCGCCCCGGCCCCGGCGGCGCCGGCCCCGGAGAAGCCCGCGGCCGGGTCCCCGCCGGCGCCCTCGCCCGCGGCGTCGCCCGACGACGCCGAGGACGAGGACGCCGAGGAGGCGCGGCCGTCGTCGCGCGGCCGGGACCGGTTCGTGACCGGCGGGAGCCTCCGGATCGAGAAGGGCGAGGTGGTGAACGACGTGTCGGTGATCGGCGGCTCGCTCGACGTGTGGGGCACCGTCACCGGCGACATCGACGTGATGGGCGGCTCCACGCACATCCACGAGGGCGCGCGCGTGCGCGGCGATGTATCGACGGTGGGCGGCCCGCTCACCGTGGCCGACGGCGCCAGCATCGACGGCGACGTCGACGTCGTGGGCGGCCCGCTCCGGCGGGGCGAGCGCGCGCGCATCCGCGGCGACGTGAACAACGACGCGAACCCGATGGGCGGCGACGGATCGAGCGCGAAGGGCGCGTCCACGCTCGCGCGCAAGGCCGGCAACGCGGTGACGCGCACGGCCTTCCTGTTCGCCTTCGGCGCGGTGATGCTGGCGCTCTGGCCGCGGCGCATGGAGGCGCTCAAGGTCGAGATCGCCGCCCGGCCGATGCGATCGTTCGCGCTCGGCGCGGTGGGCGTCCTCGGCGCCGTCGCGGTCGCCGCCGCCCTGTGCGTCACGCTGATCGGCATCCCGTTCGCGGTGATCGGCCTGCTGCTCGCCGTCGTCGCCGTGGTCGCGGGCGGCTGCGCCGTGCTCGAGACCGCGGGGGCGGGGCTCTTCGGTCACCGGACCAGGAACCCCTACGCGCACCTCGCCATCGGCTGCCTCGGCCTGCTGATCGTCAGCGGGATCCCCTACGTCGGCGGCGCGCTCTGCGCGGCCGTCGCGCTGATCGGCGCCGGCGCGCTCGTCGCCACCCGGCTCGCGGGGCTCCTCCGGCCGAGGCCGCGGGAGGGGGCGGGGGGCCCCTACCGCACGGCGCCTTGAGCTGGCTTCGCCCGTCTCGGACGGCGCGAGCGCCGATGTACCTCCGCTGAAGGCTGCGCGCTAGCATCGCGCCGTGACCTCCGATCCGATCGAAAAGAGGCTTCGGCTCGGCGAGGACTCGGTGACCGAGTTCAAGCGGATCGAGGCCCCTGGCAAGGCGCCGAAGGACCTCGCCGAGACGATCGCGGCCTTCGCCAACGCGCTGGGCGGTCAGATCTTCCTCGGGGTCGAGGACGACGGCACGCCGACGGGGGTCGGCACGATGAAGGAGGCCGACACGCTGATGCTGTCGGTGGTTCAGGCGTGCCAGACCGTCGTCCATCCGGCCATCTGGTGCCCGATCACGAAGGTCGACGTCGCAGGCAAGCTGCTGCTCGTGGTCGACGTGCCGGCATCCAGCCCGGACAGGCCTTACCGGGCGAAGCATGTTTACTGGATCCGCGACGGGAGCATGACGCGTGAGGCGACGCGCCATGAGCTCGTTCGCATGCTCCAGTCGCAGAACGCCTACCATGACGAGAGCGTCGTCCATGGGGCGACGATGGCGGATCTCGATCTGGCCGTCGTCGACGACCTCTTGCGTTCGGTCTACGACCCCAGCGCACCTGTCCAGCGGAACCGTTACCTGCGCGCGCTGAAGTGCGTGGATCCTGGCGAGACACCGACCGTGGCCGGCCTCCTGCTCTTCGGCCGCGAGCCCGAGCGATGGTTCGTCGATGCCAGGATCTCTGCGGTCTGCTTCGCCGGCACCGGGATGTCGACGGAGCTCGTCGATCGGCAGGAGATCACCGGACACCTCCTCAAGCAGATCGAGCGCGCCGCAGCGTTCCTGGAGCGCTACACACCCGCGCCGGCGCACATCCAGCGCTGGGAGCGGGTCGAGCGCGGCGTGCCGCAGACGGCGCTGCGCGAGGCGCTCCTCAACGCCGTCGCCCACCGGGATTACCGCGCCGCGTCCCAGATCCGGATCCTCGCCTTCCAGGACCGGGTCGAGATCATCAATCCTGGCGTGCTCCTGAATCACCTGACGCTCGACAGCATCCAGGTCGGGGGCATCAGCCAGCGCAGGAACCCGGTGCTCGCCTCGGTGCTCGCGCGCGCTCGTCGCGGGGAGAGCCTCGGGATGGGGATCCCGGAGATGGTCGCGCAGATGCGCGCGCGAGGGTTGCCGCCGCCGGAGTTCGATCTGCAGGGAGGACACTTCCGGGTGGTGCTGCGCGTGGCGCCCTCCCCGGAGGCGCCTACATGAACGACCCGGGCGACGCGGTCGCGCCGTGGTGGGAGGCGCTCCGGAGCGGCGCCGTGGTCGAGCTTGCGCTTGTCCGGATCGATCTCGTCGGGCCGTCCTTCCCCTGGAAGGAGCTGCCGGACAGCGGGTACCTGCAGCGTCGCGTGCGGTACACCGCCGGCGTCGAGTACCTCGCGCGCGGGCTCGGGGCGATCCAGCCGCTCGCGTGGAGCGAGGACGCCGCCATGCTCGTGCTCGGCGCTGCGTCCGGCGAGGCGCTGGCCACGCTCGCTTTTCGCGCCTTGAGAGAGCTCTGGGAGCGCGTGCACATCGATCTCCAGCTCTCGGCGCGCCTCGCGGCGCATCTCGTCCGCGCGCCGTGGGCCCGCGAGCTCATCGATGACGCCGAGAGGGTGCTGCGCGGCTGGATGGCGGCGATCCCGCCTGGCGCAGCCGCGCTGAGCGAGGACCTGGCGCTCGCCCTCCCGCCGCCGGACGCGCGGGAGCTCACGCCGTGCGGCCTCGTGCTCGAGGGGGCGCCCTCCTACATCTTCCCCCAGAGCGCAGCGCGCGGCGCGCCGCCGACGACGCAGCGCGACCAGGCATGGGCGGCGCTCCGTGGCTACGCGCAGAGCCCGGAGCTGCGGCGCATCCGCTATGTCGGCTTCCGGCTCCGAAAGAGCGAGCCGCCGAGCCTGGACCTCCGCGACGTCTTCGTGCCACCGCGGCTCGACGTCAGCGCGCCACGCACGAGCGCCACGGAGCGGAGCGCGCGAGGGATCGAGGGCGGGAGCTCCGAGCCGTCCGGCGAGCGGGTGCGCCTCGCTCGCCATCCCATGGGCGAGGGCTTCGAGGAGCTGTTCGCGAGGCACCGGCATCTCGTCCTCCTCGGCGATCCCGGCTCGGGGAAAACGACGCTGCTCCGGAGGCTCGCGATCACGGCGGCGGCGGGTCGCTTCGTGCTGGCGTCGGAGAGCGGCGCTGCCGAGCGCCTCCTGCCGCTGCCTGTCAGCGTCGGCGAGCTCGCGGAGCTGCGTCGGTGCGCCGAGCGGCGGGAGGTGCCTGTCGTGGAAGCGCTCGGTCGCTACTTTCACGAGCGCGGCGCTGGCGACGAGGCGATGGTGCGCGAGGCGCTGACCCGCGAGCTTCTGGCAGGCCGCTGCCTCGTGCTGCTCGACGGGCTCGACGAGGTCTGCTCGACCGAGCGCGACGAGCTCCAGCGGTGGCTCGCCTCGTTCGCTGCGGCTCATCCGCGGAACCGGTTCGTCGTCACCTCGCGGATCGTCGGGTACACCGGGTTCGATCTGCCCGGGCGCGTGGAGGCGACGCTCCGGCCGTTCGATCGAGAGCAGGTCGTGCGCTACGTGAGCGCCTGGCACCGGGCCTATGTGCGATGGGAGGGGCCGGACGACGCGGCCGCCCCCACGGACGAGGTCGACGCGATGGCGGGGAAGCTCCTCGCCGCCGTCGATGCCAGCCCGAGGCTCGGCGCGCTCGCGGGCAACCCGTTCCTCCTCTCGGCGCTCGCGTCGATTCATCGCGCGGAAGGTCGCCTGCCGCGTCACCGGGTGCAGGCGTACGCCATGATCTCCCGCACGCTCTGCGAGACGTGGGCTGCGGCGCGCCGCCTCTCGGCCAGCGGCGCGTCGGACGCCGTCATGGCGTACGAAGAAGAGGCCCTGCCCATCCTCGGGAAGCTCGCGCTGGCGATGCACGAGCGCTATCCGGCCGGGGTCGCGCCGGAGCCCTTCGTGGTGGAGGCGCTGAGCGAGGCGCTCGGCGCGCAAGCGGGGGTCTCCGGAGAAGAAGGTCTCCTCGCGGCGCGCCGTTTCCTCGAGAAGTCGGGGCGTGAGCTGGGCCTTTTGATGGAGCGCGGAGCGCAGGCGTGGGGGTTCATGCACCTCACCTTCCAGGAGTTCTTCGCGGCCGCCGGGCTCCACGCGATGGAGCGGTTCGAGGAGGTGGCGCTGGCGCGTCTCTTCGACGCCCGCTGGAGCGAGGTGATCCGGCTCGGCGTGGGCTACATGGCGCTCGAGCAGAAGCGGCCCGCGGCGGCGCGCAGGTTCGTCGAGCGGGTCCTGTCGTGGGAAGAGCCGGAGCCGCGGCGGTGGGTGACGAGCGTCCTGCGCAAGCAGGTGCCCATCGCGACGCTGCTCGCCGCGGAGGCGGGCGAGGCGTTGCCGGCGGCGCTGCAGGAGCGCGTGGCGGCCGCGATGGCGGCGTGGGTCGTCGAGCCGCCGTCGTTCGATGCACCTCGGGAGTTCCTGCGGGAGCTCGCGGTGACCGAGCTCGGCGGGCGCGTCGCCGAGGCGCTTCTCAAGTGGCTCGAGGACGAGAGCCCCGCGCGCCGTTCGATGGCCGCGCTGGCGCTCGGCGAGCTGCGCTCGAGCGCAGCCGTGGAGCGGCTGATGTCGCTGCTCGCCGACGCCGACGCGACCGTGCGCGACTTCGCCGGCCTAGCCCTCGGGAGCATCGGAGGCGACGATGTCGAGCGACAGCTCGAAGCGCTCGCCGAGTCCGGCCCGCCGGAGAGCAAGAAAAGCGACCGCGACACGCCGTCGGGCTCGCCCGGCGCGCCGCCTTGATGCCCTGCGCCGCTCAGTGCACGCCGCCGACGAGCCACGCCTGCGCCGGGACGAGCACCTCTTCGGGGGAGCCTCCTCCCTGCGACGCAGGGCCGGTCGCGGTGCCGTCGCCCATGGGCGTCATGCGGAACCCGTGATCGCCGAAGACGAGCAGCAGGGTCCGCGGCGGCAGGCTGGCCATGAACCGCGCGACAACGTCGGCGACCTCCTCCGCGATGGCCTCGATCCGCTCGGCGAACGGCGGCCCCGCGGCGCGCAGGCGCGCCTCCACGAGATCGAGCTTCATCAGCTCGCGCGACCCGACCCGCTCGCGCCGCAGGGTCGCCACCGCGCGGCCGCGGGCGATGGCGGGCTCCGCCTCGCTCGGGGGCATCGTCTCGCGGAGCCCGTCCGGTCCGCGCGCGAGCAGCGAGATCTGCGCCGTCGTGGTGGGCGGCAGCGCCGCCCAGAGCAGCGAGCGCTCCACCAGGATGGCCCGATCCATCATGATCTCCTTCAGGTGGGCGGCGACGCGCTCGCCGAGGTCGAAGCGCATCGCGTCCACGAGCAGGAGCTTCACCCCGCGCGCCCCGTTGAGGCGGGCGATGCGGGCGGCGATGTCCGGGGCGTCGAACACCATGGGCGGCCGCTTGCCGGTCACGCGCAGCGCCGAGAACGCCTCGCGGTAGCTGTGCTCGAAGCTGGTCCTCCAGCTGTCGACGACGCCGCGCACGGCCGCGTCCGTCTCGCCCGCGAGCGTCGCGCCGAGGAGCGGCGTGTAGTGGGTCGCGAACAGCTGCTCGATGACCCGGACCGGCTTCGGGCCGCGGGCGTTGTCGAGCTCGACGGCGAGCGCTCGCCACTCGGCGGCGCTGAGGATGCGGTTGCGCGGCGCCTTCCGCTCCCTGCGCGTCGGCGGCAGCGCGTCGTTGTCCGCGTGGGCGGCCTCGGCGACCGGCGGAGCGGGCGCGATGGGCACGATCGGCGCGGCGGACGCGGCGGGCGCCGCGGGCGCGGCCTCGTGAGCGGCTCGCGGCGGCCTGAGCGTGGTCCCCGCGCCCTCGATCGCAGCGCCAGGGTTGGCGGACGGCGCGCCCGGATCGGCGGGCGCCACGGCCGGGTCGACGCTGGCCAGGGCCATCGCCAGCGTCTCGTTCGCGGCGGGCGGCGAGCCCGCCCCCTGCGCCGGCGCGGCGCCCGGGCCTCTCCCGGCGGCGAGGACGGCCGCCGGTGCGTCCGGGCGGCGGATCCTCGACGAGCGGGGGGGCAGCACGCCGCGCGGCCTCGCCTCGGTCCGCCCCTCGGCGGCGGCAGGCGACGCGGGCGCTGCGGGCGGCTCGGAGGCCGTCGGCTCGGCCGGGGGCGCCTCGTCCGGGGCGGGCGCGGCGGCGCTCGGCTGCGTCGGCCGGATGGGCCGCTCCGGCTCACGCGCGGCGAGGCCGCGCTCCGGCTCGCGCGCGGCGAGGCCGCGCGTCTGCGCGCGAATGTGGGAGGCGGCGCCGTGCCCCTCGGGCGCGTTCCTCTCGACGAGGTCCGCGAGGGGCACCGGCGCGAGCACCTGCGCGGACCTGTCGACCTCATCGAACACGAGGGCGACGGGCGCTTCGCGCGCCGCGCCGAGCCACGCGAGGAGCGTCGCGCTGTCCTCCGGGTGGAGCGCGCCCCGCGCGCCGCCCGCGAGCCGCGGCAGGCCGACGGCGAGCCCCGCGGCGCCGAGCGCCCTCGCGCGGAAGACCTGGTCGGCGATCACCGCCTCGAGCGGGGCGCCTTCCTGGACCCGCGGCGGCAGCGCGCCGCGCATGGCCAGCGCGAGCTCGACGGCCTCGTCGAGCGCGGCGCGGAGCTGCCCGTTCTGCGCCGCCGGGGCGCTCGCCCAGAGGAAGCGCCGCGCCCTGAGCTCGCGCTCGGCGCCTTCGCCCTGCCCGCTCGCGGCGAAGCGGGCCAGTCCGGACGGGGGCACAGGGGGGGACGGCGGTCGGCCCTCCTCGGAGGCAACGTCGAGGCGGGAGACAGGATCGAGGCGCATCGCGCGGCAACCTCGCAGAACTCACCGAAACGGGCCAAGTTTCGGCGATCGGGCGGCAATCGGACGGCGACCGGGCGGCGATCGGACGGCAATCGGGCGGCAAGCGGGCGGCGACCGGGCGGCGATCGATGCGCGGAGGCGGCGGGCGCCCCCTCCGCGGCGGGGCGCGGGGTCAGCCGGACTCGCGCGCGGTCTCGGCCATGAGCGCGAGCAGGGCGCAGGCGATGGCGAACCGGGCGTCGATCCTCCCCTGGTTCATCGACAGGTCGAGCGTGAACTCCTTGACGAAGAACCGGAACACCTGGGTCACCTTCGCGACCTCCTGCTGGTGCAGCTCGATGTGCCACTTGCCGACGAGGAGCGGGAACATGCGGCGGAGCAGCGCGGCGCCGTCCTCCTGCATCAGCCCGACCGGCTGATCCGCGGGATCGAGGATGTCCCACGTGTCGCGGACGATCGATTTGAGGCCCCGCGAGCGGATGGTCCCGACCCGCTCGCCGGTGCGCGCGTCGAGGACGTCCAGGCACCGGTTCAGGGCGACGACCTGCCGCGACCGGATGGTGAGCAGCGGCTGCGACTCCGACTCATCGGCGAAGAGGGTGAACTCCTGGCGCAGCTTGAGCAGCGGGTGCTTGACGAAGCACACGAGGGTGCCGTCGGGCGCATAGACGTGGAACTTGCGGCCGAGCAGCGACCAGAAGGGCCGCTTGATGGTGTAGGTGGGGTGCGCGAACGGCTGAACCGCGAGGCCGCCGTACGCGGCCGGGCCGAAGGGGGCAGTCTGCATCGGGCCGAGTAGGCCGGAGCGGAGCGGCTCGGTCAAGCACGTCCGCCGCGCGGCTCGGGCGGCCCTCGCCGTCACCCCGCGCGCGGGTCCCTCCCTCCGGAGCCGCCCGCCGCGATCGCCTTCACGAGCTCCGGCTTGACGACCTTGCCCATCGCGTTGCGCGGCAGGCTCGGTACGACGAGCGACTCGCGCGGGACCTTGTAGGGCGCGAGCCGCTCCTTCGCCCAGGCGCGGAGCGGTCCGGTCGCGCACTCCGCCTCTCGCCCCGGCGCGGCGACGACGACCGCGACGACGCGCTCGCCCCACGCCTCGTCCGGGACGCCGATCACCGCGACCTCGGCGATCGCGCCGTGCTCCCGCAGCGCCTCCTCGATCTCGAGGGCCGACAGCTTGTACCCGCCGCTCTTGAGGATATCGACCGAGGTCCGCCCGAGGAGCCGGAAGCACCCGTCGCTGGAGCGCTCCGCGACGTCGCCCGTGCGGAACCAGCCGTCCTGGAAGGCGGCGGCGGTGGCGTCCTCGCGCCCGAGGTAGCCCTTGAAGACGCTCGGCCCGCGGATCCAGAGCTCGCCCCGCGCGACCGCGGCGCCGCCGGGCCGCGCCGGCGCCTCGCCCGTGGCGTCGCCCGGCGCCCACGCCGACGCGTTGCCCGCGTCGTCGGTGATGCGGGCCTCGACGGTCGGCAACGGGGAGCCGACCCAGCCCGCCCGCCGGCCGCCCGGATCGAGCGGGTTGCTCAGCCCGACGCCGATCTCGGTCATCCCGAAGCGCTCGAGCGGGATCGCGCCGGTGAGGTCGCGCCAGCGCTCGGCCAGCGTCACCGGCAGCGCCGCGGAGCCGCTCGTCGCGAGCCGTAGGGCCCGCGCCCCCGCGGCGAAGCCGGGCGCGCCGCCGCGGTCGATCTGCTCGAACAGCCGCTGGTACATGGTGGGCACCGCCATGAACGCCGTGACGGAGCCGCGCGCGATCTCGGCGGCGAAGCGCTGGGCGTCGAAGCGCGGCAGCATCCTCGTCGCGCTGCCCGCGAGCAGCGACGTCGTGAGCGCGATGACGACGCCGTGGAGGTGGTGCAGCGGCAGCGCGTGCAGCAGCGCGTCGTGCTCGGAGAAGCCCCACGCCGCGCGCAGGAGCTCCGCCTGCACGGCCAGGTTGCGGTGCGTGAGGAGCGCCCCCTTCGGCTTGCCGGTCGTGCCGCTCGTGTAGAGCAAGAGCGCCGGATCGTCCGCGGCGATGTCGGAGAGCGCCCCCTCCGGCCCGGGGGCGGCGCGCTCGAGGTCCTCCACGCGGAGCACCGAGCGGCCCTGCGCGATCGGGGCGGCCACCCCGGCGAGCTCGTCGCCGACGATGAGCCGCCGCACGCCGGCGTCGCTCGCGAGCCATGCGAGCTCTGCCGGCGGGTACAGGGCCGACAGCGGCAGCGCGATCCCGCCGGCGAGGAGGACGCCGAGGAAGGCCGAGACCCACGCCGCGCCGGGCGGCACGAGGAGCAGGATCCGCTCCCCCTCGAGGGAGCTCGGGCTCGCGAGCGCGTCGGCGCCGCCCCGCCCGCCGTCGGCGAGCAGCGCGCCGCGGACGCGGAGGGCTCGCTCGGTGAGCGCCGCGAAGGAGGTCTGCCCCCGGTCGTCCTCGACGGCGGTTCGGGCGGACGATCCGAGCTGAGCGAGCCGTTCCACGAGCGGGGAAGCCATCGCGCGAACTCTCGCACAGCGAAGGTGCGCGGAGCCAGGCCGGTTGGTTACACTGCCGCGCCATGCGAGCTTCCTGCCTCTGTTCCGGCGTCTTGCCCCGCCTCGCGGCCGTCGCCGGTCTGACCCTGGCCGCGGCGGCGTGCGAGAGCGCGCCGAAGCCGCCCGAGCCCGGTCCCGCCGCCACCGCGGCTCCGGTCGCCGAGGCGCCCGCCGAGCCGCCGAAGCCGAAGGGCATGCCCGAGCTGCTCGTCGACTCGATGGGCCCCTACCTCGGCGGCCAGCGCGTGGACCTGTCGCAGAAGGACGGGGCCGAGAAGCTCTCGAAGGTGATCCGCGCGCTGCCGATCGAGGGCAAGCAGGTCACGCTGCTCGCCGAGAAGAAGGCGAAGCCGAGCGCGGTGGCCGCCGTCGTGACGGAGCTCGGCGCGGCCGGCGCGCCGACGGTGCTCATCAAGACCGACGGCCGCGACGACCTCCCGAAGGAGATCACGGTGGTCCCGGAGGGGCGCGTGTCGAAGCCCCCCGCGTGCGCCGTCAGCGCGATGGTGCTGAAGGACCTCGCGACCGCGATCTGGCCGTTCGGCGGCGGCATGGGCAAGCGCCAGCGCAAGGGGCTCGCCGGCCCGGATCTGTCGCACACCGGCGAGCAGCTCACGAAGGATATCGCTGCGTGCAGCGCGTCGGTGGCGTTCTTCTCGGCGGACGACGAGGTGCCGTGGGAGATGGCGCACAACCTGGCGGGCACGATCCTCGGCTCCGACGCGAAGAAGAAGCTCGCGACGCTCGTCCTGCTCCGCGCTGCCCCGGTCGCGGGGCGGCCGGTGCAGCTCGGTGGAGGCTGACGTGCGCTGCGCCGGGGGCCCCGTCGCCCTGGATCGCCGCCCCCTCAGGGCCGCGTCCGCCGAGAGGGGCGTCCCGCGCGCCCGGCGCGTGCCGTTGCGAGCAAGCTGTCGATTTCTCGTCGGACGAGACGCCGTGTGCTCATGTCGAGCGCGGGGGTGGCCGGATGGGGCCACGCGGCACGATCCGGCACACGGGATGGCGCTGCGAGCGCACGGAAACGGCGGGCGGGCGCTCGCCGTTGGGGCCGGCCTGGATCATGAATAGGGCGAGTCGCAGATCCCCTGCGCCATCGGGGGCGTGACGATCACGGGAGGATGGTTCGGACATGTCGAAGCGACTTCTTGCATCGGCCCGCGCGAACAGGGGCCGCAGCCTCCGTCCTCGGGCTTCTCAGCCCCGCATGTCGGCGGCGCCTGAGGGGCCGGCGCTCGAGACGCAGGACTCGACGCCGCCGCCGGCGAGCGACCAGGACGTCGCCGTCGCCGGGGAGGTCGGGGACCTCTCCGCTGCTCCTGAGGGGGCAGCCGACGTCGGCGCGGTCGCTGTGCCCCCGGCCGTCGAGGCGCCTGCCGCGTTGCCGGCAGCGCGGGAGGCCGCTGCTCCGCTGGTCGCGGAGGCGCCCGCCGCTCGCGCGGCCGTGGAGGCGCCCGCTCGCGCGGCCGTGGAGGCGCCCGCTCGCGCGGCCGTGGAGGCGCCCGCTGCTTCGCGGGTCTCCGAAGCGCCGGCCCCGTCGAGCCGCGTGGGCGACGCGGCGCCTCGCAAGGTGCAGGATTCCGAGCCGCCGATGGCGCAGCAGCGAGCCGCCTCGGAGCAATCTGCAGCCGCCGCGTCCTCGTCCGAGGAGCCGGCGCCGGACTCGGACGCGCTCGATCTGATCGACCCTTCCTCGCCGACGGCGGCGTTCTTCCGGCGCGAGGAGGAGTCGTTCCCGCCGCTCACCGAAGTGGCCAGCGATCCCGACGACCACGCCGACGAGCGCCTCGTGGTGGTGCATCAGCTGTCGCCCGAGACGCTCGCCCGCCGGGCGCGCCTTCGCCGGATCGTCGCGGCGGTCGCGGGGCTCGCCGGGGTGATCTCCGTCGCGGTGGTCGCCAAGTCGGTGGTCGCGAGCAAGCCGTCCGCGCCTGCGCCGATCGCGATGGTGGCGCCCGTGTCGAAGCCGGCGCACGCGCAGGCGAAGCTCGTGGCCGTGGCAGGGAATCCTTCCCCTGCACGGGAGACCGCGCCAGCGCCGGCGGGGCCGGCACCCGCCGCCGCGAAGGGGGCGGAGGCCGCTCCGGATCCGCTGAAGGAGGCGGAGAAGGCTGCCGCGGAGAAGGCCGAGGCGGAGAAGGCTGCCGCGGAGAAGGCCGAGGCGGAGAAGGCCGCTGCGGCAGAGGCGGAGAGGCTCGCGGCGGCAGAGGCGGAGAAGGCCGCTGCTGCTGAGGCGGAGAAGGCCGCGGCGCCCGCGGCCAACGCCGAGGACGCAAGCAAGCTGAAGAAGGAAGCGCTGAGCTTCCTCAACCGCGGCAGGTACAAGGACGCGATCGAGGCGTCGCGCGCGGCGATCGCGGCCGATCCCACCGACGCGCTGCCCTATCTCTATCTGGGCTCGGCGCTCCAGGACACGGGCAAGTGGAAGGACGGCGTCGCGGCGTACAGCGAGTGTGTTCGCCATGCGACGAAGGGCCCCGTGCACGAGTGCAGGGCCATGGGCGGTCGCAAGTAGCGCGCACCCTGGGCGACGAGCGCGCTGCGCGCGGCCCGGGCGACCAGCGCGCCGTGCGCAGCCCGGGCGCCGTTCGGGGGCGAGCTTGCGCTCAGCCCGGACGGCGAGCGAGCTGCGTGACGAACCCCGCGGTCACGGCGTAGCCGAAGGCCAGGCCCGTGGCGAGGCGGGTGGCATGCCAGGGGGGGCGCAGCCCGAGGTCCTGGGTCGCCACGTCGAGCGCCATCAACGCGCTGAGGGCGATGAGGATCGGCCGCCACGCCGACATCGTCAGCCGAGGCCGCGCGATCGCGGCGCCCGCCGCGACGCCGGCGAAGATGCCGGCGCAGCGGCTGCAGAGCGGCATCACGACGCCCTCGAGCGCGAGCGACCGCTCCGGCATGCGGTGGCACAGCGGCGCGAAGAGGCGATCGAGCGCGGCGCCGAGCCCTCCGAGCGGCAGGACGCTCCGCGCCAGGAGGATGCACCAGGGCAGGGCGCCGACGAGCGCCAGCGCGCAGCGCACCGCCGAGAGCCGCGGCGACGGCTCGGCCGCGGTCGAGCCACCGGAGGGCCGCGCCGCAGCGCCGTCGAGCCCGGCGGAGGGGGCCTGCGCCGCGGCGCCGGCGCTTGCGGGCGCCTGCGCCGCCGAGGTCTCGCGCCCGGAGGCGCACGCGGTCACGTCAGCCCCGGTCGGGCGCGCTCTTGCCGAGGTGGCGCATCACCTCTTTCAGGTCGCTCCAGACCTCTCGCTTCGCGCCCGGCTGGCGCAGCAGGTAGGCCGGATGGAACGTGGGCATGATCGGGATCGAGCCCTTGTAGAGCTTCCACGTGCCGCGGAGCTTCGTGATCCCCTCGGTCGTGCCGATCAGCCCCTGCACCGCGGTGGCGCCGAGCGCGACGATCACCTTCGGCTTGATCAGCGCGAGCTGGGACGCGAGGTAGGGGCTGCAGGCCGCCATCTCGGCGGGCTCCGGCTTCCGGTTCTTCGGCGGCCGGCACTTCACGATGTTGCAGATGTAGACGCCGTCGCGGTGGTACCCCATCGCCGCGATCATCTTGTCGAGCAGCTGCCCCGCCGGGCCGACGAACGGCTCCCCCTGCTGATCCTCTTCTGCCCCTGGCCCCTCGCCGACGAACACGATCTCGGAGAGCGGGTCGCCGCGCGAGAACACCGTGTGGGTGCGGCCCTCGTGGAGCGGGCACTTCTGGCAGGTGCGGACCTCTTCCGCGATGAGCGAGAGCCGCGCCAAGCGCTCCTCGGGCGTATCCGGCTGCGCTGCCGCGATCGCGCGCGCAGCCGGTTCGGCGCGGGGCGCCGCCGCGGCGCTCGCGGCAGGGCGGGGGGACGGCTCGGGAGCCCGCGGCGGCTGCACCGGCGCCCGCGCCGGCTGCGCCTCGGCGGCGCGCTGCTCGGGGTGCGGCGGGGAGGCGAAGGCGGCGGCGCGCTGCTCCGGATGCGCCGGGGCGGCGCCGGGGGCGCTGCGCTGCGCTGCCGGCGCGAAGGCCGCGCCCGCTGCCGGCGCGAAGGCCGCGGCGCCGCCACCGCGCGGCGCCGCCGGCGCGGGCGCGTCCAGCCCGGCGAAGCCCCGGTCCGGCCGCCGAGCGGCCGGCGGACCGCCTTCCGAGGACGACGCGCCCAGCGCCTCGTGGAGCGCCGAAGGGTCGCCCGGCAGCCCGTCCGCGCCGGTCATCGCGTGCCATTCCAGGAACGCCCGGACCGAGGCGGTCAGATCGGCGAGCTCTTCGCGCAGCGCGTCCACCATCGCCGTCCCTTCAGTGGCCGCCCTGCTGCGCGAGCCAGCGCTCCGCGTCGAGCGCGGCCATGCAGCCCGTGCCGGCGGCCGTCACGGCCTGGCGGTAGTTCCAGTCCTGCACGTCGCCCGCGGCGAAGACGCCGGGGATGTTCGTGCGCGTCGAGCCCGGCACCGTCTTCAGGTAGCCGTTCGGGTGCGTCTCGAGCTGCCCCACGAAGAGATCCGTCATCGGCGTGTGGCCGATCGCGACGAACATCGCCGCCGCCGGCACGAGGTGGCTGTCGCCGGTCCTGAGGTTCTTGACGCGGACGCCGGTCACCATGTCGGCCTTCACGTCGAGCACCTCCTCCACGACGTGGCTGTAGAGGATCTTGATCTTCGGGTTCTCGACCACGCGCTGGACCATCGCCTTCGACGCCCGGAACTCGTCGCGGCGGTGCACCAGCGTGACGCTGCTGCAGAGCCCGGACAGGTAGGAGGCCTCCTCCATCGCCGTGTCGCCGCCGCCGACGACCACGACGTCCTGGCCGCGGAAGAGCGCGCCGTCGCAGACGGCGCAGGCGCTGACGCCCTTGTTCTTGAGCTTCTCCTCGCTCTCGAGGCCGAGGTAGTTGGCGCGCGCGCCCGTCGCGATCACCACCGACTTCGCCAGGTAGAGCGTGTCCTCCACCCACACCTTGAACGGGTGGCCCGTGAGCTCGACCTTGGTCACGTCCGCGGTCACGATCTCCGTGCCCTGATGCGCGGCCTGGTCGCGAAAGCGCTGCATCAGCTCCTGGCCGGTGATCTTCTCGGGGAAGCCGGGGTAGTTCTCCACGTCGGTCGTGAACATGAGCTGGCCCCCCGGGATCAGGCCGCCGGCGCTGAAGCCCTCGATGAGGAGCGGCTTCAGGTTGGCGCGCGCCGCGTAGATGGCGGCGGTGAGCCCGGCAGGACCGGAGCCGATGATGACCAGGTTACGGACGTTCGATTCACTCATGGTGGAGCCATCTTATAGGCGCGACCGCCTTCCGCGTCGACCGCCCGGCGCGCCGCCGCGCCCCCGTCGCGCCGCATTGGGCCGCGGCCGCGCCGCATTGCGCCGCGTCCCCCGCCGCTTCCACGCGCGATCGGCCGCCCGCTCAGAAGCGCATCGTTCCGCTCAGACCGAACTCGTCCAGGCTGCTCTCGAAGCGGCCGCCGTTCACGCTCTGGATGCTGCGGTAGCCGCTCGGCACGGCGCCGGAGACGGCCTTGATGCGCCCCTTCCCGCCGTTGTCCAGCGCGCCGAAGGACGTGTGCTGAAACGCCGCCGAAACGTCGACCGGGCCGATGCGCGCGGTCACGCCGGCCCCGACGCCGACCCGATAGCCGAGGTGGAAATCGAGGTTCAGATCGGCGTCGTCCTGCCCCTTCTGCTCGAAGAAGCCGCCGGCCCTCAGCGCGAGGAGATTTTGGAGCACGACGAAATCGCCGCCGAGCCGGACTCCCAAGACGTCGCGCCAGCGGTGCGGGACGTCGGCGTTGGGCGGCACCGTGCCCACGACCGTGCCGCGCACCGGGATGCCCTCGCGAAACCGCACCTCGATCGCGTCGACCGCGCTGTTGTTGGCCCAGGTGAAGTCGAGCTCCACGTCGAAGAGATCGTCGATCATCGGGTCGCGGGTGCGCGGCGCGGCGGCGGTGGGCTGCGCGGGCCGCAGGGCGAAGGCGCGCGGCCGGTGGTACCGGAGGCCGAGCTTCGCCTCCATCGGGATCGGCATCCTGAGCTCGCCCGCGCCCCGCGCCTCGGTGACGTTGCACCCGGGCGCCTCGCCCCTGCACGGGTCCTCGTTCTTCACCCCCGCCGGCGTCCAGTAGCGCGACTCGACGGTCAGGTCGGTCTTCGCGCGCACCGCGTCCTGCCATTTGAACCACGCGCCCAGATCGAGGTGCGCCGTCGCCGCCCAGCGCGCGCCGAGGACGAAGCCCGGGACGAAGAGATCCTCCGCCTCCGCGCGCGTGCGCAGATCGCCGTGCGCGTTGAAGTCGTCGCCGCCCGCGGCCGAGGTCGCCTCGGCGAAGTTGACGAAGTCGATGACCGCCGCGCCCCAGATGAAGCCGGCGCCGATCGAGACCCCCTCCGTCGGCGTGAAGCCGACCGAGAGCGTCGGCATCAGCATCAGGGCGTCGAGCGACACGAGCAGGTACCGCTGGGGCGACGGCTGCGTCATCTCGCCGAAGCTCGGGTGCGTGTACGGGAGCGACTCGGGCCAGGACCGCGCGCCGACGCCGTGCGGGCCGAGCGCCGCGACGCCGACGGCGAGCGCGTCGCTCACGCGGAAGGTCGCGGCGAGCTGGGGGTTCGGGAAGATGCCGCCCTCGGCGCACACCTCCGGGTCCGGGCCCCCCTCGCTGCCGGGCGCCGGGATCGCCGTCGTCGTGCTCGGCGGGACGGGGCGCCCGTCGGGGCCGA
Organism: Sorangium sp. So ce185; assembly: GCF_051526825.1. NCBI lineage: Bacteria > Pseudomonadati > Myxococcota > Polyangiales > Polyangiaceae > Sorangium > Sorangium sp. So ce185. Next base: position 11,755,785 of record NZ_CP150316.1, on the reverse strand, counting down.
GGCGCGTGAAGCACTGCGCCTGGTGGATGAAGTGGACGCCGCCGTGCACGCTGCTCCGCTGCGCGGCGAGCCCCGCCGGGTTGAAGTAGGCCGCGACCGGATCGTCGGCCCGCGCGACCCACGCCCCGCCGCGGCCGAGCTGGAGCACCCCGATGTCAGGCGAGTCGAGCCCCGACGACGCGCGCGCCGCGCCGGCGGCCACCATCGCAGCGAACGCGGCGCCCGCGGCGCCGGCAGCTCCTCGTCTCATGGTCTCCGTCTCCGCGCGGGCGATCCCCGGCGGCTCACTTCACCGGCGACGCCTTGAGCGCCGCCTTGCCGTCCTTCACGTAGACCGTGAAGCGCACCCGCGAGCAGTTGTGGCGCGCCACGAGCGCGTCCTTGTTGCGCTGCAGCGTCCCCTTGAACTTCTCGAAGGTGAGGGCGTTCGTGGGCTCCCCGCACTGCTGCTTGACCGACAGGAACTCCTCGTAGACGGCGTTCCACTCGGCGAGCTCGTCCGGGTCCCCCGCGCCGTCCTGCCGCGCGGCCGGGGCCTCCGGGGCGCTCGTCGCCTCGGCGACGGGGGGCGCCGGGGCGGGCGCGCCCGGCGCCTTGGGCGGCGGCGGCGGCGGGCGCCGCGGCGGCGGGAGCCCGGGGGCGCCCGTCGGGCCGCGCGGGGAGAGCGCGATGTTCGCGTCCGAGATCTCCTCGACCGCCTCGACCGGCTCCTCGGAGTCGCGGGCGGGCGGGGGGTTGCTGAGCGGGTGCGAGCCGGGCCGCCGCGTCGGGCCGCGCGGGCTCACCATCGGCTTCGGGTACGACGGGCGCGAATCGGGGCGCGGCTCGCCGGGGCCGAGCGGCACCGAGAACGCGCTCATCGCCGGCTGCGCCGGGATCGGGCCGAGCACCTGCTCGAGGTCGGCGGCCTTCCTGGGCGCGCCGCCCTTCGCGGCCACCTTCTCGACGCCGTCGTTGATGTCGGCCGCGATCTTCCGGTACGCGCCGCGGAACCGGCTCGGCGCCAGCACGTCGACCTCGCCCTTCGCGAAGCGCGCCGCCTCGTTGCGGAAGACGTGGAGCGGCCGCGTGTGCTCCAGGAACGAGAAGGCCAGCCCGATCGCGGCAAGGACGAGGGTGCCGGCCAGGAGCAGCAGCGTGGGCACCTGGCTCTTGTCGTCGTTGTTCGCCTTGTCGAGGAAGTTGAGCGGCGAGTCGACCGACGCCGCGAGGCGGCCGACCGCGTAGCCGGCGCCCAGCTCCCACGCCTCGCCGGGCAGCCGCGCGTAGACGACGCCGAGGTGCTGGCCGATGACGCGCACCTCGGAGCGCCCCTTCTCGATGTAGTCCTTGTTGTCGTCGAGCAGCTTCAGATCCTGCGTGATCTGGTCGAGGTTCGCCTTGTCGAACCCCTCGGGCGCGCCGGAGGCGACGCGCGCCCCCTCGGCGTAGAAGCCCACGGCGGCGCCGGTGCGCTTCGTGACCGCGCGGGCGAAGGTGTCGTCGATGATCTTGGCGCCGATCACGGCCCCGACCGGCTCGCCGTTGACGTCCTGCTCGACGGGGCGCGCGACGACGCGGAGGATGCGGCCCTTCCACACCCACGCGTCGTCGCGGATCCAGCCGTGGAGGGCGTCGGCGACGAGCGGGTAGCCGCCGAGCTCCCAGTCCTCGCGGTGCTCGAAGTCCACCGACGCGACGACCCGGCCGGCCGCGTCGACGGCCCACACGTGGTCGAACTTCAGCTCCGGGGGCACCTCGGCGACCGCGCTGCGCAGCGCGGTGCGGGCCTTCTCGCGCTGCTCGGCGCCCGGCTTGGGGTCGGCCGACGACTTGGCGAGCGCCGTCCGCAGGGCCGGGTTCAGCGCGACGCGGATGAGCGCGCTCGATCGTTTTCGGGCGTCGTCGTTGAGGAACCACTCGACGGCGCTGGAGTCGGCGCTGAGCGCCTCGCTCATCGCGCGGTGGCTCGAGCGGTTGTAGAGCTGGGCGGCGACGAAGAGGACGAAGATCGCGGCGCCGAGCGCGAGCGCGAGCACCCCGTACCAGAAGCGCGACAGCAGCATGGCCTACTTTCCTGCCTCCGCGCTCGGCCCACCGGCCTCACCGACGACGACGGGCTCCTTGAGGAACTGCTGGTCCGGCCCGGGCTTCACGACGGCCTCGACGGTCTTTCCGACCGGCTCGCCGTTGAAGTAGCCCTGGAGCATGTACGTGCCGGCCTCGACCTCCAGGGCGAAGTTCCCCTGACGATCCGGGTAGGCGCTCGCCACGGCCTTCGGCTCGACGACGATCCACGACCGGATGCTCGGGGCGAGCTGGTCGCGGATCTCGTACTTGCCCGGCCCTGGCGGCGTCCAGGCGCGGGTCTTGGCGGCCGCGATCTCGACCGGCGGGAGCGCCTTGTTGCCGACGTCGTAGATCTTGTGCGGGAACGGATCGTGGTTCTCGAACTGGATCTGCTGGCCCGGGGCGACGACGACGGTCACGGGCGAGGTGCGGCCGCCCGAGATGACGACGGTACGCGGCGTCTTTTGCGGCTCGCCCCTCTCGCCGAGCGCGACGACGCACAGCTCCTTCGGCATGTAGCCGACGAGCGCGCGGACGTCGGCGCGGACGGTCGGGGAGGGCTCGCGGAACGTGTACCGGTTCGCCTTCGGGTCCTTGGCCTCGTTCCAGACCGGGTTCAGGAGCTTGGGCATGCCCGTGGTCCTGCCCTTGAGCGTCACCGCGGCCAGGGCCGCCCCGGGCGCCATGAGGATCGCGAGCGTCAGGGCCAGGCGCCGTGCGAGGCGCGCGCGGCCGGGGGCGCGGCGCCCGAGGTGGCTCGACGACCCAAACCGCGCTGCGCCGGCGAGCGGGCGCCGCTCGTCGTGCTGCGCTCCTGCAGATCGAGGGGATCTCGTGTCCATCGCAGGGCCGAAGCTACCGGAAGGGGGATGAGAACGGAAACAAAAGCCGGGCCGCGGTCCGCGTGATGGCACCGCGCGCCGCGCGCCCCGCGTCGCGCTGCTCCGCCGCGCACCGGCGTCCGCCGCACACTGGCCCGGACCGACGCGCGCCCCGCGCTGCGCGCCGGCCTGGACCGACGCCGGCCCGCGCTGCGCGCGCCGGCCTGGACCGACGCCGGCCCGCGCTGCGCGCGCCGGCCTGGACCGACGCGCGTCCTGTGCGGCGCGCGCGCCCGGCGTGGACCGACGCCGGCGCGCGCGGCGCGCAGCACGGGGCCCCCGCACCCCGTTGCGCGCCGCACGGCGCCTGGGCGGGCGGCGTGCGTCAACCTGCGACGCCGCGATGCGGCGACCGCTGGGCACCTGTCGCGGGCACAGCGGATGTCGCGCGCACAAAAGAACTGCGGGCCGCATGAACGGCCCGCAGAGGAGAGATGTTCCGTACCGCCGAGGACGTGGGCAGAAGGACTTGAACCCCTAGCATAGCTGCTAGGTGGGAGCCTAAGTACCGCTTCAGGCTTCCCGGTGAATGGTTCCGGGCCTAGCTCACCACGGTATCGTTGTTGGCTCCCTGGTTCTCGCTTACTCGGGATTCAATCGTCCAGCGCCTCACGAAGTCGGCAGAGGGAACGACCATAGGATAGTTCCGTGGGCGGCCCCGTCAACCGCTGCTCCGCACGGTTCTCACGTTTTGCGTCGCGTGCTTCCGTCGGTTGCGGCCGTTGGTCGGTTGTGGCCGTTGGTCGTCGCGTCCGTCGCATCGGTTGCGTCGGTTGCGTCGGTTGCGTCGGTCGCGTCGCCGCGTACGTCTCGCGCTCACGCCGCGACGCTCGTGCGCGAGCGCCCGACGCCCTACGGATGGTCCTGAGCCGGCTGTCGAGCGACCTGGCGACCGAGCGGGCTGGCGAGCCGGGCTAGGTGAAGAGCGCGATGATGGGGTCGTGGACCAGGCCGTTCGACGCCACGATGTTTCCGACGTGGTAGTCCGGTGGACCGCCGTCGAGCGCGGTGATCACGCCGCCCGCGCCGCGCACGATCGCGCTCCCGGCGGCCACGTCCCAGGAATGGAGCCGGCGCTCCCAGTAGGCGTCGTACGTCCCGTCGGCGACCATGCAGAGATCGATCGCCGCGCTGCCGCAGCGCCGCACGGCCTGCGCTTTGCGCTTGACGGTCACGAAGGCGTCGAAGTTGTTGTCCGGAGCCCGGTCGCGCACCGTCGGAAAGCCGGTCGCCACCATCGCGTGCGCCAGCGACGCCGTGGCGCTCACCGCGCAACGCTCGCCGTTGCGGCGCGCCTCGCCGGCGACCCCAGGCGCCTCCGACGAGGCGCCGAGCGGCTCTGGCTCGCGCGGCCTGAAGCCCGTCCAGCGGAGCCCGAGCATGGGCGCGACCACGGCGCCGGCGACGGGCGTGTCGTCGTCCATCAGGCCGACGGAGACGCACCAGAACGGGTGGCCGTGGACGAAGTTCGTCGTGCCGTCGAGCGGATCGACGTACCAGACGAGGCCGCCGCGCGGCTCCGCGGCGCGCGCGGCGCCCTGCTCCTCGCCGACCACGGCGATGCCCGGCGTGAGCGCGCCGAGCCGCGCGACGAGCAGGTCCTCGCTCGCCCGGTCGAACTGGGTCACGAGATCGTGCGGCCCCTTCTCCTCCACGCGCAGGCCGCGCGGGCCCGCGCGGAACCCGGCCTGCACGAGCGCCGCGGCCTCCTCGGCGACGCGCAGCGCGATCCCGGAGAGCTCGAGCAGCTCCGCCGATCCGCGCCCGCTCATCGCGACCTCGTCGACAGCGCGCCGCGGAGCTTGTCGTAGATGCCGCCGAACGCCCCGTTGGACAGGAGCGCGACCGTGTCGCCCTCCTGCGCGTCGCGCGCGATCGCGGCGACGATCGCGTCCACCGAGGCCGCCGCCTCGGCGCGCTTGCCCGCCTGCGCGAGGTCGCGCGCCAGCCGGTCGAGATCGAGCCGCTCGGCCGCGGCGATGTCCGGCCGCCCGAGCGGCGCGAGCACCACGCGGTCGGCCGCGTCGAAGGCGCGCGCGTAGGGCTCCTGGTGCAGGGCGCGGCACGCCGTCGCGCTGCGCGGCTCGAACACCGCCCACAGCGCGCCGCCCGGGTGCCTGGACCGGAGCGCGCGCAGCGTCTCGTCCACGGCGGTCGGGTGGTGCGCGAAGTCGTCGTAGACGCGGACGCCGCGCGCCTCGAACAGGAGATCCTGCCGGCGCCGCACGCCCTCGAAGCTGGCGAGCGCCGCGGTCACGGTCGAGAGCGGCACGCCGAAGCCCTGCGCCGCGGCCGCGATCGCCGCGACGGCGTTGCGCACGTTGTGGTGCCCCGGCATCTTCAGGGCGAAGCGCCCCGCCATCACGCCGCCGGCGTACAGATCGAACGACTGGCCGTCGGCGCCGGCCTCTGCGGGCGCGGCGAGCCAGTGCGGCGGCTTTCCGTGCGTGTCGTCGCCCTCGAGCGCGAACCACGCGACCTCGGCGCGCGCCGACCGCGACACCACCTCGACGACCCGCGGATCGTGCGCGGCCGCCACGACGAGCCCCGTCTCCGGGATCCGCTCGACGAACCCGCGGAACGCCGCCTCGTACGACGCGGCGTCGGGGTAGATGTCGATGTGGTCGTGCTCGATCGACGTGACGATGCCGACCTCGGGCCGGTAGTGCCAGAACTTCGGCGTCTTCTCGAAGAAGGCGGTGTCGTACTCGTCGCCCTCGACGACGAACGGCGTCCGGCGGCGATCGGCGCCTGCCTCGTTGAGGAGCGGCAGGCCGCGCCGGTCGCTCGCCGCGGCGGCGCTCTGGGGCAGCCGGAAGCTCGCCTCGAAGTTCTTCGGAAGCCCGCCGATGAGGAAGCCGGGGTCCCTGCCGGCCTCGTGGAGGAGCCACGCGCACATCGAGCTGGTCGTCGTCTTGCCGTGCGTACCGGCGACGACGAGCGGGGAGCGGCCGGCGAGCATGTGGTCCGCGAGCGCGTGCGCCATCGTGGTCACCCGCATGCCGCCGTCGATCGCCGCGCGCGCCTCGGGGTTCGTCGGGCGGCAGACGTTGCCGATCACGACGAGGTCCGGCCGCGGCTCGAGGTGCGCGGGGTCGAACCCGGTCATCAGCCGGATGCCCCACCGCTCGAGGGCCGGTCCCATGGGCGGGTAAAAGGAGACGTCGGAGCCCGAGACCTCGTGTCCCGCGGCCTTGAAGAGCCCCGCCAGCGCACCCATGCCGGTGCCCGCGACGGCGACGAAGTGGACGTGCATCGCGGCGCAGTGTGCCCGAGCGCCCTCGGAGGGCAAGGGGCCTCCCGCGCGAGAGCCCGCCGCGCTCACCGGTCATGGCGCCTCCCGCTCTGCACGACGCGACCGAGGCGCGGCGCGCCCGAGACACTCGATCGCAGTCCGGTGATGGGAGCTTCGATTCAGGGAGGATCGATCGAGGGAGGATCGATGAGCACGAGCGGCCGTAGCCGCTTCAGCGACCGCCGGCCGAGCCCCTTCACCCGGAGCAGATCATCGACCTTCCGGAAGCGCTTGATCTTGGCGCGGAGCGCCAGGATCGCCGCTGCCTTCGCCGGACCGATGCCCGGAAGGCGCATGAGGTCCGCCTCGGTCGCGAGGTTCAGCACGACCTTTCCGTCTGCGGTCACGCCGCCGCCCGCCGCGGCGCCCGCCCCGCCGTCGCCGGGCGGCGGCGCCGCCGCATCGCCGGGCGGCGCTGCCGCCGCCGCCGCTGCGACCCCCGCATCGGCGACGGGCTCGGCCGTGGCCTGGGGTGGCGGGCTTCCTCCGGCGGCGCCGAACGGCGCCGGGTCGCCGGCGGCCATCGCCAGGCCGGCGGACGGGTCTGCCTTCCGGTCCGGGAGCAGGCTCTGCGCGTGCCCGGAGCCCACGAGCGCCAGCGCGAAGAACCCCGCGACGTACGCCACGACCTTGCCGCCCAGCGCGGTCCAGGCCGAGTCCCTCAGCGCTGCCAGCGCCCGCTCCCGCCACGGGCGACGCACCTCGTCGTCCTGCTCTGAATGGGCGTCCTGCCCTGCATCGGCCCGCCCGCCGGGCGAGCCCGTCCCTTTCGATGTCGCTTGCATCGCTCTGCGCCTCCTTCTCGTGCAAAGGACGTCGCCCTCCGCGCACGCGAGCGGCGTTCGTCTCCTCGGCGGCGCCGCCAAGCGAGCGGCATGCCGGCGCGCGCTCCCCTCAAAAAACCGGGCGAATGGCGCGCGACCGGCGCTCGCCGGCCTGGCGCCGCCATGGCGGAGGCGCGCTCGCCGGTCGAGCTCGCTCCCCACGGAGGCCGCCCGGGCAGCCCGCGCCCCGCGGGTGGAGGCCCGGGCGCCGCCGTCCGGGAGGCCGGCGCGCCCGGGGCCGGGGCCGGGCGTCGTGTCTCGAGCGCGAAGCTCGGCTACCATCAGCGCTCCGGGCGCCCGGCGACCCGGCGGCATCCACCCCGCCGCAAGGCGCTCACCACGAGGTCTTATGCCCTACGATCCCCGTCGCTTCGTTGATCCCGGCCCCGCGGGGCGCTCGCGCCGAGCCTTCCTCGGCGGCCTCGCCGCCGGCACCGCGGGCGCCGTGCTCCTCGGCCCCCACGCCGCGCTCGCGGACGCGCCGCCGAGCCTCGCGGCCAAGCCGCCCCCCGGCTTCACGCCGCTCTCCATCCCAGGGAAGATCGTGAAGGTCACGAAGTCGAACTCGCTGCAGCCGAACGGCCTCTGGCCCGAGGCGGCCGCGGCGAAGGCGATGCTCGAGCGGGCCATGGCGGAGCTCACCGGGAAGAGCGATCTCGGCGCCGCGTTCGGCCGCTTCGTCCACAAGGACGACCGCGTGGCGATCAAGGCCAACGGGATCGCCGGCCAGAAGGGCGCGACCATGGCCACCAACAAGGAGCTCGTGCTCGAGATCGTGCGCGGGGTCATCGCGGCCGGCGTCCCCGCGGAGAACGTGATGATCTTCGAGCAGTACCCGTCCTTCCTCGCCGGCACCCGCTGCGCCGACCGGACGGCCAAGCCGGCCGCCGAGTTCCCGGCCGGGATCCGCGCCGCGGTGCACGAGAACAAGGACGCGGTGATGCCGAGCATCTCGGTCTGCGGCATCCCCACCAAGTTCGTCCGCCCCTTCACCGAGGCGACCGCGGTGATCAACGTCTCGCTGATCAAGGACCACTCGATCTGCGGCTACACCGGCTGTCTCAAGAACATCACCCACGGCGCGACGATCAACCCGCACTCCTTCCACGAGCACACCGCGAGCCCGCAGATCGCCGAGCTCTACGCTCAGGACGTGGTGAAGAGCCGCGTCCGGCTGCACATCACGGACGGCTTCAAGCTCATCTACGATCAGGGGCCGCTCGACAAGAACCCGAAGCGGCGCGTCCTGCACGAGTCGGTGTACGCGACGACCGATCCGGTCGCCATGGATGTGATCGGCTGGGGCGTTGTCGAGGGCTGGCGCAAGGAGAACGGGCTGCCCACGCTCAAAGAGGCGAGCCGAGAGCCCTCGTACATCCGCATCGCGGGCGAGCTCGGGCTGGGCATCTTCGACAAGAATAAAATTTCGATGCGCGAGGTCCGATTGTAGCGGCGCCGCGGGATTCGCTCGCGGGGCTGCCGTCGCTGAGAACCGCTTGCCGAGGCTCGTGTTGCCCATGCCCTGCTCCAGGCCGACTGCGCGCTCTTCCACCGGTCGGAGGGCCGCGTCGGCGGCCCCTCTCCTCGCGTGCCTCGCGGCCGCCGCCTGCAGCAGCACCCCCCCGTCGAGGCCGCCCGGATTGCCCCCGACGCCGGCGTCGGTCACCCGCGAGAACCCGGGCGGCGACGCCGCCGACCCCGAGCGGGCCGCGCTCGAGCGGCTGCTGGCCGAGCCCTGGGGGAGCCGGCGAGACCGCTTCAACACGCTCGACGTGCCGCTGGTCGACGGGAAGAGCTGGCGCCGCGTGCGGATCTGGAGCCACCCGACGCGCGCGACGTTCCGGTACGGCGACGAGCACTACGCCGCGCTGTCGGTCCTCTACACGAGCACCTCGGGGCCGAGCGACCCCGACAGCTGCCTCGACGAGTTCTGGGCGAAGCACGCGCCGCTCGCCGACGGCTACGGCGTGCGGCTCGGGGAGGCGCAGATCATCCGGACGACGCAGGAGATCGACGGCGAGGTGCGGCCGCTCGTGTTCAAGGTCCTCGACGGCAGCATCGCGTCGGTGTTCGCCAGCGACGACTACGCCGGAGCCGTCGCCGCCTACGAGTCGTGGCCGGGGACGTGCCTCGTGTCCGTGCTGGCCGTGAAGGCGACCGAGCACCCCGAGCTCGCGCGGCGGGTGCGCGATCGCTGGATCGACGAGGGCGCCCCGAAGCTCCGGTGGATCTCCGGCCTCTCCGACGCGCCGAAGACCGAAGCGCGGTAGGCCCTGCCGGCGGGCTGCTGCGCGGCCGCCGGTCTGCGCGCGGCGCCGCGCCCGTTCACGGGTCCATCGACGTCGGGCTCTCCGCGGGCTCCGTCGACCACGGCGCGCCCTGGGCCATGCTGTGGCACACGACGGAAGCGGCCGCGAGGAGCAGCGCGATCGCGACCAGCCAGGGGAGCCGAAGCGGCGGCAGGACACGGCTGTCCAACACGACCTCGCTCTGCCGGTCGTCCGAGGCGGGGCCTCCGGCGTCGCCCGTCGTCGGCGCGCCGCCGAGATCGTTCGCCGGGGTCGCCAGCATGGCGGCCATGGTCGTCTGATCCATGGCGTAGCGCGGCGGGGCCGCGGGCCCGCCCAGCGCGCCTCGCTTCACGATGGCGCTCCGCTCGTACGGCGACGAGCTCGCGGGCAGCGGCTCCCGGGAGGCCTGCGCGTGCGCGGGGAAGAGCGCGGAGAACGCTTCCATCATCTCCCTGCCCGACTGGAACCGCGCGTCGGGCTCGAACGCGAAGGCCCGGGAGAAGAACGCGTCGACCCCGGTCGGGAGCTCCGGCGCGAGCTCGGACGCCTTGGGGAACGAGGTCTGGCAGATGTGCCGGACGAGCTCGTTGATGTTGGCGCCGGCGAAAGGGCACTGGCCGGTGATCGCGCGGTAGAGGATCACCGCCATGGACCAGAGATCGCTCCGGTAATCGACCTGCCTGGGCGCCATGGTCTGCTCGGGGCTCATGTACCGAGGGGTCCCGAGGACCATGCCCGTCTTGGTGATCCGGTCGCGCGAGCAAGACGACTTCGCGACGCCGAAATCGAGCACCTTGATGAGCTCATCGCCGCCCGAGCTCGTGATGAAGATGTTCCCCGGCTTCAGATCCCGGTGGATCACCCCCGCGGCGTGGATCGCGTCGAGGGCCTTGCCGAGCTGCGTGAACAGGACCGTCGCCTGCGCGAGCGGGAGCTTCTGATCCCGTTCGAGGCGGCGGTTCAAGTCCTCCCCCTCGAGGTACTCCATGACGATGAACGCGCAGCCGCGATCGACGCCGTAATCGTAGGTCTCGATGACGTAGGGGCTCCGGACGCGCGCGGAGGCGCGCGCCTCGCGCTCGAAGCGGGCGATCAGCTCGGGCTCGGTGGCCGCGAAGCTCCGGATGAACTTGATGACCACCCGGCGCCGGAGCTTGATGTCGAAGCCCAGCCACAGGTCCCCCATGCCCCCGCCCCCGAGCCGGCGCTCGAGGCGATACTTCTCCATGACGGCCCGACCTTCAGCAGTCTCCTTCATGGCTCCGCACCTGCTACCCAATGCCCTAGCCTGGGACAAGTGATCACCCGATTCCTGTCGAAGGGTCTACGCCAGTACTACTCCCGTTGATTGTATCGCAATCCGTCCATGCCGTGCGGTGAAAACTTCCGGAAATGGAGCGTGTCATTCTGACTCGCTCGGCGCGCTCGGGCGGTCATCGGGTCATCGAGTCATCGGGTCATCGGGGCGCAGCGCGCGACACGCCTGATCCGCGTGGGCGCAGGAGATGTGGGGCGCTCATCTCCCTCGAGGTGACTCCATGGTACTCGATGTCAGCCGAGGTGCGCCGGGATGCGATCAGAGAATATCGAACGGGTAGGCGCGATCCGCATAGGCTCGCACCGCGATGGCCTTGCGCAGCTCGTCGTCGTTCTTCTGGAAGTCCGAAACATGCTGCCTGAGCCGCTTCTGCGCCATGCCGACGAACACGGTTGTGAGATCGATCTCACGACGCGCACCCTCCTCGCCGCGCCGCTCGATGGCCCGGGTCGTGCGTGAGATGCACGCGGCCATACAGTAGAGGTCGATGGCCATCTCCGCGATCCGGCGCTGCGCATACTGCATCTCGGCGATCTCGCGCCCGTGCTTCCGGAGCATGTCCTCGCTGTGCGTGGCGAGCTCTGCCGTGTAGTCCTCGAAGATGACCGCCTCCCGGCTGAGCAGCGGGTGCGCCTTCGACATCCGCTCGCGCCCGAGCACCGACTTCGCCTTGCGGATCGCGAAGTCGCTGAGCAGCCCGAAGCCCTTGATGGGCTCTCGCATCGCCTTCGCCACGTCCGCGAGCGCCTTGCCCGGGCCGCTCATCCCGGAGAGCGCCATGAAACAGCGCAGGATCTCGTTCGTCCCCTCGAAGATCATGTTGATCCGCGCGTCGCGCAGGTGCCGCTCGTAGGGGTAGTCCTGCATGTAGCCGATGCCGGCCGCGATCTGGAGCGTCTCGTTGACCACGAACCACAGGGTCTCGCTCCCCATGACCTTGCAGATCGCGCTCTCGATCGAGAAGTCCGGGACCTTGGCGTCGACGAGGCTCGCCGTCAGGTAGGTGATGGACTCGAGCGCGTACGTGTGCGCCAGCATCGTCGCGATCTTGTCCTTGATGAGCCCGAAATCGCCGATGCTCCGGCCGAACGCGCGCCGCTCCTGGACCCGGTCGAGCGCCAGGCGGATCAGCGTGTTGCAGGCGCCCACGCACCCCGCCGAGAGCCCGAGCCGCCCGTTGTTGAGCACCTCGACGGCCACCTTGAAGCCCTTGCCGACCTCGCCGAGCACGTTCTCGCTCGGCACCTTCACGTCCTCGAAGAAGAGCTCCGTCGTCGACGAGCCCCGGATCCCGAGCTTGTGCTCGTTCGGCCCGTTCTTCACGCCCATGCCCCGCTCGACGATGAAGGCCGTGAGCTTCGGCTTCTTCCCCTCCTCGAGGGCGGAGGTCCGGGCGAACACTGTGAAGACGTCGGCGAAGCCGCCGTTCGTGATCCAGATCTTCGACCCGTTCAGCGTGTAGTACGAGCCGTCGGCCGACACCTCGGCGCGCGTCCGGATCGCCGCCGCGTCCGAGCCGGCGCCCGGCTCCGTCAGCGCGAAGGCGGCTATCCACTCGCCGGTCGCGAGCTTCGGGAGGTAGCGCTGCTTCTGCTCCTCCGTCCCGAAGAGCTGGATCGCCTTGAAGCCGATCGACTGGTGCGCGCCGAGCGTGACGGCGATGGACGCGTCGAGCCCGCCGACCTCCTGCATGACGCGCGTGTACGCCATGTTGCTCAGGTTGACGCCGCCGTGGTCGGCCGGGATCTGCAGGCCCATCAGCCCGAGCTTCTTCATCTCGGCCAAGAGGCCGGGATCGATCGCGTGCTCTCGATCGATCTTCGCGCTGTCGACGCTCGACCCGAAGAACCTCCGCACGCTGTCGAGGATCATCGACGTCGTCTCCCGGTCCTCGGCGGGCATCTCGGGGTACGGGAAGATGATGTCCTCGGCGATGATGCCGTGGAAGAGGGCCTTCATGAAGCTCTGCTCGATCGTCGGGGGCATCGGACCGTCCTTTCCAGGGGCAGGCCGCCGCGCCTCCGCGCGAACGCGCGGCCTGCTCAGTGCGTCTTCTTCGGCGTCCGCACGGACTCCGCCGGGCTCTCGTCCTTCGCGGCGCCCCCGGCGTCGTCCCTGACCGCCGGCGCCGCCGCGGCCGCGCCCCGCGCGGTCGAGGCGGGCGGCGGGGCGGCGCTCCCGTCCCGCCCCACCGCGCCGGACGGCGGCACCGGCGTGGGCGTGGCGGGGCGCACGGGGTGCGGCGTGGCCGTCGGGAGCGCGGGCGTGTGCCCGGCGCGATCGGCCTCCCGCTGCCACGGGTACTTGATGCGCCCGTGGTACATGTTGACCAGCGTCGACGCCATCCGGGTCGTCATGATGCGCAGGTCCTCGATCGTCAGCCCGGATTGATCGAGCTGGCCGGACGCGAGCTTCGAGAACATCACGCGCTGGATCATCTCCTCGAACTTCTTGTGCTCGGGCGGCCAGATGGTCCGCGACGCCGCCTCGATGGAGTCGACGAGCATCAGGATCGCCGTCTCCTTCGTCTGCGGCTTCATGCCGGGGTAACGGAAGTGCTCCTGCGTGAGCTCCTTCGGATTCCCCTGCTCGACGCACTTGTGCCAGAAGTACTCGACGACCTGCGTGCCGTGGTGGGTGTACGCGAACTCCACCACGGGCTCGGGGATGTTGCCCTCCCGCAGGATCTTCGTGCCCATCACGACGTGCGCCATGATGGCGTCGGCGCTCACCTCCGGATCGAGATCCTCGTGCGGCGAGCGCTCGCCGTGCGCGAGGTTCTCGATGAAGTACTTGGGCTGCACCGTCTTGCCGAGGTCGTGGTAGTAGGCGCCCACGCGCGTCAGCAGGGCGTCGGCGCCGATCGCCGCGGCCGACGCCTCGGCGAGGTTCGCCATCGCGCGCGCGTGCTCCCAGCTGCCCGGCGCCTCGGCCGCCATCTTCTTGAGCAGCGGCTGCTCCAGATCGGTGAGGTCGAGCAGCTTGTCGCGGGGCACGTGCCCCATCGCCCGCTCGGCCGGCTCCCTGAGGCTCCGCCCGAGCACGCCGACGAGCAGCCCCCCGCCGATGCAGGACAGCACGTTCGACCCGAGCCAGAGCTTCAGATCCGAGACCAGGTCGAAGCTGCCCTCGAACAGCACGGTCAGCGCGACGAACCCGATCGCGCCGGCGAGGCCCGCGAGGCTGCCCGCGACGAGCAGCTGCCGCGAGCCCTTGCGCTTGAAGAAGAACATCGTCGCGGCGATGCCGCGCACGAGCAGCACCGACAGGAGGACCACGTCGAACCGGAGCAGCGACGCGGCGATGAACGCGACGCCCACCTCGACGAGGAACGCGGTCCGCCGATCGAAGGCGATCGCCACCCAGAGCGGGAGCGCGGCGACGGGCATCCAGAACTCGGGCAGCGCCGTGAAGAGCAAGAGGAGCTTCGCGACGACGAGCGAGGCCGTCATCAGGACGAACATGCCCACCTGCGTCCGGAGCAGCCGCACCCGGTTCTGCCCGAAGCGGCGCAGGTAGACCGTCAGCATCAGGCAGACGATGAGATAGATGACGTACATGCTCGCGACGCGCGCGCCGAGCCCGGGCCGGCGCATGCGCCGCACCGTCTCGTACGCCATCGCGGCGTTGTGATCCTCGTTCTGCTCCGACAGCACCGTGCCGCGCGGCACGATCACGCGCGCGTGCTCGTACGAGAGCGAGAAGCTCCCGTCGTGCGTGTCGCGCACGATCCGCGGACCGTACGGGACCCGCAGCGTCACGGGCGCAGGCTTGCCCATCTCGGGCGCGAGCGACGGGACCAAGAGCTCGCCCACGCCGAGCACGGCGAAGAACGCCGCGAACAGGACGCTCAAGACGAAGCCGGCGAGGGGACCTGCCCGGATACGCGTGCGCAGCATGGAACCGCTCGGTCTCGTCCGCTGGATGCAGCCTGAGAAACGGTTGACGGGGCACGCTCGCGCGTGATCCCGCCGCCACCGGACGGCCGCTGGCGGCCGCCGATGTCAAGGTGTAGCCGCGACCCTAGCAAAGAAGCGTGGCCGAGTCAGCGGCGCGCGGAGCGCCACGCTCTGGCGTCGGCGCCGAATGCTCGCGCCGGCGCGCCGGCGCGACGTCGAGAACGCCGGCGCGCGCCCGCTGGCCACGACGGCGACGCCGGAGCGCGGCGCCGGACCACCCTCACGATGTTCCAACTGCTCCTGGAAAACATCGGTTCGAGCAGACAATTGCCGTTCGGCGCAAAAGTTGCTACCCACAGGAAATGTCCCCGCTGCGCATGCTGCTCGAACGCCGCAGGAGCGTGGTGATCATGGGGGTGCTGAACCGCACGCCGGACTCCTTCTCCGACGGCGGTCGCTTCGCGGATGAAGATACGGCTCTCGCGCAGATCGATGCGATGCTCTCCGAGGGGGCGGACATGATCGACATCGGCGCGGAATCCACGCGGCCGGGTGCGCAGCCCGTGCCGGACGACGAGCAGATCGCGCGCATCGGCGGGAGCGTCCGCGGCGCGGTGAGGAGGGGGGTCGTCGTCTCCATCGACACGACCTCTCCCGTCGTCGCGGCGCGCGCGCTCGACGACGGCGCGGCGGTGGTCAACACGATCTCGCTCGACAGCGCGGCTGAGCTCGGCGCGCTCTGCGCGCGCCGCGGGGCGTCGCTCGTGCTCATGCACAGCCGCGGCCCGATGTCGGCGATGGCCGGCTTCTCCGCCTATCCCGACGGCGCCTACGGCGACGTCGTCGCCGACGTGGCGCGCGAGTGGTCGAGCGCCGCGGAGCGGGCGCTCGAGGCGGGCCTGCCGAGGGGCGAGCTCGTCCTCGACCCGGGCCTCGGCTTCGCCAAGAACGCGCGGCAGTCGCTCGAGCTGTGCGCGAGGCTCGACGAGCTGTGCGCCCTCGGCTTCCCGGTGCTCGTCGGGCCGAGCCGCAAGTCGTTCCTCGCGCGCGCCGCGGCGGCCGAGGCCGCCGAGCGGGGCGACGGCGCGGGCGCCGCGCTCGCGCCGCCCTCGGAGCGCCTCGGCGGCACCGTCGCGGCCGCGCTCGCGTGCGCCGCGCGCGGCGCCGCGGCGGTGCGCGTCCACGACGTCCGCGCCGTCCGACAGGCGCTCGACGTGATGCGCGCGATCGATCGCGTGAACGACCGCGCGAACGACCGCGCGGGCCCGCGCGAGCGGCGCGGCGCCGGGGCTCCCCTCACCCAGGGGGCGCGCGGCGATGGTTGAGGGGTTCCTCCGCCTCTTCTCGGCGAGGCCGGTGACGCAGATCGTCCGGGACCTCGTCGACATCTTCATCGTCGCGTACGTCGTCTATCGCGCGCTGCTCGTGCTGCGCGGCACCCGCGCGATGCAGATGGGCCTCGGGCTCGGCATCGTCTTCCTCATCTACCTCGGGGCGAAGATCTTCGGCCTGACGACGCTCCTCAACCTCCTCTCGTGGCTGCTCTCGTCGATCATCCTCATCGTGGTCGTCGTCTTCCAGAACGACATCCGCCGCGCCCTCATCCGCGTGGGCGGCAGCAACTGGTTCACGAGCGGCCGCGAGCAGCAGTCGCGCGTCATCGACGAGGTCGTGGCGGCCGCGACCGAGCTCGCCCGCCACCGCATGGGCGCGATCATCGCCTTCGAGCAGGACGCGAACGTGCTGGAGTTCGTCAAGAGCGACGGCATCCACATCGACTCGGTGGTGACCCGGGAGCTGCTCGTCTCGCTCTTCGTCCCCGAGTCGGTGAACAAGCTGCACGACGGCGCGGTGCTGATCCGCGATCTCAAGATCGCGCGCGCCGGCGTCTTCTTTCCGATGCCGGAGACCAAGATCCTCGACGCGAGCCTCGGCTCCCGGCACCGCGCCGCGCTCGGCATCACCGAGGAGACCGACGCGGTCGTGGTCGTGGTCAGCGAGGAGCGCGGCACGATCAGCTTCTGCTTCAGCGGCAACATCGTCTCGAACCTGGACGGCCAGTCGCTGCGGCACGCGCTGCTCGGGCTCTTCGGCCGCTCGTCGCGCCGGCGGCGCTTCGCGAAGAAGGTCGCCCAGAGCGGCCGCACGAGCCTCCCGGCGCCGCCGGCGCGCAGCCCCGCGGTGAGCCCCACGCCGGTCGCCGCCGCGCCGGGCCACGAGCCCGGCAAGCCCGCCGCCGTCGCGGCGAAGCCCGCGCCGATCGAGGCCAAGCCCGCGGCGCCGGTCACGAAGACGTCGTCGATGATCAAGCCGCCCGCCGAGGCCGAGGCGCGGCCGATGGCGCGGATGTCGACCTCCACGCCGATGCGCTCGGGCGCCGAGGCGCGCGCCGCGGCGGGGTCGAGCGCCGACCTCCGCGCCGCGGTGGGGACGAGCGCCGACGCGCGGAGCCCGGGCGCGACCTCCACCACGCAGGACGTGGAGCGCCCGTCCGAGCGCGGCCGGCCGGCGCTGGTCGACGCCACCGCCGCCGCGACGGACTCTCCGGTCCCGTCGCAGCGCACCTTCGTTCCGACGGGGCAGGTCGCGACGACCGCCGCGTCCAAGGGGAGCGCGGAGGGGGCACCTCCGCGAGATGAGCCATGACGCTGGCCGGCATCCGCGAGGCGCTCCGCTCGGCGCTGCTCGACAACCTTGGCCTCAAGCTGCTCTCGATCACCTTCGCGCTGTGCCTCTACGCCTTCATCCACGGCGCGGAGAACGCCCAGCGCACGCTGATGCTCAGCGTCGTCCTGATCCTCCCGCCCGAGTCGAGTCACCGGCAGCTCATGACCCAGGTCACGGACGCGGTGGCGGTGACGGTGCGGGGCCCCCGGACCCAGCTCGACGACCTCCGCTCGGAGAGCCTCGGGACGCTGCGGCTCGACCTCCGGGACGGCGCGAAGACGCGCATCGATCTCGACTCCTCGATGTTCCACATGCCGGCGGGGCTGGTCGTCGATCAGATCTACCCGTCGACGATCGAGCTCCGCTGGGACGACGTGGTCACGCGGTCCATCCCGGTGCACGTGCCGCGCACGGGGGACACCGCGCAGGGATTCATCGTGAAGGGGATGATCTCGGTCGAGCCGCCGTCGGTGAGCGCCCGCGGCCCGCGCTCGGTGGTCGACGTGATGCAGCTCGCGCGCACCGCGCCGTTCGACATCAGCGGGCTCACGGAGGGCACGTACCAGCGGCAGCTCGCCCTCGAGCGGCCGCCGAAGCTCGTGACGTACGACGTCGACAGCGTGATGGCGACGCTCGAGATCGGGCGCGAGCTCGCCACGCGCACCTTCGACCGCAGGGTCGAGGTCGTCGGGATCCCGCGCGCCACGGTCTCGCCCGCCGTGGTGCAGGTGAGGATCACGGGGACGCCGGAGGACGTGGGCGCCGTCAACCCCGACTCGATCGTGGCCCGCGTCGAGCCCAAGGCGGCGAACCTCGACCTGAGCCAGCCGGGCAGCGACTTCCTCGACGTGCTCATCGACGTCCCGCGCGTCACCGCTGAGGTCAACCCCGCGAAGGTCATGGTGAAGTGGTGAGCGCGCCGCGCCTTCGCCCCGCGGCGGCGGGCGTCGGCGCGGGCGGCACCTCGAGCTCGCCCCGCGCGATCCGCGCCGCGAGCGCGGCGGCCCGCGCCCTCGCCGCGGCCGGGATCCCCGCCGCGTGCGGGCCTTCGCTCACGTAGCCGACGCCGCCCTCGGCCAGGCCGAACGACGCGATCCCACCCTCGAAGCGGCCCTCGACGAGCGCGCGGATCGCCTCGAAGACCGCCACGTCGGCGCGCTTGATCATGCTGGTGAGCACCGTCCCCGGCATCTCGTCGTGCTGGTCTCGATCGACGCCGATCGCCTTGACCCCCATGTCGCGCGCCGCCTCGAACACGCCGTGGCCCGTCGCCCCGGAGACGTGGAAGAGGACGTCGGCGCCCGCCGCGACCTGGCTCACCGCGAGCGCCTTGCCCTTGACCGGATCGCGGAACGCGTCGGGCGTCGTCCCCGCGTAAGCGACGCTGACGCCGCACGCGGGGCAGACCTCTCGCACGCCCGCGCGGTAGCCCGCCTCGAACCTGTGGACGAGCGGCATGTCCATGCCGCCGATGAAGCCGACGCGCCCCGTCGCCGTCGTGAGCCCGGCGATGGCGCCGACCAGGAAGGCCCCTTCCTCCTCGCGGAAGGTGAGGCCGGCGAGGTTCTCGGGCAGGGCGCGGCCGGGCACGGCCGCGAAATCGAGGCACGCGAAGCGGGTCGCCGGGAAAGCGCGCGCGACGACCTCCACGTCGGTCGAGAAGATGAAGCCCACGCCGATCACCAGATCGAAGCCGCGCGCCGCGAACAGCCGCATCGCCGCCTCGCGGTCCTCGGCGCCGCTCGGCTCGAGCACCTCGGTGGTGACGCCGAGCTCGCGCGCGGCGCGGGCGAGCCCGAGGTCGGCCGCGTCGTTGAAGCTCCTGTCCCCGCGCCCGCCGACGTCGAACACGAGGCCCACGCGGATCGCGGCGCGCGCGCCGCCCCCTCGAGGCGGCTCGCCGCGGGCGGGGAGGAGCAGCGACAGGGCGGCGAGCGCCGCGACGGCGGCGGTGACACGTCGGAGGGACAGCGCGGCGGGCATGGGCTCGAGCGGCGACGGCGGCGCCGCTCGGCCGCTCAGCCGGGCGTCGCCTCGCTGCCGTCGCCCCGGGAGAGCCCGAGCTCGCCGAGCAGCGCCCGCAGCTTCTCGGGCCCGCGCTTCGGATCGGCAAGCTTGACGATCGCGTAGCGCTCCTCTTCGGTCAGGGCCGCCAGCCGGCCGAGCGCGGCGCCGTCGAGCGCGCCGTCCGGGCCGAGCCGCTCGCGCAGCCGCGCGACGACGCTCTCCGGATCCCAGGCGGAGCGGCGCACCGGCGCGCCCGCGAGCGGGGTGAGGTCGACCCCGGCGCGCGCCGCGAAGCCGCGGAGCACGTCGGCGTAGACGGCGAGGTCCTCGTCCGTATCGACCGGCAGGTGACACAGGGCGAGCCGCTCCGCGCGCGACAGCGCCTGCCACCCCGCGAGCGAGATCTTGAGCTCCGCGAGGTCGAGCTTCCGCCGCACCGAGAGCGGCACACAGTCGAGCGAGGCGTGGACCTCGCCCTCGAGCGCGAACTGCCTGTACATACCTTCCTCCTATAGCCGCGCGCCGATCGTTCCGCGAGCCGCGGCGCGCGCCTGGCCGCCGGCCGCGGCGCGCGCCTGGGACGCGCGCCGCGGTTTGCGCTAGCCTGCCGCCGTGCGCCGACTCGGGCTCCTCACGACGCTGACCGCGCTGCTCGCGCTCGCGTCGCCGGTCCGGAGCGCCCGCGGCCAGGACTCCGGCGTCCCGGCGCCGGCGCCCATGCTGCTCGACCGCGTCGTCGTGCGCTGGCACGCGCCGGAGACGGGCGGCGTGCGCCGCCCGCAGTTCGTCTTCGAGCGGGAGCTCGCCTTCCAGGCGCGCATCGAGGCGCTCGCCGACCCCGACGCGGAGCCCGGGCTCTACCGGGACCGGCACGTCCGCGCCGCGCTCGATCGGCACATCGCCGAGACGCTGCTCGCCAGCCTGCCGATCTCGCCGGCGCCGACGTCGGCGGAGGTCGCGCAGCGGGCCGAGGCGGCCCGGTTCTCGCTGGAGCAGCGCGCCCGCGGCCGCGCGCGCCTCCTCGCCGCGGCGGCCGCCGAGGGGGTGAGCTCCGACGAGCTGGACGCGCTGCTGCGCCGACAGGCGCGCGCGAGCCTGTACCTGGACCGCATGGTCGCGCCGATGCTCGAGCCCAGCGAGTTCGAGCTCAAGCTCGTCCTGCGCTCCGGCGCCACGCCGTTCAAGGATCAGCGCTACGAGGACGTCGCCCCGGCGCTGAAGCGCTGGTACGTCGCGCAGCGGCTCGCCCACGCGCTCGACACCTACTACCAGAGCGCGCGCGCCCGGGTCTCCTTGAACGTCGTGCCCGCGCGCTGAGCGCGCGCCGGGCGGCGGACGAAACGCGCGTCGCGAGGCGCGCGAACGAAGAGCGCCGCGCGCCTCACGCATCGCCAGGCGCCGGCCCTCCGGCGCCTCCGCCTCGGGAAAACCCCCTTCGCGTGGTCTCCGCGTTGCGCCGGCGCAACGTGCCTATACCGACGTGCGTCCGCCCGCTTTCCGCGACCCATGGCGCCCGCCAGAGCGCCCATCGGCGCCTGCGGTGCGACGCGGAACGACGCGGAACGACGCGGAACTACGCTGCTCGAGGCGCGGAAGAGGTGGAAGAGGTCGAAGAGATAACGCAGGTGGATTCTATCTCTTGATATTGAAGGACACCGAAGCGATACTGCAGCGTCGCCTGGTGTTCAGTCCAGGCAACTTGGAGCGCGGGCGCTTCCGTGCTGATCGCGCGGGAGGGGGGTCCAGTGCGCCGTATCCGTAGGGGTGTTCGCTGGGGCTACATGCCGGCGATCGGCGTTGGAGGACGCGTTCCAGGAGCGATGAGATAGAGCACGAGACCCTGGCCGTGCGCCGCTCGTGAGCCGCCGGAGAGCGCGATCGCGCCGGCGCGGCGCGGCGCCCGGCCGACGGCGATGTCGCGAGCGGCCTTTGCGGCGGGGTCGATCCCGGACGTGGGCGCGCTCGGGGAGCCACCACGACGAGCGGGCTGAGCAGGCCTCCCCGCTGGGCGTCTCCGGGATCGCGCCGCGAACCCGGCGCACAGGCCTCGATGTCGGGGCGCGGCGCCGTCGCGTCGCGCTCGCGCGCGGCGCTCTGTGATCCGGTGTGCCGCGGCCGTGTCCTCGTGTGCGGGAGAGGCGGTGGGAGAGCGCGCGCCCGCCGCTCGGCGGCGTCGGCGACGAGCATCGTGAGGAGACCTCGCAAGGAGCTGTTCACATGGAACCCGGAGAACGTTCGTTTCATCGCAGGCATCTGTTGCGCGGACTCGGCGGCATCGCGACGCTCACCGCGGTCGCTCCCGCGGTGCTCGGCAGCGCGTCCGCCGGCGCGACGACGTCGACCGTGCTCGCCACCGGCTTCCCGGAGATGGTGGGCATGAGCTCGGAGCGGATCGACGATGTCTTCGCGCGCGTGCAGCGCCGCGTGAACGACGGCCTCTTCCCCGGCGCGACCGCGCTCGTCGCGCGGCGCGGCGTCATCGTGGGTCACCGGGCGTTCGGCAACAAGGTCGCCGGCTGCAGCGAGCCGGTCACGCTCGACACGATGTTCGATGTCCTCTCCATCACGAAGGTGCTGGCGACCGCCACGGCGATCCTGGCGCTCGTCGAGCAGGGCAAGCTCCAGCTCTCCGACCGGGTGGCGTCGTACCTCCCGCGCTTCGCCGCGAACGGGAAGTCGGGCGTCACCGTCCTCGATATGCTCCGGTACTCGGCCGGGCTGCCCATGGACCACCAGCTCCTCGACGCGCCGGACGACGAGGCCGCGTGGCAGGCCATGGCCGAGACGCCGCTCGAGGTCGCGCCGGGATCGTCGGTGCTCTACAGCGATCTCACCTACCGCCTGCTGGGCCGGCTGGTCGAGGTCGCCTCCGGCACGGATCTGAGCACCTTCGCGCACGCGCACATCTGGGGCCCGCTCGGCATGCACGACACGATGTTCAACCCGCCGGCGGAGCTCGCGCCGCGCATCGCGGCGACCGGGACCTCGGCGCGCCGCGGTCGCCTCGTGCGCGGCGAGGTGCAGGACGAGCAGGACTTCGCGCTCGGCGGGATCACGGGATGCGACGGCGTGTTCACCACGGCGATGGACATCGCCATCTTCTGCCAGATGATCATGGGCTCCGGCAGCTACGGCGGCGCGCGGGTGCTCACCCCGGAGTCGGTCCGCGCCATGACGCGGAACCAGACGCCTCGGGTCACCGCCGCGGCGACGGACACCTCGCCCCTCAACAACCTCCTGCTCGCGCCGAAGGGCCTCGGTTGGGAGATCTGGACGCCGCGCTTCTCGAACGGCGGAACGCGGCTGTCCCCAGGCTCCTTCGGCAAGGCGGGCGGGACCGGCACGTTCGTGTGGATCGACCCGGCGCGCGAGCTCTTCGGGATCCTCTTGACGAATCACGGCCTGCCGGAGCCCTTCGACGAGATCGGTTGGAACCGGCTGCTCGACAGCACCGGCGTGGCGGAGTTCTTCGACGGGGTGATCGCCGCCGTCGCCGACGAGCGCTGAGCCGCCGTCTGGCCCTCGCCGGCCAGCGATCCGCGTCCATGCGTCTCGCGCGGCGGGATCGTGCCTGTCGTCCGAGCGCCGCGCCGCCCGCGGCGAGAACATGACGTGTCTCGCGGCGACCGCGTAACGCCCTTCCTGGACATGAACGTGTCCACCTCGCGGTGCACGGCAGTCGAGACTGCCCCGCTCACGATCTGCGTCGAGCGTGACGCCGTGACAACGCGTTGCGTTATACCGCGTACCCGGAGCGGGCCTCTCCCGCGGCCGCGCGCTGCCGCGTCGCCCTGCGCGCGCGCGCAGGGGTGCTCGCGGGGGAGACGGGCGCGGCGCGCGCGATCGTCAATGACGCTCCTCGGACGGGAGGGCGCGCCGGGGCACAACGCAGGAGAGCGAGACGCCCCGCAGGCGATGCTCCGCTCGCCTCGAGACGAAAACCCGAGTTCGAGGTCCCGAAACAATCCGCGCCGCGTCGCGCGCTCTGGCGACGCCGCCGCAGCACGGAAACCGCGCCCCCGCGGCTCGCGAACGCAGCCTCGCAGTCGCGTCGCGCGCGCGCCGAGCACTCCCGGTAACGCGCCAGGCGTCGCGTGGATTCTTTTGGCTGCACTTCATCCGGATCGAGCTGTTTTGGCGCAATGCGTCACCCTGCGCCTCGGCTCGTGGCCCGGGGGAACGGTTAAGGTTCGTTAAGACAAGTGATTTCGGCCACTTAATCTTGACGCGTCGCAGAAGGCAACAAACTGCTGAGGGTGCTTCGGAGACCTTTGACATGAACAGAACGTTCCTGTTAACTGTGCCCCCCGCGAGCCCCACGTGTGTGGCGGCGGGCGGCTCTGTCGCACAGAGCCATCCTTAGATTCTCTTGACAGGCCGCTTCCTCTGCCGCTCTGGCCATCTGGCCGCATCACCTCCCCATCACCCCAAGCACACTCCAAGAAATGGATAGGAGCGTCGTTCGATGACATCACTTAAGAGAGACAGGTCGTCGGTTCCCAGCATGCGAATCGCGGGTCGGCGCGCCGCAGTCCGAGCCCTCGGGCTGGTTTCCGTCTCCGCCATTTGCCTCACGGCGGCGCCGAAGTCGGCCCACGCCGTGGGAAGCGAGAACTTCGAGTGGCACTGGTACTCACGCCTCGGCATGGCGTGGTCGCTCTACGGGCAGAAGGCCCAGGGGCAGTCGATGAACCTGCTCGGGTTCGGCATCGGCGGCCGCTACGAGGAGGATGACTACTCCGAGCCGTCGTTCGTCGCCCACGTGGTGAAGGGCGCGACGCCGCAGGACTTCTTCGTGAAGTCCGAGATGACGTTCGCCATCTGGCGGCAGTGGGGCGGGCAGTTCATGAACCCGTCCTCGAACGATGGCCAGGCGATCACGCTCCAGTTCAACCAGGCCTACATCGAGGCCGGCAACTTCATCGTCCCGGGGCTCAGCGTCTGGGGCGGCGCGCGCTTCTTCCGCGAGCAGTACGCGCCCATCGGCGACTACTTCTACCTCGACGACCTCAGCGGCCAGGGCGGCGGTATCACGTACGAGAACCTGAAGCTCGCCATCCTCGGCTACCGGCGGTCGTCGGCCGACCAGGCCTCGTTCCCGGTCTACAACTTCCCCACGGACGACCCCCAGGTCGGCCTCGAGCGCTTCCGCACCATCTTCGCCGGTAACTACAAGTTCGAGTTCGGCGGCGAGGCCAAGCACCACGTCAAGGTCCACGGCGAGTTCCACGTCCTCCCGGCCGCGAAGCAGGGGCCGGAGATCGCGGTGCCCGACAACGGCAAGGCCGACTTCGGCGGCGTCATCGGCGCGAAGCTCCACCTCGGGCTCGGCCAGGGCAACTGGAGCGACACCTCCGTGCGCTTCGGCACCGGCATCGCGAACGGCGCGGCCGGCGGCGCGAAGACCTACCAGACGTGGGGCGCTCCGAACGACGAGGGCACCTACTCGGGCTCCTTCGGCGTCGAGGCCGTCGAGCACGTCGGCTTCCGGATCGGCGACGTCGTCGCCCTCGAAGGCCTCGGCACCTTCCACTTCACGAAGGCTGCGATCGACGCCGACGGCGCCGCGGCAGCCGGGGTGCCCGACAAGCAGTTCGACTTCTCGGTCCAGGCGAACGCCGCGATCTTCGCCCACAAGATCTTCCACCCCGTCATCGAGGCCTCGTTCCAGGGGCGCAAGGACGGCGACGCCGACCTGGGCACCGCGATCAAGCTCTCGGTCGTCCCGACCCTCGTGCCGACGGGTGAGCTGAGCACCGGCGCGCGGCCGCACTTCAAGCTCATCTACACGGCCGCCATCTACAACGAGGCGGCGGTCCAGCAGAACATGTCGCCGTACATCCGCGCCTTCAACCTCCGCGACGAGGCGGACGGGAACCCCGCCAACTTCCGGGCGCGCTCGACCGTCGGCCACTACATCGGCGCGCGCACCGACTGGTACTTCTAGACCGCTCGGCGATCGAAGCCGCCGCTCCCCTCCGTTCCCACCTCAAGGCCAGCGCCCCGGCGCCGCGATCGCGGCGCCGGCGGCGCGCCCTCACGCCGTGTCGCTGCGCGACTCGCTCGCGATCTCCTGCGAGGCGGGCCCGGACTCCTCGTCCGCCGGACCCTGGGCCTCGTGGTAGTGGTGCGCGAACGACCGCGCCGCGCGGCGCGCCTTCAGGAACTCCGCGAACGCCGTCAGCGTGTCGAGATCCCGCGGGCCGAGCGCCTCCGCGATGTCGCGGAGGTTCTTGCGCAGGCTCTCCACGCTCTTGCCGCGGCGGGGCTCCCGCACCTCCTCGCGCTCGCGCTCGCGCTCGCGCGGCGGCGGCTCGACCGCGGGCGCCACGGGCGCGGCGGCCTCCGGGCGGGCCGGCACCTCCGGCACCCAGAGCGGGCGGGGCACCGGGTTCAGCGCGTGGGCGCTCAGCCACGCCTCCATGAAGATCCGCAGCCGCTCGCTCCGGAAGGCGAACCAGCGCTCCCGCTCCGGGCCGTAGGACATCAGCACATCCTTGAAACGCCGGAACGCGCCCTTGCCGTCGATCGCCTGGCTGAGCTTCGCCTGGAGCTCCATGTCTTCCACCATCGGGATGTAGCGCTCCATCCACCGGTACTGCTCGCGGGAGCTCACGGGATCGATCCGGAGGTAGTTGGCATCGGCCGCGATGCGCGCGTGCATCTGAGGATCGGCCACGCCGTCGACCACGCGCAGCACGTCGCCCGTGCCGAGGTGCAGGTACGAGTGCACCTCTGGGGCGTTGTTCTCGAAGGCGTCCTCCAGCGCCTCCCAGTCGATCGGGATGTCGCGAACGGCCGTCCCGCCGGCTGAAGCATTCTCGGTAGTCGGCATGTCCTCCTCGTCTCCATCGAAAGCAGCGAGGCGGCGGTGGGCTGGCCGCGCGCCTCGGTTCAAGTGCACCAAGTTTGAACGGAAATGCGCCGTCGTCATAGCACTCTACGCTGGTTGGGGGCTTCTGGGCCTAACTCTCGCAACCTAGGGTTGATTCCTTGATCCGGAAGCCCGTTCGGCCGCCGAGCCGGCGGCGCGATGACGGCTCGGGAGCGAGCTTCGGAAGACCTGGTTCAAGCGGAAAACAGCGTGGAAATTCAGGGGAATCGGGGCGCGATCAGCCGCGCTGCGAGCGCGCGCGCGCCACCGCGTCGGCCCAGCGGCGGAGGTGGGACGCGCGATCCTCCTCGGTCATCGCGACCTGGAAGCTCTGCCCGACACGGGACATGCGGGCCGAGTCCTCCTTCGTCCGGAAGAGGCCGGCGCCGACGCCGGCGAGCATTGCGGCCCCGCGCGCCGTCGTCTCCAGGTCGGTGGGGCGCTCGATAGCGACGTTCGCCACGTCCGCCTGGAACTGCATGAGCAGGTCGTTCGCGGCGGCGCCGCCGTCCACGCGCATCCGGCGCACCGGGTGGCCCAGGTCGTCGGCCATCGCCCGCACGAGATCCGTCACGGAGAGCGCGATTCCCTCGAGCGTCGCGCGGGCGAGGTGCGCCGCGGTCGTGCCGCGCGTCACCCCGACGATGATCCCGCGGGCGTCCGGATCCCAGTAGGGCGCGCCGAGGCCGGAGAGCGCCGGGACGAACGTGACGCCCTCGCTGGAGGGCACGCTGCGGGCGAGCGCCTCGACGTCCGCCGCGCTCTTGATGACGCCCAGGCCGTCGCGGAGCCACTGCACCGCGGCCCCGGCGATAAAGGCGCTTCCCTCGAGCGCAAAGACCACCTCGGAGCCGATCTTCCAGCCCACGGAGGTGAGCAGGCCGAAGCGGCTCCGGAGCGGGCGATCGCCGATGTTGGCGAGCACGAAGGCGCCGGTGCCATAGGTGCACTTGGCGTCGCCCGTCGCGAAGCAGGCCTGGCCGAAGAGGGCCGCCTGCTGATCGCCGGCGATGCCGGCGATCGGGATGCCGTCCGGCAGGTGAGGGAAGCCGCGAGTCGCGGCGATGCGGCCCGCCGACCCGACGATCTCGGGCAGCAGCGGGCGCGGGATCCGCAGCATCGCGAGCATCGCGTCGTCCCAGCTGAGCGACGCGAGGCTCATGAGCAGGGTGCGCGACGCGTTGGTGACGTCGGTCGCGTGCACCGGAGCCCCGCCGGCCGCGTCGCCCGAGAGGCGCCAGACGAGGAAGCTGTCGATCGTGCCGAAGCAGAGCTCGCCGCGCTCGGCGCGCGCGCGCGCGCCGGGCACGTTGTCGAGGATCCACTCGAGCTTCGTGCCGCTGAAGTACGGATCGAGCACGAGGCCGGTCGTCTCCTCGACCGCCTGCTCGTGGCCCGCGGCGCGCAGCTCGGCGCAGCGCGGCGCCGTGCGGCGGTCCTGCCACACGATCGCACGGTGGATCGGCCTTCCGGTCGCGCGCTCCCAGACGAGCGTCGTCTCGCGCTGGTTCGTGATGCCGACGGCCTTGATCGCGCTGCCCGCCACGCCGGCCGCCTTGAGCGTCTCGCCCACGGCGTCCCGAACGCTCTGCCAGATCTCCTCCGGGTCGTGCTCGACGAGCCCGGGCTCCGGGAAATGCTGGCGAAACTCGCGCGTCGCGCGGCCCAGCGTCGCGCCCGCCGTGTCCATGAGGAGGGATGTCGTGCCGGTGGTGCCCTGATCGATCGCGAGGAGGTACGCGGAATCCATGCGGCCGACTAACGCGGCGGCCCGTGGGCGCATAGCCGTTCCAGGCGACACTTCCACACGGATCCCGATTCTGTGTTCTGTACAGATGATCAGTGGTCGCCGCGGGGCCGCCCGGGGCGATCGCGCCGGGCGCGGGCGCGTCCCCGCGGATCAGCGCGGTCGCTTTCCCCGGCCTGTCCTGGACTCCGGCCGGAAAGATTGTCGGTCCGTGCTCGGCTGGGTAATCTCCCAGAACCGATGGCCCGCCTCATCCTGCAGACCGCCGAGGGCCAGCAGGCGATCGAGCTGCGGCCCGTGAACTCGCTGGGGCGCCACCCGAACAATTCCATCCAGCTGCTCGACAAGATCGTCTCGAAGGAGCACTGCATCATCGAGCAGCGGGGCGATCACTTCGTCCTGCGCGATCTCGGGAGCCTGAACGGCACGTTCGTCAACAGCGAGCGTGTCCGGGGCGAAGCGCCGCTCAAGCACGGGGACGAGATCGCCCTGGGGTCCACGCGAGGCCGCTTCGACGATCCGGGCGCGCCGGTCGCCCCGCCGCTCGTCCCGGGCTGGCCTCCCGCGGTGAACCACCAGGGCGCGGCGCCAGCGCCCGGGTACGGACACCCGCCGCGCGAGGGCGCCTACCCGGCGCCGCAGCAGCCGCAGTACCCGCGCCAGCAGCCGCCGCAGCAGGCGGGGGCGCTGTCAGGCACGCCGGCGGCGCCGCCGGTGGCGCGGCAGCCGCCGTACGTGCCGCCGCCCCCGCCGCTGGTCGCCGGGCCGGGCGGGACCGCGCCGCTGCCGGGGCGCTCGGGGGCGCACGGCGGCTCGTACGTCGCGCAGGGCACCCGCATCGACGTGAACGATCAGGCCCGGCAGATCGGCACGCAGATCGCCGCGGTCGACAAGGGGTTCCTGGCGTTCGACCGGATCGCGAACGACATGAACCAGCTGCGCGCCGACTACGAGCGGCTGCGCCTGTCGCACGAGCTGTCCCGCGAGATCGCCGCCGAGCGCGACACGACGAAGCTGCTCGAGAAGATCCTCACGAGCGTCTTCAAGTTCATCCGCGCCGACCGCGGGGTGATCTTCCTGCGCAACGAGAGCGGCGAGCTCACGCCGCAGGCCATGCAGCGGCGCGACGGGACGACGGCGCCGATCAGCGTGTCCTCGACGATCCTGAACCACGTGGTGCACGAGCGCGCCGCGGTGCTGACCCACGACGCGGCGATGGACTTCGCGGCGTCGAAGGGCAAGAGCATGATCCTGAACCGGATAAGCTCGGCCATCGTCGCCCCCCTCGTGGCCCCGCTGCAGCACAACAACGAGGTGCTCGGCGTGCTCTGGCTCGACTCGGAGACGCTCGCGCAGTTCCAGCCCAAGGACCTCGAGCTCGTGACCGCCATCGCCTACCAGGCGGCGATGTTCATCGAGATCAACATCCTCGGGAAGAAGATCGAGAACGAGATCGTCACGCGCGAGCAGCTGCGCCGGCTGCTCTCGCCGAACATCGCCGAGCGCGTGCTGAGCGGCCAGCTCGCCGTGAAGCAGGGCGGCCAGCACGTCGAGGAGTGCACCGTCTTCAACAGCGACATCCGCGGCTTCACGCGCATGGCCGAGAGCAAGAAGCCCGAGGAGCTCGTTGTGATGCTGAACGAGTACTTCGAGCGGATGGTCGACACGATCTTCCAGTTCGAGGGCACGCTCGACAAGTTCATGGGCGACGGGATCATGGCGCTCTGGGGCGCGCCGGTCGCCCACCGGGACGACGCGGTCCGCAGCGTGGAGTGCGCGCTGAAGATGGGCGAGGTGCTCGGCGAGTTCAACCGCGAGCGGCTCCAGCGCGACGAGCAGCCGCTCGCGGTCGGCATCGGGATCCACACCGGGCCGCTCGTCGCCGGGTACATCGGCAGCTCGAAGGCGCTCAGCTACACGGTCATCGGCGACGTGGCGAACACGTCGGCGCGGCTCTGCTCGATCGCGCTGGCCGGCCAGATCGTGATCAGCGAGACCACGTACGCGCAGCTCGGCGGCCGGTTCGAGACCGAGGAGCTCCAGCCCGCCAAGGTCAAGGGCAAGGACAAGCCGATCCCGATCTACAACGTGATCCGGAGCCGGCCGATGGCGCAGGTCCCGGCGAACGCCTTCGCCAACGTCGAGCCGACCAACGCCGCCCAGGAATGAGCGCGATGACGCGACGCCTCCGCCCCGGGCGGAGGGCGCGCGCGTCGTCGCGGGTGCGCGACGCGCTCGACGCGATGCGCCGCGGCAGCACAGCGCCGTAGCCGTCCGCCCGCTGCAGCGTTAGGGTCCGCGCCGTGGCTGCTTCGATTCTACCCTTTGAAAAACCCGTCGCAGAGCTGATCGAGAAGGTGCGGGAGCTGCGGTCGCTCGCCGCGGCCGACCCGCGCTTCGAGCCGGAGCTCGCGCAGCTCGAGGACAACACGGGCCGGCTGGCGCGCGAGATCTTCGCGGGCCTCACGCCGATGCAGAAGGTGCTGCTCTCGCGGCACGCGAACCGGCCGTACACGCTCGACTACGTGAAGCGGCTCTTCACGGACTGGGTCGAGCTGAAGGGCGATCGGCGCTTCGCCGACGACTGCTCGATCGTCGGCGGGCTCGCGACGTACCACGGGCGGAGCGTCGTGGTGGTGGGCCACCAGAAGGGGCGCGGCGCGAAGGAGAACGTGAAGCGCAACTTCGGGATGCCGCACCCGGAGGGCTACCGGAAGGCCATCCGGCTCTACGAGATGGCGGACCGGTTCGGGCTGCCGATCCTGACGTTCATCGACACGATGGGGGCGTACCCGGGCATCGGCGCCGAGGAGCGCGGCCA
This sequence comes from Sorangium sp. So ce185, assembly GCF_051526825.1. Taxonomy (NCBI): domain Bacteria; kingdom Pseudomonadati; phylum Myxococcota; order Polyangiales; family Polyangiaceae; genus Sorangium; species Sorangium sp. So ce185. The sequence goes on along the minus strand of NZ_CP150316.1, from coordinate 11,725,112 downwards.
GAGCGAGGCGATCGGCGCCGCGCTCGCCGCGATGGCGCGGGTCGGGGTGCCGATCGTGGCGACCGTCATCGGCGAGGGGGGCTCGGGCGGCGCGCTGGCGCTCGGCGTCGCGAACCGCGTGCTGGTGCTCGAGTTCAGCTGCTACTCGGTCATCTCGCCCGAGGGCTGCGCGGCCATCCTCTGGAAGGACGGGGCCCGCGCCGACGAGGCCGCGGCGCGGCTCAAGATCACCGCGCCGGACCTCCTGCAGCTCGGCGTCGTCGACACCATCGTCGAGGAGCCGACCGGCGGTGCGCACCAGGACCACGACGACGCCGCGGCGCGGCTCGACAAGGCGCTCTGGGCGACGCTCTCGTCGATGGACGGGCTCAGCCCGGAGGAGCTCGTGGACGACCGGTACCGCAGGTTCCGCGGGCTCGGGTCGTTCGTGGGCTAGGCGGGAGCGAGGCGGCTCGAGGCGGCGCGCCGCCCGGGCGCTACGGCTGGCCCTCCCCGGGCGCCGGGGCTATACGCCATCGCGGATGGACTACGGCAAGGCGACGCGGACGCTGCTGCTCGTGGGCACCAGCGCCGTCGCCGCCGGCGCGGTCCTCTGGGTTCAGTCGCGGTTCAACGCCTCGGATCGCAGGGCGGCGCTCGGCATCGTGCAGCAGTACCGGGCGCAGGACGGCCGGAGCGTGCCGGAGGCGATCGGCGCGCGGCACCCGGGCAAGCCGCCCGTCTGGAGCACCGCCACCGAGTCGGCCTGCTTCCAGCACGTCCGCGTGCGCGCGACGATCGAGGGAGAGCCGCGCGCGGCGTACGACTTCCTCGTCGACATCAACGGGCCGTCGATCCACCCGGGCAACCGCGACGGCGAGGCGATCCTCGGCGAGCTCGGGCGTCCGCCGGCCGAGTCCGCCGCCGCGCCGGGGGCGCCATGAGCGTCCGCGTCGCGCTGCTCGGCTGCGGGCGGTGGGGGGAGAAGCTCCTCCGCGCGCTGTCGGAGAACGCGCGGGCGCGCGTCGTCGCGGTGGCGGACGTCGACCGCGGCCGCCTCGCGCGGGCGCGCGCGCTCGCCCCGCGGGCGCGGCTCGTGCGCACGCTCGACGAGGCGCTGGCCGCGCGCGTGGACGCGGTGGTCGTCGCGACGCCCGCGGCGAGCCACGCCGAGCTCGCGCTGCGCGCGCTCGAGGCCGGCGCCGACGTGTTCGTGGAGAAGCCGCTGGCCCTCTCCGCGGCGCAGGCGGATCGCTGCGCCGCGCGCGCGGCGGCGCTCGGCCGGGTCGGCATGGTCGGCCACCTGCTCCGCTACCACCCCTCGGTGGTGCACCTCGTCGCGCTCGCGCGCGAGCGGCGCCTCGGCGATCTCGTGAGCTTCAGCGCGGCGCGCCTCTCGACGGGCGGCGCCGGCGGCGGGGCCCGCTCGGCGCTCTGGACGCTCGGGCCGCACGACCTCTCGGTGCTGTCGGCGCTCGACCCGAGCCCGCTCGTCGAGGCGCGGGCCCACCTCTCGCCGGGCGGCGAGCACGTCACGCTGTCGGCGCGCCTCGAGAGCGGCCTCACCGCGCAGATCGAGCTCTGCTCGTCGAGCCCGACCAAGGAGCGGCGGCTGCGGCTCGCCGGCAGCGCGCGCGTCGCGGTCTTCGACGACGTGCGCGCGCCCGACCGGCTGGCGCTGCTCGACGCGCGCGGCGTCGCGGCGGGCGCGCTGCTCGGCGAGCGCGCCGAGCGCGCCGAGCGCGACGCGCTCGCGCGCGTCGTCGAAGAGCGCGAGGTCGAGGTGCCGTGGCGTGAGCCGCTCTCGGTGGAGATCGAGCACTTCCTCCGCTGCGTCGAGGACCGCGCGCCGCCGCTGACGCCGCTCGACGAGGGCGCCGCCGTGGTGCGGGTCCTCGAGCGCGTCGAGGCGACGCTCGCGCCGGTCGAGGCCCGGGCGGCCGCGGCGGGGTAGCCGCGGCCGGCGCGCCTGGCGATCGCCGGCGGCGCGCTCGGGAGGGCGCGGCGAGGCCGGCGGCCGAGTCCGGCGGCCCGCGCCGGAACAGGCCCGGAACAGGCCCGGAACAGGCGAGGCCAGCGGGGACGTCGCGAACACGGGAGCGGCGCATTTTGCGACGAGCTGAGCCCCGCCGCGCTTTGCAGCGCCGGATCGGCGTGGTACTGCCGTGCGCCGGAAGGGTACGATGCCGCAGGATCCGAAGCTCACGCCCACGCAGGTCAAGGCGCCGCACGGCGCGCGGGTGATGGAGATCCACTGGGCCGACGGCCACCGCAGCGTCCTCCCGCACGAGATCCTGCGCGGGTACTGCCCGTGCGCGAACTGCCAGGGGCACGGCGGCACGATCAACTTCGTGCCCGGGGGCGATCTGGACGTCCGCGAGATCGAGCAGGTCGGCAACTACGCGCTCCAGTTCACCTGGGGAGACCGGCACGACTCGGGGATCTACACGTTCCGGTACCTGCGCTCGCTCTGCCAGTGCGACGAGTGCAAGCCGCAATTCCAGCCGCCCCGCTCCAAGTGACCACCCGCCGCCCGCCCAAGCCTCAAGCTGCTCCCCCGCCGGCGCGCGCCGAGCGGCAGCTCGATCCGTTCCAGATCGTCGACTCCTCCTTCGTCGCCGGCGCGGCCTCGCTCGCGTCGCTCCCTCCGCCCGTGAGCGCGGAGGTGGCGTTCGCGGGGCGCTCGAACGTCGGCAAGTCGAGCCTCATCAACACGCTGGTCGAGCGCAAAGGGCTCGTCCGGACGAGCTCGAACCCGGGCTCGACGCGGCAGATCAACCTCTACGAGGCCCGGGCGCGCGACGGCGTGGTGTTCCAGCTCGTGGATCTGCCCGGGTACGGCTTCACCCGGCGCTCGAAGGCCGAGCAGGCGGCGTGGGCGTCGCTGATCGAGGGTTACCTGCGCGGGCGCATCACGCTCGCCGCGGTGCTGCTCCTGGTCGACGCGCGGCGGGGGCTCGAGGAGGACGACCTCGAGCTCGTCCGCTTCGTCGAGGCGTCGCGCGACGTGGCGCGCCGGCCCGTGGAGCTGCTCCTCGTGGCGACGAAGATCGACAAGGTGCCCAGCTCGTCGGTGCGGCGCGCGCTGGATCAGGTGTCCGCCGCGGCGCCGCGGGCGGCGAGCGGCGCGCTCCGCCGCGCGGTGGGCTTCTCGTCGATCACCGGAGAGGGCAGGCGGGAGCTGTGGCTCGCGATCCGGCGCGCGACGCTGCTCGGCAGCGCCGCGCCGCAGAGCAGCGGCGCCGCGCCGCAGAGCAGCGGCGCCGCGCCGCAGAGCAGCGGCGTCGCGCCGCAGAGCAGCGGCGCCGCGGGCGGGGACGAGCAGCGGGGGGCGACCGACGGCTGACCTCGCAGCGGTGCGAGGCGCGCGGAGGAGCGGCGTATCTCGCCCCAACGCGGGGCCGATGGAGGTATAGACCCGCCGTCTGGTCCTCCATGAACGTGCGGCTCCTCCGGCTTCGCGGGGGAGTCACCAGAGCCGAACGTTCCGCTGTCGCGCCGCGTCTCGCCGTGCAGGGCGCGCGCCAGCCCACGTTCTCACCGGCTGCCCCCAACGATGCCCGACTACTCCGGCCAGGTCACGCACGTCCACGCGTCGCTGACGCCGCTCTGGTGGATCCCGCTCCTGCCGCTGCTCGGCGCGGCGACGAACGCGCTCTTCGGCCGCGCGCTGCAGCGGAGCGCGTTCGGCCGCGATCTGTCGAAGCGGCTCCACATCGGGAGCTTCGGCGTCACGCTCGTCGCCGTGGGCGCGATGCTGGGCGCCTTCGCCCTCGGGCTCGCGAACTTCGTGGCGCTCGCCGGGCTCGATCCGGAGGAGCGCGCCCTCTACAGCTTCGCCTGGCAGATGGTGCGCATCGGGTCGCTCGACGCGAACTTCGCGTTCGTGATGGACCCGCTGAGCGGCCTCATGACGCTGATCATCACCGGCGTCGGCGCGCTCATCCACGTCTATGCCGCGTCGTACATGGAGGCCGAGCCCTCGTACTGGCGGTTCTTCACGTACCTGAACCTCTTCGTCTTCGCGATGTTGCTCCTCGTCCTCGGGGACAACTTCATCGTGATGTTCTTCGGCTGGGAGGGCGTCGGCCTCTGCAGCTACCTGCTCATCGGGTTCTGGTACCGCGACTACGGGAAGGCCTCCGCCGGCATGAAGGCCTTCGTCGTGAACCGGATCGGCGACTTCGGCTTCGTGTGCGGCCTCGCGCTCCTCTTCTGGGGCCTCGGCGCCAGGTGGCTCGACGACGGCCGGTACCTGTCCGATTACCGCGCGCGCTTCATCGCGGTGGCCGCGGAGGCGCGCGGCGACGGCGGCGCCGCCGGGACGAGCGACGCGCCCGCGAGCAAGCCCGGCGAGCGCCGGGCGCCGCGCGCCGGCGCCAAGGGCTACCTCACCTTCACCGGCCACCCCGGCGCGCGCGTGTACCTCGGGATCGCCGACGCCGCGCAGCTCGCGTCGAACCCGCGGCCGTTCGGCGTGTCGCCCTTCATTCGGAAGGAGATCGACGCCGGGGCGCACTCCGTGGTGATCGTGCCGGGCGACGGCGCCGTGATCGGGGGCGACGGCGTCGAGATCGCCGCGATCGAGCGGATGCGCGTCGAGCCGGGCAAGGAGGTCGTGCTGGCGACCGTGGGCTCGACGGTCACCTTCCGCGAGATCCACGACCAGCTCGTGATCAAGGACGCGGGCGGCAAGGCGTTCCTCAAGGAGGCGCTCGCGTCGAAGACGGTGTGGGGCGTCTCGCTGGTCACGCTGGCCTGCCTCTTCCTGTTCGTCGGCGCGGCGGGCAAGAGCGCGCAGATCCCGCTCTACGTCTGGCTGCCCGACGCGATGGCCGGCCCGACCCCCGTCTCCGCGCTGATCCACGCCGCCACCATGGTCACGGCCGGCGTCTACATGATCGCGCGCCTCAGCTCCCTGTTCTCGCTGAGCCCGGTCGCGGGCGGGGTCGTCGCGCTGATCGGGGCCTCGACGGCGCTCTTCGCGGCCACGATCGGCTTCTTCCAGTACGACATCAAGAAGGTGCTCGCCTACAGCACGGTGAGCCAGCTCGGCTTCATGTTCATCGGGGTCGGCGTGGGGGCGTACTGGGCCGCCGTGTTCCACCTGATGACGCACGCCTTCTTCAAGGCGTGCCTCTTCCTCGGCTCCGGCTCGGTGATCCACGGGATGCACGCGGTGGAGCACGACGAGGCCGCGGCGCAGGACATGCGCAACATGGGCGGCCTCCGCCGCGTCATGCCGCTCACGGCGCGGACGTACCAGGTCGCGTGCCTCGCCATCACCGCCGCGCCGATCCCGTTCTTCGCCGGCTTCTGGTCCAAGGACGAGATCCTCTGGAAGGCGTTCGGCACCGAGAACACCGGCCCGATCCCGGGGCTGCTCATCTACGGGATGGGGCTCGCGGCGGCGCTCTGCACCTCGTTCTACATGTGGCGGAGCTACTACCTGACGTTCGAGGGGCCGCACGCCCGCAAGGAGATCAAGACGAAGGTCCACGAGTCGCCGCCGGCGATCACCTGGGTGCTCGCGGCGCTGGCGGTGCTGTCGGCGCTCGCGGGCGCGGTGTTCGGCTTCTCCAGCCACTTCGTCGGCGGCCACGGCGAGCCCCTGCTCGAGGCGTGGCTCCACCCGGTGTTCGCCCACGCGGACGCCTCGTTCCAGCGCCACGGGCTCGGGCTCGAGCTCGCGCTCATGGCGCTCTCGGTCGGCGGCGCGATCTTCGCCTTCTCGCGCGCCCGCGCCCGCTACGGCGAGCGGCGCTCGGCGCGCTGGGCGGAGGAGGAGCGGCGGCTCCCGGGGTATCGGCTCCTCTCGAACCGGTACTACGTCGACGAGATCTACGACGCGACGGTGGTGCGCGCCGCCCTCTCGCTGCGCCTCTTCTTCGCCGAGATGGACCGGTGGATCGTCGACGGCATCGTCAACGCTGTCGCGGTCCTGACCCGGGCCGCGGCCTGGGTCACGGGCGCCATCGACAGGTACCTCGTCGACGGGGTCGTGAACCTCGTCGCCGAGGGCACGCTGAGCGCGGGCGCGAAGCTCCGCACCCTGCAGACGGGGCGCGTCCAGAGCTACGTCTACTTCCTCCTGGGCGGCGTCGCCTTGATCAGCATCGTGCATTACTTCCTGCGGTGAACGGCGGATGTCGAACCTCTCCTTCGTCAACACGCGCCGCGGCGTCGCCCTCGCGACCCCGGTGAGGTCCACCTCGATGAAGCTCCTGATCCCCCTGCTGGCCGCGCTCTCCGTCGTGCTCGGCGCGGCGTGGCCCGCGGCGGCGCAGACCCTCGATCCGCCGCCGCCGGCGCTCGAGCCGCGCGGCCAGATCGCGCTGCGCGCCGAGGCGCCCGGCGCGCCGGTCGAGCTCGCGGCGAGCGGGCCGGACTACGCCGGCTCGTTCACGATCGAGAACCGCGGCGACGGCCCCCTGAAGGTGACGCGGGTGATCGTGCGCACGTCGCCCGAGGACCCGCGCGTCCCGCCGGGCGTGAGCGCGGAGCTCGAGGGCGGCGGCACAGCGGCGACCCTCCCGCCGGGCGCGAGCCGGAAGGTCGTGGTCCGGTGGAGGACCGAGGGCGTGCGCGCGCGCGAGCTCTACGGGCACGTCGTCGTCGAGTCGGACGCGGTCGCGGCCGGCGCGGCCGGCGTGCTGGAGACACCGCGGACCCTGGCGATGGGCATCCACGCGGAGCGCGGGCGCGGCCTCGGCTTCGTCGGCGACCACATCCTGTCGATCCTGACGTTCCTGCCGCTGCTCGGCGTGGTCGCGGTCTTCATCGCGCACCTCCTGCGCTACAAGGACGACCGCAAGCTCCGGCTGCTGACCGTCGTGCTGATGGGCGTGAACCTCGTGCTCGCGGGGTGGCTCTACGCCCAGTTCGACCGGAGCTTCACGCGGGCCGACGGCAACGACGGCTACCAGTTCATCGAGCACGGCGTGTGGATCCGCTCGCTGAACGTCGAGTACTTCGTCGGCGTCGACGGCGTGTCGATCTCGATGGTCCTCCTGACGGCGCTGATCTCGTTCGTGGGCGCGCTCGCGAGCTACAGCGTCCACGATCAGCTCAAGGGCTACTTCGCCATGTACAACCTCCTCGTCACGGGGATGTTCGGCGTGTTCATCGCCCTCGACCTGTTCCTCTTCTTCGTCTTCTGGGAGGTGATGCTCCTGCCGATGTACTTCCTCATCGGCATCTGGGGCGGACCGCGGCGCGAGTACGCGGCGATCAAGTTCTTCCTCTACACGCTGGCCGGCAGCGTCTTCATGCTGCTCGCGTTCATCTGGTTCTACCTGAACGCCGGCCACACCTACCTCGTCGACGGCCAGGCGACCGAGCGCATCTTCTCCATCCCGGAGCTCTCGCGCGTCGCCTGGGCTGCGCAGGGGCTCGAGATCCTCGGCGTCGCCGCGGTGAAGGTGGTCTGGATCTGGCTCTTCCTCGGGTTCGCCATCAAGATCCCGATGTTCCCGTTCCACACCTGGCTGCCGGACGCCCACGTGGAGGCGCCCACGGCGATCAGCGTGATCCTCGCGGGGGTGCTCCTCAAGATGGGCACCTACGGCATCCTCCGCATCAACTTCACGCTGCTGCCCGAGGCGACGCAGTGGGCCGCGCCGGCGATGGCGGCGTTCGGGGTGATCAACATCCTCTACGGCGCCTTCTGCGCCATGGCGCAGAGCGACCTGAAGAAGCTCGTGGCCTACTCCTCCGTGAGCCACATGGGCTTCGCGCTGCTCGCGCTCGGCGCGATGACGCCGCAGGGCATCCAGGCGTGCCTCGTGCAGATGTTCAACCACGGCCTGATCACCGCGATGCTCTTCACCCTGGTCGGCGTGGTCTACGACCGCGTGCACACGCGCGACATCGACAAGTTCGGCGGCCTCGCCTCGGAGATGCCGCTCTATACGGCGTTCGTGGGCTTCGCGTTCATGGCGTCGCTCGGCCTACCCGGCCTGTCCGGCTTCTGGGGCGAGGCGATGACGTTCATCGGCGCCTTCGCGCGCTACCGCGCCCTCACGATCCTCGCCGCCGTCGGCGTCATCATCACCGCGGCCTACCACCTCTGGGCGCTCCAGCGGATGTTCCTCGGCACGTTCCGCGCGTCGTGGCGGCAGAGCAAGTATCTCGAGCCGTTCGGCGGGAAGTTCCCGGAGATCAACGGGCGAGAGCTCGCGTCGATCGCGCCGCTCGCGGCGCTGGTCCTCCTCCTCGGCTTCTGGCCGCGCCCGCTGCTCAGCCTCATCGACCGCGGGGCCCTCGAGGTGCACCGCCTCGTCGACAGGCCGGGGCCGTCCCAGATCGCCGGCGCGCCCGGCGTGGACAGCGGCGCGCCGGCCCGCGCGGCCGCCCCGGGGGAGGGCGGCGCGGCGGGCCGACGCGCCCTCGCCAGCGCCAGATAAGCCGTGGAAACGCGCACCTTCGACAACGTCGCGAGCCTCCCGTACTTCGCGCCGGAGCTCGTCCTCATCGCCGCCGCCCTGCTGCTCGTCGTGTGGGACCTCGCGTCGCCGGCGCGCCTCAAGATCGCCGGCCTCGTCGTCATCAGCCTCGCCGCGCTCGGCGCGTCGGGCGGGATGGGCGCCTACTTCCTGGCGACGGGCGCCGGGCCCCACGAGCTCTTCTACGGGATGCTCGCGTTCGATCGCTTCTCCAACCTGTTCCGCGTGATCTTCGCCTTCGTCACCGCGGCGATCGTCCTCTTCGCGGTGCCCCCGAGCGGGCCGGGGGCCGCGCCCGAGCTCCGGCGCGACGTGGGCGAGCTCTTCACGCTGATCCTCGTGCTCTCGCTGGGCATGAACCTCATGGCGGCGAGCCGCCACCTGCTGCTCATCTACCTGTCGCTCGAGCTCGTCAGCGTGATCAGCTTCGTGCTGGCGGGCTTCAAGATCGGCGACGCGCGATCGAGCGAGGGGGCGCTCAAGTACGTCATCTTCGGCGGGGTCGCGTCGGGGATCATGCTCTACGGGATGAGCTGGATCTTCGGCATCACCGCGTCGATGCACCTCGGCGAGTGCGCGGCCCGGATCGCCGCGCTCACGGCGCAGCAGGGCAAGGTGCCCGAGGTCGTCTTCGTCGGCACGGCCTGCATGCTCGCGGGCTTCGGCTACAAGATCAGCGCGGCCCCGTTCCACATGTGGACGCCGGACGTGTACGAGGGCGCGCCGACCCCGGTGACCGCGTTCCTCTCGGTCGGGCCCAAGGCCGCCGGCTTCGCGGTGCTGGTCCGCTTCTTCTCGGACGCGCTCGGCGCCGGGAGCGCGCCGTCCGGCGTCGCGACGCCGTGGCCGGTGCTCGCCGGGTGCCTCGCGATGGCGACCATGACCGTCGGCAACCTATCGGCGCTCGGCCAGGAGAACGTGAAGCGCATGCTCGCCTACTCGAGCATCGCGCACGCCGGTTACATGCTGCTCGGCTTCGCCGTGTTCAGCGACGCCGGCGTCGCCGCGATCGCGTTCTACATCGTCACGTACTGCTTCATGAACCTCGGCGCGTTCATGGTGGTGATGGCCGTGGCCGAGCAGAGCGGCGGGGACGAGACGCTCTCCGCCTTCCGGGGGCTCGGGCGTCGCGCGCCGCTCGTCGCCGCGGCGATGGCCGTGTTCCTGGTGTCGCTCACCGGCCTGCCCCCGATGGCGGGCTTCGTCGGCAAGTTCTATCTCTTCTCGGCGCTGCTCACCGCCGGCGGCCCGTGGCGCTGGGTGATGGCGATCGTCGGCGTGGTGAACAGCGTGATCTCGCTCTTCTATTACGCGCGCGTCCTCCGCGCGATGTACCTGGAGCAGGGCGAGCGCGCCGAGCCCGCGGCCGTGCGGCCGCTGCTCGGCGCGACGGCGTGCGCGCTCGCGGTTCCGACCGTGCTGCTCGGCGTCTACTGGGCGCCCGTTTACGACTTCGTGGCGCGCTCGCTGACGATGCTGCGCTGAGCCCCGCGCGGTCGAGCGAGCGCGCGGCCGCCCTCCTCGACCGGCGCGCTCGCCCGATCGCACGCGGCGGTATCGATCTCCCTGCGATCCTTGCTAGTGTGCGCGCGCGTGGCCACGACGCAGGACGCGAGCTCTCCAGAGGAACGTTTCACGCGGGGGGTGCGCCTCGTCCCAGGCGGCCTGGACATCGGCGGCAAGCTGGTCCCGCTGTACGCCGGCACCCTGCATTACTGGCGGCTCGACCCGTCGGACTGGCGCGCCTGCCTCGAGGCCACGCGCGCGCTCGGCGTTCACCTGATCGACATCTACGTGCCTTGGGCCGTTCACGAGACCGGTCCGGGCCAGTTCGATTTCGGCCAGCTCGACGTGCGCCGCGACGTCGGCGCCTTTCTCCGCCTCGCGCACGACCTCGGCTTCTACGTCATCGCCCGCCCGGGCCCGCACATCAACGCGGAGCTCACCTGCTTCGGCATCCCCGAGCGCGTCATCTGGGATCCGAGCTGCCAGGCCCGCTCCCCGCGGAACAACCCGGTCGTGCTCCCGATGCTCCCCTACGGCTTCCCGGTCCCGAGCTACGCGAGCAACGCGTTCCACGACGAGGTCGCCCGTTACTTCAACGCGCTCGCCCCGGTGCTCAAGCCGCACCTCTATCCGGACGGGCCGATCGTGCTCTTCCAGATCGACAACGAGGGCGCGCTCTACTTCCGCGACGGCGCGTACGACCAGGACTACCACCCCGACGCGATCTCCCTGTACCGCGACTTCCTGCGCGAGAAGTACCGCACGATCGAGGCGCTCCAGCGCGCGTACGCGCGGCGGGCGGAGCCCGCGCCCGAGGGCGCCGTGGCCGAGGACGCCGGCGCCGCGCTCCTGCGCGCCGTCGCCCGCGAGCGCGCGCCGGCCGAGGAGGGCGACCTGCGGTTCGCCACGATCACGCCGCCGGTCGCGTTCGACGCCGAGGCGCCGGCCGATCTCGCGCGCCACCTCGACTGGAGCGAGTTCCACGAGCACCTCCTCGAGGTCGCGATGGGCCGCTTCGCGAAGGCGCTCGCCGCGGCCGGCCTCGACGGCTTGCCGACGATGCACAACTTCCCGATGGGCCAGGACGCGACGCCGCTCAACCCGGCGCGCATCTCGCGCGTCGTCGACCTCGTCGGCCTCGACTACTACAGCGTCGCGAGCCCGAGCAGCCGCCAGATCATCGCTCGCCGGACGAGCGAGCTCGCCGTGCGCTGCGAGGCGCTCTCCCTGCCGCCGTTCGCGTGCGAGATGGGCGCCGGCTTCCCGCCGTTCTTCCCGCCGCTCGAGGAGCGCGACAGCATCTTCGTGATGATGGCCGCGCTCGCGTACGGGCTGCGCGGGTACAACATCTACATGGCGGTCGAGCGCGATCGCTGGATCGGCGCGCCGATCGATCCGCACGGCCGCCCGCGCCCGTTCGCCGCCTTCTGGCGGAAGCTCGCCGCGGCCCTCGAGGCCACGAGGTTCCACGCGCTGCGCCGCCGGGCGCCGGTGCGCATCGTCACGCCGCGCACCGAGCGCCGGCTCACCCGGGTGATGCACGCCTTCGGCCCGCTCACCGGTGCGTTCTTCTCGATCATGAACTTCGGGCCGCGCGACCGTTGCCTCGAGGACGACGTGGGTCTCGGCTACCCGCTCGGGGTGGAGCCCGACACGTTCGTGCGCGCGTTCGAGGAGGCGCTCGACGCGCGCGGCGTCCCCTACGCGCACGTGGGGGGCGAGGATCGCGACATCTCGCTCGCCGGGGCGCGCTGGGTCATCTGCGCGACCTCGGGCGGCCTGAGCCCGGATCTGTTCGCGCGGCTCGAGGCGACGGCGGGGCAGGGGACGTTGATCACGCTGGGCCCGCGCGAGCCGGCCTTCGACGGCGCGTTCCGTGCGCTCCCGCAGCCTTACGATCTGCGGCGGCTCCTTGCCCCCGGGCAGAACTTGCCTGCGCTCCTCCAGGACAACCCCGCCGCGGCGGACTCCGCGGTGTCGCGCGCCATCGACGCGCTCGGCCTGCCGACGTTCGCGTGCGATCCGGACAGCGTGTTCGCCACGCTGCACGAGGATGCGTCCGGCGCGCCGCGGGTGCTCTTCCTGTTGAACCCCGGCGACGCGGACGTGGTCGCGCGGGTCACCGTGAGCGCGGCGCGCGCGCGCGACGTGCTGGACGACGCGCACTTCGAGGCGAGGCGAGGGGCGCTGGAGGTGCGGCTCGTTCCGCGCTCGGTGCGGATGCTGGCGCTGGAGTGATGGCGTGAGGGAGCGAGGCTGACCGTTTCGGTGATTCGGGCGGCGCGTGCGGAGAGGCCCGCTCGCCGTCTTCCGTCTCCCGTCTCCCGTCTCCCGTCTCCCGTCTCCCGTGCTCGTCCTTCGTGCGCGTGCGCGTGCGCGACCATGTCGTCATATGCTCACCCGCGGCACATTCTCGTGAGCATAGCGACGATTCGAGCCAGCAAGCTCTTCGCATCTTCCGCTTCAGCGGGCGCCAGAAAGCCCGCCACGCGGCACACGTCCATCAGCGCGCCGCATTCCATCGCGGAGCCACGGGCAATTGCGTAGAAGCGCGCTCGGTCCGGCTTCGCGGGTTTTCCTGAGCCTTCTGCGATGTTTAGTGGTACCGAAATGGCTGCGCGTTTGAATTGCTCACGAAGCTCTCGCTCTCTACGAGGCAGATACGTGACGAGACGAAGTGCGAGGGTCAAGAACTCGATAGAGCGGTGATAGACGTCCAGGTTTTCGTGATCGAGGAGAGCCATGCTTGCGAGATCGTCACGGGTGCCGGCTCAGTTGCGTGGAAACGGATGACTCTGGGCAGAGAGGGATGAGCGGAGCGCGCACGCGCACGCGCACGCGCACGAAAGACGAGCACGGGGACGGGGACGGGGGACGGGGACGGGAGACGGATAGACTCCGCCAGTTTCAGCGACGGGCTGTTCTCCTCCGCTCAGGTGTAGTCGCCTCAGCGGTCGAACTTCAGCGAGTTGCCCTCGGCGTCGCGGAAGCGCCCCATTCCGATCATCAGCATGTCGATCAGCGACCAGATGCCGAGTCCACCGCACGTCAAGAGCTTGGCGATGCCGAGCCCGGTCTGTCCCAGATAGAAGCGATCCGCGCCCAGGCTGCCCAGGAAATACGAGAGCAAGAAGACCGTGGACTGGCTCTTGGTCGGGTAACCGACGGGCGCGTCGCGCTTGAGCACGAGGCCCTGGGCATCTCGCATCGAGCCGGTGCCGATCAGGATCAGATCGATGAGGGTCCAGAAGCCGAAGCCGCCGCACGTGAACAGCTTCAGGAGGCCGAGCCCGGTCTGACCGAGGTAAAGGCGGTCGGCGCCGAAGATCCCGAGAAACGCCGCGAGCAGGAAGGCAGTCGCCTGATCCTTGTCGGAGTAGAGCTGCATCGCTCCCGGCGGGGGCGGCCCGCCGCCGTACGCGGGCGGCGGCCCCCAGCCGCCTGCGGGCGGCCCGCCCTGTCCTCCTCCGGGCGGCGCCCCCCATCCCGCGCCCGGCGACGGGTATCCCCCACCCGGCGGCGGGTATCCTCCGCCCGGCGGCGGGTATCCCCCGCCCGGCGGCGGAGATCCCCCACCCAGCGGCGCAACTCCCCCACCCGCGGGCGGGTATCCCCCTCCCGCCGGCGCACCGCCGCCCGGCGCCACTCCCTGGCCGCCAGGCGGGCTCGACCCCCAGCCGCCGCCGTTCCCCCAGCCCCCGCCGCCGTTTCCCCAGCTTCCGCCCTCGGGCGGAACCCCGCCACCGCTCGTGCTCATCTTGCTTCCTCCAGCTGACGCGGCGGTGAAGGCGCCGTCGCCTCCGCGGTCGTCGGCCGAGCTTGACTGTATCCCGGAATCGCCGCGCTGCGCTCGCGGAACGCGGAAATCGCTGGTGGTCGCCGGAGGCCCACCCTACCTTGGCCCCGGAGGCCGCTGAACGCGGCACAACGAGCAAGCGCACCCGGCGATGAACCAAGATACCCAGTCGGATCGATGGCTGTCGTTCGCCCTCCGCGCGGGGCTCGTCGCGCTGTTCTTCTGGATGGTGAAGGGGCTGCTCGTCCCCGTCCTGCTCGGCGGCCTCGTCGCGCTCCTCGTCTCGCCGCTCCAGCGCCGCCTCTCGCCGCGACTCGGCCGCTTCCGCCAGTTCGCGCCCGCGATCTCCACCGTCGGCGTGGTGATCCTCGTGTGCATCCCGCTCGCCGTGATCATCATCGAGGCCTCCGCCTCGATCAGCCGCTTCTTCGCGCGGGACTGGTCCAGCACCATCGAGCGCGTCCAGGGCCTCCTGAACGACGGCCGGTTGACGGGGCTCATCAACAGGGCAGGCCTGTCCGGAGACGACATCCGCACGTACGTGAGCAACCTGTTCCAGCGGGTGGGCAGCTCGATGGCGAGCTTCGCGGGCGGCATGGTCGCCGCGGTGCCGCAGACGATCGTCGACGCCTTCCTGTTCATCGTGGCGCTCTACTACCTGCTCCGCGACGGCGGCCTCTTGCTGCGCTGGCTGCTCACGCAGTCGCCGTTCAGGAACGAGGAGACCGACGTCCTCTTCGCCTCGATCCAGGACACGGTGCACGGCGCCGTCCTCGGCCTGCTCGCGACGGCGGCCGTCCAGGGGACGCTGACGACCGTCGCGCTCTTCGTCTGCAAGGTGCCGGGCGCGTTCCTCCTCGGCCTCCTCGCCACGCTGCTCTCGCTCGTCCCCATGATCGGCACCACGCCGGTGACGGTAGGGGCGGCGATCTACCTGTTCGTCATCGGGCGCATCGGCGCCGGCATCGGCATGTGCGCCGCGGCCGTCCTCGTCGGGCTCTCGGACAACGTGATCAGGCCGTGGGTCCAGAGCTCGCACGGCGGGATGCACCCGCTCATCGCCCTGCTCGCCATCTTCGGCGGGCTCGAGCTGTTCGGCGCGGCAGGCATCTTCATCGGTCCGGTCGTCGCCGCGATCGTCCTGTGGGCGGTCAACACCCGCTCGAGCCTCTCCCGCGCGAGCCTCCCGGTGGGGCCGCTGTCGTCGCGGCCGCCGCCTTCGTTCGGCTCGCCCACCTCGCGGCCGCCGCCGGGCTCTCGACCGCCGCCCGCGTGACGCGACCGCGCGGCCGCGTGAGGCGCCCGCGCGGCTACGTGAGGCGACCGCGCGCCGCGGCCGGCGCGCTCACCAGCGCTCGATCCGGTAGCCCCGCCGCTCGGCGACCCGGCGCAGCCGGGGATCGGGGTTGACGGCGATCGGCTCCGCCACGAGCTCGAGGAGCGGCAGATCGCTGATGCTGTCCGTGTAGAACGTCGCGTCCTCCAGCCGGAAGCCCTGCGCCTCGGCCAGCGCCCGCGCGCGCGCGACCTTGCCCTCCCCGAGGCAGAGCGGGGGCGCGGCGCGGCCCGTGAAGTGCCCGCGCTCGTCGATCTCGAGCTCGCTCGCGACGAGGTGCTCGATCCCGAGCCGCCTGGCCAGCGGTCGCGCGGTGTAGGGCCACGCGCCGGTCACGATGGCGCACAGGTCTCCGGCCGCTCGATGCCGCCGCACGGCCTCGCGCCCCCCGTCGGCGATGTGCGGCTCGACGTGGAGCCGGAACCAGTCGTCGCAGCGGGCCGCGAGGACGGTCTCGGGCACGCCCCGGAGCGCGAGCAGCGCGCGCTCGGCGACCTTCTCGGCGTCGAGCACGCCGAGCGTGTATTGCCCGACCCAGTACAGGGTCCGCAGGAGATCGCGCGCGGTCGCCTCGCCGAGCTGGCGCTGGTACTTCACGTAAAGGCTCGCCGTCTCCTTGCGCAGCAGCGTGCGATCCATGTCGAACAGCGCCGCGCGCCGGCGCGCGACGCGGCCGTCCCGCGGCGCGGCGCCGTCCTGCCCCGCCCGGCCGCCGCCGCGCGGGGAGCCCGGCGCCGTGTCGTCCGACGAGGTGCTCACGGCGCGTGAAGGTAGCCGTTCGCGAGGGTGAGCGAGAAGAGGTTGCAGGCCGCGTGGAACAGGAGCGGCGCCCCGATGCCGCCGGTGCGGGCCCGCAGCCACCCGAAGACGAGCGCGGGGAAGAAGACGGCGAGCCGCGCGGGGTGCACGATCGTGAGCACGTGGCCGAGCGCGAAGATCGCCGAGGAGATGAGCCACGCCGGGCCGAGCGGCGCGCCGAGGACGCGGACGCGCGGCGGGAAGACGCGGTCGAGGGCGCTCTGGAGGTAGCCGCGGAAGAACGCCTCCTCGGGCAGCGCGACCACGAGGAGCTGCGCGGCGATCTCGTCGGCGGACGGCGGGCGCAGCACGAACGGCGAGGTCACGCCCCAGTACAGCCGGTAGCCGAGCCAGAACGGCGGGAAGACGATCGCGGCGACCAGGGCGGCCCAGGCGACCGCGCGGAGCGCGGCGCGGGCGAGCCGCGCTGCCGAGAGCGGCGCGGGCTCGAGGACGCCCCCGAGGGACAGGCCGTGGGCGCGGATCGTCGCCTCGTCGTACCGCAGCACGAGCCAGTACGTCGCGGCGAGGAACGCGAGGCCCACGAGCGTGCCGGCGTAGCTCTTCGGCGCCGCGTAGGACGCCGCCGTCACGGCGGCGGTCGTGATGGCCGCGGCGAGGAGCGCGCGCGCGGCGGTCGGCTCCGGCGGCCGCGGGCGCTCGCCGTGGAGCGCGCCCGCGTCGGCCGGCGCGCCGGGCGTCTCGGCGCCGGCTCGGGGGTGCGCGTGGCGGCTCGGTTCGAAGGGCGTCGGTGGTTGCAAAGGCGTGTTCGTCGCGGAGGGGATGCGCGCGGGGATCGCGCCGTTCTGGGCGCCGCGCGCCCAGCGTAACCGCGAGCACGGCGCTGCGCGACGGTCAGCGCGGCGGCGCCGCGATCGCGCTGCTGCTCACCGGTCCAGCCGTCGCCGTTTTTTCGCCTTCCTGCCCGGTCACGTTAGAGTGCGTCCGCTGTGGCGTTTTCCCGACTTCGCTGTCTGCTGAAGCCGCTGGTGGGCGCGCTGCTCGCGTCCGTCGCGACGCTCGATCCGGCGCCCGCGCTGGCCGCGTCGCCGTTCCTCGTGACGCCGGAGGCGAGCGTCGCCGAGGCCTCCCCGGCGTACCGCTACGCCAACATGACGGACGACGAGGCGCTGGCCGAGCTGGATCGCCGGAAGATCCTGTACCTCAGGGTGGATCACGCGCCCGGGGTGCGCGCGCCGATCCGGCTCACGGGCCGGCTGAACGGCGTGTACTACCATTCCGTGCTCCCGCCCGAGCAGCGCGTGACGAGCATGTTCGAGATCCTGGACGCGCGCCTCGCGCTCGCCCTCGACGATTTCGCGGCCGTGCTCATGCGGCACGATATCGACGAGGTCGTCCATTACACGATGTATCGACCCAACGTGCCGATGCCGGGCCGCGAGCGGGGAGACCACGAGGGGGAGCACGCGCACGGGGCCGTCGAGGCGAAGGCCGCGGACGGCGACGCGCGCAAGGAATCGACGATGCCCGCGCCTCCGGTCGAGCTGGGCAAGAAGGGCGCGCTCGATGGGACGTCGAAGGCGCCCGAGGAGCGCCCGCGACGCATGAAGGAGAAGGGCGCGGCGGGGGCCGGCGCGAAGGAGAAGGGCGCGGCGGGGGCCGGCGCGAAGGACAAGGGCGCGGCGGAGGCCGGCGCGAAGGACAAGGGCGCGGCGGAGGCCGGCGCGAAGGACAAAGGCGCGGCGGGGGCCGGCGCGAAGGACAAGGGCGCGGCGGAGGCCGGCGCGAAGGACAAGGGCGCGGCGGAGCCCCCTCGAAACGCCGCGTCGAGCGCGCCGGACCCCCAGGGGCGGACGACCGCGGTGCGCAGCGCGCCGGCCACGGCAGCCGGCAAGGCAGGAACGCGACGCTCTGCGCGCCGCAAGCCCGCGGCGTCCCGGGCCACGGCGTCCGCGAGCAAGCGCCGCGGCGACGTGGCGCTGCGCAGCGACGCGGGCCAGAAGCCCCGCGGCGACGTGGCGCTGCGCAGCGACGCGGGCCAGAAGCCCCGCGGCGCGTGGGCTCCGCCCGGCACGCGTCACCCGGCCGGCCTGGCCATCGACGTCGGCGCGCTCAAGAAGCGCGACGGCACCTGGATCAGCGTCGCGCGCCATTTCCACGGCCGCATCGGGGACAAGACCTGCGGCGAGGGGGCGCCCCAGCCCGAGCTCCCCGAGGCACGCGAGCTCCGGTCGATCGTGTGCGAGGCGGCGGACCTCGGAATTTTTACATACGTGCTGACGCCCAATTACAACGCGCCGCACGCCGACCATTACCATATGGAGATCAAGCCGGGCGTCCGGTGGTTCCTCTATCACTGAGCGCGCCCCGCGCCCCTGTACAGCCCTGAACGGCGCGCCGCGCCCACTGCACATCCGTTGATTGCGCGTTTTTTGGTGAGCTGAGCGGTTTGTCCGCGCAACTCCCGCCGCGAGAGCGACGATTCCCTTCCCGAACGAAGGCGCCGGCGCTCCGCCGCGCGCCCCCGCAAGGGAGGTCGACGGACATGGTGCAAAAGCGAGAAGGACAGCCGCTCCCGGGGACTTCGTACCGCCTGCTCCAGAGGATCGGGGCAGGCTCGTGCTCCGAGGTCTTCGAGGTGACGGGGCGCCGCGGTCAGCTGCGCGCGCTCAAGCTGCTCCGCGCCATGCACGAGGGGGCGAGCGAGGTCGGCGCGCGCCTCGTCCAGGAGGGGCGCGCGCTCTCGACGCTGAGCCACCCGAACGTCGTGAAGGTCGAGGAGGTCGGCGTGACGAGCGACGGCCGTCCCTTCCTCGTCATGCCGCGCCTCTTCGGCGAGACGCTGCGCGAGCGGCTCGACGCGCGCGGGCCGCTCGCGATCCCCGCCGCCGTGCGCATCGCCATCCAGGTGCTCGGCGGGCTCGCCGCGGCGCACCGCGCCGGCATCATCCACCGCGACATCAAGCCGGCCAACGTCTTCCTCGCGCAGGTGAGCGGCGCCGAGCAGGGAGCGGCCGATCTGGAGAGCGGGCCCTCCGCGCCCGAGGCCGAGCACGCGGTGCTGATCGACTTCGGCATCGCGAAGGTGACCCGCGAAGGGCTCGGGCCGCCGACGGGCTCGAACGTCCTCGGCACGCCGCGCTACCTGTCGCCCGAGCAGATCCGGGGCGAGGATGTCGACGCGCGCACCGACGTGTACGCGGTGGGGCTCCTGCTGTTCGAGGCGATCACCGGGCGAGGGCCGTTTCCGGTGGTCGACTCGATGGCGGTGATGCGGGCGCACCTGAGCACGCCGGCGCCGCGGCTCCGCTCGCTCCTCTGGGTCCCTCCGGCGCTCGACCACGCGGTCGCGCGCGCCCTCGAGAAGGACCCGGGGCTCCGCTGGCAGACGGCGGACGCGATGGCCGCCGCGCTCGCGGAGGGAGAAGACGGCGGCCGGGAGACGGCCGCGCCCGACGGCGCGGGGCAGGCCGCGCCATCTGGCGGCGCGCGCGGCGCGCGCGGTGCGCGGGCGCAGCTCGCGGACGGAGGGGCGCGATGACCGGCGCGACCGCCGACGGGCGCACGCTCCTGTACGCGCCCGGCGCTCTGCGCGCGCCGCAGGCTCCTCGCGCGCGGCCGCCGCGCGCGCTGGGCGAGGTCGAGCTGTCCGAGGACGCGCGGCCATTGCACGCGCTGGGCGAGGTCGAGCTGTCCGCGGACGCGCGGCTGCTGCGCGCGCTGGGCGAGGTCGAGCCGTCCGAAGGCGCGCGGCTGCTGCGCGCGCTGGGCGAGGTCGAGCCGTCCGAGGACGCGCGGCCGCTGCGCGCGCTCGCCGAGGGCGAGCCGATCCACGGCACGCCGTACGTCGTGGTGCGCCTGCTCGGCCAGGGCGGCATGGGCGAGGTGTACGAGGTCGAGCACCGCGAGCTCGGCCGCCGGTTCGCGGTGAAGCTGCTGCACCGCTGCCACGCCGGCCGCAGCGATCTCTCGGCGCGCATGCGCGCCGAGGCGCGCGCGATCGCTCGCCTGCGCCACCGGAGCTTGCCCGAGGTGTTCGATCTCGGCACCACCCGAGGCGGCCGCCCCTACTTCGCCATGGAGCTCCTCGAAGGGCGCGACCTCAGGACCGAGCTCGCGCGCCTCGGCGTGGTCGCGGTCCCGACCGCGCTCGGCCTGGTCCAGCAGGCCCTCTCGGCGCTGTCGCTCGCGCACGCGGCCGGCATCGTCCACCGCGACCTCAAGCTC
This sequence comes from Sorangium sp. So ce185, assembly GCF_051526825.1. Classification (NCBI taxonomy): domain Bacteria; kingdom Pseudomonadati; phylum Myxococcota; order Polyangiales; family Polyangiaceae; genus Sorangium; species Sorangium sp. So ce185. The sequence goes on along the minus strand of NZ_CP150316.1, from coordinate 11,705,065 downwards.
GAGAACCTGTTCTTGTGCGACGACGGCACGCTCAAGGTCCTCGACTTCGGCGTCGCCAAGCTCCTCCACGCCGGCGCCTCGCTGACCGCCCCGGACGCGGTCATCGGCACGCCGAGGACGATGGCGCCGGAGCAGTGCGCCTCCCTGCCGATCGATCCGCGCGCCGACATCTACGCGATGGGCCTCGTCCTCTACGAGCTCGTCGCCGGGCGAGGCCCGTTCGACGAGCTGCACGGCCGCCGCGACGCGCTCCGCATCGCCCACTGCGAGCGGGAGCCGCCCCCGCCGTCGCGCTTCGCGCCGCAGGCGATCCCGGCCGCCCTCGATCGGGTGATCCTGCGCGCCATCGCGAAGGCGCCCGAGCACCGCTTCCAGACGGCCGACGACATGGACGCCGCCGTGCGCCGGCTGCGCGACGGAGCGCCGCACGGCGCGGCGGAGGCAGCCAGCACGGCGGAGCTCACCCCGACCGCCTTCGACGTCCCCACGGCCCGCGCCGCCGCGCCCGCCGCCGCGCAGCGCCTCCCGCCGCTCGCCTCGCAGGGCGGCGGCCGCGCCGTCGCCGCGCCCCTCGCGCGCCGCCCGCCGTCGCGCTCGCGGCGGCGCGCATGCACGGCGCCGCGCGCCGCCCGCGCCGCGTCGCGCGCTGCCGCCCTCGGCGTGTGCGCGCTCGCCGTCGCGTCCGCCGCGCTCGGGCTCACGCTCGCGGAGCGCTGGCTCGCGGCGGGCGATCACCCCGCGCCGACGCCGTCGGCGCCCGCCGCGGCAGAGGCGCGCTCGGCTGTAAGGTAGCCTCGTCGAGCCCGTTCTCCGGTCGACACCGCAATGCGGAGTGGAGGGACCATGAACCGGACGCGACGAATCGGGCTGGCTTGTTTGGCGGTATCGCTCCTCGCGGGCGCTGCCTCGTGCGGCGGCGGCACCGCGGCCCGGCCGGCGGACGCCGCGACATCGAGGGCAGCCGATCCCGCGCCTGGGTTCGTCGCCTCGGGCAGCTCCGGCGCCTGGGATGGCGCCGCCGCCGAGCCGGGCGCGCCCGCCCCGCCCCCGTTCGAGGCCGCGCCCTCGGCGCCCTCTGCCGACTTCGAGGCGCCCTCCGTCGCGCACGGCGCCGGCCGCGCCGAGGGGGCGGCGCGCCGGGCGCCGAGCAGCCAGGTCGCGCCGGAGCCGATCGAGCGCCCCGGCCTCGGCACCGAGTGGGGCGAGACGCGCGTGTCCCGCATCTCGACCGCGCCGTTCGTCCGCGCCGACGTCGAGCGGCCGTTCGCGCTCGCGAGCCTGTTCTACAACGACGCCGAGGGGGCGCGCGCCATGGCGAGCGCGTCCGGCTTCCGCCGCACGTCGCCGCAGGCCTTCACGCTCGCCGGCGGCGCCGTCGCCATCGGGCTGCGCGGCGAGGGCGGCGGCTTCCTGAGCGGCTTCGTCGCCGGCGAGACGAGCCACGTCGTCGGCGAGGCCGGCCAGCGCTACAGCGTCGTGCTGCGCAACCTCACGCCGAACCGGATCGAGTGCGTCGTCTCCGTCGACGGCCTCGACGTCATGGACGGCCAGCCCGCGGCGTTCGACAAGCGCGGTTACCTGGTCGAGCCCCACGGCGAGCTCGAGATCGACGGTTTCCGTCAGAGCATGGACACCGTCGCGGCGTTCCGGTTCGGCTCGGTCCGCGGCTCCTACGCGAACCAGAAGCACGGCGACACGAGGAACGTGGGCGTGATCGGCGTGGCCCTCTTCCACGAGCGCGGCACGGCGCCCTGGACGCTCGACGACGTCCGGCGCCGCCGGGAGGCGAACCCGTTCCCGGGGCAGTTCGCCACGCCGCCCGGACTTTGAGCCGTTCCAGCGGTGATCCCGCGCCCGCCCCGCCGTCCGATAAAATCAAGCTCCCGCTCCGGCCCACGCCGGGCTAGGCCACCGCACGGTGTCGGACTTATTGAACCCGTCTCAACGTGCGGCCGTCGAGCACGAGCTCGGGCCAATGCTGGTGCTCGCCGGCGCCGGATCCGGCAAGACGCGCGTGGTGACCACGCGGATCGCGCGCCTGCTCGATCGCGGCATCTCGGCGCGCTCCATCCTGGCGATGACCTTCACCAACAAGGCCGCCGCCGAGATGCACGAGCGCGTCGGCAAGCTCGTCGGCGCCAAGGTCGCGCGCGAGCTGAAGGTCTGCACCTTCCACCGCTTCGGCCTCGACGTGCTTGGCGCCGAGACCCGCGCCCTCGGCCTGCGCGGCGGATCGTTCGCCATCTTCGATCAGTCCGACGCGCTGGGGGTCATCCGCGAGATCCTCCGCGAGCTCCGCGCCGGCAAGAGCTACGACGTCGGCGCGATCCTCTCGCGCATCTCGAACGCCAAGAACGCGTTCCTCGAGCCCGAGGCGTGGGCCGAGGCGCAGCGGCAGGGCAAGGGCATCGACGACTACGACGAGATCTCGATGCTCGTGTACCCGCGCTACAACGCGGCGCTGCGCTCGTTCCAGGCCTTCGACTTCGACGACCTCATCTGCGAGGTGGTCCGCCTCTGGCAGACGCGGGCCGACGTCCTCGAGCGCTGGCGGATGCGCTACCGCTTCGTGATCGTCGACGAGTACCAGGACACGAACCGCGCCCAGCTCGAGCTTTTGCGCCTGCTCTGCGGCGAGCACCGCAACGTGGTCGTCGTCGGCGACGACGACCAGTCGATCTACGCCTGGCGCGGCGCCGACGTGCGCAACATCCTCGATTTCGAGGAGCATTTCTCCGGCGCGAAGGTCGTCAAGCTCGAGCACAACTACCGCTCGCGCAAGCCGATCCTCGACGTCGCCAACGCGGTGCTCGCGAAGTCCGGCGCCCGGCGGCACAAGAAGTCGCTCATCGCCACCCGCCTGGACGGCGACAAGGTGAGGTCCATCATCTGCGTCGACCCCGACGTCGAGGCGAGCTTCGTGGCCACGGAGGCGCAGCGCCTCCTGGAGCGCGAGGCCGCGCGGCCGAAGGACATCGCCGTGCTCTACCGGTCGAACCTCCAGGCGGCCGCGATCGAGTCGGCCCTCAAGGAGCGGCAGATCCCGATCCGGATGATCGGCGGCCAGCAGTTCTTCGAGCGCAAGGAGGTCAAGGACCTCATCGCCTACCTGCGCGTCGCGCTGAACCCGCAGGACGAGATGTCGCTGCGGCGCATCCTGAACTACCCGGCGCGCGGCGTCGGCGACGCCGCGGTCGCCAAGCTCGGCGCCTACGCGACGGCGCACGACACCTCGCTCTGGACGGCGGTGTCGCGTCCGCACGCCGTCCACGAGCTGAGCGCCGCCGCGATCGAGGGGTGCCGCCAGCTGCTCCGGATCATCGAGGCCGCGCGCGGGCGGCTCGAGCGCGGCGAGCCCTCCGCGGAGGTCGCGCGCGCGCTGCTCGCCGACGCCGGCTTCAAGGAGGACATCATGACCGGCTCCTCCACGAACAACGCCGCCGCGCGCCGCTGGGGCAACCTCGAGGGGCTGCTCAACGTCTTCGCGCGCCGCGACGAGAAGGGGAAGGGGGACCGCGCGAGCTTCGCCGAGTTCCTGCGGCTGCTCGCGCTCCGGCAGGACTCTGAGGAGGAGGAGGCCACCGACCGCGTGACGCTCACCACGATGCACGGCGCGAAGGGCCTCGAGTTCCCGTACGTCTTCGTGATCGGCCTGGAGGAGGGGCTGATGCCCCACCAGCGCAGCCTCGACGAGCGCGCCACGGACGCCGCGCCGAGCGGCGCCGAGGGGGGCGACACGGGCGGGCACAGCATCGAGGAGGAGCGGCGGCTCTTCTACGTCGCGGTCACGCGGGCCCGCGATCGGCTCTACCTCACGCGGGCGAAGCACCGCGGCTCGCGCGGCAAGATGGTGCCGAGGACGCCGAGCAGGTTCCTGCTCGACATTCCCCCGGAGCTCATCGAGGAGCGCGAGGAACTCGCGCCGGTCGCTCCGGGGATGGAGAAGGTCAAGGCGGGGGCCGCGGGCGTGCTGGCGGCGCTGGCGATGAACCCGTTCGCGGGGGATCCGCCGCTCATCCCACGCCGCCGTTGAGCGCGGCTGAGCCAGGCGCCGGAGAGCCGGCATCCTGGCGAACCATCTTGGAAGAGGTCAGGGACGGGCGGGGCGGGGGCTCCGATGACGGAGCCCCCGGGCGGGGCGGATGCTCAGATGGCTGCGCCTTCGGCGGCCGCAAAGCCGGCGCGGGTGATCTCCTGCACGCCCTTGCGCGTCACGAAGTCGCGGAAGCTCTCGCCCTCGGCGCGACCCGCCATGTAGAAGCGCGCGATCGCGGCGATCACCTTGGGCGTCTCCTCCTCGGGGATGCGGCCGTCGAGGCGCTCGCCGATGCGCGCGTTCGGGCCGCAGCCGCCGCCCACCCGGAGCGAGTAGTGCGGGCGCTCGACCCCGTCCTTGCCCTTCACCATCAGCCCCGTCATCCCGATGTCGGCGACGTGGTGCTGCCCGCACGAGTTCGGGCACCCCGAGATCTTGATGTCGAACTCGCCGAGGGCGCTCACGAAGTCGTCGGCCTCCTGGCGGCTGCCGTTCGGCACCAGGTGCTCCCGGATGCGCGAGCCGACCTCCATGCTCTTCGTGATCGCGAGCGTGCAGTAGTCGCCGCCCGGGCAGGTCACCACGTCGGTGACGTGCCCCGCGTCCGCCTCGGCGAGGCCGATCTGCGAGAGCTCACGGTGCAGGTTGAGCAGCAGCCCCTCCGGCACCCAGCGCAGCACGAAGTTCTGGGTGTTCGTCGCCCGCACCTCGCCGTTGCCGTAGCGCCGCGACAGGTCGGCCAGGCGCTTCAGCTGCTCGCTCGTGATGTCTCCGAGCGGCAGCTTGACCGTCGCCACCCGGTAGCCGGGCTGCTTCTGCGCGATCGTGTTGGTCCGCTTCCAGCGCGCGAACGCGCCGTCGCCGAGCGTCTCCCGCAGCGGCGTGAGCGGGGGCGGATCGTTCTCCCGGTACCTGCCCACATTCTCCGCCAGCTCGGCCGCGAGCGCGTCGCCGCGCTCCGCCTTGATGCGATCGAACTCCTCGTCGAGCCTGCGCAGGAACTCGGCCTCGCCGATCTTGCGCAGCAGGAACTTGAGGCGCGCCTTCTTCCGGTTCTTCCGCTCTCCGTCCCGGTGGAACACGCTCACCACGGCCTCGCACAACGGCAGCAGATCGGACTCCGGGATGAACTCCTTCCAGAGGTGCGCGATCTCGGGCGTCGAGCCGAGCGAGCCGGCCACGTAGACCGCGAAGCCGCGCCCGCGGTCGCCGATCTTCGCGAACAGACCGATGTCGTTGATCATAACCTGCGCGTGGTCGCGCGCGCTCCCCGAGAAGGCCACCTTGAACTTCCGCGGTAGCCGCCGGTTGTGCTCGTGGAAGAGGAAGTGCTTGGTGACCGCGAGCGCGTAAGGCGTCACGTCGAACACCTCGTCCTCGACCACGCCGGCGAGGTGCGACGCGGTGATGTTGCGGAGCGTGTCCGCGCACGCGCCGACCGTCGTCACCCCCGCGCGCGCGAGCACGCGCTGCAGGTCGATCGTCTCCTCGATCTCCAGGTAGTGGAGCTGGATGTCCTGGCGGGTCGTGACGTGCGCTAGCCCGCGACCCCACCGCTCCGTGACTTCCGCGAGGGCTTCCAGCTGCGCAGCCGTGAGCTGCCCTCCGGGAATCTTGATGCGCTGCATGTGCTTCACGTGCGCGAGCTGCGCGTAGACCCCCATGGCCAGCCGCAGCGGGCGGAACTGGTCGGGGGTCAGCTCACCACGTTTGAATTTGGCGACGTTCTCGGCGTGTTCGTCGATGGCCGCCGCAAGGCGCTCGACTGGATGCAACATAACCGATGGTATTCCCTATATTTCCGACGCGTCAAGTGCGACAATTCTGAAGGCCGGTGCACCGAAGATCCCGGCCCCTCGGCGCCCCCACCCCGGCGCCCCCCCACCTCAGCGCCCCCATGAAGACCGAACTGCCGAACTCGACCGATGCTGTGCACGCGGGTGTGCTCCGCGACCGGCCGTCCCACACCCTCGCCCCCGCGATCGCGCAGACGGCGACGTACACGTTTGCGAACACGGCGGATCTCGAGCGCTACTTCGCCGGGGGCGACACGGACCCGGAGCGCCAGGAGTACGGCCGCTACGGCAACCCGACCGTGCGCGAGGTCGAGCAGCGCATCGCGGCGCTCGATCGCGCGGAGGACGCCGTGCTCTTCGCGAGCGGCATGGCGGCGGTGACGACCACGGCGTTCGCCCTGCTCAAGGCGGGCGACCACGTCATCCTCTTCCGCGACGTGTACCGCCGCACGCGGCAGTTCGTGATCAACGTGCTCTCGCGGCTCGGCGTCGAGCATACGCTGATCGACCCGGGCGCGTTCGACCAGCTCGAGGCGGCCTTCAAGCCGCGCACCCGCTTCGCGCTGAGCGAGTCGCCGACGAACCCGTACCTGCACTGCATCGACCTGTCCCGCTTCGCCGAGATCTGCAAGAAGGCGCGCGTCAAGACGATCGTCGACGCGACGTTCGCGACCCCGTGCAACTCCGACCCGATCGGGCGCGGCATCGACCTCGTCGTCCACAGCGCCAGCAAGTACCTGTCCGGCCACAACGACGTCCTCGGCGGCGCGGTGTCCGGCTCGAGCGCGCTGATCTCGCTCGTCCGCGACATGCGCAGCGTCCTCGGCGGCGTCATCGATCCCCACGCCGCGGCGCTGATCGGCCGCGGGATGAAGACGCTCGCGCTCCGCGTCGAGCGGCAGAACGCGACGGGGCTCGCGGTGGCGCGCGCGCTCGAGGCGCACCCCGCCGTCGAGCGGGTGTTCTACCCCGGGCTCCCGTCGCACCCGGATCACGAGGTCGCGGCCGCGCAGATGCGCGGCTTCGGCGGCGTCGTGAGCTTCATCGTGCGCGGCGGGCGCGAGGCGGCCGCGCGCGTCGTCGACGGCACCCGCATCGCCGCGATCGCCCCGAGCTTCGGCGGCGTCGAGACGCTCATCGAGCAGCCCTGCATCATGAGCTTCCACGAGCTCAGCGACGAGCAGCTCGCGGCGATCGGCATCTCCCCCGCGCTCATCCGCCTCTCGGTCGGCGTCGAGGAGACGGAGGACGTCGTGAAGGACGTCCTCGCCGCGCTCGACGCGCTCGGCAACCACTAGCCCCCGAGCTTCTTCAGCTTCCGCTGCAGCGTCCGCCGGTCGATCCCGAGCAGCTTCGCCGCGGTCGCCACCACGCCGCCCGACTCCCGGAGCGCGGCGCGGATCGCCTCGCGCTCCAGGTCGTCGAGCTTCAGGCTCCCGGGCGGCGGCGTCGGGGCCGACGCCGAGGAGGGGGGCGGCCGCTGCCGCTCGCGGAGGCCCGCGGCCTCGCGCAGGAGCTTGTCCGCGTCGACGGGCTTGCTGAGCAGCGTGTCCGCGCCCTCGCGCATCGCCGCCACCGCGAGCGGGATGTCCCCGAACCCGGTCAGCATCACGATCGCCGCGTCGGGCTGCAGCTTGCGGTACTTGGCGAGCGCGCTGAGCCCGTCGCCGCGCGGCATGCGGTAGTCGATGACCACGAGGTCCACCGGCTCGTACTCGAGCGCCACGAGCCCCTCGTCGATCGTCGCCGCGGTCCTCGCCACGACGCCGCGGCGGCGCAGCGCGCCCTGCAGGGTGGTGCGGAACGCGTCGTCGTCGTCCACGAGCAGCGCCGTCTCGATCCGTCGCGTCATCTTCACCTCAGGCCGCCCCGGCGCGCTTCAGCGCGGGGGGCAGATCCGCGTCCATCGGGCCCGGGGTCCCGTCGAGCCGGAGGCGCAAGGTCGCCTTCGCCCCGCCGGTCTCGACGCTCTCCATGCGCAGCACCGCGTTCATGCGCGAGGCCATCATCGAGCTGATGTAGAGCCCGAGCCCCATCCCGCCCTGCGACATCTTCGTCGTCTGGAACGGCTCCCCGAGCCGCCCGGCGATCTCGGGGCTCAGCCCCGGACCGCTGTCCGAGACCGCGATCTCGCAGACGTCGCCGCGCTCGATGACGCTCACCTCGATCCGCTGCTCGGCCCGGTCGTCGGTCGCCTCGGCCGCGTTCGCGAGCAGGTTGACGAGCACCTGGCGCAGCGCCGGCTTGAGCACGTTCGCCTGCACCGGCCGCGGCGTGTCGAACGCGATCTCGCCCCGGTAGCCGAGCCGCGCGAGCTCGGCCTTCGAGAGGTCGCGCACGAAGCGGGTGAGCTCCAGCGGCTCGAGCCGCTGGTCGAGCCGGATCTGTCCGCGCATCAGGCTGATGATGTCGCTCGCGCGCCGGGCCTCGCCGGCCACCGTCTCGGCCATGCGCGCCGCGTCCTCGGAGCCCGTCTCGCGCGCCACGTCGACGAGGTCCTTGCTCGCGAGGAGGATCGTCGCGAGCGGCGTGCTGAGCTCGTGCGACATGCCGCCGACCATGCGCCCGAGCATCGCCAGCCGCTCGTTCCGCTGGCTCTGCTGCCGGAGCTCCTCGAGCCTATGCGCGTACACGACGACGAAGAAGCCGAGGAACAGCGTCAGCGACGTGAGCGAGACGAGGTCGCCGAGCTGCCGGATGCGGTCGCCGTCGAGCGACGCGGACTCGAGCGGCAGCGGCTCCGCGTCGGTGAGCACGCCGATCGCGAGCAGCGTCAGGAGCCCCACGAGCACGGTCGTGCGCCGCGGGCAGAGCAGGCCGGAGAGGGCGATGTGGAAGGCGAGGAAGACCGCGAACGGGTTCTCGAGGCCGCCCGAAAACCAGAGCATCCAGGCGTTCGCGACCACGTCGCCCACGAGCTGGGCGCGCGCGAGCTCCTGCGCCGGCTCGCGCGCCGAGGGCTCGCCCCCGTCGAGCGGGCGCGCGTGCCGGACCCGGTAGGTCCAGGCGAGGTTCGCCACCGTGATCGCCGCGATGCCGAGGACGAGCGGCCCGAGCCGGAGGTCGGGCACGAGCTTCCGGCTCGCGACCGTCGTCGCGATCATCCCCGCGATCGCGACCCACCTGAGCTGGATCAGCCAGCGGTCGGCGGTGTCCCAGGACGGGGGCTTCGGGCCGGACAGCAGCACCGCGAGCCGCCGCCGCGCGGCCGGCGGCGCGCCGCTCTTGGTGGGGTCGGCGTCAAGCGCCCAGGATTGGAAAGAGGATTGCATCCGCGCGCGGACAGGGAGGGCTTCCAGGGCGCGGTCGAGGCGCCCGGCGTTCAGCCGGGAGCAACCTTTCGACGTTGCCTTTCAACCGCTCCCTTGTACCGCGCACCAAAGCCGCGAGCACGCGCGAGGTGCGCCCGCGCCCACACCCGGGGGTCGGCAGGAGAAACCCCTGTAATTCCCGGAGCTTACGTTTGTGCGCCAGCTTACGTCCGGCGCTCGACCGCGGGGCGCGCGGCCCCGCGGCCGGTCACTCGGTGCCCTGGTGGACCTGCTTGGGCGGCGGGGCCACCTTGTGCGGCTTCTTCACGACCCAGTTGTCGGCGGCGCGCTTGCCGTCGAACGGCGCCTTCCAGTCCGCCGGCCGCTCGGCCTCGATCTCCTCGGCCCGGCCCCGGTTGGTCGTGTCGAACATGGTGAAGCCGATGAAGATCGCCAGGAAGATGAGCGACGAGGCGAAGATCAGGGTGTGGAATTTGTGGTCCCACTTGAGGTGCATGAAGATGAACGCCACGACGCTCGCCTTCACCGTCGCGATGAGGACCGCGATGGCCAGGTTGGCGGCGCCGAGGTCGACGTAGCTCGCGCCCACGGTCACGACCGTGAGCACGAGCAGCGTGAGCCACGTGGCGATGTAGACCTTGAGCGGCAGGACGTGGGGCACGTGGTCGGCGCCGTGGCCGTGGCCGTGCCCGTGTCCGTGCGCGTCGGCTGCTTCTGCGTGTGTCGACATGCTGTCCTCTAGGCCTCAGCCCACCAGGTAGAGCAGGGGGAAGAGATAGATCCAGATGAGGTCGACGAGGTGCCAGTACAGCCCCACCCCCTCGACCGGCAAGTAGTAACGGCTCGAGAACTCACCGCGCATGTTGCGGATGAGGATCCACGTGATGAGCCCCATCCCGATGACGACGTGCAGGCCGTGGATGCCCGTCATCATGAAGTAGATGGCAAAGAAGATCCCCGCGTGGGCCGTGGTGAAGCCCTGGGCGGTGAAGTACTTCCCGGGCAGCAGGCCGTCGTGGAACTTGTGCTGGTACTCGAAGTACTTGATCACGAGGAACGCGGCCGCGCAGAGCAGCGTGATCACGAGCAGGCGCGTCGTGGTCTTCTGGTCGCTCTTCTGCGCCGACCGAACGGCGAGCGCCATCGTCAGGCTGGAACAGATGAGCACCACCGTGTTGATGCCGCCCATCACCTTGTCGAGGTGGTGGTGGGCCTCCACGAAGGAGTCGAAGAACCAGGTCCGGAAGATCGCGAACGCGCAGAACAGCCCGCCGAAGAGGAGGACCTCGGTGACCAGGAAGAGCCAGATGCCCATCCTGCTGGCGTCGAACTGCGTGTCCGCGGAGTCGAAATGATGGGCGACGTGGAAATTGGGGGACAGGACCGGCCCTGCCTTGTTCGGCCGATCTGCGGCCTCGGCGTGCGCGCTCATGCTTTCTCCGTGTTGAAGTCGTATGCGCCCTTGGTCACGATCGGGGTGCGGACGAAGTTCTCGGTGATGGGCGGGGAGGCGGTGGTCCACTCGAGGCTGAGCCCGCCCCAGGGGTTCTTCGGCGCCGGCGCGCCGGAGCGGAGCGATTTGATCAAGCAGACCAGCATCACGAGGATGCCGGCGCCCAGGATCCACGAGCCCACGGTCGAGAAGGCGTGCAGCGGCTGGAACTGGTCGAGGTAGTTGTAGTAGCGCCGCGGCATCCCGCGGCTGCCCAGGACGAACTGCGAGAAGAACGTGACGTTGAAGCCGATGAAGACGAGCACGCAGGCGATGGCGGCGAGCCGCTCGGAGTACATCTTCCCGGTGATCTTGGGCCACCAGTGGTGGAGGCCGCCGAAGTAGGCGATGACCGTGCCGCCGACCATCACGTAGTGGAAGTGCGCGACGACGAAGTACGTGTCGTGCAGGTGCAGGTCGACGCTGAGCATCCCGAGGAAGACGCCGGTCAGGCCGCCGATCGAGAAGAGGATGAGGAACGACAGCGCGTACAGCATCGGCGCGTTGAAGCCGATCGAGCCGCGCCACAGCGTCGCGGTCCAGTTGAAGATCTTGACCCCGCTGGGGATGGCGACGAGGAAGGTCAGGAACGAGAAGATGATCGCCGCGAGCTCGCTCTGGCCGGAGGTGAACATGTGGTGGCCCCACACGAGGAAGCCGACCAGGGCGATGGCGACGCTGGAGAAGGCGATCGCCTTATAGCCGAAGATCCGGCGCCGCGCGTGCACCGCGATGAGCTCGCTGATGATGCCCATGCCCGGCAGGATCATGATGTAGACGGCCGGATGGCTGTAGAACCAGAAGAAGTGCTGGTAGAGCACCGGGTCGCCGCCGAGCGCCGGGTCGAAGATGCCGATGTGGAACGCGCGCTCGGCGATGAGCAGGAGGAGCGTGATGCCGAGGACGGGGGTCGCGAGGATCTGGACGATGCTCGTCGCGTAGAGCGCCCAGAGCATGAGCGGCATCTTGTACCAGCCCATCCCGGGCGCCCGGAGCTTGTGCAGGGTGACGACGAAGTTCAGCCCCGTGAGCACGCTGGAGAAGCCGAGGATGAAGACGCCGAACGTGACGCTCAGGACCGACGTGGTGGTGACCGTGCTCGAGTAGGGCACGTAGAACGTCCAGCCGGTGTCGATGCCGCCCGTGACGAGCGACGAGAGCGTGAAGAGGGCGCCGATCCAGTAGAGGTACAGGCTGAGGAGGTTCAGCTTCGGGAAGGCGACGTCCTTCGCGCCGATCATGATCGGCAGGAGGAAGTTGCCGAGCGCGCCGGGGATGCTCGGGATGATGAAGAGGAACGTCATCACCGCGCCGTGGAGCGTGAACATCTGGTTATAGGCGTTCGCGCTGATGATCGTCGCCTTCGGCGTCAGGAGCTCGAGCCGGAGGACCAGCGCGAAGACCCCGCCCATGAGGAAGGCGATGAAGGTGCTGACGAGGTACATCAGGCCGATCCGCTTGTGATCGACCGTGGTGAGCCACGACATGATCCCGCTCTTGGCCCGGATGTAATCCGTCTCGTGGCCGCCGTGCGGTGCCGTATTGACGTCGAGGGTCGTTACTGTCTGCGACATGACTGCTTCTCCCCGGCGCTCACTTCACCGTCTTGAGGTAAGCGATGAGCGCGTCAACTTCTCTGTCCTTGAGGAGCCCCTTGAACGACGGCATCACCGGCGGGTAGCCGCGCACGATCTGGCCCTGCGGGTTGAACAGGCTGTCGCGGAAGTAGTTCTCGTCCGCGGTGACCTTCGAACCGTCCGCGAGCTCCTCCTCGCGGCCGAAGAGCCCCTTGAGCGACGGACCCTGGATACGCGTCCCGTCGAGCGAGTGGCAGGTCGCGCAGCTCCGCTTGGCGAAGAGCGTCTTGCCGAGCTCCTCGGGCGGGAGGTCGCTGTTGTTGTTGCCCTCGAGCCACTTCTCGAAGTCCGACGGCTCCATCACCTTGACGGTGGCCAGCATGTCCGAGTGGCCGGAGCCGCAGTACTCGGTGCAGAGGAGCACCGTCTCGCGCGTGTCCGTCGCCTCGAACCACACCGACGTGTACGACCCCGGCACCACGTCCTGCTTCACGCGGAACTCCGGGATGTAGAAGCTGTGGAGGATGTCCTTCGAGCTCAGGATGATCCGCACCGGGCGCCCCCGCGGCACGGCGAGCTCGTTCACGGTCGTCGTCCCGTCGGGGTAGGTGAACGTCCAGATGTACATCTCGCCGGTGGCGTTGATCTCGTACGACTCGGCCGGCGCCACGGAGGCGTGCACGTAGCCGCGCATGCCCACGAAGAAGAGCGCGATGAGGATGGCGAGCGGGATCAGCGTCCACACGACCTCGACCGTCGCGCTGTGGTCGATGGGGCTCGTCTTGTCGTGCTCGCTGCGCCGCCGGTACTTCACGGCGAACAGCACGACCGCCCCGGTGACCAGGACGAAGAAGAGGACCGAGACCCAGTAGGCCGCGGCCCAGCCGGTGTCGATGTGCTCTGCGAGCGTCGACCCCGCGCGGGGCAGCCAGAAGGAGCCAAGTTCGATCGGGTTCTTATTCTCCATAATTGTGGCTCCGCCACCTTGTGTCCTAGGAAGCCTCGTTTACGCGCGCCCTCGTGCGGGCGCGTTCGGTCCGCCAGAAGCGCATGAGCCAGAGCCCGAGCAGCACGACCGTGAGGACGCCGGCGGCCTTCATCAGCCGCTGCGTCGCCAGGACGTACCCTCGGGCGTTGGGATCGTAATGGAAACAGAACAACAGCACCCGATCCCAGGCGCTCCCGACCTGCCCGCTGCCCGCTTCGCGCAGCGCGAGGCCGAAGTTCTTCTGTGGAAAGGAGATGCCGTACAGCGTGCGCGACAGGCGTCCGTCCGGCGTGAAGACGAACGCGCCCGCCGCGTGCGCGTACTGCTTTGCCGTCTCGTCCCATCGGTAGTTGAAGCCGACCGTGCTGGCGAGCGCCCGCACCGAGGCCTCGTCCCCGACGAGGAAGTCGAAGCCGTCGCCGGTGATCGGCCGGCCGTAGGCCTCGATGTAGTTCGCCCGCTTCTTGCGCGCCGCCTCGGGCGTGTCGCGGGGATCGAAGCTCACGACGAGGGTGCGGTACTCCTTGCCGGCGCTCCAGGCGCTCTCCTTCATCGCCTGGAGGACGCCGTTCAGGACCAGCGAGCACAGCATCGGACACTCGTAGTAGCCGAGCACCAGGACGAGGGGCTTGTCGCCGGCCGCGTACCGGCCGAGCTCGACCTCCTGTCCCGACTGGTCGCGGAGCCTGAGCTCGCGCGGCAGCTGGGCGCCCGGCCGCTCCTCGATGTCGATGCCGACGAGCTCTGTCGGAATGGTTGTGTCCGCCGCCCGCGCGCGCCGCGCCGGGGTGACGGTGGCCACCACGAGCGCGAGCACGGCGAGCAGGGCGGACAGCGGGCGGGACATCACTGCACCGGAGCGGACGACGGCGCCGGGCTGGCGGGCTTGGGGGCCGCGCCGCCAGGCTGCGCGGGCTGGGCGGGCTTGGGGGCCGCGCCGCCCGGCTGCGCGGGCTGCGCGGGCTTGGCGTCGGCGGGCTTGGGCGCGTCGGAGGGCTTCGCGTCGGCGGGCTTCGCGTCAGCGGGCTTCGCGTCAGCGGGCTTCGCGTCGGCAGGCTTCGCGTCGGCGGGCTTCGCGTCGGCGGGCTTGGCCGCGTCCTTGTCGCCGGGCTTCGCTGCGTCCTGTCCCTGGAGGGGCGCGCCGTTCTCGGCGTTCGGCGCCGCGGCCTCGTCGGGCTTCGTGCTGCTGTCCTCGGGCTGCCCGGGCTGCGCCGCCTGCGCGGCCGCGGCGCTCGCGCCGGGCAGCGGCTGCCCGATGCGCTTCTCCTGGTAGGCCTTCAGCGTGAGCGCCACGGCCTGGTCGACCGGGATGCGGACGACGCCGTCCTTCTCGCTCGCCCACTGGTAGTGGCTGAGGCGCTCCTTCTCCATGGCCCGGAGGCCGCGGAGCGCGCTGTTCGGCGGCTCGAGCACCTTGCTCGAGATCTCCCGCTCCATCGTCGCCTTGAAGACCTCGTTCACGAAGAGGACGGTCACCACGAGGGAGAGCAGCGTGGCGATCACGATCACGAAGATGAGCGAGTTCGGCGGTCGATCCGCCTCGGCATGCTCGTGCTCGGTCTCCGCGTGCTCGGTCGCAGTGTTGTCGGTCGCTTCGCTCATGGCCGGCTCCTTACGGGTTGTCGATCCGAGCCGCTTCGGCAAGGTGCGGGTCGTTCAGAGGATACAGCGGGCTCTTGGCCGCTTGAAGGGAGAGCATCCACGCCCCCACGCCCAGCGGGCCGAGCAGGCCGGCGAGGTCGATCCAGCTCAGGTGCGCGCCGTGGTGATCCATGTTCGGCATGACCAGCCAGTAGAGGTCGACGTAGTGCATCACGAGGAGGAGCACCGACGCCGCCCCGAGGACCAGCGGGCTCCGCTTGGCGTGCCGCGACAGGAGGACGAGGAACGGCACGACGAAGTGGCCGAACAAGAGGGCCAGGCTCACGACCTTCCACGAGCCCTCCCAGCGGTGACGATAGAAGATCGTCTCCTCCGGGATGTTGGCGTACCAGATCAGCAAGAACTGCGAGAACGCGATGTAGGCCCAGAAAATGACGAAGCCGAAGAGGAGCTTGCCGATGTCGTGCTGGCGCTCGACGTTGCTCACCTTGCGCAGGAGCCCCGCCTTGTGGAGCGCGATCGTGATCAGCGCGAGCGCCGAGAGGGAGCTCGTGGCCGCGCCGGCGAACACGTAGACGCCGAAGATGGTCGAGTACCAGTGCGGGTCGATGCTCATCAGCCAGTCGAACGCCGCGAACGAGAGGGTCAGGGCGAAGACGATGACGGCCGGGGCGCTGCTGGCCCGCATCTTCGCGGTCGGGCGGAAATCGGCGCTGTTGTCCTGCGCGCGGGAGGTCTTGATGAACCAGAGCGCGAGGCCCGTCCACGCCGCGAGGAACACCGCGGCGCGGATGTAGAAGAAGGTCGGGTTCAGGTACGCCGCCTTCTCGTGGAGCACGTGATCGTTCGCGGCCTCGGGCCCCATCCAGTGGTGGTAGACGTCGTGGGCGAGCACCGCGATCGGGAGGAACAGCACGACGCACGCCGGCAGGACGCCGCTCATCCACTCCATGTGGCGGCGCGCGGCCGCAGACCAGCGCGCGCGCGTCAGGTGCTGGATGATCACGAAGAACAGCGCGCCGAGCCCGATCGTCACGAGCCAGGTGAAGCCGGTGAGGTACGAGAACGCGAAGCGCTTCGTGTCGACGATCGCCGCCAGCGCCGAGAGCGCCACGCCGACGACGGCGAGCACCATGCTCCTCGAGACGAGCCGCTTCGCGACCGCCTTATCGAGGACCTTCGCGTCCTCGGCCAGAGCACTTCCGTGGGACTTCATGGAGTTCCGCTCTCCTTCGCGATGTTGCTCCGCTGGGCCTCGGGGACATCGTCGATGCGCCCGTGCTGGCTTTGCTGCAGGACGCGCACCCACGTGACGATCGCCCACCGGTCCTTGACCGGGATCTGCTTCCGATATGCCGGCATGTTCCGCACGCCGTTCGTGATGACGTTGAAGATCTCGCCGTCGGGCAGGCCGCGCGCCCGGTCGGACGCGAGGTCGATGGGCGGCGGGTACCCGCGCTTCACCACCATGCCCTGCCCGCTGCCGCTCTGGTCGTGGCAGGGCGCGCAGTAGATGTTGAAGCGGTCCTGGCCGCGCCGGATCACCGTCTCGTCGACGGTGATGGGCGCCATCGCCAGGAACGCCTCGCCGTCCTTGCCGGTGCGGTAGGCGTCGCTCTCGTCGAGCGCCCCCTGGTGCACCGTGCCCTGCACGAGCGGCCGCATCGCCCGCCCGTCGGCGAAGAGGCGCGTGCCCTCCTCGGGCTGGAACTTGGGCTGCCAGTCCATGTCCCCGAAGACGTGGATCGGCGGGTCGCTGCTCGCCTGTCCTCGACAGCCCGCGAGGACGACGAGGAGGGGAATACACCAGCGGTTCACGAGGAGACCTCCCTGATGCCCTGCGCGCCTACGCGCTGGAGGAGGTTGCGCGTCTCCGTGGCATCGAACTTCGGGTCGCTCACCTCGACGCTGATGAAGAAGGCGTCGTCGGTCGCGCGCGGAAATGAGGGGTGCGTCATGGTGGGGTGGAAGAACGACGGCAGGCGCCCGAGCGCGAAGAGCGAGAAGAAGCACGTGAGCGCCGCGAAGAGGACCGTGAGCTCGAAGAAGATCGGGATGAAGGCCTGGTACGAGAACGACGGCTTGCCGCTGATGATGAGCGGATAGTCGTGGAGCTGCGTGTACCAGGCGAGCAGGATGGCGCTGATGAGCCCCGTCGCGCCGCCGCCGAGCACGAGCCACGGCAGCGGCGTCGGCTTGAGCCCCATCGCCTTCTCCAGCCCGTGCACGGGGAAGGGCGTGTGCGCGTCGAAGCGGCTGTAGCCCGCGTCCCGGAGCGCCTCGCACGCGTGGTAGATGTCCGCCGGGGTCGAGAAGTAGCCCATCAGCGCGTAGGGGGCCGACGCCGCGGCCGCTGCCTCCTCGGCCCGGTGCTCCAGCTTGCGCTCGAGCCCGAGCGCGGCCTTCCCGTGCGGCCCCTCCGCGTGGGGCTTGTCGTACTCCGCCTCGTCCTTGGGCACGAAGCCCTGCGCCTCGTCGTCGCCGGGCTGGCTTTCGCGATCGGAGTCCTTGAGCTCTCCTGCCTCCTCGGCCGAGGCAGGCTCCCCGGAGCGCTTCCGGCTCGGAGGGTCGCTGTCACGCTGCATGATGAGCCTCGTCGTTGCTGTGCGAGCCGTGAGGATCGGCCGCCGGCGTGATCCCCTTCACCTCGCTGATCGCGACCATCGGGAGGTAGCGGACGAACAGCAGGAAGAGGGTGAAGAAGAGGCCGAACGAGCCGAAGAACGTCGACATGTCCCAGATGGTCGGGCGGAAGTAGGTCCAGCTGGACGGGAGGAAGTCGCGGTGGAGGCTCGTCACGATGATGACGAAGCGCTCGAACCACATCCCGATGTTGACCAGGATCGAGATGATGAACATCGCGGGGATGCTGGTGCGCACCTTCTTGAACCAGAAGAGCTGCGGGAAGATGACGTTGCAGCTCACCATGGTCCAATACGCCCAGGCGTACGGCCCGAGGATGCGGTTCGCGAAGGCGAACCGCTCGTAGGCGTTGCCGCTGTACCACGCGATGAAGAGCTCCATGCCGTACGCGTAGCCGACCATGGTGCCCGTCGCGACGATGACCTTGTTCATGTTCTCGAGGTGCCGGATGGTGATCAGGCCCTGGAGACCGAACGCCTTGCGCGCGAACACCATCAGCGTGACGACCATCGCGAACCCGCTGAAGATGGCGCCGGCGACGAAGTACGGCGGGAAGATGGTGGTGTGCCAGCCGGGGACGATCGAGACCGCGAAGTCGAACGACACGATCGTGTGCACGCTGAGCACGAGCGGCGTCGAGAGGCCGGCGAAGATGAGGTAGGCCTTCTCGTAGTGCAGCCAGTGCCGGTGCGAGCCGCGCCACCCGAGGCAGAGGATGCCGAAGACGATCTGCTTCGTCCGCGTCGTGGCCCGGTCGCGGAGCGTGGCGAGGTCGGGGATGAGCCCGACGAACCAGAAGAGGGCCGAGACCGTCGCGTAGGTCGAGACGGCGAACACGTCCCAGAGCAGCGGGCTCTTGAAGTTCGGCCAGATGCTCATCTGGTTCGGGATCGGGAACAGCCAGTGGGCGAACCAGATCCGGCCCAGGTGGGCCACCGGGTAGATGGCGGCGCACGCGACGGCGAAGATCGTCATCGCCTCCGCCGCGCGGTTGATGCTCGTCCTCCACTTCTGGCGGAAGAGGAAGAGGATGGCGCTGATGAGCGTGCCGGCGTGGCCGATACCGACCCAGAACACGAAGCCGGTGATGTCCCACGCCCAGTTGACCGTGGTGTTCAGCCCCCAGATACCGATGCCGGTCCCGACGAGGTGGACGAGCGAGCCGCCGAGGACGAGCAGGAGGCTGACGGCGAGGCAGAACAGGATGAGCCACCCCGAGGGCGGCTTGTTGAGCACGATCCCCGCGACCTTGTCGGTGAGGGAACGGAAGTCGTCCTTCCCCTGCACGAGCGGCGCCTCGTCCAAGAGGGCAGCGCGGTCGGAGATCCGGGGGTGATCGACCTGGAGGGGTGCAGTGGCGCTCATGCGTCGGCGAGCTCCGGGTTCTTGTTGCGGATCCTGGCGAGGTAGGTGACCCGCGGCTTTGTGTTGATCTCGTCAAGCATCCGGTAACCGCGCGGGCTCGCGGACGTCACGGACACCTGGCTGTTCTGGTCGTTGAGGTCGCCGAAGACGATGGCCTGCGTCGGGCAGGCGCCCTGGCACGCGGTCACGATCTCGCCGTCCTTGATGTGCTCCCGCCCCTCTCGCTTCGCCTCGATCTTGGCGTGGTTGATCCGCTGCACGCAGAAGGTGCACTTCTCCATGACGCCCCGCGATCGGACGGTGACGTTGGGGTTGAACTGCATCTTCCGCGACTCCGAGTCCGGCTGGCCGTATTCGAAGAAGTTGAAGCGGCGGACCTTGTACGGGCAGTTGTTGGCGCAGTACTTCGTGCCGACGCAGCGGTTGTACGCCATGTCGTTCAGCCCCTCGGGGCTGTGCGTCGTGGCGGCGACCGGGCACACCTGCTCGCACGGCGCGTTCTCGCAGTGCTGGCAGGGGAGCGGCTGCTGGATGCTCTCCGGCTCGTCCGGGTTCGTCCCCTGGAAGTAGCGATCGACCCGCAGCCAGTGCATCTCGCGCGTCTGGCGCACGCCGTCCGCGCCCACGACCGGGATGTTGTTCTCGGCCTGGCAGGCGACCACGCACGCGTTGCACCCGATGCAGGCGTTGAGGTCGATGCTCATGCCCCAGGCGTGCCCCTGCCGGCGGTTCGGCTCCTGGAACAGGCTGAGGAGCGGCGGCACGTGGACCTGCTTCTTCGCGAACTCCGGGTCGTTCTCGAGCTCGGCGAGCGTCCCCTCGCGCGCGAGCGGGCGGCCCTCCATGACGAAGTGCTCCTGCGTCCGCGCGAGCTCCACCTTCTCGCCGGTCCTCTCCAGCGAGAAGCCGCCGGCGAGCTCGAAGGCGTCGCTCTTGCGGAGCGGCGTCGTGTCGACGCCGACGCCGCGCCCGACCCGGAGCGCCGCGCGCCGGCCCTGGCCGACGCCGATCGCCACCGAGTCGTCCGCCTGCCCCGGCGCGACGACGACGGGGATCCGGACCTGGGCGCCGCCGCCCGACAGCGTGACGACGTCGCCGTCCTTCACGCCGAGCCGCGCCGCCGTGGACGGCGAGAGGTTCGCGCCGCTGCCCCAGGTGAGCTTGGTCATCGGGTGGGGCAGCTCCTGGAGCCACCCGTTGTTCGCGAACCGCCCGTCCCACGCGTGCATGTCGGGCCGGAAGGTCACCTCCAGGCCCTCGGCCGCGGCGGGCGCGAACGCCCGCAGCGCGTCGACCGCGGCCTGCGTCGTGGCGGTCACCTGCTCGTCCGCGAGCGCGGTCCCCGCGAAGAGGCCGTCGTGCAGCGCGCGGCGGAGGTCCTGCTCGGTGCGCTTCGCGCCCTCGGCGTTCAGCCAGGTCGCCCGCACGAGGTCGTACGCGGTCCGCGAGCCGCCGAGCAGGAGCTCGATGATCTCGGCGTCGGTCCTGCCGCCGAAGATCGGCGCGATGAGCGGCTGCACGATGCTGGCCGTCCCGTCCTCCGCCCGGACGTCGCTCCACGACTCCAGCGGGTGGGCGCGGTTCAGGTGCCAGCGGGAGCGCTCGCTCGTCTCGTCGACGTGCGTCGAGACGTGCACGCTCACGGGCACCTTGGCGAGCGCGTCGGCGAAGCGCGCGTCCGCGGGCGCGTCGAACGCCGGGTTGCCGCCGAGGATGATCAGCGTCTCGACCTCGTTCTTCTCGATGGCGCGCGCGAGCTCGACGAGCGCCTCGGGGCCCTCGCGCGACTCGTCGAACGGCGCGACGAGCCGGACGGCCTTGCCGGTGTTGTCGAGGGCGAGGTTGATGAGGTGCGCGAGGGCGTGGACCTCCTTCGGCAGGGAGCGCCCGACCACGACCGCGCCTTGCCCGCGGTTCGCCGCGAGATCGGCGGCGATGGCGGCGACGTGGCGGGTCGCCTTGGCGTCGAGCCCGCCGGCCTTGCCCTCGATCGCCTTCAGCAGCTCCGCGTCGAGCGCGACCCCGCGCTTGCCGAGCTCGGCGGCGAGCGCGAAGGCGAAGGCGGGGATCTTGCGGCTCTGGATCCGGAGCCGGTGATCCGCCGACGCGCCGGTGATCGTGAAGGTGCTCTCGACCGCGTAGAGGCGGTTCATCGCCTCCGGGTCCTTGTCGACCGCGCGGCCCGCGGCGAACGCGCGCGCCTGCTTGACGGGGCTGCCGTCGGTGCCGAACAGGTCGGCGTCGAGCGCGACGATGACGCGCGCCTTCGCCAGGTCGAGCGTGGTCTCGAGCGGCTTGCCGAACGCGAGCCGCGCGCCCTCGCGGGCGGCGTCGCGCGAGAACGGCTCGTACCGGACGACGCGCGCCTCGGGCAGCGTCTTGCGGAGATCGGCGAGGCGCGCGGCCAGGGTGGGCGACCTGTGCGCCTCGGTCAGGATCGTGAGCCCCTTGCCGCCGCGGCCGCGGAGCTTGTCGCCCTGCTCGCGCAGGAACGCCGCCGCCTCGTCCCAGGACTTCTCGGCCGCGCCCTCGCGCGGCGACTTGCTGCGGTCGGGATCGTAGAGGTCGAGGACGGCGGCCTGGGTGTAGATGGTGGTCGCGCCCAGGCTCTCGGGGTGCTTCGGGTTGCCCTCGATCTTGGTGGGCCGCCCCTCGTGGCTCTCGACGAGGACGCCGAAGGCCGTGCCCATCATCGGCAGCGCGGTCGCGAAGAAGAGCGGCTGGCCGGGGATGATCTCCTCCGGGGCGCGCGAGTACGGCAGGATCTGCTCGACGGGCCTGCGGCAGCCCACGAGGCCGCCGAGGGCGAGCGACGCGCCCATGAGGCTGAGGAAGGTGCGCCGCCCGACGCCCTCCGGCGGCTCGAACGCGGCCGGAGGGAACTCGCGCCCGAGCGCATCGACGAAGTCGGGCGAGCCGGCGAGCTCGTTCAAGCTGCGCCAGTAGGTCTTTCCAGAGATGTCCTGGGCGAGGGGGAGGGGAGTTCGTTTCATCGGTGGCACCCCGAGCAGTGGAGCGGCGCCTGCACCTGCCGCCCGGAGGTAGTGACCGCTGGCACGCGATCTTGATAAGGTTCCGGGTTCGGGGGGACCCCGGCGCCCGCCATGACGGCCGTCGAGGGCGCCATATCCATCTTGGTGACGTCGGCGGGATTGCGGAGGTGGGGGCCCGGATTGCGGTGGCAGTCCAGGCACCATCCCATCGTGAGCGGCGCGACCTGCCGGACCTTGTGCATCTGGTCGATGCGGCCGTGACAGCTCACGCAGCCGACCCCTGCGGCCAGATGGGCCGAGTGGTCGAAATAGGCATAGTCGGGCAGGTTGTGGACGCGCACCCAGGGAATGGGTTGATCGTTCGCCCAGCTCTCCTGAACGAGCAGGAGCTTTTCGCTGTCCCTCCGCACCTTGGCGTGACAATTCATGCACGTCTCGGTCGGTGGAACGGCGGCGAAGCCGGAGACCTCCACTGTGTTGTGGCAGTAACGGCAGTCGATACCGAGGTCGCCGGCGTGCAGCTTGTGCGAGTAGTCAACCGGTTGATCCGGCTGATACCCGACCTCGAGGTGTTTGTTGGTACCGTAGTACCAGAATCCGCCGATCACAGCGGCGCCGAGGGGCAGAACTCCGAAGAGCAGCCCCAGGGGCACCACTTTGTTGGCCCATCGTGGGAACAGGAACCGAGCCATAGGGTTGTGTGGTGCGTCGGGAGCGACGCGCGGCCCAGTTATGGCTTGCTGGCGGGGTGCGACAAGACGGCAAAGTGCCGCGTGACCGCGGCAGATTGCCGCTGTGGATAACTGAAGCCCCACGGAGCGGCAGGTCGCCGCTGGGTGCGGCAACTTGCCGCGGCTGCCGGCGTTTGTCCTTACGGATGCGCGGGCGGCGCCGGCCCCGCGCTGGATCGAAAAAGGAGCGGAAACATCAGGCGAAGCGCGCGCCGGGGGGAGGGCGGCCGGTCGGGGAGGGGCCGCCGCGGCCGCCGCGCCCGCCGTACCGCGGGGAGCTCAGAACACCGGGGTGAACGCGCGCGGCGCCCTTTTCTTCCTGAGGCAGCGGGTCGCCCTGCTCATGTAACAGACGGTGACGGCCCGCCGCGGCCGGCCGCTCCGGTTCGCCCCGGAGCAATGCCAGAGGTAGTTGTGGATCAGCAGGGCCTCGCCCGCGGCCGCCGGCAGCGCGATCTTGCGGGCGTCGGCGTCGGCGGCGCGCACGACCGCGCCCGGGACGACGCCGCCGAGCGGCGTCGCGAGCCCGCCGAGGTGGCTGCCTTCCAGCACCTCCACGCAGCCGCCGTCCGCGGGGGCGTCGTCGAGCGCCGTCCAGATCTGCAGCTCGGGGTCGCGATCGAGCCCCCAGTAGCTGCCGCCGTCCTGGTGCCAGGGCAGCGGCGTCCCGCCGGACGCGGCCTTGTTGAAGAGCACGGCCCGGTAGATCGAGATCTCCCCCTGGATGAGCGAGCGCGCGATCCGCTCGAAGAGCGGGTTCTCGATCCAGGCGAGGAACAGCGGGTCCTTCTCGAGCTTCTCGAGCTTCCGGTACGACGTGCTCGGCCCCTCGTAGCCCTTGCCGTAGGGCAGGTCCTCGTAGCGTCCGGACGCGGCGTCGTGCTGGTAGAAGAGCCCAGGGTACGTCACGCGCCCGAGCATCAGGTCGTCCGAGCGCGCGCGGAGCGCGGCGAGCCCCGCGTCGGTCATCACGCGCCCGAGCCGGGCGTACCCGCGCGCGGCGTAGTCGGCGAGGGGGCCCGCGAGGTCGAGCGCCCTGGCCTCGGGCAGCAGGAAGTCGCCCGCGCGGCCGCTCGCGGCGCCGTCGCTCGCGGCGCGATCGCTCGTCGTGCCGTCGCTCATCGCGCGTAGCTCGCGTCGGTGCCCAGGTGATCGCGGTAGAGCGCGTCCATGCGCCGCGCCGCCTCCGGCGAGAGCGGGCGCGCCATCGCGTCGGCGGCCGCGTCGAGGTGCTCGGCCAGAGTCGGGCCGACCAGGACGGAGTCGACCACCTCGCGCCCCGCGAGCCAGGCGTACGACAGCGCGAGCAGGCTCATCCCCTCGTCGGCGGCCACGGCCGCGTAGCCGGCGGCGAGCTCGAACATCCGCGCGCTCCAGTACCGGCGCTGGTAGAGGCGGTTGCCCTCGAAGCGCGAGCCCGCCTGCGCCGCGTCCGGCCCCGCGTGCCGCCCGGTCAGGAGCCCGCCCGCGAGCGGGTTGTACACCGCGGTGGGAACCGAATACCGCCGCGCGAACGCGGCGTACTCGAGGTCGAGCTGGCGGATCAGCGCGTTGTAGAGCACCTGCGAGACCGCGGGGCGCGCCTTCCCCTCGGCGTCGCGGCGCGCGATGATCTCCAGGATCTGCCACGAGGCGTGGTTGCTGACCCCGAAGCGCAGGATCTTCCCCTGCTCCAGCAGCGCATCGATCGCCGCGAGCGTCTCCTCGACGGGCGTCTCCGGGTCCGGCGCGTGGAGGTAGCAGACGTCGACGCGGTCGGTGCCGAGGCGCCCGAGGCTCTCCTCGACGGCGCGGATCACCTGCGCGCGCCCGAGCCCCTCGGCCTTGCCCCGGACCCGGCGGAGGCCGACCTTGGTGGCGATCTGCGCCTCGGCCCGGCGGCCGCGCAGCGCCCGGCCGAGGATCCGCTCGGACGCGCCGTCCTGGTAGAGGTTGGCCGTGTCGAACGCGGCGATCCCGCGCTCGAGCGCGCGGCCCACGATGCGCTCGGCCTCCTCGGGCGGCGTGCGGCCGCCGAAGTTCATCGTGCCCACGACGAGCGCGGGCGGCGCGCCCGGGCGCCGCTTCGCCGTCATTCCAGCCATTTCGTCCGCGATCACGCCGCCCTCATCACGCCCGCGCGACGAGGAGCGCGAGCACGTACACGATGAGCCACACCAGCCACAGGGTGCTCATCCGGCGCCACCCTTGCCGAAACCCGTACATCGGCGCGAGCGGCGGCACCACGAGCGCGACGAGCCCGCGCCATCGAGGCGCGCTGCGGAGCATGAGCCGCGCTGCCAGCGCGACGTGGGTGGTGACCCAGGTGGCGAACGCCAGGATGAGCGTCGCGGTCGCCGCGATATCCTTCACGGGGCGAAGCCTAGCGTCGCCGGCGCGCCACGCCCCTGGAAATCAGCGACGCGGGAACGTGGAGAGGGCGGCCCGGCGCCCCTCCCGCGCGCCGCGCGCCCCGGCTCTGTCGCGCTAGCAAATCCGGGCTAAGCTTGGCCCGTGCCTCTGCGCGACATCCCGTGTTTTCGTCCGGATTCCTTCCTCGCCGCGCGCGCCGTCCCCCTCGCGACCCGCTTCGGGTCGGCGATCGCCGGCGCGGCGCGCGCCCTCGTCGAGCGCGAGGGGCGCCTCATCCCCATGAGCCTGCTCGCCGGCGCCGCGTGCAGCGTCGCTGTCGGCCTCGGCGCGGCGCACGCGATCTCCACGCCGCCCGACACGCTGCCGGTCGCCGAGGTGAAGCCGGGAATGAAGGGATACGGCCTCACCGTCTTCTCCGGCACCACGCCCGAGAAGTTCGACGTCGAGGTCATCTCCACCCTCCGCAATTTCCGCCCGAACCAGGACCTCATCCTCATCAAGACCCAGCACCCGCGCCTCGAGATCGCCCGCACCGTGGCCGGGATGAGCGGCAGCCCGATCTACCTGAACGGCAAGATGATCGGCGCCTACGCGTACGGCTGGCTCTTCGGTGCCGAGGCGATCGCCGGCGTCACCCCGATCAAATCGATGCTCGACGAGCTCGCGCGGCCGCTCCCGCGGGCGATCGCCCCGAAGGTCGGCGGCCCGCTGCCCGCCCCGGTGAGCGCCATCGGCGGCGCGCCGCGCGGCAACGGCGGCGCGCCGGCCCGCCTGCACGGGGGCCGCGGCTTCGCGGGGCCCGTCGACGCCTACGATCTCGCCGGCCACGCCAGCCAGCTCGCCGCGCGCGTCGCGCCGGCGCTCGCCCCGCCCGAGGCGACGAGCCTCGCGCGCGCCTCGACGCCGGTGATGCTCGGCGGTCTCGGCGGCACGTCGCTGCGCATCGCCAGCGACCTGCTCGGCCCCATGGGGCTCGAGCCGATGCAGGCCGGCGGCGGCTCGTCCGCGAACCCCGATCCGGGCGCGCCGACCAAGTACGTCGACGGCGGCGCGATCGGCGTCGAGCTCGTGCGCGGCGACATCTCCGCCATGGGCATCGGCACGGTCACGCGCGTGTCCGGCGACAAGCTCGTCGCGTTCGGCCACCCGATGATGAACGGCGGCGTCACGAACCTCCCCACCGCGATCGCCCAGGTCCACTGGATCCTCGCGAGCCAGAACCGCAGCTTCAAGATCGGCGAGGCGGTGCGCACGGTCGGCTCGCTGGTCAACGATCGGCAGGCCGCGATCGTCGTCGACAGCGCGGCCAAGGCGCCGGTCTTCCCGATGCGCGTCCAGATCGACGGCGTGAACGGCGCCCCGCACCCGACGTGGAACGTGGAGGTCGCGCACGACCAGTTCCTCGCGCCCTCCTTCGTGTCGATGGCGCTCGGCAACGCCGTCGAGGCGACCACGGCCGAGCGGCGGGACATGACCTGGCGCGCGGTGAGCCAGCTGAAGATCGGGCGCTACGGCACGATCTCGCTCGTCGACTTCGGCGCCGGCAACGGCGCCCCGCTCACCGCCGACGACTTCGTCCGCAGCCGGATCGTCCGGTCGATGGGGGCGCTCCTCAACAACCCGTGGGAGGAGGTCGCGATCGAGCGCGTCGACACCCGCGTGAAGGTCACGTTCGACCGCGAGGTCGTCCTCCTGCGCGGCGCCAAGGTGCTCGAGCCCGAGATCGACGCGGGCGCGCCCGCGCGCATCCGCCTGGATCTCCAGCCCCACCAGGGCCCCCTGGAGTCGCGCGTCATCGAGGTGCCGATCCCGCGCGAGCTCGCCGGCGGCCAGGTGGATATCGAGCTCTCGCCCGGGTACGAGGTCGAGCGCCCGATGGCGACCCCCAACAACGTCGCCGAGCTCGTGGCGATGCTGCCGCTCCAGAACCACGACGCGGAGAGCGTCGTCGCCACGTTCAAGCTCCGGGAGAACGGCGCGGCGTACCGCGGCAAGGTCGCCTCGAGGCTCCCCCCGGGCGCGATGGACACGCTGCGCCCGAGCTCCGACTCCGACGCGCCCGAGGCCTTCGGCGCGCAGGTGCAGGTGCCGATCTCCCTCAAGCGGTTTATGGTCGGGAAAGACACCGTGAGCGTCAAGGTCCGGCCTATCCTTCGCTGACCGCGCGGCCGCCCGCCTCCCTCCTCTCCGCCCTGACCCCCCTCCTCCTGCGACCCATGAGCACAGAGCGCTCTTCTGCCCGTCCCCTCTCGTCTCGCCCTCACGCCCTCTCCTCGCCGCGCCGGCTGCTCGCGGCCGTCCTCGCCGCCGCGGGGCTCGTGGCGCTCCCGGCCCACGCGGTCGGCACGCGCAGCTTCGAGCTCAAGTCGCTCGAGGACCTCAAGGGCGGAGATCTCACCGGCGTCAGCGTGGACTCGAACGGCACCGTGCGCGCCGGGCTGACGCTCGCCGCGACGCCGCTGCCGGACGCGACGTCCGTCTGGAGCTCCGTGGTGCTGCCCGACGGCACCGTGCTGCTCGGCACGGGCAACGAGGGGAAGATCTACAGCGTCTCGGGCGGCCGGGTGACGCTCGCGGCGACGACCGGGCAGATGGCGGTCAGCGCGCTCGCGCTCGCGGAAGGCGGCGACGTCATCGCCGGCACGTTCCCCGAGGGCAAGCTCTACCGCTTGCCGCGCGGCGCCGGGAACGGCGGCCCGGCCAAGCTCTTCGCCGAGCTCCCGCAGACCGAGGACGTGTGGGGGCTCGCCTACGACCCGAAGGCGAAGGCGCTCTACGCCGCGACCGGCTCCGAGGGCAGGCTGTTCCGCGTCGACGCCGCGGGCAAGGCCCAGGTGTACTTCGACAGCGACGAGCCGCACCTCGTGAGCGTCGCGGTCGCGGACGACGGCGCCGTCTACGCCGGCTCGAACGGCAAGGCGCTCCTCTACAAGCTCACGGCGCCCGGCCGCGCGACCGTGCTCCACGACTTCGACGCGGACGACGTGAAGGCGATCGCGATCGCGCCGGGCGCGAAGGGCGGCGCGGTCTACGCCATCGCCAACAAGTACGCCGAGGCGTTCGCCGCCCCGAGGCGCAACCGGAGCGGGCCGCCGACCCCGCAGCCGACGCGGGCGCCGAAGCCCGGCAAGGGCGTGCTCGTGCGCTTCGATCGGAGCGGCGTCGCGGAGAAGATGATGAGCGACGACGATACGCACTACGTCTCGCTCGGCCTCGGCGACGACCTCATGCCCTACGTCGGGACCGGCGCCGAGGGCCAGCTCTACACCGTGAGCGACAACCACGTGGCGCGGCTCGTCGCCGACACCGACGAGCGCCAGGTCGGCGCCTTCGTGATGGCCGGGAAGCGCAGGTTCGTCGCGACCACCGACCCCGCCGTCTTCCACGAGGTGAAGGGCGTCGGCGGCGCCGAGGCGGTGTGGACGAGCAAGGTGCTCGACGCCGGGCTGCGGGCCGCGTTCGGGCGCCTCACGTGGCGCTCCGACGGCGCGCTGGAGCTCGAGACGCGCAGCGGGAACACCGACACGCCCGACAGCACCTGGAGCCCGTGGTCCCCGGCGCTCGCCGCGCCGGGGGACACGAAGAGCCCGCCGGCGCGCTTCGTCCAGATCCGCGCGCGCTGGAGCCGGGATCCGGGCGCCGCGCTCCGCGAGGTGAAGCTCTCGTTCGTGACCGACAACGCGCGCGCCGTGGTCACCTCGATCGAGGCGGCGCCGAAGGGCCAGACCAAGCCCCCTCGCACGAACCTCCCGCCGTCCGGCGGGGAGGCGCCGAAGCCGGTGAGCGCGCTCCAGCTGACGTGGAAGGTCGACAACCCCGATCAGGACGACCTGCGCTATCGCCTCTCGTACCGCATGGAGGGCCAGTCGACCTGGCGCAGCATGCTCAAGCCGGGCGAGAAGGTGACGCGCGCCGAGCACGTGTGGGACACGACCGCGCTCCCCGAGGGCGAGTACCGCATCCTCGTCGAGGCGAGCGACGAGCTGGCGAACCCGCCCGAGCGCACCCAGCGCCATAGCCTCGAGTCGGGCACCGTCCTCGTCGACAACACGCCGCCGGTGTTCCGGGCGCTGTCGCTGCAGGGGCGCCGGCTCACCGGCGAGGTGGCGGACGGCCTCGGCCCGGTCGCGCGCGTCGAGGTCTCGATCGCCGGCCTGGAGGAGTGGCGGCCCATCTTCCCGAGCGACGGCATCTTCGACGAGCCGGTGGAGCCGTTCGAGGCGGACCTCAGCGCCCTCGTGCCGCCTGGATCTCACCTGCTCGCGGTGCGCGCCTACGACAGCGCGGGCAACGTGGTCACCCGCGACATCGAGGCGCGGTAGCCGCCGTCCCATGCCGCCCTCGCCGATCGCCATCGCAGCGCTCGGCGCGACATGGGCGTCATGCTTGCGCCAGGAGCGCCGGCGACCGAGGCGCACCCGCGCCCGGCGCGCGCGCGGAACATGCGCGGAACATGCGCCCTGGCGTCGCGTCCACGGGGGCTCCTGCGTCCTGGAGAGCACACCCCGGGACGGCACATTCTGTGGATACCCGAGGACGACATGATAAGCTCGCTCTGCTTGTCCTTTTCTCGTGCCCCTGGAATGAGCTCCCCCCGCGCCCTTCTGGTTGTCGGTCTCGCCGCGATCTCGGCGTTTGCGGTCTCCGCGTGCGGGATGTCGGACGCCGCTTCCTCCGGCGAGGTGTCCAGCGATGATGGGGGGTATGGCGGGTTCAACTCGGGATACGGGGACGGGGGCGGGTCGGCCGCGACGGCCGGATCGGGCGGGACCCCGCCGTTCGATGGCGGCGGCGGCGGCGCCGTGGACGAGAGCGTCGATATCCCGGGGCCAACGGCGTCGCCGGACCCCTACACGCGCTTCGCGCACCTGTGCGGCGACGGCTGCACGCCGGGGGGCGATCCGACCGAGTGCTCGTCCAGCAGCGGTGATGGGTCCGGAACGGGGGGCACCACGGCGCAGCCGCTGCATTGCCAGCTCGTGCTCGGCGAAGGCGACGCGATCCCGAGCTGCCGGCCGGTGGGCCGCTACGCGGCGGGCGGCCCGTGCCACCGCGGCATGGACTGCGCGGCGGGGCTGGGGTGCGCGGCGGCCGACGGGCAGGGCGGGGTGTGCCGGCAGTACTGCTGCGGCAACGTCGAGAGCTGCGCGCCGGGCACGTACTGCGAAGAGCGATCGATGGCCGAGTCGCTCGCCGAGGGGAACACCCCGGTCACCATCCCGGTCTGCGTCCCCGCGACGAGCTGCGAGCTCCTCGACGACAGCGTGTGCCCGGCGGGCCTGACCTGCACGATCGTCCGCGAGGACGGCACGACGAGCTGCGTCGTGCCCGGCGACGGGCGCGCCGACGACCCTTGCCCGTGCGCGCCCGGCTTCGTGTGCTCGATGCTGACGAACCAGTGCAAGCAGCTCTGCCGGATCGACGGCCGATCGCAGGACTGCGGCGCGAACGCCAAGTGCCAGGGCGGCAGCACGGTCTACCCCCCTGGGTTCGGCGTGTGCGTCAGCACGATGTAGCTGCGGCCGGCCGGGGCCGCGCCGCGGGCCGGCCGGGGTCGCTTCGTGAAAAAATGTTGGCGCGCCGCGCTCCGGCGTGAATCGGAGCGGCGGCCGCGTCCGGCCGTGGTCATGCTGGACGCGTGCAGCGCCCCCTCCTCTCCTTCGTTCTTTTCATCGGCATCTTCAGCGCCATCGTGGCCGGCGTTCACTACTACCTCTGGCAGCGCCTGATCCGCGCGCCCGAGCTCGGCCCGCTCTGGCAGCGCATCGGCAGCGTCGCCCTGGTGGTGCTCGCGTCGCTGGTGCCGCTCGGCCTCTTTCTGAGCCGCGCGCTGCCCCGGCACATCGGCGGTGTCGTCGCCGGCGTCGTCTACACGTGGGTCGGGCTCGCCGTCCTGCTCTTCTTTCTCCTGCTCACCTCGGAGGTCGTTCGCCTCGGCGCCCACGGCGTCACCGCGCTCCTGAACCAGCCGCTCGACGGCGACCGCCGCACGTTCCTCTCCCGCGCCATCGCCGGCACGGCCGGCGCGCTCGCCGTGGGCTTCGGCGTCGCCGGCGCCGCGAGCGCCCTCGGCGAGGTCGCCGTCCGCCCGGTGCGCGTCCGCCTCCGCCGCCTCCCCGCGGCTATGTCCGGCTTCCGGATCGTCCAGCTCACCGACCTTCACATCGGCCCCACGATCGGGCGCGCGTGGCTCGAGCGCGTCGTCGCGCGGGTGAACGCCCTCGAGCCGGATCTCATCGCGATCACGGGCGATCTCGTCGACGGCTCGGTGGAGGAGCTCCGCGAGCACACCGCGCCGCTCGCCGCGCTGCGCGCCAGGCACGGGGTCTTCTTCGTGACGGGCAACCACGAGTACTACTCCGGCGTCGAGGCGTGGATCGCGGAGCTCGGCCGGCTCGGGGTGAGGGTGCTCCGCAACGAGCGCGTGTCGATCGGCGACGGCGACCACAGCTTCGATCTGGCCGGCGTCGACGACTGGAGCGCGCGCGGCATGGGCCGCGGCCACGGCCCGGATCTCGGCCGCGCGCTCGCGGGGCGCGACCCTTCGCGCGAGCTCGTGCTGCTCGCGCACCAGCCCAAGCAGATCCTCGACGCCGCGGAGCGGGGGGTGGGCCTCCAGCTCAGCGGCCATACCCACGGCGGTCAGATCTTCCCCTGGGGCCTCTTCGTGCGGCTCGACCAGCCTTACGTGGCCGGCCTGTCCTCGCACGGCGAGAGCCAGATCTACGTGAGCCGCGGGACGGGCTACTGGGGTCCGCCGATGCGCGTCGGCGCGCCGTCCGAGATCTCGTTGATCGAGCTCGAGGGCGCCGCCGTGACCGAGGCCGTGGCGTAGCGCGACCCAGATGGCCTAGAGCGGGCGCGCCGGGTCCTTCTTGCAGTTGATGACCGCCGCCGGGTAGCTGCTCGGATCGGTGATGCGCTCCATGGCGAAGGTCGAGCCCTTGAGGTCCAGGCTGATCGGCCTCGCCACGGTGCCGGTCACGGCGCCGCACACGAAGTCGGCGGGCGCGCAGAGCGTGCCCGACAGCGTGATGGTGGCCTCGAGCTCGCCGCCCGAGATCGGGTTGGCGTTGCCCGGCACGACGATCGTGGGCAGCTCCGCGGCGAACGTCCCGTCCTCGGACAGCGCGAAGGGGCCCACGTCGACCGACGGACCGGTGGGTGTCCGGCGATCGGCGGCCTCGAGCGGCTGGAAGGTCATCGAGAAGCTCAGTCCGTCGTCGCTCGCCTCGGTGGTCAGGTCGGCCACGAAGACGATCGGGGTTCGCGGGCTGACGCGCGCCGAGAGGTTGAAGAAGAACTCGCCATCGACGGCGCCTGGCTCCGGCGGACAGCCTTCCCCGCCGCCCCCCGTCCCGTCGCTGCCGCCGCCGCCGCCCGCCTGGTGTTCACGGACAGTGGTATCGCGAGCTTCGAAGTCACCGAATCTGCCCTCCGGGTCGGCGCACCCGACGAGGAGCGCGGCGGACGCGATGCAGGGAAGCGCGGCGGACGCGATGCAGGGGAGCGCGGTGGATGCGAGCGTTGTCCGGATGGAGCGGGAGAAAAGCATTTGACACCGTGCGAGAGGTGACATTTCACTCGATCGGGTCGAGCATCCCGCGACCCTCAGGGGACGCAACCCTACCATGCAGGGTCCGTCGCAGGCGCCGCATTCCTCCCCTCAGAATCGAGAACACCGGCAATGCCCATCCACCGCCACCGTCTCGCGCTCTCCGTCGGCCTCCTCGGCGGCCTTGTCTGGACCGCGCCTGCGTTCGCCGGCGGCTTCGCGACCGCGCGCTTCGGCGGCGAGCACGGCAACCCGATCACCAGCAATCCGACCGCGATCTACTACAACCCCGCTGGCATCGCCGAGAGCGAGGGGATTCACCTGTTCCTGGACGGAAATCTGGCGCTGCGCGCGGCCTCCTACACACACCCGCAGGCGCCGTCCGATGACGTGACCGCGCCGGGGGCGAACACGGGGTCGGCGAGCCTGCTCAACCTGGCCGCCTCGCCGATGCTCGGCGCGTCGGCCAAGCTCGGCGACCTGGCGCTCGGTGTCGGCGTTTACGTGCCCTTCGGCGGCGCTGCGTCCTGGAACACGAACGGCGCCTTCGAGGGAAATGGCGAGCTCGCCGGGCCGGTCGACGGGGTGCAGCGCTGGCACTCCATCGAGTCCGAGCTCCAGGCGATGTACTTCACGCTCGCCGCGGCCTACCGGATCCCGGCGCTCCGCCTCAGCCTCGGCGTCTCCGGGAACCTGATTCGGGCCCAGGTGAACACCGTCCGCGCCCGCAACGCCTCCGGCGACAACCTCCTTGCGACGGAGGGGCGCTCGCTGCTCGAGGTGAGCGGGCTGCACGGCAGCTTCGGCGTCGGCGCGCTCGTCGAGGCGGTGCCGGAGAAGCTCTGGATCGGCGCGTCGTACCAGTCGCGGCCGAACGTCACGGGGGGAGAGACCCTCGAGGGCACGCTCACCAACCGCTTCAACGGCGTCTCGAGCCCCCCGACCGACGTCGAGCTGCACCAGGACCTGCCCGACATCGTGCGGCTCGGCGCTCGCTTCGCCCCGGCCGAGCGCCTCGAGCTCCGGGTCTTCGGCGACTGGACGCGCTGGAGCACCATGGAAAACCAGTGCCTCACCATGGTGGGCGCGGCGTGCGAGATCCGGAGCGACGGCTCCGCCGCCGACCCGGCCGGCGTGGTGCAGAACATCGCCCGCCGCTGGAGCGACACGTTCGGCGTGCGCGCGGGCATCAGCTACTGGCCGCGGCCCTCGAGCGAGGTCTTCGGCGGCGTCGGCTACGACTCCAACGCGGTCCCCGACGACACCCTGGACCCCTCGGCCACCGATTTCCACGATGTCTCGTTCTCCGTGGGGGGCCGCTTCCAGGTCGTGGAGCGGCTGCACCTCGCCGCGTCGTACACGCACCTCTTCTACGTCGGCCGGGACACCACGGGGAAGAGCATCACCGCGGGCCTGGCGGGCAGCTCGCGGGCGCCCGACTCGGGCGGGATCTACACGCAGAACATCGGCGTGCTCAACCTCAACGTGGACGTCGCCTTCTGAGCGGCGCCGCGGGCGAGGCGCGGCGCCGCGGCGAGGCCGCTCACGGGGCGCTGCGCCGGGTCCGGCGGAGCAGGCTGAAGATCCGCGCCCCCAGCTCGGGGGCGCGGAACGGCTTCACCATGTAGTCGTCGGCGCCGCTGGCGAACGCGTAGACCATGTCCTGCGACGAGGCGTTCGCCGTCAGGAAGAGGACCGGCAGATCGCGGAGCCCTGGGTCCTGCCGCAGCGTCCGGCAGAGCTCGATGCCGTTCATCCTCGGGAGGTTCCAGTCGAGCACCACGAGGTGGAAGGGCGCGCTGTGGACGCGCTCCAGCGCCTCCTCCGCGCTGGCGACCGCGACGACGGCGAGCTCGACCGCCTCGAGCATCGTCGACAGCATCTCCCGGATCTGCGGATCGTCGTCGACGACGAGGATCCGCGAGCCCTTGCCCTTCAGCCGGAGCGGCGCGGTGGGCGAGGGGACCCGGCCCACCGCGCCGGCGCCCTTTCCGCCGGGGGGCGCGGCGGACCGGACCTCGGCCTCGGCGCGGACGAGCGCCGCCGCGTCGGTGTCGGGCATCGAGCCGGGGCGGGTCGCCTCCGTCCGCGCGAAGTGGGCGAGGCGGCGCCAGTCGCGCGGCTCGAACGTGAGCCGCGCCCCTTCGGGCGAGACGGAAGCGCACGCCGCGGCCGACGTCGCGCGGCGGTTTTCGCCCAGCTCGAAGACGGCGAGCACCCACTCGCCATCCGCGACGATCTCCCCCGCGGGCAGCCCGAGCTCGAGGTCGCCCTCCTCCGGATCGCCGACGATTCGCTCGAACTGCTGCAGATCCGGGAAGCGGTAGAGGACGCTCCGCACGCCTTGACGCTACACCCGCGCTAGCATCTCGCAAAGGGTCCGACTAAGCTCGCGCCGCGATGTCATTCCTGCGCTGGATGCCGCCGCTCCTCGCGTTGCTCTCGATCGGCGTCACGGGCTGTCCTGGCAACTCGGGCTCGAGCGAGCCCAAACCCGCCCCGCCCCAGGAGGTGTCGGTCTCGCTTCCGGGCGTGGACACCTCGTCGCTCACGCCCCGCGAGCGTCGAGAGTGGGCCGCCCAGGTCTCGGAGCTCCTCTCCCCCTGCCCGGACACGCCCGTGAACATCGCGCAGTGCGTGAAGGAGCAGCGCGCCTGTAAGGCGTGCCTCCCCGCCGCGCAGCTCCTGCTCAAGCAGGTCAAGGACGGCCGGTCGAAGAAGGAGCGCGAGGAGGCGTTCCGCATGCGCTTCGACGCGAACAAGGTGAAGACGCTCGCCACCGACGGCTCGCCCGAGATGGGGCCGCCCGACGCGCCGGTCACGATCGTCGAGTGGGCCGACTTCGAGTGCCCGTTCTGCCGGCTCATGTCGCCGCTGCTCGAGGGCCTCGTGAGCCGCTTCGACGGGCAGGTGCGGCTGGTCTTCAAGTTCTATCCGCTCCAGGCGCACGTCCACGGCGAGCCCGCCGCGCGCGCGGCGATCGCCGCGATGAACCAGGGCAAGTTCTGGGAGATGCACCACCTCCTCTTCGAGAACCAGGACAAGCTGGAGCAGGCCGACATCGAGCGCTACGCGCAGCGGCTCAAGCTCGACCCGGTGAAGTTCCGCGCCGACCTCGTCTCGACCGAGACGAAGGCGCGCATCGAGAAGGACAAGAAGCAGGCCGAGGAGGTCGGGCTCGAGGGGACGCCGCTCATCTACATCAACGGCCGCGAGGTCGACCTGCAGCTCCTCACGAACCCGGGTCAGGACCTCGAGGACTGGGTGAAGCTCGATCTGGAGCTCCTCGGCAAGACGCCGCGGCCGGCGCCGCCGAAGCCGGCCGGCACGGAGGCGGGCGCGCCCGACGCGCCCCCCTCCGGCAGCACGACCCCCGCCGCCAGCGCGACGCCCGCCGCCGGCGGCAGCGCGGCGCGCTCCGCGGCCTCTGCCGGCCCTGCCAAGCCCGCGCAGCCCGCCCAGCCGAGGACGCCTTGAAGGTCGCCGACCCGTGCGGCTGTTTCCCGACGGGCCGGCACTACCCTGGGATCGCGCACCTCCTCAAGGTGCGCGCCGTCGGCGTCGCGTCCGAGATCGACGCGGGCAGCGCCTGGATCGACCAGCCCATCGCCTTCATCGACGTCGAGACGACGGGGCGCGATCCCGCGGGGGATCGCATCATCGAGCTCGGCATCGTCATCGGCCGCTCCGGGGAGATCCTGACGCGCTACAACTGGCTCATCCATCCGGGGCGGCCGATCCCGGCGGAGAGCACCGCGATCCACGGGATCAAGGACGCGGACGTCGAGGGCAAGCCGTCGTTCGCCGAGGTCGCGGAGGAGATCCTCGCCTGCTTCAAGGGGGCGATCCCCGCGGCGTACAACGCCGCCTTCGACCGCTCGTTCCTGCTCGCCGAGCTCGAGCGCGTGGGCATGCGCCCGCGCGAGCCGCCGCCCGCGATGCGGCGGGAGGTCGACTGGATCGACCCGCTCACGTTCGCCCGTGAGCTCTACAAGAACGAGGAGAGCCGCGCCCTCGGCGACATGGCCGCTCGGCTCGGGATCACGCTGGACAAGGCGCACCGCGCGACGGACGACGCCGAGGCGGCGCTTCAGGTCCTGTACGCGCTCGCGAAGGATCCGCGGGTGCCTCGCGCCTACGGCGGCCTGATCCAGGAGCAGCGGCGGCTGGTCCGCCTGCAGGACGAAGCGCGGCGGCTCTGGCGGAAGGCTCCGGCCCCCGCGGCGCCTCCGACCACGAAGCCCAGCTGACGCCATGGTCGACGGGCCGAAGCGGCGCCTCCCGGTCGTCGGCAGCGGCCCGACGGCGGGGCCCGGCGCGCCGAGCGCGCCCGGCGCGGCGCCTCCCCGCGGCGCGACGGGCTCGCCGGAGAAGCGCAGGCTCCCGGTCCTGCAGGGCGGCGGCGGCGACGACGACGGCGAGGAGCGCCCGCCGTGGCACTGGATCGCGCTCGGCACGGTGGCGATCTTCATCGTGTGGCTGCCGCTCGCGGGGCTCGCGAACACGCTGCTGCGCCGGATGATCGAGCGGACGGGGGACGCCGCGGCGGAGGGGTCGGTGCGGCTCGCGATGGTGGGCCTCAACGCGATCGCGTTCGCGCTCGCCGGCCTCGCCGGCGGCTACCTCGTGGGGCGGTTCGGCGGTCGCGCCGGGCGGCGCGAGGCGGCCGCGAGCGGGGCCGTGGTCGCGGCGCTCGCGTGGGCGCTCGCGCTCGCCGAGGGCGCGCCGGCGGGCGCGCTGGGGTGGGCGCTGCTGCTCGTGGTGATGGTCGCGATCGGCGCCGCGGCGTCGTACGCCGGCGGCCGCGCTGGCCTCCGGGCGCGCGCCGGAGCGCCGCCCTCGAGCTGAGGGGCGCGCGCGCTCAGCTCGGATCGAGCCGGCGAATGGGCGCGCTCGCGTCGGGGAGCGAGGCGTACGCGACGGCGGTGCGCGGATCGCGCGCGTCGGGGGCGACGTCGAGCAGCGGCCTCAGCGCGAAGGCGCGCCCGCAGAGCCGCGGGTGCGGCACCACGAGATCGGGCTCGGCGACGACCTCGCCCTCGATCCAGAGCAGATCCAGATCGATCGTGCGCGGCCCCCACCGCACCGGATCGGGGCGCGTGCGCCCGAGCGAGCGCTCCACGGCGAGCGTGCGCTCGAGGATCTGGCGCGCGGGGAGCGACGTGGCGAGGAGCGCCGCGGCGTTCACGTAGTCGCTCTGCGGCGGGCCGCCCGCGGGCGGCGACTCGTAGCGCGACGACTCGCCGACCAATTCGAGCTCGGGATCCGCGGCGAGCGCGTCGATCGCGGCGCGGAGGGTGGCGAGGCGATCGCCGAGGTTCGACCCCAGCCCGATCACGACGCGCCTGCGGGATGTCATGGCGAGACCCTACCACGCCGCTCGCGGCGGTTCGCTGCGCGCGGCGGATCGGCGCGCGTCGTCACTCCGCCGGATCGGTCGCGCGGCGCCCGCCGCCGAGCCGCCGGCCTTCCGGGCGCGGCGGGAACACGCGCCGGTCCTCGGGGTTCCGGCGCGGGATGGGAGAGCGCCGCTCGACGGCCACGTCGCGCGGAGGCGGCTGAACGCCGCGCTGGAGCCCCACGAAGAGCTCGCGCATCTCCTCGAACGTCTCCGGCATGGCGGCGGCGACGGTCGCCGCGTGCGTCCGGCACAGGCTCAGCGAGCGCCCCTGGATGACCACGCGCGCCATCCTCGTCCTCGCGCGAGGATCCCCGGGCGCACCGCCCTCCCGCTCGACCAGCTCGCCGTCCTCGCATACGGCACATCGCTCGAATGACTCGCCCATGGGGGAGCCTTCGCAGAAGCGGGGCCTCAGGGCCAACTTCCCGGCGTACCGCGGATCCCGGGCGCGGGTCGGGATCCGTCCGCGCGGCGGATCACGCGCGCGCCGCTCGGCCGCGCGCCCGCTCCTCGGCCCAGGCGATCACCCTGTCCGCGGGATCGGTGCCGGTGAAGCGCCCGAGCTCCTGGATGCCGGTCGGGCTCGTGACGTTGACCTCGGTCAGGCGCTCGCCGATGACGTCGAGGCCGACGAAGTGGAGGCCGTCGGCGCGCAGGCGCGGCGCGACCGCGCGGACCAGCTCGAGCTCGCGCGGCGAGAGCTCCGTCGACACGACGCGCCCGCCGACGTGGATGTTCGAGCGGTGATCGTCGTCGCGCGGCACCCGGAGGATCGCGCCGAGCGGCTCGCCGTCGAGCAGCAGGACGCGCTTGTCGCCCTGGACGACGGCGGGCAGGTACTCCTGGACCATCGCGAGGCGGTGCCCCTCGTTCGTCATCATGTCCGCGATGGCGCGCGCGTTCTTGTCGCGCTCGCTGATCTGCAGCACGCCGAGGCCGCCCGCGCCGTCGAGCGGCTTGATCACCGCCAGGCCGCCGAGGGCGCGCACGAACGCGTGGATCTGCTCGCGGTCGGCCGTGACCAGCGTCTTCGGCGTCCACTCGGGGAAGTTCAGCGCGTAGAGCTTCTCGTTGGCGTCGCGCAGCCCGCGCGGGTCGTTCACGATGAGCGGGCAGCGCCGCGCGCGCTCCAGGAGCAGCGTCGCGTACAGGTAGCTGCGATCGAACGGCGGGTCCTTGCGGATGAAGATCGCGTCGACGTCCGCGAGCCGGAGCCGCCGCGGGCCCGCGGCGAGATCCAGCGAGATGTACGGCGGCGCGTCGCCGATGAGCACCGGGGTCGCCGAGGCGAGCGCCTCGCCGCCCTCGATCGAGAGGTCGCGCGGAAGGCAGTGGTAGCTCTCGTGGCCGCGCGCCTGCGCCGCGCGGATGAAGGCGAACGACGTGTCCTTGTCGTGCGTCACGCGGCTCAGCGGATCCATGACGAAGACGAAACGCATGCGGTCTCTCGCGGGATAGGGGAATGGAAGGGAGGGGGCGCCCGCTCGCGCGGGCGCGGGCGGATCACTGCATCGCGGCGAGGACGAGCTGCGTGCTGAGGTCGTCGCCGAGATCCGAGGCGAGCGCGTAGCCGACGCCGCTGTGCTCGGCGGCGACGACGGAGTAGCCGTTGATCTTGCCCACGTACACGGGGCGCTCGCGCACGACGCGCGGCTGCAGGATCGGCTGCGCCTTCTGCACCGGGACCGCGCGCGAGTTGAAGAGGTAGACCGTCACCCGGTGGTTGCCCCTCACGATGTACTGGAGCAGCGCGGCGCGCCGATCGCGCATCGTGTGCACGCGGGCGCCCATGAAGTTCACGGGCATCGACGGGAACTCCGGCCTGCGGACCGGCACGCCGACGAACGGATCGAAGCGCGGCAGGTCCTCCGGGTTGGTCGTCTCCGGCGGGAGCGGCTGCGCGTGCTGCGTGACGAGATCGTCGAGCAGGACCTCGACGCTCTCGGCGCGGGCGAGCTCGACGTCCGCCTTCGTGCTCGCCTTGGCCGTGTCCGCCGGGGCGGCGGCCCGCTCCCGCGTCACGCCGACCATGAACGCGACGCCCGCGGCCGCGGCGAGCGCGACGGCGTACCCCCTGTGCATGAGCCGCGGCCTCGCGTCGGCCGCCTGCGCCGCCGCGCGCGCCGCGCCGCGCGCCTGCTCGTGCGCCATGGCCGCGGCGATGCGCGCCCGCAGCGCGTCCGGGCACGCCGCCGGCTTCGCCCGCTTCAGGCTCGTCCGCAGCGAGCGCAGCATCTTCACCTGCTCGAAGCACGGCGGACACTGGACGAGGTGGGACTCGAGGTCGACCGCGTGGTCCGGATCCAGCTCGCCGTCGACGTAGGCCGACAGCGCGTAGTCGAACCGCGCGCAGCTCTCGATCGACTTCGCGGCGCTCATGCGACACCCCGCTTCCGCTTGCGGTACGCGTCCAGGTCGGCGGGCGCGTCCTTCGCCGCGTCGTCGCTGACGATGCCCATCAGCACCGCGTGCTCGCGCAGCGTCTTCTGGAGGAGCTTGCGGCCGCGGTGCAGCCGCGACATCACCGTGCCGATCGGGCACCCCATCGCCTCGGCGATCTCCTTGTAGGAGAGCTCCTCGATGTCCGACAGCACCACCGCCAGGCGGAACTCTTCGGGCAGCTCGTCCAGGGCGCGCTGCACCTCCGCCTCGATGAGGGGCGTGAGCGCCTGGGTCTCCGGATCGCGCATCGCGCGCATCGTCGTCGCCCCGACCCACCCGTCGGTGAGCGGCTCGGCGTCCGGCCCGTCGAAGATGCCCCGCTCGAGGCCCCCCCGGCGGTACCGGTTGATGAACGTGTTGGTGAGGATCCGCAGCAGCCAGGCCTTGAGGTTGGTGCCGGGCTCGAACTGATCCCGGGCGCGCATCGCCTTGACGATGGTGTCCTGGACCAGGTCCTCCGCCTCGGTCGAGCTCTTGGTCATCCGGCAGCTCACGCCGTACAGCGTGTCCAGATGACCGAGCAGCTCGATCTCGAAGGCGTCGGCGCGGCCCCCCTCGCAGCTGGCCAACGAAAGGTCCTGCGCTACGGACGCAGGTTTCTTGCTGAAGAAGAACGGCATGGGCTCGACGGGGGCAACAGGGGAACGGCCAGGGCTATTCCAGCCGGCTCTCGTCCCCCGGTCCCTCGCCCGCGGGTTCGTCCGCGGCGGAGCCAGCTTGAGGAGGAGCGGCGCCCTCGGCCCGTTCACCCGCGCGTTCCTGGAGCTTCGCCTCCAGCTCGTCAATGCGCTGCGAGAGGCGCTTGACATCGGCCTGAAGATCGCGGACCAGCCCGAGCCCCGGGAGGATGGCGCGGATGCGCTCGTCGACGGCCTGCTGCCACTGATCGAGCGTCTGCTTCGAGCTCTCGACGATCCCGCTCAGGCGCCCCTTCGCGTGGCTCGACTTGTCGGCGTCGAGCGGCGGGGGCGGCTGCGACCCCGGCGACGCGGACGCCGCCGGCTCCTGCGCGGGGGCCGGCGCCGCGCCGGGCACCGCCGCCCCGCCCTCGCCGGGGACCGCGCCGGGGATGAGCCGGCCGATCGGGCCCTCGCGCAGCTGCGACAGCAGCCGCTCGCCGCGCTCCTGGATCAGATCCCGCAGCGTGCCGAGCGGTACCGAGCGCGGCTGCGATTTGAGATCTTCCGAGATGATCAGCGCCAGCGTGACCTCGGTCTTGTCCTCCTTGGTCGCGTTGTCGATGATCTGGACCTCTTCGCCAGCCCGGACCATCTCCCCGATCTGCTGCAGGGTGACGTAACGACTGTCCTTCGTGTCGTAGAGCTTCCGATTGGAGTAGCGCTTAATAACGCGACGCGGTACCTCGCCGCCTCCCAGGGTCTCCTTCGCCGTTTCCATCTCCTCTACGCCTCGAGTCGATTGGACCACCGACAGATCGCTCGCGCAAGGAAAGATGACTCGATATCACTCATAAATTGGGCGACGTGCAGGAGCCGGCGATCGAGCTGCGAGACGTGGCGGCCAGCTATCCCACAGGGAGGCTGGCGCTGGAGGGGATCAGCCTGGAGGTGCGCGCGGGCGAGCTCTGCGCCGTCCTCGGGCCGAACGGCGCCGGCAAATCGACGCTGGTCCGGGTCCTCTCGGGGGCCCTGCGGCCGGCGCGGGGCGGGGCGACCCTGCTGGGCAGGCCGCTCGGCGGCATGGACCGGCGGGCGATCGCGCGGTGCGTGGCGGTCGTGCCGCAGGGGATCGCCTCGGCGCCCGGGTTCTCGGCGCGGGAGGTCGTCATGATGGGCCGCGCGCCCCACCAGG
This sequence comes from Sorangium sp. So ce185, assembly GCF_051526825.1. Classification (NCBI taxonomy): domain Bacteria; kingdom Pseudomonadati; phylum Myxococcota; order Polyangiales; family Polyangiaceae; genus Sorangium; species Sorangium sp. So ce185. The sequence continues at coordinate 11,663,008 of NZ_CP150316.1, read as the reverse complement.
GCGCCTGGATGCGCGCCTCCCGCCGCGACGAGGAGGCGGTCGCCCGCGCCCTCGAGGCCTGCGATCTCGTGGAGCTCTCGGAGCGGCCGGTGGCCGAGCTCTCCGGCGGCGAGCAGAAGCGGGTCGCCATCGCCCGGGCGCTCGCGCAGGAGGCGCAGGTGCTGATCCTCGACGAGCCCGGGGCCCACCTCGACATCCGCCACTCGATCGAGGTCCACGAGGTCGTGCGCCGCGAGGTCGCCGAGCGGCGCCTCGCCTGCGTCGCGGTGCTGCACGACCTCAACGCGGCCGCCCAGTACGCCGACCGCGTCGCGCTCCTCAAGGCCGGGCGGCTCGTCGCGCAGGGCACCATCGAGGAGGTGATGACCTACCGCCGGCTCAAGGACGTGTTCGAGGCGGAGCTCTACGTCGGGGTGAACGAGCTCGACGGCAGCCGGTACTTCCTCCCCGTCCGGGGCGCGCGGCCAGGGGAACCCGGGTAGGGAAGCGCCGGGGCGAGGCCGCGCGGCGCGGAAGCGGCGGGCGTCGGCGCGGGCGCGGCGGCGTCGGCGCGGGCGCGGGCGCGGCGAGCGCCGGCGGCGGCGTCGGCGCGCCGATCTCCGCAATCTCGACCGCCCGGGCGGCGCGGTTTATAAGCGGCGCCATGCGCGGATCTCCACCCTGGAGAGCTCTCTCTCTCGGCTTCCTGCCGTGCCTCCTGGCCCTCCTGGCCCTCCTCGGCGGGGCCGGCTGCGCCGAGAGCAGGACGGCGCCCGAGCTCCTCAGCGTCATCGACGTCGTGCCGCGCGAGGTCGACCTCGGCGACCGCATCGAGATCCTCGGGACCAACCTGCCCACCGCGCAGGCGAGGGAGGCGGTCGTCACGTTCCGCGGGACGCTGCGGCGCCCGGGCCAGGCGCCGCTCACCGGCCAGAGCATCGAGATCGACGGCGCGCAGATCAGCAGCAACAAGGTGTCGCTCGTCTTCTCCGAGGGGATGCAGGCGCGCTTCGCCGGCCGCGGCGACGACGCGGTGCACACGACCTTCCACGGGGACGTGACCGTCGAGGTCCCCGCGACCGCGCACGGCGCGCTCCCCGTCTCCGGCACGGTGCGGGGCGTCACGATCGACTTCATCCCCCCGACCCCGCGCCGCGCCGTCATCGAGGCGCGCGAGAAGGAGGGGGCGCGCGCGCTCGCGTTCTTCGGCGTCGAGGTCGCGGCCGAGTCGCCGCCCGCCGGCGGGCTCGTCGTGACCTCCGTGCGCGACGGCAGCCCCGCGAGCCGCGCGCAGATCCTCGCCGGCGACGTCATCACGAGCTTCGAGGGCGTGAAGGTCCTCTCGAAGGGCGACGTGGCCCCGAGCGGCCACGAGCGGCTGTCGCCGGTCGGGATCCGGCGGGGCGGGGCGCCGTCCGAGGTCAAGCTCTCGACCGAGGGGTTCCACGCGAGCGCCCCGACCGATCTCCTCGGCGCCGGGATCATCCTCGGCATCGCCGCCGCGATCATCCTGCTCTTCATGGCGCCGACCGCGGGGATCATCACCTGGGTCGAGCGCCGCGTCTCGGCGCGCATGCAGTCGCGCATCGGGCCGAACCGCGCCGGGCCGCAGGGCCTCCTCGTGTGGATCGCCGACGGGATCAAGTCGATCCTCAAGGAGGACGTCATCCCGGCCGAGAGCGACCGGGCGCTCTTCCGGCTCGCGCCCTACCTCGTCTTCGTCGGCGTGTCGGCCACGTTCGTGGTCATGCCGTTCGGGCAGTACCTCATCGCGGCCGACCTCGACATCGGCATCCTCTTCGTCATCGCCGTGACGTCGCTCGTCACGATCGGCCTGATGACCGGCGGCTGGGCGTCGAACAACAAGTGGTCGCTCCTCGGCGGCATCCGCTCGGCGGCGCAGATCATCAGCTACGAGATCCCCGGCGCGGTCGCGATCGTGTGCATCGTGATGATGACCGGCTCGCTGCGGCTCCAGGACATCATCGCCGCGCAGGGCGGCGCCGGGCCCTCGGTGCTCGACGTGGGCGGCTGGCCCTGGCACTGGTTCGTCTTCCGCAACCCGATCACGTTCGCGCTGTTCTTCCTCTACTTCACGACCGCGCTCGCGGAGGGCAACCGCGCGCCGTTCGACCTGCCCGAGGCGGAGAGCGAGCTCGTCGCCGGCTACTCGACCGAGTACTCGGGGATGCGCTACCTCTTCTTCTTCTTCGCCGAGTGGGCGAACGTCTTCGTGATGTGCGGCATCGCGAGCGCGCTCTTCCTCGGCGGATGGCAGATCCCCGGCGTCTCGCCGGCCCAGCAGGAGGGGAGCTTCGGCCTCCAGCTCCTCGGCGTTTTCCTGTTCCTGCTGAAGAGCTGGGCGCTCGTCTTCGTGGTCATCTGGATCCGCTGGACGCTGCCGCGCGTCCGGATCGACCAGATGATGAACCTGTGCTGGAAGTGGTTCGTCCCGCTCTCGTTCGTGGCGTTCCTCCTGACGGCGCTCTGGATGGTGATCGGCGTCAGCAAGACGGTCCAGCTCGTCATCAGCGTCGTCACGTTCTCCGTCTGGGCCTACCTGCTCGTCCACTTCATCCGCAGGGTCCAGCACAACCTGCGGGAGGCCAAGGTTGCGCTCCACCTGAATCCGTTCCTGTGAGAGCAAACCCCGGTGCCACCTCGGCCTTGCGCTGAGGTATGCTGTCGGCGTGGCGGTCCCGTCGAGCCCGGCCTCCGACTTCTGCGCGGCGTGCGGTTTCCCGCTGCGCGGGCCGCGGTGCGAAGCGTGCGGGGTCGACCGCGCGCCGGCGCTCTCGCTCTCGCGCAAGCCGCCGCCCGCGGACGGCGACTGGGACGGCAGCTCGATCGACGCGTGGCGCACGCGGGATCCGGTGCGCTTCGTGGCCCACTGCGCCTCGGCCGAGGCCGGGACCGCCGTCCAGGCGACCACGCTGCAGGACGGCGTGGGCTGGCTCGTTCCGCTCGGGGCGGCGACGCTCTTCGTCGCGCTCGACGCGGCGAACGAGCGGGTGTCGATCGACGTGCCGGTCGTGCGCGTCGCCGAGCGGCAGCGGGTGCCGCTCTTGCGGGCGGCGCTGGAGCTCTCGGGCGGCGCCGAGCCGTTCCGGCTCTGCCTGCGGGACGATCTCTTGCTGCTCCGCCGCGTCGGCCGCGTCGCCGCCCTCGCGCCGGAGGCGCTGCGCCGGGCGCTGCGCGACAGCGGCGAGGCGGCGCAGCGGCTCGCGGCGACGCTCGGCGCCTGGTTCGACGCGCGGCCGCCGTTCTCGGAGGAGCAGCGGGCGAGCCTGACCTGGGCGTCGGCCGGCCGCGCCCGGCCGCTCAAGAGCTTCTCCATCCCGCCGGCGCCCGGCCGCGCGCAGGGCGCGCCGTCGGTGCGGGCCGCCGGGCCGCCGACGCCGGTCTCGGCGGTGCGGCTGCCGGCCGAGGAGCTCTCCGCGTGGGCGGCGCCCCCGCTGCCGCGCTTGCCCGAGTCGGTCGCGCGCCCGATCCGCGACGCGGACGCGATCCCCGACATCCTGTCCCCCTCGCTCGCGTCCACGCCGTTGCCGGTGTCGATGGGCGCCGCTTCGGGCGGCACGTCAGGCAGGAACGGCGGCGCGCCCACGCCCAAGGCCGGCATCCTGCCGCCGGCCCACGACGGCGGCGTCGCGTCCAAGGCGATCAGCAGCATGGCGATGCCGGGGCCCGAGGCCTCCGCCGCGAAGCCGGCGCCGGCGGGCGCGGCGACGGCGACGCCGCTGTCGGGTGAGCCCGCGCCGGCCGCGGACGCGCCGGCGCAGGCCAGCGATCGCCGCAGCGCGCGCACCGTGCCCTTCCGCCGCTCGACCTCCTCCGGCATGGCCGCCGTGGTGACGCCGGCGTCGACGCCGGTGTCGGTGCGCCCGCCCGCGCTGCCGGAGGTCGAGATCGATCCGCCGTCGCGCCAGAACGGCGCCGCGCGCTCCGAGGCGGCGAACACGCCGGCCGATCGGTTCTGCCAGCTGCTCCGGGACGCGCAGGTGCTCGGCGCGGCGCTCAGCTTCCAGGAGCGGCCGGGCGTCATGGTGCTCCTCATCCGGTGCACCGTGTTCCGCGCGATCTACGAGCACGGCGAGGCGATGCCCGACGCCGTGGCGCACCTCTACCGCTGCACGGCGGCGGCGACCCGCGAGCTCGCCCAGGCCGAGGGCGGCGCGCGCCGCGGCAACGCCGCGGGGGTCGCCGAGCCGGCGTTCCTCGCGATGGAGCGGCTCGTGACGCTGCGCGGGCAGGTGCCCGAGGAGAAGCCGCTCCACATCGATCCGCTCACCACGGCGGCGCTCGCGCGCGAGCACCTCGGCCGTTACCTGCGCGAGATCGAGCGCGCGCCGGCCGATCCGGTGCTCCGCCACTTCCTCGCGATCGGCGCGCTGTCGGAGCTGCTCGTGCGCACGAAGCTGCCGGCCAAGACGGAGCAGCGGCTGCGCGACATCGTCGCGTACGCGCAGCGCGACGGCGCCAAGCCGGGCACGATCGATCTGCTGATGACGGCGCTGTCGAGGATCGTCGCCCAATGACGTCGCAGCTCGCGGCGCACGGCGACGGCGATCTGGCCCTGCTCCACGAGCGCGTCGCCCGCGCGCGGCGCTCGGTGGTGGCGATCCGCGCCGGCGCGCTGGTCACGACCGGCTGGGTGGCGCTCGGCAACGGCGTGGTGGTGACGAGCCGGCGCGGGCTCGGCTACCCGACGGAGGTCGCGCTGACGTTCGAGGACGGGCGGAGCATGGCGGGTCGCGTGGTCGCGGCCGACGTGGGCCGGGACGTCGCGCTCGTCGCGCCGGTCGAGCCGCCGGGCGTCACGGCGCTCGCGGTGCGCGCGCCGGCGGAGCCGCGGCTCGGCGAGCGCGCCGCGGTGCTGAGCTGCCTGCCGGGGCAGAGCCTGCGGCTCGCGGTCGCGCGGGTCAGCCACGTGGCGCGCAAGGTCGACGGGCAGCTGCCTGGGTTCGAGCTCGACGTGACGGCGCCGCTCGGCGCGCCGGTGCTCGATCCGGAGGGGCGCGCGATCGGGGTGGTCGCGGCGCTGCCGGGCGTCGCCGGGGAGCTGGCGGGCCACAGCGCGGTGCTCCCGGCGGGCGCGTTCCAGCCGCTGCTCGCGCTCGTGGATCGGCCGCTCGGCGAGCTCCGGGATCGGGCGCCGGTGTACCGCTGTCCGGCGTGCGAGGAGCCGTTCGACATCGAGAGCGACCGGTGCCTGGGCTGCGGTCGGCTGTTGCCGCACGCGTTCGCGCCGTCTCCGGCGCGCGCGGGCGTCGAGCGGATGATCCGGCAGGGCCTGTCGTCGCTCGGGATCATCGCGAACCGGGCGCGGGTCGGTCCGCGGGCGTGGCGCATCGCGCAGCGGCCGTTCCCGGCGGCGGAGACGGCGACGCAGGTGGACATCGAGCTCGACGAGGCGGGGCGCCTCTTGACGCTGCGCGCGCCGGTGGTGGGCGTGCCGGCGGCGAACCACGAGCCGTTCTACCGGTTCTTGCTCACGATGAACGACCAGACGACGGGGGAGTTCCGCGTGTCGATCACGGGGGACGAGGTGGCGGTGTCGTGCGTGGCGGCGCTGGAGGGGTTCGCGGATCACGAGGTGGCGCTGCTCATCGACGGGCTTGTGCAGATCGCGGACGAGTACCGGCGGACGCTCGCGGAGACGTTCGAGGCGGCGCCGAGGTTCGAGTCGGCGGGGCGCTGACCCGAGGGATTCCGGGGAGCGCGCGAAGGTGCTCGGCGCCGGCGCGGAGGCTTCGCGCGCGGTCCGGAGGGTTTGCCGCGCGGTCCGGAGGGTTTGCCGCGCGGTTCGGAGGGGTTCCTGCGCGGTCCGGAAGCTTCGCGCGCGGTCCTGAAACCTTCGCGCGCGGTCCGGAAGCTTCGCGCGCGGGGCGGAGGGTCGAATTTCCCGAGAAATTCGTCGCCCGGCGCGCGCCGGACAGCGCCGGGGGCGCGGCGGACGCCGCTAAGTGCGCGAAAGCTCGTGCTCCGGAGCGCGCGGGAGAGCTTCCGGACCGCGCGCGAAGCTTCCGGAGCGCGCGGGAAGGTCTCGGGCGCGCGCGGGAAGGTCTCGGGCGCGCTCCGAAAGCCGGATCTTGTGTGCTTGATTACGCGACGTCGCTGTCGCTGGCCCCTTCGCCCGACGCCGCCGGCGTGGGCGGGGTGGCGACGGGCTTGGCCGGCGTGGTCGTGGGCTTGCGCTGGGGCGTCTTGCGGCTCGCGAGGCCGAGGCGGATGAGGTAGCTGCGCTTCTTGATCACGGCGCGGGCCGTTGTCGACCACTCGTCGAACCAGCCGCGCAGCTTGACGAGCGCCTCGCGCCGGCGCGCGGCCTCCGGGAGCTCGGTGTGCTCGGGCAGAGGCGATGTCGGGCCGAGCGCCACGTCGACAAGGCCCTTGAGGCGCTTGCGCTCGGCCTTGTCGAGGCCGCGGGTGGCGAGGAATGCGACGGCCTTTTTATCGCTCTGCTTCGACCCGGCGCGGTCCGGATCGGTGCCATTCTCGAGGACGTCGAGCCGCGCGAGGAAGGTGGCCACTCCCCGGACGGACGCGGTGCCGGTGGAGGGCGCGACATCCTTGAACACGTAATCGTGCACGTCGGGGAAACGCCGGCGGAGCGCGGCGCCATAACGGGCGTAATTGGGCTCGTCCCACTGATCGAGCTCCCCCGTCGCGGCGCGCTGCGCCCTGGCATCGTCGGTGTCGGCCGACGCGCCGGCCCTGCGGGGCGCGGCGAGGACATCGAGGAGGAGCGTTCGGCCCTCCAGGATATCGTCATCGGTCATCCCCGCCCCGGCCATCAACGTGCGAATCGCGGCGACGGCGCCTATCCCCATCAGGAGCTTTGTCGCGCGCTCCGGCGTGGCCTCGAGGACCGCATCCGAATATTCCATAAATATTTCCTCCCTGCCGGCCGGGAGATCCGGACGGCGGCAATGAGAGCGGAAGCTACAATGGGAGTTTCGGAGATGAAAAGAGGATTCTTGAGCTCCGGCTGCTGGATTCTTGCTCTTCCGGTGGGGCCCTCGGCCCTTGGCCCTCCAGCCCTTCAGCTGCGATGGTCTGTACGCTGAAGACGGACGGGACGGAGTTTCGCGCGCGCTCCGGCGCGCTCCTTGGCTGAGCAATGTCCTGTCGCTCCGGCCACGACGCTTGCCGCAGGAGAATGGGCGGGCGAGCTTGCACGGGCGAGAAAAATTGCGGGGTGGAGATAATGAGCATGAGAAGGAACGCGAGGCGAAAGGCGATCCTCGTGGCGGCCGTGGCCGCCCTGGCGCTCGGCGCGATGGGGTCAGGGTGCTTGTGGGGGCGCGAGGAGCACGCGCCCGGCCGGTTCTGCGCGCAATCGAACACCAGTGTGGTCGAGCACTGCGTGGACGCGAGCGAGGGCCCGGGCAGCGCGTGGAGCGAGGCCGAGGCGGACGGCGAGCTGCCGATCCAGATGTGGGCGGTCGAGCCGAGCGGCGCGATGCTCGACGAGCCCGCCGCGGACGCGGCGGCGCTCCGGGCCTGGTTTGACAACATCGAGCGGGCGGTGGCCTACGTGCGCGACGAGGAGAAGAACGCCGAGTCGCTCCGGGCGACCCTGCACGGCAGGCTCCTCGGGCTGCTCTTGAAGTCCAGGCAGCGCCAGGAGGCGATCTTGGAGGAGGAGCCGGTCCGCGCGACCGACAACTTCCGGCAGGCGATGACCGACAAGGCGAGCGCCGAGGAGGAGCCGCTCGTGGCCGCGCTCGCGGCCGACAAGCAGGCGATGGCGGTCGTGCAGGCGATCTTCGAGCAGGCCCGGAGCGACGCCGCGCCGCTGCAATCCCGGTACGCGGGCGTCGCGGCGCGGTTTGCCGCGTACCGCGCGACCGAGGCGGCGGAGACGGCGGCGTACGCGGCGCTCTCGGAGCGGGCGTCGCGGTCGGACCTCGACGGCCTCGACGGCGTGGAGCAGGCGGTGCTCGCGGCGGCGCGCGAGGCGAGCCGGGCGCCGAACGAGCTTGCCGCGGAGATCATGACGCTGTCGGCGGAGCTTCAGGCGCTCGCGGTGTCGTTCGAGGAGGGGATCGCGCCGCACGAGGAGGTGCTCGCGACGCACGGGGCGGTGGTGCCGGACATGACCTCGGGGGCGCTGCGCTCGCTGAGCGCGATGCTGGGCTACGCGCAGCGGCGGGTGGCCCGGAGCGACGCGACGGCGACGGCGCTGATCGGCGGCATCGCGCTGCGCCGGCAGGCGCTCGAAATCCTGAAGGCGGACGAAGGGGCGCGCGAGGCGATCGCGCGGTCGCGGATCGAGAGGGCGTCGGAGGTGTTCGGCGAGGGGGCGCGCGCGCGGGTGGAGGCGCTGTCGGCGGCGCCGCCGGTCAGCGAGAAGCTCGGGCTGCCGCTGCTCGCCGAGCGGTGCGGGGTGCTCGTGGCGCTCGTGCAGATGCGGCCGCTCTGCGAGGCGGCAGGGTCGTCGTGGCGCGAGGCCGGGTGCGCGGCGCTGCGAGGGCGGTTCGACGCCGCGGAGGCGGAGCTCAGGACGGGCCTGCCGCGGAAGATCGCGGCGGGCCTGGCGGCGCTGCGGGAGAAAGGGATGGCCGCGGCGGCGCTCGATGCGGTGCAGGCGAGGCTCGACGCGGGCGACGTGAAGGGCGCCGCCATCGCGTATGACGCCGCCGTGCGCGGCGCGGAGGGGACATGAGCCGGTCGGAGGAGTTCGCGCTGCGCCGCTCGGGCGCCGCGGTGCTGCAGAAGCTCGTCGCGCTGGTCACGATGCTGGCGGTGCTGGCGCCGTCGTTCGCGTGGGCCGGCACGCCGTACACCGTGCTCTGGAGGAGCCATCAGGACGTCGACTCGTGCGCGAGCCCCGAGCTGGCGCATGAAGGCGCTGCCATCTTCGAGGTGAATCAGACGCCGCTGCCCACCTACGGGATCCCCGGCGCGCTGCAGATCGAAGCCGACGGCTCCGCGAGCAACACGCTCGAGGCGGAGTTCGACTCGGTGCTGCTCCGCATGGGAAGGAACGACTTCCACTTCGGGGTCCACACCACGAACGGCGGCAACTGGTGTACCCAGGTGCACGACGTGGTGCACCTCGTCTCGGAGCCGCTCGGCCTGAACAAGCCGCTCTTCGACATCCGCCGCGACGGGACCGGCTTCGAGGGCAGCACCGCGGTCGACCTGAGCCTCGCGGAGATCAACCCGGCGCTGGCGCGCGACATCGCGGAGCTGGAGGTCAGGATCGCCCGCCTGATGACGGAGCTCCTCCGCAACGCCGCGAGGGTCGCGGACCTCCGGGCGCGGATGGACCTCCTGCGGCAGCTCGACACGGAGCTGCACGACCTGGTGAGCCGGCCGCTGGACGAGATCTCGCGGACCGACCTCGACACGATCCTGGACCGGTACAAGGACGTGGTCGACCCGGAGACGCGGGCGGCGATGGAGCAGCTCGTCGACGACCTGAAGAAGAGCGTCAGCGACCTGGAGAGCGAGCTCGCGCGGCTGCTCGACGAGTTCGGCGCGCAGGCCGATGAGGTGGCGGACCTCGCGACGCAGGACGCGCGGGCTGAGGGGTGGGACCCGGACGACTCGTGGAACTACGCGCTCGGGCAGAGCGAGGTGCCGTGGGTCGACGTGCCGGACATCGCGGAGGTGGACGGGGCGTTCGACGAGGGGAGGGATCCTTATGCGGGGTACGCGGACGCGGTGATCGCGGCGCTGGAGGCCGGTGTGAGCGGCGGGGTCGTGGTCGCGCGGGCGGACTTCGTGGCGAACGTGCGGGCGTGGCGAGAGAACAGCGCGGCGCTGGAGATCGCGCTGCGCGACCGGATGGGGGTGTCGCTGGCGGAGACGAACGCGTTCCTGAAGGCGCAGAACCGGATCACGGCGTACGTGCGGCGGTACATGGATGCGTCGGACTGGTTCGTGGACACGCCGGTGCCGGCGGACCTGCGCTTGTACGTGGACACGGTGCTCAAGCCGCGGTTCGATGCGCTCGCCGACCAGATGAAGGACAGCCTGAACCAGTGGACGGGGGACGGGCTCGACCTGGAGCAGACGCAGCTCTACCAGACGATCAGCGCGTTCGCGGGCGCGATGTCGACGATCGGCGAAGGCGTCGAGGCGTACGCGGAGGTGATGCAGACGCTGGTGCACGCGACGACGCGCATCGGGGTGGGGTTCGTGCCCGTTGTGGGGCCGGTGCTCGACCTGTGCGAGGCGGTCACCGGGAAGGCGTTCTGCTTGCCGTCAGGGCAGGAGCTCAGCGACGAGGAGCGGATCTTCTCGGGGGTGGGCTTCGGGCTCGGGGCGATCGGGCCGATGTGGCGCGCGGTCAAGACCAGCAGCGGGCTGCGACCGGCCGCGATCCGGGTGGCCGGGGAGATCGCCGAGGTCGAGGAAGCGTTCGCGCAGATCGTGAAGACGAACCGCGTCAGGGGTTACAAGAACCTCCGCGGGGCGATCACGACGGCGGCGGTGAATATCTTCGAGAAGAAGGCGGCCAAGTTCCTGGTGGACGACGGAAGAGCGCTCATCGGGGTCGGCGATGATGGCGTGCGGAGGGTGCTCCGCATACCAAAGGAGTCACGCCCTCGTACTATCGAGGGGATGGCGCCCGACTTCGTCTCGCTACGCGGAGGGAAAGAGCTGATTCTCAGCGAGGCAAAAGGTGGGGACCGCGTAGTCGCGGAGGACGTGATCGACCAGTTGACGAACGCGATGGATGCGCTGAAGACGAAGTGGGGGCTCGATGGCGACGTTGCCCGCTTAGAGCTCATCATGAAGCAGGGGGCGACGTTTGATAACAAGAACATTGGCGTGCGGGACGGCTACATGGTCAACCTGCTCACGGGAAAACCCGTCACCGTGGGCAACAAGTCGATCATGGTGATCCGGCTATGAGCGAAGCAGGTCCCATGTTCTACGCATGGTGTGACGAGGCAGACCGGGTCGACGCGCTCGCGGCAGCGTTGTCTGCGGTGATGATCCCAGGAGACCTCATCCGCGTGGCGATGGACAATGACATCCGGTACAAAACGCACTCCATCGATGAGGCGGTCGCGACGGTCCGCGCCCACTTCTCCGGATGGATCAACGCGGATGTAGCCTCCGGTGTCATGCTGCGCCACCCGGACCGCGACGTATGCTTCGGCATCGCATGCTTCGCGGAAGAATACGAGCGTCGCCATGCATCCGGGCCCCTTGTCTTGCGTGTGTGCAACAAGTCGGACTTTCTCAGTCCTGCCCTCGATCTCGTCTTGGGCAGGGGCGCGCGCTCGATCGAGACCGAGGCTGCGGTGGCGTGGCTCGTGATTGAGGACGACCTCGAGGACCTCCTGCTCCGCTTCTGCGCGCCAGACGCGAGCGGACGGATCCCGACCGGCGCGTGCACGCACGCTTGGGGCTGGGTTGCACCGGTCGACATGTGCGCCACGTACAACGCGAACGCCGCGGAGCTCGCGCGCGATCTCGCCCTGTCGTGGGTGAACCTTCACGACAAGGGCAAGATCGAGCGCGCCGCAGGCATGTCGCTCGATGCGCTGCGCGCGCGGGTGGAAGCCGCGCCGGCCGGTGCGCGCGTCGCCATGAAAGGTGGCAGCGAGCACGCGCGTTCGCTCTCCCGCGAGACCGTCCTCAAGGCGCTGGCAGCACCGCCTTCCGCGTTGCTCGACGCGCTCGAAGCATCGGCGGTGCCCGATGACGCGTGGCGCGCCGCCGCGCCACGCGCGAGAGAGATTTTGGAGCTGACAAGTCAGATCGAGGAGATCGAATGCCTCCCCACGTGGCGGGTGGACACGACCACGCGCAGGCACGTCCGCTTCCTCGAAGAGCACGCTCCGTTCCGCGTGCGCCGCCTGCCGAGCGGCGGCGTGGTGCTCGCGACCCACCCGTACCGCTCGCTGTGGCCGCTCTGGTCCGACGCCCTCTTCGTGCTCGGCCTGATGTCCTGACGCAGGTCGTGCACTCCCTCGCTTCTCCGGACTTCACACCCGGGCCGCAGGTACCCGACGGCGCACCCCTCCCTGAGCGCGCGAAGCGCGCGATTAGGGAGGGGCGGACCGCGCGCAGGCGCGAAGCGCCGAGCACGGGCCGGGGGTGGGCATCCGCTCTCTCGGCGCTGTCCTGCGCTCTCTCGAAGCCGTCCTTATCGACCAACATCGAGCGATTGGATTCGGACGACCCGCAGGCGTACGCGCTCGGGGAGAGCGAGGTACCGTGGGTGGAGGTGCCGGACATCACGGAGGTGGAGGGGGCGTTCGACGAGGGGAGGGATCCTTATGCGGCCTACGCAGACGCGGTGATCGCGGCGCTGGAGGCGGACGTCAGCGGAGGCGTGGTGGTCGCGCGGGCGGACTTCCTGACGGTATCCGCGCAGAACAAGCTCATCCTGAGCGAGGTGAAAACGGGCCGCAACGTCGAGGGGGGCAGGGTGATCGAGCAGCTGTCGAGCGGCATGGAGGGGGTACGGCAGAGGGGGCTCGCCGGAGATGTCGAGAAGGAGGTCGAGCTCATCGTGGAGCGGGGCGCGAAGTTCGGTGGCGACACGTACGTCGAGCAGGGCGGCTATCTCTTCGACACGAATAAGGACAAGAGGGCGACCCTGAACGGCTTCAACAGACCCATCAAGGTGATCCGACTATGAGGGAATTAGGACCTGGATTCTTCGCATGGTGTAACGAGCCAGAGCGGCTCGACGCGCTCGCGGCGACACTATCGGCCGTCATCGCCCCGGGCGCCCTCATCCGTGTGCAGACGGACGAGGACTTCGAAGCGGGCTCCGTGGACGAGGCGCTCGCGATCGCCCGCGCCCGCTTCGGAGGACAGACGAGCGCTCGCGTATCGTTCCGCATGATGCTGCGCGGCTCCAGGCGCGCCCTCATCGACATCTGGTGCCACTCCGAAGAGAGGGAACGTCAAGTGCCGCACGGCCCCCTCACCTTGAATCCATGGGGAAAGCAGGATTTTCTTTCCTCTGATTTCGACCTCGCCTGGGGCAGCGGCCCGCGCTCGATCCAGGTCGAGGCGGTGGTCGCCGCGCAGCTCATCCTGGACGACCTCGAGGATCTCCTCGTCCGCTTCTGTGCGCCGGACGCGAGCGGGCGCATCCCGACGGGCGCGTGCACGCATGGAGTGCACTGGCACGCGCCGGTCGACATGTGCGCGACGTACAACGCGAAGGCGGAGGAGATCGGCCGCGATCTCGCCCTGTCGTGGGTGCACCTCCACGACAAGGACAGCGTGTCGCGCATCGCGGGCATGTCGCTGCAAGCGCTCCGCGCGCGGGTGGAAGCCGCGCCACGCGGCGCGCACGTGGCGATGAAAGGCAAGAGCAAGCACTCGCGTTCGCTCTCCCGCGAGACCATCCTCAAGGCGCTGGCAGCACCGCCCGCCGCGCTGCTCGACGCGCTGGAAGCCTCAGCGGCGCCCGACGACGCATGGCGCGCCGCCGCGCCGCGCGCGACCGCGATCGTGGACCTGACACGCCAGATCGCGGAGACCGGCGAGGGGCCACCCACCTGGCCGGTCTGCACGTCCACGCACGGTCACATCCATTTCGTGAAAAAGCACCACCCCTTCCACGTGCGCCGCCTCCCGAGCGGCGGTGTGGTGCTGGCAACCCACCCGTACTGCTCCCTCTGGCCGCTCTGGGCCAACGCGCTCTCTGCGCTCGGCCTCATGCCCTGACCAGCAGCCTCATCATGGTGATCCAGGTATGAGATCAGGACCGCATTTCTTCGCCTGGTGTGACGAGGCCGCTAGGGTCGACGCGCTCCGCGCGGCGTTTTCGGCGCTCGTCCAAGACCCACCCTACGGTATCTACGTGGACATGCACCCCAGCGCGAGCTTCGGCGCGACCTCCGTCGACGAGGCGGTCGCGAAGATTCGAGCCCATTTCCAACACGCCGATGCTGAAGCTTACATCGCCGCCGCGTTGAGCCCCGGAGAGTCTGTCGATCTCATTCTTCGCTGCTACTCCGACAAGAGCGAGCGCATCACGCCGAGGGGCCCCATCCACATGCGCCCAAGCGACTACGAGGACCTTGGCCGCATGCGCATGGACCTCGCCTTGGTCAGCGGCCCGCGCTCCGTGGAGGCCGAGGCCGAGGTCGCGTGGCACATGGTTCTGGACGACCTCGAGGACCTGCTGCTCCGCGTCTGCGCGCCGGACGCGAGCGGGCGCGTCTCGACCGGCGGCTGCACGAGCGCGTGGACGTGGCTCGCGCCGGTCTCGATGTGCGCGACGTACCACGCGGACGCCCGCGACATCGCGCGCGATCTAGCCCTGTCGTGGATCAGCCTCCACGACAAGGAAAAGGTCTCGCTGCTCGCGGGCATGTCGCTGGAGGCGCTGCACGCGCGCGTCGACGCCGCGCCGGCTGGGGCCCGCGTATTCCCGAGAGACAACAGCGGGCGATCTCTCGCGCTCTCCCGCGAGACCGTCCTCAAGGCGCTGGCCATGCCGGGCTCCGCGCTGCTCGAGGCGCTCGACGCAGCGGCGGCGGTACCGGATGAGGCGTGGCGCGCCTCCGAGCTGCGCGCGAACGAGATCATGCACCTGACAGCGCAGAGCATGGCGAGAGGCGAACAGGTCACGGTGACAGGCAAAGGCCCGCCCATCTGGCGGGTGGAGATGACCGGCGAACACGTCTACTTCCTGGTCGACCACGCCCCGTTTCACGTCCGGCGCCTCCCGAGCGGCGGCGTGCTGCTGGCGACCCACCCGTACCGTACGCTCTGGCCGCTATGGGCCGATGCTCTCTCCGCGCTCGGACTGATGAGCCATTGAAAGGAACAGACTCGCCGCCGCTCAGCCCGGGCACCCCGCATCGCACTCCCCGCCGCAATCGACGCCGCGCTCGCCGCCGTTCTTCACGCCGTCGGTGCACGTCGGCGCCACGCACGCGCCGGCCCAGCACACGCCGCTCGTGCAGTCCGCGCCCGTTCTGCACCCGCCCTCCGGCGCGCAGCGCGGGCACGGCGCGCCGCAGTCGACGCCCGTCTCGGTGCCGTTCTTCACGCCGTCGGTGCACGTCGGCGCTCGGCAAATGCCGGAGTCGCACACGCCTTCGAGGCAGTCGTCTCCCGTCGCGCAGTCGAACCCCATCGGGCACGGCTTGCACGGGCCCCCGCAGTTATAATCGGTTTCCCCGGAGCCAGGGTCGTGCCGATTGTTCATGCAGTGGTCGCGAACGCACAGCGAACCATCGCACGCCAGCCCATTCGGGCACGGCATCGTCGGGTCGGTAGCAACGCATTCCACACACTGCGCCTCGTGACACCGCCCCGCCCCCGAGACCGGGCAGAGCACGCCGGTGAGCTGCGCGTTGACCGGCGTGTCGAAATCGCAGAGGTCGTTCGTGCACTCGTTCCCGTCGTTGTACACGTCGTACGCCGCCACGCTGACCACGCGGCCGTCCTTCGTGCACTCGTCCTGCTTGCAGTCGCCGCGCACCTGCGAGGCCAGCGGGCCCACCGCGATCTCGACCTCGCACGCGCCCTCCACGCACCGCCCCGCGCCGCACCGCGCGTCCGGCGGGCCAGGGCACTCGGCATCGCGCTCGCAACCCCCGGGCGGCTCGGGCACCCCCTCGCACTCGGCCGGCTTGTCCTCACCGCACGCGTCGCACGAACGGCACTCGAGGATGCACCCGGGCTCGCGCTCGCCGCGCGCGCAGCAGACCACCTTGCCAGGCTCCCAGCACTCGCACTGCCCATCGACGCAGATCGTGCCCGGCACGTTCTGGTGCTCCGAGTGGCAGTCGTCGGTGACCTCGCAGGTGGCACCCTGGTAAGGCCCGCCGCAGGCGAAGAACAGGCTCGAACCGCTGACAAAAAATGATGCGATAAGGTAATGCGTGGCGCGCGTCATGCGTCCAGTCCTCCGGCACGAGGCTGAGTCGCGGACACCCCGGCGGCCCCAATCCGCCGAGGTGTCGTTGGCCAGGTTGTTCGACCCCCGGACTATGCCGCGCTGGGTGCGCGTTCGTCACGCAAGTTTTCGCCAGCACCGCCGCTCCGCCGCGGGCGCCCCCTCACGGCGGGGCCGATGGCGGGCCGCACATCAGAAGACGCTCGTCACCGCGAAGCCCCCGGCCGACACCTCGAGCTCGGCCTGCCCGCGCGGAACCAGGGCGTAGGTGAGCGTGGCCCCCAGGACCGCGCCTCCCGCGGCGAACGCGGCGATGCCGACGGTCCGGAAGGTGCGCATGTCGTCGTAGGCCGAGGCCGAGTCGCGGCACATCGGCCAGGTCAACCGGAAACAACCGCTCGGGCCCGCAGAGCGGGCCGCAGCGCGGCCTGCCGCCTCCTTCTTCTCCGTGGCCATCATCATCACACCTCCGAGCGCCACGAGCGTGGCGGACAGGCCCACACCGCCGACGATCACGTCCGGCCGCGGCCCGGGTCGGGGAGGCGAGGGGATCGGCCGCGGGCCGCCCGGCTCGCGCGCCGCGTCGGGGCCGCCCGCGGCGCCAGTCCCATCCGCGGCGCCAGTCCCATCCGCGGCGCCCGCCGCGCCCGCGGCGCTCGCCTCCCCGGACGGCGACGCGAACGCGAGCGTCACCTCCCGCGTCCTGCCGCGCGCCACCTCGACCTCCGCCACCGCCGTCCTGCCGTTCGACGACGCCCGCACCACGTGGCGCCCAGGGAGGACCGGGACGGGCACGCGGCTCTCGAGATCGACAGGCTCGCCGTCGATCGTGACCGCCGCCCCCGCGGGCGCGACGACGCGGAGCTCGCCGACGAGCTGGCGCGCGCGCGCGAGATCGGCGAGCCGCGACTCGTAGAGCTCGCGCTCGCGAGGGGTCCTGGGCGCGCGCATGAGCTCCTTGCACAGCGACAGCCAGCGCACCGCGGCCGGCGCCTCGCCGAGCCGGTACGACAGCGCGCCGAGGTTGCACGCAGCAACCTGGGAGCGATCGACCTTCCACACCGCCATCCACAGGTCGCGCGCGTCGGCGAGCCGACCCTCGTCGACCGCGGCGTTCGCCTGCGCCATGAGGCGCGCGCTCGTCTCCGAAGGACGCTCGGCCGCCGCCCCCGACCCAAGCGTGAAGAGCGCGAGCCCTAGCCCCAGCGGAATGCCCCGACAAACGTTGCTGCGCAAGGTATGAACCTCCGTCGTCCAAAGCTCGCGCTCAAGCGCGCCGAGAGGACGGAGCGACCGGCGCCGAGAGGCGCGATGACCAGATCGAGCGCCGCCGCACAAGCAACGGACGCACGGCTGCGCCCCGCCCAGGCCTGGTACGCACAACCCCGGAAGGAAGTCAAGTTCCACACGCCCACACGGCGCTCCCGTCTGCTGACGACGCCGCGCAGTCCGTCCTCGTCAGCGCGGCGTCGCCGCGCGCCCGCGCAGCCGGCCGGAACCGCCGCGTGATGGCTTGACCCGGCCCGCACGATGTCGTGCGGGGGCATCCCGCCATCGCGCAGAGCATGAAGCGCGCGCGTCATGATCCCTTGTCCGGCGGAACATCGTCGGCCAGCGCCTTGCGTCGCGCGGCGCGGACGGCCGCGAGCCAGTGCATCTTCGCCGGGTCGCTGTCCCACGGCGGGGCCTCCCGGTAGAGCGAGTCCCAGAATTCGCGCGCTGCCGCCTCGGCCGTCGCAAGCTCGCTCTCGCCTTCGGGCGCGTCCTCGACGGCATCGACGAGAGCACGCCATGGGTCCGAGGCGAGGCCGGTGAGGCTCGGCCACGGTCGAGCGGGCTCTCCGTTGAAGAGCCCGTCGCTGCTCTGGAGATAGCCTTCATAGGCGCTCTGAGCCAGGGCGCTTCGCCGGCGACCGTTGACCTCGTTCATGCACGCGTGGCGATAGGACTCGGCCCATTCGCGGTCCTCCTCCGGCACGTCGTCTCGCCAGGCGCTCGCATAGAGATCGCGCAGCTCCTGCTGGAGCGCCCGATACTGCTTGGTATCCGTGCAGTGACTCGACGCGTCCCAGAGGGCTCGGTTGCGCGCTGCGCTCGGCCCGGGGAGATGGAGCAGCGTATTCACCGGCCAGAACCGCGCAGGCTCCAGCCTCGGGCCGATGGGCCTCGTCATGGAGCTCGGGAGCCCGCGGCGCCCGCGTCGAAACCCCCTCTGAAAGGCGCGGAGCGCCGAGGGCCGGTCCACCTCGGGGGCATCGTCGGCCGTCAGCGCCCGCCAGAGCGACGTCCGGTGGAGGCGCGCTGCCGGATCGCCCGTCGCGCCCTCGCCCTCGCCCGCGACCGTCTGCGCGAAATCCACGACGAAGGTAAAGAATGCGCTCTTGACGGCTTCGAGCAGCATCGGCCACGGCGGAGCGGGCTCCTTGTCGAACCTGCCCGGGAGACTCTGGAGAGAGCCCGCGTCCACCCTCGGGCGGATGGCCGCGGGCCGCGAATCGTCGACCCACCGCCCGAATTTCTCGCGATACGCCTCGGCCCATGCGCGGTCCGCCTCGGGCAGGTCGTCGTGCCATGCTTCGGCGCACAGCCTGCCCAGGGTCTCGAGGTCCATGTTCCGGCCCAAGGTGTCCTGGGGCGAAAATAGGCAACTCGCCGTGCCCGCCTCGACGTCGATGCGCCGCATGAGGTACATCACGCGCGACGTTCGGAGCTTCATGGATGATCCCCAGGTTCACCACCCGTCGGATCGGTGGGTTGCTCGCCCGGAAGGTCCGTCGGCCGAGGTGGGCACCCCCAGCCTGGCCCCGCGCCGAGCGGGCAGAGGAGCGGGACGAGCTGAGGCGAAGCAAATCCCGGAGGCGGCGCCGGGAGTGAAATCAGCCAGTCGATCAGCTCGTCGAGTGTGATCGATCTGGGGTTCGTCAGGTTGGACGGCACCTTCTCCGGCTCATAACGGAAATCCCACACGAATCTGCACTCGACGTGCGTCACGCCGGGCACCTGCTGCTCGTGTAAGATCTTGCTCTTCATGGCCGCATCGCCCACGCCTTGAAATAGGTCGGCACACATCGTGTATGTCACGGGGATATCTCCTCCTGAGAGGAGGCAGTCGAGCAAGTCAGCGACGGTGTACGTCGGCTCCTGGTCGTTCCAGCCGCTCCACGTGCCGCCGGCCTTCAACCGGCACTGGAGCTTGCCCACCTGATCGTTCGGGTCCTTGTACATCCGCAGCCATTTCACCGCGTTGGCGTTCATGTTCCACTTCGCCCAGGTCGATAGCGTGTCGGGCGGCAGCATCGCGATCCGGCGTCTCAGCTCTTCGCGATCGCCGGGATCCACGATCGAGCAGCTGAGGGCGAGCACGACGACTGCAGCGACCGCTAACGTCTCGAGGAAGCGACCCATGCGCGAGCGATCTCATGGGGGGCGGTGGGCATCAAGCAGCCCGCAGGCCGAGTCCGCGGGCGCCCCGACTCGACGCGCACGCTGACGAGCGCGACCGACGCGGACGTGCTCGACGTGCCCGCATCGGCGGCGTCCACGCCCAGGGTTTCGTGGTCGCCACATGCACAGAATGCGACTGACGTCAAGTTGCACCTGCAGGCGTGGACCGTGCCGCCCGCAGTGGACGTCGAGCGGGCCCGTCTGACACCGCCGCGCCGCTGCCCTCCGCGCAGCCCGCCGGGCCCCTCGCCCAGCGGCGCGTGTTAGCTTGCTCCGCGCCAGCACGATGCCGTGCGGCCACCCCCGTCATCGAGGAGATCATGAAGCGAGAGAAGCGACTGACCAAGCGCGAGCGGAAGGCGCTCGCGCCGCCGCGCCCGGCCCAGCAGCAGCAGCACGAGCACCAGCACATCCACTGCGTCGCCTGCGGCAAACACCTCGATGCGGTGGAGTTCGGGGCGCAAGGGACGGCGACATGGATCCAGTGCCAGCACCGCTCGCGCTTCGCTTCCTGCACCGTGTGCGTCGACATGTCGAAGCGCCTCCTCGCCGAGCACGACCGCACCGGACGGCCCGTGCAGTCCGCCCAGGCCTGGCACTGAGACGCCGAGAACGGAACGCGGCGCGCCCGCCGCACACCCGCGACGCGACCGCCAGCGCGCCCACAACCCCCTGAGCTCGCTCGCCCGCACACAGCAGACGCCCGGTCCGGTGTCCGCCACACCTGGAACGTTCAATCGATGGAAGCCGTGGCGTATCGGTAGTCCAAAGTACGCTGTCGTGTCCGCTCCTGTGCGCCGCCCCCCATTGCTGCCGTCGTCCGGTGTCGCACACCCGCGCTGAAGCGTGCGGCCTCCCACCTCGACCGGCCGTTCTTCGCCGAACTCCGCGCCGACGACGCGCGTCCTCGCTCGCTCACCCCCGCGGCCGTCCACCCCGGATACGCTTGCGCCCGGCGCCCTTTGCGCCAATGGTTCGCGCCCCATATTCATCATCCCGGAGGATCTGCATGACGAAACCAATCCGCCGCGCGGGCGTCATCGGCGCGGGCGTCATGGGCAGCGGCATCGCCGCCCACTTCGCCAACGCCGGCATCGAGGTCCTGCTCCTCGATATCGTGCCCCCGAACCTCACCGACGCCGAGCGGAAGGACCCGGCCGCGAGGAGCCGGTTCGCCGCAGGCGGGCTCGAGAAGGCCCTCAAGGCCAGGCCCGCCGCGTTCTTCCACCCCTCCCACGCCCGCCTCGTGCGCACCGGCAACACCGAAGATCACTTCGCCGAGCTCGCCCAATGCGACCTCGTTATCGAGGCGATCATCGAGAAGATGGAGCCGAAGCGCGCCCTCTTCGCCCGCCTCGAGCAGGTCATGCGGAAGGACGCGATCGCGGCCTCGAACACCTCCGGGCTGCGCATCGAGGAGATGATGCAGGGGCGCTCCGAGGACTTCCGTAAGCGATTCCTCGTCATGCACTTCTTCAACCCGGTCCGGTACATGAAGCTCCTCGAGCTCGTCGCCGGCCCCGACACCGACCCGGCCGTCGTCGCCCGCGTGCGCAAGTTCGGCGAGGACGTGCTCGGCAAGGGCATCGTCTTCGGCAAGGACACCCCGAACTTCGTCGGCAACCGCATCGGCACCCACGCGATGCTCACCGCCATCCACCTCATGATCGAGGAGGGCCTCGCGCCCGAGGACGTCGACGCCATCACCGGCGTCGCCATGGCGCACCCGAAGAGCGCGAGCTTCAGGACCGGCGATATCGTCGGCCTCGACACCTTCGCCCACGTCGCCGACAACTGTTACACGGCGCTCGAGCGCGACGAGGACCGCGAGGTCTTCAAGGTGCCCGCCTACATCCGCAGCATGGTCGAGGCGAAGCTCCTCGGCGACAAGACCAAGGGCGGCTTCTACCGCAAGGCCAAGGAGGGGCTCGAGACGCTCGACCCCGGAAAGCTCCAGTACCGCCCGCACGGCGGCGACGAGGCGATCAAGAAGGCCACGAAGTCCTGCGAGAAGATCGAGGACCCCGCCGCGCGCGTGAAGAAGCTCGCGAACGACCCCGGCAAGGCAGGGCAGTTCGCCTGGAAGGTGCTCTCCCGCTCGCTCGCGTACACGGCGCGCCGCGTGGGCGAGATCGCCGACAGCATCGTCGCCATCGATGACGCCATGCGCTGGGGGTACAACTGGGAGCTCGGGCCGTTCCAGACCTGGGACGCGCTCGGCTTCGCCGAGACCGTCGAGCGCATGCAGAAGGACGGCATCAAGCTGCCCGAGTCGATCCTCCGCATGAAGCAGAGCGGCGCGACGTCGTTCTACCGGCAGGACGGCGCGGTGTTCGACCTGCTCAAGGGAGAGTACGTCGCCCGCGAGGTCGATCCGCGGAACGTCACGCTCGCCGGCGCGCGCCGCGGCGTGAAGCCCGTGCTCGCCAACGACGGCGCCGAGGCGTGGGACCTCGGCGACGGCGTGCTCGGCGTCACCTTCAAGACCAAGGCGAACAGCCTCGATCCGGACTCGATCGGGATGCTCTCGCTCGCCGCCGAGAAGGCCGAGCAGGACTTCCGCGCGCTCGTGGTCTTCAACCAGGGCGAGCACTTCTGCGTCGGCGCCAACCTGTTCCTCGTGGTGATGGCCGCGGGCAACAAGGACTGGGAGGCGATCCGCAAGATGGTGAAGGGCTACCAGGACGCGACGCAGCGGCTGAAGTACGCGAGCGTCCCGGTCGTGGCCGCGCCCTACGGGATGACCCTGGGCGGCGGGCTCGAGCTCTGCTTCGCGTGCGACGCGGTGCAGGCCGCGGCCGAGACGTACGCGGGGCTCGTCGAGGTCGGCGTCGGCCTCATCCCGGGCGGCGCGGGGACGCTCAACATGCTCTGGCGCGCGTTCGAGGGGATCCCGGAGGGCGTGCCGGTGAACTCGTACGACCTCGTGACGCAGGTCTTCAAGAACATCGCCCTCGCCAAGGTCGCGACCAGCGCGGACGAGGCGAAGGCGCTCGGGTTCTTCCGCAAGACCGACGGCGTGTCGTTCGACCGGGCGCGCCAGCTTCACGAGGCGAAGGCGCGCGCCGTGGGCCTCGCCGAGGCCGGGTACCACGCGCCCGTGCCGCGCGCCTACAAGCTCCCGGGCGAGAGCGGGATCGCGACGCTGCAGATGATGATCGACACGCTCGTCGCCGGCGGCCACGCCAGCGAGCACGACGCGAAGATCGCGCGCAAGCTCGCCGAGGTGCTCTGCGGCGGCGCCGGCGGCGCGGCGCGCGAGGTGACCGAGGAGGAGATCCTCGAGCTCGAGCGCGAGGCGTTCGTCAGCCTGTGCGGCGAGCCCAAGAGCGCTGAGCGGATGCAGTACATGCTGATGAACAACAAGCCCCTCCGGAACTAGGTGAACGCCATGGTCGACGTCGTAATTGCAGAGGCCGTCCGCTCGGCCGTTGGCCGGGCCCACAAAGGGTCGCTCGCGCAGAAGCGCCCCGACGAGCTCGCCGGCGAGGTCGTCGCCGCGCTGCTCAAGCGCGTCCCCCAGGTGAAGCCGGAGGACGTCGAGGACCTCGTCCTCGGCTGCGCCATGCCGGAGGGCGAGCAGGGGCTCAACGTGGCGCGCCCCGTCTCGCTCCTCGGCGGGCTGCCGCAGGAGTCGTCCGCGATCACCATCAACCGCTTCTGCTCGAGCGGTCTCCAGGCGATCGCGATCGCGGCGGGCAGCATCGCGATGGGGTCGCTCGACGTCGCCGTCGCCGGCGGCGTCGAGTCGATGACCATGGTGCCGATGACCGGCAACAAGCTGAGCGCGTCGCCGGAGGTGATGGAGCGCTGTCCGACGGTGTACACGCCGATGGGCATCACCGCGGAGAACGTGGCGAGCCGGTTCCAGGTGAGCCGCGCCGACCAGGACGCGTTCGCGCTGAAGAGCCACCAGAAGGCGGCCGCGGCGCGCGAGGCCGGGCGCTTCGAGGACGAGATCGTGACCGTGAAGGGCGTGCGCTACGAGAACGGCAAGCGCGTGACCTTCGACTTCCGCGCCGACGAGCTGATCCGCAAGGAGACCACGGCGGAGGCGCTCGCGGGGCTGAAGCCGTCGTTCGCGGCGAAGGGGAGCGTCACCGCGGGCAACAGCTCGCCGCTGTCGGACGGCGCCGCCGCCGCGCTCGTGATGAGCAAGGCGAAGGCGGACGCGCTCGGCGTGAAGCCGCTCGGGTACTTCCGGTCGTTCGTGACCGTCGGCGTCGACCCCGCCATCATGGGGATCGGCCCGGTGCCCGCGGTGCGGAAGCTGCTCGCGAGGACCGGGCTGAAGATGGCCGACATCGACCTCTTCGAGGTCAACGAGGCGTTCGCGTCGCAGGCCGTCTACGTGCAGCGGTCGCTCGAGATCCCCGAGGAGAAGCTCAACGTGAACGGCGGCGCGATCGCGCTCGGCCACCCGCTCGGGTGCACCGGCGCGAAGCTGACCGCGACCGCCCTCCACGAGCTCCGCCGGCGCGGCGGCCGGTACGCCATCGTCACGATGTGCATCGGCGGCGGCATGGGCGCGGCCGGGCTGATCGAGCTGGCCCGCGCGACCGCGAGCGCCTGATCTCGGCCGGGGCGCGGCCCGCCGCGGCGCCGCGCTCCGGCTTCCCCGCGGCGGGTCGATGGCCTATAGAAGGGCCCATGCCCACCCACCTGACGACGTTTCAGGGGTCGATCCCCGACGCCTTGAAGCGGGCCATCGAAGAGAAGATCGAAGGCTCCACCGCCGAGGTGACCGGCGGCGGAGGGCACTTCAACCTCGTCGTGACCTCGCCGGTGTTCGCCGGCAAGAGCATGCTGGAGAGCCAGCGGCTGGTCTACAGCGCGATCGCCCACCTCATGGCCGGCGACCTGGCGCCCGTCCACGCGATCGACAGCCTGAAGACCAGGACTCCCTGAGCGGGATCAGCGGCGGCGCACCGGCGCCGCCGTCCACGCGGGCTCGACCTCGCAGGCGCTGCTGCAGCCGTCGCCGTCGACGGTGTTGCCGTCGTCGCACGCCTCCCGCGCGGTATGGATGCCGTCGCCGCACACGGGGACGCACGCGCTGGGCTCGCCGCTGCACGTGTAGCCGAGCGTGACCTCGCAATCCGGGCTGCAGCCGTCCGCCCCGACCGTGTTGCCGTCGTCGCACGCCTCGGTGCCGATGAGCAGGCCGTCGCCGCAGAGCGGGCCGCAGACGCTCGGCTCGCCGACGCACCTGTAGCCCGCCTCGATCACGCAGACCCCGTTGCAGCCGTCCTCGCTCGCGAGGTCGCCGTCGTCGCAGGTCTCGGCGCCGCGCAGGAGGCCGTCGCCGCACATCGTCGAACAGATGCTCGGAGCGCCGGCGCAGGTGTACCCGGCCTCGATGGCGCAGCCCTCGCCGCAGCCGTCCCCCGCCGCGGCGTTGCCGTCGTCGCACCCCTCGGCGCCGGCCACCGCCCCGTCGCCACACACGGCGTCGCCGTCGCCGCCGCCGCCTCCCGCGCCCGCGCCGCCGGCGCCGCCCGCGCCGCCTCCGCCCGCGTCGCTTGCGCCCGCGCCCCCGTCGCCGCCGCCTGCGCTCGCGGTCCCGCCGGTGCCCGCCGTCGTCGCGCTCGACACGGAGCCCGACCCGCCCCCGCCCGACCCGGCCCCGCCGCTGTTGTCGTTCGGGCCTCCCTCCCCGCACGCAAGGAGCGCCACGGCCGCGAGCGCCGCGGCCGACCCAGTCCACCTCGTGAACAGCATCCATCCCTCCAGGAGCGAGATCCGCGACCGACGGTGGCCCCCCATCGACTCCGTACCGAGCACCTGTCGCCGCAATCTCCCTCGGAATACCCGTCTCCGATAGCCAGGGACAATTCTAGCGCTACTGGCGCGCTCGTCGCCCGGCGCGCACCCCGGCGCGCCGGGATCGCGCGGAGGGAGCGCGGTTTTCCCCGGCAAATCGCGGCGCTCCGGCGCGAGGCGACCCGCGCGCGCGCCGGGCCGCGGCCGCGCCGAGGGGCCCCCGCCCGGCCCGCGGCCGGAGCCCGCCGCGCCGTCTGTTTGACACCGGAATTCGCGCGGTGGTACGTGGCGCCGAGCGCCAGCTCCAGGTGCGCTTGCCCCATCGCGACCTCACGAACCCGAGGACCCTGCCATGACGCCTCGCTCTCCGTTGCCCCCCGCCGACCCGCGCCCGGGCGCGCCCGACGCGCCCGACGATCGGCGCGCGCCGCCCCCCCGCAGCCAGCAAGGCCGGCCCCGTCGCCCGGGCGCCGCGCTGCTCTCCCTCGCCCTCGGCGCCGCGATGACCGCCGCCGCCGCGGGCGAGGCCGCGGCCCAGACGCGCACGGGCGAGGGCAGGAACGGCGACGGCATGGACCTGCACCTGTTCCGGCCGGCGGTCGACTCCAAAGGCCTCTTCTCGGTCAACGGGGCGGACATCCTCGGCGCCAACGACATCAGCCTGGGGCTCGTGCTCGATTACGGGCACAACATCCTGCCGCTCAGCGAGAACGACCAGGGAACGAAGGTGATGCTGAATCACGCGTTTCAGGGCACGTTCCAGTTCGATTACGGCATCGCCAACTTCCTGGTCGTCGGCCTCTCCGCGCCGGTGGTGCTCAACGGGGCCAACGCGATCAACGACATCGGCCCGGGCCCCGGCGGCAATTACGACGACGACTCGCTCGACGCCCAGGCGCTCGGCAACCTGGCGATCCACGCCAAGGTGCGCCTGCTCCGCCCCGATCAGGACGTGATCGGGCTCGCGGTGATCGCCCAGGCCGGCGTCGGCGTCGCCGGGGCGGAGGACTTCGCCGCGGACCCGGGGTTCTTCTTCTGGCCGCAGATCGTGCTGGAGAAGCGGTTCGGCATCACCAACCCGTTCCGGATCGCGCTGAACGCCGGCTACCGCGGCCACACCGGGAAGAACCCGGCGTTCGGCCTGCGCTCGGACGGCGCGACCTACCAGCTGAAGCACGGGGACTTCGAGTACTCGGACCTGCTCACCGGCGGGTTCGGCATGAGCTACCGCGTGCTCACGCCGCTCGACCTCGTGGCCGAGACCTACCTGACGCAGCAGGTCGGCGGCGGCGAGAGCAGCAAGCAGAAGCTGTCGGCCGAGGCGGTCGGCGGCATCAAGCTCTTCATCGAGCGCAACAGCTTCCTCATGCTCGGCGCCGGGCTCGGGTACACGCCCGGCTTCCAGGCGGCGGAGCAGCGCGCGACCATCGGGTTCGTCTTCGAGCCGTCGATCGGCGACCGCGACGGCGACGGCATCAAGGACGATCAGGACGACTGCCCCGACGAGCCGGAGGACTACGACGGCTTCCAGGACACCAAGGCGGACTCGCCCCCCGGCAAGTACGGCTGCCCGGATCCGGACAACGACGAGGACGGCATCCTCGACGTCGACGACCGCTGCCCGAACAACCCGGAGGACCGCGACGGCGACGAGGACGACGACGGCTGCCCGGAGGGGAGCGACGGCGACCGCGACGGCGACGGCATCCTCGACTCGCGCGACAAGTGCCCGGACGAGCCGGAGGACCGCGACGGCTTCCAGGACAAGGACGGCTGCCCGGATCCGGACAACGACAAGGACGGCATCCCCGACAAGTCCGACCAGTGCCCGAACGACCCGGAGGACCGGGACGACTTCGAGGACGAGGACGGCTGCCCCGATCCCGACAACGACCGCGACGGCATCCCCGACGTGGCCGACAAGTGCCCGAACGATCCCGAGACGTTCAACGGGCTCGAGGACGAGGACGGATGCCCGGACAAGGGCAGCGTCGTGATCGAGGAGAACAACATCGTCATCCTCGAGAAGATCCAGTTCGCGACCGGCAGCGCGGAGATCCTCCCGGAGTCGTTCGGCATCGTGCAGGCCGTCGCCGAGACGCTCAAGCACCACCCGGAGTTCACGCTGATCGAGGTGCAGGGGCACGCCGACGAGCGCTCGGCCGACGCCTACAACCTCAAGCTGACGCAGGCCCGCGCGGACGCGGTCGCGGCGGCGCTCGCGCAGCGCGGCGTCAACAAAAACGCGGTGCGCTCGATGGGCTACGGCGAGTACTGCCCGATCGATCCGGCCCACAACGCGGCGGCCTGGGAGAAGAACCGGCGCGTCGAGTTCAAGGTCGTGCGCACCGACAAGGGGCCGACCAACGTGGAGCTCGGCTGCGCGCTGGCCCGCTCCAAGGGCGTCGTCCCGCCGCCGCCCTGAGCGGCGCGCGCCCCCCGCGGCAACCGCCCGCGCGCGGCCGATCTGGACAGGACGGGCGGGCCCGGGGGAGAGTGGCCCCATGAACGCCCGCGCCCCGCTCTCCGCCGCCGCGGCCCTCGCGGCGGCGGCGCTCGCCGCCCTGGCGGGCGGCTGCATCGACACCGACGCCGCCGTGTTCGTCGACCCCTCCATCGCCGCGCCCGAGGCGACCGTCTCGTCGGGCGCGCTCGGGACCGGCCTTCAGGCGAGCTTCGCGCTGAAGCTCCACCTGGGCCCGCGGGCGAGCGGGCCGAGCCGCGTCGCCGTGCGCGGGTTCGAGATCTCGAGCGCCGATCAGAAGACCGCGATCGTGGCGCCGCTCCCCGCCGAGACGACGACGCCGCTGCCGGTCGAGGTCGCTCCGGGCAGCGACGTCACCGTGGAGTTCACCTTCGATACGGGCGCGGCGGGCACGACGCTGCCGGCCGACGCCGCGGCGGCGCTCTGCGCCGCGGAGGGGATCCGCGTCACGGGGACGATCGAGGACTCGCTGGAGGACGGGGCGACGCCGGTCGCCTCCGCGGTGTTCCACGCGCGCTGCCCGTGACGCGCCGCGCGGCGGCGCCGGAGAGCGCGGCGGCGATCTCCGCGCTCTCCGGCGCCGCCGCGCGGGCGCCGCGCTAAAATGCGGGCCATGGCGCAACGACAGCCCACCCCCCCGCCGCAGGCCGAAGCGGATCGCGCGCTCCGGTCTCCGGCCCACGACGGCGAGAGCGACGGAGGCGCGCCCCGCACCACGAACGGCGGAGGCGGCGACGGGCTCGGGCTCGACCAGGACGGGCTCGCGGCGCTCCGGCGCGCGGTGGCCGCGTGGCGCGAGGGCCCGGTCGCCGAGGCGTCGGCGCGCTTCCCGCCGCGCAGCGAGCGCTTCACCACCTGGAGCGGCGTCGACGTGCCCGACCTCGCGACGCCGGCCGACGCGCCGGCCGACCACGCGGCGGCGCTCGGGCTGCCCGGGGAGTACCCGTTCACCCGGGGCGTCCAGCCGACGATGTACCGCGGCAAGCTCTGGACGATGCGGATGTTCGCGGGCTTCGGGACGCCGGAGCAGACGAACGCGCGGTTCAAGTACCTGCTCGCCGAGGGGCAGACGGGCCTGTCGACCGCCTTCGATTTCCCGACGCTCATGGGCTACGACTCCGACTCTCCGCGGTCGCTCGGCGAGGTCGGGATGTGCGGTGTCGCGGTCGACACGCTCCGCGACATGGAGGTGCTCTTCGACGGCATCCCGCTCGATCAGGTGACGACGTCGATGACCATCAACGGCCCCGCCGTGGTGCTGCTCGCGTTCTATATCGCGCTCGCCGACAAGCGCGGGATCCCGCGCAAGCGGATCGGCGGCACCGTGCAGAACGACTGCCTGAAGGAGTTCATCGCCCAGCACGCCTGGCTCGTCCCGCCGCGCCCGGCGATGCGCGTCGTGACCGACATGATCGAGTTCTGCGCGCGCGAGGTGCCGCGGTGGAACTCGGTGTCGATCAGCGGGTACCACATCCGGGAGGCGGGCTCGACCGCCGCGCAGGAGCTCGCGTTCACGCTCGCGGACGGGCTCGCCTACGTCGAGAGCTGCGTCGAGCGCGGCCTCGACGTCGACGCGTTCGCGCCGCGCCTGTCGTTCTTCTTCGACGTCCACAACGACTTCTTCGAGGAGATCGCGAAGCTCCGCGCCGCGCGCCGCATGTGGGCGCGGTTCCTCAAGGAGCGCTACGGGGCGAAGCGGGCCGAGAGCATGAAGCTGCGCACGCACGCGCAGACGGCCGGCGTCTCGCTGACGGCCCAGCAGCCCTACAACAACGTGGTCCGCGTCTCGCTCCAGGCGCTCGCCGCCGTGCTCGGCGGCACCCAGTCGCTCCACACGAACTCGCTCGACGAGACATACGCGCTCCCGACCGAGGAGAGCGTGACCATCGCCCTCAGGACGCAGCAGATCATCGCCCACGAGAGCGGCGTCGCGAACACCATCGATCCGCTCGGGGGGAGCTACTACGTCGAGTGGCTCACCGACCGCCTGGAGCAGGAGGCGCTCGAGTACATCCGGCGGATCGACGAGATGGGCGGGATGGTGACCGCCATCGAGAAGGGGTATCCGCAGCGCGAGATCGCCGCGTCGGCCTACCGGTTCCAGCGAGAGCTGGAGTCGAACGAGCGGATCATGGTCGGGGTCAACCGCTATGCCGCCGCCGGCGAGAAGACGATCCCCCTCCTCCGGATCGACGAGGAGGTGCAGCGGGTGCAGTGCCAGAACCTGGCCCGGGTCAAGGCCCAGCGCGATCAGGACCGGGTGCGAAGCGCGCTCGCCGAGGTGCGAAACAGCGCGCGTGGTCGCGACAACCTCATGCCCCCCATCATCGCGGCGGCGAGCGCGTACGCGACCGAGCAGGAGATCTGCGACGTGCTGCGCGACGTCATGGGCACGTACAGCGACCCTGCCGAATTCTGAGCTCGCGAGATCGCCGACGCGCGCTCTGGCGAAGGCGCGGGCGCCGGAGTGCGCATCCGATCAGGTCGCGGGCCTCACGGCGGCCCTGGGAACCCCCTCAATTCGTCAGGTTGACACTTCTCTACGTCGGCCGGTAGAGTGCGCCGGCGTCAGGGTGCCGCAGTCGCGGCTCATCCGTGGCGCCGCCGTACGGTCTGCTGTTGTCGCTGCGCTGCGGCGCTGCGTGCTGTCGGTCGAGTGAGAGGATCGTCGCGGGCGACCGAGGTCGCCGCGAGGGAGCAAGCTTATGAAGAGTCGATCCATGTCGCGCCGCATTTTTGCCCTTTCGGCGCTCTTCCTGTCCGTCGGCGCCACGGCGGCCTGTGACAACAAGGGGGCCGAGTCCGGCAAGGACCCGGCGGGGGCGAACTCCGCCGCCGCGGGCCCCGGGGCCAAGGACCAGGGCGGGGCGAAGGGCGGCGCGAAGTTCGTCACCATCTCCAGGGAGCAGCAGGCGTCCTGGGTGCGCAACTTCAACCCCCTGCTCGGCGAGGGGAGCGTGCGCTTCCCCACCGTCGCCGGCATCTACGAGCCCATGATCGTGTACAACACGATGAAGGGCGAGTTCGTGCCGTGGCTCGCCACGAAGTACGAGTGGAGCGACCAGAACAAGAAGCTCACCTTCTCGACCCGCCCCGAGGTCAAGTGGTCGGACGGACAACCCTTCTCGGCGAAGGACGTCGCGTTCACGTTCGGCCTCCTCAAGAAGTTCCCGGCGCTCGACCTCTCGGGCGTGTGGAAGTTCGTCGACTCGGTCGAGGCCAAGGACGACACCACCGTCGAGTTCAAGCTCAAGGAGGCGTTCGTCCCCGGGCTCCACTACATCGGCCACCAGCCGATCGTGCCGGAGCACAAGTGGAAGGACGTCGCCGACCCGGTCACGTTCACGAACGAGAACCCGGTCGCGACCGGCCCCTTCACCGAGGTGAAGACGTTCCAGAACCAGATCTACGAGCTCGGCAAGAACCCGAACTACTGGCAGAAGGGTAAGCCGTACGTCGAGGGGCTGCGCTTCCCGGCGTACCCGGGCAACGACCAGGCGAACCTGGCGCTCATCAACGGCGAGGTCGACTGGGCCGGCAACTTCGTCCCCGACATCGACAAGACCTACGTCGCCAAGGACCCGGAGAACAACCACTACTGGTTCCCGCTCGTCGGCGGCACCGTGACGCTCTACCCGAACGCCACGAAGAAGCCGTTCGACGACATCAAGCTGCGCAAGGCCATCAGCATGGCCATCGACCGCGCGCAGATCGCCAAGATCGCGGTCAACGGCTACACGGTCGGCGCGGACGGGACCGGGCTCGACGACGCGTACGCGCGCTGGCGCAACGAGAAGGCCGCGGCGGCCGGCGACTGGACCAACTACGACGTGGCCAAGGCGAACGCCCTCCTCGACGAGGCCGGCTACGCCAAGGGCGCGGACGGGATCCGGGCGAAGGACGGCAAGCCGCTGAAGTTCGACATCAACGTCGTGACCGGCTGGTCCGACTGGGTGCGCGCGGTCCAGATCACCACGCAGAACCTGAAGGCGGTCGGCATCGACGCGTCGCTGAAGACCTACGACTTCAGCGCGTTCTTCGAGGCGCTCCAGAAGGGCACGTTCGACATGTCGATGGGCTGGACGAACACCGAGCCCACGCCGTTCAACTTCTACCGCGATCTCATGGCGCCGGAGTTCGTGAAGCCGGTCAACGAGGCCACGACGCGCAACTGGCACCGCTTCGCCGCCAAGGAGGCCGAGCCGCTGTTCAAGAAGTTCGCGGCCGCGACGGATCCGGCGGAGCAGAAGAGCATCATCGACGAGCTGCAGATGATCTACGCCCAGCAGGTGCCGGTCATCCCGCTGTTCAAGAACCCGTCCTGGGGCGAGTACAGCACGAAGCGCTTCGTCGGGTGGCCCAGCAAGGAGAACCCGTACGCCAAGCTGTCGCCGAACAACTCGCCGGACTACCTCCTCGTCCTGACCGAGATCAAGCCGAAGTGAAGGTCGCTGCGCAGCGCGCCGGGCACCCGGCGCGCCGCGCGCGTCTCTGCGCCTTCAGCGCCTCCGCGCGCCGCTGCGCGCCTCGTCATCACGCCGCGCGTTCCGCGTAGCTCCTCCCTCCGTCTCCGCACAAACCTTGGCCGCCGGCGGCGCCGGTGCGAAGATCGCACCGCAATGCGCCCCTCGGCCGCCCAGATCGCACGGTTCGCTGCGCTCCTCTCCGGAGCCGTCCTCGCCGCCTGCGGCGGCAGTCAGCACGCGGGCGCCGCGGCGTTCTGGGAGGGCGGCACCGTCGACCCCGCCGCGCCCGCCGAGCCGGACGCCTCGCAGCAGAAGGCGCCGCGCCGGGCGGTCGGGACGCCCGACGACTTCGACGGCGCCCCGTCCACGCCCGAGGAGCGGGCTCCCTCGGCGTGGGTCGGCGTGCGGCACGACCTCGCGCTCGCGCGCGCCGCGTCGCGCGCCGAGCGGTGCAGCTGCCTGGCCGTGGAGGTGGGGGAGGCGCGCGACCCGCGGTTCCAGTGGGCGGCCGGCGCCCCGGAGACCGGGGGCGACACGCTCGCCGTCGCCCTGAGCGCGCGCGGGGTGCCCTGCCCGGGCGGCCCCGCCGACGAGGAGCTCCGGCGCCCGTCGATCTCGGCGGTCGATCAGGAAGGGAGCGACGTCGTCATCGAGGTCGAGGAGCTGCCGCCCGGGCGGCCGCTCGCGACCGGCGCCGTGATCCCGAGGCCCGCCAAGGGCGGGGCGATCTACGTGAAGGGGCGGAGCGCGAAGGTCCCCTACGCGCGCGCCGCCGGCGGCGCGCGCTGCAAGGTGTATTGAGACCGGCGGCGGCGCTCAGTCGCTGGGAGCGCCCGCGCAGATCCAGTCGTTGATCTTCTTGATGTTGGCCTCGGACAGGGCCATGTTCGGCGGCGGGGGCATGCGCTTGCCGCCGTTGCAGAGGTCGACGTTGCGCAGCTTGTTGATGATGTAGCTCTGGCTCGGCATGCCCGGCACGACGAGCACCCGGTCGGCGCACGTCGTGCTGTCCCCGTCGACGAGCTCGCCATGGGCCGCGGTCGCGCGGAGATCGAGCTCGCCGGGCAGGTGGTCGCTGTTGCCGTGGCACCCCACGCAGCTCGCGGTCAGGATCGCCTTCACGTCGGCGAAGGTCGCGGTGTCCGCGCCGCACGCCGGATCGGTCGGGGTGGAGCCGCCCTCGCCGGTGGAGCCGCCCTCGCCGGTGGAGCCGCCCTCGTTGGCGCCGCCCTCGCCGGTGGAGCCGCCCTCGTTGGCGCCGCCCTCGCCGTTGGAACCGCCCTCGTTTCCGCCGCCTTCGCCCGTGGTGGCGCTGCTGGTCGAGGTGGTCCCGCCGCCCGAGCCCGTGGTGGCGCCGCTGGTCGAGCTGGTCGTGCCGCCGCCCTCGCCGCCGGGGTCGTCGTCCGAGCAGGCGGCCGCCGATAGGCCGACGGCGAGACAGAGGGCCAGTCGAAGTGTAGTTTTCTGGAGAAGCATGGAAGACCTCATTGCACTGGATTGACGCGGCGGTCGCCGCGCCATGAACGCCGGTAGCCTAGAGGTCTCTGGGGTCGTTCACAACGCATTTCGCGAGAAGGGCAGATATTCAGCGCCTCGCGAAATGGCGGCACTGCAACTCAATGGCAGCGCTGTACCGCGCTGTCGGGCGCGCTACCCCGCGAGCGCCCTCGAGGACAGCAGCTCTCCCGGATCGCGCTCTGCCATCTCCTCGAAACGCGGGAGCTCGGCGAGCCGGCGCGCCGTCGTGGCGCCCGTCTCGGGGTCGCGCTCGAACGAGATCGCGCGGCTGAGGCCCTGCTTCGACACGCCCCGGAGCAGCGCGGGGGAGTGGGTCGTCGCCACGATCTGACAGACGGAGGGCCGCGCCGCGCCCTCCAGGAGCTGCGCGAGCACGCCCGCGCGCTCGGGGTGCATGCCGGCGTCGGGGTCCTCCACGAGGAGCAGCGAGCCCTCCGGCGCGGTGAGCACGCCGGCGATCTTGCCGAGCGCGCGCAGCGCGCCGTCCGGGAGGCTCGGCGCCGGGACGCGGGCGCCGCCCTTCTCGACGAGCACCATCATCACGTCGCCGAGGCCCGTCTCCGCAAACTCGATATCGAGGATCTCGGGCGCGAAGATCGAGCGCACCCACCCGAGCACGTCGGCCTTGTGATCGGCCTCCTGACAGAGCCAGCGGAGCACGGCGGAGAGGTTCTGCCCGCCGGCGCCGAGGTTCTCGATCTCGTGCGGCACGTAACCCCGCATCCGCGAAGGGTCGATGTCGATCGACAGCGTGCCCCGCATCGCGACCTGGAGCGCGTTGCAGAGCGCGATGACGTCCGAGAGGCTCACGTCGTCGCCGCGCCCGCGGTGGTGCTCGATCTGGCCGAGCAGGCTGCGCCGCGCGGGGTTGCGATCCATCGACGCGATCCTCATCGAGCGGCCCTTCTTCGACGCCGACATCAGCGCGCCCGCCGCGGCGAACCCCTCCAGGCCCTTCAGCGCCGACGCGGGCGTATCGAAGAGCGGCCCGCCGGCCGACTTCGCCTCGAGCGACTCGTGCTCGACGATCACGTCGGGCTCGACCTGACACGTGATCTTGTGTGTGAGCTCCTCCTTCCCTATCGCCCATCGGCTCTCGATGGTGAACGATTTGGCTCCCTTGTGCGTGGCCCCCTGCGTGCCGCCGCGCAGGCCCGGCCAGATCTCGCGCCTGCCGTCGACGCGGCCGCGGAAGATGTCGCACAGGGGGAGATCCAGCCCGACGCCCTGCAAGAAGCGCAGGGCGTCGAGGAAATTGCTCTTGCCGGAGCCGTTGGCCCCGAGCAGCAGCGTGAAGGGGGACAGCTCCACCGTTTGATCGGCGAAGCTCTTGAAGTTCTTGAGTCGAATGGATGTCAGCATGCCTGGCCGCTCGCAGCTCTCCATGTAGCCAGGCGGTCGGCCGGATGTAAAGCGCCGGCCGACGGCTCAGCGAAAGTCGAGGAGCTCGATGTCGAACACGAGCATGCCGGCGGGCGCGCCGGGGCGCGTCGGCTTTTCGCCGTACGCGAGCTCGGCCGGGATCCAGAAGCGCGCCTTCTCGCCTTTCACCATCAGCTGTACGCCCTCGGTCCACCCCTTGATCACGCCGCCCAGCGGGAAGGTGATCGGCTCGTCGCGGACGATGGAGCTGTCAAACATCTTCCCGTCCGTGGTCCACCCCGTGTAGTGCACGGTGACGCGGCTCGTCGGCTTGGGGTGCTCGGTGCCCGTGCCCTTCTGGAGGACCTCGTAGGCGAGCCCGGAGGGGGTCTTCTTCGCGGCCTTGGGCGGCGCCTTCACGTCCTTCGGCACGGGCGGGGGCTTCGGCGCGGGCGCGAAGTCGAGCAGCTCGACGTCGAACACGAGCATTCCGGCCGGGGCGCCCGGCTGCATCGGCCGGTCGCCGTAGGCGAGGTTGCCCGGGATCCAGAGGCGGCGCTTCTCGCCCTTGCTCATGAGCTGGAGCGCCTCCGTCCACCCTTTGATCACGCCGCCCACACCGAAGCTCGCCGGCTCGCCGCGGAGGACGGAGCTGTCGAACATCTTTCCGTCGGTGGTCCACCCCGTGTAGTGGACCTTCACCTTGTCGTCGGGGCCGGGATGCTCCTTGTCCTTGCCCGGCGTCAGCACCTTGAACGCGAGGCCCGAGGCCGTCTTCTGCGCGTCCGCGGGCGGCGCGGCGACGTCCGGGGGCGCAGGCAGGCCGGCGGGCTCTGGCGGAGTCGGCTCCGCGGTGGGCTCGGCCGCGTGCGTGGGCGGCGCGGCCGGCTTGGCAGACGCGGCCGCTGGGGCGTCGGCGGTCGCCTGCGGGGCCGGCTTCTGATCGCAGGCGGCGAGGGGGACGGCAAGCATCGCAACAAGGACGAGGTATCCGCGCTTCATGCGCCGCTTCATAGCTCGTCCGCCGTCGAGAGCCGGTATTTTTGTGAGGTGCGCGGCGCGATTCCGTCGGTTGCGGACCCGGCGCCGCCGCCGGCCGTCCGCGCGCGGCGTTCGAGGGATCTCGACCCGACTGCGCGGACGGTCTAGCGTGCCCCGGCCATGGGGAGATCGATATACTTCTTCGGCGGGGGGCAGGCGGACGGGGACGCACAACAGAAGGAGCTGCTCGGCGGCAAGGGCGCGGGGCTCGCCGAGATGACGCGCCTCGGCATCCCGGTGCCGCCGGGCTTCACGGTCACCACCGAGGTCTGCAACGCGTACTATGCCGCGGGCAAAGCGCTCCCCGCCGGCGTCGAGGACGAGATCAGGGCGGCGATCGGCCGGCTGGAGTCGCTGCTCGACGCGCGGTTCGGGAGCCCCGAAGCGCCGTTGCTCGTGTCCGTCCGCTCGGGCGCGCGCGCGTCGATGCCGGGAATGATGGATACCATCCTGAACCTCGGCCTGAACGACGAGATCGCCCGGGGGCTCGCGAAGCGCACGGGCTGCGAGCGATTCGCGCTGGACGCCTATCGCCGTTTCATCCTGACGTATGCCGATATCGTGCTCGGCGTGCCCCGCGACCGCTTCGAGGAGGCGCTCGGCCGCGCGCGCAAGCAGGCCGCGGCGCGGCTCGGCGTCGACGCGACGCGCCTGAACGCCGCCGAGCTCGAGCGCAAGGTGCCTGATTCGCTGCTCGATCCGGAGTCGCTCGCGGCGCTGATCCAGCGGCAGAAGGACATCGTCCTCGGGGCCACGGGGCGGCCGTTCCCCGACGACCCTTACGCGCAGCTCTGGGGCGCGATCCGCGCCGTATTCGACAGCTGGAAGAACCACCGGGCCCAGGTGTACCGGAAGATGCACGACATCCCGGAGGCGTGGGGGACGGCCTGCAATGTCCAGGCGATGGTGTTCGGCAACCTGGGCGACGATTCCGGGACGGGCGTCGCGTTCACGCGCGATCCGTCGACCGGCGAGCGGCGCTTTTATGGCGAATGGCTCCCCAACGCGCAGGGCGAGGACGTCGTGGCGGGGGTGCGCACGCCGCACCCGCTGTCGAAGTCCGGTGCGGGCGGCGTGTCCGGTGCGGGCGGCGTGTCCGGTGCGGGCGGCGTGTCCGGTACGGGCGGCGTCGACGACGCGTGCTCGCTCGAGGCGCAGATGCCCGACGTGTACGCGGAGCTCGTCGAGGTGCAGGCCACGCTCGAGCGGCACTTCCGCGACATGCAGGACCTGGAGTTCACGATCCAGCAGAAGAAGCTCTTTCTGCTCCAGTGCCGCACCGGCAAGCGCACGGGCCGGGCGGCCGTGCGCATCGCGGTCGAGATGGCCAAAGAGGGCCTGATCAGCCAGCGCGAGGCGATCTTGCGGGTGGAGCCGGGCTCGATCGATCAGCTGCTCCACCCGAGCATCGACCCGAGCGCGCCGAAGAAGCTGCTCGCGCGCGGCCTGCCGGCGAGCCCGGGGGCGGCGACGGGGCAGGTGGTGTTCAGCGCGGACGAGGCGGAGCGGCGCGCCGGCCAGGGCAAGGCGGTGATCCTGGTGCGGTCCGAGACGTCGCCGGAGGACATCCACGGCATGAAGGCGGCGCGCGGCATCCTGACGGCCCGCGGCGGCATGACGAGCCACGCGGCCGTGGTGGCGCGGGGGATGGGCAAGAGCTGCGTCGCCGGCTGCTCGGCGATCAGCGTGAGCCAGGGCCAGATGGCGGTGACGCTCTACGACGATCACGGGCACCCGACCGACACGATCACGGTGAAGGCCGGCGACCTGATCACGCTCGACGGCGGCACCGGCACGGTCTACCTCGGGGCGGTGCCGACCGTGCCGGCGGCGCTGAGCGGCGAGTTCGAGGAGCTCATGGTCTGGGCCGACGCGGTCCGGCGCCTGCGCGTGCGGTCGAACGCCGACACGCCCCACGACGCGAGGACGGCGCGCAACTTCGGCGCGGAGGGCATCGGGCTGTGCCGCACCGAGCACATGTTCTTCGACGAGGAGCGGATCCAGGCGATGCGCGAGATGATCCTCGCGGACGGCGAGGCGGGGCGGCGGCGCGCCCTCGCGAAGCTCTTGCCGTTCCAGCGCGGCGATTTCGTGGGCGTCTTCCGCGAGATGGCCGGCTTGCCGGTGACGATTCGCCTGCTCGATCCGCCGCTGCACGAGTTCTTGCCGCAGGACGAGGCGCAGCTCCACCAGCTCTCGAAGGCGATGGGCGTCCCCGCGCAGGACCTCTCGCGCAAGAACGAGGAGCTCGCCGAGTACAACCCGATGCTCGGCCACCGCGGCTGCCGGCTGGCGATCACGTCGCCGGAGATCTACGAGATGCAGGCGCGCGCCATCGTCGAGGCGGCGTGCGAGGTCGCGGCGGCGGGCATCGAGGTCGAGCCCGAGATCATGATCCCGCTCAGCATGACCCGGCGCGAGCTCGCCATCACGCGCGCGCTCGTCGAGGGGGTCGCCGAGAAGGTGTTCGCCGAGAAGGGGCGGAGGGTCGACGTCCGGTTCGGGACGATGATCGAGCTCCCGCGCGCCGCGCTCGTGGCCGGCGAGCTCGCGGAGGAGGCGGAGTTCTTCAGCTTCGGCACGAACGATCTCACGCAGACGGCGCTCGGCATCTCGCGCGACGACGCGGGCCGGTTCCTCGGCGCGTACGTCGAGGCCGGCATCTTCGCGAGGGATCCGTTCCAGTCGCTGGACGCGGCCGGCGTCGGGGAGCTCGTGGAGATCGGGCGGGATCGGGGGCGCGCGGCGCGGCCCGGGCTGAAGCTCGGCGTCTGCGGCGAGCACGGCGGCGATCCGAGCTCGATCGCGTTCTTCGAGCGGGCCGGGCTCGATTACGTGTCCTGCTCTCCCTTCCGCGTCCCCGTGGCCCGCCTCGCGGCCGCGCAGGCGGCGCTCGCGGCCGAGTCCTCGAGGGGTCCGCGCGCGACGGACTGACCACCTCCGCTCCGGGACATACGCTGGCTGGGCGGCGCGACATCCGTTCTCACGAGCGTGCTTTGCGCGCGCGCGAGCGAGCTTTGGTGTCGCGCCGAGTCTGCTAAGACAGGAGCCTCGCCGTTCATCGCCGGTGTCTGGCTTGGCGCGTCTGCCTGCCCAAGCTGCTCCACCGCGCGCTGGCGACTGGAGGTCTCATGCGTCATCTCGGCGTCTCCTCTGCGCTCCTCGCTGTTCTGGGGGCCGCGGCCTCGGGTGCGTTCGTCGCGGTCGGCTGCCATGCCTCGGGCCCGCGCCCCGATCCCGGCGCGGGCGGCGCGGCCGCCGGCGCGGGCGGCGGCGGCGGCGACGGCGGCGCGGCCGGGAGCGGCGGCGGCGGCGCCCCTTCGGAGCCCGGCTTCGGCGGGGCGGTCTCCCCCGGCGAGGACGCCGGGGTCGTCGACGGGGCCGTGAACCCGTGCGGCACGGAGTGCGGGCCGGAGGAGCTCTGCGACGTCGGCCACCTCGGCCTCGACGACGACTGCGACGGTCAGGTCGACGAGACGTGCTCCTGCGTCGCGGGGCAGGCGCACGCGTGCTTCATGGGCGATCCGTCGTACCGCGCGGTGGAGGGGTGCTTCTCGGGCACCGAGCTGTGCAACGAGGTCGGCGTGTGGGGGCCGTGCCTCGGCGGCCGTCACGCCACCGAGAGCTGCTTCAGCGAGAGCCCGGCGGGCTGCCACGCGCTGCAGGCGCCGCCGTTCGCCGACGTGAACCTGAAGGAGGGGACAGGCACGTTCAGCGCGGACGCCGAGCCCGGATCGGAGACGTGGACCGTGGTTTGCCCGGCGGGCATCGAGCCGTGTCCGGCCGTGTCCGGGGTCGACCCGGCGGATGATTACAAACCGCTCCAGTCGGGGGAGTACAAGGTCGTTTACACGAAGCGGCTCGCGGACGGCACGACCGGCTCGTGCGAGTATGCCCTTTACGTCGGCGCGCCCGGCCTGCGGGTCGAGCTCGAGTGGGAGCACGACCTCGGCGGCGACGGGGTGGATCTCGATCTGCACCTGCACCAGCCGAACGACACGCAGCCGTGGCGGGTCGGCGGATCGTCGAGCGACTGCGGGTACAACAACTGCACGGTGGAGGCGCTGG
Organism: Sorangium sp. So ce185; assembly: GCF_051526825.1. Lineage (NCBI taxonomy): Bacteria > Pseudomonadati > Myxococcota > Polyangiales > Polyangiaceae > Sorangium > Sorangium sp. So ce185. The sequence continues at coordinate 11,623,041 of NZ_CP150316.1, read as the reverse complement.
ACTCGAGCCCGGAGATCCGCTGGTTCAGCGACACCGCGTCGCCGCCGGAGCCGGTGAGCTGGTTCCTCGACCCGGTGGAGGCGAAGAACACCTGTTATTACGCGCCGCGCGGGGCCGGGGAGGCGTGGCGCGCCCTCGGCCAGGGGTGCCACAACCCGCGGCTCGACATCGACAACATCACGTGCGATCCCGACGTGACGGACCCGAACAGCGACGATTTCTGCGCGCCCGAGAACATCAACGTCGATTTTCCGCCGTTCGGGCAGTGGATGCGGATCGGCGTCCATTATTATTCGAGCCACGGCCGGCGTTATGCGGTCCACCCGCGGGTGAAGATCTTCTGCAACGGCGCCCTCGGGGCGGATCTCGGGCCGACGGGGTTCCACGATCCGGAGGCGCCGGTCACGTTCTCGTCGGGCGACGGGAGCACCCGGTACTGGCTGGTCGCGGACGTCGCGTTCATCGACGGCGGCGAGTGCGGGGAGGACACGTGCGTGGTGAGGCCGCTGTACGAGGACGAGACGGTGAAGACCCCGCTGCTGACGACGCGCTCGTTCGTGGAGACGAGCGTCGGTCCGGGCTATCCGCCGCCGCCCTGAGGGCCGGTCCCTGGCGCGTCGCGGCGGGCGCGCCGCGAGGGGTCGGCGGGCGCGCCGCGAGGGGCGGGAGGCGCGCGCCGAGGGGGCGCCGCCGGCGCGGCGCGCGGGCGCTTTACAGGGGCGGCGGGGCGGTGCACGCTACCGGCATGGGCATCTTCGACCGGATGGGAAAGGTCATCTCGAGCAACGTCAACGCGCTCCTCGACAAGGCGGAAGATCCGAAAAAGTCGCTGGATCTCATCGTCGAGGAGATGAAGGACCAGGTCCGCGCGGCGCGGAAGGAGCTGGTCGACGCGGTAGCGGCGGAGAAGGTGCTGCGCAAGAAGGTCGACGAGCTCGACGCCGAGGCGGACAAGTGGGAGAAGCGCGCCGAGCTCGCGCTGAAGGCGAACGACGAGAAGCTCGCGCGCGAGGCGCTCGTGCAGAAGAAGCGGGTCGTGGGCGAGCGCGACCGGGCCGAGGCGATGCGCGCGGAGCAGCGCTCGGCGGTCCTCTCGATGAAGACCGAGCTCGAGCGCATGGAGGCGAAGCAGGAGGAGTTCCAGGCGCGGAAGGGCACGCTCGCGGCGCAGATCCAGCAGCACCGCGCCGGCGGCGGGGCCGAGGGGCTCGGGTCGCGGGGCGGCCAGAGCGCGTTCTCGGAGTTCCGGCGCATGGAGGAGCAGGTCGAGGGGCAGGTGGCGCAGGTCGCGGCGTCGCGCGAGGTCGAGGAGGCGATCTCCGGTGGCGGGCTGTCGGCGGCCGAGCTGGAGGCGAAGTTCGCCCAGCTCGAGCACGGCCGCGGCAGCGCGGGCGGCGCCGACGCGGACAGGCCCGGCGGGTCGGCGGTCGACGATGAGCTCGCCGCGCTGAAGAAGAGGATCCGGATCGGCTCCTGAGGGACCGACGGGGGAGAGCGGCGCGGGGGAAGGGGCAGGCGGCGTTCGTGCTCGCGGGCTGCACGCCGCGGGGCGGGCGCTGCTCGAGCGCCATTCTGCGAACCGCGATTGCCAGTCGTTGGACGGGGGGGAGGGCCGCGTCTCGGACCGGCGCGGGCTGCGTGCGCACGTCAGGGGAGGGCGGCGGTTGCGTGCGCGCGCCGGGCCCGTCTGGGTCGATTCCTTTGGCGTGCATGTGGCTCATGGTACGCTTTGTCGCACCACAGAGAGAGCTGAGGTGCGAATGAAATGGACATCGATTGTCTTTCTTGGATGCCTGTTGATCGCTTGCGGGGACGATGATCCCAACCCCGGCACCGGCGGCGCGGGCGGCAATGCGGAGGGCGGCGGCGGCGCGGGCTCCGGGGGCAATGCGGAGGGCGGCGGCGGCGCGGGGTCGGGCGGCAATGCGGAGGGCGGCGGCGGCGCGGGGTCGGGCGGCAATGCGGAGGGCGGCGGCGGCGCGGGCTCCGGGGGCAATGCGGAGGGCGACGGCGGCGCGGGCTCCGGGGGCAATGCGGAGGGCGGCGGCGGCGCGGGCTCCGGGGGCAATGCGGAGGGCGGCGGCGGCGCGGGGTCGGGCGGCAATGCGGAGGGCGGCGGCGGCGCGGGGTCGGGTGGCAATGCTGAAGGCGGCGGCGGCGCCGGGGCGGGCGGCAATGCGGAGGGCGGCGGCGGCGCGGGGGCGGGTGGCAATGCGGAGGGCGGCGGGGGCTCGGACGGCGGACTCGCTACGACAGAGCTCGCCATCGCTGCCAACGAGGACGGCACGGCCGGTTGCGCGACGTTCGTGGATGGGGTCTGGGACGTCGACGAAACCGAGTTCTTCGGGGGCGAGCCCACGAACTACGATTGCGCCCTGGTGCCCGTGATGGTCGATGGGGATGCCTACTGGATCTCGTCGCGCGACTTCGCGGGGACCATCGACGCCTACGATCTGAACTACAGCTTCCTGAGCGCCGCCGCGCGGATCGAAGAGACGAGCTCCTCGTTCATCCTCCTCGACACGGCGTTCGAGAAGATCTTCTCAGGGAGCCTGAACGTGACGTCGCTCACGGACGATAGCGTCACCCTGTCGATCGAGTAGCCGGATGGCGCGAGATCTGGGCAGCAAGCGATGAACCTGCCCCCTCGAGGGGCGCGGCGAGCCGGGCAACCGGGCGCATCGCGCCACCGCGTGGGCGCAGGTGGACGGCGATGCTGCCCTCCGGCCGGCGGCGCGCCTGGTAGGCGCTCCCCGGAGGTAGCATGCCGTCCTGCACGGCCGCGCCCCGCCGCGAGCCTCGTAAGCCCGAAAGACATGCCGAGAATACCGATCGGCGTGACCTGTGCGACCTGTGCAAACGCGCGGGATCTGCCGGGGAAGGGTGGGCGAGAACAGGGCTGTGCGCGTCCGCTTGCTGACTGACACGCGAGGCGGAGCGGAATATACTCGGTGCAGCATGGCCACGCCGCGCTCCGCCGAACTACCGCCGCAGCTCGATCGTCGTCCCGAGGCGAAAGCTTTTCAGATCGACGAGCTTCTCCCCAGGGTACAGGAGGGGAAGATTCGTGTCCCCCCTTTCCAGCGTGCCCTCAGGTGGGAAGACTCGGATCGGCTAGATTTTTTTGACAGTATTTACCGCGGCTATCCTATCGGAACGCTGCTCTTCTGGCAGCGCCAGGCGCCCGCGGCGCGACTCTCGCTGGGCAAGCTGAACATCGACGCGCCTGCGCGCTCCGATGCTCTGTGGGTCGTCGATGGGCAGCAGCGTATCACGACGCTCGCCGAGACGTTGCTCGGGCGCCTGGCATCCGACGAGCGCGCCATGTATTTCGATCTGAAAGAAACGAAGTTCGTCTATACGAAGGCACGTCAAGAAACCGTTGAGAGTGAGCTCCCCCGGCTGCCGATGGCCGTCGTGCTGGACTCCAACCAGCTTCTCGAATGGCTGTTCGCCCATCCCAAGCTCGGCCCGGCCCAGCGTGCTCTCGCGCTCGATGTGGGGAAGCGTATTCGAGAATATCAAATGCCCTGTTACATCGTCGAGACGAGCGACGAGCAAGTGCTCAGGACCATCTTTCATCGCACCAACCGCTCGGGCCGCCCGCTCGAAGAGCATGAGGTGTTCAACGCGCTGTTCGGTTCATTGAGCCAGAACCAACCTTCGGATCTGCGCCACGTTGCACAAAGAACCTCCGAAATGGGGTTCGGCCCGCTGACGGAGGGCGATGTGCTCAGCGCTCTGCTCGCTGTGAAAGGGCTGCCGCTCGATCGTGACTTCACAGACGCGCTGCATCGCGACGAGGTGCCTGCCGCGCTCCGGGCCACCGAAGCCGCCCTGCGGGAGACGATCGTCTTCCTCCGGCGGGATGCCGGCTTCGCGCACGTCGAGCTGCTGCCCTACACGTTGCCCATCGTGGTCCTGTCGAAGTTCTTTCACGAGTTTCCGACGCCTCGGGATCGCAGCCGCCTGCTGCTGCGTCGCTGGTTGTGGCGCGGAGCGCTCGGCGCCCGCCTGACCGGAGCGACCGTGGGGATGAGGCAGCACCTCGCCTGTATCCGGAAGGACGATGAGGAGGGGTCGGTCCAGCGGCTGCTGGCGCTGGCAGGTACCGCACCGGCAGAGGACATCCATCACCTCGACAGCTTTGACTTCGCCAGGGCGCGGAGCAAGCTGCAGTGCTGCGCGCTCGCGTCGCTCGGCCCGCGGGACCTGATGAGCGGAGAGTTGCTCGACGTGACGGCGCTCTTCTCCGCTCCAGGGGAAGAGAAGGTGCCCACCGTGCTGCGAGGCAGGCTCGCCGAGAGCGAACGCGCCTCCGGCCTGGCGAACCGCATCCTGCACCCACGGCTATCGACGCGAGAATTGATCAGGGCCATCACCACGACGAGCGATGAACGGACGCTCGCTTCGCATGCGATCTCGGGCGAGTCTCGTGCGGCTTTGCGCGCTGGCGACGCGGCACGGTTCCTCGCGCGCCGCGAGGTGGTCCTGTGCCAGACGGTCCATCGCTACTTCCAGCGCCAGGGTGAGTGGAACGCTGACGACAGCCCATCCCTCTCCTCCATGATCGTGAGCGAGGACTGAGCCATGATGTTGCGCGTTCTGCTCCGTGACACCTCGGTAGGCATGATCGAACGACACCAGGATGGGCGGGTCGTCTTTCGCTTCGACGAGCCTTACCTGGCGCTCCCCGACCGCCCCGTGCTCGGCCGCTGGTTCGAGGATCATCTGGCCCCGCCACTGGAGTACACCGGACAGAGCGGCCGACTGCCTCCGTTCTTCCAGAACTACCTACCAGAGGAGGACAGCGCGCTTCGCACGCTGCTGGCGCGCAAGGCCGGCGTGCGGGAAAACCAGGAGCTGCCCCTCCTGGCGGTGCTCGGCGGTGACCTTCCCGGCGCCATCGTCGTTCGCGCCGAAGATTCGGCGGCAGGCGGCGAAGAGCTCGACGAGCCGGCGCCCTCGTCCCCGGCCGAAGACAACGCTCTGCGGTTTTCTCTGGCCGGCATGCAGCTCAAGTTTTCGGTGCTTCAACAGGAGACGCGCTTCACGCTCCCGGTCGCCGGCCAAGGCGGGCGCTGGATCGTCAAGCTGCCGGACAGGCGCTATCCCAGGGTTCCAGAGAACGAGTACTCGATGCTGGCATGGGCACGGGAAGCCGGTATCTCCGTGCCGGATTTCAATCTCGTGCAGGTCTCGGACATCCAAGGGTTGCCCGACGAGCTGCGCTTCGACGAGACCCTGGCACTCGCAATCCGGCGCTTCGACCGGGACGAACAAGGAGCCCGTATCCATCAGGAAGACTTCGCTCAGGTCCTCAACGTGCGGCCTCGGGACAAGTACAAGGGGCACAACTACGCGACGATCGCCAACATCGTGCGAACCGTGTCGGGCGAGGCCGATTACGAGGAGCTGGTGCGTCGCCTCGTCTTCGTCGTGCTGAGCGGAAACGCGGATGCGCACCTCAAGAACTGGTCGCTCGTGTACCCCGACGGCCGCCGCGCGCGGCTCTCGCCTGCCTACGATCTGGTCTCCACCATCGCCTATGGTCCGGGTCTTGACCAGCGCCTCGCATTGCGGCTCTCCGGCGAGAAGGAGTTCTCCCGGATCACCCGAGCTCACTTCGAGAGGATGGCCGAGAGGATCATGGCGTCGCCCGAGCTCACGAGCGACATCGTGTCCGAGACAGCAATGCGTGTGCGCGGCGCCTGGTCCCGGCTGCGCGGATCGCTGCCCATCGCCCTCGGCGCGCGAGAGGCGCTGGAGCAGCACCTGAACACGAACCAGCTTTGACGGCGTACGGGCGGAGCAGGCCGGAGCTCGCGGCGTGCTGACGTGGAGGAGCGCCGTCGCCCGCGAGACCGGCCCTGGTTCCGCGTGTCAGAAATCCCGCGGATCGTCCACAGCCCCACTCCATGGCTTCCGCCTATTTCGCCGCCGAGGGCGTCCCCGGTGTGGCCCGACGGGGCGGTGGTCATAGCTTTTGAGCACCTTGCAGTTTCCCGAGTCCGCGATCGAAGGTTCCAAGTGGAACGTGGCCCGCTGCACGTGCGACCTCGAGGATCAGACAATCGGAGAAGCCCAGGCCGGGGTGCTCGCGGAGCTGCGCGACAGCTGCCCTTACCACGTCGGCGTCCTGGACCACCATGCATTTGTGATCCAACAGCATCTCTACTCCGTTCCCGATCTGCTCCGGCCCGACGCCGTACACGGAGTCCAGGACCCAAACGGCTTCCATGAGCACGAGATGGGAGATCCATGCACCTGTTTGCACGAAGGCCTCGGCAGCAGCGAGTTGCTTTGGGTCGTCGCGTGCCAGCAAGCGAACGAGGACATTCGTGTCAACGGCGCGCATGGCGGGCCCTCATGCGCTGCCTGATGCCTTCCTTGAGATCCTCAAGGCTTCGCGGCTCGGGTTCCCGCGAGAAGAGTGCCGCGTGAAGGTCCTCAAAGCTGTGCCGACCAACGCGCCGCACGGTGATTCGATCGCCTTCGGCATCCCATTCCAAGATGGATCCCGGCACGAGTTCGAGGCGCTTGCGCACCTCGGCGGGAACCGAGATCTGCCCCTGAGCCGTGACCCTGGACTGCGCGAGTTTCATGGCTGCACATTACCATAGTAATGATTTCCGAGCAAGGACGGTCGCTCGGTCCACCGATGAGCTCGGCCGGAGGCTACGACCCACATCTGCCCTACAGAACATCGCGGACGTATGCCTCCTCCCGCCGAGATCTGCGTCCGTCTCGGAGCGATGGGTCACGCCTTCACCCGAGAGCGGCCCCGTGCTGTCGCCCTCTCGACAGGGACAGGGCAGCCCAGGCGCCTCAGCGAGGCGCCTTGACGGGCTCGCGGGACTCGACGTGGAGCTTGCGGGTTGCGGCGGAGCTGCTCTTGTGGGTGCGCGCGGTGGCGGAGATGCGGTAGGTCTTTCCGGCCTGCATCTCGGAAGAGAAGGAGACACCCGGGCCTGCGCAGAAGCCGCCGTCGAAGAAGGGCGTCCAGATGCCGAGCGACTCCTTGGTGGTCTTGTAGACCCAGCTCGGGCCGACCTTCTCGAAGAGATCCGCGGCGAGGTAGGTGCTCTCGCACTTGGCGATGCGGTCGGGGTCGGCGAGGGTGGGCAGGCCGTCGGCCCATTCGACGGTGGTGCGACCCGGGAAGACGGAGCCGCTCGGATTCTGGGCGTAGAGCGAGGAGTAGCTCTGCACGTCGAGGACGACGCCCTTGTAGCAGCTCGCGGTGCTGTAGCTCTGGGGCGAGGTGTAGTTGATGCCGCCGACGAAGGTCGCGGTGGCGGCGGCGCCGGCGCACTCGATGCCGCTGGCCTGCTCGGCCTCGGCGACGTCCTCTTCCACCACGTCATCGACGAGCGCGTCCTCGTCGGTGGCGTCGACCGCGCAACCCGCGAGCGCGATAGCGACGACGCCGAAGCAGACGAAACCGAGGCCGTTGACGATGCGATAGGTGTTCATGACGATCTCCTGACTCCTGCGGCGGACCGCACGGGGCCGGTCGGACCGAAGGTGCTCGGTCCGCGGCCATCGCGCGGCGCGCCGCGAATGCGTTGCTGTTGGTTCGGCGGCGTCTCTCGCGCGCCGGACGCCAATCTATAGAGCAACGGATATGCCAGTGCGTGGGGATGAGGGATCGGCCGGAGCGGGGCCTGTCCGGCGAGGCGGGAGAGGCGCATTTTTGCGCGGTGAGGAACAGATAAGTCTTCGAAATTACGCGTATTTTGATCCTCGTCGCCGACCTGTGCCGGGCGGGGCGCTGCGGCACGTCCCCCGGAGGCTGCGCCCTCTACCTGGAGGCGGCAGCCATCACGGCCCCGGAGGGCGCCTGCCTCGCCCCGGGTTCGACCTGCTCCGGGCTCCCTCTCCACCATGAGGAGCGCAGCTCGAGCGGCCGCCGCCTGCGCGGCTCGCTCGCCGGCGCTCTGACGAGCCCCGGCGAGCCGGTCGGCCCCTCGCTGCGTTCCGGTTCGCACGCCCCCCGCGCCAAGCGAGCCCGTGTTCGAATGATGTGAGAAATTGCTGATTGAAAACGCAATGCGTCTTCCGCTCCTCTCCACCGTTGCGACGGCCGGGGGGCTGCGGCAAAGCTGCGCCGTGCGCCCTGCCTCGCTCGAACCGATCCGCTGGAACACCCCGCAATGTCATGATTATGAGGACCCCGATGCCGTTCGCCGGTATGAGCGCGAGGTGCGTGTCCATCGCGCGCATACCGAACCGTTCGGCGTCGCGCCGCTCAGCGATCGCGTCGACGGCGACTACGCGGTGGCGAGCGGGACCGGGGGCCGGTACGTGGTCGATCTCGTGGACAGCAGCGAGCGATACGACACCTGCTCTTGTCCTGATTTCCTGAGCAATCGGCTCGGCACCTGCAAGCACCTCGAGGCGGTGCGCCGCGCGGTCGCGGAGCGTCCTGTGTGGCGCCGCGCGTTCGCCCGGCTCGACGCGCCGACGCGGCCGACCCTCACGGTCGACGCGCAGGACGGCCTGCGCCTCGTCGCGGTGGGGGCGTGGCGCTCCGGGCGATCCCGTCGCGGTTCCTGTTCGTCCTCACGGGGACGCCCGTCGAGAACCGCCTCGACGACCTGTACGCGCTGCTCCAGCTCGTCGATCCTGCGCTCCTCGGGCCGCTCTGGCGGTTCAACGCCGACTTCCACCGCCAGGACGAGCGGGGCAGGATCGTCGGCTACAAGAACCTCGGCGAGCTGCGGCGGCGCGTCGCGCCGGTCGCGCTCCGGCGCGAGCGGACCGAGGTGCTGCTCGACCTGCCGCCGCTCCTCGAGCAGACGCGGTACACGCCGCTCACCCGGGAGCAGCGCGAGCTCGACGCGGACTACCGCGCGCAGGCGGCCCGCCTGGTCGCGATCGCGGAGCGCCGGGCGCTGCGCAAGGAAGAGCTGGACCGGCTCATGACCGGTTTCGCGAGGACCCGGCCGTGCGGGTGCTCCTGAGCACGGACGCCGGCGGCGTGGGGCTGAACCTGCAGGCGGCGAGCTATGTGGTGCACCTGGACCTGCCGTGGAACCCGGCGCGCCTCGACCAGCGCACGGCGCGCGCGCACCGCATGGGTCAGGCGCGCGGCGTGAGCGTGACCTACCTCTGCGCCGAGGAGGGCATCGAGCGGGGAATCGAGGGCATTCTGGCCGAGAAGCGCAAGGTGCTGAGCGCGTCGCTCCGCGCCGATGCCGCGGTGGAGGAGCTGGCGGCGCCGAGCTTCGCGGTGGTGCTGCGCGAGATGCGGCAGGTGCTGGCGGCGGCGGAGGGGGCCGGGGCGAGCGAGGGGAGCGCGGAGGTGCCTGAGAGCGCGGAGGTGCCGGGGAGCGCCGCCGCCCTGCCCGCGAAGGGCGAGGGCGACGGGGGAGAGGCCGCGCCGGGGGCGGTCGCGGCATGGCCGGGGGGAGAGGCCGCGCCGGGGGCGGTCGTGGCATGGCCTGGGGGAGAGGCCGCGCCGGGGGCGGTCGTGGCATGGCCGGGGGGAGAGGCCGCGCCGGCGAACGACGCCGCGGTGATGGGCGCCGGTGCGGAGACCGCCGCGATGGAGGTCGCCGTTGCGGGCGACGAAGCAGGCGGCGGACAGGCGCGCACGCCTCCGGTGCGCCCCCGCCCCGGGGCGGAGACCGCGCGCAAGGCGGCGGAGCGGCTGCGGCTCGCGCGGGTGGTGCTGGACGCCGGCTTCGCGGCGGACGCCGCCCGCGCGGCCTACGAGGCGCTCGCCGGGACGATCGCGGGCATGCTGCAGGGGCCGGCGCCCGAGTCGCACGCGGCGCTCATCGCGGGCGTGTATCGCGATCTCGTGCCGGGCGGCGGGCTGCCCGTCGAGGCGCACGCCGCGCTCGCGCGGCTCCACGACCTCGGCACCCTCGCGCGCGCGGGCGTGCCGCTCGACGCGGCCCTCGCAAGGTCCGCCGTGGACGAGGCGGCGACCTGGATCGGCCGGCTGGAGGGCGAGGGCGCCGCCCGACCCGGCGGCTCGGTCGCCCACCGGGCCGCGGAAGGGAGCCTCCTGCCGGCGGAGCGCTGACGTGCTGACGTGGAGGAGCGCCGTCGCCCGCGAGACCGATCCTGGTTGACCGGGAACGGGGGGCGCGTCGCGCGAGACCGGCTCACGTCTCCCGGCGACGCCCGAGTCTCCCGCCGAGACCGGGATCGGTCGCGCGGCGGCGCCTCCCCCTTCGTTCGCGACCAGCCCCGGTCGCGAGGGAGGGGTCTCCCCCTTCGTTCGCGACCATCCCCGGTCGCGCGGCGGCGCCGGCCCCTCCCGCCGAGATCTGCGTTCGTCTCAAGAGAGGCTCCGAGGATGATCCTGGACCGACGCAAGCTCAGCGATCACCGGAGATCGCTGCCCTTGAGGACGAGGCGCCGGCCGCTCGCTGGTCCCCTCGGATCGTCGCGACGGCAGGCCGGCTCACTCGACGTCGCGCAGCGGCCCGTGCTGGTCCGGGAAGTTGCGGGTGCTGAGCGCCTGGATGCCGGCCGTGTGGTCTTCGTTGAACGGCGTCACCGTGGCAGGGCAGCCCGCCGCCCGGGCGTCCTCCGGCGAGTTGAACCACAGCCCGAGGTGGAAGGTGTGAACCGGGGCGGTCGCCGGGTTCGTCGCGGCGTCCGGGAACGGCGGCTCGTGGCCGGTCGGACCGAAGATGCTCGGTCCGCGGCCTCCGCGCAGCGTGCCGCGAATGCGTTGCTGTTCGTCCGGCGGCGCCCCTCGCGCGCCGGACGCCGACCTGTAGAGCGGCCGCCCGCCTCGTCCCGGGCTCGACCTCCCATCGTGAGGAGCGCCGCACACCCGGCCGCCGCCTGCGCGGCTCGCTCGCCGGCGCTCTGACGGGTAGTGGTCAACTCTGCCCAGAGAGAGTCCACATGAAGGCGGGAAGGCGCGAAGATATGAAGGTTTTCTTCCCGCCTTCCCGCCTTCATGTTCAAATTTGACCACTACCTGCCGGCGCAGGCTGTCACTCCTCGCACCCGATCCGCTCGTCGTCCAGCGCGACGTCGTCGATCCACGCCGTGAACCCCGGCGGCGCGCTCTGATAGTTGTTCCACCCGATCCGGACCTCGCTGAAAGCGTCCGGGATCTGCGAGCCCTCGTAGTTGCCCGGCCCGTTCGCGATGCTGATCTGGTCGAGGCGCGCGCCGTCCAGGTAGAAGTCGTAGCTCTGCGTCGGCCCGTCGATATGCCACTCGACGCAATGCCAACGATCCTCATAGTACCAGTCGTACGTGCTCGCCTTGCCGAACTCTGCCCCGGAGGGCTGCACGTTGTAGATGTACTGGATGTGCGACCCGTTGCCGTCGTTGCCCCAGCCGTCCTTGTCCTCCTTCACGGTATCCACGACGCGGACCTCTTGGGGGCCCGTGGTGGGGCCGACGCCCTGAAGCGCGACGAGCGTCGAATGGACGAACGCGTCAGGAACCGGGAGCTGGACCCTGTAGCGGATCCGGCCCCAGTGCCCGCTCCCGAGCTGCGAGGCGTCGTGGTAGATGCGCCGCTCCCCGTTCGGAACGGGGCCCATCTTCAACGAGCGGTTGCCGCTGGCCGCTTGATCGTCGGCGACCGCGATCGCATCGCCGTGCTTGGTCCAGCCCTGAGGGATCCCGCCCGCGTCGGTGCCCTCGAAGTCCTCGCAGAGGATGTATTTGCCGGACGCGCAGCCCTGCTGGGCGGGGGCCTCGCCGCCCGCGCCGCCCTGCTCAACGCCGCTCGACGAGCTGCTCGCGGAGCCGCCGCCGGTGTTGCCTCCGCCGGTGCTGCCTCCGCCGGTGCTGCCGCCGCCGGTGTTGCCTCCGCCGGTGTTGCCTCCGCCGGTGCTGCTGCTGCTGGAGCTGGCTCCGCCCCCGCTTCCGCCGTCTCCATCGGAGCTCGAGCCCGAAGGTGATGAACTGCAGCCTCCATGGATGGTCACGAAGACAAGCGCAAGGCCCCAAGCGTGAACGCGATGCATGCCTGAACTCCAAGTATCTAAGATGGAACCAATCTGCTTCCGTTCTTGGTAACTTTTGTGATGAGGTGATGTCAAGTGTTTTTGACCCATGAGGAATCCTCGTCGGGAGGAGGGGCACGAACGAGAGGCACTGGAACTGTGCGCTTGTGTCCCCCTCCTCCATTCGTCGGTGGACGGCGCAGGGCGAGCCCGTTGACGATGCGATAGGTATTCATGACGATCTCCTGACTCCTGCGGCAGGGCGCACCGGGCCGGTCGGACCGAAGGAGCTCGGTCCGTGGCCTGCGCGCGCCGCCAATGCGTTGCTTTCCGTTCGGCGATCTCTCTTGCGCGCCGAACGCGAACCTATAGAGCAACGGATATGCCGGTGATCCGGCGCGGGGAGCCCGCCGGAAAGGGCCCTGTCCGGCGAGGCGTGCGAGGCGCGCTCCCGTGGGGGAGGGATGCACTAACTTGTCATGACTCCAGGTGTTTTGAGCCTTGCCGGCGGCGCGTCGCGCCCCCGGGGGGCCGGCGCCGGCGCACGCCAGCCCGTGGGACGCTGCGACGTGTCCCTGGAGGCCCCGCCCCCTACGTGGAGGCGGCAGCCCTCGTGGCCCCGGAGGCCGCCTGCCTCGCGCCGGGCTCGACTTGCTTCGGGCTGCGTGGATTCGTGCCGCTGGTACTATAGGGCACGCCATGGGACGGCTGAAGCACCACGCGCTCGGGGAGGTCCTGCTGTTGCGCTCGCGGTGCCTGATCGGGCGCTCCTCGACGTGCGATGTGCGGCTCAACGACGCCCGCATCTCGGGCGAGCATGCCTCGGTGCGCTGGACCGCACGGTGCCGATCGGCTATCGCGTTTGGTGCTGGTAGGCTGTTCCCGAAGGGAGAATTTGCGGCGGCAATCCGGCGCCATCCATGCGTTCCGTCGGGTTTTCGGCGGGCGTGAGCGACCGCGCTCCCCGAAGCCGGTATGCTGGGGTGACCGGCTCCGGTTATGTATAGCGGCTCTCTGCGCTCTCCGTCGAGAGCGGCAGCTCGACGCAGAAGGTCGAGCCCCGGTCGACCTCGCTCGATACGCAGATTCGCCCGCCATGCGCCTCGACGATGGTGCGCGTGATGTAGAGGCCGAGCCCGAGCCCCCCGTAATGCCGCGACGAGACGCCGCGGCGAAATCGCTCGAAGAGATGCGCTTGCACCTCAGCCGGGATCCCGATTCCATGGTCCGTCACCGACAGCCGCGCGACCCGATCTCCCCCGGTGATGGCGATCTCGATCGGCGAGCGTTCCCCGAACTTGATTGCATTGGTGAGGAGGTTGGTCACGACCTGCTCCAGGCGGTACGGGTCCCACCAGCCGATGACCGGCTGCTCCGCGCGCATGGCGAGCGTGCTGCCCGACTGCGTGAGCTGGTCGGCGAGGTGGGCGACGATCTCGGTGACCAGCTCGCGCAGATCGACGGGCCCCCTGTTCAGATCGAGCCTCCCCGCCTGGATCCGGGAGACGTCGAGGAGCATGTCGGTGAGGGTCGCGAGGCGCTTGATCTGGCGGCCGGAGAGGGCGACCGCGGATCGCACGCGCTCGACGTCCATGCCCCGCGAGAGCCTTTGTCCCAGGGATTGAATGGAGAGCTGCAGGCTGGTGAGCGGGGTACGGAGCTCGTGCGAGGCGACGAGGAGGAACTCGTCCCGCAGACGGGTGGCCTCCTCCGCCTCCGCGCGCGTGCGCCGCTCCTCCAGCAGGAGCCGATCGCGCTGCTGTTCGGCGTGCACGCGCGCGGTGATGTCGCGGAAGCTCCAGACCCGCCCGACCACGCGCCCACCGAGGCGCTGGGGCTGCGAATAACGCTCGAAGACCCGCCCGTCCAGGAGCGCGAACGTGTCGACGGCGCTCACCTCGGGGTCGGCGCAGAGATCATGGACGCTCTTCACGAAGGGCTCGGGCTCGCGGAGCTGGCCGCAGGCGAACGCGAGGCACACGTCGGCCGATCCGCTGGCGAGGACGTCGTCGGGGATGCGCCACATCTGCGCGAGCCTGTCGTTATGGCGCACGACGCGCCTCGCGCCGTCGACGACCAGGATGCCGTCCGCCGTCGATTCGAGCGTAGCCTCGAGGAGCGAGTAGGAATGGCGCAGCACGTCCTCGGCGTGCTTGCGGCTGGTGATCTCGGTCGAGATACCGCAGACGCCCTGAGGCTCGCCGCCGGGGCCGCGGAGCGGGAACTTGAGAGATAGGTACGTGCGTACGCCGTCGCTCTGGGGGACCTGCTCGTCGAGCTCGACGGCCCGATTCTGCGCCAGGACGAGCAAATCGTTGTCGTGATACTCATCGGCCTGCTCGCGTCGGAAGATGTCGTGGTCGGTCTTGCCGATGACCTGCTCGCGGCGCATGTGGAAGAGCTCTTCGAAGCCGCGGTTGACGAGCATGTAGCGGCCATCGATGTCCTTCGCGAAGATGACGGCGGTCGTGTTGTCGACGATGGCCTGGAGCAGCCGCTGGCTCTCGCGGAGGGCGGCGTTCGATCTGGCCAGCTCGGCCGTGCGATCCAGCACCCGTTGCTCCAGCTCTTGACGGGCGCGCCGCAACGCCGCGTTCTTCTCTTCGAGCTCCTTTTGCGTCTCGCGCAGGCTCAGGTGCGTCGTGACCCGCGCTATCACCTCTCCAATCTCGAATGGCTTGGTGATGTAATCGACGCCCCCCGCCGTGAACCCCACGAGCTTGTCAGCCGCATCCGTGAGGCAGGTCATGAAGATCACCGGGATGTCTCGGGTGCTCTCAGCCGCTTTCAGGCGCCGGCACGTCTCGAAACCGTCGATGACCGGCATCAGCACGTCCAGCAGGATCAGGTCGGGTCTCATCAGGCTGGCCCGTTCCAGGGCCTCTTCTCCGTCCTGAGCGATGAGGATCTGATGACCCGTGCGTTCCAGGTGATCCACCAGCACGCCGAGGTTGGCTGGCGTATCATCCACGATCAGGATCGTGCGGGGGCGAGCGCTGGGCGCTGTTGCGCTGCTCATGGTCGCTGGCCGCCCCCGACGCGCCGCCCCTTCGGCTCCAGCCTCGCGTCCGGCTCGCCTCCCTGCAGGTGCTCCTCGACCAGGGTGCGGATCGCCCTGGACTCATAGCCCTGCGCCAGGCGATGCAGGCGGTCGGCGAAGGGGCGGTAGCGCTCGTCGAGGGTGGTCAGGTAGGCCGCGTGTTGGTGGATGTCGCGCATGTTGCCCTTCAGCGCCAGGGCATGCAGGACCTCCATCTGCTCGCGGGGCGGCACCACGAGCTCCGCGGTCTCCCCGTCCACGGCTTGCTTCTCGGCTGGTCTGCCATAGATCCAGGTGAGCCCGAGCTGGGCTCCGACGATCCGCAGCAGCCTCTCCTGGTCGATCGGCTTGGTGAGGAAGGCGTCGGCGCCGGCGGCGACGCTCTCTGCCTGGTCCTCCGCGTTGGCGTTCGCGGAGACGACGATGAACGGCAGCCGCGCGAGCTCCCGAGCCTGGCGATTGCGACGAATGCAATGGATGGCCTCCAGGCCGCCCATCACCGGCATGACCAGATCCATCACCGCCAGATCCGGCGACGCCTCCATCTCCTGCTCGACGGCCTCCTGGCCGTTGGTCGACTCGAAGACCTCGAAGCCCAGGCCGCTCAACAGGTCCGAGAGCACCGCCCGATTGCCCACCACATCGTCGGCGACCAGCACCTTCCGGCGCGGCCCCTCGTAGCCGATGGCGACCCGCTCGGAAGGCCGGAGGGGCGCTGCGATCTCGGCCACCGGCAGCGTCGCCTCGAACCAGAACCGGCTGCCTTCATCGGGCCGGCTCTCCACGTGGATCTCGCTGCCCATGAGGTGCACCAGCTGGCGGCTTATCATCAGCCCAAGGCCGGTACCCGCGCGGCGCCGCACATCGCCGACCCGCCCGAAAGGCTGGAAGAGCTTGGCCAGCTGCTCCGGCGTCATCCCGACGCCGGTATCCTCCACCTCGAAGCGCAGGCGCGCCCCGGCCTCGTCCTGGGCGAGGACCTGCACCCCGAAGCGCATCCGCCCCCGATCGGTGTATTTCACCGCGTTGCCCAGGAGGTTGAACAGCACCTGGCGCAGGCGCTTCTCGTCGGCCAGCACCGCCTGAGGCAGGTGGGGCGCGACCTCGTAGACGAAGTAGAGGCTCTTCTGCTCCGCCCTGACGCGAATGATGTCGGCGACGACCGTCAGGAAGGCCGAGAGATGGATCGGCTCGGGGTAGAGCTCGATCTTGCCCGCCTCGATCTTGGCCAGGTCCAGGAGGTCGTTGATGAGGGTCAAGAGGTGCTGGCCGCTCTGCTGGATGGTATCCAGCCCCGTCGCCTGGCGGCCATCGAGCCCCGGGGAGCGCTTGAGGATCTGGGCGTAGCCGAGGATGGCGTTGAGCGGCGTGCGCAGCTCGTGGCTCATGTTCGTCAGGAACTCGGTCTTCGCTCGGCTCTCGGCTTCGGCCGTCTTGCGGGCCTGGCGCTCCGCCTCGGCCTGCTTGCGCTCGGTGATGTCGGTGGAGATGCCGCAGACAGCATAGGGCTGCCCCGCCGCGTTGCACAGGGGATACTTGAGAGCGAGGTAGGTGTGCAGCCCATCGTCCTGGGGGGCCACTTCCTCGGCCTGCAGCGCCGTTCCGGTGGCCAACACCTCTTGGTCGGCGGCGCGGAAGGCGTCGGCCCGCTCCCTGGGGAAGACATCGTAGTCGGTCCGGCCGACGATCGCTTGCTCACCGACGTGGAACACCTCGGCGTAGCGCCGGTTGATCATCAGGTAGCGCCCCTCGAGATCTTTGAGGAAGATGACCGCTGTCGAGTTGTCGACGATCGACTGCAGCAGCTCTTTGCTGTCACGCACGGCCTGCTCCGCTCGCCGGCGTTCGCTGTTCTCCTGGAGCAGGTCGGCGTAGAGCGTGGCGTTGGCGATCGAGATGGCGGCCTGGGCCGAGAGCAGCTCCAGCACAGAGAGCCGCTCCGGGGTGAAGGCGCCGGCGATGAGGTCGTTCTCCAGGTAGAGCAGCCCCACGAGCTCCGCTTGCCGCAGGATCGGCAGGCAGAGGGCGGACTTGGGGTACCGGTAGAGGTCGTCGCTGGCGACGATGGGATTCCGCGCGGTCCCCTCGTCCAGGATCACCTTCTCCCGGCTGCGCCGGACGTAGTTGAGGAGGGACGCCGGCAGGTTCGAGGGGGAGGCTTCGGGCTCGTGGGGAATACGCACCTCGATCTGGGGCCCCTCCGCCCTCGCCTCGGCAGCCAGGAACAAGGTCTCGGCGCGGGCGAGGAGCAGGCAGCCCCGCTGCGCGCCGGCGTTCTCGACCAGGGTGCGCATGAGCGCGTCGAGCAGGCGGTCGAGCACGATCTCGCCCGAGATGGCCTGGGAGGCCTTGAGCACCGAGCCGAGGTCGAGCGCGGCGCCGGCGGGCGCGGCGGCCTCCGGGCACCTCGCGCCGCGGAGGATCTCGCTGGGCACGAGGTCGGGGTACGCGCGCTCGAGGCGCCGCATCGCACAGGGAGCGCCCCACCGGCCGTAGGCCCTGTGCGCCTTGGTCAGGTAGGCGCCGGCGATGGTCTCTTTGCCGAGCGCGCGGAAGCAGAGGCCCGCGAGCTCGTTGGCGAGCGCCTCGTCGTGGAGGTAGCCGCCGCGCTGGGCGAGGGCGATCGCCTCGTCGTAGCGATCCCACGCGGCGTGCGCGTCGCCGCGGGCGCGCGCGAGCTCAGCGCCGAGCAGGGCGCTGCGGTGCGCCAGGTTCTCCGGGCAGAACTCCGCCCAGCGCGAGAGTTGCTCAGCGAAGATCTCCGCGCGGGCGAGGAAGAGCGCGCGCTCCTCCGGGGATACGGCGTCCGCCGCCCGCGTGAGCGCGACGCCGGCGTAGAAATGGAACGCCGGGTTGCCGTGCCAGGCCGCCACGGCCGGAATCTCGATGTTCAGCGTCAGCGCGACGCGCGCCGCGTCCTCAAACGCGCCCTGGAAGACGCCGAGGAGCACGACGAAGAAGTGGGCGAAGAAGAGCGAGGCCTGGTTGTCGATCCGGCGGGCCTCCGCCACGACCTCGTCGATATCGACCCACTCGCCCTTGAGCGCGGCCGGGCGCGCCGTCTCGACCGAGAGCTGGTGCGCGAGCTGTCCGACCGCGCCGGTCACCCAGGTGATGGCGTTGAACTTGTCGAGCCGGCATATCGACTGATAGCGCTTCGTCTCGGCGAGGAGGTCGGAGAGCGGGAGGCCGCGCAGGAGGCTGTTCGTGCTCAGGTTGACCGTGTTGTAGAACGCCCAGATATACTGGCCGGTCTCGAGCCCGGTGTGCATGCCTACGCGCAGCGTCTCTCTGCAGGCGGCGTAACCCTCCTTCCAGTGCTGGACGAAGGCGCCCCACATGTTGCAGAGCAGCGGCTCGTATTTCTTGTCCGCGTACCGCTCGGCGAGCTCCACGGCGATTCGTCCGAATCGATAGCCGAGCTCGATGTCCCCGCGCGCGCAGAGGAACATCCCGAAGTTCACGCAGCCGTAGATCGCGGTCTTCGACAGCCCGTGGCGGTACGTGTTCTCGAGGATCTTGGCGACGGTGATGCCGAAGTTGCGCGAGGCCAGGAAGTAGCAGGGGACGAAGAGCTCCAGGAGCACGTCCTGCATGGCGCCGATCTCCGGGTCCCGCAGCGGCGGCAGGCCTGGCAGCGCCTCGAGCGTCCGTTCCTGGACCAGAGCCATGGTCGCGCCGGTCTGGGCGTCGACCGCGGCCTGGTCAGGGAAGAGCGGCAGGTCGAGCCCGAACGGGCGCAGGGCGGCGAGCCCCTCCTCGAGCGCGGCGGGCAGGTCGTTCTTGAGCACCTGCACGTCCATCTTGAGCCGCAGCACCTCGGTGCGATCGAGCCGGCTTGCGGCCCGCTCCAGGCAATCGGAGAGGGTCGCGAGGGCGCCGTCGTGCTGGCCCGAGAGCGCGAGCATGAGGCCGGTCGTCATCGCGTACTTGAGTCGGAGCGGGTACTGCGACGTCCAGGCGTCCTCCGGAAGGCGCAGGAGGCCGAGCTCCAGGTAGCGCAGGGCGGCGCCGAAGGCGGACGAGTCCTCGGCGCGGCGGGCGGCCTCGAGGCTCATGCGGGCGATGGAAAGGCGCTCCGCGGGGTCCGACACGAGGTCGCCGGCGCTGTTCAGGTGGCCTACGACATCGAAGAGGCTCTGGCTCTCGGAGAGGTCCAGCTTGCCCGCGAGCAGCCGGCCGATCCGGAGGTGGAAGGCGGGCCGGTCCGCCTCCGGGATCATGGCGTAGGCGCCCTCCTGGACCTTGTCGTGGGCGAAGCGGTAGCCCTCGCGCTCGGCGCTCACGAGCCCCTCGCGCACGGCGGGATCGAGGCGGCCGTACGCCTCTTCCGGCGAGCACTCGCTCACCGTGGCGAGCATGTCGAGATCGAACCGGTTGCCGATCGCCGCCGCGAGCTTCAGGGCGGCCTGGGTCGTCGCTGGTAGCCGCACGATGGCGCGCGCCATGAGGTCGACGACATTGTCCGTGTACGCGAGCGCGTCGATCCGGGCGAGGTCCCAGCGCCAGCCTGACCCGGCTGCGAACGTGAGCACGCCGTGGTCGTGCAGCGACCGGACGAACTGCTTGACGAAGAACGGGTTGCCGCCCGTCTTCTTCTGCACCGCGTCGGCGAGCGGCCCGCAGTCGTCGCGCTGGAGGCTGTCCGAGAGCATCTGGAGCAGGTGCGGGCGCGCGAGCGGGGCGAGGACGATGTCGCGCACGACGAGCCCGGCGCGCCGGAGCTCCTCGATGGCCCGGACGAACGGGTGCCCGGGCGACACCTCGTTGTCGCGGTAGGCGCCGCAGAAGAAGAGCGCCTCGAGCGAGTCATCGGCGAGGAGAGAGCGGAGCAGCCCGAGGCTCGCGGGGTCGATCCACTGCAGATCGTCGAGGAACAGGACGAGCGGGTGCGCATCGCGCGCGAACACCGAGACGAACAGCAAAAAGCACCGGTTCAGGCGGTTCTGCGCCTCGAGCGGGCCGAGCGCCGGCACGGGCGGCTGCGCGCCGACCACATGGCAGAGCGAGGGGATGACGTCGCAGACGACCTGCGCGTTCGGCCCGAGCGCCTCGAGGATCGCGCTCCGCCAGCGCTCGATGCGCGCCTCGCTCTCGGTGAGGATCTGCCGCACCAGGCCGTCGAACGCCTGGATCACCGCGCTGTAGGGCGCGTCACGGTTGTACTGGTCGTGCTTGCCGCTCGTGAAATAGCCCTTCTGCCGCGCGAGGGGCTTTAAGATCTCCTGCACGAGCGAGGACTTGCCGATGCCCGAGTAGCCGGAGACGAGGACGCTCTCGCGGCTGCCCTCGAGCGCGCGCTCGAACGCGGAGGTCAGCGCCTCGATGTCCTGCTCGCGGCCGTAGAGCTTCTGGTGGATCCGGAACAGGTCCTGGCGATCGCGCTGGCCCGCGACGAAGGGCTCGATCGTCCCCGTGCCGCGCAGGGCCGCGCGGCAGCGGTCGAGGTCGGCGAGCAGGCCCTCGGCGCTCTGGTAGCGGTCCTCGGCGTTCTTCGCGAGCAGCTTGAGCGCGACGCCGGAGACGGCCTCGGGGATCGTCGGGTCGGCGCGGGACGGCGGCGCGGGAGCGAGGGCGAGGTGCGCGTGGATGAGCTCCATCGGGTCCAGGGCCTCGAAGGGGCGCTGGCCCGTGAGCGCCTGGTAAAGGATGACGCCGAGCGCGTAGAGGTCCGTCCGGTAGTCGACGCCGCGGTTCATGCGGCCTGTCTGCTCGGGGGAGACGTAGGGCAGCACGTCGGCGATCACCGCCGGCGCGTAGAGCCGCTCGTGCGCGCGGGTGATCTCGGCGTCGACGCCGAAGCTCGTGATCTTGACCGCGCCGCACGCGCCGACGAGCACGTTGTGCGGGCGCAGATCGCGGTGGACGATCCCCGCCGCGTGCACCGCGGCGAGGCCTTCGGCGAGCGCGGCGGCGAGATCGAGCGCCTCGCTGATCGGCATTGTGCGCGACGGGCGCGCGGCGAGGATCCGCGCGAGAGCGCGGCCCGGGAAGTCCTCGAGGACGACGAGCAAGGCGCCGGCGATCTCCTCGACGCCGCGCAGCGCGACGAGGCGAGGCGAGGCGAGCTGCGCGATGCGCTCGTACTGGTGCTTGAAGCGCACGACCTCGGCGCGAGCCGCTCTCTCCGCGCGCAGGACTTTCAGCAAGACAGGGACACCGTCTTGCTCGCGGCACGCGCGGATCAAGCTGAAATCAGCGTGTTCCTCGATCTTCTCGAGGAGCGCGTAGCCCCCTCTGACGATCATCGATGACCTAACCTCGCTCGCTTGCCCGTGAAAGGTCGCGCGCGCGACAAATCATATCTTCGAGGGGGGAGGTCTGGCACCGAGCAGCGCCGCAAGGAGGTTGGCAACGCCCACGCTCGCCGGTCCGCCAACACCATGGCGAACCAGGTTCGGGTGCAGTCGCCGAGCGGGGCGGCTCCTGCGGGAGATCGAGTCCGTCGAATCGACCAGGACGGAGGAGGGCAGCGCAATGCGTGTCCGAGCTGCGGTGTGCTGTACTGATGCGCAGCCTGCAGGACCAGGCCAACCAGGGGCGTCCCGAGGGCGAGCCGCCGGTCGACGTCGTGAGCCGGGTCGTTCCGGGGATCGATGGGCCGAGCAGCGAGCTCAGGACGCCGTGGGAGCCGGGGGCCCGCACCCGGGGTCGCCCCTGCGCGCTCGTCCCCCGCTCCTCGGCGCTACTTCGGGCTCGCCCTCCCGATCGCGATCACGTTCTGCTGCGCCGCCGGCTTGCCGCTCTCCTGCACGGCCGCGCCGACGCGCGGGTGCGCCCTGAGGAGCGTCACCGTCAGCGTGATGCCCCAGCCGTCGTTCGTCTTCAGCTCCGCCTGCCCGTGGCTGTCCTCCACGGCCAGGATGAGCCGGCCGAGCGGCTCGAGCCCCGCCGGCGCGGCGCCGGGCGCGGTCAGCACGCGCTGGAGCGCCGACTCCGGCAGACCCAGGCCGAAGCCGACGTCCAGGATCGACAGCTGCACGCCCTGCGGCGCCTCGCGCACCGACACGACCGGGCCGTGCCCCGGGAGACCGCGGCTCGCGACGTCGACGAGGAACGCCTCGAGCGCCTGCCCGAGCTCGCCCCGGTGCCCGAGCGCGTGCGTCGCGCCGCGGATCGGCTCGAGCCGCACCGCGCGGCCCGTCGCGCGGGCGGCGCTCGCGACCGCGTCGACCACGACGTCGACGAGCTGGAAGGCGCAGAGCGGATCCGTCGCGTCGCGCGCCGCGAGCGGCCGCACGTTCCCGGACACGGGCGCCGGCTGCTTCACCGGGATCAGCGCGGCGACGTAGCCCGCGATCCACGACGATCCGTCGGACTCGCGGCGCAGCGGGCGCACCGAGATCACCGCGGGCTCGGGCGCGCTGACGCTGAGCTCGATGCCCTCGTCGCTCGCCATCACGCTGGACAGCGACACCTCCGCGCTGCCCGCCGACGTGGCGCCGAGGACGTCGCCCAGCGTGAGCGAGCCGGGCGGGAGCGCCGCGCTCGCGCTCTCCGCGGGCACCGTGACGTCGCGCGCGCGCAGCCACCGCGCGAACTCCGGCGCGAGGAAGCGGACGTCGCCGAAGGCGTCGGCGTACAGGAGCCCGACCGGCGCGCTCCGCAGCATCGACCCGAAGAGCTGGAGATCGTCGAGCGCGACGCGCGCGCCCTCGACGAGATCGTCCGCCGGCGCGTGGTCGGCCCGCCCCTCGCCCGCGCCGCCCTCCGCGATCGCGGTGCGCGCGAGGCGCTTCCTGCGCAGGAGGAGCGCGAGCTCGCGGCCGACGTGCTCGGCCCGCTCCGGCTCGCGCGAGTACGTCGACTCCGCGACCGGGCCGCAGAAGAACACGTAGCCCTCGATCTCGCCGAACGCGATGAGCGGGACCACGACCGCCGGCATGTCCTGCTTCGTCAGGAAGCGGCGCGCCAGGCGGATCGCCGGCACGCCCTGCTCGCTGCTGTACGGCGGGCGGCGCACGTCGTGGCGGCGCTCCGCGACGAGGCTCTCGCCGCCCTGCCGATCGTTCCAGAACTTGAGGTGCCAGCTGCCCGGCGGCAGCTCCGCGACGAGCACGAGATCCGCCGGGTGCGCCTGCTCCGCGAGCCGCGCCACGCGCGGCCAGAACTCCTCGTCCGGCAGCGTGTGGACCCCCTGCATGCGGAACAGCGCGGCGCGCTGGATGAGCTCCGCGGCGCGATCGACCGAGCGCTGGACGGCGAGCCCGCGCAGGATCATCACGCCCGCGAACGCGACCGCGAGGCCGAACAGGGTGCTCGGCAGCGGCAGGAGGCTCGCCTCGGCCCGCGCGGCGAGCGCGCCCTGGCCCGCGGCGAGCGCGAACACGGCGAGGAACAGCGCGGCCGTCGCGACCAGGCTGCCGTGGCGGCGGCGCGCGAGCCCCACGAGCCCGCCCGCCGCCAGCACGAACAGCGCCGGCACCCAGGCCGGGGCCGAGGCGCGCCGGCCGCCGTCGAGCAGGCCGCCGAGCACCGCGGCGACGCCCTTCGCCGGCGACAGCGCCGACGTCGCGACCGCCTGGGGCGGGACGCCCCCCGCGCCGACCGCGACGACCGCGACGCGGCCCTCGAGCGCGGCCACCGGGACCTGGCCGTCCGCGAGATCGCGGAGGCTGACCGCGGGGACGCTCTGCGGCGCCTTCTTGATCACCCAGGGCGCCGCGGAGACGCCGAGCGCGCCGAGCTCGGCCGCGCGCTCCTCGGCGCCCAGCGAGAAGAAGCCGACGACCTCGCCCGCGCTCAGGCGGAGGAGCGCCGGCGGCATCCGGACCACGGGCGCGGCCCCCGCGCCGCGGCCCGCGGCGTCGCCGCCGCAGAACGCGTCCGCCGGGGGGATGAGCAGCGCGCCCCGCGCGCGCCCGCGCTCGAGCAGCCCGGGGAGCGAGCGCTCGCAGAGCCCGTCGCGCAGCGCCTCGGGCGAGGCCGTGACGAGCAGCACCTGCGCGGAGGGCGCGGCGTCGGCGAGCGCCGACGCGGTGAGGCCGCGCGCCACGTAGTCGAACCGCTCGAGCGGCGCCACGGCGGCGATCAGCGCGCCGGCGGCGATCGAGAGCACATCGGGCCTGAGCCACGCGGAGCGCGCCGCCTCCGCCTGCGAGGTCATCGGACGCGGGATGCGAAAGGGCTTGGGGATCCGCGGACGGTAGGTCTTCGCCATACTCGCTGGAGAACGCAGCGCGAAAGGGGGCGCCGGACGCCCGGGCTGCCCGAGCGTCGCATCGTGGTCGCATCGATACAATTGTCTACCGAGGTCCGCTGCGCCAAATGCATCTGCGCTTCGAGAAGCAGGACGCCCCCTAGGGCGCGCCGGGGCGCGCCGCGCGCGGCGCGCTCGGGCCCATGCCCATGCGCGCCGCGGCGCGGCGCTCCGACCGAGCCGCCGCGCCGCGGCGCAGCGGCGGATCTGTTCGAGACAAGGTGCGATGTGGTGCTCCGCACCCTCCGCCGAGGCGCGTTGTGTTGCGGGCGGCGCCCGTGTGATGCGACGTCGGCGCGCGCTGAAGATTGGGCTGGATCGGCCTGTCGGAAGGGGTTTGAATCGCTCTGGGTATGCGCCGCACTTCACCCTCTCTCCGGGCCGCTCCTGTCCTCGGGTTGTTCGTTCTGGCAAGCAGCGTGGCCTTCTCGGCCTCGAGCTGTGGCTGCGAGTCGGACGTGCAGGTCTTCGATTCATCGGGCGGCGGCGGCGGCGCGGGCGGCGGCGGCGCCGGCGGCGCGGGCGGCGCGACCGGCGGCGGCGGGGCCGAGGCCGGGAGCGGCGGCGGGGGCGCGGCGGAAGGCGGCGGCGGGGCCGGCGGGGAGGGCGGGGTCGCGCTGCCGGACGAGCTGCCCGACTTCACCGAGGAAGAGCTCGAGCCGACCGAGGCCACGGACGGCATCCCGGCCCCCCTGCCGGGCGTGTACACGGACAAGGGCACGGCCGGCGGCGACGAGATCGTCCGCGCGCTGATGGGCTTCCCGATCCGCAACGCGGGGCTCCTCGACAAGGCGATCGAGGAGATCTACGACCCCGAGGGCCCGCGGTTCCGGCAGTACTTCACCCCGGAGGCGCTCATCGCGGCGCACGCGCCGCGGGAGCTCGACGTGCACCTCGTGAAGCTCTGGCTGGAGGAGCAGGGGCTCACGGTGAACTTCACGGCCACGAACCGGCTGCTGATCCAGTTCACCGGCACGGTGGCGCAGTTCAACGAGGCCTTCAAGACCGAGCTCCGGGTCTTCGAGCGCGAGAACCCGCAGGCGGGCAATCCCCCGTTCGACGTCTACGGCACCCTCGGCGAGCTCACCGTGCCGACGTGGGTGTCCGCTCGCACGACGGGCATCATCACGGCGGATCTCGCGGCGAGCGCCAAGCCGCTGCCGGCCGAGGGCGGCAGCATCGAGCCGGATCCGCCGGACGGCATCGACGGGGGGATGACCCTCGCGCAGATCGCGGCCGCGTACGATCTCGACGACCTCTACGAGCTCGGGTTCCGGGGCCAGGGCGTGAAGCTCGGGGTCACGGTCGGCGCCACCTTCAAGTACAGGGATCTCCAGTCGTTCTGGCGGGCGCTCGGCGTGCAGCGGGCGAACCCGGAGGTCGTCGTGACGATGGAGCCGATCGCGACGCGCTACCTGGAGTCGACGCTCGACGTCCAGTGGTCGGGGGGCCTCGCGCCGGAGGCGGAGCTCGTGGTGTACCAGGGGCCCGACGCGCGCAACACGTCGATGGTCTACACGTTCAACGAGGCGATCGCGCGCGGCGAGGTGTCGGTCATCACCGACTCGTTCGCCCACCGCGAGGACTCCGAGCCGACGGCCGTGCGGCTCCAGTACCACAACGCGGCGCGCATGGCGGCGGCGCTCGGGATCACGGTCGTCGCGGCGACCGGCGACTCGGCGCAGACCGACACGCCGTCGGCGAGCCCGTACGTGACCGGCGTCGGCGGGACGTCGCTCTGGCTCACCAGGAACGGCGAGGTCGAGAGCGAGGTCGCCTGGCCGCGCTCCGGCTCCGGCCCGACGCTCTCGTTCCCGATCCCCTCGTGGCAGGTCGGGGTCGTGGAGGGCTCCGACGGCAAGCGCGCGGTCGCCGACGTCGCCATGCACGCCGCGGCCTCGCCGGCCCCGTACTGGGTCTACTACCTCGGCGAGTGGCAGCGCTACGGCGGGACGTCGTTCTCCGCGCCGGCGTTCGCGGGGCTCATCGCCGTGGTGAACAGCTACCGCGAGGCGCAGGGGCTGCCGCGCGTCGGGTTCCTCAACTCGATCCTCTACACGACGCCCGAAGTGCAGGCGACGTTCCGCGATATCGTGAGCGGCGAGACGGAGTTCTTTGCCGCGGGGCCCGGCTGGGACTACCCGACGGGCTGGGGCGCGCCGAGCGCGATCGGCCTCGCCACCACGCTCCCGTAGCGGCGCTCCCCGCCCGACCGGGCGGCGCCGCGCGAAGGCCCGACCCGCCCGCCGCCGCCGCCCCCGCCGCCCGCCGCATGCTCGACAACCTGCCGCTCTTCCCACCGAACGGGCTCGATCGGAGCCTCCACACCGCGGTCCTGATCGGGCTCGTCTTCGGGACGTTCTTCACCGAGACGCTCGGCTGGACGTACGCGGGGCTCGTCGTGCCCGGCTACCTCGCGACGGTGTTCTTCGCGGCGCCGGTCACCGCGGTGTTCATCATCGCGGAGTCGGTCGTGACGTACCTGTTCGTCGCGCTGATCGGCCGCTGGATCACCCGGACGGGCGCCTGGTCGACGGCGTTCGGGCGCGAGCGGTTCTACCTGTTCATCGTCGGCGCGGTGATCGTGCGGCTCTTCGTCGAGGGCTTCGTCGTGCCCGAGGTGTCGGCGCGGTACGACTTCGTGCACTCGCGGGAGCTCTACAGCATCGGGCTCGTGCTCGTGCCGCTCATCGCGAACGCCTTCTGGAACAGCGGCCTCGTGCGCGCGGCGCCGCGGCTCGCGGTCGTCACGGCGCTGACGGCGCTCGTGCTCGGCGTGCTGCTCCGGACGACGAACCTCTCGGTCTCGCGCTTCCAGGTCCTCAACGAGAGCCTGTCGCTCGAGTTCCTCGAGCTGCCGAAGGCCCACATCATCCTGGTCATCGGCGCGCTGCTCGGCGCCCGCAACAACGTCCGCTACGGGTGGGACTACAACGGCATCCTCGTGCCCGGCCTGCTCGCCGTCGCCTGGTACGAGCCGACGAAGCTGCTCACGACCACGATCGAGGCGCTCGTCGTCTACTACCTCTCGCGCTGGATCACCTCGGTCCGCCCCTTCTCCCGGATGCTGCTCGTGGGGCCGAGGCGCATGATCTTCGTGTACGTGCTCGGCTTCATCGTGAAGATGGCGATCGGCTTCGCCATGGTGCGGTTCGCGCCGGGGCTGCAGATGATCGACTACTTCGGGTTCGGCTACCTGCTCCCGAGCCTGCTCGCCGTGAAGATGTGGAACAAGGAGCACGTCGGCATCGTGATCATGCCGACGATCCAGGTGTCGCTCACGGCGTTCCTGGTCGGCAACGGGGTCGGCTACGCGCTCGTCGCGCTCGGCTGGGGCAGCGCGCCGCCGCCGCCCGCGGCCGAGGTCCGCCCGCCGCCGCGCGTCGAGAGCGCCGCGCTGTCGCTCGTGCTGGCCGACACGACGCCGCGCCCCGGGCCGCGCCCGAGGGCGGCCGCGATCGCCGCCGACATCGAGTCGCGGCGGGTCGCGCACCGGCTCGCGCGCAGCGTGCTGCGCGACGGCCGGCCGGCGGACGAGATCCTCGCCGTGGCGGAGCGCGCGCGGCTCTTCGTCGGGCGCGCGGGCGACGGCGAGCGGCCGTGGTATCTCCTCGGCGCCCGGTTCGACGATCCCGAGGACACGCCGAGCGCGCCGCGGGCGGCGATCCGGAGGCGCGCCGGCCGGGGCCCGGGGGCGCCGGAGTGGGTGGTGCTGGCGGCGCCCGCCGAGGTCGGCTCGGCGCTGCCGGCGGTGGCGCTCCGGGTCGCGGAGCTGCTCGACGCCGCGGGGGTCGTGCTGCTGTCGCGCCACGGCGCGATCCGGCGGCACGACGAGGCGTTCGCGGCCTCGATGATCGAGGCGCTGGAGAGCCCGCAGGTGCTGATCGTCGAGCCGGGCGGCGGCGACGCGCCGGAGCTCAGCGTGGTGGGCACGCCGGCGGGGCTGCCGGTGGTGTCGATCGGCGAGGGGCTCGGCGCCGAGACGGCGATGACGTTCCGCCCGGCGGCCGAGCAGTCGACGCTCCTCGCCGACGCGCCGCGCCTGCGGGTGCCGCGCCACGTCGCCGAGGCGGTCGGCGCGCGCGTGCTCGGCGCGCCGGAGGTCGTGCGCTGGAGCGGGACGCTCGAGGAGGAGCTCTCGAAGCGGATGGTGTCCCTGACGGAGGTCCAGCCGGGCCGGTTCCGCCCGCCGTCGATCGAGGAGCTGCGGCTGTTCGACAGCGTCGTGGCGCCGCGGCTGATCGCGGCGGCGACGCGCCCCGGCGGCGCCGCCGGCGCGCCGCCGCCGACCGCGTGGGAGCGGGCGATCCTCGGGCGCCTCGGCTTCCGCGAGGTGCGCATCGGCGGGACCGACGCCGCGCCCGCGGCGTGGGGCATCGCCGAGCCCGGGCCGGAGGAGGGCGGCCCGGAGCGCCGCGGGAACCCGGCGTGGCTCGTGCTCGCGAACGCGCCCGCGCCGCCGCCGGCCGCGCGCGGGGGGGACCCCGCCGGCCCTGCGCCGTCGATCGGCGGCATCCTGCCCGTGTCGCCCTCGCCGGAGGCGGTGAGGACGGCGCTCACGGGCGCGATGCTGGTCGAGGTGCCCGCGCCGCGCTGGCAGATCGGGGCGTTCGGCGCGGGGCTCGCGCTCGCCGACGCGCTCTCGGCGCAGTCGCTCCTGCTCGCGGGGGCGGTGCCCACGGCGGAGCCGAGCGGGGCCGCCGACGTGCGGCGCGCCGAGGGGCTGCGCAGCTTCTTCCAGCGGGCGCACGAGGTCTGGGTCGGCGACGGCGGCAACGCGCTGTCGGTCCAGGCGATCGAGGCGGACCGGAGCTACGAGCGCGACGCGGTGATCTCGTTCGGGTACGAGGTCGTGCGGCCGGAGCACGTGCCCACGTTCGCGGGGCCGCTGCTCGAGACGCTGCGCGATCTGGAGCTGCGCGTGGGGATCTTCGACGGCACGCGCGAGCAGGTGCCGTTCAGCGGCGCGACGGACATGGCGATGGCCTACGCGAAGCGGTTCGCCGAGGGGCGGTTCGCGATCGTGTACCTGGGCAGCGCGATCCGTCGCTTCTTCGAGCTCCGGCGCTTCGCGGCGCCGGGGCAGGGGGAGACGCGCCTCGAGGCGCGGCTCACGCGGCTCGGCGTGGCGCCCGTGCCGCTCGACGTGGCCGCGCGCGCGCAGGCGCTCGCGACGTGCGCGGGGAGCTCGGGCGCGGGCGCGAGCGGGGACGACGCGTGCCCGACGCGGGGCGTGACCGAGGGGTGCGATCTCTCTGCTGCCATGGAAGCTTTCCGTCGTTACGCGACCGAGCGGAACCCGTACTACCTGCGGGCGCATTTCTCGGCGCTGGCGGCTGGGCCGGGGGGCGGGTCCGGGCCATCCGCGCAGGGGAATGCGCCGGCGCTGGCGCCGCAAGGCGTGGCGGCGGCGCGGGGCGTGGCGGCGGCGGCGGCGCGGGGCGTGGCGGCGGTGGCGCGGGGTGGTGGCGCGGCGGCGCGGGGGGGTGGCGCGGCGGCGCGAGCCGGTGCGGCGCCGCCGCCGCGGGTCGAGGCGCGGTGCCATGTGGAACTCGGGCGCGACGTGATCACGGGGCGGCCGTGGGTCATCGCGGCCCGGCCGGGGGAGGCGCAGCTCCTGCCGATAGACGGCGCGCTCGTCGCGGTCCCGGGCGCCGCCGTGCCCGGCGGCGTGCGGCTGCGGCGCGCGGTCACCATCGGCACGAGCGCGCTCCGGACCGAGGCGGGCTCGCCGGGCGGCGGGGCGGCTCCGGGGGCGCCCGGGTCCGGGTCGTCGGTACCTGCGTCCGGGTCGTCGGTACCTGCGTCCGGGTCGTCGGTGCCTGCGTCCGGGTCGGCGACGCCCGGCGCGGCCCCGCGGCAGGAGGCGACCCCGTGACCGCCCCGGCGAAGCACCGCGCGCCGGCGGACCACACCGCGCCCGCGCCGCCGCGCCCCGCGCGTCCGCCCCTCCGGGCGCGCTCGGCGACCGGGGGCTTCCGCGCGCACGTGAGCGCGCCGCGCAAAGCGCTGAACCCGCGCTGGCTCATCGCGATGGCGCTGCTCGGGGTGACGGCGTTCGCGCTCTCGATGCTGCCGGGCGCGCCGCCGCTGGGCACCTCGCTGCCGGCCGAGGACGAGATCCTCGCCTACCACATCGAGCCGGAGCGGGACCTCGCGATCAAGATCCCGGCCGAGATCGACGCGGTCGAGGTGACGACCTGGGCGGCCGTGAAGGCCGACGTCTGCGACTCGGCGCGGCGCTATCCCTACGGCTTCGTCGCGGCGTTCGTGAACGAGCGGGGCAAGGAGGTCGCGCGGCACGTGTACGACCTGGAGAGCCGGGTCAGCTGCGATCCGGACCGCCCGCTCGGCGAGGGCGAGTACGCGGCGCGGCTCGCGAGCGGCGCGGGCGCGGTGACGGATCCGCGCTCGACGCTGCTCATCACGCACGACGTGCTCCCGCAGGGCGGGCAGGTGCGGCTCCGGGCGAAGCCCGCCGTGGACACCGACGGCAGGCCGCTCGACCTGACGATCCTGTCGCGGCTGGAGGGGCGCTACCAGCGCAGCGAGGCGTCGCGCGCGCTCTACGAGCAGAGCCTCGACGCCGAGGAGCGGCGGCAGATGGGGCGCCGGGTATCGGCGCTCGGCTTCGCCGACCTGCCCGAGCCGTCGCGCAAGGAGCTGCTCCGGGGCTGGGCGCGGCGGCTCGAGGCCGGGGGCCGCGAGGGGATCGACTACGAGATGTCGCGGCTCCTCTTGCGGCGGTTCCGGATGCCGTTCCCGCGCGCCGAGGGGCGCGGCGCGTCCGAGTTCGTGATCGGCGAGCGCCACGCGGCGGCGCTGAACTTCCGCGGCCCGCTGTCGCTCGACATCGAGGGCCCGCCGGGCCGCACCGTGCGCGTCGCGGACGGTGCGAGCGCGCCCGCGAGCGTCGAGCTCGGCCCGCTCGGGCGGGCGACGGTGCGGCTGTCGCGGGAGGACATCCGGACGGTGGTGATCGACGGGGTCGGCCCGGATTTCGGCGTGCGGTTCGGCGCGGCGGAGGCGCAGGCGATGCAGCAGATCGGCGAGATCGTGCACCCGGCGATGCCCCCGCCCGCGGTCGCGCCGGCGCCTTCCGCGGCGGCGGAGGCTGCTGGCGCGGCGGCGGAGGCTGCTGGCGCGGTGGCGGAGGCTGCTGGCGCGGCGGCGGACCCGGCGACGGACGCCCCCGGCGCGGCGCGGGCCGCGCCCTTGCGGCTCCAGACGCCCCCCGACGTGCGCCTGGTGCGCTACCTGGCGCTGGATCCGAGCGATCCGGTCATCGCGCGGATGGCGCCCGGGCAGGAGCTCCTCGGGCTCTTGATCCGGACCGAGATCGAGGCGAGCGGCGGCGCGAACCAGGGCGACGCGACGGTGGTGGCGCGGTGGGGGCCGGGTCCGACCGAGCGCGCGGAGCTCAAGGTGACGCTCCCGCGCTCGCGCTTCGAGTGGTGGACCGACGGGTTCGACGCGTCCGAGCCGCGGCTCGCGATCCTCCGTCCGCCGGAGGGGGTCGAGCGTATCGAGATCACGGGGGACGCGAGGACGCACGTGCGGCTGCGCGCGATCGAGCCTGGCGTGAACGAGACGCTGTACCGGCTGCCGTACCGGGTCACGCTGGCCGAGGACGAGACGTGGCGCTACGCGCCGTTCGACGTGAGCACGTGGACCGACGTCCGCGCGGCCAACCTCGACGAGCTGGAGCGGAAGGAGCGCTTCTCGGATCTGCGCGAGCAGGTGCGGATCGAGCGGTCCGGGGAGGGCGCCAAGTCGGACGCGGATCGCCCGGAGCGGATCCTGCTCCCGGAGAATGCGCCGGTGCGTCGGCGGCTCTTGATGCCGGCGTGGCAGTCGGCGGGGGAGGCGTCGCCGGGCGACGCGTGGACGCCGCTCTTGGTGGCGAAGGACGTGCGCGTGGACGGGGAGGGGGCGCGGGCGGGCCGGCTGTCGGTCATCTACCGGGCCGCGCGCGTGTCGTTAGGCAAGGAGGTCGCGGTGCGCGTGGACGGCGAGGTGGCGCTGAGGGAGCCGATCGTGGCGCTGTCGGGCGCGCTGCGCGTGGCGGCGCCCGCGGGCACGCGGCGGGTCGAGATCGAGGGGCTCGGCGGCGCGGGGGTTGCGTACACGGACGCGCCGCCGGCGAACGGCGGGGCGATCGTGCGCCGGCGCGACGTGTTCGAGCTGACGCGGGCGCGGCCGATGACGTACCGGTTCAAGCAGGCGGCGGGCGAGACGCTGCACCTCGTGCTGTTCGTGGTGACGCCCGGGGCGAACGCGGACTACCGCATCCGCTACCGGATCGAGGGGGCGAAGCCTGGGTCGCGGGAGGCGGCGTTCTTCCGGCGGGTGACGATCCCGGACGGCGTGCTGGCGGGCCGTGGCGGGGATCTGACGCGGGCGACGCTGTGGGAGGCGGCGACGGAGGAGCGCGGCAAGGACGGGGTGGGGCGCGGGGTGATCCGGCTGGGGGACGATCTCGCGCCGGGGGAGCGGGTGGTGCGGCTATCGCTGCTCGGCCCGCAGGCGGGCGACGCGGGGGAGCCGGCGAAGGCGGTGTGGGTGGGGGCGGTGCTGGTCGGGCAGCGCGCGCCGGGGCGGGACAACGGGCCGCGGCTGTGGGTGGAGGACGATCCGTGATGGGTGGCGCCGCGGCGCTGGCGCTGGTGGGCGATGCGCACCTTTGTTGATGCGGCGGTCTTGAGCGTCGCGGCGCGAGGTACGGGCAAGCATGCAGAGCGCGCTCTCTCGGTCTCGACGATGAAGGCGAGAGTTCGTCGTCAGTGCGTTGTTGAAGCTGGAGGTGCTGCCGAAGCCGCTCTGCTCGCGCCGCGAAGAGGCCGAATTCCACGAGACCTTCTTCTCCGCGGTCTGCGACTGGGCACCGCTTTCGGCCGAGCTCTCGGCGCATGCGTTCGCTCTGGCCTCGCAGCATGGCCTGGCTGGGATGGACGCATTGCACGTCGCGGCGGCGCTCGCGCTCGGCGCGGAAGAGATGGTCACGACGAGCTCTTCGCGTCGAGCGAAGCCTCGCTGGATCTTGCCAGGTTGGTCGTCCGTCAGGTTTTGTTGTAGGGTCTCCCCGCGCGGCCGCGGGGTCGCCGCAGCGGAACGAGCACACATGGCGGAAACGACAACGCGCCCGCTCGGGAGAGGCCACCTCGAGGCGCCGAGGTTCCAGATCGCCGACATCCGCCGTGGCGCGGGGCTCGCGCCGGGCAGGAGGGCTGTCGTCGGGCTCGCGTCGGCCGTGGCGGTCCTGCTCTGCGGCGCGGCGGCGCGCGCGCAGGAGCCGGCGCGCGACCCGGTGGCCGCCGAGGCGCTCTTCAAGGCCGCCCGCGCGCTTGTCGACAAGGGCGATTACGCGGCGGGGTGCCCCAAGTTTGAGGCGAGCCTCGCGCTCAACCCCTCGGCGAGCACCATGATCAACATCGCGCGATGCCACGAGCGCGAAGGCAAGCTCGCGACCGCGTGGCACGATTACAATCGAGCCCTGGTCCTGAACCGCGAGACGGCGGGGGAGCAGCGGAAGCGGAGCCTCGAGCAGATCGCGCAGAAGGAGATCGCGGCCCTCGAGCCGCGCGTGCCGAAGCTCCGCATCGTGGTCGAGGGCGCGCCCGCGGGCGTCGAGGTGCAGCGCGACGGCACGGCGCTCCCGGCGGCCGCGCTGGGCGAGCCGCTGCCGATCGATCCTGGCCCGCACGAGATCCGCGCGAGCGCCCCCGGGCACGAGACGGAGACCCGCGCGATCACGATGGCGGAGGGGCAGACGGAGACGGTCGAGCTCACGCTGCGGCCGGCGGCCGCTGCCGCGGCCGGGGCCACGGCGGCGCGTGCGAAGGCGGACGAGGCGCCGGGCGGCGGCGGCGTCCCGGCGTGGGCCTGGGTCTCGGGGGCGGCCGGCATCGCGCTCGTGGGCGCGTCGGTCGGGTTCCTGATCGACGATCTATCGGCGATCGGCGCATTGCGCGACAACTGCCGCGAGGTCCCGGGCGGGACGTACTGCAACCCCGGCTATGACTTCGCGGCCGACAATGCGCGCAAGAACCGCGATGTCGGGCTGTTCGTCGGCCTCGGCGGCGCGGGGCTCGTCGCGCTGGGGGTGGCGGTGTACGGGATCGTCGGGGCGGGCGGCGAGAGGGAGCCAGCGCGGGCGCAGGGAGCCGTCGCGCTGCCGTGGATCGCGCCGTCCGGCGCGGGCGCCAGCATCTCCGGGAGCTTCTGATGCGCACAGGGGAGAGCGTGCGAATGCATTTTCATAGGCCGCTCGCCGCGGTCGCGATCTCGCTGATCGCCGGGGGCGCGTGCATCCCTGACGTGGAGCCCAACGTGTTTGTCTTGTCGCGCTGCGACCAGGTCGCGCCCACCTGCGGTCCGACGGTCGACGAGAGCTGCTGTGCGGAGGGCGAGGTGGTGGGTGGCCAGTTCAACCGCCTGAACGACGCGAGCTATCCGGCCACGGTGGCCGATTTCCACCTCGATCGCTTCGAGGTGACGGTGGGGCGGTTCCGGCAGTTCGTCGAGGGATATCCGGCGACAAAGCCGAAGGCGGGCGCGGGCGCGCACCCGCTCATCGAGGGCAGCGGCTGGGATCCGGCGTGGGACGCGAGCTTGCCCGCGGGCAAGGACGAGCTGCGGGCCTCGCTGCAATGCGACGCCAACTTCCGGACGTGGACCGACGAGCCCACCGGCAACGAGGCGGCGCCCATCAACTGCGTGAGCTGGTATCTCGCGTTCGCGTTCTGCGCCTGGGACGAGGGCCGGCTGCCCACCGAAGCGGAGTGGAACTACGCCGCCGTCGCGGGGAACCAGCACCGCGCGTATCCGTGGGGCGACAAGGCCCCGAGCGAGGAGCTGGCCGTGTACGGCTGCGAGACCACGACGACGGTGTGTCCGATACCGCCCGTCGGGTCCAAGTCCCCGGCGGGCGATGGGGTGTGGGGTCAGGCGGATCTGGCAGGGAGCCTGTTCGAGTGGGTCCTCGATTACCACGCCGATCTCGCGCTGACGGGGAACTGCGTCAACTGCGCGGCCCTGAGCGACGGAGGCTTCGGGAGAGGCTCCCGCGGAGGGGCGTTCTCTCACGGCGAGGAGACGCTCAGCCCGACGTACCGCATCGGCGAGCTGCCGGAGAGGACGCTGTCCTTTTACGGTATGCGCTGCGCGCGAGACGAGTAGCAGGCTGACGGCATCCCGACGCAGCGATGCTCCTCGATACGTCTCCCTGGCGCGCCTCGCCGCGTTGCGCGGTGCACGTGAGCAGCGGAGGCCGTCGCGTCGGACACCTCGATGGATATCTTAGAGACCGTGACGCTCGAGGTATACCGTGAACATGAGTGAGAAGGGAAAATCTGGCTGACAAAAGCTCCGCAGCAGCGCCTTCTCGCTTTCGTTCATGTCCTTGCGGCCATCGGCGATCTGGGCATCCTTGATGCGGACCAGTGCTTCGTTGAACAGCTGAAGCTGCTTCAATCGCTTGTGGTCCAGATCCTTCCGGTCGAGCCTGTACTTCTTAATCGTAGCGAGTCCTTGTGACGAGCCTTCTCGAGCTCGAATGAGCTCTTTCTCGAACATCAGGTGGGCGGAAGGCTGAGTGCCGGGGGCGCAAGGGTCCAGGCAGTCGGTCACGGGGATGGCCCGATGGGGCTGCTTCTGGTGATTGCACTCCCAACAGGCGAGGTAGAGGTTTGCCCACGTGAACGCGCGCGTCGGATCTTCGGCGATGTCGATGTAGTGATCGACCTCGCGTCGCGTCTGTTTCGTGCTCTGCTCGCAGTAGAAGCACTTATGATGGCTCATCGCCTCCAAGGCGGAAACGATGTCCGGATGTGCATACTGCCTGGAGCTGGGCCGCTTCTGTGGATCCTTTGCGCGCTGCTCCAGGAACGCGGCGCGCCAGCGATCTTCATTTCGAGCGAGCACATCAGGTATCTGCAGTCGCTTGATCGGGATCATTTCCCCTCTCCGCGCAGCGACTGTAGCCGTTCCTCGATATCAATGTACGAGAAGTACTCGGGGTTCTTGTCCTTGAGCTGCTTCTCGATCTCCTTTCGCCGGACGGAGTCCCCCGCCTCAAAGGCGGCCTTTCGTTCCTCGAGCAGGCGCGAGATCTCCTCGCCGAACGGCTGTGTGCCATCGAATGCAGGGGAAAGAAGGATCTCCTCCACCGGCTTGTTCGCGTACAGATCTGTGGCATCGTCGACCACGCAGGTCTTTCGTTCCCGGTCGTAACGGCAAACGAACACCCGCGCACCCGGGACCGAGCCGACGATGAACGGCGAGTGCGTCGTGGCAATGATCTGAAGATTCGGGAAAATGCTGAGCACGTCGCCTAGAAAGCGCTTCTGCCAGCGAGGATGCAGGTGGTTCTCGGCCTCGTCGATGAGCAGCAGTCCAGGAGTCTTGCAAAGGTCGGAGGCGTCCGTTTCGCGCAAGACGTGCACGGCGTACATCTTGCCCAGCAATCCGATCATGTGCTGAATGAGGTACGCGTTGCCGCTGCTGAGGTTGGAGAGCGGCACGAGCTGGCCGCTCTGACGCACCATCGGCATGAACGCGCGCCGGTCCACGTGGCTCAGCTCCCCGTCAAGCACGCTGAGCTCGACGATGCGGCGTATGGTCTCGTAGAGGACCTCACCGTCCCGGCGATCGCGAGGATCGTCGCTGCCGCGGAGGTAATCGAACGTACAGATGAGCTCGGTCACCGCGGCGTTACGCTGGATGCCTTTCAGGGCGTCTTTCAGAAAAAGCTTCGGTTCCTGACGTGTCAGCTGGGTGATGGTGTACGCATCTGTGGGCAGCGCAGATCGCCAGAAGTCCACTACCCAGTTCGGGCATCGCCCCCCCTGTTCCACTCTCAAGGGAAGCTTGGAGATATCCTGGCGAAGTTGGCCGAAGCTGAACGTCCCTGGCTGCTTTGCCGCCGTATCGAGCAGTTTCTGGTGTCCCTCGACGACCAGGGTGGCCTCCACAAAAAATGGCTCCCCGTTTCGCCAGATGGCGCGTTCAGGCTCCCCGTAGAGGTCCCCGAACAAACCCCGAATCGCATCGAGGAGAATGGTCTTCCCAGTTCCGTTCTCCCCAGTGATGATCGCTACCGGTACCGGATCATCCGGCGCCTGGAGGAGCTCCAGACGCGCTTCATTGAACGGGCCGATGTTTTTGACGTGCAGATTGAGCAGCCGCATGGGAGACCCATGCGCACTCTAGCACCCCTGCCGGTACATCGGACAGGGCCAGCGAGCAGCCCAGCCGCCCCATCCTCCGTGGCTGAGATCGCCGGATGGGCGCGCCTGCGGGCAGATGGGAATCAGGAGCATCGGTGAACCGACCGCTGCCAGCAGGGCGGGCGGTCGAACCGGCCGCCGGTGCGTGATCTCGATGCCGGAAGGGCGGTCGAACCGCTCCCCGGTGCCTGGATCGATGCCGGAAGGGCGGTCGGACCGCCCTCGGGCGCGTGGTATCGATGCCGGAAGGGCGGTCGGACCGCCCTCGGGCGCGTGGTATCGATGCCGGAAGGGCGGTCGGACCGCCCTCGGGCGCGTGGTATCGATGCCGGAAGGGCGGTCGGACCGCCCTCGGGCGCGTGGTATCGATGCCGGAAGGGCGGTCGGACCGCCCTCGGGCGCGTGGTATCGATGCCGGAAGGGCGGTCGGACCGCCCTCGGGCGCGTGGTATCGATGCCGGAAGGGCGGTCGAACCGCTTCCCGATGCCTGGATCGATGTCGCAGGGGCGCTCGGACCGGTCCGCCGAGGCGGTTCGCGGTCCATGAGGGCGGTTGGACCGGTCGACAGTGCCCCTGCGCCTCGCCGCAGACCGCTGCGGCAGCCGGCCGCCGAAACGATGATGCATCCTCGTGCATGCCCGGAATCCACGGGCATGCGACCCAAGTATCCCATTCAGCCGCCCGAGATCCTGTCCTGCCCCACGGCACCGGCACAGCTCCCGCCGCTCGACCCGGCCCCGGGCAATCCTACCCCCGCGCCCGCCACGGCATCTCCGCCTCCCCCGGACCCCGCCGCGCCGGTCCTCCCCGCGACGCGCTCCGATCCGCCCGGGCCGTTCCGCGCCGCTCAGATCCGGCCAGGCGACCCGTACGAGCTGTCCCATGGACACCCCGTCTTCTGCCTGCCCAGCGGCGGGCGCGCCTCGAGCGCCCACCTGCTCGGCGCCGCGGTCGTCGCCTGGGACCCCGCCGTCCGCGAGGCCGGCATCGGCACCGGCTACAGCCCTGCGCCCGAGCTGCTCCGCGCGCCGCACGTCGCCGTGGGCAACGTGCCCGACACGCCGACGTGGGCGCCGGGCGCGCCGGCGCTGGCCATCGCGTACGCCGACCTCGGCGAGGACGAGGCGCGCCTCACGCAGAAGATCCACGACCTCCTGGTCGCCGGGACGCGCTGGGTCTGGGTCGTCCGCCTCGAAGCCCCGCGCCACGTCGAGGTGCACGCGCCCGGCGCGCCGCCGCGGCGAGCGGTCCCGGGAGAGCTGCTGCACGCGCCAGGCGTGCTGCAGAACCCGCTAGAGGTCGAGGCGCTCTACGATCGGGCCGCGGCGCAGCAGGCCGCCCTCGCCAACCTGCTCCAGCGCGAGGGCCACGCGAGCCTCTCGTCGCTCCGCGAGAGAAGCGTGCGCGAGGGCCGCACGGAGGGGCTCCAGCTGGCCGTGAGGGAGGTGTGCGAGGTGCTCGGCATCGTGCTCTCGCCCGACGACGACGCGTCGCTCCTCGAGCTCGACGCGGCGGCGCTCGCAGCGCTGCTGGAGCGCCTGAAGCGCGAGCGGCGCTGGCCCCTGCCGTAGGCCCCGGCGCGCTGCCGCTGGGGCCGCCGCGGCCCGCCTCGCCACCGCGAGGCGAGGGCCGGCGCGCGCCCGCCGATCGCGCGCTTGCGCTCGACGCCGGAAATCGGTTAGCCCGGTACCTCACGGCGCACGGGGCGCACGGTGGGCATGGTGCAAGGGTAATCGCCGTGGATCTCGACGCCTTGGCCGCGTCCGCCGCCCGCCGCGCGCTGCTCGGCGCGGCCCTCGCCCTCGCCCTCGGCGTGGCCCCCGGCGCCCCGGGCGCGCGCGAGGCCGCGGCCGCAGAGCCGCTCGCCTGGGTGCCGCCGGACAGCGCGCGGGTCGTCTCGTGGAGCAACGGTCCGCAGCAGGCCGCGCCTGCTCCGGAGGGGACGCCCGCCGCGCCCATCGCCGCCGATCCGACCGGGCCGATCGCGCTCACGGCGGGGCAGCTGCTCCTCGTGCCCGTGGAGCCCGGCGACCGGCTGGAGGTGCGCGGCGAGGTCGCGGGCATCGGCCTCGGCTCGGGCGTCGGGGACACGCCCGACGCGATCACGTGGATGCCGCTGCCCCCTCTCAGGCAGGGCGCGCGCGACGTCGCGGTGCCGGCCTGGTCGAGCGCGCGCTTCGCCGCCGTGCGCGCGGCCGTCTCGCGCGGCGCGGAGAGCGCGCCGGTCGCGGTGCGGGTCGCCGCGCGCGAGAGCGCGCCGCTCGCCTGGTACCGCCTCGACGAGGACGTCGCCGCCTGGCTCGGCGGCCGCGCGCCCGCGCCGGCCACCGCGCCCGGCGAGGCCGCCGCGCTGCTCCGGTGGGTCGACGCCGCGCGCGCCGCGCTGTCGGCGCCGGGCGCCTCCGGCGCGAAGGCCGCGCCGAGGGCCGCAGGGGCACCCGCCGCGCCGGCCCCCGCGCCCCTCGCGCCCGACGCGGCCGCGTGGCTCACCGCGCGCTACCTCGAGGAATCGCTGCTCCTCCGGCCGCTCATCGAGCCGTACTTCGTCGCGCGGGAGGTCGAGCTGCGCGGGGGCCGCGAAGGCCCCGACCTCCCGGCCCTCGAGCGCGCCACGCCCTGGCGGTCGCTCGGGGCCGGCGGGCGGCTCGGGCTCCACGCGCCCGGCGCGGACGTGCTGCGCATCGCCCTCCGGCCGCGCGCCTACGGCGCGACGCGCGTCGTGGTCCGCGCCGGCGGCGCCGTCGTGCGCGAGCTCGCGTGGCGCACCGGGGCCCGGCTCGCGGACGCCGCGCGCTGGCGAGAGCCGCGGTGGATCCGGGTGCCGCTCCCGGTCGACGCGCGCGCGGCGACCGTCGAGGTCGTCGAGGGGGAGATCGCCGTCGCCGCCAGCGGCTACCGGCAGCGCGCCGGCGTCGCCGAGCTCCTCGCGCCGCAGCGCGACCGCGCCGCGCTGCTCGACCGCGCCGCGCAGCGCGGCCCCGCCGGCGATCGCGCGCCGGCCCACGCCGAGGCGCCGCGGCTCCTCGCCGCCGCCGATCGGGCCGCCGCGCCGGGCGCCGCGAAGGCCGCGGTCGACCTCGCGGCCCGGCCGGCCGTGCCGCCGCCGCTGCGGGCGCTCCTCCTCGCAGAGGCCGTCCGGTGGGCGCCCTCTCCCGGCGCGGCGTTCGCGCGCGCAGCGCAGGCCTATGCGGCGGCGCAGGCCGTGCCGGCGGCGACCGCCGTTCCCCTGCAGCGCGCCGTCCTCGTGCGGCTCGCCGCGGCGCGCGCGGACGCCGGCGCCGGGGCTGCGCCCTGGTCGCCGGCTGCCGGCGCGCGGGCACCGGCCGGCGGCGCGCGGGCACCGGCCGGCGGCGCGCGGGCACCGGCCGGCGGCGCGCCGCCGCGTGATCGCGCCGCTGGCGCGCACCCGGACGACGTCGCGGCCGTGTCCGCGCTCAGCGCGGCCCT
Source organism: Sorangium sp. So ce185 (assembly GCF_051526825.1). Classification (NCBI taxonomy): domain Bacteria; kingdom Pseudomonadati; phylum Myxococcota; order Polyangiales; family Polyangiaceae; genus Sorangium; species Sorangium sp. So ce185. The sequence continues at coordinate 11,582,195 of NZ_CP150316.1, read as the reverse complement.
CCCGCCGCCGCTCGATGGCCGCCGGCCGGTGGGAGCGCCGCTCGCGGAGCGCTACGCGCTCGGCCACGGCGACATCGAGAGCGCGGCGCCGCTCGCGCGCACCACCTGGGCGCGCGAGGCTCCGTGGGACGCGCTCGACATCCCCGAGGGCGTGATCGCGTGGAGCTCGATCGCGCCGCCGCGCGACGCGCCCCCGTCCGGAGGCGCCGGCGCATCGCAGAGCGCCGCCGCGGACGCGCTCTGCGACGTGAACGCGGAATCCGGGCTCCGCTGGACGCTCCTCGACACGCCGCGCGCCCGGCTCGAGGTCGAGGCGCCTCCGGACGCCCACGCGCGGGTGCTCCTCCGGAGCGCCGCGAGCGAGGTGGTCCCCGAGTCGTCGGTGCTCATCGACGGCACGCCGGCCGCGGTGCACGGCGGCGCCGGGCTCACCTCCGTCGTCGCGGTGGCGCCCGGGGTGCGCGTTTTCGAGCGGCCGGCGGGCGCGCCGCCGGTGCTCGCGCGCATCCCGCGCAGCGGGCGCGCTCCTTGCGCGTCGCTGCGCGAGATCATGCAGTGGGCCTGGGTCGACGGCGCCGTGACCTTCGCGCTCCCCGACCCGGAGCGCGCCACGGTGGCGCGCGTCGTCCTCGCGCCGGCCGCCGTGATGGGCGAGGCGGCGGGATCGTCCGGTGCGCAAGGCGCCGCGGCGCGAGCTCCTCAGGCCGCCGTCGCGCCGCCCGCCGCCGCCGTCGCGCCGCCCGCCGCCGCCGTCGCGCCGCCCGCCGCCGCGTCGCCCGCCGCGGCCGCGCCGCCCGCCGCCGCCGCCGTCGCGCCGCCCGCCGCCGCCGGCGACGCCCGCGTGCTGCGCGTCAGCGTCGGCGCCGCCGTCCACGAGGCCTGGGTGCGCGCGGGCGCCACGGGCGCGATCGAGATCCCGGTCCCCGCCGGCGCCGGCGAGCTGCGCGTCGAGACCGCCGCGCCCGCGCTGCTCCGCGCGGCCGTGCGCCTGCACCCGGCCGCGCCCGCCGAGCCGCGCGTCGTCACGCCGGCGCGCCCGCCGTCCGGCGCGCCCGTCGACGGCACGCTCGAGCAGATCCGGCTCGCCACGCGCGCCCTCCGCAATGCGCCCGCGGCCTCGCGGGCGCGCGCGGCGCTCCGCGCGGAGCGGGCGGCGTCGCTCGAGGCCCTCGGCTTCCCGGCGCTCGCCGCGCTCGATCGCGCCGTCGAGGTCGACCCCGGGGACGCCGGACAGCTCCCGGGCGCGCCGGCCGCGGGCGCGCCGCCGTCGACCGTGTTCTCCCTGCCGCCGGGCAGCCCGCCGGCCGTCCCGCTCGGCCTGCCCGCGCGCGTGCCGCCGCTGCCCCTGCCCGACGACCCCGCGCCCCTCGCTACCGCGCGCGCCGCGCGCATCGCCGGCGATCCGCGCCGCGGCGTCGCGCTGCTCGCCGGCCCCGCGGGCGGCAGCTCGGGCGCGGACGCGCTCCTGCTCGGCCTCCTCGCCGAGCGCGCCGGCGAGGCGCGGATCGCCGCCGACGCCTTCACCCGGATCGGGCTCGCCCACCGCTCCTCCGCCGCGCTCGCCCGCGCCGCGAACCTCGCCACCGACGTGGCTGCCGCCGCCCCGGCGCCCGATCGGCGGCTCACCTTGCGCGCCCTCGCGCTCGCCGAGCTCGCCGTGCAGGCGGCCGCCCGCGAGGCTTCCGCGGGCCAGGACGCCTCGGCCCTCGGGAGCGCCGCGCCCGCGCCCTCCGGGAATGCCGCGCCCGCGCCCTCCGGGAGCGCCGCACCCCGCCCCGCCGCCGCGCCTCCCGCCGGCCCCGCTTCGGCCGCGCCGTCGCCGCCGCTCCAGCTCCCGCCGGCCGCCCTCGCGCGTCTTTCCCCGGCGACCGGCTGGAACGTGCCGCCGCGCGCCGACGCCACGGCCGGCACGGCCACGCTCGAGATCCGGGCCAGGGCCGAGCGCGATCTGCCGCTCCGCGTGCGGGTGCGGCGCGCGCTCGTCGACGCGCCGGAGGCGTCGCTCCTCATCACGGACGGCGCGCGCGCCGAGTTCCGGCTCGACCGGGCTGCGCCGGGCGCGATCGTGCTCGACGGCGCCTGCCGGTCGCTCGACCGCGAGGAGACGCCCTGCGCGTTCTCGATCGCGCTCGACGGCGCGCCGGTCGCGTGCTCCGCGGCGTCCGCGCCGATGGCCGATCGCTGCGTCGTGGAGGTGCCCAAGGGCAGCCACCGCATCGAGGCGCGGCCGCCGGCGGACCGGAGCGTCCTCGGCTGGATCCGCGCGACCGCGGCCGGAGCGGCGCAGCCGTTCTCGGGCCGCGTTCTTTCGACCTGGAACGACATCGATCCCGACCGTCCCCTGGAGCTCGCGTTCGTCGGCCCGACCGTGGTGCGCATCCGCGCCCGCGCCGCCTACGAGTGCGTCGCCTCGCCCCGCGCGCGCGCCGCGCCCGCGGACGATCCGGCTTGCCACCCCGAGGTCGCCGCGGCCACGCCCGCCGGTCAGCTGCGCTTCTCGGTGGCGCCGCTCGACGGCGCGACCGCCCCCGGCGCCCCCGGCGCGGCCGGCGCCGCCGGCGGCGTTCCCCCCGGCGCGGCCGGCGGCGCCCCGCCCGGCGTGCTGGAGGAGGGAACCCTCGCGCTCGACCCCGCCGAGGATCGCGAGGCGCGCCGCCTTGGCGTCACGCGCGAGCCGTTCTTCTGGCTCGGCGGCGAGGTCGAGTCCCGCGTCGCCGTCCTCGCCGAGGGCCCGCACGTGCTGCGCGTCGCATCGCCCGGCGGCAGGGCGCTGCTCCGCGTCGAGCTCGCCGTCGCCCACGGCGCGCCCCGGCCGCGCGTGCCGCCGCCCGCGCCGCCGCCGCCGGCGCCCCTCGCGCCCACCGAAGAGCGGCTCCGGCCCGCGCCCCCGGTGGGAGAGGACCCGGACGCCGGGCCGCTCTCCGTCGGCGGCTACGCCCGCCTCGTCGACGCCGAGCTCACGGAGGAAGATCTCCGCCTGCCGCTCCGCTTCCTCGAGCTCGGCATCGACGTGCACCGCGAGCTCATCGAGCGGCGCGCCTGGGTCGCGGCCGCGGGGTTCGGGCGCCTGCGCGACGGTCCGGAGAGCTTCGGCGCGGAGGCGCGCTTCGACCTCGGCTCGCGCGGCTGGATCCCCGGCGCGGCGCTGAGCGGCCGCGTCGTGTTCCAGCCCGGCGCCAGCGACGCCGTGGGCGGCAGGGCGAGCGCGAGCGCGTTCTGGTCCATCCCGCTGGGCGAGCTCACCCTCTCGCCGTGGGCGGGCTTCACCTATCTCGCGGTCGACGAGTCGCTCCGGGGTTTCCCGGGCGCCGACAAGGACATCTTCACCCCGTACGCCGCCGAGCACCGGACGCAGGCCTCGCTCGGCGCGCGCCTCAGGCACCGGCCGTTCGTCGACGCGCTCGTCACGGCGGGCACGTCGCTGCGGCTGAGCCCGGTGCCATCGACCCTCGATCGCATCGACGCGACGCTCGACCTCGACCTCCTCCCCGGCCGCGGGTTGTTCCCGTGGATCCAGCTCGGCTGGCTCGCGAGCTACCGGCCCGAGAACGAGACGCGCGACGAGGCCTTCCTGCGCGACGCGTTCACCGCGGGGCTCACGTTCTGGAGCTGGCTCTCGCGCGGACACCGCGTCTCGCTGGGCGCGGAGGGGACATTCCTGTTCGACATCCCGAGCCCGGCGGAGACGTCACCGCGCCTGTCGGCGCTGCTCTTCGCCCGCTACGACTACACCGCCGGCCGCGGCCTGCGCGACTTCCCGCCGCAGTCGACGCCGTTCCGCGACCGGCAGGAGGAGGGCAGCGGGCTCATCGAGCGGGAGCGGCCCGCCGTCGAGCCGTCGTGGGAAGACCCGTAGCGCAGGGGGATTGGTGCAGAGGACGGGCTCTGCGCCCGGTGCCGCACGTCGGATACGTCTCGCGCTCCGCGCGCCCGGGGGGCGTCTGGTTTGTCACTCCCCCCGCTGTCCTGTGCCGCGTTACTCTCGGCGAGCGATGAGGCTTCTCGTCGAGACGTATGTCCGTTGAGCTGATCCAGGCCATCGTTCGCCAGACCACCGTTCTCATCGCCCAGCTGGCGACCTCGGGGGGCTGGCGTGCTCCCCTGGCCCAGCTCGCGGACCAGGTGTTCCAGGACCTCGCGACCGAGCTCGAGCGGCAAGGGGTCAGCCGCAAGGTGAGCGCCGACATGTTCGGTATGGGGCTGCGGAGCTATCAGCGCCGGGTCCGGCGGATCACGGAGAGCTCGGTGGAGCGGGGCCGCTCGCTCTGGGAGGCCGTGCTCGACTACATCCGCCGTCGGGGGATCACGCCGCGCGCCGAGATCCTGAGGGCGTTCGCCGCCGAGGACGATGTCCTGCTCCGCGGGGTGCTCTTCGACCTCTGCGAGAGCCGCCTGATCTTCCAGGCGGGGCAGGGGGCTCAGGTGGTGTATCGCGCGGTGTCCGACGAGGAGCTCGGCGCGCTGCGCGCGCTTCGCTCCGGCGAGGGCGTGGACGAGCTCGCCTGGGCGATCATCTATCGAGAAGGCCCGCTCACGCGCGACGAGCTGCTGCAGCGGACGCACATCGAGCGCGCGGAGCTCGACGCCGCCCTGGGGCGCCTCGTGGAATCGGCGCGCATCGAGCGTACCGGAGATGGCGCCGGAGCGACGTACAGCGCCGCGAGCCTCTACGTGCTGCTGGGCTCGCCCGTGGGATGGGAGGCGGCGATCTTCGATCACTACCAGGCGATGGTGAAGACGATCCTGTGCCGGCTGCGCGAGGATCGCACCGCGCCCGGCCTCGCCGACCGCGTCGGGGGGAGCACCTATACGCTCGACGTGTGGCCCGGCCACCCGTACGAACAGCGGGCCTACGAGACGCTGGGGCGCCTGCGCGCCCAGCTGGTCGAGCTGCGTGAGCAGGTCGAGGCCTTCAACGCGGCGCACGAGACGCCGGACAGGTACACGCAGGTCGTGCTCTACATCGGACAGTGCTTGATCCAGCAGGATGTCGGGGGCGGCGATGAGATCTAAGGTGATCGCGGCGGCGTGCCTCCTCGCGAGCGCGGCGGGCGCGGCGCTCCTGGGCACGTCCTGCAAGGGCCTGGGTCCTCAAACCGGGAGCGAGACCAACTTTCTCAGGAGCTGCGATGCCGGCTGCGAGGATGGCCTCTCCTGCATCTGCGGCGTCTGCACGCGCGCCTGTTCGGCCGAAGGCGAGTGCGCGGCGCTCTCCTCCGGCGCCGAGTGCGTGGCCGTGGCGGCGCGGCCCGCCGAGGCGGCGTGCGCCGCGGCCGAGAGCGCGGCGTTTTGCGATCTCACCTGCAGCGGCGACGCCCACTGCGATCCGCTCGGCGCGCCGTTCCGCTGCCAGGGCGGCTTCTGCCGGGCGCCTGGCGAAGGCGACGCTGCGGCCGCCTGCCCGGCGACCACCCTGTCGATCGGCGACAACGACCGCACGCTGACGGTCGGAGACACGACCCGCAGCTACGTCGTTCGCCTCCCTGCGAGCTACACGGGGGCGAGCCCACTGCCGCTGGTCCTCGACTTCCATACGCTCGGCGGGACCTCGGCGGCGGAGGCCGAGGCCTCGGGGTACCGCGAGCTCGCCGAGAGCGAGGGGTTCATCGTCGCGTGGCCCCAGGGCGTCGACGGCGCGTGGAACATCGGTCCGTGTTGCACCTCGTCGCGCGACGTCGACGACGTGGCGTTCGCGCGTGCCCTGGTCCAAGAGGTCCAGGCGGAGGCGTGCGTCGACGTCAAGCGCGTCTACGCCGTGGGCGTCGCGAACGGCGGCGGGATGGCCTACCACCTGGCGTGCAACGCGGCGGACGTCTTTGCCGGCGTCGCTCCCAGCGCCTTCGACCTCCTGGCGGAGTCGGAGCAGCCCTGCCAGCCGGCGCGGCCGGTGACCGAGATCTCGTTCCGGGGTACCGCCGACGCGCTGGTCCCCTACGAGGGAGGGGCGCAGCAGGCGCCGAACGGCGCGAACATCACCTTTCTCGGCGCGGTCGGCACCTTCGAGCGATGGGCCGAGCTGAACCAGTGCACGGGCTTGCCGAGCGCGGCAGACGAGAGCGGTTGCTCGACCTACTCGAGCTGCGCGGGCGGCGTGGCGGTGACGCTGTGCACCGCGCAAGGCGGCGGTATGGCCTGGGGGAGCGCCGAGATCGGGTGGGCCACGCTGAAGCGGCATTCGCTGCCCTGAGCGTGGCAGGAACGAGCGCCGGCTGAGGGCCGGGAGCGGCGCGCGGCGCTCGCCCTCGAGAGGGGATGGCGATCGCGACGGCTTGCCGTGTCAGGTGATTCCTTCCGTGCTCTGCCGATCGCCAGGGTGGGTGAATCAGGGGTGTGGTCGGCATGCCGTCGAACTTGACTGGTGCACACCGTCACGATCGATAGAATGTCGACTGGGAATTCTAGACCTCCAACCTGACGGAGCGGCCGAGCTCGCAGGCGTGACCCTGAATTACTTATCCATCTTGAGCGGAAACCTGCGAATCGATCGGTCCAGACATGGAGAATTTTGATGCACATGAATCGCTTTCTTGGAGTTGTCTCTCTCTCGTTCGCGTGCGGCCTGCTCGCATGTGCGGTGGAGCCGGGCGCGCTGGAGGACGGCGGCTCCCTCGAGTCCGGGGTGACCAGCCCGGACGGCATGATCGACGCGACGCTCACGATCCAGTCGCAGTGGGGCAGCGGGTACTGCGCGAACGTGACGGTCAAGAACCTGAGCCGCACCGCGGCCACCACATCCTGGGGCATGGTCGTCGAGCTCGGCGGCACCACGGTGACCAACCTGTGGAACGCGCGCTCCACGCCCTCGGGCGGGCGGCTGAACGTCACCAACGAGGGCTACAACGGCGCGATCGCGAAGGGGGAGACAGCGTCGTGGGGGTTCTGCGCGAACGGCACCGGGCGGCCCACCATCGTGTCGGCCAGCAGCACCGGAGGCACGGGAGGCGCGACCACGTCCTCCTCGAGCAGCAGCTCGAACTCGTCCTCTAGCGCCTCGGCGAGCAGCGGCGCTGGCGGCGCGGGCGGCGCGGGCGGCGCGGGCGGCGCGGGCGGCGCGGGTGGCGGCGCCACGACAGGAACAGGGGGCTCGAGCGCGTATTCGCCGTGCCCGACGAACGGGGATCCTTGCAAGATCCTGCCGCTGGGCGACTCCATCACGGATGGGGTCGGGGTGTCGGGGGGCGGCGGCTATCGGATCGAGCTGTTCAGGAAGGCGCTGGCCGCCGGCCAGAGCATCACGTTCACGGGCTCTCTGACGAACGGGCCGGCGACGGTCGACGGCGTTCCGTTTCCGCGGAAGCACGAGGGTCACAGCGGCTGGAAGATCAACCAGATCGCTGGCCTCGTGCCGGCGCCTTCGATGCAGGAGACCCCGCACATCGTGCTGCTCATGGCGGGGACCAACGACGTGTCGCAGAGCGACAACCTCGCCATGGCGCCGCAGCGGCTGGGCTCGCTCCTGGACAAGATCTTCGCCGCGGCCCCCAATGCGTTCGTGGTCGTAGCGAAGCTCATTCCGCTCAGCTTCAACAACGCCGCGGTGGTCGCGTACAACAATGCGCTGCCGCCCATCGTGGAAGCCCGGGCGTCGGCGGGGAAGCACGTGGTGCTGGTGGACATGCATACCGGGTTTCCGACGTCGGAGCTCGCGGACGGGGTGCACCCGAACGCGGCCGGCTATGCCCGCATGGCGAACCGATGGTACGACGCGATCGGCGACCTGCTGCCGTGAACCGCCGGCGCGCCCGGCCGCCGGCGACCGTCGAGCGCTGGCTCGGCGTCACGGCCGCCGCGACCCTGCCGTGAGCCCGGAGATCGCCCCCCACGGGGCGCTGCGCTCGCCGCGCGTGCGGCCCGGCGAGCGCGCTCCGGTTCGCCTACTCGCCGAAGAAGCCGACGGCCTGGTTGCCGAGCAGCTGCTGTCCCGCGGCGTTCGCGTGGCAGCTGTCGGCGGTCGTCGTTCGCCCGAGCCGACCGAACGAGCCCGGATAGATCACGTTCAGCGTCCGATCGGTGGCCGCCTGCTGGGCGAGACGGTCGGTGAGCTCCGGGCCGCCGCTGCCCGCGAGCGAGATCGCATGTCCATCCGGATGAAGTGACAGGCGGGAGACGGGGCGGGGGATGACAAACTTGTCCAAGGGGGGCGACGACGATCTCGTCGTCTATTCGCGCGGGTCGCAGCGGCCATAGAACAAGGACGGTCGGACGCGAGCCGAGAGCCCTCGCAGGTCCTGGCCAACGCCCCCTAACAGAAGGTGACGACGATGAATTCTCTTGTTCTTTTCCACCGCTGGATGGCCCGCTGCGCCCTTGGGATGACCGCGCTCTGCCTCGGCGCTTGCGGTTCGGAGGGTGACCCGGACGACGGTTCGGGGTCGGGAGACGCCACGACTGCGACCGCAGGGACGACGGGCACCGGCGGTCCCACGACCGGAGGTTCGACCAGTGGTGGGACAGGTGGAGGCGCCAGCACGGGCGGCACCACCGTCGGCACGACCGGCACCGGCGGAGATGGCACCGGCGGCGCAGGCGCGGGCGGATCCGCGTCGGGGAGCACCGCGAGCACGGGCGGCGCCGGCGGCGCTACCGGGACGGGCGGTGGGGATGACGGCCTGCCCCCGACGGGAGACAACTCCGTCGCGTACACTGGCTGCTCGATGGCCAACAACATCGGCACCGGCTACAAGCGCGTCGGCGGCAGGATCATGTGGAACGCGGACAGCTATCAAACGGGTGCCATGGTGGTCCAGAACTGGACGAACCCCAAGAGCTCTTCTTGGCAGCTCTTCGACCGGAAGATGGCGTCGATCGGAGGGAAAGACGTCGTCAAGGCCATCATGGTCCAGATCTGCATCTTGTCCCAGAGGGCGACCGATCAAGAGCTCCGTGACATGGTCAACGCGGCGCGCCAGCACGTCAACCCGGGCACGCATATCTATATCGTGGGGCAGCCGGTCTACAACGAAGGACACGATTGCTTCATCGCGGGCGCCGGCGGCGCCGACTGGACCGACATGAAGGCGCAGGAGTTGGCCAACGACCCGACCATCAACGAGAACATGAGCTACCTCGGGAAGTTCATCCTCAACAATGACGCGGGCGAGGTCAGCGACGGCTGCCACGCCAGCAGCCCGAAGGGCGAGAACGTGCTGGGAGAGCAGGCGAAGGCGTTCTTCGGGGGCTGATCGGAGCACAGGCTCAACGAGACCGAGCTTCGATGTCGACCGGCGCGCGCCATGCGTAGCTGCGCGCGCTCCGGTGGTGAGCCCTGCTCGTACGATGGGAGCAGGCATTGATCGGTGGATGATCCATGATTTTGCTTGCCCGTCCTTGTCACACCGTCGGTATCGCGTTCTTCGGGCTGCTGTTCTCGGCAGGTTGCACCGCGGGCGACGTGCCTCGAGCGGCGCTCAGAAGTTCCAGCTGATCGAAGCGTCGTCCACGTAGACCTGCTCCCACGCTCCCGGTTGCGTCCCCAGCGTGACGCGCACCGTGATGTTCTTGGTGCACGCGTAAGTATTGTTGACCGTGTACTTGACCCAAGCCGCAGCGCCCACGCCCGAGTACGGCGTCGAACCGATATAGGTCCAACTTGCAGTGTCGATCATCTCGACCGAACCATGGTTGGCAAAGCCGTTGCCCCGCAGCCAGACGCTGGCCGAGCACGACGTCGGGATCACTGTCGTCGTAAACGCCTTGTAAAATTGTAGCCAATCGGACGCGCCGGCCGATGGCGAATAGTACAAATAGGCTATCGTTGAAGGCGAACGGGCCGAACTCCAGGTCGTTGAAAATCCCCCGCCTTCGGCCGAATTGCTGGCCCAAAATCCACAACCGCCTGATTCCAGGTTGTCACTGATGGTGACGGTGCCCGCCATCGCGTCGTGCGCACTGCCGAGCGAGCTGCCGATGATCGCCAAGGCAGCAAACCCCATCCGAACGCCGTTCTTCGTGCTCGTAATGATCGGCATGTTCGTGATCCTTTTCAATTCGATTTAATCAGCCGCAGCGCGGACAGGGAACCATAGGAAACTCGCCCGTGTTAAGCTCCGCGGGAATGGCGCCGGGCGAGCCGTCTTGCGCGCATCAGACGCCCGCTCGCCCCGTCGCAGGAGCTCTACGGTTTCCTATCCGCTGGCCGCGTCGCGGGATCGACCCAGCGCGCGCCTACCGTGACGATCCATGCACCGAATTCGTGATCTCGAGGAGCGACCGCACGAGCGGGTCCTCGTCGTCCATGGCGCGCCACGCCGAGCGGCCGAGGATGACGACGTTGAGGTCCCGAACCCGCTTGAACACCACTCCGGCGAGGAGCGTCGACGCGGCACTCTCGGGAAACACGCTGAGACCCTCGCCGCTCGCCACGAGCATGAGGATCACATCGCTGCTGGCCTCCTCGTGGGCGAGCTCGAGCTTATGATCATGCGCTCGGAAGGCGGCGATGATGTCGTCGTGGAGGCGCGGGCCCTCCTTGCGCGGAGGCCAGATAAAGCGCTCCTGCTTCAGGTCCGCGACCCTCAGTGTGCGCCGTGCAGCGAGGCGATGGCTCTTCGACATCACAACGCCGACGCGCTCGCGATACAGCACGCGGAAGCGGAAGAGCGGGTTGTCTTCCGGCGAATGATAGCCGTACCCGACCGAGATCTTGCCATCGCGCAGCGCGGCGATCTGCTCCTCGCTCGGCAGCGGCCGGAGGCGCACCTCGACGCGCGGATGACGCGCGCGGAACGTCTGCACGATCCCCGGCAGCAGGAGGGCGTCAGCCAGGGCGCCGTCGAATCCGACCACGACCGTCCCGATGCGGCCTTGCGCCGTCGCGCGGGCGTCGTCGACCGCGAGCGCGGCGCGAGCCAGGGTCGCGCGCGCGCCTTCGAGGAAACTCCGGCCGGCGGCGGACAGCTTCACCCCGCGTCCCGAGGGCACGAAGAGCTCGACGCCGATCTCCTCTTCGAGCTGAGCGATTTGCCGGCTCAAGGGCGACTGCGAGACGTGAAGCTGCTCGGCCGCCCTTCCGAAGTGCTCCGCCTCCGCGACGGCGATGAAGTAGCGCAGGTGACGTAGCTCCATGATTCAGATCTATAGGGTCTGAAACCGTTGCGATCAATGTCCTGGTGGTCTTGAACGCGACGGTGCAGGCTGTTCAACATGAGGCGACACGAGAAAGGCTCGGCGGCGCACCCCTATGACGTCGTCATCGCGGGCGCAGGGCCGGTCGAGTCAAGGACGACACGAAGGGAGCGCGCGAGGCCCGCGCCCGAGGCGAACCAGATGGTGCAACGTCGCCCCGCCGGCGCGGTGCTCGTCGCCGGGGCGGTGATCTTCTTCCTCGCCGAGCTCATCGCCGCCGCGGCATGGACGGATCCTCCATACAGTTACACGCATCACTACATCAGCAACCTGGGAGTCCGTGGCCCCCTCGAGGCTCTTGGCCAGTTCATGAACTCGCCACTCGCGTGGGTCATGAACACCGGGTTCTTCCTCTTCGGGATCATGTTCTTCATCGGTGTCGCCGCGCTCAAGGGCCTGCGAAGCTGGCGCCGCTGGGCAGCGCTCAGCCTGGGAGCTCTCGTAGCGCTTGGCGGCGTCTTGCTGGCGTTCAACCCCGGTTCCGGAGAGCCGCCCGACGGCGCCGTCGACTATCACGGCTTGGGGGCCTTCGCGTCTATCGTCGGAGGCAACGTGCTCGTGATCCTTCTCGGACGCCAGCGCCAGCAAATCGGAGTCGCTCCGAAAGCCGGGAGGGCCATGGTCGTCCTCGGCGTGTTCGGGCTCGCCTCGATGGTGGCCTTTCTCGCGGTCGCCAGCTCGGGGACCAACGTCCTCATCGGCCTCGTCGAACGCTGCGCCGTCTATCCCATCCTGGTCGGCTTCATCCGTGCAGGGGCGTCGATCTGGCGTCGCCGGACCTGTGCACGCTCGAGCGGGCGAGGACGAGACATCCCGACTACAGATGCTGAAGCAACAGCCAGCCTCAGCCTACATCATCGAGATGCGCGCCGAGCCTGGAGCGAGTGACAGGCTGTTCCAACGAGCTAGCAGCGCAGGGCATGCGTGCGCGCGCGGCCGACGATCCGCCCTAGACTAGGGCGCGCAGCGCACCGGCGCGCTCGCGCGCCTCACCACCAGCCGATGTCCTGGATGATGGTGCCGATGTCGCCGTGCCGCACGATCGCGCGGTTCTGGCGGATCTCGTAGGACTTCGGCGAGCTGTCGACGATGTCCTGATCGAAGGTGTGGCACTCGAGCTTGTAGGTGCCCGCGCCCTGCATCAGCGCGCCCTTCAGCATGATGTACGTGTCGTTGTGACGGCTCCTGAGCCGCTCGATCGCCTCCGTGCTGGCGTCGATGAGCAGCTCGAGGTGGACCGTCTTCTCCTGCTTGCTGTGCGACGCGTCGAACGCGAGGTTGATGACGATGCCGGCATCGAGCAGCGCATCGATATTGGACTTGGAGAACGTCTCGTACACCATGAGCTTCGCCATTGCGCGCTCCTTTCAAGATGTGATCGTAGATGTACCACGGCACGGGACGCCGGGCCGAGGGTCATCGGCGCAGCGCGGCGCCGGACCCCCGGGGTTGCCCCCGGCACCGGGCTCTGCGGTGCCGCCGCCGTGATCGCTCGCGCCTCGAAGCCCGCGGGCTGTCAACCGCGCCTGTCAACCGGTGCAAGCCGCGGTTGACAGCACGCCCGGATCTCAGCCGCCATGGGTGGAAAATTCTCGCCACGCGACGGTCGTCGCGTGGCCCCTCCCGTCGATCCTGCGCCTGGCGCAGCGCTGGAACGTCCTGTGCATCTCCGTTCACGACTCGCTCGGCGTGGACGTCGTGAGCGGCGGCAGGACGGCTCCTGGCACGCCATCCAGCCTCCGGCTCCGCGCGCGCTCCCGGCGCTCGCGCCCTCGGCTTCCGGGGCGCGGCGCGCTTCAAGGATGGATCATGTTCAACAAGACCTATCAAGCCACGCACCCGGACATGATGAAGGGCGCGGACAACCAGGCGCTCCGCGACCGATATCTCGTGCAAGGCCTGTTCGCTCCCGGCCATACCCGGCTGACCTACTCGCACAACGAGCGCTTCGTGATCGGCGGGGCCACGCCCACGAAGGAGACCCTTACGCTGCCGGCCCAGACCGAGCCCAAGAGCGCCAAGGGCCGTCCCTTCCTGGAGCGCCGCGAGCTCGGGATCGTCAACGTGGGCGGCGCCGGCCGCGTCACCGTCGACGGCAAGGCCTACGACCTCGCGCCCCGCGACGGGCTCTACGTGCCCATGGGCGTCGCCGACGTGACCTTCGACAGCGCGGACGCCGCCGCGCCGGCCAAGTTCTACCTGGCCAGCCTGCCGGCCCACACCGTTTTTCCGGTGACCAAGATCTCGATCGAGCAGGCCAAGCCCCTGGAGCGCGGGTCGCCCGAGCAGTCCAACGAGCGCACCATCTATCAATACATCATCCCGGGCGTGTGCCAGTCGGCGCAGCTGCTCCTCGGCGTGACCTTCCTCAAGCCGGGCAGCGTCTGGAACACCATGCCGCCGCACCTGCACGACCGCCGCTCGGAGATCTATCTCTATTTCGGCCTGACCGGCGACAACCGGGTATTCCACTTCATGGGCCAGCCCGACGCCATGCGCCACCTCGTGGTCGGCGACGGCGAGGCGGTGATCTCGCCGCCGTGGTCCATCCACATGGGCGTGGGCACCTCGAACTACGGCTTCATCTGGACCATGGGCGGCGAGAACCTCGATTATACCGACATGGACGTGCTCGACGTCTGCCAGCTGAAGTAAAGCGGGTGGTGGCCGGATGTGAACATGAAGGCGGGAAGGCGGGAAGAAAAGATGATTGATCTTCCTGTCTTCCCGCCTTCATGGGAATTACTCCGGGGCCCGGCCGCCCGGTAGACAGCCGACCGGCCGGGCGCAGGTCGCGCGCGCACGAGGGCGCACGAGGGCGCACGAGGGTCTGCGCGCTCGGCGGGAATCGGAGCGAGCCGGGGTACGCTCGAGGTGCCGGGGCGGGGAGGGCCATTTGACCGGGGAGGCCTGCGCGTGCGAAAACGCCCGGTCCCGAGCCGAGATGACGTTCGTCCCGCTGCAGCCGCCCGACCTGCCCCCCATCCGCGCGCGGGGGACGCCGCGCTGCCGCGGCTGCGGTCTGCCGCGATCGATGTGCCTCTGCGGCGCGCTGCCCCGGCTCGCGGTGCGCACCCGCGTCGTGCTGCTCACCCACCGGATCGAGCGCACGAGGAGCACCAACACGGGCCGGCTCGTCGCGCGGCTGCTCGAGGGCGCGGAGGTGCGCGTGCGCGGCGAGATCGCGCCGCGCGCGCGCCCGCCGCTGCCGGAGGGGCGCCGGCTCGTGCTGTATCCGTCGCCCGGGGCGCGCGCCCTCTCGCCCGACGACGCGCGCGGCGGGCCGGTGGTGCTGCTCGTTCCGGACGGCAACTGGAACCAGGCGCGCCGGGTCGTTCACCGCGACGCCGACGCGCAGGGCGCCGAGCCGGTCGCGCTGCCGCAGGGCGCGCCGAGCCGCTACGGGCTGCGGCGCGCCCCGCACGAGGGCGCCCTGTCGACGCTGGAGGCGGTCGCGCGCGCGCTCGGCCTGCTCGAGGGCGCGGAGGTCGAGCGGCGGATGATGGAGGCGTTCGACGTCTGGGTGCACCGCGCGACGTGCGTGCGGCTCACCGGAAAGCTCACGGACGGGGCGGCGGCCCCGGGAGCCGAGGACGGCGCCGAGGCGCTCGTGGAGGGGGACGTCGACGGCGCGGAGAGCGGGTGAGCGGTCGCGCGCCGGTCACCGGAAGTTCTGCACGGCCCAGACGCTGCCGTCCGGGAACGTGTGGAATCCGCAAGCCACCTTGGTATACGCGGTGTTGCTCATGTTGATGTAGTGGCCGTGTTTGTTGAAATCCTCGCCGGGCCCCTCGTCCCACATGGCTTGCAAGCACGGGACGATCATCGATTCGGGCGGTCCGTTCCAGCCGGGGCACTCATTTTGAGCCCGCTCGTCGCAAGCGCCGAACGCGCCGTGCGCCTGGCCGGTGTTTCCGTCGGACTCGCACTCTTCATCGGAGCACGACTCCGCCTCGGTCCAGCGCGCGAGGGGCGGCAGGCCGAGCGTGGCGCGGTGCTGGTTGATCGTATCGACACACAGCTGCGCCGCGCCGGTCGGGTCGCCGTTGCCGCCCGAGCCGCCGGCGCCGCTGCCGGACCCGCCGGCGCTGCTGGTGCTCCCCGCGGGGCCGCCGCTGCCGCCGGCGCCCGCGGTGGTGGAGCCGTCGCTGCCCCCGGCGCCTCCCGCGGGTGAGCCGCCGCTGCCGCCGGCGCCCGCGGTGGCGGAGCCGCCGCTGCCCGCGGTGGTGGAGCCGACGCTGCCGCCGGGGGGCGAGCCGCCCGCGCCGCCGCCGTCTCCGGCGCCCGCGGCGGTCGAGCCGCCGCTGCCCGCGGTCGAGCCGCCGCCCGGCGGCCCGCTGTCGTCCTCGCCGCCGGCGCCGCTCGTCGTCCCGCTGCCTTCGTCCTCGGTCGGCGCGCTGCCAAGCTCGCCGATGCAGCCCGACAGCACAGAGGCCATGAACGTCGCGGCGAGCGCGATGGCGTAGGAGTGAGTCGAAGGGTTAAGCATGTGTTGAGTCTATGGTGCTTTGGGCCCATGCTCAACTTCGACCGATCGTGCTGGACTTTTGTAGATTGAGCGCGGTTTTGGCGCAGCTGGTGAGCGTGCGGCGTTTCTGTGCGGAGGAAAGTGTGGGTGTCGCACAGGGGGTGCGTCTACCGGTTTTGATTTCAGTCGAGCGGGATAAGTGCATGTGTCCGGGCAGAGAAAAAACAGGACGTCAAGGCGGTCAGGAGAGGGGCGGGCGAGGAGAGGCTCTCTCTATCTCTCTCCTCCGTTGGCGCCCTTGGCGTCTTGGCGGCTCAGCGCCCTTCGCCCGCCGGCCGCGGCGCGCCCCGCCGCCGCTGCACATAGACGATCAGCGCGCCGGCGAGGGCGTTCGCGACCATGAGCAGGTTCGTCGCCACGAAGACCCAGTTCTCGACCAGCCAGCTGTAGACGACGAACCCGACCGAGGCGGCCAGCTGGCCGAGGAAGAGCCATTTGGAGACACCCTCGCTCGTCTTGCTCTTCCACTGCTTGTGGACCTGCTTGCCGACCGTCAGGACGAGGATGATGGAGCTGATCCAGCCGATTGCTTCTTCCATGGTCGACCGCCGAACGGCCGCTCGCGTGCCCCGGACCGGCGGCGCCGCGCGCCCTCATGAACGCCCACAAAACGGCCACGGGGGCAGGGAGGGCGCAGGGCCTCCGCCGCCCTGCGCTCTCCCTGCCCCCGTGGCTCGAACCCGGTCCGTCGCGCGCTCGCCGTCTGCGCGCGCAGGCCCCGTCAGGCCGGGTTCGCGCCGTTCGCGTGCTTCGCGTGGCTCGCCTTGTCCGCCGACGTCTTCTTGTAGCCCGCCGGCAGGAGCGCCTCGTACCCCTCGGCCAGCCGCTGCTCGAACTCCGTCTTCAGCTCCTTGCCGAGCTCCAGGAGGCGCTTCTCGTCGATGGCCTCCTCGACCTTGGGGAAGAGCTCTTCCTCCTCCTCCTCGACGTGGTGCTGGATGAGCTCCTTCAGCGTCGTCACGCGCGCCTTGAACGAGATGTCCTCCGGGTCCGTCGAGAGCAGCCGCTTCAGGGCGAGCTCGGCGATCGCGTGCTCCTCGTAGCTCTCGAGGATCAGGTCCTCCTTGATCTGCCGCACGGCGGGATAGAAGCTCTCCTGCTCGATCGCCATGTGCGCGACGAGCTCGTTGGCGAGCTCGGCGAGCAGGGGCGCCGGCTCCGCCTTGCCGCTCTCGAGCTGCTTGAAGATCGACTCCACCTTGCGGTGCTGCTTCTCGAGCAATGATGTCGCTTTCATGTTCCTGCCTCCACGCTGCGAGCCGCGCCGCGGCGCGGCCGGGGTCCTCTGGGTTCAACCTTCGGCCGCGAGCGCCTCGGGCGCAGGCGCTCCGGCCAGCTTTCTTCACACCGCAACGCCGCCGAGGGGCCGGCCCTGCTAGACGCCGATCAACTTGAACGCTTATGAATGAAGAGATTCGAACCACAGAGGCACAGAGGGCACAGAGTTATTTTGTGGTTCCTCTGCGTCCTCTGTGCCTCTGTAGTTCGATTTTCGGGGTTTCAACCCGGTCGTCGCTCTAGTCCGTCTTGTCCTCGACCTTGTCGCCCGCCTCCTCGGCGGCGTCGCCGGTCGACTCCGCCGCGTCCTTCGCCTCGTCCTTGACGTCGCGCGCAGCGTCGTCCACGGCCTCGCCGGCCTTCTCGGCCGGGCCCTCCGGCTGAGGCTTGCTGCCACCGCAACCCAAGACCACGCCGCCCACGAGCAGCGACAGATACAGAGTTCTCACGGTACCTTCTCCTCCGAGCCGGAACGCGACCAGCGGCACCTCGCCCCGATCGCGCTCGGCGGTTCTTCAACGACGCTCACGCCTGGTTCAGCCTCCTCCGCTCAGCAATGCGCGGGCCAAGCGGGGGCGAGCGCCCGCGCGTCCTCCTCCGCGCTCCCCGCCGCGCGCTCCGCGCTCCCCGCCGCGCGCTCCGCGCTCCCCGCCGCGCGCTCCGCGCTCCCCGCCGCGCGCTCCGCGCTCCCCGCCGCGCGCTCCGCGCTCCCCGCCGCGCGCTCCGCGCTCCCCGCCGCGCGCTCCGCGCTCCCCGCCGCGCGCTCCGCGCCGCGCGCCCGCCCCGGCGCGAGGTCCCCTGAGACATATCGCCTCGACCGTGGCGTCCTGCGACGCGCTACGGCCGCCCGATCGCCGGGGCGCGGCGCTCCGCGGGCGAAAGCGCAGGCGCCGGCGAGGCCGCGCGCCAGAGCGCGCGCATTCGCTTGGCCTCGGTGCCGATCGGCGCAAGAATCCGCCCCGGGACGCGACATGATCCACGACATCGCCCGCGCGCTCAGCGCCATCTTCTCAGGCGAACGAGCCCGCCTGCTGCACGTGATCGTCCCGGCGCACGTCCACGGGCACACGCTCGCGCTGCTGCGGGCGCTCGGCGAAGCAGGCCCGGCGCCCCGCCCCGTCTGGGTGCTGGCCGACCCGGTCTACGGGCCCAGCCGTGGCTGGGCCGCCCGCGAGCGCTCGCTGGCGCGCGAGCTCGGCGCCCCGGCGGCGGCCGAGCCGCCCACCTCGACCGCGGAGCCAGGCCCCCTGCGCGAGCCGCTCGACGCCTTCGCGGGCGCGCTCGCGGCCCACCTCGCCGCCCGCGCGCCGGACGCGACCGCCGTCGTCGTGCTCGCGCCCCAGCACGTCGACGACCCCCGCGCGTACGCCCACGACGTCCTCTGGCTCGCGCAGCGGCCCGAACTCGCGCTCGTGCGCTGGGTCCTCGTCGATCCGGTCCACTCGAGCGTCGGCGACCTGCTCGCGCGCTTCGGCGAGGGCGCGTCCCGCGTGGTGTGGCCGGAGGCCGACAGCGCGGCCATGATGGATGTCGAGCGCCTGCTCACCGATCTCTCGGCGCGCGGGCAGCGCCTCCCCGCCGACCTCGAGATTCGCATCGCGCCCGACTCTCCCCTTCGCGCGCCGGATCTCCTCCCCGCGCGGCGCCTCCTGCACGAGGCCGACAAGTGCTTTCAAGCGGGGCGGCACAACGAGGCTGCGCAGGTCCAGAAGCAAGCCGAGGAGCTGCTCGCGGGCCGCGGGCTGGGCGAGGAGGCGATCCACGTCGCCATGCAGCGCGCGCGCTCGCTGATCGCCGCGGGCGTGGTCGACGAGGGACATCGGGTGTTCGTCGCCGCGCTGAAGGAGGCAGAGCGGCGCGGGCTGTCCGCGATCGTCCCCGAGGCCTACGCCTCGCTCGGCAGCCTGCACAGCAAGCAACGGCGCTTCCTCGACGCGTCGGAGGCGTACGCCCGCGCCGGAGAGCTCGCGGACCGCCGCGGCAGCCACGAGTTCGCGGCGGACATGCACCGCTGCTCCGGGCACGCGGCGCTCAACGCCGACATGCCGGACGCCGCCGCGAAGGCGTGGCGGCGGGCGTTCGAGCTGCTCGGCTCGGTGGCGCCGGCCGTGGGCGCGCTGGACAAACCCCAGCAGATCGTGATCCTCGGCCTCGCCCTCGCCGACGTCTTCGAGACGCACGGCAACCTGCCCGCCGCGCGCGGGCTGCGGGGGCACGCCGAGGCGATCGAGACCCGCAATCCGCGGCGATCGGAGACGTGGAGCTGACGAGGGCTCGCGCCGATGGTCAGCCCGCGCCGGGGCGCTCGGCGACGAGGAGCCGCAGGTTGGCGGCGGGGTTCTCCGGGTCGAAGGGGGCGCCGAGCTGGCGGGCCCAGTCCGCCGCGCCGGTGTCGCTCGAGGCGCGGAGCCCGGCCCGCTCGACCTCGGCGCGCATGACCTCGCGCCGGCGCAAGCCGACGAGCGGCTCGCTCCAGAGGCGCGTGACCAGGCCCTGATCCGCGAGCGCCCGGATGAGCGCGACGGAGGAGGCGGTCTGGCTGGGACGACGCTCGCGCATGACGGCTGTCATAGCGGCAGCCGCCGGCGTTTCAAAGCGCGAGCGACGCCGGACCCCAGCGCGCCGCGCGCCCCGCCGCGAGGCGCGCGGCGAGCTGGTCCGCCCGTGATGCGGTCCCCTGGGAGTGCCGCTAGGCTGCGCGCCGCATGACCTCGGAGGCCATCGTCGCTCTCGTCATCCTCGGGCTCGCGATCGCCCTCTTCGTGAGCGATCGCATGCGGCTCGACGTGGTGGCGATGACGTCCTTGCTCGCCCTCACGATCTCCGGCGTCGCCACCGTCCCCGAGGCGCTCGCCGGGTTCTCGAACCCGGCCGTGCTCATGATCGCCGGCCTCTTCGTCGTCGGGGCCGCGCTCACCGACACGGGGGTCGCCGACTGGCTGGGCCAGCGCCTCGAACGCTTCGCCGGCGGGGGGGAGGCCCAGGTGACCGTCGCGGTGATGGGCGCGACAGCGCTCGTGTCCGCCTTCATGAGCTCCACGGGGACCGTGGCGATCCTCCTCCCGGTCGTCGGGACGCTCGCGCTCCGCCGCGGGATCGCGCCGGCGCGGCTCTTCATGCCGGTCGCGTTCGCGGCGCACCTCGGGAGCAACCTCACGCTCATCAGCACCCCGCCGAACCTGCTCGTGAGCGAGGCGCTCCGCGAGGCGGGGCGAGCGCCGTTCCGCTTCTTCAGCTTCACCGCCCCGGGCCTCGTCGTGCTCGCGGTCGGCGTGGCGTACATGGTCGCGATCGGCCGCCGCGCGCTGCCCAGCAAAGGAGACAGGGCCGAGGCGGGCGCGCCGCGGTCGCTCTCGCTCGACGATCTCTCGATGGAGTACGGCCTCGGCAGCGCCCTGCGCGCCGCGCGCGTCGCGCCCGGATCGCGCCTCGCCGGCCTCACGCTCGGGGAGGCGAACCTGCGGGCGGACTTCGGCGTGACCGTGGTCGGCATCGCGCGCCCCGGGCCCCACGGCCTCGAGGCGCAGCGCGTGGTGCCGCAGACGGCCTTCGCCGCCGGCGACGAGCTGCGCATGCTCGGCAGCGACGCGGCGATCGCGGCGCTCGCCGACCGCTTCGGGCTCGAGGCGCTCTCGGCGCGCCCCGTGTTCTCGCTGCCGCCCGAGGAGTCCCTCGCCGAGGTGGTGCTGCCGCGGCGCTCCGGCCTGACGGGGAAGACCCTGAGAGAGGCCAGGTTCCGCGACCGCTACCGCGCCAGCGTGCTGTCGATCCGGCGGGGCGACGGCTGGCTCCCGGTGTTCCACGCCACGCCCGAGCTCAGGGATCTCAAGCTCCGCGCCGGCGACACGCTGCTCGTGAAGGGGCGGCTCAAGCACCTGAAGAACCTGCGCGACGAGCGGCGCGATCTCGTGCTCGTCGCCGAGCCCGACGCGCGCGGCGACGTCCTCGTCGATCGCGCGCGCGCCGCCTTCGCCCTGTGCATCACCCTGGGCATGCTCGTCTGCATGGCGTTCGGGTGGCTGCCCAACGTGATCGCCGTGCTGCTCGCCGCGCTCCTCCTCGTGCTCGCGCAGTGCGTGCGCCCGGTGGACGCCTACCGCGCCGTGAACTGGGAGAGCGTCGTGCTCATCGCCGGCATGGTCCCCCTCGCCGCCGCGCTCGAGCGCACCGGCGCGATGGGGGCCGTCGTCTCCGCCGCCGAGGGGCTCCTCGCGGGGGCGCGCCCCACGGTGGTGCTCGGCGCGCTCGTGCTCTTCACCTCGACCATCGGGATGGTGCTCTCGAACACCGCGACCGCCGTGCTCATGGCCCCCCTCGCGGTCCGGCTGGCCGGGGCGCTGGGCCTCGCGCCGGAGCCGCTGCTCCTCGGGGTGGCGTTCGCGTCCTCGGCCGCGTTCGCGACGCCGATCGCCTCCCCGGTGAACATCCTCGTCATGGGGCCGGGCGGCTATCAATTCAAAGACTTCACCCGCGTCGGCCTGCCATTGCAGCTCCTCGTGCTGGCCACCACCCTGATCGTCGTCCCGCTCGTCTGGCCCTTTTGAGCGCCGGTCAACGCGCCTCCGCCGCCCGCCGGGGACTGCCGCTCGCGAAGGACGCGAGAGCGCCGCGGACGTCGTGTCATGACCTCTCGGACATTTCCCCGCTCCCCGGCCACAGGCACGCTCGCGTCTCGCCTGCACGCTGCCGCGCGCAGCCCGCCGGACCGCGCGGGCGACGGCTCTCCAATCTTGCGCATTCCGGAGCGATCATGTAGCGCAGGATTTACGGTGATCGCTCGCAGAGAACTCATGCACATCGCGGCGTGCCCGCCGCGTGGGCCGATGGCCGTCGCCCTCGTGCCGCCGCCGCGGGGTGACGCATGAGGGAGCGGCTCGAGAGCCTGCTCCTCGTCCTGGCCGTCGGCTCCGTCGTCGCCATCGGCGCCAAGCGCGTCGGGGTCCCTTACAACGTCGCGCTCGTCTTGATCGGGCTCGTCCTCGTCGTCCTCGACGTGCTGCCGAACACGCCGATGGACCCGGAGGTCATCCTCATCGCCTTCCTCCCGGTGCTCGTCTTCGAGGGCGCCCTGGCCGCCGACGCGGACATCCTGCGCGCCGCGAGCCGGCCAATCCTCGCGCTCGCCGTGCCGGGGGTGCTCATCTCGCTGCTCGGCACCGCCGCGGTGGCGACGCTGGTGCTCGATCTCCCGTTCGCGGCGGCGCTCCTCCTCGGCGCGCTGCTCGCCATCACCGACACCGTGAGCGTGCTGCTCGCCTTCCGGAGCGTCCGCGTCCCGCACCGGCTGGCCGCGATCATGGAGGGAGAGAGCCTCTTCAACGACGGCACGGCGCTCGTGCTCGTGCTGATCGCCTCGCGCGTCCTCGCGAGCGGCACGTTCGACCCGGTCGACACCTTCCGCGCGCTCTCGATGGCGATGCTCGGCGGCGCCGTCCTCGGCGGCGCGTTCGGCGCCCTCGGCGCGGTCCTGCTCCGCCGCACGCCGGACCACCTGACCGCGATCCTCGCCTCGCTCGTGCTCGTGTTCGCCACGGCCCTGCTCACCGAGCGGCTCCACGCCTCGCCGGTCATCGCCGTCGTGGTCGCCGGCGTGGTCGTCGGCAAGGCCGCGCGCCGCCACCTCGAGCCCTCGCGCGTGCTCGCGCTGGAGGGGTTCTGGGAGACGACCGGCTTCCTCCTCAACGTGCTGCTCTTCCTGCTCGTCGGCATGCAGATCCAGGCGGACATGCTCGTGCGCGAGGCGGCCTCCATCGGCCTCGCGCTCATCGCCCTGCACGCGGGCCGGGCGGTCGCCGTCTACGGCTGCTTCGGCGCGCTCCGGGCGATGACGCGGGAGGTCGTGCCGCTGCGCTGGCAGCACGTGATGCTGGTCGGCAACATCAAGGGCGCGCTCTCGATGGCGGCCGTCCTCAGCCTCCCGAAGGACATGCCGTTCCGCGAGCGGCTGATCACGATCGTCTTCGGCGTGACCTTCGTGACCCTGGTCGTGCAGGCGCTGCCGTTCGCGCGGCTGCTCAAGCTCCTGCGGGTCGCGGCCCCGAGCGCCGACGCCGCGCTCGACGGCGCGAAGGCGACGCTCATCGCCGCGCGGCGCGGCCAGGCGGAGCTCGACGACCTGCTCGCCGCGGGCCTCCTCTCCCGCAAGGAGCACGCGGAGCGCCGGGCCGCGTTCCAGCGCCGGGTGATCGCGGCCGAGGCGGCGCTCCAGTCGCCCCAGGGCGAGGCGGAGCGCGACCACCTCACCGATCTCGCGCTGCTCACGGCGGAGAAGGCGGCGCTGCTCGACGCGGCGAGGCGCGGGCTCATCGCCGACGAGACGGCGAACGCCCAGGTGGGCGAGATCGATCGCGAGATGATGAAGCTGCACGAGCACGAAGGAGGCCACTGAGATGCGCGTTCTCATCGCGGGCGCCGGGCGCGCGGGCCTGAGCGTCGCGGTCCACCTCGCGAAGACGGGCCACGACGTGACCATCGTCGATCGCGACGAGTCGATCGCCAACAGCGCCTTCGAGCGCCACGGCCTCGTCTCGCTCGTCGGCGACGCGACCGACGCCGGGCTCCTCAAGGAGGCCGAGGTGGGGCGCGCCGACGTGGTCGTGGCCATGCTCCGCCGCGACGCCGACAACCTCGCCGTCGCGCTCCTCGCCCAGGCGGCGGGCGCCAAGCGCGTGATGGTGCGCATGCGCGACTCCGACTACCGGGGCGTCTACGTCCGCGCGGGCGTCCAGCGGATCCTCTCCGAGATCGACGTCTTCATCGGCGCGATGGCCACCGCCATCGAGCACCCGGGCGTCCGCCACGCGATGGTGCTCGGCGCCGGCGAGTCGGTGGCGTTCGAGCTCGACATCCCGGCCGACGCGGCGGTCGCGGGCCGCTCGGTGAGCGTCATCGCCGGCAGCGCCGGCTTCCCCTCGTCGTGCGTCTTCGCCGGCGTCTACCGCCCCGACGGCCGCGTCGAGGCGCCGCGCGGCTCGTCCATCGTCGCGGGGGGCGCCACCGTGCTCCTCGTGGCCGCGCGCGACGAGCTCGCCGACGTCATCGCGTTCTTCCTCCGGCGCGAGCTGGGGAACGGCGGGATCCACGAGCGTCGCTGACGCGAGGGCAGGTGTTTCCATGGTGAGGTGCGCGGGCTACACGGGCTTGTCGGCATGGCTGGGCGCGGCGCTGGCCGCCGCCATCGCGGGGTGCGGCGGCGATGACGGGGCCGGGGCGGCGGCGGGCGGCGGCGTCGCGGCGGCGGTCTCGTACTACCGCGACGTCAAGCCGATCTTCGACGCGCGCTGCGCGGGGTGCCACAGCGCCGGCGGCGTCGCGCCGTTCTCGCTCGAGGGGCCCGACGCGGCGGTGCCCTGGGCCCCGCTCATCAAGCGGGCCGTCGTCGAGCGCACCATGCCCCCCTGGCCGGCCGACGGCGCCTGCGCCGACTACGTGGGCGATCGGTCCCTGTCCGAGCGGCAGATCCAGACCATCGCCGCGTGGGTCGACGGCGGCGCGGCCGTGGGCGACCCCGCGGAGGAGGGCCCGCCGCTCGATCGGCCGTCGAGCCCCGAGCTCGAGCGCGTGGACCGGACGCTCGAGATGCCGGTCGAGTACACCCCGCAGACGGGGCCCGACGACTACCGCTGCTTCGTGATCGACTGGCCGGAGGAGAGCGTGCGCTACGTCACCGGCTTCGGCGTCAGGCCCGGCGAGGAGCGCATCGTCCACCACGTGATCGCCTTCATCGCCGCGCCGGAGATGGTCGCCGACGTCGAGGCCCTCGACGCGGCCGACCCGGGCCCGGGCTATCCCTGCTTCGGGGGGCCGGGGATCAGGCCGCGCTGGCTCGGCGGCTGGGTGCCCGGCGGCGGGAGCCTCACCTTCCCGGCGGGGACGGGCACCCGGATCGAGCCGGGCTCCAAGCTGGTCGTGCAGGTCCACTACAACACGCTGACCGCGGGGAAGCTGCCGGATCGCTCCGCGATCGACGTGATGCTGGAGAGCTCGGTCGATCGGGAGGGCTCCACGCAGCCGTGGACGAACCCGGCCTGGCTCACCGGCGACGCCATGACCATCCCCGCCTTCGAGGCCGACGTCGTCCACCGCTGGGGGGCGCAGCCCACCCGGGCGCTCGCCGGCGGCGCGCCGATCGAGCTGCACATCGCGGGGCTCCACATGCACACGCTCGGCAAGCGCGCGCGCCTCGAGATCGAGCGGGCGGACGGCAGCTCGGAGTGTGTGCTCGACATCCCGCGCTGGGATTTCCACTGGCAGGGCAGCTACACGCTCGCCCAGCCCAAGGTGCTCCACCCGGGCGACACGCTGTCGCTCGAGTGTCACTGGGACAACACGCCCGAGAACCAGCCGATCATCGACGGTAAGCCGCGGGTCCCCGGCGATGTCGTGTGGGGTGAAGGCACGAACGATGAGATGTGTCTCGGCACCTTCTACATGACCGAGCTCTGATCTCCGCCGCGGAGCGTCGAGCCATCGAGTCCGATCACGCGCTGCGGCGACAGCGCGTCACACCCCGAGCGCTGGACGTGGCGCCCTGCGCCGTCGCTTCGGGCGTCCCCGGCGGTGTCGATACGGAGTCCATCCGGCCGCACCGGGTATATTCGTCAGGCCACCGCTGAGCCAGGCGCGCCCTCGTGAAAGAGAAAACCGCTTCGACCCTCTCGCAGGCCGCCCTGCCCCCCGGCGGGGCGGAGACGCAGCCGCGGGCGTCCGAAGAGCCGCCGCCGTCGAGCTTGATGCCGTCGAGCGCGGGCCCCTCGAGCTTCAGCCCGCCGAGCCGCTTCGAGGAGTACCGGCTCGTCCAGAAGCTCGGCAGCGGCGGCATGGGGGACGTCTACCTCGCGCACGACACGCTGCTCGACCGCATGGTCGCGGTGAAGCTCATCCGCGCGGAGACGGCGGACGCCGAGGTGCGCGCGCGGCTGCTCGCCGAGGCGCGCGCCGCCGCGCGCATCCAGCACCCGAACGTGGTCGCCATCTACCGCGTGGGCGAGCTCCGGGGACAGCTGTACATCGTGTCGGAGTTCGTCCGCGGCCAGAGCCTCGACCGCGTGACCGTGCCGATGCCCTGGCAGCGCGTGCTCGAGCTCGGCGCCGGGCTCGCGCGGGGCCTCGCGGCCGCCCACCGCCGGGGGGTGCTGCACCTCGACATCAAGCCGGCCAACGCGGTGCTCACCTTCGACGGCGAGGCGAAGCTCCTCGACTTCGGCCTCGCCAAGCTCCTCGACCCGGCGGCGGTGCAGGCGCCCGCGATCCGCGGCGTCGCGCCGCCGCCCGGGGCGGGCGACGACGCGGCGCTCGGCGACGAGCCGCTCGACGGCGGGATCCGCGAGGCGGCCGAGATGGCGGCGCTGCTGCTCGACGCGACGAAGGGCGTCGACGGCGGCACGCCCCACTACCTGCCGCCCGAGCTGTGGTGCGGCGAGCTGGCGACGCGCCGCTCCGACGTGTACTCGCTCGGCGCGCTGCTCTTCGAGCTCTGCGCCGGCGTCCCGCCGCACGACGACGTGCCGATGCTCGATCTGCCGCGCGTCGTCCAGTGCGAGCGGCCCCGGCCCCTCGCCGCGCTCGCGCCGGGCGTCGACGCGCGGCTCGCGGCGGTCATCGAGCGGTGCCTCGAGATCGACCCCGCCGCCCGCTTCGCCTCGGGCGACGAGCTGCGCGACGCGCTCGAGCAGCTGCTCGCGCGGAGCCGGCACGCCTCGATCGCGCCGGAGGGCAACCCCTACCGCGGGCTGCTCGTCTTCGACGTCGAGCACCGCGCGGTGTTTTACGGGCGCAGCTCCGAGACGGGGACGATCCTCGACCGGCTGCGCTCCGAGCCCATGCTCGTCGTGGCCGGCGACTCTGGCTCGGGCAAGTCGTCGCTCTGCCGGGCCGGCGTGCTCTCGCTCGTGCTCGAGGGCGCCCTCGGCGGCGGGCGCGCCTTCCAGGCGGCGATGATGGTGCCCGGCCGGCGCCCGCTCGCCGCGCTGGCCGCCGCGCTCGAGCCGGTCCTCGGCGCGCCCGCCGAGCGCATCGCCGAGGCCGTGCGCGCGGCGCCGGGCTCGCTCGTCCGCGACCTCCGCGCGCGCCTCGGCGAGCGCGGCGGGCTCGTGCTGTTCATCGACCAGCTGGAGGAGCTCGCGACCCTCAGCGGCCCCGCCGAGGCCGCGCTCGTCGGCGAGGTCCTCAGCGCCTTCGCGGCGCGCTCGCCGTCCCTGCGCCTGCTCGCCACGGTGCGCGGCGACTTCCTCGCGCGCGTCGCCGGCATCTCCGGCCTCGGCGACGAGATCGAGCGCGCGCTCTACCTGCTCCGCCCGATGTCCGCGGACAAGCTCCGGGAAGCGATCACCGGGCCGGCGCGGGCCAAGGGGGTCGCGTTCGAGTCGGACGCGGTCGTCGACGCCCTCGTCGAGTCCACGGCCCGCGCCGAGGGCGGGCTGCCGCTCCTCCAGTTCGCGCTCGCCGAGCTCTGGGACGCCCGCGCCGCGCCCGACGCGCCCCTCAGCAGCGCGGATCTCGCGCAGATCGGCGGGGTCGAGGGCGCGCTCGCCCGCCACGCCGATCGCGTGCTCGGCCGCATGCCGCCCGCGGTCCACGCGGCGGCGCGGCGGCTGCTCGGCGAGCTCATCACGCCGCAGGGCACGCGGGCGCGGCGCGCGGAGGCCGAGCTCGCGCGGCCGGGCGGCGACGAGGCGGCGCGCGCGGCGCTCGAGGCGCTCGTGCAGGGCCGCCTCCTGTTCGCCCGCGAGGGCGAGCAGGGGACGGTCTACGAGATCGCCCACGAGGCCTTGATCCACGGGTGGGGGACGCTGCGCCACTGGCTCGAGGAGCAGCGCGAGCAGCGGGCGATGCGCCTGCGCCTCGACGCCTCCGCCGCCGAGTGGGAGCGGCTCGGCCGGCGCCGCGACGCGCTCTTCAGCGCGCGCCAGCTGATGGAGGCGAAGGGCCTCGATCCGGGCGATCTGCCGCCGCGCGAGGCGGCGTTCCTCCGGGCGTCGCGGCGCGCCGTCCTGACGCAGCGCGTGGCCCGGTGGGCGCTCGCCGTGGGGGTCCCGCTCGTCGCGGCGCTGCTCTACGGCGCGCTGGAGCTCAGGGCGGCGCGCCAGCTCGCCGCGCGGGCGGACCGGAAGATCCAGGAGGCCGCGGACATCTCGGCCGCGGCGTCGCGCGAGGGCGCCGCGGCCGAGGCGCTCCGCGCCGAGGCGCTCGCGGCGTTCGACGGCCGGCGCCGCGACGAGGGGGAGGCGCTCTGGGAGCGCGCGCGCAGGCGCGCCGCCGAGGCCGAGCGGCTCCACCTGCAGGCGAGCCAGAAGCTGGAGGCGGTGCTCACGCTCGACGGCACCCGCCGCGACGCGCGCGAGCTGCTCGGCGACGTGCTCTACGAGCGCGCGCTCGCCGCGGACGGCCGGGGCCACCCCTCGCTGCGCGACGAGCTGCTCCAGCGCATGACCACCTACGATCCCGACGGCGTGCGCCGGCAGCGGTGGAGCGCGCCCGTCGAGGTGGCCATCGAGACCGACCCCCCCGGCGCCGACGTCACGCTGGAGCGGTACGAGACCGACGCGGAGGGGCGCCGGCAGCTTGTCGACCTGCGGGTCCGCGGGTCGACGCCGCTCTCGGGCATCGCGCTCGCGCAGGGCTCTTACCTGCTCACGTGCGAGGCGCGGAACCGCACCATCGTGCGGTATCCGTTCCTGGTCCGCCGCGGCGAGCCGCGGCGCCTCTCCATCCCGCTGCCGCCCGCGGGGGACGTCCCTCCCGGGTTCATCTACATTCCGCCCGGACGATTCCTCTTCGGCGCCGCCCTGGACGACATGTACCGGTGGGCGTTCCTCTCGACCGTTCCCCTTCACGAGATCAGCACGGGCGCCTACCTCATCGCGCGGCACGAGACGACGTTTCAGGAGTGGCTCGACTACGTCCAGACGCTCCCGAGAGAGTCCCGCGAGCAGCCGTCCATCATCCAGGCGGGCAACGGCGCCATGACCGGCGCCCTCGGGCTGCGCCGTCTGCCCAGCGGCGTATGGCAGCTAACGATCCAGCCCACGGTGCAGGCCTACACGGCGCGCGCCGGCGAGCCGCTCGTCTATCCCACGCGGGAGGTCCGGGCGCAGCAGGACTGGCTTCGTTTCCCGGTCACGGGCATCTCGTTCGCGCAGGCGACCGAGTATGCCGCGTGGCTCCACAAGACGGGGCGTGTCCGCGGAGCCCGGCTGTGCACCGATCACGAGTGGGAGCGCGCGGCGAGGGGCGCCGACAGTCGGATCTTCCCGCACGGGGACACGCTCTCTCCCGGCGACGCCAACTTCGATGAGACCTATGGCAAGGAGAGCTCCACGATGGGTCCAGATGAGGTGGGCTCGCACCCTGCCTCACGTAGTCCCTTCGGGGTCGACGACATGGCGGGGAACGTCCTCGAGTGGGCCATTTCGTCGATAGAGGTCGACAAAGTGCTTTTGCGCGGCGGGGCTTACCTCTACGATCAAACATCGGTCCGGAGTGACAACCGGACCGTCGTTGACGGCACCTTCCTCGATCCGGTGATTGGGCTCCGCATCTGTGCTTCCTTTCCTCCACCTCCGTAAAGGGTGACGAGGATCTGCGGCGCCCGGGCAGCGCCGAGAGATGCCGCGCCCCTCGCGGGAGCGGAGCCCGACAGCCGGGAGGAAGATCGTCGGCGCGCAGGGCGTCATGGCTTGAGCGTCAGCGTTCGGAGGCGATCATGTTTCAGCGAGGGTTCCTGGCAGGGGCGATGGTCGGGCTCATCTCCGTGGGTGTCGGTTGCGTCGCGGAGGTCGAGGGCGGCGAGGGCGACGAGGCGCCGGCGGAGGGCGCGCTCGAGCTGCAGGCGCTCAACGATCTCACCTTCAACGGCACCTACCTGAACGGCACCCAGCTCAACGGGGTCCGCTTCAACGGGGTCCGCTTCAACGGGGTCCGCTTCAACGGGGTCTCGCTCGACGGCGCGACGCTGGTCGGGACGCGCGCGAGCGACGGCAAGCCCGTCCGCGGGGTCGACTTCATCGGCGCGGAGGCCGAGGCGGTCCTGGACGATCGATCGATCGTGATCGTCCGCATCACGAACGTCGTCGAGCGCGACGGGATCGCCTATTACACGGTGAAGTACAACGCCGGCGGCGCGGGCTGGGCGAACGTCTGCGGCGAGGGCGTCGAGGCGATCGCGGTGAAGGGGACCTGGGATCCGGTGACCGGCGCCTTCTCGGACGACGGGGGCCAGTTCACGTTCGCCTGCCAGGGCGCGGCGATCGCGAAGTGCGCCGAGTGGGGCTACAGGGACTGGCAGACCACGGCGGAGTGCGACGGGAAGCGCTGCGAGAGCAGGGATCTCTCGTACTTCCACAAGGCGTGCGTCCGCATGGTGCGCGCGGACTACTGCGGCGACGGCGCGCCGCACACGCGGGCCGGGACGGCGATCGACGTCTGGGATGCGCTCGGCATCCAGCGCGAGACGGCGGGCTCTGGCATGAGCCTCGAGGCCGAGTGGACCGTGGACGGCGCCGCCTGCATCCGGCGCACGCGGTGGCGGGGCGTCGTCGGCAATCCGGATCGCGACTACGTCATGGCGCATTGCCCGGAGCGGTGGGCCGGGGCCGATCCGAGCTGCGGCGGGCCCGGCTCGACGTTTAACAAGGAGAGCGGCTTCACGACGCCGCTCGCCGAGCGGCGCCTCCTGCGGAACGCGTCGTTCACGACGAACGTGAGCCCGCTGTAGCGCGGGTCGCGGCGCTCAGCTCTTCGCTGCGGCGAGGATCGCGGCGGCGTGCTCCTTGGGATCCACCTCGAGCCAGACCTGCTTGATCTTGCCGTCCTTGCCGATGAGGAAGGACTGGCGAGCGGAGAGCTCGTTGCGCAGCGGCACGCGGAACGCGGTGGAGACCGCGCCGCCCTCGTCGACGACGAGCGGGAACGGGAGCTCGTATTTCTCGACGAAGGCCTGGTGGCTCTGCGCGTCCTGGGTCGAGACGCCGTAGACCTCCAGCCCGGCGGACTGGAGATCGGCCCAGCCGTCGCGCAGGCCCTTGGCCTGGATGGTGCAGCCCGGCGTGTCGTCCTTCGGGTAGAAATAGACGAGCACCTGCTTGCCTTGCAGGCTGGAGAGCTTCACCTCTCGGCCGTCGTGCAGCTTGAAGGTCACGTCGGGCGCGGCGTCGCCGGGCTTGAGCGCGGCGGGCTTGGCGGAGGCGCCCGTCGTCTCGGAGGGCTTCTCGGCGGCCTTGCGGGGCGCGCCGGAGGGCTCGTCGCAGCCGGCGGCGAGGGCCAGCGCGGCGAGCGCGATGGCGAGGGTGGAGGCGAGGTGCGTCGTGCGCGTCATGATGGCGTGCATCGTTCCACCGGCCTCCGCGAACGGCAAGCGCGCGTCGGGCGGCGGCGCGCGCCGCCGCTGAGGTTGCCAGGGCCATGCGGACGTTGGCAGGGGATCGGGGGCGCTTGCGAGCGCGCGAGAGGATCGAGGAGAGACACCGCCAGCTCGTCAGGAGACTTGGTGAGCCGACTCGGTGTCTCCGGCGATCGAAGGGGTGAGCGTCAGGCTCGTTGTCCAATCCGCGCCTCGCCGCTCAGGGCCGGCGCAGGCGGCGACCCGCGCGCGCCACCCCGCGCCGGCGCCGACAGCAGGCGAGCAATGCAAAACGTCCTGACGAAAAGCTAAGGTGGCGCCCGAGGCGCGCTCCACGCTATATCTGCGTTTGCCATGCGCTGGACACCTGGGAAACGCAGTGCGAACCTCCGAGATCTCCGCGGCGTCTCCGGCGGAGCGAAGCTCGGCGTCGGCGGGACGGTGATCCTGCTCGTGCTCTCCCTCGTCTTCGGGAAAGATCTCCTCTCCTCGGGGCTCGGCCAGGGCGTCTCGCTCCCCGGCGCGCAGCGCGAGCGCGCGAGCTCGCCCGAAGAGGAGCGGCTCGTCGACTTCGTCTCCTTCGTCCTCGATGACACCGAGGCCGTGTGGAAGCAGGTGTTCAGCCGCATGGGGCAGACCTATCCGGCGCCGCAGCTGACGTTGTTCACCGACTCCGTGAGGTCGGGCTGCGGCGTCGGCGAGGCGGCCATGGGGCCGTTCTACTGCCCGGCCGATCGCACGGCGTACATCGACCTCGGCTTCTACCGCGAGCTCAAGGCGCGGTTCGGCGCGCCGGGCGACTTCGCCCAGGCGTACGTGCTCGCCCACGAGATCGGCCACCACGTGCAGAACGTGCTCGGCATCGAGCGAAAAATGCGCCAGCAGCAAGCGGCGCGCCCGAACGAGCGGAACGCGCTCTCCGTGCGCATGGAGCTCCAGGCGGACTGCTTCGCCGGCGTGTGGGCCCACTCGACGGCGAAGCGCGACCTGCTCGAGGAGGGCGACGCCGACGAGGCGCTCCAGGCCGCGTCCGCGATCGGCGACGATCGGCTGCAGAAGAGCGCGACCGGCAGGGTCAACCCGGAGACGTGGACGCACGGCTCGTCCGCGCAGCGGGTCGCCTGGTTCAAGCGCGGCATGCGGGGCGGCCGCGTCGAGGACTGCGATACGTTCGCGGAGGCCTCGCCCTGAAGGCGCGGCGCGCGTCCGAGGCGGCCCGCCCCCGCGCCGGACCGCGCCGGCGCCGACGGCCGCCGATCCTGCCCACGGCCCGCGCGCCTCGGGCGGCCGCCGCCCGGAGGGGCGCGTTCCAGACGACCGCGAATACGGCCGGCTGAGCCCGCGGCGCCTCGTCCGGGCCGGCAGCGCCGTGAGGCGCATGAAGAGCGGCTCGCGACAGCTCCGCGCGACGGTGTACCCTGCTCGCCCGCCGATGGTCTCGCCGTACGGTGCCCCTCGCTTCCCGCCGCAAGGCCGCTCGCTGCGCGATCGATCCCGCCCGGTGGCGCCGTGAGCCTGCGCGAGGCGACCGACCCCTGGACCGCGGCGCCGCGATCGATCGCGGAGATCGTCGAGGACAGCCTCCCCCAGATCGAGGTGCGCTGCCGCCCGCGGGCCATCGCCACGGTCGTCGCCCGCGTCACGGCCGACCTGGGCGACGAGGATCCCCCGCGGCCCGCGCTGCTCGCCGCGCTGGCCCGGTGCGCCGACGGCGCGGCCGCCGAGGTCGACCGGCTGCGCAGCGCCGAGTCCGCGCTCGTTGTCGCCTACCAGTCGGCCGCCACCCCGGCCGAGCGGCGCGAGCTCCTCGCCCGGCAGCTCCGCGTCTGGGCGCGCGAGCGCAAGAAGACCGGCGCCGCCTCCCCCCTCGGCTGGGCCGCCGCGCGCGTCGAGCAGGCCGGCGACCTCTCGGCGCTCGCCCGCAACCTCGACCTCGAGGCGGCCCAGGAGCGCTTCGCCACGGCCATCGCCGACCGCCTCGACGAGATCGAGGTCGCCTACCACGCGCTCACCCACCTCGCGCAGGACCTCGACCCGCCCGACGCGCTGCACGTCGTCCGCGACGGCGGCGTCCTCCGGCTCGCCATCGCGCACGCCGAGCCGAGCCGCCCCGCGCCCGTCCGCCGGGCCGCCATGCTCGCGGCCGTCGCCCTCCTGCACCGCATCCCGGCGCGCGAGCGGCTCGGCCACCTCGGGCTCGACGCGGCCCGCTCGGTGCTGGCGTGGTCGCGCGGCGTGGGCGCGTCCCGCTGGGTGCAGATCGCCGCGCTCGAGATCGGCGTCCTCCTCTTCCCCGACGAGGCGTTCTCGCTGCTCGCCGAGCGCATCCGCGCGCGCGACCCGGCGGACAAGGACGGCCCCATCCTCCGCCGCAACGCCCTGCGCCTCCTCGGCGCGGCCGCGCGCCCGTCCGCCCCCGTGATCCCGCTCGGCGAGGCGCGCGCGGCGAGCGCGGCGCGGCCCGCCGGCGCCGCCCAGGACCCGCGCCGCTGGAACGGCGCGCAGGCTGGCAACGGCAGCAAGCCGAGCGCCGCGCCGGAGGCAGCCTCGTCCGGGGGCGCCGTCGAGGGCCCGGGCGGCGCCGAGCTGCCCGACGCGCCCGCGCCCGACTCGGCGCCCCGGCTCAGCGCGGAGACCGCCGCGAGCGCGCCGCCTGCACGCGCGGCCGCCGCGAGCGCGGACCCGCTCGCCATCGCGCTCCTCGCCCGCGACGACCCGAGCGAGCACGTCCGCCAGGAGCTCGTGCGCCAGCTCCTCGCCCTCGGCAGCGCCGAGGCCCTCACGGCGCTCGCCGAGGTCGCCGAGGGCGACGGGTCGCCGCGCGTCCGCGGCTACGCCATGCGGGAGCTCTCGCGCTTCGCGACCGACCACGCGGACGCCGTCCCGCACGCCGAGCGCGTCGTCCGCTTCGCCCTCGTCAAGCCCGGCCCGCCGCTCGCGTCCCGCGCGGCCCTCGAGGCGGTGCGCACGCTCTGCGCCGGGCCCTACGCCCCGCTGCCGCCGGCGACGTTCGTCGACCTGCTCGCCGAGTTCGCGAGCCGCCCGGCGATCTCGCCGGATCTGTCCGACGAGGCGGCCGCGGCGCTGCGGCTGCTCGAGGTCGAGAGCCGCCCGGTCGCCGAGCACATCCGGCAGGCGCTCGTCGCCGCGGCCTCGGAGCTCCTCGAGGGCGAGAGCGCGCCGGTCGAGATCCCGGGCGACGCCGAGCCCCGGGACATCGAGCGCGCGCTCCTGGTCGCCTCGCGCGGCGACATGACCTACACGCTCCGGCGCCGCGGCCGGGGCCGGTACGTGCTCACGCGCGGCGAGCCGCGCGGCTTCCGCCTCTGGCGGCTCATCCACGAGATGCGCACCCCGATGCCGGACAAGCGCAAGGGGTGGATCCACACGAGCGGCCGCCTGTTCGCGGGCGAGCTCGTCGCGCCGCCGGTCGGCATGGCGGAGGTCACGCCCACGCGCGTGCCGGGCGAGCGCCACGTCTACCCGCCCGTCGGCGGCTGGGGGCCGTTCGTTCCCCGCATCGACGATCTGCTCGCCGCGGCCAGCCTGACCCAGCGTGAGATCCGCCTCATCACGGCGCGCGGGACGGTCACGGTGCGCGCGCCGGCCAAGCTCGCGCACCGGCTGCGCGCGCGCGCCCTGCTGACGTGGCGCTACGACCGCTACGCGCAGGCCCGCATGCGCGCGCTCGTGGCGCAGGAGCCGGCCGAGCAGAAGAAATTCACGCTGATGACCGGCGAGCTCGGCTTCACGGTCGCGCTCGGCGACACCGGGGGCGAGGTCGACGGCCGCCCGTTCGCGCTCGAGCCGCACCTGCCGGGCAAGTACCTCGCCGTCGCGCTGCCCTCGGCGCTCCAGCTCGGCCGCGACTGGCTCGTCGGCCCGTCGGTGCCCGTCTGGATCGACAGCTTCCTCTCGTACCTCGTGTCGCCCGCGGGCAACGTCCCGACACAGCTCGCGTGGATCGTGTTCCTCGTCCTCGCGTACATGGTGCTGCGCGCCGCGTGGATCATGACGCAGATCGAGCGCGCGCGCCGGGGCATCCCGCTCACCATCGGCGGTTGGGGCACGCGCGGCAAGAGCGGCTCGGAGCGGCTGAAGGCCGCGCTGTTCCACGCGCTCCGGTACGACGTCGTCGTGAAGACGACCGGCTGCGAGGCGATGTTCATCCACGCGATGCGCGACCTGCCCGCGCAGGAGATCTTCATCTACCGCCCCTACGACAAGGCGACCATCTGGGAGCAGCGGAACATCCTCGCGGCCGGGAGGAACCTCCGCGCCCAGGTGTTCCTGTGGGAGTGCATGGCGCTCCAGCCGCTCTTCGTGGACACGCTCTGCTCGGAGTGGATGCGCGACGAGATCACCACGCTGACGAACGCGTACCCGGATCACGAGGACATCCAGGGCCCCGGGGGCGAGGACGTCGCGCGGGTGATCGCGCGCTTCATGCCCACGGACGGGCTGTCGTTCACGACCGAGGAGCAGATGCTCCCGCTGCTCAAGGACCAGGCGCAGCGCAAGGGGACGAACCTCGTCGCGATCCCGCCCATCGACGCGGATCTCTTGCCGGTGGATCTCCTCGATCGCCTCCCGTACCAGGAGCACCCGCGCAACGTGGCGCTGGTGCTGGCGCTGGCGGATCACTTCGGGGTCGATCGCGAGTTCGCGCTGGTCGAGATCGCGGATCACGTGATCCTCGACCTCGGCGTGCTGAAGACGTACCCGACGGTGCAGTACCGGGGGCGGAAGCTGACGTTCTCGAACGGGATGAGCGCGAACGAGCGCGCCGGGTTCATGTCGAACTGGACGCGGCTCGCGTTCGACAAGCACGACATGGACGCGACGCCCGGCAAGGCGACGGTGATGGTGGTGAACAACCGCGCGGATCGGGTCGCGCGGTCGCGCGTGTTCGCGCAGATCATCGTCGAGGACATCGGGGTCGATCACGTGGTGCTGATCAACTCGAACCTCGGCGGGATGATGCAGTTCATCACGGAGGGGCTCGACGCGCGGTTGCGCGACATGGTGATCACGGGCGACGGGGGCAAGGAGCGCGCGCTCGAGCGCTTCGACGAGCAGATGAAGAAGGTCGGCGTCCCGGCGCGCGCGGGCGCGTTCGAGGACGATCTCACCCGGATGCTGCGCGCGCTGCCGACGATCGACGAGGCGGCGGCGGCGGCGATCGTGGGCGGCCCCGAGGTCCTGGGCAAGAAGGGGGAGCCCGAGGCGATCGAGGCGGCGGTGAAGAAGGCGCTGGAGGCGCACGCGCCGCCCGCGGGCGAGGACGACATCCGCCCGGACATCGTCCACCACGCGGCGCGGCTGTCGCGGCGGCTGGCCCGGCGCGACAAGGCGCGCGCGGAGGTCGAGGCGGCGCTGTCGCGGGGCGCCGACGCCGAGGCCAACCAGGCGTTCCGGGCGGCGTTCCGCGAGCTGTTCCTCGAGCGCATCGCGGTCCTGTGGAACGCCGACGCCAAGGGGGACAAGGTGATCGACTTCATCACGCGCGAGGTCCCGCCGGGGTTCGACGCGCGGCTGATGGGGTCGCAGAACATCAAGGGCACCGGGCTCGACTTCGTTTACCGGTGGCTGTCGATGGACCGGGTGCGGACCGCGATCGAGCGCATGCAGAGCAACCCCTCGGCGCGGCGCGAGGTGCTGACGTTCTTCCTGTCGTACTCGGATTTCGGCCTCATCGATCTGCGCGAGGCGCTCGCGGCGGTGCGCGCGGCCAAGGAGCAGGGCGGCGCCGGGTGGGCGGAGCACGCGAACCTGATCGACGGGGCGATCCGCAGGCTCGAGGCGCTCGACAAGGAGAAGACGGCGGCGCTCGTGGTGACGGGCAAGACGGGGGTGGGGACGAAGGTGCTGCTCCGGATAGAGCAGTTCGTGGATCACATGGACTCGGTGCGCCGGACGCGGTGGGCGAAGATCGTGATGGACGATCTGTTCGCGATGCGCATCGGCCACGGCCAGGCCGCGCTGCTGCTGCGGGAGATCGTCGGGCGGCAGAAGGGCGGCTGGCTGGCGAAGGACCTCGCCAAGTGGGTCGAGAAGCGCAGGGCGTGGCTGGAGAGCCGGCGGAAGAAGCCGAAGAAGGCCGAGGCGGCCGCGCCGCCGGGGGCGCCGGCGACGGAGCAGGGGTGAGGGGGGAGTCGGGCGACGGCGCGAGCTCGACCGCCTGGGGAACTGGGGGAAGGGGAGCCGCCGGGGGAGGAGGGCGGCGGTGGGCCGCTTCGGACCTTCCGGGGGAAGGGAGGCAGCGTCTCGCCTCCGGCGGGCGGATGCCGTACGCTGTCCGCGATGGGACATCCTGCCAGGCGCACCGGGCTCTCGCCCGCGGAGTACCTCGCGTTCGAGCGGGCCTCCGATCAGAAGCACGAGTACGCGAATGGCGAGATCTTCGCGATGTCGGGCTGCACCCGCGCGCACAGCCTGCTGGCCGGGAACATCCAGCGCGAGCTCGGCAACGCGCTGCTCGATCGCGCCTGCGAGGTCCACACCTCCGACCTGCGCGTCAAGATCACGTCCACGGGGCGTTACGTGTATCCCGACGCCTCCGTGGTCTGCGGTGATCCCGCGTTCGAGGATGCGGAGCTCGACACGCTGATCAACCCGAGCGTGATCGTCGAGGTGCTCTCCGATTCGTCGGAGGCCTACGATCGCGGCGACAAGTTCGCGCAATACCGGAGCGTCCCCTCCATCGTGGAGTATGTGCTCGTCTCCCAGAAGGAGGTGCGCGTCGAGCACTTCCAGCGGCAGCCGGACGGCCGGTGGCTGCTCGCCATCCTGGGCCCCGGCATGCAGCTCGAGCTCGAGTCGGTCGGCGTCGTCGTCGACGTCGATCGCGTCTATCGCAAGGTGCCGCTCGGGCCCTCCGAGCTCGACTGAGCGGCCCTCCCCGGGAGGCCCCGGGCGCGCTCGCGCCCGGGGCGGCGCGCGTCACTGCGCTGGACGGCAGTACTCGTCCTGCGGGGTGACCGACTCCACGACGACGGTCGTGCCCTTTCTGATCACGAACTCGCTCAGGCCGACCTCCTGGCCCTCTGGGCTCCAGTCGTATGTGTAGCCGAGGCGCGTCCACGGATATCCATCCTCGCCATAGGACGTCGCCTTCAGGGCGTTGAACCAGTCCTCGTGTTCTTGCGGCGTGCCGTCCGGGAAGTCGAGATCGGCGGTCGTGTCGTCGATCTCCAGGTCCGGCGTCGGGCGGAACATCGACTCCGCCGGCACCCAGAGCGCCACGACGCGATCCTTGCCGCTGTCCGGCGGCAGGCCGAGCAGCTGCTCGAGCCGCAGCGAGAGCGCCGCTCCTTCGAGGCCGCTCGCGCGGCAGAACGCCTGGAGCTCGGGCGCCGCCGTGCTCCACACCTCGACGCCGAGCTCCGTCTCCTCGCCCACGAGCTCGTCATAGCCCGCGTAGGACGTCCAGGTGAGCATCAGCACGCGATCCTCGGCGTCGCGGACGAGATCGGCGGTCTCGTCGTCGATCGCCGTCAACGTGTCCACGCGCTCGCTCT
The DNA here is from genome assembly GCF_051526825.1 of Sorangium sp. So ce185. Taxonomy (NCBI): domain Bacteria; kingdom Pseudomonadati; phylum Myxococcota; order Polyangiales; family Polyangiaceae; genus Sorangium; species Sorangium sp. So ce185. The sequence goes on along the minus strand of NZ_CP150316.1, from coordinate 11,543,407 downwards.
CCTCGGCGATCTCGGCGTCGGCGACGGCCGCGTGGTACAGCGCGAGCAGGCTCGCCTCGCCGCCCGCGCCGCCGCTCCCGCCCGCGCCGCCGCTCCCGCCCGCGCCGCCGCTCCCGCCTGCGCCGCCGCTCCCGCCTGCGCCGCCGCTCCCGCCTGCGCCGCCGCTCCCGTCCGTGTCGTCGCCGCCGCACGCGACGAGCAAGGCGCACGCGCAAGCCCCCACCGCCAACCAGGTTTTGCCCATATCTCCTCGATGCCTCCCGCCCGTCCCGCCGGCTCAGCGAGAGCCGACCGGACATCAGCCGCCGCAGGCTACAGCAACGAGGTGACCGGCGGGCCACGGCGTTGAGGTGACGGCGCGAGGTCGTCGCCCGCGCTCTCCCGGCGCGCCGTCACGCCGCGTCGTGAAAGATGATACCCACCGTGTGGCGATGCCCCGAGCGCACACGGCTGACGCCGTGCCGCATGTTGACCCGGTACACGCCGCGCGTGCCCTGCACGGGTCGATGGCGGACGGCGAAGACCGCCGCGTCGCCCTGGCGCAGCGGCACCACCATCGGTCGAGATTGCATCCGCGGGCGCTGCTCCGTCATCACGAGCTCGCCGCCCGTGAAATCGCGCTCGGGCTCGGAGAGGAGGATCGCGACCTGGAGCGGAAAGACGTGCTCGCCGTAGAGATCTTGATGCAGGCAGTTGTAGTCGCCCTCGCCATACTGCAAGAGGAGCGGCGTCGGCTGGACCTGGCCCGCGGCATGGCAGCGCTCGACGAAGCCCGCGAGCTCCTCCGGATACCGCACGTCGAGGCCCATCGCCGCGCTCCAGCGGTTCGCGACGGGCGCGAGGCGCGGATAGAGGCGGGTCCGCAGGGAGTCGACGAGCGCGGGAAGCGGGCGCGCGAAGTACTTGTACTCCCCGCGCCCGAACCCGTGCCGCGCCATCACCACCCGGCTGCGAAAGAGCTCGTCGCGCGCGTACAGCGCGGCCAGGTCGCCGCACTCGGCCCCGGTGAGCAGGCCCTCGATCACCGCGCAGCCGTGCGCGTCGAGGTCCTGCGACACGCGCGCCCAGTCCACCGACGCCACCCGCTCATCGTGGTCGTCCCCGTCGTCCACGCCGCGCGCGAGGGCGACGGCCCTGCGCGGCGCGTTCACGCGCCCGCCTCCCGGTCGAGCAGCGCGCGCTTGCGCTCGACGCCCCAGCGGTAGCCCGACAGCCCGCCGTCGTTCCGCACCACCCGATGGCACGGGATCGCCACGGCGAGCGCGTTGGCCGCGCACGCCCGCGCCACGGCCCGGACCGAGCTCGGAGCGCCGATGGCGCCGGCGATCTCCGCGTAGCTCGCGGTCGTGCCCGCCGGGATGTCCCGCAGCGCCTGCCAGACGCGCTGCTGGAACGCCGTCCCGCGCACGTCGAGCGGCAGCTCGACCGGGGCGCGTGGGCTCTCCACGAGGCCCACCACCTTCGCGACGAGCTGCTCGAACCCGGCATCGCCGCCGATCAGGTGGGCTCGCGGAAACCGGCGCTCGAGATCGTGCAAGAGCTCCTCCGGATCGTCGCCGAGCAAAATCGCGCACACGCCGCGCGCGGTGGCGGCGACCAGGATCGCGCCGAGCGAGCACTCCCCGATCGCGAACCGGATCTCCATCTGCGCTCCTCCGGCGCGGTACCTCGTGGGCGTCATGCCCAGCACCTGGTTCGACTGCTCGTAGAAGCGCCCGCCCGAGCCGTACCCGGCCGCGTAGATCGCCTCGGTCACGGTGCCGTTCCTGCCGAGCTCGGCCTTCACCCGCCGGGCGCGGTGCGCCGCCGCGTACGCCTTCGGCGTCACCCCGGTCACGGCCTTGAAGATGCGGTGCGTGTGGAAGACGCTCAGCCCCGCGTGGCGCGCCAGCGCCTCGAGGCTCGGCGCCTCGTCGCTCTGCTCGATGAGCCGGCACAGCGCGGCCACCTGGGCCGCCTGGCGCTCGGCCAGCGGGGGTTGGTCCGGCTTGCAGCGCAGGCACGGCCGGAAGCCCGCCCGCTCCGCGGCGGCCGCGGTCGGATGAAAGCCGACGTTCTCGGGCCTCGCGGGGCGCGCGCCGCACGACGGACGGCAGTACACGCCCGTCGTCTTGACCGAATAGAAGAACCTGCCGTCCGCGCTCGCGTCGCGGGCGATCACGGCGGTCCAGCGAGGGTCGCTCTCCACCTCGGCGGCGAGGGAATGGGTCTTTCCCGGCATGTCGTCTGTCTCCTTCCGGCGCATCTTGCGGGTCACGAGGCGAGCTTAACCCCCGCCCGGAGGGCCGCACTCCGGGTCTTGCTCTCGAATCCACGGGCGCCGGCGGGGCGCCGGGGCGACGCCGAGCGAGCGCGGCGCGCCGCCGGGATCGCCTCGGATCTGCGCGCCGGGCGCGGGCGGTCAGCTGCTGGGCTCGATCCGGGACAGGATCCCCTCCAGCGCCTCGACCGCGCGCATCGGCAGCCGCACCGAGACGGCGGTGGAGATCGTGGTCTCTTCCGGGTTGATCTCGACGGTCGGCACCCCCGAGCGCGCGGCCTCGAGGACGGGCCCGGTGATGTAGGGGAAGAGGCTCGACGTGCCGATCGAGACGACCACATCGAAGCCCTGCGCGAGCTCGCGCTTGAGGATCTCGACCTTCTCCAGGGGGAGCATCTCCCCGAAGAGGACGACATCGGGCCGGAGCACCGCGGCGCACTCCGGGCAGCTGGGGCAGGGGGCGAGGTGCGCGTAGTCGTCGACGTGCGCCTCGTACGTGCAGCGCGTGCAGAGGATGCGGCGGATATCGCCGTGGATGTCGATGACGTTGGTGGAGCCGGCGAGCCGGTGGAACCCGTCGACGTTCTGGGTGAGCACCCAGCAGCGCGGGGTGCGGCGCTCGATCCGGGCGATCGCCGCGTGCGCGGCGTTGAACCGCGCGCCCCGGCACGCGCGCTCGATCTGGTGGATGTACTTCCACGTGACCTCGGGGCGCCGCTGGAACATCCAGCCCGAGAGCGCGTCCTCGATGGCGAGCCCCTCGTCGGTCCCCTTCTCGCTGTAGAGCCCTCCGATCCCGCGGTAGGTCGGGATGCCGGAGGCCGCGGACACGCCCGCGCCGGTGATGAAGAGGGCTGACCGGGCCGAGGCCAGAAGCGCGCTTGCTTGCTCGATCGACATCAGGGGCGCAGTTTACCCGCGTTGCCCGGGCCTGCGCCCGCGGATCGGCCCGGCGCGCGCGAGAGGTGCTCGGGCGCGCGCCCCGGTCCGGCGAGGGCCGGCCGCGGCTCCACCGCCCGGGCCCGCGGAGCCCGGCCGCGCCGGCCGCGTCCGCCACGGAGCCCGGCCGGCGCGGCCGCGATCACGCGCTCTTGCCGTCGAATTTCATCGTCTTGAGCGACTCGATGTCGACGTCGTCCAGACACCGGACATTGATGGCGCACATCTCTTTGCCGTCAGGCCCGATTCCCCGAGCGAACGACTCGATGCCGCAGACCGAGCAAAACGTGTGGTGAATGACCTTCTTGTTGAACTGGTAATCGGTGAGGACGTCTCCTCCTTGCTTGAGCGTGAACTGGTCTGCCGGCGTGAAGGCCAGCATCACACCCAGCTTCGAACAGCGCGAGCAGTTGCACACGCCCACGGGAGCGCTCAGGTCCACCTTGACCTCGTAGCGAACCTTCCCGCAGTGACAGCCACCAGCATAGGTCTTGAGCTCCGTCATGGGCGCATGGTGCCACAGCGAGCTGTCCGCGTGCCGCAAAAACGAGAGGCGCCGCGGCGGCTCGCGCACGGGAAGGGGACCTGCCCGCGCCGCAGCGGCCGCTCGCCGACACCGGGTTCTGCGGCGAAGCATTGGCTTCTGTCGGAAACTTTTCTCAGGGTTCAGGCTGCCAGCGTTCAGGCTGGTGCAGCGTGCCGGGCTCCCGGAGGCCGGGCTCCCGGAGAGGGATCGACTCAGGCCGTGTGCGTCGCCTACTGCTCCTCGTAGTTCCAGGTCAGCCCGCCATCGACGAAGTACGTCGAGCCGGTCACGTAATCGGCGTCCGCCGAGGCGAGGAACACGGCGAGCCCGGCGACGTCCTCCGGCTTCCCCAGGCGGCCGAGCGGGATCTGCCCGAGCAGCGCGCCCAGCTTGTCGCGATCCTTGAGCAGGTCGGCGTTGATCTCCGTCTCGATCGCGCCCGGCGCGATGGCGTTCACGGTGATCCCGGTGCCGCGCAGCTCGACCGCGAGCGTGCGCGTCAGCATGCGGACGCCGCCCTTGCTGGCGCAGTAGGCCGCGAAATTGGGGAACGGTAGATCCTCGTGCACCGAGCTGATGTTGATGATCTTGCCGGGGCGCCCCGCCTCGCGCAGGTGGCGGACCATCGCCTGGCTCCCGAAGAACACCGCCTTGAGGTTGGTGTTCACCACCTGATCGTAGTCCTCCTCGGTCACCTCCCAGAACGGCGCCCGCTTCTCCATGCCCGCGTTGTTGACAAGCACGTCCAGCCGGCCGAAGCGCGCGACGACATCGCGGATCAGCTCCTGCACGCTCTGGACGGAGGCGACGTCGACGGAGAACAGATGACCTCGCCGTCCGGCGGCCTCGACCTCGGCCAGGGCTTCCTCGGCGCCCTCCTTGCTCTTGTGGTACGTGAGCGCCACGTCGGCGCCCTCGCGGGCGAAGCGAACGGCGATGCTGCGGCCGATGCCCCGGCTGCTGCCTGTGACGAGCGCGATCTTGCCTTGCAATCTCATGGCGGCCTCCTGTCTCGACGGGGGACCGTGCCCCCGCGCCCCGCCGCTGTTGCCAGCGGAGCGTCACTCTGCACTTCCCGCGATCCGCGCGCGCCCTTCTGCTCGCTGCTCCGCTTGGTCCTCTCGGGCGTGGCCTCTCGCCGACCCGGGCTTCTCTAGCATGTTTGCGTCGCAGGCCAGCGAAGGCCGGCCGCCCGGCGCACGCCGCCTCGGGCCGCAAGCACGCAAACGGACGAGGCCGGCGAGCGCCCGCGCTGGCCGCGCGCTCGAGCCATCGACTCCGCGCGCGCCGCGCCATTCGCCACGCGCGCTGTCGCAAATTGCCACGCAGCCGGACCCGATCGCGCGCAGGACGCGCCGCTCTCGGCTCAAATCGATGGCAAACCGCTTGCAAGGCGCGGGGGAGAGGGAGCCGCCCGGCACGGTCGGCTCGCCCCGACCGGAGGCGCTCCATGACCGATCGCGCATACGACAAAGACACGGCCTGGACCCACGCAGTGCTCCCGCCCATCGCCCCTCTCGCCGCCGGGCACAGAACGACGGTGTGCGTGGTGGGCGCGGGGATCGCCGGGCTCACGACCGCGTACATGCTGGCCAAGGAGGGCCGCGGCGTCATCGTCCTGGATGACGGCGTGATCGGCGGGGGCGAGAGCGGCTTCACGACAGCCCACATCGTCAACGCGCTCGACCGCCGCTGGACCGAGCTCGCGAAGCTCCACGCGCCGGAGCGCCTCCGGCTGGCCGCCGAGAGCCACACCACCGCGATCGACACGATCGAGCGGATCGTGCAGGACGAGGGCATCGACTGCGACTTCCGCCGGGTGCCAGGGTACCTGTTCGCGGCGCCGGGGCAGCCGTCGAGCACCATCGAGGACGAGATCAAGGCGGCTCACCAGGCCGGCCTCGAGCGCGTGCACGGGGTCGACCGGGCGCCCCTCGAGAGCTTCAACACCGGCATCGCCGCGAAGTTCCCCGATCAAGCCCAGTTCCACATCCTCCGCTACCTCGCGGGCCTCGCCCGCGCGGTCGAGCGCCACGGGGGCAGGATCTACACGAGGGCGCACGTGGTCGACGTCGACGAGCAAGCCGAGCCCGACCACGTGGTCGTCAAGACGGACCGCGGCGTCAACATCGTCGCCAACGAGGTCGTGCTCGCCACGAACTCCCCGTTCCTGCCGTGGATCTCGGTGCACATGAAGCAGGCCGGCTACAGGACGTACGTCATCGCCCTGCGCGTGCCGCGGGGCTCCATCCCCCCTGGCCTCTACTGGGACACCGAGGATCCGTTTCACTACGTCAGGCTCAGCAACCTCGATGGCGCGGACGGCCCGGACGAGCTCCTCATCGTCGGCGGCGAGGACCACAAGACCGGTCAGGCCGACGACGCGGATCAGCGCCACGCCCGGCTCGAGGCGTGGGCGAGGGAGCGCTTCCCCCAGGCGGGCCAGGTCGTCCATCGCTGGTCCGGGGAGGTCATGGAGACCGCCGACGGGCTCGCGTTCATCGGCCGCCTCAAGAAGGAGTCCCGCATCCTGCTCGTGACCGGCGATTGCGGTAACGGCATGACCCACGGGACCATCGCAGGCCTCCTGTTGAACGATCTCGTCCACGGCCGCGAGAACGCGTGGGCCGAGCTCTACGACCCGGGCCGCCTCAACCTCACCCTGCAATCCGCGTCGGAGTACCTCAAGGAGAACCTGAACACCGCGGCGCAGTACGCCGACTGGCTGACGGGGGGAGACCTCGACGACGTGGAGAAGCTGCCCCCCGGGATGGGCGCCATCATGAGAAGGGGGCTCACGAAGCTCGCCGTCTACCGCGATCCGCAAGGCCATGTCCACGAGCGGTCGGCCGTGTGCACCCACCTCGGGTGCATCGTCGCCTGGAACCCGGCCGAGCGGACGTGGGACTGCCCCTGCCACGGGTCGCGCTTCGAGTGCACCGGCCGCGTCATCCACGGTCCGGCGACGAGCGACCTCAGGCCCGTCGAGACCGCCACGCCGGGCGAGGCCGAGGCGCCCGCCGACAAGCGGCTCGCCCGGACCGGATGAGCGCGCCGCCGCCCCCGGGACACCGCGCGCGCCCCGGCGCGCCCTGCCGCGGAGGCGCCCGCCCAGCAGCGGCTCGGCGGCGTGAGCGCGGGCGGGCGGGCTGTCCAGACGCTCCCGCGCTCGTCGCGGTAGGTGAGGAACTGTGACACGACGGCGTGTCCAGGTATACGGAGAGCCATGCAGGAGAGCCAGAAGCCCGGGCCCGCCGCCCCGCCCGGCGAGGCGCCGTTCCTCGCGGGCGACGGCGAGATGGCGCAGCTCATGCGCGATCTCGACTGGTCGCGCACCCCGGTCGGCGCCGTCGACCGGTGGCCGCAGAGCCTGCGCACCGCGGTCAGCATCTGCCTCGCGTCGCGGCACCCCATCGAGATCTGGTGGGGGCCCGAGTACGCTCGCTTTTACAACGATGCATACCGCCCCATCCTCGGCGCGACGAAGCACCCGCAGTTCCTGGGTCGCCCGGGGCGCGAGTGCTGGAGCGAGATATGGGACGTCATCGGCCCGATGCTCGACGGGGTGCGCGCCACCGGGCAGGCGACATGGTCCGAGGATTTCCAGCTGATCCTCTCGCGCAACGGCTACCAGGAAGAGACGTACTTCACGTTCTCGTATGCTCCTGTCCTCGTCGAGGACGGCACGGTCGGAGGCATCTTCTGCGCGTGCGCCGAGACGACGGGGCGCGTGCTCAGCGAGCGCCGCCTCCGGGCGCTGCGCGCCCTCGGCGCCCAGTCCGCCGCGGCGGCGATGGTCTCGTCCGAGGAGACCATCGCCCGCTCGTTGAGCACGCTCGTCGAGAGCTCCGCCGACGTGCCGTTCGCGCTCGCGTACATGATCGAGCCGGGCGGGGCGGCGGCCCGCCTCGCGGCCGCCGAGGGGCTCGCCCCCGGCGGCCCGGCGAGCCCCGAGCGCATCCCGCTCGCCGACGGGGGCGGGATCTGGCCGCTCGCGGACGTCGCGCGGAGCCGCGCGTGCCTGCGCGTGGACACCCCCGCCGAGCGGTTCGGCGCGCTGCCCGGCGGCGCCTGGCCCGAGCCGTGCCGCGAGGCGGTCGTGCTGCCGCTCTCGCGGTCCGGGCACGCCGCGCTCCAGGGCTTCCTCGTGGTCGGCGTCAGCCCGCGCCGCGCGCTCGACGCCGCGTACAGCGACTTCTTCGAGCTCGCGGCCGGCAACATCGCCACGACGATCTCCGGCGCGCGGGCCTACCAGGAAGAGCGGCTCCGCGCGGAGGAGCGGGCCGAGCTCCTCGCGCGCGAGCAGGCGGCGCTCGCCGAGGCCGAGCGGCACAGGTCGCGCCTCGAGACGCTGTTCATGCAGGCCCCGGCCGGCATCTGCGTCCTGCGCGGGCCCGAGCACGTCTACGAGCTCGCGAACCCGCGGTACCTGGAGCTCGTCGGCGATCGCGACATCCTCGGCAAGCGCCTCCGCGACGCGCTGCCCGAGACCGCGCCGGCGGTCGTCCCGGTGCTCGATCGCGTGTACCAGACGGGCGAGCCGTTCTTCGGCAACGAGTTCGCCGTGTTGCTCGCGCGCGGCGGCGAGCCCGAGGAGCGCTTCTTCAACTTCATCTACCAGCCCATCTACGACGCCATGGCCAGGGTCGAGGGCATCGCCGTGCTCGCCTTCGAGGTGACCGACCAGGTGCGCGCGCGGCGGCGCGCCGAGCAGCTCGCCCACGCGCTCGCGATCACGAACCAGGATCTCGACCAGTTCGCCTACGTCGCGTCCCACGACCTCAAGGCGCCCCTCCGGGGCATCGCGAGCCTGTCGGAGTGGATCGAGGAGGGGCTCGCCGACAAGATGAACGACGAGGCGCGCCAGCAGATGCGCATGCTCCGCGGCCGCGTGCACCGCCTTGAGGCGCTCATCGAGGGCATCCTCAGCTACTCGCGCGCGGGGCGCATCCGCGACAGGCTCTCGCCCGTGGACGTGGGCGCGGTCGTCGCCGAGTGCGTCGAGCTCCTCGCGCCGTCGGCCGAGGCGCGCATCGCCGTCGGCGACGGCATGCCGACGATCCTCGCCGAGCGCGTGCCGGTGCAGCAGGTGTTCATGCACCTCATCGGCAACGCCCTGAAGCACGCGCGCCGCGCGGACGCCGTCGTCGAGATCGCCTGCGCCGACGCGGGAGAGTTCTACGATTTCACGGTGAAGGACAACGGCCCCGGGATCCCGCCGCAGTTCCAGGAGCGCATCTGGGGCATCTTCCAGACGCTGGAGGCGCGCGACAAGGTCGAGGGCACCGGGATCGGCCTGTCGGTGGTGAAGAAGATCGTCGAGACGCGCGGCGGCCGCGTGGCGCTCGAGTCGGAGCCGTATGCCGGCGCGACGTTCCACGTCTTCTGGCCGAAGCGCCCGAAGACGGCCTCGTGACCGGCGCGGCGGCGGCCGCGCTCAGCCGCCCGCTGGCGCAGACTCAGTGTTTGCCGAGGCGCTTGACCTCTTGTCCCGCGAGCAGCGCGTGCGCCTCCGCCAGCACCTCGGGGATGCGGTGCCGCTGCGCTGCGCCGGCGAGGACCTGCGCGAGGTCGAGCTCCCGAACGCGCTCGGCGCGATTGCCGGGGAACCAGTGGTCGCCGTTCCCGAGCAGGTTGTACCGCGCCTTGCCGTAGGCGGTCATGTCGAACGCCCTGACGTAGTTGTACAGCCGCAGGATCTCGCGGACGTTCACGTGCCCCGGGACGGCCTCCCACTCGGGCAGGCCGACGTGCCATGTGTCGACCCACGCGCGGCCGAGCACCCGCGCGAGCTCCTCGTCGAGCCGGCGCAGGATCGGCGCGAGCGTGTCCTCTGCGGCGCCCTCGCGCTCCAGGAGCGGCAGGACCTTCACGTGCTCGTCGAAGTCGGACGGGCGCGCCGCGCCGACGCTGATCGTGTGGACCTCGGGGCGGGCGAGGCAGAAGAGATCGTTGAACACGATCGGCGACAGGGGCTCGCAGAGCCGCACGAGCTTGTCGCTCGGCTCGTACAGCCGGCCCCCCTTGTCGGTGGGGCTGATGATGAAGACCCCCATGTCGCGTTCGGCCGCGGCCTGGATGGCCGGCCAGGCGGCCTGGTTCACGTAGTACCAGTGCAGGTTCATGTAATCGAAGCGGCCGTCCTGCACCATCGCCATGATCACGCGCAGCGAGGCGTGCGTCGAGAAGCCCACCGCGCGGACGCGCCCCTGGCGCTTCAGCTCGAGCGCGGCGTCGAGGCAGCCCCCTTTGCGCAGCGACCACGAGAGGCGCGTCTCGTCGTTCACGCCGTGGAGCGCGAACAGGTCGACGTGATCGAGGCGGAGGAGCTTCATCGAGCGCTCGAACGTCTCGAGGAACTTCTTCGGCTCTGCCTCGGGGCCGACCTTCGTCTGGACGATGATCCGGTCGCGCGGCAGCTTCGGCAGAATGTGCCCGAGCTGCTCCTCGCTCGTGCCGTAGCCGCGCGCGGTCTCGATGTGGTTGATGCCGAGCTCGAGCGCCCTTGCGATGCACGCCTCGACGTTGCGCTGGCTCCCCGGCGAGATGCGGTCCTTGTCGTTCCAGGAGTGCTGGTACCGCATCCCTCCACACGAGAGGACGGGCATCTGGATCTCGGTGCGACCGAATCGGCGATAGAGCATGCGTGTCACCTCAGGCCCGGGAGGGGAAATCTACCGCACCGTGACAGCCCCCGGCAGGCGCCGCAACGCGAGGAGCGCGAGCGGCGGCGGCGAAAGGAGCGGAGGCGCCGCCACGGCGACCCGCGTCGGAGGCCGACGCCGCCGCCGTTCGCGCCTCCCTCGGGCTCGACGCGCCCCGCGAACCGGTCGATTTGTGTTGACATAACCATTGTGAGCGCTCACATCGATGTGAGGGTTCTCCCTTTGCTTCGGCCTGGTCCCCCAATGCGAGCGAAACCACAGCCTCGGAGCTGGGCACCGCGCACTTCGTGCGATCAGGGGTTCAGCCGCCGCCCCCGACACCACCGACGAGCATCCGAAGCGCTGAGGCCTCGAGCGCTCCAAGCCCTTTGGGCGAGCGCCCGTGCCTCGCTCGTGATCGGCCTCGGCGCAGGGCTGGTCGCCTGTAGCTCGGACAGCTCCCCCGCCGCCGCGGGGGGCGCGACGATGGTCGACGGCAGCAGCGCAGCCGGTTGCGTGCCCGCTCCTTTCGCGCAGAACCCGCGCAGCATCGCCGAGGTCGTGCGAATGGTGAATGCGCTGGAGAAGCCGCTCGACCTTCCGTGCTTCCTGGCGCACCTCGCTGGTCCGCTGCAGATGACCGCCTCCCTCAGCCCTACCAGCGCCCAGCCGTCGTTCGATCGTCGCAGCCCGCGGATCTTCGTGTTCCTGGATCCTCTCGTGTTCACCGTCGTGCCCGAGGGGCCGGGGCGGGGCCTGCTCGAGTTCGGCGAGCGCCGAGGCGACGCGCGATCGTTGAAGGGGGAAATCGAGTTCCCGGTGGCGAGCGAGCTCACGCCGGAAGCGCCGTTCGAGCATATCATCTTCAACGAGCAGTACTCGACCTGCGCTTTTTGCCACGCCGACGAGACGCGCGCGCCCGACGTCCCCTTCGCCCGAGCCTTCGAGTCGGTGGCGCTCCGCCCGCCCGACAGGGCGGTGGTCAGCGTCGACGAGCTGCGGTCGGAGGTGCAGTCGTGTGACGCCGCGAGCGACCCCTACCGCTGCGCCATGCTCCACGCCCTGTTCGACCGGGATGCCGTCATTCAGCGCGACTTCCCCGAGAGCTACGGTACGCTTTGACGTCGGTGAAGGCCCTCCGCCGGCGCCGCAACGCGAGCAGGGCGAGCGGCGAGAGGAGCGGGAGGAGCCGCCACGGCGACCCGCCCCGCGGGTCGACGGCGCAGCCGCCGCCGCTGTCGCCCTTCTCGTCGGGCGCCCCGCCGCCCGTGGCCCCCGAGGCGCCCGTGGTCCCGGCGCCGCCGCTGCCGGCGCTCGTGCTCCCGGGGGTGCCGCCGCCGGTCCCGCTGCTGCACGTGCCGTTCGGGCAGCCCTCGCCGGGCGCGCAGAGGCCGGGATCCTCGTCGGTCTCGCCGTCGCAGTCGTCGTCGAGCGCGTTGCACGTCTCGGGGCTCGGCTCGCCGGGCGTGCACGAGCCGGGGGTGCACGCGATCGCCTCGCGGGCGCACATCCCGACGCCGCACACCTCGCGCACGCCCTCGTCCACCCGGCCGTCGCAGTCGTCGTCCACCAGATTGCACGTCTCGGCCGCGTCCGGGTGGACGTCAGGGGACCTGTCGTTGCAATCGTTCGAGCTCGGCGCGAAGCCGTCGGGGGGGCACTTCGCCTCGACCGTCGCGCCGAAGAGCGACCCGTACCCGTCGCCGTCGGAGTCCTCGTACTGCGTGGTCACCGCGAGATCTTCGTCGATCTGACCGTCGCAGTCGTCGTCGCGCCCATTGCAGGCCTCGTCCTGATCGGGGTGGATGTCGACGCTGTAATCGTCGCAGTCCCCGGCGCGCGGAGCGTGGTCGGCGGGCTGGGTGCAATCGACCCTGGGCACGCCGGAGTCGCCGTATCCGTCTCCGTCGCGATCGAGGTAATACGTCGTCCCCTCGCACCCGTAGGCAAACGCGGCGATGGCGGCCGACGCGCCGTCTCCGCGAGAGCCGTTGTCGCCGTTGGCCGCGACGGCCCACACCTCGACCACGACCCCGCCCGGGGCCCCCGGCGCGATCCACTGCGCGTCGAAGCGGACGACCCCGCCGCTCGCCCGCCTGGGCGCGGAGTGGACGAGCTGGCGGTCGTCGATGAGGTGAGTGCCCTGTCCGTCGATGGGCGCGAGGCGGCCTGTCCCGGTGCGGAGATAGATGCCACCGGCGTTGATGTTGGCGGCCTGGATCGTGACCTGCAGAGTCACAGCCTCGCCGGCCGCCGGGCTCTCGGGGCTATGGTCGATGGTGATCGTGGGCGCGGCGCCGCCGGTGTGGCAGCCGTTGCACCCCTCCACCGCCGTCCCGCCGCGGCGCGCATGGGCCTCCGACGCGACCAGCGTGGTCAAGAGGGCCAAGCTCACCGAGAGGGCCGGTGAAGAAAGCGATGTACTTCGCATGCGTCTCGCGCGCAGCTCGGGCTCGCGAGCTCCGCGCGCACCGCTGCGACGCTCAGGGATAGCCGCACGCGATGGATGCGACAAGGAGGTATGCGCAGAGCGAAACATTGTGCTGCAACCACCCGGCGCGGCGGCGTCTCTCTGTTGTCTGTCGCGCGCTCGCGCCGTTCGCGCGGCCGGGACGGCGGGTGTCGACGAGCGGCTTGCCGCTCGGCGCGGTGCGTTGGCGCGTCAGGCGAGCCGCGCGTGTTGCGGCCGTGTGACGTCGCAAACCACGCCGTGGTACTTGAGCAGGCCCTCATCGAGGGTCACGACGGTGGCGTCGGTGCGGTGGGCGGCCCACAGGTACACGAGGTCGGTCGCGTTGGCGAAGGGCCTGCGGCCGCGCATGCGCTTCGTCAGCAGGGCGAGGAACTCGGCGATGACGCCCTCGTCCTCGGGCGCGACAAGCTCGACGGCGAGGCCTCCCAGCGCGCTCGCGGCCGCGGGCGCGCCCCGGCGCGACGTCGCGAGCCGTTGCTCGGCCACGTACACCTCCAGCCACAGCTCGGGCGGCGCGAGCACGCGCGCCGCGCCCGCGGCCACGGCCGCGCGGGCGCGCTCGAGAAACGCGAGCGCGTCCGCGTGCCCGGGCTCGGCGGGCTTCATCGAGGCGATGGCGACAGAGCTATCGAGCACGAACCGCATGAGACCTCACCGGCGGCGGCGAGAGCCATAATGGCACACCCTGGCACGGCGGGGCGCCCCGGAGGCGGAAAACCCGCTGGTTGTGCACGGTACATGCCTTGCCTATCACCGGACATGCGAACATTGCTGCGCCGTATTCTCGTCGCGTCCCAGTGGGGCGCGAGCCTCGCGCTGGCATCCGCCTGCGGCCCGCACGTCGAGTCTGGCGGGGGCTCGGCCTCGCCTGAAAGCACGTCGTCGCAGTCCGGCGGGGGCTCGACCTCGCCTGAAGGCACATCGTCGCAGTCCGGCGGGGGGTCGACCTCGTCTCAAAGCGCATCGTCGTCGTCCGGGGGCGGCGGCGAGCCCGGCCCTTCGCCGCTCGAGCCGTATCCGGATCCGACCTGCTTCGGTCCGGAATACGACGACGGCTATCACGGCCGGTGCTGTTACGAGGTGCACTGCGCCGCGCCGGTCGACGGCGTCTGCCCCCCGGCCACGACCACCGAGATTCCGCTGGACCTCGGAGGAATCGCGCCCGGCTCGGGATCCTGCATGTGCTACCGCGAGGACCTCACCGATGCGCTCGAGGGCCCGTACGCAAACCGCGACGCGTCGGCGCCCGAGAGCTGCTGTTATTTCGTCGGGGTCATCAGCTGCGAGGGGCGACCCCTCCTCGTCCGGGGCGAGCCCCGCGTCGCGCCGCTCGCGCGCGCCCCGAGCGCCTGGTCCCAGACCGACGTGCGGCGCTTCGAGCGCGCGCTTGCCGACACCGACGTGGGCGAGCTTGCGCCCGCCGAGCGCCGCGAGCTCGCCCGGCGCTGGGCCGAGCGCGGCCAGAACGAGCACGCCTCGGTGGCCTCCTTCGGCCGCTTCGCGCTCGGGCTGATGGCGATCGGCGCGCCTCCCCAGCTGCTCGAGGCGGCGCACCGCGCCGCGGTCGACGAGGTGCGGCACGCGCGCCTCGCGCTGGCGATCGCCTCGGCCTACGCGGGCGAGCCGGTGGGCGTCGGCCCGCTGCCGCTGGGCGGCGCGCTCGACGACCTCGGCTCGCTCGAGGCCCTCACCCTCGCCGCCGTCGTGGAGGGCTGCATCGGTGAGACCCTCTCGGCCATCGAGGCGGAGGTCGCCGCCCAGGCCGCGCAGCCGCCGGCGGTGCGCATGGCGCTCCTCTCGATCGCGCGCGACGAGGCGCGCCACGCCGAGCTCGCCTGGGCGTTCGTCCGCTGGGCCATCGCCGAGGGCGGCGCGGGCCTGCGGGCGCGCGTCGCCGCGGCCTTCGCGCGCGCGCTCGACCAGGTGGCCGCCGAGGCGCCCGGCGGCGCCGGCGGCGAGCTCCCGTCCTCCCACGGCTTCCTGCCCGCCGACGAGCTCCACCGGCTCCGGCAACAGGCCCTCACCGACGTGCTCCGCCCCGCCGCCGCGGCGCTCGTCGGCGCGCGCTCTTCGTCGGCAGAGCGCGAGTTCAGCGGCGCCAGCCGGAACGTCATCCTGAGCGCCGCCGCGACGTACCTGTCGACGTGAGCGCTCGCCGAGAACACCGCCTCTCGTGAGCGCCGGCGGCCCTTCGGCGCGCCCTGGTTCCGCTCAGCAGGAGTCCGCCCAGGGATCCGGAGAGAGAGAATTTAACGCAAAGGCGCAAAGGCGCAAAGGCGCAAAAAGACATGTAGTTTTGCGTCTTTGCGCCCTTCGCGCCTTTGCGTTGAATCTCTCTTCGCTCGCGACGCAGATCCCTGGTGGGATCTCTGACCCGCGGCATTAGCGGCGGGCGGTGGCCAGGCCGCTCGCCATCTCGCGGTCGCTCGCCGGCAGGGGCGACTCGCGCGCGGTGGGGGCGTCGCGCCGCTCCCGCCAGAGCAGGAACATGCCGAACGCGTAGATCGCGAGCAGCACATACAGGTTCACCGAGAGCGCGAGCTCCGGCAGCCGCCCCTTGAAGCGGTCATAGACGTACGGAAAGTCGATGGTGGCGAGCGACAGCAGGACCACGAGCGCGCCCATCTCGAGCCGGCGCTCCTGCGCCGCCGCGCGGTCGAGCGCGTAGAGCGCGGCCGGGAAGAGGTAGAGCACGTGGTGCACGTAGGTGAACGGGCTCGCCACGACCATCGTGACGAGCAGCGGCAGGAGCAGCCGCAGCGAGCGCGGCGGCGAGGGGGAGCGGCCTGCCAGCGCGAGCGCGGCGCCGAGGAGGAGCAGGACGGTGATCGCCGACGCGAGCTTGACGGCGGCCGCGCCCCCGTCGAAGAGCCGCGCGTAGAAGCCGGCGAGCGAGAAATTCGGCACCGTCCCCGGGTCGAAGAGGCCCGGGATCTTGGCCCCGTGCGACATGCGCGGTAGCCGCCGCAGGAACTCGAGCCACGCCGGCCCGGCGCCGAACGGCAGGCTGACCAGGACGAGGGCGGCGAACCCGGCGGCGAGGCCGGCGAGCGCGCGGAAGCGCCGCTCGATGACCCAGGGGATCGCGAGCAGGATCGGCGTGACCTTGATCCCCGCGGCGACGGAGAGGGCGAGCCCCGCGGGGATGTCCTTGCGCGCCATCGAGAGCGCGAGCGCGGCGCAGATGAACGCGAGGACCAGCGGGTTCACCTGCCCCATGGCCAGGCTGTTGCGCAGGTTGAGCGCCCACGCGAGAAAGGCGATGAGCGCGATGATGACGGTGGGGACCGCGGTCCGGCGGGCCGCGCCGAGCGGGTCCGGCGACGCGCGGCGGACGGCGAACACGGTGAACGTCGCGGCGAGGCCGTAGCTGATCACGGCGATGCTCGACCAGGTCTGCTGGGCGATGCTCGGGCGCAGGCGCGCGAGCCACGAGAAGGTGTGTGCGAAGAACGGCGGATACAGATAGGGGAACGTCGGATCGTGCGGGAGCCGCAGCTCCGTCGCGATCGCCTCGAGGACCTCGACGTCGTACACGTCGAGGCCCCGGCGGGCCGCGACGGCGGCCGCATAGAACGATTTGAAATCGACCGCGACTGGCTGCTTGAGGACGATATCGAGGACGCAGAGCCAGGCGGCGCCCGTGGCAAACGCGAAGATGGCGAGGTAACTCGGGAGCTCGCCCGAGAGGCGCTTTTTGACGGCGGCTGCGAACGGCATCACGGCGCGCACGTTCTGGCGTGTTCGTCCACGTTGTCAAGTGTCCTGGCCGGAGCTCCGGCGCCGCCGATTCCGCGGATCACGCCGGCGCGCTCGCGCTCGTTCTGGCGCCCTGCTTCTCTCGCTCGAGCTCGTAGAAGAGCGTCCCGTCGTACATCCGGCGCAGCTGCTCGCGCGTCAGCTTCCCCCCTTTGCCGGCGAGCGCATAGAGCACCGCCCACTCGCCCGCCGACGCGAGGAACCCGAACACGTCGAGCAGGTCGCGATCTCCCAGCGTGCGCGCCACGAGCTCGCGCGCGTTCAGGGCGCCGTCGCGGTCCTTGTCCCAGCGCGCGAACAGCTCGTCGAACTTCTGCGGATCGAACCTGCCGTCCTTGTCGTAGACGCCCGTGTCGCTCGCGTGCTTCGCTCGGTGGATGTTCTCGAGCGTGATCGAGAGCGTGGGGACGAACGATCGGGACGTCGGGAGCCCGAGCGCCCCGTTGATGACGAGCGCGAACCACGCGGAGAGCACCCGCCCGATCCCGATCGCGCGGAGCCCTTCGTAGGTCTCGCGGAGGGTGATGATGCCGTCGTGGTTCCTGTCGAAGAAGGCCGAGTGCATCTCGAGCGCCGTCCTGTCGCCGAGCGCCGCCGGCTGCGCGCCGCGCGCGTCCCCGGTCGCCGACGCCGACACGAACGTCGCCGGCCCGCGCCCCTCGCCCTGGGCCGCGCCGCGCGGCGGCGGTCCGCCGTCCGCCGCGCTCCCGGGCACCCGTGATGGCTTGGTCGGCTCGAAGGTCCTCGGTCCGCCGTTCAGCTTGTCCATGGTGCTCCTCTCCCGCGTCCGCGGCCGCGACCTTGGCGCGCGTGCCTGGCCGGGCGCGGAAGCACGATGCGGGCCGACGCCGCGCGCAACGGGGCGGGGCTCGCAACCTGCTGGTCTCGCGTCGCGGCCGGCTCCGCGACGTGAGGCCAATTGCCTCGTGAGTGGGCCAGCGGTCACAAAAATGGCCCAGGCTGGCGCACTCGGCCGTAAGGCGCCGCGTGGGGCGGTGGTCGCGTTCGTCCGGAGAGGGCTTCGTGCGCGTTCGTCCGGAGAGGGATCCGTGAAGGAGGCTTCCCACGTCCGCCGCCGCCCGGTCGTGAGCGAATGTCTCAGCGCGGGCGGCGCGCGCCGGGCCGGCCGCTCGCCGCGACGAGCACGGCCGACCCGGCGCGCTCGCCGGGTGCGCGCGCCTTGTCCTCTCGCGCGGGCGGGCGTGCTGCCGGGCCGGCGCGCCTGCGTCGGCCTGGATCACGGAGCGCGGTCCGGCGCTGGGCACAATCTTGCTTGGCGCGTCGCGACGAGGTGGAACGATATGGCAACACTCTCGACGTCTGCATGGGTACTGCATGAGCTCGGTCTCGCCGCGGGGTTCGGCGGCCCTCTCTTCGGCCGGCTGGCGCTGCACCAGGCGGTCAAGGATATCCATTCCGAGGCCGAGCGCGGCAAGGTGCTCGCCGACGCATGGCAACGATACAACCTCGTCAACGCGATCTCGCTGGGCACCGCCGCGGCCACCTGGTTCATCGGGCGGACGATGATCTCGGGGCGATCGATCGACGAGGAGACCCGCAGTCTGGTGCGCCTCAAGGACTTCCTGCTCGGCGCGACGCTCGCGACGAGCCTCGTCAACATGGTGAGCGGACGTGAGATGAGCGAGCAGGCGCCCGGCCGCGCCGTGCCGATCCGGGACGGCGACACGCCGTCGCCGCGCACGCCCGCGAAGGCGGCGGGGCTGCAGCAGCTGCTCAACGTCATGGGGCCGCTCAACATCGCCCTCACGGCGGGGGTCATCGGCGTGACCACGGTCCTCGCGATGAAGTCCGGCCGCTCGACGAAGTGGAGCTTCATCTCCCGGCTCCTGCCCTGAGCCGCCCCCTCTCCGGCGAGGCGCCCTGGCGCCCCGCGCAGCTCCGGCAGCGGGGCTCCTCTCTCCGGGGCCCGCGCCGACGCGCGCGGCGCCGCGCTCGTGGTACGATGGCCCGATGAAGGTGATGACACGCATGGCGCTCGCCGCGCTCGCCCTCGCTGCGCTCGCCCTCCCCCTCGCCGCCTGCAGCAGCGGCCACGGCGAGGAGGGCTGTCCTGAGCTCTGCGAGCGAGCGGTGGAGTGCCCGGGCGCTCCCATGACCGAGGACAGCTGCCTGGACGCCTGCGGCGCGGAGACGGAGCAGGCCGAGGAGGCTGGCTGCGAGGACGCGTGGGAGTCCTACCTCGAGTGCCGAAACCACGCCGAGGACAACTGCGATCCGGCGAAGTACGAGGAGGAGTGCAGCATCCAGCTGGAGTCGCTGAACAGCTGCCTCCAGCGCAGCTAGCCCCGCCCGCCAGCAGACGCTATCAAGGCCGGCGGGCCCCCCCTCGGCGCAGGCCGAAGAGCCGCTGCCCGTCGGCGCGGCGCGGGGCCGTCCGGCCGCGCGTCAGCCCATCTGCTGTATGCATGTCTTGAGCCCGTCCTTCAATGTCGCCAGCGTCTGCACCTGGTCGAGGTTCACGCCCAGACCCACCACGGTTTGCGCCACCGCGGGCGCGATGCCGGTGATGATGAGCCGCGCTCCGAGCAGCGAGACCGCTCGGATGATCTTCACGAAGTGGTTCGCCGTCGCGGTATCGACGGCATCGATCCCGGTGAGATCGAGGAGGATGTAGCGCGATCCGCTCTGGACCACGGCCTCGAGGAGAGCCTCCGTGACCCGGGCCGCCCGCGTCGAATCCATCACACCGACGAGCGGCAGCGCGAGCACGCCCTCCCATACCTTGATGATCGGCGCGGACAGCGCGGAGATGGCCGCCTTCTGGCGCTCGATCGTCATGAGCTTCTCCTCGAGCTCGCGCGCGATGGAGTAGCTCGTCGCTGCGAGCGACTCTTTCCACGGGGTCGCCTCGGGGCCCCAGGCCTCAGGCGATCGAATCTCGACACGACACTCAGGCGCCCCCATCCCTGCGCATGCGTGCTCGATCGCGATCAGCGGCGCGCCAAAAAAGGCAGAGGACCAGCCGCTCGCGTAGCCGGCGAGCGAGTGGCACACCGGGCCCGTTGACAGCCCGAACTCCCTGACGTGCACCTCCGCCTCGTACGAGTGACGCCAGAGCACCGTCATGTGAAACCGGCCGGCCTTCCTGTCAAAATCGATCTTCGTCGGCTCGACATGGACGATGCCTTCCCATGTGTGCATCACGGGCCCGGCCGCGAGCTGGTCGAGCTCCGTATCCCAGGAATACCGGGTCGACATCGACTCATGATCTCCTGCGCCGCACCGATAGCCGAACTGCGTGAGCAGCGCGCGCGCCATCGCCTCGCCGAGCTGCGAGTAGAGCAGCTTGCGGAGGTGTGCAAAGGCGTCCTGCCGGAAGATCAACATCCGGTCGCTGCCCAGGAGGATTTTGCCCATGGCAGGATGAAATTCCAGGACTTTGCTAAGATCGAACTCGTTGACCTTCAAGATCTCCTCCCCGCGCGGGCGGTGGTCCATGTAGCGTGGTCCGCTCAGCGCGTCATCATCTGGCGGCTAAATCTGGCGGCTAACGGGCTCATGCATCGCATGCAGAGAACATGTCCGGTGGCCAGGGAGGTTGGCAGATACAGCCTTCGAAGCCAAGAGGGCAGAGCAGAGATCGCGACGGTGGAGCGAGCATCGTGGGGGGGCGGCGCTGCGCGAGAGCACCGCGCCCGGCGGAGCGCCGCCGCCCAGCCGCGGCTACTGGAAGCGGTGGACCGGGCGCCCGCTCGGGACCTCGTCCGGGATGAGCTTCCTGAGCTGCTTCGGCGTCGCGCGCGGGTCGAGCAGCGCCTCGCCGACGAAGGCAGAGAGCCAGCGGATCTCCTGCTCCGAGAGCTCGATCGGCTCCTCCAGCAGGGGGTCGACGGCGGCGAGCACCGGCGCGAGCGGGCCCATCTCGCCCCGCAGGTCCCGATCGAGGTGAGCGTTCGTGTACTCCGTGGCCGACGTGTAGACGTCGAGGTGGTGGCGGATGGCGCCCTCCAGCGACGTGAACGAGCCGTTGTGGAAGAACGTGGGCTGGAGGGCGACGTTGCGCAGCGGCGGGGTCCTGAACTTGTACCGGTCGGCCGGGTCGCCCGTGACCTGCTCCAGCCCGAAGTCCTCATCGCCGTTCGGGCCGTCGAAGACGACGTTCGAGAGCGCCGGGTCGTCGGTCGGCGCGATCTGCGGGACGCCGATGGCGTGCTGCTGGAAGTCGCTGAACATCTCGTTCGACGGCCCCGACACCGCGTGGCAGCGGACGCACCCCGCCTCGCCGAAGAAGAGCAGCGCGCCGCGCTTCTGCTCCAGCGTCATCGCGCTCCGCCGGCCGCGGGCGAACCGGTCGATGGGCGCGTCGGCGAACGTGAGCGACATCTCGAACTCGGCGATGGCGGCGGCGATCATCTCGTAGGTGATGGGCTTCCCGCGCTTCACCGCGTCGAACCGCTTGCCGAACCGGCGGCGGTACGCCTCGACGTCGTTCACGCGCGCGGCGACCTCCTCGCGCACGACGTCGTGCGACGCCGGCGCCTCGTACCCGGTCATCTCGGGGATCTCGGTCGGCGGGATGAACGCCTGCGCGGTGAGCAGGTGGGGCAGGGACGACAGCGACATCCCCTCCGGCGAGGTGAACGAGAAGCCCTCGCTGTTGTCGAAGGGGTCGCCGGACACGGCGAAGAAGCGCGAGTTCCACATCAGGGTGGGGTAAAAGGCCGTGTTGATGACGGTGGGCGAGCGGCGCTGGTTGCGCGGCCCCGCGCGGCGCGGCCCGACGACGCCGTTGTTCTCGATCCCGATGGCGATCGACTGTGTGTCGGCGAAGCCCGCGGTGGGCGAGTGGCACCCTGAGCACGAGTTGTCGTCATTCAAGCCGAGGATGCTGTCGAAGAACAGCTCACGCCCGAGCTTCGCCAGCTTCCGGTCGAGGCTCCGCCCGAGGCGCGACTCCAGCGTGGACTCGATCTCTCCGGTGAAGCCGTGTCGGGCGAGCGTCGCCTCGAGCTGCTCATCGACGTGAGAGCCCTTGGCGAGCGCCGGGCGCGCGAGGAGGAGCGTCACAACGAGACAGGTCGCCAGGGCGGCGAGCGCCGGCACGAGAGATCGCAGGGTCATGGTGCCTCCAGCTCCCCCGGCGGGGGAGGCGCGCGTCGGGGCGCGTCCGTGAGATCAACCAGTCCTGCCCAGATCCTGGCCGAGCGGCGGTGAATCGGATGCTGGGAAATCTAATGTTGCGAGTCGGCGACCGGCAAGGACAATCTTCCATGATTCAATAGACTTACTGCGTCTCCGGGAGTCCGGTTACCGCGTTATCTGCGGTTGCCGCGCCTACATTCGGCGGCGACGCTGCGGCGTGGCGCGGCGCGGCGTGGCCGCTCGCGGCGCGGCATGACCGCGCGGCCGCGTGGCGTCGTTGTAGGTGTGTGGCCGGCGCTCCGCGTCGGTGCGGCGCCCCCGCGCAGCGCGCCTCCGAGGTCGCCCGATACTCACGCTTTGTGGGGCGCGATGGGACGTCGTATGCTTGAGGTGATGGGCCGGACAGCAACTCTGGCGGATCCGACGGCGCTCGTGGGGGGCGCGCTCACCGGGGGATATCGGGTCGCCCGCGTCCTCTCCGCGCAGGGGTTCGGCGTCGTATTCGAGGCCCGGAGCCCCTCCGGCCGCCGCGTCGCGCTGAAGGTCCTGCGGCCCGACGTCGTCACCGAGGACACGCTGTCGCGGCTCAGCCGCGAGGCGAGCGTCACGTCGAAGCTCGACAACGCCCACGTCGTGCCGATCGTCGACGCCGGCCACGACCTCGAGCGAGATCTCGCCTACCTCGTGATGCCGCTGCTCGACGGCACCGACGTCGCCGCCCTCCTCGCCGAGACGGGCCCGCTCGCGCCCGAGGTCGCCGTGCGGATCGCGCTCCAGGCCGCCGCGGGGCTCTCGGCGGTCCACGCCGCGGGCCTCGTTTACCGCGACGTCCGCCCGCCGCGCCTCTTCCTGGAGCACCTCCCGACCGGCGAGATCCTGGTCCGCGTCTTCGGCTTCGGGCTCTCGAAGGGCTACGACACGGCCGCCTCCGATCCGGGCAAGGCGAGGAGCACCGGTCCCCAGCGCGACGAGTCGGGGCCGCGGGATCGCGCCGCGGACGTCCGGGGCGACGTGTTCGGCCTGGCGGCGACGCTCTACGAGATGCTCTGCGGCGTATCGCCGTGGGCCGAGCTCGACGTCACGGCGGACACCGCCGACTTCGGCCCGGCGGACACCGCGGCGGACGCGCCGTCGCCCCTCGCGCAGCTGCCGTCGATCCAGGACCGCGCCCCGTGGATCGAGGCGCGCCTCGCGACCGCGCTCTCGCTCGCGCTGCACAGCGACGTGGACCGGCGCTACCCGTCGATCGAGGCGTTCGCCGAGGCGCTGCGCGCCGCCTCCGGCGGCGAGGAGCGGATCACGATCGACATGCTGAGGCCGCTCGATCCCGAGCTGCGCGAGGCGATCGCCGAGCGCGCCGGCGCCGAGACCGATCCGCTGGTCGGCCGCGAGCTCGGCGGCCGGTACGCGGTGCGCCGCCTGATCGGGCGCGGCGGCATGGGCGCCGTCTACGAGGCGGAGTCGCCGGAGGGGCGGCGGGTCGCGGCCAAGGTCATCTTCAAGAGCGCCGTCGGGCAGGACGACCACGCCGTGCGCCGCTTCATCCGCGAGGCGCGCGCGGTGACCGCGATCCAGAGCCCGCACGTGGTCAAGACGTTCGAGCTCGGGACGGATCTCACGCTCGCCACCCCGTTCATCATCATGGAGCTCTTGCACGGCGTCGATCTCGCCAGGCTCCTCCGGATGCGCGGGCCGCTCGAGCCGGCGCCGGTCGTGCGCGTCTTCATCCAGGCGGCGCGCGGGCTCGCGGCGGCGCACGCCGAGGGGATCGTGCACCGCGACATCAAGCCGGCGAACCTCTTCCTGCACGCGCCGTTCGAGGCCGCGATGAGCCGGGCGTCGAGCTCGATCGCGCCGCCGCCGTCCACCCAGCGCGGCGCCCTCGCGGCGGCGCCGCCGCCGTCGACCCGCCGCGGCTCGAGCTCGGTCAGGCCGCCGCCCTCCGGCCAGCGCCTCTCCGGCTCGATCCGCCCGCCGCCGTCGACGCGCCGCCCGTCCGGCTCGATCCGCCCGCCGTCCTCGAGCGACCGCCGGCTCGTGGTCAAGGTCTGCGATTTCGGCATCGCGAAGCGCACCGGCGACGGCGTCTCGCACGAGCTCACGCGCGCCGGCGGCGTGCTCGGGTCGCCGATCTACATGTCGCCCGAGCAGGCGAAGATGGCGAGGGACGTCGATCGCCGCTCCGACGTCTGGAGCCTCTCCGTCTCGCTCTACCAGGCGCTCTGCGGGAGCTGCCCCTGGGATCCGAACGCCTCGCTCGCCGAGCTGCTGCTGTCGATCTGCACCGAGCGCGCGCCGCCGCTCGCCGCGGCCGCGCCGTGGCTCGATCCGGCGCTCGCCTCCGTCGTGCACCGCGGCCTGAAGCGCGATCCCGGGGAGCGATGGCAGAGCATGGAGCAGCTGATCGCCGCGCTCGAGCCGCACGCGGAGGGGACCGAGGTCGTCACGCTCGATCAGCTGCGCGGCATCGACGCGGAGCGGCGCGCCGGCGCCACCCCGATGTCCGCGCTGCGCAGCGAGTCGAGGCTCGCCCGCTCCGCCGAGGGGGAGGAACGCTCGATCGGCGGCAGCTCGTTCACGGCGTCGCAGGCGCCCGCGGGCGCCGCGCGGCGACGCTTCGTCGGGGCGGCGGTCACGGCGGTGGCCCTCGCCGCGGTCGGCGGCGGCCTCGCCCTGCGCGCCTCGACCGGCGGCGAGGTGCGCGCGCCGCCCGCCGCGCAGCGCGAGCCCGCGCCGCCCGCCGCGCCCGCGCCGACGCCCGCGCCCGCGCCCGCGCCGACGCCCGCGTCCTTCACCGCGGTCGTGACGCTCCCGAAGGAGGCGACGGTGCGGGTCGACGGCGCGGAGCGCCCGGTGAGCGATGGCCGGCTCGACCTGACCGGCCAGGCCGGCGACACGTTCGAGGTCGAGGTGAGCCGCGGCGGCGCGACCACGAAGGAGACGGTGTTCATGCTGAGCGACGGCCGGCTCCTGCCCGATCGCATCGAGCTCGAGCCGCCCGCGACGGCCTCTGCCTCGGCCGCGGCGTCCGCGCCGGCCCCGCGCCGCGACCGGCCGCGCCGCGCGCCGCGCGGCTCCTCCGCGCCGGCCGATGGGTCCACGTCCTCCACGGGGGCGCCCGCGGCCCCGCCGGCCCCGACCGCGGTGATGCCGGTCGATCGGTGGTGATCCGGACGCCGCGCGCCCCTCGCGCCGCGCGGCGCTCCGTCGCGGTGTCCGCGCTCGCCGCGGCGCTCGCGGCGCTCGCGGCGCTTGCGCCGCCGGCCCTCGCGCAGCCCGAGCCGGCGCCGCCTGCCGCGGCGCCCGCGCCCTCGCCGTCCGCAGCGCCGCCGACGCCCTCCGCGGCGCCCGCGGCCACCGCGCCGGCCGACGAGGCGCTCGCCCGGGCCAAGGCGCTCTTTCAGG
Organism: Sorangium sp. So ce185; assembly: GCF_051526825.1. Classification (NCBI taxonomy): domain Bacteria; kingdom Pseudomonadati; phylum Myxococcota; order Polyangiales; family Polyangiaceae; genus Sorangium; species Sorangium sp. So ce185. The sequence goes on along the minus strand of NZ_CP150316.1, from coordinate 11,518,298 downwards.
AGGGCAACGAGCTGCGCAAGATCGGCGACTGCCAGCGCGCGCTCGAGCTCTACCTGCGATCGCGCCGGCTCGTCGCGTCGGTGCCCAACACCCTCAACGCCGCGTTCTGCCTCGATCAGCTCGGTCGTTACGACGAGGCGCTCGAGCTCTACGAGGCGCTGCTCACCGATTTTCGCGCCGAGCTCGGCGAGCCGGAGCGCAGGAGCGTCGCGTCCACGATCGCCGCGCTGAGGGCGCGGATCGGCAGCGTCCTCGTCTCGTCGAACGTCGATGGCCTGGTGCTCATCGACGGCAGGCCGCGCGGCCGCATCCCCCTCTCCGGCCCGATCCGGCTGCTCCCCGGGGGCCACACGCTCCGCGTCGTCAAGGACGGCTGGCGCACGTTCGAGGCGATCGTGACCGTCCGGGTCGCCGAGACCGCCGTGGTGGACGCGAAGCTCGAGCCGCTCGCCAACACGGGGCGGCTGAAGATCGAGGACGAGCGGCTCGTCGGCGCGGATCTCTTCATCGACGGCACGCTCATCGGGCAGCTGCCGTGGGAGGGCGCGCTCGCGCCCGGCCCGCATTTCTATTCGGTGCGCAAGGGCAACCTCGGCTCCGCGCCGCGCGAGGCGAACGTCGTCGCGGGGCAGCTCGCGGTCGCCACGGTCGAGGCGGGCCCGCTCGGCGAGGAGGTCCGCGTCGTCGCCCAGCCGCTCAGCGCGGATCTGGCCATCAACGGCGTCCCGGTCGGCAAGGGGCAGTGGCGGGGGGCGCTGCCGCTCGGGCGCCACACCTTCGAGGCGCACGAGCCGGGCTATTTCGCGCGCACGCTCCGCACGACCGTCGATCGGACGACGACGGGCGATATCGTCCTGCCGCTCGCCATCGACGAGGCCCACCCGCGCTGGGGGCGGAGGGTCGGTGTCTTCCGGCTGGAGGCGGCCTCCGGCTACGCCTTCGCCTCGTCGCTCGAGAGCGACGCCGAGCGGAGCTGCGGCAGCTTCCGCTGCTCCAACGTCTCGCGCCCCTCCGGCTTCCTCGCCGGCCTGCGCGGCAGCTACGAATTCCCGATCGGCGCCGCCATCGAGCTCACGGCCGGGTACCTGAGCCTCCACACGGCGCTCGAGCGCTCCCTCGACACGACGTACCTCGCGCCGGGCGGGGGCACGGCGCGGCTCCCCATCCGGTACACGTTCCAGGACGACATCGACCTTGCCGGCGTGACCGTGATGGTCGGCGGCAGCTACCATTACGGGCTGTCGTCCTGGTTCGACGTCGGCGGCGCGCTCGGGCTCGGCGTGGTGCTGGCCGAGATGCGCGACGCGGTGACCGGCGCGGCGTCCGACGCGCGGAGGACCGTCGCCGTGGCCGTGCAGAACGCGGGCAACGGCGTCCGCGCCGCCGCCCCGTTCGCGATGCCGGAGCTCAGGCTGCGGCTGAAGCTCGGGCGAATCACCGCCAGCGCCGGCCTCGGCGTCGCCTTCTTCCTCGTCGACGGCCCGCCGCTCGAGACGGGCAGCACCTACGTCGTCGGCGCCGAGTGCGACGAGGCGGACCCGACGGTCGACTGCGCGCCGGGCAAGAAGGTCGTGTTCGAGGAGCTGGCCCACGGCACGTTCACGATGTTCCTTCCGAACGTCGCCGTGGGATACCGCTTCTGAGCGCCGGCGGCCGCGGCGCTCATCGGCTCGCCTGGTCCCTCTCGTGGCGCGCCTGCTCCCGCACGACGTCGAAGAGCCGCGCCGCGTCGAGCAGCGAGGCCGTGAGCCGGCCGAACTGGATCACATCGCCGACCGCGACCTCCGCCGGCTCGTTCTCGGAGAGCAGCTTGCCGTTCACGCGGGTCCCGTTCTGTGAGCCGTTGTCGATGAGCACGAGCTGCCCCTGCGCGCTCTGCCGGAAGTGCGCGTGCAGCTTCGAGACCGACGGGTGGCGCAGCACCACATCGCAGTTGCGCGTGCGGCCCACCGATATCTGATCGGGATACGGATTGCCCTTCGCCTTGACGACCTCGAACACCTCGCTGGTCGGACCGGGCGGAGGCGGCGGCTTGCGGTGCGCCGCGGGCGAGGCGGCGACCGTCCGGAAGGCAAATTGCTGGTTGTCCGCACCAGCCTCGGACACCACGAGGAGCAGGTTCGTCACCCTGCGGACGAAGCGGTCCCGAGGCATCAGACGCGCCAGCTCGATGATGTCCCCTGATTCTTCCACGATGCGCCGAGTATAAGCCGATCCCGAGGAGCGGAACGTGGGTGAGCGTACTTTGCCGTAGCGACACGCCCACGTCTCAGAAGCGCGGTCTCGCGGCCGCCATTGCGCTGGCGCACATTGCGTCTCCAAGGCGCCGCGCGGCGCCTCGAGTCAGAATCGGTGTTCCGATGTAAGCGCACGTGGTGCCCTGGGGGCGCACCACCCCTGTTTCTCGCCGCGCGGTCGCGCCTCGGCACCGATGCGGCGGCTCGGCGGGCAGACCGCGCTCGAAAACGCCGCGACCTGGCGTACCTTCCGCGCCCATGCACGCACTGGTTCGTGGACGCATCTCGGTCAACCCGCGCGGCTTCGGGTTCCTGAACATCGAGGCCTCTCCGGAGAAAGGAGGGGCGCCGGGCAGGCCGCCTCTGGTCCCGGCGACCGCCTTCATCACGCCGCCCGATCTGAACCCGTTCCTCGACGGCGACGTCGTGGACGCGGTGGTCGTCGAGGCGGAGCCGGGCCGCTACAGCGCGTCGCAGCTCGCCCTCGTCCATCGCGATCGCGCCGAGCTCTTCGGGACGGTCGTGTCGCACGCGAAGCGGCCGCACCTCCGGGTCGATCGCCTCGTCTCCAACACGGACTGGCCGTTCAAGCCGGGCGCCGCCGACGACCTCGCCGAGGGCACCGCGGTGGTCGCCGTCATCGAGGGCGCGGCCGTCGTCCCGGCGCGGGTCGTCGCGCCGGGCGCCGATCTCGGCATCGAGCGCTGCCTCGCCCGCAACGGCGTGCGCGCCGTGTTCCCGGGCGAGGTCGTCGAGGCGTCGCGCGCGGCGGCGGCGGCGGTGTCGATCGAGCGCGAGCTCGCGCGGGGCCGCCGCGACCTGCGCGAGCTCACCACGGTCACCATCGACGCGCCCGTCACCACCGACATCGACGACGCCCTCGCCGTGCTGCCGGCCGGGCCCGACGGCGCGCTCCGCGTGTTCGTGTCGATCGCCGACGTGGACGCGTTCGTCCAGGAGGGCTCGCCGCACGATCTCGAGGCCCGCGCCCGCGGCACGAGCGTCTACCTCGCCGGCCGCGTCATCCCGATGCTCCCCGAGTCGATCTCCAGCGAGGCGGCGAGCCTGCTCCCGGGGGTCGATCGGCTCGCGGTCACGGCCGAGCTGCGCGTCGATCCCGAGGGCGGCGTCACCGCGGTCGATCTCCACGAGAGCGTGATCCGCTCGCACGCCCGCCTCTCGTACGACGCCGTCGAGGAGTTCCTCACGACGGGCCGGTCCGCCGGCATCCCCGAGGCGGCGTGGCCGGTCGTGCGCTGGCTCCGCACCGCGGCCGCGCGGCTGTCGACGGTCCGCGCCGCGCGCGGCGGCGTCGAGCTCGACCGCGACGAGGCCTACGTGACGCTGGACGCCGAGACGCGCGAGCCGACCGCCGTCTCGCCGCGCTCGGACACCGGCGCGCACCGCCTCGTCGAGCGGCTGATGGTGGCGGCGAACGAGGCCGTGGCCAGCTGGCTCGTGGCGCGCGGGCTCCCGTGCGTCTTTCGCGTCCACGACGAGCCCACCGAGGAGCGCGTCCAGGCGCTCGAGCGCTTCGCGCACAACTTCGGCGTCGAGGCCGGGTTCGGCCCGCGCCTGAGCCCCCTCGGCCTCGCGGCGTTCGAGGCGCAGTACCGCGGCTCGGAGCTCGCGCCCGCCATCCGCACCGTGCTCGGCAAGGCGCTCGGCCCGGCCCGCTACACGGCCGCCGGGGGCCTGCATTTCGGCCTCGGCGCCCCGCTGTACCTGCACTTCACGTCCCCGATCCGCCGCTATGCCGACCTCGCCGTGCACCGCGTCATCAAGGGCTACCTCCAGGGCCGCCGCGATCAGCGCGTGGACGCCGAGGCGCTGGCGTCGCTCGCCCACCACCTGAACGCGCGGGCGCGCAGCGCCGGCAAGGCCGAGACGGAGCGGCACCGCATGCTCGTGGCGCGCCTGTTCGCCTCCCGGATCGGCGAGGAGATCGAGGGCAACATCGTGTCCATCAAGCCGTTCGGCCTCGTCGTCCAGATGGTCGAGTCCGGCGCGACGGGCACGATCGCGCTGGAGGCGCTGCCGGAGGGCCCGTACCGGATCGACGCCGCCGCCCAGGCGCTCGTCGGCGCGAGCCGCCGCTACGGCGTCGGCGAGCCGATCCGCGCCGCCATCGCGTCGACGAACGAGGAGCTCGGCCGCGTCGACCTCGTCCCCGCGGGCGCCCGCGGCGCCGCGTGACCCGGGCCGCGGCGCGCGCCCGCGGCCACGGCGGCGGCTCACGGCGCGCGCGCGGCCGCCGCTCGTGAGCACCTGGCGCAGCCGCTCCCGCGGCGCCCGGCGGCTACGGCGACAGGCTCACGACGAACGCGTCGGTGCCGTTCGCCGTGTGCTCGCCGAGCCCGAAGTCGATCCGCCCCTCGGCCGTACCGCAGAGCACGATGGCGCTGTTCACGGGCGAGATGGCCGTCGCGTTCGACTTCTGGTTGCCGGCGGCGCCGAGCACCTTGCCCCAGAGGGTCTTGCCCTGCGGGTCGAGCTTCGCGACGAAGGCGTCGAAGCCGCCGCCGCTCCGGAGCGGCTCGTCGCCGAGGGCGATCACGCCCTGCGCCGCGCCGGTCACCACCACGTTGCCGGCCGCGTCCGCGGCGATCGCCATGCTCTCCTGCGAGCCGTCGCCGGCGAACGACCGCGCCCACGCGGGCGTGCCGTCGGGGGCGAGCGACACCACGAACGCCGTCTGTGCGTCGTTGGCGTGGAGGGTCAGCTCAGGGCCGAAGTCGAGCTCGCCCAGGTACGTGCCCGTCACGACCACCGCGCCGGACGGGGTGACAGTGATCCCGGTGCCCGCCTGCGAGGCCGTGTCGCCGTAGTCCGAGAGCCAGACGCCGTTCCCGCTGCTGTCGAGCTTGAGGACGAACAGGTTCGGCCCGAGCCCGGTGTTCCGCACCTGCCGGCTCCCGACGGTCAGCGTGCCGTTGTACCGGCCGGTGAGGAACACGCTGCCCGCGGCGTCGACGGCCACGCTGGTGGCGAACTGGTTCGAGGTGTCCCCGTAGATCCTGGTCCACAGGACGGCGCCGAGCGGATCGTACTTCCGCACGAAGATGTCGGTGCCGCCCTCGCTGCTGGCGCAGACCGGGAGGGGCGGCGCCGAGCAGAGCAGCGATCCGCTGAAGTAGCCGGCGATCACGATGTTGCCGGCCGCGTCCACCGCGATGGAGCGCAGCGTCTGATCCGCGCTGTCCCCGATCTGGCGCGCCCAGCCGGGGGTGCCGTCTCTGTCCAGCGTGGCCACGAAGCTGTCGAGCGCGTTGACGCTGCTCAACGTCGCGCTGCCGAACGTGAACGACCCGTAGAACGTCCCGCCGATGACGAGCTTGCCGTCGGGCGTCACCGCGAGCCCGTTGAGCGTCTCGGCGCCGCTGCCGCCGAACCTCGCGCTCCAGCGGTGGGCTCCGGTCGCGTCGAAGCTCGCGACGTACACGTCGGCGGTGCCGATGCTCACCAGCGTCTCGTTGCCGAACTTGAGGGTCCCCGAGAAGGTGCCGCCGATATAGATGTTCCCGTCCGCGTCGACGCCGACGCCCGTCGCGCTCTGGATGTTCGGGTCGCCGTAGAGGGCCGACCAGAGCGGCGCGCTGCAGGCGAAGCCGTCGCAGTCCTCGTCGGTGTCGTCCGCGCACGTCTCGGTCGCCGGGGTGACCTCGCCGACGCACGGCCGCCACGACGTCCCCGTGATGTCGCACATCCGGAGCCCCGGCGCGCAGAGCCCGACGCCCTTCGTGTCGTCCGAGCCGCTGTAGCAGGTCTCGATCTGGCCCGGGGTGCACACGCACCCCGCGTCGGCCTCGTTCGTCTCGCCGTCGCAGTCGTCGTCCAGGGTGGTGCTGCAGTCCTCGAGCTTCGGGACCACGGCGCCCTCGCAGTCGCCGAAGCCCTGGCCGTCCGGCAGGCACCTCCGCACGCCGGCCGCGCACACGCCGACGCCCTCGGTGTCCGCGGGGCCGGGATAGCAAGCCTGCTCCTCGCCGGCGCTGCAGAGCGGCGCGCCTCCGGTGCCACCTCCGCTGCCGCCGCCGCCGCCCCCGCCCCCGGCGTCGGGCCTCGGGTTGAAGGGCACCGGGTCCGAGCACGCGCCAGGGAGCATGAGAACGAGCGCAGACCCGACGAGCATCGATCGAGCGCGCAGGGTTGTCCTCGTGACCATCAGGGGATGGAGCTCCATGTTCGGCGATGTTGACTTCAGTCCTGATGCGGCTTTCTCGTCTGGCGCTTCTTCTTCAAGTCGATGATGATCGTGCTGACGGGCGGCGGCGCGCTCGATGAGGCGCCGGGCGGGTCCGGGCGCATCGTCTCCGGCGCCTCCAGGGCGCGCGGCGGCTCGTCGGCGATCTCGGACGGGGAGAGCTGGGTGGGCCTCTCGCTCGCGCTCTGCGCGGGGAGCAGATCGTGCTGCTGGACCGCGTCGCTCTTGGGCTCGTCGCGGAGCGCCATCCACACCGCGACCACGCTCGCGATCACGAGCGCCACGCCGCCGATCGCGAGCAGGATCACGAGCTTCGGCGGCTGCTTCGGCGGAGCGCGGCGCGGCGCCCAGCCGGCGGCCGGCTGCTCGCCGTAGGGGGCGCTCGGGGCGTGCTGCGACGCGGGCGCGCCGTAGGACGCGCCGGTGTTGTGGAGCGAGGCCGGCGCGCTGTGGGGCATGCTGGCGGCGTGCGACGCGGCGGGGGCGCCGTAGGACGCGCCGGTGTTGTGGAGCGCGGCGGGGGCGCCGTGAGACGCGCCGGTGTTGTGGAGCGAGGCCGGCGCGCTGTGGGGCATGCTGGCGGCGTGCAGCGCGGCGGGGGCGCCGTAGGATGCGCCGGTGTTGTGGAGCGCGGCGGGGGCGCCGTAAGAAGCGCCGGTGTTGTGGAGCGCGGCGGGGGCGCCGTAAGAAGCGCCGGTGTTGTGGAGCGCGGCGGGCGCGCCGTAAGAGGCGCCGGTGCTGTGGAGCGCGGCGGGGGCGCCGTAGGACGCGCCGGTGTTGTGGAGAGCGGCTGGCGCGCTGTGGGGCGCGCTGCCGCCGTGGAGCGAGGCGGGCGCGCCGTGCATCCCGGCGTGGCCTGCTCCGGTGTTGTGCAGGGCCGACGGCGGCCCGTTCGGAGCGCCGGGGCCGATCTGCGCGAGGCTCGGATGGCCTCCGCGCGCCTGGGCGGCATCCATGGCGCTCGCGCCCTGGGCCCCGGGCGCCGCCACCGTGGCGGCCTCCCACGAGGTCGCTCCGCCGGGGCCGGGATCCGCCCCGATCGCGGGCGCCGAGCCCCTCTCGTTCCACCTCGCCCCCGAGGGGGCCGCCGGCCGCGGCGGCGGCTCGGCCGGCGCCTCCACCGAGGCGGGCGCCGCGAGCATCGGCGAGGGCTGCGGCGCGCCCGCCGACGGCGAGTCCCCCGCCGCGAGCCGCGCCGACGCGAACGGCGGCGGCTCTCCGCGCAGGAGCGCCCGCATGTCCGCCTGCATCGTGCGGGCGTCCGGGTAGCGCCGGTCGCGATCGAACGCGAGCGCCCTGTCCACGAGGGCGCACAGCCCCGGCGGCGCCTCCGGCGCGACGCTCGCGAGCGGCGGCGCCGCCATGGTCGCCATCTTCACGAGCAGCTCGGACTCCGTGCGCGCCTCGTGGATGCGCCGCTTCGCGATCAGCCGGAACATCGTCGCGCCCGCGGCGAAGAGGTCCGCCCGGTGGTCGACCGAGATGCCGCGCACCTGCTCCGGGGCCATGTACGACACGGTCCCGAGCGTCGCGCCCGTCCGGGTCCGCATCGCCGTCTTCACGCCATCGCGCATGCGGGCGATGCCGAAATCGAGCACCTTGAGGCGCCCGGTCCGCTCGACGAAGAGGTTGTCGAGCTTGATGTCGCGGTGGATGATCCCCTGATCGTGCGCCGCCCCGAGCACGTCGAGCAGCTCGTCCATGAGGCGCAGCATCTCGCCCGTCTCGATGTGGCCGAGCCGCTGGAGCCTGTCGGCGAGCGACTCGCCGTCGAGCAGCTCCATCACGAGGAACGGCGCGCCGTCCTCGGTCATGTCGATGTCGCGGATCTCGACCACGCCGGGGTGCCGGAAGCGATTGACCGCCTGCGCCTCCCGCTCGAACCGGGCGCGCAGGTCCTTCGAGCGCGCCACCTCGGGGTGGAGGATCTTGATCGCCTCGCGGCGCCCGATCTTGTGGGTCGCGGCGTAGACGGCGGCCATCCCGCCGATCCCGAGGAGGCGATCGATCGTCCATTTGCCCCGCAGGGTCGTCCCTACGCGCCTCTCGCAGGCCGCCCGCTCGTCGTCCATGCCCCGATCGAATGTCACAGCGCGCGGGATCGAGGTCAAGGTGAGAGCCGCGGCGGGGGCGACATCGTCTCGCTTCCCGTGCCTTCCCGGCGCCGACGAGCCTGCCACCGGCCCGGGCTCAATCGGGGATCGGGTGCATGCCGTCGCGCACCCAGGGATCGATGGTCGGCCGGAACGCCGCCTCGGTCCGGAGCCCCGCCAGCACGGACGCGAGCCCCCACTGCAGCCGATTCACGAACGTGAAGTCCTGCGGCATCTTCGGCACGTGGGGGATGGTGGGCATCTTCTCTCCCTCCTTGAAGGTGAGCCCCCGGATCCCGCGGGTCAGGTAGGCCACGGTCTCGCGCGCCTTCTCCGGGGAGCACTTCCAGGTCCCGTGCGTGCACAGCGGGACCATGAGCTCCATCGTGTAGCTCCGGTAGAGATCCCAGCTCTCGTCGTTCGGATCGTAGCCGAGCACCTCCACGCAGGCGCGGTCGAACTCCTTCCAGTCCGCGTCCATGGCGGCGCGCATGTAGCGCTTCATGCCCGCCACGAGGTCGGGCGGGAGCTGCTTGACGCAGCCGAAATCGAGGATCGCGACCCGGCCGTCCTCGTAGAAGCGGTAGTTGCCGGGGTGCGGATCGGCGTAGAGCCAGCCGTACCGCAGCATCGAGCGGAAGGTGAAGCGCCAGATCGAGAGGCCCGCGCGGTTCTTCGCCTCCTGGCTGCCGCGCTCGCAGAACTCGGCGTAGCTCATGCCGTCGACGAACTCGAGCGTGATGATCCGCCGCGTGGTGAGGCTGTGGTGGATCCGGGGAATGTAGACGTCCTCGTCCCCGGCGTTCATGCGGCGGAACAGGTCCGCCATCTCGGCCTCGCGCGCGTAGTCGAGCTCGGACAGGAAGACCTTGCGGAGCTCGTCGACGGTCTGCCGGGCGTTCAGCTTCTTGGCGATGGGCGCCATCATCGCCTCGAGCATCGAGACGCTCTTCAGGTCGTTCTCGATGGCCCTGTCCATGCCCGGGTACTGCACCTTGACGGCGACCCGCTCGCCCGCCTTCGTCGTCGCCCGGTGCACCTGCCCGATGCTCGCCGCGGCGAACGGCTCGCGCTCCCAGGCCGCGAACACCTCGTGGGGCGGCGTGCCGAGCTCCTGGATGACCATCTGCTCCGCGGCCTCGGGCGACAGGGGCGGCGCCTTGTCGAGCAGCTTCTTCAGCGTGGCCTGGAACTTCTCCTCGTACCCCGGCGGCGCGAGCCCGTCGATGTAGCTCGCCATCTGCCCGAACTTGAGCGGCAGGCCCTTCATCTCGCCGAGCGTCTTCAGCATCGCCTCGGCGGTCTTCTTCACCTCCTGGGTCATCTTCCGCCGCGCCTCGGCCTCTTCCTCTTCGGTCCGCGGCGCGCCGAGGGCGCGCTTCGCGCCCTCGATGGCGAACGGGAGGGTGCGGGGCGCGAGGCCGGCGAGGCGCGCGAGGCGCCCGAGCTTGGAGGTCGGCGGTTTGTCTCTGGGCTTGTCGTCGGCCATGCGGACTGACTCGTTAGGGTAGCGTTGGTCGGCGCGGAGCGGTCATGCGCCGACGCGGCGCCTCGGGGCGGCGCGGATCTTCGGAACCGGCCACAGGGACACGGTGTTCCTCAGCTGCTGAGCCTGCTCCGGGGAGATGTCCCCCTCCACGTGGACGCGGGCCTTCCGGTCCTCGACCACGACCCGCACCGCGCCCCGTCCGACCGGCGCCGCGCGGAGGACGTCCGTGATGTCGTCGAGCAGGCGCTGGGGCAGCCGGCCCCGGAGCAGCCGGACGTTGCGCCCCTCGACGCGCACGTAAAATAGCTCGTTCGCGCGGAGGAGGGCCACGGCGAGCGGAACGACGACGGCGAGCAGGGCGAGGGGGATCAGGAAGGACATGGCGGGTCGCCCACGACGAGAGCGCCTCCCCCAGGCTCACCCGCGGCGTCCCGATCGTGAGCCCGCGCCGGCCGTTGTCAACGCTGGCCGCGGGGGTTCTCGGCGCCCGCGAGCGCGCCCGCGAGCGCCGTCCGGGCCGGGGGCCCTGGTCAGGGGGGCGCGCGGTGCCTACCTTAGGACCTCATGACGAGCGCCGCGCCCCAGCCTGCCGCCATCGACCCGCGCCTGGATCTCCACGACGAGATCAGCCGCCTGAAGCGGGAGAGGAACGCCGTCCTCCTGGCCCACTACTACCAGGACGGCGAGATCCAGGACCTCGCAGACTTCCTCGGCGACTCGCTCCAGCTGGCCCAGCAGGCGAAGAAGACCACCGCGGACGTCATCCTGTTCGCCGGCGTGCACTTCATGGCCGAGACGGCGAAGATCCTGAACCCCGAGCGCATCGTCGTGGTGCCCGACCTGCAGGCCGGCTGCTCGCTCGCCGACGGCTGCCCCGTCGACCGCTTCCGCGCCTGGCGCGCCCGGTACCCCGGCGCGGTCGCGATCTCGTACATCAACTGCTCCGCCGAGGTGAAGGCGGAGAGCGACTACATCTGCACGTCGTCGAACGCCGAGAAGATCGTCCGCGCGATCCCCGAGGGGCAGGAGATCCTCTTCGCGCCCGACAAGAACCTCGGGCGCTGGCTCATCGAGCGGACGGGCCGCCCGATGCGCCTGTGGCAGGGCAGCTGCCTCGTGCACGAGACGTTCAGCCTGCGCAAGATCGTCGCGTTGCGCGAGCGCCACCCGGACGCGAAGCTCATCGCGCACCCGGAGTGCGAGGAGCCGATCCTGCGGATGGCCGACTACATCGGATCGACGACCGCGCTGCTCAAGTACACGATCGCGGACGACGCCGCGAAGTACATCGTCGCGACCGAGAGCGGCATCGTGCACCAGATGCGCAAGGCGTCGCCGCAGAAGGAGTTCATCGAGGGGCCGCCCGAGGGCAACTGCGCCTGCAACGAGTGCCCCTTCATGCGGCTCAACACGCTCGAGAAGGTCTACCTCGCGCTGCGCGACCTCGCGCCGCGCCTCGAGATGGCGCCCGAGCTGCGCGAGCGCGCGCGCATCCCGATCGATCGCATGCTGGCCCTCAGCTGAGCCCGCCGCGCGGCTCACCGCCTCGGGCACGCGTGGCGGCGCAGCGTGCAGATGTTGGTCCGCTCGCACGTCGTCGACATCGTGAGATCGCGGCAGGGGCGCCCCTTCTCGTGGGGCCGCTCCCGCGTCGCGCGGACCGGGTGCGGGCGCGGCTCGTGGGCCACGGCGCAGTCGTGGTCCCCCTCGCACGGCACGGGCAGCACGCGGAGCAGCGCGCACGCGCCGGCGTCGCAGTAGCAGACGATCCCCTGGTCCGTGACGGGCGGCTGCCGGTTCAGCCGCGGATCGGCGCCGCAGCGCTCGCCCGCGGGGTCGTAGCCGCAGTCCGCGTCGATCGCGCACGCGGTCGGGAACGCCTGCTCCCGGGGCAGCGCGGCGTCGTCGCCCGCCGTGGCCGCCGGGTCGTCCTGGCCGCCCGCGCTCGCGGCGCGCGTCGTCCCGACGCCGTCATGCTGCGAGCGCGCCGCCGGCGCAGGCGAGCGCGCCGCCGGCGCGGGCGCGAGCGAGCGCGGCGGCGCCGGCGGGCGCCCCAGGGCCGGATCGCCGCACGCCGCGAGGGCGAGCGCGGCGGTGAGCAGGAGGCGCCTCGCGCGCTCGCTCACCGCGGCGATCACAGCACCAGGGAGAGGCCGAGGGTATGGATGAACGAGCCTCGCGCCTGCGGCAGCCCGCCGATGGCGCGCCGCCGCCCCAGGCCGTCGATGGCCTGGGCCTCGCGCGTGGCGTCGCCGCCCCGGCCGAGGAGGAAGGCCCCCGAGCTCTCCAGCTCGATCGTGAGCCAATTGCGGATGAGGTCGAACGACACCCCGAGCCCCAGCGGGATGGCGACGTACGAGCCGCCGCGCTCGCGGATCGTGAACTCGCCCTCGGGATCGGAGACCCGCATGCGGCCGAAGTCGAACCGGTCATAGCCGACGCCGACCGAGACCCACGAGCGGGCGCGCTCGCCGAGCGGCAGCGTCGGCGCGAGGCGCGCGCCGAGCGCGAGGGCGCGCGCGGCGGGCGCGCCGTCCTCGCGCGGCTCTGCCGTGATCGCGCCGGGCTGCCCGAGCGCGCCTTGCTGCATGGCGAGCTCGTGCCGGGCGAGCACGACGAAGGCGGAGAAGCGCAGGTGCTCGACGATCTCCCAGCGCGCGTGGATCCCGAGCCCGATCGCGGGCTCCAGGCGAACGCGCGACAGGCGGCCCGCGTCGTCGCGCGTCCCGAGCCAGCTGACGAGGGCCGCGTCGGCCCCGATCTCGATGTGCCGGCCCCACGGCAGGCGCGGCGGCGGGGGCGCGGGCGGCAGCGGCGGCCGCGGCGGCTTCGCGGGCTCCTCGGCGCCGGCGTCTTGGGCGGGCCCGGCGGTCTCCGGCTCCTCGGCGCGCGCGGTCGCGGTGCAGGCGAGCGCCACCGCGCCCGCCGCCATGCCTCGTTGCACGAGGGCGCGAGCGGTTCGCATGCCCGCCCTTGTAGCAGGCTTTGGCGGCGGCCGGTCCCCGAGCTGCGGAGCCGCGCGCCCCGCTGCCGCGGAGCCGCGCGGCCGGCCCGCTCCCCCGGGAACATCGCGCGCCGGCGCCCCCGGGCGGCGCTCGCCCTCGGGCGGGTGGCAGGGGCCCGCCGGGTCGGGCAAACTCGCGTTCATGCGTGCAAAGCTCCTCGTCTCCCTGTCTGTCCTGGTCCTCGCGCAGCTCGGCTGTTCCGCCGAGCGCAAGCCCGACAGCGAGCCGGCTCCCGCGGCGGCGCCCGCCCCTGCCGCCGAGGGCGCCTCG
>NZ_CP150316.1:4150000-6422500 GCF_051526825.1 Sorangium sp. So ce185 | reverse complement strand
TTGCATCGCCCGCAGCCGCCCGCTCAACACGGGGCCGCATGAAGTCAGGCGCGACGATGCGCCGCGCCCAGCTGCCAGCTGGCTTCACGCGCCGCGCAACGCCGCCGATGGCCAAGAAACGCTCCTCCACGCCCGATCCGCTCGCCCGCTTCCACCCCGCCACCCAGGCGTGGTTCCGCGGAGCGTTCTCCGCGCCCACCCCCGCCCAGGCCCTGGGCTTCCCTCCCATCCTCGACGGCGCCTCCACCCTGCTGCTCGCCCCGACCGGCTCCGGCAAGACGCTCGCCGCCTTCCTCGCCGCCATCGACCGCCTCATGGCCTCGCCCGAGCCGGATGCCGCCGAGCGCTGCCGCGTCGTCTACGTATCGCCCCTCAAGGCGCTCGCCATCGACGTCGAACGCAACCTGCGCGCGCCGCTCGCCGGCATCGCCGCCGCGGCCGAGCGCCTCGGCCTGCCGTACCGGGTCCCCCAGGTCGGCGTGCGCTCCGGCGACACCGCGCCCGAGGACCGCGCCCGGCTCGCCAAGAAGCCGCCGGACATCCTCATCACCACCCCGGAGTCGCTCTACCTCCTCCTCACCGCCAACGCGCGCGACCGGCTGCGCGCCGTCGAGACCGTCATCATCGACGAGATCCACGCGCTCGTCGCGACCAAGCGCGGCGCGCACCTGGCCCTGTCCCTCGAGCGCCTCGAGGCGCTCCGATCGGCGCCCGCGCCCATGCAGCGCATCGGACTGTCCGCCACCCAGCGGCCGCTCGACGAGGTCGCGCGGCTGCTCGGCGGCGGCGAGATCGACGGCGCCGGCGCGGGCGCCCGCTTCGCGCCGCGGCCGGTGACCATCGTCGACGCGAGCGCCCCCAAGGCGCTGGAGCTCCGCATCGAGGTGCCCGTCGAGGACATGACCAAGCTCGCCGAGGCCGCGCGCGCCGGCGAGGGCCCGCTCAAGGGGCCGGCCGAGCCGGCGCAGCGCTCGATCTGGCCGAGCATCCACCCGCGCCTCGTCGAGCTCGTCCGCGCCCACCGCACCACGATGATCTTCGTGAACAGCCGGCGCCTCGCCGAGCGCCTCGCCGCGGCCCTCAACGACACCGCGGGCGCCGAGATCGCGCTCGCCCACCACGGCTCGATCGCCCGCGAGCAGCGCCAGCAGATCGAGGAGCGGCTCAAGGCCGGCCTCCTGCCGTGCATCGTCGCGACCTCGTCGCTCGAGCTCGGCCTCGACCTCGGCGCCGTCGACCTCGTCATCCAGCTCGAGGCGCCGCCCTCGGTCGCCGCCGGGCTCCAGCGCGTCGGCCGCGCCGGGCACGAGGTCGGCGGCACGTCGCGCGGCGTCGTCTTCCCCAAGCACCGCGGCGACCTGCTCGCGTGCGCCGCGGCCGCGTCCCGCATGCGCGAAGGCAAGGTCGAGGCGACCCTCTACCCGCGGAACCCGCTCGACGTCCTCGCCCAGCAGATCGTCGCCATCGCCTCGATGGACACCCTCCACGTCGACGCGCTCTTCGCGCTCGTGCGCAAGGCCGCGCCCTTCGCCGACCTGCCCCGCGCGAGCTTCGAGGGCGTGCTCGACATGCTCTCCGGCCGCTACCCGTCCGACGAGTTCGCCGAGCTCCGCCCCCGCATCGTCTGGGACCGCGTGGGCGGCGCCGTGCGCGCCCGCAAGGGCGCGAAGCGCCTCGCCGTCGTCAACGCCGGCACCATCCCCGACCGCGGCCTCTACGGCGTCTTCCTCGATTCCGGCGGCGACGCGGCGCGGCCCGGCCGGCGCGTCGGCGAGCTCGACGAGGAGATGGTCTTCGAGGCCCGCGAAGGCGAGGTCTTCCTCCTCGGCGCCTCCTCGTGGCGCATCACCGACATCACCCACGACCGCGTCCTCGTCGTCCCCGCGCCGGGCGAGCCGGGCAAGATGCCGTTCTGGCGCGGCGACCAGGCCGGGCGCAACGCGGAGCTCGGCGCCTCCATCGGCGCCCTCGCGCGCCGCCTCGCCTCGCTGCCCGACGGCGACGCCGAGCGCGCGCTCGAAGGCGAGCACGGCCTCGACGAGCGCGCGGCGCGGAACCTCGTCCGGTACGTGCGCGACCAGGCTGCGGCCACGGGCGAGGTCCCGAGCGACCGCGCCGTCGTCCTGGAGCGGTTCGTCGACGAGGTCGGCGACTACCGCATCTGCCTCCTCTCGCCGTTCGGCGGCCGCGTGCACGCCCCGCTGTCGACCTGCATCGCCGAGAAATGCCGCCTCGAGCTCGGCCTCGCCGTCGACACCGTGTGGACCGACGACGGCATCGTCCTCCGGCTGCCCGAGTCCGAGTCGCCCCCCGACGCGAAGCAGCTCCTGCCGCAGGCCGACGAGGTCGAGGATCTGCTCGTCCGCGGCCTCGGCGACACCGCCCTCTTCGCCTCGCGCTTCCGCGAGTGCGCCGGCAGGGCGCTGCTCCTGCCGCGCAAGTTCCCCGGCAAGCGCTCGCCGCTCTGGGCCCAGCGCAAGCGCGCCGCGGACCTGCTCGCCGTCGCGTCGCGCTACGGCTCGTTCCCGATCCTGCTCGAGACCTACCGGGAGTGCCTGCGCGACGTCTTCGACCTCACGGCGCTCGAGGACCTCCTGCGCCAGATCGCCGCGCGCAAGGTCCGCGTCCTCACGGTCGACGTCCGCGCGCCCTCGCCGTTCGCGGCCACGCTGCTCTTCGCGTACGCCGGCAACTTCATCTACGAGGGCGACCTGCCGCTCGCCGAGCGGCGGGCGCAGGTGCTCGCCATCGACCACGCCCGCCTGCGCGAGCTGCTCGGCGAGGCCGAGCTGCGCGAGCTGTTCGACGCGGACGCCGTGCTGGCCCTCGAGGCGTCGCTCCAGCGCCTCGACGGCCGCGCGCCGCTCAAGCACGAGGACCAGGCGCACGATCTCCTGCTCTCGCTCGGCGACCTCACGCGCGACGAGATCGCCCGGCGCGCGGCGGGCCCCGACGAGCCGCCCGAGGCGGCCGGCGAGCGCGCCGCCGCCTGGATCGACGAGCTCCTCCGCGACCGGCGCGCCATCGAGGTCCAGCTCGGCGGCGAGCGCCGCATCGCCGCCGCCGAGGACGCGGGCCGGCTGCGCGACGCGCTCGGCGTGGTGCCGCCGCCGGGCCTCCCGATCGCGTTCCTCGAGCCGGCCGCCGACCCGCTCGGCGAGCTCGTTGCCCGCTACGCGCGCACGCACGGCCCCTTCCGCGCCGACGACGTGGCCCGGCGCTTCGGCCTCGGGCCCGCGCCGGTCCTGGCCGCGCTCGCGCGGCTCGCGGACCGGGGCCGCGTGGTCGAGGGCGAGTTCCTCCCCGGCGGCCGCGGCCGGGAGTTCTGCGACGCCGAGGTGCTGCGCTCGCTGAAGCGCCGCTCGCTCGCGCGGCTGCGCGCCGAGGTCGAGCCGGTCCCGCCCGAGGCCTACGCGCGCTTCCTCGCCGACTGGCACAACCTGCACCGCCGCCGCCGTGGCCTCGACGGCCTGCTCGCGGCGCTCGAGCAGCTCCAGGGCGCGCCGCTCTCGGCCTCCGCCCTCGAGGCCGAGATCCTGCCCGCCCGCGTCGAGGGCTACCGCCCCGGCGATCTCGACGCGCTCTGCGCGGCCGGCGAGGTGCTCTGGCGCGGCGTCGAGCCGGTCGGCGACGGCGACGGCCGCGTCGCGCTCTACCTCGCCGAGGCCTATCCGTACCTCGCCCCGCCGCCCGGCCGCGCCGAGGGCCCGCTGGCCGAGGGCATCCGCGCCGCGCTCGCCCGCCGCGGCGCGCTCTTCTTCTCCGATCTCTCCCGCGAGACGGGCGCCTTCGGCGCCGATCTGCTCGCGGCGCTCTGGGATCTCGTGTGGGCCGGCGAGGTCACGAACGACACGCTCGCCCCGCTGCGCGCCCTCGGCCGCGAGTCGCGCTCGAGCGGCCGGCGCCGCGACCGCGACCGCCCCGCGCCGGGCCGCGGCCTCTCCGGCCTGCGGGCGCGCCGGATCGGCCCGCCGGGCAGCGAAGGTCGCTGGTCGCTGCTGTCGTTCCCCGGCGCGTCCGTCGGCTCCGGCGCGCCTGCCGGCGCCCCCGGCGCGCCGGCAGGCCCGCCCGGCGCGCCCGCTGCCCCCGGCGAGACCGAGCGCCGCGCGGCGCTCGCCCGCGCGCTGCTCGAGCGCCACGGGGTGCTCACGCGCGAGGCGGCGGCGGTCGAGGGGCTCGCGGGCGGCTTCTCGGCCGTGTACGACGTGCTGCGCGCGATGGAGGAGGCCGGTCAGGCGCGGCGCGGCTACTTCGTGGCCGGGCTCGGCGCCGCGCAGTTCGCGGTGCCCGGGGCCGACGATCGGCTCCGGGCCTGCCGCGAGCCGTCCGACGATCCGCGCACGCTCGTCCTCGCGGCCACGGATCCGGCGAGCCCCTGGGGCGCCGCCGTCCGCTGGCCCGAGCTGGCCGCGCGCGAAGGTGGCGCGCCCGAAGTCGCGGTCCGCGGCCCGGTCCGCCCGCAGCGGGCCGCCGGCGCCCTCGTGATCCTCCACGACGGCCGGCTGCTCGCGTGGATGGGCCGCACCGAGCGGAGCCTCACCACGTTCCTGCCCGAGGCCGAGCCGGAGCGCGGCGCGGCGATCCACGCCATCGCGTCGGCGCTCGCGGGGCTCGTCGCCGAGGGGCGGCGGCGCGCGGTGCTCGTGGCCACGATCGACGGCGAGCCGGCGCACAGCTCCCCGCTTTCGCGCGCGCTGGCCGAGGTGGGCTTCACCTCCGGGTCGCACGGGTACCTCAAGCGCGCGCCCACGGCCGAGCGAGGGCCGTGGCGGCCGCGGCAGGCGCCCTCGAACGCGCCCGACTGGGCCCGCCGCGCGGCGGCGGCGGGGCTCGACGCGCCCGAGGACGAGGTCGACGGCTTCAAGCCGCCGCCCGGGCTGCGCTCGTGGCCGGCCGGGCCTCAGGCCGGCGGATGGCGGATGGCGCCCGCCAGCGCGGCCGAGGCCGGCGCGCGCGCGGCCGACGGCGGCGCGCTGGACGACGGCGACCTCGATCTCGACGACTTCGACGACGGTGCGGGGATGGACGACGGCCCCGAGTGACGGTCGCGCGCATCACCGCGCGCGCTGTCCGCCGGGCGTGATTGCCAAAAAGGACCGCCGAGCAACCGGGAAGGGACGGACCCTTCGTGGTTCCTCGGCGGCTCTTCGTGGTCCTTGCGGCGCTGGAGGGATCTCGAGCGGCGCGCTGGGACGGCTCAGCCCTGCTGCGGCTGCTCGTCGGCCTTCATCTGCTGGCTCGCGACGCGGTTCCTTCGGTTCCCGTTCCCCTGGCTGCGCGCCTCGGCGCCCTTGCGCCCGATCTCGGCCATGTGCTCGCGGTTCTGGCTGACGGCCTCGCCGCCCTTGCGGCCCGCTGCGCGCGCCTCCTCGGACGTGAACTCGTGCGCGGTGCCCTTCTCGTGCGCCGCCTTGCCGCCCTGGCTCGCGATCAGGCGCTGTTGCTCCGCGTTCATCGCCGCGAAGCCACGCTTGGTCTCGGTGCTCTGTCCCATGATCACTCCTCGCATTGATTGCAACGTGAACGTCACTCGACGACCGTGACTACCTGCTGCGTAGCCACATCGCACCGGCGTTGCCGGCCACGCTGGACGGTGCTGCAACGCGGGTGCCATGCGCGAGCGCTCGGACGAAACCGACGAAGCGTCGAGGCCGGACAACCGGTGACCACCCGGGCAACACGCGCATCCACCGACGGGGCGATGCGGCAAACTGCCTCACTGTGCGTGCGGACGTGCGTAGGCGCCCCAACTGGCGCGGGCTCAGCCGCCGCGCCCCTCGGAATGACGCATCGCGCATTCTGATTTTCTCATTGCAATTCTCCGATGGTCTGTCTCGGCTCATCGGCACGAGCCGGCGAGAGGACCTATCACCCACATGAGATCTCCAGGGAGCTCCGTGCCCGCTTAGGGCATCTCCCGAGCACGGCGGCGACGAGAGCGAGAAATCCAGCGTGTTCGCGCGCCTCACCGGCGCGCGCGCTTCCGTCGAATGGTTCTTGTGATGCTGTTTATTTTTATCGATATGGTTCTGTCTCGCTCGGCCACGAAGGTCCTTGACACGTGTGTGTCGCGGGAGGGGAGGCGGCGCTGGTGCGTCGCGTCTTGACATCGCGAGGCCGCTGCCGCTTTTGTTGCGCTGCATCATCATTTCGGCGCCTGCGGCCCGCGGAGGGTCGTCGCGGGCAGCCGGGGTGGCGTGCAGGAGATCCTCACGATGGCGCTTTCGATCCCGGGGGCTCGGCTCGACGACGGCCGGCTCATCTCACCGATGACGACATCCTCGCCCCGCGGCGCGCGCGGCCGTGCTCCGGGCGCTGTGCGCGGCGCGGGCCTCCTCGCGCTGCCCCTCTCGCTCCTCGCCGGGTGCGGCGGGTCCACCGGCGCGGCGCCCGCGGAGGCGCCTGCGCCGGGCCCCGAGCCCGCGGCGCAGGCGCCTTTCGATCTCGAGAAGGCGCTCGCCCGCGAGGCCGGCGACCTCCCTGTCCGCGAGGTCCGCGCCGCGGACTGGTCGGCGCGCGCGTTCGGGGCAGGGGAGCCGAAGATCGAGCCGAAGGAGAAGCTCGTCGCCATCACCATCCCCCTCGGCACGGACAGCGCCGTCGAGTGCTTCGTCTACAACACGATGCTCGACTCGGGAGAGGTGATAAGGAACTTCATCGAGCTCCTCGATCCCGCCAAGGTGGAGGTCTCCCGCGTCGTGCCCTGGGAGGTCAGCGTGCACCGGGAGAGCCCCGCGGTGTTCGTGCAGGCCCTCTATCTCGCCCCCACCGCCGCCGGGAAGGCGGCCGGCCTGCTCAAGATCGCGCTGCACGCGGACCGGGCGCACCCCATCGCCTGCCTGCACGACGAGGTCGGGTATGTCCGCACGTTCGAGCGGCTCGCCAAGGGGATCTTCGACTCCTTCGACGCGAAGAGCGCTGCGCCGAAGTCCGAGTACACGGACACGTTGATCCTGCGCATCGACAAGGCCCCTGTCGGCTTCGAGACCAGCGATCTGTTCAAGGACGAGGGCGGCCAGCGCCGATGGCTCTCGCGCTCGGCCACCCTCCTGCCGCGAGACCCGAAGTCCCTGGAGATCGAGGACGACGCCTCGAACGTGCTCATCGACGCCCAGGGCCGGATCAAGGGAGGCGTCTGGATCGAATCGTCGGCGGGCAAGGTGAACCACCGGATCGAGCTGTCGCAGAAGGCGAACCATCAATACGAGTACTCGGGAGAGGTCGAGGGCAAGAAGGTCCAGGGGACGTTCACCCCCTCGGCCAAGGCGTGGCTCGCCTCGCCGGTCGCCACCGCCTCCGAGCTCTCCCGGCTCCTCAAGAAGAAGGGCTCGTTCGACTTCAAGCAGCAGGAGTATGCGCCCTCCGTCGATCCGACCAAGCCCGTCGACGTCCAGTACGCCCGCGACGCGTCGGGCTCGGTCACGGTCTCGCTCGGGCCCATGCGCCTCGTGGGCAGCCTCGCGCCGGACGGCCGTCCGGAGGCGTTCGAGCTCTCGTCCGGTCCCCCCAGGCTGACGCTCCAGCGCGCCTACACGCGGGGCAAGCTGTAACCGTCCTCCGCCGCGCCGCGGCGGCTCGCTGGCCCGCCGCCCGGCGAGCGCGCTCGTCCGCGCGCGTCGAGAGCGTCTTTCCTGCGAGGCCCGCCTGCGGATGGCGGCCGCCTGAACACATCGTGGCCTGGCGTTCCCTGAGGGCACGTACGTGGGTATCGGGCGCAGGATGAGCAGAGTCCGGAGGGCCCGTCCTCCAACGGGCGAGCGGTATTTCAGCATCAAAAATCGTCACCGAAAATTGGGCACTCCATGGGGACGCTTCTTAGGGTGCTCTCATGGACAAGAAAATTTTAGCCGCAACTCTCCTGCAGGCGCTTGCCGTTGCCCAGCGCGAAGGACGCGTCGAGACCCTCGAGACGCTCGTCGAGAAGCTGCGCGTTCGCCGCCGGGACATCCGCGGCACGCTGACGGTCCTCCATCGCCAGGGCATGGTCGACGTGCTCCGCATGCGGCTCACGCTCTCGGGATTCGCCATCGGCTCGGCGCTGATCGGAAAGACGCTGCCGGCGCTCAGGGCCGCTCCGCGGGCCGCCACCGCGGCGGCGTAGCCGCGGCGGCGTAGCCGCGGCGGCGTAGCCGCGGCCCAGGTCGCCGCCGCGGCGCGTCGCGCGGGCCGCGAGCGAGCGTCCGGCGCTCGCCGGGAGCTCGCCCTCGATGGGGGCTACGCCTCGACGAGGCCCGATCGCACCGCGAGGCGGGTCAGGTCGGCCACGCTGTGGGTCGCCACCTTCGCGCAGAGGCGTGCCCGGTGGGTCTCGACCGTCTTCACGCTGATCGAGAGCTGCGCGGCGACCTCCTTGGCCGAGCGGCCCATCGCGAGCAGGCGGAGCACCTGCCGTTCGCGGTCGCTCAGCGCGGCCACCATGTCTCCCTGGGCGGCGGCGTCGCGGCGCTGGAGCGCGCGCACCATCGCCGCGCTCACGTCGGGCGACACGACCGTGCGTCCCCGGGCCACGGTGCGCAGCGCCTCCGTGAGATCGGCGAGCCGGCTCTGCTTGGACAGGTACCCGTCCGCGCCGGCCCGCATGGCCTCGGCCACCCGGAACTCGTCCCGGTGCATCGAGAGCACGATGACGCGGAGCTCCGCGATGTTCTTGAGCTCCCGGATGAGCTCGACGCCGCTGCGGTCGGCGAGGCCGAGCTCGACGATCGCCACCTGACAGCGGCGGCTCTGCTGCGCCCGGAGCGCCTCCTGCCCGCTTCCGGCTTGAACGACCTCGCTCACCCCTGGCTGCGATGCGAGCGCGTGCGCGAGCGCCTCCCGAACGACGTTCTGGTCATCGACGAGCAGGATATTCATATCGAATCCCCCCTTGCCAAAGGGCCTTGTAACAGAATGCTTTGTGCTCCATGAACCTGTTTTCTACGTAAGGGAGCGCCTGGAGAGCGCGATGTCATGTCTGAGAGCCGCGCGCGGCTCCTCGCGCAATCGCCTTGGACGAGCGAGGAGGTCAATCGGGCGCGGCGGTCGATGTCGCCTGGAACGTCGTCGCTCGGGCGTGGGCGCACCGGCCCTCGCAACCTCGTCCGGGAGCGCGGCGTCGCGCGAGCCCCGGGCGGCCTTGTCGGCCGCGGCGCCGGCTGCTCCGGTCGAGTCATGGCGGTGCGGCTCTGGGTCGATGCCTCTCCCTCGCCCGTTATGTTTGCGGTAGATAGGCGGCCCCATGCCTGGTCTGCGCGGCGCGCTCCTCTCCCGTTTACGACCTGATTCGGCCTTCTGGCGTCGCGCCCTCACCGCGGGCGTCACGCGCGGGCCGGAGCCCTGGGTGCGCCACAGCCCTCCGGTCTTCGGGGTGCTCTTCGCGGCCGCGCTCCCCGAGCTGCGCCGCCGCGTCGAGGAGAACCTGCGCCGGGTGCGCGGGCCGAGGTCGCGCGTCGCCGACGTGCTCGACAGCGCCGCGGTGTTCGCCACCTACGGCAGCTGCATCACCGAGGCGCTGCTGCTCGCGAGCGGCCGCGGTTACACGGTCGAGCGGCGATCCCGGGGTGTCGAGCATTACCACGCGTGTGCTGCGGCTGGCCGGGGTGTCCTCATCGTCACGGCGCACACGGGTGGCTGGGACATCGCCGGCCAGATCCTGGGCGTGGTGCACCCTGGGGGTGTCATGCTGGCGATGCAGCGCGAACGGGACGCCGAGGCGCGCGCCATCCAGGACGCGGCGCGGCAGCGCGATGGCGTCCAGGTGGTGCACATCGGCGACGGGCCGCTGGACGCGCTGCCGCTGCTCAAGCACCTGCAGCGCGGCGGCGTCGTCGCGATGCAGCTCGATCGCGTGCCGCCCGGGATGCGCAGCCGGGAGGTCACCTTCCTCGGCGCCCGCTGGCGCGCGCCGGAGGGGCCGATCGCGCTGGCCGCGCTGAGCGGCGCGCCGATCCTGCCGGTGTTCACGCATCGCCTGGGGTTCCTCGAGTACGAGGCGGTCGTGGCGCCGCCGATCTGGCTCCCCCGCCGTCCGACCGAGGAGGAGCGGGACCGCGCGGCGGCCGAGATGATGGCCGCGATGGAGCGCTTCATCCGGGCCCACCCCACGCAGTGGTTCCACTTCACCGGCGAAGGCCCCGTCGCCCCGGCGGAGAGCGGCTAGCCGCGTGATGGGGGGTGAAGCCCCCGAGGCGCGATGTGCGAAGCCCCGTCCCCGCTCATCCGTCTTCAAACCAGCGTCGATGACCCGTTTCAATCATCGTAAAAGCCACGCTGGCAGGCCTCGCGATCTGGAACCTCGTTCAGACGATCATAGGTGAATGGCCAAGAGACACCATTAGAGCGGCCCCTCGGTCAGCCCGTGGACGAACTGCCGCACGCGCGGATCGTCGCTCGCCTTCGCCTCCTCGGTGGTGCCGTCGAAGATGAGCCTCCCGCGGTACAGCATCCCCACCCGGTCCGTGACCGTGAGCAGCCGATCGAGGTCGCTCGAGACCATCACCACGGTCGCGTTCATCGCCCGCTGCTCCGCGCGCAGCAGATCGAAGATCCGCTGCGACGTCACCGGATCCAGCCCCGCCGCCGGCTCGTCGTAGAGGACGATCTCCCCCCGCGCGATCGTCGCCCGGGCCACGCCGACGCGCTTCTTCTGGCCGCCCGACAGCCCCGCCGGCGTCCGCTCCTCGAACCCCGCGAGCGACACCGCCCGGAGCCGCTCCGCGACGCGCTCCTCGATCTCCTCCTCGCTCAGGTCGTAGAGCCGGCGCAGCGGGAACGCGATGTTCTCCCCCACGGTCATGTAGTCGAACAGCGCGTTGTTCTGGAACA
Source organism: Sorangium sp. So ce185 (assembly GCF_051526825.1). NCBI lineage: Bacteria > Pseudomonadati > Myxococcota > Polyangiales > Polyangiaceae > Sorangium > Sorangium sp. So ce185. Next base: position 6,411,697 of record NZ_CP150316.1, on the reverse strand, counting down.
GCATCCCGAACTTGAGCCGGAATGTCTGCAGCTCCAGCTCGCTCAGCGCGTGCACGTCCTTGCCGTCGACGATCACGCGCCCCCGATCCGGCCGCAGGAGCCCGGTGATCATCTTGAGCAGCACGCTCTTGCCCGACGCGCCCGGGCCGATGAGGCCGTACAGGCAGCCGGCGGGCACGTCGAGGTCGACGCCCCGGAGGACGGGCATGCCCCCGAAGCTCTTCGTCAGCTGCTCGATCTGGATCATCGGTCGCGTGGACACGGCCGCCGCGGAGGGGGGCGTGCGCCCCCGCATCCTACCCCGGTTACTTCGAGGAGAACGTCGTCCGGGCCACATCGAGCCGCGGATGGGACGGGAACGACATCCCGCGGATCTGCCCGGCGATGCACGACGCGATGCCCGGGTTCGACGGGCTGGTCGTGACGGTGACGCCCACCGCGCGGCCGTTCTGCACGGCGGCGCAGACGTTCACGTCCATGGTCGACGGCACGCCGCACGCGTTCAGGTACGTGCCGCGGTTGAGCACGTTGCCGTAGGCGCCCGCCGTGAGATCGGCCGGACCGTTGTTGCCCAGCTTGTACTCCTCGACGTAGCGCGCCTGCGCCGCCTCACAGCTCATGCCGCCGCCGAGCGTCGGGTAGCTGCCGCCGCCGCTCGGCCGCGCCCCGCCGCCGGCGCGCGCCGCCTTCGTGCTGCCGAGGCCCGCGTCGACCTCGATCGCGACGCGGTCGGTCGCGCCCTGGACGGCGAGCTCGTGCTCCTTGTGGCTGCGCTCGCGGTACCACCAGCCCGCGCCCGCGGCGAGGATCACGCCCATCAGCGCCATCCCGAGCAGCGCCTTGTACTGCGTGCCCTGCTTCTCGGCCGTCACCACGGCGTCGAGCGCGCGCTTCTCCTGCACGATGTCCCGGTTCAGCTTCGCCTGCTCGGCGAACGGCGCGAACTCCTCCCAGTCCTGGATCGCGCGCTCGTCCCCGGAGAACGTGTCGCGCAGGACCTGGTCGCCCGTGAAGGAGCCGGACGCGATCTGCTGGAGCAGCTCCACGGACGAGAACGGCCCGTGGTCCATGCCGTCCTTGATGACGACGTACCGCGGCCGCGGATCGGACTCGAGCGCGGCCTTGAGATCCGCGAGCTTGCGCGTCGGATCGTCGCCGCGCAGGCGCGGCGGCTGGTGGACCGGGATCGCGACCGCGAACGGCCCATCCCCGGTCACCGCCTGGATCTTCGGCAGGGATGGCGCGGACGGGACGCGCGGCTCCTCGGGGTGGCCGTTCGGCGGCATCATGGAGAGGTTGATGTCGACCTCGAAGTCGCCGTCGCCGTCGAGGTGCGACGTATCGGCGCTCGGCGGCTGCTCCGAGGCGGCCGGGGCGATCTGGTAGAGCGCCTGCGCGAGGGCGGCGAGGTCCGCCGGGCGGTGGCTCGGATCGGCCACGAGCGACTTGCCGAGCACGGTTTCCAGCGCGGGCGGCAGGTCGGGGACCACGTCGGCCGGGCGCCGCATCCCTGGGCCCACGCTGCTGTTCGTGAGCAGCTCGTAGAGGATGGCCCCGATCGCGAAGACGCTCGCGCGCGCGTCGCCTTCGCTGCCCTTGCGCTCCTCGGGCGCGAGGCACGCGCGGTCGCGCGGCAGGAGGGGCGCGGTGTGCGCGAGCTCCTCGATGAGCTGGAGCGCGCCGCCCGCGCCGTAGCCGAGGGACGAGGGGTGAACGAACATGGTCCGCCCCTGCGCGTGCAGCTCGTGGAGCTGCGTGCAGAGCGGCACGACGAGGCCGATGGCCTCGCGGACGTCGAAGCGGCGACCGGTCGCGCGGCGCGACTCCATCTCGGCGCGGAGCGTGCCGGGGGGGACGGACATCCCGACCGGCAAGGGGGTGAGGATGGACTGGACCTGAGCAGACATCGGGGAGCAACACTACGACAACACGCCGGCTCCGCTCAACGCCGCACCGCAACGTTGCAGTGTCGACGTGCAGAAGAGCCCGGCGCGCACGTGGGATGAGCAGTGAGAGCGTGCGCTTACGGCGTCAGCGTTCGAGTGTGCGGATTCGGCGCCGATCAGCGTCCTTGAGCGCGCGTTTGCATGCGTTGAGCGCGCGGCGGCGCCAGTCAGCGAGCCTTTGCGTCGAGCGGCGTGCGGGTGCGCTGGCCAGCGCGCGTTGGCGTCCGCCGGTCAGCGTCCGGCGGCGCCCGTCTGTGTCGCGGGGCGCTCGGCGGTCGGGGTGTCCGCGCCGATCGCCAGGACGTGGCCCGCGAAGAAGCGGAGCAGATCGGCCTCGCGCGATTTCGGCCAGCGCGCGTGGTTGATGGCGCCCTTCTTGGCGGAGCAGCGGTTCCTGAGCGCGCAGTGGGGCTCGTCCCTGCTGGCCTCGTCGAGGCGCAGGAACGCGGTCTGCGCGGAGGCCGCGTCGCGCGCGCGCAGCCACCTTTCGACCGACTCGCACGAGAACATGTCGTCGCAGGCGCGGTAGATCGCCATCGCGGGCGGCGGGGGCCCGGGGCACGCCCACTCGGCGGGCGGGGCGTCGCTGCCGAAGGTGGCGAACGCCGCGACGCGGTCCGCGCGCATCATGGCGTACGTCGCCGCCATGTGGCCGCCGTAGGAGGCGCCGAGCGCGTAGATGCGCCGCCGGTCCACGAGCTTCTTCTCGAGCAGCTGGTCGACGAAGGCGTCGACGGTCGCGACGTCGACGTTGTCCTCGCCGGTGAACTCGACGTCGAACGGCGCGATCGGCGTGTACGTCTTCGTGCCGCGCTCGCGCTCGGCCTGGCTCGGCGTCTTGAAGGCGCGGCCCTGGGGGGCGAGCACGATGAAGCCCGTGTGGGCGGGGTCGCCGGTCAGGTTCCACGTGGCGCCGAGCTTGCGGAGGCCGGTCTCCTTGTCGACGCTCGTCGGGTTGTCGCCGTCGGCGTGGAAGAAGACGATGAGCGGCAGCGGCGCGCGCGTCTCCACGCCGCTCGGCGCGATCACGCAGGCGTAGCGGGGCGATCCCTCGGCGTCGCGCGTCTCCAGCACCTGGGCGCCGCGGCAGGGCGGCCTGCCGAGGGTCTTGCGGAGCTCGCGCCCCGGGCGCCCCTGCTCGGCGACGCAGCTCCCTTCGCTGGGCGGCCTCGCCGCGGGCGGCTTCTGCGGCGTCGCGGCCGCGCTCGCCGGACCGGCGCCGCGGGCGCCGGCGTCCTGTCGCGCCGTCGGCTGCGGCTGCCCGCCGTCGGCCGCGGCTGCGCCGGCGTCCCGCTCGAAGACGCCGAGCAGGTCGCCGCCGTCGACGCTGGAGGAGGGCGTGGAGCACGCCGAGCACGCCGCCGCGAGACACGCCGCGGCGCTGGCGAGCGCGGCGGCGAGCGCGGCGCCGAGGCGCCGGGGAGGGGCCGGCGCCGAGGTGCGCCGGGCGCGGGGGCCAGGTCGAGGTCGAGGCACGGGCGCACTGTAGTACTGCTGCCGTGCTGATCTAGCCCGGCGTGGCTCGACAGGTCGATCCGGGGCGCAAGCCGAGCTACGCTGGACATGGCCATGGCTCATCCGACCCAGGACATCCTCGCTGCCGCGCTGTCCCTTCCCGAAGGAGAGCGCCTCAGGCTCGCGTCCGAGCTGCTCGCCAGCGTCGAGGAGCCGTACGACGACGCCTGGAGCGCCGCGTGGCTCGAGGAGCTCGAGCGCAGGGAGCAGGCGGTGCGCGATGGCGAGAGCGGGGGGGAGGCGTGGGACGCGGTTCGGGCGCGGGTGCTCGCGCGACTGGGTGCTCGTTGACCCGACCGATCATCGTTCGCGTCGATGCGCAGGCTGAGCTGGACGAGGCTGCGGGCTGGTATGAGCGGCGCCGTCCTGGGCTCGGGATCGAGTTCGTGATGGGCATCGACGCGGCCGTCGCCGCCATCGCCGAGGCGCCCGAGTCATGGCCTCAATGGCAGGCTGGTTATCCCTATCGAAAGTATGTCCTGCGCCGTTTCCCTTTCGTCGTGTTCTTCACGGCAGAAGGCGCTGGTATCCAGATCGTCGCCTTCGCTCACGCGAAGCGGCGGCCGGGGTACTGGATGCGACGCTCGAACCAGTGAGCGGTCCTCGGTCACCACCCGCCCGCAATCTGATCGGCGGTTGTCCGGCTGGGACGAGGCGGCCATCCGAGAGCTGCGCGAGAGCTCCCCAGAAACCGACAAAAGTCGCGTGCGGACGCCCCGGAGGCGTTCCGGCCTGGCAGCGGGCTCAGCGCGGAAGACCGTGGCGTTGCTGGATCCAGCGGATCTGGTCGGCCTCCGGGATGCGTAGGCCGACTGCGGCGGCGTAGGCACGCCTTAGGAGGTCGGCGGCATCGCCTCGGTCGCCCGGGGCGTTGCGGGCGAGGAGGTTGAGCGCAACGTTGACGCGCGCGATGAGGATGTCCCGAGTGGCGCCGAGCCGCTCAACGACAGGAAGCTGTTCTTCTCGTCGTATGCGGAGCGCCTCGTCGAGCTGGCCTCGCGCCTGGAAGATGTCGGCGATCCTGCCCATGGTCACGGAGCGCTCGCGCATGTCTCCGAGTTGCTCGAAGATGGGAAGCTGTTCTTGTCGTACGCGGAGCGCCTCGTCGAGCTGACCTCGCGCCTGGAAGATGTCGGCGATCTGGCTCATGGTCACGGCGCGCAGGCGCACGTCTCCGAGCCGTTCGTAAACAGGAAGCTGTTCTTGTCGTATGCGGAGCGCCTCGTCGAGCTGGCCTTGCGTCTGGAAGATGTCGGCGATGCTGCCCATGGTTACGGCACGCTCGCGCACGTCTCCGAGCCGTTCGTAAACAGGAAGCTGCTCTTCCTGCCGTATACGCAGCGCCTCGTCGAGCTGACCTCGCGCCTCGAAGAGGTCGGCGAGCTTGCCCAAGGTCACGGCCCATGAGCGCATGTCGCCGAGCTGCTCGAAGATGGGAAGCTGTTCTTGTCGTATGCGGAGCGCATCATCGAGCTGGCCTCGCGCCTCGAAGACGTCGGCGAGCTTGCTCACGGTCATGGCGCGCGAGCGCACGTCGCCGAGCCGTTCGTAGACGGGAAGCTCTTCTTCTTGTCGTATGCGGAGCGCCTCGTCGAGCTGGCCTCGGGCCTGGAAGATGTCGGCGAGCTTGCCCACGGTCACGGCGCGCGCGTGCACGTCGCCGAGTCGTTCATAGACGGGAAGCTCTTCTTCTTGTCGTATGCGGAGCGCCTCGTCGAGCTGGCCTCGCGTCTGGAGGACGTCGGCGATCCTGCCCACGGTCACGGCGCGTAGGCGCACGTCGCCGAGCCGTTCGTAAACAGGAAGCTGTTCTTGTCGTACCGGTTATGAACGTGGTGTGACCGCCGCCCTGCATTCGCTCTCGATACGTCGGTGTGCAGCAGCGGCTGTGCCGGCAACGAGCGTCGCGCGAGTGGAATCGCAGCGGCTCCGGTGGTCGCGAAGACGGAAGAGCGCGAGCGCGCGGCAAGCAGGCTGCGCCGGCTGGAGGCAGCGTCTGCCGCGCGCCGGCGTCCGTCGGCCGAGGCGCGCCGGTGAGCTGAGTGATGAGCAAGCGCTCGGAGCGGCGCGCCTCGGCCGCCGGACGCCCCGATCAAGAGGTGAGGCGAGCAGGGATTGGCAGGAAGCGAGCGCGTTGCGGGACGCACGCCAGTGCCCAGCTCATGCATCAAGGAGGTTGCAAAAATTTCGTCCCATGCTGGCCTTCCTCGCACCGGGCATGGGACGGGGTGAGACGCTGTCTCCCCAGAAAGTGCGGTGCGAGGGGGTCGTTCACCCCGGGGTCGGTCGCTTTCGCATATGGGCCATGAGCCCGCTGTCGTATGTGACCGCCCCACCGGCCCACCCGGTTGAGCCTCGAGCTCGGATAGGTAGGTGCCGTACGACCCGTTTTTCCGTCGGCGTGGTGGCCAGTCGACCGCGAAGGTCAACCACCTCGCCGGGTCCTCATCGAAGGACTCGCTCGCCTGGGCACCCGGGCAGCACGACCCTCCTCGCACCGCTGGAGAGAGCGTATGGACTATGTCGGCCTGGATGTCCACAAGGATGCGGTCGAAGCGGCCGTGATCGACGAGGCAGGCAAGCTGCGCCGTCGCGTCCGCTTCCCTTGCACCCGCGAGGAGCTCGTGCGGTTCGCCAAGCGCTACCTGGGCCCGAACGCCCGTGCGGCGCTGGAGGCGACGAGCCACACCTGGAGCATCGTGGAGGTGCTCCGCCCGCTCGCGGCCGAGATCGTCGTCTCCAATCCGCTGCGCACGCGGGCGATTGCCGACGCGAAGGTCAAGACCGACAAGGTCGACGCGCTGGTGCTGGCGCAGCTGCTGCGCGCCGACTACCTGCCGCGGGTGTGGCAGCCCGATCAGGCGACGCAAGGACGGCGCCGGCTGACCAACCGTCGAGCGTCGCTCGTGGCCGACAGGACGCGGGTGAAGAATCGCATTCACGCCGTCTTGCACCAGCGTCTGATCCGCCCGATGGTCAACGAGCTGTTCGGAACGAAGGGACGCGCCTGGCTGGAGACGCTGGAGCTGGATGGCGCAGGTCGCGCCGCGCTCGACAGCGAGCTGCGGCTGCTCGGGCAGCTGGAGTCGGAGCTTTCGCGGCTCGACGAGGAGCTGGCCGTCGACGGGTACGACGAGCCGCGCGTGCGGCTCTTGATGACGCTGCCGGGCGTGGACGTGGCGGTGGCGCAAACGCTCTTGGCGGCGCTCGGAGACATCCAGCGCTTTCGCTCGCCCGACCACGCCGCGAGCTACCTCGGGCTGGTGCCCTCGACCTATCAGTCGGGCGATCCCGAACACGTCTACCACGGGCGCATCACCAAGCAGGGCAAGGGGCAGGCGCGCTGGATGCTGGTGCAAGCCGCGCAGCACGTCGGCAACCACCCAGGACCGCTCGGCAACTTCTTTCGACGGCTCGCCAAGCGCAAGAACCGCAACGTGGCTGTGGTGGCCACCGCGCGCAAGCTGGTGACCATCGCCTACCACATGCTCAAGAACAACGAGCCGTATCGCTATGCGGTGCCGCGCTCGACCGACACCAAGCTGGCCCGGATGCGCGTGAAGGCGACCGGCGAGCGGCGCCGGACCGGGCTGCCGAAGGGGCAGCCGCGCCCCAAGGCGTACGGCTCGGGCGTGCGCACCCGCACCGTGCCCGCGCTCGATACGATCTACGAGCGCGAGGGGCTGCCGCCGATCGCGCCGCTGGCCGACGGCGAGCTGCGGATGCTGCGCCAGCAGAAGGTGCTCAAGCACGTCGCGCAGACCAGCCGCCCTCAGCGGCTGCCTCGTCGCGCAGCGGCCCCCGCGCGGCCCGAAGCTGCTGGGGCGTCCGCCTCGTCTCTGCGGTCCGCCCGGCCGGCATCCGCCCGGCAAGCGCCAGCGACGACGCGACGGGCCAAGTCCACGCAGGCCCCTTCTCCCGGCCGGAGATCGACGTGAATCGTTGTCCCGAGCTTGACACGTTCATAGGTATGCGGAGCGCCTCGTCGAGCTGGCCTCGCACCTCGAAGATGTCGGCGATCCTGTCCATGGTTACGGCGCGCGAGTGCACGTCGCCGAGCCGTTCGTAGACGGGAAGCTCTTCTTCTTGTCGTATGCGGAGCGCCTCGTCGAGCTGGCCTCGCACCTCGAAGATGTCGGCGATCCTGCCCATGGTTACGGCGCGCGAGTGCACGTCGCCGAGCCGTTCGTAGACGGGAAGCTGTTCTTCCTGACGTATGCGGAGCGCCTCGTCGAGCTGGCCTCGCGCTTGGAAGATGTCGGCGATCTGGCCCATGGTTACGGCGCGCGAGTGCACGTCGCCGAGCCGTTCGTAGACGGGAAGCTGTTCTTCCTGACGTATGCGGAGCGCCTCGTCGAGCTGGCCTCGCGCCTGGAGGATATTGGCGATTTGGCCCATGGTCACGGCGCGAAGGCGCACGTCGCCGAGCCGTTCGTAGACAGGAAGCTCTTCTTCTTGTCGTATGCGGAGCGCCTCGTCGAGTTGGCCTCGCACCTCGAAGATGTCGGCGATCTTGCCCACGGTCAAGGCGCGCTCGCGCACGTCGCCAAGCCGCTTGTAGACGGGAAGCTGTTCTTGTCGTATGCGGAGCGCCTCGTCGAGTTGGCCTCGCGCCTGGAAGATGTCGGCGATCTGGCCCATGGTCACGGCGTGCGAGCGCACGTCGCCAAGCCGCTCGAAGACTGCAAGTTGTTCTACTTGTCGTATGCGGAGCGCCTCGTCGAGCCGGCCTCGCGCCTGGAGGATATTGGCGATTTGGCCCATGGTCACGGCACGCTCGCGCACGTCGCCGAGCCGCTCGAAGACGGGAAGCTGTTCTTCCTGACGTATGCGCAGCGCCTCGTGGAGCTGACCTCGCGCCTGGAAGATGTCGGCGATCCTGCCAATGATCACGGCGCGCGAGCGCACGTCGCCGAGCTGCTCGAAGACGGGAAGCTGTTCTTCCTGACGTATGCGGAGCGCCTCGTCGAGCTGGCCTCGCGCCTCGAAAATGTCGGCACGACAGCCCACGGCGAGCGCGGCTTCCCGCTCGTCCCCCCTGGCTCGGTCCACAGCCAGTTTCTGCTCTGCAGCATCTAAAGCGCTGTCCATGGCGCCCATGTTTCGAGCCACGTTTGCCAGCGTCCAGAGCAGGCCGGACCGTTCCTTCGGGTCAGTCCTCTCTCCGAGCCCCCGCGCGCAGAACTCCATCCACACGTGGAACGGGCCATTCAGCATTGCATACAGCGACCCTGCACGCTCGACCCGCGCCACATCCTCCCCGCTCACCCGTTCGAGCCATGCCGAAAGCGTCCCCGCTTCGCGTGTCACCTCCTTCCATGGCTGTTCCGCCTTCGCCCGCAACCGTTCCACGAACCATTCCGTCATTCGAGCCAGCACCGCGGCCTCATCCGCGCCCCATCGTAGCCACTCCGCGAGCAACGGGTGGATGCGCCAGGCATCGTCCTCCCGCTCCTCCGCTGGCATCACGAGGGACAGCTTTCCCGCGGTGTTCATCAACCGGGCGAAACCCACTGCGGAGAGCCCGGCGAGCGCCTCACCGAGGCTTCGCCCGAACCCGCCGAGCGGCGCGTGCCCGAGCGCGCGCAGCCCCGCGAGGAGCGCGTCCGCGTCAGCCCCGAGCTGTCTGCCGAGCAACACCAGCGAGAGCGAGAACGTCCGGTGGAGGTTCGCCCGCTGTGACTCTTTCTGGAGCAGCCTGTCGTCCGGGTGGTTTGGGTCGAGATCGAACCCGCTACGCCGCAGCTCCTCAAGGAACGTCCCCGCATCATATCCGCCCTCGCGCAGGTACCCGGCGGCGAGGTGCAGCGCCAGCGGCAAGCGTCCAAGCTCCCGCACGAGACGCCGGAGCTCTTCCCTCTTCCCCCGCACCCGCTCGGGCGGAAGCTCGGCCTCGAGCTGCTCCAGCGCCGTCGGCTCGTCGAACTCCGCTACCGGGACGCGCACCCAGCCGGCACCGTTTCCGAGCCCCTTGTAGCGGCCTGTCACGATCATCGGGCAATCCCGCAACCACCTCGCGAGCCACACGACCGCGCCCGCCGCAGCCTCGCTGTCGACGTTCTCCACGCGGAGGAGCGTCAGCGGCACACGCAGCCGGTCGCGCACGCGCGCAGCCATCTCCTCCGGCGGCGCGCGCAGGGACAGCTGATCCGCGATGTCCCCGAGCAACGCGGTCGAGAGTGGCTCTGCCGCACGGCCCTCTTCCGGCTGGAGCGCGACGAGAACCGCCCCGCCCGGGAAACCGCTGGCCCGCTCGAACCGGAACTGCTCCGCGAGGTACGACTTGCCCACGCCCGGCATCCCCTGTACCGCGCAAATGGCTGCGGGCTTGCGCTCGCCCGCGCTGGGCAGGAGCGCCTCGGCGATGCGCTGCAACTCCTCTCTCCGCCCGACGAAGACGCGGCCACGCGTGGAAGGAGGGGGTGGAGGCTCGGACGGTGGGCGCACCATCCAGGTGAGGCGGCCGATAGGCGCCTCTGCGTACAAGCTTCCATCATCGAACCAGAAGCCCGCCTGGCGATCGGAGAACCCACGCAGCCGCACGTCGTAGCGCTTCGGCCTTCCCGCTGCGTCCAGCGTCACGTCGAAGAGGTGGCAGGCGTTCCGCCAGGTATTTCCGAGGCTCCCCTCGTAGAGGCACCCGGCCGCGACCTGCCGCAATATCTGCCCGGGGCCCACCCACGCGGCGAGCTCTTCGCGATGCAGGTGCCCGCGCAGGACCAGATCCACGTGCTCGGCGAGCAGGTCGCGGCAACTGTCGGCGTCGCCGAGATCCGTGAGCGGATGGTGCATGAGCGCTAGGCGGAAGCCCGGCAGGGGCTTGCCGTGCTCGTCCGTGGCGAGGCGCGCCACCTGACCCTCGGTGAGCAGGAGGTTGCCGCTGTCCGCGTTGTCGCCGCAGAGCCACGCCGAGTCGAGACCGATGACCTGCACGTCGAACGGTAAGCCAGGCACGCGCACGCGGTAGCCGAGGCGTCCGTGCGGCGAGCGATCCGGCAAGAGGGCCTCGCGCCCGATGGACGACAACCACGTACGGAAGGCGGCTCCTCGCTCGAGTACCTGCTCGCGCCACTTGTCCCGCAGGCCCCGGGGCGCCTTGCCGCCCTGGAGCCAGCGCGACCTCTCGATCGCAGGTACGTCGAACAGCAGGGAGCGCAGCTTCTTCCACGCAGCCCGGTTCGTCCTGCGATGGATGTCGTGGTTCCCTGGTACCACGAAGAACCGCTCTTTCGGCACGTGGAGCCGCCCGAGCGTCGCCTCCACGAACTCCGTCGCTGGCCCGTACTCCTCCGAGGTTCCGTGGTCGGCGACATCTCCGGTGAAGCAGACGAGATCGATCGGGATCCCATCCTTCACGAGGTCGTCGAGATTTCTCTCCCACGCCTCGCCGAGCACGCGCCGCCTGCGCCATGCCTCCGTTTCGCGCGGTCCGCGCACGTGGAGATCCGAGATGTGCAGGACTCGCAACCTGTGCTCGCGCTCTTTGGCCATGCTCCCTCTGCCGAGGGTATCAGGCCGCGGCGTCGCCTTCAGGGAAATCCCTCAGCGATGCCGCCTCCGCACTGCCCAGTGCGTCGACTATCGGGCTCGGCGCAGGACTGCGAAGCAACGCCAGCTGCAGGCAGCGGTCTTCGCCGACTCGCCCCCATCGAACTTAGATTGAACGTCCTCAGGGAGCAGCTGCTGCCCTTCTCAGGCAAAGGGGGTTGAGGTCCCGGGTCTGCCAGGAAAACGAGCCGTAGCCGCGCTCGGCGCGAGTTGGAATGTGGCAGGCGCCCCCTGGCGGCGTATCGACGTAAGTTGTCTTACTCGAAGGTGCCACCGGGAGGCGTTCGGCGCGAGTTGGAATGCGGCAGGCGCCCCCTGGCGGCGTATCGACGTAAGTTGTCTTACTTGAAAGTGCCACCGGTAGGCGATCGACGCGAGTTGGAATGCGGCGAAGCGCCGCCGGGTGGCAATTCGAGTAAGATGCCTTACCCAAAGGTGCCACCGGTAGGCGCTCGGCGCGAGTTGGAATGCGGCGAAGCGCCGCCGGGTGGCGATTCGAGTAATATGCCTTACATCAAGGTGCTACCGGGCGGCGATCTGAGTAAGATGCCTTACTTCGCGTCGCCGCCGGGCGGCGATCCTGACAGCTCGACGACGAGGCCTGCGCCCGCCCGCAGCCTTCCGGCGCTCGGGCACCACGCGTCCCGCAACCCGGGTGGGCCGGCCTGCCCGGAGATCAGACGAGCGGGCGTCGCCGGTGCGCTCGTCCTCGAGACAACGGCGCCGAGGATCCTCTCTACCTCACCCACGGCACCCACGGCGGCCCACGGCCACCCGTCAGACCCATCCGCGCCCGCGACCCGCGTCGGCATCGTGCCCGCCGGGGACGAAATCGCCCCCGCGGGCGCCGCCGGGTTGCGGGGGGGCGCTTCATGGCTAGGCTGGTCCGCGGTCCACCCATGACGCCCTTCGATATCCTCGTCGGCACCGCGCTCGCGGCGCTCCTCGCTTTCCAGATCTACGTCACCGTGCGCGTCTTCCGAAGCCGCGTCTACGAGACCAAGCAGAAGGTCTGGCAAGCGCAGCTCGTCTGGCTGCTGCCGATCATCGGCGCCGGCCTCGTCTTCTCGATCCTCCAGGAAGAGGACAAGGCCCACCGCGACGCCTCCTCGCACCTCCGGAGCTGACCCAGCGCCTCCGGCCGCGCCGGCGGCGACGCCAGCCGTCACGCGGAACACGCGGAACACGCAGAACAACCGGCCGCGCTCCCTTCTCCGTCCTCCGCGCCCATCTGGCCACCTCGGCGCATCCCGATGACCGGCTGCGGCATCGGCACGCGGGATCGGCACGCGGGATCGGCACGCGGGATCGGCACAATCGAACAGCAAAATTCGGTTTCGCCCTTCGGTCCAGCGGCGCCGTGCGCTATGGCTCAGGGGAGCATGGCGGACGACGTCTTCGGCATCGTCGGGACCACGCAGGCGGGTAATTTCCACGTCGAGCAGGTGGTCGCGGAGGGGGGATTCGGCGTGGTGTACCGCGCGATCCATGGCGGCTTTCGCGCGCCGGTCGCCCTGAAATGCCTGAAGGTCTCCGAGGCGAAGACCCCGCGCGAACGCCAGCTCTTCCTCGAAAAATTCCGCGAGGAAGCCCAGCTGCTCTTCCGGCTCTCCGCCTCCATCCCGGAGGTCGTCCGCCCGCTCCACGTCGACGTGCTGCACCTCAAGCGCGGGGAGTTCGTCCCCTTCCTCGCCCTCGAGTGGCTGGAGGGCGAGTCGCTCGACAAGGTCATCGATCGGCGCAGGCTCAAGGGGGAGCCGCCGATCCCGCTCCACCGGCTGATGAAGATGATGCGCCCCATCGCGCAGGCGATCTCGCGCGCGCATCGCTTCCCGAGCCCGAACGGCACGGTGTCGATCATCCACCGCGACCTCAAGCCCGAGAACATCTTCATCACGACCCAGGAGGGGACCGAGCGCCTCAAGATCCTCGACTACGGCATCGCCCAGGCGAAGACGCTGGCCGAGCAGGCCGTCGGCCGGGTCACGAACGGCGACCCGCTGAACGCCTTCTCGCCGGCGTACGGCGCGCCGGAGCAGTGGGCGCCGAAGCGGTTCGGGCAGACGGGAACCTGGACCGACGTCTGGGGTCTAGCGCTCACCATGGCGGAGGCGCTCGTCGGGCGGCAGGTGATCGATGGCGAGGCGCAAGCCATGATGGGCACGGCGCTCGACGTGAAGCGCCGGCCCACGCCCCGGACCGAGGGCGCGAACATCCCGCCGGAGGTCGACGCGGTGTTCGAGCGCGCGCTCGCCGTGAGCCCGCGCGACCGCACGAGGGACATCGAGACCTTCTGGACCGAGCTGGAGGCGGCCATGGGGCTCGCGCCCACCTTCGGGCGCGCCGCCGCGCTCGAGGACGCGTACTCCACCCCGCCGCCGCCCTCGTCGTCGATGCGCGCGGCCGCCCCGCAGGTCAAGCGCGCCGGGCACGTCTGGCTCGACACGCCCAGGGACACAGGGTCGCTCGAGCTCGATCTCGACGTGGCCCCCGCCTCGATGCGCTCGCCCCGGGGCGGCCGCCGGGACGGGCCCGCGAGCAGCGTGCGCCCGGCGCCGCCCTCGGACTCGGCCGGGCTCGAGATGGATCTGCCCGAGGCGCCGCAGAGCGCGCGGGGCCGGGGGGTGGGCGCGCTCGCCGCCGACGTGGTGCCCGGGAGCGCGCGAGGCCGCGGCCTCTGGGACGAGCGCGCCGGCTTCGCGGAGGCGACGCCCGTGGGCGCGCTCCCGCGCGGCGGCGGGATGGAGAGCGCCCCGCCGGGCCTGCACGCGCGCGGCGGCGGGATGATGGAGAGCTCGCCGCCGCTGGAGGTGGCGCTCGGCGCGACGCCGCGCGCGACGTCGCTGGCGCCGGCCGCGGTGCGCCCGTTGTCGGACCTGCCGTCGATGAGGTACCGGCCGTCGGCGCGCCCGCCGGCGCCGGACGCGCGGCCGCGCCCGCCGGAGCCGAGGCCGATCGCCGCCGGGCCGAGCCTCCTCCAGCAGCTCGCGCTGCCCGTGGCCTGCATCGTGTTCGCCTGCGTGGTCACGGTCGCCGACCTCATCATGAAACGATCGGGCGAGGTGCTGAGCTTCGGCCCGGTGCGCTCGTTCTGGGTCGCCGGCGTGCTGCTCCTCTTCGGCGTCGGCCTGTTCTTCTGGCGCATGCTCGGAGACGCCGGCGATGCCTGACCAGGCCCACGGGAGCGCCGCGGAGCGGCGCGCCGAAGAGAGCGTGTCGGCCCGCTTCACGCGGATCATGAACGCGTCGACCTCGCGGTGGGGCGTGCTCACCGATCCGCCGCTCGTGGCGCTCGCCTCGGGCGCGCTCCTGCTCGCGTTCCTCGCGGCGCTCGGCCGCGACGCGGGCCCCTCGGTGGCGCGCGCGCTCGGCGCCCTCGCGCTCGCGCCGATCGCGGTCGCGCTCGCCGTCAGCGTGGCGCTGCGCGGCGCGCGGCGCGCGGTCGTCGCGTGGCTCGCGCGCCAGCCGTTCCCGGTGGAGAACCTCAACGCCGTGCTGAACGGCCTGGGCGAGGCGCTGGAGGTCACCTTCACGGGCGCCGTCCCGGACGCCGCGGAGCTCAACGTCGAGCTCGACAAGGTGCACCCGGACGCGTTCGTGACCGGGGGCGTCGAGGACGCCCGCACGCTGGACATCCGCATCGGCGTCGTCGACTCGAAGCGCAACCCGGCCGCGACGAACCACCAGCGCTACGCGCGCGTCCGCGAGCTCGTCGAGCGCGTGCTCGTGCCGCTCGCGGAGCGCTACCCGATCCAGAGCGTCCGGGTGAAGTGAGCGCGCGCGCGGGCAGACCGCGCGCGCGTCCGGCGCATGTCCGGGAGATGGCGCGGGGACGTCGCCCGGGGCCGGCGCGCGCGCTTGCCCTGCGGCCCCGTACCCCTGCTATCGTCGCGGCCCATGACCGCCTCGACCTCCGAGAAGCTCCTCTCCGATCTGGAAGCGCGGGGCATCACCCGCGCCAAGATCGGCGGCTTTGACATCGACGGCCTCCTCCGCGGAAAGTACGTCTCCCTCGAGAAGCTGAAGAGCGCCCTCGGGAGCGGCTTCGGCTTCTGCGACGTCATCTTCGGCTGGGACATCGCCGACGTCCTCTACGACAACACCAAGGTCACCGGCTGGCACACCGGCTACCCGGACGCGCACGCGGTCCTCGACCCGAGCACGCTCCGCGACCTGCCGTGGGAGCCGAACACCGTCGCGATGCTCGCCGACTTCCGCGACGAGCGCGGCGCCCCGCACCCCGCGTGCCCGCGCTCGCTCCTCAGGAGCGTCATCGCGAAGGGCGAGCGGATGGGGATCTCGGCGAAGTTCTCGTGCGAGTTCGAGTTCTTCCTCTTCGAGGAGACGCCGCGCTCGCTGCACGACAAGCGCTTCGCCGGCCTCACGCCGCTCAGCCCCGGCATGTTCGGCTACTCGTGGGTCCGCGAGGGCCAGAACAAGAAGCTCATGGCCGCCATCCTCGACCAGATGCGCGCCTTCGACGTCGAGATCGAGGGCCTGCACACCGAGACCGGCCCCGGCGTGTACGAGGCGGCGATCCGCTACGACGACGTGCTCCGCGCCGCGGACAAGGCCGCGCTCTTCAAGGTCGCCATGAAGCAGATCGCCCACGAGCACGGCCTCTCGGTCACGTTCATGGCGAAGTGGAACGCGGACCTGCCCGGCTCGAGCGGCCACCTGCACCAGAGCCTCTGGCGGGACGGCAAGAACATCTTCGACGACGCGTCGTCGCCCGACCGGCTCCCGCCCGCGCTGCGCCACTACGTCGGCGGCCAGATCGCGCTCATGCCCGAGCTCACGGCGCTCTACTCGCCCACGATCAACGCGTACAAGCGGTACGTGCCCGGCGTCTGGGCGCCGCTCACCGCCAGCTGGGGCGTCGAGAACCGCACGGCGGCGATCCGCCTCATCGGCCTCGGCACGCCCGGCGCGCGCGTCGAGTACCGCCAGACCGCCGCGGACATCAACCCCTACGTCGCCATGGCCGCGTGCCTCGGCGCGGGGCTCTACGGCATCGAGCACCGCGTCGAGCCGCCCGCGCAGGCCTCGGGGGACGCGTCGAGCGCCGAGTCGTCGCGCCTCGCGCTGCCGCGCTCGCTCGCGGAGGCGACGCGGCTGCTCGCGGGCAGCCAGAGGGCGCGCGAGATCCTCGGCGAGAGGTTCGTCGACCACTATGTCCTGACGCGCGACTGGGAGGTACGGCAGTACGAGCGCGCGGTCACGGATTGGGAGCTGAAGCGCTACTTCGAGGCGGTGTGATCATGAGCCAGTTCACGGTTTGGAGCTTTCCTACACGCATCCTCTTCGGCGCCGGCGTCGTCGAGCAGACGGGCGCCGAGGCGCGCCGGCTCGGGGCGGCGAGGGCCCTCATCGTCACGGACAAGGGCGTCGTCCGCTCGGGTCTGCTCGAGCCCGTCGCGGCCTCGCTGCGGAAGGAGGGGCTCGAGGTGGCCGTCTTCGACGACGTGCTCGGCAACCCGGTCGAGAAGAACGTGCACGACGGCGTCGCCGCGTTCCGCGACGCCCGCGCCGATCTCGTCGTGGCGCTCGGGGGCGGCTCGCCGCTCGACGTCGGCAAGCTCGTCCGCCTCGGCGTGAACCACGATCGGCCGCTCGTCGACTACGACGACGCCACCGGCGGCGATCGCTTCATCACGCCGAGCGTCCCGCCGATGCTCGCGATCCCCACGACGGCCGGGACCGGCAGCGAGGTCGGCCGCTCGGGCGTGGTGACGCTGGACGTGAACCACCGGAAGACGGTGATCTTCTCGCCGTACCTGCTCGCCAACGCCGCGCTGCTCGACCCGGTGATGACGCGGTCGATGCCGGCGTTCCTGACGGCGGCCACGGGCTTCGACGCGCTCACGCACTGCATCGAGGCGTACGTCGCGAAGGGCGATCACCCGATGGCCGACGGCATCGCGCTCGAGGGCATCCGCCTCGCCGCCGCGAACCTGGAGCGCGCGGTGACGCACGGCGACGACCTCGAGGCGCGCGGCGCCATGATGAAGGCGGCGATGATGGGCGCCGTCGCGTTCCAGAAGGGGCTCGGCGCGTGCCACTCGCTCGCGCACCCGCTCTCGAGCGAGTGCGGGCTGCACCACGGCCTCGCCAACGCGCTCTGCCTCCCGCCGGTGGTCGAGTTCAACGTCGCCGCGGCGGCGCCGCGCCTCGCGCGCGTCGCGGCGCTCCTCGGCGCCGCCGAGGACGCGGCCGCGTGCGCCGACGCCATCCGCGCGCTGCGCGCCCGCATCGGGCTCGCGGCCGGCCTCGAGAAGGCGGGGGTCTCGCGCGACAAGCTCGACGCGCTGGCCGATCTCGCCGCGCAGGACGCTTGCCACACGAGCAACCCGCGCCCGTGCTCGCGGAACGATCTCCGCCACCTCTACGAGGCGTCCTTCGCGGGCTGACGCGCGCGGCGCGCGGCTGTCCTGACGCGCGCCGCGCGTCGCTCGGCCGTCGGGCGCGCGACGCGCGCGCGTCGCCGCCTGGAGGGGACGCCCTGACCCGCATCGAGCGCGGCGGGGAGCACGGCCATTTCCCGGCATCCGCCGATCCGCTGGGCGCCGGCCTACCTCTGGCCGACAATGGATAAATGAGGTAGCAGGGGTGCACGATGACGGGCACCACCACCGAGCGCACCGCGCGTCCTGCGACCTGCCAGATGTTCGAGACGCCGCTCATCGAGCGATTTTCGCGGATCCACCCGATCACGCCGTTCGCCTTCTGGCTCCCGGTCCTCGGCTACCTGGGCGTCCGCGCCGCCGGGTTTGGTGTCGGCCTCTGGTCCGGGCTCGGCCTCGTGCTCGCCGGTCTGTTCCTGTGGACGTTCGCCGAGTACGTCCTGCACCGCTACGTGTTCCACTACGTCGGTCCGCGCCTGTGGCAGCGTCGGATGCACTTCGTTCTCCACGGGGTGCACCACGACTTCCCGCAGGACGCCGACCGGCTCGTGATGCCGCTCGGCGCCAGCATTCCCCTCGGCGCCGTTTTTTACATGCTGTTCCGCGCCGTCTTCGGCCCTGTCCCCGCGGATCCGCTGTTCATCGGCTTCAGCCTCGGGTACCTCGTGTACGACGGCACCCACTACGCCATTCACCACTTCCGCATGAGCTCGCGCTGGGGGAAGTGGATCAAGCGGCATCACATGGTCCATCACCACACGGGAGAACGCGCGCGGTGGGGCGTGTCGTCGCCGCTCTGGGACTGGGTCTTCGGGACGATGGGCACCTCGCAGCCGGGAAAAGGCAGCTGAGCGGGCGGGCGGCGCGCGCGCCGATGCGCGCCGCGGAGGCGCCGATGCGCGCCGCGGAGGATCGTGAGCGGATGGGAATGGCCCCGGCGCGCGGCGGGTTGAGGGGCCATGATTCGGTCGCGTTTGCACGCTTCCGCCTCCGCGAAGGACGCGGCGCAGCAGCCCGGCGCTGAGCTGCGGGCGCGTCGGCGAGGGGAGGGGGACGCGGGGTCGCGTCGACGTCGTTCGCCGGCTGCGCGCGCGGGCGGCGAGCGGCGCCGGCGCGGCGCCGCAGGGGCGCGGCGCATCGGTGGGCGGGATGAACGGATCGAGGGGATCGGGTCGAGGAGAGCGCGGCGCCGCGGGCCGTCAGGGCGCGGGCGTCGTGCCGGAGGGGGCGGGCCCTGCTGCAGGCGGCGCGTCGGGCAGCCGCCTCATCGCGCCTGCATAGAAGGTGCGGAGCGTGTTGCGCCCGCAGTAGGGGCACAACCACGCCACGTCGAACCGGTCGAGGTGGGCATTGATGCTGTGCGCAGGAGCGAGCTCCTTGTCGGCTTCACCGCCGGCCGACCGGCCGCGGGGAGCCCGGGTGGCCCACCCGGCGGTGACGTGCCGGTGCTCGTCCAGGGTGGCTGAGAGGCTTGCCTGGCACTCGCAAGGTGTGGAGATGAGAAACCGACTCATGCATGACCGTCCTTCGTAGATGTTTCCGTAGTCGATGCCAGCATGCCGCGGCGCGGCGAGGCGAGCTAGAGAGAGAGCCGCAGCGCGGCGTGCCGAGAAAGAGCGCGTCCTCATATAAAGGTTGGTCAGTTTGAGCTCAAGGGGTGTTAGCCTGGGGCACGGTTGCCCTGGTGTGACTGAGGAAGGGGAGTCCATGACCGTTCGACGTGCACCTCGTGAGCGCGCGACGCCGGCTTCGGGGAGGTTGCAGGTCGTCGAGGCGTGCAGGCCCGGGCCGCGCTCGGTGCGCAGCTTCCGGATCCTGCTCGCGCACGACGCCCGCGCTGCGACCTGCGACGCGCTGGCGCGCGCGATCGAGGCGACCCTGGCAAACGTCGAGATCGTGGACGCGTCGTCGATCGACGACGCCCTGCTCGCGTCGGCGACCGAGCGGTTCGATGCGTGCCTGATCTGCCTCGATCTGCCGCCGGCGCCGCTCGGCGGCGCGCGGCTCGCGAGCGAGCTCGTGGACAGCGACCACCCGGTCGTGCTCGTGACGAGGAGCCTGCGGTGGCTGCCGCCGGACAGGCCCACGCTGCAGCAGCTGCCCTGGATCCCGCCGGACGCGGGCGCGGACGAGATCACGAACGCGATCGCGGCGGCGACCAGCGACTGCAACAGCGCCGTGCGGCGGCGCTCGCCGCTGCCGGGCGATGTGCTCGGCGTGCCCGCGCTCCGCGCGCGCGCGCGCCGCTAGCGCCCCGCCGACCGAGCGCCGGGCGCGGCGTCGGTCGGAATCCGCCGGAACGCGGGGCCGGGAACCGGGGGAGGAATCCGGGACCGGAACCGGGGGAGGAATCCGGGGACGGAAACGGGGACGGAAATAGGGACGGAAAAGAGATGAAGGGGGTTGCTCTGCGGCTCGGGATTGGGTAGAAGCTTCCTCCACCTCAAGCGGGACTAGCTCAGTTGGTAGAGCATCAGCTTCCCAAGCTGAGGGTCGCGGGTTCGAATCCCGTGTCCCGCTCCGAGGATTGCCGGCCCCCTCCTGCGCTGGCGGTCCTCCTGCTGTTGGTGCCTCGGGCCCGATGAGCGCCTCTTCGATCGGCGCTGCCCGAGACGGCTCCTCGAGCTGAGCTCAGAGCAGCGGCGCGCCGCGGGCGCTCCAGCGCCGAGCGCGCCGCGCGAGACGGATGCGCTCTGGGAGCGCACGATGCTCGAATCGGGCCCACTCCCGCTGCGTGGACGGCGGTGCCCCACCCCAGGGGGACACCTGGAGGTGTTCATGCAGGATGGCCGGCGCATCGCGCTCAACGCGGCGCTGATGCTCCTCAAGCAGGCGATCATGGCCGTCCTCGGCGTCGTGTTCGTCGGCTACCTCGCGCGGAAGGTGGGCGTCGCCGCGTGGGGGGAGTTCCAGGCGTCGCTCGCGATCGCAGGGATCGTCACGATCGCCGCCGGCATCGGGGTGCGGGGGTACCTCGCCCGGGAGATCGCCGTGAAGCCGGAGCTCGGGCCGCGTCACCTCGGCGCGGCGCTCACCATCCGGGGCGTGACCGGGACGCTGGTGCTCGGCGCGACCGTGGCCGTCGCGCTCGCGACGCGCTCGGGCCTCGGCGCGCAGCTCGTCGTGCTCGCCGCGGCGTCCCAGCTCGCGACGCTGCTCTACTCGACGATGTGGCTCTCGTTCGAGGCCCACGAGCGCTTCCAGTACATCCTCTACGCGGAGCTCGGCGCGCGGCTGTTCGTCATCGCGCTCTCCGCGGCCCTGCTCGCGCTCGGCTTCGGCGTCGTCGCCGCGGCCGCGGCGTTCCTGCTCGGCAACGTGCTGGAGCTCGGGATCACCGCGCACTACCTGCGCTCCCGGCTCTACCGGCCCGAGCTCACCACGCCCCCCGCCGAGCTCTGGCAGATCGTGAAGCGCAGCCTGCCCATCGGCGCGCTCGGGGCGCTCGCGAGCGCGCTGCTCCAGACCGATCGCGTGATGCTCCGCGCCCTCTGCGACGAGGAGGCCGTGGGCGTCTACAGCGCGGCCTGGGTGCTGAGCGAGAACTTCAGGATGCTACCCGACGTGCTGCTCGGCGCCGCCTTCGCGGCCGGCATGCGCCTCTACGCCCAAGACAGCGACGCGTTCGGCCGCCTCTACGGCGGCTGCATGCTCGTCGCCGCGCTGTTCGGGCTGCCGGTCGCCGCCGGCGTCTTCCTGCTCGCGCCGGACATCGTCCAGCTCGTCTACGGATCGGCGGGCGACTACGCGCCGGCGGCGGACGTCCTCCGGATCCTCGCCTGCGGCGTCCCCGTGACGTTCGCGTTCCAGGTCGTGACGCTGCCGCTTCTCGCCGCGAAGCGCGAGGTCGCGATGGTGAAGCTGCTCGCGGTGGCGCTCGTCGCCGACGTCGCGCTGAACCTGCTCCTCCTGCCGCGCTACCGCGCCGTGGGCGCCGCGGGCGCGACGCTCGTCGTCAGCGCCGGGTCGCTGATCGCGTCGTGGGGCCTGAGCGCGCGCTGGGCCCAGTGCGTCGAGCTCGGCCGCATCGCCGCGGTCCTCGCCGCGACGGCGGCGATGACCACCGCGGCCTACGCCGCGCGCGCGCTCGCGGGGATGTGGGCGTCGATCGCGGTGGGCGTCGCCGTCTACGTCGCCCTCCTCCTCGCCCTGCGCGCCGTCTCCTTCCGCGAGCTGCGCGCGCTGCTCGCGCGCCGCGTCCGCGCCTCGCCCGCCACCGCGGCCTGATCCGCGTTCCGCCGCGGGCGGGGCCCGGCGCTGCGCGCGCCGTCCTCTGCGCGCGCGGCCCTCCACGCGCCTGTGCGGAACAGGAGGCCATCGAATTTTCGGCTTTTCCGCCGGAAGCGGCGCTCGCCTCGGGTCTCCGCAGCTGCCGACATGCGCTCTCATCCGGCGGGATTCACGCAGCGGCGCGGGGCGCCCGTGGCTCGGAGGTGACGGTGACGCGGCCCTCTCCGTGGCATGCAGCGTGAATAGCGGAGGGGCGATGTGGCGGCGCGGGCAGGTCCGGGGGGTGGCCGGGGTGGGGCGACTCCGGCAGTGGATGGCGCGGCGGCCGTCCTCGCTCCGCGCCTTCGGCATGCCGGGGCGCGACGAGCTGGGCGCGCCCGCGCAGCCGTGGAGGCCTCGCGAGATGGACCTGCCCATGGGCGACGGCGGCTACGCGCTGCTCGCGCGCCTTTCGGCCGGCGGCATGGCCGAGCTGTTCCTCGCGTGCCGGCGCGGGTCGGCAGGGATCGCGCACCCCGTCGTCGTGAAGCGCCTTCGCCCCGAGGCGCGGCGGGATCCGTCGATCGTGCGGATGTTCCTCCGGGAGGCGTGGATCAGCGCCCGGCTCCAGCACCCGAACGTGATCCGGTTCCACGACTTCGTGTTTCACGAGGGGCGCCATCACCTCGTGGTCGAGTACGTCCCGGGCTGCGATCTGGCGGCGGCCGCGCGCGCGCTCTTCGCCGAGGGGCGGCCGTTCCCGATCGAGGCGGCCCTCGAGATCGGCGTGGGCGTGCTGCGGGCGCTCGGGCACGCGCACGGGCTCCGCGACGACGGCGGGCAGCTCGTCGGGCTCGTGCACCGCGACGTGAGCCCGCAGAACGTGCTCCTCTCGCTCGAGGGCGAGATCAAGCTCATCGACTTCGGCGTCGCGGAGATGACGGCGATGCGCGGCATCCTGGACGACGCCTTCCCGCTCGGCTCGCCGGGCCAGGCGGGCGGTCCGGCGCCGTCGAGCGACGCCCCCACGGTGAAGGGCAAGCTCGGCTACGTGGCGCCCGAGCAGCTGCGCGGGCAGCGGATCGACGCGCGGGCCGATCTCTTCGCGGTCGGGGTGATCCTGTTCGAGCTCCTGACGGGGCGCCGCCTGTTCCACCGGAAGGAAGACGGCGCCACGATGCGCGCGGTGCTCTCGGGCGAGGTGCCGGCGATCGCGCCGCTCCGCCCGGCGTGCCCTGCGCTGCTCGAGGAGGCGGTGCGGCGCGCGCTCGCGCGCGATCCCGACGATCGCTTCGAGGCCGCGGCGCAGATGGAAGAGGCGCTCGCCGAGGTGCTCGCCTCGGTGCGCAGGGCGCCGGGCGGGGGCGACGAGCCGAGCTCGAGCGAGCGCGGGCTCCTCGCCGGCCAGGAGATCGCCGCGCTCGTGCGCGAGGTCGCGAGCGGGCGCGATCGCCACCGATCGCTGCTCGTGCGGGGCTGCCGGCGATCCGCCGGGGTCCGCGGGCGCCCGGGCGCGCGGCGCACCCTGACGAGCCGCTCCGGGGACGATCGCGACGAGGCGGCGCCCGCGGCGCGCGGCGTCGACGCGGGCGCGGGCGCGGAGGAGGCGGCGATCGAGATCGAGCGCAGCGAGGGTAGAGACGCGGTGACGCCGCACTGGAGGGAGGCGCGCCCGCCACGGCGCGCCCGGCTCCTGCAGTGGCTCGTGATCGCGGCGGTCACGTTCGCCGCCGGCGCGCTCGCGGGCAGGGCGATCGGCGCGCTCGACGGCGGCGCCGCGCCGGCGAGCCGCGGCGCGCCCCGGTAGCGCCGCGGGTCAGAGGTCCGGCAGGGAGCTGCCTCGCGAGCGACTCGCGAGCGAGGAGAATTTTCAACGCAAAGGCGCCAAGAGCGCAAAGACGCAAAAATGCATAATTTAATCTCTTTTTTGCGCCTTTGCGTTGAACTCTCTCTCCGGCGCCTCGCGATCCTCGAAAGCGCGGAGCTCGCGCGATCTCCGGGAGACCACCCATTCGGCGACGCCGCCGTGATGGGCCGAACGCGAACGGCCCTTTGCGGTGGCGCGCCCAGCGACGGGCTCGCTAGCCTAGCCCGCCCTGATGCCCCTCCGGAATCCCCTGAACCGCGGCGTCGCGTTCGCCGCAGTGGCCGTACCCCTCCTCGCGAGCGCCACGGGCGGGGGCGCGCTGCCGCGCCCGGCCGCCGACGCGCCTTTCGCGCCGGCGGAGCCGAGCGCGATCGACGCGGCGATCGAGCAGCAGCCCATCTGCGTCGGCTCGACGGTCGCGAGCGCGGGGGAGCTCGGCGACGTCCTGTTCTACCGCAGCGCGCCGGGAGAGCGCGGTACGGTCTCCGTCGGCTACTACGCGTTCTTCTCGGAGGAGCGGCCCTGGGGCAACAACTGGCTCACCTGGACCGTGCTGCCAGCGCTCGCCGTGGACCTCGTCTACACGCACGGGCTGCTCTTCGGCCCGGGAGTTCAGCGCGTCGCCTACGGCAAGGGCGACGTCGAGGGGTTCAGGATCGTCTACAGCGTGGGCGACGACGGGCGGCTCACCGCCGAGCACGGCGCCGCCGACCGCGGCGATCACAGCGATGTGCGGCTCGAGCGGGCCGATCTGCTCGCGGTCGATCCCGCGCGGCCGACGGTCTACTCGCGGTGGTGGAGCCATCAGCTCGGCGGGCAGGGCGCGGGGCCGGGCGATCTCGTTTATCGCCGCTGCTACGGCGCGGGCGCGATCCGGCCGCTGCCGCCGGACGTCGCGCTCGAGTTTCGCCTGGACCGGCGCGCCGGGCCGGCCCGCGTGGTGTCCGCCGCGGCGCTGCTCGAACCGCCCGCCTCGCCGCTGCGGCGCGAGCCCGCGAAGGGGGCGAGCCCTCAGGGCCTCGTCGCCCTCCGGCCGAGCGTCGCGTTGTAGATGGCGAGGAGGATGACGGCGCCCAGGATCGACATGAAGAAGCCCCCGCTCGACTGGTACGACGGGTAGAGCCCGAGGGCCCGGCCGATGAAGCCGCCGAGCAGGGCGCCCGCGATGCCGAGCAGCGCGGTCACCACGAAGCCGCCGGGATCGCGCCCGGGGGTGAGCAGCTTGGCGATGACGCCGACGATGAGCCCAAACAGGATCCACAACAGCACGGACATGGTTCGCTCCTCTCGACACCGGGCGACGCCGAGGGGCGTCTTCCCGCGTCAACGCGGAGGCCAGCGTTTGCAGACGACGTGCCGTTCGCGGTGAGCTCCGTTCGCACCGGGCTGAAGCGGAGGCTCGGCAGCCAGCGTGAACGGCGTCGCCATCCGGCCCGCGGCGCTGGGCACCGGCTGTACATCGTCGACCCGCCCGGCGCGCCGATCTCGAGGCCGGTCTCCCGCTCCCGCGGCGCTCACGGCGGCTCCAGGGGACAGGCGCGCTCCGGCTCGTCCGCGCGCGGCGGCGTCGGCCGCGCGTCGTCGGTCGGGGGCGCGTCGCCGTCGCGCCCCGGCGAGGGCGAGGCGAGCGGGGCGAGCGCCGCGCCGGCAGCGCTGAAGAGCAGGCACAGCGATCCGCCGAGCACCGTGGCCGCGACGGTGCCGACCACGACCGGAGCGAGCCGCCGGCGACGCCGTCGGCGCAGCCGCGCCTGGCTCCGCAGCCCGCCGGGCAGGCGCGCCCGCAGCAGGAGGACGGGCGCGAGCGCGGCGTCGAGCTCCGGGCTGGGATGCGCGCAGACAAGAGCGGGCGACGGAGCCGCGGCGCTGGGAGGCGCCGCGTCCGCCGGCGGCGCGCCGGCCGCGGCGGCGTCCGCGGCGGGCTCGACGAGCGCCGCGGGCGGGCAGGGCGCGGCGCCGTGGCCGACCCAGGTGGACGCGGACGAGGGATCGCGCCGCGCGTCCGGCGGGGAGCAGGGCAGATCCAGGAGCGCGCTCCCCGGCAGCGAGGACGGGGAACGGTACCCGACCCACGTCGAGGTGCACGCGGAGCGCGCCGAGGCGTCGTCCGCAGCGCGCGCCGGGGCGTCGTCCGCAGCGCGCGCTGGGGCGCGCTCTTCCGCGGCGGAGCGCCCGCTGCGGAGCGCGATGTGCGCGAGCGCCTCGCGCAGGGCGCGCGCGCTCTGCGGGCGGTCGTCCGGGTTCTTGCGCAGGCATTGCAGGATCAGCGCCTCCAGATCCGGATCGATCTCCGGGTGAAGGGCGCTCGGCAGGGGCGGCGGGGAGTCGACGTGCGCGGCGGCGAGCGCGACGGGCGTCGGGCGCTCGAACGGGAGCCGCCCCGTCGCCATCTCGAAGAGCAGCACGCCGCACGCGTAGATGTCGCTGCGCGCGTCCACGGGCTGCCCTGCCGCCTGCTCCGGGCTCATGTAGGCGGGGGTCCCGATGACGAGCCGGCCGTCGTCGGCGGCCGCGGCGAGCAGCGGCGCGCCCGCGAGCGCGCCGGAGCGCTCGTCGTGGAGCACCTTCGCCGTCCCGAAGTCGAGGAGCTTCACCTGCTCGAACGGCGCGCCGCCGTCGTCGACGCGGGGCACCAGGCGGATGTTCTCGGGCTTGACGTCGCGGTGGATGACGCCCGCGTCGTGCGCGTGCTGCAGCGCGGAGCACAGCTGGCGCATGATCGCGACGATGCGCTCCGCGGGCAGGATCGGCGCGGCGTTGAGCAGGTCGATGAGGTCCTTGCCGTCGAGGTGCTCGGTGACGAGGTACCAGAGGCTCGGCGGCTCCGGCTCGCGCCCGTCGGCGCCCGCGAAGGGCGCGCCGTGGGGGAACGACGGCTCGCAGCCGAAGTCGAGGACCCGCACGATGTTCGGGTGATCGAGCCGGCTCGCCGCCATCGCCTCGACGTGGAACCTCAGCACCGCGTCCCCGGCGCGGACGCCGCCGGAGCGCGGCCTCGAGTCGGTCGAGGGCCGCTCGCTCACGCCGCTCGAGGCGCGGGGGTCCGGGTCCTCCCGGCGCGACGGCGCGCAGACGCGCGTCGTGCAGGCGCGGCGGCCCGCTCCGCCCGCCGCGCCCGGCGAAGCGCCGCGCTCGCGGATGATCTTCACGGCGCACGCGCGCCCGAGCCCGAGGTGCCGCGCGCGGTAGACGCGCCCCATCGCGCCGGCGCCGATCAGCTGCTCGATGAGGTACCGCCCCCCGAGCAGGCGTCCCCTGAGGGATCGCTCCGAGGACGGGAGTCCCGCGTCGAGGGGCGCGGAGGAGCGGAGGCAGTCCATGGCGCGTCCCACGCAGCAGAATGGGTGCCATCGCGCTGTGCGGACGGTTCACAGCCGCCCGCGGACGGCGCCTCCGAGCGGCGGCGCGCGGCGCGCTGCGCGCAGGCTCGCCGCGCCGCTGCGCGAAGCGCGCGGAGGGCGTCGAGCGGCCCGCGCGCCGCGCGCCGCCGCTCGGAGGCGCCGCGAAACGCCGGACAGAGCGCAGGCCGGCGGCGCCGCGGGGCTGATTTGTTCCGTTGCCGACGGCCTGTGATAGCGTGGCGCGCGAGGAGGCCCGAGTGCTCTTGAGACGATGCGTTCCGTTCGCTGCGGCGCTGTTCCTGCTGCTCCCGACAGGCGAGGTGCTCGCACAGTCGGACCAGGACAGAGCAGCGGCCCGGTCGCTGGCCACGCAGGGCGCCGAAGCGTTCACGTCCGGCCGCTTCGACGAGGCGATCGATCTGCTCGGTCGCGCCGAGGCGATCGTGCACGCGCCGACGCACCTCCTGCTGATCGCGCGCGCGCAGACGCGCCTCGGCCGGCTCGTGGCGGCCAAGGAGACGTACCTGCGGATCGTCCGCGAGGAGCTGCCGTCCACGGCGCCGTCTCCCTTCAAGAAGGCCCAGCAGGACGCGCGGGAGGAGCTCGCCGCGGTCGATCCCAGGATCGCGTCGCTGCGCATCGCGCTGGAGGGCGCCGCCGGCCGGAAGATCGTCGTGAAGCTCGACGGACAGCCGGTCGCGGACGCGCTGCTCGGCGTGCACCGCCCGATCGATCCCGGCAATCACGTGGTGACCGTCTATCCGCCGGGCCTCTCGCCGATCGAGCAGGCGGTCACGCTCGGCGACGGCGAGCGGAAGGAGCTGAAGATCCCGGTCCCGGAGAGCCCGGCCATGCCGCCCTCGCCCGACGCCTCGGGGGAGGGGCAGGGGACCTGGAGCAGCGGCCCAGGCGAGGTCCCCCCCGAAGGCCCGCCGGGCAAGCCGGAGCGAAAGACGAACGTGCTCATGCTGGGCGGGGGCATCGCGGCCGCGGCGCTCGGGCTCGGCGGGGTCGTGGTGGGCTCGGTATTCCTGGCGAAGGGCGGCTCGACGCAGCAGAAAGCGAACGATCTGAGCGATACGCACCGGTGCGAGTCGTCGCAGACAGGCCCCGGCGCGGGCTGCGGTCCGCTGATCCAGCAGCAGATCAAGCGGCTCGACGCCGACGCCGCGGATCAGCAGACGACCGGCGCGATCAACCTCATCACGGGCGGCGTGCTCCTCGTCGGCGGCGCGACGCTGATCGTGCTGGAGCTGACGTCCAAGCCGGAGCCGTCGAGCTCGGCGTGGGTCGCCCCCTACGTGACGCCGACCGGGCTCGGGGTGCGCGGCGCGTTCTGACGGGAGCGCCCCGAGCGCGCGCTCAGTAGCCGAAGTCGCCCGGAACGCCCGGCTTCTGCGGCTTCTGGGGTTGCGCGCTCGGCCTCGTCGTCGGCGCCTGCTGCGGCGGCTTCGTCACGGGCGGCGGCTTCGTCTGGGAAGGCGGCGTCCGCGGCGTGAGCGGCTTCACCGGCGCCGAGGACGCCGCCGGGACGGCGCTCGGCTCCGCCGTGGCTGGCGGCGTGGGCGGCGTGGGCTCTGCGGCCGTGGCGCTCGCGGTGACGACCGGCGGCTCCGGCGGGGGCGGCGTCGCCGTCGTCGGAGGCGGCGGCGGCGTCGCGAGGGCCGTCGCGCTGACGGCGCTCGGATCCGGGCTCGCCGCGCCCGTCGCCCCGCTGCCGCCGAAGGCGAACCAGGCGGCGAGGCCGGCGCCGAGCAGGGTGGCCGTCGCGGCGAGCGCGGCGAAGACCGGCATCCTGGACGGGGGGCGCGTCGCGCGGCCCGTGACGCCCGACGAGGCGCCCCACGAGTTGGCGGTCAGCTGCGGCGTGTGCGGCGTGTGGCCCATGCCGGGCACCGGCGGCCCGCTCTGGCCCCACGAGGGGGTGTCGGGGCGGAGGGGGGGCGGAGGGGTCGTCGTCACCTCCGGCTGGGACGGCAGCGACAGCCGCGAGAGGGACGTCCGCCCCGTGCTCAGCAAGGCCAGGTTGGGCCGCGCCGCCGCCCACGCGAGGAGCGCGCTCTTGAACTCCGCGCAGCTCTGGAAGCGGGCCCCCGGCTCGCGCGCCATCGCCTTCTGGATGATCCCGGAGAACTCGACGTCGAGGTCGGGCACGAGCTGCTGGGGCACCGGCGCCGTCTCGAGGACGATCTTGAAGAGCAGCTCGTTGAAGGTCGCCGCGTCGAACGGCACCTGACCGGTCGTCGCCTGGTAGAGCAGCACGCCCATGGCGTAGATGTCGGTCCGCTGGTCGACGGGGCTGGAGCCCCGCGCCTGCTCGGGCGACATGTAGTAGGGCGTCCCGACGACGGCGCCCGTGCGCGTCATGCTCATCTCCCCGCCGGCGAGCTGCGAGAACTTCGAGACGCCGAAATCGAGCACCTTCACGAAGTTGCTGAGCCCGGCCTTCACGGGGATGACGAAGATGTTGTCGGGCTTCAGGTCGCGGTGGATGATCCCCGCGGCGTGCGCGGCGCCGAGCGCCTCGAGCACCTGGACCATGATCGGCACGGTGATCTCGGGCCCGAGCCGCCCCGCCCGCTCGATCTTGGCGCCGAGGGTCTCGCCCTCGAGGTACTCCATGACCATGTACCGCGTGCCGTCGGGCAGCACGCCGAGGTCGAGCACCTCGCAGATGTGATCGGAGCCGATCCGCGCCGCGGCCTGGGCCTCGCGCTCGAAGCGCGCCACCGACTCGGCCTGGCTCGAGATGTTGGCGTGCAGCAGCTTGATGGCGACGCGGCGCCGGATGCGCACGTTCTCGCCTTCGAAGACCGCGCCCATGCCCCCCTGGCCGAGCAGCCGGACGATCCGGTACTTGCCGTCGATGATCTCGCCGACCAGCGCGCTCATGCCGGCGTTCCCGGTGCGGAGAAGCAAATCACCCGGGCAGACTAGCACGGTGGCCCGAGGGCAGCCTACGCCCTAGGGGGCGGGCGCGCCGTCGTGTCTCCGCTTCCGCCGCCTACCCGCACGCGGACCGCCCCGCGCGCGGACCGCCCCGCGCACCGCCGCCCGGCGCGACGCGCGCCGTTCGACGCAGGCTCGACGCAGGCCCGCCGGCCGACGGCGGAATGAAAGCCCCGCCCGCGCATCCGCGGGGCTGGCGCAGGGGTTCTTCGTGATAACGTCGCCCTCGTATGCCGGTTTACGAGCTATCGGTCGACGGAACCCTGGTTCGCGAAGCGGAGAAGGTCGTGTCGCTCGCGGGCCGCGAGTTTCCGACGCTCGTCATGCGCTGGGAATCGCGCCTCTTCGACCAGCCGTGGCTCACCACGCTCGTGCTCGACTACGTGATCGCGTTGCCGCCGCTCATCGTCGGGCAGGCGACGTTCAACGAGGTCAGGATTGCCGCCTTCACGGGCCGCGCTGGCACGAAGTTCATGTACTTCGGCACCGAGATGAGCGCGAGCGTCCCCCGCATCGCGCCCGAGATGGAGAACGCGGTCGGTCCGTCCGAGCTCTACCAGGAGTTCCGTCTCGACGAGCAGACTTGCCCGATCCCCTACCTGAAGCTGATCCAGGTCAGCCCGCGCATCTACGGCGAAGGGCTCCAGAACTACTACTCGCCCCCGATCAAGGTCGAGCGCTACGACGGGGTGGCCTCGCCCGAGCTCATCGCGGACTTCTTCCCCAAGGTCGTCGCGAACCTCGAGCCCGTGAAGGGGACGACGCTCGTCGACCCCGCGCAGGGCCTCTGGACGGGCGCGCGCTTCCTCGGCGCCACGGCGATCGCCATCCTCCGGCAGGGCCGCGTGGTCGGGCTGCACCGCCGCACCGGCAAGACCGACAAGGACCCGATCCCGCCCGAGGTGAAGCGGCGCGATCCGCGGCTCGACGTGCGCACCGACTGGGTCGCCGTGGACGTGGGCGCCGCGTCGACGGCCGTCGCTGTCCGGGGAGAGCGCGGCGGCGCCGAGTTCGTCCGGATCGGCGCCGACGGGCCGGTCCGGGTCTCGGCCGACAACGAGAACCCGAGCGAGGTCGCGTTCGAGGCGCTCGCCCGGACCACGAAGGCGTGGCGCGACCGGGTGATCCTGCCGATGACGCGCTGGGGCGACGTGCTCGTCGGGCACGCGGCGCGCGACATGCGCCTCCGGCCCGGCGAGGGCGCACACGAGCGCGCCGCGGCCTCGCTCCCGGCCCTCGCGCTCCTGCGCGAGCGGACCGAGCGCGGCGAGCCGTTCCGGCTCCGGGGCCGGTGCGATCCCGACACGACCGAGGCGTTGAAGAAGCCGGCGCCGCCCATCATCGACGAGGAAGGGATCGGCGCGCACGACCCGTTCGACCCGCTCGAGCTCTACGCGTACTACGTCGGCCTGCACCTAAACCAGCGCTCGCGGGGCATCTCCACGCGCTACGCGATCACGATGCCGACGGGCTGGTCGCCCGAGCGCCGCGCCAGCGTGCTCATCGCCTTCCGCCGCGGCCTCTTCCGGAGCCTGCCCGCGGGGCTCTGCGAGTACCACGACCTCGAGGGCCTGAAGGTCGTCGACGCGGGCCCGTCGGCGATCGCCTACGCCGTCCAGGCGTTCCGCATGTTCGGGATCCAGCCGCGCGACGGCGGCGTCCCGTTCTGCGTCATCGACGCCGGGGCCAGCGAGGCGGGGATCGCCTTCGGCCTCCTGCGGAGCGCGAAGGCCCACGAGGCGGCGCAGGGGCTGGAGCGGATGGTCGAGTACCTCGATCCCACGGCGATCCCCTGGCTCGGCGGCGAGCGGCTCCTGCACCGGCTCGCCTACCGGGTGTACGCGGCCAGCCAGGCCGAGATGCGCGAGCGCCGCATCCCGTTCGAGCGCCCGCCCGAGGAGAGCCCGCTCGGCGACGCGGAGGCGCTCTTCGCGCCGTCGCCCGACGCGCGCGCCAACACCTGGGCGCTCAAGGAGCTCCTGCGGCCCCTCCTCGAGGGGGGGCCGAGCGCGCCGGTCGCGGAGCAGCTCGCGCTGGTCGGGCTCGACGGCGAGAGCTCCGTGGTGCCGCTCTCGATCGACCGCGGCGCGCTGAGCGGCGCGCTCGACGGGTGGTTCCGGGACGCGATCGACGTGTTCCGGCAGCACCTCGCCGGCGCGGTGGCGAAGATCGGGCGCGAGCCGGACCCGTACCAGGGGCTCCGGATCCTGCTCGCCGGGCGCCTCGGGATGAACCCGCGCTTCGCGGAGCTGCTCGCCGGCGTGCTGCCCGCGGGCGTGCAGCTGCACCGCTTCAAGGAGCCGGACAAGGCGAACCTGGGCGCGCCGACCGTCAAGATGGCCACCGCGCTCGGCGCGCTGTCGCTGCGGTTCGATCGGATCGGGGCCACGCTCCGCGCGGAGAAGCGCGACGCGTTCCGCTACCGCGTCGGGCGCGCCCGCCATGGGCAGCTCGCCGACGTGCTCGATCCGTCGGTCGACTACGACGCGTGGCGCGAGATGGGCGCCTGCCTGAAGCCGGAGATCGAGGTCCTGTTCATGGCGGCCGAGGACGAGGGGGAGGTCGCGGCCGACGATCCTCGGGTGCGCCGCGCGGTCTGCGCGCTCGGGCGCGACGCCGTCGGGCAGCGGCTCTACATCCGGGCCGTCGGGCCGGCGCGCGCCGAGGTCAGCGTGGGGCCGCCCGGCGGCGAGCCCTCGGCGAGCGCCGTGTGCTGGTCGGTCGACCTGCAGAGCGGCGCCGCGGAGAAGACCAGCGGCTGAGCGCATGGGGGCGCCGCGGTTTCACGTGTCCCACGCCGATCTGGAGCTCGAGGGATCGATCCACGCCGGGGCGCCTGACGGGGCCGGCTCGGCGGCCGATGGTGCCAGCGCCGCGCCGGCGGCCGATGGTGCCAGCGCCGCGCCGGCCGACGCCCGGCAGGCCGAGGCCAGGCTGGCCGCGCTGCTCGCGACGGCGACCGCGCTGACCGGCTCGACCTCGCTCGCCGAGGCCGCGTCGCGCGTGGTCGCCGCGCTCGTCGAGCACCTCGGCTGGGACGTCGCGGCGCTCTGGCTCGCCGAGCCGCAGGCCAGCGCCGCGGGGTGCGCGCCGCTCGCCGGGGCGTCGAGCGCGCTCCGCTGCGTCGCGGCCCGGGCGGCGGCGCACCTCGAGCGCGAGGCGATCGAGGAGGCGCTCCGCCAGGAGCCGCACCCCGCCGCCGAGCACGGGCTCGTCGGCGAGGTCTTCCGCAGCGGCGAGCCGGCGTTCCGCGCCGGCGTCGTCGACTCCGCCGACGCCGCGCGCGGGCCGAGCTGGGAGCGCGCGGCGTGCGCCGCCCCGATCCCGTGCGGCGACGGCGTGGCCGGGGTGATCGAGCTGAGGAGCCGCGCGCCGCTGCGCCGCGACGAGCCGCTGCTCCTCGTCCTCGCGTCGATCGGCGGCCAGATCGGGCAGAGCGTCGCTCTGCGGCGCGCCGAGCGGGAGAGCGCGCGCGCCGCGGGCGAGCTCCGCGCGCTCGTCCGCGCCATCCCGGATCTCTGCTTCCGCCTCGACGCCGAGCTCCGGATCGTCGACTGCAACGAGCCGCGGCCCTCCGCGCTCCGCGTCGCGCCCGAGGCGCCGCTCGGCAAGCGCGTGGCCGAGGCGCTCCCCGGCGAGCTCGGGGAGCAGCTGGAGCGCGCGGTCCGGGAGGCCCGCGAGACGGGCGCCGTCGTCGCGCTCGAGCACGCCGTCCCGAGCGCGGGCGGAGAGCGCCACGTGGAGGCGCGCACGATGCCCTTCCTCGAGGGGCACGCCCTCGTCCTGCTCCGCGACATCACCGAGCGGCGGCGCGCCGAGGAGGCGCTCCGGCAGCGCGAGGAGCGCTCGCGCGAGTCGCAGAAGATGGAGGCGCTCGGCCGGCTGGCCGGCGGCATCGCGCACGACTTCAACAACATGCTCATGGTGATGCTCGGCTACGGCGAGCTCATCCTGCGCCGGCTCGGGCCCGAGAGCGCGCTCCGGCGCGACGCCCTCCAGGTCACGAAGGCCGGGGAGCGCGCCGCGGCGCTCACGCGGCAGCTCCTCGCGATGAGCCGGCGCAAGGTGCTGCAGCGCGAGGTGCTCGACCTCAACGCGGTGGTGCTCGACATGCAGACGATGCTCCAGCGCCTCATCGGCGAGAACATCGATCTGCAGACGAACGTCGGGCGGGATCTCGGCTCGATCAAGTTCGACAAGAGCCAGCTGGAGCAGGTCCTCCTGAACCTGGTCGTGAACGCGCGCGACGCGATGCCGGGCGGCGGGAAGCTCGTGGTCGAGACCTCCCTCGGCGAGCCCGGCCAGAGCCCCGCGGCGCGGTCGTTCGTGCCCGCGGAGCAGGACGAAGCCGACGCGCCCGCCGCGGCCGGCCCCCCGTACGTCGTGCTGTCGGTGACCGACAGCGGCGACGGGATGGACCACGACACGCTCGCGCACCTGTTCGAGCCGTTCTTCACGACGAAGGCGCGCGGCAAGGGCACGGGGCTCGGCCTCGCCACGGTCTACGGCATCGTGAGCCAGAGCGGCGGGCTGATCGAGGTCGAGAGCGAGGTCGGGCTCGGCACGACGTTCCGCATCTACCTGCCGCGCGTCGAGGACCGCTCCGAGGCGGCGCCCGCGCGCACCCGGCCGCCGCCGGCCGGCGGCGACGAGACGGTGCTCGTCGTCGAGGACGACGACGCCGTGCGCAAGCTCATCGTCGAGGTGCTCGAGCGGCGCGGCTACGGCGTGCTGTCGGCCGCGACCGGCGAGGAGGCGCTCGCCACGCTCACGAGCGACGGGGAGGAGGCGGTCGACCTCCTGCTCACCGACCTCGTGATGCCCGGCATGAACGGCCGCGAGCTCGCCGAGCGCGCCCTCGCGATCCACCCGCGCGCGCGCGTGCTGTACATGTCCGGCTACGCGGAGGACGTCCTCGCGGGCGCCGAGGCCGACCGCGAGCTGGTGCTGCTGCAGAAGCCGTTCACCCCCGACACCCTGGCGCAGCGCGTGCGCGACCTGCTCGACCGGCGCTGACGGGAGGGGCCGCGGTGGGCGCTCGGCCGGGGCGCCGCGGATCGAGGCTCACCGCCCGCCGCGGCCGAGGACGTCGTCGGCGGGCGCCGGGTCGGCGATGCCGAGCGTCGCCGCCGCCCGCCGCCGCCGCAGGTAGAAGAAGTCGCGCGGCGCGGGCTCGGCCACGTACTCCTCCGGCTTGAACTGCACGTCGGGGATCAGCGCCGACCGCGCGCGCGGCCCCTCGCCGCCCTCGCCGCGCCCGTACAGGAGGAAGCGCGGGTAGGCGTGGTTCACGTCGAGCTCCGCCACGTCGTGCGCGCCCGCGGCCTTCATCCCCCGGGCGAGGGTGCGCGCGGTCACGGCCTCGCCGAGCCCGTAGAACAGCAGCTTGCCGGTCGCGTCGACGCCGAGCGCCGAGCGCCGGATCACCGTCTCGCCGCTCACGGTCGCGCCCCAGTCGCGGTTCGAGTCGTAGAGCGCGTGGTGCAGCTCGCCTTGCTCGACCAGGCAGGGCGGCGTCTGCCGGTAGGCGGCCATCCGGGCCTCGTCGGCGCGCAGCTCGGGCCAGGTGCGGATCCGCACCGCGCCGCCGCGGTAGAGGGCGATCGTGCACGCCCGGTCGCGCGGCGGCAGGAACGTGTCGCCGTCGAGCATCATCCCGTAGTGGCCGTGCATCGCCTTGAAGCCCCCGTTGAAGGCGGCGATGAGCTCTCCCGCGTGGCCCTCGGGGACGAGCCCGGGGCGGCGCTCGGCCGGGACGTCCGGCGAGAACGGCTCCTTCGTGCCCGCGACGAGCCGGAGGTCGACGCGCCCGAGGTCGATCGCCACCACGGCGATCGCCGCGAACACGCGCCTCGGATCCGGGTGCACGGCGCTCCGCCAGAGCACCGGGGCGTCGCCGGGCCGCACGGCGTCCGGGATCGGCGTCCAGACGCCGTCGCCCGTGGCCGCGACCTCGCGGAAGGGCGGCTCGAACGGCGACGGGGACGAGATCGACTCCGCCTCCAGGCCCTCGTCCCGCACGACCTCCGCGGCGGCGGCGGGCGCGGGCTCCCAGAACGTCTTCGGGGGCGCGTGCCGGTAGACGGCCTGGTTCACGCGGTCGGCGACGCCGTAGGCCACGTCCTCGGCCCACGCGACCGGCGCCGGACCGACCACGGCCCGCGCCCCGTCGGCGAGCGCCGGGCCGAAGCCGGGGACCTCGTGGATGCCGTACCAGAGCGCCTCGACGGCGATCGCACAGACCGCGACGCAGCGCAGCGCGCGCTCGGGCAAGCGCGGGCGGGACCGCCGCCTGCGCGGGGGCCCGCTGGCGAGAGGGGGCGAAGGCTTGTCCACGGCGACCGGGAGGCTACCCGATCGCGCGGGCAGCCCCAAGTTCCGGGCTGCGAGCGAGCGCGGCCGGCCAGCTCCGCGCGCCGGAAGCCCGCGCGGAGCTCGCTACACCTGCCCGTGCGCCATCGTCCGGGGCCCGTCCTTGAACAGGATCTCGATCTTGCCCCGATCGATGACCTTCGCGACCACGCCGTCGCCGAACTTGCTGTGGTGGATGAGCTCGCCCTCGCCGAAGGTGAGGGTGGTGCGGTACGGCTTGAACGCCCCGGAGGGCTGCCCCGCGATGGCGCGCTCCCACGCGAGCGTCTGATCGCGCTCGGCGCGCTGGGCGGCCGTGAGGCGCTCCACGCCGCCGCCGCGCGTCGAGGCCGACGACGCGGCCCTCGGCTCGCCGCTGCTCCGCGACGCGGCGCGCGCGGCGGCGCGGCTCTCGCGCTCGCTCTTCGGCTGGCGATAGAGGTGGTGCGACATGCAGGTCTTGCACTCGACCTTCTTCACCACGTCGCCGACCATCGCGATGATCCGATGGGTAAGATCGAGGCGGCACTTCGTGCACCAGGCGTCGACCTCGCCGCCCGTCCTAAGCTTCTTCGTCGTCACTTCTCCTCGCGGCGCCGGTCTCGCCCGGTCTCTTTGCTTCGGTCTTTGACGTTCACTTGTGCGGTCACCTCCGGCTTCGGCAGGCCCGTCCTCGGCTCGTCCTGGCCGTCGTCTCGCTTGGCCGCCTCGTTCGGGACGAAGCGGATCTCGGTCTTGATCTCGAAGGAGAGCTTCGTCAGCACCTTCGTGATCTCGTCCGCGAACTGGGTGTGCTCGAGCACGTCCCGGATCTCCTTGGCGACGACCCGGTAGAGACCGTTCTTGGTCTCGTCGATCTGGGTGTAGAGGTAGTGGAGGACCTCTTTGGGGAGCTTGAGGTCGCCCACGAAGTGCCGGAGGTTCTCGGGCCCCTCGCTCAGCTTGTCGATGCCGCTCTCGACGGCGCGCTCGACCACGCGCTTGAAGATCTCCGGGATAGCGCGCTCGAAGAGGCGCTTCTTCTCGCCTTCGCCTTCCACCTTGTCCCCTTCGTCCTCGCGGAGCGGCTCGGTGTCGTCGGCCATGGCTCGGGCTCCCCTAGCGGGACGGGGCGGCCACGTCAATGCAGGGGTTCGCGCAGGGTGCCGGCGTCGCGCCATGGTCCAAGGATCTGCCGGATTTTGATGACGATGGGGAGCCTTTCGCGCGCCGCTTCGCGGGCAGGTGAGCTCGGCCTTCGCCCCGGCCGCGCGGCGGGAGGTCGTGGTGACCCGGACAGAACATCGCCGCCCCGCGGCGGCCGCCCGCCTGCGATCGCGGGGGGCGCGTCGCCGGCTCAGAGCCCGTCGTAGGCGTCGGTCTCGTTCATCTCGTAGGGCTCGTCGGACTCCGCTCCAGCGTCGCCCTCGCGCGCTCGCTTGTAGGACTTCAGCATCCACACCTCCGCCGCGAACCGGCCGGCGCCGCGGCGGGCGCTGATCTCGACGGTGGCGTCGTCGTCCTCGAGCGGGCAGAAAGGCCGATCCGGCTGGACGATCGGCCATGCGTCCTCGGTGCCGTCGCTGGCGATCATCGCCCCGCGGCTGCTCCGCACGGCGACGTCCAGGTTGAGGAGCCCGGGGCCGCCGACGGCGAACACCCGGTAGCAGGCGCCCCGGAGCGCCTGGAACTTCTCCGTCACGATCGCGCCCCCCTCGGCCACCTGCCCCTCGATCGGCTTGGGCGAGACCCGGCGCATGCCGTTCTCCGGGCCGCAGAGCAGCGACAGGCGCGTCACGTCCTTCAGCGGATTGCCGCTGATCTTGAAGTTCCCGTAGCAGCGCACCCAGGGCCCGCCGACGCGCACGGGGAGGACCGGCAGGTCGGGATCCGCGGGGGCTGCGGCGTCGCCCTCGCCCTGTCCCGCGTCTGCGTCCGACAGCCCGCCGGACCCGACCGTGACGGCCACGTTCGGCGGCGCCGCGGAGAGCACCACCGGCGGGCCGGGCTGGCCCTCCCAGGGGCGCGGCTCGTCGCGGCAGCCCGCCGCGACGAGCCCGAGGAGCAACGCGGCGCCGAGGCGCGCGGCCCTGGGGACGACCGGGGAGGGGCAGGGGCGCCGGGACGACACCGCGGTCGGCTCTTGCGCTAGAGTCCCGCGCGATGGAAGCGTTTTCTGAGCGCGGCGAGCGGCGGCCGCGCAATCCGCACAAAGCGAGGCGCGCGGCGCGCAATCCGCGCCGATGGTGCAGAGGGCGGGCCTCTCGCGCGTGAGCACGAAGCCCCGGTCGCCCTCGCGCTCGCGCGAGGGCGCAGACCAGACGTCATCGCGCTCGCGCGAGGGCGCAGACAAGACGCGCTCGCGTGAGGGCGCAGACCCGACATCCGCGCGCTCGCGCTCGGGCGCACGCCAGAGCCAGGCTCAGGAGCGCGCCCCGCGCCGCCGCGGCTCGTCCGGTGAGCAGGGTGCGCCCCCGTCGGCGACGCCGGATCCGAGCGAGCGCGATCGGGAGATCGCGGCCGCCCTCGGGGCCTGGTTCGATCGCGTCGCGCGCGACCTGCCGTGGCGGAGGACGCGCGACCCCTACGCGATCTGGCTGAGCGAGGTGATGCTCCAGCAGACGCGCGTCGAGACGGTGATCCCGTACTACGAGCGCTTCCTCGCCCGCTACCCGACGGTCTCCGCCCTCGCCTCCGCCGAGATCGACGACGTGCTCTCGCTGTGGAGCGGCCTCGGCTACTACCGCCGCGCCCGCGTGCTCCACCTCGCCGCGCGCGAGATCACCGAGCGCCACGACGGCGCGCTCCCCCGCGACGTCCCGGCGCTCCTCGCCCTGCCCGGCGTCGGCGCGTACACCGCGGGCGCGATCGCGAGCATCGCGTACGATCAGCCGGTGCCGCTCGTCGACGGCAACGTCGCCCGGGTGCTCTCCCGCATCGACGGCATCGACGACGACATCCGCAGCACCTCGGGCACGCGCAAGCTCTGGTCGGCCGCGGAACGCCTCGTGCGGGCCGCCGCGGGCAGCGTTCATCCGGGACGCTTCAACCAGGCCCTCATGGAGCTCGGCGCGACCGTGTGCGCGCCCCGCAACCCCCGCTG
This sequence comes from Sorangium sp. So ce185, assembly GCF_051526825.1. Classification (NCBI taxonomy): domain Bacteria; kingdom Pseudomonadati; phylum Myxococcota; order Polyangiales; family Polyangiaceae; genus Sorangium; species Sorangium sp. So ce185. Next base: position 6,372,485 of record NZ_CP150316.1, on the reverse strand, counting down.
CGAGGCCTGTCCCGTCGACGGCGCGTGCGCCGCGCGCGCCGAGGGACGGCAGGCGGAGCTGCCGGTGATCGCCCCGAAGCGCGACGTCCCGGCGGTCGCGATGGTCGCCGCGGTGGTGCGGTCGGGCGACCGCGTGCTCTTCCTCCGCCGCGCCGAGGGAGGCCTCTTCGGCGGGCTCTGGGAGCCGCCCATGGTCGAGGCGCGCGCGCTCGCGGACGCTCGAGCCCTCCTCGAGCAGGTCGGCGTCGCGCCTGACGCGCCGCTCCGCGAGGTCGGCCGCGTGCGCCACATCCTCACGCACCGGCGGCTCGACGTGACGGTCGCGCGCGCCGAGGTGGCGGCCCCGTGGCGTTGCCGGGCAAAGCTTGCCGCCCCCTACGAGAAGGCGGCGTGGCTCGATCCGGGCGCGATGGAGTACGGTGTTTCCAAACTCGCGCGAAAGGTCCTGTCCGCGGCCTCGGCGCCGGACGAAGGGAGCGCGCGCGGGACGCGCTGAACGCGCGCGGCCGGGCGGTCTGGCGCGCGCCGCGGCCTCGGAGAGGCCGGCGGCGGCTCGAAATGTCGTCCTCGCGGTCCTCCGGGGAGCGTCGCTCCGCTGCGGGCGGGGCGCGGCGCTGCTTGCGGGCGAGCTGCTGCGGCAGAGCGCCGCGGGCGGGGGCGAAACCCATATGTCGTCGCGGGACGTCGCCGGCTTTGACGCTGCAGCGCGAGCGCGGTGGCACGGAAGGCGCTTGGTAGGAGGGCGGGCAGGCCCTCTAGCCTCGCGGCGCCGGCGGTGGCCGGAGCTCGATTCAAGCCTGGGAGCTCAAGCAACATGGATGCGCGACGACGGACCACAGAGACGCTGCTCACGGCGAGCGCACCTGCGCGATCCATGACCGTGATGGCGGACGACGGAGCGCTGTACGTGCTGCCGCTGTGCGAGCGGATCGTGCTCGATGTCCTGGCCTACGAGGACGAGGGCCTCTTGGCGTTCATCCGCATCGACGGCGAGGTGGTGGCGGAGCTACCCGTGCTCGGCCAGGCGTGACCGGGCCGGTCCCGCTCGCGCGCTGGGCGGCGCGGCGCGCCGCCTCGGCTCGACGCGCCGCCGCTCAGCCCACGTTCCGTCGCATCCGCTGGGTCACGGGTTGCTCGTCGTCCTCGTCGGCGTCCGGGTCCACGGACTCGACCTCCTCGTCTTCCAGGAGATAGGGCAGGTCGCCGTCGTCGTCGTCATGCGACATCACGACGTCGCTGATGTCCTGCCCCTTCGTCGCTCCCTCGAGGAACTCCGCCCCGAGATCGCTCGCCAGATCGGCGGCGGCGTCGGCGGCGTCGGGGTTCACCTCGAACTCGGTGCAGCCGGCGTCGTTCGGATGGTGGTGGTAGCCGCGGACCTCATCGTCGAGCGTCGGGACCACGTCGCTGAGCTCGCTGCGCGGGCTCACCTTGCCGCGCAGCGGGGGCGCCGCTGCGGCGTCGATCACATCGGCGAACGGCTCGTCCAGCTCGGTCGCGCCGACCCATCGCGCGGCCACGGGGGCCTGCGGCTGCTTGCGCGGCCTTCCCTGGTCGCTGCGATGTTCTCGTTCTCGGCGCTGCGTCGCGCTCGCGCGCGGCGCGCGTAGCGCCGGTGAAGGTGCGGCGGTGCTCTGCCTGCCTCGGGTGCTTGAATTGCTCACGGTGGTCTCGCCATGCAGGGTCCGGTCCGCAGGTGCAGCGGGCGGATACGCAACGGGGGCGAGGACCGTGCCGAGGGCCGCGGCCGGCGCCGTCGCCGACGCGCCGGCCGCGAGCCACGCGCGGCGCTTCGGCGACGGCGCCGGCCGGGACGCAATTGAGCGTGCCAGCGAGCGCCACCTCGGGGTAGAAAGCTCGTGGCGATGCTGGAACTCCGGACCGGGCTTGCGCTCGTGGCCGTGCTGCTCGGGGCGTCCTTCGGGCGCGCCGCCGCGGCCCAGCCTGCTCCCGGCCGCGGCGAGGCGGCCGCGGAGGCGCGGCCCGGCGAGGAGGGCGGCGGCGCCGAGCTCGAGGCGTACCGCGCGCTCGCGCGGCCGCCGGGAACGGCGGCGCGCGTCGTGTCGTCCCTCGCGATGGGGACGGGGCTTCGGTTCAACAACCCGTACCGCCTGCAGACGCAGCTCGGCGACACGGCGGAGTCGCTCTCGCTCACCGCGGGGTACCTCGATCTCGGGGTCGCCCTGGCGTTGGGGCCGGCCGACGGCGTCCAGCACGGCGGCGCGCTGCGCCTCTCGATCGCGCTGAGCGGCGTCCCGCAGGAGTCGCTCACGCCGAGCTACTTCGTCGCCTACCGCGGCCTCCCGCGCGCGCTCGCGTACGGTCGGCTCGGCGCGGCGATCCTGATCGAGCCCGACGTGAACGTCGGCGGCGAGCTCGCGGTGGGGCTCGGGTACTACCTCCTCGCGGGCGTCGCGCTCTCGGGCGAGCTCGTCGGGGATCTCTTCTACGGCGCCGCGACGTACGAGGCGGCGTACACCGTCTACCCCGTCGTCTCGGCGCAGCTCGGGCTCATGATCGATCACGAGCTTTTGCCATGAGGTCGCCGGGGCGCGAGCGGCGCGGCGAGCGCCTCCGGGCGAACGAGGTCGCGGGGGTCGCGGCGCTCTTGCTCCTCGCCGGCATCGGGCCGGTCGTGGGCGACATCGGCAGCTGCGGGCAGGCGCCGGAGGAGCTCGACCCGCGCAAGTTCTTCGCGCTGAAGGCGCAGATCGACTGCGCCAAGTGCGAGGAATGCGGCCTGCGCACGCGCGCCTGCGCCGCCGCGTGCAGCTTCGGGGCCGCGCCGGAGCTCCCGATCGGCTGCTACCCGCTGGTCCACGACGGCGAGGTGTGCCTGCACAAGCTCCAGACGGCGAGCTGCGACGCGTACCGCGAGCACATGGCGGACGAGGGCGCCTCCATCCCGACGGAGTGCAATTTCTGCCCACTGGAGGAGGCCCCGTGAGCGGGCGCGGCGCAGCCGCCCCCGGCCTCCGCTTCGCGCGGGCCGCTCGGGCGCTCTCGTGCGCCGCGGCGCTCGCGGTCCTGTCCGGGTGCGCCTCGAGGCCGGCGCTCCTCGCGAGCCACGACGACTACGCCGCGTACCGGGCGACCCGCGTGTCGAGGACCCTCGAGGGGCGGCTCGCGGCGGCGTCGGTTTACCTGGAGCGCCATCCGGAGGGGGCGTTCGCCGCCGAGGTGCGCGCGTACCTCGCGCGGGCCGAGCCGGTCTATTACGCCGCGAAGCGCGGGACGGCCGCGGGGCTCGCGGCGTACCTGGCCACGCTGCCGAGGGGCGCGTTCCGCGAGGACGCGACCCGCCGGCTGCGCGCGCTCGTCCGGGAGCGCAGCGCCGGCGATCTGCTCTCGCGCGCGGCCCGCGAGACCGACGCGCAGCTCTCGAGGCAGCGGGCGGAGCGCGCGCGGGTCCGCGAGGAGCTCGCCGCGTGGCTGCGCCGCTTCCTCGGCAGGGAGGCCTGGGGGCGCCCGCTCGCGGAGGCGCCCGCCGAGGTGATCGTCCCGTTCAGCCTGACGCTGCCGGCGCCCCGGTGCGCGCCCGCCGGCGAGCGCGCGGCCCCGGGCGCGGCCGTGTGCGCGAAGCGGATCGCGCTCCCGTTCGTCGTGAACGCCGGGGGCGAGAGCGCGCCGCGGCAGGCGGAGATCGAGATCTCCGTCCTCGGGGACGCGGCGGGCCGTCCGATCGAGGTCGCGATCCGGGGGCCTGATCTCTTCACGCGCCTCGAGGAGGCGCGCTCGGCGCGCGAGGTCGCCCCGGACGACCCGGAGGGCCGCATCGGGGGGATCGCCCTGGCGGTCGAGCTCGCGCGCGGCGCCTTCGCGGCGCGCGTCTCCGGCGATCCCTCGTGCGGCCGCCAGGTGGAGGCGCCCGTCGTGCTGCACCTCGAGTGCGAGGGGGCCCGCCTCGTGGCGCGGGCCGCGAGCGAGGCGGGCGAGGACGACGCCGTGACGATCGCCGTCGCCCCCGCCGCGCGCTAGGCCGCCGCTCGCTGGACCGCCAGCGCTAGCACGGCTTGTTCTTCTTCTTGCCCTTGAGCTTCGCCGTGTTCTTCGGGCACACGTCCTTGATGGCCGCGGAGCGCTCCCTGTAGATGGCCTTCATCGCCTCGAAGACGGCCCCCTGCTCGCGCTTGATGTCCTTCGTCTCCCCCGGATCCGCGACGACGTCGTAGAGCTCGAACGCGTCGTCGTCGCCGTAGGCGATGAGCTTGTGCCGCCCGCTGATGAGCGCCCTGCGCCGGTCGTTGTCGCTCGTGCGCGGCAGATCGACGATGACGTCGCGCGTCTCCGCGCTCGCGCCGTAGAGCTCGGGCACGAGGCTCTTGCCCGGGAACGACGGCTCCGGCGGGGCGCCGGTCATGTCCAGGATCGTGGGCGCGAGGTCGATGGAGCTGCGCGGCACGTCGATCCGGCGCGGGGTGATCCCGCCGGGCGCCTGGATCATCAGCGGCACGTGGGTGAGCACGTCCCACACCTCGAAGCCGTGGCGGTACATCTTGTGCTCGCCGAACGCCTCGCCGTGGTCCGCGGTGATGATGATCGCCGTGTCCTTCCCCCACGGCTGCTGCGCGACGAAATCGAGCAGCTTGCCCACGTGCATGTCGGTGAACTTGACCTCCCCGTCGTACTTGTCGCGGGCGCGCTTGCCGAACGGCTCGATCCCCTCGTGCGTCATGTACACGTCGTGCGGATCGAGGAAGTGGAAGTACGCGAAGAAGGTGCCCGAGGTGTTCGCCTTGTCGGAGAGCATCTTGATCGCGAGCTCCAGGTGCCCGGGGCTCGTCACGTTCCGGTCGGTCGTGTTGTCGGCCGAGAGCCCCGGCACGATCTCGTACACGTCGAAGCCCTGCCGGAAGCCCGCCTTCTGGTCGAAGTAGAAGTGCGCGTGCGCGGTCATCGTCCGCACCCCGGCCTTCTGCAGGAGCTCCGGGAACATGAGGACGCTGTCGGGGTAGTTGCCGAAGAAGTAGCCGCTGCGCTCGACCTCGCTCGGGTACCTGCCGGCGAGGAAGCCGCCGACGCTCATCGAGGTGTACGACGAGATCGCGTAGTGGCGCGTGTAGCTGACCGCCTTCTTCTCGAACGCGGTCAGCCGGGGCGCGATGTCGCGCTCGTAGCCGTTCCACGGCATGTCGGCGCGCAGGCTGTCGATCGAGATCACGAGCACGTTCATCTTCGGGCGCTGCGCCGCCGGCGGCCCCGCGGCGCCGCCCTCCTTGACCGCGACGGCGCTCCCGTCGGCCGGCGCGGCGCTCTCCGCCGCGGCGGCCTGCGAGCCGGCCGCGGCGGGATCTTGCCGCGCCGTGGGCTCCGGCCTGCGCGCGGGCGGGGGGTGGCCGTCGCCCTCGCGGGAGCAGCCCGCTCCGGCGCTGACGAGCGCGAGCGCGAGCGCCGCCGCGAGGCGCCGGCGGGCCAGGCGCGAGGGCGCCGACCAGGAGGGCGCCGGGCAGGAGGGCGCCGGTTGTCCTTCCGGTTCCCAGGCTCTCGTACGTGAAGCGACCGTGTGCATGGTGGCCGTCTTACTCCGACTTGCGCCGCTCCGCCAAAGCCGCACACCGCCGGCGAGTTCCGGTATGCTCTCCGCTCATGGCCCCGGCCCCTCGGAACCCTCCGCCGCTGCCGCCTTCGGGCCGATCGCTACCTGGGGCCAGGCCAGGGGAGCGGTCGTCGCCCGACCCGCCGAGGTCGCTCCCGCCCAACGCGCCGCGGCGCGTGGGCGAGCACGTCAGCCAGGCGCTCAAGGATCACATCACCGAGATGGCGCTCGGCCTGCTCGAGGAGCAGATGCAGGCCCGCATCGTCCACTACCGGGCCGATCTCGAGACAAACCCCGAGCTCGACGCGGTCACCGCGCAGGTCGTCGCCCAGCTGAAGGTGATCCAGGCCTCCGCGGGCGCGGGCGAGCGCGGGGCGAAGAACCGCGATTCGATCCGCGACGCGCACGAGCGGACGCTCCGCGCCCTGCTCGAGCGGGTCATCCGCGAGGACGGCATCTCGCTGCTCGTCGAGCGGCGGCTCAAGAAGATCCACAAGAACCTCGCCCGCCTGTTCTTCCAGTCCGAGCTCCACGAGAAGACGCGGGGCCGCGACGGCGCGCCGAAGGTGATCCACCACGGCGAGCAGGCGCTCTTCTACGTGCTGACCCGCTACAAGAACCGGATCGAGGCCGAGCTCGAGGGCTTCGAGTTCGCCTCCGAGGAGGCGCGGGAGCAGTCGTTCGAGCTGCTCGCGAAGCTCACGAAGGACATGCAGGACGCCTTCCTGTCGCGCCGATCGAGCGAGCTTAGGCGCATCGTCTCTGTGGTGCACGTCGTGCTCGTCGACTTCTTCGGCGAGCGGCTCGCCCCGAGCCTCGGCGAGGTCGCCGCGAAGGTCGTCCGGGACGCGCGCACGTACGAGGGCAGGGCGTTCGCGTACAAGGTGACGAGCGAGGCCTTCCCTCGCTTCCGCGCGGCGTTCGAGCGGACCTTGATGGTGATGCTCGTCGGGTTCGCCGAGGACGAGCTGGTCGCGCAGCTCGCGGACACGGCGGGCTCCGAGCGCGACGAGACGATCCTCTTCATCACCGATCCCCACCTCTTCAGCATGATCTGCGGCGAGGTCTGCGAGGGGCTCTACGAGTTCCTCTGCAACGAGGGCTTTCTCGACCTGCCGCCCGACTGGCGCCGCGCCTCGACGGCGCCCTCCGACAGCTGACCCAAGAGAAACCCACGGACATCATGAGACGGTACGACGTCGCGCGAGCGGGCTCCGGCCTGCTCCTCGCTCTCTCTCTGCTCGCCGGCTGCGCGCGGGGCCCCGACGTGGACGCCTCGGGGCTCGCGCTGCGGCGCGTGGTCATCTACAGGAACGGCGTCGCGTACTTCGAGCGCCGGGGGCTCATCGACGCCGATCAGGTGACCTTCCGCGTGCGCAAGGAGAAGGTCGGCGACTTCCTCGCCACGCTCGCGGTCATCGAGGCCGGCGGCAGCAGCGTCCGGAGCGCGTCGTTCCCGGTCGAGGTCGACGACGGCTCGGGCGAGGGCGACGCGCCGGAGGAGCCCGGGCCCGAGGTGACGACGGCGTCGCCGCCGCCCAAGGACAAGGGCGCGGCGGCGGGGGAGAAGAAGCGGGACGAGCTCGAGAAGGTGAAGCTCACGCTCGACGGGCGAGAGCACGACCTCGTGGTCGGCTACGTGGCCGAGACGCCGGTGTGGCGCCCCTCCTACCGGCTCGTGATGGGCGCGGCCGGGGCCCAGGGCGCGGCGTCGAAGCAGGCGCACCTCCAGGCGTGGGGCATCGTGCAGAACCTCTCGGGCGAGGACTGGCAGGGCGTGAAGCTGTCGCTCGTGGCGGGCGCGCCGCTCGCCTTCCAGGCGACGCTCGACCAGGCGGCGATCCCGCCGCGCCCGATCGTCAGCGACCAGGGCGAGGTGATCGCGTCCGTGCCGACGAGCGAGACCACGCTGGCGGCCGAGGCCGCGCCGCCGCCGCCGCCGCCCATGCCCGCGCCGGAGGCGGCGCCGGCCGTGCCGCCGGCGGCGGCAGACGCGGATGAAGGCCATGGGTACGCGTTCGAGGCCGAGGAGGCCGGCAGGCAGCATTTCTTGAAGGAGGCCGAGGCTGCCAAGAAGATGTCGGCGAAGCCGGCGGCGAAGCGGGCCGCCAGCGGCGCGGCCGGCGGCGCGGTCGGCGCGCCTGGCGCCGCGTCCCCGCGGCGGGGCGGGGCGGTGTTCGCCGACGATCCGCTGGCCATGGACAACAGGGCGATGATGAACCCGTCGCCGCCGCGCAACATGAGCGCCCTCGCCGCGGTCGCCATGGAGGCGGGCACGACGCGCTACGACATCCCGTTCCCGGTCGACATCCCCGACCGGAGCGCGACGATGGTCCTGCTCCTCGCGAAGCAGGTGCCCGGCGAGTCGATCTTCCTGTTCGCGCCCGACGGCGGCGTGCCCGCGTCGAGCTCGCACCCGTTCCGCGTGGCGCGCTTCACGAACGACACGAAGGGGCTCCTGGAGCGCGGCCCCATCGCGGTCTTCGAGAACGGCGCGTTCCTCGGCCAGGGCATGGTCGAGCCGCTGCCGCCGGGGGCCACGACGACGGTGCCGTTCGCGCTGGAGCGGGGCCTCGCCGTCGACACGGCGCGCGAGGAGACCGCCGAGGGCGCGCGCCTCGCGAAGATCGAGGGCGGCGCGCTCGAGATCGAGCGCGACTGGGTGACGCACACCAAATACGCCGTCCGCAACGGCGGCGATCTCGCGGCGCGGACGCTCGTGAAGCACCCCCGCCTGCACGGGACGCGCCTGCACGCACCGCCGAAGGGCACCGAGGACAACGTCGGCACGGGCAGCGCGCTCGTGCCGGTCGACGTCCCGCGGCGGGGGACGGCGGTGCTCGACGTGGACGAGCGGCGGACCTTCCGGCAGCAGATCGACTGGCTCAGCCAGCTCGCCGACGACGCGGTGCAGGCTTACCTGAAGGACCCGCGCGCCGACGCGGCCGTGGCGAAGCAGCTCGGCCAGGCCTGGGAGGTCCGGGGCAAGCTGCGCCCGGCGATCGACGAGCGCGACAGGCTGATCGCGGAGCAGCAGCGCCTCGAGCAGCAGAGCCACGAGCTCCGCCAGAACCTCAGGGCGATCGAGAAGAACAAGACCGCCGACGAGCTCCGCCGCGACCTCACCGACCGGCTCGCCAAGGCGTCGGCCCGCCTCGACGAGATCACGAAGCGCGTCATCGTGCTCGAGATGCAGATCAACGAGCAGCAGATCCGCTTCCGCGATCTCACGAACGAGATCAAGCTCCTCGCCCCGCTCGCCCCCGTGCGCGCGACCCCCTGAGCGCAGCGCTCCCGGTCCTCGGCGGGGGCGCCTCGCTTCCCCCGGCTCCGGCGGGGGGGGGCGGCCCGCGTTCTCCGGGGGCTCGGCGGGGGATGCGCGCACCCCGCCGCGTCCGCCGCGCGCTCGCCCGCTACCGCGCTGGTTTGCCCGCGCTGGGCGGCTGCCGCACGGTGCCTGCGTGGGTCCAGCTCCGCTCCATGCCCGTCGCGAGCCAGGCCACCTCGACGCGCTCGCTCCCGAAGACGGCCGCGACGCGGTCGCCCCACTGCGCGGGGGCGGGGAGCTCCACGCTCTTCTGCTCCTTGATGCTGCCGAGCGCCTCGGCGCCGACGAGGAACGTGGCGATCCCCTCGCTCGCGAACGCCGACACCGCGGTGCTCGGCACGAACGGCGCGACCACCGCGCGCACCGTCGACAGGTCGGTCGCGCGCTCCGCGACCGCGCGCACCTCGTCGAGCGTCGACAGGACGAGCGCCACCCCGCCCGCCGCCTTGCCCTCGGCCGGCGCGGCCTGCGCCTTGTCGTCTTCGACGATCGGCGCGACCGGCGCCGCGGGCGCGGCCGGCTCGGCCGGGGCGGCGGCCTTGCGCCCGCGCGCCCCGACCGCCGCGCGCCCGTTGCCCTTCGGCACGCCCGCGAGCACGTCGAGCGTCAGCGGCCCCTTCCAGGGCACGGCCGCGGGCGCCGGCGGCGGCTTCTTCGTGCTCACCTGCTCGCCCTTCTTGTCGCGGAGGATCAGCACGTCGTCGGTCGGCAGCGCCCGCGGCACGGTCACCCGCACCGGCCGCTTGAACGACCGCGGATCGCCGACCGAGCCCGTGGCCACGGCGTAGGCGAGCGTCTCGGCCGAGGCCACGACGAACGACGGCGCCCCGGCGATGCGCGGCTCCGGATCGGCGGTGCGCAGCGACAGGCCGCCGGGCGGCGGCGGGTAGATCTCCGAGGTGACGACGCGCCGGTCCGGCTCGACGATGCGCGCGCCCGTCGCCACGAGGTCGACCAGCGCGCCCGACTGCGCGAGCACCTCGAGCACCTGGCGCGACGGCGGCGCGACCAGCAGGTCGAGCCGCGACGGGACGCGCTTCGACTTGAGCAGCAGCGCCGCCGCGAGCATGTCGCGCAACGTCACGCCGGAGTCGCCCCCGAGGACGACCTGCGCCACCGGCTTGCCGGCGAGATCGCGGACCGGCCGGACCACGCCCTCCTCGTCCATGAGCAGCGGGTCGACGGTGCCGAGGTCGATCGAGACGACCTCCTCGCACGGCGCGCCCGGGTCCGGCACGAGCGCGCGGTGGGCCTTCGACCTGCGCTGATCGCGGAGGAAGACCTCCGTCTTCTCGTCGCTCACGAACAGCGCCGCCGCCGCGCCCACCTGCGGCGCGATCCCGCAGAGCACCGCGCGGTCGCCCACCGAGAGGAGCCGCGCGCTCGGCCCGGCGAACTCGAGGATCACCGGCGCGTGGTGCTCGCCCTCGATGCGCCGGACCACCTCGTCGAGGTTCCTGCGGAGCAGCTCGAGCGCCACGTCCCTCGCGCACACGAAGGGCCGCACCCTGCCCGATAGGTGGATCTGCACGCTCCGCGGCGGCCGGAGCCAGGCCGAGCCCGTGGCGAGCGCCTGCCCGAGCTGGCTCGGCGAGACGACGAGCGACAGCATGCCGATGCCGCCGACCGTCGCGAGGCGCGGGTCGTCGGTGAGGGCGAGCCGCGCCGGCGCGGCGAAGCGCTCGAGGTGCACGGGCGCGGGGAAGCCGATGCCCGGCCGCGCGATCGGGATGTTGTAGGTCGGGAACTCGGGCGACACCGAGTGCGGGCTCCCCTCGTCGATGTCCGCGAGCGAGCTCGCGTCGGCCACGCAGGTGCCGTCGTAGGCGACGGCGACCTCGACCGGCGTCTTCTTCATGCCCGTGGCGATGGCCTCGGCCAGCGCGCGCGACGGCGCCCTGGAGAGGATCACCTGGTCGACCTTGACCTGGACGAGATCACCGCGCAGCTGAGGATCCGTCGCCCGCCCGGCGAGGATCTTCTGGGGCATCGTGCGGGGGGGATCCCCGGCTCGCGCACGCATAGATGTTGGGCCGTCCTTGTTTTTCTTGATGAGCTGGCGGGCGCGACGCAGGGCCGCGCCCGGCCACGTTTGACGTCGTCCCCCCGGCGAGACGCGCCGGCGGGATCCGCCTGCGGCCTTGCCGCGAGGCGAAAGAACGGCCGCACGTTAGCCGCTCGCCGGGACAAGGGTCAAGGCGTGCTTTGGAGCGGGCCCCTTGGGGCGGGAATCGCCCGGCTGGGACCAGGATGCAAGAGGCAAAGCGCGCTCGCCGCTCATCGCGATCGCCGCGCTTCGCCGCGCTGGCGGGCGGACGGCGCGAGCTTTCGCGGTGTTACGCGCCGCCGCGCCGCCGCGAGATCGCCGCTCCGCGCGCTCGTCTGCTGCCGCGGGCGGCCGGGCGAGGCGCCCCCGCGCGGCCAGGCCAGCCGTGCCGGCACGCCCGGCCGCCCGCGGGCGCCCGACCCTGGTGCCGGACGCGCGTCGGACGCGCGTCGGTTCGTTTGTTTTCCCGATCGTGCCGCGCTTGGGTAGTCTCCCCCCATGTTCCAGGCCGTGCTGAAGGAAGTCGTAGAGAACACCGAGGGCGGCATCGCGACCCTTCTCATGGATTTCGAGGGGATCGCGGTCGACAGCTACTCCAAGCCGGGGGCCGCGTTCGACATCGCCACCATCGGCGCGGAGTTCAGCGTCGTGCTGAAGTCGATCCAGCGCGCCGCCGAGATGCTCGACGCGGGCAACGCCGCCGAGATCGCGATCCAGGCGGAGAAGGTCACCACGCTCATCCGCGTCGTGAACAACTCGTACTTCGTGGCCTTCTCGATGACGCCCGACGCGAACATCGGCAAGGCCCGCTACCTCTTGCGCACCAAGGTGCCGGTGCTGCTGAAGGAGCTCGCCTGAGCGGCTTCAGGATCTCGGTCATCTCGGGGCCGAACCTCGATCGTCTGGGCAAGCGCGAGCCAGCGATCTACGGCACGGCCACGCTGGATGACATCCACCGCGCCGTCGAGGAGGCCGCACAGGCCCACGGCGCCTCGGTGTCGTGCATGCAGTCGAACTGCGAGGGGGAGCTCGTGACCGCGATCAGCCACGCCGGCGATCGCGGTTTCGACGGCATCCTCCTCAACGCCGGCGCGTACACGCACACCTCCATCGCGCTCTACGACGCGATCCGCGCGGGCGCGCTCCCGACCGTCGAGGTGCACATCTCCAACCCGGACGCTCGCGAGCCGTTCCGTCGCCGCTCCCGCATCGCGCCCGCGTGCATGGCGCGCGTCGCGGGCTTCGGTCCGAGCTCGTACGTCCTCGGGTTGCTCGGGTTGCTCGGGCACCTGGAGAAGCTGCGACCGGTCGAAAGAGGTTGAACATGCGCCGTCACTCTGGTTGAAAGGCGGCAAACATCGATGGCCGAACGTCCTTCCATGAACATCAACCTCAAACAGTTGCGGGCGCTGGTGCGCCTCCTCGAGAAGCGCAACGTGAGCGACTTCGAGTTCGAGGACGAACACGTTCGCATCCGGCTCACGCGCGGGGGCTTCGCGCCGCAGGGAGGGGCGCCGCAGCTCGCGTCCGTCGCCTACCAGCTCCAGAGCGCGCCGGCCGCGGCGCCCGCGGCGCAGCCTGCTCCGGCGCCGGCTGCCGCGCCCGCCGCGGCGCCTGCGCCGGCGGCCGCGCCCGCCGCGGAGGGCGACGAGGGGATCTCGTACGTCACCTCGCCGTTCGTCGGCACGTTCTACCGCTCGCCGTCTCCTGACGCGCCGCCTTTCGTCGAGGTCGGCAGCCCGATCCGCGAGGGGCAGGCGCTCTGCATCATCGAGGCGATGAAGCTGATGAACGAGATCGAGGCGGACTGCTCCGGCAAGATCGTCGAGATCCTCGCCGAGAACGGCAAGCCGGTCGAGTTCGGGCAGCGTCTCTTCAAGGTGCGGCGCAGCTAGCGCTGCCCGGGCGAGGGTGCCGTGTTCCAGAAGATCCTGATCGCCAATCGCGGCGAGATCGCGATGCGTGTCATCCGCGCCTGCCGCTTGCTCGGCATCCGCTCGGTCGCGATCCACTCCGAGGCGGACGCCGCGGCGCTGCACGTCCGGTTCGCGGACGAGGCCGTGTGCGTCGGCCCGGCCGACGCGTCGAAGAGCTACCTCAACATCCCGCAGATCATCGCGGCCGCCGAGGTCACCGGCGCCGACGCGATCCACCCCGGCTACGGGTTCCTCTCGGAGAACGCGAAGTTCGCCGAGGTCTGCAAGAAGTGCCGGCTCACCTTCATCGGGCCGAGCGCGGAGGCGATGCGGACCTGGGGCGACAAGGTGTCGGCGCGCGCGGTCGCCAAGCGCTTCGGCATCCCAATGCTGAGCGGCACCGGCGTGCTCACGAGCGCGGCGGACGCGGCGGAGCAGGCCGAGCGCGTCGGCTACCCGGTGATCCTGAAGGCCTCCGGGGGCGGCGGCGGCCGCGGCATGCGCATCGTCCGCCACGCCGGCGAGGTGCAGCGCTCGTTCGAGATCGCGACGCAGGAGGCCCTGACCGGCTTCAAGAACCCGGACGTGTACCTCGAGCGCTACGTCGAGGCGCCGCGCCACATCGAGTTCCAGGTGCTCGCGGATCAGCACGGGGGCGTGTGGACGCTCGGCGAGCGCGAGTGCTCGCTCCAGCGCCGGCACCAGAAGGTGATGGAGGAGTCGCCGAGCCCCGCGATGGACAACGAGAAGCGCTCCCGGATGGGCGACATCATTCGGGCCGCGATCCTCGAGACCGGCTACACGGGCCTCGGCACGCTCGAGTTCCTGATGGATGAGCGCGGCGAGCTCTACTTCATGGAGATGAACACCCGCGTGCAGGTCGAGCACCCGGTCACCGAGATGGTGACCGGCGTCGATCTCGTCGCGCAGCAGATCCTCGCCGCCGCCGGCGAGCGCCTCTCGCTGCCGGACACGCGCCCCTGGAGCTTCCGCGGCCACGCCATCGAGTGCCGGGTCAACGCCGAGGATCCGCGCTCGTTCGTGCCGTGGCCGGGGCTCATCACCGAGTACCACTCGCCCGGCGGCGTCGGGATCCGCGTCGACTCCGGCGTGTACGGCGGCTTCCGCGTCCCGAGCTCCTACGACTCGCTGGTCGCCAAGGTGATCGCGCACGGCGCGACCCGGGCCGAGGCGATCGCGAGGCTCCGGTGCGCGCTCGACGAGTTCATCATCGGCGGCATCCGCACGAACATCCCGCTGCACCAGGCGCTGCTGCGCGATCCCGACGTCATCGCGGGCAACATCTCGACCCACACGATCGAGCGCGTCGTCTCCCAGGGCTTCTGATCGCGGCGCTCCGGCGCCCGCGGCGAGGGCGGCGCTCCCGCCGCGCGGCGTCGTCCTGCAGACGGCCGCGACGGACTCCTCCCGCTCCTCGTCGCGCGAGCGGGCGGCGCTCCCGGCCGCGGCGAGCTCGCCGGCGCGCAGCCGTTGCGCGCTCCGCCGCGCCGGCGAGCTCGCGGCTGCGGGCAGCTCGCCGGCGCGCAGCCGTTGCGCGCTCGTCGCGTCGGCGAGCGCGGGATGAGCTCGAGGAATGTTGCCTAAGCGACAGGTCGGAGCTACGGCCCGGTGCTACTTTACGTCGCCCTCGAGATCGGGTGCGCGCGCCCCTCGCCGGGCGGGCAAACCCCTTGAAATAGAAAGCATTTGCTGCGGGTATGGAAGCGAACGCTGGCGTGCAGGCTGACTTCTCTTCGTGGGTGCAGGCCACCTCCGATCCTTCCGAGCTCGAGCTCGGAATCCCTGGTTTCGGTTACGTCGATCTCTTCGACCCTGCGAAGCTCGCCGAGCTGACGGAGCGCTTCGAGGAGTATTTCCACGCGACGGACGAGGGCGCCTACGCGCGCTTCGACGCGTACCGGTCCGCCCTGCGCGCGGAGCAGGCGGGCTCCGGGGGCGGCGGCGCGGACCGGCCCGCGCTCACCGCGGAGCAGGTCTCCGAGGCGCTCCTCGCGGCCGCGCCGTACGTCGGCCGCTTCGTCGCCACGCTCTTCCGCGTCGAGCGGGAGACCCAGGCGCAGATCGACGCGACCCGCGAGCGGGCCGCGCTCTGGGACTTCAAGCGCGAGTTCTCGAAGAAGCGGCTGTTCAAGCCGAGCCCCGGGAAGGCGTGGCAGGGCACGCACGTCGAGGCGGCGCACGCGGCGCGGCGGGCGCTCGCGGCCATGGGCGCGCCGGCGAGCGCGCTCGACAGCGGCTCCGCCGCCGAGGAGCTCGCGATCGCGCGCGCGACGCTCGCGCTGATCGAGGTCGACGAGATCGCGCGCAAGGCCGCCAAGGCCGGCGGCGCGAAGTGGACGGACGAGCTCCGCGGCCGCGCGGCGAAGGCGCGCGCGGCGCTGCGGGAGGACGCGGCGCTCGCCGAGCGCGTGGCGCCGGCCGTCGCGGTCGCGGGCGCGGAGCCGACCGAGGCCGAGGACGCGGCGGTCGTCGCGTTCGCGCTCGACGCCGTCGAGGCGTGGCTCGCGGCGCGCCGCGCCGACGAGCACGACCCGGCGCATCGCTGGCCGACGCTCAAGGCGCCGCGCACGCTCGACTACCAGGCGCTGGTCCAGCTGCACAGGAAGGGCGCGAGCGACGGCCCGGGCTCGGCCGAGCTCCTCGTCGGGCCGGAGCACGAGCGGCGGGCTCGCGACGGCTTCGCGCTGACCGACCGGCGCGCGGGGCCCCGCGAGGTCGAGAGCCAGGTCGACTACTGCCTGCTCTGCCACGATCGCGACAAGGACTCGTGCTCGAAGGGCCTGCGCGACAACAAGACCGGGGCGATCAAGTCGAACCCGCTCGGCGTCGAGCTCCACGGCTGCCCGCTCGACGAGAAGATCAGCGAGATGCACACGATGCGCGGGCGGGGCGAGTCGATCGCCGCGCTCGCGCTCGTCTGCATCGACAACCCGATGTGCCCCGGCACCGGCCATCGCATCTGCAACGACTGCATGAAGGCGTGCGTCTTCCAGAAGCAGGACCCGGTGGACATCCCGCAGGTCGAGACCGCGGCGCTCACGGACGTCCTGTCGCTGCCGTGGGGCCTCGAGATCTACGGGCTGCTCACGCGGTGGAACCCGCTCGACGCGCTCCGGCCGCACGCGCTCCCGTACAACGGCAAGAACGTGCTCGTCGTCGGCCTCGGCCCGGCCGGCTACACCCTGTCGCACCACCTCACGCGGCAGGGCTTCGCGTGCGCGGCGATCGACGGCCTCAAGATCGAGCCGCTGCCGGTCGAGCTCACGGGCGACGAGACGCGCCCGCCGCGGCCGATCAGGGATTTCAAGCGGCTCTACACCGAGCTCGACGAGCGCGTCCTCCTCGGCTTCGGCGGGGTGAGCGAGTACGGGATCACGGTGCGGTGGGACAAGAACTTCCTCACCGTCCTCTACATCACGCTCGCGCGGCAGCGGCTGCTCCGGATCTACGGCGGCGTGCGGTTCGGCGGCACGATCGATCTCGACGATGCCTTCCGGCGCGGGTTCCACCACGTCGCGATCGCGGCGGGCGCGGGGCGTCCGACGATCATCCCGCTCAAGAACAACCTCGCGCGCGGCATCCGCAAGGCGTCGGACTTCCTGATGGCGCTCCAGCTGGCCGGCGCCTACAAGCGCTCGGCGCTCGCGAACCTTCAGGTGCGGCTTCCGGCGGTGGTGATCGGCGGCGGCCTGACGGCGATCGACACCGCGACGGAGCTCGCGGCCTACTACGTCGTGCAGGCCGAGAAGACGGCCGACCGGCTCGACGCGCTCATCGCCGAGCGCGGCGAGGCGTCGGTGCTCGCGATGTTCGACGAGGAGGAGCGGGAGTTCTTGGCCGAGCAGCGGCGCCACGCCGAGGAGATCCGCGACGAGCGCGCGCGCGCCGCGCGCGAGGGGCGGCCGCCGCGGTTCCAGGGCCTCATCGACGCGTGGGGCGGCGTCTCGCTGGTCTACCGCAAGCGGCTCATCGACTCGCCCGCCTACCGGCTGAACCACGAGGAGGTCGCCAAGTCGCTCGAGGAGGGGATCCGTTACGTCGAGAACCTCGCCCCGCTGGAGGCGGTGCTCGACGAGCGCGGGTGCGTCTCGTCGCTCGTCTTCGATCGCCAGGAGGTCGTGGACGGCAAGTGGCGGAGCGCGGGCCAGACGGTCTCCATCCCGGCCCGCACCGTGTGCGTGGCGGCCGGGACGAGCCCCAACGTCACGTACGAGAAGGAGCGCCCGGGCTCGTTCGCGTTCGACAAGTGGAAGCAGTTCTTCCAGCCGCACCGCGCGTACGTCGACGAGGCCGGCGCGCTCAAGGTCGAGCCGGCCAAGGCGCGCGAGGGCTTCTTCACGAGCTACAACGACGGCGAGCACGCGGTGAGCTTCTACGGCGACAACCACCCGCACTACGCGGGGAGCGTCGTGAAGGCGATGGCGAGCGCCAAGGACGCGTACCCGTCGGTCGTCGCGCTGTTCCAGCGCGACCTCGCCCGGCTCGGCGACGAGCCGCAGGCGGCGCGCGACGCGCGGCGGCGCGACCTCTTCGCCCGCCTCGATCACGATTTCACCGCGGTGGTCGAGCGCGTCGAGCGGCTGACGTCGACCATCGTCGAGGTGGTCGTGCGCGCGCCCGCGGCGGCGCGGAAGTTCGAGCCGGGGCAGTTCTACCGGCTGCAGAACTACGAGGTGCGCTCGCCGGTGGTCCGCGGCACGCGGCTCGCGATGGAGGGGCTCGCGCTCACGGGCGCGTGGGTCGACAAGGAGAAGGGGCTGCTGTCGCTCATCGCGCTCGAGATGGGCGCGTCCTCCCGGCTGCTCGCCGCGCTGCGCCCGGGCGAGGAGGTCGTCGTGATGGGGCCGACCGGGACGCCGACGGAGATCCCCGAGGGCGAGACCGTGCTGCTCGCCGGCGGCGGGCTCGGCAACGCCGTGCTGTTCTCGATCGCGAAGGCGCTCAAGGCGCGCGGCGATCGCGTGATCTACTTCGCCGGCTACCGGCGCGGCGAGGATCTCTTCAAGCAGGACGAGATCGAGGTGGCGACCGATCAGGTCATCTGGTGCACCGACGGCGGCGCGGAGATCCCCCCGCGGCGCGCCACGGATCGCCATTTCCGCGGCAACATCGTCCAGGCGATGCGGGCCTACGCGGAGCGGCAGCTCGGCGGCGAGCTGGCGAGCCTCTCGGAGGTCCGGCGCATCATCGCGATCGGCTCGGACAAGATGATGAACGCGGTGCGCGAGGCGCGGCACGGCGTGCTCGCGCCGCACCTCAACCCGAAGCACGTGGGCATCGCGAGCATCAACTCGCCGATGCAGTGCATGATGAAGGAGGTCTGCGCGCAGTGCCTCCAGCGCCACGTGGATCCGGAGACGGGCAAGGAGACGGTGGTCTTCTCGTGCTTCAACCAGGATCAGCTCATCGACCACGTCGACTTCAAGAACCTCGCCGCGAGGCTCCGGGCCAACACGGTGCAGGAGAAGCTGTCGAACGCCTGGCTCGATCACATCCTGGCCGAGCGACCCGCGCTGCGGCACGTGTGACGCGGTCCAGGGCGCTCCGGCGAGCCGGGGCGCCCTGCGCTGCGGTGCGCGGCGAGGTGGCTGGGCGGCTCGCGGTCAGGCGCCTGCGGGCAGCTTGATCTTCGGCTCCTTCGGGTGGCGCCGGTAGAGCAAGATCGTCCGGCCGAGCGTCTGCGCCACCTCGGCGCGGAGCCGCTCGGAGAGGGTGTCGGCGACCTCGCCCAGGTCGTCCGGACACTCGGTGCCCAGGCGTACCTTGACGAGCTCGTGTCGCTCCAGGGCGGCGTCGACGGCCGCGACGACCCCGTCCGTCAGCCCGGCCTTGCCGAGCTGCACGATCGGGTCGAGGTGATGCCCCAGCGCCCGGAGGTGGCGGCGCTGCTTTCCTGTGAGATCCAAAGCGTTCGGCCTTTCTTGCGTCGCTCGCGCGAGGCGGGCCCTTCACCGGGCCGACCTCTCCTCGCGGGCGCGCGCTGGGTCATACCGGCCTCGGGGCCAAGGGAAAAGGGCGCGCCGCGCAGCTCAGCGCGCAGCCCGTCCGGCTGGGCGCGCTGAGCGCGCTAGAGCGGACAATGGGTGCGCCTATCGGGGTAAATGTAAGCAAAAGGGCACTATGGTGTGAATGAGCGGTGGCGCGAGAGCGTGCGCAACGCGCAACGCGCAAGGCGCAAGGCGCAAGGCAACGGATGCCCGCTGGCCGATGCCGAATACCGCTCCGCTGGCCGCGTTGTGCGAGCGGGCGGGATCTCCCGGCGCGCCCTCGTGCCGCACTGGGTTTTGCTTGACGTGGCCGCGCAACAGGCATCCCCTGAATGTAGCGGCCGGCGTGTCGACGGGGTTTCGAGCGCTCGGATCGACAGCGACATGGGCTCATCGAGCGAGCGAGATGCGGCATCGGGTCAAGACGTCGAGCTCCCTCGGCTCGACGAGGTGTCGGACCCGATCGAGCTCACGGTCCACGACGAGGTGAGCCCTTGCCCGTACCTCCCCGAGGTCGACGCGCGGATGCCGCTCCGCGTGCCCATCCGTCCGCTCACGCGCGCGGAGTTCGACCGGCGGCTGGTCGCGGGCAACCGCCGTCACGGCAAGCTGCTCTACCGCACCCAGTGCCCCTCGTGCCGCGCGTGCGAGCCGATCCGGATCATCGTGCGCGACTTCGTCCCCGGCCGCACCCAGCGCCGGGTGCTCCGCCGCGGCGAGCAGGTGGTCGACGTCGAGATCGGTCCGCCCGTCACCACGCGGGAGAAGATCGGGCTCTACAACCTGCACAAGCACGGCCGTGGGCTGATGCGCGACGACGGCCCGCTCGGCGCCGCGGGCTACGAGGCGTTCCTCGTGGACAGCTGCTGCGAGACGTTCGAGATGCGCTACCGCGTCGGCGGTCGCCTCGTCGGGGTCGCCGTCGTCGATCGCGGGCAGGAGTCGCTGTCGGCGGTCTACTCGTTCTACGATCCCGAGCTCGAGCCGCTGAGCCCCGGCGTCTTCTCGATCTTGAAGCAGCTCGAGCTGTGCCGCGCCTGGGGCCTGCGGTACCTGTACCTCGGTCTCTACGTCGAGAAGTGCTCGCGGCTGGTCTACAAGGCCCAGTACCTGCCGCACGAGCGGCTCATCGACGGCCGCTGGCGGCGCTTCGACCGGCCGGCGACCCCGGCGCCCTGACGGGGGGCGCGCGGCTGTCCCGGGCGGCGCCCGGCCGCGCCCGCGTCGCCCTGGCGGGCGTGGGCGGCTGGACTTCGCGGGCCGCCCGCTTCAAGAACGCGCCCATGTGGAATCGCGCGCTCGTGTTCGCCTCCTGCGCTGTGCTCTCGGCCCTGCTCACCGTCGCCTGCGGCGAGACGCGGCCGATCGTCGATCGCGGCGACGCCGCGGGCGGCGCCGGCGGCGCTGGCTCGTCGGCGAGCGGGGAGGGCGGCGCCGGCGGGGGGCCGTCCGGTGACGGCGGTCAGGCCGGCGGCGCCGCGGGCGGCGGCGGGGAAGGGTAGAGACCCCCACGCCGCGCCGCCCCCGGGCCGGTTGTGTCTCCGCATCGCCGGGCCTAGACCGCTCGCGTGCATCCGCTCGCAGAGAAGGTCCTCGCCCGCGACACGCGCGCGACGGCGCGGGCCTGCCGGCTCGTCGACGACCGCGCCGGCGACTACGCCGCGATCCTGAAGGATCTCTTCCCGCACACCGGCCGCGCCTGGGTCCTCGGCGTGACCGGCAACCCGGGAGCGGGCAAGAGCACGCTCACCGACCGCCTGATCGGCGCGTTCCGGAAGCAGGCTCGCCGGGTCGCCGTGGTGGCGGTCGATCCCACGAGCCCGTTCACCGGCGGCGCCATCCTCGGCGATCGCATCCGCATGCAGGCGCATTTCGGCGATCCCGACGTGTTCATCCGGTCGCTGGCGACCCGGGGCGCGCTCGGCGGGCTGTCGCGCTCGGCGGTGGACATCGCGCGGGTGCTCGACGCGTGGGGCGCCGACGTCGTGCTGGTCGAGACCGTCGGGGTCGGGCAGGACGAGCTCGAGATCACGCGCATGGCGCACACGACCCTGGTCGTCGCGGCGCCGGGCATGGGCGACGAGGTGCAGGCGATCAAGGCGGGCATCCTGGAGTGCGCCGACGTCTTCGCCGTGAACAAGGCCGATCGAGACGGGGCCGACGCCGCGGTGCGCGATCTCGAGCTCATGATCGCGCTCGGCGGCGAGGCGGCGAGGGCGTCCGGGCGGTCGCGCGGGCACAGCGCCGCGGCGCTCCACGCCCGCGCGGTCGACGCGGCGTCGGCCCCGGGCGGCGCGCCGGCCGAGGGGCCGTGGGAGCCCGCCATCGCGCGGACCGTGGCCACGCGCAACGAGGGCGTGGCGGCGCTCGTGGACCGGCTGGAGGCGCACCGGGCGTGGCTGTTCGGGACCGCGGCCGGCGCCGCGCGCCGGGAGGAGCGCCTGCGTGAGGCGATGCACGTGCAGCTGCGCGACGCGCTCACCGACGCCGCGGTCGCCGCGCTCGGGCCCGCGCTCGACGCGGCGGTGCGCGCCGTCGCGCGGCGCGAGGTCGACCCCTACACGGCGTCGGAGCGGCTCGTCGACGCGTTCCGCGGCGCCGGAGCCGTCTTCACCGGCGCCGCCGTCGCGCCGGGCGACGGGCCCTGAGCCGGCGTCGAGGTCGCCGGGATGCGGCGCGGCGACAGCGCTCCCGCGCCCTGCGCCGCCGCCCGTCGGACCGCGCCGGGCCGTCCGCCACCCCGCCGGGGACTCCCGACGGGCGGCGCTAGTCCACGCACCGATCCAGCGCCTCTCTCTCGTCCTTGCACGCCGTATCCCACTTATAGTCGCGGCAAATCCCGGTATCGTCCTCGCACGCGAGGAGATCGTCGTACCGGTCGAGGCAGTCGCGCCGGTCCGCGTCTACGAACCTGACATCGTAGCGATCGAGGCAATCGTTGAACTCGCGCTCGTTACACCCCTCGCAGTCGCACTTGTCGTCGCAGAGATCGTCCTCCGGGCGGCCGCACGCGGCGGTGAAGAGGCAGGCGAGGGTGAGGGTCAGGTACAAGGCCTTCATGGGCCAAGCTTACCTCGCGTCTTCAGCGCCGAGGGAATAAACAGCTGACAGCAGACGTGCCGAGCCGCGATGAGCGATGGGCGATGAGCGATGCGCGATGCGCGATGAACGACGGGCGATGAGCCGCGCTGCCCCGCTCCCGTTTCCGTAAGTGCGCTCGACGCCCGGCGTGCGCAGCGTCGATGGCGCTCAGGCCTGCGTGCCGCCGCGCCGCGGCGAGCGCGGCGCCTTGCGCCCCACGTTCTCCGCGTGGAACGCGCTCGGGCACGCGTCGTTGATGCCGCAGCCTCCGCACGCCGGCTTCCTCGCGAAGCAGATCCGGCGGCCGTGGAAGATCAGCGTGTGAGACAGCATGTCCCAGTCGCGCTTCGGGAAGAGCGCCATGAGATCGCGCTCGATCTGCTCCGGCTTGTCGCTCTTCGTCCACCCGAGCCGCTGGGACAGGCGCTGCACGTGGGTATCGACGACGACGCCCTCCGGCGCGCCGAAGGCCACGCCGAGCACCACATTCGCCGTCTTGCGCCCGACGCCGGGCAGCTCCACGAGCTCCGCCAGCGTCCTCGGCACCTCGCCGCCGTGCCGCTCGACGAGGCCCCGCGCGAGCCCCACGACGTTCCTGGCCTTCTGGTTGAACATCCCCATCCCGAGCCGCCGGAGGAGCGCGCCCACCTCGGCGGGCTCGGCGCCGGCGAGCGCGCGGGCGTCGGGATAGGCGGCGAACAGGTGGGGCGTCACCTTGTTGACCAGCACGTCCGTCGTCTGCGCGCTGAGCACCGTCGCGACCAGCAGCTCGAACGACGATCTGTGGTCCAGCTCGCAATGAGCGTCCGGGTGCAGCGCGCGCAGCCGCGCGAAGGTGGCCTGAGGCGGGGTGCCAGGCCGCGGGCGCGCCGGCGCGGGACGAGCGGCGGCAGCGGCCCCGGGCGGGCGGCGCGCGCCCCGTCCGACCGGAGCGGGGCTGCCTCCGGGGCCGCGCTTCGCTGTCTCAGCTGACGAAGGCGCGTTTCCGCGTCTCATGCTCATCGAGGAGCTTCTCGACGCTCGCGAGCGCGTTCTCCACCGACTCCTGCACCATCTGCAGGACCGTCGTCGCCGAGCCCTTCAGCGCCTCGTAATAGCGCTGCCGCTCGGTCGAGTGGATGATCGACGGGGGCAGGCCGGTGCGGAGCAGCAGCATGTTCATGAACAGCCTCGCGACCTTGCCGCTGTCGTTCGGGAACGGATAGACCCGCAGCAGATCGTAGTGCGCGCGCGCCGCGATCCGGATGCCGTTCCGCGTCTTCCGCGTCTCGGGGTCGTTCAGCCAGTCGATGATCTGCCGCACCTTGTAGGCGATCTTGTCCGGCGGGGCATACTCGTGGAAGTAGAGCCGATGCTGGGGGATGTCCTTGCGGTATTTCACCGTCTTGAGGTCCCCCTCCTCCGGGTGGAGGATCAGGTACAGCTTCTTCACGCAGTCGAGCGTGATCGGCGCCCGCTTGTTCTCGCCCTGCTCGCGCACATAGACGATGGCCTCCTTGTGGCGCCGGATGTCATCGTACGTCGGCTGAAGGCTCGAGTCCGTCACGAGCGGCGCCGGGCCGCTGAGGGCCGCGCGCAGCTCGTCGAACGTGTAGACGACGCCCTCGAGCGCGCTGTCGTGGTAAATCCACGACATATCGAGGCTCTCGATATAACGCCGCCGGAAATCGTCCGACTGCGCGTTCAGCCGCTGCTCGATGATCGCGCTGCGCTCCTCGATGGTGGCTCGCCGCGGCGGGGGCAGCATCGGCAACGGCAGCGTGACCACCCGCGGGGGCTCCCGGAGCGGGACGCGGCGGCGCTCGATCGACGACGGGCCCTTCCCCTTGACCACGCCCGGCCGCACGCTCTTCTTCTCGGCGGCGGGCTTGTCGCTCGCGCGCTGCGGCCTGTCGCTCGCGCGCTGCGGCTTGTCGCTCGCGCGCTGCGGCTTGTCGCTCGTCCGGCGCGGGCGCTCGGTCTCGACCGCCGCTTCCTGCTCCCCGCCGTGCTTGAGCTTCAGCCGCTCCTTCAGCCTCGGCTGCTCGTCGCCGAGCCTCAGCTTCTTGCGGAGCTTCTTCGGCTCCGCCGCCGGCGAGAGCGCCCGCTCGGAGCGCGCCGCGATCTTTCGCCTGACGAGCCTCGGCTTCGCGGCCTTGACCCGCGCCAGCCTCGGCCGCGTGGCCTTGACCCGCGAGGTCTTCGTCTTCGCGGCCTTGGCGCGCCGCGCCCGCCCGGCGGCCGCCCTCGGCTTCGCGGCCCTGGCCTTCTTCGCCGCCCTCGGCTTCGCGACCCTGGCCCGCGTCGCCCTGGCCTTCGTGGCCTTGGCCCGCGCCGTCTTGGCCCGCGTCGCCTTGGCCTTAGCGGCCCTGGCCTTGACCTTCGTCGCCCGCGCCTTCGCCCTGGCCTTGGTGGTCCTGAGCTTGGCGGCGGCGCGCGTCGACCTCGCCTTCGTCCGGGCGGCCGACTTCTTCGCCTTGGACGCGCTGGCTCGCTTCGCCGCGGCGCGTGTCGCCTTCTTCGCCTTCGTGGCCGCCGATTTCTTCCTGGCGCCCGTCCGGGTTGCCCGCGCCGGTGCGCGCGTCGCCTTGCGCCGCGCCGGGGCCGCCGACTTGCGGGTGGTCGCCCGTTTTGTCGTCGCCTTCCGGCGCTTTGCCGCCTTCACGGCAGCGGTGCGTCGCGCAGCAGGTCGAGAGGACGCGGCCTTTCGTTTAGGCTTTCGAGCGGCTGAACGGGCGGCGGGCTTCGCCTTCCGCGTCCGCGCCGCAGGCGCGGCTCGCCTCGAGCTCGCCGCGCTGGCCTTGGTCGCTCTCTTCCGGTCTTTTTTTGAAGTTTTTCGGGTCTTCTTTGCCGCCATGGGCGTGCTTTCACACGATCGCTCAGGCTGCCCGCTGCCATGCTGCGGCGAGCTAACGTACATCTAAAAGGGGCCTAATGCCGGCCCGCAGCCTAGCAATTTGCTGATTTATCCGTCAACCAGTCCGGTGCAGAAGTGGGCCGGAACCGACATGCGTGAGCTGGATCGTCCGCGATCCAGCTCGGCCGCTCTGCCAGGCAGCGCCCGCGGTGCGCGGGCCGGCAGCGCCCACGGTGCGCGGGCCGGCAGCGCCCACGGTGCGCGGGCCAGGCAGCGCCCGCGGTGGGCGCGGGCCGGGCAGCGCCCCGCGGCGGGCGCAGGCGGGGTCGCCCCGCGATCGAGCGAGAGCGCTCCGCGGCCCGGCGCTCGGCGCTCAGCTGTCGACGTTGATCCCGAGCCGCTTTCGGATGGCGAAGTACTCCTCGCTGACCGCGTAGAGCATGAGCTCCTTGAGCCGCTCTTTCTGGGGCACAGCGGCGCTCGCGTCGTCGGCCGCCTTGATCATCTCCTGCGCCAGCTCGAGGTCGTTGGCGAGGAGGAACCCGGCTCGGTCGGCCGTCAGGTCGACGCCGGAGACCCAGCGCTTCAGGTCGATCGCGCCGGCCTGGAGGAGCTTGGTCACGATGCTCGCCAGCTGATCGCGCGCCGGCCCCACGATGGTGGGATCCAGGACCGCCAGGTTCTCCTTCACCGGCCCCTCGAGCTCCTTCGTGATCGGGAACGTGGGCGAGATCAGCTTGATCGCCGCGAACAGCCAGGCGCGCAGGCCGGTGCCCGTCGGCACCAGGTGGCGGAGGTACATGCCCGGCCGGTAGTAGGTGAGGTGGCGCGCCGCGATGAAGGCGGCGGCCTGGGTCGGCAGATCCATCTGGAGCGCCGCGGCGCCGAGCACGATCGCCGGCACGTGCGCGTGGAGGAACGAGACGCCGCCGCCGTCGTTCGGGTTCTGGAACGTGACCGGCGGCTCGAGGCCGAGGACGCCCGCGGCGTAGTAGAGCGTCTGCGACATCGGGTAAGGGTGGCGCGAGAGATCGATCTGGTAGGCGAGCTGGTAGCCGAGCTCCTCCAGCGACTGCCCGTTCTTCCGCAGCACGGCCGGCTCGATGGCGCCGAAGATGGCGGTCAGGAGCGGATCCGCGTCCGGGTGGACGAGCGCGGTCGCCCACGCCTCATCGTCGAGCGGCTGCTGGGCCGCCGCGGCCGTGTCCGGGCGCAGCCGCCGGAAGAAGCGCTCCTCGTCGGGCTCGGCCGCGTTCAGGCAGCAGAGCGCCTGGCAGAGGCAGAAGGCGGCGTCGGCCCGCTTCGTCTCCGTGTACATCTTCCGCAGCAGCCGGTAAGCGTCCGGCTTGTACGGGGAGCGCCGCAGGATCGGGAGCTGCGCGGCCACCGCCTTGTCCAGGTACTCCGCCGGGTTGCTCGCGTAGAGGTTCGCCAGGAGCTCGTTGCGCTCCTCGCTGTCCGGATCGAGCGTCTGCGCCGCCTCGTAGGCGTCGATCGCCTCGCTCATCCAGCCGAGCTTGTCCTTGTAGAGGGCGCCCAGCCGGTCGAACGTCTCGAGCATCTTCGCGGTGTCGTTCTCCTCCGTCGCCCGATCGAGCTCGACCTTGAGCAGGCGCTCCACCTCCTCGTGGTCGCCCTTCTCGGCGCGGAGCTCGATCGCCTCGGCGAGCGCCCGGGTGAGCGACGGATCGAGCTCCAGCACCTCGTCGTAGAACTGGGCCGCCCGGTCGAGATCGCCGAGCTGCCGCGCGCTCACGATCGCCGCGGTGTGCAGGTACTTCGCCTTCTGCCGGCTGTCGTCGATCTTCGCGGCGAGCTTGAGGACGATGTCGATGAGCTTCGACCAGTCCTTCTCCTCGCTGTAGAGCTGCATCAGCTTGGTGAGGATCTTCCGGTCGTCCGGCCGCTCGTCGAGCGCGGCCACGTAGCTCTTCGCCGCGCGCGTCCGGTCGTGGAGGTGCGTCGCGAGCAGGTCGCCGATCTCGAGCAGGAGCGCGCTCCGCTCCTCGCCGGTCACCACGTCGAGCCGCCGGTGCTTGAGGCGCGCGACCTCTTCCCAGTCGCCCTTGGCCTCGAATACCCGGGAGAGCAGGGTGAGCGGGGCAGGGGACTCCGGGACGAGATCCGCGGCGTCGTTCAGCGGCGCCACCGCGCCGTCCGGGTCGCCGGCCGCGAGCCGCGCCTCGCCGAGCCGGAGGAGCGCCTCGGCCCGCTCCCGCTCCGGCAGGCCGGCGCCGAAGCGCTCGACGAGGCGCTCGTAGAGCTCCGCGGCCTCCGTGGCCCTGCCCGCGTCGAGGTTGACCTTCGCGGCGCGCGACAGCGCCGCCGGATCGTCCGGCGCGAGCGCGAGCAGCGCCTGCACGGTGCCGATCGCCTTGCCGCTCGAGCCGCTCTTGCTGAGCGCGTCGACGTAGCGGAAGAGCAGCTTGAGCCCCTGCTCCCGCGGCAGGGCGTCGACCCGGCTCGAGAGGAGCTCGTAGTGCCGCGCCGCCTCGAGGAACCGGCCGGCCTCGAACGCGAGATCGCCCGAGATCATGAGCCCCGGTACGCCCGTCGGATCGAGGTCGACCGCCCTCGTGGCCGCCTCGGCGGCGCGCGCGTCGTCCTTGAGGCGCTCCCGCAGCAGGAGGGCCATCTCGCCGTAGAGGCGGGCCTTCGTGAGGTTGCCCTCGGCGACCTCGGCCTCGCGCGCGATGAGCTCGACGGCGCTCGTCGCGTCGCCGCGGGCGAGGTAGGCCGCGCGCAGCGCCGAGGACGCGCCCGCGTTCTGCGGCTGCGCGTCGAGGGCCATCTTGTACCGCTCGATCGCCCCGTCGCGATCGCCCTTCTCCTCGAGCATCTTCGCCGCGCGGATCCAGAGATCGGCCCTGCTCTCCGCGGTCTTGGCGGTCGCCGCGAGCGACTCGATCGCGCTCAGCGCGGCCGCGGCGTCGCCGGTCGCGGCCCGCACGTGCGCCAGCGACTCGAGCGCCCCGGCGTGGTGCGGGTCGATCGCGAGCACCCGCTCGTAGGCCTTGCGGGCGCGCTCGGGCGAGCCGACCTGCTCGAGCAGCACGCGGCCCATCGCGAGCAGGAGCTCCTCCCGCCGCTTGTCGTCGGGCACGATGCCGAGCTGCCGCTCGTAGAGGGCCACCACGTCCTCCCACCGCTCGAGGGCGCGGTAGTGCCGCCCGAGCGCGGCCAGCGAGCCCTCGTGCGCGCCGTCGATCTTGAGGATCGCCTCGAGGGCCTCGGCCGCCTTCGCGTGGTCGAGGAACTCCTCGTCCTGGATGCCGGCGATCCGCTCGTAGAGGTTGATCTTCTGGCGCGGCGTCGCGCTCACCTCGATCTGCCGCTCCAGGTTCTGGAGCAGCTCCTGGTAGCGCCCGGCGCGGCTGTAGATGCGGTCGAGCCCGCGCAGGGCGGTCAGGCTGGTCGGATCGAGCTCGAGCGCCGCCTCGTAGCGGCGCGTCGCCTCGCCGAGGTCGCCGAGCCGGTCCTCGTAGAGCTCGGCGAGCCTGCACATCGTGTCGACGCGCTCCTCGCCCCGCAGCGCCTCCGCGCGCCGCTCGAGGATCTTGGCGTAACCGGCGTGGTCCTCGACGCGCCGGTAGATCCGGAGCAGCGCGTCGCACGCCTTCGTGTGGCCGGGGTCCTCGGCGAAGATCTGCTCGTAGAGATCGCGCGCGCGGCCCGCGTCGTTCAGCTTCGTCTCGAGGAGCTCGGCCGCCGCGGCGCGGAGATCGCGCGCCTCGCCGGGGGTCGCGGCGCGATCGGCCCGCGAGAGCAGCACCTGGACGAGCTCCTGCCACTGCTGGGCGCGGCGGTAGACCTGCGCCAGCCCCTCCAGCGCCTTCTCGTTCGCCGGGTCGAGCCCGAGCACGAACTGGAAGCACGGGATCCCGAGGTCCGCCCGCGCGATCTTCTCCGCGTACCAGGGCCCGAGCCGGTTGAAGAGCGCGATCTTCGGCTCGGCGGCCATCGCCTCGTCGGTGCTCGCCTGGCTCAGGATCTGGAGCGCCTCGGACCAGACCTTCATGTCGTTGCCGGCCGCGCGCTCCAGGTCGACGGCGTACG
Organism: Sorangium sp. So ce185; assembly: GCF_051526825.1. Taxonomy (NCBI): domain Bacteria; kingdom Pseudomonadati; phylum Myxococcota; order Polyangiales; family Polyangiaceae; genus Sorangium; species Sorangium sp. So ce185. The sequence goes on along the minus strand of NZ_CP150316.1, from coordinate 6,343,677 downwards.
CGTCCTGCTCCGGATCCTGGGCGAGCGCCTGGGCGAAGGCGAACACCCCCTGGTCCTTGTCGTCGAGCTCCCGCACGTAGAGGTGCCCGATCTCGCTCAGCGCCCGGGCGCGCTCCCCCGCGCTCTCGGCGCGCTCGCTCCGCTGGAGGAGCATCTCCACGAGCTCCTCGTGCTTGCCGAGCGCCTTGCGGAGCTCCTCGAGCGCGCTGAAGGCGACATCGTCGCCCGGGTCGAGCTCGAGGAGGCGCAGGTAGACGGCCTCCGCCTTGTCGTGGAGCCGCCCCTTCTCGTGGATCCGGGCCGCCCGGTAGTAGAGGAGCCGCTTCGCCGCCGCCTGGTCGCCGCCCGCGGCCGCGTCGACCTGCTCGGAGGCCGTCACGAGCGCCTCGGCGACCCGCCCCGGGTCCGCCCCCCGGTCGACGGTCGCCTCGACGGCGAGCGCCAGGTCGGCGTCGGTCGGGGTCGCGACGAGCCGATCGATGAGGTCGTTCAGCTCGGCGTCGCCGATCGCCGCCCCCTTCTGCTGCGGCTTGCCGAGCGGCTCGACCGCGTCGAGCGCCGCGCGCGCGCTCCGCGGCCGGTCGTCCGGCGCCTTCGCGAGCAGGCGCGCCGCGAGCTCGTCGATGTCCTTGCCCACCCACCCGCGCGGCGCGACCGCGCCCGGCGCGGGCGGCGGCTCGGTGAGGTGCGCGACGGCCACGTCGACCGCGGCCGCGCCCGAGAACACGGGCTTGCCCGTGAGGAGCTCGAAGAGCAGCGCGCCGAAGGCGTAGAGATCGCTCGCGGGGCCGACGCCCTCGCCGCGCAGCTGCTCGGGGCTGGCCGTCTTGACGAGCTCCGGGCTGGACCACCCGGCGCCCAGCCGATCGCCGCCCGCGTCGACGAGGATCGGGAGCGGCTGCCCCTCCTCGCCGCGGGCGACGAGCACGTTCTCCAGCTTGAGCGCCCCGTGGACGAGGCGCTGCTCGTGGAGCGCGGCGAGCCCGCTCAGGATCCCGCGGAGCAGCGGCTTGGCCTCGTTGATGTGGAGCGGCCCCGATCGCGCGAGGCGCGCCGACAGCGGGAGCCCGTCGACGTGCGTGTAGGCGACGAACGCCCGGCCGCCCACGAGCCCGGCATCGACGCCGCTCGCCAGGTTCTCGTGGTGCACCTGCGCGGCGAGGCGGACGTGGGTCAAAAACCGGCGCACCGCCCGGCCGTCGCGCGTCACCTCGCGCCGGAGCACCTTGAGCGTCCGCGGCTCGGTCCCCCGCGTCGCCGCGTAGACGAGGCCTCGCGGCCCCTCGCCGATTTTTCTCGTGATGATGTAGTCGCCGAACGCCTCGCCGGGCGCGAGCTCCTCGGGCAGGCTGATCCCCTGGGCGCCGAGGGTGCGGACGCGCGCGTCGACCTCGGCGCGTGAGGCGATGACGGCGTCGAGCAACGCCTCGATGGCGTCGACCTCGACGCAATGGTCCGTGAGCGCGCGTGCGAAGGAGGCCTTGGAGGCGTTGCCGCCGATCTCGGCCGGGCTGAAACCGAGGAGGTCGGACGACAGGGCCATCATTTCATCGAGCGAAAAGAGGCGCTCGAGCTCGCCTCGGACGATATCAATGGACATGGGTCTCCTCGGGCCGAGCCCTCGTGGCGGCGCGCGCAGCGGGCCTGCCGCATGGCGGGACGTGCGTCATGCTAGCGAAGCTTGCGGCGCCATGCGACCTCCGACTCCCTCCGGCGCCGGCATCGCCCCGGGCGGCGCTCGACGCGGGCGCGGCCGGCGCGCGGCCGCGCTTCACCCTGGTTGCCGCGCCGAACCCCGGTGGAAGTTAACGCGGAGTTGCAGGAACCCTGGAGGAAAGTTGACAGGAGCGCGGGTGATGTGCGAGCGGATGTCCGTGCGTCGAATAGCGCAGTTCCTCGAGCGGACCCTCCCCATCGCGGTGCTCGTCGTGGCGGTCGTGGGCGCTCCGGTCATGATCTTCTCGCCTCAGGGCCTGCCTCGCCTCCGGGAGCTCGAGAGAGAGCTCGCCGACGTCGAGGAGGAGAACGCCGAGCTCGGGCGGCAAATCGAGGCGCTCCGCGGCAAGGTGGCGCGCCTGCGCGACGATCCGACCGCCGTGGAGAGGATCGCGCGGGACAACCTGGGTCTCGTGCGGCAGAGCGAGGTGGTCTTTCAGTTCTCCCGCTGACGACTCGGGGTCTTCTGGCGCTCTCCAGGCCTCGTGTCGTATCGGACACCAGCGCTCCTCCGCCGGGCGCCCCGCATGATCGGGTGAGCTCGCCCGCCGCTCGGCGCCGCGCTACCTCCGCGCTTGCGCTCTCCGAGCGCCGCCTCCGCTTCCACCCGCCGCGGCGTTCCGAGCGAGCGACGGCCGCCCCGGCGCCGCGCCCTCCGCGCCTCCGAGCGCCGGCCGCCGGCCTCGCGGCGCCGCTGGCGAGGCGCGGTCGGCCCGCCCGCGCCGCCCGCGTCTCCTTATAGGGAGATCCGGCGCGCCGCTCGCGCGAAGGCCCCGGCGTCCGTCGTGGCCGAGCGCGGGGCGCTGCACGCTGGCAGCGCCCTTTCTGGTATCGTGCAGCGAGTGTCGCTAGACCTGGGCCGCCTCCTCATCTCCGCCGGCGCCGTCTCCAAGGCTGAGGTCGAAGCCGCCCTCTTCGTGGCGGTCCTGCGGGGCATCTCGTTCCCCCGCGCCCTCATCGACCGCGCCGCCATCACGGAGCGCGCCCTGGAGGCGGAGCTCGAGCGTCGCGGCGGCCTCGCGCTCCGGCAGGTCGTCGGCGCCCGCGATGTCGTCGCGCGCCTGCCGCGCGCCATGTGCCGCCGCCTCGGCGCCGTCCCGATCCGCGTCGACCCCGGCGCCGGCACCGTCGACGTCGCCGCCGCCGATCCGCTCGACCGCCACATCGCCGACGAGTTCAGCTTCCACCTCGGCGCGCCGGTGCGCATCTACCGCGCGCCGATCACGGCGATCGAGGAGGCCATCCGCGCCCTGGAGCTCGACGAGCGCGAGCAGGTCCCCGCCCGCTCGCGCCGCGCCACCCCGGCGTTCCCGCACGGCGCGCCCCAGTCGACCATCCCGCCGCCGCCGTCTTACGAGGTGCCCATCCCGCTCATCCGGCGCGCCGCGGTGCCCTCGTTCGACGAGCCGGGTCTCCACGAGCCGCCCAGCGGCAAACCAGGCCGCCGCGCTCCCGCGCACAACGGTCACGCCCTGCTCGCCGAGGCGCCGTCGTCGCAGGAGGAGCCGATCCTGCCGCTCCGCCACGCCAAGGCGGCGCCCGGCGCGCGCGGCTCTCCCGCGAGCGCGCGCGGCCCGCTGGAGGCCGAGCGCGGCGCGGGCGCGCGTCGGGCCACCCTGCGCGCGCCCGCGGACGTGGAGCCGCCGGCCGTCTCGTTCCCGCCGTCTCCGCCCGTGGAGATCTCCCCCCCGTTCAAGCTGCTCGCCTCGATCATGCCCCAGAGCTCGCCTGCACCCGAGCGCGGCCCGGACAGCGGCGGGCGCGAGCCGGCCCCCTCGACGCGTCGGCTCGGCCGGCTGCCGCTCGACGCGCCCTCCGGCGTCGCCCCGGCGTCGCGCCGGAGCGCCGTGGCCGCGGAGGTCCCGCCGCTGCTGCGCCGCGGGGGTCGTCCCGAGGGCGCCGCGCCGCCGTCGAGCCTGCGCGCCGGGCGGCTCCCGGCGCTGCCTCCCGCGCCCGAGGAGCTCATCGATCCCCTCGACGACGACCCGCCGCCGCAGCCGTTCGTCGATCTGAGCGACGTCATCGACGCGCTCTACCTCGCGCGCACGCGGGACGATGTCGTCCGGCTCGCGCTACGGGGCCTGCGCCTGTTCGCGCGGCGCGTCGCGATCTTCGCCGCGCACCGCGGGGTCTTCCGGGGGTTCGCCTGCAACGCGGAGTTCGGCGATCAGGAGGCGCTGCGGAAGCTCACCCTCCCGATGGATCAGCCGAGCATCCTCGCCACCGCCGTGGCGACGCACCTCTACGTCGGGCCGATCCCCGGCACGCCCACGCACGCGCCGCTGCTCGACGTCATGGTCAACCCGAGCCTCGACGTCGCCGCGGTCGCCGTGCAGGTCGTCGGCCGGCCCGCGATGATCCTGGTCGCCGACCGGATCATCGACACCGCGAGCGGGTCGCGCCGCATGGTCGAGCTCGCGCGCGCCGTGGGCGAGGCGTTCAGCCGGATCCTCTCCGCGCGCGGGTGAGCGCGGCGCGGCCGCGGCGCTCGATGCGGGGTCGCGTCGACCGCATGCGCGCGGCGGGCGGCGGCGCGCGCAGCGCTGGTTCCTCATCCCTCCAGCGACCTCCTCACGATCGCGGCGGCATCTCCTCGAGCTGCCGCGGCGGCATCTCCTCGAGCGGCGAGCGCATCGCCTTGAGCGGCGGCGAGCGCATCGCCTTCGACGGCGAGCGCATCGCCTTGAGCGGCGGCGAGCATCGTCCTGAGCGACGGCGAGCGCGCCGTGGAGGCGATCGTGACGCTCGAGCGGCGCCGCGCTGCGCGCGATCCTGAACGAGCACCGGCAAGCGACCGTCATCTGAACGCTGGTCATCTCGGTAGGTGAACGCGGGTCATCTCGGTCGACGCCTCCGGCCGCTGCGCTCCGGCGTGCTGCGTCGCCGCTGCAGAGACGGCGCGATCACGCCGGGCGCCTGCGGCAGGCGCTGGCCTCCTCGCAGGCCGCACACTGCTGCCGCGTGCATCGCTGCCGCGTGCATCGCTGCCGCGTGCATCGCTGCCGCGTGCATCGCTGCGGCGCGCGCTGTTGCCGTGGCGCAGGCCGCGCGCATCGCGCCCGCGCGCATCGCGCCCGCGCGCATCGCGCCGCGCGCGCCGCAGGCGCCGCGTTGCAGGCTTGCGCGCCGTGGCTTTCATCCGCGCAACGAAGGCAGGAAAATCCCGATGCTTGTCGAGGTGCAAGTGCGCGTCGCCTGAACTCAAGAGGTGTGATTTTCCAGTGTGTCGGTCCCGGACGATCTGAGCGGTTTGCGTGTCACAGGAATTTTCCTGTGACGGGGGAACCTCGTGCGCTCCTTTCGAAATTTTTTACAATCCGGAACCCTTTTTCTGAACGGCGGTCAGATTTGGCTATCCGACTGAGGGTCAAATCGGGTTAAGGCATTTGGGTCTCATCGAGTTCGCGTAGACAGCGTGATTCGCCTCCCCGAAAGGAGCTTCAAATGCATCCTGCAAAGCCGCACCAGAGCAATGTGGTCACCCGTAAGCTCGCCGTGGTGATCGCTGGTTTGACCGCTGCTGCGGCCGGTTGCTCGGCAGACGTCGGCGACGGTAGCACCGAGGCAGTCGGCACGAATCAATTGGGATTTGACGACTTCGAGCGGACCGTCTTCCGCGAGGCTGACACTGGCATCTACATTGTTAACGGGGACACGCCTGTCGTAGATATCAAGCATCTGCGCGAGTTCTGGGAGACGCATGTGCGCGATGGTGCGCTGATCGTCAACCAGTCCGGGGGCAGCGACATTGTCTGGACGACGGAGCAGCGGCGCAATCTCACCTACTGCGTGAGCACGAGATTCGGGGGCAACTACGAGTCCGTCGTCGCCGCGATGGCGTCGGCCGTGGAGGCGTGGGAGGAGGTCGCGGACGTCGACTTCATCCACGTGGAGTCCGCCGACTCGAACTGCACGTCGAGCACCAGCAGCGTCCTGTTCGACGTGAACCCCGTGAACGCGGGCGGCCAGTACCTCGCGCGCGCCTTCTTCCCCGGCCAGTCGCGGTCGTCGCGGAACGTCCTGATCGACAGGACCGCTCACAACAGCTCCCAGCCCGATCTCACGGGCATTCTCCGCCACGAGCTGGGTCACACCCTCGGCTTCCGCCACGAGCACACCCGTCCTGAGTCGGGCGCCTGCTTCGAGGACGACAACTGGCGCGCCCTCACCGCGTACGACGGGGCGTCCGTCATGCACTATCCCCAGTGCAACGGCACCGGCGACAGGACGCTCAACCTCACGGAGAAGGACATCGCGGGCATCCAATCGCTCTACGGCGCCCCCGGCGGCGGGGGTGGCGGCGGCGGGGGCGGCGGCGGGGGCGGCGGCGGCGGGGGCGGCGGCGGCGGGGGCGGCGGCGGCGGGGTGCCGACCACCGAGACCTTCAGCGGCCGCGTCGCCCGGGGCGCGTTCGACGCGGTCGGGCCCGCCGAGGGGATCGAGGTCGTGGCCGGAACGACCCTCACCGTGGTCATGACCGGGACCGGGGACCCCGACCTCTACGTGAAGTTCGGCGACGCGCCGACGGCGCGCTCGTTCGACTGCCGGCCGTACCTCAGCGACGCCAACGAGACCTGCACGCTCGAGGTGCCGGAAGGCGAGACGAGGGCCTTCATCAAGGTGCACGGCTACACGGCGTCGAACTACGAGATCGAGGTGAGCTACTCCGCGCCGGGGGCGGCGGAAGGCGGCGGCAGCGCGACGTCCACGAGCTTCGAGGGCAGCATCTCGCGGCGCGAGACGGCAGCCCACGGGCCGATCGCGGTCGTCCCGGGCACGACCTTCCGGGCGGCGATGAGCGGCTCCGGGGATCCCGATCTCTACGTGCGGTTCGGCGAGCAGCCGACGCTGAGCGCCTACGACTGCCGCCCCTACCTCGACGGCGCGGACGAGATGTGCGAGCTGACGGTCCCCGAAGGTCAGTCGGAGGCGTTCCTCCTCGTGCAGGGGTACGCGGCCAGCACGTACACCGTGAACGTCGACTACACGACCCCGTGAAGCGGAGAGGATCCGGGAAGTAAAGGCGATCCGTCTCGCGGAGAGACACCGAGGAGAGCGGGCGCTCGTCTCCGGTGTCTTCCGCGATCGCGGCGCGAGCGCGGCGCCGGATCGCCCGCGGGTGGGCTCACCCGCAGCGCGAGGGAGCCGCGGCGCCGCTCCCCGCCGCCTCGCAGGCCGTCGCCGACGCGGCGGCGCCGAGCGGGAGGGAGGTGATGAACTCGTCATCGGCCGACAGCGCCGCGTCGCCGAGCACCACGAACGTGTCGCGACCGTCCTCGACGACCAGCTGATCGCTCAGGACGGCGTGGCTCTCGGCGGTCCCCTCGTCGAACATGCGGACGCTCGGCGCCGCGAGCGCCGCGCGCCGGGCGACCCACGCCGCGACCGGCGTCACGATCGAGCCCACCGGCGCATAGATGGTGGCCTCTCCGGTCGGGATCCGGACGAAGCCGGAGGAGCGGCCGGCCCTGCGGAGCAGCGCGGCGCCGTGCTGCGGATCGAGGATCATCCGCTTCACCACGCCGGCGGCGTCGCTGAGGGAGACGTCGGCGTAGACGAGGCGACCCGAGGGGTCGAGCTCGGCGTACTCGCGGAGAACGCCGCCGGTCGGGGGCGCGCCCTGCGCCGCTGACCCCTGGCCGGCGTCGGCGGGCGAGAGGCGGGTCTCGCTCGAGAGGGTCTCCGACCCATCCGGCCGGATCGCCCGCTCGACCCGGCTCTGCGCGCCGGGGCTGCCGAAGAACGTGTAAACCTTCTTCTCGGCCCGCTCGATCGATTCGCCCGGGAGGCAGGCCGCTGCCCCTCGAGCGACCCGATCCCCGACCGAGCTTGTCGCGCCGTCGCTGCAGCCCACGAGCAGGCTGCCCGTGAGCGCGACCGCGAACAAAAGGGAGGTGCGTGTGCTCATACCCACTCTTCGCCGCAGCCTCCTGTTTATTTCGCGCTCGCTCCGTTTTTCGCGGCTGCCGGTTTCGGGCTGGCGGAGCGGGCGGCGAAAACGTGCGGCGCGCGGCAAGAGCGAGCGGCGCACGGCAAGAGGAGCGGCGCGCGGCAAGAGCGAGCGGCGAGCGACAAGTGACAAAAGCGAGCGGCGAGCGGCGAGCGGCGAGCGGCGCGCGGCAAGAGCGAGCGGCACGGGCGCGCGGCGAAAGGCTGGGGGACAGCGAGCGGCAGGGGCATCGCGAACGCGCGGTGGGGCTCGGCGCAGCCAAAATTCGCGGAGAAAGCGCGGCGGGCGGGCCGCCGATGAGGACCTGCACCGCGGGCTCGCCTGCGAGGAAATCGATCTCTGCGCCGCGGTGGATGGTAGGCTGCAGGCCCGGATCCATCACGGACGCCGCCGCTCGCCCATGCCGAACGAGACCCCTCACGCCCATCGCTCCACCCGGCTGCTGGCCGCGCTGCTCGTGGAGCTCGTCGCGCTCGCCGGATGCGTTGGAGAGCCCTTTCAGGTCGGTTACGGCGCCGGGACCGGGGGAGGGACCGGCGGCGGAAGCGGCGGGAGCGAGCCGATGGGCGGCGGCGGGAGCGAGCCGATGGGCGGCGGCGGCACCGGCGGAGGGACCGGCGGAGGGCCGCCCACCGCCGAGGTGACGTGGCCGGACTCGCCGACGAGACGCTGCTCCGACGGGACGATCGTGCTCGAGGCGTGCCCGGGACCGTCGGAGCCCTTCTTCGGACAGGACGGCAACTACGAGATCGCCGTCCCCTCCTACACGGAAGGCGACGGCACCGTGAAAGACTCGGTGACCGGGCTCACGTGGGAAAAGGTGACGGAGAGCGGGATGTTCACGCTGCAGGGCGCGACGGAGCACTGCACGACGCTCAGCGCCGAGCAGGTCGGCGGCATCGCGACGTGGCGCCTGCCGACGCGGCGCGAGCTCGTCTCCATCCTGGATTTCGGCCACACCACGGCGTTTCCGGACATCTTCTTCACGAGCACCCAGGACAGCTTCTACTGGTCCGCGACCGACGTCGCCGACGACGACAGCTATGCGTGGGGCGTGCTCGCCGCCGACGCGTCCGTGGGGTTCTTCCGGAAGGACATGTCCGGCGCGCGCGCGCTGTGCGTCGGGGGCGAGGGCGGGGTGGAGTCGCCCGATCTGTCGTTCGGCGAGGAGTGGGTGCTCGATGGGCGGACGGGGCTCGTCTGGGAGCGTCACGCCTCCCTGACCCGCTTCATCTGGAACGGCGCGCTCGCCCACTGCGAGGAGCTCACCCTCGCCGGCAAGGGCGACTGGCGGCTGCCGAGCGCGAAGGAGCTGCTCTCGATCGTCGACGATCGACGCTCGGGGCCGGCGATCGACCCGGAGGCCTTCCCGGGGGCGCCGTCCGACGTCTTCTGGTCGTCGACGCCCGCCATCGGCAGCGCCGACAAGGCGATCCTCGTCAACTTCACGAACGGCACATCGCAGGACCACTCGGTCCGCGATCGGCGGCTCACGCGCTGCGTCCGCTCCGACGGGTGAGCGCCGCCCCAGCTCCGCCCGCCAGCAATCCCCGGCGGGATTTCTGACACGCGGAGCGGGCCGCGCGCTCCCTGCCGCGACGGCCGCCGCTCCGCGGCCCGGGCCGATCCGCCGTCCGCCGCGGCTCAGCCGCCGGGCTTGACGAACTTCAGCACGAAGCGGTCGCTCATGCCCCGCTTGTCGCCCGCCACCATGGGCGAGGCGTTCCAGTCGCGCGTGTCGCTCGGCGTCCGGAGGAAGCTCGCCTCGGCCGCGAGCCGGAAGCCGGCCTGCTCGATCTCCTGGCGCACGACCTTCTCCTCGATGCGGTGGAGCGTCTTCACCTCGGTGACGCCCGTCCCGTCGCGCCCCGTGTGATCGATGATCGCGTACACGCCGCCGGGCTTGAGCGCGCGGAAGATCGCGCGGTTCATCGCGGCCCGGTCCACCTCCATCCACACGGCGTCGTGATAGAAGAGGACGAGGAACACGGCGTCGAGATCGCGCGCCTCGGGCGGCAACGGGTCGTCGAGCTCGCGGTCGACCCGGACCACCTGCTTCATCGCGGGCTTCTTGAGCCGCTCGCTCCACGGCTTCTCGGCGAAGCGCTCGAGGACGAAGCGGTTGTTCTGCCCGTAGACGACCCCGCTCGGGCCGACCGCCCGCGCCAGGAGCTCGGCCGTGTAGCCGCCCCCTGCCATGAGCTCCGCGACCTTCATCCCCGGCTGGATGCCGAAGAAGGCGAGCGTCTCCGCGGGCTTCCGGCCAGCGTCGAGCGCCTTGTCGGCGTCCGCGCGATCGGCGGCCTCCACGACGGCGCGCAGGGCCGCGGGCACGTCGACCGAGGTGGCCTGGGCGGGCGCCGAGGCGGCCGCGTCGGTCGGGGCGGGGGCCGTCGCGGCCGGCGCCGCATCGGGCGAGGCGGCCGGCGCGGCGGGAGGAGGGGACGGCGCCGCAGGAGGCGCGGAGGCACACCCGGTGAGCGCGGCGAGGGCGAAGGCGAGGAGGGCGTGAGGACGTTGCACGCGGCGCTGCTAGCCGAGCGGGCTGAGCGCCGCAAGCGGCTCGGGCTGCGGGCGGTCAGCGCAGGGTGGCGGCGGGTGTCGCGCCCGCGGCGGGTGTCGCGCCCGCGGCGGGTGTCGCGCCCGCGGCGGATGTCGCGCCCGCGGCGGGTGTCGCGCCCGCGGCGGGCGCTGCCTCGGCCGGGGAGCTCGCCGGCGGCGTCGCCCTTCGCAGGGGCAGGAGCGCCGCCTGCACCGCGGGTGCGAGCCGCGGCTGCGCCACGGCCGCAGCGCGCTGCGCGGCCGCGGGGTGCGCCGCGCTCAGCCGGCCCTCACCGACGCGCACGCTGGCGACGGCGATCCCGGCCAGCGCGGCGCAGGCGATCGCCGCCGCGAGCAGGCGCTGCCGCGTCGCCCCGGCCGCCGGGAGGGCCGCGCTCGGCACCGACGCCGGCCGGAGCTCGTCCCGCGGCCGCTGCGAGGGGCTCCCCGGCCTCACGGACGGGGCCAGGAGCGGATCGAGCGAGCTCTCGTCGCTGGAGGGCGGCGCCACCGCGTGGAATCCGCCGCTCAGCGGGGCGCTCGACGGCTCCGGCAGCGCCGCGCCGTCCGCGTCGAGCGGCTCGGCGTCGCCGCCGAGCGCCTGCGACGGACCGCTGAGCCGCCGCGTCACGCGCAGGGTGAACGGGCTGTCCTCGTCGACGCGCGCCAGCTCGCCCCCCTCCAGGTCGTCGTCACCGTCGGGGTCCGGGCGCTCGGACACGGGCGGGCCCGCCGGGCGCGGCTCGGACGACTCCTTCAGCGCCGCGCCCACGAGCGCCGCGAGATCCTCCGGCGCGCCGATCTCGTGGCCGGCCTCGCGGAGCGCCTCGATCGCCTCCAGCATGGCGCGCGCATCGGGGAAGCGATCCTCCCGCCGGGGCGCGAGCGCGCGCGCGAGGAGCGCCTCGAGGGCGGGGCTCACCTCGGGGCGCAGCTCGCTCGCGCGCAGCATCTGCCCCTCGCGCGCCGCGGCCATGCGCGTGGCGGCGCTGGTCCCGGAGAACGGCCGCGTGCCGGTGAGCATCTGGAAGAGCACCACCCCGAGCGCGAACAGGTCGGCGCGGGCGTCGACCCGCTCCCCGTCGAACTGCTCGGGCGGCATGTAGGTCGGCTTCCCGACGAGATCGCGCCTGGCCGCGTCGCCCGCCTCGCCCCGCGTCGCGATCGCCACGCCGAAGTCCGCGATCTTCACCGCGCCGGCCAGCGAGATGAGCACGTTCCCCGGGCTCACGTCGCGGTGCACCATCAGCCGCCCCTCGGCGGCCGAGCGCTCGTGCGCATAGCCGAGCCCCTTGAGCACCTCGGACGCGACGAAGAGCGCGACCGGCACCGGGACAGACTCCCCGCGCGCCCAGATCCATCGGCAGAGCCGGCCGAGGTCCGTTCCGGACACGAGCTCTAGCACGAGGTAGAAGTCGCCCGCCTCGTCGATGCCGAAGTCGAGCACCTCATCGATGTTGGGGTGCTTGAGGCGGGTCATCATGCTCGCCTCGGCGATGAAGAGCTGCTTGAGATCGTCGCTGCCCGCGTGCATCGGGACGATTCGCTTGATGGCGACCGGGATCTCCTCGCCATCCGGCCCGAGCGCGGCCGCGCGGAACACCTCGCCCATCCCGCCGCGCGCCATCCGCGGTCCGATGGCGTAACGCCCCAGCACAGACCCCCTCGATGGCGCGCTCTCCACGGTGCCCGACTGTAAATGGCTCCGAGGGGCCGGGTAAAGGGGCGACCGCGCTCGACCATCCTGGATGCCGGGGTCGATTGCACAAATCGACCCGCGGCGCTCCCACGCCGCCGATGCCCGGCTGTCACGCGCGCGAGCGCGGCGGCACGTCCACGACGAATCTACGGCTGTCCGGTGGGGTCGCGCAGGGCCGACGTGCGCCGCAGGGTGCGGTGGATGTCGCTGGACCTGCACCGCTCTGGTACAAGTCCGCTCTGGACATGATGCACGCATCCCTGAACGATTCGACTCCGGTTGTCTTCATCACCGGCGCTTCCGCTGGCTTCGGCGCGGCGATCGCCCGTCGCTTCGCGGGCCTGGGCGCTCGGCTGGTCCTGGCCGCGCGCCGTTACGAGCGCCTGGAGGCGCTCGCGGCCGAGCTCACGGGCGGCGGGGCGGGCTCGCCGCCCGGGGGTGGGCGGGCGGCCGCGGTCCACCTCGTCCGGCTGGACGTCCGGGATCGGGGCGCGGTGGATCGGGCGATCGCGGAGCTCCCGCCGGAGCTGTCCGAGGTGTCGGTGCTGGTCAACAACGCGGGCGGCGCGCTCGGCCTCTCGCCGGCGCAGACGGCGGATCCCGACGACTGGGAGCAGATGGTCGACACGAACATCAAGGGGCTGCTCCACTGCACGCGGGCGCTCTTGCCCGGGATGGTGGCGCGCGACCGGGGGCACATCATCAACATCGGCTCGGTGGCCGCCGAGACGCCGTATCCCGGGAGCAACGTCTACGGCGCGTGCAAGGCGTTCGTGGCGCAGTTCTCGCTGAACCTGCGCGCGGATCTCCTCGGCAGCCGGGTGCGCGTCACCGACATCGAGCCCGGCATGGCCGAGACGGAGTTCTCGCTGGTGCGCTTCAAGGGCGACCAGGAGCGGGCCGCCGCCGTCTACCAGGGGGTGAAGCCGCTCTCGGCCGAGGACGTGGCCGAGGCCGTGGTCTGGTGCGCGACGCTCCCGGAGCACGTCAACGTGAACCGGCTCGAGCTGATGCCCGTCATGCAGGCGTTCGCCGGCTTCGCGGTCAAGCGCGCTTAAGCCGCGTCGCAGGGCTCTCCCCTGGATGCATGAGAGAGCGAACCACAGAGGCACAGAGGGCACAGAGGGCACAGAGGAGAGAACAAGAGAAGGAGAGAAACAGCGCTTTTTATTCTTCTCTCCTCTGTGCCGTCTGTGCCGCTGTGGGTCAATCTTCTTCCCCGCTCGCGGCCCGTGCCTCACGCCTGGTGGAGCAAGATCTCGAGGAGGCCGAGCGCCGCGCGCTTGCGCTTCGCGTCGATGGTCTCCGTCGCGCCGACGCACAGCGGGCAGCCGGCCTGGTCGCAGCCGCACCCCGCGATGAGCTGCCGCGTGCGCGCGAGGAGCTCGTCGCGCTGCTCGTAGATGCGCTCGGACAGGCCGACGCCGCCGGGCACGTTGTCGAACAGGAACAGCGTCGGATCGAAGACCCCGGCCCGCTCGGCGCCCTCCGGGACGTCCGGCGTCCGCGCCTCGCTCCCGTCCTCGAGCGTCTGGCCGATGTCCCGCGGATCGCACATGAGCGAGAGCGTCGCGACCGTCTCCAGCGCCCGCGCGATCCCGCGCAGGCCGTCGATCGCGGTCGCGCGGCCGAGGCCGAGCTCCTCGCAGAGCGCCTCGGGCACGGTGAGCCAGAACGAGGTCGTGTGCATCTGGATGTCGGGCAGCCGCACGTCGCCATACCCCGTGTTCTCGTGCGTGTAGAACTTGATCTTCTTGTACCCAACCACCTTCTCCACGATGCTCACCTCGCCGAACGCGGCGGTCGCCCGGCCGAGCTGGGCGCTCGCGCTCTCGTCGAGGATGCTCACCTTTCGATGGGTGAGCGCGGTCGTGAAATAGTCGGGGACGACCTTCGTCACGAACGCCTTGTGGTTCTCGTAGTCGAGCCGCTCGACCTGATACTGCTCGCCGTCGTGCTGGTAGATGGCCTGTTCGTGGAGCATCGTCGGCGCGGCGCGCCAGTCGAGCTCCGCCAGCGTCTTGCCGTGCGCCTTGTCGATGATGACGAAGTTGTCCCAGCCCACCGAGCGCAGGCTCACGTGGTTCGCCGGATAGGCGTCGGTCGCCCAGTGAAAGCGATCGTTCGACTCGTGGACGACCCCGTTGTCCTGGAGGAAGCGGAGCGCCGCGACGGTGTCGTCCGCCGGCATCGCCGCATAGGACTCCCCCTTGAGGAACGGCAGCTCGAACGCCGCGCACTTGAGGTGCTGCACCAGGATCTCGGTGTTCTGCGGATCGATCCGGGCCGACTCGGCCCCGCGCTCGAGCAGGTAGCTCGGGTTCCTCGCGAGGTACTGGTCGAGCGCCGCGCTCGTCGCGCACAGGACGGCGATGCTCGTCTTGCCGCGCCGGCCCGCGCGGCCGAAGCGCTGCCACGTCTCCGCGACCGACCCGGGATAGCCGGCGCAGATCACCGCGTCGAGCTCGCCGATGTCGATGCCGAGCTCGAGCGCGTTCGTGGCCACGACGCAGAGGATCTCGCCCTCGCGGAGCCCCCGCTCGACCCGGCGGCGCGTCTCCGGGAGGTAGCCGCCGCGGTACGCCATGATCGCGTCCTCCGCCCCGATCTCCTTGCCGACGCCCTCGCGCAGGTACTTCAGCATGATCTCGACCGAGTTGCGCGACTGGCCGAACACCAGCGTCGGCACGCGGGCCCGCGCGAGATCCCCGGCGAGGCGGACCGCGCTCTTCAGCGTGCTGGCGCGCACCCCGAGCTCCGCGTTCACGACGGGCGGGTTGTACAGGAAGAAGCGCCGCGGCCCGCGCGGGGCGCCCGACTCGTCGATGAGCTCGAGCTCGTCCTCGGCGACGCCCAGGAGGCGCGCGGCGTGCGCCCGCGGGTTGCCGATCGTCGCCGTCGCGCAGAGGAACGTCGGGCTCGAGCCGTGGAAGGCGGCGACGCGGCGCAGCCGGGCGAGCACGTGGGCGACGTGCGAGCCGAACACCCCGCGGTAGGTGTGGAGCTCGTCCAGCACGACGTAGCGCAGGCGCTGGAACGTCCGCGCCCAGTGCGCGTGGTGCGGCAGGATCCCCGCGTGGAGCATGTCGGGGTTGGTCATGACGATGGGGCTGCGCTCGCGCGCCGCCCGCCGCGCGTCGCCCGGCGTGTCCCCGTCGTAGACGATGGCCGGGATCGTGAGCCCCGCCTCGCGGATGAGCGCGTGCAGCCCGGCCTCCTGGTCCCGGGCGAGCGCCTTGGTCGGGTACAGGTAGATCGCGCTGCCGCCCTGGCCCGACGCGGCGCCCTCCGCCAGCGCGTCGAGCACCGGGAGGTGGAAGCAGAGGCTCTTGCCGCTCGCCGTCGGCGTCGCGACGACCACGTGCCGCCCGGCCTGCGCGGCCTCCGCCGCGCCGCGCGCCGCGCGGGCCGCCGCGAAGGCCCGCGCCTGGTGGTCGTAGAGCCGCGAGATGCCCCGCCGCTCCAGGGCGCCGCGCAGCGCCGGCGAGAGCGCCTCGGGCATCGGCGCGGTGCGCGCCTCGGCCGGCGGCATCTCGCGGTCCGCGGTGAAACAAGGGCGAACGTAGCCCGACGCGAGCCACGACGCGATGACGCTCTCGACGCCGGTCTCGATCTTCCAGGGGGGCGACGGCATGACGCCGGCATACTAAACAGATGCGCCGTGTCGCTCAACCGGATCGGGCGCGGGTGGGCGCGATGGGTGGATCTGTGGGAAGCTGCCGCACCCGATCGCGGCGGGCGGTGCCGCGGATGGGCGCGGGAGAGGGCGAGGGCGGGCAGGGCAGGCGCGCGTACAGGGGAGCGGGGAGCGCTCGTGTCCTCGAGCGAACTCGGAGCTCGGCGGCCCTCCCGCCGTGGAGTCGCTGCTCGCGAGGCGCGCGGCGGCGCCGGCGAATGGCTCGTTTGCGCGCAACGGTTGGGCAGCGCGGATACGGCGCGTGAGCCGACGTCTCAGCGCGCGCGGCGATCCTGCTGCACCGACGGACGCCGGGCGGCGCGCCGCGCGGGGGCGCTCAGGCAGAGCCCCACCGCGGGCAGGCCTGGTGTGCTGGTTGCCTGAGGGAGAGCCGACCGGCGACGGAGATCCGACGGAGATCCGGCGTCGAGGTCCACATCGCTCTTTGCCCCGCCTGCTCCGCGCGATCGCTCGTCCGGGGCTGGCCACGAGGTGTCGCACATGAGAAAGGCAGTGATCTTGACGCTCCTCGGCGCGTCGGCGGCGGGGTGCGCCGCGCGCACGGCGACGTTCGGCGATCGGGTCGTCGCCTCGGAGGCGATGATCCGGGCCGCGGAGGAGGGCGGCGCCGACGAGGTCCCGCTGGCGGACGTCCACCTGCGCCTCGCCAGAGAGCAGGTGGAGCGCGCGAGGCGGCTGTCGGCCGAGGGCGTGGCCGATCGGGCGCGGCGCATGCTCCTGCGCGCGCAGGCGGACGCGGAGCTCGCCATGGCCCTCGCGCGCGAGGCGCGGGCCCAGGCGCGCGCTCGCGAGGCGGTCGGGGAGGTCGGATTCATCCATCAGCGGCTCCGGTAGGGGCGCGCGGGAGGAGGCGCGGAACCATGCGATGCAACCCGAGGATGGCGGCCACGACGGTGGCCATGCTGCTCCTCGGCGGCCTCTTGGGGTGCGCGAGCGCCCCGCTGCCGCCGAAGGAGCTCATCAGCGCGCGGGAGAGCTACGCGCGCGCCCGAGCGGGCGCGGCGGCGGAGCTCGCGGCCGCGGACCTGGAGGGCGCCGGCGAGGCGCTGGAGCGCGCGGAGCGCGCGTTCGCCGCGGGGGGGGAGCTCGCGGAGGCGAGGGATCTCGCGTACCTCGCGGGGCGCCGGGCGCAGCTGGCCGACGCGCTCGGGCGCACGGCGGCCGCGGAGCGGCAGCGGGGCGCGGCCCTCCAGGCGTACGCCGAGGTGCAGCTGGCGCTGCGCAGGAAGGGGGCGCCGCCGGCCGACGCGGCGGAGCCGCTCGAGCCGGGCAAACCGACGCAGCCGCCGAAGGCGCCGGCCCGGGCACGCGCCCCGGAGCGCTCGCTGACGCGCGCCCCGGAGCGCTCGCTGACGATCCTGGACGGGCGGTGAACCGCGCCCGGCGCGGCAGACGCCGCGCGGCGGACGGCGCAGGGCGACGGACGACCGCGGAGGCGGAGGACGCAGGCGGCGCGGGGACGGCCGGCGGACGGCGTCGCCCTGCTCCGGGCCGTTTGCTCCGCGCGGCGCCATCGCGTAGAAGCGAGGGTGATGTCCTCTGGCGCACCGCAGGCGTCGCCCGCTGCACTCCTCCCGGACGAGCTCCCCCCGGGCGAGCGCGCCTCGCTCGCCTTCCTGGCCGTCGTGTCGCTCGTCTCGTGCGCCGCCGATCTGGCGACCAAGGCGTGGGCGCACGCGCGGCTCGCCGGGTTCGACGCGAAGCGGTCGGGCCCGAAGATCTTCACGGTCATCCCGGACCACCTGGATTTCATCTTCGCGCAGAACCCGGGCGGCGCCTGGAGCTTCCTCCGCAGCCTCCCGGACGGCCTGCGGCGGCCGTTCTTCCTGTTCGTCTCCGCCGCGGCGATCGTCTTCATCGTCTCGATCTACCGGCGCGTCCACAAGGACCAGGCCGCGATGAAGTGGGGGCTCGCGCTGGCGCTCGGCGGCGCGATGGGCAACCTGGTCGACCGGATCCGCTACGGCTGGGTCATCGACTTCATCGACGTCTACGTGATCCGCGGCGGCCAGGAGTTTCACTGGCCGACGTTCAACGTCGCCGACATCGCGATCGTCGCCGGCGTCATCCTCATGTCCACGGACATGATCGCCTCCGCCCGCAACGCGAGCGCTCCCTCGTCAGCGCCGAGCGGCGGGCCCGGCGGCCCGGCGGACGGCGACGCCGCCCCTCCGCTATCGACGGAAGCGCCTCCGCCCGCCCCGCCGGCCGGCTGAAGGGCCGAAGCGGCCGCGCGGGGCGCGGTCAGAGAGCGGGCTGCGCGCGCTCGCGCGCACGCCCGAGAAGCACGACATGACGACGCGCGAGACGGGCGAGGGCGCACAGGGCAGACGGGCGAGACGGCGCGCCCGGAGGGAAGCCTTTGCCGGAGAGCTCGGTTTGTCGTAGAGGAACGCGCTCCGCATGACTGAAGACGCCACGCCGCGAGATGCTGCCGTGAAGACCGAGGGTGCCGATGCGGAGCCGGACCGCGCCGCGCCCGTGAAGGCGCCAGAAGGCGCGCCGCTGGCCGCCGGCGAGCGCGACCCCGAGGGGCGCGGCTCCTCGCTGGAGGACGACGCCGACGATGTGGTCGCGCCGGCGAAGCCGACCTACCGGCCGTCGTACGTGTTCCTCCTCGTCGTGTCGGCCGTCACGCTGGCCGCCGACCTCGGCACGAAGTGGTGGGCCAAGGACCGGCTGGAGCCGCGGGCGCTCGCGGACCTCGCCGACGCGCCCCGGCCGCTCGCGCTCCGGAAGATCGAGGTCATCCCGGATCACCTGAACCTGATCTTCGCGAAGAACCACGGCGGGGCGTGGGGCATCCTGGGCGACGAGAGCGAGGCGATCCGCCGCCCGTTCTTCCTCGTGGTCTCGCTCGCCGCGATCGTCTTCATCGTCTCGCTGTACCGCAAGCTCCACCCCTCGCAGATCGCGCTCCGGTGGGGGCTGCCGCTCGTGCTCGGCGGCGCGCTCGGGAACCTCGTCGACCGGATCCGTTACGGGTACGTCATCGACTTCATCCAGGTGCGGTTCACGCCGACGTTCGTGTGGCCGACGTTCAACGTGGCCGACATCGCGATCGTCGTGGGCGTCGGGCTGATGGCGATCGACATGTTCTCTCCGCAGCGCCCCGAGCTCGCGAGGAAGCCCTCCGGGGCGAAGGCGTCGGCGGGCTGACCATGCGGCCCGAGCTGTTCCGCCTGCTCGACGTCGCGTTCCCCGCCTACTTCCTGCTGCTGCTGACCGGCTTCCTCTTCGCGACCGCGATCGGCGCCCTGTGGGCGCGGCGCATCGGCGAGGATCCGGACGTGATCGTCGACCTGGGGCTCGCGTGCCTCCTGGCCGGCGTCGTCGGCGGCCGGCTCCTCCACGTCCTCGCCGACGGATACTTCTGGGATTACGTGCACCTGTGCACCGACCCGTCGCTCGTCGACTGGAAGGTCGAGCAGGCGCTGTGCGAGCCGCGGTACCACGGCGTCTGGGACGCCGCGAAGGGGGTCTGCCACCCGACCGAGCGCGATTGCCTGGCGTGGGCGAAGTTCTGGGCGGGCGGCCTGACGTACTACGGCGGCTTCGTCGGCGCGTCGGCGATGGCGTACTGGCTGCTGAAGCGCGATCGGTTCCCGTTCTGGAAGGCGGCGGACATGGCGGGCTTCGCCGTCCCGCTGGGCCTCGGGTTCGGGCGGATGGGCTGCCTGCTCGCCGGCTGCTGCTTCGGCCAGCGCACCGACGGCGCGCTCGGGCTCTCGTTCCCGCCGAACAGCCCCGCGAGCGAGGCGCAGTTCAAGCTGCACGAGCTCGCGAGCGCGCGCCTGCCGTCGCACCCCGTGCACCCGACGCAGATCTACGAGTCGGCCATGTCGTTCGCCATCGCGGCGATCTGCCTGCTCTACGTGCACGGGCGGAAGCGGTACGACGGGCAGGTCTTCGCGACGTTCCTCGGCCTCTACGCGCTCGGGCGCTTCACGCTCGAGTTCGCGCGCGCCGACGACCGGGGTGGCCTCATCGGCCTGTCCACGTCGCAGCTCATCGGGGTCGCGATGCTCGGCGCCGCGATCGCGATCCACGTGGCGCGGAGCCGGAAGACCGCGCCCGCGGCGATCGCGCCGGCCGCCTGAGCCGCGGCCCTGACGGCGCGCGGCATGCGCCGTCCGCCAACCGCGACGCTGGAGCGCCGATCACGTCGATCGAGCGAGAGACAAACCGCCGAGGCGCCGAGCCAGGGTCTTTCTCTTGGCGCCCTTGGCGCCTCGGCGGCTCGAGCTCCTGCTCGTCTCAGGCGCCTTCGACCCGTTCGTCGCCCTGGGACACCGACGAGGCGCGGAGGCGGTGCTGCCTGCGATATCCGCGCCGCGCCGGACGTCAGCCCTGGGAGACTTCCTTCTGCTTGCGCTTCTTGTACGCGGCGCGCTGGTCGTCCGTCGGCGGCTTGCCGAAGACGTACGCGAGCCCGATCGAGAGCACGTAGAGGAGGCACATCGGCACCGCCATGACGAGCTGGCTGGTGATGTCCGGCGGCGTCAGGATGGCCGCCAGGACGAAGGCGCCGAACACGAACCAGCGGCCGAACAGGATGAGCTGCAGGTAGTTGACGAGGCCCGCGATCGAGAGAAACAGCACGATGAGCGGGATCTCGAAGATGATCCCGAAGCCGAGCAGGAGCTGGGCGACGAAGTCCAGGTAGTCGCCCATCATCACCGTCGGCGTGATCGTCACCCCGTCGCCGCCGACCGTGCCGGCCATGCTGAGGAAGTAGCCGAACGAGATCGGAAAGGCCGCGCGCCAGCCGAACAGGCCGCCGCCCACGAACAGGATCGTCGAGAACAGGACGAACGGGATGACGTACCGCTTCTCGCGGGCGTAGAGGCCCGGCGCGACGAACGCCCACAGCTGGTAGAAGATGAACGGCGAGGCCAGCGCCGCGCCGCCGATCATCGACAGCTTGAAGTAAGCGACGAACGCGGCCGCGGGCGCGCCGAAGTGGAGCGAGGGGTTGCCCGGCAGGCTCTGCTCCCGCCACGCCTGCACGAATGGGACGGTCAGGAAGTGCAGGAGCTTCTCGCGCACCTCCCACCCGGCGATGCAGGCGGCAAAGAAGACGAGGATGCTCCGGACGAGCCGCTTGCGCAGCTCGTCGAGGTGCTCCCAGAAGGACATCGGTTTGTCCTCGTTGAGGTCCTCCTCGGTGTTGTCGCTGGACGCGCCGGCCGTCCCCGGGGAACCGCTCTTCGCCGCCGCCTGCTCCTGGCTCATGACGCCGCTCCGTTCCCCGTCGCTGCCGTCTCCTGCGCCGCCGCGGTCTCCTGCGCCGCCGCGGACCCTGCCGTGCTCGCCGCGCCCTGCGGCGCTCCCGCGGCCGCCGGCGTCGCCATGGTCGCCGCGCCTGCCGCGCCCTCCGCGCCGCTCGCCGCTGCCGCGGCGGCTCCGCCCTCCACCGGCGCCGCGGCGCCTCCGCCCTCGGCCGCGTCCGCCGGCTTGGGCGTTCCCTCGATCTCGGCGCCGTAGGCGTCGCAGCCGAGGACCGGGTACTCGCGCTCGCGGAGCGGCGGCACGTTCTGCGGCGGCGGCGGCACGTCCGGCGGCGGCGGCAGGGGCTCGGGCTCCGGCGGCCTCACGCGCGGCGTCGCCGAGACGACCGTGCCGATGGTGCCGGCTTCCATGACGGGCTTCACCAGCGTCTCGATCACGTTGACCCGCGAGAGCGCGCGGAGCTCGCGGAGCTCGCGCTCCAGCCCCTCCTGGCGGATCAGGTCGTCGATGCCGCTCTGCGTCCGGAGCTCGGTGGTCATGCGGCGGAGCTTGGCGATCCAGCTCCCCGCTGTCCGCATCATCGCGGGCAACCGTCGTGGGCCGACCACGATGATGCCCACGATGACGAGCACCATTACCTCGCCGAAGCTGAAGCCGAACACGGGCGCAAGCTAGCGCGCGCCGGAGCGGGGATCCATAGCGACCCTCACGCCGGCCGCGGCGGCGCGCTCGGCCCGACGCCGGCCGCCTCCGCCGCCGCGCCGGGCCGGGGCGACGCCCGGCGGCCGCCTGGCCGCTGCGCCTCCGCCGGAGGCCGCGCGAGCTGCCCGCAGGCCGCGCCGACGTCGCCGCCGCCGGAGTAGCGCACGATCGAGCCGACGCGGGCGGCGGAGAGGACCGCGCGGAACGCCTCGAGCCGCGCCGAGCGCGCGAACGGATCGGCCGGCGCGGCGCCGCCCTCGGCGCCGCCGGGCGAGGGCGGGGGAGCGTCGGCCGCGCCGATGGCGTTGTAGGGGATGAGGCTGAGCCGAGGCGAGATGCCGTGCTGCGCGGCGAAGCCGCGGGCGAGCGCGGCCAGGCTCGCGGCGTCCTCGTCCGCGTCGTTCTGGCCCGCGAGCAGCGTGTACGCCCACATCGGCGCGTGCCCGGTCGCGCGCGCGTGCTCGCCCACGGCGGCGAGGACCTCGTCGAGCGGGTGCGCGCCGTCGATCGGCATGAGGTGGCGCCGCCTGCCGGGCCGCACCGAGCCGAGCGAGAGGCCGAGCCGGACGCCCGGGACCTCGGCCGCGAGCCGCCGGATCCCCGACGGGAGCCCCGCCGTGCACACCGTGATGTTGCGCATGTCGATCGCCTGCGCGCTCGGCTCCGAGAGCACCCGGATCGCCTGGATGACGCGATCGGCGTTGGCGAGCGGCTCGCCCATGCCCTGGAACAGCACGCCGTGCACGCGCGCGCCGCCGCCCACGGTGGCGCCGAGATCCCGGCGGATGAGCCGCACCTGCTCGACGATCTCCCAGGCCTCCAGGTTGCGCGTGAGGCCCATGCGCCCGGTGGCGCAGAAGGCGCAGGCGAGCGCGCAGCCGACCTGCGAGCTCACGCACGCCGAGTACCGGCCCGGCCGCTCGAGCGGGATGCGCACCGACTCGACCGCCGCGCCGTCCTCCAGACGGAACGCGTACTTCACGAACGGATCCTCGGCGCTCGCGCGCCGCTCCACGAGCGCGAGCGTCCTGATCTCGCCCGCCGAGCGCGCGGCCTCGAGCGCGGCGCGCCGGACGGTCGCGGGCGCGCGCGCCGGCAGCTCGCCGAGGCGGTGCGCCAGCGAGACGATGCGGCGCGCGTCGGTGAGGTCGATGCCGCAGGCGCCGGCGAGCTCCTCCGGCAGCACGGCCTGGAGCGCGAGGCGGGGGCGGCGTTCGTCCGAGCTGCTTTTAGGGCGGGGATCCACGGCGGATACCGACTAGCGCGCCAGGGCGGCCCAGTCTACGGTCGCCCGCGCATGCTTCGCCCGATCCGCTGGATGCGGCGCGGGTTCGCGCCCCTCGCCGCGGCGGGGCTCGCCCTCGCGCCGGCCGGCGCCGCGCGGGCGTCGCCGGAGGACGTGCTCGGCTTCGGCGCGCGCGCGAGCGCCATGGGCGCGACCGGCGCCGCGGTCGCGGAGGGCTACGAGGCCGTCTACGCGAACCCGGCGCTCCTGTCGCTGTCGCGCGAGCGCCGGCTCACCCTGGGGCTCGAGGGCGCGATCTTCGACCTCCGCGCGGGCGGCCGGCGGCTCTCGTACCCGCCGCTGCGCGGCAGCCTGATCGGCGCCACGGTGCCGATCCCGTTCGGCGGCGCGCTCGCGGACCGCGTGACGATCGGCCTCGGCTTCTTCGCGCCGTTCGACGTGGTGGTCCGCGGGCGGATCCTCTACCCGGAGACGCCGCAGTTCCCGGTCGCGGACCGGACCCAGTCGGTGGCGGTGCAGGCGGCGCTCGGCGCGTCGCTCGGGCGCGGCGTCCGGGTGGGCGCCGGCTTCGCCGCGCTGGCGGCGCTGTCCGGCGCGGTGACGGTGGCGACCGACGCGTCCGGCCGCGTGGGCACGCTGGTCGAGGACACCCTGGTCGCGAGCTACGGGCCGATCCTCGGCGCGAGCTACGACATCGGCGCGTACCGCGTCGGGGCCGCGTTCCGCGGCGAGCTCGCCGGGCGCTTCGACGTCGTCATCCGGGCCGAGGATCTCGGGGGGATCGCCGTGCCGCCGCTCCACATCGCGGGGATCGCGCAGTACGATCCGGCGCAGGTCGCGCTCGAGGTGGCGCGCGTGAAGGGCCCCTGGAAGGTGGCGATCGGCGCGACGTACAAGCGCTGGTCGGCGTACCCCGGCCCGGTCGAGGCGACGGTGCGCTGCCCGGACGTCGACCCCGCCACGGGCGAGCCGTTCGCCGGCCCGTGCGGGGCGCCGGCGCCCGCGGATCCGGGGTACTCGGACACGGTCGTGCCGCGCGTCGGCGTGGAGCGCAGCCTCGCGCTGCGGCCGGGGGCCACGGCGCACGCGCGCGGCGGCGCGTACCTCGAGCCGTCGCCGGCGCCCGAGCAGACGGGCGCGTCGAACCTCTACGACAACGCGCGCGTCGCGCTGTCGCTCGGCTATGGGCTCGCGCTCGCCGCGCCGCTGCCCCGGCTGACGCTGGACCTGTTCGGCGAGGTGCAGCTGCTCCTGCCGCGCGCGCACCGGAAGCGCGGCGAGCCGGCCGCGGGCGGCGGCGAAGGCGGCGCCGGCGCGGTGCGCACGGGGGGCGTCCTGGTCGCGGGCGGGACGACGCTCGGGGTGGCGTTCTGATGCGCCGGCCCGCCTGCGCCGCCGCGCTGCTGGCCGCGCTGACCGCCGGGCCAGCGCGCGCGCACGCGCCCGACGCGTACGGCTTCGGCGCGCGCGGCGCCGCGATGGGCGGCGCGCTCGCGGCGGACGCGACCGACTTCTCGGCGAGCTACTACAACCCAGCGGGCCTCGCCGGCGCGACGGGGCTCGGCCTCTCGCTCGGCTACAGCTACGCGTCGAACGGCCTGCGCACGAACGGCCGCGACAGCGGCGTGCGCGACGTCCACGGGCTGTCGGGCGGCCTCGTCGCGCCAGGCGAGGTGCTCGGCGTCCCGTTCGCGTTCGGGCTGGCGACGTTCCTGCCGGACGACGGGCTGTCGCGGATCAAGGCGATCCGCCAGGAGACGCCGCGCTGGGAGCTCTACGACGACCGGCTCTCGATCCTGTTCCTCGCCGCGAGCATCGCGGTGCGCCCGCTCCCGTTCCTGGAGCTCGGCGGCGGCGTCGCGTTCCTCGCCTCGACGCGGGGCCGCTTCTCGGTGACGGGCCGCGCCGACGCGCTGTCGCCCTACGACTCCGCGCTCCGCCACGAGGTGGACGCGGATCTCACGTCGATCCGCTACCCGCAGCTCGGCGCGCGGGTGCGCGCCTGGGATCTCGGCTTCGTCGGGGTCGTCTACCGCGGGGAGGCGAAGCTCCCGCTGTCGATCGACGCGCGGCTGCAAGGGGTCGTCGACTTCGCGGGCATCGAGGTGCCGCTCCTGTACGAGCTCGAGTCGCGCACGGTCGACGCGTTCCTGCCGCAGCAGGTCGTCGTGGGGGCGAGCTTCCAGCGGATCCGGGGCCTGCGCGTGAACCTCGACGTCACGTGGGTGAACTGGTCGGCCTACGAGAGCCCGGTGGCGAGGGCGCGGGCGCACCTCGAGGCGTCGCCGCCCCCGGAGGTGCCGCTCGACCTGCCCGACGATCCGAGGCCCACGTCCGTGGTGCCGCTCCGGTTCGAGGATCGGCTCGTGCCGCGGCTGGGCGTCGAGTACGCGATCGCCGCGGCGGGGAGCCCGCGCGAGGCGGCCGGGCAAGGCGGGCCGGGGGGAGGGGGAGCGCGCCACGCGATCGAGATCCCGCTCCGCGCGGGGTACGTCTACGAGCGCTCGCCGGTCCCGCCGCAGCGGGGGGTGATGAACTACATCGACGCAGATCGACACACGCTCTCTCTGGGGGCGGGCGTGGTCCTGAATCGGCCTCTGCCGGAGCTGCCGGGCTCGCTCCGGATCGATGTGCACGGGCAGCTGTCCGTGCTGCCGGAAGTGGTGGTGGAGAAGGACAATCCGGCCGATTTCGTCGGGGACTACCGAGCGGACGGCACGATGGTGAACCTTGGAGCGACGGTGACGGCTGCGTTCTGATCCCGTGAACGAGGTGAATCGCGCGGGGATCGACGGTGGCCGCGGCGCTCGATGGCTCTTCGCCGGAATGTCGATTCGCCACCTGCGGGGTCGTGCAGGCTTGACATCAGATCGCTTTGCGCCGCCATCGCCGCGCGCTTGACGCGCGCTCCAGTTCTTGCGAGACCACCTCATGCCAACGGATGCACCTTCCTCGTCGTCAGGCGAAGCACCCCGCTTCGATTTGAAGGGTCAGGTAGCGCTCGTCACCGGGGCCGCTCGCGGCCTCGGGAACGCATGCGCGCTCGCCCTCGCGCGCGCCGGCGCGGACGTAGCCCTTGGCCTGCGCGAGATCGGCTCAGCGGGGGAGCTCGCCGAGTCCATACGCGCCCTCGGCCGACGCGCGCTCCCGCTGCAAATGGACGTGACGCGCACGTCGGAGATCAGGAGCGCGGTGGCCGAAGCGATCCGCCATTTCGGTCGCATCGACATCCTGGTCAACAACGCCGGAATCGGCCCGCCGAACCCCGCAGAAGACGTGACCGAAGAGGACTTCGATCTCACCGTCGCGGTGAACCTCAAGGGCACGTTCTTCGTGAGCCAGGAGGTCGGGCGGACGATGATCAAGAACCGCAGCGGCAAGATCGTGAACCTGAGCTCGCAGGCGGGGTTCGTCGGTCTACCGACCGAGTCGGTCTACTGCATGACCAAGGCAGGGATCGCGCACCTGACCAAATGCCTCGCGGTCGAGTGGGCCAGGTACGGCATCAACGTGAACGCGGTCGCCCCGACGTTCATCCGGACGCCGGGCACCGTCAAATGGCTCAAAGACGAGGCGTTTCGAGACGATCTCCTGTCGAGGATCCCCCTCGGGCGCGTCGGCGAGCCCGTCGACGTGGCGGGCGCCGTCGTCTTCCTCGCGTCGCCTGCCGCGTCGCTCATCACCGGGACCACCCTCCTCATCGACGGCGGCTTCACCGCCCGGTGACTATCTCCCTCGCACCGACTCCAGGTAACGGTAGAAATCCGAGTTGGCGTTGAACATCAGCGACGTATTGGCGCCCATGGTCTGACGATAGGCCTCCAGGGTCTTGAGGGAGCCTCGCAGGCCGCTCCCCGCGGGGATGCACTAGGATGGATCGGTGCTCCAGGATCCGACCCGCATCCCCATCCGTGCACCTCGGGGCCCACGCAGGCCTGCACCACGCCTCCGTCCGCGCTTGCCGATGCTGCTCCTCCTCCCTCGAGCGCTCGCCCTCTGCGCGGTTCCGTGGCCGCTCGCTTCCTGCGCGACGCTCCCCTCGGAGGAGGCCGACGAGCGCAGCCTGCCGAACGCCCTCGCCGGTCCGTTCCGGGAGATCGACCAGGAAGAGCTCGGCAACTCCAGGGCGGCCCCGCACGTCATGAACGACGACGAGCGCTTCGCGCGCGACGCCTCGGTGGTCGATCTGGACGGCGATCCCTCGACGCTCGCGGCGGCCGGCTTCTTCGCCGCCACGCTCGGCCCCGACGACGCCGAGCCAGACCCGCTCGCCCCGCCGAACGCGATCGTCCGCTACGAGGCCGCGGACGGCCGCTCGTTCGAGCGATCGCCGGTGACGGTCCTCGCGCCGGAGCTGCCCTGGGAAGGCGGCACGGTGGCCGCCCCTTCGGCGCTCCTCCTGGACGGCGAGATCTGGCTCTACTACGCGGCGGAGGGCGGCATCGGCCTCGCGCGCAGTACCGACGGCGTCGCCTTCGCGCGCGAGCCGGCGCCCGTGCTCGCGCCGACCGCGCCCGACGACGGCGGCTGGGAGCGCGGCGCCATCCCCGGCAGCCCCGGCGTGGTCCGCCTGCCCGACGGCTCGTTCCGGATGTTCTACGTCGTCGCGGGCGACGGGGGCGCGTCCTTCGTGGGCGAGGCGCGCAGCGACGACGGCCTCGCCTGGGAGCGCGTCGGCGACGGCCCCGCGCTCGCGCCGGCGCCCCTGCCGGCCGCCGGCGCGAGCGCGGCGGACGACGAGCCCTTCGACAGCGCCGCCGTCTTCGACCCCGCGCCGGTGCTCGCCGTCTCCGCGACGGGCCGGCCGAGCCTGCGCGTCTACTACGCCGGCCGCGACGGCGCAGGCCGCTCCGCGATCGGCCTCGCGGCCCGCTTCGGTCACGACGGGCCGCTCCAGCGCGCGGCGGCGCCGGTGTTCGGCGCGTCCTCCGCGCTCGCGCCGCGCGCGCCCTGGGTGGCCGCCCATCCCGGGTTCTCGCTGCTGTTCGTCACGCAGGCGGCGGGGACGCGCGACGGCCAGGGCTACCCCGCGGTCGCCGCCGGCGTCGCGCCGGCCGACGCGTCGCTCCCGCCGCCCGAGCCGTGAGCGCGCCAGGATCGCCCGCCCGCCGCGCCGCCCCGGCCGCCCGCGCCGGCGGCCCGGCGCGCCGCCGTTGACGCCGCGGGCCCCGGCACCACGACCTCCGCGTCGATGCCGTCGATCGACGTCATCGATCGACGTCATCGATCGCCGCAATTGCCAGCGCGCCGGCCGAGCGAGCTCGCGCTCGACGAGGCCCTCGGAGGAACCATGTCCGTCGCCAGAGTGGGTGAGCCCGCCCCCGAGTTCACGCTCCCCGTGTTCGATCCCGCCGCCCCGAACCGCCACGATCTCACGGTCTCGCTGTCGGATCACAGCGGCCGGTGGCTCCTCTTCTTCTTCTATCCGATGGACTTCACCTTCGTGTGTCCGACGGAGATCCTCGCCCTGGCCGATCGGCGCGCCGACTTCGATCAGCTCGGCACGAGCCTCCTCGGCTGCTCGACCGACACGACCTACACCCATCGGGCCTGGGCGATGACGCCCCGGGAGCAGAACGGCATCGCGGGCGTGAACTACCCGATCGCCGCCGACCACTCGGGCGAGGTGGCGCGCAGGTACGGCGTGCTCATCGAGGGCGTCCACGCGGCGCTGCGCGGGCTCTTCATCGTCGATCCCAAGGGCGTCCTCCAGTACGCCGTGATCCACTCGCTCAACATCGGCCGCTCGACCGACGAGACCCTCCGCGTGCTCGCGGCGCTCCAGACCGGCGGCCTGTGCCCGTCCGACTGGAAGCCGGGCAAGGACACGATCGAGATCGCGGCGGAGAAGCGCCGTGCTGCCTAGCGGCGCGCCGATGCCCTCGTTCGAGGGCGCGACGCGCTGGCTGCACGGCGAGCCCACGCCCGACGCGCTCAGGGGCGCGCCGGTCGTCGTGCAGTTCTGGGCGGTGTCGTGCTCGCTCTGCAAGGACAACCTGCCCACCCTGCGCGCGTGGAAGGACAGATATGGGCCGCGCGGCGTCAGCTTCGTCTCGGTCCACATGCCTCGCCAGGAGTCCGACACGCGCGTCGACCGGGTGGAGGCCGTCGTGACGGAGAGCGGCATGGACGAGCCGGTCGCCATCGACAACGCGCACGCGATCGGCGACCGCTTCCAGACGGGCGGCCTCTGGCCCGCCTACTTCCTGTTCGACGGCGAGCGGAAGCTGCGGGCGCGATCCGCGGGCGCCGCAGGGCTGTCGCACCTGGAGCGCGCGCTCGCGCAGCTCACGGGCGAGGAGGGCGGCTGAGCGACCCGGCCGGCCGCGCGGGGAGCGCCGGCCCGGCGCGGCCCGCGAGGTCGAGGGCGACCTGGCGCTCGATCCAGAGCAGCAGCGGGCAGAAGACGAGCGCGCAGGCGATCGCCAGCGCGGCCACGCCGCCCATGCCGTCGAGGCGCCCGTCCGGGAGCTCGCGGAGCATCCTGGCGGACACGAACGCGGCGAGCGCGGACGCGAGGTGCTGCACCGCCGACTGCATCGAGGTGAAGCGC
This sequence comes from Sorangium sp. So ce185, assembly GCF_051526825.1. Taxonomy (NCBI): domain Bacteria; kingdom Pseudomonadati; phylum Myxococcota; order Polyangiales; family Polyangiaceae; genus Sorangium; species Sorangium sp. So ce185. The sequence goes on along the minus strand of NZ_CP150316.1, from coordinate 6,314,341 downwards.
GCCCGCTCCGAGGGGAGCGGCACCTTCGAGGCGAGCGTGCTGTACGAGATGTTGCAGATCGTCGTGCCGGTCATGAAGCCGACGAACACCGCGAGCACGGGCAGCCCCGGCACGTATGCGTGGAACCCGGCGTAGAGGACGGCCACGAGCAGCGCCGCGCCGGAGAGGCTCGTGCGGAACGCGCCGAGCCGGTCGAGCAGCGGGCCCGCCGTGCGCATCACGACGAAGCTGAGCGCGCCGCCCGCGAGGTAGAGCAGGCCGAGCCGCTCGCGCGGGTAGCCGAGGTTGTTCTGCACGTAGGCCGAGATGTTCGGGATGATCAGGAACGACGCCATCATCAGGGCCGTGGTCGCCAGGTACGAGCGCGCGACGAGCGGGCGGCCGATCAGGGCGCGGAGCTCGCGGAGGGCGCTCCCCGGCGCCGCCGCGCCGCCGATGTGGCCGCGCATCGAGGGCAGGAGCGCGGTCGCGAGCCCCGCGACGAGGACCCCGAGCCCGGCGACCGCGAAGAACGGCACCTGGAAGCCGCCGCGCCGCGCGAGCTCGAGCCCGGCCGGCACGCCGAGCACGGCGGCGAACGAGTAGGCGCCCATGACGACGCCCATGGCCTTGCCGCGCCGCTCGGGCGGGATGACGTCGGCGACGATCGACAGGGAGATCGCCGCCGCGGGCCCCCCGAAGGCGCCGGCGAGGACGCGCGCCGCGAGCAGGGTCGAGAGCCCGGTGGCGAGGCCGCCCGCGGCCGTGGCGACGACGAGGCCGAGCATCGCGACCGCGAGCGCGCTGCGCCGGTCGAACCGGTCGAGGAAGAACGCGCCGGCGACGCCCGAGAGCGCCGCGGCCGCGGTGTAGCTGCCGCCGACGAGGCCGAGATCGGACAGCGGGATGCCGAGCGCCGCGGCGAGGTCCGGCCCGAGCGGCATGACCATCATGACGTCGAGGAGGTTGACGAACTGGACCGCCGCGACGAGGAGCAGGATCGTCCGTTCGGAGCGCGCGCTAGCCATGATCGCCTCGCGCCCGGCCCTGGGCCGCCTCCCGTGTCGCGGCGGCGCCCCGGCCCCCGCGCGGTCCCTTTGCGGCGCTCATGACGCCAGCGTGGCCGCGGCGGGCGCGTCGCAGCCCGCGTCCAGCGCCGCCACGAACGCCTGCTGGTGCCCCTCGAGGGTGGCCCGATCGTAGAGCGACGGGTGCCCGTCGAGCGTGAAGTGGATGTCGTCTCCCCAGCTCGAGAAAGCGAAGGAGAGATCTTCCACCGGGCCGGAAGCGACGTTGGTCACGGTCGCCTTGAGCTCGGGGCCGAAGTCGAGCGGCGCGCTGAACGGGATGACGTTCACCTCGGGGCCGAACAGGCGCTTGTGATCCATGTCGCGCCAGAGGTGCAGGTAATGGTACCGCTGGTGGGCGCGCAGGCCGTCGAAGGCGCGCCGCGCGCGCTGCGCGAGCTCCGGGAGGGTGGCGTCCGGATCGACGCGGACCCGGACGGGGATCATGTTCATGGCCATGCACGGCACGTTGAGCGCGGCGCTGCCCATCCGCTGCATCACCGGGACGCCGAGGAGCACGTCGCGCTCCCCGGTCAGGCGCGCGTGGAACGCCGCCACCATGCCGAAGAGCAGGTTGGGCCAGCTGGTCTTGAGCTCGATCGCCCGCCTCTTGAGCTTCGCGCCGAGCCGCGCGGGCAGCGCCGTGCTCGCGCGGTTCCCCCGCAGGAGGCCCAGCTCTTCGAACAGCACCGGCGGCAGGTCGAGCCCGTCGTAAACGCGCATGAGCGCCTCGCGGTCCCGCGCGACCTGCGCGGAGCCCTGGTAGGCGACGTCCTCGGCGATCACCGGGGCGAAGCCGGCGAACCGCGGGGAGAGCGGCCCGCCGCCCCCGAGCGCGCGGTAGTGCTCGGCGACGCGGCTCTTGCAGAGCTGGAAGCCGTAGCCGTCGAGGGTGATGTGGTGCGCGCGGAAGACCCAGATGTGGTGATCGGGCGAGAGCCGGTAAATGGTCTGGTCGTAGAGCCGCCCCTCCTCGAGCGAAAAGGGCGCGTCGAGCCGCTCCAGGATCTCCCTGTCGGCCGCGCGCCGCGGGTCCTCCGCGCCGGTCAGATCGCGCAGCGCGATGGGGGGCTGCGCCGCCTCCCCGACGCGCTGGCGGGGCTCGCCGTCCTGCTCGAAGAAGCGGATGTGCAGGGCCTCCGCCTCGCCCTGCATGGCGATGAGCGCCTGCCTGAGCCGATCGAGGTCGAGCGGCCCGCGCAGCTCGACGCGCTCCGCCGTGTTGTTGACGGTGCTCTGCGGATCCCTCTTGTGGTCGAGCCACATGGCCGCTTGCGCTTGGGTGAGGGGGTGACTGACGCTCATGGATTCAGGACCTCAGGACGCGCCTTCCACGAAGCGCGCGTGGCTCGTCGTTGTTGTCTTCACTCCGCCGCCGCGCGCCGCCGCCCCTCGCGGGGGCAGCGCGCGGCCTGCGCGCTCGCACGAGGGCCCGAGACGGCGCGCATCGGGCGGCAAGGCTGACCGACGTCGCCCCGCCGCCCCGGAGTCCGCCCCGGCGCGCTCGCCCCGGAGCGGTGAACCGGCACTCGGTGGAATACGCGAACATGAAAGTGAAAGCTGCTTTCAATTAGCTAAAGGATCGGGTAGATCCCGTCAAGCGGATTCGCTCGGTGCGGCGCATAGGCCGATTTTCGCGAGATCGCCGTGCGCCGGCCCGGGCGGGCCGCCCTCGGTGGGCGACCCAGACCTCCAGACGCCGCTTCCGCTGCGAGCGATTTTCGATTGACGAGCTGCCAAATTTCATGGTAGACGCTCGATTCGATTAAGTTGAAAGTCACTTTCATTATCATTTCTCGGATCGTCGTGGACGGGAAAGAGGGCCAGGGATGAACGACCTGACGCTGAAACGGGAGGCTCCGTCCGGCGGCCGGTGCGAGCGCTGCGGCGTCGCCGGCCATGGGGGGACCGACGCCGTGCGCTGCGACTGCGGCAGCATGCTCGCGCGGCACGTGGCCGGCGGCATCGAGCTGAAGTGCCGGCGATGCAAGCGCGTCGTGGTCATCCCGATCGCGCCGGCGGGGGACGACGCGACGGCCGAGACCGAGGTCGAGCTCTGACCCATGCACGCCCGCAGCAGCGCCGAGATGCGAGCGCCGATCGCGGCCCCGCGGGCGAGCGCCGGGTCGACCCGGAGGCGGAACGCCGAGGGCGGCGCGGCGCACGGTCGTCCGGCGCGGCGGCCGGCGGCGATGCGGCGCGCCGGGATGGAGAGGTGATGACCGGCGGACGCGCCTCCCGCCGCGGCGGGACGTTCTGGATCCTGGCCCTGCTCCTCTGCGGCGCGCGCGCCGCCTCCGCGCAGGAGGCGCGGCCGCGCGACGAGGCGCCGCCGAGCGGGGAAGCGCGCGCCGAGGCGCCGCCGAGCGGGGAGGAGCGCGAGCGCGGCGCGGCGCCGGAGGGCGAGGCGGGGCGCGGGGCGCCGGGCGACGGCGCGGCGCTCGAGGCGCGCGCGCCCGAGCTCATCGAGCCCGTGGAGGCCGCGTATCCGGAGGAGGCGCGCGCGGCGGGCAAGGAGGCGAGCGTCGTCCTGAAGCTGACGATCGACGCGGCGGGGCGCGTCACGCAGGCGGACGTCGCGTCGCCCGCAGGTCACGGGTTCGACGAGGCCGCGCAGGAGGCGGCGCTGCGCTTCCGCTTCCGGCCCGCCCTGCGAGGCGGCCGGAGCGTCGCGGCGCGCATCCTCTACCGCTACGACTTCCGGCTGCCCGCGCCGCCCGCCGCGGCTGCGCCGATCGCATCGCCGCCCGCGGCGGCGATGGCGGCGCCCGCGACATCCGCGGCAGCGACGCCCGCCGCCGCGAGCGTGGCCGGGCGGGTCCTCTGGTCAGGTCCCGGCGCCGAGCCCGTGGCCGGCGTCGAGGTCGCGGTGGCGTCGCCGGACGGCGCCGCGCGCCAGGTCGCGCGCACCGACGAGCACGGCCGCTTCCGGGTCGACGCGCTGGCGCCGGGCCCGTACGACGTCATCGCCGAGGCCGCGTTCGCGCAGCGGCTCCGTGTGCGCGTGGAGGCCGCCGGCGGGCGGGAGGCGGAGGCGACGCTGCGCCTCGTGCCCCTGGCCGCGGCCCCGCCGCTCGAGGTGAGCGTGCGCGGCGCCTCGGAGGCCGAGCGGCTGCGCCGATCCGCGGAGGCCGTGCAGGTCGTCGAGACCGCGCAGGCGCGGCGGCAGTCCGCGGACCTCGGCGAGGTGCTCGCCCGCTCCGAGGGCGTGAGCGTGCGCCGCGGCGGCGGGCTCGGCTCCGCCGCCCGCTTCTCGCTGAACGGCCTCACCGGCGACCAGATCCGCTTCTTCCTCGACGGCGTGCCGCTCGCGCTGGCGGGCTACTCGGCGGGGATCGCCAGCGTCCCGGTCAACCTCGTCGAGCGGGTCGAGATCTACCGCGGCGTCGTGCCCGTGCGCTTCGGCGCGGACGCGCTCGGCGGCGCGGTGAACCTCGTGACCGATCGCGAGACCCGCGGGACGGGCGGCTCGGCGTCTTACCAGGTCGGCTCCTTCGGCACGTACCGGGCGACCCTGAGCGCGCGCCACGCCGACGAGCCGAGCGGGCTGTTCGCGCGCGCGAGCGCCTTCGCCGACCACGCGCGGAACGACTACCTGATGAAGGACGTCGACGTCGAGGGCGCGAACGGGCGCATGATGCGCGCCGACGTCCGCCGCTTTCACGACCGCTACCGCGCGGCTGGCGGCTCGATCGAGGGCGGGTGGCTCCGGCGGCCCTGGGCGGATCGGCTGCTCCTTCGGGCCTTCTACACGGCGCACGACCGCGACGTGCAGCACAACCTGTACATGACGGTGCCCTACGGCGAGGTCACCTACGGCAGGCAGTCCGCCGGCGGTCACGCGCGGTATGCGCAGCCGCTCTCGAAGAGCCTCCGGCTCGACGCCGTGGCGGGATATGCGCTCGCGCGCACCGTCTTCCGCGATCTCGGGACGTGCCGTTACGACTGGCGAGGTCACTGCGTGGCGAAGCTCCCGCAGCGCGGGGAGATGGGCCGCGCGGCCGACCAGGCCGTCCTCCAGCACACGGCGTTCGCCACCGTGAGCCTGGCCTACCGCGCCGCGCCGGATCACCTCCTGCGCTTCGGGGTGTCGCCGACCTACGCGACCCGCACCGGGAAGAACAGCGCGATCCGCGACCGGTACGATCCGCTCACCGCGCGGCGGGGGCTGCTCGGCGGCGTGGCAGGCGTCGAGTACGAGGCGAAGGGGCTCGAGGGCCGGCTCGCGAACATCGCCTTCCTCAAGGGCTATGCGCAGGTGATCGGCACCAAGGAGGTGCTCCCGAACGGCGTCCTCCGCGATCTCGACCTGACGCGCCACCGGCTCGGGCTCGGCGACAGCCTGCGCTTCCGCTTCACGGACGCGCTCTACGCCAAGGCCTCGTACGAGCTGGCCACCCGGCTGCCCAGCGCGGAGGAGCTGTTCGGCGACGGCGGCGTCATCACCGACAGCCTGCACCTCGCGCCGGAGGTGAGCCACAACGTGAACGCCGGCGTGACCCTGGAGCGCGCGGAGATCGGCTTCGGAGAGCTCCGCGTCGACGTGAACGGCTTCGGCCGCTTCGCCGAGGATCTCATCCGGCTGGGCGGAGAGGTCAGCTACGCCAAGTACGAGAACTTCCCGTCGGCCCGGTCCGTGGGCTTCGAATCGTCGATCGGGTGGACGTCGCCGGGCGATTTCGTGGCCCTCGACGGTCAGCTCACGTGGCAGGACTTCCGCAACACCACCGGCACAGGCACGCTCGCCCGCTTCAAGGGCGATCGCATGCTCAACCAGCCTTACCTGTTCGCCGACGTCTCCGCGCGCCTCACGTGGCCCGAGCCGTTCCACCCGCACGACGCGCTGTCGCTGACCTGGAGCACGCGTTACGTCGGCGAGTTCTTGCTCGGCTGGCAGAGCGCCGGGGACGAGAAGCACGCCGTCGAATCGCAGCTCCTGCACGCGCTCACGCTCGCCTACGCGGTGCAGCGCGGCGGACGATCGGTGAGCGGCAGCCTCGAGGTCCACAACCTCACAGACGAAAAGGCCTTTGATTTCTTCGGTGTACAGCGTCCCGGGCGAGCGGCTTACGCCAAGCTCGTCCTCGACCTGTGACCACGTGATCGATCGAACCAAGGAGTGTTTTCCATGTCGCGTTCTCTGCGCCTGCTCACGCCGCTCTTGTTCACCCTGATCGTCCCTTGCCTCGCCGCGTGCGGCGACGATGAGAGCGACGGTGTCGGCGGCAACGGGGGTGACAGCGGCACCGGGGGCGAGGGCGGCGCCACGGGGGAGGTCATCGCGCTCACGACGCAGGTGTTCGGGGTGGAGGCGGCCGACACGCTGAGCTACATCCTCCTGACCGATACGCTCGACAGCGATCAGCCGCTGTCGCTCGACAGCGGCACCGAGATCCTGGGGCGCGGCATCGGCGCGGGCCCCGACGGCGGGGGCGCCCTGTTCGTGGCGAGCGACGCCGGGCCGACCGTGACCCGTTACGACCTCGGGGCGAACGGCAGCCTGAAGAAGGGCGCCACCGTGAGCTTCCAGGGCCAGGGGCTCGCGAAGATCGACGAGTACGGGGGGCAGTTCCAGTTCGTGTCGGAGACCAAGGCGTACTTCTTCGACGGGTACACAGCGCAGGTGGTGATCTGGAATCCGAAGGAGATGACGGTCACCGGCGCCATCCCGCTCGACGCGCTCGTGCTCGGGGACGCGACGCTGACGTTCACGGCGGCGCCCCTGCGCGTGGACGGCGCGGTGATCTCCTTCGCCGGCTGGAGGAACGGGCCCGAGGTGCCGAGCCAGGCCGGGATCGTCGTCGTGGACACGGCGACGGACGAGGCGACCGTGGTCACCGACGATCGGTGCGGCTACGTGCGCGACGGCGCGGTGGGGCCCGACGGCAAGATCTACATGGCCACCGAGGCGTACGGCGCCGCGGTGCACCGGCTCAACCCCGACAGCGCGGCGGCGCCGTGCATGCTGCGGTTCGACCTCGAGGCCGGGCAGTTCGACCCCGACTTCCACGTCGAGCTCGGCTCGCTGTTCGACGGCGACGCGGCCGGCTCGCTGATCGTCGGCTCCGGCGGCGAGGCGTACCTGCGCGTGCTCGACGAGGGCGCGTTCGCGATCAAGGAGGACACCCACCCGCGGGTGCTCGCGAGCGCCGCGGCGTGGCGGTGGGCCAGCGTCACCCTCGGCGACGCCCCGGAGGCCACGCTGCTCGACGCCGAGCCCACGAGCGGCAGCGTCGTGAGCGTGTCGCTCGGCGGCAAGAGCTTCGTGCTCCAGTTCCTCGGCCAGGACTCCACCACCTTCCGCGAGCTCGGCGGGAACGGCCCCGGCGAGGTGAGCCTGACCGCGCCCGGCGTCGTGTTCTCGGCCGCGAAGCTGCGATGATGCTGGCGCCCGATCGCGAAGGTGCGACGAGCGACGGCCCCGCGCGGGAGCCCAGCGCCGCGCAGGGCCGCCGCCCGCGGCCGCGGTACGGCGCCGCCATGAAGGTCGTCCGGCGCGCGCACATGTACCTCGGGCTGCTCGTGTTTCCCTGGATCCTGCTGTTCGGGATCAGCGGCGTGCTGTTCAACCACCCGCAGATCGGGCGCGACTTCGAGCGGCGGTCGATCTCGGCCGAGCAGGTGTCGTCGCTCACCGGGTTCACGCCGTGGGACCCCGACGCGGTGGCGCGCAAGGTCGTCGAGCAGCTCAACGCCGGCTCGCCGTCCCGCTACACGCTCGATGCGTCGACCCCCGGCGCGTTCTCGGGCTGGCCCGAGCTCATCGGCTCGACCGGCGAGGGGGGGCGCACCATGGTGCTCATCCGCCTGGACGACGGCGCCGCGACGCTCTCCACGTTCCCGCCCGAGCCCGCGAAGGCCCCAGAGCCTCCCTTCGCCGGCGCGACGGTCGAGCTGCCCGAGCACCGGATGGCGGCCGTGGAGGCGCAGGTGAAGGATCTCCTGCCCAAGCTGGGCATCGACGGCGCGGGGCCGCTGCGCGCCCACCCGAAGGTCAGCCCCGAGCTGCGCTTTCGCATGCGCGACGCGGAAGGCCGCCTGTGGAACGTCACGTACGACCTGGGCGCGGGCCGCCTCGACGGGCGGCTCGACGGCGGCGCCGGACAGCCGCTCTTCGTGGAGCTGCTCGGGATGCTCCACAAGACACATCATTTCCCGGTGCACGGCGGCATGACCTGGATCTGGGCGCTGTTCGCGGACATCACCGGGATCACCCTGGTCCTCTGGGCGCTGACCGGCCTCGCGATGTGGTGGCAGATGAAGCCGTCCCGGGTCGTCGGCGCGGTCGCCGTCGCGGTCGCCATCGCCGTGGCCGCCGTGGTGATGAGCGGCACGGCGTCGGACATCGTGTTCGGCAAGGTCGAGAAGGGCGGGGCGTGAGCGCTGGAGCGTGAGGCTGCCTGAACAGCGCAGACCGTGAGACCGCCGAGACGCCAAGGACGCCAAGAGGGGATTCGCCTCTCGGCGTTCTTGGCGTCCTGGCGGTTCGTCTTTCGCCGGATCGGCGTGCTCGGCGCGCTAGGCGCCGAGCGTGGCGCCGCCGTCGACGCAGAGGTCGTGCATCGTGATGTGCCGCGCCTGATCCGAGGCGAGGAACAGCACCGCCGCGGCGACGTCCTCGGTCTCGGCGATCCGGTTCAGCGGGATCCCCAGCTTGAACGCCTCGGGGGAGCCGGCGATGACCGCGCGCGCCCCGCGCCCGTCGGTCCAGAGCGCGCGCTGCATCGGCGTGTCCGTCGAGCCCGGGGAGACCACGTTGCACCGGATATTGTATCTCGCGAGCTCCAGGCCGAGGCACTTCGTGAACATGGTCGTGGCCGCCTTCGAGGCGGCATAAGCGGCCATGTGCACCCGCGGGGTCCGCGCGGCGTTGGACCCGACCGTCACGATCGCCCCCGAAGCGCGCCCCGTCATGCGCCGCGCCACGGCCCGGCTCACGTTCACCACGCCCCGGGTGTTGACCGCGAAGGTCCGCTCCCAGTCGTCGTCGCTCAGCTCCAGGACCGGGCCGACGCGCAGGATGCCCGCCACGTTGACAAGGATGTCCAGCGGCCCGAGCTCCCGCTCGACCCGGTCCACGACCCTGTCGACGGCCTCGCCGTCCGACACGTCGGCCGCGAACGCCGCGGCGCGGCGGCCGCCCGCCGTCAGATCGGCGACCACGGCGTCAAGGCGCTCCCGGTTCGCGTCGAGCGCCGCCACGGCCGCGCCGCGCGCCGCGAGCGCCCGCGCGACGGCCTCGCCGATCCCCTGGGCGGCGCCCGTGACGAGCGCGACCTTGTGCTTGAAGTCCATCTCCATCTCCCGCTCTCCGTCAGGTGGGGTCGAGCTCATCCATGAACCGATGGCGCTCCTCGTGATACGCCTCCTCGGCGCGATCGGCCTTCCAGTACGGCACGGCGTACATCGCGTCGCGCCCGAGGCCGCGCTCGTTCCGCAGGTGGTCGCGGATCGCGCGGACCGACGACGCCTCGCCGGCGACCCAGGCGAAGGCCCGGCCCGGCGGCCACTCGAGGGCGCGCACCGCGTCCTCCAGCTCGGGGCCGGGCGCGTGCTTTCCGCCGAGCGGTAACCAGGTCAGCGCGACGGCCGGCGGACACGCGATCGGCTGCACGTCGGCCGCGTCCGGGACCGCGATGAAGGCGTGTCCGCGCGCCGTCGCCGGCAGGGCCTCCAGCAGCGCGCCGATCGCCGGCAGCGCGGCGAGATCGCCGGCCAGGAGGTACCAGTCGGCGGGCCCCAGCATCGGATCCGGGCCGCTGGGCCCGGCGACGCCGACCCGGCCGCCCGGCTCGACCCGGCGGGCCCAGCGCGACGCGGGGCCGTCGTCCCCGTGCAGCACGAAGTCGACCTCCAGCTCGCCCGCCCGCGCGTCGTACCGGCGCACCGAGTACGTGCGCGTGATCGGCCGCCGCGGCGCGGGAGGCCAGACCGGGCCGTCCGGACCGAGCGTGGGCAGCTCCGGCGCCGATTGGCCGTCCCGCGGGAGGAACACCTTGATGTGCGCGCCGCCGGAGCCCGCGGGGAACCCCGCGAGCGCCTCGCCGCCGAGGGTGATCCGCCGCAGATGCGGCGTGATCGAGGTCGCGCGCAGCACCTCGAGGAGACGCGGCGGCGTGCGCGCCGCCGCCCCTTGCGGGGGAGTCGCGGTGTGGCTCATGGTGAGTCCGGGCTCGTCGACGCGCGGTGACGCGGGCGTCAGCCGGCGGCCTCCTGGCTGCGCGCCTCTCCGCCCTGCCGGTGGGCGTGCCGGCTCTCGCGCGGCAGCCGGGTCGACAGGAGCTCCCACCACTGCGCCAGCGTCTGTAACTCGCCGAGCTCCACGAACGTGACGTCGAGCCCCGCGGCGCGCCATCGCTCGACGAGGGTCATGAGGCGGATGGAGTCGAGCCCCAGGTCGAGCACGTGCTCGCGATCCGAGAGCGCCGAGGCGGGCTGATCGAGGATCTCGGCGACGTCGCCGCGCAGGCGATCGAGCCAGGCCGCCCGGCCCTGCGCCCGCCCGAGCGGCGCCGCCTCGCGCGGCGCGGCGCCCGCGTCGTCCCGGGGCGCGAGCGCGGCCACGACGGCGCTGGTCGGCAGCGCGACCCCGCACCGCTGCGCCACGTAGGCGATGGCCATTTCGTGCTGCGCCCGGGAGAAATCGGCGGTCGCGTCGGTCACGAAGAACGGCTGGATGTCGTTCATGAACGCCTCGCACGCGGTCATCAGGCACCCGATATGGGCGTAGATCCCGCACACGATCAGCTGATCGCGCCCCCACCGGCGCAGGAGGTCGAGGAGCTCGGTGCGCTGGAAGGCGCTGTAACGCCACTTGGTGAGGACCGTATCGGCGCTCCCCGGCGCGAGATCGCTCACGATCGCCTCCTTGTGCGGGTGCTGCGTCAGCCCGGGCCCCCAGAGATCGAGCAGCAGGCCGCGCTGCGCCCTCGTCTGCTCGGCGGGCTGCTTCGTGTAGACGACCGGGATCCCGCTCGCCGCGCACCGCTCGCGGAGCAGGCGGGTGTTGGCGAGCAGCTCGACGACCGGCGACGCCTTGGCGTCGTAGTAGCCGAGAAAGTAGTCCTGCATGTCGTGGATCAAGAGGACCGCGCGCCTCGGATCCGGCCGCCAGGGCACCCGGCTCTCCGGGAGCTCGTCGACGCGCGGCATGGAATAGGTCTGGATGCTGGGGATGGCCATGGTTGTTCCTCTCTCACGTGGTCACAGCGTTTCATCTCGGCGGCTCGAGCGACGCGCCGTCGCCCCGCCGCCCCGGCCCGCGCCGCGCTTCAGCGCACGGCGCCCTGCGCGAGCCGATCGGCGATCCACTTGCGGAGCGCCTTCTTGTCCACCTTGCCGACGCTCGTCGTCGGGAGCGTGTCGAGCCACTCGATGCGATCGGGCACCTTGTACGGAGCGACCCCGCGCTCGCGCAGGAAGGCGTTGATCTCGCGCGCGGCCGGCGGCTGCCCGCGGGGCACGAGGAACGCGCACGACCGCTCGCCGAGCCGCTCGTCCGGCATGGCCACGAGCGCCGCGTCGCGCACGGCCGGGTGGGCGAGGACGTGGTTCTCGACCTCCTCGGCCGCGATCTTCTCGCCGCCGCGGTTGATCTGGTCCTTTGCGCGGCCCTCGACGACCAGGTAGCCCGACGGCGTGCGCCGCACGAGATCGCCCGTGCGGTAGAAGCCGTCGCGCGTGAACGCCTTCGCGTTGTGCGCGTCTGCCTTGTAATAGCCGCGGATCGTGTAAGGCCCGCGCGTGAGCAGGTGACCGACCTGCCCGTCCTCGACGTCGCGGTCCTCGTCGTCCACGACGCGGACCTCGTCGTGGGGCGAGATGGGCCGGCCCTGGGTCTCACTCGTGATCTCCTCGGGATCGTCGAGGCGGGTATAGTTGACAAGCCCCTCGGCCATCCCGAACACCTGTTGCAGGGCGCAGCCCAGCGTCGGCCGGACCCGGCGCGCCACCTCCGCGGCGAGCTTGGCGCCGCCCACCTGGAGCACCTTCAAGCTCGACAGGTCGTGGCGCGCCGCCCGGGCCGACTCCAGCCACAGCGCGGCGAGCGGCGGCACGAGCGCGGTGATCGTGACCTTCTCCCGCTCGATCCACGGGAACGCCTCGTCCGGGCTGGGACGGCGGCTGAGCACCACGCGGCCGCCGGCGCAGAGCGCGCCGAGGCTCCCCGGCGAGCTCAGGGTGAAATTGTGCGCGACGGGCAGGACGGCCAGGTACACGCTGCCCGCGTCGAGCGCGCAGATCTCCGCGCTGGCCCGCACGCTGTAGAGATAATCGTCGTGCGTCCGCGGGATCAGCTTGGGCACTCCGGTGCTCCCGCCGGAGAGCTGGAAGAAGGCCACGTCGCCCGCCGCGGGGCTCGGCAGCTCCACGGGCTCGGCGTACACGCCCTCGAGCGCGGTGTGCTCGCCGGGCTGGCCGGCCACGAGGACGTGCTTCAAGGTCTTCACGTCCCGCCGGACCTGACTCGCCAGCTCCCGGTAATCGAACCCGCCGTCCCGGTCGGCGACGACGTAGGCGACCGCCTCCGTGTGCTCGCAGAAATACGTGATCTCGGCGCGCCGGTGGGCGGGCAGCGCGAGGACGGGGAGGGCGCCGAGGCGGAACAGCGCAAAGCACACCTCGAAGAACTCCACGATGTTCGGGAGCTGGACCACCACGCGATCCCGCGGCTGGATCCCGAGGCGCAGGAGGCCCGCGGCGAGGCGGTCGGCGCGCCGATCGAGCTCACCGTAGCTCAGCCGGCGATCGTCGCCGACGAGGGCGATCCGGTGCGGGTGCTGCGCGGCCCGCTCGCGGAGCAGGTCCCCGAACGTCTCGCCGCGCCAGTAGCCTTCGCGCCGGTAGAGCTCGGCCACCTCGGGCGGCCAAGGGGTCCAGCCGGAGAGCGCCTGTCGGCCTTCGTCCGCGGGCATCACCCGATCTCCGGCGCCTGGTCGAGGCCGAGCGCGTTGAGCATCGTGCGGAGCTTGGCGGACGTCTCGTCGAGCTCGCGCTGGCCTTCGGAGCCGACGACGATCCCGGCCCCGGCGTAGAGCCGGAGCGCCCGCCCGGCGACGTCGGCGCAGCGGATGACGACGGCCCACTCGCCGTCTCCGGCGGCATCGCACCAGCCCACGAGGCCCGTGAAGAACCCGCGATCGAAGGGCTCGAGCGCCTCGATGGCGGCGCGGGCGCGCTCGGTGGGGTATCCGCACACCGCGGGGGTCGGGTGCAGCGCGGCGGCGAGCCTCATCGAGGAGATCGAGAGATCGCGGAGCTCGCCCGTGAGCCGGCTGGACAGGTGCCACAGGTTCGCCGTCTGCGTGAGCGACGGCTCCTCGGGGACGCTCAGGTGCCTGCAGAACGGCCGGAGCGCGGCGGCGACGGCGTCGACCACGATCGCGTGCTCGTGCCGGTCCTTCTCGGACGCGAGCAGGGCGATGGCGCGCCGCCGGTCCTCGTCCGGATCCGGGCTGCGGATCGCGGAGCCAGCCAGCGGGTTGGCGACCACCCGGAGCCCGGAGCGGGACAGGAGCAGCTCGGGGCTCGCGCCGATCAGCGTCCGCGGCCGCGAGCTCGGGCCGCGCTCCGAGCCGGACAGGCCCGCCATCGGATCGGAGAGGTTGGCGGCGAAGGTGTAGCCGCTCCGGTTCTGCTGCGAGAGGCGCTGCAGGACGGCGCGGAGGTCGACCGCCTCTCGCAACGTCATCTCCAGCATCCTGGAGAGGACCACCTTGCTCAGCGCCTCGTTCCGCATCAGGCCCACGGCCAGCTCGACGCCGCGCACGTAATCGCGGGGCTCGGGGACCTTCCGCAGCGTCTGGAGGGAAGCCTGCGGCTGGGGCCTGAGCGCGTCGGCCGCGGCGCTCAGCGGCCCGGCGCTCTGGATCGTCTTCGGCACGATGAGGTGCGCGGGCGAGGTGCTGTTGAACGGCACCGCGCCGACCGCCATGGGGACGCCGTGGCCCGCCCGCCCCTGCGCCGCGAGCACCCGGGTGATGCGGTCCGAGAGGCGCTCGCCGCGGTCGGTGCCGATCGTCTCGAGGATCATGTCGTGCACGCCCTGCGCGAGGAGCGTGCGCGTCGGCGACGCGAAGAAGAACGCCGATTCGGGGGTGTATTGCTTGAGGATCTGCCCGGCGTTCGACAAGGGATGAGCGACGGCAGCCGGCATCGAGAAGGAATTCATCGAACACTCCTTGAAAGGTGTGGAATCGGGGGGCGCCCGCGGCGCGGCGCGCGCGCAAGAGCGCCTGTCCGTCACCGCGCGGCGGCGGCAGCGCTTCCGGCGCTAGCGCGGCGGCGCACGGTGGCCCGCGCCGCCCGCGCGCCCGGGACACGGCGCGCCGCGCGTCTCATGGGACGGAGGTGCGGCGCGACGGCGCACGCGCTCCGCCCGTGAGGGCGTCGAGGCGCGGCATCGGCGCGAACGTCGAAATGGGCACGTCGTCACATCCAGCTCCGATGGGCTTCGAGAGCCGCGTGGGCTCGGTTCATCGGGCTCTGGACGTGAAGTCGCGGGCCGCTACAGAAACATGATAAGGAAAATCAGTTTCAAATGACTGATGCCACGTTCAATAAGAACTGTCAAGATTTCCCGATGCCGGCCCGGGGCCCGCTCGCACGTGGGCCTGGGGACGGGCCGGTGCAGCGGGCGTCCAGGTCGCGTCAGGTCGCCGAGGCGAGCGCCGCGCATGGAGACCAGCAAGGTCGCGTCTGAGATGTGCGCTGAACTACAGAAAGCTTGACGTGCCGGCGTGGAGGTGGGGAGCGGCCTCGCTTACAGGGACCGCGAGGGGGGCCCGACCTCGATCCGCTCGGCGTCAGAAGGACGCGTCGAGGACGACGTCCCCGGAGACGCCGACCTGATACGCCGACACGCGGCGCTCGAAGAAATTCGTGACCTCCTGGACGTCCTGCAGATCCATGAAGGACAGCGGGTTCTTCGCCCCGTAGCGCCTCGGCATGCCGAGCGTGACGAGCCGCTGGTCCGCGCAGAACTCGAGGTAGCCGCGCACGTCGCGCGCCGACAGGCCCGCGACGCCGGCGCCGAGCAGATCCTCCGCGAACTGGGCCTCGCAGTCGATGGCCTCATCCATCATGTCGAGGATGGATCGCGAGAGGCCGGCGTCGAAGAGCTCGGGCTCCTCGCGCCGCACCGCGCTCACGACCTCGAAGGCGAAGCGCATGTGCGCGCTCTCGTCGCGGAACACCCAGCTCGTCCCCGCGGCGAGCCCGTGCAGCAGGCCGCGCGAGCGCAGGAAGTACACGTACGCGAACGCGCCGAAGAAGAAGAGCCCCTCGACGCACGCGGCGAAGCAGACGAGGTTCAGGAGGAACTGCCGCCTCTCGGCGCGCGACTCCAGCCGATCCAGCGACGCGATGGAGTCGAGCCAGCGCATGCAGAAGTCGGCCTTCTTCCGGATCGACGGGATGCTCTCGACGGCGGCGAAGGCGCGGTGGCGGTCCTCCGGATCGGGGATGTACGTGTCGAGGAGCGTCAGGTAGAACTGGACGTGCAGCGCCTCTTCATAGAGCTGCCGCGACAGGTACATCCGCGCTTCGGGGGCGTTGATGTGCCTGTACAGGTTGAGCACGAGGTTGTTCGCCACGATGGAGTCTCCGGTGGCGAAGAACGCGACGAGGCGCTGCACGAGGTGGCGCTCGGCGCCGGTCATCCTCCGCAGGTCGCCCACGTCCGTCGAGAAATCGACCTCCTCGACCGTCCACGTGTTCTTGATGGCGGCGCGGTACATGTCGAAGAAGGCCGGATAGGCCATCGGGCGCAGCGTGAGGCAGAGGCCCGGGTCGAGCAGGCGCGCGGGGCGGCTCACGCGGCTCACTGGCAGGCCTCGCACGCCTCGGGGTTCTCGAGCGCGCACGCCACGTCCGCGGCTGCCTTCGCCGGCAGAGGCGCGAGGTCCGGCGCCGCGTCCACGGTGGTCTTGGCGATGCGCGTCGCGGGGCGCGAGCGCAGGTAATAGGTCGTCTTGAGCCCCTTCTTCCATGCGTGGAAGTACATGCTCGAGAGCTGGCCGATGGTGGGGTTCTCGACGAAGAGGTTCAGCGACTGGCTCTGGTCGATGAAGGCGCCGCGCTCCGCGGCCATGTCGATGAGCGAGCGCATCGGGATCTCCCACGCCGTCCGGTACACGGCGCGGACCTCCTCCGGCAGCCCCTCGAGCCCCTGGACCGAGCCCTCGGCGAGCTTGAGCCGGGCGCGCACCGCGTCGTTCCAGGCGCCGCGCCGCTTGAGCTCCGCGACGAGGTAACGGTTCACCTGCAGGAAGTCCCCGGACAGCGTCTCGCGCTTGAACAGGTTCGACACCTGCGGCTCGATGCACTCGTAGCAGCCCGCGATCGAGGCGATCGTGGCGGTCGGCGCGATCGCGACGAGCAGCGAGTTCCGCAGCCCCTCGGCGCGGACGCGCGCGCGGAGCGCCTCCCAGCGCGCCGCGTCTTCCGGCACGACCCCCCACGCGTCGAGCTGGAGCTCGCCGCGCGCCGCGCGCGTCTCGTCGAAGGCCGGGTGGCGCCCCTTCTCGGCGGCGAGGTCCGCGGACGTCGAGAGCGCGTGATAATACACCTCCTCGGAGATCCGCCTCGAGAGCTCCCGCGCGGCCCCGGCGTCGAAGGGCAGGCGCATCTGGAAGAACACGTCCTGCAAGCCCATGAGCCCGAGCCCCACGGGCCGCCAGCGGAGGTTCGAGCGCCGCGTAGAATCGATGGGATAGTAGTTGAGGTCGATGACGCGGTCGAGCTGGCGGATCGCCGTCCGCACCGTGCGGGCGAGCTTGTCGAAATCGAACGCGACGGTGCCGTCCGCGCGCGCGACCGTGTGGCGCGCGAGGTTGATCGAGCCGAGATTGCAGACCGCCGTCTCCTCCTTCGAGGTCACCTCCAGGATCTCGGTGCAGAGGTTCGAGAGGTGCACGACCCGGCCCGGCAGCGCCGTCTGGTTGCAGGCGCGGTTCGCCTTGTCCTTGAACGTCATCCAGCCGTTGCCGGTCTGCGCGAGCGTCCGCATCATCCGCGCGTAGAGCTCGCGCGCCTTCATCGTCTTCTTGGCGAGCCCCGCCCCCTCGGCCTCGGCATAACGGCGCTCGAACTCGTCGCCGTAGAGGTCGCAGAGATCGGGCACGTCCTTGGGATCGAACAGGCTCCATTCGCCGTCCGCCTCGACCCGCTTCATGAACAGGTCCGGGACCCAGTTGGCGAGGTTCAGGTTGTGCGTGCGCGCGGCCTCGTCGCCCGTATTGTCGCGCAGCGCGAGGAACTCCTCGACGTCGGCGTGCCACGGCTCGAGGTACACGCAGCAGGCGCCCTTGCGCTTGCCGCCCTGGTTCACGGCCGCGACGGACGCGTCGAGCGTCTTGAGCCACGGCACGATCCCGCTCGAGTGCCCGTTGGTGCTCTCGATGAGCGAGCCGCGGGACCGCACGCGGTGATAGGCGAGGCCGATACCCCCCGAGAACTTCGAGAGCATCGCGACGTCGGTGTAGCGCTGGTAGATGGTCTCGAGGTGGTCCTCGGGCGAGTCGAGGAGGAAGCAGCTCGAGAGCTGCTCGTGGGCCGTCCCGGCGTTGAACAGCGTGGGCGAGCTCGGGAGGTAGTCGAGCGAGGAGAAGGTCTGATAAAGCTCGATGGCCTGCGCCGCCGTCTCGGACAGCGCGCAGGCGACGCGCAGGAAGAACTGCTGCGGCGTCTCGATGACGAGGCGCGTCTCGGGGTGCTTGAGGAGGTAGCGATCGTAGAGGGTCCGCAGCCCGAAATACTCGAGCTCGTGATCGCGCCCCGGCTCGATCGCGTCGTTCAGCTTGCGGGCGTTCTGCGCCACGAAGCCGTGGAGCCGCTCGTTGATGAGGCCGAGCCGCCGCCCGGCGGCGACGGACTGCGAGAAGGCGTGGATCTCCTGGTTGCGGACCTCCTTGTCGATATAGGTGGCGAGCAGGCGCGCCGCGAGCTTCGCATACTGGGGCTCCTCGGCGATGAGCGACGCCGCGGTCTGGATGGAGAGCTTGTCGAGCTCCCGCGTCGTCGCGCCGTCGTAGAGTCCGCTGATGGTCTTTGTGGCGACGCGGAGCGCGTCCACGTCGGACAGCGCCGCGCAGCAGCGGCTCACGGCCCGGACGATCTTGTTGACGTCGACGGGCTCGCTCGACCCGTCGCGCTTCTTCACCCGCATCGTCGTGTGCGGGAGCGCCTCCTCCGCGCCTCCGCCCCTCGCGCTCCGCACCCGCGACGGCGCCGCGCCGTTGCCCGTCGTCACCGTGTCGCTCAGCATGGCAATCCTCCTCGTCGAGCTTCGTTCGGAGCGGTCCCGGACCGCTCGCGTCGAGATCGCGAGAGCGAAGAAGCCAGCCGATGCGCGCGAGCGCGCAGGCTCTCCTGGAGAGAGCCCTCGGACCGACCGCTCGCCCCCGCGGACGAAAGGAAGACAACGCGGGAGGGGGTCGGAACCGGGACGAGCGCGAGAATCAGCGCCAGCTCGGACCTCCCCGCCTCCCTCGAGGCTTCCAGGTCAAACCGGCGCGGGATGTCTCCCCGACGCAGGATGTTGGCAGGTCTTCGGGCTCGCGAGCGCTCCGGCTCTCGCCGGCTTCCTACGGTCCACCGCTTCCCAGCCCGAGGGCCAGTGCGCGTCGTGGAGATCGTTCTCGCTTACCGCTGCGGGGCAGCCCCGGATTCGCACCGGGTTCCCTTTTGAGCCCTGGGCCGAAGCCAAGGGCACCAACACGAGGCACTACATATTGCGGTGCGAGGCGCAGGTCAAGCGAGATGTTGTGGTGGGAGCCGGACGAGGCGAGCGACGACCGGCTCCCGGCGCAAGGTGCGCTCACGCGTCGCGCGCCCGGAGCTCGTCGTCGAGGCGCTCGTCATACTCGTCAACCTCGTCGCGAACGGCCGCCGCGGCGGCGCCGCTCGGCGGGGTTGGCTGCGCGGCGCCGCGCCTCCACGAGCGCAGCAGGGCGAAGACCCCGAGGAAGGTCGCCGCGATGCCCAGCATCAATGCCAGCGCGACCTTGCCGAGGACGCCGGACGAAGGCGCCGCGCGGAGGCGGTCGCCATAACGAACGACGAGGTCCTGTTCGATCGCGTCGACGGCCTCTCCCCGGCGGAGGCGGGCGCGGATCTCGCGACGAAGATCGCTCGCTACCGGGGATTCGTGCACATCGAGCGTCTGATTCCAGCAACAAGGCGCGAGCAGGCGCGCCGCGAGCGCCTTCTCGCCGGGCGCGGGGGTCGAGTCGACGAGCTCGGTGGCGGCCTCGCCGGGCGTCGCCGGCTCGGCCCTGCCGCTGAGCGCGACGCCCGCGATGGCGGCGGCCAGCGCCGCCGCGCGGCGCCCGCGCGAGCCCCGCAGAAGCCGGAGACGCAGGGGCGAGCCCACCGCGCGCGCGCCGTGAGTGGAATGGGCCGGGTCATCCGCCAACGCGCCGCGCTCTCGCTGGATCATGGTGAGATAGGCTAGCGCGCGCGGCCGCAAGGGCCCTGCGACACGATGTCGCGCTCATCCCCGCGCCGCCACGGGCTCGCCAAAGGCCGAGATATCGCTGCATCGTTCGAGGGGATGCGACACCGTGACGCATTGCCCGCGCCACCTTGCAACTCCTACTGTCGCGCGCATGCCAAACGAGGTTCTCTGCTCCACGTCTCCTGGGTCATCCTCGGCCGGCGATGGAGCGCCGGCCCGCCGGCGCGGGCGGCTCCGGCCGGTGCAGATCGGGCTCTGGGTCTCTGCGCTCGCGGGGCTCGCCGTCTTCGGTGCGGTGTCGCGCGCGCGCGAGGCGCCCGCCTCGCCGCCCGTGCTCGGCGAGATGCCGCCGTTCTCGATGACGGACCAGGACGGCCGCCCCGTCACGCGGGAGTCGCTCCGCGGTCAGACGCTGATCGTCGACTTCTTCTATGCGAGCTGTCCCGTGTCGTGCCCGAGGCTCTCGGCGCAGATGGCGGCGTTCCAGGAGCGGCTGGCCCAGCGCGGCGAGGCGCGCGGACAGGCGCTCCCCATCCACCTGATCTCGATCACGCTGGATCCGGAGAACGATACACCCGACGTGCTGCGCTCGTACGCGGCGCGCTACAGCAGCGGCCGCGGCGCCTGGTCGTTCCTCTCCGGCCGGAGCGAGGAGCTGAACCGCGTCGTGGTGAAGGGATTCAAGGTGCGCTTCGAGCGAGCCGACCCGTCGGCCGGGCTCGGCGCGATCATGCACGGGGAATGGTTCGTCCTTGTCGATGGGCAGGGCCGTATCCGTGGCTACTACCAGATCGGCGATGATGAACGAATGAACGAGCTCGTCCGCGACGCGGAGCGACTGGCCTCGAAGGAGCTGACATGAATCGAACGATGCGCTCTCGCCTCCGAGCCGCGCACCTCGCGCGGTCCCTGCTGCTCGGGGCGGCGATCTCGACGAGCCTCACGCTCTCGTGCTCGAAGGCGTCCACCGCCGCTCCGCGCGTCCACCACGCGACGGGCGCCGTCCGCTCGCTCGGCCCGGGGCGGGCCTACGTCAACATCGCGCACGACGACATCCCGGGCTACATGGGCGCGATGACGATGTCGTTCGAGCCCCAGAGCCCGTCGCAGCTCGACGGCATCGAGGTCGGCGACCGCATCGCCTTCGACTTCTACGAGACGGAGGACGCGCGCCGTGTCCTTACGCGGGTCGAAAAGCGCAGGTGAGCCGACTGCAGGGCGGGGCGCGTGGATGGGGGGCGGCTCGCTCGGCGCCGCGTTCATCGCCGCGGCGCTGGGGATCGTCACCCTCACGGCGCTCTCCTTCGCTCCGCCGGCGACCGGCGCCTTCGCCATCCATGGGATCGAGCTCGGGATGACGGCGAGCGAGGTCGTCCGGCGCTTCGACGCTGGGCCGGCCGGCCGCTGGGGCGAGGCCCCGGGCTGCGTCGGGCCTTCGATCGAGTGGTCGCGGGGCGAGGCGGCGCCCGCCAGGGCGCCCGTCTCCGCGCGCTTCGAGTTCCATCAGGGGTTGCTTATGGCCGCGCGGGTGCGCGTGACGCCGGAGGACCCGAGCGCGCGCGGCGCGCGGCTCGAGACCTCCGCCCAGTTCGTGCTCGCGCGTGAGGCGCGGGACGACGGCTCCTCGATGATCGTGCTCCTCGCCCGCGGGTGCCCCGAGCACGAGGCGGAGGTCGAGCGGCTCCTCAGCGGCAGCTCCGCGAGGCGCTGAGGCGGCGCGGGCCGCGCGCCCTTGCCTCCGGACCGCCGCGATGATGTGCGCCTATCGCTTACGGCCGTGCTGATGAACGTCTGCCACGAGAGAAGAATGTCGTGCCAGCGACACGATCCCGAGTCCGCGCTCGTTCAGGAAGCGCGCGAGGTCGAGCCCGAGGCAGCCGGATCTGCCGCTGATCTTCACCCAGGCTCAGCCGCCGCAACCCTCGATCCCGGCCGAGCAGTACGCGCTCCACCAGGGGTTGCACGCGTCGGCGTCCTGCTCGTCGCCTTGGCTCATGTCGAGCAGCTGGGTGAAGCTCGACTCGGCGTCTCCGTACCGCAGGTGCATGTGCTTGGCGCCGCCCTCGCCATGCGGCGGGCGCATGATCACGTAATGGAAAGCCTCGCAGCCGGCCCCGCCGGCGGTGAGCGCGAACTGGAGCCACACCGACTCCGGCGACTCCGGGAAGTAGTGGGGATCCGGCGCGAAGCCTTCGTAGGAGTACGCGCATCCCTCGGCGAGCGGCATTTCGCCCTCTCGGTCGCTGTAGAACGATATCTCTCTCATCTCTTTGAGGGCCACGCGCCCCGGATTGCGCGGATCGTCGGGGCATTCCGGGGCCAGCGGGTCCGACGTGAACTCGCCGTCCACGCCGAGGTAAGGGACACCCTGGTTCGGTTCCTCGGCGACGACCTCGTCCTTGCCGGAATCGTCGTCACCACAACCGAGCAGCAGCACAAAAGCGAACGTCGCGCGCAGCGCGCCAGTGAGTCGAGACGCCATGTCCTCAAGGGCTCCTTCGCCTGCAGGGCTCCCTCGCCATCGCGAGCCGACCGGCTCCGGTCGAAGCAGCGTCGAAGACAGGAGGAGCGAGCAGGTGAGCGACCCATAACACACCCGGGGTGAGGTAGTGGCACGAATATAGTATTTCGTGTTACTGGGGCCGGGCCATGCTCCAGCGGCAGATCGGGGAGGGCGCGGCGAGCTCGCCGACGTGCGCGCCTCGCCCTCCCGCCCGGGCCCGGCCATGCCGGCGCGACGGCGCCGAGCCTGCCGGCGTGCGCCGTCGTGCCGGCGCGCGGGCGGCTGGCGGCGCCCCCGGCGGCGGGTCACAAACGGGGGCCCATGCCGCTCAGCCATGCGCTCCTCGCGGATCCGGTCGACGACCTCATCGCGCTCCTGCGCGGCAAGCGCTTCGTGGCGCTGACCGGGGCGGGGTGCAGCACCGAGTCCGGCATCCCGGACTACCGCGGTCCCGAGACACGGCGCCGCGCGCGCAACCCGATCCAGGGGCGGGAGTTCTCGAGTTCGGTCGAGATCCGGCAGCGCTACTGGGCGCGCGCCGTGATCGGCTGGGAGCGGTTCTCGCGGGCCGAGCCCAACCCGGCGCACCGCGCCCTCGCGCGGCTCGAGCTGGGAGGGCTGCTCGAGGGCCTCATCACGCAGAACGTCGACGGCCTCCACCAGGCCGCCGGCAGCCGCCGCGTCATCGAGCTGCACGGGACGCTCGCCGAGGTCGCGTGCCTCGCGTGCGGCGCGATGGAGCCGCGCGCCGCCCTCCAGCAGCGGCTCCTCGCGCGGAACCCCGGCTGGCTGCGGCTCGCGGCCGACGTCGCGCCCGACGGCGACGCCGACCTGCCCGCCGAGCACGTGGCCGGCTTCCAGACGCCCCCCTGCCTGCGCTGCGACGGGCCGCTCAAGCCGCGCGTCGTCTTCTTCGGCGAGAACGTGGCGCGGCCGGTCGTCGACGCGGCGTTCGCGCTGGTCGACGCGGCGGAGGCGCTCCTCGTGGTGGGCTCCTCGCTGGCGGTCTTCTCGGGCTACCGCTTCGTGCTGCGCGCCGCGCAGCGGGGCATCCCGATCGCGATGGTCAACCTGGGGTCCGCGCGCGGCGAGGAGCTCGGCGCGCTCAAGGTCGAGGCCCGGGCGGGCGAGGTGCTGCCGCGCCTCGCCGAGGCGCTCGCCGGCGCGCCGCGGCCGGGGTGAGGGCGCGGCGCGGGGCCGGGCGCGCCGCGGCCGGGCTGAGGGCGCGGCGCGGGGCCGGGCGCGCCGCGCCGGACGTCAGCCGCGCCGGTACATCACGTCGGTGCGGAGCACGTACTTGCGCCCCCGCGTCACCGCGGCGCCCCGGTGGAGCCGCCGGTGCTCGAACACGAGCGCCATCCCGCGCTGCGGGACGATGCTCTGGCCGCCCCAGAAGTCGGTCGTGCCGCCCTCGAACTCGTCGTTCAGGTAGATCATCGCGGTGAACAGGCTCCGCTCGATCTCCGATCGCGGGAACGACCCGTCGCCGTGCCAGTTGAAGTACTCGCCCTCGGCGTACCGGTAGTAGCGGAAGCGCTCGTTCAGCCCGACCGCGCGGAGGGCGCCCCAGGTCGGCGGCGTCCACGGCGCGAGCCGCTCCCAGAGGCGGGCCGCGAGCGCCGGATCGTCCAGCATGACGCGGCCGTTGTTGCGCACCTCGAGGTCGATGACGCTGCCGCCCCCGATCGGCGCCTGCTCGAAGCCGTGCGCCTCGGCGCGCGCGATGAAGCCGTCGCACTCCTCGGGGGACAGGAGGTCCGTCACGGTGAAGATGCGGAGGTCGTCGGTGGTGGAGGTTCGCTGGGCGGGTCGTTCGGCGTGCATCGTGCTCATGCATCGACCATGCGTCCTGGCGGACCGGATCCGGAAGGGCGGGACCGGGCAGGACCGGGCAGGACCGGGCAGCGCGGTGGACAGGACGGCGCGGCATCGCCGATGATCGAGGGCGCGCAGCGATGGCACAGGTCCCCAGGGCGGGCCGAGGCGCGGAGCCCGCGGTCCATTTCAACCACGCGCTCCTGCTGCGGGCGCGCCTCGAGCTCGACCTGACGCAGGAGCAGGTCGCCGCGTCGATCGGCGTCGACGTGCGGACCTACCGCCGCTACGAGTCGGGCGCGGTCAACGACCCGCGGCTCGGCTTCTCGGTCCGGAGCCCGTCCCGGCGGCGCATCCTCGAGCGGCTCGGCGCCGAGCTCGGCCTCGCGGAGGCGGACCTGCTCGTCGGCGAGGCGGGGGGAGCGCCGGCGGCGGAGGGCGCGGCGGCGAGCGGGGCGGGGGAGGCGCCGGCCGGGGCCGAGGAGGCGGCCGCCAGGGCCGAGGAGGCGCCCGCCGGCGCAGCCGCCGCAGCCGAGGCGCAGGCCCCGCCCATCGCGCCTGCCGCCGCGCAGGGCGCCGCCCCGGCGTGGCGCCCGCTGCACGCGCACACGCTCCAGCGGGCCCGGCACTTCGTCGGGCGCGGCGAGATCCTCGACCGGCTCGCCGCGTGGGCCGCCGCCTCGCCGCCCTCGCCCCCGGTGCTCGCGCTCCTCGGCGTCGGCGGCGCCGGCAAGACCTCCATCGCCGAGCGCTTCCTCCAGGGGCTCGGCGACGCCCCGCGTCCCGGCGGGGTGCTCGTCTGGAGCTTCTACGACGACCCCAGGACCGAGGCGTTCCTCGACCAGGCGGCGGCGTACTTCGCGCCGGGCCCCGGCGCGTCCGGCGCGGCGGCGCCGCGGGCCCCGGCGGCGCCCGGCGAGCAGCTCGCGCGCCTCAAGGAAGCGCTGGGGCAAGGCCCGCCGCACCTGCTCGTGCTCGACGGCCTCGAGACCGTGCAGGCCGAGGGGGGCGCCGGCCGCGCGCACGGCGAGCTCCACGACGCGCTCCTCCGCCGGCTGCTCTGCGCGATCGCCGCGGGGCTCGGCGGCGCGCGCGCGCTCGTCACGTCGCGCTTCGAGCTCGCGGACCTCGCCGCCTGGGCCGACGGCGGGCTCGCGACGATCCGGCCGGAGCCGCTCGGCGAGGGCGACGCCGCGTCGCTCCTGCGCCGCTGGGGCATCCGCGGCGACGGCGACGCCCTCCGCGCGCTGTTCGAGCAGACCGGCGGCCACGCGCTCTCGGTCGCCGTGGTCGGCTCCTACGTCGGCGCGTTCCTCGGCGGCGACGCGGCCCGGCTCTCCGCGGCGGGCGCGGCGCACCTCGCCGAGGCCGAGCGCGACGACGTCCTCGCCCGCCGTCTGAGCTCGGTGCTGTCGGCCTACGCGCGCGCGCTGCCCCCGGGCGAGCGGGACCTGCTCGCGCGCCTCTCGGTGTTCCCGGGCGGCGCGAGCGAGGCGGCGCTGCTCCAGCTGATCCGGGCCGGCGGCGAGATCGCGGGCGCCATGGCGGGGTGGGGCGCCGCGGAGCTCGCCCGCGGGCTCGCGCGGCTCGAGCGGCTGGGGCTCGTGTTCGCGGCGCGGCAGGGCGAGCTCTGTTACTCGACGCACCCCTTCGTGCGGCAGCACTTCAAGTCGCTGCTCGCCGTCCCGCCGGATCGCATCCACGCCGCGGGGAGCGCCGCGCCGCCGCCGCGCCTCGACGAGGCGCCGCGCCGGGCGCCGCGGGAGCGCCGGGCGGTCGACGCGTACGAGGCGATCCTCGCCGAGCTGCTCGGCGCCGGGCGCGCGAGCGAGGCGTACGAGATCTACGCGTTCGGCCTCGGCGGCTTCGCGCACCTCGGGCTCAAGCTCGGCGACATGGCCCGCGGCGCCCGCATCCTGCGCGCGTTCGCCGGCGGCGACGACCCCCGCGGCATGCCGGCCTCGCTGCCCGCGCGCGTGCGCGCGTCGCTCGCGTACGACGCGGGCCTCTACGCGGGCGCGCTCGGCGATCTCGCGTTCGCGTGCGCCTGCTACGCGGCGCACAACGAGATCGCCGGGGCGCTCGCCGATCCCGCGCCGCTCTCGACCGGCCTGCGCACGCTGGCGTACACGGAGCGGCTGCGGGGCCGGCTGACCGAGGCGCGCCGCCTGCTCGAGCGCGCGTCGGAGGTCGATCGGCGCGGCGCGACGAGCGGCGTGCGCGCGTCGGACAGCGGCCAGGCGGTGCGCATCGCGGCGCTGCTCGCCGCGGTGCTGCACGACCTCGGCGAGGTCGACGCGGCCGGCGAGCATTTCGCGAGGGTGCGGGAGCTCGGCGACGCGCCGGTGGCGCGCCGCGCGCTCTGGGAGGCGGAGCACGACCTCGCGCTCGGGCGCCGGGAGAGGGCGCGCGAGGCCACGGAGCGGAACATCGCCGAGTGCCGGCGGCGGGGCTGGGAGGGCCACGTGGCGCACGGCCACACGCTGCTCGGCCTCGCGCTGCTGGACGGCGGCGAAGGCGGCGACGAAGGTGGCGTCGCGGACGACGGCCGCGTCGCGCGGGCGGAGGCGCACCTCGTCGAGGCGCGGCGCTGGGCCTCGGCGACGGGCGAGGTGGAGGTCGCGCTGCGGTGCCACGAGCTCGCGGCGCGGCTCGCGCTCGCGGCCGGGCGACCCGACGAGGGCGCGCGGCAGGCGCAGGAGGGGCTGCACGTGGCGGAGACGTGCGGGTTCGGCCCGTTCCGCGCGCGGCTCGCGGTGGTCGCCGCGCGGTGCGCGCTGGCCCGCGGCGCGGGGGAGGCGGCGCCCGCGGCGGCGCTCGCGGACGCCGCGGTGGCGTGGGCGGGCGAGGACGCGTGGGCGAGGGCGGACGCGCTGCACTGGGCGGGCGTGGCGCGCGCGGCGGCGGCGCGCGGCGGGCAGCTCGCGCGTGGCCGGGAGCTGTTGACCGAGGCGGCGGCGTTGCGGGAGCGCCTGCGCCACCCGGAGGCGGGGGCGTCCCGGGCCGCGCTGGCGGGGCTCGGGTGAGGGGAGGGAGCGCGTCGCGTGTCGTGCGAGAGCGCGGCCGCGCGCTGGCGAACGGGCGCGCGGATTTGTGCTTTTCCCCGTTTCGTGGTCGGAGGCCGGGGTGCCCGTGTACCATTTCGCGGTCGCCTTCAGGTGATGTCGACCAGCATCCACGCAGCTTCCGCGACCGGTTGCGCCGGCTGCGCCGGCTGCACTCCCTTCTTCGCAAGGAGCGTCCATGTTCCCCCGACCTTCCTCCCTTACCGTCTCCTCCGTCATCGCCCTCTCCCTCGCGCTCGGAGCCTCGGGCTCCGCGAGCGCCGAGCCGGTGAGCATCACCGGCGATCCGGTCGCACCGCTCCCCGCCGAGAAGGGCGCCGGCCTGTGCGGCGCGCACAGGATATCGACCGACGCGGAGGCCGACTTCTACGTCTCGCCGGCCACGGCCGAGGGTTTCATCGAGAAGATGACCGCGTTCTTCGATCCGGGGCAGACCGATATCGAGAGCTTCGTGGTGAGCGCGCCGCTCGATTTCTCGAACAACTACGCCGCCGGGAACGAGTGGAGCTTCGGCGATTTCGTCAACGCGGTCCCCGACTGTTCGGAGGGAGGGTGCGACTTCGCGTCGAACGAGCCCAACGTGGCGTTCGGCATGCGCCTGCGCGGCTACCTGGCCGTGTCGCCCGAGCACGTCGATCAGCCGGTCCACTTCGGCATCTTCGCCGACGACGCCGTGGCCCTGGTGCTCTACGACGCGGAGCAGACCGCCTATCCGGTGCTGGCGCAGCCCCTCAAGCTCGGCCTCACCACGTGGCGCATGACGAACACCGTCACGTTCGCGAAGGAGGGCCTGTATCCGGTCGAGGTCCTCTACGCCGGCATCGCCGAGCATTCGGCGCTCGAGGTGTCTCTGCTGGTCGGCGAGTTCGAGGATTTTCAGCTCGGCGCCGGAGAGCCTGGCAGCGTGAGCCTCGCGGAGTCCGGCTTCGCCATCATCGAGCCGGCGTCGCTCTATCAGGCCTTGTCGGGCGGCGACGCGGACCCGGACGAGGCCTCCTGTACGCAGTGCAGCCGCGAGCTCGTCGACAAGGCTGGAGAGGCGACCGGCTGCGCGGCGGGCGCCTACTGCAACAGCGCCGCGCTGTGCGCGCCGTGCGCCGTCGACGGCTTCTGCGGGCCCTCCTGCAGCCCGTGCCGCGGCGAGACGCCGCGTTGCGCCCTGGTGGAGGGGACGCCGGAGTGCGTGGCGTGCGCGAGCGACGCGGACTGCGGCGACGGCGAGGTCTGCGACCTCGAGGCGCACGCCTGTGTCGCGGACCCGTCCGAGCCGG
This sequence comes from Sorangium sp. So ce185, assembly GCF_051526825.1. Lineage (NCBI taxonomy): Bacteria > Pseudomonadati > Myxococcota > Polyangiales > Polyangiaceae > Sorangium > Sorangium sp. So ce185. The sequence goes on along the minus strand of NZ_CP150316.1, from coordinate 6,286,184 downwards.
GCGCGGGCGGCGCGGGCGGGGACGGCGGGGGCGGCGGCGGCGCGGCGCCCAACCCGGGTCCGGTGGACGATGGCGGCGGCTGCGGGGTCGGCGGCGAGCGGCGGCCGGGCGGCGGGCTCGCCTTGGCGCTCGCGGGGCTTGGGCTCGCGCTCGCTCGCGCGCGCGCTCGCCGGACGCGGGGGGCCTCACGGTAGCGCGCGTCCACGGAGCGCGCCCGGCGCTGAGCTCCGGCGGCGCGGTCTCCTGCGGCGCCGCGGCCTCCTCCGGCGGCGCCGCCTCTTACGGCGGCGCGCCTCCTGCGGCGGCGCCGCCTCGCCGCGGCGTCAGGTGGCCGCCGGGCCGCGCCGCGGCAGGCGTTGCAGGATGTCCGTCGTCTCGGCGCTCCGCTTGAGCCCGGCGAGGCGCTGCTCGATGTCGCGCCTCAGCACGGCCGCCAGGACCGGCTCCAGCACCGGGGCGAGGACCCGCGGGCGCGCCGTGAAGTTGTAGCGGAAGGTGACGCGGGTCCGCCGCGGCGACAGCGCCTTGAAGAGCCACGCGCCCGAGAACTGGCGGAAGATCCGCGGCCCGTCGGCCATGGTGATGGCCACCTGCTCCGGCGGGTTCAGGGTGATGTAGCGGGCCTCCATGGACAGCCCGTTCTTCGCCCGCACCCACACCCGCACGCCGACGGCGGGCGCGGTCGCGCCGTCGCGGTAGCGCATCTCGCGGAGGAACGGGTCCCACTCGAGCCGGAGATCGTAGTCCTGGGACAGCGCGAAGAGCTCGTCGGGAGCGGCGTCGATCTCGGCGGTGCTCTGGATCGTGGGCATGGCGCTCAGGATAGGGCCGCGGGGAGAGCGGTGGCGAGGGCGCGCTGCGCGATCTGGCGGTGCGCGCTTGATGGCGCTGAGTTGTCTGGGCTCCTCCGGGGAGGAGCAGCGCATTCACGCGCTTATCGACCCGTAATTGGCTGCCGGTGTGATGCGCGCCGGCTCGTTGACGTCTCCCGCGGACCCGGGTAGTCCGCCGTTCATGGGCCATCGATCGGCGTTCGTGCTCGTTGTCATGGCAGCCGGGGCGCTCGCGCTGGGCGGCTGCAACCGGGGGTATCAGACGGCCGCCGAGCTCGAGTCCGCGGAGCGCGGGCCGACCCACTGCGCCAGCTCCTGTTACTCGCTCGGGATGAGGATGTCCGCCTTCGTGCTCGTGGACCGCGCCGTGGCGGGCTGCGTGTGCGAGCCGGTCCAGGCGCCGGCCGGCCCTTACGCCGCGCCGCCGCCGGCCGGAGCGGCGCCGGCCGCGCCGCCTCCCGGTGCCCCGTCGCCCCCGGCCTCCCCGTCGCCTCCGGCCTCCCCGTCGCCTCCGGCCGCCGCGCCCCCGTCCGCGCAGCCCCAGGGCCGCGCGTCGGCGGGGGCCGCGGCGGCCTACGCCGTGATCGAGGCGTACCGGAACCAGCAGGAGGAGCAGCAGGCGCTGCGGGCCGCGCAGCCGTAGTGAACTCGCCGGGGGAGGCAGCGCGACGAGACCTGCCCCTCGGAGAAGACTCACGGCACCGTTGGCTCTTGGAGGAGCCCGCGTGGCATCCTCGGCAGGACCATGAACGAGCCGGCGCGCAAGATCATCTGGACGTATGCCGAGTATCTCGACCAGGAGCGGGCGAGCCCGACGAAGCACGAGTTCCTGAACGGCGAAATCTTCGCGATGGCCGGCGGGACGCCCGAGCATGCGCGCCTGTGCCTGAGCGTCGGCGCCGAGCTCCGGGCGCACCTCCGCGGGCGGCCCTGCGTGGTCTATTCCTCAGACCTACGCGTCCGGGTGCAGGCGACGGGGCTCTCCACGTACCCGGACGTCAGCGTCGTTTGGAGCAGGCTCGAGTGCGATCCCGAGGACGCGGACGCCGCGCTCAACCCGATCGTCCTGATCGAGGTCCTCTCCGACAGCTCGGAGGCGTACGACCGGGGGCAGAAGTTCGCGCACTACCGGTGTATCCCCTCGCTCCGGGAATACGTGCTCGTCTCGCAGCACGAGCCGCGCATCGAGGTGTTCCACCGCAACGAGGATGGCTCGTGGACGCTCCGGGAGGCGCGTGCGGGGGAGGGGGCGGAGCTCCAGGCGATCGGGTGCACCCTGTCGGTCGACGACGTGTACCGAGATCCGCTCGCCCAGGCCGCGCCGGCGGCGGAGGGGTGAGTTCGGGAGTCGCGATGAGCTCCCGACGGTCGGCTGGATGAGCCGCATGCTCTGAACATCGCTGCGCGGCCGGCCGATGTTGCGGCCGGCGTCGAGGACCAGCGCCCCGACCGCGCCCTTCACCGTGCATCCCCCGTCGCGTACGATACCGCGAATGTCCAGGTCGCTGCCCGCGATGGTCGACCTCCGGCTGGATCTGGGGGGCGCCTTGATCCTGAGCTGGACCGAGGCGCCTGGGCCCAGGAACAAGGCCGTTCGCCCCGAGGAAATCGCGCACCTCCGCCGCCTGACCGAGGCGGTAAGCCGCGCCGAAAGCCAGCGCGAGAGCGTAGCGATCGTGGAGACCCGCGCGGCCCTGAGCGCCGCCCTCGTCGAGCTACTCGACGGCCCCGAACGCGCCCTCGGGCAGCGCATTGCGAGGGCGGACGCCGAGCGCCGCCGGCTCGATCTCGTCGTGCGCGCGCGGAGCGACGACCGCGGCGCGCTGCGCGCGCACCCCGCCACGTGGATGCGGTGGGAGCTCCTGCCGTTCGCGGAGACGCGCCGCCGCCGCGCGCCGCCCCTCACGGTCGTCCTGCAGCTCGGGCCCCAGGACCTCGGCGCTCCTCGCATGCTGGAGAGCGGCGGCCTGCGCATCGCGTTCATGGCGTTCTCTCCTCACGATGCCCGGCCCGAGTTCGACTTCGAGCGGGAAGAAGAGGAGCTGCTCGCCGCGATCGCGCCCATGGCCGAGCGGCGCCGCGCCCGGTTGCGCGTCGTCGAGGGAGGCACGCTGGAGGAGCTCCGCGACGTGTTGCTCCTTGAGCGCTTCGACGTCGTGCACCTGAGCGGCCACGGGGTGCAGACGCCCGGCGGACCGCGGCTCGTCCTGGAGGACGCGTTCGGCGCCCGATGCTACGTCGAGCCGGCGGAGCTCATCGAGGTGCTGGAGCGGGCGAAGGCGATGCCGGAGCTCGTGATGGTTTCGTGCTGCAACAGCGCCGAGGTCCGCGGCTCGGTCGCGAGCTTCGCGGCGGAGCTCGTGGCGGCGGGCGTGCCCAACGTGGTCGGCTGGACGCGTCCGGTCGGCGACGGGATCGCCATGCTGGCCGCGTCGGTGCTGTACGAGCAGATCGGCGCCGGCAAGACGCCGGTCGAGGCCATGTACCGCGCCCGCGAGCAGATGCGCCGCGAGGAGGAGCGCGCGCCCGCGCCGGCGCATGCCTGGGGAACCCTGCACCTTGTCAGCGGATCGGCGGCTGGATTCCGCATCGACGATCGCGCCGAGCCGCTGAGCGAGCGCGTCGATCGCGACGAGGTCTACAGGTTCCTGGGCAGCCGCATGCGCGTGCTCAAGACGGGCTTCGTGGGCCGGCGGCGCCTCGTGCAGCGGCTGCTCCGCGTGGTCGTTCGCGGGCAAGATCTGGAGCACAAGAGCGGGGCGCGCGACGTGGCGGGCGCGTGCGTCTTCGGGATGAAGGGCGTCGGCAAATCGTGCGTGGTGGGCCGAGCCATCGAGCGCGCCAAGCAGCACACGCCGGAGCTAGCCGTGGTGGTCGTGCACGGCGCGATCGACGAGCGCGCCGTGCTCGATGCGTTCCAGGAGGCTGTTGCCGTCGGCGGAGGAGACGGGACCGCGGAGAAGCTGCTCGCCCGCGCCGAGGAGCGGGTGTTCCAGCGCGTGCGGCGCCTGATGGAGCACTGGCGCAGGCGGCCTGTGGTCGTCGTGCTCGATGATTTCGAGCAGAACCTGGATCCAGGCACGAGCGGCCCCTGGCTGGTGAAGCCCGAGGCGGCCGCGCTGCTCGAGGCGCTGCTGCCCACGTGCGCGACCGGCAAGCCGAAGCTCTTGATCACCTCGACGGCCGAGTTTCGTGTGCCGTGGGCGAACGAGCGGGCGCTCGCCTTCGTGCCGGTCGGGGCGCTCGACCGCGCGGCCGTGAGAAAGCTCTGGGCGCGCGGGCATGTGTCGAATGAGCTTGCCAACGTATCGCTCGAGAGCTGGCATGACCTGGCCGACCGGCTGGGGCGCAATGCACGCGTCCTTGCGTGGGCGCGCGCGCTGCTGGCGGGCAAGACCGACGAGGAGCTCGCCGCCGTCGCTGCCAGCGCGTCGGCGAAGCTGCCGGTCTGGGCGCCGGGCGACGAGGCGAGCGAGAAGAAGCACGCCGAGCTGGCCGAGCTGTTCTTGCGCCACATGGCCTACGAGCAGGCCCGGGCGGCCTTTGGCGAGCCGGCGCTCGAGTTCGTGAAGCGGGCGCGCGTCTTCGAGGCCGCGGTGCCCAGGGAAGCGTTCGCGGCGCTCGCCGAGGGGCTCGCCGTCGACCTCGACCGGGATCTCGACGTGCTGGCGAGCTGGGGGCTGCTGGAGGTCGGCGAGCTCGACGGCGTGCGAGCGTACCGGGTGAGCCCGCTGGTCGAGCCGCGATTCGAGGCGGACGATGCGGCGCGGTGGCATGAGGTTGCGGCCGAGGCCTGGGAGGCGCTGGCTGACAAGACGGCGTCGGACGCGGTTTGGATCGAGCGCACGCAGGCGGCGTGGGAGCATGCGCTGCAAGGCACGCATGTGGCGCGCGCGGAGCGCCTCGCGCGCCGGATCGATGCAGCGTTCGATCATGCCGGCCTCTATGCCCACAACCTCCGTCTCGCTCAGCGCCACGTGGACGCACTTCCCGGATCGCCATTCGGGCACCGATGGCTCGGTTATGCCGAGTTCAGGGCGGGGCAGTCTCCGTCTCGCGCCGTGGAGCGCATCCGGCGAGGCCATGCCCTTCTGGCCCAATCCCTCGGCACAGAGCAGCACCCCGACGTTGCTGCGTCGCTACACGTGCTGGGCGTGGTGCTGCGGGTGCAGGGTGACCTAGCCGGAGCGCGCCATGCGCTGGAGCGGTCACGTGGCATTTGGTCCGAGGTGCATGGCACGGAGGAGTACCCTGAAGTTGCGTCATCACTGCATGCGCTGGGTATTGTGCTGCGGGCGCAGGGCGATCTCGCGGGAGCACGCGATGCGTTTGAGCGCTCGCTGTCGATCAAGATCAAGGTACACGGCACGGAGGAGCGCCCCGACATCGGTGCGTCGCTACACGAGCTGGGCGGCGTGTTCATGGCGCAGGGCGACCTCGCGGGAGCGCGCGATGCGTTTGAGCGGTCGCGCGGCATCTTCGCCAAGGTACACGGCACGGAGGAGCACCCCGACGTCGCTGCGTTGTTGCACGCGTTGGGCCATGTCTTCATGGCTCAGGGCGACCTGGTGGGAGCGCGCGAGACGCTTGAGCGGTCGCGCGGCATCTTCGCCAAGGTACACGGCACGGAGGAGCACCCCGCTACCGCTGCGTCGTTGCACGCGTTGGGCGGTGTGTTCATGGCGCAGGGCGACCTGGCGGGAGCGCGCGATGCGTTTGAGCGATCGAGCAACATCTTGGCCAAGGTGCATGGCACGGAGGAGCACACCGATGTGGTTATGGTGATGCACGAGCTAGGCAGAGTGCTAAGGGCGCAGGGCGACCTGGCGGGAGCGCGCGATGCGTTTGAGCGATCGAGCAACATCTTGGCCAAGGTGCACGGCACGGAGGAGCACGCCGACGTCGCTGCGTCTCTGTACGAGCTGGGCGGCGTACTAACTGCACAGAATGACCTCACGGGAGCGAGGCAGGCACTCGAGCGATCGAGCAACATCTTGGCCAAGGTGCACGGCACGGAGGAGCACGCCGACGTCGCTGCGTTGCTGTGCCATAGAGCAGCAATCCTGGAGGCCGAAGGCCAGCTCGAGCAAGCCGCTACTTCCTACCGAGGCGTTCTAGCTATCCAGGAGAAGTACTATGGCACGCTTGACCAGTGTCACTCTGCCGCAATTGAAGTGGCGCTCGCAATGTTGCTCGTCCGCCTCGACCGCGAGGATGAAGCTTGCGAGCTCCTCAGCCATGCTGTCGGCGTCCTCATCGAGCAGGTACCAAACCACCCCTTCCTGGAGCAGCTTCGCGCGCTCACGCTGGAGCAGCCAGGCTAACCTGCACTCCCCATTACGCCCCTCGCCGACCCCACGCGGTCCCGCCCTCGCCGGGTCTCCGCGCTCGCCTGCGCCGACTCGCGCTGCACCGGCTTCGTGCATCGTAGCGCTGCCCGCTGCCCATCTCACGCCGGGCGGCGTGCCAGGGAAAACCACACGAGTCGCTCCGCCGCCGCAGCGTCGTGCTGGGTGACACTACGCAGGTCCCGTCGGATACCGCCGGGCCTGCCGAGTGACACTACGTGTGCCCCGCCGTTCACGGCTCTGCCTGCAAAATGACACTACGTGTGTCCCGCCGTTTACAGATCCCCCTGCGAAATGACACTACGTGACCTCATCCACACCCGCCCCAGGCTCCGCCGCCAGCCTACGTGCCTCCTCTCGCAGCCCCACCCCCGTCGCGTCGAACTCCTGCGCTCCTCCCCGTCCGAGCACACATCCGGCGCCGATCTGCCCCACGGCCCCGCTCGCTCGGATCTACGTTCCCACGATGGCCAAAGCCAAAACCCAACACCCCTCCACCGGGAAGTCGCCCACCGCGACTCCCACGGCACACGCAACCTACCGCGCCTGCTACCAGCGCTTCGCCCCGCTGGCCGCCGATCTCCCGGAGCGCGACGTCGAGGTCTGTCGCGCGGACGTGCGGATCGCCTTCGCCAACGTGAAGCGCGGCGTCCAGGCCGCCTGCGCCGAGCCGGCGCGCATCCGCAAGGCCCTTCCCGAGCTGCCGCTCGATGACGTGCTCGCGCTGCCGGACCTCGGCCGCGCCCTGGTCTTCGCCGCCACGCGCGTCACGGCGAAGGCCGCGAGCACTCGTGAGATCGACGCCAAGCTGAAGCTCGTCATCGAGCTGCGCGAGCCGATGCTCACGCTCGCCGAGACCCTGGCCAAGCGCGGCCTCCTGCCGAAGGACGTGGTGGCAGAGATCCGCGCCGGAAGCGGCAAGTACGACCTCGCCAGCGACGGCATGGCGCTCGCCCACCTGTACGAGGAGCACGCGGCCGTGCTCCGCGGCAAGCACCCCTTCACCCAGGAAGAGCTCGATCTGCTGCGGGAAGCGAGCGAGTGGCTGCTCGACACCCTCACCCCCGAGGGCGCCCGCCGGCCCGCGGCCAAGCAGCGCGGCGAGGCCGAGAAGATGCGCGACCGGCTCTGGACCCTCCTGGTCCGCCGGTACGCGGACGTCCGGAAGATCGCTTATTACTTCCACGGCGACGCGTTCGAGGAGGCGACGCCGAAGCTCCAGTCGCGCCTCGTGAGCACCGCTGCCGAGCAGGAAGAAGAGGCGGAGCAGGCGAGTGAAGAGGGAGAGGAAGCCGACGAAGAGGACGGCGACGAAGAGGACGGCGACGAAGAGGACGGCGAGGGAGAGGAAGCCGACGAAGAGGACGACGCCTAGCGCCGCCCGCCAGCAGTCCGGCCAGGGATGGCCGGACTGCTGCGCCCCTGGCTCGGCGCTCGACTCGCTCGACGCTCCCGGCGAGGCGCCGCCGCGACGGGGCCCGCGGCGCGGCGCTCCCGGACACCGGCGGCGTCAACCGGCAGGCGCGGCCTCGGGTGCCGGGCTTGCGCCGTCCGGCGGGGTGGGGGTAACCTGCACCTTGCTTCGATCGGATCACTCCGCCCCGCTCCGCGCCGGGCGAGCATCCTGAGGCGGCCGATGTTCGAGCTCTCCTGGCCCGGTGTCCGCTACTGCATGGAGGCCCTGCGGAGCCCTAAGCATCGGAACGAAGCCATCGGGGCGATCGCCGAGGCAGGGAGGATCCAGCCGTCGACGGAGTACAAGTACCTCCGGCTTGCAGAGCGGCTGGGGCTGGTCGTTCGGGACGCCGACGGCAACCTGGCCCTGGTGAAGAAGGCCGGAGGGCCGGAGGAGCTGATCGAGGCATCGACCCTGGTCCGGCTGTTCCACGCGCGAAGACGGCTCCTGCTCCCGCCCTTCGATCCGGAGGACAACCCCATCGAGGCGTTCGGGGTTCGCGACCCGGCCGCGCTCCGCTCCGCGGCCAAGCTGGCGAAGCACCTCCCCGTGACCACGGAAGAGGACCGCGAACGCGGAGCCTCGACCCAGATGGAGGAGCTATCACCGCACGCCGCGATGGTCCTGGAGATGACGAGGCTGTGGAGCGATTCGCGCGGGTGGACGACCGTGCCGCCCCTCCTCAGCGCAGTAAAAGCGTTCGATCTGTTCGAGCGGCTCACGGGGACCTCCGCCGACGCCTTGGAGGCGTTCGTCCACGCGTGCATGCTCCTCTACGGCAAGAGGCTCGTGCGGCTCAGCATCGTTCAATATGCCACCGCGGCGAACCGGCCGTTCGCTCCGTTTCGCACCTCGCTCGGCTACATCAAGTGGATCCACTCCCCCGCTCCTCATCGAGGCCCCACGCATGCCGAACCCGTTCAAGCGCCAAGGCAGCTCGTATCGTTCGGGTGATTGGTGGGCCTGGCCGCTCGGTCTCCTCGCCCAGCTCGACGCGGAGCTCACAGGAGACTGCCCCCAGACCATCGCGCTCGTCGGTGACATCGGCTCGGGGAAGACGACCGCCCTCGATGCTTACCGCGCCCGCGTCGCCGAGACCTAACGCAAAGACATCTTCGTGCGGATCGACGTCGGCAAGCGATCTGCCGAGCAGTGGACGACGATCCATCGTGACATCTACGTCGAGCTGGTGGCCGCGCTCGGCGTCGAGGCGCACGACAACGCCGTCAAGAAGCTGAACCTGAGCGCGCGACACACCGGCAACTACCTCCAGCAGCACGAGATCTTCGACGTCGTAGAGGCGATGATCCAGCACTCCGTGAGCGGGGGTGCCGGCGTGCATGTGCTCCTCGACGAGTGCCAGCGACGGATGGAGTACTACGAGCGCGGCCGTGCCCGGGCGCAGATCGACTCCTGGTTCGAGCTGCTCAAGAACATCGCAGAGGCAGTCTCCCGCGGCGGTGGTCGCTTGCTCATCACCACGACGCCGAGCCCGTGGGACGGTGCACCGCAGCATGTGCGTCACAGGTTCGTCGACCTGCGTGCGGACGCTCCCATGGCAGGTGAGATCCAGGCCTTCATCATGGAGGGGCTGAAGCACGTCGATAAAGACAAGCCGGATCAGGCCGACGCCGGGCTGGGAGCGCTCGTCAAGGCGAAGCACCCCGCGCTGATCACGCCGCGCCAGCTCCACGACCTGCTCTGGAAGATGTGGAACAAGGCCAGGAGCGCTGGCGCTTCGATGCTCGTCGAGGAGCACCTGCCGTGAGGCCACCGCAACGGCACCCGCTCTACGTCCAGATGTTCCCCGACTATGAGCCCCGGCTCACCGCGGTGCTCGCCCAGCTCGCGGGCTACCGTGTCGCGGAGCGGATCGACTGGCATGCGCGCGTCGAGGCCTGGCTCTCGAACTTCGAAGGGCTCCGTGACCAGCGCCTCGCCATGACAATGATCGAGCGGCTCCGCGTGGTGTCGGAGGCGGAGATCATCAAGGGCTGCCGGAGCTTGCTCGAGACCATCCAGGCGTCGCTCCCCAGGAAAGCTCGCCTGCTGCACTTCGCGCACGAGACCAGCGGGGGGTTGCTCGTCCGGCTCCTGGAGAAGGATCTACGCGTCCGGAGCTTCGCGGTGCTCCGGCAAGCGGACTTCACGAAGCTCGGCGCCCTCGGCAAGCTGCGCGACGGCGATGCGGTCGTCGTCTGGGACCGCTTCAACGGCACCGGGCGACAGCTGGCCAAGATCGTGAAGCTCTACGGGACGGCTTTCGACGGCTCGGGGAGGAAGATCGGCGCGCTGCACTTCGCCTATATCGCAGGGCACCGACCCAAGAAGGTCCTGCCATCGGGCGCTGTCCTGCACCGGTGGATCGTCGACATCCCCGTGGTGTCGCCGGAAGAGAAGGACATGTGCGATCGGTACGCCGAAGCGGCCGGCGCGACCGAGACCAACCGCAAGTACGAGACGGGGGCGCTGCTCACGTTCGCGGACAACCCGCCGAACAACGCGCCCCTGGTGCTCCGCGCGCCCGGCAGCGACGGCTGGTCCCCGCTGCTGGCCCGGAAGGAGACGGCGCGGCCTTGAGCGGCAGCGTCGCCCTTCCAAGTGCGCGCTAGACGCCGGCAGCCCCGCCCTGGTGCTCCGCAACACCGACACCCCAGCGACGACTGCCCGCCTGCTCGCCCCCGAGCTCGCCCTCCCGCTCGCCGTCGAGGCACGCGGCTTGCGTTTCCTGCAGCGCAGGGGGCGCGGCCGGTCTCATGGCGGGATCGCTCGACCCCGGAGCAAGGCGATGGACGGCGCAGCCAGGGACATCTTCGTCATCAGCGACCTGCACCTCGGCGACGGCGGCGTGCGCGACAACTTCGATAGCGGCAAGAAGACGCCACAGCTGCGCGCATTTCTCGACCACGTGGGCAGCGAGGGGGGCGAGCTCTTCGTCCTCGGCGACCTCTTCGAGCTCTGGCAGATGAACCTCAGCCTGCTGCTCGTGAAGCGGCGCTCGCTCCTCGACCAGCTCGCCACGCTGCGGCTCACCTACGTGCCCGGCAACCACGACATCGACCTCGCGCACTTCATCGACACGGACTTCCTCCATCACCCCTTCTTCGCCGCCATGCGCGCGCCGTTCGTCCGGGAGCTCGGAGGCAAGCGGTTCCGCTTCTCGCACGGGCACGAGACCGATCCCTTCAACGCCGGCGACGATCCAGGCTTCGGCCGCATGCTCGCCATCTTCGCCGGCGTGTGGGAGGACGAGAACGGCTCTCCGCTCCTCGAGAGCGGCGAGAGCGTGGAGGACGTCCTCGAGCAGTTCGGCGAGTCGATGCTGACGATCTGGCGGCGCGCCCTGGCGACGATGCACGGGCGCGGCGCGAAGCGGGACGTGCGCCCCACCTCGGCCCTGACGCCGGCGCAGAACCCGGATCGGCTCGGCGAGCACGTGGCCGGGGTCCGCGCAGCGCTGGAGAGGGGGGGCGACCACGACGTGGCGGTGCTCGGGCACACCCACAAGCCAGGTCGTATCGGCGATTGGTACTTCAACAGCGGATCCTGGACAGGCCCCCACAATCCCTTTCTCCGCATCTCCCCGGACGGTCACGTGCGCTATCTCGAGTGGAAGGACGGCCGCGAGATCGAGCGCGAGATGCCGGTGGTGCGCCCGGAGGCGGGGCCCGGCCGCGCGCCGCCGGCGAAGAAGAATCCGATCGTCGCGGCGCGCATCGCCGCGCGGACGCTCTTCCCGAAGCCGACCCGGCCGGAGCGCTCCCGGTGGGTCCTCATCGCGCAAGGCGCCCTCGCGCTCGCCGTGGGCGCCGGCGCCCTGACGATCTCCGTCGGTCAGGGCTCGTCCGCGGGGTGGCGGCTGCTCGTCTCGGCGTTCGCGGTCTACGCGCTCGCCGATGGCGCCCTGTCGCTGCTCGGGGCGTCGCGCGAGCCGCCCGTCCGGCGCCTCCTCTCGCGCGTGCGCGGCGTGGCGAGCCTCCTGCTCGGCCTCCTCGTGCTCCGGCGCGGCTACGTGGTCGAGATCTTCGTGGTCCTCGTCGGGATCTGGGCGTTCGTCTCCGGCGCGCTGCGCGTCGCGGCGTCGGTCGTGCTCAAGGGCATGGTGGAGTCGAGGTGGCTCTTCCTGGTGGGCACAGGCTCGATGCTCGCCAGCCTCGTCCTGCTCTCGCTCCCCGCGTCGGCGGTGCTGCTCAAGTACGCGCTCGCCGCGTATCTCTGCTACTACGGCGCGGGAGAGCTCCTGGCCGGCATCTTCGGACAGCGGCTGCCCAGGGCGGGCTGGGGTCCTGGCCCGAGCCGCGCATGACGTTGCGGTAGCCGCTAGAGCGCTTCTCAGCTGCGACGGAGACACCGTGCGTCGTCGAAGACGCCGAGGACGTGACGTCATCGGCCGAGACGCTCAGGGCGACGAGACCTCGCCTGCAGAAAAGGGGTCGGAGCCCCGAGCGCGCCCAACTACGGTAGCTCCAGCCATGAAGACCGCCCTCCCGACCCCCGCCTCCCGCGCCCCGCTCGCCGGGCTCGCCGCGCTCGCCGGGCTCGCCGCCCTCGCCGCGGGGGCCGCCTGCGTGCAGCCGCACGCCCCCCCGCCGGCCGAGCCGCCCAAAGCAGCCGAGCCAGCGCCCCCCGCCGCCCAGGCCGCGCCCTCGCCGCCGCCGTTCGGGCAGATCCCCCGGCTCGACTTCAACCGCATCGCCGTGGAGCTCGATCTGCCGCTCTTCTGGATCGCGGACCGGAACAGCTCGGGCGCCGTCGAGCCCGACGAGGTCGCCGCCCTCTGGCACCACACCAAGGCGCCCGCCTGGGTCGCCTCCGGGGCCTTCACCCCGGAGTTCACCTCGGCCTACGCCGCCATGCTCAAGATCAAGGCCGAAGGCCATCCGCGCGCCGGCCTCGACGAGGCCGAGCAGCGCCGCCGCGACGCCGTGCTCGCGGAGCTCGCGGCCGGCCGGCCGTCGCTCCTCCGGTCCGACTTCCGCGGCGCGTCCGCCGAGGACCGGGCCATCGTCGGCCACCTGCTCAAGGTGGCCGCGCTGATCGACCAGATCCACGCGAAGCAGCTCGGCTCCGCGGGCATGGCCGACAAGATCCCGGCCGACGACCCGGCGAGCCGCGCGCTCTTCTGGCGCAACCAGGGGCCCTGGTGCGAGCAGCCGAAGACCCGCAACGATCCGAGCTGCAACGCGCTGCCCGGCAAGCCGCCCCGCGTGACCGGCGCCTACCCGGCGCGGCTCCAGCAGGACAAGAAGTTCTGCGCCGCGCTCGAGGCGCGGCGCGACCAGCAGGCGCTCCTCTCGCCGTTCACCCTGGTCGTCGAGGAGGGCGGCGCGCTCAAGGCCGTGCCGTACAGCGAGGCCTACAAGCCCGAGATGGAGGCGGTGAGCCGGGAGCTCAAGGCCGCGGCCGAGGCGATCCAGAGCCCCGGCGAGGCCGCCTTCAAGGCGTACCTGCTCGCGGCGTCGCAGGCGTTCCTCGACAACCAGTGGGAGCTCGCGGACGAGCCGTGGTCGAAGATGAACGCCGAGAACTCGGCGTGGTACCTGCGCGTGGGGCCGGACGAGACGTACTGGGAGCCGTGCAGCCGCAAGGCGGGCTTCCACGTGAGCTTCGCGCGCATCAACCAGGAGTCGCTCGCCTGGCAGAAGAAGCTCGACCCGGCGAAGGCCGACATGGAGGCGGCCTTCGCGAGGCTCGCGGGCGCGCCGTACAAGGAGCGCAAGGTCGCGTTCCACCTGCCCGACTTCATCGACGTCGTGCTGAACGCCGGCGACTCGCGCGCCGCGACCGGCGGGACCGCGGGGCAGAGCCTGCCGAACTGGGGGCGGGTCGCGACCGAGGGCCGCGGCCGCACCGTGGCGATGGTGAACCTCTTCGACGACGACGACAGCCGCGCCGCCCTCCGGGAGGCCGCCGCGTCGCTCCTCTGCAAGGCCACGATGGAGAGCGTCTCGCTCGAGCGGCCCGCCGCGACGCTGGGCACGGTGCTGCACGAGGCGGCCCACAACCTCGGGCCGACGCAGAACTACAAGGTGAAGGGCAAGACCGACAACGAGATCTTCGGCGGGCCGCTCGCTACGATGCTCGAGGAGTTCAAGGCCCAGACCGGCGCGCTCTTCTTCACCGGCTGGCTCGCCGAGCGGGGCGTGATCGATCCGGCGCTCGCCCGCATGGCGGAGACGCGGGAGGTGATCTGGGCGCTCGGGCAGGTGGGGCAGGGGATGTACACCGCGGGCGGCGAGCCGCGGCCGTACGGCCAGCTCGCCGCGATCCAGCTCGGCAGCCTGCTCGACGCGGGCGCGCTCGGCTTCTACCGCGGCGAGGCGGCGGCGAACGGCGCGGACAAGGGGTGCTTCTCGATCCAGGCCGACAAGCTGCCCGCCGCGGCGGAGGCGCTCGCGAGGACGGTGCTCGGCATCAAGGCGCGCGGCGACAAGGCCGCCGCGCAGCGCCTGCGCGACGACTACGTCGAGAAGGAAGGGGCGTGGAAGGCGCTGCGCGGGGTGATCGAGGAGCGCATGCAGCGCATGCCGCTCGGCAGCGTCGTGTACGCGATCGAGCTGTAGGCGCCGCCATGACCGCGGCGCAACCGCAACAGACGACCCCGCCCGCGCGCCGGTCGGCGAGCACGCGCGGGCGGCGCCGCGCCCTCGGCCTGCTCGCGCTCGTCGGCCTTCCCGCGCTCGGCCTCGGCGAGCTCGCGGCGCACGTCCACTTCAGCGAGCGCGCGCCGGGCTTCGACGCATGGCGCGAGGTGAAGGCGCCCCTCGAGGCGATGAGGCAGCCCGGCGACCTCGTGGTCGTGGCGCCCGCGTGGGCCGATCCGGCGGCGCGCCGCGCGCTCGGCGACGCGCTGATGCCCCTGCGCGACGCCGCGCGGCCCGACGAGAGCCGGTACGCGGCCGCCGTGGAGATCAGCGTCCTCGGGCAGCGCGCCGAGGAGCTCGCGGGCTTCCGCGAGGAGGCGCGGCAGCAGCACGGCCGCTTCGTGCTCCGGCGCCTCGTGAACCCGTCGCCCGCGCGCGTCGTCTACGACTTCGTCGATCACGTCGCGCCCGCGTCGGCGGACGCGCGCGTCACCGATCCGCCCGCCGCGTGCCGCTGGAACCCGCGCGCGCGGATCGCCGCCGGCGGCCTCGGCGGCCACCCGACGTTCCCCGCGGAGCGCTTCGAGTGCCCGGGCGGCCCGTTCTTCAACGTGGGGGTGACGGTGATCGCCGACGAGGAGTTCCGCCCGCGCCGGTGCATCTGGTCGCACCCGCCCAGGGACGGCGAGATCGTCACGCGCTTCCGCGACGTGCCGCTCGGCTCGGTGATCCGGGGGCACGCGGGCATGTACTGGATCATCGAGCGCGAGCGGCAGGGCGCGCCGGTCACGCTGTCCGTGCGCGTGAACGGCGAGACCGTGGGCGAGGCGACGCACCACGACGGCGACGGGTGGGCGGCGTTCGAGTTCCCGCTCGCGGCCCACGCGGGCGCGGCGAACGCCGAGGTGGAGTTCGCCGTGAGGTCCGCGGATTACACGCACCGCCACTACTGCTTCGAGGCCGACACCCGATGAAGCGAACGGCGCCCCTCGCGCCCGCCGACGGGCTCGTCGCGATCGCGCTCGCGGCGGCGTACGTCGCCCTGCTGCTCGCGACCGCGGGCGATCTCGGCTACGCGCGCGACGAGGGGTTCTACTTCTTCGCCGCGAACCGCTACGGCGCGTGGTTCCAGGCGCTCCTCGAGGCGCCCCGCGCCGCGCTCCGCCCGGAGGTCGTCGACGCCGCCTGGTCGGTGAACCACGAGCACCCCGGCCTGATCAAGTCGCTGTTCGCGCTGTCGAACCTGCTCCTGCAGAAGCGGCTCGGGCTCTTCGCCATGGAAGGCACGAGCTACCGCTTCCCGGCGATGGCGCTCTCGGGCGCCGGGGTCGCGCTCGTGTACCTCTGGGGAACGCAGGCGCGCGATCGGCTCGCCGGCGCGTCCGCGGCCGTGCTCTTCGCGATGCTGCCGCGGTACTTCTACCACGCGCACCTCGCGTGCTTCGACGCGCCGATCGTGACCGTGTGGGCCGCGTGCGCCTACGCGTACTGGCGCTCGCTGCGCGACGGCGGCGCGCTCTGGCCCGTGCTCACCGGCATCGCCTTCGGCCTCGCGCTCGACACCAAGCACAACTCGTGGTTTTTGCCGATCGTCTGCGTCGCGCACGCCGCCGCGCTGGAGCTCCGGGAGCGGATCGTCGCGCGCCCGGCGGCGGCGGAGGCCGCGCCGGCGCCGCCGCGAGGAGCCCGGCGCTCGGTCGCCGCGCTCGCCGCGATGGCGACGATCGGCCCGCTCGTCTTCTACGCGCTCTGGCCGTGGATCTGGCGCGACACGCTCGCGCGCCTGCGCGAGTACGCGTCGTTCCACCTGAACCACGAGTACTACAACATGGAGTTCCTCGGCCAAAACTACTGGACGCCGCCGATGCCGAGGGCCTACGCGCCGCTGATGACGGCGGCGACGGTGCCCGCCGTGACGCTCTGCCTCTTCGCCGCGGGGCTCTGCGCGGCCGCGCGCGAGCGCCTCGTCTACCCGCTCGCGCGGGCGGCGGCGCGGCTCGCGCCCGAGAGCGGGAGGCTCGCCGCCGCCCGCGCGATCGCCGCGCGCCTCCGCCCGCCGCCGCCCGACGCCGGCGGCACGGCGCTGCTCTGGTTCCTCGCCATCGCCGCCGTCTACGGCGCGTGGCTCTCGCCGAGCACGCCGATCTTCGGCGGCACCAAGCACTGGATGACGGCCTATCCGTTCATCGCCCTGTTCGCCGGCGCCGCGTTCTCCGCCGCGGTGAGGCGCGCGCGCGTCGGGCTCCGCGCGCTGCTCGTCGCCCGGCGCGGCGCCGGCGCGACCGCCGGCGCCTCCGCGCCGGGGGCCGCGCTCGCCGCCGCGGCGCGCGGGCCGCTGGTCCCGGCGCTGCTCGGGGCGGCGGTGGTCGCGGCGCCCATCGCCGAGACGCTGCACGCGCACCCGTGGGCGCTCTCGGCCTACACGCCGCTGGTCGGCGGCGCGCCCGGCGCGGCGAGCCTCGGGCTGAACCGCACCTTCTGGGGCTACACCACGGGCGCGGTCGTGGACTACCTCAACGAGCACGTCCCGCCCCGGGGGACGGTGTACATCCACGACACCGCCGGCCAGGCGTGGGACATGCTGCTGCGCGACGGGCGCCTGCGAAAGGACATCCGCGGCGTCGGGGCGGCCGCGGGCGCGGACTTCGCCCTGTACCACCACGAGAAGCACATGCTCGGGCAGGCGTACCAGGCGTGGGTCGCGTTCGGGACCACGAGCCCGGATCACATCGCCGGGCTCGACGGCGTGCCGGTGATCCTGGTCTACCGGAACCGGGCCCGCTGAGGGCGATCAGCGCTTCTTCGCCGCCGCCTTCTTCGCCGGCGCCTTCGCCGCCTTCTTGGCGGGGGCGGGCGAGGACTTCTTGGCGGCGGGGGCCTTCGCCGCCTTCTTGGCGGCGGTCGCCGCGGTCTTCCCCGTCGCCGCCCGCTCCGACGCGGGCGCCTTCTTCGTCGCCGCGGCCGCCTTCTTCGCCGGCGCCTTCTTCGCGCCCCGCGCCGCCGCGGCCCTGGGCTTGCTCGCCGCGGGCCGCTCGGACGCCGGCTCGGCCGGCTTGCGGGGCTTCCCGCGCGCGGCGAGCTTCTTGGACGGCGTCTCGTCCTCGAGCTCCTCGCCCTCGTCCTCGAGCTCCTCGCCCTCGTCCTCGAGCTCCTCGTCGTCGAGGTCCTCGGCGTCCCCCTCGTCGTCGAGCTCCTCGTCGTCGAGGTCCTCGTCCTCGAGATCGTCGTCCTCGAGATCGTCGTCCTCGTCGACGCCGTCCTCCTCGAGGTCGTCGTCCGCGCGCACCGGCTGCGGCGCGGGCTCGCGGTGCCGCGACGCCGGGGCTTCGCCGCGCTGCGGGGCGGCGGCCGGCCTGCTCGCCGCGCCGGGCGCGCCGAGCGGCTCGCCGAGCAGGGCGGCGACGTCGCGCGTGAACTCCGTCATGTGGCTGTCGACCTCGAGCGCGTCCTGCTCGGACAGCGGGGTGAGCTTGAGCCGGAGAACGCGGTCGCCCGCGATCTCCCACGACGCGGCGCAGCCGCCCTCGCGCAGCATCCTCGAGGCGATGGCGTCGATCCGCTGGCGCAGGCCGGCGCGCGCGCCGGGGTCGACCTTGCGCTGCAGCTCGAAGCGGCGCTCCAGCATCGGGAGCGTCACCACCTTCGCCTCGACGAGATCGGAGAGCTCGTCGGCCACCGCCTCCTCGATCTCGAGCCGGGCGTCCGGGTCGCTGCTCCCCAGCGAGAACGTCGCCTCGCGGAGCTCGGGATCGTACGACGTCAGCTTGCCGCCGGCGCTCTGGGCCGCGCGCGCCAGCGACTCGCGCAGCACCTCCGCCGGCGCGCGCTTGCCGACCGTCGAGGCGACGTACCCGAGCGTGTCGAGCCGCACCTGCACCGGGCCGTCGTCCTCGAGGCCGAGCTCGGGCCGCGGGCCGAGCAGCGCGTCGCGCATCACACGGAAGACGTCGCGCTTGATCACGTTGTCCTCGGTGAAGATGTCCTCGACGTGCTCGGAGTCCATCAGCGTGCTCGTCAGGCTCGCGACGAGCTCCTCGACCTGGTCGTCGATCTCGTCGGTGCCGAACGTGGTCGTGACCTCCCCGTCGACGAGGGCCCACGGCTCGAGCCGGGGCGCGATGGCCGCGATGTCCGCGGACATCTTGTCCTCGAGCTCGCGCGCCAGCGCGGTCGCGCCGCCCCTGGCCACGAGGATGTGCCCGTGAGCCTTCAGCGCATCGACGATGCTCGTGGAAAGTCGGCGGGAGAGGTTGCGCTCGTTCACGAGGCGCGCAGCTTACACGGTTTGCGCGGCCTGGCGATACTTCGGAGCGCGCGGATCGGCCGTGCTCAGGGGTCGTTCTCGATCACCTTGATCAGCACGCCGCCGATCCGCTGCGGGATGGCCGCGCGCGCTGCCTCGGCCCCTCCGGACCGGACGCTCACGCGGACGATGAAGCCGACCCCGTCCTCTCGCTCGACCCCGACGCCGACACACCACGGCTCGCCGGCGATCTTGGCCTTGAGCTCGTCCTTGGCCCGCCGGGCCGATCCCACGTCGCTCATCTCGTTCACCTCTCCGTAAGTTGGCGCGCGAGCGCGCCGCTGCATCCGCCCGCGCTCACTCGCTGTATCCGACCGCCAACACCTGCCACGTCGCGGGCGCGTCGGCGACATCCACGATGCTCGCCGCGAACTCGCCGCTCGCCGACGGGGCGAGATCGCCGCCCGCCACGGGGATCTGACCGACGCTGACGATCTTGCCGTCGGCGCCGTAGAGCGAGACGATCGCGAGCACGGACCGGGCCGCGAAGGCGGACTCGTTCGTGATCCTGCCGGCCACCTGGTACGGGCTCTGCCCGCGCGTCGGCGTGAATTTCGTGTCCGCGATGTTGAGCTTGGCCAGCTTCCCCCGGAACGTGGCGGGCGCGGGGGCGACCTCGGCCTTGAACGTGGCGAGCCCGGGGGGACGCGGGGCGGCGAACGCGCAAGGGACCTTCTCGCCCGGCGGCAAGAGGCGCACCTGGGTCGCGCAGTCGCCGCTCAGGAGGGCGACGTCGCCGGCGCCGTAGAGCGTGACCTTCGCGCTCGGGGAGCCGATGGCCACCGTGCCGGTGTTGTGGATCTCGCCGACGAAATGCAGGAGCTTCCCGGCGCGCGCCGGGAAGCTCCGGACGTCGCGGATCTCGGCGCGGAGCACGCCTCGCTCCGCGGCCGCGTCGGCGGGGGGATCGGCGACGGGCGCCGTGGGCAGCGGCTCGGGGAGCCTGGCCATCTCGCGGGCGGTGACGCCCGTGGAGAAGTAGATGAGCACCGCGCCCGCGAGGATGCAGAGCAGGAAGACGGCCCCGCAGCCGATGCCGAGGATCAGCGCGAGGTTCGACCGCCGCGGCGGGGGCCCGACCGGCGCGCCGCCGAAGCCGCCCGGAGCGGGGCCGAACGCCTGCGGGCGCGGACCGTAGCCGCCGGGCGGGCCGTAGCCGCCCGGAGGACCGTGGCCGCCAGGGGGACCATGGCCGCCGGGAGGACCATGGCCACCGGGAGGGCCGTAGCCGCCGGGAGGGCCGTAGCCGCCGGGAGGGCCGTAGCCGCCGGGAGGGCCGTAGCCGCCGGGAGGGGCTCCACCCGGCGGATAGCCGCCAGGGGGGTGGTTTGCCGCGCCGAGCGGTGCGCCCTGCTGGTCCATGCGGCCCGCAGTATGCCGGAAAAGCGGCCCGATCGATCCACCCCGCGGCGCGCCGGTCAGAGGTGCCGGCGCGCGATCTCGGCCCACGTGCCGGTCGGCTCGATCTCCAGGTACCGGCGCCAGCACGGGCGCGCCTTCGTCGGATCGCCGATCTGCTCGTACGCCATCGCGAGGTTGTAATAGGCGTCCGCGAAGCGCGGATCGCTCTCGATCGCGCCGCGGAAGTACCGGATCGCCTCGGCCGCCCGGCCGCGCTCCAGCATCACGTAGCCGAGGTTGTACTGCGCCTCGGGCTGCGCCGCGTCGAGGGTGAGCGCCTTCAGGTAGAGCGCCTCGGCCTGCTCCTCGGCGTTGCGCCGGAAGCAGATGTTGCCGAGGTTCGTGTACGCGATCGCCAGCCAGGGGTCGATCTCGAGCGCGCGGCGGTAGAGCGCCTCCGCCTCGTCCATCGTCGCCGGATCCTCGTCGAGCTGGCTGGCCTGCATGTAGAGCTCGTAGGCCGTGCGCGCGCGATCCCTGCCGACCCGCGGGCGGAGCACGCGCACGACGTCGTCGCGCAGCTCCTTCACCTCGAAGTCGAGCACCATCTGCCCGGTGAGCGGCTCGAACGCGCCCGACGCGCTCCGGACCACGACCGCCTTGCCGTCGAAGGCGACGCGGAGCTCGGCGAGGGGGCGCGTCACCTTGGGCAGCGCGGCGCGGATGTTGTCGATCGCCCGCGCGACGTCGCGCAGGCGCACCTTGCGCGCGATGAGATCGCGCGCGGCGCGGAGGGCGATCAGATCCGAGAAGGTGTACGCGCGCCGCCCGCGCCGGCGGCCGCTCGGCGGCGCGATGCCGGCGCGATCGAGCGAGCGCAGTCGCCCGGGCGAGATGCCGAGCAGCCGCGCGACCTCGGTGCCGGTGAACATGTCGGTGACCGGCTCGCGCGCGCCGGGCGCAGGCTGCGGCGCCTCCGGCTCGCCGGTCCGCAGGGGGGGCGGGGGCTCGGACACCCGCCCTCCACCAGGGCCGAACACGACGTGGATCACCTTGTCGGAATCGCCGGAGGCGGAACGGTCCTTCTTGCTCATCGCAGCGTCGCGGGCTCCGCGCCGAGGATCGACAGAAGCAGAGCGCGCCGTGTGGAGCCTACCCCGCCTCGAGCCGGAGCGCTCCCGTTCTTCACGTGGGCACGCGCGTCAAGAGGGCACGCGGCGGAGGGCGCGAGCGGTCGCCGCGGCGCTGCGCCGGCGCGCGGCGCTCGGGGTGCATTTTTGCTTTCAGTGACGATCACAGTGATCACGCGCGCGCCGTCCTGTCCGTGGTGAGCAGCACGCGCGCCGTGACGTCCACGGTCAGCGCGAACGAGACCGCCGCCGCGCGCGGCGCGAGCCCGCAGCGGATCTCGGCGTGCATCGGCCCGAGCGGGCCGCCCGCCCGCGCGGCCGCCTCGCGCTGCGCGACGCGGAGCGCCCGCAGCCGGAGGTGGGGGTCGAGCGCGAGCGCTCGGTCGAGCGGCGCCGCGAGCGGCGCGTCCGGCGGCAGCGCGACGAGCAGGCTGGTCGACCCGTAATACACGAGCGCGCCCCCCTCGCTGCGCGTGCTGCCCTCGCTCACCACGTCGGCGCCGTCGAACAGGGCGTGAAGGCGCCCCGCCGAGCACGCCACGAGCTCGACGTGACGCCGCTGGAGGAGCGGAGGTCGCTTGACCTTCGCCAGACCGGGACCGGGGAGACGCTCGCTGCGAGACATTCCGATCGCGATCGTGGCATTGCCGGACGCGGCTTCCCAAAAGCCCGCGGAGATCCGCACAAAGTTGCGGAGGCACCCGCTTTCGTGCGGGACGCAGGGGGCCGCGCGTCGGCGACGAACTTGGCCATGCGCGGCGCGCCTTGCCACGATGCGCGCCGCGCCGAGGGGCGCGAAGGAGCGACGAGCGACCATGAGCTACACGGGCAACGAGCGCCGCAGGCACCGCGTCTTCATCACCCGCAACACGGAGTACCACGTCCGCGACGAAGTCTGCGTCGCCGTGCGCGACCGGGCGGCGCGGAAGTTCAGGACGTCGCACCTCGCGCTGCACCTGAAGCTCCAGGGCGCGGTCCGGATCAACCCGAACGGCGTCGTGATCCCGGAGCCGCACAACGCGCGCGTCGGCTCCCCCATCTACTTCACGCAGGTGGACCCCGATGGGCAGGAGCGGCAGGTCGTGACGAGCCGCGTGGAGCGCATCGAGCGGCCCGAGAAGAACACCGTGATGCAGTACCCGTCGTGACGCCGCGGAGGCCGCGCCGGGCGGCGCGGCCCGGCGGGCGGCGGTTCGTGTGCGGCTGATCGCCGCGCCGTCGCGCGGCGATCAGCCGATGAGGCAGAAGCCTTCGTAGTCGATGTAGCTGGTGATGGTCGGCGACTCGCCGCACGCCGGGCAGCTCTTGTCGCGGCGCAGCTTGAGCTCGCCGAACTTCATCCGCAGCGAGTCGTAGGTGAGGAGCCGGCCGATGAGCGGCGTCCCCTGGCCGAGGATCAGCTTCACCGCCTCGGTGGCCTGGATGATGCCGATGATACCGGGGAGGATCCCGAGCACGCCCGCCTCCTGGCAGCTCGGCGCGAGGTGCGGGGGCGGCGGCTCGGGGTAGAGGCACCGGTAGCAGGGGCCGACGCCCGGCATGAACGTCGTCACCTGGCCCTCGAAGCGGAAGATCGACCCGTGGACGACCGGCTTCTTCTTGAAGACCGAGGCGTCGTTCACGAGGTAGCGGGTCGGGAAGTTGTCGCACCCGTCGACGATGATGTCGAACTGGTCGAAGATGCGGTCGACGTTGGAGCTGTCGACGCGCTCCTGGAACTTCACGACCTTCACGTCGGGGTTCAGGTCGCGGATCGCCGTCTCGGCGCTGTCGACCTTGGGCATGCCCACCCGCGAGGTCGCGTGGAGGATCTGCCGCTGGAGGTTCGAGTTGTCGACGACGTCGGCGTCGACGAGGCCGAGCGTCCCCACGCCGGCGGCGGCCAGGTACAGGGCGGCCGGGCTGCCGAGGCCGCCGGCGCCGAGGAGGAGGACCTTGGAGGCGAGCAGCTTGGCCTGCCCCGCCTCGCCGACCTCGGGCAGGAGCAGGTGGCGCGAGTACCGATCCCGCTGCGCCTCGGTGAGGTTGGGCGGCAGCTCGACCGGGTAGCTCAGGTCCTTCCAGCGGACGAAGCCCGGGTTGGCGCTCTCCACGTTGGTGTAGCCGAGCTCCTGGAGCGTCTTCGCGGCGAGCGCCGAGCGCGTGCCGCCGGCGCAATAGGCCACGATGTGCGCCGACTTGTCCGGCAGCTTCTGCTCCACTTGCATCTCCAGGAAGGCGCGCGGGATCGAGATCGCGCCCGGGATGAAGCCGGCGCGGTACTCCTCCTTCTCGCGCACATCCAGGAGCACCATCGGGACCTTGTCGTCGAGGCGGCGCTTGAGCTCGCTCAGCGAGAGCTCGCGGATGGACTTGCGGACGTCGGAGATGAGGTCGCTATAGGTCGTAGGCATCGTGGCTCCTCAGGGATAGGGAGACTTAGGTGCGCGGCGCTACGAGTCAACGACGGACGGACGGGGGCGGGTTTTCTGCTGGCCGAGAGGCACCCTAACGAGTGCGGGGCAGGAGGTCGGGCCTCGCTCGGAGCGAGGCGAGCGGCTCCTCCTTCTGCGCGCCCCCCTCGCACTCGATGCGCGCGACCCGGCCCGCGGGCGGGACGTCGACGATCGTCGCGGGCTCGTTCTCCGACTTGCAGAGGGCGAGGACCTTCGTGCCCGGGGCGAGGCGCCCGCTGCGGAGCTGCTTGCGCTGGACCTTGACCTCCACGTCGTCCGCGAGCCGCCGGACGAGGATGTCGGCGCCCTGGACGTCGCTCACGACGCCGAGCTCGAGCGTCGGCTGCTTCTCCCGGAGCGGGCCCCACACGCGCTCGCCCTTCAGCTGATCGTTCGGCGGGAGCCAGTCGGCCGTCGGCTCCCGGGCGAGGCGCGGCAGCGGCGCCCAGCCGATCGCGAGCTCGAGCGCTGCCGTGAGCACGGCCGTGGCAGGCTCGACCGCGGTCACCAGGGCGCGATCCTTGGTCTGGCCGAGGACCCAGACGGGGGTCGAGGGCGGGAGGCTGTGCTTCGGCTCGCCGTCGCTGTCGGAGGCGGGCGCGACCGCGATCGTGCCGTGCGACCAGCGCTTCTCGGGCCTCTTCATCGGCTTCATCCGGACCTGCATCGCCTCGACCCAGGCCGCGAGGGCCGAGCGCTTCCGCGCGAGCGCCTCGGGCAGCGCGTTGCTCCCGGGCAGGTCGGCCGTCTCCCGGGCGGGCGCCTCCCAGCGCAGCAGCGCGATGGTCGCGTCGAGCTGCGCCAGCGCGGCGGCCGCGTCCTGCGCGCCGACCGCCTTGCCGGCGAGCTCCGTCAGCCGCGGCGTCGCGGCGCCGCGGGCGCGCGCGAGCACCGTGCGCCCCTGCTCCTCGGAGGCGTCGCCCCGCTTGACGGCGGCGTCGATCTTCTCGACGACGCTCGCCCAGCGCCCGGCCGTGATGTCGGCCTCGAGCTGCCCGTAGAGCGCCTCGGTGATCGTGGCGTCGAGCTCCGCCGCGAGCCGATCCGCGGCCTCGTCGCCGAGGACCGCCCGCGTCGGCGCCGCCGCGATGAACGCGCGCGCCTCCGCGAACTTCCCGGCGGTGGTCGCCGCGTCGATCTTCCCGCTCGCGCACGCCGCGGCCTGCGAGGCCACGAGCCGCCGGGCCTCGTGCGCGAACGCCTCGCTCTTCAGCGCGTCCATCCGCGACGACAGCGCGGCGAAGGCGCCCTCGCAGTCCTGCCGATCGAGCAGCTCGGCGGCCTCGCTGGCCCGGACCTTCGCCTCGCGCCGGTCGAGCTTGTCGCGCAGCTCGCCGATCTGGTAGCGGTGCGAGTCGACGCCGAGGCCGCTCGCCTTGTCGAGCAGGGCGCGCGCGTCCTCGTACCGCTTGTCGGACAGCGCGCGGCTCGCCTCGTCGTAGAGCCGCTGGCTCTCGGCGATGCGCGCCGTCTCGGCCGTGACGGCGGGCTTCGGCGCGGGCCGCGGGGCGGGCTCGGCGGCGCAGCCGGACGCGACGGGGAGCGCGGCGAGCAGGAGGACGGCGGGGAACGAACGGCGGAGCGGCGGCCCGGGGGAGCGCATAGGGACAGGACTGTTCCACTCCCCGCCGAGGATCGTCAATGCCGCCCCGCCTGCGCGGTTCCTTGACCCGCGCAGGCGCTCGCTTTACGTGAAATCCCCGTGAGCGACGACGATACGCGCGGGACGGGCGCTGCCCGGGCCGGGGCCGAGGACAACAGCGGGCGGGTCTTCAGCGCGCCGAAGATCACGATCAACCGCGTCTACACCCGGCAGGGCGACGGCGGGCAGACCCGGCTCGTCGGCGGGCAGCTCGTCCCGAAGGACGACGCGCGGATCGAGACCTACGGCACGGTCGACGAGCTCAACGCGCTGGTCGGGGCCGCGCGGCAGACGCTGATGGAGCTGCTGCCGGGCGCGCCCCCCGCGAGCGTCGTCCGGCTCCACGACCTCGGGCGCGCGCTGCTCCGCGTGCAGCACGAGCTCTTCAACCTCGGCTCGATCCTCGCGACGCTCCCCGAGGACGTGCACCCGAAGCAGCCCCGCGTGACGCAGGCGGAGATCGAGCTCCTCGAGGCCGAGATGGACCGCTGCCAGGCCGATCTGGCGCCGCTGCGCTCGTTCGTGCTCCCGGGCGGCTCGCGGCTCAACACGGACCTCCACGTGGCGCGGACGGTGTGCCGCCGGGCCGAGCGCTGCTGCGTGCGCCTCGCGCAGGCGGGCCACGCCGATCCGCTGGCGGTCGGCTACCTGAACCGCCTGAGCGACGCGCTCTTCGTCTGGAGCCGCTGGGCGTCCGCGCTCCTCGGCACGCCCGAGATCCTCTGGGAGCCCGACGTCTCGGCGAGCGGCGGCAAGGCGCAGCCCGCCTGATCCGAGCCGCCCCGGTCGGGGAAGGCCCGGAGGACGAGCGCCCACGCGAGCGCGACGTAGGCGTAGCCGAGCAGCGCGTCGATGAGCCAGTGGTGGGCGAGGTAGAGCGCCGCGAACAGCATGAGCGCGGCGTAGGCGAGCTGGAGGGCGAGCGACGGCGCGCTCGCCCGGCGGAAGGTCGCGAGCAGCCCGTAGAGCGGGTAGGTGACGTGGAGCGACGGCAGCGCGCCGTAGACGGTCGCGCCGCGGCTGTAGAGGTCGCGGAAGTAGGTGATCCCGAGCATCGCGTCGACGCGCGCGAGCGCGGCGGGGGAGCTCTGGGCGGCCGGATCGAGCGCGCACCCGTGGGCCTCGACGTACCAGGGCGGCGCGGCCGGCAAGAGGCGGTACGTGGCGAGGCCGAGGAGGTGCGTGGCGAACGCGAGCCAGGCGAACCTCCGCGCCGCGAGGGCCTCGCTCCGGTAGAGGTGGAGCCAGTGCCCCACCATCACGAGCACGTAGCCGCCGTACGGGAGGGCGCAGAGCAGGTCGAGCGCGGGCCGCTCCAGCCCGGCGAGCAGCTGGCCCGGCGTGAGCCGGCGGCCGCCGATCTCCACGCCGAAGAGCGCGAGCTCGGCCGCGCGCAGCTCGCAGCCGAGGACGTGGGCCGGCGCGGCGAGCCCGCCGTCGAGCTGCTTCATGCCGTCGTACGCGAGGAACAGCAGGAAGAAGGGCAGGGCGCTCAGGAAGAACCGGCGCGAGCGCTCGCCCGCGCAGACGCTCGTCGCGGCGAGGGCGGCCACGGCGAGGTGGTCCCAGCGCGCGGCGCCGCGCGGCGCGAGGAGGGCGACGTAGGCGAGCCACGGCAGCGCCGGCAGCCAGGAGCGCGCCGGCAGCCAGGAGAGCGCCTGCAGCCAGGAGAATGCGCCCCAGCGGGCGCGCGCGCGCCGGAGCATGATCAGAGCGGCGCGCTCGTGGCCTTGCCGTCGCCGAGCAGGCGCCGGCGCTCTCCTTCGGGGCGCGCCGTCGCCCGCGGCCCGGTCGGCGGCGCCGCGTCGGCGGCCGCGAGGGCGGCGCGCGTCCGCTGCACGAGCCGCAGGCCGGCGGCGAGCCCGACGCCCGCGACGAGGGCGACGCAGGCGAGCGCGATCGGGAAGGGGAGCGCGCCGGTGAGCGGCGAGGCCGGCACGGCCGGGCCGAAGACGAGCGCGGCGACGAGGTAGGCGAGCCGCTCGTGCCGGCGCATGAGCCCGCTCGGCAGCGCGACGCGGTAGACGTCGGCCTTGGCGCGCGCGTAGCTCACGAGCGACGAGGCGACCATGGCGACGAGCGGGATCGCGAGCGCGACGGCGTGATGGCGGTAGAAGACGGCGAGGCCGATGAGCGGCGCGGCGTCGGACACGCGGTCGAGGCACGAGTCGAGCACGGCGCCGGCGCGCGACGCCTTGCCGCCCTCGCGCGCCACCATGCCGTCGAGCGCGTCGAGGACGGCGCCGGCCATGAGCAGCGCGGCGCCGGCGCGGAAGCGGCCGACCGCGAGCAGCGGCGCGCAGGCGAGCGACAGGGCGAGCGAGAGGTAGGTGAGGGTGTCCGGCGAGACGCGGAGGCGCACGAGCGCCCGGGCGGGAGCGTGGAACGACCAGTAGAAGGCCTCGACGACCGGGCCGGGGAGCAGCGCGCTCCCCGGAGAGGCGCCGAGCCGCGGCATCGCGGGCCGACCGTGGCGCGCGACGCGCACGGCGTAGGCGCCGAGCACGGCTGTGCAGATTAGGATCGCAAGGGCGCAGGGGAGAACGGCCACCCCGGGGGCGGTTGCAGGGTTCGATCCGGGCCGGCGCGGGCGGCCGTCCTGCGCCGCCGGGGGCGGGCCGGTCGCGCCGCCGCCGGCGGCGGGCTGGGCGCGCCGCGGCCGGAGGCGGGCGGCCTCCGGCGGCGCGGCGGGGAGGGGGCGAGCGGGCGCGCCGCCGGCTACTTGCAGCTGGCGCGCGAGAGGCGGATGCCCTGGTCCGGCTCCGCGTAGGCGATGCCGAGCTCCTGGCCGGTCCAGGCCAGCGCCGGGTACCGGCCGGGCGTGTCGCCGCTCGCCTTGAGCTCGGCGCCCGCGGGCGAGAGATCGCGGTTCAGCAGCGCCACGAACACGGCCGCGGGGCCGTCGCGGAACTGGTAGTACGCGACGGCCAGGTGGCGCCCGGTCCACGCGAGCGCCGGCCAGTTCGCGCTGCCGTCGCCCGGGGAGACGACGGCCTCGCGGGACACCTCGTCCTGCGCGGAGATCCGGATCGCGCGGATCTGCTCGGCGCCGGCGCGGGTGTCCTCCCAGACGACGAAGGCGTCGTCGCCGCCGAGCGCGACGCGCGTCAGCTTCGCGTCGACGCCCTGGTGCGCGATCCGGTCGAGCGGCGCGCTCCCCTGGCGCGGCCGGGCGAAGAAGAGCGCGTCGCCCTGGCTCCAGGCGAGCGCCGTCCGCTCGCCGTCGGTCGCGACCGCGGGGAACTTCGCCTGGTCCAGCGGCGTCGCGCTGCCCAGCGCGCCGCGCTCGAGGGAGCTGACCAGCGAGCCGCCCGCGTCCATCCAGGCGACGACGATCCCGTCCCGGCCCGCGGCGGCGATGGGCCACGACTCGGCCGCGCTGCTCTCGACGAGGTCGAAGGCGGCGCCCTCGGGGACGCCCTCCAGCGTCGCGCGGCGGCCGCGCACGACGCTGCCCGTGCCGTCCTGGTCCTGCCAGACGACGAGCAGGCCCTCTCCGTCGCGCTGGACGCTCGGGTGGCTCGAGACGCCGGGGCCCGCCGCGATCGCCTCTTCCCGCAGCTTGTTGCCGTCGGCGTCGATCACCGCGAGGTGGATGTCGCCCTCGTCGGCCCCTCGCTCCTGCCAGGCGACGGCGTACCCCGCCCCGGTCCCCGCGATCGCGGGCGTGGTCCCGCGGCCGCTGCTCACCTCCAGGCCTCGCGACGTGATCGTGCAGGCCGCGGCGTGGCTCCCGGTCCCCCCGCCGCCCGTCGCTGCTCCGCTGCCCCCCGTGCCTTCGCCGCCCGCGCCGCCGCCGCCCCCCGTGTCGGCTCCGCCGCCTCGTCCTCCGGAGCCGCAGCCCCACGCCGCGGCGATGATCGCCGCGCTGATCGCGCCATGAACCCAGTGCTTCATTGTTCCCCCGTCGTGGTGATGAGAGGCCCTCGGCGCGGCGCGCGCCGGGCGGAGGCCGCACCGAAGGCCCCGGGTCGCGGGTCCGCGCGGCGGCTCCCGCCGCCTCGGGGCGGCGGGAGGCGGGTTGCCGTGCCGGACGACCGCTGCTCCTCCGTTCGATGTCCGCGGGCTCGGCCGGTCGCGGCGGAGCCGCGCGTTCGCGCAGATCGCGCGGCGCTCCCGGGCGCGAACCGCCGTTCGCTCCCCCGCGGCGCGGCGCCTGCGCCTCGCGGCTGCCGCGCCGGCCAGGCGCGCGCCGATCGGCGCTGCCCCCGCTGGAACGCGCGCGGCGCGCGCCGATCCGGCCGGAGACGCTACTCGTCGGCCGGCTGCGGCTGCAGCGCCTCGGCGACGGCCGCGAGCACATCCTGCGCGGCCTCGAGCTTGCGCCGCGGCATCGCCTTGATGGCCTGCCGCACGGCCGACTCCACCGTCCCGGTGCGGAGGCTGTCGAGCTCGCGGCCGCGCGCGGTGAGGCCCAGGAGCGCGCGGCGGCCGTCCTTCGGGTCGGCCCGGCGCTCGATGATGCCGCGCTCCTGCAGCCGCTTGAGCACGCCCGTGAGGGTGCTCGGGTGCAGCTGCATGATCTCGGCGAGCTGCCCCGCGGAGATCCCGGGGTAGCGCCCGACGATGCGGATGACGAGCCGCTGCGGGCCCGTCACGCCCATCTTCGCCTCCATGCGCTTCGACGTCGACTGCAGGCCGTGATCGACGGCCCACAGGAGCTTCATGAAGTCGAGCACCTCGCCGAGCCGAGAGGCCTTCTCTGCAGGGGGAGCGGCGTGGGACGAGCGCATCGCCGACGCTTGCTAGCTCGCCCGGGCCCAGGTGGCTAGCACCACTGCGGGAATCGGGCCGGGGAGGGAACCTGGACCGGAAGGGAAGGGGACGGAGCCGCCGCGGAGGCGCAGGGATGGCGCGCCCCGGCAGGGCGCGCGCTGGCGAGCAGCGCACATCGCCGCCGCGGTCTCCGCGCTTTGCCGTAGCGCCGGCGGGCGGTTTCGGAGCAAGATCGGCGTTGATGAGCTGGGCACGGCGAGCCGCTCTGTGGACCGGGCTCGGCGCGCTGATCTGCATGTCAGGCGCGGCCGTCGGCCAGGCGCCCTCGCTGCGCGCGTCCTTCTCGGCGGCGTACCGCGCCTTCCGCGATCCCGGCTTGCTCGATCGCGCGCGCGCGGGCGCGTCGACCGACGTCGCGCCGGCGCTCGCGTGCGCTCCGCCGGCGCTGGCCGACGACGCGCCGCCCGCCGTCACGGCGCTCCTCGTGCGCGAGTTCCAGGCCGCGACGGACGAGGATCTCGAGGACCCCGACGGGGCGACGCTGTCCACGCTGGCGATGTCGGATCTCGACGTCCCGCTCACGCGCCGCACGATGCGGTTCGTCCGCTTCTTCGCCCAGTCGGACGAGGGGCGCGCCGTGTTCCAGCGCCGCTTCCGGCGCGCCGGCGCGTACCGCGAGATCATCGAGCGCTCGCTCCGCGAGGCGGGCCTCCCGGAGGACCTCCTCTGGGTCGCGGCGGTGGAGAGCGGCTTCGATCCGCGGGCGGTCTCGCCGGCCGGCGCGGCGGGGCTCTGGCAGTTCATGCCGAGGACCGGCGAGGCCTACGGGCTGGAGCAGTCCGAGTGGATCGACGCGCGCATGAGCCTCACGCGCGCCACGGACGCCGCGACCGCGCACCTGCGCGACCTCTACGAGCGCTTCGGCCGCTGGGATCTCGCGCTCGCGGCGTACAACTTCGGCCACGAGGGCGTCCTCCGCGCGCTCGCGAAGGTCGCGGCGGAGCGCGATCCCGAGGCCCGCGGGCCCGTCGGGCTCGCCGAGCTCGCGCAGGCCGGCGCCGTCCCCAAGGAGACCGCGGACTACGTGCCGCAGATCGTGGCGTTCGCGATCGTCGCGGCGAACCGCGCGCGCTTCGGGCTCGACCTGCCCGACGTCGCGCCGCTCGCGCCGCTCGACCTCGGCGAGGTCGCGGTGCCGCCGGGGACGCGGCTCCGCACCATCGCGCGCGCCGCGGGCATCTCCACGGCCGCGCTGCGCGAGCACAACCCCGAGCTCCTGCGCGACCGCGTCCCGCCGGGCCGCGCCGACCACCTGATCGCGCTGCCCGCCGATCGCGTCGCGCGCGCGATGGCGCTCTTCCCGGCGTACCTCGACCACGAGGAGCTCGACGAGGACGAGGGCGACGGCCTGGCCGGCGCGGCCGCCGCGCTGCCGCCGCGCGGCGCGGGCGGGGAGCTCGCGCTGGGCGACGGGTCGCTGCCGCCCCGCCCCGTGTCGCTCGGCCGGAACCGGCTCCCGCTCTTCACCCCGCCGGGCCAGGCGCCGGCGCCGATGCCGCTCCTCGGCAACCCGGAGGCGCTGGAGGCCAAGCTCCCGATCGTGATGATCGGCGGCGACGTCGGCTTCCGCCCCGCGTTCGAGGACGATCCGCTCGGCCTGCGGAGCGGCCGCCTCGCCCCGGCGTCGCCGTTCGACGCCCTCGAGGGCCCGGGCGCGCGGCGCGCCCTCAAGGGCCGAGAGGCGGCGATCGAGAAGCAGATCGGCCTGCTCGCCGGGCTCGGCCTGGAGCAGGTGCAGCGCTTCCGGCTCCCGAACGGCATCGCGGTCGACCTCCGGGAGGACCCCGCGGCGCCGCTCGTCTCGATCAGCGCGTCCGTCGCGGTGCCGGCGCGGTCCGCGGGCGACGCCGGGGCGGCGGGGCCGGCGCTCGCCAGCGAGGCGCGCGTCGCGATCACCGTCCCGCCGCGCGATCTCGAGGTCGGCGTCGACCTTGTCGCGGCGCGGCTCCGGATGCTGCTCGACGAGGCGAGCGCGGGGCGCGTGGCCGAGCTCCGGAGGCAGGCCAGCGCGGCCTCGCGGCGCGCGCTCGAGCGGGCGCCGTACGGCCCGTCGTGGCTCGCGCTCGGGGAGGCGCTGTTCCCCGCGGGCCACCCGCTCGAGGGCACGCTGCTCGGGGCGCGCGCCGACGCGGGCGCGGCCAGCGAGCTCCTGCTCACCGAGTCGCTCCGGCGCGAGCGCGCCGCGGCCCAGGCGACGATCGCGCTCTCCGGCGACGTCTCGCGCGCGGCGGTCGAGCAGGCGCTCGCGCGCTCGCTCCAGCGCGTCGCCGCCGAGCCGGAGCGGCCGATCGGGCCGCACCCGCGCGAGGATCGGATCGTCCTCGAGGACGCGGTGCCGTCGCCGCGGCTGCTCTACGGCTGGATCGCGCCGCCGGAGGGGGGCGCGGACGAGGCGCCGCTCCGCGTGGCGATGGAGATCCTCACCGGCCCGCGCGTCGCGCGGCTCGCGAAGGCGCTCGTGACCGAAGGGCAGCTCGCGTCCGAGGTGACCGGGCGGCTGTCGCTCGGCGCGCAGGCGAGCGTGGCGGCGGTGGAGCTCACGCCCGCTCCGTCGCGCAGCGCCGCCGAGCTGGAGCAGCGCCTCGACGCCGAGCTCGCGGCGCTCGCCACGTCCGGGCCGACCTGGAAGGAGCTCGCCCTCGCCAAGGCGCTGCTCAAGATCGAGCTGGAGAAGGAGCTCGCGCGCCGCGCCGCCGGCGCGCCGCCGCCCGCGTCCCCGCGGCCGATCACGGAGCTGCGGCTGCGCGCCGCGCTCGATCCGGGCAGCCTGCCGCGGCTCCTGCGCGCGCTCGAGGAGGTCGAGCCGGCCGACGTGCGCGCCGTGGTCGCGCGGACCTTCGGCCGCGAGCACCGGGTGAGCGTCACGACGTGGCCCCGCGGCGGCCCCGGCGGCGTACGCGGCGCGAGCGCGCTCGCGACGGACGTCCCCACCTCCGCTGCGCCGCCCGCGCCATCGCCCTGACGGCGGCGATCGCCGCGCGCCGTCACGTTGCTGCGCCGCGTGCTTGACGCGGCGCAAGAGGGAACCGCGCGTTCAGCCGCCGTAGCAGCATTCTGTCGATACCCGGTGAGCCAGCTGTCCTTCGAGGGATGGACTTATGGACAGGTATGGACATCTGGCATCACTTGGAGATAGCACGGGAGAATGACGACCCCTGTAAAGCCGCTGATGGCTGCCATACCAGCGAGCGAGCACGCCGCGCACTTCCACGACGCCGCCTACCTGCCCCCTCTCACCTTGACGACGGAGGCGCCGCTTCACGCGCCCCGCGTGACGCGGAGCGGCGTGGTGGAGCGCTCGACGCGGATCGCCGCGAGGGGGACGCTCGCCGAGACGTCGGAGCCGGCCTCGCTGCTCGACAGGGTGCACGAGGTCATCGCGCTCTCGGATCAGCCGGTGCTGCGCAACCTGCTCATCACGCAGTGCTACTACGAGATCTCGGCGGAGCTCGTGAGGCTGCTCGGCGGCGGCAACGCCCACTGGTGCACGTTCGCCACGTGGGCCTCCAAGACCGCGGGGAGGTTCATCCGCAACGAGGAGGTGCCGTCGGTGCTCCGGTGGCTGATCCTCTCGGACGACGAGGAGCGGGAGGCGGTCGTGCCGCGCCTCCTCAGGCGGCGCGGGCAGGGCGAGCCGGAGCGGGCGAGCGCGTGGCGGCTCAGCGCCGTCGAGCTGATCTCGCCCTGGTGGGGGCAGGGGTTCGGGCTCATGGAGCTGCCGGAGCGGATCCTGTCCGAGCTCAGCGCGGACATCGCGCTCGGCAACCTCAAGGTGTTCGAGGAGCTCGGGCCGCTCTTCGCCCGCATGATCCAGCTCTACCGGGGCTGCGCACGGCCGGGGGAGAAGGAGCTCGCGGAGCTGCTCGAGGGGCTGGAGCGGGGGCCGTCCACGGACGGAGGGCAGGGGCTGCTCCGCAGCGCCATGGAGCACTACCACGACGCGATGCTCACGGAGGACAAGGACAAGAAGGCGGAGCTCATCCTCCTCGCCAACGCGCGCGTCGGGCTGCACGAGCAGGTGCGGCTCCAGCCGTACATCGCGCGGGCGCTCAACGCTCCCGTCCGCTGCGCGGTCGACACGGTCGGCCTCCCCGACGCGCTCCAGTCGATGGTCCTCGACAAGGTCGAGAAGCTGAAGGCGTTCTGGCGCGCGATCGCGACCAAGGAGATGATGACCATGCGCCTGCCGGACGAGATCCTCGAGCTCGGCCACGATCTCCCCGCGCCGCCCGGCCTGCCGCTGCACTGCGCCGAGCTCGAGACCATCGAGGATCGCGAGCTCTACGAGCTCCTGCTCAAGTACGACGCCCACGACCAGACGACGGCCGGCTGCGGCGCCAAGGACTGGGCGTTGCTGAGCGAGCGCATGGGCTACATCCTCGAGCTGTTCCGCTCGCGGCAGTGCTGCCCCCGGCTCCTCGAGCGGCCCTTCAACGGCGAGCAGCACGCCGAGATCGCCGCGTGGCGGGTGCCGTCGCCGATCCACGGCGATCTCTAGCGCCGCGCGCCGGCGCGCCCCTGCCGGATCTCCGCCCCCTGCGTCGCGCCGCGCTGCGCGCGCCGCCCCTCACCGCTCTTCCTGCGCGTCCCCCGCGTCGGCCCGCGCCCCGCGGCGATCGAAGATCTGCGTCAAGAGGCCGAGCGCGCCCTGCCGCTCGGCGATCTCGCGCCCCTTCCGGAACGAGGCCGCCGCGCGCGCCCGCGCCTCCGCGGCGGTCGGCGCGCCGCGCGCGAGCGCGATCTCGCCCTCGAGCCGGCAGAGCTCGGCCTCGAAGTAGCGCTCGTCGCTCTTCTCGACGAAGGCGAGCGTGTCGTCGAGCAGGGCGCTGGCCTCGTCGACGTTGCCGGCGCCGAGCTCCGCGTCGATGAGCGCCGCTCGCCAGTAGGTCAGCGACACGCGGCTGCCGACGCCCATCAGCATCGTCAGGCCGCCGCGGATGCGCGCGGCGCCCTCGGCGTAGCGCGCGCGCGCCTCCGCGCCGGCCGGCCCCTGCGCCGCGCGCGCCGCCGCCGCCCAGCCGAAATCGATCTGGCTGAGCGCCGCCCAGTGGGGCATGCCCACCTCCTCGGCGAGCTTGCCGAGCACGCTCGCGTGCGCCTCCGCGCCGGCGACGTCGCCGACCAGGCAGCACAGGACCGCGGCGAAGTGCTCGACGAAGCCCCGGCTCACGGGCTGGTTCAGCTCCTCGCACAGCGCGATCGCCTCGTCGATCGACGCCTTGCCCCGCTCCGGCTCGCCGAGGTGGAACGCGATCCAGGCGAGGTGCGACAGCGAGAACGCCGCGGCGTCGTGGCCGAAGAGGAAGGCGAGCGGCAGGTGACGCGCGGGATCGTAGATCGACAGCACCTTGTTGAAGTGCTCGCGAGCCTCGCCGAGGCGCCCCCGGAGGAAGCGCGTCGCGCCGAGCGCCTGGTGCGCGCCGAGCGAGATCCCCGGGTCGCCCGTGCTCTCGGCGAGCGCGAGCAGCTGCTCGCCGTGCTGCTCCGCGAGCGCGTAGTCGCCGCGGACGTGGAAGAAGATCCAGAGCCCCCACAGCGCGGGGAAGAGCTGCGGCGAGGAGCCCGCCTCGCGGCAGAGCGCGTGCGCGCGCGCGTACGCCGCCTCGACCTCCGGGGCGGCGTAGCCGCGCGTGATCATCAGCGGGACGCCGAGCGTCGTCTGCAGGGTGATCTCGTCGCGCGCCCGCTCCTTCGTCTCCGGCAGCTGCTTGAGGAGCTCGAGCCCGCGGCGGAGGTGGCTCTTCGCCTCGGCGTGCGCGGACGAGATGAGCGACGCCTCCCCGGCGCGCTGCCAGGCCGCGACGGCGGGGCCGATCAGCGCGGCCTCGGTGTAGTGGTGCGCGAGCAGCTCGGGCGGCGTCCCGGGGAAGCGCTCGGCGAGCACGGCGGCGATGCGCGCGTGGTACACCTGCCGGGTGCTGCGCAGCAGCGACTGGTAGGCCGCGTCCTGCACCAGCGCGTGCTTGAACGTGTACGTCGCGCGCGGGGGGCGCCCCCGCTGGAAGAGCAGCTCGGCGTCGACGAGCTGCGCGAGCGCCTCGCGCAGCGCCGTGGGGCTCGACGCCATGAGGAGCGGCTCGCCGCCCGCGCCGCCCCCCGCGCAGAGCTCGAGCGCCTCGTAGCCGAAGGTGCGGCCGAACACCGCGCCGAGCTGCGCGACCTCCTTCGCCGGGCCGAGGCGGTCGAGGCGGGACGTCAGCGAGTGCTGGAGGGTGACCGGCGTCTCGAGCGCGCTCAGCCACCCGCTACGCGCGCTCGGCGAGCCGGCCGCCTCCCCTGCGGCCGCCTTGGCGGCGGCCGCCTCGAGGACCATGCGCGTGAGCTCCTCGGCGAACAGCGGGACGCCGTCGCTGCGCTCGGCCAGCGTCCGGATCACCTCGTCGGGCAGCGGGGCCTGGATGGCCGACGCGCCGCTCGACGCGTACGCGCCGGCCAGCTGCTGGATGAGCGCCCGCATCCGGTCGGCGCTGAGCGGGGCGAGGTAGATCTGGGTGAAGTGCGATCGCAGCGGCCACGGCGGCGTGAACGTGGGGCGCGCGGTCAGGAGCAGCAGCAGCGGCGACGGCCGCCCCTCGTCGATGAGCCGGCCGAGCAGCTCCAGGGTCGACGGATCGGCCCAGTGCAGGTCCTCGGCCGCGAGCACGAGCGGCTGCCGATCGGCGAGCCCGAGGAAGAGCTGGAGGAGGGAGGCGATCGTCTCCTGCCGCTGGCGCTGCGGGGTGAGCGCCGGCGCCGGGTGGCGCCCCTCGGTCGGGATCGACAGCAGCGCGGCGAGCAGCGGCACGGCGAGCGGCCCCGCCTCCGCCTCGGCGAGCAGCTGCTCCAGCCGATTGAGCCGGTCTTCGCCCTTGTCGAGCGACGCCCCGCGCTCGCTCGGCGCCGCGGCCGAGCCGCTCAGCGTGCTCGCGCGGTCGCGATCGCCCGCGAGCAGCGCGTTGAGCAGCTCGATCACCGCATAGAACGCGCTGTTCTGGAGCTGCGGCGAGCAGCGCGCCTCGAGCCAGAGGTGCGGCGTCCCGGCCAGCCGGTCGCGGAAGGCGCGCACGCTCCGCGACTTGCCGATGCCGGCCTCGCCCGTCACCAGCACGACCTGCCCGGCGCCGCCCGAGGCCCGCGACCACCGGGCCGCGAGCTCGTCGAGCTCGCTGTCCCGCCCGACGAGCGGGGTGAGCCCGTGGTGCATCCTCGCGTCGAGCCGGTCCCGCGCGGTCGTGCGCCCCTGCACCGCGAAGATCTCGATCGGCTGGCGCGCGCCCTTCGGGCTGATCTCGCCGAGCGCGTCCACGTAGTAGTAGCCCTCGATGAGCTTCTGCGTGGCGCGGCTGACGAGCACCGTGCCCGGCTCGGCGTGGGCCTTCAGCTGCGTCGCGGCGTTCAGGGTCGGACCGGCGAGCGAGGGCACGGCGTCGCTGTCGGCCACGACGACGATCCCGGTGTGCACGCCGACCTGCACCGACAGGGGCACGGACACGATCTCCCGCGCGTTCAGGCGGGAGATGTGCTCGACGAGATCGAGCGCCGCCTGCACCGCGCGGAGGGCGTCGTCCTCCTTGGCCACGGGGTGGCCGAAGTAGGCGATCGTCTCCTCGCCGGGCGAGCGGAGGAACACCCCCTCCTGCGCCCCGATCACCTGGGCGCACGCGGCCTGGAACGTCTGCACGAGCTCGTGGAACGCCTCGCTGTCGACCGTGTCGGCGATGCGCTCGGCGCCGGCGAGCCCGCAGACCAGCACGGTCAGCTGGCGGCGCTCGCCGCGGCCGGTGGCGGTCACCGGCCGCGTCCCGGGCGCGGCGCTCGGGAAGGAGGGGAGCTTCGGGGCCAGCGGCGCCTCCTGGGTGCCGGCGGCGCCGGGGTGGAACGACGCGCTGCGGATCGGCCTCACCGACGGCCCGGCGGGCGCGAGGCCGCGGCCCGGGATCGCGAGCGTCGGCGCTGCGCCGAGCCGCTCGTCCTGCCACTGCTGCTCGGGCGATCTGCGCTGCGTGCCCGGCGGCGGCTCGGGCTCGGAGGGCACGAGCTGCGTCTCCTGGTCCGCCGCGGCGTCGTGCACCGCGCGCGTCGCGATGGCCCGCTGCTCCGGCGAGCCGCCGCGCTCGTCGTCGCGAGGCAGCGGCCACGGGATCGCCGACACGTCACAGCCATCCAGCAGCTCGTACGCGTCGCGGGCGGACCGGAAGCGGTGCGCCGGCGACTTGGCGGTCGCCTGCGCCAGCAGCGCGCCGAGCGGGTGGCCGCGGAGGGCGCGGGGGATGGGCACCGGCTCGGGGCTCAGCTGGCGAAAGATGACCTCGGCGACCGTCGCCTCGTGCATCACCGGCGCGCCGATCAGGCACTCGAGAAAGGTGAGCCCCCATGCGTAGATGTCCGCCGCTGTGGTCGGGGTCGACTGCACGAGCTGCTCCGGGGCCATGTAGGCCGGGGTCCCGTTGAACTCGCCGGTGCGCGTGAGCGCGCGGTAGTCGGCGGCGCGGGCCTCGCCGATCAGCGCGGCGATGCCGAAGTCGAGCACCTTGACGTGCGTCCGCTTGCCGGAGCCGGCGACCATGATGTTGTGCGGCTTGAGGTCGCGGTGGATGACGCCGCGCTCGTGGGCGAAGCCGATGGCGTCGAGCACCTGGAGCATCAGCCGCTTCGCCTCGTTCGGCTCGATCCCCCGCGTGCGCTGGCAGCGCGCGCTCAGCGTCTCGCCGTCGACGTACTCCAGGGCCAGGTAGAGCTCGCCGTCGGGCAGGCGTCCGGCGTCGAGGAGGCGGACGATGTTCGGGTGGCTCAGCTGGGCGATGACCTGCATCTCCCGCTCGAAGCGCGCCTCCTGCGAGCCGGACTCGCGCGAGCGCCGCAGCGCCTCGGGCCGCAGCAGCTTGAGGGCCACGCGCTGGGTGGTCACGATCTGGCGCGCGTCGTAAACGACGCTATGACCACCGCTGCCGAGGTGGCCGAGCACCTGATACCGGCCGTCCACGAGCGCGCCGACCTCGAGCAATCCATCGCGAGCGGACATCTCTTGATCTCTTACAGCCGAACGCCGCCGGAGGGGATCGTGAACGCCGCTGACAGCCCAGGTTGATCGCTCGCGCGGCGCGCGGCCCGACGCTGGCCGCGGCCGCGAGGTGGGGAGCTGGCCCACGCTTCGCGGCGCCCACCCCTCTGGCCCCGCGGCGCAGCGCGCTTCGCGGTCCGGCGCTGAGCGTGAGTCAGGCAACCGAGATTACTTCGGCTTGAGCGCGTGGTGCGGGAGGACGAGGTCTGATACCCTCGCGCTTGATGGGCAATGCCCCGCATTCTGGCAGCATGCCGCCACCTTCGAGTGGCCGGGGCCAAGGAACGCTCCTCTACGCCGTCGACGACGAGGAGAGCAACCTGGACCTCATGGACCGGGCGCTCCGCTCCGGCTACCAGGTCCGCACCTTCGGCGATCCGCGCCGCGCGCTCGCGGCGGCGGTGAAGGAGCCGCCCTCCGTGGTCGTCGCGGACTACCGGATGCCTCATTTCAGCGGGCTCGCGCTGCTGCGCGAGCTGCGCCGGCAGGGGCTGAGCTACGTCCCGGTGCTCGTCTGCGCGCCGACCGACGTGGAGCAGATCCAGAAGATCTCCCGGGAGAGCGCGAGCTTCCGGATCATCACGAAGCCCTGGATCGCCTCGGATCTGCGCCGTCAGGTCGACCTCGCGGTGAGCCTGCACCAGCTCCAGGCGACGAAGAACCTCCGCTGAGCCGAGCGCGCCCCGTGACCCTCCGGCGCGCGGTGCACGTCGACATGCCGGGAGCCCCGCCGGCCTCCGCGGCCCCTCGGTCGCGGCGCAGGCGCGCCGGGCGGTGGCGGTGAGCGCCCGCTCCCTCGACGTTGTCGCGCTCGAGCTGCCGCAGCGCTTCGGCGACCTCCGGGGCTCGCTCGCGGAGATCGATCGTCTCCTCGGCGCGCCCGCGCTGGCCGGGGCCGACCTCGCGCTCCTGCCCGAGCTGATCGTCACGGGCTACGTCTCGCCGCGGGGCGACAGCGATCTGCGCCGCTTCGCGGAAGCGCTCGACGGCGAGTCCGCGCGGCGGCTCTCCGAGCTCGCGCGCGAGCACGGCGTCGCGCTGGCGGGCCCGCTCGTCGAGGAGAGCCGGGGCCGCTTCTACAACACCCTGCTCGTCTTCGACCGCGACGGGCGGCGCGTCGGCCACTACCGCAAGCGCCACCCCTGGTTCCCGGAGCGCTGGGCGGCGCCTGGCGATCTCGGGACCCCGGTGCTCGATCTGCTCGGCGTGAAGGTGACGGTCGCGATCTGCTTCGACGTCCACTTCCTCTCCGAGGACGCGGGCGAGGCGCTCGACGCGGCCGATCTGCTGCTCTTCCCGACGGCCTGGGTCGATCCGCCCGGGGAGGGCGACGCGCGCGCCGAGCTCCTCCCCGCGCTCGCGCGGCGCCATCGCGTGG
Organism: Sorangium sp. So ce185; assembly: GCF_051526825.1. Classification (NCBI taxonomy): domain Bacteria; kingdom Pseudomonadati; phylum Myxococcota; order Polyangiales; family Polyangiaceae; genus Sorangium; species Sorangium sp. So ce185. The sequence continues at coordinate 6,245,918 of NZ_CP150316.1, read as the reverse complement.
CGATCGTGAACGCGAACTGGGGGCCGTCCCGCCCCGCGCTGGGCGGCCAGGGCGGCTCGCGCATCCTCGACGCCGACGGGCGAACGGTGGCGGCGGCGCCGCCCGGTCCGGGGCCGAGCGTCGTGCGCGCCGCCTTGCGCCTCGGGCAGGACCGGCGCGACAGCTGAGGGGAGCCGAGGGAGCTCGCCCAGCGCCGGCGCGCCGCGAGCGCGCTCAGGCGAACGGGAGCTTGCTCAGGTCGACGTTTCCCCCGCTCAGGATGACGCCGATCCGCGCTCCCTCGACCTTGCGCAGCAGGACGGCCGCCACCGGGACCGCCGAGCTCGGCTCGATGAGGATCTTCATCCGCTCCCAGACGACGCGCATCGCCTTGACGATGTCCTCTTCTCCCACGGTGACGATCTCGACCCCGCGCTCGCGCAGGACCCCGAAGGTGAGCTCGCCGAGCGAGGTCCGGAGGCCGTCCGCGATCGTGATCGGGTCGTTCGAGGGGAGGATCTTCCCCTCGCGCAGCGAGCGGGCCGCGTCGTCGGCCGCCTGGGGCTCGGCGCCGACCGTGCGCGCGCGCGACAGCGCGCTCGTCGCGATGGCGGTGCCCGAGAGCAGCCCGCCGCCGCCGACGGGCGCGACCACGGCGTCGAGGTCCTCCACCTGGCCCGCGAGCTCCAGCGCGGCCGTGCCCTGGCCGGCGATGACGTGCGCGTCGTTGTACGGGTGGACCAGGATCGCGCCCGTCTCGGACAGCACGCGGGCGAGCGTCTCCTCGCGCGACCGGAGCGTCGGGGCGCAGGTCACGATCCGGGCGCCGTAGCCCTCCACGGCGGCGCGCTTCACGGCGGGCGCGCTCTCGGGCATGACGATGTGCGCGGGGACGCCGCGGATGCGGGCGGCGAGCGCGAGCGCGGCGGCGTGGTTGCCCGAGGAGTGGGTGGCGACGCCGCGGCGCGCGTCCTCGTCCGAGAGGGCCAGGACCGCGTTGCACGCGCCGCGGAACTTGAACGCGCCGACCCGCTGCAGGTTCTCGCACTTGAAGAAGACGCGCGCGCCCGCCATGCCGTCGATCGTCCGGCTGGTCATGACGGGGGTCACGTGGGCGTGCGGCGCGAGGCGCGCGGCGGCGCGGCGGATGTCCTCGATCGTCGGCAAGGGGCTCATGGACGGGCATCGGAGCGCGGCCTGCGCCCGACGTCCACCGCGAGCGCGCGGCGCCCGCGAGCGCGGCGCGGCGTCAGAACAGGTCGGCCGCGATGCCGTCGGCGAAGACCCAGGCGGCCCGCGGGACGCTGAGCCGCCCGCCGTCGACCTTCAGGCGGCCGGCGCGCTCGAGCCGCTCCGCGGCCCGCCGTCGCGCGGGCGTCCACGCCGGCACCCCGAGCGCCGCCGCCGTCGCCTCCAGATCGAACCCCTCCCGCAGCCGGAGCCCGAGCATGATCCGCTCGGACAGGCGCGTCTCCGGGTCGAGCCGCTCGTGGCTCTCCACCGGGACGGGCCCGCCGCCCTCGGCCATGGCGGCCATGTACCGATCCGGGCTCACGACGTTCCGGTAGCGGATCGCGAACGCCTCGCCGCCGTCCTCCGCGCCGGCCGAGCCCAGGCCCCAGCGCGGATCCGGGCGCGATACGGTCCCGTAGGCGGCGCACCCGAGCCCGACGTAATCGACGCCTTTCCAGTAGCCGAGGTTGTGGCGCGCCTCGTGGCCGGGCTTCGCGTAATTCGAGACCTCGTAGTGGGCGAGCCCCTCGGCCTCGAGCGCCTCGTCGATCGCGAAGAACGTGTCCGCCACCCCGTCGTCTCCGGCGAGCGGCAGGCGCCCGCGCCGCGCCAGCTCTCCGAACGAGGTGCCCGGCTCGACCGTGAGGCTGTACGCCGAGATGTGGGTCACGCCGGTCGAGGCCACGGCGCGCGCCTCGGCGGCGGCCTGCTCCGGGCGTTGCTCTCGCGCTTCCTCGGCCGTCCCCACCGCGACACCGTAGATGAGATCGCCGCTCACGCGCGGCATCCCGGACCGGAGCGCCGCCGCGAGCGCGCCGAGCCCGCCGTCGGGGTCGTGCAGGCGCCCGAGGAACCGGAGCCGCTCCACGTCGAGCCCCTGAACGCCGACGCTCAGACGGTTGACCCCGATCGCTCGGAACGCTCGGGCCCGCTGCTCGTCGAGGGAGGTCGGGTTGCACTCGACGGTCACCTCGAGGTCGGGCGAGAGGCGGCCGGCGGCCGCGGTGATGGCGGACAGCACCCTGCCCATCTCCTCCGGCTCCCACAGGGACGGCGTCCCGCCGCCGAAGAACACGCTCCGGAGCTCGCGCTCGCCCAGCGCATCCGCCCGCCTCCGGAGCTCGGCGAGCACGGCGTCGGCATAGCCGCGGTGGTCGATCGCCTCCCGCGCCTTCGCGAAAGAGACGAAGTCGCAGTAGGGACACTTCTTGAGGCACCAGGGGAAGTGGACGTAGGCGGTGATCGGCTCCATGGAATCCATGAACATAGGAGACAGCGGATGCGACGGATGCGGATGCGACGGGTGCGATGGGCGTAACGGACGCGACCGACGCGACCGACGCGACCGACGCGACCGACTCGGCCGAGACGACCGACGCAATCGACGTAGCTGACGCGACTGACGTAACCGACGCAACTGACGCAACCGAGGCGACTGACGCAACCGAGGCGACGGACGCGGCCGGGGCGGCCGCTGCGGGAAATGAGAAATGCATCGGCGGCGCGACCTGCGCCGGAGACGCGCATGGTGACACAATTGCGGGGCCTAGATCGCGGTGTTAGCGTGCCAAAGGGAGAGGGCGCATTGCGCCCGCCGAACTCTTCATGCTGACGTTGACGGAGCTTGTCGATCGCGTTCGGACCTACCAGCCGGCTGCAGACGTCGATCTCATCGCCCGGGCTTACGCCTACAGCTCTGACGCTCACAGGGGGCAGACCCGCAAGAGCGGCGACCCGTATTTCTCCCACCCGGCGAGCGTCGCCGCGATCATCACCGAGCTCAAGCTGGACACCGCGAGCGTCTGCGCCGGGCTCTTGCACGACGTCGTCGAGGACACCCTCGCGACGACCACCGACATCGAGAACACCTTCGGCCAGGAGGTGGCGTTCCTCGTCGACGGCGTGACGAAGCTCTCGAAGATCAACTTCGCCTCCAAGGAGGATCGGCAAGCCGAGAACTTCCGCAAGATGCTGGTGGCGATGGCGCGCGACATCCGCGTGCTCCTCGTGAAGCTGTGCGACCGCCTCGACAACATGCGGACGCTCGAGTTCATGAAGCCCGAGGCGCAGGACCGGATCGCCCGGGAGACGATGGAGATCTACGCCCCGCTCGCGAACCGCCTCGGCATCGCGCGCTTCAAGAGCGAGCTCGAGGACCTGTCGTTCAGGTACATCGAGCCGGAGGCGTGGGCGGACCTCTCGCAGAAGGTCAAGACGACCGCGAAGGAGCGCGACAGGTACATCCACGAGGTCTCGAAGGTGCTCGCGGGCAAGCTCGCGGAGCAGGGCTTCGCGGTCGACGTCACCGGCCGCGCGAAGCACCTCTACTCGATCTGGCGCAAGATGCAGGCGCAGCAGTGCGACTTCGACCAGGTCTACGACGTCATCGCGTTCCGCGTGCTCGTCGAGTCGGTCGCCGACTGCTACGCGACGCTCGGCGTCATCCACTCGCAGTGGACCCCGGTCCCCGGCCGCTTCAAGGACTACGTCGCGCTGCCCAAGCCGAACATGTACCAGTCGCTGCACACGACGGTCATCGGGCCCGGGCGCGAGCGGATCGAGATCCAGATCCGCACCCACGAGATGCACCGCGTGGCGGAGCAGGGCATCGCGGCGCACTGGAAGTACAAGGAGAACAACTCCGGCGGCATCGACCCGAAGGACGCCGCGCGGTTCGGCTGGCTCCGCCAGCTGATGGAGTTCCAGAAGGAGCTCAAGGACCCGGCCGAGTTCCTGGAGAGCGTCAAGGTCGACCTGTTCCAAGACGAGGTGTACGTCTTCACGCCGAAGGGGGACGTGCGCGTCTTCCCCCGCGGCTCGACGCCGATCGACTTCGCCTACGCCATCCACACGAAGGTCGGCGAGCACTGCTCGGGGGCGCGGGTCAACGGCGCGATCGTCCCGCTCCGCTCGAAGCTCCGGAACGGCGACGTCGTCGAGGTGATGACCAACCCGAGCCAGCACCCGTCGAAGGACTGGCTCGACTACGTGTCGACCAGCCGCGCGCGCTCCAAGATCCGCAACTACCTGCGCGCGGAGCAGCGCGAGAAGTCGCTCAAGCTCGGCCGCGAGCTCCTCGAGAAGGAGATGCACCAGCGGAGCATGAGCCTGAGCCGCCTCACCAAGAACGAGGCCGAGCTGCGCAAGGTCATGGACAAGTTCGGCGTCGCCTCGGCCGACGAGCTGTTCATCTCGGTCGGCTACGGCAAGGTGAGCGTCCGCGCGGTGTGCGAGTTCCTGGCGCCCACCCCCAAGGAGAACGACAAGGGCACCCCGACGACGCCGCCCGAGTCGATCAAGGAAGGGCGCATCGAGTCGCTCGTCCGCAAGGTGACGGGGCGCGACAGCCCCGGCATCCTCCTGAACGGCATCGACGACGTCCTCGTCCGCTACACGAAGTGCTGCAACCCGCTCCCCGGCGACGAGATCGTCGGGTTCATCACCCGCGGCCGCGGCATCACGGTCCACCGCCGCAACTGTGCCAAGGCGTTCGACACGGACCCCGAGCGCCGCGTGGAGATCTCGTGGGACTCGCGCGCGAAGATCAACCGCCCGGTGCAGATCAAGGTGATGACGGCGAACCGGCCTGGCATCCTCGCGACGGTCGGCCACACGTTCCACGAGCAGGGCATCAACATCAGCGAGGCGACGTGTCGCGCGGGCGACGACGGCCGGGCGATGAACACGTTCACCTTCCTCTGCTCCGATCTCGCGCAGCTGAAGAGCGTCATCCGGCGCCTGCAGCGGATCCCCGGCGTGATGGCGGTCGAGCGGACCTGAGCCGGCGCGTCATCGGCCGCGGCGAGCGCGCGCCCCGCCGCTCGTCCTGGGCGGACCCCCTGCGGCGCCCGGGCCGGCGTCCGGGAGCGCGCGGGTGAGGGGGCGGCCGAGGTCGCCGCCCGGCTCGTGCCGCGCCGCGATCTCCTGCACCTTGCGCACGAGCCGGGTCACGTCGTGGTGGCGCACCGGCGCGCCGGCGGCGGCGCGGTCGCAGAAGAACGTGCGGCACCCGAGCGGCCTCGCGGCGTAGATCGCGCAGCGGCCGGCGTCGGTGAGCAGCGGGCACCGCCGCTCGGCGGCCTGCGGCAGCGCGCGCCGCCGGCCCGGCTCGCCGGCGGACGCCGTCGGCTCGGGCGCCGGAGCCCCGCCGGCGCGCACGACGCCCTGGAGCGCCCGGGGGCCGCCCAGGGCCGCGATCGCGCGCCGGACGGCGGCGAGCTCGACGGACGTCACGTACGGCTCGCGGCCCGTGATGCCGAACCGGCAGCACTCGGTCGAGGCCGGGCAGGTCCAGCCCTGGAAGACCTCCTCCGCCTCGCGGTACACGGCCGAAAGCTCGGCGAGCAGATCGGCTTCACGGGCGTGCGGCTCAGGGGTCGCGGTGCGGCGCATTCGTCAGGGCGGGCGCTCGTGCGTCCGCGCGCACGGCGGCGGCCGGCGCGGGGCGGGATCGGAGCGGCGGATCCCGCGTCGCGAGCCTAGTGCCGCGCGGCGCCGCCGCGAAGCGGCAATCCGCGACCGCGCCGGGAGCGCTGACGCGCGGCACCAGCGCGGCCTTCCCGGAGGCGGGCCGCCCTGCGCCGGCGGACGCCGCCGCTGCCGCGGCGGGGCGCGCGAGCGTCGCGCGCTGGGCGGCGAGCGCGCACGCGCTATCCTCGCGGACGATGTCATCTCTGCGCCCGAAGCTTCGAGCTCTGGAGGTCGTCGTCATCCAGGATGAGCGCCACGGCCGCGCGCTGATGCTGCGCGACACCGAGGGCATCGCCCCGTCCGCCGTCGTCGTGCCCGCCGGGAGCTCCGCGGTGCTCGCGCGCTTCGACGGACGGCGATCGATCGACGAGATCGCGCGCGACGCCTCCCGGTCGACCGGCCAGCGCGTGGACGCCGCCTACGTGGCGCAGCTGGCCGACGAGCTGGAGGACGCGTGGATGCTGGACAGCCCGCGGTTCCACGCGCGCCGGCGGACCGTCGTGCGGTCGTTCGACGCGGCGCCGATCCGGACCGCGGCCCACGCGGGCGGCGCGTACCACGGCGATCGGCTGAAGCTCGCCGAGTTCATCGAGCGCCAGTGCCTCGGGGTCGCGCGGCCGCAGGGCGGCGCGGCGCGCGCCGCGGCCCAGGGCGCGACGAAGCGCATGGTCGGGCTCTGCGCGCCGCACATGGACCTCTGGCGCGCCGCGGCCGGCTACGGGCACGCCTACGCCGCGCTCGAGCAGGCGCTGGCGGCGCCGGGGCTGGAGAAGGTCGACACCTTCGTTCTGCTCGGGACGTCGCACGCGCCGATGCGTCGACCGTATGCGGTCTGCGAGAAGACGTTCGCGACGCCGCTCGGCCCGCTCGAGCCGGATCGCGAGATGATCGCGGAGCTCGGGGCGGCGAGCCGCTTCGACGTGCACGAGGATCAGTACCTGCACAAGAACGAGCACTCGATCGAGTTCCAGGCCGTGTTCGTGCGGCACCTCCTCGGCGACCGCGCGGCGTCGATCGTGCCCATCCTCTGCGGCCTCTCGGAGTGCCAGGCGCGGCGCCGCGACCCCGCGCAGGACGACGGCGCCGAGTCGTTCCTGACCGCGCTCCGCGGCGCGCTGGCGCGGCGCCCCGGCCGCGTGCTCGTGATCGCTGGGGCCGACCTCGCCCACGTCGGGCCGCGCTTCGGCGACCCCGCGCCGCTCGACGAGCGCCAGCGGGTGGCGCTGCGCGATCGCGATCTCGCGTCGATCGAGCGCGCGACGTCGGTCGATGCGCCGGGCTTCTTCGCCGATGTCGCCCAGGACCTCGGCACCCGCCGCGTCTGCGGCCTCGGCCCCATCTACACGCTGCTCCGCGCCCTCCCGCCGTCGTCGCGCGGAGAGCTGCTGAACTACGAGCAGTGCGTCGACCCCGAGGAGGGATCGATCGTCAGCCACACGTCGCTCGGATTCTACGGTTGAAGGTGCGCGCTCGCGCGGCGCGTGTCGTCACAGGGCGAAGCGCGCTCGTCCGCCGCGTTGCGCGTCGCCGTGGGGCGCGCCGGGAGCCCCGCGCTTTCGCGCCGCGAGGCTCCCTGGCGGACGGCGGTCGGCTCAGCCGCGCGGGACCCTGCGGCGCGCGATGTCGAGGCCGAGCCGGTCGGCCTCGCGGTAGATCGCCTGCCGCGACATGCCGAGGGCCCGCGCCGCCGACGCGACGGAGCCGTTGGCGCGGGCGAGCGCGTCCTCGAGGCGGGCGCGCGCGAGCGACGGATCCGTCGCCGGCGGGAGGTTCGGCTTCACGCGCGGGCCGCGCGCGAGCGAGCCCGCGATCGGCGTGACGGAGAGCGGACCGTCCGGCGCGGCCTGCGCCGCGGTCACGATGGCGTTCTCGAGCTGCGGCACGCCGCCCGGCCAGCCGGCGCGGACGAGCGCCTCCAGGAGCTGCGGGGTGAAGCGATCGAGGCCGATCGCGTTGCGCTCCGCGATGTCGCGCACGATGAGCGGCACGTCCTCGCGCCGCATCTCGAGCGTCGGGATCGTGATCCGCTTGCCGGAGAAGAGCGACGCGAACCACGGCGCCACGCGCCCGTCGCCGGCCGCCCGATCGAGGGGCTGCCCGGTCGTCGCGATGATGCTGACGCCGTTCGAGCGGCCGACCGAGTGCGCGATCTCGAGCTGCTGCGGCCGCGGCAGGCGATCGGCGTCGAGGACGAGCCAGGTCATCGGCCGCGCGCCCGGCGGGATGACCGGCTTGGTCTCGGCGCCGCCGTCGACGACCAGGGTCTCGCCCAGGCCCTCGCGCACCGCGGCGGCGAGGCGGGCGAGCGTGCGCTTGCCGACCCCGGGCGCGCCCTCGATGCAGACGCTGGAGCCCGACTGCACGAGCTTCATCACCGGATCGATCCAGTCCTTGCGCTGCTTCGAGCCGAACACGAGCGGCCCGAGGCGCGACGGCGCGCCGTCGTACAGCGCGAGGTGCCGCTCGACGAAGACCGCGAGCTGCTGGCCGAGCCGCACCACGTCGCCGTGCATCACGCCGATGCGGCGGGCGCGGACGCCGTTCACCCACGTGCCGTCGTGGGTGTCCATGTCCTCGATGTAACAACCGTCCGAGCGCACGCTGATCTTGGCGTGCTCCGGCGCGACCCCGTTCCCCTCGATGCGCCCGTCGCGCGCGGCGCTGCCGATCACGGCGCCGTCCATGAGGCTCACGATCCGCGGCGGACCGTCGAGCCCGATCAGGACGAGCCCCCACCCGCCGTCGTCATCCTGTCGCTTGGCGTGGACTCCGGACCGGTACTCCTTCTGAAGGACCGGCGCCGCTGTCTCCGCAACGTCCACTCGCAAAGCAGTCTGTTCGTTCATGCTCCCCCCAAGTCCAAAGGACCTGCCTGGTCGACCCAGGCCAACCAAGAGCGCGCCGAGCGGCGGGCACCCTTATGATGTAAGAGCGCGCCACACGGTGCCGCTGTCGCGAACGCGAAGGCTTTTGTGAGCGGCACCTTGCGCGGTGCTGCTTGGCGAGCCCCCTCGCTCGCAATGGCCACACAATACTCGACCAGAGCGGCCGTGCAACCTGCCGGCGACGGAAGTTTTAAGGTTTTGTTCTTCAGAGCTTGACTCTGGTCACGCCGATTGGTACTCATCCGCCACGCATCGACGGAGGCGCCCTCCGGTGATGACCCGGCGCGAATCAGGAAATCTCTGACGAGCGCTTTCAAATTCGGACAACGGTTCAGTCGGCTGTCTGAAAATGAATTTCTGAATTGGGTGATTGACATCTGCGGGAGTAACTCAGTGGTAGAGTGCAACCTTGCCAAGGTTGACGTCGCGGGTTCAAATCCCGTCTCCCGCTCCACGACATAGGCTCTGCGACAGCGAGCAGACCAGCGAGGCCGGTGCGACCCACCGGCCTCTGTGTTTTGTTCCACCGCTCGGCGCGCGGGCGCCGGGGGGGAAGCGCGGGGCGCGACGGGGCTCGAAGCGCTGATCATGCGTCGATCGATGCGTCGATCGATGCGCCGGGCGGCAGGCCTGTGATACGAGGAGTCGCCTCATGTCCGCTCCGCTCCACGAGCGCCTGCGCCTCCTTGCCCACAGCCTCGAGCGGCAGTTCCTGGGCAAGGACGAGATCATCCGCCTGCTCATGATCGCGGTCGTCGCGGGGGAGCATTGCGTGCTCCTCGGCCCGCCCGGGACCGCGAAGAGCGCGCTCATCCGCACGCTCGCCGAGCTGATGCAGGCCCAGTACTTCGAGTACCTGCTCACCCGCTTCACCGAGCCGAACGAGATCTTCGGCCCCGTCGACATCGGCGCTTTCCGCGAGGGCGTCTACCGACGGAACACGTCGGGGATGCTCCCCGAGGCCGAGATCGTCTTCCTCGACGAGGTCTTCAAGTCGAACAGCGCGATCCTGAACGCGCTGCTCACGCTCCTGAACGAGCGCAAGTTCTCGAGCGGCGGCCAGGTGATCCGCTGCCCGCTCATCAGCGTGTTCGCGGCCTCGAACGAGGTGCCGGGCGACGAGACGCTGACGGCGATCTTCGACCGCTTCCTCCTGCGCGTGCAGTCCGACAACCTCGACGCCTACCACTTCAGCGAGCTGCTCCAGCGCGGCATCCAGCAGGAGATCCGGCACATGGCCGGCGAGCCGCTCCGCCCGCTGGTCGCCGCGCGCGAGCTCGCCGAGCTCGGCCGTGGGTTCGGCGCGCGGATGAACTTCGGCGACGCGTTCCTGTCGGCCTACAAAGGGCTGGTGTTCCAGATCCGTGCCGAGGGGATATCGCTCTCGGACCGCCGCGTCGTGAAGATGCTCAAGCTCTTCGCCGCGAGCGCCTACCTCGACGGCCGTCAGACCACGGACGCGAGCGACTTCTTCGTGCTCAAGCACATCTGGAACAACCAGGATCAGGCGGCGATCCTCGAGGGCATCGTGCAGCCGGTGCTGGAGGCGTTCTTCCGCGAGCACCCGGATCGCCGCCGCGTCGGCGCGCTCGGCGTCGGGGTGGAGGCGCTCGCCGCGGAGATCGACCGCATCCGGCAGATCCTCACGGGGGGCGCCGCGCTCGGCGATGTGCAGCTGTTCAGTCAGCTGAAGGCGCTCGGCGAGATCAAGCAGGCGCTCGCCGGCATCAACGACGCCCGCGCCCGCGAGCTCGAGGCGCGCGTGTCTCAGCTGCTCGAGGCGTCGTTTCGGAGCGGGCGCTTCGCCCAGATCTAGCGCGGTCGGCGCCGGGCGCCGCCGGCGAGCCGCCGGTGGCCCTGGAGCGTGCCCTGGGCGCGGCCGGGCCCGCGCCGGGCGCCGCCGGCGAGCCGTCGGTGGCCCTGGAGCGCGCCCTGGGCGCGGCCGGGCCGAAGCCGGGCGCGCTCGCGGCGTCGGCGCCGGCCCTGGAGCGTGCCCTGGGCGCGGCCGGGCCGAAGCCGGGCGCGCTCGCGGCGTCAGCGCCGGCACGCGCGCGGGCCCGCGGCTGCGCGGGCGCCCCACGGCTGCGCCCGGACGGGCCGGCGGCCTCCGCCGCGCCTCGAGGCGACGCCTTCGCGCCCGACCGGGCCAGGCCGGCGGCGCGGCGATGGTCGACCGGGCCCGACGACGCGCCCATCACCGCGCCACGGATGCGCTTGGGCACGCCGAACGCCTCGCGGATGTGGAGGAGCTCGTCCACCGTCAGGGCGCGCCACTCCCCCGGCCGGAGCCCTTCCGAGCTCACGCCCGCGAACGTCGTCCGGGCCAGGCGCATCACCGGCCAGCCGGTCGCCTCGCCCATGCGCCGGATCTGCTGGTTGCGGCCCTCGCGGAGGGTCACCTCGAGCCACGTCTTGTCGCCCTCGTGGCGGAGCACCCGCGCCTCGGCCGGCAGCGTGACGCCGTCCTCCAGGCGGATCCCCTCGCGCCACGGCGTGAGGTCGTCCTCGCTCATGACGCCCTGGACCTTCAGCACGTACGTCTTCGGCACACCGCCGCGCGGATGGAGCAGCCCGTTGGCGAAGTCGCCGTCGTTCGTCATCAGCAGGATGCCGCTGGTCGCGAAGTCGAGCCGACCCACGGGGTAGAGGCGCGCGCCCGTGCCGCGCACGTAGTCGGCGACCGTCGGGCGCCCCTCGGGATCGCGCAGGGTCGAGACGACGTTCCGCGGCTTGTGCAGGGCCACGTAGACCGGCGCCTCGGAGACCAGGCGCTTGCCGTCGACCTCGATCCGGTCCTTCTGCCGGTCCGCCTTGAGGCCGAGCTCGGTGACGACGCGGCCGTTCACGCGCACCCGCCCGGCGAGGATGAGCTCCTCGGCCGACCTGCGCGAGGCCACGCCGGCCCGCGCGATGATCTTCTGCAGACGTTCTTCCATGGTGTGCTCGGGACCTGCGCCGACGCTGCGATGCCGGCGGGCGGCTCTGATAAGCACGCCCCTCGCGCCGCGTCGACCAACGTTGGTTCCGCGCGCTCCTCACGCCCGAGCCCGGCGTCGGCGCCGGCGCGCCCAGAGGTCGGCGGCGGCGAACGCCCGCGGCCCGGCAGCGCCGGGGCGCGGGCCGCAGGCGAGGCCAGGCGGTCGGGATCGGCCTCCAGGCCGGCCGGAGGAGGCGCGCGCTATTTCTTGTCCTTGGCGGGCTCCGCGCTCCCGCTGCCGCCCGCGGCCTCGTTCGCCTTGTCCGCGGCGGCTTGATCCTCCGCGGCCTTCTTCGCGGCCGCCGCGGCGGCCTCCTCTTCCTTCTTGCGCTCGTCTTCCTCGACGCGGCGCTTCACCTCGTTGTCGTGGTCCCACCGATCGACCCGCTCGTCGGCGTCGATGTCCACGCCCATCCGCTCGAGCCGGCCCATGCGGTAGATCTCCCACACGTCCGGCTTGCCGTCGCGGTTGGTGTCCCGCTTGATGCGCGCGAGCTTGCCGCCGCTGTAGTACTTCCACTCGTCGGGGTTGCCGTCGCGATCGGAGTCGATCCTCACCTCGGCCAGCCGCCCGCCGGCGAACGTGAGCCAGGTGTCGATCCGGCCGTCGTAGTTCGCGTCGGACTCCTCGTGCAGGCTCTCGCCCTTGTCGTTGTACCTGCGGACGACGTCCTTCACCCCGTCGAAGTTGGTGTCGATCTCGCGGCAGACGAGCGCCCGGTGGCGATCCTCGCCGGTGCCCACGATCTGGTAGACGCGCCGCACGTTGGGCTGGATCGCGCCCGGCCCCGCGGTCTCGCTCGCCTCGCGATCCTGTCTGCCCTTCCAGTCGCACATCGAGCGATCGTCGATGCTGCCGTCGGCCCTGCGCGCCGCCTCGACCTTCGGCGCCTTCGTGCCGTCGAACCCCGGATCCGAGCCGCACGCCGCGCCGAGCAGGCCGAGCGCGGCGAGCGCGATGAGCGCTTGTCTCCTCATGTCACGGTCCCTTCTTGTCGGCCGGCGGGCTCGCGGCGTTGGCAGGGGAGGGCGCGGAGCCCGCGGGCGCCGCGCTCGCCGCCGGGGCCGCGCCGGCCGGGGCCGCCGCGCCCGCCGGCGCACCGGCCGCCGCCGGCTGCCCCGGCGCGGCGCCCGCGTCGCCCGCCGGGGGCGCCGCGCTGGCCGGCGGAGGCGCGGCCGCCTTCGGCGCGCCGTACGACTCGGCGCAGAGATCCACCACGCTGTTCGGATCGGGCTTGCCGTCGGCGTTCTGATCGCTCGCCACGACCGCGCACTTCGGGTCGTTCGGGTTGTTGAACTGCCACCACTGGTCGACGATTCCATCGCCATCGGAGTCGCGCTCGCGGCGCGCGAGGCGCGGCCCCTCGTAGTAGTCCCAGGTGTCGAGCTTGTCGTCGAAGTTGGTCTCGCGCTCCTTCAGCACCACGGCGCCGCGCTCGTAGTGCGCGATCTCGTCGGCGCGCCCGTCGCGGTCGAAGTCCGACTCGCGCCGGCGCTCGAGCCCCTGGCCGTCGTAGTAGATGAAGGCGTCGATCGCGCCGTCCAGGTTCAGGTCGACGACCCGGCAGACCTCCCGGCCATCCTTGTTCACGTGGATGATGTCGGGCGTCCCGTCGCCGTTCACATCGACCTTCTGCGCAGCGGCGGAGTCCTTCTCGCAGGGCTCGTGGACGATCGCCGTGTCCCGCTCGCCGGTCGCGCTCTTCGCGCTCTTTGGCTCCGGCGTCGAGGACGCGCAGGAGGCGACGGCGGCGGTCATCAGGGCCACGAGCAAGCACCTGGGCGACGGCCAGGTGAGCGGGAATCGCGTCATCGAGAGATTCCTCCGGCGGGCCCGGGACCTTCGGGACAAGCTCGGCGCGCCGGGCGAGCCGTCCCGACGCGGACCAGCTTCGGCGGCAGTCTAGACCGCCGTCCGTGCGCACATCAAGAAGCCCACAGGAGGCGACCCGCCGGCCAGCGCGCTCGATCCCGGGCCATCGCTGACCACCGTCAGCGCCATTCCGATTGACAACATACGTACCGGCATCTAGGGTAACGTCTTGTCAGTCGTACCCATCGAGACTGGCGGGTTTACCCTCCCGGGCGTGACATGTCGCGGAAGAAAGTCTCGACGACCATCTACATCACGCCCGAGCAGGCCGAGCGGCTGAAGATCCTGCACGAACGCACCAAGGTCCCGATCGCCGTCTACATCCGCGAAGGGATCGACATGGTTCTCAAGCACTACGAGCACGTGCTGCCAGGGCAGATGTCCCTGGAGAGCACGCCGGTCCCCCCGCCGCCGATCCCGAAGAAATGACCCCGACCGGGGGCTGACACGCCCTCCCGGCCAGACAGCCCGCGTCCTCGGTCCCGGAAGCGGCCGGAGGCGACCGGGGAGGGCGGGCGCCCGGACGCAGCGCGCTGTCGGGGCGGATAGCTTCGCGGCGCAGGTCGCGCTAGGAGCAGGCACGCCGCGGTCCACCATTTCCCGCGGCGCTCGCAGCGCGACGTGCTGCGGTTCGTTTCTCGGAGGGTCACGGACCTCGGGTCCGCTCCTTCGCATCCCGGTCGAGGCCGCGCGCCGCGGCCGCTAACGCTGGTCAGGTCGCCGCGCCCTGAAGCTCGCCATGCCCGTTGACGCCAAGCTCATCCGCAACTTCTCCATCATCGCCCACATCGACCACGGCAAGTCCACGCTCGCCGACCGCATCCTCGACGCGACCGGGGCGCTCACCGCCCGCGAGCAGAAGGAGCAGTTCCTCGACAAGATGGACCTCGAGCGCGAGCGGGGTATCACCATCAAAGCCCAGACCGTGCGGCTCGATTACGCCGCGAAGGACGGGCAGACCTACCGGCTGCACCTCATCGATACGCCCGGGCACGTCGACTTCAACTACGAGGTCTCGCGCAGCCTCCAGGCGTGCGAGGGCGCGCTGCTCGTCGTCGACGCCAGCCAGGGCGTCGAGGCGCAGACCCTCGCGAACGTCTTCCTCGCGCTCGACAACAACCTCTCGATCGTCCCGGTCCTCAACAAGATCGACCTCCCGTCCGCCGACGTCGAGCGGACGACCCGCGAGATCGAGGACGTGATCGGCCTCGACTGCTCCGGCGCCATCCCCGCCAGCGCCAAGACGGGGATCGGCATCGCGGAGATCCTCGAGGCCGTGGTCGCGCGCGTCCCCGCGCCCAAGGGCGATCCGAGCGCGGCGCCCCGCGCCCTCATCTTCGACAGCTGGTACGACAGCTACCGCGGCGCGGTGGTCATGGTGCGCGTCGTCGACGGCGTCCTCCGCAAGGGGCAGAAGGTCCGCTTCATGGCGACCGGCCGCGACTACGAGGTCACCGAGATGGGCGTGTTCACGCCCCACGCGACCGCCATCACCGAGCTCGGGCCCGGGGAGGTCGGCTTCCTCGTCGGCAACATCAAGAGCGTGGTCGACACGAAGATCGGCGACACGGTGACCGACGCCGTCCACCCCGCGACGACGCCGCTGCCCGGCTTCAAGGAGGTCAAGCCGATGGTCTTCGCCGGGATCTTCCCGACGGACTCGGCCCAGTACGAGGACCTCCGCGACGCCCTGTCGAAGCTCCACATGAACGACGCGGCGTTCGTCTTCGAGCCCGATACGTCCGAGGCGCTCGGGTTCGGCTTCCGGTGCGGCTTCCTCGGCCTGCTCCACATGGAGATCATCCAGGAGCGGCTCGAGCGCGAGTACAACCTCGACCTCATCACGACCGCGCCGAGCGTCGTCTACCACTGCTTCCTGAACGACGGCTCGATGAAGTCGATCGAGAACCCGGCGAAGCTCCCCCCGCCGAACCTCATCGATCGCATCGAGGAGCCGATCTTCCGGATGACCGTCCACGTGCCGTCGGCGTACGTCGGCGCGGTCCTCGCCCTGTGCCAGGAGCGGCGCGGGGAGCAGAAGTCGATCCAGTACGCCTCGTCCGACCGCGTGATCATCACGTACGACATGCCCCTCAGCGAGGTGCTCTTCGACTTCCACGACAAGCTGAAGAGCGTGTCGCGCGGCTACGCGTCGATGGACTACGAGCTGGTCGGGTACCGCGCCGACGACCTCATCAAGCTGGACATGCTGGTGAACGGCGACCCGCTCGACGCCCTCAGCGTCATCGTGCACCGGGAGAAGGCCTACGCCCGCGGCCGGGACCTCGCCGTGAAGCTCAAGGACATCGTGCCGCGCCAGCAGTACGAGGTCGCCATCCAGGCGGCGATCGGGTCGAAGGTCATCGCGCGGACGACCGTGAAGGCGATGCGCAAGGACGTGACCGCCAAGTGCTACGGCGGCGACATCAGCCGCAAGCGCAAGCTCCTCGAGAAGCAGAAAGAGGGCAAGAAGCGGATGAAGATGGTCGGCAGCGTCGAGATCCCGCAGGAGGCGTTCCTCGCCATCCTGAAGATCGACTGAGGCGCGGGGCGCCGCCGCGCGCCGCGCCGGCGCGGCACGCGGGCGTGGCGGCGCGCGGCCCCCGCCCGTATAAGCCGCCCATGCAGCCCGCCCCCGCCCGCCCGCGCGCTCGCCGCGCGGCGCTCCCTGTCCTCGCCCTCGGCCTCGCCGTCCTCGCGTGCGACGACCCGCGCGCCCCGGCGCCGGGGGCGTCCGCCTCGGCTCCCGCTGCTCCCGCGCCGGAGGCCGCGGCCAGCGCCGCGCCGGCGCCGAGCGCCGCCCCGGCCCCCGCGACGGCGCAGGCCCCGAAGCGGGACATGCCGCCGCGGCCGGTCCCGATCGGCTCGAGCGGGCCGATCCAGCCGAGCGCGCCGGCCGAGCAGCAGATGATGGCGATCCAGTACACGCTCGCCATGGTGTCGCCGCAGCCGACCGATCCCCTCGTGGACAAGGCCTACCTCGAGGGCATCCTGCCGAAGCTCGCCGCCGCGGCGCGCACCGCGGACAAGGGCAAGACGCCGCCCGACCCGGTGAAGGCGACCAAGGGGAACCGGAAGATCGAGGTCGACATGGGCAAGGGGTGCACCGAGCGCACCCCGTCGAACCTGCTCGCGCAGCGGGCAGGCTCGTCTCTCAAGGCGGCGTACGACGCCGGGATCCTCGTCGTCTCCTGCCACGACTCGCTGTGGGAGTGCCACCAGTCGACGCGGGATCCGGACGACGTCCTGTGCCACGCAGCGCCGCGGCGCTGAGCGTGGTATGGGCTGCGTCTGCCATGCAGGAGACGCTTGCCTACTCGGTCCCCGGCGCCAACGCGCTCCCTCGACCGGATCCGCTCGCCGAGATGCTCGCCGAGCTGAACCAGAACCGCCCGCCGCTCGCCCGGCTGCGCCACGACGCCACCATCGCCTTCGGCCCCGCCATGCGCGTCGAGCGCTTCTTCCTCGGCAACGGGCTCAAGGTGCTCGTGCTCGTCGACGCCTCGGCGCCCGTGGTCTGCTTGCAGACCTGGTTCGGCGTCGGCTCGCGCCACGAGCGCGTGGGCAAGACCGGCATCGCCCACCTGTTCGAGCACCTCATGTTCGGCGAGACGGAGAGCGTCGCCCACGGCGCGTTCGACCGGATGCTCGAGGAGGCCGGCGCCGAGACGAACGCGGCGACGTTCCTCGACTGGACGTACTACCACACGAACCTGCCGAAGGACGCGCTCGAGCTCACCCTCCGCCTCGAGGCGGAGCGCATGGCGCGGCTCGTCCTCCGCGACCCCCAGGTGTCGAGCGAGAAGGAGGTCGTCGCCAACGAGCGGCGGCAGCGGGTCGACGACGACGTCGACGGCGCGGTGAGCGAGCTGCTCTACAAGGAGGCGTTCACCAAGCACGCCTACGGGTGGCCCACCATCGGCTGGATGGCGGACATCAAGGGCTTCACCACCGACGACTGCGTCGAGTTCTACCGGACGTATTACGCGCCCAACAACGCGGCGCTGGTCATCGTGGGCGACGTCGCGCTCGATCAGGCGCTCAGGGCGGTGCAGGACCACTACGGCGCGCAGGAGCCGTCGAAGCTCCCGGTGGAGGACGTGTGCCCCGAGCCGCCGCAGGTGGCCGAGCGCCGCGCCGAGGTGGCGAAGCCGACCGCGACGCACAAGGTCGCGATCGGGTACCGCTCGCCGGCGCTCGGCGACTTCGACCACGCGCCCCTCGTGCTGCTGAACGAGATCCTCTTCGCCGGGCGGTCGTCGCGCGTGCACCGCGCGCTCGTGCAGGAGCAGGAGATCGCGAGCGAGATCCGCGGCTGGGTCGGCTCGTTCCGCGACCCCGCGCTATACGACATCTACCTGTCGGCCCGCGGCGCCCACACCGGCGACGAGCTGCTCGCGGCCCTCGACCCGCTCCTCGAGGCGGTGTGCCGCACCCCGGTCGCCGAGGCGGAGCTCGACCGGGCGAAGGCGCGCATCGAGCTCTCGGTCCTGCAGGGGCTCGAGACCGTCGCCGGCAAGGCCGAGCAGATCGGCTTCTACGAGACGGTGCTCGGCGATCCCGCGGCCCTGTTCGAGCGGCTCGGGGCCTACCGGCGGGCGACCGTGGGGGATCTCCTGCGCGTGGCGCGGCGCTACCTCGTGACGTCGGCGCGGACCGTGATCCACGTGATCCCGGACGGGTCGGGCGACGAGGACGACGAGGGCGGCGAGGACGCGGAGAGCGAGGAGGCATCGTGACCCAGAGCGTGAAGGGCGCCGTCGCGTGGGGCGCCGAGGGGCAGGGCAGGGGAGCGCCGGGCGCGCGCGTCGCGCCGCGCGACGGCGCGGTGCTCGTGGAGACGAGCCACGCGCTCCCCATCGTCAGCATCGTGGTCGCGTTCCGCTCCGGCTCGGCGCACGATCCGGTCGGGCGCGAGGGGCTCGCCCGGATCACGGCGCGCATGCTCCGCCGCGGGGCGGAGGGCTACAGCGCGAACGAGATCGAGGAGACGATCGACGCGCTCGGCGGGGAGTTCGGCGCGGACGTGGCGACGAGCGCGACCACTGTGCACTTCGAGGTGATCAAGCGCTCGCTCGACAAGTTCATCGAGCTCGGGGCCACGCTCCTCGCGCGCCCGACGTTCTCGCCGCCCGAGCTCGCGCGGCTCCTGCGCGAGGCCGAGGCCGAGCTCATCGAGGCGCGCGACAGCGATCGCGCGCTCTGCAGCCGCGCCTTCCGGCGGACCCTGTTCGCGGGGCACCCCTACGGCCGGCGCATCGCGGGCACCATCCCGACGCTGCGGGAGATCACGCGCGACGACGTCGCGGCGTTCTACGCGCGGCACTACACGCGGCGCAACGCGCTCGTGGCCATCTCGGGCGACATCGAGCCCGGCGAGGCGCACCGGGTCGCCGAGCGCCTCCTGTCCGGCCTGCCCGAGGGCGAGGCGATCCCCGATCCGGTGACGGATCCCCTGGCCAGGCCGGGGCGGTGCCTCGTGTTCGTCGACAAACCCGAGCGGACGCAGACGCAGATGGTCATCGGCGGGCTCGGCACCGACGCGCACGACCCGGATCACATGGCGCTCCTCGTCGCGAACACCGCCTTCGGGGGCACCTTCTCGTCGCGGCTGATGCAGGAGGTGCGGGCGAAGCGCGGCTGGTCCTACGGGGCCTCGTCGCGGGCGGGCTTCGACCGGCACCGCGACGCCTTCACCATGTGGACCGCGCCCGCGGCGCAGGACGCGGCCGCGTGCCTCTCCCTGGAGCTCGGCCTGCTCGAGGCGCTCCGGCGCGACGGGATCACCGAGGACGAGCTCACGTTCGTGAAGCGCTACCTCGTCCGCTCCCACGCGTTCGAGATCGACACCGCGCGGAAGCGCGTGCACCAGAAGCTCGAGGAGATCCTGTACGACCTGCCGGAGGGGTACCACGAGACCTACCTGAAGCGGGTCGAGGAGGTCACCCTCGAGGAGGCGAACGCCGCCGTGCGGCGCCGGATCTCCGAGGACGATCTCGTGATCGGCGTCGTCGGGACCCACGCGGAGATCGGCGAGGCGGTCGCCGCCGCCGTCGCGAGGCTGACCGAGGTGAAGGTCGAGCCGTTCGACCTCGAGTAGCGCGGCGCCGGCGATCTCCGGCGGGCTCGCCCGCGCAGCGGATCGGGGCGCGTCCGCTCGAGGCGCACCCCCGCGCGCCGGGCGCGCGCCCGGCCCGGACGCTCGGCCCGCGGCGGCGCCGCCCAGGCGACGCCGCGTAGCGGTCAACTCTGCCCAGAGAGAGCCCCCCATGAAGGCGGGAAAGCGGGAAAATCATTAGGGTTTTCTTCCCGCCTTCGGGTTCGAATTCGACCACTACCAACGCGAGCGCGGCCGCAACCGGCCGGTGACCTCCGGCATCGAAGGCGCTGCTCCTTCGCGAGACAGGGCAGAGCTCGCCGCGCCCGAGGATTTCCGGCCCCCCGGGCCGCGCTCGTCCCGCGCGCGACGTGCGCCGCGGCGCTCCCTGGCGCCGGCTCGCGAGGGCGAACGACGGGAGCTCGCGATGAAGGCACGAACGATCAACGCGCTGGTCCTCGCGGCGGCGACCGCGCTCTCCGGGCCCGCCGCCGCGGCGGTCCCGCTCACGATGACCCATCAGGGGCGCCTGTTCGATGCGGCAGGACGGCCCATCGACGACACGCTCGAGGTGGTGTTCGCGTTCTACGACGCGATCGACGCCGCCGTGCCCATCTGGAGCGAGATCCACACCGTCACGTTCGACCACGGGTACTTCTCGGTCGACCTCGGCGAGCTCACGCCCGTGGACAGGCCGGTGTTCGAGGGCACGGCGCGCTACCTGGGGATCCGGGTGGGGGACGATCCCGAGATGACCCCGCGCGCCAGGATCGCGAGCGTCCCGTACGCGCTCCTGGCCAGCAACGTCGCCGGCCCCATCACGCCGAGCTCCATCTCGGTCGGCGGCCGCCTCGTCATCGACAGCGGCGGCATGTGGGTCGGCGATCCGGTCGGCCTGCAAGGCCCGCCCGGCCCCGCCGGTCCGATCGGGCCTGCGGGGCCGCCGGGGGGGCCGGGCGAGCCAGGGCCGCCGGGCGAGCCGGGGCCGCCGGGCGAGCCGGGGCCGCCGGGTCTCCCGGGGACGGCAGGGCCGCCGGGGCCGCCTGGCGTGGTCTCGAGCACCTCCGTTTCCGGCGTGGGCGCCGACCCGCGGGCCACACTGCAGTTCCTCGCTGCGCCTGCCACCGTGAGCGTGACCGACCTGGGACAGCGCGTCTTCGTCGTGTCCAACAAGGCGCTCGGCGCCGCGGCGTCCCCCGCGGACCGGCTCTTTCTCTGGATCTGCTCCCAGCAGATCCAGCCGCTCGGCGACATCCACCCGACCGGGACCGGCGTGTACGCGCTCCGGGTCCCGGCGAACACGAGCGTCAGCATGGGGCTGAGCGCGGTGCTCTCGCTGCCCCCCGGCCAGTACAACGTGGGCCTCTGCGGGAGCTCCGAGAGCCCGTTCTGGACCAACAACGACTATTCCTACACCTCCGCCGTCGTCGCCATGGAGTAAGGTCGGGCGGGGCGGCCAGCCCCGCGCCGCGCGGCCTGCGCGGCGCCTGGACGGCGTTCTCCACCATGCAGAAGGAGCTGATGACCCCCGCGGCGATCCTGCTCGGCAGCGTCGTCATCGCGACGGGTCTCTACCTGGGGCTCCAGCGCCCGGCGCCCTCCTCCGGGCCGCCGCCCGCGGGCGCGGAGGCCGCGGCCGCCTCCGTGAAATCCCCGCCGGCGCCGGCGGACGCACAGCCTCCGTCGCAACCTCACCCGGCCCCGGCCGCGGCCCCGCCGGCGCTGCCGCGCGAGCTCTACAAGCGCGTCGAGGCGGACGCCGTGAAGGCGCTCGAGGCGCGGCGGCCGCAATTCCTGAAGCGGTGCTGGGAGCCCTCGGTCCGGAAGAACCCAGCGCCGCCGCGCGCCAAGTACCTCTTCAGCATGACCTTCGACGAGTCCGGGAAAGAGATCGCCCGCGGCATCAGCGAGGTGCGAGGGATGGAGCGCCCCGACGCCGCGCAGTGCCTCCGGATGATCCCGCTCGGGATCGGCGTGCCGCCGCCCGGGACGCGCGTCGCCGTCGAGATCGAGATGGTCCTGCCGTGAGCGCGCCGCCCCCGCGGAGCGCTGGCCGCCGCCGCGCCGCTCGGGCGCCGGTTGGTCCGCGGGGGGCCGTGGGCTAAGGTCACGCCGTGCCCTGGCTCGCCGAGCTCGCCCTGCACCTGAGCCGCGCGCTGCACCTCGCGGTCCTCGCGATCGCGCCCACGTGGCTCTCGCCCGAGCCGCTGCCGCCGTCCGCGCTCGCGCTCTCCGGCGCGCTCTCGGCGGCCGCGCTCGCGGCGGCGCTCGGCCTGTCGGCGTGGTTCGCCGCGCGGATGGACACGCGGCTCGCCAGGAACGGCGCGGCGCTCCTCTGGCTCGCGATCGCGGCGGCGCTCGCGGTCCCGCTCTATTACCGCGGGCCCCGCGCGCCGCTCGCGCAGGGGGCCGTGCTCGTCGCCGTGCCGCTGTGGGCAGCGCTCGCGACGCTCGCCGCGGCCGCGGCGGAGCAGTGGCTCGGCTCGGCCTTCAAGCACCGGCGGATGGGCGCGGCCATCGTCGTGATCGGCCTCGGCGCCGTCCAGCTGGTCGGGGCGGCGCCCCTGCTCGGGTCGCCCGAGCGGATGTGGTGGGCGGCGCTGCGCCGCGACGGCGCGCACCTGCGCGCGGTCGACGAGCTCGCGAGGCCGCTCCGCGAGCGGCGCAAGCTCGACGAGCTCGACGCGGTCGCGGCGCGCTGCCTGAAGATGCACCCCGCCGCGGCCGCGCCCGCGGCGCCGGCCACGTGCGCCTGCCTCTCGCTCCGCGCCGAGGCGAGGCTGCATTCCAGGAACGCCGTCGCCGCGCTCCGCGACGCGGAGGCGGCGCGCGAGCGATGCCCGGAGCAGAAGAGCGCGCGCGCCGCCCTGGCCGAGGCGCTCGCCGTCGCCGGCCGCCCCGAGCGCGCGCGCGCCGAGGCGCAGGCCGCGCTGGAGGACGGCGGCGATCCGTCGCGGCTCCGCTACGCGCTCGCCCTCGCGCTCCAGCGCGAGGGCCGCCTCTCGGAGGCCCGGGCCGAGGCGGAGGGCGCGATCGAGGCCGGCGCCGGCCGGAAGGCGCGGCTCCTCGCGGGCGCGCTCGCGATCCTCGCCGGGGATCTCGACGGGGCCAGGGCGCGCCTCGCGCCGCTCGCCGAGCAGGATCCCTCGGACGCCGAGGCGCTCTACAACCTCGCGCTCGTCGCCGACAAGCGCGGCGACTACAACGGCGCGCGCCAGGGCTACCTCGCCGCCCTGAAGGCCGATCCGAGGAACGCCGACGCGCGCTACAACCTCGCGCTCCTGACGTTCCGCGCGGGCATCCTCGAGGAGTCGCGCCACCACGTGCGCAAGTTCATCGACGCGTTCCCGGACGATCCGCGGGGCCAGAAGCTCGCGCAGACGACGGGCACGCCGCTCGGCGCCGCGGGCGGGGGCAGCGCGCCTCCGGCTCCGTCCGGCGCGCGGCGGCCTCCGCAGGAGCCCGCGGCGAGCTCGGGCTCGCGCTAGGCTCGCGCTTGGCTTGCGTCAGGACAGCGCGCCCGAGGCGCATCACGAAGCGCGCGCCCGATGACCCGCGCGCTTCGTGACGCGCGGCACAAGCCGCGCCCGCGGCGACGTCGTCCGGATGCGGTTTTTCACGGCGCAAACGTGACCCTGGACGGCCATCTGTGATATCCGAGAAGGTCTGGGAGGCTCCGTGACACCCGCCGCGGGGAACACCGTTGCCGATCGCTTTCGCCTGGTGCGTCCGCTCAGGCAAGGCGGGATGGGCTCGGTGTGGCTCGCTCAGCACATCGGCCTCGACATCCCGTGCGCGATCAAGTTCATGCACGCGCAGGGGGTCTCGAAGGAGGTGCGGCTCCGCTTCGAGCGGGAGGCGAAGGTCGCAGCGCAGATCCGGAGCCCCCACGTGGTGCAGATCCTTGACCACGGTGTGTGGCAAGGGACGCCGTACATCGCGATGGAGTACCTCGACGGCGAGGACCTCGACGCCCGCATCCAGCGGGTGGGGCGGCTCGACCCGTACGACACGATGGCGATCACGGCGCAGGTGGCGCGCGCGCTCACCCGGGCGCACGCGGCCGGCCTGGTCCACCGCGACCTCAAGCCGGCCAACATCTTCCTCGTCCGGGACGACGACCGCGAGATCGCCAAGGTGCTCGACTTCGGCATCGCGAAGGACAGCACGCCCCGGGTCACCTCCACGACGAAGACCGGCTCGCTCCTGGGGACCCCCGCGTACATGAGCCCGGAGCAGGCGCAGGGGACCAAGAGCATCGATCACCGCTCGGACCTCTGGTCGCTCGCCGTCGTGGTGTTCGAGTGCCTGACCGGCACGCTCCCGTTCAACAGCGAGGCGTTCGGCGATCTGCTCCTCAAGATCATGGTGAAGCCGCTGCCCGTGCCGTCGCAGCTCGCCCCGGTGCCGCCCGGCTTCGACGCCTGGTGGGCCCGCGCGGCGTCGCGCGAGCCGGAGGCCCGCTTCCAGAGCGCGAAGGAGTTCTGCGACGCGCTCGCGGTCGCCCTCGACGTCGCGAGCGACAGCTTCGAGTCGAGGACGAGCATCGTCGGCCCGCTCCGGCCGTCCGGCGAGCGCATCTCGGTGGAGCTCGGGTTCTCGCCGCGGTCGAAGGAGAGCGCCACGCTGGTCGACCCGGGGCCCGACAGCGCCGCGCCGTCGCTCGCCGACGCGGCGACGCTGGTCGCCTCGTCGGAGGCCGAGGCCGAGCGGATCTCGGCGAGCTCCGGCAGGACGGTGTCCTCGCCGGGGGAGGCGGAGGCGGCGGGCCGCCAGATGCGGTCGCACACCGCCAGCGCGCTGGTCTCGGTGGTGTCGCCCCCGGTCCGGCGGCCCATCGTGGGGCGGGCGCTCGCCGCCGCGGGGGCCTGCGCGGTCATCCTCGCCGCCGTCGCGTTCTTCGCCCTGCGCGGCGCGGGCCCCACCGCCCCGGCCCAGCCGCTCGCGCAGCCGGCGCCGCCGTCGTCGATGCCGTCGGCGCCCGGCGCGCCGCCGGGGCCCGACGCCGTGGCGTCGGCCGCCGCGCCGGCGAAGGAGCCCGAGCCGCCCGCCTCGGCGGCCGGCTCTGCCGCGCCGGCGCCCCCGACGTCGACGGCGGCGCCGCGCGGCCCGCGCGCGCCCGCGGCGCAGCCCGCTCCGGCGAGGCCGCGCGCCCCGGCGCCGGCGGGCAGCGCGCGCCGCAAGCCGAAGCCGACGGACTTCGGCATCTGAAGTTCACCGCAGCACCTCGCACACACCTCGCTCGTATGGCTCGTCGACTAGGGATCGCTTCCTTGCTGCTCGCGCTGACCTGCGCGCCCGCCGCGCTGGCGCAGGTCTCGGACGCCGATCGCGCGACGGCGCGCTCGCTCGCCGTGGAGGGCCAGGAGGCCCTCGACCGGAAGGACTTCTCCGCCGCGCTCGATCGGTTCCGCCGCGCCGACGCCATCATCCACGCCCCGACGCTGCTGCTCGGCGTCGCGCGCGCCCAGGTGGGCCTGGGCGCGTGGATCGCGGCGCAGGAGTCGTACAGCCGCATCGTCCGCGAGGGGGCGCCGGAGAAATCGCCCGAGCAGTTCTTCGAGGCGATCGCGGCGGCCCAGCGCGAGCTCGACGCGCTCGCGCCCCGGATCCCGCAGGTGCTCATCTCGGTGCGCGGGCCGGAGACCGCCGCCGTCACGATCGACGGCGAGCCCGTGCCGCGCGCCGCGCTCGGGG
Organism: Sorangium sp. So ce185; assembly: GCF_051526825.1. NCBI lineage: Bacteria > Pseudomonadati > Myxococcota > Polyangiales > Polyangiaceae > Sorangium > Sorangium sp. So ce185. The sequence continues at coordinate 6,220,707 of NZ_CP150316.1, read as the reverse complement.
TCAAGCGGCCGGTCGATCCTGGCGACCACACCGTGCGCGCGGAGGCGGTGGGGTTCGCGCCGGTCGAGGCGAAGGTGACCCTGGCGGAGGGCGCGAGCGAGACCGTCGCGCTCGAGCTCAAGCCGCTCGCGCCGCCGCCCCCGCCCGCGCCGCCCCGGCCGGTCGCGCCGGCGCCCGACGCGGGCCCTGGCGCTGCTTCGGGGGGCAGCACCGGCACCGTCCTGGGGATCGCCGCGCTGGGGCTCGGCGGCGTCGGCCTCGCGGCCGGCGCGGTGGGCGGCGTGCTCGCGATCGGCAAGCACCGCGACCTCTCGGACCGCTGCCCTGCCGACCGGTGCGACCCGTCGCTCCAGGGCGACGTCGACAGCTACCATGCGATGGGCACCCTCTCGACGATCGGGTTCGCGATCGGCGCCGCGGGCGTCGGCGTCGGGACGTTTCTTCTCCTCACGGCGCCGAGCTCGCCGCAGCGCGCCGGGATATCGATCACGCCCGTGATCGGGCTCGGCTCCGCGGGAGCGAAGGGGACTTTCTGATGCGCCACGCGTTCCGGGTCGGCTTGATGCTCAGCGTTGCCGTCGCGATCGCTCCCGCATGCACGAGCTTGCTCGGGGACTTCGCGGTGGGTGAAGGGGACGGCGCGAGCTCGTCTGGCGGGTCCTCCGGCGGGTCCTCGGGGTGCGCGGCCGGCCTGGCGGACTGCGACGGCGACGGCGACTGCGAGACGCCCGTGGACGCCGACCCCCTGAACTGCGGCGCCTGCGGCTCGGTGTGCCTGGACCGCGGGACGTGCCGCGCCGGCAGCTGCAGCGGGGTCACGGAGATCGCGCGCGGGTACCCGACCCCGGACGACGCGAACGGGAGGCACCTCTTCATCTACCTGGATGAGGTCTATTGGACGGCCGGCGAGAGCGCGAACGGCAGCGTGCAGAAGGTGCCGGCCCGCGGCGGGCCGGTCACGCTCCTCGCCGACGGGCAGAACACGCCGTACGGGATCGCGGTCAACGAGCACGGCGTCTTCTGGGCCAACCTCAACGCCAAGAACATCATGTGGGTAGATCGCGAGGGAGCAGAGGACCCGAAGGAGATCTTCGACTCGAACTTCGCGACCCTCGGCGTGGCGGCGGACGACCGGGAGGTGTTCTGGTCCCAGCGCTCGGCGGGCATCGGCATGCCCGGGAGGGGGAGCCTCATCGGCCAGATCACGATGCCCGACGGATGGCCGGACGACCGGTTCCACGAGGACGAGCGCGCGTCCCCGCACCTCATCGCGCTCGACGAGGAGTTCGTGTACTGGGTCGATCGGAGCGCGCGCGGCACGGTGAACCGGACGCGGCGAAATAACGGCCAGACGGACAGGCTGGCGGACAACCAGTCGTTCCCGTACGCCATCGCCGTCGATGACGCGTTCGTCTACTGGACCAACAGCCCGCGCAGCGGCAACGCCGGCGACGCGGGAGTCGCCGTGATGCGGGCGCGGAAGGACCGCGCGGGGGCGCCGGAGGCGCTGTGGACGCCCGACGACGACGACGCGGCGCACCCGTCCCCGGACTGCATCGCCGTCGACGATGCGGAGGACGGCTTCGTCTACTGGACCGATCAGGGGACCCCCCGCGTCCTGCGCAAGCGCAAGGACGGCTCGGGGCGGCAACAGGTGCTGCACGAGGGCGGCAGCCCGCGCGGGATCGCGCTCCACGGCGGGTTCGTGTTCTGGGTGGAGGAGCAGGGCTCCGGCGGGGTGCGCAAGCGGCCCCTCTGAGGAGGGGCGCCCGGCGCCGCCTCGCCCGGGCGCCGGGCGCGCGGGATCAACCCGCGGCGTCGCGCAGCCGGTCGACGTCGACGCCGAGACGGCCCGACGTGTCGTCGGCGGCCGAGACGACCCGCGCGCCCTGGATGATGTCGCGCGCCATGAGCTGCGTGGAGAGGATGGCGCAGAACGCCATGTCGTCGGTGTTGCTCATCGACTTGCCGCCGGTCTTGCGGCACTTCGCGACCAGCGACGCGACCGGCTGCGGCTGCCAGATGCCCGCGTCCTTGATGGCGTCCGGCGACAGGCACGTCTCGACGTAGTCCGGCGACCCGCCCCCGAAGAACGGCTGCACCACGGGCGCGCGGTACGGCTGCTTCTTCCGCGCGAGGACGCCGGGCGGCAAGAGGTCGCCCATCGCGCGCTTGAGCACGTGCTTCTCGTCGAGCGTGCGGAGCTTGAGCGCGTCCGGCAGCGCGTCCGCCACGTCCATCACGTTGGGATCGAGGAACGGGAAGCGACCCTCGACCGAGTTCGCCATCATCATGCGCTCGCCCTGCGAGGAGAGCAGGTAGCCCGAGAGCAGGGTCGCGATCTCCAGGTACTGCGCGCGCGCGAGCGGCGTCCAGCGCATGAAGTCCGCGGGCAGCTGCTCCCTCAGGCGATCGGCGGCCGCGGTGTCGGCGACGCCCTCGCGCATCGCGGGGTCGAGCATCAGCTTGATGCGGCTCGTGGCGTCCCACCGCGGGCGGTGGGAGTAGAACGGGTCGCCCGTCTGCGCGAGGTTCCGCCCGAAGAAGGCCTTCGCCATCTCGACCTGCGCCACCGGCGACCGCTGCAGGTAGGGGTAGAGCCGGAGGAGGAGCTGGGGCCGGAGCTTGCTGTCCGGGTGGCGCGCCCAGAAGCGGCGGACGCGGTCCTCGCGGAAGATGTCGTAGCCGGCGAAGAACTCGTCGGCGCCCTCGCCGGTCAGCACCACGCGGTAGCCGCTCTGCCGGACGAGGCGCGCCAGGATGAACAGCGGCGCCGGGGCGGTGCGCAGGAGCGGGGCCTCGGCGTGGTAGACGACGTCCGGGAAGACGCGGGCGATGTCGGCGTCGCCGCACTGGATCGAGGCGTGCGACGTGCCGAGGTGCGCGACGGCGTCGCGCTGGTGCTCGGCCTCGTCGAACTCGCGCTCGGCGAACTCGACCGAGAACGTGCGCAGCGGCACCTCGCGGTTCGAGGCGATCAGCGCCGCGACGATGGTCGAGTCGAGGCCGCCGCTCAGGTAGCTGCCGACGGGGACGTCGGCGCGCAGGCGGATCGTCGAGCCGCCGCGGACCGCCTCGCGCACGCCCGAGACGAGCGCCGCCTCGTCGCCGACCGACCCGCGCGCGCGCTCGACGGGGAACTCGGGCCGGAAGCGGATCGAGACGCGCGGCGCCACGTCGCGATCGAGATCGAGCGTCGCCACCGAGCCCGGCGGGATCTGCTGGATGCCCTCGTACGGGGTGAGCGGGGCGACCGGCGCCCAGAACGTCAGGGCCTCGTCGAGCCCGTCGCGGGAGATCGCGCGGGGGATGGTGGGGTCCTGGAAGAGCGACTTCACCTCGCTGGCGAACCGGAGGACGCCGCGGTGGACCGTCCAGAAGAGCGGGTTGATGCCGACGCGGTCGCGCGAGAAGAAGGCGCGCCTCCGCTTCACGTCCCAGAGGACGAACGCCCACTGGCCGTTCAGCCGGTCGACCATGGCCTCGCCGTACTCGGCGTAGGCGTGGATCAGCGCCTCGGTGTCGCTCTTGGTCCGGAAGTGGTGGCCCTTCGCCGTGAGCTCCTCGCGGAGCTCGATGTAGTTGAAGATCTCGCCGTTGAAGCAGACCCAGAGCGTCTCCTCGGCGTTGGCCATCGGCTGCCAGCCGCCGTCGAGGTCGATGATCGACAGGCGGGCGTGGGCCAGCGCGACGTGGCGATCGCGGTAGATGCCGAAGCCGTCGGGGCCGCGGTGGCGGAGCGCCCGCGCCATCCTGAGGGCCAGGTCGCGGTCGGGGTTCGGCGCGTCGGAGCGTAGGTTGATCAGGCCGGCGATACCGCACATATCAGATGAGCTCGCTCTTCTTGACTTTGCCGCTCGCCGTCTTGGGGAGCGCGTCCATGAACTCGACGAACTTGGGCACGGCGACCTCGTCGAGCTCGGACCGCACCTTCTTGCGGACGTCGTCGGCCGTCACCGCGGCGCCCTCCGCCTTCACGACGGCGGCCTTCACCGCGACGCCGAGCACCTGATCCGGCACGCCGACGACCGCCGCCTCGATCACGCCCGGGACCTTGCAGATCACGGACTCGACCTCGAGGGGGCTCACCTTCTCGCCGCGGGTCTTGATGATGTCGTCCTTGCGCGCGACGAAGTAGAGGTACCGATCCTCATCCATCTTGAAGAGGTCGCCGGTGTGGAGCACGACCTCGCCCGGGAGGGGCCCCGGCCGGAGCGCGCGCGCGGTCGCGTCGGGGTTCTTCCAGTAGCCGCGCATCACGTTGGGCCCGCGCACGACGAGCTCGCCCACCTCGCCCGGCTCCGCCCGCGTGCCGTCTTCCCGCTCGATCCAGAGCTCCTCGTTCGGCATCGCGATGCCCACGGAGGACGGCCGCTCCAGCGCCAGCGACGGCGGCAGGTAGCAGACGCGCGTGCACTCGGTCTGGCCGTACATCGCGAAGAAGGAGACGTTCGGGAGGAGCTCGCGCAGGCGCAGGAGCTGCGGCGCGGGGAGCCCGTACGCGGCGTTCGTCATGTAACGGAGCGCCGAGAGGTCCGCCTTCGCGAAGTTCTTGAGCGACAGCATCGAGGCGAAGATCGTCGGCACGCCCGCGAAGCCGGTGGCGCGCTCGTCGGCCAGCTTCTGGACGATCGGCCACGGCATGGAGAAGCCCTTCTCGAGCACGACGGTCCCGCCGAACGCGTGCGTCACGAGCAGCTGGAAGAGCCCGTAGGTGTGCGACAGCGGCAGCACGCAGAGGATCACGTCGTCCGCCGTGTGCTCGAGGTACGCGCCGATCGCCGCGCTGCTGTTGCGGAGGTTCTGGTGCGTCAGCATGACGCCCTTCGACTCGCCCGTGCTGCCGCTCGTCCAGCAGAGGGTCGCGAGGTCGAGCTCGATCGCCCGGCGCTCGGGGGCCTCGCTCGGCGCGCCGGCCAGCGCCTCCTGGAAGTCGCGCGCCTCTGGCGAGGGGCCGGCCGCGGCGGCCGGGGGCGCGGCGCCGCTCAGGAACGTCGCCGCCGGCCTCGCGGCGGGCGGGAGCTCGGCCACGGCCGCGAGCCCATCGCGCATGCTGCGCGCCGCCACGAGCGCGCGCGGCTCGGCGAGCTCCATGACCTGCCCGAGGCGCCGGGGTCGCATCGCGGTGCCGAGCAGCGACGGCACCCCGTCGGCCCGGAGCGTGCCGTAGTAGGCGACGACCGCGTCCACGCCGTTGTCGAGCGCGATCATCACGCGATCGCCGCGCTGCACGCCGGACGCGCGGAAGAGGGCGGCGCAGCGGTCGGCGAGCGCGTCGAGCTCGCGGTACGTGAGCCGCCGCCCCTCGGCGACCAGCGCGACGTGGTCGGGGCGCGACGCGGCGAACGATCGCAGCGCGGAGTCGATGAGGAAGCGATCCGAGCGCGGATCGCGGCGAGCGGTGTGCTGCGTGCTCATGCGCCCCCCGGGGTGTTCGGGCTAGTTGCTGCTCTTCTTCCCGTTGACGTAGGTCACGAGGCGGGCGATCGAGCCGAAATTCTCCGGCACCATCTCCTCGTCGGCGACCTGGATGCCGAGGTCCTGCTCGAGGAACTGGACGATCTCGAGGACGGCCGTCGAGTCGAGGATTCCTTGATCGAGCAAAGGGACCTCGGCCCCCAGATCGGCGGTAGCGCCCCTGTATCCGAACGAGGCGACCAGGAAGTTGCGAATCGTCGATTCGATGCTGGAAGTGCTCATGGAGTTAACTTCTACGTCTATCACCCCCCAGGCTTACCTGTCGAGGACACTCGGAGGAGCCGAGCTCGCGTCCCAGCGCGCGTCCCAGCGCGTCGCGCGGATCGCCCGAGGGCCCTGTCCCGTCGCCGTCCGGCGCTGGCCGCCGCGGGATGGGCGCTGCCGAGGTGAGAGTCGCGACTCGCGATCTCGTCGCGAGTCCGTCGTGGTCGTGGGGCGCTCTCGCGCGAGCGCGCCCTGCCGCTCACGTCCTTGTTGGCCTTGTTGATCTCGCGCACGCTTCTCGCGCGCTGGCCGCCATGTTTCCGGTCGGTTTCGCGCCCGGAGCAGCGCCGTCGGGCGCGTGTGTCGTGGGCGTCGGGCGCGCGGCGCGAAGGGCGCGGATCGTCAGGCGTGGCTCAAACCGCGGACGAGCTGCGGCTGCGCGTGGAGGTACTGCGCCACGCGGCGCTTCGCCTCGATGTCCTTGAACACGCGCTCGACCTGCGCCGGCGTGATGCCGACGGCGGGCGCCGCCTCCGCGGCCGGTACCTTGTTGTTGTAGGCGTAGAGGCAGAGGTCCATCTTGTCGTAGGGGAGCGCGAAGTAGAACTCGTCCTGTCCCTGCGGCAGCGAGAACGTGTCCGTCGTCGGCGCGCGCCTGCGGATGTCGGCGGGGACGCCGATGTGCTCGGCGAGCGCGTAGACCTGGCTCTTGTACAGGTGCGCGATCGGCTTGAAATCCGCGGCGCCGTCGCCCTGCTTCACGAAGAAGCCCTGATCGTACTCGAGCAGGTTCGGCGTGCCGGCGACGGCGTAATTGAGCCTGTCCGCGTGGTAGTACTCCATCATCTTGCGGATGCGCTGCTTGAAGTTCGTCGCGGCGACGAGCTGCAGGTACGCGTTCAGCGGCATCCGCTTCACCCGCGGCTCCTCGCCGGGCGGCTGCGCCGTCAGCTGCGAGACGTTCAGCCGGTCGCTCTCGAGGATCGAGGGCAGGGTGATCTTGAACTTCCAGCTCTCGGTATAGTCCGGGTAGACCATCCGGATCGCCTCGTCCTGCCGCTCGTAGCAGCGGAGGCCGGTGAGCGCGGGCTTGATGTTCTCGATGACCGACTCGATGCCGAGGTGCTCGGCGAGCATCTTGCCGAGCCGGAGCGCGTCGTCCGAGGTGTCGCGCTCGGGCATGAAGATGCCGAGCACCTTGTCCTTGCCGAGCGCGCGGGCGCACAGCGTCGAGACGACGGAGCTGTCGATCCCGCCCGAGATCCCGACCACGGCCCCGCGCCGCCGCAGCGTACCGAATACCTGATCCCGGATGGCCTGCTCGATCTCTTGCGCTACCGCCGGGGCATCGATCTTGAGGACGTCTCGCGAAAACATGGTTGGCATCCACCCTTTCAAAAAGATGGACCAGCGTATTCAAACGCGGCGCGGCAGGGAACCCCGTTCGCCGCGGGCCGCCGCAAGCCCGCGCGGCCACGAGGGAACGGCACGAGGGGACAGCGCGTCCGCCCCCGGCGCGCCGCTCCCTCCCGTCCGCTCGTGATGGTTCGGGCGCGCGGCCTGCTCGCCGCGCTCTGACGCTGACGCCGGCCGCGCGGACGGCGTCAGACCGCGGGCCGCGGCTCGCCGGTCGCGGAGAACTCGTTGGCCTCCGCGGCCAGGACCCAGAGCACCGCCATCCTGACCGCGACGCCGGCCTCGACCTGGTCGAGGATGACGCTCTGCTGCCCGTCCGCGACGCGCGGATCGATCTCCACGCCGCGGTTCATCGGCCCCGGGTGCATCACGATCGCGTCCGGCTTGGCGAGCGCGAGCCGGGCCGGGCTCAGCCCGAAGGTGCGGCTGTACTCGCGCGTGCTGGGCAGGAAGCTGCCGCTCAGCCGCTCGCGCTGCACCCGCAGCATCATCACCACGTCGGCGCCCTCGAGGGCGGGCTCGATCCGGTCGTAGATCGTCGCGCCGAGCGACTCGCCCGCGACCGGCAGGAGCGTGCGCGGCCCGGCGAACCGGACCCGCGCGCCCATCGTCGTGAGCAGGTGCGCGTTCGAGCGGGCCACGCGGCTGTGGACGATGTCGCCGCAGATGGCGACCTCCAGCCCCTCCAGCCGCCCCTTGGCGCGGCGGATCGTGAACGCGTCGAGCAGCGCCTGCGTCGGGTGCTCGTGCGTGCCGTCGCCCGCGTTGACGACCGCGGCGCGCGTGCGCTCGGCGATGTGGTGCGGCGCGCCCGACGCGCTGTGCCGGATGACGAGGACGTCGGGCTGCATCGCCTGGAGGTTCTGCACCGTGTCGAGCAGCGACTCCCCCTTGACGGCGCTCGAGGTGGAGACGCTGATGTTGATCACATCGGCGCTGAGCCGCTTGCCCGCGAGCTCGAACGACGTCCGCGTGCGCGTCGAGGGCTCGTAGAACAGGTTCACGACCGTCTTGCCGCGGAGCGTGGGCACCTTGCGGACGCTCCGCCGGGAGACGTCGAAGAGCGACTCGGCGGCGTCCAGGAGGGCCACGATCTCGGGGCGCGTCAGCCCCTCGATGCCGAGCAGGTGTCGGTGCGGGTAAATCCTCCTCATGCGCTCGCTTACGTTCCTTCCGGGGGAGAGGGGGGCTCCGAGATCTTGGCGCCGGCGGCGGTGACGAGAGCCCAGAGCTCGCCAGCGCGCTCCACCACGTCGACGCGCTGCCCGGGGGCGAGCTCGACCGCGCGGACGATGTAGTCGGGGTGAATCGGCAGCTCCCGGCCGCCGCGATCGACGAGCGCGACGAGCTCGATCCGCTGCGGCCGCCCGTAGTCGAGCACCGCGTCGAGCGCCGCGCGGATGGTGCGGCCGGTGTAGATCACGTCGTCGATCAGCACGATGCGCCGGCCGTCGACGGGGAAGGTGATGTGGCTGGGGCCGATGCGCGGGTTCGGCAGGGCGGTCGCGGCGTCGTCGCGGTAGAGCGTGATGTCGACGGCGCCGACCGGCGGCGCCTGCCCCTCGATCTCGAGGAGCAGCGCGGCGAGCCGCTTGGCGAGCGGCTCGCCGCCCCGCCGGATCCCGATGAGCGCCAGATCGTCCACGCCGCGGCCGCGCTCGGCGATCTGGAGCGCGATGCGCCGCAGGCCGCGCCCGATGGCGGCCGGGTCGAGCAGAGCTTCCATGGCGCGGCGAGGGCTAGCACAGCGAGCGCCCTGCACCCAAGGCCCGCGTGCGCCGCCCGCCGGATCGCCCGCTCGCCCGCGGGGGCGCGCTGCCGTCGGGCCCTCGCGCGGCGGCGGGGACGAACGGCGCGGCGCCGCGGCGGCGCCGGCGCGGTCAATCCGGCTGGTGGAGGACGCGCTGGGTGCGCTCGAGGAAATAGAACCGCTCGAAGCCCGCGCGCTGGAACGTGAGCGCGCCGAACGCGTTCACGGCGATCGCGGCCGCGCCGAGGGCGTAGAACGGCGCGCCGAAGCGGCGGCCGCCGACGGCGATCATGGCGAAGAGGAACGGCGCGAAGTCGTTGGAGAAGCGGTAGCCGAACTGGATCCAGCCGCTGTTCTGGTAGAAGAGGCTCGGCAGCGCGACCGCGGCCGCCGTGGCGGCGAGCGCCCAGAACACGGGCGGCGTGCGCCGGGGCCAGAGCGCCCACGCGTAGATCGGCGTCGTCACCCAGAGCGCGAGGCCGTGCGCGTTGATCTGGAAGGGCGCGCCCTGCGCGTGGGTGTACGGCAAGCTCGTGAGCACCACCGCGAGGTTGCGCGGCAGGTAGTGGTACGAGAAGAGCCCCCACTTCTCGATCCGCGCGCGCCAGGCGATGTGGAGGTACCGGTGCCCGAACTCTGCCGCGTCGCCGAACCGCGCGTGGTTGTGCCAGAGCAGCGCGGCGAGGACGAGCGCCGCCGGCGCGGCGAACAGGGCGAGCCGGCGGGCGAGGGCGCGCGGATCCGAGCGGCCGACGCGGAGCGCCTCGCAGAGGAACAGCGGCAGGGCGAAGCCGAGCGGCGTGCGGGTCGCGAAGCCGAGGCCCAGGGCGAGGCCCGCGGCGAGCGGGTGGGCGGCGTCGAGCGCGCAGTACAGGTAGATGCACGCGAGCGCCACGCCGACGACGTGCGCCGCGAACCACACCGTCCCTTGCACGGCGCTGAACCAGTAGACGCTCCCGAACGCGAAGAGCAGCGCGAGCGCGGCGTTCTCGACCTGCGTGCGGCGGCTGCGCCGCGACGCCGAGAGCCTCTCGAGCGCGAGGAAGAGGACGGCCGGGCCGACGCCGGCGAACGCCAGGAAGAACTGCCCGTCGCGCACGCGCTCGGCGCTGCCCGCGAGCTTCACGAGCGGCGCGATGAGGACGGCGGGGAAGGGGGGAAAGCTGACGTAGGTGCGATCGCCGAACACGGCGAAGTCGTTGCCGCCCGCGTACGCCGGCGGCGGACCGCCGAGGTCGAGGCGGCCGTCGAGCCACGCCTCGGCCAGCAGTGCGTAGTGGTTGAAGGGCGTGTGGACCGCGAAGAGCTCGCGCGAGGCGCTGGCGCCGTACACGAGCGTCACCAGCGCGTAGAGGGCGAGCGCGATCGCCGCGCGCCGGCTCGCCCGCGGGGCCCCTCCCGAAGGCTCCGGTCGCTCGCCGGCGGCGCCCGCGGGGGGGATCTCGGGCGTGGCGGCGCTGCGGTCCATGCGGGGGCGACGCTACCACGCGGCCCCGCCGAGGCGGCGGCTCGCGCTCGGTCTTGCGAGCCAACGCACCCCGCGCTAAACGCTCCGCTTTCACTGGCCCGGAACCCATGTCCCAGATCGCCGTCTCCGCCAATGACATCGACATCTCCGGCCTCTCGCTGGACATGCCGCTGCCCGCCGACTGGCTGAGCGCAGAGCTCGCCGACGCCGACGTCGCCGGGCGCGCGCCCGGCCACCTCACCGCCCGCCTCTCCCGCACGGGGAACGAGATCGTCGTGCGCGGCCGCGTCAAGGCGCCGGTCGCCACGCCGTGCGCGCGGTGCCTGTCGCCCGCCGCGCTGGACATCGACGCCGAGCTCTCGCTCCTCTTGCGTCCGGCGCCGAAGGCCGAGGCCCACGGGCACGGCCACCGGCGGGACGACGGGGGCCGCAACGGGGCGGCGAAGGCGGGGGCCAAGGCCAAGGAGCCCGAGTACGAGTTCACGGCCGAGGAGGCCGACGTCGACACGTACGACGGCGAGACGGTGGTGCTCGATCCGTTTATCCGGGAAGCCATTCTCCTCGAGATGCCGAACTTCCCCTTGTGCTCCGAGGCTTGCCCGGGTATCGGTCCTGCCGCGTCCCGAGAGGACCGCGAAGGCGGCTCCTCGACCCTCGCCGGCGGGGCGGCGGAGGAGGACGAGGCTCCAGGCCTCGACCCGCGGCTCGCGCCGCTCAGCGCGCTCCGAGAGAAGCTTGGACAGAAGCCCGGCGGCTCTGACCGGCGCGCGCAACCTGCCTCGACCTCCCCGGCCAAGGCCGGGACACCGAAGAAGAAGACCAAGAAGGAGTAGCTCCGTGGCCGTCCCCAAGAGGAAAACCACCCCCAGCAAGCGCGACATGCGGCGCGCCAACCACGACAAGGTGACCCCCGTCCAGCTCGTCTCTTGCGAGAACTGCGGGGAAGCCCGGCTCCCGCACCGCGCCTGTGGCGCCTGCGGGCACTACAACGGGCGCAAGGCGAAGGCGACCAAGGCGACCGCGGCCACATGACCGGGGCGGGTGCGCGGACGCCGGGGCGCGCGATCGCTGCGCCCGCGCACCCGGGCGCGGCGCTGAACCACGCGGGCGCGGCGCCGACCCACGCGGGCATGCGAGGGGGCCTCGCATGAGCGCCGCGCGGCCGAAGAGCCGCATCCTCGGGACGGGCAGCTACGCGCCAGCCCGGATCCTGCACAACACCGATCTCGAGAAGATCGTCGACACCTCCGACAGCTGGATCAGCGAGCGGACCGGGATCCGCCGGCGCCACATCGCCGCCGAGGGCGAGCTCACGAGCGACATGGCCGCCGCCGCCGGGCGCTCCGCGCTGGCAGCGGCCGGGCTCTCCGCCGCCGACCTCGACATGATCATCGTCGGGACGATCAGCGGCGACAGCCCGATGCCCGCCTGCGCCGTGCACGTGCAGCAGAAGCTCGGCGCCCAGGAGATCCCCTCGTTCGACATCTCGGCGGCCTGCGCGGGCTTCGTCTACGGGCTCACCATCGCCGATCAGTTCATCTCCAACGGCGTGGCCCGGAACATCCTCGTGGTCGGCGTCGAGCTGCTCTCGCGGATCCTGAACTGGAAGGATCGCACGACGTGCGTCTTGTTCGGCGACGGCGCCGGGGCGGTCGTGCTCGGGCCGGCGTCCGGCGACGGCAGGGGCATCGTCTCGACGCGGATCTTCAGCGACGGCGGGCTCGCCAGCTCGCTGGTCATCCCGGGCGGCGGCACGGCCGAGCCGCTCACCGCCGAGGGCATCGAGCAGAACCGCAACAAGGTCCACATGGTGGGGCAGGACATCTTCAAGGTCGCCGTGAAGAACCTCTCCAGCGCCTCGCTGATCGCCCTCGAAACGGCGGGCATGTCGGCCACCGACGTCGACTGGGTCGTCGCGCACCAGGCGAACCTGCGGATCATCAGCCAGGTCGCCGCGCGGCTCAGCCTCCCGCTGGATCGGTTCGTCCTGAACATCGAGGAGTACGGCAACACCTCGAGCGCCTCGATCCCGATCGCCCTCGACGAGGCGGTCCGCGACGGGCGCATCAAGCCGGGTCACAACGTCCTGTTCTGCGCGCTCGGCGCTGGCATCTCCTGGGGCGCATCCGTCGTCCGGATGTGAGGGGGCCATGCGCGCGCGCCGGCGTCGGGGTCGAGATCTGCGCGTCCGGGCGGCCGAGCTCGCCCGGCGCGCCGGCATGAGCGGGGATGTGAGCGGCGCGCGCGCGCCTGCCCCGTGACGTGGTTCGGGGACGGACCGACGTCCGCGTCCCCCGCTTGGAAGTGAGGACAAACGTGAAAATCGCTTGGCTGTTTCCAGGGCAAGGGGCGCAGGAGGTCGGGATGGGCAAGGCCCTCGCCGAGGCCTCGGCGGCGGCGCGCGGCGCGTTCGCGCGCGCGGACGCCGCGCTCGGCGAGCCGATCTCGCGGCTCTGCTTCGAGGGGCCGATGGAGGAGCTGACGAAGACGAGCAACACCCAGCCCGCCATCGTCGCCACCAGCTGTGCCGTGGCCGCGGCGCTCATCGAGCACCTGCCCGACCTCGACCCGCCGCTCTACGCGGCCGGCCACTCGCTCGGCGAGTACAGCGCGCTGGTCGCCGCCGGCGCGCTCGAGATCGAGGAGGCGGTGCGCCTCTGCCGGATCCGCGGCGCCGCGATGCAGGAGGCCGTGCCGGCGGGCGAGGGGGCCATGGCCGCGCTCATCGGGCTCGAGCAGGACGTCGTGCTCGCGATCTGCGCGGAGGCGGCGCAGGGCGAGGTGGTCGCGCCGGCGAACTACAACGGGCCGGGGCAGATCGTGATCGCCGGCCACAGCCGCGCGGTGGCGCGGGCCGGCGAGCTCGCCGTCGCCCGCGGCGGCAAGGCGATCCCGCTCAAGGTGAGCGCCCCCTTCCACTGTGCGCTGATGCGGCCCGCGGCCGAGCGCCTGCGCCCCGAGCTCGAGCACACCCAGCTGAGGCCGCTCGCCTTCCCGGTGATCGCGAACGTCGACGCGGCGCCGAACGCCGATCCGGAGCGGGTGCGGTCGCTCCTCCTGCGCCAGGTCGACGGCACCGTGCAGTGGATGCGGACGATCGAGCGCATGGCCGAGGACGGCGTCACGCACGCCCTGGAGCTCGGCCCTGGCAAGGTGCTCGCCGGGCTGGTGAAGCGGATCACGAAGCAGATCAAGGTGCTCAGCGTGAGCGACATGGCGGGGATTGAGCGCGTGAGCGCGTTCCTTTCGGAGGCATAGGCATCGATGTTCGACCTTACGGGCAAAGTTGCGATCGTCACGGGTGGATCGCGGGGGATCGGGCGGGCCGCGTCGGAGGCGCTGGCGGCGCAGGGGGCGCACGTGATCGTCAACTACGTGCGCGGGGAGGCCGAGGCGCGCGCGCTCGTCGAGGCGATCACCGCGCGCGGCGGCAAGGCCGAGGCGCTCGGCTTCGACGTCGCGAACCTGCAGGCGACCGAGGCCGCCATCGCCGACGCGGCGAAGCGCCTCGGCCGGCTCGACATCCTCGTCGCGAACGCGGGGATCGCGATCGACGGGCTGCTCCTGCGGATCAAGGAGGAGGACCTGGATCGCCTCTTCGCCGTCAACGTCAAGGGCGCGATCGCGTGCGCCCGGGCCGCGACCAAGGTGATGATGCGCGCGCGCACGGGGCGCATCGTCTTCCTCTCCAGCGTCGTGGCCGAGATGGGCAACGTGGGCCAGGCGGCGTACGCCGCGACGAAGGCGGCCCTGCTCGGCGTGACGAAGTCGCTCGCCCGCGAGTACGCTGGGCGCGGCATCACCATCAACGCGGTGGCGCCAGGCTTCATCGACACCGACATGACGACGACGATCAGCGCTGAGATGAAAGAGGGCCTGACGAAGATGGTCCCGCTCGGGCGTACGGGCCGGCCGGAGGAGGTCGCCGCGGCGATCACATTCCTGTGCTCCGACGAGGCCAGCTACGTGACGGGCGAGACGCTGCGCGTCAACGGCGGCATGTACGTCTGAGCGCGCTCGTCGGGGAGATGTCGGCAGCCAGCCAGGCGTCCGCTCGGCGGCAAACCAGGCGCACACGAAAAAGACGGTCGCAGGTAATTCGATGGTGCAACGCCCATGGCGATGGGCTACTAGGGGGTCCGTTTTCCCGGGAGGAATACCATGGCTGAAGGTCGCGACATCACGGCCGAAGTAAAGCGAATCATCAAGGAACAGCTCGACGTCGACGAGAAGGACATCAAGCCTGAGGCGAGTTTCATCGACGATCTGGGCGCCGATTCGCTGGGCCTGGTGGAGCTTGTCCTCGCGTTCGAGGAGGCGTTCGAGATCGACATTCCGGACGAGGACACGGAGAAGATCCGGACCGTCCAGGATGCGGTCGACTACATCGAAAGGAATGCCAAGAAGTAGCGTCCCCACCGCCCTACCGGACGCGGCGTCACCATGGAGGTGAGATGGCGCGTGAGCCGGCGAAGGGTCCGCCCCTCGTCGAAGCACGTGTCCTCCCCTCTGTGGTGGCGCTAGGGCAAAAAGAGCCATGGAACGCGTTGTCATCACCGGCATCGGGCTCGTTACGCCCAACGGCATCGGGACGCAGGCCACCTGGCAATCTTTGCTGGCTGGCCAGTCCGGTATCGGACCCATCACCCTCTTCGACGCGAGCGCCTTTCCGACGCGCTTCGCCGGCGAGGTGAAGGGGTTCGTCCCGGAGGAGTACATCCCCAAGAAGAAGGTGAAGGAGATGGGCCGCTTCGCCCAGCTCTCCATCGCCGCCTCGCAGATGTGCATGAAGGACGCGGGGATCGAGCTCACCGAGGAGGACCGCGACCAGTGCGGCACCTTCATCGGCGTCGGCCTCGGCGGCCTCGAGTACCTGTTCCAACACTCGATCACGCTGCACGAGAAGGGCCCTCAGAAGGTCAGCCCCTATTTCATCCCGACGGTCATCGCCAACCTCGCCGCTGGACAGGTGGCGCTGGCGCTCGACCTGCGGGGCGCGAGCTACTGCAACACGAGCGCGTGCTCGTCGAGCGCGCACTCGCTCGGCGAGGCGTTCGAGTGGATCCGCCGTGGGCGCTCGCACATCATGCTCACGGGCGGCGCCGAGGCGACGATCACCGGCCTCGGCATCGGCGGGTTCTGCGCGATGTTCGCGCTCTCGCGGCGCAACGAGGAGCCGCAGCGGGCGAGCCGCCCCTGGGACAAGGGGCGCGACGGCTTCGTCTGCTCCGAGGGCGCCGGGTCGCTCCTGCTCGAGTCGCTCTCCCACGCGAAGAAGCGCGGCGCGAAGATCTACGCGGAGGTCGTGGGGTACGGCGCCTCGTGCGACGCGTACCACATCACGAAGCCGGCGCCCGAGGGCGCCGGGGCGCAGCGCGCGATGAAGATGGCGCTCGACGACGCCAGGCTCGCGCCGGACGCGATCGACTACATCAACGCCCACGGCACCTCGACGCCCCAGGGCGACATCGAGGAGACCCGGGCGATCCTCAAGCTCTTCGGCGATCACGCGGCGTCGAAGCGCCTCTGGGTGAGCTCGACGAAGTCGGCGATGGGCCACCTGCTCGGTGGCGCCGGCGGCGTCGAGGCGGCGGTCTGCGCCCTCGCGCTGCACCACGGCGCGGTGCCGCCGACGCTCAACCTGGACGACCCGGATCCCGAGTGCACCCTGGACTACGTGCCGTTCACCTCCCGCGAGCGCCGCCTGAAGCACGTCATGTCGAACTCCTTCGGCTTCGGCGGGACGAACGTGTCGCTCGTGCTCTCCCAGTTCGACGGCTGAGCGCGCGCCGCGCCGGATGGCTCGATGAAGTGCCCATTTTGCGGCCACCTCGAGGACCGGGTCATCGACTCCCGCGCCGGCGGCGCGGGCGACGTGATCCGAAGGCGGCGCGAGTGCGCCTCGTGCGAGCGCCGGTTCACGACGTACGAGCGCGTCGAGGACATCCTGCCGACGGTCGTCAAGAAGGACGGCCGGCGGGAGACGTTCGACCGGCAGAAGCTCGTGCGTGGGCTCCGCATCGCCTGCAACAAACGGCCCGTGTCCACCGACCAGATCGAGGCCATCGCCGACGCGATCGAGCGCGAGGCGCAGGAATCCGAGCGGCGGGAGATCCTGTCGACCGAGCTCGGCGAGCGGGTGATGAACCACCTGCGGGCGCTCGATGAGGTCGCCTACGTCCGGTTCGCCAGCGTCTATCGTTCCTTTCGGGACATCGACCAGTTCATGGTCGAGCTTGGCAAGCTTGTGAAGGCCAAGGCGCCCTAGTAGATCCGGCACTTCGATGTCTGCGAAGCTCCCCACCCCCGATCCCGAGTTCGACGCCGCGATGATGCGCCTCGCCATCGAGGAGGCGCACAAGGCGATGCCGTCGCCGAACCCCCCGGTCGGCGCGGTGGTGGTGAACACCGCGGGGGACGTCATCGCCGTCGCGCACCACGCGCGCGCCGGCGAGGAGCACGCCGAGGGGCTCGCGCTCGCGATGGCCGGGGACGCGGCGCGCGGCGGGACGCTCTACGTGACGCTGGAGCCGTGCAACCACGAGGGGCGCACGCCGCCCTGCGTGGACGCGGTGCTGAGCGCCGGCATCAAGCGCGTCGTCATCGGCGCGCCCGATCCGAACCCGGGGGTGGTCGGCGGCGGCGCGCAGCGGCTCAGCGACGCCGGGCTCGCCGTCGAGCTCGGCGTGGCCACCGCCGACGCCCGCGCGCTGATCGCGCCCTGGACCAAGTTCATCACGACCGGCATCCCCCACATCGCGCTCAAGCTCGCCCTGTCGCTCGACGGCCGCATCGCGACCCGCACGGGGGCCTCGAAGTGGGTCACCGGCCCGGAGGCGCGCGCCAAGGTGCAGGAGCTCCGCTCGCGCCACGACGCGGTGGCGATCGGCATCGGCACCGCGCTGGCCGACGACCCTCGTCTCACCCTGCGCGAGGCGGGGCTCGCGCCCGGCGGGCGGAGCCCCATCCGGCTCGTCTTCGACACGCGGCTCCGGCTGCCGCTCCACACGCGCCTGGCGCAGACGGCGCGGGAGGTGCCGACGTGGGTGCTCACGGGCGCCGACGCGCCCGAGGCGGCCGAGCAGGTCCTCGTGGACGCGGGCTGCGTCGTCCTGCGCGCGCCGACCTCGGCGGAGGGCCGGGTCGACGTGACCGCCGCGATGCGCCTCTGCGCCTCGCAGGGGATCGTCTCCATCCTCGTGGAGGGCGGCGCCGAGCTCGCCGGCAGCCTGCTCGCGTCGCGCCTGCCGGACGAGCTCCACGCCTTCGTCGCGCCCATCCTGCTCGGCCCCCGCGGCCGGCCGGGCGCGGTCGACTGGGCCGGCCCGGACACGCCGGGGGACGCGCCCCGGATCGTCGATCCGCGCTGGGAGCTCTGCGGCCGCGACGCGTACGTCAGCGGCCCCCTGGCCTTCCCGGCGCGCAGCTGACCGGGGCGCGGGCGCGGCTCAGCCCGTCGCCTCGGCGCCGCGCTTCTGCATCTTCCGCTGGACGATGCGCTTCTTGAGCGTGCCCATCCGGTCGATCATCAGCACGCCGTCGAGGTGATCGAGCTCATGCTGGATGGCCACGGCGAGCAGGCCGTCGGCCGCGATCTCGAACGTCGCGCCGTCGCGCCCGCGGGCGCGGACGCTGACGCGATCGGCGCGCTTGATGTCCTCGCTGATGCCGGGGAACGACAGGCAGCCTTCGGGGCCGACCTGCTGCCCCTCCTGCCGGACGATCTCCGGGTTGATGAACACGAGGAGGTTGCTCGGCTCGTTGTCGGAGGCGACGTCGACGAGGAAGATGCGGTGTGGCTCCCCGATCTGCGTGGCCGCGAGGCCGACGCCGGGCGCGGCGTACATGGTCTCGGCCATGTCGTCGATAAGCTTGGTGATTTCGGGGGTGATGTCCCCGACCGGCTGCGCCTTCTGTCGCAGGCGCGGGTCGGGATAGTGGAGGATGGTGCGGATGGCCATGGCTGTTCAACAGCATAACCTCCGTTTCTCGCCGGCGCCCGTCAAGACGTTCTCGCCTGGCGCCGGAGATTCGCGCGCTTCTTGCGCAGCCTGCCCGTGTTTGCCCGTGCTTGCCGTGATTGCCCGTGCCCGTGATGGCGCGCTGGCCGACGGGACTAGCGGTTACGCCGGAACGAGGTCGACGTGTCGACGGTGAGCCCGCGGGACTGGAGATCTTCCACGATGTCCGGCACCAGCCCGGAAGGGTGGAACGTCCCCTCCAGCGCGCCGCCGGCGGCCGTCCGCTCGACCACGAACGTGAAGACGTCGCGGATGGCGATCTGCCCGTTCTCGACCGCGAGCTCGGCCATGCGGAGCACGCGATGGCGGCCGTCGCGGAGCAGCGCGATCTCGATCGCCAGGTCGAACGACGACGCCAGCCACTCGCGCGCCGCCTCCGGCGTGATCCCCGGGCGGGTCGCGGCGATGTCCGCGGGGAGCCGCGTCACCGCCTGGCGCAGCGTGGGCGCCCGGGCGGCCGCGAGCACGCCGTCCATGCCGCCGCCGATCGCGTCGACGATCTCGGCCGCGACGTGGCCCGAGAACGAGCTCACCACGACCCGCTCCGGCCGGAGGCGCACGGCCGCCTGCACCGCCCGCGCCCGCTCGTCCGCGGTGCTGCCGAGCGCGATGGACAGCGTGTTGGGCTGATCGAGGGCGAGCTCGTCCTCGTCCTGGAGCACGACGAACCGATCGTCGGGCTGCGCCGCGGCCGCGAGCGCGCCGAGCAGCCAGCCCGTGCCGGCGTCCCGCGTCCCGGTGACGAGCAGGTTGCCGCGCCCGATCACGCACTGGGAGAGCAGGACGGCCATCGCCCGCGAGATCGTCCCGTTGCGCACCAGGTCCTCGAGCGTGACGTCGGGGCGCTGCGGCTTCCGGATCACCAGCGTGGAGGTCGCCGCCGGCGGGAGCACGGCGAAGAGCCGCCGCCCCTGCGGCAGCGTCCGCTCGGCGAAGCGCGCGCCCGGCTCGAGCGGCTGCCCGGCCATCGCGCAGAGCCGGCGGATGACGCGGTCGACCGCGCGATCGCTGCTGAACCCGACCTCCGTGATGACGCGCCGGCGCCCGTGCATCGCGATCACGTGGTCGTGGCGGAACACCTGGATCTCGCCGACCTCGGCGTCGTCGAGCAGCCGATCGAGCGGGCCGAGCGTGAGGAGCTCCCGGTGCGCGTCGGCCATGAGCGCCTCGGCGTCGACCTCGGCGGGGAGCTCGCCCGTCGCGCGCATCGCCTCCGCGGCCGCGGCGACGGCCTGCTCGATCCGCTGGGCGAGCGCGCCGTCCGGCGGCGCCCCGCCGTCGAGCGGCGTGAGGTCGACGAGGTCGGCGAGCCGCTCCACGAGGCGCGCGAGCGCCCTGCGGTGCGCCACGGCCTGCGCCGAGTCGCCTTGCCCGCGGTCGACCCGGTCCGAGACGGGCGGGATGGCGCGCCGGCTGGGGATGGGGACCACGCTGGGGTGGACGGCGACGTTCGCGGCGCCCTGCGCCGGCCCGGCGATGTTCGCGCCGCCCGGTCCCGGCAGCGGAGTCGCGGTCGGGTAGGGGCGCGCCATCTGCGTGGTCGGGTGGACGGGGGGCGCCACGGCGCGGCCGTCGCGCGCGCCCGGCGCGTTCGGCGTCGCCGGAGGGATCGGCAGGGGCGGAGGGCCGGACGCGCCGACGTGCGAGCCTGGCGCGATGGGCGGGCGAGGCGAGGGGATGCGCGGCGGGCCGGGGACGGCCGCGGCGGCGTCGGCCGACTCGTCCGGATCGTTCTCGAGCGGGAAGTGGCTGATCACGCCCTGGCTGGTGCGCGACGGCTCGCCCTTCTCGTTGATCAGCGGCAGGGGCGCCGACCGGTGCAGCCCCTTCTCGGCGGAAGGCGGCGCCGCGCGGTCGGCGAGGTGGGCGGGGTCGCCGGTGCCCGTCTCCTCCGGCACGCGCGCCGGGGGCGCCGTGCTGTCCGGGGGCGCCGTTCCGGCCGCCGCCGTCTCGATCCGCAGCACGAAGTCGCCGATGTAGATCTTGTCGCCCTCGCGGACGATCGTCGCCTGGGCGATTTTCCGACCGTTGACGTACGTGCCGTTCGTGCTCTTGAGGTCGGTGACGATGAAGCGCCCGTCGCGGAAGAGCAGGCGCGCGTGCCGCTTCGACACGTTGCCCTTCGGCAGCATCAGGTCGTTGCCCTGCACGCGACCGACGTTGATCTCTGTCCGGTCGAAGGTTTCGCGGCGCTCCGCGCCCCCTTTCTCGCTGATGATCACCGAGAACATCTCGTCGCCTCGCGGGGCCAGGGCGGAGGTGAGACCCGATGCCCTCGCCACGCCATACGAGCAAGCTCGAACAGACATGTCAACGAGATGCCTTCGGATCGTGCTCCCGGGCGGCGAGCGGGCGCGCGGGGCGTCGGCTCGCGCGCCCGCGCCGGCCGCGCTCAGCGGGGCGCGGCGCAGGCGCCGCTCGGCGGGGCGCGGCGCAGGCGCCGCTCGGCGGGGCGCGGCGCAGGCGCCGCTCGGTGGAGCGCGGCGCAGGCGCCGCTCGGCGGGGCGCGGCGCAGGCGCCGCTTGAGGAGCCGCACCGCGCCACGCGCGCAGGGGGACGCGCCGGCGGCGCGTCGCCGAACAGGCCGAGCCAACGCCTGCCAGCGGCGCGACGTCCGCGGGCGGTCGCCGGCCATGCGACATCTCGATGGCCGCGTCCAGCGGCGCGAGGCGATCTCACGAGCCGCGTCGAGGGCGCGACGCCATGCGCGGGCCGACGCACAAGGCTCTTCGATAAGAGCGCAAATCTTGACAGCCGCGCGAATCCTGCTTCGCACCGCGAGGCAACCCCGTGATTGATCGCGTTTCCGTACTCGTCGTCAGGATCTGCTGTACGGCGGGGCATTCTCGTCGGAAGCGGCTGCAAGGAGGGACTGCCGGTGAGGCGGTGCGGCCTCGCGCAAGCGTGGGTCGGACCATCATCGCTGCTTGACCTTGGCGCATCGGGCCGTTTACGTTGGCGCCCGCTCGGACCGGGGAGAATCGTCGAAGTCGCCGCGCATGCACATCAACCAGCGGCTGGGCAGCCGCCCTGCGCAAGCTGGATTTGTCTACGAGGGGGGTTTTGCTGCAAGCAGCGAAGCCCGCATCGGAATCATGGGAGCCGTGGCCGCAGCCGCAGCCGCGGCCTCCTCCCGACTCCCAGCCTGCGCGCCTCGGGTATCGACGAGCTCTGAAGTGGAGGAAATATGGCAGTTGGCAAGGTCAAGTGGTTCAACGACGAGAAGGGTTGGGGCTTCATCAAGCAGGAGACCGGCCCCGATGTCTTCGTTCACTATTCGCAGATCAACGGGGAGGGGCGCCGCCGTCTGTTCGAGGACGAGACCGTTGAATTTGAGATCAAGGAAGGTCCCAAAGGTCTCCAGGCGGTCAACGTGATCCGCGCCACCGCCTGAATCTCCTCCTGACCAGCGCCCCACCGGACTGCCAGCGCAGCGCCCCCCGCTGCGATCGAACCACTCCCCTCCGAGCCCGATCATCTCGCGCCCGCACGGCGGGTTCGTCGCGTGGCGGATGAGCTGCGCGCGGTGTCCGGTGGGGCGCTCGGCAGAGCGCCCCGCCCCGCGGGGCGTTCTGCCGAGCGCGGGGTGCGCTCAGCGTTCAGGGACCGGGACCTCGCGAAACGCCTCTTGACCCGGGACGAAGCGGTGGGACGTGATGCCCCTGATCGCGCCCGCGTCGTCGACCTCGTAGACGTTGAACCCGGCCATCCGCTCATCGCTCTCGTGAAGCAGCGAGGCGCTGGCGGCGCCGACGGCGTCGATGTGACCCCGCTCGGTGTGCAGCTTCCGGTGAATGCGGCGGTGCAGGTGCCCGTGCAGCAGCAGGCCGCGGCTGACGTGCCGGAGCAATCGCCCCTCGGCCGCGGCGTCTCCCAGGCCCTCCAGCAAGGTCTTCGCCCGGCTCGCCGGGTTGTGGAAGGGGTGGTGCTGGAGCACGATCGGCGTCCGCCGCCGCACCTCCGGGTGCGACAGCACGCGCTCCAGCGCGCGTAGCTGCACCGGGCCGAGCCGCCCCGAGGCGACCAGCGGCGGACGGGGCCAGGCGGTCGACAGGCCGATGAACGCCACCGGCCCGCGCAGGTGGACGAAGGGGAACGCCGAGCCCCCGCCGTCGCTGCCGCCTGCGCCGTCATCGCGCTTGGCCGCGTCGTCGAGCGGGAGGTCGGAGCGCAGGTACGGCGCGAAGTACTGGGAGAACCGCTGCGAGCGGTGCGCGCCCTTCGTGTACGCGTCGTGGTTCCCCGGGACGATGCTCACCCGCTCCGGAGGGAGCCCGAGATCGCGCTGCAGGAAGCTGCGGACGAGGACGAACTCCCGCTCGAGCGCGAGGTTCGACACGTCGCCCGTGATGACGACGTGGTCGATGCCGAGCCGCCGGATCTCCTTCGCCGCCGCGTGCACCGCGTGCGGCTTGTGGATGGCGCGGCGCCGGAAGCGGAGGTTGATGTAGCCCGTGAGCCGCTTGTTCAGCAGCCGGAACGGGATGGCCCCTTCGAGGGACAGGAGGTGGAGATCAGAGAGGTGCGCGATCCTCACGGGCGCAGTATGGGCCCATCCGGCGCGGCGGCCAACCGCCGCGCGAGCGCATCGCCGGCGCGCATGGGCGCCGCGGGCGCCGCGCGCGGTCAGGCGTCGCGCGCGCAGCGGAAGCCGCGCCACGCGCGGCGGCTGGTCGGCAGGTCGTGCCCACGCGCGGCGCCGCGCAGCCACGGTCGACCCAGGATGTAGCTGCCGCCCCGCAGCACGCGCTCCTCCCCCATGTCGGGCCCCCGCGGATCCTTCGCGCTGCCGCTTGGATATTCGGGATGGTAGTAGTCGGCGACCCACTCCTCGACGTTGCCGGCGAGATCGTCGATGCCGTCGGGGGTCCGCCCGGCGACGAGCGAGCCGACGGGCGCGAGCTCGAGGAAGCCGTCGCCGTCGTCGAGCTCGTCGAACGAGAGCCTCCCGTGGTTCGCGTGGAACGGGTTGTAGACATGGCCCCACGGGTAGCGACGCCCGGCCGCGCCGCGCGCGGCGCGCTCCCACTCGGCCTCGGTCGGCAGGCGGCCGCCGGCCCAGGCGCAGTAGCGCTGCGCGTCGCCCCACGAGACGAGCACCACCGGATACTCCGGCCGATCGAACCGCTGCCCGCCGGACGCATACGGAGGCTCGGTGCAGAGTCCGGCCGAGACGCACCGGCGGTAGCTGGCGACGGTGACCTCGGTGCGATCAATCCAGAAGTCCGACAGGTACACCTCGTGCGGCACGAGCTCGTTCGCGAAGCTCGCCTCGGTCTCGTCGACGCACAGATCGCCGCCCGGCTCGAGCTTGCAGAGCGTCACCGCGTGCGCGATCTCGACCTCGCTCGAGCCCATCGTGAAGCTGCCCGCGCGCACGAGGACCGCGGGCGGGCCGGGCGCGCGCAGCGCGACGACGCTCGCGGGCGAGCGCGCGCCCTGGCCGCCGGCGCCCGCCGGGAGCGCGGCCTCTGCGCTCGCCGGCAGACGCGGGGCGCGCCGCGCGCGGGTAGGCGGCGGCTGCGGCTGGGGAGACGCCGGCGCAGGAGCCGCCACGCCGACCATGGAGACTGCGAAAACCGAGGCCAGCGTGGCCAGCACGAACAGAGCCGCCGGACGCATGTCGCAGGCGTAGCATGCTCCAGGCTCGCGGACTGTTTCCGCCTGTTCCGACCGCGGCTGACCGCGCCCGCGGCGGCGCGGCCCTGTCGTCTGGGACATCGCGGGCGCGGGCCGGCCGCCCCGCGGGGCCCGGCGTCGCGGCGCGCGTCACGCGCGTCACGCGCGGAAGCGCGCGCGACGCGCCGCAAAAGTGCGCCGGGCGCCGAGGAGCGATAGACTCGAGGGGCTCGATGTCAACCCTTATGGACAACGGCAACACGGTGAGCGCGGAGCTCGACGCCGCGGTGATCGAAGAGCTGCGCGAGGCGTTCGAGAGCGGAGAGCTCGTGCTCTTCGTGGGGGGAGGCATCTCGGCCGCGGCCGGGCTGCCGACGTGGCGCCAGCTCGTCGACCTGCTCGTCGAGAGGGTGCGCGAGCAGGTCGGCGACGAGGTGATGACCGCCGAGGTCGCGTCGCTCGCGCGATCGCAGCGCTACAGCGAGGCGCTCGGCGCGGCGGAGCACGCGCTCGGCGCGGCGGAGTTCAACGCGTTCGTGGAGGACGCGCTCGACGACGAGGGGCTCGAGCCGCCGCGCATCGCGCTCGCGATCGCCGCGCTGCGGGACAGGCTGCGCGCGGTGCTCACCACGAACCTCAACCACCTGCTCGAGCGCGCCTTCGGCCCCGAGTGGGACACCATGTGGCGCGTCACCGACGAGGTCGCGTGGCGGCGGCGCTTCATCCTCAAGCTGCACGGCACGCTGAAGGAGCCGCGCAGCTGGGTGTTCGCGCGCGACCGCTTCCTCGCGTCGATCGCGGACCCGGACGTGCGCAGGTCGCTCACGGCCGTGCTCTCGAACTGCCCCGTGCTCTTCATCGGCTTCGGGCGCGCCGACGGCAACCTCGACGAGATGCTGTCCGACATCCACGCGCTCTCGGGCAGCTCGCCGCCGCCCCGCTTCGTCATCATCCCGAGCGCGAGCCTGACGCCGTTCCGCCGCGCGACGCTCGTCGACATGGGGTTCTCGCTCCTGCCCTACGACACCTCCGACGGCAGCCACGACCAGGCGCTCGCGATCCTCGAGCGCGTGAGCGCGCCCCGCCCGCGCGGGGCGCCGACCCGCTCCCGCTCGATCGTCCCGCCGCCGATCCCCGACCTCGAGCTCCCGCCGTCGTCGTCGCCGCTCGGCTTCCCGTCGTACGACCTCCCGCCCGACTCGGCGGCGTACGACGACACGGTCACGATGCCGGGGGCGCTCGACTCGCCGCGGCGCGAGCGGGTGTCCGAGCCTCCGGCGAGCCCCATCGAGGTGTTCTTCTCGTACTCGGAGAGCAACCGCGAGCTGCGCGACAAGCTCGAGACGCACCTCGCCATCCTCAAGCGCAAGGGCGTCATCCGCGGCTGGCACGACGGCGAGATCGGCGCCGGCGAGGAGCGCGACCGGGCGCTCGCCGAGCACCTCGAGACCGCGAAGGTCATCCTCCTGCTCATCAGCGCCGACTTCCTCGCGTCGGACTTCTGTTACGACGTCGAGATGCAGAAGGCGATCGAGCGCCACGAGCGGGGGGAGGCGCGCGTCATCCCGGTCATCCTCGACGCCTGCGACTGGGAGGGCGCGCCCTTCGGCAGGCTGGCCAGCCTGCCGCGGGGCGGGCGCCCGGTGACGAGCTGGGTCAACCAGAGCGAGGCGTTCACCGACATCGCCAAGGGCATCCGAAAGCAGGTCGAGCAGCTCACCCAAAACCCCCCGTAGGCTCACCGACCCCCGGCGCCCAGCCGGTGAGCCAATCGGAGGTGCCACCGCCGCCCGGGATCTGGAGCGTCCCCGCGTGGACCGGCCGGAACCTGGCCTCGCGCGAGGATCTGCTCGCCGAGATCGGCGCCACGCTCGCGCGGCGCGGCATGGCGCCGCTCTGCGGGCTCGGCGGCACCGGCAAGACCATGCTCGCGATCGAGTACGCGCACCGCAACGCCAGCGCTTACGACACGGTCTTCCTCATCGACGGCCAGAGCCCGGCGACGATGGACGCCGGCTTCGTGGCGCTCGCCGCGGAGATGCGGCTGCCCGATCACGAGCAGCTGGATCCCGCGCGCGCGGCCGCGGCGGTGCGCAACCGGCTCGGGCGCCGCGGGCGCTGGCTCCTCCTCTTCGACGGCGTGCGCGACCCGAGCGAGGTCGAGCCCTACGTTCCGAGCGTCTCGCACGGCGGCCACATCCTCGCGACGTCGCAGAACCCGATCTGGCGCGGGCTGACGACGGTGACCGTCCGCGGCATCGAGCGCGGCGAGTCGGTGGCCTTCCTGCTCCGGCGCACCGGCGAGACCGACGCGGAGTCGGCCGACGCGCTCGCCGAGGAGCTCGGCGACCTGCCGCTCGCCCTGGCGCAGGCCGGCGCGTACATCGAGGAGACCGGGCGCCCGCTCGCCGAGTACCTCGCGCTGTTCCGCCAGCGCCCGGCCGCGCTCCTGGAGCGCCCGGTCAGCTTCCCGGTGACGGTCGCGACCGCGTGGGAGAGCGCGCTCGCCGCCGTGTTCAGCCACCAGGCCGCGGCGGAGCTCCTCAGCCTGTGCTCGTTCCTGCCGATGGACCAGATCCCGCGGCGGGCGCTGAGCGAGTACGACCCGCTCGCGCTCGACGACGCGATCGCGATGCTGCGGCTGCACTCGCTCATCGAGGTGCGGCCGCACGCGCTCAGCGTCCACCGCCTCGTGAAGATCGTCGTCCGCAACCAGCTGCGGCGGGACGATCGGCGTCAGTGGATGGAAGCGGCGCGCCGCATCGTGCAGGCTTCCGGCAGGTTCCTCCCCGGCACGGAAGAGGAACGCGAAGGTAGGACGGAGCCGGATTCTGGGTAAGGCAAACCCCCGAAGAAGCCATGGAGGTTCGACCCGCATGTATCCGCCGAGAGCGTCACAACCCGTCCCTTCCTGGGCCTTTCCCGAGCGCGTATTCTCGTTGCGCTCCAGGTCCGTCGTGAGACCTTAAGGCCCGCGAGAGGAACTATGGTTGCCTTGGCGACGAGCCCCGCCGATCTGTTCTTCTCCTACTCCCCGAGGGACGAGGACCTGCGGCCCAAGCTGGAGACCCACCTCGACGCGCTGAAGCGGCAAGGGGTCATCCGGACATACCAGGGCTTCGCCCTCGGCGGCGGGCGGGAGCGGAGAGAGGCGTTCGCGGCGAGGCTGCGCGAAGCGCGGGTCGTGCTGCTGCTCGTGAGCGCGGACTTCCTCAACACCGACGCGTGGCTCTCCCCGGAGCTCCGGGAGGCGATCGCCCGGCACGAGGCGGGGGAGTGCCGGGTCATCCCGGTCATCCTCCGGCCCTGCGCCTGGGAGAAGACGGCGCTCGGCAAGCTGCAGCCGCTGCCGAACCGCGCGCGGCCGGTGACGAGCTACCCCAACCAGAGCGAGGCGTTCACCGAGATCGCGAAGGGGATACGGAGCGCCGTGCGCGAGACGGAGCCGCCGACGCAGCGGCCGGCCCCCCGGCGGCCGTCGAGCTCGCCCGACGCAGAGCCGCACATCAAGAAGCTGCCGCCGCGCAACCCGAGCTTCACCGGGCGCGACCGGCTCCTCGACGAGCTGCGGAGCGCGCTCACGACGGGCGGGCCCGCGGCGCTCACGCAGGCGATCAGCGGCCTCGGCGGGATCGGCAAGACCCAGCTCGCCGCGGAGTACGCGCACCGGTACGCGAGCCAGTACAACGTCGTCTGGTGGGTCCGCGCCGAGGAGCCGGCGACGACGGCCGAGGACTTCGCGCGCCTCGCCGCGGCGCTCGACCTGCCGGAGCAGAACGAGGCCGACCAGCGGATCGCCATCGAGGCGGTCCGGTCGTGGCTGTCGCGCAACGACAAGTGGCTCCTCGTCTTCGACAACGTGAACGATCCGCGGGACGTCGCCCCGTACCTCCCGCACCCGCGCACCGGGCACATCCTCATCACCTCGCGCAACCCGAGCTTCCGCGGCATCGCCACGCCGCTCACCGTGCCGGCGCTCGATCGCGCCGACTCGGTGAAGTTCCTGCTCGAGAAGACCGGGCAGAGCGACGAGCGCGCCGCGGAGAGGCTCGCCGAGACGCTCGGCGACCTGCCGCTCGCGCTGGTGCAGGCGGCGGCGACCATCAAGGAGACGGGGTCGTCGATCGCGACCTACCACGCGGTCTTCGGCGACCACCAGCGCGAGCTCTTGCTCCGCGGCGTGCCGATGGATTACCCGACGCCGGTCGCCACCACCTGGGGCCTCGCGTTCCAGGAGGCGCAGCGCTTCTCGCCCGTCGCGGTCGATCTCCTGAGCCTGTGCGCGTTCCTCGCGCCCGACGACATCCCGCGCGAGGGCCTCGCCGACGCCGCGCCGCACCTGCCGCCGGCGCTCGCGGAGGCGCTGAGCGATCCGCTGATGCTCGACGAGGCGGTCGCCGCGCTGCGCCGCTACTCGTTCATCGACGTGCACGAGGGCGCGCTCTCGGTGCACCGGCTCGTCCAGGCGGTGGTGCGCGATCGCCTCTCGCCCCAGGACCGGCGGATGTGGGCCGAGGCGGCGGTCCGCCTCGTCGACCACGCGTTCCCCGAGAGCAGCGACGACGTGGAGACGTGGCCGTTCTGCGCCCGGTGGCTGCCGCACGCGCTCGCCGCCGCGAGCCAGGCCGAGGCGTACGACGTCGCGAAGGAGGTGCGCGGGCGGCTCCTCGCGCGGTTCGCCGTCTACCTGCAGGGGCGCGCGGCGTTCGCGGAGGCGAAGGGGTACCTCGAGCGGGCGCTCGCGCTGCACGAGGCGGTGTACGGCCACGACGATCCGAAGGTCGCCGCGGTGCTGCGCAGCCTCGGCAGCGTCCTGCACGATCTCGGCGACCTCGGCGGCGCGCGGGCCCACCTCGAGCGCGCGCTCGCGATCGACATCGCGCGCTTCGGCCCCGACCACCCGGAGGTCGCGCGCGACGTGAACGACCTCGGCAGCGTGCTCATGGATCAGGGCGACCTGCCCGGCGCGCGCAAGCACCTGGAGCGCGCGCTCGCGATCGACGAGGCGACGTACGGCCCCGACGACCCGAGCGTCGCGATACGGCTCAACAACCTGGGCGCGCTCTTCCGCGACCTCGGCGACTTCGCGGGCGCGCGCGTGCACCTCGAGCGGGCGCTCGCCATCGACATCCGCGCCTACGGGCCGGATCACCCGACCGTCGCGATCGGCCGCACGAACCTCGGCCGGCTGCTCCACGATCTCGGCGACCTGAAGGGCGCGCGAGAGCAGTTCGAGGAGGCGCTCAAGATCGACGAGCACAGCTACGGCCAGTACCACCCGCGCTTCGCGCTCGCGCTGAACAACCGCGGGCGCGTGCTGCGCGACCTCGGCGACCTCGCCGGGGCGCGCGCCGACTTCGAGCGGGCGCTCGCGATCGTCGAGGACACGTACGGGCCGGATCACCCGGACGTGGCGCGGGACATCAACAACCTCGGCAGCGTGCTGCGCGATCTCGGCGATCTCGAGGGCGCGCGGGCGAACTTCGCGCGCGTGCTGAGGATCGCCGAGGCGACCTACGGGCCGGATCACCCGGCCGTGGCGATCGGCTGCAACAACCTCGGCAGCGTGCTGCAAGCGCTCGGCGAGCTGCCCGGGGCGCGCGAGCAGCTGGAGCGGGCGCTCGGCATCGCGCAGGCGACCTACGGCCCGGATCACCCGGTCGTGGCGAGCATCGTGAACAACCTCGGGCGCGTGCTGCAGGCGCTCGGCGACTTATCCGGCGCCTGGCAGCAGATCGAGCGCGCCGTGGCGATCGCCACGAAGGCGCTCGGGCCGTCGCACCCGTCCGTGCAGATCTTCTCGCGGAACCTGGCGCGCCTCGGCGACGCCCTCGGCGGCGGCGCCGAGGCGACCTGAGCGCGAGCGCGGCGCCCGCGCGCCGTGGCGGTGAGCGCGGGACGCGCCGCGCGCGGTGACGCCGGGGGAGAGCCCCGGCGTCCGCTGCGTCCTGGTTGAGCGCTGGTCGTGGCGGGGAGGATCAGCCGAGCAGGATCTGCGTCGGGTGCTCCAGCAGCTGGCGCAGGACCTTGAGGAAGGTCGCGCCGACCGCGCCGTCGACGACGCGGTGATCGCAGGAGAGCGTCATGGCCATGCGGCGGCCCGGCACGACCTGCTCGCCGCGCACGACGGGCTCGCGGCGGACCTGGCCCACGGCGAGGATCGCGCCCTCGGGCGGGTTGATGACGGCCCCGAAGTTGTCGATCCCGTACATGCCGAGGTTCGAGATCGAGAACGTCCCGTTCGCCATCTCCTCGGGCCGCAGCTTCTTCGACTTGGCCTTCCCGGCGAGCTCGCGCACCTCGGTGGCGATCTCGAGCACCTGCTTGCGATCGGCGTCGCGCACCACGGGCGTGACGAGGCCCTCGGCGACGGCGACCGCCACCGAGATGTCGACGCGCCGGTGGACGAGGATCGCGTCCGACGTGAACTGCGCGTTGCACTCGGGCACGCGCACGAGCGCGATGGCACACGCCTTCACCAGGAGATCGTTGAAGCTGACCTTGGCCGGCTTCTCGCCCTCGGCCGCGGTCGCCGCGAGATCCGCGTTGATCTGCTCGCGCAGCGCGTTCAGCGGATCGGCGTCGACGTCGATCGAGAGGTAGAAGTGCGGGACCGTCTGCTTCGACTCGGTGAGGCGCCGGGCGATCGCCTTGCGCATCATGCTGAGCGGACGCACGTCCGGCGCGGCGAGCTCGCCGGGGGCGGCCGGCGCGGCCGCCGCGGCGGCCGGGGCCGGCTTCAGCCCCTCGAGGTCGCGCGCGACGATGCGCCCGCGCGGGCCCGATCCGGCGACGCTGGTGAGGTCGAGCCCGCGCTCGCGGCCGAGCTTGCGCACGTACGGCGAGGCCCGCACGCGCCCGTCGGACGCCGGCTGCGGCGCGGCCGGCTGCGTGGGCGGCGAGACCGCCTCGCCGCGCGCCGCGGGCGGCGCGGCCGTGCCGGGCGCGTCGCCGCTCGGCGCGGCGCCGCCCGCCGGCTGCGCGGCGCGATCCCCCTTGGGCTCCTCCGCCGCCGGCTTCTGCGCCGGAGCGCCGCCGCCCCCGGCGAGGGCGCTTACGTCCTCGCCCGGGTTGCCGATGATCGCGACGGGCTGGCCGAGCTGAACCACGCTGCCCGCAGGCACGAGGATCTTGAGCAACGTCCCTCGATCGAAGGACTTGTACTCCATGGTCGCCTTGTCGGTCTCGACCTCTGCGAGCAGATCGTCGATGTCGATCTTGTCGCCTTCCTTCTTGTGCCAGGCACTGATCTGCCCCTCCTCCATGGTCGGGGACAGCTTCGGCAGTTCCAGAACCTTCGCCATGGGTCTATCAACCTTGATCGGGGATGTGCGTCCGCTCAGTCAGCTTTTGTAGAGAACGCGGTGAACGTTTTCGATGATCCGCGCCGCCTGCGGGATCACGTACTGCTCCAGCCGTGCGTTGTAGGGCATCGGGACGTCGAGCGTCGTCGCGCGCAGGACGGGCGCGTCCAGCTCGTCGAACGCGAGCCGCTGGATGCGATCGGCGACCTCGGCGCCGACGCCGCCGTACGGCCACCCCTCGTGCGCCACGACCGCGCGGTGCGTCTTCGTGACGCTCTTCACGATCGTCTCCTCGTCGAGCGGGCGCAGCGACCGCAGGTCCACGATCTCCGCGCTGATGCCCTCCTTCTCGAGCTCCGCGGCCGCCTCGAGCGCCACGTGCACCATCCGGCTCCACGCGATGATCGTGACGTCGGTCCCCTCGCGCGGGATCGAGGCGACCCCGAGCGGCACGATGAAGTCGGGGTCGTCGGGCACCTCGCCCTTCACGCCGTAGAGCGTCTCGCTCTCCATGAAGAGCACCGGGTTGTCGTCGCGGATCGCCGACTTGAGGAGCCCCTTCGCGTCGGCCGGCATCGCGGGCGCGAGCACCTTGAGGCCGGGGATGTGCGCGTAGAAGTGCTCCATCGAGTGCGAGTGCTGCGAGCCGACCTGCCGCGCCGAGCCGTTCGGCGCCCGCAGCACGAGCGGGATGCTGAGCTGCCCGCCGGACATCTGCCGGAGCTTCGCCGCGTTGTTGAGGATCTGATCGAACGCGACGGCGGAGAAGTTCCACGTCATGTACTCGACGATCGGCCGCAGCCCGACCATCGCGGCGCCGATCGAGATGCCGGTGAACCCGCTCTCGGTGATCGGCGCGTCGATCACGCGCTTCGCGCCGAACTTCTCGAGCATCCCCTCGGTCACCTTATAGGCGCCCTGGTAGTGCCCGACCTCCTCGCCGACGAGGTACACCCGCTCGTCGCGCTCCATTTCCTCGATCATGGCGGCGCGAACCGCCTCCCGGAATCTTAGGACGGTCATCGCGCAAAAGGTCCTGCATAGGTTGTGGGCTCGAGCACCTCGGGCCCGGGTTCGGGGCTCTCCTCGGCGAAGCGGACCGCATCGGCGATCTCCTCTTCGACCTCCTTCTCGATCGCCTCGAGGGCGTCCTTGTGCCCCTTCTCCTCGAGCTCGACGCGCGAGCGCAGGAGCACGTCCTTCTTCTTGCGCTCCTCGAGCTCCTCCTTCGACCGGTACTTGCCCGGATCGCTCATCGAGTGGCCCCGGAAGCGGTACGTCCTGATCTCGACCAGCGTCGGCTCCGAGTGCTTGCGCGCCCGTTCGATGGCCTCGCCGAGGCGATCGCGCACCTGGAGGACGTGCTCGGAGTTGAAGCGATCGCGCTCCATCCCGTAGGCGAGCGCCTTCAGCGAGACGTCCTCGACCGAGAGCGTGCGGGAGAGCGGCGTCCCCATCGCGTACTCGTTGTTCTCGCAGACGAACACGATCGGCAGCTTCCAGAGCGCCGCGAGGGACATGCCCTCGTGGAAGTCGCCGATGCTCACCGCCCCCTCGCCGAAGAAGACCATCGAGACCCGGTCCTCGCCGCGGTACTTCGACGCGAACGCGGTCCCGACGGCGATGGGGATGTGGCCGCCGACGATGCCGTAGCCGCCGAGCATGTTGTGCTCTTTGTCGAAGAAGTGCATCGAGCCGCCGAGCCCCTTCGAGCACCCGGTGACCTTGCCGTAGAGCTCCGCCATCGCGGCGCGCGCGGTCATCCCGCGGGCGAGGGCGAGGCCGTGATCGCGGTAGGTCGTCATCACGTAGTCGTCAGGGCGGAGCGCCGCGGAGGCGCCGACGGCGATGGGCTCCTGACCGATGTACAGGTGAAGGAACCCGCCGATCTTGCTCTGCGCGTACGCGCGGGCCGCTTCTTCCTCGAAGCGGCGTATCTGAAACATCTTTCGGTAGAGCGACAGATGGAGATCGTCGCCGTTTGTCAGGGTAGTCATCGCGGGGATCTCAAGGGGCAGAACAGCGTTCCAGACGGTCGCCAGCGCGGCGGTCGGCGTGAGCGCGAGCGCCTCGTCGGGACCCGACGAGGCGCTCGACGTCGAGCCGTTCCGGACAGCGACGCCGCTTACCCGGGCTCCTTTAGGTGAGTTTTTTCCTCGTGACAACGCCACCGCGATCTCTGCCGTTCAACGCGCAGCAGCATCGGCCGCTCCAGCGTCGGGCGCGTCGGGTGGGTCCGGCGCGGTGTTGGTGGTCTCCGGCGCGTCGAGGTCGTCGACCTCGGGCTCCGGCGTCCCTGCGTCCGCGCCGTGCTCGTCCTCGGGGAGGGTGACCGACGCGGGCCGGCTCGGGTCGCTGTCCGGCGGGCTCGCGCTGGGCTCCGCGCTGCCCGCCGCGCGCGGGGTGGATGATGATGATGACGCGGCGGGCGGCGAGGTCTCGGCGGCCCCGTGCTTCGGGCGCGCAGGCCGCGCCGAGGGGACGGCGCTCGGCCGCGGCGCCGCGGACGACGCGGCCGGCGCCGCCTGCGCGGGGGGCTCCTCGACCGGCGCGTCCGTCGATCGCATCGCCGTGCGGACGAGCAGGACGGCCGTCGCCACGACCACCGCCGCGCCGAGGACGACCTGACCCATCTTCCGCTCGCGGGGAGGGAAGTCGTCGCCGAGCGGATCCGCGCGCACCGCGCCCGGCTCCGTGGACAGCGCCGCCGTCGCGGCGGCGGGGCCCTCCAGCATACGCCTCGGCAGCTGGCTCGAGGCCGCCCACTCCAGGCTGTCGGCGAACGCGGCGCCGAACGCGTCGCAGCTCGGGTACCTGTCCTCGGGCCGCTTCGACAGGCCGCGCGCGAGCACCTGATCGAGCGACGGCGGCGCGCCGACCTCCTGCGCGATCGGCGGCGGATCGTCGCTCGCGATCTTCGACGCGACCGAGACCGCGTCGTCGCCCGGGAACGCGCGCTTGCCGGAGATCGCCTCGTACATCACGGCCGCGAGCGAGAACTGATCGCTCTCGGGCGAGAACTTCCCGGCGCGGAACGTCTCCGGCGCGCTGTACGCGGGCGTGCCCATCAGCCCCCCCTGGTGCGTCAGCGTCGAGTCCGGGATCCTGGCGATCCCGAAGTCGGCGATCTTGCCGCCGTTCGCGGAGAGGATGATGTTCTCCGGCTTGATGTCGCGGTGGACGATGCCGGCGCGGTGCGCGATCGTGAGCGCCTCGCCGAGCTCGCGCGCCAGCCGCGCCGCCTGCGCGGCCGAGAGCGGGCGCTCGAGGAGGTGCTGCTTCAGCGTCGGCCCCTCGACGTACTCGAAGACGAGGTAGAGCCCGAAATCCGGGTCCTCGCCGACGTCGTGGAGCGTGACCAGGTTCGGGTGGGTCACGCGGGCGGCGGCGCGCGCCTCGTGGCGCATCCTCACGACGAGCTGCTCGCGGACGTCGCGCGGGATGCGGAGGTCGTCCCGCAGGTGCTTCAGCGCGACGTCGCGATCGAGCACCGGATCGTGCGCGAGCAGCACGCGCCCCATCGCCCCCTCGCCGAGGAGGCGTTGCACGTGGTAGCGGCCGAGGGCGGCGGGCAGCGCGGCGCCGTCGCTCGGCGGTGCGAGCGCGCCGTGGCCATCGGGGGACGAGGATCGAGGCACGTCGCGTCGTTTCTATCCGTCCAGCGGCCCCGGCGGAAGGCCTGGCCGGCGTCCCGCTTCCGGTTATGCTCTGCCGCGGCGCGCTCCAGGTCGACGGGCGGCGCTCGAGGCGCTTGCGGCGGCGGTTCCCGCAGGGCCCGGCGGCACGCGGTATCCAGCGAGGGCGCAGCGAGTACAGATGAGCACCGAGAGCGCGTCGAAGCCGGCCCGAGCCGCCGGAGCCCCCAAGAAGCGAGGCAAGGCCAAGTACATCGTGCTCCTCGCCCTCGTGTTCGCCGTCGTCCTCGCCCAGCAGACCGGCCTCCTCGGCTTCGGGCTGGCGCGCCTCCGCGCGGCCACGTTCCCGAAGGACGAGTCGCTGCTCGAGTATGTCCACGGCAGCGCTCCCGGCGTGGTGATCGTCGACCCGCACCAGCTCGATCTGAAGGCGCTCGGCGAGGAGGGCGGCGCGGTGCGGCAGCATGTCGAGCGCACCCGCGACGACATCAAGAAGGCGACGGGCATCGATCTCGGGTTCGACGTCGACAAGCTGGTCCTCTCCCCGTCGCTCGTGGTCGCGCGCGGGCGCTTCGACGAGCGGAAGCTCGCGGCGCGCCTCGCGGAGCACAGCTACGTCCAGGCGGAGTACAAGGGCGTGAAGTACCTGCTCCGCGCCGGCGAGGACGCGATCGCCGTGCGCGACGGCTCGATCCTGCTGTACGGCGCCGAGCCCGACCTCCGCGCGAGCATCGACGCCGAGGAGGCGGACGCGTCGCTGGCGAGCCGGGAAGAGGTCACCTCGCGCCTCGCGCACATCGGGTGGGATCGCCCCCTCCTGGGCGTCGCCCTGCTCGCCGAGAGCAAGCCGAGCCTCCGGGCGATCCTCACCGGGTCGACCGGCCCGCGCGCCGTCACGGTCGGCGTCTCGACGAAGGGGGGCCTCTCGGCGACCGTCGCGATCGACGCCGCGTCGGCCGACGCGGCCGAGGAGCTCCGGAAGCTCCTGGAGGAGAAGCGCGCGAACGTGGACGCGCTGAAGGCGCTCGTCGGCGCGGAGCCCGGCGCGGCGCTCGCCGAGGTCGCGAAGCGCGCGACGCTCGCGGTGGATCCGGCCGCGGCCCGGCTCACGGTGCAGGTGGACGTGCGGCCCGAGGAGCTCGATCGGCTGGCGAAGGCCGGCCAGGCGGCGGCGGGCTCGCTCGGGGAGATGTACAAGAACGTGCGGCTGCTCCAGCTCCTCGCGCCGGGGCCCTGACGCCGTCCGGGCGGAGGGCCGTCCGGCGTCCTAGGGCTCGGCGCAGCGCGGGCACCGCGCCTCGACGCGGTCGGTCGCGCTCTTGACGCGGGTGCGCGCGGCGTCGCACCGCGCGTCCGCGTCGCCGGCCAGCCCGCAGAGGTGCTGCGCGGCGCGGCTCATCGACGCGAGCGCGCGGCACGCGGTCTCGCACGGCGCCGCGGACACCGGCGCGGCCTCGGCCTTCTTGGCCGGGTGCCCGCCGGCCGTGGTCGTCGCCCGCGTGGACGGCGCCGGGGCGCTGCCGGAGGACTCCGCAGGCGCCGCGCGCGGCGGCGACGGCGCCGCTGCCGGCGGCGGCGGCGCTGCCTGCGCCGCGGCGCGATCCTCCTCGTGAGCGGCCGGTACGCCGAGGGCCTGGTCGAGCTCGCCTTCCGCGCGCTCGAGCGCCGCGAGCGCGTCGTCGGCCGTCTCGATGGAGCCCTCCTCGCGCGGCGCCGCGGAGGCGGCGGTGCCGGCCGGCTCCGGCGCCGCGGGCGCATGCGCGACGGAGGCGCCGCCGCACCCCGCGAGCGCGACGGCGCTGATCCACAGGGGGGCGGCGGCCACAGACCAGGCTCGGATTCTGTTCATCGGTCCTCCTGCGCCTGACGCCCGGGCTGCGGCTTTCGGCTCACCGCGGCGCGCGAGCCGCGCCGCGCTGGGATCCTGCGCGCGCCGGAGCGCAGGTTGACGCCCGCTCCGTGCGCTATGCTCGCGGGCGATGAACCTGCTTCGATCGATCGGCGCCCTCGCTCTGGCTCTCGGCCTCGTCGCAGGCTGTCAGCGGAGCAGCTCGCGCCGGCCTCCGTCACAGCCTACGTACGGCCAGGGCTACCCTCCGTACGGCGCGCCCCCGCAGGGCTACCCGCAGCAGCAGCCCGGCTACCCGCAGCAGCAGCCCGGCTACCCGCAGCAGCAGCCCGGTTACCCGCCGGCGCAGACCGGGCCCGCGCCCGCGCCGACCTTCTCCGTGCCCACGGTGCCCGGGCTGCCGGTGCTCGGCGACCCCATCAACGACATCAACATCGGCTGGCTGCAGTCCGAGGCCGGCGTCGTCATGGGCGCGCTGATCGGCGCGCTGCCGTCGGGCGCGCAGCAGAAGGTGAAGGGCATCCCCTTCATCGCCGATCCGACGGTCGGCGAGGTGAACGCGTTCGCCGGCTGCGACGACCAGCGGATGCCGTTCATGGCGATCACCGACGGGCTGCTCGAGGTGCAGGCGCAGATCGCGCAGTTCAAGGCGACCGACGAGATCTTCGGGACGAGGAAGCTCGACGAGTTCCTGCGGATGCTCGCGCAGCGGCAGCGGCCCGGGCAGCCGATCATCCGGCCGCCGATGGGCTTCATCGACCCCGCGCAGCACACCGACGCGCGCAAGGTCGAGCGGCAGCGCCAGCTCTACCAGGAGCAGCTCGCGTTCGTGCTCGGCCACGAGCTCGGCCACCACCACCTCGGCCACACGGGCTGCGCGAACGGGCAGGGCGGCAGCCGCGGCGTCACGCCCGCGGATCTCGGGCGGATGCTGTCGCGCGCGCTCCCCGTCTTCAACCAGCCGAACGAGATCGCCGCGGACGTCGCGGGCGTGAACAACCTGCTCTCCGCCGGCGCGCGGCGGCAGGGGTACCGGTGGACCGAGGGGGGCGCGATGCTCACGCTCGGCTTCTTCGCGTCGCTCGATCAGCTCACGCCGGCCGCGATCCTGTTCGCCTTCGAGCAGACGCACCCGCACCCGGCGCTGCGCCAGCCCGTCGTGCAGCAGACCGCGAACACCTGGCGGCTGACCGGCGGCGCGCCCGTGTTCACGTTCCCCGGCCTCGGCGGCTGACCCGCGGTATCTCCGGGCTCCTGCGCGCTCGCGAGCGCTCGCTCGGGGCGCTCGCGAGCGCTCGCTCGGGGCGCTCGCGAGCGCTCGCTCGGGGCGCCCGCGCGCTGCTTCGGCTTGACGCGACCGCGCGGCGCTCCTCCCATCGGCGTCGAAAGGAGTCATTCATGCAAGCAGGGCTAGGGATCGAGGACCTCAAGGAAGGGACGGGCGACGAGGCGAAGCACGGCCAGCTCGTGACCGTTCACTACGTCGGCACGCTGACGAACGGCAGCAAGTTCGACAGCTCGCGCGACCGCAACCAGGGCTTCTCGTTCAAGCTGGGTGCCGGGCAGGTGATCAAGGGGTGGGATCAGGGGGTCGCCGGCATGAAGATCGGCGGCGTCCGCAAGCTGACGATCCCGCCGGAGCTCGGCTACGGCGCTCGCGGCTTCCCGCCCGTGATCCCGCCCAACTCGACCCTCATCTTCGAGGTCGAGCTGCTCGCGCTCAAGTGATGCGCCGCGTTGCCCCCGCAGCGCCGGCCGCGGCTCGCGATCGGCGCGCGGGGCGGCGCGCGCGCGTCTCGCGCCGCGCGTCTCGTGAAGCGAGACGCGCGCCGCTCACGGCTTGATGGGCGCGCCGCACTCGACGCAGAAGCGGTTGCCGATGAAGAGCTCGTGCTTGCAGTGCGCGCACCGCGCGACGCGCACCTCGGTCTGGCGCTTCGCGGGCTTCGCCG
Organism: Sorangium sp. So ce185; assembly: GCF_051526825.1. Lineage (NCBI taxonomy): Bacteria > Pseudomonadati > Myxococcota > Polyangiales > Polyangiaceae > Sorangium > Sorangium sp. So ce185. Next base: position 6,182,011 of record NZ_CP150316.1, on the reverse strand, counting down.
GCGCGGCTTCCTTCACCGGGGGCGCCGCCGGCCTCGGGTCGGCCGCGACCGCCGCGTAACGGCCGGAGCCAGCGGCCGCGCGAGAGCGCCGGTCCGTGAACGGCGCGGCGGCCACGCGCGACATCGCGCCCGCGGCGCCCTGGGCGTGGCTTCGCAGGCCGTTGCCCGCGACGGAGTGGATCGGCTGCGCCGCGATGCGCTCGTCGCCCGAGGAGGCGGCCGCGTCGAGATCGGCCTCCTCGGCCCGGGCCCGCGCCGCGCGCACCGGCGGCGGCGGGAGCATCGCGCCGAGCTCGTCGATGTGGTGGGGCCGGGTGTCCTCGAGCTCCGCGCTGTCGGGCTGCCGCTCGTCCTCCGCCTCCGGCAGGATGCGGACGATCAGCGCCGAGATGTTGTCGGTCCCGCCCGCCTCGTTGGCCATCTCGATGAGGAGCTCGCAAGCCTCGTGCGGGTCCTGGGTGACGTCGAACACATCGAGCATCTGCTGCTCCGAGACCATCCCGCTCAGCCCGTCCGAACAGAGCAGGAAAGCGTCGCCGGGCTCGATGCGCTCCGAGCGGATGTCGACCTTCACCGCGTCCTTCATGCCGAGCGCGCGCGTGATGATGTTCTTCGGGAGCCTCGCCAGCTCGTCCTGGCTCAGGTCGGGCTTGAGCGCGAGGGCGTCGTTGATGAGCGAGTGGTCCTTCGTGAGCTGCTCGATCTCGCCGTGCCGGATCCGGTAGCAGCGGCTGTCGCCGACGTGCCCGACGTGGATCCGGTCGGTCTCGCGCGACACGTAGGCGGCGACCACCGTCGAGCCCATGCCCTGGTGCTGGGTGTACGTGTTCGAGATGACGAACACATCGTGGTTCGCCTTGCGGATCGCCGCGACGACGCGCCGTGCCTCGGGATCGAGCTCCTGCTCGTCGGCGGGGACGGGGCCGGGCAGGCTGCCCGCGCGGGTCGCCTCGAAGAAGTTGTCGAGCGATTTTGTCGCGAGCGCGCTGGCGACGTTGCCCGCGTTGTGCCCGCCCATGCCGTCGGCCACGACGAAGAGACCGAGATCGGACTTCACGAGGACGTTGTCCTCGTTGTGCTTCCGCTGGCGTCCAACGTCGGTCACGGCAGCCGCGACGGGTCGGGTGCGGCTGCTCGTCCTGAACTCGCCCATTCGCGGCTGATTATACCCGTCCGGCCCCCCGGACCGCCCACATTCCGGCTGCTTTACCGGCGGACCGCCCCCGGGGAGCCGGCCGCCTGGACGGCGATCCTCCGAGACGTACCGGCCGAGACGGCCGATGTGCGCGCGCCTCGGGGGACGGGATCCAGCGCGAGGCGCAGGCCGAACTGGAAGAATCCGTAGGCGGTGGCCTCGGAGCGCTCGCCCGGGCGCGAGAGGTAGGTGCCGGCGTCGAGCTCGGCGAACACCCCGACGCCAAAGCTCGACACGGGGTAGAAATCGCCGCCCAGCGCGATGCGGGCGACGTCGAGCCCATGGAATACATGGTCGGAGGCTGTCGGCCCCGCGGCCGAGCCCTCCTGCCAGGTGAGGACGGCCCGCCGGTAGCCCACGCCGTAGCTGATCCACGGGTCGAAGGCGATGCCCTGGGCGAGGTGGTAGACGAACCCGAGGCCGATATCGAGGCTCCGGCCGGAGCAGCCGTCGCAGCCGGCGGCTGCGGGGAGCAGGGCGTAGGAGCCGCTCGCTTCCACGACGGTCACGCGGCTCAGCCCGAGGCCGACGTTGGCGCCGAACGCGAGGCCGCCCGAGACCTTCTCGCTGACCGGCTGGCCGGCGGCCATGCTGCCGAACGGCAGGTTGTAGCCGGCGCGTCCCTGGAGCAGGACGTGCCCGCTCCGTTCGTCCGGCCCGGCGGGGCGCTTCGCGCCGGCCTCCGGCCCGGGCTCCTCGTCGTCGTCGACGGCGGCCGACGTGTCTCGATCTGCTGGCTGGGCGAGGGCCTGGTTGGCCGAGAGCACCCAGGCCGCTGCCGCCGCGCCGAGCGCCGGCGCGATCCACCCTGTTGAGCGCGATGCCACGAACGGCCTCTAGAACAGCGCGGTCCCGAGCGCAAAGGGGGTGACGGGCCGGCGCGAGGAATGTCGACGCGGCGGGGAGAGCGAGGCGAGCGACGCAACTGCGCCCCGCGCGCCGACGACAGACCTCCTGGACCATGGACAACGCACCGACCCGCAGCGAAGAGGATCGCGATTTCAGGCCCGTCACGCCCGTTCACCCCGCCGCGCCCGCCACGCCCGCCGCGGCGCTGCGGAGGGGGCCCGCCGGGGCGCCCGGCGGTCGGCCGGGCCCGAGAGCTCAGGGCGGCGAGGCCCGGTCGATCCGGGACGCCACGCTCGAGCTCGTGGAGGATGGCGAGGCGCTCGCCACGGTGTGGCTCCGCTGCGATCAGAGCGGCTGGAGCGCGCCGGTGCGGATCGCGGTCGGGCCGGGCGCCGAGCTCGTCGTGGGCAGCGCCCCGGCCGCGGACGTGAGGATCGACGACGTCGCGGTGAGCGCTCGCCACTGCCGGGTCGCGCACCGCGGCGCCTCGATCGAGGTGACCGATCTCGACTCGCGCAACGGCGTCCGCGTCGGCGGCGTGCGGGTGCGGCAGGCGATGCTCGTTCCCGGCGGCTGCTTCGAGATCGGCCGCACGGCGGTGTGCGTCGAGGCGGCGCGGCGGGTGCCGCCGATCGAGGAGGGGCCGCCGTTGCCGTCGCTCGTCGGCCGCTCGCGGCCGATGCGGCAGCTCGCCGCGACGGTGCGGCGGGTGGCGCCGCTGCAGCTCCCCGTGCTCCTGCGCGGCGAGTCGGGCACGGGCAAGGATCTGGTCGCCCGGGCGATCCACGCGATGAGCGCGCGGGCCGACGGGCCGTTCGTGGTGCTGAACGCCGCCACGATCCTGCGCGACATCGCCGAGTCCGAGCTGTTCGGCCACCGGCGTGGCGCGTTCACCGGCGCGCATCGGGACCGGCGTGGCGCGTTCGTCGAGGCCAACCAGGGCACGCTCTTCCTCGACGAGATCGCGGCGCTCTCGCTGGAGGTCCAGGCGAAGCTCTTGCGCGTCGTGGAGGAGGGGGTGGTGCGCCCGCTGGGCGGGGAGGGGTCGACGCCGGTCAACGTGCGGCTCATCGTCGCGACCTGCGAGCCCCTGGAGACGCTCGTCGCCGAGCGCCGCTTCCGCGCGGACCTCTACGAGCGCCTCGCGGTGTGCCGGATCCACCTCCCCGCACTGCGGGAGCGGCCGGAGGACATCCCGCTCCTCGCCGAGCACCTGCTGGCGACGTCCGAGATCGGCCCGCGGCAATTGTCCCCCGGGGCGCTCGTCGCGCTGCGGGCGCACCGCTGGCAAGGCAACGTCCGGGAGCTGCGGAACGTGCTCATTCAAGCGGCGTTGCGCGCGCACGGCCGCGTGCTGCCGGAGCACATCACGGCCGTCCTCGCCGATCGCGAGCCGCCGATCCGGCGGAAGATCACGCCCGCGGACGCGCTCCGCGCCTTCGAGGAGGTGGGCGGCAACATCAGCGCCGCGGCGCGGCTCGCGGACGTCCCGCGGTCGACGATGCGGGATCTGCTGCGGGCCGCGAGGGAGCGGTGAGGGCGGCGTGTGGCGCTTTCCTGGGAGCACGCGCCGGCGGGGGGCTGTGCGCGGCGGCGCGCGGGTGGGCGCTCGGCCATCCGCCAAGACTGGGACGGGGGAGCTTGCGCTGAGAACACCGCCCGGCATGTCTCCCTTCGGGCCTTGCCACCTGGGACGTTTCGTCGCGCGCCACACAAGGCGCGCCTGAGACGTGGAGCCCGCTGGGACCTTATGGCACCTCGGTCGGTGCTCGCCGCGCCCGCCCGCGCGCCGCCGCGCACAGCCCCCCGCCGGCGCTTACGCCGTCGTAGGAGGAGGGCCGAGCTGCAGGCGACGAGGCGATTGTCGTGCTAGGGTTCCCCCGAAGCCACCCGACGCTGCAATGGCGGCCCGGCCTGCGCCGGTCCGTAGCGCGTCCCTGGTGGCTTGCGCGACCCGAGACCACCGGGACGACCTTCGTGGTCGCCGAGGCTCGGCGAAACATGTCTGGAACGACGTCGGCGTCCACGACGCTGCCCCTCCTCTCGTTCGTTCTCCGCAACTACAAGAATTTCAACGCCCGCGCGACGCGCGACGCGCTCCTCGCCTACTGGGAGCACATCGAGCGCGGGGGGAAGATGTTCTGGGCCGTGGCCGGGGCGATGTCTTCGGCCCAGCTCGGCATCACCCTGGCGCCGGCCATCCGCGCCGGCCTGATCCACGGCATGTCGGTGACCGGCGCCAACCTGGAGGAGTCGCTGTTTCGCCTCGTGGCGCATGACGGCTACCGCGACTTCCCCGACTACCGTTACTTCACCAAGCAGGACGACACGCGGATCCTCGAGGACCGGATGCGGCGCGTGACCGACACCAGCATCCCCGAGGACGAGGCTTTCCGCGCGGTGGAGAAGCACATCGTCCCCATGTGGGAGCGGGCGACGGCGAGCGGCGAGCGCCGCTTCTGGCACGAGTACTTCTACGAGCTGGTCCGGGCGGTCGAGCCCGCGCTCCACCGCGGACCGCCCGAGGAGTGCTGGTTGCTGGCTGCCGCGGAGGCCGGGCTGCCGCTGGTGGTCCCGGGCCACGAGGACTCGACCTTCGGCAACATCTTCGCGTCCTACGTGAGGCGGGGCGAGTGCTCCCCGAGCATCGTGAAGTCGGGCATCGAGTACATGGCCGCGCTGTACGATCAGTACCGCGCGCTCAGCGCGGGCGCGGGCGTCGGGTTCTTCCAGATCGGCGGGGGCATCGCGGGGGACTTCCCCATCTGCGTGGTGCCGTCGCTCAAGTACGATCTCGACGAGCCGGCCCGGCCCTGGGCCTACTTCTGCCAGATCTCCGACTCGACGACGTCCTACGGCTCGTACTCCGGCGCCACGCCCAACGAGAAGATCACCTGGGACAAGCTGACGGCGGACACGCCCATGTTCGTGATCGAGTCGGACGCCACCATCGTGGCGCCGCTCCTGCTCGGAGCGCTGCTCGAGTGCAAGCGCCACCCGGCCGAGGCTCGGGCCATCATCGAGGCGGGCGGCGCGTGAGCGTCGGCTCAGTCCCTTAATCCCAGCAGCTCCCGGCGCCCTGCCAGCAGCTCCCGGCGCCTGCCCGGCAGGCCCGGGATGCCTGCCAGCACCCGCTGGTAGGGCTCCTCGGGCCTGCTGGTACAGCTCCCTGGATCTGCTGGTACGGCTCCTCGGGCCTGCTGGTACAGCTCCCTGGATCTGCTGGTAGGGCTCCTCGGGCCTGCTGGTACAGCTCCCTGGATCTGCTGGTGCGGCTCCTCGGACGTGCTGGTGCGGCTCCTCGGACGTGCTGGTGCGGCTCCTCGGACGTGCTGGTGCGGCTCCTCGGACGTGCTGGCACGGTTCCCGGCCGTCTCGGCGGCGCTGGCCGTGCTCCCGGGCCGCTGGGTCGCGCTCGCGGCTTGCTGGGTTCGCGCCCCGGCCCGCTGGTGCGCATCCCGGGCGCGCTGGCGCAGGTCCCCGGCGTCGACACCGTGCTTCCGGACGGCCGCATCTTGCCTGGTGCGGCCGCGAGCTCTGCCGCAGTGCTACGCCTGCCCGCTCGCCACCCCACTGGAGGTAGGTTCATGGGAATCGAACTGTCACAAGAGCAGCACGCCGTCCTGAAGGAGACCCGCGCGGTCGCGACCCCCGCGGAGTTTCAGGCTCTCCTCGATGCCGCGCGGCCCGAGATGGACCGCATCGTCCGTGAGGTCATGGAGCCGAGCCAGCCCATCTCGATCACCCTCACGGAGCTCCGGGACCTCTACCTGGCCGTCGTCCAGTACGAGGCGCCGCTCGCGAGCAAGGCCTACGGCCCCGAGCGCCGCGCGCTGCTCCGCGGCGCCATCCAGCTCCTCGACACCGCGAACCTCTGGTTCGGCGAGGGCAAGCGGACCGGCGCCTACCAGGTGCGGCCCATCGACCAGGTGATCAAGGCGAGCCGGCCGTGGCGCGCGCGGCTCAAGGCGTTCGCCGACCAGGCGTTCGCGTTCGAGCCGGACGTCGCCGAGCAGTTCGCCGACGTCAACACGAGCGGCACGCTCGCCGAGGAGACCAGCGATCTCGCCATGCTGCTCCGGCTCGCCAAGCAGCACCGGGCCCGCCTCGCGCCCGTCGGCCTCACCGAGGACTTCCTGCGCGAGGGCAGCGCCCTGCTCGACGAGGTGAGCGGCCGCGACCTGCTCGGCATCCTCGGCCTGCGCAACCGGGAAGAGGCGATGGTGCTCCGCAACTCCATCGTGACGTACGCCACGCTGCTCGGGAACGAGGCGCGCGCCGCCGGCGTCAACGCCTGCTGGGACATGCCCGAGGCGAAGCGCCGCTTCAGCGCCACCTCGTTCCGCAACGCCCTGCGGAGGCTCCGCCCGAAGCGCCGCGGCAGCGCCGCCGCGCCGGACGAGCCGGCGCCCGTCGAGACCAAGCCCGCCGAGCCGAAGCCCGTCGAGCCCGCCCCGGTCTGAAGCCACTCAAGGGGCGGTGCCCCGGAGGCGCTTCTTGATCGTCTCCTGAACGTCGGGGGGGAGCGACTGGAGATGCTCCTCGGCGAGCATGCGCAGCACCTCCACCGGGAGCAGGAGGATCACCTGCTCGGGGGTGAGGCCGGCGAGCCGCTGCTCGAGGGTGAGGCCGGCGAGCCGCTTCTCCACAGGCATCGCCTCGACCAGCTTCTGGAACATCTCCTCGGCCTCCGGGAGCTCCTCGATGTCCGGCTGCTTCATCCTCGTATCCCTCATCCCACGGGCCGCTGATCGCACACCGAGATCAAGCAGGCGACGTCGTCCTCGATGGCGCACTCAGTGGGCCTTGCTCTCGCGAGCCGCGCGTCAATGAGCGGTGCCCCGGAGGCGCTTCTTGATCGTTTCCTGAACGTCGGCGGGGAGCGACTGGAGATGCTCCTCGGGGAGCATGCGCAGCACCTCCACCGGGAGCGCGAGGATCACCTGCTCGGGGGCGAGCCCGGCGAGCCGCTGCTCGGGAGCGAGCCCGGCGAGCCGCTGCTCGGGAGCGAGCCCGGCGAGCCGCTGCTCGGGAGCGAGCCCGGCGAGCCGCTGCTCGGGAGCGAGCCCGGCGAGCCGCTGCTCGGGGGCGAGCCCGGCGAGCCGCTGCTCGGGAGCGAGCCCGGCGAGCCGCTTTTCCACGGGCATCGCCTCGACCAGCTTCTGGAACATCTCCTCGTACCCCGGGAGCTCCTCGATGTCCGGCTGCTTCATCCTCGTGTCCCTCATCCACTGCTTCAGCCACCGCGCTGCCTCGCCCGGCTGGGCGGGCCGATGGCTGAAGAGCCGCAGGTAGTCGTCGCGTTCCGCGTCGGTCACCTCGTCCGTGATGACGAGGTACGTAGTGTACATCGGCCCGTCGATACGCGCATACCCGCCCCCGAGCGGGCTCAGGGTCCAACCCTTGCGCGCCAGATCCTCGCGCAGCGTCGGCGTCACCGACGCGACCACCAGCACCAGCGTCAGGTCCCCTGGCGCCGGTAGCTCGTCGAGGTGGGCCGTCTCGTACAGTCCGCCATAGGTCACGAGCCGCACCAGATCGCCGGGCCGGAACGACGACTCGACGGGGCTCTTGTACTCCACGATCGCCACCCGCCCGAGCCGCGCCCAGAGCGCGCGCAGCACGAGCGCCTGATCATCCATCCGCTCGGCGCCGACCCGTCGGAGGAGCAAGAGGTCCGCGCGCTGAGGCTCGATCGTGAGCCGCACCTCGGACAGGACCTCGAAGTTCGGCGGAGCCCGGCCCGCGACGAGGCTCACGAACGCCAGGTGCCAGAGGTCGAATCGCAGCTCCACGACGGCGAGGCTACCTAGCGACGAACCCAGGTCAACCGAAGTGGACGGCTTGTGCGGCGGCGGTCCACAGCGCGAGCCGCCGCTGATGCTCGCACGCGCGGCGCGACGCGATAGGCCCCAGGCCGTCTTCCGTCTTCCGTCTTCCGTCTTCCGTCTTCCGTCTTCCGTCTTCCGTCTCCCGTCTTCGTGCGCGTCCCTCGTGCGCGTGCGCGTGCGCGCTGATTCCGGGGAATCGCGCACGCGCACGCGCACGGAAGAACGAAGACGGAAGACGGGAACGAGAGACGGGGACGAGAGACGGACGACGATGTGTCAGTCCCAGCGAAAAACCGCTCTAGAAGGTCCCCGCGACGCCGAGGGCGGCCTGACCGGGCGCCACGAACGGCGCGATCGCCGTGATGCGCGGGCCGCCCGACGCGCTCTGCTGCTTCTGGGGGTACCAATCGATCATGGCGTACGTCGCGGTGCCGACGACCCCGACGCCGAGGAGGACCCACCCGGTGATCGCCCAGGGGAGCGCGCCGTCGTAGCGGTCGAGCTCGTCCCGGAGGGTCCCGCACGCGGTCTGGAAGCCGGGGAGGTCGCCCGAGGGATCCTCGCGCGCGCCGCAGGGCTGCGACCTTCGGTTCGCGGGGATCGTGCTCTCGTGGCTCGCGACGTACGCCTCGATCGTCTGCCCGACCTCGTCGGCGTTGCCGCGCGCGTTGACGACGATCGCCGAGCCGACGATCCCCATGACCAGACCGACGCCCGCGACGCCGGTCCCCACCCAGGCGAGCGGCTTGCGCGCGTACCAGTGGAAGAACGGCTCGCGGCCGCCGGAGGTCTGGTCCGGGCCCATCGTGCCCAGCGTGCTGCTCGTCGAGACGCTGAGCCCGCCGGAGCCCGTCGCCGCCGCCGGCGGAGCGCTCGGCGCCGTCGCGCCGGGGGCCGCTGCGCCGGGCACCGTCGCGCCGGGTGCGGTCGCGCCGGGCGTCGTCGCGCCAGGCGCCGGCGCGCCCGGGGTCGTCGCGCCCGGCGTCGGCGAGCCGGGGGCCGGCTGCGCGGTGCCCGGCGGCGTGGCCCCCGGCGCGACGGCGCCCGGGGCCGGTGTTGTCGGCAGCGCCCCCGGCGCGGGCGTCGGCGCGCCGGCGGCGGGCGCGCCGGTCGTTCCCAGGGTGAGCGTCGCCGGCGTGGCCGTGCCGACCTTCGCGTCCACCTGGACCGTCGCCGAGCGGTCCTGGTAGGTCGCGAACAAGGTGTGCTTGCCGGGGGGCACGAACACCGGATCGAGCAGGGGCGCCTTGCCGACGAGGACGCCGTCGACGCTGATGTCCGCGCCGTTCGCGTCGGCCGTCACGATGATGAAGCCGGTCCGCCGCTTCACGTCGGCGAGCGCCTTCTCGGCGGCGGCGCGCTGGTCCGGGGTCGCGGTGGTGTGCTCGCGCAGGAACTGCTGGAGGTGCTTGCCGGCGTCCTCCAGGTGGTTGGAGCGAAGCTCGCTCTGCCCGAGGTTGAGCAGCACGGCCGGGTGACGCTTGAGCGCGTAGACCTGAAGAAACGCCGTACGCGCATCCTCGAACCGACCCGCGTCATACGCCTTGACGCCGTCCTCGTAACGCTGGCGCGCGACCTCGGTGACGGGATCGGACGCCTGCGCGAAGCAGAGCGGCTCGCCGAGAAGAGAGGAGGTGAGCCCGGCCTCGGTGAGCACAGCAGGAGCGAAGAGCGAGAGCAGGAGAACGGGGGCGCAGGCGCGTGTTTTCATGGCTCCTCAGGTCGGGCTTCGCCTCGTCGGCGTCCGCGGTAGGTGACTAACGACTGCAGCAAGCCTCGCTGCCGAGGCGGAAAGCGGGGCGCTTCAGAAGGGGGCATCGCGGATGATGCCTCCGCCCTTGTTGCCCCCGGTCGTGGTCCCGCGCTGCGCCGGCACAGGCTTCTTCGGTGCCGGAGCTGCCTTGGGCTCGGTCGCCGGCGTCGCCGGCGGCGCGGCGGCGGTGGGCGGCGCGGCGGCGGGCGGCGGCGCGGAGGATGACGGCGGCGCGGCGGCGGGAGACGTCGCCGCCGCGGAGGCCGGAGGGCTCGCCGACGCCGAGGCGCTCGGCGCCGGCGCAACGCCGACCTCCGTGGCAGCGGCGGCGGGCGAAGGGCCGTCGGTCGCCTGCGCGGCGGCGGCGGGAGGCGCCGCCGTCGCCGCGGACGGCGCCTCCGCCGCGGGCGGCGTGGGATCGGCGCCGGCGTCGTCGTGACGCAGGGCGCGGACGACGAAGAAGAGGAAGACCGCGCCGACGAGCGCGATGACGATCCGCAGCGCCGCCTTGTTCGGCGTGGAGACCGGTAGCTCGATCGGATCGTGGTCCTCCGTGCGCACGGCGGACGCGGCGACCGAACTGGCGCCCTCCGTCGCCGGGCGCGCGGCGCGAGAGCGGGTGCGCGCAGGCCGCGCGGACGGCGGCTCAGGCTCAGGGGAGGGGGCCAGCTCCGGGCGCCCCGGTTCAGCGGCCCGCGCGCCGGCCTCGCCGCCGCGCTCGGCCGCAGGCGCGTCGTCCGTCGCGTCCGGCGCGCCGACGCCCACGCGCGTCTTTCCGGCGGGCGCGAGGTACTGGCCCGGCTTCGCCGCGCCGCCCTCCGGAGCGCCGGCGCCGGCAGCGCCGCCGTGCGTCTGGGCATCCGCGAGCGGTCGAGGAGACGGGCTGTCCTGCGCGCCAGCATCGGGAGCGCCCGCTGCCGCCCTGGGCGCGGCCTCCGCGGCCGGCGTCCCCGGCGCGTCGTCGCCGACGGCGATGGTCGGGACCCCTTCGATCACGGTATCGGACACGCCAGAGGCGCCGGCGGGCGGCGCTTCCAGCACGCGCGCCGCGGGCGCGATCGGCGCGGCAGAGAAGGCGGCCATCGCCGGCTCACGCCCCGCGGCCGGCGCATCGGCGGGGGGCGCCGCCGCGGCCTCCGGCGGCTTCGTGGCCGGGGCGCCGGGGGCGCTGCCGCGCTCGTCGCCTCGGCCGCCGGGGGCGCTGCCGCGCTCGTCACCCCGAGCGCCGGGGGCGCTGCCCCGCTCGTCGAACCCCTCCCAGGAGGGCCGGATCGACGCCGCGATCCGATCCGCTTCCTCCGCAGAGAGGGAGCGCTCACCAGGTTCCGCGGTCGTCGGTCGCTCCCCCGCAGTCATCGCGGTGAGGAACTTATCACCCGCGTCTGCCGCACCGCAATCTCGCGACGGATCCGCGCGTCGCCCTCCCGCCGCGCGGCGGCGGGGGCGCGCGCCGCCCGACGCCCGGGGAGGCGCCTCGACCCGCTCATCCGCCGCGCACCTCGCGCAGCAGCGCGTCGTCCCACGTGTCGGCGACCTGGCTCACCGTCGTGACGATATCCTCGAACTCTTCGTACTCGAGCGCGCTGAGCCGCCGCAGGCAGCGCACCACCACCTCGTTGCGCGACCTGTCGATCGCGAACGCCGCGTCGGAGGTGGCGACGAAGCTGAGCTCCAGGAGGCGCCGGTAGAATGCCTCCCGCCCGCTCAGGGGGACGGCCATGATCGGCGAGAACACCATCAGGACCCCCTGGGCCTCGAGCACGTTGACGCCGATCGTCGCGCTCCCGTGCTGGAGCTGCGCGTACCCGGTCTCGTCGAGCGCGCTCGCGCCCGCGCCGCCCGGCGATCCGGCCCCGCCCCGAGCGCTCGCGGCGTACCGGGCGAGATACGCGTTGACCATGCTCGTCGCGTCGGCAAACCTCTCCCCCGACGCACGATCCGCGTAGAGGGGTTCTGTGGATGAAGTGGGCGTGAGGTCGGGCACGTGAAACCTCCGGGACGTATCGCCGTTCGCTCGGCGCGCGGGGCAGCTCTGGCGAAACCACGGCGCACCACCCCAGCGCAGCCGCATCGTAACGCCCTGGCCCTCTCGGCGATCACGCTTTTTGCAGTGGCCGCGCACACCCTCGGGTGCGGCGCCGACGGCGGCGCGCCCGCCGCTCCCGCCGCCCTCTCCGACGAGCAGCGCGCCGCCGCGCTGCTCGATCCGGGCGCGCTGCTCCCGCCCCGCGCCGAGACGGTCGCCCTCGCCGACGCCGTCGCCATCGCGTCGTCGCGGGCCGAGGCCGGGGCGCCGGCCGCCGCGCTCGCGGAGCTCGCCGCCGACCTTCGCGTGCGGCTCTTCCGCCTCGATCAGGCGGCCACCGACGCGCGCGAGGCGATGGAGCTGTACAGCGCCGCGGCGACCGCCTTCCGCGCCTCGGCCGATCCGGCCCACCTCGAGCGCGCGTGCCAGGCCGAGCGCCGCCGCGCGCTGCTCGCCGGCGAGCTCGCCCGCGACGCCGCCGTCGCGTACCGCGAGCTCTACCTGGTCTCCCGGCGCTACGCGGCCCTCTCGCCGCCCGCGTCCGGCGGCGCGCCGCCCGCGCCCTCGCCGTGCCTCGGCGCCATCGCGGTCGCCCTGGCGCAGGCCGTCGCCTACCGGCCCAGCGGGGACGCGCTGCGCGCCATGGAGCAGGAGGGGCACCGCGTCGAGGGCGTCGCGCTCGCGCTCGCGCTCGCGCCGGGCGCCTCCGCCGCGGCGGCGAGCGCGGCGCCGGTGCAGGCGACCGCCGATGCCGCGGGCGATCTCGTCGTCGCTCCACCGGCGTCCGCGGCGCCCGCAGGCCCGGTGAAGGTCACGTCGATCGAGCGGCACGGCTCGGACAAGGGGGCGCGCGTGGTCATCGAGCTCTCCGCGCCGACGACGTTCAACGTCGGCACGCTCCCGGCGGACGAGACCGCCGGCAAGGACGCGCGCATCTTCGTCGACATCGCGCGGGCGACGTCGCGCGGCGTCGCGCGGGAGATCGAGGTCGGCGGCGTCCTCAGGCGCGTGCGCGTCGGCGTGCAGCCGAAGGGCACGCGCGTCGTCCTCGATCTCGCCGCCAACCTGTACCGCCGGATCTTCTACCTGCCCGAGCCGTTCCGGATCGTCGTCGACGTGAGCACCCGCCCGCCGGTGCGCGACGACGAGGCCAAGCCCGGCGGCGCGCGGGAGGTCCGGCGCGTCGCGATCGACCCCGGGCACGGCGGCAACGACACCGGCGCGGTCGGCCCGACCGGGTTGAAGGAGAAGGACGTGACGCTCGACGTCGCCCACCGCGTCGCCCCGCTCCTCGCGCGCGAGCTCAAGATCGAGACGCTCCTCACCCGGGACAGCGACGTCTACGTCCCGCTCGAGCTCCGCACCGCGCGCGCGAACGCGTTCCACGCCGACCTGTTCGTCTCGATCCACTGCAACGCCAGCGACAACGGCCGCGCGCGCGGGGTCCAGACCTTCTCGCTCGCGGCGCCTCACGACGCCGAGTCGACGTCGGCCGCGCTCGCGGCGCGCGAGAACGCCGCCCGCGCCGCCAGGGGAGGGCAGGGCGCCGATCCGGGCGATCCCGACGCCCGCCGCGAGGTGGCGGCGATCCTGTCGAACCTCAACGTCGGCGACATGGCGGCCCGCTCGCGCCACTTCGCCGAGCTCCTCCAGCGGTCGTCGCTCGCCTCGCTGTCGCCCCGCTACCCGGACACGAAGGACCAGGGCGTCAAGGGCGCGGGCTTCTTCGTCCTCGCGGGCGCCGACATGCCGGCCGCGCTGTTCGAGACCTCGTTCATCTCGAACCCCGAGGACGAGGCGCGCCTCGCCACCGCCGATTTCCGGCAGAAGATGGCGGACGCCATCGTGAACGCGATCCGCGCCTACCGCGAGGGCAAGTGAAGGGCGAGGACGGCCCAGAGAGGCGCCGCCCGCGCCGGGATCACCCCCGCTCGAGGCCCATGAGCCGCTCGAGCGAGTCGCGCAGCTCGCCGGCCTCGCCCTTCTTGATGAAGTCGTAGGCGCCGGCCTCGGTCGCGTTCTTCTTCATCTCCTCGTGGTTCGAGTAGACGATACAGCGGATGTGCGAGGTCGAGTCGATCGACCGGAGGCGCTCCAGGCAGCGCACGCCGTCGAGCCCCGGCATCATCACGTCCAGGATGAGCGCGTCGGGCTGGAGATTGCCCACCGCGACGAGGGCGTCGAACGGATCCTGGAACGTGGTCAGGTCGAACCTCCGCGAGAGGGTCTTGCGGAGGGCGGCGAGGACGGCGGGGTCGTCGTCGACCACGACGACCTTCGGCTTGCCCATCCGCAGGATCTCCGGGATGGGGTAGCCGTACTTTCGGAGGAAATCGAGCACGTCCAGCCGCCGGAAGCGGAGGTGCCGTCCGGGCGTGCGGAAGTGGCGGATTTCCCCCTTGTCCGCCCAGTTGTGGATGGTCTTGAGGTCCACCTGACAGAAGCGCGCGACGTCGCTCGCGGTGAACAGCTCGGGCTGCGTCGTGTTCTCTTTCGGGTTCGTTTCCATGGCTCACTCCTCGAGATCAGGCGTCGCCGGCACGGAGGGGGCATTCGTCTGGGGGGTGTCGAAGCTCGTCGTGGATCTGGGCTCTCGTTCCTGTTTGATGTGGATCGGGGATCCATGTGCGCAGCATTCTTCAGCGACGAAGCGCCCGTCGCGCAGGACATAACGGGTCGGGCCGTCGACGCGCCGCTCGCGGAGCTCGTGCGAGGGGTCGCCCGGCAGCGCCAGGTAGGGCGGCTCGGCCCCATCGCCCGGGACGAAGCGCGGGCAGATCGGCAGGAGCGGCTGGCGTTCCGCGAGCGCCACGGCGCTGCGCACGTCCCGGGCCGCGGCGAGCAGCTCGAGCGTGCGCGACGTCGGCGGGGCGAGAACGATCTCGCCACGCGCGGCGCGCTCCAGCACCTCCGAGGGCGAGGCCCAGAAGCTCGTCGTCGTCTCGTGCCCGTCGTGGCGCCCGACCTGGCCGCGCGGCAGCGGCAGCAGGAAGAAGCGCGCGTCGAAGCGGCGCGCCTCGGCGGCGGGGGTGATCCACCGGGCCCACGGCACGAGCGCCGCGAGGGCGAGCTTCAGGCCACGCCGCTCGAGGCTCGCGTCGAGCGGCGTCCCGGCGGCGAGCTCCCGCGCGACCGCGTCGATCTCGTCGCCGGACAGCGGCGGATCCGTCGGCAGGATCGCCCCCTCCTCCAGCGTCTCGCGGCACGCCGCCACGCACAGCGCGCGCGCCGCGATCGCGTCCGTCGCGAGCGCAGCGGCGCGCGCCGGCGGATCGGTCGCCCGATCCCTCCAGACTTCCGCGCCGTCCTGCGCGTCCACCTTCCCACCCGGGAACACCACGGCGCCGCCCATGAAGCTCGAGCTCGCGTGGCGGCGGACGCAGAACACCTCGACCCCCACGCGACCGTCACGCAGGACGATCACCGTGGCGGCATCACGAGGTCGGATCGGGGTTCGGTTCTGATCGAAATCCAGCAATATGGGATAAATTTGTTCCACGTGAGCTGTCTTTCGTCAAACCGTCCGCTGCGTCTCTTTTCCGGCGTGCTCTGCGGTGAGCATGCGGGTTTGGGGCCAAAACCGCCGCTCTTTCCTGCACCTCGGGGCGCTCCCGCAGGCGCTTTCCACGCTCTCCCGACATCGATGCCGCTGCGAGCGATCGGTCGCGGCCGTTGCGCCGAGTGCGGCGCCGCAGCGGTGCATGCAGCGGTGATCGCCGCGCGCATCGGACGAACTCTGCCACCGACGGAGGCGTCGTTGACGGGCACGGCGCTCACGCCTAGAATCCCGCGCCTCGCTATTTCGGGGGGCTATCTGGCCTCTCCGGACATGTCGCGGAGCCGTAAGCCCCGTTCCGGCAGCCCGGGGGTCGACGCCCCGCGGCTTGCATGCGCCAGGGAGCTCAGACGGCGGCGCCGAACGGCGCATTCGACGCGAGAGGACCTATGAACAAGGCCCAGCTGAAAAAGTTCAAGACCCTGCTTGAGACGAAGCGCGACGAGATCGTCAAGAAGGCCAAGCAAACGCTGACCGAAGACATGATGCTCGACGCGAACGATCTCCCGGACGAGATGGACCTCGCGTCGAGCGAGTACCTGCAGTCGTTCACCTTCCGGCTCCGCGGCCGCGAGAAGTCGTTCCTCGACAAGATCCACAAGGCGCTCCTGAAGATCGAGGACGGCACGTTCGGCCAGTGCGAGGAGTGCGAGGAGGAGATCTCGGCGAAGCGCCTCGAGGCGCGCCCCGAGACGACCCTCTGCATCCGCTGCAAAGAGGACCAGGAGCGGGTCGAGAAGGACTACGGCTGAACGCCGCGCGCGGAGGTCCGCCTCGGCGGCCTCCGCGGTGGTGCCGCCGCGCCGTCGGGCGTGCGCTCCGCCTCCGGTCCACCTCGCGAGGACCGGGCGGGGCCACGCCCGCTCTTTTATTTGCGGGCCGCCGCCTTGCCGCGCGGCGCCTGCGGGCCGCGGCGCTTGGACGCCGCGAGCACCTCGCGCAGGTACGCGCCGGTGAACGACGCCTCCTCCTGGGCGACGTCCTCCGGGGTGCCCGCCGCGACGATCGTCCCGCCGCGCTCGCCGCCCTCGGGGCCGAGATCGATCACCCAGTCGCTGCACGCGATGACGTCGAGGTTGTGCTCGATGACGAGGACGGTGTTCCCGGCGTCGCGCAGGCTCATGAGGCTCGCGGTGAGCACCTCGATGTCCGAGAAGTGCAGGCCCGTGGTCGGCTCGTCGAGCACGTAGAGCGTGCGGCCGGTGGCCTTGCGCGCGAGCTCGCGCGCGAGCTTCACGCGCTGCGCCTCGCCGCCCGAGAGCGTCGTCGCGGGCTGGCCCAGCGTGATGTAGCCGAGGCCGACCCGCGCGAGCGCGGCGAGCCGCTCGCGGACGCGGGGGAGCGCCTCGAACTGCTCGATCGCCTGCTCGACCGTGAGGTCGAGCGCGTCCGCGATCGACATCCCGCGGTAGAGCACCTCGAGCGTCTCGCGGTTGTACCGGCGGCCCCCGCACGTCTCGCACGTGACGAAGATGTCGGGCAAGAAGTGCATCTCGATCCGGAGCACGCCGTCGCCCTGGCACGCCTCGCAGCGGCCGCCCTTCACGTTGAACGAGAAGCGTCCCGCCTTGTACCCGCGCGTCCTCGCCTCCGGGAGGCCCGCGTACAGCTCGCGGAGCAGCCCGAAGACCCCCGTGTACGTCGCCGGGTTGGAGCGCGGCGTGCGGCCGATGGGCGCCTGATCGATCGAGATCACCTTGTCGATGTGCGAGAGGCCCTCGATGCCGTCGCACGCGCCGATCGGGGCGGAGCTCCGGTACAGCTCGTTCTTCGCGGCCGGCAGGAGCGTGTCGACGATGAGGCTCGACTTGCCGGAGCCGGACACGCCCGTGACCGTGCAGAACAGGCCGACCGGGATCTCGGCCGTCACGTTGCGGAGGTTGTGCGCCCGCGCGCCGGCCACGCGGATGAAGCGCCCGTCGGGGCGCCGGCGCTTCGTGGGGATCGCCAGCTGCTTCTTGCCGCTGAGGTAGGGGCCCGTGATCGACGCGGGATCGGCGCTCAGCTCCTCGGGCGTGCCCTGCGCCACGACGTTGCCGCCGTGCACGCCCGCGCCCGGGCCCATGTCCACGACGTGGTCGGCCGCGAGGATGGCGTCGCGGTCGTGCTCGACGACGACGACGGTGTTGCCGAGATCCACGAGCCGCCGGAGCGCCTCGAGCAGGCGCGTGTTGTCGCGCGCGTGCAGGCCCACCGAGGGCTCGTCGAGCACGTAGAGCACGCCGACGAGCGCGGCCCCGATCTGCGTCGCCAGGCGGATGCGCTGCCCCTCGCCGCCGGAGAGGGTCTGCGCGGAGCGATCCAGCGTGAGGTAGTCGAGCCCGACGTCGATGAGGAAGCCGAGGCGGGCGATCACCGCGCGGAGCAGCGGCTCGGCGATCGCGCGCTCGCGCGGCGCGAGCCCGCCGTCGACCGACGGCTCGCCCGCGGCGTCGCCGCCGCCGGTGGGCCGCGGCGCCCCGTCCTTGGGCGGCATGAGCCCCTCGAGGAAGGTGCGCAGCGTGCGCAGCGGCAGGGTGCCGACGTCCGCGATGTTGCGATCGCCGAGGCGGACGGCGAGCGCCTCGGGGCGCAGGCGCCTGCCGTCGCAGGCGTCGCACACCCGCGTGATGACGAAGCGGCCGATCTCGTCGGAGAGCGCGGCGCTGTCCTCGTCGGGATCGGCGTCCTCCTCGTCGGCGAGGGCGGGCTCGCCGCTGCTCAGGAGCCGCTCGAGCCGCGGGATGATCCCCTCGTAGGCCGCCTTCTTCTTCCCCCGGCCGCCGGCGCCCGAGGCGTCGCTCCCCTCGAGGATGGCCTGCCGCACGGCCGCCGGCAGCTTCGCCCACGGCACGTCCGGATCGCAGCCGAGCGCGCTCACGGCCCGCTCCGTCTCGGTGGCGAGCGAGAGCGAGCCGCGGCGCCCCCACGCCACCACGGCGCCCTCGCGGAGCGTGCGCCGCGGATCGGGCACCACGCGGTCCGGATCGATGCGCGTCCTCGCGCCGATGCCGTCGCACGCGGGGCAGGCGCCGTGCGGGCCGTTGAAGGAGAACATCCGCGGCTCGATCGGCGGCAGGGAGATGCCGCAGTCGATGCACGCGAAGCGCTCGCTCATCCAGAGCGGCTCGATCTTCATGCCGTCGCTGGAGATGTCGACGAGCAGCCGGCCTTCGCCCAGCTTGAGGGCGAGCTCGACCGAGTCGGTGAGCCGGCCCTTGATGCCCTCCTTGACCACGATCCGGTCCACGACCACGTCGAGGTCGTGGGCGCGCGTGCGGTCGAGGACGATCTCGTCGCCGAGGTCGACGATCTCGCCGTCGATGCGCGCGCGCACGAACCCCTCGCGCCGCAGCCGCTCGATGTCGAGCTTCAGCTCGCCGCGGCGGCCCCGGGCGATCGGCGCCATGATCGTGACCCGCGTCTTGTCCCCGAAATCGAGGATGCGGTCGACGATCTGCTGCACGGTCTGGGCCTCGATCCGCTTGCCGCACGCGGGACAGTGGGGGGTGCCGACCCGCGCGAAGAGCAGGCGGAGGTAGTCCGAGATCTCGGTCACCGTGCCGACGGTCGAGCGCGGGCTCTTGGCCAGCGCGCGCTGCTCGATCGCGATCGCGGGCGAGAGGCCCTCGATCGACTCCACGTCGGGCTTGGACAGCTGCTCGAGGAACTGCCGCGCGTACGCGGAGAGCGACTCGACGTAGCGGCGCTGCCCCTCCGCGTAGATGGTGTCGAACGCCAGGGACGATTTGCCCGAGCCGCTCGGGCCGGTGATCACCACCAGGCGGTCGCGCGGAAGCGACACGCTGACGTTCTTGAGGTTGTGCTGCCGAGCGCCTCGAACGACCAGTCGATCCATAGGGGGAACCGGAGAGCTATCACACACGGCAGCGGGCGGGGCGCGCTCCTGCGCGCGCGCCGCTCTCCCGCTGCCTTCTCCGCCGTGCATGCCCGCATTCCCGGTGGGCGCGGCGCGTTTCCCGCTTGCTCGATGCGCGGCGCGTCTTCCCGTTCTTCCGGCGCGCAGCGCGTCGAGACGCGCCGCGCCGGACATGGTGTTCCGGAGGTCCTGCAATTCTTCTCACGTCGCTGCGCCGCGAGCTGGACTATGAGGGGGCGCGCGGGGTGACGTGGAAGCGCAACCTAGGAGCATCATGATGGCGGTCGGCGCCGGCGCTGCGCTCGGAGCGGTCGCGCTCCTCGCGCGGTACGCCCCCGAGCTCGAAGCGCTGCTGCTCATGCCGCCCCCTCCGCCCGGGCGCTCCGCGGTCCTGCCCGCCGCGCCGCGCTCCGCGGACGCCGCCGCGCCGGCCTCCCCGCCGCTAGCGTCAGGCACGCCCGGCGCGCCCGTTCGCTCGGTGGAGCCGGCGGCGTCGGCAGAAGGCTCGCCGCCCGCGCCGGCGCCGGTCCCGCGGGGCGCGCCGGCCTCCGCGGCCCCGCCGGTCGACCGCTTCGCGGACGATCCGGCGGCGCGCGCCGCGTGTCCGGCCGACATGACCCTCGTGGAGGGCGATTTCTGCCCGTCCCTCCCGTATGTCTGCGCCCGCGCCGGCGACGGGATCGGCCACGGCTGCGCCGAGTACGCGCGCGGCGCGCGCTGCCGGGCGGCCGTGGACCCCCGGCGCTTCTGCATCGACCGCCACGAGTGGCCGAACCGGGTCGGCGAGCTGCCGCGCGTCTACGTCGACTGGCACGAGGCGCGGTCGCTCTGCGCCTCGATCGGCAAGCGGCTCTGCCGGCGCTCCGAGTGGATCCTCGCTTGCGAAGGACCGAAGCGCCTGCCTTATCCTTGGGGATTCGTGCGCACGCCGAGCCCCTGCAACATCGATCGCGCCGCGATCGCGTTCGACATCGACGCGATGGTCGACGAGGAGACCCGCGAGGGCGAGATCGCCCGGCTGTGGCAGGCCGATCCGATCGGATCGCACCCGAACTGCATCAGCGCCTACGGGGCGTACGATCTCGCCGGCAACGTCGACGAGTGGACCGACAACCTGGCCGACGATCCGGGCACGTCGCGCCCGGCCACGCTCAACGGCGGCTACTGGGGTCCGGTGCGGAACACCTGCCGCCTCACGACGGGGGGGCACGGGCCGACCTTCAGGTTCTACCAGGCCGGCTTCCGCTGCTGCGCGGACACGGTCGACGGCGTCGTCACGCCGCCGCCGCGGCCGTTCATCGAGCGCGACCGCGAGAAGGACGGCGTGTACGACTGACATGCGCGAGCGCCTCGCCTTCATCGCCGCCCTCGCCGTCGCCGCCTTGGTGAGCGCGCTCCTCTTCGCCCCGCGCTTCCAGCGGCGGCCGGAGCCGCTCGACCTGTCGAGCGCGGCGCCGCCGGCGAGCGTCCCGCCGCCGGAGCCCGCGCCGCCCGCGCCGGCGTTCGCGCCCCCTCCGCCCCCGCCGCTGCCCGCGTACGTGCGCGTCAACCCGGCGAGCGCCACGGCGTGCCTCGGCGGGATGGTGCTCGTGGACGGCATCTACTGCCCCTACGTCGGCCACCACTGCGCCTCCTACATCGACGAGAAAAAGGACATCTGCGCGCGGTTCGAGCCCGAGGTCCTCTGCGAGGGGCGCCTCCAGCACCGGCGCTTCTGCATCGACGTCTTCGAGTACCCGAACATCGAGGGCGTCCGCCCTGCCGTGATGGTCAACTGGCTCGAGGCGAAGCGCGCCTGCGAGACCGAGGGCAAGCGGCTCTGCTCTGGCGAGGAGTGGGAGTTCGCGTGCGAGGGCCCGCAGATGTGGCCCTATCCCTATGGAATCGCTCGCGATCCCGAGGCCTGCAACATCGACAGGAAGATCGCGATGCCCGTGCTCGAGGTGTTCGGCGACCCCTGGAAGATCTCGGCGGAGGTCGAGCGGCTCGACCGCCGCGTCGCGTCCGGGGAGATGCACCGGTGCGTGAGCCCCTTCGGCGTGCGCGACATGACCGGCAACGTCGACGAGTGGGTCAACAACGAGCTCGGCCACCTGGACGAGCAGCCGTTTCGATCGACGCTGAAGGGCGGGTACTGGGGGCCGATCCGCTCGCGATGCCGCCCGGTGACCTCGACGCACAACCGGTGGTTCCGCTTCTATCAGGTCGGGTTCCGCTGCTGCGCCGACGCGCTCGACGGGGGCAAGGCCGTGTCCCCCGCCGCGAAGACGGCCCGCATCCCGCACCGCAGCCCGATGGCCGATCCGGCCGGGCGGCAGGGTCCGTGAGCGATCGCTGCCCGAGCGGACCCTCGTCGGCGGCGCGGCGCCGCCCGCGAAGGCCCGCCGGCGCCGCGGAGCCGCCGCCGCGAACCTGGGCGGCCGAAGCGCTCCCCTTCCAACTGCGCGCCGCTTGGACTACGTTGTCGGCCGGTGCGAAAGTGGGCGGACCCGAAGGGGCTTCGCTCATGCGCCAGGGCCTATAGCTCAATCGGTCAGAGCCCCCGGCTCATAACCGGGCTGTTCCTGGTTCGAGTCCAGGTGGGCCCACGAAAGCCACGAAACAGAAGGAGACAAGGAAGCACGTGAGCATCCGCGAGCAGATCGCATTCCTCGAAGAGCTGTCGGCCATCGACAGCGACATCCGCCGCATCGATGAGCAGCTCGACAAGCAGCGCGGCAGCCTGGAAGGGATGCGGTCCGAGCTGAAGCGGCTAGAGGAGCGGCTGAAGGCCGATCGGGAGACCCTGGCGGCCATGGAGAAGACGCGCTCCGAGCTCGTCGTCGAGCTCCGTCAGATGTCGACCCAGATCGAGCGATCGCGGGAGAAGCTGCAGCGCTCCCGCAACGAGCGCGAGTCGAACGCGGCGCAGCGCGAGATCGAGGAGCTGCGCAAGCTGCACCGCGATCGCGAGGAAGAGATCGAGCGCCTGAACGCCGCCTCCGAGGGCGCGCGCGGGGCGATCGATCAGGCCGAGGCGAAGCGCGTCGACCTCGCGGGGGCGATCGACGGCAGCGCGCCGGGGACGCAGGCGTCGCTGGCGGCGCTCGAGGCCGAGCGCGCCCAGCGGGCCGAGGCGCGCCAGCAGGTGGTCGGCAAGCTGCCGGTCGTGCTGTACCGTCGCTACGAGTCGATCCGCACGCGCAGGCCCGTCGCGATCGCCCGCACCTACGACGGCACGTGCCTCGGCTGCCACCTGTCCGTGCCGCCGATGATGTTCCAGAAGATGCGCCGCCAGGAGGAGTTCGAGCGGTGCCCGAACTGCAACCGGATCCTCTACTACATGCCGCCAGAGCCCGCGCCGGGCAGCTCGCCTGCCGCGGACCCCTCCCGCGCCTGACCCCGGGGGCGGCTTGAAGACCTGCTCCGCCTGCTTCAGGCTCTTCTCTCAGGACAGCGGCTTCTGCCCGATCGACGGGCAGCGCCTCATCCCGGTCGCGCAGGCCTCGCCGCCGCGGCACCCGGACGACCGGCGCGTCGGCGCGACGCTCTGCGGCGGGCGCTATCAGGTCTGGCGCATCGTCGCGGACGGGGGCATGGGGCGCGTCTACCAGGCGCTCGATCTCCGGGCTGGCCGCAGCGTCGCCCTGAAGATCCTCCACCCCGAGGTCGCGCTCGACGAGGTGAGCGTCGAGCGCTTCCACCGCGAGTTCGAGGTCAGCGCGTCGCTGCCCCACGAGCACATCGTCGAGGTGCTCGCCTTCGAGAAGACCGAGGACGACAGCTTCGCGCTCGTGATGGAGTACCTCGAGGGCGAGGAGCTGCGGACGGTCCTGAAGCGCGACAAGGTGCTGCCCCCCGAGCGCCTCGTGCGGATGCTGTCGCAGGTGGCGCTGGGCCTCGTGGAGGCCCACGAGCGCAAGGTCGTGCACCGCGATCTCAAGCCGGACAACATCTTCCTCGTCGGCACGCACGACGGCGACCGGGTGAAGATCCTCGACTTCGGCAGCGTGCGCGACAACAGCGAGGGCGCGAAGAAGCTGACCGTCGTCGGCACGACGATCGGCTCGCCCTTCTACATGTCGCCCGAGCAGGCGCAGGGGCTGCTCGCGCTCGACCACCGCGCCGACGTCTGGTCGGTCGCGGCGATCGTGTTCGAGTGCGTCACGGGGCGGGTCCCGTTCCACGCGCCGACCGGCCCGATGATCCTCGTCGCCATCATGGGCAGCAACCCGGTGCCCCCGAGCGAGGCGGGCAAGGCGTACGGGGTGCCCGCGTCGCTCGATCCGGTGATGGAGGCGGCGTTCATGAAGAGCCCGGAGGCGCGCCTCCCGTCGGTCGGCCTGCTGGCCGATCGCGTCGGTCAGGCGTACGGCCTCGCGGGGTCTCACCGCGACTGGGCGTACATGCCGCAGAAGGAGCTCGCGGCCCGGATCCGCGCCGCGATGCCGGCCGTGCTGGCCCGCCACCAGCAAGGCGCCGCGGGCGGCGGCGGCGACGGGCGATCGCGCGTCGGCGCGGCCGCCGCCGGCGCCGAGCGAGCGCCCGGCGCCGCCGCGGTCGCCGCGCCGTCGACGGGCGCCGCCGACGCGTTCGCCGAGGATATCGTCATGGGGGTGCCCCAGCGCATGCCGCGGTGGGTCGTCCCCGCGGTGGCCAGCGCGGCCGTGCTGCTCTGTGCGCTCGTCGCCCTGCTGATCTCGCGCTGAAACGCGGCTGGAGACGCGCCCGACCGCGCGCCCGTCAGGCGCCGCGGCGCGTGAGGCCGTCGCGGCGCCGCGGCGCGTGAGGCCGTCGCCGCGCCTGCGCCCGTCCTCACGGGCGCCGGGGGCCCCCTGTTCGCGCGGAAGCCGCCGCTGTGTTATTTGTGTTGACCATGAGCACTCATCCTTCAACTCGGACCCGCAAGCCTCTCCCCGCCGCGATGTGCCTGATCGCTCTCTCCGGGCTCACCGTCGTCGGCTCGGGGTGTAGCCAGAGCGAAGCGGCGACCTCCCGCAGCGTCGCGGATGTGCCTGCGGCGTCACCCCAGGGCGGAAAATCGAAGGTCGAGGATGCGGTCTACACCCTCGAGATGAAGCCGACGGGGACGTACAAGGCCGGCCAGGAGGGGGCCGTCGAGGTCTCGCTCCTGTCGAAGGGCGACTACCACATCAACGACAAATACCCCATCAAGTTCAAGGTCACTGAGCCGGCCGCCGAGGGCGTCACCTACCCGAAGCCCTTGCTCAAGCGAGAAGACGGCGCGTTCGAGGAGAAAAAGGGCGTCCTCAAGATCCCGTTCGTCGCGGCCAAGAAGGGCAAGGCCAAGGTGGCGGGCGTGCTCTCCTTCAGCATCTGTAGCGCCGCGAACTGCCTGATGCAGAAGCAGGAGCTCGAGGCGGTCATCGACGTGCAGTAGGCACAACGGTAAACTCGGCCTCACGTGAATAACGACACCTCCGGTAGCCGGGGGGGCCAGCCCAGCGCGGTCGGCCCCAGCCAGACAGTTCAAGGCAGCGCGGCGGAGCGGGCTCGAAAGGCCCTCTCCGAGCTCGACGCCATCGCCACATCGATGGCGCGGCGCTTCAACGAAGAGCAGCGGGTCCTCTCCTTCCAGCAGTACCTGGAGCTGTTCGCCTCGAACCCGGTCCGCTTCGGTCGCGACGCGGCTCGCTACGTCCGCGACATGTTCGACCATTTCGGCACGCGGACGATCAAGAAGCCCTGGGGGGAGCTGACCCGCTTCCAGCTGTTCGATCTTCCGTGGGAGCTCCCTGCGGCCGAGGCGGCGCAGCAGGGCGTGACGCCGTCGGCCGCGTATCACGGGCGGGATTTCGCGCTGATCGGCCACGAGGAGCTCCAGGCCGAGGTCTACCGGGTGCTCTGCAACTTCGTGCGCGAGGGCAGGGCCAACCGGCTCGTCCTGATGCACGGGCCGAACGGCTCGGCGAAGAGCACGCTCGCCGCCTGCATCCTGCGGGCGCTGGAGCACTACTCGACCCTCGACGAGGGCGCGCTGTACCGCTTCCACTGGGTCTTCCCGAGCCGCAAGACGACGCGCGGCTCGATCGGCTTCGGCGGCGACGTGAAGGCGAGCGCCGCGGACGGCGCGAGCTACGCCCACCTCGAGGACGATCAGATCGACGCGCGGCTCGTGATCGAGCTCCGGGACCACCCGCTGTTCCTGCTCCCGGTGCGCGAGCGGCGCGCGCTCATCCTGAAGCTCTACGAGGACGCCGGCGCGACGGAGCCGCCGCCCGAGTGGCTGATGAGCGGCAAGCTGTCCCACAAGAACCAGCAGGTCTTCGAGGCGCTCCTCGTGGCGAGCAACGGCTCGCTCGCCGAGACGCTGCGGCACGTCCAGGTCGAGCGGTACTTCATCTCGCGCCGCTACCGCGTCGGCGCCGTCACGATCGGCCCGGAGCTCTCGGTCGACGCCGGCGAGCGGCAGATCACGGCGGATCGCTCGCTCGCCTCGCTGCCGACCTCCCTCCAGGCGACGACGCTCTTCGAGGCGCACGGCGAGCTCATCGAGGCGGCCGGCGGCGTGCTCGAGTTCAGCGATCTGCTGAAGCGCCCGCTCGACGCGTTCCGCTACCTCCAGCTCACGCTGGAGACCGGCGAGGTCAGCCTGCCGCAGCAGACGGTGCAGACGAACGTCGTCATGATCGGCAGCGCCAACGACGTGCACCTCAACGCGTTCCGGGAGCACCCGGAGTTCCCGAGCTTCCGCGGGCGCTTCGAGCTCCTGCGCGCGCCCTACCTCCGGAGCTACCTCGACGAGCAGACGATCTACGACGCGCAGATCGTCCCGTTCGTGACCCGCCACGTCGCCCCGCACGCGACGCGCGTCGCCGCGCAGTTCGCCGTGCTCACCCGCATGCGCCAGCCGGAGGCGAAGCGGTACCCCGACGCGCTCGCGCCGCTCGTATCGAGCCTCACCGCGGTCGAGAAGATGGAGCTGTTCGCGACGGGCACGGCGCCGGAGCGGTTCGACGCCGAGGCGCAGAAGGTGCTGCGCGCGGGCATCGAGGCCATCTATCACGAGAGCGACGCGTCGGTGGACTTCGAGGGGCGGCTCGGCGTCTCGCCGCGCGAGGTGCGGACGCTCCTGCTCGACGCGGCGCAGAGCCCGGACCACGCGTGCCTCTCGCCGTTCGCCGTGCTCTTGGAGCTCGACGCGCTCTGCAAGCGGCAGGCGGAGTACGACTGGCTCAAGGAGAAGCAGCTCGCGGGCGGCTACCACGACCACCGGCTCTTCCGCGAGGTCGTGCGCACGCGCCTGCTCGACACGATCGAGGAGGAGATGCGATCGGCCAGCGGCCTCGTCGACGAGACCCGCTACGCCGAGCTGTTCGATCGGTACATCTCCCACGTCGGCGTCTGGGTGAAGGGCGAGAAGATCCGCAACCCGCACACGGGCGACTTCGAGAACCCGGACGAGCGCATGATGCGCGAGGTGGAGGCGCTGCTCGGCGTCCGCACGAAGCACGACGACCACCGGCGCGGCCTGATCTCGGCGATCGCCGCGTGGGCCATCGACCACCCGGGCCAGAAGATCGTGAACGCGGTCGTGTTCCCGCAGCAGATCCGCAAGCTGCGGGAGGCGGTGTTCACGGAGCGGCGCAAGGGCGTGGCGCTGCTCGTGCGCGACCTCGTCGCGCTCCTCCGAGACGCGCAGGGCGACGGCAAGTCCGAGAAGGGATGGGGCGAGCTGCGCGAGGAGGAGCGCAGGAACGCGACGCGCGCGCTGGAGCGGCTGCACGGGATGGGCTACTGCGATCGCTGCGCGCTCGACGCCGCGAGCGCGCTGCTCCGCGCGCGCTTCGCGGAGCTCGTCACCTGAGCCGAAGCATGCTCATCGACTCGCACTGCCACGTCGACCCGCACCATTTCCGCGAGGGCGCGGACGCTGTCCTCGACCGCGCGCGCGCCGCCGGCGTCGACGCGTTCGTGGTCGTCGGCGTCGACGCGGATCTGTCCGCGGCGCGCTTCGCCGCGGAGCTGGCGGCGCGGCGCGCCGACGTGCACGCCGCGGTCGGCGTCCACCCGCACGACGCCTCCGCCCTGGATGACAGGATGCTCGCGGAGCTCGAGGCGCTGGCGCGCCGCCCCGAGGTCGTGGCCGTCGGCGAGATCGGCCTCGACTACCACTACATGCACTCGCCGAAGGACACACAGCAGCGCGTCTTCGCTGACCTCGTCGCCCTCGCGCGGCGGGTGCGGAAGCCGATCGTCATCCACACGCGCGAGGCGCCGGAGGACACGCTCGCCATCCTGGAGCGCGCAGGCGCGAGCGACGTGGGCGGCATCATCCACTGCTTCTCCGAGGATCGCGCGTTCGCCGAGAGGGCGCTCGCGCTCGACTTCGATCTCTCGTTCTCGGGCATCGTCACCTTCAAGAGCGCGCGCGCGATCCAGGAGGTCGCCGCGTGGGCGCCCGGGGACCGGATCCTGGTCGAGACCGACAGCCCCTACCTCGCGCCCGTGCCGTTCCGCGGGAAGCGGTGCGAGCCGGGGCACGTGCTGCACACGGCCCGCTTCGTCGCGGAGCTCCGGGGCGAGCCGTTCGAGGCGCTCGCCGCGCGCACCGCGGAGAACACCCGCCGGCGGCTGCGGCTGGCGAAGGGCGACGCGCCCGCCGCGCCCGCCGTCTGACACGCGCACGACGTCGGACACGAGCGCCACGCTCCTCCGGCGGTGCCGCCTGCGGGCTCGCCTCGTGTTCGTTTCGAGGCATAGTGACAGGACGATGCAGAGATCACGCGACGGCCGCCGGATCGCGTCCGCGTGGGCGCTCTCCGTCGCTGCCCACGCCGGGCTCGTCGGGGCAGGCGCGGCGATCGTCGCGGGCTCGCTCTCGACGCAGGAGGTGACGCTCGCGCGCACCGCCGGCGCGCCGGCCGCGCCGAGCGCGCCGATCGAGATCGAGCTTCCGGTGGTCTCGGACGGCACGCTCGACAGCGCGCCGGCGATCGCGCCCGAGCTGCCGGCGAGCCTCCCGCGCGGCGGAGGCGAAGCCGCGGCGCGGCCGGACACGGGCACGCGCGGCCGCGGCGGCACGGACGCGACCGCGCTGCCCGCGCTGAACCTCGCGGACAGGGACGACGCGACCTTCCTGTCGCCCGAGGTCCGCTCGCGGCTCGACAGGAGCCAGATCCAGCGCATCCGCTCGTCGTCGCGCCGCGCGTCGCGCGAGGACTGGCGCGCCAGCCGGGAGCCCACGGAGCTCACGTTCCTCGCGGGCGGCCGCGTCGGCAGCCGGCCCGAGCGACGGTCCGCGGCCGAGCGCGATCCGTCGGTCGGGGCGCGCGACAGCGGCGCGCCCGAGCGTCGGGGCGGCCCGCTCGGCGCCGCGGCGCGGCCCGCGGGCGCCGAGGGCGCGGCCGACGCGTCAGGCGCGCCCGGCGCGACGCTGTCGCTCGGAGCGACGCCGCGCGCGGTCGGCGGGGCCGTGGAGGGGGGCGAGCGCTCGTCCGCGGGGCTCGGCGTGCGCGACGGGCGGCCCGGCGCGGATCATCGCGACAGCGCGGCGGTCCCGCTGGCGCGGCCGATGGTCGCCGCGGGCACGCCCTCGGTCCCCGCGAACGTCGCGGGGCGCCCGAACGACACGGTCGACAGCGAGCAGGAGGTGGCGACGGCGATCCAGTCGCTCGTTCATGCGAGCTCGGCGGGCGGCGCGCGCGGGCTCGGTCCGGGCGGAGCGGCGGGGCCGGGCGCGACCGGCTCGGGCGGCGTGGCGGGCAGCGGCGCGCGCTCCAGCGCGCTCGGCTCCGGGCGCGGCCGGCTGCTCGACAACGATCCGCTCGATCGCCGCCGCAGCCTCTACATGCGGCAGGTCATGGCCAAGCTGCACCCGCTCTGGGCCGACGCGTTCCCCAAGTGGGCCGCGGGCGAGGGGCTCCAGGGGACCGTGATCGTGACCTTTGTGATCCGGGCGGACGGGACCGTGAGCAGCGCAGCGGTGACGCGGCCGAGCGGCATCCCGGAGTTCGACGAGAATTGCCGGCGCGCGGTGCTGCGCGGCGCGCCGTACCCACCGGTGCCCCCCGAGCTCGGCGAGAGCTTCCGGTGGTCGATGCCCTTCGAGGCGAGGAACCCGGCCGTCCTGCCGAAGCTCCCCGCGCGAACGATGAACGATGAACGATGAACGCCGCCTGAGCGCGCCACCCGAGCGCGTGGACAGCGTCGCAGCGCGCAAGACATCGCTTGACAGGGTCGGGACAGGGCGGTACTAGTCCGCCCTCGCTTCTGCCGAAGTAGCTCAGCTGGCTAGAGCAGGCGTTTCATACGCGCCGGGTCGGGGGTTCGATTCCCTCCTTCGGCACCAGAAATGGTGACAGTCGGCCGCTGGTCTCCCTGAATCGGGGGCCAGCGCTCGCGACTTGTTCCTCAGGGTCGGACGTGGACGAGGGTTCCTTCCTCGCCGCCGCTGTGCACCGCGTGCCAGCCGTCGGGGAGCTCAGGCTCGGTCCACAGGAAGATGCGCCGCGCGTCGACCGGCGTCAGCGCGATGTCGTGGAAGCCTTGCGCTTCGCCGACCCCGGCGCCCCAGTACATGCCGGTGATCGCGTGGCCCGGCGCGAAGTCCATCACCCACGGGGCGTCGGCGACGTCGAAGCTGTCGGCGACCTCGCGCGGATCGATGTTGCGCGTCACGTGCTTGCTCCGCACGCGGAAGGTGCCGCGCGCCGTCGACGCGCTCGACTCCGGATCGCGGAGCTGATCGCGGCCAGAGGAGATCAGCGTGGCGTAGATCGGCTTCTGCCCCTCGTAGGCCGTCAGCGTCTGGTTGGCCAGGCTGACGTCGAGCCAGCGCTGTGAGCCTTTCGCGAAGTCGGGGAACTTCGAGCGCCGCACGATGACGACGAGGTCCTGCGCGCGCAGCCAGAAGCCGTCGCGCGCCTCCTCGAAGCGCGTGCCGTCCACCGTCCTGAACTTGCCCGTGAGCGGCACGCCCGTGCGCCGCTCGAGCTCCTCGTCGTTGGGCGTCGCCTTGCCGCGACCGATCGACCACGTGGTGACGTCGTGGCGATGCACGAACGCCACGGGCAGCCCGACCTTCTCGACGTCGAGGCCGTGCCACGGCGAGCCGAGCGCGGCCTGCAGCCGATCGGTCGGGACGAGGCGGCCGTCCGGCGTCATGCCGAGCCTGCGGCCGTCGGCCTCGCCCGCGGTGAAGGTGCGGGTGATCGCGACCCCGCTGCCCTTGCGCAGCGCCGCCGTCTTCATCGCGGCGCGCAGGTCGACGGGCGCGCCGTCCTTCGCGCCCAGCTCGATCCCGAGCGCGGCGAGGGGCGGGAGCGGCGCGACCGCGTCGGCGAGCGGAAACACGAAGTAGCCCGACTCGGTCCTCCGCCCGTCCTCGCCGACGCCGTGCTGCTGCGGCAGCAGCACCGGCGGCCCGGTGGCGACGCCGCGCTCGTCGAGCGGGACGTCGTTGGCCGACGCGCCGAGCTGCGCGTCGCTGCGCTGCACGCGCTCGAGGTGGCGCTCGAGATCCGGCTCGGCGTGCCGCAGCTCCTCGCGGCTCGGCACCCCGGAGTACGCCGGGGTGCCCTGCGTCCTCGCGCGCCCATAGCGGTAGGGCAGGGGCCGCGACAGGTCGGGGGGCGCCGGCAGCACCGCGACCGCGTCGGTGTGCAGCGTCGCGCCTTCGCCCACGCAGACGAAGCCGCGGGGGCGGATCGCGTACCACCCTCCGCTGCACCCGGCGCGCCCGTACGGCTCCGACGACCGCACCACGGCGGCGCCAGGATAGAGCTCGCCGATCGTGCGCGCGCCGGCCTGCGGGCGCGCGAGCACGGGCGTCCCCGCGCGCAGGGCGACCAGCTTGGGCCCGTCCGCGGGCAGCGCGACGACCTCGGGCTCGCCGCCGCCTGCTTCGTCCTTCGATAGCTCCACCGACGCGGCCTTCGCCGTGCAGCCGGACAGGGCCAGCACGACGACCACGCCCGCGAGGCCGTCGAGGCGACGCGGCCGTGGGCCGCACGCGGAGCGTCGCGGCGCGCAGGGCGGCGGCGCCCCGAGGTCCGGAGGCGGCACCGGCCGGGAGGGCTCCGTCGGCATGGAAGCGAGCGGCATCGGCCGACGCATGCCCGACCTGCGCGCCCCGGGCCAAGTTCCAGGGCGCGGCGCGCCGCCCGGCCGCTGGCGCGGCGCGCCGCCCGGCCGCTGGCGCCGCGCCCGCGTCGACGCCATGAGTTGCGCGTGCGCCTCCGCCCCGCGCTGGTGTTCCTCCTGCTCGCGCCCTATGCCCTGGTTTTCTATGCATTCCTGGCGCTGCGCCGCGCCGCCGCGTCGTTCCGACCGCGGCACCCGTGGCGCACGTGGGTGAGCCCGAACCTCCTGATCGGCGGGTTCCTCCTCCCCGGCGACGTCGCCGAGCTCCGGCGCCTCGACGTTCGCGCCGTGATCAACGTGTCGCGCGAGCTCTACGACCCGGTGCTCGCGCTGCGCGCGGCGGGCGTCGAGTACCTCCGCGTCCCGTGCTGGGACATGTGCGCCCCCACGCTCGAGCAGGCCGCGCGCGGCGTGGCGTTCCTCGAGCGCCACCTCGGCGCTGGCCACCGCGTCCACGTCCACTGCGCGAGCGGCGTCGGGCGGAGCGTCACGATCGCGCTCTGCTACCTCACCACCCGCGGCGGCCTCGAGGTCGGCGAGGCGATCGCCCTGCTCGAGCGGCAGCGGCCGCGCGTCGCGCTGAGCCGCGCGCAGCGCGCGTTCGTCGAGCGCTACGTCGCCTGGCACCGCGAGCGCGCGGCGCCGCGCGCGCTCACCTCCTGCGCAGGAGCGATCTCAGGCTGAAGAGCCCGAGCGCGGGGGCCGCGACCGCGAAGGCCCCGCCGCACCCCGCGAGGATGAGCGCGGCGCCCCAGGGCGTGGCGGCCATCGCCGCCGGCAGCGCCGCCCGGAGCGCCGCGCCGCAGCCGACCGAGACCGCCGTGAGCGCGGCGACGCGGCCGATCCGGATTTGATCCAGCCCGAGCCCGCCGATCTCGCGCCGCACGCGGAGGGCGAGGGCGATCGCCTCGACCCACCCGGCGATCACGGCGCCGAGCACCACGCCGAGCACGTCGAGCTGCCGCATCAGGAGGAGCGCGACGGCGGTGCTGACGAGCACGCGGTAGAGCGCGTAGCGCGCCGGCGTCCTCGTGTCCCCCAGCGCGAACGAGGCGGTGATCAGCACGCGCCCCGCGGCGTTCCCGAGCAGCGCGAGCCCGTAGGCGCCCACGAGCGGCTCGACCCGCGCCGTCGACGCCCGATCGAACGTCCCGGTCTGCAGCAGCAGCGTGATGAGCTCCCGCCCGAGCACCAGGAACACGGCCGTCGCCGGCACGGTCAGCACCGTGATCCGCGCGAGCGAGGCGCCGAGGCGGCGCGACAGCGCCTCGTTGCGCCGCGCGACGTCCGCCTCGGCCGTGTCGCGCGCCATCTCGGGCAGGGCCACCGCGGCCTCCCCCGTGCCGAGGATGCTCATCGGCAGGAGGTAGATCGTCTGCGCGTAGTTGAAGGCCGCGTTCGCGCCGGCGCCGAGGAAGCTCACGAGGAGCGTGTCGACGAGCCCGGAGACCTGGATGATCCCGCGGCCGAGCAGCGCGGCGGGCAGCTTCCCGGCCGCCTCACGGACGCTCGGGTCGCGCGCGTCGAGGCGCGGCGCGAGCCCGCCGAGCAGCGCGCGCGCCGCGGGGAGCAGCAGCGCGAGCTGCAGCGCGGCGCCGGCGAACGCGCTCCACGCGAGCGCCTCGGCGAGCGGCTCCCCGCGCATGCCGAGCCACGCCCCGCAGGCGAGCAGCCCCGCGATCTGGGCGGCGCTCCACGCGACGGGCGCGGCGTAGGGGAGGAAGAACCGCCGGTGCGCGTTCAGGACGCCGAGCCCCCACGCCGAGAGCACGAGGAGGCCGGTCATCGGGAAGATGATCCGGACGACGCGCGTCGTGCTCGCGAGCTTGTCCTCGTCGAAGCCCGCGGCGACCAGGAAGGACAGCCACGGCGCCGCGAGCACGCCGAGGAGCGACGCCGCCGCGGCGGCGACGAGCAGGAGCCCGAGGGCGGACAGCGCGAAGTGCGCCGCGCGCCGCGCGTCGCCCGCCGCGCGGAGGCGCGCGTAGACGGGGATGAAGGTCGCGGAGAGCGTCCCCTCGCCGAGGAGGTTCTGGGTGATGTTCCCCGCGCGGAACGCCGCCGCGATCACGTCGGCGAGCTCGGAGGTGCCGAAGAAGTGCGCCGTCACCCGCTGGCGGATCAGCCCGACGAGCCGCGAGAGGATGATCCCCGCGGTGACCATCGCCGACGATCGCGCCGCGCTGGGGGCCGCCTCGCGTCCGGCGGCCGGCCGGCTCGCGCCGGCCGGCGCGGCGGCGGCGGCGCTCGCCGGCGTGGTCCCTGCCTGCGTGGCGGCGGGCGGATCGGGGTCGGGCGGCACGGCGCCGCTTCTATCAGACCTCCCGCCCCCGGGCGACCTCGGCGCCGGCCGGCCGGCGGCTCAGTCCCGGAGCCTCGCGGCGCCGAGCCGCTCCGCGTGCGCCAGCACCCGCCGCGCGACGTCCGGCCCCTCGCGCCGGCGGTCCAGGTGCCGCGGGATGACCCCGCGCTCCGCGGCGTCCCACAGCTCCGGCTGGGAGATCCCGGTCTCGGTCCGCGCGCGCAGCTGCGAGAGGGAGACCTCGACCGTGGGGAGGGCGATCGGCGCCTGGGGATCGCGGAGGAGCGCCGGATCGATGCAGCACGACAGGTCGTTCGCCCCGCCGGAGCGCGCGTTCAGCCTGGGGATCTCGAAGCGCGCCTCGAGCGTGCGGATGACCGACGCGTGGTCGAGCACGGTGCTCACCGCGCAGCCCCTCCGGACGAACGGGCCCGCGACGATCGACGGCACCCGGAACCCGAGCTGCGAGAACAGCGGATCGTCGTCGGTGGTCGTGGGCGGCGGCACGTGGTCGAAGAAGCCTCCGTGCTCGTCGTAGGTGATCACGAGCAGGCACCGGCCCCACTGCGGGCTCTTCGCGAGCGCGTTGTAGACGCTGGCCATGAGCACCTGCCCGAGCTGCACGTCGTGGTCGGGGTGATCGTCGTTCGCGGTGGCGCCGAAGAACTGGGGATCGATGACGGAGAACGCGGGGAGGAGCCCCGCGGCCGCGTCGTCGAAGAAGCGCTCGATGCCGGAGACGCCCTTGAACTTGAAGTACGCCCCCGAGCACCACGGCACGTCGTGGTAGTAGTTCCTGCTCGAGATCCCCGCGTCGCTCAGCAGCTCGAAGACGCTCGTGAAGCCGGTGACCGGCACGTTCCTGGAGACGCCCCTCGACGTGGCGCCGTGCAGGAAGAACCGGTTGGGCCAGGTCGGGCCGAGCACCGAGCTGAACCAGCGCTCGCAGATCGCCGACGCGTCGGCGAGCGCGTAGAGGATCGGCAGGTGCTCGCGCACGTGATAGCCCATCACGTCGCGCTGATCCGGCCCCGCGTGAGCGGCGACGAACCCGTCGTTCCTCCCTTGATTCCACTGCGCGTGGGCCGCGTCCCAGCTGTGCGGCGGGTCGACGGGCGTGAAGTTGTCGAGCTGGAAGGGGGAGACCAGCGCGCCGTCCGGCGCCCGGTTCGACTCGTTGCCTGTCAGGCCGTCGATCTGCCTGCCCTCCTTCAGCCGCAGCGAGCCGAGGTAGTGGTCGAACGACCGGTTCTCCATACACAGGACGACGATGGTGCTGATCGGCGCGAGCAGCT
Source organism: Sorangium sp. So ce185 (assembly GCF_051526825.1). Lineage (NCBI taxonomy): Bacteria > Pseudomonadati > Myxococcota > Polyangiales > Polyangiaceae > Sorangium > Sorangium sp. So ce185. The sequence goes on along the minus strand of NZ_CP150316.1, from coordinate 6,147,261 downwards.
CTGCAGGGCTCAGGCCTCCCGTGTCGATGCAGCCATCCGCAGGCGCGCCGCCGGCGCCGTCAGCTCCCGCCTGTCCCGAGCCGCCCGCTCCCGCAGCGCCGCCCGCACCTCCAGCGCTGCCCGCACCTCCAGCGCCGCCGCCCGCTCCGCCGGCTCCGTCGTTCCCACCCGAGCTGCCCGAGCTCGAGCCGGCGTCCTCGAGCAGCGTCGCGCCCTCCGTGGCGCTGCATCCGAAGGTCGCGGCGCCGAGCGCCGCGCCGAGCCCCGTCAGCACATGCCGCCGGGTCAGGGGATCACGCGGCGGTCCATTCCGTTTTTTCATCACACACAGGATCCTCAGGAACGCGGGGCCGAGAAAGGACTTTTGATGTCCCCTCGACTCGACGTAACCGCCGAGTAACCCACGTGACCCTCTGCGAACACCGGCGCGACTTCCGGCGTGCGACCGGCGTAACCGAGAAAACCTTTCTTTTCGCGAGGTCTGCCGGGTGATATGGGTAGAAATCGCGGGGGCCTACGTTTGCACTCTGCCACCTTCCGATGAGCTCGAATCCGCTCCCACCTACGCCAGCAGGGATAGATACCGTCGAGAACGGCCGGTCGATCGGGCCGCTGAGGCCGCTACGGCTGTGCATCGTGGACATGAACAATGGCCACGTGAATCAGGCGATGCGCTGCCTGCGCGGGCTCACCGCAGCTTTCTTCGAACGTGTCCAGAAGCACAATCCGGGCGTATCTTGCGAGGTCGCCGAGGTGTCCCCCCGGGACACCAACGCACCGATCCCCGCGGACTGTGATCTGTACCTCTCGTCGGGCGGCCCCGGCTCTCCGTTCGACGGCGAGGGCGAGCCGTGGACGGTCGACTACGCGCGCCTCCTCGACGGCGTGGTCGAGTCGGCGATCCAGGGGGGCGCGGACCGGCGGGCGCTCTTCGCGATCTGCTACTCGTTCGAGCTCGTCGTCCACCATTACCGGCTGGCCGATGTGGTCCCGCGCGCCGACCGCAAGTTCGGCGTCATGCCCATCTACACGACCCCGGTCGGCCAGCAGCACCCGCTGCTGTCTCCGTTCGGCGACCGCCTCTTCGCCTTCGAGCACCGCAACTGGGAGGCGGTGAACCTCGACGAGCGCCGCCTCCACGGCCTCGGGGGCCAGCTCCTCGCCCGCGAGAGCCGCGACGGCATCTCCAAGGGCCGGGCGATCCTCGGGCTGCAGGTCGCGCCGGGGGTCGAGGCGGTCCAGTTCCATCCGGAGGCGGATCGCGCCGGCGTCATGAGCTGGCTCGCGCGGCCCGAGCAGGCGGCCGCCTTCAAGGCGACCTACGGCGAGGTCACCTACCACGCGATGCTGCGCACCCTGGACGATCCCAGGCGGCTCGCGCGCACCTACGCGCTCGTGATTCCAGGTTGGCTCGGCCGCTGCTTCAACGAGATCGCCGGCCCCCGCGGCTACGCGGAGCTCCCGCCGATCGAGGACGCCCCGTGCCCGCGCTTCGCCGCCCACTGCCGCGCCGAGGATCCGCCCACGCCCTCCGCGCGCACGCCCATCCCCGGCGAGCAGGTCGCGCGCGGCGCCTGAGCCGCGCGCGGCGCGGCACCTGAGCCGCGCGTGCTCCGAGGGGCCGCGCCGTCGAGGGACCCGCGGAGAGCTGCTCGGGGAGCTGCGCGGGGAACTGCGCGGGGAACGGCAACCAGCGCCGACGATCGGCTGCTCGCGCCTTGCGCGCCGGCCTACCTGCGGCTTATGGTCATGGGATAAAGGATGATCGCGAGCAGGGCTCGCGGGCCAGCATCCGGCGCCGGGGGTTGCTCTGGCACCCATGAGAGAGAACGCATGAATCACTCGCGTCCGGCCGCTCCGAGGAGTCTACCGTCGCCGGACGTCCGCGAGCCGGGCGCGTCCGAGGAGGGGTACCGCGGCGACGCGTCGCCGGCCGAGGCCTCGGCCGTCCAGCCCTCGACGCCGGCCGAAGACCTCGACGCGCAGGAGGCTCAGCTCGATTCGCAGCTGGGCGTGACGGATCCGATCGCCATGTCGCAGGTCCGTGACGCGTTGAACCAGCTGAGCCGCGAGCGCGGGACGCAGCCGCACGTGCTGCTCATCATCTATCACCGGCACGGCGCCGAGACGGTGCGGCTGAACGAGGGGGTCGGGGTCGTCGTGGGCCGCGATCCGAGCGCGGACGTCGCGATCCCCGAGCGCAGCCTGTCGCGGCGCCACGCGCGCTTCACGTTCCAGCGCGGCGACGTGCTCATCGAGGACCTCGGCTCGACGAACGGCACCTTCCTGAGCGGCCACCGCGTGGAGCAGGGCATCCTGAAGCCCGGCGACGAGGTGGTGCTCGGGGAGATCACGGCCTCGCTGCGCGTCATCGCGAGCGCGGAGCTGCCGGTGCTCCACCTCGACGCGCTGGACGCGCGCCGCGCCGCCCTGGACCCGCGGCGCCTGCCGAGCGCCGACAACCTGATGGGCGGGCCGACGCCCGTGGGCGGCGTGCGCGCGGTCAGCGACGAGGGGCTCGTGATGCGCAGCCCCGCGATGCGGCCGGTGCTCGAGACGGCCATGCGCCTCGCGCGCTCGTCGGCGCCCGTGCTGCTCCAGGGCGAGACGGGGACCGGCAAGGACGTGCTCGCGCGGCTCATCCACGAGGCCGGCCCGCGCCACAAGAAGCAGATGGTCCACGTCGGGTGCAGCGGCGTACCCGCGCAGCTCCTGGAGAGCACGCTCTTCGGCCACGAGGCCGACGCGCTCCCGGGCGCCGCAGAGGCGCAGGAGGGCGTCTTCGAGGCGTGCGCGGGCGGCACCGTGGTGCTCGACGAGGTGGGCGATCTCCCGCCTTCCTCCCAGGCCGCGCTGCTGCGCCTCCTCGACACCGGCCGCATCGCCCGGCTCGGGTCGACCCGGGAGATCGAGGTCGACGTGCGGATCGTCGCGACCACGTACCGCGATCTCGAGGCGATGTGCGAGGCGGGCGCGTTCCGCTCGGACCTGCTCTACCGGCTCAACGCGGTGCCGCTGCGCATCCCGCCGCTCTGCGAGCGGCGCGAGGATATCGGGCCGCTGGCCCAGCGCTTCCTCCGGCAGGCGAACGAGGCGCATCGCCGCAACGTGCGCTCGATCGATCCCGAGACGCTCGCGCTCCTGGAGCAATACCCCTGGCCCGGCAACGTGCGCGAGCTGCGCAGCGCCATCGAGCGGGCCGTCGTCATCGCGCGGGGCAGCGTCATCACCCCGCTCGACCTGCCGGAGAGCATCAACGCCCTCGCGGCGCGCCGGCGCTCCACGCCGCCGCCGCCGGACCGGCCGCTCGTGGAGATCGCGCCGACCAGCACGGGGCCGATGATCGGGCTCAAGGCGCAGATGGACCGCCTGGAGACCGAGATCATCCTCGAGGCCCTCCGCGCGACGAACGGCAACCTGGCGATGGCGGCGCGGCGGCTCAGGATGCCGCTGCGCACGCTCCAGGAGAAGATCACCAGCCACGGGCTGAAGCGCTCCGATTACCGGGACGGCCCACCGTCGCGATCGAAGTAGCGCGCGGGCGCGCGGGGCCCCGGCGGCTCAGCCTTCGTCCTCCAGCACCGCCAGCGCCGCGTTGTGCCCGCACGCGCCGTGGACCCCGGCGCCGGGGTGCGCGTACGACGAGCCCAGGTAGAGGCCGCGGACTGGCGTCCGGTAGCGGAAGTAGGGGAACACCGGCCGGAAGATGAGCTGGTTCCGGATGTCGGCCGAGCCTCCGCCGAGATCGCCGCCGATGAGGTTCGCGTCCATCGCCTCGAGGTCGTCGGGCGCCCAGATCTTCCGCGCGAGGATCCGCTGCCGGAAGCCGGGGGCGAGCTCCTCGATCCGCGCCTCGACGCGGTCGGCGAAGCGCTCGCGCGAGGCCGTCCAGCCCCCGCCGATGGAGGAGGGGACGCGCGAGTACGCATACAGGGTGTGGCGACCGGCCGGCGCGCGGGTCGGATCGACCAGCGATTGCTGCCCGATGACGAGGTAGGGGTGCTCGGGGAGCGCGCCGGCGCGCACTTGGCGCGTGAACTCGGCGAGATCCTCGAGGCTGTCGCCCGCGTGCACGACCGCGGCGCGCGCGGCGTCCTCGTGGGACCACGGCGCCGGGCCGTCGAGCGCCCAGTCCATCTTGAAGGTGCCGAACCCCTGGCGGAACCGGCGCATGGCGCGCTGGATCCGGCCGGGGACGAGCTCGGGCGCGAGCAGGCGGAGGTAGAGCGTCGGCGCCGCGACGTCGGCGACGATGGCGCGGCGGGCGCTGATCTCCTCGCCGTCCGCGAGCCGCACCGCGGCCGCCCGGCCCTGCCTGGCGATGATCTGCTCGACCCGGGCGCCGCAGCGGAGGCTGCCGCCGCGCTCCTCGATGCGCCGGAGCAAGGCGCGCGTGACGGAGCCGGCGCCGCCCTCGGGCACCGCGAAGCCGCCGCTCGAGGCGAGCAGGGTGAGCATGAAGCCGACGATGGCGCCGCAGGGGTCCTCGGGGCCCACGTCGGTGTGGAGGGCGAGGCCGGGGACGACGCGCCGGGCCGCCTCGGTCCGGAAGGTGCGCGTCGAGAAGCCGCGGCCGCTCGAGAGGGCCACCTGCGCGAGGCGGAGCAGGTTGAGGGGCCCGAAGCGGAGCAGCGCCCCGAGGGCGGGCGGCGTGGACAGGAGCGCCTTGAGCAGCCGCTCGACCGTGGCGGCGTGCCAGCCCGCGATCCGGCGCCACGTGGGGCCGTCCTCGCCGAGCGACCTCGCCGTCGCCTCGACGTCCCGCGCGATCGCGGCGCAGGTCCCGTCGGGCGCCGGGTGGGCGCTGTCGACCGGCGCGTGCCGCCAGACGAGGCCGGCCCCCGGCAGGTCGAGCGGCAGCAGCGCGGGGCTCGTCTGCCCGAAGGGGAAGAACGCCGCGCCGAGGTCGTGGCGGAACCCCGGGAGCGTCACCTCGCGCGTGCGCACGGCGCCGCCCGGCTCCTGCTCGGCCTCGAGCACGAGCACCGACAGGCCCGCGCGGGCGAGGTACGCCGCCGCGGTGAGGCCGTTCGGTCCCGAGCCCACCACGATCACATCAGGGTCTCCGCTCTGCATCGTCGTCTGCGGCTCCTCAGCCCACGAGCTGCGCGCTCGGCATGGTGCGGTTCGAGGCGATCGCCTGGCCGCTCCGCCCCACCACGAGCAGGCCGACGGCGATCACGTCCGGGAACATCGCGACGCCGCGCTGCGCGGCGCGGGCGGGCGCGACGCCGTCGGCGAGCCAGTCGTAGACCGTCCGCGCGAGGAGGCGGCGCGCGATCTCCTCGCCGACCCCGGTCGCCGCCACCGCCCCGTGCGGGCCGGCGTAGATCCCCGCGCCCATCAGCGGCACGTCCCCGACGCGGCCGCGGAGCGAGAAGGTCGACCCGCCCGTCGACGCCGCGGCGGCGAAGCGGCCGTGCGCGTCGCGGACGACGGCCCCGACCGTGTCGCACTCGATCGGCTCGGCGTCGAAGTTCCAGAACCGCTTCGCCGTGAGCGCGTGGAACCGCGCCGCGTCGTTCGTGGAGTCGCCGTCGCCCCCCTCGCCGCGCAGCGCCGCGAGGGCGCGGCCGTGCCGCTCGCGCGCCGCCTCGGTGGCCGGATCGTGGTCGGCGAACCCGAGCCGGCGCGCGAACGCGGTCGCGCCCGCGCCGGCGAGGATCAGGTGGGGCGTCTCCATCACCTTCGCCGCGACGAGGACGGGGTTCTTCACCCGCTCGACGCACGCGACGGCGCCGAACCGCCCGTCGCTGGCCATCGCGGCCGCGTCCATCTCGATTGTGCGCCCGTCGAGGCGGAGGTTCGAGCCCGTCCCGGCGTTGAAGCGCGGGTCGTCCTCCAGGCGCGCGGTCGCCGCGATGGCCGCCGCGAGCGCCTCTCCGCCCGCGTCGAGCGCGCCGAGCGCCTCGTCGGCGGCCCTGGCGCAGCTGTCCGCGCCGTCTTGCGGCGCGGACACCCCGCCGTGCGTGAGGATGGCGTATCTCACGTCGTCCTCACGCGCGTACCACGGCAGCGCGCCGCCGCGAAGCCGGCCGGGCCCGCGGCCGCCGGGGGGGCGGGCGCGGGGCCGCCGACCGGGGAGGCCGCTCGGCTCCGGGGCAGGACCGCTGCGCTCGACACCCTGCCGCGCTCCTGATACGTCGCGCGCTCAGCCCGGAGCGCGGCAGGCGCCAGCCGACCGCCAGCTGCGGGACGAGCGCGGCCAGGTCCAAGGCCGCCGCGAAGCCGCCCATCGAGGAATCGAGGAGAGCAGAGACCGTGGCTAAGAACGAAGCGCCGAAGACCGCCATCACGCCCACGCGCAACGAGGATTACCCCGAGTGGTACCAGCAGGTCGTGCGCGCGGCCGACCTCGCGGAGAGCTCCCCGGTCCGCGGCTGCATGGTCATCAAGCCGTGGGGCTACGCGATCTGGGAGAACATCCAGCGCGAGCTCGACAGCATGTTCAAGGCGACCGGGCACAAGAACGCCTACTTCCCGCTGTTCATCCCGAAGTCGTTCCTCGAGAAGGAGGCGGAGCACGTCGAGGGGTTCGCGAAGGAGTGCGCGGTGGTCACCCACCACCGGCTCGTGCCCGGCCCCGGCGGCGGGCTCATCCCCGACCCCCAGGCCCGGCTGGAGGAGCCGCTCATCGTGCGCCCCACGTCCGAGACGATCATCGGCGCGGCGTTCGCGAGCTGGGTCCAGAGCTACCGGGATCTGCCGCTGCTGATCAACCAATGGGCGAACGTCGTGCGGTGGGAGCTGCGGACGCGCCTGTTCCTGCGGACGGCGGAGTTCCTGTGGCAGGAGGGGCACACCGCGCACGCGAGCGAGGCCGAGGCGCGCGAGGAGACGCTGCGCATGCTCGGCGTCTACGCCACGTTCGCGCGCGACTTCATGGCCATGCCCGTCCTCGAGGGCCCGAAGACGGCGAGCGAGCGCTTCCCCGGCGCGGTCGACACCTACGCCATCGAGGCGATGATGCAGGATCGCAAGGCCCTGCAGGCCGGGACGAGCCACTTCCTGGGCCAGAACTTCGCCAAGGCGAGCGGCATCAAGTTCCAGACCAAGGAGGAGACCGAGGAGTACGCCTGGACCACGTCTTGGGGCGTGTCGACGCGCCTCGTCGGCGGCCTGATCATGACCCACAGCGACGACGACGGCCTGGTGCTCCCGCCGCGGCTCGCGCCTGCGCACGTCGTGATCCTGCCGGTGTACCGGGGCGACGACACGCGCGCCAAGATCGACGAGTACATCGACGGGCTCGCGAACGAGCTCAGGGCGCAGCGCTTCGGCGAGCGGCGCGTCGAGGTCGAGATCGATCGGCGCGACATCCGCGGCGGCGAGAAGCAGTGGGAGTGGGTGAAGAAGGGCGTCCCGCTGCGGATCGAGATCGGGCCGCGCGACGTCGACGGCGGCGTGGCCATGGTCATGCGCAGGGACCGCTCGCCGAAGGACAAGGCGAGCATGGCGCGCGCGGAGCTCACGGGGCGCATCACGGAGATCCTCGCCGACATCCAGGCGACGCTCTACGCGCGCGCGCTCGCGATGCGCGACGCGAACACGCACGTGATCGACAGCCGCGCTGATTTCGACGCGTTCTTCGGGTCGAAGGGGGGCAAGGAGGCGCCGGGCGGCTTCGCGCTGGCGCACTGGTCCGGCGATCCGGAGGTCGAGGCGGCGGTGAAGGACGCGCACAAGGTGACCATCCGCTGCATCCCGACCGGCGGGTTCGAAGGGGCGCCGTGGGCCGACGCGGTGACCGGCGAGGGGACGTGCATCTTCACGGGCAAGCCCAGCCCGCGGCGCGTGGTGTTCGCGAGGTCGTACTGAGCGGCGGCAGCCGCCGGCTCACCGGGCGCGCGCGGCGTCGTCGGCGCGCCCGCCGCCGCGGGGAGGGCCCCGCGCGCGTCGCCGGAGCGGCGGCGCCTCAACGGCCGAGCGCGGGCAGCACGTGCTCCGCCAGGATCGCGGGGAGCAGCCGCAGCTGCGCGCAGTGTTCGCCGGGGCCCGAGCCGGCGTAGCCGCGCACGTAGAGGCTGCCCCCGTCGTACATCCGGGTGAGCCGCAGCGCCTCTCCCGCGCCCTCGGCGCCGAGGCCGGGCGCTCCAGGCGGCGCGCCGTCGCCGGTGGACGTCACCGCGATCGGGCTCGCGCCGAGCTCGCTCAGCAGGAAGGTGGCCACCTCTTTCGTCGACGCGTAGCCGCTCGTCGGGATCTCGGTGTGCGTCAGGTAGAAGACCGGCGCGCCGCGCGCGGCGGCGTTCGCGAGGGCGACGTACGGCGCGAGCTGACCCTGCACGAGCGACGTCTGGCCCGGCATGTAAGAGGCATAGAGCGAGTCGAGCAGGATCAAGGCGTCCACGTGGCTGCTCCCGCGCTCGACGATCCTCCCGATCGCGCCCGATCCGGCGCTCCAGGACGACAGCATGAGGCGGCGCGCGCGCGCGCCCGCGATCCCGGTCGCGGCGCCGACCTCGCGGTCGATCGCCTGGAGCAGCGCGTCCCAGCCGCCGACCTCGAGGGCGCGCGCGTAGTCGCTGGAGCGGGTCCCCAGGTCGATCCCGGCGATGACCAGCTCCAGGTCCCTGGGAGCCAGCACCTTTCGGATGGCCTCTGCGCCGTGGAAGTGGACGAGCAGATCGTAGCCGCCGTCCGCCGAGATCGCGCGCGCCGGCGGGACGAGGAGCCTGCCCAGCGGCAGGGGGCGCCAGCGCTCGTAGCCGCCGAAGCCGTGGTCGGCGAAGTCGCAGCCCGCCTGCGCTTCGCGCTCCTCGAGCGCGATCCGCTCGGGCTCGCCGCCCCTGGGCAGCGGCGACGGCGCTGCGGGCGCGCTCGCCGGAGCCGGGACCGGCGACGCGCTGGGCTCCCGGCTCCGGCGAAGCAGCAGCACGCCGCCCATGACGCAAACGCTCGCCGCCAGGACGAGCGCGTCGCGGAGCTGACGCGTCCTTCGGCCGCTCAAAACCCGGGATCGGTGACGGTCGGCACCCACCGCGTCGAAGGAGGCTTGGTCGGGATGGCTTTGCGCGCGCTCGCGGCGCTCGATGCTGCGGCCGCCGCGCTCGGCGCCGGGGGGCCAGCGGCCGCCGCGCTCGGCGTCGCCGCGCTCGGCGCCGCGGCGCCCGGCGCGCCTTTGGCCGCCTGGCTCGGAGCACCGGTCCCGCGCTCCTCGGGACCGGCGGCGGCGATCGGGTCGCGGGCCGGCACGGCGCCGGTCTCGTTGCCGTCGGCCTGGATCACGGCGGCGCTGGCCGACGCCGGAGCGGCTGCCGCCGTGGCGGCCGCGCTGCGGTCGACCTCCGCGGCGTGCTCGGGCGCGATCGGCTGCGGTGCGGACCGCTGCCGGAGCCACACCACGCCAGCGCCGAGCGCCGTGACGAGCGCGAGCGCCGCGGCTGCCGCGAGTGTTCCCGAGCGACTCCGCGCCGCGGGGACCTCGATCGGGCTGAGCGGCGTCTCCTGGCCTGGCGAGCTCTGCGGCAGCGCCTCGGGCAGCAGCGCCGGCTGCGAGAGCGAGGGAGCGCTCGCGCGGATCGTGGGGAGCTGTGCGTTCGGATGGCCAGGGGGGAGCTGCGTGAAGAAGAACTCGCTGATGCTGTCGCGAACGAGCATCACCTCGGGTGGGTGCGACGCGCGCTCGTCGAGCGTGCGGACCGTGTCGCGCAGCGCGGCGCGCCGGCGCTGATTGCGCTCCCCGAGGAGCCCGCGCACGAACGCCCCGACGTCGTGGTCCGTCACCGTCGGCTCCTTCGCCAGCACGGCCTCGAGCGCGCCCTCCAGCTCGAGCATCGTCTGGTAGCGCTTGTCCGGGTCCTTCTGGAGGCACGTCATCAGCACGTGCTCCAGGTCGGCGGGGAAATCCGGGTTCTTCAGGCGGGGCGACAGCGCAGGCCGCGAGGTGATGTGCTGCAGCGTGAGGAGATCGTTCTCCGCGGTGAACGGATGATCCCCGGTCGTGAGCTTGTAGAGCACGATGCCCATCGCGAAGATGTCGGTGCGCCGATCGATCCGCTCGCCCCGCGCCTGCTCCGGGGACATGTACGGGACCTTGCCCTTGATCTGGCCCGCGGTCGTGTCGTTGCCGGAGCGGTTGGTCGCCTTGGCGACGCCGAAGTCCACGAGCTTCACGTGGCCGTCGTACGTCACGAGGATGTTCTGGGGCGACACGTCGCGGTGCACGAGCCCGAGCAGCTGATCGTCGTTCTGCGGGTCGCGGAGCTCGTGCGCGGCGTGCAGGCCGAGGCAAGCGCGGCTCAGGACGCGGAGCGCGATGCGCAGCGGGATCGCCGCCCCGCTCTTGTTGGCCGCCCGCGCGATGACCGACAGCGCCTCACCGTCGACCCACTCCATCACGATGTAGAGGACGTCGCCCTGCTCCCCGAGGTCGAGGATCTCGGCGACGTTCGGGTGGTGGATCCCCGAGGCGAGCCTCGCCTCCTCGAGGAACATCGACTCGAACTGGGCGTCCTCCGAGAGCGACGGCAGCATCGTCTTGATGGCGACCGTTTTCTGGAACCCGCGATGCCCCTTGCGGCGCGCGGCCCACACCGTGGCCATCCCCCCCTGCGCGATCGGCAGGAGGAGCTCGTAATGCCCGAGCTCCTTTCCCGGCAACAGCTGGGGTTGGGGGATCATGACGTCGTGCGGCGCGCTCCGGACCGAAATGCAGGGAGCCCGGAAAGCTTGAGCAAGTCTAGCATCCGGGCCCGGCAGGCACGTTATGTGATGTTGGTCACAGAAACGCGGCACGGAGGAGCGCTCCGCCGCGTCGGGAGATCACGCGCCGGGCGGGACCGCCTGTCCCCACAGCTGCTGGTAGATCTCGCTGAGCTTCTGGTGGGTCTCCTGCGAGAAGCCGTTGACCGCGTAGGGCCAGCGGAAGCCGTCTCCCATCGCCTGGTTGCACGAGAACGAGACGAGCAGATCGACCGGCGTGGGGTTGTTCGGCCGGATGATGGAGATGCCCAGGCCCGGGTAGAAGCAGTTGCCGCGGTCCGCCGTGAAGCTGTCCTCGTCGCCGAAGACGTCGAGGATCTGATCCTTGAGCTCCTCGTCGGCGTCGCTGGTCGTGAGCTGGCGCTGCTGGAGGATGACGAAGTTCTTGAAGCGGGGCTGGGCCGGCAGCGCCGGCGCGGCCGCGGTCTGCCCCGGGATGAGGTTGGGCGGGATGAGGCCGGGGAGCGCCTGCTGCAGCCCCTGGAGAGCGGCCTGCCCCATCTGCTGGAGCTCGGGCGGGATCCCCGGGATGAGGGTGGGGGCCGTGGTCGCCGTCGGCGTCGGGGCCAGCTCCTGCCCCTGGAGGCGGAGCACGGTGATCTGCGCCTTGTCCATCTCGTCGAACGGCGCCGTGCGTGCCGCGCAGCCGGTGACAAGGGGTGCCAGCAAGGCGATGCCTGCGAGTGTACGGGTGGTGAGGTTCATGTTCACTTTGACGGTCATCTAGCACGGCTATGCGCCGGAAGGTGAACAGCGACCGCACACGGCAGGCCCTCGACCCCGGCCCGCCCCGGGGCGGGCTTCACATCGTGCTCGCGCCGAACTCGTAGAGCGCCCGGATCTCGGTGAGGCGCGCCGTGATGTCGGCGCGCGTGACCTTCGCGATCCGCTGCGTGCCCACCGCCTCGACGCAGAACGAGGCCGTCGCCGTCGCGTGGAGCATGCCGCGCCGGAGCGCGAGCGGCGTGACCTCCGGCTGGCCCGCGAGGTAACCGATGAGCCCGCCGGCGAAGGCGTCGCCGGCGCCCGTCGGATCGACGACGTCCTCGAGCGGGAAGCCGGGCGCCGCGAACACGCCCTCCTCGTCGAAGAGCAGCGCGCCGTGCTCGCCGCGCTTGATGATCAGCCGGCGCGGCCCGCGGGACAGGATCTCCTTCGCGGCGCGGCGGATGTTGTACTTGCCCGAGAGCTGGCGCGCCTCCTCGTCGTTGACGACGAGCGTGTCGATGCGGCGCAGCATCGCCGCGACCGCCTTCGGCTCCCCCTCGATCCAGAAGTTCATCGTGTCCGCGAGGACGAAGCGCGGCGAGCGGACCTGCTCGAGCACGTCGAGCTGGAGCGCGGGGTGGATGTTGCCGAGCAGGAGGAAGGGCGTGTCGCGGTACGCCTCCGGCAGCTTCGGCGCGAACGACGCGAACACGTTGAGCTGCGTGTCGAGCGTCGTGCGGTGGATGAGATCGACGTCGTAGCGACCGGCCCAGCGGAACGTCTTGCCCGGCGCGCGCTCGATGCCCTCGACGGCGATGCCGCGGGCGCGCATCGCCGCGAGCGTCTCCTCGGGGAAGTCGTCGCCGACCACGGCCACCGTGCGCACCGGAGCGAAGCACGAGGCAGCGAACGCCGAGTACGTGGCCGAGCCACCCACGACGTTCTTGGCGCTGCCGGAGGGGAGCTCGAGGTCGTCGAAGGCCATCGAGCCGATGATGAGGATCGCGGAGGAGGTCGTCACAGAAGCCTCTTATTCGGGTTTGCGCGCAGCCGCTAGCCGCGCGTTTCGTTTCAGCGGCGCCGTCGCCGCGCCCGCGTGGCCGGGCGAGACGGCGCCCGCCCGCGGCTCGCGGCCGCAGCGCGGCGACAGCCCTCGCCGGGGGGCACGCTCAGCCCGCCTTCTGCCGGGGGCCGATGAGCCACTCGAGCCGCGCCTGCGCGTCGGGCGAGGTCGCGCTGGCCGAGGTCATGATGGAGCTCCGCAGCGCGTGGCGCGCCGGGCTCTGCGACACGTCCGGGAGGCCGTGGGCGAGGGCCTTCGCGACGTTCCGCGCGTGCACGATGTTGCGGTTCAGCACGGCGATGACCGCCTCGACGCTCACCGCCTCCTCGGTCACGTGCCAGCAGTCGAAGTCGGTCGTGAGCGCGAGCGTGGCGTAGGGGAGCTCCGCCTCGCGCGCGAGCTTGGCCTCGGGCAGGTTGGTCATCCCGATGACATCCGCGCCGAGGGACCGGAACATGTGGCTCTCGGCCCGCGTCGAGAACTGCGGGCCCTCGATGCAGACGTACGTGCCGCCGCGGTGGACGCGCGCGGCGGTGGCGCGCGCGGCCTCGTAGACGGCGCTCGCCATGAACGGGCACACCGGATCGGCGAACGGCACGTGGGCGACCACGCCGTCGTCGAAGAACGTGGAGATCCGGCGCTTCGTGAAATCGAGGAACTGGTCGACGACGACGAGGTCGCCGGGCTCGATCTGCTCGCGCAGGGAGCCCACGGCGCTCACGCTGAGCACGTGCGTCGCGCCGAGCATCTTCAGCGCGCAGATGTTCGCGCGGTAGTTGATCGCCGACGGGGAGAAGCGGTGCCCGCGGCCGTGGCGCGGCAGGAAGAGCACGGTCGCGTCGCCGCCCTTGACCTGCCCGCGGAGCACCACGTCGCTCGGCAGCCCGAAGGGCGTGGACACCGAGACCTCCTCGACGTCCTCCAGCCACCCCATCTCGTAGAGCCCGCTGCCGCCGATGATGGCGAGCACGTCGCGCGTCGCGCCTTCGCTCATCGCTCGAACCTCCGCTCGGAGAGCAGCCGCTCGCAGAGCGCCGCGCGCCGCTGCCGGCGGCACCGCTCGGCGAAGACGAGCGACCTCAGCTGCTCGTACGCGCGGTTGATCTCGTCGTTCACGATCACGTAGTCGAAGAAGCCGTAGTGCTCGATCTCCCCCTTCGCGTTGCGGAGGCGCCGGAGCGTCGTCGGCTCGTCCTCGGTGCCGCGGCCGCGCAGGCGCCGCTCGAGCTCGGCGAGCGACGGGGGCAGGATGAACACGGCGACCGCCTCGGGCAGGCTCGCCTTGATCTGCCTCGCGCCCTGGTGATCGATGTCGAAGAGGACGCCGCGCGCCGTGGCCCGGGCGATCTCGATCTCCTTCAGGCTCGTGCCGTAGAGGTGATCGTGCACGCGGGCCCACTCGGCGAACGCGCCGATGCGGATCATCTGCTCGAACGTGCTCGGATCGACGAAGTGGTACTCGCGCCCGTCGACCTCGTTCGGGCGCGGGCGCCGCGTCGTGTGAGAGACCGAGAAGCGCAGGTCGGGGAACTCGCTGCGCAGCCTCCCGCAGAGCGTCGTCTTCCCCGCGCCGGACGGGGACGACACGATGAGGAGGAGGAAGTCGTCACTGAGTGCTTCGGTCGACATGCTCTCCTGTCACTCGATGTTCTGGACCTGCTCCCGCAGGCGTTCGAGCTCCACCTTCATCGCCACGACGTGTTGGGAGATGGCGGCGTCCTGCGCCTTGGAGCCCAGCGTGTTCGCCTCGCGTACCATCTCCTGGAGCAGGAAGTCGAGCCTCCTTCCGCAGGGGTCGCCGCCCGGCGCCGCGAGCGCGCCGCCGAACTGGTCGAGGTGGCTCCGGAGGCGGGTGACCTCCTCGGTGATGTCGCTGCGTTCGGCCAGCAGCATCACCTCCGCCTCGATCCGCGCCGCCTCGAAGCCGCTCTCGATCCCCTGGAGCAGGCGCTCGACGCGCTCGCGCAGGCGGCGCCGGAGCGCCTCGCGCGCGTCGTCGGCGCGCGCCACCACCTCGGAGGCGAGCGCGCGGAGCGTCGCCACGCGGCCGCGCATGTCGCTGGCGAGCGCCTCGCCCTCGCGGTGGCACATGCCCTCCATCGCGTCGATCGCGCGCTCGATCGCGAGCTTGAGCGCGGCGCGGACGGCGGCGATCTCGTGGCCGCCCGCGGGGGCGAAGAGATCCGGCACCGCGCAGAGCAGCGAGAGCGGCACGTCGGCGCCCGGCGCGAGCTCGTCGCGGAGCTCGGCGAGCGCGCGGAACGCCGCGCGCGCCTTCGCCTTGTCGAGCGTGCTCGGGGCCAGCACCGCCCCCTCGGTGCGCACGATGATCTCGATGCGCCCCCGGCGCAGGCGCTCGCGCGCCACCTGCTCGGCGAACATCGTCAGATCGACGAGCTCGCGCGGGAGCCGCGCGCGCACGTCGAGGAAGCGCTGGTTCACCGAGCGGATCTCGGCGACGACGCGCCCTTCGGTGAGCGAAGCGTCACCGAGCCCGAAGCCGGTCATGCTCCGCACGAGCCGCTCCGCTCTACCTAGCTCGCCTGGTGCCCGGTGTCCGTGGCCGCTTGGGCCTTGGGCAGCGGAACCTTGCCACAGGTGACCGTGGCCGACGCGGCCGCGGGGCCCTTCTCGCGGAGCGTCCGCAGGTACGTGACCGTGGGGGCGATGCCGTCCTCCCATCGCACGCGGGGCTCGTACCCGATGAGCTCGGCCGCGCGCGAGATGTCGGCGAGCGAGTGGCGGATGTCCCCCGCGCGGGGCGGGAGGTGCTCGATCGCGACGTCGCGCCCGAGGACCCGCGAGATCTCCCTGCAGAGCTCGTTCAGCCCGATCCTGCGGCCGCCGGCGATGTTGATGATCTCGCCCTTGAACTTCTTCGGCGACGTGGCGCCGAGCAGGTTCGCGAGGACGGTGTTCTCGATGAAGCAGAAGTCGCGCGTCTGCTCCCCGTCGCCGTAGATCGGGATCGGCCGGTTCTGCAGGGCGGCGTCGATGAACCGCGGGATCGCCGCGGCGTAGGCGCCGTCCGGCGTCTGGTTCGGCCCGAAGACGTTGAAGTAGCGCAGGCTCAGGGTCTCGATGCCGTAGATGCCCGCGAAGACCTTCATGTAATGCTCGCAGGCGAGCTTCGTGACGGCGTAGGGCGAGAGCGGCATCGGCTCCATGGCCTCGTGCTTCGGGAGGACGGGCGTCTCGCCGTACGCGCTGGAGGACGCGGCGAAGATCACGCGGCGTACGCCCTGCCGGCGCGCCACGTCGAGCACCGTGACGGTGCCGCCGACGTTGACGGCGTTCGACTCGACCGGCGTCTCGACGCTGCGCGGGACCGAGCCGAGCGCGGCCTGGTGGAGGATGACCTCGACCCCCTTCGCCGCCGCCGCGACCGCCGCCGCGTCCCGGATGTCCCCGGTGATGCGCTCGATCAACGACTGGTGCGGGAGCCCGTCGAGGTTCTCCCACCGGCCCGTCGCGAGGTTATCGAGGACGCGGACCCGCTCCCCGGCCGCGGTCAGCGCCGCGACGAGGTTGCTTCCGATGAATCCGGCACCGCCGGTGACCAAGTAGCGAGGCGTGGACATGTGCGTGCTCCCCCAGCGGGCGCCTACTTCTTCTTGAAAAGGTTGTCG
Organism: Sorangium sp. So ce185; assembly: GCF_051526825.1. NCBI lineage: Bacteria > Pseudomonadati > Myxococcota > Polyangiales > Polyangiaceae > Sorangium > Sorangium sp. So ce185. Next base: position 6,131,157 of record NZ_CP150316.1, on the reverse strand, counting down.
AGCTTGGAGCGCGAATCCGCGATGCGCTTCGAGTTATCTTCCGGTACGCCGTTCTTGAACGTGAAGAAAGTACAATAGTTCGCCCTTTCCCGGTCCGGGATGTACTCGGCAATGTGCTCTTTGCACTGGTTGTGCGCGGCCGGGTCCCAGTTCTCGCAGTTCTTGCAGCAGTGGAGGTCGACACCGCAGTGGGGGCAGGTGTCCGCGCGCTGGAGCTTCACCTCGAAGATGAGCTCGTTCTTGCATTTATGACAGAAGTGCCGCTTCGCCTCGACCTTGGGAATCCAGCTCATGATGTCCTCCGGTACCACGACGGAGACCGCTCTGGCAGGCGGAACGTTCCACGAGGGGAATGGTCGTAGATAGTGTGCCATTCTCCCACATGGTGCCCCCGTGCCGAGGCGCGGTGCGGTTCGGGTGAGGTCTCGCTGAACGGGCGGACGTCACGGGCGGCCCGCTCGCTTTGCGACGAGCTCGCCCGCATGGCACCGCCGGCTACAGCAGGCCCTTGCGGCGCTGGATCTCGCCCATGACCCGCTGGTACTCGATCTCCCAGGTGCGGGAGCCTTCCTGGACGTGGCGGAGCTTGCCGCGGACCTCGTTCTCGAGGGCCTCGTCCATTTCCAGGTATTTCCGGAGGATCGGCCTTACCCGGCGCCGCAGGTCGTGGTCCTCGACGAACACCTCCTCGACGTTGTTCGAGTGCATCAGCATCTCGAGCAGCTGGTCGAGGAGATAATCCATCGTTTCGTCGCCGATCTTGATCCCCTTCTGCTCCGCGGCCAGGCGCTTGACCCGGTTGAACTCGCCCTGGGGCAGCCCGCGAGCCTGGAGGATCTCTTTCGCCCGCTCGGTCGCTTCCCGGTCGGCTTGCAGGTAGCTCGTGAACACCGACTCGATGTCGAGCCCGACCTCCTTTTTCGACGTGCACTCGATATCGCGATTGTCCACGAGCGCGCGGACGATTTCTTCTGTGAGAGGAGTAATTTTGCCGCTAAAGAGGCGCATCCAACGTCCGTAGCTGGAGGAGCGGTCGAACTGGCTCCCCCGTGCAGGGGTTCATTCACGGGGCGTGCCCGGCTCAAACCGAAAGGTACGGGCCGCGTCTCCGAGATGTCAACGCAAGTGGGAGGTCCCGGCACAAGTCGGAGCCCCCCGGCCGGCGGGGCCCTCCCGGAAACAGCAGGACCGCGACACCGCAAACCGCAGGAGCAGCCGCGATGATGATGGGTAAGGATGCGATGGCACGGAGCGTCAGGGTTCAGCCTGGCGCGCTCGGGAACGACGGTGGACTCGACCTAGACTCGCGCAAACGACGGGTCGTCCGGCGCGGGGCGATCGGCAATGCGGCATCCCCGGCCACGCAGGCGGCGCTGGCCGACGGGGGCACGATCCAACGCGTCGCGAAAGGGCGTCACCTCGTGACGCAGGGCGACGCGGCGACCGCCCTCGCGATGCTCAGCCTCGGCCGGGTCCGCCTGGTGCGGGGGATGAGCGACGGGCGCAGCCTGTCGCTCGGTTACAGGGGGGCCGGCGACGTGCTCGGCGAGGCCGCGCTCGGCGGCGTCACGGCCCACCGGGAGAGCGCGATCGCCACCGAGGACGTCGAGGCGCTCATCGTCCCGCTGGCGACGGTGCGCAACCTGATGGCGAGCGACGCCAACTTCGCCGCCGCGATCGTGACCACGCTGGTCGAGCGCCACACGGACACCGAGGAGCGCCTGGCCTCGATGCTCTTCCGCAACGTGGAGGCCCGCCTCTGTGAGTTCCTGCTCAAGGCCGCGACGCGCTGGGGCATCCCCGATCCGCGCGGGGTGCTCATCTCCGCGCCGTTCACCCATCAGGAGATGGCGAGCATGATCGGCTCCACGCGCGAGACCGTCACGCTCACGCTCGGCGATCTCCGCCGCAAGGGGGTGATCGAGATCGATCGCCGCCGGATCGTGGTGCTCGATCGCGACGCGCTGAAGAGCCGCATCTGAGCTCGCTCGTCCGGCGGCGTCGCTGAGGAGACCGCGGTCTCTTCCGAGCGCCGCCCGTCGCCGCCCAGGCTGCTCGCTCGGCGGCCTCCGCTCCGACAGCCCGACTGCTCCCGGCCTCGCAGCGGCGTCCGCCTCCCTGCTCCAAGCGCTGCTTCCTCCAAGCGACCCCGGGTCCAGAGATCCTGCGGACCTCTCTGCCTGCTCCCCGCTGGGCTGCTCCATCCCACGCCGCGTACCACGGCCACGCACGCGTGGAGGGGCCGCGCGCTCGGCGCCTCGCGCGAACGGCGCGCCGCCGCGCACAGCTCACCGCGCACGGCGCACAGCGCGGCGATGACCCCATCGCTCCGGAGCGCGATCCACGCTGCGGCGCGCGCCGTCCCTAGCGATCGCGCTTGGGGCCGCCGCTCACCGGGTCGCGGGTGGAGCGAACGCCGAGCTTGAGCCTGCGCATGACCGCCTGCTTCTGCCGCTCCTTGTACCTGGCGTGGCTCGCCTCGCCGACCTCGTTCGCCGCCTCGGTCTCGCGGTCGATCAGCTGGAACTCGCAGAGGACGAAGATGATCGGCCCGAGCGCCCACGCCGCGGGCGGCGCCATGTCGAGGATCTCCGCGGGGAGGCGCACCGGCAGATCGACGACGAAGTGGATCACGCGGTAGCTCCGATCGCTGAAGCTGTTGTCGCCCGCCGTCAGGCCGTCGTCGACGTCCGTCTGCAGCGCCTCGAGCATCGGCTGGAGGAACGGCCGCGTCTCGCAGTAGCTCCGGAACCGCAGGATCGTGTTCGTGCTCTCGCCGGGCACGACGTAGTTGAACGGGAACAGGCGCTCCGAGAGGTAGAGGAGGACGGGCAGCAGGTCGTCCACCGTGCGGCAGACGATGCGGAAGCGGAGCTTGTCGTAGATGGCCGCCGCGGTCGTGTCCGTCTTCGACAGGAGCTTCGTGTAGAGCGAGTCCTTGTTCTTCCGCCCGCCGATGAACTCGGTGATGGGGAAGCCCGCCGCGAGCATGCCGCCGATCACCCGGTACACCTTCTCCTCGACGAGGTGGAAGACGTCCTGGTCCGACATCGGGATCGAGAAGAGCAGCTCGCGCCCGGCCAGGTGATGGATGATGTGCATCGCCTTGAGGATCGTGCAGGCGCAGAGCTGGCGATGGCCCTTGCCGGAGGCGAGCATCAGGATCTCCTCGACCGACGCGCGCGCGACAGGGCTCGGGATCGGGAACTCGAAGTGGCGACGCAGGTACGCGATCGCCTCGTTCTTGACGCTCTCGAGGTGGGCGCGATCCCCAGGCTCGTCGGGGCGGAACTCCTGCGCGAGCAGGAGATCGCGCGCGTCCTGCTCGCTCTGGAGGTTGAGCCGTCGCCAGTCGATGACCGATTCGCCGCGCAGGATGAGGTGCACGGACTCCAGGTCCATGAGCGAGAACTCTTCGAGCCGCTTGAGCCGGCCGACGGAGGCGTCGTGCGTCATGACCTCACGCCCCCCGAGCGTAGGCGCCGGCGCTGTCGAGCGCTCGGGAAAGCGTCGCGGCGGCGTGCAGCGGGCGGCAGCTGGGCGAGAAAATCAGGAGACAGGGGCGTTCGGCGGGGCAGGGCGAGAGCTCGGAGTACGGCCGAGCGACAGGGTCCCGAGGAAGATGCCGATCGTCAACGCCACGACCGCGGCGTGGCCGAGGTACGCTCCACTGCAACCAATGGCGGCGAACGGGGCAAGCGCAGCCAGATACCACGGGGTGATCCTCATCGGTTCTCCTTACTCCGCCTCCAGCGACACTGTACAGGTCGCATGGTCGCTCCCTCCGGGGGGGCACCACGATGCTTCACGGTTGTCCCGGTCAGAGCGTGTAAGTTGTTGTAGGATAAGGTGCCACGCCCTGCTGCTGCGGGCCAAGAAGTAGCGGTTCCGGGGTGAACGCATCAAGGGAATTCGTTCTCATATTCCATTCCCATCCGAACCGCGGCCCCTGCTTATACGAAACACTGAACAAAAACAACGGTTTGTCGCCGAAGTTGAAACTCTTGCATCACGGGCCGCGCGCGGCTCGCCGGACGCGAGGTGGTGCCTCAAGGACACGCTTCCAACTCACGGCACTGCCTCGCTTGTCGGTTTCCGGGAGTCAACGGTCTCGTGCGCCGACCGACCGCGAGGAGGGAAGGGCGCGTATCGGCGCGTATCGCCGGTCCGGGACGCCGGTCACCCATCTCGGCGAGGCCGTCGCGCAGGCCTGCGCGACGGCGCATCCGGGGCGCTGCGATGCGCCGTCCCGACGAGCGGAAGCGGAGGCGAGCGATCCGGCGACGCATCGCGTGCGTCCGGGAAGGAATCCTTCGAGATCGCGCGGCAATCGCGCGCGCCGTTCAGCGCACGAACAGCGTGATCCGGGAGGAGTCTCCCAGCGTGACGGTCCGGCTCATGACGTCGTGCCCGCGCTTCCGGTCGACCGCGATCTCGACATGGTAGAGGCCGTCCGGGAGCGACACCTTGGTGAGGACCGTCCTCGGCGCCGTCCCCTCGGCGAAGTGCCACGAGCTGTCGATGACCGGCGCGGCCTCGGTCGCGCGCTGGCCCGAGGAAGGATCCGTCCAGGTCACGTCGAGGCGCACGACCGTCGCCGCGTCGTCCAGCTTCAGCTCGACCTCGCGCTCCTCGGGCATGTTTTTGAAGAGGACGCTCCCCGCGAGCAGCGCGCCCGCGACGAGGATCACCGGCGCGAGCCGTCGGGCCCAGGGGGGGCGACCATCCGGCGCGGCCGGCCGTTCTTCCGGCGCCTGGTCGAGCTCCTCCTGCTGGGTCGAGCTCATCGGGGCTCAGCGCGCTGCGCCGGTGCGGCGCCTGCAGGTGCGGACCCGCTTGCTTTGCTGGTGCGGATTCGCTTCACGAGGCCATCGATCACCTGCTGCGGCAGATCGAAGGCGGGCATCTTGTTCCTGCCCTTCCGGATCACCTCGGCGAGCTGGGCGTCGGTCACCCGCTCCTGCCAGGCGGCGTCGGTGAGATCCGGGGCGCGGACCATCGGACCCTGCGGGCCGTCGCCGCGACCGGCCCTGCCGTGACAGCTGGAGCAGTTCCGCTGCCAGGCGAGCTCGATCAGCCCCGGGTCGGTCTCGTTCGAGGCGACCGGCCGCGCGGCGACCTTACCGCCCTGCCCCTCGTTGGGGCTCGGCGGATCGTGATCGGCCGGCGTCCACTCGCGAACGTCGCCGGGCCCGGGGTCGCAGCCGAAGAGGCCAAGCGAGAGGACGGCCGTGAAGAGGAGGCGGCCCAGGGGGCTGTCGTGGCGTCGCCGCATGGGGTGGAGGAGTACGGATAGTGAAGATGATGGGGGAGGCAAGCGAAGAAGGACAACAAGACGACGTCCGCCGCCGGCGCGCGCGGAGTGGCGCGGCGCGGCGGCGGGCGAGGCTGCGTCGGCGCACGGTCAGGCCGCCGGGCGCGCCGCGGACGCGCCGCGAGGATCGCGGCGCGTCCGGAGGGGCGCGGCCAGGCGGAGCGCCGTCACTTGCAGGAGTCGCCGGCGACCTTGCCGCCGCCGTCCACGGGCTGCTTGTCGACCGCCTTGCCGTCGATGGCCGCGATGAAGAACCCGGTGCGGCGGTTCTGGGCCTTGCCGTCGGGCGTGTTGTTGTCGGCGATCGGCTTGCTCTCGCCGAAGCCGACGGCGATGAAGCGCTTGCAGTCGTGGCCCTTCGCGACGAGCCAGCGAGCGACCGACATCGCGCGCTTCTCGGACAGCACCTGGTTCGCGGCGTCCTCGCCGTCGGAGTCGGTGTGGCCCTCGACGCGGAGCAGGGTTACGTCCTTCCGCTGCTTCAGGAAGTCGTCGACGATGTTGAGGACCTCGTCGCTCTCCGGCAGGAGCTTGTCGCTGTTCGTCTCGAAGACCACCGGGCCGGGCAGCTCGACCTGGTTGCCCTTCAGCTTGAAGGTGAGCTTGAAGCGCGGGCGAGGCTTCTTCTCCTCCTTCGGCTCCTCCTGCTTCGGCTCCGGCGGGGGCGGGGGCGGCGGCGCGGCCGCCGGCTCCTTGCCGGTGTTGAACGAGGCGCTGGCCGTGCAACCCGCCGTCGCGGCGGCAGCGCCAACCATCATCACGGCGCACAGAACGGAAGCGACGTATCTACGCATGGACGTTGTTCTCCTCTGAGGGCACGAGCCAGAGCTCGCGTCGGCAACCCGCCGGGCTGACGCCCTGGGACGGCAGCTCGCCATGAATCTTCACTGCCATCGGGTATTTGCGTGGTGGACGCTCGAAGCGATGCCGCCTTCTAGCGAAAAGTTCGGACAAACGAAACCAGGAAGAGGGCGCCTCACGGACCCCCACGAGCGGGCGGACCGAGAGAGCACGCCGCCAAGGCCTCCCTCGCTGGAGCGCGTACCCTGGACGGGCGGGGTCGATTCCTGAGACGCTCGCGGGGCGCGCGACGGCTCAACGGAGAGCACGATCTTCGCGCGGAGCGCGGGCGGGCTGAGCAGGTCGCAGGCTGTGGGGAGCTCTGGCGAGGGGGCACCCGGGAAGTGCCCGCGGAGCCCTCGACGAGGGCTCCGCCGGGATCGCCGCTGCTGGATGGGAGTCGCGCGGCGCTCAGCCCTCGTCCGGGGGCGCTTCCCCGCACGGCACGCCGCTCGTCTCGGCAGGGGGCGCGATCTCGCCCAGCTGCACCTGTCGCGCCGTGAACCCGATGCCGATGGAGATGGCGTTGCAGTCCTGGCCCGGGTCCTGGCTGCCGTCCTTCAGGATGTCCGAGGCGCGACGGACCTGGTCGAGGGTCGTCTCCAGCCCCGCGCCCTCGCAGAACGTCGGCTGGATGGCGCCGATGACGCTGCCCAGCTCCTCGACGAGGACGGCCGTCTCGAGCACGCCCGCGATGGTGCCGTTGACGACCGACTTGCGATCGGGATCGAGGTCCATCGCGATCCTCACGTTGCGGATCGTGAGGCCGATGGTGGTCCCCGAGATCGTCAGGTTCAGCTTGAAGGTGACCTGCGACTCCGGGCCAGAAACCCACGTGTTGTCGACGACGTAGCTGGCCGGGAACACGACCTTGGCGCTCTCGATGTCCTGCGCGTCCTCGAGCAGCTCCGGGACGACGGGCCACTTGTCGCTGCCGTTCCAGACGGGCGCCGAGCCCAGGGTGGCGCCGCCATAGAGCTTCGCGGTGAGCGGGTTGTAGGACGACTGCGCGCCGAGCCCGTCGACCTTCAGGATCACCGTGAAATCGCCGTTGGCGATGGCGTCGCTGACCTTGGTCGACGGCTCGGGCAGGAGAGTCGCAATGAGGGGGACGAGCTTGTTTCCGAAGGAGTTGTCGATGCCGTCGGCGCCGTCCGGATAGATGTCCGAAGGGGCGGCGCCGTCGACCGGCTTGCACAGGTCCTCCGAGATGGTGCTGGACACCTTGCCGTCGATGTTGAAGCCGTACTGCTTCCAGCTTCCGGGCACCTTGTCCCCGTTGCGATCCGTGTCGCCGAGGAAGAGGCGGTCGATCGCGAACGCGACCCCCGCGCCGTCACCGGCCTGCTCCGGCCCCGGCCCGGGCGGCTGGCCGAGGTCGACGTCTTGTTCAGCGGGCGGCGGCGCGGCCTCTTCGGAACCACAGCCGGCGACGGACAGGAGCGCCGTCGCCAAATAAACCGCGACGGCGATACGGGAATGGCGCATCATCGACCTCACTTTCTGGAAACCCCACCCCAAATCAGGCAAGTGCTCTCAAACGGGCGCACATGCTAGCGCCGGCTCGCGCGCCTCATCAAGGACGATCCCCGCTGCGCAATGCGCTATATGTGAGCTCGCAGGCACGTGACGGTCGGTTGTCCAAACGCCTTCCGATTTCGTTCTCCCTGATTACCGGTCTTTCCCGATTCGCACGACGATGAGAAGCCACCTGGAAGCCCGCTGTGACCGCTGAGTTCATCCACCTCCACGTGCATTCGCAGTACTCGCTCCTCGACGGCGCGCTGCGCGTCAAGGACCTCGCCGCGCGCGCCAAGTCGCTCGGTATGCGCGCGGTCGCCCTGACGGACCATGGGAACATGTTCGGGGCGATTCAGCACTACAAGGCCTGCAAGGACCAGGGCATCGGCGCGATCATCGGCTGCGAGGTGAACGTGGCGCGCAGCTGGGGCGCGTCCGCGGGGCAGGTGTCGCGCTCGGGCGTGGACGAGACGCCCGTCGATCACCTGGTGCTGCTCGCGACGTCCGAGGAGGGCTACAAGAACCTCGTCCGCATCGTCTCGCTGGGGCACGTCGAGCCCGCGAGCGGGCTCGCGCCGAGCGTGCGGCTCGACATGGTGGCGCAGCACAGCGCGGGGCTCATCGGCCTGACCGGCTGCATGGGCGGCGTGGTCGCCCAGCGCATCCTGGAGCAGGGCGAGGACGAGGGGCGCGAGGCGCTCAGCCGGCTCCGGGACTGCTTCGAGCCGGGGAGCCTCTACGTCGAGCTCCAGGACCACGGGCTCGTCGAGCAGTCGGTGCTCAACGGCATCCTCGCGCGCGCGGCGGGCGATCTGGGGCTGCCGCTCGTCGCGACGAACGACGCGCACTTCGGCGCGCGCGAGGACGGCGAGGGGCAGCTCTACCTGTCGTGCATCGCGGCGAACCGCACGTTCGCCGAGGCCAGCGAGGCGCACCACGGCAGCTTCGAGATGTTCCTCAAGCCCGCCGACGAGATGGCGCACCTCTTCCGCGACCACCCGCAGGCGGTCCGCTCGACGCTCGAGATCGCCGAGCGGTGCGCGGGGCTCAAGCTCAAGCTCGGCAAGCCGATGCTCCCGCGGTTCCCGCTGCCGAGCGGGTTCGACGACCCGGGGAGCTACTTCCGGCACGTGGCGCACGAGGGGCTCACGAAGCGCCTCGCCCAGATCGCCCGGACGGGCCGGAAGGTGGACGAGGCGGTCTACCGGGCGCGCCTCGACGTCGAGCTGAACGTCATCGTCCAGATGGACTTCCCGGGCTACTTCCTCATCGTCTGGGACTTCATCAAGTACGCGAAGGACCACGGCATCCCGGTCGGGCCGGGCCGCGGCTCGGGCGCCGGTTCGCTCGTGGCCTACGCGATGGAGATCACCGATCTCGATCCGCTCCCGTACAACCTGCTGTTCGAGCGCTTCCTGAACCCGGAGCGCATCAGCATGCCCGACTTCGACGTCGACTTCTGCATGGACCGGCGCGACGAGGTCATCTCGTACGTCACCAAGAAGTACAGCAAGGAGGCCGACAAACCCTCCGTCGGGCAGATCGCGACGTTCCATGAGCTCAAGGCGCGGAGCGTCATCAAGGACGTCGCCCGGGCGATGGCGTTCCCCGCCAACGAGGCGCAGAAGATCGCGAGCCTCATCCCGCAGAAGGGGCCGGGGATCACGTACACGATCCCCGAGGCGCTCGACATCGAGCCGAAGCTCAAGGCGCTCAAGGAGAGCGACCCCACGGTCGCGGAGCTCCTGAAGCAGGCGCAGAAGCTCGAGGGGCTGACGCGGCACGCCGGCATGCACGCCGCCGGCGTCGTGATCAGCGAGGGGCCGCTCTGGGATCACGTCCCGTGCTTCAAGAACGGCGAGCAGGTCGTCACGCAGTACTACAAGGACGACGTCGAGCTGGCCGGGCTCGTGAAGTTCGACTTCCTCGGGCTGAAGACGCTCACCGTCATCGACATCGCGGTGCGGCTCGTGAACGCGCGCCCGGACCGCGCGGGCAAGGAGGGCGCGCGGTTCGACGTGAACACGGTGCCGATCGACGACCCCGCCACCTACGCGCTCCTCCAGTCGGGCGAGACCACCGGGGTGTTCCAGCTCGAGTCGAGCGGCATGCAGCAGCTCTTCAAGGACCTGAAGCCCGACGCCTTCGAGGACATCGTCGCCGCCGTGGCGCTCTACCGGCCCGGGCCGCTCGGCACCGGCATGGTGAAGGACTTCGTCGACTGCAAGCACGGACGCAAGCCGATCGAGAAGATGCACCCCCTCGTCGACGAGCTCCTCCAGCCGACGTACGGCGTCATCGTCTACCAGGAGCAGGTCATGCAGATCGCGCAGCGGCTCGCGGGCTACACGCTCGGCGGCGCCGACCTGCTCCGGCGCGCCATGGGCAAGAAGAAGCCCGAGGAGATGGCGAAGCAGAAGGCGACGTTCGTCGACGGCTCGCTCAAGAACGGGGTGAAGGCGGAGGACGCCGAGCGCATCTTCGGGCTCCTCGAGTACTTCGCGGGCTACGGCTTCAACAAGAGCCACTCGGCCGCGTACGCGCTGCTCACCTACCAGACGGCCTACCTCAAGGCGCACTACCCGGTCGAGTTCCTGTGCGCCCTGATGACGGCCGACCGCGACAAGATCGAGAAGGTCGTGCGGATCATCGCGGAGGGGCGCGCGTGGGGGGTCGAGATCCTGCCGCCCGAGATCAACGAGTCCAAGACGGACTTCACCGTCGTCTACAGCGCGACGCCGGTGACGAACGGCAAGCGCGTGACCGGCACCCGGCGCGGCGGCTCGCGGGCGAGGGATCCGTACGACCCGAAGATCCGCTTCGGCATGGGGGCGATCCGCGGCGTCGGCGAGTCGGCGCTCGAGGCGGTCCTCGAGGCGCGGGAGGCGGGGGGCGCGTTCGGGGATCTCTTCGACTTCGCCGAGCGCGTCGATCCGCGGCGGGTCAACAAGGGGGTGTTCGAGGCGCTCGTGCAGTGCGGCGCCTTCGACGCGAGCCTCCGGGCGCGGGGCATCTCGCGGTCGCGGGCGTTCGCGGCCATCGACAGGGCGCTCGATCGCTCGCGCTCCGCGAGCAAGGAGCGGAACAGCGCGCAGATCGGCCTGTTCGCGGCCGTCGCGTCCAAGAACGAGGTGCGGCTCGACGACTACCCGATGGTCGAGGACTGGGATCTGCGGGAGACGCTCTCGCGGGAGAAGCAGTCGCTCGGGTTCTACGTCTCGGGGCACCCGCTCGATCGGTACGGCGTGGATCTGAACCGCTTCGACGTGACCGCGGTGAGCGCGCTGGCCGGCCTGGACGCCTGGGCCAGGGTGCGCGTCGGCGGGATGGTCGAGGGCTACCGCGAGCGCATCTTCAAGGGCGGCGGCGGCAAGATCGCGTTCTTCGTGCTCGAGGACACGTCCGGCCGGGTCGAGGTCAAGGTGCGCGAGAAGCAGATCGAGGCCTACGGCGAGCTCCTGAACCGGGGAGAGCCGGTCTTGATCTCGGGCAAGGTCAGCTTCCCCATGGTGGACGAGGGCGCCGAGGAGGCCGAGTCCGCGCCGCGCGAGCCGACCCTCCTGCTCGACGAGGTGCAGCCGCTCTCCGACGCGATCCTGGCGCAGACGCGGAGCGTGGCGATCACGCTGAAGTCGCGCAGCGCCAGGCGCGAGCACATCGATCGGCTCGGCGCGCTCCTGCGGGCGAGCCCGGGGGTGTGCCCGGTGCAGCTCGTGATCCAGCTCGACGACGGGGCGGAGGCGGTGCTGGCGCTGGGGCGCGATCTCCGCGTCGAGCCGAACGACGCGATGCTGGGGCGGCTCGAGAAGCTGTTCGGCGAGAAGGTGGCCGAGCTCAGGTAGGCGGCTCGGCCGCGCCCGCGCTCTCGGCGGCCCGCGCCAGGGCGCCGAGCTTCGCCTCGGCGTCGGCGCGGTCGCCCTGGTGCTTGAGCAGGACGCCGAGCGTGTCGCGGGCGAGCTCCGGGGTGATCGCGCGCTTGCCGAGCAGGAGCAGCGCGCGCGCCCAGTCGATCGTCTCGCTGATGGCGGGGGATTTCCGCAGATCCATGGCCCTCAGGCCGGCGACGAACGCGACGATCTGCGCGGCGAGGCGGGGCTCGATCCCCGGGAGGGCGACCCTCAGGATGGCGATCTCGCGCGACGGCGGCGGGTAGTCCAGGAACGCGTGCAGGCAACGGCGGCGCAGCGCTTCGGTCATCTCGCGCGTCGCGTTCGTGGTGAGCAGGACGAGCGGCGGGTGCGCGGCGCGCATCGTGCCGAGCTCGGGGATCGTGACCTGCATGTCGGCGAGCACCTCCAGCAGGAACGCCTCGAACTCCGGGTCGGCGCGATCGACCTCGTCGATGAGGAGGACGACAGGAGCGGCGCTGCGCAGCGCCGCGAGGAGCGGGCGCGCGATCAAGAAATGCTCGCTGAAGAACGACGCCTCGCTCCCCGCGATCGCGCGCGCGGCGGCGGCGAGGCTCGCGGCGCCGGCGATCTCCTTCGCGACCGCGTCGCGCAGGAGCTGCGTGTAGAGCATCTGCTTCGCGTAGTCCCACTCGTACAGCGCCTTCGCCTCGTCGAGGCCCTCGTAGCACTGGAGCCGGATGAGCCCGCGACCGAGCGCCTCGGCCGCGGCGCGGGCGAGCTCGGTCTTGCCGACGCCGGCCGGCCCTTCGAGCAGGAGCGGCCGCTCCATGCGGAGGGCGAGCCACAGCGCGAGCGAGGTCGCCGGATCGGCGATGTAGCGGGCCGCCGCGAGGCGCGCCTCGAGCTCGTCCGCGGTGGCGGGGGTGTTATCGCGGGCGCTCCGATCGCCGGGCGCGCCGCCGTCGTGATCCGGGGGGGGCGTCACGGCGGGACGGTAGCACGCCGCGCGCGGTCGCCCGGGCGGCGGCGCGGGCGCGGCGCGCGCGAGGCCGGCCGTGGCCGCCGGCCGGCCGTGGCCGCCCTCTCCGCGCTGGGTTAGAGATCGCGGCGATGACCGAAGAGCACCGCTCGCTCGTGCGCATCGACGCGACTGGCACGGCGCACCCCGTCGACCTGGACGCCAGCAAGCGCCTGCGCGCGCGGCAGGGGGTGTTCCAGCTGCTGCCCGCGCCCGGCCACCTCGTCGTGATGCGCCACGTGGGGAAGGAGGCGCCGGCCGACGCGCCGGCGGCCCCGCCGCTCCGGCTCGCCGGGCAGATCGTGGGGCCGGGCGCGCTCTGCGACGTCGTCTCGCTCATCGGGCAGGCGGGGTGGTCCGGCGAGCTCGCCGTGATCGACGGCGCGGAGAGCCGGTCGCTGTTCTTCGAGCCGGGCCACGCCATCGCCGCGCGCTCGAGCGCCCCGGGCGAGCGCATCGGCGAGGTGCTCTACCGCTACGGCGCGCTCTCGCGGCCGCAGGTCGAGGCGACGCTCGCCGCCGCGGCGCCGGACGTGCGCTTCGGCGAGACCGCGGTGAAGCTCGGCTTCGTGCCGCGCGAGCGGCTCTACCAGCTGCTCAGCGCGCAGGCGGAGGAGATCGCCTACCGGATGCTCCTCGCGGGCGAGGGGATGTTCTACTTCCTCGCGGGCTTCGAGGAGGAGCAGATCCCGACGCGCCACGACCTCCCGGTCCACGCGCTGCTCCTCGAGGCGGTGCGCCGCATGGACGAGCTGCGCTATTTCCGGGAGCGGATCCCGTCGGATCAGCACGTGCCCGCGCGGGTGCCGGATCGCGGCCCGCCGCCGGAGGAGCTCCGCGCGGTGTACGACGCCGTCGACGGGCAGCGATCGGTGGCGGAGGTGGCGCGCGCGCTCGGGCAGGGGGAGTTCGAGACCACGCGGGCGCTCTTCCAGCTGGCGCAGTCCGGGCGGGTCGTGGTGCGCGCGCCGGGGCCGACGGGCGCCGCCGCCGGCATCGCGCTCTTCAACGAGGCGATCGCGTCGATCCTCTCCGCCATCGACGGGGCCCAGCGGGGCGACGAGGTGCGCTGGCAGCTCGCCGCGTTCGCCGCGGGCGCCGGCATCTACGATGCCCTCTTCCGCGGGGCGGGGCCCGCGCCGGACGGGACGTTCGAGCCGGCGAGGCTGCTCGACAACGCCACGCTCATCGCCGGCGCCGAGCAGGCCGAGGCGATGCTCTCGCAGTGGCTGCGCGAGTACGTCTCGTTCGCCATGTTCGTCGCGGAGCCGTGCCTGCGCCTGTCGCCCGAGGGCATCCCGCTCTCGCGGCGCAGCGACAACCAGCCGCCGCTGTCGAAGCGCGTCGCCGCGCTCGTGGGCCCGCTCGCGCCCAGGTAGCCGTCGCCGAGCTAGCCGCGCGGCTCGGCGAGGATCTCCGCGGCCAGGAGATCGAGCCGCGGCGCCGCGCGATCGGGGCAGGGGAGGTCGGCCTCGCCCCGCAGCGGGCACAGCTCGCAGCGGCGTCGATCCAGGAGCAGGCCCGCCCGCATGCCCGCGGCGCGCGCGGCCGCCACGTCGCTCGGCGCGTCGCCGATCATCCAGCTCGCGGCGACGTCGAGATCGAGATCGCGCGCGAGCCCCGTGAGCATCCCCGGCTTCGGCTTCCTGCAGTCGCACGGGCCGATCAGCGCCGGATCGCCGCCGGGCCCGCCCTCGGGGTGGTGCGGGCACGCCGCGAGCGCCGCGATCTCGACGCCGGCCGCGCGCAGCCCGTCGACGAGCGCGCGGTTCGTGCGCTCGATCGCCCACCAGGGGACCTGGCCCTTCGCCGCCCCCGGCTGGTTGGTCGCGATCGCCAGCAAGAACCCCGCGTCCGCGAGCCGCCGCAGGCCCTCGAGCGCGCCCGGCAGGAGCCGGATCTGATCCGGGTGGAACGCCGTCACGACCACGCCGAGCTCGGGATCGCGCACCACGTCGATGAGGGTGCCGTCGCGGTCGAGGACGATCCCGCGCCTCGCCACGCGGCGCTCAGCTCTCGGCCACGAGCTGCAGGAGCCGCTCGCAGATCAGGTGGTGGTAGACCTCGTGGAAGCCCTCGACGTGCGGCGTCGACGTGTAGCCGGCGCGCGTCCTCGGCACGATCACGCTGGCGTCGGCCATCTGGCGCAGCGCGCCGCCGTCGTAGCCGACGAGCGCGACCACCTTGGCCCCCGCCTTCCTCGCGAAGTCCGCGGCGGCCACCAGGTTCTGCGACCACGGGCCGGCCCGATCGGCGCCCGAGCCGCCGTGCACGCTCAGGCACACGAGCACGTCGCCGGCGACGATGCGGCCGTCGAGCTGCTCGAGGAAGATCCGGTTGAAGCCGACGTCGTTGGTCAGGGCGCTGAGGAGGGCCGCGTTGTCGCAGAGCGAGGTGCACTTGAAGCGGCGCTTGCCTTCGACCCACGTGAACTTGGCGATGTCGCAGGCGAGGTGGCTCGCGTTGGCCGCCGAGCCGCCGTTGCCGCACGTGTAGATGGTGCGATCGTTCCGGTACGCCTCGAAGAGGATCTCGATGACCCGCGCCATGTCGTCCGGGCTCGTCGCGAGGGCGATCTCGGCCGTCTCGCGAAGGTACTTTTCCACGAAGTCGTGCGTGCTCTGCGGCATGGTCGATCTATAGCCAGAATCCCCGCGAGATGCCCAGCGAGCGGCGCGCCGGCGCGCAAGCTCACGATCGGTGCAGGTTCGCGACGATGCGCGCGCCGTCGAGATCGAAGCGGAAGCGCAGCACGCGCAGGCCCTTCGCGGCGAGCGCCTCCAGCACCCGGCGCTTCTCCGCCGGGCGGACGTAGAACATGAAGAACCCGCCGCCCCCGGCCCCCATCAGCTTGCCGCCGAGCGCCCCGGCGCCCCGGGCGATCTCGTAGATCTCGTCGAGGACCTCGTCGGTCATCTTGGAGGCGAGCTTACGCTTCTGGGTCCAGTGGGCGTGCAGGAGCTCGCCGTAATCGTCGAGCCTGCCGGAGACGAGGATCCGGTGCACGTCGCGGCCGATCTCCTTGATGCGGTGCATCCGCTCGACCACCGCGGGCTCGAGATCGTGCAGCCGCCGCCCCTGCTCGGAGAGCACGACCCTGGCCGGTCGCTCGATGCCGCTCCACACGATGAGCAGGTTGCTCTCGAGCTCGTCCAGCACCTCGTCGCGGACCGGCACGGGCTCGACGTGCACCGAGCCGTCCGGCGAGAACGTGAACGCGGTGACGTTACCGTAGGCGGCGATGTACTGATCCTGCTTGCCGATCGGCTCCCCGAGGCGCTCGATCTCGATGGCGCACGCCTCCCGCGCGAGCTGCTCGGACGACACGAAGTCGCGCTTGTAGGCGTGCAGGGCGTTGAGGAGCGCGACCGTGAACGAGCTCGACGAGCCGAGCCCCGAGTTCGCGGGGAGATCCGCGACGCTCGTGAGCTCGATCGAGTGCTCGATTCCCATCATCCGGAGCGCCTCCCGGAAAATGGGGTGCTCGATCCGGTCGACCGAGGGGACGATCTCGGTCTTCGAGTAGGCGAGGCGGATGTCGCGGTGGAAGCGCTTGTTGGCCGTGACGTAGATGTACTTGTCGATGGCGGCCGACACGAGGTAGCCGCCGAAGCGGTCGGAGTAGGCGGGCAGATCGGTCCCGCCGCCGCCGAGGGAGAAGCGGACCGGGGCGCGGGAGACGATCATCCCCGCTCCTCCGCCGCGGCCGGGGCCCCGAGCGCGGCCTCGAGATCGCGGAGGCCCCGCTCGGAGCCGATCTCGTAGAAGCGCGCCGCGACCGGGAGCGCCCGCAGGCGGCCGCGCGCCGCGAGGTCCCGCTGCACCGCATCGAAGCCGAGCGGCGTGTCCGCCGGCAGCGCCTCGACGACCTCGCGGCGGAGCGCGGTCGCGCCGTAATCGATGTGATCGAGGGCAGGGTCGGGCGGGGCGCCCGCGCGGCGCTTCTCGTAACGCGCCACGAGGTCGCCCGAGACGGCCGTGTTCGAGGCGTCCAGCCGACCCTCGTTCCGGTACACGGCCATCGTGCCGAGCGCGCCCGGGTGCGCGTGGAGGTCCCGGAGCGGGGCCAGGTAATCGAAGGGGAGATAGGAGTCGCCGTAGGTCATGAGGAACACAGGGGCCAGCTGGGGCAGCGCGCGCCGCAGCGCGCCGGCCGTGCCCAGGAGCTCGGGGCCGTCGTCGGCATAACGGAGGGGCAGCCCCGCGAACCGCTCGCCCATCGCCGCACGTACGGCCTCGCCCAGGTGACCCACGCAGAGGACCACCTCGCCGAAGCCCGCGGCGGCGAGCCGATCGAGGAGCCACGCCCCGAACGGCCTGCCGGCCACCGGCAAGAGGAACTTCGGCGTGCGCTCCGTCCGCGGGCGCATCCGGGTGCCGAGCCCGCCGGCGAGGATCACGGCTTGGGGGGAAAGGGCGTCGGGGCGCACCAGCGGGACGTACCACAGCCGACGGCCACCTTCGGCGCGCCTCGGGCGCTCCCGCCGGCGGCCCGAAGAAATCGTCGCCACAAACTGTACGACCGTTCAGCTACTGAACTAGGGTCGGCGCCATGACCGACAAGGACCTCGTTCCGCATCTTCTCCGGACGCTGCTCTCCCTCCAGAGCGAGGGCAAGACGGTGACCCTCGAAACATTGACCACGGCCCTCGCGGTGCGCCGGACGGACGTCCGCCGGGCGATCACCGCCCTCCACCGCGAGGGCTACCTCGATGCCCTGCGGATGCGGCTGACGTTCCGCGGGCTCGCGCTCGGCGCGGCCTTCGCGGCGGCGCCGCTCCGCCCCCTGCGCCGCCCGTCGCTCCGTGCGGTCAAGGCGGCTTGATCGACCGCCCCCGCGCCCCGCCGCGCCGGGGTCGCCGTGAGCAGCGAGTCGACCTCTGCCCACCGGCCTGGCCCGCGCCCGCGCCGGCGGAGGGTCGACATGGATTGTCGATGAGTTTCGGATCTTGCCGCATTTCATTTGGTAGAGCGGCAAATTCACACTGGACAGGCGCCCGAGCCACCGATCGAGCGCCGGGACGGGGGCGGCGGCCGGCGCGAGATCGTCCGGGTTTCTCCGGTCTCTGCGCGTCACTCCGCGCGGAAGACGTTGACATTCCGGGGGATTCGTGAGACGGCGGCTGCGTGATATCCGATGTCGAGATCGAGAATGAGATTCGTGCTTTGGTGGCCGCGTTCCTGGAGGGCATGAGAGCGCTGGCCCGTAAGGACGTTCTCCAGAACGCAGCGCGGTACCTGGAAGTCGACATCAAGGCCGCAGGGATATCCGGGCCGGTCGCGACTCCCATGAAGCCGGCCCCCAAGGCCGAGCGCGCTCCGGCGCCGCGCCGCCCGGCCGCGCCGGTCCGCAGCGCGCCGTCGCGCAAGGCCCCCGCCCCCGCCCCGAAGCGCGCTGCGCCGCGCAAGAAGGCGGCCACGCCGCGGGCCACCGCGGGCGCCGCGCGTTCGGCGGCCGCCCCGGCCAAGGCGGCCAAGGCGCGCGGCGCGAGCGCCGCCTCCGCCCCGACGGCGCCCGCCGTCGGGGCGGGCGCGAAAGACGCCGAGCAGACCCGCCCGGCGAGCCCGGAGAACGCGCCGTCCGGGATCCCCGGGGACGAGATCGCCGAGGCGCTGCTCGCCCATGTGGAAATCGAGCCGGGTCAGGGCATCGACGATCTTGCGCTGGCGATGGGCACCCCTGCAGCCGAGCTCCAGGAGCCGATCAAGAAGCTTCTCGAGGAAAACAAGATCACCGAGGAGCTGAACCAGGGTCAGACGTCGTACTACCCGGCCTGAGCGACATCGGCGCCCCGGCGATCCGGGCATGAGCGTTGCCTGAGCGGGCCGCCGGCGCAGGCCGGCGCCGCCGTGGCCTCACGCAACGCGCCGCCGGCGACGCGCCGGGCGAGCCCTGCGGCGACGGCCGGCCCGAGGCCGCGCTCTCGTGTGTTGGCTGACGTACCCGGCGAGGCCGTCGCCGCGCACTCGACGCGGACGCGGGGCCCCGGTAACCTGCCCTTCCAGGCTCTTCCCGGATGACTCCCGCGCACGAACAGATTCTCAACGTCCTGCTCGGCTATCTCTCGGCGATGAACGCAGAGGGAGTCCTGCTCCGGGCCATGCGGGAGGCGGAGATCCAGCCCGAGAGGTTCTCGCTCGACGACCTCCCGGACATCATTCCGAGCATCGAGCGCCGGGCTCGCCTTTATGTCGATCCGGCGCGGCTCGGTCGGCTCAAGTCGGAAATTTCGGCGATCGGCGGCGATCGGCCTTCGCGGCGCTCGAAGGTCATGGCCATCAACGTGGAGGCGGACATCAGCGAGGCGCGCCTGAGCGCGAAGGCCGTTTGCGACGCGGCCGGCGCAAAGAGCTTCACCTCGCACAAGGTCGCGACCATCGTCAGCGAGCTCGCCCGGAACATCGTCCATTATACTCCAGGCGGGACGATCGAGATCGCCGTGCAGCGCGACAGCCCGGTCCGCTTCCTCATCGTCGCGGTGGACGAGGGCGCCGGCATCCAGAACCTGCAGGAGATCCTCGCCGGTCGCTACAAGAGCAAGACCGGCATGGGCCGCGGCCTCATCGGGGTCAAGCGGCTGGCCGATCGCTTCCAGATCGACTCGGGGCCGAAGGGGACGCGGGTGGAGATCGAGGTCCACCTGTGAAGCTGGCCGTGGAGTACGCCGTTCTTCCGAAGGATGGAGAGCGCGTCAGCGGCGACGCCGCCTACGTGCGGGCCGTCGAGGATGGGGTCGTCTTCGCGGTCATCGACGCGCTGGGTCACGGCGAGCACGCGGCGGCCGCGGCGGACGTCGCGCTCAAGGCGCTCGCCGACGCGCCGAGCGGCGACGACGTCCGCGCCCTCATCGACCGCCTCCACGTCCGGCTCCGCGGGACCCGGGGCGCCGCCGGCATGGTCTGCCGCTTCCGGGAGGGGCGGCTCCAGGGCTGCGGCGTCGGGAACGTCGAGCTGATGTCCCACGGCACGCGCGTGCAGTGGCTCCAGAGCCCGGGCATCCTCGGCGCGTCGCTCGGCAAGGCCCGGATCTTCGACGCGCAGCTCGCGCCGGGCGACCGACTCGTCCTCTTCTCCGACGGGATCTCGCCCCGCTTCGACCTCTCGCTGTTTCGTGGGATGAAGGCCGCGGAGGCCTGCCGCGT
This sequence comes from Sorangium sp. So ce185, assembly GCF_051526825.1. NCBI lineage: Bacteria > Pseudomonadati > Myxococcota > Polyangiales > Polyangiaceae > Sorangium > Sorangium sp. So ce185. Next base: position 6,111,470 of record NZ_CP150316.1, on the reverse strand, counting down.
CCTCATGAGCCGACACCGGCGCTCGCACGACGACTCAACGGTCTTGATCGCCGACATCGAACCTTAGGATGACCATGGAGCTCAAGCGCCTTCCGATCATCAACCTGTGGGACCGGATCCTGGTGCCCATCCAGGGGGACGTGACCGACGACCTCGCGGAGCAGCTGAACACCGAGGTGCTGCGGGCCATCCACGAGAGCGGCGCGAAGGGGCTGGTCATCGATCTCACGGCCGTATGGATCATGGATAGCCACCTGTGCGCCGTGCTGTCGAACCTGGCGTCGGCCGCGCGGCTCATGGGCACGCCCACGATCCTGTCCGGGCTGAGCCCCGAGATCGCGATGACGCTGCAGGCCATGGGGGTCGAGCTCGAGGCGGTGAAGACGGCGCTGACGCTCGAGCAGGCGCTCACCATGCTCGGGCTCGAGGTGCGCCGCGCCGAGGCGCGCGACGAGGACGACGAGGACGACGACGACGACCTCTTCGACGACGAGGACGACGAGGACGACGACGACGGATGGGAGGCGGACGATCGCGGCGACTCGAGGCGCGCGCCCCAGGCCGCGCGCTCGCCGCGTCCCGCCGCGAGCGCCGACCGGCGCCAAGGCGGCGGCAAGAGCCGGCTCAGACGCCGCTGAGCCCGCGCGAGCGCGGCCCGCAACGACATCGCGCCATCCACGCGCCATCCACGGCTCGACGCGCCGGACGCGCCCTCCTGACGGTCGGGTGACGGCGATGGTCCGGGTGGGCAACGCCGCGGGTCCCTGGTATGCCTCACGACCGCTCTCCGGGCGATCTCACCATGGACAAGCTGGATTGCCTCTCCGCTCCGCCGCCCAAGCAGCGGGGGATCTTCTGCAACCGGACGCTGAACCTCCGTTCGATCAAGGCGATCGGGTACGACATGGATTACACGCTGATCCACTACCGCGTGGAGGCGTGGGAGCGTCGGGCCTATGAGCACCTCCGGCACCTCCTGGAGAGCGAGGGCTGGCCGGTCGGAGACCTGACGTTCGAGCCGGACCTCGTGATCCGGGGGCTCATCCTGGACACCGAGCTCGGCAACCTGCTCAAGGTGAATCGGTTCGGGTACGTGAAGCGGGCGTACCACGGCACGAAGCCGATCGACTTCGAGACCCAGCGCGCGACGTACGCGCGGACCATCGTCGACCTCGCGGACGGGCGCTACGTCTTCCTGAACACGCTCTTCTCGCTCTCGGAAGGGTGCATGTACGCGAAGCTCGTCGATCTGCTCGATCAGCGCCGGCTGCCCGAGGTGCTCGGCTACAGCGACCTCTACCGCCGCGTGAAGGATCGCCTCGACGCGACGCACATGGAGGGGCAGCTCAAGGCCGAGATCATCGCGGATCCGGACCGGTTCGTGCTGCTCGATCCGGAGACCCCGCTCACGCTGCTCGACCAGAAGGAGGCGGGCAAGAAGCTCGTCCTGATCACGAACTCCGAGTGGGTCTACACGCGCGCGATGATGAGCTACGCCTTCGATCGCTTCCTGCCGGACGGCATGACGTGGCGCGACCTGTTCGACGTGGTCATCGTGTCCGCGCGGAAGCCGGAGTTCTTCTCGAGCCGCAGCCCGCTGTTCGAGGTGGTCACGGAGGACGGCCTCCTGCGCCCGGCCGGCCGGCTGCGCGAGGGCGGGCACTACCTCGGCGGCAACGCGGGGCTCGTCGAGCACCACCTCAGGCTGTCCGGCGACGAGATCCTCTATATCGGCGATCACATCTATGGGGACGTGCACGTGTCGAAGAGCGTCCTCCGGTGGCGCACCGCGCTCATCATCCGGGAGCTCGAGGAGGAGATCGTCGCGATCGAGGAGGCGCGGGGGGCCGAGGCGCGGCTCGATCTCTGGATGCGGGAGAAGGAGGGCGCGGAGCGCCTCTACGCGAGGCTGCGCCTCGAGCTCCAGCGGATGCGCGCCGGCTACGGGCCGGTCGTCGGGGCGACGGAGGCCGAGGTCCAGGCGAAGATGAACGAGCTCAAGGTCAGCCTCGCGGCGCTCGACGCGCGGATCGCCCCGCTCGCGAAGGCGTCGGCCGAGACGATGAACCCGCGGTGGGGGCTGCTCCTCCGCACCGGGAACGACAAGAGCCACCTGGCCCGGCAGATCGAGCGCTCGGCGGACATCTACACGTCGCGCGTCTCCAACTTTCTCCTGGCGACGCCCCACGTGCTGCTCCGCTCGCACCGCGGGAGCCTGCCGCACGACCCCATGGGCGCGCCGCCGGGCGCCGACCGGCAGAACGGCGAGCCCGCCCCGGTCGACGACGCGACGCCCGTGGGGATGTAGGCGGCCCCAGCGCGGCTCGGGCGCGCTGCGCTGCGCGCGCGGCCGGCCGAGCCCGGGCGGGCTCAGGCCGCGAGCCGCTGCGCGGCGCTGTCGAGGATGTCGAGGCACCCCGCCAGGCTGTCGCAGAAGAGCAGCTCGCGCCGCAGGGCGGACGCGCCGGGGAGGCCGCGGAGGTAGCCGGTCAGGTGGCGCCGCGTCACGCGCACGCCGTGCGGCTCGCCGCGCGCCTCGGTGTTCGCGATGAGGTGCGCGCGGCACAGGGCGAGGCGCTCCTCGGTCGTCGGCGGCGCGAGCCGCGCGCCGTGGTCGAGCAGCGCCCGGGCCTCGCGGAAGACCCAGGGGTGGTCGATCGCGGCGCGGCCGACCATCACGCCGGCGCACCCCGTCTCCTGCAAGGCGCGGGCGGCGTCGTCGGCGGTCTTGATGTCGCCGTTCACCACGACGGGGATGGACACCACCTCGCGCGCGCGGGCGGCCCAGCTCCAGTCGGCCGCGCCGCTGTGCCCCATCTGGGCCGTGCGGCAGTGGATCGTGAGCGCGGCGACGCCGGCGTCCTCGAGGCGGCGCGCCAGGTCGACGATCGGCATGTGGGACTCGGGCCCCCAGCCGATGCGCGTCTTCACGGTGACCGGGAGCGAGACCGTGCGCACCACGAGGCGGGCCATCGCCACCATCGCCTCCGGATCGCGCAGCCAGCCCGCGCCCGCGCCGCGGCCGGCGATCTTCGGCACCCAGCAGCCGCAGTTGATGTCGAGGAACGCCGGCCCCGCCTGCTCGGCGACCCGCGCGGCCTCGGCGAGGCGCTCTGGGTTGGCGCCGTAGATCTGGATAGCCGTCGGCTGATCGCTGGCGGACAGGGCGAGCTTGCGCCGCGCGGTCTTGCACCCGCGCAGGAGCCCCTCGACGTTGACGAACTCCGTCACGCACAGCTCGGCGCCGAGCTCGCGGCAGATGCGGCGGAAGACGGCGTCCGTCACGTCCTCCATGGGCGCGAGGACGACGGGGCGGCCTTGGAACAGCCGGCGAAAGCTTTCGGGCGAGAGCGGCACGGTGGCGAGCTTTCAAGCACGGATCCGGCCGGTTGACCAGGGCGACGCCGCGGCCCCGGGCCCGCGGCGCCAGGCGCCGGGCGCCGGGCGCCGCGCGCCGGGTCCGCCGGGCCGGAGCCGCGGAGGCGCGGCAGGCATTCGCCACCTCGGATCTCGCGACGTGTATGCCGGCAGCGCACGAACACGGCAGGTCCGGCGGCGAGCGGCCTTGTTGGTATGACATCCTGGGTGGGAGACTGCGCGCGGCGCAGACCGCCATCGTGGCCGGGGAAACCAGCCGCGCCGATGCCCGCAACGCTCGCTTGACGTGCGGCGCGGCTCTGGCGACCCTCGAGTGTGCCATGAAGCGCGCGCTGCTCAGAGACGCTCTCCGCGCTGAGCGCTCGGCGTCGTCGCGCATGCTCAGGGAGCGCGAGACCCGCGCCATCGGCGCGCGGCGCGGCACGCTGACCGCCCACGACACAGAGAGCGTCCGCCGCGCGGTCCGCCGCGCTTTCCGGGTCGCGCTCTGGATATGGCCCGCGTTCACGCTCGTCGACGTGTTCATGGCGACCGTGCTCTACCCCGCGGCGCCGATGTGGCGCTTCATCGTCATGCGCATGATCGAGCAGGCGATCGCCATCGCCGTGTACCGGCTCTCCGGTCGCCCGACGGTCTCGGGGCGGGTCGTGCTGCTCGGGTACGACGCGGCGTTCCTCGTCGCCGCGATCTTCATCTCGCTCATGGCGCTCGATTTCGGCGGCCTGACGAGCGCGTACATGCACGGCCTCTCCATCGTCGTGCTGCTGCGCACCGCGCTCGTGCCGGCGCCGTTCGGCAAGGCGCTGCTCGCCTCCGCGCCGATGTTCCTCGCGTTCCCGACCGTCATGGGCGTCGCCGCGGTCTTCTCCCCGGACATCCTCGCGGCGTGGCTCGACCCGACGACGCTGCTCACGGCCGCGAGCCATTACATCTTCGTCCCCTCCTCGGGGGTGATCGGGGCCCTGTCGAGCCACGTGGTCTGGGCCGCGCAGCAGCAGGTCTATCAGGCGCGCAAGCTGGGCAGGTATCGGCTCGAGGCGCCGATCGGCAAAGGGGGGATGAGCGAGGTCTGGCTCGCCTGGGACGAGACGCTCCAGCGCGGCGTCGCCCTCAAGCTCCTGCGGACCCGCGACGCGCCGGACCCGGCGGTGCTGAAGCGCTTCGAGCAGGAGGCGCACGCGGCCAGCAAGCTCAGCGACCCGCACACGATCCGGATCTTCGACTTCGGCGCGAGCGACGACGGCATCTACTACATCGCGATGGAGCACCTGCGCGGGGCCGATCTCGCCGCCATCGTGCGCCACTACGGCCCCATGCCCGTGGCGCGCGCCGTGCGCTTCGCCCTGCAGGCCTGCCGCTCGCTCATCGAGGCGCACGAGGCCGGGATCATCCACCGGGACATCAAGCCGCAGAACCTCTTCGTCACCCGCGTCGGCGACGATCACGATTTCCTCAAGCTGCTCGACTTCGGCGTCGCGCGGATGGTCGAGGGCGGCCGGGACGCCGAGCTGACGAACAGCGGGATGCTCTGCGGGACGCCCGCGTACATGGCGCCCGAGGTGTGCCGCGGCGACCGCGCCGACGCGCGCAGCGACGTCTACGCGCTCGGCGGCACGCTCTATTTCCTGCTCACCGGGGAGCTGCCGTTCGAGGGCTCGTCGTCGGGGCAGCTGTTCGTCGCGCACATGACCAAGGCCCCGCTCGCGCCGTCGGTGCGCCGCGGCCCGGTCGTCCCGCGCGCGGTCGATCGCCTCGTCCTGCGCTGCCTCGCCAAGGACCCGCGCCACCGCTTCCAGAGCGCGCGCGCGCTGTACGACGCGCTCCTCCCGCTGCTGGACGAGTCCGCCTGGAGCGCGGCGGACGCGGAGCGCTTCTGGGTGACCGATCGAGCGGAGAAGCTCGGCCAGCTCGAGGCGCCGCCCGAGCGCCTCGCCCCGGCGCGGGGCGGCTCTACGCAAACCGCCTCAGCGCGATAACACCGAGACGCCGCGCGCGCTCCTCGACGCGAAGTCGGCCGTCCACGAGATCGGCGCCGCACGGGAAAAGTGCGTCGAAACCGTTCGGAAACACACGAGAAACTCCGATTTTTGATCACTGCCTGTATGACGTAGTGGCCGATGCAGAGCAGGAATTGATCGGAGAGTGGCCGCCTCGTGCGCCATGGTGGATGGCCGCCGCGCCCCGGTCTCGGTGAGGAGGACAGATGTCGACTTTGATTACCGAGTGGAATCCCGACGATGAGGCATTCTGGGAGAAGACAGGGAAGCGGATCGCTCGTCGGAACCTCATCTGGTCGATCATCGCCGAGAACATCGGCTTTTCCGTCTGGCTGCTCTGGAGCGTGACGGCCACCCGGCTCCCCAAGGTCGGCTTCAACTACACCACGGACCAGCTCTTCTTGCTCGTCGCGATCCCGGGCCTCGTCGGCGCGCTGATCCGGTTCCCGTACACGTTCGCCGTCCCGAGGTTCGGCGGGCGCAACTGGACCATCGTCAGCGCGCTCCTCCTGCTGATCCCCACGATCTCGCTCTCGGTGCTCGTGACCAGGCCGGACACGCCGTTCTGGCTCATGGCGCTCGCGGCGGCGACCGCGGGGCTCGGCGGGGGCAACTTCGCCTCCAGCATGGCGAACATCTCGTTCTTCTATCCGGACAAGAAGAAGGGGCTGGCGCTCGGGCTCAACGCCGCCGGCGGCAACATCGGCGTCAGCAACGTGCAGCTCCTCGTGCCGCTCCTCATCGGGCCCGGCGCGGTCGCGACGGCGATCGGCGGGTACCACACCGACGCTGGGATTTACCTGCAAAACGCGGGGCTGATGTGGATCCCGTTCATCCTCCTCTCGGCGGCCGGCGCTTACTTCTTCATGAACAACCTGGCGTCGGCGAAGTCGAACTGGAAAGACCAGGCGGCCGCCGCCAGGAACAAGCACACCTGGATCATCGCGTGGCTGTACGTCGGGACGTTCGGCTCGTTCATCGGCTACTCGGCGGCCCTGCCGCTGCTGCTCAAGATGCAGTTCCCCGCCGTGACGCTCGAGCTCACGTTCCTCGGCGCGCTCATCGGCTCGGTGGCCCGCCCGCTGGGCGGCTACCTCGCGGACAAGATCGGCGGGGCGCGCATCACGTTCTGCAACTTCGTGGTGATGGGCCTCGCGTCGCTCGGGATCATCCACTTCCTCAACGAGAAGAGCTACGCCGGGGTCGTCACGATGTTCATGATCATGTTCGTCTCGACCGGCATCGGCAACGGCTCGACCTTCCGGATGGTCCCCGTCCTCTTCCGGCGCGACTTCCTGCGCGCGGCGCAGGGCAGGGGCGAGGCGGCGCGCGAAGAGGCGCTGATCATGGCGCGCCGCCAGAGCGCCGCCGTCCTCGGGTTCACCTCGGCGGTCGGGGCGCTCGGCGGCTTCTTCATCCCGCGGAGCTTCGGCGCCTCGATCAAGGCGACGGGCGGGGCCACGACGGCGGTCATGTATTTCTTCGTCTTCTATCTCACCTGCATGGGGCTCACGTGGTGGTGCTACATGAGGACCCGCTTCCTCGTGAACCGCATCCCGAGCCTCGCCGAGGCCGACGCCTGATCTGCGCGGGCCGGCGCGCCGCCGAGCGCGCCGGTCCCCGGACGCCTCCTGACGCCGAGGCTCCCCCGCGCGGCTGCGCGAGGGGGCCTCGGCGTTACGGGAACCCGAGCCGTTGACCATTGTGGAGCCGACCGTGGCGTCCCCGAAGGCGTGAAGCGCCATGGCGAGGACCGAGCCACGGCGCTGCCGCCGCTCATCGAGGGCCGCGCGTCGACGTCACCGAGCCGGGCGGTCGCCAGCGCTCGCTACCAACCGCAGAAGCCGCCGCCGCAGCCGCCGCCGCCCCACCAGCCGCCGCCCCAGGGCCGGAAGCCGCCCCACCAGCCGCCCCAGGGCCGGAAGCCGCCCCACCAGCCGCCCCAGGGCCGGAAGCCGCCCCACCAGCCGCCCCAGGGCCGGAAGCCGCCCCACCAGCCGCCGCCCCAGGGCCGGAAGCCGCCCCACCAGAAGCGCGATGCCGCGTCGGGGGTCGCGCCGACGTTCTCCTCACCGGAGGTCGTCGAGCCGGGGCCCGCCGAGCCGGGGTCTGCTGCGCTCGCGTCCTCCGGGCTCACGCCCGTCGCCGGCGCCGCGCTCGACTCCTGATCTGCGGAGTCCATCTCGTCGCCCTGAGCCGCCTGCTTCGCCTCGTCGGTTTGGACCATCGTGTCGTCCGTCGTCGCCTCGGCCGCCACGGCCACGCCGGCCGCGGAGAGCGCCGTCGAGAGCGCGACGAGCGATGCGAACTTCGTCAAATGGCTCATGTTCCCATTCTCCTGTGCACATCGATTCATGTGGATGGCGCCAACGCCCGTCGCGACGACGAGCGTCGACACGCGGGGACCTGAGCTTCCCCGTCGCGAGATCATGTGTGGTGTCAGGGGAGTGATGTCGATTACCCCAGAAAGGACACCTGAGACACCATGGACGCTTTCGGCGCTCGCCCTCGGCGCTGCTGCGCGCGGGGGGGCGCCGCGCGTCCCTCGCCGGCCCCCCGGCAGATCCTCCGGGCGGCGCTACGCGCTTTCCCAGCTTGCGCGCGGCGCGCCGCGCAGGCAGAGGGCGGGCGGGGAGGCTGGGGGCCGAACGCGGGCGAACCGCTGCGGCGCTGCGGCTGATGAGCGCGAGACCCAGCGCGCGCGCAAGACCCAGCGCGCGCCCGCGCGCGCAAGACCCAACGCGCGCCCGCGCGCGCAAGACCCAGCGCGCGCCCGCGCGCGCAAGACCCAACGCGCGCAGGCGGTCAACATGCGTCGGACTGCGGCGCTATGGACAAGCCGGCGAGAAATGCCTTATAGTCGTAAGACTGCCGTGGTCGTGCCCTGGGATACAAGCAGCTCGATCAACCGAGGTGACGCGGAGCCCCCGAGGCTCCTGCCCCCTGGGCGAGCGCTGTGCGGCTGGCGCGGCGCGGTAGAGGATGCGACATGAAGGCTCGCGAGATCGTGACGTCCGCCCAGATACTCCGGCTCGAGGACGACGGAATCATCCGCGCGACTGCGTTTCCTGTGCACATGAGCCTGGGCTTCGCACAGGAGGTCGTCAGGGCCACCATCGAGCTCGGAGGCGGCACGCCGCGCCCCGTTCTGGTCGATATCCGCGCGCAAAAGACGGTGGACAGGGCAGCGCGGGAGTACTTCGCAGGAGCGGAGGCCGCGAAGGGGCACTGCGCCCTCGCGCTGCTCGTGGGCTCGCCCGTGAGCAAGGCCATCGGGAACTTCTTCCTCGGGCTGTCCCAGGCCCCCGTGCCCCGGAAGCTGTTCACGACCGAGGACGAGGCCATCGGCTGGCTGCGGGGGTTCCTCCGTTGAACGACGGACCGCAGGCGGAGGGCCACCCCGACCGCGGCGAGATCGAGCGCGTGATCCAGGAGCTCGCCGCGGGCAACTCGGCGGCCCGCGCGGCGGCGCTGCGCGGCGGCCCGCTCGATCCGGCGCTCGCGCAGCTCAACGCGCTGGCGGAGGAGCTCGCGGCGCTGCGCGCCTTCAAGGCGAAGGCGTCGGCGCGGCTCTCCGAGCTGACCGACGTCGCGCTCGCCGTCGCCTCCCTCGACTTCTCCAGGAAAGCCGAGATCAGCCGCGACGTCGACGAGCTCGACGGGCTCGCCGCCGGCATGAACATGATGATCGAGGAGCTTCAGTCCTCGACCGCGTTCGTCAACAACGTCCTCTCCGCGATGCCCGACGCGCTCCTCGTGCTCGAGGTGGACGGGTCGCTCAAGAGCGCGAACCGCGCGGCCCTGGAGCTCCTCGGCTACTCGAGGGACGAGATCCTGGAGCTGCCGGCCGAGCGGGTGCTCGGGGAGGGCGCGGCGGCCTCGGTGATCGAGCGCCTGCGGCAGGCGAGCCGGATCGCGAACGAGGCGTCGGCGCTCCTGACCCGGGAGGGCGCGGAGGTCCCCGTCGCCCTCTCGGCCAGCACGCTGCGCGGGCCTCAGGACGAGCTCTTGGGGCTCGTCCTCGTCGCCCGCGACGTCACCGAGCGGAAGCGCGCCGAGGAGGAGCGGGAGCGGCTGGAGGCCGCCGTCCGGCGGCAGGCCCGGATGCTCATGGAGCTGTCGACGCCGCTCATCCCCATCAGCGACGGGACCGTCGTGCTGCCGCTCGTCGGCGCGCTGGACGAGGACCGGGCGGCGCAGGTCACGGAGACGCTCCTCCGGGGCATCACGGCCCACCGCGCCCGCGTGGCGATCCTGGACGTCACCGGCGTCTCGGGGGTCGACCAGCTGGTCGCCAGCGCGCTGCTGCGCGCCGTGCGCGCGACCCGCCTGATCGGCGCGCAGGTCGTGCTGACCGGGATACGGGCGGAGGTGGCGAGGACCATGACGGCGCTCGACATCGAGCTCGGCGGCGTCGTCACGTGCGGCACGCTCAAGGACGGGATCGCCTACGCCGAGGGCGCGGGCCAGGCCGCCGCGGGCCGCGAGCGGCGCGCGGCACGCTGACCGCCGGGCGGCGCGCCGACCGCCGGCGGCTCGGCGACCGCCGGCGGCTCACGGGGGCTCACGCCATGATCTCGCCTTCGTAGAACGTGATGTGCGCGGCCCGGAGCGCCTGCTCGCCGTCCATGCCGCGGTGATGGCGCCGGAACACGTCGGACCTCGGGTACTGCTGAAACGCCTCCCGGCTCTCCCACCGCGAGATCGCCCGGAGGCCGCCGTCGCCCAGCCAGATCTCGAGGCCGAGGAAGCCGGAGAACTGGCGCATCTCCGGGGCTGCTCGCCGGAAGCTCTCCACCATGGCCTGGAGCGCCGGACCGGAGGCGGTGATGGTGTTGACGACGATGAACATGGTGCCGTTCTAGCGGCGCGCCGGGCGGCAGCAACGCGAGGCCAGGGCCGGGGTGCCCGGCCCCGCCCCGCGCGGGCGATCAGGCCGCGAGCTTCGCCCGCACCGCCTCGCCCATCGCCTGGGTCGACAGCTTGCCGCCGAGGTCCGCCGTCCTGGCGCCGGCGGCGATCGCCTGCGCCACGGCGCGCTCCAGCGCCGCCGCCTCCTTGTCGAGGCGCAGCGAGTGCCGGAGCAGCATGGCGGCGCTCAGGATCGTCCCGATCGGGTTGGCGAGCCCCTTGCCGGCGATGTCGGGCGCCGAGCCGTGGATCGGCTCGTAGACCCCGCGCGTGCCTTCGCCCAGCGACGCGCTCGGACAGAGCCCCAGCGAGCCGGCGAGCACGGCCGCCTCGTCGGTCAGGATGTCGCCGAACATGTTCTCGGTGACGATGACGTCGAACGCCGCCGCCGCCGTGATCAGCCGCATCGCGCACGAGTCGACGAGCTGGTGCTCGACGCGGATCTCCGGGTGGCGCGCGGCGACCTCGGTCGCCACCGTCCGCCAGAGCCGCGACGACTCGAGGACGTTCGCCTTGTCGACCGACGTGACGAGCCGCCGGCGCGGCGCGGCCAGGCGGAACGCGAGCTCGACGACGCGCTGGATCTCCTCGTCCGTGTACTCGAGCGTGTCGACCGCGCGCCTGCGCCCGTTCACCTCCTCGCGGAGGCGCGGCTTGCCGAAGTAGAGCCCGCCCGTGAGCTCCCGGACGACGAGGATGTCGACGTCCGCGAGCCGCTCCGGCTTGAGCGGGGAGGCCTGGACGAGCTCCGGGAACAGGCGGATCGGCCGCAGGTTCGCGTACAGGCCGAGGCCCTGGCGCAGCGCGAGCAGCCCCTGCTCGGGCCGGACGTTCGCGCTCGGGTTGTCCCACTTCGGGCCGCCGACCGCGCCGAGGAGGACGGCGTCGGCCGCGCGGCACGCGTCGAGCGTCTCCGGCGTGAGGGCGGTGCCGGTCGCGTCGATGGCGCACCCGCCGATGAGGTGCTCGGAGTACGTGAAGCTGTGGCCGAACTGGGCGGCGACGGCATCGAGGGTGACGCGGGCTTCGGCGACCACCTCGACGCCGATGCCGTCACCGGGCAAAAGAACGATATTGGCCTTCATGCGACCTCGCTGGCAGGCAACGTGGATGTGTACTGCGCTGGCTCTCGCGCTGCGAGCGTGAGCCCATACTCGATCCCGTCCGCGAGCGCATGCCAGGAAGCGTCGATGATGTTCGTCGAGGCGCCGACGGTGCTCCACTGGCGGTGCGCGTCGCGGCTGTCGATGAGCACGCGCGTCGTCGCCGAGGTGCCGTCGCGCCCGTCGAGGATGCGGACCTTGTAGTCGACGAGCTGGATGTCGCGCACGGCCGGGAACACGGGCGCGAGCGCCTTGCGGAGCGCGCCGTCGAGCGCGTTGACGGGGCCGGACCCCTCGGCCGCCGTGATCACCACCTCGTCGCCGACCGCGATCTTGATCATCGCCTCGGCGAAGGTGCCGACGCCCTCGCGCTGGCCCGCGATGACCTTGAAATCGAGCAGCCGGAAGGGGGGCTTGTAGCCCGGCGAGCTCCGGCGGAGCAACAGCGCCACCGACGCCTCGGCCGCCTCGAACGACGAGCCGCGCGCCTCGCGCTCCTTGATCTGCTCGAGCACCTCCACCTCGGCGCCGGCCTTCACCTCGAGCCCGAACTCCTCGGCCTTGCTGAGGAGGTTGCCGCGGCCCGACAGCTCGCTCACCACGGTGCGCATCGCGTTGCCGACGAGCGCGGGGTCGATGTGCTGGTAGGACGCCGGCTCGCGCCGCATCGCCGCGACGTGCACGCCGCCCTTGTGCGCGAAGGCGCTCCGCCCGACGTAGGCCATGTGATCGTCGGGGGCGAGGTTCGCCAGCTCGGCGACGTAGTGCGAGAGCTCGGTGATCCCGCGGAGCGCCCCCTCGGGCAGCGCCCGGAGGCCGAGCTTCAGCTCGAGGTTCGGGATGATCGCGCAGAGGTTCGCGTTCCCGCAGCGCTCGCCGTAGCCGTTGATCGTGCCCTGGACGTGGCGGGCGCCCCCGCGCACGGCGGCGAGCGAGTTGGCGACCGCGAGCTCGCCGTCGTTGTGCGCGTGGACGCCGAGCGGGTGGCCGAGCAGCGCCTTCATCTCGGCGACGATCGCCTCGATCTGCCACGGCATCGAGCCGCCGTTCGTGTCGCAGAGCGTGAGCACCTCGGCCCCGCCGCGCGCCGCGGCGCGCAGCGTCTCGATCGCGTACGACCGGTCGAGCGCGAACCCGTCGAAGAAGTGCTCGGCGTCGTAGACCACGCGGCGGCCGTGCGCGCGCAGGTAGGCGACGGTCTCCTCGATCATCCGGAGGTTCTCGTCGAGCGTCGTGCGCAGCACCGCGGTCACGTGCTGGGTCGAGCTCTTGCCGAAGATCGTGCAGACGCTCGTGCCGGCGGCGAGCAGCGCGCGCAGGCCGGGGTCGTCCTCGGGGGCGAGCGAGGCGCGGCGCGTCGAGCCGAACGCGGCGATCTTCGCGTGCTTCCACTCGATGTCCTTCGCCCGCTCGAAGAACTGCGCGTCCTTCGGGTTCGAGCCGGGCCAGCCGCCCTCGATGAAGGTCAGGCCGAACGCGTCGAGGTGGCGCGCGATCTGCAGCTTGTCCTCGCACGCGAGCGAGATGCCCTCGCGCTGGGTGCCGTCCCGTAGCGTGGTGTCGTAAACGTCGACGCGGTCCGCGGGGCGGGCGCCCTGCTCCGCGCCGTTGAGAGGCGGATTCATAAGCTTCAACTTCCTTGTGCGGCGGGGGCAGGCCGCCGAGCTCGCCGGCCCCGCGCGGGGCCCTCGTGCGCTCGGCGCACCGGCCTACCTCGCGCTCTCGACGGCGGCGCCGTGGCCGCTCTGGTTGCTCTCGTTGCTCTCGGACGCCGTCGCGTCTTCCCGGGGCTCGACGCCGTAGGTCGCGAGGAGCCGGTTCAGGGCGGTGAGGTACGCCTTCGCGCTGGCGACCAGGATGTCCGTGTCGGCGCCGTGGCCGTGGAACACCCGGTGCGAGGCGTCGTGCTGCGGGTGCCGCTTGCTCGACGTCGCGTCCGCCCGGACCCGGACGCTCACCTCGCCGAGCGCGTCGATCCCCTCGGTCACCGCGTGCACGGAGAACTCGAGGAGGCTGCTCGGCACGCGGACGATCTCGTCGATCGCCCGGTAGGCCGCGTCCACCGGCCCGGTGCCGATCGCGGCGCGCACGTGCAGCGCCCCGTCCGGCCCGCGGAGGCGGACCGTGGCCGTCGGCATCCCGGTGGTCCCGCAGGCGACCTGGAGCGCGTCGAGCGTGTAGAGCTCGTCGCCCTGCGCCCGCGTGGTCGAGACGATCGCCTCGATGTCGGGATCGGTGACGTGCTTCTTCTTGTCGGCGAGCGCCTTGAAGCTGGCGAACGCCGCCGCGAGCTGGGCCTCGTCGAGGTGGTAGCCGAGCTCCTCGAGCCGGTTCCTGAGCGCGTGCCGGCCCGAGTGCTTGCCGAGGACGAGCCGGGTCTGCGTCACCCCGACCATCTCCGGCCGCATGATCTCGTACGTCTCCTGGTGCTTCAGCATCCCGTCCTGGTGGATGCCCGACTCGTGCGCGAAGGCGTTGGCGCCGACGATCGCCTTGTTCGGCTGGACGTTGAAGCCCGTCGCGGCGCTGACGAGGCGGCTCACCGTGGCGATCTGGGTCGTGTCGATGCCGGTGCGCAGCCCGAAGACGGCCCGGCGCGTCGCGAGCGCCATGACGACCTCCTCGAGCGCGGTGTTGCCGGCGCGCTCGCCGATGCCGTTGATGGTCACCTCGGCCTGGCGCGCGCCCGCGCGGATGCCCTCCAGGGCGTTCGCCGTCGCGAGCCCGAGGTCGTTGTGGCAGTGCACCGAGATGATGGCGCGGTCGATCCCCGGGACGTTCTTGCGGATGCCGGCGATCAGCGCGCCGAACTCGCTCGGCATGGTGTAGCCGACCGTGTCCGGGATGTTGAGCGTCGTGGCCCCGGCGGCGATCGCGGCCTCGAGCACCTGGTAGAGGAACTCGGGCTCGCTCCGGCCGGCGTCCTCGGGGCTGAACTCCACGTCGGCGCAGAGGTCGCGCGCGTACGCGACCATGGCCCGCACGCGGTCGAGCACCTCGGCCCGGGTCATCCGGAGCTTGTGCTTGAGGTGGATGTCGCTCGTGGCGAGGAAGGTGTGGATCCGCGGGTGCGCGGCCCGGGAGACGCCCTCCCACGCCTTGTCGATGTCGACCTTGGTGGCGCGGGCGAGCGCGCAGATGATCGGCGGGGTCGCGGCGGGGCGGCCGGGGACCGCGGCCGCGCCCACGCGCTCGGCGATCGTCTGGACGGCGAGCAGGTCGTCGGGGGAAGCGGCGGGGAAACCCGTCTCGATGACGTCGACGCCGAGCTTCGCCAGCGCGAGCGCGATCTCGAGCTTCTCCGAGGACGTCATCGTCGCGCCCGGCGATTGCTCGCCGTCACGCAGCGTGGTGTCGAAGATGCGCACGTAATCGGACGGGGGCATCGCTTGATTCGCAATCATCTCAGGCATGGTGTTCTCCGCCGCCTCCCACGAGTGGAGACGCTCAGTCGCCGGGCTTGATGGTGACGGGGTCGATGAACGGCATCATCTTGCGCAGGTTGGCGCCCACGACCTCGAGCCGCTGCTCCCGCTCCTTGGCCCGCGTCGCCTCGAACTTCGGCCGGCCCTCCTCGTTCTCCGCGATCCACTTGCGCGCGAACTCGCCGCTCTGGATGTCGGCCAGGATGCGCTTCATCTCCTCGCGCGTGCGGTCGGTGATGACGCGCGGGCCGGACACGTAGTCGCCGTACTCGGCGGTGTCGCTGATCGAGTACCGCATGTAGTTGAGGCCGCCGCGGTACATGAGGTCGACGATGAGCTTGAGCTCGTGCAGACACTCGAAGTACGCGATCTCCGGCTGGTAGCCGGCGTTCACGAGCGTCTCGAACCCGGCCTTCACGAGCTCGCTCGCGCCGCCGCAGAGCACCGCCTGCTCGCCGAAGAGGTCGGTCTCGGTCTCCTCCGCGAACGTCGTGAGGAGCACGCCGGCGCGCGTCGCGCCGATGCCCTTCGCGTAGGCGAGCGCCTGCGCCTCCGCCTTGCCGCTCGCGTCCTGGTGGACGGCGAGCAGGGCCGGGACGCCGCCGCCGGCCTCGTACGTCTCGCGCACCCGGTGCCCGGGGCCCTTCGGCGCGATCATCGTGACGTCGACCGACGCGGGGGGCGTGATCGTGTTGAAGCGGATGTTGAACCCGTGCGCGAACATGAGCGTCTTGCCCGGGCCGAGGTGCGGCGCGATCTGCTCGTTGTAGATGCGGGCCTGCGACGTGTCGGGCGCGAGGATCATGATGACGTCGGCGGCCTTCGCGGCCTCGGACACCGTGGCCACCTGCAGCCCCGCGGCCTGCGCCTTGGGCCGGCTCTTGCTGCCCTCGGGCAGGGCGACGATCACCGTCGCGCCGCTGTCGCGCAGGTTCAGCGCGTGGGCGTGCCCCTGGGAGCCATAGCCGACGATCGCGATCTTCTTGCTCTGGATGAGCGACAGATCCGCGTCGTTATCATAAAAAATCTTCGCCATCTCACTCTCCTTCAACAGGGATCCGCACCTCGCGGCTCCCGTCCTTCACGTCATCCGTCATCAGGGCGCGCTGCTGTCGCTCGCGCGCGTAGGCAGCACGGTGTCGAGCCTGGCCTCGGCCTCCTCGGCGCCGCGGGTCATCACGATCATCCCGGTCCGCACCATCTCGATGATCCCGAACGGGCGGAGCACGTCGAGCAGGCCCTCGATCTTGTCGCCGGTGCCGGTGATCTCGATGGTGAGCGCCTCGGGGGCGACGTCGACGGTGCGCGCGCGGAACACCTCGCAGAGCTGGAGCACCTGCGCGCGGGTCGTCGCGTTCGCCTTCACCTTGATCAGCGCGAGGTCGCGCGCGACCGAGGCCGTGTGGGTGACGTCGCGGACCCAGAGGGTGTTGACCAGCTTGTACAGGTTCGCCTCCAGGCGGCGCGCCCCGTCCTCGTCCGCCTCGAGGACCAGGGTGAGGCGCGAGACCCCGGCGATGTGGGTGCGCCCGACGCTCAGCGACTCGATGTTGTACGCGCGGCGCCGGAACAGCGACGCGACGCGGTTGAGCACGCCGGGGCGGTCTTCGACGTAGGCGATGAACGTGCGCAGGATGGGTCGATCCATGGATGCCTCTTGAAAGTCCCTCTTGTCTCTGGGGCGCCCGGCAGCGGCCGCGACGCGCTCGGACGCGCCCCGCTCGTCCAGCGAGCGGGCGCTCGCGTCGGATCGAGCGCTCGGGGCGCGCGCCTCTACGGGTGCGTTCACGGATCCTCCCCGGTCTCCAGGATGGGGCTCGGGCGGCGGATCATGTCGTTCAGGTCGGCGCCCGCGGGGACCATCGGGTAGACGCTGTCCTCCTGCTCGACGCGGAAGTCGACGACCACGGTGCCCGGCGTCGCGCGGGCGCGCTCGACCGCGCCCGCGATCTCCTCGCGCTTCGTCACGCGGATGCCGGTCAGCCCGTGGGCCTCGGCGAGCTTCACGAAGTCCGGGCTGCGCATCGGGGTCGCCGAGTAGCGCCGGTTGTAGAAGAACTCCTGCCACTGGCGCACCATGCCGAGGTAGCCGTTGTTGATGATGGCCACGTGGACCTTGATGCCCTCCTGCGCGCAGGTCGACAGCTCGCACGCGGTCATCTGGAAGCCGCCGTCGCCCACGACCACCCAGACCTCGTCGTCCGGCTTCGCGAAGCGCGCGCCGATCGCCGCCGGCAGGGCGAAGCCCATCGTGCCGAGCCCGCCGGAGGTGATGAGCTTCCGCGGGTGATCGTGCTTGTAGTACTGCGCTTCCCACATCTGGTGCTGGCCGACGTCGGTTACCACAAGCGCCTTGCCGTCGGTGAGCCGCCAGAGGTCGTGCATCACGTGCGCGGCGTACAGTTTGTCGTGGTACGGCAATTGTTGAATGTCACGGACCGCCGAGTCCCCCTTCAGGGTGGTGATGCGCTCGATCCAGCCGCTCCGGTTGCGCTGCTTGCACCCGGGGATGAGCGACAGGAGCGTGTCCCGGACGTCCCCGACGAGGCCGACGTCGACCTTGACATTCTTGTTGATCTCGGAGCGGTCGATCTCGACGTGGATCTTCTTCGCCTTCACCGCGTAGGTCTTGAGGTTCCCGGTCACGCGGTCGTCGAAGCGCATCCCGAGCGCGATGAGGAGGTCGGCCTCCTGGATGGCGGTGTTCACCCACGCCTCGCCGTGCATGCCCATCATGCCGAGGCTGAGCGGGTGGGTCGCCGGGAAGCCGCCGAGGCCGAGCAGCGTGGACGCGACGGGGATGCCCGTCTTCTCCACGAAGGCGAGGAGCTCGCGCGTCGCCTCCGCCCGGACGATGCCCTGGCCGGCGAGGATGAGAGGCCGCTCGGCCTCGTCGATGAGCTCGATCGCCTTCTCGATGTCCGTCTGGACGGCGTGGTAGCCCGGGCGGTAGCCGGGCAGGCGGACCTCGCCCTTCGGCAGCTCGAAGTCCATCGACGCCTGCTGGGCGTCCTTGGTGATGTCGACGAGCACCGGGCCCGGGCGGCCCGAGCGCGCGATGTAGAACGCCTCGCGGATGGCGGGGGCGATGTCCTGGACCTCGGTCACGAGGTAGTTGTGCTTGGTGATGGGCAGGGTGACGCCGGTGATGTCCGTCTCCTGGAAGGCGTCGGTCCCGAGCAGCTTCGAGGACACCTGCCCGGTGATACAGACGATGGGCGACGAGTCGAGCATCGCCGTCGCGATCCCGGTGACGAGGTTCGTCGCGCCGGGGCCCGAGGTGGCGACCGCCACGCCGACCTTGCCCGAGGCGCGGGCGTACCCGTCCGCCATGTGCGCCGCGCCCTGCTCGTGCCGGACGAGGACGTGGCGGATCGGGTAGCCGAGGATCGTGTCGTAGGCGGGCATGATCGCGCCGCCCGGGTAGCCAAAGACCACGTCCACGCCTTCGCGGACGAGGACTTCCCAGATAATCTGTGCGCCGGTTCGTTTCATAGTCTCGACTCCGATCGAGTCATGCTGGTGGAAGGTGGCGCCGTGGGCGCCGTGGCCGCGGGTTCCGCCGTCTCTCAGAGGCTCGGCAATTTAGGCGATCGCGCGCTGGAGGTCCTCCCGCGGGCCGCCGCCGCTGCTCTCCTCGCGGCGGATCGCGTCGAGCACCCGCCGCGCGTCGTCGAGCGACACGACGCGCGACGAGCCCGCGGCGGGGGCCGCGCCGGGCCGCGCGGAGGGCGGGTCGGAGTGGAACTCGAACGAGGCCTCGGCGGCGCCGCCCGGGCGCGCGCCCTTCAGGTGCGTCGAGGAGCGCTGGGGCGCGCGGACGGCGCCGCGGCTCGCGCGCGCGCGGATCTCGTCGACGAGCGCCTCGAACTCCTCGCGCACCGCGCTCGACGCGACGGGCATCCCACAGCCCGCGGCGACGAGCTCTGCGAGCTCCGCGATGCGCTGGCCAACGGCCTCGCTCGAGGCGTCCTCGCGATTCTTCCTCGAATGTTCCTTGCTCACCTGATCCTCCTTGACGACGGCTGCTCTTCGTGAACCCACAGGCCAGAAAAACGAAAGCCCCCGGACCTTCTCGGTGCGGGGGCCTATCTCCATGCTGCTCAGCTCAGAGCGGCGGCCCGCACCCGTTCCCGACGCGAATCAGCCCGACGACGTCGACTAGGCTGACGAGCGCAGGAATGGCTAGGCCCGCTAGGAGCCCGACGGACACGCCGCCCTCGACGACGAGCGAGCGCGCCGCCGAGGTCGCCGACGAAGCGCGGTGCACCAGCTTCACAGCGGGGGTCCCATCGCCGGAGGCGTGGGCGCTGGCGGTGCACGTCGACTTCTGCATAGCGTGAGTGCCTCTAGCTTGCAGAGCTGCTGCGTCGCGTCAAGTTGTTTCTTTACAGATCGCTTGTTTCTGCGGTGTTTCGTGCAGTTTTTTTTGCTCGCGCACGTCCGCGGCGAGCGCGTGACGTTCCGCACGAACGCGCGCTGTCCGCGTCGCTCGCCGATGCGCCGCTCTAGATGCGCCGCTGTTGTTGAGACGGCGCGACTGCGCGACGCGGACGCGCGCAGTGTGCAGGGATGCGTCGCTCGATCGCGGCGCGCGGCGGGCCCTGCGAGGCGCACCGAGCGCATCGCGCGCACCGAGCGCGTCGCATGGAGCGCGCGGAGACGAGCGGATGCGGCGCCGCTGCCGGAGCCCCAGGGGAGGTGTGAGCAAACACCGGACCTCGTCTCGTGCGCGCCCGAAGCGCAGAGTGCTGCCTTGAACCGACTGCCGCCGGTTCGCGCGGCTCCACCATGGAACCGCCATGCAAGCGCATCGCGTGGCGCAGGCGCGCCCTGCCAGTCGAACGATCTCGCCCTGCGGTCGCCGGCGCCGCCGCGCGGTCTCTCCCGCCGCGATCGGGCTCGTCGCGCTGTGCAGCGCGCGGGCCGGCGCCGCCGCGGATCGCGTCGAGCCCGCGCGACGCGCGGAGCCCGCGGCGCTCGCGAGCGCCCAGCCCGCGCGGCCGCTGCAGCCCGCGCCGACGCGCCCCGCGCCGTCGCGCCCCGGGCCGGGGCCGCGCGGCGCCGCGCCGCCCCGGACGCAGGCGCCGGCGGCCGCCAACCTGAGCACGTTCATCGAGGTCCGGGACGATTTCGTCTCGCGCGGCAAGAGCGGCTTCTTCAACGCCGCGGTGATCCGGGGGGACTACGCCTTCGACAGGAGCTTCTCGCTGCGCGCGGACGTGCCGTTCGCGGTCGTGAGCGGGGTCGACGGCCAGCGCGACGCGGGGCTCGGCGACGTCCTGATCCGGCCGCTCGTCCGCGCGATCGGCACGCCGCGGTACGCGCTCGTCCTCGGCTCGGATCTCATCCTCGACTCGGCGACGCGCCCCGCGCTGGGCTCGGGCAAGAACCAGGTCGCGCCCCTCGTTCAAGCGTACGTCCGCGTGGCGCGGCCCGCGCGGCTGGGGCTGCAGCTGCAGCACGCGGTCTCGTTCGGCGGCGATCCGCTGCGCGACGACATCCAGACGTCGCTCGTGCGGCCCTTCGCGATCGTCGAGCTGCCGCGCGGCTTCTGGGTGAGCCCGGACCAGAGCTTCCAGTTCAACCACCGCGGCGCGCCCCGCGTCGTGTCGACGAGCGTGCTGGAGGTCGGCGCAGAGCTCAGCGATCGCGTGCAGGTGTACGTCGATCCCGGCGTCCAGGTCGACAGCCGCGGGGGGGTCGACTGGCTCATCACCGGGGCCGTGCGGTGGGCCTTCCCGCATCGGTCGCGGGGGCGCGCGGTCGCGGCCGCGCCGGCGCAGGGCGCGGCCGCGGGGGCGACCGCCGCGGGCGAATAGGCGGGCGGCGGTGGTCCGCGCGCCGCCGCGCCGCCGTGCGGGCGCGCTCAGCGGCGCAGGCCGCGGCGGGGCGCTGCGGGGGGCGGCGCGGAGCGGCGGGGGCGGCGCGCGCTCGGCGAGGGCGGCGGCGGGGCCCGGGGAGGGCGGCGCGCGGCGCGCGCGCGGCGAGGGCCACGCGCGGCTGGCGCCGGGGAGGGCGGGTGGGCCATGGTCGGGCCCTGAGGCGGCCTCTTGACCCGGGTCGCCGTCCCGCGCCTGATCCCTTATCGCACCCACGCCCATGCTTTCACGAGATCCATTGCTCCTGCTCTCCGCCACCCGGCTGGCTGCGCTGATCCGCGCCCGGGCCGTGACGTCGGCCGAGGTCGTGGAGGCCCATATCCGGCACATCGAGCGCGTGAACCCGACGCTCAACGCGATGGTGGCGGACCGGTTCGACGCCGCCCGCGCCGAGGCGCGCGCCGCCGACGCGCTCCTCGATCGCGGCGACGCCGCCGCGGCGCCGCCGTTCCTCGGGGTCCCGTGCTCCATCAAGGAGAGCTTCGCCGTCGCGGGCATGCCGAACTCCGCCGGGCTCGTCGCCCGCGCCGGCGTGCGCGCGACGGAGGACGCGGTGACGGTCGCGCGCATGCGCGCCGCCGGCTTCATCCCGCTCGGCGTCACCAACGTCTCGGAGCTCTGCATGTGGATGGAGACGAACAACCGGCTCTACGGCCGGACGAACAACCCCTACGACCCGGCGCGCACCGCGGGCGGCAGCTCGGGCGGCGAGGCCGCGGTGGTCGGCGCGGGCGGCGCCCCGATCGGGCTCGGCTCGGACATCGGCGGGTCCATCCGGATGCCCGCGTTCTTCAACGGCGTCTTCGGCCACAAGCCGACCGGCGGGCTCGTGCCGACCTCGGGCCAGTTCCCGCTGCCCGGCGAGCGCGGGCTCCGCTACATGACCTCGGGGCCGATCGCGCGGCGCGCCGAGGACCTCATGCCGGTGCTCCGCGTCCTCGCGGGCCCCGACGCGCGCGATCCGACCTGCGCGCCGCTGCCCCTCGGCGACCCGGCCTCGGTCGACCTCGGCGGGCTGACGGTGCTCTCGGTCGAGCACGACGGCGTGCGCCGGGTGAGCGACGATCTCCTGGCCGCGCAGCGGCGGGCGGTGGAGGCGCTCGCCGCGCGCGGGGCCACGGTCCGCGAGGCGCGCATCGAGCTCCTCGCGCGGGCGCTCGACATCTGGACCGCGATGCTGGGCGTGGCCGGCGGCGTCACGTTCCGCGCGCTGCTCGGGGACGGCCGCCCGGTCAGCCTGCCGCGCGAGCTCGCCCGCTGGTCGCTCCGCCGCTCGGCGCACACGCTGCCCGCGCTCGGGCTCACGCTGCTCGAGGACGTCGGCCGGCTCGTCCCCTCGCGCATCGCGCGCGCCCTGGAGCTCGGCGAGGCGCTCCGCGCCGAGCTCGTGTCGCGCATCGGCGAGCGGGGCGTGATGCTCTACCCGTCGTACCCGCGGCCCGCGCCGCGGCACTACGCGCCGCTGTTGCCGCCCTTCCAGTGGACGTACACCGCGGTGCTCAACGTCATGGAGATGCCGGCGACGCAGGTCCCGCTCGGCCTCAACGCCGACGGGCTGCCGCTCGGCGTCCAGGTGGCGGCGATCCACGGCAACGATCATGTGACGATCGCCGTGGCGCAGCACCTGGAGCGCTCGTTCGGCGGCTGGGTCCCGCCTTCTCTCTCGTGGTGCCGACGGTGACGTTCCCGCCCGCGGTCGTGGTATCAAGGCTCCCCCCATGACCCTCGACCGCACGTACGATGTGATCGTCTACGGCGCGACCGGCTTCACCGGTCGCCTCGTCGCCGAGTATCTCGCCACCCGGGGCAAGGAGGCCTCCGCCCGGGACGACGCCTCGGAGCGACCCGCCCGCTTCGCGATCGCCGGCCGGAACGCGGGGCGCCTCGCCGAGGTGAAGGCGGCGCTGGAGGCGATCGATCCGGCCTGCGCCGACGTGGGCGTCATCGAGGCGACCTCGGAGGACGCGGCGTCGCTCGAGCGCATGGCGAGCCAGGCGCGCGTGGTCATCACGACCGTGGGCCCGTACTCGAGCCGCGGCGAGCCGCTCGTCGAGGCGTGCATCCGCGCGGGCACCGACTACGCGGACCTCACCGGCGAGCCCGAGTTCGTCGATCGCCTCCTCGCGCGCCACCACGAGGCCGCCCGCGCGGCGGGCGTGAAGATCGTCAACTGCTGCGGCTTCGACAGCATCCCGCACGACCTCGGCGCGCTCTTCACGGTGACGAAGCTCCCCGCGGGCGAGCCGATCGCGGTGGAGGGCGTCGTGCGCGCGCACGGCAGCTTCTCCGGCGGCACGTGGCAGTCGGTGCTCGAGGCCATGGCGCGCGGCGGCCGCAGGCGGCGCGGGGCGCGCTCCGAGGAGGCGTGCGGCGGGCGGAAGGCGCAGGGGCTCAAGGGGCGCATCCGCTACGAGAAGGGGCTGCGCGCCTGGGTCTGCCCGTTGCCGAGCATCGACCCCGAGATCGTGCTGCGGAGCGCGCGGGAGCTCGACGTCTACGGCCCCGATTTCCAGTACGGGCACTACGTGCAGGTCAAGTCCGGGCTGCAGCTCGTGATCGGGATCGCCGGCTTCGGCGCCGTGGCGGCGCTCGCCAAGGTGGGGCCGACGCGGGACCTGCTCCGCAAGGTGCGCAGCCCGGGGGAAGGGCCGAGCGCCGAGGAGCGGGCGCGCGGCTGGTTCCAGGTGACCTTCCACGGCAAGAGCGCGTCGCGCAAGGTGGTGACGCGCGTGAGCGGCGGCGATCCGGGCTATTCGGAGACGGCGAAGATGGTGGCCGAGGCGGCGCTCTGCATGGCGTTCGACCGCGCGCGGCTGCCGGCGCGCGCCGGGGTCCTCACGCCGGCGGTGGCGATGGGGGAGCGGCTCATCGAGCGGCTGCAGGCGGCGGGGATCCGGTTCGAGCTGCTCGAGGGGTGAGCGCCAGCGGCGGGGAGCGGCGGTCCGAGGGAGATCGGCGCCGCTCCCAACGTACCTGGCATTGCCCATCTCCGTCGCGCCGCCGCGGCCCGCCGCCGGCCACAGACATCGATCGAGGCCGCGAGCGCCCTGGCGCCCGCGCTCGGCGCGGAGGAGGGCTGTCGAAGGAACAGACTCCATGACAGGCCGAGAATCCGCGGCGCTCGCGCTCCGCCTCGCCGGCGGATCGCACGTTATCGACTCCCTCTCGAGTCCCTCGACGCGCTCGACGCGCTCGACGCGACAGCGCGCGTGTCCCTGGTGGATTTCTCGATGTCAACGGCCAGTGACATTGTGAAACGCGGAGTCCCTGGGGTATCCTCGCGGGAAGTGACCGGCACCGAGGAGCACGGCCTTCGCGGGGAGGAGACGCTGACCCTGTCGCCGGGCCCGGGGGCAGGTCTGGCGAGCGCCTCGACGACGGAATCCCCGGTCCTCGGCGCGGCGCCTCTCGGGCCCACCGAGCCCGCGCCGCGCCCGGAGGAGAGCCCCGCGAGCAGGACGGGGCCGCTGCGGCGATCCTCGACGGCGCAGGAGCCTTCCGGCCCGCCCGTGTCGAGCCGGCAGGCCGCCGGTCCGGCCATCCGCGCCGGGACCCTCATCGGCCATTACGAGCTGATTCGCGAGCTCGGCCGAGGGGGCATGGGCACCGTCTTCCTCGGCCGCGACGTCCGCCTGGGGCGCCTGGTGGGCATCAAGGTCGTCACAAGCCTCACCGGCGCCAGACTCCAGCGGTTCCTTGTCGAGGCCCGCGCCACCGCGCTCTGCAAGCACGAGAACATCGTGACGATCCACGATGTGAACGAGCACGACGGATATCCGTACATGGTGCTCGAGTACATCGACGGCCAGAGCCTCCGCGCGTGGATGGATCAGCGCCGGCCGGCCGGCGCGGACGAGACGGTCGCGACGGCGCCGGTGTCGGCGAGCGCCGCCGTGGAGATGATGGTGCCGGTGGTGCGCGCCCTGTCGTGCGCCCACAAGCTCGGCATCGTCCACCGCGATCTCAAGCCCGAGAACATCATGCTGGAGGCGTCCGGCGCCATCAAGGTGCTCGACTTCGGCATCGCCAAGCTGCTCGACACCGACGTCGCCGGCCCGGTCGATCGCGCGCCCATCTCGCTCCGCACCACCCTGACGCGCGAGGGCGCGATGATGGGGACGATACCGTACATGTCCCCGGAGCAGTGGCTCGGGGAGGGGATCGATCACGCCAGCGACATCTGGGCCGTGGGCATCATGCTCTACGAGCTCGTCACCGGCGCGCACCCGCTCGCGCCCGTGACGGTGCACAGCCTCATGCAGGTCGCCCTGCTCGACCAGCCCATGCCCGAGCTCGACGGCGCGCGCCCGGAGCTCGGCGCGCTCGGCGGGATCATCGATCGCTGCCTCCGCAAGCGGAAGGCCGAGCGCACCGCCTCGGCGCAGCAGCTCCTCGCCGAGCTCCTGCCGCTCCTGCCAGGGCGCCTCGAGATCGTCCTCGGGGCCGACGAGAGCCCCTTCGCGGGCCTGTCGGCGTTCCAGGAGGCCGACGCGGATCGCTTCTTCGGCCGCGCCGAGGACGTCGCCAGGATGGTGACGCGGCTGCGCAGCCAGCCGCTCCTCGCGATCGTCGGCGCGTCGGGCGTGGGCAAGTCGTCGCTCGTCCGGGCGGGGATCGTCCCGGCGCTCAAGCGATCGGGCGGAGGGTGGGAGTCGCTCATCCTCCGGCCGGGGCGCGAGCCGATGGCGGCGCTCGCCGAGCTGCTCAGCCACCCCTCCTTGCTGACGAGGGGCGGCTCGGAGCGGCCGGAGCCGCAGGGCGGCGACGCGTCGCGCGGGCGCATGCTCGTCGACCGGCTGCGCGCCGAGCCGGGCTACCTCGGGGCCGAGCTGCGCGCGTGGGCGGCGCGGAAGCAGCGCCGCGTCGTGCTCTTCGTCGACCAGTTCGAGGAGCTCTACACGCTCTCGTGCGACGCCGGCGAGCGCGCCGCGTTCCTCTCGTGCCTCGGGGGCGTCGCGGACGACGCGTCATCGCCCCTGCGCGTCATCCTGTCGATGCGGTCGGACTTCATCGAGCGGGTGGCCGAGGACAGGCATTTCATGGCGGCGGTGACGCGCGGGCTCGTGGTCCTTCCGCCCATCGGCCGCGCCGGGCTGCGCGAGGCGCTCACGCGGCCCGTCCAGGCGGCGCGGTACGGGATCGAGGACCCGGCGCTTGTCGAGGACATCCTCGACGTGCTGGAGACGACCCGCGGCGCGCTGCCGCTCTTGCAGTTCATGGCGGCGCGGTGGTGGGATCTGCGCGATCGCGAGCGCCGGCTGCTGACGCGGGCGAGCTACGAGGCGATCGGCGGCGTGGCCGGCACGCTCGCGAGCCACGCCGACACGGTGCTGGCGGGGATGAGCGTGCGCCAGGCGAAGCTCTGCCGGGCGGTGTTCGAGCGTCTCGTGACGCCCGAGCGCACGCGGGCCATCGCCAGCCTGCGGGAGATCCGCGAGCTGCCGGGGGAGCCGGACGAGATCGAGGGGGTGGTCCACGTCCTCTCGGACGCGCGGCTCCTGGCGGTCGAGACGGGGCGCGACGACGCCGGCAGCCGCGTGGAGATCGTGCACGAGTCGCTCATCGAGCGCTGGCCGACGCTGCAGCGCTGGCTCGACGAGAACCAGAAGGACGCGGCGTTCCTCGACAAGCTGCGCGTGGCGGCGAGGCAGTGGGAGTCGAGCGGCTGCGCCGACGACACCCTGTGGCGCGGCAAGATCGCCCAGGAGGCGCGCCGCTTCCGCGACAGGTACTATTATCAGGGCCAGTTGCCCGAGCGGGAGCAGCGGTATCTCGACGCCGTGCTCCGGCTGTCGAGCCAGGCGAAGCGCCGGCGGCGCACGCTGATCGCCGGCACCATGACGGGGCTCGCCCTGCTTGTCGCGATGGCCGCCCTGGGGATCATCAAGGTGGTCCGCCAGAACCAGGTCATCACCGCGCAGCTCGAGGAGATCCGCCAGACCGAGTACAACCTCGAGCAGGCGCTCGCGAACGAGCGGGCGGCCCGCGAGGCCGCCGAGCGGGCCCGGAGGAACACGGAGGACCAGCGGCGGCTGGCGGAGGTCCTGCAGAAGGAGGCCGAGGAGGCGCGGTACCGGGCCGAGTCCGCGGCCGAGCAAGCGCGGAAGGCGGCCCGGGACGCCCGGGCGGCGCGCGACATGGCGCGGGCGTCCGAGAGCGGGGCGCGCGACGCCGAGGCCAGGGCCAGCGCCGAGGAGCGGCGGGCCAAGGAGGCGGCCGAGCACGAGCGCCGCAGCCGCGAGGCGCTGGAGCAGCTGATCCAGCGCTCGGTGGGGAACATCCGGGAGGATCTCCGCTAGCGGCCCATGCAGGCCGCTCGGCGGGAGCCCTCCAGGCGAGCGCGGCGGTTCTGGCGGGCGGCGGCGTTTGATAGGATGGTCTCGTGCATCGCGAGACCTGGATCTTCGGTTACG
Source organism: Sorangium sp. So ce185 (assembly GCF_051526825.1). Classification (NCBI taxonomy): domain Bacteria; kingdom Pseudomonadati; phylum Myxococcota; order Polyangiales; family Polyangiaceae; genus Sorangium; species Sorangium sp. So ce185. Next base: position 6,084,361 of record NZ_CP150316.1, on the reverse strand, counting down.
GCTCGCTGATCTGGCGGCCGGCGTTTCGATTCGAGCGGATGGCGCCCGGGTACATCACCGGCTGGGCGCGCCGGTTCTGGCAGGGCTCCACCGATCACCGGGGTGTTCCCGGGGCGCCGGGCCGGGTGGTCACGCTCGTCCCTGCGCCTCTGGCGCGCTGCTGGGGGATGGCCTATCGGGTCGCCGCTGGCGACGTGGACGAGGTGCTCCGCGCGCTGGACCACCGCGAGAAGGGCGGATATGCGCGCTGCGACGTGCCGCTCACCCTGGCGGAGGAGGCGCACGCGGAGAGCGCGCCTCGGGCGGCCATCGTGTACGTGGCCACGCCCGACAACCCGGATTACCTAGGCGAGGCGCCGCTTTCCGAGATCGCCGCGCAGGTGCTCGCGTCTCACGGGCCGAGCGGCTCCAACGTCGAGTACGTCCTTCGGCTCGCCGACGCGCTCGCGGCGATGAATGCGGCGGACGATCACGTGACCGAGCTCGCGCAGCTCGTCGGCCAGGGCGCCGTCGCGCGCGTGCCTCGCTCCGAGAGCCGACCCGCGCCGGCCGCTGCGCCTTGAAGGCCTCTCGTCTTCCGTCTCTCGTCTCCCGTCTTCCGTCTTCCGTCTTCCGTCTTCCGTCTCTCGTCTTCCGTGCTCGTCTTTCGTGCGCGTGCGCGTGCGCGCTGACTCTGGGGAATCGCGCACGCGCACGCGCACGGAAGAACGAAGACGGAAGAGCGAAGACGGAAGACGGAAGAGCGAAGACGGAAGACGGAAGAGCGAAGACGGAAGACGAGGGTTGGAGGACGATGTGTCAGTCCCAGCGAAAAACCGCTCTAGTTGACCTCTCCGCCCCCGTCTCCGCCCGTGTGGTCCGCGACCCCGTTGGTCCCGTCGGCCGCCGCCGGCGGCGTCGACCCGCCGCCGTCCTCGCCCTCCGTCGCGTCCGCCGCGAACGCCTCGACCGCGACCACCCGCTCGTCCTGCCCCACGTGCATGATCCGCACGCCCTGCGCGTTGCGCCCCGTCTCGCGGATCTCGCTCGCCTTGGTCCGGATCATCTGCCCGCGGTCGGTCACGATCAGCACCTCGTCGCTCGGGCTCACCATGGCCACGCCCACCACCGGCCCGTTCCGCTCGCTCGCGTCGATCAGGATCACGCCCTTGCCGCCGCGGCTCTGCAGCCGGAACTCCTCGAGCGGCGTCTGCTTGCCGTACCCGCGCTCGCACACCGCCAGCACCCGGTCGCGCCCGTCGCCGCTCACGCCGAGGCCCACCACCACGTCGCCCTCGTCGAGCTCGATGCCCTTCACGCCCATCGTCGCGCGGCCCGTCGGACGCACCTGATCCTCGGGGAAGCGGATGCTCATCCCGCTCCGCGTCGCGATCACGAGCTCGCGCTTGCCGTCGGTGAGCGCCGCCGTGAACAGCTGATCGCCCTCCTCGATCCGGACCCCGATGATCCCCTTGTCCCGGTAGTTCTCGTACTCGTTCAGCGCCGTCTTCTTGATCTGCCCGCGGCGGGTCAGCGTCACCACGAACGTCTCGCCGTCGAAGCTCGGCACCGGCGTGATCGCCGCGACCTTCTCCCCCGGCTCCATCCCGACGAAGTTCACGATCGCCCGGCCCTTCGCGTTCCGCGGCGCCTGCGGGATCTCGTAGACCTTCTTGACGAAGACCTTGCCCTTGTCGCTGAAGAAGAAGACGTACGAGTGCGTCGACGCCACGAAGAGCTGGCTCACCCAGTCCTCCTCGCGCGCCTCCATCCCCACCATCCCCTTGCCGCCGCGGCGCTGCGCCCGGTACGTCGAGGTCGGCGTCCGCTTCAGGTAGCCGGCGTGCGAGATGGTCACGACCATGTCCTCTTCCTGGATCAGGTCCTCCATCTGGATCTCGGCCTCGGCCGGCACGATCTCGGTGCGCCGCTTGTCGCCGAAGCGCGCCTTGATCTCCTCGAGCTCCATCACGATCACGTTCATGAGCAGCCCCATGTCCGCGAGGATCGCCCGGAGCCGCTCGATCGTCTGCGACAGCTCGCCGTACTCCTTCGCGAGCTTCTCCCGCTCGAGGCCGGTCAGGCGCGACAGCCGCATCTCGAGGATCGCCTTGGCCTGCCGCTCCGACAGGAAGTAGTCGCCGCGCGTGTCGGCCTCCGCGCACTCGGGCTCAGGCCGGCCGGCGCGCCGCAGGAACTCGCCGAGCCCGCGGAGCGGCAGCCGCTGCAGGTTCTCCCGCGCCTCGTCCGTGTCGCTCGAGGCCCGGATCGTCGCGACGATGCGATCGATGTCGCTCGTCGCCATCCCGAGCCCCTCGACGAGCTCGCGCTGCGACTCGGCCTGCCGCAGCTCGAAGCGGCAGCGCCGCGTCACCACCTCGCGCCGGTGCTCGATGAAGTGCGAGAGCGTGTCCTTCAGGCTCAGCACCGCCGGGCGCCCGTTCGCGATCGACAGGTTGATGACCCCGAACGTCGCCTGGAGATCCGTCAGCCGGTAGAGCTGGTTCAGGACCACCTGCGGGAAGATGTCCTTCTTCAGCTCGACGACGATCCGCATCCCCTCGCGGTCGCTCTCGTCGCGCACCTCGCTGATCCCCTCGATGCGCTTCTCCTTCATGCACTCGGCGATCTTCGCGACCAGCCGGGCCTTGTTCACCTGGTAGGGGATCTCGGTGAACACGAGCTGCTCGCGGTCGCCCTTCATCGTCTTCTCGACCTGGCTGCGCCCGCGCATCGTGATCGAGCCGCGGCCGGTCGTGTACGCCTGCACGATCCCGCTCTTGCCGTAGATGAGGCCGCCGGTCGGGAAATCCGGGCCCGGCACCAGGTGGAGCAGCTCCTCCAGCGTGACGTCGGGGTTGCGGATGATGGCGATCGTCGCGTCGATGATCTCGCCGAGGTTGTGCGGCGGGATGTTCGTCGCCATGCCGACGGCGATGCCGCCCGAGCCGTTGACGAGCAGCTGCGGGAACTTCGCCGGCAGCACGCTCGGCTCGAGCTCCGAGTCGTCGTAGTTCGGGACGAAGTCGACCGTATCCTTGTCGAGGTCGGCGAGCAGCTCGACCGCCATCCGGGACAGGCGCGACTCCGTGTACCGCATGGCCGCGGGCGAGTCGCCGTCGACCGAGCCGTAGTTGCCCTGCCCGTCGATGAGCGGGTAGCGCAGGCTGAAGGTCTGCCCCATGCGGACGAGCGCGTCGTAGACCGCGAGATCGCCGTGGGGGTGGTACTTGCCGAGGACGTCTCCGACGACGCGCGCGCACTTCTTGTGCGCGCCGGTGGGGCCGATCTTCTGCTCGTTCATCGAGTAGAGGATCCGGCGGTGCACCGGCTTCAGGCCGTCGCGCACGTCCGGGATCGCGCGGCCGATGATCACGCTCATCGCGTAGTCGAGGTAGCTCGTCCGGAGCTCGTCCTGGATGCTGACCGGTACCTTCTGCTGGATGTTCGACGTCTCTTCCATGGGATCTGCACCCGAGGCGCGGGGCGAGCGCGGCGCGCGCGGCCCCGTCGTAGAGGCCCATCCCAGCGCGGCTCGAGCGTCGAGCGGGGCGGCAGAGGCGTCTCAGGCCTCGATCGGCGAGCGACGAGGTCGAATCCGGCCTCCGCCGCTCGCCCATGACCCGCGCTGTTCAGGGGATGCGACGGATGCGTTCAGGTACTCCAAGGGGCAGGCCGGCGCAAAGGGTTTGCCGGCCCCTGGACGTCGCTCCGGTCAAGGGGAGGCGCACGCCCCGGCGTGACGGCTCACGCACGCGGCGCGCGTGGTCGCGCCGGGGCGGACCTCGCCGCTGCAATCGGCGCACAGCACCGGCGCCCCCTGCGCGTCGAGCACGTTGACGTCCGTCGTGTACGCGCCCGGCGGGAGGGCCGAGAGGAGCGCGCGCTCGCCGCAGGGCACCGGGCCGACGTAGGGGGGCGCGTCCGCCTCGGGCCGCTCGCCCTCGGCCAGCGGCTCGGTCGCCGTGTAGCTGGCCGCGCCGGCCCCGCAGGCGAGCTGTTCCGCCTCGAGGAGCGCGCCGAGGTCGAGCTCGAGCGCTCCCGCGTCGGACAGCGGGTCGCAGGTCGCCGTCGATGTGACGCCCGCGCTCGCCGCGGCGAAGCAGCTCGACCCGAACAGGAGAGCGCCCGCGGCGTTCTTCGCCTCCAGGCGGAAGACGTGGGCCCCTGCCGGGGCGGCGCCGAGGTCGTAGACGATGGGCTCGGCCGGCGGGCAGCCGACGCCGAGCACCGGCGGGAGCGCGCCGCCCTGGGGGAGGACGTCGAACGACGCGATCTCCCGGTCGCCGGCCCCGCACCGCAGCGCGCCGAGCGCGCTCGCCGGGTCGAGCACGATGGCCGCGCGCTGCGTGTCGTCGGGGCGGGAGACCGCGGCGCACCCCTGGACGACGACGTTGACGCCCGTCTTCGCCACGAGCTTGCCGGCGTCGTCCGCGGCGTCGGGGCCGGGGCACGCCCACGTCCAGCGCGGCGCGACCTGGGCGCCGTCGACGAGCATGTGGGGGCTCCCGGAGGTCTCGTCGCCGACGGGGGTGAGCTCCTCGGCGTACTGCGCGTAGCCGTCGATCCTGGCCGTGTACTCGTGGCCCTCGACGACGTAGGTGAACGACACGCGCGACGTGCAGGGGACCGGCGGCGAAGAGGGGAGGGTGAACGGACCGCCCTCCGCGCTCTCGTCCGTGAGCGTGGCGACGTAGCTGCGGATCGCCCCCGGCTCGTTCGAGCACCGCACGTCGCCCAGGAAGGCGAGCGGGTCGATGGCGAGCGAGGTCTGGATCCGCCCGTCGTCGTCGTCGTCGTCGCTGTCCCCGCTGGTGCAGGCCGCGAGCGCGAGCACGGCGAGCGCCAGGGCGCGCCGGCCGGACCAGGGCAGCGGCGAGAGCCCGCCTTCGCGATCCGCACCGGACGAGGTTCCACAACCAGCTCGAGCTCGGCCCATCGGCAGGGGGCACTAGTCCAAGCCGGGGAACGGCGCCACATGAAACGCGGCCCGCCCCGCGCGGGGAGGGCGCCGGCGGGCCGCCTCCGCCGGCCCTGACCCTCGTGTGAGGCGGGGCCGTGGCCGTGGGGCGTGACCCGGCCGTTGCAAGGCTTGATGCAAGCGTTGAGACGGGCGACTCGGGTGCCGAGCGGGCCATTTCAAGTGTTGAGATGGGCGACTCGGAGGCCGAGCGGGGCATTTCAACGCTTGAATTGTGCGACTCGGGTGCCGAGCGGGCCGTTTCAACGCTTGAATTGTGCGACTCGGGGGCCGAGTAGGCCAACTCGAGCGTCGAGACGGGCGGCTTGCGGAGCGGATCGAGCGAGATGCGCGCTGTGGGCCCGAAGAAAGAACTAGGGAGCAGGAGCGCCGCCAGCGCCGCCGCCTTCACTGGCACCGCCGGCGCCACCGCCGCCGCCTTCACCGTCAGCGCCGGCGCCACCGCCGCCGCCTTCACCGTCAGCGCCGGCGCCACCGCCGCCGCCTCCACCGTCAGCGCCGGCGCCACCGCCGCCGCCTCCACCATCACCGCCGGCGCCACCGCCGCCGCCCCCTTCGCCACCACCGCCGCCGCCGTTCCCCCCGCCTTCACCGGCACCACTGGCGCTTCCGCCGCCGCCACCGTCGCCCGCGCCGGTCGGGTCGACCACGAACGCGCAGGCCTTGAGCGCATGAGCTCGCTTGGTGATCACCTCGCACGGGCTGAGCGCGCCGTCGGCGCCGTGCGCGGGCGGCGCCGCGGAGCACTCCGCCATGGAAGCGACGTTGTCGGCGGCGCACTTGCGCGTCGCGCCGATGGCGTCGACGCAGGCCTTGATCTGGCTTCCGGTCGGCTCCGGCGCGGGGTGGTCCTCGGTGCCGGCGTTCTCGATGCCGTGGAGGCACTGGTCCCAGACGAACTCGACGCAGGCGTCCACCCGCTCGTCGGCGTCGGCCGAGCCGACCCACGCCGGGCACGCGGCGGCGGCCTCGCACCGGGCCGTCTCGATCTGCCGGCAGGCGTCGATGCCCACGGCGGCGGTGCCGCAGCTCTGGGTTGCGAGGGTCACGGCCCCGAGGCCGAGCAACACGGCCGCGACCCACGTTGCGGAGCTCCGCCTCGCGGCGGAGAGGACGGCGAGCGCAGACGAACCCACCCGGCCGAGCTACCACGTGGCCGCCGGGGGCGTCGAGTTTTCCGCCGCCCGCTGCCCCGCAGCGAGCGCGACCGGCGTGCCCGCGACGGCGCCGTCGCCCGCACGCCGGCTCGCGTCCATGGCGCAATCGTGGCGCAGCCGGGCGGACTCGGCCGCGGCGCCGGGCCCCGCGCCTCCGCGGGGAGCGCCGCGTTTCCGCGACCAGCGCCGCGCCTCGGCGACAAGGGCCGCGCCTCGGCGACGAGGGCCACGCCCCCGCCGCGATCCGCGCCCCCGCGACGTGCGCCGCATCGCGAAGACGGCCGCGCCCCCGCGCCGCGCTCGTCGCGAACGGTGTCCGGCCCGGGCCCCGTCCGATCTATGCTCCTGTGGCCTCGATCTCCCGATGGATCCGCCGAGCCTCGCGCAGCTCCGACCTGACACGCTTTTCCACGGGCGATACCGCGTGGTCCGCTCGCTCAAGGCGGGCGGGATGGGGGCGGTGTACGAGGTCGTCGACGAGGTCACCGACCGCCGCCGCGCGCTCAAGGTGATGCTCCCGGGATCCATCCAGGACCCCGGCATGCGCGCCCGGTTCGCCCAGGAGGCCAAGATCACCGGCGGGATCGAGAGCGATCACATCGTCCCGGTCTCCGACGCCGGCATCGACGCCGACTCCGGGATGCCCTTCCTCGTCATGGACCTGCTCCAGGGCGAGGAGCTCGCGAGCCTGTCGGCGCGCCGCGGCCCGCTGCCGCCGGCGGAGGTGGTGCTCTACCTCTCCCAGGTCGCGCGCGCGCTCGACAAGATGCACGCGGCGGCCATCGTCCATCGCGATCTCAAGCCGGCGAACCTCTTCTTGACGCGGCGGGACGACGGCTCGCCGTGCGTCAAGGTCCTCGATTTCGGCCTGGCGAAGATCTCGGCGCAGAGCAGCATGGCGGACCGCACCGCGATCCTCGGGACGCCGCTCTACATGGCGCCCGAGCAGATCCGCGGCGACGGCGCCGTCGGGCCGAAGGCCGACATCCACGCGCTGGCGCACGTGGCCTTCACGCTGCTCGTGGGCAGCCCCTACTGGCTGACCGAGGCCAACGTCCTGCCCTCGATCTTCGCGCTCCTCCAGCGGATGGCGGCGGGGCTGCCCGAGCCCGCGAGCGCCCGCGCCGCGCGGCGCCGCACCGTCCGGCTGCCGCCCGCCTTCGACGCCTGGTTCCAGCAGGCGACCGCGATCGATCCGAGGGACCGGTTCGACCGCGCCACCGCGGCCGTCACCCTGATGGCCGAGGCCCTCGGCGCGCCCCCGCCGTCGAGCCCGCCCCCTGGGCCGGTTCCGTCCACGGGCCCGCCGCCGTCGTCGCGCCGCAGCATCGAGCTCGACGACCGGCGCGCCCGCGCCGTCGAGCCCGAGTCGCGCCGCGGCCTCGAGCTCGGCGACCGGCGCGGCCGCGCCGTCGAGCCCGATCCCGGGCCGAAGCCTCAGGACCCCGGGCCGAAGCCCCTGGACCCCGCGCCGAAGCTCGCGGGCGACGCGCGGCACCGCGACGAGGATCTCGACGAGGTCGTCCACGAGGAGCGGCTCCGGGCCTTCCTCAAGAAGGAGGTCCAGCGCGCCAGGGAGCAGCGGCCCCGGCGGCTGTCCCTGCTGCTGCTCGGCGTGGACGGCCTCCAGGAGATCGAGGAGAAGCACGGGCGGGCGGCGGTCGACCGCATCCTCAACGACCTCGCGCGCGTGGTCCGGATCTACGTGCCCGAGGGCGGGCTGCTCGGGCGGTACCGCCGCGATTTCCTCGCGATCGTCCGCCCCGGGATCGGCCGGACGCGGGCGTCCGCGTTCGCGAAGGTGCTCGGCGAGAAGGTGCGCCAGCACCGGTTCCGGCGCATCCCGTCGATGCCCTTCCGGATGACCCTCCGGATCGGCGTCGCCCACCTCGAGGAGGACGACACGACCGCGCACGATCTGCTCGTGCGCGCGACGTGGGACCTCCTCGAGCGAGGCGAGTGAGCGCCCGGCGGGATCCCCGCGGCTCATGCTCGGGATGAGCCCGACCACGCGCGACGAACCGCTCGTCAGTCGTCGCTCGCGGGCGAGAAAGGCATGACGGGCGCGGATTCCTCGATGTCTCGCCTCGGCGGGTTCTTGACGGAAAGCGTGCTGTCGATGAGGACGGCTCGGCGCGGGCGCGGCGCGCTGACCTGAGCTTTGCAGAGCTCCTCCACGACGCGGCCCCGCAGCGCGTCGTTCACTTCCTTGTTCTTGCCGGGCGGCACGCGCGCGCTGATACGCAGGACGATCGATCCCTCGTTGAGCTCCTCCACGCCGACGTCCACCTGCCCCGGAGCGCCCGTCTGCAGTTCGACCTCCTTCTCGGCGACCCTCGCGAGGAGCTCACGCACCCGCTGGACGTCCTCCTCGTAAGGCACGTGCACGTCGACCACCGCGTTCACGTAGGTTCGCGAATGGTTCGCGACCTTGCGCACCTCGCCGTTCGGGATCGAATGGAGCACGCCGATCTCGTCGCGGATCTTCGTGATACGAACGCCGATCTCCTCCACGCGCCCCTGGATGCCGCCGATTTCCACGAGATCCCCGACGAGGAGCAGGTTCTCGAAGAGGATGAAGAAGCCGGCCACGATGTCGCCCACGAACGTCTGCGCGCCGAAGCCGATGGCCACGCCGATGACGCCGGCGCCGGCGAGCAGCGGCGTGGGATCGACGGACGCCTCGCGCAGGCCCAGCACGAGAGCCGAGAAGTAAATCGCGTACCGCACGAAGCCCATGGCCACAGGAACCAGGGTTTTTCGCTGCTGGAGCGTCTGGGGGTTCTCCTCCGCCACCTTCCCGAGGAAGAGGTCGTTGATGAGGAGCACGCAGATCTCGACGAGGACCCGGCTCGCATAAACGATCGCGATGATCCGGAGCCCGACCCGCCCCGCCTGCGAGAGCCACGTGTCGGGTGTGAGCGCGTCCGCGACCCACGTCGCCGCCGTGATGTACACGCAATAATCGACGACGCGCTTCGTGATCCCGAGCAGGTGCGACAGGTTCCCGAGGTACCTGAGCGGGCTCTCGACGCGGGCGAGCCTCGTGGAGTTGTCGAAGATGACGTCGAGGAGGAGGTATCCGATCCCCGTCGCGAGGCGGCTCACGTAAAACGCGCCCAGCGTGTAGCTGGCGAGCAATACGGCGCGCTGGGGCCCCGGCGCGAGCGCGAGCTTCTCGGTGAGGACGACCGCGGCGGCGCCGAGGACGACCACGCGGAGCGCCTTGCGCAGGCGTATCGTGACCTCTGCGACCGGCTCGCGCCGCTTCGCCAGCCAGTCCGAGCGCGCGACCGCCTTTCCCAGCGCGTCGGCGAGCCCCCGGGCGAGGGCGTCGACGAAGAGCGCGCCGACGACGATGCCGAGCGCGGTGAACAGCCGCGTCTTGGCGAGCGCGGGCTCGTCTCCGACGAGCCCGACGAGCGCGCTCTTCACCACGTCGAAGGCGCGAATTCCGCGAACCGTGGCGAACGCCGCGCCGCCGATGAGCACGGCCCCGACGAGCGCGACCCAGACGAGCGCGCGGCGACGGACGCGACGCCGGAACGATTTGCGCTCGTCCGCCGTGACGTGCTCCAGCGTCGGCGAGCGCAAGACGAAAGCGTAGCCCCGATGGATCAGCCTGACCACGAGCTCCGAGAGGAGCAGGAGCACCACGACCGCGATGCACAGCGCGACGAGGTTGTGGAGGAGCAGGTCGAGATGCAGCGTCATCGAGGCTGACGAGCCTACCGCCCGATCTGCACGTTCTCAAGGACGCCGAGAGCGTCGGGCACCAGCACCGCGGCGGAGTAGTACGTGCTCACGAGGTACGAGCTGATGGCCTTCGGGTCGGTCTCCATCTTGCGGGCCGAGACACCGGGCTCGATCTCCTCGGGGAGGCCCGTGCGGTGGAGGCCGATGACGCCCTGATGCTCCTGCCCCGTGCGCATGACGAGAATGGAGCTCGTGTCGTCCCCGTTGATCGGGATCTTGTCGCAAGGCAGGATCGGGACGCCGCGCCACGCCGTGACTCTCGCGCCGGAGAGCACGACGCTGGTCGGGTAGACGCCGCGGCGACTGCACTCCCGGTGGAAGGCGGCGATCGTGCGCGGGTGCGCCAGGAAAAACTGCGACTTGCGGCGCCGGCAGAGGAGCTCGTCCATGTCGTCGGGCGTCGGGCGGCCGCTCCGGGGATGGAGGCGCTGCTTCAGGTCAGCGTTGTGCAGGAGGCCGAAGTCGCGGTTGTTGATGAGCTCGTGCTCCTGCCGCTCGCGCAGGGCCTCGACGGTCAGGCGGAGCTGCTCCTGGAGTTGATCCATCGGATCGTTGAAGAGATCCGAGACGCGCGTGTGGAGCCGGAGCACCGTCTGCGCGACGCTGAGCTCGTATTCACGCGGCGCGGCCTCGTAATCGACGAACGTCCCCGGGAGCGCGCGCTCGCCCTTGTGACCGGCGGTGATCGCGATCGCCGCCTGTCCGAGCTTGTCCTGCGGCTTCTTCAGCCGCTCCTTGAGCGACTCGACGTGCGCGCGGAGCGCCGGGGATCGCGAGATCAGCTCCTCGAAGGCGCGCTGCGGCAGCTCGAGGACGATGCACGGCGTGACGGCCTTGACCGAATACGTCCAGACGTCGTTCGAGTCGATGACGGACTGATCCCCGAAATGGTCCCCATCCGCGAGGACGTCGAGGATCGTGTCGGCGCCGTACTTGCCGACGCCGAGCTTCTGGGCCTTCCCGTGCGCGAGCAGGAAGATCGTCTCCGCGGGTTTTCCGCGCTCGGCGATCAGCGCGCCGGGCTTGTACTCCCGCTGGATGAACCGGCTCGCCAGGGCGTCGAGCACGGCGTCGTCCGAGAAGCCTTGCAAGAGCGGCAATTCGCAGAGCTCCTGCGGGATCACCTGCACATTCGCCCCGACGTTGCCGAAGCTCAACCGCCCGTCGCCGACGGCATAACTCAGGCGGCGGTTCACGCGATACGTGCCGCCCGTGACCTCGACCCAGGGCAAGACCCGCAAGAGCCACCGGGACGTGATCCCCTGCATCTGCGGATGCGACTTGGTCGTCGTCGCGAGCTTTCGCGCCCCCAGCGTCCCGAGGCTCGAACGCTCTACCTCGTTCCCGATCCCAGGTGTTTCGGCGTTTGCCATGATGTGCCTTTCCTTCTGCGCGCTTCGGAGAGCAGAGCGCTCCGCGTATCCCCCGCGTTTGTACGGGGCACACGCGGAGCGCCTACCGCTCGCGTCTCATTCGTAGGCGCGTCCGATCTCGACGCTCTCCAGGACGCCGAGCGCGTCGGGGACCAGCACGGCCGCCGAGTAATAGAGGCTGACGAGGTACGACATGATGGCCTTCTCGTTGATCCCCATGAAGCGCACGTTGAGGCTCGGCTCGACCTCGTCCGGAATGCCGGCGTGGTGCAGGCCGATGACGCCCTGGTTCTTCTCGCCCGCGCGCACGAGCAGGATCGAGGTCGTCCGCGTCTCCGAGACCGGGATCTTGTTGCACGGGAAGATCGGCACGCCGCGCCACGCCGGGACGTGGTTGCCGTTCACCTCGACGCTCTGCGGATAGATGCCGAGGCGGCTGCACTCCTGGCCGAACGCCGCAATGGCGCGCGGGGGCGCGAGGAAGAACGACGGCTCCCTCCAGACCGTGGCGAGGAGCTCGTCCATGTCGTTCGGCGTCGGGGGGCCGCTGTGGGTGTGGATGCGCTGCTTCAGGTCGGCGTTGTGCAGGAGGCCGAACTCGCGGTTGTTGATGAGCTCGTGCTCCTGGGTCTCCTTCAGGGCCTCGATGGTCAGGCGGAGCTGCTGCTCCGTCTGGTTCATCGGCTCATTGAACAGATCCGCGACGCGCGTGTGGATCTGGAGCACGGTCTGCGCCACGCTGAGCTCGTACTCGCGGGGCGAGGTCTCGTAATCGACGAACGTGCCGGGGAGGACGGGCTCGCCGGAGTGGCCCGCCGCGATTTCGATCGCCGCCTCGCCCGTGTTGTCCTTCTTCTTCGTGGCGAGCGCCTTGAAGTTCTCGAGGTGCTGCTTCAGCGACGGGTACTGGGCGACGAGCTCCTCGAAGACGTTCTGCTGGAGCGTCAGCACCGTGACCGCCGTGACGGCCTTGGCCGTGAACGTCCAGTAATCCTGCGTCTCCAGGAGCGCCTGGTAGCTGTAATGGTCGCCGTCCGCGAGGACCGCGAGCACCGTCTCATCGCCGTACTTGCCCGCGCCGATCTTGTTGATCTTGCCGTGCGCGATGAGGCAGATGTGATCGGCCTCCTTGCCGCGCTCGGAGATGACGTCGCCGGGCTTGTATTCACGCTGCACGAAGCGGTTCGCCAGCGCGGTGAGGACCTCGACGTCCTCGTAACCGCGGAGGAGCGGCAGCTCACAGAGCTCCTGCGGGATGACGTGGATCTTCGCGCCGGTGCTCGTGAACGTCACGCGCCCGTCGCCCACCGCATAGCTCAGGCGGCGGTTCACGCGGTATACGCCGTTGACGTGCACCCACGGCAGGAGCTTGAGCAGCCACCGCGACGAGATGCCCTGCATCTGCGGCGCCGACTTGGTGGTCGTGGCGAGCTGCCTCGCGGCCGCCGTCGCGAGGCTGGTCTGCTGCTGATCGATCGAACCCGAATTCCCTGAGATAGACATGAGTCCCTCTTTCCCGGACGGTTAGGACCGCCCGTGCTTCACCGGCACGGACCGGGCCGTACCCATCGAAAGATCCGCCTTCGCAGCAGGAGCCGCGGCGCCGGCTTTTCCGGCGCCGAAGAAGCTGCTGATACGCGCCGCAGAGGCGCCAAACCCACGCGCGCCCTCGATCGCCCGTTCGATCGGGTGGCGCTCGAGCTCCGCGTCCACGTACCGGCTCGTCGCGACGTGCCAGTTGAGGACGCCAGCCATGTACGATCGCTGCTTCTCGACGTATCCGAGCACGGCCTCGCGGGCCGCCTTGTCGAGATCGAACTCGTCGAGGATGCGGGGCAGCTCGGTCGCGACGATGTGCTCGAACTCCAGCACACGCGCCGTAATCAGGTCATTGACGACCTCCTTGGCCCGCTGCGCGTCGCATTCGAGGAACCGCTCGACGACCAGCACGAGGTTGCTGAGCTCGCCCTCGAACTCGATCTCCTTGCGGTACGAATAGAGATCGTTGATCCACCCGCCCACGTCGGCCGTGGTGTTGTCGAGCCCTCGCATCGTCCGCGTGCGGAAGACCTCGGCCGGGACCACGTCGCCGAGCGTGAGCCTGGACAGGCCCATCGTGAGATCGGCGCCGAACGTCTTGCGGCGCATCTCGACGTAATCGACCGGATCCGGGATCCGGTTCTGGGTCTGGTTCAGGAGCTCCCAGAGCCAGCTCCCGGTCATGTTCTCGATGCTGCGGCGGAGCGTCTGCCGCGACCTCATCGACATGGGGGAAGCTGTGCGGATCCAGAGATCCAGCAGGCCGCTCTCCACCGGGTTCTCGGGCGCCGGGGCGCCCGCGCAGTCGAGGGGCATGAACATCGAGAGCCGCGCGTTGAACCGTTTCGCGCCCGCCATGTCCCGCGTCGCGCCGAACACCAGCGGGAAGTAATCGTCGCCGTACGTCCCCCACGTCAGCCAACCCGAGCTCAGATCGAGCTCGTGCGGGGACGCGTCCGGGTGAATTCCCGCGGCGCAGATGGGAAAATCGAAGCCGATGAACCTGCGCTCGTCCCAGATCCCGGAGCCGAAGACGCCCGGCACCACGTCGAGCATCGCGAGCTTGCGGGCCCACTCGAGGGTGTTCCGGCGCGCCGCGGGCAGGTGTGGGCTCAAGCGGAGCTTGAATGGCATGTAGATCTTCGGGAGCGGCATCCTGCCCACGGGCCGGAACGGGGCGTGGGTGAGGGTCTTGAGCCGCTGCAAACCCAGGGCGCCGGGGGTGAGCCTGATCCGGAACGCCGAGGTGCCGAGCCCCGTCGGCGCCCCGAGGAAATCGGGGGCGCTCGCGGATTTGTCCGCGTTTTCGTTCATGTAGCGGCTCGATCGCATGTGCCATTCGTGGCCGCCGGACTGCCAATCCTGCAGCCCCTTCACATACTTGGCGACGTCGAGGGCTTGGGCCGGCGTCAGCCCGTACTCCACGCAGAGCGCCGGCACCTCGACGAGCGCCGTGTTCTCGAACTGCTGGAGCCGCGACGTCAGGATCTCGTTCGTCAAATCGGCTGCTTTTTGCGTGGGGACGCCGAGGAAACGCTCGAGGACGAGCACGCAGTTGGCGTTCTCCCCTTCGACCTCGACCTCCCGCTGGTACGAGAACAGGTCATTGCGCAGGTGGACGCCGTCCGAGAACGTGTCGCGCAGGACCTCGAGGGGGCGCGTCGCGGCGACGGCGGCCGGGACCTCGGCGCCCACGGCGATCTCGACGAGGCCCGCGGACCAGGGCGCGCCGCCGACCTTGCGGCGCATCTCGATGTATTCGACCGGGTTCGCGACGCGGTTCTCCTGGATATTGGCGAGCTCCCACATGCATTCGAGCAGCAGGTTCTTCGTCGCCTCGAGGAAGCGCTCGCGCCAGTGGACCGAGGTGAGCGGGACGGTCCGCGCCCAGAGGTCCGCGAGCGCGCGCTCGACCACGTTCGTCGGCTCCGGCGGCGTCCCCGTGGGCACGACGGGCATGAAGAGCGGCAGGCGATCGAGGTACGCCTTGGCGCCGCGCATGTCCTTGGTGCGCTTGTAGATTTCGAGGAAATGATCGTCGAAGAAGAACACCCAGACATACCAATCCGTGATCAGATTGAGCTCGGGCGCGGGCGCGTCGGGGTGGGTGTACGCGCAGAGCAGCGCGTAGTCGTGCGCGTCGAGGTCGCTCTCGGTCCAGATGGGTTTTCCTTGCGGGTTCTCCTCCAGGATACCCATCTCGTAGGACCAGCCCTTGGTGTGCGCGCGCGCACCTTCGAGGTGCGGATTGATGCGCGCCGGATACGGCATGTAGAAGTCGGGCAGCGTGAAAGGTTGCATGTTCGCTGACTTCTCTCGTGCGTCGTCGACATGGGCGACGCGGGGCGACCTGAATGTCTTCGGCGGTGGGTATCCCGGACGTCGCTCGGCCGCTCGCACGCAGACGCGCGACGACGAGTTCGTAGGGCTTGTCCATACAGGCCGATCGGGATTTTTCGTACGGGCGGTTCTAGGATAGCTCAGCGGCTTCGACCAAATAAGTTGGTGACCAGCCCCAGACCGCGTTGGCTCCAAAACTGCTGCTTGGTGCGGAACCGCTCGGGCGCCGCGACCGCGGCGACCACGTGCGCCGCGCGGATCGGTCCCAGCCATGCCACGTGACTCGGAGCCGAGCTCCGTCCGACGCTCGTCGATCACGCACAGAGCTATCCGCGGTCGCCCCCTCGATTTCTTGGACGTTCCTCGCGGAGGGGGCGATCCTCCGGCGCATGGCCTCTGCCATGATCCTGGCCGCGGGCCTCGGGACCCGGCTCCGCCCGCTCACCGACGAGCTGCCGAAGCCGCTCCTGTGGCTCGGCGATCGCCCGCTCGTCGCGCACATCGCCGGGCAGCTCGCCGCGGGCGGCGTCCGGCGCGCCGCGCTGAACAAGTCCCACCTCGCGGAGCGCTTCACGCGCGACCTGCTCGCGGCGTTCCCGCTGCCGGTCGAGGTCCTGCACGAGCCGGAGCCGTTCGGCACCGCGGGGGGCCTCGCGAACGCGGCGGGCGCGCTCGGCGACGGCGACGTGGTGCTCTGGAACGGCGACATCCTCATCGACCTCGACGTGGCGGCGCTCCGCGCGGCGCACGGCGAGCGCGGCGCGGCCGCGACGCTCGCGGTGGCGCCGCGGCCGGCCGGGGAGGGGACGGTGGGCGTCGGCGGTCGGGGCGAGGTGGTCCGGCTGCGCGGCGAGCGCTTCGGCGAGGAGGTCGCGGGCGGCGATTTCGTGGGCGTGCAGGTGGTCGGCGAGGCGATCCGGCGCCGGCTGCCGCCGCGCGGCTGCATGGTCGGGGACGTGTACCTGCCGTGGCTGCGCGAGGGGCGGCCGCTCGCGACGTTCGCGGCGCCCGCCGTGTGGCACGACATCGGCACGCTCGCCGCCTACCTCGCGGCGAGCGCGCGCTGGCTCGCGCAGCGCGGCCTGCCGAGCTACGTCGGCCCGGGGGCGTCCGTGGCCGAGGGCGTGGACGTGACCGGCAGCATCGTCGGCGCGGGGGCGCGGGTCGAGGGGGCCGGGGCGCTGCGCGGGTGCGTGGTGTGGCCCGGCGCGCGGGTCGCCGTCGGCGCGGACGTGGGCGCGCCGTGCGAGCGCGCGGTGCTGACGACGCAGGGACGCGTCGTGCGCGCGGCCAGCTGATCGCCCGTCCGGGGCCGTGCCGCGAGGTGCGCCGCGGTGGGCGGCCGGCGCCACGGGCCGCCCCCACTGCAGCGACGTCGCGCGCCGGAGGAGCGCCTCGAGCGCCGGGACACTGGGCATGCGACCGCCTTCGCTCCATGTGTCCGGAAACCCGACCAGAAAGGCACGGTGCAACGATGCTTTCGATGTCTTCCATGCCCCTGCGGCGCCGGCTCCTGCGGCTGCCTTTGCTCGTGTCGGCGCTCATCGGCGCCGCGTGCATCAACGATCCATCGCCGTCGGACCTCCCGCCCCCGAGCCCGCCCTCGGCGCCGCCCACGACGCCTCCTGGCGGGCAGAACAGCGGCAACGGCGGCCCCGCGTCAGGGGCTGGCGCGCAGGGCGACGGCGGGCGGAGCAACGATGGAACGGGGCCCGGCGACCAGGGCGCCGGCGGGCTGGGCGGTGCCGGCGGGCTGGGCGCCGGCGGGCTCGGGGCCGGCGGCGACCTCGGCACGGGCGGCGACCTGGGCACGGGCGGCGACCTGGGCGCCGGCGGGGGCCTGGGCGCCGGCGGGGGCCTGGGCGCCGGCGGGGGCCTGGGCACCGGCGGGGGCCTGGGCACCGGCGGGGGCCTGGGCGCCGGCGGGTAGCGCCGGTCGCACCGCGTCACCCGCCCGAGCGCGAAGCTCCACGGCGCGGCGACAGGCGCCGGCGCGCCGTGGCTGCGCGGAGGGCGAGGCCGGCGCGCGGTGGCTCTTCAGGGGGCGAGCTTCGCCAGGAACATGTCGGCTCCACCCGCGCTCGTCAGCGGCCAGCCGCCGCAGTCCAGCGTGCCCGTGAACGAGCCGCCGACGAACACCCTGCCTCCAGGAGCGACGGCGAGCTCGGGCCGGGACGTCCTGGCCCAGCTTCGACTCCACACGTGATCGCCCGAGGAATCGAGCTTCAGGAGGAGGGCGCCGAACGGCAGCGGCCCTCCGCCGAGATCGATCGTCAACCCCGACGGCGGGTTGATCCCGGTCGGATCGGTCGCCACGACCACGTTGCCCTCCGCGTCCGTCCCGATGCTCCTGCCGGGCCACGAGCCGACGGTATCTCCCGGCTCCACGGGCGTGCCCCAGTAGAACCGGCTCCAGAGCACCGCGCCGCCCGGGGCCACCTTGAACACGCTCAGCGCCCTGCCGCTCGCGCCGCCGCCGCCGTCCCAGCCCGTGGCGACGATGTTGTCGGCGCCGTCGACGGCGAGCGCGTTGACGCTCGAGTTGTACCAGCTGTCGGACGGCAGCATCTGGCTCCAGATGTGGAACCCTCCGGCGTCGAGCTTTGCGAGGAACGCGCTCCGGGAGCCAAGCGAATAGAGGTCCTCGCCCCCGAGGAAGATGCGCGGGCTGAAGTCGCCGGCGAGGATCACGTTGCCCGCGCTGTCGGCGGCGACCGCGCGCGCCACCTGGTTGCCTTCCGCCCCGAAGCGCCAGCTCGAGAGGGTGGTGCCGCCGGCGTCGAGCCGCGCCACGAAGATGTCGGAGCCGAACGCCGGCATCGGCCCGAGCCCCAGATCCGCGAGCTCCGTGTAGGTGCCGGCCACCAGGACATGGCTCGTGCCGTCCACCGCGAGCGCGGTCGCGACCGCGCCCAGGCTGCGGCTCCAGACATGGCTGCCTGTGGCGTCGAGCTTGATCAGCGCCGCCGACGCGGTCTCGACCGGCCCTCCGCCGAAATCGACCGGCTGACTTCCCACCACGTGGATCACCACCTCACCCTGGTCGTCCACCGCCGCGAGCGTCGCCCCTTCGTCGGCAGCGCCGCCGAAGCGCCGGGCCCAGAGCGGGACGCCCCCCGCGTTGATCTTCACCGCGAAGACGTCCGCGCCGCCCGCGCTGCTCAACACGAGGCCGTCGAGGACCAGGCTCCCCGAAAAGCGCCCCACCACCAGGAGGTTTCCCTGGGGATCCAGGGCGACGTCCTCCGCGAGCTGATCGAGCGCGCCCCCGAACCGCCGGCTCCAGAGGTGCTCGCCCGGGCTCGCCGTGAGCGCCTCGGCCGACGTGCCGGAAGGTTCCTGCTCTTCCAATGCGCCCGATGGATCCGGCGCGTCCATGGCGCACCCCGCCAGCCCCAGGGTGCACAGCACGGACAAGAGGCATCGTGATCGGCTCTCCAGCATCGAAATTCCCTCCTTGAGGCGGCCGCGCCGCGGGTCGGCGTCGTGTCGACATGAGAGGCGTTGACGTGCAGCACGAAGCACGTCGCAAAGGCCCATGGCCGCCGGGCCGCGCCCGTCGAGCTGCACGGTCCAGAGCTCGTGGCCTCCCGCTACAGATGCGGTAGACCTTACCGAAATTCACCGTCCGGTGAGGAACGCCACGACGGGGTAGCTGGAGGCTCGACCACGGTCTCTCCTGCGCCGCCGCGTCAGCGTCGCAGCGGTCCGACGGGGTGTGACCCCCTTCCGAGCAGGTGCAGGGCCCGGTCGCGCAGGAGTGCGACCGGGAGCGCTCCCGCGCCCGCCGCCCGGGTCACTTGCCGAGGTCGGCGAGCGCGGCCTTGGCGGCGTTGTGCCCCGCCGCGCCGATCACCGACCCGGCCGGGTGCGTGCCGGCGCTGCACGAGTAGAGCCCGGCGAGCCCGAACCGGTAGGGCACGCGATCGGCGAAGCCGAAGCCGTTGTCGATGTGGTGGATGTGCCCCCGCGTGATCCCGAAGTGCCGCTCGATGTCCGGCGGCGCCAGCGTGAACGTCTCCAGCACGAGATCGCTCATCCCCGGCGCGAACCGGTCGCAGATCGAGAGGAGGTGCTTCACGTAGCGCGGGGCGGCCTGGTCCCACGTCTCGCCGCTCGCGAGCGCGTAGGGCACCCACTGCACGAAGAGCGCGGCGTTGTGGTGCCCCTCCGCGTCGCGCAGGCTCGGGTCGATCGGCGTGTGGAAGTACCACTCGATCGCGGGGAACTCGGGCAGACGCCCGCTCATCGCGTCGCGGTGGGCCTGGCGCAGCGCGTCCATCACGACGTCCTCGTCCGGCAGGAGGTGGATGGTCGGCCCGAACTGCCCGCGGTCCTCCGGGAGGCAGGTGAACCGGGGCAGGCCGGTCAGCGCCATGTTGACCTTGAGCGTGGAGCCGTCCTTCGCGAGCGCGTCGAGCCGCGCCGACAGCGCCGCCCCGATCGCCGCGCCGCCGGCCAGCGCGCGGGTGCGGAACGGATCGGCGTTCGAGACGACCGCCCGGGCGGCGATGCGCGCGCCGTCCTCGAGGAGCACCCCGGAGACGGCGCCCCCGGACGACTCGATCTGCGCGACGCGGGCGCCGGTGACGATCGTGGCGCCCTCCGCCCGCGCCTTGTCGGCGAAGAGGCGGGTGACCGTGCCCATGCCGCCCTCGACGATCATCCACGTCCCGTCCCCGCCCGGAAGGCGGCACATGTTGTGGACGAGGAAGTTCATCCCGGTGCCGGGCGTGTCGAAGCCGCCCGCGAGCCCCGAGAAGGCGTCGGTCGCGGCGTACATCGCCTGGAGGAGATCGCTCTTCCAGGGGAACCGCGCGAGGTAGTCGGAGATCGTGCCGCGGCAGAGCGCCACGAACGTCTGCCGGAGGGCGGGCCGCACGTAGCGCTCCGCGGTCTCCTCGATGGAGAGCGGCTCCTCGAGCCAGGTCGGGGCGATGTCGTCCCGGAGCGCGGCGAGCTCGGCCTGGAGGGCGCTGTTCGCGTCCCAGTCCTCCTGGGAGAAGAACTCGAGGAACTGCCGCTTCATCGCGGCCTGGTCCGAGCCGAAGAGCAGGTAGCGCCGGTCGGTCGTCGGGAGGAAATAGTGCGGATCGCGCCGCCGGAGGGGGAGCGAGACGCCGAGCTCGCCGAGCAGCTCGGGCGGGGCGAGCCCGAGCAGGTAGGCGCCGCTCGAGACGCCCAGGGACGGCGCCTTCTTGAAGGGGCGCTCGGTCTTCACCGCGCCACCCACGGCGTCCTTCTCCTCGAGCACCACGACGTCGAGCCCGCGGCGGGCGAGGAGGACGGCGGCGACGAGACCGTTGTGGCCGGCGCCGACGATGACGACGTCGGCGCGGGCCGGAGCTTCACTGCGTTTCACTGGGCACCTCCAAGCGCTGTGCGCGTCCGCTGCCGCGGCCGGCGCGCGGGCCGCGGCGCGCGAGGTGTTGCACGGATGACGCGGCGAGGAGAGCCCTTTTCGCGCCCCGGAATCCTGAGGAGCGCGCCGCGCCGGCCCCGGGGCCGCCCGCGCGGGGCGCCTTTCCAGCCTGTTCCCGCCGCGGCGCGCGGCGGGCCGGCGCCCTCCTGCGGCGCGGCGGGCGGCCGAGGCGCGGCGCGCGGCCAGCGCCCTCCTGCGGAGCGGCGGGCGATCGGCCCAGGTCGGATCACCCGCCTGCGGCCGCGGTGTGCCCCTGCCACGCCGCGGCGACCTCCTCGGCGATGGCGCGCACGGTGAGGGGGGCCGAGCCCTCGGCCTTGTTGTTCACCAGCACGAAGCTCTCGATGCGCAGCGCCGCGGCCTCGCAGAGGAGCCGCGCGACCTCCGCGCGCATGGCGGGATCGGGCTCGACGATCCGGTTGAACGGGTGGAACCGCCGCTGCTCTGCCTCGTAGCGGCGACCGGGCCCGAGCAAGAGCCGGACGATGGCGAACGGCGCGTTCGAGACGGGCACCACCTCCGCCTGCGCGCCGGGA
Organism: Sorangium sp. So ce185; assembly: GCF_051526825.1. Classification (NCBI taxonomy): domain Bacteria; kingdom Pseudomonadati; phylum Myxococcota; order Polyangiales; family Polyangiaceae; genus Sorangium; species Sorangium sp. So ce185. The sequence continues at coordinate 6,063,278 of NZ_CP150316.1, read as the reverse complement.
GACGGCATGTTGCGCCAGTAGCTGTAGGTGTGGGCGACCCCGTGCGCGCCGAGGATCTCCCGGTACTCGCCGGTGAGATACGCCCGCTCCCGGAGCTCGACGGCGTAGGCGAGCTCGCGCGGCAGCGCGCCGAGGAAGGCGTCGAGCCGCTCGAAGAAGGCGCGCGGCGGGAGCCGGTGGGGCGGGCCGACCGGCGGCAGCTCGAGCAGCACCGGCCCCGCGTGCGGCCGGAAGACCGAGAGCAGCGGCGCGGCGACGCGCGACAGGAAGAGCGGGACCGACAGGAAGTCCGGGTTCGGCTCGGCGCGGCCGCGGTTCGCGCCGCGCCCCTCGTCGCCGTCCGGCGGCGCCTCGGAGCGCTGGAGCGTCTGGGACACGACGGCGTGCAGCGCCTTCGGCACGCAGCGGAAGCCGTCCGGCAGCTGCGCTCTATAACGAAGGAAGTCGCTGTCGGGGATGGGGGCGTAGAAGCTCCGGTCGATGCCGACCGTCGTGAGCAGCGGGTGGCGCGCGTACTCGGCGAGGCCGTCGCGCGCGAGCTCCTCCGTGCTCCGCCGCCCGGCGTAGACGAGGCCCTGCCAGCCCGGGAAGCTCCACGAGCTCGTGCCGAGGTGCAGCCCTGCCGGCAGCCGCGCCGCGAGGCGGGCGGCGTCGTCGTAGACCGCGGCCATCGCGTCGGGCTCCGGCGCCGCGGGCGCCTCGGCGGCGGCCGGCCGCGGCGCCTCGCCGAACAGCGAGAGCTGCGAGGGGACAGCGCCACGGCGCCCGGGAGAGCGGCTCACCCGGGCGAGTCTACTGCTTCCGCCGCCCACCGGGAGCACCGCCGCGCCGGCCGGCGCGAGGGGCGCTCGCGCCCTGGGCCCACCGCAGCTTTCCGACGCGCGCCGCCTGCGTACGCGCGGCGGGAGGCGCGGTTTCTCCAGGAACTGCCGCAACTTCTTGCTCAAGTACGCAAGGTGCAATGTCGCGACGCGGCCGGCCAGCTGGCCGGCCAGCGTTTGGCCAGCGCGCCTGAGCCAAGGAACGTTCTGATTTTGGCTCTAACTCGTGAACGCCACGGCGCGGGGGAGGGAGCGACGTCGTTGGTACATCGCGTGCAATTGCTTCGAGGTGAAGACTAGGGCGGCGCTCCTCTGAGCGACGCCGCTTTTCTTACGCGCGCAGCAAGCCGCGGAGATCGCAGACCGCAAGCGATGGCGCCGCCGCCTCTCCCGAGACGGCAGCTCGCCGCCGCCCGCCGGCCGCGCGATCGCCCGGCCGACGCCGGGCGCGCGGGTGTGAGATCGCGCGTCATCGCGCGTCGATGCGGCGGCGGACCGGCTGGTCGCTGCATGGTTGTCATTGTCCTAATTCGAACCTGATCAAGTACGATCGGAGGGATGAATGCGTAGTTATCGTGGACTGGTATCTCTCTTTCTTCTGGGGCTCGGGATGGCGGGCTGCGGCGGCGAGGACACCCCCTCTTCCATCGCGGCTCCCGCCAGCAACCCCCCCCAGGCGGCCAAGACGTACGGCCGCGAGGTGAAGGGCGGCCGTGTGCACCAGGGCAGGGACATCGCCCTTCCGGCCACGCGCTCGCTGAACGCGGCCGACGTGCTGCCGCTGGTGAAGGACGAGCTGAAGATCGCGCTCGGCCCGCTCACCGCGAGCGACTTCGAGACCGCGAGCCAGCATGTCGAGCGCACTCCGGCCCGCGCCACCCTCAGCCATGTGAGCTACCGTCAGGTCCGCGACGGCGTGCCGATCTTCGGCACGTACCTGAACCTGACCCTGCGCGCCGACCGGAACGGCGGGAGCAAGCTGGCGGCGTCGAGCCACCACCTCTACCAGGACGCCGCCGTCGACACGGAGGACAAGGTCGGCGAGGAGCGCGCGAACGCGCTCGCCCGGACGGTCCTGCGCGCGCAGCCGGACGCGCGCGTGGCGAAGGCCGAGCGGGTGATCCGCCCGATCGCGGGCGCGCTCCAGATGGTCTGGGACGTCAGCCTCGCCGGCCGCCACGAGCGCGTGCTCGTGATCGCCAACGGCCCCTCCGCCGGCCGGGTCCTCACGATCGACGACCGCGTGTTCGAGGTCGTGAGCGGCTCGGTGTCCGGCTTCACGGTGAGCGGCGGCGCCCCGGGCGCGTCCGGCGGCACCGTCGCGCAGACGAGCCTCCCGCACGCGCGCGTCACGGGCCCCGGGACCCTCGTCCACGCCGACGCCGCGGGGGCCTTCAGCCTCGACGTGCCGCTCGGCTCGCCCCTCCAGGCGACGCTGAACGGCCGCGCGGCGACGGTCCAGAACGTGTCGGGGCCGAACCTCGTGGCCGCCGCCGCGGCGGCCCCGGGGGTCGGCCTCGTGTTCTCGTCGGCCGGCGCGAGCGAGCAGGAGATCGCGCAGACCACCGCCTATCGCTACGTGGACGCGGCGCGCTCGTTCCTCGAGGCGAACGGCCTCGCGCCGGACGCCCTCGGCGAGCCGCTGCCGACCAACGTCAACCTGAACGACTTCTGCAACGCGTACTACGATCCTGGCGCGATCAGCATCAACTTCTTCCTGTCGGGCGGCGGCTGCAACAACTCCGCGATCGACAGCGTGATCGCCCACGAGTACGGCCACTTCGTCGACGATCGGTTCGGCGGGATCTACGACGGCGGTCTGTCGGAGGGGTGGGGCGACACGCTGGCTTGCCTGCTGCTCAAGGACCCGCTCGTCGGCGGGGGGATCACCGACGACGGCGGGCTGATCCGCACGTGCGACAACGATTACGTGTATCCGCCGGGCGGCTGGGACGAGGCGCACAGCCTCGGGCAGTCGTGGGCCGGCTTCGTGTGGCACGCCCGCGCCAACCTGATCGGCGAGCTTGGCGAGGCGGCCGGCGACGCGCTCGCCCGCGCCCTGGTGCTGCCCTCCTTCCCGTCGAACGCGCCCGACATCCCGACGGCCGTGCGCGAGGTGTTCCTGCGCGACGACGACGACGGCAACCTGGAGAACGGGACGCTCCACTGGGGCGCCCTCTGGGCTTCCGCCCAGCTGCACGGGCTGACCTTCGCGCTCACCACCGACGTCACGCCGCCGGGGCAGGTCACGGATCTGACCGCGATCGACGCCGGGGCCACGTCGGCGGTCGTGCAGTTCACCTCTCCCGGCGACGACGGGCTCGAGGGCACGCCGACGGCGTACGAGATCCGCTGGTCGCTGTACCCGATGGACGACAGCAACTTCGCCTCCGCGAAGCTGACGTCGGCGCCGCCGGCGCAGCCGGCCGGCTGGCTGGTGCAGGCGCAGGTCGAGGGCTTGCCGCCCTCCGCGACCGTGTACGTCGCCATGCGCGCCGTCGACGAGGCGGGCAACGTCGGGCCCGTGTCGAACAACGTCCAGGTCACGACCGAGGGCGGCCTCGTTGTGTACTCGGAGGGCTTCGAGGGCGACTCGGGCGGCTGGAGCTCCGACGGCCTGTGGCACATCACCACGCGCCGCGCGTCCGAGGGCGAGCGGTCGTTCTGGTACGGCCTCGAGGACACCGGCACCTACGACACGGGCACGTGGAACGCGGGCACGCTGACGCTGCCGGTCATCGATCTCACCGGCGTGTCGAGCCCGTTCCTCGTCGTCGACCAGTTCATCCAGGTCGAGGGCGGCCTGTACTACGACGCGGCGACCATCGTCGTGACCGACATCGACGATCCCGGCAACGTGGCGGTGTTCCCGAGGACGACCTCGTGGACGAACGGCACGTTCGAGCCGCGCTTCGAGTCGCTGGCGGGCTTCGCGGATCGGCGCATCACCATCGCGTTCAGCTTCGACACGATCGACGGCGCCATCAACGACCTCGAGGGCTGGTACATCGACAACGTGCGCGTCATCGGCGAGGAGACGACCTCCTGCGCGCACAGGAAGTGCGAGGAGGGCGGCGCGCTCGACCCGGCCTGCGACCCGTGCGTCGCGTCGATCTGCCAGCTGGATCCGTACTGCTGCGACGGCGCGTGGGACAGCGCGTGCGTGAACGAGGTCGCGTCGATCTGCGGCGAGACCTGCGAGGTCGCCACCTGCGGCGACGGCGTGTGCGGCGAGGGCGAGGACTGCGGCAGCTGCTCGCTGGACTGCGGGTCGTGCCCGACCTGCGAGCACGAGGTCTGCGACCCGGGCGCGCCGCTCGACCCGGCGTGCGACCCGTGCGCTCAGGCGGTGTGCGCGGCGGATCCGTACTGCTGCTCCAACGAGTGGGATCGGGTGTGCGTCGAGCAGGCCGCGAACACCTGCGGCGTCGTGTGCCAGGACGCCTGCGCGCACGACCTGTGCTCGCCCGGGGGCGCGCTCGATGCGCAGTGCGACCCGTGCGCTCAGGCGGTGTGCGCGGCGGATCCGTACTGCTGCAACAACTCGTGGGATCGCGCGTGCGTCGAGCAGGCCGCGAACACCTGCGGGCTGACCTGCACGCAAGCGTGCAGCCACGACCTGTGCTCGGCGGGCGAGGGGCTCGACCCGTCGTGCGATCCGTGCGCGAGCGCGGTGTGCGCGGCGGATCCGTACTGCTGCAACAACGCGTGGGACGCGCGCTGCGTGGACCAGGCGGCGTCGGCGTGCGGCCTCTCCTGCGGCTGCAGCCACGACGTGTGCGACACCGGCGTCGCGCTCGACGCTGGGTGCGACTGGTGCGTCTCGGAGGTCTGCGCGCAGGATCCGTACTGCTGCAACAACGCGTGGGACGACCGCTGCGTCGGCACGGCGAACAACGTCTGCGGCCTGACCTGCTCGTTCGACGCCAGGGCGGCCGCGCTCCCGCGCGAGCCCGCCCGCCGGTGAGGTCGGCGCCGGGGCCGCGCCGCGGCCCCGGCCGGCCTGCCGGCGCGGCCGGCGCGGCCGGGGCCTCCGATCCGGATCCATCCCCGTAGAACATCGTCGCAGCGAGGGGGCCGTGTGCCCCCTCGCTGCGTTCGTGCGCGGCGCTGCCCTGGTCGCATTTCCGGTGGGAAGAGCCCGCCCGCCGCGGGTACAAAGCACCTGACGTGCTGCGCCGCTTCGCCCTCGTCCTGCGCGTCCTGGTCTCGACGGCCGGCAAGGACGCCTTCGCCCGCGCCATGCCGCTCTACATGGGGCTCGGCGTGGTCGGCGCGGTCGTGTTCGGCGGCAACGGGATGCACCCCGCCCAGCTCACCGGCCTCGCGGGCGAGTCGCTCCCGTTCCGGCTCGCGCTGTGGGCGGCGTGGCTGCTCGTCGGGACGCCCGCGGCGCGCGCGCTGCTCCGCGCCCCGGCGACCTTCTTCCTCCGCGCGCTGCCGGTCCCGCGCCTCCAGCTGCTCGCCGCGCACGCGCTGCTGCTCGCCGTCGCCGAGCTCCCCTGGGCGCTGCTCTGGGCGGTCGGCGCCGGCCCGCTCGCCGGCTGCGCCGCCTGCGCCGCCGCGCTCGCGGCGCACGGCATGCTCGTCGCGCGGCCGCGCGGCGGCCGCGAGCTCGCGGCGCTCGCGCTGCTCGCCATCGCGATCTTGCTCGCGGCGCCGGCGCCGCTCCTGCTCGCGTGCGCCGCGCCCGCGCTCGCCTTCGGGCTCCGCGCCGCCGTCGTCCGCGCGCCGGAGGTCCCGCCCGGCCGCGAGCTCCCGCTCATCCCGCGGGCCGCGCCCGCCCGCGGCGGCGCGCCCCTCGCGCTCTCGCTCGCCTACGTGGCGGCGCTCGGGCGCGGCCATCGCGCGGTGCTCCTGCGCGGCGGCGCGCTCACGCTGATCGGCGCGCTCGCCGCGGCGGCGTGGGCGCGGAGCAGCGAGCCGGTCGAGGACGCGTCGCTCGCCGGCGCGTCGCTCGTCGCGCTCGCGCCGTTCGCGCTCTGCGCGGGCGCCGGCTTCTCCGGCCCGGTGCTGCGCGAGGAGCGGCGGATCGCGTGGCTCCTCGACGCCTGCGGCGCGTCGGCCCCGCTCCGGGCGGTCGCCGCCGCCGCCGCGGTGGCCGCGCCGCTTGCCGCCCTCGGGCTCGCGCACGGGGCGGCGGTCGCCGCGCTCACCCGCGCGGCGCCCCTCGCGGCGCTGCGCCTGCTCGGCGGCGCGGGCCTCGCGGGGCTGCTCCTGTCCGGGGTCGCGCTCGGCTGCGTGCGCTGGTCCGTGCGGCAGGACGGCCGCGACAGCAGCCGGGTGCTCCTCTCGGTGCTCGCCGCCGTCGTCGCGGCGACCGTGGCCGCGTGGATGCTGGACGAGATCGCCCTCGCGGCCTGGGCCCCGGCGGCCGCGCTGCTCGCGGGGCCCGCCGGCGCGCGCTGGCCCGCGCCGCGCGGCGCGCGCGGCGCCAGGGCAGGGGAGAGGAGGGCGGGGTGATGCTCGAGGCGACGGGGATCCACAAGCGGCTCGCGGGCAGGGACGTGCTCTCGGGCGTCGACCTCCGCTGCGGGCCCTCGGACGTGGCCGTGGTGATGGGCGGCAACGGCGCCGGCAAATCGACCTTGCTGCGGATCGTCGCCGGGCTGCTGGAGCCCGATCGCGGCGCCGTCGTCCTCGGCGGCGATCCGGTCCACGGCGGCGGCGTCGCGGCGCGGCGCCGGCTGGGGTACGCGCCCGACGCCATCGAGGCGCTGCCCGACCTGCAGGTCTGCGAGCTCGTCGCCCTCGTGGCGGCGCTCAAGCAGGCGCCGCCGCTCGATCGCGCGTGGGTCGAGCGGATCGGCGCCGGCTCGTTCTTTCGTCAGCGCCTCTCCGGGCTGTCGTTCGGGCAGCGCAAGCGCGCGCTCCTGCTCGCCGCGCTCGTCGGCGACCCGTGGCTGCTCGTGCTCGACGAGCCGACGAACGGGCTCGATGAAGTCGGCGCGCGCGTGGTGCTGGACCTCATCGCGGAGCGCCGCGCCGGGGGGAAGGCGACCTTGCTCACGACGAACGATCCGGCGCTCGCGTCGGCGCTCGGCGATCGGCCGCGCTGGCTGAGCGAGGGGCGGCTCGGCGCGCCCGGGGTCGCGCCTTGAGGTGGACGCCGATGGCGTGATCCCGGCGCAGGGCGCTCGCGACCTCTACCGGGGCGGTCGCGGGCAGAGCTGCTTCTTCAGCTCGTCCATCCCCGCTGCGCCCTTCACCGCCATCGAAGCCAGCCGCTCGACCTTGGGCGCGAAGGAGCAGTCGACAGGCTCGTTCGGCGCCTGGTCCAGCAGCGATCCGACCTTGTCGGAGGGGCCCTCCGCGCTCTTCCTCGTGCAGAGGATCGGGCTGCCCTGGTGGTAGTAGTACCTGCGCTGCACGAGGAGCGTCTTCGGGGGCTCGCCGAAGGGGAACGCATCGTTGAGGGCGAAGATGAGCCGGCCGCGATCGTAATAGAACTGGTAGGTGGACCCGGCGTCTCCCGCGGCGATGTCCTTCAGCACGGCCTTCGAGACAGCGCCGTTCTTCTGGTGCAGCCGGACCTCGGCGCTCCCCTCGCCACCCGAGCACTCCATGCGAAGATCGCTCGTCTGCAGGCCTTTGTCCGCCTGGATCTCCGCGTATTTCTTCCGGATTTCATCGATCCGAGGGTCGCCCGACGCCTCCGGGGCGGCGCCCTGGTGCTCGGCGTCCGCCGCCGCGTCGGGGGCCGCCGTGCTCGGCGTTGGCTGGGCGGTCGCCGGGGCGGCGGCCGCGGCCGCGGGCGGCGAAGCGCCGTGCTCGCCGCCAGTCGCTGCAGCTGCGCCCGACGGGGAAGCAGGCGCCGTGGCGCCGCGCCCGCAGCCGGCGGCGAGCAGGACGCCCGCGAAGATCATCGCCAATCGACTCATGATGAGGCCCTATTCTCCATCGTGGGTTGAATCCACCGCGGCGCCCCCGGAGAGCGGGAGCAGCCGCAGCACCCGCGCCTCGCGCGTCTCGCGCCCCTCCAGATCGAGCGACGTCGGGACAAGGCAACGCGCGAGCTCCTCGACGCCTTCCGAGGGGCAGTAGGCGCGCCCCGGATCGCCGACGAGCACGTCCGCCGGCCCCGCGGCCTGCCGCCGCAGCCAGGGGAGCATCCGGTCGACCATCGCGCGCTCGTAGAAGATGTCGCCCGCCACGATGACGTCCCACGCGCCGCGGGCGGCGCTCGCCGTGAGATCCTCCGCGATCACGTCGACGGCGACGCCGTTCTGGGCCGCGTTCAGCGCGATCGCGGCGGCGGCGAACGGGTCGATGTCGGCGGCGCTCACGCGCGCGGCGCCGGCGAGGACCGCGGCGATCGCGACGATGCCGCCGCCGGCGGCGAGGTCGAGCACGCGCTTGCCCGCGACCGCGGCGGGGCGATCGAGCAGGTACCGCGCGAGCGCCTGCCCGCCGGCCCACGCGAACGCCCAGTACGGCGGCGGCACGCCCGCGCGCGCGAGCGCCGCCTCGGTCGCGTGCCAGAGCGGCGTGACCTCGGTCGCGAGGTGGAGCCTCACCTCGGGGACGAGCGGCGGGCTGGCCACGGCGGTCTCGCGCGCCACGAACGCCGCGGCGCTCCCGGCAGGGGAGAGGGCCACGGCAGGCCCGCGGGGCTCCGGCGCCGGCTCGAGATCCCGCGTCACAGCGCCTCGAAGATCCGGAGCGGCTCGGCCACGCGCGCGGCCCACGCCGCCTCGTCGTGCCCGGCCCCCGGGTGCCATGCGTAGAACACGCTCTCGCCCTCCACGTACGGCGACCGCGCCCCCGCGAGCGCGCCGCGCAGCTGGCGGTTCTCGCAGTAGTTGTCGGCCGCCGCCGGGTCGTCGTCCTCGATGCCGTCGCCGTCGTCGTCCACGCAGTCCCCGCCGCCGCCCGAGTCCAGGTAGAGCGCCGCCGCCGGCTCGGCGTGCGCGGCGTACCGCTCGATCATCGTCTCGTGGCGCACGCCCGCCCCGATGCTGCCCCAGCCCATGGTGCCGGACAGGCTCGCGGCGAACGCGTACTCGCCCCGGTGGCGATCGGCGGCGTGGAAGCTGATGAGCCCCCCGAGCGACGAGCCCATGATCCCGACCGGACCCGGCTCGCCGTAGCGCGCCCGGATCAGGGGCCGGACCGTGTCGCGCACGAAGTCGGCGTACGCGTCGCCCATCCCGCCGATCAGCGCGCCGCCGTCCTCGATGCGATCCGTGACGTGGGTGTACTCGGAGAGGCGCGCCGCGGTGCTGTCGATGCCAACGAGGAGCACCCCGGGCGGCGCGTGATCCTGCAGGTGCCAGCCGCCCGCCGGGCCCGCTGGATCGAAGAGGTTCTGGCCGTCGTGAACGTAGAGGACGCGCTCCACGTCCCCCTCCGGGACCCACACGCGCACGGTGCGCGGCTCCATCGCCGCGTCGCCCACGCCGAAATGGCGCTCGAGGTGCGCCGCGCTGGGCGCGACGAGGCTCATCTCGCCGAAGGCGTCGTAGGTGATCGCGCGCGACCAGGGATCGGCCGCCCACGCGGTGCGGTCCGTGAGCTTGTAGCGAGCGCCCGCGGGCACGTTCAGCACGATCCAGTGGAAGCCGGCGTCGCTCGTCATCTCGGTGCCGGTCCACCCGTCGTGATCGCCCGCGATCAGGCGCAGGCTCGCGCTCGTCGAGACGAAGAGAACCCCGCCGTCCACCGGGACGGGCCAGCCGGTCCGCGCGGCGTGCGCGAGCAGCGCCGCGTCGCGGTCTTCCCGCAGCTCGTCGAGGATCGCCTCGACCGAGGTCCCGCTCTCGACCGAGGTCTCGCTCGCGCCGCCGCCGTGCCCACCGACGCCCGCGCTCGCGGCGCTGGACGCGCGCGGCGCGCCGCCGGCCTCCGCGGCGTCTCCGCAGCCGGCCAGCGCGGCGAGCCCCGCGACCGCCGCCGCCCGTCCCATCGCCGCGAGCCAGCCCGGCGCCGCCACGGCTACCGCTTCGCGACCCGCGCTTCCGCCGCGCGCAGCGTCGTCTCCAGCAGCGAGGCGATCGTCATCGGGCCGACGCCGCCCGGCACCGGCGTGATCCAGCCGGCGCGCTCCCTGGCGGCCTCGAAATCGACGTCGCCCACGAGCTTGCCCGCGTCGTCGCGGTTCGTGCCGGCGTCGATCACCGCGGCGCCCTCCTTGATCCAGTCGCCCCGGATGAGCTTCGCCTTGCCGACGTCGGCGACGACGATGTCGGCCTCGCGGCAGAGCGCCGGCAGATCGCGCGTGTCGGCGTGGGCGACCGCGACCGTCGCGCCCTGCGCGAGCAGCAGCAGCGCCACCGGCCTGCCCACGAGGTCGCTCGGGCCGACGACCACGGCGCGGGCGCCGGCCAGCTTTACGCCCGCCTCGGCGAGCAGGCGCATGCAGCCGGCCGGCGTGGCCGGCGCGAGCCCACCCGGTCGCCCGAGCGCGAGCAGGCCCGCGTTCACCGGGTGGAGGCCGTCGACGTCCTTCGCGGGATCGACGGCGTCGAGCGCGGCGTGCTCGCGGAGGTGCCGCGGCAGCGGCAGCTGGACGAGGATCCCGTCGACCGTGTCGTCCGCGTTGAGCTCCGCGATGCGCGCGAGCAGCTCCGCCTCGGTCGTGTCGACGGGGAGCGCGCGGAGCCGGCCTCGCATGCCGACCTCGTTCGACATCCGCTCCTTGCTCCGCGTGTAGCTCACGCTGGCCGGGTCCTCGCCGACGAGCACCACCTCGAGGCCGGGGGGCCGGCCGTGGGCGGCCGCGAAGCGCGCCACCCCCTCTCGCACCTCGTCGCGGACCTTCTGAGCGATCGCCTTGCCGTCCAGGATCTTCGCTGCCACGGCCGCGGAGCTTAGATCAGCCGCGGCCGCCCCGGGGGCGCGGCCCGCACGGCCCCCGCGCCGGCCTGCCTGGCGCGGCGCGCGGCGACCGATACGTCCGCGGCGCGATCTTCAGGTTGACCCGTCCGTCCAGCGTCTTTAGCCATGAACGGTGGACGCGCTGCACACCGACCTCTACCAGCTGACGATGGCCGCGGGGTACTTCCACCGCGGCATGGCCTCGCGCGTCGCGACGTGCGAGCTCTTCGTGCGGCGGCTGCCCAGGCACCGGCGCTTCCTCGTCGCGATGGGCCTGGAGCGCGCCGTGCGCTACCTCGAAGGGCTCCGCTTCACCGACGAGCAGATCGCCTATCTGCGCGGGCTCCCCGCCCTCGCGGACGCGATGACGCCGGCGTTCTGCAGCTACCTGCGCGACTTCCGCTTCCGCGGCGACGTCTGGGCCGTCCCCGAGGGGACCGTGTTCTTCCCGAACGAGCCGCTGCTGCGCGTCACCGCGCCGATCATCGAGGCGCAGCTCATCGAGACGTTCGCGCTGTCCGCCGTCAACTACGCCACCGCGATCGCGTCGAAGGCCGCGCGCATCGTGCTGGCCGCCGGCGACGCGGGGGTCATGGAGTTCGGCACCCGGAGGGCCCACCCGGAGGCGGCGGTCGACGCGGCGCGGGCCGCGTACGCGGTCGGCTGCGTCGGCACCTCGAACGTCGAAGCCGGAATGCGCTTCGGCATCCCGGTGCTCGGGACGGCCGCGCACATGTGGACCATGGCCCACCCGACCGAGGAGGCCGCGTTCGAGGGCTACGTCGCCGTCTTCCCGAACGCGGCGATCCTGCTCATCGACACGTACGACACGCTCGTCGGCGCCGCGCGCGCCGCCGCGGTCGCGCGCGACAAGCTGAAGGGGGTGCGCATCGACTCCGGCGACCTCGCCGCGCTCAGCGTGGCCGTGCGGAAGATCCTCGACGACGCCGGGTGCGCGTCGGCGAAGATCGTGGCCTCGGGCGATCTCAACGAGCACCGCATCGCCGAGCTCCGGCGCGCCGGGGCGCCCATCGACCTCTACGGCGTCGGGACGGACCTCGTGACGTCGATCGACGCGCCCTCGCTGGGCGGCGTCTACAAGCTCGTGGAGATCGGCGGCGCCGAGGCGGGCGCCGGCGGCGAGCGCACGCCCATCGCGAAGTTCTCGGAAGGGAAGGCGACGCTGCCCGGCGCGCACCAGGTGCACCGCTTCCGCGACCCGGCCGGCAAGCTCGCCCGCGACGTCATCGCGCTCGACGGCGAGCCCGCGGCTCCCGGGGCCGAGCCGCTGCTCGCGCCCGTGATGAGGCGCGGCGCCCGGGTCGCGCCGCCCGAGGGGCTCGACGCCGTCCGGGCGCGGGTGCGCGCCGAGATCGCCGGCCTGCCGGACGCGCTGCGGCGCATCGACGACGACCCCGCGCCGGGCGCGCCCTTCGCGGCCGAGGTGTCGCCGCGGCTCGGCGCGCTGGTCGAGGCGGTGCGCGCCCGCGTCGTCGCCGGCGCAGGATAGCGACGGCGAGCGGCCCGCCGCGCGGCGAGGCCGCGGCGCGGCGCGCGCCTTTCGAGGGGAACGCGAGAGGAGAGAGGACATGGCGAGCAGCGATCCGACCCGGCAATCTCCGCACCCGAGGGTGTTCGTCGACGTCGACGTGCAGCGCGACTTCTGCGAGGAGACCGGCGCGCTCTACGTGAAGGGCTCGCCGAACGCGCTGTTCCGGCGGCTCACCGCGCACGCCGTCGCGCGCGGGATCCCGATCGTCGGCTCGGTCGACTCGCACGCGTGGGACGCGTGGGAGTTCGGGTCGAACGACACCCCGGCGCCCGAGGGCGAAAAGCCGGGCTTCCCCGACCACTGCGTGAAGGGGACGCCGGGCTGGCTCAAGGTCGAGGGGACGCTGCCGCCGCGCTTCCGCTTCCTGCCGAACGTCGCGGAGGCGCCGATCGACGCCGCGGTGCGCGAGCTCGCGACGGGCAAGACCCACGCGGTCTACTTCGAGAAGGAGGTCTACAGCCTGTTCGCGAACCCCCTCGCCGAGGGCTTCCTGCGCGACCTCGCCGCGGCGCTCGGCGGCGCGCCGGAGCTCGTCGTCTACGGCGTCGCGACCGACTACTGCGTCCGCGCCGCCGCCCTCGGGCTCGTCCAGCGCGGCTACCGCACGACGGTCCTGACCGACGCCGTCGCCGGCATCACCGAGGCCGGCGTCGCCGCCGCGCTCGCCGAGATGCGGGCCGCCGGCGTCGCCCTCGCGACCTCGTCGGCCGTGCTCGCCTGACGCCGTCGCGCGGCCGGCGAGGACCGCCGGGGCGCCCGCGGCGGTCGTCGACGACCCGCGCGCGGCGCCGTCAGCGGCCCTGCGGCGCGCCGCCGGTCGGGTCCGGATCGCTCGGGTCGCCCTGGGCCCGCAGCGACGCGCAGAGGTCGACGAGCGGCTGCGGCTTGTCGAAGTGCCACCCCTGCGCGTAGTGGATGCCCATCGACGTGAGCAGATCGGCGATCTCCTGGTTCTCGACCTGCTCGGCGACGGTCTTGATGCCGAGCGTGTCGCCGATGCGGTGCACCGACTCCACGATCGCGCGGTGGAGCGTGTTGTCCTGCAGGTCGCGCACGAACATGCCGTCGATCTTCACGTAGTCGACCGGCAGGCTCTCCAGGTAGCCGTACGACGCGTGCCCGCTGCCGAAGTCGTCGATCGCGAACCGGCACCCCATGGCGCCGAGCTCCTGCATGAACCAGAGCACCTCGCCGAGGTTGGCGAGCGCCGCCGTCTCGGTGATCTCGAAGCAGATCTTGCTCGGCGGCACCTGCGCCCGGTGCAGCTGCTCGACGAGGAAGTCGAGCAGGCCCTCGCGCAGGAGCGACACGCCCGACAGGTTGATCGAGCACGTGTCGAGGCGGCGCAGCGCGTGCTGCGGCAGCGCGCCGATCAGCCGGAACGCCTGCCGCGCGACGTAGCGATCGATGACGTGGATGAGGCCGCTCTGCTCCGCCGCCTGGATGATGCCGACCGGCGAGTAGAACCGGCCGTCCTCGCCGAGCTGCCGCACGAGCACCTCGAAGTGCGCGCCGCGCGGGGTGTGGGGCGCGCCCGGCTTCACGAGCGGGTGGATGCCCTGCGAGTAGAGCCGGAGCCGCCCCTCGGCGAGGTGGCGCTGCAGGCTCGCGACCCACTGCATCGAGCGCCGGCTCGTCGTCATCTGCTGGTCGTCGAGGTAGACCTGCAGCCGCCCGCGCCCGTTCTCCTTCGCGATCCGGCACGCGTGATCGGCGGCGCCGAGCACGTCGACCGCGCGCTCGAAGTGGGGCGTCAGCACCACGAGCCCGATGCTCGCGCCGATCGAGAACGTCTTCTCCGCCCACCCGAACCGGAACTCGAGCAGGCAGATCTGCAGATCGCGCGCGATGCGCTCCGCCTCGCGCTCGCTCTTGTCCGCGAGCAGGAGGACGAACTCGTCGCCGCCGATCCGCCCGGCCGCGTCCTTCGGCCCGACGATCTCGTGCACGCGCGTCGCGACCCACTGGAGCAGGTCGTCCCCCGCCTCGTGGCCGCACGTCGCGTTGACGAGCCGGAAGCGATCGAGGTCGATGTAACAGAGCGCGTACGGCGTCCCGGTCTTCCGGCAGTCGTTCAGCGCCTCCTCGATGCGATCGATGATCGCGTACCGATCGAGGAGGCGCGTGAGCGCGTCGTAGCGGGGCTTGGCCGGGTGGATCGGCAGGGGCCCCGGCGCGCCGAGCTCGCGGAACAGGATGATCTGCCCGGGCGGCGGCGGCGGCTTCGAGTCGCGGTGGCCCTCGCGCGCGGGCCGCGCGGCGACCGTGCCGATCGTGTGGAGGATCGGGATCACGGAGCCGTCGCGGCGCTCGAGCAGCGCGGTGTACCGCGCCGGCGGCCGGCTCGCCGCGGCCGCCTCGGGCGCGGCGAGCGGCGCGCCCGGCGTGCGCAGCGCGCCCTCGTCGATGATCACCGGCGAGAGCGGCACCACGGGCTCGCGCCGCGGCGTGAGCCCGGGCGACGGCGGCGCGGGCTTCGCGGGCGTGCCCTCGTCGAACAGCTCGTTCATCTCGCCGACGTCGATGTCCGGATCTCCGCTCGTCGTGCCCGCCGCCGGGATCAGGCGGAGCACGCGATCGAGCAGCGCGCCGCGCGCCTCGACGATCGACCAGCCGGTCAGCCGCTCCGCCGCGCCGTTGCAGCGCACGATGCGCTGCTCGGCGTCGACCTCGATCAGGCCGACGTCGACCTCGGACAGCCACGCAGCAAGCTGTTTGTCCGGCGAGCCGCGGTGCGCGTCCGAGCGATCGAACGCGGCGTGCAGGCTCGACTCCGGCCGGTCATCGATCTTTGCCACCACCCCGTTATGGTAGTTGTATTCCCGGAGAAGCGGACTTCTTAAGCGCCGACGGCGCGGAAACTCGACGGCCACGGCCCCCCGCTGGGGTAGGCTCGGGTCATGGGTGGTCACGAGGAGAGCAGGCGCTCCCGGCCGGGGCTCGGCGTCGGCGCCGCCATCGTTTCCCCGGCGTTGCGGCGATCCGTCGATCTCCAGCGGAAAAATTCCGGTCACCGGCCGGCGAGAGCCGGTGCTGACGCGATGCGTTGTGGCGGTGTGCCGGGGTGGGATGGCGGTGTGGGAGCGCGGATCGCTCCCGGCGGGGGGTGAAGCTCGATGGGGCTCGTCCTGTTCGGGCTCACCGGCGGCCTCGGGTCCGGCAAGAGCACGGTGGCGGCGCGGTTTCGCGCGCAGGGGCTCCCGGTGATCGACGCCGACGCGCTCGCCCGCGACGTGGTGGCGAAGGGGACCGAGGGGCTCGCCGAGGTGGTCCGCGCCTTCGGTCCGGAGGTGCTCGCGCCGGACGGCTCGCTCGATCGCGCGCGCGTCGCCGCGATCGTCTTCGACGATCCGGACAAGCGCCGGCGGCTGAACGCGATCGTGCACCCCCGCATCGGGGCGCTCCTCCTGGAGCGCGCCGCCGAGATCGAGGCGCGGGGCGAGCCGCTCGCGTGCTACGAGGCGGCGCTCCTCGTCGAGAACGGGCTCGCCGACGCGTTCCGCCCGCTCGTGGTCGTCGCGGTGCCGGAGGCGGTCCAGATCGCGCGCGCGATGGCGCGGGACGGCGCGACCGAGGAGCAGGTGCGCGCCCGGCTCGCCGCGCAGCTCCCGCTCGCCGACAAGGTCGCGGTCGCCGACCACGTCATCGACAACGCCGGCGATCGCGCCGCGACCGAGCGCCAGGCCGACGAGGTGCTCGCCGCGATCCGGGCGAAGCTCGGCCGCGCCGGACCACTGACTTGATGCGCAGTGCCCGGCGTGGAAGTCTCGCGGCCGGCCGATGACGTCGTTCAAGTCGAAGCTCGCGCGGCTCGGGCCGCTCCCGGCGGAGCGGCGGGGCAGCGCGCCGCTCGCCCCCGCGCCGGCGCTCGCCCGCGATGCCGCCGCGGCGGACGACCGCGCGTCCGCCCCTCCGCCCGCGCCGCCGGCTCCTCCGCCGGTCCTCTGCGAGGCGGACGCCGTCGGCGCGGTCCCGGCCGCCGGCGGCGCGGTCCTGGCGGTGGCCGCGCCGGCCGAGGCGGCGCGGCCGCGGCCGGCGGCGCCGGGCGCGCCCGCGGGGGGCGGCGCTCGGCCGTCGCTCGACGAGCTGCGCGATCGCATCTCCCGCATCGTCGCCCGGGGCGCGCCGCCGACGCCGCGGGCCGATCCGGCGCGCGGCGAGCTCCCGTTCCACGTCGAGCAGACGCCCGGCGGGCCGCTCTACGTGAGCCGCACCCGCTCGCTCGCGGCGGCCCGCGTCGGCCGCGCGCCGCTCGTCGCCGCGCGCGACGCCGACCCGGCGATGCTCGCGCTGCTCGCGCTCGATCCCGCGCTCGCCGGCTGCGACGTGCGGAGGGCGCTGTTCCTCGACACCGAGACCACGGGCCTCGCCGGCGGCACGGGCACCGTGCCGTTCCTGATCGGCCTCGCCTGGTTCGACCCCGGGGCGGCGAGCGCGGGCCCGCTCGGCGAGCCCTCGTCCGACGGCTTCGTCATGGAGCAGCTCCTCCTGCGCCGCCTCGGCGAGGAGGAGCCGATCCTGCGCCGCCTCGCCGAGCGCCTCGAAGGCGCCTCGATGATCATCACGTACAACGGCAAGGCGTTCGACATGCCGCTCCTGCGCACGCGCTACGTGATGAACCGCCTGCCGCCGCCGCCGGAGCTGCCGCACCTCGACCTCGTCCACGTCGCCCGCCGCATCCACAAGGCCCGGCTGAAGACGCGCACGCTGATCGCCCTGGAGCACGACGTGCTCGGCCGGGTGCGCGTCGGGGACGTGCCCGGCGGCGAGATCGTCGCGTGCTACGCCCACTTCCTGCGCACCGGCGACGAGGAGGCGCTGCTCGGCGTCGTCGAGCACAACGCGGCCGACGTGCTCGCGATGGTCGCGCTGGTCGGCCTCTACGGCGAGCCGCTCGGCAGCCTCGCCGCCGGCGATCTCGCCGGCGTGGCGGCCACGCTGCGGAGGGCGGGCGCGCTCGAGCGCGCGGCCGAGCTCGCGGACGCGGCCGTCGAGCGCGGCGGCGGCGCGGCGGCGCGCCGCGCGCGCGGCGACATCGCGAAGGCGCGCGGGGACAAGGCGCGGGCGCTCTCGGACTACGAGGCGCTCGCCGCCGAGATCGACGACCCCGCGGTGCGCCTCGAGCTGGCGAAGCTCTACGAGCACCACGTGCGCGCCTTCGCCCGCGCCCTCGACCTGGCCGACCTGGGCACCGCCGAGCCCGAGCCCGCGCAGGCGCGCCGCCGAGCCCGGCTGCGGCGGAAGCTCGATCGCGCGACCGGCGGCGCCGCCGCGCTGGCGCTGCCGTTCGAGCGCGCCGTGGCCGGCGGAGCGGACGGAGCGCGGCCGTGCGCCCAGCCCGCCGCCGCGCCCGAGCGCGAGGGCCGCGAGGGGAAAGAGTGAGCGGGCCCTCACCCGGGAACCTGCGGCGCGGGCCCCCGGGTGGGGGCCAGGTAGGTGGGACGGGGCCGATCGAGAAATCCATCGGTCCGGCTTCTCGCCGGCGCGCGCGTGGGCTAGGGTGGGGGCGATGATTACCGTCGGCTGCGCCGGTTTCCCCGTCCCAGCGACGCGCTATTTCCGCGAGTTCATGTTCGTGGAGGTGCAGGAGACCCACGTGTCCCTCCCGGGACCTGGAACGATCCGGCGCTGGCGGCGCGAAGCTCCGGTCGGCTTTCGTTTCGCCCTGCTCGGTCCGCGCGAGATCGGGCAGGAGGGCTTCCGGGACGGCAAGGTCATCGAGACGGCGCTGAAGAGCATCGAGGCCGTGGCGGACGAGCTCGAGGCGAAGAGCGCCGTCTTCGTCGGTCCCCCGGAGTTCACGCCGACGCGCGCGAACAAGGCGATCCTGCGCGACTTCCTGGTCAACGTGAAGAAGCGCTTCGAGCGCGTCGTCTTCGAGCCGCCCCCGGGGTGGGATCCGGACGAGAGCGACGAGCTCACCCAGGAGGTCGGCGCCCTGGCCGCGCGCGATCCGCTGACCGCGGGGCTCTCGCGGCTGAAGGTGGCCTACTACCGCCTGCACGGCCCGGCGGGGCACAAGTCGCGCTACGAGGACCCGGCGATCGAGCGGCTCGCGGAGATCGCGCGCGGCGCGAAGCACGACGACGCGACGTACGTGTTCACGAACGTCGACATGTTCGCCGACGCGAAGCGCTTCAAGAAGGCGATGAAGATCTGACGCGGGCGCGCCGCCCGCGGCGCGGCCCAGCGCGCCGCGCGGCGCCGTGGCGGTGAGGCTCAGCGCGCGGCGCCGCGGTGGTGAGGCTCAGCGCGCGGCGCTGCGGAGGCGCCAGCGCTCCGGCCGCGTGAACAGCGCCATCGCGGCGCTCACGGCCGCGGCGACGTACCACGGGATGTCCTGCACGGTCCCGTAGACGGTCCGCGCGCGCATGAACCGCGCCTCGCCGAGCAGCGTCTGCTCCTTGAAGGTGTCGCTGTGCACGACGACCCGGCCGACCGGGTCGACGATCGCGGAGACGCCGCTGTTCGTGGCGCGCACGAGGTAGCGGCGGTGCTCGATGGAGCGCATCTTCGCGAGCGCGAGGTGGATCCACGGCTCCGTCGTGTCGCCGAACCAGGCGTCGTTCGTGAGGTTGACGAGCAGATCGGGGTCGCCCGCGGCGACGAGCTTGTTCACGAAGTGCGGCAGGATGTCCTCGTAGCAGATCATCGCAGCGAGCCGGTGGCCGTCCCACTCGAGCGGGGCGAGCGACGTGCCCGGGCTGAAGCGGCCCGAGTTCGGCGACAGCGTGTAGAGGTACGGGACCGTCTCGCCGAGCGGGAGGTACTCCCCGAACGCGAGCAGGTACTGCTTGTCGTAGCGCCCGAGGATCTCGCCCCCCTCGCCGGCCATCAGCGCCGTGTTGAAGCTCACGCCGCGCTCGTTCCGATCGGCCGGGAGCCGGTGGATGACCGTGCCGACCACGGTGGGGACGCCGAGGCGGCTCGTGAGCGACCGCTGGACGTCGTTCTTGTACGACGATTCGCGGAACGCCTGCGGCACGCCGGCCTCGCTCCACACGACGAGCCCCGCGCCCTGCTTCGCGAGCGCCCGGGTGCGGTCCACGTGGATCTTGAGCGCGTTCCGCCGGTCGAAGAGCGCGAGGTTCGGCTGGACGATCCCGATCTTGATCGGCTCGGCCGCGGCGGCGGCCGCGTCCACGGCGCGCATGCGGATCACGCCGTACACGGCCGCGAGGGCGGGGGCCGCGACGCCCACCGCGACGACCGCGCGGCGGAGCGGGCGGCCGGTTCGTGGGCCGGCGCCGCCGCCCGCGCGCGGCGCGCGATCGAGCCGGAAGGTCACCAGCTCGGCGATGGCGAGGTTGGCGGCGACAAGCACCAGCCCGACGAGGTAGGGGCCGCCGAGATCCGCGACCTGGCCCATGACCGGCGCGTTGTGGACCGAGGCGCCGTAGTACCAGGGGAAGAGCAGCGGATACACGAGCTCGCTCGTCACGAACGCGAGCGCGAACGCCACGGCGCCTGGCCATCCGCGCGCCTCGGCCCGCCCGTAGAGCCAGCCGCAGAGGGCGATCCGTCCGGCCTGGTAGGCGCAGAGGATGGCCATGAAGAGCGCGCAGAGGATCGTGGGGAATCCGCTGAACACCCGCAGCATCTCGAGCAGCCAGTAGAAGCCGGTCATCGTCATGACGAAGCCGGCGATCCAGCCGAGCAGCGCCGCGCGCCCCGGCGTCTGCCCGCGCAGCGCCACGATCAGCGGGACGAGGCCGAAGAACGAGATCGGCCAGAGGTCCATCCCCGGAAACCCGAGGAAGTAGAACAGGCCGCTGAGCGCCGCGAGCCCGTAGGAGAGGCGCGCGGGCAGCGGACGCGCCGCGGCGCCGGCGCTCTCGCGCGGCGCGCCCGCGCCGGGAGGCGCTTCCGGCCGAGGGAGGTTTCCGGCCTCTCCGCCGCCGACGCCTGCGCCGGCGGCCTCGCTCTCTCGCTGGTGCGTGGTCGTCATCGGGAGCGCCGGGGGAACCGGGGGGAGGCGAAGCAGGGCGCCGCCGTGACGGCGCGGTCGAACTTGAAGGAGCCGAGCATGGCGGCCCCCGTATTGGATGGGCGCCGCCGCTCGTCAACCCGCTCGGCACGCGGCGGCAGCCCGCTCGGCGCGCGGCTGGCAACCCGCTCAGCGCGCGCCTGGCAACCCGCTCAGCGCGCGCCTGGCACCCGTTGCGCGCGGGCCGCCGACGGGCTCAGCGAGCGCGAAAGAACAAGCTCGTTGCAAGCGAGCGCCCCAAGCGGACGAACCGGGCCCGGATCGCGCCGGCGCGCCTGGTCACGCGGTGGAAAGTAGCGCAGAACGTGCCTGAACCCCGCCGTTCGTGACTACTATCCGCACGCAGAGCCCATGTCGAAGATACTTCACATCGAGGACGATCCCGCGAACCGCCTGCTCGTCCGCAAGCTGCTCCAGAGCGCAGGCTACGAGGTCCTCGAGGCCGCCGACGGGCTCGAAGGGGTGCGCCTCGCCTGCGCGCACCGCCCGGACCTCGTCCTCGTCGATCTGAACATCCCCGGCCTCGACGGGTTCGAGGTCACGCTGCGCCTGCGCGGCGAGGCGTCGCTCGCCGGCGTCCCGATCGTGGCGATCACCGCCGAGGGCGACCGGGACACGAGCCTTGCGGTCGGCTGCGACGGCTTCCTCCAGAAGCCGATCGACGCGCGCTCCTTCTCGGCCGTCATCGCCCGCTACCTCAGCGGCGCGCGCGAGGAGCTCCCCGCGTCGCAGGGGCCGCTCCGGCTGCGCGAGCAGAGCCAGCGCATCGTCGCCCACCTCGAGCAGAAGGTGGCCGAGCTCTCGCGCGCCAACGCCCGGCTGCGCGAGCTCGACGCCGCGCGCACCGAGTTCTACCGCAACATCTCGCACGAGCTCGCGACCCCGATGACCCCGATCGTCGGGTACGTGAAGCTGCTCGCCGACGAGGAGCTCGGCCCGCTCAACAAGGCGCAGAAGAAGGCGCTGCTCGCGATGGAGGACTGCGTGCGCAGGCTCCGGTCGCTGATCGACAACCTGCTCGACGTGACCGGCATCGAGACGGGCCGGATGCGCTTCATGCACTCGGAGTACGACTTCCTCGACACCACGCGGCGCGCCCTCGCGCAGGTGGCCGACCGCTTCGCCGAGGGGAAGGTCCAGCTCGTCGAGGATCTCCCGCGCGGCCCGCTGCCCGCCTGGGGCGACGCGGGCCGGCTGCAGCGGGCGATGATCCAGCTGTTCGAGAACGCCGCGAAGTTCACGCCGGCCGGCGGCACCGCGGGCGTGCGGGTCAGCGTGCTCCAGTCGGGGCACTACGAGCTCTGCGTCGCGGACACGGGGCCCGGGGTCAAGGCCGACCGCCAGCCGCGCATCTTCGAGCCGTTCTACCAGGTCGACGGCTCGGCCACGCGCGCCTACGGCGGCGTCGGCGTCGGGCTCGCGATCGCGCGGCGCACCGCCCGCGGGCTCGGCGGCGACGTGCGCGTCGTCTCGCCGAGCAACGAGGTCATCGAGGGCGAGTCGCTCACCGGAGCCGCGTTCTACCTGACGGTCGCCCGGCGGGCGCCGCTCCAGGACGACGGCAGCTCGCCGGGCCGGCTCGGCCCGCCCTCGTCGCCGCCCATCGATTCGTAGGCCGGATGCGCCCTGCCTCCAGCGTCATCTACCTCGACTGGAACGCCACGACGCCGCCGCACCCCGAGGTCCTCGCGGCCATGCAGGCCGCCGCCGAGGTGGCCTGGGCCAACCCGGCGAGCGTGCACGGGCCGGGGCGGCGGGCGCGCGCGTTCATCGAGCAGGCGCGGGAGGCGGTCGCCCGGCTCACCGGCTTCGACGCGCGCGACGTGACCCTCACCTCGGGCGGGACCGAGGCCAACAACCTCGCGCTCCTGCACGCCTTCGGCGACGAGGCAGGCGCGGCAGGCGCGGCCGGCGTGCCGGCGCCGGGGCGGCTCCACGGCGCGCTCGTGGTCTCGCGGATCGAGCACCCGTCGGTGACCCGCGCCGCGGAGGGGCTCGCCGGCCGCGGCGTGCACGTCGCCTGGGTCGATCCCGAGCCGTCCGGCCGGGTCGCGCCGGAGGCGATCGCCGCAGCCATCGACCGGGCGGCGGCGGTCGCGCCGGTGCGGCTCGTCAGCCTCCAGGCGGTGAACCACGAGACGGGGGTCGTCCAGCCGGTCGCCGAGGCCGCGGCGATCGTCCACGCCCGCGGGGCGCGGCTCCACGTCGACGCCGTCCAGGCGGTGGGGCGCCTGCCGCCCGAGGCGTGGGCCGGGGCGGATCTCGTGTCGGTCGCGGCCCACAAGATCCGCGGCCCGAAGGGGATCGGCGCCCTCGCGGCGCGGCCCGGCATCCGGCTCCGGCCCGTCCTGCTCGGCGGCGCGCAGGAGCGCGGGCTGCGGCCCGGGACGCAGGACCCGGTGGCCGCGGCCGGCTTCGCCGTCGCCGCCCGTCGAGCGCTCGGCGCCCCCGCCCGCTACGCGGCGCTCGCCCCGCTCCGCGATCGCCTCGAGGCCGAGCTCACCCAGGTTGGGCGCGCCGCCGGCGCTTCGCCGGTCCGCAACGGGGAGGGCGCGCGCGCCCCCCACGTCACGAACCTCTCCTGGCCCGGCTGGCGCGGCGACGAGCTCTGCGCCGCGCTCGACCTCGAGGGCGTCGCCGTGTCCAGCGGCGCGGCCTGCAGCGCCGGGACCGCCGAGCCGTCCCCGGTCCTCACGGCGATGCTCGGACCCGAGCGCGCGGCCTCCGCCGTGCGCTTCTCGATCGGCGAGGACACGACCGAAGCCGACGTGGTCGAGGCCGCGCGCCGCGTGGCCCGCGTGCTCTCCCGCCTCCGGTCGCTTCCAGCCGGAAGCTGAGCCGATCCAGCCGCTTACCGAGAGCCCGTCGATTCTTGAACCATCCCTCGAGCCATTCCGGATTACCGCGCAGAAAAGGGTGAGTCCACAGGGGTAAACCCTCGCAGCGACTCAACTTTTTGAGGGGGGTGTGGATTCTTTTTGTCGATCCATTGAATGGATTGAATCGGCCGTCCTGCTGCGAGCCTGTTCAGCGATGGACCCCCTGCTCGAAACCGCTTCAGGTGTTCCGCTTATCTATGCAAATTTGTTGATCATTTTTCTGAATTCAGGAATGAACTGACGGCGCTTCCTGACGACCTCGCAGCGCGCGTTGCGCCGAGCCCAGCCCCATTGCGCGGGATCGAGCGCTCCAGGTCCCCTCGGGAATGGCCTACGGCGCCGGCCTTACGATCGCGCAGCGCACGCGCCGTGGGTCCGCCGGGCAGGGCGCGGGCGAGGCGACGTGCGCTCGCGCGGGCGAGGCGACGTGCGCTCGCGCGGGCGAGGCGACGTGCGCTCGCGCGGGCGAGGCGACGATCGCTTTCGGCCTCGGGCTACGCGCGGGGCGCGCGGCGCTGCCGGACGACCTCGTAGAGCGCGATCGCGCCGGCGACCGAGGCGTTCAGCGAGGAGATGGGGCCGGTCATGGGGAGCCGGGCCACGTGCTGGCAGACGCGGCGGACCGAGCGGCGCGTGCCCTTGTCCTCGGCGCCGATCACGATCGCGACCGGGCCGGTCAGGGGCAGCTCGCCGAGCTCGACCGGGCCCTGCGCGTCGAGCGCGATCGCGGCGACACCCCGGGCGGCGAGCGACTCCAGCGCGTCGGGCAAGGAGCGGACACGGCAGAGCCTCGCGTGCTCGATCGCGCCGGCGGACGCGCGGAACGTCGCCGGCGTGAGCGGCGCCGAGCTGTGCTCGGGCCACAGGATCGCCCGCGCGCCGAGGGCGACGGCGCTGCGGATCACCGCGCCGAAATTCTGGGGGTCCATCACGCCGTCGAGCGCCACCGTGATCGTACCGACGCCGGGCTGGCCCTCCTCGACGACCGGGATCGCGTCGACCCCGACGATCTGGAGCTCGGGCGCCGACGCGACGGCGCCCTGGTGGCGGCCGCCGGCGCTGCGGCGATCGAGCTCGCCGCGCGGCGCGCGCTCGGTCGGGATGCCCTGGCCCTCCGCGAGGCGCGCGAGCGCGTCGAGCTTCGGGCCGCCGTCGCGCTGGACGAGGACCCAGCCGATCCGAGCGCCGTGCGCGCGGATCGCCTCCCGGACGGGCTGGAGACCGTAGACGAGTCGGCTCACGTCAGCGCGGAGGGTGGAGCGTGTGCGCGATCTCCTGGACGATGGAGCGCGCCGTGGCGAGCGGATCGGCCGCGTCGCGGATCGGCCGGCCGACCACCAGGAGATCGGCGCCGGCCGAGATCGCGGCCGAGGGCGTGGCGATGCGCTTCTGATCGTCGGCGCGCGCGCCGTCCTGCCCGGGGCCGAGGCGGATGCCCGGCGTCACGATGAGCTCGCCACGCCCGAGCGCCTCCCGCAGCGCCGGCACCTCCTGCGGCGAGGCGACGAACCCGTGGATGCCGGCGTCGCGCGCGAGCTGCGCCAGCCGCACCACGTGCTCCGACGCGCTCCCCTGGATGCCCTGCGCGGCCAGATCGCCCGCGTCGAGCGACGTGAGCACGGTGACGGCGAGGAGGATCAGATCCTGGGAGCGCGCCGCCTCCTGGGCCGCGCGCCGCAGCATCTCGGCGCCGCCGGCCGCGTGCACGGTCAGGTAGCGGACGCCGTGCGCGGCGGCGCTCGACACCGCGCGGGCCACCGTCTCGGGTATGTCGTGCAGCTTCAGATCGAGGAAGACGTCGAGGCCGAGCGACCTGCCGATCTCGATCGCGGCCGGCCCCTCGCGGACGAACAGCTCCAGGCCGACCTTGAGCACGCCGACGGAGGGGGCGACGCGGGTCGCCGCCGCCCGGGCCTCGTCGAGGGTCGCGAAGTCGAGCGGGAAGACGAGCCTGCGGCGCGCCTCGTCGAGCGAGCTGCCGCCGAGGCTCGTCCTCTGCCTGACGTAGCCGGTGTTCGTCATGCGGTGACCCCGTCCCCGATCAGAAGCAGCTGCAGAGCGGATCGCCAGGGGCGCAGGTGCAGGGTTTGCTGTTGCCGCCGCTCGCCGGCTGGCCGCCGGACGGCCGCACGCCGCCGCCTCCGCCGCCGCGGCGCAGCTGCTCCTGCTTCTGCTGCTCGGCCTCGAGCTGCTTCTGCAGGGCGAGGCGGGTCGCCTCGTCCTTCGCGCTCGCGAGCTGGTCGCGGAGCCCCGACATCTTGGACTCGGACTCCTTCATCTGCGCCTCGAGCCGCTTGTTCGCCTCCTCGAGCTCGCGGGCGCGCGCGGCCTCGGCGGCGATGCGCGCCTCGTTCTCCTGGGACGACTTGACCGCGGCGATGGTGATGCCGCCGATCACCAGCACGCTGGCGACGGCGCCGCCGATGAGGAGCTTGCGCAGCTTCTTCTTCGACTCGTCCTGCTGCAGCGCCGCGAGGGAGCGCTCGTGGTGCTGCTGCGCCGCCATCGCCTCGAGCCGCGCCTTCTGCTCGGCCTCGACGCGCGCCTTCTCGATCTCGGCCTGCCGGATCGCCTCGAGCCGCGCAGCCTCCTCGCGGGCGCGCCGCTCCTCGTTGCGGCGGCGCTCCTCCTCGGTGCGGAGGCGCAGCTCCTCGGCCTCGCGCGCGGCGCGCTCCGCCTCGACCCGCGCCTTCTCGGCGGCGGCGGCGGCGGCGGCCTTCTGGGCCTCTTCGGTCTTGATGCGATCCTCCTCGAGGTTCATCAGCTCCTTGAGCGAGAACAGGACCGAGCTTTCCTTCTGTTCCGACATGACCTCGTGGCTCCTTCGATCGAGCGCGTGCGGTTGGGCTACCTAGGGGCGGTGCGGAGAACCTGCAGGTCGCCCCGGGTGAGGGCACCGAGCAAGACGATTCTGACCCGCAGCGCGGCTTTCACGCAAATCTTCGCGATCACCGCGACCCTCGCGATGTCGAGGAACCGCGGGGCCGCCGGCCAGATTATCGCCGTGGCGCACGGCAGGTACCAGCGGAAATCGCAGCGCTCCGTCCCTTCCACGCTTCCACGCCCTCGACGTCCGTTGTCCGCGCACCTGTGTACCCGCGCCGCCGCGCGCACCCGCGCCGCCGAGCGACCTGTACCGTCCAGAGAGGGCCGGCGGACACGCTCGGGCCGGGAACGCCCGACACAGCGCCTCCCGAGGTCGCGGCGCCGCGCGCCACGGTCCCGTTGGATTCTCGGCGGCTCTCCGGTAGGTTCGCGCGCCCATGGCAAAAGTCATCAAGGCGCACATCACCGGTACCGTGTGGAAGATCGAGGTCAAGCCGGGCGACAGGGTCGAAGAGGGGACCGTCGTCGTCATCCTCGAGTCCATGAAGATGGAGATGCCCGTCGAGGCCGAGGACGAGGGGACGGTCGAGGAGATCCTCGTCACCGAGGGGGCCGCGGTCACCGAAGGCGCCCCGCTGATCAAGCTGGCCTGACCGCCCGGGCCGGCCGGCGTCCGCGCTTTCGCGGACTTGCCCGCCGCCTCCGAGAGGGCGCGGCGGGCGCTCACTCGCGCCAGAAGAACTTCCAGGGGTTGTGCTTGAGGTCGCGGGCGAGCTCCTGGAGGTCGTCGA
Organism: Sorangium sp. So ce185; assembly: GCF_051526825.1. NCBI lineage: Bacteria > Pseudomonadati > Myxococcota > Polyangiales > Polyangiaceae > Sorangium > Sorangium sp. So ce185. The sequence continues at coordinate 6,036,606 of NZ_CP150316.1, read as the reverse complement.
ACAGCTGCTCGTCCATCACCAGCGCGCCCACCGTCCCCTTGCCGCGCTTGACGTGGGCGAGGACCTCCTGGGCGTCGGCGGTCGCCGACCTCGCCCTGCCCGCGATCTCGGCGATGTCGTCGAGCGTCTTCCGGATCTTCGCCTGCTCCGGCTCGCCGCCCACCGTGGTGGACAGCCGGCGCGCGTTGGCCAGCGTCTCGCGCGCGTCCGCCATGAGCGGCGGCAGATCGCGCGCGGCCGTGCTGCTCACCTGATCGGCGTTCGCGAGGATCCGGTCGATCTGCGGGTTGTTCACGTACTTCTGCCGGGCGTCCTTCACGAGATCGGTGCCGTCGAGGCTGATCTGCTCGACGTTCTCGGCGATGCGATCGAGCCGGTCCTGGTTCCGGTGCATGAAGTCGCCGGTGCCCTTCAGCGTCTTCCGGAGCCCGTCGAACGCCTCGCCGACCTCCTCCCGGTGCTCGCGCATCGCCGTGACGGTCGCGTGCAGCAGCTCGTATCCCTCGGCGAGGAGCATGTCGAGGCGCGGCGGATCCAGCCCCCGGACGACCGCGTTCGCCGGGAGCACCGGCCGATCGGTCGAGCCCGGCTCGATCGCGAGGAACTGCTCGCCGAGCACGCCCTGCGTCGTGACGTAAAACGTGGCGTTGTCGTGGATGCTCTGCTGGTAACGTTCCTCGACGCGCAGCTGGATGCGCACGAGCGGCTCGCGGCGGCCGTCCTTGCCGACCTGGCCGCCGCGGAAGTGGATCTCGCTGAGCTTGCCGACCTCGACCCCGGCGATCTTCACCGGCGCCCCGGTCTGGAGGCCGCCCGGGTTGTCGAACTCGACGTAGATCGAGTACTTCGGCTGGAAGTTGACCCCGCCCATCACGAGGATGAACGTGGCGAGGAGCCCGATCGCCGTGAGTATGAGGATCCCGACTTTGACCTCGATCGATCGCGGGCTTGCCATGGGTGCTTCATCTTGTCCGATCTTGCGGCAGAAGGTGAGGGAAATAGGCCGGGATCCAGCCGTGCGTGCCTCCTCGCCTGTGACGCATTGTTTCCGGCGCGCGTCGTGACGCTTCGCGCTGCCTTTGCCCTGACGCAACCGCAATTACCCCGCAGGTCGCGATGATTTCGTTCCGGAATGTCAGAAAATCCTTTGGACCCAAAGAGGTCCTCAAGGACGTCTCGTTCGACGTCGAGGACGGCGAGGTGTTCTTCATCATCGGGCAGTCGGGGGTCGGGAAGAGCGTGCTGATCAAGCACCTCGTCGGCCTGCTCTACCCGGACGGCGGGGAGATCTGGCTGGACGGCGAGGAGGTGAGCCGCTTCGACGAGGCCCGGATGTACCCGGTCCGGATGAAGTGCGCGATGGTGTTCCAGCACTCGACGCTGTTCGACTCGATGACGTGCGCCGAGAACGTCGCGCTCCCGCTCCGCAAGCACAAGGGGCTCAAGCCGAAGGAGGCGCTCGCGGAGGCGCGGCGGCGGCTCGAGCAGGTGCACATGCGCGAGTTCGCCGACCGCTTCCCGCCGGAGCTCGGCGACGGGATGCGCAAGCGCGTCGCCATCGCCCGCGCGCTCACGCTCGACCCGCGCTACGTGCTCTTCGACGAGCCGACCACGAGCCTCGACCCGGTGAGCGCGCGGCGCGTCGACAAGCTGATCCGCGAGCTCAGCGACACGCTCGGCGTGACGAGCATCGTCGTGAGCCACGATCTCGTGAGCATCTTCACGATCGCCGACCGCATCGTCATGCTCTATCAAGGGCTCGTCCGCCTCCTCGGGGATCGAGCGGTGTTCCAGGGCGCCGAGGACCCGATCGTGCGGCAGTTCATCACCGGCAGCGCGGAGGGGCCGATCGAGTGAGGCGCGGCGCGGCCGCGCGGTCGGGCTAGCGGAAGATCAGGAACGCGGCCGCCGAGATCAGCATGTTGAGGACGATGACCGCGAGCGAGGAGTTCACGACCGCCCGCGTCGTCGCCCAGCCCACGCCCTCGCTGCCGCCGAAGGTCGAGAGGCCGGAGTGGCCGGAGACCACCGGGATCGCGGCGCCGTACGCCACGCACTTGGCGAGGCCGGTGGCGAGGTCGCCCGCGTCGACGAGGCTCACGTTGATGAACGTCTCGGGGCTCACGCCGAACATGCTGTACGCGGTGATCATCCCCGTGGTGAACGCGACCGCGGCGCTCCAGACGATGAGGCACGTCGTCATGAGCAGGCTCGCGATGAACCGCGGCTTGATGAGGTAGTCGATCGGATCGGCCGCGCACATGCGCAGGGCGTCGACCTGCTCGGTCACCACCATCGAGCCGATCTCGGCGGCGATGCCGGCGCCGACGCGCGTGGCGAGCATCAGCGCGCCGATCGAGGCGGCGAGATCGCGGACGAGCAGCTCGAGGTAGGTCGCGCCGAGCATGGTCAGATCCGGGATGACCCGCTTGGCCTGCTGGCCGGCCTGAAAGACCATGATCATCCCGATGAAGCCCATCACGACCGTCAGGAAGAACAGCGATTTGTTGCCGATCTCGTACATCTGCACGAGCACGGCGCCCGGCTCGCGGCGGCCCTTCGCGCAGTAGTAAAGCGTCCTTACGAATACCGAGTAGAGCTCGCGCGCGGACGCGAGGAGGGACAGCGCGGCGCCGCCGAGCGCGGCGACGCCGGACAGCTCGGGCGCGACGTCGCGGAGCTCGCTCGAGGGGGGGCCGGTGGGGGGGCCAGCGCTCGCGCGCTCCGGGAAGCTCGGGTGGGAAGGGGGCATGCGCGGCGCCGTCGGTCCGTCAGTCGAGCGTGAACGAGACGAAGTAGTCGAGGATGAAGATGCCGGCGGCCGAGGCGACGACGGTCGCGTTGACGGCGCGGCCGACGCCGGGGGCGCCGCCGGTCACGCCGAGGCCGTACTGGCAGCTCGAGAGCGCGAGGACGACGCCGAAGACGACGCTCTTGACGAGGCCGCTCATGACGTCGCCGATGCCGAGGAGCCCGCTCGTGAGGCCGTTGTAGAAGACGGCCGGGGCGACGCCGAGCAGGAGGTCGCCGGTGAACGCGGCGCCGAGCAGGGCGAGCGCGTCGGCGAAGATCACCGAGAGCAGCAGCGTCAGCACCATCGCGAGGAAGCGCGGGGCGATGAGGAAGCTCACCGGGTCGATCGCGAGCACGCGGAGGGCGTCGATCTGCTCGGTGACGACCATGGTGCCGAGCTCGGCGGTGTTGTTGGCGCCGACGCGGCCGTTGATCATGAGCGCCGTGAGCAGCGGGGCGATCTCGCGGAGCGTGCCGAAGCCCGCGCCCCAGCCGAGCAGGCCGTGCGCGCCGAAGCGCTCGACCAGCGGCGCCGCCTGGATGACCATGATCGCGCCGGTGAAGAGCGCCGTCACGACGACGATGGGCATCGACTTGACGCCCATCCTGTAGAGGTTGCGCATGAACTCGGCGCCGTCGACGCGGAGCGTGGCCACGCGCGCCGCGATCTGCCCCGCGAGCACGGCCATGCCGCCGACCGTGGCGGCGATCTGCAGGAACGACGCGCCGACCTGGTGCACGCCGGAGGGCTCCTGCGCGAGCGGCGCGCGCCGCCGCCGCGGGGGCGGCCCGCCGGGGGCGGGGAGCGCGCCCGGGACGCGCGCGGCGGTGCCTGGGCCAGCAGGAGACGTCATCGGAACGGGGAGCTTAGCCCAAGGCCCACGGGGAGCGCGGCCCGATCCGACGCGATCCGCGCGCGCAGCGGCCCGGACAGCTACCCAGCCGGGAGATCGTCCCCTACCTGAAAAATACCTGCCTCTCCCCGGAGCCGTCCTGTGCGATGGCAAACGCGGACTTCCACGCGCAATGCTGGCTCGTCTCCCGCTCGAGGAGCGCGCCCGCGGGGCGGGGCCGCGGCGGCGCGGTGGCGCGGTGGCGCGGTGGCGCGGTGGCGCGGTGGCCGATGCCCGGTCTCCCGCGAATCGACCTGTGAGCCTGTGACGACGAGAGGCGCGATTTCATGTCCCAATCCGAGCGCGCGCACACCTTGACCGGCGAGCTGCCGACTGGCCTCCTCGACGATGGCCGGACGTTCGCCGTCCTCTCCGCGGCGACGTTCGCGCTGAAGGCGATCTTCGTGAAGCTCGCCTACGCCGCGCACCCGATCGACGCGGTGTCGCTGCTCGCGCTGCGGATGGGCATCGCGCTGCCGTTCTTCCTGTGGCTCGCCCGGAGGGAGCGCGGCGAGGCCGCCGAGCGCATGACGCCCCGCCTCTGGGGCGGCGTGCTGCTCGTCGGCTTCCTCGGGTACTACCTGTCCAGCCTGTTCGACTTCATCGGGCTCACGTACATCAGCACCGGCCTCGAGCGCCTGATCCTGTTCGTGTATCCGACGCTCGTGCTCCTGATCGGCGCGGTGTGGCTGAAGCAGCCGGTGCGCGCCAAGGCCTGGGGAGCGCTCGCCGTGTGCTATCTCGGCCTCGCGGCGGCCGTCTGGCACGATCTCGAACAAACCGGGGACGCGCGGGTCGTCGCCGTCGGCGGAGCGTGGGTGTTCGCGAGCGCGGTGACCTACGCGCTCTATTACATCGGCGTCGGCAAGCTCGCCTCCAGGGTGGGCTCGACGCGCCTCGCCGCGTATTGCGGGGCGACCTCGTGCGTGATGGTGCTCGCGCACTACGCGGCGACGGGGAGCCCCGCGCGGCTTTCGGAGCTCCCGGCCGCGGTGTGGTGGTACGCGGCGGCGATGGCGACGATCAGCACGGTGCTCCCCATCGTCCTGCTCGCGGCGGCGATCCGGCGGCTCGGCGCCGGCCGGGCCGCGACGTTCTCGACGCTCGGCCCGGTGCTCACGATCGCGTTCTCCTGGGTCATCCTGGGCGAGCCGTTCGCGTGGCAGCAGGTCGTCGGGCTCGCGCTGGTCGTCGGCGGCGTGACCTCGCTCGGCAAATCGCGCTGAGCCGGACCTCCGCCCCGCCGCGGGATCACCCCGCGGGCGCCGCGGGCTGGGGCTCCGGCGCGCTGGTGCCGAAGAGCTCGCTCCGGACGCGCTCGCGCTCGCGCTCCACCTGCTCGGCCGTCGCGCCGAGCCGCACGAGGAGGCGCTCGGTCATCGAGAACGCGACCTCGGCCTCGCCGGTCACGACGACGTCCGCGCCCGCCTTCTTCAGCGCGGCCACCTCGCGCATGTAGAAGGCGCGGGCGAGGACGAACAGCCCCGGATTGATGCCCTTCGCCTGCTCGATCACCGCGTCCCCGGACGGGCCCGCCGACGTGAACAGCAGGCTGTCTGCCGTCCCGACCCCGGCGCGCTCGAGGATCTCCCGCTGCGTCGCGTCGCCGTAGATCGCGCGGATGCCCTGGCTCTGCAGGTGCCTCACCGTGTCGACGTTCAGCTCGACGACCGTGGGCTCGATGCCGTTCTCCCGGAGCAGCCGGGTCAGCGTCCGCCCGACCGGGCCGTAGCCCACGACGACCGTGCGGTGGGCGCTCTCGTCCACCGGCGCGGGCTCCGCGCCGGCCTGCGCCGCGGCGCCGCGGCGCAGGAGGAGCGCCGACGTCGAGCGCGCCAGGCGATCCCGGAGGCTGAAGAGCAGGGGGTTCAAGGTGATCGACGCGATCGACGCGACGACGAGCGCCTGCGAGGCCTCGTCCGGCATGATGCCGAGCTGCCGGCCGAGCGTCGCGAGGATGAACGAGAACTCCCCGATCTGCGCGAGCGACAGGGCCACGGCGAAGGCGGTCTGGAGGGGGCGGCGGAGCAGCACCACGACGAAGAGCGCGGCGAGCGGCTTGCCGATCAGCACCACGGCGAGCGTCGCCGCGGCGACCGGCCAGCCGATGGCGAGCTGCGTGGGGTCGAGGAGCATGCCGACCGAGACGAAGAACAGCACGGCGAACGCGTCGCGCATCGGGAGCGCCTCCGAGGCGGCGCGCGAGCTGAAGTCGGACTGGCCGACGACGAGGCCGCCCAGGAAGGCGCCGAGCGCCATCGACGAGCCGAAGAGCTTCGCCGAGCCGACGGCGACGCCGAGCGCGACGACGAGCACCGTCAGCGTGAAGAGCTCCCGCGAGCCGGTCTTCGCCACGTAACCGAGCAGCGTGGGGATGACGCGCTGTCCGACGATGAAGACGAAGGCCACGAGCCCGGCGAGCTTGAGGACCGCGATGCCCACGGACACCGCGACCCCCGTCGCGCCCGCGCCGGCGTCCCCGCCGAGCAGGGCGGGGAGCAGTACGAGCACGAGCACGGTGAAGACGTCCTCGAGCACGAGCCAGCCGATGGCGAGGTGACCGGCCGGGGTGTGCAGGACGTGGCTGTCGCTGAGGACGCGCGTGAGCACGACGGTGCTCGCCACGGAGATGGCGATGCCGAAGACGATCGACGCGGCCCACGACCAGCCCGCGGCGCGGCCGACCAGGCCGCCGAGCGCGGTGGCGACGGCGATCTGGATGAGGGCGCCCGGCACGGCGACCTTGCGCACGGCGAGGAGCTCGCGGACGTGGAATTGCAGGCCGACCCCGAACATCAGCAGGATGACCCCGATCTCCGCGAGCTGATCCGCGAGCCCCTTGTCGGCGACGAACCCCGGCGTGAAGGGGCCGACGAGGATCCCGGCCAGCAGGTAGCCCACGATGGGCGACAGCCTCAGCCGCTGGGTCATGAAGCCGAACGCGAGGGCGGCGGTGAGCCCGCCCGTGAGCGTGAGGATCAGGTCGAGTTCGTGCGGCATGTCCGCGTCTAGTAGCGCTTCTCGCCGCCGGCCGCAGCCGTTACCGCGCGACGGGGCGGCGGAAGCTGCGCGACATCGTCATCGATCGTCGCGATCGTCGCGCCCGCGTGCCGGCCCCTACTTGCCCACGACGCCGATGGCCTCGTACGCCTCGATGATGTGCGGCTCCTCCTTGGCCTTCGCGATCCACTCCTGCATCGCGGGGAGGGCCAGGATCGACGCCACGTAGCGCTGAGAGATCGCGTCGAGCTCGACCCCGTAGGTGTCGAACCGCGTCGCGACCGGCGCGTACATCGCGTCCGCGACGCTGAAGCGGCCAAACAGGAACTCGCCCCCTTGGCCGAAGCGAGATCGGCAGTCGTTCCAGATCGCTTGGACGCGCGATGTCCTGCGACGCGGCCTCGGTGATCGCCACGCCCTGGATCTTGCGCCGCACGTTCATCGGGAGCGCGGTGCGGAGCGCGGCGAAGCTGCTCGCCATCTCGGCGCTCACCGCCCGCGCGACGGCGCGCGCGCCGCGCGCCTCCGGCCAGAGCTTCGCGTCGGGGAAGCTCTCCGCCACGTACTCGGCGATCGCGAGCGACTCCCAGATCGTGAGCGCCCCGTGCTTCAGGGCCGGCACCTTGCCCGAGGGCGAGTGGCGCTGGATCTCCGGGGTGCGGACGCCCGGCGCCCGGAGCGGGATCACCACCTCGTCGAACTCGGCGCCGGCGTGCTTCAGGGCGAGCCAGGGCCGGAGCGACCACGAGGAATAGGACCTGTTTCCGATATACAGAGTGAGGTCAGCCATGCGCGGAGTCTACCACCGCGGCGCGCCCGGGCGCGCCGCCGCCCTGGCCTTCACCCCGCCGGCTCGCCCCCGAACACCTCGCTCGCGAGCGCCTCCACCGCCATGCGCACGGCCTCGTCGCTCGTGTGGCGCACCCGGAAGCCCAGCGCCGCCAGCTTGCCCGGATCCATCCGCGATCGCGGCACGTCGCCGGGCCACCCGCGCTCGCCGCCCTGATACCGGATCACCGCGTCGGGGTAGGGCGACGCCGCCACGCACAGCTCCGCGATGCGGGAGACGCTCGTCGCGTCCTCGGGCGCGAGGTTGAAGATGTTGAGCCGCTCCGCCGCGCGATCGAAGCCGAACAGGATCCCCTCCGCGCAGTCGCGGACATCGAGGTACGGCTTCGACTGGCGCCCGTCGCCGAGCACCTCGAGCTCGGTGCGGCGGTCGCGGAGCTTCTTCAGGAAATCGAGCGCCGCGCCGTGGGTCCCGCGCGGCCCGACCACGTTGCCGAAGCGGTAGATCCACGCGGTGAGGCCGAAGCACTCGACATAGGCGCTGATGAGCGCCTCGCCCGCGAGCTTGCTCGCGCCGTAGAGCGAGATCGGCAGGGCGCCGAGATCGCCCTCGGCGCACCGCCGCGCGGTGTCGCCGTAGACCGTCCCGGAGGACGAGAAGATCAGCCGGCTCACCCCCGTGCGCCGCATCGCCTCGAGCACGTTGTACGTCGCGATCGTCCCCTGCTCGAGATCGAGCCGCGTCCGCGCGAGCCCCCAGCGCGCCTCGGGGTTCGCGGCGAGGTGCACGACGAGATCGTGGCCCGCCATCGCCTCGGTGAGGCGCTCGAGGTCGAGGGCGTCCGCCTCGACGAGCGTCGCGCGCCCGGAGGCGAGGTGCGAGGCCACGAACGCGCGGCGCCCGACCGAGAGGTTGTCGTACAGCGTCACGTGGCCGCGCTCGACGAGGCGATCGGTGAGGTGGCTCCCGATGAACCCGGCGCCGCCGACGACGAACGACCTGAGCCCGGTCATCGCCCGCCTCCTCCGGCCGGGCGCTCGACCCGGGCCGCGAACTGCAGTCGATCCTGCGTCACCATGCGAAACGGCATGTCGTGGATCCGGAGCGGCCACTCGAGGCCGGTGATGCGCCCGCCCGCGCCGCGCACGAGCTCGACGAGCTCGCCCGGCGTGAAGTAGGCGCCGCGCACCTCGACGCCCGGCGCGGCGTTGCCGACGAGGTCCATGAGGAGCAGCACCTTCTCCGAGACCGGGCCGAAGCGGAAGTGATCCTTGAGCGCGACGACGCGCGCGGCGACCCGGAGCGCCTCCGCGAGCAGCGCGGCGGGGCGCGCGCAGTGGTGCAGCACGTCGGAGAGGAGCACCGCCTCGAACGCCCCGTCGGGGAAGGGGAGGCGCTCGCCGTCGTACGCGACGACCGGGAGCGCCGCGCCGGGGCGCGCCTTCACGTCGACGCCGACGACGCGCTGCGCGCCCACCCGGCGCGCGACCTCGAGCGCGACCGTCCCGTCGCCCGCGCCCACGTCGAGCAGCGACGACGCGCGGCCCACCTGCGCGGCCAGCGCCCGCGCGACGCGGCCCACGCGCGGCACGTGGACCAGGCGATGGTGCATGGAGAACAAGGCGCGCGCGAGGACCGTCATTCCACATCCGAGCCCCGGCGCCGTCCGCGCCGGAGAGCCGCGCGACCCTAGAACACCGATCACGTCAAGATCCAGAGAAAATCGGCAGATGGGAAGAGGACCGCCAGGGCGCAAGGGACGCAAGGGGAAGCGGGGAACAGATTATCTCCCTGTCCCCTTGCGCCCCGGCGCGAAAGGAGGGCTGACCTGAAACAGCCGCTCTTCCAGGGTCTACGACGATGACGTGGCGAGGCTCGCTCTCAGAGCCGTTCTCGCCCCGCTCTCGCTTGACCGATTCGCGCCATCGAACATAGCTGATTCAATGAACGGCACGCGCGGAACAGGGCTCATGAAATACGGTGTGCGCTGGTTCGGTCTGGCTTGCCTCCACATCGCTCTTTCAGGGTGCAGCGGAGAGCTTGGAGTCGAGGGAGCGGGCCAGAACAACGCCCCTCCGGACGGCGCGGCGGCGGGCGAGGCGGCGTTCGCGCCGGAGGAGCCGACGGAGCTCTGGTTCGTGGAGCTCGAGCGCGCGCCGGCCGCGACGAGCGGCGGGCGCGCGCGCGCGAAGGGCCTCGCCGACGAGGAGCGGGCGCTCTTCCGGCGGGCGGCCGAGGAGCGCGGGCTCCGGTACGCGCTCCGGTTCTCGTTCGAGGAGCTCTGGAACGGCCTCTCCGTTCGCGTCGCGCGCGGGGGCTCCGCCGCGCTCTCCGAGATGCCCGGGGTCAAGGCCGTCTACCCCGTCGTGCCCGTGGAGCTCGACGTCGCGCGCGCCGCGACCGCGGTCGATCCGGACCTCGCCGTCGCGAGCGACATGTCCGGCGCGGACCTCGTGCGCCGCGACCTCGGCGTGACCGGCGAGGGCATCCGCGTCGGCGTGATCGACAGCGGCGTCGACTACCATCACCCCGACCTCGGCGGCTGCTTCGGCCAGGGCTGCCGCGTGGCGTTCGGCCACGACTTCGTCGGCGACGACTTCGTCAGCGGCGACGCGAGCAAGCCGCCGGTGCCCGACGGCGACCCCGACGATTGCCTGGGCCACGGCACGCACGTCGCCGGCATCATCGGGGCGAACGGGATCGTGCAGGGCGTGGCGCCGGACGTGACCTTCGGCGCCTACCGCGTGTTCGGCTGCCGCGGCGGATCGCGCGCCGACATCATCCTCAAGGCGATGGAGCGGGCCGCCGAGGACGGCATGCGCGTCGTCAACATCAGCATCGGAACGCCGTTCCAGTGGCCCGACTACCCGACGGCGGCCGCGGCGACCGCGCTCGTCGCGCGGGGCGTCGTGGTCGTCGCGTCGATCGGCAACAGCGGCGAGAAGGGGCTCTGGGCCGCGGGCGCGCCCGGCGTGGGCGAGGCGGTCATCGGCGCCGCGTCGATCGACGGCACGCGCGTGACCCGCCTGTCGTTCACCGTGGCGCCGGGCAACGCGGCGATCGGCTACGCGCGCGCGGAGGGGAGCCCGCCCCCGCCGCTCTCGGGGAGCGCGCCGCTCGCGCGCACCGGGACGCCCTCGAGCGCGCGCGACGCCTGCGATGAGCTCCCCGCGGGCAGCCTCGCGGGCAAGATAGCGCTCGTCCGGCGCGGCGGCTGCCCCTTCCACGAGAAGGCCGCGCGCGCGCAGGCCGCGGGCGCGGCTGGCGTCGTGATCTACAACGACCGGGGCGGGGAGATGAACCCGTCGGTCGCGTCGGGCGGCCCGATCTCGATCCCGGTCGTGGGGATCGCGCAGGCCGACGGCGAGCTGCTGAGCGCGCGCCTCGACGCGGGGCCGCTGACCCACAGCTGGACCGATCGGGCCGTGGCCGCGCAGAGCAGCACGGCGGGCCTCATCTCCGGCTTCAGCTCGCACGGCCTGAGCGCGGCGCTCTCCTTCAAGCCCGACCTCGCCGCGCCCGGCGGCGCGATCTACTCGACGGTCCCGGTCGAGCAGGGCTCGTACGACACGCTCAGCGGCACGTCGATGGCGGCGCCGCACGTGGCGGGCGCCGTCGCGCTCCTGCTCGACGCGCGCCCGGAGCTCTCGGCGCCGCGCGTGCGCGACGTCCTGCAGAACAGCGCCGTCCCCGCGCCGCGGGGCGGCGATCCGAGCGGGCAGGTGCTCGAGGGCGCGCACCGGCAGGGGGCGGGGGTGATCCGCGTCGACCGGGCGATCCGCGCGACCACCGTGATCAGCCCCGGCAAGCTCGCGCTCGGCGAGAGCGAAGCCGGCCCCGCCGCGCGCACGCTGACGCTCGAGAACGCGGCCGCGCACGACGTCACCTACGACCTGTCGCACGCGCCCGCCGCGTGCGCGACCGGCGGCGATCACTGGAGGCCGACGAGCGCGACGGCCGGCGCCGCGGCCGTCGATTTCGGCGCCCCGAGCGTCACCGTGCCCGCCCGCGGGCGCGCGACCGTCACCGTCACGATCAGGGCGAGCGACGCGCTCGCGGACGGGAGCCTGTTCGGCGGCTACCTCGTGTTCACCCCGCGGGGCGGCGCGGCCGACGGCCCGCTGCGGGTGCCGTACGCGGGGTTTAAGGGCGACTACCAGAGCGTCCCCGTCCTCAAGCCGTCGGGCAGCAGCGAGGCGCCGTGGCTCGGCAAGCTGAGCGGGACGCGCATGGTCCCCCAGCGGAGCGGCGCGACCTACACCCTGGCGTCGGACGACGTGCCGTACGTGATGGTCCACTTCGACCACGGCGCGGAGCGCGTGACCCTCGACGTCGTCGAGGCCGCGACCGCGAAGCCGTGGGGGAGCGCGCTCTCGCTCTCGCACGTCGGCCAGAGCTCGTCGGCGACGGCGGCCACGCGGTACGGGTGGAAGGGCACGACGAAGCTCGACGGGCGGCCGACGGTCGTGCCGGACGGGGACTATCGGATCAAGCTCCGCGCGCTCAGGGCGCTCGGCGATCCGGGCAACGAGGCGCACTGGGACACGTGGACGTCGCCCGTCTTCACGATCGATCGGCCGTGAGCGGGGCGCTCACGGCGCCTTGTGTCGATCGGCCGTGAGCGGCGCGCTCACGGCGCCTTGTGTCGATCGGCCGTGAGCGGTGCGCTCACGGCGCCTTGTGTCGATCGGCCGTGAGCGGTGCGCTCACGGCGCCTTGTAGACGAGCACCGGCCGGAGCCGGCGGACGACGCGCACGAGCGCGCGCTGCGCCCGCATGACCGCGCCGATGTCCTTGTAAGCCGAGGGCGCCTCCTCGCGGAGCCGGTCGGCGAGGCGATGATCGAACCACACGCCCTCGGCCTCCCGCAGCAGCTGCCGCGCGCCGATGCGGCGGCGCGCCTCGCCCCGCGGCAGCGCGCGCCCGGCGCCGTGCGCCGACGACCCGAGCGCGTCGGGGTGGCCGCGCCCCGCCACGTGGAAGCTCGGGCTCCCCATCGACCCGGGCACGACGCCCAGCTCGCCCTCGCGGAGCCCCATGGCGCCCTTGCGGTGCACCCAGAGCGCGCGCCCGCCGTGCTCCTCGAGCCGCACGTGGTTGTGATCGACCTCGATGCGCGACGGCGCGTCGACCTCGACGCCGAACAGCTCGGCGAAGAGCCCCGCGGCCTCGGCCGCCATCCGGGCGCGGCTCGCCCGCGCGTAGCTCGCGGCCCACGCCGCGTCGGCGAGGTACGCGCGCCCTGCCTCGCTGTCGGCCTCGAGGAAGCGGACCCCCGAGCGATCGCGCGCCGCGAGCGCCTCGTGGTGCTCCCGGATCGCCGGCCCCATGGCGCGCGAGCCGCTGTGCAGGAGCAGCCACAGCGCGCCCTCCTCGTCGCGCTGCACCTCCAGGAAATGGTTTCCCCGGCCGAGCGTGCCGAGCTCCATGCGGCCCTCGCGGCGCTTCATCGCCTCGAGCCGCGGCGCGCCGAGCCGCGCCTCGGCGAGGTCGTTCGGCAGCGGCGGGGCGCCGGCGACCGGGTGCAGGACGTGCGGGACGCGGCGGCAGAGCCCCGAGAGGAGCCGCGCCGCGCGGTCGCGGTCCGCGAGCAGATCGGCGCCCGCGCGGAGCCGCAGGGCGACCATGCCGCACCCGATGTCGCCGCCGACCGCCGCCGGCAGGAGGCGGCGGGTCGTGGCGGTCACCGTGCCGACGCACACGTCGTCGGCCACGTGCGCGTCGGGCATCACCGCGACGTGCGCGACGTCCTCGGTGCGCGCGAGCCGCGCGAGCGAGGCGTCGAGCGCCGCGCCCGCGCCGTCCGGGAGCCACGCGGCGATGCGCGCGCTCACGGCTCCTCCTCCGGCGGCAGCACCTGGAAGGCGAGCGTCGGCGCGCGCTTGCGCGTGATCGCCCCCGCCACCTCCGCGCGCACGTAGCCCGCCACCCGCGCGAGCCGCGCCGCCGCCGCTTCCGGCGGCGTGCCCGGCCCGACCTGCACGACCACCGCGAGCCGGCTCGCGTCGGGCGCCGGCTCCACCTGCATCACCCAGACGTCCTGGAGGACGTCATCGCGGAGCGCGGCGAGCGCGTCGCTCACCGCCTCCTGCACCTGACGACAGAGCTGGCGCTCCTTGCGCTGCGCCTTCCGCGCCGCCGTCCCACCGAACAACGAACCTGCGTCCACGACGGAGCGCGCGTCTTCGCGGCTCCGCGATCGATCCTTGCTCATGCCATGCTCCCGAGGGCGCGGCGACGCACCTACGCGTCTGCCGCGCGGTTTCCAGCGACACGCGAGATGAGCTCGGGGATGTGAGCCTCGCCGGCGCGCTCAGCGGCGCGCCAGACCGAGGCTCGTCGATGCAATCGGGTGCATGGCGGGCCTCCTTCGCTGCGAAGGGTGCACGAGCGAGGGCAGGCGCGCAAGGCGCGCGCGGCCGCGCTTCCGCGGGCCGCGCGCCTGCCGCTCCGGCGCTCGGCGCCGCGCGTGGAGCGGTCCGGCCATCCCTGGCCGGACCTGTGGCGGGCGGCGGTCCGGCCATCCCTGGCCGGACCTGTGGCGGGCGGCGGTCCGGCCATCCCTGGCCGGACCGCTTGCGGGCGGAGCTACAGGGCCTGGCGGTGCGCCGACGCGGCGCACTGGCGCTCGATGACCTTCGCGGCGTAGCGGAGCGTCCGGCGCGTGACCGCCATCATGAGCGGCGCGGTCAGCGCGTCCCAGATGAACAGCTGCCGCCGCGTCCGCGTGTCGGTCGCGCGGATCCGCACCTCGTACGAGAGCATCGTCCGGCGATGGCCGTGGGGCGTCACGACGTAGCTGCCCGCCGCCTTGACGTACCCCGGGCAGTCGAACGCCTTGAACTCGGCGGCGGACCGCCTGACGTACAGGCTCTGCGCGTTCATCGGGCGCGCGATCGCGCCGACGACGATCTCGGAGCCTTCCTTCTCGGCGAGCCTGATCTGGCCGTAGTCCTCGACGTTCTGGAGCGACACGCGCGCGGGCGCCGGCAGCGGCGCGAGCCGGAGCCTGCGCCGGGCGCGGCGCGCCTCGGCCACGCGGAGCGCGAGGAACGCGCGCACCAGCAGCGAGGGGCTCCTCGCGAAGTCCACCCGCTTCAGCGCCGCGTACGTCGCCTCCGGCGTCGCCATCACGACGATTTGCTCGTTCACGACGATGTCCGCCACCGGCAGGAAAGACTCGATGAGCGTCGGGCAGGCGGCGGAGCGCTGCTGTCCCTCGAACGAGCTCTCCGTCATGGCCTGTCCCTCTCCCTGTCGGCTCTCACCCTGTTCTGTCGAGATGTTCTGCATGGCGAGCTACCCCCTGCGCGAGTTCATTGGGGCAGCCGCGACGGATCGCCAGCAGGCGTCTCCTGCTCCTGGTGCGGGGCGCTCGGAGCACGCGAGACGGCGGAAATACCGCGAGAGCGGTTGAGGCCGCGGCGGGAATCGCGGCAAATGCTCTGTGCTCTCGATGAAAGGAAGAAAAACCGCCAAGACGCCGAGGGCGCCAAGAGAGCTCAGATTGCCTCTCTTGGCGTCCTTGGCCGCCTTGGCGGTTCATCTGTCATCGCCCGATTCTCGCCCGAGCGCCGGCCCGGGGCGGAGCCGGCGCTCAGCCCTTCGAGCGCCGGGAGGACTCCGCCATGCGGTGGGCGATGCGGAACGCCATCTCGAGCGACTGGCGGTAGTTCAGCCTCGGATCGCACAGGCTCGCGTACCGCCGGTCGAGATCGGACTCCGTGAGACCCGCCCCGATGCACTCGGTCACGTCGTCGCCCGTGAGCTCGAAGTGGACGCCGCCGAGGTGGGACCCGAGCGCCTCGTGCACCTCGAAGCTCGCCTCGATCTCGGTGAGGATGTCCTCGAAGTTCCGTGTCTTGATCCCGCCGGCCGTCGTCTGCGTGTTGCCGTGCATCGGGTCGGACATCCAGAGGACCTTGCGCCCCGCCGAGCGCACCGCCTCGATGAGCGGCGGGAGCCCCTCGCGTACCCGGCCGGCGCCCATGCGCACGATGAGCACGATCTTGCCCGGCTCGTCCGCGGGGTTCAGCCGGTCGAGGAGGCGGATCACCTCGCCGGGGACCGTCTTCGGGCCGAGCTTGATGCCGACCGGGTTCGCCACCCCGCTGAAGAACTCGACGTGCGCGCCGTCGGGCTGCCGCGTGCGCTCGCCGATCCAGGGCAGGTGGGTCGTCAGGTCGTAGTAGCCGGGGCGGCGCGCGACCTTCCGCGTCTGCGCCGACTCGTAATGCAGGTTGAGCCCCTCGTGGCTCGTGAAGAACTCGACCCGCGACAGTTCCCCGACAGGCACCTCGGCGAGCGCCTCCATGAACCGGAGGGCCTCCCCGACCTGCTCGGTCATCCGCTGGTAACGCTCGCGCAGCTCGCCGGGCAGATCCGCCCGCTCGAGGAAGCTCAGATCCCAGTACTCCGGGTGATGCAGATCGGCGAAGCCGCCCTCCGACAGGGACCGGATGAAATTCAGGGTGAGCGCCGCGTGCTGGTATCCCGCCACCATCAGGCCCGGATCCGGGCGCCGGGCGGCGGCCTCGAAGGGCGCGCGGTTGATGAGATCCCCGAAATAGCTCGGCAAGCTCACGCCGTCGCGCGTCTCGATCGGGCTGGATCGCGGCTTGGCGTACTGCCCCGCGAAGCGCCCGAGCCGCACGACCGGCCGGCGGGCGCCGTGCACCAGCACGAGCGACATCTGCAGCAGGATCTTCAGCTTGTTCGTGACGATGTTCGGGCTGCAGTCGTCGAGCGTCTCGGCGCAGTCGCCCCCTTGCAGCACGAACCTCCGGCCGACCTGCGCCTGGGCCAGATGGCCTTTGAGCCGCTCGACCTCCCACGAGGTCACGAGCGGCGGCAGCGCACGGAGCTTGTCGACGGCCGCGTCGACGGCCGCGGCATCGTCGTACGGCATGGGCGCCGCGTTGGGACGTTCACGCCATGAATCTGGCGACCAAGGTTGAGCAGGAACGGACATGAGTTGAGCCCTGATATGGCAAGGCTCCCACCCGCGCAACCCTCGGTCAACGCGATCGGCGCGCGCGGGCGATCATCGGCTCTCGGGCGCGTCGGCCGCCCCGGGCGACGGCCCGACGCGCGCCTCGATCGCCTGGATGGCCGCCTTGATCTCCTTCGCGATCGAGGCGCACGGCGCCGCGCAGCGGCTCATCCCCAGGAAGCCGCACCCCTTGCTCTTGCTGGAGACGAGCGGCGTGAGGACGTCGATCGCGCGCCGATCGCCGTCGGCCGTCGCGCGCCCCAGGAGCGCCTGCCGCGCCTTGCAGGAGGGGGCGGCGCGGAGCTCGTGCGCGACGCGCAGCGCGGGCGTCGCCCGCGCGAGGACCGCGGCCTCGGCGAGCCGCTTCGCGGCGCGCTCCTTCAGGGCAGCGCTGCCGATCGAGAGCTCGTAGAGGAGATCGGCCCCGTGGCTCCCCATGCCGGTCGCCATCAGGTCGAGCGCGGCCGACGCGGCCTCGGGAGGGCCGCCGGCGGCGCTCGAGACGACGCGCTTCACGTCGTCGTCCGCCGCCGCGCCCGGATCGAGCTCCAAGAGCCGCTTCGCCGCCGCGAGCGCGGCGGCGTGGTACGGGGGCGGGAGCGCGTGGCGCAGCATGAGCGCCCGGAAGATCGACGGATCCTTGGGGTAGCGCGCGGCGAGCGCCTCGAGCTGGAGCACGCCGCCCGCGGTCGCGGCGGCGAGCTCGTCGGCGGGGACCGCGTCGCTCGGCCGCGGGGCCACCGGACGCCGGGGCGCGGAGCCCGCGTGCCCCGCGCGCTCGGCGCTCACCGCAGCCTCGAGCTGGGCGAGCGAGCCGTCGTCGCGCAGCAGGGCGGCGCCGAGCACGAGGGCCACGACGGCGGCCGCGCCGGCGACCAGCCACCGCGCCGCGGCGGGCGCCCGCGAGAGCAGGGCGGCGCGGCCGGCCGGGGCGCCGCCGCCCGCGGTGAGGACGGTGGTCGTCCCCGGGAGCGAGCCCGGTCGATCGGGGGGGCTGCCCTGGCTGGCGCTGGTCCCGGAGGCCTGCGGCGGCATGCCCCGCTCCCCTAACACAGGCGCTGGCTGAGGCCCATGGGCGGCGTCGCGCGGCCGGGCCGCGGGCTCATCGCCGCTCGGCTCGCCACTGGAACAGCGCGGCCGCGAGCGCGGCGCCGACGCTGATCAGGAAGAGCAGCGCGTCCCAGACCGGCCATGCGATGCCGACGGCGCGCTGCAGGAACACGCCCTCCAGCAGCCGGACGAGCAGCGACGCCACCCCGTAGGCCACGAGGGCGAGCACGACGGGCGTCGTGAGCCGCGGCGCGAGCGCGCTCAGCTTCGTGTCGTCCCGCCAGATGTGGCGGAAGACGTAGAAGCCGCCGAGCAGCCCCACGCCGAACAGGGCGCACAGGACCCCGAGCGTGAGCAGCGTGGCGCCCTGGCCCGACAGCGCGGCGCTGTCGCTCCGCGCCGCGCGCGCGAGGCCGGCGAGGCAGCTGACGAGCCCCGCGCCGAGCCACCCGAGGCCGAGGCTCGCCGAGAGGAAGACCATCTGCCGCGTCAGGTACGCCTCGGACGTGGCCGACCTGGGCAGGCCGAAGGCGTGCGAGAGCGCGTAGGGCCTGCCGAGCGTCACGGACGGGCGCCCGAGCGACGCGCTGGGCGGCTGCGCGGGCAGGGGCGCCTCCTCGAACGGCGCGAGCGCGCTGGCGAGCTCGCCCATCGAGGCGTAGCGGCCCTCCTTTTCCTTCGCCATGGCGCGCTGGACGATGAGCTCCAGGTCCGGCGGGATATCCGGGTTCACCGTCCGCGGCGCCGGCGGCTCCTCGGTCATGACGGCGAGCAGCATCGCCGTCGGGTCGCTGCGCTCGAAGGGTCGCTGCCCGGTGAGCGCGTGGTAGAGGACCGCGCCGATGGCATAGATGTCGGCCCGCGCGTCGATCTCGTCCCCCTTGGCCTGCTCCGGGGCCATGTAGGCCGGCGTTCCGAGGATCATGCCGGTCCGCGTGAGCCCGGACGGGGCGGAGGTCTTCGAGATGCCGAAATCGAGGACCTTGACGGTGGGGCACGCCGGGTCGCCCGTGAGGAAGATGTTCTCCGGCTTGATGTCCCGGTGCACGACGCCCGCGGCGTGCGCGGCCGCGATGCCGTCGCAGACCTCGCGCGCGATCCTCACCGCGGTGCCGACCGGCAGACGGCCCCCGGACGCCGCGAGGAGCTCGCCGAGCCCCTGGCCGTCCAGGTACTCGGCGATGATGCACGGCCGGCCGTCGCTCAGCCGGTTCACGTCGAAGATCTCGACGATGTGCGGGTTCCGGACCGACGCCGCCGCCTCCGCCTCGCGCTGGAACCGCGCGAGGATGGTGGGCTGCTGGGAGAGCTCGGGGTGGAGCGTCTTCAGGGCGAAGCGCTTGCCCGGGATGCGGGTGTGGTGCGTCTCGTAGACGCGGCCCATGCCGCCTTCTCCGAGGAGGCGGACGATGCGGTACGCCCCGGCCACCGTGGTGCCGACCAGCGGATCCGCCTCGACCGGCGGATCGCCCGGCGCGCCCGACGCGGGCGGAGCGGGGGGACGGACCGTATCGGCGGTCGCGTAGTGCGCCGCCGCAGCGGGTCCCATGGGGACGTTGTGCGGCCGGACCGTCACCGGGGCGACGTCGTGCGCCGCCTCGCTTCCCCCCGGGGGGGGAGGCGGCCGGACCGTCTCCGCGGTCGTGGATGGGGACGCGGCTGCGGCGGCCTGGGCCTGCGCGGCGCGGACGGCGGCCAGGGCGGCCTGCCGCTCCGTGTCGCTCATGACGCGGGTCGGGCCCTCGCCCTCCTCAGGAGGCGACGGCGGCGCGCTGCCAGCAGCGCGGGACGCGGGTACGGCAGGGCTGCCCGAGCGACCGGGCGAAAAGCTCGAATCCGACACGCTCAGGGCCTCGCTCCCATGGATCCGGGTCGATCCTCGCCGGAGGCGGGGACCGACGATTCGTCGCCAACGCGCGGGCGAACACCGCGAGGCGACGCTACCACGGATCACGCCGCGCGAGGGCGCCGACCTACCGAACCGCGATCGGTATGCGATGTCGAGGCGTTCGCGCGGCCGGTCCGGTTATCGCCGCACGGTGGTCGGATGGTCAGCCCGCGGGCTGCTCAACCGGGGCCGGCTTCTGCTTGGCGGCCTTGCGCTGCTCCGCGTCGAGGAGACCGATCCGCGCCTTCTGGCAGCGCTTCAGGCGCTTCTTCTTGAGCGGGGTGGCGAGCCATTCGTGACGCAGACGGACATTCCACTTCGGGGTATTGGCCATGATCTTAGGACTTTCTCTGCGAGGGGGGCGGAGACTACACAAACGTGCGGGAGCGTCAAGCTGACAGTGCGGTCGCCCGCTTCACATTTGTTGTGCTCGGCTTGTTGCGCTCGCCGCGCGGCGGGCGAGGTGAGGACGGCGGGCGCGTCGGCAGCGCTCTCGCACATCGCGATCCGGTGCTGGAGACGGAGCCAGAGCGCGCCCGCGTCGGCCGCGGGGACGGTCGGGAACACGGCCGCGGCGCGGAGCAAGGACGCGGCCGCGGCGTGGAGGGGGCGCTCCGACGCGGTGAGGGCGCGCAGGGCGCTTCGGCGCTCGGACGACTGGCGCGCGACCGCGGCGCGGAAGTCCTCGCGGGCGAGGCGCAGGCGGGAGCGGACCGTGTTCTCCTTGAGCTCGAGCTCGCGGGCGATGTCCGCGACCGCCACGCCGAGCAGCTCGTACATCACGAGGATCACGCGTCGCTCGGGCGCGACCTTCCGGAGCAGCGCCGTCACGATCTCCGCGCGGTCGTCGCTCGCGAGCGATTGCTCCGGCGTCGGCGTCGGATCGCGCCCGTCGAACGGCCAGGACGCGCCGGCCCCGGACGGGATCTCGCGGCGCCGGTGAGCGCGCGCGTGGTAGTGGCTCATCTTCCGCCACGCGATGCCGAACAGCCACCGCTGCAGCGCCGCCTCGGGCGTGATGCGCAGGGGCGGCGGCCCGTCCGTGGGGAGGCCGTGGGGAGGCGCGCCGTGGTAACGCCACGGCTCGTAGCCGGGCAGGGCTCGGTGGGCCGCGAGGAAGATCTCCTGGAGCATGTCGTCGACATCGTTCGTCTCGACGCCGAGCCAGCGGAGCGCGCGGTGCAGGAACGGCAGGCCCACGGCGTAGACCGTCTCGAACGACGGGCGCGCCGGCGGGGAAGGCGGCGAGGGCGACGTCATCCGGCCCCCCGCACCTGCGGGAAATCCGCGCCGGCGTAGGTGGGGTACGGGCGCGGCGCGGGCCGGCCGGCGGGCAGATCGGACGCCGGGGGCGGGCGCTGCCAGCGCTCGAGCGGCTCGAGCTCGACGAGCATGTCGAGGGAGGTCCGCAGCGAGAGGCGGAAGTCCTCGTCCTCGGCCGCTCGAGCGCCGTGGAAGGCGACATAGAAGAGCACGGTGCCGAGCTGCGTCGCCCGCGGATCTCCCCGGCGCTGCAGGAAGCGATCGGCGAGATCGCACAGGGCGTGGAACAGGCGGCCTCCCGGGCGATGACTCTCGGGACCGCACACCTCGAGGGTGGCGCGCCGGCGGGCGCGCCGGGCCATGTTCTGCGTGGAAGGCGCGCGCGACAGCGCCTTCGGACGGGTCCGATTCGGCATGTTCCTGTCCACCGTAAGCCTGAGGTTGAGGGCGAATGCGCGCTGCGCGCATCCATCTCCCTGGATTACGGAGAGCGCCTGGAGATGATTTCGTCCTGCGCCGTCGCGCGCCTGCGCGGCGGCGACGAGGCGACGGCGGCGCGATGGAGCGAGCGGCGTCTGCCCGGCGAGGCGTCAGTCCGGCACGGGCGTGAGCTGCACCTGAAGATGGATCGGCGCGTCGCCGCTCTTCGCCTCGACGAGCCGATCCCAGGCGAAGTAGCCGGCCTTCTCCACGGTGATGCGGTGCGCGCCGGGCGGCAGCGCGACGCCGCGGGCGGCGACGTAGGCGAGCGCGCCGATGTACTGGTCGTCGATCGTGACCGACGCGTCGGGCACGTTGCCCTTCATCCGCAGCGAGACCGTGGCCGGGGTCCGCGCGACGCACGACGAGAGCCCGAGCAGGAGGAGCGCCAGCGCGGCGCGGGGCCGCCTCGCGTTGCCGCCGGCCATCGTCACTCCCACTCGATGGTCGAGGGGGGCTTCGACGACACGTCGAGCACCACGCGGTTCACGCCGCGCACCTCGTTGATGATGCGCGAGCTCACCCGCGCGATGAGGTCGTAGGGCAGCCGCGCCCAGTCGGCGGTCATGCCGTCGGTCGAGTGCACCGCGCGGAGCGCGATCGCCTCGTCGTAGGTGCGCTCGTCGCCCATCACGCCCACCGAGCGGACCGGGAGGAGCACGCAGAAGCTCTGCCAGAGCGACTCGTAGAGCCCGGCGGCGCGGATCTCCTGGTCGAAGATCGTGTCGGCCGCCCTGAGCACGCGGAGCTTCTCCGGCGTCACCTCGCCGAGGCACCGCACCGCGAGCCCCGGGCCGGGGAACGGCTGGCGGTAGAGGATCTCCCGCGGCATGCCGAGCGCCTCGCCGGCGGCGCGCACCTCGTCCTTGAAGAGCTCCCGCAGCGGCTCGATGAGGCCGAGGTTCATCCGCTCGGGCAGGCCGCCGACGTTGTGGTGGCTCTTGATGACGGCGCTCGGCCCCTTGAACGAGACGCTCTCGATCACGTCGGGGTAGAGCGTGCCCTGGACGAGCCACTTCGCGCCCTCGACGCGCTTCGCCTCCTCCTCGAACACCTCGATGAAGAGGCGGCCGATCACCTTGCGCTTCTGCTCGGGATCCACGACGCCGCGCAGCCCCTCGAGGAAGCGCGCCGACGCGTCGACGGCGTCGAGGTTCATGTGGAAGTGGTCGCGGAACGTCCGCTCGACGGTCTCGGCCTCGCCCTCGCGCAGGAGGCCGTTGTCGACGAAGATGCACGTCAGCCGGTCGCCGAGGGCGCGCTGGCAGAGGACCGCGGCGACCGAGGAGTCGACGCCGCCCGAGAGGCCGAGGATGACGCGGTCGTGCGGGCCGGCCTTCTCGCGGACCGCGGCGATCGCCTCCTCCACGAACGACGCGGGCGTCCACGTCGGGGAGAGGCCGGCGACGTCGAAGAGGAACGCCTGGAGGATCTCCTTGCCGCGCGGGGTGTGGACGACCTCGGGGTGGAACTGGAGGCCGTAGAGCTTGTCGCGCTCGCGGGCGACGGCGCAGAGCGGGCTGCCGGGCGTGGTGCCGAGCGCGACGAACCCCTCCGGCATCGCCGTGAGGCGATCGCCGTGGCTCATCCAGACGTCGATGGAGTCGCCCTCGACGAAGCGGGAGAAGATGCCGGTCGGGCGATCGATCCGCACCGTGGCGGGGCCGTACTCGCCCCCCGTGTGCGCGCGCTCGACCTTGCCGCCGAGGTGGTGCGCCATGAGCTGGAGGCCATAGCAGATGCCCAGCGTCGGGACGCCGAGCTCCAGCACCTCGCGGGAGCAGTGCGGCGCGTTGTCGCCGTACACGCTGGCGGGGCCGCCGGAGAGGATGAGCGCGCGCGGGGCGAGCCGGCGCAGCTCGGCGATCGGCACGTCGAAGCGGTGGATCTCGCAGTAGACGCCCGACTCGCGCACGCGCCTGGCGATGAGCTGCGTGTACTGAGAGCCGAAATCGAGGATGACGACGAAGTCCCGACGGGGTGAGAGCATGGCTGCCGCTAGCATGGCGGTGCTGGATCCGCCAGCGTCGGACGGGCCGGGGCGCAGGCGAGGCGCTCGCCGCGCAGGCGTCATGGCTGCGCTGGCGTCATGGCCGCGCAGGCGTCACGGCCGCGCTGGCGTCACGGCTGCGTGGGCGGCGGCGGCGGCGTGCCCGTCGGCGGAGCGCCCGTCGGCGGCGCGCCCGGCGACGGGGCGAGCAGCGGCGCGCCTGGCGTCGCCGCCGGCTCGTCCGGCGAGGCCGGCGCCGCGGGCGCGTCGCCCACGCCGCCGTCGTACGCGCGCGGGCGCTCGTACTCGGGCGGCGGGCCGGCCGGGAGCGGCTTCGGGGAGGACGAGGAGCACGCCGCGGCGAGGAGCGCGGCGAGGGCCGCAGCGACCGCGGCGACCTGAGAGGCGTTGTGAGGGCGTGTCATAGCTCGACTCCGCTGCCGCTCCCCTCGGCGTTCACGGGAGGAACGGGATGCGGCGACAACTCGGGAGGACCCAACGGATCGGGCGGTATCTGGAGCTTCTCCGGATCGCCGAACGGCGAGGAGGGGACGGAGGGCGCCGGCGGCCCCTCGAGCGGCGCCCCGCGCGCGTTCGGCGCCGCGCGCGGGATGCCCGTGCTCGGCGGGGCGGGCGCGTCCTCGGCGGCGTCCGCGCCGCCGCACGCCGCGGGCGCGACCGCCGCGAGGAGCGCCCCCGCGAGGAGCGCCGCCCGCCGCGCAGGGCGGGCCGGGCGGGAGCGGGGTGCGAACGACGCCTGGCTCGAGCTTCGGAGATCGCCGGACACGGCCGGTACGCTAGCACGGAGGCGCAGGAGAACGGTTGGCCCGCGCAGGGAGGCGAGCTAGGTTCCCGCTGTGGAACAGAGCAACGTCGATCTCGAGGGCACGCTGCGCGCCCTCTGCCTGCGCGCCCGGGCGGCTGCCCGGGCCCTCGCCCCCCTGGACCGGGCCCAGAAGGACCGCGCGCTGCGCGCGATCGCCGAGCGGCTGCGCGCCGAGGCCGGCGAGGGCAAGCGCTCCGCCGTGCTGGCCGCGAACGCCGAGGACGTGGCCGCGGCGCGCGCCGCCGGCGTCTCCGAGGCGCTCGTCGACCGGCTCGTGCTCGACGAGGCGCGGCTCGCGTCGATCGCCGGCGCGGTGCTCGAGGTCGCCGCCGCGGGCGATCCGGTCGGGCAGGTCATCGGGATGGAGCGGCGGCCGAACGGGCTCCTCGTCGGGCAGGTGCGCGTCCCGCTCGGCGTGATCGCGATGATCTACGAGTCGCGCCCCAACGTGACGGTCGACGCCGCGGTGCTCTGCCTGAAGAGCGGCAACGCCGCGATCCTCCGCGGCGGCAAGGAGGCGGCGCGCTCGAACGCGGCGCTCGGCGCGCTGCTCTCGGACGCGGTGCGCTCGGTCGGGCTCCCGGCGGACGCGGTGCAGATCGTCCCCTCGCTCGACCGCGAGGCCACGCGCCTCCTGCTCGGCATGACCGGCCTCATCGATCTGGCCATCCCGCGCGGCGGCGAGGGGCTCATCCGGTTCGTGGCCGAGAACGCGCGCGTCCCCGTGATCCAGCACTACAAGGGCGTGAACCACCTCTACGCCGACGCGGGCTGTGACATCGACATGGCCCTCCGCCTCGTCGACAACGGCAAGCTCCAGCGCCCCGGCGTCTGCAACGCGCTCGAGTGCCTGCTCGTGCACGAGAGCGTCGCCGCCCCGCTGCTCGCGCGCGTCGCCGCCCTCGCGGAGCGCGGGCTCGAGCTGCGCGGCGACGAGGCCACCTGCGCGCTCGTGCCGTCGGCGCGCAGGGCCTCGGAGGACGACTACGGGCGGGAGTTCCTCGCGCCCATCCTCGCGGTGCGGGTGGTGAGGTCGCTCGACGAGGCGCTCGAGCACATCGGCCGCTACGGGTCGCTGCACACCGAGGTCATCTGCACGCCGCGCTACGATCACGCGCAGCGGTTCGTGCGCGAGGTCGACGCGAGCTGCGTGCTCGTGAACGCGTCGCCCCGGTTCAACGACGGCGGCGAGCTCGGCCTGGGCGCCGAGATCGGCATCTCCACGACGAAGCTCCACGCCTACGGCCCGATGGGGCTCGCGAGCCTGACGGCGCTCAAGTGGATCGCATACGGCGAGGGCCAGACCCGCTGACGCGGGCGAGACGAGGGGCGCCCGGCGACCTCTGGGGCGCAAGAGAAAGCGAGAGAACGTTGGCGACGAAGAAGGACGCAGGCGAAGGGAGCAGCAAGCCGCGGGCGAAGTCGGGATCGAAGGCGAGCGACAGCGCGGAGCCCCGCATTCCGGCGCGAAAGAAGGCGAGCACGGCCAAGGCGGGCGCGGCCGGGCGGGCGTCGTCCGCGGCGAAGACGAAGCGGCCGGCGTCGCCTCGGATCCGCGCCTCGCACGCGGGCGTGGGCGAGGCCGGCGCGAAGAAGACGGCGCGCCGCGCGCTCGGCGGGGGCGACGAGGTCGAGCAGCTGGACCGCCCGGAGCGGCCGATCCCGGCGGATCGGCCGGCGACGCGGGCGCGGCGTCCCGCGCGGGACGAGGGCGACGCGCCGCGGCCTGCGCGGGGCGGCGGCGAGGGCTCGGCCAAGGCGATGCTGCCGCTCGCGGGGCGGTCGCCGGCGCGGAGCAAGGCGCCGCTCGCCGGCCCGAAGCGCGCCGCCGCGCGGCGGAGCGCGCCGCCGCCGGCGCCCGAGCCGTCGGCGCCGGCGCGCGAGCTCGCGCTGACGCTGGCCGCGGCGGGGCTCGACAAGAAGGCGATCGGCGTCGAGATCCTCGAGGTCGTGGGGCGCGTCGACTACGCGGACTACCTCGTGATCATGACCGGCCGCTCCGACCGTCATGTCCACGCGATCGCGACGGGCCTGGAGGAGGCGGTGCGCAAGCAGAAGCTCGCGCCGCTCTCGATGGAGGGCCTCGCCGCGGCGACGTGGGTGCTGATCGATTTCGGCGACGTGGTGGTGCACGTGTTCCAGGAGGAGACGCGCCGCCTGTACGACATCGAGGGGCTCTGGATCGACGCGGGCCGCGTCCCGGTCCCGTCGGACACCCCGCCGCCCGGGGCGCAGCCCGCGCCGCGGTTCGACCCGAGCTGAGCGCGCCCGTGCGCCTCATCGTCGCCGCCGTCGGGCGCGTGAAGGACAAGCCGCTGCGCGCGGCGATCGACGAGTACCTCGGCCGCGTCCGCCGCTACGTCGCGTGCGACGAGATCGAGATCCCGGACGGCCCGCCGGCGAAGGTCGGGCCGCTGCTCGCGCGCGCGTCGGCGGGGGCCAGCGTCATCGCCATGGAGGTGAACGGCAAGCCGCTCGGCAGCGAGGCGTTCGCGGCCGGGGTGGAGCGGTGGGGCTCGCGCGGCAAGGGGGTGGTCGCGTTCCTGATCGGCGGGGCGGACGGGCTGCCGGCCGACGTGTCCGCCGCGGCCGACGATCGGTGGAGCCTGTCGTCGCTCACGTTCCCGCACCGCCTCGCGCGGCTCGTGCTGATCGAGCAGCTCTACCGCTCGATGACGCTGCTGCGCGGCGAACCATACGCCCACTGACGCCCACTGACGCCCGCTGAGGCGCGCGTTACGGCCCCTGCGGGCGGGGCGCCTTCCGCGCGCGAGCGCCTGCGCGTGCGCTGCACGCCGGTCGCTCGACCTCCGGCCGGTGTCCCTCCGGGCGGCGGTTCGGGCTCGTCGCGTTCCGCCTCGCGCGCGTCTTCGCGCCTCTTCCTTGCTCTGGAGCTTGCGGATCTCCTCGGCCCAGGTCATTGATTGAACGTTCAATCAAATGTCGCCCCGACGCCGGCACCCCCGACCAGAAGACGTCCGTACGCACCTGATGGACGCCGCGCTCCGGGTCTTCGCCCGTCACGGCTACGAGGGTGCCAGCGTGCGCGACATCGCCACCGAGGCGCAGGTCGCCTCGGGGCTGCTCTACCACTACTTCCCTTCCAAGCAGGCGGTGCTTCAGGCCCTGTTCGAGCGGAGCGCGGGGCTCGTCATGGAGGCCTTCGCCCGCGCCGCGGCTGTCCCGGAGCCGCGCGCCCGGCTCGGCGCGCTGGTCCGCGTGAGCGCGCGTCTGGTGCGCGAGCACGAGCAATTCTGGCGGGTGTCGTACGGGGTTCGCTTCCAGCACGCCGTCGTCGCCGGCCTGGCCGAGGGCATCGCCGCCCAGTCAGCCCTTTACCTTCGCCTCTTCACCGCGCTGCTCGCCGAGATCGGATGGCCGGAGCCGGAGCTCGAGGCGCGCCTCCTCTTCGCCGCGCTCGACGGGGTGTTCCAGCACTACGTGCTCGACCCTGCGAGCTACCCGCTCGACGCCGTCATCGAGCGCCTTGTCCACCAGCATGGCGGTGTGCCCGCCAAGGAGCCGTTATGAGCCGCATGCAGCTCGTTGAGCTCGAAGACCTCCCCTGGTTTCCCAGCGTCCTTCGCGACGGCGGCACCGCCTTTCTCAATTTCGCCGAGCGCGCCTCGGGCCATGTGCGGATGCTCGTCGGCCCGCTCGAGCGCGTGCTCGACGCGACCGGCGAGACCCGGCTCGTCGACCTGTGCTCGGGCGGCGGAGGGCCGGCCGCAGCCATCGCCGACGAGCTCGCGAAGCGCGGTCGCGAGGTCACGGTCACGCTCACGGATCTCTACCCCAACCTCCCTGCGTTCGAGCACGCCGCCCGCGGGAGCGGAGGCGCCGTGGTGGGCCGCGCCGCGCCGGTGGACGCGACCGCCGTCCCCGCAGAGCTCACGGGCTTCCGCACCGTCT
The DNA here is from genome assembly GCF_051526825.1 of Sorangium sp. So ce185. Classification (NCBI taxonomy): domain Bacteria; kingdom Pseudomonadati; phylum Myxococcota; order Polyangiales; family Polyangiaceae; genus Sorangium; species Sorangium sp. So ce185. The sequence goes on along the minus strand of NZ_CP150316.1, from coordinate 6,008,729 downwards.
TCAACGCGTTCCACCACTTTCCCCCCGAGCAGGCGCGGCAGATCCTCGCCGATGCGGTCGCGCAGCGGCAGCCCATCGGCGTCTTCGAGGTCGTGAGCCGCGAGCTCCCCATGCTCCTCGGGCTCCTCTTCACGCCGCTCACGGTCACCGTCTCCATGCCCTTCTGGCGACCGTTTCGCTGGGCGTGGCTCCTGTGGACGTGGCTCGTCCCGGCGATGCAGGCCTTCGTCCTCTGGGACGGCCTGGTCTCCTGGCTGCGCATCTACAGCGTGGAGGAGCTGCGGGCGCTTGTCGCGCAGATCGACGCGCCCGACTGGGTCTGGGATATCGGCACGATCAAGCTCGGGGACGCGCCGCTCCACGGGACCTACCTCGTGGGCTACCCCAAGCCGCGCGCCTGATCCGCGGCGCGCCGCGCGGGCCGGTCACTCCTTGGGCCAGTCGGGCGCCGCGAGGTCCATCGGGCCGTTGAACCACCACGCGTACGCGGCCTCGTCGGCCTTCCTGCACTCGCCGAACGTCTTCGCGAAGTACTCGCCCCAGTGCGGCGTCCGGCCGTCGACGTCGGTGAAGCCGTACTCCCTGGCGAGATCCCACGAGCTGAAGACGCGGCCGGACTTCGTCGCGACGTTCGGGTCGGCGGCGAGCGCCGCGATCGCGCGGCCTACGTAAAACGGGGTCTCAGACTCGATGAAGTGCGGGTCCTTGGCGGTCGCGTCCCGCCAGTTCTCCTCGGTCACGCCGAAGCCGTCGAGCATCGCCTCCGAGCGCAGGAAGCCGGGGGTGACCGCGAGCGCCGTCATGGCGGGGTGGCGGCGCAGCTCCCAGGCCATGGCGAAGGCGAGGCGGATGACCGACATCTTCGCGAGGTCGTAGAAGAGGTTGCCCCGGTAGCCGAAGGTGTCGCCGTCGGTGACCTCGACGATGAGGCCGCGGTCGCGCTCGAGCATGAGCGGCACCGCGTGGCGGCTCGTGATGATGTGCGACGTGACGGCCCGCTCGAGCAGGAGCTTCCCCTTGGCCAGGGAGAGCTTCCAGAACGGCTGGCCGAACTCGGTGAGCTCGTCGCCGCCCCAGACGTCGTTGACCAGGACGTCGAGCCGCCCTTGCTCGCGCCGGATCCGGGCGCAGAGCGCCTCGACCTGCTCCTCGACGGTGTGATCGACCTGCACGGCGACGCCGCGCCCCCCGGCCGCGCTCACGCGCTCGGCGGTCTCCTCGATGGTCTCGGGGCGCTGCCCCGTGGCGGGCCGGCCGCGGACGCTGCGGCCGGTGCAGTAGACCGTCGCGCCGGCCTCGCCGAGCGAGCACGCGATGGCGCGCCCCGCGCCGCGCGTGGCGCCGGCGACGAGGGCGACCTGTCCTTCAAGCGGTCTCATACGCTGTCTCCTCCTTGCGCGCCGGAGCTCGCGGCGGCGCTGGGTGGGTGCGCGCGGCGCCGCGGCTCCGGTCATCCGGGGACGCTACGGGACGATTCCTGACACCTCCTGTCATGAATTGCGCGTAGGCTGATCGCCGGGTCGGACGGGAATCGGACGGCAATCGGACGGGCGCGGAGCCGCCCGGGAGCCACGGAGGGTCAGTCATGCGCGCGGATCGGCTGCTCAGCTTGCTCTTGCTCCTCCAGCAGGCGAAGAGCCGGCAGCTGACGGCCGAGGACCTCGCGCGCCGCCTGCAGGTCTCGGCGCGGACGATCTACCGGGACCTCGACGCGCTGTCGTCCGCGGGCGTGCCCGTCTACGCGAACCGCGGCCCGAACGGCGGGATCGCGCTGCTGGAGGGGTGGCAGACGAGCCTGACGGGGCTGACGCAGGCCGAGGTGCAGGCGCTCTCCGCGGTCGCGGCGCCGGGCGCCCTCGCGGACATCGGGCTGTCGGCGGCGCTGCAGAGCGGGCTCATCAAGCTGTCGGCGGCGCTGCCGGTGGTGCAGCGGTCGATGGCGGAGCACGCGCGGCAGCGGCTCCACGTCGACTCGTCGGGGTGGTTCCAGGGGAGGGAGGTGGTGCCGCACCTCGAGGTCCTGCGGGAGGGGGTCTGGCAGGATCGCAAGGTGTGGCTGGCGTACCGGGACTTCGACGGGGCGGCGAGCGAGCGGGTGGTGGATCCGTACGGGCTCGTGATCAAGGCCGAGCGCTGGTACCTCGTGGCCGGGACGACGGAGCGGGGGCCGAGCGTGTTCCGGGGGGCGCGGGTCGAGGGGGCGCGGCTCCTCGACGAGGGGTTCGCGCGGCCGGAGGGGTTCGACCTGCCTTCGTGCTGGAAGGCGTGGTGCGAGCGGTTCGCGGAGCGCCGGGCGAGCTACGTGGCGACCTTGCGCGTGACCGAGGAGGGGGAGGCGGCGCTCCGGCGGATCCGGCCGAGCGGCGAGCACGAGCGGTGGGGGCAGGGGAAGCGCGGGCGCGACGGGACGACGACGGTGACGGTCGACTTCGAGCGGGAGTCGATCGCGGTCTCGCAGATCGTGGGGCTGGGCCGGGGCGTCGAGGCGCTCGAGCCGGCGGCGCTGCGGGCGCGGATCGAGGCGATCGCGGCGGATCTCCGCGCGGTGTACGGGCCGCGCCGGGCGGCGCGGGCGCGCGCGGGTGGGGGCGCGGCGGCGCCGCCGCGGAGGCGGGGAGGCAGGAAGGCGGCGAGGTAGATGCGCGCGGAGGCGGCTCGCGCGCGGGGAGGGGACGAGGGGCGAGGACGCGTCAGCTCACGGGATGCCGGCGGAGAGGGTCACGGGACGCGGCGTCGGTGCGAGCGCATGACGAGGACGGCGTCTCGCGAAGCGCTCGCGGTCCTGCCCTGGGTTAGTCGGCGTCGGGACACGAATAGCCGATCTCCCAGTCCTGGACTTGAACGCCGCCCGCGCCGTCGCTCGTCGGGTTGAGCTTTACCTGCAGCTCCAGGTAGTCCGCCTGCGCTTCCGGCAGCCCTCCGAGCGCGCCGGCGAGATCGACCGCGCACGGCGGCGTCGAGGTCTCGTCGCACACTTGGGTGTCGGCGGGCGTCGCGTGAGCGGTCGCGGCGAGCGTCACGGGCGCGGCGTCGAGGCCGGCGGGATCGTCGGCCGCGCGCACGAAGAGCTCGACGCTCGAGTCCTCCGGCGTGACGGTCCTGTACGTGAGGTATTCCCACCGGGCCTTGGTCCCTGGCGGGCAGACGCCGTGGTAGCGCTCCCAGCCCGTGGTGATGGGCGTGAGGGCCTCGGCCGCGCACGGGACGGTGGCGCGGACCTTCCCCGGGGTGTCGCGGAGAGCCGTGCACGTCTGCGGGCAGAGCTTGACGCTCGTGTTCGTCGCGTCGGCGAAGTACCAGCCCTGGCCGCAGCTGGCGAGGTCGGCCCGCGGCGTGAGCACGGTCTCGGTGCCGGCGCTGTTCACGTGGACGACCGACACCGAGGCGGGATCCGCGACGCCGGCGAGCGGGACCGCCACGTCGCAGGGGAGCGCCTCGCCGCGGATCGAGACGAGCGCGTCCTGGAGGGTCGTCGCCAGCCCCGCGCCGGCGGTGAGGTTGAACGCCCGCCCGCCGCCGCGCGTCGCGATGAGGTTGATGATCTCCGCGTTCGAGTTGCCGAAGCCGACCGCGTGCACGCGGACGCCGTGGTTCTCGAAGGCATTGCGCGCGAGGTCCGCGATGTGGCTCGGGACGGTGTCGCAGTTCGACGGGACGCCGTCGGTCATGAACACGACCGCGACCTCCTCCTCGGGATGGGCGTTCTTGTAGTTGATCGCCCAGGTCGTGGCGCCGTTCAGCGCCGGGTACATGGGCGTATCGCCGTTGGCGCTGGGGCCGGGGTTGAGCGCGTTGACGAGCGCGAGCTCCTGCTGATCGAGCGGCGCGGGGGCCGCAGTCAGCCTCCGGGCCGCCGTGCCATCGAAGGGAACGATCGGCATGGAGCACCCGCTGAAGGCGTAGGCCGGACAGGTGCCGGCGACGTCGTTGCACGGGCCGGGGTTGTCGTGCGGCCAGAACCGGAGCGCGACGCCGAGCCCCGCCGACGCCGGATCCGCGAAGAACGCCATGAGGGCGTTGCGCGCCGGGTTCCATCGGGAGTCGCTCACGCTGTCTCCTGACGAGTTCACCATCATGGAAGCCGACCGGTCGAACGCCACGAACAGGGTGGCCGGCCTGATCATCGAGACGCTGGCCGTGGCGATGCAGCCCGGCGACTCGCACGTGGCCGACTGATAGATGCTCCCGTTGTTGCCGCACTGGCACTCGGCGATCTGCCCCGGGCCCGGCGGGTTGACGATGAGCTCCATGCCGTCGGCGACGCCCGTGCAGCCGGCCACGCTGATGCACTCGCCCGGGGCGATCGGCTGCGCGGTCGTGCAGGCGAGGGTCCCGCCGGTCGGGCTGCAGGAGTTCAGGACGCGGCTCGGGGCCGAGGAGGGGAGCTGGCCCGCGCCCGCGGGATAGCGGTGAATCGCGATGCCCGCGGGCGCCGGCATGGTGCCGCGGTTGCAGACCGGGATCGTCCCGCCGCAGGGCACGCCGACCGTGAGATCCACGCCGCTGCACGCGGGGTTCGTCTGGTTCGGCAGGTAGGACTTGCAGAGGCCCTGTTGCACGCCTGGCTCGGTGCCGCACGCGGCGCTGCACTCCTGCTCGGCCAGGGCGACGCACGTCGCGTCCCACGAGTTGGTCGGCGTGGTGCACGTCTTGGGGGCGCACCGGGTCGCGACGAGGTTCCTGCACAAGGGGCCCCATTGCGGCACGCACGCGCCGCCGGTGTACGTGGTCGTCGGGGGGCAAACCATGCTGGTGGGCCGACTGCACCTGCCGCCGGAGAGCAAGGTGCTTCCCGGTCCGATGAGCGCCGCGCACTCCGCCGAGCTCGTGGGGTGGATCTCGCAGCAGAGCGGGTTTGTCGCGCAGATGTTGGCGATGCACGGGTCGCCGCAGGTCGTGGTCATGTTGGTCGCGGTGCCGGTCTGGCAGGCGTCATGTCCACAGTCGGCCGGTATCGTCGGCTGGGCACAGCAGCTCGGCCGAGCGTCGCAGACCTTCGCGACGCAGCCGCTGCAGGTCGACAGGAGCGCGCCGCCGGTCTCGCACGGGTCGTGGGCGCACGCGCCCTGCGCGGGGTGCTCGCAGTACTGATCGAACTGGCAATCCTCGCTGGTCGTGCACGGCTCGTGCGTGCCCTGCCGCGCGACGGACTCGGGCAGCTCGTTGATGTCCCCGACCGACCACGCGTACGTCGGGCCGCTCCCTTCGAGCTCGACGGGGCTCCCGCCCGGCGGCCCCTCGAACGACTGGCCGCCGCAGGCGGGGCACGCGCCGCCGCAGTCGACGCCCTTCTCGCTGCCGTTCTGGATCCCGTCGTCGCACGTGACGTAGCAGAGCTCGAGCTTCGGCCGCTCCTCGACGACCGACTTCTCGCTGCTGCGGAAATCGGTCCGCTGGACCGGGTCTTCCTCGAGGAGGACGCCGTGATTCGCCGCCTCGCCGCTCGCCCACGCCCGCGCGAGCTCGGTGACGTCGGACGAGCGGAAGCCGGAGCCGCCGCCGGAGGTGAACGACGCGGCGATCGCCGTATCGAACGCCTCGCCGAAGCTCGCCCAGGTCACGGCCGCCTCCTCCCAGGCGCTCGTGGCGCGGTGGACGCGGACCGTGCTGTCCACCGTCTTGAACGTCTGCGAGAGCGACAGGCTCGCCGACACGACCTCGGCGCCCTGGGGCAGGCCGGAGAGATCGAACCGGAGCAGGCTGCGCCGGAGCCCGCCGCCCGCGGTCGTCCCCGTGCTGAGCGTCACGCCCGCGCCATCGTTCCAGCTGGGCGAGCTTTGCCAGAGCACGGCGTCGGCCACGCCCGCCGGCCCAGCGCCGCGCTGGATCGTGGTGCACACCTGTCCCTCGGTCGACAGACCGATCGCGGCGCGGCCGACGCCCTCGTCGCCGGCGCCGCCGGGATCGGCGCCGCAGCCGGCCGCGAGGGCGCTCGTCACACCGGCGCATAACGTCGTGAATACCTTCCTTTTATTTCTCATAGGCAGAGATTCCCCCTGACACGCTTCGTGGTGAGCCCCGCCGAGCCCCGCCGGATGCGAGGCCGGAGTCTTGGCGCCTCGCCGTCACGACCGCTGGTACGACGCGAGCGCGCGGCGTGAATCGATGAAAAGGCTCAAGACAGATAGCCGCTCATCGTCGCGCGGTGCATTCAGTCGTGTCAAGGCCGCGAAGGAGAAGATCCTGTGTCCCGGACGCGGGGGCGGAGCCGCGCGCCGCCCTTGTCGTCGAGGCGGCCGTCGGTTGAGCTGCCGCCCCCTGGCCGGCCAGACCGCGTGTCGTCGCCGGGCGAATCAGGCACATCGACGAGCGGCCGCCCGCCGGCGAGGCACGGGCAGCTCCAGCCTGTGGGGGCTGCTGCCGCCTTGTGCGCGGCGGGCATGGGGGCCTGAACGCCGCCGGCCCACGCTCGAACGTGGTTCGGAATCGTGCGTCGAGGATCGTGCGTCGAGATCATGCGTCGAGAATCATGCGTCGAGAATCATGCGTCGAGATCGTACGTCGAGACCGAGATCTCCAGCAAGACTGTACGGATTCGGGCGGTCGCGATGGCCTTGACTTCTCGGATATCGTTTGGTCTTCCTATTGGCTTCCCCGAACGATGCACCGCAAAGGCCGACTGGACAGCTGACACCCTCGAGCGATCGTGCTGAAGCCCATCGACGTATTCATTTCCTACGCGCGCAGGGATGAATCCGCTCTTCGGGAGCTCGTGGCGCACCTCGCGCTGCTGCAGCGTCAAGGGGTCCTCCGGGCGTGGCACGACCGGGAGATCGACGCCGGGGCGCACTGGGAGGCGGAGGTGCGCGAGCACCTCGAGGCGGCGCAGCTGATCTTGCTGCTCGTCAGCGCGGATTTCATCGCCTCTCCGTCCTGCTGGGACGTCGAGATGGAGCGCGCGATGGCGCGCCACGCCGCCGGCTCGGCGCGGGTGATCCCGATCCTGCTCCGGGCGTGCGACTGGAAGGGCGCGCCGTTCGGGCACCTCTCGGCGTTGCCCGACAGCGAGCGCCCCATCCAGGGCCGGGCCGATCGCGACGAGGCCTGGACAGACGTGGTGCTCGGCATCCGCGCCGCCCTCGACAAGAAGAACCCGCGCCAGCACGGCCACAGGCCGAATTACCCGGACCTCGAGACCCGGCGGCTCGCGCAGGAGCTCGAGCGGACGCGCGGGCGGCTCAGGGCGCTGCAGCTCGCCGGCGTCGACGCGGCCGAGGCGCAGCGCGAGGTCCTGGAGCTCCGGCGGCAGCTGCGCGAGGGGGGGCAGCTCCGCGCCGGAGACCGGCTGGGCCCAGGCGGGAGATACCTGCTCCTCGATCGGGTCGGGCGGGGCGGCTTCGCGAAAGTGTAAGCAGGCTAACATGCTACTCCAGCCCACGGGCGAGCCGCGGCTCACGGATTTCGATCTCGTCGCGGCCGCGGACACGACCGGCGGGACGCGGACGGGCGCGCTCGGCACCTACGTGTACAGCGCGCCCGAGTCGCTGGATCGCCCTCAGGACGCCGACGCGCGGGCCGACGTGTACGGCCTCGGGATGACCGCGCTCTTCTGCCTCCACGGCGCGCAGCTGCCCGCCGAGGCGGTGCACGACCGCCCCGCCTTCCTGCGGGAGCTCTCGTGCGACAGCACGGTCAAGGCCGTCCTCGAGCAGGCGATCGCCTGGCGGCGCGACAAGCGATACGGCAGCATCGACGACCTCTGCGCGGCGCTGAGCATCGCGAGCCGGCCGCGCGGCTCGGCGCATCCGCGGCGCGGCGGGTCCGAGGCCCCGCCGGCGATGGGGCCGGCGATCTCCGCCACGGCGACGCCGCCGGCAGGGATGCCCGCCGTGGGGTTCGCGGCGGCCACCTCGCCCGCGGGGAGCTCGGCGGCGAGCGCGGCTGCCGCGGTGGACGCGCCCGCCCCTGGCAGGAGCGCGCCGAAGATCGAGACGGCCGTGATCGTGAGCGGGCGCTTCTGGATGGGCGCCAGCGACGAGGACGCCTCCGCGGCGGCCCACGAGCGCCCGCAGCGGCAGGTGCTGGTGTCGGCGTTCAGGATGGGCGTGTACCCGGTGACGCAGCGGCTGTACCGCGAGGTGATGGGCACGAACCCCGGTCATCCCGTGGCGGACGATCGCCCCGTGAACAACGTCAGCTGGTGGGACGCCGTCGAGTTCTGCAATCGTCTCTCGGCGCTCCGGGGGTTCGCGTCCGCCTACCAGCTCGACGGAAAGGGCGTGATCTGGAACCGCGAGGCGAACGGCTACCGGCTCCCCACCGAGGCAGAGTGGGAGTACGCGTCGCGGGGCACCGATGGACGGATGTATCCGTGGGGGAACGAGCCGCCGTCCGACCAGGTCGCCTGGAGCGACGCGCGCATCAAGAGCCCGGTGCTGGCCAAGCGCGCCGGCCCCAGCCCCGTGGGGTACTATCCGAGGGGGGCGTCGCCGTTCGGGATCCTCGATATGGCCGGCAACGTCTGGGAGTGGTGCTGGGATTGGTACGGCGATTATCCGGCCAACGACGGCCCGGTGAGCAATCCTGTCGGGCCGTCCATCGGCCATGGTCGGGTGCTCCGCGGCGGCTCGTGGCGGGTGATCGCGAAGCACCGGCTGCGGGCCACGGCGCGCCACTTCCTGTTCGCGGGCACCCGGGACGTCGACGTCGGCTTCCGCTGCGTCCGCGGCGGGCTGCAGGCCCACGCCGCAAAGCCGCCGCTCGGTCAGCCGGCGCGGTGACGGCGGCGGGCGCGGCCGGCGCCCGTCTTGACACGCGGCCGTCTTCCGGCGCTATCGTGCGACCCTCGTCATGGCGAGGAGACACGCGTCGATCATGTCGGCAGCACCGTTTGCGCGGGGACCGGCCGCCGGGGGGTCACGATCCCGGTGAGCCCCGACGCGCAAGCCGACGCTCTCGCGCGATGCCTCTGGCCGGAGCTGTCGCCGAGGTACGCGAGCGCCCTCCGCGAGGCGATCGGCTTCGTGCTCGAGCGGTTCGAGCCCCTGGCCATCGTGGCGGCCGGATCGATCGTCCGCGGCCACGGGGATCGGTCGAGCGATCTCGATCTGTTCGTGATCCACGGCGCTCCGTACAAGCAGCGGTTGCAGCGCTGGTTCGGGGAGGGCGTACCCGTGGAGATCTTCGTGAATCCGCCGGCGGCCGTCCGCGAGTACTGGGCCGCCGAGCACCAGCACGCGCGGCCGTCCGCCGCCCACATGATCGCAACCGGCTTTCCGGTCCTCGGGGCTCCGCTCCTCGACGAGCTCAGGGCGGAGGCCGCCGCGTGGCTGGCGAAGCGCTCCGAGCTCACGCCGGATCAGGACGCGTGGGAGCGGTACAGCGCCGCGACGCTCCTCGAAGACGCCGTCGACGTCGCCGAGCGCGACCCGGTCATGGCCAGCGCCCTGCTCGCCGAGGCCGTGCTGGCGATCGTCCGATACCACCTCCGTGCGCGCAACGGCGTCCTGCCCCGCACCAAGGAGCTCTTCGCCGAGCTCGATCGGAGCGACCCGGACGTCGCCCGCCGCGCGCGCCGGTTCTTCGAGGCCGCCGCCCTGGAAGATCGGGTGAGCGCCGCCCACGCGATCGCCGACGCGTGCATCGGCGCGCGGGGGTTCTTCCCGTGGGAGTCCGAGCGGATCCCGGTGGCGGCGCCCGGCGGCGACGCCGGCCCGGGCCCCGGCTGAAGCGGGTGCGCTGCGCAGGCGCCGAGCTCCGGCGCGCCGGCGGAGCTCAGCCCGGAGAGGTCCGTCCACCGGCAGGGCTCGGGCCGCTCGCGACCTCCGCCGAGGCTGCTCCGATCAGAGGAATCCCGCGTCGTCGCGTGAATCTCTTCAGATCCACGGCCCTTGGCGCCATCGTCCTGGAGGTCCGCTTTCTCTGCCGCCGAGCCGCCTGCGCGAGCGTCCTTGGGATCCATCCTTCGGTCTAGGCGTGAAGAAGAGAGCGCGAGCCGGTGGGCTCCTTTGGCGGATCTCCGCGGAGAAACAACACTCCATCGAAACCACCGTGCCCGGCAAAGGCCATGAGCCGACGAACCAGGTGCTCGATGGCTCTCGTCGCGCTCGGCGAAATAGAGCGGCTATGTCCGGCACAGACGCTCATCGTCTGGCATCTTCGCACGAGAACGTCCAAATGGATGGCGCCAACGTCTCTGCTTCATGCCATGATAGGGGAGACATATAGTTGAGGGGGGTCCAGTGATCACGCGTAAAGCTGTCGTGAGTGCGTCGACGTCCGTCGTCCTGGCCTGTGCGCTGTGCGCGTTCTCCACCGCTTCCCCGATCGCGATGGCCGATGAGCGCGGCCCCGCGCTGGCGAGGGGACAGGAGGGCTCGAAGCCCAGCCAGACCCATGACATCGAGCGGCTCATCGCCGTCGAACAGCTTCCGGCGCCCGTCTATGCAGCGCTGATGAGCCTCGGGAGCAAACTCAGGATCCTGCAGATAGAGGAGAATATCGACGGGGGCGTCGCGACCTACGAGATCGACGTGCTGATCGGCGAGACCTATTACGAGGTGGAGCTCGACGCCGAGGGCACCATGACCGCCAGCGAGATCGAGGCCTGGATCGTGCCCCTGGCCAGCATCCCCGAGGGCGCGCGCGCGGCGATCGAGGAAGAGGCCGCCAAAGCGGCGATCCTGGAGGTGCGCATGGAGATCGAGGAGGACATCGGGGAAGCCGTCTACGAGGCCGACATCCGGCGAGGCCGGCGGACCTACGCGCTCAGGATCGACGGGCACGGCACGCTGATCGAGCGCGACATCACGATGGATATGCTCCCGCCGGGGGCTTACTGGGCGCTCGTCCTCGCGGCCCGCGGCGGCTGGATCGTGGAGCTCGACGAGGAGCTGCACGACGGCAAGCTCTCCTACGAGGCGAACATCGTGATCGGGGGCGTGGAGTTCGAGATCTCGGTGGACGCCTACGGCAACGTCGTCGAGGTGAATTACCCGTAGGCTCGCGCGCCAGGGACCTCGCCGGGCCCTCGCCGGCCGCCCGAGCGCCGCGCCCCCGCGGGACGCGGCGGAGCTCGCTCGGGCCCCGGTGCGTGGCGCCCCGTCGGAGATCTCGACGATGTTGCCGCCCGGATCCAGGGCGAGGCGATCGCCGCGGGGGGCGACCCGGCTCCACAGAGGCTCGCCCGCGGGCGTCAGCTTGGCCACGAACGCCGACCCGGGGGGCAACGGTCCTCCTCCGAGGTCGATCGCCTCCGCGACATAGCCGGAGAAGAGGATGTCGTCCAACGCGTCGATCGCGACGCTGCTGGCGGAGCCGCCGCCCAGCACCGTGGTGTCCTCGCCCTCGAAGATCTTGCTCCAGAGCAGGGCGCCGGCTGCGTCGTGCTTCTTCACCACGATGGCCTGGTCGCAGGGGCATCCGGACGCGTAGCCGTCATGCCGCCAGGCGACCACGACGAGGTGGCCGGCGCTGTCGAACGCGACGCTCCCCTCGATCCCGTCGCCCAGGTCGTTCTGCGCCTCCCCGCGTTCCTACGGCGCGTCATCGCGATCCGGCGCGGACCCTAGGTCGCGACGGCGCAGGTCGTCACGCGTGCTCGAGCACCACGCCCTCGATGACGTTGGCGACGTCCTCGCAGCGATCGCTGGCGTTCTCGAGCTGATCGTAGATGTCACGCCATTTCAGCACGAGCAGCGGGTCGTTGCCCTGCTTGAAGAGCGCCGCCAGGGCCACGCGGTAGTGCGCGTCGGCGTCGTTCTCGTGGCGGTTGATCTCGACGCACAGCTCGAGCAGCCGGGCGCCGTCCTTCACGTCCCGGAGCGAGCTCGTGGCCGTGCTCATGGCGATGCACGCGGCCACGAGCGACTCCGCGAGGCGGCGCGCCTCCGGCGTCGCACTCTGGATCTCGAAGAGGACGATTCGCTCGCTGGCGGCCTCGATGAAGTCGAGCACGTCGTCGAGCCGGGTGATCAGCGCGTGGATCTCCTCGCGGTCGAGCGGAGTGATCCAGGTCTTGTGCAGCGCGGCGAGGCAGCGATGCGTGATCCGATCCCCCTCGTGCTCGATCTCCTTGATTTTCCTCGCGATGGCCGGCGCGTCCTCGATCCGGTCGAGCATCTCCAGGAGGAGCTTGCTGGCGGTGACGCTCTTCTGCGCGTGCTCGGCGAGGGCGTCGAAGAAGAGGGCGTCCTTCGTCAATCCCATGCCGTGTGATACCCCGGTGTCGCCGGGCGCGTCAATGCGCGCCAACGAACCGAACACCTCGTTAATCAATGAAAACAACGGCGGTCGCCGCCGCGTCTCGCGAGGCCCGCCGCCGGGGACCACGATCAAGCACGCTGAAGACGGATCGCTCCTCTTCCGCTCTGGAAAGCATTATCGAGTGTCACGAGCGCTAGCTCACGATGCCGGAGCGGCGCGTCCCGGCGGCCCGCCTGGGCGCGCCGCGGCGCACGAGCGCGAGGCCCGGCGGGACGAGGCGGGCGCGCTCCCCTCAGCGGCCCCACGAGAGCTCCTGGAAGGACGGGGCGCCGCTGCCGGCGTCGAAGCCGACCGCCGGGCGGGGCCGTGAGGCCGAGGTAGAGCGCGCGCCCTGGTGGAAGGCGACGCCCTCGATGTCGAGCTCGCGCGTGGCGCGGTGGAGCCCAAGCGCCGCGGCGCGCTCAGCGCTCGCGTCCGGCGCGGAGGCGAGGCGGTCGCGGCGCCCGGCGCCTTGCAGGATCAGGCAAGGTCCCGCCAGGATCCGGCATTGTCGGCGCCCCCGGGCGTGCTTTGCATTCGCCCTGCCGGCGGCGAAGGGCGCCGCTGGCAGAGGAGCCGCTTCGTCCCATGGAACAGGCGCAGGCGATCTGGTTCGCCACGGGAATCTACACCTCTCCGTCCGCCGCTCGGCTCGGGGTGATCCGATGAGCACCGGCCGTCCCCCGGGGGGCCGCGGCCGCGCGGCGCGGCTCGCGGCGGCGGCCCTCGCCGCGGCGGCGCTCGCGGGCTGCGCCGCGGCCGGCCCGGCCCGCCCCGCGTCGCCGCCCGTCGCGGCGCCGGCGCCCGCGGCGGCAGGCGACCGCTTCGCCCGCGGTGCGGCCGTGCTCGGCCGGCTCGACCGGGGGGCCCCCGGGCGCGTCATGGAGGCGTATGCGGGCGTCGCGCCGGACTTCGGCCGGTACGTGATCGAATATCCGTTCGGCGATATCTATGCTCGCCCTGGCCTCGACCTGCGGACTCGGCTGCTGACCGCCGTCGCCGCGCTGGCTGCGGTGGGCGACTCGGAGGTGCCGCTCGGCAACCACATCCGCTACGCGCTCAACGTCGGGTGCACGCGCGACGAGATCGTGGAGACGGTCATGCAGGTCTCGGTCTACGCGGGGTTCCCGCGCGCGGTGAAGGGGCTCGCCGTGCTCGAGAAGGTGCTCGCGGAGCGGGGCGGCGACGGCGGCTCCCGGTGAGGCCGCCGCCGCGCGCCCGCGCCCTCGAGCGTCAGCCCCTTCCGCTGAAATGGCTTGAAGCGCGCTCAGGTCGTCGTTCCGAGTCGGTCTCGACGCATCCTCGCTCGATCCCATCCGGCCCTTTCGGCGCGCCGCCGCCGTCGAACGCGCCCGCGGCTCACTCCGGAAAGAACGTCTCGACCGTGAGCGCCGGCGTCCCCTCCGCGTGGACCCCGCCGAGCAGCGCGAGCGTCCCGTTCGGCGCGGGCACCACGGTCGCGCCGCGCCGCGGCTCCCGGAGCGGCAGCTCCTCGACCTGGGCCGCCGCGAGGTCGACCACGAAGCTCCTGGTCAGGCCGCCCTCGCCGGCCTCGGCGCCCACGGCGAGGAGGCGCCCGCCGGGCAGCGCGAACGCCACGACGCCCGCGATCGCCGCCGGCAGCGCGGCCCCCGCGACCTCCGCGGCGGCGCACGCGCCGGCGCACCCCGGCGCGAGCCGCCGCGTCGGCGCCGCGGCGCCGCCCTGCACGCCGCCGACCAGCACGATCTCGCCAGGCGCGGTCACGACGGCGCCCGCGCCCTCCACGGCGTCCGGCGGGAACGGCCGCGGATCGAACGCGGTCGCGCCGTCGGCGAGCACCTCCAGCCCCGCAGCGTCCGCGCCCGCGGCGCTGCCGCCCGCGACCACGAGCCCCACGCCGTCGACCCACACCGCCGCGGCGCCGGCCCGCGCGTGGCGGAGCCTCGCCACCGAGAGCGCCCTGTTCGCGCCGACGACGAGCACCGCGTCCGAGGGCTCGCCCGGCGCGTCCGCCGGCGCCGCAGCGCGCGCGGCGCCCACCACGAACGAGCGCCCGTCCGCCGCCTCCACGGTCCGGCCGCCCGCCACCTCCGCGAACGAGCCGAGCCCCGCGGGCAGCGGCGCCTCGGCGCTCTGCGCCGACAGCACGTCGGTCCAGGTCGCGCCCTCGCCATCCAGGGTGAGCAGCAGGCTCCCCCGGACGACGAGCGACCGCGCCGCCCTCGGGAGCGCGCCGCTGGAGGCGCTCCCGCTCCACTCCGCGAGGTCGTACGCGTCGAGCCGCGCCGGGTCGACGTCCGCCGCCGCGGCGCCGTCCGCCGCGTCGCCGCCGGTGAGCATCACGTAGCGCTCCGCGAGGGCCGCGCCGGGCGCGCCGACGCGCGACGCCTCGAGCTCGCCCGGGGGCCGCGCCCACCCGCCGGTCCGCTGGGCGAAGAGCGGCAGCACCTCACCGCTGAGGCCGGCGAGGTAGATCCCCGACGCCGAGCGCCCGCGCACCACGGTCGCCCCGCCCGCGTCGAAGCCGCGCACCTCGAACGTGTACGCCCGCTCCGCGGGGATCTCGCCGAAATCGAGCTCCCCGCCCGGCGCCGCCGCCGCGGACACGGCGACGTCCCCCTCGGCCGACGTCGCGGTCACCTCGATCCGGGCGACGGGCGGGTCCTCCTGGAAGGCGGCCGCCTCGTGCCCGGGGACGACCTCGATCGTGAGCGGGCGCGGCTCGGAAGCGCAGCCCGGGAGCAGCAGGCCGAGCGCAGGCAGGACGCGGCCCATCGGCGGGATCTTCATGGGGGCGGATCCTTAGCGCCGCCGCCGCGCGAAAGCATCGCGGAGGCGCGGCGCGGCGGCGGGCGGCGCGGGCCGACGGCGCTCGGGCATGCCCGCCCCCGCGCGAGCGCGCGGCGAGGCCGCTAGAGGTCGATCTGCACGCCGAGCTCCACCACCCGCTCCGGCGGGAGCCTGAAGTAGCCGGGCACCGCGCCGGCGTTGCGCGCCATCACCGAGAAGATCGTCTCCGCGATCTTGCCCATGCGCCCCTCGTCGGTGGCGAGGAGCGTCTCGCGGCCGAGGTAATACGTCACGTCCGCGAAATCGACGGGCAGCCCGTGCTGCGCCGCCGCCCGCCGCAGGAGGGCCGGCACGTCGGTCGACTGCATGAAGCCGGAGTGGACGATGAGCTGGTGAACCCCCTTGCCGAGGCTCGTCAGCTCGAGCCTCTGCCCGTCGGCGATCCGCGGCACGTGCTCCGTGACCACGGTCAGCAGCACCACGGTCTCGTGGAGCACCTTGTTGTGCTTGAGGTGGTGCGCGAGCACGTACGGCGTCTTGCCGGCGCGCGAGCTCAGGAACACGGCCGTGCCCGGGACGCGCGCGCCGCAGGACGCGTCGAGCCCGCGCACGAACGCCTCGATCGACGGGACCGCCCGCGTGAAGCGCTCGGCGAGGATCGCGCGCCCTCGCTTCCAGATCACCATCATCGCGAACAGGACCGCCGCGATGAGGACCGGCACGTACCCGCCCTCGAAGAACTTGAGCAGGTTCGCCCCGAGGAACGGCAGATCGAACGCCAGGAAGAGCAAGAGGAGCGGCACCGCCTTGGCGAGCGGAGCGCCCCACGTTTGCCGCATCACCACGAAGTAGACGATGGAGGTGATCCCCATCGTGCCGGTCACCGCGAGGCCGTAGGCGGCGGCGAGCCGGCTCGAGTGCCGGAAGATCAGCACGAGCGCGAGGCACCCGGCGGCGAGGGCCCAGTTCGTCGCGGGGATGTAGATCTGCCCCTCGGCCGTGCTCGAGGTGTGGAGCACCTGGGTCCGCGGCAGGTACCCGAGCTGGATCGCCTGGTGGGTGAGCGAGTAGGCGCCGGAGATCAGCGCCTGCGACGCGATCACGGTGGCCATGGCCGAGAGCGCGACCAGCGCGTAGGTGAGGGGGCCCTTGGGCACCATCGCGAAGAACGGGCTCCCGGCGGCCTCGGGCGATCGCAGGAGGAGCGCGCCCTGGCCGAAGTAGTTGAGCGCGAGCGCCGGCAGCGCGAGCCCGTACCAGCCGAGCTGGATCGGGCGGCGCCCGAAGTGCCCCATGTCCGCGTAGAGCGCCTCGCCGCCCGTGATGACGAGGACGACCGATCCGAGGATCGCGACCCCGTGGAGGCCGTGGTCGGCGAAGAAGCGCGCCGCGTGCGCGGGGCTCAGCGCGGCGAGCACCGCCGGGTTTTTAGCGATGAACGCGAGCCCGAGCGCGGCGAGCGCGAGGAACCAGACGGCCATGATCGGGCCGAAGATCTTGCCGACGCGCGCAGTCCCCCAGCGCTGCACGCTGAAGAGCCCCACGAGGATCGCGCAGGTGAGCGGCACGACGAGTGGCTCGAGCGCGGCGGTCGCCACCGCGAGCCCCTCCATGGCGCTCAGCACCGAGATGGCGGGCGTGATGACGCCGTCGCCGTAGAGGAGCGCGGCGCCGAGCACCACGAGCCCGGCGACCCACCCGACGCCCTGCGCTCCGCGGGCGCGCAGCCGCTCCGGCACCAGCGCGAGCAGGGCCAGGATGCCGCCCTCGCCCTCGTTGTCGGCGCGCGTGATGAAGGTGACGTACTTGACCGCGACCACCATCACGAGCGACCAGAAGATGAGCGAGAGCAGCCCGAGGACGTTCTCCTTCGTGGGCGGGACGCCGTGCGCGCCGCTCACGCACTCCTTGAGCGCGTAGAGCGGGCTCGTGCCGATGTCGCCGAAGACGACCCCGAGCGCGCCGAGCGCGAGCGCGGCGGCGCCGCCGCGGCGACCGTGCGCCTGCGCCGCTCCGCCGTCCTGCGGAGGCGCGCCGCCTTGCGCCGGCCTGTGGGGGTCGTGCGTCGCTTCCGGCATCGGTCACCCCGCCATCGCAGGCCACCTCGCGCCTGGCAACACGAAGATGCGCGCGGGCGCCGGCCCGTCGCGCGCGCCCCGGCGCTGGCCGAGAACTTTCCCCGTGGCCGCCGCGCGTGCGAGGCTGCCCGGCCCGAGCCGAGGCGCGGGCTCGCCGTCGAGCGCTCCGTCCAGCGCGCGTCGATGACCGCACAGCCAGCGAACGGGCCTGGTCGGTGTATGTAGGATAAAGTAATACACGAAAGTTGTCGCGCCCCGGCCGGGCAGGGTAGACGGGTCGAGGAGGAAGCATGAGGCGCAGTAAAGGCGAGAGCATGGACACCGGGGCGGTGCGGAACCTCGAGGAGATCCAGGAAGAGGATCCCGGGGCTCGCCCGTCGCGTGCGGGCGCGCTGGTGCTGGCCTCGCTCGGCGGGGCGTGCATCGTCTTCGCGGCGGTGGCGCTCCTGCGGGCGCCGGCGCGAGAGAAGCCGGTCAGCGCCGATCCGCTCGGCGATCTGGTCGCGCGCGCGCACCCGGCCGGCGTGAAGCCGGCGCCGCGCCCCGCCACCATCGGGGAGCACGTGACCTTCCCTGCGATCCTCTCCGACGCGGAGCACCCGACCACCGCCCTCGAGGCGGTGCGCGACCCGCGGGCGGCCAAGGCGGCCGCGTCGGCGCAGCCGCCGGCCGAAGGCGCGGGTCCGCCGCTCGCCGCGGACCGGCTCCCCGTGGTCCCGCTGCCGGCGCAGCACGTCCTCGGTCCAGCGGGGGGCGAGGTCGCTCCGAACGACACGCTCACCGCGATGGCCCGCCACGTCTCCCGCGAGGAGGGGCCCGAGACCGAGCGCGGCGGGCCGGGCGGCTACCAGCTGCAGGTGAGCTCGTTCAAGGAGCCCGCCGACGCGGAGGGCTTCGCGGCGGCCCTGCGCCGGCGCGGCCACAAGGCGTATGTCGAGCCGGCGTACGTGAAGGGCCGCGGCCTGTGGCACCGCGTGCGGATCGGCCCCTTCAAGTACAAGCGCTCGGCCGTGATCTACCGGCAGGAGTTCGAGGCGAAGGAGCGCCTCGTGACGTTCATCGTCGATCCGCCGAAGACCACGGTGAAGGTGGCCGAGACGCCCGGCGACGACGCGTAGCCTGGAGATCGGGCGAGGCGTTCGTGCACGCGCGGTGCGGCGCCGGTTCGCCCGGCGTCAGCTCAGCCCCGTGGCCGGCGCGGCGCCTCGGGCGGCGCCTCCGCGAGCGCCGCGGCCGGCGTGAGCGCGCACGACAGGACCCCCTTGGCCCCGGCGAGCTGCCCTGCGAGCCCGGACAGCTCGGCGGCGCGGCCCTTCAGCACCATGACCTGGAGCACCCGGCCCTCGTCGAGGCGGACCAGCAGGCTGGAGACCACCGACCCCGCGTGCTGCTCCTCCAGCTCGGAGATGCGCAGCACGAGCTCCCGCACCTCGGGCGCGTAGACGACGGTCAGCGTCGCCGCCACCTCGGCGCCCTCGTCCCACGCGGCGCGCGTCAGGTCGGCGCGGACCAGGTCGCGCAGCGCCTCCGAGCGGTTCTCGTATCCCTGCGCGGTGATGCGCCGATCGAACTCGGCCAGCAGCGCTCGATCCATCGCCACGCCGAAGCGGACCAGGTCGCTCATCGTGGGCGCAGGCTAGCGGGGCATGGGTCCGGGCGGGAAGGGGGCTCGCCGCCCGGAGCGCGCTTCGCCGGAGCGCGCCTCGCCGGGGCGGGGCGAGCGCCCGCCGGTAGCCACGCGAGCGCTCGCCCGCTCAGCTCTTGCGCCGCTCAGCTCTTGCGCCGCTCAGCTCTTGCGCCGCTCAGCTCCCGCGACGCTCTGCTCGCGCGCCGCTCCGCGCTTGCGCCGCTCAGCTCTTGCGCCGCTCGAGGTGCCGCCGCGCGGCGTCCTTCACCGGCGAGGTCACGTTCTTGCTCTTCGCGATGCCCCGGAGGTCCGACTCGCGCAGGTGCTGGACCAGCCGCGTCGCGACGAGCACCGGCGTCCTCGGGTTCTCCACGAGGTTCCGCTTCACCGTGTAGCTCTTCATCCACTCCGGCGTGGTCGCGATGATCCGCAGCACCTCGTCCGAGATGTTCCGGTTGCGGCTGATGAGGACGACCTCCTCCTCCTGCATCTGCGGGCTGCGCACGGCGGCGCTCGCCACGAGGCGGTTCGAGTCGCGCACGAGCAGCATGCGCTCCTCGCGCGAGCCGAGCATCGCCCGCCGGATCCGCTGCGACATGGTCATGTCGGCGAGCCGCTTGTAGAGCGGGACGTACTGCGCCTTGATCTCCTCTTTCCCCTCCTCGTCCTCGACGTGGGTGTCCACCGGCTCGTCGGCCGCGAGCGCCTCGGAGAGCGCCTGCGTCTCGACGAACATCACGTCGTCCGGCGTGGGCTCCGGCGACGGCTCGGCGATGAGCTCGTCCTTGATCGCGATGCTGACCTCGCGCCAGGCGGGGATGCCCGTGAGTTCGACGCCGTTGCGGGCGGCGAGGTCGACGAGGCGGTCGGCCGTCGACATCCGCGTGTTCTTGTTGAGGTAGAGCCGCTCGATGACGCGCGGGCTCTTGAGCAGTCGCTCCTCGTTCACGGCGATGAGCTCGGTCACCGCCTCGCTCCCGGTGCGCGCGAGCTCCTCGAGCGTGTCCGCGGCGATGCCCGGCATCGCGCAGAGCCGCTCGACGACCGGGAGGCGGTCCGCGTAGAGGCGGGCCAGCCGGTCGATGACGGCCGGCTGCAGCTCCCCGCCGAGCGCGCCCTGGAGGAGCGGATCGGGGAGCGCCGACAGCGTCTTCTCCGCCGTCTCGCGGGCGGGCTCCTCCTCGCGCGACGCGAGCAGCACGAGCAGCGTCACCACCTCGCCCGGCTTGAGCCCGGGGGCGATGCCGCGCGCGGCCATCTCGCGGAGCTTCTGCGGCGCCCCCGGCTGCGCCATCTTCTGCGCGGGCGGCGAGAAGGCGGAGGCGTCGATCGGCGGGATCATCGCGCGCTCCTCCCCGCCGCCGCCGCCGCCGCCGCGCGCCCGCGGCGGCGGGGCGAGCGCGTCGCCTGCCGGGCGGCGGAGCTCGGGATCTCGGGCGACGCCGGCGCGCGCGGCGCGGGTGTCGTCGGTTGCGCCGGTGACGCGAGCGAAGCGACGGGCATGCGGTCCTCCCCGGCGGGCATTGCTGCCCTGCGATCTGCGGATTATCCTGAGGCCGCTGTGTGCCTGAAAGGCGCGGCGATCGTCAACGGAGAACGAACAGCGCAGGTCGAGCGCGCCGCCTGTCGAAACGAGCCCGAGGTCCAGGGGGGCAGGGTACCCGGCACGCCCGTCACATCCAGCACACCGAAGAGGAGCGCGACATGGGGATTTTCGATTTCGTGAAGAGCGGCGTCCGCGAGATGATGATCGCGCGCCCGGACGCGGCGAAGCATCTCATCGTCTACAAGCACCCGGACCAGAACGTCCCCTTCTGGTCGCAGCTGACCGTCGACAGCGATGAGTGTGCCCTCTTCTTCAAGGACGGGCGGTACGTCGGTTACCTGCCGACGGGGCGCCACACCCTCCAGACCCAGAACATCCCGTTCCTGAACAACCTCGTCAACAAGTTCACGGGCGGGGACGTCTTCATCGCCGAGATCTTCTTCGTCAAGACGCAGCCGGTCCGCGGCGTGCCCTTCGGCGGGCCGCTGGAGTCGATGGAGGACCCGATCCTCTACGAGTTCGTGACGCCGCGCATCTTCGGAGAGTTCTCGCTGGTCGTGGTCGATCCGGTGCGGTTCGTCGTCGGCTACCACGGCCAGTGCGGCGGCAGCGGCGACAACGACGTCGTCCTGAGCTGGATCAAGGGCAAGTTCTTCATGAGCGTGAAGACCGTGATCGGCCAGGTCTGCGCGCAGCAGCAGAAGAGCCTGCTCAACCTCGGCGGCATGAGCATGGAGCTCGGCGCCCGCATCGTGCAGTCGGCGCCGAACCTCGAGGAGATCGGCTGCAAGATCCTCGAGATCGGCAACTTCAACATCAACTTCTCGGCCGAGGACCAGAAGCTCCTCCGCGAGGCGAACAAGGCCCGCGGCGAGGCGCGCCGTGGCATCGGCGTCGCGCAGGACACCGCCCGCGCGAAGCAGTTCGAGCTCGATCAGCGGTTCCAGCAGGACGCGCGGTACGTGCAGCAGCTGGCGGGCAACTGGCAGAATTACGCCGCCGGCCAGGCCATGATCGGGGCCGGCCAGGGCATGGCGCAGGGCGGCGACGGCGGCGGCGTCGCGGGGCTGGGCGCCCAGGTGGCGATCGGCGCCGGCCTGGCGCAGGCGATGAACCCCGCGCACGCGGCGCAGGGGCAGCCCCAGTTCGTGCCGCCGCACATGCAGCAGCAGGGCTACCCGGGCGCGCCGCAGCAGGGCTACCCGGGCGCGCCGCAGCAGGGCTACCCGGGCGCGCCGCAGCAGGGCTACCCGGGCGCGCCGCAGGCCGCCCCGGCTGCAGGGCCGTCGATCGAGCAGCGCCTGGAGCGCCTCGCGGATCTCAAGAACAAGGGACTCATCACGGACGAGGAGTTCCAGGCCCGCAAGGCCAAGATTCTCGAAGAGATCTGAGTCCTTCCGGGCGCTCTGGCCGCCGCGCCATCGAGCGCGTAGGGGGCGCTCACCACGTTCGCCACCTGATGCCATCTGATCCGAAACACCGGTCGCGCTTTCGGCTAGACTCGCCGGGGTGCCCGTCACGCTCCGCATGGCCGGGGATGATCCGCCCGAGATGACCGACGGCGAGTCCGAAGCTGCCGAGCTGTTCCATCGGGAGGATATCCCGCAGCCGCACGGAGGCTCCCTGGCCTCGCAGCCGCCGGCGCGCGGCGACGCGCCTTCCGCCCTCGGCTCGGTGCCTCCGGTCTACGGGTCGGTGCCTCCGGTCCACGGCTCGGTGCCCCCGGCCTACGGCTCGGTGCCTCCGGTCCACGGCTCGGTGCCCCCGGCCTACGGCTCGGTGCCTCCGGTCCACGGCTCGGTGCCTCCGGTGTACGGGTCGGTGCCTCCGGTCCACGGCACGGTGCCCCCGGCCTATGGGTCGGTGCCCCCGGCCTACGGCTCGGCGCCGCCGCTCTCGCCGCGCGGCTCGGCGCCCCCGGCGCGTGGCTCGGCGCCCCCGGCGCGTGGCTCGGCGCCTCCGCTCTCGCCGCGCGGCGAGGCGCACCTGGCGTTGCCGCCGCTGCCGCCGCTGCCCGCGCGCGGCGACGGGTTCCCGGCGCGCCGGGGGAAGGTGAAGCAGGTCCCGCGCGCGCGGCGCTGCCCGACCTGCAAGCTGACCTTCTCCGGCGACTCCCGCTTCTGCCCGTTCGACGGCGACCCGCTCGCCGACGCGCCCGACTGGAACCCGTCGGCCGATCCGCTGCTCGGGCGCACGATCGACGGCCGCTACGAGGTGCAGGCGGTCGTCGGCGAGGGGGGCATGGGGACGGTGTACGAGGTGCGCCACAAGTCGCTCGGCCGCCTCTTCGCCCTCAAGGTGCTCCGGCGCGACATCGCGCAGGACGCCGAGCTCGTCGCCCGCTTCATCCAGGAGGCCAAGGCGGCGGCGGCGATCGGCCACCCCAACATCGTCGCGGTGAGCGACTTCGGCGCCATCGAGGTCGAGCCGGGGCAGCCGGAGCTGCCCTTCTTCGTCATGGAGTTCCTCACCGGGACCTCCCTCGCGGCGCTCCTGCGCACCGAGCGGACGCTGCCGGCGCCGCGGGTCGGGGAGATCATGCTCCAGTGCGCCGCGGCGCTCGGGGCCGCGCACGCGGCGGGCGTCATCCACCGCGATCTCAAGCCCGACAACGTGTACCTCGTCCGCAACGGCGACCAGGAGTTCGTCAAGCTGCTCGATTTCGGCGTCGCGAAGGTCGCCGGCGGCAAGCGGCTCACCCGCATCGGCATGGTGTTCGGGACGCCGCACTACATGAGCCCGGAGCAGGCGGAGGGGAAGCGCATCGACGCGCGCGCCGACATCTACGCGCTCGGCGTCCTCATGTACGAGTGCTTCGCGGGGCGCGTCCCCTTCGAGGCGGACACGTACATGGGCGTGCTGACCAAGCACATGTACATGTCGCCCGAGCCGCTCGAGCAGGTGATGCCCGACGCCTCCGCGCTCGGCGCGTTCGGCCCGATCGTCATGCGCTGCCTCGCGAAGAACCCCGAGGAGCGCTTCTCCTCGATGGCCGATCTCGCCGCAGCCATCGAGCTCGCCATCGAGGCGCCGAGCCGCGCCACCGCGGCCCTGCTCCAGGACGAGACCCCGCGCCGCGAGGCGCTGAAGCTGCGCGAGCACGACGAGATGCTCGGCGCGGTCCAGGTGCCCAGCGAGCCGTCCGAGCCGCTCTCGATGGGCGCGCGCGTCGCGATCGCGCTCGCGGCGATCCTCGTGCCCATCGCGATCGCCCTCGGGTTCCGCGCGCTCCGCGCCTCGGCGCGCGAGGCCCCGCCCGAGGCCGCCGCCCCCGGCGCCCTCCACGCGGCGACGCCGGCCGTCCTCGCGCCCGACGAGCCGCCGCCGCCCCCGGCCCCGGCCCCGAGCGCGTCGGCCGCGCCGCTCGCGCAGGATCCGGAGCCGCCCCGCCCGCACGGCACGGCCTCCGCCGTTCCGGCGAAGCCGGCCGCGCCCACGGCCCGCCCCGCCGCGACGCCCGTGGCCCCCTCGAGGCCGACGGCGACCGGCGATATCATCGATCCCTGGGAGCGCTGATCGCGCGCGCGGCCCACGACGAAACCTGGCCTTCGCCGGCGTACTGTGCTCACGATGGGCGCCGGCGATCACCGGACCCACGGCGGCGGGACGAACGATCGACCGCAGCGGCGACGCTCGGGGCAGAGCGCTTGACAGCGTCCGCTCGGGCTCGCCATCCTTCGCGAGGCGGAAACCTCTAGTGGCCAAGCAACAGCTCCTCCTGGTCGACGCGGATCCACGCAGCGTTCGGGTCCTCGAGGTCAGCCTGAAGAAGGCCGGTTACAGCGTGACCACCGCGACGGACGGAGGGGACGCCCTCGCGAAGCTCGAGGTCTCCACGCCGGACCTCGTCCTCAGCGACACCCGCCTGCCCCACGTGGACGGCTACGCGCTCGTCCGCAAGATGAAGGAGCACGCCGACTGGGCGTCGATCCCGGTCGTCTTCCTCACGAGCCAGCGGTCGATCGAGGACAAGATCCGCGGGCTCGAGCTCGGGGTCGAGGACTACCTGACCAAGCCGATCTTCGTGCGGGAGCTCATCGCGCGGGTGACGCTGCTGCTCGCGCGGCGGACGCGCGAGGGGATCACGACGCGGCATTTCGCGACCACCGGGCGGACGAGGTTCTCCGGGTCGATCCTCGACATGAACGTCGTCGATCTCCTGCAGACGTTCGAGGTGAGCCGGAAGAGCGGGATCGTCCACCTGTCGCACGCGGACAACGAGGCGCAGGTCTATTTCCGCGAGGGCAAGGTCGTCGACGCGACGCTCGGCCGGCTCTGCGGCGAGGAGGCCGTCTACCGCGCGCTCCTGTGGAACGAGGGGACGTTCGAGGTCGAGTTCTGCAAGGTCGACAACCCCGACGTGATCGAGACATCGACCCAGGGGCTCCTCATGGAGGGCATGCGCCGGGTCGACGAGTGGGGCCGGCTCCTCGAGGCGCTGCCGTCGCTGTCGACCGTCTTCGAGGTCGACAGCGAGGAGCTCCTGGAGCGGCTGAACGAGATCCCCGACGAGCTGAACGGCATCCTGCGCCTGTTCGACGGCAAGCGGACGCTGATGCAGGTGGTCGACGCCTCGCCGTTCGAGGATCTCTCGACGCTCTCCACCATCTCGAAGCTCTACTTCGAGGGGCTCTTGGTCCCCGCCGCGGCGCTCCCGCCCGACGACGTGGTGCCGAGCGAGCCCGAGGCGGCGTTCCACGACGAGTTCTCGCCGCTCTCGTCGCCGTCGGGGCTGCGGCGCTCCAATTACCCGGACGGCGGCGGCAACGCCGGCGCCGACGATCTCGAGGACGCCGCGGTGGTCCCCGCGCCGCTCTCGAACCGCCACTCGCCGGCGATGCTCCCGCGCTCGCGGCCCGGGCACGAGCTGCCCGCGCCGGCCGCGGACCCCGACGCGGAGTCCGCCGGGCGTCCGGTGACGGCCCGCAGCGCGGTCCACGGGGCCGTGGCGGTCGGCTGGACGGCCGGCGCGAACGCCGCCGCGGGCGCGGCGGGGCGGGCGCCGTCGGAGCCGCCGAAGAGCGCCGCGGTGCGCGCGGGCGCGGCGGGGCGGGCGCCGTCGGAGCCGCCGAAGAGCGCCGCGGCGACGGGCGCGGTGCGCGCGGGCGCGGCGGGGCGGGCGCCGTCGGAGCTACCGCGGACGGGGCGGGTGCCGTCGGAGCCGCCGCGGCCGGCGGGGCGGGTGCCGTCGGAGCCGCCGCGGACGGGGCGGGTGCCGTCGGAGCCGCCGCGGGCGGGGCGGGTGCCGTCGGAGCCGCCGCGGCCGGCGGGGCGGGTGCCGTCGGAGCCGCCGCGGAGCGCTGCAGCGGCCGTCGAGGCGCGGGCTGCGCGCGCGCACGCAGAGATCGACATCGACAAGGACACCACGCTCGCCAGCAGCGACGAGGCCCCGCTCACGCGACCGCTGGTGACGCCGCGCAGCTTCGCGCAGAAGCACCGCGCGGTGAGGAGCGACCGTCCCGCGGCCGCGAGCGCCCCCGCCGAGCAGCGCGCCCGCTCCGACGCGCCCGAGCCCGCGCCACCGCTGGAGCTCGCGCCGCCGCTTGAGCCTGCGCCGACGGCGGCGCCGGCTGCCGCGCCGCCGCCCGTCGGCGACGAGCGCGCCGCCGCGGTGCCCGCGTCGACGGTCCCCACGCTGCGGCCCCGCCCGCCGAGCGACGCGCCGCCGGCCGCCGCCGTCCCGCGCGAGGCGCAGCAGGCGCAGGCGCCGCTGCGCGGCGAGGCAGGGGGCGGGGAGGCGCGCCCGCTCGAGGCGGCCGCGGCGCCGCCGGCCGGCGGCGCCGCGGCCCCCGGGGCGAGCCTCTCGGCGGCGCCGGACGACGCGCCCTCGAGCGACCCCGAGCCCATCACCGAGAGCGAGCGCTTCTTCCTTCGCGGCGGGGTGGACGCGCCGGCGCGGCTCGAGGCGCAGGGGCACCCCTCCGCCGACGACACCGATACGACCGCCGGCGCCGTCGAGGCCACGCTCTTTCGCCCCCGCCAGGAGGAGCGCCGGGCGCGCGCCGCGCGGATCGCGA
The DNA here is from genome assembly GCF_051526825.1 of Sorangium sp. So ce185. NCBI lineage: Bacteria > Pseudomonadati > Myxococcota > Polyangiales > Polyangiaceae > Sorangium > Sorangium sp. So ce185. Next base: position 5,982,506 of record NZ_CP150316.1, on the reverse strand, counting down.
TCGGTCTGATCACGGCGCTCGCGATCGGCGGCGCCGGCGTCTGGCTGATCGGCCAGGCGCGGCCCCCCGTGCCCCCGGCGCCGATCGACGCGCCCCAGCAGGCGGAGGAGCAGAGCTCCGGCGCCGCGATCGAAGCAGCTCCGGCCTCGCCGGAAGGAGAGCCGACCGCCGCCGCCGGGCTCTCCACGGCGCCCCCGTCCGACACCCCGGTCGACCCGCCGTCCGATCGCGCGGCGGCCGCCACCACGGCCTCGACGAGCCCCGCCGCGGCGGCCGGGCCAGCCGCGGCGAGCCCGGCCACCACCACCGCCCAGCACGGCTCGCCCGCGCCTTCGACCCCGGCATCGCCGCCCGGCGCTCCGACGCACGCGGGCCAGGCCGCCGCGCCGGCGCGGGCGCCCGCGCCGCCGCCGAGCGCCCCCGCGACCGCGCCCGCTGCGCCGGCGCCCGCTGCGCCGGACGAGGAGGGCGGGTCCCTGTCGGCCCGCGTGATGCGCGCCCTGGAGTCGGGGCAGACCGGCAAGGCCGTGCAGCTCGCCCAGCAGCTCACCGCCGCCTCGCCGGGGAGCGCCGCGGCGTGGCACCTGCGCGGCGCCGCCGAGCAGGCCGCGGGGCGCGGCGGTCGGGCCTCGTTCCGCAAGTGCGCCGAGCTCGCCTCGCCCGACTCCTCGCTCGGCGCGGAATGCCGAGCGCTCGCCGGCGTGCCCTGATCTGACCGCGCGCGGCGCTCAGCGCGATCGCGACCTGAGCCGCGGATCGAGCGCCAGCGCCGCGAGGTCGAGCGCCACGGTGGCGAGCACGATCGCGGCCGCGGCGAAGAGCACCGTCCCGACGAGGAGCGGGCCGTCGCGGTTCTGCAGCGCCTCGACGGCCATGCTCCCGACGCCCGGCCAGCGGAAGAGCCGCTCCGTGACGATCGCGCCGCCCGCCAGCGCGCCGAGATCGAGCGCCGCCAGCGTGGCGAGCGGCAGGAGCGCGTTGCGCAGCGCGTGGACGACGAACGCGCGCAACCGGGAGGCGCCCTTCGCCCGCGCGGTCCGGATGAAGTCCTGGCGGAGCAGCGCCCGGAGCTCCTCGCGCACGACGCGCGCGTAGAGCGCGCTGCCGAAGAGGCCGAGGGTCAGCGCCGGCAGGACGAGCGAGCGCAGGTGATCGGCCGCGGTGACGCCGTACCCGTCGTAGGGCAGCAGGCGGAGCTTGTAGGCGAGCACGTACTGCAGCGCGGGGCCGATCACGATGGTCGGCGCGCTGGCGACGAGCAGGGTGACGCCGAGCGCCGCGTGGTCCCAGGCCGTCCCGCGGCGGGCCGCCGCGACGAGCCCGAGCGCGAACCCGAGCAGGAGCTGCACCGAGAGGGCGGCCAGCGCGAGCTCCAGCGAGCGCGGCACCTTCGCCTCCAGCAGATCCACGACCGGCTTTCGGTAGTGGAAGCTGTAGCCGAGATCGAGGTGCAGGCCGAAGGGCCCGGCCGCGCAGCTCCGGTGCTCCGGGTCGCCGCGCGCGCCCGCGTGCGGGCGCGGCGCCCCGGGATCCGGGCCGAGGTGGACGAGCCGGCGCACGAACCGCGCGAACTGCACCGGGACCGGCCGATCCAGCGCGTACACCGTCCGGACGCGATCGACGTCGGCGGCGGACGCCTGCGGCCCGACGAGCATCCGCGCCGGATCCCCCGGCAGGAGGTGCGCGATCGCGAACGAGACGGCGGTGACCCCGGCGATCACGATCGCCGCCCACCCGAGGCGCCGGAGCAGGTGCGCGATCGCGGCGCCCGCCGCGGCGGCGCGGCCCGCGCGAGCGGCGCTCGTCGCGGCGGTGCGGCGTGAGGGCGCGGCGCTCATCGCGGGGGCACGGCGCGCGCGGGCAGCGCGCGGAGCGGCGAGGCGCGCGGCGGCGCGCCCGCGCGCGGGCCGCCGCCGGCCGCGGCCCGCGCGGCCGGGTCGAGCCAGACGCCGTCGAAGCGCGACGGGACCACGGCGGAGCCCTCGTAGCCGCGCAGGTAGGGCTGCCAGAGCTCGAGCATGCCCACCGTGTACGTGGGCACCCAGGGCGCGCGATCGCGGACGATGCGCTCGGCGCGCGCGTAGAGCTCGAGGCGCCGCGCGCGGTCCTGCTCCGCGTGGGCGGCGTCGAGCGTGCGATCGAGCTCCTCGTCGCTGAAGAAGGCGAAGTTCTGCGAGCCCTCGTCGCGGATGGCGCGCGTCGAGAGCGTCGGCTCGAAGAAGCTCGCGGGATCGGGGAAGTCGGCCTGCCATCCGGCCCAGCCCATCTGGACGGCGCGGCGCCGCGACGCCTCGGCGAGGTAGGTCGCCCAGCTGACGAGCCGCAGGCGGACGCGGAGGCCCACCTTCGCGAGTTGCTGCTGGAGGATCTCGCCGACCGCCTGCTCGAAGGTGTCCGGGATCGCGATGTACTCGACGACCCCCGGGTAGCCGCCTCTCCCGGTCGCTGGGTCGAACGCGTACCCGGCCGCGGCCATCTGCGCGAGCGCGCGCTGAAGATCGTGCCGGCGCATCGGCTCGTCGCGCGGGGGGCCGGGGATCGACGGCGGCAGCACCCGGTCGAGGACGAAGATATCGGGGCGCACCTTCTCGAGCACGGAGGGGTCGACGGCGAACGAGACCGCGCGCCGCACGGCGAGCTGGTCGAACGGCGCGAGCTCGGTGTTGAGGAAGACGGCGTTGGTCCTGCTCCGGGTCACCCAGCGCGTATACCCCTTCCACGCGGGGTCAGCGCGGTAGGTCGCCGCGTCGACCCCCGTCAGATCGCGCAGGTAATCGAGCTCGCCCTCCTCGAACTTGTAGCGCTGGGTCGTCGCGCGCACCCCGGTCTGCCACTCGATCGCGTCGAGGTACGGCCGGCCTGGCCGGAAGTACCCCTCGTGTCGCTCGAGCCGGACGCCGGCGTCCTGGTCCCACCGGGCGACGCGGAACGGGCCGGCGCCGCACGGCGGGGGTGGGCTCGCCGCGTCGACCACGGCGCCGGACGAGGGGCACACCGGCGCCATGAAGCCGAGCGTCATCCGCGAGAGGAAGGTCGCGTCCGGCGCGCTCAGATCGATCGCGACGGCGTGGTCGCCGAGCACCCGCACCCCGGCGAGGTGCGGCGCCGCGCCCGCGTGGTACGCGGCGAACCCCTCGATCATCTCGTACTGGCTGGCCCCCGGGCTCGGCGTCCGCGGGTGCAGCGTCCGCTCGATCGAGCGCTTCACGTCCGCGGCGCGGAGCTCCGCGCCGTCGTGGAAGCGCACGCCCTCGCGGAGCGTGAACACGTACGTCCGCCCGCCCCGCTCGACCGCGACCTCGCGCGCGAGCTCGGGCGTGACGCGGCCGCCCTGGTCCCACGTGACGAGGCGGGCGAAGACGAGCTCCGCGACCATGCCCGAGACCTCGTCGTAGGCGATCGCGGGATCGAGCGTGCGGATGTGGCCCGTCGTCGCGAGGCGCAGGGTCCCGCCGCGCACGGGCGCGCCGGGCGGCGCCTCGCCGCCGCCGAGCGGCGGCCGCACGCGGCTCGGCGAGGCGCCCGACAGGAGGAGGAGCGCCGCGCAGGCGAGGAGCAGATCGACCGGCAGGCGCCGCCCGCGCGGGAGCCCGTCGCCGGCGGGATCGAGCGCGTCGCGGAGCCCCTCGCTCGCGCGGTGGAAGCCGAGCACGGTGAGCACGATGAGGAAGCCGGGCGCCGCGACGAGCATCGGCTTCACGCCGAGGTAGGGCTCCGCCTCGTGCAGCATCCGGCCCCAGGTCGCGGTCGGCGGCTGCACGCCGACGCCCAGGTAGCTGAGCGTGCCCTCGGCGAGGATCATCTGGCCGGCGAGGATCGTCGCGAGCGCGAGCAGCGTCCCGCCGACGTTCGGCAGGACGTGCCGCCGGACGACGTGCAGCGTCCCGGCGCCGAGCGCGCGCGCCGAGGCCACGAACTCGCGCTGGGCGAGCTCCAGCGTCTTGGCCCGGACGACGCGCGCGACCCAGGTCCACCCGGTGAGGCCGAGCACGAGCAGGATCGTCCCCACGTCCGCGCGCCCCACGGCGACGCCGATCGCGGTCACGAGCAGGAGGTACGGCAGCGCGAGGATCACGTCGATGAGCCGCATGAGCGCGCCGTCGAGCGCGCCGGCTCGCGTGCCGCTGGCCATGCCGGCCGCGACGCCGACGACCGCGCCGAGCGCGGTGGCGAGCGCCGTGGCCGCGAGCGCGATGCCGAGCGAGAGCCGCCCGCCGTGCGCGAGGCGCGCGAGGAGGTCGCGGAAGAGCGGGTCCGTCCCGAGCCAGTGGGCGGCCGACCGCCCCGGCGGCGCGCCGAAGGCGTCGCGGGACAGGCTGAAGTCGCTCGCGTTCGGGTCGTGGCCGACGACGACCGGCCCCACGGCGGCGAACAGCGCGAGCAGCGCCACGATCGCGAGGCCGAGCAGCGCCGACCGGTCCGCCAGCAGGCGCGCCGCCGCGTCGTCGCCGAGGAGGGCCCGCGCCGCGCGCCGGCCTGCCCGCGCCGCCCAGCGCGCGGGCGCGAGCCGGGCAGGGCGATCCATCACCGCTTCCCTTCGAGGAACTGCGTCACGAGCGCGACGAACTCCTCCGGCCGCTCCTCGTGGGGCGAGTGCCCGGCGTCCATGATCTCGAGCATCGCGCCGGAGATCTCGCGGGCGAGCCGCTGCGCGCCCGCGGCCGGGAAGATGCGGTCGTCGCGCCCCCACACGACGAGCGTCGGCGCCGTGATCCGCGTGAGGCGCGCGACGACGGGGCGCGCGTCGAGCACCGCGCGCAGGACCGCGTGGGCGCTCTCGCGCGCCGAGGGGGCGTTGAAGAGGTCGTAGTGCCGGTCGATGCGCGACAGCGGCACCGCCGCGTCCGCCCGGAACACGTCGTCGCGGAAGAACGACCGGAACATCCTGCGGCCGTGGAGCTGCTTGAAGACGATGCCGCCCACGACCGGCAGGAGCGGGAGCTTCATCCGGAAGCTCATCGGGAACGGGTAACAGAGCGCGTCCTCCAGGACGAGGCGCTGCACGAGCTCCGGGTGCTCGGCCGCGAGCGTGATCGCGACGGCGGCGCCCATGGCGTGGCCGACGAGGTGCGCCCGGCCCACGCCGAAGGCGGCGATGAGGTCGGCCACCGCCTCGGCGAACGTCTCGATCCCGTAGGCGTACCGCGCCGGGCTCGGCTTCTCGCTCTCCCCGAACCCCGGCAGGTCCGGGGCGATGACGTGGAAGCGCTGGGCCAGCGCGTCGATCACGTCGTCGAACTCCAGGTGGCTGACGAGGAAGTTGTGGATCAGGAGGAGCGCCGGGCCGTTGCCGGCCCCGGCGACCAGGACCCGCATCCTGACACCCCGGGCGGTGACGTCCCTGATGACGCGCTCGACGGGTCGGGGGGCGGCGGGCGAGGCCGCGCTCCGACCCTCGCTGGCAAGGGCCTTGGCCATGATGGCGACCAGACTATCAGCCCTTTTGTCTGAAAGGACCGATGTGTGTCAGGGTAAGGACCATGTCGCTCCCCGAGCCCCGCTGCCCGACGGGCGCCCCCCCGCTCCCACCCATTGCGCCCCGCGTCCCGTTTTTCCCTCCTCCACCCAGGGGGCCCGCCGTGCGGAGCGGATCGAGCCCCGGCGCCGACGGACGAAAAATGTCCGAGGCGTGTCAAGAACCCCGGGAAAGCGCCGCGTCTCGCGACAGCCACACAATAATCGTAGTCGCGTCAATTGACTGTATTCCATTCAGTGGAATAGAGTCGCCCGCGTCGGTTGGGTAGGGCCTCCGGCAATCGATGGGAGGACCGGTGCAGAGGATCCCCGAGGACGTGCTTGAGCGCATCGAGCGGGAGCACGCCCAGGGGATTACCTCGAGCGATATTCTCGAGTTGTTCGCAGCGCATGGCATCAAGTTCAGCGAGGCGACGCTCCGGAAGTACGTGCAGCTCGGCCTGCTCCCGCGAAGCGTGCGGGTGGGGCGCAAGGGCAAGCATCAGGGCTCGCAGGGGATGTATCCGGCCACGGTAGTCCGCCAGGTTCAGCGCATCAAAGAGATGATGGCCCAGGACTACACCATCGAAGAGATCCAGCGTGAATTCCTGTTCGTGAGAGGTGATATCGAGGAGCTCGAGCGCACGATGACCAAGGTCTTCAATGCGCTCAGGGAAGCCGCCAAGGAGAGGCGGAGCGAGACGAGCGGCAGGGCGATAGCCCAGGACCTCGCGAGCGCGGAGACGCTCGCGCGGGAGCTCGTCGCGAAGCTGTCGTTGATAGAAGAGCGCCTGATGGCGCAGGCGCGGCTCACGAAGCAGGCGGCATCCTCTTGAGGTGCCGAGTCGCAGGGTCTTCGATTCCGTGAAGTGAAGGGGCCGCATCGCGGCCCCGCCTGGGTTTGACGCGATCGACGGGACGGGCACCGGCTCGTTTCGTCGCGACTTTTTAGGGACGGCATCCGGCGTTACGTCGGGCAAGGAGCGGGATCTCTTTGCGTTCGAGCTGGGACTCGGGCGTGTGGGGAAACGCGCGCGCTTGAGAGCGGAGACGCTACCAAACGGAGGCAGCGCATGGCGACGGTGTCTGAGAGCGAGCTCGAGATCTTCGGCCTAGACGGGGCGGATGCGGCGGGGAGTGACTGCGAATCGGCGGGCTCCAGCGAGCCGGTCGTGGAGGGCGCGCTCGCGCTCCAAGCAGACCCCGCGGCGTCGGGGAACGCCATCACGCGCGAGCAGCGCAGGTCCCGGAGGAAGCGCGAGATCCGGGCGCGGACGATCAGCGTCAAGCGCATGACCAAGCGCGAGCTCGAGATCGGCCGGATGCTCTATCCGGAGACCGATTATTACAAGCCGCGGACCCGCGCCGAGTGCGTCGACGGCCCGAGGCCGTGCCCGTACGTCTCGTGCCAGCACCACCTCTATCTCGACGTGTCGGCCAGGACGGGCGCCATCAAGCTCAATTTCCCCGACCTCGAGGTCTGGGACATGAACGAGACGTGCGCGCTCGACGTCGCCGATCGCGGCGGCACCACGCTCGAGGACGTGGGGGCGATCATGAACCTGACGCGCGAGCGGATCCGCCAGGTCGAGGTCAAGGCGCTCGCGAAGCTCGAGGCGCTGAAGGACATGATGGCGCTGCGCGACTACGTCGACGAGGGCCCGGTCGGCAAGCGCCGGCTCCCGGTGCTGACCCAGCCCGAGGACGACGAGGACGAGGACGAGGTCGCGCTCGACGAGGACGAGGGCGACGCGGACGCGGACGCGGAAGCGGAGGACGAGGGTCTCGAGGCGACGCCCGCCGGGCGGACCTCGGAGATCGAGGACGCGGGCGACTTCGACAGCGGGGAGTGATCAGTCGGGCCGGGCCTCGACGGTCACGATCGCGTCCGCGCCGAGCGCGCTCGCCAGGAAGGCGCGCCACGCCCCCAGCGTGGCCTTCGCCGGCGGCGTGCGGGGGGCGCGGCCGCTCCACAGGTGGATGAGCCGGCGCCGGGGCTCCGCGAGCGCGTCACGCTCGCGCCGGGCGACGAGCGCCTCGGCGCGGTCGAGGTCGGCGTCGGTCGCCCGCTGCGCGAGGCCGGCGAGGAGCTCCTTCACGCGGGCCGTGGCCTCGTCGAGCTCCGCGCTCGGCGCCCGGATCTCGACCGCGAGCGCCGCCGCGCGCGCCCCGCCGAGGACGCGGGCGCTCGCGCGGGCCGCGAGCTGCCGCCGCGCGGGCGCGGCGTCCGCCGCGGGAGGAGCCGCCGCGCCGAGGGCGGCCGCGAGCAGGCCGCCCTCGCCGTTGAGGGCGGCGACCGTGAGCTCCGCGAGCTCGCGCGTCGCGCTCGCGGCCTCGCGCGCGGCCGGGAGCCGCGCGCCGACGACGGCCTGCGAGAGCGGCGTCCCGGCCGGGAGGCGCGCGTCGTGGTGACCGAGCCGGGGCACCACCGCGCCGTCCGGTGAGGCGCACCCGCGCGGCGCGAGCCGCGGCGCGAGCCAGCGCTCGGCGGCCTCCGCCGCGGCGGCCGCCTGCGAGGCGTCGGCGTTCGCGAGGACGGCGAGCCGGAGCGGGCCGGTCGCGAGCGCCTGCCATCGGAGCTGCACGGTCTCCAGCGCGCCGCTCGCCACCCGGTCCCAGACGCCGAACGGCTCGATCCAGGACGGGTGGTCGGGCGCGACCGCCGAGGCGAAGGCCTCGAGCGCCGCGGCCCGCCCGCCGGAGAGGCGCTCGAGGTGCTCGAGCGCCGCGGCGCGCGCCAGCGTGAGCGCCTCGGGGCCCAGCGTCGTCGCCGCGACCGTGCGCGCGGCGGCGCTCGCGACGCGGTGCCCGAGCTCGGCCGGCGTCTCGCGATCGTCGCGGAACGGCGCGTGCGCGATGACCCCGACGGCGTCCGCCGTGATCCACGGCTCGATCGTCACGTCGAGCTCGCGCCGCCGGGTCTGCACGGCGGCGAGCGCGGCGAGCGCCGTCGCGCCCGCGTCGTACACCCCCTCCTCCGCGACGCCGCACGGGCTCGCGAGCAGGACCCACACCTCGCCCTGCCCGCGCTCGATCAGCGTGCGCCGCTCCAGCGCGGGCTGGGCCCCCGCCGCGAGCGCGCGGCCGAGCTCCGCCTCGAAGAGCCGGCTGCCGGCCTCTCCCGGCGCGGCGGGCCGCGGCGGATCGGCGCTCGGGGGGAGGCCGAGGGCCGTCGCCCAGCGCTCGGGCGGCGCGCTCGGGGCGCTCCCCGAGAGCGCCCACCAGGCGGCGCGCGCGCCGGCGTCGCGCGGGTCCTGCGCGGTGAGGATCTGCCGCGTGGCGGTGGCGGGGCTCGCGGGGGCCGCGAGGCCGCGGCGGATCTCCTGCCGCGCCACCGCGGCGGCGAGCGCCGCCGAGGCCTCGACGGGCGGGGCCGCGGGCAGGTCGGACGCCTCGATGGTCACGCTGACGCAGCCGCCGCGCGGGCGGGCGACCCCGAGCACCTCGACGGTGCGGAACGGCGACGGGAGCGCCGAGAGCCGCGCGCGGAGCGGCGACCCCGGTGCGCCGAGCCGCTCGGCCGCGGCGACCGCCGCCTGCGGGCTCGCGACGCGCGCGGCCACGGTGACGCGGGCGGCGCGCCGCTCGAGCTGGTTCGTCGCGTACACGCCGACCGTGTCCGCCGCCGGCCACGGGTCCGCGGGCGGGCCGCCCGCGGGCCAGCCGCCTTGGCCCTCCGCGGCGCGGGCCGCCTCCGCGCAGAACGCGGCGGGGCCGACCGCGGCGATCGAGGTGCGCCCGGCGTGCAGCGCCGCGGTGCGCCACCCCTCGAGCTCCCGCACGCCCGCTGGCGTCGCCAGGTCGACCACCGGCTCGGCGCCCGCGAGGCCCAGCCGGCCCGTGCACGCCGCGATCGGCGAGAGCTCGGGCGCGTCGAGCGGGCTCGCCTTGAGCGCCTGCAACCGCTCGATGGCCCGCGCCACCTCGGGGCTGCCGGCCGCGATGGGCTGCGCGAACGCCGCCGAGAGCGCGCGCAGGAACGGCGCGATGCGCGCCGCGTCCCGCACGAGCAGGCGCACGCGGAAGGCGCCGCGGTCGATGCGCGCGTCCACGTCGAAGCCGGCGGCGACGAGCCGCGCCTCGACCACGCTGGCGAGCGCCGTCGTGGCGACCGAGCCGAGATCGGTGGCGACCGAGGCGACGAGCGCGGGCGCGGGGTCGCCGTCGCGGGAGACGAGCGTGAGCCGCGGGCGGGCCTCGAGGTTGCGCACCTCGATGCGCCCGACGCTGCCCTCGGGCGTCGAGACGAGCGCGTGCCCCGGCGCCGTCGGGCCGCCGGGGGCGGCGCCGCTGCAGGCCGCGATCAGGACGAGCGGCAGCGGGAGCGCGGGCGTCAGCGAGCGCATGCGTCGTCGGCCGGCAGGGGGGCGCCTTCCGGCTGGAAGTCGGCCGGGCATCGCGGGGCGATCTTGAAGCCGTAGAAATAGGTGAGCACGCCGGTGACCGACTCGAACGCCGCGCCGTCCGCGAGGGGCGGCCCCTCGGCCGCGAGATCGTAGAGCTCGTTCGAGAGGCTCGGGATGTCGTCCGCGGGCACGCCGGCGCCGACGTTGATCCGCGCCGTGTACCGGCCGCCGCTCCTCGCGGGGTCGCCGACCGTCGTCACCCCCTCGACCCGCACGAGCATGCCGAGGTAGCTGCGCGCGGTCGCGTAGCTCGTCAGCTCGCGGAGCGGCACGCGGATCGGCTTCGCGGGGCGGTCCTCGAAGCGGAAGCTCATGGTCCCGCCGATCTCGGGCAGGGTGCGGCAGCCGCGGAACCGGCCGGACGAGGGGCCGCGGAACTCGGTGAGCACGCCGAGCAGATCGACCACGTCGCCGGGGAAGAGCCGCAGGTCCGGGGGGCTGAACGCCGGCTGGAAGACCGTCACGCCGGAGTACGGGACCGGCTCGTCGGCGCTGTCTTGCACGTAGTAGTTGCCGTGCGCCCCCTCGCCGGTCTCGTCGAACCGGTCGATCGCGACGAGCGTCGCGCCGGTGACGTGGACGCGGCGATCGGCCGGCACGCCCTCGCAGTCCTCGCTGTCCTGGGCCTTTGGATCGGCGTTGAACCACGCGGCCTCGCCGACGAGATCCGCGATGCGGGCGCCGCTGCCGCGCTCGTCGGCGAGGGGGATCGAGGGGGCGTCTCCGTTGCCGCCGCCGCACGCGGCGAGCAGCGGGGCGGCGGCGACGGCGAGGAGGGTGGTCGTGATGCGGAGCGGGGCGGCCATCCTCTCCGGCTCATACCACAGGGCCGACGGACGCCGAGCCCCCTTCGGGGGGCGGGGGCGGCTCAGGCCGCGAGGCTCGCGCCGGACAGCATCGCCTCGAGGCGGCTCTGGATCTTGTGCCGCTTCGAGTAGACCGTCTTCACGCTGATGCGCATCCGCTCCGCGATCTGCTCCGGGGGCAGGCCCTCGCCGAAGTAGAGCGCGACGAACTCGCGGTCCTTGTCGGAGAAATCGTGGAGCACCTGCCCCACGATCGCGGCGCGCTCGCGGCGCTCGGCGTGGTCCTGCGGGGAGGGGCGCTCGCAGGGGAGCTCGACGGCCGCGTCGTCGAGCGGGGCGCAGCGCGGCGCGCGGCGGGCGCCGCGCAGGTGGTCGTAGGCGCAGTGGACGGCCAGCGTGCCGATCCAGGAGCCGAGCCGCGTGCCGCGCTCGGCGTCGAAGCTCCTCAGCTTGCGCATGTCGTTCGAGATCAGCTGCATCAGCAGCGTCGCGTGGATGTCGCGGATGTCGTCCTGCGCCACCACGGCGGAGAAGCGGGCGATCACGCCGCTGATACAGCGGTGGACCAGCCGATCGTACCGGGCGTGGAAGGCGCGCCAGGCGCGCTCGTTCCCCGCGATCATCTCCTGCACCAGCACCCCTTCGGCGACGTCGCCGAGGTCTTCCGAGCATCCCTTACCGCAGAGAGGCAAGCCGTTGGACATGCCGGGGGCCAGTGCACCCGACATGCCAGCGTCTCCAGGGCCGGATCGACGGGCGGCGCGGCGGCGATGTGCCTCGGTGGGCCTGCGGCCGTACCTCGGGAGCTGTTAACGAGGGTTCACTGCGTACGACCGCCATCGAGGTGGAAAGATCCATCCTCGCGCCCCGGCCCGAGCCGCGCCGGCGGCGCCGGGCGCATCGGGTCTGCGCGCGGCCCTGTTTCGGGTTATGGACCGAGGGTGCTTTCCGGCCGTGCTCTAGCCCTTGCGGTCCTCGCGTGGTCGCTCCTCAAGGTCGTGGTGCGCCGTCTGTTCGACGGGCCGAGCGGGCTTGCCCTCTTCCGCGAGAACTACGACGCCGACGGCCTGCCGCCGCTCTCGCCCGCCGAGCGCGCGGCGCTGCCCGGCTTCTCCCGCTGCATCGCGTGCGGGCGCTGCGATCTCGGCGAGGCCGAGCGCATCGCCGCCTCGAGGGGGGCTTACCCCGGGCTCATGACCGTGGTGCTCGCGTCCTCGCGGAGCATGCCGGACTTCGACGCCGCGGCGCTCGCGCTCTCGCACGTGCCCGAGGCGGTGCTCGCCGAGAAGGAGCAGACCTGCCCGACCGGCGTGCCGTTCCGCGAGCTGGCCAGGTTCGTGCGGTCCAAGGCCAGCGCCGCGCGCGCGCTGGCCCTGGACGGGGAGGGGAGCGCGCCCGCCGACCTGGCCCTCGCCGCCGCGGCGGCGTCGCCCGCGGCCGCCCTCGACCCCTCGTCGGCCGACCGCGCCGCGCCCGAGGCGACGTGATGACGCCGGCGGCGCGGCGCGGCGCGGCGCGGGCGCTCGCGTTCCTCTTCCTCCTCGGCACCCCGGCCTGCGCCGCGCACCAGCCGCCCCCAGCCCGGACGAGCGGCGCGCTGCCCCTGTCCGCCGAGGTCTCCCGCCCGCCGGGCCCCCGAGCGGCGCTCGCGCCGGGCCGGGCCGGAGAGGACGACGACGCGGGCGAGGACGACGGCCGCATCTCCACGCCCATCGCGCCCGCGAGCGCCCGGGGCGCGGCGAAGGGCGTGCCGATCCAGCGCGGGCGCGCCACCTACTACGCCGACAAGTTCAAGGGCCGCGCCACCGCGAGCGGCGAGCCCTACAACCCCCGCGCGCTCACGGCGGCGCACCGGACGCTCCCCTTCGGCGCGCTCGTCGATGTCGTCCGCCGGGACGGCCGGCGCGTGCGCGTGCGGATCAACGACCGCGGCCCGTTCAAGCGCGGCCGGATCATCGACCTGTCGCGCCGGGCCGCCGAGCGGATCGGGCTCATCCACGACGGCGTGACCGACGTGACGCTCGAGCTCATCTGGAAGCCGGCCCGGAAGCCCGCCCGGCGGGGGCGCTGAGCGCGCCGCGGCGCCGGGCGGCCGGGGGCCGCCGCTCTGCGGCGGCTACTGGACGAGGCTGAGCCGCGGGGCCGCGGCGAAGGCGGCCAGGTGGCCGCTCTCCTCGGCGACGTAGACGTCGCACCGCTCGTCGACCCGGAGGAGATCCGGGATGAGGTCGGTCGGCACCTTGCCGAGCAGCGCGCCGTCGCGCGGCCGCACCACGTGCACCTCGTTCTGCGGCACGAACAGCGCCCCCGAGCGGAGCACCGGCTCGAGGCGCCGCGGCCGGTCCCCCTCGACGCCGCCCGCGAGCACGTGCCGGTACCGGACCGCGCCGTCGTGCGCGCCGACCCCGACGATCTCGCCCGCCTCGCTGTTCACCACGACCACGTCGTCGACCATGAGGCACGAGGCCGTCGCCGCGCACGCGGTGAGGTCGAAGCGCGTCGCCCCGGTGCGGCGATCGAGCCCGACGAGCCCGGTGCCGCGCCGCCCGTGGGTCACGACGCACACGGTCTCGGGCCCGAGCAGCGGCGCGCCGACCGGCGCCACGTGCTTCGGCAGGTCGACGGTCCACCGCGCCTCGCCCGACCACGGGTCGAGGTGGTGCAGCCGCGCCCCGCCGCGGCCGACGAACGCCCCGTCGCCGGCCAGGGCGAAGAGCGCGTCGTGATCGACCGCCACCGGCGACGCGAACGGCAGCCGGTCGCAGAAGCGCCAGACGACCTCGCCGCTCAGCACGTCGAGCGCCGCGAGCGCCGGCTCGCCGCTGCCGACCACGACGAGCTTGCCCGCGCGGCGCAGCCGGAAGTTCTCGCCGCGCCGCGCGGCGTAGCGCCAGCGCACCTCGCCCGAGTAGAGGTCCACCGCCGCCAGGTGGCGCGTCCCCTCGCTCACGATGAGCATCCGGGGCAGCCCGGGGGCGCTCACCACCGCGCCCGAGGCGTTCGCGCCGACGCGCGGCGAGAGCCGCGTCGACCAGGCCACCTCGCCGGTCGACAGCTCGTGCAGCTGCAGCGTGCCGTCGGGCAGGAGCCGCCCGAGGCCGACCGGCGTCATCACCGAGACCGCGCGCGGCGCCTGCTTGCGCCACAGGCACTCGCCGGTGCGCCGATCGATGCAGGTGAGCTCGCGCGTCGAGCCCACGACGAGCACGTCGCCGCAGAGGAAGGTGGCGCGGAGGTCGACCGAGGGGATCGCCGCGACCCACCGGGCGGTGAAGCGCAGCCGCGTCCGCCCGAACGTGTCCTCGGCCGCGGCCTGCGGGCGCGCCGCCGCGGCGAAGGCGCGGTACGTCTCCGGGGCCACGTTGATCTTCGCGTCGTTGCGGGTGAGCTCGCGGAGCCGCTCGGCGAGCTCGCGCACGCGCGCCCGGAACTCGAACAGGCGCAGGTTCGAGGTCTGCGCGCGATCGCGGCGCACGAGGCTGCGCGCCAGCGCGCGTCCGAACGCGACGACGCCCTGGGCGAGCGCGGCCACGTCGACGGCCGGGAAGGTCCAGGTCTGCGCCCGCTCCTCGGCGGCCGCGAACGGCGAGCCGCGGCCCGGGCCGAGCGCGCGCGGATCGGCGGGCGGGACGCGGCCCACGCGGGGCACGCCGAGCGTGAGCGAGAGCGCCCCCTCGCTGTGCAGCCGCACGCCGAGGATCGCGCCGCCGACGGTCAGCCGCCGGTGGTAGGGCTGCCGCCGCGCCCACGCGTCGAGCGACTCGAGCGACAGCGACGCGAGCTGCTCCGCGAACGGGAAGATGAAGACGTCGGGCAGCTCCCGCGCCTCCTCGCCCACGAGCACGCGGATCTTGCCCCGGAAGAGGAGCGAGAAGAGGTCGGCCCGGAGCACGGCCGGCTGGGTGAGCGCGGCGCCCTGGGACGTGCGCAGGAGCGCCTCGGCCGCGATGGCGATCGGGATCTCGCCGGTCGGCTCGACGCCCACGATGGCGGGCTCGCCGCCCGGATCGTCGGGCGAGAACGGCAGGGCGGCGGCGAGGCACCGCCGCGCGGCCGGGAGCCGGTGCTCGCCGAGGCCGCCGCCCGTGTCGTTGTCGGAGAAGGCGGCGTCGCGGCGGGCGCTGGGGCTCCGGTGCGCGGCGAACCGGTCGATGGCCGAGAGCACGCGCGCGCAGAGCGCTTCGCCCTCGAAGCGCCGCTCGTGCAGGGCGACCTCGGGCACATCGCCGCCGTGGAAGACGGTGACGAGCAGATCGCGGCCCACGCGCTCGAGGCCGAGCTCCCAGGGATCGGGCTCGAGGCACAGCCGCACGACGGCGCGCGCGCGGCGTCCGGAGGCGAGCTCCGCCGCGGCCTCGGCGAGATCGCAGAGCAGCGGCAGCGCCTCGGCCTCGGCGCGCAGCGGCAGCGCCGCCTCATCGAGCGGAGGAGGTGCGTTGCGCGCCCCCTCCAGGACGAAGTCGAGCACATCGCGCAGCGACGTGCGCTCGGGCTCCGGTGAGCATCGGGTGTTGTCGGCGACAAGAGACAGTCCGGGCATCCGCCGACGGATGCTAGGCAGCGTGGGGCCGGGTCCTAAGTTTTGTGCGCGGATAGCCGCGGAGTGGACAAGCCCGTGCCACCTGACTAGACAGCGCCGGGCGCCCGCCGCGGCAGCCCCCGCGGGGCGTGCCCTCTGGCGCGAGGACGGCGCGAGGTCGGCGGCGCGCGCGATGCGCGCAACGTAGAATGGTTGGCAATCCAACCGGACGTGCAACACTCCGCACCCCGAGCGCCATGCCTTCCGAAAGACCGCCCCACTTCTCGATGCTCCGGTCGTTCGCGCTGGCCGATTTCGTCACGCTGGCGAACGCGGCGAGCGGCACCCTGAGCATCTTGCTCTGCCTGAACTACGTGGCCGAGCGCGAGCGCGTCTACATCTGGGTGGTCTTCGGGCTCTTGCCGTTCGCGCTCGCGTGCGACGTCCTCGACGGCACGATCGCGCGGTGGCGTCGCCGGCACTCGCCGCTCGGGGCCGATCTCGATTCGCTGGCCGACGTGGTCTCGTTCGGCGTCGCGCCCGCGGTGCTCGGCTACGCGCTCGGCCTGCGCGGCCCGTGGGACGCCGCCGCGCTCGTCTACTTCGTCGCCTGCGGGATCAGCCGCCTCGCGCGGTACAACGTGACCGCGGCCGAGCTGTCGGACGACCGCGGGAAGGTGCGGTATTACGAGGGCACGCCGATTCCCACGAGCCTGCTCATCGTGCTGCTCTTCGGGGTGCTCTTCGCGCAGGAGCGCGTGCACGAGCAGATCTGGCTCGGGTCGATCGCGCTCGGCCCCTGGGCGTTCCACCCGCTCAGCCTGGTCTACGTGGTGAGCGGCAGCGCGATGGTGAGCGGCACGCTGCGGATCCCGAAGCCGTAGAGGCGGGGGGCGGGGGTGCGAAGCGACGCTGTCCACCGGAGCTTCAAGCGACGCGGTCCACCGGAGCTTCAGAGGATTGCGGCCGGATAGGGCAAGCGGCCCGAGGGTGGCATCCGTGATGGATGCGCCCTTTGTTCCCGCCCTTGCCGGCGCTTGCCGCTGGCGCTCGCTCCGCGCCGCATTGCCGCCCCTCGGCGTACCGGGCAGGCTTCGTCCATGGGCCAGCCCGCCGAGAAGCCCCGCCGCGCGACGTACGCCGACCTCGAAGCCGTCCCGCCGAACAAGGTGGCGGAGCTCGTCCGCGGTACCTTGCACGTGTTTCCTCGGCCGGCACCACGACATGCGCGGGCGTCGTCCAGGCTCGGGGGGAAGCTGTCCGGCCCCTTCGATCTGGGCGAGGGCGGACCCGGCGGCTGGCACATCCTGGACGAGCTCGAGCTCCACTTCTCCGATCCGAATGCGCCCGGCGAGATCGATGCGCTCGTGCCCGACCTCGCGGGCTGGCGCGTCGAGCGCATGCCCGAGCTGCCCCAAACGGCCTACTTCGAGCTCGCCCCGGACTGGAGCTGCGAGGTCCTGAGCCCGTCGACCGAGGGGGTTGACCGCGACGAGAAGATGCCGATCTACGCGCGCGAGGGCGTCCGGCACGCGTGGCTGATCGACCCGATCGCGCGCACGCTCGAGGTCTACGTGCTGGGCGAGGATCGTCGCTGGGGGCCTGCGATGGTCCACCGCGACGCCGCGCGGGTCCGCGTCGAGCCGTTCGACGCCATCGAGCTCGACCTCTCGGTGCTCTGGGCGTAGCGGGCCGCCGCGCTGGCGTGCCTTGCCATCGAGCTCGATCTCTCCCTCCTGTGGGCAAAATAGGAGCATCGGGTCAGGGCCCCGGCCGAGGACGCTGCCCGGCCGCGCGCTCGCCGCCGCGCCGCGCGCCGTCGCTCTCGATCGCGGGCGCCCCGCGGCGATAGACTGGCGCGATGCGGCCCTGCAGGAGCTGTGGTGCCTCGCTGGAGGCAAGCCGTCATGGGATCACGTGTCCGCGCTGCGGCGCCGAGAACCCCGGCGTGGCGGGCGCGTCGGCCGCCCTGCCGGGCACCCCCGTGCCCGCGCCGGCCTCACTGCCGGGCAGCCCCGCGCCCGCGCCGGCCCCGGGGCCGCCCCGGGCGGTGAAGGCGCTCCTCGCCGTGGCGATGGCGGCGGTGGGGGCCGGCTTCGCGGTGATGTTCTTCGCGCGCGTCGAGCCGCCGAAGGAGGCCGCCCCGCGCGCGCGCCAGCTCACGACGCAGCTCGACGCGCTCTGCTTCGTGGACGCGAACGGCGACGACGCGCCCGACCCGGTGCTGTGGCAGGACGGCAAGACGCGCGGGCGGGTGGTCGCCGTCGATGGGCGCAGCGGGCAGGGGATCTGGTCGTCGTCGGACCTCGACCGGCCGGACGCGCTCGCCTGCCCCGACCAGAGCACGGTGCTCGCCGGCGGGGAGAGCGCCACGCTGCACGCGCTCGACGCCCGCACGGGCAAGCCGCGCTGGGCAGCGAGCCTGCCCGGGCCCCCCGACGAGGTCGCGGCCGGCGAGGGCTGCGCGACCGTCGTGATGAAGGACGGCACGTCGACCGGGATCAAGCTCGGCGGCGGCGAGGTGGCCGACTGCCCGACCGCGCCGCCGCCGTCGGCGATCACGGGGCAATTCTGGGAGCGCAAGAAGAACCCCCAGGTGGTCCACGTCGGCGACGTGGAGGTCGCGCTCACGGCGCCGACCGAGGGGCCGCCGCGGCTCTCGGCCGAGGGGCGGCGCGGCGGCGCGTCGCTCTGGAAGAAAGAGCTCCCGGTGCGCGCGCCGCTCTCCGGCGGGCGGCCGGACCTCTTCCTCGTCGCGAGCGGCGGCGCCGCCATCGTCGTCGGCGTCGATGTCGTCGGGGGCACGGAGCTGCGGATCATCGCCCTCGATCCCGCGACCGGGGCCAGCCGGTACGAGCGCGCGGCGGGCTACCTCGGCGATCGGATCGTGGCGGTGAAGGCCGCGGGCCCCTACGTGTACGTCGTGAGCGGCGCCGCGGTGAGCGGCGCCGCGCTGCGCGCGATCGATCCGGCGACCGGCGGCACCGTGTGGCGCGCGACCGCCCCGCTGTCCCCGTGACCGGGCCGCGCGACCGCGCCGCCGTCCCTGCGACCAGGCAAGGCGGCCGCGCTCAGCAGAGGCAGCCGACGAAGGTGCCGGAGAACAGCGGCCGCTCCATGACCGCGGCGCCGCACGTCGGGCACGTGTCGCCGAGCTTGAGCTCGCGGGGCGGGGGCGCCGGCTTCGCCGGCTGCGCGCCCGCGGCGACGCCGGCCGCGGCGAGCGGCTGGAACTCCACGATCGACACGCGCGAGAAGCCCTGCCTCGGCGTGGCGCTGCGCTGCGGGGAGGCCAGGAGATCCTGCTTGCTGCGGACCGGCAGGATGGGCCTCGACATGTTGATGTAGGCGAGCTCGGTCGTGTAGAGCGCCGGGTCGAGCATGCGCGGGTCCTCCGGCTGGACGATGCCGTGCTGGAACGCCTCGATCAGCATGTCGACGTCGGTCCGCGCGTTGCGGTTGCGCGCGGCGTCGACGAGGAAGAGCCCGTTGCCGTAGTAGGCGGCGTTGAGCCAGAAGCCGGTGCCCGCGGTGTGATAACCGCCGGTCGCCCACTTGTACCCGCGCAGGGAGCGGACGTGGGCCGTCAGCGCGTTCGCCAGCGCGTACGACGTCATGCCGAGCGGCAGGAGGCTCACGAGCGCCGCCGGGTGGAAGTTCAGGCAATCGCTGCAGCAGACAGGCACCGTCGGCACGAGCGCCTGCGCCGGATCGATGCAGACCTGGACTTCCGATTCGCTGCGATAGCAGCCGGTGAAACAGGAATGCCGCTCGACGGCGGCCAGGAGCGCGGCGGGAAGTGCCATGCGAGAAACTATACCGTCCACGAGGGCGCATGGCTGCCACGAGGCGCAGCGTCACCGCCGCTGTCCGCCGCGCGAGATGCGCGGCGCGCCCGGGCGTTCTCGACGTTCGCGCGTGCACGCGGCCGTACGTCCGCGCTCTCGCGTGCCCGCTCGCCCGCGCGTTTGCGCGGCTGCGGACAGGCGAGCGCGATTGCGTCCTTCGTGCGCCTGTCCCAGGATCGCCGGCCGTGACGAAGGCCGCGCAACCCGAGCATCGGCGCCTCCGGCGATGCGTCCTCGATGGAGCGCGCGCAGCAGAGCTCGAACGCCGGTCCAGGGCGGGCGTGCGGTCCTCCTGCCCCCTCCAGTGCGGCGCGGACGCACGGGCCGCGTGACCGGGCGGAGGCGCTCGCTGCTCGTCGCGCTCGCCGGCGCCCTCGCGGCGCTGCTCCCGGCGCTCGCGCTCTCGGGGTTCACGGTCGACGACGCGCTGATCACGGCGCGCTACGCGCACCACCTCGCGCGCGGGCTGGGCTACCGCTTCAACGCGGCCGGGCCGGTGACCGACGGCGTGACCCCGCTCGGGTGGGCGTTCGCGCTCGCGCCGTTCGCGGCCGGAGGCCCGCTCGCCGCGCTCGCGGCCGCGAAGGCGATCGGCGTCGCCGCGTGGACGCTCGCCGCCGGAGCCCTGGCGCTCGCGGTCGACCGGGCCTCCGGCAGGCCGGCGCGCTTCGCGGCGCTCGCGCTCGTGCCGGCGTCGGCGCCGCTCGCGGCCTGGTCCGCGGCGGGCATGGAGACCGGCGTCGTCGCGGCGTTCGGCGCCCTCGCGGTCGCGCTGCCGGCGCTCGGCTGGGCGCTCGCCGGCGCGGCCTGCGCCGGGGCGGCGGCGGCGCTCCGGCCGGAGCTCCTGCCGTTCGCGCTCGTCGTCGCGCTCGCGGCCCTGGCGGCCCCGCGCGCCGGCGGCGCAGGCGCCGCGCCGCCTGTGCCCGCGGAGCGGCCCGCGGGGGCCCGCGCGCTCGCCGCGCTCGCCCTCGCGGGCCTGCCCTTCGTCGCGGTGGCCGCGGCGCGGCTCGCGATCTTCGGGCGCGCGGCGCCGCTCGCCGCGCTCGCCAAGGCGCCGGACGCGGCGCTCGGGGCCCGGTACGCGCTCGCGTGCTTCCTCCTGACCGGGCCGGTGGCGCTGATCGCGCCGGTCGCGTGGCGCGCGCTCCCGGCGTGGCCGCGCGGGCTGCTCGCGGCGGTCGCCGTGCACTTCCTCGCGGTCGCGGCGGCGGGCGGCGACTGGATGCCGCTGTCGCGGCTCGTCGTGCCGGCGCTGCCCGCGGTCGTGCTCGCGGCGGCCCACGTCGCCTCGGCCGCGGGCGCGCGCGCCACGGCGCTCCGGATCGCGCTCGCGCTCGCCGGGCAGCTCTTCGTGACGATCCGCGTCGGGCCGACCGCCGCGCGCGTCGGCGGCGATCGGCTGCGCGCGATCGAGGAGCTCCGCGGCGCGCTCGCCGGGGCCGAGGTCGTCGCGGCGCTCGACGTCGGCTGGCTCGGCGCCGCGACGGGCGCGACGCTCGTGGATCTCGCGGGCGTCACGGATCCGGCGATCGCGGCGCTGCCCGGCGGGCACACCACGAAGCGGATCCCCGGCGCGCTGCTCGACGCGCGCGGGGTGGACGCGCTCGTGCTGCTGCTCGCCGAGGGGCAGGCGCTCGCCTCGCCGTGGACCGCCTCGCGCTTCGCGCGCGGGGTGGAGCAGCACCTCGCGCGCCTGCCCGGCGCCGGCGAGGAGTTCGCGCCCGCGGCGGTGAGCGGCGTGCCGCACCTCCGGTACGTGGTGCTGCGGCGCCGCGCCGGGGG
Organism: Sorangium sp. So ce185; assembly: GCF_051526825.1. Classification (NCBI taxonomy): domain Bacteria; kingdom Pseudomonadati; phylum Myxococcota; order Polyangiales; family Polyangiaceae; genus Sorangium; species Sorangium sp. So ce185. The sequence goes on along the minus strand of NZ_CP150316.1, from coordinate 5,961,691 downwards.
CGAGGCCGCGGGCGTCGCGCCGCGCTGACCCGGTCGCCGGCGGCGCGCGTGCGGCGCCCTCGCGCTCGCGCCGCGGAGGTGCGCCAGCGTGCACGCGGCACCGACGCGGACGCCGCCCTTGCGCGACGACGTAGGCCGCGATGGTGTGCCGGCACGCGCGCCGCGCCACGTCGCGCGGCGTCGCGGCAGGTGGCAGTGGACGTCGGACGCGCGCAGCTGGCACGCTGTAGAGAAGCGCGCCGTGCGCCCGAGAGGAGCGCGTCAGCTCGATGCGGTCAGGTGAGGTCGTCGACGACCGGTTCGAGGTCGAGGAGCACGCCGCCTCGGGCGCGACGGCGCGCGTGTACCGCGCGCGCGACCTCCGGTCCGGCGCGAAGGTCGCGCTCAAGCTCCTGCAGACGGCCGCGACCCCGGCGCTCGGCGCCCTCGCGCGCGAGGCGCTCGCCCTCGCGACGCTCCCGATCCCCGGCGTCGCCCGCTACGTCGCGCACGGCGCGACCGCGGGAGGCCGGCTCTACCTCGCCATGGAGTGGCTCGAGGGCGAGACCCTCTCGGAGCGGCTCGATCGCGCGCCGCTCACGATCGCCGAGGGCCTGACGCTCGCCGCCCGCGTGGCCGAGACGCTCGCCGCCGTCCACCGCCTCGGCTTCGTGCACTGCGACGTGAAGCCGGGCAACCTCCTCCTCGAGGGCGGCGATCTCGAGCGCGCCCGGCTCATCGACTTCGGCGCCGCGCGCTTCTCCGGGGACGAGGAGGAGTTCCCGACGCTCGGCGAGATCCGCGGCACGCCGCAGTACATGGCCCCGGAGCAGGCCCGCGGCGAGCCCCAGATCGACGCGCGCGCCGACGTCTTCGCGCTCGGCAGCGTGCTCTTCGAGTGCCTGACCGGGCGCGCCGCCTTCGCCGGCGGCGACCCGCTCTCGGTGCTCATGAAGGTCCTCCTCGAGGAGCCGCCGCGGCTCAGGGAGCTCCGCGGCGACGTCCCGGCCGGCCTCGATCGGCTCGTCGCGCGGATGCTGTCGAAGGCCCGCGAGGCCCGCCCGCGCGACGGCGGCGCGGTCGCGGCGGCGCTCGCCTCGGAGGCGCTCGACGGGCGCCCGGGCGGCGACCTGCCGCCGTGGTCGCAGCCCTCGTCGTCCCACCCGCCGCCCCGCGCGCGCGAGATCACGGCCAGCGAGCGGCGGGTCATGTGCCTCATCCTCGCGCGTGAGGACGAGGACGAGGCCGACGCCGAGGCGACCCTCTCGGAGACCGCGGACGAGGGCCGATCGCGCGCCATCCAGGAGATCGTCGAGCGCCACCGCGGCCGGATCGAGCTCCTGGAGGCGCGATGGCTGCTCGTCACGCTCTCGGGGCCCTCCGCGCCCGCCGATCTCGCGGCCCAGGCGGCGTGCTGCGCGCTCTCGCTCCGGGAGCTGCTCGGCGGCGCGCGGCTCTCGCTCGTCACCGGCCGGGCCGAGGTCGCGGCGCGGCTGCCGGTCGGCGCGGTGATCGACCGCCTTGTGCAGCTCGTCCAGGGCTCGCGCGATCCGCACCGCCCGGCGGCCATCCGCATCGACGACATGACCGCGGGCCTGCTCGGCGCGCGGTTCGGCGCGACCCGGGACGCGTCGGGGTGCTGGCTGTACGGCGCCCGCGAGGAGGCGCTCGACGCGCCGCCCGCGCTCCTCGGGCGGCCGACGCCGTACGTCGGCCGCGAGCGCGAGCTCGGCCTGGTCGAGGCCGAGATCGACGCCTGCCTCCGCGGCAGGGCGCCGGGCGCGGTGCTCGTGACGGGCGCGGCCGGGGCGGGCAAGTCGCGGCTCGGCTACGAGCTCGTCCGCGCGCTCCGGGCGCGCGGCGAGCCCCTCGAGGTGTGGATCGGCCAGGCCGACCCGATGAGCGCGGGCTCCGCCTTCGGCCTGCTCCAGCGCGCGCTCCGCAGCGGGCTCGGCCTTCGCGACGGCGAGCCGATCGCCGCGCGGCGGCGCAAGCTCCGCGCGCGCGCCGCGCGCCGCGGCGGCGCCGCCGCGGGCGCGCGCATCTCGCCCTTGCTCGGCGAGCTCGCGGGCGCCCCGCCGCCGGACGGCGGCGACGCGCGGCTCGATCCGGCGCGGCGCCCGCCGATCTCGAGCGACGAGCTCCGCCTCGCCTGGGAGGCCTTCCTCGACGCCGAGTGCGCCGCGCGGCCGGTGCTCCTCGTGCTCGACGACCTGCACTGGGGCGATCCGCCGACCGTGGCGCTGGTCGACGCGGCGCTGCGCCGCCTGCGGGGCCGGCCGTTCGCGGTGCTCGCGCTGGCGCGGCCCGGCGTGCGCGAGATCTTCCCGGGGCTCTGGGGGCCGCACCTGCGCAGGGAGGTCTGCCTCCCGCCGCTCGCGCCGGCGGGCGGCGAGCGGCTCGTGCGGGAGGCGCTCGGCGCCCGGGCGAGCGCGGACCTCGTGCGGGCGATCGTCGAGCGCGCCGACGGCAACGCGTTTTGCCTGGAGGAGCAGATCCGCGCCGCTGCCCGCGGGAGGATCTCGGCGCCGCCGGAGACGGTGCTCGCGATGGTGCAGTCGGATCTCGACGCGCTCGATCCGGAGGCGCGCCGGGCGCTCCGTGCCGCGAGTGTCTTCGGCGAGGCGTTCTCCGAGGCGGGGGTCGCCGCGCTCGTGGGCGGCGCGGACGTCGCGCGCGCGCTCGACGAGCTCGCGCGGCGCGGGGCGGTCGTGCGGCTCGGCGCGGGAGGCGCGGGCGGCGCGAGCGGCGCGGGCGGCGCGGGCAGCGGCGCCGTGTACCGCTTCCGCCACGCGCTCCTCCGGGAGGCCGCCTATGCCATGCTGACCGAGGGCGACCGGCGGCTCGGCCACGCCCTCGCGGGCGGCTTCCTCGCGGAGCGCGGCGAGGCCGATCCCATGGCGCTGGCCGAGCACTTCGAGCGCGGCGGCGAGCCTGCGCGCGCGGCCGCGGCGTACCTCGAGGCGGCGCGGCAGGCGCTCTCGGTCGGCGACCCTGGCGGGGCGCTCGCGCGGGCGGCGCGCGGCATCGCCTGCGACCCGGCGCCGGCCCTCGCGGACGAGCTCCGCCGCGTCGAGGGCGAGGCGCGCTTCCGCGAGCGCGCGGCCGGCGCCCGCGCGGAGGACGACGCCCACGATCTCGTGCCGGAGCGGCTGAGCGAGGCGGCCGAGTAGGAGAGCTCACGCGCCTCTCTCGGCGACGCACCGCGCGCTGCTGACGAGGTGCGCCGCGCGCTTCGCGGAGCGCCGCTGTCGCGCCGAGCGGGGCCGCTCGACATCGGCTGTCGGGCGGCAAACGGACTCCTGTCGATGCAATGCCCTCGGCCTTGCGTCGCTCGAGGTAGGGTCAGGTGCCTGCGCGGAGCCCGATCTCGAGATGCGACAGCTCTCCCTCTTCGAAGGCCGCGCGCTCCCGGCGGAGCCTGGCCTGCTCGACGGCGCCGCCGGCCCGCCGCCGGGCGACGGCGCGCCCGCGGGGCAGCTCGACCTGTTCGCGCAGCGCACGCTGCGGCTCTCGCGCGCGGCCGGGGCGATCGCCGCGGGGGAGCTCGGCGAGGCGCGGCCGATGCTCGCGGAGCTCGCGGCGCTCCACCCGGCCGACGCCGACATCCGCCGCCAGTCCGAGCGGATCGCCGCGCTCGAGCGGAAGCTCGCGCGGGCCCTGGGCTCCGCCGCGCCGGCGGCCGGGCTGCTCGAGATCGCGCGCGGCCTCGAGCGCGAGAGCGGCGCCTTTGCGTCGCTGCGCCGCGTGCTCCTCGGCCGCGTGGCGGCGGCGCTCCGCGCGGCGGAGGGCGACGACGGCCGGCTCGAGGGGCAGCCTCCCGGGTACTACTGGCTCGCGGCGGGCGACGTGCCCGGGGCGCACGCCTCGCTGCTGCGCGCGGTGGAGGCGCGGCGGAGCGCGCGCGCGCTGTTCCTGCTCGGCGACGCCGCCACGTCGCTCGGCGAGCCCGCGGCGCGGCGGTTCTATCTGGAGGCGCTCCTCGGCGATCCGTTCGACGCGGCGCTCGCGTCGGCGCGCGACGAGGCGGTGCGCGGCCTGCCCGACGTCGCGCGGTACGAGCTCGAGATCGAGGACGAGCCGGCGGCGTGGTCGGCGCCCGTCGGGATCGTGACCGGCGTCCTGCCGCCGCCCGTGGGGATCGCGATCGCGCTCGACGAGGCGGGCTCTGGCGGCGCCGCCGCATCCGGAGGAGCGCCGGAGCGGCCGTGGTCGCCCGCGCAGGCCGAGGCGCTCTCGATGGCGCGGCGCTTCGTCGCGGCGCTCGCCGCGGCGTCGTCGCGGGAGGCGCGGCGGTCCGGCGAGGCGGTGATCGAGGCGCGGCGTGCGATGAAGCGGCTCGCGCCGGCGCTGTTCGCGGCGTACATGGCGCGGGGCGGGGGGGCGCTGCAGGGCGGGTAGGGCCCGCCGCGTCGCCGCATGTCGGGCGGAGAGGGGCGCCCGGCCGGGTCGCGGTCGTTTACGCTCGAAGGCGGCCATGAGGAGTCGCCCTGTCATCACGCTCCGCGTGCCCAGGGTCGTGCACGCGGGCGACACGTTCGACGTCGGGATCTCGCTCGACTGCGCCGCGGAGACGCCGATCAATTTCGTGCGCGTGACGCTGGAGTTCACGCTGGCCGTGCATAGCAACACCGACGAGGACGGGAATCTCTCCGGGTCTCGCGATCTGCTCGCCCTCAGCGTGGACGTGGCCGGGAAGGGGCGGCTCGGCGCGGGGAATCATCGCTACCGGGTCTCGTTCACGCTGCCGGGCGACGTACCGCCGTCTCACGCCGGCGTCATCGCATCCCTCTGTTGCAAGGTCGGCGCGCTCGTCTCCATCCCGTGGTGGCTCGACGCCGCGGAGCGCAAGGAGATCCTCGTCCGGCCCTCGATCGCGGAGGCGCCGAGGGACGAGCCGTTCACCGGCGCGAGCGGGCCGGAGAGCGGCGCATTCCTCGAGGTGTCGCTGCCGGGCCGGACGTTCGCCCCTGGCGAGATCCTGGCCGGGGCCGTCGCCTTCCGCGGTCTCGCCGGGAGTCGTCCGATCGCGCTCGACGTCGCGCTGGTCAGCGTCGAGCGCCATCGGACGAGGGACCGATCGAGCCAGCGCCGCCGGCTCTCGTTCTTTCAGGATCTCACGAAGATCGCCGAGGGGCAGGAGGTGCCCTTCCACATCGCGCTGCCGCGCGGTCTCGCGCCGTCCTTCAGCTTCGGCGACGTCTCCCTGGAGTACGTGCTGGAGATGGCGCTCAAGCACATGGAGGGCCGGCTGCTGCACCGCGTGCCGGTGTTCGTCGACGTGTTCGAGCCGCGCGCCGGGCTCGAGGGGAAGCGGCCGCGCATCGGCGCGGATCGCTGGCGCGCGCTCTGGTCGCGGGTGGGGCAGCGGATCGATCTGTCGCTCGCGGAGCGGGAGCTGGCGCTCCGCGGGGTGCGCGCGGGGTGCGCCGTGGAGGTGATCCCGGCCGAGAGGGAGTCGTGGGGCGGCCTGGGCGCGACGGTGAGGTTCGCGGAGCCGTGGGGGCTGCGTCTCGACGTGCGGCTGCGTGCCCTGCTGGAGCTCGGCGGGGTCGCGACCGGGGACAGCGGCTTCGATCGGCGTTTCCGGGTGCGGGGGCGAGAGGAGGCGCAGGTGCTGGCGGCGCTCACGCCCGCGCTGCGGCGCGCGCTGAGCGCGTTCGGCCGGGCCGAGGTCGACGACGCGGAGGCGCGGGTGTGGAGCGCCGCCGCCGCGCTGGACGAGCCGGAGCTCGCGGCGTTCCTGGCGCCGCTCGACGCGCTCGCGCGGGCGATCGCGGAGGCCGGCGCGGCGCTTCCGCCGCCCGCGGCGATGGCCGCGTGGCTGCCCGCGTGGCGCCGCTTCGCGGAGGAGAGCGATGGGGCGCTCCGGGTCGGATCGATGCGGCTTTCGGGGATGTTCGAGGGGGCGGGGTTCGAGGTGGAGACGCTGTTCAAGGGGGCTGCGCCGACGGGGACGCGGATCGCGCTGCGGCTGGATCCGCCGATCGCGGGCGCGGGCAGGCCCAGGAGGGCGGCGGAGCAGGGGATCGCGGGGGCGATCCTGGAACAGGCGGCGCGCCTCGGGGGCGTCGCGGGCGCGGAGGAGGGGGTCGCGGTGGCGCCGGGGGAGATCGCGGTGGCGATTGCGGGGCCGCTCGCGGATCCGGCGGCGGCGCGGGAGGTGCTGCGGCCGATGCTGGCGCTCGCGCGCGAGATGCGGGGGGAGCGGCGGGGAGGGCCGTATCGGTGAGGGGCGGGGCTGGCGGGGGGATGGGACTTGGGTGAGCGCTGGCGCGGGGCGGGCGAGCATGTCGCGATATGACTATCTACCTGGAGACGCTCGTCTGCGAGCCGTTCGGCGCGTCGCTCGCGTCGGCGCGCGACGAGGCGGTGCGCGGCATGCCCTACGTCGCGAGTCGCCGCGCCTGTCTCCGCTTTGTGCCGTTAACAGCAGATATTGGTTTCAGTGCGATAGCAGAATGGGTCTTGGCCGCCGAAGCATTCGTATCGTACGCCGCGCCCATAGCCTCCGCAGCTCGTTCCCTCGCACGCCCAGTACGTCGTGCTCGCTGGCTGCAGATCTGGCGTCTCCAAGATCTCGACTTTACTCGTCTCTCCGCTCTCGTCGTCCCCTTCATCCGGACTCGCAGCCACACAGCCAGCGGTCGACGATCCAACGATCATTCCGGCGAACAAGATGGCTAACAGTCTCTTCATAAGCACCTCCGACGCGTTGTAGGCTCACACACAGCGCCATCGAACGCAAGCGGGACGACGGACGCCGAGCCGAAGACCTGGCCCGGGAGCTACCCGGAGCTCCTCCGGGACGACTCGACCGCGCGCCGGATGCCCTTCGCCACGTCGGTCCAAGCTGCGTCGCGGTCCGGCCAGAGCGTGATTGGTCTGGCATCCTTCGGCAGCGCCTGGAGCCTGGCGAACGGCGCGCTTTGCCAGTCGGTCTCCCGTAGAAGGATCGGGATGACGCGGGCCTGGCCGGCGTCGTGGCGCGCGAGGGCGCGCTTCATCTCCTTGTCGAAGCAGTAGTCGGAGGCGAGGAAGTCGGCGCTGACGAGGAGGAGGATCACCTCGGCCTCGTCGAGGTTCCTGTCGATCTGGCCTGCCCATTCATCGCCGGCGGCGATGCGGCGGTCATGCCAGCTCTGGAGGAGGCCCTCGCGCTTGAGGAGGGCGAGATGGGTCTCCAGCTCGTCGCGGAGGCTCTCATCCCTGTGGGAGTAGCTGAAGAAGAGCCGGATGGGCGTCCTCGCGGGAAGGCCCGTTTCATGACGTTCCGAGCCCGTGAAACAGAGATGCCAGAGGTTGCCGTTTGCGTCGCCTGCGTAGAGATGCTGTTGCGATACGGCCGCGCTCAAGAAGAGGCCGACTCCGCGCACGGTGCCGAGGCATTCCCCTGTCGCAGTATCCCAGACCTTGAGCGTCCTGTCGTCGGAGGCGGAGATGATGCGCCGGCCATCGGGGCTGAGCGCGCAGGCGCTGACCCCATCGGAGTGACCGTTCAGCGTGCGCTCCTCTCCGGTCCACATCCGTACCGGATGTCGCAACCGGATCTTCGGCAGGCCGCGCGGGAAGCGCAGCGTACGCGCGATCCGCTCCGCCTCCCATCCGGCCGAGCGCAGCCGGTTGTCGATCAGCTCCGACAGCGCCTCCGGCGCCTCGCGGAGCCAGTGCGACTCGGCCCGCACCGCCCGGTGCAGCAGGTCGATCTCGCCGTCCCCGAGTTCCTTCGCGCCGAGGTGCAGCGCGTCCTCGAGCGCAGCCGGCCCATCCTCGCCGCAGAGCGCCTCCAGCAGCCCGAGGTCCCGGCAGAGCCCCCGCACCTTCTCCCGCTCGCCCGCCGCAAGCGCATGCGCGATCGCATGGCGTGCGGCATAACGCCTCCGGAATTCGCTCTCCCCCTCGGCCACCGGCCACCGCGCCGTCGTCTCCAGCAGCCGCCGGTGCACCTCGGCCATGCGCTTCGGCCCGAGCTTCTCCGCGACGAACGCGCGAAACGCCTCGTGGTACGGCCGGTAGGCCCGCGCGCCACGGCACGACGCCGGCTCTTCCAGGAGCAGCGTCCGCGCTGCGCGAAGGAAGTCCTCCCCGGCCTCCACATCGTTCCACCCCCACGCCGCCTCGATCTCCTCGAGCGGCAGCGCCTCCCGCGCCGCGCAGATCAGGCCTAGCCCGTTCGCGACGAGCCCGAATTGCTCCCGCGGCAAGCCCCGGAGCTGCTGCCAGATCTGCTCCAGGAACCCGCTCAGTCCTCGCGGCAGGCGCTCCACGCGCCGCTGCTCGACCGGCTGCTCGTCGAGCCATTCCCGCAGCTTCACCGCGTAGAGCAGGTTCCCCTCCGCCCGCGCGACCGCCTCCTCGACGAGCCTCGGGTCGAGCCGCGGCACGAAGCGGGGCGCCTCTGGTCGGCCCAGAAGACGCGGCAGGCCTGCTCGTTCGAGCTCGCCCACGCGGGCGCGTCGAGATCGATGCGCCGCACGTTCCCGCGGCTCTCCAGCAACGCGAGGTGCGGGTACTGCGGGCGCGAGGCGCAGAGCGCGTGCACGCGCGGCGGCAGCGCATAGGGCAGAAAGCCCGGCAGCGGGTTCTGCCCGGCGCCCTCGCTCCGCGCCTCGTCGAGGCCGTCGACGATGAGCACCAGGCGCTCTCCACGGGGGGCGAGCTCGTGCTTCGAGACCTTCGCCAGGACCTCGATCAGCCGGCTCTCCGGCCGCGCCTCGGGGTCCTTCTGCGCCGGGTAGAGCGCCTCGATCTGCGCCGACAGGGAGCGCGCGACCGCCTCGGGGCGATCCCAGTCCATGACGTCGCGCCGGAGGAAGTGGTGCGGCGCGCTGCTCTTGCAGGTCGAGCCATCGCGAGAGGATCGCGCTCTTGCCCATGCCGGGCCCGCCCGTGACGAGCACCCAGCGGCCCGACGCCCCCGTGCCGTCGAGGTGGCGATCGATGGCCGCGAGCACGTCCTCTCGACCGAAGAAGTGCTCGTGGCGGCTGCGCTCGATGCCGAAGTCGATGAGGTCTGCCGCCACGGCACCAGTCTAACAGACGACGTTCTCAGGCCGCCGCAGGGCCTGCTGAAGACGGGGAGGCGGCGCAGCGCGCGGCGCCCCCTCCCCATCGCTTACCCGGTCATCCGTCCGTCATCTCGGCCGGCGCGCCTCCCGGCGCCTCCGCCGGCGCGCTCTCCGGCGCATCCTCGGCCGCCCCGTTGCTGCCGAGCGCGACCGCCGCGCGCAGCGCGGGCAAGAGCTCGTCGGCCCTGCGCTTGCCGAGCGCCACGGCCGCGAGCACCTGGAGGTGGTCGTAGCGCTCGGCGACGAGCGCCGCGAGCTGGTCGCGCAGGATCGACTCTCCGGTGCGCTTCGGCACCGCGGCGACGGCGTTGCCTGGGCGCACCTGCTGCACCAGCGCGCCGCCCAGCGTGGCGAGCAGGTCGAGCTTGTCGGCCGGGAACGGGTGCTTTCCGGCGAGCGCGCCGGAGAACTCCGCGAACAGCCCCGGGAGGGCGACGAAGTCGCGCGCCTTGTCGAGCTTGCCCGAGCCCGCGCGCACGGCCGCGACGCGCTCGCGCGGCAGGAGGCCGAGCAGCGGGTGCGACGCCACCTCGAGGTAGGTCAGCATCAGCTCGCGCCACGGCGCGCCTTCGGCCAGCATCCTGTCGATGTCGCCCGCGCTGAGCGTCGCGACCGGCACGCGCGCCGCGCTGAAGTCGAGCGCCATGACCAGGGCCGGCAGCTCGAAGACCTCCTTGAGCCTGGGCTCGCGCAGCGCGCTCACGGCGGCGGGCAGGTGCGGATCGAGCGCGTCGAGCGCGGCCCTGACGTTCGCGCGCATGAGCAGCGGCTGGCCGGTGAAGACGGGCAGATCCGCCGCCGGGACGCGCTCGGCGAGCGGCCGGAAGTGCGCGAAGGCGCGCTCAGGGGCCTCGTCGGTGAACGCGTCCGCGCGGGCCTCTGCGATGAGCGCCGCCGGATCCACGCCCGCGCGATCCCGCTTGCGCGCGCTCCGAGCCTCCTTCTTGCCGGCCTTCGCGTCCTTCTTGCTGGCTTTCACGGCCTTCGCGCCATCCCGCTTGCCGGCCTTCGCGTCCTTCGCGCCAGACTTCCTGTCCTTGTTTCCGCCCATGGGTCTCCCTCCGTATGAGCGCGGTTTGTCCAGCCGGCGACCGTGCCACAGCGCCGGCGACCTGTTCAATCCGACCGCACTATCCGCGCACCGCGAGCACCGGCGAAATCGTGCCCGCGCCGCGGCCCCGTCGCAGGAGGCGCGACCTGCGTCCTCCGGCCGCAGCGGCCCGCGCAGCGCTGCTGCGCTCTCAATGCTGTGTCCCGTTTGGCGGTGGATGCGCAATCTGGCTTACAAATTTGTCTCCTGGCCGACGGGCAACCCGTGGTTGGGCTTGGAGGGCCGCGTCCCATCCGGCGGGCAGGCCGTTCCGGCAGCGCGGCGACCCGCTCCTACGTTCGCTTCGGCCCACGGCTGCCGATCGCCACGGCGAGCGTCGCGGCGAGGAACACGATCTGGATCAGCGTCCGCGGCACGAGCGGCGTCACCGGGCTGCCGCCGAGGGTGAGCCCCGCGCGCGCGGCGTGCACGTTGGCAGGGAACATCGCCACGAGCAGGATCGTCAGCCCCGCGGCCGCCCACGGCGCGAGCCTCGGCACGAGGAGCGCCGCCGCGCCGGCGATCTCGAGGACCCCCGTGACGGTCACGAGGAGCTCGGGGTAGGGCAGGGCCGGCGGCACCATGGCCACGAGCTCGGCGCGCCGGCTCCCCCAGTGGGCCGACGCGGTGAGCAGGAACATCGCCGCGAGCGCGTACCGCAAGCACGTCACCCAGCTCGCGAGGTGTCGGACGCCGAGTCGACCGAGGATGAGCAGCAACGCGAACGAGATCGAGAGGACGAGCAGAGGTGCCATGCCCTCACGATGGGCATCCGCCCTTCACCGGTCTTGAACCAACTGGCTACGTCGTCTCAGGTCCGAGGGGCTCACCCCGAACATGCGGCGGAAGGTCCGGGTCATGTGCGCCGCGTCCGCGAAGCCGGCGGCGCTCGCGGCCTCCGCGAGCGTCGCGCCGCCGGCCATCGCCGCTCCGGCGCGCTCGACCTTGAGCCACAGGAGATAGGGACGGAGCGGCACGCCGACGCTCTCCGTGAAGGCGTGCATGAACCGCCCGGGCGAGAGGCGCGCGACGCGGGCGAGCGCTTCGAGCGAGGTGTCCGCGCCCCCGGCGTCCGCCCGCAGGTGGCGCAGCACCCGCCGGACCCCGGGGTGCCTCGGCCTCGGCGATGCCGGCGGGGCCGCGATCCCCAGCGCCTCGAGCACGCCAGGCAGCGCCGCCGCGACGTCGGCCTGGCCGGACGCGGCGACGCGCGACCGCAGCCGATCCGTCGCCTCGCGGCCCACGACCTCGATCGTCGACGCCCCGAGCGCCTGGGCGAGCGCGTCGCCGACGTCGCTCTCCGGCTCGATGAACACGAGGAGCACGCGCGCGCCCGACGCGTCGATCTCGTGCGCCACGTCCGGGGCCGTGACGACGGCGCCTCCCGGCTGGAACGGGCCCTTGTCGGCCGTCCTGACCTGGAGCTCCCCGTCGAGCGCCAGCACGAGGTGACAGCAGTGGTGGGCGTGGAGCGTGCTCCGCTCGCCCGGGCCCCACGTCGCCAGCACGGAGGGCCAGGGCCGCGCGACGCCGGTGGGGGCGGCGAGGCCGGTCGCTTTCGGCGGGAGCAGCATCGGCCTCGAGAGTAACCCGGGCGGGCGGCGCGCCACGCGCGACCACGGCGCGCTGGACAGCGAGCGCTGTCTGCGGTTGCTTCTCCTGGATGACAGCGCGTCGGTTCAAGCGCGGCAGCCCCGAGCGCGCCGTGGCCTACGTCCGCGTCTCCACGGACGCCGCGTGCGCCTCGGCCGCGGAGCAGCGCGCGGCGATCGAGGCGTGGGCCAGGCGGGAGGGCGTCGAGATCGCGGCCTGGCACGAGGACCGCGGGGAGGAGACCGGCGAGCGGCCCGGCTTCGCGGCGGCGATCGAGGGGCTCGTCCGCGCAGGCGCCGGCCTGTTCGCGGTCGCGAGCGAGGACCGCGCCAGCATCGTCGGGGTGAGCGGCCTGTACCGGTACGCCGCGGGACAGCGCGGCGCGAGGCTCGTGACCGCCGACGGGAGCGGGATGCCGGACGGGACGCACCGCTGCCCGACCTGCGGCGATCCGGTGGAGCCGCGGCCGCGCTACCCGCGCGCGGTGTGCGGGATCTGCCTGCACGAGGCCACCGACGAGGGCGGGCGGCCGCTCGAGTTCTTCAACCTCGATACCTGCGGCGGCTTCGGGGCGCGCTACGCCGACACCGGCGAGCCGCGGGACAGCCACGCCTGCGTCGTCCGTGGCGTGATGTGCCGCGCGGACGAGGCGCGGTTCGGGGGGATCGTGATCGAGGTGGCCGACGGGAAGACCTAGGCGCTCAGTCGTTTTCGAGCTCCAGATCTTCCCACCAGACGGAGGGACCGATCTCCACCTCTTCGAAGGGCTCGGCGCGCACCCGCTCCGTCGGGCCGTGGACGCCGAGCTCGAGCCACCTGCCGTCGACGAGGCGGCTGACCGCGAGCGATCTCGCCTCGGGATCCACGTACCAGAGGTGGTTCACGCCGATCTCGGCATAGAAGCGTCGCTTGATGATGAGATCGTAAGCGCGCGTCAGGGGAGACAGGATCTCGCAGACCCAGTCCGGCACGACAAGGATGGGCTCCTTCACGGGCAGGCGAGGCAGCCGCTCGCGCCGCCACCCCGCGACGTCCGGCGAGATCTCCGGAGCGCGAGGGAGCTCGACGCCGGGCTCGATGAGGATCCACCAGCCTCCGGGACCGTTGCGCCGCTTCTGGAAGGGGCCGTGGAGGTCGGCGGCGATGCTGGTCTCGAGGCTTCCATGCGGCGCGCGCGGGCGAGGAAAGGCGTAGAGGTCGCCGTCGATGATCTCACCGCGCATCGTGTCGGGCAGCGTTTCGAGGTCCGCTCGCGTCGCGGGGCGCTCCAGCTTCCGGGCGAGGCTCATCTGGAGGGTCCCAGGTGGCACGGAGCTTACCTCACCCGGGGCGCGCCGCGCGAACACGACCGCGGCTGCGGCCGGCCAGCAGGCGATGCCTCTCGTCGCCGAGCAAGCCGGGCGGCGTACGTGGCTCGATCGGGATTGGCCGCGAGCGCCGGGAGCGGCCGATCTCTCGACCACCCCGCGCTCAATCCGCGCGAAGCGAAGGACGCTCGGGGAGCAGCGGCTCGTCGTCCGGGATGCGCAGGCCGGGGATGATCGCGTCGAGCTCGCCCGGCTCGAAGCGGCAGAGGTTCGCGGCGTGCCAGAAGCCACCCGCGACGTCGCCGCCCAGCTTGTAGCGGCCGTCGGGTCGGAAGGCGACCCAGCCATCAGGAAGACTGAGGAGCACGGCGAGACAAGCGCCGGTGCGCACGTCCCAGAGGCGGAGGGTGCCGTCGGTGGAGCTCGTGACGAGCGTCGCGCCACCGGACCAGAACGCCACGCTCATCACCAGACCGGAGTGCCCCCGCAGCACGCGCACGACCTCGCAGGTCGCCACATCCCAGAGGCGAACGCTGGTGTCGTAGGAGCTCGATGCGAGCAAAGCGCCATCGGGGCTGAACGCCACGCTCGTGACCAGGCCGGAATGACCTGGCAAGCGGTCGGTCAGAACGCCTACCTGCGCGTTCCACAGGAGGACGCGGCCGTCGGATTCGCCAGACGCCAACCTTACGCCGTCGGGGCTGAAGGCCACGCTCTCGACCCGGTCGCCGCGCCCCTTGAGCAGCCGCGCCCCGTGCTTGCCAGCTATCGGCCAGAGCCGAATGGTTCGATCGACGGAGCCAGAAGCCAGCATCGTGCCATCAGGGCTGAAGGCCACGCTGCGAATACAGCCCGTGTGAGCTCGAAGCACGCTCAGCTGGGCGCCGGTCGTCGTCGACCAGAGGCGCACGGTGTTGTCGTACGAGCCGGTGGCGAGCGTCGCGCCGTCTGGACTGAACGCTACGCTGGTCACGTGGTTTGCGTGGCCGTGGAGCTCCTGCACGACCTCGCCGGTGCCCACCTGCCAGAGCCGGACGATCGCGTCGTTCTGCCCAGCGGCCAGCGTCGCACCATCCGGGCTGAAGGCGAGGTCCATCAGGCTGGAACGTTGTCCTTGCAGCGTGCGCAGCGCGTTTCCTGACGGCAGGTGCCAGAGCTGGAGGAGGCCGCCCGAGGTGCTCGAGGCGATCAGGGCGCCGTCGGGGCTCATCGCCATCCCCCGGAGGCGCTGCGATCGACCCCTCAACACGCGCTGCGCATTCCCTGAAGCAGGCTGCCAGAGCCGTACCGTCTTGTCATGGGAGCCGGATATCAGTGTGCCGCCGTCGGGGCTGAACGCTACGCTCGTCACCCCGTCGGAGTGACCCTCGAGCACGCACGGCACGTCCCCCGTCGCCACATTCCAGAGCCGTACCTTGCCGTCGAGCGCGCCGATGGCCAGCGTGCCGCCGTCGGGGCTGAATACCACGCTCGTCACCGCAGCGGATTCGACATCCAGCAGACGCGCCGTGTCCCCCGACGACACCTGCCATAGTCGGACCGTGCGATCGCGCGCGCCGGAGGCCAGCAGCGCCCCGTCGGGACTGAACGCCAGGCTCGTCACCGACTGTGCGTGGCCCTCCAGCACGCTCAGCACATGGCCCGAAGGCACCTGCCAGAGTCGCACGGTCTCATCATGAGATCCCGAGGCCAGCTTGTCGCCTCCGGGAGCGAAGGCGACGGCGGTCACCCCATGCGCATGGCCTTGAATCACGCCGATCTCATGGCACGTGGCGACCTGCCAGAGCCGGACGGTGCCGTCGAGGGAGCCGGAGGCCAGGGTCATCCCATCCGGACTGAACACCACGCTCGTCACGCAGCGCGAGTGCCCCCTCAACGCACAGAGCAGGTTGCCCGTCGCCACGTCCCAGAGCCGGACCGTGCAGTCCGCCGACGCGGAGGCGAGAGAGCTCCCATCAGGGCTGAAGGCGATGCTCTTCACCAGGTCGGAATGGCCGCTCAAGACGCGCAGCGCGCTGCCCGTCGCCATATCCCACAGCGAAAGCTCGTTGCCATGGCCGGAAGCGAGCAACGCCCCGTCGGGGCTGATCGCCAGGGCATCACGTCCGTCAGCGCCGATCCAGCTCGGCACGAGCTGCGTCGTCAGGGGCAGCGCAGCGCCGAACGTGTCGCACTCTTCAAAGACGGCGCCCCGCGCCCTCACCAGCTTCGCCCCCCGCAGCCTCACCGACGCGAGCCTCGCCCCCGTCAGATCCGCGCCCACCATCCGCGCCCGCACCGCCGTCGCCCCGGTCAGATCCGCCCCCGAGAGCGCCGCCCCCGAGAGGTCCGCCCCGTCGAGCTGCGCCCCCGCCAGCAGCGCCCCGCTCAGGTTGGCCCCCACGAGCTTCGCCTCCCGTAGATCCGCGCCCCGCAGGTCGCACCCGCTGAGGTCCTTCCCCGAGAGGTCCTGCCCCCGCAGATCCGCGCCCGCGAGGCTCATCCGCTCGCTCACCCCGAGCCCCATCCGCCCGTCGATCCGCAGCGCGTTCGCTGCGGCCACGGCCCCGAACGCGCCGCCGAGCGCCCGCCGCGCCCACCGCGCCGCCGCCTCGCGGCCCGCGAGCGCCCCGAAGAAATCGGCCATCAGGTCGCTCACCTCCCGCTGCGCGAGCGCCGCCGCCTCGCCGGCGCGCTGCACCTCCTCGGCCGCCTCCCGCGCCACGAGCCACTCGAGCACCGACTGGTGGATGAACCGGAAGTTCTCCTGGTCGTCCCACACGAGCAGCGTCCCCGAACCGATCTGGTGACGCGTCACGTCCACATCGAGCTCGTGCCGCCCGAGCGCCTGCAGGGCCGCGATGAGCTCCGCCGGCAGCTCGCGGATGCTCACGCTCTGCTCCGTCCGCTGCCACAGCCGCGTCGCGAGCTCGGTCACCGCCCGCCACCGCTGCGCCACCGACAGCCCGGGCTGCGCGCCCCTCGGGTGCGCCCGCTCGTACTCCCAGACGAGCCACCGATCCAGGAGCAGCTGGTACAGCCCCGCCGACGTGATCTCCCCGTCGCCCGCCATCGCCTGGCGGAGCTGCGCCTCCTCGATCTCGGCGATGAACCCCAGCATCCGCGGGTTCGCCGACAGGCCGAGCAGATCCTTCACGTCCGCGAGCTGCCGCATGCGCTCGTCGGCCGCCTCGTCGCCGCCGAGCCGGTTGACGAGGAACCTGCGGATCTGCGCGCCGGTGAACGGCAGGAGGCGCGCGAGCCGGTACCCGGGCAAGAGCGCGGCCCGCTCCGCGAGCGCCGACCGCACCTGCTGCTCCGAGATGAAGTGCTGGCTCCGGCTCGTGACCACCACCTTCGCCGCCTTGCCCTGCGCCGCCTGGATCAGCGTGTCGAAATGCTCGACCGCGCGGTCGTACGTCACGCGGAACGCGAGCTCGTCGAAGCCGTCGAACAGCAGCGCGATCCGCCCCTCGGCGAGCATGTGCCGGAACGCGGGCAGGTCGATCTTGCCGAGCCCCGCGAGCGCGAGGTGCTGCGCGATGAGCGCGTTCAGGTCGCGCGCCTTCTCGAGCGCCCGCATCTCGATGAGCACCGGCGTCAGCGGGCCGCCCGCCTTGCCCATGCGCCGCGCGAGCTCGTGCAGGAGGAACGTCTTGCCCGTGCCGAAATCGCCGAGCACCAGGACGAACCGGCTGTGCTCCGCGTCGAGCAGCTCGGCGAACGCGTCGAGCGCGCGCTCGCGCAGCACCTCCTCCTGGCCCACCGTGAGCGCGATGCGCTGGTCGACGTAGAGCGCCGGCGGATACGTGGGATCCCGCTCGAGCTTCGCGTTCTGCCACGCGAGGTAGCCGCGGAAGTCGATGAGCCCCTGGTACTCGAGGAACCGCACGAGGCGCACGCGCCGCGCGCTCGCGTACCGGACGAGCTCCTCCGGCGCGGGCTCGCCGCCGTAGACGAGCGTGGACACGAGGCCGGGATCCTCGCGCCGGTACGAGGCGTCGATGCTCTCCAGGAACGCGGAGACCGCCTCGGTCGAGATGCCGCTCTCGAGCGCCGCGAGCGGCGCGATGCGGACGATGCCGCCCTCGTTGACCGAGACGCGCAGGTAGACGCCGAAGGGGAGGGGCGCGTCGAACCACTCGATCTTCACGCCCTCGGGCTCGCGGAGCCTGCACACGCGCTCGACCCGCGAGAGGAAGTCGTCGCTGCGCCCTTCGCCCGGCAAGAGGATGTCGTCGTGGTGCTCGGCGTGGCCGCCCCCCGCGCGCGGCGAGAAGCGGCGCAGCCGGCGGCCTCGCCCGGCGTCCTCGGCGCGCTCGGCGCGCGCGGGCTCCAGGGTGCGCCGCAGGAACGCGAAGAGGAACTCCGCCGACGCGCGGCACGCGAACGCGCGGAAGCCGTCGTCCTTGTCGTGGTCGCCGTGATCCGAGACCGCCTTCGCGATGATCGACCGCCGCCCGAGGCGCTCCGCGACATAGCCGATCGCCGCGGCCTCCATCTCGACGCCGAGCACCTTCCGGCCGATCGACCTCAGGCGCTCGAACAGCCCGGCGTCCTCCTGCACCGCCTTGCCCGTGGCGATCGGGCCGATGTGCACGCGGAACGGCCGGGCCTCGGGCGGGCCGTCCGGGTAGACGAGGCGCTCCCGGCGGACCTGCGCCATGCCCGCCTCGGTGAGCTCGAGGCCGCCGTCGCCGATGCGGAGCACGCCCGCAGCCTCCAGCTCGCCGACGCGCTCGGTCCAGCCCGGGCACCGCTCGGCGCGCTCCGGCCGCGCGACGGGCGGCGGCCCCCCCTCGACCCGGCTCGCGTAGAGCGCGTGCCGGAGCCACCACGCCTGCGACGCCCTCGACGGCGGGCGCGCGGCCGCGAGCGGCGTCTGGCGCTCGAACTCGCGCGCGAAGAGCGCGGCGTCCATGTTCCACGTCCGCTCGAGGTTGTACGTCTCGATGTCGTGGAAGAACGCGCCGTCGCCGCCCCCGCCGGGCGCGGCGACGCGCTTGCCCTCGTCGTAGCTGTAGACCCGATCCGCGACGATGACGTCGCCGAGCGACACCTCGCCGCGCCGGCCGGCGCAGATGCCGCACATCGCGAGGCACCCCGGATCGAGCTCGTCGATGAGCCCCTGCGCCCTCGCCGCCGCGGCGCTCTCGCCCATCCGCCCGGACCACGCGGCGGCGACGCGGAGCGACGCTCCACGGTCGTTCGGGAGCTCGCGGACGTAGTACGGAAAGCCCGCCGGATCCCGCGCCTCCCGCCAGCCGTCCCGGCCGGCCTCGCCGAGCGAGAGCACCGCCTCGAGCTCGTCCTGCAGCGCGGTCACGACCAGCGCGTCGACGCGCCCTGTGGGGATGTCCGTCACTTAGTCAGTCTAACAAACAAGCGCGCACCATCGCGCGAGCTGTCGGCGTCCGAGGCGCCAGCCGGGGTCCTCGCGGGCGGCGCGGCATGGAGCGCGCGCAGGCGCGCCGTGTGCTCTGCGGTTCCTTCAACGACGCCGGCCCGCGCTCAGATGCCGCCGTGGCTTGCGCGCACGAGCGTGGCGACCGCCTTCACGATCTCGAGGATCGCCTTCACGCGCTGTCGGATGCAGTCGCGCACGGCGCGGTCCGATTGCCACGCGATCCTGTTGAAGATCGCGTCCCGGGCGTTGACGTCCTTCTGGAGCGCCTGCGTCACGAGCGATCGCGCGAGGTCCTTGTCGCAATGCTCGGCGGCTTCGATGACCGTCTCCGTGTTCTCCTTCAGCAGGAACACGTGAAGCCTCTCCGGAGCGTCGCACTTGTCCTTGATCGCGCGTACCACGGCGGCGTCATCCGCGCTCTCCGTGACGCCCTCGTGCTTGAGCTGGTGACGTATGGCGTCATTGTCGACGAGCGCAAAGACCTGCTGGCCCTTCGAGCTCAACCGGCGGATGTCTCTACGGCAGCTCCGGAGCAGGTTCTGCACGCCCTTCATCGGCCGGCCGTCGAGCTGTCTTCGAAGCGCGAATCGGTCTTCTCCGGCATCGTCGGCGACACACGCGACGAGGAGGTTGTGGAGACCGAACTCCTTCTCCGGACCTCGCTGATCTTCGTACAGGATCACGGCGAGCGGGGTCACTCGCCCTCCCGCCGCGTCAGGATGGAGGCGGCGTGGCCGGCCCCACGTACGTCGCCGAGCCCACGGTACTCCGTGAGCCAGTCTCGCAGGGCGTCCGAGTCGGGACGGACGAGCGTCGTCGCGCGGCGCTCGTCGAGCTCACAAAGGACGACCGAGCGGGCAGGGTCGGACAGGCCGTCGAGCAGCCGATCGGAGTGCGTCGCGAGCAGCACGGGCCGCTCCTTCGCCATGGCCTCGAAGAACCCGAGCACGCGCTGGAGCAGCTCGGGGTGCAGGTGCGTCTCGGGCTCGTCGAAGGCCATGAGGCTCTTCTTGGTGTTGAGCCGGTAGAGGGCCACGAACGCGAGGTACGCGAGCGTGCCGTCCGAGATCGCGAACGAGGGGATCTGCTCGTCGAGGCCGGCGTACTTGAGCCGCAGGGCGATCGAACCGCCGCCCGGATCGGCGCGCACGTTGACGGACTCGACATCGGGCCCGAGGCCCAGACGGACGTAATCCATCGTCTCCCGCCAGTGTGCGTCGGAGAAATCGTTCTTGAGAGCGCTCCAGGCGTTGGGGAGGTTGGTCCCGAAGCGCGAGAGCGCCTCCGCCGGCTCTACGGTAGCGGCGCCGCGCAGGGGTGACGGCTGACCGCGCGAGCGCTGCACCCAGCGCGCGGTGGTGTCGAACGGCAGGTGGACGTCGATGCCGCGGAGCGCGGCCAGCGCCTCACGCATGAGCCAATGAGGTGGGAACTCCCCGAACGAAGAGAGCGCTAGCCGCTTCGGATCGATGGTCCTTTCTACGGGAGGAACGTCTTTCTCATCTATCAAAAACCTGAACGAGCTACTCCTGTAGAGCCCCCCCTCGCGCGAGATGATGCCGACACGTTGTTCTATGACCGCATCGCCGTCATCGAGCTCACCGCGGACCCACTCGAGGAGCTCGCGCAGGATGACTCCGCTCCTGTCGAGCGCGAAGGAGTACTCGAACCTTTCATGGAAGCCACCTTCCAGCGCGATAACCAGGCCGAGCTCCAGGTGCTCGGCGCCGGCGCGGAGCAAGCTCCCGACGCCGCCGTGAATCCTGATCACGTCCTCGGCGAAGCTCTCGCTGGCCGCGCGCTGCAGCAGCTCGCACGCCTCGATCAGGCTGCTCTTGCCGCTGCCGTTATCGCCGATGAGGACCGTGAGCCCGTCAAGCCGGAGCCGCACATCGGCGAGGGCGCGCAGCCCCTTCACGTGAATCTCAGTGATCCGGTTACCTGGCATGACGGTCGCTACCGAGCTCCGCGGTACGATCCGCGGCACCTTCGTAGTACCCCAAGCGTGTGGGGTCGGCGTACCTTTTGTCGCGGCTCGCCCGCCCGTCGTCGCCGTGCATCGGACGCGGATCACCCGGCCGGGGCCAACGCGCAGCGCCGCCGTCACCCGAGCAGCTCCGCTGCGGGGTTGTCCAGAGCGCACCTCGCTCCCTCCGGCTCACCGGGCACCCCTCCTCCGGCTCGATCCCCCGCCGAGCGACGGCCGCCCCCGCCTTCGTTTTTTCTTGGACGACCGCCCTCTCCCGGGGCTTTCATCCCGCCCATGGCGAGGCTCGTCGAGGCGCTGAATCGATTCTTCGGGCGGGTCGAGATCCTCGCGCTCGGCCTCGAGAACGAGCGCAGCGCCGCCGAGGCCGCGCTCGCGAAGGGGATGCCGCTCGAGGCCCGCGAGCACGCCCGCACCATCCTCTCCGTCCTGCCCGACTCGGCCGTCGGGCTCGCGCTCTGGGCCGACGCCGCCGAGGACGCGTGGCTCGATCAGGAGGTCGTCACCGCGCTCGCCGACCTCGCGAAGCGCGTGCCCTGGCGCGCCGACGTGTGGCTCCGCCTCGGGCGCGCGGGGCAGCGCGTCGGCTGGGACGGCGCGCGCGACGCGCTCGAGCGCGCCACCGCGGCGCCCGAGGAGCGCGACGCGGCGCGGCTCGCGCTGCTCGACCTCTGCGATCTCGACCTCGCCGCCGGCGACCCGGCCCGGGCGCAGCGCTGGCTCGACCGCATCCCGGCGCCGCTCTCGACCGCGCCCGACCGCGACGTCGCCCTGCGCCGCGCCGAGTGCGCGCTCGCCCACGGCGACCTCGACGGCGCGCGCGCCGCCGCGGCGATCCTGGGCGAGCCCACCGCCATCGAGGGGCGCGCCGCCCTCGTGCTCGCCCGGCTCGCGCTCGCCGAGGCGGGCGCCGCGACGGGCGCCTCCGCCGCGGCGCTGCCGCCCGCCGACGTGGCGCGGGCGCTCGACCTCGGGCTGCGGGCGCTCGTGCTCGACGTCCCCGGCGCGGCGGAGCTCTGCGCGTCGCTCGTCGCCGCCTCCCGCGACGTGCTCGTCGTCGATCGCGTGCGCCGCGTGGTCCGCGCCGCGGGCGCGCTCGACGAGCCGACCTGGGCCGCCGCGTTCGCCTTCGCCGAGGGGCGGCGGGACGACGCGCGGCAGGCGCTCGCGCGCGGGCTCTCCGCCGGCGATCGCGCGGCCGCGGCGGCGCTGCTCCGCATGGCCGTCGAGACCCGCGACCTCGGGGCGCTCGACGCGCTCGCGGCGCGGGCGGCGGGCGTGGACCTGCGCGGCGGCGCGGCGCCGCCGCTCCCGCCCGACCTGGTCCGGCTGCGCGACGCCGCCAGGAGGGCGTCCGAGGGGCAGGGGAGCGAGGCGCTCGACGCGCTCGACGCGGTGGCCGGCGAGGGCGCGGCCTGGGCCGACGACATGCGCCGCGCGATCGCGCGCGCCTGGATCCCCGCCGCGCCGCGGATGGCCGCGTGGGGGGACGTGCTGCGCGAGCTCGCGCGGACGGCCAAGCTGCTCGACCGGCTCGACCTGCTCGCGGCGACCGAGGCCCTCGCGGTGGAGCGGGAGCGCCCGCTGCGCGCCGCCGTGGTCGGCGAGTTCAACGCCGGCAAGAGCACGTTCCTGAACGCGCTGCTCGGCGAGGACGTGGCGCCGACCGGCGTCCTGCCGACGACCGCGACGCTCCACTGGGTCGCCTGGGCGCCCGATCCGTTCGCGCGCATCGTCGTGCGCGGCGGCCAGGACCGCGTCGTGCCGCACGCGGCGCTCAAGGAGACGCTGCGCGCGCTCGCCGCGGACGGGGCGAAGGTCGCGCGGGTCTTCATCTACGCGCCGATCGAGCGGCTCAAGCGCGTCGAGATCCTCGACACGCCCGGCTTCAACGCGCCGGACCCGGACCACATCGCGGAGGCGCGGCGCGCGTTCGACGAGGCCCACGTCGCCATCTGGCTGCTCGACGCGCCCCAGGCGATGAAGGAGTCGGAGCGGCGGGTGCTCTCCGAGATCAGCGCGCTCGGCGTGCCCGTGCAGATCCTCGCGAACAAGGCCGACCGGCTCAAGCCCGACGCGCTGGAGACGGTGCTCGCGCACGTGCGCGACAGCCTCGCGGCGAGCGCCATCACCTCGCTCACGCCGCCGATCGCGTTCTCGGCGCGGCTCTCGCTGAAGGGGCGGCTCGGCGACGAGGCGGCGCTCGCGGCCTCGGGGTGGGCCGAGGTCGAGGCGCTCTTCGCCGAGCAGATCGTCGACGCGAGCGACGCGCTGCGCGAGCGCGCGCTCCGGCGCAAGGCGGGCCGCATCGCGGCCGAGCTCGCGCAGGCGGCCGCGGCGCGCGCCGCGGAGGACCGCGAGGCCGGGCGGCGGGCGCGCGCCGAGGCCGATCGGCTCCGCGCGAGCGCGGCGTACCTGCGCCGCGACCGGCGCACGATCGCCGCGGCGATCGACAAGGCGCTCGAGCCCGCGCGGCGGGAGCTCGCGGCCGACCTGCGGCCGATCGCGGCGCTGCCCGAGGAGCGCAAGCGCGCGGACGCCGGCGTCCGCGCCTACGTGCAGGAGCGGCTCGTCACGCGGCTGAGCTGGCCGCTCTCGGCGGAGATCGCGCGGGCGGCCCGCGCGGGCGTGGAGCCGGGGGCGCGCGCCGCGGGCGGCGTCGAGGAGGCGAGCGCCGCCGCGCCGTCGCCGCGGGCGGCGGCCCACGTGCGCGCGGTCCTGATGGGCATGGTGGCGGTGCACGACGCCCCCGACGAGCTCGCGGCGCGCTCGATCGAGGGCGTGGTCGAGGCTGCGATCGACGCCTTCGCCATGGCGCTGTCGGCCGAGGCGGAGGCGCCCGTGCCGCCGGCGGCCTCGGCGGCGATCGAGCTGCGCGCGGAGGCGCTCCGGGCGGCGTTCGAGGCGCCCGAGGCGCCGCCGGCCGGCGCCTGAGCGCGGCCGGGCTCGCGGCCCGACCGGCGCTGAGCGCGACCGGGCTCGCGGTCGCGCTGCGTCAGCGGCGCGGAGGCGCTGCGTCAGCGGGTCAGGAAGAACGCGAGGACCCCGAGCGCCAGCCCGATCACGAGCGCCAGCGGCACCACCAGCCGGACCAGCCACAGATCGGTCTGGCGCTGGGGCGGCCGGCGATCCCGACGGACCGGAGACGGCGTGATCTCGATGATCTGCTCGGCCGCGGGACGCGACGGAGGCCGCGGCGGCAGCGCGGCGCCGGTCGGCCCGGCGCCGCGCGGCGCCTCTTGCCCGGGGGACGGCGCGCGGGCGCCCGCGCCGGAGAAGAGCGGCGCGAAGTCCTTGCGATCGTGGATCACGAGGTCGCTCGACGGCGGATCGCTCGACGGGCTGCTGAGCCGCGCCTGCGGGAGCGTGCGCGAGAGATCCTCGGACGTCGGCCCGGCGAGCGGGTCGTGCCGCAGGGCGCCGGCGGCCGGCAGCGCCGCGGCGCGCGACGAGATCGCGCTCGACGCCGGCCCCTCCGTGAGCGCGCCCTCGCGGAACATGGCCTTCGCCAGCATCTCGCCCCGCTGCGCCGGCGGCGGCGGGTCGGCGTCGCGCAGCGGCGGCGCGGCCGTCATCGTGCTCCGGATCGACACCGGCACCGCCGACTCCATGGTCGGCGCGTCCTCGAGCGCGCTCGCCATGGCGGCCGGGAGCAGCGCGTCGGATAGGTGGGGCAGGAGCCGCTCGAGCTCCTCGCGCAGCTCGCGCGCGCTCTGCTGGCGCTGGCCGGGCATCTTCGCGAGCGCCGTGAGGATGATCGCCTCCAGCGCGGGGTGGATCTGCGGCAGGAACAGGCTCGGCGGGGGCGGCCGCTTGCGGATGTGATCCATGGCCACCTCCCACACGACCGACGTGGGCGGGAAGGGGAGGCGGCCCGTGACGAGCAGGAACAGCAGGATCCCGCACGCGTACACGTCGCTGCGCCCGTCGATGGCGTCGCCCCGGCACTGCTCCGGGGACATGTACGCCGGCGTGCCGACGACCACGCCGACGGTGGTGACCGAGCCCCAGACGCTGATCGGCGCGCTGTTCGGCCCGTCGTCGCCGGCCCTCGTGCCGCCCTCGACCATCTTCGCGATGCCGAAGTCGAGCACCTTCACGCGCTCGACCGACGGATCCGCCGGATCCCGCAGGATCATCACGTTCTCGGGCTTGAGGTCGCGGTGCACGATGCCCCGCGCGTGCGCGGCGTCGAGCGCGTCGGCGATGCCGATCAGGATCCGCGCGGCGCGGGCCTCCGAGAGGCGGCGCTCGGCGAGCAGGAGCTCGAAGAGGTCCTGCCCCGAGACGAGCTCCATCACGATGTACGGCAGGTGCCCTTCCACCCCGGAGTCGAGGATCTGCACCGTGTTCGGGTGGTGGAGGCGCGACGCCGCCTTCGCCTCGCGGTAGAAGCGGGTCACGAAGGTCTCGTCGCCGAGGAGCTGCGGGTGCATGATCTTGATGGCGACGTCGCGCGGCTCCCCGTCCTGCACGCCGCGGTAGACCGCCGCCATCGCGCCCTCGCCGATGAACCCGGTGACGAGGAAGCGCCCCGCGATGGTTCGGCCGATGAGTTCCGGGCCCGCGCTCATGAGCGAGACTTCACCATAGGGTCCTCTGCGTCCTTCTAGAAGGGCTACCCCGGCGTTTGCGCGTCACGGCTTCGCGGGCGCGGGCGCGTGCCGGGGCTCGCCCTTCGTCCCGAGGATCGCCTCGAGGATCGGCCGCGACCCCTGCACCGCGGTGCGCTGCGAGTAGAGGTGGAGCCCGCGCAGGCCGCCGAGCTCCTCGCCGCCGCCGGCGCGGCCCGGGCCGCCGTGGATCGTCTGCGGGAGGACGGTGCCGGGGCCGGGCGCCTGGTCGGCGATCCGCTCGCTGCCGAGCAGGACGCGGCCGTGGTACGGCGCGACGCCGAGCAGCACCTCCGCCGCGAAGCCGCGGTCGTCGCTGTAGACCGAGCAGACGAGGCTGCCGCGGCCCCGGCGCAGCAGGGCGACGGCGTGCGCCGCGCCGCCGTCGTACGGGAAGAGCGTCGCCACCGGGCCGAACACCTCGTGCTCGTGCGCGGCGGGCGCGCCGTCCGGGCCGCCCGCGACGAGCAGCGTCGGCGGCACGAAGTACCCCTTTCCCTCGGGCACGCCGATCCTCTCGAACGGCCCGTCGCCGCCGATCGCCACCTCCGCCCCCGCCGCGAGCCGCTCGATGCCGGCGCGCACGCCGCGGAGCTGATCGGCCGTGGTGAGCGGACCGACGGTGACGCCGTCCTGCGCGGGATCGCCGACGCGCGCGTCGCGGAGGCGGTCGACGAGGTCGCCGCGCACCGTGGCGAGGACGGAGGCGGGGACGAAGATGCGCCGGATCGCCGTGCACTTCTGGCCGGCCTTCTGGGTCATGTCGCGCACGACGTCGCGGAGGAACATCGCGTAGGTCTCGGAGCCGGGATCGACGTCGGGGCCGAGGACCGCGCCGTTCAGGCTGTCGGCCTCCACGTTCACGCGGACGCTCTCCCGCGCGAGGCCCGGCAGGAGCCGGAGCGCCGCGCCGGTGGCGCTCGAGCCGGTGAACGCGAGGACGTCCTCGCCGCCGAGGTGCGCGAGGAGGTCGCCCGGCGGGCCCGCGACGAAGGAGAGGGCGCCGCGCGGCAGCGGGGCGCGCTCGGTGAAGATCTTCATCAGCCGGAACGCGACGAGGGCCGTGCTCGTCGCGGGCTTCGTGATGACCGGCATGCCCGCGAGGAGCGCGCAGGCGGCCTTCTCCGCGAGCCCCCAGGCGGGGAAGTTGAAGGCGTTGATGTGCACCGCGACGCCGGGGCGCGGCACGAGGATGTGCTGGCCGAAGAACCGCGGCGAGCGCCCGAGCTGCGCGCCCTCGCCGTCCGCGAGCAGCCGCGCGTCGCCGAGCTGGGCGCCGAGGTCGGCGTAGTAGGCGAGCGTCCCGATCGCGCCGTCGACGTCGAACTTGGCGTCGCTGCGGGTGTTGCCGCCGTTCTGGATGGCGACGTCGATGAGCGCGTCGCGGTGCGCGTGCGCGGCGCGCGACATGGCGCGGAGCAGCTCGCCGCGCTCGGCGAACGTGAGCGCGCGCAGGGAGGGCCCGCCCACCGTCCGGGCGAACGCCACCGCGGCGGCGAGGTCGAGCCCGTCCGTGCTGGTCTCGGCGAGCGGCTCCTCGGTCGCGGGGTTGACGAGCGGGTGCGGCGCTCCCTGACCGGCGATCCACTGACCTTCGACGTAGCTCTCGAGCCGCTCCATGGGGCGCGTAGCCTACTCGCGCGGTCGCTCGGCACAACCCCCACGCGGGGCGGCGCGCCGCATCGTCCGCCGCGCTCGTGACGCGCGCGACGCGGCGCGCGTCACCTCGATGCGCCTCATTCCTCTCCGCGCGCGGTCATTGCCACGAACGGTCACTTGCACGAGGCGGACGCGAGCAGCGCCGAGATCTTCGCCTTCACCACCTCGAACTCCCGCACCGCGAGGTCGATCTCGGCCTGGCGCTGCCTGCGGCTGGACTCGACGAGATCGAAGCTCGTCACGGTGCCGGCCTCGTACGCGACCTGCGTGAGGCGCGCGGTCTCGCGCGCGAGGTCGCGCGACTGCTCGGCGACCGCGCGCGCCTGCTCGGCGACCTCGACGCTCCGGACCGCCTGCGTCGACTCGAGCTCGGCCGAGCGCTCCACCGCGCCGAGGCGGGCCCGCTGCTGCTCCACGGCCGCCCGGTTGATCCGGAGATCGCCGTAGCGCGCCCCGCCGTCCCAGATGGGCACGGTGAGCACCGCGCGGATCGACCACGACCAGCCGGACCGCGTGGCGTCGCCGGCGTCCCCGACGCCGCCGACGCCGCCGACGCCGCCGACGGGGGCGGTGCCGCCGAAGTACGTCTCGGCCCCCAGCGTGCTCGACACCTCGGCATACGGAGCGAACGCGAGCTTCGCGTCGGTGAGGCCGCGCTCGGCGAGCTCCAGCTCGGCGCGCGCGGCGCGGACGTCGGCGCGCTGATCCGTCCGCGTCTGGGTGCACTGGGACCCGAGCTCCGTCGCGATCCCGTTGAGCGAGAACTCCTGCGGCACGCCGACCTCGCCCTTCAGGCCGAGCGCGGCCCCGAGCGCCTCGCGCGCCCTGCGCAGCGACTCGTCGCCGGACACGAGCGTCGCGCGGGCGAGCGCGACGTCCTGCTCCGCGCGGACGACGTCGAGCTTGGTGCCGGTGCCGAGGCGCTCCCGCCGCCGCGTGAGCTCGAGCAGCTCGAGCGCGCTGCGCAGCCCGACGCGGTTGACCTCGCTGAGCCGCTCGGTCGTGACGATGGAGACGACGGCGTCCGCGACCGCGACGAGCGTGAAGCGGCGCCGGTCCTCGAGGCTCAGCTTGGCGACCTCGACCGCGAGGTCGGCGGTGCCGATGCCGTACCAGGCGCGCGGCGCGAGGATGGGCTGCCGGAGCGTGAGCGACGCCGCTGCCCGCGTCGGCGCGTCCGCGCCCCCTGGCGCCAGGAGGCGGCTCAGCTCGCCGCTCGCGTCGAGGTTCGGCAGCGCCTGGGCGAGCGCCCGCCGCGCGCTCCCCTCGGCGCGGGCGACCTCCTGCACGGCGACGACGAGATCGACCGACCGCTGCTCGATGATCGCGCGCGCCTCGTTCCAGCTCGCGAGCGTGCGCGCCGCCGGCGGGACGGGCGCGAGCGCGGGGTCGTTCACCTCGATGCGCTGCGGCGTCACCGTGGGCGCCCCCGCCGGCGCCGGGGCGGCGGCCGGGGGGGGCGCGGCGGCGCCCGCGGGGGCCTGCTGGCCGGGCCGCCCTTGAGGCAGCTGGCCCGGTCGCGCCGGCGGAGGGGCCGGCTGCGCGAGGGCGACTCCTTGATGCAGGGCGAGGGAAGCGACGGTGAGGACAGCGAGCATGCGGAGCCGGCGACGGGGCATGCGCGACTCGATGCGCTGTCCGGCGCGCGACGACAAGCCCGAAGCGGACAGGCGCGCGGTCTCGGCCTGCGCGCGTGTGCGAAACCGTGGGCGAGCGGCCGCGCGGCGGCCCAAGGCATGGCGGCGGAGCGCGGATGCGCCACTATTCTGGATCACCGATGCCAAGCCGGTTGCCCCCGAACGACATCTGCCTCGGCTGCGGAAAGCGACGGCGATGCGGCGCCGCCGACCCCTGCGCCCGCTGCGGCGAGCCCCCTCATCGCGCCGTGTGGCGACGCTCCGAGCAGCGCGGCGCGTCGCCGAGGATCGAGCTGTTCCTGAGCGCGATCACGAGCGGCCTCTTGCTCGCGTACTCGGCGCTCTACGCGCTGCTCCTGACCGGCCTCGCCGAGTCCGCGGACAGCTCCCTCGCCTCCGCGGCGCTCTTCGCCGCGATCCTGTGGCTCGGCGTGAGGCTCGCGCGGTGGATCGTGCGCTCGCTCTTCGAGCTCTGGGGCACCACGTGGTCGTACTGCTCCGCCGACGGCGCCCGCTGGGGCACCGTGAGCACGCTCTTCGGGTGGTACGGCGCCGGCGAGGGCGTGAGCCTGACGGGCTTCCGCCCCACGAGCGCGGGCTCGACGCTCTTCTGCTCCTCGGACGCGATCGACGCGGGGCTCCCGGTCGTGGCCGCGAACCTCTCGCGCCTCGTCGGCGCGCAGGGCCACGAGGCGTTCTCGCCGTTCGAGGTGCTGATGCTCAGCGCCTTCACGGGCCTCGTCGCGCGCGGCGAGGCGGTCATCAGCCGGGCCACGGCGGTGCGCTGGCGCAAGGACTGGCTCGGCGCCGCGCGGCGCGGCGCGCCCCACGCGATCTTCACGATCGAGCGCGCCGGCGACCGCGAGGAGGGCAGCGCGATCGAGCGCGAGATCCTCTCGGCCATGCAGGCCAAGGCGGACGGCCTCGCGTCGGCCGCGGAGCCCCCGCCGCCCGGGGGCTACCGCGACGCCGCGTGGCGGCCGCCCCCCGTGCGGCTCTGCATCGACGAGGTGCTGCGCCCGCGCGCGCTCGCGCTGGCGGCGCGGGCGCTCGGCAAGGAGCCGCGCGGCGGCGCGCCGGTCGCGGTCGCCGCGGCGCTCGACGAGTTCGGCAGGCGCGACCCCGCCCGGATGAGCCACCTGCGCGTGCTCCTCGCCGAGCACCGCCGCCGCGCGCTGTCGGCGTGAGCCGCGGCGCTCAGTGCCACACGCCGATGCCGGCGCTCACGCTCTCGTAGCGAGGCGCGATGTCCATCGACGCCTGCAGCGTGTAGGCGGCCTCGGAGATCAGCCCCCAGAAGGTCGTCGTCAGCACGCGGATGTCCGCGCCGAAGGTGAAGTGCTGCCGCCCCACGCTCCCGCTCCCGAGGTGGCCGGAGCGGTTCGGCTCGTAGTAGCTCCCGAACCGCGTGTGCACGCGGCCCGGGATCGGCTCCGTCTCGATCCCGAACCGCGGCGAGAAGCTCACGTGCGCGCCCGACGCGCCCACCGCCGAGTCGTCGTCGGCCCGCTCCGGCAGGTTCTGCGCCAGGAAATGCTCGAGGCTCACCCCGTTCGACACCGCGCCCGTGACGAGGAGCTCCGCGGTGATGAGCAGGTGCTCGCGCGGCCAGTTCCAGTAGCGGGCGCGCCGCTCCTTCTCGAGCAGGTCCGGCCCGGCGGCGAGCTCGCGCTCGTCGGCCTCGCGCTCGCGCGCGCCCTCCAGCGCGAAGATCCGCGCCCGCCGGGCGCGCTCCTCCGGGTCCGCGATCCCGGCGAGCGCGCGCTCCCGCCGCGCCTCCCGCTCGGCCCGCCTGCGCGCGATCGCCGCGCGGAGCTCCCGCTCTTGATCGCGCGGGTTGATCCACGCCGGGTTCAGGGGGCGCGGCCCCACCTGCACGGCGAGCCCGAGCTCGAGCTCCCAGGGGAGGACGACCTCGTTCGGCAGGATCAGCCCGCCGGCGCGGCGGACGTTCCCGTCCGTGACCACCCCCTCGCCGAGCAGCCGGCCGCCGTTCACCGGGAAGCGGAACGTCGCGCCGACCCGGTAGGACGCCCAGTCGGGGCGGACGAGCACCCCGAGCTCCGGGGAGATGCCCGCGATCGTGAGGTCGGTCTGCTCCGCGCCGAGGCCGAGCGTCACGGCGCGGGCGCCGGCGCCCAGCACGACCGCGTCGCCGAGCAGGCGGGCTCCGCCGAGGAAGTGGTACTTGCCGGTCACGACCGTGGTCTCGGCGCCGCGGTCGTCCACGAGCGAGTACCGCTGCAGCTCGGCGTTGACCCCGAGGCCGAGATCGCCCGCCTGGAGCTGGCCGCCGAGGGTCAGGTACACGAAGTTCGAGTAGTCGAGGTCGAGGTCGCCGCTATTGTCGAAGTCGTTGTTGTCGAAGTCGATGTCCCCGAAGAGCTCGATGGGCAGCGAGATCGACGCGGCGACGTCCCACTCGAGCCATTTGACGCTGAAGGGCTCCCGGACCGCGGGCGCGGCGGCGTTGGCCACCATGCCGGCGATCCCCTCGGCGTAGGCGGCGTACGCGCCGGCGATCCCGGTCACGCGCAGCGGCGCCAGGATCGGCCCCTGGAAGAGGTCGATGGTGTACGCGTTGTCCTTGAGCGGCTGGGCCGGCGCGGCCCGCGGCGGGCCGAGGACGAGGGCCAGCGCGGCGAGCGCCGCGGCGGGGCGGCGGGCGGCGCGGCGCGGCGCGGTCGTCTCGGTCACCTCGCGCTGCCCCTCCGGTCCAACAGCATCTCGTCGCGCCCGCGGCGAGGTGATAGCACTGGCGCGCACGGAAGGGACCGCGGAAGCGGAGCCCGACCAGCGGTGGCCGGGCCCGGCGACAAGGCTCCCCGGCCAGCGAACCACAACGAATTGAGACGAGGAGCGGCCGCCGGCCATCGCCGCGCCGGCGCCCGCGCACCCCATCCCGCCCAAGGAATCGCTGCTCTCATGCCCGCCCAAGCTCCCGCGCCCATCGCCCCCGCCCCGGCCGTGCCAGGGACCGAGGCGCGATCGCCCGGCGGGCGGCGGCGCCCCGGCGGGCCTCGCGCCCGCGGCCGGCGCATCGCCCTGGTCGCCTACTACAGCTTCGCCGCGCTCATCATCGTCTCGTGCACCCTCCAGGTGATCCGGCAGGTCTTCTTCCTGCCGGCCGCGCCGTCGCCCTACGGGAGCTGCGAGGAGGGCCTCCTGGCGCTCGTCCGGGCCGTCGAGCGGGCCAGGGAGGCCGCCCCGGGGACCGACGGGGAGGACGCCGCCCTCGCCCGGTTCCGGAGCACGCTCGCTCCGGCGTGGGGCTACCGGGACGGAGTCGCCGCCTCGTGCCGGGGCTCCGCCGAGAACGAGCGCGCTCTCGACGCCATCGAGCGGCTCCGCTATGCGGAGGAGCACGCAGCGCGGCGCGAGGCAGGCGATCTGGCTCCGCTACGGCGCAGGGTCCGGGCGATCGTCGATGGCCAGCTTGGGCCCGTGTCCCCGAGATAATACCCCGACGCGGCGATCACGCAGGACGATATGACCGATATGACCGTTCCTTCTCCCCCTGCCGCAGTGGCGGGTGAAGCGCAGACCGGCGAAAAGCCCCAGCCGCTGCCCACCTTTGATGTGCTGCCCCTGTCGTCCGAGCTGCGCGAGACGCTCGCGGAGATTGGCTACGTCCACCCGACGCCGGTGCAGCTCGCCGTCTGGGAGCCGGTCACGCGCGGGCGCGACGCGGTCGTGCAGGCGCGCACCGGCACCGGCAAGACGGCGGCCTTCGGGCTCCCGATCGTCGACCACGCCGTGAAGCGCTCGCTCGCGCAGGCGCAGGTGCTCGCGCTCTGCCCGACGCGAGAGCTCGCGCTCCAGGTCTCCGCCGAGGTCGAGCGCCTCGGCAAGCGCAAGGGCGTCAAGGTGGTCGCCGTGTACGGCGGCGCGCCGATGCAGCGGCAGATCGACGCGCTCGCCGCCGGCGCGCAGGTCATCGTCGGCACGCCGGGCCGCGTGCTCGACCACCTGCGCCGCGGGACGATCGTCGCCAAGCACATCCGGCTGCTGGTGCTCGACGAGTGCGACGAGATGCTCTCGATGGGCTTCGAGCGCGAGCTCACCGCGATCCTCGCCGAGCTGCCGCCGGAGCGGCAGACGCTGCTGTTCTCGGCGACGCTCCCGCCCGACATCGAGCGCATCGCGCGCAGCAAGCTGCGCTCGCCCGAGTTCATCACCCTCTCCGGCGACGCGGTCGGCGCGCTCCAGATCCAGCACTACGTCTACCTCATCACGGGCGACAAGCTGACGTCGCTGATCCGCATCCTCGAAGTCGAGAATCCGGAGAACGCGGTCGTCTTCTGCAACACCAAGGACGAGACGGAGACGGTCGCCGCGGCGCTGAAGCGCCAGGGCTACGACGCCGACTGGCTGAACGGCGATCTGCCGCAGTCCGATCGCGAGAAGGTGATGAGCGCGACGCGCGAGGGGCGCCTGCGCTTCCTCGTCGCCACCGACGTGGCGGCCCGCGGCATCGACATCTCGCACCTCACGCACGTCATCAACTACGACTTCCCGCAGGACGCCGAGGCGTACGTGCACCGCACCGGCCGCACCGGCCGCGCGGGGCGCACCGGCACGGCGATCGCGCTGATCACGCCGCAGGACGTCGGGCCGCTCTACATCCTCCGGCTGACGTACAAGATCCGGCCGCTCGAGAAGCAGCTGCCCACGGAGGGCGAGCTCAAGACGCGCGCCGAGGCCGACCTCGTCGCGATGCTCGCCGAGGCGTTCCTGCCGAAGGGCACGCACCCGGACGACCTCTCGCTCGCGCGCCGGCTGCTCACGCACGACCAGGCCGAGGCGATCGTGGCGGGCCTCCTGCGCGATCACCTCGGCGCGCGGCCCACGGCGCAGGAGGAGGCGAGCGCCGCGCGGCGCGCCCAGCAGCCGCGCGCGGCGGCGCGCGAGGGCGCCGAGCCCTCGACCCGGCCCGAGCCCGCGGCGCGCGCCGCGAGCGCGCGGGGCGAGCGCGCGTCGCAGGGCGCGATCCCGCGCGCGGCCGACTCGGTCGATCCGCGCTCGCCGGAGACGGAGCGCAGCAGCGAGCGCGAGGTCGCGCGCGAGGGCGATCGGGACCGCGGGCGGGACCGGGATCGCCGGTCGCTGCGCCTGCGGCGGGACGAGGGGCGGCGCGGGCCCCGCGGCGCGGACGCGCCGGCCGGGGACGACGCGCGGCTCGAGCCGCGCCGGCCGGAGGTGGCGCGGGCGCGCGAGGAGGGGCCCGTCTCGGTCGAGCCGCTCACGCGGCCGGAGCCGCTGATGCGGATCGAGCCGCCGCGCGGCGAGGGCGCGCCCGGCCGCGGCCCGGCGGAGCGCCTGCGCGATCGGCCGGGCACAGCGACGCTGCTGTCGGCGCGCCGCGGCCCCGCCGCGGCCGGCGTCGCCGCCGCGCCCGGCCGCGGCGGCGCGCAGGGCCAGCCGTTCTCCCGCCACGCCGACTTCACCATGTGGCAGCCGCCGGAGGAGGAGGGCGACGACGAGCCGATCCTCGGCGAGCCGCCGTCCCCGCCGCCCGGCTCGCCCGCGTCACGCGGCGGCGAGCGCGCGAGCGGCGCTTCGCCAGCGCTCCTCGGCGAGCCCGCGGTCGAGATCGAGAGCGGCGAGCCCGGCGAGTCGCCGCGCGCCGAGCCCTCGCGCGACGAGGCGGACAGCGAGTTCGTCGAGGTCTTCATCAACCTCGGCCGCCGCGACGGCGCGCGCGCGGCCGATTTCCAGCGCGCGCTCATCGAGCGGGCCGGGATGGCCAAGGGCGACATCCGGCGCATCCGCGTGCGCGAGCGCAACGCGTTCGTCAGCGTCCCGAAGGCCGAGCTCGCGCGGGTCGTGGCGGCGCTGAACGGCGCGACGATCGCGGGCAAGGAGGCGCGCGCGGAGCAGGCTCGGGAGCGCACGTCAAGCGCTGAAGAGGTGACGGAAGACGCCTGAACGCGGGGCGCGCCGGTCCGTCGCGGCGAGGCGGCGGACCGGGCTCCGCGCTGGCGTTTCGCGCTGCCGCCGCGCGTGCCAGACACCGCCCGCCAGCGTACGTCGGTGGGCGCTCGCGTGCGACGCCGTCCAGGCGGCGCCTCCCCGCGCGCAACGCGCTAGCCAAGCTCGCCCACTGGTCGTATCACGGAAGGGATGGCGCGAAGTGGAGCGGAGGATATCGACCGGCTTCGACGGGACATCGATCGAGCGCTCGCTGACAAGCTCGACGCGGACAGGGTTCTCCCGCTGCTCGCGCGTCTGGCCCGCGCGACGGCGCCCGGCAGCGAGCCGTGGCTCTATGCGCACCGCCACCTCGCGGAGATGGGCGTCGAGCACGACCCGTGGCGCGCCGCGCTCTTCGCGCGCCGCGTGCTGCAGTTCCACGCGGAGGACGACGGCGCGTGGGCGGTGCTCGGCCTCGCGCAGTCGCTGCTCGGCAACTACCGCTACGCCGCGCGCGCCTATGAGCGCGCCCTGGCCATCGCGCCCGACAACCCGTGGTACGCCCACAACCTGGGCCACCTCTACGACGTCGCCCTGAACCGTCCCCACGACGCCTTGCCGCTCCTGGCGCAAGCCACCGAGGCGCAGACGGGCGAGGCCGACATCGCCGCGAGCTACGCCCACGCGCTCGCCCGGTGCGGCAAGCTGGTGCTCGCGAAGAAGATCTTGAAGCGCGCCATCCGCCACGGGGCGACGGCCGACCAGATGGCGCTGTGGCGCTGGCTGGACGCCGGCGCGCCGACCGCGGGCGAGAGCGGGCCTGCCCCGCAGCGCTCGGCCGACTCGAAGCGCAAGACCAAGCGGCGGCGCGCCCGCGAGCGCCAGAGCCTCGGCGACTGAGCCGCCCGCCCGCTCCCGCGCGCACCGCCGCAGAGCCCCCCACGCGAGGAGCCCACGTGCGCTCGCGCCTCTCATCCACACCTCCGAGGAGGGGAGCCGCCGGTCGTCGGCGGCCGGGCTCGACCGCGCTGCGGCGCGGCAGGCGGCGTCCGTCGTGACGCAGGGCACAGCGAGGTTGTATGGGCACGGGCTACCTCGTCTGGGCGACTGCGGATGCCGTCGCCACAAGCGACACGCACCGCCGACGCGAAGCTTGACGGTGGGTTGCCCGGTTGGCGATAAGCTGTGTTTCTCGACTGGTGCTGGACACGGTCCCCGTTCGGGAGAGGGCACCCTGCGAGGAGAAGACATGAGCGTCACGAGCGTGCAAAGGACGGACAGGACGACGGAGCGCCAGGCGCCCTCCGCTTCCGCCTCGTCCGGCCTGCGCGTCTCCTGCTCCCGGCGCGCAGACGTCGGGCGAGCCTGCGACGCGGCTCGCCGCGCCGCGCATCGGAGGGACGCGCTGCACGGCGAGCGCGGGCTCACGACGGAGAATTCGCGATGAGCGAAGAAGCTCTGCGGCAAGAGATTGCGAGGCTCACGGAGCGCGTCGCGACGCTCGAGCAGCAGATCGAGGCGCGCGAGCGCGCGGCGAAGGAGCAGGCCGCGGAGCTCGACCAGGCGAGGCGCGAGGCGCGCGAGCGCGGCGAGCAGCTGGCCCGCTCGGAGGACGAGCTGCGGCGGCAAGCGGGCATCTTCAAGCTGGTGCTCGACAGCATGGCCGACGGCGTCGCCGTCGTGGACCACGAGGGCGAGCTCCTGATGCGCAACCCGGCCGCGGAGCACATGCTCGGCCGCGCGTCCCTCGACGTCGCGGCGAACGGCGAGCCGGGGCCCGGCGAGGCCACGCTGTTCTTCCCCGACCAGGCGACGCCCTGGCCCGCGTCCGAGCACCCGCTCGTGCGCGCCCTGCGCGGCGAGACGGTCGATCAGGTCGAGCTCTTCGTGAGGAAGCCCGCGGAGCAGGACGCGCGGCACGCGCGCCTGCCGCAGGCCGCGCCGGGCAACGCCATGGCGACCCTCGCCCCCGCTTCGGGGCCGCAGGCGGACGACGGCGAGCCGCGCTCGGTCCGCTTGCCGCCGATGTTCGCCGACGCGCGGCTCGATCCCGGCCAGGCGGCGGGGCTGTTCCTGACGGTCAGCGCGAGCCCCATGCGGGGCAAGGACGGCTCGATCTCCGGCGCCGTCGCCGTCTTCCGCGACGCGACCGAGAAGAAGCGCCTCATCGAGGATCTCGAGGCGAAGAACCGCGACCTGGTCGAGAGCGAGAGCGCCAAGAGCGAGCTCGTCGAGCGGCTCCGCTACGCCATCGACGAGATCTCGACGCCGATCCTCGAGCTCTGGGACGACGTCCTCGCGCTGCCGATCATCGGCGTCGTCGACTCGCGGAGGAGCGCGCAGATCATGGAGCGGCTGCTCGACGAGATCGTCCGTCGCCAGTCGCGCTACGTCATCATCGACGTGACGGGCGTCGAGGTGATCGACACGCGGACGGCCGACCATTTCATGAAGCTGATGAAGGCGGTCGAGCTGCTCGGCGCGCGGTGCCGCATCACCGGGGTCAGGCCCGCGGTCGCGCAGACGATGGTGGAGCTCGGCATCAACCTCGGCTCCGTGCGCGCCGCGCGCAACCTCAAGCACGCGCTGCGCGAGAGCCTGGCGCTCGCCGGCCAGAAGCCGACGCTCTCGTCCCTCATGGGCGGCCGCCGCGGCGCGGCCAAGGGCGACGAGAAGCCGGCGGGACAGCCTTTCACCCCTGGCGGCCACGGGGCCGCGTTCGATCCGTCGGGCAGCGGTCCCATGACCACGTCACAGCTGCAGCTCAGCGCGAGGAAGGAGACGTCCACTTGATGCAAGCGGGTAGGGTCCCCATCGTGGGCCTCTTCGGGAATTTAATCGTCTCGGTGCAGGGCGGGCTAACCGACGGGCAGGTCGAGCAGCTGCGCGACGACGTGACGGGGTCGATCGAATCGCGCTCGCCCCGCGGCCTCATCGTCGACCTCTCCGGTGTCGAGATTCTCGACAGCTATCTCACCCGCGCCATCCGTGACATCGCGCTCACGGCCCGGCTGATGGGCGTCCGGACGGCGGTGTGCGGCCTGCGCCCCGCGGTCGCGATCGCCCTGGTCGAGATGGATCTGGAGATCCCTGGCGTCGTGACGGCGCTCAACCTGGAGCGCGCCGTCGAGATGCTCGCGCCGTCCGCGGAGGACGACCTGATGCCGCCCGAGCTCACGAACGAGGTGACGCATGAAGATCCCTCCTCGTGACGGACCGCCCTCCAGCGGCGGCGCCACGGGGCCGCCGTCGAGCCGGTCCGGTGGACCGGTGTCGACGCGCATGCCGAGCTCGCCGCAATCGGCGCGAGGCCCTGTGCCGTCGTCTCCGCAGATCGTCGGCCGCTCGATCACGGATCAGATCGAGACGGTGCTGGCGCAGTTCCTCTCGCCCGCGGTGAGGAAGAGCGTCATCGACTGCGGCATTCGGCAGGCGAAGGTCGACCCGCTCTACGCGCGCGAGGGCGATCTCAGGCGCCTGCTCGTCGAGGTCAAGCGCGGGGTGAAGCTGTTCGTGCGCGATCAGGCGCAGCTCGATCGGTGCATCACCGAGCTCGGCGAGCTCGATCACGCCGCCCCCGCGCCGCGCGAGATCACCATCGACGTGCGCAACGAGGAAGACGTGCTGCGCGCGCGGTCTGCTGGCCGCGAGCTCTGCATCGAGCACCTCGTCAGCGACGTCCTGCAGACGAAGATCGTCACGGCGATCTCCGAGCTCGGGCGCAACATCGTGAGGTACGCGGGCAACGGGCAGATCATCGTCCGCTCGCTCACCTCGCCGATGCGCGCGATCGAGATCATCGCGCAGGATCACGGGCCCGGGATCTCGAACCTGCAGGAGATCCTGAGCGGCAAGTACCGCTCGCGCCACGGCATGGGCGCGGGGCTCCGCGGCACGAAGGCGCTCATGGATGCGTTCGATGTCAAGACGGCGCCCGGCGCGGGGACGACCGTGACGGTCAGGAAGTACCTCGGATGACAATTGCGATCGGGACCGCGTGCTGCGTCGCGGCCGGCGAGGAGGTCGCCGGCGACGAGGTGGTGGTGGTCCGGCAGTCCTCCTGGGCGCTGATCGGCCTCGCGGACGGGCTCGGCCACGGTCCCCACGCAGCGCAGGCGGCCTCCGCCTTCTGTCGCTACGTGGAGGACCACGCGTCGATGCCGCTCGAGGATCTGCTGACCGGGGCAGGGGAGCAGCTCGCGTCGACGCGCGGGGCGGCCGCCGCGCTCCTGCGCATCGACGAGGCCGCCGGCGAGCTCGAGTTCTCGGGCGTCGGCAACATCGCGATGAAGGCGATCACGCGCACGGCGATGCCGATCTTCTGCTCCGCCGGGATCCTCGGGCGCCGCGTGCGGCGGCTCCGCAGCTTTCGATTCCCCGTGGCGCCGGGCGATGTCGTCCTCCTGCACTCGGACGGCATCTCCAGCGGCTTCGATCTCGGCGCGTTCCGCGACCTCGATCCGGAGGAGATGGCGCGCCGCATCGTCGAGGCCCACAAGAAGTCGTTCGACGACGCGACGTGCGTGGTCGCGGTGCTCCGCGACAGGGTTTCTTCGTGACGCAGCGCAGCCCGCCCGTCTTCACCATCCCCGTCACGCGCGAGGAAGATCGCTTCGCCTGCGCGGCCGAGGGCGCGCAGATCGCGCGCTGGGCTGGGCTCTCGGAGCGCGCGCAGCACGAGCTCGCGATCGCCATCGCCGAGCTCGTGTCGAACGCCGTGCGCCACGGCGGCGGCGGCAGCATCAGCATCCGCGCGATCCGCGAGGACGCCCTCGCGGGCAGCGGCCGCTGGGGCGTCGAGGTGATCGTGCGCGACTCCGGCCCCGGCATCGACCCGAAGCTCGCGATCCTGGAGGAGGTGGGGCCGAAGAGCGATCGCAGCCCGTCCTCGTCGAGCTCTGCGCGGCTCGCGCCGAGGATGCCCGGCCAGAGCCTCGGCGTCGGGCTCGGCGCCGTGCACCGGCTGATGAGCTCCGTGGTCATCCGCTCCTCGCCCGGCATCAGCACCGAGGTGATCGCCGTCAAGTGGAAGTAGGCGCCGCGCGCGCCCGCGCCGCGCGAGCCTCCGCGCCGAGCGGCAACGGCTCGGCGCGCCCGCAGGCGCCGATCGCGGCGATCACGCGCGCGGGCGTCGGCTGACGACCGCGGCGACCGCGCGCGTCAATTGAGCTCTTTCTCGGTCCGCTCGCTCTGCTCGGCTTCGAGGAACGTCGCGGTGATCTCGCGCTCGAGCGCGAGGTTGATCTCGCGGTCGAGCGCCTCGATGCTGCCCGCGAGCCGCGCGACGTTGAGGGCGTAGACGAAGACCCGCGCGCACGGGTGGACCTCGGCGCTGCCGCGCAGGCCCCGCTCGCGCTCGTCGGCGTTGAGGCCGTCGAGGAGCACCAGCGCGCGCGGATCGACCCCCTCGGCCACGAGCTCCATCCCGGGCACGTCGGAGATGTAGAGCTCCGCGCCCTCGACGTACCGACGGAGCACGGGGTTGAGCGCGGCGATCGTCTTCTGCGCGAGCGTCATGAAGCCGTCGCGGCTCGGCGCCCAGGGGGGCATGCCGAGCTCGACGTCGAGCTCGCGCGAGCGCAGGAACGCCTGCGTCGCCCCGCGGACGTCGCCCCGCTCGTCGCGGATGAGCCCGAGGTAGTAGTGGGCCTCGGCGTGCCGCGGGTCCTTGAGCGCCGCCTCCTCGATGAGCGCGGCGGCCTTGTCGGCCTGGCCGATCTCGTAGAAGGCGCGGCCCACGAGGAACGTGTGGTTCGGGTTGTCGTACGGGCCGTCGGGGATCCTGGCGGCGACCTGCGCGGCCTCGTCGAGATCGCCCTTGCCGAGCAGCGCGTCGAACTTGAGGAGGAGCGCGTCGATGATCTCCTCGTCGACCTCGGCCAGGTCGAGCGCCTGGTCGCACATCTCGATCGCCTGGTCGAAATCGCCGAGCGGGTGGATGTACACCTCGGCGGCGTTGAGCATCGCCTCCAGGTAGGTGTCGTCGAGGGCGATCGCCTGGCGATATGCCTCGATGGCCTCCTCGCCCTCGCCCTCCAGGGCGGCGACGAAGCCGAGCAGGTTGTGAGCTTCCGGCGAGTTCGGATCGAGCTCGAGCGCCCGCCGGGCCGACGCCTCTGCTCCGCGCGTATCCCCGCGCTGGACAAGATCCCACCCGCGATCGAGGTGCGCCGAGAACTGGTCCATGGCGGCTCCACAAGTGTGCGAAGGGGGCTCCAGAGTCAAGAGGGAGCCCTGTCAAAGCGACCGTTCAAGCTGTTCCGAGCACGACCTGCCCGGATTTCCAGCGCCGAGCTCGGCGGCCGGCCAGGCGCCCGCGGGAGCGGCCGGCGGCGCCCTGCCTCCGGGGTCGAGCTCGATCGCGACGCGCTCACTCGTGGATGGAGATGATCGTCCCGCGGTTCTCGGGCGTGGCCCACACCCCGTGCCAGCCGCGGGGCAGCCTGGGCTCGCTCCAGAAGAACACCTTCTTCGCGTCGAGCGGCGAGAGGTTCACGCAGCCGTGGCTCATCTCCCGGCCGAAGTTGGAGTGCCAGAAGGCGCCGTGGAGCGCGTACGACCCGTCGTAGTACGCGACGAACGGCACGTCCTCGATGCTGTACGGCAGATCGCCCGCGACCGTCCCGTCGCCGTCCATCGTGGTCGCGATGTGCTTCTCGCGGATGCGGAACACCCCTGTCAGCGTCGGGTGGTCCTTCTTCTTGTCCTTCGAGCGCCTGCCGGGGGAGACGAGCGCCGCGAAGACGGGCCTGTCGCCCTCGACGGCGACCAGCGTCTTGCGCGACAGGTTCACGTCGATCCACTTCTCGCCCGGCGCGAGGTCCTGCGGCGGGGCGCCGAGCTCGGTGTACGTCCCGTCGGCGCCCTTCATCCACCAGCCCTCGGTGGTCTTCCGGTAGACGACCGACTTGTGCTTGTGGACCTCGCCCGTGAGGCCGAACGCGGCGAAGCGCTCGAGCGAGCCGGCCACGGAGACGGACTTCATCTCGGCGTCGAACTGGTACTTGCTCGCCGTCTTCGCGAGGATGAAGCCGACCGACTTCGCGCCCTCGGGGAAGTCGATGCCCTGCGAGGACGGCGGCTTGATGATGTACATGCGGTCGCTCGGCGCGACGAGCCCCGCGGTCGTCTTGTACCAGCTGCGGCCGTTCCACCCGAAGGTCTTGTCGACCGCGACGAAGAAGCCCTTCACCATCCGCTTCGCGACCGTCGCGTCGGAGTCCTTGTCGAGATCGGCGAGCGTGACGTTGCGCGGCCTGCCGTTCTCGTCGACGTTCTCCCACCAGGGCTTCTCGGGCTCCTCCTCGACCGGCGCCGGGGCCATGATGCCGAGCGACGCGGCCGCGGCGACGGCCGCCGCCTTGTCCTCCGCCGCGGACGCCTGCGTGGCGACGGCGGCCACCGGGGTCGCGCCCGGCTCGGGGGGGCTCGCCGAGGGGCGCGCGGCGGCGGCCGCCGCCGCGGCGGCGACCTCCTTCTCGGTCTCCTCGTAGAGCTCCTCGGCGCGCTGCCGCTCCTCTTCCTTCTTCTTGCGCTTCGACGACTCGAGGTACGGCTCGTAGCGCGCCATCTCGTCCTTCGAGGGGACGGAGCGGTAGAGCGGCGTGCCGTGCGTCGTGTTGAACGCGTACTTGTACGGGAGGACGTCGTCGAGGTTCGGCGCCGTGATGCCGAGGCGCACCTGCGGGTTCGACAGGTCGGTCGTGGCCGACCTCCCGCAGACGTAGCCGCCGTCGAGGAGGCGGTACCAGCCCTTGGCGCAGCTGCCGCCCTTGATCGGCTTCGGATCGACCGGCACCTTGCTGCCGAGCCGGATGTAGCCGAGCCGCTGCTTCGAGAACTCCATCGTCGGGTAGACCGCCGCCTGCGGCACGATCGAGCCGAGCAGCGGACCCGTGTAGGGCTTGTCGGGCGCGGGCGGCTCCGGGGCCGCCGAGGGCGCGGCGCTCGGCGCCTCCTTGGGGGCGTCGGCCGACGCGATCGCGCGCGCCGACGAGGTGGGCGACGGGCGGGGGAGCGACGACGTCCGCTCGGGCGGCGACTTGCCCTCGGTGGAGGGGCCGGGGGGCGCCTCGCCCTGGCAGCCGCTCGCCCACGCGGCGGTGCCGGCGAAGGCCGCCGCGGCGATGAACCCGAGCGCGCTGGAGACGAGCGAGGAGCGCGCGGCGCCGCCCGCGGAGCGGCCGGCGTCCGGCGCGGGTTGCGGCTTCCGCGCGCCGCCGGTGCGGACGTTGCCGCTGCCGTGCGATCGTGCGGGGTCGTTCTGCCCGCGGGGGCGGGGCGCCTGAGAGCGGTTCATCGCATCCACAGCGTTGGGCGAGGACCGGCCATCCCGGTCCTCGCGGTCGTTTGATCGACCCGTAGGGTCGGGTCGGCTCGGCGGTCTTAGTACCTGGTCACTCACGTGTCGATCCACTTCTCTGCGAGCGCGCGTCCCTCGGGTTCGCCGCGGCGGGCGCCGGGGCAGGCGGCATCGCATGAGCGTCGCCGGAGCGAACGACATGCCACGCAGCCCCGACGTGGGGCGCACGCGCGGCCCGCGCGCCGTCCGCGGTGCGAGTGCCGTTCGGACGGCGGCTGCTAGGGTACCGCCGTGGCGGAACGGACCCCGGGGCGTGGCTCGAACAACACGACTTCGGCCCGGCGTGCGGGCCTGGGCGCCGGGGTCATCCCGCTCGTCCGCGCCGCCTCGCGGCGCGCGCTGGCGACCGCGGCGGCCGTCGCGCTGCTCCTGCACCTGCCCCTCCTGCCGACCCCGCTGTTCTCGTGGCTCGAGGCGATGTTCGCGCTGCGGGGCGAGCTGACCGACTACGACGCCGGCGAGACCATCGTCCCGATCGACCTCGATCTGCTCGCGGACGATCCCAGCGCGGTCGCGGCGGCGCCCTCCGCGACCGGCGGCGCGGCGACGCCCGGCGGTGAGGGCGCCGCCGCGCCCGCGACGCCGCCGCCCGCGACGCCGCCGCCCGCGACGCCTCCTCCCGCGGCGTCGGCCAGCGCCGCGCCCGAGGCGCCGGACGCCGGCGCGCCGCCGCCGCGCCGCCGGCCGCCGGGCGACGCGGGCCCGGACGCGGCCGGGGACGGGGGCGCGGGCGACGACAGCGATCACCCGAACCTCCGCACCCCGCTGAGCGCCGCGGGCGCGCCGGGCAAGCTCGCGTCGAAGGACCCGAACGTGCAGGTGCTCATCGCCGGCGACCGGCTGCGCAGCCACGAGCTCGGCGAGTGGTTCGGCCGGATCCTGACGACCATCCCCCAGTGGCAGTCCTTCTTCCAGGACACCGCCGTCGACCCGATCCGGGACATCGACCACCTCCTCATCGCCGGGCCGCAGCTGCGCGACTCCAGCAAGGTCGTCGCCGTCATGGACTACCGGGCGCCCGAGGAGGCCATGCGCGCGGCGGTCGACGTCGTCGTCCGGCGCTCCAACGGCTCGTGGATCGACGACGCCCCCGTCCCCGCCGCCCGGGCCACCGCCGACCGCAGCGAGCGCATCTTCGCGCTGGTCCCGGACCGGCGGCTGCTCGTGGTCCTTCCCGCTGAAGAAGAAGCTCAACTGTCCAAGTTGAAGTCTATGAAAGGCTTCAACAAATCGTCCGCGGCGGGCATCGTCATCTCCCTGCTCACGCCGGCGAACGCCTTCCGCGGGGTCCAGGCGCTCCCGAAGAGCATCGCGTGGATGCGGCTCACGGTCACGCCGACCAAGGACGGGGGCGCCGACCTGACCCTCACGGCGGGCGACGAATCCGCTGAAGATGCGCTGGCTCACGCGCAGGAGCTCACGAGGACCTTGAACGCGATCCGGACCATCAACCTGGGGATCACGCGCATCGACGTGGTGGACGAGGTCACCTTCAACACCGACGGGAAGGTCATCTGGTCGAAGCTCCACGTCACGAACCGGCAGCTCAAGCTGATCATGGGCTTCGTGGAGCAGGCGCTGCGGGAGCAGGCCGCCGCGCGGAGGAGGAAGTAGCGCGCGGCGCGGAAGCGGCGACGCGCCGGGCAGCGCCGCGGGCGGGGAAGGGGCGGCGCGCGGGGCAAAGGACGGCCGCGCGCGCCTCGGGGGGCGCGGAGACCCTCCGGGGCCGCTCGGAACACTAGCCAAAGGGGCGGCGTTCAGTTAATCCGACCAGCCCGCGCCGATGACGCCCGATCACTCTCCGCACGCCGTGCTCGATGAGCTTGCCGGACACCCCCATGGCGACGACCTCGCGCGGGTCGTCCACACGGCGGCCTTCGCCGCCGCGGACGAGCGGCGGACCACCCTGGAGGGCGGCCTCGCGGAGCTCGTGGACCGCGCGGGCCTGTCGGCCGCCGACGCGGAGACCCGGTTCGGCAACGTGATCCGGGCGCTCGAGCGCGGCACCAGCGAGGGCGCGGGGAGCGCGACCCGGGTGCTCCTCGCCACGCTGCTCGCCCGCGGGGTCGCCCTCTCGCCGCCCGAGGGGCCGGACGCGGAGGGGCGCGTGGCCGAGGCGCTCGTCTGGCTGGCGACGTACACCTCGGTCGACGCGCTGACGGCCCTGGACGCCGCGCTGGGCGAGCGCGCCGCGGGGCTCTGGCGGGCGGTCGCCGCCCTGGTGCGGCGCGCCGACCAGGGCGCGCTGCCGCAGCTCGGCCGGGCGGGCGCGATCATCGCCGCGGCCGCGCTGCGGGGGAGCGCCTCGCCGGACGCGCGCGCCGAGGCCGCGGCGCTGGTGGACGAGGTGCGCGACCCGATCGTGCGGT
Organism: Sorangium sp. So ce185; assembly: GCF_051526825.1. NCBI lineage: Bacteria > Pseudomonadati > Myxococcota > Polyangiales > Polyangiaceae > Sorangium > Sorangium sp. So ce185. The sequence continues at coordinate 5,916,728 of NZ_CP150316.1, read as the reverse complement.
CGCTGCTGCGCGACGCGGCGTCGCCCGGCCGGCGGCCGAGCTGCGCGCCGGGCGCGTCGGCCGCGGTCGGCGACGCCGCGCAGGGCGGCGCGGGGGCGAGCGGGGACGAGGGCTGGGCGGAGGGCGACGGCCGGGCGCCGGGGCGGCTCGCGGGCGAGCTGTCGCCGCCGCCGCGCGGGCCGGTGGCGCTCGTGCTGCTGGCGGCGACCGGGATCCTGCTGGCGATGCACGCCGCCCGGCTCGCGGGGCGGTTCCTCCTGCGGTACCGCCGGCCGGCCGCGGTGGAGATCGGCGCGAGGGGCGTGACCGTCCGGAGCCGGACCGAGCTGTTCGGCCGGACGCTGCGCGAGCAGGAGACGTACATCCCGGTCGAGTCGCTCCTGCGGGCGACGCGCGAGGTGCGCTACCCGCGGCTCGGGCTCTATGCGGGGCTCGTCGCGCTGGGGCTGGGGACGTACCTCGGCGTGTCGCTGCTCGTCGACGGCGCGCGGGCGGGCTCCCCCGAGCTGCTCGGCATGGGCGCGCTCGTGTTCGCGTTCGGCGCGGCGCTCGACTTCGGGCTGTCCCACGTGGAGACGGCGGCCCGCGGCCGCTGCCGCGTGGTCCTCGTCCCGCGGAAGGGCCCGGGGGTCGCGCTCGCGGGGATCGAGCGCGCGGCCGCGGACGCCGCGCTCAGCAGGCTGCCGCGCGCCTGAAACTTGGCCGGATCGCGCCGCCTCCGCTAGGCCGATCGGGCGAGGTGATGGCGATGCGCTCGAAGACCGAGGCGATGGCGGGGCTCAGGCGGATGCTGCACGACATGCTGATCGCGCGGGAGGGCGGGGAGAGCGCTCCCCGCCTGGCGCGCGCGAAGGGGTACGTGGACGGCGCGATGCGCGAGCTGCTCGAGAGCGGCCAGGCGACCCGGCAGGAGCTCCTGGAGCTGGTGGCCGCCGAGCGCGCGCGCGTGAGCGGCCCCGCGATCACGGAGATCCGCGCGGCGTCGCTGTGAGCGTGTGACGGCGTCGCGCTGCGGCTCGCTATGAGCGCGTGACGGCGCCGCGCTGTGGCGTCGCCGTGAGCGCACGGTGGCGCTGCGCCGCGGCCCACTGCGGCGCGGCTCACTGCGGCGCGCAGCTCGTGTTCGTGGCGAAGTCCCAGCAGGCGCCGCTCACCCCGGGCGCGCCGGCGTTGCTGTCGCCGCCGCCGAACCCGGAGCGACCGCCGCCTCCGGCCGGGCCTCCGTCGAACGGCACCTCGGCGGGCGCGGGGGTCGGCGTGACCTTGTAGGCGATGCCCACCGCGTGGCCACCTCGACCGCCGCCGCCGGGGCCGCCGTCGCCGCCGGCCCCGCCCTTGCCACCCGGGCAGCCCTCGATCGAGCCGGACGCCGTGACGCGGTTACCGCCGTCGGCCCCCGTGCCGCCCGCGCCACCGGGGCTTCCGTCCCCGCCCGCGCCGCCGTTGCCCGCCTTGCCGACGGCGACGGTCACGTCGGTCAGCGCCAGCTGCGTCCCGAGGCTGAGGATCGCGATGCTCGATCCGCCGGCCTTGCCGCCGGCTCCTCCTCTGCCGCCGCAGCCGCCGGCCCCGCCGCCGCCGCCGCTGGCGCCCGCACCATCGGTGAAACTCCCTCCGCCGAGCGAGCAGAACTGTCCCGCCTTCGCGCCGCCGCCGCCGCCGCCGCCTTGACCGCGCGCCCCGTTGACGCCCTTGCCGCCGTCGCCTCCGGCGATGCTGGCCAGCTGCAGCGTGGTGTCGCTGCCGCCCGTGCCAGCCCCGCCGGTGGCGCCCCTCGCGCCGGGTTCGCCGCTCCTGCAGTCGATCGACGCGCCTGGCTGCCCGTGCCCGACGCCGCCGATGCCGTCCTCGGTCGAGGGATCCACCTGCGGCGTGCCGGTCTGGCCGTTTTGCCCGCGCCCCTCGTCTTCCTCGGGCTTTCCACCCAGGCCGCCGACGCCGCCGCTCGTCTCGCCGTCGTCGCACGTCGTCTTGCCCGGCAAGCCGCCGTAGACCGCGATGACGCACGCGTGCGACACGTCCGCCGGCGCGCTCGCTCCGTTCTGCGCGGCCGCCGACGTCTCGCCCGACGCGCCGTCCCTCGCGTCGCCCGCGATCACGTCGACGCGCACGAGCTCGGCCTCGATGCCCGCGACCGCCACGCCGATCGACGACCCGCCCGGCTTCGTCGCGTCGGCCGCGCGGATCGTGAAGCCCTGGACCTTCACCCCGCCCGCGTCCTCCGCGAGCGTGAGCGCCACCTCGTCGGCGGAGCCCTCGATCGCGCTCCGCGCCTGCTCGCTCCAGGCCCAGTCCGCGGTGCAGTCGAAGCCGCCGATCACCTCGACCGGCGCCTTGACCGTGACGCTCTCCTCGAACACGCCGCTCGAGCACGCCAGCACCCGCTTGCCGTTCGCGTTCGCGATGGCCTCGGCGAGCGACGCGTACGGCCGCGCCTTGGTCCCGTTGCCGTCAGACGCCGCGTCCGCGCGCGCGAACACGGCGCACCGCTCCGTCACCGTGCTCGCGTCCTGGGTCGGATCCGGGTCGCACGTCGGGTCGGGCGCGTTGCCGCCGGTCCCGGTCGCTGCGGGGGGGCAGTACCGGGCGTCGTCCTCGCAATCCTCGGAGTAGGACAGCGGCCAGCATCCGACGAGCTGCAACGCCACGACCGCCGACGCGGCGGGGAGCGTCCACAGGAAGGGGATGCCGAGCCTCCGCCGGCGCGCGGCGCGCCGCGACGGCGCGCCGATCTCGGCCTGCGCTCCGCCGGAGGGGGGAGGGGATGCGTTGCTCACCGCCTTGCTGCTCGTCCGTTCCGTCGCTCTCATCGTCCAAGCCTTTCCTGTGGCGCTTCGCCGTGCCTGCACATCCTTGCAGAGGACGCACCGCGCCCTGTCGCGCCGACCGGAGCATAGCCAGTCGGCGGATCGCCGGATCAAGGGCGATCCGCCGGCCGCGTGCTCCCGCCGGAGATGCGCGCGGCGCCCCGCGCCCGCGCGGGCCGGGGCCCGGCGCCCTGGCGGGGGCTCAGGGGGCGACGAGCGCCACGTCGCCCTTCGTGGTCTGGCCGCCGACGCGCCACCAGTTCGCGATGAGCAGCTCCCCGTCCACCTCGATGATCCGGGAGAAGGCGCCCGCGAACCCCTCCTGCTCGATCTCTTGCACGAGCCAGCTGTGGCCGTCGCCGCTCTTCGTCCCGATCGCGAGCCGCAGGGTCCCGCTCGTCGCGTCCTGGTAGCTGATGCGCACCTCGCCGGCCGCCGTCACGAACACGCTCGCGTCGTCGCCGACGAGGTGCTGCCCGTCCGCGAAGGGGACGCCCTCGATCCCGAGCCCGTCGTCCGCCACCTCGGGCGCCTCGACCTCCTCGCCGCCCTTCACCCGCGCGTACCGCAGCCCCTCCGAGCGGCCGTCCGCGTAGGCGAGGTGCCAGTCGCCGGCGCGATCGATGAACAGCGACGCGCCCATGCCGACGTCGCCCGTGTCGGTCCCGTCCGGCGCCGCGCCGTCCACGATCCGCGTCTCCCACGCCCCCGCCGATCGCGACGCGATCACCACGTCGCCGCGGATGCGATCGTAGAACGCCAGGCCGAACCCGCCCGCGTCGTCCGGGGCCATCGCGATGTAGTCGCCGATCGCCTCGGGGTACGTCTCGGTCCGGTTCCCGTCGGAGATCTCGGCGCACGCCGGCGAGCCGTCGCCGTCGATGCACGCTTCTCCCGAGGCGCACGCCGGCGCGCAGTCGCCGCTCGCGAGCGGCTTCACGCAGCGCCCCGTGGACCGGACGCACTTCGTCCCCGCGCCGCAGAGGAACTCGCGGCACGGCGTCGCCTCGTCGGTCGCCACGTCCTCGAACCGCCACGCGCCCTCCCCGGGCGTGGCGCTCTCCCCGGTCGCGAGCCGGACGCTCGACGTGACCGCGCCGTCCTCGCCGGGCTCGATCGCGAGGTAGGCGATGACGGGCAGCCCCTTCACGAAGAGGAGCTTCGCGTAGCGGCCGATGTCGCTGTTCGGCGCCTGCTGCACGGAGCTCACGGCCCACGTGTCGCCCTGCTTCTGCGCGAACTTCAGCCCGCGGTGGGTCCGGTCGTAGTAGGCGACCGCCGGCTCGCCGTCCGGGCCGATCGCGATCGAGGTCCAGAGGCCGACGTCGTCGCCCGGTTCGGTCTGGCCCCCGCGGAACCCGCTCGCGTCGAACCGGGTCGGGTCGACCGGAGGCTCGGCGGGCACGCCGTCGATCGCCTCCCACGCGACGGCCTCGCCGTCCCAGGTGCCGACCACGAGGTCGCCCCACTGGAAGGCGTTGCGCCAGTCGGCCTCCGCGTAACCGGCGACCCAGACGGTGCGCTCGTCGCTGGCGACCGCGACCGAGGTGTAGGCCCCGATGAGGCCGTGCTCCAGCGTCATGCAGTCGGGCGCGACGCATTTCTGGTCCTCCACGACCGGCTCGTCGCTGCACGAGCAGCCCGCGTGCGAGCCGAGGAGCGCGGTGACGGCGACCGCGGCTAGCGCGCCGCGCGCACGGCGCCGGGACGCGCGCGTCGGCGCCTCGCCGCGGGCGGGCGCCTCGCCGCGGGCGGGCGCCTCGCCGCGGGCGGGCGCCTCGCCGCGGGCGGCGGCGCGCCGGGCGCCGCCGCGCCGCGCGAGCCGCACGATCGCCGCGGCGGCCGCGAGGCCGAGCCAGAGGCCGCCCGACGGACCGCCGCTCGGGCTGCCGGCCACGACGCAACCGCAGCCGGCCGACGGGTCGACCGGGAAGCGGCCGCGGAGGATCGGCTGCCGCGCCGTGCCGAGGTTCCCCTCCTCGTCCACGGCCTCGACCTCGATGTCGGCGGCGCCGCCGACGTCCACCGACCGCATCTCCGCCGCCGTCGACCACGCCGACCACGGCCCGCCGTCGAGCCGCACGCGCACCTTCGCGCGCTCGGCGTCCGACACCCCGTCGCGCACCTCGAGCGGCGCCCACCCGTCGACCGCCGCGCCGACCGAGATGACCGGCGGTTCGACGTCGACCACCATCTCCACGGTCGCCGGCGTGGGATCGAGCGACAGCGGGTCGCCCGCGACGCGCGATCGCACCGAGATCAGGTGGCGCCCCGGGAGCCGCAGCCAGTCGTCGCGCAGGTCGACGATGCGCTCGCGCGTGAACGGGCGCCACGCGCCGCTGTCGACGCGGTACGAGTACTCGACGACCCGGGTGCCGTCGTCGAGCGGCGAGCTCATGACGAGCCGCGCCGTGGGCCCGTTGTCGCGGGTCATCGTCGGCAGGCGGAGCCCCTCGGCCCGCACCTCCTTGCGGCTCAGCTCGGCCTGGGTCTCGCTCTGCATCGAGCGCTGCTGCGCCGCCGTGGCGAACGACGCGAAGATGCCGAGGTAGTTGTCCTGGCCCTTCGTGAGCTTCCGCAGGCCGGGGGAGCCCGCCCCCTCGGCCGACTCCGGGAGGATCAGCGAGAGCCCGAGGGGCGCGAGCGGCCCGTCGAGATCGATCGCCGGCAGGCCGCTGCCGATCAGCTGCCCGACCTGGCTGCCGAGGAGGCTCCCCAGCGCCTCCGCGATCGACCCGGGGTTTTCCCGGAGGAGCGCGCTGTTCGTCACCTCGCCGTTCGTGACCCCGATCGTCGCGATCACCGGCGTGAGCCCCTCGGGGGTGACCGCGAGGTTCATGGGCACATCGAGATCGAACGTCGCGGTCATGAACCGGATGAAGCGATCGAGGGACCAGATGTAGAAATCGAAGCTCGCCCGCTCGAGCTGGATGCGGATCAGCGGATCATCGACGGCGTCCGTGCCGTCGCCGAAGGTGACCCGCGGCGGCGCCTGCGGGCGGATGACGAGCGCGACCTGCTGCGACTCGCGCTGGAGCGCGAGGTCCTTGGCCGACGCCGCGAGCAGCCCCAGCGTGCCGGAGTTGAGGAGAGGCACCGTCTCCGTGGAAATCCCGAGGCAGAGCAGTCCGCTGTTGTAGAGGCCGTTCATGGCGTAATTCGCGAACCGCTCGGAGATCGCGAGACCGACGTGCGGGCCGGGGAGGTCGCCGGGCCAGCCGGAGATGGTGTTGGCGACGAGCTCATCCGGAATCGGAATGCCCGCGGGCAGCTCGATGTCCGACAGCGGCACACACTTCGAGGTCGGCAGCGGCTCGGCGCCGCCGTAGAGGCCGAGGGTGACCCCGTTGCCGATGGGGTTGAGGTCGCCCCACGCGAGATCCGAGCCGTCGTCGCGCTCGCCCATGCCGCCGCCGGCGAGCAGGAGGTCGAACCCGCCCTGGGTGCCGGGGGAGATGCTCGCGAGCAGCTGGCCGAGGTCGAGGTGGCCCTCGACGCCGAGCAGGATCGAGGCGCACTCGTCGGTCGCGTGCGTGCCGTAACGGCAGACCCCGCCGATATCGTTCGTGCCGTCGGGGCAGGCCGGATCCAGCGTCGGATCGGCCTTCTGACAGAGCTGCTGGTCGAGCTGGCCCTTCAGCGCGTCGGACATGGATCCCATGAAGCTCGTGAGGATCGGCTTCACGAAATCGAGGGCATCGCCCACCCACGTGCCCCCGCAGTCGAGGTGCAGGCTCGATTCGAGCTGATCCTCGTCGATCCAGAGCCGGTTCACCTTGACGCGCGAGTAGCCCTGCCTCGAGTGCTGCGGGTTCACGTCGATCTCGATCGAGAGGTCGACCTCGACATCGATGTTCGTGAAGGTCTGCTCGTCGGGCGGGCACGCGTCGTTGCCGTTGAGGGTGACGTACTGGGTGCTCTCGCCCAGGATGCCGCCGTCGAGGAAGAGGGGCAGCCGCTGCATCCGCACCGGCAGAGGCCCCCGGATGACCAGGTTGTGCGGCGTCTTGGGCTGGATCTGCAGCGCCGCGCGCCCCACGTCGATCTCGGCCACGCACGCCGGGGGGGTCGCCGCCGGATCGGCCCCGCCGGGACAGAGGGTGTAATCGACGATGCCGGCGGCCACGGAGCCCGAGGACTTCGGGATGGAGAAGGTGATCACGCCGCTGTCTCCGCCGCCGAGCAGCGCGCGCCCGAGCACGCCCAGGTTCTGCTCGAGGAACTCGATGCCCGACTGCGTGAGCCGCGCCGAGCCGGCGTTCTCGATGCGGTCCGCGGGCTTGAAGCCGGCGGGGAGGGGGGTCATTCCACAGCCGGAGCACCCGCCGCCCGAAGCGGCACACCCGGCGATGACAAGGAGCACAAGGATGGAGGAGAAATGCTTGATGACGCGGGGCATAAGGAACCCTCCGAGGAGCGCGGCCCGCAGCGCCGAGCCCGCTGGGCGCGGGCGTCAGGACGCCACGACAAAGCGTACGCTCCCCGGAGAGCCGCCCGCAAGCGCTACTGCTGGCAGAGACCGTTGATCTTGACGGCGCTCGCCGCGAACTCGCCGCCGAGCGCATAGGCGTCTGCGCAGTCGTCCGTCGCAGGCGAGTTCGTCGCGCTGCACCAGTCGCCCTTGAGCACGATCTGGCCGCCCTCGTCGCGCTTGCACGTATTGGGTGCCCCACCTGCTCCGTATTTTACGATATCGCCCGAGAGCACGACACAGAGGCTCTGGTTGACGTCGGGCACGATCACCCGGTCGACCTCCTCCAGCGTGATGAAGGCGGCGAGCTTGCCGCCGTTGATGAACGCCGGCGGGTCGCCGTCCTGGCCGGGGAGGCAGGCGTTCATCGGGTCGAGCCCCTCGACGTTGTACCGGCCGATGCAGTTGTTGTCCGCGGACAGCGTCGCGTCGGTGAGCCGCACCTGGTGCATGGGTAGGATGATCGGATCCGGGCTCGTTTCCAGGAAGATCGGGACGTTGAGGGTCTCGGCCTCGCCGCTCCACGCGCCGTCGTCGCCCACGGGGGCGTCGATCTCGGTCGGCGCGATCTCGAACTCGCCCACGGACATGTTGGCGAAGCAGTACCCCTCGAGCGGGTCGTCCGCGATCCTCGCGCCGCCGGTGCGCAGCTTGCCGTTCGCCTTGTCGAACTCGAGCAGCCAGGAGAAGGTGCCCGTGCCGTTCAGATTACACTGGGGCAGATTGATCGTCAGGCCCTGGGCGACGAGCCGGGCGACATAGCCGATCGCGAGCACGTCGGGCTTCGTGATCGTGAGCTGCGCCATGCGCAGCCCGAACGTGGTCGCGTCCCGATTGTCATGGACGGCGACGCAGTCCGAGGCGACCGCCGTGCAGACCGGGTGTTTCTGCGAGCAGTCTCTGTCGGTCGCGCCGCCGGTCGCCCCGGGGGAATTCGAGCTCGTCCCCCCGCCGTCGTCGCCGCCGCAGCCCGCCGCAGCGGCCGCGCCCGTCAGCGCGGACACACCTAGTACGCAAACTACCTTCTGAAATCGCATCTCTCGCCTCCTCTCGACTCGAAAGATGCCGAGTATAGGCGCCGGGAATGCGATGACCACGCGGGAGACGGGACGCCGCACCGCGTTGTCACCGCCTCATCGCTGCTGCGCGACGAAGCGGTGACGCCGGGCGGCGCGCTCGGGGACGCCTAGCGACGCTCGTAGCGATCGCCGAGGCGGTCGCCCACGGGGAGCGCGCGCAGGAGGCGAATCATGGTCCACACCGTGCCAGCCAGCTTGCGCAGCTTCGAGGTGCCGACGCGCTCGTTGTAGTCGATCGGCATCTCCACCACGCGATAGCCGCACTTGGCCGGGAAGAGCAGCGTGTCGATGGGCAGCGCGTCCCCCTCACCGTCGAAATCGAACGCGCGAATCACCGAGCAGCGGTAAGCGCGCATGCCGCTGTGGACGTCCGAGGTGGGGATGCCGTGCATCGCGTGCGCCATGGCGGCAAAGGCGCGGTTGGCGAGGTAGTTCGGGACCGGCATGGCCGCGGGCCTCGAGCGCGTGCGGGCGCAGTTCACCACGTCGGCGCCCTCCTCCTCGACGAGCCGCCGGAGCACCGGGATGTTCTCGGCGGGGTAGGTGAAGTCGCAATCGAGGTAGATGAGCAGCTCGCTCCGGGCCGCGGCGCTGTACATGAGGAGCTCCATCGCCGGGCCGTGGCCGCGGGGCGGCACCTGGCGGAGCACGCGCGCCCCGAGGCTGGCCGCGATCTCGGGGGTCCGGTCCCGCGTGGAGCTGTCGACGCAGAGGATCTCCGCGTCGGGCGCGGCCTTCCTGATCTCGCCGATCATGGCGCCGACGCTCTCCTCCTCGTCCATCGTGAGCATGCCGACGGTGAGCCGCATCCGGCGGGGGCGCGGCGGCTTCCTGGCGACGATCACGTGCTGGAACGCGAGGAGGCCGGGCGCGCGGCTCGCCACGACGTCCTCCAGCGGGCGGACGAGCGCGTGGTAGGCCTTGTAGGGGAGCGAGCGGGAGAGATCGGTGGGGTCGTCGCCCGCGCCGAGGCCGCTCAGGATGAGCTCCTTGGCGGCGCGGACGAGCATCGGGTTCTGCTCGACGCGGAGCACCTCGAGCCCGGCCCGCTCGACGAGCCGGAGCGCCGACGCGCGGGTGAAGAAGCGGAGGTGCGAGTCGTCGAGGATGCCGCTCGGCGCGTAGTCGAACCGCCCCGCGAGGAGGCCGAGGCGCACCGGCCACGCCGCGACGTTCGGGAGCGAGACGATGACGTGGCCGTCCTCCTCGAGGTGCGGCAGGAAGCGGCGGAGCACGGCGAGCGGATCGGCGGTGTGCTCGAGGACGTCGGCGAACAGGATCAGGTCGAAGCGCCGGTCGCCGAGCGCCTCGCGCACGGCGGCGTCGCTCGTGATGTCGGCGGCGAGGACCTCGTCGAGCGCCTCGCCGGCGCGCGCGAGCGACGCGGGCGCGATCTCGATCCCGGTCACGCGCGCGCCCGTGCGCTTGACCGCGGCGCCGTTGAGCCCGATCCCGCAGCCGACGTCGAGCACCGTCCGGGGCCGACCGGCGACGGCCACGAGGGCCCGGTTCACCTCCTCGACCGCGTACTTGCGGCCGGCGGGGGCCTCCGCGGGGGCGCGGAGCGGCGCGCGCGGGCCGGCGGTGTCCTCGTCTCTCGGGTCTCCGGGGGGGCGCGGCCCTCGAGCTTCCACGTCTCCTCGCGCGCGGCCGGGCTCGGCGTTCACGCGCGGCTACTTAGCACGCTTCTCCCAGGCGGCGTTGAATTCGCGGATCGTCTCCTCGGTCTTCGGGTTGTGGAGCATCTTCCGCAGGATGGCCGGCGGCACGGTCACGATGTGCGCGCCGGCGTCGAGCGCCTCGTTCACGTCCATGAGGTGGCGGATCGAGCCCACGATGATCTCGGCGCGCAGCCGCTCGCGATCGAGCCGCGCGCGCGTGCGCTCGATGACCGGGGCCGCCGGGTAGCCCATGTCGCGGATGCGCCCGCTGAAGATCGAGACGTACGCGCCGCCGGCGAGGGCCGCGAGGTACGCCTGGTTGAAGCTCATCACGCACGTGACGTTGGTGCGCACGCCGCGCTTCGCGAGGGCGTGCGTCACCTTGAGGCCGACGTCGCTGAACGGCACCTTGACGCAGATCCGCTCGGGCGCCCACGCGTGGTAGCCGCGGGCCTCCTCGAGCATCGCCGCCTCGGTCTCGCTCGTCAGCTCGACCGACACCGGGCCGGCCGACGCCGAGAGCACCTCGCGGATGCGCCGCTCGAGGTCGACGCAGCCCGCGTCGCGCGAGAGGATGAGGGGGTTCGTGGTCACGCCCGCGAGCACGCCCCAGGAGAACATCTCCTTGATCTCGTCCGGGTTCGAGCTGTCGAGGAAGAACATGCCGCGCTCCTGCGGGCTCGCCCGAGCCCCGGCGGGGTCTAGGCCAGTTCGGCGGGACGGAGAAGGAGAAACCGTCCGCGCTGCGCTGCGCGGCAGAGCGGCCCGGTCCGCCCGCCACGCGCGCACGTTGCCGGCGTGAACGGCGTTGCAGTCGAGGGGAGTCCGCGCTTCATTTCGGGAAGTCGGGGATCTCCCTCCGGCTGAACGTTTCGGCACGGACAGCGCGTCGATGAGCAGCGGACGATCGTCGTCGAGAGATCCGGTGGAGCACAGCCCACTGCTGCACAGCTCGCTGCTCGCGTCCTGCTCGCCGGCCGGGCTCTACGTGGCCTCGCTCGACGGCCGCCTCCTCGACTGCAACGAGGCGCTCGCCCGGCTGCTCGGCTACGGCTCGCGGCAGGAGGCGCTCGCGGCGGCGGATCTCGTCCTCGGCGGGTGCGTGGCGGGCGGCGCGGGCGGGAAGCCGCCGCCGGCGAGCGCGATCGAGACGTGCCTCACGCGCCGCGACGGCTCGACGGTCCGCGTGATGCGGACCGAGTCGCTCGCGGAGGGGCGCGGGGAGCGGCTCGTGACCGGGGCGATCGTCGATCTGTCGTCCTCGCGCTCCACCGAGGAGCGCCGGCGCGAGCTCTCGGAGGAGCTGCGCCAGGCGCAGAAGATGGAGGCGGTCGGGCGGCTCGCCGGCGGGATCGCCCACGATTACAACAACCTGCTCGCGATCATCCTGAACTACACGAGCCTCGTCATGGAGGAGCTCGACGAGCAGAGCCCGGTGCAGAAGGATCTCGCCGAGATCAAGGGCGCCGCGCAGCGGGCGGCGTCGCTCACGCGGCAGCTGCTCACGGTGAGCCGGCGCGGGCTCGCGCAGCCCGTCGTGCTGGATCTGCGGGACGTGGTTCGCGGCATGGAGGGTGCGCTCCGCGCCGCCGTCGGGGGCGGCGTCGAGCTCGCGATGGCGCTCGGCCCCTCGGGGTGCCGGGTGCTCGCGGACGCGGGGCAGCTCGAGCAGGTGGTCATGAACCTCGCGCTGAACGCGCGCGACGCGATGCAGGACGGCGGCCGGCTGTCGATCGAGGCGCGCGCGGTCCGCGTCGGCGCCGCGGGGGGCCTGCACGACGCGCACCCGGCGATCCCGCCCGGCAGGTACGCGCGCCTCGTCGTGAGCGACACCGGCAGCGGGATGAGCGACGACGTGCGGACGCGCGCCTTCGAGCCGTTCTTCACGACGAAGCCGAGGGGGAAGGGGGCCGGCCTCGGGCTCGCCACCGTGTACGGGATCGTCAAGCAGTGGCGCGGCTTCATCGAGCTCGCGTCCCAGCCCGGGGAGGGCACGCGCGTCGAGATCTACCTGCCGCTCTCGGCGCGGCCGTCGGCCTCGCGGCGCGGGCGCGCGCCCCACGCCGCGCCGCGCCGGGGCGACGGCGGGACGGTGCTCGTCACCGACGACGAGGACGCGGTGGTCGCGCTCGCGAGCCGGATCCTCGCGCAGCACGGCTACACCACGCTGACGGCGCGCGGCCCGCGCGAGGCGCTGCGCGTCTGCGAGGCGCAGCGCGGGCGGGTCGACCTCTTGCTCACCGACGTGCTGATGCCCGAGATGTCCGGCGGCGAGCTCGCCGAGCGCCTCGTGAAGCAGAGGCCGGACATGCGGGTGCTCTTCATGTCCGGCTACACGGGCGACGCGCTCGCCGCCCGGCCGGACGCCGCGGTGCTGGGCAAGCCGTTCACGGCCGAGTCGCTCCTCCGCGCCGTCCGCAGGGCGCTCGGCGGGGCCGCGTAGCGGGGCAGGGCCGCGTCGCAGGGCAAGGCCGCGGCGCCGGCGCTACGGCGCCTCGCCCCGCTTGATGCCGTACGCGCGGATCTTCTTGTGGAGGTTCGTGCGCTCGACGCCGAGCAGCACGGCCGCGCGCGAGATGTTCCAGTCGAGGCTGGCCAGCACCTCGACGATGTAGCGGCGCTCGGCCCGATCGCGGAACTCGCGCAGCGTGAGGCGAGGGCGCTCCGGCTCGCTCCGGGCCGCGCCCGCGGGCGGCTCGGCCCCGCCGGGGGCGGGCGGCGCGCAGGGCCCCTCCCCGGCGGCGGCCTGCGCGTCGTCCTCGAACGGGTTCTCGTGCGGATCCTCCGGCAGATCGGCGATGGTGACGACGTCGCCCGAGAGGATCGCGGCGCGCTCGATGACGTTCTTGAGCTCGCGCACGTTGCCCGGCCAGCTCCGGCGCTCGAGCGCGGCGTAGACCACCGGATCGATCGCCTTCTGCTTCAGGCCGTTCTCGTTGCAGAACGCCGCCATGAACGCGTCGGCGAGGGCGCGCAGGTCCTCCATGCGGTCGCGCAGCGCCGGGCTCTTGATCGGGAACACCGCGAGGCGGAAGAAGAGGTCCTCGCGGAAGCGCAGCGCGGCGACCTCGCGCGAGAGGTCCTTGTTCGTCGCGGCGAGCACCCGGACGTCGACGTGCCGGCTGTGCTCGCCGCCGACGCGGCAGATCTCGCCCGACTGCAGCGCGCGCAGCACCTTGGCCTGGGCGGCGAGGTCCATGTCGCCGATCTCGTCGAGGAACAGCGTGCCGCCGTGGGCCTGCTCGAAGAAGCCCCGCTTCGGCCCGCTCGCCCCGGTGAACGCGCCGCGCTCGTGGCCGAAGAGCTCGCTCTCGATGAGCTCGCGCGGGATCGCGGCGCAGTTGACCCGGACGAAGGGGCCCCGCGCCCGCGGCGAGAGCCGGTGGATGGCGCGGCTGATGAGCTCCTTGCCGGTGCCGCTCTCGCCGGTGATGAGCACGCTCGCCTTCGTGGGCGCGACGCGATCGATCTCCTTGAACAGCCGCTGCATCGCGGCGCTCTGGCCGATCATCTCGTAGCGCGACTGCACCTGGGCCTTCAGGTCCTCGACCTCCCGCGCGAGCCGCGAGTTCTGCAGCGCGTTCTTGACCCCCACGAGGACGCGCTCGCGGTTGAGCGGCTTCTCGAAGAAGTCGCAGGCGCCGAGCTTGACGGCCTTCACCGCGTCGTTGACCGTCGCGTGCCCGCTGATCACGATGACCGGCAGCTCGCGGGTGGCGTCGTCCTGGCGCACGCGCTGGAGGAGGTCGAGGCCGTTCATGCCGGGCAGGAGCAGGTCGACCAGGGCGAGGTCGACGGGGGTGTCGCCGTGCGCGAGCAGCTCCAGCGCCGCCTCGGCGCTCGGGGCCTCGGCGACCTGGTAGCCCTCGCCCTGCAGGACGAGCGCGAGGGTGCGGCGGATGTTGCGCTCGTCGTCCACGATGAGGACCGTGGGCGAGGCGGCGCCGCCCGGGTGCAGCGTCGGGGTGGGGGCCGCTGGCGCGGGCGCCGAAGGGGAAGCGGGCATGGGCCGACCATACCCCAGCTCCCCCGGGTGCCACGACGCGGGAGCAAGGGCGCGCGCGCCCGGCCCACGGCGGAAGCCCTGGCGCGCCGGCGCCGGATTGGGTACGAGGCGTGCACGATGAGACCCACCGCCGCTGTCCTCGCCCTCGCCGGGTGCCTCGCTGCCCTGGGCGGGCTCGTGGGCTGCGACTTCGAGCTCAACGACGGCCGCACCGCCACCCTCACGTACACCGAGGACGCGCAGGCCGCGTACAACGAGGCCATGGCCGCCTTCGAGGCCAAGGACTGGGAGGACGCGCGCGCCCTCTTCTCCGAGGTGAAGCGGCGCTTCGCGTACAGCCGCTACGCCCGGCTCGCCGACCTCAGGATCGCCGACCTCGAGTTCGAGCAGGGCAAGTACCCCGAGGCGATCTCGGCGTACCGCGCGTTCATCCAGGAGCACCGGACGGATCGGAACGTCGAGTACGCGAAGTACCGGATGGCGAAGTCGCTCTTCCTGGACATCGACGACACGGTGTTCCTGCCGCCGGCCGAGGAGCGCGATCAGGCGACCACGATCGAGGCCCACCGGGAGATCCGCACCTTCCTCCGGCAGTTCCCGCGCAGCCGTTACCGCGATGACGCGGCCTACATGCTCGAGGTCGTGACGGGGCGGCTCGTGCGCCACGAGCTCTACGTGGCGCGCTACTACCTCAAGGAGGACGTGTTCGACGCGGCCATCGCGCGGATCGACTACGCGCTGCGGACCTTCCCGGGCTCGGGGCTCGATGCGGAGGCGCTCGTCCTCAAGGGCGAGACGCTCCTCAAGATGAAGAAGCCGGACGAGGCGCGCGCCGTGTTCGAGTCGGTCATCCGCGACTTCGGCGGCCCGTTCGCGGTGACCGCGCGGCGGTTCCTCGACGAGATGGGCCCCGGCGGGCAGCGCCGCGCGCCCGCCAAGGCGGCGTCGGGCCCGGCCCGCTCGGGGCCGCAGCTGTGACGCAGGCGGTCGGGCGGCCGTCCTCGGGCGCTCGCTACGTGCTGGAGCAGGCCGACGCCGGCGGCGCGCCGGGCGAGTTCGTCTACCGCGGCGTCGTGCGGCTCCCGGACGCGGACGTCCCGGTCGAGGTGCGGCTCGCCGAGGCGACCGGCGCGGCCACGGCGACGGTGGACGCCGCGGCCGTCCCGCACGGCGGCCCGCGCCCGGAGGAGCTCTCCCGGACCGCGGCGGCCCTCGTCCGGAGCGCGACGAAGTCAGCGGACGCCCACGCGCGGCGGCCTCCGCGGAAGATCGTGCGCTGGCGGGGGTAGTCCGGCGGGGGCAGGGCAGGGCGCGCTGCGGTCCGGGCGGCCGGCGCTATCCGCGATCGGCGCGTCTCGCGCCGTCGTCGACCGGCCGGGAGCCATGCTAAAAGCGTCCCCACCATGTCCGAGAAAGTACCCATGACGCCCGAGGGGCAAGTGCGGCTCCGCGAAGAGATGCGACGGCTGAAAGAGATCGACCTGCCGCAGGTCGTCAAGGACATCGCGACGGCCCGGGAGCACGGGGACCTCTCCGAGAACGCCGAGTATCACGCCGCCAAGGAGCGGCAGGGCATGATCGTCGCCCGCATCAGCTACCTCGAGCAGACGCTCTCGCGCGCCGAGGTCATCGATCCGTCCAAGCTGAGCGGCAGCAAGGTCCAGTTCGGCGCCAAGGTCAAGCTCGCCAACGTGGACACGGATGAGGAGCAGAGCTTCCAGATCGTCGGGCCCGAGGAGGCCGATCTCAAGCTCGGGCGCATCTCCGTCGCCTCGCCGCTCGCGCGCGCGCTGCTCGGCCACGAGGTCGGCGAGGAGGTCCGCGTGATGATGCCGGCCGGGCCGCGCACGTACGAGATCCTCGAAGTCACCTACGCATGACCGATCGCAACGGGGCCGCTCCGATGCGCCCGCGGGGCCATGGGGGCGCCGGCCGGCCTCCCGGGGGGTCCGTGCCCCCCGGTCGATTCGCCCACGGGAGCCGGCCTGACACGGCCGCCGCCGCGGACGGGCTCGCCGGCGCCGCGCCGGGAGCGCCCGGGCACCGGGCGCCGTCGGCGCCGCGGCTGCAGTCCGGGCCGACGCGCGCGTCCACGCCGGCGCCGGCGCCGAGCCGCGCCACGTTCCCGAGCGGGAGCTCGGACGCCCCGCCGCGCAAGCTCGAGACCGAGATCGGGTGGCGCATGGCGGACGCCTACCTCGCGCTCGCGGCGCTCGCGCTCGCCGAGCTCCTGGTCGTCGGCGCCCTGCGGTGGCGCGAGCTGCTCGGGCCCTACGAGCTCGGCCGCGCCGTGCGCGACCTCCTGCCGCTCGCGCTCGCGGCCGCGGCGCCGTGCGCCGCCGTCCTCGGCGCGGTGCTCGAGATCGCCATGCGCGCGGAGCGCCGGGGGTTCCGCGTCGCGGCGGCGCTGCTCGCCGGGGCGTTCGGCGGCGCGGTGGCCTTCGGGGTCTCGGCCGGGCGCATGTTCGAGGGCGGCCGGCGCGCGCCGTTCATCGCGGCGCTCGCGCTCCTCGGCGCCGGCGCGACCTTCGCGGCGGCGCCGCGCGTGGCGCGCGCCCTCAAGCGGGCGCGCGCCGCGGGGGCCGGCCGGTGGCTCGTCCTCGCGTCGGCCTGCGCGGTCGTCCTGCTCGAGGTCGCGAACGTGCGCGTCCTGCCGCGCCTCTACGCCGCCTTCCACCTCGGGCTCGCGGCGCTCACGCTCGCGGCGGCGACCTTCGCGACGCCGGCGCTGCCCACGCGGCCGTCCGGCCAGGGCGACGCGCGCGACCGGCGCTCGCCGCGGCTCGTGCGCGCGGCGCTCGCCCTCGTCCTCTTCGCGTTCGGCGCCGCGCTCGCGCCCGGCGCGGCGGACCGGCTCGCGCTCGCGGACAACATCCGGCTCATCTACGCCGCGCACGGCCCGCTGCTCGGGCACGTGGTCGAGCTCGCCGCCGTGCTGTCGCCGCCCGAGCCGCTCGACGCCGCGCCGCTCGACGAGCGCGCGAGCGGCAACGCGATCGATCTGCGGGGGCGCGACGTCGTGCTGATCAGCATCGACGCCCTGCGCGCCGACCACGTGGGGGCGTACGGCTACGAGCGGAAGATCACGCCGAACCTCGACCGCCTCGCGGCCGAGGGCGTGCGCTTCGAGGCGGCGTACACGCCGACGCCGCACACGTCGTACGCGGTCTCGTCGCTCATGACGGGCAAGTACATCCGCCCGCTCGTGCTGCAGGGGCTCGGGGACGACTCCGAGACGTTCGCGCAGCACCTCCGCCGCTACGGCTACAAGACGGCGGGCTTCTACCCGCCGGCGGTGTTCTTCATCGACGGCGAGCGCTTCGGCGCGCTGCGCGATCGGGCGCTCGACTTCGAGTACCAGAAGATCGAGTTCGCGAGCGCCGCGCTCCGGCTGGAGCAGGTGCGGAGCTACCTCTCCGGCCTCGGGTCGGAGCAGCGCGCGTTCATGTGGGTGCACCTCTTCGAGCCGCACGAGCCGTACGAGGCGCACCCGGAGCACCCGCTCGGCGATCGCGACATCGATCGCTACGACGCCGAGATCGCCGTGGCGGACGCGGGCGTCGGCGCGATCGTGGACGAGATCCGCAAGGAGCGGCCGGAGGCGGTCGTGATCGTCACGGCCGATCACGGCGAGGAGTTCGGCGAGCACGGCGGGCGCTACCACGGCACGACGGTGTACGAGGAGCAGGCGCGCGTGCCGCTCATCGTGAGCGCGCCCGGCCTGCTCTCGCCGCGCGTGGTGCGGGCGCCGGTGCAGCTCGTCGATCTGCTGCCCACGGTGCTCGCGGGGCTCGGCATCCCGCGGCCCGCGCGCGTGCGCGGCGCCGATCTCGGGCCGCTGCTCGCCGCCGGCGACGCGGCGGCCGAGCAGGGCAAGGCGGCGCCGCCGGGCGGGCCGCCCTCGCTCCCGGGCTTCGCGTTCGCCGAGACGGACACGCAGACGCTGCTCGCCAAGGGCACGCTGCGGCTCGTCTGCGCGCGCAAGATCGGCGCGTGCGCGCTCTACGACGTGGCGACCGATCCGCGCCAGCAGCAGGACATCTCCGCGCTGCGCCCCGCGGAGCTCGGCGCGATGCGGTCGGAGCTGCGCGCCGTCGAGGCGTCGCACGGGCGCTACGAGGTCCGCGGCCTGAGGAAGGAGGGCAAGGGCTGGCCCGACGCGCTCCGCCGCGGCATCGCGGGCGACGCCGACGCGGTGGTCGAGGTCGCGGCGCTGCTCGACGACGCCGACGTCGCGATCCGCCGCAAGGCGGGCGAGGTGCTCTTCGATCTGCGCCGCTCCGAGGCGGCGCCGTCGCTGCGGCTCGCGCTCGTGCGCGACGAGGACGACGAGGTGCGGCGGTGGGCGGCGCTCGCGCTCACGCGGCTCGGCGAGGGCGCGCCGCTGACGCGCGATCTCGTGGTCGATCGCGATCGCAAGTGGCGGCGCCTCGCGGCGCTCGCGCTCGCGGAGTCGGGCGATCGCCGCGGCGACGACGTGCTCGTCGCGTGGCTGCGGCAGGTGGTCCGCGGCCCGGAGCAGGACGGCGGCGAAGGCGCGGGCGAGGCGACGTCGTTCGAGCGGGCGCGCGAGATCGTCGACGCGCTCGCGAAGATCCGGGTGAAGGCCGCGCTGCCGCCGCTCATCGCCGCGCTCGGCGACGTGCGGCTGCGCCCGTACGCCGCCGCCGCGCTCGCGGCGATCGGCGAGGACGCCGCGCGGCCGGCGCTCGCCGAGCGGCTCGGCCAGGAGCCGTACCAGACGGCGCGCGTCGCGATCGCGGAGGCCCTCGTGAAGCTCGGCGCCGGCCCGGAGCTGCGGGCGCCGCTCCTGCGCATGCTCGGCACGCCGGATCCGCTGCCCGGCGGGCTCGGGCTGGCGCTCCGGGCCGACATCCTCGACCTGCTCGGCGGGCCGCGCGAGCGCGATCTCGGCCGCCTGCGCCGCTTCGCGAAGAGCGGGGTGGGGCTCGGCGTCGTGATCCCGAAGGCGGGCAACGGCAAGGGCGTGCGCGTCCTCTGCCGCGCGCGGACCGACGACGGCCGCCCCGGCGAGGTGCGCTTCGGCAGCCCCAGGCGCGGCGCGCGGCCGCCGAAGCGGGACGGCGCGTCGATCGTCCCGGCGAGCGCGCCGGAGCTCGACGCGGAGCGCGCGGTCACGCTCGCGATCCCGCCGGGGAGCGAGCCGACCGAGGCGTTCGCGACGCTGCCGCCCGCGACGGGCGCGCAGCCGGGCGCTTACGCCGATTTCGTGGTGTACGCGACCCAGAACGTCGAGGTGCAGGCGTGCGCCGTCGTCCCGCTGAGCGACGAGATCCCGCCCCCGCCGCCTGCGCCCTGGTCGCCCGGCGCAGCTGGCGGCGCCGGCGACGAGGCGGCGGCGCCGCCGCGCTCGGCGGACGAAGCGCCTGCGGCTCACCGGCCAGATTGACGCCGCAGGCGGCAAGACTAGAGTCCGCCGCGTGTCGGACAAGGACCGAGAGCAGGCCGAAGAGAAATCCGCGGGGAGTGACAAGGACGAAGCCACGCGGAGCGATGGCGACGAGGGCGGGGCTGCGGAGGCAGCCCCGGCGCGGCCGCCGCGCGGCGCTCCGGTGAGGGAGGCCGGCGCCGACGAGAGCGACGACGAGGCGGCGCAGCGCGTCGCCGAGGCGCTCGGCGTGGGCGAGCCGGAGGAGGCGCCCCCGGCGGAGGCTGCGAGCGACGAGGCGGCCCCGGCGGCGCCGAACCGCGCCGCCCGCCGCCGCGACGAGGCCACCGCGCGCCGCCGCAAGAAGAAGGCTGCCGGCGAGGAGCTGCCCAAGGACAAGAACGCCCGCGCGAAAGAGCTGCTCGCGCGCCGCCGGGAGCAGGCCGCGGGGCGCCGCCCTGTCCAGCTGCTGCCGGGCGAGATGGTCGAGGACGCGCTCAGCCGGATGACGACCGGCGCCGGCCGGTGGATCAAGAAGAACTTCCACGTCGTCCAGTGGGGCGTGCTGGCGGCGCTGGTCGCGACCGGCGGCGTGCTGTTCTACCTGTCGCGCACCGAAAAGAAGGACGCGGTCTCGACGTCGGCGCTCATGTCGGCCGTCGCCGCGGATCGGGGCAGGGTGCTCGCCGAGGACACGCGCAGCGAGGAGGAGAAGGAGTTCGACGTCACGAGGACCTTCAAGTCCGCGGGCGAGCGGTCGGACACCGCGCTCGCCGCGTACAACAAGGTCATCGACGACCACGGCGGCAGCGGCGCCGCGCTCCTGGCGAAGCTCGGGCAGGCCGGGGTGTTGCTCGACAAGAAGGACTACGACCGCGCGCTCGAAGCGTACAGCGCCGTGGTCTCGTCGCCGCTCGCGGGGGCGGATCCCGACGTGAAGGGCCGCGCCATCGAGGGCATCGGGTTCGCGCGGGAGGGCAAGGGCGACCTCGACGGCGCGCTCGCGTCGTTCAAGGAGCTCGAGGCGATCGACATGAAGGGCTACAAGGAGCTCGCGCTGTACCACCAGGCGCGGATCCACCTGGCCAAGGGCGACAGCGAGAAGGCGAAGGAGCTGCTCAAGAGCGCGCACGAGAAGCTCCAGGCTCCCTCGACCGAGGGCCGCTCCTTCCAGTTCCTCGAGGCCGTCGTCGAGGAGATGCTGCGCAAGATCGACCCGGCCGCCGTGCCGCCCCGCGCCGCGTTCGGCGGCCCGAAGGGCCAGACGATGACGCCGGAGGAGATCGAGCAGCTGCTCCGCCGCGCGCGCGAGAACGCGGAGAAGAAGGCGGGCGATGCGCCGCACTAGCCGCGCCGCGGGCGCTGTGCTCCTCGGGCTGGGCCTCGCGTCGCTCGGCGGCTGCGGCAACCTGGGCGTCGCCGCTGCGCCCGACGCGCCGCTCTGGCTGCACCATCCGGGGAGCGCGCTGGGCATCACGAAGCGCCGCGAGCTCACGGCCGAGGCGCGCAAGGTCGGCGAGGCTTACGAGCGCGGCCGCCCCGAGATCGACGCGGCGCACCGGCGCGTCTTCGTCGGGTCGAGTGATCACGGCCTGTACGCTGTGCGGGCCGACACGAGCGACGTCCTCTGGCGGTTCGAGACGCTCGGCCCTGTGCAGAGCGAACCGCTCTACGACGCCGCGTCGGACGCGGTCTACTTCGGCTCGAACGACGGCGCGCTCTACAAGGTGCGCGCCTCGGATGGCCAGCTGGTCTACCGCTTCATGACCAACGCCAAGGTCGCGCGGCGGCCGGTGCTGCGCGACGGCGTGCTCTACGTGACGAACTCGAACGACACGCTGATCGCGCTCGACGCGGAGACGGGCACGATGCGCTGGTATCAGCATCGGACGCCGGCGTTCGGGATGGAGATCTCCGGGCACGCCGGCCCGGCGCTCGGGCGGGACAAGGTCTACACCGCGTTCTCCGATGGGGTCGTGATGGCCTACGACCTCAAGAACGGGTCCGAGCAGTGGGCGCTCGTCGATCTGGCGGCCGAGGCCGAGCAGAGCGCGGGCGGTCAGACGCCGAAGTACCTCGATACGGACACCACGCCGGTCTTTGGCCAGATCGCCTCGGGCGACGTGGTCTTCGTGGCGGGCTACGCGGGCGGGGTGTTCGCGCTCGACGCCGAGAACGGGACCCGGGCCTGGGTGAACGAGGCGGCGGTCGGCGTCACCGAGCTCGTGCTGTGGCATCAGCCGGCGCACGCGCCGCGGAGCGGAGGCGGTCCGATCGTGCCCGAGCGGAAGGTGCTGCTCGCGTCGTCGGGCCTGACGGGCCTGTGGGCCTTGGACCCGGAGGACGGCCGTACGATCTGGCGGCGGGATTTGCCGGACGGGGGCATCTCGGCGCCGGTGCCGTTCGCGGGGGCGCTGCTGGTGACGACCACGCGCTACGGGATCTTCCTGTTCTCACCGCTGGACGGCGCGGTGATCGACGGCATCGAGACGGGGGGCGGCATCGCGATGACGCCGGCCGCGTACGGCAGGCGCGCGTTCGTGCTGACGAACGGCGGCGCGCTGCTCAGCCTCGACGTCGAAACGCCACCGCTTCCCAAAGGCTGAGCAGTCGTTCAGGCTCGAGCGCGGCGCTCTGGGGTCGAAGGGCCGGCAGGGCGCTGGGTGCTGTAGGGCTGACGGATGACGCGGTGCGTTGTGACACGCGGGTGTCCTGGAGCGCCGACCCGGGTTGAGGTCGGGGCGGCGAGGCTGACCTGGCGGCGAGGCTGACCCAGGTTGAGGTCGGCGGCGGCGAGACCGACCCGGGTTGAGGTCGGCGACGGCGGCGACGGCGGAGGTCGGCGGCGGCGAGGCTGACCCGGGTTGAGGTCGGCGACGGCGGCGAGGCTGACGCCGGGTTGAGGTCGGCGGCGGCGAGGAGGCTGACCCGGGTTGAGGTCGGCGACGGCGGCGAGGCTGACCCGGGTTGAGGTCGGCGGCGGCGAGGAGGCTGACCCGGGTTGAGGTCGGAAATCGACGCCAGGTGCCCGAAATGACCCGCAAAATCGAGCTCCAGCCCCCTGCCCTCAGGACCGTGGTCGGATCGCATAAGAAACATTATGTCAACTCGCGCCGTCGGGCGTCTTGGCCGGCCGTCGATCGACCCCCGGCGGAGCGCAACCCGCCCGAACGAGCCCCCACCAGCGCACACCGCTCCGCGCCGTACCGGCGAACCCGGCGGCCGCGACCGCCCCACCGCGCTCCCGCGCCCCCACCGCGCCCCCGCGCCCCCACCGCGCCCCCTGCCTGCGACGGCCCTCCACCGGCCGCCGCCAGCAGCCTCAGCCGTCCGCGGCCGCCTCGTCCTCGTCCAGCGCTTCCGCGGCCTTCGGCGGGATCGCCGCCCAGAGCACGACCTCGCCGCTTCGGGTCAGCGGCCTTCCGGCTGCCTCCTGCCCGCTCTGCCACGCGCGGACCTTCGCGGGCGCGTCATCGCCGAGCTTCGCGAAGCCCGCCTTCTTGGTGAACGCCTGGGCCCAGCTCGCCCGCTCCCTGGCCCTCAGCACGATCTGTTCCATGCCGAGCTCCCGCGCTCGCTCGTGGAGCTCCGCCAGCAACCGCGTCGCGATGCCTCGCCGCTGGTGGTCCGGATGCACCGAGAGCTCCTCCAGGTACGCGACCCCGGGCGCCTCGTCGCGCCACGCCAGGTAGCCGGCCACCTCGCCGTCCGCCTCCGCCACGCGCACGTCGTGCTGCCGCGTCAGCGCGATGATGTCGGCGACCGTCCGCGCCGGCACCTCCGCCGCGTCGAAGCCGATCTCGTGGTACATCGCCGTGCAGGCCTGCTCCGTCGCGGCGAGCGCTGGCAGCTGGGCCTCCTGCAGTCCTGTCACGCGGATGCGCTTCGGTGCCGTCCGTTCGTCATGCATCCCCGGAGGCTACCGCCATCGCTCGGGATGCCCCACTTCTTGCCAATCGCCCGCGCCGCCCGCGCGCCGCGGCACCTCAGCCGCGCAGCTGGAGCAGCCGCGCTATCGTCTCGCCGTCCCCGGGGCTCAGCGGGACGAGGATCCCGAGCGCCGCCCCCCGCGGCGGAGCGTTCCGCCCGTCCATCGGGACGAGGCGGAGCTCCCCCGTGCTGGAGATGCCGATCACCGCGATCCGCAGCGCCGGCAGCGGCTCGATCTGCGACGCGGGCAGCCGCGGCGGCGGCGCCTGCCACTCTCCCTCGTAGGGCGGATCGCTCCACGCCGAGTCCACCGCCGCCCCCTCGGACGGCCGCGCCTGCATCGCCCCCGGAGGCCCCCCGGCCAGCGTCGGTTCACCCTGCTGATCCCCAGAGGCGGCGCCCGCGTCGTCGTCGTCCGGCTCGGCCTCGGTCCAGTCGGCGCGATCCTCGGACGCCTCGGGCGCGTCCGCCGGAGCCGCGGCGGACGGCTCGCCGTCGCCCGCCTGCTCCAGGCCGAGCATCGGCGTCTCCTCGTCCAGGTCCTCGATCCGGTGCTCCATGAGCACCCGCTGCTCCTGCGCGGTCAGCGGCCGGCGCGTGGTGCCCTCGTCGTCCGACCAGAGCCGCGGGCGCCGCTCGGTCGCCTCCTGCGACGAGCTCGCGCCGAGCAGCGGGCTCGCCTGCCGCCGCGCCGCCGAGGCCACCGCGATGGCCGTCGGCACCGTCTCGCGCTGATCGGGCGGGGCCTCCCCGTCCGCCGCGAGCTGCTCCCCGGTCGTGCTCTGGGGCTCGGCGCCGGACGCGCCCTTCCCCGGCCCCTCGTCCGCCGACGCGCCCGCGACGGGGAGCTTGACCGCCGGGAACTCCTCGGTCACGGCCGTGGTCGACGATACCCGCGCGTGGGTCGGCCCCGTGAAGCTGGCGATCGGCCGCGCCTTGATCGCGGCAGGACGGCCGGCCGCCCCGGGCGCCTGCGGTCCGGCAGCGGGACGCCCCGGGAGCCCCGCCCCGGCGCCCGCCGCGCGCGCGGCGGGCGACAGCTGCGTCGGGGTCGCCTCGCGCACGGCCACGGAGCTCGCCGCCCCGGGGTCGCGCCCCGCCCCGAGCGGCACCGCGCGGCCCAGCCCTCCGACGGGCCTGGGCGGCGGGCCGGCGTCGCGGGACGACGCCATCGCCGAGGTCATCGGCCCCGCCAGCGCATCGCCGGCAGGCGCGCGGACCGACGGCGACCGCTTCACGGCCGGCGACGCGGGGGCCGGCGGCACGCTCTGGCCGCTGCGCTCGCCCCGGCCCCCCTCCGCGCTCGGCGGTCGCGACGGCGCCGCGAGGGACCCGGCTCCCGAAGCGCCCGGCCTCGGCGGCGGCGCGCTCGCCGTGGCAGGAGACGCGCCGGACGCCTGAGGCGGCGCGCTCAAGGGCGTCTTCGGCGCGCTCCCGATCGCCGGCGGCGAGTCCGTGGCCGTGGCCGAGCCCGGATCCTCCTCGGTCACCGCGATCTTCTGCGCCACCTCCGCGGCCGCCTTGAAGAGCTCGAGGGCGCGCAGGTCGGCGTTGGCATCCGAGGCCTGCTCCGCGGCGCGGCGCAGCCACCTCAGCGCTTCTTCACGCTCGCCGCGCCCCCACAGGGCGGTCGCGGTCGACAGCGCCCAGTGCACGTCTTCGTCGTCTTCGTCGTGCGGCGGCGGGATCGGGCGCAAATTGGCTTCCATGAGGCCTCGTCGAGCAGGTCGCTCCCCTGTACCACGACTCTCGCGCCCGCGTCTCCAGCCCGATCTGGCGCACTCTTCGCTACGAATCATTCCTTTTCGCCCGGTGCCGTTCTCTTGCAGGCGCCCATCGATCGCCCCAGCGGCGCTCGCTGCATTCTTCCTGCCCGACCGTGCTCGCGTAGTATCTGCTGCGATGAGCCGACCTCGCGCCGCGCTCCTGTCGCCGCCGCTCGGCGCGGCCGCCTCAAGCCCGCTCCGCGCCCGCGCTCCTGCGCCCCGGGCGCCGCGCGCAGCGCCGCCGGCCACGCCGAGGAGGGCTGCGTCCGCGCGCGGCACGTCGCTGGGAAATGTCAAGCCGCCGCGCGCCGAGCGCGCCGCCACCGGGCGCCGCGGCCGCAGTTTCCGGAGCGGATCGCCGCGGTCATCGGCAAGGCCGCGGCGCCGATCCGGTACGAGAGCTTAGGCCCGGAAGCCGATGAGATCATTCCTCTCGGCCGCCGTCGCGCCCGAACTTGAGGTCCGTGTCCCCTTCGTGGCACCCTGGCTTCGCAGGACCTCCTTCGTGACGTGCGAGCGCGATGGCGCTGCGTCGCTCCGGCAGACGTCGAGGCTGCGTGCCTCCACGAACGTAAAGGCGGCACTCGAGCCCCACCCCTCCCAACTCCGCCTCCCCCTCTAGGACCACCGCGTGCAGATCTTGTCGGACCTCAAGCCTGGAGACACGCTGGGCCGCTACGAGATCCTCATGCCGGTCGCCCGTGGAGGGATGGCGGCCGTCTGGGCGGCGCGCCTCGTGGGCTCCCGCGGCTTCCAGAAGATCGTCGCCATCAAGACGATGCTGCCGGAGATCGGCAACGACCCGGCCTTCGAGGCGATGTTCCTCGACGAGGCGCGCCTCGCGTCCCGCATCCGGCACCCCCACGCGGTCGAGATCGTCGAGCTCGGCGACGAGAACGGCGTCCTCTACATCGTCATGGAGTGGGTCGACGGCGACACCATCTCCACGCTCAACAAGCAGGTCCGATCGACCGGCGGCGTCCCCCTGCCGATCCTCCTGCGCATCGCCTCGAGCATCTGCGCCGGCCTCCACGCCGCGCACGAGCTCCGCGACGACGAGGGGAAGCTCGTCGACCTCGTGCACCGCGATATCTCGCCGCAGAACGTCATGGTGTCGTACGACGGCATCGTAAAGATCGTCGATTTCGGCGTCGCCAAGGCCACGGGCCGGCTGCACGAGACGCGCGTCGTCGGCCAGCTCAAGGGCAAGATCCCGTATCTGTCTCCGGAGCAGCTCACCTCGGGCAAGGTCGATCGCCGCTCCGACATCTTCTCGCTCGGCGTCCTCCTCTACACGACCCTGAGCGGCTACCACCCGTTCCGCGGCCGGAGCGACGCCAAGACCATGGAGAACATCCTGCGGTTCGCCCCGGTCCCCCTCCGGGAGCTCGTGCCCGACGTCCCGTTCGACCTCGCAGTCGCCATCGAGCGCGCGCTGGCCAAGGATCCGGCGGACCGCTGGAACGACTGCGCGTCGTTCCAGCGCACGCTCGACCAGATCGCGATCGCGATCGGCACCCCGGTGACGGACGGCGACGTCGGCCGCTTCGTCCGCGAGACGCTCGGGGACATCGTTGCCGAGCGCCGGAAGAAGCTCGCGACCGCGATCCAGCTCGCGGACAGCCGCATGTCGGCGCGGGGGGAAGGCCGCACCGCGTCCTCGATCAGGGGCGACCGGCGCAAGCAGGCGCCCGCCGGGAACACGCCCCTCCCCGCCACCTTCGCGGGCATCCTGCCCGTCTCGCTCGAGGAGCCTCCCCCGAAGTCCTCGTCCCAGTCGCCCGCGAGCCTCGCGCTGCCGGTCGCGTCCGCGCCTCCGGCCCTGGTCACCCCGGCGCCCCGCGCCCGGCGAAGGTGGCGCCGCCGCATCTCCCTGGCCCTGCTCCTGGTCCTGCTGCTCGTCACGGGCGCGGCGCTCGCCGCCCGCGCGGGCCTCCTGCCCGTTCCCGGCGAGGTGCACGATCTCCTGCGCGACGGGCGCTCGCTCCTGCGCAGCGCGCGCGAGCTGCTCCGCGGCTTGCTCGAGCGGCTGAGCGCCCTCCTCGCCGACTAGCTCCACGCTCGGCCGCGGCGGCCTCGCGCCGCGCGGTCAGCGCGGGTCGGCCGCGGTCACTTGATGCCGGCGGACGGCTCCGGCAGGCAGACGCCGAGCGTGCAGAGCAGGAGGTTGACGTCGCCGGCCGCGCAGTACACCTGCCGCGCGCAGTAATCGTCGTAACCGCAGAGCTGATGGCAGGACGCCTCGTTCCCGAGCGCGCCGGTGAACGTCATGCACGACCAGCCGCTCGAGAGCCACAGCCCCTCGGGCCGCTTCGTGTCGAAGAGGCACGCGTCGGCGCGCGTCTCCGGGTCGAACACCTCCGCGGTGCACGCCTCGCCCCCGGACAGCTTGCCCCGCGCGGCGGACATCGTGTTGAGCAGGTAGGTCACGTCGCACGTCTGCCCGGTGGCCGACTCCCTCACGACCCGGGCGCGCAGCTCGTCCTTCCTCGCCGCGTAGGCCCGCACGGCGCGGATCGCGCCCGTGACCTGGTTGTTGCCGCCGTCGGGCTTCGGCCCCTCGGTGAGCGCCGCGAGCACCCGCTCGGCCAGCTGCTCCGCCTCGGGATCGGCGCCCGCCGCGCCGTCCTTCGCGTAGCCGAGGCGGATGTACGAGGCGGGCGTGCGCGGCGTGCACGGCTTCGCGTGGGCCCAGAGCTCCTCGCTCACGATGGGCGGCCGCTTCGTCTCCGGCTGCTTGCAGACGCCCACCGAGCCGGGGGGCAGCGTGCCGGAGGCCCGCGGCGTCGGCTGCCCCGGACCTTCGTTGACGTACTCGGTCGACGCGCAGCCCGCGGCGCCCGCGGCGACAGACAGCGCGACCAGGCAGCCCACCGAGAGAGCGAAAGCAGAGCGGCGCGGAGCGATTCCCACGGCCGCACGGTAGCAGAGCCGGCGCGCGAGCAGAAATTCTCGCCGGGAGGCCCGCGGCGGCGGCGGTCGACGCCGGCTCCACGGCGAGCCCGCCCCGAGGCGCGAGCCCGCCCCGAGGCGCGAGCCCGCCCCGAGGTCCCGCGACCGGATCGAGAGGACCTCGCGGCGCCCTCCCGCGCCGCGGACAATCCCCGCCGACCGGCGCCCGGGCCTACAGGCCGAGGTTGGACTGCTCGATCAGGTCGTCGACGACGGCCTCGAAGCTCTGCGTCCGGGCGTAGACCGCGAGCTGGCGATCGGCGCTCGTCCCCTCGTCGAGGATCGCCCGGATCCGCTCGAGCTCGCCCTGCGAGCCGAAGATCTCCGCCGACTCCTGCACGAACTCGAGCAGCTCGCCGACGAGGAGGCGGACGGGGACCTGCTCCTGCTTGCCGAAGTCGATGAGCTGCCCGTCGATGCCGTAGCGCACGGCGCGCCACTTGTTCTCCTCGATGAGCTCCTGCCGGTACTCGCGGAACCCCAGGTTGCGCCGGTAGAGCAGGTAGAGCTTGCCCATGACGGCCTGGATGAGCGCCGCCAGCGCCACGGTGTCGTCGAGGCGCGTCGTCATGTCGCAGATCCGGACCTCGACCGTGTCGAAGAACGGGTGGGCGCGCACGTCCCACCAGATCTTCTTCGCGTTGTCGATGCAGCCCGTCTTCACGAGCAGATCGACGAAGCGCTGGAAGTGGCCGTACGACTCGAAGCGCCCCGGGATGCCGGTGCGCGGGAAGCGCTTGAAGATCTCGCTGCGCGTGCTCTTCAGGCCCGAGGAGCGGCCGAGCCAGAACGGCGAGCTCGTCGACAGCGCGAGGATGTGCGGGAGGAAATAGCGGACCTGGTTCGCCAGGGCCATCGCCACCTCGCGGTCCTTGACGCCCACGTGCACGTGCAGCCCGAAGATGAGGTTCGCCCGGGCGACGTCCTGCAGGTCCTCCACGATGCCCCGGTAGCGCTCGCCGTCGGTGATCTCCTGCTTCTTCCAGTCGCTGAACGGGTGCGTCCCCGCCGCGACGATGCGCATCCCGCCTTGCCGCGCGAGCGCCCTGAGGCTGCCGCGCAGCTCGGCCAGCTCTTCCCTCGCCTGCCGGATATCCCGGCAGACGCCGGTGCCCGTCTCGACGACCGACTGGTGCATCTCCGGGCGGACCCGCTCGCGCAGGAGCTTGTGGCCCTGCCCCCCCTCGAGCAGCTGGCTCACGTACGACCGGAGCTCGCGCGTCTCGGCGTCGACGATCTGGAACTCCTCCTCGATGCCCAGCGTGAACTGGCCGTCGAGCAGCCCCAGGGCCGCGGTCACGACGAGGCCCCGAGCCGGACCTTCTGTACGGAAGGCCGCACGAGCCTCGACCACGCGTAGCCGTCGCGCGTCCGCCGGTCGCCGCGCGCGCACTCCACGGCGTACGCGACCATCCAGTCGATCGCGATGTTGAAGTAGCGCTCCCGCAGGTGCTCGATGTGCATGTCGGGCGCCGGGTTCGTGAAGTCGATCGCGTACGGCACCCCGTCCCGGATCGCGAACTCGACCGAGTTCATGTCGTAGCCGAGCGCCCTGTTGATTTTGATCGCGTCCTCGACGATGCGATCGTGGAGCGCCTTCGGGAGCCACCGCTCGTCGTCGTGCTGCACGTAGCAGCCGCGGAGCCCGGTCGGGCCGATCGCCTTGGGGTCGTACTGGATCGGGAGGATGCGATCCTTGCCGACGCAGATGCAGCGGACGTAGTCGTCGAAGTCGATGAACTCCTGCAGGGTCATGACGTTCTGCCCGGAGGCGTTGTAGGCGGCGAGCAGCTCCTCCTGGCTGCGCACCACCGACACGTCCTTCCAGCCGCCGCCGTCCGCGGGCTTGAGGATGGCCGGGAAGCGCACGTAGTCGATGATCGACTCCCAGTTGAGCGGGTACTCGAGGTTGCGGAGGCTGCGCTCCTTGACGATGGCCGGGATGTAGTCGCGCTGGGGCAGCATGACGGTGCGCGGCGTCGCGATCCCGATCTGCGACGCGAGCGAGTAGCCGAAGAACTTGTCGTCCGCGCTCCACCAGAACGGGTCGTTGATCACGAACGCCCCGCCGAGCGCCGCCGCCTTGAGGTGGAAGCGGTAGTGCTTCACCTCCTGGCTGATCCGGTCGATGAGCACCCGGTACGGGCTCTCGAAGCGCTCGGGCGTCCCGCCGATCTTCGCGATCTCCGCCCGGACGCCCGGCACCTTGTTGCACCTCTCGAGGAAGGCCTGCGGGAACGACTGCTCCCAGCCGACGAGGATGCCGATTTTCTCCGCCATACGTTGCTGTCTCCTCCCACCACACATGGTCGCGGCCACCGCCGCTGACGCACAGCGTAGCGCGGATACCAAGGAATTTTACGCTAGAAGTGTAGCGATGAGACGGCCGCGCGAGCCCGGTCAACGGCTCTGCCCGCCGGTCCGTCCGGTGCGATCGCGGCATCGCCGTGCTCGGCGGGACACAGAGGCCGTGCTCGGCGGGACACAGAGACAGAGGAGGACGTCCGCCACCGGCGAGCGTGGCGCGCGCGGCGTGAAGAGCGCGCCACGCGCACGGCACGCGCTTGACGCGCAGCCCCAGGCGGAAAACCCCGGCCAGATCGGCCAGGGACGGAGGCCGTCCGAAAATAGATCTTGACGGAACCTGCTCGGCGAGTAGAGTCGCGCACCTCTCCGACGGGGCGGGTAGCTCAGCGGCAGAGCGTCGGCCTTACAAGCCGATGGTCGCAGGTTCGACCCCTGTCCCGCCCACTCCTGGGTCAAGGGCCTGGGCGAGCTGTGATGATGTCAGTCTGGGGTGGTAGTTAAGTTGGTTATAACGCCGGCCTGTCACGCCGGAGGCCGCGGGTTCGAGTCCCGTCCACCCCGCCAGCTTTCTTTTATATTTCCGAGTCGCCGCTTCCCTGAGCCTCCCTCGGTAGTTCCGTGTCGATCGATGCGGCGCTGCGAGGAAGATTGGCTCATGGAAGCCGGGCATCTGCCCGCACGACGATCGGAACGCTGACATCTGGGGTGGTAGTTAAGTTGGTTATAACGCCGGCCTGTCACGCCGGAGGCCGCGGGTTCGAGTCCCGTCCACCCCGCCAGCACCGCATCGGAATCTTCGATGCCCGGCCGTCAGGCCGCTTTCTCCAGGGCCGCTCGACAGCCTGTTGAGCCCGTTGACCTGGCCGCGCGCCGTCACAGGCTGGGCCATCGCTGTGCCGCAGGCCCTGCGCTCGCCGCGCCGCTCGCGCCGTAGGCCCTGCCCTCACCGCGCCATCACGCGCTGGATGGCCGCGTCGAGGTCGCGGAAGCTCACCGGCTTGATGAGGTGCTCCAGGAAGCCGGCGCGGATCGTCTTGCGGCGATCCTCCTCCATGCCGTAGCCGCTCAACGCGATGGCCTTGAGCTCGTGGCCGGCGGACCGGATCGACGCGATCAGGTCCGTGCCGCTGCCGTCGGGCAGCCCGAGGTCGCTCACGAGCAGATCGAACGCCTCCGCCCCGACCAGGTCGAGCGCGGCGCGCACGCTCCGGGCGATGCGCACCGTGTGGCCGGTCAGCGTGAGCAGCTCGCTCATCATCTCCGCCGTGTCCTCGTGGTCCTCCACGAGCAGGATGCGCAGCGCGCGCCTCGGCGCGGCCGTCCCGGCGGTCTTCGCCTGCGTCGGCGTGGCGGCCGCAGGCGGCCTCGCGGCGGGCAGGAGGACGCGGAAGGTCGCCCCGGCCCCCCGACCAGGGCTCGACGCCGTGATCGTGCCGCCGTGCAGCTGCACGATCGCGCGCGAGATCGCGAGCCCGAGGCCGAGCCCGCCGAAGTGCCGCGTCGTGTCCGCGTTCCCCTGCTCGAAGGCGTCGAAGATCCGCGGCAGCACCTCGGGCTCGATGCCGACCCCCTGATCCCGCACCTCGATGACCACCTGCGCGGCCTCGTCATAGCAGCAGAGCTCGATCTGCGACCCGGGATAGCTGAACTTCACCGCGTTCTTCAGGAGGTTCCAGACCACCTGCTCCAGCCGGGCGACGTCCGCCGAGACCCAGTGCTCGCCGGGCGCGACGTCGAGCGTCAGCCGGATGCTCTTCGCGTCGACCTCGTCGGCGCAGATCTCCATCGCGTGCTCCAGCACCGTGCGCGCCGCGACCGTGTGCGTGACCAGCTCGAGCTTGCCTCGAACCACCCGCGTCAGGTCCAGGAGATCGTCGATGAGGCGCGCCTCGAGCTCGGCGTTGCGCTGGATCATCTCGACGCCTCGGCGGACCTCGTCGGGCAGGTCGTCGCGGCGGAGCAGCCGCGACGCGGCGGTGACCACCGGCGTGAGCGGCGTCCTGAGCTCGTGCGACAGGACGGCCAGGAACTGATCCTTCGTGCGGTTCGCGTGCTCCGCGGCCTCGCGCGCCGTGATGAGCTCCGCCTCGACCTCCTTGCGCCGCGTGATGTCCTGCACCACCGCCATCGTGTGGGTGATGCGGCCGCCCGCGTCCCGCACCGCCGTCACCGTGGTGCTCGCCCAGAGGCGCCTCGCGTCCCTCGTCACGTAGCGGTTCTCGAGCGCGAAGTCGCTGATCTCGCCGCGCAGCAGCCGCTCGTACCGATCGGCGACGGCGCTCGCGTCCTCCGGGGCCGTGACGTCGAGGAGCGCCTTGCCGAGGAGCTCCGTCGCCTCGTGCCCGAGCATGCCGGCGAACTTCCTGTTCACCCGCACGAAGCGGCCCGTGGCGGGCTCGCACTGGACCTTGCCGACCACGGCGCTCTCGAAGATCAGGCGGAAGTCCTCCTCGCTCGCGCGGAGCGCCTCCTCCGCGCGCTTGCGCCGCGTGATGTCGGTCAGCATCGCGGACGCCCCGATGATCGCGCCGCCGGCGTCGTGGATGGGCGCGACGCTGATCGAGACGTGGACCCGATCGCCGCCGCGCGCGATCCCCACCGTCTCCACGGGCTCCACCCGCTCGCCGCCGAGCACCCGCTCGAGGACGGCCCGCATCTCGTCGGCGCGCTCGGGCGCGATGATGAGGTGCACGGGGCGGCCGGTCACGTCCCTCTCGGCGTAGCCGAACATCCGCTCCGCGGCCGCGTTCCAGCTCGTGATCGCCCCGTCGACCGCCGCGCCGAGGATCGCCTGCTCGGCCGACGCGACGATCGCGGCGAGCCGGCCGCGCTGCTCCTCGGCCTCCTTGACGCTCGTCACGTTCACGAGCGTGACGACCACGCCCGAGATGACGTTCGCCAGCGTGCGGTACGGCAGCACCCGCAGCATGTAGCAGCAGCGGCCGTCCTCGAGCTGCACCTCCCGCTCCTTCGGCGCGAGCGTCCGCAGCACGTCGCGCGCGTCCGCGACGAGCGAGGAGGCGTCGAAGCGCGCCGCGATGTCGAGGATGGATCGACCGATGTCGCCCTCGATCAGCCGGAAGACCTCCGTCGCCGCGGGCGTGAACCGCCGGATCCTGAGCTCGTCGTCGAGGAACACCGTCGGGATCCGGGTGCTGAGCAGGAGGTTCTGGAGGTCGTCGTTGGCCGCGTCGAGGGCCTCGATCTTCGACTTCAGCTCGCTGTTCAGCGTCTCGAACTCCTCGTTCAGGCTCTGGAGCTCCTCGTTCATGCTGAGGAGCTCCTCGTTCGAGCTCTTCAGCTCCTCGTTCGACGTCTCGAGCTCCTCGATCGTCGTCTGGAGGTGCTCCCGCGTGGCCTTGAGCTCGTGCTCGAGCTGGTCGACGAGCGACGCGCTCTCCCGCCGCGGGCCGGGCGGCGGCGCCTCGCCCCGCGCCGCCGGCCGGAGCTCGTCGAACACGACGACGAACAGGCCGAGGTCGTCCTCGAGGCCGCCGAGCGGCCGCACGACGAGGTTGAGGCGCTGCGTCCCGGCGATGGTCTCGACCGCGATGTTCTCGTGGACCACCTGCTCGCGCATCCTTACGGCGCGGTGCACGGCCGACCGCACCTCGGGGCGCAGCGCCCGCAGCACCATGTTCGAGACGTTGACGTCGAGCGCCCCCGTCGACGGCGCGAGGTACTTCCCCGTCTCGCCGGACAGGTACACGATGTCGCCCTGCTCGTTCACGACGACGCACGGCGGCCCGTAGCGCTCGAGGAGGCACCGCTCGATGGTGCGCTCGATGCTCTGCTCGGCCGACCAGGCGCCGCGGCGCGCGAGCTCGCCCGCGCGCCCGTCCACCCCGGTCCGCTCGGCGAGCGGGAGCCGCGGCAGCGCGTGCCCGACGGCGCGCTTCTTCTGGAAGATCCGCCGCTTGCCGTCGATGGGGCGGAACAGGTCGCTCCGCTGCGACACGCTCTCCGAGGGGCCGAGGAGCAGGTAGCCGTCATCGACGAGCGCGTAGTGGAAGACCCCGAGCACCCGCCGCTGGAGCTCGCCCTCGAGGTAGATGAGGACGTTGCGGCACGAGATCAGATCGAGCCGCGAGAACGGCGGATCCCTGGTGAGATCGTGCCGGGAGAAGACGCAGACGTCGCGGATCGCCTTGGCGACCGAGCGGGCGCCGCCCTCCTCGGCGACGAGGAAGCGCGCGAGCCGGCCCGACGCGATGAGCTGCGTCGCCTCCCTCGGGTAGCGCCCCTGCCGGGCGATCTCGATGGCCTGGTCGTCCACGTCGGTGCCGAAGATCTGCACGCGCGGGGCCGCGGGCAGCTGCTCGACGTGCTCCATGAGGAGCATCGCGATCGTGTAGACCTCCTCGCCGGTGGCGCAGCCCGGCACCCAGACGCGGATCGGGCGGTCCGCCTCGCGCTCCGCGAAGAGCGCCGGCACGATCTCCTCCCGCACCGCCTCGAACGTCTCCGGATCGCGGAAGAACTCGGTCACGCCGATGAGGAGATCGCGGACGAGCTGCGTCGGCTCGTCCGCCTCCCGCCGGAGCAGCGCCATGTAGTCGGCGATCGAGGTCGCCCGCAGCACCTGGGCCCGGTGCTGCACCCGCCGGACCAGCGTGGTCCGCTTGTACTGGCGGAAGTCGTGCCCCGTGCGCTCGAGGAGCAGCGCGCAGATCTCCGGCAGCCGCGCGGCGATCTCCTCGACGAGGTCCGCGCGATCCCCCTCCGCGGGCAGGCGCCGCGCGTACTCGAGCAGCGCGGCGGGGATGTCGCGGAGGGCGAGCACGTAGTTGACGAGCCCGGTGTCGATCGCGTGCCGCGGCATCTCCGGGTGAGCGGCGGTCGCGGGGTGCTGCGCGATCGTGAGCCCGCCGTGCTCTCGGACGACCTTGAGCCCGCTCACGCCGTCGTGCCCCGAGCCGGAGAGCACCACCGCCACCGCCCGCTGCTTCGCCTCTTCGGCGAGCGACCGGAGCAGCGCGTCCATCGCCGCGCGGTGCCCGCGCGGCTCCGCGAGGCGGCTCAGCCGGAAGACGCCGTCCTGGATCGTCGCCGTGGCGTGCGAGGGGGTGACGTAGACGTGGCTCGGCTGGATCGGCAGCCCGTCCGTCGCCTCCAGCACGGGCATGCCCGTGTGGGCCGCGAGCAGCTGCGACATCACGCCCGCGTTGTGCGGCTCGAGGTGCACGAGCACGAAGGCGAACCCGCTGTCGGGCGGCATCGCCGAGAGGAAGGCCCTGAAGGCCTCCAGGCCCCCCGCCGACGCCCCGAGCGCGACGACGAGGCTGTCGGCCAACCGTGTTCGCTGGGGCGACGGGACCCCCGTCGCGGCATCGCGGCTCTCACCGTCGCTTCGCATCAAAGCCCCCGACGCTTAGTACACGTCTGGGACAACAGCCAGCGAACGTCGGCGCGAAGCGCGGCCGGGAGCGCCATAAGGATCTACCCGACCGCCATATCCAGGTGCGCCACCTCCTGGGAGCGCTCGTGGCTCGGTCGTCACACGTCGTCCCCGCGGGCGCGAATGCGACGCTTGTCCTTGACAAATCGCATCATCTCCGCGTGCATAGCCGCCGAGCGGCCGGACCGGCCGCGGAGACACGGAGCGCTTATGAGTCGATTTCTTATCTGGTGGAGGGCGACGTCCGTCACGGTGAAGGCGGCGGCGGCGTGCGCCGTGGTGGGCGCCCTGGGCGCCGCGGTGCTCGTCGGGCGCTGCGCCGTGACGACGCAGGCGGAGCCGCCGCGGGCCGGGCCGGTCCTCGTGAGCGGCGCGGTGGTCACGATCGACGCGGTGCCCGCCGCGCCGCCGGGGGTCGTCGTGGTCGGGCAGGCGACGGACTTCGGCGGGCCCGAGACCGCGGGGGTGAACGCGCTGCGCGGCCTCGTGTACTTCGTGCCGAACGGCACGTCGCACCTCCTGAACACCGCCTCGCTGAGCCCGGTCGCGGTCCTCTACACGCCGCGGCTCGATATCTCGCCGCGGTCCTGGCAGAGCGGCTTCCCGGGCGTGCCCGGCGGACGCAACGAGTGGTTCCAGATCTCGTACGAGGGAGAGTTCGTGACCTCGCGCAGCGGAGCGCACCAGTTCGAGCTGCTCTCCGACGACGGCTCCAGGCTCTTCATCGACGACCGGGTGGTGGCCGAGAACGACGGCCGGCACGAGCCGCAGAGCGCGCAGGGCGCGGTGATGCTGGAGCCGGGGAAGCACCGGATCCGGATCGGCTATTTCCAGGGGCCGCGCTTCGAGATCGCGCTGCAGCTCTTCGTGACGCCCCCGCAGGGCGGCCGGCAGATCCTCGACATCTCCCGGGTGCTCTGAGCGCGGCGCGCGCGGCGGCCGCGCCCCTCAGCCGCCGCGCTGCGCGAGCGCGAGCAGCGCCTTGACCTTTGCGTACGAGACGTAGGGGTTGTCCTCGGTGCCCCCGAGATCGTCGCTGTCCTCGCCGGTCCCCTGGGCCCGGACCGGCATCCACGCGTAGTCGGGGTGGAGCTCCTTGCCGTTGATCCCGTTGACGATCGACGGGTTCTTGATCCACTCCCCCCCGAGGATCGTGAGATCGCTGTCGAGCTCGAGCACGTAGTGCAGCTCCGAGACCGAGAGCGGGACGTCGCGCTGGGCGGGCGGGAGGAGCAGCGTCTCGCCGGTGACCGAATCGGAGATCATCCAGAATCGCGCGGCCACGCGGACGAAGCGCCTCGCGGCCGGGTTCATCCGGTAGTTGTAACAGTCGGCGCCCATGTACGCGCCGCCGCACAGGAGCCGCGCGGCGTCTTGCGGGCCGATCTCCTCGATGGTGTCGATCGAGAACTGTTTCACGGGGAAGCTCCACACCTCCGCGTCCCAGGTGTGGTCGACGATGAACATGAGCCGCTGTTTCTGGGTCGACTCGCCGGAGAGCGGCTTCGCGCCGACCCCGAGCAGCCCGGTCATGGCGACGTGCATCGTGGCGGGGTTGAGGTCGCGGCAGGCGGGGTCGAGCGGCCTGCCGTAGATGTCGCGCGCCGTCCGATCCGCCCGAGTCTCGCAGCGGCGCCCCGAGAAGGTCACCGCGTCGCTGAAGTAGACCTCGCTCATGAGCGCCTCGATGTCCGCCATGCGGAACAGGACGCACCCGGTCTCCGCCGCGGCGCACTCGGTCACCTTCGAGTCGACGAGCTTCACCCGGACGTCGCGGCGAGGCCCGGCGCCCTCGGCGGCGACGTACGCCGACCACCCGTTGCAGTGCCCCCACCAGTACTCCGGATAGATCCCCTGGTAGAGCCCGTGATGCTGCAGCTCCCAGCGCGTCGCCGGACCGGCCACGACCACCGCCGGCTGGATGTAGGGCGGGTTGCGCAGGTACGGGGGCCTCCGGAGGTCGTCCGCGCTCCACGTGGCGATGCTCGCGAGCGACTCCATCTGTCCCGGGTGGAAGAGAACGTCGTATTTCTCGACGGGAGAGAGGTTGTCCGGGTCGGAGGTCCGATCGGAGTAGTTCTTGAACATCGAATTCCAGCGGTCGGCGATGCCGTTCTGCCGCTGGGGCCACCAGTTCGAGGGGAACGCGCTCGACTGCGCCTCGCCTTGCAGCAGCGTCGTGTCGAGCCGGAGCCGGGCGCCCTGGAGATCGGGGTGCAGGTGCGAGGGCAGGTTGGCGCCGTCGATCGCCTCGCGGGCGCCGGTCGTAGGGATGAGCAGCTGGTGGGCGCCGCCGAGGATCTGGCCGGTCTCGGGCGTGTAGCCGAGCACGTAGGGCACGGGCCCACCCTCGATGAAGCGGAAGGCGGGGCCGTTCACGCTGCTCTGCGCGGCGGCGACGCGCTCGTCCGGCGCCCGGTCGAGCTCCGCGCAGCCCAGGAGCAGAAACACCGAGCTCACGATGCCCGCCTTCATCCGCGTCTTCATCGCTGATCCCCCCGGAGACCGACGCTCGCCGATCCCTCGGGCGTTCTCTGCAGAGGCCGCGCCACCGGGCGCGTCGTTAAAGAGCGCAGCCATTGCACGCGTCGGCAGCCGGAGCATTCACCGTGCGCCGATGCGCCAGAGCACGACCTTCACGGTGTCGATGAGGATGGAGATATCGAACCAGAGCGAGAAGCTCTTCATGTAATAGAGATCGTACTGGAGCTTCTCCAGCGCGTCCTCGGCGGACGCGCCGTAACGGCAGCGCACCTGCGCGTGCCCCGTCACGCCCGGCTTCACGCAGAGCCGCTGCCGGAAGAAGGGGATCTGCTTCTCCAGCGCCTCGATGAACTCGGGGCGCTCGGGCCGCGGCCCCACCATGCTCATCTCGCCGACGAGCACGTTCCAGAGCTGAGGCAGCTCGTCGAGCCGCGTCTTCCGGATGAACCGCCCGACCCGGGTCACGCGCGGATCGTTCTCGATGGCCCACGCGGCCCCGTTCTTCTCGGCGTCGGTCCGCATCGACCGGAATTTGTGGATGCGGAACGGCTTCCCGAGGGCGCCTGTCCGGATCTGCGAATAGAGCGCCGGTCCCCTGGAGTCGACCTTCACCGCGATGGCCGTGAGCGCCATCAGCGGCAATGCGAGCACGAGCCCGGCGCTCGCGCATACGACGTCGAAGAGCCGCTTCGCGACCAGCGTCCGCCGCCGCACGCGGAAGCCGTGAGAGAAGATGATCTGGCTCGGCTTCAGCTCGCGCACGCAGATCTTGCCGGTCACGCGCTCGTAGAAGTCCATGCCCTCCTCGATCTGGACGCCGCGGAACTTCAGATCGAGCAGCTCCTCCAGCGGGAAGGCGGCGCGCCGATCGGGGATCGCCACGATCACCACCGCGACGCCGCGCTGCTCGACGAGGCGCCGGAGATCCCGGGTCCTGCCCGCGATCTCGGGATCGTCGATCGGCTCTTCGTCCCTGACGAGCCGGCCGGCGAGGCGCAGCCCGAGGACGTCTCCGTCTTTCCGGATGAGGGACGCGCACGTGCGGGCGAGCTCGCCCGACCCCAGCACGACCGCCAGCGTGGAGAAGCTCTCGCTGCTCAGCACCCGATTGCACGCCGCGCGCCACGCCGGGAGCACGATCGCCGCTGCCCCGAGCGACGTCAGGAGCACCCGGTCGCCGAGCTCCGCGTCCGGCACGAGCCAGAACGCGAGCCACAGCACCGCCGCCGCCATGCCGAGCGCCCGGAACATCGTCAGGAACAGCGCGCGCGCCCTGGGCGGCTCCGGCCCGTACAGGCCGTGATAGTAGAGCGACGCCAGCGCGACCAGCGAGATGCTCAGCGTCTGCCCGAAGCGCTCTCCGTCGAGCGCGTGCTCCCAGCCCACGAGCACGCCCGGCGCGCAACACACCAGGAGCGAGAGCAGGCTGGCCTCGACAAACCACACCATGGCCCGGCGCGGCGACCGGAACAGCTCCAGCATCGTCCCTCCCCACTCGTCTAGCCCAGCGCCCCGGGCGGTCGCGCGCCACGGCGCATCGCCTCCGGCGGGGCACACACGGTTGTAGTTGGACCCACATTAGAGCGGACCGGGGCAGAACGCCAGATGCCTCCGACGAATCTCGTCCATCGGCGGCGGACTGAGCCGCCGCGCGCGAAGCCGGGCGCGGCGCAATCGACGACATCGCGGGCGGTTGCGCCGGGAATGCGCGGTGACGAGGGGAGTCGCGCCGAGAGAACGCTGTCGACGGACTGCGTACGTCGTCTCCGGGCGCGCGCTCGGGGAGCTTTGCGGATCGGCGGCGCGGCGAGCGCGTCGCTCCGGCCGGGAGCGCGCTTTGCCCCGTCGTGTCGAACAGGGGCGTTGAACGGGTGTGTCGAACAGGTATGTCGACGCGGCTTATCGCGCGCCGACGTCACCGGCGCGCGCGGGCGGCGTCTCCCGCGGGGCCTCGCCGGGGGCGGCGGTGTCGCCGGAGGCGGCGCTGCGGTCGTCGCGCTCGCCGCCCGGCTCGGGCGGTCGCCAGCGGCCGGACGGCATTCCCTGGATCATCGCGGCGCGGCGCTCGTCGTCCCATGCGCCGTCGGGATCGCGGCGCACGGTCCGGTGGCGATCCGTCGACAGCGTCCCCGAGATCCCGGCCATCACGATGCTCCTCAGCGAGCCGCCGACCTCGCCTGCGCTCGGCGCCGGGTCGAGCGCGGCGCGCACGAACTCCAGGTCGACGCCGCCGCGCAGCGCGATCCCGCGCGCCAGGGGATAGGCGATCTCCGCGCCCGCGAGCGCCGTGGTCGTGGACAGCGAGCCTTCCCTGGAGGGCGCCGGCGCGCCGGGGGCGAGGTGGAGCGGCGGATTCGCGGCGACGGGGGCGCTGCCGGTCGAGAAGCGGGCGACGCCGGTCACGAGGAGATCGCGGGTCGCGCCGCCCCGCGCGGGCCGGAAGCTCGCTTCGAGGGACGCCTCGTGCTCGTGCCCGAATCCGATCCTCGGCCCGAGCGACGTATAGGCGTACGCGTACCCCGCTGTCAGCCTGTAGCGCTCCTGTACGTAGGTGAGACCGACCCGCGCCGTCGGCGCGATCACCGCGTCGCGCGACGACAGCACGGGCGGCGGGCTCGCGACGGTCACGCCGCCCGAGGCGCGCGCCGAGGCGTTGCGCGTGAGCTCGTGAGTCGCGGACAGGAGCGCCGCGCCGGCGTGGACGCGGGCCTCCCCGCGCGTGAGCTCGGTGTCGAGCAGCGCGTGATGATACTGGGTGATCTCGTACCGGAGCTCGGGGGTCAGCGTGTCCAGCGCGCCGAGGTCGATCGACGTGCTCACCTGGGCCCGCCCCGTGTGCGCGTCGATCCCGGCCCCGGCCGGGTCGTCGGCCGACAGCGCGCCGGCCTGCTCGTACCCGAGCTCGAGGCGCGCCGCGGCTCGCCGCGATGTCGCGATGGACAGGGCCGGTCCCCCGGAGAGCGTGTATTGCAGGCGATTGCCGTACAGGAACGGATCGCGCGCGGCGAGCGCGTCGGCGGCGCGCACGCCGAGGCGGGTCGCCAGGTAGCCGGCCGCCGCCATCGAGAGGTCCGCATGCGGCGAGAGCGTCCAGCCCGCTCCCCCGCCGAGGCGCGCCGAGACGCTGTCGGACGGCGCGGAGCGCGCCGCGTCGAGCGAGACCTGAAGGACCCGCCCGTAGCTCCCGTCGACGCTGAAACCGTAGCGCGAGCTCTCGCCGCGCAGCGAGCCCTCGACCGAGCCCTCGACGCCGGCCATCAGCGCGCCGGAGCCCACGTCCCCGACGCTCGACGCCACGCTCTGCTCCACCGCCGCCTGCGCCGTCACGTCGGACTCCCACATCGGCAAGACGAACGAGAACACGCGCCCCCTTGCTGTCGAGCGGCACGCCGCGCGGCGGGCGCGACCCGAATCGGCCGCCCTTCCCTCCCCGGCAGCACGCCCGGCGCCCGGAGCGTCCCACGTTCGTTAATGTTTGCAACATTACAAATCTGACCCGGCATGCGCGGGTGTGGCGCGCGGCGGCGACCTGAGCGCTCCTCGGGGGCTGGCACCGCGGGCTCTCGCGGCGTGGACGTGCGCAGGCAGGGCGGGACGTACCTCGAGTCGGCCCCTGCCCCGCTGGGGCGGAAGGACGGCTCGTAATATGAGTTACATCATGAAATTCGGCGTGGGCGCGGGCGTGGAGGAGGAAGGCTTGTCGAGGCCGCTGCGCGTTCTCTGGGTGACGCGCATCTTTCCGAACCGGGTTGAGCCGCTGTCGTGCGCGTTCCAGCGGCAGCAGCTCGCGGCGCTGTCGCGGCGCTGCGAGGTGGAGGTGCTGGCCGCGATCCCGTACCACCCGGGCGTATCGCTCCTGGGCGGGCGCACGCGGCCGGGCCGGCTGACGGCGGTGCCTGAGCGCGACGAGATCGACGGCGTGCAGGTGGTGCACCCGCGCGCGCCGTACCTGCCGGGGGCGGGCCGCGTGCTGGCGCCGGTGAACGCGCCGCTCTACCTGGCGGGGCTCCTGCCCTACGTCCCGCGGCTGCGCGGGCGGTTCGACGTCGTGCTGGGGGCGTGGCTGTACCCCGACGCCTGCGCGGCGGCGCTGCTCGCCCGGATGCTCGGCCTCCCCTATGCGGTGAAGGCCCATGGCACGGACGTGAACGTCGTCGCCCGCTGGCGCTCTGTGCGCCCGCTCGTCGGCGGCGCGCTCCGGTCCGCCGCGTACGCGATCGGCGTGAGCCGTCCGATGGTGGAGGCGCTCGCGGCGCTCGGCGCCCCGCGGGATCGCGCGGTCCTCGTCCGCAACGGGGTCGACCGCGCGCTCTTCCGCCCGGCGGACCGGCGCGCCGCCCGGCGCGAGCTCGGGCTCCCGGAGCGCGGGCGCGTGGTGACGTTCGTCGGGAACGTCCTCCGCGAGAAGGGCATTCACGAGCTGCTGCGCGCGTTCGAGGCGATCGACCGGGATAGCGGCGACGGCGGTGAGCCGATCCACCTCGTGGTCGTCGGCGACGGCCCGGAGCGGACGGCGGTCGAGCAGGCGGCGCTGCGGCGTGATCGCGAGGGCGGGTCGGCCGAGCTGCGGGGCGAGCGAGGCCGGATCATCGCGGTCGGGGCGCGGCCGCTCGCCCAGGTTGCCCGCCACCTCGCGGCGACGGATCTGCTGGCGCTCCCGAGCTGGGCGGAGGGCACCCCGAACGTGGTGCTCGAGGCGCTGGCCGCGGCGCGGCCCGTGGTGGCGACGCGCGTGGGGGGCATTCCGGACGTGGTGACGCCGGGGCGCACCGGGCTGCTCGTCCCGCCGCGCGACGCCGGAGCGCTCGGCCGCGCGCTGCGCGACGCGCTCGCGCGGACCTGGGACGACGGCGCGTTCGCCGAGGCGGCGCCGCCGTCCTGGGAGGAGAGCGCGGAGGCGCTGCGCCGGCTGCTCGCGCGGGCGGCGTTCGGAGAAGGCGGGCGGGCCGCGGCCTGACGCCTGGGACGTCGCGCGGCGCCGCGGCGCCGGGCCCGGGCGTGACCGCGCAGCCCCCTCCCCTCGCCGCTCACCCCCACGAGATCGAC
Source organism: Sorangium sp. So ce185 (assembly GCF_051526825.1). NCBI lineage: Bacteria > Pseudomonadati > Myxococcota > Polyangiales > Polyangiaceae > Sorangium > Sorangium sp. So ce185. Next base: position 5,873,432 of record NZ_CP150316.1, on the reverse strand, counting down.
CAGGTGCACCGCGGCGCCCCGCGGTGCCTGCAGGTCGTGTGCTCGACCGCGATGCGCCGGCTGCCCGCGAGCGCCAGGCCCGCCTCGATCCAGCCGGAGATGCCCTGACTGCACAGGTAGAGCGGCAAGCCGCCGCCCGAGAGCGTGACCCTCCCCGCGACCTCGCTGACGACCCGCACGCTGAAGTCGCCGTATTTGAAGTAAGTCCTGTACACGAGGCCGAAGCGCTTGAAGAGCATCGACGGCGAGCTCCCCAGCGCCATCGTCTTGTAGATCGTCGTCAGATCGCTCCGGGCGACGTCCGCGCCGAAGTGGCGCATCTTCTCCATCCTGCCGGCGAAGACGCCGTGGATGAGCGCGCAGTCGATCTCGATGAGCGGCGCCATTTCGTTCCAGGTCGACGGGATCGGCGGATCGCTGAGATAGCGGGCCGCCTGCGGCGACAGCTGGCGGCCGAGATCCGCCACGAACCGCTCGCCATAGCTCTGCCGCAGCGTCTGGGCGCGCGAGCCGATCAGGGTGCCTTTCACGAGATTGCCCTCGCCGACGATCTGTGGATCGCCGAGGAACGGGGAGAAGTCTGGTGCGAGCATACTGCGGAGGGCTCCCATCTTCTCATAGTGTAGCGGCAGATCCGCGCCCATGTGCGACAGATTCGCGTCACCTCCTCCTTTCTGAACCGGGCCAGCCGCCCGGAGACGGGCAGCGCGGCGGCCTCGTTGCTCGTCCTGCGCGTCGTCCTGCGCGTCGTCACCGGGCTCGAGCACCAGCTTTCGACAGCGGCGCGGCTCGAGCGGCATGCTGGTCGCGTTGGCCGTGTTGGTCGCGTTGGTTGCGCCGGTTGCGCCGGGCGCCATGTTTCGACAATGTTTCTTGAATGTTTCGCGGGTGCGAGCTTCGGCGCCTGGCGCCGGGCGGCCGTTCGGCAGGAACGCTCGGCGCTTTCGGGGTGACGCGGGGCGCGCACGCTTGTACCCGGCATGACGCGTGCTGCTCGGCGTCGATCGACGCTGGCCGGCGCGGCTGTTCGCGCCGAGCAACATTGAGGATCCCATGCGACCGATTCACCACATCCTCACCGCCGCGGCGCTCTCTCTGAGCCTTGTCGGCGCGGCGGCGCGCGCCGACGCGGCGCCCACCGCAGGGCACCCGCGACTCTGGCTCACGAAAGACCACCTCCCCAGGCTGCGCGGGTGGGCGGCCGACAGCCGCAACCGCATGTACAAGGAGGCGATGCTGCCCGCGCTCCAGGGCGCCATCGCGGCGTACGACGGCCGTTTCTACCCGAATGGCCGGCCGAACCCCGCGTGGCCGGACGGCGGCACCAACGCCTACGTGCAGTATCCGACCGAGGCGTATGCCGAGTTCTTCGCCTTCATGTCGCTCATCGATCCGGACGTCGCGGCCCGCCCGGTCCACGCCGTCAGGGCGCGCAACCTGCTGATGTACGCCATCGAGGAGGCGAGCAAGGGGAGCGCCGACGGCAAGCCCTTCCGCGACCCGAAGTTCGCGACCGGCGACCGCTCGCGCTGGTGGGGCGATGGGTTCCCGCTGACGGTGGACTGGATCTACGGCGCGACCGACGCGGGCGGCCGCCCCGTGCTCTCCGCCGGGGACAAGGCCAAAATACGGCAGGTTTTTCTCAGGTGGGCTGACGACAACCTTCACGCCGCCACGGCGGGCAACGAGCACCCCCACCCGGTCGGCGTCATGAACGATCCGGCGCTGCTCCGCGATCCGCTCCAGCTCCGGTGGGCGGCGAACAACTTCTATCTCGGCCATCTGCGCCAGGTCACGCTGATGTCGCTCGCGATGGACGAGGCGGACGACCGCCCGCTCGATCCGAACACCCCGCCGGAGGCGCTCGGCAACACGCTGCGCAGCTACCGCGCGGACGCCACCGGCGCCTGGCTCTATCAGGCCTTCGCCATCTTCGAGGCGCCCGAGATCGCCGCCAAGCACCTCGGCGTCTCGCCCGACGGCCTCGGCGTGGCCAGCGGCGGCCTGCCCGTGGAGGGCTTCCTCTACGGCGGCGGGCTGGCGAGCCTCCACCAGGCGCTCCTCGCGCTCCACACGGCCGGCTACGACGCCCGCGCCCTGTCAGGCCCGCAGATCGGCCTCTTGCGCAGCGGGTACTGGGACCGGTTCTCGGACGGGTTCCTGCACTCGATGTCGCCGGGCCCGGTCACGTACCCGTCGATGCCCGACCTCGGGCCGGTGTACGAGGCGGCGAACTACGGCGACACCTTGCGGGTCCGGGTCGAGCCGCGCTTCGCCGAGGTGTTCGGCTCGCTGGGCGTCTACGACCTCCTCACCGGCAACACGGCGCGCTTGCAGAAATCGCGCTGGATCGTGGCCAACGCGTTCGAGGGCGGCGCGCCCGCGCTCTACGCGCGCACGTCCAAGGTCTGGGGCTCGCCGGTCCCGACCCGGGCCATCCTGAGCTTCTTGCTCTTCGACCCGGCAGCGCCGCTCCCGCCGGATCCTCGCCCGGCGATGCCCACCGTCTTCTTCGAGCGGGCGCCGGGCCGCGGCGCCGTGCTCGCGCGCTCGGACTGGACCAAGAGCGCGACGTGGTTCACGTGGCGGTGCGGCTGGGTCACCATCAACCACCAGCTCGGCGACTGCAATCAGATCGAGCTCTACCGGAAGGGAGAGTGGTTGACCAAGGAGCACACGAGTTACTCTAGCAACCTCATCGGGTCCACGGCCGACTACCACAACACCCTCTCTCTGCAGAACGACCAGCCGTCGCGGCTGCGCTGGTTCGAGAAGGAGCTCGCCCCGCGAGGCGGCCAGTGGCGCGAGGGGCGCGCCGCCGGCGACCCGATCGCGCGCATGAGCCGGGGCGCAGGCTACGTGTTCGCCGAGGGCGTCGCGACGGACCTCTACAACACCCGCCCGAACGCCTGGGTCCCGTCGGACGCCGCCAGCGACATCGTCCACGCGAGCCGGTCGATCGTCTGGCTGGAGCCCGATCACGTGGTGGTCTACGACCGCGCGGCCTCGCGCACCGCCGGCCGGTTCAAGCGGTTCAACCTGATGACCACCGCGGCGCCGCAGATCTCGGGCCGGACGGCCACCGCCGTGACCCCGAGGGGGCAGGCGCTGTTCGTCCAGAGCCTCCTGCCCCGCAGCGCCCGCATGACGGCCGTGCCGGTCGAGGACGTCGACGACGCGGCGGAGATGGAGCCGACGACCCACCGCCTCGTCGTGGAGGACCCGGCCGGCCCCGCGGACGTCCGCTTCCTCCACGTGCTGCAAGGCGCGGACGCGGGCGCGACGATGGACGCGGCCGTGCGGATCGAGGGCGCCCAGGGCTCCGGCGTCGAGGGCGCCCTGGTGGCCGGCCGGGCCGTCCTCTTCCGCTCGGACCTGCAAGCGACCCCGGGGCCGGTGTCCTATCGGGTGCCCGCCGCGACGCGCAGGCACGTGATCACCGGCCTCTCGCCGAGGGCCGGCTACGACGTGGCCGTCGTGCCGCAAGGGGCGGAGCTCGTGGTCCGCGTCACGCCGGGCAGCGCCCACACGACCGACGACGCGGGCGTGCTGGCGTTCGGCGCCCCGTAGCGCGCGGGCCGCGGCGCGCCACGGCGCGGCGCTGCCCTCGCCTCAGGCCTTCGGGGCGAAGACCCGATCGAGCTCCTCTTTCCCGAACACCGGCGCCCACGGCAGGAGCTCGTACTGCGCAATCCCCTTCTGCGTGAAGGGATCGCCGTCCCGGATCTGATCCAGCGTCGCCCCGGCCGCGTCGTCCGGCACCCGGAGCAGGATCGCTCCGCCGTAGCGCGGATCGAGCGGCCCTGACGCGAGCACCAGCCCTTGATCGATGAGCCTCTTGAGATAAGCGCGGTGGTCGTCGATGACCTTCAGCACCTCGTCGAGCGGGCGCCGGTAACGGATGATCGCAATCGCGTACATGATGTCTCGATTCCTCGGGCGGCAATCTACCAGAGCGCAGCGCCCTGCCGAGCCTGTTCTGGACAGGCCGCCGTCCGCCGGAGATCGCGCGCCCGCGCGGGGCGCGTCCGAAGGGGGCGCGCGCCAGCGGGCCGCCGCGACGGACCGCGAGAAAACCCATCGCATCGCCGGAATGTGCTGCCCTCGCGATCTCCAGGCTTGACTTGGCGGCCCGCCATGCGGAAGCGCGGCGGCGAGGGCACGCGAGGGCACGCGAGAGGACGATGGACGTCGCGTCGTCGCACGCCCCCCTTTCCCTTCGCGCTTCCGTCTGGCAGTGTGCGCGCCCTCCGCTGGAGACATCTGTATGGCGCGACCCCCGAAAGCAGCACCTGCTCCCGTTCTCCCGTCCTCGCCTGCCGCCGCGCTCGCGGCGTACGGCCGCGTTGAGCCGAAGCTCCTCGAGCTCGGCCCCGAGGACCTCGTGACCGTCTACGTCGAGGTCCCCAGGGCCGTGAGCTCCGTGCTCTCCGCCCTGCCCCACCTGCGCGAGCTCCGCGACGAGATCGTCCGCGATCTCCCGAACCACCCGATCGAGATGCTGGACGAGCTCGAGGACTACGCCCTCGCGGCGTGGTACGCCGACCTGCTCTACAGCACGCCCGCGAGCGAGCTCGACGCGAAGAAGCTCACCGACGACGCCGGCACGCTGCGCGAGGGGCTCCTCGTCGCCGCCGAGGCGCTCGCCTACAGGAACCTGCTCGACAAGCAGCGCGTCGCCGACATCCGCAAGGGCAAGGGCCACACGGATCTCGCGAGCGATCTCATCGCCCTCGCCGAGCTGTTCCGCGGCTCCTGGGACAAGGTCCGCGCGAAGACGGCGGTCGAGGACGAGGAGCTCGAGCGCGCCGCGGATCTCGGCGTGCGCCTCCTCGCCGCGCTCGCCGCGAAGCCCGGCAAGGGCTCGTCCGCGGCGCCGAAGATCACCGACGCGAGCGATCGCCGCGCCCGCGCGATCTCGCTGGTCGCCAAGGCCTACGAGGAGTGCCGCCGCGCCGTCGCCTACCTGCGCTGGCACGAGGGCGGCGACGGCGACCTGGCCCCGTCGCTCCTGCAGAAGCCGCGCGGCCGCCCGCGGAACGCCGAGAAGGCCGCCGCGGCCGCGAGCGGCGCGGCCGCCGAGGCGCCGTCGAAGGCGTCGGCCGACGACGCGGCCGCCGCGGACGGCGGCGCGCTGCCCGCCCCCGAGCCGGCGAACGACGCAGCGCCGGTCGCGAGCGCCTGAACCTCGGCGCCTCGCGAGGAGATCCACGCGACGAGGCGCGGACGCCGCGGAGGCCTCGAGCCTCCGCCCCGATCCGCGCCTCTCCGGTCGCGCGCTCTCTCCTCGACCTCGCCCCGACCTCGGCCTGCCGGCCTCGATCGTCGGGCTACTGGTTGCGGCTCGACTCCTCGATGAGCTCGACCTTGTAGCCGTCCGGATCCTCGACGAACGCGATCACCGTCTTGCCGTGCTTCATCGGGCCCGGCTCGCGCGTGATCTTCCCGCCCGCCGCGCGGATGCGGTCGCAGGCCGCGTAGATGTCGTCCACCCCGAGCGCGACGTGCCCGTACGCCGTGCCGAGCTCGTACTTCTCCACGCCCCAGTTGTGCGTGAGCTCGATCTCCGCGTGCTCCGGGTTCCTCCCGTACCCGAGGAAGCACAGCGTGAACTTGCCCTCCGGGTAGTCCTTCCGCGACAGGAGCTGCATCCCGAGCACGTCCCTGTAGAAGCCGATCGAGCGCTCGAGATCGCCGACCCGCAGCATCGTGTGCAAGATCCTCATGCCGAACTCCTGCTCCTTTTCCTCTTCCTCCGGCCGCGCCGCTGCGGCGCTCAGCCGTACCGCACCGAGATGATCTCCATCTCCGCCTCGCCCGCCGGGCGGCGCACGGTGATCACGTCGCCCGCGCGCTTGCCGAGGAGCGATCGGCCGACCGGCGAGCGCCAGCTGATGCGCCCGGCCCCGCTGTCGATCTCGTCCTCGCCCACGATCTGGTAGGTGTGGCGCGCGCCGTCCTCGTCCTCGATCTCGACCGTCGCGCCGAAGAAGACCTTGTCGCCGCGCTGCTCCGACGGGTCGACCACCACGGCCTTCTCCAGCCGCTTGGTCAGGTAGTGCATCCGCCGGTCGATCTCGCGCAGCTTCTTCTTGCCGTAGATGTACTCGGCGTTCTCGGAGCGGTCGCCCTGCGCCGCCGCGTCGGCGACCTCCTGGACGATGCGCGGCCGCTCCACGGAACGGAGGCGCGCGAGCTCCTCGGACAGCTTCTTCGCCCCGCCGGGCGTGATGTAAGCCGGGTCGGACATGGTTCGATCGCGACGGAGCCTACGCCGCGGCGCCCGCCGGATCCACCGCCCTGGCGCCCGCCGCGGACCCGCCCCACGACACCCCCGGCAGACCCCCGGATCGCGTCTGATTTCCGGAAGATGGCCCCCCTGTCACGGACGCATGTTGACGCGACGCGGCGGCATGCTAGGCGAATGAAGAACTATGCCGCGGCTGCGCGGTAGACCGGGAAGGGTACCGGCTGCCAGCGCCGGAAGCCGCGGCAACGAGGAGGTCTCCCATGTCGAACGCCCAAACCTTCCAGAACCGCTACAAGGCTGACCTCCGCGAGATCCGCTTCCTCCTGTTCGAGCAATTCCGCCTAGACGAGCTGCTCGGCAACGCGCCGTACGACGCGTGGGGGCGCGACGAGGTCTCGATGGTCGTCGACGAGGTGTACAAGTTCGCGTGCGAGGTCTTCGGCCCGCTGAACACGGTCGGCGATCGGGTCGGCTGTCGCATCGAGGCGGGGCAGGTCAAGACCCCGCCGGGGTTCAAGGAGGCCTGGGACAAGCTGTACGAGGCCGGGTGGAAGTCGGTCTCCGTCTCGCCCGCCTACGACGGCCAGGGCGGCCCGTTCACGCTCTACACGGTGGTCGAGGAGTTCCTCTGCGGCGCCAACGCGGCGCTCAACATGTACCCCGGGCTGACCTACGGGGCGGCGGAGCTGATCGAGCACTTCGGGACGCCGCGGCAGCGCGACATCTACCTGAAGCGGATGTTCGGCGGGCAGTGGAGCGGGACGATGTGCCTGACCGAGCCCCAGGCCGGCTCGGACGTCGGCTCGTCGCGGACGACCGCGGTGAAGCAGAAGGACGGCAAGTACCTCATCCGCGGCACCAAGATCTTCATCTCCGGCGGCGACCAGGACCTCACCGAGAACGTCGTGCACCTCGTGCTCGCCCGCGTCGAGGGCGCTCCGCCCGGGACGAAGGGGCTCAGCCTGTTCGTCGTGCCGAAGTTCCGGGTGAACGACGACGGCTCGCTCGGCGAGCCGAACGACGTCCTCGTCGGCAACATCGAGCACAAGATGGGCATCAACGGCTCGTCGACGTGCGTGCTCAACTTCGGCGAGAACGACGGCTGCCTCGGGGAGCTCGTCGGCACCGTCGAGCACCAGGGCATGCCGCAGATGTTCCGGATGATGAACGGCGCGCGCATCTCGGTCGGCCTGCAGGGCGTGTCGGTCGCGTCGTCCGCGTACCTGAACGCGCTCGAGTACGCGAAGGACCGCAAGCAGGGCTCGTCGATCCTCCAGTGGAAGGACGCGACCGCGCCGCGCGTGCCGATCGTCGACCACCCGGACGTGCGGCGGATGCTGCTCGACATGAAGAGCCGCGTGGAGGGCATCCGGGCGCTGATCATCAAGCTCGCGCGCCACCAGGACGCGGTCGCCGTCTACCAGGGCAAGGACGACCGCGCGGCCGCGTACAACCAGGGCCAGGTCGATCTGCTCGTGCCGCTCGTGAAGGCCTACTCGTCCGATCAGGCGTTCCGCGTCTGCGAGACGGCGATCCAGACCTTCGGCGGCGCCGGGTACACGAAGGACTACCCGGTCGAGCAGTACTGCCGCGACGCGAAGGTCTTCTCGATCTACGAGGGCACGAACCACATCCAGGCGATGGACCTCGTCGGGCGCAAGCTCGGCCAGGCCGGCGGGGCCAACCTGCAGGCCTTCCTGAACGACGTGGCCGAGTTCGTGAAGGCGCACGAGAAGCACCCCGTCCTCGCCGCGAGCGTCAAGGAGCTCCGCGAGGCGCACGAGGCCGTCGCCGGCACCGCGATGCGGCTGCTCTCGTGGTTCCAGATGGGCAAGATGCCGATGGTGCCGCTCGCGGCGAACCGCTTCCTCGAGATGATGAGCGAGCTGGCGATCGGCTGGCTCCTGCTCGACGGCGCGGTCATCGCGCTCAAGGCGCTGGAGACCTTGCCGCAGGGCGACGCCGGCGCGAAGGACCGCGCCTTCTACGAGGGCAAGAAGCACGCGGCCCTCTACTTCGCGTCCAACGTGCTCCCGCACGCGAAGTTCTCCGCCGAGCTCCTCGGCCGCGAGGACTCGTCCGCCCTGGACATCCCCGTCGAGTCGTTCGCGACCATCTGATCTCGCGCGTCCCGCTCGGGTCGTTCGCCGCCGTCCGACCGCCCTCCCCCGCGCCGGGCTCGCCTCGGGGCGGGGGCTCGGGCGCGCGGCGCGGGCTCATTCCGGGACCGTGAGGCGCTCCGCCAGGTCCCGGATGGGCACCGGCATGGTCGGGTCGCGCGACACGGCCACGATGTCGGCGCGGAGCGCCCGCGCCTCCGTGAGCCGGAGCCACGCGAGCGCGAGGCGCGTCATGCTCGGCAGGCCCCGCGCGAGCACCGCCCGGACGACGTCGACCGCGGGGAACGAGAAGGCCACCTCCTCGGGGGGCAAGCCCGCGGCCTTCGCCGCCGCCTCGATGCTCGCGTCGAAGTCGTCCCGCCGCGACTCCAGCACCTCGAAGAAGACGCGCCCGCGCTCGGGCGCGAACGCCTGAGCCGCCCCGCCGTCCTCGGGCGCGAAGACCCAGCCGCCCGCGCCGTCGAGCCCCACCCGCGCGCCCGACTCGAGCGTGACGAGCGGCAGGAAGCGACCGCCTTCGAGCTGCTCCCCGCCGCCGGCGTCGAGCAGCTCGCGCACGAGGTCCTTCAGGTTCGCGCTCATGGGCCGATGTTCGCACGGAAACCACCGCGATGGGCAAGCGCGATGGGCGACCGCGATGGCAGCTCGGCAGATACACCTCCTTCCGGCGGGGGACGTCGCGCTCTAAGCCCCCGTCGCGCGCGGCGCTGACACCCCGCGGCGACGGCGGCCGTGACGAGAACATCCGTGGAGAGCGCGCCGCGCGGGAGGCGCCAGGTCGCTTTGCTTGGTAAACGCCCCGGGGTGGCCGGAATAAGAATAGTATGGGGATTCAATTCAAAGCTGATGCACTCGTATTGCTGGGATTCATTTCGGCTGCCGCGGCGACGGCCAGCGGTTGCAGCCTCGGCGGGGGTGATTCCATCCAGATACCCATCGATGATGGGCCGTCGGACGACGACTGCACTCCGAGCAAGGCCAAGGGGAAGATCGCTTCGTCGTGCGGCCTGTGGGTCTCCCGCACCGGGCACGACGGCAACGCGGGGACCTCGGGGGCGCCGCTGAAGACGCTCTCGAAGGCGATCGAGCTCGCCTTTAGCAAGGGAAAGCGCATCTACGTCTGCGCCGAGGAGTTCGACGAGGCGGTGCTCGTGCCCGCGGGACACAGGATCTTCGGTGGGCTCGATTGCCGCGACGACTGGCGGTGGATAGGCGACAAGAAGAAGACGACGCTCACCGCGCCTGAAGGCGAGACACCGCTCAAGTTCCATGGCGGCAGCGGCGCCGCGACGGTGCTCGTCGAGGACCTCCACGTCATCGCGCGCTCGATCCTGCCGACCCACACCGAGCTGGCTGGCCGCTCCTCGATCGCCGCGAACACCTCGGGGATCCCGGTCGCCTTCACGCGGTGCATCCTCGAGGCGGGCGACGGGGCGCCGGGCAAAGAGGGCGAGTCGTTCGCGAGCGACCCCGCCGAGGCGGGGCAGTCCGGCAACTTCGGCAACGCCGCGTGCACGTCCGCTTCGGTCCTCGGCGGGGCCCCGGTGTTCAACACCTGCGGTACGCCGGACGACAGCGAGGACGACTCGCGCAGCGGCAGCGGGGGCGTCGGCTCGATCTCGTCGGGCTCCGATGGCGGCGACGGGGACCCGCGCGGCGCGGAGAACGGCGGGCGTGGCGAGTCCAGCAGCAGGGCCTGCACGCCAGGCGTGGCGGGCGCGGACGGCGCAGATGGGCGTCCGGGCGCGGGGGCGGCCGGCTTCGGCGACGTGATCCTGGACGGGTACACAGGCCCGCTCGCCGGCAACGGCACGCCGGGCAAGCCGGGTCAGGGCGGCGGGGGCGGCGGCGGCGCCAAGGGCGGCGCGGGCGCGCTGATGTGCCCGTTCGAGAGCACGGCGGGAGGCGCCGCGGGCGGCTCCGGGGGCGCAGGCGGCTGCGGCGGGCTCGGCGGCAACGGCGGGGGCGCGGGCGGGGCGAGCATCGCCGTGTTCGCGGGGAGCGCGACGGTCCTCTTCGACGACGTGGTGCTGAGGACCGGGCGCGGGGGCGACGGCGGAGACGGCGGCAGGGGCCAGGAGGGCGGCGAGGGCGGTCAGGGCGGGCCCGGCGGCATCCTGGGCGAGGCCACGGGGCTGAACGCCGCCTGCAGCGGCGGCCCGGGCGGGCGAGGCGGCCGGGGCGGCCACGGCGGCGGTGGGCTCGGCGGGCACTCGATCGCCGTCGCCTACGCGGTCAGGGCGCCTTCCCTCTCGAACACGACCATCGAGCTCGGCGAGGCCGGGCTCGGCGGGCGCGGGGGCTCGGCGCGGTACAACGGGCAGGACGGCGTCGCGGCCGAGATCTACGACATCGAGCAGTCCTTCCGGCAGTAGCGCGCCGGCCGCCGGAGAGCGCCTACGCCGGCGCCGGGGGCGCGGGCCAGCTCCGGTCCTCCTGCATGCAGCGGAGCTGCGTCACGCGCCGTCCCTCGGCGGTCGTCACCGCGCTCTCCCGGACGGGCGCGTCGCGCCGCGCGCGCCGGCTCAGCTTCTCGACCACGAGGAACCCCTCCCGCTCGCCCGCGAGGCGGAGGAACTCGTCGAACAGCGCGACGTGCCCGCCGGGCACCCCGTCCTCGGCCGTCGCGATGCGGCGCTGCGTGGCGACGCCGATCGCCACCGCGCCGCCCCGGGCGCGCACGACCATCGCAGGATCGAGCCCGCGCTGGCTCTCTTCAGGCAACGTCCAGATCTCCGCGACCCCCGCCTCGGCGAGCCGCCGCTTCATGTAGTGGAAGGCGGACTCGAGCGTGTTGTTCCGGTACGGGACCGCCCTCGACTCCATCGGATCGACGTGGTTCCGCCAGAACGCGATCAGCGCGTGCGCCCAGCGCCTGCCGTCGGGCCGACGGTCCTGGAACGGCCAGTCCCCGGCCATCGCGTCCGCGCAGGCGCGGAGCAGCGCCTGCTCGTCGATCCCGCGCGTCGCCAGGCAGGGCGCGCAGTGCATGTACGCCGTGCCCCGCTCGAGGAGCGCGCCGCACATCGAACAGACGTCATTGCCGTAGCCAGGGCCCATGTACCGGAGCCAGCCGGCGTTGAGCGCCAGGTGGGCCGCGCGGCGATCGTCGAGCCACGCGAGCTCCCGCAGCCCGTCCCTGAGGGCCATCGAGGCCGCGCGCCGCTCGTCATCTCGCTGCGTCATCCGCCGTCCTCCAGCGTGGGCCCCGTCCGCGCCGGCCCCGCAGTGTAACGCCTGGACCTCCGCCGCGCTTCGCGCGGTGACGCGGACCGTCCGTGCGAGATCAGCAGCGATCAGCGCGGCGTTCCGGGTTGTTGACATCGACTTTCAATTACCCTTACGCTACGCGTCGACAACATGTCGCGATTTGCCTCAGTCCTCGCGCTTCCTGTGCTCTTCCTCGTCGGCTGCGGCGGAGAGCCTGCGCCCGCCGACCCGCTGCTCGGCCTGCAGCTGATCGGCGATGATCTCAGCGACATCCCGCTGCACGGCGCCTCCGCGGAGCAGGTGGCCCGGTTCAAGGAGGGCGACGCGCTCTTCGACTTCGTGTTTCGCGAGCGCGACGGGCTCGGGCCGCTGTACATCCGCTCCTCGTGCGCGGGGTGCCACGAGGGTGCCGCGCGCGGCCCGGGCGCCGTCCAGAAGATGGTGCTCGTCGAGGCCGACGGCGTGACGCCGGCGGTGGATCAGGCGGCGCTCCCCTACGGGCACACGATGCGGCCCTACGGGGTCGCCGGGGCGACGACGCTCGCGCGGCCCGAGCTCGAGGGGACGATCAAGCTCTCGCAGCGCCTCGGCCCGCCGGTGTTCGGTCGCGGGTACATGGAGGCGGTCGACGACGCCGAGATCGAGCGGGTCGCGGCCGAGCAGGCCGCGCGCGGCAACGCCATCCGCGGGCGCATCAACCGGGTGGTGTTCCACTCGAAGAAGAACGCGGACGAGACGTTCCACGCCTTCGCCGAGGGCGACGAGAACCTCATCGGCCGCTTCGGGTTCAAGGCGCGGGTCGCGACGCTCGATGACTTCACGGCCGACGCCTACCAGGGCGACATGGGCATCACCTCGCCGCTCCGCCCCGACGAGCTGCCGAACCCGGACGGGCTCACGGACGACGCCAAGCCGGGCGAGGACGTGGTCCTCGACACGGTGAACGCCGTCGCCGACTACATGCGCCTGCTGGAGATCCCGAGGCGCGCGCCCGCCGACGAGCGCGGTCAGGCGCTGTTCGCCGAGGTCGACTGCGCCGCTTGCCACGTCCCCTCGCTGCGGACGCGCGCCGACTACCCGATCGCGCAGCTCGCGGACATCGACGCGCCCGTCTACACCGACTTCCTCCTGCACGACCTCGGCCCCGATCTCGCCGACGGGCTGGCCGACGAGTCGGCGAGCTCCGTCTCCTGGCGGACGGCGCCGCTCATCGGCATGCGCCACAGCACCTCGTACCTCCACGACGGCCGCGCCAGGACCATCGAGCAGGCCATCCTGCTCCACGACGGCCCGGCGTCGGAGGCGGCCGACTCGGTCGCCGCCTTCCGCGCGCTCTCCCGGGAGGATCGCGAGGCCCTCATCGACTTCGTGCGCTCGCTCTGATCGACGTTCGACGTTCGACGGCGCGCGCTCGCGCCAACCGACATCCCGCGCTCGCTCCGGGCGAGCCGCGACCAAGGAGCTCGAAAGATCCATGTACATCCCCGCCTGCCTGCGGTCCGGTCTGGCCATCGCCGCCGCCGTCCTCTCGCTCCCCGCGTGCGGGAGCGACAACGAGACGCTGTACACCGACGCGGATTACGAGCGACGGGCAGTGCTCGAGGTGAAGGCCTTCATCCAGGACAACCTCGACGCGTTCGCCGCCGCCACGGCCGCGCTCCAGGCGGCCGCGCCCGAGCCGGACGAGGACGGGTGGAGCGCGTCGAGCGACAAGGCGGCCGTCGACGCGATGAAGGCCGCGTGGAAGGAGGCGCGGCAGTCCTACGAGCGCGTCGAGGGGGCCATCGCGGTCGTCTTTCCGGACCTCGATTACTCGACGGACGCCCGCTACGACGCGTTCATCGAGGTCGCGGCCGACGACGACCTCTTCGACGACGAGGGGGTGACCGGCGTGCACGCCGTCGAGCGCATCCTCTGGGCGGACGAGATCCCGGAGCCCGTCCTCGCCTTCGAGTCGGCGCTCACGAACTACAAGGCCGCGGCCTTCCCGGCCACCGAGGCCGAGGCGGCCGCGTTCAAGGGCGAGCTCTGCGAGCGGCTCAAGGCCGACGCGGAGAAGATGAAGGCCGATTTCGAGGGCCTCGCGCTCGACGCGCCGTCCGCGTACCGCGGGGTGATCAGCTCGATCCTGGAGCAGGTCGAGAAGACGAGCAAGGCGGCGACCGGCGAGGAGGAGTCGCGCTATGCGCAGTACACCCTCGCCGACATGCGCGCGAACGTCGCGGCCGGCGAGCAGACCTACGCCGCCTTCCAGCCGTGGCTGCTCACCAAGGGGGCCGAGGGCGCGGAGGTCGACCAGGCGGTGCTCGCCGGCTTCGACCGGCTGTCGAGCGCGTACGACGCGATCGAGGGCGACGCGCTGCCGCCGCTGCCGGACGAGTGGAGCGAGGAGGCGCCGACCGAGGAGCAGCTCGCGACCCCGTTCGGCAAGCTGTTCTCGCTCGTCGAGCGCGAGAGCGACGACGCGACGCCGGGCACGCTCGCGTACGATATGACGAGATCCGCAGACCTCCTCGGCATCCCCTCCCTGCCTTAGGCGAAGATCCGCTGGGGGGGAGCGGGCGGGCGGCCAGGGGCGTCAGGCGGCGGGGGTCCAGCGGATGAGGACGCACGTCACGTTGTCGGGGCCGCCGTGCTGGTTGGCGCGGTCGATGAGCGAGCGGGCCGTCGTGGCGAGATCGGCGCCCTGCGCGAGCAGCTCGGCGATCTCCGGCTCGGGGACCGGGCCGGAGAGGCCGTCCGAGCAGATGAGCAGGAGATCGCCGGCCTCGGGGCGCTCGATGCGCGTGGCGACGTCGACCGTCTTCCCCATCCCGAGCGCGCGCGTCACGACGTTGCGGGCGAGCAGCGGATCCACGTCGTCGGGCAGCTGCTCGCCGCTGTGCAGGTGCTCGTTCCAGAGCGAGTGGTCCTCGGTGAGCCGCTCCAGCCGGTGCTCGCGGTACCGGTAGACCCGGCTGTCGCCCACGTGCGCGATGCACGCCGAGGTCGCGTCGGCGTACACGCCCGCAAACGTCGTCCCCATCCCGTAGAAGCGCGGGTCGCGCTGCCCCACCTCGAAGATGCGCTCGTTGGCGCGCCAGATGGACGAGACCAGGCGCAGCTCCAAGGGGCCCGCGGTCTCGTCGTAGCCCGTGGGCTGCGTGATCTCGCCCTCGCCCTCCTTGCAGCACGCCTGCACGATGTCGACCGCCATCCGCGACGCGATCTCCCCCCCGGCGGCGCCGCCGATGCCGTCCGCGACGACGAAGAGGCCGAGATCCAGATCGACGGCGAAGCTGTCCTCGTTGTGCTCGCGCTGGCGGCCAACATGGCTTTCACCGGCGGCTTCGATGCGGAGCGGGGCGTTCACGGAGCTTCCTCGTCGGCGAGACGCATGTCGACTCCGGGCAGCATCCAGCGACCGGACGCCTCGCGCAAGTCAGGAAGGGGCTCAATTCGAGCGGGGAGCGCCGGGCCGCTCGCGCACGCGCGCTACGTGCGCAGCGCCGCGGTCGCGGGCGACCGCAGCGGCGGGGGGGCGCCGTGCGGCTCGCGGAGCTGCTCGGCAGGGGGCGGGACGCTGGCCGTGCGGGCCTCGAAGCGGCCGTTCTTCCAGGTCACGAGCCCGCCCGAGAGGCGCGCGGAGCTGCCCGCGCCGGGCTCGGACCGCAGCCAGACCAGGGGGCGCGCGGCGAAGACCGGCTTGGTGCAGGCGATGTCCTCGAAGGCGGCGGACCACGAGCCGGTGTTGCCGAAGAACAGCCCGCCCTCCCAGCTGCCCTCGGGTGTGTGCGTGTGGCCGAAGACGACCGCCCGGGCGCGGTGGGCGCGTGCGACCTGGCGCGCGGCGCGGCTGACCCGCTGCCAGGTGGCCTCGAGCGGGAGCTTCGGCACGAGGCGCTCGTAGACGACGAGCCCCGCCGGCGCGACGAGCGCCGCCGGCGCGAGCCAGATCGGCGCGAGCAGCAGCCACACGAGGGCCACGGCGACCGCGAGCAGCGCCAGGGCGGCCCGGTCGAGCCAGAGCTCGCGCGCGACGAGCCCCAGCCGGTCCTCGGCCGGCGGCGCGAACAGGCGGGCGTGGCGGGCGACGGCGCGGAGCGGGGCGCCCGTCTCCTGCGCGGCGGCGGCGAGGCACTCGCGCAGGCGGGTGCGCCGCTCGGGCTCGCGCCGGCGCACGAGCTCGACGACCGTGCGCAGCGCGCCGAGCGCCCACGCCCCCGCGAGCGAGCGGCGAGAGAACAGGTAATAGCGCGCCCAGTGCGCGAGGTAGCCGAACGCGGACAGCATGAACGACGAGTCCACGTGCGGGTTGAAGTACCCCATCCGCGAGACGAGCAACCGGCACACGAGCGAGCCCATGGTCGGCTGGATCTCGCCCGGCTTCCGGCCGAACGGGACCATGGGGTAGCGGTAGCTGCAATAGGCGTCGTACTGGTTGCCGTGCTCCACGATGATGCCGTCCGGCGTCTTGTGGAACCAGGCGCGGAACACGACGCGCGCGCCCAGCGCCGCGCGCGCCCGCTCGGCCTCGCCCGCGGGCGAGCTCGAGCCGGGGCGCGGCGCGCCGTCCAGCGCGGCGAGCGCCGCCTCGACCACGCGGGACCGGACCAGGTCGCGCACCTCGGGCAACGTGAGCTGGACGTCGTGGTTGCCGGAGATGAACACGACGGTGTGCCCATCCGCGACGACGCGGCCCAGCGCCTCGATGAACACCGGGTGGTCCGCGAGGATCGCCTTCATCGCCGGGACCGCGTGCTCGGCGCTGCGCGGCAGGTCGTGGAAGACGCTCTTTTGATCGATCACGCGCGGCGCGTCGAGGTCGAACACGTCGCCGTTGAGCACCAGCGTGAGCTCATGCCGCCCGGCGCCGCGCGCCGTGCCCTGCTTCATCTCGTCCCGAAGCGCGTCCAGCATCGCCGCGACCTCGCTGTCGGGGGAGTAAGGAGCCTGACGGTAGCGCATCCAAAGACCGTCACCCGGCTCGAGCTCGCAAAGATGGATATCTGAGATTGCCACCGTATGGAGCATCCCTCAAGGTGACACACGCGCCTGACCACGGCTGTCAGGGAACGGTCACGACTGGGGTCGGGCGATAGCGTATGGCGTGGCGGCGCGGCGGCGATTGCCCTGGCCGCAAGGCGCGGCGCGGCTGTCGGGGGCTGTGGTGTCTCGGGCGTTGTGGCATGGCGAGGTGGCAATCACGACGACCTCGCCCGCTCGCTACTGCCGTCCTTTGCGCTTGATGATCACGAACTGGACGCGGCGGTTCTTCTGGCGCCCTGTCTTGACGCGGTTGTCCCCGAGCGGCTGCTCGAAGCCGTAGCCCCTGGCGACGAGCTTCTCTCGCGGCACCCCCGCGGCCACGAGCCACGAGAGGACGGCCTCGGCGCGCTCCTGGGACAAGCGCTGGTTGTATTCCTCGGTCCCGCTGTCGTCCGTGTGCCCTTGCACCTCGACGAGCTCGATGTCCGGGTTCTGCTGGATGGCGTCGCGCACCTCGTACAGGATCTCGTCGGAGACGGGATCGACCGTCTGGGCGCGGGTCTTGCCGTACACGACGAACTGCACCGGCTTCGACGTCGTGATCTCGTCGGCGTTCACGCGGACGAATTTGGGGCAGCCGTTCTGCCGTGGATCGGGGTCGGAGAGCCCCCGCTCGTTCGGGCAGGCGTCCGCGGCGCCGCGGACGCCGTCGCCGTCCGGATCGTCCGGGCAGCCGTTCTGCTTCGGGTTCTGGCTCGCTGGCCCCTTGACCTTCGGGCAGGCGTCCGAGGCGTCGGCGATGCCGTCGCCGTCCGCGTCGCTCGGGCAGCCCACCTGCTTCGGGTCGTCGCTCGGCCCGCCGCGCACGCTGGGGCAAGCGTCGATGCCGTCGTGGAAGCCGTCGTCGTCCGAGTCGTCCGGGCAGCCGTTCCGCGTGGCGTCGGCGCTGCGCGCGCCAGGGGTGGACGGGCAGGCGTCGTCGATGTCGAGCACCGCGTCGCCGTCGCGGTCCGCCGGAGGGCAGCCGTCCCTCGCGGGATCGGGCGAAGGATCGCCCTTGACGTCGGGGCAGGCGTCGATGTGGTCGTCGATGCCGTCGTCGTCCTTGTCGCCAGCCGTGGCGACGTTCGGCGCGCGCGCCGAGGCCGGCTTCGGGAGGGGCGCCCAGCCGAGCACGCCGACGGCGCGCACGGTCGGCGTGCCAACGGCGTTCAGGAGGCCGGGACCGAGCGCGGCGCCGAACGTCAAGCCGCCGAGGACCCGCAGCTTGGCGCCGAAGAGCAGCTCGGCGTTGACGCCGGCGTCCGCGCGCGTGGCCGGCACGCTCGACAGCACGAGCTCCTCGCCGAGCGGCGCTGCGCCGTACAGCTCGGCGCCGAGCTGGAGGAGATCGCCGCCCAGGAGGAGCCCCGCGGCGCCGCCGAACGTGACCAGCGGAGGGCGGTTCTGCCCTCCGCCGAGCTCGACCCCGCCGCTCGCATTCCAGAGGAAACCGAGCGTCGAGCCGGCGCGCCCGCCGATGCTCGCGTGGAAGGCGCCGCGGACCTCGGCGTCGCCGGTGTACTGCGACGGTGAGCCCGTGGGCGCGAACAGGTAGCCGCCGAGCCCGAGCTGGACCGGACCCGCGTCCTCGCCGAGCAGGCGGACCCGCGCGCCGAGGCGGAGGTCGGCGAGCTTGGGCGCCGTCAGCTCGGTGAACTGCACGCCGGGGATGCCCGGGTCGTCGCCCCCTTGCGCGATGGCGAGCGGCGCGTCGATCGAGAGCAGCAGGCGCTCCCACAGCGCGAGCGAGGCGTCGAGGCGCAGGTACGCCTGCGAGGAGACGATGGCGACATCGGCCTCGCCGCTCGTGCGGATCGGCAGGTGGGAGTAATCGAGCATCGCGTGGGCGCGCGCCGCGAAGTGGCCGGGAGCGGCGGGCGACGGCACGCCGAAGAACGCGTCCCCGGCGGGCGCCGGCTCGAACCGGTTGAGGGAGAAGCCGCCGGTGGACTGGCCTCTCGACGCGCTGGCGAGCGTCATGAGGACGGCCGCGGAAGCGACCGCTGCGACGGAGGAAGACCTCATCGGCCGGCCACGATAGCGGGGGGGTGACGCGGGGGGCAACATGCCGTCGCGCCGCGGCGGGTCACGCGTGCCCCCCGCGCGCTCCCGCAGGACTCACCGCATGGCTGCTCGTCCGCACATGATCCGGCTCGCTCGAATCCCGTTCGCGAGTCCCGGCGCCATTGACATCGATGTGCCAGTGTACCTTGAATTCCTCGCCTCTTGGCGCCTGTCCAGTGACGATGGACGTCCCGTCGTCTGCTATCGCGGCCGAGCCATTCGGCGCGACCGTGGTGTCGTCCGCGGCCACGACGGTCCCATGGACGCTGAGACCCGCGTAGGCGTGTAGCGCGTGCCAGGTAGCACGTAGACCGGAATCGAAGCTTCCGCGCATCGTGCCGCGTCCAACCGGGCACCGTCGGCCGGACCTGAGCGGCGTCGCGCCGCGGGCCGGCGCGTCAGAACTGGTACCGCAGGCTCGCCCCGGGCGCGATCATCAGGACGAAGTCGCCCATGAGCGACTCTTGCTCGTACGTCCCGATGCCGTCGGTCGACGCCGCGAGCTCGATGGTCCTGTCCCACGACGGCTTGCTGAGGCCGATCAGGAGGAGCAGCTTCACGCTGGCCGAGAGCTCCCAGCGCTCCCCGAGCCGCACGCCGAGCCTCGCCTCCGGATCCACGTAGAAGTACGTCGCCGAGGCGAAGTCGACCACCGGGTACGTGTTGAACCACGCCCCCTGGGTCGTCCTGAACCTGCCCGCCCGCTCGTCGCGGACCTCGCCCACGAGCACCCCGGCGCCGAGCCGCAGCAGCGCGGGGTACTGCTCGCCGAGGTGATATCCGAACGTCGCGCCGGCCAGGAAGCCGCCGAGGCGGAGCGCGTCGCTCGCCGCGCCGCCGAGCGGATCCCGGTAGCCGATCGGCCTGAGCTCCGCCGCGCGCTCGTCGAGCTGCTGCGCCGCGACGATGCCGCCGAGCTCGATCCCGACGCCGAGCCCCGAGCCGAGCTCGTAGCCGCCGTGGATCGTGCCGAGCCCGCCGAGGCCGATCGCGCTCGAGCACCCCGAGCCGCAGGCGCTCGCGACGTCGCCGCCGAAGGTCGGCGCCACGAGAAACGAGGCGCTCGCCTCGAGCGTGATCTTCGGCGGCTTGCGCCAGATCTCCGCGTCCTCGTCGCGCTCGAGCGCGAGGCTCAGGCCCTGCCGCTGGCCCTTCTGCAGCGTCACCGTGCGCGCCTCGGAGACGAACCCGTCGGCCTTCACCTCCACCCGGTGCGCGCCGGCCTTGAGCCGGCCCAGCCAGACGCCGTTGCCGACGTTGACCGAGTTGATCCAGACGCTCGCGCCGGGCGGCGTGGGGTCGACCCGCAGCGACGCGTCGAGGTCCTCGGCGAGGAGCGACAGCGTCGTGAGCTCCTGCGGCTTCACGGGCGCCGCCGTCGGCTGCGTCCCGAGCTTCCCCTCGCCGCGCAGCGCCACCATGTGATCGCCGACCGACAGCGTGCCGATCCACGGCGTCTGCCCCACGACCACGTTGTCCACGAGCACGTCGACGGTCTTGCCGGCCCGCTCCACGACGCGCAGCCGGCCGGAGCGGACCAACCTGCGGAGCTTCGCGTTCACCGTGACCGTCTGGCCCCCGGCGACGTCGACGCGCACCTCGACCGGCTCGTAGCCCTCCTTGAACACGCGGACGACGTGCGCGCCCGCGGCGACGCGGATCGGCTTGACGGGCGGGTACTGCCCGCGCTCCTCGCCGCTCACCACGATCGACGCCCCGGGCTCGGCGTTCGTGATGTCGAGCGTCCCCACGAGCGCGCGCAGCTCGGCGATCTCGCGCTGCGCGACCGCGCGCTCGGCGGCCGACATGGTGAAATCGCGCAGGAAGGTCTCGAACATCTCGAGCGCCTCGTCGTAGCGCTGGAGCCTGCGCAGCGCGATCGCGGCGTTGTTCGTGGCCGCGCGCGTCGGGTAGAGCTTGCGCGAGAGGAGAAACTCGGCGAGCGCGGGGCCCCAGGCCTCCTCGCGCAGCAGGGCGAGCCCCTTCTCGAAGTGGAGCCGCGCGACCTGCCGGGTCGTCTCGGAGACGGGCGCCTCCTCGGCCGGCGCGGCGCCCTCCCCGCCGGCCGGCGCGGCGCCCTCCGCAGCGGCCGGCGCCGGCTGCGCGAGCGCCGGCCCCGCGGCGACCGCGACGGCGAGCGCGGCCGAGAGCGCGCGCAGCCGCCGCGCCGGCCGAAGCCGCCGCGCGAGGGAGAGAGGACACGAGCCGCCGCGCCGCGTACGCAGATCCATTCGATCGAGCACCGTACTCAGCCTTGTCCTTCTGCGCTTACTTTCCGAACTCTTCCGTGTCGTTGATGATCCCCTTGTAGGTCGTCGGCGCTGGCGCCGGCGCCGGCGCCGGCGCGGCGGAGGCGCTCTTCGCCGGAGGCGCCGGGGCGCCCTTCGTCGGGGTCGGCGCGAGCTCGATCTTGAGCGGCCGCGCGCCGCTGGTGGTCACGATCACGTCGGTCACCGCCTCGTTCGCCCCCTTGAACACGCGCACCCTGTGCTCGCTCCCGAGCGGCCCGGTGATCTCGAGGATCCCGTTCCTGGTGGTCGCGCGCGCGCCTTCGACCTCGACCGAGGCGTCGGGCGGCAGGATGACCACCTGAACCCGCCTGGGCTGCAGCTCGGCCGCGACGGCCTCCGACGTCTCCGTCGCGGCCGGCGCCGGCGTCGGGGTCGGCGCCGGGGTGGCCGCCGCCGTCGGGAGCACCTCCGGGGTCGCCGACGCCGCTGGCGGCGCGGCGGGCTCTGGCGACCCGCCGCTGACGAAGTACACGCCGGCCGCGATGCCCGCGGCGAGCAGCGCGGCGCCGGCCACGACCGGCACCCGCGACGCGCCGGGCTGCGTGCCGCGATGCGACTGCGTGAGCGCCCCGGTGGTCGCGGCGCCGGCGTGGTTGGCGGCCGGCGCGATCGCGCCGTGCGGCCCGCCCGGGTTCGGGGGCGGCGCGAACGACGGGTACCCTCCTCCGCGGTGCTCGTGCGGGACCGCGGGGTACCCTCCGCTCTGGTTGGCGGGCGACGCGGCGGCGTACGCGCCGCTCTGGTTCGCGGGCGAGGCCGCGAGCGCCGGGTACCCTCCGCTCTGGTTGGCGGGCGACGCGGCGGCGTACGCGCCGCTCTGGTTCGCGGGCGGGGCGTTGACGTTCATCGAGAGCCGCGGCGCGGACTGCCTGCGCACCGCGTCCGGCAGCGGCACGAGCATGCTCTCGTGAATGCCCCAGCCGTAGGGCAGCAGCGGCCGGATGGCGCCGAACATCTCCTGCGCGCTCTGGTAGCGCTGCCCGGGCGCCTGCAGCAGGCAGCGGTGCACGATCGCCGCCACCTCCGGCGGCACCCACGGGGCGAAGTCCTGCACCGGCGGCGGGGGATCCGAGCAGATGGCGATGATGAGCTCGCCGAGCGCGGTGATGTGATGGTACGGCGTTCGCCCGGTGAGCGCCTGGTAGAGCACGGCGCCGAGCGACCAGATGTCGGTGCGGTGATCGATCTCTTTTTGCCCGCGCGCCTGCTCGGGCGACATGTAGAGCGGCGAGCCGATGAGGTTCCCGGTGCGCGTGAGGTCGGCGCCCTCGGTCTCGTTCGCCCGGTCCATCTTGACCTTGGCGATGCCGAAATCGAGCAGCTTGACGAGGATCTCGCCGGCGTCGCGCCACGACAGGAACAGGTTGTGCGGCTTGATGTCGCGGTGGACGACGCTCGCCTCGTGCGCCTTCTGGAGCCCGAGGCACGACTGCGCGACGATGCGCAGCGCGAGGTCGGGCGCGAGCGGCCCGACGCGCTTGATGAGCTGGTGGACGTCCTCGCCGGCGAGGTACTCCATGGCGAGGAAGGGCAGCTTCGAGTCGCGATCGACGCCGGCGTCGAGCACCTGGGTGATGTGCTGCGTGTCGATCGCGCCCGCCGCGCGCGCCTCGCGCTGGAAGCGGCTGACCACCTTCGGATCGCGGGTGAGATCGGCCGAGCTGATCACCTTCACGGCGCAGCGGCGGCCGGTCCCCGTGTGCTCGGCCTCATAGACCGAGCCCATGGCGCCCTCTCCGAGCAGCTTGCGTATCTGATACTTGCCGTCGATGATCGTGCCGATCACAGCGTTCCGGCCACTCTAAGGGATTGCGCACGGGGGGGCAATGTCCGCGAGCGCGCGCGGGCTCGCGGCCCAACCCGTCGCGGATGCGTGTACAGTCTCGCGGGACACGCCGCGCTCCTGGGGGGGCGCGCACCTGGAGCGAGGCGCGGCCTCACCCGGCCACGCCGCGTCCGGTCGGAGCCGGCCGCCACCCGCCTCCGCCGCCGTCACGTCCCCGGCATCGCTGGCCGCTTGGGGGTAGGCCCCAGGCGGCCGCGGGGATATTTGCGAGAGAGCTGGCGACAGAGAGCCGATGCCGGCCGGCCATCAAGGCGAGGTCGAGGGCTCTGCTAGCGCCGCGCGAGCGGGCGTGGCGTTAGCAGCTGCCGCGGTCCAAGCGCCGGCTACCAGCCGAAATCGCCGCCCCCACCGCAGTGATGCGGCCGGCAGAAGTGGTGGAACGGCGGGCAGCAGTGGTGGAACGGCGGGCAGAAGCGGAAGTCGTCGCGGAAGCGGAAGTCGTCGCGGAAGTCGTCGCGGAACGGCGGGCAGAAGCGGAAGTCGTCGCGGAAGCGGCAGTCGTCGCGGAAGCGGAAGTCGTCGCGGAAGCGGCAGTCGTCGCGGAAGCGGAAGTCGTCAAAGAGCGTGTTGATGTTGACGTTGGTGTTGTTGTTAAAAATCGTGGGGCAGCAGCCGAAGCCGCCGAAGCCGCCGAAGCCGATGCCGCCGAAGCGCGAGCCCACGGCGCCGAAGCCCGGCATGCCGAAGCCGAGGCCCGGCACGCCGACGCCCGGCACGCCGACGCCCGGCAGGCCGAGGCCCGGCAGGCCAGGCCCACCGACGCCCGGCACGCCCACAGGCCCCTGGCCAATCGGCGCCTGGCCGACCTGGCCAATCGGCGCCTGGCCGACCTGGCCAATCGGCCCCTGGAGACCGGGAGCCGCCGGCCCCTGCGCGCCGATCGGCGCCTGGCCGAGATCCGCAGGCCCCTGCAGCCCCCCCTTGAGCGGCGCCTTGCTCGGCGCCTGCTGGAACCCGCCCCTCGCCTCGTCATCCCCCTCGAGCGCCTGGGCGGTCGAATCGACCTGCTCGACCTCGTCGAGACCGGCCTCGTCGAGCTCCACGTCGCTCACCGAGTCGACGGCGCACCCCGTGCCCAGCGCCGCCATCACCACCGCGAGTCCCAGCACCTTGCCATGAATCGAAAGCATGTTGTTGTCCTCCTCAATATCCCGTGATGGCCGGAAGGCCCGCGCCATCTTGGGCTCATCGAAGAGCAGGCTGTGTGCCTCAGCCTTCGTGTGCAGACACTGCCGCTCGGAGCTCGCGCTGCCGGCCGCGCCGCGCCCGCGAAAAGGCATTCTCTGGATCAGCGCCGGCGCTGGTTTCCCGGGTTCTCAGCGCGAAGACCGGCGGGACGTCCACCGCGCGGCGGTCCTATCGCGCGCGGGCCGTGCGCGTCCGCTGGAGATGACGAACTCACCGCTTTCGCGGCCGTCGCTCGCGCGGCGCGCAAAACCCCCTACCGCGCGCGTTCGAGCAGATCGCGTGCGCTCCCGCCCGCGCCGCGGCCGTCATGAACGAGAGCCGCGGCGACCCTCCGGCGACGCGCGGGCGGCCGGCTCGCGCCGCCTCGCGGGCCGATCGTCTGACCCGGCCAGAAACCGCCCGCGCCGCATCGGAGGCCCCGGCCCCCTGCGCCTCACCTGCTCAGGATGCGCCGTTTGTGACCAACGAAGGCAAGACGCGAGTCGATCGACTCGGGCCGTAACCATCCGCCTCCGTCACCGCGGCTCCGCGGTGGGCGCTCGAACTCCGCAGCTCCGCCGTGCGCGCTCGAGTCCGCCGCGCCAGTGCAAACCTGCGCCGATAGACCACCTGATGCGCGTAAGTGGGCTCATGTGAGCGAGCCTGTGTTGCGGGGAGCCGGACGGCCGTTTACGTGCGGTCAGCGGGTTGGTAGAGCTTTTCTCCGGAGGACGCATGAGCAACGAGCCGAAGGAGATGGAAGGGGCCGACGCGAACCGCCGCGGGGGGCTGCGCGCGGCCGCCACGACCGCCGCGGCCATCGTGAGCGGCGCCGCCGGGGGCGCGCCGTCCGCGGCGCCCGCGGCCCCTCGAGGCGCCGCGGCGGCGCCGCCCCGCACGCTCGGGCGGACCGGCGCGCAGGTGGAGGCGGTGTCGCTCGGCGGAGAGGGGATCCTCCGGACCACCGGCCGGCATCGCGAGGCGGTGCCGGTGATCCTGGAGGCGCTGCGCCTGGGGGTCAGGTACTGCGACACCGCGCCTGCGTACCAGCAGAGCCAGGACTACTATGGTGAGGCCTTCCGCGCCGCCGGGCCGAGCGCGCGCGCGCAGGTCTTCCTCGCCTCCAAGACGCACGCGCGCGACCGCGATGGCGCGCTCAGGCTGCTCGACGACAGCCTGCGCCGCCTCGGGACAGACCACCTCGATCTGTGGCAGTTGCACGACCTGCGCGAACCGGACGAGCTCGACGCCATCTTCGGCAAGGGGGGCGCGATCGAGGCCGTGGAGCAGGCCAAGGCGGACGGCCGCGTGCGCCACGTGGGGATCACCGGGCACCACGACCCGCAGATCCTCGTCGAGGCGATGCGGCGCTACCCGGTCGACACCGTGCTGTGCGCGATCAACCCCGCGGATCCGGCGCGGCTCCCGTTCCTGACGACGGTGGTCGAGGAGGCGCGGCGGCGCGGCGTCGGCGTCATCGGTATGAAGATCATGGCCGCGGGCCGCCTGCTCCAGGATCGCGCCGCGAGCCCGAGCGAGCTCATCCGCTATGCGGCGAGCCACGCCGACACGGTGATCATCGGCTGCTCCTCGATCGCCGAGGTGCGCGAGAACCTCGGCGCGAGGTCCCTGCCCTTCCCCATGCCGCCCGCCGAGCGGGCCGCGCTGGAGGCGCGCGTCGCGCCGCGCGCCGGCCGTTACGACTCCTTCAAGGCCTGAACGGCGCGCCGGCGCCCGTTGAACGCGGCGCGCGCGGCCGCGCAGACCGCGGTCTGCGCCGGCGCGCGAGCGCCGCGAGCAGCAGCAGCAAGCTGGCGCCGGCGCCCTCGCTGGCGCCTCCGCCGGCTGTCATGCGGCAGTCGCAGCCCCCCTCGAATTTCGGCCTGTCGAACGGCGGCTCCCCGTCCGCGCCGCCCGCGCCGCCCTGGCCGCCGCCGGCCCCAGCCTCGCCGCCGCCCGCGCCGCCTGCGCCGCCCGCGCCGCCCTGGCCGGTCGGCATGCAGGTCTCGCCCCGCTCGTTCGGGCACGGATCGCAGGCGTCGCCGACGTCGTCCTCGTCCGCGTCGGACTGGTCGTTCTCGACGAGGGGGCAGTTGTCGTCGTCGTCGAGCGCGCCGTCGTCGTCGTCGTCGTCATCGCACGCGTTGCCGTCGCCGTCGCCGTCGGTGTCGAGCTGATCGTCGCTCGGGTCGTCCGGCGTCGGCGCGGCAGGCCCGTTCGCGACGAGGGCGCAGTTGTCGTCGTCATCGGGCGCGCCGTCGTTGTCGTCGTCTCCGTCGCATACGTCGCCTTCGCCGTCCTCGTCGGCGTCGAGCTGGTCGTCGCTCGGGTCATCCGGCGTCGGCGCGGCAGGCCCGTTCGCCACGTACACGCAGTTGTCCTCGAAGTTTCGCACTCCATCGTTGTCGATGTCCTCGTCGTCGCACGCGTCCCCGCGCCCGTCGCCGTCCTCGTCGTGCTGATCCAGGGTGCGGTGGGTCCTGCAGTTGTCCATCCCGTCGAGGAAGCCGTCGTTGTCGGAGTCGAGATCGCGATAATCGGGGATCCAGTCGCGGTCGTCGCCGATCGCGTCGGTGTCTGCCGGGAGGCCGTCCGGGGTGAGCGGCTGCGCCTCTTCCTGGTCGGGCACGGAGTCACCATCGCTGTCGATGTCGAGCGCGTCGATGCCCCCGTCGTCCGGGTCGCGGCCCTCGGGGTCGTCCGTGTCTGTCGGCTCCGTGAAGTAGCAGCCCCCCGCCTCGCAGCGCGTCAGGCTGTCGGGGATCCCGTCGCGGTCGGTGTCGATCGGAAGTAGGGCGTAGCAGCTGCTCGGGTCGCTCTCCGCGCACACCTCGAGCGCGTCGGGGATGCCGTCGCCGCGGACCGTATCGACGGCCTTTGCGATATAGCAGCTCCGGGGGGCGTCATCCTGGGTGCAGATCCGCAGGCTGTCGATGACCCCGCTGGTGTCGCCGTTGCCGGCGACGCTGTTCCACGGGACGCATGTCACGAAGCTCGGGCACACCTCGGTGGCGTCGTCGATGCCGTCGGTGTCGGTGTCCGCGTTCCGCGAGCCCGTGGCCCAGAGCGTCTCCAGCTGATTGTGAAGGCCGTCGTTATCGGAGTCGTCGTCGCACGAGTCGCCGAGGCGGTCGCCGTCGGTGTCGGCTTGCGAGGCGTCCAGCCCCGGGGGCGGGTTGGCGACGAACGGGCAGTTGTCGGCGCCGTCGGCGACGCCGTCGTTGTCGTCGTCGGGGTCGCAGGCGTCGCCGCCGTCGGTGCCGTCGTTGTCGGCCTGCGGGCCGCCCGGGGTCGCCGGTGGATTGGCCGTGAACGGGCAGTTGTCGACGTTGTCGAGGACGAGGTCGTTGTCGTCGTCGGGGTCGCAGGCGTCGCCGCCGCCGGTGCCATCGTTGTCGGCCTGCGGCTCGCCCGGGGCCGCGGGCGGGTTGGCGACGAACTGGCAGTTGTCGATGTCGTCAGCGACGCCATCGTTGTCGTCGTCGGGGTCGCAGGCGTCGCCGCCGTCGGTGCCGTCGTTGTCGGCCTGAGGCTCGCCCGCGGTCGCGGGCGGGTTCGGGACGAACTGGCAGTTGTCGACGTCGTCGTCGACGCCATCGTTGTCGTCGTCGAGGTCGCAGGCGTCGCCGCCGTCGGTGCCGTCGTTGTCGGCCTGAGGCTCGCCCGCGGTCGCGGGCGGGTTCGGGACGAACTGACAGTTGTCGACGTCGTCGTCGACGCCATCGTTGTCGTCGTCGAGGTCGCAGGCGTCGCCGCCGCCACTGCCGTCGTTGTCGGCCTGAGGCTCGCCCGCGGTCGCGGGCGGGTTCGAGACGAACGGGCAGTTGTCGACGTCGTCGTCGATGCCATCGTTGTCATCGTCGAGGTCGCAGGCGTCGCCCCCGTCATCGCCCTCGCTGGCGTCGTTGTCGGCCTGCGGCTCGCCCGCGGTCGCGGGCGGGTTCGGGACGAACGGGCAGTTGTCGACGTCATCGGCGACGTCATCGTTGTCGTCGTCGGTGTCGCAGACGTCTCCGATGCCATCGTCGTCGTTGTCAGCCTGGATGTCCATGTCGGGCCCGGGCTCTACCGGCCCGTTATCGTGATCTGGGCAGTTATCGCACTCGTCACCTAGGCCGTCCCCGTCAGAGTCCACCTGAATCTCTGCATCGTCCGGGAGTGGGTTTACGACGAAGGGACAGTTGTCGTGTGTATCGGCTACGCCGTCCTCGTCGTCATCAGGATCGCACGCATCTCCTATGCCATCCTTGTCGAAATCAGCCTGAGCAGGCGGGCTCCCCGAAGGCGGATTGTGTTCAAACCTACAGTTGTCGATATCATCATTCACCCCGTCGTTGTCATCGTCAGGATCGCAGGCGTCACCAAGCCCGTCGCGATCCAGGTCAGCCTGGTCGACCTGGTACACCCCTGGGCAGTTGTCACAGGCATCGCCCCAACGGTCGGCGATGCCATCCTCGTTGTGATCTGCGTTCGCCTGGTCCTCATTGGACAGCAGCGGGCAGTTATCACAGTCGTTGCCGTGGCTGTCGCCATCATCGTTTGCCTGATCATTGCGCACCAGGGGGCAGTTGTCGCCGGCTCCGACACAGTCGCCATCGCGATCCCACGGACACTGCGCCCATGCGCTTCTTGCGTCTGCCATCGTTATGGCAAGAAGCGCGAATATGAGCGTGAGCAGGCGGAGGCAACGAGCACCCTCGCGACGGGTCTGGCCACGGCGCGGTTTGCAGGAGCGATGAATCTTGATGAGGTGATGAGCCACAGCGAGACCTCCGCGATGGGTCATGGTTGATTGAGGAGCCCGGGCGTTGACTCGTCCCTCGAAAAGTAGGCCGACGCCGTCGCGTCGTGATGCTGTCGCACGTGCGAGGTAAGCAGAGTTGCGGCACACCGTTTACAGGGCGCACGCATCAGCAAAGTCGCTCGTGCAATCGCTGTCCTCGTCGCATGCGCAGGCCCCGTCGACGCACTCGCCTGTGCCATTGCACTCCGCATCATTGTCGCAGACAAAAGGTTCGGGTTCGAGCCAGCAGAACCTATTCCCGGCATCGTCGATCCCGGTGCACGTGAGAGCGCCGCTGCAATCCTCTTCGGCCGTTGCCTCGGTGCATGGGGTCGCGCACAGTTTTAGTCCGCCGGTCAGCACACATTGTTTATTAGGATTCAGTCCATCGTTGGTACAGTCACTGTGGCGCTCGCATTCCGGCGTACCACAGATGCCGTTCTCGCAGGTATAGTTGGTGGGGTACCGGTCGCTCGGGCAATCGCCCTGCCCCGGCGCGCAGCAATCTGCGGGGGTTATGCACCCCTTGGCACAGTAGCCATAGGTCGCTCCGCCTGCGCCTCCTGCGCCTGAGCCTCCGGTTCCGCCTGTGCCCGCCCCGCCTACGCCTCCTGCGCCCATGCCTCCCCCGCCGCTCGTGCCCGTTCCGCCCCCCTGGCCGCCCTCGCCGCCGTTGCCCCCACCGCCGCTCGTGGTGGTGGCGCTCTCCGCCCCCGCGGCGCCGGCCCCGTCGCTGGACGGGCCGGGCTCGGCATCCCCGCTGCACGAGCACGCAGCCCCCTGGAGGAGCGCCGTCACGGCGAGTGAAAGATAGGTCAATCGTCGCATAAATCCCCTCTCGGTTCGGCCGAGATCTCCATTTACACCCCGGCTCTCGCGCGCAGCAAGCGCGTCCGGCGACAGGATCGCGCCCGTGTGGTCCCGTGTGGGGCCCGGCGCGATCCGCGCTGCCGCGCTCCGCCGCGCCGCGCGCGTCGCCCTCCGGTTCCCGGCTCCCCGGCTCCCCGGCTCCCCGGTCGCTGGTTCTGATTCCGCGGCGCGGCGCTCTCCGGTTCTGTTATCGTGCGGCCTCCTCGTCCGGCAGCGCCATGCGCCGGCCACCGCTGCGCCGGCCGGACGGACTCCCGAGGAAGGAACACGACTCCGTGCTCAAGCCCAAGCGCGATCGCGCCGCGCCGCTCCCGCGACCTGCCAGGATCCTCGCCGGCGCGGGCGCCGTCCTGCTGCTTTCGGTCTGCTCCGAGCGCCCCCGCGCGCCTGAGGACCCGCCGGCAGCTCCGCCCGCCCCGGTCGGCGCGGCGGACGGCCGCGCCCGGCTCGCGGCGATCCGCGCGCGCCTGCCGGGCGCCGGCGCCGCGCTCGCGCTGCGCCCCGGGCCCGCGAGCGTCGCCGTCTCTCCGGGCGCCGTCCGGCCGCACGTCCCGCGCGCGCTCGCGGCCGTGGAGCTCTCGCCCCGCGCCTCCGGGCCGGTCCGTCTCAGCGACATGACCTCGGGCCTCGGCGTGGCGTTCTCGCTGGACGGCGCCGCGGACGCGCCGCTCGCCGAGGCGGACGGGTTCGCGATCTACGCGGGGGCCGGGCCCGACGGCGCGGATCTGCTCCACCGGGTCGACCGCGTGGGCACCGAGGACTTCGCGTTCTTCGAGCGCGCGCCCGCGCGCGAGGAGCTCCGATACCGCGTCGACGTGGGCGGCGCCGCCGGCCTGCGCCTCGTCGCGAACACGCTGGAGTTCCTCGACGCGGGCGGCGCCCCGCGGCTGCGCATCGCGCCGCCGTACGTGCTCGACGCGGACGGCGAGCGGCGGCCCGCGCGGCTCGCGGTGGAGGGCTGCGCGGTCGACACGAGCCCGCGCCCGCCGTGGGGTCGGCCCGTCACCGCGCCGGGCGCGGCGGCGTGCGCGGTGACGGTCGCCTGGGCGGGCGCGGGCGTGCGTTACCCGGCGCTCGTCGACCCGTACTGGCAGGTCACCTCCGAGGCGATGGCGGAGGCGCGCACGCGCCACACCGCGACGCGGCTGGACGACGACAATCCGCGGAGCCGGGTGCTCATCGCCGGCGGCTTCGGCGCCTCGGGCGCGGCGCTCGCCTCGGCCGAGCTCTACGATCAGCAGAGCCGCTCGTTCGGCACGATCGCCCCGATGCCTCAGGCGCGCGGCGGCCACACCGCGACGCGGCTCGACACGGGCGCGGTCTTCCTGGCCGGCGGCAGCGGGTCGGCCACCGGGACGGCCGTCAATTCCACGCTCGTCTACGCCGACGGCCTGTTCTCACCGGGCCCGCCGATGCGCTCTGCGCGCATCGCCCACACCGCGACGCGGCTCGCGGACGGCCGCGTGCTCGTCGCCGGCGGCGCGACCTCCTCCGCGAACGTGTTCCCGCTCGGGACCTTCGACGTCTACGACCCGGAGAGCGGCGCGTTCGTCGCCGGCGACGGCGCGATGCAGGCGTCGCGCAAGGCGCACGCGGCCGTCCTGCTGAACGACGGCCGCGTGCTCGTCGCCGGCGGCTTCGTGGACGCCGTCGTCGCCGGGCAGACGCTCGAGATCTACGACCCGGCGGGGGGCCCGCGGGGCACGTTCGCCTTGCTCTCCCAGCGGCTGATCGGCAGCCGGGCCCGGCACACGGCCACGCTCCTCGACCCCGGTCCCGAGGAGGGCTCGTCCAGCGTCCTGTTCACGGGCGGCGTGACCGCGGCGAGCGGCAATTTCACCTACCTGAGCAGCGCCGAGCGCATCACGATCGCGGGGGACGCCGTCGCCGTCAGCGCGGCGCCCGCGATGGGCGTGCGGCGCGCCGCGCACACCGCGACGCGGCTCTCGAGCGGGGACGTCGTCATCGCCGGCGGGACCGACGGCAGACCGCTCGCCAGCGCGGAGATCTACTCGGCGCTCTCGGGCAGGTTCGGCGCGCTCATCCCGGGCGCGAGGGACCAGCATCATCAGGACCATGCGGCCGTGCTGGTCAGCGGCGGCGACTCCATCGCGTCCGGAGACGGCGTGCTCGTGACGGGCGGCGTCGGCCTCGCCCTCGCGACGGACGATGTCGTGGTGCAATCCAGCGCGGAGGTGCTGGTCAGGGCGCTCGGGGATGCCTGCCGGGAGGACAGCGACTGTCTATCCGGGTACTGCACCGAGAACGTGTGTTGCAACGAGCGCTGCGCCGGCCAGTGCATCTCGTGCCTGGCAGCCCGTAAGGGGAGCGGCCTCGACGACGGGCGCTGCGGGTTTGTTGCGGCCGGAACGGAGCTTCCCCTGAAGCGGGAGTGCGTCCACGACATCGAGGTCCACAAGGAATGCAACGGCGCGGGCGAGGACGTGGTGGACCCCGACAAGACGCACAGCTGCGCCCCTGCCCTGTGCGGACCTGACGGCCTGTGCAGAAGCCGGTGCGCGACGAGCGCCGACTGCGCGGCGGACGCCTGGTGCGACCTCTCTGCGGACGCGGAGGGCGAGGGCGGCGCCGGGGGAGCCGGCGGCGCGGGCGCCGGGGGAGCCGGCGGCGCGGCGAGCGGCGGCGGGGGAGCCGGCGGTGCGGGTGCAGGAAGCGCCGGCGGCGCGGCGAGCGGCGGCGGGGGTGCCGGCGGTGCGGGTGCAGGAAGCGCCGGCGGCGCGGCCGGCTTCGGCGGTGCGGGTGCCGGCGGCGGCGCCGGCAGCTCGACGAGCGCTGCGGGTGCCGGCGGCGCAGGCGGCGCGGGTGCCGGCGGCGGCTCTCCGGCGAACGGCGGCCTGTGCAGGCGCAAGCTGCCGGTCAGCACGACCTGCACGGACGACGAGCAGTGCGAGTCCGCGCACTGCGTCGATGGAGTCTGCTGCGACAGCGCGTGCGGCGCCCCCTGTCAGGCCTGCGACATCGCGAGCTCGCTGGGCAGGTGCACGGCGGTCGGAACGGACGAGCGGCGGGAGGACCCGCACCCCAATGCCGGCGCTGACGGCGCCCCGCGGCGCGAGGGCTGCGGCGGCGAGGAGAGCTGTCGCGGCTACTGCGGCGGGAACGCAGACGGATCGTGCAAGTTCCCCCAGAGCGATGAGGTCCTGAGGGAGGGCGAGTGCACGTGTGCCGGCGGCGACTGCGCCATCGCCGCTGGCACGCAGCTGCGCTTCTCCTGCGACGGCAGAGGCAGCTACACGACCGAGCGCTCGGCGTGCCGCGGATTCCGCTGCGCCGAGGACGGCACGGCGTGCAGGACGACCTGCGCGTCGGACGCCGACTGCACCCTCGACTTCATCTGCCAGGACGGCGCCTGCGCCGATCTGCGCGAGATCGGCCCGAGCTGCGACGGCGAGCACACGCGCCGCATGGCGGCCGCCGCGGATCAGGACTGCTCTCCCTACCGCTGCCCATCCGGCGCCGGCGATTGCCTGAAGCAGTGCCGGTCGACGGCCGACTGCGTCTCCCCGTCGGTGTGCAACCTGGCCGGCGCCTGCGTCGCCTCGCCGTCGCCCCCCGGCGTCCCGTCCTGCTCCTGCCGCGTCCCGGGCGCGCCGGACATGGGCGAGCGAGGCGCGGGCGCCCCGCTGCTGGCCGCGCTCGCCGGGCTCGGCGTCGCTGCGGCTGCGCGCCGGCGTCGCCGCTGAGCCCCGGCGAGGCGGGGGGTCCCGGCGAGCACGGGGGGCCTCCAGGCCCGGCGGCGCCTCGCCCTGCGGCTCGCCCGGGTCGGACGGCGCGCCCTCGCACCGCGGGGGGCGCCGCCGCGCGCCGCAGGGCGCGCGCGCTCACGGTGACCCGATGTCCTTGCAGCAGCGGAATCCCAGGTGGTAGTTCGCGTGGCTGCCCTTGCTCATGATCCGCGTTCCATGCCAGGCGGGCGCGCGCCATCTGCAGTCGTCGGCGTGGACCTCCATCGACGAGAACGCGAACCAGCTGCCCTTCATCTCGGTGAAGCCCCGGTCG
The DNA here is from genome assembly GCF_051526825.1 of Sorangium sp. So ce185. Classification (NCBI taxonomy): domain Bacteria; kingdom Pseudomonadati; phylum Myxococcota; order Polyangiales; family Polyangiaceae; genus Sorangium; species Sorangium sp. So ce185. Next base: position 5,839,801 of record NZ_CP150316.1, on the reverse strand, counting down.
CCGCGCCGCGCGAGCTCGTCGGGCAGGATGGGCAGGCTCATGTGCTCGGCCACGTTGCCGTGCAGATCGAAGACCCCGAGGCGGCTCCGGCACGCGGGGAAGGCGCCGGCCGGATACGTGTTGGAGCCGCAGCGGTCCCACCCGCCGCCCGGGCAGCCCGGCGTGCGGGCGCTCCCCGTCCCGCAGAGCGCGTGGTTCTTCTCGGGACCGTAGCTCCACACCTTCTCGCGAAGGAGGTTGTGGTGCCAGCTCGCCTCGTCCCGGGGCCGCTCCCACTCGTACTCGACGTCGGGCTCCCTCAGGGCGCCGGCGCACGCCCCTTCCCACTCGTGCGCATCGCAGATCCGCTTCCCGATCGCCCTGCAGAGGAGCGCCGCTTCGCGCGCCCGGACGTGCACGACCGGATACTCGCAGGGGATGTTCGGGAACTCGAGCTGATCGATGCAGACCGGCGCGCTCTCCGCGGTCTGCCCGCGCGTGGGATCGAAGAGCGGCACCATCCCCGGCGCGCCGCAGGCCGGCTCGCGCGCCGGCGCGACGCCCGCGAGCTCCCGGGCGCGGCGGCACTCGGAGCGCGACATCGGGTGACGCGAGAGCGCGGGGTTGCCCTGCCCGAGCACCGGCGACGCCGCGAAGATCGCCTCGACCTCCCGCATCGCCTCGTCGGAGAGCGCGAGCTCGCGCCGCATCCGCGCGAAGAGCCGGAGGCGCTGCTCCTCCAGCGTGTCCGGCGCGACGTCCTCGTCGTCCCCCGCGGGCGCCGCGCGCTCCGGCGGCGCGGCCGACGCGGCGAGCGCGCGCTCCTGCAGCGCGCCTGCGATGAGCGGCGCCGCGGCCCGCGCCGCCGGCGCGTTCGCGTGCGCCGCGGTCTCCACGGCGGCGGCCGCGCCGAGCGCGCCTGCGCCGAGCGCGCCCGCGGCGGCGAGCGCCGCGATCGATCCGCGGCCGCGCGCGGTGGCGCTCTTCGCGTTCGCGGCGCGCGGGCCTGTCGAGAGCGCCGGCGGCGGATCGCTCGGCGCGGGCGGTCGCGGCGCGGAGGCCGGGGCGTGCGGCGTCTCGGGGCAGGACATCGGTGGGACGGCTCGCGCTTACTGCTACGGACATCCATCGATTTCGGCAACTTTCAGGGCGCGCGCGGCCGCCTGCCCACCCGAGCGGCTGCTTGACGGTCCTGCCCGGGGCACGTCAAATGAAGCATCGTGCGAAGGGCGGCCCTGCGAATTCTCTACCTGGCGCTCCTGCCGGTGCTCGTCCTGTCCGCCCTGATCGTCGCCCCCGCCGTGGTCGTCTCGCGCATCGCGAGCCGCGGCCGCGTGTGGCGGCCGGAGACGTGGAAGAAGATCTCCTACGGGAGCCGCTATTTCCGATCGTCGTTCCGGGGGCGGCTCGGCGAGGTCGTCGACGTCATCGACATCGTCCGCGATCGCCTGATCCTGCTGTTCCTCGTCCTCGCCGCGGTCTGCCTCGCCGGCGGGTTCATCGCGCATCTCCTCGAGATCGGGGTCCCGAGCTGGCTGACCGCGTGGCTGGACGGCTCGATCCTCTCGTCCTTCGGGTCCGATCTCGCGTGGTTCCCTGCGGGCGGCAGCGTCTCGTTCGGGGGCGGCGCGGCGTTCGTCCTCGCCGGCTGCATCGCGCTCGCGCTGCTCGCGCTCGGGCTCTCGCTGTATGCCTGGCTCGCGTTCGCCCTGGGCGAGGCGACCCGGGTGATCCTGCGGTATGGCGGCGCGGCGACGCTGTTCCCCGACCCTGGGGACGCGATCCCCGGCGGGCGGCTCGTGCTCTGCCAGCTCTCCGATCTGCACATCACGGCGGGCGGCCGCGAGCCGTACGAGATCGAGGAGGGCTCGGCCGCGTGGCCCGAGGGGGTCGCTCGCCCCGACACCGCCGAGCTGACCGGCCGTCTCCGGCGGCTCGTCGCGGAGATCGCGGCCATGAAGCCGCCGCTCGTCGCGCTGACGGGCGACATGACCGATCTCGGGGAAGAGGCGCAGTGGGCCGAGCTCGAAGCGGCGCTCTCCGGCATCCCGGCGTCGTCGCAGGTGCTCATGGTGCCTGGCAACCACGATATCGCCATCAACGTCGGCACGTCGCCCGACCCGTACCTCAAGAAGCGGGCCGAGCGCGAGCAGCGCTTCATCGAGGTGCTCACCCGGGTGGAGCGCGGCCCCTTCCAGCCCCGCTTGCACATCCCCGCCCGCAAGCGGGCGCGGCGCCGGCTGCGCGCCATCGCCGGCCTGTACCCGCGGCGGCTCGATCTCGAGGGGGGAATCCGGATCTTCGGGCTCAACTCGAACCGTTACCGCTCGCGGTTCGTGGGGTCGAACGCGATCGGGCAGATCGGCGGCGGTCAGCTCCGGCGCTTGGCCCGCGCGCTCCGGCGGGGCTCCGGCCCGGTCATCGTGCTCCTGCACCACCACGTGGCGCGCCTCGCGGGGCCGATCTCGCTCAACGACACGTTCATGATCGCGATGGATGGCCCGCGCCTGCTCGAGATGCTCGCGGCGTACCAGCAGAAGAACCCGAAGAAGAACAGCGCGCTCGTGCTGCACGGGCACAAGCACCTCGCGTTCTTCGGCCACTACCGCTCGAAGAGCGGCGGTCGCGTCAGCGTCTACGCGCACCCCTCGTCGACGCTGGGCCACGAGACGGACGGCCACCTCGACGGCGTCGCCCGGTTCGCGGCGATCCGGCTGACCGACGAGGGCATCTGGCGCGTCGAGACGCACCCGCTCCGCCCCGCGCGCGCCGCCGTCGAGGCGCCCCCGGCCACCGCCGAGGCTGCGATGTCCTGAGGATGAACCGCCAAGCCGCCAAGGACGCCGAGAGTGGACTCTCTTCTCGGCGTTCTTGGCGGCTTGGCGGTCCGTAGCTCTGCGCTCTTCAGGCCGTTTCAACCCGTTCAGGCCGTCTCAATCCGTTCGTCGCTCTTGACGATCCGCCGCGCCCTCTCCAGGAGGTCACCCATGGAACAGTCGACACCCAGCACGATGCGGGCAATCGCGATCGACCGGTTCGGCGGTCCCGAGACGCTCGCCCTTCGAACGGTCCCTGTCCCGCCCCTCGGCCCGGACGAGGTCCTCATTCGCGTCGAGGTCGCTGGCGTCGGCGAATGGGACCCTTTCGAGCGCGAAGGCGGCTACGCCGAGATGCTCGGGCAGCCGCCCCAGTTTCCGTACGTGCTCGGCTCCGAGGGCGCGGGCACCATCGTCGCGGTGGGCGAGCACGTCCGCCGCCTCCGCGCGGGCGACCGGGTCTACGCGCTCGGCTTCCTCAACCCCAAGGGCGGCTTCTATGCAGAGTACGCCGCCGTGCGCGCCGATCTCGTCTCCGCGATCCCCGGCGCGCTCACGCTCGAGCAAGCGGCCGTGATGGGCGGCGTCGCCACCACCGCGCTGCGCGGGCTGGACGACACGCTGCATCTCAAGCAGGGCGAATCGGTGGTGATCCTCGGCGCCAGCGGCGGCGTCGGGCACACGGCCGTACAGCTCGCCAAGCGAATGGGCGCCCGGGTGCTCGCGGTGGCCTCGGGCGACGACGGCGTGGCGCTTGTCGAGCGGCTGGGCGCCGACGCCGCCGTCGACGGGCGCAAGGGCGATGTGCTGGCCGCCGCCCGCGCGTTCGCGCCCGACGGGCTCGATGCCGCCCTGCTCGCCGCCGGCGGCGAGGCCGCTCAGCGAGCGCTGCTCGCAGTGCGCGACGGCGGGCGCGCCGCCTACCCGAACGGCGTCCAGCCCGCGCCGGAGGCGCCTCCAGCCGTCCAGATCGCCAGCTACAACGGCGAGCCGGACGCCGACATCATCGAACGGCTGAACCGCCTTGTCGCGTCCGGCCCCTTCCACGTCGAGATCGCGGGCCGATTCCCCCTGGCCCAGGCCGCCGAAGCCCACCTCGCCCTCGGCCGTCACCACCTCGGCAAGCTCGCCCTCCAGGTGCATTGAGCCCGGAGCGCCGCGCGGCCGCGCGCGCGAACGCGGCGCTCCGGGCCCTCACCCCCGCACCCCGGCGCCGCGCGACGGCCGGCGTGAGACACGCGACCACAATCCAAGGAATGCGGTGCCGCGGTGGTCTCATTGCCGCGTCGCAATGCCGTGAAGCATCATTTCGCGGTCGGACGCCGGCCGGCAGGTAGCTCCGTCAGCTATGCTGTATGGACCGCGGGATCTCGAAGCGAGCTTCGCGGCCGCGTTTGCCTTGAATGTGTCACGCACCATCGACGGCTCCGCGCATCAACCTGCGCCCGGACCGCGCTCATGGAGGATCCAGCTCATGAAATTGCCCACGAAGACCATTGTGTTGCTGACAGTGGGTGCGATCGGTGTCGCATGTGGGAGCAATGGCGCCGGGGACGGCGGCGGGAGCTCGCAGTCCGGCCCTGGGACTGGCAGCGCGACGACGAGCGGCGGCCGGGGTGACGGGGGCGCGGGCGACGGGGGCGCGGGCGAAGGAGGCTTGCCGGGGTTTGGCGGCGATCTCGGGCCGGGGGGCCCGGGCAGCGGCGGCTCCTCGGGCGAGGGCGGAGCGTGCGCCACCCAGACCGCCGAGGCCGATCTCGAGCCCGTCTACCTGGCCTTCGCGTTCGACGTGTCCGGCAGCATGGGCATGGGCGACGACCCCTGGCACGACAAGTCGCTCAAATGGGATCCCGTCGTCGCGGCGACGAAGCAGTTCTTCTCCGACCCCCTGTCCGAGGGGCTCAACGCCTCGCTCCGGTTCTTCCCGAGCGAGGGCGACACCGACACGAAGTGCAACGCGGACACCTACACGACGCCGGAGGTGCCGATGACGCCGCTGCCCTCGCCCGCCTTCGGCGCGGCGATCGACGCCGTCACACCCGCGACCGCCAACGACTGGCGCGGCGGCACGCCCACGCTGTTCGTGATGCAAGGGACGATCTCGTACGTCGAGGCGCAGCGGGAGGCCACGCCCGGGAAATACGCGATCGTCCTCGTTACCGACGGGTATCCGCAAGGTTGCGGCTCGCGGTACAACAAGATCTCGCTCGTGGCGGACGAGGCCTCGAGCGCGCTCTCGAACGGCATCTCCACGTACGTCATCGGGGTCGAAAACCCGCCCATCGAGGGCGCGCCGAGGACCGTCGCGGACATGGACGAGGTCGCCGTCGCGGGCGGCACCGAGCACGCCTACATCATCGACACCGGCAACCCCGCGGCGACCTCGGCCGCCTTCAAGGCCGCCATCGACGCGATCCGCGGCGCGGCGGTCTCCTGCACGGTCGACATCCCGCCCGCGCCCGACGGGAGGACCTTCGACGCGCAGAAGGTCCGGGTGACGTACACGAGCGGCGACGGCGCCCCGACCGCGCTCGCGTACGACCAGGAGTGCGCGGCCGCGAACGCGTGGCGCTACGACAGCCCCGAGAACCCGTCGCAGATCGTGCTCTGCGACAGCACGTGCGCCACGATCCAGGCGGACCCGCGCGCGGCCCTCGGGGTCGACTTCACCTGCGAGGACGTGATCACGATCCCCCGGTGATCCGCCGCCAGCGACGGCCCCTCCGCCCCGCGCGCCGCGCCCCGGCGGCGCGGCCCGCCGACACCGCCGCAGGTCCTTGACACCCTGCGGCAATCCCGCCCACGATGGATCGGGTGATCCCCCGCACGCCGAAGTCGCCCGCGGCATTCGCGGCTCCCCGCGCCTCCGCCTGCTCCGCCCTCGCCGTCGCGCTGTCGCTGCTCGCCGGCGCGTGCAAGAGCTCGTCGACGAGCACGAGCCCGCCCGCGGAGAAGACCGCCGCGCCGACCGCGGCCGAGGCGAGCGCGTCGGCCGCCGCGCCGACCGCCCAATACAAGGTGGGCATGATCCTGGTCGGCCCTTACAACGACAAGGGGTGGAACCAGGCCCATTACGACGGCCTCCGGTCGGTCCTCGGCAAGATGCCGGATGTCAGCTTCGAGTACGTCGACAAGGTGAACCCGGCCGATCGCCCCAACGTGAAGGGCTCCCAGGTCGCGGACGACCTCATCTCCCGCGGCGCCAAGCTCGTCGTCTACAACTCCGACGATTACAAGGACGACGCCCTCGAGACCGCGCGCAAGCACCCGCAGGTCACCGTCCTCCACGTCTCCGGCGATTACGCCTGGAAAGACGGCAAGAACCACAAGCCCCAGCCCAACCTGGGCAACATCATGGGCCGCATCGAGACCGCCAAGCACATCTCCGGGTGCGCCGCCGCGCTCGGCACCGAGACCGGCAAGATCGGGTATCTCGGCCCGCTCGTGAACGACGAGACCCGCCGGCTCGTCACGGCGGCGTACCTCGGCGCGCGCTACTGCTGGGAGAAGTACCAGAAGAAGAAGCCGGAGGAGCTCACCTTCAAGGTCGCGTGGATCGGCTTCTGGTTCAACATCCCGGGCGTCACCCTCGACCCCACCAAGGTGGCCGACGACTTCTACAGCAGCGGCTTCGACGTGCTCCTCACCGGGCTCGACACGCCCGAGGCCGCGCTGCAGGCCAAGAAGGCGAGCGGCGCCGGCAAGAAGGTCAAGTACGTCCATTACGACCACAAGGCCGGCTGCGACCTGGCGCCGGACATCTGCCTCGGCGTCGCCTACTACAACTGGGCGCCGCTCTACCGCGACGCCATCGAGAAGGCGCGCGCGGGCAAGTACACGAGCGAGTTCGTCTGGGAAGGGCCGGACTTCCGCGACCTCAACGGCGACGCCTCGGTCGTCGGCTTCCTGCCGGGCAACGCGCTGGGCGAGCGCAAGGCGCAGCTCGGCGCGTTCGTCCTGACGCTCGCCAACGGGCTCGACCTCTGGAAGGGGCCGCTCAAGTTCCAGGACGGCTCCGACTTCCTGAAGGACGGCGAGGCCGCGACGCCCCAGCAGATCTGGTATCTGCCGCAGCTGGTCCAGGGGATCACCGGGCCGAGCAAGTAGCCGCCGCGGGGCGGTGCGCCATGCGGATCGAGATCGAGCGCGTCGCCAAGCGGTTCGGCCCGGTCAGGGCCAACGACGACGTGTCGCTGACGATCCGGGCGGGCGCCGTCCACGGCCTGCTCGGCGAGAACGGCGCCGGCAAGAGCACGCTGCTCCGCATCCTCGGCGGGCTCCTCCGCCCGGACGCCGGCCGCCTCCTCTTCGACGGCCGTCCGGTGGCGCTCGCCAGCCCCGCCGATGCCCTCGCCGCCGGCGTCGGCGTGCTCCACCAGGAGCCGCTCGACTTCCCTCCCCTCACCGTCCTGGAGAGCTTCCTCGTCGCCCGCCCCGCTGCCGCGGCGCGGCACGAGAGCGGCGCGCCCTCCCCCGCGCCGCCCTCGCGCCGCGCCGCGGGCGTCTTCCTCCCCCGCCGCGCGGCGCGCGCGGAGCTGCTCGCGCTCGCGGCGCGGTTCGGCTTCTCCGTCGATCCGGACGAGCAGGTCGGGCGGCTCACCCTCGGGGAGCGCCAGCAGCTCGAGCTCCTGCGGCTCCTCTCGCTGGGCGTCCGCGCGCTCCTCCTGGACGAGCCGACGACGGGGATCTCCGGCGCGCAGCAGGACGCCCTCTTCTCGGCGCTGCGGCGGCTCAAGCAGGACGGCAAGGCGATCGTGCTCGTCTCGCACAAGCTCTCGGACGTCGAGGCGCTCTGCGACCGCGTGACCGTGCTGCGGCACGGCAAGGTGGCCGGCGAGGCGGAGATGCCGGCCGGCGCCGAGCGCCTCGTCGCGCTGATGTTCGGCGAGGCGCTCGCGCCCCCGGAGCGGCTCCCGACGGCCGGCGACGGGGTCGCGCTCGCCCTCGACGGCGTCGGCGTCGGCGATCACCGCCTCGACCTGCGCCTCCCCCGCCTCGCCGTGCGCCGCGGCGAGGTGCTCGGGCTCGCGGGCCTCGAGGGGAGCGGCCAGCGCCTCCTGCTGCGCGCCTGCGCCGGGCTGCTCCGGGTGCGGCAGGGCCGCGTCGCGATCGGCGGGGCCGACCTGACCGGCCGCCCCTACCCGGCCTTCCTGCGCGCCGGCGTGGGCTACCTGCCCGCGGATCGCCGGCGGGAGGGCCTCATCGCGGGCCTCTCCCTCGAGGAGCACGTCGCGCTGCGCGCGCCCCGGCCGGGGGTGTTCCTCCGCCCGCGGGACATCCGCCGCGCCGCCGAGCGGCTCATCGAGGCGTTCCGGATCCGCGGTCGCCCCGAGACCCGCGTCGAGGCGCTCTCCGGCGGCAACCAGCAGCGCACCCAGCTCGCGCTGCTCCCTGAGGGCCTCGCGCTGCTGCTCCTGGAGCAGCCGACCCGGGGGCTCGACCTCGCGTCGGCGCGGTGGGTCTGGGAGCAGCTCCTCGCGCGGTGCCGGGCCGGCACGGCGCTCGTGTTCGCGTCGTCCGAGCTCGACGAGCTCATGCGCTACAGCGACCGGATCCTCGTGTTCAGCGGCGGTCGCGTCGCGCGGCCCGTCAGCGCGGCCGACCTCACCCTGGACCGGCTCGGCCGGATGATCGGCGGCGAGCTCGACGAGCCCGCGCCGGCCGCGCCCGCGGGGGTCGCGCCATGAGCCCCGGGCCGCCCCCTGTGAGCCCCGGGCCGCCCGCCGTGAGCCCCGTCCCGCCCGGCGGAGCCGGCCCCATGCCGCCCGGCGGATCCCGCCCCGGCGCGCGGCCGGCGTGGCCGCGCGAGGTCGCCGCCCGCCTTTCGCCGCTCGCGCCGCTCGCCCTCTCGCTCGCGCTCGTCGCGGGGCTCTGCGCGCTCCTCGGCGCCTCGCCGGCGGCGGTGGCCGCGGGCCTGTGGGACGGCGCGTTCGGCACGGCGGATCAGGCCGCGCGGGTGCTCGCCACCCTGGCGCCGCTGCTCCTCTGCGGCAGCGGCCTCCTGTTCACGTTCCGCGCCGGCCTGTACCACCTCGGGGTCGAGGGGCAGCTCGTCATCGGCGCCGTCTGCGCCACCGGCGCCGCGCGCGCGCTCTGGCCGGGCCTCCCCGCCGGGCTCGTCGTCGCGCTCGCGATCGCCGCCGGGGCGCTCGGCGGGGTCCTCTGGGGCGCGCTCACGGGCGCGCTGCACACGCGCGCCCGGGTGAGCGAGATCTTCGCCGGCCTCGGCATGAACTTCGTCGCCCAGGGGGCGGTCCTCTACCTCGTCTTCGGGCCGTGGAAGCGGCCTGGCGTCGCGTCGATGGCCGGCACCGAGCCGCTCGACGGCGCGCTCTGGCTCTCCACGCTGGGCGGCACCGACCTGAGCCCGACCGCGCTCCTGCTCGCCGCGCTCGCGCTCGTCGGCGCGGCGGTGGTGCTCGGGCGGACCCACTTCGGGCTCCGGCTGCGCGCGGTGGGGCTGAGCCCGGAGGCCGCGGCGGTGCTCGGCGTCCCGGCGGCGCGGGAGATGCTCGCCGCGTTCGCGATCTCGGGCGCGCTCGCCGGCGTCGCCGGCGCGCTGCAGGTGCTCGGCACGTTCCACCGGCTCCTCCCGAACGTCTCGAGCAACCTCGGCTTCCTCGCGCTGCTCGTGGTGCTGCTCGCGGGCCGGCGCGCGGCGCTCGTCGCGCCGATCGCCCTGTTCTTCAGCGCGCTCAACGTCGGCAGCCTCAAGCTCCCGATGACGCTCGGCCTGGAGTCCTCGCTCGCGGGCGTGCTCCAGGGCGCGCTCGTCCTCTTCGCGCTGCTGTCGCCCTGGAGCGCGCGCGGGGCGCGCGGCGGCGGCCGGCCGGAGGAGGCCTGATGGACGACGGCGGCGAGCTCCTCTCGCTCCTCGCGACCGCGCTCGCGGCCTCGACGCCGCTCGTGTACGCGGCGGTCGGCGAGACGATCGCCGAGCGGGCCGGGGTCATCAACCTCTCGGCGGAGGGCTCGATGATGCTCTCGGCGATGGTGGGCTTCGCGGCCGCGCTGTCGACCGGGAGCGTCCTCGCCGGCTTCGCCGCCGCGGCCGCGACCGGCGCGCTCGTCGCGCTCGTCGTGGCGATCGGCGGGATCTTCCTGCGCCGCTCGCAGATCGCGATCGGCTTCGTGCTGGCGATGCTCTGCGCGGATCTCTCGTCGGTGCTCGGCGGCCCGTTCGTGCGGGTGCCAGGTCCGACGGTCCCGGCGCTCTCGATCCCGGTGCTCGGGGACGTGCCGATCCTCGGCCCGCTGTTCTTCCGGAGCGATCCGGTGGTGTACGCGAGCTACCTGCTCGTCGCGTGCGCCTGGGTGTTCCTGTACCGCACGCGCGCGGGGCTCCTGGTCCGGGCCGTGGGCGAGCAGCCCGCGGCGGCGCACGCCCGCGGTGCGCGCGTGGCCCGGGTGCGCGCCCTGGCGACGCTCGTCGGCGGGGCGCTCGTGGGGATCGGCGGCGCGGCGTACTCGCTCGACTTCAAGGCGGGCTGGAGCCACCGCCACACGGCCGGCTACGGCTGGATCGCGCTGGCGATCGTCATCTTCGGCGGCTTTCATCCGGTGCGGGCGGCGCTCGGCGCGTGCCTGTTCGGCGTGCTCTCGTCGATGGCGAGCCTCGGCCAGAGCGCGCTGCCTTCGGTGCCGACGCAGGTCTTCAGCGTGGCGCCGTTCGCGCTGATGATCGTGGTCCTGGGGCTCACCTCGAGCGGGCTCCTTTCGCGCCTCGGCGCGCTCTTGCCCGACGCGGCGCGCCGCCCGCTCCTGCGCGCGTTCGACGCGACGCCCCCCGCCGCGCTCGGCAGGCCCTACCCCGCGGAGGACGGCGCGGAGGAGAGGCCGCGCGGCGCGGATCAGGGCGCGGAATAGCAGACCTCGAGCCAGGGGCGGTCCTCCTGGAGGGGGTGGTCGCTCGAGCGGTACGACGTGCGCCCGGTCGGATCCTCCTCGACGAGGAAGCCGTGGTTCGGCGCCGTGCCGTCGACCCACGCCTGGACGAGGCCGGTCAGGTCGGCGCTCATATCGTAGGGTCCGATCCAGGTGAGCTCGGCCTCGACGTCCGCGTCGTAGCTCGCGGCGAAGTTGTTCCAGGTGACGGCGTCCTCGCGCCAGGGCGCGGTGATGCGGTGGATGCGGACGGTCTCGTCGCCTGAGCCGTAGGCGGCCACGCCGAAGTCGGCCGACGTGACGGTGGCGCCGGCGGGGATGCTGTCGAGCCCGAACCGGTAGAGCGCTTGCTTGCGGAAGCCGTGGGCGTTGCCCGAGGCGTTGTAGGGGACGCGGCCGTCGCTGTAGTTGGGGAACGCTTCCCAGATATCGGCGTCCGCGACCTCGCCGAAGGTGCCTCGCTGGAGGGTGACGCAGGCGTGTGCGCACGCGTCCCCGTGTCCGTCGCCGTCGCTGTCGGCCTGGTCTGGATTGGCGGCGGAGGGACAGTTGTCGCAGGCGTCGCCGATCCCGTCGGCGTCGCTGTCGGTCTGGCTCGGGTTGGCGGCGGAGGCGCAGTTGTCGGCCGCGTCGCAGACGGCGTCGCGGTCGCGGTCGCCGCGCGGACAGGGGTCGCAGGCGTCGCCGATCCCGTCGGCGTCCTCGTCGGCCTGATCCGGGTTGTGCGTGACGGGGCAGTTGTCGCAGCCCCTGCCCAGGCCTGGCGCGATACCGTCCCCGTCCTGGCTCCCGAGCGACGTCAGCCCGACGCCGTAGCCGTCGCAGACGTCGCGATCCGCGCACGGGTTCGGGCCGCGCTCCGCGTCGTAAAGGCACATGTGCGACGTGCCTTCGGTGGAATCGACGTGAATGCGCGCGAAGCCGAGGAGCAGGCCCTGGCCTTTGTCGATATCGACCCGGACATCGTTACAGGTGTTCGGGTCGTAGAGGGCCAGCACCTCGGGTTCGGTGAACGCCCTCTGGAGCGTCTCCGTGCGGCATTCGCACCCGTTCTCGCTCGGGACCGTGTCGAGGAGGACCCCGTTCAGGTACAGCGAGAACTCGGCGTTGCCGCAATCGGCGTGGTTGATGACGAACGTGATCGCGGTCGTCGCCCCGAACGCCGTCCCGGGGAGCGCAGCGAGCACGAGGAGGGAGAGGCAAGCGCGCGCGGCGCTTGTACGGATGTATCGCATGATCCACCTTATATTCCTCCTTTGCACGGTATACAACGCTCATTGCTGACTTTTTGGTCGAGCGTGTTCACGCGTCGGGCGCTGGGGGCGCGAACGGGTCTGGCGGTGCCGGGGTGGTGCCGGGTCGGTTGTGGCGGCTACGGCGGTTGCGTCGGCTACGGCGGCCACGGCGGTTGCGGCGGCTACGTCGGCTGCATCGCGGATTGGCGGTGATGTCGCGATCCGCTGAACGTGGTGTGAACGCGGCGTGGGCGTGGCGCGCGTTCAGGGCTCCGGGGGCATTGACGGTTTCTTGCGGAGCATGGCTCCGACGGGTGGGCTCGCTGGCGAGGGGTAGGTGGTCGGGATATACGGTGACGAATGGGGGAGCGCTTACGTTCGCCCACAGATGGTCAGGAGATGGCCAGAAGATGACCAGGAGAAGAGGCAGGCATGAGGCGAACGTTCACCGCCGTTGATCTGGTCCAGCTCCCGAAGCTGGACGCGCCGTCCGCCCAGGCGCTGGGCACCGAGGTGTTGACCGCCGCGAAGGCCGTGCTGGGCGACAGGGGCGCGGCCCGGAAGGTCCCCGAGGGGGTGATGGAGGCGCACGAGGACCTGACGTCGGCGCTCGCGACCTTGAACCAGGCGGTCGCGACGCGCCTACCTTCCCAGCCGACCGAGGACACGGCGCGCGCGAAGGCGGCCGATATCACGGTGGACGCCATCTGGAGCGGTCTCTACGACGTGCTGGGCGGCTGGTCGAAGATCCCCGGGCTGCCGGAGGCCGAGTCGGCGTCGTCGCTGCGCGCCGCGTTGTTTCCGAGAGGGCTCAAGTTCACGCAGATCGCGTACAAGCTCGAGTGGGCCGAGAGCAACACGCGCATCTTGATGATCAAGGACAACGAGCTCGAAGGGCAGCTGAAGCGGCTCGGCGCGGGGAAGATCCTCGAGCGGCTCTACGCGGCGCACGAGGCGTACGGCGCGGCGCTGGGGATCACGTCGCCCGCGGAGGGCCCCGAGGTCGAGGTGACGAACGTGCGCGCGGCCCTGGACGAGCTCGTGGACGCGCTGCGGACGTACGTAGTCCGCGTGTCCGGGATGGTCAGCAAGCGGGATCCGAGGAAGACGGAGATCGCGCAACAGCTGCTCGCGCCGATCGAGAACTGGCGCCCTGCGGCGGCGCGGGGCAAGGCGGCGGAGACGCCGGCCGAGGCGCCGGGGGCGGAGCCGAGCGGGGAGCCGGGGGCGGCGCAGCCGGGGCTGGCGGAGGCGAGCCCGGCGGATGCCGGCGGGGAGGCCGGGGGGCTTTAGGGTCAAGGCGGGGCGGGCGCGATCTGCGGGTCGGCTGCGGGGTGGTTCGGAGCGGGCGGACGCGACCTGTGGGTCGGCTGCGCGGGCGTCTGGACCGGGTGGGCGCGACCTGCGGGTCGGCTGCGCGGTGGTCCGGACCGGGCGAGCGCGACCTGTGAGTCGGCTGCGGGGTGGTACGGACCAAGGGGGGCGCGACCTGCGGGTCGGCCGCAGGGGGTCCGGACCGGGCGGGCGCGACCTGCGGGTCGGCTGGGGGATGGTCCGGACCAGGTGACCGAGCAGCGCGCTACCGCCCCACGCGCGCGGATGGCGGCGCGCGTTTCCGCCGAGAGCGTATCAAGGCAGGGATCGGAGAAGCGCCCGGAGTACGTCATCGGGCCGCGCGAGGAGCACCTGCTCGGGCGGCAGCCCGGCTACCCGCTGCTCGGGGGTAGGCCGAGAGCAGCTGCTCGGGTCCCGCCACCTTCGCGAGGAGGCGTCGACGGCTCGCGCGGGAGGGCGGGGCGCGGTGTCACGCCGGCTCAGAAGCGGAAGTCCTGGTCCAGACGGGCGATCAGGTCCGTCCGATCGATGCTTTGCCATGCGCTGCGCGCGGCTTCGATGTGCCGGCGCCGGGTGGCGGAGTCGGGGGCGATGGCAGCGAGGCGGTGATGGGCCCAGCCCATGGAGTAGGGCTCCGGGATGCGCTGGTACAGAACGATGGCTTCCTGGTAGCGAGCACGGGCAGCGCTGGTATCGTTATGGGCACGCGCGATGTCTCCAAGGCCCATGATGCAGTTGGCCTCGCCGAGCACATCGCTTACCTGCCGGTAAAGCGGCAGGGCTTCCTGATAGCTCGCGCTCGCCTCGTCGTGCAGCGAACGCTTCAGAGCGATCTGTCCAAGGCTCTGGATGCAGTTGGCCTCGCCGAGCACAGACCCCACCTGCCGGTAAAGCGGCAGGGCTTCCTGATAGCGCGCCCTCGCCTCGTCATGCAGCGAACGCCTCAGGGCGATCTGTCCGAGGCTTCGGATGCAGTTGGCCTCGCCGAGCACATCGCCTACATGCCGGTGGAGCGGCAGGGCTTCCTGATAGCGCGCCCTCGCCTCGTCGTGCAGCGAACGCGCCAGCGCGATGTGTCCGAGGCTCTGGATGCAGTTGGCCTCGCCGAGCACATCGCCTACCTGCCGGTAAAGCGGCAGAGCTTCCTCATAGCGCGCTCTCGCCTCGTCGTGCAGCGAACGCGCCAGCGCGATGTCTCCCAGGCTCCGGATGCAGTTGGCCTCGCCGAGCACGGCCCCCACCTGCCGGTAGAGCGGCAGGGCTTCCTGATAGCGCGCTCTCGCCTCGTCGTGCAGCGAACGCGCCAGCGCGATGTCTCCCAGGCTCCGGATGCAGTTGGCCTCGCCGAGCACGGCCCCCACCTGCCGGTAGAGCGGCAGGGCTTCCTGATAGCGCGCCCTCGCCTCGTCGTGCAGCGAACGCCTCAGCGCGATGTCTCCCAGGCTCCGGATGCAGTTGGCCTCGCCGAGCACATCGCCCACCTGCCGGTAAAACGGCAGGGCTTCCTGGTAGCGCGCTCTCGCCTCGTCGTGCAGCGAACGCGCCAGTGCGATGTCTCCCAGGCTCCGGATGCAGTTGGCCTCGCCGAGCACGGCCCCCACCTGCCGGTAGAGCGGCAGGGCTTCCTGATAGCGCGCCCTCGCCTCGTCGTGCAGCGAACGCCTCAGCGCGATGTCTCCCAGGCTCCGGATGCAGTTGGCCTCACCGAGCACATCGCCCACCTGCCGGTAGAGTGGCAGGGCTTCCTGATAACGCGTTCTTGCCTTGTCGTGCTGCGAACGCGCCAGCGCGATGTCTCCAAGGCTCTCGGTACACAGCGCCTCTCGCCGTCTGTCCCCGGCGCGCCGCGCCACCTCCAGCGCCCGACCGAGCGGCAACGGCGCCGCATGACCCGAGAACCGCGCGAAACGGGTCAGCGCCGCCGCCGCGTCGATCCATCGCCCAGCGGCGGCCTCCCCGAGCCCTCGCCGAATCATCGCATCCAGGTTCGCCGCCTCCGGCGCGAGCCGCGCGGCCGCCTCGGTGCCGCCGGGCCTCCCCGGCAGCGGCCCGAGCGTGCACGCGAGCTCCCCGTAGTGCTCCATCACCCGCCCGAGATCCTCGGCAGCCGGCGGATACGTCGCGCTCACGTACTCGCGCACAGGCGAGAGCATCCTCAGCCGTCCGCCCTCGAAGTAGGCAAGCCGGAGCTGCGCCAGCACGCGCGCCGCCCCGGGCCCCGCGCCCGGCAGGACCGCCGCGAGGTCCCGCTGCGCGATCCCGTCCGGCAGCACCGCCAGCACCGCGAGCAGTCGATGCGCTTCCGCGGTCATCCGCCGCGAGCCGATCGACAGCTCCAGCGAGGCCTTCCAGCTCCGGAGCCGATCGCGCGTCCCGCCCCCGCGCTCCAGCACCGCCGCCCGGCTGAGCTCCCACTCCGCCCTCAGGTTGACGAGATCGTTGCCCTGCGCCGCGCTCGCGAGCAGATCGATCGCCAGCGGGACGCCCTCCTGCAGCGACAGGAGCTCGGCGAGCGCCGGCTCGCCCCGGTGCTCCTCGCCCGCGATCGCGCAGAACATCTCCTCCGCCGCGGCCGGTGCGAGCGGCCGGAGCTCGACCGGCGCGCGCCAGGCCACGCGCCCCGGCCGGCCCGCGCCCCGGACCGACGCCACGAGGCCGAGCTGCGGCATCGCCGCGAGCTCCGCGAGGAGCGTCTCGGTCCCGGCCTGGTCGCCGCCATCCCAGGGCGTCTCCAGGTTGTCCAGCGCGAGCACCGCCGGCCCCGCGGCGAGGGACGACAGCGCCCGCTGCCGCAGCTCCGGTCCGGGCGGGACGCGCAACGCATCGGCCAGCGCCACGGCGGCCGATGCCGCGTCCGGCGCGGCGTCGAGCTCCACGAAGAAGCGCCGCTCCCCGAAGCGGGCCACGACCTCGGGCCGGTGCAGGACCGCCCGGCTGGCGGTGCTCTTGCCGATCCCCGCCGCGCCGAGGAGGAGCACGCGCCCCGGAGGATCGCGCGATACCGCCGCGGCGAGCGCCTCCACCTCCGCGTCCCGGCCGATGCACCGCCCGACGTCGGGCAGCCCTCCCGCCTCCGGACGCGGGCGGCCGCCGGTCGCTCGACGCCGCGCCACCTGATCGGCGACCTCCAGCAGGCCGCGCGTCACCTCATTCCAGGGCTCGTCCCGATCCGGCCAGGCGTTGACGGGCCGCCCACCCGCCGGCAGCGGTTTGAGCCGGCCGAACCCCGTCCAGCTCCAGTCGCAGTGCCGGACAGGCACCGGCACGACCACCACCTCGCCCGCGGCGCTCCGGGCGAGCGCGCGCGCTGCCTCCTCGTGGTGATGGCGATCCGAGGCGAGGAAATCAGGGCTCACCAGCAGCACCACGATGTCCGCCGCCTCGAGCCTCGCCCGCGCCTCCGCCGCGGGCTCTTCTCCGGCGCCGACACGCCCCTCGTGCCAGACGTCAATCCGCCCGCCGCGCTCGTGGGGCTTCAGGCAGACGTCGAGCTCGTCACGTAACGCGACGTCCTTCGGGACAGCGGAGATGAAGAGACGGACCGGATCCGACATGCGCGCGCAGGGCTGCAGTCTGCTCCGGCGAGCTTACAGCCGTCGCGGTGCGCTGGACAGCGAATGGCGCCCGCCACGGATCAGGACGCGTGGGCAGGAGAGGCCCGGGACGCTCCCTCTCCGGGCACTCCCCCGCCGGGCCGCGCGACGGTGGAGCTCATCGCCCGTCGCGCGCCACGGAACCCCGGTCTCCCCTCCTCCCCGCGCGCCGGAGCGGCGCGAGCGCGGCCAGGAGCAGCAGGGCGAGCCCCGCCTTCGGCGTGGAGCTCCGCGAGAACGCGCAGCCCGACGCCTCGCGCTCGACCTGGAGCACCTCGCTGCGCTCGCTCTCGTTGCCCGCCTCGTCGATCGCCGAGACCGCGATGTACACGTTGCGGCCCACGTGGTCCTCGTCCACGTAGAGGAACATCGAATCGCCCTCCAGCCACGCGTCCGGCTGCGACTTGGCGAGCGCTTGCTCCGGGCTGAAGCCCACGTACACGGCGTAGACGAGCGCCTCGGCGGGCGTGTGATCGTCCTCGCTGGGCGCGGCCAGATCGAACGTCAGCGTGGTCATGTCCGGGCAGCCGCCGTAACCGCACGCGGGCTCGTTCGCGTGGAACTCGATGTCTCCGCCCGCCAGCACCGGCGCGCTCGGCGGGGTGCCATCGACGACATCCGACGTCCGGACGAGGCGCTCGACAGACGGCCTCAGGCGCAATCGGTACGTGGTGTCAGGGGCCAGCGTATCGGCGGGCCGAATCACGCTGTAGCCCGGCGGGGCCACCGGAACGTCGGAGCCAGCGCCGGCGACGGCGGCGCCGGTCTCCTCTTCGACCAGCAGGTGCGACAGCTCCGGGAGCTCGCCCCAGATCACGATCGCCACATTGCGTGGCACCGTGGCGGGCTCTCCCGGCGCGGCAGCGCGGAGGAACCCCTCCGAGACGCTGGTATCCACAGGGTCGCAGGCGCTCGCGGGGCCGCCGGCCGTCAGCACGCCGAGCGCGGTCGCGAGGGTGAGGCACGTTCCGAGCTTCATGCGAGGCCAGCAGAGCAAGCCGCACGCCACGCGGGCGTGTACGTCCCTCGACGTCGCCCGGCGCCACCGAGGTCTGATCGCCGCGTCGCGTCCAGCCCGCGCCGGCCACGCCGCGTATGCGGCAGCGCGCCTCACGCCGCGAGCGCGACGCCAGCGCGACGGCGCCACGGCGCGCCGCCCGGGCAACCGATGGTCGTAGCGAGACCGACCCTGGGGCGAGGTGGGTCGAGGCGTCGCACAGTTGCGCCGCCGGCCATCCGGCGACATCGGCCCGCTCCCGTGTACCATCGCGCGATGTCGCGGCCGATTCGCGCCGGGGGAGCCGTGCCGGTCAGGCGCACCGTCGCGCTGCTGCTCGGCGCAGCGCTCTCCCTCGCGCCGGGCGGGACGCTCGGCCGCGGCGCCGCGCCCCGCATGCCCGGGCCCGAGCCGCCCAGGAACCTCGATCCCGTGGCCGTGAACCGCGATTGCGAGCGGTGCCACGCGGAGATCGCGCGCGAATGGCGCGGGTCGAAGCACCAGCGCGCCTACGTCGACGCGCCCTTCCAGGCAGCGCTCGCGAAGGAGCGAGCACGCCGTGAGGCGCGAGGCGCGAGGCGCGAGGCGCGAGGCGCGAGGCGTGAGGCGCGAGGCGGGCCTGCTGCGGGCTCAGCCCGCGGGCGACGGTGACGGGGCGCCGCCCCGAGGCGATCTCGACAGCGCGGCGATCAGCGCTCAGGCCGGCCGATGCGCTTCCGGATCGCGTCCTGGACCTCGGCCGGGAGCGAGCGCAGGTGCTCGTCGGGGAAGCCGCGTAGCGCCTCGTCGGACAGCGCCAGCAACTGGTGCGCGGGCGACAGCCCGGCCAGCCGCTCCTCGGGAGCCAGCCCGGCCAGCCGCTCCTCCGGAGCCAGCCCGGCCAGCCGCTCCTCCGGGGTCAGCCCGACCAGCCGACGCTCGACCGGCAGTGAGTCGAGCAGCTTCTGCAGCATCTCGTCGTAACCTTCCAGCTCCTCCACGTCCTGCATCGTACCCTCCTCCGGCCTCACCCACTGCTGTAACCACCGCCGCGCCTCCGGGCTGAGCACCGGGCGATGGCTGAAGATCCTCAAGAAGTCGTCCTGCTCCGCCTCCGCCACCTCGTCCGTGACGACAAGATAGGTCGTGTACACCGCGCCGTCGATGCGGCCATAACCGCCGCCCAGAGGCACCAGCACCCAGTCCATTTCGGCGAGCTCCCGGACCAGCGTGCGCGTAATGCTCGCGACGACCAGGACCAGCGTGAGCGCGCGATACCCCGACAGCCGCTCGATCTGAGCCACGTGGTGCTGCACACCGTACCCCCACAGGCGCAGGAGATCACCGCGGCGGAACGCGGACCGGGCAGGGCTCTTGTACTCGAGCACCGTGTCCGTTCCGAGCAAAGGCCACAGGCCGCGCAGCACCCGGGCGTCACCCGCCTCGTGCGGGGCGTCCGCTTTCCGCAGCAGCAGGACGTCCGCGCGCTGCGGCTCGACCGTGAGCGGCACATCGAGCTGGACCGCGACGTTCGAGGGCCCGCGGGCGCGAACCAGGTTCGCGAAGCCCAGGTGCCACAAGTTCCGGGATGTCGTCGCCATGAAGGACCATCCAGAGGACGCCGGAGAGCGGCGCGCTGGATTGCGCGCAGGCTCCGCTGCAGCGCAACGGGAGGGCGTCGTTCATGGGTTCCGGACAGGGGCGCAGCGCTATCTCGGAAACGACATGCAGCCAGGGGCCTCAGCCTCGGCCGGCCGGCGCGCCGCCCCGCCAGGCTGCACCGAGAGCTAGCTGCGGCCGGCGCGCCGCGAGACCTGATCCCAGACGGCGGTATAGGAGAAGCGAGTCAGGACCGGGGCGGCGCAGGCGGCCCCGCGCGCCGTCGAGCGTCGGCTCGGCGCAGGATCAGCTGATGCCCATGGGCGCGCCGCCCTCGGCGACGAACCGATCGGCGATGTCCACGAGGAGCGCGTCGGTGGCGGGCTTGCTCTTCACCGTGACCTGCGTCTCGTCCGGCAGGAGCACGAACGAGCCGATCACCTTGCCGTCGAGCCGCACCTCGTGGCTGCCGCCGGGCGGAGCGGAGGCGACCTCGTAGACCTTGCCGTCGCGTGCCTTGATCTTCATGCCCTAGCGGTAGCACGCGGCGGCGCGGCGCGGGGTCGCCTGCCGACGACGCCGCGAGCGCGCGAGCACGGCGGCGCCCCCCCTTCACCGCGGGCGGATGGCGCGGTAGGATGCGGCCGCGCCGCGCGCGAGGAGTGTGCACCGTGCCGAGATTCGATCTGGTCCTGATCCCGTCGCTTGCATCGGCGAGGCGGGGCTCCGCGCGGAAGCGGCCCGGGGGAGCGTCATGACGGCGGCCTCCTCGCAGCTCATCGAACCACGGACCGACGCCGCGGGTCCCCCGCTCGACGCCGATTGCTGATGGCGATGCCAGCCTCTGGCCAGCCCCACGAGACCGGCGGCGGCGGGTGGATCATCCTCGGCGTCCTGAACGAGATCCTCCTCAAGCTCGCGAGCCAGCCGGATCTGCGGTCGCTCTGGGAGGAGGTCTGCTCGAGCGCGCGCTGGATCGTCCCGTCCCAGCGGCTCTGCGTCGTGCTCGGCAACGACGGCGGCGGCGCGCGGATCGCGGCGCGGTACGAGCGCGGCAACTTCGAGTACGGCGCGCCCCAGGGCGGCGGCGTCGTCGTGGACGCGTGGATGGTCGCGGCGCTGGAGGCGCAGCGCGCCGCGTGGTTCAAGGGGCCCTGGACCGAGGCGCGGGAGGCGGACCAGGCGCGCGCGTGGCTCCTCGCGGAGGACCCGGACGTCGTCTTCCACGTGCCGATCCAGGTCTACAAGAAGACGATCGGCACGATGCTCTTCGCCTTGGAGGACCAGCGCCAGATCGACCGGAAGGCGCTGGCGAGCGCGACCACGTACGCGCTCTACGTCGGCGCCACGTACACGATGCTCAAGAACTCGCTCGACCTCGCCGCCGCGAGCGCGCAGCTGCGCGAGCAGAACGAGGAGCTCGAGCGCGTCCAGCTCGAGCTCCGGCGGCAGCTCGACCGGGTCCGCGCGCAGCACGAGGCGATGCTCGAGATGTCGACGCCGATCATCCAGGTGTGGGACAGCGTGCTCACGCTGCCGGTGATCGGCACGGTCGACGGCGCGCGCGCGGCGCGGATGATGGAAGAGGTGCTCGCCGCGGTCGTCCAGCACGGCGCCCGCTTCATGATCGTGGACCTCACCGGCGCGCAGGCGACCGACGCCTCGACGATCGAGCACCTCCTCAGGATCTTCGCGGCGACGAGGCTGCTCGGCAGCCAGTGCATCGTCTCCGGCGTCCCGGCGGCGATGGTCGGGCGCCTCCTGGAGGTCGGCGGCAGCCTGGAGGGGATCCCGGTGTTCAGCACGCTGAGGAGCGCGCTCGAGCACGTGATGGGCGCCCTCCGGCAGCGGCCGCGGTAGGCCGTCCCCAGAAGCGGCGGCCGGACGCGGGCGCGGCGCCGGCGGCGCGCTTCGCGGCGCGCCCTGTGATACGCCCGCGGGCGCAGACAGGAGCGTGACAGATGAAGCTCGCAATGATCGGACTCGGGAGGATGGGCGCCAACATGGCGCGCCGGCTCATGCGCGGCGGCCACGAGGTCGTGGCGTTCGATCTGAACCAGGACAGCGTGAGGCAGCTCGGCGCGGAGGGCGCGGCGACGGCCTCGTCCCTCGGCGAGGTGGTGGCGCAGCTCGCGTCGCCGCGCGTGGTCTGGGTCATGCTCCCGGCGGGCGCCCCGACCGAGCGCGTGGTCCAGGAGCTCGGCGAGAAGCTCGGCGCGGGCGACGTGATCATCGACGGGGGCAACACCTACTTCAAGGACGACGTCCGCCGCGCCAGGGCGCTCGCGCCGAAGGGCATCCGCTACGTCGACGTGGGGACGAGCGGCGGCGTGTGGGGGATCGAGCGCGGCTACTGCCTCATGGTCGGCGGCGCGCCCGAGACGTTCGCGCTGGTGGAGCCGATCCTGCGGACGCTCGCGCCCGGGCCGGGGGACATCCCGCGCACGCCCGGCCGGCGGGAGGCGCAGAGCACGGCGGAGGAGGGCTTCCTCCACTGCGGCCCGGTCGGCGCCGGCCACTTCGTGAAGATGGTCCACAACGGGATCGAGTACGGCCTCATGCAGGCGTACGCGGAGGGGTTCGACATCCTGAAGAACGCGGGGACCGAGCGGCTGCCCGAGGAGCACCGGTACGCGCTCGATCTCGGCGAGATCGCCGAGGTCTGGCGGCGGGGGAGCGTGGTGGGCTCGTGGCTGCTCGACCTCACCGCGATCGCCCTGACCGAGAGCCCGGAGCTCGCCGGGTACAGCGGCTTCGTGCAGGACTCCGGCGAGGGCCGCTGGACCGTGATGGCGGCGATCGAGGAGGCGGTGCCCGCCGAGGTGCTCTCGTCGGCGCTCTACGCGCGCTTCCGCTCGCGGCACGATCACACGTTCGCCGAGAAGGTGCTGTCGGCGATGCGCCACAAGTTCGGCGGGCACCTGGAGCGGCCGACGGGGGGCTGAGCGGGGCGAGGAGGGCGCCGCCGGCGAGGGGCAGCTCGGGCGCCGTCGCGCCGCGCTGGCGGTGGCGCCGGGACACCCTGCGGAGGCGCGCTCGCCTTCAACGCGGCGGGGGTCGCGGGGATTGACGGCGGCAACCGACCTCCGGCAGCGTTTCCTTCATGGCTCGCACCGCCCCTGTCCCCAACATCCCGGCGATTCCTGGCATGAACCCAGGCGTATTTGTCATGGGCGGAGGCGCCGTCGGCGGTGGGCGTGGCGGAGCCTCAGGCCGGGGCAAGGCGCGAGGACAAGGGGCCGGCGGCAAGAACGGCGGCGACAAGGCGAAAGGCGGAGGAAAAAGTGCGTGCGGCGCCGGCAAAGACGGTGGCGGCTGCCCGAACCACCACGGCGGTCGCGGCAGCGGAAAGGTCGCCCAGGGCGAGCCGGTCGACGTCGTCACCGGACGGGTGTTCACCGTCCCCGAGGCGGACGTCGATCTCCCGGGCCCCCTACCCCTCGAGATCGTCCGATCGTACGGCAGCCAGGCGCGTGAGCGGGACATCGGCCTCGGCTTTGGATGGAGCCACAGCCTCGCATGGGCGGTCGAGCTGCGCCGGCGGAGCACCGTCGTCGTCACGGCCGACGGCATCGAGGAGGAATTCGGGCTCGTTTCGCGGGACGCCGGCGTCATCGGCCCGCATGGCTGGGTGCTCCACAGGGAGGGCAACGGCTTCTCGCTCGATTTTCCGGACGGAGACCGCCTGCTGTTCGAGCCGGATCCGGGCGACCGGACTCAGCATCGCTTCCGCCTCGCTGCGCAGGTCGATACGTTCAACAACCGGATCGTCCTCGCCTATGTCGAAGGACGCCTGGCCCAGGTCACCGACAGCGCCGGCCGCGTCCTGCGGCTTCGACCGGCGTCCGCAGGGCGCATCGGTCAGATCGAGTTCGTGAGCCGCGCACCCGGGGGGCGCTCGGTCGTATTCGCGCGCTACCAGTACGACAAGGCAGGCGACCTCGTGGCAGTGACCGACGCGGACGGGCACACCACGAAGTATGGCTATGACGGCGAGCACCGGCTGGTCTGGCAGCAGAGGCCGACCGGGCTCACGTTCCACTACCGGTACGACGCCGCCGGACGGTGCATCGAGACATGGGCAGACTACCCCGGCGCGGTCGACCCGTGCCTCGCCGCGTCGGTCCCGGCGCTGCTGTCGGACGGCAAGACGCCAGCGAAGGGCATGCACCACGTTCGGCTCGACTTCCATCCCGACGGCTACTCCGAGGCGACCGACTCGGTCACGTTTCACCGTTACTTCGGCAACGAGCACGGGAAGGTCGACAAGGCCGTATCGGCCGGGAGCGTGTATACGCGCACGTACGACGAGCGGGGCCACCTGCTCTCGTTCACCGATCCGCTCGGAGCGACGACGCGCTGGACGCGCGATATCTTCGGCAACGAGACGCGCATCGTCGACCCTCTCGGGAACGAGACGGCGATCGAGCGACTGCCGAGCGGCGATATCCGCAAGATCATCGATCCGGAAGGTGGCGTGACGGAGGTCACGTACGCCGAGCGCGCCATCTTCTGGACCGATCCGATCGGCGCGACCTTCGAGGTCCGCTTCGACGCTCGCGGTCTCATGGAGGCGACCGTGGCCCCGACGGGCCATCAGACGCATTACCGGTACGACGAGCACGGCAACCTCGTCGAGGTGATCCGCGCCTCCGGCGTGCGCTGGACGGCCGCGTACGACGAGCTGGGGCGGCGGACGGCGGAGCGCGACGAGGCAGGAGGCGTGACCGAGTACTCCTACAGCGACAAGGGGCTGCTCCTCGCGGTGCGCGAGCCGAGCGGCGCTGTCACGCGTTACGAGTACGACGGCGACGAGAACCTCACCCGCGTGACGGACGCCGAGGGCCGAACGACCCGCCTCGTGCGCGGAGGCACCGGCTCGCTGGCGGACGCCATCCTGCCGGACGGGAGCGTCCTTCAGCTCCGGTATGACCGGGAGGAGCGTCTCGTCGAGATCCGCAACGGGAACGGAGAGGTGTACTCGATCGAGATCGGCGCCCTCGGCCTCCCGATCGCGGAGAGGACGTTCGATGGCCGGGAGATCCGCTATCAGCGCGACGCGCTCGGGCGCGTCCTCCTGATCCGCCGTGGCAGCGAGTCAACAGAGCTCGAGCGCGACCTCGCCGGGCGCGTGGTGAAGAAGATCTACGACAACGGGGCCGAGGAGCATTTCGCTTACAATGGACGTGGCGAGGTGATCCTGGCGGAAGGGAGCGGGTGCACGGTCGAGCTTCGACGCAACGCGGTCGGATGGGTGATCGGGGAGAAGCAGGTCGTCGACGGCAAGACGTTCCAGGTCGAGGTGACCTGCGATCGGGTCGGGACTGCGCTTCGGAGGGCGACGTCCCGAGGTCATGTGGTGGAATGGGCCTTTGATGAGGCCGGGCGCCGCACGCGTACACGGCTCGACGGCCGCGACGAGGTCGTCTCGCGCCACGACGAACGGGGGCTCACGGTCGAGACCCTCCTGCCGGGTGGAGGCCGCGTCGAAGCGCGGCATGACGCGATCGGCAGGCTCGTTGCCCGGCGGGTGCTGTCGTCATCCGGCCCGATCGCCGTGCGGCCAGGCGAGCCGGCGTGGGTCGGACCTCGGGGGGCGAACGTGACCGTGGAGCAGGCGTTCCAATATACCTCGGCGGGGCACCTCGCAGCCGTGTGGGATGCGCGTTTTGGACACAGGCGATTCGAGCATGACGCGCTCGGTCAGCTCCTGGCCGTGATCCCCGAGGCGGCGCGCGATGGGCTCGCGAGCAGGCGGACCCCTGGCGCCGAGCTCTTCCGCTACGATGCCGCCGGCAACCTCCATGAGCGAGGGGAAGGGGCGGAGGAGCGCCGCTATGGGCAAGGCGGGCGGCTGGAGATCAAGGGCTCCACCTGCTTCCGCTACGACGATCAGGGCCGGCTGATCGAGAAGAGGGCGCGAGGCGCCGCCGGGGACGAGCGCGTGACGCGTTATGCATGGTCGGCGAGCGGAATGCTCACGAAGGTCGAGGGGCCAGACGGGACGACGGTCGAGCTCACGTACGACGCGTTCGCGCGGAGGATGAAGAAGACCGTGCGGAAGCAGGAAGAGAATGGTGAGGTGCGCCTCCTGCGCACGACGCGCTTCTGCTGGGACGCGATGACCCTCGCGCACGAGATCGCGTCGACCCCGGAGGGAGAGAGCGAGGAGCGTACCTACTGTTTCGATGCGAGCGGTGCTCCGTGGGCTCACCGCGACACGGGGCATACCGGGGAGGGCCCGGTCGTGGGGCCATGGCTCTTCTACTTGAACGAAGCCATGACGGGCTTTCCGGAGCGCCTCGTCGACGGGAAAGGTGAGGTCGCGGCCGAGCTGTTCCGCACGGCTTGGGGGAAGGTGACGTCCGAAGCCGGAAGCCGCGCCCCGACACCGGTGCGCTTTCTGGGGCAGTACGAGGATGTGGAGACGGGGCTCTTCTGCAACAGGCACCGCTACTATGATCCTGATCTCGGGAGGTACATATCGCCCGATCCCGCGGAGATCGACGGCGAGCTGAACGCCTACTGGTACGCGCGCAACCAGCCGTGGACCATCGTCGATCCCGACGGGCTCATCTATTCCCGCATCCTCGACAGGGACGGCAACGTCCTTACGTACGTGGATGAAGACGGTAATACGAAGCCGTACGTGGGAAGGAACCCCAGCGAGGGAGGCAAGATCACGCCCTCCTCTCACATCAGCGACAAGCCGTGCGCCGAGGCGCAGGTCCTGACGGTGATGGGGGAGAACATTCGAAGAGACGTGATGAAAGAGCAGAAGAAGGTGCGCGTTCAGGATCGCATGACCCCCGATCAGGTCAACGCCGAGGTGAACCGGCGCATCAAAAAGAAGTTCCAGGACGAAGACCTCTCGATCGAGACGTACGACAGCGCGAAGATGCGGAAGCGGGTCGACCCGTGCGAGAAATGCGGAGCGATGTTCGAAAGGCTCGGCATCTCGGAGCACGTCGTCGGGGCGAAGGGCAAGAAGGGCCAGTACGGCGTCTACAGGGCCTAGGACAGCAGGGCGAGCGTCTCGGACCCGAGGTGCGAATGCATCGGAAGGAACAGGGAAGATCTGAAGCGGCCGTCTCCTTGACCGAGGGAGAAGAGCGCGCCCGTGAAGCGATCGAGCGATGGCTCGCGGCTCCGGTTCCCGCGTGCGTGCTGCACGGCCCTGCGGGAGCGGGCAAGACGACGCTGTGTGCCCGGCTCGTAGCCGAGGCGCGCGAGCGGGCCGGGGTATGCGCCGCTGTGGTGCAAGCAGGACGAGCGACCCGCCTTGCGTGTGAGCATGAGATCCTCGCGTCGCTCCTGCAGCAGCTCGGCGAAGACGTGCTGCGCCCTCCGCGGGACGTCCTGAAGCTGCGCTCGGATCTCCGGAACCGGCTGGCCAACGGCCAGGATGAGGACGAGCCCGAAGTGCTCCTCGTGCTCGATGGTCTCGACGAGTGCGTCGACTGGCCTCGCGACGCTCGGGAATCGACGCTTCGGGAGCTCGGAAAGCGCGTCCGATGTCTGGTTTCCATCTCCGGCGACGAGGGCGAAGCGCACGCCTTCAGGGAGTGCCTCGGCTGGAAAGACGGCGATGCGCACCTCGTCGAGGTTACGCCACCTTCCCCAGCGGTGGCGGCGAGCCGAGGCATTCCGAGCTGGGCAGCAGCAGGGGGAAACGGCGGACCAGAGGCGCTCGCCGCGGAAATCGAGCGTGAGCTCTGGCTCCTTGAAGGAGGAGAGACAGCGCTGGAGGTGCTCTCCCTGCTGGCTCGTGCGCTTTCGCCGCTCGATCCGGAGGATTTCGCGGAGCTCTGGGACATCGACAACCATGCTGCGCGCGGTCGTCTGCTGGTGTGCGCACCGTTCCTCGATCGGCTCTTGCGCTGGGGTGGGCCGGCGCACGCGGTGAGTTTCCAGCATGAGGCGCTGCGGGTCGCGTGGGCGCAGAGGAGCGCCGGTCGCGGTGAGGCGATCGATGCGCGCTACGGCGGCGCGATCGCGCGATGTACGGCGGAGTCCTCCCGCCGTCTTACGGCGTACTTCCGCCGTTATGCGAGCGCGCACCTCGCCCTCGGCGGCGCTCCTGTCGCCTCGATGCTCGCGTTCGCGGAGCCGAGCTGGGTACGCCCTGTCTCCGCCGAGGCGCTCGCCGATGCCCTCGTCGATCTCCGCCGCCTGCGCGATCGTCTCGGAGAGGAGGTGGAGCGTTGCAGGTCCCTCACTCCGAACCTCGCCGCGGCGCTCGTCCGCTGCGCGGCGGCGCAGGGCGCGGCGGCGACGCTGGGAGACGCGGAGCCGTGGGCGAGCCCCGATGCCGACCTCGTCACGCCACGACTCGACGCGGACGCGGCGCGCGCTCTCTCCTTGGTCGCCCTCGCAGCGGAGGTCTCACCGTCCCCCCGAGCCGGGGTCCTCGAGAAAGCGTTCGAGCTCGCCGATCGCACGGGCGCGCGGTGGTCGAGCCCCTCGGCGCTGATCGCCGTGGCCGAGGCGGCAGAGGGCGAGCGGCGCATCCGGATCGCGCGCGCCGCGCTGGAAGCCGCGCGCCGTTCGGATGGGGAGGACGCGCCCCGGGAGCTCGTCGCCGCGGCGGGCCTGCTCCCCGAAGAGGAAGCCCAGGAGGTCGCGGCAGAGGCCATCGCGCGCGCTGGAGGGGCGCCGCCCGCGCTCGTGCCTGGCCCGGGCGTGAGCGAGGCTTCCGCCGTCGCGCTGGAGCGAGCTTCGCGTTCCCTGCCCGCGCCCCAGCGGATTCGGGTCCTCGTCCGGCTGCTCGCCGGCCTGCCGGCAGCGGCGAGGGCTCGCGCTGTCCAGGAGATCGAGAGGAACTGGGCGCCTTGGTGCTTCGAGAACGAAGCGGAGGCCGCGGCGGTGGCGCCTTATCTGACCGAGCCTCTCCTGGAGAAGGCGCTCGAGGAGGTTCCCGTCTGGCCGGTGCACGCTCTCGCCGCGCGGCTGGTCGCGCTCGGGCGAGAGGACGAGGCGGGCGCGCTCGTGCTGCGATGGGCGGGGAGCAGCGCCGGGTACCAGGCGGACGCGCTGCTTCGCCTTGGCGAGAGGCTCCCTCCGGGAAGGCGGCCGGAGAAGGAGGTAAAGGCCCTCATCGAAGAGCTCGATCCGGAGGAGCGATGCAATTTGATCAAGGAGCACCCCTCCGCCTCGGTCGCGATCCTGGGAGCGGACGCGGCTTTACGGATCGCGGACGACGTCGGCGAGCCGTCCGGGAGCTATGTTCGAATCGTGGCGTTGGCACGGCTCGCCAGAGCCCTCCCCGAACCGATGCGCGCCGAGGCTGCCCAACGCGCGGTGCTCGCCTTCGAGGCAGGAGGCGCGGACGCCGACGCGCTCGGCAATCTCTGCGAGGCAGCGCCGTGGATGAGCCCTGCCGACGCGGCACGGCTGCTGTCGACGTGCCTGTTCGACGCGTCGGGAAGTCCGTCGCTGGCCGGTGTCTTCCAGGGATGGGCGAGCGTGGCGCAGCTCGCGGGCGTCCTTCGCCGGGCCGGAGGCGAGGAGGCCGTGCTCGCGGCCGCCGATGAGGTGACCTTCGCCGGAAGATGGCTGCATTAGCTGGCGGTAAGCTATCGAAATGAATGGATTTAACCGATGTCCCCGGTCTGGAAGCTCTCCGGCAGGTCGGGCTCCTCGGGCTGCGCTCGCTGCCCGGCGGCGAGGAGCGCCTCGGCCACGAGCATCGCGTCGACCGGCCAGAGCTCGGGCGGACGCCGGTGCTTCGCTCCCGCCTCGGGCAGCGGGCGGCAGGACAGCACGAGCCGCCGGAAGCGATCCGGCACGGCGTCCCGCCCGTGAACCGCGCCGAGCAGCGCGCCCGCGATCGCGGCGTTCGTGTCGGTGTCGCCGCCGGCCATCACCGTGTCGACGAGCCCCTGCTCGAGCGACGGCGCGTGGAGGAGCCGGTAGAAGGCGTTCTGCAGGGCGATGACGACCCAGCCGGCCTGGTGCGAGGAGCTCCGGGGCGGCGCGCGCTGCGCGGCCTCCAGCGCGGCGAGGACCACGCGCTCGCCGCTCCGCTCCGCCTCGGCGCGCGCGGCCGCGAAGGCCCCATCGACGCCGGCGCCGCCCACGGCGGCGGCGATGGCCGCGACGAACGCGCCGGAGGCGGCGCAGCAGACCGGATGGGGGTGCGTGAGCGCGCTGTCGTCGCGCGCCCACGCCGCGGCCTCCCGCGGGCGGCCCGCGCCGAGGATGCCGAGCGGCGCCGCGCGCATCACCGAGCCGTTCGCCTCGCTGGTCAGGCTCGCGGCCGCCCTCGCGTGGTCGCGGCGCGCGCCGGGCGAGGGCGCGCCCGCGGCGGCGCGGAGCGCGGCAGCGACGGTGTTGCCGATGTCGAACGGGCCGGAGCGGTACCAGTGCACGTAGGCGTCGAGCGCGGCCTCGGCGACGAAGCCGCGCTTGCGGACGATCGACCGCGCCAGCATGAGCGCCATCTCGGAGTCGTCGGTCGGCTGCCCGGCGAGGGTGTTCCACGTCCCGCCGTCGGCGAGATCCCGGACCCCGCCCGGATAGAGGCGCTCGATCTGCTCCGCGCTCCGGAACTCGACGAGGGAGCCGAGCGCGTCGCCCGCGAGCTGGCCGAGCAGGCAGCCCTGGGCCCGGGAGAGCGCGCCGGCGCCCTCGATCAGCAGGCTGTGCGACGGGCGCAGCAGCCCGTACGTCCCCTGCGGCGCCGGGATGCGGCCGTGGATGACGGCGTTCCACGGGCGCCGCGCGAGCTCCTGGACGACCGCGGGGGCGCCGCCGAAGAGGCGGCAGATCTGGCCCTCGCGCTCCGCGGTGTACGCGATGGGCGCGCCGTCGTCGTCGACGAGCTCGCCGCCCGCGGCGCGCACGAGCGCGTGGCCGGCCGCGTAGTCCCAGCAGCGCGGCCGGCTGAGCGAGACCGCGGCGACCCCCTCCCCGACCGCCGCCAGCGCGAGCCGGTAGGCGAGGCTCGGCAGCGAGAGGAACCGCGCCGGCGCGACGCACCGGGCGTTGCGGGCCGGGAGGTAGTCCGCCGACTGCGAGAGCAGCACGACGGCGTAGCGATCGAGCGTGGCGCCGGCGAGCGACGACGAGACGGGCGCGCCGTTGCGCCGGATCGGCCCGGCGCCCTCCGCCCAGGCGATGAGGTCGCCGTGGTCGTCGGGGTAGGCGTACGCGAAGACGACGCCGAGCACCGGCGTGCCCTCGCGCAACAGGCCGATCGAGACCGAGGCGCCGCGGTAGCCGTGCAGGAAGGACGCGGTGCCGTCGTGCGGATCGACGACCCAGCGGTGCGACGGGTCCGCGCCGTCCAGGGCGCCGGTCTCCTCCCCGAGGAACGCGTAGGGGGTCGCGCGGGTGAGCGCGTCGCGCAAGAGGCGCTCGACCTCCACATCGACGTCGGCGTGCGTCCCGGCGCCGCGAGGGCCGCCGGGGCGGTGGAACTCCGCGCGGAGGAGCGAGCCCGCGCGGCGCGCCGCCTCGACGGCGAGCGCGAGCTCAGCGTCGTAACCCATGCCGGTCCCGTGGCTCCACGCGAGGCCGCCTACCCGAGCTCGGCGCGCCGGCACCCGCCGGCGTCGAGCGGTCCTGGCGGGGGCGCGGCGCCGTAGCTGCGGAGGTCGGCGACGGCCGCGTCGACCTGGGCGACGATGGTGCGGGCGTGATCGAGGAACGCCGCGCCCGCCGGCAGGAGGCGCATGCCGCGCGCGGTGCGCTCGAACAGCTGCGCGCCGAGCTCGTCCTCCAGGCCGCGGATCTGCCGGCTGAGGGGCGGCTGCGCGATGTGGAGCCGGCGCGCGGCGCGGCCGACGTGGCCCTCCTCGGCGACGGCGATGAAGTAGCGGATCTGCGACAGGCTCACGCGGCCGATTCTACTCGAACGCCGCTCGGGAGAGGAGCCGGGCGCGGGCGCCCGAGATCAAAACAGTATTGGATGGCCGCGCGCCGCGCGCGCATACGCCTCGCATGAACGTGGACATCCTTCGGCCTCGCGCGTGCGAGGCGATGCGGCGCGCCGGGCGCGCGGCCGCGGCGACCCTGGCCGCCGTCGGGGCGCGGCTCGCGCCCTTCGTGACGACCGCGGACATCGACCACTGGGTGCGCGAGGACACGGCGCAGCGCGGCGGCCGCCCGAGTCAGCTCGGGTACAAGGGCTTCCCCGCGGCGGTGTGCACGAGCCGGAACCACGTCGTCTGCCACGGGATCCCGCGGCGCGACGAGGTGCTCCAGCCGGGCGACATCATCAACGTCGACGTGACCACCGAGCTCGACGGCTACCACGGCGACACCTCCGCGACGTTCTTCGTCGGGGAGCCGAGCGCCGAGGCGCGGCACGTGGTGGACGTCGCCCGGCGGTGCCGGGACGCGGGGATCGCGGTCGTGCGCGACGGGGCGCGGCTCGGCGACATCGGCGCGGCGATCGAGGAGCTCGCGCGGGCGGAGGGGTGCAGCGTGGTCCGCGAGGTCGGCGGGCACGGCATCGGGCGGAGGATGCACCTGCCGCCGCACGTCGCGCACACGGGCGTGCGCGGGGCGGGCATGCGGCTCCGCGCCGGGATGGCCATCACGATCGAGCCGATGGTCAACCTGGGTTCGCACAACATCCGCACGCTCGACGACGGGTGGACCATCGTCACCGAGGACGGCAGCCTCTCGGCGCAGTTCGAGCACACCGTGCTCGTGACGCGGGACGGCTGTGAGATCCTGACGCGCTGACGCGAGCGGCCGCGCGGCGCGCGCTCCCGGCGCGCCGGGCGCGATCGCGCCGGCGGCCCGGGCGCCGTCACACCCCCTTGGTCACCCAGGCCCAGACGAACTCGCACTCCATCGGCGACGCGCCGCCCTCGTCCGTCACGGTGACGGCGACGGCGACGTCCCCCTTCGGCTGGTCGAGGAAGGCCTGCCGCTGCTCGGGGGACAGGGTCGCGACCGCGCGCAGCCCGCCGCGGGCGCGGCGCGTGTAGTCGACCTTCATGCTGCGCAGGAGCGGCAGCTTGTCGTCGGGGAGGTTGACGGCGACGACGAAGCCGGTCGCGGTCTCGGCCAGGAGCCCCGCCGCCGCCGCGTGCACGCCGCCGATGTGGTTATGCACCCTGCGGCCGTTGGCGAGCCGCAGCGCCACCCGATCCGGGCCCACCTCCTCGAACTGGATCCCCGCGGTCCCCGTGAACGGCACCATGCGCTGGAACAGCACGGTCTGCGCGCGCGAGCGCAGGAAGGGCGGGAGCACCTGGAGCGGGGCGAGGGCGCGGGCGATGAAGTTCGGCTTGGTCGACATGGGGCCTCCGAGGGCCGCGAGCTTACCCCATGCCGGCGTCGTCCCGGCGCGAAGCTCGGCGAGCGGCCGGCGCGCGGAGCCCGGGTCAGCGCCGCCGCCGCCGCGCCTTGCTCACCGCGACCTCGGCGTCTTCCTCCGCCTGCTCCGCCTCCTCCGCCCGGGAGCGCGCCGTGTCCGACGCGACGCGGAGCCTGCCCTGCCGCTCCTCGTCCGCCCCCTCGATGCGCTGGCGCCGGGCCGCGGCGGGGCGCGGGCCCCTGCCGGCCGCCCGCGCGAGGGCCACCTCGTGCATGCGGCGGTGGTGCTCGCGCCAGAGCTCCATGCGCTCGGCCTCCTCGGCCCAGTCGTCCTCGTGCGCCGTGAACGCGACGAGCGCGTGGATGGCGACGCCGATGCCCCAGGCCAGCGGGATGATCGCCGCCCAGAGCACGACCCCGAGCACGAGCGCGAGCGTGAGGAGCGCCGCGTTGACGATGAGGTAGACGCCGAGGTGCCGGTAGAAGTTGCGGCGCTTGCGCCGGAGCCAGGCGGCGCGCTCGGCGGCGGTCGCCGCGCCGGCCTTCCGCTCCACGCCGTCGCGCTCGCGCGCGCGCAGCGCGCGGCTCGCCTCGCGCACCGCCTCCGGGTCGACGCCCACCTCCTCCGCCGCGGCGAGCAGGTCGTCGAAGCCGAGCCGCGCGTCGCCCCGCGGCGCGCGCGCGGCGCCGGCCTCGCCCGCGGCCTGGCGCTCGATCGCCCGCGCGAGCACGTCGCGGACCTCCTCGGTCGAGAACCGCTGCGCCGCGGTCTCGCCGCCGCGGGGCGCCTCGCTCTCCTTCGCGGCGGGCGCCTGCGCGTGCGGCGCCGGCATCGCGGCGGGCGCCTCGCCCCGCCCGGCCGCCTCGAGCGCGCGCACGAGGTCATCCATCGACGCGAACCGGTCCTCGGGGCGCTTCGACAGCGCGCGCAGCACGACCGCGCTCACCGCGGGCGGCACGGCGGCGGCGTCGAGCGCGGCGCGGTCGGCCTCGTCGGTGAGGATCGAGGCGACGACGGCGAGCATGTCGCCGGCGCCGCGCCAGGGCAGCCGGCCGGTGAGGAGCTCGAACGCGAGCACGCCCCACGCGAACTGGTCCGCGCGCCCGTCGAGCTCGGCGCCGCGGATCTGCTCCGGGGCCATGTAGACGGGCGTCCCGAGCTTGACGCCGAGGGCGGTCAGCGTCGGCAGCGCGGGGGCCTCGGTGGACGCGGTCGGATCGGCGCCGCCGGCGGCGCGGCGCGCGATGCCGAAGTCGAGCACCTTGATCACGCCGTCGTCGCGGACCATCACGTTCTCCGGCTTGATGTCCCGGTGGACGAGCCCCCGCCGGTGCGCCGCGGCGAGCGCGCGGGCGACGTCGGC
Source organism: Sorangium sp. So ce185 (assembly GCF_051526825.1). Classification (NCBI taxonomy): domain Bacteria; kingdom Pseudomonadati; phylum Myxococcota; order Polyangiales; family Polyangiaceae; genus Sorangium; species Sorangium sp. So ce185. The sequence goes on along the minus strand of NZ_CP150316.1, from coordinate 5,805,748 downwards.
CAGCCAGCCGACCCGGGTCGGGACCGGCGCCTCGGCGCCGCCGATCGCGCTGCGCAGGGTGCGGCCGTCGACGAGCTCCATCACGATGAACGGCGTCCCATCGAGCTCGCCGACGTCGAAGATCGAGACGGCGTTCGGGTGATCGAGCGCGGCGGCGGCGCGGGCCTCGCGGAGCAGGCGCGCGCCGGCGTCGTGGTCCATGGCGCCGCCCGCGATCACCTTGACGGCGACGCGCCGCCCGAGCCGCGCGTCGTGCGCCCGGTAGACGCAGCCCATCCCCCCTTGCCCGATGGCGGCCTCGATCGTGTAGCGCTCGAACGAATCGCCCGGCTTCAGCATGCCCGGCGGCGAGCGTAATGGATCCACGCGGGCTTGGACAGGCGGCCGGCGGCCCTGGCCCGCCAGGAAGGCGGTCGCTCCGCGGTCACGGAGGGCGACCGTGGCGCGAACTCCGCGGCTCACGGCGCCGCGGCTTGTGTAAGGTGGCGTCATGTCATCGCATCGAACGATGCTGCTCGGGGTCGCGGTGGGGGCAGCGGGCGGTCTGACGGCGAACGCGGTCGCGGCAGGCTCCCCGGCGCTCACCTGGATCGTCGATCACATCACCTACCCGGTGGGCCAGATCTTCCTGCGCCTGCTGTTCATGCTCGTGCTCCCGATCCTGTTCTCGGCGCTCGTCATGGGCGTCTGCGAGCTCGATCTGAAGCACGTCGGCCGGCTCGGCCTGCGGACGCTGGGTTACACGGCCGTGGTCTCGACCATCGCGGTGCTGATCGGCCTCGTCCTGGTGAACCTGATCCGCCCGGGGGACGGCCTGCCCGAGGCGGTCCGGAGCCTCGCGCACGGCGGCGGGATCAAGGCGGCCACCGCCCCGGTCGACACCTCGCCGGTGGGGATGATCATCGCGATGGTGCCGGACAACGTCATCAAGGCGGCCGCCGCGGGCGACGTGCTCGCCGTGATCACGTTCTCGCTGCTCTTCGGCCTCGCGCTGTCGCTCACCCAGACCGAGGCGGCGGCGCGGCTCCGCGAGGTCATCCAGGGGCTGTTCGACGTCTCGATGCGGCTCATCGAGGGGGTGCTCCGGTTCGCGGCGATCGGCGTGGGCGCGCTGCTCTTCACGATCACCTCCCGCATGGGCATCGGCATCATGCAGCAGCTGGCGGCGTACGTGCTCACGGTGCTGCTCGGCCTCGGGCTGCACATGTTCGTTGTGTACTCGCTCTCGGTGCGCTTCCTCGGCGGGATGTCGCCGGTCGCGTTCTTCCGGGGGAGCCGGACGGCGATCGTGACGGCGTTCTCGACCGCCTCGTCGAACGCGACGCTGCCGACCTCGCTGAAGGTGGCCGAGGAGGAGCTCAAGCTGCCGCCGTCCGTCGCCCGGTTCGTGCTGACCGCCGGCGCCGCGATGAACCAGAACGGGACGGCGCTCTTCGAGGGGGTGACCGTGCTCTTCCTCGCGCAGGTCTACGGCGTATCGCTGACCTTCGGGCAGCAGGCGATCGTGATGCTCATCTCGGTCCTCGGGGGCATCGGCACCGCGGGCATCCCGGCCGGCTCGCTCCCCGTCATCGCGATGATCCTGGGTCTGCTCGGGATCCCGCCCGAGGGGCTCGGCCTGGTCCTCGGCGTGGATCGGTTCCTCGACATGTGCCGGACCGTGATCAACGTGGTGGGGGATCTGGCCGCCGCGGTGTTCGTGTCGCGGGACCAGCACCCGAAGCCGCCGGAGGCGGCCGGGGCGTGACCGGGCGAGGCCGGCGCGCCGCGCCTCGCGGGTGAGGCCTCGCGCCAGCACAAAACCCCGATAAGCGGGAGCGCTCGCCCTCGCTTATCGGGGTTTTTGACGTCTGTCCTCGATCCGAGATCAGGCCGCCATCTTCATGCCGGGCATCATGCCCATCATGTTCGGCATCATCATGCCGGGCATCATGCCCATCATGTTCGGCATCATGCCGCCCATCATCATGTTGGGCATCATGCCCATCATATTCGGCATCATGCCCATCATGTTCGGCATCATCATGCCGGGCATCATGCCCATCATGTTCGGCATCATGCCGCCCATCATGCGGCTCATCATCATGTTGGGCATCATGCCCATCATGTCGGACATCATCGGCATCATGCCGCCCATCATGTTCGGCATCATGCCCATCATACCCATCATGTTGGGCATCATCGGCATCATGCCGCCCATCGGCATCGTGCCGCCCATCGGCATCATGCCGCTCATCGACGGCATCATCGTACACATCATCGGCATCGAGCTCATTGGCATGGTCATCATGGCTTTTCTCTCCGTCAGGTCGTTGCGGGGATTGAAATAACTCCCTGCTCGGATCGGAGCAATATCCAAGGCTTGGAGCGCGGCGCTTTCCTCCACGGGAGCGGACAGGGCTTCGGACGGAGCGGATGGATAGACGAACCGAACGGAGGAGCGTCCACGATAGCGACAGCCGTCGCCGCCGCCCTGGCCGAACGGGCCGGCAGCGCCAGACGCATCTGGCGTTCGCGACAAAGCGCTGTGTGCCGGACGAAACGCGTCCGAAACGGGACAGCCGAAGGCAGCAACGGGAGAGCGACGAGAGGCAAAGCGCCGTGCTCGTCCGCTCATGGATGAGCTCGTCGCGAGCGCCTCGCTGCGCTCTGAAGGCGATATGCACCTAGTTCGCCTGCTCGGCTGGCCGTGGTCGGCTGGCCGTAGGTAGCAGGTAGGTAGTAGGTAGGTAGGTAGCAGGTAGGTAGTAGGTAGAAGGAGGGGCTGCGGCTCCCGCCGAGCTCGCGGTGGGGACGGGGCTCCGGCGGAGCCGCGCCCAGGGTCGGGGTGGGATGGCGCTCTCTCCGGGAGACAAAGAAGCGCGCGGCCGGGGCTGAGCCCCGGCCGCGGCGCCGACTCGCGAGGAACGCTCACGCCGTCATCAGGAGAACGACCGGTGTTCCGAGCGGTAACGCGCGCTGGCCGCCGTCGTCGCGTAGGCCGAACGGTAGTCGGTCACGAGCCAGACCAGGCCGATGGCCACGCCCGACACGACGAAGAAATTCCTCGCCGCGGGCGCCGCATCGAAGTTGAACAGCCAGGGCGCGGCGACGAGGAACACGCCGACCGCGGCCTCGAGCCCTCCGTGCACCGGGAACGGGATGATCTTGGCGGCGCCCAGCGGAAACGCGGTGAGCAGCGTCATGCCGAGGTGCACGGCGCCCAGGATATAGCAGAGCGTCTCCGGGAGACCGCTGAAGCCGAACAGCGACGGAGCCAGCAGGAACAGGGCCGCAACCGCATAATCGATGTACCCATGAGCTCGAGGCGACAGGATCTTCATGACCGACTCCTTGCAATCCTATGTTTGGTTTGAGTGCCTTCGTCGGTCTGGAGAGCTGCAAGGCGCATGCCGGTGGGCAGCCCGGCCCGGAGGGCCGTCCTCCGCGGCGAGCTCAGCGGCCATTTCATCATTCCACGGCGCCGAGAGGGATTGTCAGCCCGCCTGCGCTGGCGCGCTGCGGCGGCGATGGCCACCGCGAGCGCCGCGCTCCTGGATCACGAGCGCCGCTCCTGCCGCATGGCCGGTGCCCTGGAGATCTCGTCCTGTGGCACATTGCCCCGAGATCGCCCACCCGCCACGGGACACGGCAGCTCTCGACGGGTCATGTCCTTGGCGGAGAAGCCGTGTCGTCCTGGCTGTCCAGCGCGCTCGCCCGTTCTCCCAGGCCCGCGCCGCCCCGGGCGCGCCGGCGTGCGGGGCGACCTTAAGGAGCTTGCTCGAGGAAGCCCACCAGCGCGTCCCGGTATTTCTCGAACGCCTCGACCTGCGGCAGGTGGCCGACGCCGGGCAGCTCGACGAGCTTGGCCCCCGGGATCGCCTGCGCGGTCTTCTTGCCCAGGGTCGTGTAGTCGCCGAGCGCGTCCGCGGCCTCCTTCGGCGCCCAGGCGCGGCCGAGCGCCGTCCGATCGCGCAGCCCGATGATGAGCAGCGTGGGCGTGCGGAGGCGCGGGAGCTCGTAGACGACGGGCTGCGTGAAGACCATGTCGTACGTGAGCGCGGAGCACCAGGCGACGCGCGGATACTCGGGGTGCTCCGTCCAGCCCGCCTGGATCTCGATCTGGCGCTCGTACTCGGGCTTCCACGCCCCGTCGTAATAGCTCTTGCGCTGGTACTCGCGGATGCTGTCGCGCGTCGCCTCGAGCTCCTGCTTGTACCAGGCGTCGATGGAGCGATACGGGACCACCGTCTTCCAGTCCTCGAGGCCGATGGGGTTCACGAGGATGAGGCGCTCCGTCCGGTCGGCGAACATGAGGGCGAAGCGCGCGGCGAGCATGCCCCCCATCGAGTGGCCGACCACGGCCGGCCGCTGGACGCCGAGGGCGTCGAGCAGCGCGCGCGTCGTCTCGGCCAGCCCGTGGAAGCTGAACTGATAGGCGGCGGGCTTTGTCGATTTGCCGAACCCGATCTGATCGGGCGCGATGACCCGGAACCCCCGCTCGGTCAGCGCCCGGATCGTCGGCTCCCAGTACGCCGCGGAGAAGTTCTTGCCGTGCAGGAGGAGCACCGCGCGCCCGTTCGGCTTCTCGGGCTGCACGTCCATGTACGCCATGCGGAGCTTCTGGCGCTGCGACTCGACCTCGAAGTGCTTGACTGGATAAGGGTACGCGTACGACGTGAGCTCCGGGTCGAGGCCGGCCGCCGGCTTCCCCACGGGCTGCGCGGCCGGCGGCCCCTCGGGGCGCGCGGCCGGCGACCCGGCCGGCCGAGGCTCGACGCGGGGGGCCGGCGCGCAGCCGGACGCCGGGACGAGCGAGAGGAGGAGCGACGCGAGGACGGGGGTGAGCGCGAGCGTTCTCAACAGGGACCTTCCAGGTGACGTGTCAGGACGACGAGCGATGCTGCGGAGGAGCGGCGCGGGCCGCGGGTCAGGAATCCCGCCAGGGACCTGCCTCGCGAGCATGAGAGATTTCAACGCAAAGACGCCAAGAGCGCAAAGACGCAAAAATGCAGATTCATAATATTATTTATTTTTGCGCCTTTGCGCCTTTGCGCCTTTGCGTTGAAATCTCTCCGGATCCCTGGCCAGACCCCTGGTGGGTGGAGCGAGGAGGCCGGCCGTCACTTCGCCGGCGTGACCAGGAGCTCGGGATCGACGCGCGTCTCGAAGAGGTTCATGCGCCAGTCGAGGTGCGGCCCGTTCGTGCGGCCGGTCATGCCGACGGTCGCGACGACCTGACCTTGCTTGACCTCGTCGTTCACCTTCGCGGCGAAGCCGTGCAGATGGATGAACGTGGAGGTGAGCCCATGGCCGTGATCGATGATCATGGTGTGGCCGCTGAGCGGGAGGTCCTTCTCGACGAAGACGACCTTGCCGCAGGCGGGCGCGCGCACCGGCGACCCGACGGGCACCGCGATGTCCACGCCCCAGTGAACGCCGCCGTCCGTGCCGTTGAGCACGCGCGGCTGGCCGTACCGCGAGGTGACCGGGCCCTTCGACGGCCAGATGAAGCCGTTCTTGTAGCAGTTCTTCTTCGTGTACTTGTTCCGGATGGCGTCGAGCTTCTTCTCGGCCTGCGTGAGCTTCACGCGCGTGGCCATGTCGAGCTTGACCATGTTCTCCGGGAGGTTGTCGACCTTGTCGACCTCGTAGGTGCGCTGCTCCACGTCGAAGAGCTTCTCGAGCACCTGTCCGTCGTCGAACGTGATGGTCAGCTTCTCCTGCGCCGGCGCGTTGCGCGAGAAGGCGATGAGGAACTCCCCCTCATCGCTCACCGTCACGCGGTGGCCGGGGAACGCCATGCGGCGCAGCTTGCCGTTCAGCTTGGCGCGGAGGAGCCCTCCCTGGACGGCGCGCCCCTCCACCGTGAGCCGGCCGTCGTCGGCCGCGGGGGGACCGGCGTCGCCCGCGTCCGCGCTCGCCGCCGCGGCCGCGCCGGCGTCGGCCGGGGCGGGCGCGGCGCCGGCGTCGCCCGCCGCGTCCGCGCTCGCCGGGGCCGGCGCGCTGGCCGAGGCGAGCGGGGCGGCGGAGGCATCCGCCACCGGAGCGGCCGACGCCTGGGCATCCGCGGCGGGCGAGCTCGATGGAGCGCCGCGATCGCAGGCGGCGATGGTGAGCAAGCTTACGACGATGGCGGTAACGCGCATGGCTGAGATCGTGCCAGAATTTGCGCACACCGCGAAAATAATGTGGATGTGGGCAATGCAGGCACGCGCCGGTGGGAGCGGCGGGAGGCCCGCCGCCTGGCGCCCTCGCCCGCGCTGCCGAGCGTGAGGATCGCGCCAGCGACGGCTCGCACGGCCGATCCGGGCGAGCGCGGCGCGGCGGGGCGGCGGGGAGCCGCTCTTGGCGTGAGAGGCGTCAGTTGTCCGCGCGCGGGGTATCGTGGCGCGGCTGCGGCCGCGCCTGGGGCTGTCCCTGCGGCTGAGGCCGCGCCTGCCCCCCGGGCCGCGCCGGCGGCTGGGGCCGCGCCGGTCCCTGAGGCCGGGCGTGCCCGTGCTGCTGCGGCCTGCCCTGCGCCTGGGGCCGTCCCTGCCCTTGCGGGTGCTGCTGGGGCCGCCCCTGCGCCTGGGGCCGTCCCTGCCCTTGCGGGCGCTGCTGGGGCCGCCCCTGCGCCTGGGGTCGCCCCTGCGGCTGCGCCTGATGGGCGGGCCTGGGGTCGGCCTGGAGCCAGGGGATCCCGGGGATGGAGAGGAGCGGGAGGCGCTTCTGGATGAGGCGCTCGATGTCGGCGAGGTACGGTCGCTCCTCGCTGTCGCAGAACGAGAGCGCCACCCCCGACGCCCCGGCGCGCGCCGTGCGGCCGATGCGGTGCACGTAGCTCTCCGGGATGTTCGGGAGGTCGTAGTTGATCACGTGCGAGATGTCCTCGATGTCGATGCCGCGCGCCGCGATGTCGGTCGCGACGAGCACGCTCGTCGTCCCCTGCTTGAAGCTCGCGAGCGCCCGCTCGCGCGCGCCCTGCGACTTGTTCCCGTGGATCGCGACGGCCTCGATGCGCGCGCGGCTGAGCTGCTGGACCACGCGGTTGGCGCCGTGCTTGGTGCGGGTGAACACGATCGCCCGGCGGAGCGCGGGGTCCTTGAGCACGTGCTCGAGCATCGCGCGCTTGTCGGACCGCTCGACGAAGGCCACCCGCTGGTCGATGTTCTCGGCGGTCGTGGCGACCCGCGCGACCTCGACCCGCACCGGGCGGTGCAGGATGCTGTCCGCGAGCTTCTGGATATCCGGCGGCATCGTGGCCGAGAACAGGAGCGTCTGGCGGCGCTCGGGCAGCATCGCGAGCACGCGTCGGATGTCGTGGATGAACCCCATGTCGAGCATCCGGTCGGCCTCGTCGAGCACGAGCGTCTCGAGCCGCCCGAACGGCGAGAGGCCCTGCGAGCACAGGTCGAGCAGCCGGCCCGGCGTCGCCACGAGGACGTCGACGCCGCGGCGCAGCGCCTCCATCTGGGGGCGCTGGCCCACCCCGCCGAAGACGACCGCGGTCCGCAGGCCGAGGTTCTTGCCGTACGTGGTGAAGCTCTCGCCGACCTGCGCGGCGAGCTCGCGCGTCGGGGTGAGCACGAGCACGCGGAGCCCGCGCTGGGTCGGCGCGCCGCTCTGCGCGAGGCGCTGCAGGATCGGCAAGGCGAACGCGGCGGTCTTGCCGGTCCCGGTCTGCGCGCACCCGAGGACGTCGTTGCCCTCGAGGATCGGCGGGATGGCCTGCTGCTGGATCGGCGTCGGGGTGCTGTATCCTTCGGCCTCGATGGCGCGGAGCAGCGGGTCGATGAGCTTGAGATCGGCAAATTCCATGGACATCGGGCTCGTGGAGAGCCCCTCCTGAGCAAGGGCGGAAAGCGCCGCGGCACCGCGCCCTCCTCTGCGAAGGGCCCGATCACGGAGAGCTGCCGCCTCGCGCCTCCTTCAGCGGAGACTGCGAGGTCCACATGACAGCGACCGAGCACCGCGACCCGTGCCAGGTCAGTCCGAGGCCGCGACTCTAGTACGGCGCGGTGAGGAAGTCGAGGCGCGACCGCGAACCCGGCAGCGGGATCGTCGCCGCGCGCCGCGACGGACGCGGCGGTCGGACCCGCGCTCGCCGCTCCTCTCCGCCCCGCGCCGCGCCCTGCGCGGAGCGGGTTTCGTGCGCTCGGCGCATCGTGCTACACCCTCCCCGAGCCGGGGGGACCGCGGATCGCGAGCGCCCGCGTCGCTTCGCTGCTCCCCTCCACGCGACGCACCCGCAGCACGCGCATCACGCGCATCACCTCATGGCCGACACCGCCGAAGCCTCGAACACGCCGGCCCAGGCCGGGCACTCCGCCCCGCAGCGCCCCGACGCCCTGCAACGCCGCCGCCGGCTGCGGCGCTGGGTCCTCGGCTCCCTCGCCGTCTCGGGGCTCGCCGGCGTCGGATTGTGGATCGCGGTGCACCGGATCCCGTGGATGGGCCCGCTCGTCGCGAACGGCCTGCGCTCCGTGATCGGGGCCGAGAACGTGACCGCGCTCGAGGAGACCGCCTACGGCGTCGAGGATCGCGTCCACCAGCTCCTTCGCAAGAACGAGCCGCCGAAGACGTACTGGGAGGTGCCCGAGCCGGCGCCGGCGCCGGCCGCGCCCGCCGCCGAGGCGAGCGCCGCGGTCGTGGCGGCGGCGTTCCGGCCGAAGGACGTCGGCCCCTCGCACGCGGCCTGGCCGGCGCCCGGCGACGGGCAGTGGGTGCCCATCGTGGATCGCGCGCGCCCGGGCGACCCGCCGCGCCTCTACAAGACGCTGATCCACCCGGATCCGCACCGCTCCTGGGCGGAGCTGTTCATCGTGGCGGTGGATCTCTCGGGGGTCGACGTCCACCTCATGGCCGGCTCGCGGGAGCCGGCGGCGACGACCGAGGAGGGCAAGACCTACGAGCGGCCCGCGAAGATCCCGGAGGCGGACCACGAGCGGCTGCTCGCGGCGTTCAACGGCGGCTTCATGACCGAGCACGGCCAGTGGGGCATGCGGATCGACGGCGTGACCCTGGTGCGCCCCCGGGAGAACGGCTGCACCCTCGCGCTCCACGGCGACGGCCGGATGCAGATCGCGCCGTGGGCCCGCATGGCCGCCGAGGAGGGCGCCATGCGGTGGTGGCGGCAGACGCCGAGCTGCATGGTCGACGAGGGCGAGCTCCACCCGGCGCTCCGCGTGCCCGAGGTCCGCAACTGGGGCGCCACGCTGGACGGCAACACGGTGATCCGCCGCTCCGCGGTGGGGCTCGATCGCGACGGCAAGGTCCTCTTCGTGGCCATCAGCAACCACACGACGGCGCCCGCCATCGCGCTCGGCCTGCGCCACGTCGGCGCCACGGCGGTGGCGCAGCTCGACGTGAACTGGTCGTACCCGAAGTTCTTGCTCTACGAGCCCGGCGAGGGCGGCGCGCTCATGCCGGTCGCGCTGGCGAGCGGCTTCGAGTTCTCGGAAGACGAGTACATCCGCAAGCGCTCGCTGCGCGACTTCTTCTACCTCACGCGCAAGCCCGCCGCGCCCTCCGCGGGCAAGCCGTAGCCCCCGCGACGCGAGGGCCGCTCGCTCACGGCGCGAGCAGGAGCACCTTGACCTGGCTCGGCACCACGGAGACGGCGGGGCAGTTCGTGGAGTTCGTGATCGTCATGCTCGTCAGCCGCGTGGCCGGGATGCCGCCGGCAAGCACGGTGAACGACGCGGTGACGTGGCGCGACGGGCCCATCACCATGCCCGAGGCGACCCCGAGCGCGACGCCCGGGTTGTCGCCGTTCGTGAGCGGCACGGTGGTCGCCAGGTTGTGCGCCGGCGTGCACATGAACAGCACGTTGTACGCGGCCGGGATGCCCATCGGCTGCATGGAGATGTTGGGATAAGGGATCGGCGTCGGGGCCGGCATCGGCGTGAGGCACACGTCGGGGAAGCCGAGGGACATGCCCATCATCTGCGTGTTCGCGAACATCTCGTGTCCTCCGTCCTCTCAGCCCAGGTGGATCTGGGGGCCGTCGATCTTGGTCAGCCCGCCGCTGTTCACGAGCGTCGCCTCCGCCTTCACGTGGAACGCGGACCGCGCCTCGAACTCCACGTACTCCGCGCGCACCGTCTCGGACCGCGCGATGAAGCGGTAGGCCCGGTCGAGCCGCTGCACCAGGCGCTCGGCGACCGTCTCCACCGACTGCGCCACGGTCTTCACGCGGTCGACCTGCGCGGTGACGCTGTCGCCGAGGAGGCTCAGCGCCCCGAGCACGACCTCGGCGCGCCCCGCCGAGACGCGCGCGGCGCCCGCCGCGATCACGGCCTCGCCGGGCGTGAGCACCTCCACGCCGTCGCGCCCGCTCACCGAGACCCTGCCCGCGGCCGCGGCGATCTCGAGGTCGCCCTCGGCGGAGAGCCGCGCCGGCGCGTCCTCGTCGCGCTCCAGCACCGCGAGCACGTGCGAGCCGCGCTCGTGGTGCGCCACGAGGACCTCGTCGCCGAGCGCCGGGTCGAGGAGACAGCTGGCCGCGCGCCGCGCCTCGAGCTCGCCGGAGCTCGATCGGACGCGCAGGCAGCGGCCCGACACCCCCACCACGGTCGCGACCTCCTGTTCAGGCAACGCGAGCTTTCTTGCCAGATTGTCTCTCATCGGTACCTCCTTGCTGCCTATCGACTCTCCGAGCGCCGCTCCGCCGCGCTCAGCTCCTCGTCGTCGCCGAGCGCCGCGGACCGGCTGGTGAACTGGGTGTCCTGCTCGCGCGTCCGGTGGAACCGCGCGCGGAACAGCTTGCAAAGCGAGAAGTCGGCCCTCGTGAGGTCCGCGTAGGAGAAGTCGGCGTACGTCAGATCGGCGCCGGTGAACGTCGCGCCGATGCAGCTCGCGCTCTTGAAGATCGCCTGGTACGCGCTCGCGCCGTCGAGGCCCGCCGCGTCGAGCCGCGCCTTCACGAAGAGCGCCTGGTCGAGCTTCGCCTTCGCGAGCGACGCGTTCGACAGGTTGGCGTCGGCGAAGAGGGCGCGCTCGAGGTTCGCCTCGTCGAGGCGGGCGCCCACGAGGGACGCCCCCTTGAAGTTGGTCTGCACGAGCCGCGCGCCCCGGAGGTCGCAGCCGCCGAGATCCGCGTCCATGAGCTGCGCGAGCGTGAGGTCCATGCCCGAGAGGTCCTGGCCGGTGAGCTTGCTGCCGATCAGCATCGTCTTGTCGAGGCGCGCGCCGCGCAGGCTCGCCGTCGTCAGGTCCGCCTTCAGGAGCGCCGTCTGCAGCAGGTTCGCGCCCTCGAGGACGATCCGCGGGGCGTCGGCGTCGACGAGCGCGGCGCGGTCGAGGTTCGCCCCCTTCAGGCTCGCCTCCTCGAGGCGCGGCTTGACGAGGCTCGCGATGGTCAGGTCGGCGCCGTCGAGGCAGGACCGCGACAGGTCGGCTTCCACCAGGCTCGCGGCGACCAGATCGGCGCCGCGCAGGTCGGCCGCGAGGAACGTGCACTGGTCGAAGGTCGCGTGGCGCAGGCGCGCGCCCGGGAGCCGCGCCCCCTCGAACCGGCAGTCGGCGAAGACCGACTCGTGGAGCTTCGCCGAGGTCAGGTCGGCCCCCCGGAACGACACGCGCTCGAACACGGCGCCGGAGAGGTCGGCCTCGCGGAGGTCCGCGCCCGTGAGGTCCTCGTCGGTCACCGGCTCCGCGTTCGCGACGCACGCGAGGAGATCGTCTCTGGTCATCGCTTCCGCCTCGGGAACAGGGTGCGGACGACGTGGGCGTCCTTGAAGCTCGTGCGCGCGTCGCCCTCGGCGCCCATCAGGTTCGCGCGGAACAGGTTCGCCCGCTGGAACGACGCGCCGGGCACCTTCGCGCCCTGCAGCATCGCCTCCATCAGGTTCGCGTCCGAGAGCTCGGCGTCGGCGAGGTCCGCGCGGATGAGCCGCGCGTCCCGGAGGCTCGCGCCCGCGAGGCGCGCCTCGCGCAGGCTCGACTCGCTGAGGTCGCACCCGTCGGCCCGGACGGCGGAGAGATCCGCCTTTGCCATCGCGGCGCCGCGCATCGTCGCCAGGGCGAGCTCCGCGCCCGAGAGATCGGCCCCGCCGAGCTCGCACCCGAGCACGAGGCGCAGGTTGTTCGCCCGGGCGCCCCGGAGCGACGCGCCCTCGGCGCGGGACTCGACGAGCGCCGCGCCCTCGAGCACCGCCTCCGCGAGGCTCGCCCCCGCCATCCGGCACCGGTAGAAGGTCGCCTTGCGCAGGCTCGCGCGGTCGAGCTTGGCGCCCTCGAGGTCGCACTCGAAGAAGAGGACCTCGTCCGCGAGGGCGCCCTCGAGGTCCCCCCTCGGCAAGCGCGCCTCGAGCAGGTCCGCGCCGCGGAGGTCCGCGCCGCGGAAGACCGCCTCCTCGAGCGCGCCGCGCTGCAGGACCGCCCTGGCGAGGCGCGCGCCCCCGAAGTCGGCGCCGCGCGCCTGCGCCTCGCCGAGGTTCGCGCCGTCGAGCGTCGCGCCCGCGAGGCGGACGCCCTCGAGGTTGGCGCGCGCCAGCACGGCCCCGGACAGGTCCGCGCCGGACAGGGTGCAGCCGCGCAGGTCGGCGCGCTCGAGCAGCGCCTGCTGCAGGGCGGCCCCGGACAGGTCGAGCCCGCGGAGGTCCGCGCCGGTGAGGTCCCAGCCGGTCATCACCGCGCGCGCGCCGGAAGCGAGCGCAGCCTCGACGCGGCCGCGCAGATCCCGCCGCGTCTCGGCGTCCGGGATGGCCGCGGGCGGCAGGTGGTGCGCGGTCAGGCGGTAGGCGACGAGCTGGGCCTCCTCGAGCTTGCGCAGCCTCGCGAGGAACGCGGGGTCGTCGAGCTGCGCCTCGAGCTGCTCCAGCGGGGCGCCGAGCTCACGGCCCGCCTCGGCGGTCTCGCGCATGCGGGCGATGTGCTCGTCGACGCGGAACCGCGGCGGCCCGCCCTGCTCGCTCTTCGACCGCTCGATGATCTCGTCGAGGTTCAGGCCGTGCTCGGCGAGCTCCTGGCGCGCCACGGCGAGCGCCTCCTCCTGCTTGGCCTTGGCCTCGGCCTCGATGCGGGCTGCCTCCGACTCGACCCGCTCGACGTAGTCGGGCAAGTCGTCGAGCCGCGGCGGCGCCTCGGGCGGCGGCAGCTCGCGCGGGACGCCCTTCTCGTCCGGATCGATGCCGAGCGCCCGCAGGGACAGGCGCGCCTTCTCCAGCTCGCGCCGCGCCCGCTCGTGCGACCGCCGCTCCAGCACGCCTTCGCGCTGGAGGAGGTCCTCCATGTCGCCGATCTTCTCGTCCGGCAGCGCGGGCGCGCCGGGGTCGGGCTCGGGCAGGAGGTCGCGGTCGCGGAACGCCACGAGGGCGCCTTTCTTCTTGTCGAGGCGCTGCGAAAAGATGGCCTGGTAATGCTCCTTGGGGCGCGGCGCGCCGCGGCGCTCGAGCGCCGCGAGCAGGCACTTCACGTCGTGCGCGTCGTCCTCCTCGACGCGCGCGACGCCGCGGAAGATCGCGATCATGCGCGCGACGTTGGGCAGGAGCACGACGGTATCGAGCCGCGTCGCGACCTCCTCGAGGGGGACGTCGCCCGCGGCGCGCGTCAAGAAGCAGCGCGCGGCGAGCGCCGTCACGCGGCTCGTCAGGGCGGCCTGCTCGGGGTGGAGGTGCTCGAGCGCGATCGGCTCGTCGCCCTGGAAGAACCCGGGCAGGCGCTGGTCGGGCGGCGCCGCCATGAAGTACTCGGGGTCGAGGTCGCGGGCGAGGCCGGGGAAGTCGTTCTCGAGCCAGGCGGCGTCGTACGTGCCCGCCTTGTCCACCCGCCCGGGCCAGGTGGGGTCGAGCGGGCCGAACGCCGCGGGCGGCGGGCGATCGTTCGGCGACTTCACGAGGCGCTTCGGGTCCTCGAGCTGGGGGAGCGCGTGGATCTTCTTGCCGTTCTCCTCGGTCGGCGCGAACCCCGTCCCGAGCGGGTTCGCGGCGAACCCCGGCCCGCCGAACGCCTTGTCCCAGCCGAGGGCGAGCTCGGTGAGCGGCTCGGGGTCGGTCGGCACGCCGCGCTCCCAGCGGCGCTTGCCGACGACGTACACGACCTTGTCGATGGGGCCGACCTGGACGCGCGCGCGGAACGCCGGGCGCGGCTGGCCGCCCGCCGAAAACGCCTTGCCGAAGACCAGGACCTCGCCCCGCGGCTTCGGGAGCCCTTCGTCGAATGCGGCGTCCTTGCCGAGCTGCTTCGCGACCTCCTGCCACATCGCGATCTCCGGGAGCGGGAGCTCCGGCGCGTCGAGCGGGACATAGGCCGTGAGGCCGAGGGCGAGGAAGCGCTCCTGCTTGAGCTCGAACACGCGCTGCAGGATCGAGACGCGCTGGGGTTTGATGACGCGCATGGAGGATTCGAGGGCTCGGGGGGCTCGTTCAGACCGGAAGAGGGCTCATCGCTTGGGCGCGCCCGTGAGGCGGCGCGCGGCGTACGCGCGCGAGAACGTCGCCCACGTCACGTCCGGGTAGATGAGCCCGGGGTCCTCGGCGTCGATCTTCACGCCCACGGGCCTCCCGGGCTCGACCTGCGACAAGGAGCTCGTGTTGAGCTCCCATTCCGTCGTCGCGGCGTACGCAGCCCCGCTCGAGGGGCGCACATCGAGCCGGAGCTCGACGAAGGCCATGGCGCCGCCTTCGAAGGTGGTGAGCGTGCGGCTCGACGACACCGTGGCCTGGGCCGGGGTGGCGCGCGCGATCCTCTGCGTCAGCTCGGCCATCCGCTCCCTGCCCTTGGCGATGAGCGCATTTTCGCCCCGGAAGACGAAGAAGAGGATGGCCGCGATGACGATCAGCGGCACGAGGACGGCTGTGAGAGCGATGACGATACCCATGTTCCTGCGCGCGCTTTCCTTGGCCTGCATGGGGCGCTAGATCGAGGCTCGCGAGATCGAACCGCGCAGGCGGCCCGGGAGAGCTCCGTCCGGCGCGCTAGCTGAGGACATGGACGTTCGAGAGGGAGAAGCGGAGCGAGCTCATCGCGAGCCTCGCCGGCATGTGCTCGATCCGCGCCTTGACCTCCTTGAGCTCGATCGGGCGCACCGTGATGTCCGCGGAGTTGTTGATCGTGAGCGAGGCGCCGAACTTGTATGCCATCGCGACGCCGGCAGTGATGTCGAACTTGGCCGCGTAGGTCGCCGTGAAGGCGGCCGACAGCTCCAGGGTCGCCTTGAGGCCGATGAAGGTGGAGACGGCGCCGCCGACGGCCGTGGTGACCGAGAGCCCGAGGAACGTGTCGCTCTTGAACCCGCCCGTGACGTTGACGTTGTTCGAGACGAAGAGCTTCTTGAAGGGACCGTAGGTCTTGAGCTCCTCCGCGCCCTTGATCTGCCCGACGCGGTTGCCGTCGATGTACTCGATCATGTTGCTCTTGACCCGGACCTCGCACTCGTCCTGCGTGTCGAGCGTGAGCTTGCCCTTGCTCTTCACGGTCGTGGTCCCGGCCTGGGTGTCGACGAGCGTATTGCCCGCCTTCGTGGTGACGGTGGTGTCCCCGGTGTTGACGTTCACCGTGTAATTGCCGGTCTTCACCGTCGTCGTGGTGTCTCCCTCGACGTTGGTCACCATCGTGGCCGAGTCGACGTCGGTGAAGAGGTTGCCGCTCGTGACGTGGAGCCACGTGTCGCCCTTGACCTCGGTGTACGAGGTGCCGGTCTCGACGTAGAGCTCGTGGATGCCGGACTGGACGTGGGTGATCCAGTTGTCCTTGATGGTGGCGTTCCACGACCCGCCGCCGTTCTGGCCCACCGTCTGGTCGAACGTCTTGCCCGCGTCGAGGAGCGTGTTGTCGTCGGTCTTGACGATGAGCTCGTGCCCGTCGTTGGGAGAGCCCATGCGCACGTAGGTGTTCGAGTACGGGGTCGACAGGGTGACGCGCTGCTGCCCGGCCTGGTCCTCGAGCTCGAGGCGGTTGCGGCCGCCCGTCTGGATGACGTTCTTCGTGTGGTTGCCGCTCGTGACCGGGCTCGGCGTGAGCGCGTTCGGCACGACGCCCGAGATGACCGGCCGATCGGGGTCGCCGCCGAGGAAGCTCAGGACCACCTCCGTGCCCCGGCGCAGCGGGAAGTGGAAGCCCTCGATGCCGCCGCCGTGGGGCTGCATCATGCGCACGAAGGTCGAGGCCTTCCCGCTCTTCAGGTTGCTCTCGTCGAACCTGAACTTCACGTTGTAGCGGCCGAGGTCGTCGATCTGCGCGTACTCGCTCTCGGCCGGTCCATCCACCGTGCCGTTCTCGTACCCGTAGATGCGCGGCCACGGCGTGCGGGACTCCGCGCGAAACTGCGTCTTCAGGGGGATGGCGGTGATCTCGGCGAAATAGACGTCCTCGTGCTGCAGGTCGAGCAGCTCGCGGAGCTGCGTGGACGCCGCCATCTGGTTGCCCTGGTGGCGCACCTCGATGGTGAGGTATCTCGCGTTGAACGCCGCGCGCGGGTGGTCCTCGAGCTCGAACGTGTAGCCGGATCGGAGGTGCGTGCGGGTGCCCGTCCCGTGATACAGCACCTGCCGCGCGAGCATCTCCTCGGCGCGGATCTTCGCGAGCCGCTCGCCCGCCGCCGGCGTGAAGAAGCGCTCCCCGTACAGGTTCACCTCGCCCGCGCCGTTCGGCGACACGTGGGCCGAGCCAGCGACATTGAGGTTGGGCCGGGCGTAGTCGTAGTCCTTGAGCTTGATCATCGCCGGCAGCGTCGTGTGCTGGCAGGTGAAGGACCGGAACGACGCGCCCGCGGTCACGTCGTGACCTTCCTGGGGATGGTAGCGGACGGGCTCTCCGATCGCGTCCTCTTCATAGCTGGTGGCGTCGCAGAAGATGACCTTGTCGCCGTCCGGCGTGTGCTCGAAGAAATAGAAGATGCCCTCGCGCTCCATCCACCGCGAGAGGAAGTCGAGGTCGCTCTCGCGGTACTGGCAGATGTGCTCCTCGACCTCGTAGCTGCCGAGCCGCAGCTCGTACTCGTCGGCGGCGATCCCGTTCTCCTCCAGGACGGCCTTGATGACGTCGGGCACCGATTGCCTGGTGAAGATGCGGCTGTGCCGGGAGAGGCTGAGCAGCCAGAGCTTCGGGACGAGCGCCGCGCGGAGCAGCGTGCGGCCCTCGGTCTCGTGCAGGATCGAGACGTTCGCGAAGATGCCGGAGAACACGAAAGGTGGGAGCTTGTCGGTGACCCGATCCAGCACGAGCGAGGCCTTGGCGCCCACCGCGTCGGAGAGGTCGAACGACTCCGCGTCTTGGCCCTGGAGCTGGAGGAAGATCTCGATCTGGTACGGGCGCGAGATGGCCTCGATGCCGCGAAAGCCGACGACGCGCGTGGTGGCAGGGAGCACGCCCGAAGAGATTGTGATGAGATCCATGGCATTCACCTGCAACTTTCGAGGGCACGCACCGGGGATCGCGCGACGACCGCGGCCGCCTGACGCCCCGGGGAGAGCTCATCATGCAACTAGACAAAAATTGGCCGCAAGGTCAACTCCTGGAAAGTTCTCCTGGATCGCCTTCGGACGGCGGGATCTCGACGAGGGAGCGGAGGATGGCGCCGCTCGACTTCGCGCTCTCGAGCTTGACGCCATAGACGTTGGCGCCCGCGAGGTCCGCGTCGCGCAGGTCGGCGCCCTCCACGCTGGCGCACGGCAGCTGCGCTTCTTTGAGCTTCGCCGCGCGAAGGACGGCGCCGGAGAGGTTGGCGCGCGAGAAGCCGGCGCGCGAGAAGTCGGCCTTGCTGCCGTTGATGCCGGCGAGGTTCGCCCGGTCGAAGGTGGCCTCGATGAAGCGCGCCTGCCGCAGGTCGGCGCCCTGCAGCGACGCGCCGGCGAAGGTCGCGTTCGAGCCCTTCGCGAAGGAGAGATCCGCGCGATCGAGGATCGCGGAGGAGAGCTGCGCGCGGTCCAGCGTGGCGCGGGAGAGATCGGCGCGCGTGAGGTCGGCGGCGTCGAGGCGCGCGTCCGTCAGATCCGCGCCGCGCAGGTTGGCCCCGGCGAGGCGCGCCGCCGAGAGGTTGCACCGGGCGAGGGTCGCGCCGGCGAGGTTCAGGTGCTCGAGCGACGCTCCGTTGAAATCGATGCCGTCGAGGTCGAGGCCCGCCAGCTCCAGGTCGTCGAGCGGCCCGCGGCTGCGCAGTCTAGCGAGCAGCGTCGCGCGTGTGCCCCGGGCCCCGGCGGGAGCGTCGAGGTGCGGCGGCAGCGCGGCCACCCCGGCGGGAGCGTCGAGGTGCGGCGGCAGCGCGGCCACGCCGGCGGGAGCGTCGAGGTGCGGCGGCAGCGCGGCCACCCCGGCGGGAGCTTCGAGGTTCGGCGGCAGCGCGGCCTCGGCGCGGGCGAAGGGCATCGCGAACGGCACGGAGTCCGGGGCCCGCTCGGGACGCGGCGCCGGCGCCGGCACGAACGGCAAGCCGGCAGGCGGCGACGGCTCGGCGCCGCCTGCCTGGGGCGGGGACATATCGAACGGCGGCGCGGACGCGCTCACCGTGGCGTCCGCCGTCTCGCCGAGCAGCGGATTCAACGGCATGAAGCGCACCGGGCTCCAGGGCGCCCCGGGGAGCGCGGTCCCCTGGGGCGCAGGCGCGCTCCGGGGCTCGGCCAGCGCGAAGGGCGCAAGCGGGCGGGACCGGGGCCTCGAGGGGTGGCCGTCGGAGGTCTCGCCCTCCTGCTCGTCCCCGGCGAGCGTCAGGCCACGACCGCCCCCAGGTGCGCTCCCGGCGGGGGGCGCATCGCGCGGCGCGAGGGGCGACGACCGGCCAGAGCGTGGAGAGGGCCACACGAGCGGCACCCCCGGCATCTCGACGCCCGCGGCCACGCGCATCCGGGCCAGCGTGTCGCCCGGCGCGAGCGCGGCGCTCCCGCGCCAGACCATCGAGCAGAGCAGGCGATCCGCGTCGATGGCCAGCGTGTCGGCGACCAGCTCGACCGGCTGTTCGTGGTCCTCGCCCCCCGGCCCGCTCCGGTAGAGCCGCGCGACCCCGCGCGCCGGCGGCAGGCTCGACCGGAACCACGGGTAGTGCGGATGCAGTCCTTCGAGGTAGATCCACGCGCCGCCGCGCAGGAAATCGAGCTGCTGGTCCGCGGGCGCGGCCTGGAAGTAGCGGAAATCGAAGCTGCCATCGAGCGCCGGCACGGGGGCGTCGGGCTCCTGGCCCTGCTGGAGGAAGCACCGCCGCGGGGCCCATGTCCGCGCGATCGGACCGAAGCCGGCCGGCCGCGTCGCGTCCGCCGGATCCACCAGGTTCGGCAGCGTCGCGCCGAACCCCACGCCCACGGGGTTCGTCTCGACATGCGGGCCGCCGTACGCGCGCTCGTACACGATCGGGATGCGGGCGAACGGGCGTGGGCTCGGCGCCTCGCGCGTGCGGTCGCCGTAGACGTGGAGCACCTTGTTGAGGATCCAGCGGTCGTCGCCGAAGAGCGCGACCCGCACCGAGAGCGCGGTGACGGTCGTCCCGGCGGGCGCCGAGGCGTGTCCGCGCACGAGGACCCCTGCGCTCGGGAGGTAGGGTGCTGTCTCGCAGGCCTGTTCGAGGCTGCCCCACCCATCCCGAGGAACGTCGGCGCCGACGAGAGCCGCCGGAGCGGCGAGCTCCGCGGTGCGCTCGTGGACGAGGGAGAAGGTGGCCTTGACGATGACCGTGAGCCGCTCGGCGCCCTGCATCCGCCACAGGACGGCGCCGCACGAGGCCGGCGTCAGGGTGGCGACAGGGAGGGGCCAGGGCGACTGCACGAACGAGCTCTCGAGCCCCGCGCGCCTCGACCGCGACGGAGGGCTCTTGGGCCGTGTAACGTACCGTGGCACGCCTCGCGGATGCAAGCGGGCGCAGCGAAGGTGAGGTAGGTCGCCTGTCCGGATCGCTCCAGGTAGGAGCGTGTCGTTCCGGAGACCTCGCCGCGAGCACACCGGCCCAGTCGAGGGGCGAGCGGACTCGACGCGATAGCGAGCGACAGAGGCGCGCTGGCCCCCGCGCGTCGCACGCGTCTCCGTCGACGCGCGTCACGCTCGACGCCCGTCGACAAGCGCCTTTCCCAGGCCGCATCCAGGCCGCATCCACGTCGCGCCCGCCCCGCCGGCATTGACATTACGGCGAGCGACCCTCGATTGCCACGTTCCGCGCTTCATCTCGGAACCTTACGATTCGCGCATCAATTTTCCCATTATTTATTCAACAAAAGCATCGGTGTCCACGATTGACAGCGCGAGGAAGTTCTCGATAGGGAACAACACCTCATTTACGGGTCACCATGCGTTTCTATGCCGACCTTCACGTGCATTCGAAATATTCGCGCGCCACGAGCAGCGATTGCGATCTCGCGCACCTGAGCTACTGGGCTCAGCGCAAGGGCATCGCGGTGCTCGGCACGGGGGATTTCACCCATCCGGCGTGGATGGCCGAGCTCCGCGAGCGCCTCGTGCCCGCCGAGCCCGGCCTCTTCCGCCTGCGAGACGACCTGGGCCGCGTCGTGTCGGAGCGTCTCCCTGGCGCGTGCCGCGGGGAGACCCGCTTCATGCTCTCGGTGGAGATCTCGACGATCTACAAGAAGGGAGATCGGACGCGCAAAATCCATCATCTCCTCTATGCGCCGGACTTCGAGGCCGCGGACCGGATCGTCCGCGCGCTCTCGAAGATCGGCAACCTGACCGCCGACGGGCGGCCGATCCTGGGGCTCGATTCGCGTCACCTGCTCGAGATCGTGCTGGAGTCGGGCGAGGGCTCCTACCTCGTGCCAGCGCACATCTGGACTCCGTGGTTCTCGGTGCTCGGCTCCAAGGCCGGCTTCGACGCGGTCGAGGAGTGCTACGGCGATCTCGCGCCGCACATCTTCGCGCTCGAGACCGGGCTCTCGTCCGATCCCGCGATGAACTGGCGCATCTCGGGGCTCGATCGCTACCGGCTCGTCTCCAGCTCGGACGCGCACTCGCCCGCGAAGCTCGGCCGCGAGGCCACGGCGTTCGACGCGCCGCTCGATTACTTCGCGATCCGGCGCGCCTTGGAGACCGGACAGGGCTTCGGCGGCACGGTGGAGTTCTTCCCGGAGGAGGGCAAATACCACCTCGACGGCCACCGGAAGTGCAATGTCGTGCTGTCGCCGGCGGAGACGCGGGCGCGCTCCCTCGCGTGCCCCGTGTGCGGGCACCCGGTCACCGTGGGCGTGCTGCACCGGGTCGAGGAGCTCGCCGACCGCGAGGAGGGGGTGCGCCCCGAGGGCGCGAGCGAGTTCCGCAACCTGGTGCCGCTGCCCGAGGTGCTGGCCGAGCTCCACGGCGTTGGCGCCTCCAGCAAGGTGGTGCAGCGGAGCTACGACGGGGTGCTGTCGCGGCTCGGCCCCGAGCTGTTCCTCCTCGGCGACGCCCCGCTCGACGAGATCGAGCGCGCCGGGACGCCGCTCCTCTCCGAGGCGATCGCGCGGATGCGCGAGGGGCGCGTGATCCGCGACGCCGGCTACGACGGCGAGTACGGCGTGATCCGGGTCTTCCAGCCGGAGGAGCTCACGCAGCGCCGCGGGGGCGGGCTCCTCTTCCAGCCCGAGCCCGCGGCGCCGGAGCCGCCGTCCGCGCCGGCGCGCCCTCCCGCGCCGCCGCGCGCTTCCGACGCGTCGCGGCCGCCCCCGCGCCGCGGCCGGGCCCCCGCCGAGCGCGCGCCGGGGCCCGCCGGCGAGGCGTCCCTCGGCGCGCCGCCCGGCGGGGGGCCCCCGGGCGGCGCGGCGCTGCTCGACGGGCTCGACCCGGAGCAGCGGGCCGCGGCGGAGCTCACCGAGGGCGCGGTGCTCCTCCTGGCGGGGCCGGGCACGGGCAAGACCCGCACGCTCACGCACCGGATCGCCCACCTCGTCCTGGATCTCGGCGTGCCGCCGGAGCAGTGCCTTGCGATCACGTTCACGCGCCGGGCCGCCGACGAGATGCGGGAGCGGCTCGGCGCGCTGCTCGGCGAGGCCGGCGGCCGCGTGCCGGCCATGACCTTCCACGCGCTCGGCCTCTCGCTGCTCCGCGAGCACGCGCAGGCCGCGGGCGGCGCTCCGCCCGGGATCGCCGGCGAGCGCGAGCGGCTGGCGATGCTCGCCGCGGCGCTCAACGTCCCGGAGCGGCGGGCGGCCCGGCTGCTCGCCGACATCGCCGCGCTGAAGCGGCGCTACCCGCGCCAAGCCGACGCGCCCCGGCCGCAGGAGGGCGCGCCGGCCGAAGGCAGCGAGATCGACCGCCACCTCGACCGCGCGTGGAAGGTGTACGAGGACGAGCTCGCCGCGCGCGGGCTCCTCGACCTGGACGATCTCGTCGGCCATGCGGTGCTGCTCCTCGAGGCGCAGGGCGACGCGCTCGCCGCGGCGCGCGCGCGGGCCCGGTATCTCTCCATCGACGAGTACCAGGACATCGACGAGCGCCAGTACCGGCTGGTGCGCGCGCTGGTCCCGCCCGGCGGGAACGTCTGCGCCATCGGCGATCCGGATCAGGCGATCTACGGTTTCCGCGGCGCGGACGTGGGCTTCTTCTTCCGCTTCCAGCAGGACTTCCCGGCGGCGCGCGTGGTGCGGTTGAAGCGGAATTACCGCTCGTCGCGCCCGATCGTCGAGGCGGCGCTCCAGGTGATCGCGCCCTCGCCGACGCTCGGCGCGCGGGAGCTCCTGCCGAGCGCGGGGGGCGTGGAGCTCGTGGCGGTCCATGAATCGCCCACGGAGGCGGCCGAGGCCGAGCGCGTGGTGCACACCATCGAGCGGATGCTCGGGGGGTCGACGTTCTTCTCGATGGATAGCGGGCGGGTGGACTCGCCTGCGGCGGGCGGCGAGTACTCCTTCTCGGACTTCGCGGTGCTCTACCGGACGGAGGCGCAATCCGAGCCGCTCCGGGAGGCGTTCGCTCGCTCGGGCATGCCGTTCCAGCGGCGGTCGGAGCGCCGCCTCGTCGAGCGCGCGGCCTCGGAGGCGCTCGCGCGGGCCCTGGCCGGCGCTCCGCCGGGGCCGCTCGCGGCGCGGCTCAAGGCGGCCGCGGCGCGGCTGCGGGAGGAGGTCGCGCAGCCGGCGGTGGACGGCGCGCCGCCCGCGGAGGGCGCGGCGCGCCTCGGCGAGGCCGACGTGGACGCGGCGCTGGAGCTGCTCTTGTCGCTCGCGGAGCGCTGCGGGGGGGATCTCGACCGATTCTTGATCGAGCTCGCGGTGAGCACCGAGATCGACGCGTGGGATCCGCGGGCCGACCGCATCTCGCTCCTCACGCTGCACGCGGCCAAGGGGCTGGAGTTCCGGGTGGTCTTCCTGGTGGGGTGCGAGGACGGCCTGCTCCCGTTGCGGTTCCCCGGCAGGGAGGAGACGGACGTCGCCGAGGAGCGCCGGCTCTTCTATGTCGGCATGACGCGGGCGCGAGAGCGGCTGTTCCTCACGCGCGCGATGCAGCGCGCGCGGCACGGCAAGGTGGTCGAGACCGAGGTCTCGCCGTTCGTTCGCGAGGTCGAGGAGCGGCTGCTCCTGCGAGCCGGTCCGTCGCCCGAGGCGCAGAAGAGGCCGCGCGCGGCGGCGGATCGCCAGATGAAGCTGTTCTAGGGCAGCGCTCGCGCCGCGCCTGAACAGCGACCCCGACGACAAGAACCGTCAGCGCCAAGGACGCCAGAGGACCCGAAGATCCGCTCTTCGGCGTCCAAGACGGATCGAATCACCATCTTCTTTATGGCGATCAGCGCGCCTTGAGGTTCAAACCGCGTCGAGCACCGCTAGCAAGCGTCCTCGTCGCTTGTCCCCGCGGTCGCCCCCAACGAGGCGCTGCGCGACGGTCGCCCGACCAGCTGCGCGACGGTCGCCACGAAGCGACCCGGCTCCAGGGGCTTCGCGATGTACTCGTCATACCCGCCCTCGATGGCTCGTCGCCGGTAGTGCTCCCCCGCGTAGGACGTCACCGCGATCGCGTGGATGCTGCGGACCTTCGGGTCGACGTGCCTGCGGACCGTGTCGATGAGCACGTAGCCGTCGCGCCCCGGCATTCCGATGTCGCTGATCATCACGTCGAACGCTCGCGAGGAGAGCTGCGCGAGCGCCTCCTCAACCGACGCCGCGCACGCGACCGTCGCTTCCGTCCCGGTGAGCATGTACGCGAACAGCTCCCGCGTATCGGCGTCGTCGTCCACGATGAGCACGCGCACGTCGCGCAGCGTCACCTTCGTTCGTGGAGCAGGCTGCCTCACGGAGTCCGCCGCAGGCTCGCGGAATGGCAGCGTCACCGTGAACGTCGCGCCGCGCCCCTCGCCGTCGCTGTCGGCCGCGACCGTGCCTCCGTGCGCCTCCACGAGGTACCGCACGAGCGATAGTCCTAGCCCGAGACCTCCGTGCTTGCGCGTGGTGCCCGTGTCCTCCTGACGGAATCGCTCGAAGACGTGCGGCAAGAACTCGCGCGCGATGCCCTGCCCGGTATCCCGAACGACAATCCGCCTCTGCCCGCCGGCACGCTCGAGCCATACCTCGACCCTCCCGCACTCGGGCGTGAACTTCACGGCGTTGGACAGGAGGTTCCAGGCGACCTGCTGAAGCCGCGCGGGGTCGCCGGTCGTCCTGCGCGCGGAGTCGTCGATGCGCAGCGTCAGCTCGATCCTCTTCGCGTCCGCCGCAGGGCGGACGGTGTCGAGCGCCGAGCTCAGGATCTCGCCGAGATCGACGATGCTGACGCTGACCCGCAGCTTTCCGGTCACGATCCGCGACACGTCGAGGAGATCCTCGATGACCTTCAGCTGCACTGCCGTGTTCCGACGGATCACCGTCAGCGCGTGCTTGACGGTCGCCGCGTCTTCCGGGACGCCGTTGGCGATATGCGACCATCCCAGGATTGCGTTGAGCGGCGTCCGCAGCTCATGAGAGAGGACCGCCAAGAACTCGTCCTTCAAGCGGCTCGCCGCCTCCGCCGATGCTCGGGCTGCTCGCTCCATCTCGAGGACGCGCTCGCGCTCGGCCTCGGCGCGCTCGCGATCGGCCAGCGCTTGCCGCAGCGCGCCCTCGAGCTCCTCGCGGTACTCGAGCTCGCTCTCCAGCGCTCGCGCGCGCTGCTGGAGCACGCTGATCTCCCGCAGGCGGGCGTGCTCGTCGAGCTGCGTGTACCTCTCGGTGGGAATCACGTGCGCGTGCGTGCTGCAGACGTCTCGAAACCGCGATCCGTGCGCATCCGTGCGGAAGCCGCCCATCGCGTAAGCGCATAGGAGGGCGATCGTGCCGTCGCTCACGATCTCGTTCCAGAGCTCCTCCAGCCGGATGGCCGCGTCCGGGTTCGCGTCGCGCCACAGGACGTCCACCATCTCCCCGTAAGCGCGCACGGTCACCCCGTCGCGTGCGCGCCGGCTCTGCTCAATCAAGCGGCGGATCGTGCCCCGGAAGAGCTCGGGATCCGGCATCGCGCCGATCATGAACGTGGAGAGCGTCTCGGACGCGTCCAGGAAAACGACACGACCCTCGGCGCGAAGCGCGTCGAGCTCGGACCTCGCCGACGCCAGGCGAGCAACGAACGCGTCGCGATGCGGCTCCGTGGCAATGACGAGGAGCGGCTGACCGGCGTCCAGCCCTTCCATCAGGAACGCGGTGACCCTCTCAGCCAGAAAGGTCTCGCTCTCGTAGAACTGGACAGCGTGGTTGGGCACGTCGAACGGCGCGACGCGCGGGCCGGTGACCGCGACGTCACCGCGCGACAGATCCATGTTCATCCGCATCGTGGCCCTCCCCATCCTGGGATCGATCGATCGCGATCCCAGGACGCCAGCGGAGCGAGCCAGGCGCTTTCGTGACCGCTCGTAGGTTACGGTATGCGATCCCGCGTGACAACCACCTTTCCACAATCGTCAGCGTCAGATTCGCAGCCTTGCCGCGACAGGGCGGAAAGCGCGCATGAACTGAAGAGAGCGCGGCGCGTTCGCGGCGACCGAACCGGGCCGGGATGAGCTATTTCGGTGAACTCGGCGAGGGACGAGCAGGAGCCCCCGCCTCAGCGCCGTGAGCTCGCGGTTCGCCGGAGCGCCGCGGCCTCGCCTACTTGCGCGCGCCGCCGAGCCGCTTCTGGCTCGCGCACGCCGCCTTGTCCTGGGTCCGCGAGCACTGCTCCGCGTAGAAGGCCCGCGCGCGCTCCTTGTCCTTCTTCTCCAGGAGCTGTCCGAACGCGTCGCACGCCTTCTTCTCCCCCCACTGCGAGCACGCCTTCTCGTACAGCGAGAACGCCCGCTCCGGATCCGCCGTCACCCCGTCCCCGCGCTGCCAGATCTCCGCGGCCCGCAGGCAGCCGCCCGAGCCGCACACCTTCTCGTAGAGCGCGGCGGCGCGCGCCATGTCCTTCGGAATGCCGGTCCCCTTCTCGTACATCCCGGCGAGGCTCATGCACGCCTCGGCGCCGAAGCCCTTCTCCGGGCAACCCTTCTCGAAGAACGAATAGGCCTTCGCGACGTCCCTCGGCACGCCGTCGCCCTCCGCGAAGACCGCGCCCGCGGCGTTGCACGCGCGCATGTCCCCCAGGCTGCAGCCGCGCCGGTACGCCGCGATCGCCTTCACCCCGTCCTTCGGCGCGCCCTGCCCCTTGCGGAGGATGTCCCCGAGGTCGACGCAGTCCTCGGCCTGGCCCCCCTCGCACGCGCGCTGGAGCACGCCCACCGCCACCGCCACGTCCTTCGCCGCGAGCTTCCCCTCGATGAGCATCTTGCCCAGCGCGCTGCAGCTCGGCCCGTACCCGAGATCGCAGCCGCGCCGGAGGAACGCGACGGCGCGCGTCGCGTCCTTCGGGAGGACCGCCTGCGGGCCCTCGCTCAGGTACCACTCGGCCGCGCTGAAGCACGCCCAGCCGTCGCCCATCTCGCACGCCTTGTCGGCGAACTCGCGCACCTTCGCCCGCCCCGCGGTGTCCGGCGGCACCTTGGCGCTCTGGATGTCGCGCAGCTGCAGCCGCGCCCGCGCGTAGCAGGCCTGCGTCACGCCCGCGCCGCACGCCTTCTCGAACAGCTCCGCCGCCCTCGCGTCGTCGCGCGGCAGGTCCTTGCCGCTCAGGTAGTGAATCCCGAGGTGATAGCAGCTGCCGACGTCGCCTTTCCCGCACTGCGCCGCGCACGCCCTCGCGTCCGCGGGCTCGCACAGGTGCGCGGGCGTGGCCGCCGGCGGCGAGCACTTCGCCCCGCTCCGCACCGTCCCGACCGGGCACGAGCTCGCCAGCTTCGGGAGCTCGTCCTCGGCCGGCTTCGCCGCCGGCTCGGCCGTCTCTGCCTTCTTCGCCTCCAGCGGGACGAGCTCCAGGCGAAGCGGCGCATGGCAGCGGTCCGTCGGGGCCTGCGCGTCGGGCTTCGCGGCCCGGCACGCCTCGATCTCCCCTTCCCGGCTCGCGGTGCCCCCCTGGTTCGACGCCGCCGCAGGCCCGACCGCCGCGAAGACCTGATCGACCGTCCGCGCCGCGCCGCGGCTGCCCGGCGCCATCGCGAAGGCCCCGAGGAGCGCCGCGCGCACGAAGTGCGTCGCGCCCTCGCAGCTGCCCGAGAGATCCTGCGCCGAGGCCGACGTCACCGTGGTCGCCATCTTCCCTGCGGGCACGAGCGCCACGTCGAACGCGGCCGTCTGGTTGCCTTCGATCGCGGTGCTGAGCGCCGGCGCGCCAAACGGAACGTTCGCCTGCATCTCCGCAGGATTTGTTAATTGAATCACATTTTCGTTCCGGCTCACGCCCGCGTAGGAGTAGGTGCCTGGGAGCTTGCACTGGGCGAGGAGCTTCAACGTCGTGCAGTCGTAGGAGACGACGGCGACGCCTTCTTTCATCGCGAGGCCGAGATCGGAGCGGCGGGTCGTGAGCCAGTCGACGATGAGCGGCTCGGTGTGGCCGATGGCCGGACACCCGCCGGTGTTCTCGCCGGCGCTGCTCGCGGGCAAAACGGTGGGCCGGGGCGGGTGCACGACCACCTCGGGATCCAGGCCCGGTCCACAGGCCGTCGCTGCGAGCGAGAGCCCAACCACGCACATGTCGAAGGCGCGCTTCATCGGGGCGACAGAACCATGAGCCGTGGGGTCCGGTCAATATGGCGAGCGCGGCAGCGCGCCCGTACGCCGGCCGCGCGGTCCGTGCCGGGCTATGCTCGGCGCGCCGCCCGCGCCCGGAGCCTCCATGAGCACGTCCAGGTCCCAGGAGAGACTGCAAGAGAGCCAGAGCCTGGTGACTACCCTGCTCGAAAAGCAACGCGTCATCGAGGCCCTGACGCACAAGCAGGAGAGCAAGAACAAAGAGCTGATCGAGTCGCTGGTCCACCGTCAAAATCTCGCCCTGCTGCAGAGGAAGCTCAGGGATCTGCACCCGGCGGATCTCGCGCACATCATCGAGGTGCTCCCCCAGCCGGACCGGCTTGTGGTCTGGGCTGAGCTCGAGCCCTACCACGCCGCACAGGTGCTGCTCGAGGCCTCACCGTCGGTGCGCGACTCGCTCGTGGCGGAGACGGAGCGGGGCCGCCTGGTCGCGCTCCTCGGCCAGCTCGACCCCGACGATCTCGCCTACATCAACGAGTCGATCGATCCGGAGATCGTGGCGGAGGTGTACCAGTCGCTGGACGCGCGCGAGCAGTCGCTGTTCCGGTCGACGATCGCGTACCCGGACGACTCGGTGGGCCACCTGATGAGCCCGGAGCTCGTCTGGGTGCGCGACAGCTGGGATATTGCGGGCGCGCTCGAGGAGGTGCGCCGGCGGGCCGAGCTGCCGTCGCACACGGAGGCGCTGTTCGTGGTCGACGTGCGCAACGTGCTCCGCGGCACGCTCTCGTTGAAGGACCTGCTGCTCCGCCCGCCGAGCGCGCGCGTGAGCGCGGTGATGTCCGCGGACGTGGTGAGCTTCACGCCGCGGGATCGGGCCAGCGACGCGGCGAAGGCGTTCGAGCGGTACGACCTCATCGCCGCGCCGGTGGTGGACGAGCGCGGCAAGCTGGTCGGCCGGCTGACCGTCGATGTGGTGATGGATTTCCTGCGGCGGCAGGCGCAGGGCGAGGCGTTGCGGCGCGCGGGCCTGGCGGGCGAGGAGGACTACTTCGCCCCCGCGTGGACGAGCGCGAGGAACCGCTGGCTCTGGCTGTTCGTCAACCTGCTCACGGCGTTCGTGGCCTCGCGGGTGATAGGCCTCTTCGAGAGCACCATTCGGGATCTCGTGGCGCTGGCCGCGCTGATGCCGATCGTGGCGAGCGTCGGCGGCAACACCGGCAATCAGACGGTGGCGCTCGTCATCCGTGGCCTCGCGCTCGACCGCATCACGCGGGCGAACGTGCGTCATCTCCTGCAAAAGGAGCTCTTCGTGGGCCTGATGAACGGCGCCGTCTGGGGCACGCTGGTGGGGCTCTCCGCGATGGCCCTCTACGGCAGCGTCCCTCTCGGTCTGGTGATGGCCGCGGCGATCCTGCTCAACCTGGTGGTGGCGGCCATGGTCGGCTGCATGGTTCCGATCGTTCTTCAGCGCCTGGGCCGCGATCCGGCCCAGGGTTCCAGCGTCCTGCTCACGTTCACCACGGACAGCATGGGCTTCTTCATTTTCCTCGGCCTGGCCCGTGCGTTCCTCGTCTGAGCCTGTGCCGTCGGATCGCGCTACGCTCGCGTCATGGATGCCGTCCCTGCCCCGCCTCGCCCGCTCGTCGCGATCCGCTACTGCCCGAAGTGCCGTTGGCTGACGCGCGCCGCCTGGCTTGCTCAGGAGCTCCTCATCACGTTCCCCGACGAGATCGACGTGCTCCTCTCGCCGGGATCGAGTGGCATCTTCGACGTCACGCTCGACGGCGCCCTCCTCTTCTCGCGCTCCACCGCCGAGCGTTTCCCCGAGCCCAAGGAGCTGAAGCAATCCATCCGCGACCGCATCGCCCCCGACCGCCCCCTAGGCCACTCCGACCGCTGACCCCCCGGCCCTCCCGCGCTCCTCAATCACCTCTTCTACATACAAAATAAAAATGTGGCGCCCAGCGGCGGTCGCCCGCACAGGAGACGGGCCCAGATCGGCGTTTTCGGCGCACAGGCGTACTCTTGTACGCCGAGCACCGAAAACGTCGAGATGGGCCCGTATCCGAAGCGGGCGCCCGCCTCAGATATCGAAGTCGAGGATGCTTGCGTCTAGCTCGGAGCCGCCGACCGCGGGCGGGCCCTGGGACGGCGAGGCGACGCGCAGCCTGGGCGCCTCGATCGCCACGCGCTGGCCGCCGGCGACGCTCTTCGTCAGGAACACCGAGCCGCCCACCACGCTCCCCTGCCCCAGCACCGTCTTTCCGCCGAGCACGGTGGCGTTCGCGTAGATGGTGACGTCGTCCTCCACCGTGGGGTGGCGCTTCAGGCCGCGCGCGCCCCGCGAGTGCTGGGGCAAGGACAGGGCGCCGAGCGTCACGCCCTGGTAGAGCTTGACGTGCGCGCCGATGTCGGTGGTCTCGCCGATGACGACGCCGGTCGCGTGATCGATGAAGAAGCTGTCGCCGATGTTGGCGCCCGGGTGGATGTCGGCGCCCGTCCGCGTGTGCGCCCACTCGCTCATGATCCGGGGCATGAGCGGCACGCCGAGCAGGTACAGCTCGTGCGCGACCCGGTGCACCGTCACGGCGAGCAGGCCCGGATAGGCCAGGATGACCTCGTCCATCGAGGCCGCCGCCGGGTCGCCGTCGTAGGCCGCCTGCACGTCGAGCAGGAGGCGCCGCCGGACGTCCGGCAACCGGCTCACGAACGCCCGCGCCACGTCGCGCCCCCGCTGCCGGCACTTCGGGACGTCGAGGCGCCGCGCGTCCACCGTCTCGTCCTGGAAGCAGAGGCAGCGCTCGATCTGCCGCTCCAGCTTGTCCCGCAGGTTCGAGACCAGCGTGCCCACGTGGTAGAGCAGGTCCTCGTCCGACAGGTCCTGTCGCCCGTGGTAGCCCGGGTAGAAGATCTGGAGCAGGAGATCGATGATCTCCGTGATCTCCTGGCGCGACGGGGTGAAGCGCTTGTTGATGTGATGCCCGCGCGGATCTTCGCGGTAGCTCGCGATCAGCGCATCGACGATGCCGTGCAGGTCGCCCGACGCCTGGGCCGAGGCACCATCACATTCCTTGCTCACGTCGACCTCACGAGGCCTTCATCGCCTCGATCTCCGCGAACATCCCTTCGAAGAGGGGCCCGGAGAGGTACCGCTCGCCTGCGTCCGGCAGGATGGCCACGATGGTCTTGCCCTCCCACTTCGGATCCCGCGCGAGCCGGCTCGCCGCGACCATCGCGGCGCCGCAGGAGACGCCGCACAGGATGCCCTCCTCGCGCGCCAGGCGCCGCGACATGGCGATCGACTCGTCGTTGGAGACCGCCTCGACCTGATCCACGAAGGAGAGGTCGAGGTTCTTGGGGACGAAGCCGGCGCCGATGCCCTGGATCTTGTGGGGCGACGGGGTGAGCGGCTGGCCCGCGAGCGTCTGCGCGATGACCGGCGAGTGGACCGGCTCCACGGCCACCGAGTGCAGCGCGCGGCCGCGGACGCGCTCGAAGTAGCGGCTGACGCCGGTCAGCGTGCCGCCGGTGCCCACGCCCGAGACGAGGACGTCGACGTTGCCGCCGGTGTCGTCCCAGATCTCCGGGCCGGTCGTGGTCTCGTGGATGGCGGGGTTCGCCGGGTTCTCGAACTGCCGCATCAGCACGTAGCGGCTGGGGTCCGAGGCGGCCAGGGCCTCGGCCTTGGCGATGGCGCCGTTCATCCCCTGGGGGCCCGGCGTCAGGAGGAGCTTGGCCCCGAGGGCCACGAGCACCTTGCGCCGCTCCATGCTCATCGTCTCGGGCATGGTGAGCACGCACTCGATGCCGCGCGAGGCGGCGGCGAAGGCCAGCGCGATGCCGGTGTTGCCGCTGGTCGCCTCGACGATCGCCTTGCCGGGGCCGAGCGCGCCCCGCTTCTCGGCCTCCCAGACCATGGCCGCGCCGATGCGGCACTTGACCGAGTACGCCGGGTTCCGCCCCTCGATCTTCGCGAGCACGATGGCGCCGCCGCCGTCGGTCACCCGGCGGATGCGGACGAGCGGGGTGCGGCCGATGCTCTGGGTGTTGTCTTCGTAGACGCGGGGGAAGTTGGTCATGGGGGCCCGTGCGGGTGGGAGGAGGGGAAAGGAGATCCAGAGGCGCCCCGCGCTGTCAAGGCCCACGTTCGCCCCGCCCCTCGCCGCCCCGGATTTCCAAAGCGCGGCGCGGCGTTGCCCGGCGCGCCCCAGCGCCCGCTCGCTCGCCGGGCGCCCGCGCGACGCGCGACCGCTCGCGGGCCGTTGGACGTGCAACCGATGGACGTGCAACCGACCCGTTGGACATCCAACGGCTTGCGAGGCCCAGCGCGCGAGCGCTCGCGCGCCACGGGCGCCGCGAGCGCCAGACGGGTGGACGTCAGTCGGTTCATGGCCAGTTCACACCGTCAGGCCGCGAATTCGAGTACGCGCGAAGCGCGGTAGACGCAAAGTAGACGCAAAGGCGTTCGGTCGCAAAGTAAGGTGATTGCCTGAGGGCTCGGCTGACCATCTCCATGGTACGACGCCGGACCAGGTCCACCTTCTTGACGCGCGCGAATGCGAGCTTAGCTTGCTGAATTTCGCGCTTGCCCTTCGTGGCATGGGCCTCGCATCATGGCTGAGCATGTTCCCCGCAGAGCCCGATCGCGCGGAGGTCCAACTGCTTCACGACGAGGATGAACCCACTTTAATTTTCCGCCGTCCCCCCGCATCGCTTGCGGGCATGGCGATGCCGGTCGGGGCGGCGGCTCCGGTCGATGCGACGCTAGTCGAGGCGGCTCCGGTCGAGGCGGCGCCGGTGCGGCGTTCCATGTCGCGCCTGATCGCGCTGAGCGCGGGGGCGGGCCTGGGCTTTGCGGCGGTGCTGGGCGCGCTCGTCTCGCTGCAGCTCGGGGCTGCGGGCTTCGATCTCCGCGGGGGCTCGGCGATCCAGCCCGCGGCGGCTGCGGCGGCTGTCCTGCGCTCCACCGGGGCGGCGGCGCGGGTCGAGGCGCGGGCGAAGGCGGCTGCGCCGGTCCAGGCGCAGGCGGAGACGGCTGCGCCGCTCATCGATCTCGACGACCGTGCCGACGCGACGCTCGATCGCTCGGCGGTGATCCCGATCCCCGACGGGATCATCACCATCCCCTCGTCGTTCTCCTCGGCGGATGGGGCTTACGACCTGGTGGTCCATTTTCACGGGATCAACGATGTCGTCCAGACGGGGTTCGAGCGGGCCGGGCTCAACGCGGTCGTGATGATCATCAACATGGGCATCAGCTCGGCGGCGTACGAGACCCGGTTCTCGATCCGCTCCTACCTGCCGGTGCTCCTCGCGAAGGCGCAGACCGCGCTCGAGGCGCGCGGGCTGCGCGACGCCCGGCTCAGGCGCGTCGCGCTCTCGGCGTTCAGCGCGGGGTACGGCGCGGTTCGCGGGCTCCTGAACCAGCCCGGGTTCACCGACAAGGTCGACGCCGTCCTCCTCCTGGACGGCATCCATACCGGGTACATGCCGATCGACCACAGCCTGGACATGGAGCGTCTCAAGCCGTTCGGGCGCTTCGCCGAGCTGGCGGCCGCCGGCAAGAAGCTCATGTCGATCACGCATTCGGAGATCATCCCGGTGGGCGATTACGCCGGCACGCACGAGAGCACGGACGCTCTCCTCAAGCTCACGGGGGCGCAGCGCTCGCCGAGCGCCGGCGCCGATGCGCAGGCGGTCTATGACCTGACGGGGACGTCGGGCGAGGCGAAGCCCCGGTTCGCTCCGCTGTCGGAGGCGCACCGGGGCGCGTTCCACGTGCGGGGATATCCAGGCACCCAGAAGCCGGATCACGTGCGACATCTCACCCGGATGGCGGAGACGGCCGTGCCCGATCTGGTGCGCCACTGGAGCGAGACCCCCGCGCGGTGACGGGCGGAGAGCGCGTGCTGGGCGCGCGCCATCGACGAGAGGGTGGGTTACGGAGACGAAGTCGGTTTCATTTGAGAATTCGTCTTGAGGTCGGTTCGGCGCGTCAATTCCGAGCGCCGTGGAAAGAGGGCGGCCAACGGACCACGTTGAGCCAGCCTTGGAGTTGGCTCCCGCGATCGTGATCTGCTACCGCGCGGCGCGATGGGTCAGCCGGACCTGTTTCGCCAAGCGAACGTTCGCCGAAGAGACGGAGCGCCTCACCGGAGGCGCCATCACCTGGCAGGATCCACCGGAGATCCGGCTCGAGAAGGTGCAGAGCGACGGCCTGCTCCTGATCCATCGCCCGGATCTCCTGGAGCACCTGACGGCGCCGTGGCCCGAGGCGCGGAAGCACGAGGAGGTGATGGTCGAGCTGAAGCTCGCCGGGGATCACGTGGATCGGAGGGCGATCGAGAGGGCTCTCTTGCGGCGCCAGGCGAGGCAGTTGCAGCGGGTCGAGGAACAGGAGCCGGCGCCGTCCTGGCTGGGCCACGAGCCGCTCTGGATGGTCGCGCCGCACGTGCCGGAGTGGCTGGGACGGGTGTACGCGCCCGTGCGCTTCGCGCCCGGCTGCTACCGGGTGGAGCCGCTGGGGCACTGCCTGCTGTGGGTGGCGGCGAACGAGCTCCCCCTGCGGGACGAGCTGATCGCGTTCCTGGTCGCCCGCTCCGGTCGAGCCCTCGACGAGTTCGGCCGCTGGGTCGCGGGACGCCGGCCCATCGAGTGGGTGCTGGCCATGCTAGAGTACCTGGCGATGTCAGCGACGACGCGTGAGGAGCTCCTGTGGCGGTTCGGCAAGGCCGAGGACCCGGAGGTGGAGGCCCGGCGGCAGCGCATCCTCGAGGTGCTGCTCGAAGCGAGCCCGCAGGTCCAGAAGCGGCTGATCGAGAAAGGCGTCGAACAGGGCATCGAGAGGGGCATCGAGAAGGGCATCAGCAAGGGACGGCTGGCCGAGGCGCGCGCTGCCCTGCGACGCGTGCTTGCACGCCGTAAGATCGAGCTCAGCCCCGACGACGACGCTCGCATCGAGGCGTGTGTCGACCTCCCGACACTGGAGCGGTGGCACGACCAGGCCATCACCGCGGCGAGCGCCTCGGAGGCGCTGCTGTAGCTCAGCCCGACGTGGCGCAACGCCGCTCCTCCCGATGAGCGCGGCTCGACCGCCCGCATCGTCTCGGCACGGCGAGCCGAGCGCCCATGACGGTACGATGAGCGGAGAGCACCAGCACGGCTGGGGACGCTCCCTCGCCGAACCTCAAGCCCATCCCGTTTCAGCTGAAGCGTCCGCCATCCCTGAGCAATTGTTTAGTCCAGGCGCGTGACGAGCGTGGAAACCCATCGCCGTCCGGATCGCATGTATCCCGCGACCCAGTGCGTCTCGCTGCCCAGGAGCGCAATCCACGCGCCAGGCGCGTCGCGAAGCCGCGAGCGTGGCAGTTCGCCTCATTCTGGGGCGCGTATGCCGAGCTCAGCTAGACACGCGACGAGATTAAGGAGCCAATGCACGGATTGCATTCCGGTATCGGAATTGCTTTGCCGCCAAAAAAAGAAGGCGGTGCGCGACGATGGTCGGACAGAGACAAGCGCGAAGCGCGGCGCGGCGGACTCAGGACGAGCGGCCCCTACCCCCGACGGCCCGCCGCAGACGCGGCGCGACCTCGACGGACGTGGACGGTCCGCGCTCGTCCGCCGCGAAGGGACCAACGGACGGCGCCGCCGCGGCCCCGCGCCGGACGCTGACCTACGCGGATGCGCTCGAGGGCGCCCGGAGAGGGCCGTTCCCGGACGAGGTCGAACCCCAGCTCGCGACGCTCGTCACCGGGCCTCCGCAGGGCGACGGGTGGCTCTACGAGGTCAAGTTCGACGGCTACCGGATGCTCGCGCAGCTCCGCGGCGGCCGCGTGACGCTCCTGACCCGCCGCGGCCAGGACTGGACCGAGCGGTTCGCGAGCGTGCGCGACGACCTCGCCCGGTTGCCAGCCCGCGAAGCCGTGCTGGACGGCGAGATCGTCATCGTCGGGCCCGACGGCGTGACCGATTTCCAGGCCCTGCAGAACGCGCTCAGCGACGGAAATGACGGGCGCGAGGGGCGCCTGATGTACTTCGTGTTCGACCTGCTCTACCTGGACGGCCGCGATCTCCGCGACTGCGCGCAGGTCACCCGCAAAAGGGCGCTCAAGGCGCTGCTGGAGGAAGCGCCCGAGGAAGGGACCCTGCGCTACACGGAGCACCTCGAGGAGGACGGCGCCGCCGTGTTCCAGCACGCGTGCAAGCTCGGGATCGAGGGCGTCATCGCGAAGCGCCCGGAGGCTCCCTACCGGAGCGGGCGCGGGAACAGCTGGCTCAAGGTGAAGTGCGGCAAGCGCCAGGAGTTCGTGATCGTCGGATTCACCGAGCCGACCGGGGCCCGCCAGGGGCTCGGGGCCGTCCTCGTCGGCGTGAACAGGTCAGGCAAGCTCGCCTACGCCGGAAAGGTGGGCACGGGCTTCACGAACAAGACGCTCACGACCCTGCGCAGCCGTCTCGAGTCGATCGAGCGCGCCAAGCCGGCCTTTGCAGGGGCGCCGCGCATGCGCGGCGTGCACTGGGTCGAGCCCAAGCTCCTCGCCGAGGTCCAATTCTCCGCCTGGACGCGCGACGGGCGGCTGCGGCACCCGTCGTTCGAGGGCCTCCGCGAGGACCGCACCCCGGAGTCGGTCACCGTCGAGCGCGAGCAGCCCCCGCCGGCGCCGCCGCCCCGCAAGTCGGCCGGCGCGCCGAGCAAGGCGGTGAGCGCGGCCAGGAGCAAGGGGGCGAGCGCGGCAGCGGGCAAGGCGGTGAGCGCGGCCCTGAGCGAGGCGGCCGGCGCGGCGGGCAAAGGGGCGCGCAGGGCCACCAGCACGACGCCCGGCAAGGCGGCCGGCACGGCGGCGATCGAGGCGCCGGGCAAGGCCCCTCGCGGCGGCCGGGGCGGCGCCGAGAGGATCGAGGTCGCGGGAACGCGGCTGACGAACCCCGACAAGGTGCTCTATCCGGCGCAGGGGATCACGAAGCTCGCTCTCGCGCGGTATTACGCGCAGGTCGCCGAGCACATGCTGCCCTATGTCGCGAAGCGGCTGCTCACGCTCGTCCGCTGCCCCGCGGGTCAGGGCAAACCCTGCTTCTTTCAGAGGCACGAGGCCGAGGGGCTCTCGGAGGCCATCCGGCGGACGCTCGTCGAAGAGGACGATGGAACACGAACGTATCTCTACATCGAGAACACCGAAGGGCTGGTGTCGCTCGTGCAGATGGGGGCGCTCGAGATGCACATCTGGGGGAGCCGCGTCGACCGGATCGAGCAGCCGGACATGATGGTCTTCGACCTCGACCCGGCGCCGGAGCTCCCCTGGGAGCGCGTGGCCGAGGCCGCGAAGACCGTGCGGCACCTCCTGGAGACCCTGGGGCTGCGGAGCTTCGTCAAGACGACCGGCGGCAAAGGCCTCCACGTGGTGGTCCCGATCGAGGCGCGCAGGCGCTGGGACGAGGTGAAGCCGTTCACGAAGGCCGTGGCCGACGCGCTCGTGCGCTTCGATCCGGCGCGGTACATCGCGACGCTCTCGAAGGCCAAGCGCACCGGCAGGGTCTTCGTCGACTACCTGCGGAACGGGCGCGGCGCGACCGCCGTGGCGCCGTACTCGACCCGCGCGCGCCCCGGCGCAGCCGTGGCGACGCCGCTCTCGTGGGACGAGCTCGACGCGCCGCTCGATCCCGCCTCGTTCACCATCGAGACCGTGCCGCAGCGCCTCGCGACCATCGCAGATCCGTGGGCCGAGCTCCCGACCGTGCGGCAGTCCATCACCAGCGCCATGATGAAGCAGGTCGGGCTCTGACCTCCTCGCGACGTCCCCGGCAAACCCAGGAGCCGGTGAGCACACCGAAGAAGAGAGACACCTGCGACACAACGAATGTACCTTTCACTGACGTTATGTTCAGCGGGGTCGTACTATCGCAACATGGCGGCGTGCGCTTGGTTGACGATGCCGCGGGCGCGCTGCATCGTCCCCTGCGTCTGTCATGGCCAAGGATCGGGACTCCAGCGCGCTGGCGGAAATTGCAGAGCGACTCCACCAGTTCGACGGTGAGCCGCTGCGGGTCGCGTTTCTGGCGCGCGGCATCGATGCGCTCACCCAGGTCGCCGAGCGGCTCGATCAGCGCGAGCTCGGCGAGGTCGTCGCGTCGCCCAGCAACGCGGACGCCCTGGTGACGGCGCTCACGCAGCCGAGCGCCGTGGGCCTCTTCTCCGCTGCGGATCCGCTCACGCCGGCGCGCCTCCGCGGCCTCCAGGCGAGGGACGCGCTCCTCGCCGCCGAGGGGGGCGCGCTCACCGCAGAGGAGGTCGGCGAGGCGCTCCACCTCGCGCCGCAAGCCATCGAGGCGCGGCGCGCCGCCGGGAGGCTGCTGGCCGTGAGCATCGGCCGTCGGGGGCACCTCTACCCCGCATGGCAGTTCGCGGACGACGGCGTGCTGCCGGGGCTGGAGGAGATCCTGGCCCTCCTCGACGACCACCCCCCGCTGGCGAAGGTCCGGTTCTTCCTCTCCGGCAACCACCGCCTCGACGGGGATCGGCCGCTCGACCGGATTCGCCGCGGCGATCTGGATCCGGTGCGGCTCGTCGCGCGCACGTTCGGCGAGCAAGGCGCGGCCTGAGAGCGCGCCGCGAAGCCGACATGACGACGACGATCGGGCCGCATCCGGACCCGCCCTTCGACTTCGCGACGAGGCCGCTCCCCATCACGATCTTCCGGCGGTGCTGGTTCCGGATCCACGGGCTCGCGCGCGATCCGCTGTACTTCGGCCGCTCGGGCGACAACCGCTTCGACGCCCCGGCCGGGGAGTTCGGGGTGCTGTACGCCGGGAAGGACGAGCATTGCTCGTTCATCGAGGTGTTCGGGCACGCGACCGGCGTGCGCTTCGTGGAGCAAGGCGAGCTCGCCGCGCGCGGGCTCGCGCGCATCGCGCCGAGGCGCCCGCTGCGGCTCGTGAACCTCACGAGAGAGGGGCTCGCGCGCCTCGGGGCCGACGCCCGCCTGACCTCCGGCGAATCGTACGGGGCCGCGCACCGCTGGGCGCTCGCGATCCACGATCACCCGAGGCGACCCGACGGCATCGCCTATGCCGCGCGCCACGATCCGAGCCGCGTCTGCGCCGCCCTCTTCGAGCGCGCCAGCGCGGACCTCTCGGTCACCCGGCTCGGCTCCCTCGCGGATCCGGCGCACGCGGCGCTCCTCGCCACGATCCTGGACACCTACAAGTTCGGGCTCGTCTGAGCATCGACGCGCGGAGGGCCGCGCGGCGCCCCAGGCGCCTTGCCGCGCCGCGAGACGGCGGCGCCGGGCGCGGCGTGGGCGCGCCCGCCGGGAGCCACGCGCGTGCGCGCCGGGCGCGCGCGCGCCGGCACAGCCGGTGCTTCCCGTGAACACAGGCGCGCTGCGGCGGCGCCGCGGCGGGCGGTGGCCGCGGCGCGCGCGGCCGGGCCGGCGGGGGGTTCGATGAAAATCAAGAATCTGCGGCTGGAAACAGGCTATCTCGTGGAGCCCATCGCGCTCCAGAAGGGGCTCGCGATTCACCAGATCCAGATCGCGACGATCGGCGGCGAGGGGTCGTCTCGCGTCCGGCTCTCGCTCGAAGCCAATGTTTGCACGATCGACAGCTTCGGCGAGGCGAAGGCGTGCGCGCGGGGGGCGCCGATCCACCTGGACGCGGACGTGGAGCTCCTCGAGGAGTGCGATGAGAAGCAGCTGCTCGCCCTCAAGTTCGACGGCGGCAGCGGGCCGGCGCTCCGGCTGGCGATCCTGCCCCTCTGCGGCGCCGTCCAGCAGGCGATCGTGGCGCGGCTCCTCGTCTTCGGGGAGAGCGGCGAGCTCAAGGCCATCGTGCCGATGCAGGGATCGTCGGCGGGCTGCGTGGTGGCCTGAGCGAGCGCGGCGGCGCTGCCAGCGCCTGGAGCCCGGAAAGGGCGTCGTTCAGGAGCCGCGCGGGCCGCCGCCGGGCCCGAAAGGACCCGCCGGCCCTCCGGAGACGCCGTCGGGACCAGCGCCGTGGGGGCCGGGGGCGCCCTGCGGCGCGCCGTAGGCACCGGCGGGCGCACCGTAGGCGCCGGGCGGGGCCCCCGGAGGCGCACCGTGAGCGCCGGGCTGAGCGCCAGGGAAGGCGCCATAGGCGCCGGCGGGAGCCCCGTAGGCGCCGGCCGGACCGGGGGGAGCTCCAGGCGGCGCGCCGTAAGCGCCGGGGGCAGCGCCGTAGGCGCCGGGCGGGGCCCCCGGAGGCGCGCCGTAAGCGCCGGGCGGGGCTCCAGGCGGCGCGCCGTAGGCGCCGGGCGGGGCCCCAGGAGGCGCGCCGTAAGCGCCGGGCGGGGCCCCAGGAGGCGCGCCGTAAGCGCCGGGCGGGGCTCCAGGAGGCGCGCCGTAAGCGCCGGGGGCAGCGCCGTAGGCGCCCGCGGGAACGCCGTAAGCGCCGGCGGGAGCGCCATAAGCGCCGGCGGGAGCGCCATAAGCGCCCGCGGGAACGCCATAGGCGCCGGGCTGAGCCCCTGGTGGCGCTCCGTGAGCCCCCACCGGAGGATAGCCCCCGAGCGCGGCTGCGGTGGCCGGCCCCTGCCCGGGCGGGTACGCGGCCTCCATGGCGACGCGGCGGGGATTGGCCGGGTCGTAGCGCACCGTGACGACGCACCCCGGCTGGATACGAGGGGCCGCGAGCACCGACACGAGGGCGACCGTCTCCACCTGATAGGGCGGCATTCCCGGCGGCATCACCTCGAGGAGCAGCTTGAGGCTGTAGGAGTCCTGGGCGCCCATCGACACCTTCATGCCGGTCTCCTGGTACTGCAGCACGCGCGCCGCGCACGAGACGCCGATTCGAAGCAGCTGCTGCTGCTCCTGCTGCTGGGCCCGGAGCGGACCGAGGACCTTCTTCCAGACCCCGAAGAGGACCGCCGCAGTGATGCCGAGCGGCACGATGACGCTGAGCGCGATGATCAGCAGGGTGGACGTCATCGGGTCAGCGTACCAGGCCGGCGCCCCGGCGCACCAGGGCGTCGGCGCCCGTCATCGCCGATCGCGCCGCGCGCGTCGGGGAGCCCCGCGGAGCTCAGGGGCAGCGGCGGTACGTGAGGGCATAATCGATCCGGACCTGCACGTCGGTGGTGTCGTTCGTGAGGACCCCGGAGCTCGACGGCGCGAGGCGGTTCGTGACGTAAAGGCTCGTCTTGATGTTGAGCGGCCGCACCGTGCCGCACTCGGACCAGACCGTGGTCGCGAACGCGTCCGTGCGCGAGAAGTCGTTCGTGAACGGCCCGATCATGCTCCATGTGAGCGGCCCCGAGGTGAGCGGCGAGCCCGAGAAATAATACGATGTCTCGTGGAGCCCGTGGACGCCCGGCTCCAGGTCGGCAAAGCCGCGGTACGTGGCGTCGAAGATGGCCACCTGCCATCCCGGATCGAACCGAAGATCCACGGCCAGCTGGCAGAACGCGCGGTTCGCGGCGCGCGCGGCGTTCGGGCCGGCGTGCGCCTCGAACTGGTCGAAGATGACCGTCAACGCCTTTTGATCCGGCGAGATCACCCCCGCGGCGGAGCCGACGGGACATCCGCTGCCGGCGTAGGTGAACGCCTCGATCCGCGCATTCTGCGCCAGCGCCGGAAATGCGAAGAGAAACGCCGAAGAAAAGCCGAACGCCCATCGCAGCAACATGCTTGCCCCCCTTTTCATCTTCAGACGACATCGCGTCGCCGTCCGTCGGCGCCAGCGCGCGTCACCGCTGTCGCAAGCCAGCCGACATGTCATGACGAGCATGCGATGGCGGCGCGCTCCGCGCAACCTGCGCGGGGCGCCCACGCGCGGCGCCCGCGCCGCGGATTGAGCGGAATCCATCGAGCGGCGTGAGATCCGCGGGACGCACGGACATTCGACCGG
The DNA here is from genome assembly GCF_051526825.1 of Sorangium sp. So ce185. Lineage (NCBI taxonomy): Bacteria > Pseudomonadati > Myxococcota > Polyangiales > Polyangiaceae > Sorangium > Sorangium sp. So ce185. Next base: position 5,764,019 of record NZ_CP150316.1, on the reverse strand, counting down.
ATCCCGGAGCGCAGGCGAGATGCGGAGAGGCGGCTCAGGGCGAGGCGGCGACGCGGAACACCGGGACGAGGTTCACGCGCTCGTCCCAGGAGGGGTGGCGCTGATAGAAGAAATCGAGCCGGGCCTTCGCGTCCTTCGCGAACGCGGGATCGCGCAGGCGCGCCTCGAACTCGGCGCGCAGCGCCGGATCGGCGGCCAGCATGCGGCGCGCCTCCTCCTCGGCGACGTAGGCCTCCATGTACTCTTTGCGCTCGAAGGCGGCGTTGAAGAAGCCCCAGGCCACGAGGGAGTCGGGCGCGAGCGGCTCGAGGAGGTGCATGACGAGGGGCGCCCGCGGCTGCGCGATGGGTACGAAGAGCGAGCCGGCCGGCAGATCTTGTCGCTCCGGCCGGAAGGCGCCCTTCAGCTCGACGGGCGTCCGGCCCTCGAAGGACGGCTCGTAAGCCACCGCGTCGGCCCGGAACGCCTCGACGGCGAAGCCGGGGCGCGCCTCGGGCAGGAGCTCGTAACGCACGCCGTGCAGGCGCAGCTTGTCGGCCACCCAGGCCGCGTGCGCCGCCGGGACGACATAGCCGGCGGCGGGCGCGGTGATGGTCAGATCCGGCTCGAGCCGGTCGAACAGCGGCACGCGCCAGATCTCCGGGCGGGACTCGTCGTAGCGGGTCCACGTGCCGCCCGAGATCTCCGAGGCGCGCTTCTCGTAGGCGTACCCGCGGAACGGGAAGATGCGCGGGACCGGCCCCGCGCGGTGCGTGAGGGCGAAGGGGGCGCCGGCGAGGCGCGCGGCGGCGGCGTCCGCGCGATCGGCCGCCGCGCGGAGGGCGCCCGCGCCGCCGGCGGCGGCACGTTCAAGGAGCGCCGCGAGCAGGTCGTGGACCGCCCGCACGCGCGCGGCGTGGGCGGCCCAGCTGTGCGTCTCGACGAGCACGCCGACGCGGTTGCGGGCGGCGCTGTAGCTCTGCGAGTAGCGCGGCGGCCCCGGCTTGGCCGAGATGCCCGACGCGGGGTCGTCGTCCTCGCGGAACGACGGGTAGAACGGGAGCGGCAGGTGACCGAGCGCCGAGAGGCGCGCCTGGAGCGCGTCGGAGAGCTCGCGCGCCGCGGCGTCGAGGTCGCCAGGGTGCGGCGTCGAGGGCTCGACGATGACCGCGACGTCGTGCTGGAACTTCGCGCCGTCGGTCGTGTGCAGGTCGACCTGGACCACGGGGTCCCAGGCGTCGAGGAGGGCCAGCATCGCCCGCATCTCGGGCGCCTCGGCCTTCATGTAATCGCGGTTCAGGTTGAGGTTCTGGCCGGTGGTGCGGAAGCCCATCTCCTCGGGGCCGCGCTGGTTGGGCCGCTGGTTTCGGCGGAAGCGCTCGTGGCCGTCGACGTTGAACACGGGGACGAAGAGCGCCGTGGTCGCGGCGAGTGCGCCGGGCGCCATGGCGCCGTCGAGCAGCTCGCGGAGCGCCCAGAAGCCGCCGTCCTTGCCGTCGATCTCGCCGGCGTGGATGCCGCCCTGGAACAGGATCACCGGGCGCCGCTTCGCCCGCGCCGCGGCGGGGTCGAGCGCGCCGTCGTCGGAGGCGGCGATCGCGAGCATCGGCCTGCCCTCGGGCGTCGCGCCGAAGCGGAAGCAGCGGGCGCGGCCCGGATAGGCCTGCTCGAAGCCGGCGCACAGCCGCTCGACCTCGGCGTAGCGGCCGGTGCGCTGGAAGCCGGTCCGCTCGGCCTCCGTGACGAGCGACGGCGGCCGCGCGCGCGGGGTGATGACGAGCGCCGATGCGAGCGCGGGTCGACCGGCGGCTCCGGCCGCCGGCGAGCCGGGCGCGGGGGCCTGGCAGGCCACGAGCAGCGAGATCAGCGCGATTCCACGGGAAATGACGCGGCCAGCGAGCGCGGCGCGGGGGCGTGACATCGCGGGAGTCGACCAAATTCCGCGGTCAACGGCAAGGCGTGCTCCCATCGTCGGGCGCGAGGTAAGCTCGCCCTGGATGAGCGCGCTCCCTTCCCGTCGTGCGCTGGCCCTCGGAGCGGCCCTGATCGGAGGCGCGGCGCTGCTCACCCCGCTCGGCATCGCGTCGCTGCGGCGCACCGAGGCGGAGCGCGGCGAGGCCCCGGCGGGGTCGGCGGCGGCGCCCGGGCCGGGGGCCGCGGCGGCGGCGCCCGGGGATGGCGGGGCGCTCCCGGCCGACGGCGGGGCCGGCTTGCTGGACGACGGCGGGGCCAGCCTCTCGGACGGCGGCAGGGACGCGGGCCCGGCGCTGTTCGAGAAGCCCGTGTGGTCGGAGGCGTCGCGCGCGGCCACCTACGGGGGGCTCTCGAGCGACGCGTGCGACCGCGAGCTGAAGCGCCGCGGGATCCCCCACGCCCCGGCGCCGCGCGGCGCCCCGCTGGTCGACCGGCCGGTCCGGATCACCGGCGCGCTGCGCGGGGTGACGTTCCGCGGCGACGGCGTGGCGAAGCCGCGGTCGACCTCGGTCTTCGACATCGCCGATTGCCGGCTGGTCCTCGCGCTCGACGATCTCGCCGCCTTCCTCGCGACGCGCGGGATCGCCGAGGTGGTGCACGTCAGCATCCACCGGCCCGCGCCCGCCGGCACGTCCGCGCCCAAGCCGAAGAAGCCAAAAAAGGCGCAGAAGACGCCCGCGAAGCCGCCGGCGGGCAAGAAGACCTCGACGGGCGCGGCCAAGGCGGCGAAGAAGGGCGCGGTCGCCCCGAAGCCGCCGGCGCCGGCGCCCGGGCGTCCCAGCCAGCACGCCCTCGGGCTCGCCATCGACGTGGCCGCCTTCGTGAAGGCCGACGGCGCGCGGCTCGACGTGAAGACCGACTGGCACGGCGCCATCGGCGCGCCGCCGTGCGGCCCCGGGTCGGAGCCGAAGGAGCCGAGCCCCCACGCCCTCGAGCTGCGGGAGATCATCTGCGCCGTTCATACGAGCGGGCTGTTCAACGTGGTGCTCACGCCCAACGCGAATGAGGCGCACGCGGACCATTTCCACTTCGATATCAAGCGAGACGCGCGCTACTTCCTGCTGGAGTGAGCCGCCGCGCACGGGCGGCGCCGCTCGCGTTCCGTCTCTTCGGCTCCCGTAGAGGGCGCTCAGTACAGCGGGTGGAGCGCGATCAGCTCCGCGATCTCGTCGAGCTCCGGATCGCCGCCCGAGTTCGCCGCGAGCACCTGCTCGCGCGCCGCGCGCAGCGCCGCGGACGAGCTGCTCTTGAGCGCCTCGGCGTAGGCCACGATGGCCTTGCCCTTGACGAGCTGCTCCTTGCTCCCGGCGACGAGCTCCGCGAGGGTCGCCTCGCGGCTCGCCTCCTTCGGCTCATGGGTGAGCGGCGTCTGCCACCGCGCGCGCACCGTCAGGGCGTCGGCGTCGTCGATCACGCCGGGATCGCACCCGCGCACGATCTGGTTGAAGATCATCGCGTCGCCCGGCGCGAGGTGCTGCGGCTCGACCTCCTGGGGATCGGTCGAGTACTCCTCGCCATAGAACTTCTCCATCTTGAAGTACCACGGCAACGTGAGCTCCACCTGCACGCCGCGGGCTGCCACCTCCATCACTTCGTCGAAGCGATCCCGGAACATGTGGAACGCCTCCTCCACGTCGTCGAGGTAGACATAGGCGCCGCGCCCCTTGTCGGTCACGGTATCCATGAGCACATCGTTGTAGCCCAGCGCCGACCCCGTCCCCACGCCGACGAGGTAGATGGCCTCCTTGTCGGCGTCCTCCGCGTGCCGCGCGATGAGATCCGCAGAGGTGACTCCAACGTTGGCGCCGCCGTCGCTGACCAGGATCACCCGGTTGATCCGGCCCTCCTCGTAGTGCTCCTGGGCGAGCTGATATCCGACCCGGAGGCCATTCTCGAGATCGGTGCCGCCGCTCGCGGAGAGCGCGTCGGCCGCCTCGAGCAGCGCGGGGTCGTCCGGGCCGCTCACCACGTGACCGCTCAGGATCACCGAATTGGTGGTGTTCCACGTGACCATGTTCACGACGTCGCCCTCGGACAGGCTCGCGGCGACGGCGCGCACCGCAGCCCTCTCGCGCTCCATCGGCTCGCCTTCCATCGAGCCGGAGGTATCGAGGACGAACGTGACCGCGACGGGACGGCGCGGGGCCGGCGGGTCGAACGCGCGCACGCCGATCTGCAGCGTGTAGGTCCCCGCCTCCTCGCCGGGCTCGATCTGGGGCTCGACGCGGAGCTCGCCCTCGTCCGGGGCGGCGTAATCGATGCGGTAGTAGTTGAGGAACTCGTACGTGCGCACCTGCCACGGCTCCGGCGCGACGCCCGCGCGGAGGAGCTCGCGCGCATGCACCGGCGAGCTCATCGAATTGGAGTCGTCGGACGACACGTACAGGACCACGGGCTGGCTCGAGTCGAGCCCCTCGCAGGTGAACGCCGCGGGAGCCCCGGCGTCCTCGCCCGGCAAAGGCACCGGGGGCGGGTCTTCCACGCCGACGTTCCCGTCGCCCGCGCCGCCCGCGCCGCCCGCGCCGCTGCTCGCGCCGGTGCCGGCGCCGCTGCTCGCGCCGGTGCCGCCGCTGCTTACGACGCCGTCGCCGCGGGGCGGCTCCGGGGTGGGATCTGCGGGGCCGACGAATCCCCCGGGCTCGGAGGCATCATTCACGGTGCAGGCGACGAAGCCGGCGCCGCCGAGGAGGACCACCGATACGGCACGAAGATAGAGAGATATCGCAGCGGGAACGGTTCGCACAGGCGTCCTCCTCCGCGATGCGACCGCATCGCGCTCGGGGCGACCCGCCGAGCAACCCGGATGCCGCGCGCGCGACGCCGTCCGGCCGCCGCCCCGATGCGCAACGCCGCCGGCCCGAATGCGCGCGCCGGCTCGCGCGGGTTCTGCGGCCCGAACCACGATCGCCAGCGCTACGGCCGCACAAATCCCATGACGTCGTTGTCCGGTCCGCGTCTCAGCATGGCGCATGCTGGCGTCACTCGACCCACATCGAATGCGAAACAGGCTTCGCGGGGGCCTGAGGCCGCCCACGACGAAGAAAAGGACGGGCGTGCAATCTGGACAGACGCGGTTCTTCGTGCGACTTTTTGGAAAGAACATGTCGATCCGGTGTCGCAGCCATGTTCGCAGCTTTTCCGCAGGCGAGGTGCACTGGGAGGAGTGGAGCCCTCCCCGGAATGGCGACCCGGACAGGCGCACCGTGGTCCTGGTGCACGGCCTGTCCGATAGCTGTAGGACCTGGAACCGGCTCGCGCCCGCGCTCGCGGCCGGAGGGCGCCGGGTCGTCGCGCTCGACCTGCCCGGCCACGGACACTCGGCCCGTCCGGACGCTCCCTACACGGTCGCCTGGTACGCGAGCGTTGTCGCGGAGTGGATCCGCGCCCTCGGGCTCAGCGATTTCGATCTGATCGGGCACTCGTTCGGCGGCAGCGTCTCGATGTGCGTGGCGATCGAGCGGCCGGGGCGCGTGCACCGCCTCGGGCTGGTCGCCGCGGGCGGCATCGGGAGCGAGGTCGCGCTGCCGCTGCGCTTCGCCGCGGTGACAGGGCTGCTGGAGCTGGCCGCGCCGGTGCTCATGGGCGTCGGCACCCACGCGGGGATGCTGGTGCTCGGCGGCAACTTCAACGCGGAGGAGCGCCGGCACCTCGCCCGCGTGAACGCGCGGCCCGGCACGGCCCGCGCGCTGTCGCGCACGCTCCGCCACGCGATCGATCTGCGCGGCCAGCGCGAGCACCTCATGGACATCGCGCACCGGATCCCGGAGATACCGCCGGTCGCCGTCTACTGGGGCGAGCGCGATCCCGTGATCCCGGTGCGCCACGCGGCGGACATCGATCGCTACCTGGAGGGCGTGGCGGTGCGCCGCTTCGCGAAGGCGGGGCACTACCCGCACCGGGAAGCTGTGGCCGATCTCGCCCCCGAGCTGCTGCGTTTCCTCGACGAGCCTCGGCCTGCGCCGCGCCTGCGCGCCGGGGCGCGCGCGCCCCGCGCTGCCGCCGCGGCGGTCGCGGCGCCGGCCAGCCCGCGGTGGCAGCCGTGGGCGGACGCCCCGGTCCGGCAATGGGCGATGCGCTCGCTCTCACCGCTGCTCCGGCAAACACCGCAGCAGGACCCCGGCGACTCCGTGTCTCCCGCCGACCTCGGGAGCCGGCCGCCGCCCGTCCCCTGCTGACGGCGCGCGGCCCCGCCGGCGCCGCGCCGCCCCTTCCCTGTTGACGCCCCGCCCCCGGGTGCGGTTCTCTCGGGCGCCGGTGCAACTCGAATGTGAGACCTGCGGCGCCTCGCTGCGCGTCGAAGCGGACCAGCGGACCGCGGTGTGCCCCTACTGCGCGTCGCCGTCGGTCGTGGAGCGGCCGCCCTCGAACGACCGGCCGTCGCCGCACTTCGTGCTCGGGTTCGCCATGGCCAGGGAGAGCGCGCAGGGCGCCGTCGCGGCGTGGCTCGGGAAGCGGAGCCTCTTCGTGCAGTCGAGCGTCAAGAAGGGCACCATCGACGCGATCCGCGGCGTCTACACGCCCGCGTACCTGTACTCGGCGATGGCGCAGACGCGCTACGCGGCGCAGATCGGCGAGAATTACCAGGAGACCGAGACGTACACGACGACCGACGACAAGGGGAACACCGTCACCCGCACGCGCGTCGTCACGAGGACCGAGCACCGGCACCTCGAAGGCCAGCACGCCACCTACGTCATGGATGTGCTCGTCGTGGCGTCGCGCGCCGTCCAGAACGCCGAGCTCGAGGCGATCGAGCCGTTCGACCTGCGCACGATGCGGCGCTACACGCCCGCGGTCCTGAGCGGCTGGGTCGCCGAGGAGCCGACCATGACGCAGGCGGAGTGCTACGCCCTCGCGCGGCGGGAGGCGCTCGAGAAGGTCGGCCGCGACCTCCCGGGCTTCATGCCCGGGGACAGCCACCACGGCCTCACCCACGAGACGCGCCTCGACCAGGAGACGCTCGAGCTCATCTATGTGCCCCTCTGGGTGCTCGCGATCCGGCACGACCCGCGCAAGCCGCCCTTCCGGGTCCTCATCAACGGTCAGACCGGCGCCATCCACGGCAAGGCGCCCCTCTCCTGGGTGAAGATCGCCCTCGCCGTGCTGCTCGCGATCCTGCTCCTCGCGGCGCCGTTCGTCCTGGCCGCGGCCCGCGACCGCGACCCGGCCGAGCGGCGCGGCGTCGCGCGGCCGCCGGCCCCCGCCGCCGCGCCCGCGCCGGCCGAGCGCGCCCGCCCCGGCGGGAGCAGGCCCACCCCGACCGGAGGGGCGCGATGAGCATGAGCGTTGGCGTCTCGCCGGCCGCGGCGCGGTGCTGCGCGCGCTGCCAGGGGCCGCTGGAACCGGGCGACCTGCGCTGCGCCGTCTGCGGCCTCGCCGCGCCGCTGGACCGCGGCCCGGCCCCGCCGCCGGTGCAGGTGCTGCGGTGCACCGAGTGCGGCGCCGCGGTGGCGTACTCGGCCGAGGCGCAGGCGCCGAAGTGCCGCTTCTGCGGCGCGGTCACGCGGCTGGAGCAGCCGGTCGACCCGGTCGACCAGGCCGACTGGCTGCTCCCGTTCAGGGTGCCTCCCGCGGAGGCCGACCAGGCGCTGCGGCGGTGGATGTCGACGCTCGGCTTCTTCCGGCCGTCGGACCTGTCGCAGGCGGCGACCGTGGAGGGGCTGCGCCCGATCTGGTGGGCGGGCTGGCTCGTCAACGCGGACGCGGTGGTGAGCTGGACGGCGGACTCGAACGCGGGCGCCCGGCGGAGCGCCTGGGCCCCCCACGCCGGACAGACGCAGCTGCCGTTCCGCAGCCTGCTCGTGTCCGCGTCGCGCGGGCTGTCGCTCGACGAGGCCCGGGAGCTCGCGCCGCGCTTCCGGCTCGACCAGGTGGTGCCGGTCGCGCAGCGGTCCCAGCAGCAGCTCGGCCCAGAGGACGCGGTGCTGGAGCAGTTCGACGCGCAGCGCTCGGCGGCGCGGAAGATCGTCAGCGAGCGGATCGCCGCGGCCGCGGAGGCGGCGCTGAAGCAGGGCGTGATCCCCGGGTCCACCTTCCGCAATGTGCACGTGGCGGTGCTCCTGCGCGCGCTCGAGACGCGCCGGGTGGCGCTTCCCTCGTACGTGCTCGCCTACCGCTACGAGGGGCGCAGCTACCGCGCCGTCGTGCACGGTCAGGACGCGAGCTGCGTCACGGGCACGGCGCCGATCGCGTGGGGCAAGGTGGCGCTCGTGGTCGTCGGCGCGCTCGCGCTGATCGCGATCGTCGTCGCGGCGCTCGCGCTCACGCGCGCTGGGTAGCTTCGCCAGCGCCGCGCGACAGCCCTCCTGACGCTGCGCAAGGCGGCGGCTCGCGCTCGCGCGGAACGCGCGGACGGCTGTGGCGGAATGCCTCTAGCGCACGCTGGGTGCGGCACAACAGGGCCGTTCATCGCGCGATCTCGCGGGTGAGCCGGCCGTGGTCCGGATCTCGCAACTGACGGCGGGACTCAACGGAGGAGACCATGGAAACTGGGTCGCGAGAGAAGCTGCTGGAGATCCTCAAGAAGTTCCGGAATGCCATGCTCGTCACGCAGGCCAACCACGGCTCGCTGCGGGCGCGTCCCATGGCGCTGGTGAAGGTCGACGACGGCACCGGGGACATCTGGTTCATGACGAGCATCGACTCGGGCAAGATCGACGAGATCGAGTCGAATCCGGAGGTGAACGTGACGCTCCAGGAGGAGCGCCGCTTCCTGTCGCTCTCGGGTCGCGCGTCGATCGTGAGGAGCCGGGCGAAGATCGAGGAGCTGTGGTCGGAAGAGGCCAGGGTCTACTTCCCGAAGGGCAAGGACGACCCCCACCTCGCGCTCATCCATGTGACCCCGCGCGAGGGCGAGTACTGGGACAACCAGGGCACGGCCGGGCTCCGGTTCCTGGTCGAGGCGGTCAAGGCCTACGTCACCGGGACGACCCCGAAGACCGACGCCAGCCAGCACGCCGCGGTGCCGCTCAACGGCGGGCCGACGAGCGACGGCCGGGTGGCCGCGCGGTAAGCGATCTCCACCGCGGCGAGGAGCGCTGCGCCGGCTCGCTCTGGCGCAGCGCTCCGACGCGTCGATGCGGCCGACGTGGCGCGGCGCCGCATGCGACATCGCGCCTCACTGCCCTCTGCGGCGCTCCTGAGTCTGCCCCCCTCCCCCCAGCATCGAACCGGCGCGCGTAGCAGATCGCTCCGCCCGTGCAGGCTGGCCCCACCTCCACGATCCCGCGCGAGGAACGAACGCCGCGCCGCGCGCGGCGAGCGCGCGAATCCAGCGGACGCGGCGAGTCCGCGAGCGCCCGCGCGCCGGGGGACCAGCGGGACGGAGCGTGGCGCATCCCTTGCTTTTCATGGAATTGCACCGTGCTCACCTTCTGAGATGGACGTGACGCGGGAACCCGTCAGCAGCGAGGTCAGGCATGGGGATCTTCACGATATCTCGTCGAGCTCAGATGATGATGGTCGCGGCGGCCGCGGTCGTTGTCATCGTGGGGTTACGCTACGCCGAGCCGTTCCTCGTGCCGGTGCTGTTCGGGATCGCGCTCGCGGCCATCTCCTCGCCCATCGCGAGCTGGGTGACGCGGCGGGGGCTCCCCCCGGCCGTCGGGGCGCTGGCGGCGCTCGTGGTCGACCTCGCGATCCTGGCCTTCGTGGGGGCGGTGGTCACCATCGCCGGGGTGGAGCTGGAGGAGAAGGTGCCGGCCTACCTGGCGCGCGCCTCGGAGATCACCGTGGCGATCGCCGCGACGCTCACGGAGCGCGGGCTGCCGGTGAACCCGGAGTTCCTGTCCAAGACGCTGCACACGGCGTCCCTGGTGCCGCTGCTCGGCGGGGCCGCGGTGACGGTCGCCAGCGCGGCGTCGAACCTGGGCATGGTGCTCCTCGTCGTCTTCTTCGCGCTCTGCGAGTTCGCGGGCGCCGGCGCGAAGCTCCGGGCGATCATCGCGGACCCCGGCCGCGGGCTCGAGCACGTCGACCGCATCGTGCGCGAGGTGAAGAAGTACCTGCTCGTGAAGATGCTGACCAGCCTGCTCGTCGCCGTGCTCGCCTACGTGATGCTGGTCCTCCTGGACGTGGACCTGGCGCTCCTCCTGGCGTCGAGCCTGTTCGTCCTGCACTTCATCCCGAACATCGGCGCGGCGGTGGCGACGATCCCGGCCGTGCTCGCCGCGCTGGCGAGCCAGGGGCCCGGGACCGCGGCGATCGTGGCGATCGGGTATCTGCTCATCAACCTGCTGGTGGGCAATGTGCTGGAGCCGCGGGTCCTCGGGCGGACGCTGGGGCTGTCCCCGCTCGCCGTGCTGCTCGGGATGCTCTTCTGGGGCTGGCTCTGGGGGCCGTCGGGGGCGCTGCTGTCGGTGCCGATCATGATGGTGGCGAAGATCACGCTGGAGAACGTGGAGGGGCTGTCGTGGATCGCGCGCGTCATGGAGCCGGCGCCGGAGGAGCACGAGCCGGAGGCGGCGCCGAGCGAGGAGCAGGCGCCGCCGTCGCTGCTGCGTCCGAGCGTGGCGGGAGCGCGGAGATCGGGGTGAGCGAGGTTGTGCCCGGCCAGGGGGCCGGCGAGGGAGCACGTCGCGCGGTGCGGGTCAGGGCGCCGCGGACGGCGCCGGCGCGATCCCGAAGACGCGCTCGTGGCGGGCGCTCACATGACACCCCATGCACGACGCGACCCGGCCGGCGGAGGTCACCTCGCCCCCGGGCGCGACCGTCCCGTAGACCCAGCCGGCGTCGGTGCCGGGGGTCTCCGGCGCGACCTTGAGCACCACGTAGGCGCCGGCGAAGCGCGACGCGCGGTAGACGCGATCGCCGTCCCGCAGGTAAGGATCGAAGTGATCCGGCGTGCCGGACGCGCCGTCAGGCCCCGAAGGCTGATGCGATGGGAGCTCGGGGACCTCCTTCGCGTCGACGAGCTCGGGGTGGTAGCTCTCCTTGACGAGGGCCTGCCCGATCGGCTGGGACACGGGCGCCTCGGCCTGCACCAGCGGATAGCGATCGCGGTGCTTGGCGAACACCGAGTAGAGCTTGCGGGCGTGACCGCCGTCCTCGGCGGCGCTCATGCGGGCACGGCCGGGGAGCGGCAGGCGGCAGAGCCAGGGCGCCCAGCGGAGCTCGTCGTCGACGCGGCCCCAGGCCTTGTAGTCGCGATAGGCGGAGGCGATCAGCGGGGCGAAGCGGGCGTCCACCTCGGCGGCGCCTGCCGAGGGCGCAGCGGCCGGAGACGCCGGAGAGGAGGACGAACCGCCGGAGGGAGGGCTCTTCGGGTTCTCGGCATCCGGAGAGACGGGCTCGTCCACGGGGTGGCTGCACGCAGGCACGAGCACGAGAAGGAACCAGGCGACGCGCATGAGGCTGGATCTTACGATCCGGCCGACAAAAAGGTCTCGGCCTCGCGCATCTCCGGATCTCGACCGCCTCGCCGCCCTCCGCAGGCGGCCAAGATCACGATACCGATCGCGTAGATCCGTTCGATGAAGGCGCGGACCCGTCCGAGGACGGCGCAGATCCGTCCGGCTGCATTGTCTCCGCCGGCGTCGCTGGAGCGGCCGACGGCGCCGGCGCGGCGCGGGCCGGCTGGCAGCGGGGGCAGAAGTACGTCGACCGCATTATCGTCCCCTGGCGGCGCATCTGGATCGCGGCGCCGCAGTCGTAACAGGCGCGCCCCTCGCGGCCGTAGACGCTGACCGGCCGCCTGCCGCGGTCGAACCCCGCGCGCGTCGTGCGCGTGTGGACGTAGTGCGCGGTGGGACCGCGGTACGCGCCGGAGGGATCCCGCGGCTCGACGTTGGCCTGCAGGAGACGGCGGCCGAGGTCGAGCATCGCGGAGAGCTCCTCGTCCGAGTACGCCCGGACCGGGGCGAACGGGTCGAGCCGCCTCCGGAAGAGCAGCTCGCTCTTGTAGACGTTGCCGATGCCGGCGACGACGCGCTGATCCATGATCGCGACCCCGAGCGGCACCTCGTCGAGCGCGCGCAGGCGGCGGAGCGCCTCCGCGGCGTCGAAGCCGTCGCCGAGCAGGTCCGGGCCGAGGCTGCCGAGCAGCCGGTCGCCGCGCAAGGCGCTCGCGCGGAGCAGGCGCACGATGGGCGCGCGGAAGCAGACGGCGACGTAGCCCGGGACCGCGAGGATCGCCGTCGCCGTCGCCTCGGACCGCTTCCAGCGCTCGCCCTCGCGGTAGAGGTGCCACGCGCCGCTCATCCGCAGGTGCGTGTGCAGCACGGTGCCCTCGTCGAAGAAGATCAACAGGTTCTTGCCGCGCGCCTCCACGCGCTCGATCCGTCGGCCGACGAGCGCGTCGCACCGCCGGTCGCTCCGGGGCAGCTCCAGGGCGATGACGCGCGCGCCCTCCAGCGCGGGGCCAAGGGCAGCGGCGATCCGGAAGAGCGTGTCGCCTTCGGGCATGAGCGGCTCCAGGACGCTCTGGGTGCAGACCGACCGGATCGCAAGGGGCTCCAGCGCAAAGAGCGCACGATGCTCCGCCCGCACATGTCCGCCTGCATCCGCGCGCAGGAGATGATCGTCCTCGCGATCGGGAACGCCACCGACGCCGACAGCAAGGCGGCGAGGATCGGCGCCCGCCGAGATCCCGGGGAGCTACGCGTCGTCCACGAGAGCGGCTAGCACCGTCTGTCTCTCAGGCGTTCGTTAAGAATTGTGATGTTGGGTGTTATGGCGTGAAGGGCGCAAAAAAAAGAGCTGAGCCAGGCAGACGAAGGGGACAGCACTGCTGTGCCTGCGGACTTTTCTTTCGGAGCGACAATCGACCGTCGGCGCGCAGCGCGCGAGGTTTGCTGTTGCAGCAAGGCTGGTGCGCTGTTTCCACCATTCGCCGCCACCCTCGGCGGCGCTCTCACCAATGCAGGAATGCATCCGTCGATGGCCGTATCGAGCGCTCGGCCCGAGCGCTTGCCCGAGCCGGGCATTCGTTCTAAGGTGTGTCGCATCGACCCGGAGGCCAGGAAAGACCTCCATCGCAAAAGGAGTTATCCATGCGTCGGATCGGCCCTGCTACCCGCTTGCGGTTCTTCTTCGCTGCCCTGACTGCAGGCGCGGCGATGCTGGGAAGCGCCGCCCTGCTGGCTCCCTCGAGCGAGGCGGCGCCCGGGGCGAACTGCATCTACTACAGCGACGAGAGCCACACGACGGTCGTCGGCAAGTACGGCCGCGATTGCTGCAACAACCAGATCGCGTGGGGCACCAAGACGCAGCATTACGAGTGTGGCGGGTGTTTCCTCTGCACCCCGCCTCCTCGCTGAGGCAAGCGCGCCACGCTCCGCCCGCTCTCGTGACCGTCGCACGGATCGCTCCTCGGCACGGATCGCGATCGATCCAGAGGGCAGCGGGAATTCCAGGGACCGATCTGCCCGGCGTGCCTGGCCGGGCGCGTGCTCTCTCGGATCGCGTGGCTGACCAACGGCTTTCTTGCTCCAGAAGCCACCATCGACGATCATCCAAATCGCGGGGGTTGGCATGAACAAGAACCGTGCTTCTCGATGGCTGTGCGGCGCGCTCGGGCTCGGGCTCGGGGCCCTCTCTGGCTGCTCTGGCAAGGTCGACAGGGTTGACCCTGGCCCGGGCGGCTCGTCGAGCGCAGGGGGCTCGACCGGAGCGGACGGCCACGGCGTCAGCGCCGGCGTCAGCGCGAGCGGCGCTGGCGCGGGCGGCGCGGGAGCCTCCGGCGCGGGTACGGGCGGCGCCGGCGACGGCGGCTCCGGGGGTGCTGGGACGAGCGGCTCCGGGGCTGGCGGCTCAAGCCACGGGTCGGGCGGTTCGAGCAGCGCGGACAACGGCAAATTCGTCGGCAACATCACGACGGATCTCGCCGTGCGCGACGACTTCATCCGGTACTGGGACCAGATCGCGCCCGAGGTCGAGGGCAGGCTCGGCAGCGTCGAGATTTCCCGCGGCGTTCGAGACTGGAGCAGGCTCGACGCGATCTACAAATACGCGCAGGACAACGACATTCCCTTCATGGAGCACGTCTTCGTGTGGGGGGCCACCCAGCCGAGCTGGCTCGTGCGCCTCACCGACGACGAGCAGCGGCAGGCCATCAGGGACTGGATGCAGGCGTTCTGCGAACGGTATCCCGCGACGAAGTACATCATCGTCGTGAACGAGCCGCCGCCCCACACCACGCCTACCTTCAAGAACGCCATCGGGGGCGACGGCGAGAGCGGCTATGACTGGATCGTCAACTCCTTCACGTGGGCTCGCGAATTCTGCCCGGGCGCGACCCTGATCCTGAACGACTACAACAACATCGAGTACAAGGGCGAGCACGACCGCTTCGTCGAGATGGTGAAGGCGCTGCTGGCCGCGGGCGCTCCGATCGACGCCCTCGGCGCGGAGGCCCACGACGCGTACAAGTTCGACGCCAGCACGGTGAAGGGCTTCATCGACGGGCTCGCCGCCACGGGCCTGCCCGTGTACATCACCGAGTACGACATCAGCCTCGCGGACGACGAGGAGCAGCGCCGGGTGATGGAGGAGCAGTTCACGATGTTCTACAACCACCCCGCCGTCAAAGGCATCACCCTCTGGGGCTATGTCGTCGGTTCCACCTGGCGGGACAACACGGGCCTCCTGCACCCGGACGGCACCATGCGGCCGGCGATGGCCTGGCTGATGGAGTTCCTCGGTCGCGGGGAGTGACCCGTCGCCGGCCCGCTCGGAGCGTGGAGCGACGAGCACCGCACCGCCGCGCCCGACTCGGCAGCGGGCGAGCCGAGCGCACGCGCTGGAGACCCGCGGCTGACCCGGATACGGCAGAGCGGCGGCGTTGGCGGCAACGGTGAGCGCGGTGAGCGCCGACGGGCAACCGCTGGGGCGGGCGCGTGAGGGGACGCCGGCCGTCGGCGTCAGCGCGTGGGCGCCGAGGAGCCGACCGTCCGCGCGCAGCGGAAGCCCATATCATGGGCCCGGGTGGAGTAGCTCTCCAAGCCGGAGCCGTACGATCGATCCGCGAGCCGCAGCTTCGTCAGCGCGGTGTACCAGGAGCCCCCCCGCGCGCCGGCGCCAACGACGTCGACGTCGGGCCAGCCGAGCAACTTGACGTCGGGGTTCCCGAAGCCGTCGAGCTCGCCGGTGCCGGGGGTACCGGTAAACGCCCGGCCCTGGGGCTCCCCGACGGTCACGCACCACTCCCAGAGATTGCCGCTCAGCCCCATCACCCGGTAATACGATCCGCCGGTCCGCTCTCGCTCGTTCACCTGGACCGGGGACAGGCCGGACTGGTCCTCGGCGAAATCGCGACGCATGCCGAAGGCGCACGCGCCGGACCAGGACGCCGGCGGGCCGCCGAAGGCGTTGCCGGGCAGCGGTCCGGAGCCGCCGTCGCCGCCGACGAAGATGGCCTGTTGGAAGGCCGCGTTGCCGTTGACCCAGCTCACGCCCCCCTCGTTGCCGAAGATCACCTGGGCCTGCACGGCCGTGGTGGTGCCCCACGCATACTCGCAGCTCACGGCCTGCGCTGGACCACGGCAGGCCTTCTCGTACTCGAGCTCCGTCAGCGGGCGCAGGCCCGCCCAGCAGGCGAAGGCTGCCCCGTCCATCCACGCGAGCCAATTGCAGGCGTTGTCGGGACGCAGCGTGAGGCGAGCGCTCGATTGCGTCATGAAGGTGGTGTAGCGATAAGAACCAAACCAGTACGAAAAGCGCACCGTTCTCGCCGGGCCCTGGAGCGTGTTGACGAAATCGCCGTACTGGCCCTGGTTGATCTGGTACTTCATCACGTAGAAGGCGCCGTACCCGTTCGGGAATCCCTTCGGAATCGGGCCCTGCCCGTCGCCCTCGTTCCCCTCGGACGCGTCCCCGTCGTAGTAGAGCCGCGACCGGTCGCCGTTCGGCCCCACCTCGATCGGGCCGTCGGACGTCACGCGGTAGGATCGATCGGGTTCCTTGTCGCCGAGCGAGGCGTCGTAGAAGCAGGCGGCCGGCCCCCCGCCAGGGCCCAGCGGATCCCCCAGCGAGAACGGGCCCTCGGGGATGTAGACCATCTCGATGCCGAACACCCAGAGCGACACGTGGTCGGCGAAGGCAGGGCCGTCCGGTGGGCGGCAGAGGGTCAGGGTCACCGCGCGGAAGACGACAGGGCCCACGCCGGCGTTCTCGTCGCTGCGGTAGAGGAACACGCCGCGCTGATCCTCGGGGAGGAGCACCTCGCCTCCAACGGGCGCGCGGGCGGCTGCGATCAGCGCGTGCCGCCACTCGCTCATCCGGCTGGCCTCGAGGCCGTGGCCCCTGTCGCCGAGCGCCCGCACGGTGATGTCCTCGACGGACGACTCCAGCGGGCCCATCGGGCTGCGGTGGTGGTACCGCTCCACCCGGACGCGCCACTTCTGGCCCGGGGTCACCGGGTGCA
The DNA here is from genome assembly GCF_051526825.1 of Sorangium sp. So ce185. NCBI lineage: Bacteria > Pseudomonadati > Myxococcota > Polyangiales > Polyangiaceae > Sorangium > Sorangium sp. So ce185. The sequence continues at coordinate 5,747,707 of NZ_CP150316.1, read as the reverse complement.
CCTCACGCTTGCCGCGCAACCGCAAGGAGCTCGGCCTCCCAGACACGGGAGCGGGGATCGGCGCAGCCGCCGCGGAAACGGGGATCGCCACCGCAGCCGCCACGGCAGCGGGGACCGCCGCGGGAGCGGGGACCGCCGCCATCGCCGCTGCGGCGAGCGGGGACAGGTCCCCCTGATCCGCCGCAGCGCGGATGTCCCCGTTGTCGTGCAACGGGACCACCTCGGTGCCGCGGTACTTGACGAAGAGCCAGACGGCGTCCCAGTTGCCAGCCCCCGGCCCGCCGCGCTCGCGGAACGAGTTGTCCCAGGCGACGTCGAAGCGAACGGTGATCTCGTCGCCCTCCCGGCCGACGATCTCCAGGTTGGTGACGCGCGCGCTGCCGGCGGTCGGGGGGCTGCGGGTCTCGAGGTCCATTGCTGTTTCTCCTTGCTCGACGCGACACACGGGCGTGTCGAGGGGTGAGCCCGTCGCGCCGCGTCCGCTCAGGTGGGGTGCACCGTCGGCCAGCGACGGTAGCGCGGCGCGTCCACAGCCGGGCTCGCCTCGCGCAGGCGCTCCACGTCGGCGCAGTCCCGGATCACCCCCTCGGGGCGGCTCCGGCTGCGCACCAGGAGGGCGGGCTCCCCGGAGTAGCCCGGCGGGACGTCCGCCGCGTGGTAGCGCAGATCGAGGCTCCAGCGGACGCGCTCGGTCCGGTTCAGGCCGGACCGGTGCGGCATGAGGCCGCTCATGAGGAGCACATCGCCCGGGCGGGCCGGGACCTTCACGGACTCGAGCGGCGGCAGCGCCTCGCCCAGGATCTCGAGGAACGGCTCACCGTGCACGTTGCGGTGCGGAAGGATGCCTCGATGACCGCGGGGGAGCACCTCGATGCAGCCGTTCTCCTCGGTGGACTCCGTGAGCGGGATCCAGACGGTCGCGTAGAAGTACCGGTCACACTCCGGCACCAGGTAGGCCACGTCCTGGTGCCACGGCATGGCGCGCATCCACGAGATGGGGCTGCTGCTCGGGAGCTTCGGCCGGACGCGGTAGCCGGGGTGGCAGGCGATCTCGGGGCCGAGCAGCGGCTCGAGCAGATCGAGCAGCGCGGGGCCGCGGATCAGCTCGAGCAGCGCAGGGCGCATGTAGTTGCGGTTGAAGAGCGTCCGCACCACCGCGTCCGTGCGCAGGGAGAGCCGGTGCAGGCGCGTGTCGAAGCCGTGCTCCTCCAGCGGATCCTCGAGCTGGCCTCGGTCGCGGAGATCCCGGGAGCAGGCGTCGACCGCCGCGTCGAGCTCGTCGATCACCGCGGCGACGACCGGCGGGGGGAGCGCGCCCTCGACGAGCAGGTAGCCCTCGTCGGAGAAGGCGCGGAGCATGGCGTCGCTGAGGGTCGCGCTGCTCACAGGGTGATCTCCTCCCATTCCCCCGCGGGCTCGGCGCGCGCGGCGAGCAGCTCCGCGAGGGCGAGCACGCCCGGCGAGCGTAACACATCGACGATCGAGACCGCGATCGCCAGCTCGGCCGCGAGCCGGCTCCGGAGCTCGACCGCCATGAGCGAATCGAGGCCGAGGCGGACGAGGGGCTCGTCCAAGGGCAGATCCGCCGCGGGCCGGCGCAGCGCCGCCGCAACGCGGGCCCGCAGGTACAGCTCGAGGCGCCCCCGCCGCTCCTCGGGCGCGCCGGCGAGCGGGTCGGCGACCAGCAGGGCGGCGCCCCCCGGGCCCTCGCCGGGCGAGGAGGCCGCGCCGCGCCCGGCGAGCAGCGCGAGGCGCGGCGCGGCCGCGGCCTCGGGGTAGGCTGCCGACCACGCGCTCCAGTCGACGCCCAGCACGCCGACGTGGGGCGGCGCGCCAGCGAGCAGGCGCTCCAGCACGTCGAGGCAGCGATCCGGGGCGAGGGGCGCGACGCCGCGCGGCGCGGCGCGCCGGCCCTCGGCCCGCTCGCGCCGCGCGGCCATGCCGACGCCGTCCCAGTAGCCCCAGCCGACGCTCAGCGCGGGGAGGCCGCGCGCCCGGCGATCGTGGGCGAGCGCGTCGAGGAACGCGTTGGCGGCGGCGTAGCCGCCGAGCAGGGGCGAGCCGAGCTGCGTCGCGGCGGAGGAGAAGAGCACGAAGAGGTCGAGATCCGCGAGCAGGCGATCGAGCAGCCAGGCGCCGAGCACCTTGGATCGCAGGTCGGGGAGGAGGTCGTCGGCCGTGAGCTGGTCGAGCGGCGCGGGGCGATGCACCCCGGCGCAGTGGATCACGCCGCGGATGGCAGGCCAGGCCGCGGCGTCGTGGGCCGCGAGCGAGGCGCGCAGGGCCCGCTCGTCGCCGACGTCGGCCACGGCGATCCGCACGCGCGCCCCGAGCGCCTCGAGGGCGGTGATCGCGGCGGCGCGCGCGTCGCCCGCCCCGGCCGCGCCGGGCGGCGTCCGGCCGAGGAGGACGAGGTGCCGCGCGCCCCGCTCGACCAGGCGGCGCGCGACGAGCAGCCCGAGGTCGCCGAGGCCGCCGGTGACGAGGTAGCTCGCGTCGGGGCGCAGCCGGAGCGGCTCGGGGGCGGAGCGCTCGTCGTCCCAGGTCGAGAGCCGAGCCGCGAGGCGCTCACCCCGGCGGTACGCCACCTCCTCCGCGGGGCCGGATCGGCCGGCGATCTCCGCGGCGATCAGGGCCGCAGCCTCCCCGGCGGCGGCGTCCGGCGGCAGGTCCACGAGGCCGCCGAGGTGCTCGGGGCGCTCGGCCTCGAGCGTGCGGCCGAGCCCGAGGAGCACGGCCTGCGCCGCGGCGACCGGGCCTGGCTCGACCGGCTGCGCGCCGCGCGTGATCAGCCAGATCCGGTGCGATCGCCCGGAGTCGAGCGCGCCGTGGAGCTGCTCCAGCGCGAGGCCCGCGAGCCGCAGCACCTCGGCTTCCAGCGCGGCCGCGCTGGCGGCGCCGCCCGCCGGCGCGTCCAGCGCGGCGAGGTAGACGATCTCCCACGGCGGCTCCGGCGCCGCGGCGCCGGGGAGCGAGGCGCGTGCGGCGCCGACGTCCGGCCTCACGAGAGCGCAGGGGCGGCCATCGGCCCGAGCGATGGCCGCGAGGCGGTCGCCCACGCCGCCCCGATCCGCGACGATCAGCCAGCCGCCGCGCGACGTCGTCGCGCCGGCGGGGCGCGGCGCCGGCTGCCATTGGAGGACGGTGAGCGCGTCCTCGGGGCGGCGCTCCGGTCCGCGCGCGGCGAGGCGCGCCAGCCGGAGATCGTCGACCTCGACCACGATCCGGCCGTCCGGATCCGCGACGCGCACGTCCGCGTGTACGCCGTCTCGATCGCGGCGGCGGACGGTCAGGTGGCTCCAGAGCCGCGGGACCAGGGGGCCGCGCAGGCGCACCCGCGCGACGCCCGCGAGCACGAAGGGGCCGGGCATCGCGGGGTCCTCGGCGAGCTCCACGGCGGCCTGGCCGCAGGCGTCGAGCAACGCGGGGTGCAGCGCGTGGCGCGGCAGCGCGCCCGCGACCTCCGCAGGGGCCACGATCTCGGCGAGCGCCTCGGCGTCGCCGCGCCACAGCCGCGCGATGCCCTGGAAGCCGTGGCCCCAGGCGTTGCCGCGCGCGGCGCGCCGCGCGTAGAAGGCGGCGCCAGGCTCGACGGCGCCGCAGCGGGCGCGGATCGCGGCGACGTCGAGCGCGAGGGGCGCGGTGGCTGGCTGGGCGACGGCGGCTCCGCCGCGCGCGACGAGCGTCCATGCCGGCTCGCCAGGGCGGCGCTGGTGCAGGCGGAACGCGGCCGCGCCCGGGCCCTGCTCGGTGACGAGCATCTGGAACCGGCACGTGCCGTCGTCTGGCAGCACCGCGGGCCGTTCGTAGACGACGTCCGTGAGATCGCGGGGGCCCGGTCCGAAGAGCTCCGCCGTGGCGGCGAGCGCCGCGTCGAGCGTCGCCGTGCCCGGGAGCACGATGGCGTCCTCGACGCGGTGGTCGGCGAAGAGGGCCAGATCCGCGGCGTCGAGCGCGCCGTGCCAGAGGTGGGCGCCCGGCGGCTCGGCCAGCGCGATGTGCTCGCCGAGCAGCGAACGGGCCGCCGGAGCGCGGCGCTCCGGCGCTGCCGGGAGGGCCGCGCGGTCCCAGGGGTAGGCCGGCAGCGCTGCGCGCGGCCCGCCGGGCGGCTGGAGCGCGCTCCACGCGACGGGGAAGCCGAAGCAGTACAGCGCGCCGACGGCGCCGAGGAGGCCCGCGCGATCGTCCTCGCCCCGCCGCATGGCGGCGAGCAGCGGGCTGCGCGCCTCGAGGCCGAGGAGGGCGAGGCCCTCCCGGAGCGGCGCGAGCAGCGTCGGGTGCGGGCCCAGCTCGAGGAACACGGAGGGGGTGTCGGACACCAGCGTCCGCAGCGCGGGCCAGAAGCGCACCGGCTCCCGGAGGTTCCGGGCCCAGTAGGCGGCGTCGAGCTCGGGCCCCTCGACCGGCGCGCCCGTCACCGTGGAGATCATCGGCCTCGCCGCGCGGCGGGGCTGCAGATCCGCGAGCTCGGCGCGGATCGTGGGGCAGAGCTCCTCCACCGCCGCGCTGTGCGAGGCAACGTCCACCCGGATCCGCCGCGCGTCCACCCCGCGGCGCTCCAGCTCCGCGACGATGGCGTCGAGCGCGGCGGCGTCGCCCGCGATGACCGTCGCGGTCGGCCCGTTGACGGCGGCGATCGAGAGCGCCTCCGGCCGCCCTGCGACGAGCTCCGCGGCCTGCTCCGCCGAGAGCGCGACCGCGGCCATGCCGCCCGAGCCTCGCGCGCGCGAGAGGAGCCGGCTGCGGCGCGCGACGACCCTGAGGCCCGCCTCGACGTCGAGCGCGCCCGCGACGACGGCGGCCGCGGCCTCGCCCATGCTGTGGCCGATCACCGCGTCGGGCTCGATGCCGAAGGCGCGGAGCTGCGCGGCCAGGGAGACCTGGAGCGCGAAGAGCAGCGGCTGGACGCGATCGACGCGATCGAGCCAGGCGGGATCGCCGGCGAGCGCGTCGCGGAGCGACCAGCCCTCGGCGGCGCGCAGGGCGCGGTCGCATGCCTCGAAGCGCTCGCGAAAGGCGGGCTCGCTCTCGAGCAGCGCGCGGCCCATGCCGGGCCACTGGCCGCCCTGCCCCGGGAAGACGAAGGCGATCCGCGGCCGTCCGGCGACCGGAGAGCGCCCGGCGCTCGTACCGGGCCGCGGCTCGCCCTTCAGGAAGGCGTCGAGCCGCTCGGCGAGCTCGGCGCGGCCCCGAGCGACCAGCGCGAGGCGGTGCTCGTGGTGCGCGCGCCCGAGCGCGGCGGCGGCGCAGATCGCCTGGACCTCCGCGCGCGAAGGCTCGCCCTCCGGCGCGTCGAGGAGCCGCCGGTAGCCCGCCGCGAGCGCGCGCAGCGCCCCGGGGCTGCGCGCCGAGATGGGCAGGAGCTCGGCGCACCCCGGCGGGCGCGGCGCGGGCGCGGGCGCCGGGCGGGGCGCCTCCTCGAGCACGAGGTGCGCGTTCGTGCCGCTCAGGCCGAAGGAGCTGAGCCCCGCGAGCCGCGGCCCGCCCCCGGGCGGCCACGGCGTCGGGGCTCGCGGCAAGAGGAAGCACGAGCCCGCGAGCGGCAGATCGGGGTTGATCTCCTCCAGGTGGAGGTTCGGCGGGATCTCGCCGCGCTGGAGCGCGAGCGTCGCCTTGAGCAGCCCCGCCATCCCGGCCGCGGCCTCGAGGTGCCCGAGGTTGGTCTTCACCGCGCCGAGCACGCAGGCCCCCCGATCGGGGCGCGGCGCGCCGACGACGGCGCGCAGGGCCTCGACCTCGATGGGGTCGCCGATCCGGGTGCCGCTGCCGTGCGTCTCGACGTAGCCGATCTGCGCGGGCGAGGCGGCGGCGTCGGCGAGGGCCAGCCGGATCACCTCCTCCTGCGCGCGGCCGCTCGGCGCGGTCAGGCCGTTGGTGCGGCCGTCCTGGTTCACCGCCGTCCCGCGCACGAGCGCGCGGATGTCGCGGCCCGCGGCGAGCGCGTCGGAGAGCCGCTCGAGGACGACGACGCCGCAGCCCTCGCCGCGCACGAAGCCGTCCGCGCGCGCGTCGAAGGTCTTGCAGCGCCCGTCGGCCGCGAGCATGCCGAGCTTGGCCATCGCCACCCACTCCTCCGGCGCGAGCACGAGGCTCACCGCGCCGACGATGGCGCGGTCGCACTCGCCGGCCAGCAGGCTGCGGCAGGCGAGGTGGACGGCGACGAGCGAGGACGAGCAGGCGGTGTCCACGACGAGGCTCGGCCCGCGCAGGTCGAGCAGGTAGGAGATGCGGCCCGCCGCGAGGCACTGCTGGGCGCCGAGGCCCGCGTAGGCGTCGATCGCGCCCGGGTCCGCGAGCGCGAGGCGCGCGTGGTCACCCTGGTAAGCCGCGACGAATACCGCGGTTCGGCTGCCGGCGAGGGAGGGGCCCGGCAGGCCGGCGTCGTCGAGCGCCTCCCAGGTGACCTCGAGGAGCACGCGGTGCTTCGGGTCCATGCGCGCCGCTTCGCGCGGGGAGACGCCGAAGAACGCGGCGTCGAAGCGATCGATCTCGCGCAGGAAGGCGCCCCACCGCGAGCTCGTCCGACCGGGGGCGCCCGGGTCCGGGTCGTACCAGGCGCGCGCGTCCCAGCGCTCGGGCGGCACCTCGGTCACGGCGTCGTGGCCGCCGCGCAGCAGGCGCCAGAGGCCCTCCGGATCGTCGGCGCCACCTGGGAGCCGGCAGCCCATGCCCACGATGGCGACGGGATCCACCACGAGCCGCCGCGGGATCTCACCCGCGGCGCGCAGCTTGCGCGCGAAGAGCGCCCGCCGTTCCGGCGACAGCGCGGCGGCGCGCGCCGACACCTCGTCCCAGGGGATCTCCCGGCCTTCCATCCAGCACCCCGCCAGCAGCCCGCGCGCTGCCGCGCTCGAGCGCGCACCCTACCACGAGCGCGCGTGCGCATGTCACGAGCCACAGCGGCCCGCGCCGGCTTGCTGATCCAGAAGTTCTCACGTATTCAGCGGACTTTCCACGCGAGGTTCGCTCGTTCCCGGGAGGTCGCGTGCCGCTGTACTCGACGGATGACAAGCAGGTGGGGGCCTGCGACACGAGCGCAAGGCGCCGCGAGGACCCCCGGAGCGTCGAGCCCGCCGAGCCGGTCGCGCTGATCGGGATGGCCGGCCGCTTCCCCGGGGCGCCGAGCGTCGAGGATCTCTGGAAGCTCCTCTGCGACGGCGCGGAGGCCATCTGCGACGTCCCTGCAGACCGCTGGGACGCGGAAGCCTACCACGCGCCCGATCCGGCCGCCCCCGGCAAGATGCTCACGCGCGCGGGCGGCTTTCTCGGCGAGGTCGACCGCTTCGACGCGGCCTTCTTCGGCATCTCGCCGCGCGAGGCCGCGCACATGGACCCGCAGCAGCGCCTCGCGCTCGAGGCGAGCTGGGAGGCGCTCGAGGACGCCGGCATCCCGGCGGCGGGGCTCACCGGCAGCGCGACGGGCGTGTTCCTGGGCGCCATGTGGCGCGACTATGGCCGGCTGCCCGGCGCCCGCGGCGAGGCGATCTCGCAGCACACGGCGACGGGCAACGATCTCAGCATCCTGGCGGCGCGCGTCTCGTACGCGCTCGGGCTGGAGGGGCCGAGCGTGGCCCTCAACACCGCTTGCTCCTCGGCGCTCGTCGCCGTCCACCTCGCCTGCCAGAGCCTGCGCGCGGGCGAGTCGTCGCTCGCGCTCGTGGGCGGCGTGAACCTCATGCTCTCGCCCGAGAGCACGGTGGCCATGACCAAGTTCGGCGGGCTGTCGCCCGACGGCCGGTGCTTCTCCTTCGACGCGCGGGCCAACGGCTACGTGCGGGGCGAGGGCGTGGGCGTCGTGGTGCTGAAGCTCCTCGCGCGCGCGCGCGAGGACGGCGACCGCGTCCGCTGCGTGATCCTCGGCAGCGCAGTGAACAACGACGGTCGGGGCCGGACGGGGCTGAGCTCCCCGAGCGCCCGCGCGCAGGCCGCGCTCCTGCGCCGCGCCTACCGGAGCGCGGGCGTCCTGCCGGCCGCGGTCCAGTACGTCGAGGCGCACGGCACCGGCACGTCCGCCGGCGACCCCGTGGAGGCGGAGGCGCTCGGGGAGGTGCTCGGCGCGGGCCGGCCGGCGGACCGCCCGCTCCGCATCGGATCCGTGAAGACCAACATCGGGCACCTCGAGCCTGCCGCGGGCGCCGCGGGCCTGATCAAGGCCGCGCTCTGCGTCGAGCGCGGGGCCGTGCCGCCGAGCCTGAACTTCGAGACGCCGAACCCCCGCGTCCCCTTCGAGGCGTGGCGCCTGCGCGTGCAGACCGAGATCGGCCCCTGGCCCTCCCCCGCCGAGCCCGCCCTCGCCGGCGTGAGCGCGTTCGGCTTCGGTGGCACCAACGCCCACCTGGTCCTCGCCGAGCCGCCAGCGCCAGAGGGCGAGGCGCACGCGCCAGGCCTGCGGGTGATCCTGGTGTTCGCGGGCCACGGATCGCAGCGGCCGGGCATGGGCGGCGCGCTGCTCGAGCGCGAGCCGGTCTTCCGCGCGGCGCTCGAGGCGTGCGCCGACGCGCTCCATGGCCTCGGCGGCCCCGCGATCCTGCCAGCGATCGCGGCCGGCGCGGCGAGCGCCGCGCTGGAGGACGTCGAGGTGGCCTGGCCTGCGCTGGTGGCGGTGGAGATCGGGCTCGCGGCGCTCCTGCGATCGTGGCGCGTGGAGCCCGCGGCCGTGGTGGGCCACAGCGTCGGCGAGGTCGCGGCCGCGCACGTGGCCGGGGCGCTGAGCCTCGAGGAGGCGATGGAGATCGCGCTGCGCCTGGCCCGGCGGGCCGCGCGCGCGCGGGGCGGCGCCATGGCCCACGTCGACCTGCCCCCGGCCGAGGCGGCCGCGCTGATCGAGGGGCGCGCGGATCGGCTCCGGGTCGCGGTGCACGCGAGCCCCGGGGCCACGGTGCTGTCCGGCGACGCCGAGGCGCTCGGCGACGTGCTCGCCTCGTGCACCGCCCGCGGCGTCGGGTGGCGGCCGGTGCGGGGCGACGTCGCCGCGCACGGGCCGGCGCTCGCCTGCCCCGCCGCGCGCGCGGAGCTCGGCGCGGCGCTCGCCGGGCTCCGGCCCCGCGCGGCCCGGGTACCCCTCTATTCCAGCGCGACCGGCGGCGCAGCGCGGGGCGAGTCGCTCGACGCGGCGCACTGGGAGCGGAGCATCGCCGAGCCGGCGCGCTTCGCCGAGGCGGTCGCCTGCGCCGCCGCGGAGCCCTCGGCCGTGCTCGTGGAGGTGAGCGCGCAGCCGATCCTGCAGCAGGACCTCGAGGCCATCCTGGCGCACGCCGGGCGGGCCGCGGTGGTGCTCCCGTCGCTCCGGCGCGGCGAGGACGAGCGCCGCTCGATGCTCGACGCGCTGGCCGCGGTCCGCGAGGCCGCCTCCGGGCAGCGCGCCCCGTGCCCCGCGCGCGTGGAGATCGTCCCGCTGTCCGCGAGGGATCCGGCCGCGCTCGCCGCCCTGGCGCGCGCGCACCGGGCTCATCTCGCCTCGGAGGCGGGCCGACGCGCGCTGCTCGCGGACATCGCCTACACCGCCGCGGTCCGCCGCAGCCACCTCGAGCATCGCGCCGCCGCGGTCGGCGGCTCCCGCGAGGAGATCGGCGCCGCGCTCGACGCCCTCGCGGCGGCCGAGCGCGCTCCGGCGCCGGCCCTGGGGCGCCCCCGGATCGCGTTCGTGATCTCGGGCCAGGGCACGCAATGGCCAGGGATGGGCAGGGAGCTCTCCGCCTCGGAGCCCGTGTTCCGCGCCGCGATCGCGCGCTGCGACGAGCGCTGGCGGCGGCTCGCAGGCTGGTCGCTCGAAGCCGCGCTGGAGGCGGGCGAGGCCTCGAGGCGCCTGCACGACACCGAGATCGCCCAGCCGACCCTCTTCGCCGTCCAGCTCGGCTTGATGGAGCTCCTCGTATCGTGGGGCGTCGAGCCGGAGCTGCTGCTCGGCCACAGCCTCGGCGAGGTGGCAGCGGCCTGCGCGGCGGGGGCGCTGACGCTCGACGACGCCCTCGTCGTGGTGCACCACCGATCGCGGCTTCTTCAGCGAGCGACCGGGCTCGGCGCGATGGCCGCCGTCGAGCTCGCGCCCGAGGAGGCGGCGCGCGCGATCGCCGGCCACGAGGGCCGCGTGGCCATCGCCGCGGTCAACGATCCGGGCTCGGTGGTGCTGTCCGGGGAGACCGCGGCGCTCGAGGAGGTGCTGCGCGCGCTCCGCGGCCGGGGCGTCGAGGCCCGAGCGCTGCCGGTCCGCTACGCCTTTCATAGCCCCCAGGTGGCGCCGCTCGGCGACGCGCTCGAGCGCGCGCTGGACCGCCTCGCGCCGCGGCGCGCGGCGCGCGGCCTGATCAGCACGGTGACGGGCGCGCGCGCCTCCGGCGCAGAGCTCGACGCGCGCTACTGGGGCCGGAACGTGCGCGAGCCCGTCCAGCTCGCGGCGGCGACGCGCGCCGCGCTGGATCTCGGAGCCGACGTGCTCGTCGAGATCTCCCCCCACCCCGCCCTCGCAACGTACCTCGAGCGCGCGATCGCCGCCGCGGGCGCCGCGGGCCGCGTCATCACCACCCTGCGCCGCGGCCGCGCGGAGCGCCGCGCGATGCTCGAGGCGCTCGCCGCGCTCTACGCCGCGGGGGTGGACGTCCGCTGGCAAGCGCTGTATCCCCGCGGCGGCCGCTGCGTCTCGCTGCCCTCGTACCCGTGGCAGCGGACGCGCTTCTGGCTCGACGCGCCCCCGGCCGAAGCGCCGGAGCGCCCCGCGCGGACCGGCGAGCACCCGCTGCTCGGCGGCGGCTTCACCGTGGCCACGCAGCCAGGCGCCCGGTTCTGGGAGCGGCGTCTCCGCGCCGGCGCGCCGCGCTGGCTGGCGGACCATCGCGTCCTCGGCGAGGTGATCGTCCCCGCGGCCGTCCTGGCGGAGATGGCGCTCGCGGCCGTGGCGGGCAGCGCCCCCGGAGGCGTCGTGCTGGACGATCTGCGCTTCGAGCGCCCGCTCGCGCTGCCAGCCACGGGCGCGCGGACCGTCCAGGTGGCCGTCACGCCTGCGCCGGGGGCGGGCGCCTCGGTGCAGGTGGCGAGCCTGCACGAGGGCGGTGAGGCGTGGGTGGTACACGCGCGCGGCGAGGCGCAGCCCGCGGACGGCGCGCCCGGCGCGGAGCCCTCGCCGCCCGCCCCGCCGGAGCGGGCCGTCGCCGAGGACGCCGCCGCCCATTACGCCGACCTCGCCGCGCGCGGGCTCGCCTACGGGCCGTCGTTCCAGGGGCTCGTGGAGCTCTGGCGCGCCCCGGGCGAGGCCCTGGCCCGCCTCGTCGCGCCCGCCGCTCCCGCTCTCGAGCCCGGCCGCTGGATCCTCCAGCCCGCGCTCATCGACGGCGGGCTCCAGCTGCTCGCAAGGCTCCTCGGCGCTGCGCTGGAGGAGGGGCCCGGGGCGGCGGCCGGCTCGCCTGGCGGCGCCGGCGCCGCAGGGATCGCCTACGTGCCCGCCGGCGCTGAGCGGCTCCGCGTGTACGAGGCGCTGCCGCGCGAGGCGTGGGTGCGCGCGCGGCTCCGGCCGGCGGTGGGCGGCGAGCTGCCGCGCGGCGATCTCGCGTGGATGGATGCGCGCGGCCGGGTGCTGGTAGAGGCCAGCGGAGTGCGCTTCGGCCAGCTCCACGGGACGCGCGCCTCGGACGCGTGGCTGCACCGCGTCTCGTGGGCGCCCCGGCCGCTGCGGGCCGCGGCGCCGCCGGGGAGCTCCTCGCCCGACGCGGGCACGTGGGTCATCGTGGGCGACGCGGGCGGGCTGGGCGCGGCCCTGGCGGCTCGGCTCGAAGCGCGGGGCCATCGCTGCGTGCGCGCGGCGGCCGGCGCGCGCGCCCCGCGCCGCGTCGACCGCCTGGATCCCGCCGATCCGGGGGCGCATCGCGCGCTCGGCGACCTCTCCCTCGCGGGCGGCGTGCCGCTGCGGGGTGTCGTGCACCTCGGCGCGCTGGACGCGCCGGCGCTGCCAGAAGCCGGCCTCGACGCGATCGAGGCCGTCGCGCGGCTCGGTCTCCTCGGCGCGCTCGGCGCCGCCCGGGCCATCCTGGGCCGGGAGACGCGCGACGCGCCGCGGCTCTGGCTGGTCTCGCGCGGCGCCCAGGCCGTGCGCGAGGCCGAGCCCGCGCGGCCCGCACAGGCGCTGCTGTGGGGCCTCGGTCAGGCGCTCGCGCTCGAGCACCCGGAGCTGCGCTGCACCTCGGTCGATCTCGATCCGGCGCCCCGCTCGGACGAGGCGGAGGCCCTGCTCGCGGAGCTGCTCGCGCCCGACGGCGAGGATCGCGTCGCGCTGCGCGCGGACGGCCGACGCGCCGCGCGCCTCGTCCGCGCCCCGCTCGCGCCGGCGCCAGATCCGCAGCTGGCGCCGGACGCTACCTACCTCGTCACCGGCGGGCTCGGCGGCCTCGGCCTCAGGCTCGTGCGCTGGATGGTCGCGCGCGGCGCGCGGCGCGTGGTGCTGGCGGGGCGGCGCGCGCCGAGCGGCGCGGCCGCCGAGGTCATCGCGGAGCTCGGTCGGGCCGGCGCGCGCATCGACGCCGCGGCGGTGGACGTCGCGGACCGCGCGCAGCTCGCCGCGCTCCTCGACGCCATCGCGCGCGAGGGGCCGCCGCTGCGCGGCGTGATGCACGCCGCGGCGGTGCTCGACGACGGCACCGCGCTCGAGCTCGACGCGCCGCGCCTCGCCCGCGTCCTCGCGCCCAAGGCCCGGGGCGCCTGGAACCTGCACGCGCTCACCGCTTCCTTGCCGCTCGATTTCTTCGTGCTCTTCTCCTCGGTCGCCTCGCTCTTCGGATCCGCGGGGCAAGGCAGCTACGCTGCCGCCAACGCTTTCCTCGACGCCCTCGCGCGCGCCCGCCAGGCCGCCGGCCTGCCCGGCCTCAGCGTGGCGTTCGGGCCCTTTTCCGAGGTCGGCCTCGCGGCGGCCGACGAGCGCCGCGGGGCCCGGCTCGGCCGCCGGGGCGTCGGCAGCTTGAGCCCTGCCGAGGGACTGTCGGCGCTCGGCCGGCTGCTCGGGGCCGGCGCCGCCGGCACCTGGGGGGTGGTCCGCCTCGACGCGCGCCGCTTCTTGGAGTCGCATCCGGGCGCCGCGGCTTCGCCCTTCTGGTCGGCGCTGCGGGGCGCGGGGGAGCACGCCCTGCCCTCGTCGGCGGCGGGCACGCGGGACGCGCTGTCGAGGGCGCGCCCAGAGGCGCGCGGCGCCCTGATCGAGGCCCACCTCGCCGAGCAGATCGCGCGCGTCGTCGGCATCGACGTCGCGCGCCTCGACCTGACCCGGCCGATCCTCGATCTCGGCATGGACTCCCTGATGAGCCTCGACCTGCGCAACGGCCTGGAGGCCAGCCTCGGCCTCCGGCTCGCGGCCACGCTGCTCTTCGCCTACCCGAGCGTGAAGGCGCTCTCGGCCCACCTGCTCGCGGAGCTCGGCCTCGGCGACGCGCCGGCGTCGCGCGCGCCGGCCGCGCCCCCGGCGGGCTCTCGCTCGGCCTCGCCGGGCGGTGACCCGCCCGCGCTCGCCGAGGAGGCGATCCTCCGCCTGTCCGAGGCGGAGGCCGAAGCGCTGCTCCTCGAGCGACTCGGGGCGCTGGAGCGGCGAGGGGCGCCTTGAGCGACGCGCAGGCCTCCCCGATCAAGCGCGCCCTCGCCGCGATCGAGGAGCTCCGCGCCGAGCTCGACGCGCTACGCCGCGAGCGCGCCGAGCCCATCGCCGTCATCGGCATGGCCTGCCGCTTCCCGGGCGGGGCCTCGTCGCCCGAGGCGCTCTGGCGGCTGCTCGACGGCGGCGCCGACGCGGTGACCGAGGTCCCGCCGGACCGCTGGCCCCTCGCGCCCGCCGCGGACCCGGCGCCCGCGCAGCGCGCCGCGCGCTGGGGCGCCTTCCTCCGCGACATCGACGCCTTCGACCCGCATCACTTCGGCGTCTCGCCCCGGGAAGCGGCGAGCATGGATCCACAGCAGCGGATCCTGCTCGAGGTCGCCTGGGAGGCGCTCGAGCGCGCGGGCCAGGTGCCCGAGCGGCTCGCGGGCAGCGCCGCCGGCGTCTTCGTCGGGGTGATGCACGACGACCACCGCGAGCGCAGCGCCGCCGGGGACCCGTCCCGCTTCGACCTGCACACCGGCACCGGTGCGTTCCGCGGCTTCGCGGCGGGCCGGATCTCGCACGTGTTCGGGCTCATGGGCCCCAGCCTGGTCGTCGACACCGCGTGCTCCTCCTCGCTGGTGGCCGTGCACCTCGCCTGCCAGAGCCTGCGCCTCGGCGAGTGCGATCTCGCGCTCGCCGGCGGCGTGAGCCTGATGCTCTCGCCCGCCACGATGGAGATGGGCGCGCGGCTGAACGGCGCGCTCTCGCCCGAGGGCCGCTGCCGGACCTTCGACGCGCGAGCGAGCGGCTTCGTGCGGGGCGAGGGCTGCGGGCTCGTGGCGCTCAAGCGCCTGTCGCGGGCGCGCGCCGACGGCGACCCGGTGCTGGCGCTGCTCCGGGGCTCGGCCGTGAACCAGGATGGGCGCTCGGCGGGGTTGACCGTGCCCAGCGTGCGCGCGCAGGAAGAGCTGCTCCGCGCCGCGCTCCAGCGCAGCGGCGTCGCTCCCGAGGACGTCACCTACGTGGAGACGCACGGCACCGGCACCCCGCTCGGCGACCCCATCGAGGTGGAGGCGCTCGCGGCCGTGCTGGGCGGCGCGCACAGCGGTCCGCCGTGCGCGCTGGGCGCGCTGAAGCCCCACCTCGGGCACCTCGAGGCGGCCGCCGGCGTCGCCGGGCTCATCAAGGTCGTGCTCGCCATGGAGCACGGCGCGATCCCCGCGAACCTCCACTTCGAGGCCCTGAACCCCCGCATCTCGCTCGAGGGCACGCGCCTCCGCCTGGCGACCTCGAGGCTGCCCTGGCCCGCCGCCGGCAGACCGCGCGTGGCCGGGGTCAGCTCGTTCGGGCTGAGCGGCACGAACGCGCACATCGTCGTCGAGGAGGCCCCGCCCCCGCCCGCGGCCGAGGCCGCGCCCGCCGGACGCGCCGTGCTCCTGCCGCTCTCGGCCCGCGACCCCGCCGCCCTCCGCGCGCTCGCGGCCGCGTACCGCGAGCCGATCGCAGCCGCGCCCTCGGCCGCCCTCGCGGATCTCGCGTACACGGCCGGCGCGCGGCGCGCTCACTTCGAGCACCGCCTCGCCGTCGTCGGGGCGTCGGGCGGCGAGATCGACGCCGCGCTCGCCGCGGTCGTGCGCGGCGAGGCGCACCCGGCGGCGCTCCGGTCCGACGGCGCCGGAGCGCGCCCGTCCGCGCGGCGGCCGCACCGCCTGGTCTTCGTCTGTCCGGGCACCGGCGCGCATCGGGCGGGGATGGGGCGCGAGCTCCTCCGCGACGAGCCCGCCTTCCGCCGCGAGCTCGAGGCGTGCGACGCCGAGGTCCAGCGCCGCGCGGGCTGGAGCCTGCTCGAGGAGATCGCGGCCGACTCCGACCCGGCGCGCGCCGACCTGGTGACCATCGGCCAGCCCCTGATCTTCGCGCTCAGCGCCGCGCTGGCCGCGCTGTGGCGCTCCTGGGGAGTCCTGCCGAACGCGGTGGTGGGCCACAGCTTGGGCGAGGTGACGGCCGCCTACCTGGCCGGTGCGCTGAGCCTGGCCGACGCGGTGCGCGTCGTGTGCACCCGCGCGGAGAGCCTGGCGCTCAGCGCCGGCCGCGGCGCCATGGCCGCGATCGACCTCGGGCCGGCCGACGCCGAGGAGCAGCTCCGCGGCGAGGACGACCGCCTCGCGATCGCCGCCTGGAACGGCCCCGGCGAGGCCGTGCTCTCGGGGCCCGTCGAGGCGCTCGACGCCGCGCTCGCCCGGCTCGCCGCGCGTGGGGTGGCCGCGCGCCGCCTGCGCTCCCCCCACGCATTCCACGGCCCCGCCGTACGCCCCGCCGCGGACGCGTTGCGCGCCGCGCTCGCGGATCTCGCGCCCCGGCCCGTGGCGCTGCCCCTCTACTCCACCGTGACCGGCGCACGCGTCGAGGGGCCGGATCTCGGCCCGGCGCACTGGGCCCGCAACGTGCGCGATCGCGTGCTCTTCTGGCCTGCCGTCGAGCGCCTGCTCGAGGACGGCCACGGGATCTTCCTCGAGCTCAGCGCGCACCCGGCGCTGCTCCCGTCCGTCGATGACGCCGCGCGCCGCGCGGAGCGGCAGGCGCTCACGCTCGCCTCGCTGCGCCGTGATCGCGGCGAGCGGCAAGCGATGCTCGAGGCGCTCGCCGCGCTTTACGCAGAGGGCCGCCCCGTGGACTGGGCCCGCCTCCACCCGGGCCGCGCGCGCTGCGTCCCCGCGCCCACCTACCCCTGGCAGCGGCAGCGCTTTCCGATCCCCGGCGCGCCGCCCGCCCGCCCGCCCGCCGTGGCGACGGAGGCGGCGCCGCCGCTGTCCGCCGCACCGGAGGGGGTCGACCTTGCCGCCGCCCCCCCGGTCGTCCACGGCGTCACCTGGAGCCCGGAGCCGCGCCCCGTCATGGCGCCGCCGGCGCCGACGGCCCCGGGCCGCTGGATCCTGCTCGGCGGCGCGCGCGGCGCGGCCGGCGCGCTCGCCGCCCGGCTGGGCGCCGCCGGCGACACCTGCGCGCGCGTCAGCGTGGAGGAGCCCGAGCAGCTCCGCGCCGCCATCGACGCGCTCCTCGCCGCGCCCGCGCCGCCCTGCCGCGGCGTCGTGCACCTCGGCGCGCTCGATCTCCGCGAGCGCGCGCCGGACGCGCTGACCGGCGCGGTCCTGCTCCGGGACGCCGAGGCCGCCGCGGCCGGCCTGCTGCACGCCGCGCAAGCGCTCGCCGCCTGCCGCGCTCCGCCCCGACTCTGGCTGGTCACCACCGGCGCGGCCGTGGATGCGCCCCGCGACGCCGCGTCCCTGGCCGCGGCGTCCCTGTGGGGCCTCGGGCGGGGGATCGCCGCCGAGCATCCCGAGCTCGCCTTCACCAGCATCGACCTCGCCGCGCCCGGCGAACCCGAGCTCGACGCGCTCGCCGAGGTGCTGCGATCGGGCGACCGCACCGAGCAGGTAGGCCTGCGCGGCGGCGCGAGGCTCGTGCCCCGCGTCGCCCCGCTGCCCCTGCCCTCGGCCGCGGCGCCCCCCGTCGCCGGCGCGTGGCTCGTCACCGGCGGCCTCGGCGCGCTCGGCCTCGCCGTGGCTCGCTGGCTCGCCCGGCAGGGCGCGGAGGCGATCGTGCTCGTGGGCCGGCGCCCCCCCGGCGAGGCCGCGGCGCGCGTCGTCGACGACCTGTCGCGCGGCGGCGCCCGCATCCTCGTCGAGCGCGCCGACGTCGCGGACGCCGAGCAGCTCGCGGCCCTGCTCGCGCGCGCCGCGGGGGCGCTCCCGCCGCTGCGCGGCGTCGTGCACGCGGCGGGGGTCGCCGAGCGCGCGCTCGTCACCGATCTCGCGCCCCGCGCGCTCGGCGCCCTGCTCGCGCCCAAGCTCGCCGGCGCCTGGAACCTCCACCGCCTCACCCTGGAGAGCCCGCTCGACGCCTTCGTGCTCTTCTCGTCCGTCGCCGCCTGGATCGGCGTCCCGGGCGCCGCCGCGTACGCCGCCGCCAACGCCTCCCTCGACGCCCTCGCGCGCCATCGCCGCGCCCTCGGCCTCCCCGCGCTGAGCATCGGTTGGGCCGCCTGGTCCGGCCGTGGCATGGCCAGCGACCCGCGCGTGGCCCGTGCCCACGCCTATTTCGAGCGCCGCGGCATAGCCGGCATCGCCGAGGACGACGCGCTGTCGCTGCTCGGCCGCCTCCTTGATCCCGCCGCGGCGGCCCCGCCGCACGTGCTCACGCTGCCGCTCGACCCCGCGGGCCTGGCGGCGGAGCGCCGCCGCGCCGACGCCCGCTGGCTCGCGCTGCTCGGGCAGGAGCCGGCCCCCTCGGGCGGGATCGCGCCCGCGCGCGCCATGCTCGCGCAGGCCACGCCCGCGGCGCGGCGCGCCGCGCTGGAGCAGCACGTCCTCGGGCTCGCCGCCCTGGTCCTCGGCACACCCGCCGATCAGATGCCCCTCGGCGCTTCCTGGAGCGACCTGGGCATGGACTCGTTCCTCGCCACCGAGCTGCGCCGCCTGCTGGAGGCGAGCCTCGGCGTGCCGCTCCCGGTCACCCTCGCCTGGCGACACCCCACGCTCGCCGACCTCACGCGCCACCTCGCCGGCGCGCTCGGCCTCGATCTGCCCGCCTCGGCCGAGCTCGCGGCCGCCCCCTGCCCCGCCGGCGGCGCGGCGCTCGGGGACATGCTCGGCGAGATCGAGCAGCTGCCGGACGCCGAGGTGCGACGGCTGCTCCGCGGAGCGTGAGGCGGGCGCGGGCCGGCAGGAGAGCCGCCCTCGCCGAGAGCGAGGCCCCCGCGCGCGGGTAACCGACGGATACCGACGGATACTGACGGAGACCGACGGAAAGCGGCGCGCGCTCGCGATCCCACCACCGGACGACTGCCACCCGGAGTAGGATGGGTTACGGTGGACGCCTCCGAGCTCCTTGCGGTTTTGGCACGACGCGGCGTCGAGCTATCGACCGATGGAGACCAGCTCCGGCTTCGCGCCCCCGCGGGCGTGATCACGCCCGCGCTCCGGGACCTCGTGGCTCGCCACAAACCGGAGCTGATCGCCCTGCAGCGCACCCGCCGCAGCGCCCGCGCCATCCCGCCGGCGCCGGCCCACGGCCCCCTCCTGGCCTCGTGGGCCCAGGAGAGCCTCTACCTCTTCGAGCGCCTCGCGCCGAGCTGCGCCGCGTACAACATCGCGCTCACGATTCACCTCGCCGGCCCGCTCGATGCAGGCGCCCTCGGCCGATCCATCGAGCTCATCGGCCTCCGCCACGAGCCGCTCCGGACCACCTTCGCCGAGGTGGACGGCGCGTGCTCGCAGATCGTCGCTCCCCCGGAGCGCTCGGCCCTCCCGGTGCGCTACCTCGACCTGCGCGGCGCGCGGGACGCCGCCGAGCGAGCCGGCGCCGTCGCGGACGAGGAGGCCGAGCAGCGCTTCGACCTCGCCCGCGGCCCGCTCGCGCGCGCCGTCCTGCTCCGGCTCGCCGAGGAGCGATACCGCCTGCTCTTCGTCGCGCACCACATCGCCTTCGACGCCTGGTCGACGCGCGTGCTCGCCCGCGAGATCGAGGCCAGCTACCCTGCCCTCGCCGCGGGCCTCCGGCCGGAGCTCGCGCCCCTCCCCGTCAGGTACGCCGATTACGCCGCCTGGCAGCGCGCCCGCTCCGGCCCGGAGGTCGACGCCGATCTCGCCTTCTGGCGCGCCCAGCTGCGGGATCTCGGCCCGCTGCCGCTGCCCGCCGATCGCCCGCGCCCCGCCGCCCCGAGCTACCGCGGCCGGCGTGTCGGGCGCGAGGTGCCGCCCGAGATCGCGCAGGCGCTCTCCGCGTGGAGCCGCGCCGAGGGCGTCACCCCGTTCGCCACGCTGCTCGCGGCCCTGCAGATCCTGCTCGCGCGGCTCTGCGGGCAGGCCGACGTCGCCGTGGGCGCGCCGAGCGCGGGCCGCGGCATGCCCGAGCTCGATCCGCTCATCGGCCTGTTCGTGGACACGCCCGTGGTGCGCGCCGATCTCTCCGACGATCCCTCGTTCCGCGCGCTCGCGCGCCGGGCCTCGGCGGCGGCGCTGGAGGCCTTCGCGCACGACCGGGTCCCGCTCGCCCGCATCGCGGCCGAGCTCGCGGCGGACCGGCGCCAACGCGGGCCGCTCTTCCAGGTGATGCTCAACTGGATCGCCTTCGAGGAGGCCCGCCTCTCCCTGCCGGGCGTCGAGGCCGAGCTCGAGGAGCGCATGCCGGGGGCGCGCTTCGATCTCACGCTCTACGCGCGGCCGCGCGGCGAGCGCCTGCGCCTCGAGCTGGCCTGCGCCGCCGACCTGTTCTCGGAGGAGCGCGCGCGGGAGCTGCTCGCGCAGATCGCCGCCCTGCTCGCCCAGGCGCTGGAGGATCCGGAGCGGCGCGCCAGCCAGTTCTCGCTGGTCACGCCCGAGGCAGCGCGGCGCCTGCCCGACCCGGCGGCGCCGATCCGCGCCACGTCGGGGCCGCCGGTGCACCTCCGCTTCGCGGATCATGCGCGCCGCGATCCGGCGCGGGTGGCGGTGGAGGCGCCGGGCGAGCGCTGGACGTACGGCGCGCTCGACGCCCGCTCCAGCCAGCTCGCGCGCCTGCTCGCCGCGCGCGGCGTGAGGCGGGGCGATCGGGTCGCGGTGTACGCGCAGCGCAGCGCGGCGTTGGTGTGGGCGCTGCTCGGCGTGGCCAGGGCAGGCGCGGCGTTCGTGGTGCTCGACGCGGCCTACCCGCAAGCGCGGCTCGCGGCGTGCCTGCGCATCGCCGCGCCGCGGGCCTGCCTCCACCTCGAACAGGCGGGCCCGCTGCCGCCCGAGCTCGCAGCCGCCCTCGCCGAGGCCGGCTGCGGGTCCGCGGTGATCCGGCTCCCGCCGGGCGGCGCGGATGCGGAGGGGCCGTGGCGCGCGCTGCCCCCGGACGACCCCGGCGTCGAGATCGGCGCCGGCGATCTCGCCTACGTGGCCTTCACCTCGGGCACCACCGGCGCGCCGCGCGGCGTCGAGGGCGCCCACGGCCCGCTCGCGCACTTCGTCGCCTGGCACGCGCGCGCCTCCGGCCTCGGGCCGGACGACCGCTTCGCGCTGCTCTCCGGCCTCGCGCACGATCCGTTGCTGCGCGACGTCTTCACCCCGCTGTCGCTCGGCGCCGCGCTCTGCGTACCGGACGGCGAGGCCGCGGCGCCGCCCGGCCTCTCGGCGTGGCTGCGCCGCGCGGCCGTCACCGCCGTCCACCTCACCCCGGCCGTCGGGCGCCTGCTCGAGGCGCCGCTGCCGGCGCTGCGCCGCGTCTGCTTCGGCGGCGAGGCGCTCTTCCCGCGCGACGTCGCCGCGGCGCGCGTCGCGGCGACGGGCGCCGCCTTCGTGAGCTTCTACGGTGCCACCGAGACGCCGCAGGCGATGGGCTGGATCGCGCTGCCCGAGGGCTGCGAGGCGCTCGCGCGCGAGCGCGTGCCGCTCGGCCGGGGCATCGACGGCGCGCAGCTGCTGGTCCTCACGCCCGACCGCCGCCTCGCCGGCGTGGGTGAGCTCGGCGAGATCTACGTGCGCACCCCGCACCTCGCGCGCGGCTACGCGGGCGACGCCGAGGCGACGCGCGAGCGCTTCCTGCCAAGCCCCTTCTCCGCCGATCCCGGCGACCGCCTCTACCGCACCGGGGATCTCGGCCGCTTCCTCCCGGACGGCCAGGTGGAGATCGCCGGGCGCGCCGACCGCCAGCTGAAGCTCCGGGGCGTGCGCGTCGAGCCCGGCGAGGTCGAGGCCGCGCTGCGGCAGCACCCAGCGGTGCGGGAGGCGACCGTGGTGCTGGCCGAGGGCCGCGGAGGCGAGGCGGAGCTGCGGGCGTACGTCGTGGGCACCGGCGAGGCGCCTGGCGCGCCGGAGCTGCGCGGGTTCTTGCGGGCGCGGCTGCCGGAGGCGATGGTGCCCGGCGCGATCACGGCGCTCGCCGCGCTGCCGCTGACGCCCAACGGCAAGGTGGATCTGCGCGCGCTGCCGCCGCCCCGCCCGGAGCCGCCGGCGGCGGACGAGGCGCCGCGCACGCCGGTGGAGGACGTCGTGTGCGCGTTGTGGGCGCACGTGCTCGGCGCGGCCCCGGCCGGGCGGCGGGCGAGCTTCTTCGAGGCGGGGGGGCACTCGCTGCTGGCCGCGCGGCTCCTCGCGCGGGTGCGGGACGCGCTCGGGGTGGAGCTCACTCTGAAAGCGCTCTTCGAGGCGCCCACGGTCGAGGCCCTCGCCGCGCGCGTCGAGGCGGCGCGCGCGGCGCCCGGGGCGGAGCCGGCGCCCGCGCTGCGGCCGGCGCTCCGGGACGGGCCGCCGCCGGCCTCGTTCGCGCAGCGACGGCTGTGGCTCCTGCACCGGATCGACCCGTCGGACACCTCGCTCCGCATCGCGCAGGCGGCGCGGCTGCGGGGCCGTCTCGACCGCGAGGCGCTGGAGCGAAGCCTCGCCGAGATCGAGCAGCGGCACGAGGTGCTGCGGATCACGTTCACGCCGGCAGACGGCGAGCCGATGCCGCGGATCGGCCCGGCGCGCCGCGCGCTGCTCGAGCCGATCGAGCTGCCGATCGGGCCCGGGGAGGAGCCCGCGGCGGCCGTCCGGCGCTGGCTCGCGGCCTGGTCCGATCGCCCGTTCGACCTCGAGCGGGGCCCGATCTGGCGAGCGGCGCTCGTGCCGATGGGGCCGCACGAGCACGTGCTCGCCGTGTGCGTGCACCACATCGCGGCGGACGCGGCGTCGATGCGCGTGCTGCGGGAGGAGCTCTGCGCGCTCTACGGGGCGCTCGCGCGAGGCCAGCCGTCGCCGCTCGGCCCGCTGCCCGTCCAGTACGCGGACCACGCGGCGTGGCAGCGGCGCCGCCTGACGGCGCGCGCCGCCGACGCGCACCTGGCCTACTGGCGGGAGCAGCTCGCCGGCGCGCCGGAGCTCGATCTGCCGCTCTGCGCGCCGCGCGCGCGAGCGGGGCCCCGGCGGGCAGCGAGGCGGTCGCGCGCGCTGCCCGGTCCGCTGGTCGAGGCGGTCCGGCGGCTCGCGCGCGGCGAGGGGGCGACGCCGTTCATGGCCGTGCTGGCGGCGCTCGGCGTGGTGCTGGGTCGCCACGCCGGGCTCTCCGAGGTGGTGATCGGGGCGCCCTTCGGCCAGCGGGAGCAGCTCGAGGTGGAGGGGCTGATCGGCCTGTTCGTCGAGCCGGCCGCGCTGCGGGTGGATCTGCGCGGCGATCCGACCTTCCGGGCGCTCTGCGGGCGCGCGCGGGAGGCGGTGCTGGGGGCTCACGCGCACCGCGCGCTGCCCTTCGAGCGCGTGGTGCAGGCGCTCTCGTCCGGTCGCGAGCCGGGGCGGCACCCGCTGTTCCAGGTCTTCTTCAACTGGGTCCACGCCGACGTCGAGCGCTTCTCGCTGGGGGAGCTGGAAGCGGAGATGCTCGTCCCCGCGGAGCTGCCGGCGCCCTACACGCTGACGGTGCGCGCGGTGGAGCGGCCGGACGGCGTCGCGCTCACCGCGGCGCACGACGCGGCCGTGTTCGCCCCGGAGCAGGCGGACCAGCTGCTGGAGCACGTGGCGGAGGTGCTGGCGGCGGCGACGCTGCGGCCGGACGCTCCGGTCTCGTCCATCGCCCTGTCGCCGCCCACCGCGGCGCGCCGCGAGCGGCGGGCGCTCGGCGCGCCCGGCCCGCGCTTCGTGGAGCTGCGCGGCGAGGGCGACACGCTCGTGGCCTGCTTCGAGGCCCAGGCGCGGCGGCGCGCGGCGGCCGTGGCGGTGGACACCGGCGCGAAGCAGGTCACTTACGCCGAGCTGGACGCGCGGGCCGAGCGCGCGGCGGCGGCGCTGCTCGGGCGCGCGGCGGCCGCGGCGCGCGTGGCGCTGCTGTTCGAGCACGACGAGCAGATGGTGGCGGGCGTGCTCGGGGCCCTCAAGGCGGGCGGCGCGTACGTGCCGCTCGACCCCCGCTTGCCCGACGATCGCCTGGCCACGATCGCGCTCGACGCCGAGGTGGGCGCGATCCTGACGCACGCCGGGGGGCTCGCCCGCGCTGCGCGCGTCGCGCCCCCCGGCGCCGCGGTGGTGGACGTCGACGAGGCGCCCGCGGGACCGAAGCGCGCCCGGCCGGCGGTAGCGCCCGAGGCGCTGGCCTACCTCCTGTACACCTCCGGCTCGACAGGGCGGCCGAAGGGGGTGATGCAGAGCCACCGCGGCGCGCTGCACCACGCGCGCACCTACGCGAACGGCCTGTTCCTCGACGCGGACGACCGCGTCAGCTTGCTCTCGAGCTACGCCTTCGACGCGGCGGTGATGGACCTCTTCGGCGCGCTGCTCGCCGGGGCCACCCTCTGCCCGATCGAGGCCGGCGGCGAGGCGCTGCTGCGGCTGGGCCCGGCGGTGGCCGAGCGGCGCGTGACGGTGCTGCACGCCACGCCGACCGTCTACCGGCGCATCCTGGAGACGCTCCCCGCGCCCGAGATCCTCGAGACGGTGCGCCGGGTGGTGCTGGGCGGCGAGGAGGCCCGGCGCAGCGACGTCGAGGCCCTCTCGGCGAGCTTCCCGCCCGGGTGCGTGCTGGTCAACGGCCTGGGTCCGACCGAGTGCACGCTCGCGCTGCAGGCCTACTTCGAGGGCCGCGCGGCCCTCGATCGGCCCTCGGCGCCGGTGGGCTTCCCGGTGCCTGGCGTCGAGGTCCTGCTGCTCTCCGGCGGGCGCGAGCAGGTCGCGGTGTACGGGGTCGGCGAGATCGTCCTGCGCAGCCAGCACCTGGCGCTCGGCTACTGGCGCGACCCCGAGCGCACCGCGGCCGCCTTCGCGACCGACGCCGAGGGGCGCCGGCTCTACCGCACCGGGGACCTCGGCCGGCTCATGCCCGACGGCAGCCTCGAGCACGCCGGGCGGCGCGACGCGCAGGTCAAGATCCGGGGCGTGCGCGTCGAGCCCGGCGAGGTCGAGGCCGCGCTGCGGGGGCTCGCCGACGTGGAGGACGCGGCGGTGGTCGCCGCGGGGGAGCCCGGGGAGGTGCGGCTCGCGGCGTACGTGGTCCCGCGCCGCGGCGCGCGCCCCGACCCCGCGGCGCTGTCCGGCGCGCTCCGAGAGCGGCTGCCGGCGGCGATGATCCCGGCGTCGTTCACCTTGCTCGACGCGCTGCCGCTCACGCCCACCGGCAAGGTGGATCGCCTCGCGCTCGCGCGCCTCGCGCCGGTCCCCGCCGGCGGGCCCCTCGCCCGCGATGCGGGCGCCGCGCGCGCGCCGGAGCCGAGCCGCGACCCGCTCGAGGCCGAGGTGGCCCGCGTCTGGGAGGACGTGCTCGGCGTGCGCCCTGCCGGCGTGCACGACGATTTCTTCGCGCTCGGCGGTCACTCCCTGCTCGCCGCGCGCCTCGTGGAGCGCCTTGAGCGGCGTTGTGGCGTCGCGCTGCCCCTCGCGGCCGTGTTCGAGGGGCCCACCGTCGCGGAGATCGCGCGGCGGCTGCGGCGCGAGCGCCCGGAGCCGGCCGCCCTCGGGGAAGCGAGGCTCGTCTCCCTGAGGACAGGCGGCGAGAGGCCGCCCTTCGTGTGCCTCACGCCGCCTGGATCCCGCGCGTCCCTGCACTTCCAGCACCTCGCGGCGCGGATCGCGCCGGACCGGCCCTTCCTCGCGATCGAGCCGCCCACGTTCGGGGCCAGCGGCCCGTTGCCCACCCTGGCGCAGGCGGTGGACGCCTGCCGCGCCGCTCTTGGCGCGGGCCCAGTGGGCCCCCTCGTCCTCGGCGGCTACTCGAACGGGGGCATCCTCGCCTTCGAGCTGGCGCGCCGGCTCCTCGCGACCGGCGAGCGCGTGCTGGCGGTCGTGATGCTCGACGCCGCCGCGCCGTCGATGGTCGCGCGGGCCCTCGCCGTGCACGACGACGTCGCCTGGACGCTGCGCTTCGCGGCGAACCTCCTCCGGCGCGGCCGCGCGCGCGAGGCCGGCCGCGACCCCGCGCCGCCCCCGCTGGAGGCCGCCGCGCTGCGCGGCCTCGATCCGGAGGCGCGGCTCTGCCGCGTGCTCGAGGCGGCGCGCGACGCCGGGGCGCTGCCGGCCACGACCACCGTGCGGGAGATCGGCGACGCCCTCGCGTACTACCGCGCCAACACCGAGCGCAACGCCGCGATCCTCGGCCGCTACGCCCCTCCCCCGTGCCCCGTCCGCGTCGCGCTCCTGCGCGCCGAGCGCCGCGCCGTGGGCGACCCGGATCTCGGGTGGGGGCCGCTCTCCGCCTGGCCGGTCGAGGTGCGCCCGACCCCGGGCGACCACGAGTCGATGCTCGAGGAGCCCGCGGTCGCGGCGCTCGCCGAGCTGCTCTCGCGCTGCCTCGACAAGGTCAGCGCGCCCCCGGGCGGCGAGGGATCGCAGCGGCGGGACACCATGGATCTCGGCGATGGGCGCGGCGCCCCCGCCGGCGCGCAGGAGAGGAGCTCATGCACACCCCGGGTTACAACGTCGTAGACACCCTGTACACGAGCGCGCACACGATCGTGTCCCGCGCGCGCCGGGAAGCCGACGGTCGCACCGTGATCCTGCGGGCGCCCAGGCGCCCCGACAGCACCGCGGATCTGGCGAAGCTCCGGCACGAATACGGGATGCTGCTCCTGCTCGGCTGGGGGCACTTCCTCAATGCCCGCGAGCCGAGCCGGCTGCACCCCGGGGGGGTGGTGGCCTCCGAGGATCCGGGCGGGGCGCCGCTCGCGCGCATCATCCCCGGCGAGGGCATGCCGCAGGAGACCGCGCTCTGGATCGCCGAGCGGCTCATGGATCGCGTCGGCGAGATGCACCAGCGCCGCATCCTCCACAAGGACGTGAACCCGTACAACGTGCTCGTCGACGTGGGGGCGCGGCGGGTCGAGCTGCTCGGCTTCAGCACCGCCACGCGCCTGCCGCGCGAGGCGCCCAACGCGCTGAGCCCGGAGCGCATCGAGGGCCTCCTGCCCTACGTCTCGCCGGAGCAGACGGGCCGGATGAACCGGCCCATCGACCACCGCACGGACTACTACTCCTTCGGGGTCACGCTCTACCAGATGCTGACCGGGCGCCTGCCCTTCCGCCTCTCGGACCCGATGGAGATGGTGCACGCGCACCTGGCGCGGACGCCGACGCCGCCGCACGAGCTCGTGCCGGCCGTCTCGCGGCCCGTCTCCGATCTGGTGATGAGGCTGCTCGCCAAGAACCCGGAGGAGCGCTACCAGAGCGCCCGCGGCGTCCTCGCCGACCTGCGCGCAGCCCTCGAGCAGCTCGCCACGCTCGGGCGCGTCGAGCACTTGAACCTCGGCGCCAGCGACCGGCCCGATCTCTTCCAGATCCCCCAGCGGCTGTACGGCCGCGAGGCCGAGGTGGCCGCGCTGGTCGAGGCGTTCGAGCGCGCGAGCGCCGGCCGGCGCGAGCTCGTGCTCGTGGCTGGCTACTCGGGCATCGGCAAGAGCGCCATCGTGCGCGAGGTGCACAAGCCCGTCGTGCGGCGGCGGGGGTTGTACATCGAGGGCAAGTACGAGCAGTTCAAGGCCGACATCCCCTACTTCGCGCTCACCGCCGCCTTCCGAGGCCTCTTGCGGCAGCTGCTCGGCGGGTCCCCCGAGAGCCTCGCCCGCTGGCGAGAGCGGCTGCTGGAGGCCCTCGGCAAGGACGGGGGCGTGCTCACCGACGTCATCCCGGAGCTCTCGTTGATCATCGGCGAGCAGCCGCCCGCCGTGGAGCTCGGCCCGAGCGAGGCACAGAACCGCTTCAGCTCCCTCTTCGAGCGCTTCGTCGGCGTCTTCGCCGGGCCGGAGCACCCGCTCGTGGTCTTCCTCGACGACATGCAGTGGGCGGACTCCGCGTCGTTGAAGCTCGTGCAGCGGCTCACCACCGGCCCGGAGGAGCTGCACCTGCTCGTGGTGGGCGCCTACCGCGACAACGAGGTCGACGCGGGACACCCGCTCCAGCTCGCGATGAAGGAGATCGAGCGGGCGGGCGCGCGGATGAGCTCGATCGCGGTGGGGCCGCTCGCCGGGCCCGACGTCGTGGCGCTGGTCACCGACGCGCTCCGCGCCGCCCGCGGCGAGGCCGAGCCGCTCGCCACGGTGCTCCTGGAGCGGACCCACGGCAACCCCTTCTTCCTGATCCAGTTCCTGCACGCCCTGCACGAGGAGGGGCTGCTCCGCTTCGACCCGCAGAGCGGCTCCTTCCGCTGCGACGTGGGCGAGGTGCGCCGGCAGAAGGGCAGCACCGACAACGTGATCGATCTGATGGTGCGGCGCCTGCGGAGGCTCCCCGAGCGGACCCGGGCGACCCTGACGCTCGCGGCCTGCATCGGCAACCTCTTCCACCTGAGCACGCTGGCCGTGGTCACCGGCCGCTCGCGCGCCGAGATCGCCGCCGATCTCTGGGAGGCGGTGAACGAGGGGCAGATCGTCCCGCTCCTGGACGACCTCAGCCCCGAGGCCCGCGCCCTGCTCGAGAGCGGGCGGGCCGCCGCCGGCCCTCCCTCCCAGGAGCGCCCGCCGTCCACCCCCTCGCAGCCGCACAGCAAGCTCGGCCAGGGCGAGCCGTCGCAGACCCTCCCCTTCGACGCCGATCCTGCGGCGCTCGAGCCGATCGAGATCTCCTACCGCTTCCTGCACGACCGGGTGCAGCAGGCCGCCTACACGCTGATCTCGGAAGAGGAGCGGCGCGCGGTGCACCTCAAGACCGGCCGCCTCCTGCTCGCGCGCGTGAGCCCCGCCGCGCTCGAGGAGCAGGTGTTCGACATCGCGGGCCACCTCAACCTCTGCCTGGACCTCATCGACGCGCCCGCCGAGCGGCGGCAGCTCACCGAGCTGAACCTGCTCGCCGGGCGGCGCGCGCGCGCCTCCACCGCCTACGGCGTCGCGCTCAAGCACCTGGCCGTGGCCGACCAGCTCCTGACCGACGGGAGCTGGGAGCGCGACTACGAGCTGGTCTACGCGCTGCACCTCCTGCGCGCGGAGTGCGAGTTCCTGGACGCGAACCACGACGCCGCCGAGCGGCTGTTCGTGGACCTGCTCGGCCACGCCCGCACGGCGCTTGAGAAGGCGAACATCTGCGTCCTGCGGACGATGCTCTACCGGAACGCGGTGCGCTACGGCGACGCCGTGCAGGTGATCCTCTCCGGCCTGCGCCTGCTCGGCGTCGATCTGCCGTCGCCGGACGACGCCGAGCGGCTCGGCGCGATCGCCGCCGCCGATGCGGGCGAGCTCAAGGCGCTGCTCGCCGGCCGGGCCATCGCGGATCTCATCGACCTGCCCGAGGTCACCGACCCCGAGACGCTGGTCGTGATGGATCTGCTCGAGGAGCTCTCCATCGACGCCATCTACGTGGGGCCGCTGCTCCTGCAGGTCGCCGTCTTCAAGCTGGTCGTGCTCTCGCTGCGCCACGGCAACGCGCGCGCCTCCTGCTCCGCCTACGCGGCGTACGGCTCGCTGCTCGGGGTGGCCATGCACGACTCGCGGGCCGGCTGCGCGTTCGGCCAGCTGGCCATGGAGCTCAGCCGGAGGTTCGGCGACCCGCGCGCCGGGTGCCGCTCGGGCGTGTGGTACGGCGCCTGCGTCGGGCACTTTGGCGAGCCGCTGCCGGTGGGCATCGCCGTCCTGCGCGAGGCCTGCGACATGGGCGTGCGCGCGGGCGACCCGGCCTACGCCTCGTACGCCGCGTTCTTCCTCGCGGTGCACTCGATGGCGCGCGGGGAGAGCATGGATGAGGCGCTCACCGAGCTCGCCCACTACCGGCGGCACATGGACGCCGAGAGCCGCCTCAGCGTGCTCGCCCACCGCCAGATGGCGCTCAGCCTGAAGGGCGCGACGCGCGCCCCGGGCGACTTCGACGACGGGACCATCGAGGAGGCCCGCTTCATCGCGGATCTGCGGGCGTGCAGCGTGCTCGCGCTGCAGCACTACCACGTCGCCAAGCTGCAGGCCCTCGCCCTCTCCGGCCGCCACGAGGAGGCGATGCGCGTCATCGACGCCTCCATCGCCCTCGGCGACATCGAGTCGATCCTCTTCGGCCAGCTCGCGCCCACCATCTTCGCCTTCTACGCCGCCCTCTCCACGATGATCGTGGCCCAGGGGCTGTCCGGCCCCGAGCGCGCCGCGCGCGAGGAGGCGGCGCTGCGCTGGCTGGACAAGCTGCGGCGCTGGGCCGAGGGCTGCCCGGCGAACTTCCAGCACCAGCACCTGCTCCTCTCGGCCGAGCTCGCGCGCCTGCAGGGCCGGGAGATCGACGCCATCGACCTCTACGAGCAGGCGATCGTGTCGGCCAGCGAGCACGGCTTCCTGCAGCACCTCGCGCTGGCGGCCGAGCGCGCCGCCGAGCTCCACCTCGACCGCGGCCGGCGTACCCTCGTGCGAGGCTACCTCGTCATCGCCCACGACGCCTACACCCGCTGGGGCGCCACGGCCAAGGCGAGGACGCTGGAGGAGCGCTATCCCCACCTCACCGCCGAGCACGTCGACGGCGGCCCCTCGGGCGCGGCGCTCGACGCGACCACGGTGATGAAGGCCGTGCAGACGATATCGAGCGAGATCGTGCTGGAGCGCCTGCTCCAGCGCATGATGCGCATCATCCTGGAGAACGCCGGCGCGGAGCGCGGCCACCTCCTCGTCCACCGCGAGAGCGGGCTCGCGGAGGAGGCGGCGGGCACCGCCGGCGGCGAGCATGTCACCGCCCTCCGGTCCATCCCCGTCGAGCGGTGCACGGACCTCCCGCTCTCCATCGTCCGCTACGTCGAGCGCACCGGCGAGATCCTGGTGCTCGACGACGCGGCGAACGACCCCCGCTTCCACGCCGATCCCACCGTGGCGAGGCGCCGGATCAAATCGATCCTGTGCGCGCCCGTCGTCAAGCAGCGGCGGCGGCTCGCGATCCTCTACCTGGAGAACAACCTGACCACCGGCGCGTTCACCGCGGATCGCACGCGCGTCCTCGAGGTCCTCTCCTCCCAGGCGGCGATCTCCCTGGAGAACGCCTGGCTGTACGACACCCTGGAGCAGAAGGTGGCGCAGAGGACCACGGAGCTGCAGAGCAAGAACACCGAGCTGGAGCGGGCGATGAGCCGCCTCGTCGAGACCCGGAACCAGCTGCTCATGCAGGAGAAGCTCGCCAGCCTCGGCGCGCTGACCGCCGGCATCGCCCACGAGATCAAGAACCCGCTGAACTTCGTGAACAACTTCGCTGAGCTCTCGGTGGGGCTGCTCGACGACCTGCGGGAGCAGCTCACCGCCGTGGCCGGGCGCGACCCTGCGGCGGCGGAGCGGGTGACGGATCTGCTCGACGACCTCCAGCAGATCGTGACGAAGATCAACCAGCACGGCCGGCGCGCCGACGCCATCGTGCGGGCGATGCTGGAGCACTCCCGCGGGGGCATCGGCTCGCGGGAGGCGATCGACATCAACGCGCTCCTCGCCGAGTACGTCGCGCTCGCCTGCCACGCCCTGCGCTCGCGCGACGGCCTGGAGCCGGTGGCCGTCGAGGCGAGCTACGACGCGTCCATGCCGCGCGTCGTGCTCGTGCCGCAGGAGATCGGCCGGGTCTTCGTGAACCTCCTCAACAACGCCTGGTATGCGACGCGCGCCAAGCAGGCGACGGCCGGCAGCGACTTCGCTCCGTCGATCGCCCTGAGCACGAAGAACCTCGGCGACCATGTGGAGATCCGCGTCCGCGACAACGGCACCGGCGTCCCCCTGGCCATCCGCGACAGCATCTTCCAGCCCTTCTTCACGACCAAGCCGGCAGGCGAGGGCACGGGCCTCGGGTTGTCGATCAGCCACGAGATCGTGCAGGCCAACGGGGGCACCCTCCGCATGGAGAGCGAGGAGGGCCAGTTCGCGGAGTTCATCGTCAAGCTGCCCCTGCCGGGGCCGTCGGCCGGCTGATCCGCGCGGCGGCGCGCCCGGCCGCGGCGCTACATCTCGACGGTCGGCATCTCCGCGAGCGCGCGCGACGCGGGGTCGCTCCGAAGCACCCGGTAGACCGCCGTCGGATCCGCCCTCGGCCAGACGCCCCGCGCGCCGGCGTCCTCGAGCTTGATGTCGCGCCTGGCCCCCGCGCAGACCGCTTCGTCGACGAGGATCTCTCCGGGGAGCGCCGCCCGCGCGAGGTGGGCGGCGGCGTTCACCGCCTCGCCCAGCACCGAGTAGCCGAGCTGCCCGCACGCGTGCGAGCCGACGCCCGCCGCGAGGACGTCGCCCGTGGAGAGGCCGATGCACACCCCGTGCGCATACGGCGAGTCGTCGCCTGCGCGCTGCGCGATCGTCTCGATCTGCGCGCGCACGGCGAGGCACGCCCGGAGCGCCCGATCGAGGTGATCCGGCCCATGGAACACCGCCATGACCGCGTCGCCGACGAACTTGTCGACCATCCCGCCCTGCGCCAGGAGCTCCGGGACGATCACCTCGAAGTTGGCGTTGAGCCGCCGCGTGGCCTCGACGGGGGGCCGCTCCTTCGCGATGCGGGTGAACCGGTGGACATCGACGAACACCACCGTCGCCTCGAGCGTCTCGCTCGCCGTCACGCCCGCGGGCCCGTGCGACCGGAGCCGCTCGATCAGGGCTGCATTCGTGAACTTCCGCAAGAGGTCGTTCTCCTCGTTCGAATGCGCTTTGCGCCGGTGCTCCTCGACGCTCCGGAGCGTCTTCTCCAGCGTCGCCTCCAGATCCTCGAAGTGGATTGGCTTGAACAGGAAATCGAAGGCGCCCCGGTTCATGGCGCGGCGGATGTTGGGCATGTCGCCGTACGCGGACACGATCACCGTCTTCGCCAGCGGGTTCACCTCGGGGACGCGCTCGAGGAGGGAGAACCCGTCCATCACCGGCATGTTGAGATCGGTGACGATGACGTCGATGTCCGGGTTTCGCCGGAGCTCGTCGAGGGCGAGCTGGCCGTTTTCGGCGAAGACGAGCTCGTAGGCGCGGCCGGTCTTCTTGCGAAAATACAGCTTGAGCAGCATCTGGAGGTCGGGCTCGTCGTCGACGACCAGGATCTTGGCGGGGCTCGCCGCGGCATTGCAGATCGCGGCGAAGGCCGAGACGAGCTCTCGGCCCGACTGGAACCTGCGAGAGCGATCCTTCGCCAGGGCGCGCTCGAAGAAGCGGTCGACGCCGGGGGGGAGGTCGACGCCGAGCGACGACGCCGGCGCGAACGGATCGGTGCAGATGCTGACGATGAGCTCCCGGACGTCGGTCAGCGGAAACGGGAGATGGCCGGTGAGCGCGCGGTAGACGATGACGCCGAGCGACCAGAGATCGGTCAGGGGATGGGGGACGGCGCCGCGGACCTGCTCGGGACTCATGTACGCCGGGGTCCCGAACCGCCCGCTATACCGCTCGTTCGATGGAGCGTCGCTCCCCTCGTGGAGCGTCCACCCGATCCCGAAATCGAGGATCTTCACGGATTCGCCGTATGCGCTCCGGGCAAGGAAGATGTTTGCGGGCTTGAGATCGCAATGGACGATGCCCGCCGCGCTCGCGGCGTCGAGCCCCGCGCTGATCTGCCGGAGCAACGACAGCACGGTCGGGGCCGGGAGCAGGCGCACCCGCCGGAGCCGCGAGTCGAGGTCCTCGCCCTCGAGCAGCTCCATGACGATGTAGGGCGACCCCTCGTCGATGCCGAAGTCGTGCACTTGGACGATGTGCTCATGCCGGACCCGGGCGATCGTCGTCGCCTCCTGCGCCAAGCGGCGCTGCGCTTCGTCGGAGGCGAGCTCATGGGGGGCCATCAGCTTGATCGCCACCGTCCGGCGGAGCATCTGATCGAACGCCTCCCACACGACGCTCATGCCGCCGCGGCCAATCATGCGCCGAAGCGCGTACCTGCCTCCGATCGTGTGGTCGTGCATGACAACTCAAAACACCTACGCTTCCGCGGACCGCCGGTCAACGGGCAGCGCGCCGCAGGGCCGTTCGGGCGCGGCCGCGGAGATCGCTCGCCATGATGCGGAGATCGCCCGCTGCTGCGCCGCGCGCGGGCGGAAGGAGCGATCTCCTCTACTACCCTCGCTTCGAGCGCGCCGTCCTGCGGGACATCGCCGTTCGGGACGCGGCCGAGCTGCCGCGGGTGGGGCCGTGCTGCGTCGCGCCGGGGGCCGCCCGCGGCGCGACGCGCGAGGGCGTCCCCCTCCGCCGCGAGCGCTA
The DNA here is from genome assembly GCF_051526825.1 of Sorangium sp. So ce185. Classification (NCBI taxonomy): domain Bacteria; kingdom Pseudomonadati; phylum Myxococcota; order Polyangiales; family Polyangiaceae; genus Sorangium; species Sorangium sp. So ce185. Next base: position 5,714,090 of record NZ_CP150316.1, on the reverse strand, counting down.
CCGGGGCACCAGCACCGAGACGCTGTGGGCCGGCATCGCGTACGTGAACGCGTTCGTGGCGCCCGGGGTGACCGCATCCGCGGCCACGAGATCGGCCTTTGCGGCCGTGAGCTGCCACACGTCGACGGCCGTGTAGCTCGCGTAGGCGGCGAGGGTCACCGCGGCCGTGAGCGGGGCCGCGGTCTTGTTGATCGCGACGAGGACCATGCGGTTCGGATCGGCCTCGTCGATGCTCGCGTACACGGTGGCCTTCGCCACGTCGCTCGTCTCGGCGTGGATGGACGTGTCGCCGAAGCGCGCGCCTTTCCCGTCGTAGCTCGTGAACGCCCGCACGCCGGCCCGGAGCATCGACACCTCCTCGCCGGGATCCCAGATCGTCGCGAGGAACACGCCCTCGCGGCCGAAGATGCCGAGCGCGTCGGCCTGGGCGATCGCGCCGGAGATGTGGTTGCCGCCCCCGTAATTGTACTCGGTGAAGCCGATCTCGGTGCCCGGGTAATGGGCGTCGATCAGGCCGCGGAGCCACGGGATGAGCGTGATCGGGCCGTTGAGCACGTCGTTCGCGATCCAGCTGTCCTCCTTGAAGGTGGGATCCCAGAGCGAGCGCGGCGCCTGGACGCGCGCCTCCACGGACTCGGGCGAGGAATCGTCGCCCGTGATGCGCTCGCCGTTCGCGTAGATCTCCGTGTACCAGTGCAGATCGAGCACGTCGACAAGGCGGTGCCCCGCGCTCGCCTCGGCGGCCTTCATGGCGTCGAGGTAATGCTCGATGAAGTTCCCGTCCGCGTCCGGCGCGTCCTGCAGGCTGACGTAGCCCGAATACCCGTACGAGACGAAGCCGGTGACGAGCGCGTTCGGCGCGACGTCCTTGACCGCGGAGGCAAACTCGATGTTCTTCTCGACGAGCTCGGCGTAGGTCACCGGCTCCGGGTGGATGCGCTCGTGGGTGTGATTCCAGAGGTCGGGCTCGTTGTCGAGCGAGAACAGGACGCTCGCGACATCGCCCTGGAAAGCGTCGGGGAAGGCCTGCTTCATCCAGGCGACGAACTCGTCCTGGTACACGGCGTCGTCGCCGAGATCCGGCGCCGCGGAGAGCGGAGCGCCCTTGCGCGCGATGGTGCGGTGAAAGCGCGTCTGGAGGTAATTCGGGGTCTTGTTGACGTCGCCGTCGCCGGCCTTGTCGGCCGCGACATAGCCGCAGATCGGGATGGTCGCGACGAAGGCGGCGCCGTGCGACAGCGCGTCCTCGGCCAGCACGCGCACCGCCTCGCCGGGGACATCGCCTTTGGGGCCGTTGCCGGCGAGGTGGGCGTCGTTCTGGAACATGTAGTCCGAGCCGGCGTTGGAGGCGTTGTTCTCCCAGTTGTAGGCGGTCATGCGGTTGCCGCCCATGCGCACGACGCTCGTCCCGCGCTGCTCGCCGTCCAGGTCCTCGGCCCAGTTGGCCCCGTAGATGAGCGGGCAGATGGGGCGCACCCCCTGATCGACGCGCACGGTGAAGGTGACATCGCCCTGCCCGGGGTCGCCGGGCTCGACGATGTCCGAGGGCAGATGGCCGCCCTGGCCGCCGCTGGCCGTGCCGGTGCCGCCGCTGGCCGTGCCGGTGCCGCCGCCGGCAGCGCCGGTGCCGCCGCTGGCCGTGCCGGTGCCGCCGCCGGAGGCGCCGGCGCCGCCGCTGCCCGCCAGGGACGTGTCGCCGTCGTCGCCGCAGGCCAGGAGGGCGGCCGACGCGAGCAGCGCGAACAGGACTCGCTCGGGAGCAAGCGAACCAAGTGTAGAAATTTTCATTACGATGGTCTCCTGCCGGCCATCATTTCCCGAACCGCTTAAGTTAAATGTATTTATTAACCGGTTTACCCTGCCCGGTCGGCGCCCTTGATGGCTTGGAGGTCCACGCTTTCGCGGCGCTGCGTGCGGCCGTTACCGCATCACCCGCTACCGGCGGAGCAGCGCCGGGTCCATCAGATCGACCTCGCCGGGAGATGGCTTGGCGGCAGGGCGCGCTCGCTCGACCGCGGGCGCCTCAGGGGGGCTGTCCTTGGCCGGCGGCGCGGCGGGACGGGCGCGCGCGCTGGACGGCGGGCGCTCTGGCGGGCTCGGCGGCGCCGCTGCGGCCGCGGCCCCCGCGCCTTGCGACGGCGGGGCGCCGTCCGGGAGGCCGGCGCCCCGCGACGGCGGCGCGCCCGCGGAGGCGTCGGCCTCCGGAGCGGGCGCCGCCGCGCTCGCCGTCGCCGCAGACGGCGGTGGTGGCGCGGGCGCGGCGGCGCTGCGCTGGAGCGCGTGGCTCGGGCTCGGCGTCTCGTCGGTCGACGGCGCCGTCGCGCCGGCGGCGGCAGGCGCCGCGAGCGGGCCCTCCGCGCCCCCCGGAGCGCGCAGCACGGCCACGAGCCCAGCGCCCAGCGCGATCGCCGCGCCCACGACCAGGACGAGCGCGCCGCGCCGCCCCCTGGACGCGGCCGGCGCATTCCTGGTGCGCGCCGTGGTCCCGCGGTCCGAGGGCGCGTCCTCCGGGCGCGCGGCCGGCGCGCCCGCGTCCGCGCCCGGCGCGGCGCTCGCGTCGGCGGCCGCCGCGCCGGCCCCGGCGACGCGGGCGATGCGCTCGACCGAGAGCCGCGAGCCCTCCGGCGCGTACGGCCCGAGCGCCTGCGCGAGCTCGGCGACGCTCTGAAAGCGCCGCGCGGGGTCCTTCTCCAGGCAGCGGAGCACGACCGCGGCGAGGCCCTCCGGGGCCTCGGGGCAGCCCTCGCGGAGCCCGGCGGGCGCGCCGGCGGCGATCTTCGCGCCCATGGCCATGAAGCTGCCCGCCGCGAACGGCGGACGGCCGGTGAGGAGCTCCTGCAGGACCACGCCGAGGGACCAGATGTCCGTGCGGGCGTCCACGCGCTTCGTGCTCTCGAGCTGCTCGGGCGACATGTACAGCGGAGAGCCCATGATCGCGTCGGGCGCGGTGATGCTCACGTCGAGCGGGAGCGTCACCGCGTGCGCGTCGTCGCCTGCCCGCGCGGCGTCGCTCGCGCGCGAGATCTTCGAGATGCCGAAATCGAGCACCTTGACGAGCGGCGAGCCGTCCCGCCGCGCGGTGAGGAACAGGTTCGACGGCTTCAGATCCCGGTGGACGACGCCGAGCGCGTGCGCCTCGGCGATCGCCTCCCCCGCCTGGAGCACGTAGTCCACCGCCACCCCGACCGGCAGCCGCTTCTTCTCGTGCAGGACCTGCCCGAGGTCCTTGCCGCTCAGGAACTCCATCACGATGAACGGCGTCTCGTCGTCGAGCGTGCCGACGTCCATCACCCGCGCGACGTGCTCGCTCTCGAGCCGCGACGCCGCCCGCGCCTCGCGCAGGAAGCGCGCCACGTCCCCGCCGCTCTTCTTGCCGCGCAGGAGCTTGAGCGCCACGTTCCGCTCGAGCGCCTCGTGCCGCGCGAGCAGCACGACCCCCATCCCGCCGCTGCCCAGCGTCCGGACCACCCGGTACTTGCCGGCGAGCAGCGCCCCCGGCGCGGCGGCCTGCGCCGGGTCGCCGGCCGCCGCGGCCGGGGCGGCGCCGAGGCCCCCGTCGGCGAGGAGGGCGCCGAGCTCGGCGGCGACCTCGGCGGCGCTCGCCGGGCGGCCCTCGGGGGCCTTGGAGAGCATCCGCGCGACGAGCGCCTCGAGCGCGGGCGGGGCGAGCGGGCAGAGCTCCCGGACCGCGGGGGGCCGCTCGACGAGGATCTTCACCAGCACCGCCTCGGTGTCCGCGCCCGAGAACGGCGCCCGGCCGGTCAGGCACTCGAAGAGCACCGCGCCGAGCGCGAACACGTCGGTGCGCGCGTCGGGGGTCGCCGCGCCGCGCACCTGCTCGGGCGCCATGTAGCTCGGCGTGCCGACGAGCGTCCCGGCGCCGGTGACCGCGGCCGCGTTCGGCCCGCGCGCGAGCCCGAAATCGAGGAGCTTGACCCGATCGACGGCGCCGTCCTGCAGGAAGATGTTGCTCGGCTTGATGTCGCGGTGGACGAGGCCCTTCTCGTGCGCGGCGGCGAGGGCCGAGGCGACGCCGTGCCCGACCTCGGCCGCGTCGCGCACGCCGAGCGGGCCGGCGGCGAGCCGCTCCGCGAGCGTCACGCCCACGAGCCGCTCCATGGCGAGGTACCGCTCGCCCATCGGGGTGCTGCCGTGGGCGACGTAGCCGACGATCCCCGGGTGGGAGAGCGCGGCGAGCGCCTCGGCCTCCCGGTCGAACCGGGCGCTCGTCGCCTCGTCGACGTCGCGCAGGAGCTTGAGCGCCACGCTCCGGCGCTCCTCGCGGTCCCAGGCCTCGAAGACGACGCCCATGCCGCCCTCCCCGAGCAGCGTGTCGATCTCGAACCTGCCGGCGACGACCTCGGGCTCGGCCGCGAGCGAGACGAGGCGCCCGACCCCCGCGTCGTCGAGGAAGGTCACCGGGCGCCCCCGAGCAAGGCGCGCGACTCGGCCTCGAACTCGGCCTCGGAGCCGGTGATCTCCCGGAGCTTGTCGAGGAGCAGGCCGCGGAACTCGCGCCGCGCGGAGGCGAGGTAGTTGGTCACGTCGGTGACCTTGATCCCGAGCTCCGCGGCGAGCTCAGCATAGGTGGGGCGGCCCTCGGGGCCCTCGTCGAGCACGTAGCGCTCGAAGACGCGGAAGGTGAGCTGCTTGCCGCCCCGCTCGCAGCGCTCGCGGAGGGCGTCGACCGCCATCCCGACCAGGTGACGCTTCCACTCCCGGTCGAAGTACGTGTCGATCGAGTCGGGCGCGGGCACGGCGAGCGCCTCAATCTCCCGCTCGGCAGAGGGGAAGTCAAGGCTCAGCGTCACCGCATGTCCGCCGCGCTTCTGCCGCCCGCTGCTCTCGGCCTCCTTCATGACGAAGCGGTCGAGGCACATCTTGAGATAGGTGCGGAACAGCGCCCGCGCCGGGTCGTACGCGGAGAACGTCCGCTGCTCGAGCGCGCGCGCGAAGAAGCCCTGCGTCAGGTCGGCGGCGCGCTCGCCTTCCATGCGCCAGCGGACGCGGAGGTGCTTGTACACCGGCTTCCAGTAGGCGCGCACCAGGATGTCGAACGAGCGCGCGCGCTCCGCCGGGTCGTCGCTGCCCACCGCGACGACGGCGGACCGGTGGGTCGTCGGAAACCTGCCTCGCCGGGGCCCGCGCGAGAAATCGTCGGCCATGCCTAAAGGGACGCGGGGGCCACGCGGAATAGGATCATCGACGAGGCGAAGCTACCACAGGCCGACCCCGGGAGGGAGCTCCGGCGGGCCGCGGGCGCAGGGCGGGCCTGCCGGCGCTCCGAGCGCTCGCGCCGCCCGGCGCTCGGCGCTGCGGAGGCGCGCCTCGGTGGTACGGGAGGCGCGGCCTCGGGAGCACTCGATGTTTGAGCCGACCTTGCGTGAAGAGGAGAACAGGACATGAACAAGGCATCTCGTTTGGCCCTTGCCTCGCTGCCCGCCGCGTGTGACGACGGGGGCGTCGACGTGGAAGGACAGGTGGAAGGACAGCAGGTTACCTTCACGGTGCTCGGCGTCCCGGCCGCACGCCCGGGGATCGGGCTGGCAGACCGGAGCGACGCTCCGACGGCTTCTGAGACTCTTGACCGCTAGCGCCTCCCGAGGACCACGTGAACCCGCTCCGTCCGTTCCGTCGCACGCTCTGCGCTCCCCTCGCGGGGGCGCTCCTCGGCGCCTCCGCGCTGCTCTGGGGCCGGCAGGCCGCCGCCGTGGAGAGCGCCGCCGAGCAGCTGTTTCGAGAGGGCCGCGCGCTCCTTGTCGAGCAGCGCTTCGCCGAGGCCTGCCCCAAGCTCGAGGAGAGCCAGCGCCTCGAGCCGAGCCTCGGGACGAAGCTCAACCTCGCCTTCTGCCACGAGCGGCTCGGCCAGGTGGCCACGGCCTGGGTGGGCTTCCAGGAGGCGCTGATCACGGCGCGAACCGCGGGGGACGCGGCCCGGGAGGCGTTCGCCAAGGCGCGGATCGACGCGCTCGCGCCGCGGGTGCCCTGGCTCCGGGTGCGCGCCTCGGCGGGCGACGCGGGCGCCGACCAGGTGACGATCCTGCTCGACGGGGCGGCGCTCGATCCGGTCGCGTGGGACAAGGAGCTGCCGGTGGATCCGGGCGAGCACGTCGTGGCCGCGGCGCACCAAGGGGAGGTCTTCTGGGAGACGACGGTGGCGCTGAAGGAGTCGGAGCGCGTGGACGTCGCCGTGCCGGCGCCCGCGCCGGCGGAGGCGGTGCCGACGGAGGCGGCGCCGGGGGCCGCGTCGCGGCCGGCGGCGCGGTCGCCGGCGGTGCGGCTGCCCAGGGCGCGGCTGCTGCCCGATGCGCAGCGCGATGGAGTGCGCGACGAGAGGAGCGTGCGCGCCGCCGCGCCGGGCGTACTGGACCGCCTCGTCTTCGAGGCAGGCGGGTTCATCGGCTATCTCTGGATGGAGGCAGACGAGATGGATGTCTGCAGCATCAGCGGGTATGGGGACTGCTACTACGCTCTCGCAGAGGGTAGCTTCCTCGCAGGGGCGACGGGGTTCATCGGATACACGGCGACGGAGCGCCTGGACCTCGGCGTTCGCGCCCACCTCAGCCTTCACTCGAGCGCGGGCCTGCTCATCGCGCTCGGCCCGTCGGTGTCGTACCCGCTCGGCGATCGCTTCCGGGTGGGATCGTCGCTGCTCTTCGGCACGGCGACGCAGAGCGGGACCGCCTACACGGAGGGCTATGCGTGGAATGAGGACGGCTACGAATATGGTGGAGACATGGTGGAGGCGAGCTTGTCGCTGGGATTTGCTCTGGGCCTGGGCGCCGAGATCGGCATGAAGCTCACGGACAGCCCGTCGGGCTCGCTCTTCCTGCAGGCCACGCCGCTGTTCCTCGTCGGCGCGGACGGCCTGGCGGCGTCCCTGCCGCTCGGCGTGGCCTACCGGTGGAACTGACGTCCTGAGCCGGCTGCGCTCAGGGCGCGGTCACGACGGTGATCTCGCCGGTCGCGTACAGCGCGGAGGTGTCCCACGCGAGCCCTGGGGCGAGCGGCACGTCGATGATCACCGAGGCGAACGCCCCCGTGAGGTCGCCGCTCCAGCCGAGCAGAGCCACGGTGTCCCCGGCCTGGAACGACGCCGAACCGTCCGCCGGCCGGACCTCGAGCGCCCCGTCGAGGTGGACGTCACCGTCCACCTGGAGGAGCGGCAAGGCGCTCGCTCCTGCGACCGTGACGCGGAGGGCGGCGCCCGGCCCCTGGGCGTAGCTGCCGGCGACGACGGTCGACGGGTGGACCTCTCCCACGGAGAGCTCGCCGGCCTGGAGGTTGTCGAGATCGCCCACGAAGCTGCCGGTCTCGAGGCGCCCGCCGGCGAGCTCGAAGTCGCCCGCCGCGACCTCCATCGCGCCCGCGATGAGGTCGCCGTCCGCGAGGCGCACGGACGGCCCCAGGTACGGGTAGGGATCGCCGCCTGCCCACGGCGTGGTCCGCAGGAGGCCGCCAATGCTCACGAAGGCGTGGTTATCGACCAGGAGCGATGGATACTGGTTGCCGATGGCAGAGACGGTGACGTCGCCGCCGTTGATCCACGATGCATAGACATCGTTCACCTTGACGAAGCCGCCGCCGAGCTCGGAGCGGATCTCGGTGTCTTCCGTCACGAGGGTCCCATAGGCCCCGACGGTGAGCGTGCCGTATCCACGGTTCGCCCCCACGCGCAGGAGCCCCTGGTTGGTCCACGTGCCGCCCCAGCCGCTCACGGTCGCGTGGCTGTTCAGGAGGTCATCGCCGTCGATGCTCGCGCCCACCGTCAACAGCTCGCCGCGGTGAACGTTCAGGAGGCCACGGCTCGCCACGCCGAGGACGAACTCCCCCGTGCTCACCCACTTCGTCGCGGAGCCCGTGATCACGACCTCGCCCCCGCAGATCGAGCAGCCGTGGACGCCGCCGATATAGACGTCATGGGAGAAGAGGCTCCCTCCTTGCTTGAGCTCGACGTAGCCCTGCCCGAGGTCGCCGATGTAGGTGTTTCCTCCGCTCGTCAGGGTGGCGTCGTACCCCTCGACGAACAGACGACCATGACCTAGCGTGCCCCTCGCGCCCACCACGAGGTCATCGGTGATCACCTCGGCGCCGTTCCGGACGACGACCCAGCCCTCGGAGAGGTTGGCTCTGCCGATCCCCATGGATCCATGGTTGATCCATGTCGAGCCATACCCCTCGATCAAGACGGTGCCGAAATCGGCGTTCCCCCCGTTCACGGACGCGCCGGGGCTGATCAACGTCCCACCATCGGTCACCTCGACCGTGCCGGATCCCACGACGAGCTGGCTCGTCCCCAGGTCCCAAGGATCGGATGGATTCTGAGGAGATACGCCTCCGGCGATGGTCACGGCTGCGTGGGCCTGTTCTGCCGCGCCCGCCGACGCGGCAGCGAGCAGCACCGAGAGAGCGCATCGAGCTTGGTATTTCGTCATTCTCATCCCTCCACGAGAAGGTTCCGTGCGCGTGAGAGCGCGCCATTGCCTGATGCCCCAGCAGCGCCGGAGCACCATGCGAATGTGGTCTCCCACGATGAAATGGATAGGCGAATCGATTCACCATTGCAATGAATTTCGCCGTGTCATCGCGACCTGGGCCCGCGTGCGAGCGGATGGTAGAAATCGAGTCACACAAGCCCGGCAGCGTGCCTGTTGGTGCCTGTTGATCGACGTGCGACGTGCGACGCGCGACGTGCGCGCTGCCCCGGGGCGCGGTGGGCATGAGCCCCGAAGCCTTCGCGCGGTGTCCGCCTGTTCGGCGTTCTAGCCGCTCGGCGGCGCGCCCTCGGGCGCCACCTCCCGTTCGGTCGGCGCGGCCGCGCCGGAGGTGTCCGCGGGCTCGGTCGCGGGGTCGTTGGAGGACGCGGCGCGGCCGCCGCGGCCCTTGTAGAGCGACGGCGCGATCGTGTCGGCGTCTCCGTCGTTCCAGCGCAGGTAGGTCACGGCGCGGCGGGTCTGGTCATAGGCGTGCACGAGCAGCGCGAAGGCGCGCGCCCGCTTGTCCGCGGCCTCGGTCGGCCCGGGCGCCTTGCCGTGCTCCCGCGCGCCGAGGGCGGTGAGGAGCTGCGGCCCGATCTCTCCGGCGCGCTTCACCTCCTCCTCCGTCGCCGCCGTCTTGCCGGCGATATCGGACCAGCGCCCGCCGAGGAGGGCCGAGAGCGCGACGAGGTCGTTGGCCATGTCGATGTGCCCGTGGCCGGCGCGGATCTCCGCGACGGCCGCCGCGTCGAGCAGGCCGCGACGGGCGAGCGCCTCGGCGTCGCCCAGCAGGTTCTCGCGCAGCGCGGCCGCCTCGGCGAGGAGCGGCTTCAGCGCGTTCTCGCCGCCTCCGCTGGACAGCCACAGGAGGTGCGCGTACCAGGCGGCGAGCGCGTACGTCTCGAGCCGGTCGAGCAGCGCGAGCTCGTGCTGCTGCAGCTGCGCGGCGATGGCGGGGCGCAGCGCGAGCAGGCCTGGCAGCACGCCGAGCACCTGGGAGACGGCGCGAGGGATGTCGATCTTGATGGAGACGAGTCGATCCGGGCTCAGCGACTCGATCTCGGGGAGGGTCCTGTCGAACGCCGCCGCCGCCTGGGGCGGGGCCGCGAGCGCGCTGGGCGCCGGCTTCTTCTTGCTGACCGGAGAGGAAGGCTTGGCCATGAGGGGAACACCTCTCGTCGAAGTCCTTCGCCGGGCGGCGAAGGGACACAAGCGCCGTGCTCCCTACTCCCCTGCGCTGGACGTGTTGTGCGCGTCCGGCGCGCGCCGGACGTTCGTGCCAGGGGTAAGCACCCGTACCGCTCGGTCAACGGACATGGCAAGATTTCGACGGCCCATGGCCGAGCGCCGCGGTGTCGTGCCTGCGCAGCGCGGCCATTGGGGAGCAGGGCCGCCTCCGATGCCGGAGGAAAGCTCAGCTATCGTGGCAGGGCCGCCTCCGATGCCGGAGGAAAGCTCAGCTATCGTGGCAGGACCGCCTCCGATGCCGGAGGAAAGCTCAGCTGTCGGAGCGGGGCCGCCTTCGATGCCGGAGGAAAGCTCAGCTATCGGCGCCGGGTCGCCTCCGATGCCGGAGGAAAGCTCAGCTATCGGAGCGGGGCCGCCTCCGATACGTGGGTCAACATGAATCCATCGAGATCGGCACGAGCCACTTCGAGAGTTGGGTCATCATCCGTAACGGCGCCGAGGCGATCACCGATGATCTCGTGGTGGGCGCCAGGGGCTCGACGGGCGATGGCCATCTGCTCGTCGAGGGGTACGACGCCACCATGACGAGCACAGCGAATACCTACATCGGTCACACTCGACAGGGCCGCGTCCAGCTCAAGCAAGGAGCGAGCCTCTTCTCCCACAACGTCTATCCAGGTGGGCGGGGACCTCCTCCTCGACGGGGCGCTGAGGGTGCTCCCGGACGACGGTTCGGCGTCGTTCCAGGTCGGCGACACCATCGCCCTGCTCGGCTGGAGCGGCGGCCTCACGGGGACGTTCGCCGCGGTGGACATCGCCGTGCCGCTCGCCCCAGGGCTCGCCTGGGACACCTCCGCGCTGTACACGACCGGCGAGATCACCGTCGTGCCCGCGACCTGAGCGGCCGTCGGCGTCACGCGCGGGGCCGATCCTGCGACCGGGGCGAGCTCCTGCACGTCGCCGGCGGCGACGATCTCGGGCAGACCAGGCCGACCCCGATCTCCGCGTCCGATTTACCCGCCGCATATTTCGGCGAAACTCATGGGAAACACGGCGACCGCTATACCCGGTCCGGCGTGTTCGTCGAGGACGGTCACGCCCCTCCTCCATGGCCGCGCGCTCCTCCCTCCACCTCAAGGTCGTCACCTCCGAGACAACGCGGACCCATTGCCCGTACTGCGCCTTCCAGTGCGGCATGGTCGTGACCGATCTGTCGCCCTTCTCCGGGCCGATCGAGGTCCGGCCGGACGAGGAGTTCCCCGTCAACCGCGGGCAGATGTGCATCAAGGGGTTCACCTCCGCAGCGCTGCTCGATCACCGCGAGCGGCTGACGTCGCCGCTGCTCCGCGGGCGCGACGGCCGCCTCCTCCCGGCGCGGTGGGAGACGGCGCTCGATTTCATCGCCGAGCGACTCCTCCAGCTGCGCGAGGCCCACGGCCCCGCGGCGCTGGCCGCGTTCGGCAGCGGCGCCCTGACGAACGAGAAGACCTATCTCCTCGGCAAGTTCGTCCGCCTGGCCCTCGGGTCGCCGAACGTCGATTACAACGGCCGCTACTGCATGTCCTCGGCGGCGGCGGGGCAGAACAAGGCGTTCGGCGTCGATCGCGGCCTGCCGTTCCCCGTGTCCGACATCGCCCAGACCAAGACGCTCCTCCTGTGGGGCGCGAACTGCGCGGAGACCCTGCCGCCCATCATGCAATGGATCTACGCCCAGCGCGACAACGGCGGCGCGCTGATCGTCGTCGACCCGCGGCGGACCGACACGGCGCGCGGGGCGGCGCTGCACCTCCAGCCCACGCCCGGGTCCGACCTCGCGCTCGCCAACGGCCTTCTCTACCTGGCGCTGGAGGAGAAGCTCGTCGATCCGGCGTACATCGCCGCGCGCACGGAGGGCTTCGACGAGCTCCGGCGCGTCGTCCTCTCGTATCACCCGGCGCACGTCGAGCGGCTGACCGGGGTTTCGACGCAGGACCAGCTCCGGGCCGTGCGGCTGCTGGCCGAGGCGCCGAGCAGCATGCTGCTCTCGGGCCGCGGGCCGGAGCAGCAGTCCAAGGGCTCGGACACCGTCCTCTCCTTCATCAACCTGATGCTCGCGCTCGGCAAGGTCGGCAAACCCTACAGCGGCTATGGCTGCCTGACCGGACAGGGCAACGGCCAGGGAGGCCGCGAGCACGGCCAGAAGGCGGATCAGCTGCCGGGCTACCGGCTGATCGAGGACCCGGAGCACCGGCAGGCGATCGCCCGCGTCTGGGGGATCGACCCGGCGGAGCTGCCGTCCAAGGGGAAGAGCGCCTACGAGCTGCTCGACGCGCTCGGCCCCCAGGGCGGGATCCGCGCGCTGCTCGTGTTCGGCTCCAACGTGGTTGTCGCGTCCCCGAACGCGCTCAACGTCGAGCGCAAGCTCGCCGCGCTCGACCTGCTCGTGGTCTGCGACGCCTTCGTGAACGAGACCGCGGCCTCCGCCCACGCCGTGCTCCCCGTCGCCCAGTTCGCGGAGGAGGAGGGCACGATGACGAACCTCGAAGGGCGGGTGATCCTCCGGCAGCGGGCGCGCCGGCCGCCCCCCGGGGTGAAGAGCGATATCGAGATCTTCTGCGAGCTCGCGCGCCGGCTCGGCGCGGGCAAGCACTTCCAGTACGAGGGCGCGGAGCGGGTGTTCGACGAGCTGCGGCGGGCGACCGCGGGCGCGAAGGCGGACTACAGCGGCATCACCTACGACAGGATACGGCGCGAGCGAGGCGTCTTCTGGCCGTGCCCGTCGACCGAGCACCCGGGGACGCCGCGCCTCTTCGCCGATCGCTTCTATCACCCCGGCGGCCGGGCGCGCTTCCACGCCGTCCACCACCGGCCGGCCGCCGAGCTCCCCGACGACGCGTATCCGCTCTACTTCACGACCGGACGCTACAAGGAGCATTACAACTCCGGCGCTCAGACGCGCCGGGTCTCCGCGCTGGACGAGCCCAAGCCCGAGCCGAAGGTCCAGGTCCACCCCCGGCTGGCGGCGCGGCTCGGCGTGGTCGAAGGCGACTGGCTGCTCGTCGAGAGCCGCCGAGGGTCGGTCGTCTTCCGGGTCTCGGTCACGCCGGAGATCCGGCCCGACACGCTGTTTGCGCCGTTCCACTGGGGCGGCAAGAAGGCCGCCAACGTCCTCACCAAGCCGGCGCTGGACCCGACCAGCCGGATGCCGGAGTTCAAGGTGTGCGCCGTCAGGGCGCGCCGGGTCTCGGAGTCGAACTGATGCGAAGGAAGGACCTTGTCGTCGTTGGCAATGGCATGGCCACCTGCCGCCTGCTGGACGAGCTCGTCTCGCGCGGCGCCCGGGACCGCTACAACATCACCGTGTTCGGCGAGGAGCCCGGCGGCGCGTACAGCCGCGTCCTGCTCAGCAAGGTGCTCGCGGGCGAGGCGCCCGACTCCATCGTGACGAAGCCGCCGGCGTGGTACGAGCGGAACGGCGTGAAGCTCGTCAGCGGGACGTCCGTGGCGCGGCTCGACACCGCGGCGAGGATGGTCGTGACGGACGGCGCGGCGGCCCACCGTTACGACGTCGCGGTGATCGCTACCGGGAGCCGGCCGCTCGTCCCGCCGCTCGAGGGGATGACGACGGCGGAGGGCGATCTGCGTCCGGGCGTCTTCGTCTACAGGACCATGGACGATTGCCTCCGGATGCGCGGCCACGCGCGGGCGGGCGACAACGCCATCGTGGTCGGCGGCGGGCTGCTCGGCCTGGAGGCCGCCAAGGTGCTGAGCGACATGGGGCTGCACGTGACCGTCATTCACGTCGCCAAGGGCCTCATGAACGCGCAGCTCGACCAGATGGGCGGCGACATGCTCGAGCAGCAGATCGAGCGCTGCGGGATCTTCGTCCGCACCGGGCGCACGGTCGAGGCGATCTGCGGGGACGAGGTGGTGGAAGGGGTCCGGCTCGACGACGGCAGCGTCTTGCCGGCGGACATGGTGATCATGGCGTGCGGGGTGCGGCCGCGCGTCGACGTCGCGCGCGCCTCGGGGCTGCCCATCAACAAGGGCATCGTGGTCAACGACACCATGGCCACCCAGGTGCCCGGCGTCTACGCGATCGGCGAGTGCGCGGAGCACCGGGGCAGGCTCTACGGCATCGTGACGCCGATCTGGGAGCAGGCCGCCGTCCTCGCGGATCTCCTGACGGGCGCGAACCCGCAGGCGCGCTACCGGGGCTCGAAGCTCTACAGCCGGCTGAAGGTGGCGGGGGTCGACGTCACCTCGATGGGCAGCGTCGAGCCGGAGCTCGAGAGCGACGAGGTGCTGCAGATCGTCGAGACGCGGAAGTGCACCTACCGGAAGCTCGTCATGCGCGACGGGCGGCTCCTCGGGGCCATGTTCGTCGGCAACACCGCGGCCTCGGCGGCGCTCGTGCAGCTGTTCGATCGCAACGATCCGCTGCCGGCCGACCCGCTGGAGGTGCTCTGCGCGGGCGGCGGCGGCGGTGGTGGAGGGGCGGCGGCGCAGGGCGAGCGGATGGTCTGCAATTGCCACAAGGTCAGCGAGTCGGCGCTCCGAGAGGCGATCCAGGGGGGCGCCTGCACGCTCGAGGCGGTGTGCGCGGCGACCAAGGCGGGCACCGGGTGCGGCTCGTGCCGCAGCGAGGTCGCGCAGATCGTGGCCCGGCACGCCCCCGCGGAGGAGCCGCCCGCGGGACGCATCGTGGCCGCGGGGTAGGCGCGGGTTCCTGGCTTCTCGTGGGGGTTCGCGCGGCGCGTACCGGAGGAGCAGGCGATTCCGCGCGAGCCCGGGCGCTTACCTCTTGTTGATGTTCGACACGGCGAACTGGCTTCGAACCGGATAATGCACGCCGACCTTCGCGGTCACGTCGACGTTGGCCTTGCGCTCGAACACCATCACGCAATCCGAACCGCCGAACTGGAAGTACGAGAACATCTCGCCTTTGCCCAGCGGCTTGCCCACCAGCTCGGCTCGGATCTTCTGGTTCAAGAGATCGACCTGCTGCTGGTAATCGCGCCCCTTCTTCTCCTCCGGCGTCAGCGTGATAGGCCGCTGTCCGTCGGCCGCGGGGGTCACGAACACCACGGAAGAGACCTGCGCCATGCCCATGGGCAGGACCGCGACCTTGCCGATGTCGGACTCGAGCACCAGGAGGCCGCGGCACTGCACGAACTGGTATCCCGTCGGGTCCCCGGCGTCCAGGTAGCGCTGCGGGATGACCGCTCGCGCGAGATCGCCGTTCACGTCGTTCCCATCCTGCGTCTCGAGCGCCACCTCCAGGTAGACCTGCCCCGGGATGAACTTGGCCTCCAGCACCCTGCCCGCCACGGGCGTGTGCTGCCGGTGGTAGTCATAGGTGTTCAGGAAGCTGTGGCAGAAGACGCCGCCCTCGAAGAAGCTCGCATACTCGCTGTCCTGGAGGAGCTCGCGGATCGACCACTCGATGTGCTTGACCACGATCGAGGGCGGCGCCGGCAGCGGCTTGCCCACCTTCGTGCTGACCGTCCACTGCCCCACGAACGTCGATTCGGCGGGGAACACGATGACCCGATCGTCCTTCGCGGAGGCGACCGGCCGCTGTCCATCGATGTCCCTGAATTTGCGCGCGAAGAACTCGTTGAAGGTGGTGTATTCCTCGGGCGCCTTCTCGTAGTCCTGCCAGGCATACTCAGGCGCGTACTTGAAGCTCTCGATGTACTTCATCGACTCCGGCGTGTCGAGGAATGCCCCCCACTCGACGGCGAAGTCGCGCAGCCAGCGTGAGACCGGGGAGAGCTTCGCCCCGTCGAGCGGCGCGATCGGGCTCTGCAGGACCTCCAGCGACGGCTGGTTGAAATAGTAGTAGAACTGCGTGATCCGCAGGTACACCGTGCGCTCGTGCAGCTCCTCGCCATCCCAGTCCCAGACGCGGATCTCCGGGATCCAGGTCACCAGCGCGTCCACGTAGAAATAGAATTGGTCCAGGGTCTTGATCTGATCCAGCTCCGGGACCCTCTGGGCGCTCACGGCCTTGATGGCGTCCTCGAAGGCGCCACGATAGTAGTTCGCCTCGATGATGGACTTGAGCTCCTTCGTCGCCCGTTGCTGGGGCTCGTAGGCCACCCCCTCCTGGGGCAGGTCTCGCAGGAACGGCGGCGCCTGCGGCGGAAGCTGCTTGGCCGCCGCGGAGGCGAGCTCGCCCGTCGCTGGCCCTGCGGTCTCGTGGGAGCGCTTCAAAGCCCGATCCAGGTCCTGAGCGGACGCGACGCGCCTCCGTCGGACGGAGCTGGGAACGATGCGGTGCTTGCTGCTCATAGGCCTCTCCTTGGCGCGAGTCGTTGGTTGGTGGCTCGAACGTTCGACGTCCGGCGCGCGCCGACACGAGAGCGCTGGCGCTGCGCGTGTCGCCGCGATGCTTTGCAGTGGGCGTGCCATGGCCACGGAGACTCGAGAGGCGGCTGAGACACCGGACGGCACGCACCTCGGGACGGCCCCGCGGTCGGCCTAGATCGCGCAGACCGGCGCAACGGCCCGCGCGCATCGGGGGCGCCCGGGAGCTCTTGCCGACGGCAACGCCTGGCAGATCCTTGCCGGCCGGCAACGACTTGCCGGCAAATCCTTGCCGGATGGAGCGCCGCCTGCGAACGGTCCAGCTAGCTGCGGGCGCGCCGGGCTCGCGCGTGAGCCCTGCGAAGCGTTGGTCGGGCTCGGGCGCCTCGCGGGCTCACCGCCGGAGCAGCGTCTCCGCCCCCGCCTGCGAGCTGCCCAGGCTGGCCCATCGCCCGGTGAGCTGCCTGCCCTCGATCGCATAGCTCACCACGCCGACCGGCTGCCCCGGCGACCAGCCCACCACGAGCTGGTCTCCCGAGCGGAGGCCCACCCCCTTCAGCGCGCCGGTGCTCAGCGTCCAGGTCACCGCGTACGTGTCGCCCGTGCGCGCGATGGCGACCGTCCCTGTCCGGCTCCCCTCGACGATGCGGTAGCTGCCGGTCAACCCCTCGGGCCCCTGCAGCGTCTCGGCCTCGACCTGGCCGGGCCGATCGCTCGCGATCCACTGCCCGCGCAGGCGATCGCCCTCGATGCGGTAGGCGGCCGCGCCGTACGGGCCGCCGCTCGCCCAGCCCACGGCGAGGGTCTGCCCCTGCAAGAACGCGATCCCCTCGTAGCCGGCGCCCTTCGTGATGATCCAGGCGATGCGGTACGTGTCCCCGCTCCGCGACAGGAGGACGTTGCCCGCATAGCTGCCCTGCCCGCCCGGGTTGCGCGACGCGGTGATGTCGTACGTGCCGGCCAGGTCGACGTCGCCGGCCGTCGCGGCGCCCGGAGGCCGGGCCGGCGGCGTCGGGGCGCCGCCGGGGGCCGCGCCGGCGCTGCCCGCGCTGCCGGCGCTGCCGTACGGCGGCGTCGTGCTCGTCGCGCGCAGGCGCGCGACGAGCACGACGCCGCCGACGGCGAGGGCGGCGACGGCGAGCAGCCCGCCGCCGGCGATCGCGAGCAGCAGGCCCCAGGGCGCCCTGCGCGCCGGTCGCGCCGGGACCGGCACCAGGGTGCCGCCGGCCACGCCGCCGACGCCGGTGCCGACGAGCGTCGGGTAGACCGCGCCCGTGGTCGCCGGCGGGGCCGGCGCGAACGGCCCGGGCAGCGGGGCCGCGGGCCGGTGGGCGGCCGCGGCGAGCACGGGATCGAGCGCGGCCATGGCCTGCGCGGCGTCGGCGAAGCGAGCGCGGGCGTCGCGCGCGACGCACCGGGCGAACCAGGCGTCGAAGCCCGCCGGGATCAGGTGCGGGCAGCCGAGGCGCGCGGCGCGGGCGGACGCCGGCTCCAGCGGGACGAACAGCACCTCGCGCATCAGCGACATGACCGAGGCGCTCGGCCCGCGGCTCGGCTCGAGCCAGTACATGCGCCCGGTGAGCACCGTGAAGGCGAGCAGCCCGAGCGCCCAGACGTCCGACGCCGGGGTGACGTGCTGCGACGCCTCGGTCTGCTCCGGCGCCATCCAGAGCGGTGTCCCGACCGACGCGGTCAGCGCCGTGGTGGCGCGCGCCTCGGCCACGATCTTCGCGACGCCGAAGTCGAGCACCTTGACCTTGAAGCGGACGTTCTGCTGCCGCGGCCGCGCGATGAAGACGTTCTCGGGCTTGAGGTCGCGGTGCACCACGCCCGCGCGGTGCGCCGCCGCGAGCGCGTGGCACAGCTGCCCCATCAGCTCGCGGACCTCGTCGGGCGGCAGCGCGCCGCGCTGCGCGATCACGGTCGACAGATCGGCCCCGTCGAGCAGCTCCATCGCGAGCCACGGGGTCTGCGTCGCCGGATCGACGCCGGCCGCGACCACCTCCACCACGTGGTCGCTCTCGATGCGCGCCCCCGCCCTCGCCTCCTGCTCGAAGCGCTCGCGGAACCGCGGGTCCTGCGCGAGCTGCGCGTGCATCAGCTTCACCGCGCGCTGCTTGCCCGTGGAGATCTGCTCGGCCACGAGCACGGCGCCCATGCCCCCCTGGCTCAGGGGACGGACGATGCGGAAATCGCCCCCGAGGACGGCGCCGGGGGCGAGCGGTGCGGCTGTCGTGAGGTCGACCATGGCGAGAGGGAAGCCTCCGGGCGGCGTCGCGGGCGACGCGCCCCCGTAGCCTATCCCCGGACGCCCGACCGAGGGGCGCCGCAAAGCGCCCGGCGCCGCCGCCCGAAGGGTCGGGTCCCGGTCGCGCCGGGCGCGATCGGCCCCCGGCCCGCTCGAGCTGCACCACGATCTGGTTCGTCGCGCTCAGACGGACCGGATAGGTCTTGAGCCCCGGCCCGCCGTTCAGGGCCTCTCCCGCTTCCTCTGCATGGCTCAGATCTCCGCCAGGCCGATGTCGATCGTCGCGAGGCCGCGCGTCCCTTCGGGCGCGCCGACGAACAGCTCCAGCACGCTCTCCGGGTGGATGTCCTCGACGATGACGAGCTGCACGTGGATCGCCCCCTTGGCGCCGATCGGGAAGTAGCGCATCGGGTGGCCATCGCGCTTGAGCAGCAGGTAGATGAGCTCGGACGTGGAGTTGCCCGCGCGCAGGTAGATGAGCTGCGCGCGCTTGTCTCGCGGGACGGTGTACCCGATCGCGGGACGGAGGGGGACCGGCCGCTCCAGGCCCTGCCCCTCGAACCCGTAGACACCCTGTATGAACCTCGGTGTTTCCAATGTGGCCTCCCGGGCGAGTCGCCGGACGGGCGCGCGCCGCCGTCGGACGGGCGCACGCCGCGTGGGACGCGATGCAATTGCACCGCAGTCGTACAGCGCAGCCGGTTTCGAGCGGACGCTGCGGGCGACGCGATTCCGTGTAGGCCCAGTTTCCAGGGTGTTTCGGACGTCGTTGTCCACTTCGTCTTCATCCCGCTCTTGCAGCGCCGCAGAGGTCCTCGCGGTAGGGCCCGGCTCGGTGGTGGCCGCATCGAGGTCAAGGAGCGATCGGGGCCGCCGTCGCTGCCTGGAGCGGGCCGCTGGGCGGATCCGTCGTCTCGGCGGGGGCACCTGGAGGCCGGGTGCCGTGCACCAGGGCCTGCCGGGAGGCGTCCAGGAGCAGAAAGTAGACAGACCTGGCTCCGGGAGCGCGGCCGGAAGCGAGAAATCAGGCAGAGCAGGCTGTTTTGCCGGACCTCGGTGTGGGCTGGCACCCACGATGGGCTGCGAGACGAGGGGGGAGGCGTGGCTTGGGATACAAACCTGCCTCCTCGGGCGGTCGCGCGCCTTCCCGCGCAGGCCGGGGTGCCTGATTGGCTACCTCGAGGTCCACCGGCGTGGGCCGGGGTGCCTGATTGGGTGCCTCGAGGTCCAGCGCCGGAGGGTTTCCCGGCTCCTGGCTGAGCCTGGTAGCTTCGGCGACCATGGCGAAACCCAAGATTCGACCCGAGAAGTCCCCGGCGCAGGCCGGTGGAGAGCAGGGGGCCCGGAGCTACCAGGCCCTGTACAGGCAGTACCAGCCGATCGGGGCGGGGCTCCCGCCCGGGGAGGTGCAGGCGTGCCGCGCCGATCCGCGCCTCGTGCTGGTCAACGTCAAGCGCGGTGTCGCGGCGGTGCTGGGCACGAAGGAGCAGGTGAAGGCCGTGCGCGAGCACCTGCCCAGGATCGCGGTCGACGTCGAGAACAGCGGTCAGCCGCAGCGGCCCGCGCTGCTGGTCTTGCCGGGGATGAACGACGACGTCGAGGAATACGACAACCGGGTCGTGCCCGTTCGCATCCTGTGAGGGAAAGCAGCTCAGGGGGCCAGCAGGAGCACCTTGGTCTGGCTCGGGGTGACGCGCACGCCGGAGCCGTTGGTCACGTTCTGCTGGCTCATGCTGGTGAGGCGCGTGGCCGGCATGCCGTCGAACAGCACGGTGGACGCGCCCGTGACCGGGCGCGCGGCGCCGCCCACGGTGCCCGAGGAGACGCCGGCGACTCCGGCGTTGTTGCCGTCGCTGAGGGGGACCTTGGTGGCCATGTTGTGCGCGGGCATGCCCTGGAGGAAGACGTTGCCGGCGGGCGGGACGCCCTGGGCGCCGTGGGCGGTGTTTGCATACGGCACCGGCGCCATGGCGGGCGGGGTCAAGAGCACGTCGGGGAAGGCGGAGTCGATGCCTCCCGCTTGTGTATTAGCGAACATGATTTCTCCTCAGCCCAGGTGGATCTGCTCGGCGTCGACCTTGACCAGCTCCTCGGCGGTGAGGAGCGTGTGCTCGCCGTGGACACGGACCGTCTTCTCGGCGGTGTAGTCGATGCGCTCGGCGCGGAGCTGGTCGGTCTCCACGACCGTGCGGTACGAGCGCTGGACGCGCTGCGAGAGGCGCTCGAGGACCGAGTCGACGCGGGCGGCGAGCAGCTTCACGGCGCCGAGTTCGGCGCGCACGAGATCGCCGAGGAAGGAGAGGCTGCGCACGGTGACGTGGCCCTCGTCGGCGTCGGCGCGGAGGACCGGCGCGACCACGCTCACCTCGCGGCCAGCCGCGACCTCCACGCCCTGCTGCGCGGCGATGCGGAGGCGGCCGCCGGCGAGGCGCAGGTCGAGGTCGCCGTCCACCGCCATCGTCTTCGCCGCGGCGGGATCGCGCCGCAGCACCGCGAGGACGAAGGCGCCATCGCGCGGCGAGCGGGCGAGGAGCACGAGGTCGTCGACCTCGGCGGCGATGAGGCAGCTCACGGCGCGGCGGGCCTCGTGGTTGCCCGAGGCGGTGCGGACGACCACGGCGCCGTCGTCGCGCAGCGCGAGGACGCGGCCGGTCTCCTGCACGGCGCGGTCGGCGAGCGGGCCGGGCTCGTCGTCGTCGTTGTGGATGTGGATCTTGCGCGCCAGGTTGCTCATGTTTCTCCGTTCGTTCGTGCCGGTGCTCGTTCCTTGGGCTGCCACAGCTCCGCGGCGGTGAGCTCGGCGTCGTCGGCGAGCGCCGCGCTGCGATCTCCCCACTCGGTGTCCTCGTCCATGACGCGGTGCAGGCGCGCGCGCCCGAGCGCGGCGCCGGTGAAGACGGCGCGCGCGACGTCGGCGCGCGAGAGGTCGGCGTGGCGCAGGCTGGCGCCGTCGAAGCGGGTGCCGAGGCACGTGGCCTCGGCGAGGACGGACCGATCGAGGTTGGCGCCGGAGCAATCGGCGTCCGAGAGATCGGCGCGGAGGAAGATCGACTGAAGGAGGTGCGCGCCGGCGAGGTTGGCGTCCGCGAGCTTCGCACCGGTGAAGAGGGCGCGCCCGGCGCGCGCGCCGCTGAGGTTCGCGCCGGCGAGGTTCGCGCCGGTGAAGTTGCTCTGCGTGAGGGTCGCAGCCGACAGATCGCAGCCCGAGAGATCGGCGCCGATGAGCTGCGTCATCAGGATCTCCAACCCGGCGAGGCTCTGCCCAGCGAGGCGCGCTCCGGCGAGCATGGCCAGCTCGAAGCGGGCGCCCGAGAGCGACGCGGTCGTGAGGTCGGCCTTGTGGAGCACCGTCTGCTTGAGGTTCGCCTCGGCGAGCGAGAGCGAAGCGGTCACGGCGTCGAGGATGGCCGCGCGATCGAGGTTCGTGCGGGCGAGGCAGGCGGCGCCGAGGTCGACCTGGTTGAGCAACGCGAGCGCGAGCTTGGCGCCGGTGAGATCGGCGCGCGCCAGATTCGAGGCGAGGAGCTTGGCCTTGAGGAGCGTGGCGTCGCGGAGCGCGGCGCCGGCGAGCGAGCAGCGCGTGAAGACCGCCAGGGTGAGGTTCGCGCCCGTGAGGTCGGCGCCGGCGAGATCGCAGCCGGTGAGCAGCGACTCCTTGAGGTTCGCGCCCGCGAGCCGCGCGCCCTGGAGGCGCACGTCCTCCAGGATCGCGCCGCGGAGATCGGCGCCCGCGAGATCGGCGCCCGCGAGATCGGCGCCGGTGACGATCTCGCCGCTGTGGATCAGGTCGATCAGCTCAGCTCGCTGCACGCGCCCTCCTGGTGACCCGGGCCCGGGTCAGGTTCGCTTCGTCCAGCACGGTCGCGTCGTCGGCCTCGATCTTCGAGAGGTCGGCGCGGAAGAGGTTCGCCCCGCGGAAGCTCGCGCCGCGCACGTTGGCGCGATCGACCAGGGCGAGCATCAGGTTGGCGTCGACCAGCCTCGCCCCGGAGAGGTCGGCCTTGGTGAAGCGGGCCTCGTGGGCGATCGCGCGGTCGAAGCGGGCGCCGCGCAGATCGCAGCCGGAGAGGTCGGCGCCGCCGAGGCGGGCGCGGGCGAAGCTGCAGCCGGCGAGGTTCATGCCGCGCAGGTTGGCGCCCTCCAGGGCGGCGCCGGTGAAGTCGGCGCCCTCGAACGAGGAGCCCTGCACGGCGCGCAGCCTGGTCAGGGTGGCGCCGCGCAGCCTCGCGCCGGCCGCGTCGGCGGTGACGAAGGTAGCGGCGCTGAGGTCAGCGCCGGTCAGGTCGGCGCCGCGGAGATCGACCTCGATGAAGCTGCACTTCACGAGCGACGCGCCCGCGAGCTTGATGCCGCGCAGCTCGGACCTGAGAAAGGTGAGGCTCGTGGCGGCGACGCCGCCGAAATCCGTGTCGTCGAAGATCGCCTCCTCGAGATCGACGCCGTGCAGGCGCGCGCCGCGGAAGCGGGCGCGGGTGAGATCGGCGCCCGCGAGCACCGCGCGGGTGAGATCGGCGCCCGCGAGGTCGGCGTCGGTGAGCGAAGCTTGACCGAGGTTGCAGCCCGCGAGCCTGGCGCCGGTGAGATCGGCGCGGGTGAGATCGGCGCGCGCTAGCACCGCGCGGGAGAGGTTGGCGCCGCTCAGGTTGGCGCCGGCCAGGCTCGCGCCCTCGAGGAACGCCGAGCCGAGGTCGACGCCGCGCAGATCGAGGCCCGCGAGGTCGGCGCCGGTGAGATCGCGCCCGGCGAAGCTGACGCCGCCCTGCGCGCCGGACGGCAGCTCGACGCGCGCGCGCTCGCTGACGGACGCCGCGGCGGGCGGCGCGGCAGGGAGGCGGTGCGCGGCCGCGCGGTACTGCTCGCGGAGCTGCTCCTCGACGGCCTGGAGCTTCTCGCGCAGGCGCGGGTCTGCGAGCCGGGCCTCCACCGCGGGCAGGGGCGTGCCGGCGTTCTGCGCGAGCTGCAGCATGTCGCGGAGGCGCTCGTTCTCGGCCTCCGCCGAGAACTTCGGAGGGCCGCCCTGCTGCTTCTTCTGCTCGAGCAGCGCCTTGTCGTAGTCGATGCCGGCCGCCTGCGCCCGGCGGCGCGCCTCCGCTTCCGTCGCGAGGCGCTCCTCGGCCGCCTCGGCCTTTCGCCTGGCGGCGTCTTTCTGAGCGCGGGCGAGGATGCCCTCGATCTCGTCGAGCGTGGGCGCCGTCGCGCTCGGCCCGGGCTCCGCGGGCGGCGCCAGGGGGAGGTGCTCGTCCGGGTCGAGACCCGCGGCCTGGATGCGGGCTCGCACCTCGTCGCGCTGGCGCGCCGTCTTCCGGCGCATGTTCCTGGCCTTGAGCTGCTCGCTCTGCACGGCCAGGTCCGGGTCGGTGAGCTCGTCGAGCGCCACCTCGGCGGCCGGGCCCGGCGGCATCAGGTCGCCGTCGCGCAGCGCGGCGAGGGCGCCGCGCTTCCTGTCGAGGCGCTCGGCGAGCACCGCCTGGTAGTGCGCGAGCGGCCGCGGCGAACCAGGGGCCTCGCAGGCCGCGATGAGCTGGAGCACGTCGGAGGCGTCGTCCTCGGCGACGGGGGTGACGCCGCGGAAGAGCAGCAGCATGCGCTCGGCCGCGGGGAAGAGCTGCACCGTCTCGAAGCGCATCGGGACCTCGCGCAGCTCGCCCTCGCGCAGCTTGACGAAGGCGCGCGGCCGCAGGCGCGGGAGCCTCCCCGTGAGCACGGGTTGGTCCGGGTGCATGTGCTCCAGCGTGAACGGCTCGCCGCCCGCGAAGGGCTCGTCGAGCTGCTGATCCGCAGGGGCGGTGTTGTGATAGGCGGGGTCGAAGTCGAGCGGCAGATCCGGCGATCGCTCCTCGAGCCAGGCGTCGTCGTAGGTGCCGGCCCTGGCCACGCGCTCGGGCGCCATCGCGTCGAGCGGCCCGAAGCCCGTCGCCTTGCCGCTCACCCGCATCGCCTTGTCGATGGGGCCGAGCGAAAGGCGCAGCGGCCGCTCCTCGCCCTGCGGGTACGCCTGCCCGATCACCAGCACCTCGGCGCGCGGCTTGGGCATGCCGGCGTCGGGCGGCGTGTCCGGGCCCAGCTCCGCGGCGAGCAGCTTCCACAGGTTGGCCTCGTGCAGCGGGCTCTCGGGCGCGTCGAAGGGGGCCGCGAGCAGCACGGTCACGCACAGCTCGACGCGCCCCGCTGCCTCGAACGTGCGGTAAAAGACGCTGAGCTTCTGCGGCTTGATCGCCTTCATGAGACGATGAAGAAGCTGGTCATGGTGAGGTGGAGCCCGGCGTGCGCGAGGGCGAGGGCCTGGTCCTTCAGGTCGAGCGAGGTGTGGCTGAGCGATGTCCCGGTCTCCGAGATCGAGACCTCCGTACCCGAGACGTTCAGGGTGTTGTACGAGAAGCTTCCCGCGAGCTTCGCGGAGACCGTGGCGCCGATGAAGAGCTCGGCCGTGGCCCCGATGGTGAGGTTGGCCTTGCCGCCGATGAACACGCCGGTCTTGCGCCCGAACACGACTTCGTCGGAGATCCCCCCGGTCAGGGACAGCGAGCTCCCGTCGGTCCTGAGGATCATGTTGTGGCCGTCGTTGGGCGCGCCCATGCGCAGCACGGTGTTGCAGTAAGGCGTCTGCAGCGTGATGCGCTGATGGCCGGCCTTGTCCTCCAGCTCGAATCGGTTGCGCCCACCCGTCTGGATGACGTTGGTGGTGTCGTTGCTGCGGGTGACGGGGCTCGGCGTGAGCATGTTGGGGACGACGCCGGCGATCACCGGCCGGTCCGGATCGCCGCCGAGGAACGTGAAGAGCACCTCGGTGCCCTTGCGCAGCGGGAAGTGCCAGCCCTCGATGCTGCCGCCGTGGGGCTGGAGCATGCGCACCCAGGTGGAGGCCTTGCCGTCCTTGAGGTCGCTCTCGTCGAAGTGGAACTTCACGCGGTAGCGCCCGGCGTCGTCGATCTGCGCGTACTCGCTCTCCGCCGGGCCGCAGATGGTGCCGCTCTCGGAGCCGTAGATGCGCGGCCACGGCGTCCGGCTCTCGGCGCGGAACTGCACGCTGGCAGGGATCGCCTGCACCTCCACGCGGTACCCCTCGGAGCCCTCGACGCCGGTGAGCGCGCGCAGCGCCGGGTCGGCGATCGCCTGGTTGCCCTGATGCTCCACGGCGACGGCGAGGTACTCCATGTCGAACGCCGCGCGCGGGTGCTCGCGCAGCTTGAAGCGGTAGCCGGACCGCAGGCCCAGCGCGCCGCCGGCGCCGCGGTACACCACTTCCAGCGCGCGTAGCTCCTCGGCGCGGATCGCGGCCAGGCGCTTGCCCTCCTCCGGCGAGAAGAAGCGCCCGCCGTGCACGTTGATCTCGCCGAGCCCGACCCGCGACACCGCGGCGCTGCCCGACACGTCGAGCGTCGGCCGGCCGTAGTCGTAGTCGCGGAGGCGCACGCTGCCGGTGAGCGCCTGGTGCTTGCACGTGAAGGTGTTGAGCGCCTCGCCCGCCGTGACGTCGCTGCCGCCGAGCGCGAAGAAGCGCACGCCCCTGCCGTCCACCTCGGACTGGAACGACTTGTTGTCGGTGATGACGAGCTGCTCCGCGGCCTCGCCGTGCCGGAAGTAGTAGTACATCCCCTCGCGCTCCATCCAGCGGGTGATGAAGTCGAAATTGCTCTCCTGGTACTGGCAGACGTGCTCCTGCGGCGGGTAGCGCTCGAGCAGCTCGAAGGCGAAGTCGCCGCTGTTCAGGCCGCCGTCCTCGAGCACCTCGCGCAGGATCTCGGGGACGCTCATGTCGGTGAAGATGCGGCTGTGGCGCGTCTTGGTCAGGTGCCACAGCTGCGGCACCAGCGTGGCGCGGAACAGCGAGTGCTCGTCGGTCTCGTGGAGCAGCTCGAACGCCGCGAGGACGCCGTGGAGGGCGAAGGGCGGGCGGCCGTCCTCGCGATCCACCTGGAGCGTGGCCCTGGTGCCGACCACGTCGCCGAGGTCGAGCTCTCGCCCCTCGGCGCCCACCAAGAGTAAGATCTCGAACGCGTAGAGCCGCGAGATGCCCTCGCTCCCCTGGAAGGCGGCGACCGTCGTGGTGTCGGGCAGCGCGCTCGATTGAATGGTGAAAAGGTCCTTCATCCGTCGCTCCGTTCGCCGGGGTCGATCTCCACGAGCCCGCGGGGGTTGGTGCCGAGCTTGGCGGTCTTGCGGGACGCTCCGAAGACGTTGGCGCCGGCCAGGTCGGCGTCG
This sequence comes from Sorangium sp. So ce185, assembly GCF_051526825.1. Lineage (NCBI taxonomy): Bacteria > Pseudomonadati > Myxococcota > Polyangiales > Polyangiaceae > Sorangium > Sorangium sp. So ce185. Next base: position 5,687,684 of record NZ_CP150316.1, on the reverse strand, counting down.
CGCAGGTCGGCGCCTTCGAGGTCCGCGCGCGCGAAGCTCGCCCCGGCGAGGCGCGCCCCGCGCAGGCTCGCGCCCGCGAGGTCGGCGTGATCGAAGCGGCAGCCGGCGAGCTCCGCCTTGGTCGCCGAGAGGTCGCGCAGCACGGCGCGCTCGAAGCCCGCGCCCTCGAGCCGCGCCTGCCGCAGGTCCGCGCCCTCGAGCCGGGCCTCGCGCAGGTCGGCGCCGTCGCCCGTGAGGCGCTGCAGGTTGGCGCCGCCGAGCGAGGCGCGCGCGAAGCTCGCCCCGGCGCAGCGCGCGCGGCGCAGGTTCGCGCCCTTCAGGTCGGCGCCCGCGAACGAGGCGCGGTCGAGCGTCGCCTTCTCCCAGACCGATCCGGGCGCGTCGACCTCGGCCAGCGAGGCCCCCGCGAACGCCGCGCCCGTGGCCCGCGCCTGCGCGAGGCGCGCGCGCTCGAAGACGGCACCGGGAGCGCGCGCCTCGTCGAAGCACGCCGCGGCCAGGTTCGCGCCCTCGAAGCGCGCGCCCGCGAGCGAGGCCGCGGTGAAGTCCGCGGCCGCCATGTCGGCCCCCGCGAAGCTGGCCTCGTCCCATGTTCCGCGCGCGAACGTGGCGCGCGCCGCCGTCACTCCGTGGAAGCTCGCGCCCTGCCCCGCCGCGCCGGCGAGGCTCGCGTCGGTGAGCACGGCCCTGTCGAGCTGCGCCTTCGCCAGCACCGCGCGGCCGAGATCGGCGTCGCTCAGGTCCGCGTCCGTGAGGTCGGCGCCGCTGAGGTCGGCGTCCGCGAGCTGCGCCGCGCCGAGGCGCGCGCGCGCGAGCTTGCAGCGGCCGAGGTTGGCGCCGGTGAGGTTGAGCTTGGCGAGCGTGGCGCCGGTGAGATCGAGGCCGTGCAGGTCCGCGCCGACGAGGTCGAGGTCGAGCAGGGGCTCGCGGGCGGCGATGCGCGCGAGCACGATGGCGCGGAGGCCGGTGGGCGGCGGGTCGGCGGCGGGGGATGCGGGGGCGGTCGATGTCGGTGGAGGTGCGTACGAGCTTGTCGCTGGGAGCAGCTCCGCCGCTGCTGGGGGCGGCGCGAGGAACGCCGGCGGCGCCACGGCGGGCGGCGGGGCGAGGAACGCCGGTGGCGCCACCACCGGCGGCGCCACCACCGGCGGCTCGGCCGCGAGCGACGACAGGGCCACCGCCGGAGGCGCGCTCGGCCTCTCCGGCTCGCGCTGGAACGGCAGCGCGGGACCGCGCGGCGCGCCTTCTCCCGACCGCAGCTGCAGCGTCGCCGAGCCCGCCGTCTGCTCCTGTCTCGGCTCCGGCTCGCGCCGGAACGGGAGTGCTTCGTCGGGCGCGCGCAGCGCGCCTTCTCCCGACCGCAGCTGCAGCGTCGCCGAACCCGCCGTCTGCTCCTGCCTCGGCTCCTCACGCCTGCTCGCCGCCTCGTCCCGCGGCGTTCCGGGCCGGAACGGGAGCGCGTCCTCGGGCACGCGCAGCGCTTCTTCCCCCGATCGCAGGCGCAGCGTCGCCTGACCCGCCTCCTCCTGCCTCGGCTCCGGCCGGGGCTTGAACGGCAGCGCGCCCTCGGGCCGGCGCTGCGCGGTCTCCTCGAGGCGGAGCACCATCGTCGACCCGTCGGCGGCCGGCGGCGCTTCGGCCTCCGGCGCGACGTCGATCCGTGGCGGCCGGCCGGGCAGCGGCCTCGCAGCAGCCGCCGGAGGCCCCTCGGGGTCGGGCATCGTGAAGCCGCGGGCGGCGAGCTGCTTCGCCAGTTCGCTCGCGCTCATCCTGATGGTCGTGGGCGCGGGCCGCTCGGGCGCCGTCACCGGCCACGCCACGGGTCGCTCCGGCAGCTCGATCCCGGCCGTGATCTGCAGGGACCGCAGATCGAGCCCCGTGGCCGGGAAGTGGCCGCTCCACAGGATCGTGCAGCTCCGCGCCAGCGTGTCGATGTGCACCCGGTCGGGCCAGAGCTCGATCGGCTTGCCCGCCTGGAGATCGTGCGCCGGCCCATAGAGCCGCGCGACGCCGCGCGCGGACGGGAGCTGCGTCTCCACGTGCGGCAGCTCCGGGTGCAGGCCGTCGAGCACGATCCACTCGTCGCCGCGCAGCTTGTCGAGCCGCTGATCGGCCGGCGCCGCCTGGAAGTAGGCCCAGGGGAAGTCCGCTTGGAGCGTCGGGACCAGCGCCTCCAGTGCGGCGATGTCGACGTCGCGGAGCAGCCTGGCGCGCGAAGGCCAGACGCACGGGATGGGCGCGAAGCCCGCCGGCAGCGCCCGCCCCTCGGGATCGAGCAGGTTCGGCGAGCGCTCCGGCCCCACGCCCGCCGGGTTGTCCGTGCCGGGACCGCCGAGCGCGCGCTCGTACACCAGCGGCATGCGCTGAAAGGGCCGCGGATCGGCGCCCTCCTCGGCGCGCTCGCCCTGCACCTGGATCGCCTTGTCGATCAGCACCGCGCCGTCACGCAGCAGGCGCAGCCGGGCAGTCACCGCGCTCGCGCTCTGACCCGGCGGCGCGTACGCGTCGCCGGTGAGCAGGACATCCACCTTGCGCACGTGCGGCGCCAGCTCACCGGCGGCGCGCAGGCTGCGCTCGGGGACATCGCCTTCGTGCTCGTCGTCGCGGACGACCGGCGCGGCCGCCATCGGCGTCATCGGCCCGCCGTTCACGAGGGCGAACGTGCCCTTGACGACCGCCGTCACGCGCAGGTGCCCGCGACTGCTCCACAGCCGCGTCCCACAGGCGGCTTCGCCGAGGGGGATGACGCGGACTGGCCACATTTGCAGGGAGGTCGTCACCTTACCTCACTTGCGCTGCGCGCTGTGCAGACTGCCGCGTACACAGACATCACCCGCCCGCCCACCGGTGTTGATCCGATCCGACTCCGCTCCGGTGGGATCGCGTTATCGATGCTGCCTGGGTGCATGGCAGAGGGACACTCTCGCAGGTAATGTGCCACTCCGTGATCCCCTTGCTGCGCCGGAGATCGGCCTCGTCGGGTGAGGTGTGCCGTCCTCATGTGCTGAAAGCAGGCTGCTGTCTCGGAGGATCGCCCCCGCGTTGCCTTCGATCGACCAGAAGCGGTTGCCTTTCCACGTGCGAGACGACGCCGACGTGACCCTGCCACGAGCCCGGCTCGCCGCGGGTCCAGACCACTACCATGCCCGGGCGGAGCGCGCCCAGATCCTCGCGCAGGCAGCGGCCCACCTCGGGATGAGCGCCGCCTCGCTGAGGATGACGCTCGAGGGCCGTGCGATTCTGGTTCGCGCACCGGTGGCAGCCGCGGGCGCTCTCGGCCGCCGCCGAGGTGCCCGACGCCGACGACCGCGGCGAGCTCGAAGACTACCTCGGCACGGCCGTCGAGCGCCCGAGCCGGACGTGGCGCGCCAGGGCCTGCCTCGAGATCGAGGTCGCAAGTCAGTGCGAGACGGTCGAGGAGGCACTCGCTCACCTCAAGGAGGCTCGAGCTCTACTCAGCGAGGGTTCGTTGCCCGGCGGCGCGATCCCGTGTAGGTCGAGTTTCCAAGATGTTTCGATCGTCGCTGCCCTCTTCGCCCGGCCCGGCTGGCGCCGCAGAGCTCGTCGTGGTCGGCGCCGGCTCGGCCGGCGCGGTGATCGCGGCGCGCGTCACGGAGCGCGCCGATCGCGAGGTGCTGCTGCTCGAGGCGGGCCCGGACTACCCGGACCACGCGCGCCTGCCCGCCGACCTGCGGGACGGCACGCGCAACTCGTGGCTCGCGCACGACTGGGGCTACCGCCACCGGCCGACGCCGGGGCAGATCATGTTCCTGTTCCCGCGCGGCAAGGTGGTCGGCGGCTCGTCGGCCGTGAACACGTGCATCGCGATCCGCGGCATGCCGTACGACTACGACGAGTGGGCCGCGCTCGGCCTGCCCGAGTGGGGCTTCGACGCCTGCCTGCCCTACTTCAAGCGCCTCGAGGACGACCGCGACTTCGGCGAGCCGTGGCACGGCAAGGGCGGCCCGGTGCCCATCCGCCGGGCGCGGCGCGAGGAGCTCGTGCCGTGGCAGGCGGCGTTCGTCGACGGGTGCAGGGCGCTCGGCTACCGCGAGTGCGCGGACACGAACGATCCGCAGGCGCCCGACGGAGTCGGGCCGCACGCGATGAACAAGATCGACGGCCAGCGCATGAGCGCGGCGCGCTGCTACCTGACCGCCGAGGTGCGCCGGCGGGAGAACCTGCGGCTCCGGCCGCGCACGACGGTGCGGCGGGTGCTGGTGCGGAATCGCCGCGTCGAGGGGGTCGAGGTCGAGACCGACGGGCGCGTCGAGGTCGTCGCGACGCGGAAGGTGGTGTTGAGCGCGGGCGCGATCGCGACGCCCGGGATCCTGCTGCGCAGCGGGATCGGGCCGCGCGACCAGCTCGCGCGGCTCGGGGTCGAGCCCGTGTCCGACGTGCCCGCCGTGGGGGCGCGGCTGCTCGACCATCCGGGGGCGGCCATCGGCCTGTGGCCGCGCCGCCGCGGGCTGATCGACGTCCTGCGCCAGCCGCTCGTGCAGACGGTGCTCCGCTACACGTCGCGCGGCAGCCCGTACCCGAACGACATGCAGCTCCAGCCGGGCTCCTTCTTCCCGGTGCACCCGCGCCTCACGATCCCGGCGTTCGCCATCGCGTGCTGCATCGGCAAGCCGCGCGGCGCTGGCCGCATCGAGTACCTGAGCGCCGACCCGCACGCGCGGCCGCGCATCGTCTCCAACATGCTCGTCGACCGCGACGATCGCGCGCGGGCGGTCGACGCGCTGGTGCTCGCGTACGAGGTCGCCCGCACCGCGCCGATGCGCGATCTCGGCTTCTTCCTGTGGCCCACGGAGCGCACGCTGCTGCGGCGCGAGGCGCTGGAGCGGTGGATCACCCGGAGCTGCGGCTCCGGGTATCACCCGTGCGGGACGGTCCCGATGGGGCCCGAGGGGGACGCGGCGGCGGCGGTCGACGGGCGCGGGCGGGTGCGCGGCGTCGAGGGCCTGATCGTCGCGGATGCGAGCATCATGCCGACCATCCCGAGCGTGAACACGAACCTGACCGCGCTGATGATCGGCGAGCGCTTCGGCGAGTGGCTCCGCGAGGGCGCGGTGTAGCCGGCGGCGGACGCGGACCAGCGCGCGCAGCGTGACTGTCTGGGGGAGCGGCCAGCTGTGGAGTGCATGGGCAGCAGCGCGGGAGGAACGTCATGAATCGACCGGAGCAGCTACACGAGCGGCTGGACGCGATCGGTCGCTCGCTGGAGAGCAGCGGCAAGGCGCTCGCGTTGATCGGACTGGGCTCGCTGGGCGTCGAGACCGCGCGGGCCGACAGGTACTCGGACCTCGACTTCTACGCCGTCGTGCGCCCCGGCCACAAGGCTGAGCTCCTCCGCGATCTTCGCTGGATGAGCGCGGCCCATCCCGTGGCGTGGTGCTTCCAGAACACGCCGCACGGCTACAAGCTGCTCTACGAGGACGGGATCTTCTGCGAGCTCGAGGTATACGAGCCAGAGGAGCTGCCCAAGGTGCGCTATGCCGAGGGGCGGTTCGTCTGGAAGGCGCGGGACTGCGATGCGTCTTTGCGGATCCCGGCCCAGGAGATCGGAGATCGAGAGGAGCGGTCGGTCGCGTGGAACGTGGGCGAGCTGGTGACCAACCTGTACGTCGGCCTGTGCCGGTATCGACGCGGGGAGAAGCTCTCGGCGTACCGGTTCGTGCAGGGATACGCGGTCGATCGGGTGATGGAACTGCTCCCGCACATCAGGACGCCCGAGCCGGTGCACCGCGATCCGTTCGGTCGCGAGCGGCGCATCGAGCAGCAGTATCCGGACATGACGGCTGATTTCGCCTCGTTCATGCAGGGCTACGAGAGGACGCCGGAGTCGGCGCTTTCGCTCTTGCGCTGGGTGGAGCGGTACTTCGAGGTGAACCCCGCGATGCGCCGCCTCGTCGAGGAACTTTGCCTGCGGTGAGGCACGGCGGGGGCCGCGCGCGATGATGTCAGGCGGTGGTTGCGGATGGCGCCGCTCGGGCCGACGGTGCACCCGCCGCCGCTCGATCTCGCCAGCTTCTGGTTCGCGCTGATCTGGCGTCGGCGCGCGCAGAACGAGCCGGCGCAGCGCTGGCTGCGCGACCAGGTCGTGAAGGCAGCTTCCCGACGGCGGCGTCCCTCGGAACGAGCGCCTCGTTCCTGTAGGCTCGGCCGTCATGCGCACCCGATACCTGATCTTTCTCGCCTTCACCTCGGCCACCTTTTCGCTTGTCGCCTGCGGGGATGATGCCGGCGCAGACCCCCAGGCCGAGGGCGGCGGCGGCGCGGGCGGCGCGGACCCCCAGGCCGAGGGCGGCGGCGGCGCGGGCGGCGCGGACCCCCAGGCCGAGGGCGGCGGCGGCGCGGGCGGCGCGGACCCCCAGGCCGAGGGCGGCGGCGGCGCGGGCGGCGCGGACCCCCAGGCCGAGGGCGGCGGCGGCGCGGGCGGCGCAGACCCCCAGGCCGAGGGCGGCGGCGGCGCGGGCGGCGCAGACCCCCAGGCCGAGGGCGGCGGCGGCGCGGGCGGCGCGGACCCCCATAGCTCGGACGACATCCTCGATCAGCTCCAGGCCGTCGAGGGGCTCACGGTCGAGGAGCAGGACTCGGGCCTTCCGGGCTACCGCTACTTCGTCATGGAGATCGACCAGCCTGCGGATCACGATGAGCCGGACGGCGCGCGGTTTCGCCAGCGCCTTGTGCTCCACCACCGGGACCCCGCCGCGCCCGTGGTGATCGCGACGGAAGGCTACAACCTCTGGCCGGACTACCAGTGGCTCGACGAGCCCACCGAGCTGCTCGCCGGCAACCAGATCCGCGTCGAGCACCGCTTCTTCACGCCTTCCCGCCCGGAGCCTGCGGACTGGTCGCAGCTCACCATCGAGCAAGCCGCCGCGGACATTCACCACGTCATCGCGTCGTTGAGGCCCTTCTACGAGGGCAAGTGGATCTCCACCGGCGGGAGCAAGGGCGGTATGACCTCGATCTACCATCGTCGCTTCTATCCCGACGACGTGGACGGCACCGTGGCTTACGTGGCGCCGCACAGCATGGGCAACCCCGACCCGCGCTACCTCGAGTTCCTGGCCGAGCGCGGCGATGCGGCCTGCCAGGGCGCGCTCCGGGAGTTCCAGCGCGAGGTGCTGCTGCGGCGCCCGGCGATGCTGGCGCGCATGGAGGCCGATGCCGCGGCAGAGGGCTTCTCCTACGACCTGCTCGGCATCGAGAGGGTCCTGGAGACCGCGGTGGTCGACTCCGTCTTTGCCTTCTGGCAGTACATGGACGCGACCCTCTGCGGCGCCGTCCCGACCGCGGCGTCGGACGACGAGGACGTCTGGGCCTTCCTCGATACGGTGAGCCAGCCCTCGTTCTACAGCGATGCTTCCCTCCTCGTGTACGAGCCGTACTACTGGCAAGCTGCGGTCCAGCTTGGTTATCCGGCGATCGCGACGGAGCACCTCGCCGACCTCCTCGTGTACCCCGACGCCGACACGGCCACGTCGTTCATCGTCCCTGGACCCGGCAAGGATCCGGTCTTCGATCCCGGGGCGATGCGGGACATCTCCGCTTGGCTCACCGCCGAGGGCGAGCGGCTGATGTTCCTTTACGGCGAGAACGACCCGTACACGGCCGCCGCCTTCGACGTCGGGGAGGCTCGGGACACGCACCGCTTCGTCGTGCCGGATGGAAACCACCTCTCCAGCCTGGGCGATCTCTCGCCGCCCGAGCGCGATATCGCCTTCGGTGCGCTCGCGTCGTGGGCGGGTGTCCCGCCGATCGACGTCGACCGCGCGCGCGCGCGTGCGCCCCGCATGCTGCTCCGCGGCCGTCGGTGGATCATGCGGCGCTGACCGCAGTCGCCGGTAGTGATCAACTTTGCCCGGAGAGAGTCCACATGAAGGCGGGAAGATCATGAAGGTTTTCTTCCCGCCTTCCCGCCTTCATGTTCAAATTTGACCACTACTCAGTCGCCCGTCCTAGAGGGCGGAGTTCCTGACGGGCGGAGCTAGGTGGCCGACTGCATGCTCCCCCGCGCCGCGCGGTAGTCGGTGAACATCGAGCCCAGGATGTTGGCGGCCCCTGTGGCAATTTGGACGAAGGCGGCGAGCGGTGCGCGCTTCGTGTACCCGAGCGCGAACGGCGCCGCGATCACCGAGGCGCTCCACACATAATCGAGCACCTCGTGCGCCTGGATCGGGATCAGCTTGGCCAGGCTCATCCGGTAGTCGGTGAGCAGGGACACGGAGATCACCGAGGCGCCGAGGATCGCACCGGCGACCTTTGCCTCACGTCGGTTCGAGGCGAGGCCGGCCAGGGCCACCACGAGGCCGTTCGAGTAATCGAGGGCGGAGTGGACGTCCTGGGGGACGAGGCGCCGGATGGGCAGGACGCCGAAGAGCAGCTTGGAGGGGATCGCAGCGTTCCTCTGGACCGCCGGCGCGGCGGCGCCCGGCCTGGTCACCTCCGGCGACAGCATGTCTTCGGTGCTCGGATAGATCGCGGACTGTGTCATGAGAAACCTCCCGCCCCGCGGCTTAGCAATCCGCGGACCGAAGGCCGTCAAAGCCGCGTTCGTCCGCTCGGCGAGCGAGCGCGAGCGCGGTTACCGCAGGATCTCCTCGAGCAGTCGGTTCGGCTCGCCGCGGAGATCGTCGCCGAACGACGCCACGCCGAGCCCATAGTACTTGCCGTCGCCCTCGCGGATGGCGTCGAGCCGCGCCGCGAGCGCCGCGGTCTTCTGGCCGAGCCAGCAGTTGATGGCGGCGAAATCGAGGTTGCTCTCCTCGATGATCCTGTATCGGCCGCCCTCGGTCGCGCGGTCCAGGGTGCCGGCGCCGTGCTGGGAGGCGTGGTAGTGCAGGCCGCTCTCGGGCCTGTGCGCGAGTCCGACCTTGGCGCGGACGTCCTCGGGGATGCACCGGTATTCGAGCTCGGAGCGAGCGTCGTCGAGCATGTGGGTGACGACGCGCGTCACGTCGCATCGAATGACCATGACCAGGAGATCGATCATGACGTTCGCGTGGTCTTCGTGCTTGTACTCGCCGGCCTTCGTGCTGTCTTCCTCGGTGAGCCCCTCCCCTGCCCCGGCGGCTCGGGCACCATCCCGCGCTCGGCGATCGGCGCGCAGCCCAGGTTGCCCGGGATCGTCGACTGGACCCGGGCCACGTTCTTCTCGATCTCCCGCAGCGAGTCCAAGGTACAGGCCCCCTCGGAAGTCAAGCACCTCGCCGCGAGCGCCTCTCTCCAGGTCCTCCCCGGAGCACGACCCGGCGTCTCCCCTCCAGCAAGAGGAATTCCGGCGGCGCAGAGGACTCGGAGAGAATCCCAGAGAGCCTCTGTGCTCTCCGTGCCCTCTGTGCTCTCTGTGCCTGCGCGGCGCGGATCTCGGGCTTTCGCGCCCCCCGGCGCGAGAGGCCTCTCCCGGAGGGCCCGCGGCTTGCTCTCCCCAGCGCAGGTGCGCGCTTCGTGGCACCGGGAGGGGCTCATGCGGACTTCGAAGACGGGGAGAAACAGCGGTAGGTCAACAAGAGGGAGAGGCGTCGTGGGGGGGCTCGCCGGGCTTCTCGGGCTCGGCCTCTGTCTCGGCATCTCCAGCGCTTCCGCGGGCGACGCCGCACAGGCCACCTCGCTGCAGGCGCATGCGCATGCGCAAGGCCGCCTCGGGCCGCAGCGGGCCTCGATCGGCGCGCAGCAGGCCGCCTCCACCTACGTCGCGAACCCCCAGAAGCGGCGCTGGATCGTCGCCGGAGCGTCCACGCTGGGCGGCTTCTGGACCGCGTCGGCCATCTACGGCGCCGCGCTCAGCCTCGAGCGGCCGCACTCCCGGCTCGTTCCCCATTGCACCAAGTGCGCGTGCTCCCTCGTCCGGCAGCGCGACAGCGCCTCGGCGAGCCCCACCACGCTGCTCATCCCCCTCGCCGGCCCCTGGATCCACCTCGGCACGGGGCGGCACTCGGCGGCAGGCGCGGTCGGCCTCTCCGTCTTGGGCGCCGGCCAGGCCGTCGGCCTCGGGATGCTGCTCGGCGGCATCGCCATGCCGCGGCAGGTGCGCGTGCCGATGAAGCGCGGCAGCGTGCTCCAGGTGGGCGCAGCGCCGGTCGTCACCCCCGACGGGCTCGGGCTCTCGATCCACGGCTCGATGTAGCCGCGGATCGAGGTCCCCGCCCGCGCCCGGATCGCGGAGCGCCCGCGGCGCGCCGGCGCGTACTGGTCAAATTTGAACATGAAGGCGGGAAGGCGGGAAGAAATCCTTCATGATCTTCCCGCCTTCCCGCCTTCATGTGGACTCTCTCTGGGCAAAGTTGACCACTACCCGCCGGCGCGCGGGTCACGGCGCGAGGCCCAGGATCGCCCGCACGCGCAGCCGCTCCTCGGGCGTGAACGCGCGCGCGAGCAGCGCCTCCTCGGCGGCGCGGCGCGCCTCCGGATCGGCCTCGGTCGCCTCGATCTCCGCGCGCGCGCCCTCGAACGCGTCGAGGCGCCGCTGCCAGTCCGCCCGCTGCCGGTCGAGCTCCGCGAGCCGGTCCGCGGCCGCGGAGCCCACGGTTGCGACCCGGTGCGCGTAGAGCTCCTCGTCCGAGGCGCCCGCGTCGCGGAGCGCCTGCTCCTCGGCCTGCTGGACGAGCGGGCGCACCGCCGCCTCCCGCGCCTCGCGGAGGTGCTCGGGCAGCGCCGCCTCGACCTCGGCGAGCCGCGCGTCGCGCTCCTCGGGCGAGAGGGTCGCGTCCGCGAGGACGCGCGACGCCTCGATCGCCGCCTCCCCCTCCCGCTCCTCGTCGCCGAACAGCTGCGCCGCGACCTCGTCGCCGAAGTGCGCCCGCCGGATCTCGCGCAGCGCGGCGAGCCGCTCGGCCGGATCGGCCGCCTGCGCGGCGCGCGCCGCGCCGGCCGCCTCGCGGTAGCCGAGGTACCGGTCGAGCAGGGCGATCGCCTGGTCCGCCGCGGGCCCCTCCGCGCGCTCCCGGATCGCCGCCACGATGCGGGCGCGGATCGCCGCGGCCGGCGCCTCGCCGGTCGCGCTCAGGAAGTAGTCGAACAGCGCGAGGAGCTCGGGCCCGACGATCAGATCGCCGTTCGCGTCGACGAGCACCGCGCCGTCGACGTCCGTGCCGCGGAGCGACGGCGCCGCGGCCGTCCGCGGCAGCGCGGCCGCGGGGGGCGCGACCGACAGCGCCTGCCGGACGCGCGCGGGGGCCGCAGCCGTCGACAGCGCCGGCCGCGCTTCCGCCGGGAGGGAGCGCGCGCAGAGCCCGCTCGTCCGCGCGGCGGACGCGGCCGGTCGGGGCCGCTCCCGCGAGAGGAGCCGCCCGGCGCCGAGCAGCGCGGCGACCGCCATCGCCGCGACGAGGACGTTCCTTCTACGACGCTCCACGGGCCCTCACCGGATCAGAGACCGAGGTTCTTCAGGCGGCTCGCGTGCGCCCGGAACACGGATTTCGGGTTCGGGCCAGACAGGTTGATAAACCCGAACAGCTGATTCACCTCGTCGAGGTGGTTCATCCCGTAATCGTCGCGGACCACCTCCCCGAAGTGGGCGCTGCACCTGCCCACCATCCCGTCGTTCGACTCCGAGTACAGCTTGGAGATGAGCCCGAGCGTCACGTCGGTCGGATCGAGGAGGCTCGTGATGATCCCGGTCCCCGACCACGAGAAGAAGCGCACGCCGTTCTCCTCGGCGGCGCCCTGCCCGCACCGGTCGGCGGGCAGCCCGGCCGGGTAAAGCGCGTTGAACTCGCGCATCCCCTCGGCCGAGAGCGACCTCACGGCGGCGATCGAGTCCTGAGGCGCCACGTGACCGCTGAGCAGGCTGAGCACCGTGCCCAGGCCGTTGGCGAGGAACGAGAGCGCCCCCTGGGCGAAGCCGCCGTCGCGCAGGTTCTCCTGGAGATAGCTGGCGAGCTCGGCCCCCTGGTGCGGCGACCCGATCGTGGTCACCGAGGCGACGAGATCCGGCCGCACCGCGGCGACGTACCGGACGTCGAGCCCGCCATGGCTGTGCCCGATCAGGTTGACCTTCCCGCTCCCGGTGCGCGCGACGATATCCTCGACCTGGGCGAGCAGCGCCTCCCCGCGCGCCTCGGTGCTGTCGAACTGGGGCACGGAGGTGGCGTACACCTCGGCTCCGCCGGAGCGCAGCGTCGACGCGATCCCACCGAAGTAGTCGACCACACCGAACATCGCCTTGAAGCCGGCCATCCCGTGACAGAGCACGATCGGATACTGCGTCTTCGCATAGCTCTTCAGCGCCAGGGCCGCCTCGCCGACGTCGGCGCGCTCCTCGCCCGCCGCCTCATCCATCGACGCAACGCATCCTTGCGAGAGCAGCAGGACGGCAGCGCCGGCCGCACAGCGCAATGCGTCAATCCACATTCGACACCCAGCCCCTCGTTTTCTCTCGACTCTCTGCCCATTTCGAGCAGGTGTGACGGTGGTGGGTAGTACAGCGCCCGTGTTGGAGGAATGAGCTCGTCTGATCACCTGTCACCTCTGATAGAGTATTTTTTTAATTTGAATCAAGCAGAACTCACAGGCTCTCAGCGCAATAAGCACCTCGCTCATCCTGGACAATCGGCAGGCAGGTGTCCGGCCCCGCACCGGTCACGTTCGTCCAGGCGACGCGACAGGCCACGAGCCGCGCGCGTCAAACCGTCCATGTCGCGCCGATCCGCGCGGGAAGCGGACGCGCACGGGCGGGCGAGGCGGAGGGTGAATGCACCCCTCGGGCCGGCTGGCTCGCTGCGACGCGAGGCCGGCTAGGTCGACGCGGCGCCCAGGACGATGCGCGCGTTCTCCGGCACCGCGGTCAGGAACCGCTCGCGCCGCCGTGGGTCCGCGATGCGCTGGGCCCGCGCGAGCAGGCTCTCTCTGGCGTCGGCGAGGACGGCGTCCGCCTCGGCGTGCGCGCCGGACGCCGCGAGCGCCTCGGCGTACGCGAGCCGCACGAGCGACTCGCCCTCTTCCAGGGACCCGAGCGCCGCGAGCTCGCCGAACGCCGCCCGCGCCGCGCCGAGGGCCGCCGCGACCTGGCCGCCGGCGAGCAGCGCGCGCGCGCGCACCGCCATGGCCGGCGCGCGCAGCCGCGGGGCCACGCGCAGCGCCGCCTCGGCCGCGCTCGCCTCCCGCTCGGCGGTCGCGGCGTCGCCCGAGAGCAGCGCGATCTTCGCGAGGTACGTGCGCGCCACGCCCTCCATGCGCAGGTCGCCCCGCTGCTGGAACGCCTCCACCGCGCGCCCCTCGACGAGCTGCGCCTCGTCGAGCTTGCCGAGCTGCCCGAGCACGTGGCCGAGGTTGTGCAGCGCCACGGTCGCGAGCTCGCGCAGCCCCATCCGATCGGCGGCCTCCAGGGCGGCGCGCAGGGCCGCCTCGGCCGCCTCGAGCTCGCCGAGCTCGGCGTAGATGAAGCCGACGTTCGCGCGGATCACGCAGGCGTTGCGCCTGTCCCCGGCCTGCTCGAACGCGGCGAGCGCCGCCTCCAGGCCCTCGAGGCAGGCCTCGGGGTCGCCGCCGGCCGAGGCGCGGATGGCGCGGAGCTGCTGCGCCATCGCGACGAGCTCGGCGTCGGGCGGCGGGGCCGCGCGGAGGTCCTCGTCGATGCGCGCGAGCAGGGCGTCGGCCTCGGCGTAGCGGCCGCCGAACACGAGCTGCGCGCCGCACTCGCAGAAGCACGCGATCCGCGCGCGCCGCAGCGCCGGCGCGCCGGAGGGCGGCGGCGCGGGCGCGCTCGGGGGCGGCGGCGCGGCGGGATCGCGCGCCGCGGACAGGCCCTCGGCGATGGCGGCCCACCCCGCCACGCGGTCGACGGCGCCGAGCTTCCCCGCGGCGACGGCGATCTGCGTCACGGCCCGGAACCACCCGGGGGAGCCGGCCGGGAGCAGCTCGGCCGCGGACGCGCCCAGCGCCTCGGCGGCGGCGAGATCGCCCTCCCAGACCTTGGCCTCGGCCGCGACGAGCCGCAGCGCGCCGAGGTCGTCGCCCGCGGCGCCGCACGCCTCGCCGCTCGCGGCGCGCTCGATCGCGGCGCAGAGGTCGTTCGCCTCGAGCGATTGCTCGGCCGCGCGCCGGTACCAGCGCACCGCGCGGCCGGGCTCGCCGCCCCGCCGGAAGTGCTCGGCCACGACCTGCGGATCCACGGACGCGCCCCGCTCGAGCCACGCGCCCGCCAGCCGGTGGCCGAGCGCGCGATCGTGCTCGGTCAGCATGGCGTAGGCGGCCTCGCGGACGAGCGTGTGGCGGAAGACGTGGTCGGCGGCGTCGGCGAGGCCCCCCGACCCGGAGGCCGGCGCGACGAGCTCGCGGTCGGCGAGCGCCCGGAGCCACGCCTCGACGTCGGCGAGGCGCTCCTCGCCGCCGAGCAGCGCCGCGACGCCGCGCTTCGAGAAGCGATCGCCGAAGATGCTGGCCGCCCGGAGCACGCGCTTGCCCTCGCTGCCCTCGGCGTCGAGCCGCGCCTCGACCGTGCCGAGCACCGAGTCGGGCAGGAGCTCGCCCTTGCCGCTGGCGACCGCCCGGATGAGCTCTTCGAGGTAGAACGGGTTGCCGCCGGCGCGCTCGACCAGGTGCGCCACCACGCCCTCGGGCACGGGCTCGCCGAGCGCCGCGCGCACGAGCTCCGCGCCCGCGCGGCGCGGCAGCGGTCCGAGCTTGATCGTCTGCACCTCGCGCTCGGCCCAGAGGTTCGGGAACTGCCGGTGGACGTCGGGGCGCGCGAGCGCCAGCACGAGGAGCGGCAGCTCGCGGAGGTTCCGCAGGGTCGCGTCGAGCAGGCGCACGGTGGCGGCGTCGCCCCAGTGCAGGTCCTCGAGCGCGAGGAGCACCGGGCGCGCGGCGCACTCGGCCGCGAGCCAGTCCTCCCACGCGGCCCACACGCCGTCGCTCACGCCCGCGGCGCTCTGGCGCGCGGCGCGCAGCAGCCGGGCGTGCTCGGGCGACGGCGCGCCGGCGATCTCGCCGAGGAACGCCGCCGCGCGCTCGAGCGCCGGGCCGCCGAGGTGGCGCCCGAGCCGCTGCTTCAGCTTGCGGTGGCGCGCCGCCTTCGGGTCGCGCTCGCGGAGGCCCGCGGCCCGGCAGAGGACGTCGGCGATCATGCCGAACGGCGAGCCAGGGGAGCTCGAATCGGCGCGGCCCCAGAGGATCTCGACCGGCTCGTCCTCTTGCCGCAGGGCGGCGAAGAGCTCCAGGCGGAGCCGGGACTTGCCGGCGCCGGGCGGCCCGACGACGAGCACGGCGCTCGCGAGCGACTCGGAGATGCAGCCGGAGAGCGCGCCGTGGAGCATCGAGAGCTCGCGGGCGCGGCCGACGCAGGGCGTGCGCTTCCCGAGCAGCGCGGGGGCGATCTCATCCACGGCGCGCTCGCCGGAGAGGACGAGCGGCTCGCCCGGCGCGGGGCGCGCGACGACGAAGCGGGGCCCGAGCATGTCGGCGGTCGCGCGGTCGAGGCGCACGGCGCGCGCGCCGCCCGCGCCGCGCGCGTCGCGGAGCTCGGCGAGGCCGCGGTCGATGGCGTCGCCCCCGGCGACGCCCGCCGAGAAGACGCCCCGCCCCGTGACGACGCAGAGCGGCGCGCCCGGCAGCTCGGCGCGGAGGGCGAGCGCGCACTGGGCGGCGCGCTCGGCGCGGTCGACGGCGCTGCCGGGGCCGGACATCACGACGAGGTCCACGCCCGGGGCGAGCTGGGTGAGCCTGCCGCCGTGGAGCTCGACGAGCGCGCGGACCTCGGCGCCGCGCGAGCTCGACGCGGGCGGCGAGCCGGCCTCGCCGAGGGCGCCGCGGTCGACCTCGGCGACGGCGCCGTGGTCGGCCGCGCCGAGGAAGACGAGGCTCGCGACGCGCTGCTCGTCCAGCGTGAGGGCGGCGCGCTCGCGCGGGCCGGGGCCGCGGCCCCGCGCGCTCCCCGCGCGCGTCGGCGCGCCGGGCGGCACGCTCCCCGACAGCGTCGGCGCGTCGGGCGGGGCGATCCACGCGCCGGCCATCGCGGCGATCCGGTCGATCTCCGCCGCGACCTCGGCGCCGTCGCGCGGGCGATCGCCGGGCTGCCTCGACAGCATGCGCGCGACGAGCTCGTCAAGCGGCGCGGGCACGTCCGCGCGCGCGTCGCGGAGGCGGGGCGGATCTTCGAGGAGCATCTTGCTGAGCGCGGCCATCGGGCTCGCGGCCGCGAAGGCGGGCTGGCCGGTGAGGCACTCGAAGAGGACGCACCCGAGGGAGAACACGTCGCTGCGCGGATCGGGCGCGCTCCTGGCCTCGACCTGCTCGGGGGCCATGTACCCGGGCGTGCCGAGGACGCCGCCGGTGATGGTCACGCGCCCCGCGTCCGCGCTGGGGCGCGCGATGCCGAAGTCGACGAGCTTGACCCGCCCCGCGTCGCCGCCGGGGAGGAAGAGGTTGCTCGGCTTGATGTCGCGGTGGACGATGCCGCGCGCGTGCGCGAACGCGAGGGCGTCGGCGGCCCGGCGCACGAGCGAGAGCCCCTCGCTCGCGGGCAGGACGCGGCGGGCGAGGCGCGCGGCGAGGTCCTCGCCGTCGAGCCACTCCATGGCGAGGTAGCGGTCGCCCTCCGGGGTGCTGCCGTGCGCGACGTAGCGCACGATGCCCGGGTGGACGAGCGCGGCGAGGAGCGCGGCCTCCCGCTCGAACCGCTCGACCTGGATCGGGCTCCGCAGGCGGACGATCTTGAGGGCGACCGACGCGCCGCCGAGGCGGTCGTGCGCCTTGTAGACGGTGCCCATCCCTCCGGCGGCGGCCTCGCCCTCGAGGACGAAGCGCCCTGCGACGACCTCCGCGTGGCTCACGTCAGCGCAGGAACACGGTGACCGAGCCCGGGTGCGGCACCTCTTCGACGGCGAGCTCGCCCGAGCGGCCGCGGTCCGTGCTGCGGCAGTTCCGGAAGCTCCCGTCGCTGCTCGGCGCGTCGCACAGGCGCTCGCACGATCCGCCGACCTCGATCGCGCACGTCTCGAGCGACGGCCCGCAGACGCGGGGGATGGCCGAGATGCCTTGCGGGAGGCACGCGCGGTAGAGGGGCCGCGCCGCGAAGATGTCGCCGTAGTACGTCGCCTCCCGCACGGGGAACGCGGCGCGCTCGACCTTGTCGGCGAGGAGCTCCGCGCGATCGCCGCGGAGGGAGATCCTCACCCGCTCTCCGAGGTAGTTGACGCGGGCGAGGACGCAGCCGCTGACCCAGCTCCGGCACGCGCCGTCGCAGGATCCGCCCTCCTTTCCCCAGCGCGGCGCGAGGCCGAGCTCTCCCGGGAAGGAGTGCTCGTCGCCGTCGATGGTGAGGGCGAGGCGCTCGCCTCGCGGCAGCGCGCAGCTCGCGATGTACTTCAGCGCCGTGCGCGCGGCCGGGTCGCGGAGCGCCGCGGCCGTGAGCGGGTTTTCCGAGAGCGCCTCGGCGGTGAGCGCGTTCGACGTCAGCGCCTTCGACGTCAGCGCCTCGGCGGTGAGCGCGTTCGACGTCAGCGCGTTCGACGTCAGCGCGTTGTTCGACCCGACGGCCTGGGACGCGTCGCCGTCCTCGGCCTCGGCCGAGGGGTCCGGGTCGAGCGGGGCCGCGCAGGCGCCTGTGCAGAGCGCGGCGACGGCCAGGACGAGTGCAGCCAGCTTCGGCGAATGCTCCATGGTTAACGCCCCCTGGGATGCCCATGAGCTCTTCGCCCATGAGCTCCCGAAACGACCGGCGCCTGAACGCGGACCACGGGTGCTCGCATCGAACGCCGGTGCGTACATCTTGGTTCAAATGCACGAGCCGCGAAGAAGTCTACAAGGCCGGAGCGGCCGACGTGAGTCATCTCCGCTACAGCGACACGTGGAAAGATGTCACTGATAAACCGCGTGGCAAAGACCGACGCGCACGCAATACGCTCTTTTTTTGTGTCGCGGAGGTATCGCTCTGTCGGGGCGAGACCACCGCTCTGTCCACGCCGTCACGGACAGCGATGCTCCCACCGGGGACGGAGGCGCGATGAGCGGCGGAGGCGCCGCTGAGGCGCTGACAGCCACCCTCCTGCCGGGCGGAGCGCGGAGGCGCTCGTCGCTGGCGTCGTCGGCGCCGAGAGTCGCGCTGGCGTCGCCGGGGCGGAGGACGAGGACATCGTGGTCTGCCGACCTGCGTGGCCGGCGTTCCCTGGGTCCGCGTCGACGCGCCGGGGGCGCGGGGTCGCGGGGCGGCGACGGCAGCGCTGGCTCGTCCGGGCCGGGGGCGCCCTGTCTGCGCGCGGCCGTCCGCGGCGTTCGCTCGATCGAGGGGCGCGCCGCGGGCGGGGGCGCACGGCGGCGGGACGGACTGCTCGGCGCGGTGCGTCGATGCGCCCTTGACGCCGCTGCGCCTCGATCATTACATGCCGCAGACCATGAAGGGCCATGCGCGCAATCTGATGACCGAGCGCGTGATCGCTTTGGAGCAGGGCACGCCGGTCACCGACATGCTGCAGCTGTTCGCGAAGCAGAACCTGAGCGGCGCGCCGGTCATCGACGAGGGGCACCACATCGTCGGGTTCGTCAGCGAGACGGATCTCCTGGGCGCGCTGCTGCGCGAGGAGTACGAGGGCATGACGGCCGCGGACGTGATGAGCACCCCGCCGATCTGCGTGGACGAGTTCATGCCCACCGACGAGGTGATGACGCTGCTGCGCGAGAACCGGATCCACCATCTGCCGGTCGTGCGCGAGGGGCGGCTCGTCGGGATCATCACGCCCGAGGACATCCTCCGCTACCTCGTGGAGCGGGTGCTGCCGGTCCCGCCGACCTCTGCCTGAGGCGACCGGCGCCCGGAGGGCAGCCGGTCGCTGTCCTCACCAGCACATCGACGTGGCCACAGGATGGCTCGCTGGGACGCGTGCCGACACCTCGAGGTCTCGAGCGGCACCGGCGCGTCGAAGCCGATGGCTCCCCGGCGTCCTCGAGAACGTTGGGCGATTTCAGAACGAATCGGGGCCTCTCCAGCAAGCGCTGAGTTTCCTTGTGCATTACACGGGATGCTTCCTGTTTGCCGCCGAATGCGATGCGAGATCGCAGAAACTGGCATACTCGCTCTCACGCTATTCGTGCGTTGAAAAGCATCCTATCGCGTGCGCCCCGGCTTCTCTGCCGAAGGCTTGCCTCCTGCGCGTCGGTCATCGAGGGTTGCCCCATGCCGAAGTTGCCGCGGAAGCGTGCGCTGAGCTCGCCCCACGATGCGCTGTTCCAGTGGACCTTCTCCCAGCGCGAGCACGCCGTCGGCCTGCTGAAGGCCGCGCTGCCGCCGCCGCTGGTCGCCGCGGTGCGATGGGGCACGCTGCGCGTCGAGAAGGGCAGCTTCGTCGACCGCGCGCTGCGCAGCCGCCATAGCGATCTCGTGCTCTCCGCCAGGATCGGAGAGGGGCGGGTGTACTTTCACGTGATCGTCGAGCAGCAGCGCGACGTCGAGCCGCTGATGGTCTTCCGCATGGGCCTGTACATGATGCGCCTCTGGGAGCAGCTCGTCCGCGAACAGCCGGGACTGAAGAAGCTGCCGCCGGTCATGCCGGTGCTGGTCCACCACAGCGACACGGGGTGGACGGCGGCCAGGGCCTTCGAGGACATCGTCGCGATCGATGGATCGGCGCGGGCGGCGCTCCTGCCGCACACGCCGCGCTTCGAGCTGCGCCTGATCGACGTGAGCGGCGGGCGCACCGGCGATCTGGTGGAGCAGGCGCTGACGGCGCTGGGAAAGGTGGTGCTGTGGTGCCTCTCGGTGTCCGGCGACGACGCGCGGCTCGAGCGGGAGATCGGGCGCATCGCGGCCGCGCTGGACGAGGTGCTGCAGGCGCCGAGCGGGCTCGCTGCCCTGGAGGCGCTCTTGCGCTATCTTGTGACCACGCACGCGCGCTTCAGCGCGCGGAAGATCGGTCGGCTCTTGGAAAAGGCGGCGGGCCCGCGGGCCCAGGAGGCCATCGTGAACGCGCTGGACGAGATCGAACGCAGAGGCGAACGCAGGGGCGAGCGCAGGGGGCGTACGCAGGGACGCGCACAGACGCTCCTGGAGCTGCTCGCGGCCCGGTTCGGCGCGGTGCCTGCCGACGTGAGCGCCCGGATCCTGGCCGCGGACGAGGCGGCGCTCGTCGCCTGGACGACGCGGGTGCTCACGGCCCCGACGCCGGAGGACGTCCTCGCCGAGGACGGCGAGCGCCCCGCAGCGGCGCGGCGCCCTGCGGCACGCAAACGCGCCCGGCGGGCCTGATCCGGGGAAACGTCGCCGCGCCCGCCCGGAGGCGGCCGCCCGCTCGGCCGCACCCCCGGCCGCAGGTGAAGCGCCCGCGGAGCCGCCGGCGGACGCCCCCTACCGCCGGTCGAACTGGTACCGCGCCCGCTCCGCGCCCTCGATCTCGACCACGACGCGCTTCGGGCCGAGGCGCACCACGGCGTGCGCGGCCGCGGGGCGGCCCGGCGCGTCGTCATCGAGGTTCTCGATCAAGCTCTGGAGCGTCACGTACGGGATGCCGCGGATCACGTCGAGGTGGTTCCAGTGCAGGTGACCGTTGAAGACCGCGAGGACGCCGTGCTCCTCGAAGAGCTTCCGCATCGCGCGCCGCTCGCGCACGAGGCAGATGTGCGGGCTCCCCTCGAACCAACGGTTGCCCCGGAGATCCTGATCGGCCGCGCTGTGGTGCATCAGCACGACCTTGGGCAGCGAGGTCCCCGCGAGATCCTCGGCGAGCCAGGCGAGCTGCTCGGGCCCCACCGACACGTCGTGATCCTTGCGCTCGCGCGTGTGGAGGACCGTGAAGTGGTACCCGCCGCGGTCGAACGAGTAGTGGAGCCGCGTCACCTCGGGCCTCCCCCAGGCGGACAGCAGCTCGGCCTCGCTCAGGTGGATCACGTCGTGGTTGCCGGCGACGTGAAAGAGCTCGGCCCGCACGCCGCGGAGCGCCGCGATGCACTCGCCGTAACGCGCCCGATCCGCCTCGGGCCCCTCGTCCTCGATGTCGTCGCCCAGGTTCACGACGAGGTCGGGCCGCGTGACCTCGTTCATCCGCTCCACGAAGGCGCGCGTCAGCGCGGGCGCCTCGCCCGTGAGCTTGCGCAGCTTGCCCCCGAACGACGCCTGCGGGCCGAAGTGCAGGTCCGAGACGAGCGCGACGACGAGCTCCATCCGCGCCTCGCCGCTCAGCTCGACGCCGCGCCGGGATCCGGCGTCCCCTTGGAGCCGCCCAGGCACGCGGGCGAGCGGAAGCCCGCGCTCCCCTGCCGCTCCCACTCGTCCGGCGTCATCGCGCGGATCGTCAGGGCGTGCAGCCCGGCGCCGAACTCCTCGCGCACGACCTCGTTGACGCGCCGGTGGCGCTCGAGGGGGCTCAGGCCCCGGAACGCCTCGCTCACCACGAGCACCTTGAAGTGCGTCTCCGAGCCCGCCGGCACGCTGTGCATGCGGCTCTCGTTCTCCACCTCGAGGTGCACGGGCTCGAGCGCGCGGGCGAGCTTGCTCTGGATCGACTCCTGCCTCGTCGCTGTCGTCATGGCCGCGCGAAGCTTAGCCTCGGCCGCGCCGCCGGTCACCCGATGAGCGCCGCCGCGGAGGGGCGCCCGCCCGCCGGGACCCTGGCCGGAGGGCCCTCCGCGGGCCGCGAGATGGCCGCCGTGGACGAAGAGATTGCCCGGCGCCACGCCAACGGATAAACCGCGCGGCATGGCATCTCCGATGGTTGCGCGGCTCGCGCTCGTCCTCGTCGCCGGGCTCGCCGGCGCTTCCGGCTGCAGCGACGATGAGACATCGACCGCCCCCGGCCCGACCGGAGTGCCAGAGCTCGAGATCGTGAGCCCGAAGGACGGCGCCTGCGTCGCCATCGGGGAGCCCTCGGACGCCTCGTCCGACGATGTGCCGACGGTTCCGATCAGCGTCACGGTCTCCGAGCTCCTCCTCCGCCCTCCCGGCACCTGCCTGACGTACCGGCAGTGCGGGCACCTCGTGCTCAGCGTCGGCGGCGAGAGGAACAACGCCGCGGCCGGCCGCGTGATCGACGTGCGCCTCGGCGCGCTCGATCCCGAGGAACGCTACGGTGAGCTCGAGATCACCGTCGCCGCCGTGAGCGACGCGGGCGAGCCGATCCTCGGCGGCGAGAGCAAGCAGGAGCCGCTCACCCGGAGCTTGTCGCTGACCGTCGCTCCATCGTGTGACGACGGCAGCGGCGGCGCGGGCGGTGACGGCGGCGGCGGCGGCTCGGGCGGTGACGGCGGCGCGGGCGGCGGCGGTGGCTCGCGCGGTGACGGCGGCGCGAGCGGCGATGGTGGCGGCGGCGCGAGCGGCGATGGTGGCGGCGGCTCGGGCGGTGACGGCGGCGCCAGCGGCGACGGTGGCGGTGGCTCGAGCGGCGATGGTGGTGGCGGCGGCTCGGGCGGTGACGGCGGCTCGGGCGGTGACGGCGGCTCGGGCGGCGGCTGAGGCGACCTCTCGCGAGCGCGGGAGAACCCGACGCGCTGGCGGGAGAGCCCGACGTGCCCATCGCCGGAGCGCGGAGACGCACGGCCGCTGCCGCCTCTCCTGGGCGCCGTGGCGCTTGGCCCCTTCTCCTCCGGGCGCCCTAGCCCGCTCGCTGTTGCCCCGCGCCGGTCCAGCCCGGCCGATCGATCATTTCGCCTCTGGATCGGCGCGCGGCAGGCCGCGCTCGTCGAACAGGAGCGCGATGTCGACGTGGAACTGAGCTCTGCGGGAGGAAGGCGGGGCCCGGTGTGAGCTCGGCGGCGGGGTGGAATGGCTGCCGTGGGCCTCACCTTCCAGCGCACCCGGCGCGAGCGCCTCTCGCTGCGCTGGTGCCGCGCCCACCTGCCCAGCCGTGATCTCCGGCTGCGGGTACCCCGCTCCGCGCTGCGAGGCCGGCACCGGCGTCTCCTGCCGAAGAGGCGCCCCGGCGAGCTGCGCCTCCCGCCGCGAGCTCGGCACCGCCGGCTGCGACAAGGGCGCCGCCGGCCACGAGCTCGGCGCGGCCGGCCGCGAGCTCGGCGCCAGCGGCTCGCGCCGGGACGACGCCCCGGCCGGCCGCGAGCTCGGCGCGGCCTGCCGTGAGCTCGGCGCGGCCGGGCGCGAGCTCGGCGCCAGCGGCTCGCGCCGGGACGACGCCCCGGCCGCCTGCCACGAGCCAGGCACCGCCGGCTGCGACAGCGGCGCCGGCGTGTCCCGCCGCGGCACCGCGACGCCCGGCTGCCCCTCGCGCCGCAGGTAGGCGGCGGCCGGCCGCGACAGCGGCGCCGGCGTGTCCCGCCGCGGATGCGCGGCGGCCGGCAGCGTCGCGCCCCGCGCGTACGTCGCGGCCAGCTGCGAGCCCGCCACCGGCGTATCCCGCCGCGCGTACCCGCCCGCCGGCTGCGAGCCCGGCATCGGCGTGTCCCGCCGCGCGTACGCGCCCGCCCTGCCCGCGGGCGGCACCGACGCGTCCCGGCGCGCAACCACCACGCCGGTCGGCGCCGGCGGCGACGAGGGCAGCGCGCGCGACGTCAACGCCATCACGCCCAGGCGCTCCGCGCGCGGCGCCGCCGGATCGAGCGGGCGGTGCGACGCCTCCCCCTGGCCCCCGGCCGCCAAGCGCTCCGGCCGCTGCGAGGCCACGGCGGCCGCCACGCGCTCGCGGAACGCGAGATCCTGCGCGCCCGCGCTCCGCGGCCCGGAGCGCGGCAGCGGCGTCGCCTCGGCGTCGCGCCGCGACGACGCATCCGTCATCGCCCCGAGGGTCCAGCGCTCCGAGCGCGGCCCCGCGCCGTCGTCCGCGGGCGTCAGCGAGTAGCGCCCCGGCGTGTGCTGCCACGAGCGCTGCTTGCGGCTCTCGCGCGCCGCCGTGCCGAGCATCGCCCCGAGCTCGTCGTCCGTCAGCGTCTCGTCGACGCGCACGAGCGTGCTCACCACCTCGCGCGCGATCTCCTCGAACCCGTCGGGAGCCAGCGCGTAGGTCGACGACGTGACCACGATGGCCACCGGCCGGCGCTCCTCCGCCAGCGCCGCGGCCATCGATACGGGGCACGCCTTGACGACGATCCCCACATCCATCGCTGCCGCCTGGCAGCGCTCTAGCAGCGCCTGATCGCCGCCGATGAGGAGGGCCGTCGGGATCTGGGCGCGAAGCGTGGCGTCGGAAATTCGCGGCATCGGTCCAAGGATCCTAACCTCCTCGACCCAAACAGAGGTCAGGAAAATCCTGTCAT
This sequence comes from Sorangium sp. So ce185, assembly GCF_051526825.1. Lineage (NCBI taxonomy): Bacteria > Pseudomonadati > Myxococcota > Polyangiales > Polyangiaceae > Sorangium > Sorangium sp. So ce185. The sequence goes on along the minus strand of NZ_CP150316.1, from coordinate 5,663,549 downwards.
CGGACATTCCCCGTCATGTCTGGATAGCGAGCTCAACCGATGTGGGGAACTGCGCTCCGCCGGATCACTTCACGGATGCGTAGGTGCGGTGGGCAACTCGGTGAGGTGGCAAGCTGCCCAGTGACCGGGACGGCGCTCCTCCAGCGGAGGAGCCTCGATGCTGCACCGCTCCATCGCATACGGACAGCGGGTGTGGAAATGGCACCCTGAGGGCGGATTCAGCGGACTCGGCACTTCGCCGACGAGCGTCAGGCGACGCCGCTTGCGCTCCTGGTCGGGATCCGGGATCGGGATCGCCGATAGCAGCGCCTGCGTGTACGGATGCTGCGGTGAGCGGAATAGTGCATCTGGGCGGGCGCGCTCGACGATCCGGCCGAGGTACATCACCGCGATCTCGCTTGACAGGTGGCGGACCACCGCGAGGTCGTGCGCCACGAACACGTACGTGAGGGACAGCTCGCGCTGGAGCGAGGCGAGCAGGTTGACGATCTGCGCCTGGATGCTCACGTCGAGCGCGCTGACCGGCTCGTCCGCGATCACGAGCTTCGGCTTCAGGGCGAGCGCGCGGGCGATGCCGATCCGCTGCCGCTGGCCGCCGGAGAACTCGTGCGGATAGCGGCGCATGTACGAGGGCGAGAGCCCCACGAGCTCCATCAGGCGCGCCACCTCGCGGAGCGATTCGTCGCGCGACGAGGCGAGGCCGTGGGTGAAGAGCGGCTCGGCGATGAGGTCGTGGACCGTCATGCGCGGGTTCAGGCTCGCGTACGGGTCCTGGAAGATCATCTGCATCTCGCGGCGGGCCTTGCGCAGCGCGCGCGGCTCGAGCGTCAGGATCTCCCGGCCGTCGATCTTCACGCTCCCCGACGTGGGCGGGACGAGGCGCAGGATGCCCCGCCCCGTCGTCGACTTGCCGCAGCCGGACTCGCCGACGAGGCCGAGCGTGGCGCCGCGGCCGACGTCGAAGGAGACGCCGTCGACCGCGCGCACCGTGCCGACCTGCCGCTGGAGCAGGCCGCGCCGCACCGGGAAGTGGACCTTGAGATCGCGCACCGAGAGCAGCGGCGGAGGTGTGGCGGGTGTGGTCATGGCGCTCGTCCGGCGACGTCCTCGACATGGCACCGCACGACGTGCAGCGCCCTCCTGTCCCCCTCGCCCGAGGCGACCCGGGGCAGCGGCGCCTCCTCGCGGCACGCGGCGACGGCGTGCGCGCAGCGCGGGTGGAACGGGCAGCCCGGCGGCAGGCGCGCGAGCGACGGCGGCATCCCGGGGATGGGGACGAGGTCGGCGCCGCGCGGGCCCTCGATCCGCGGGATCGACCGCGACAGGCCGATCGTGTACGGGTGCCGCGGGGCATGGAAGATGGCGCCGACCGGGCCTTCCTCGACGATGCGCCCGGCGTACATGACCGCGACGCGATCGGCCATCTTCGCGACGACCCCGAGGTCGTGCGTGATGAGCAGGACCGCCGCGCCGAGCGCCTCCTTCCGCTCCCGGATGAGGTCCAGGATCTGCGCCTGGATCGTGACGTCGAGCGCCGTCGTCGGCTCGTCGGCGATGAGCAGATCCGGGTCGCAGAGCAGCGCCATGGCGATCATCACGCGCTGCCGCATCCCGCCCGAGAGCTGGTGCGGGTAGTCGTCGATCCGCGACGCCGCCGCGGGGATGCCCACCGCCTGCAGCATCTCGACGCTGCGCCGGCGGGCCTCGGCGCGCCCCATGCCGCGGTGCAGCTCCAGCACTTCGATGAGCTGCTCGCTCACCCGGAGGTAGGGGTTCAGCGACGTCATCGGGTCCTGGAAGATCATCGCGATCCGGTCGCCGCGGATGCGCTCCATCCGCGCCTCGCTCGCCTCCACGAGGTCCTCGACGACGCCCCCCTCGGACTCGAGCAGGATCTGGCCGCCGACGATCCGCCCCGGCGGGTCGGGGATGAGCCGGAGCAGCGAGAGGCTCGTCACGCTCTTGCCCGAGCCCGACTCGCCGACGATCCCGAGCACCTCGCCGCGATCGAGGCTGAAGGAGATGCCGTCGACCGCGCGCACCACCCCCTCCTCGGTGAAGAAGTGGGTCTTCAGGTTGTTGACCTCGATCAGCATGGTTCGTCTGGGCGCGCGCGCCGGCAGCCCTTCAGTCCTTTCGGATGCGTGGATCGAGGGCGTCGCGGAGGCCGTCGCCGAGGAAGTTGAAGCAGATCAGCGTGAGCGCGAGCATCAGCGCCGGGAAGATGAGCTGCCAGGGGAAGAGGTCCATCGCGTCGGCGCCCGTGGACGCGAGCAGGCCCCAGCTCGAGAGCGGCTCCTGCGTGCCGAGGCCGAGGAAGCTCAGGAACGCCTCGGTCATCATCACCTCGGGGATGGTGAGCGTCGTGTAGACGATGATCGGGCCGAGCGCGTTCGGCACGAGGTGCCGGAAGATCAGCGCGGCGTGGCCGACGCCGATCGAGCGCGCCGACTCGATGAACGGCTGGCTGCGCAGCGCGATGACCTGGCCGCGGACGATGCGGGCCATCGTGAGCCACGAGATGCCGCCGAGGGCCGCGAAGACGACGACGATCTGGAAGATGGGGAAATAGCTCGGATCCGAGGGATCCTGCACGAACAGGCCGAGCGCGACCTTCCAGGCGCGGTAGAGGGGCGTCTGGTCGTTCGCGAAGAAGACCATGAGCAGGATGACGAGGATGAGGAACGGGAACGTGTAGAGCACGTCCACGATGCGCATCATGATCGCGTCGACCTTGCCGCCGAAGTAGCCGGCGACGCCGCCCCAGCTCACGCCGATGACGAAGCTCACGAGCGTCGCGATGATGCCGACGGCGAACGAGATGCGCCCGCCGAAGAAGACGCGGGCCATCAGGTCGCGGCCGAAGTAGTCGGTGCCCATCCAGTGCGCGAGCGACGGCGGCTGGGCGCCGAGCTTGAGGTCAGCCTTGTCGTACCTGTAGCTGGAGAGCTCGGGGACGAGGATGCAGGCGAGGATCATCGCGAGGAGCACGGCGCCGCACACGACCGCCGCGCGGTTCTTGCGGAGCCGCCGCCACGCGTCGCGCCCGAGGCTCGACCCCTGCTCGAGGGCGTCGAGCCGCAGCGGGCCTGCGGGGCGCGGCGCCGCGCCGCCGGGGACGGCGGGCAGGTCGCCGGGCGCGGCGGGCGAGGCGCCGGCAGCGGCGGCCTCTGCGGCGGGCGGCGGGGGGGCGGCGGGCATGGTCAGCGCAGCTCCACGCGCGGGTCGATGAAGGCGTACGCCACGTCGACGAGCGCGTTGAAGAGCATGAGCAGGAAGCCGTAGACGAGCATGACCCCCATCACGAGGTTGTAATCGCGGTTCGTGGCCGCCTCGACGAAGTAGCGGCCCATGCCGGGGATGTTGAAGATCTTCTCGACGACGAGGGAGCCGACGAGCAGGCCGCTGAAGCCGGGGCCGAGGAAGCTCACGACCGGGAGCAGACCGCCCCGGAGCGCGTGCTTCAGGATGACCTTGCGCTCGGACAGCCCCTTGGCGCGGGCGGTCCGGATGAAGTCGGAGCGGATCACCTCGAGCATCCCGCCGCGCGTCAGCCGGGCGATGTAGGCGGCCACCGGCAATCCGGCGCAGATGACCGGGAGCACCATGTGCCGCCACGTCTCCCAGCGGGCCACGGGGAACCAGTAGAGCTTGAGCGAGAAGACGAGCATGAGCAGCGGCGCGAGCACGTACCGCGGCACGCTGAGGCCGACCATGGCGACCCCCATGGCCGCCGTGTCCTTCCAGGTGTTCTGGCGGATGGCGCCGACGATGCCGAGCGGGATGCCCATCGCCAGGGCGAAGAGCATCGCCCAGAACCCGAGCTGCATCGACACGGGCAGGCTGAGGGCGATGATCTCGTTGACGGTGCGGTTCGGGTACTTGAACGTCGGGCCCAGGTCGCCTCGCGTGACGAGCGCAAAGAGCCAGTCGCCATACTGCTTCAGCACCGGATCGTTCAGGTGGTACTTGGCGTCGAGCTGCCGCTGGACCTCGACGGGCACGGCCCGCTCCTGATCGAACGGGCCGCCCGGCACGATGCGCACCAGGATGAACACCAGGGTGGCGACGATGAAGAGCGTGGGGATGATCGAGAGCAGCCGCTTGATGGCGTAGGTGCTCACGGCGCGCCGCCTGCCGGCCGTCGTGCCGCGCCGCTCGCCTCGTCATGCCGCCGCCTTGCGTGGATCCCGAGCGATGTCACGAGGTGCCTCCGTGCTGCCTTCCTTCAGCGCGGCGACGGCCGCGAGGGCGCGCCGCGTCTTCCCGCATATCACGGAATCGCTGGCCGGCGCGGCGTTTCGCGCGGCGCTGCCGCGGCCGAGGCGGCCTGCGCGCTGGGGGCGCCGGCCGTCGGCGGCGTTTATCCGCGCCCGCTCACGGTTGCTTCTTGAGCTTGCCCTGATCGCGGAGCTTCACGAGCTCCGCGTAGCCGCCCTCGAGGACCCCGTCGACGAACACCATGGGGAACGTCGGAAAGCCGGCCCAGAGCTTGATGGCGAGCCGCTCCTTCCACTTGGAGAGGTAACTCCCATATTCCAGGTAAGTATATGTCACGCCCTCTCCATCGAGCAGCTGCCGCGCCTTCTTCACGAAGGGATTCTGGGCCATCCCGACGACGACCACCCGGTCGCGGCTCACGGCGCCGGCGACCTCGTCCACGATGGATCGATGAAGGCTCGCGACCTGCGACTTCACCGTGTCGGAAACCTTCTCGGGAGCGAGCGTGGGACGTTCGGACATGAGATGAGCACCTCCGCGCCGGCAGCCTACCGGCGCGGAGGGCGAGCGGTCAACCTCGCGCCAGAACGCGTTACGGCGCCTCGCCGTCCAGCGCGAGCGCCCCGGACGCCCACACGATCTCGCCGCCGACCATCGTGAGCTCGCTGGTCGTGCCCACCATCTCCTCGCGAGAGAGACGCGCGGACCTTCGATCCGGGCCCGCCTCGCCCGGGCTCGCAGCCCTCGTCGAGGGAGAGCGGCGCGCAGATGGAGCGGACGCGGATCGGGAGATCCGCCGCCTCCAGGACGGCGAGGGCGCGGCCGTGCGGGAGGCCGACCGCGATGTCCTGCAGGCTGGTGAAGCCGCGGTGCAGCGCCTCGCGCGCGAAGCTCCGGTAGTGCGCGGCGAGCTCCTCGTCGGACCGGAGGCCGTAGAGCTTCCGCCGGATCTGGTGCTCGGCATACTCGTGACCCGGGGTGAGCGCCGCGCGCATCGCCGCGGCGCTCACCCCGGCGGACGCGAAGGCGGCGTGAGCCGCCTCCAGAGCCCGCAGAACGTCCTACGGGCGGAACGTCGCGACGAAAACGTCGAAGCCCCCAGCGTGGGCGATCGGGCCTGCGCCGAAGTCCACCGCCGCGAAGGCGGCGCCCGTGACGGCGATGGGGCCGAGCGGAGAGACGGCGAGGCCGTACACGGGAGCATCGAAGTGGCGAGCCCACTGCGGCTCACCGGAGGGGGCAAGCTTGGCGACCCCGCGCCCGGCGACGAGGATGTTGCCGTCCCCATCGACCGCGATCCTGTCCTCGAAGGGGATCGAGCGGCTGAAGACGTGCTCGCCGTTCGCGTCCAGCTTGACGAGGACGGGGCCGGCGGGGGGCGCGCCGCCGCCGAAATCGGTGACTCCATGGGTATGGCCCGCGACGAGCACCTCGTCGGCGGCGTTGACGGCCACCGCGAGCGCGAGCGCCCCGGGATCTTCGGGATCGAAGACCTCGGGACCGATGAGCCGGCTCCAGAGGACCTCCCCCGTCGGATCGAGCTTGGAGACGGCGAACCGCCTTGCATCGAAGCCGGTGGCCGGGCTGCTGGCGATGGACTCGCGCGTGGCCAGCACGTTGCCGGCGCTGTCGAGCGCGAGGCTCGAGCGGTTGCCCAGATCTCCGCCTCCGGGGATCTCTCGATTCCAGAGCAGTTGGCCCGCGGGATCGAGCTTCACCACCGACATGAGGCTGCGCTGATAGGCGAAGACCGCCAGGTGGATGTTGCCGACGGGGTCGAGGGCGAGCTGATGGGTGCCCACGTCCGCAAAATAGGCCCAGTCCGGGGGGGCGATGGAACCCAGGCTCCAGAGGTGCTCGCCGTCGGGATCGAGCTTGACCGCGAAGACGAGCCCGTAGGTGTCCGAGTTGTCGAGCGGCCCTCCGCCGAAGTCCACGGTGGCAGCGCCGAGCCCGCCGGTGTAGCTGCCGGAGAGGACGATGTTGCCGCTCCCGTCGACGGCCACGGCGTGTCCTTTCTCGCTCAATCCGCTCCCGAATCGTTTGCTCCAGAGCAACGTCCCCGAGGGGTCGAGCTTGACGAGGAAGATGTCCTCTTGTCCGGCGCTCGTGAGGGGGCCATCGCCGAAGTCGACCGTCCCCGAGAAGAAGCCGGTGATGTAGAGGTTGCCTGCGGCGTCGCTCGCGATGCCTCTGCCCTCATCGGTGCCGGGGCCGCCAGCGCCGCGCGCCCATTCGAGATCGCCGTCGCCCCCGCTGCCGCCTTCGCCTGTCGAGCCGCCGTCGCCCCCGGTGCCGCCCTCTCCCGTCGAGCCGCCGTCGCCCCCGCTGCCGCCTTCGCCTGTCGAGCCGCCGTCGCCCCCGGTGCCGCCCTCTCCCGTCGAGCCGCCGTCGCCCCCGCTGCCGCCGTCTCCCGTCGAGCCGCCGTCGCCCCCGCTGCCGCCGTCTCCCGTCGGGCCGTCGTTGACGGTCAGCTCGCATGCCGCGGAGGCGGCCAGGCACGCCAAGCACACAGCGACGGAGGCACACCTGCGAACCCGTGAAGTCAAACGCAGAACGTCGGAGCCGCTCATCATGCCGGCTCCGATGCCTCGCCGCGGCCCCGCATTCATCCGGGCCCGCTCACGCTCGCCGCGCGTCAGGCCGCACGACGGACGCTCTACGGGATGAGCAGCACCTTCCCCGTCGTCGCCCGCCCGGCGAGTGCGCGGTGCGCCTCCGCCGCCTCGGCGAGCGGGTACGTCGCGCCGACCGAGATCGTGAGCTCGCCGCGCGCGATCGCGCCGAGCACGTCCTCCGCGCGCTGGAGCAGCTCCTCGCGCGTCGCCGTGTAGTGCCCGAGGCTCGGCCGCGTCAGGAAGAGCGACCCCTTCTGGCTCAGGATCTGCGGGTCGAACGCGGGCACCGGCCCGCTCGACTGGCCGAAGAGCACCAGCATGCCGCGCGGGCGGAGCGCGCCCAGGCTCTTCTCGAACGTGTCGCGCCCGACCCCGTCGTAGACCACGTCGACCCCGGCGCCGTCCGTGAGCCGGCGCGCCTCGACCTCGACGTCGGCCCGCGTGTACAGGATCACCTCGTCGGCGCCGGCCTCGCGCGCGAGCCGCGCCTTCTCCTCGGTCGAGACGGTGCCGATCACGCGCGCGCCGAGGCGCTTCGCCATCTGGCAGAGGAGCAGCCCCATCCCGCCCGCCGCCGCGTGGACCAGGCACGTGTGGCCTGGCCCGAGCGCGAACGTGGACCGCACGAGGTAATGCGCGGTCATGCCCTGGAGCATCGCCGCCGCCGCGCGCTTCGCGCCGACGCCCGCGGGCACCGGGACCAGCTTCGCGACCGGGATGCGGACGTGCGTCGCGTACGAGCCGGGGCCGCCGGCCCACGCGACCTCGTCCCCTTCCCTCACCCCGGTGACCGACGGCCCCACCGCCTCGACGCGCCCCGCGCCCTCGAGCCCGAGCGGGATCGGCGGCTCGACCTTGTACTGGCCGCTCCGCTGGTAGATGTCGATGAAGTTCACCCCGGCGGCCTCGACGCGGACCACGGCTTCACCCGGACCTGGCGTCGGCGTCGGGTGCTCCTCCAGCGTCATCACCTCGGGGCCGCCAGCGGCTTTCGGTCGGATCGCGAGCATGCCGCCCATGTTGCCGAGCCGGAGCGGCCCGTCAAGCGACCGGCGCGGGCATCGACGCATCGCTTCACGCTTCAGCCGGGCGCCACCGCGCCGCGGGCATCGATCCCATTGCTGCCCAACGCGCGCCGTGGATGATGCGCTCTCATGTCCGCTTCCACTCCTTCCGAGTCGCTCACCCAGCACAACGCCCCTGGCGCCTCGCCCGCCCCGTCCGCCGCCGCGGCCGCCGCGTCCGGCTCGGCGCCCGCGTCGCCGGCCCCGTCGGCCGGCGCGGGGCCGGCAGGCACGACGGCCGCGCCGTTCCCCGAGGGCTTCCTGTGGGGCGCGGCCACCGCGGCCTACCAGATCGAAGGCGCCGCCACCGAGGACGGCCGCGGCCCCTCCGTGTGGGACGTCTTCTCGAACACCCCCGGGAAGGTCTTCGAAGGGCACACCGGGAACGTCGCGTGCGACCACTACCATCGCTACAAGGAGGACTTCGGGCTGCTCGCCGAGCTCGGGGCCAAGAGCTATCGCTTCAGCGTCTCGTGGACGCGCGTCCTCCCGGAGGGCACGGGCAAGGTCAATCAGAAAGGGCTCGACTTCTACGACCGGCTCGTCGACGAGCTCCTCCGCCTCGGCATCGTGCCCCTGTGCACGCTGTTCCACTGGGACTTCCCCCAGGCGCTCCAGGACCGCGGCGGGTTCCTCCAGCGGGACGTCGCCGACTGGTTCGCCGACTACACGACCGTCGTCGCCGAGCGGCTCGGCGATCGCGTGCCGTGGTGGGTGACGCAGAACGAGCCGCAGGCGTTCATCGGCAACGCGCTCCTCGAGGGGCACTTCGCCCCCGGGCTCAAGCTCCCGTACCGGGACTACCTGACCGCCGCGCACAACCAGATGCGCGCCCACGGCAAGCAGGTGGACGCCCTGCGCGCCGCGGCCAAGGCGGCGAAGGTCGGCTACGTGCTCGCGACCCAGGTCCAGCGCCCCGCGACGGAGGACCCGGGCGACGTCGAGGCGGCGCGCGAGGCGATCTTCTCGGTCTACGAGCGGCACCCGTGGAACAACGCCTGGTGGATCGCGCCGGTGCTGGAGGGGCGGTATCCGGAGAGCGGCCTCAAGCTCTTCGGCAACGACGTGCCCGACTTCCCCGCCAGCGACTTCGACCAGATCAAGCGGCCGCTCGACTACCTCGGGCTCAACATGTACTCGGCGGGCACGTGGCGGCGGGGCAAGGACGGCAAACCCGAGCGCGTCGCGTCCCCGCCCGGCTACCCGCGCGCGACGCTCGACTGGCTGCAGGTGGTCCCCAGCACCCTGTACTGGGGCACGAGGTATTTCTGGGAGCGGTACAAGCTGCCCATCGGGATCACCGAGCACGGCACCGCCACGCGGGACCAGGTCTTCCTCGACGGGAAGGTGCACGACCCGCAGCGCATCGACCTGATGCACCGGTACCTGCTCGGCCTCGCGCGGGCGATGAAGGAGGGCGTCGATGTCTTCGGATACTGGGCCTGGTCGCTCCTCGACAACTTCGAGTGGGCCGAGGGCTACAGGGAGCGGTTCGGGCTCGTCTACGTCGATTACCAGACCCAGCGCCGGATCCCGAAGGACTCGTTCTCCTGGTACAAGGAGGTCATCGCGACCAACGGGCGCTCGCTCCTCGGGCCGACCGCGGTGGCCTGGGACAACGTGACCGGCTGATCCCGGAGGCCCGCGGCCCGATTCCCCGTCGGGCCGCGCGGCCGGCGCGCTCCTCGTCAAGCTTCCAGGGGCTCTTCGTCGCCGGGCTCGACCCACGCGGGAGCGCTTCTGCAGCGTCTCCTTCCACATCTCGGGCCACATCTCGGGCCACATCTCGGGCCACATCTCGGGCCACATCTCGGGCTTGTGCTGATTCACGGCCTCGAGCAGGTCACGTCGAACGATCTGTTCGTTCCCCTCGGCGGATTGCGGCACGAGGCCACCTCCCGTCGGGAACTCACATTACATCCGCAGGTGCGCGGCAGTCCACCGGCCTCGGAGAACACAGTGGCTCGGCCCATCGCGGCGCGCAAATCCTGCCGCGAGGGGACGAGCTCTGGTGTGCAAAGACTCTGTGGATTCCACGCGAATGCGCTAATCTCTGCGTCTTTGCGTGTGCGCGCGGACGCACAGGCGCTCACAAAGGACACAGGGATATGGTTCTACGCAACGTTGTAGTTACGCTCACTGCGGCAGGTGTGATGTTCCTCGTCGCGTGCGATCCCGGCGACCCGCCCCCCGCCGGCGCTGGCGCTGCGGGTGGGGCTGGCGGCTCGGGTGGGGCTGGCGGCGGCGGCGGCTCGGCCGAGCCGGGGTGCCCCGCGCCGTCCGGCGGCCCGACGGATCACTCGGGCGATGTGAGCGAAGATGAGACTTGGACCGCGGAGGGGAGCCCGCACGTCGTGACTTTCCCTGTCCGCCTACGCCCCGGCGTGACGCTCACGATCGAGCCGTGCGCCGAGGTGCTGCTCGAGGAGGACACGGGCATCTCCGCGATGGATGAGGGCGCCGAGCTGAAGGCCGAGGGCACCGAGGCGCGGCCGATCACGTTCCGCGGCAGCGAGGGCGCGCGGTGGAACGACGTGCACGTCGCGTGGCCGGCCAAGGCGACCCTCCGCCACGTGACGCTCGAGGGCGGCGGCGGCGATCGCTTCCACGCGAACGCGGCGCTCTCCGCGTACGGCGCGTCCGTGACCCCCGCGGCGCCGGTGCTGCTCGTCGACCACGTGACGGTGCGCGGGTCGCTCGGCGCCGGGGTGCTCCTCTTGCGGGCGTCGGCGTTCGCCGAGGGCTCCACCGATCTCGTGATCACCGAGAGCGGCAGCGAGGAGCACCCGTATCCGCTGGAGCTCGGCGAGCAGGCGCTCGGCTCGATCCCGGTCGGCGTGTACACCGGCAATCGAAGGGACGAGATCCTGATCCAGGACGAGGGCGCCAATCAGACCTCCGGGCTGCAGCAGGACACGACCCTGCGCGACCGCGGCGTGCCCTACCACTTCGGCGACTGGCGCGACGCCCGCTTCAACATCGGCGGCGGCGGCGAGGGCGCGCCGCTCACGACGCTCACCATCGAGCCCGGCGTCACCATCCGGTTCGAGCCCGGCAATTTCATGCAGATCGAGCGCTTCACCGGCGACTTCGCCGCGAGCGGCGCCCTCCGCGCGCTGGGCACGCCGGAGCGGCCCATCGTCTTCACCTCGGCCGCGGAGACCCCCGCGCCCGGCGACTGGGGCGGGCTCTGGTTCGGCGGCATCCCGCGCGACGAGAACGTCCTGGAGAACGTCATCGTCGAGTATGCGGGTTACGACTGCGGCTGCATCCTGCTCAGCTGCAACGATCTCACGACCTTCAACGGCGCCGTCATCTTCAGCCAGGCGCCGAGCAGCGCGTTCATCCAGGGGTCGACGTTCCGCCACGTCGCCGGCCACGGCGTCACCCGCGGCTGGAACGGCACCGCGGGGCCCGATTTCGTGTCTGGAAACACCTTCGAGGACGTGAGCGGCTGCGAGCAGACGCGCCCCTGGGTCGAGGGCCAGCCGTGCCCTGACCCGAAGCCCTCCTGCCCCGAGGGCTAACCCACCGCGGGCCCGACCGGCCGCCTTCGGAAGCTTCAGCGTCCACCACGGCGGGAGCGGCGCAGGGGGGCGCGTGGATGTCAGCAGGACCTGCCGGTTCGCGCGCGCGACCAGCAGCCGGCTGCCGTCGATCGGCGGCGACGCGTCTCCCCTCGATCCCATGTCGGCGCAGCTGGTCTGCTCGTGCGTCGAAGCACTATCCTCGTTCCGTGTTCGGCATCGTGCTCGATCGCGCCTCGCGGCGCTCCCTGGCGCTCCAGCTCGCGGACGGGCTGCGCCAGGCGGTCGTCGCCGGCGAGCTGGCGCCCGGCGCCAGGCTCCCCCCCTCGCGCCTGCTGGCCGCGGAGCTGGGGATCTCCCGGCGGCTGGTGACGGACGCTTACGAGCAGCTCACCGGCGAAGGCTATTTCGAGACCCGGGCGGGCCACGGGACGTACGCCGCCGCGCTGCCGGTGCGGGCGCCGCACGCCAGCGTCCCGGGGTCGGCCATGCTCCGGCGGCACCGGCCCACCATCCGCTTCGACTTCACCCCCGGGATCCCCGATCTCGCCAGCTTCCCGCGGCAAGCGTGGCGCCGCGCCGCCGACGACGCGATCTCTCTGGCGCTCGCCGCCGACCTCTCCTACGGCCCGGCGCTCGGCGACGCCCGGCTGCGCCAGGCCATCTCCGACTACCTGTACCGGTTCCGCGGGCTGGCCGCCGATCCGGAGCAGATCTGCATCACCTCCGGCACCTCGCATTCCCTGTCGCTGCTCTCACGGCTCCTCCCCGCCACGACCCTCTTCTGCGAGGAGCCCGGGCTCACCTTCGCCCGCGACGTCTTCGGCTCGGCCGGGTTCCGCTGCCGCCCGATGCACGTCGACGACTCCGGCGCGCTCCCTTCCGGCCTGGGCGAGGTGCCCCGCGGCGCGCTCTTCTACCTGACGCCCTCCCACCAGTTCCCGACCGGCGCGCTCCTGCCCCTCAAGCGGCGGGTGAAGTTCCTGGAGCTGGCCGCCCCGGCCGAAGGGCTGGTGCTCGAGGACGACTACGACTCCGAGTTCCGCTTCCGCGGCAGCCCGGTCCCGCCGCTCGCCTCGCTCGACGCCGAGCGCGTCGTCTACCTGGGGACCTTCTCGAAGTGCCTGGCGCCGTTCGTGCGGGTCGGGTATCTCATCGCCCCGCCCCACCTCGTCGGCCCGATCGCCGACCTGGTGCGGCGTACCAACCTCCGGGGCTCCATCCCGCACCAGCGGACGCTGGCCCGCTTCATCGAGGAGGGTCATCTCGAGCGCCATATCTTCGCCATGAAGCGGCGCTACCGCGCGCGGCTGGAAGCGATCCTCGACTTCCTGGGGACCCGCTACGGGGATCAGGTCCGCACCGGCGGCGGCGAGACCGGATTCCACCTGCACGCGCGCTTCGGCGGGCGGCGCTTCGGCCCGATCTTCACCGACGCCTGCAGCGCGGAGGGGCTGCGGATCTCGACCGAGGACGAGTTCCGGGCCGAGCCGCCCCACGCGAGCGACGCGCTGGTGATCGGCTATGGCAACGTGGCGGACGAGAAGCTCGACGAGGGTCTCGAGCTGCTTGGAGCCCTCGTCGAGCGGAATACGGACCGTGAGATCCGTTCGCCATGAGCCCTTCGTCGCCGCGCCTGCGGCGTTGCGATCAGGACAGGCGGAGTCGATGGGCGGGCTCTACAGGTTCCGATCCTCGTACGCCACGAGCTCTGCCACCTGACGCGCCTGATCGGCGGTGAGCGCCCCCTTCTCCATGGCCCGCGCGTTCTCCACGGCCTGGGCCGTGCTCTTGAAGCCGGGGATGGGGATTGTGTTCGGGCTCTTGGCCCAGATCCACGCCAGCGCGCCCTGGACCAGGGTCCGGCCGTTGCTGGTCAGGATCTCGCGGGCGGCCTCCAGGCGGCGGGCGTAATTGGGGTTCACCTTGCCGTCCTTGAACCAGGTGATCCACTCGAAGTTGCTGGTCCGCACGTCGCCGCGGGGCAACGTCTCGCCCTTCGTGTACCGGCCCGAGAGCATGCCCATGGCCAGCGGGCTCCGGCACAGGAGCGCCAGCCCTTTGCCCTCGCCGTAGGCGATCAGCCGGTCGTTTCCCTCGAACACGTTGAGCAGGATCTGGGCCGCGCCGCAGTGCGGGCCGCGGGCGAAGGCCTCGACCGAGGCCTTCACGTCGGTGCTCCAGCCGTAAGCGCGTATCTTTCCCTCCTTCACGAGCTGCTCGAGCACCTCCACCACCTCGCCGGCTTTCTGCGGCGGGTGCTCCCAGATGTGGAGCTGGTAGAGGTCGATTCGATCGGTCCCCAGCCGCCGCAGGCTCCCCTCCACGGCGCGCCGGATGTACGCCGGGCTGGCGTCGGTCCTGCCCAGGTTGGCGTGCTTCTCCTCGTCGAAGACGTGACCGAATTTGGTCGCCAGGGTGACACGGTCGCGGATCCCCTGGATGGCCTTCCCGACCAGGACCTCGCTGTGCCCCGAGCCGTACACGTCGGCGGTGTCGAGCAGCGTGACGCCGGCGTCGATGCCGGCGCGGATGGCCCGGATCGACTCCGCGTCGTCGGTGCCGTGCCACTCCCAGCTCGCGCCCGGGTCGTTCCACTTCCCAGCGATGGCCCAGCACCCCAGGCCCAGCGCGCTCGTCTCGATGCCCACGCTCTCCCATCGTCGCTTCATGGCGTCCTCCTCATGGATCGAATGTCCGGGCCCAGGTATGAGGCCGCAGGCGCGCGGGAACGAGGACCGCCGCTGCGGTTCCGGCGTGGACCACCGGGAGAGCCATGGTCGGGGGCGGCCGCCGCGGACCACGCTCCGAGCATGGGCCCATGCTCCGACGCCCGTCGAGCGATGTGTCGGCAGGGCCGGAGGGCGGCGCCGGCGCCGCGCTTGCTGCCGGTCCACGTGGGGAGTCTGCCCGGCGGGCGGCGGCCATGCCGCGGTCGGGCTCCCCGGAAGACTAGCTCACACGGGCGAGAGCCCGCGCGCGTCGTGCCCGTTGGCCGCGGCGAGCCGGGCTCCGTCTTGGCGGAGCACCACCGTCTGCGCCGGGGCCGGGTAGCCCAGCTTCGCGACCTCGTCGTAAACGACGAGGTGCGCGGCGGCGAGCGCCAGCGGGTACTTCGAGCTCTCGATGTAGGGGTGCGCGACGAGCAGCGGGCCGGTGGGGGTCACGCCCACCAGCTCGACGAACGGCGCTGGGCTGCTGACGGCGTGAGGCGCCTGAGCGAGCTTCTCCTTCAATACGGCGATAACCTTGTGCACGTCGGCGCCGTGAGGGAGCTGCACGTTGATGTTCAAGCGCGCGACTCGGTTCTCCGAGTGGTTCTTGATGATCTCGCCGAAGATCTTGTTGTTGCCGAGAAAGGTGCGTTCGTTGTCGAAGGTGTCGACCGACGTGACGAAGAGGCCGATCGAGTGCACGATGCCCGTCACGCCGGCGATGGTGACCACGTCGCCGACCTTGAAAGGGCGCAGCACGATCATGAAGACGCCAGCGGCCAGGTTGGCGAGCAGGCCGGACCACGCCATGCCGATGGCGACCCCGGTGGCCGCCAGGATCCCGGCGAAGGTGAAGGTCTGGACGCCGAAGACGCCGAGGACCGTGATGACGAGCAGGATGTTGAGAAGCACGCTCGCGACCGAGTGCAGGTAGCGCGCGAGCGTCTCGTCGATGTTGCGAAACTTCGTCGTTCGATCGAGCAGACGAAGGATGCCGCGTATGACCAGGCGCCCTGCGATCCACAGGACGATGGCACCGATGATCTTGGTGCCGATCTCGGCGCCGATCACGAGCCCGACGTCCACGTACCTCTTGAGGGTCTCGTTCATCCCGCGATTCTCTCCCTTCTCTCGGTCCAGCGATGTCCCCGCGAGCGAGCGGGTGATGGTTCGTCGCGCCCGCCGACCTCTGCCGATCGCCGCGGCGCCCTCGCAAAAGAACCCATGCGAGCCGTGGGAGCCGGAATGCGCTCGCACGCCTCGGCAACACACCGTGGCCGGGCGGCCGAGCAGGACAAACCTCGGCGCGGGTGCGCCAACCCCCCAAGCTGCGTGGCCGAACCTCGTCCCAGCCGAGGTCCAGCACGATCATGGTACCGAGCAACACAGCGAGGGGTCAAGTCTCGCCGTCCCATCCTCCGTCGCTTCTCCGACGTGGCAGGCCATGCGCGCCTGTGTGCTCCACGACCTCCGACCGGGCGCGAGATCTGCGTTGCCCCCTGACGGCCAACCGTCGATGAACGCCGTGCCCGCGCCCAGCATCGAAGCGGCCATGACCATAGACTCCGAGCGTATCCATTCAGCATCCACGGCCAGCATGAGCGCCTCGGCCGCCTTCACCATAGCGGCAGTCCTCGCCGCCGCGGCGTGCGAGCCGGCGGCGCGCCGGGGCGCGGCCGGGGATCGCCAGAGCGGCAGCGCCACAGCGGACAGCGACCACACGGTCAACGCGCGGAGCGCGCTGGGCGACGGGGGCGCGGACGACTGCGAGGCCTCGAGTGGCAGCGCCGGCGAGGGCGGCAGCGGCGCTACCGGCGGCGGCGAGGGCGGCAGCAGCTCTACCGGCGCCGGCGGCGAGGGCGGCGCCGGCTCGACCGGCAGCGGGATGCCAGGCACGTGCGCGCCAGGCTCGGTCGTCGCCTGCTACACCGGCCCCGCGGGCACTGCGGGCGTCGGGCGCTGCGCTCCTGGAACGCAGACGTGCCGCGTCGATGGCCTCGGCTACGGCCCCTGTACGGGCGAGGTGACGCCCGGCACGGAGCTCTGCGCCACGTCGGTGGACGAGAGCTGCGACGGCGTGCCCGACTGCCCTCAGGCGTCGCCGTGGGCGCGGGGGTACGGCAGCCCCGGCTACGATCACGGCCTGTCCATCGTGAGCGACATCTCGGGCAACTACTACGTCTCCGGGCACTTCGAGGGGACGGTCGACTTCGGCGCCGGCCCCCTCACCAGCGCAGGGGGATACGACATCTTCCTTCTCAAGCTCGATCCCACGGGCTCGGTGATCTGGAGCAGGCGCTACGGGACCGAGTTCGACGATTGGAGCGGCGTCATGACCGTCGACGGGAACGGCAACATCTTTCTCTCCGGCGCGTACGACGGCATCATAGGTCTCTTCCCAGGCCCGGATCTCGGCGGGGGCCCGATCGCGGCCGGCGACGACTCCGGAGTCTTCGTGGCCAAGTTCGACGCCGGCGGCGATCATCTCTGGAGCACCGGATTCCCAATCTTTGGCGCCACGGGGGTGTGGCGAGTAGCTGAGATCGCGGTCGATGCCGTCGGTAATGTGTACATGCTCTACAGCATCTACGATTACACCTACCTGGCGAAGATCGGCGCCGGCGGCGCCGGGATCCTCTGGACACAGTTTGTTCCGGCATCCGACCTCAGCAATGCAGCGGTGAGCCTCGCGGTCGACAGCGCCGGCAACGCGATCGTGGCGAACGAGGATCCCCCGGACGGTTCGCATCTCGTCGGGGAGTACTTCACCGTCTTCAAGTTTGACCCGGCGGGCGCTCTGGTCTGGACGCGGATGTTCGAGAACAGCGGGGCGATGGGCGCCTCCTCGGTGGCGGTCAACGCGTCGGATGAGATCCTCGTGGCGGGCTCCGCGGATGGGCTCGTCGACTTCGGCGGCGGCGTGCTCCCCGCCGGCCCCGTGCTCGTCAAGCTGGACTCGGCAGGCCAGCACGTCTTCAGCCGCTCGGTCCGCTTCGGCAACAAGATCGCCCTGGATCCTGCCGGCGGCATCATCGTCGCCGGGGGCGGGCTCGCCAGGCTCGACGCGAGCGGCAACGAGCTCTGGTGGGTCGATTTCGATGCTCGCGTGGAGGATATCGCGATCGCGCCGAATGGCACGATCGGCGTCACCGGCGACGTGATCGGTCCGGTCGATTTCGGGACCGGCCCGGTACCTTACGCGGGGGGCCGCGATATCTTCGTCGCCACGTTCGGCCCCTGAGGGCCTCGGCCCCGGCGTCGTCGCGACGCCCGCGCCATCCTGCGGCGCGGGCGTCGCGCGGCGAGCGGGGGCGATCCCGCCCGCGACCCGAGGCGCGGCGCGCCTCGCCTCACCGCGGGACGTCGACGGGCACGAAGCAGGAGATGTTCGTCTCGATGTGGAAGTTCGACCCGTCGGTGTGGCGCTCCGCGTGGAAGATATCCATCGTGTACGTGTTGCCCGGAGCGATTCCCAGGTAGTCGGCCTGGGCGTCGAAATCGATCACGCCCGACTCGGGCCCGTGCATGCTGCCGAGATCGAGGGCGAGCTTGCCGTTGATGAAGATCCACATGTCGTCGTCGCCCCGGAAGCTGAACTCCTGGCCGGCGACGTAGCCGAACTTGAGGTGGATCTCGGTGGTGAAGAGGAAGTTCTGGTTCTTGCCGTTGGGAGGGTTGATCCCGAACCCCTCCTCCGGCGCGAGCGGGAAGAAATCCGTGCTGTCGAAGACGTACCGACCCGAGCCGGGCGGCGACTCCTCGAGCTCGAGCTGCTTGGGGAAGGTCATGTTCACGCCGGGCACGTCGCGGTACCACTGGTTGAACGACTCGCTGCTCGTGATGACGACCTGGTTCGGGGTCCCGCCCCCGCAGTCGAGCGGGGTCTGCAGGTCCGCCTGGCAGCCGATCGAGTCGAGGAACACCGGCTTGCTGTCGCCGTCGAGCTGCGGCTCGATGAGCTTGCGGCGAACCACGTCTCCCCGGAAGTCCATCTCGAAGTCGGGGTGCGTGTCCTTGAAGTCACGGTAGAGGACCTCGAGCGTGCTCTTGCAGTCGCTCCCGCCGGCGCCGCCGGCGCCGATGGTCACGTTGCCCCCCGAGATGCTCCCGATGTCGTCGCCGCTCGAGCTGCTGCTCTCCCCCGAAGGCGTCCCGCTGGTGCCGCCGGTGGTCGGCCCGCCGCCGGAGCCGGAGCTCGAGTTGCCGTTGTTGTCGTCAGGCCCCGAAGAGCAGGCCAGGGCCGCGATGGCGAAGGTCACAAGAAAGAGAGAGCGAGGGGACATAGAGAGTACTCCTGGGATAAAGTAGGACAACCACACCTCGTGGGGGTTGTCAACGTCGCCCCTGGAATCCTACGCGAGATCGCGCGGCGCCTGCCGCCACGATCGCGTGGAGATCGCTTAATTCAGCCCTGCTGCATCCGACGGAATCCTGCCTCGTTTGGCAAGAGAGAGAACTAATGCGCTGCGTCGTCCCGCGCGGGCCGGTCAGGGCGAGGCGGGTTGGTCGGGCGCGGGCGCGGCGGCGCCGCACCCCTCGGGCTCCATCGCGGCGATCCACGCGCGGACGAGCTCGACGCCGTCCGCGTCCGGCAGACGATTCGAGAGCTCCGGCATCTTGATCTCGGGATCGGTCGAGCGCATGCGGAAGATCATGATGCTCTCCTCCGGAGCGCCGGGGACGATATCGTAGGTGTTACCGCCGGTGCCCGCGCCGGCCGCCGCCGCGACCTTGCACACGCCGTTCTTGGACGGGTCGGTCTCCCAGGCGAGCAGGACCAGCCCGCTCACGCCGCCGCCGCCGCCCGGGCGGTGGCAATGGGAGCAGTTGCCGTGCAGGTACGCCCGGGCGCGGGCGTCGAGCGGCGCGTCGCCGAACGGATCCGGGAAGCTGGGCAGCCGCTCGGGCGCGCCGAGGGGCGCGCGGAAGATCCCCTGCGCCTCGAGCCACGCGAGCTGGTTCCGGGGCGCCCCGTCGACGACGATCTCGCGGTTCAGCTGCGGGGTGATCAGCCCGAGCACGGCGGTGCGGTCGTCGCGCTCGTGACAGCTGTTGCACTGGTTGGTGTTGGGGACGAGGTACTGCGCGCGCGTCGGGCTCCCCGAAGCGTCGATCACGTCGACCGCGATCCGGGCGCCCGCCACGCTGCGCGTCGCCTCGGTCTGCTCCTCGTTCCAGACGTAGGTGTGCGGCTTCCACCCCTCTTCCCCGAGGATGAGCAGGCGTGTCTCGAGGATGCGGGCGGCGCTCGAAGGATCGCGCCGATCGATCCCCAGAGAGAACGTCTTGATGACGATGGTGCCGAGCGGGAACTCCCAATCTTCCACCTCGCTCGCCGCGATCTGCTCCCCCGCCGGGAGCACCAGGAATCGCCCTTTGCCGGCGTGGTCGGCCCAGAGCGGCGCGGCCACCTCGTAGGGGATCACGCCCTCGGCCGGCCGCAGCGCCGACAGCGCGCCCTCGAAGAAGCCGTATTCCGACAGCGTGTCGTACGGCATGCTCTTCTGTGGCGGCTCGGGCGGGTCCGGCGGATCGGGTCGCTCGGGCTCCTCGGGCGGCGGGGCGCCCCCCGGCCGGGCGTCCCCCTCGCCGGCGCATCCGAAGGCCGCGAGCGAGAGGCACGCGGCGAGGCTAAGGCTGCGCGGGAGGGAGCGGGTCATAGGCGCACTCGACCGCAGAGACATCCTGGCTCTCCGCCGGCAGCTCGCCGCAGAGGTTGAAGTTCACATATGTGGCCTCGGGCTCCGAGACGCAGTTGACGAGGTGACCGTCGTCCTCGGCGCTCGGGTCGGTGCAGCCGTCCCAGGCCACGTCGGGCATCGGCCGAATCGCCGTGAACAGCGAGAAGAACGGGAGCGGATCCGTCCCGTTGTCCTCGTAGACGTTGTCGTGGACGAAGTTGCCCTGCGGGAAGAGGTCGAAATCGTCGTCCATCACCGGGCCGAGGAGGTCTTCGCTATAGCTCAGGATCGCCACCGCGACGGACTGGTTGCCCCGGATCTCGTTCTCGTGAACCTCGTTGTCGTCGGAAGCGAGGATCATGACGCCGAGCCCCGGCGGCAGGGCCGCGACGACGGTGCCCGCGGCGGCGAAGTTCGGGCCGTTGTTGTTCTCGATCCGGTTCTTGTACACGTTGACGCGCTTGCCGTCCTGGACCGGCAGATCCGGCAGGTTGAAGAGGAGCAGGCCGCCCGTGTTGTCGTGCGTGTAGTTGTCGCGCACGACCGCATCCGTCGAGTTCTCGATCTCGATGCCGGCGACATTGCCGTAGGCCTCGTTCGAGGCGACGAGGATGTGCTGCGACTGACCGACGTAGATCCCGGCGTCGCGCGCCCCCTTGACCACGCACCGCTCGATCACGACGTCGGTCGAGCCGACCGGGTAGAGGCCGTAAGCGCCGCTGTCCTCCGACGCGTCCGCCTCCCACATCACGGCGACGTCGCGGAAGGCGATCCCCTGCACGCTGTCGGCGCGGATGCCGTCGCCCGGCGTGTTGCGCACCTGGAGATCCCGCACGGTGACGCCGTCGCCGCGAATGAGGAGCCCGTTGGCGCCGGTGTCCTGGTCCGAGAAGTCCAGGATCGTCTCGTCCTTGCCCGCGCCGATCAGCGTCACGCCGTCGACGTCGAGCGACAGCTCGGTGGTGAACGAGAACGTCCCCGCCTCGAAGCAGACCGTCGCCCCGGGCGCGGCGTCGATCAGCGCCGTCTGCACCGCCGTCGTGTCGTCGTCGCCCGGCGCGAGCCGGATCGCGCACGCGTCCTCGCCCCCCGCTCCGCCGCCGCCGCCCGCCCCGCCGGTGCCGCCGCCCGCCCCGCCGGTGCCGCTCCCGCTGGCCGGGGTGACCCCCTCCTCGCTGCTGCAGGCGACCGCCGCGAGCGCCAGGCCCAGGCTCATGCAGGCTCCCAAGAAGACATTCCGCTGGAATTTCACACCGCGCAGGCTACCGGAGCGCGCTCGGGTTGTCCAACCTCGCTCCGCGGCCGAATCGCGCACAACTCCACGCAATCACACAACAAATCGGCGAGCTCTCCGGCGGTGAGCCCCGTCTCTGCCCCTCGCGCCTCGGCGCTTCCCGTCGCGTCACGCCGCCTCGGCGGGGTAGTGCTCACATTTGCCCGGAGAGAGCTCCCATGAAGGCGGGAAGGCGGGAAGATCATTGGTCTTTCTGCCCGCCTTCCCGCCTCCCCGCCTTCATGTTCAATTCTGAGCACTGCCCCCGGCGGACGGGCTCAGACCAGGCGGTGCCCCCCGTCGACGTGCAGCGTCTCGCCGGTCGTGAACCCGTTGCCCATCAGGAAGAGCGCGGCGTGCGCGATGTCCGCGGGCGCGCCGACGCGCCGGGCCGGGAGGCGGCGCGCGTGCTGCTCGAACCGCTGCCCCTTCTCGCCGCCGGCGATGGAGTCCCAGATCGGCGTGTCCACCCAGCCCGGCGACAGCGCGTTCACGCGCACCGGCGCGAGCTCGATGGCCAGGGCGCGCACGAGCGCCTCGAGCGCGCCGTTCGCCGCCGCGATGACCGCGCCGCCCGGCCCCGGCCGCGCCGCCGCGATGCCGGTGGTGAAGACGAGCGAGCCGCCGGGCTCGATCCGCGCGTGCTTGGCGATGTGGAGCGCCGCCACGAGCTTCGAGTCGATCGTGCGGCGCGCCGCGGCGACGTCGAGCTCGCGGATCGGCTGGTAATGGCCCTGCACCGCCGTGACCACCACGTGGTGCGCCGGCGGATGCTCGCTGAACAGGCCCTGCACCTCGGCCTCCTGGGTCGCGTCGGCCGCGACGGTGCGCACGCGGCGCGCCTCCCCGAGCTCGGCCGCGGCGGCGGCGAGCCTCTGCGGCGAGCGGCTCACGAGGGTCAGCGTCGCGCCCCGCGCGAGGCAGGCCCTGGCCACGCCGAGGCCGATGCCCGACGAGCCCCCGATGATGACGACATGCTGGTGTTCAAGGTTCATGAACGAGGGGTAACGCGCGCGCCCCGCGAGCACCATGGGACGATATGGCATGCTTCGTCCCATGGACGGGATGATCTCCCTCGAGGACGTACGGCTCTTCGCGGCCGTCGCGCACCACCTGAGCTTCGTCGAGGCGGCGCGGCGCACGGGGGTGCCCACCAGCACCGTGAGCCGCCGGGTGGCGCTGCTGGAGGAGGCGCTGGGGGTGCGGCTGCTCCAGCGCACCTCCCGCCGCGTCGGCCTCACCGGCGAGGGCGCGCGGCTGCTCGAGCGCGCCGGGCCCCTGCTCGACGAGCTCGGGTCGGTGCTCGACCGGGTCGCCGATCGCGAGGACGAGCCCGCGGGCAGGCTCCGGGTGACGGCGCCGGTGATGACGGGCGCGCAGCGCATCGCGCCGGCGCTGTCCGCCTTCGCCGCCCGGCACCCTCGCCTGACCGTGGAGCTCACGCTCACCAACGCGGTGGTCCCGCTGGTCGAAGAGGGCGTCGACCTGGCGTTTCGCGCGGGGCCCGTTCAGGACGCCGAGCTCGTGGCGCGGCGCCTGTGGTCGCTCCCGTACGCGCTGGCCGCGTCGCCGCGCTTCGTGCAAGAGGCCCTGCGCGGCCGCACGCGGCTCGCGCGCGCGTCGCTCGGCGACTTGCCCGCCGTCCTGAGCCGCGCGGACGCCGCGTGGCGCCTCCGCCGGCGGGACGGCTCCGTCGAGGAGGTCCGGCCGCGCGCGCGCTTCTGCGTCAACGATCCGCGCGCGGCGATCGCCGCGGCGGCGCAGGGGCTGGGCGCGGTCTGCGCGCCCCGCGAGGTGATCGCGCAGCACGGCGAGGCGCTCGTCGAGCTCACCGTGACGGGCCGCACCGTCGAGCCGCGCGAGCTCTTCGCGGTGTACCCGTCGCGGCGGCTCCTTCCCGCGCGCGTGCGCCTGGCGCTCGACTGGGTGATCCGGCACGGCTGAGCGCCCCGCGCCGGCGCCGCCGGCGCTCAGGACGCCCGGAGCTCGATCCGCCGCCAGTCGGCCGCCACCTCGAGCTCGACGCCGCCGTCCAGCGCGCGGTGCGACCTCGCCCCGACCACGGCGCGCGGCGGCGGCACGCCGTAGACCCGGATCGTCTCCACCTCGCGCGCCGCCGGCGCCGGCAGCTCTCCCTCGACGCTGCGCTCGAGCGTGAACGCCGCGCCGTCGAGGCCGCCCGAGAGCCGCGTCGTGCGCGACGCGCCGTGACCGTCGCCCTCGTCCTCGTAGAGGCGGCCGCTCACCCGCTCCGCGGCGTGCACGTGCCAGGTGATCTCCTCCCAGCGCGCGCTCGTCGTGTGCATCCGCGGCGCGGTAAGCGCGACCGCGCCCCCGGCGCGCAGCCACACGGGGACCACCCCGAGCGGCGCATCGGCGATGACGTGGCGCCCGCCCTCCTCCACCCTCCCCGCGCGCTCCAGGTTGGCGAAATCCATCCACGCGCCGGCGGGCAGGTACGACAGCCGCTTCGACTGCCCCGGCCGCACCACCGGCGCGACGAGCAGGTCGTCGCCAAAGAGGAACTGATCGTAGGCGTGGAGCGCCTCGGGATCCTCGGGCGCCAGGAGGGACAGCGGCCGCATGACCGGCAGGCCCGTCTCCGCCGCCTCGCGCATCAGCGTGTACAGGGTCGGCAGGAGCCGGTAGCGCCGCTCGAGCACGGCGCGCGCGAGGCCGAGGTACGGCTCGCCGAAGCGCCACGGCTCCTGCGCAGGCCGGCCCCGCGCCGCGTGGTTGCGCATCAGCGGGTAGAACAGCCCGGCCTGCATCCAGCGCACGAGCAGCTCGCCGTTGGCGCGGCCGACGAAGCCCGGGATGTCCGCGCCGACGAACGGCACGCCCGAGAGGCCGAGGCCGAGGAGCATCGGGATGGACGCTTCCAGGTGCGTGAAATTGCTGGCGAAGTCGCCGGTCCACACCGCGGCGTAGCGCTGGATGCCGGCGAAGGCCGCGCGCGTGAGCACGAACGGGCGGCGCTCCGGCGCGTGGCGGGCGAGCCCCTCGTGGGCGGCGCGCGACATGCCGAGGCCGTAGACGTTGTGGACCTCGAGGTGCCGGCGGGCGCCGTGGCGCGCGTCGTAGGGGAGCGTGCTGCCCTCGATCGTGCCGAGGCCCGAGGTGCGCCCGCCGTTCGGCGCGGGCAGGCCCCGGTCGGGCCGGACGGAGAAGCACGCCGGCTCGTTCATGTCGTTCCAGATGCCGGCGACGCCCGCGTCGATGAAGGCCTTTTGCAGATCGCCCCACCAGCGCTGCACGTCCTCGCGCGTCAGATCCGGGAAGACCGCTGGATCGGGCCAGACCTCGCCCACGAGCGTGTCGCCGCGCGACAGCCGGACGAGGAAGTCGCGCGCGCGCGCCTCTTCGTACACGGCGTAGCCCACATCCGCCTTGATCCCGGGGTCGACGATGGTCACCAGCCTGACCCCCTCGGCCGCGAGATCGCGCGCGAGCCGCGCCGGGTCCGGGAAGCGCGAGCGGTCCCAGGTCCACACCCGGTAAGCATCCATGTAATCGATATCGAGGTGGACAACGTCGAGGGGGAGGCCGCGCGATCGGTAGCCGCGGACGACGCCGCGCACGTCGTCCTCGTTCTCGTAGCCCCAGCGCGACTGGTGCGCGCCGAGGCTCCAGAGGGGCGGCATCGCGGGGAGCCCGGTGAGCGCGGCGTAGCGCCGGAGGACGTCGGCCGGGCGCGGGCCGGCGAGGAGATAGACGTCGAGCTCGGGCCCCCGCGACTCCCATTCGATGCGATCCGGGTGGCTCAGGGCGATATCGACCTCCGAGCGCCACGGCTCGTCGAGGAAGAAGCCCCAGGCGGCGCCGCCGCGGAGGGCCAGGAAGAAGGGAATCGAGGCGTAGAGCGGGTCGGACTCGACGTGCGGGGGGAAAGCGTCGGTGTTCCAGAAGGTGAAGCGCAGGCCGCGCTTGTCGAGGGGCCCGACCTTCTCGCCGAAGCCGAGGTAGGCCTCGCCGGGCGGCGCCGCGAGCGAGAGCCGCGAGCGGAATTCGTCGACGGGGAAGGCCGGCCGGACCTCGCCGGACACGCCCTCGCTGCGCGCGAGGGCGCGGCCCTCTCCGTCGCCGAAGGTCCATGTGCCCGAGGCGAGCGAGACCTCGAGAGAGGCGCCCTCGGCGCTCACGTGGAGCGCGTCCCCCTCCCGACGCGCGGTGAGCGGCAGCGCGCCGTCGGCCACCACGGCGAAGGAGCGCTTGGGCGGCAGATCGGGGTGCGTGAAGCCCGTCACGGCGGACGAGGGGGCGTGGCGCACGCGCAGCACGCCGGGGCCTGGACAGCGGATCTCGACGGCGGCGCGCGGGCCGGAGAGGAGCACGTGAGTCGCGCCGATCGCGGCGTCGGTGAGGAACATGCGGCGACTCTAGCCGGGGCCCGCCGCGCTCGCCACGATCCCCGCGCGGCGCGGAAATACGGGCGTGCTGTTGCAAGCGCCGGCGAGGTTCTCCTACGCTCGCGCCGTGGTCGGGGAGACGCTCGGCGGGAAATACAGGATCATTCGCCTGCTCGGCCAAGGCGGGATGGGCGCCGTCTACGAAGCGCAGCTCGCCGCGTCGGAGCGGCGGGTCGCCGTCAAGGTCATGCACGGCGCTGCCCTCCAGGGGGGCGGCCTCGCCCTGAAGCGCTTCCAGCGCGAGGCGCGCACCGTGGCGATGCTCGATGACCCGCACATCGTCAGCGTGATCGACGCCGGGGCGGACCCGGCGACCGGCGCTCCCTTCATGGTCATGGAGCGCCTCGAGGGCGAGGATCTGCACCAGCGGCTCCGCCGCGCCGGTGCCCTCGCGCCGGAAGCCGCGCTCCGGATCGCGGCGCAGACGTGCCGCGGCCTGTCGCGGGCGCACGAGATGCGCATCGTCCACCGGGACATCAAGCCCGCCAACCTGTTCCTCGCGCGCGTCGATCAAGGAGAGATCGCCGTCAAGCTGCTCGATTTCGGCATCGCCAAGATCAAGGAGCAGGCGGCGCAGGGCCTCACGACGACGACCGGACTCACGCAGAGCGGGGCGATCCTCGGCTCTCCCCACTTCATGTCCCCGGAGCAGGCGCGCGGGCTCCGGGACATCGATCATCGAACCGACATCTGGTCGCTGGGCGTCGTGCTCTATCACGCCCTGACGGGCCATGTGCCCCACGAGCATATCCATGCCCTCGGCGACCTCATCCTGGCGATCTGCACCGAAGGGCCGCCGCCGATCCGGGCGCGGGCCCCGTGGGTCCCGGCCGAGGTGGCGGCGCTCGTGCAGCGCGCGCTGGAGCGCGATCCGGACCGGCGCTTCCCGAGCGCCGCGGCGATGCTGGACGCGATGGGGCCGCTCTTGCCGGCGGGCGGCTGGTCGCTCGACGAGCAGCTGCTGGCGCGTCCGGCGCCGCGCGAGGTGGCCGCGGCCCCGGCGCCGGCGGCCGGGCGGGACGAGCCGACGGTCGTCGGGACGGTCGAGGGCGTGGAGCGGCGGGTGGTGCAGGTCGGCGGCGATCCGCTGGTGAGCGGCACCGACACGACGGTTCCGGCGCCGGGGCCCCCGGGGGGCGTGGAGCCGACGGCGCCCAGCGAGGCCGCGGGCGCGCCGGCGGCGCGGCGGAGGGCGCGCGCCTCGCTGGGCGCGGGGGAGCAGGTCGCCCGGCGGCTCCGCCACGGCCCGTTCAGGGCCCGGGCGAGCCACGCCGCCGCGCTCGCGCTGGCGGCCACGGTGGCGCTCGGCGTGGCGTGCTTCTTCCTGCTGTCCGGGACGACGCGCACGCTCGCGCCGACGTCGGCAACGCGTGCCGAGAAGATGCGAGAGCGCGTGAGCTTGGCGGCTGGGATCTCCGTGCCGGCTGTGCCGTCTTCCGTGGTTGACCCCTCAGGGACTTCACCGGCGTCCCCTTCGGGTCGCGTTCCTGGAATCATGGGTCCACGAATCATGGGTCCACCACCGGCAGCTTCGCCTGCCGGAACCAGGGTGCGCGGTCCGCGTAAGCTACCGGCGACGGCCCCTTCGGCTCGACCTGTTGCCAAGACCAACGAAGACGACTCTGCCCCGGAGGGGCCCATCGATCCGAGATTGGGATACTAGGAGACGCCCTCCAGCGATCGCGCGGTGGCGCCTCTCACGACGTGCCGACCGCGCGACCCGGGTGTCCGGTCGGCGAGGGCGCGCTCGACGGCCGGGCAAGCCCGGAGCCGGTGGCCGCGGGCATCGCGTCGACCGGTCACGGCGGCGGCGCGCCCGGCGCCGCCCCCAGCCGCCCCGGCGGCGGCAGCTCCAGCACGGGCGGTGGCTCGCCGGCCGGCCGGTGCTGCCAGTCGGGGTCGATCCAGAGCCATTTGACGAGCTGCGTGTTTCGCGCGTTGGGGATGTACCCCCTCACCCACGGCTTCACCAGCGTCGTCTTCTCCTCGAAATAGAGCGGGATCCGGCACATGCCGCCGAGCGCCCGCCGCTCGGCCGCGCGGAAGCGACGGATGCTCTCCCGCGGATCGGCGATCGCCGCGGCCCGGCGGAGCTCCTCGTCGAACTCCGCATCTGCCCAGCCGCTCCGGTTGTTGGGGCTGTACGAAAGGAAGTTGCCGAGCCACGTCTGCGGATGGTTGTAGTCGGCGTACCAGGCCAGCCGGATCACCTGGAAGTTGCCGTCGCGGAGGTTCTTGAGCATCACCCGCCACTCCTCGTTCCGCAGCGTCGCGGAGATCCCGAGGTGGCGCTTCCACATGTCCTGGATGGCCACGGCGACCTGCCCGTGCCCCTC
This sequence comes from Sorangium sp. So ce185, assembly GCF_051526825.1. Classification (NCBI taxonomy): domain Bacteria; kingdom Pseudomonadati; phylum Myxococcota; order Polyangiales; family Polyangiaceae; genus Sorangium; species Sorangium sp. So ce185. The sequence goes on along the minus strand of NZ_CP150316.1, from coordinate 5,635,706 downwards.
CCCCGTGTTGTAGAGGACCTCGAGCGGCGGAAACCCCTTCGCGCGGAGCTCGTCCCCCTCGCGGACGACCTCGTACCCGGCCTCGGCGAGCAGCGCGCGAGCGCGCGCGGGGTCGTGGCCGACCTCGGGGCTCGCGAACGGATCGGCGCCGCGCGCCCGGTCCTCCGCCACCTGCTCGGCGTAGCCGGATCCGGTGATGTCGGGCACGTAATGCGTCGCCGGCTTCCCCACCCGCGTGATCTTCTCGACGAGCTCGCGCTTGTCGACGGCGAGGTTCAGCGCCCACCGCACGCGCGCGTCGTCGAGCGGCGGCTTCGCCGTGTTGACCTCGTAGTACACGGTGGAGAGATACTCGATCCGCCGGAGGTCCTTCTTCCCGGACAGCCAGCCGAGGTGGTCGTACGGGAGCTCGGAGTTGTCGCCGAGGTAATCGAGATCCCCCGCCTTGTAGAGCTGCAAAGTGGCGTTGTACTGGGCGATCTCCATCCAGACGATCCGGTGGATCCGGAGGGCGTCATGGGCCCAGTACGCCGGATTGCGCTTCATCGTGATCTCGTACCGGAACTTCCACTCGTCGAGCTGGTAGGGCCCGTTGACGACGATGTTCTCGGCGCGAAACCAGAGCTCCGGCTCGCCGCGCGCCTCGAACGGCTCGATGACGTCGCGGCGCACCGGGAACAGCGTGACGAAGCTCGTGAGATCGGTGAAATAGGGCGTGGGCTGCTCGAGCTCCACCTCGAGGGTGAGGTCGTCCCGGGCCCGCACGCCCACGGCGGCGTCGTCCTCGACGAGCTCCGAGGCGGCGACGAACCCAGTCACCCCGCCGCCGGAGGGCGGCGACGACCGCGGCGCGGCGGGGTCGTACGTGGGGAGGCTCGCGTGGGGCGCGACGAGCGCGTACGCGGCATCGTCGGCGGGCCCGAGCAGGCAGCCCGGGAGGAAGCCGCGGCCCTGGGGTCCCTCGATCTCGAACCAGCGGTCGGCCGCGCCGTTGCAGGCGACCGGCGGGCCGGCCGCGAGGAGGGCGACCTCGGCGCCGCGCCACGCGCCGCCGGCGGCCGCGTCGACGGGCGCGGGCGCCGGGGCCGAGCCGGCCGCGCCGAACGAGAGCCGCTCGCCGGCGCCGGTCTTCTCGTCGGGCTCGGCGTACGTCACCGAGGCGACCCCGGGAGGCGGCGCCGCGAGGGGCGGCACCGCCGACGTCACCCGGGCGGGCGACTGGCCGAGCACGACGACGAACGCGCCCCGCGGCAGGGCGAGCGCGGGCGGCGCGTCGGGCCGCGGCGCCGCGCGGAGCGTCGCGGCCTCGCGCAGCGCCTTGAGCTTGCCCAGGTTGAAGAGCTCGCCGTTCTTGAGGACGTGCAGGTTCGTCGCGGCGAGCGAGGCGGTGGAGGGGCGCAGCACGCGCTTCCACGCGTACTCGAAGTCGCGCGCCGTCACCGGCTTGCCGTCCGACCAGCGCGCCTCGGGCCGCAGGTGGAACCGGAAGATCCGGTTGTCGTCGCTCTGCTCCCAGCGCGTCGCCACCCCCTGGACCGGGCGGAGGTCGCCGGGGCCGTAGGCGGTCAGCCCCTCGAACATCTGCTGGAGCAGCGAGATGCTCACCGAGTCGACGGCCTTGCCGGGATCGAGGTATTCCGGCTCCTCGCCGTTGTTGACGTAGAAGGTCGCTGCGTCCTTGCCGGTGCGCGCCGTCGTCCCGACGTAGCCCTCGCCCTCGCCCGTGCAGGCCGCGAGCGTCGCGAGCAGCGCGCCGAGGACTGTGCCTCTGTGGTTCAAATTCCACCCATCACGGATCCAGCGACGCGCGAGAGATGCGGTGTCAGTCGGCGAACCCCTTCGGGTTCTGCTCTTGCCAGCGCCAGCTGTCGCGGCACATGGTCTCGAGGTCGCGCTCCGCGCGCCAGCCGAGGAGCTCCGTCGCGCGCGCCGGGTCCGCGTACACGGAGGCGACGTCCCCGGGGCGCCGCGCGACGATCTCGTAGGGGACCCGCTTGCCGCTGACCTTCTCGAACGCGGCCACCACCTCGAGCACGGAGTTCCCGCGCCCGGTGCCGAGGTTGACGGTGAAGCTGTCGCCGACGGTGAAGATGCGGTTCAGCGCGGCGAGGTGCCCGAGCGCGAGATCGACCACGTGGATGTAGTCGCGCACGCCGGTGCCGTCCGGCGTCGGCCAGTCGCCCCCGAACACCCGGAGCTTGTCGCGCCGCCCCACGAGCACCTGCGTGATGAACGGCGTCAGGTTGTTCGGAGTGCCGTTCGGGTCCTCGCCGATGAGCCCGCTCTCGTGCGCGCCGACCGGGTTGAAGTAGCGCAGCGACGCGAGCGACCAGCCCCCGGTGGCCGCGACGTCGCGCAGGATGTACTCCACCATGAGCTTGGATTGCCCATAGGGGTTGGCCGGCCCGAGCCGGCACCCCTCGTCGAGCGGCACGCGCTCCGGATCCCCGTAGACGGTGGCCGACGAGCTGAACACGAGCTTCCGCGCGCCCCGGGCGTCGAGCGCCTTGAGCAGGCACACCGTCCCGGCGACGTTGTTCTCGTAGTAGGCGAGCGGCTTCTCGACCGACTCGCCGACCGCCTTGAGCCCCGCGAAGTGGATCGTCGCGTCGACCGGGTGCTCGGCGAGCAGCCGATCGAGCAGCGCCGCGTCGCGGATGTCGCCCCGGACGAACGTCACCTGCTTGCCGGCGATCCGCTCCACGCGGTCGACGGCCGCCTTGCGGCTGTTGCAGAGGTTGTCGAGGATGACCACTCGGTAGCCCGCGCGGAGGAGCTCCACGCAGGTGTGCGAGCCGATGTAGCCCGCGCCTCCGGTGACCAGGATCGTCTTGCTCATGTCGTTCTCCCGAGAGGGTCCATGCTGCTCTCCGGTGGATGAGGCCATGGCCCAGGCCAGCGCGTCAACGGGGACGTCTCCTCACCCCGCGGCGGCTCGGCCCGCGAAATCGTTGCGCCGCATCATCGCGCCGCGCGGCCCGCGGGCGCTGCCGCGGCTGCCTGTCGCGCTCAGGGCGCGGCCGGCCCGCCCAGGGCCGGGCCGAGCCGGCCCGGCGCGGGGAGCTCGAGCTGAGGAAACGCGATCTCGTTCGACGGGTCGTCGCGCCAGCGCGGGTCGATCCAAAACCACTTCACGAGCTGCAAGCTCCGCGCGTTGCCCTTGAACCCCTTGACCCAGGGCTTCACCAGCGCCGACTTCGTGTAGAAGTAGAGCGGCATCTTGGGCATGCGGTCGACGGCCCGCTTCTCCGCCCTGCGGAACGCCCGGATGCCCTCCGCGGGATCGGACGTCGCCGCGGCGGCGCGCATCAGCTCGTCGAACTCCTTGTCGGCCCAGCCCGTCCGGTTCTGCGGGCTGTACGAGAGCAGCGTGCCGAGCCAGGTCGCCGGGTGGTTGTACTCGCCGATCCAGCCGAACCGCACGACCTGGAAATGGCCGTCGCGCACGTTCTTGAGCATCACCTTCCACTCCTCGTTCCGCAGCGTGGCGGAGACGCCGAGGTGGCGCTTCCACATGTCCTGGACCGCGACGGCGATCTGCTTGTGCCCCTCGCTCGTGTTGTAGAGGATCTCGAGGGCCGGAAAGTTCTTCGCCCGGTATCCGTCGCCCTCGCGGACGACCTCGTAGCCCGCCTCCGCGAGCATCGCGCGCGCGCGCTCCGGGTTGAACATCACGTCCGGCGACGAGAACGGATCGACCCCGAGCCGCCTGTCCTCGGCGACCGCCTCGGCGTAGCCCGAGCCCGTGTAGTCCGGGACGTAGTGCGTGGCCGGCGTCTGCCCGCCGCGCGTGATCTTCTCGACGATCTGCTGCTTGTCGACGGCGAGGTTGAGCGCCCACCGGACGCGGACGTCGTCGACGGGCGGCTTCCTCGTGTTGAACTCGAACCAGTACGTGGAGAGGTAGGGATAGCGCTGGAAATCCTTCTTGGTCGACAGCCAGTCCAGGTGCTCGGAAGGAAGCGAGGAGTTGTCGCCCGAGTAATCGAGATCGCCCGCCTTGTAGATGTTCATCGCGGCGTTGTACTGCTCGATCTCCAGCCAGACGATGCGGTGGATCTTCAGCTTGTCGCGGTTCCAGTACATCGGGTTCCGCTTCATCGTGATCTCGTAACGGAACTTCCACTCATCCAGCGTGTAGGGGCCGTTGACCACGATGTTCTCGGGGCGGAACCAGAGCTCGGGCTCGCCGCGCTGCGCGAACGCCTCGATGACGTCCTTGCGCACGGGGAAGGTGGTCACGTAGCTCGTGAGATCGGTGAAGTACGGCGTGGGCAGCTCCAGCTGCACGTCGAGGGTGAGGTCGTCGCGGGCGCGGACGCCGACGGCGCTGTCGTCCTCGACGAGGAGCGCGTCGGGCACGAACCCGACCGGGGGCTCGCCCTGCGCGGGCGCGGGGGCCGCCGCGGGCTCGTACGTGGGCAGGTCCGCGTGCGGCGTGACGACCGCGTACGTCTCGCGGGGCGCCGCGCCCGCGCCGGCCTTGCCCGCGGCGGGGGGGACGAGCAGGCAGCCCGGGAGGAAGCCGCGCGCGCCGTCCCGCGCGACCTCGAACCAGCGGTCGGCGGCGCCGTTGCACTGGCACGGCGGGCCCGCGCCGACGATGTCGACCACGGCGCCCTGCCAGCCGCCGCCGGCCGCCGGGCCGAGGGGCGCCGCGCCGCCCTCCCCGAACGAGAGCCGGTCGCCGGCGTCGCCCTTGGCGAACGTCACCGCGGCGGCGCCCTCGGGCAGCGCCGCGAGCGGCGCGATCGCGGTGTCGACCTGGATCGGCGAGCGCGCCAGCACCACGACGAACGACCCCTTGGGCAGCTCGAGCGCGGCCGGGGCGTCCGGCCGGGGCGCCGCGCGCAGCGTCGCGGCCTCGCGCAGCGCCTTGAGCTTGCCGGCGCTGAAGAGCTCGCCGTTCTTCAGGACGTAGAGGTTCGTCGCGGCGAGCGAGGCGGTGGAGGGGCGCAGCACGCGCTTCCACGCGTACTCGAAGTCGTGCGCCGTCACCGGCTTGCCGTCCGACCAGCGCGCCTCGGGCCGCAGGTGGAACCGGAAGATCCGGTTATCGTCGCTCTGCTCCCAGCGCGTCGCCACCCCCTGGACCGGGCGAAGGTCGCCGGCGCCGTACGTGGTCAGCCCCTCGAACACCTGCTGGATCAGGGTGGCGCTCGCCGAGTCGTTCGACTTTCCCGGATCGACGTACTCCGGCTCTCCGCCGTTGTTGATGTAGATGGTCGTCTCGTCCTTGCCGACGCGCGAGGTCGACCCGGCGTATCCGCCTTCGCCCTCGCTGCACGCCGCGAGCGCGAGGCCCGCGAGCCCGAGCGCCGCGAAGGCCCCCCGCGCCGCTCGACCGGCGCTCCCGCCGCCCCCCTCGCCGCCGGCACCTCGTCGCTCCGGAGCCCGTCGCATGCTGCGGAAGTAGCACGGGGCGGTAGGGGCAGGAAGGCAACGGCTGCGCGGTCCGGCCGTCCCGCCTCTCCAATCCGCGATCCCATCGCAGCCCTCCCGCGGTCTTCGTGGTAGGTCGCGCGCTCGTCATGCTGCACGCTCGCGTGATCGTCTCGTCGGCCGCTCTCTCGGTCTGCTCGGCGCTCGCCCTCGGGCTCCTCGCCGCCGGCTGCGGCGGCGCGAGCCCCGCGGGCGGCGCGCCCCCGCCGGCGGCGCGCTGCGATCCCGCGCACCTCGACGCGTGCGAGCGCGCCCTCGCCGCGGCCCTCGCCGAAGGCCGCGCGCCGCGCGAGCTCGCCCTGGGGTACGTCGAGGCGCGCGCCGCCCGGGACGAAGGCGATCCGTGGGCGCGCCTGCTCCGCGACCTCGACCGGCGCGGCGGGTCGAGGCCGGGCGTCGCGATCGTCGTCGAGGCGGGCGCCGAGGGCGCCGGCAAGGCGCCGCGCGGGGGCGCGGCGGGCGCGACCTGGATCCGCGCCGCGCCGCTGCCGGACCCCGGCGCGCTCGGCGCCGACGCGCTGCTCCTCGCGCTCGGTGAGGCCCTCGGGTACGAGCACCTCATCCACGCGCGCGCTCGCGGCGGCGCGGTCCAGATCTTTCCGCGCGACCCGCTCGGGCCGTTCATGGCCGGCCTCGCGCCGATCGCGCGCGGCGACGCGGCGCTCGCGCGCGCCGCGGACGACATCGCGCTCGCGGCGCTCGTGCGCCGCGCCTTCGGCGCCGCCGGCGCCTTCCGCTACGTCGAGGCCGCCCGCGCGGCCGACGCCCTCGCCGCGGCGCTGAAGGGGCGCGACCCGAACGACGAGCCCGCGCTGCGCGGCCGGTACGCGCTGCAGCTGCTCGGCGCGGCCGGCGTCGCGCTCGAGGACGACGGCGACGCGACCGGCGCCGCCGGCGCGCCCGCGGGGGGTCCTCCGCCCGCCCCGGGCGACACGCCCTACGGCGATCTGCTCCGCGTGCGCACGGCCCGCGACGGCCGCGCGGCGTGGCGCGCCCGCGCCGCGGCGGTGCTGCGGGCCGTGCCCGCGGACCGACGCGCCGCGCTCGACGACCTGCTCGGCAAGGCCCCGGGCTGCGGCCGGGACCTCGCCCCGCCCATGGACGGGCCCCGCGACCTCGTGTTCGCCGCCGCGCTCGCCGGCGCCCTCGCCCCGGGCGACGCCGCGCCCGCCGCGCCCGCGGCCGGGAGCTCCGGGGCGGCGGCGCCGGGCAGGCGGCTGCCGCTCGACGCGTGGCTGCCGCGCTACGAGGCGCTCGTCCGCGCCGTCGACCAGACGAGCACCGCGTGGGCCCACGCGCCGAGCCTGCTCTACGAGCGCGGCCCCGCGCCCGCCGCAGGCCAGGCGGGCAGCGCCGCGCGCCGCCGCGTCACCGAGCTCGGCCTCGCGCACCTCGCCGCGCTGCGCGCGCTCGCCGAGGCCGAGCCGCGCCGCTACCGCGCGCTCGCGCAGATCCCCCTCGCCTACAGCCCCGGGGTGCTCGCCGACGAGCGCCTCCGCGACGCCATCGTCGACCTCACGCAGGTGGCCGTCCAGCGCCGCATGGCCGACGCGCGCGACCCCGAGGCGGTCCTCGGCGCGGCGCTCGCCGGCGTCTTCGCCGGCATGTCGTACCCGCCCGAGGTGCAGCCCGCGCACTTCCTGGCCCTCCAGGGCGCGCTCACCGCGAAGCTGCGCGGCGACCTCACCGCGCAGGCCGGCTGGGGCGTCGCCGGCCTGTACGCGGCCGACGCGGCGTACCGGCTCCTCTCGGATCAGGCGCCCGACCTCGCGTTCTCGTCGGCGCAGATCGAGCGCGCGCTCGCGCCCGCGCCGGCGCTCCCCTACCCCGGCCTCGCGGCGCTCGCCGCGAGCCTCTCGCGCTACGCCGCGCTCGGCGCCGCCGGCGCGCTGGATCCGCGGGCGACCGACGCGGCCCGGCTCCCCCCGGAGCGCCGGGCGGCGCGCGACGCGCTCCGCCGCGCGGTCGCGGGGCTCGCGGCGCCCGGAGCTTCCGGCGGCGCGGCGGGCGACGCGGACGCGCCCCCGCCCGGCCTCGTGGAGGACATCACCGCGCTCGCCGACGGCGTCCTCGCCGTGCTGCTCACCGAGCGCTCGCGCAAGCCCCCGCCCGCGAAGGACGCGTGCGCCGCCGCCGGGCGCGGGCCGAGCGCCGAGGCGCGCCGCGCGCTCGCGCGGCTCGTCGACGTCCGCGGCCGGGTCCTGCTCGCGCCGCGGTACCGGCAGGGCGACGGCGCGTGGGCGCGGAAGGCGCGGCTCCTCGTGACGCTCCTCTCCGACGCGATCGACCTGCTCGCCGCGCCAGGCGCGGGCCGAGCCCCGCGCGCCGGCGCAGAGGAGCCGCGCGTGCGCTTCACCGTCCCCGACGCCGACGCCGAGGCCGCCGTCGCCGCGGGCCTCGACGGGCTCGGCGACCCTGGCCTCGCGGACGCGCTCACCGGCGGCTACGCGCTCGCCCGCGCGCTCTTCTCGTCCGCCACCGCGGACCGCTTCGCGCAGCAGAGCGGCGCGCCCCTCGGCCGGGTGCTCCGCGGGCTCTCCGCGGCGCTCGGCGGCGGCGCGGCGCCGCGCGGCGCCGGGCGGGGCCCGGCCGGCGTCGCCCTCCTCGACGCGCTCGCGTCGCTGCCCGCCTCCCGGGCGGACGGCGACGTCCGGGGCCTCTTCGTCGGCTACGCCAGGGCGCTCTCGGCGCTCGGGCTGCGCGACCAGGCCGACCTCGCGCTGCTCACCTCGCTCCTCGGCGCGGCCGTGCTGGGCGGGCCGCCGTCGCCGGAGGCCGTCGCGCTCGCGAGCGAGCGCGGCAGCCGGGTCGCGTGGGCGCTCTCGTACCTGAGCGAGATCGCGAAGGCCCGGCGCGGCGTCGCCCCGGACCCGTCGGCCTACGCGGACGCGATGCGCGCGGCGTCGGACGACGCCTGCCAGACGGCCGACGCGGGCGACGTGCTCGCGGTCATGGGCGCCGTGCGCGACTTCGCCGGCGGCCGGCGCGCCGAGGCGCGCGACGCGCTCGACCGCGTCCTCGCGTCCGCCGACGCGCGCGGCCTGCGCGTCCCGCGCATGACCTACCGCTACGAGGAGAAGACCGCGACCCGCGTGTTCTCGCTCAGCTTCGACGTCTCGTACGGCGCCGGGCTCCTCGAGGGGTCGACCGGCTTCCAGCTCGGCCTCGGCCTCCGCACCCGCGGCGAGCCCGAGGGCGCGCTCACGGCGGCGCTCGCGCCCGAGGGCTCGCCCCAGGGCGACGAGGACGCCGCGCGCGCCTACGTCGCCGCGGCGGCGCTCGCGGCCGCCTACCACTTCCTCGACGGCGACGCCGAGCGCGGCGCGGCCGCGGCGCGCCGGGCCATCGCCGCGCTCTCGTTCGGCCTGCGGCTCGGGCCGCGGGCGCTGCGCCCCGAGCAGCCGCTCGCCTGGGGCCGCGACGCGCGCGCGCTGCTCGCGATCGACGCCCAGCTCGCCGCCGAGGCCGGCCACCCCTTCCTGGCCGGCGATCTCTGGACGCTCGTGCGCGGCCTCCTGCCGCCCGACGCGGACGACGCCGCGGTCCGGGCGCTGCTCGATCCGCTCCCGGCCGGGCTCGCCGCGGCGCCGGGCGTCGGCCCGCTCGTCGCGAGGACCGCGCGCTCGCTCGCCGCGGTCGCCGGCCCGCTCGCGTGCACCGAGGCGAAGGTCGAGCTCGGCGGCTACGAAGAGCCCGCGTGCGACGCCTATCCGCTCGCGCTCTCGCTGCGCATCGCGGACGTGCTCGGCAGGCTGCCGCACCTCCGGCGCGCGGGCAGCGCGGCGGCGTGCCCCGTCCTGCGCAGCCTCGACGGCTTCCTCACGGCCGCGGAGCGGGGCACGTACGACCCCGACGCGTTCACGGCCGCGGTGGAGGCGCTGCGCCGGAGCGGCCGGCTCTACGACGCCGGTGTCCTGCTCACGCGGCAACGGCGCGAGGGGCACTGCGGCCCGCTCGTGCTCGCCGCCGCGCGCGCGCTCGGCCGCGAGCCCGCCCTCGGCCCGGCGCTGCGCGCCGACCTGCTCAGCGTCGCGGTGCGCTGCGCGGCCGCGGCGCTCGACGCGGGCGTCGTCGACGACGTGCTCTCGCTCGACGGCGAGACGCGCGCCCTCCCGGACCTCGGCCGCAACCTGAAGGTCGTGCTCTTCGCGACGGAGCTCGCCGTGCGCGCGGAGCGCTGGGACGTCCTCGCGCGGCTCGCGAAGCAGCCCGAGTTCGTCGATCGGTGGACGGGGGAGAGCGACGACGCGGCGGCGACCGCGCACCTCATCGAGGCCGCCGCGGCCGCGCTCGCGGGCGAGCCGCCGCCGCGCGGCGCGCGGGCCGACGGCGCGCACGCGCGGCTCTGCGGCGAGCCTCCCGCCGCTCGCGCCGCGCTGTGCGCCGACGTCGAGCGCCTGCGCGCGGGCGCGCTGCCCGACGCGCAGCGAAGGCAGCGCGCGAAGGAGGCGCTCCTGCGCCTGCTCGCCGCCGCGCGCGGGCAGGCCGACGGCCGGTAGCCGCCTGCCCGCCCGCCGCCTCGCGCCTACTTCACGCTGGCGGGCTTCGTCTCGGCCGGCTTCTGATCGGCGGGCTTCGCCGCGGCGGGCTTCGTGTCCGCGGGCTGCGCGGGCTGCGCCGCGGCGGGCTGGGCGGCAGGCTGCGCCGCAGCGGGCTTCGCGTCCGCCGGCTTCGCCGCGGCGGGCTGCGCGGCGGCGGGCTTCGCGTCGGAGCCCTTCGGGGCCGGGGCCGCGGCCGCGGCGCCCTTCGGCGCGGTGGCGGGCACGCCGGCCGGCTTGAGGCCCTTGGTGACGGCCGCGGCGCACGCGAGCTCGACGCCCGTGTCCTTGCCATCGAGCCGCATGATCTTGATCTCGACCCGGCGGTTCTTCTCCTTCGCCTCCTCGGTCTCGCCCGCGTCGGACGCGCAGTGCGCCCCGTAGCCGGCGGCCCGCAGCCGGTTCTTCTCGACGCCGAGCGCGGTCAGCGCCTTCACCACGGCGTCGGCGCGCTTCTTCGTGAGCGTCACGGTGGCGGCGTCGTTGCCGACCTTCTCGGAGTAGGCCGCGACCTCGACGAACTGGATCTGCGGATGGTCCTTGAAGATCTGGGCGATGTTGGCGAGGAGCTCCTGCGAGGCGGGCTCGATATCGGCCTTGCCGGCGGCGAAGGCGATCTTCGCGTTGAGCTTCACCTCATTGTTGGCGAGCTCGACCGGGGGGACGTCGGGACAACCGTCATCGTCCTTGTAATTGTTCTTGACCTCGGCCTCGTTCGGGCACTTGTCGGCCTCGGCCACGAAGCCGTCACCGTCCGGGTCGGTGGATTTACATCCGTCCTTGGCGTCCGGCGGCAGGCCGTCCTCTTTCTCGGCGACGCACTTGTCGGTGCCGTCGTCGAGCACGCCGTCCGCGTCCGCGTCCGGCGGCGGGGCCGGCGGGGCCGGCGGCGGGGTCGGCTGCGCCGGCGGGGCCGGCGGCTGCGCCTGCATCTGGGGCTCTTTCGCGCAGCCGGCGTTCGCGGCGAGCAGCGATACTGCGAATGCCATTCCAAGCCATCTCGTGGTTCGCATCTCCTGGGCTCCTCTCCTTGGCGTCCTTGATTGCGCCGAGCGCCAGCGTGTTTAGACGACTGCGCCGGAAACTGCGAGATTTAAACGCACGGCGAGGCGCGCGTCTCCCCCTCGGCGGCGCGTCGGACCCGCTCCGGAGACGACAGCACCGCTGGCGAGCCATCGAGATCGACTGCCCCGGGCGCGACGTGGCTCGCCGGGCGGGCGGAGCTAGCGTTTCTCGGGCGGGAAATCCATTTTTTCGAATGCACCACTGCTCTTCAGGTCAGGCGCCTGTGGCTTCTTCGACTTGAGCAGCGGCCTCACAGGCGCCGACAAGGTGGGCGTCGGGGCGACGTCCTGGCGGGGCGGGGGCGCGGGGCGAACGTCGGTCTCGTCCCGCGCTTTCGATTTCTTGACGGGCAGCTGCTCCTGGATCGGCCGCGGCGCCGGCAGCTTGTCCGTCGGCGCGCGGAGCCCGTCGAGCGCACGCGCGCGCGCCGCCGCGACGTCGGGCGCGGCGCCGCCTCGCGGATCGAGCCGGTCCGCCTCGTCGAGCTGGTCGAGGCACCGGCGCCACGCCGCCTCGCCGCAGGCGCGCAGCGCCTCGGCCCTCAGGGAGCGCGCGCGCTCCAGCGGGTCGAGCCGCTCGAGCGGCGGCGGCGCCTCGACGGGCGGGGCGCTCGGCGGCGGCTCGGGCAGCGGCGCGACCTCGGGCACGTCCCTCGTCGATCGCAGGAGCCGGACGATCACGATCGCGAGGATCGCCAGGGCCGCGGCCGCGGCGAGCTCCGCGAGCCAGCGCTCCCGCATCCACCGCCGCATCCGCGACACGCGCTGCCGCACCCGGGCGGCGGGCACCTGCTCCTCGGCGGCGATGCTCTCGAGCTTCTCTCCCTCGCCTTCGCGGGCCATCCACGAGAGCGTCTGCCGCCCGTCGCGGTTCGCCGCGGCCTGCTCTTCGGCCCAGCGCGCCAGCTCGCGCGCCTCGACGGGCGGCGGACCGACCGGCAGGTCGGGCAGCTCGGTCGCGGTCTCCCGGAACGAGCGCCGGTGGTGGTCGGCCACCTTGTGGCGCGCGATCCCGAGCAGCCATCGCCGGAGCTCCGTCGGGTCGGCCGGCCGCGCGGGCGAGGCGAGCGCCTCGCAGAGGACGGTCTGCACCACGTCGTCGACCTCGCCGCTCGGCACCCGCCGTCGCACGAACTCCTCGAGGGCGCGGCGGATCCCTGGCTCGGCCAGGGGGTTCGTCGCGGGGGGGCTGGGCTCGGTGGTCATCGTCGTGCTCATCGCCCCTGCATCGCGCGGCGGCCGCGGAGTGTGACGCGCCCGCTCGAGAATACGGCACACTTCGCTCGGGCGTCCCACGCCGTCGCGCGGCGCGCGGTGCCGACCGTCGGGCATGGTCCACCGGCCCCCTGCCGCTCGACGGCGACGAGGTTGACGAGGGCGCGGCCCGGCGGGACCTCGCCGGACGGCGCCAAGATCGTGATCACCGACGGAACGGTGGGGTGCTAGGGTACCCGGTCACATCGACGGGCTGTCCGTCGAAGATGGGGGCGCGACGGCCCGACCGCCGCCGCCCTCATGCCCGCCCGGGAGATCGTGCATGTCTCGCCGTTACTGGCTGATGAAGAGCGAGCCTCAAAAATATTCGTTCGCGCAGCTCATACGCGACGGCCAGACGATGTGGGACGGCGTCCGGAACTTCGAGGCCCGCAACAACATGCGGGCCATGAAGCCGGGGGATCTCGTGCTCTTCTATCACTCGAACGAGGGCAAGGCGGTCGCGGGCGTGGCGCGCGTCAAGCGCGAGGCGTACCCGGATCCGACCGCCGAGGCGGAGGAGGACTGGAGCGTGGTGGACATCGAGCCGGTCGCCCCGCTCAAGGTGCAGGTGACCCTTGACACGATCCGCGGCGACGAGTCGCTGGTCGAGATCGCGCTCTTGAAGAAGTCCCGGCTGAGCGTGGTCCCCGTCTCGAAGGAGCACTTCGACCGGGTGCTGAAGCTGGGCAAGACCAAGATCGCTTGACGCGGGCACCCGGGGTAACGACTAATCCCGGCGTGAACCTCCGCCCTGGAGCCCGAGCCCTCGCCCTCCTCCTCCTCTCCAGCGCCGCGTGCGGCGGCCCGCCCACGCCGTCCCCGGTCGAGGGCGAGCCGATCTGCCCCGACTTCGAGGTCGGGGCGACGCGCGCGCCGATGCGCGGCAGCCTTCGCTTCCCGGTCGCGCTGACGGTGCGCGACGGCAAGGACCCGATCACGCGCGCGACGCTCACCGGGCGCCGGTCGAAGGACGATCCGGTGAGCCGCATCCTGCTCGCCGACGAGGACGCCGAGTACGAGCTCGAGTGGGCGCAGTGCGAGAACGAGCGCGCGCCGAGGGCGCGCACGCTGTCGCGCGAGACGAAGGACGCCGCCGAGTACGCGTGCGGCAACGCGACGGTGTACAAGACCGACAAGCTCGTCACCCGGAAGGGCGACGCCGCGTCGCGCACGGTCCACTTCGCGGCCCCGCCGAAGCCGGAGTGCTGGGAGAGCGAGCTCCCGGCGGCCGCGCCCGCTCCCTCGCCCGACGCGGGCGCCGAGCCGGCGCCGGCCGACGCGGGCGCGGCAGAGCCGGCGGCCGCCGACGGGGGCGCGGTCGACGCGGGCGCGGCCAGCGGGGGCGCGGTCGACGCGGGCGCGCGCGGCGCAGGCGCCACGCCGGCGGACGCCGGCGCGCCCCGCGACGCCGGCGCCGCGCCGCGCGACGGGGGCGCGGGCGGCGCGCCGAAGCCCCCGAGCGCCGGGGCCGGGGACGCCGGCACGCCCGCGCAGGGCAGCTAGCCTCGACCTGGGCGCTTCTTGCCGGCCGGGCGGCGCGGAACGGCCTGGATTGGAAGGCGGCGCGCACTTTCGCACGGGTCGCCGGAGGCGCTGCGACCCGCCGAAACCCGGCGGATGCACGGGTAATCCTCCAAATAAGGGCCGACGCACAAAGCGATCAGAGAGGGTACGTCACCGCGTGCCTACTCCGCTGTCCCGAGCGCCTCGCTCAATCCTTTCGTCTCTTCTGGGGGGCCCTCCTCAATCCAGTATTTGACGTCATCACTGATGAAGTGGGCGGCGCGGAGCTCCTCGGGCGCCAAGGGCACGCTCTCGGCCGTGACAAAGCGGAATCTGTTCGCCGACTCGCGCCGGAACACGAGGCGCGCCCACTGCGCCTCGTTGCATGTCGGGCAGCACCAGCCATGGATTACGCGGAAGTCGGTCCCGTCCGTCGGGCTCCGTACCCGTACATAGGTCGTGTCGAAATCGTCCGGATCGAGCGCGAGCTCCTGATCCGGCACCACCCACTCGTCTCGAGGCTCTGGATTGAGCCCGCGCGTGTGGAGCCCCGTGAGATTGCCCGCAATCTCGGCGCCACAGCTGAGGCACTTGAGTGGCGCGTTGAACCAGAACGCATAGGACATGGCTCTTACCTGTGCAGGATCATGGAGCGGGGGTCGACCTCGAGGTCGAACCTCGGAACAATATCTCGAGGCTGTGGCCCCGGATCGTGATGGTGAATCTACCAGAGGGGAAATCCCTGACCAGCTGCGGCCACCATGTCGCCTTGGGACCGGTCGGCGCGAAGCGGACGGGCGTGGCGAAGTGCTGCGCGAGGGCCACAGCGATGTCCTGATCGGTCGTGATCAGCCGGCGCGTCCCGCCGCCGGCCAGGTCGGCGAACATCGCATCCGCCACGACCGCTCGGTCGCGAGCGCCTTTTTCCGCGCCGACCTTCATCGATCGGAGGTCGGCGATGACCAGCGGGTAGTCGGTGTGCGAGCGCGCCACGTCGATGCCGCGGAGCCGAGGGAGGACGGGCGACGGGCCGACAGCAGCCACCCCTTCGAGCGTCTCTCCAGAGACCACGACGCCCGCACGCAGATCTGCGCCCGGTCCGACGATGTACTCGAACGTCGGGAGCGTGCCCGTCGGCGGGTCGACATAGGCGCCGAGGCCGCGCGCCTCGCGCAGCGCATTGAGCGCGTCCTGTCGGTTCGGTGGGAGAGAGGCGAACGTGATGGGGTTGCCCGCGGAGTTCGCGCCGCGCATCAGATCCTCGATGGCGAACAGGGCGTTCGAGTCGAGCATGAGCGAGGCGGCGTCGAGGGGCGCGCCCACAGGGATGTCCGCGGCCCCCGACCGGAGCGCGTCGGCGAACCGTTGCACCCTGCCGAGCCGGTTGGCGTGCGCCTCGACCCAGTCCAGCCAGTCGCGGATCGACGCGTCGTGCACGCGCTGCCGGAGCGTATGCAGGTGGGATCCCCGCAACGGACCGGCCGTTCCGAGGCTGAGCGCCCGGTTCACGCGGTCGATGCCGAGCGCGGCGATCATCGCCTGCGCCTCGGCTGCCGTGATGTCGGTGATGACGGCGCGCGCGCTCGGCGTGAGCTGGTTGAGCAGCGACTCGGCCTCGGCGATGGGTAGCCGCGCCGCCCACGCCACGTGCGGGGCCTCGTGGCTCGCGATGACGCGCTGCATGGCCTCGCGCTCCGGCGCGGTTGCGGTCTGCGCCGAGCGCAGGAACGCGCCGACCTGATCGTTGGCCATCGCCTCGAGCACCGCCTCCAGGCGTCCGGCGTCACCGCCGTCGAGCAGGCGTTGCAGGCCCCCCAGCACGTCGTCGTCCAGCCCTGCACCGGACTCCGCGATCCGCAGGAGCGAGCGAGGCGTCACCGCCGTCCCCCGGGCGCGCAGCGCGTCCAGCACCCGATCGGCCAGGGGGTTCTCCAGCGCGTTCACGCGCCGCGCGAACTGCTCGAGGTCGTCGAGCGAGCCGGCGAAGCGGCCCGACATCAGCGCCGCCACCTCGGCGGAGTTGCGGCGGCTCGCGAGCGCGAGCACCGCCTCGGCATCGAGCAGCGGCCGCAGCTGGTTGCGCGCGACGAGGCCGCCCGCAGCGGCCTCGTCGAGCCCGGCGAGGAAGCGCAAATAGGGGTCGATGCGCTCGGGCGTGCGCCGGGCCTGCTGGAGCAGCGTCGCGATCGCATCATCGCTCAGCGTCGCGCGACCCAGGCGGAGCAGGCGCTCCAGGCCGGCCGCCGCGTCCCGGGTCAGCGCGACGCTCGCGAGATCGATGACCTCCCGCTGCAGCGTGCCCCGCACGCCGGTGAACACCGCAGCGCCCGCCTGCTGCATGCGCTCGCGCACCGTCGCGAAGATGCCGTTGGCGATCGCGTCGTCCGCGATGTTGCCGAGGAAGGCGCGGAACTGCGCGAGCGAGACGCTCACCTCGGAGAGCCACTGGCTCGGCGTGACCGGGGGCTCGCGGCCGCGCAGCATCGTCGCGATGTCCGCGAGCCGGGCGAGCACCGTATGATCGGCGGCCCGGAACAGGGGGGTGAGCAGCGCGCTGCCGCCGATCTCGACCACCGCGCCGATCAACACCCCCCAGGCGGCCGCGCGCAGGTAGGCCGCGAACGCGCTGAAGTCACCGCCACGGGCGACCCGCACGAGATCCTGCACGAACAGCGACGCGGGCCCCACGGTGCCGCCGGTGAGCGCGCCGACCGTGCCGTGGCGGAGCAGCCAGGCGGCCACCACGCGCCGGAACGCCACCTGCTCGAGCGCCGCCGGGAGGATCATCCGGCTCACGGCGCGGCCGACGGGCGCGAAGACCCGGAACCCGACCGCGGCCAGGTACCCTTCGATCCCCGCGAGGAGCAGCCCCTCGAGCGTCCACCGCCGGTGCGTGAGCATGTGGAGCGCGACCGAGAAGCCGATCGACGCGAGCACGGGGACGGCGCCGCCGCCCGCCGACGCCAGCGCGGCGAGGACCCCCACCTCCCATGCCACGGCGACCACCGCGCCGACGGCGACGGCGACCGCGAGCGCCTGGACGACGTCCGCCGTCTGCGAGTAACCGTACCAGAAGAGCGCGTACTCGAAGTCGGACTCGCCGCGCCAGCCACGGCTGTCCGCCACGGGCGTCCACGGCGTGCCCCCCGCGCTGCCGCCGACGACGCGCTGGACCACCTCGTACTCCACGTCGTAGCGAGGGACGCCGTCGCCGCTCTCGGCCGCCCTGCGCACGCCGAGCAGCCGGAGGCTCTCCTGCCACTCGACGTCCTCGATGTCCTGATCCGGATCAATCCGGGCCGCTTGCCACGCCAGCCCGAGCAGGTGCTGGCCGATCTCCTCCTGGCCGCGCAGCGGCTCCTGTCCGGCGAGCAGCCGCGCGAAGTACGCCCTCGACTCCGCCTCCAGCGCCTGGTTCAGCCGCTGCTGCGCGCCCGGCGAGAGCTGCTCGCGATCCTCGTCTCGCAGGTAGTGGCTGTCGATATCCCCCGCGACCTGCCCCGCCTCGAGGCGCGTCCCGCCGTCCAGCAGCACCGCGCCGCCGCCATCCGTCACGACGTAGCCGTGCTCGCGGGCCTCGCCGTGGCGCTGGATCAGCGCGGCGAGCGCGCGGCGCACGCGAGGGTGATCCCGGTAGCGCCCGGCGCGCGACGCCTCGACCAGCGAGCCGAGGGCGGCGTCGCCCGGGATGCCCTCCACGGCGTCGAAGAGGCGATCGAGCCAGCGTCCCTCACGGGCCGCGAGGTCGTCGAGCACCGAATCGAAGAACTGCCCCTCTCGCACGGCCCTCTCCAGCTCGGTGCGGAAGCCGGCGTGACGCACGGGCCGGTACATGTCCTCGGCCGCGATGAGCGCCACGAGGCGGTCCGCGCGCTGGCGAGCGGCATCGCGGTTGTGCTCGTCGATCCGCGCCCGCTCTGCGCGCTCGCGCTCCGCCCGCTCTGTGAGGTACGCGTCGACGGTCGCGGTGCGCTGCGCGCTGTCGAGCTCCGGCAGGTACACGGCGACGAGGATCGCGGCGCTCTCCTGGGCGGCCGACGCGGGCCCCCTCTGCTGGCGAGCGAGCGTCGCGGCGACCTCATCGAACCCGGCCCTCTCCCGGGGCGAGAGGCGGTGCGCCGCCTGGTCCAGCGCGGTCCAGATCCCGAAGTAACTCTCGAGGGCGCTGACGCGGTGAGGGCTCTGCGCCACGAAGACGAAGTAGTGGCGACGGTCCAGCCGCTCGCGCCGGTCCTGCTCCACCGCCCGCGCCACGTCGATGCGCGGGTGGATGAAATCCCGTCGGGCGCGCACGAGCGACGCCGTACCGTGGAGACGCCGCGACTGCTGTCCGTACAGGCGCCTCAGCAGCTCGATCCGGTCCTCGCGACGGAGGCTCGCCGGCGCCGCGCCTCCGAACAATAGCGCGTCGAGGATCTCCCGATCGTCAGTGACCATGGAGTAGAACGCGTCGTAGAAGCGGACGGTGTTCTCCCCCAGCACCTCGATCGGCAACTGCACCAGCGTCTCCGGGCGGCGCGCGTAGGCGCGCGCGCGAAGGAGGGAGCTCTCGGCCCTGCGGATGGCGTCGAGGTCGACGCCGAGCCCCTGGATCTGCGCGCGCGCCGGGTGATGTTCGTCCTGCGCCGCCAGCGCGAGGGCGAGGAAGGTGCGCGGGCCCAGGACGCCGTCCCGGTCCAGGCGCGCGCCCTCGATGAGCGTCGCGCCGTGCTCGTAGAGGAGCCGCTGCGCGCGCAACGTCCGGTTGGACCAGGCGCGGGGCTGACGCTCCGGGGTGAGATCGCGGATCGGTGTCACGCTCGACAGCGAGAGGTCCCGCCACCATCTAAGGTTGGCCTCGCCGGCGGCGGGCCACTCGATCCCCCGCTCGACCAGGTCATCGTCGGGCACCACCGCGGCGTCGCCCCCCGCGGGCCTCGCCTGCTCCGCTGCCGGCGCCGCGCCGTCCGGGGTTCGCTGCAGCGACAGGGCGTAGGTCGCGCCGGACGGCCACGAGGCGCCCTGCCCGAGGTCGGGCGATCTCGATTGCTGTACCACGTGCGCGAGCTCGTGCGCGAGCAGGCGCCGACCTGCGTGGCGGTCGGGCGCGTACATCCCCGCGGCGAACACCACGTCGCGGCCCACGGTGTACGCCTGCGCCCTCACCGCCCGCGCGCTCGCCGCCGCCGCCGCGTCGTCGTGCACGCGCACCTCGCTGAAGTCATGCCCGAAGCGCGACTCCATGAAGGCCCGCACGACCGGGGCGAGCGGTCGCCCCGGCGAGCGCAGCACCTCGCCCACAGCCGGCGGCGCCTCCAGCGCTCCGCCGTCTCGCGGGCCGCGGCGTCGATCGTCCTCCTCCGCGCGCCTGCGCTGCCCGAGGCTGGGCAGCACGTCGATCCAGGGCGCCAAGCCGCCGCTCATCACGGCGTCGGCGGCCCGGTCAGCTGCGCGCTCGTACGCGTCGTCCTGAGGCATGACGCGCGCCGCCGCGGGGGCCTGCGCCGGACCGTTCGCTGCGTGCCTGCCGCCTGCAGTAGCCTTGGCCTTCATGCCCGTCGCCCGCGAGGAGGCGCCCGATGACGAGAATCGTGGAGCCGGCGGTTCAGGGAAGTACCGTCACGTCCGCGCCCGCCGGCGCGCCGTCAGGTGGGCGGCACCTGCGCCAGCGCAGCAAAGCGCTTTCGCACGTCCACCACATTGGATATCCGCTGCCCGGCTCCCAGCGTCACGAAGGCCAGCGGCGCGTGGTGCAGGACGACGCCATGAGGCGGACGGAAGCTCGCCTCCCGCGCGCCCTGGCCGCTCGGGGAAGCCTCCGTCGGCCAGAGCACGTCGCCCGTCGCCGTGCGCGCCGGGATCAGCCAGAAGTCCCCCGCGCGGAGGACGCGCAGGCCCTTGTCGTTCTCGGGCCTCTCGAAGCGCACCTGCACGCCGTCCTCCAGCGGAATCCACGTCCCGAGCTGTGACAGCGTCACGGGGAGCGCGCCCGCCTCGTGCGCCTGCGCGCCGCTCGCGCCGTGATCCCAGCGGCGGAGATACGGGTGCAGGGAACGGACGCAGATCTTGGCGATCTTCGAGCCGATCACGGTCACGGTCACGTCCCGCGTCTCGGGATCGATCGCCGTCACGCGACCGAGCGCGCCCGCCTGGCGCAGGTCGTCCTGCCCCTGCTCGTGGACCGCGACGCCGCCCCGCGTCACGCCGTCGTGCACGAACTCCACGATGTCGCCCGGCGTGAGCCCGAAGCGCGCGTCCCGCCCCAGGTGAGCCACCTTCACCGTGACCGAGATCTCCTTTCCCTCCTCGACGCGATCGGGCCCGCTGTACGACTCGATGGGAAACACCACCGAGCCATTGTCGCGCGACCACTTGAACGTAAAGAGGGTCTGATCGTCCAAGGGCTCTTCGCCGGCGAAGGCGGCCTGCGACACCCCGCGGTGGATCTCCAGGCGATAGAGCTGGTTCTCGTGACCGCGATAGCGGGCCCCGGGCGCCAGCTTGCACGGGTCGCTCGAGGCGTCCTCCGCAAAGGCCCGGGCCGCGAGCCGCAGGCTGCGCCGCGACCGGAGGTGATCGCGCAGGAGCTCCTCGGCTCGCTCCGAGCGGTTCACGTCGTCACTCGTGCCGTCATCGCGCTCCAGCCGGAGCAGGTTGACCCGCCACACGACCTCCGCGCGCGTCGCCGTGTCAGGCCCGAGCAGCGCGATCTCCCGGATCGCCGGATCCTCGACGGCGTTCACGTGGCGCTCCCAGACCTCGAGATAGGCGAGGAAGCTGGCGCCGTTCTGCCCCGGGCTGATGCCGGTCTCCACCCGCCGCCACTCCGGCAACGCGATCCGTATCCCGTCCACATAATAGGTGCCCTGGCTGACGAAGAAGTCGATATCTGCCTTGTCCGTGTTCGGGTTCACGCGGCTCGCTTCCACGCCGTCCGGCAGCTCCGCCGCGATCTGGAAGCCCAGGTCGCCCGCGGGGCCCCCGTGCTGTCCGATGATGTCCTTCAGCGCGAGCCGCAGCGCGCGCGTGTGGATCGCCCACTGCTCGTTCCAGTCCGCGTCGAGCTGGACGCGGCCCTGCTGCATCAGGACGCCGCTGTAGCTCCGATCGGGATCGTCACTGCTTCGCGTAAAGTCGCCTTCCATCTCGCTCACCCCGTTGGCTGATCACGTCACAAAGAAGATCCCGGCCTCGGTACCCGCGGGCACGTACTCCGAGAGCCGCGCCGCGAGCGCGTCCTCCCGCTGGGGGAGGTAAAGATCGTGGAGCGCGCCCATCTCGCCCTCGTCGTCGGCGCCGCGCGCGATCTCCCGCGCGACGTCCCGCCAGAGCTGCACGTACGCCGGATCGCCGTAGCTCCGGCTCGTCCACACCGGCCTCACGCGCTGCGCCGCGAGCCGCCGCTCCGCCTCGCCCTTGACCGCCTCCAGCGCCAGATCGGGCTGGCAGTGGTAGCGCCGCGGCGTGCGCGACCCCTCGGGCACGTAGCAGAAGCGCATGCAGCCCGGCTGCCGCCGCGCGACCTGCACCTCGCCCGAGAAGATCGAGTTCTCCGCCAGCGCGATGGCGTGCGCCATCACCCGGCCGAGCACCGTCGTCGTCCGCACCGTGAGCGCCGCGCGCGCGATCCTCCCCTCGCCGTCGCTCACCGCCTCGTCGTCGTCGTGCCCAGCGTCGACGACGCTCCCCACGATCTCCACGCGCGCCGGCTCCACGGACGCGGCCTCGCCGTGGCTCGAGACGATCACCGGCCCGAGGATCGACCGCTCGATCCGCACGTCCCCCGCCACGCCGTCGAGCACGAGGCTCGCCCCCGGCCCCGCCTCCCGCGGCTCCTCCGAGCGCCCCGCCGGCAGGAGCGTGGTGTGCCGGATCACCACCTGCTCGAGCGGGCCGCGCACGTCGACGCCGCGGCCGGCCACGAGGAGCCCGTCGAGCACGAAGCGGCTGCCGCGCTCGCCCCGCACGTGCATCGAGTCGGCGCGGTCCGCCTCCTCGTCGAGCAGGCGGATCACGGGCCGGGACCGGTCCGCCGCGCGCAGGACCAGCGTCTCGCCCGCGGGCAGCTCGATCGTCACGCGCCCGGTCTGCGCCCCGCGCGTCGCCACCTCGATGATCGACCGCGGCGGGATCGCCGGATCGTCGCGCCGCTTCGCCGTGTCCGCGCGCCACCTCGAGAGCGCGTCGCGGAGCGTCGCGCACTGCCCCGGGCCTTCCCCCACGACGTAGCACCGGTGCGCCTCCGCCGGGCCGATCAGGTCGCGGTCGTACTCCCCGCCGCCGATCGCCGCGCTGAAGCCGTAATGAAAGCTCACGCGCGCCTTGCGCACCTCGCCTGCCACCTTGAAGCGGCCGAGCTCCGGGTCGACCAGCACCGCGTCGGCGGGGACGCGGTACCGCCAGTCGGTCAGGTCCGCGACGACGATCCGCGCCGCGGGCACCGGGGCGAGGCCCTGGCCGTCGCGATCGAGCCAGATGCACAGGCTCTGGTCCTCGCCGTAGTACCGCTCCTTGTCCCGCTCCAGCATGCCGCGCGTGAGCGGCGCCGGGACGTGCCACGGCTCGGAGAGCGTGTGCGCGTCGGGCTCGGCCTCGGGGCGGACGAAGAGCGGCGTGTCGTCGCCGAGCACGTTGAACGAGAAGCACCCGAGGCCGCCCCGCCCGATGTTCTCGTGCAGGTACGCCTGGCAGCGCGTCACCGGCCACGCCCGCAGGCGCCACACGAACACGCCCACGCTCGGGATGTTGTGCCGCCCGCGGCCGCGCGCCGACGTCGGGCGGCGGATGTCCGCCGTGTGCGCCGCCGCCCCGAACGCGCCGCCCAGGGCCTCGAGCCCGGCGCCGTCGCGGAGATCGATCGTGCGCCCGCGCTCCAGGCGCTGGTGGCGGATCGGCTGCGTGTACGAGAGCTGCCGGTAGAGCTCCACCGCGTGCGCCGGCCACCCCGCGACCATGCGCGCGAGCTCCTCGAGCAGCGGCAGCGTGCCCTTGCGGCGGCGCTGAGCGAGGGTGCGGGCGATGTCGCTGCGCGGGGCGAGCGTGCGGCGGAGGAGCATGCCCTCGGCGCCCTGGACCTCGCCCGGCTCGCCCGCGCTCGCCACGGCCCGGAAGCCCACGAGATCGCCGAGGTACGGCACCACCCAGTCGTCGCAGGTCTCGATGAACCAGTTGTCGTAGAGCCGATCGAGATCCCGCTCGATCACGGAGGCCTGCTCCTCGATCACCCGCAGCAGCGTGCGCAGGGGGTGGCCCCGCTGCGCGTCGCGGAAGCGGTAGACGTAGGGCAGCAGCGCGTAGAGCCGGTCGTTCACGGGGGCGGTCATGGCGTCACCTCCTGGAGGCTCACCGCGTCGGGGAGCGAGCGCGCGAAGTAGAGGACCTGGTCGCGAGCCGCGGCGAAGCTCCACACCGGCCCGCCGCGCGCCTCCTTGAGGCGGGTGACGAGCCCCCAGAAGCGCCTGACGAGGTTCGGATCGATCGCGCGCGCCGCGCCGCCGGCGGACGGCGCCGGCGGCGCGATCTCCTCGCTGTACATCGGCCCGAACACGTCGATGTCGACCGAGCGCACCCCGGCCACCGACTGCATCACGTCCATGACCCGCGAGCGCCACGCGGGCTCCCCGATCGACCGGGCGGCCCAGCCCTGGCGCGCGTACAGGGCCTCGCGCAGCGCGGGCTCCACGCGCGACCACGTGTACCGCGGATCGAGCCCCACCCTGGCCTGCAGCGCGAGCGGTACGCCCTGCGCGACCTTCAGGTGGAGGCGCGTCGACGGATCGCCGTACCGGCGGAACGCCTCGCGCAGGTTCACGAACAGATCCGACGTCTCGTCGATGGGGACGTCCTCGTCGCCCGCGATGACGACGGTGACCGTCGCGCCGCCGTGCGGATCGGCGCCGAGCCAGGCGCTCGCCTTGTCGACGCCGGCGGAGTTGAGCGCGAAATCCGCGTGATCCTGCACCGAGACGAGGCGATCGATCGCGCGCGCGGCGATGGGGATGCGCTCGCGGATCTCGTCGCGGCCGTCGGGGTCGGCGCCCCCCGAGGCGCGCAGGGGGTTCTTCACGTCTTGCACGCCCATCGGCCGGGTCACGAGCGTCGTGATGAGCCCCGCGCCGACGTTGCCGGCCGCCCCGAGCCCCGCGCGGTACCGCGCGGTGAGGTTCTCGACCCCCGTCGGGAAGCGGGCCCCCCGGTGACCGTCGCCGCCCATCACCTCGTCGCGACCCTCGCCGGTCGTGCGCGTCACCACCACCTCGTCGCGCGGCCCGAGCCCCGTGGGCGACCGCGCCTCCGGCCAGAGCACGCCGCTCGCGCGCACCTCCAGCGTGCTGGCCACGCCCGACGGCGTTGGCGCCGACACCCACGTGCGCGGCGGCTGCCGCAGCTCGAAGCGCTGGCTCGGCGCGGAGGCGTCGCCGCTGCCGAGCACCTCGTCGCGCGTCTCGCCGTGCGTGGCGCGGGCGACGTTGCCCCGGATCACCACCGACGCGCGCGCGTACGCGGACGAGAGGGGCTCGACGAGGTGGATGCGCGTGAACGGCGCTGTCGGGACGGGGGCGCCGTCGTCCCCTGTCGCGTCCTCGGTCGTCCTCGTCTCCGCGTACGCGACGCGCGCGAGCTCCGCCGAGGCGACGCCCGAGGCCCCCTGCACGGCGCGCTCCCCCTCGACGATCAGCCAGCGCCCCGCCTCGAGCCCGTCGATGATCCCCTCGACGTCGATGAAGCTGCCGGATACGTCGGCCTGGATCGGCTCGCCCACGAGGGCGATCGGCTCGCTCTGCACGTACACGAGCGCGCTCCGGATGGCGGCGATCTTGTTCCTTCTCTCTCCCTCGACAGGCGCCCACCACGGGGCCCCGAGCTCCAGGCGGGTCGTCTTGCCAGACAGCCCGTACGCGTAGCGCGACCGCACGGACACGCCGTCGACCCGGATCAGCTTCGTGCGGACGTCGGCGTCGGTCGGGCCGAAGATCGAGCGCACCACGACGTGGTCTCCCGCCCGGATCGTGGGGAAATCGCCGTCGAGGAACATCACGTCGCCGTCGACGTCCTCGTCGGCCGCGGCCTCCCACTCGTCGTACGTCGTCGTCACGGGGACACCGCTGTCCTCGTTCGTCGTCACGGTCATCCGCAGCGGGGCGTTGTGGCCGAAGACCTGCGCGGTCGCGCGGAGCACGTAGGCGCCGGGCTGCTCGGGCGCCGGGGCGCCGCGCAACGCCGCCGCCAGGCTGTCGCGGAGCGCTGGGCTGTCATACGCCAGCAGGCTGAGCAGACCCGGGCGGCTCCGGAGGTACGCCACCGCCCGGCGCCACCGCTGCTCCGGCTCGCCCTCCCGGTCCGGCTCGCCGTCCCCGTCCGGCTCGCCGTCCCGGTCCGGCTCGCTGAAGAGGTGGGCGGAGTCGCCCCCGATGAAGCGCTCCTCCAGGCTGCGCGTCGGCGGCGCCGCCACCGTCGCCCGCGCCGGCTTCATGGCCGTGGTGACCGCACCGAGGTTGAAGGGGGCCGGCGCGTCACTCCAGCTCTCGGGGTAATTGAGCCCGTCGAACAGCACCATCCGCAGCGTGGTCTGGTCGCGCGCGACGTCCGGACGGCTCGCCGCGACACGATAGATCGAGAGGAGCTCGGATTCGGAGGAGGACTCCTGCAGGACCACGACGTCGCCGGCGTGCACGTTCTGATCGATCCCCTTCAGGAAGATCTCGATCCTGCCGGTAGGCTGCGCCTTGTACGTCTCGCGCCGGATGAACAGCCCCCGCGCCTGCGCCCTCGCCGGGAGCGCGTTCCACTGCGCGCGGGCGATGAGCGGCTCGGTCGTCTCGAACGTCTGCGCGGTCTGCCCGGGCCGCGGCACCGACTGCACCTTCGTCCGCGCGGGCACCTCGCCGTCGAAGCTCTCCTGCACCGTGAACGCGAGGCGCACGCTGGCCGCCACGCCCGGCCGCGGCTCGTAGCCCGTCAGCCGGCCGAGCTCCACCACCGACCGCCGCTCCGTCGCGGTGCGCAGGTATCCCTCGTTCGCGATGCGCTCCTGGTAGAACGTCAGCACGTCGGCGACGCAGGCCCAGCCGTCGAGCAGCGCGGTCGCCGCCTCGGGCTCGCCGCCCGGCAGGAACGTCACGTGCGACTCGCCCAGGCACCCGTCGCCCGCGGCGCCCTGGCCGCCGGGCGCGACGTCGGCCGCCGCCCGGAGGGCCGAGAGCCGCGCCAGCATCGCGCTCAGGAACGTCCCGTGCGTGCCGACGCGGTACGACAGCGTCGGCTGTCCGGGCGGGTTCTCGATCGCCTCCGGCCCGCTGGACGGGCCCCCCTCGCAGCAACCGCGGTCGTCGCTCATCGCCCCCCTCGCATCGTGATGTCGAGCACGCCGTCCTCCGGTCGCGCCGGGTCGTTGTCGAGCCGGACGATCTCCAGCGGGCCGACCGCCAGCTCGCCGGCGTCGAGCTCGCCGCGGTCGCCCTCGAACATGCGCGCGAGGCGCGTGACCTGGACGTCGAGCACGCCGGGCACCGCGTGCACCGCGGCGACGAGCGCGCTGAGCGACACCGCCTGCCCGAACGTGAGCCGGTCCGGATCGAAGAACCCGCGCGACGTCGCCGTCCCCACCAGCGCGCCCGCCACCGCCTTGCGGACGTGCGCGCGCAGGTAGCCGGGCTCCACGCACACCGTGAGCGCCACGTCCAGCGGGACGTACCGCGCCCCCGCGACGCGGAGGTCGTGGCCGATGCGCCGGTAGCGCTCGAGGCGGCGCTCCACCGCGCCGCGCAGCGCCGGGGGCGTCTCCTCGGAGCCCAGCGGATCGATGGCGACCAGCGCCTCGTACCAGCTCCCCGTCCACCGGAGGGCGCCCGCGGCGCGCTGCAGCGCCGCGTGATCCCGCGCGGCGATCTCCGCGTAGTCGTCGGCCGTCACCGCGCGCTCGCGCCGCGCGCGCAGCCCCTCGGGCGCCAGGAGCCGCACGTCATCGACGGGCTCGGGCGCGGCGCCCCCCGCCGCGGGCAGCGGGTTGCGCACGCGCACGGACACGCCGCTCAGCCCCCCGCGCAGCGACACGTGCGCGATCGCCTCGGCCGCCACGTTGCCCGACGGGCCGCACCCGACGCGGTAGCGCGCGACGAAGCCCATCCCCGGCTCCGGCGCGCGGCCGTTCACGCCGTCGCCGAACCGCACGTGGGCGTAGCCCTCGTCGTCGATCTCGACCGCGATGTGCGCGTCGTCGCCGCTGCTGTCGAGCAGGTCGAAGCGGGCGGTCCAGTCGATCGTCTCCAGCGCCGCGGAGCACGCGACGCACGCGGGCGGCGGCTGCGCGTCGCGGGGGCGCCGCCGGTCGACGCTCCCGCGCGGCTGCTCGGCGCCGCAGGCGGTGCAGCGCGCGCAGCGGCGCTCGTCGCCGCAGGGGGTGGACCGCAGCGAGACCACGGGCAGCGCCTCGCGCGGATCGTGGCGGAGCGCCGCGCTCGCGGGCGGCGGGACGCGGACGACGTTCCCCTGCGCGTCGAGCGCCTCCCACGCCAGGAGCGGCGCGCGGAACGTCACGGGGCGCTCCCGCAACGTCGGCCGGTACGGCCGCGCCCGCGGGCTCGTCAGCGCGGTCCTCCCCGGACCGTCGCACACCGGCGGCGCCTCGTCGCCCTCGACGCAGCCGAGGTCCTCCTCGCGAAAGCGGCCGTGGTCGACGAGGATCACGTTGCCCCGCGCGACGCTCACGTCGCGGATCGGCGCGCACCCGCGCGCGGCGTCGAGCGACGACAGGCGCAGCGGGAACGGCAGCGCGTCCTCCGCCATCCACTCGACGTCGTAGAGCGCGACCTCCTGCTGCGGGCCCTCCCCGGGCCGCGCGCCGCGCTCCGCCAGCGGGTCGCGCACCTCCGTCACGCGCGCGAGCCGCACCGGGTGGCGGTGCGCCGGATCGGCGTGCTCGGGGAGCCCC
This sequence comes from Sorangium sp. So ce185, assembly GCF_051526825.1. Lineage (NCBI taxonomy): Bacteria > Pseudomonadati > Myxococcota > Polyangiales > Polyangiaceae > Sorangium > Sorangium sp. So ce185. The sequence continues at coordinate 5,607,993 of NZ_CP150316.1, read as the reverse complement.
GTCGCCGGTCCGACCACCTCCTCGAGGATCAGCACGTCCCCGGGCGCGAGGAGCGGCTGCTCGCTCCGGGGGAGCGCGAGCGTGGCCCGCGTCGCGCCGCGGGGCAGGCAGCACTCCTCCCCGCCCCACGTGTAGAACGAGATGCGCCCGAGCGCCGCGCGCAGCGTGATCTCCGCCCGGTCGGTCACCGGCAGGAAGACCTCGTGGCGCTCGCCCGACGCGGCGATCTTCTCCTCGGTGACCGCCGAGGAGAACCCGGTCACCTTCGTGTAGAACGCGACGTCCTCGGCCTTCCAGGTCACGTCTTGGTCGACGCACACGGTCACCCACGCGCGGGCGTTCGCCCCCTCGTGCATGCGGTAGTCGACCAGCCGCGCGTGGCGGCGCACGGAGATGCGCTTCCTGGCCGTCTCGAGGTACGCCTCCGTGGCGACCGCGTCCTGCTGGTAGCTCAGGTGATCGGCCGCGTACGCCATGAGCTCGACGAGCGCCACGCCCACGTCGGGCGCGTGCGTCTCGCGCCAGGCGGGCAGCGTGAGCGAGAGGCGGTCGAAGAGGAGCCGTCGGAAGCTCGCGTAGTCCTTCGCGAGGTAGTCGAGCACGGGCCCGCCCCCGCCGGCGTCCGCGCGCGGCGCCCGCGCGCCCTCGCAGTCGATGTCCGCCGGGCAGTCGAGCTTGAAGCTGAAGCTCGCCCGGTCGTACCTCGGATCGACGCCGTCCGGGAGCGAGCGGTCCCGGTCGGCGTCGCGCACGAGGCGCACCGTGTACGTCGACGGGTCGCCCTCGGCGTCGAGCTGCAGCGCCACCGCGGGGTCGGCCTCGTCGCCCCGGACGCGCGCGAGGCTGACCACCCGGATGCCCGTCACGCGCCGCCCGCCCTCGACGACGAACGACCGCGCGGTGATCCCCTGCGGCAGCGGGCCGAGCAGGTGTACGGTCAGCGTCGGCGCGGGCGCGCGCGCGTAGTCCACGTAGTCGATGCCCGTGAGGCGCGGCGCCTTCCGGACGCGCGCCCGGCGGTCGCTCGATCGGCAGCGGAGCGCGTCGCTCATGGCCCGACGCTCCAGGTGAAGGTCTCGGCCCTGCGCTCGCCGGTCCTGCGGCGCGCGTAGCTCACGGTGACCCGCAGCGCGCCGTCGTCGGCGGTGACCTCGACGGCCTGCGGCTCGATGATGTCGCCGAGCCAGCGGAGGATCGACGCCTGCACGGTGAACTGCACGCCCGCCGCGAGCTCGAGGCTGTTCGGCTCGAACACCTGGCGCAACAGCCCGCAGCCGAAATCGGGGCGGTTCACGCGCTCGCCGGGGCTCGTGAGCAGGAGCTGCTCGAGCATGTCGCGCACGTGGTCGTCGTCGTCGGTGGTCGCCGCGGCGCCGCGCGGATCGAACCGGAACGGGTGATCGATGTTCATCTACTTCCCCCTCGCGCGCGTCTGCGTCACCGCCGTGCAGAGGCCCTGCGCGATCTGCTCGGCGCTCTTGCAGAGGCCCTGGCTCGATTGCAGCAGCGCGAACGAGCCGTTCACCTTCACCCGGGTCGCGGGCCTGCTCCACTGGATCGTCACGCACGGCTGGGGCTTGGTCGTCGCCCCCGCGGGCACCTGGAACGGACAGCCCGCGATCTGCCACCCATCGACCGCCGTTGCGACGGCCATGCCGCTCACCTTCACGCGCGTGTTGGTCGACGCGTCGCTCGCCTTCGCGAGGTGAGGGCATGTCACCTGGGCGCTGACGTGCAGGAGGGGATTGCCCATGTCACGTCACCTCCAGCGCGTTGCCGTTGATGGCGGTCGTGTTGCCCGACAGCTCGATCGTCGCGCATACCAGCGGCTTGGCGCCGGGCGTGGGCTCGTTCGTGAGCTTGAGGCTCGTCCCGTCGATCTTCACGCGGGCGCGCGGCACGAGGGCCGAGACGTGCTCGATCTTGAGCGAGTCGTCCTCGACCGTGATCACCCACGATCCGACCTTGAGCACCTTCTTGGCGGGATCGATGCCGTTGAGCGGCGCGAGCGACGCCGTGATGGCCGCCAGCGCGGTCTCGTCCGCCGGGAAGAAGCACCCCGTCCAGATCGGCCGCTCGGGGTCGCCGTGCTCGAACTCGGCCCACACCCAGGCGTCCTTCGGAGGAATCAAGAAGAGCCCGACGCCCCCGCCGGGCGTCAGGCTCGGGGACGCGTACGGGAACGACGGGAGCGCCCAGCCCGAGACGTTCGTCCCGAGCACGTCGGGGATGATGAGCTGGAGCCGCCCGAGCTTGTAATCGTCCTTGTTGCTGTGGACCCGCGCGCGGTACTTGCCCCAGAACTGTCGTCGCGACTCCGTCATGGCATGACCACCGGGATGGGCGAGATGAACCCGCTCCGCTTGAGGGTGAACTGCTGCTTGTACTCGCCGCGCTGGAGCCGGTGCGTCACCTGCTCGACGGCGTAGAGGCCGTCCCACGTGAGGCCCATCCCGCGGACGCCGACGAGCCTGCGCGTGCGCAGCACCGAGCGGTAACGCACGCCGTCGACCTCGCCCGACACCCGGACCGGATCGCTCCCGCGCGCCGCCGACGCGAAGCCCTCGAGCGCGGCCTGGACCGGGCTCAGGCCGGCGGTGTTGCGCGCGAGCGTCCTCCGCATCGGCGCTGCGGGGCGCACCACCGGTGGGACGGCGAGGAGCTGCGGGACCGGGATCGGGATCTCGACGCCCGTGTTGGGCTCCGTGACGGTCACCACGGGGGTCGACGCGCTCAGCGCGTCGAAGCGCCCCTGGAGCGCGCCTTCCGACGATCGGTGGCTGTCCATGCCGACGTTGATCGCCGGCTGGACGCTCGTCGGCGCGTCGGGGCCCCAGTAGGCGCGCGACACGCCCGGCAGCATCGGCTCGACGTAGAACACGAAGCCGTTGCGCGAGGCCAGGTGGCGGACGTGCGCGAGATCGGTGCCGTGCTGCGACGGCATGCGCTGTGTCGACAGGGGGACGTCGGCGGTGGGCGTGATCGCCGGCACGATCTGGAAGCGCGCCATGTACGGCGCGAGGATCTCGGTGACGATCGCGGCGTCGGGGCGGAGCTCGAAGGTGCGGTTCTTCTCCTCGAGGTCCATCATCAGGGTCAGGTCCTCGCCGGTGACGTGGAGGGTCGACTGCCCGGGCTCCGGCGACGCGCTGAACTGCACGTCGGTGATGATCCCGTCGATCAGCACCTCGGGCATCGCGCCCATCAGGAGCGACACGACGATGCGGCTCGGCGGCTCGAGGATGCCGCTGGCGACGAGCGACGCGTCGACCGGGGTGTCGTGGCCCACCGCGAAGGTGAGCTGGAAGCCGTCGCGGCCGTCGTTGCTCATCCTCACCTCGATGGAGCGCAGCGCCTCCGCCACCGGGAACGGCGCCGGCAGCGGGAGCGTGGGCCCGACCTGGAGGAGGACCTGGATCCCGAGGACGTCGAGCAACATCGTCACGGACCCTGGGGCAGCGGGATCACGATCGCCCGGCCGACGCGCTCGGTGAGCTCGTCGGGCCGCACGGCGCCGTTGGCGTCGCACACGCGCCAGAACTGCTCCGGATCGCCCAGGTGGCGCGCGGTGACGTTGTCGAGCCGGTCGCCCGCCGCCACCACGTGCTCGGCCAGCGCGACCGGCGGGGCGCGCGGGATGAACCGCCTTCGCACGTAGAGCACCGTGCGCCCGTCGGGCGCCGTCCACTCGGCGCGTTCCAGGTTGTAGTACCGGCTCGTTCGCTGGAGCATCGTCGCGCCTCCTTCAGAACAGCTTCAGGGACGTCCCCGCGTTGGCGATCGTCCAACCGGTGTTGGTCACCGCCAGCGCCTCCTTCGTGATCTGGTGCACCAGGAAGAGCGCCCACCCGGGGTTGGTCGGGTGCAGGTCGTAGTAGCTGAGCACGTGCATCGAGAGATCGACCTTCGCCCGCACCGGGTTGAGCAGGTTGTCGTGGGCCTCCTCGGTGATCGTCATCTCGGTGATGCGCACCGGGACGACGCGGGTCGGCCCCCACACGAACAGCGTCAACGGCGCCTCGGGCGCGATGAAGTTGATGATCCCGGCCTGGATGGTCGCCATGTTGGCGATCACGAACGCGCTCTTCGGGTAGAGCAGCATCTCCAGCGCGGCGAGCGGCGCGTGCACTCCGACGGCGGACGCCACGCCCCCGGCCTGGTCCGCGGCGTCGACCTCGATGTTGACGCTGATGGTCTCCTGCGGCGGCCCGCCGAGCCGCTGCGCGTCCGACCGCGCCCCCGCGTCGCCGCCGCCCGCGCGGCCCGAGCGCGCCTGCAGCCGCCGCGTGATGGTGTCGGGGTTGTACTGGAACACCACCACGCTCGCGAGCGGGTTCCACTTGTCCATCCCGATGATGGCGCCCTTGAGCATCCGCGGAGAGATCGGCGTGCCGCTCACGGTCGCCCCCGCGGCGCGGCGGCCTGCGCGATGGCCTCGCCGATCCCCCTCCACGCGCTCCCCGCGCCGCGCGGATCCGGCGTGTGGGTCGCGCGCAGGAGCGGCGCGTCCTGCGAGAACGCGCGCGGCGCCCTGCCCTCGGAGAACGAGGCGGCGATGCCCGCGCGCACCTCGTCCGCGAGCGCCGCGACATCCGCGCCCTCGGGCGCGTCGATGACGATCTTGTCGATGCGAATGATCATCCTGGGAGACGTCACACCCACCCCCCGATCTCGGCCGCGGACACCGACTTCTCGATGCGCGCGCACTCGTCCCTCGCCGCCATGAAGAGGTGCGCCATCCGGACGGGCGCGCGCTCGGCCGCGGCCAGGAAGGCCGCGTGGAGCGCGATGTTGCGGATGCTGGCGCCCGTCGCCTCGAGGCGCGCGAGGCGGTCGACGTCGAGGCCCTCGCGCGGCGCGGCGGCCGGCAGCGCGCGCCGCCACATCTCCCGGCGCTCGGCCGCGCCCGGGAACGGGAACGCCACGACGAAGCGCAGCCGCCGCAGGAACGCCGTGTCGAGCGACTGCTTGGCGTTCGTCGTCAGGATCGCGAGGCCCCGGAACGCCTCCATGCGCTGGAGCAGGTAGCCGACCTCGATGTTGGCGTAGCGATCGTGGCTGTCCTTGACCTCGGTGCGCTTGCCGAAGATCGCGTCGGCCTCGTCGAAGAGGAGCACCGCGCCGCCGCGGTCGGCCGCGTCGAAGATGCTCCGCAGGTTCTTCTCGGTCTCGCCGATGTACTTGCTCACCACCTGGCTCAGATCGACCCGCACCAGGTCGAGGCCGAGCCGCCCCGCGATCACCTCTGCCGCCAGCGTCTTGCCCGTGCCGCTCGGCCCGTGGAAGAGCGCCGTCACCCCGAGGCCCCGCGCCTCGCGCCGCAAGAAGCCCCAGTCCTCGAGCACCGTGCGGCGGTAGCGCACGTGCAGCTCCAGCTGCCGGAGGATCTCCGACTGGGCCTCGGGGAGCACGAGGTCCTCGCGGCGGGCGACCGGCACGCTCACGTGCGCCAGCCCCTCGTAGCGCCCGCGGTTCGCCGCGCGCAGGCGCCGGCGGAGCGGGTGCTCCTCGGCCGCGTCCGCGGTCTCCCCCGCCTCCACCCGGCAGCGCCACTCGTCCGCGACGCGCGCGATCTCCTCGGGCTCCGGGCGGAACTCGCTGACCAGATCGTCGAGCACGTCCTCGGCCACCGCGGCGCCGCCGAGCGCCTCCACCCAGATCGCGCGCTGGCCCGCCGCGTCGAGCGCCGGGAGCGCCACGCTCACCGTCGGCCCCTCCAGCCCGAGCTCGCCCCCGACCGAGACCACCACCGGGTGATCGCTCCCCTGCGCGAGCGAGCGCGCCGCCGCGATCCGCTCGGCGGAGCTGCCCGGCGCGGCCTCGATCAGGAGCCCGCCGCCGCGCAGCATGAGCTCCCGGCGCACGAGCGCGACGAAGAGCTCGCGCTCGGCGGGCTGCGCCGGCACGTCGCCGACGCGCGCGACGAGCGGCGCCGCGCGCCTCGCCCGGAGGGCCGCGCACGCGACCGCGGCGCGCGACGCCGCGCTCCCGCCGCTCACGACCACGACGGGGGCCGACGGCGCCTCCAGGCAGCGGGCGATCTCCTCGACGGCGCCTCGGTACCGCGCGGGGACGCGGGCGCCCTCCGGGATCGTCACGACGCCCCGCAGGCGCTCGTCGAGCGAGGTCACGCCCGCGATCTCGTGGAGGATGCGCTCGTCGATGCGCAGGGCGGCGTCGGTGATGCCCCCCTCCTGCAGCGTGACGAGCTGCCACCTCCGCAGCGCGGCCTCGGGGCTGAGGGCGCTCCAGTCGGCGTTCGGCAGCACCCAGAGCGCGAGCCCGAACGAAGCGTGGCGCCGGCGCGGATCGCCGTGCAGCGCCCCGCACGCCTGGCCCACGGCGCCGGCGAGCTCCACCGCCGCGACGAGGAGCAGCACCTCGTATTCGAACGGGCTCAGATCGAAGACCCGCCGGATCCGCTCGAGCGCCGCGGGGACGGGCATCGCCTGCGCGAGCTCCCGGAGCTGCCGCGCGGCCTCGTCCCCCGCGCCGTCCGGCGGCGCCTTGTCGTCGATCCGCCGCGCCGCGTCGGTGAGGCGCGCCTGCACCAGCCGCACCGCCGCGGAGACGTAGCGCTGGTTTTCGTCGATCCAGGCGCTCCCGGCGCCGGCGCCCGCGCCGTCCATCACGCCACCACCTCGACGAAGGGCGACGCCACGGCGCCCGGCGCGGTCGGGTCGGGCGGGTCCGTGAGCGCGCTGGTCGCCCGGTCGACCTCCACGCGGACCGGGTGACGGCCGGCGCCGACGGCCGCGGGCAGCGTCACCTCGATGGTCGAGAACTCGGTCGGCCCCCCGGGCGACGGCGCCGGCGGGGCCCACGCGGCGGCGTGCCTGCCGACGATCACGCGCACGGCCTGCGCGCGCACCACCGGGGGCTCGACCGCGAGCGAGAGCACGCCGCCGACCGTGGCGGCGAGCGGCGAGGCGCTCGTGATGGCCGGCGCGAGCACGAACGGCAGCGCGTTCGACTCGAGCTCGAACGGTCGCGCCTCGCCGGCGTTGTCGAATGCGTGGGTGACGAGCGCCTGCGCCACGTGGACGCCGGCGCGCAGGTCGTCGGGGACGGCGACCACGACCTCCGCGTCGTCGGCGGAGATCGCCGCGACGGGATCGAGCGGGCCGAGGCGCACGCGCGTCGACGCGCCGCGGAGCGCGGCGCCGGCGAGGGTGAGGCGCGCGCGGCCCCCCGCGACCGTGCGCGGCGTCAGCTGGGGGCTCACCGCGGTGAGGGACGGCGGCCGCGGCGCGCCCGAGTAGATGCCGCGCTCGCGCACCGGCGGGCGGGGCGCCGGGGTGAGCGGCGCCTCGAGCAGCAGCACCGACGCCTGCACCCCGACGGAGAGCTGGTACGGCGTCTGGAAGAACACCGACCAGAGCTTGGAGAGCTCCTCCAGGTTCATCGCGGCGAGCGAGAAGCGCACCCGCTCGACCTGCTGCGCGAGGTCCGCCTGGCGCAGGTAGCTCCCGGGCGCGGCGTTCATCACGATCGCGTCGATCTTCTCCGCGGTGAGCTCGGCGCGCGCGTGGAGGCCCGACAGCGCGACGCCCATGATGCGCTGCGGCTCGAGCGACGTCTCGTCGCCCGTGAACGTGAGGACGTAGTGCAGGTCGAGCGCGAGCTGCGGCCGCCGGATCAGCTCGCCGCTCGCCCGCCGCGTCGGCAGATCGGCGTTCCTCAGGGCGACGTTCGGCGTCACCTGGTAGAGGAACGCGTTCACCCCGCGCGCGCCCGCGTCGAGCGTGTGAGGCCGCACGGAGGTCACGACCGCGCCGGCGACGCTGACGTCTCCCGCCTCGAGGAAGGCATCGGAGAGCAGGGCCTTCAGGCCCTCCGTGGCGACCGCGATGGCGATTCCGTTGCTCACTGTCCCTCACCCCTGCTCGCGTCGCCGGAGATACTCGCCGAGGTCGACCACAGGACGAGGCGGCGCCGCGGCGCTGCGCGGCGCCGCGCGAGGCGCCGGCGCGACGCGCACCTCGATGCGGCCGATCGAGACCTCGACCGTCGGCCCAGCGCCGCTCGCCTCGGCCGCCGGCGGGCCGGGCGGCGGCGAGGGCCTCCCGTGCGCCCCGGGCGCCTCCCCATCCCCTGTCCGCGCCCCTGGGGTGGCGCGTTCGCCGTCGGGACCGCGCTCGCCCGCCCACGGGGCGGGGCGCGCCAGCGGCCGCCCGTCCGCGGACCACGCCCTTCCGGCGCGCGTGCGCCGCGCCGCCGGGCGTCGATCCAGGAGCGCCTCCGCGTCGATCGGCGCCACGGACGACCATGTCCCGGCGCCGGGTTCCCCTGTCGCTCCAGGCGGCGGCGCCTCCACGGCGATGTCGGCGAGCGCCTGCCCCGCGGCGCGCGGCTCGCGCTGCGGCGCCAGGCGGCCCTCGCCGGGCGGCGGCGCGGCGCGCCCCTCGGCGGGCGGCGGTGCCGCGAGGCGATCTCCGCGCGGCGCCGGCTTCGCCAGCGGCGCCGCGGCGGGCTCGCGCCCGGCCGGCGCCTCGTCGGTCGCGCGCCCCCCTGGCGCGGCGGGCTCGATCGCGGCGGGCGCGGCCGACGCGGGCGGGAGCGCGCCGCTCCCGAGGAGGCCGCTCGCCGGCGCGCGCGGGCCCGGCGGCATCGCCTCCTCCGCGCGCTCAGCGCCGTCGGACGCGCGACCGACCGCGTCGACCGGGGCGGCGAGCGCCGTCGGCTCCTCGAAGGAACGCGCTCCCGGGGCCGCGGCTGCCGCGGCGCGCGGCGCGGGTCCGCGCGCCGCCGGGTGCAGCGGGAGCGCGCTCGGCGCGCCCGTCGCCTCGTCGGTCGCGCGCCCCGCGGGATCGGCCACGGCGGCGTGCGCCGTCCGGTCGTCCCACGCCTCTGCGCCCGGGTCGGGCGCCGTGATCGCGGGCGTGAACGGGCGCACGACCGCGCGCTCCCCGCGCGTGTGCTGCACGAGCCGCGAGAGGTAGCCGCTCATCGCCCCACCATCTGGAGGTACGCCTCCCGGCGGCGCCCGGACATCGCGAGGATGTCCGCCTCGCGCCAGCCGTAGCTGCGGGCCAGGGTGTGGACCTCGTACACGAGCCGCCGCGCCCTCGCCGTCACCTCGCGAAAGAGGAACTCCCCCGCGTCGAACGCCAGCACCCACCGGTGCTCGCACCGCGCGCAGGCGAGCTCGATGAGCGTCTCGGCGTTCTCGTCCATCGCCGCGAGCGCGTCGCCGACCCGGGCGAGCACGGCCTCCGGGAGCGCGGCCGGGTCGCACGGCTGCCCGCCACGCGAGGCCGACAGGACGCAGCGGCGGACGAGCGCGCGCAGCGCCTCGTCGGCGTCGTGGCACCAGGTGAGCGCCGCCTGATCGCGGCTGTCGGGCACCCGCACGACGAGCTCGTGGTCGAGGACCGTGAGCGCCACGGGCTCGCGGGGCGCCTCCGGGGCCGCGAGGATGGCGTCGATCGGCGGATCCACCTGGTACACCTCCCCGCAGCCGGGGCACTCCCCCACCCCCTCGCATCGCGGCCCGAACGTGTGCACCCGCAGGGCCGCGGCGCGGCGCTCGCGCTCGCCGATCGGCAGCGCGGCGAGCGCCTCGGGGGCGTCGTGCGGCCACCCTGCCTGGAGCATCGCGAGCGCGCGATCCACCGGGTGCAGCGAGGCGCACCGCTCCCACAGCTGGAGCACGTCGACGGCCGTGAGCGCGCGCACGATCACCTCGGGGTCGCGTCGGGTTCCTTCGGCTCCGTGACGCTCTCGTCGAGCTCCCAGCCCTCGTTCTCGATCTTGATGTGCTCGAGCGCGACGGCGTTCGCGTTGGCGTCGAGATCCGGGAGCGCCTGGTACTCCGACACCCAGCAGCGATAGACCTTGTAGGCGAGCACCTTCTGTCCGGACTCGTTGTAGAGCTCGATGATGATGTCCTTGCGGAAATTGCCGAGCCCCATCTGCTCCGGGGAGCTGCCGACGACGTTGAACGCCTGCGCCGCGCGGGCCCAGTTCTGGAACTCCCTGTCGTGCGTCACGCCGCGCTCGAGCGTGATCGCCTCGTACTCGGTGCGGCCCGGCGACTTGCGGCTGCTGGAGAAGTCGCCGCCGTCGCGGTGCTTGACCACCTCCGTCGTCCGCTTGAGCGCGCCGACCTTGCTCACGCCCGCGACGACGTCGTTGCCGAAGCGCACCCGAAACTTGAAGTTCTTGTAGGGATCGAGCCGATTGGGATTCTGGGTGAACTGCGCCATGACGCCCCTCCTTAGACCTGGACCTGGCCGGCGAGCTGCTGGATCTTGATCACCACGAACTCCGCCGGCTTCAGCGGCGCGAAGCGGACGACGATGTTCACGACGCCCCGATCGATGTCATTCTGCGTCGTGGTCTCGCTGTCGCATTTGACCTCGTACGCCTCGCGCGCGGTCTTTCCCTGAAACGCCCCCTGGCGGAAGAGCGAGTGCATGAACGCCCCGACGTTGAGGCGGATCGAGGACCACAGGGGCTCGTCGTTCGGCTCGAAGACGACCCACTGGGTGCCGCGGTACAGGCTCTCTTCGATGAAGAGGGTGAGTCGCCGCACCGGGAGGTACTTCCACTCGGAGGCCAGGCGATCGGATCCCTCGCGGGTGCGCGAGCCCCACACCACCCGCCCGGCGCCGGGCATGGCGCGGAGGCAATTGACGCCGAGGGGGTTCAGCTGACCGATGTCGTCGTCGGTGAGCCTCACCGAGAGATCCGGCGCGCCGACGAGGGTGGCGGCGAGGCCCGCGGGGGCCTTCCAGACGCCGCGCTCGCCGTCGGTGCGCGCGATGACGCCCGCGACCGCGCCGCAGGGGGCGAAGTCCTCGAGCTGGTTTTCCCGCAGGGGATCCGGGGCGCGCAGCCTGGGGAAGAAGATCGCCGCGTTGCGGCTCACGCTGCCGATGGGGGCCGTGTCGATCGTGGTGGCCGGCGCGTCCGGGGTCTTCCACGCGAGCGGCGGGTCGATGATGAGCACCGCGCGGCGCTTCTGGCAGTACGCGATCGCGTCCTCGACGAGCCCGCTCTCGATGTCGGTCTCGCGATCGTGGGGCGGGATGCAGAGCATGTTGAAGAGATCGGCCTTCTCCAGCGCGTAGAGCCCCGTGCGCGCGCTCTCGGTCGTGCCCCCGGTGAGGATCGCCTGCGTGAGCGCGGCCCCGTCCGATCCGGCGCTCCCGCCGGCGTCGATTCCGACGCTCGTGGTATTGCCCGAGTTCCTCCCCCAGAGCGGGTTTTGCGACGTGGGCTTGGCGTGCGCGGCGGGCCGCGTGGCCGCGCCGGTCGCCGGGGTGAACGACGACGGCGTGCACGCGAGCTGGGACTCGGCCGCGAGCACGCGATCGACGCGCCGCCGGTGCGATTCCATGAGCGATACGTTCCGGAAGACCTCGATCTCCGAGACCGCCTCGACCTTGCCGTTCGCGTCGTGTCGAACGAGCGCGAGCGTGAGATTGAAGAGCGACGCGTCGCCGGGCGCCACGTCGTAATCGACGCGCGCGCGCAGCGCGTCGCCCCACGCGCCGGGGCTCGCCGCCTCCAGCGTGAGCGACGCGTCGATTACGATACGGGACGCGCCGGTCGTCGTGCCCGTGCCCGCGCCGGTGCCTGTTCCAGTGCCCGTGCCGGTGCCTGTTCCAGTGCCCGTGCCGGTGCCTGTTCCAGTGCCGGTACCTGTTCCGGTTCCCGTGCCGGTACCTGTTCCGGTTCCCGTGCCGGTGCCTGTTCCAGTGCCCGTGCCGGTACCTGTTCCGGTTCCCGTGCCTGTTCCGGTGCCCGTGCCTGCGCCGTCGTTATAGGCACGCACGATGAGCGCTTGTCCGCCGCCGTTGCGGAAGAAATCGCGCACGGCATAGCTCATGGTGCTGTCGGCCCATAGCCCGCCGAATTTGCGCTCGAAATCGCCGAAATTGTTGATCAAAACAGGGACATCGGTCGGCCCCTTCCGTGCGCGCCCGACGAACGCGGTGATGGACGTCGCCACCCCCATGATCGTGCGAACGCCGCTCGGAATCTCCTCGATGTACACACCGGGATATGTGAGCGCACTGGGCATGGCGACCCCTCCTCATTTTCGGCGCAATCCAAGCACGGGACGAACACGCTCGCTCGCGCGGCAGCCCCCCGCCGATCGCCCGATTCATTCAAGGAAAACGTCTACTGTCGTTGTGTCCGGCTCGGACCACGACGTAATGACCTGTACGAGATTGCATTGCCTTGTGTCAAAATATTTTTCCGCGCCCATCTCGATTAACGTTCAACTTCATGAATCTACTTCGTTTGTTCTCGTTCATCCCGGCCGGCGAGCTGGCCGCGCGGGCGTCCGGCGCGGGCACGCCCTTCGGATGCGGCTAGCGCTCCGGCATCTCCACCGGCTCTGGGCGGCTGCTCCACGCCCGAGGGCGCGTTGTCTCGGCGACCGCGTGGCGTTGCTCTATTGCGAGCGCGGCTGCCCCCGTCGGCGCCGGGGGCGAGACCCGGGTCGGACGGCGGGCGGGCGCGAAGCGTCAGTCGGCAGGAAAGGGCTTCATCGGCGCGCCCTCGGCCTCCAGGCGGCGCCACAGGCGCAGCTGGTCCACACCGACATCGTCCCTCGATACGACGTCTTGGGCGAGCTCGGCTGGCCTCCGCCGGCGCGACGAACGCCCTCCCCGGGGGGACCGGGCGGCCCGGCAAGACCTCCTGCGCGACCGGGGACGCGCCAGGCGACGCCGAATCAGGACGCCCCCGGCCTCGTGATGGGCAGCCCCGGCGTCAGCTTCGCCGGGTTGAACAGGCCCGCGCGCTTGTGGTGGTTCGCGTGCATGTAGATGCCGTGCCAGAGGAGGTTGCCGAGCCAGTAATACCCGTGGTTCAGGTTCACCGGCTTGAAGTCGCCGTCCGGCGAGGACGCGTTGTGCGTCGACCAGTTGAAGTGCACGAGGTGCAGAAAACCCACGATCGACGCGGGCACGAAGAGGAAGAAGAACGCGACCGGGCCGAGGAACACGTACCAGCACGCGATGAGCAGCAGATTCGTAGCGTAGCTCATGTACGCGCGGACCCGCTCGTAACGGCGGCTCTCGGGCGTATCGCCGTAAAGATCGAAGTAGATCTGCTGGAGCTGGCGCTCCACGTTCACCACCGTCTGCACCAGGAACGCCCAGTAGCTGGCCACGACCGGGTGCGGATCCCTGTCGACGTCGTCCGAGTAGCGATGGTGGCGCTGGTGGATCACCTCCCAGGAGGCGAACCGCGTGAGCACCACGAGCCCGCAAAGCTCGCCGACGAGCCGGTTGATCGGCCTCGGAAAGTTGTTGTGGGTCGCGTTGTGGATGAACACGCTGCAAAGGATCTGCGCGTGGCAGACCAGCGGCAGGAGCAGCCAGAGGCGGCTGTCCCATCGCTCGATGAGCGGCTCGTGCCCGCCGAGGAGCATGCACGCGAGGAGGGCCACGCACGCGAGCGCGTAGAACCCGTCGTAATAAAGATAGAAATATCGGTTTCGTCGGAGCTGCGTGAACGGCAGCGACGTCAACGTGGAAACGATCACCGACATGTGCTTGAGCCTCCCCCGCGCCCGAGGCGGCGCTGCCCTGGCGCGGAGATGGCCCCACGCCGAGGGCCGCCTCCGCCTCGCCGCGAACGCCGTTGTCGAGACATCTGGATTACACCGGTTCCTTACTTCCGTCCATAGATTGTCCGCGCTCCCGCCGCGCCGAGCTGGATTTCGGCGCGCCGCTGGGGCCCACGCGCAGATCGGCCTGCGAACGTGAGTTCGCAGCGCGGCGCGACTCCCAGGAGCGGCGACGCGACCGTGCGAGGCGCCTCCGCGCGGCTCGCTCAACGTTGTTGGAGCTGGGCAACAGTGATAGTGACGGTGGGGTGACAGCCGAAGTCGCCACACGAGCTCCAGCGTCCGGCGGCGAGGAGCGCCCCGGCGCGGCCGGGGCAATGGGGAGGGACGCGTCGCCCGCTCCGGGGGAGCGGGCGGGGCAGCAGGGCGCGGACGCGCGCGACCAGCCCCGGCGCCCGCGGCGCGCGCCGTGGCTCGTGAAGCACCCGGCCGAGTGGCGCCAGATCGGGATCGTCGCCGCCTACCTCGGCCTGCTCGCGGCGATGTTCTGCGCGCCCGCGTGCCGCAACGTCGTCGTGTTCGCGGCGGCGTGCTGCCTGAGCTTCCTGAACGCCGTGGTCATCCACAACCACCTGCACCAGGGCATCTTCCAGAGCCGCCGGCTCAACATGCTCTTCCGCTGCGTGCTCAGCTTCGGCGCGCTCTACCCGGCGTCGGCGAACGTCCCCTCTCACAACCTGGTCCACCACCATTTCGACGACGAGGGCCAGCCCGACTGGGCGGCGCCGGAGCACGTCTCGTTTCGCTGGAACCTCCTCAATCTGATCCATTTCCCCAACGTCGCTGGGCCGAACACCTTCGCCGGCGTCGCGCGCTGGAACGCGCTGGCCGGCCGGCCCGAGCACGTCCGGCAATACCGGCTCGAGACGGTCTTCGCCTTCGGGCTCACCGGGGCGCTCCTCCTCGTCGATTTCTGGACGGCGCTCTTCTTCGTCGTGCTCCCGCAGCTCTACGGCGCGCGCTGCATCCTCCGGATCAACCTCATCCAGCACGACGGGTGCGACGTCCGGAGCGAGTGGAACCACTCGCGCAACTTCGTCGGACGCGCGTTCAACTGGATCATGTGCAACAACGGTTATCACACGATCCACCACAACCGCGCTGGGCTGCACTGGTCGGTGCTCGCCGAGGCGCACCAGCGCGAGGTCGCCCCGCGCATCGATCCTGGGCTGAACGAGCCGAGCATGCTCGGCTACCTGCTCCGGACCTACGTGCTCCGCTTCGATCGGCCCGCCCCGCGCGACGTCGCCCGGGCGGAGCGGTCCGCTCCGCCGATCGCGCTCTCGCCCCGCGAGCTCCGCCGCGCGGAGGCCGAGGCCGCCAGCGTGTAAGGCGCGCCGAGCGATGCTGACGCGCGAGCTCATGGGCGCCCTCGCCCTGGCCATCCTCTGGGTCAACACGCTGCTCATCGCCGCGGCCGCGCTCAAGCAGCTCGCGGCCGTCGCGGCGACGCTCCGGCGGCTCGGCGCGCGCCCTGATCAACGCGGCGCCGCGCTGATCGAGGCGCGCGTCCTCCGCGGCGACGGGCGCGGCGGCGCGCTCGCCGGCCACCGGATCGAGCAGGTGGGCCGCGCGGGCGTCGGCGGCTCGGCGCGCGAGGAGATCGTCTTCGTTGACAGCGGCCGCGGCGGCGAGATCTACGGCGGCGCCGTCGTCGCGGGCGGGCGGGAGATCGCGATCGCGCCCGTCGTGGAGGGCGAGGTCTGGGTGTCGCGGGCCGAGGTCCGCGCGGCGTCCGCGTGCCCCTCCGAGGCGCGCTTCGACGAGGCCTACCAGCACGCGCGCAAGCCGCGCGGCTTCTCCCGGACCGTGGAGGCCCGGATCGGCCCGGGCGCGCCGGTGTGGCTGCTCGGCGACGTGGAGCGCGCGGTGGACGGCGCAGACGGCGCGGATCGCATGCGCCCCGCGCTCGTGTCCAGCGTGGACCCGCGCGCCCTTTGCCGGCGGAGGCTCGCGCTGCTCTCGCTCGGCGTGGCCGGCGTCCTCGGCGGCCTCGTGGGCTGCACCGCGCTCGCGCTGTCGCGACCGCGCTTCGGGCCGCTGAGCACCGCGGGCGGCGCGCTCTGCCTCGCGTTCTTCCTGCTCGTCCAGCCGCTCGGGACCGCCCTGCGCGACGCCGCGCGCCTCCCGAGCGCCGCGCCCGCGCGCGGCCGCTGGGTCCGGCGGCGCGCGGGCGGCGCGTCGCCGCGCGCCGCCTCCAGCTAGGCGCGAGGCGCCGATCGAACGAGCGCGCGAGCGTCGCCGCGCCCTCGCTCCCGCTCTCTCTAGCCGGGCGACAGGAGCCGATCGAACGCGTCCTCGGGGAGCTCATCGAGCCGCTCGACCGAGAGATCCGCGCCGAGCGTCGCGTGCCGCGGGCCCACGCCGATCACCTTCATGCCGCCGCGCTTGCCGGCGAGGGCGCCGGCGGGCGCGTCCTCGACCACGACGCACCGGCCCGGCGGGGCGCCCACGGCCTCGGCCGCGCGGAGGAACACCGCGGGGTGCGGCTTGCCGTGCGACACCTCCTCGCCGCTGACGATGGCGTCGAACGCGCCCGCGAGCCCGGTCGCCGCGAGGATCGCGTCGAGGTTCTCGCGCGGCGCGGAGGACGCGATCGCCATCCGGAACCCGCGCCGGGGGAGCGCGCTCAGCCACGCGCGCACGCCGGGCAGCGGCTCGATCCCCGACGCGGCCACCCGCTCCCGGTAGCGCCGCTCCTTCGCGCCGGCGATCCGGGCGATCTCGGCTTCCGGGATCCCCGGATCGATCATTCGGCGGAGCAGATCGTCGTTGCGCATCCCGAACACCGCATCATGGTCGCTGCGGTCGTAAGTGCGCCCCTCGGCCGCGAGCGCGTCTCGCCAGGCGGTGAAATGGAGCTCGCTGGAGTCGATCAGCGTCCCGTCCAGATCCCAGAGAACGGCCTTCGGTTGCGAGAGCGACATGGAAAGACACTAGCACCCGCCGCACCGCGGAATCTCCGCGGCGCCGGCGCGCACGCCCGTTCGCTGCTCGCAGGGTTCCCCGCCGGCGACCGGTCGCTGCGTCACGGATTTCTGCTATCGCTCCCCCGCGATCCTCGGGCCGCCTCCCTACGTCGGCCGCGCCCGGCCGCCTCGCCGAGCGCGCTCCGCTGTTCCGCGGGGAAGCTGTTCCCTAGGTAGGGCGTAGCTCACTCCGGCGCGTTCGCGCGCTCACCGTTCCAAGCCCCCGGATCCCCTGACCTCCTCATGCCCTCTCCGCAGATGCCACCCGCGGCGCCTCGCTCGCCGACCTCGCCATCCCACGCCTCCTCCCCCCACGCCGCGCCGCCCTCCTCGAAGGGCGGCGGGCTCGCCGCGCGCCTCGCCGAGCTCCAGGTGAACCGGCCGGCGCTGCCGCTGCTCGCGACCGGGCTCCTCACCGTCATCGCCCTCTTCCTGGCGACGCGGCTCACGGTGCTGACCGGCTTCGAGTCGCTCCTGCCGGCGTCCCGGCCCAGCGTGCAGGAGCTCGACCGGGTCGCGGCCAAGACCGCCGGCGTGTCGACGCTCTTCGTCGTGCTGCAGGGCGGCGAGGGCACGCCCACGGTCGCGCTCCAGAAGGCCGCGGACGCGCTCGTGCCCGAGCTCGAGCGGCTCGGGCCGCCGTGGGTCGGCAGCGTCGAGGACGGCGTGCACGAGGCGTTCCGCTACCTCTCGCCGCGCGCCGGGCTCTACGTCGATCGCGACCGGCTCACGAAGCTGCGGGACGACATCGAGGCGCGCTACGCCTACGAGGTCAACAAGGCGACCGGCGCGCTGCTCGACGAGGACGAGCCGCCGCCCGAGGTGAGCGCCCGCTCGATCGAGCAGAGCCTCGGACTGAACGGGATCGACGCCGGGCGCTACCCCGACGGCTATTACCAGTCGAAGGACGGCAAGACCGTCGTCGTCGCCATCCGCTCGAAGGTGCTGGGGAGCGATTTCGCCGCCGGCAGCGAGGCGATCCGCCGCGTGCGCGAGGTCGTCGATCGCGTGCGCCCCGCCTCGTTCGACCCCGGGATCACCTACGGCCTCGCCGGCGATCTGCAGACCGGCATCGCCGAGTACGCGGCGATCAACGAGGACCTGACCGACGTCGGCGTCGCGGGCGCCGTCCTCATCGGGGCGGTCGTGTTCCTCTATTACCTGCGCGTGCGCATGCTCGTCGCCATGCTGATCACGATCGGCACCGGCGTCGCCTGGACGTTCGGGGTCACGCAGCTCGCGATCGGCCACCTCAACATGGCGACCGGGTTCCTCTTCTCGATCGTCGCCGGCAACGGGATCAACTTCGGCATCATCTACATGGCGCGCTACCTGGAGGCGCGCCGCGGCGGCGCGAGCCTGCTCGAGGGCGTGCGCGTCGCCCACCGCGAGACCTGGCTGCCCACGCTCACGGCCGGCTGCGCCGCCGCGGCCGCCTACGGCTCGCTGCTCGTCACCGAGTTCCGCGGCTTCCACGACTTCGGGCTGATCGGCAGCGCCGGCATGGTGCTCTGCTGGGTCGCCACGTTCCTCGCGCTGCCGAGCGTCCTCGCGGTGATGGAGCGGCTCAGCCCCCTCGATCGGGAGTCGCCGGGCCTCTTCGGCAGGCTCCGGCGGCGCACCCAGGGCGGCATCGCGTTCGGCGAGCCGTTCGCGCGGCTCGCGGCGCGGAGCCCGGTCGCGCTGACGGTCGCCGGCCTCGCCCTGGCCGCGGTCGGCCTCGTCGCGACGGTCGCCTACGTGCGCGCCGATCCGATGGAATACGACCTCCGGAACCTCCGCAACGACGAGAGCGCGCGCGCCGAGGAGATCCGGCTGAGCGCGCTCGCGGAGGAGATCACGGGCTACGTGGGCACCGACGGCATGGCGATCCTCGTGGATCGGCCCGAGCAGGTCGAGCCGCTGCGCGCGGCGCTCTACGCGCGGCGCGACGCGGCGCCCGAGGGCGAGAAGCCGTTCAAGGAGATCTACGCCCTCCAGGATCTGGTGCCGAAGGATCAGGCGGCGAAGATCCCGTTGCTCCTCGAGATCAAGGAGCGCGTCCTCCGGGCGAAGAAGCGCGGCCTCATCGGCGACGAGGACTGGAGCCGGATCCAGGCCATCATTCCGCCGGACGATCTCGCGCCGTTCGGGATCGAGGACCTGCCGGCGGGGGTGGCGCGGGCCTTCACGGAGACGGACGGGACGCGCGGGCGCATCGTGTACATCAGCCCGATCACGCCCGAGAGCGTGCACGACGCGCACTACCTCTTCCGCTGGGCGGACGCGTACCGCGAGACGCGGCTGCCGGACGGCAGCGTCGTGCGCGGCTCGGGGCGCGCGGTCATCTACGCGGACATGTGGGCGGCGGTCATCGACGACGTGCCGCCGGCGGTGCTCTTCTCGCTGGCCGCGACGGTCCTCGTCGTGCTCGTCGCCTTCCGCGGCGGCCGCCCGGCGTTCGCGGTGCTCGGCGCGCTGCTCGTCGGCGTCCTGTGGATGGCGGGGCTGCTCGTGCTGTTGGGCGTGAAGCTCAACTTCCTGAACTTCATCGCCCTGCCGCTGACGTTCGGCATCGGCGTCGACTACGCCGTGAACATCGTGCAGCGGTACGCGCGCGAGGGCGCCGGCGGCGCGCTGACCGCCGTGCGCGAGACGGGCGGCGCGGTGATCCTCTGCAGCCTCACCACGACGCTGGGCTACCTCGCCCTGGTGCGCTCGCAGAACCACGCCGTGCGGAGCCTCGGCGTGTCCGCGGTCCTCGGCGAGCTCGCCTGCCTCTTCGCCGCCGTCCTCGTGCTGCCCGCGGCGCTCCTCTGGCGCGACCGGCGGCGCCCGAAGGGCGAGGAGAGCTTCCTCGCCGTCGGCCGCCCGACGACCTGAGCGCTCCGGCAGCGGCTCCGCTCCATCCGGAACGCGCCCACGGGGCGCCCTCGGGGGGCCGCCGCGGGGGCCCGGGCGGCCTGCGTTTCAGCGCGGGCTCACCGCGGCTCGTGCTACAGACGCCGGAAGCGGAGCCATGCACCCGAGGATCGCGCGCCTCTACATCAACAACTACCGCTGCTTCATCAATTTCGAGCTGCGGCCGGAGCGACGCACCTTACTCGCGGGCTACAACGGCGCCGGGAAATCGTCGATCTTCGACGTGCTCGCCGCGATTCAGGATCTCGTCGCCTGGAACAGGGACGTATCCGAAGCCTTTCCGCCCGGGACTGTCACCAGGTTCGGCGGTTCGCTGGAGCAGCGGTTCGAGATCGACGTGACGTCCGAGTGGGGCGTGTTCCGCTATGCCCTGTGCGTGGCGCACGACCTGGATCGTGGCGAGGCCGCGATCGCCTCCGAGGAGGTGACGCTCGACGGGAAGCCGCTCTACCGCTTCGCCGAGCGGGAGGTGCAGCTCTATGGGGACGATCATTCGCCGGCGAGGGACACGTTCTCGTTCTCGCCGCGCAGATCGTTCCTTGCGTCGATGGAGCCGAGGCCGACGAGCTCGCGGCTCACCTGGCTCAGGTCGTTCCTTCACCGCGTCCGGGTGCTGCGCCTCGATCCTGCGCGCATGGCCGCGCTGGCGCGCACGGACAGCGACGTGCTCCTCGCGCGCGACGCCTCGAATTTCGCGTCCTTTTGCCGCTATCTCCTGCAAGAGGAGCCGGACGGCCTGCAGCGCGCGCAGGGGGTGCTCCGCGAGATCCTCCCCGGGTTTCAGCACCTCCGCGCGCAGGCGGCCGGTCGCGCGAAGGTGCTGACGGCCAGGTTCGGCTATCCGGGGGGCGAGGCGTACGACCTGGACTTCGACGCGCTGTCCGACGGGCAGAAGGCGCTCATCGTGCTGTACGTGCTCCTGCACGCCAGCCTGGGCACCGCGACGGTCCTCTGCCTCGACGAGCCGGACAACTTCGTCTCGATCCGCGAGATCCAGCCCTTTTTGGTCGAGCTCGCGGATGTCAGCGACGAGAGCGGCGTGCAGGTGCTCCTCATCTCGCACTCGTCCGAGGTGATCGACTACGTCGGGGCTTCGGAGACGCTCCTCCTGGAGCGGCCCGAGGGTGGTCACACGCGCGTCGGCGCGATCGCGGCGGGCGGGACGCTCCGCCTCTCGGAGCTCATGGCGCGAGGCTGGCATGTCGCGCCCTGAGGTCAGGCTGGTCGTCCCTCTACGAGGACAAGGCCCACGACAGCTTCCTGCGGCGTCTGTTCAAGAAGCGCCCTGGTCACGGGCGCGTCCGCTTCGAGAAGTGCGTCGATTCGAGCGGCGTGCTCGGCAGGCTGGGGCGCGAGGTCGACGCGCTGCGCTCGCAGAAGCACCAGCAGAACCTCGGCCTCGTCGTGGTCATCGACGCTGACGAGAAGGGCCTGTCCCAGCGCGTGGACGATCTGGAAGGTCGCATCGAGGCCGACGCCCGCGGCGGCGCTCGCGCCGCGGGCGAGCGCATCGCGTTCGTGGTCCCTGCGCTGGAGATCGAGACCTGGTACGTGCACCTCTGCGTCCCCTCGGCCCGCCCTGTCGACGAGACCAGGGACTACAAGGCGAGCGCCGCGTGGCGGGAGCTGGAAAAGGACCTCAGCGCCGCCTCCCGGCGAGCGGTGGACGCGTGGCCGTCCGCGCCGGATCGCCAGGATCCGCCGTCGTTGTCTGCGGCGCGCGACGAGCTGAAGCGCGTCGAGTGAGGCGTCGGTTCAGAACGCGCCATCGATCCGTTCGCGGCCCGGGTGCAGCGCCCCAGCCGGTACCCGCTCCGGCGCACTCGAACCGTTGCGGCCCCCCTAGCGCCGGCCCCTGCACGCGCACTCGAACCGTAGCGGCCCCCCTGGCGCCGGCCCCTCCTGACGGTTGCGATCCGTTACGCCCCCCTGGCGCCGGCCCCTGCACGCGCATTCGAACCGTAGCGGCCCCCCTGGCGCCAGCCCCTCCTGACGGTTGCGATCCGTTACGGCCCCCCGGCGCCAGCCCCTCCCAACGGTTGCGATCCGTTGCGGCCCCCCTGGCGCCAGCCCCTCCTGACGGTTGCGATCCGTTACGCCCCCCCGGCGCCGGCCCCTCCTGACGGTTGCGATCCGTTACGCCCCCCCGGCGCCGCCCCCCCGTCAACGGATCCGCTCCGACGTTAGCCCCCGCGGCCACCCCTCGCCGGACCGTGTGTGCTCGACATGGGCCCGCGCGCTCCACCCGCGCCGCTGCCTATCACCCGGAGCGGCGCCGCTGCGCGAAGTACTCCTTGATGGCGACGAGCTCCTTCGCGGTGAGGGCGGCGATCGACGGGGCGACCTTCTCCGGCTCGTGGCCCGGCGCGACGCCGAATTCTCGGGACCACTCGAGGAACGTCTTGCCCGGCTCGCTCGTGACGGGGCGGAGCCGGTACGTCGCGATGTACCCCTCCGCGCCCAGGACCTGCCCGAGCAGCCGGTACGTGACGGAGCGCTCGGTCTCGGATCGCGCGACCACTTCCTCCAGGGCCCTCTCTCCCGACGGATGGAGCGTGAACTCGAAGCGCGACGGGATCTTCTCCCCCGAGCCGCCGTCGATGTAACGGTAGTCCTTGACGGCGTCGCCGAAGACGATTGGCAGGAGCTTGACCACGTCGCGGAGCTCTCACCATGCGTCCTCGACGGGCGCGTCCACCACCGCCGAATCGTAGACGTGATACCGGGCTGCGAGCATCGATGTTCCTCCCCGCGGCGTCGCACGAGCGCGACTTCCTTCCGCGCAGCGGACGATGCTACCAGATCGCCCCGCGCCGCCGTGAACGCACCCCTCACGGCGTCTCGCGCAGATCCGCGCAGCAGCGCACGCCGGTCGAGTAGTCGAAGTACGTGAAATCGTGCGACGCGACGCGCGCCATGCACCCCTCCCGGGTCGCGCGCGCATAGAACCCGCCGACGAAGGTCCCCTCGGGATCGTCGATCCACTCGTCCAGGTTCCCCACCATGTCGGCGATCGCGTCGCCCTCCCACGCGCTCGCGCACGTCGCGGTCTCGCCCGTACGCCGCAGGAGCGGCGCCCCGGCGACGCGCACCAGGTTGAGCCGCGGATCGCTGTGCCCGAGGCTCACGTCGCGGTGGAGCACGCCGGCCGGGTGCGCCTCGCGGAAGACATTGCACTTCCCGTCCGCGTACGTCGGCCCGTACGGGAACTGCTCGTCGCGCTCGCCGCGGCACGCCGTCCGCCACTCGTCGAGCGTGCAGAGCCGCTTGCCCGCGTTCCGGCACGCGAGCTCCGCCTGCGCGCCGGTCGTGTAGCCCTGCGGGAGCACGCCCCGGCGCGACACGGCGCGCGGCTCGAACTCGCGCTGCTTCTGCCACCCGGGCAGCAGCGGCAGCTCCATGCTCCGCGCCTCCGCGTCGCCGAGCTGGAGCCGCATCTTCGACCACGCGCGCTCCACCGACGCGGCCGCCTGCCGCGACGGCGGGTAAAACGCCGAGATCTCGAGCCCCGTCTCCCGGTCGAGCAGCACCGCCTCGTAGCGATCCACGCAGAACCGGCGCGCCACCCGCACCATCTCCGGCGGGCAACGCGGCTCCGCGACCGGCGCCGGCGCCCTCGGCCCGGGTGGCGCCCCCACGAGCGGCGGCGCCGCCTCCACGGCGCCACCCCCCGCGTCCGCCGCGCCAGCCCCGCCGTCCACGGCGCCGGCCCCCGCGTCCGCCACGCCGCCGTCTCGCTCCGAGCGGCAGCCGGCGAGCGCCGCGCACGCGAGCGCGACGGCCGCGAGCGACGCGCCCGCGAGGCGGCGACGGACGGCGCGAGGCCGCGCGGAGCGCTCAGCGGATCGCGCCGGCATAGGGATCCATGGACGCGGGCGCCCGGCAGAAGAAGCGGCGGAGCACGAGGTAATGGTGGACCGGCAAGAGCAGCGTCTGCTCCCGCATCGAGAGCCCCATCCGGCTGATCTCGGCGCCCGGGAACGGCGTCTTCGGGTAGCAGCGGACGATCCCGGAGAGCGCCTCGTACTCGTCGAGCAGCCCGAGCACGTGCCCCACCTCGTGCGCGAGCACCGGCAGCGACCAGCCGGCCCGCATCGCGCTGAAGTACGGCGTCCGCCCGCAGGTCGGCGAGAGCGGCACCGCGAGGTCCACCCGGAGCGCCCTCCCGCGCGCGTCGTCCCCGAGCACGAACTCGAAGTCGTAGCGCACCGGCAGCCCGAAGGCGCGCGCGTCGCGGTTCCAGTACCCCTCGACCTCGGTCGACCAGCGCGCCAGCAGCGCGCGGATCGCGGCCGGCGTCGCCCGGGCCGAGAACTCGCCGGAGCCCGGGCAGGCGTCCGTCGAGCCGGAGCGCGCGTACGGCGTCCCGCGGCACGCGATCGCGCCCCCGAGCGCGCCGGCCAGCCCGCAGTCGGGCAGCTCGAGCCAGGCGCCAGCGCCCGCCGGCGGCTCGACCGCGATGCGGACCTCGACCTCCCAGGCGCCGCCGCGCCGCCGCACGAGGTAGCTCATCGGGCCGAAGAAGAGGCCATAGTGCGGCATCATCCCGGCGATCCGCCGCTCCCCCTCCGGCGCCTCCCCGTGGAAGACGTCCCGCGGCGCCGGAAGGCACAGGTAAGCGTCCTTCGCGATCGTGTCGGCCAGGATGTCCCGGAACGTGGCCTCGCGCCCTTCGAGGACGGGCCCGCTCATGGCCTCGAGCTCCGCGGCCGCCGCCGCGATCGAGACCTCGCGCCCGGCCGCATCGGCTCCTTCGCCCGCAGCCCCGCTGCAGCCCGCCGCGCTGAGCGCGAGCGCCGCGAGCGCCGCGAGCGTCGCGACCACCGCGCGCACCGCGAGCACCGGCCGGGCCGCGCCGCCGTGGACGCTTTGTCTTGCGCGAGCGCTCCGAAGCAAGCTACGTCGTACGTGGAACGCCGCGCGCTGGCCGGCCGTCCGAGCCGCAGAGGACACGCCGCCGGACGCGGTGCGCGCAAGGGGGGCTCGCGTGGGCCTGGAGGTCAACGCCGCTCACTTACGGGGAGTTGAAGGAAGAATCAACGCGTCCGAGGTGAAACCGCGCAGCCGGTCGGCCGTAAGGACGCGTAGCGAAGGGCTCGGCGCGGTCGAGGAGACCGGCGAGGCCCGAGGAGCCCACACGCGCGGGCCGCCATGCGGGCGAGGCGCGCGATGGGCTCGGTGCTCTCGATGAATGACGAAGGTGGAGGCTCCGATGGCGATGGACATGGGCAAGTCGTTGGCGTTCACGGCGGTGTCGGGCATGGTGGCGGGCCTCGCGGGCTGTGCCTCGTCGCCGCCGCCCGCCCCCGAGACCGGGGCCTCCCCGGCCGAGCCGGCGGCCGCCGAGGCGCCCGCGGCAGGCGCCAAGGAGTGCTGCGCCGGCAAGAACGAGTGCAAGGGCAAGGGCGGCTGCAAGAGCGACACCCACGGGTGCGCGGGCCAGAACGAGTGCAAGGGCCAGGGCGGCTGCAAGCCGGCCGACTGCGGCGGCCACTGAGCCGCTGAGCCGCGCGGCGCCCGGCCATGCGGGCCGGGCGTCGCCGCGGCGTGGTGACCCATGGCGACCCTCGAGCGCGCGAACCTCGAGCGCATGCGGCTCGGGCTCCCCGACCTCGGCGTCGGCGTCGGGCTGCGCATCCCGCACTACCGCCACATCTTCGAGCACCGGCCGCGGGTCGACTGGTTCGAGATCATCAGCGAGAACTTCATGGTCGACGGCGGCATGCCGATCGCCAACCTCGAGCGCGCCCTCGCGAGCTACCGCCTCGTCCAGCACGGCGTCTCGCTGTCGATCGGCAGCGCCGATCCGCTCGACTTCGACCACCTGCGCCGGCTGAAGGCGCTCCTCCGCAAGGTGGGCTCGCCGTGGGTGAGCGATCACCTCTGCTGGAGCGGCGCGCACGGCGTCCACCTGCACGACCTGCTCCCCCTGCCCTACACGGACGAGGCCGTGCGGCACGTCGCGGCGCGGGCGCGGGTGGTGCAGGACTTCCTCGAGGTGCGGCTCGCCCTCGAGAACGTGTCGAGCTACCTGACCTTCACCTCGAGCCGGATGAGCGAGTGGGCGTTCCTCTCGGCGGTCGTCGAGGAGGCCGACTGCGGCATCCTGCTCGACGTCAACAACGTCTACGTCTCCTCGCACAACCACGGCTTCGATCCGGGCGCGTACATCGACGGCGTGCCCCACCACCGGGTCGTGCAGATCCACCTCGCCGGCCATACGGACCAGGGCAAGTACATCCTCGACACCCACAGCGATCACGTGGCCGACCCCGTGTGGGCGCTGTACCGGCGCGCGCTGGGCCACACGGGCGACGTCTCGACGCTGATCGAGTGGGACGACGATCTGCCGGCGTTCGAGGTCCTCGCGGCCGAGGCCGAGAAGGCGCGCGCGATCCGGGAGGAGGTGGCGCGTGCGCGCGCCGCGTGACGCCGCGCCCCCGCCCGGGCTCGCCGCGATGATGGGCGAGCTCGCCCGCCTGTTCACGGCCGGCGCGCCGCTCCCCGACGACCCGGAGCTCGCCGCGCGCTGCCGCGCGCACGTCGCCGGGAGCTGTCGCCTCACGCCCGCCGAGCAGGCCGACATCTACCGGCGGCAGTTCTGGCTGCGCCATCGCGACGCCCTGCGCGAGGACTTCCCCGCGCTCGCGCACGTCCTCGGCGACGACGGCTTCGACGCGCTCTGCCGGGCGTACCTCGCGGCGCACCCGCCCGCGAGCTTCACCCTGCGCGATCTCGGGCGGCGCGTCGCCGACTTCGCGGCCGCGCATGAGGGGTTCCCCCCTGCCCTGCGGGATCTCGCGCGCGACGTGGCGCGCTACGAGCAGGCGCTCGCCGATCGGTTCGACGGCGCGTCGCCGCCGCCGCTCGATCCGGCGAAGGTGACGGGCATGCCGGAGGACGGCTGGTCCACGGCCCGGATCGTTCTCCATCCGCTGCTCGCGCTGATGCAGCTCCGCTACCCGGCGCACGCCCTCCGAAGCGAGCTCCGGCAGGGCAGGTCGCCGGCGCTGCCCGCGCCGCGCCCGGTCCGGCTCGCCGTCTTCCGCAGCGACGCCGATCTCACGATGCGGTGCGAGGAGCTCGAGCCCCCGGCGTTCGCGCTCCTCGAGGCGCTCGGGCGGGGTGTGCCGCTCGTGGCGGCGTGCGAGGAGGTGGCCGCCGGCGTCGACGGGGCCGAGGGCGCTCGCGAGGCCGCGGGCGAGGCGGCGAGCGCGGCGCTCGGCGCGCGGGTCGGCGCCTGGTTCCAGCAGTGGACGAGCTGGGGGCTGATCGTCGACGTCGCGCCGGGCTCCGGCGCCGAACGCGGCTAAGATGGCGCGGTGACCACCATCGTCCAGCGCACGCTCGAGGTCCGCACGAGCGGCCGCGGTTTCGTCGACATCACGCGCGAGGTCGCGCGCGTCGTCGCCAGCGCCGGCGTCGACGTCGGGCTCTGCGCCGTGTTCCTCCAGCACACCTCGGCGAGCCTCGTCATCCAGGAGAACGCCGATCCGGCCGTCCTCCGCGATCTGGAGCGCTGGATGTCGCGCCTCGCGCCGGAGGGCCGCGACTACGAGCACGACGACGAGGGCCCCGACGACATGCCCGGTCACCTCCGCAGCGCCGTCACCCGATCGAGCGAGGTGATCCCGATCTCCGGCGGCCGCCTCGCGCTCGGGACATGGCAAGCCCTGTATGTCTGGGAGCACCGTAGTTCTCCGCACGTGCGCCGCGTGGTGGTGACGGTAACGGGCACCACAGCTGCGGGTTGAGTGGTATACTCGAAGCGTTCGCATGCCCGATGACGGATGAGCACGGCGCCCCCGGAGGGCCGCTCGTCCGCCGCGCCCGGCAGGGCCTGATCGCGCGAGCGCGCACGCGACCCCTCACCCAGCGGAACCAGAGCGATGAGCCTTCATACGACGTTCATGGGAATCTTCGACACGGCCCGGATCTGCGTTCCGACCGTGGTGGACGCGATGATGGGCCGCGTGACGCTCGAGCGTTGCGATGAGCGGCTGGACTGGTGGGCGCGCAAGGTCCTTGAGGACGCCGACGTGGATCTCGTGGTGCGCGGGCGCGAGCATGCGGCGGGGATGCGGCCGTTCGTGGTGATGTCGAATCACCAGAGCCTCTTCGACATCCCGGTGGTGTTCCGGGCGATCCCGGGGCGGCTCCGGATGATCGCGAAGAAGGAGCTGTTCAACGTCCCCGTCTTCGGCCAGGCGATGAAGGCGGCCGGGTTCATCCGGATCAACCGGAGCGACCACGTCCAGGCGAGCGCGAGCCTGCAGGTCGGCGCCTCGATGCTCCAGGACGGCACGCGGGTCTGGATCGCCCCGGAGGGCACGCGGAGCCGGACCGGCGCGCTCCTGCCGTTCAAGAGCGGCGGGTTCAGGATGGCGATCGAGACGAACACGCCGATCCTCCCGGTCGCGATCGACGGGACGCGGCACGTGCTGAGGGCGAAGGATTACGTGGTGCAGCAGCACCACCGGGTGGTGGTCACGATCATGCCGCCGATCGATCCGGCGCCCTACGGCGCGGGCGGGCGCAACCGGCTCATGCGGGACGTGCGCGCGGCGATCGCGGGCGCGCTCGGGCATGATCCGGGGCTGGTCCACCGCGGGGTCGGGGTGGCGACGTCGTCGCCGGCGTAGGGGGTTGCGGCGGGCTTCGCGCTCGGGCGGCCCATGGTGCCGTCCTCCGTCTTCCGTCTCCCCTCTCCCGTCCTCGTCTGGCATCCCCGTGCGCGTGCGCGTGCGCGAGATCGTGCCCGGAGCAATTCAGAGCCGCTCGGCCTGCCGAGCGGCGGCCGGCTCGCTCTGCTGGAGCGCGCTCTCCGGCGGCTGCGCCCGCGATCGGTGCTCCTCCGGCGGGGACGGCCGGAGCGCCCAGGGGCTGCGCTTCGTCGCCTCGCCGCCCTCGCCCTCGCCCGGCGGCAGGTGCTCCGCCATGAGCCAGGCCCAGAAGGCGTCGGCCCAGCGCGCGCCGCCCACCTCGTTCGGGTGGATCTTGTCCTTCTTGCGCGGGAGGGGGCCGGGGACCAGCGCGTCGGAGTCGAAGAAGCGGCACGGCGCCGAGTTGGTCCGGATCACGTCGATGATCCCGGTGTCCTTCCGCCAGAGCGG
Organism: Sorangium sp. So ce185; assembly: GCF_051526825.1. Lineage (NCBI taxonomy): Bacteria > Pseudomonadati > Myxococcota > Polyangiales > Polyangiaceae > Sorangium > Sorangium sp. So ce185. The sequence continues at coordinate 5,579,419 of NZ_CP150316.1, read as the reverse complement.
CGGGGAGACCCACACGCACGGGCGGCCGCCGATCGCCTTGACGATGCGCCGGACCGCGCCGGCGTGGGCCGGGGGATTGACGTTCTCGACCTCGTTGGCGCCGAGGCTGATGATCACGAGGTCCGGCTGGTAGTTGGCGACCAGGAGCTCCATCCTGGAGGCCCACGTCACCGTGTACGAGCTGGTCTCCGCCTTCACCGCGTAGCGGACGCGGTGCGCCTCCATCCGAGGACGGAGCGCCTGCGCGAAGCCCGCGAGCGCGAACGAGTCGCCGATGTGCAGGACCGCCGTGTTGGGCGGAACCGAGAACTCCGGCGGCGCGGCCGGCGGCGGCGCGACGGCGGCCGCGGACGCCGCGGGCGGCCCAGGCGGCGCGGCGGCCTCCGGGGGGCGGGCCGGGGCCGGCGCGACCCCGGACGGCGGCGCGTCCGGTGGCGGAGCGGGCGGCCCAGGCGGCGGCGCGGCGCCGCACGCCATGCCCGCCGCAGCAACCCCGGCGAACGCCCATTTCCTGACCCGGATCCCGCTGCCCATGCTCGCTCCCAACGCCGCGTCGAGCGCGCGGCCGGAGGCGCCGGAGGGGCACGCGGCCGCGCGAAAAGGTCGCGCGGCGCACTCTAGGGCAGGCCGCGTCCGCACGGCAATCATTGAGCAGACGGCCCGCAGGCCTTATTACATGCGCATGAGCTTCCGTCTGTTTGGAGTCTCGGTCGACGTCCAGCTCGGGTTCTGGCTCTCCGCCGCGCTGCTCGGGTTCGGGATCTTGGCCAGGGAACAGTACCAGCAGTTCCTCGTGTGGGTCCTCGTGGTCTTCCTGTCGGTCCTCATGCACGAGTTCGGTCACGCGTTCGCCATCAAGCGGCACCGGATCGAGCCGGAGATCACGCTGCACTTCATGGGGGGGACCACGACATGGCGGTCGCTCCTGCCGCTCGGGCGGCTCCAGCACGTGATCATCAGCCTGGCCGGCCCCTTCGCCGGGTTCTTCGTCGCCGGCGTCCTGCACCTCCTGCTCCTCTATGTCCCGGCGCTCTACGCCCTCCCGATCATGGTGCTGAGCGGGATGGAGATGCTCATCACGGTCAACGTGTGGTGGGGCATCCTCAACCTGATCCCCGTGCTCCCGTTCGACGGCGGCCACGTGCTCGAGCACGCGCTCGGCCCGCGGCGGGCCCGGCTGACGGCGGGGATCTCGGGCGTCGCCGCCGTCCTGCTCGCCATCTTCTTCCTCCGCGCGGGGTTCTTCTTCTTCTCGCTGATCCTCGTCATGTCCGCCTTCCAGAGCCTGCAGCGGTTCCGCAGCGAGCCGGCGGCCTCGTCGCCGACGATGAACCGCCGGCGCGCCGCGCTCCACGAGGAACCGGTGCCGCCCGAGACGGCGGTCCTGCTCCAGCGGGCGCGCCGGGCCGTGGAGGACGAGCGGACGGACGAGGCGATGGCGCTGGCGAACGAGGTGCTCGCGCAGTCCCCGGCGCCGCCGAAGCGCGCGATCCGGGAGGCGCACGAGCTCATCGGCTGGTCGCACCTGCTCCTCGGCGACACGACGCGCGCGGGCGAGTCGCTCGCGCAGGCGCGCAAGCACGGCGAGCCGGATCCGGCGCTGGTCGGCGCGGTGCACCTCGCGCTCGGCGAGCTCCGGCAGGCGCGCAAGGTCCTGGAGGCCGCCCGCGAGGCCGGCGACGACCGGAAGGAGGTCGCCGGGCCGCTGATCCGCGTGCTCGTCGAGCAAGGCGAGGTGGCGCGGGCGGCCGCGGTCGCGCTCGACATCGTGGAGCAGCTCTCGGAGGACGACGCGCGGAGGATGGCGGAGATCGCGTTCGCGCACGGCGCGTTCGACTGGTCGGCGCGGCTCTACGAGGCGATCTTCCGCCGCGCGGGCCAGAGCGAGGACGCCTACGGCGCCGCGCGCGCGAGCGCCAAGGACGGAAACCTGGAGGGCGCGCTCGAGCTGCTCCGGCGTGCGGTCGAGGCCGGCTTCTCGGATCGGGCGCGAGCGTGGTCGGACACGGCGCTCGAGGCGCTCCGCGGCTCGGGGCTCGAGGCGGTGCTGCCGCGCCCGTGATCGCGGAAATCCTGACGGGATCGCCGGGGCGCTGAACTAGGCTCCGGCGCGTGCGCATCCAGGTGCCTTTCCTCCAGGTGGGATCCGTCGAGGTCCCGCCGCCCGCCTACAAGTCCGAGGGAGCCGTCGGGCTCGATCTCTGCGCCGCGGTCGACGCGCCGGTGACGCTCGCGCCCGGGGAGCGGAAGCTCCTGCCCACGGGCTACGCCGTCGCCCTCCCCGACGGCTACGAGGGGCAGGTGCGCCCGCGATCGGGGCTCGCCCTCCACCACGGGATCACCGTGCTCAACTCCCCCGGGACGATCGACCCGGATTACCGCGGGGAGATCAAGGTCGTCCTGATCAACCTCGGCGCGAAGCCGTTCACCGTGAGCCGGGGCGATCGGATCGCGCAGCTCGTGATCTGCCCGGTCGCCCTCGCCGACGTGGTCCTGGTCTCCGAGCTCGCGCCCACGGCGCGCGGCGCGGGCGGCTACGGCTCGACGGGCGTGCGCCGCGAGCCCTAGCGCCGCGCGCCGGCTCACCGCGACCTGAGCTCCTCGAGCAGGAAGCTCCACACGGCGGACACGCGGGGCACGTCGCGCAGGGCGCGGTGCCCGACGAGCCAGAGGTGGTCGGTCGGCCACTCGGCCGCGCTCGCCTCGAGCGCGCCCGCGAACCCGAGCGGCGTGAGCGCGTGCACGCGCAGGTACGGCTCCGGGACCAGCGCGGCGCCGAGGCCGAGCTCGGCCGCGGTGATCTGCGACCGGAAGAAGCTCGTGCGCAGCGCGATCTCCGCGCCGGGGGCGTGGCGCGCGAGCCAGAGCGCCGGAGGGAAGCTGGCGAGGTCGCGATCCCAGGTGATCCACGGCAGGGCGTCCCACGCCTCGACGCGGCCGGCGTCCCTCGCGACCTCCGCCGACGCCGCGGCGACCCAGCGCCCGGACGCGAGCCTCGTCGCGACGAGGTCCGCGCCCTCCGGCCGGACCGAGCGCAGCGCGAGATCCGCCTCGCGCCGGGTGAGATCGAGCACGCGCACGGACGCGTCGAGCTCGATCCGGATCCCGGGGTGACGGGCGCGGAGGCGCACCAGCGTCGGCACGACGAACGAGTCGGCGAACCCGGGGGCGACGCTGAGGCGCACGACGCCCTCCGCGTCCGCCTCGGCGCCCGAGGCGTCGCGCGCGAGGCGCCGGTGCGCCGCCTCCATCGCCTCGGCCGCGGGCAGCACGAGCTCGGCGACGCGCGTCGGGACGAGGCCCTCGCGCGTCCGATCGAAGAGGCGCGCGCCGAGCGTCGCCTCGAGCGCCGTCAGGCGGCGGCTCACCGTCGAGGTGTCGAGGCCGAGCCGCACGCCCGCCTGGCCCAGGCTGCCGTGGCGGTGGAGGGCGAGGAAGATGCGGATGTCGTCCCATCGCGCGTCGCCGAGGTCCTGCGATCTCGCGGCCATGGAGCGCGCTAGCGATCCGACGCGAACAGCCGGAAGACCGCGATCCCGATCCCCAGGACCACGAGGCCCACCGCGAGGTGGAGGAGCCGGAGCGGGCCCACGCCGATGCGCTCGCCGTCGAAGAGCAGCGACGCGGCCCCGAGATCGAGGAGCGTGATGACGACGGCCGCGCCCGCGAGCCGCACGGGCAAGGCGAACATGGCCATGAGCTCGCCGGCGCTCAGGCTGGGGCGCGCGGGCGCGCGGGCCATCATCGGGGGCGGCATCCGCGACGGCGCGTACGACGGCCGCGCGAAGGGCGGGGGCGCCGGGGGAGACCAGTCGAGCGCGAGCGGCACGACCGGCTCGGTGGGCAGGCTGTGCGCCGGGAGGCGGCCGCCGCGCTCCGGCAGATCGAGCTCCCGCGTGGCCTCGTCCGCGAACGACGCCGGCGACGTGAGCCCGGCGCCCGGGCGATCCAGCGCGCGCGTGGCTCGCGCGGCCGCGGGCGACGCCGAGGGGCGGCGGGCGCCGGGCGGCGCGGGGCCGCGGCCGGGCAGCGCGATCGGCGGCGCGCTCTGCGGGAGCCCGAGCGCCTGCTCGACCTCGTCCCAGAACGCGCCGAGGTCCCGGAAGCGATCGCGCGGATCCACGGCCAGCGCGCGCCGGAAGGCGCCCTCGAGCGCGTCGGGCACGAGGACGCCCTCGCTCCTCGGGGTGGGGCGGCGCTTCTCGTCGAGCACCGTGCCCATCATGGCGACGTGATCCCCGGCGATGATCTCGCGGCCGGCGAGCGCCTCGACCGCGGTGACCGCGAGGCCCCAGACGTCGGTCCACGGGCCCGTCTTGCCGAAGCGCTTCGGCGCCCACTGCTCGGGCGCGCCGTACGCGGGCGTGAACGCCGTCGAGAGGCCGCCCGACGTGGTCGCGGTCTGGCCGGCCATGACCGTCGCGGCGTCGCGGGCGCGGGCGATCCCGAAGTCGAGGATCTTCACGACCTCGGCGCCGTGGGTCTGGGCGAGGAAGATGTTGGCCGGCTTGAGATCGCGGTGCACCACGCACGTGGGGCCGCTCGGCCCGGGGAAGCGGTGCGCCGCCTCGAGCGCCCGCGCCACCGGGGTGAGCAGCCGGATCACCTCGATCGGCGAGAGCGGCGGCCGCCGCTCTGCAGCGCGGGCGGCGATGTGGCTCGCGAGCGTGCTGCCCTCGAGCCACTCCAGCGCGATGAACGGGACGAAGACGCCGCCCGCGGTCGAGATCACGTCGTGGTGCAGCGGCCGGACCACGGCGGGGATCGCCGCCGAGAGGCGGAACAGGAGCTCCGCCTCCTCGCGGAATTTGTCGAGGAACTGCGCGCGCAGCTCCTCGGGCAGCGTCCCGGGGACCTTGAGGCACTTCAGCGCGACCGGCGCGCGGAACGCCTCATGGTACGCGCGGTACACGACGCCGAACCCCCCTTCGGCGACGACCCGCTCCACCTTGAACGCCCCCTGGGTCGTGCCGACGATCCCGAAGACGTCATCGGCCATCCGCCGGAGCGTACACGAGCTCGGCGCGGCCTCGAAAGGCCCGGGAGCATCGACCTCGCGGCGCCTGCCTCGCCTGCCCTGGCTGCGCCCCTGCCTGCCTGCCCGCCTGTCTGCCTGTCTGCCTACCCGTGCGCACTGGGCGCCTCGAGGGCCGGGCTCCCCGCCCACCCGCTTCCGCTCCCGCCTCACCACGAGCGCCCGATCGGACGCGCTACCCCCGCGACGTCGGACGGAAACGCAAGATAAAGATCAATCATTCTCACGACTTTTATCTTCACGTGAAATCTTTCTTCTCAAACAGAGGCCCTCGCGAGCTCAGCCGGCACCCCGCTGCCGCCCGCCAGGGCGCTCCCGGCGCGTCCGCGGCCGCCGCGAGCGCCCTCGCCCCCCCTGCCCCGGCACCCCGGCCGCGCTCTCGCGCCGCCGGTGAGCTCCATCACCTTCCCCCCGGGAGCGCCCGACAGTCCGCCCGGGCCACACTCGGTGGTCCGTTTTACGCCGCGTCGCGCTAGGCTCGCCGCATGCCGCCGCGTCGCCGCGAGGTCGATCGACCTCTTCGTAAAGAAGTTCGCCTGCTTGGCCGCCTGCTCGGTGAAGTGCTGATCGAGCAGGAGGGAGAAGATCTCTTCGCGCTCGAGGAGCGCATCCGCACGCTCGCCATCCGGAGGCGTCGCGGCCCGAGCGACGGGCGCGCGCACGCGGAGGCGGAGCTCAGCAAGCTGCTCGCGAGCCTGCCGCACGATCGCATCGAGCCCGTCATCCGCGCGTTCACCGTCTACTTCCGCCTCGTCAACCTGGCGGAGCAGCACCACCGCATCCGCCGCGCGCGCGCGTACGCGACCGACCCCGACGCGCGCCCGCAGCGCGGCTCGCTCGAGGCCGCGATGCGCGCGCTCAAGGACGCGGGCGTGCCCGCGGAGCGCGTGCGCGCCGCGCTCCGCTCGCTCGACGTCACGCTCACCCTCACCGCGCACCCGACCGAGGCCGCGCGGCGCACCGTCCTCGAGAAGCTCTACCGCATCGCGCGCAACCTCGAGGAGCGCGACCGCTGCAAGCTCACGCCGGACGAGTCGGCGAAGAAGCTCGCCGAGATCCGCGAGGAGATCACCGCGCTCTGGCAGACCGACGAGGTGCGCCGCGATCGGCCCACCGTCGGCGACGAGGTGAAGAACGTCGCCTGGTACATCGAGGAGATCCTCTGGGACCTGCTCCCCGAGCTCCCCGCCGCGATCGGGCGCGCGTTCGAGGCCGCGTACGGCGAGCCGCTCGACGCCGAGTTCGTGCCGCTCCGCATCCACTCGTGGGTCGGCGCCGACATGGACGGCAACCCGCTGGTCGTGCCCGCCGTGCTCGAGGACGCGCTGTTCGCCTACCGCATCCGCGGCCTGCGCCGGCTCATCCGCGCCGCGCGCGAGCTCGGCGGCGCGCTGTCGCAGTCGCTCCGGCACGTGACGCCGCCGCCCTGGCTGCTCGCCTCGATCGAGGAGGACGCCGCCGCGATGCCGGAGGTGGCCGCGCACTTCGGGCCGCGCACCGAGGGTGAGCCGTGGCGCCGCAAGCTGCGCTTCATCGAGGCGCGCCTCACCGCCACGCTGGAGCACGCCGAGCACGGCCGCGCCGAGGCCCGCGCGCGCTACGGCCAGGGCCCCGCGCGCGAGGGGCGCGCGTTCGTGCGCCCGGAGGAGCCGACGCTCGCCGCCCCGTACCGCGAGCCCGCGGAGCTCGAGCGCGACCTCGCGCTCGTCGCCGACAGCCTCCGCGCCGCGCGCTCCGGGCACTCCGGCGAGCGGCGCGCCCGCGCGCTCCTGTCGCAGGTGCGCGCGCTCGGGTTCGCGCTAGCCGAGCTCGAGATGCGCGCCCCCGCCGAGGACGCCCGCGCCGCGGCGGCCGAGGTCGCGGAGGGCCGGATCGAGCCGGCGCAGATGGGGCCGGAGGCGCGCCGCGTCTTCGAGGCGCTCCAGCGGATCGCCGCCGCCCAGCGCGACAGCGGCGAGTCGGCGTGCCGCACGCTCGTCCTGTCGATGACCCATAGCGAGAACGACGTCCTCGCCGCGCTCGCGTGCGCGAAGGCCGCCGGGCTGTGGGACGAGGCCCGCTCGTGCGCGCGCATCGACGTGGTCCCGCTGTTCGAGTCGCTCGGCGCGCTGAACGACAGCGCGCGGATCCTGCGCGCGCTGCTCGCCCACCCGGAGTACCGCCCGCACGTCCTCGCCCGCGGCGTGCAGGAGGTGATGATCGGCTACAGCGACTCCGGCAAGGAGGTCGGCCTGCTCGCGGCGAGCGCGGCGCTCCGGCGCGTGCAGGAGACGCTGCCGAAGATCGCCGCCGAGGCCGAGCTGCCGCTCCGCGTCTTCCACGGCCGCGGCGAGTCGGTGGCGCGCGGCGGCGGCCCGGCGCACCAGGCGCTGCTCGCCCTGCCGGCCGGCAGCGTCGGCGGCCGCTACAAGGCGACGGAGCAGGGCGAGGCGCTCGACCACAAGTACGCCCGGCCCGAGCTCGCGATGCGCACGCTGGAGCTCATGCTCAGCGGCGTCATCCTGCACACGCTGGGCGCGCAGCCGCGGCCGCCCACCGCGTCCGAGCTGCGCTACGCCGCCGCGTTCGACGAGCTCGCCGAGACGGGGCGCCGCGTCTACCGCGGGCTCGTCTGGGAGGAGCCCAAGTTCGTGGAGTTCTTCACGGCGGTGACCCCGATCGACGAGATCGCGCGCCTGCCGCTCGGCTCGCGCCCGAGCAAGCGGCGCGCGGGCGGCCTCGAGTCGCTCCGCGCGATCCCGTGGGTCTTCGCGTGGACGCAGAACCGGGCGATCCTCCCGGGCTGGTACGGCGTCGGCAGCGGCCTGGAGGCGATGGGCCAGCGGCCCGAGGGCGCGGAGCTGCTGAAGGAGATGATGGCGTCGTGGCCGTTCTTCCGGGCGGTCATCGACAACGTCGAGATGGTGCTCGCGAAGGCCGACATGAACATCTTCGCGGGCTACGCCGAGCTCGCGCCGGCCGCGGCGCGGAAGGCGGTCGCGCCGAGGATCATCGCCGAGTACCGGCTGACGCGGTCGTGGCTCAAGCGGCTCACGGGCAACCGGCGGCTGCTCGACAGCAACCCGACGCTCCAGCGGTCCATCTCGCTGCGCAATCCTTACGTCGACCCCCTTTCATTCCTGCAAGTCGAGCTCCTGCGGGCGAGCCGCGGCGGGGACTCCGATCGCGATCGCTCGCTCCTGCTCACGCTGAACGGCATCGCTGCCGGCATGCGGAACACGGGGTGAGCGGCGCGCCGCCGCGTCGCTCGCCGCCGCCGCGTCGCTCGTCGACGCGGCGTGCTCGCCCGACACCACGCGGCGCGGCACGATCGGTCGACGCCCAGCGTCGCCGGGCGACGGCTTCGAACGCGTGACAATCGCTCGGCCAACGCGGGCGTCGCGTGGTAGAAGGCCGGCGCCATGACCAGCATCGTCGAGTTCGGACGTCCCGACACCCTTCCGGCATCGGACAAGCGCCTGCTGCTCGTCTTCGACGGCGGCAATGCCCCCGGCTACTCCTCGGTCGCTGTCGCGCTGACCGAGGAGGCGGCGCGACGAGGCTTCGAGGTGTGGGCCGCGACCGAGGGCTTCCGCTCCCTGACCGCGGACGCGCGCGCCCAGCCCCATTTCGAGCGCCTCATCATGAGCCGCCGCCAGCGCTACTCCCTGCTCGCGCAGGGCATCCCGGCGCGCTCGATGGGGCGGCGCGTGCTCGACGCCGGCAGCGACTTCCGGAGCGAGCGCTACACCGGCTTCCTCGATCGCGAGAAGCGCAAGCAGGCCGCCGTGACGTTCAAGGAGCAGGGGTTCACGCACCTCATCTGCGTCGGCGGCAACGGCACGTTCGAGGGCATCAAGGCGTGGCTCGACGAGTTCGAGGTTCGCCCGCAGTCCGGCTTCGTCAACGTCTCCATCGACAACGACCTGGAGGGCGATCGCGCGATCGGCTTCCTGTCGGGCGTGGAGACGGGCGCCAACATCGCGCGCGGGCTCTACGAGGACGCGTACACGCACAAGCGCATCTACATCCTCGAGATGATGGGCAACCGCAGCGGGCGGCACGCGCTGCACTGCGCGGTGGCGGCGCGCGCGCACCTCATCGTGCTCCCCTTCTTCCGCTTCCCCCAGGACGTGCTGGGCGAGCTCGCCGAGGGCCTCGGGCGCGCCGACTACGCGCTCGTGATCGTCGCGGAGGGCTACGAGGCCGAGCGCCGCCGCAAGGAGCACCCCGGCGTGTCGGCGAGCGTGTTCCTGAAGCAGCAGCTCGAGGGCGCGGGGCTCCGCGACACGCCGGACAAGCGCGTCATCGCGGAGCCGTTCAGCCGGTACATCCGCGGCATCCGCCCCGCCTTCCTCGACGTGTCGGCCGCGTTCCTCAAGGCGTCGCTGCTGCTCTCGGCCTTCGACGAGGGGCGCACCGAGGTGATGCCGTACGTGCTGGCCGCGAACGACGTCGGCGTGCTGGATTTCGCCTCCATCCGCCGCGAGGACGGGGTCGAGCGCGCGTTCCTGCCGCTGCTCGATCGGCTCGACCTGCAGCGCTTCAAGACCTGGATCCTCGACCATTTCATCAGCCTCGGGGGCGGCCGGACGAGCCGCGCGCCCGGGTCGCACGGCTGAGCCGCGCCGGCTCTCAGGCGACCGCGCGGGTGAGCGCGCCCGCGAGGTGCTCGCGCGCCCAGTCCTCGAAGCGCCGCCACCCGACCTCCGGGGACAGGGCGCGGAGGGCCGCGATGTCGACGCCGGGGCCGCCGCGGGCGAGCCAGCGGAACATCGCGGCGAGGCCCTCGCTGCGCGCGCGCACCTCGGCGAGCGGCACCTCGGCGTAGCGGATCTCGCGGCCGGCCACGCGGGACAGCGCCGCGCCGGCCTCGGCGCCGGTGAGCTCGTCGGACGCGAGCTCGACGCGGCGCCCGAGGAAGTCGCGCCGGCGCTCGAGCACGAGCGCCGCGAACCGCCCCAGGTCGTCGGCGGCGAGCTGCTGGAGCCGGCAGCCCGCCGGGAGCGGGACGGCGTAGACGCCGCGCTGGAGGCCGAGGAGCGCCGCGGGCGAGAGCAGGTCCTCCATGAGGTGGACGGGCGCGAGGATCGTGCAGGGAACGCCGAGCGCGGCGATGCGCCGCTCGGCGGCCGCCTTGCTCTCCAGCTGGGGGATCCCCGTGCCCCGGTCGGCGCCGGCGGCCGAGGCGTAGACGAGGTGCGCGCCGCCGGCGGCCCTGGCCGCCTCGGCGGCGGCGAGCCCGCGCCGCACCTCGGCGTCCCAGGCGCCGGGGCCGCCGTCGAGCGGCGCGCCCACGGCGAAGACCGCGTCGACGCCGGCCGCCGCGCGCGCGGCCGCGCGCGGCTCGTCGAGGCTCCCCTGGACGACCTCGGCGCCGAGTTCGATGAGCCGCGCCGCGCCCGGGTCGTCGGGCCCGCGGGAGAAGGCGCGCACGCGGTGCCCTCGGGCGAGCAGCGCCCGCGCGATCGCCCCGCCCTGCGCCTCCGCCGCCCCCGTCACCAGCGCCCGCATGGCCGCGCTATGGGGACGCGGGGCGGGCTCCGTAAGCCCTCGCCGCGCCGGGCGAAGGCGCCGGGAGCGCCGGCGCGGCGAGCCGCCGCGCCCGGCCAGGCGGTCAGGGCACGCCGCTGATGAGGCGCGCGACGGTGTAGACGGTGGCGGCGAGGATGGCCGAGGCGGGGATCGTGAAGATCCAGGCCCAGACGATGCGGCCGGCGACGCCCCAGCGGACGGTGGAGAGGCGCCCGCTGGTGGCGCCGACGCCGACGATCGCGCCCGTGATCGTGTGGGTCGTGCTCACGGGGATGCCGAGCGCCGTGGCGCTGAACAGCGTCGCCGCGCCGGCCGTCTCGGCGGCGAAGCCGCCCACCGGCTTCAGCTTCGTGATCTTCATGCCCATCGTCTTCACGATGCGCCAGCCGCCGGAGAGCGTGCCGAGGCCCATCGCGGCGTGGCAGACGAGCACGACCCAGAGCATCGGCTTCGGCTCGTGGCCGCCTTCCTGGAGGCCGGCGGAGATGAGGAGCGCCGTGATGATGCCCATCGTCTTCTGGGCGTCGTTGCCGCCGTGCCCGAGCGAGTAGGCGGCGGCGGAGAGCAGCTGCAGCCGGCGGAACCGGGAGCTCACCTTGCCGGGCGTCCAGCCCTTGGCGAGCAGCCGGATGCCGTGCATGAGCGAGAACCCGATGATCGCGCCGAGCAGGGGCGACACCAGGATGAACGCCGCCGTCTTGCCGAAGACCGTCGCGTCGAGCACCGACAGCCGCCCCGCGCTCTTCACCGCCGCCCCCGCGAACGCGCCCATGAGCGCGTGCGACGACGACGACGGCAGCCCCCACCACCAGGTGAGCAGGTTCCAGATGATCGCGCCGAGCAGGCCGCCCAGGATGACGTTCGGGGTGATGAACGCCGGCTCGACCCCCTTCGCGATGTTGCGCGCGACCGTGGGCTCGAACAGGGCGAACGCGATGAAGTTGAAGGCGGCGGCCCAGATGACCGCGGTGCGGGGCGACAGGACGCGCGTCGAGACGACGGTCGCGATCGAGTTCGCGGCGTCGTGAAAGCCGTTGATGTAGTCAAACACCAGCGCGATCACGAGGATGGCGAGGATGTAGGTTGTCATGCGTGCTCGAGCACGATGCCCTCGATGATGTTCGCGACGTCCTCACAGCGGTCCGTCGCGTTCTCCAGGAGGTCGTAGATGTCTCGCCACTTCATCACGAGCAGCGGGTCGTTCCCCTTCTTGAAGAGCGCCGCCAGCGCCGTGCGATAGTGGCCGTCGGCCGCGTTCTCGAGCTTGTTGATCTCGACGCAGAGCTCGAGGAGGTTCGGTTGCCGCTTCAGGTCCCTGAGCGACTGGACGGCGGAGCTCATGGCGGTGCACGAGTCGACCACCGCCTGCGCGAGCTGCCGCGCCTCCGGGAGGGCGCTGCCGACCTCGAAGAGCACGATCCGCACGCTCGCCGCCTCGATGCAGTCGAGGACGTCGTCGAGCCGGGTGATGAGCGCGTGGATCTCCTCGCGATCGAGCGGGGTGATCCAGGTCTGGTGGAGGGCGGCCAGACATCCGTGGGTAATTTTGTCGCCTTCGTCCTCGAGGTCGGAGATCCGCCTCGCCAGCGCCGGCGCCTCGTCGAGCTGGTCGAGCATCTCCAGGAGGAGCTCGCTTGCCGCGACGCTCCGCTGCGCGTGGTTGGCCAGCGCGTCGAAGAAGACGGCATCACGGGTCAGTCCCATGGAGCGGGCCGTTTACCCGTCTCCCCGCATCACGTCAACGAGTCGTCACGGACCAGACAAAACTAGGTAACATCATCCACTTCGCGCCGTCGCGCACGTGGCGCGCGCCGGGCGCTCGGCACGCGGGTGACATGGGTATTCGGAGCAAGCTCATCGCGTTCGCCGTGGGGATCGCGGTCCTCGCGGCGGTGGTGTTCGACGGTTACGTCGTGAAGACGCTGGGCGCGGAGCTCGGGGAGCACACGGCGGCCGACCTGGCCGCGCGGACGGCGCTCGTCACCGAGGCCGCGGCGAGGGCGGTCGACCTCGCGGCCGAGGCGCCCGCGCTCGCGTCGGCGCTGTCGGCGAGCGCGGGGGCGCGCGTCACGCTCATCGATCCGAGCGGCGCGGTGCGGGGCGACTCGTCGGTCGCGCCGGAGCGGCTCGGCGGCCTCGAGGCCCACGCGACGCGCGACGAGGTCGCCGACGCGCGGCACCACGGCACGGGGCGCAGCGAGCGCGTGAGCAAGACGACGCGGATGAGGATGCTGTACGCGGCGCAGCGGCTCGACCGGCCGGAGGGGCCCTGGGTCGTGCGGCTCGCGTTCGAGCCGGTCGCGATCGACCGCAGCCTGTCCGCCGCCCACACGCGCGTCGTGGAGGGGACGATCCTGGCGCTCGTGCTCGCCGTGGGCGCGGCGCTCGCCGGGGCGAGCGCGCTCTCCGGGCGGCTCGTCTACCTGACCGGCGTCGCGCGGGAGATGCGCGCCGATCTGAGCCGGCGCGCGCGCGTGCAGGGGCGCGACGAGATCACCGCGCTCGGCGGCGCGCTCGACGAGCTCGCCGAGAGCCTGGAGCGCTCGCGGCGCGAGCTCGGGGGCGAGGGCGAGCGGTTCGGCGCGGTGCTCGAGTCGATGCGCGAGGGCGTGCTCGTCACGGACGAGCGGGGCGACATCACGCTGGTCAACCCGGCGCTCTCGCAGCTGCTCGGCATCCGCAGGGACGCGGTCGGTCGCCCGCCGCTCGAGGTGCTCCGCTCCGCGAGCCTGCACGAGCTCATCGAGGAGGTCGCGCTCGCGCGCGCGGCGGCGACGCGCGAGATCCAGATCGCGCCGGCGTCGCCGGGCGCGGCGGGGCCGCCGGGGCGCCGGATCCTCGTCGTGAACGCGGCGCCGCTCACGCTGCCGGCGCAGGGCCGCGGCGCGGCGGGGGTCGTCGCCGTCTTCTTCGACGTGACGGAGCTGCGGCGCATCGAGGGGCTGCAGCGCAACTTCATCGCCAACGCGTCGCACGAGCTGCGCACGCCGGTCGCGTCGATCCGCGCGAGCAGCGAGACGCTGCTCGGCGGCGCGCTGGACGACCCGGCGGCCGCGCGGGATTTCGTCGAGGTGATCGAGCGGAACGCGGCGCGGCTGCACCGGCTCGTGAACGATCTGCTCGACCTGTCGCGCATCGAGGGCCGCGAGCGGTCGCTGTCGCCGGGCACGCTCGACCTCGCGGCGCAGGCCGAGGCCGCGGTGGCGCTGCTGCGCGGGCGCGCCCGGGAGAAGCGGACCGAGGTGACCGTCGACGTCGCGCGGGGCACGCTCGTCGAGGCGGATCCGCGCGCGCTCGACCAGGTCCTGACCAACCTCGTCGACAACGCGATCCACCACACGCCGGAGGGGTCGCGCGTGGAGGTGCGCGCGAGGGCCGCGAACGGGCGCGTGATCCTGGAGGTCGAGGACGACGGCCCGGGCATCCCGGCGGCGCACCAGGCTCGCGTGTTCGAGCGGTTCTATCGGGTGGATCCGGGGCGCTCCCGCGCGTCGGGCGGCACCGGGCTCGGCCTGTCGATCGCGAAGCACCTCGTCGAGGCGATGAGCGGCGACATCACGGTGTCGACCGGCGAGGCCGGCGGCGCGCTCTTCCGCGTGACGCTGCCGGGCGCGGCGGCCGCGGCCCCGAGGTAGCCCGGGCTGCCGCCCCCTGCCCGCGCGGCGGGCGCTACGGCGCGCAGGCGTCGCGGCAGTCGTCGAACGACTTCTGGCACGCCGCCGGATTTTCGATCTTCGGCAGGCCGCCGTCCGCGGGGAATTTCGGCGTGAGGCAGGTCTGGAGGATCGACTGGCACTTGGCGCCGCACGCCGCGAGCTTGCCCGAGAGCGCCCCCGCGTCGAGCGTTCCGGTGGGGCCCCCGTCCTTCGGCGCGCCGCCGTCGCCGCCGTCGGGCGAAGCGCCCGCGTCCGCCTTGGTGCCCGCCGCGGGCTGCGCCGGGGAGGCCTTGGCGGGCGCCGCGGGCGCGGCCGGCGTCGCCGGCGTCGCGGCGGGCACGGTCCCGGTCGCCGCGGGCAGCGGCGCCGTCGCGGTCGGCGCGGCGATGTCGGCCGGCGCCGGGCCCGCATCCTCGGGAGCGTCGCTCGACTTGCACGCCGCGATCAGCAGCGCTGGCGAGGCGATCATCACGGCGAGGGCGGCGAAGAGCTGGTGGGCGCGCATGGGTGCTTCATGCTGCGCCTCCGCCGAGAACGCAACCCTCGGGCGAGGCGCGCGGCGCTGGGCAGGGCGCGCGGCGCGAGAGACGCGCGTGGCGCGAGAGACGCGCGGCGGCGCGAGTCGCGCGCGGGTAGCGTGGAGTAGAGCGGTCGCGAACAGGGGCCCTGCGCGCGGCAGGAGGGCTATTCGGTCCTGAAGATCACGTGGAACCCATAGCGGGTCTCCACGACGTCGCTGAGCTGGTGGAGCTCGAGCTCGAACGCGGCGTCGGCGAAGGGCGGCAGGACGTCGGCGCGCTCCACGGTGCCGAGCGAGCCGCCGCGCGAGGCGGCGCCCGCCTCCTCGCTGTACTGCGCCACCACCTCGTCGAAGTCGGCGCCGCCGCGGATCTTGTCGCGCGCCTCCATCGCGCGCAGGCAGGCCTCCTCGCGCGTTCGCGTCGCGCCCTCGGCGCGATCGGCGCCGGCGTAGCGGACGAGGACGTGCTTCACGCCGATGCGCGCCGGCTCGTCGGCGCGGGGTTGCCGCTTCGCGTTGGCGGCCGCGAGGCATGCGGCGGCGCTCGGGGCGCTCGCCTCGACGGGGGCAGCCTCGCCCGGGGCGGCGCTCGGCGCCGGCTGGGGCGCGCCGCACGCGGCGGCGAGCGCCGCGCCGAGGACGAGAGGGACGAGACGAGGGCGTCGTTCGAGCGGGCGCATCGCCCGCGAGCATAGCCAGGCGTTCACGCGATCGGAACACGGGCGCGGGTGCGCGCCCGCGTGGCTGGTGGTCTGCCTGCCGGGAGGCGCCTGTCCTGCGGATCGGCGTCGTCCGCGATGCGCGGGGTTTGCATCGCGCGTCTCATCGCTGGTAAGAAGGCACCATGCAGCGCCTCCTCCTCTCGGCGGCACTGGGTGCCGCGCTGATCGCCGGTTGCAGCACCCCCTTCCGGGACAAACGCACGCCTTCCGGTGAGTTCTGCAGCGACATGCACGTCGTACCGGCAGGCCAGCTGCCCGATCGCGAGTACCATCGCCTTCAGCCCATCGCGAGCGATCCCGAGGCTCGGACCGAGGCGGAGCGCCTCGAGTCGCTCCGCAAGGCTGCGTGCGCCGTGGGCGGCGATGCGGTCATCGAGGCGGTGAACGAGGAGATCCGCACCGAGGACGGCCGTTATGCCAGCGTCGCGAGCGGGACCGCGGTGATCTGGGTCCGCCGCACGGAAGGCGAGGCGAAGCCGCTGACGTTCCATCCGGCGACGAAGCCCGCCGACTCCGCGGCGGCAGCCGAGCCGGAGGCGCCGCCGGCGGAGGAGGCTGCGCCTGCGTCCGACGAGCCGTACGAGGACGCCGCTGCGCCTGCGGCTTCGACGGCGCCAGGCAAGCCCGGGCAGCCGCCCAAGCCTGGCGCGAAGCCCTCGTCGCCGTCCGCGGCCACGTCGGCCAAGCCGTCGTCGTCCGCGCCCCTGCCATCGCCGTCCGCGCCCACGTCGGCCAAGCCGCCGTCCCCCACGCCCCCGAAGACCGCGCCCAAGAAGTAACGCGACCCGGCGCTTCGAGCGCCGCTGCGCTCTTGTAACGGGCGCGGCGCGCGCTCGACCTGCGCGGTGGATCCCGTGCGCCGCGCGAAGCACGCCGCCACCGCGGGCCGGGCAGCCTGCCCCGGCCCGTCGTACCTCCGCTGTCCTGCCTAGCTAGAGCAACGCTCGAAAGAGCAGAAGCTCGAACCACCAAGCCGCCAAGATCTTTTTCTCTTCTTGGCGTTCTTGGTGGTGACCCAATTTGCCCCGGAGTGATTCCCATGAACGCGGGAAGGCAGGAAGATCATTGATCTTTTCTTCCCGCCTTCCCGCCTTCTTGTTCAAATCCGGCCACCACCGCGTTCTTGGCGGTTCATCTCTCCGCCATCGACGCGATCGACGCCTCTAGCGCGGCGCCGGCGGCGGCTTCTGCGGCGGCGCCGGCGGCTGAGCCGACGAGGAGGGGGCCGGCGGCGTGGTGCTGCCGGACCTCGGCAGGACGCCCGATTTGCTCGGGAGCCCCCCCGCCTCGCTGCGGTTCGGCAGCGGCGCCGCGCCGCCGGGCACCGCGCCCGCTGACGGGAGCGCCGATCCGCCGCTCGGCAGCACGTTCGGCTTGAGGACCCCCTGACCCGGCAGCGTGCCCTGGGTCGGCAGCGTGCCCTGGCTCTTCTGCGGCAGCACCCCGCCCGACGGCAGGATCTGCTCGCTACCCTCGGGCGACCCGGTGAGCGGCTTCGGCGCCGCGTTGCCGTAGCGCAGGATGCGGAAGACCACGCGCCGGTTCTTCGATGTCATGAACTGGCAATCGGGCGTCAGCTGGTCGTCGCGCCCGACGCAGCCCGTGTCGTCGTAGATCGGTTGCGTGTGCCCGTACCCCTTCGCCTGCAGGCGCGACGGGTCCACGCCCTTCGCGATCAGGTAGGCCATGACGCTCGCCACGCGGCGCTGGGACAAGGCCAGGTTGTAGACGTCCGTCGCGCGCACGTCGGTGTGGCCCTCGATCCGCACCTCGCGGATCTCCGGGTTGTCGATCAGCACCTGCGCGACCGCCTCGAGGGTCGGATTCGAGTCCTCCAGGATGATGTCCCTGTCGGTCGCGAAGTGGACCTGCTCGGTGATCACGATCTCGTCGCCCCGCACGAAGGCGAGCGGGCAGCCGTCCTTGCCGTGCGGGCCGGCGGGCTTGTCGGGGCACTTGTCGTCGCGATCGAAGACGCCGTCGCCGTCGGTGTCCAGGTCCGGACAGCCGAAGTTCTCGGGGCTCCCGGGGACGTCGGGGCAGCGGTCCGCGGCGCCGATGAGGCCGTCGCGATCCGGATCGTCGTTGTCGCGCTGCTGCAGGCGGTTGATCTCCTCCTGCTCCTGCGAGGTCTTCGGCTGCCACGTGATGACGTTGAAGAAGCGGATCGCGGGCGCGCCGAAGCCGCACGCCGCGCCGAAGCTGCCGCCGAAGGTGATCGTGATGCCGTGCTTGGTCTGCCAGCGCAGGCCGAGGAGCGCCTCCGCGGGGATCTGCCCGGGGTCGTCGGGGTAGCTCGTCATCGACGGGTAGCCGTACACCTCGCCGATGACGGACAGGCCCCAGCGCTGCACGACGTACTGCTCGGCCGCCACGCCGAACTGCGCCATGTCGCCGACGCGCACGCCCGCGAACTGGTTGTCGGGCCGCAGCCAGATGCCGGCGTTCGCGGCGAGGAGCAGCCCGAAGTTGAACCGGTAATCGGCGATGAGCGTCGCGCCGCCGCTCAGCGCGCCGTCGCTGGCGAACGCGTTCTGGTCGCCCGTGGGGAAGTTCAGGTTGCCCGCGATCGCCATCCCGAACCCCTCTTTGACCTGCTCCTTCCGGTTCAGGTACGGGAGCGAGACCTTCGTGGAGAGGCGGAGATCGCCGACGGTGGTGCTCTTGACCGACCCCTCGGTGCCGAACCGACGCAGGTTGCCGCCCTCCTGGAAGAGGATGAGCGGCATGGTCATCGTGACGTCGAACACGTCGAAGAAGCCGATGCCGGCGAGGAGGGCGAGCTCGAGCCGCCCGGTGATGGCGTTGACGGCCTTGTTCGTGTCGTCGCCCGCGAGGAAGAGCACGAGCGGGTCGGCCGCGATGTCGCTGTAGAGGCCGACGGTCGGCGAGAGGTTGCCGATGACCTCGGACTTCTGGACCATCACGAGGTCGCGCGGGGCGGCCGCGGGCCGGAAGACCTGGGCGTCGAAGCGCCCCTCCTCCGCGAGCGCGGGGCGCTCGGCGAGCAGGCCGGCGAGCGCGAGGAGCGGGAGGAGGAGCCGGCGCATTCTCACGAGGCACCTCCGCTGCGCCGGCGGCGCGTCCGTTCGAGCAGGGCGAGCATCGCGAGGGCGAGGAGCCCGGCGGGCCGCCGCGGATCGGCGCCATTCTCGCCGACGACCGAGACGCTGCAGATCTCGGCGAGGGTGCCGCCGCACGCGACGTTGTCCGGCATCGGGCCGAGCGCGCACTCCTTGGCGTCCGCCTCGTCGGTCCAGCGGCAGTGCTCGTTGCCGAGGCAGTCCAGGTTCGACTTGCAGGAGATGTCGCAGGTGTTCGTCTCCAGGTCGCAGGTGTTGCCGCAGGGGCACTGGGTGTCGGCGTAGCACTCGACGCACCGCTGGCCGTCGCAGTACGGGGTATCCTCGCCGCAGGTCGCCATGCACCCGGGGTCGCACTCGTGCGTCTCGGGGTTGCACGTCGTGCCGGCGCACTGCTCGTCCGAGGTGCAGCGCACGCACACGGCGAGCTCGGCGAACTGGCCGGAGCAGAACGGCGTGTCGCCGCCGCAGCTGTCGCAGCGCATCCCGCAGCGCCGGTCCTCGACGCACGCCTTGCACTCGCCGCTCAGGCAGTACTGGCCCTCGGAGCAATCCATGTCGTTGCGGCACGCGGCGCACGCCGTCCCGACCGGCCCGGGGAGGCAGAACGGCACCGGGGGTGTCTGCGGGTCGTTCGGGTCCTCGGGGTGCATGCAGTCGACGCAGCCCTCGCCGCAGCAGTTGGGCAGCGCGTTCGTCGGGAGGGGCCTGTCGACGCAGTGGCCCGTGGGCACGTGGCACACCTTGTCACCGGGGCACTGCGCGTCGGTGAGGCACTCGACGCACATCTCGATCCCGCCCGGCTCGACGGCCGCGCAGTCCATCTGCGTGCCGTTGATCCCGTTCGGACAGCAGTTGCACGAGTTGCCGGCGCACCGGTCGGCCGTGTCGCACGGCGTGCAGGTGTGGTCGACGCAGATCTCGCCGCGCGGGCAGTCCGGGTCGACGTTGCACTCGTTGCAGACGTGCGTCTCGGGATCGCAGCTGAAGCCCTCGTCGCAGTCGGCGTCGGTGCGGCACTCGGCGCACTGGAACTCGTCGTTCAGGTTGATGCAGAACTGCTTGTCACCCACGCACTTCGAGCAGGACTCGCCGCAGAAGAACGCGGTGTCGCACGGGGCGCAGAGCGCGGCCTCGTTGCAGTAGTAGCTGCCGGGACAGCCGTGGTTGCCGGGGTCGCCGATGAAGTCGCGGTTGCACTGCTGGCACTGGTCGAGATCGGGGAACGACGGCGATCCGCTCAGCGTCTGGAAGAACTGGGTGGGCTGGAAGAGGGTGAAGCCGTCCTCTTTGAGGCTCCTGCTCCCGGGCTCGCTCGCCCCTAGCTCGTAGTCGGTGAAGTCCCCGATCAGGTACGACATCTCGAGCGCCGAGTGCTCCGCGACCGCGACGTAAAGGATCTCGACCGGGTACAGGCCCGGCTGCTCGAACGTCACGGTGTTCGTGGTGCGCCAGGTCGGCTTGCCGAGCTGCGTCGGGCGGACGAGCACGGAAACGGCGCCGAGATTCAGATCGTAGAAGGTTAGGCTTACGGCGTCGTCCGTATAGAAGCCGAAGTGAATCGGCTTGCCGGAGAGATCCGGTGTGACGTTCAGAAAGCCCCGAAAACGTGTGGCGAACGACGTATTCGGATCGTTTAGGTCGTTGACGTACTCGCCAGGATTGTCCGGATCGGGCTCCCGGTAGAATGCGCACCCGCCGAATTCACACTCGGGCGACATCGACCCCGTGAAGTCGCCGTGGCTCAGCTGGAGGCCTGTGTTGTTGTTGTTGCTGAGATCGAAGATGGTCCGGACGACCTTCTCGAGTCGACCCTCTTCGTAGGTCCTGTGCTCCTCCATGAAGCCGTTGACGCCGGCGTTGTACGTGCTCGGGGTGAGCAAGCCGAATTTGCTGAGAGGGTCCGTCGTGATGGCCGACGCGGAGCAGAGGCCGGTGCCCTCGATCTCCAGCGGATCCATGTAAGGCGTGTAGAGCTTTACCGGCACGGCGTAGGCAGACGTCGGGAGCAGCGTGAAGAGAGCCGCCGCGGCCAGAACAGCTCGTCGATTTCGCATGGCTCTGCCGGTCTTTAGCATCGACTCTCCAAGAGCACGGTCAGTAGGCTAACCGGTGGCCACAGCGCTCCGCAAGAAAAGAAGGCGGGGCGCGCCGTCTCCAGGTGTAGGGGACGGCCCTCCACGCGCTCGTGCTTCCATGCCGGCGGGGACGGCCGGCGCACCGCGGCGGCGAGCGATCGCTCCCGGGGAAGCGTGGGCGCTATCACCGCAATGCGTTGATGCCCGTGCAGGGAAGTGCGCCCGCGTCGGATGACGTACGCATGACTTTGCGGCTAACGCTTTGCGGCAAGGGTCGCGACGGCGACCTCTCTCGAGCCTCCGCGCTCGCCCCGTCCAGGAACAACAGTCTGCTCGCGATCCTGGACGGCTCGGCGTAAAGGAGTGCGCCATGACCACGACCTCGGGTCTTGCCATTGTCACAGGCGCGTCGTCCGGCATCGGCGCGGCGCTCGCGCGGCAGTTCTCGGCGCGCGGGCAGCCGGTGCTCGCCATCGGCCGGCGGGCTCACCGCTTGGAGGAGCTCTCTGCGGAGGCGCGCGCCGCCGGCCACGCGCCCATCCACCCGTTCGGTCTCGACGTGACCGCCGAGGGCGCCGCGCAGCGTGTGCGGGATCGGGCGCGCGCGCTGGGCGGCCCGGGCTGGCTGGTCAACAACGCGGGAGCGACGCGGCTCGGACCGTTCCTGGAGGGCGATCCCGCGGCGTATGCCATGCTGGTGCGGCTCAACTGCGAGAGCGTCGTTGCGCTGTGCGCGGCGATCGTGCCCGATCTGGTGGCGCGCGGCGGGGGGCGCGTGCTCAACGTCGCCTCGCTCGCCGCGTTCCAGCCGACCCCCGGGCATGCAGTCTACGGAGCCACCAAGGCATTTGTGCTCTCCTTTTCAGAGAGCCTGGCGGAGGAGCTCGATGGGAGCGGCGTCACCGTGACGGCCCTGTGCCCGGGGCCGGTGACCACGGAAATTTTTGACGTGGGCGCACCCGGCGTGTCGCGCCGGAAGCCCCGGTTCGAACTCTCCGCCGAGGACTGCGCGGCCTACGGCATCGCGGCGGCCGAGCGTGGCGACGTGGTCGCCGTCCCGACCGCGTTGAGCAAGGCCACGGCCCAGCTCGCCCGCGTCCTCCCTCGTGCGGCGATACGCCGGCTCTCGGCGCGGATAGGGCTCTCGTTCCTCGGCTATGGCGCACCGCCGCGAGGCGCTCAGCGCTAAACCGAAAGCCCGGCTCCTCCCGACGATCGATGAGAACGAGGCGGTCGAGCGCTGCGCGGGCGTGATAATCTCCGCGCCAGCGTCCGGAGAGCCCTGTCGACGGCAGCTTCCGAGCGCACACGAGATGATGCAACGAAGAGCACAACCTTACGCGCTTGCTTCCCTTCTCAGCCTGGGCCTGTGCGCGAGCGGGTGCGCGCTGCTGCTCGGACTCGAAGAGTTCACCGATCAGCCGCTGGACGGCGCTGGCATCGGCGGCGCCGGAGGTTCTGGTGGCGAGGCTCCCACATGCACGCCAGATGCGTCGGAAACGTGCTACGGCGGCCCAGCGGTCACCAGGAACGAGGGCGCGTGCCGGGAAGGGAGGCGCACCTGCGGCGTCGATGGGACCTGGGACGTGTGCGAGGGCGAGGTCCTGCCGGCAGTGGAGCGATGCGATGCCACGGACGATGAAAACTGTGACGGACTAGAGTGCATCGTCTGGGCGACGACGTACAAACAAACGGGAGACATCCACCCGATGGGCGTTGCAAGCGACGCCGAGGGGAACGTGTTCGTCAGTGCTGCTTTGTTTGGGACGGTCGCCATTGGCGGTGAAACATTCGCTTCGGCCGATACGACAGACGCGCTGCTCCTGAAGCTGAGCCCGGCTGGCGATGCCCTATGGGCCAGGAAGTTCGGGGACTCCTCGGCGGACAACCCGTGGGGACTGGCCGTCGACTCCTCGGGGAGCCCTATTATGGCCGGCCAAACCACCAGCGGTTCGACCGATTTCGGTGACGGGCCGCTCCCGAAGGGCGCGTTTGTCGCACGACTCGACGCATCGGGCGAGCACATCTGGAGCAAAGGACTGGGGGGCGGCTACGACAGCGCAATTCGTGCTGTCGCGACCGACGCAGATGATGATGTAATCGTGGTGGGGTCTTTCGACGAGTCAATCGACTTCGGCGGCGGGCCGATCGTGCCCGACGACGGCTCGGACATCATCGTAGCGAAGCTCGACGGCGCAACGGGCCTCGCGACCGCGCCGGGCTGCTGGACGCGCAAGCTCGGCGGCACAGGGGGCCAGGCGGCCAACGCCGTCGCCGTGGACCGATCGAACAACATCTTCGTCGCTGGCTGGTCCAGCGGAACTTTTCGCATAGGAGGGGTGTTTGAGATCGAAAATAGCAGCTTCGTCATGAAGCTGACCCCATCCGGGGCACCGGTCTGGGCTACGACGATGGGCGAGGCGGCGACGGTGCAGATGGCGGGTATCGCGGTGGACGCGTCAGGGCGACCTGTCGTGACGGGATTTTACAGGGACGAGCTGCGTGTGGGGCCGCATATTCTAACGGCCTCAGGCGAAAGCGACGCCTTCGTCGTGCAACTCGAGGCTGACGGCACCGTCGGTTGGGTGCGAGCGGCCGGCGGCAACGACGGTCAGTGGGCGGGCGGAGTCGCTCTGGACACCTCCGGTAACATCGTCGTTGTTGGAGAGGCCGCCGATGAGATCGACTTCGGCGATGGCCCGCTCGCGGTGACGGATACCCAGGGCTTCGTTGCCAAGCTCACGCCCGACAACGAGCTCCTATGGAGTCGGCTCCTGGGTCGTCGCGTCAGCATGTCCGACGTCGCGAACTCCCCGAACGGCGAGACCCTCGTCGCGGGCTGGACCAAGGCGGTGGACGCCGACTTCGGCACGGGCCCCCTCCCCTGGACCAGCGACGGCACCCTGCAGCACCTCGTCATCGCCAAGCTGGGCCGGTAACGCGCCGCCGCTCCGCCGTCGTCGCCGCCACCGTCTCCAGCGACCGCGCCGCGACCGCTCTCGTCGCCCCTCGCCGCCCCAACGTCAACGCCCCACGCCCCCACGAGCGTAGCGAAACGCCCCAGTGTGGCGCCCGCGCCGACCTTCCCATCGCCCAGCGAGCGAGGCCATCGGCTTCCAGCCCGAAACTCCGACCTCTCGAGATGGCACCTCCGTTGCTTTGCCCACCGAGCACCCCGACACGGGGCCGGAGGTCCATCGATGAGCAAGATTCTGCGTGGGATTGCGGCAGGCTATGGCGCGAAAAAGCTCGGGGGCGGGTGCTTCAGCACCATCCTCATCTTCGTCCTGCTCTGGTGGGTGCTGGGGCACTTCGGCATCTTCCGCTGATCGCCGCCGCGCGCCCCTCAGCGCGACCGGCCCTTCTTCCGCTGCGCCTTGCGCGCGAAGAACGCCCGCCGCGCGTCCGACGATTTCGCGCCTTGCCGCTTCTTCACCTTCGGCGGGGTCTTCGCGAGCGGGACGTCGACCGGCGGCTCGCCGAGGCGGCCGCGCGGCGTGAGCGACGCGCGCTGGTAGGTGATGAGCTCGCCCGCCTTCTCGAACGAGTCCTCGCGCACCTCCACGAGCCCCGCGCGCACGAGGCCGCCGAGGAGGTGCTCGAAGTCGCGCCGCTCGAGCGATCCGCCGGCGAACGCCTCGCGGTGGAGCCGGCCGGTCGGCTGCTCGCCGTCGCGCAGCGCCGAGAGGATCCTCGCGATCGCCTGCGCCTCGTCGCGGCTCGGCGCCCGGAACTCCCGCGCCGCGCACGCGGCCGGCGCGCAGACGTCGCAGAGGCCGCAGGGCTCGCCGCTGTCCTCCTGGTCGCCGAAATGGCGGACCAGGTGCAGCATGCGGCAGCCGTGGCTCTCGGTGAACCGCGCCATCTGCACGAGCTCGGCGAGCTTGTGGCGCCGCTGCGCCTCGTAGGGCCCGCGCCACCCCGGCTCGCCCAGGGCCACGCCCCCGTCCGGATCCACGCGCGCCCCGCCGTGGATCCAGAGCTTCTCCAGGGCCTTGTCCGCGACCTCCGGTTCCATCCCGAGATCGCCCAGGATCTCCTCCCGCGGGCGCGGCTCCGCGGAGAGGGCCCCCTCGATCCTCTGCAAGACCGCCGGATCAGGGTAGTCGCGCTCGTGGAAGAACTCGTGCATTCGCCGGTCGACATACGAGTGCATCAGCACGGCCCGCGACGGGAGCCCGTCGCGACCCGCTCGGCCGATCTCCTGGTAATACCCCTCCAGGCTCCCGGGCAGCCCAGCGTGGATGACCGTGCGGACGTCGGGCTTGTCGATGCCCATGCCGAACGCGATCGTGGCGACGATGACCTCGGTGCTGCCGTCGAGGAACGCCGCCTGGATCCGGTCGCGGACCTGCGGGGCCAGGCCCGCGTGGTACGCCTCGGCGGGGAGATCTTCCGCGAGGCCGGCGGCGAGCGACTCGGCCTCTTTCCGGGTCGGCGCATACACGATCGCGGGCGTGCGGCCCTCCTGCCCGAGCAGCGCGCGCACCCGGGCGAGGCGCTCTCCCGGGCTGACCTCGAGGAGCTCGATACCCAGGTTGCTCCGCCGGAAGCCGTGAATGAAGCGCGCCGCGGAGGTGAGCCCGAGCTGCTCGACGATGTCGTCCTGCACGACCGGCGTCGCGGTCGCGGTGAGCGCGATGACCGGCGCTGGACGGAGCGCCGGGAGCCGCTGGCCGAGCATGCGGTAATCAGGGCGGAAGTCGTGGCCCCACTTGGAGATGCAATGGGCCTCGTCGACGGCGACGAGCACCGGCTTTCTGCGGGCGAGCAGCTCGGGGAAGCCGGGCACGCGGAGCCGCTCGGGGGCGATGAACAGGAAGTCGAGCGCGCCGTCCAGGTAATCGATACAGGCCTTGCGGGACTCGGGCCGGCTCCGGCCGGAGTGGATCCGCTCGGCGGCGAACCCGCACGCCCGGAGCTTGGCGGTCTGATCCTCCATGAGGGCGATGAGCGGGCTCACGACGAGCGTCGTGCCGCCGCGCGCGATCCCGGGGAGCTGGTAGCAGAGCGATTTGCCGGCGCCGGTGGGCATGACGAGGAGCACGTCGCTCCCCGCGGCCGCCGTCCGGCAGACCGCCTCCTGGTAGCGGCGGAACGCGCGGAAGCCGAAGCACTGCTGAAGCAGCTGGAGGAGATCCGTGGGCCGGCGCGCCGGCGGTGACGCAGCGATCGACGCGCGCGCCGCGGAAGGCGCGGCGCCCGCCGTGGCGCGCGGAGGCGGCTCGACGATCGCGGCAGCGCGCGACGACGGTGGAGGCGAGAGCGGCGCGACGGCCGTGGCGGCACGCGCTGGCGGTGGAGGCGAGAGCGCCGCGGCGCGCGCCAGCGTGGGCGCCGCCGCGGCAGCGACCGCGCCCGCCGCGGCGGACGAGCGCACCCCGGCCGCCGCGCGCGCCCGGGTCGGCAGCGGGGATGCGGCCGCCCCCGTGAGCGCCGGAAGGGCGCCGCGCGAGGCGGTGCCCGGCGCGCCCCCTGCGCCGCCGGCCGGCGCGCGCCGGGGCGTCGCGCGCGGCGCCTCGCGGTCGCGCCGGGCCTCCGGCGACGCGATCGCGGCGCCGCGGCCGCTCCCGAGGCCCGGCCGCTCGCCGCGCTCCGGAAACGGAGACGACCGCTCCTCCGGCCGGGGCGCCGCGCCCCCCACCGGGCGCCGCCCGGCGCTCACCTCCCCCACCACATGGCGCACGTACGACTCGATGCCCGCCATGAACGAGGCCAGATCGCCGCCGCCCCGAGCCATGCGGGCGAGCTTCGCCTCCCACGCGCCCGTCATCGCGGGGCTCTTCACGTCCGCGTGGACGACCTCGATCAGCCCGATGCCCTTGTCGGTCGCGTGCAGGAGCTTGCCCTTGCGCACGAGGTACTCGCGCCGGAGGAGCGTCTCGATGATCGCCGCCCGCGTGGCCGGGGTGCCGAGGCCCGAGTCCTTCATCGCCTCGGAGAGCTCCTTCTCGTCGAGGCTGCTGCCCGCGGTCTCCATCGCGGTGAGCAGCGTGGCCTCGGTGAAGCGCGGCGGCGGGCGCGTCTTCTTGGACAGCGCCTGCGCGTCGAGCACGAGCTGGACCTGCCCCCGCGCGAGGCCCGGCGGGAGCAGCTGATCCGCGGTCTCGCGCTCGCCCTCCCCCTCGTCCGCCTCGCGCCCCTCGCCTCCCTTGGCGTCTCCCTTGACGTCCGATTCCCCCTTCTTGCGCGGCCTCGCCGGCGGCTTGCCGAAGCCGATGTCGAGCACCTTCCACCCGACCTTCTCCACGACGCTGCCCGCGCTGTGGTAGCGATCCACGATCGGCGCCCCGGCGCCCTCGCCCCGGGCGCGCGTGGTGATCGCGGTGATGACCGTGGTGATCGCGGTGACGTGATCCTCGTGCCACGCCGAGAGCAGGCGGCGGCAGACGAGATCGAAGATCTTCTGCTCGTCCGGCGAGAGCTCCGCCCGCGAGGCCCGGGCGCCGGTAGGGATGATGGCGTGGTGATCGCCGACCTTGCCGTCGTCGACGAAGCGCTTGCCGAGCGGCCGGGTCCCCGTCCCCGGCGCGAGCATGCCCTGGTAGGCGCCCTCGATCGCCTGCACCACGGCGCCGAGCGTGGCGGCCACGTCCGTCGAGAGGTGGCGGCTGTCGGTGCGCGGATAGCTGATGAGCTTCCTGCGCTCGTAGAGCGCCTGCGCGACCTCGAGCGTCTTCTGCGCGGAGAAGCCGTAAAGGCGGTTGGCGTGCCGCTGGAGCTCGGTCAGGTCGTAGAGCAGCGGCGGCGGGAGGCGGCGGGACTCGGGCCTCACCGCCTCGACGCGCGCCTCGCCGCGCCGGGCCCGCTCGATGATGCGCCGCGCCTCCTCGCCGTCCGGGGGCAGGCGCCGCCGCGACGGCGCGGTCTCGGCCTTCTCGCCCTCGCCCGCGGGGCCCGCCGGCTCGCGCGGATCGCTGGCCAGCGGCTGGTCCCGGAAATACGTGCCCTTGTACGACGCGTCCGCGGCGCCCTCGCCGCCCTCCCGGAGCGGGCAGAAGGTCGCGACGACCTCGAGGTACGGCTCCGGGACGAACCGCCGGATCGCGAGCTCGCGCTCGACGACCATGGACAGCGTGGGCGTCTGCACGCGGCCGACCGAGAGATCCTGATCGAAGACGAGGCTGTAGGCGCGCGAGAGGTTCATACCGACGAGCCAGTCGGCCCGGCTGCGCCCGCGCGCGGCGTCGGCGAGGCCGTCGTAGCCGCGCGCGTCGCGCAGCCGCCGCAGGCCGTCGCGGATGGCGTCGGGGGTGAGCGACGAGATCCAGAGCCGGTCGACCGGCTTCTTGCAGGCGGCCGCCTCGTAGATGTAGCGGAAGATGAGCTCGCCCTCGCGGCCCGCGTCGGTCGCGCAGATGACGCGCTCGACGTCGCGCCGGCCCAGGATCTTCCGGACGATCTCGAACTGCGCCCGCGTCCCGGGGAGGACGACGAGCGGGAACCGCGCGGGCAACATCGGCAGGAGGTCGAGCCGCCAGCGCTTCCAGGCGGGGTCGATCTGGTGCGGCTCGGCGATGGCGACGAGGTGCCCCACCGCCCACGTGACGACGTAGCCGCCGCCCTCGAGGAAGCCCTCGGCGCGCCGCGAGGCCCCGAGCACCGCGGCGATGTCGCGGGCGACGGCGGGCTTCTCTGCGACCACGGCGATCATGCGAAGACCATGCGACCACCGGGAGCCACGGGCGTCGCCCGCGCCTCCCGCGGGGCGTTGATAGCGCGTGCCGCGCTCGGGCGGTATGGAGAAGCGCGCCGGACGGCCGCGAGCGACGCGCGGACGGGAGGGTGGCGCCCTCAATCGCCCCGAGAAATTCCACGGAACGGCGGGAACGCAGCGCCGAGGCCGATGCCCGTCGAGGCTCCCCTCCCCGCCTCCGCGCTCCGACGACGGCGCGCCCCGCGCGCGTCGCGCGCTGCCTCCGGCCGCCTCTCGAAGCGCGGTCGACATGGACTCGGCCCTATCGTGAGCCGTCGCGCGTGGCCGCCTGTCGTCCCCGAAGGACAGCGATGACACGACGTCGTCCGCGCGCCACACACACACCACACATCGGTCGACTCCCGATCTCTCCATCCACGCTTGACGGCCGCTCACCGCCGCTGCGAGCATCGGCGCTCCGCAACGATAAGCACCCTTCCAATGGCGAAGCTCTGCGGGTGGCGGTGGTTGCTCTGCCTCCGCGCCACCACGCAGATCCCCACCTCGCACGGCATGCTGGTGCGCGCCGCCTACGCGGAGGAGCGCCCCGAGGTCGTCGTCGGTCTGCCCCGCGCGATCGTCGAGGCAGACCGCATCTTCGAGGGCGATCCCGAGCGACAAAGCGAGCTCATCGAGCATGTGACCGGGGTCGGCGCCGAGGTGGCCGACATGTCCCACGGCCCCCTCGGGAGGTCGCCGCACGCTGCGTCTACGCCTTCAAAAGGATTCGAGAATTGGGTAACGTGACGAGCGGGTCGCGCCCGGGCGCGGCAGGTCCCTCATGAGGCACGTTGCAGGAGACCCCACCGCGCCGCCGAGACCTGCGCGTCGGAGGAGGAGAGGCGGTTGAGAGCCCTGGTCGTCCGCGCCCGCTCGTGGGCTTGCGCGCTCCCGCTCACCGCCGTGGTCGAGACCATGCGCGCCCTCGACGTCCGGAGCGTCCCCGGCGCGCCGCGGTTCGTGCGCGGGCTGGCCGTCATCCGCGGGGCGCACGTGCCCGTGATCGACCTCGCGGCGCTGTTCGGCGTCGCGGACGGGCAGCGTGGGGCGCGCCTCGTCTCGGTCCGCGCCGGAGCGCGGCCGCTCTCGCTCGAGGTCGACGAGGTGCTCGGCATCAAGGAGCTCGACCCGGCCGCCCTGGAGCAGACTCCGCCGCTCGTCGCCCAGGCCCTGCCGGAGTGCGTGGACAGCCTCGGCACGCTCGACGGGCAGGCGATGGCGCTGCTCGAGACGGCGCGGCTCCTGCCCGAGGCCGCGTGGTCGGCCCTCCGAGGCACGGCGTGAGCGCCGCCGAGCGCGACCTCGGCCCGCTCGAGGAGCTCCTGGAAGAGCGCCTCGGGCTCTCGCGCGCGTCCCTGCACCTCGGCGCCGATCTCGAGGCCGTGCTGCGCGAGCGGATGCGCGCCCGGGGGTGCTCCGATCTGGGCGACTACCGGCGAGCGCTCGACCGGCCCGAGGTCGCCCGAGAGGAGCTCCACGTGCTCGCGGGCCAGCTCACGGTCGGGGAGACGTACTTCTTCCGCGAATGGCAGCAGATCGAGGCCTGCGTCGAGATCGCCCTGCCGGAGCGCTTCGCCGCGCGCCAGGGCGGCGAGCCGATCACCGTGCTCTCGGCGGGCTGCGCCTCGGGCGAGGAGGCGTACACGCTCGCGATCGCGCTCCACACCGCGTACCCGGGGCTCCTGCCGCACCGGATCAAGGTCGTCGGCGTCGACGTCAACCCGGGCGCCATCCAGAAGGCGCAGCGGGCGCGGTACTCGGAGTGGGCCCTGCGGGCGGTCCCGGACGACATGCGCCAGCGCTTCTTCGCGCGCGCCGGGGCCGACGTCGCGCTGCGCCAGGAGATCGTCAGGCTCGTCGAGTTCCAGGTCCGGAACCTCCTCGACGACGACCCCGCTTTCTGGAGGCCCGGCGCGTTCGACGCGATCTTCTGCCGCAACGTCCTCATGTACTTCGCGCCGCAGAAGATGGCCGAGGTGCTCGACCGGCTCCACGCCGCGCTCGCGCCGCGCGGCTTCCTGTTCCTCGCCTCGAGCGAGTCGCTCCGCGCCGCGAGCGCCGCGTTCGAGGCGGCGCACTCGCACGGCATCTTCTACTACCGGCGGAGCAGCGCGCCCCCCCGCCCGGCGCGCGGCGACGCCCCGCGCGCGACCCGCTGGGTCGCGCGCATCCACGAGGCGTCCGCGCGCGTCGCCGAGGTGGCCCAGCGCGTGTCGCCGCCCCCGCGGGGCGACGCGCCGGCCTCGCCGACCGCGCAACGCGCGTTCCCATCGACGAGGCCCCCGCCGACGAGGCCCCCGTCGACGAGGCCCCCGGCGCTGGCCGAGCTCGCGGCGATCGACAGGGCGCTGGAGCTCATCGGCGGCGAGCGGTTCACCGACGCGATGGCGGCGCTCGCGGCGCTGCCCCAGCGGGCCGCGCCGAGCGCCCGGGTCGAGCTCCTGCGCGCGGTGATCCTCTGCCAGCAGGGTGAGCTGGCCCGCGCCGAGCGCGCCTGCCAGCGCGCGCTCGACGCGGGCGACGCCGGGGACAGCGGCGCGGCCCACTACGTGCTCGGCCTCTGCCAGGAGCAGGCCGGCGACGCCGCGGGCGCCGCGCAGCACTACAAGGCCGCGGCGTCGCGCGATCCAAGCTTCGCCATGCCGCACCTCCGGCTCGGGCTGCTCGCGAAGCGCGCCGGCGACCTCGCGACCACGCTGGACGAGCTCGGCCGCGCGGCGGCGCTGCTGGTCTCGGAGCGGCAGGAGCGCCTCGTGCTGTTCGGCGGCGGCTTCCCGAGGTCGGCGCTGATCGGCCTCTGCCAGGCCGAGCTCACGGCCCGGGGAGGGCGCGCCGGATGAAGCGCGCCCTGCTCGCCGAGCGCCTCGCCGCGCTGCAGGCCGCCTTCGACGCGTCCTTCGCCGAGCCCGCGCGCGCCCGCGCCGAGGAGCCGGCGCGCGCGCTCGCCGTCCGCGCGGGCGACCGCAGGCTCCTCGTGCGCATCGAGGAGCTCGCCGCCGTCGAGCCGTGCCGCCGGATCGTGCCGCTCGCCGGCGGCCCGCCGGGGCTGCTCGGGCTCGTCGGCCTGCGCGGCCGGCTCGCCGCGGCGTACGACCTCGCCGCGCTCGTCTCCGGCCGGCCGCGCGCCGGCGTGGGCGCGGCGGCGGCCGGGCCGGCGCCGCGCTGGCTCCTCGTCTGCGCCGAGCACCCCGACATCGCGCTCGCGATCGACGAGATCGAGGGCCACGCCAGCGTCCCGCGCGAGGGCGCGCGCTCCGCCGCCGCCGAGCGCGAAGGCGCGGGCGAGCTCGTCACGGAGACCGTCGAGGTCGACGGCGAGCCGCGGGGCCTCCTCCGCGTCGCCGCCGTCGCGGACACCGTCTTGCGCCGGGCCGAGCGAGGCGCAGAGCGTCCCAAGGAAGATCGATGAAGACCACGTGGACCATCCCGCAGCAGATCGCCGCCAGCCTGTTCTTCCCCCTCGTCGTGCTGATCGCGCTGGGCGTCGTCTCCGTCCACAAGACGGCGAGCCTGCTCGAGATCAGCCAGGAGCTGAAGCACACCTACCGGGTGCTCACCGAGCTCGACGAGCTCCACGCCCACTTCCTCGACGCGGAGACGGGGCAGCGGGGGTTCATCATCACCGGCGACGACGCGTTCCTGGAGCCCTACGAGATCGCGCTGCACTCGATCGACGCCGACTACGAGGAGCTGCGCCGGCTGACCGAGGGGAACCTGGGCGCGCAGGGGCGGCTCGACCGGCTCCGGCCGCTCATGCGGGACAAGCTCGAGGAGATGCGCCTCTCGGTCGAGCAGCGCCGCCGCGAGGGCGCCGCGGCCGCCGCGGCGACGGTCGCGAGCGGCCGCGGCCGGCGGGCCATGGATGACATCCGCGCCGTCGCCGGCGAGCTCCGCGCCGAGGAGATGCGCGCCCTCTCGGCGCGAGAGCAAGAGGCCGCGGCGAGCGAGCAGCGTCTGCTCGTCACCCTCTCCGCGGGCTCCGCGCTCACCGTCCTCGTCGTCGCCGCGGTCGGCTTCCTGATCATCCGCGGCATCAACCGCCGCATCCACTCGGCGACCCGCCGCATCGAGAGCTCCGCGACGGAGCTCCAGGCCGCCGCCACGCAGCAGGCGCAGGGCTCGAAGGAGCAGGCGACCACCTCGACCGAGGTCTCCGCCACCATGCGGGAGCTGCTCTCGACGTCCCACCAGATCGCCGAGAGCACGCAGCGGGTGACGCAGATCGCCGCCGACACCGCCGCGGCCGCGCGCGCCGGCGACGAGACCGTGAAGCGGGCGCGCGAGGGCATCGACGGCGTCCAGCGCCAGGTCGAGCAGATCGTCCTCCACATGCTCGATTTCGGCAAGAAATCCCAGGAGATCGGCGGGATCCTCCAGATCATCAACGAGCTCGCCGAGCAGACGAACATCCTCGCGATCAACGCGACCATCGAGGCCGCCGGCGCCGGGGACGCGGGCCGGCGCTTCGGGGTGGTCGCCGACGAGATCCGCAAGCTCGCCGACCGCGTGGGCGGCTCGACCAAGGAGATCCGCGCGCTCATCGAGGAGATCCGCGCGGCCGCGAACACGACCGTGATCGCGACCGAGAGCGGCTCGAAGGCGGTCGACGCGAGCGCGCGCCAGTTCGGCGAGGTCGCCACGAGCTTCCGGCAGATCTCGGAGCTCGTCAGCAGCACCGCCGAGGCGTCGCGCGAGATCGAGCTCAGCACCAAGCAGCAGGCCACGGCGGTCGAGCAGGTCAACGCGGCGCTGCTCGACGTGGCGCGCACCGCGCGCGAGACGGAGGCGAGCTCGTCGGTCACGCTCAAGACGTCCTCCGAGCTCGCGACGCTCTCGAAGGACCTCGTCCGCCTCATCCAGCGGCCAGCCGGGGCGTAGGAGCACCGCTTGGGGAGCGATCTTTACAAATACTTCCGGATGGAGGCCCAGGAGCTCGCGGACGGGCTCGCGTGGAGGTTGCTCGATCTCAAGGAGCAGGGCGGCCAGGGGGAGCCGCTCGACCAGTGCTTCCGGCTGGCGCACACGCTGAAGGGCGCCGCCGGCGCGGCCAAGCAGCTCAAGATCGCCGAGCTCGCCCACACGGTCGAGGACGTGCTCACGCCGTTCCGGCGGGACCGCCAGCCGATCCCGGCGGAGCACATGGGCGAGCTGATGCGGCTCATCGGGCTCATCCGCGACGAGGTGTCCCGCCTCGCCGCGGATGAGCCCTGCGACCCCGAGCGCGGCCGCCCGGCCCGGCGCAGCGCGCACGAGGAGGTGGCGCGCGTCGATCTGGCCCACGTGGGCGCGCTGGCCGACGAGATCGGCGAGGCGATCGTGCAGCTCGAGTCGCTGCGGAGCAGCGCGGAGGCGCTCGATCGGGCCGAGCGCCTCACGGAGGCGCTCGGGAGCGTGAGCTCGCCGGAGGAGGTGGTGCGCAACCTGGGGGAGCTCGGCGCGCGGCGGGCCGGGGGGCTCTACCGCGAGCTCTGCGCCGCGCTCGCGGCCGCGCGCGCCGACCTCGCGCGGGGCATCGACCGGCTCTCCACCGAGCTCCGGCAGGCGCAGGCGCGCACGCGCGAGCTGCAGCTCCTGCCGTGCGCCGGCGTGCTCGAGGCGGTGGAGCTCGCGGTGCGCGAGGCGGCGGACTCGCTCGGCAAGCGCGTCGATTTCCAGGCGAGCGGCGGCGACATCCGGCTCGACAGCGCGGTGATCACGGCGCTGCGGGACGCGGCGCTGCACATGGCGAGGAACGCGGTCGACCACGGGATCGAGCCCGAGGCCGCGCGCCGCGCCGCGGGGAAGCCGGTCGCCGGGCAGATCCAGCTCCGGGTCGAGCAGCGCGGCAGCCGGGTCGCCCTGATCTGCAGCGACGACGGCCGCGGCGTCGACGTGGCCGCGGTCCGGAGGGCGGTCGTGCGCGCGGGGCTCCGCCGCGAGGAGGAGGCGTACGACCTCACCGCGGAGGACGCGCTGGAGCTCATCTTCGGGCCGGGGGTGAGCACGTGCGAGGCGATCACCTCGCTCTCGGGCCGCGGCGTCGGCCTCGACGTGGTGCGCGAGACCGCGGCGAAGCTGAGCGGCACGGCGAGCGCAGAGAGCCAGCCCGGGCGCGGGACCACGATCGAGCTCGTGGTCCCGATCTCCCTCTCGTCGGTGACCGCGCTGCGGCTCGAGGACGGCGGCCACACGGCGCTCCTGCCGCTCGACGCCGCGCGGCACGCCCTCCGGCTCGACGCGGGCGCGATCGTCCGCGGCCCGGAGCGCGACGCGATCGTGATCGAGGATCGCCTCGTGCCGTTCGCGCGCCTCGCCGCGGTGCTCGGCGCGGCGGAACCGGAGGGCGAGCCGCGCTGCGCGGTGGTCGTCGGCGCAGGCGCGTCGCAGGCGGTGCTCGGGGCCGATCGCCTCCTCGGCGCGGTGCCCGTCGTCGTGAAGCCGCTCCCCGCGGCGGCGGGGGCGCCGCCCGCGGCGCTCGGGGCGAGCCTCGACGTGCGCGGCGACCCGGTGCTCGTCCTCGATCCGCGCGGCCTGGTCGAGCTCGTGCGCGCGGCCGGCCCGGGCGGCGCGCGGAGGCGCGAGCGGCGCCCGCCGCCGCCGATCCTCGTCGTGGACGACTCGCTCACCACCCGGATGCTCGAGCAGAGCATCCTCGAGTCCGGCGGGTACGAGGTCGATCTCGCGTCCTCGGGCGAGGAGGGGCTGCGCAAGGCGGCCGAGCGGCGTTACGGCCTGTTCCTCGTGGACGTGGAGATGCCGGGGATGAACGGCTTCCAGTTCGCCGAGCGCGTCCGCGCCGATCCGGCGCTGCGCGAGACGCCGCTCGTCATCGTGACGTCGCTGTCGTCGGCGGCCGATCGCCGCCGCGCCAGGGATGCGGGCGCGGACGACTACATCGTGAAGGGCGAGTTCGACCAGCGGCGGCTGCTCGACACGGTGGCCGGGCTCCTCGCCCGAGCGCGGGGGGCCCCGTCGTGAGCCGCGCGCCGCGGGCCGAGCCCCGCACCCCTTCGCGGAAGATCCGCGTGCTGGTGGCCGACGACTCGCGCACGGTCCGCAGGCGCATCGTGGACGCGCTCGAGGCGGACCAGGAGATCGAGGTGGTCGGCGAGGCCGGCGACGGGGAGGCCGCGATCGCGCTGTGCGAGCAGCTCCGGCCCGACGTGCTCACGCTCGACATGATGATGCCCAAGGCGAGCGGGGTCGCGGTGACCGAGCACGTGATGGCCTACTGCCCCACGCCGATCCTCATCGTCTCGGCCTCGCTCGAGCGCGGGGAGGCGCTCGGGACGTTCGACGCGCTGGCCGCGGGCGCCGTGGACGTGCTCGACAAACCGGCGGCCGGCGCCGAGGGCGACGCCTGGGATCTGCGGCTCGTGAGCGCGGTGAAGCTCGTCGCGCGCATCAAGGTGATCACGCACCTGCGCAGGAAGCTCCGGCCCGCGCGCCCCCTGCCCGCCGTGGAGGCGCCGGCCGGCGCGCGCGCGGATGACGGCTGGTGCCGGGTCATCGCGATGGGCGCCTCGACCGGGGGGCCGTCGGCCATCGTCGAGGCGCTGAGCCCGCTGCCGGCGTCGTTCCCGGTGCCCATCCTGCTCGTCCTGCACATCGGCGCGCCGTTCGCGCCCGCGTTCGCCGAGTGGCTGGCCGGGCGGCTCGCGATCCCGGTCTCGATCGCGACCGACGGCGAGCCGCTCCCGCGCGCCGGCCAGCCCGGCGTGAGGCTGGCGCTGCCCGACAGGCACCTCGTGGTCGAGAAGGGGCGGCTCCGCCTGACCGACGGTCCGGAGCGGCACTCGTGCCGCCCCTCGGTCGACGTGCTCTTCGCGTCGATCGCGATCGAGGTCGGCGAGCGCGCCATCGGCTGCCTGCTCACCGGCATGGGCCGCGACGGCGCCGAGGGGATGCTCGCCATGAAGCGCGCGGGGGCGACGACCCTCGCCCAGGACGAGCCGTCGTCCGTCGTGTTCGGGATGCCGCGGGAGGCCATCGCGCGGGGCGCGGCGCAGCACATCTTATCCGCAGGGGCCATCGGCCCTACGTTGCTGGCGCTGTCCAGGAGCACGAGGAAATCGCCATGAAGCCGCACGTCCTGATCGTCGATGACAGCCTCACGATACGCATGGATCTCCGGACCCTGCTCACCACCGACGCCGGGTTCGTGGTGACGGCGTGCGAGACCAAGGCGCTTGCCCAGAAGGTCCTGAAGACGAGGGCGTTCTCGCTGGTGATCCTCGACGTGCTCCTGCCGGACGGCGACGGGCTCGACCTCCTCCGGGAGATCCGCACCTCGGAGGATCTCGCGCACATGCCGGTCATCCTCCTGTCCACCGAGATCGAGGTGAGGCACCGGATCCACGGGCTGAGCATGGGCGCCGACGAGTATGTCGGGAAGCCGTACGACGGGAGCTACCTCGTGCACCGGGCGATGGAGCTCGTGAGCGAGCGCAGCAGCGCGCGCCGCGCGGCGGAGGGCGGCGGATCGGGCCTGAGCGGCAAGAAGATCCTCGTCGTGGACGACAGCCCCACGTACCGCGCCTCGCTCGCGCACGTCCTGCGGCAGGACGGCTGCGACGTCATCCCGGCGCAGTCGGGCGAGGAGGCGCTGAGCCTGCTCTCCGTCGAGGGGGTCGACTGCGTGATCATGGACCTCCTGATGCCGGGGATGGGCGGCCTGGAGGCCGCGCGGCGGATCAAGCAATCGAGCGGCACGAGCCACATCCCGGTGGTCATCCTGACGGGGCACGACGACGCCGCGACGCGGGCGGAGGGCGCGCGCATCGGCGTCGACGACTTCGTGCTGAAGGCGCCCGAGCTGACGATGCTGCGGTCGCGGCTGCGGGGCCTGTTCCGGAGCAGGCCTGCGCCGGCCGCGGGCGGCGGGGCCGCCGCGCGGCGCGCCGGGAGCAGCCCGGATCTCCCGCCGCCGAGCTCGCGGGCCGGCAGCCGCGCGCGCAGCGTGTTCCCGGGGGCCGGGTCGCTGTTCGATCAGGTCGTCGCGGTGAGCGGGCTCTCGAGCGTGATCGGGCCGAGCACCATCGTGCGGGCGTGCCGGCGCGCGGGCATCGAGCCGTGGTCGATGTCGCCCGAGGACCTCCACCGCGCGCTGCCGGCCATCCGCGAGACGCTGCGCATGTTCCTGAGCGAGGAGGACGCCGAGCGCGGCATCGCGGCCATCAGCCTGCTCGCGCGCGACGCGGCGTCCGCCGCGAGCTGAGCGGGCTCGCTGGAATCACACGGCAACGGACGATGTCGGACGCTCGAGGAGGATCACGGGAGATCCGTGTCGTCGCCTTGACGCGCGCGCGCCGAGCGCGTTGACGTATTCCCTCGACGCTCGCCGCCGCGCCGGGGCGCGCGGGGGCGCGAGAGAGGGGCATCGCGATGCGGGATTTGAAGGGGATCATCGAGGTGGAGCTGCTCGTCGAGGAGAACGGCGCGCTCGCGCCGGCGCGGGAGTACGTTCACCGCGACACGACGTACGTCGAGGGGCGGTCGGGCCAGCGCTATGCGCTGCGCGTGCGGAACCTGACGGGCGGGCGCGTGGAGGTCGTGCCCTCGGTCGACGGGCTCGACGTGCAGAGCGGCAAGGACGCCTCGTTCGACCTGCGCGGCATCGTGATCCGGCCGCACGACTCGTTCGATTTCACCGGATTCCGCATCAGCCACACCGAGGTCGCGACGTTCCGGTTCGGGAGCATCGAGCAGTCGTACGCCGCGCAGATCGGCAAGCCCCGCAACGTGGGCGTCATCGGCCTGGCGGTGTTCCAGGAGCTCGCGCCCCCTCCCCCGCCCCCGCCGCCTCCGTTCACACCGCCGCCGCCGTCGTTCGGCGGGCCGCCGGGCGGCGCGCCGCCCCCCGCGGCGATGCGCCCGCGAGCCCCGGCGCCTGCTGCGCCGCCGGCCCCGGCGCCGGGGTACGGCCCGGCGCCCGCCGCGCCGCAGGGGCTCGGCACGAGCTTCGGGGAGCGGCGCGAGTCGCGCATCTCGTCGACGCAGTTCGACCGGGCGACGCCGAAGCCCGCCGCCGTGCTGGTGATCCGCTACGAGCAGCGCGAGGGTCTGCGGGCGCTCGGGATCGACGTGGACGGGCTCTACCAGCGCGAGACGGCCAGCCCCTTCCCCGCCGAGACCGGCTTCGCCAAGCCGCCGCCCGGCTGGAAGGGGTGAGCGCCGGAGAGCTCGATTCCACGCATCGGCCCCGCGTCAGGGGCAACGGCATCTCCGCTGTCGACCGCGGGGCCCCCGCTACTCGTCCCAGATCCGGCCGGCCCCCGCGTAGCTCATGACCAGCGCAGGAACGTCCTCCACCGGGTCCGCATCGTACGGGTACATCGCGGCAGGATCGAACGCCGTGCCGCGCGCCTCGCAGACCGGCGTCGCGGGAGGCGGGGGATCGTTCGGGTCCTCGGACGGCGGCGGCGGCATGTTCGTCTCGATGATGTTGTCGCGTTCGACGATGTCCCCCGGCTCGGAGTCCGCATATCCCGCCCGACACGGGAACCACGTGTTCAAGAAGTAGTTCCCCTCCACGACGACATCGGCCTCCATGCGCGACGCGACCCCGTAGGAGAGGTTGTCGAGATAGTAGTTGTTGAACACGTGCACCTCGCCGAAGCGGACGCTCGGATGCCGGGTCTGGGTCCCGTCGAACCAGTTGTGGTGGAGGGTAACCTTGAGGAAGCCGGCGTCCGACGAGGCCGCGTCGGAGTGGCCGATGAGGATCGTCTTGTGGTGGTTCCTGAAGACGTTCCACGACAAGGTCACGTACGACGACTCCCGGACGATATCGATCAGGCCGTCGGCCGCGTTCATGAACGTGCAGTGATCGATCCAGACGTTCGTGGTCTCGGTGGTGATGCCGATGGCGTCCTCGTTCGCGTCCTGGAACGTGATGTTCCGGATGATGACGTTCTTCTCCCGGTACAGGTACAGCCCGCCGCCGACGATCGTCGCGTCGGCGCCGAGGCCGATGATGGTCTTGTTCGAGCCCACGTCGTTCATGCCGGACAGCTCGATGGTCCCGGAGATCTGGACGACGCGCGGCTCGGTGCCCGCCATCGCCTCCAGGAGCGACGCCGCGTCCGAGACCGTCACCACCGTGCCGCCTTCGCCGCCGGTCGTCCCGCCGTTCAGCGACGCGAACCCGACGGGGACGTTCTCGGGCGCGGGCGGCGGCGGATCCGTCGGGGGATCACCGCCGGTGGACGCGCTCGACGTGCCGCTCGCCGCGCTGGCGGCGGCGGTGCCGCCCGTGGCGCCGCTGCCCGTCGTCGCGCTGCTGCTGGCCATCGCGCCGCTGCCGGCCGTGGCGCCGCTGCTGGCCGTCGCGCTGCTGCTGGCCGGGGGCGCGCCCCCGGAGCCGCCGGCGCCGTCGACCGCTCGTGGGGTGGCTTCGTCGCCGCCGCACGCACAGAGGCCGAGCGCCAGCAGCGCGAACGGGAACACGAGAGTCCGACCTGACTTGCTCCTTGAGGTCATCCTTCTTCACCTCTGCCGCAACGGGGATGCTGGCGTCATCGCGTTCTCCGTCGTCGAGGCAGCGGACGTCGGATCATCGATGGATGGCGCTCGCCGGCGGCGCCTCATCCGGGCTCCCGCGGCGCGCCTCGTCGTTCCTGCGCGACGCGCGGCGCGAAACGCACACGCAACCGTTGTGCCGTTCGCCGCCGCGCCCGCACGGGCGCGGTTCGCTTCAGAATTTTTCCGCGGGAGTGGCCGAGATGGTCGGCGCTGACGTGAGCGGCTGTCGATGAGGCGCTGGCGAAGCTCCCGCCGATAGCCGCTGGTCAACGCGCGGTTGACGTGGCGTGCGTCGGCGCCGTCAAGCACGTCAACCCACGGTTGACTCGGCGAGCTCACGGCGCGCTGCGACAAGCGCTTTGGCGCCGCGAGCGCGGCGCGGCTTCCATCAGGCCGGAATGTCCGTCGGCGGGCGGCTCGGAGAGGGCGGCACCGACATTGCTTGTCGCCCCATCACGATTCGGAAGGATGGATTCATGAAAGGCGCTGTTCTCTCGTTGGTCCTCCTGGGTTGCGCGGTCGTGGTCGGCTGCTCCGGCGCGGCGAGCTCGCCCGGGCCGAGCGAGGAGGCGGCCGGACAAGGCGGCACGGGAGGCGGCGCTCCGGGCAGCGCGAGCGGACAGGGCGGCGGCGCAACCTCGGCCGGCCACGGCAGCTCTTCGGGCGCGGGCGGCGGGGGCGCCGGCATCGGCGGGGGCGCCGGCATCGGCGGGGGCGCTGGCACCGGAGCGGGCGGCAACGGTGGGGGCACGACCTCGAGCGGCCACGGCGGGGCCGGCGGCGCGCCGCAGGGGCCCGGGGACGGGCCGGACGGGTTCGCGAGCGTGGAGGGCTACGGCGTCAGGACGACCACGGGCGGCGCGGGCGGCCCGGTCGTCACGGTCACCACGACCGAGGAGCTCCTCGATTATATCGCGCGCCCTGGGCCGTACGTCATCCAGGTCTCCGGGACGATCGCGCTGCCCACCGGCGCCACCGACGGCATGCACGACGTGACGTCCCACAAGACGATCCTCGGCCTCGGCGCGGACGCGACGCTCACCGGCGGCGGCCTCAAGATCGGCCTGCCGGTGGACGACGCCATCACCTCCCCTCCGCCCGACGCGGTCCACAACATCATCATCCGCAACCTCAAGATCACCGGGGCCTCGGACGATCTCATCAACATCCAGATGTTCTCTCACCACATCTGGATCGATCACTGCGATCTCTCGAACGGTGGCGACGGCGCGCTCGACATCAAGCGGGGCTCGGACCTCATCACCGTGTCGTGGAACCATTTTTACGACCACACGAAGACCTGCCTCCTCGGGCACGACGAGCTCGGCGCCCCTCAGGACGTCGGCCGGCTCCGGGTCACCTATCACCACAATTTCTTCGATCGTTCGGATCAACGCAACCCGCGGGTCCGCTTCGGCGAGCCCGTGCACGTCTACAACAACTACTACAACGACAACAGCTATGGCATCGCGTCCACCTGGAACGCAGGGGTGGTCGCCGAGGGCAACTACTTCTTCAGCGTCAACAACCCCGGCCGGGTGCTCTTCGAGGACAACAACCCTGGCCGCATGGTCGCTCGGGACAACACCCTCGTCGATTGCAATCACGAGATCGAGGTGGCTGGGCCGGTGGTCGAGCCGGGCACCTACTACGACTACACGGTGGCCAGCAGCGCGGATGTCCCGGCGATCGTGATGGCCGGCGCGGGCGTGGGCAAGATCGGGCTTTGAAGCTTCCCTGCAGAGGCGGACCCCTCGGAGCTGGGTCCGCCTCAACAACGGAGAGACCAGTGCACATTCGATTCCTCTGCGCTCGCCGGGCGTCCGACGCGGCCGCCTTGGCGATGCTCATGATGTTCGCGGCATGCTCGACCGATCCCGAGGGAGGCGCGGCGACCAGCGGATCGGCCGGCGGCCCCGGCGGCTCAACCACCA
Source organism: Sorangium sp. So ce185 (assembly GCF_051526825.1). Taxonomy (NCBI): domain Bacteria; kingdom Pseudomonadati; phylum Myxococcota; order Polyangiales; family Polyangiaceae; genus Sorangium; species Sorangium sp. So ce185. Next base: position 5,537,679 of record NZ_CP150316.1, on the reverse strand, counting down.
TCGGCTCGGGCGGCGCCGGCGGCTCGGGCGGCGGCAGCAGCTCCGCCACCACCGGTCCGGGCGGCGCCGGCGGGTCAGGCGGCTCGGGAGGTCCGGACGGGACGGGCGGCTCGGCCACGGTCGGCTCGGGCGGCGCAGGCGGCTCGGCCACTGTCGGCTCGGGCGGCGCAGGCGGCTCGGCCGCTATCGGCTCGGGCGGCGCTGCAGGCGCAGGCGGCTCTGCCACCGCCGGCTCCGGCGGTGCAGGAGGCTCCGGCGGCGTAGGCGGCTCGGGACCCGTCGAGGACGTAGGCACGGTGATCAAGGTGACGACCCTCGACGCGGACGGCCCGGGATCGCTGCGCGATGCGATCGAGACGCCGGGCCGACGCATCATCGTGTTCGAGGTCGGCGGGATCATCGATCTGAACAAGGCCCGCCTCGACATCACCAAGCCGTTCGTCACGATCGCCGGCCAGACCGCGCCCTCGCCGGGCATCACGCTGATCCGCGGCGGCATGCGGATCAGCACGCACGACGTGCGGATCCAGCACCTCCGCTTCCGCATGGGCGACGCCGGCGCCGCGCCGGCGTCCGGGTTCGAGCCCGACGTCACGACCGACGGCCCTTCCGCGTACAACATCGTGATCGATCATTGCTCGGTGGCGTGGGGCGTGGACGAGAACCTGTCCGTCTCGGGCCCCCGCTTCAACGGCCCCGCCGGCACATCGCACCGCGTAATCCTCAGCAACAACATCATCGCCGAAGGGCTCCACGAATCCGTGCACGCGAAGGGCGCGCACTCGATGGGCACCCTCGTGCACGACTACTGCACCGATGTCACCGTCGTCGGCAATCTCTACGCCCACAACTACGAGAGGAACCCCTGGTTCAAAGGGTTCGCGACGGGGACGATCGTGAACAACGTCGTCTACAATCCCGGGAAATGGGCGATGCGGCTGGGCCCCGTCGTCAAGGAGTGGGAGAGCTCGGGCATCACGCCGGAGCCGCCCAGGGTCAGCATCGTCGGCAACTACATGCAGCACGGCGTGGACACGCTGCCAGGACTCCCGATGGTGGGCACCAACTCGATGGGCTCGGCGTACCTGGAGGACAACATCGTCGTCGACGCGAGCGGTGAACCGGCGCCGCTCGTCTCCCCGGAGGTCGTCATCCTCCCCGAGAGGCCCGTGTGGCCCGACGGCCTCGTCGCGCTCCCCGCGGCGTCGGTCGTCGACGCGGTGCTCGCGCACGCGGGCGCGCGCCCCAGGGACCGCGATGAGGTCGACCTGCGCATCATCGAAGACTTCGTGTCGGGCGGCGGCATGCTCGTGAACAGCCAGGACGAGGTGGGGGGCTACCCGACGGCAGAGCCGACCACGCGGCCGCTGGTCGTCCCGGCCGACGACATCGAGGGCTGGCTCGAGAGCTTCGCGGACGATGTCGAGTGACGGGCGCTGGCCGTCCGGCGGGATCGCGGCGGCCAATCACCGCCCAGTGACCGCGCTGTCAACGCCGGGTCTGTCAACTCCGGATTGACAGTCAACTCCGGATTGACAGTCAACTCCGGATTGACAGTCAACTCCGGATTGACAGTCAACTCCGAGTTGACGACGACCAGCGCCGGACGGCGCAGGCTTCCTGTCATTCTGCCGTACGATCACTCATCAGCTCGCGGAAGGCCCCGAGCTCCGGGGCGGCGCGACCGCGCCGGCCTTCGCGCTCGTGGAAATCGAGCATCGAGGAACAGCAGCCATTGCACGCGAGTTCCTCATCACTATAGAAGAGGACCATGCTTCGACTGCTTCAACTTGGGAGATCCAGGGTCACGCTCGCCCTGGCGGCCGCGGCGATCGCCGGCTGCACTGGGCAGCTTGGAGACCGCGACGGCTCACGACCAGGCGGCGACGGCGACGGCATCACGCTGCCGGATGGAACGGAGAGCGTGAGCCTGCTGCCCGCGCGCATCCGCCGCCTGACCAACGCCGAGTACGCCGCCTCGGCACGCGCGCTGACGAGGACCACCGCCGACCCGAGCGGAGGCTTTGCGCCGGACTCGCGGCAGGACGGCTACACCGTGAACGACGCCCAGCGCGTCGACCCGGTGCTGGCCAAGCAGCTCGCCGCCTCGGCGGAGGCGCTCGCTGCTGAGGTGAAGAGCAAGCTCGCGGAGTTCGCTCCCTGCGCGGACCCGGCCGCGCAGGGGGAGAGCTGCGCCACCGATTTCATCAGGTCGTTCGGCGGACGCGCCTACCGCCGCCCGCTCGACACCGCGGAAATCGACGGGCTGCTTACGGTCTATCGGGTCGGCGCGAAGGGCGCGACCTACGCGGACGGCGTCGAGCTCGTCGCGCGCGCGGTCCTGCAGTCGGCCGGCTTCCTCTACCTGACCGAGATCGGCGACGGCTCCGGGGGATCCGCGCTGGAGCTCACGCCGCACGAGCTCGCGAGCTCCCTCTCGTACCTCATCACCGCCGGCCCGCCCGACGACCCGTTGCTCGAGGCCGCCGCGTCGGGTGCGCTGTCGACCCCCGAGGGCCGGGAGAACGAGGTGCGCCGGCTGCTCCAGACGTCGGCCGCCCGTGATCGCATCGTGCGGGTCGTCCGCGAGTGGCTCGGCATCGACCGGATCGCGATGACGGCGAAGGACTCGAACGTCTACGGCGAGTTCGCCGCCGTCAGGCCGTCGATGGAGATCGAGACGGAGGCGTTCGTCAACGAGGTCCTGTCGAGCTCCACCGGCACGGTCGGCGAGCTGCTCGGCGCCGACTGGAGCGTCATCGACGAGCCGCTCAGGGGGTTCTACGGAGCTCAGGGCGCGGGGCGCGTCTCGCTATCGAACCGGCGAGGGCTCCTCAACCAAGGCGCCTTCCTCGCAGTCTACGCGCACGCCACCGAGACCGCGCCGGTGCTGCGCGGGGTGACCGTCCTCCGCCGCGTCACGTGCAGCGACATCCCTTCACCGACGGAGCTGAACATCAACGTCGTCCCGCCGGTGCCCGATCCGAGCAAGACGACGCGCGACCGCTTCGCGATCCACTCGACCGACGCGGAGTGCAGGTCGTGCCACGACCACATCGACCCGTTCGGCTTCTCCTTCGAGCAATTCGACGGCATGGGCAAGATCCGCGAAACCGACAACGGACACCCGGTCGACAGCGCCGTGACCGTGGCGATGGGCGCCGACATCGACGGCGCGTACGCCGACAGCAACGCCCTCGCGCAGGCTCTCTCCAGGAGCCCGATGGTGCGCTCTTGCTTCGCCCGCCAGGTGTTCCGCGCCTCGGCGGGCCGCAGCGGCAAGGGCGCAGCGGAGAGCGAGGAGTCCTTCCTGAGGGCGTGGGAAGCCGCGCCGGAAGCAGAGCAGGGCAAGATCGTCGAAACGCTCGTCACCTACATCAAGAGCAGTCTCTTCAGCCATCGGAGGCCCCAGTGAATCGCCGGTCCACACGCCGCTCGTTCCTCCGCGCCGTGGGCGCGGGGCTCGCGACGCTCCCTTTCGTGAACATGCTCGGGGACTCCGTCGCCCAGGCGGGCGGCGAGGCGCTGCCGCTCAAGTTCGTCACGATCTACCACCCCCACGGCATCTCGGCCGAGTACTGGGCCATGCGCGCCGGCGAGACGGAGACGAGCTTCGACATCGCGTACGAGAACTGCTCGCTCCAGCCGTTCGACGATCCGGCGACCTACGGCCGGAGCTTCAAGGACAAGATCCTCGTCGTCGAGGGGATCGACCACCTGTCGAACGCCAACGGGCACGACTCGGCCGGCACCATCCTGACGGGCAGCCGCATCGACGGGAAGAAGCCGCTCAACGTCTCGCTCGACCAGTTCCTCGCGGTGGAGAAGGGCCTCGGCGCCGACACGCGCATCACGAGCGTCGCGCTCGGCGTGGGCATGGACGGAGCGGACTCCGGGCAGACGCTCTCCTTCGGGGCAGGCGGCGCGCCCCTGCCGAAGATCATCGACCCGGTCGAGGCGTTCGACCTGCTGTTCGCCGGCCTGGTCGTGGGCGACGACCCCGAGGCGCAGGCCCGCGCGGCCCGGCAGCGCGAGCTCGGGCAGAGCGTGATCGACTTCGTGCGGGGGGACATCAACCGCCTGCGCACGCGCCTCGCGCCGGCCGAGCAGCAGAAGCTCGACCAGCACCTGACGTCGCTCCGCGAGCTGGAGAAGCAGATCGCCGGCCCCGCCGCGGGCGGGCAGGCGTGCGCCCTGCCGCCGCAGCCGGATGCATCGAAGTTCCCCAGCCTGAAGCAGTACAACGGCGGCGAGCCCTACTTCGACGCCATCACCGACGCCCACATCGATCTCCTGGCCCAGGCCCTCGCCTGCGACATCACGCGCTTCGCCACGCTGTTCATGAACGACCTGGCGTACGAGGGCAATCCGCTGGGATTGCCGACGGACAACCACGGCTCGGTCGCGCACACGTACGACGCGTCGCCGGTGGGCAAGGGCGGCTGGCCCGGCGAGGGCAACCCGGCGACGTGGGTCCCGCTCGCGAGGTTCAACCGCTACAGCTACTCGAAGATCGCTCGCCTCATGCAGCGCCTCGACGAGCTCGGCGTGCTCGACAGCACGCTGATCTACGCGTCGAGCGACATGGGCAACCCCGCCCTGCACAGCACGCGCAACGTGCCGACGCTGCTGGCGGGCGGAGCGAACGGGAAGTTCAGGATGGGCCGGCGCATCAAGCTGCGGCCGGACTGCCCCGCTGACGCGCCGTTCTGCGGCGAGAACGACGCGACGTTCTCGCCCACGACGAACAGCCGGATCCTTGTGTCGATCGCCCAGGCGTTCGGCGTCGAGGTCGAGTCCTTCGGCTCCCAGCCCGACCCGAAGCTCACCACGGGCGCGCTCAGCGAGCTCACGTAAGCACACCCGGTCGCGGAGGTACCGGCGAGCGTCCACCGTGTCAACCCGCGGTGGACGGCCCCGGGCGACGACGCAGGGCGCCCCGCCACGAGTGGTGGGGCGGAAGAAGCCTTTGCGTAGAATATGCCAGTCAGCATGCCACGAGTGCCCCCTCGGGCCCACCCCGCGCCCCGGGGCACGCGCCTTGCTGCGATGTCCCCGCGAACGGCGCGCGGGCGCCTGAGCCCGCCGCGCGCATCGTGGGAGTTCAGCCAGAATTTCGGTGACGCAGGGCGCTCGCTGACGCGCGTGCTGGCTCCTGCCCGGGAGAGCGGGGCCGGCAGAGCGATCGTGAGGGCGTCACCCGGAGTCTGCTTACGGGAGGCAGCATGCGGAGAGCATCCTTGGTTTGGTCCGTCGTGACGTTTGCAGCGCTATCGGGCTGTGCGGCGAGCATCGACGGCGACAGCGGTAGAAGCAGCGGCGATACGGGCGCGGGGGCCGGCCCCGGCGTTGACGACTTCGGCGACGCGACGGGTGGCGAGCCCGGCGGCGACTTCACCCCTGGCGTCACGACCGGAGGAGAGGAAGTGGACTGCGGGCGGCAGAACTTCAACGTCGAGCGCAAGCCGGCCAGCATCCTCTTGGTCCTCGACCGCTCCGCGTCGATGCAGGACGACCCGAGCGGGGACGAGGGCACGCCGTCGAAATGGGACATCGTCGTGCCCGCCTTGCAGGAGGTGATCGCGGCGACGAACGAGGCGGCCTCCTGGGGCCTGAAGGTCTTCCCGCAGGGCGACCGGACGGGCACCTGCACCGAGGAGAGCTTCCCGCGCGACATCCTGATCCCGATCGCGGGCAACAACGCGCCCACGGTGAATCAGGCGATCTCGAGCACGACCCCCGAGGGGGACGGCACGCCGACGGGCGACGCCATCAACAAGGCGGTCGAGTACCTGCAGTCGATCCAGAACGACGACCCGAAGTACATCCTGCTCGCCACGGACGGCGACCCGTCGTGCCCCAAGAGCGACTCGGACGAGTTCGCGGTGCAGGCGGTGACGAACGCCGCCGCCGCCGGCTTCCACACGTTCGTGGTCGGCATCGCGTCGCAGGAGAGCAAGGTCAAGGCGCTCAACGGCCTCGCGGTCGCGGGGCTCGAGCCCCGGGACGACCCGGATCCGCTCGCGCCCAAGTTCTACCTCGCGGCCACGAAGGACGAGCTCGTGGCGTCGCTGCTGACGATCACGGGAGAGGTCTCGACCTGCCTGTTCCCGCTGAGCGCGCCCCCGCCGAACCCGGACCACGTGGGCGTGTTCGTCGGGGATGAGGCGGTCATGCAAGACACCACGGGCATGAACGGCTGGAATTACACGGGGCCCGACATGACGACCATCCAGCTCTACGGCGCCGCGTGCGAGCAGGTGGCGAGCAGCGGCGCCGGCGCGGTCAAGGTGATCTTCGGCTGCAAGGACGACCCGATCTACTGAGCCGCCGGGCGCGCTCCGCCCGCGCGCGGAGCGCCGGCGCGTCAACCGCGATCGTCAACCGGTGTCGACCTGGCGTTGACACGGAGACCGCCCCCCACGTCGGCGCGGCAGCCCGGCGCCCCGTGGCGCCCGCTGGATCGCCGCTTGCATTCTCGTAGATCGAGACCGAGACCGCGTAGACCGCTTCGACCCCGAGGCCCGCTCGACGACGTGGAGCGTGGGCTCGTGGTTGCCACCTCGACGACGGCGCCGGCCGGCGTCGCGCGAGTGCTCCCGGGCGCAGATCGTCCATCGTACATTCAAAGAGAGGTAGCGAGATGAGATTCGGATTGAAGTCAGCCTTCACTTTGCTGCTCGTGCTCGGCGCCGCCGGCGCCTCCCAGCTCGGCTGTTCGGACGACGCGGCGACGCCGGACGACGGCGAAGGGGGCAGCAGCTCGAGCAGCAGCGCCGCCACCAGCGGCGGGAGCACGACCACGGGGAGCGGCGGCAGCGGCGGCGGCGGCAGCTCGAGCAGCACGTCGGCGAGCACCACGGCCGCGAGCAGCACGTCGGCGAGCAGCACGTCGGCGAGCAGCACGGCCGCGAGCACCACGAGCAGCGGCACCGGCGGCGCGGGCGGCGAGGAGCCGCTCGGCGACGAGATCCCGATGGTGATCCCGACGCCCACGAACGGCGCCGGCGAGATCAGGACCCAGACGACGGTGCTGAAGAACGCGGCCAACGGCGGGCAGGACGTCTACGACTTCAACAACCAGAAGATCGGCGTGAACAACACCGCCGATTGCGACGACGGCGAGGGCCAGAAGACGGTGTTCGAGGTCGAGGACGGGGTCACCGTGAAGAACCTCATCATCGCGGGCGGCCTCCCCGGCGGCAACGGCATCGTCTGCAAGGGCGACTGCACCCTCGATCACGTCTACTGGGAGGACGTCTGCGAGGACGCCGCGACCAACAGCAAGGACGGCGCGACGATGCGCATCAACAGCTCGATCGCCCTGCACTCCGCCGACAAGATCTTCCAGCACAACGCCAAGGGCGGCTCCACGACCATCGTCACGAACTCGTACATCGCCGACTTCGGGAAGCTCTGGCGCTCGTGCGGCGACTGCACCGCCAACGGCGGCCCGCGCAACCTGATCATCGACAACGTCCGGGTGGACAAGGTCAAGACGACGGTCGCGGGCGCGAACCAGAACTACGGTGACACGGTCACGATCACGAACCTCTACGTCAAGGGGGGATACGACGAGGAGGACGACAAGCCGAAGATCTGCCAGGAGTACCGGGCCGTCACCGACCACATGGGCGAGTCGGAGAAGCTCCACGGCGGCGCGAGCCAGTGGAACACCGCCACGTGCCGCGTGAGCAAGAGCGACATCAAGAGCTGGTGAGCGCGTGACCGCGCGGGCGGCGGCGCCCGCTCCGCTCTGCCCCGCTCCGTTACGATCCCACCCCGAGCTTGCGGCGCAGGTTGTCGCGCGCGCGCGCCTCGAGGCGCTCCCGGAAATACGGCGACAGGAAGATGTGCTCCGCCGCGAGCAGCCGCTCGAAGAAGGCCCGCCGGCCCGCGGCGTAGAGCTCGGGCGGCACGGCGCTGTACTCCGCGGCGATCGCGCGGTCGTAGGCGTCGAACGCCGCCGCGTCGCTGCCCAGGATGGCCATGTCGCAGTCGAGGAACAGCGCCTCGTCCTCGCCGACGTCCGCGGGCGCGAGCGATCCGTGGCGCGCGGTGAGCAGGATGAGCCGCGCGATGAGGCCCTCGTCGAGCCCCTCGCCGGGCAGCCAGCGCGCGACGGCCTCGCGCGCGAGCTCGGCGCTCTGCTCCTCGTTGTCGCGGCGGCCTGGCGCGTACACGGCGTCGTGGAAGAGCGCGGCCAGGACCACCTCGCGCGGCCGCCGCCAGCCGACGTCGCGGCCGACCTCGGCCACCCGGCGCAGCACCTCGCGCACGTGGGCCAGGTCGTGGTACGCGCGCCCGGGCTCGCCGTAGGCCGCCCGCACGGCGCTCCACAGCGGCTCCGGCAGGGCGAGCCCGCCCGGCGCCTCCGGCGGCGCGCCGCCGGCGTCCGCGGCAGCGCGCGCCCCTTCCGCGGCGCCCGCGGGCGCCTCCCCCGCTTCGCCCGCCGCGTCGGCGCCGCCCGGCCTCGCGGAGGCGGTCACGCGAGCACCAGGTCCTCGGGGCGGAACAGCTCCCCGTCGTACGTCGCGATGCGGCCCTTCTCCGTGGCCTTCGCGTGGTTCTTGGCCAGGTTGGCGCGCCCCTGGATCTCGCGGTCCGTCAGGAAGCAGTCGACGTCCGCGACGCACAGCCCGGCGGAGATCGTCGGCGCCCGCTCGACGCGGCGGTAGCGACGGCGGGCGAGCCGCGCCTGCAGCGCGCGCAGGAAGTCCACCGCCCACGCGCGCGTCGCGTTCGGCAGCGTGACCATGTACTCGTCGCCGCCGAACCGGTACGCGTGCCCGTGCCCGAAGACGTGCGCCTCGATGCTCTCCATGAGCGGCGGCAGCACGTGCAGGTCGACCGCGGTCTCGGTGTGCTGCACGTTGAACGCCTTGAAGTCGTCGATGTCGATGAACGCCACCGCGATCGCGGCGCCGCGCAGCGCGCACCGCGCCCGGTAGTGCGCCAGATCCGGGAGGAAGAGCCCGGGCGCCTCGAGGATGTGGAACTTCTCGTCGTACTCGCGCGGCCGGAGCGGCGGCGCCTCCGGCAGCACGGCCTCGGCGTGCCGGATCGACATGTAGTCCGTCAGCCGCGGCACCTGGAGCGCGCGCGTGGCCGCGAACCACGGCGCGGCCATCAGCTGCTCCAGCGCGTGGATCTCGCGCCGGAGGTGCCGGATCGTGTCGGCGTTCACGGCCTTCTGCAGCGGCTCCTCGATCGCCGTGGCGCTGTCGCGCCGCAGATCGATCAGGATGCGCTTGAGCAGCGGGCCCTGCGTCTCGTGGATCGGCACGTGCGGCTGGCGCAGCTCGAGCTGCCGCCCGAGGAGGCTCAGCTGCCCGATGAGCTCCGTCACCTCCGGCGGCTCGTAGCCGCGGAACTCCCGCCGGATCACGTCCGCCACGTCGCGGCGGAACGCGTCCGTGAAGCGGGTGACGCACTGGGACAGGGTCTTGGCCTCGGCCGGCGTGAACTCGGGCATCGCCGCGAGGATACCCCGCGGTGAGGCCGCCGAGCGCCCGGGGCGCACCGCGCGCTGGAAATCCGCCAGGAATTCGGAGATGCTGACCCTCCCCCTCGCTGCCCGTTCGCCGCCCGTTCCATGCACGACTCCACCCGGACGATCACGACCCTCCGAAGCGACGCGGTCGAGCTCCCGGACCTGCGCGTCCTCGTCACCCCCCAGAAGAGCCCGCCGATCGAGGCCACGCTCGGCGTCGCGCCGCTCGTCCTCGGCACGAGCGGCGAGTGCGATGTCGTCATCCCCGACTCCCGTGTGTCGCGCCGCCACTGCCAGCTGCGGTTCACGCCGCGCGGCGTCGCCCTCACCGACCTCGGCAGCAAGAACGGCACGTTCATCAACGACGTCCTGATCGTCGAGGGCTTCCTCACGCCGGGCGCCCTCGCTTCGCTGGGCGGCGTCCCGCTCACCGTGCGCGTCGGCGGCGCCCCGGTCGTCGTCCCGCTCTCCACCTCGGCCAGCTTCGGCGAGGCCCTCGGCAGCAGCGTCCCGATGCGCGCGCTCTTCGCCCGGCTCGAGCGCGCCGCGGCCACCTCCGAGACGATCCTCCTCCTCGGCGAGTCGGGCACGGGCAAGGAGGTCCTCGCCCGCGCCATCCACGAGGCGAGCCCGCGCAGCGGCGGCCCCTTCGTCGTGTTCGACTGCAGCGCCGTCGCCCCCAACCTCATCGAGGCCGAGCTCTTCGGCTACACGAAGGGCGCCTTCACCGGCGCCCAGGCCGCGCGCGCCGGCCTGCTCGAGGAGGCGAGCGGCGGCACGCTCTTCCTCGACGAGATCGGCGAGCTCCCGCTCGATCTCCAGCCGAAGCTCCTGCGCGCCCTCGAGGCCCGCCAGGTGCGCCGCATCGGCGCCGCCGCGTACACGTCCTTCGACGCCCGCGTCATCGCCGCCACGCACCGCGATCTTCAGGGCCGCATCGGCACGGGGTCGTTCCGCGAGGACCTCTACTACCGGCTCGCCGTGGTCGAGGCGGTGGTGCCGCCGCTGCGCGAGCGCAAGGAGGACATCCCGCTCTTGGTCGAGCGCTTCCTGGCGGCGCAGGTGCCGCCGCGCTCGCTCGCCGATCTGCCGCCGAACGCGCTGGAGCTGCTCCGCGGGCATCACTGGCCGGGCAACGTGCGCGAGCTCCGCAACACGGTCGCGCGGCTCGTGCTCTTCCCGCACCTGGCCGAGGAGGCGATCGTCAAGGTGGCGCCGCGGCCCGCCGACATGGGCGTCGTCCAGTTCGCGTCGCTGCCGCTCCGCGAGGCGCGCGACATGGTCGTCGAGCAGTTCGAGCGGACGTTCATCGCGATGAAGCTGCGGGACAGCGGCGGCAACGTCGCGCGGGCCGCCGCGTCGATGGGCGTCTCCCGGCAGCTCGTCCACCGGCTGATGGAGCGCTACGGGATCCGCAGCAAGGGCTGACGGGGCGCGGCGGGCGGCTCCTCAGGCCGTGGGCGGCGACGTTCGGGGAGCTCCGCGAGGTGAGCGCGATGCCGTCGAGCCCCGCGCTCGAGAGCAGGCAGGGGCGCGCAGGAGGGGGCTGGCGCTGCGCAGGAGCCGTCCAACTGTAGCGAAGGATACTCCGCGGGCTGTGTGGGAGGAGCTCGGGGGCGGCGCAGGAGGCGCCCGATTGTAACAAAGGACACTCCGAGTGCTGCGCAGGAGCGCGGCGGGGGCTGCGCAGGAGGGCCGCGGGGCGGCGCAGCAGGGGGTCGCGGGATGCGCAGGAGCGCGGCGGGGGACGCGCAGGAGCGCGGCGGGGCGGCGCAGCAGGGTGTCGCGAGATGCGCAGGAGCGCGGCGGGGCGGCGCAGCAGGGACGGCGGCAGGCAGCAGCAGGGCGGCGGCACCGCGCAGGCGCGCAGCCTCTGCGCACAGGACAGGATCCGGGCGCGCACTCTCACGTCGAGGCCGCAGGGGGACGCGCGGCGGACGCTGCGGGCCGGGTCGTTCACGATGTGATCCGTCGGCTGCTCGAGTTGGCATCGGAGCGGCGCGCGTTGCAGCAAGGGGAGAGACCGCAAGGGCGTAAGAGGCGCAATGGGACAGAGATGGAATTGTATTCTTCTCTTTCTCTTCCCCTTGCGTCCCTTGCGCCCTTGCGGTCCATGAATCGATTTTCGCCAACTTTCAGCGGACGCCTGAGCCGCCTCGCATCCGCGGCGCCGGCCGCGATCCTGTGCTCAAGGGCTACCTTGACGCGCGCTGCGGAGCTTGTGACGAGCGCCGGGCTCGCGTATCCTCCGAGCCGTGGTGGATGCACGTGACGCTTTAGCGGCGCGGGACGCTCGGCTCGCGGGTCACTGCCGCGAAGGGTATCAACTCGCGCTTCGCGATCCGACCTACCGTGCGGCCGTCCTCGCAAGACTGCAGCGAGAGATCGCTGGACCGCCAGACGACCTCTGGACAGCTATCCCGTGGATCTGGACCGCCACGCTCGGCGGCGAGCTGGCGAGGGGCGCTATGATCGCTGCCGTCGAGGACGCCGCCCGAGTTCTTCGCGGGTGGCTCGTGGGGATGGAGCCCCTCGAGGCGCTCGAATCGAGGTGGGCGGCGTCCTCCTCGGCCTCGCTTGGCCTCGGCAGTACCCTGCGAGCACACCCCTTTGCAGACCTCCGCGCATGGTCGATCCGTCCGCCGTCCGTCGCATCGTGATCGACGCCGCGAGGCTCGTCAAAACGGGCGAGATTGTGGTGTTCGGCAGCGCATCCCTCGCCTTCTGGCTCGAGAATGCTCCCACGTCGCGTGATGTCGACCTCTGGGTGACGCCCTCGGAGCGCGGAGATGCGGTCGAGGCGTTGATGGGCGAGCTGTCATGGTACCATGAACGGCACTCAAGCTATGTCGAGGTTCTCGGTCCAGAGACATTCGCTGGTCCCCGTACGTGGCGCGAACGCGCTCTGCGGCTATCGCTCCCCGAAGCACCAGGAGTCGCTGTGATCGTGCCGCATCCCCACGACGTTCTCATCTCGAAGCTGGAGCGCCTGGCCCCGTCCGATCGCGATCACATCCAACGAATTCTCTCCGAGGCGCCCATCGATCGCGATCGACTGGAGGCATTGGCAGCCGAGTCTCCCTACCGGACGGGAGACGCTCCGCCGGCGAGCACCGAGGCGTTCGAGCTTCACATCGCGGAGATCCTGGCGACACTCCCTCTCTGAACTCCGCAACCGGTTCCACGGCGCCCCGAGCGAGGCCGACGGGCCTCCCGCGGGCGCTCAGAACGATCCGCGCAGCGAGATCGCAGCGCCGTCCGGCAGCTGGGCGGAGCCCGTGGTCGGCGCCGCGGGGATCATCGGATCGAGCTGGAAGTACAGCACCGTCCCCACCCCCGCGACGACCAGCCCCGCGCCGGCGCTGATGGCGCCGGCCGTCCAGAGGGTGTCGATCGCCTCGACCTCGTCCGCCGTACACCCGGGCGCGCACCTGCTGCGGAGCTCGCTCCGGTCGACGTGCCCCTTGATGCCGAGGAACGCGCCCACGCCGACCGCCACCGCGCCGACGCCGGCGAGCACGAGCGGCCAGCGCTGCCGCACCGGCGCGGCCCCGCCGCGCGCCGCGGCCGGCGGCGCGGCCGCGGGGAACCGCACCGCGATCGGCAGCGCCTTGTCGCCCGGCGACACCGTGACCACGGTGGCGACGCGCGTCCCCGCCGCGTCCTCGAAGGTCAGCGTGTGGCGCCCGGGATCGAGCTCGATCGGATCCTTCGGGAGCGCCTCGACGAGCGGCGCGCCGTCGAGGAGCACGCGCACGCGGCCCGGCGCGTGGCCGTCCGCGGACGTGGCCGACAGCGCGACGCTGGGCATGTCACGCTCGACCTGCTCGCTCCAGCTCTGGCAGTCGCGGGCGAGCGTCGCCGGGCACGAGCTCACGCACAGACGGAGCTCGGCCCGGGCCCGCCGCAGCGCCCGGTCGCGGACGAGCTGCTGCGCTTGCTCGTACGAGGCCGCGCACGCTTCTCCCACGCCCTGAGCGCGGGCGCGCGAGCCCGCGAGGAGCGTGACGGCTGCGACGAAGGCGACGAGGAGGCCCCGTTTCATCGCAGCGTAAGCTACACGCTTCCGTCCTTCACAGACACTCACGCTTGATCCGCCGGATGCCGTCGCCGTCCAGGTAGTAGGGGGGCTCGCAGCGCGATCGCGGCCGCGCGCTGCGCGCGGGGGCCGCGGCGCGTACCCCCGCGGCGCGCTCCGTGGCGGCCGCGCGCGCGACCGACGCGGCCTTCGCGGAGGCGCTCGCGGAGGCCGCGGGTGCCGCTGCGGACGCGCTCGTGGCGGGCGCGGCTGCTGTGGCCCCTGGCGCGGCCCCCGAGGCCCCTGGCGCGGCTGCTGCGGCCCTCGACCCGGCCCCAGAGCCCTCCGCGACCCCAGAGCCCTCGACGGCCCCAGAGCCCTCCGCGACCCCAGCGCCCTCGACGGCCCCAGCGCCCTCGGCGACCCCAGCGCCCTCCGCCGCCGGCGCCGACGCGATGGCCGGCGCCGAGACCCTCGCGGGCGCCGAGGGCTCGCCGACGCCGGCGCGCTCGTCCGGCGCGGCCTCCGGCGCGGCCTCCGGCCGCGCGCCACAGCCCCTGCCGGCGACCACCGCGAGCAGGAGCGCGGCGGCCCCGAACGCCAGCGTCGAGGCGCGGACGAGCTGCGCGCTCACCCGCCGCGCCGGCCCCGCCGCCGCGATCGGCGTCGCGAGCGCGGACGCCGCCGGCCGCGCCATGTCCTCGACCGTCCTCGTCATCGTCGCGACCGTCACCGAGACCCGCGCCGCGCGCGCGCGCTGCCCCGCCGGCAGCGCCGGGCGCGTGTCGATCTCCCGCAGCGGCGCCTGGCCCACGGCGGCCGGGCCCGACGACGGCGCCGGGGCCGCGCTCCGCTGCGTCGAGGCCGCGCTCCGCTGCGACGTCTCGATCGCGGCGAGGCTCTTCGCCCGCGCCTCGAGCAACGTCCCCGCCGTCGCCTCGACCCACGCCCCGACCGCGCGCGGGCTCGCCGGCGAAAGCGCCTCCTCCAGCGCGGCCGCCATCTCCAGCGCGGTCGCGTAGCGCCGATCGGGGTCCTTCTCGAGCCCGCGGAGCACCACCTCGTCGAGCGCCTTCGGCACCTCGCCGTACGCGCTCGGCGGCTGGACCACGCCCTCGAGGATCCGCCCGTAGATCTCCGCGTCGCACTCCCCGGTGAACAGCCGCCGCCCCGTGAGCACCTCCCACAGGACCACCGAGGCCGCGTAGATGTCGGCGCGCCGGTTCACGGGCGCGCCGCGGAGCTGCTCCGGCGCCATGTAGCTGAGCTTGCCCTTGAGCTGCCCGACGCGGCTCACCTGGCTCCGCACCGCCGCGCGCGCGATGCCGAAGTCGAGCACGCGCGCGATGCCGTCCTCGCCGACCAGGATGTTCTGCGGCGACACGTCGCGGTGGACGATCTGGAGCGGGGCGCCGTCCTCGTCGGTCGCCTCGTGCGCCGCGTGCAGGCCCGCGAGCGCGCCGGCGACGATGGCCGAGCCGACCGGCTGCGGCACCTTCTGCCCTTGCCTGCCAGCCTCGCGAAGCAGGCTCGAGAGCGACTCGCCCGCGATGTACTCCATGACCACGAAGAGCTCGTCGTCGGCCTGGACGCTGTCGAGCGTGGTGACGACGTTCGGGTGGCGGATGCGCACCGCCAGCCGCGCCTCGTCGAGCAGCATCGACGAGAACTCGGGATCCCTGGCGAACTGCGGGTGCAGGCGCTTGATCGCGACGGTGCGCGCGAAGCCGTGGGCGCCGACGAGCCGACCGAAGTGGACGGACGCCATCCCCCCGGAGGCGATCACGCCGTGGAGCGTGTATCGATCGAGGGTCCTCCGCTCGCGCTCCTGAGCCGCTTCCATCGTCGCCCTGTTTTACAACATCTCGGCAGCGTTGCTGGACGGTAACATGCGCCCGCACGGTCGGCGGGCCCGCGGCGAGGGGGCGCCGGGCACCGCCGCGGATAACGCGCGGCGCTGCCCGGCGCGACGGATCCGCGCTCGGCCGAGCTGGGGTCGATGGAGGTGCAACGGTGTGCGTCCACAGTGTCAACGCACGGTTGACACGGATCGGCCCGACGGCGCGGCGGCGGGTCGGGCGCGCGGCGCTCGCGCGGCGGCCTGCGGCTACAGGGGGACCTCGATCACGCTCTCGCAGGTGAAGTCGACGCTCAGCTGCGCCGCCGCGTCCGCCTGGACCGTCGTGCACGTGTCGACGCAGAGGACGATCTGCGTCGGGCTCGCGGGCTCGTCGTAACGCCAGGCGCCCTCGGTCGCGCAGCTCTGATCGTACGCGAGCTCCGTGGCCGCGTTCGCGCCGTCCGTGTAGACCACGCGGACCTTCTCCTTGTCGAAGCTGCTCCCGTCGGGCGGGAGCGGGATCGCCATCGTGCACGACACCGCGGCGCTGCGGATCCGCTCGATCGCCGCCTTGAACGCGGCCGTGGTCTGCGAGGGATCGCCGGTGTCGATGAGGACGGCGCCCTCCGTGCCGCCCGCGGCCGCGATCTCGTGCAGGTCGTCGAGCGTGTCCGGCGCGCCGTCGATCGGCGGGTTCTCGACGCCGATGACGTACGTCAGGATGCTGTCCGCGAACGCCGCCTGGGCGTCGGCGACGACGGCGTCGATCGTGTCGGAGGCCTCGTCGCAGCCCTGCGGGTAGCCGTCCGTCACGAGCACGATCGCGTATTTCCCGGGGTTCTGCTGGCGCTGCGCCTCGATGAACGCGCTCGTGCCGCGCATCACCCACGCGGTCGGCGTGCCGCCGCGCCAGTCGCTCGAGGTCATCGGCTCGATCGCGTCGAGCGCCGCGCCGAACGCCGGCGACGGCAGCGGCGTGAGCGGCACGTCCGGCGTCGCGTAGATCTCGCTCGTGCACTTGTCGTCCTCGGCCGGGAAGAACGCGAGCGACGCCGTGAGCCCTTCGGAACTGGGGTCCGCGAAGAACTGCTGGGTCGCCGCGACCACGGGATCCCACTTGAGCGACTTGTCGTGCCACTTCTTGTCGCCCTTGCCCATGCTGCCCGACACGTCGAACGCGAAGGCCAGGTACACCGGCTGGAGCGACGCCGCCGCCGTCTGGGTCGCGCACGCTCCGCCGCCCGCGGGGCTGCCGTTGCCCGCGCCGCTCGAGCCGGGGCCGGGCTCGCCGCCGATGTCGAACGAGCCCCCTTCCCCGCCGGAGCTCCCGCCGGAGCTCGCCCCTGCGCCCTCTCCCGCATCGCTCGGGCTGCTGCCGCACCCGAGCCCGACCGCAGCCACGCTCAGCACCGCCATGGCAACTGGAAGCAATTTCATACGTCGTCGGCTCCTTGCACCACCGCGTCCCGCCCTCGCGCCGCAGGCATCGAGTCGCCGGGATGGCGGGTGGTCCCGGAACTCCGAAGCACGCCGGGTGCCAGGGCACACGGGAGTCTGTGCTGTCGATGAGGTGCGCTGTGCACAAACGTCGTTATCTCGGACCAGCGCACCGTGTCACGACGTCCTTCAGCGAGGCGCCGGCTGGGTCCAGCGCGACGGCGTACGGCGGGGTGAACGCGCTCCCCTGCCCCATGTCCTTCCGGGTGGTGTCCGACAGGCCGAGATAGGCATTCCCGGTCGCCACGATCTGCGCGGTCGGCTCGCCGTCGTAGAAGACGTGCGGATCCTTCACCCCGTCGAAGGTGTTGTTCTCGATCCGGAGCCGGGCCTCGAGTCCGCCCCCGATGGCGTAGTTGTTGCCGGCCGCCGAGTAGTAGTTGTTGAAGACGTGGACCTCGCCGAAGCGGACGCGCGGCATGCGCTCGACCACGCCGTCGGCCCACCAGTTGTGGTGGAACGTGACGCGGAGCCTCCCGGTGTCCTCGTCGCCGTTGTTGTCGCTGTGGCCGACCAGGTTCGAGAAGCGGTGCGCGGGATCCGGCGCGTCGCTCGTGTAGTGGAACTTGCACCACGAGACGGTCACGAGGTCCGAGCCGTGGACGACGTCGAGGTTGCCGTCCAGCGCGTCCCAGATCTCCACGTGATCCACCCAGACGTGGTGGGCGAAGTGGATCTGGATCCCGTCGTCGGCGGTCGAGCTGGCGTCGATCTTGAGGTTCTGGACGATGACGTTCTGGATCGGCGTGTCGA
The DNA here is from genome assembly GCF_051526825.1 of Sorangium sp. So ce185. Taxonomy (NCBI): domain Bacteria; kingdom Pseudomonadati; phylum Myxococcota; order Polyangiales; family Polyangiaceae; genus Sorangium; species Sorangium sp. So ce185. The sequence goes on along the minus strand of NZ_CP150316.1, from coordinate 5,520,078 downwards.
TCGACTTCCCCCGGATCTGGAGCCGGCCCCGGAGGGTGGCGTCGGGGCCCGCGCCCATCAGCGTCTTGTTCGACGCCACATCGATGTCCACGCCGCTGATGTCGAGGTCGCCGGAGATCTGGATGATCAGCGGCTCGGGGCTCTCGGCGTACTCGACGAGCTGCTCGGTCGTGGTCGCCGTGACGGTCATCCCGCCGAGGCCGCCCGTCGTGGTGGCCACGCCGTGGCCGCTCACGCCCGCCCACCCGATCGGCGCGCTGGCGGGGCAGCCGTCGACCGTGCCGCCGCCGGAGCCCGAGCCCGCGCCGCCCCCGCCCGCGCCCTGGCCGCCGCCCCCGCCCGCACCCCCTCCGCCGTCGCCGCTGGTCGCGCCTCCCCCGCTGCCCGTGGTCCCGCTGCTGCTCGCGGTGCCGCTGCTCGTCGCGCCGCCGCTCGCCGTCGACGACGACGGCCCGCTGGTCCCGGCCCCGGACGACGCCGCGCCGGCCGCGCCGGTCGCGTCGCCGTCGTCCCCCGACGCCGCGCAGCCTCCCGCGCCAGAGAGCGCGACGAGGGCCGCCGCAAAGGGGGTGAAACGATTCGACCTGTCATGCCGCATGATTGCCTCCTGAAAGCGTGAAGAAAGACCGTTGCGCAGCCGCCCCCGCTCGGGCCGCCTCCGCGCTCACTCGACCTCGAAGGCGCCGAGGTCGGGCGCGGCGCCGGCGTACGGGAGCGCGGGGCCCTCGGTCGAGCCCGCGTCGACGAGCTGGCTTGTCGGGGCGAGCCGCAGGAAATTGGCCTTTGGCAGGCTGCCGTCGGGGGCGCGGGGGGCCTTGGCCAGCGCGCGATCGAGGCTGAGGAAGTCGGCGTCGGTGGCGCCCTCGAACGCGTTCGAGACCGCGGTGCCGACCGGCTCGTCGCTGGACTTCCTCGCGTGCGAGATGTTGTTGATGAACGTGTGGAACCCGCCCTCGCCGAACGCGAAGTTCATGGATCCGTTCAGCCACCCCGTGCAGTTCTTCACCGTGATGTTGCCGACGTTGTTGTTCTCGTCGAAGCCGCGGACCTTGTTGCCGAACGCGACGGAGCGCGTGATCACGTGGTCGGACGCGAGGCCGTTGCTCCCGCCCATCTTGAAGCCGTTGCCGTTGCCCATGTACGGCACCGGAGGCGGCGTGCTCATGTACCCGCCTTCCTTGTAGCCGTTGTCGAACGCCCAGCACTGGTCCAGGAGGACCGGCTTCAGCGGCTTGCCGTTGCGGTTGAACATGTCCCAGCCGTCGTCCGAGTTGTTCCAGGCGCGGCAGCCGTGAAACTCGTTCCCCTCGCCGACGTTCAGCTTGGGGGCGAAGCCGTCCGCGTCGCCGCCGTCGGGCGGGTCGAAGTTGCTGTACGAGTCGCAGTTGATGATCTTGTTGTGGGACGGCCACTCCTCCTCCGGGGTCTCCAGCTCGCCCAGCCGGCCGCCGAGCTGGAGCCCCGAGTCCCGGTTGTGGTGGAAGACGCAGCGCTCGACGAAGTTGTGGTGCCCCGAGATGAAGAGGCCGTTGTCGCCGGCGTTGGCGATCTCGATCCCCTGGAGGTGCCAGTAGCTGCCGTGCAGCTCGACGCCGCGCGGGCTGGCCGGGTCGCCCTTCTTGTAATACTGGTCCTTGAACTCGAGCACGGGCTCCTCGCCGGGATAGGCGAACAGGCGCTTCCTCTGCTCCGGCGTCCCGTCGTTCCCGTGGGCGATCTCGACGGTCGGGACGTAGAGGTACTCGCCCCCGCGCAGGTAAATGGTCTGGCCCGGTCGCACCAGGGTGATCGCCTTGTAGAGCGTGGTGGGCGCGTCGATGGTCCCGGGGTTGTCCTCCGCGCCGTCGGGGGCGACGTAGAGGTCGTCCTCCGAGGGCGGCAAATCCATACCGCCGGCGCCCGCCGAGGTGCTGGCGCCGGAGGAGACGGACGTGGCCCCGCCCTGCCCTCCGGTGCTGGCCGTCGTCGAGCCGCCACCCGGTCCTGCGGTGGTGGACGTCTGGCCGCCGCCCGAGCTCACCGCGCCGGCGCCCGCGCCCCCGGTCCCGCCGGAGGATCCATCGGGCTGGCCGGCGGGATCGCCGGCGTCGCCGCAAGAGGCCGTCGATGCGAGCAGGAAACCGGCGCCGAGCGCGGCGAAGATGAAAGAACGCATGCCGATGTCTCCAGGGCTAGGGGAATGCCGCTTCGCCAAGCCCGCTCCTGGTCATTGACAACAAGAAATTGAACCACCGAGGCGCAGAGGGCGCAGAGGAAAGAGAGATAGAGAGAGAAAGAAAGAGAGAGAACTTTCAGCTCTCTGCTCTTCCCTCTGTGTCCTCTGCGCCTCTGCGGTTCCTTCTCATCCCATCAGGAACGGACCAAGGCGACGCGGCACCAGCGGGTGCGGGGCGAGGGCGGGCGCCCTCGGGCGCTCACTGCACGGGCGCGACGTAGGAGATGAGGACGCCCATGTTCTTGATGAAGCTCTCCACGGTGATGCCCGTCGGCGCCTCCACGGGCGGGTACCCCGCCGGCGCCTTGCTCGGCTCGTAGGGCGAGGTGTCGTTCAGGTCACCGACGTGCGTCGTGGCGTAGGTGTCTTCGAGATAAGGCTCCGCGGTGCCCGGGCCGATGGGGGGGTTGGTGATGTACGTGAGCTTGACCGGCCAGTAGCCCTCTTGGTTGAGCTCGCTGACGACCTTCTGCGCATCCGCCTCGGTCACCGGCGTGGTCGTCATCGTGCGGCCGACGTAGAGATCGACGAGCGACACCTCGCGCAACGAGAAGTACTTGGGCAGCTCCGCCGGCTCGTCGGTCTTCAGGGGCGAGCCGGCCGTCAGCTCCTCGGGCGATTTGGCCTTCAGCTCGTCGTAGCGCTTGCGCATGGCGGCGACGTCGAGCTTGCGCGCCTGCCCGTAGTGGCCAATCGGCTTCTCGGGGTCCTTGTCGAAGTAATACTCGCCGTTGACGACGTTCGAGCCGCGCCGGTGGACGTACAGCGGAACGTCGGTCCCGATCTCGATGTACGTGGGGTGCGTGCGATCGGGGAAGAGCTCGATGAGCTCCGGCGTGAGCTTGACCTTGTCCAGCCAGTCCAGCGCCTCGGGCACGCGGGCGATGTACTTCTCGTCCCCGGTCAGCTCGTAGAAATTGAGGAGCTGCTGGATGTTGTTGGCCGTCGTGTGCGTGGTCAGCGCCGTGGGCTCGTACGTGCGCGCGCCCACCGGCTCGCCCTCGAGCGTGAACTGCAGACCCCACGCGGGCTGCGGCGCGGGCTGCTGCATGGCGACGAAGTTGTCCATGGCGCGCTCGATGTTGTCGAGCAGCTCAGGCTGGCCGAGCGCCATGCGGCACATGATCAGGAACTTGATGTTCTCCCCGGCCACGTCGTCGTTGAAGGTGACGAGGCTCGTGTAGTCGGGCTTGCCCTCCTCCTTGCTCATCAGCGGGAAGCGCTGCGGCCAGCCGCCCCCGGGGTACTGGGCCGTGGTGACGAAGCCGATCGCCTTCTCGAGCGGCCCGCGGAACCGCTCGTCCTTCTTCTCGAGGTACATGCGCAGGAGGAGCTGCGAGGCCACGGCGGTGCCGGCGTCGTCGAACGTCGCGTTGCCGTAGTAGTGGTGGAACTCCTCCAGCCGCCATCCGTTCTGGCCGATGGTCTCGTACCAGTCCTTGAGCGACTCCTCGCCCGCGAAGTCGTAGATGTAGTTCCAGCCGCCGGCCTCGTGCTGGGCCTCGATCAGGGCCAGGGCCACCTGCTCGGCGGCCTTGTAAAAGAGCTCGTCGCCGGTCGCGTGGTAAGCGTCCAGGTAGGCGTGGCCCATCGACGGCGTGCCGGGCGGCTGCACCCACAGCATGGTGCGGAACGCCTCCATCTCGCCCCAGCTCTGGGAGAGATCGGGGAGGTAGCTCCACACGTAACCGCCCTTGTACGCGACCTTCTCGCTCATGAAGGTGGCCGCGCGCTTCATCGCCTCGTAGTACGGCACCATCTCGGGCGGCACCTCCGGACCGGGGCCCGGGCCGGGACCGGGACCGGGCTCCGGGTCGCTGTCCTCGCCGCAGGCGGCCAGCACCACGGGCAATAGCATCGACATCGCGAACGTTCTGCGTTTCATAGGTTCCTCGATCGCACGGGGGCGCTGCGTCGGTCACAGGCCCGCCGAAAAGACATGATGATTGTGGTGAATTGGCGAGACAGGCGGGGCTTCGCCGCGCTCAGGGCATGTAGTCCTCGCGGGCAGGCGTGAACACGTCGAGCACGACGCTCGGCTCGAACGCCCAGGCCTGGTGCTCGACGCCCCCGCGGACCACGAAGCTGTCCCCTGCGCGCACCTCGAACTCCTCGTCCGCGCACGAGAACTTGAGGTGTCCGGAGATGACGTAGACCAGCTGATCGTGCGGGTGGCTGTGGCGCGCGCCGGCCCAGCCGATCTCCATGTGGTGCTCGACGAGCATCATGTTCGCGTTGTGGGCCAGGATGCGGCGCTTGAGCCCAGGCTCGGGCGTGAAGAACACGACCTCGCGGCTGCGCACGCGCATGAGGCTCGGGACATCTCTCTTTTGAAGGCTGCTCATGGTTCTTCTTCTTCCTCGATACGACTAGGCCCGCGCGCCGCCCTTGAGATCGGCCCGCGCGGCGCTCACCACCGACATGAACTCGCGCGCGCGCTCGGTGAGGACCTCGTCCTTGCCCGCGGCGAGCGCCGCGGCGTCGACGAGCTCGCCGCCGACCCCGAGCGCCACGGCGCCGGCCTCGATGAAGTCCCTGGCGGTCGTCAGGTTGACCCCGCCGGTCGGCAACATCTTCACGTCCGGCAGCGGCGCGCGCAGGGCGCGCAGGTACTTCGCGCCGCCCATCGCCGAGCACGGGAACACCTTCACCGCGTCGGCGCCGGCGTTCCACGCGGTGATCACCTCGGTCGGCGTGAGGCCCCCGGGGAAGACCGCCTTGCCGAGGTCGTGCGCCGCGCGGATGACCTCCAGGTTGAGCCCCGGGCTCACGATGAACTCGGCGCCGGCCTCGATGCACCCGCGGGCGGCGTCCGCGGTGAGCACGGTGCCCGCGCCGACGAGGACGTGGCGCCCCATGCGGGAGGCGATCTCGTGCATGACCGACAGCGCGTCGGGGACCGTCATCGTGATCTCGATGACCTCGATGCCGCCCGCGCGCAGCGCGCCAGCGGCCCGCACGGCGAGCTCTCCGCTCGGCGCGCGCACGACGGGGACGATGCCGATCTCCTCGATGCGGCGGACGACTTGCTCTCTGTTCATGGTTTGACCCTCGTCATCGTTCAATCCTCGCGCCGCCGCCGCCCATGGCCCGCCGCACCTCGGCGAGCGACGCCATCGAGGTGTCCCCCGGGGTCGACATCGCCAGCGCCCCGTGCGCCACGCCGCACTCGAGCGCCCACTGCGGGCCCTGATCGGCCAACAGGCCGTAGATGATCCCCGAGGCGAACGAGTCGCCGCCGCCCACGCGGTCCAGGATCTCGATGTCTCGCTGGGGGACCTCGTAGAACTCGCCCTTGTAGTACAGGATGCCGCCCCACCCGTTCACGCTCGCGGTCTTGGCCGTCCGGAGGCTCGTGGCGACGACCGAGATGTTGGGGTACGCCGCGACGACCTCGGAGATCATCCGGCGGAACCCGTTCGTGTCGAGCTGGCTGTAGCTCGTGTCCACGCCGGAGATCTCGAAGCCGAGGCCGGCGACGAAATCCTCCTCGTTCCCGAACACGCAGTCGACGTAGGGCATGAGCGCGCGGTTGACCTCGCGCGCTCGCTTCTGGCCGCCGAAGTTCTTCCACAGCGAGGGCCGGTAGTTGAGGTCGTAGGAGATCCGCACGTCGTGCTCGCGCGCGGCCTCCATGGCCTCGCGCGCGACGCCGCCGGCCGCCTCCGACAGGGCGCAGAAGATGCCGCCCGTGTGGAACCAGCGCGCGCCGCGCTCGCCGAAGATGGTCTTCCACGGGAGGTCGCCCGGCTTCAGCTTGGACGCGGCGCTGTGGCCGCGGTCCGAGCACCCGGCGGCGGCCCGGGGCCCGAAGCCGCGCTCGGTGAAGTTGAGGCCGTTGCGCACCTCCCGGCCCACGCCGTCGTAATCGACCCAGCGCAGGAACGACGTGTCGACCCCGCCCTGGAGCATCAGATCCTCGATGAGCCGGCCGACCGCGTTGTCCGCGAGCGACGTGACGATGGCGGTGCGGAGCCCGAAGCAGCGCCGGAGCCCGCGCGCCACGTTGTACTCTCCCCCGCCCTCCCCGACGTCGAACGTCCGCGTCGTGTGGACGCGGCGCTCGCCCGGGTCGAGGCGCAGCATCACCTCACCGAGGCTCACCTGGTCCCACGCACAACCTTTTGCACTGCGAATCTGCATCTTCCCGCTCCTCAACGGCCCATCCAGCCGCCGTCGACGACCAGCACGTGGCCGTGGATGTATTTGCTCGCCTCGGCGCACAAGAAGTGCGCCGCCCCCGCGATGTCGCTGGCCTCGCCCCACCGGCCGGCGGGGATGCGCTCGAGGATCTGGCGGCTGCGCGCCTCGTCGGCCCGGAGCGCGGCCGTGTTGTCCGTCGCGATGTAGCCGGGCGCGATCGCGTTCACGTTGACGCCCCTCGCCGCCCACTCGTTCGCGAGCGCCTTGGTCAGCTGCGCGATCCCGCCCTTGGACGCCGCGTAGGCGGGGACCAGGATCCCGCCCTGGAACGAGAGCAGCGACGCGATGTTGACGATCTTGCCCGACCCCTGCTCGAGCATGTGCTTGCCGGCGATGCGCGACAGCCGGAACGCGGACGTCAGGTTGACCTCGAGGAGGAGGTCCCAGTCCTCGTCGGAGTACTCGACCGCCGGCGACCTCCGGATGAGCCCCGCGTTGTTCACCAGGATGTCGAGGCGCCCGAGCTCGGCCTTCGTCCTCCGGATGAGCTCCTCGTGCGCCGCGCGATCGGCCAGGTCCGCGGCCGTCCCGATCGCGCGCCGCCCGAGCCTCCGCACCGCGTCCATCGTGGCCTCGCCCGGCTCGTCCTTGCCGTGACAGGCGATGTCCGCGCCCGCGGCCGCGAGCGCCGTCGCGATCGCCGCGCCGATCCCCGTGGCCGAGCCCGTCACGAGCGCGACCTTGCCGTCCAAACGAAACGGATCGTTCGTCATACCAACTATCCTTGGTTCAATCGCGCGGCCTCGAGCCGCGGCACGAGCAGGTGAATGATGGCGAGCGCGAGGAGGTACGCGGACGCGGCCATGATGAAGAGGGTCGAATAGCTCCCGGTGAGCTGCAGGACGTGGCCGGCGATCTGCGCGATGAGCATGCCGCCGATGGCGCCGGCCATGCCGCCGAGCCCGACGGCCGACCCGACGGCCTGCGACGGGAACATGTCGGTGGTGAGCGTGAACAGGTTCGCCGAGAAGCCCTGGTGCGCGGCGGTGGCGAGGCCGAGCAGGAGCACGGCCACCCACAGCGAGTCGGTGCGCGTCGCGAGGAAGACGGGCGCGACGCCGAGCGCGCACACGAGCATCGCGGTCTTGCGCGCGGCGTTCGCGGTCCAGCCGCGGCGCATGAGCATCGAGGAGAACCAGCCGCCGGCGATGCTGCCCACGTCGGAGAGCAGGTAGATCGTGACGAGCGGCGGCCCGATCTGGAGCAGGTTCAGCCCGTGCTTTCGGTTGAGGAAGTCGGGGACCCAGAAGAGGTAAAGCCACCAGAACGGATCGGTCATGAACTTGCCGATGGCGAACGCCCACGTCTGGCGGTGCGGGACGAGGGTGAGCCAGCCGATCTTGCCCGGCGACGGCGACGGCTCGCTCGTGATGTAAGCCCGCTCCGCCGGCGAGACGCGGGGGTTCTGCGCGAGGGGGGAGTAGAGGATCAGCCACGCGACGATCCAGAGCGCCCCGATCGCGCCGGTCAGCGCGAAGGCGGCGCGCCAGCCCCAGGTCACCGCGATCCACGGCACCACGAGGGGGCACACGATCGCGCCGATGTTGGTGCCGGAGTTGAACAGCCCGGTCGCGAGCGCGCGCTCCTTCTTCGGGAACCACTCGGCGATCGTCTTGAGGGCGCCCGGGAACATCCCGGCCTCGCCGATGCCGAGGGCGAACCGGGCCGCCGAGAGCCCGCCGGCGCTGCCGACGAGCGCGTGCGCCGCCGCCGCCAGGCTCCAGAACCCGACGGCGAACGAGAAGCCGCGCCGCGTCCCGATGCGGTCCATGAGGCGGCCCATCGTCAGCATCCCGATCGCGTAGGCGGCCTGGAACGACGTGACGATGTTGCCGTAATCGATATCGTTGTAGCCGAGCTCCTTCTGGAGCGTCGTCTTGAGGACGCCCAGCACCTGGCGATCGACGTAGTTGATCGTCGCGGCGGTGAACAGGAGGGCGCAGATCACCCAGCGGTAGCGCCCGACGCCGGTGATGACGCTCGGCGCGGCGTCGTCGCCGTAGCTCCGCTCGGCCCCCGCGTGCAGCGGAGGAGCGCTCACGGAGACATCAGGTTTCATCACCATGCTCACCTCCCCACGTTTTCGCGAGCGGTAGGCAGCTCATCATTCGAAGATCCTCTCTCTTTGTGTGTTAAGAGCCATCACGCTGGCTTCGGTCCCGCGGCGAGCGGGCGGAGCACGCGAGATCTGCGTCAGAACGCCGGGCTCGCCTTGAAGATCCACTCGACGTTCAGGCCGAAGAAGTGCTCCCACGTGCGCTTGCTGAACACGTCGTCCTGCGGATAAAGGGCCTTCGCGCCCTCGTCGCGCCGGGTCACGAGCCAGATGAAGCGGAACTGCGGGCGCTTGAAGTCGCCCTTGCCCGCCGCGTTCAGGAACGGCACGAGCCCGAAGCGCACGAGGCTCGCGCTGTGGTGGCTCGCTCCGGGGTGCGCGCCCGGCGCCGCGGGGTCGGCCGGCGGCGGGACCCTCCCGCGCCGCTGGGCCTGGTACGAGCCCTCGACGGCGATGCCTCCCCAGTCGCGGATGTAGTAATGCGGTCGCACCACGAAGATGCCTTCGTCCAGATCGGCGAAGTCGAACGGCTCGCTGGCGTTGCGGAACGAGCGCACGTACCCCGAGGCCATCAGGCCGAGCTTCCCCGTCTCGTAGTTGCCGCTCATGGTGAACATGAGCTCGTGCGCGCCGGACGCGGTGCCGTCCGGCGCGGGCTGCGTGGGGGAGCCGAACTCGCCGTGGGCCGCGAGGTCGCCCGCGTAGCGGAGGAAGAGGTGCAGGTGCCCGTTGTCCACGCCGGTGAACGGGCTGATCTGCGCGCCGATGACGTACCCGGAGTCGCGCGGCAGCCGCTCGTAAACGCCGGCCTCCGCCGTCTCGCGCGTGCCCGACGGCAGCTGGTGCAGCTCGCCGTAGAGGATGCCCTTGACGCCGCCCTTCTCCCCGATCGGGACGGTGTGGCTCGCCTTGAAGCTGGTGATGAGCCGCTGGCGATCGAGGAGGTTGACGTTCGCCGTGCCGGGCTGGTTGAGCGCCGGCGCGCGCTCCACCGTCTGCAGGTAATACGGCGTGAGCGGCCGGTTGACGCCGGCGTGCGCCGCGAAATACGTTTTCTTCGAGGGCAGGTCGTAGCGGACGCCCCCGCCCAGCGTGTTCAGCCAGTCGAGCGGCCAGAAATCGAGCAGCTCGGAGTTGTCACCGCGGTAGAGGCGCGAGCCGATCCACACGGACAGCCCCTTGACGCCGAGGTCGCGCTCCTCGACGAAGGCGTTGCGCACGGACATGTTGACGTTCCACGGCCGCGCGTTGTTGTAATGGAGGACCGGGGCGTCCACGACGAGGCGGACGGCGGCCCGCGTGGTGGCGCCGGTGGACTCCCAGTAGTCTTGCCGCTCCAGGTCCAGCTGGATGAACGTGGACTCGTCGAGGCGCGATCCTCTCAAGACAATGTCGGCGTCGCGCCCCGGCCCGAGCTCGGCGTCCGTGGCCGCGACGGCGCGGCTGACGGCGCCGAAGAAGAACCCGCTCTCCACCGGCGGCGACGGCGGCGCGGAGGGCTCTTCTTTCTGCACCGGCTGCTGGGAGGGGGGGACGGCCGCGGCCCCGGTACCCCCGGCGTCGGGCGCCGGAGCCGCGCCCTGGGCGGGCGCCGCCGCGGCGGGCGTCTCGGCGGGCGGGTCCGTCGCCTCGGGCGCCTGGTCCGGCGCCGTCGCAGGGGGCAGCGGCTGCCCTTTCGCGACCGAGGGAGCCGCGCAGAGGGCGGCGCCGAGCAGCGCGCAAGCCAGGTTGCGCGCGCTCGCGAAGCGGGTAGTTGGCGCAGCCGCGCCTCCGCCTGCCGAGCGCGCGCCGCATCGCGAGCCACGCGGAACATCATGCCCAGATTGGCAACAGGGATTGACGATGGAATTCAAGAGTGCGCCGATCTCGTGAAGGGTTGGACCTGCGCCTGCGCGATCAGCGGGGCTGTCGTCGAGGCGAGCGACGCCCGACAGCACGCCTTGTGGCTCGCTCCGCGTGGGGTGCGCTGGCAGCGTCCATGCTCGATTGCAAACCACGAGCCAGGGGCACACAGCGCCGCAGCGGCGCCGTGGCGCGCGCGACGCGCCGAGGTGGCGATCCGAGCCCAGGCCCGACCGCAGCCGCTTTGGGCCGAATCCGACCGGAGCGCACGATTTGCCCCGACGCGCCCCGGCGACGACCTGGCGCGCTCCGCCCGAACGGGAGGCAGATTCCCCCGCAACGCCGTAAACTCCCGGTTGACATAGGCGACAGCGGTGATTGACGCGCGCAGGGGCCGGCGCTGTCGCGCATGAGCGCCTGCGGTAGCGGCGAGCGCCCATCGAGGGTGAGCGTGCGAGTCCAGGAGGGGTTTGAAGGAGCGCCGGAGCGGAGCTCCTCCGGCGGTGCGCGGGGGCGGCGACGGCGTCGAGAGCGGCCTTCCCGCCCTGCCGGCGCGGCGCTGTGCGGGTCGCGGGCGCGGGGGCGCGGCCTCAGAGGTTGAACTGCGCCGGGAGCCAGAGCGAGAGCTGGGGCACGTAGCTGATGAGCATCAGCGCGACGATCATGGCGGCGAACATCGGAATCATCGGCCGGACCACCTTCGCGATCGTGGTCTTGCCGACGCCGCAGCCCACGAACAGGCAGGTGCCCACCGGCGGGGTGCACAGGCCGATGCACAGGTTCGTGACCATCAGGACGCCGAAGTGCACCGGATGGATGCCCATCCCCGTGACGACCGGGAGGAAGATGGGCGTGAAGATCAGGACCGCAGGCGTCATGTCCATGAAGGTGCCCACGACGAGCAGGAGGACGTTGATGATGAGCAGCGTCGCGAACGGGCTCTGGGCGATCCCCAGCATCGCCTGGCTGACGCTCTGGGGCACCTGCTCGAAGGCGAGCACCCAGCTCATGGCCTGGCTGGCACCCACCAGGATCATCACCACCGCCGTGGTCTTGGCGGACTTGAGCAGGATCCGCGGCATGTCCTTGAGCTTGACCTCACGATAGAACAGCGTCCCCAGCAGGAATGCGTAGGCCACGGACACCGCGCTGGCCTCGGTCGCCGTGAACACCCCGGCGAGGATCCCGCCCATGACGATCAGGATCAGGAGCAAGCTGGGGATCGCCTGGGCGAAGCTCCGGACGACCTCGTTGAACGGGACCTTCTCGCTCACGCCCACCGGCTGCTTGCGGTTGGCCAGGAAGGCCACGACCATGATGCTCAGGCCCACGAGGAGGCCCGGGACGACGCCGGCCAGGAACAGCGCGGCCACCGACACGTTCCCGGCGACCACGGCATAGACGATCATGATGTTGCTCGGAGGGATGAGCAGCCCGGTGGTGGCCGAGGTCGTGGTCAGCGCGACGCTGAACTCCCTCCCGTAGTTCTTCCGCTCCATCTCGGGGATCATGAAGCCTCCGATGGAGGAGACGGCGGCCGCCGCCGAGCCCGAGACGGCCCCGAAGAGCATGCACGTCAGCGTGTTGACGTACGAGAGGCCGCCGTGGAAGCGGCCGACCACGGCGCTCGCGAAATCCATGAGCCTGCGGGCCATGCCGCCCTCGCCCATGAGCAGGCCGGAGAGGACGAAGAAGGGGATGGCGAGCAGCGGGAAGCTGGCGATGCCGGTCGAGATGCGCTGCGCCACGATGTAGGCCGTGGGCACGTCGCCCAGCGAGGCGATCGTCAGCACCGTGGAGAGGCCGATACAGACGGCGACCGGCACGTTGAGGAGGAGCAGCGCGAAGAAGCTGAACACGAGGATGAGGACTTGGATTTCCATGGCGGGCCCGGCTCTGGAAGGTTATGCGTCGGTGACGGGCTCGCCTCTCCTCGGCGACACCCGCCCGGTGAACAGCTCCACCAGGTTTTCGATGCAGAACATGAGGAAGAAGACCCCGCTGATGGGCACGGCCAGGTAGGCGTAGCCCACCTGGATGTCGAGCGCGGGCGACGTCTGCTTGGACTCGAGCGTCTTGACGACGAGCGTCCAGCCGCCGTAGATCAGCGCGAACGCGGCGAAGAAAGCCACCAGGAGCTCGATGGCGATCGCCGCGACGCGCTGGGCCGCCGGGTCCATCTTGCCGACGAAGTAGTCGACGCCGAGGTGCGCTCTCTCGCCGTAGGCGAGCCCGGCGCCGAGGAGCGAGATCCAGACCAGGAGATAGACGGCGAGCTCCTCGGTCCAGCGGCTCTGGTTGCCGAGCACGTAGCGGGAGAAGACGCCCCAGAGGGTGTCGAGCGTGAGCACCGCGAACGCGGCGACGAGCACGACCTCCAGGGTCCTGATCAGGCCTGCGTGCAGCCTGTGCAGCGGCCCGACGACGGCCGGCGCTCGACGCCCCGCGCTCGGCGCGCCGGCCGGGCCCACGTCCGGCGGTTGTACAGGCGACGGCGGCTCCTGAGGAGCGCTCGTCTCCTCGTCGAGCAGGAGCCCTGCCCTTCGCTCCTGGACGTCCATCACTCGACCTCCTGGACGCGCTTCACGAGCTTGCCGAGCTCCGTGCCCTCGAGGCGGTCGTACATGGGCTGGACCTGCTTGCGGAACGGCTCCTTGTCCGGCCGGTGGATGGTCACCCCCGCCTTCTTCAGCGCGTCGAGGGACTCCTGAGTGCTCTTCTTCCACGCCTCGCGCTGGAAGACAGCCGACTCATCGGCCGCCTCCTGGACCCACCGCTGGACCTCAGGGCTCAGCGACTCCCAGATCTTCTGGCTGAACAGGATGATGTCGGGGACGCTCGTGTGCTCGTCGAGCGAGTAATGCTTGGTGACCTCGAAGTGACGGCTCGTGAAGAGGCTGGGCGGGTTGTTCTCGGCCCCGTCGACCATCCCCTGCTGCAGCGCGGAATACAGCTCGCCGAACGCGATCGGCGTCGGCGCGGCGCCCATCTGCGAGACCATGTCCATCGCGGTCTTGCTCTTCATGACGCGGATCTTCTTGCCCTTGAGATCCGCAGGGCTCATGACGGGCGCGTCCGCCGTGTAGAAGCTCCGGCTCCCGGAGTCGTAGTAGCAGAGGCCCCGCACGCCCACCTTCGCCCCGGCCGCGGCGAGATCCTTGCCAACGTCGCCGAGGAGCACCTTCCAGAAGTGGTCCTCGTCCCGGAAGAGGTACGGCAGCCCGAAGAGCGCCATCTCCGGGATGAAGCTCTCGAGCGGCGCCGTGGAGGTCTTGACCATCGCCAGCGCCCCTCGCTGCACCTGCTCGATGCTCTCCGTCTCGCTGCCCAGCTGCCCGTTCGGGAAGATCTGCAGCTGCACGGCGCCGCCCGATTTCTTGTCGAGCTGCTTCGCCATGTACTCCATGGCGACGTGCACCGGATGCGCCTGATCGAGCGCGTGCGACAGCTTCAGGACCACTTTCTTCGTGCCGGCGCTCGCCGCGCCGGCAGCCTGCCTTTCACCGGCGCCCTCCGCCGACGCGGGGCGGGCCAGCACGGAGAAGGCGCCGGAGGTGACGATGGTCCCCAGCAGGCAACCGAGCACGAGGAAGGAGACGGCTTTCTTGTCCATATCGATGCACGCTGGAATCGGGGTTATCGGTGAGGGTTGAACGGCGCTGCGCAGCGCGGCGCCCCGGAGGCCGATGGCAGCCCGCGGCAGGCACGCCTCGACGGCGGCCACGCGCGGAGCTCAGGGGCGCTCGGCCCATGGACCGCGGTTGTGCAATCGCTGCGCCAGGGAGGAAGCTGCGCCCTCCCGCGCTCGCCGGGCGCTCCCGGGGTCCCCGCGCGCCGGGGCGCTCCCGCACGAAGAGACGCTGCCTCCTGGAGACAACGTAAACCCTGGCGCCGCGGCCCTCGGCGCCCGACGTCTTCATCTCGCGCGCGCCCTCCGGAGGCGCGGGGCGGGTCAGCAGCGCGAGCGCGCGGTAGGCGAGGATGGCCCCGAGCAGGTAACAGAGCGCGATGAAGAAGGCGGTCATCTTGGCCATAGCGATGCATCCGAAGGGTCTTCGGTGAGGACGAAGCGGTGCCGGCGCGGCGCTGCGGTACGTCGCGGGGCCGAGCGCAGCCCGCGGCGGGCAGACGCCGGCCTCGGCCGCGCGCTGCCGAGCGGCGCCCGGCCAATGGCACACCGTGCTGAACCGGTTTTGCAACGGTCGCGCCAGCGCGCGGCCGGCGTAGATCCCGAGTGGGGCCGTGCCGGCGCCGCCGGGGCGCTGTCAACCCGGAGTTGACCGTGGTGACAACCGTTGTTGCGCGCCCCGCGCGGAGCCGTCGCGCGCCGCCCCCCTGGATCGCGGCGCGACGCCGCGCGGATCGGGCGTTCGCCTCGGGCGATGGCCGCCGGCCCCTCCCCTCTGCCCGCGCGCGGCGCGCTCCGTCGCCGCCGTCCGCGCACCGGACGTCCCGCACGCGCCGGCGCAGCGCGGGTGGTGATGTCTTGCGTTGCCTGGGGGTCTGGGGTAAGGGGGCGGCAATGAGTGGTCCCGAACTCGGCCGCCTCATCGACGAGGTCGATCGCACGGTGGACGTCCAGTTCGCCGCCGTCGGCGATCTCGATGAGCTGAACCGCCTGTATGCCAGCCTGCTCGGGCGCCGCGGGTCGCTCAATGCGCTGATGAAGCAGCTGCCCGGGGCGGCGCCCGAGGAGCGCAAGGCGCTCGGCCAGCGCCTCAACGCGGTCAAGGGCCGCGTGGAGCGCGCCCGCGAGGAGGCGACCGCCCGGATCAAGCGGACCGCGCGCGATCGCGAGCTCTCCGCGCCGCCCCTCGATATCACCCTGCCCGGCCGCTGGCGCGCGCCCGGCCGGCCGCACCCGATCATGCGGACCCTCGACGAGATCGTGGATATCTTCGTCGGGCTCGGGTTCGACGTCGCCGAGGGGCCGCAGATCGAGCTCGCGCGCTACAACTTCGATCTCCTCGGGTTCCCGGCGGATCACCCGGCCATGGACATGCACGACACGTTCTACGTGGCCGGCGATCCGGGCCAGAACGTGCTCCTCCGCACGCACACGAGCCCGGTGCAGGTGCGCGAGATGCTCTCCCACCCTCCGCCGGTCATGATCGTCGCGCCGGGCGTCGTCTACAGGCGCGACGACGACGCCAGCCACAGCCCCATGTTCGTGCAGATCGAGGGGCTCGTCGTCGACCGCGACGTCTCCCTCGGCGACCTCAAGGGCCTGCTCGAGGTCTACAGCCGCCGGATGTTCGGTGAGAACACGCGGACGCGCTTCCGGCCGAGCTACTTCCCCTTCACCGAGCCCAGCGCCGAGCTCGATGTCTCCTGCCTCGTCTGTTTCGGCGCGAACCGCGCCTGTCCGCAGTGCAAGGGCACCGGCTGGCTGGAGGTGCTCGGGTGCGGCATGGTCCACCCGACGGTGCTCCGGAACGTCGGAATCGACCCGGAGCTCTACACGGGGCTGGCGTTCGGCATCGGCGTGGATCGCACGGCCAACATGAAGTTCGCCGTCGACGACATCCGCGCCTTCTACGAGAACGACGTCCGCTTCCTCGGAAGCCTCTAGGCGACTCCCCTCGCGCCGGAGCCCGACTCCCCATGTTGATATCGTACAAGTGGCTTCAAGAGATCCTCGGCGCCGATCCCGGCGTCGACGCGGTGACGTCGGCGCTCGGCCGCGGCGGGCTCGAGGTCGATCGCGTGACGCACGTCGGCGCCGCGCTGCGCCCGGTGGTCCTCGCGCGCGTCGAGGCGACGCGGCCCCACCCGAGCAAGAAGGGCCTCACGCTTGTCCGCGTGGACGCCGGCGGCGCCGGCGGAGGCGGCGAGGTGGTGTGCGGCGCGCAGAACATCCCGGCCCCCGGCGGCGGCGCGCTCGTCTGTTATGCGCCGGTGGGGGCGCAGGTCCTCGACCGCAGCGGCGCGCTCGTCACGCTGACCGAGAAGGCGGTCGCCGGCGTCTCGTCGGCCGGCATGCTCTGCGCCGAGGACGAGCTCGGCCTCGGGTCGAGCCACGAGGGCCTGCTCACCATCGAGGGCGGGCGCCCGGGGCAATCGCTGCTCGACTGGGAGCCGCGCCTCGAGGACTGGATCATCGAGCTCAGCGTCACCCCCAACCGGCCCGACGCGCTGGGCCACCTCGGCGTGGCCCGGGACGTGGCCGCGGTGCTCGGCGTCCCCTTCCAGCCGCCGGCGGTCGCGCGGCCGCAGGCGAGCGGCGGCGGGGCGCGCGCGAGCGTCGAGGTGCGCGACAAGGAGCGTTGCCCCCGGTATGCCGGCCAGGTGATCGAGGGCGTCAGCGTCGGTCCCTCGCCGCTCTGGGCCCGGGTGCGCCTCGGCCGCCTCGGGGTCCGGCCGATCACGAACGTCGTCGACGCGACGAACCTTGTGATGCTCGAGCGGGGGCAGCCGCTCCACGCCTTCGATCTCGACGCGCTGCGGCTGCCGGTCGAGATCCGGAGGGCGCGGCAGGGCGAGGCGTTCGTCGCGCTCGACGGGCAGAAGCTGTCCCTGAACGAGGACGACCTCGTGATCGCCGACGCGGAGCGCGTCGTGGCGCTGGCCGGCGTGATCGGCGGCGCGGACAGCGGCGTCACCGCGACGACGCGCCGGGTGTTCCTCGAGTCGGCCTACTTCGAGCCGCGCGGGATCCGCAGGTCGGCGCGGCGGTACGGCTTCCACACCGAGGCGTCGCACCGCTTCGAGCGCGAGGTGGACCTCTCGGGGGTGCCGCTGTCGCGCGATCGCGGGACCGCGCTCATCTGCGAGCTCGCCGGCGCCGAGGCGGCGGGCGAGCCGATCGACGCGTACGTCGCGCCCCGCGCCCCGCGCCGTCTGACGCTGCGGCTGCCGCGGTACAAGCGCATCATCGGCGCCGAGGCCCCGCCGCGGACGCGCGAGATCCTGGAGACGCTCGGGGTCTCGACCGTGGAGCAGCAGGCGGATCGGCTGCTCGTCGAGGTGCCGGCGCACCGGCCCGACATCGTGGAGGAGATCGACCTCATCGAGGAGGTCGCGCGCGTCGCCGGCTACGACCAGATCCCGAGCAGCCTCCCGCGCGTCGGCGCGGCGCCCGCGGGCGCCCGGGGCGATTACCGCCTCCGGCGCCGGGTGCGCCAGATCTGCACCGGGATCGGCCTGCACGAGGCGGTGACGTACTCGTTCCTGTCGCCGCAGGAGCTGAAGGCGTCGCGCTTCGAGGTCGAGCCGCTCCTCCGGCTGCTGAACCCGCTCTCCGAGGAGAAGTCGGTGATGCGGCCGTCGCTGGTCCCGGGGCTGCTCACGGTCGCGCAGCGCTCGCAGCGGTACAACGTGCCGCGGGTGCGGCTGTTCGAGGTGAGCCAGGTGTTCCTGCCGCGTCAGGGCGAGGCGGGCGGCACGGACGGCGCGGGCCAGAAGGCGCGGGTCGAGCGGCCGCCGGTGGACGAGCCGACCCGGCTGACGGTCCTGCTCGCGGGGCCGCGCGACAGCTACCTCACGCGGCCCGAGGACGTCGACTTCTACGATGGCAAGGGCGTGGTCGAGGCGGTGCTGGCGGAGCTCGCGGGCAGCGTGGCGCCGGAGTTCGACCTCGAGGGCGAGCCGCCGCCGTGGGCGCACCCGCGCAAGGGAGCGCGCGTCACGCTCGACGGCCGCGCCGTGGGGTACGTGGCGGAGCTGCACCCGGACGTGCGCGACGCGCTGGAGATCACGACCGGGGCGGTGGTGGCGGAGCTCGATCTCGCGGCGGTGGCGGCGGCCTACCGCGCGCCGGCGGCCGCGAAGCCGAGCCGGTTCCCGGCGATGCGGCACGACGTGGCGCTGCTCTTGCCGCTCGACGTGCCGGCGGGCCAGGTGCTGGAGCTGCTGCGGACGACGGCCGGGGAGCGCTGCGAGAAGGTCGAGCTGTTCGACCGGTACCGCGGCGGCGAGCTCCCGCCGGGGACGCACTCGCTCGGGTTCGCGCTGTGGTTCAGGTCGCCGGAGCGGACGCTGACCGACGAGGAGGTCGATCGGTGGACGAAGGCCGCGGTGGACGCGGCGAAGGCGCGGTTCGGGGCGCAGCAGCGCTGAGGCGGGCGGGCGGCGACCGGCGGTGAGCGGCGCGCTCGCCCGCAGATGGCGATCGCCGGCTTGCGCTCGCCGGACTGGCAGCAACCGTGCCGGCCGAGCGTCGGGTCCGAACCTGGACGATCGGCGTTCCCGCGGCCGCTCTCGCGCCCTGGATCCGCGCGCGCGTGGCAAGCGTTGCCTTCATGGCAAAGATTGCCATCGCCGCGGCGGCAGAGGCGCGGCAAGGATTGCCATCGCGCCGGCATCGCGCCCCGAGGGCGCGCCCGACGCCGCCGCGCGTCGCCCGCGAGGACAGCAGACGCGGCGGCTCAGCACGCGGTAGGTGCACGATCGCGGCCTGCGGCGGTGCCAAGGCGGCATGTGGCTTGCTGCTTGCTCCTCGCTCGAGATGTCGTCCGTGGACCGCGTGCTCGTTCCTCGATATCTCCTTGGCGGCGCCGCGGGAGCGGCGGTCCTGGCGTTGCGATACCCCGGAGCGATCTGCCGGGTCGATCAGAGAGAAAGCGACGAGGGTAGGATGCGGGCATCGATGCGCAGGCGGAGCATGGAGCGGAACCGGAGCGTCGTCACGCGCCCTCCGCGGGGCGGCTGGGCGCCTCGCCACGTCGTGGCGATCGTGTTCGCGACGGCGCTGATCGCCGCCACGGGCGCATGCCTTCAGGGCGCGGTCCCTTGCGGTGACAGTTTTTGCCCGATCGACCGTGAATGCGTCATGCCGGCCGACGGCAACCCCCGGTGTGCCGTCCCCGGCTACGGCCATAGCTGTGGCAATGAGATCCTCGAGGACGGCGAGGTTTGCGACGACGGGAACACGAAGGACGACGACGGATGCAGCGCCGACTGCAAGTCCAACGAGCGCTGCGGCAACGGCGTCGTCGATGCCGTGCGGGGCGAGATCTGCGACGACGGCAACGAGCGCGGCGGCGACGGGTGCAGCGCCGACTGCAAGTCCAACGAGCGCTGCGGCAACGGCATCGTCGACATGATGCGCGGGGAGACCTGCGACTGCGGCTCTGATGAAGTCAGGTCGACCGACCCGCGGTGCCGCGGCGGCCAGAACGCGGAGCGCCGCGGGTATTGCAGGCTCGACTGCGAGGCGCACTGCGGCGACGGGGAGCTGGCGCAGGACGAAGCCTGCGATCCCGGCGTGACGATCACGACCTCCTGCGTCAACCTGCGCTACGATTTCGGCCGTCCGGGGTGCACCAGCTCCTGCGATGACCTGTCCGTCGGCTCGTGCGGAAGCTGGAACTGGCGTCAGCACGATTTTCTTACATCGGGGCCGCTGACCGGCGTGTGGGAGAGCGGGCCGCAGGATGTCTTCGTCGTGGGCTATAACACGATCCTGCACTACAACGGTCAGGACTGGCGGGCGACGACGTTGCCCACGTCTACCACGCTGAACGGCGTGTGGGGGAGCGGGCCACAGGACGTCTTTGCCGTCGGCTATGACACGATCCTGCACTATGATGGTCAGGAGTGGCAGCCCATGATCTTGCCCACCTCGGATCCGATCACGATCAAGGGCGTGTGGGGGAGCGGGCCGCGGGATGTCTTCGCCGTGGGCGATAACGGCACGATCCTGCACTACGACGGACAGGAGTGGCAGCGCACGGCCTCGCCCACACCGAACGTGTTGTATGACGTGTGGGGGAGCGGGCCGCAGGACGTCTTTGCCGTGGGCTATGGCACGATCCTGCACTATGACGGTCAGGAATGGCAGCCCATGACCTCGCCCTTCCCGGAATTCCTCACGATGAGGGGCGTGTGGGGGAGCGGGCCGCAGGACGTCTTCGCCGTGGGTGACGACAGCACGATCCTGCGCTACGACGGCCAGGAATGGCAGCCCATGACCTTGCCTGCGCGGGTGGAGACGTTTCATGACGTGTGGGGGAGCGGGCCGCAGAACGTCTTCGCCGTGGGTCATCAGGGCAACATTCTGCACTACGACGGCGACGGCTGGCAGCTCATGCCCTTACCCATCTCGGTGGAACAGCTGTCCGGCGTGTCGGGGAGCGAGACGTGGGATGTCTTCGTCGTGAGCGACAGCGGCGCCATCCTGAACTACAACGGCCAGAGCTGGCAGCCCATGACGTCGCCCACATCGGACTGGCTGTACAGCGTGTGGGGGAGCGATCTACAGGATGCCTTTGCCGTGGGTGACAAGGGCACGATCCTGCACTACGACGGCGAGGACTGGCAGGACATGCCCTCTCCCACGTCGGAGCTGTTGTTCGACGTGTGGGGGAGCGGGCCGCGGGATGTCTTCGCCGTGGGTCCCAACGGGACGGCTCTGCGCTACGACGGCCAGGACTGGCAGGACATGCCCTTGCCCACAGGGCTGGAATCGTTGTCCAGCGTGTGGGGGAGCGGGCCGCGGGATGTCTTCGCCGTGGGGTACGGCGGCACGATCCTGCGCTACGACGGCGAGAGCTGGGAGGACATGCCCCGGCCCGAATCGCTGCCGCCGCTCCGCGGCGTGTGGGGGACCGGGCCGCAGGATGTCTTCGCCGTGGGCGAGGACGGCGCGATCCTGCACTACGACGGCCGGGACTGGCAGATGGACATGAACCCGCCCAAATCGGTAACGTTGAACAACCTGTGGGGGACCGGGCCGCGGGATGTCTATGCCGTGGGGAACGAGGGCACGATCCTGCACTACGATGGCCAGGGCTGGCAGGAAATGGACTCGACCACACTGGTCGATCTGTACAGCGTGTGGGGGAGCGGGCCGCGGGACGTCTTTGCCGTGGGTGCGTTCGGCACGCTCCTGCACTACGACGGCATCTCCTGGATCAAGCTCAACTCCACGACAGACCGCCGCCTTTTCACGGGGTGGGGCGCTGGGAGCTCGTCCCTTGTCGTCGGCGAGGGCGGCGCCATCTACCACCACAGCCGGACGGCACCGCCGCGGTAGCCGCGCCGCCTCGATCCCAAGGAGCGCTCCAGCGCAGCGCGCCGCACCCCGAAACGATGTCTGGAGCGCCCTCCTCACCGCCCGTCTGCGCCGACCTCGCCGCCGCGGAACGACCCTCGCGACGCGACGAGGCCGTCCCCCACCCCGCCGAGGCGCGGCCCCGGCGGCGCCGGCTACTTCAACTTCTCGTCGATCTTCCCCACGGTCCGCTGGATGAGGTGCTCCTGCTCGCGCTTGCTCTGCAGCATCGCCTCCGCCGCCGCCTTCGCCTTCCGCTCCTCCTCGGTGGCCTTCGCCTCGGCCTTTCGCGCCTCGACCTCGGACTGCTGCGCCGTGTCCCGCGCCGCCCGCGCCTCGCCCGCCGCCACGCGGGCCCGCTCGGCCTCGGCCTTGGCGCGGTCCCGGGCCTGCTCCGCCTCGCGCTGCATCGCCTCGGCCCGCCTCCGCTCGGCCTCGCTCTCGTGCCGCGCCCTCTCGGCCGCGCTCCGCTCCGCCTCCTCGCTCGCGAGCGCCTTCTTCAGCGTCTCCTCGGTCCGGCGGATCGCGTCGAGCTGCGCCGTGATCACCCCGTTCTGCCGGGTCAGCTTCACGATCCCCGCCCCCGCCGCGACCACCAGGAGCGACAGCGCCGCGATCGTCCCGGAGACGAGCCGGCGCCTCCGGCGCCGGGTCTCGTCCGCGAGCCGGAGCACCGCCTCCAGGAACAGCCGCTCCCGCTCCGGCAGCGCGCCCCGGTACCGCTCGCGAAAGCCGCGCGCCTCCTTCGCGACGTTGCCGCGCCAGAGCGTGTCCGCGGCGCGGCCGCTCGCGTCCCACAGCCTCGCCGCCGCGCGCAGCCGGTCCAGGAACACGGCGTCGTCCTGGCTCTCGTCGAGCCAGCGCTTCAGCGTCGGCCACCGCTCGATCAGCGACTCGTGCACCAGCTCCACCGTGCTGCCCGCGCGGTCGTTCCCCTTCTCGATCGCCACGAGCCGCCCGTCGGCCAGCTGCCCCACGACCCGCTCGATCTCGCCCGGGTCCCCGGGCAGCTCGCACAGCTCGCCCAGGCTGGCCACGGCCCGCGTCCGCTCCGGCGTCACCAGCCGCTCCAGGACCGCCCGCGCGAGCTTCGCCTGGCGCTCGCTCATCCCCGCCAGCAGCGTGTCGGCGTGGCTCGCCAGGGCGCCCGCCACCCCGCCGATCGCCTCGTAGCTCGCCCGCGTGAGCAGCCGGCGCCCGCGATCGCGCATCTCCCAGAGCCTCGCCGCGGTGAACTGGAGCAGCGGCAGCGCCCCGCGCGTCGTCGAGAGCGCGTCGAGGATGCCCTCGACCATCGCCGGGTCCTCGATCTCGTGCCGGGCCGCCTCGATCGGCCTCACCAGCGCCTCGCGCAGCCCCTCGCGCCCCATCGGCCGGAGGAACACGAGGCCCCGGGTCATCGCCGCCATGAAGTGCTCGTGCTCGGCCATCCGCTCGAGGAAATCCGATCGCACCGACAGGACGACGCGGAGCGGCGAGGACGCGTCGTCGGCGATGCCCTCCAGGCACGCGAGGAACGCCGCGCGCTCGTCGGCCGGGGCGCCGAGCGTGACGAGCTCCTCGAACTGATCGATGAACAGCAAGAGGCGCCGCTGCGCCCGGGCCGCCCACCCGCGCAGCGCGGCGCCGAGCAGACCCGGCTCGGCGCGCAGCCGCGGCGCCAAGGCCGCGCGCGTCCCCGCGGCGGTGTCGAAGGCGAGCGCCTGCACGTCGGTGCTCAGCGTCACGGCAGGGCTGCCGAGGAGCTCCGCGAGCGCCGCCAGCGGCTCGCGCCCCGGCCGGAGGACCAGCGCCTCCCAGCCCTCGCCGGAGCGCTTGAGCGCCGGGATCACCCCGGCCCGCACGAGCGACGACTTCCCCACGCCCGACGCGCCCGCGATCGCGA
This sequence comes from Sorangium sp. So ce185, assembly GCF_051526825.1. Taxonomy (NCBI): domain Bacteria; kingdom Pseudomonadati; phylum Myxococcota; order Polyangiales; family Polyangiaceae; genus Sorangium; species Sorangium sp. So ce185. Next base: position 5,496,884 of record NZ_CP150316.1, on the reverse strand, counting down.
GCAGCGGCTGGCTGCGCAGGCGCGCGACGACGCCCGCGAGGTCCTGCGCGCGGCCGAAGAAGCGGTCGGCGTCGGCCTCCTGGAAGGACGAGAGGCCGGCGAACGGGCTCTCGTCGCTGCCGAGGTGGATCTCCCGGCGCCCGGGCAGGAGGGGCAAGAGCTCGGTCAGGAGCTCCTCGGCGGAGGCGTACCGCTCGGCCTTGCGCTTGCGCAGGCAGCGGTCGATGATCGCCCCGAGCGCGCCGACCTCCGGGTAGCGCGCGCCGACCTCGGGCATCGGCTCGTCGAGGCGCGGCACCGCGATGAGGTCCGGCATCCGGCACGGCGCGAGCGGATGAGCGCCGAGCACGAGCTCGTAAAGCATGATGCCCACGGCCCAGACATCGCTCGACGGGTCGATCTCCCGCCCTTCCCACTGCTCGGGGGACATATAAGGCAGCGTGCCGAGCGCCGCGCCCGGGTGCGTCAGGCGCACGTCGTCGACGGCGGGGCGCTCGGCGACCAGGCTCGCCTCGTCGTCGCGCAGCTTGGCGATACCGAAATCGACCACCTTGATCGCGCCCGAGGCGTCCAGCATGACGTTCTCCGGCTTGAGATCGCGATGGACGATGCCGGACGCGTGCGCGCTCGCGAGCGCGCGCACGACGGGGACCATCATCTCGACGGCCAGTCCGGGCGGGACCGGCGCCGCCCGCGCCCGGCTGGGGGCGTCGCCGGGCCTGCGCTGCTTCATCCACGCACGGAAGCTCTGCCCCTCGATGTACTCGAGCACCATGTACGGGAATCCGTCGTGCTCGTTCACCTCGTGGATCGTCACGATATGCTCGTGCTTGCAGCGCGCGGTGGCCTGCGCCTCGGCGAGGAAGCGCTGGACTCCGGTGCTGCTCAGCTTCGTGAGGAGCTTGATCGCGACGAGGCGAGCGAGCCGGAGGTCGCGCGCCAGGAAGACGACGCCCATGCCTCCCCGGCCGAGCTCGCGCAGGAGCTCGTAATGGCCGATGCGGGCGCCGGCGGACGGCGGCGACTTGCCGGGCTCGCGCGACGACGGCGGGTCGACCGTCGCGCGCATCGTCTGGGTCCTGATCATCTCGCGAGCGCCCGCGACCACGGCCGGGAGCATAGTACCGTTCCGGCGCGCGGCAGCACCCCTTTCACGCGACGGAGCACGACCGCGACCCTACCACACGGCCTCCAGTCAGATCACCCGGCTCCGAGCGGCCCAGGCCCCCGACGGCACATCCGGGCGTCGGCTTGCTGGGCAGGAGCCCCCGTGCGATCGTCGCCTCTCCTCTCCTTGCGCTCGATGCGGCGACCGCGATATGCGCGCGACGTGCCCGGCGACCCCGGGCGCGCGCCGATCGGGCGCGGGAGCGCAGGTCCCACGGACGCCCCGGCGGAGAGGCGCTCGGCTTCATGACGACGACCCGCAAGCGACCCGCTCGATTCGTGCTCTCGACAGCGCAGCTCCTCCTGCCGATGGCCCTTGTGACCCTGTGCGCTGGGCCCGCGCGCGCCGAGGAGGCGCCGCCGGGGCCATGGCACGAGGGGGTCTCCGAGGAGCGAAAGCAGCGGGCGCAGGCGCTCTTCGAGGAGGCGCGCGAGCTGCACCGGCGCGCGATGCTCGCCGAGGCGCGGGCCAAGTACGAGGAGGCGCTCGCGGCCTGGGAGCAGCCCGAACTCCGGCTCTACCTCGGGCGGGTGTTGAAGCTCATGGGCCTGCCCCTCCCGGCCCACGAGAACCTGCGCCTCGCCCTGCGCTGGGGGCCCGGCTCGCTCGACGCCGAGAAGGAGCAGGAGGCGCGCGCGGCGATGCGAGCGCTCGCCGAGCGGGAGCTCGCCGCCATCCGGATCCGCTGCGACGAGCCGGGCGCCGTCGTGCTGATGGACGGCCAGCCCTGGTTCATCGGCCCCGGCGCCGAGCGCCGGATGGTCATGCCGGGAGAGCACGTCATCACGGCGAAAAAGAGCGGCTATTTCACGGTCGTCAAGCCCATCCTCGTCGTCGCCGGCAAAGAGGCTTCGGGACGGGTCGCCCTGAGCGCCGATACCGTCGTCAGCGGGCCGTGGTGGGCCACGTGGCTCCCGTGGACCACGCTCGGGGCGGGCGCGGCCATGGGCATCGCGGGCGGCGGGCTGTTGTGGCATGCCGACACGGACCACGAAAAGGTCCACAAGCGCCTCCAAAACGGCTGCGTTCCGACGTGCGAAGCGCTCGATCGCGACGCGTACGATCGCAGCGTCCTCGAGAACCGGCTGGGGATCGGCGCCCTCGTCGCCGGCGGAGCGACCGTGATCACCGGGAGTGTCCTGCTCTTCATGAACAGGCCCGAGGCCTACCGCACCCCGGATCGCGGCGGCGTGAAGATCGAGCTCCGGCCCGCCGCGTCGCTCGAGGGTGCGATGCTGTCCGGCCGGGTCGTGTTCTGATCCAACCGAGGGAAAGGCGAGGTAGCATGCGGAGGCGGGACGAGGATGCGAGCCCAGCGGTCTCGGGCCTGTGGCGAGGCGTAGGAGCCATCCGCCATGCGGTTGCGGCCGTGTTCGTGTTGGCGTTGATCTGTATCGCGGGTGCGTGCCTCCAGGGCGGGATCTCGTGCGGCGGCGGGGTTTGCCCGTCGGGCCACATCTGCGTCTCCCACGAGGAGCGTCCCCCTGCGTGCGTCGCATCGACCAGCGTCAACACCTGCGGCAACGGCGTCGTGGAGGCCGGCGAGGACTGCGACGACGGCAACCAGGTCGGCGGCGACGGCTGCGGCAGCGAGTGCGTGCATTGCGGCGACGGGGAGCTGACACGGGGTGAGATCTGCGACACCCAATTGCCGGTCACGATATCCTGCGTCTCGCTGAGCTACGACTTCGGCCGCCCGGGGTGCGTCAGCTCCTGCGATGACCTGTCCGTCATCCCGTGCGGAAGCTGGAACTGGCGTCGGCAGGAGCGCGTGACCTCGCAAGCGTTGCGGGCCGGTTGGAGCTGGCGGCAGGAAGCGTTTGCCGTGGGTGACGGCGGCGCGATCGCTCACTACAACGGCCAGTCCTGGCAGGACTCGCCCTCGCCCACGTCGGAAGCGTTGTCGGGCGTGTGGGGGAGCGGGTCGCGCGATGTCTTCGCCGTGGGCGCTCGGGGCACGATCCTGCGCTATGACGGCGACGACTGGCACGCCATGCCCTCGCCCACGTCGGAAGCGTTGTCGGACGTGTGGGGGAGCGGGCCGCGCGATGTCTTCGCCGTGGGCGCTCGGGGCACGATCCTGCGCTATGACGGTCAGGGCTGGCAGGCCATGCCCTCGCCCACGTCGGAGGCGTTGTCGGGCGTGTGGGGGAGCGAGGCGCACGATGTCTTCGCCGTGGGGTCTGAAGGCACGATCCTGCGCTACGACGGTCAGGGCTGGCAGGTCATGCCCTCGCCGACGTCGGAAGCGTTGTCGGGCGTGTGGGGGAGCGGGGCGCACGACGTCTTCGCCGTGGGCGATCAGGGCACGATGCTCCGCTACGACGGTCAGGGCTGGCAGGCCGTGCCCTCGCCCACATCGAAGGCTTTGTCGGGCGTGTGGGAGAGCGCGCCGGACAATGTCTATGTCGTGGATGTCGAGGGCACGATGCTGCACTACGACGGCGAGGGCTGGCGGCGCATGACGTTGCCCACGACGTTGCCCGAGGAGGTGTCCTCGCGGCAGGTACGGTTGCATGACGTGTGGGGGAGCGGACCGCAGGACGTCTTCGCCGTGGGGAACGGAGGCACGACGCTGCACTACAACGGCCAGGACTGGCAGAACATGACCTGGCCCACGACGGCATGGATGAGCGGCGTATGGGGGAGCGGACCGCGCGACGTCTTCGTCGTGGGTGATGGAGGCACGATCCTGCGCTACGACGGCCACAGCTGGGAGGAGGTGGAGGAGGAGGAGATCCCGCCCACGAAGCCATCGTTGAACGGCGTGTGGGGGAGCGGGCCGCAGGATGTCTTCGTCGTGGGTTCTGAAGGCACGATCCTGCACTACGACGGCCAGGGCTGGGAGGATGAGAGCTGGCCTTCGAAGCCATGGTTGCACGGCGTGTGGGGGTACGGGCCGCAGGATGTCTTTGCCGTGGGTTCTGAAGGCACGATCCTGCACTACGACGGCCAGGGCTGGCAAAAAATGCCCTCGCCCGCACCGGAGGCATCGTTGAAGGGCGTGTGGGGGAGCGGGACGACGGATGTCTTCGCCGTGGGTGATCGGGGCACGATCCTGCACTACGACGGCGAGGGCTGGCAGAAAATGCCCTCGCCCGCACCGGAGGCATGGTTGACCGGGGTGTGGGGGAGCGGGCCGCAGGATGTCTTCGCCGTGGGTTCTGAAGGCACGATCCTGCACTACGACGACCAGGGCTGGGACGCCATGAGCTCGACCACGCTGATAACGCTGAATGGGGTGTGGGGGCGCGGGCCGCGGGATGTCTTTGCCGTGGGCCAGTTCGGCGAGCTCCTGCACTACGACGGGACCTCCTGGCTCAAGCTCGATCCCACGACAGATCGCATCTTTTACGCGGTCTGGGGCACCGGAAAATCGTCCTTTGTCGTCGGCGAGGGCGGCGCCATCTATCGTCACACCCGGACGGTGCTGCCGCGTTAGTGGGAGGCGCTCGGCTTCATGACGACGACCCCCAAGCGACCCGCTCGGTTCGCGCTCTCGACAGCGCAGCTCCTCCTGCCGGTGGCCCTCGTGACCCTGTGCGCCGGGCCCGCGCGCGCCGAGGAGGCGCCGCCGGGGCCATGGCACGAGGGGGTCTCCGAGGAGCGAAAGCAGCGGGCGCAGGCGCTCTTCGAGGAGGCGCGCGAGCTGCACCGGCGCGCGATGCTCGCCGAGGCGCGGGCCAAGTACGAGGAGGCGCTCGCGGTCTGGGAGCAGCCCGAGCTCCGGCTCTACCTCGGGCGGGTGTTGAAGCTCATGGGCCTGCCCCTCCTGGCCCACGAGAACCTGCGCCTCGCCCTGCGGTGGGGGCCCGGCTCGCTCGACGCCGAGAAGGAGCAGGAGGCGCGCGCGGCGATGCGAGCGCTCGCCGAGCGGGAGCTCGCCGCTATCCGGATCCGCTGCGACGAGCCGGGCGCCGTCGTGCTGATGGACGGCCAGCCCTGGTTCATCGGCCCCGGCGCCGAGCGCCGGATGGTCATGCCGGGAGAGCACGTCATCACGGCGAAAAAGGGAGGCTATTTTACGGTCGTCAAGCCCATCCTCGTCTTCGCCGGCCAAGAGGCTTCGGGCCAGATCGCCCTGAGCGCCGACACCGTCGTCAGCAGGCCGCGGTGGGCCACGTGGCTCCCGTGGGCCACGCTCGGGGCGGGCGCGGCCCTGGGCATCGCAGGCGGCGCGCTGATGCGGCATGCCGCCGCCGAGCAGAAAGCAACCGACGGTCGCCTCAAGGCCCGCTGCGAGCCGTCGTGCAAGCCGTTCGCGTCGGACGCGTACGACGGCTCCGACCTCGCGAGGGGGCTGGGGATCGGCGCCCTCCTCGTCGGCGGAGCGACCGTGATCACGGGGACGGTCCTGCTCTTCGTGAACGGGCCCGAGGCCTACCGCACCCCGGATCGCGGCGGCGTGAAGCTCGAGCTCCGGCCCGCCGCGTCGCCCGATGCTGCGGCGCTGTCGGCGCGCCTCGTGTTCTGATCCGTCCGGGGACCGGACCGCTCCCTCACGGGCTCCGCTTCCCCTCCCGCGTGGAGATGCCGTATTGCTTGAGCTTGAACGTGAAGGTGCGGACGGGCATCCCGAGGAGCGCCGCCGCCCGCTTCTGGACCCCGTCCGCGGCGTCGAGCGCCTGGCGCATGCGCGTGCACTCGATCTCCCGGAGCTCCTCGGCGATGGGCTTGAAGCGGGAGGGCCCCGCCGCGGGCGGCGCCGACGGATCCGCCGCGGGCCGCGGCGGGAGCTCGAGCCCGGCGATGCGCTCGGGCAGGCCCCAGGGCTCGATCACCGGGCCGTCCGCCGTGGCGGCGGCGTACTCCATCGCGTTCTTGAGCTCGCGCACGTTGCCGGGGAACGGGTGCGCGAAGAGCGCGGCGAGCGCGGCCTCCGAGAGATCGAGCGCGGGACGACCGGCCCTGGCGCACGCCTCGGCGAGGAACAGGCGGGCCAAGATCGGCAGCTCGCGCCGCCGGTGCCGGAGCGGGGGCAGCTCGACGACGGCGGCGCTCAGGCGGAAGAGCAGATCTTGACGGAATCGGCCGGCGCGGACCTCCTCCTCGAGGTCGCGGTTGGTGGCGGCGACGATGCGGATGTCCACCTCGCGATCGCGCACGTCGCCGAGGCGCGTGATCCGCTTCGCCTCGAGCGCGCGGAGCAGCTTGGCCTGCGCGCCGAGGGGTAGCTCGCCGATCTCGTCGAGGAAGACGGTGCCGCCGTGCGCCCGCTCCAGCAGGCCGGGCTTGGGCGCCCGCGCCTCCGAGAAGGCGCCCTTCTCGTACCCGAAGAGCTCGCTCTCCACCAGCGTCTCCGGGAGCGCGGCGCAGTTGAGCGTGATCATCGGCTTCTGGGCCCGCGCCGACCAGTGGTGCACGGCGGCCGCGGCGTTCTCCTTGCCCGCCCCCGTCTCGCCGAGGACGAGCACCGGCAGATCGCTCGCCGCGAGGCGCCGGATCAGCTCGAACAGCCGGATCATGGCCGAATCGGCCACCACGACGGTGCGCTCGCCGATGACGTGCCGGACGGCGGCCTCCGAGGCGGAGGCGATCGCCCCCGGGGCGGCGATCGACGCGGCGGTCCGCGCGCCGGCGAGGAGCGTCTCGGTGTCGCCGCCGTCGAACGGGTAGCAGGCCAGGCCGGCGCGCGCCTCGGGGGAGAGCGGCGCGATCGCCTCGAGCACCTGGAGCGCCGCGGCGCGCGCCGCCTCGCCGCCGAGCTCGGGGAACCCGATGGCGAGCTGAGAGGCGCCGTCCCAGGCGACGATGTCCACGAGCCGGAGCGCCGAGAGCGCCCGCTGCTCCAACGTCGTGCGCATCTGCACGGACCCGAGGGACACCACCGCCAGGCCGAACGGCCGCGCCGAGTCGGCGGCGCGCTCGATCTCCTCCTCGACGCGCCGGCGCAGCCGGCCCATCTCGATGAGGGCGCTGCCCCGCGACGGCGACTCGCGCCGGAGGATCAGCGTGGTGTCGCCCATGGTGATGACGTCGCCGGAGCCGAGCGCGCGCGAGCCCTCGATGCGCTCGCCGTTCACGAGCGTGCCATTGTGGCTGCCGAGATCGGCGATCCGGATCTCGCCCCGGGAAAAGACGAGCTCGGCGTGCCGCCGGGACACCGCGGCGGTGTCGAGCCGCACGTCGGCGTCGTCGCTGCGCCCCACGACGAGCACGCCGTCGTCCGGCAGGGCGCGCCGGTACGACGAGGAAGCGCCGATGACGAGGAGGTAGGAGTAGATTCCCCGGCTGTCCGGGGACTGCCGCAGATCGAAGGTCTGCGTCGTCAACGGCGAGCTCGCGAGGCCGCTCATCAGCCCGAAGCTATACCCGAAGCGCTCGCGCATGCAAGGCGCGAGCCTCCCTCGTCAACGCCGGCAACAGCGCTTTCGGCGGCTCGAGCGTCGATGGGGTGAACGGGGCGTCTCCGAGGGATTCGCCCTCCCGCGCCGGAACCTTCGGCGCCAGCGCCTGTCAAGAGCGCTGGTCAAGGAGGCACTCGTCATGGCTGAAGCGTTCCACATGGGCGGCTGGGGGATGTATCCGACGTTGGTCTTCGGTCTCCTGCTCCTCGCCGCGTCCGTCCGTTATGCTGTCTCGCCCGAGCGGCGGTTCGTGCCGCTCCAGATCAGCCTCGGTATCCTCACGCTGGTGTCCGGCGGCCTCGGGTTCGTCAGCGGCACCATCAAATCGCTCACCCTCATGGGCGCGGTGCCGCCCGACGCGCGCTGGCTGTGGATCGTCGGCCTCGGCGAGTCGCTCAACAACATCGCGCTGGCGCTCGCGCTCCTCATCCTCTCGTCCCTCGCCGCGACCGTCGGCGCTTATCGCATCTCGCAGACGAGCCCCGCCCGCTGACGCCCGCGCTCGCGCCGCGCGGCGGCACGGCTACGTGCGCTGGGCGGCGGCGAGGGCGACGCGCCGCTCGATCCCGAGGAACAGGAGCGGGAGCGCGAGCGTGAAGGCGATCGAGAGCGCGGCGACGGCGGGCATGCCGTCGAGGCGCCGGTCCGGCAGCTCGTGGAGCATCCTCGCCGACCAGAACGCCGCGATGGCGGACGCCATGTGCTGCACGGCCGACTGCATCGAGGTGAAGCGCGCGCGCTCGGCCGGGCGCGGCACCTTGGACGTCAGCGTGCTGTGCGAGACGTTGCGGAACGTCATGCCGAGCATGAAGACGATGAAGATGACGAGCACGGGCAGCCCCGGCACGTACGAGAAGAAGCCGGCGTAGAGGACGCCCACGAGCACCGCCGCGCCCACCGAGCCCGTCTGGAACGCGCCGAAGCGGTCGACGAGCGGCCCCACCGCGCGCATCGCGAAGAAGCTGACCAGGCCCCCCACGAAGTAGAGCAGCCCGAGCCGCTCGCGCGGGTACCCGAGGTTGTACTGCACGTACGCGGAGATGTTGGGGATCACGAGGAACGACGCCATCGTCACGGTCGCTGTCGTCGCGTACGAGAGCATCACGATCGGCCGGCCGAGGAGGGCGCGGAGCTCGCTCAGGGCGCCGCCCGACGGCGGCTCGCCGGCGAGGTGATCGCGCATCGAGGGCAGGAGGAAGACCGCGAGCCCGGCGACGAGCAGCCCGAGCGCGGCGACGGCGAAGAACGGCAGCGGGAAGCCGCCGCGCCGGGCGAGCTCCAGCCCGGCCGGGATGCCGAACACCGAGGCGACCGAGAACGAGCCCATCACGACGCCCATCGCCTTGCCGCGGCGCTCGGGCGGGATGACGTCCGCGACGATGGAGAACGCGACCGAGGTCGCGGGCCCGCCGAACGCCCCGGCGAGCACGCGCGCCGCCATGAGGCTCGGCAGCCCGGTCGCGAAGCCGCCGGCCGCGGTGCCGACGACGAGGCCGAGCATCGCCACCGCGAGCGCGCTGCGCCGGTCGAACCGGTCGAGGAAGAACGCGCCGGCGAGGCCCGACAGCGCGGCCGACGCGGTGTAGCTGCCGCCGATGAGGCCGATGTCGGACATCGGGATGCCGAGGGCGACCGCGAAGTCGGGCCCGAGCGGCATCACCATCACGAAGTCGAGGATGTTGATGAACTGGACCGCAGCGACGAGGAAGATGATGCTCCGCTCGGAGCGAGGTGTGGACACAAGGATCGACTGTAACCTTTGGCGAGGCGCTCGGACGAGGAGAATACGGATCGAGCACGTTGCGCGCGGGCGGCTCGATGGTTGCTGGCCACGCAACGCCGCGTTGCGCGCGCGCACCGTTGTCCGTCGACGGGTGGCACCTTACGATGGCTGCCATGGATCGCCGCACTGCCCTCGGGGCCCTCGCCGCCGCGCCCGTCGCGGCCGCGTGCGCCCGCACCGAGCCCTCGCCCAGCCGCACCGATGAAGCCGCGCTCGCCGCGGAGGACGTGGTCCGCGGCGTCGCGCCGCTCGGCTCGCCCTGGGAGACGCTCGACCCGTTCCTGTTCTGCGTCCACCACGACGACGCGTACCCGGCCGGCAACGAGCGGATGGGGCCGGCCGCCTCGCTCGCGGGCCGCGCCATCGGCCGCGATTTCGCGGGCAAGGACGGCTGGCGCATGTACCACGGCGCGGTGGTCCCCGGCTTCCCGCAGCACCCGCACCGCGGCTTCGAGACCGTGACGATCGTGCGGCGCGGGCTCGTCGATCATTCGGACTCGCTCGGCGCGGCCGCGCGCTACGGCCGCGGCGACGTCCAGTGGCTCACGGCGGGGAGCGGCATCGTGCACGCGGAGATGTTCCCGCTCGTCGAGGAGGGCGGGCCCAACCCGCTCGAGCTCTTCCAGATCTGGCTCAACCTCCCGCGCGCCGACAAGCTCGCCGACCCGCACTTCGTGATGATGTGGGGCGACACGATCCCGAGGCAGCTCGCGCGCGACGCCGCCGGCAGGGCGACCGAGATCACCGTGGTCGCCGGCCGCTTCGGCGAGCTCCGCCCGCCGGCCCCGCCGCCGAAATCGTGGGCGGCGCGCGCGGACGCCGACGTCGCGATCTGGACGCTCAAGATGGCGCCGGGCGCGCGGTTCGCGCTGCCGGCCGCCTCGCCGGGGACGAACCGCGCCCTCTACTTCTTCCGCGGCGCCGAGCTGCGCGTCGGCGCCCGCCGCGTCCCCGGGGGCCAGCGGATCACGCTCCGCGACGGCGCCGCCGCGCTCCTCGAGAACGGCCCCGACGAGGCCGAGATCCTGCTCCTCCAGGGCCGGCCCATCGGCGAGCCCGTCGCGCAGCACGGCCCCTTCGTGATGACCTCGATGGCCGAGGTCCAGCAGGCCTTCCTCGACTACCGGCGGACCGGCTTCGGCGGGTGGCCGTGGCCGAGCGACGATCCGGTCCACGGGCGCGCGGAAGGCCGGTTCGCGCGGTACCCCGACGGGCGCGTCGACAAGGCCGGATGATCCGCGCCGGGGCGAGCCCGACCGGCGCTCCGGCGTGAACGCCGGCCCTCGGCGATGTGGGACGGGAGCCTGAGCCAGTGAGGCGGCCGACCGACATCCCAGGATCGCGCGGCGAGGCAGTGCTCAAAATTGAACATGAAGGCGGGAAGGCGGGAAGAAAAGATCAATGATCTTCCTGCCTTCCCGCCTTCATGGGAACTCTCTCCGGGCAAATTCGAGCACTGCCCGCGGCGAGCAGCGCCACGACGGCGCCGCGGACGAGGGCGCGACTGCGGCGACGACAACCGTGTTTGCGCCGACGGGCATACCGCGTGCATCGCCGCGCGCGATGCCGTTCCGGATTGCCACCTTCAATGCAGGGCTCGCCGTCGGGGTGCTGCCGTACGCGACGGAGCGCGTGCCGCGCGTGGTCGAGGCGCTCGCCGCGCTCGACGTGGACCTCCTGTTCGTGCAGGAGTTCTGGCTCGACGCGCACTGGGATCTGCTCCGCAGAGCGCTGGAGTCGCGCCTGCCGCACGCGCTCCGGCCGGAGCCCGCGCACCCGGCCCCGCGCGCGGCGTGCGGCGCCTCCCAGGTGAGGCCGCTCGTCGCGTGCGCTGAGGCGAAATGCAGCGGGCTGACGGACGAGGCGCTCGCGCGCTGCGTCGTGCAGAGCTGCGCGCCCACCGCGCTCGCCCTCCCCACCCCGTGCCTCAACTGCATCGCGAGCCGCCCTGTCGGCACGATCCACGAGATCGTCGACCGGTGCGTCGGGGACCCGGCGACGCCCGCGGCGCCCGCCGCGGGCTCGTCGTCGCGCTTCGGCGGGCTCATCGCGTACGGCGGCTCGTTCGGCACGGGGCTGCTCGCGGCCGCGCCGCTCGACGACCGCGACCTCCTCGTGTTCGAGTCGACCGTGAACGCCCGCGGCGCCCTGTACGCGCGCGTCGCGGCGGCCGAGCTCGGCGCGCTGCACGTGTTCGCGGCGCACCTGTCGCCGGGCGGCCCGGAGCAGCCGCCCCAGCTCGAGCGGCTGCTCGACTGGGTCGACGCGAAGGCGGGCGGCGCGCCGGCGCTGCTCCTCGGCGATCTCAACACCACGCCCGGCTCGTCGCTGTTCCGCCGCCTGGAGCGCGCCGGGTTCCGCGACGCCGACGTGCCCGATCGCCGCGCGACCTTCTCGCACGACGGGCTCGGCACGGGCGACGTCGAGGACTCGGGCTGGCGGCTCGATCACGTGCTCGTGCGCGGCCTCGACGCGGGCCTCCGCGCGGACCGCATCCTGGACGCGCCCATCACGATCCAGGCCGCGGGGCGCGCCGTCCGGACGACGCTGTCGGATCATTTCGGCGTCCTGGCCACGATCGAAGGCGCCGGCGCGGAGCGGGCCGCCCGCTGACGCCGCGCCTCAGGGCCTCTCCGGGCACCTGCCCGCCTGCGGCGCCGCCTCGAGCGCGAGCTCGCGGACGCGGCCGGGCGCGCCGGGATCGAGCTTGAGCTTCATCACCATGTTCCCGCCGCGCTCGCACACGAGGCGGAAGGAGTGCTCCTGCTCCCCGTCGGACTCGATCGATCCGCCGAGCTTGCACCGCCCGTGCGCCGCGCGCAGCTCGGAGAGCTCTCGCTGGACGGCGCCCTCGTCGACGGCGTGCGAGAACACCTGCTGGAAGGGAGCCGTCTTCTGACCGGAGGCGAGCGCGACGACCTGCTCCGCGCTGCGCTTCATCGCCTCGGTGGGCGGCGCGACGGCGCTGAAACGAAAGGCGCTGATCTTCGATGTCCCGGCGTCGAGGGTGAGCTTGGCCGCCATGCGCCCTCGCTCGCACGCCATCGCGAACCGCGCCTCGCGCGCCCCCTTGGACGAGATCAGCGCGCCGGGCTTGCAGGCGCCGTGGTCCTTCCGCAGGCGCTCGACGATCTCCTCGAAGGCGCCCGGCGAGACGTGCTCGACGAAGCCCTTCGTGAAGAGCTCTTCGTAGCGCGCCCGCTCGAAGCGGTCGTACAGGGCGACGGACGCCTGGAAGGCCGACTCCAGGCGAGGGCTCGGGCGCTCCTTCCGGGGCGCGGTGACGCCGGCGCGCCGGAGCGCCGCGCGCACCTCGCCGAGCAGCGCCTCGCGGTCCGTGTCGACGAGGCTCGAGAGCAGCACGAGCCCCACGCCGGCGCGCGGATAGAGCTCCACCCAGGCGGAATATCCGTCGACCGCCCCGCTGTGCAGGACGACCTCTTCGTCCTCGCAGCTCTCGAGAGCGCGCCAGGCGAGCCCGATCGCGCTCGCCCTCGCGTCGACCGCGTAACGGCCCTCGGGACGCGCCGGATCGACCGAGAGGTGCGCGGGCCGCGCCGCGGTGTGGGCCTCGCGGATCGAGCTCCGCCGGAGGGGGCCCGCCTCCGCGCCGCCGCGCGGCGGATAGGCCGAGAGCTGGAAGGCGGCGTAACGTGCCATGTCGCGCACGGACGCATAGAGCCCGCCGGCCGCCTCGGACGCGCCGAACCGCCAGTGGGGCTCCGGCTTCAGCTTGCCGTGCTTCTTCACGTGCCCTGTCGCGAGGCGCCCCGGGGGGACGGCGCCCTCGTCCCAGACCGAGGACGTCATGCCGAGCGGCGCGAGGATCGTCTCGCTCACGTAATCGCGGTAGCGACGCCCGGAGACGCGCTCGACGACGAGCCCGAGGAGGGAGAACCCGAAGTTCGAATAGACCTCCTTCGTCCCGGGGACGTACTCCAGGGCCGTGCCGGGCACCGCCGCGCGGACCTCTGCCGCGGTGACCTCGCGCGTCGAATCCGAGTATTCGAACCGACCGAGCCGCGGCAGCCCCGAAGCATGGGTGAGCAGGTGCCGCAGCGTGATCCGCGGCGAGTCGGCGGTCGGATAGACGACCTCCGCGAGCTCCGGGAGGTAGCGCGACGCGGGGTCGTCCAGCGCGAGCTTGCCCTCGTCGCGGAGCTTCAGGATCGCGGCCGCGGTGAAGGTCTTCGTGATCGAGCCGACGCGGTAGACGGTATCGGCGTCCGGCGCCGCCCCGGCCGCCGGATCGATCGCGCCGAAGCCCCGGGAATAGGCGAGCTCGCCGCCCTCGACGATGCCGATGGCGAACCCCGGCAGCTTCTGTCGATCGAGCTCGGCGCCGAGGTGGGCCTCGATCTGCGGCACGATCGCGAGGAGCTTCGTCCGGCGCCCGGGGTCGTCGACCCACGCGGGCGGGTCCTCGGCGACGAGGATCGGCGCGTCGGTCGGCGCGGTCGGCGCGGGCGATGGCGCGGCCGCCGCCTCCGCGCGGGGGGCCGGCCGCGGCGCCGGGGCCGCGGGCGCGACGGGCCGCTCGCCCGCGGCGCAGCGGGTCAGCGTGAGGAGCAGCGACAGGAGGGCGGCGCGGCGCATGGGCGAGGCGCGAGGCTACCAGGACCGGGTGCCGGGGTCATCGCTCGCCGCGGGCGCGCCGGGGGACGCGCGCGCCCGTCACCCGGCGCGGGCGGCGGGCGGCGGCTCGGGCGGCTCGCTCCAGCAATCGTTCGCGCCGGCCCGGTGCTGCGCGCGGTACTCCGACGGGCTGACGCCCTCGGATCGCCGGAACTGCTCGGCGAAGCGCGACGCCGAGTCGTAGCCGCAGGCGGTCGCGACCTCCAGCACGCCGTGGCGCCCCGAGCGCAGGAGCGTCTTGGCCAGCTCGAGGCGCTCCTTCCACAGGAGGGCCCGGAACGAGACCCCCTTCGCGCCGAGCCGGCGGCGCAGCGTCGCGTTGCTCACCCCGAGCGCGCGCGCCACGTCCTGCGCCGCCCAGGGGCGCGCCGGATCGCGGCGCACCAGCGTCCGGACCGCGAGCGTCGGATCGAGCGCCAGCGTCGACGCGGCGGCGCGCCCCTCCTCGAGCTGCTCCCGGTGCTGCAAGAGCAGGGTCAGGACGAGGTCCTCCAGCCGGTGCTCGAGGAGCAGCGCGTGCGCACCGGGCAGGAGGAGCGTGCTCACGAGGTGGATCATCGCCTGGATCGACGGCAGCGCGGAGCGCAGGAGGTGCGGCCGATCCGCCTCGAAGCCGCCGAGCCCCCGCTGGACGCAGAGCGTGGGGTAGCGGCGCTGGAGCCGCGCGTCGACCTCGCTCAGGAGCTCGACGGTGAACGCGCGGTAGACGCCGCGCTCCGGGTCGGGCTCGTTCACGAGCTCGAGGGGAATGCCCTGCGGCACGAGCAGGATCTGCCCTTCCCGGGCCACGAGGCGCGCGTTGCCGTCCGGGCCGTCGAGGAAGATCCGCTTCGTGCCGTCGAGGATGAGCACGATGAGCGGCCGGGAGAGCCGCTGGATCGAGACCCGATCGCGCGCGCGGGAGAAGACCCCGATCCACCGGGCCAGGCCGGCGCCGTTCGCGCCGCCCGCCGCGGACGCGCGCTCCAGGCGGGCCAGGGCCTCCCGGAGCGCGCTCCAGGCCTGGGCGTGATCGGAGGGCTCGAGCAGTCGTGTGAGCTGGGTCGTCATCGTCGCTCCTGATTCCTGGACCGTGGCTCGCTCGCCGCGGGACGCCCGCCAGACCGGCCGGGGGGCAGAGCGTAACCGCGGAGGTACGCGGGCCAAAGCGCTCTTCCGCCGGATCATCGGACGTCGAGCAGGACGACCTCATCATCGTTGAAGAGCGGGACCAGCAGGCGATTCCTCGATCGGTCCCAGCCGAGGTCGGCCGGGCTCGGGAGGTCCTCGGCGAGGGTGGAGACGCGCGGCGCCGCGCCCCCGGCCGGGTCGATCGCGAAGATGGCGCCCGCGTCCCAGCTCGACACGAGGACCCGGCCGTCGTCGAGGCGCACGAGGCCGTCCAGCGAGCCCGCCGGCAGCGCGAGCTCGCGCCGCCTCTCGCCCGAGGCGTCGTACACGTCCACCCGCGCCGCGCCGAGGTAGGCGACCCAGATCTCGCCGTCCCCGCACGCGACGCCGTTCGGGTGCGGCAGCGCGGGGTCGGCGACGATGCGCGACACCTGCCCGCTCGGCGCGATCACGACGAGCGCGTCCGTGCCGACGCCGGTGATGGCGCCGCCCTCGAGGGTCACGCCCGTGTCGGACACCACGATCGCGCCGTCGGGCATGACCGCGATGTCGTTGAGCAGGCCGGCGCCGGGCACCTCGATGTCCTGGATCGGCGCGCCGTCGCCCGCGTCGAAGACGCGGACCGCATCGATGTCGGCCACGTAGAGCTTTCCGCCCGCGATGGCCATGCCCTTGGGGGCGCTCAGGGTGACGCCCTCCGAGGCGCCGTCGATCCACGTGAGGTCGAGGACCTCGCCGTCCGGAGAGACGCGCGAGATGAAGCCTCGATCGTCCTTGTCGACGGGCGAGCCGACGATGTTCGAGACCAGGTACACGTCGCGCTCCTCGTCGTGAAGCACGGACTCGGGCGTGGTGAAGCCGCCGACGCTGCGGCGCTCCGGCGCGACCGGCGCCGCGTCTTCGGCGCACGCCTGGAGGACGACGGCGGACAGGGAGACGAGGACTGCAGCGAGGCGCTTCGGGTGCGATTTCATGGGGGCTCTCTCGGTTGAACACGGCCGGCGACGCGCCGGGTGTGCGCCTACCGTGCTCCCGGTCGCCGCGCGGCGCGCGCCCGCGGCGCTCATTGACGCGCCCGAAACGCTCACGGCGGCGCCGGGCCGTCCGGCCCCGCGAGATGAAGAGTCCTCTCCTCGGCGTCCTGGCGCCTCATCTCCATGTCTGAGCAGCTGTCTCGGGCTCCGTGAGACGAGCATGCCAATCGTCCTCGGCTCACGTCAGATGGGCGCGCTCGGAGTACAGCTTGAACATCGCGCGCCGCGAGGGCCGGATCTCCACGAGGGCGACGAACGTCTTGGTCGAGATCGATAGAGCCCGCCTGTCCGCCAGGGCCACGTCACAACGCGACGACGCCAAACGCGACGAGTGCGACGAGCGCGACGAGTACGACGAGTGCGACGCTAGGACCTCGTTTGACCAGTGTTGCGCTCCAGACAATCATGCGCTAAATGTGGCGGCCAGCACGTGGTACACTGAATGCGGTCCGAGCCACACAACGACACGCCGAACGACACGCCGCTGGAGGAGCAGGTAGCCGCGCTGCGGAGGCGCGTCGCAGAGCTGGAGGAGGAGCTGGCCGAGGCGCGGCGTCCGCGCGAGAACACACCTGCCGAGGAGCAGCACGGGCTCCTGGCCAAGTTCTTTTCGGTGGACGGCTCCGGCCACGCCGCGCTCCTCGACGCGATCCCGGCGATGGTGTTCTTCAAGGATCGCGACCACCGCTACCTCGCCGTCAACAAGGCCTACGCCGATCACTATCGCCTCTCGGCCGACAAGATCATCGGGAAGCGCGACGAGGAAATCTTCGTCCCGGAGGTCGCGCAGAGCTACCGCGAGAACGACGAGATCATCATGTCGGACGGGGTGCCGCGGCTGAACGTGGAGCTCCGGTGGAAGCTCGAGGACGGGAGCGACGGCTGGACGCTGGAGAACAACGTCCCCTTCCGCGACGACCGCGGCCGCGTGATCGGGATGGTCGGGGTCGTGGTCGACATGACCGCACGAAAGAGGACGGAAGAGGCGCTGCGGCAGATCGAGTCCGACCTCCTCGCCAGCCAGTCGCGGCTCCTCGAGACGATAGCCGCCCTCTCGACGCCGGTGCTGCCGATCGACGAGGGCGTCCTCGTCCTGCCGCTCGTCGGCCACCTCGACCGATCTCGGTGCCGGAAGCTCATGACGGCGATGCTGCACGGCGTGGAGCGTCATGACGCCGAGTTCGTGATCCTCGATCTCACCGGCGTCCCGGTCATCGACGGCGACGTCGCGAATCACATCCTGCGCGCGGTGCAGGCGGTGGTTCTGCTCGGCGCGCAGTGCGTCCTCGTGGGCATGTCCGCGCGCACCGCCGGCTCGCTCGTGAACACCGGCGAGTCGCTCGACGAGCTCGTCCTCCTGCGGGATCTCCGGGCCGGCGTGCGCTACGCGATGGCCCGGCGCAAGGCGCTCGCCCGCGTCGATCCGATGATGCTCCCGTAGGCGACCCGAGCGCGCGACGCGCGCCGCGCCCCTCACCCGCTCACGGCCGGCGGCCTGCGCGTGCCGCGGCGCTCAACGCCTCTCCTCGCACCTCCACCCATCGTGCGCGACCCGGGGCGCGCGCCGCGAGCGCCAGATCTCACTTGACGGTCTGCCGCCGGGCTGGTGACATCGCTTCAGGATCGTCCTCACGAAGGTCGTTTGGAAGGTCGGTTGATCGCCTGGAGAACAGGCGCGGACCAGAGCTCGTCTTCGGGGCCGAATCGCCTCTCGTCTGGGCTCGCTCTGCCTCGAAAGAACGTCACGATGGGAGGCACGGAGGCCTTCACGAGGATGCTTGTCGACCCGAAGCTGCGCGCGCCGTCGCGCCAGTGCGGACAGGCGCCCCCCCGCTGGCTCGCGCTCGGGCGCGCGCTCCCGGGCCGGGCTCGCCTCGCGCTCGCGGCGGCGAGCTTCCTCTCGATGATCGCGCTCTACGCCTGGCTCCCGGATCGCGACGGGGCGAGCGCCGCCGTCGTCCCCACCCTCGCGAGCATCGGGCGCGCCACGGCCGACGCGCTCGCCGCCAGGGAGTTCTGGGTCGACGTCCAGCACAGCTTCCTGCGCGTCACGGCCGGGTTCGCCGCCGCCGCGCTCCTCGCCGTCCCCCTCGGCGTGCTCGCCGGCGCGTTCCGGTCGATCGCCGCGCTGCTCGAGCCGCCGGCCGAGTTTCTCCGCTACGTCCCGGTCCCGGCGCTCATCCCGCTCGTCATGATCGCGGCGGGCATCGGCGAGGGCGCGAAGGTCCTCCTCGTGTTCCTGGGGACCTTCTTTCAGCTGCTGCTCATGACCGCGGACGAGGTGCGGCGGGTCCCGGCGCACCTGCTCCACGTCAGCCAGAGCCTCGGCGCGAACCGGCGCGAGATCGTCTGGCGCGTCCTCGCCCCGGCCGCCCTCCCGGGGATCTGGAGCGCGCTGCGCATGTGCAACGGCTGGGCCTGGAGCTACGTCGTCGTCGCGGAGCTCGTGGCGGCGACCGAGGGCCTCGGCTTTCGCATCCTGCGCTTCTACCGCTTCATCCAGACGCCGAGCATCTACGCTTACCTCCTGGTGCTGGGGTTCCTCGGCCTCGGGCTCGACTGGGTGTTCCGCGCGGCCTCTCGCCGCCTCTTCCGCTGGACGAGAGGCGCAGGGGCATGAAGCTGTCGCTGCGCGGCGTCAGCAAGACGTACTCCGGCCGCCGCGGCGAGACGGACGCCCTCGTGCCGCTCGACATGGCCGTCCGTGAGGGCGAGTTCATCAGCCTCGTGGGCCCCTCCGGGTGCGGCAAATCGACGCTCTTGCACATCGTCGCCGGCCTCGAGCCGGCGACCTCCGGCGTCGTCGAGCTCGACGGCGAGCGCGTCCTCGGCCCCGGCGCCGAGATCGGCCTCATGTTCCAGCAGCAGACGCTGTTCCCCTGGCTCAGCGTCCACGAGAACGTCCGCTTCCCGCTGACGCTCGCGCACCACCGCGGCCGCGCGGCCGGTGGCGACCGCGGCAGGGAGGCGGCGCGGGTCGAGAGCCTGCTGCGCCTCGTCGGGCTCTGGGACTTCCGCGACAGCTACCCCGCGGAGCTGAGCGGCGGCATGCAGCAGCGCGCCGCCCTCGCGCGGGCGCTCGTCGGCAAGCCCGAGGTGCTGCTGATGGACGAGCCGTTCGGCGCGCTCGACGCCCAGACGCGCGAGCAGATGCAGGAGCTCGTACTCCACCTCATCCAGCACCACCGCATCACCACGCTGTTCGTCACGCACGACGTGGACGAGGCCCTGCTCCTGTCCGATCGCGTCGCCGTCTTCTCGGAGCGGCCGGGGCGCGTCCTCGCCACCCTCGACGTGACCTTCGCGCGGGCGGCGCGCTCGTCGGCGCTCAAGCTCGACGAGGCGTTCCTGCACCAGAAGCGCGAGATCCTGGCGCTGCTGCGCGGGCGCGATCGGTTCGAGACGCAGCGCGATCGCCTGCTGTTCGGGCTCACCAACACGCAATCGAACTCGGGAGAAGGGGGACCATGAAACGAAGGACCGTCTTGCAAGAGCTCGGGGCGGCGCTCGCCTGCCTCGTCCTGTCCGTAGGCTGCTCGAACAAGGACGCGGCGCCGAGCGCGCCGGGCGCCGCCGCGGGCCCTAGCGCGGGCGCCGGGGCCGCCGCGCCGCCGGCCGCGGCGCCCGTGAAGCTCACCGTCGGTCACGACCTGTGGATCGGCTACTCGGGCGTCTTCCTCGCGAACGAGCTCGAGCTGTTCAAGAAGGCCGGGCTGACCGTGGAGCTCAAGCCGTTCTCGAACCCCGGGGACACGCTCGCGGCGCTGGCCGCGGGGCAGCTCGACGTCGGCCTCACCACCCTGCAGAACCTGGCGGTCTTGCACGGCAACAGCGAGTCGGACGTCGTGGCCATCGCCCTGGTCGACAGCTCGAACGGCGCGGACGCCGTGGTGGCGAAGGAGAGCATCAAGACCATGGCCGATCTCAAGGGCAAGACGGTCGCCCTCACGCTCGGCGAGGTCAACCACATGCTGTTCCTCTTCGGCCTCGAGAAGAGCGGTGTCGGCCCCGGCGACGTGAAGATCACGAGCATGAGCGCCGACGACGCGGGCGCCGCGTTCGTCGCCGGGAAGGTCGACGCCGCGGTCACCTGGGAGCCGTGGATCACCAAGGCCACCAAGAACGGAGGCCACGTGATCTTCTCGAGCGCCAGCATGCCCGACACGATCACGAACTCGGTGGCCGTGCAGCGGTCGAAGCTCGCCGCCGGGGGCGACGCCTACACGCGCCTGCTCGGCGCCATCGATCAGGGGGTCAAGACGCTGCGCAGCGAGCCGGACAAGGCCCATCCCATCATCGGCAAGTACTTGAACGCGTCGCCCGAGGACGTGAAGGGCATGCTGAGCGGCGACAAGATCTACGACCTGGCCGACAACAAGCAGCTCTTCGGCGCGGCGGACAAGGCCGGCCCCGCCTATGCCTCGGTGAAGTCGGTTGTCGACTTCACCGTCCAGTCGAAGCTCGTCAAGAAGGCGCCGGCGCCCGAGGCGCTGCTCGACCCGAGGTTCGTCCGATGACCCGCGACGACGAGCTCATGGGGCGAGCGCTGGAGCTCGCGCGCGGCGCGCAGCGCGCCGGCGAGCCGCCGTTCGGCGCGCTGGTGGTCGCCCCGGACGGCACGATCGTGGCCGAGGCGACCGACGAGGTGAACGGCCAGCGCGACTTCACGTACCACGCCGAGGTGGGCGCCGTCCGCCGCGCCTGCGCGGCCGTCGGGCCCGACTTGCAAGGATACACCCTCTACACGACGGTGGAGCCGTGTCCGATGTGCTTCACCGCGGCCTGGCTCGCCCGGATCAGCCGCGTCGTCTTCGGCTGCACGATGGCGGAGGTCACGGCGGCGACCGGCGGCGCGCAGCGCGAGCTCGCCGTCCCGGCCCGGTGGATGAACGAGCATTCCGGCGCTCCCGTCGACCTCCTGGGCGGCGTCCGCGACGCGGAGTGCCTCGCGCTGTTCGGCCGAGCGTAGCGCGCGGGACGGAGGGGATCGCCGCCGGAGCCCGGGCGCGGGTGACCGCGGCTGACGAAGGACTGCTGCTGAGGAAGCAGACGCGCTGAACCGCTGCTTGGATCCGAGCAGCGCGCGGGGCGAGCGCGCCGGAGGGGCGCCGAAAATCTCGGTCGGACAAGGGCGATGCGCGGCGCCGGCCTCGGGGCACGCGCGTTGCAGCGAGCGGCGCGCCAACACGGCCATCGACCTTTCACCGGCGACCTCGGCGCGCCCCTTTCCTTCTCGGGAGTCTTCATGACCGACCGTATTGCTCGTCTCAAGGCCTCGCCCTCCGTGGCGGTCAAGGAAAAGCTCGATTACCCCGTCATCGACACGGACATCCACACCAACGATTACTCTCCGGCGCTCGAGGATTTCGTCGCCACGTACGGCGGCGCCAAGCTCGTGGACGATCTGCGCAAGGCGCTGAGCTCACGCCGGCGGAACGCCGAGAACAGCAGCGGCAAGGACTGGTACGCCCAGACGCCCGAGGAGCGGCAGCATCACCGCACGGTCCGGTCCCCGTGGTGGGCGCGGGTGACGCGCAACACGCTGGACGTGGCCACGTACCACCTCCCGTCGCTGCTCGCCGAGCGGCTGGAGGAGCAGGGCTCCGACTACTCGGTGCTGTTCCCGAACAACACCCTCGCGCCGCTCGCCGTGAAGGACCGGGCCGCGCGGCAGGCGCTGACGCGCGCGATCAACCACTACCACGCGGATCTATTTCGCAAGTACAGCGACCGTCTCACCCCGGTGGCCGGCATCCCGCTGAACACGCCCGAGGAGGGCATCGAAGAGCTGGAGTTCGCCGTCAAGAAGCTCGGCCTCAAGGCGATCAACATCTCCGGCGGCGTCCGCCGCCCGATCAAGGCGATCGCGGAGAAGTACCCGCCGGACCAGCACCCGGAGATCGCGAAGTACGCGACCTACATCGACTTCTACGGCATCGACAGCGAGTACGACTACGATCCTTTCTGGGCGAAGGTGGTCGAGCTCGGCGTGCCCGTGCTCACCCACTATGGCAGCCAGGGCTGGACCGGGCGCTCGTCGATCAGCAACTACATGAACAACCACATCGGCCACTTCGCCGACGGCTCGGAGGCGTTCGCCAAGGCGCTGTTCTTCGGCGGCGTCACCCGCCGCTTCCCGGGGCTGCGCATCGGCATGCTCGAGGGCGGGGCGGACTGGGGCGCGCGGGTCTACATCCACCTCGTCGATCGCTTCCAGAAGCGCGGGCCCGAGGGCCTCAAGCACTACGACCCGGCGGCGACCGACCGCGCGCTCCTCACCGAGCTGTTCCGGCGCTACGGCGCGGATCTCGTGAAGGGGCGCTCCATCGAGGGCGAGCAGCTGATCGCCGACACGCTCGGGGTCGGGTACACGAGCGACGCGCGCCAGCCCGCGCCGGAGCACCGCAACGACTTCGCGGCCGCGGGCATCGAGAAGATCGAGGACATCCGCGATCGCTGGGTGAACAACTTCTTCTTCGGGTCCGAGTCGGACGACCGCACCATCGCGGCCGCGTTCAACGACAAGGCGAACCCGCTCGGCGCGAAGATCAACGCCATCTACTCCTCGGACGTCGGGCACTGGGACGTCCCCGACCTCACCGAGGCGCTCGCCGAGAGCTGGAACCTCGTGGAAGAGGGCGTCATCAGCGCCGAGGACTTCAAGGCGTACGTCTTCGAGAACCCGTACAAGCTCTACACCGAGGCCAACGCGAGCTTCTTCAAGGGCACGCGGGTCGAGGAGAAGCTCAAGCAGAGGGCGCAGGCGAAGGGCGACGAGCGGCGCGGCCCGCAGCCGGGCGCGCGGAACGAGGGCTCACCCGGCAAAGCGATCGAAATAAGCGCGTAGCCCCGCCGCGTCGAGGCCCGCCCCCAGCGCGAACATCAGCGCCAGCCGCGCCTTGGGCCCCGAGAGCGCGCCCGCGGCAATCACCCCGAGGCCCTGCAGCCGCCGCCCGCCGCCGGGCGCGCCGTACGTCGGCGTGACCCGGCCGCCGGGGCAGCGCGAGGTCAGCACCACCGGGATGCCGGCCTGCACCAGCGCCGCGATCGCCCCTTCCCAGCTCCCGCAGACGTTCCCGGCGCCCGAGCCCTCGATCACGACCCCGCGCGCCCGGGCGTCGAGGAGCGCGCGCAGGAGGAGGTCGTCCATCCCCGACGCCATCTTGACGAGGTAGACCCGCGGCTCGGGCGAGGCGAGCGGGAGCTGCGGCGTCCTCGCCGGGCGCGCGAAGACGCGGACGCCCTCGCCGTCGACCGCGCCGAGCGGCCCCGCGCCCGGCGAGGCGAAGGTGCCGAGCGCGGTCGTATGGGTCTTCATCACCCACCGGGCGGCGTGGATCTCGTCGTTCATCGCGACGAGCACCCCGAGCCCCCGCGCCGCCGGCGCGACCGCGACCCGCGCCGCCGAGACCAGGTTGCGCGGGCCGTCGGCGCCCGCCGTGCTCGCGTCGCGCATCGCGCCGGTGAGCACCACCGGGGTGTCGCCGTCGAGCAGCAGATCCAGCCCGAACGCGGTCTCCTCCAGCGTGTCGGTGCCGTGGGTGACGACGACGCCGGCCACCTCGGGATCGGCCTGCAGAGCGCGCGCGGCGCGCGCGACCTCCGCGATCCTGTCCGGGCCGAGGTTCCAGCTGCTCTCGAGGCAGAGCTCGGTGACCGCGATCTCGGCGACGCGCCCGAGCGCCGGCACGCCGGCGACGAGCTCCTCCGCGCGGACAGCGGGCACGGCGGCGCCCGTCTGCGGATCGACGCGGCTGGCGATGGTGCCGCCGGTGGTGACGAGGTGGAGTCGAGGCATGGGGTGGCTCCTTGGCAATGTCATCGTCGAATTGAACCTGGAAATCTATGGGGAGAAGGCGGAGAATGGGTCTGACCCGTGCCGAAACCTTCCCCTCTCCGATCGGTCGACCCTGCCGAGGCGCGCGCTGCTTCCGAGGAGCTCTCGTTTCACGAGGCGAGCCTCATGCCCGGATCGCCGTCCATGAGGGCGAGCCGAGATCTGGCGAGCGCCGTCGGACCGGCGGCCATCATCGTCATCTCGTTCTATATCGCGGCACAGCTCATCAGCCAGATCGCGAGCCTCAAGATCGGCGTCGTCTTCTCGCTGGCCGTCGATATGGGGACCTTCATCTATCCCCTTACCTTCACCTTGCGGGATATGGTCCACAAGACCATCGGCAAGCGCGGCGCCCAGACGCTGATTTTTTGCGCCGGCGGGGCCAATCTCCTGATGGCCCTCTATCTCCTCTGGGCCGCACGAGCGCCGTCCGACCCGTCCTGGGGTCTCGGCGAGCAGTACTCGGCCATCCTGAGCCCGGTGTGGCGAATCGTGCTCGCGAGCATCGTTGCGGAGGTCGTGAGCGAGCTGCTGGACACCGAGATCTTCCATCGGGTGCGCGAGGCCTACCTGAGAAGGTCCGGACCCAGGCGCCAGTGGCTCGCGGTCCTCGCGAGCAACTCCGTCAGCGTTCCGGTCGACAACCTGGTGTTTTGCTTCGGCGCCTTCGCCTTCGTGCTGCCGTTCGACGTGATCTGGCAGATCTTCGCCATCAACCTCGCGACAAAATTCGCCATGACCCTGATAAGCCTGCCGGGCATCTATCTCGTACCCGACAAGAAGGGCAGCGACGTCCCGGAGCGGCAGGCCTAGGCCGCGCTCCGGGGCCGCCCTGAGCCCGCCTTTTCGATCACCGCAGGTGCGCGAGCGGCAGCCCCGCGACGGGCGCGCGGAACGTGAGGAGCCGCGGCATGGCCAGCGACCCCATGTAGCACGTGCGGAGATCGGGCCCGCCGAACGTGATGCTCGTGGGCAGCTGCACGGTGTCCCCGGCGCAGGCGCCGAGATCCATCGGCTCGATGGTGCCGCTCTTCTGCTTGAGGGTCATCGCCTCGAGGACCTCTGGGCGCGGGTCCTCGAAGACGGTCTGGTGGCTGCCGTCGGGGAAGATCACCGAGAGGCCGTTGCGGCAGACCGCCGCCACCCAGATGTTGCCCTCGGCGTCGAAGGCGAAGCCGTCCATGTACCCGCCGATGCCGAGGTTGTCGGGGCCGAACTGCTCGGGATCGCCGAGGCTGCCGTCGTCCCGCACCGGGAAGCGGAGCAGACGGCCGGGGATGGTCTCGACGGCGTAAAGGAACTTCTCGTCGGCGTCGAGGCGCACCTCGTTCGTCATGCTGAGGTTGTCGGCCACGATGCGCGGGCCCTTCTCGTCGACGAGCACGATGTACCCGTCGCGGATGTTGCCCGCGACGGCGAGCCACCACGGGAGCTGCCGTGTCAAGACGGAGATCCAGAGGCGGTCGCGCGAGTCGACGAAGCAGAAGTTCACGGCGCCGAGCGGCTGGCCGTCGATGGAGTCGAGGAGGACCTCGGACCGGCCGTCGCGGTGGAGCTTGTAGACCTTGCCGCCGGACAGGGCGGCGACGATGAGGTTGCCCTGCCGGTCCATCGCCATGCCGTTCGGCTCGCCCACGTCCGGGCCGAGGGTCGCCTGCCTGCCGTCGGGATCGATGCGCGTCGCGATGCCGCGGGCGTCCGAGGTCCAGAGCGTGCCGTCCGCCTCGGCGATGACGCACTCCGGCCGGACCAGCCCCTGCCCAACGTGCTCGATCCGGGCCGGATCGAGGGTGAAGCCCCGCACAGATGACATGAATCGACCTCCCGGCGCGGCACCCCGCCGCGCGCTCGACGCGGGCGAGCATACCACCCCCATCCCGTCCACGAGGGGGTATCGGGAGGCGCCGCGTCACCCGGCCGGCCAGGCCGAACGAGCGCGACGCGCGAGGGCGAGGGCGAGGGCCTCCGTGGCCGGCGCGGCGGGCAATCCTCGGCGCGACGTCAACATTGCGAGCACGTTTCATCCGTGGAACACGGGTGTCGCACCGGAATCCGGATTGAACCCCGTTGTCACGTTCATGTAAGATCCATTTCTACATGGGAAGTCGTCTTCAATCGTGGAGCACGCTGGTGGTAGCGCTCAGCCTCGGGGTTGCCCTCGCTGCGTGCTCGGCGCAAGGCCCAGGCACCGAGACGTCCGCAGCGTCTGGCGGCGGCGGGGGCACCACGACGGGTGGAGGCGACAGCTCCAGCTCGGGCGACGACTTCAACCCCACGGGCCCGGGTGTCGGAGGCGGCGGGGGCAGCGTCCCGCTCGGGTTCACGGTCGAGCCGAGCGACCTCCAGACGATCCCCGTCGCGGCGGGGCAGACACCGCCTTCCGTGAGCTACATGGCGATGCGGATGGACGCGCCCATCAACGTCGGATGGTCGGTCGACCGCGGCGAGCTCGGGGCCATCAGCGCGGGTCCCGCGAGCATGGCGACGTTCACCCCCAGGGGGACCATGGGCGGCCTCGTCACCGTGCGGGCCGGCTTGAACGGCGAGACGGTCGAGCGCAACGTCTTGATCCAGCTGACCGCCGCGCAGAACGGCGCGGACGCGGCCGTTCCGGCCCAGGCGCAGCAGATCGCCACGGATCCGACGCAGCTCACGCGCGGCGGCGGCGTCGGCGGGGTCGGCGGCGAGGGCCTCGGCGTGGCGGTCACGAGCACGGCCACCCTCGACGCCTTGGAGCATCCCGCCAGCGACGGCGGGGCGGAGCAGCTCAAGTTCCTTTACCCGTACGACGGCACGGTGTGGCCTCGAGGCCTGCTCGCGCCGCTCCTGATGTGGCAGTGGGCGCCCGGAGACGCCGACGCGATCCAGATCGAGCTCAGGACCACGAGCGGCTCGTTCTCGTGGAAAGGGACGTTCGGGCGGCCCGAGATCCTGTCCACCACCGGCCGGCCGTTCATCCGGCACCCGATCCCCCAGGACGTCTGGACCATGGCCACCGACAGCGCCGGAGGGCCGACGCCCGACGGCTCGCCGGACCGGCTCACCGTGAGCCTCACCGTCGCGCGCGAGGGACGGGCGTACGGGCCGATCTCCCAGACCTGGACCGTCGCCCCGGCCCGGCTGTCGGGGATCATCTACTACAACTCGTACGGCACCCGCCTGGCGGAGAACTACGACGGGGCCGTGGGCGGCAATGGCCGGTTCGGCGGGGCCGTGCTGTCGATCCGGGCGGGAGACACCGCGCCCCAGCTCGTCGCCGGGGGGAACGGCGGCAACAGCCAGTGCCGGGTCTGTCACTCCGTCTCGGCCAACGGATCACGGCTCTTGGTCCAGAACGGGCTCGACTCCTACGGCCTGAGCGCGGCCTACGATCTGACCCCCGCGGGCGCCACCGAGCACGCCCTCTCGACTGCCGCGCCCTTCGCTGCGATCTCTCCGGACGGGTCGATCGCGCTCACCCAGGCGGGCGAGCTCCTCTCGCTGCCGAGCTCCACGCGCCGCCCGACCTCCGGGCTCGACGAGGTGGCCTACGAGCTCGGGACGCCGGCGTTCTCGCCGGACGGCACACACGTCGTGTTCAACGCGATGTCCGGCCCTGGCGCGAACCCCCGCAGGAAGCTCTTCGTGATGAAGTTCGACGCGACGACGGGCGACTTCACCGATCCCGAGGTCATCGTCGACGACACCGGCGAGCCCGCGGGCACGCGCCCGGGGTGGCCGGCGTTCCTCCCCGACAGCAAATCGGTCGTGTTCCACCACCAGACCGACCCGGGCAACGAGGGCGACGGCTTCGGCGATCTGAGGACGCGCCGGGGCGCCAAGGCCCATCTCGCCTGGGCGAGCATCGATGGATCCGGCACGGCCGTCCCCCTCGATCTGCTGAACGGACGGGACGGCCCGGGCTCGGTCTACCTGCCGAGCCTGAGCGCGCCGATCGTGATGACCTGCACCGCAGACGAGACTTCGGTGGGCGACATCGACAGCCGCCACAAGGACGACGTCAACATGAACTACGAGCCGACGGTCAACCCCGTCGCGTCGGGCGGCTACGCCTGGGTCGTGTTCACCAGCCGCCGCCTGTACGGGAACGCGGCGACGATCCCGCCGTTCTGCAGTGATCCCCGGGGGGTGGACCTGGTCACGAACATCACGACCAAGAAGCTCTGGGTCGCCGCCATCGACCTCGGCGCGACGCCCGGCACCGACCCGAGCCACCCCGCGTTCTACCTGCCCGCGCAGGAGCTGCTCGCGGGCAACGCGCGCGGGTTCTGGGTGCTCGATCCGTGCCGATCCGAGGGCGCGCCGTGCGATACGGGCGATCAATGCTGCGGCGGGTACTGCCAGCCCGGCGCCGACGGCGAGCTCGTCTGCTCGAACGCCCCGCCGGACGGACAGTGCTCGCAACCTCAGGAGCGGTGCGAGACGGCCGCCGACTGCTGCGATCCGACCAACCGCTGCGTCAACGGGTTCTGCGCCGTGGAGGGGCCCCTCTAGCGCCGGTCGCGTTCATCGATCGAGAGGATCGAGCCGCCAGGACGCCACGGCCGATCTGAAAATGAAAGTGAATTTCATTTGCGTTTCGGAGGACCCGTGCTATCTCGGACGCACCGTCGAGCGCGGCTCGTCGGGACGCGCTCTCCGCCGCCGATCGCGCCTCCGCTCCTGCTCGTGGGCTCGTGGGCTCGCGCTCAGCCGGGACGAGGATTCGATGACCCCTGCCATCGCCCGCGAAGATCTCCTCTCCACCGACGCCTACGACCTCGTGCGCGCGAGGTACCGCGGCCGCATCATCGAGCTGAAGCGCCGGCGCCGCGTGACCGTTGGCCTCCACGTCTCGGTCCTGTTCGAGTCGCGCGAGACGGTCCTCTACCACATCCAGGAGATCCTCTGGCTCGAGCGCCCCGTGAGGCCCGAGCGCGTCAGGGAGGAGATCGCGGAAAACGACCGCCTCGTCCCGAGGGCCGGCGAGCTCACCGCCACGCTCATGATCCATGGCGGGCCCCCGCTCGCGGGTCAGGCCCTGATCGCGGGCCTCGCCGCGGGGCAGGCCGTGGTGATGCTGATGCTCGGCGAGCGGAGGGTCGCCGCCGAGCTGCTCTCCCCCGTGGACGACCCCTGTTGCCCCGTGCAATACCTGCGGTTCCCCCTCGACCACGCCGCCGTCCGCGCGCTGCGCGAGCGGCGCGTGGATGTCCACCTGGGCGTCCACCACGCGGGCGGGCTCGAGACCGTCGCGCTTTCGCGCGAGACGGTGGACGAGCTCGCCCTGGGCCTCGGCGCGGACAGCGCGCCGGCCGCCCGCGCTCCGATGCTGTCGTCTGTCGCCGATTGTCCGTGAAAGGAATGGATATGACCGTGCTGGTGGGCAAGAAAGCCCCTGACTTCTCCTGCGCCGCCGTCCTGCCGGACGGCTCGATCTCCGACGCGTTCCGCTTCTCGAAGGCCGTCGAGTCGAAATATGGGCTCCTCGTCTTCTATCCCCTCGACTTCACCTTCGTCTGCCCCTCGGAGCTGATCGCGCTCGATCACCGGATCGAGGCGTTCCGCGAGCGCAACGTCGAGGTCATCGGGATCTCGATAGACTCTGCGTTCACGCACCACGCCTGGCGCGAGACCCCGGTGGAGCGGGGCGGCATCGGGCCGGTCCGCTTCACCCTGGCGGCCGACGTGAAGCACGAGATCTGCCGCGCCTACGGCGTCGAGAACCAGGACGGCGTGGCCCTTCGCGCGGCGTTCCTCGTCGACCGGGACGGCGTCGTGCGCTCCGCGATCGTCAATGATCTGCCGCTCGGGCGCAACATGGACGAGCTGATCCGGCTGGTCGATGCGCTCCAGTTCCACGAGCAGCACGGCGAGGTCTGCCCGGCCGGATGGCGGAAAGGCGAGCGCGGCATGACGGCCTCGACCACCGGTGTGGCCGCCTATCTCTCCGAGCACGCCGGCCAGCTCTGACCGACAACGAGGCGCGCCGCGGTCCACACGACGCGCGCGCGCCTCGCCGACCCGCCGCTCGAGCTCGTCGTGCGCCCACCTCAACGCGCCGCGACGATCATTCCATCGAGCCACGATCTTTTTCCACGACATGTTCTCCGATCGTGCGAATCGGAGGTTCCAAACAAATCCTGGCAATTCGCAGACTCGATTCGGAATGGGCCATACCCCGTGATGGATCGGGGCGCTCCCGCCTATCCAACCACTTTTTCCACCTCACGACGCGCAAAGGCCCTTTTCGTCCTGCTCGGGTGTGCCATGAATCTGCGCGTCGATGCCGCTCGTCTTCCTGCCCGACGATCTCCGCTTCTTCCTCTGGGACGACTCGGCCCCTGAGGGTCTAGCGGCCCGGTCGCTCGGCGAGACGACCCCGGCCGAGGCGGTGGTGGTCACCGAGGCGGGGCGCGCCGTGAGGAAGACCGGAGAGGCCGCGCCGCTCCTCGACGGCGTGTCCGCCCTCGCCAGCATGGCCCAGGACGATCTCGGGCGAGCGCCGCCGTCGGTCGCGGCGTGGAGCCTGGCGAGCAAGCTCGCGCTCGACCTCGTGGTGCGCGAGCGGGTCGTGCCCCGCGTCGCGCCCGCCAGCGCCGCCGGGGAGCGCGCCGAGGCCCGCTGGGCGGCGTCGCTCGCCGCCCCGGAGGACGCCGCGCGCGTCGCGGCGCTCGCCCGCGCCATGCCGCCCGCCGCGCACGCGGTGCCGGCCGGCGCGCAGGCCGCCGGCGCTCCCGATGGCCGCGGAGGCCGCGGGCGCCCCCGCGCGGGCGCCGCCCCGGAGGTGTGGTCCGCGGAGGCCCTGCTGCGCGCGTTCCTCGACGCCGTGGCGGACGCGCTCGCGCGCGGCAGCGCGACGAACCGCCCCAAGGCGCCGCCGCGGCCGGCGCACGCGCCCTGGGAGCACCGGCTGGTCCTCGCCCTGACGGGCCCGCAGGCCGCCTTCGCCACCGAGGGGCTCGCCGAGCGCGCGCTCGTCGCCGACCTCGACGCCTGGGCCCGGCCCGCGCTCGGGGCCTGCGACGCGCTGCGCGCGTGCTTCCGGCTGGAGCTGCCCGAGGGCGACCGCGGCTTCGCGCTCCGCTTCCTGCTGCAGGCGACCGACGATCCGAGCCTGCTCGTGCCCGCCGCCGACGTGTGGAAGGCCCGGGGGCGCACGCTGAAGGCGCTCGGGCGCGCGTTCTCCGATCCGCAGGAGGCGCTCCTCGCCGCCCTCGGCGCCGCCGCGCGGCTGTTCGCGCCGATCGCGCGCGCCCTCGGCGAGGCGCGGCCGGAGCAGGTGGCGCTCGAGCCCGCGGAGGCGTGGGCCTTCCTCGCGCAGGCCGCCCCGGCGCTCGGCGAGGCCGGGTTCGGCGTGATCGTGCCGGGCGAGCTCCTCGTCTCGGGGCAGCGCCGCCTGCGCCTCCGCCTGCGCGTCGGCGGGGCGGGCCGCACGGCCGGCGTGGTCGCGGGCGGCGCCGGGCTCGGCCTCGACGAGGCGCTCGACTTCGCGTGGGAGGCGGCGCTCGGCGACGAGCCGCTCTCGGCGCGCGAGCTCGCCGCGCTCGCGCGGCAGAAGTCGCCGCTCGTCCGCCACCGCGGGGCCTGGGTCGTCGTGGTGCCCGAGGAGCTCGCCGAGATCCAGCGGCGCCTCGAGGCCGGCGGCGGGCGCCTGCCGGCGCGCGAGGCGCTGGAGGTCGCGCTCGCGGGCGAGGCCGAAGTCGACGGCCTCTCGGTCCCCGTCGTCGCCGAGGGGGCGCTCGCGCAGGCGATCGCGCGGCTGCGGTCGGGCGCGGAGCGCGCCGCCGCGCCGCCCGCGGGGTTCGCCGGGGCGCTGCGCCCGTACCAGGCGCGCGGCGTCGCGTGGCTGCAGACGATGGCGAGCCTCGGCCTGGGCGCCTGCCTGGCCGACGACATGGGCCTCGGCAAGACGGTCCAGCTGCTCGCGTTCCTCTCGGGCCGGCGCGCGGCGGCGCCGGAGGACGCGCGGCCGGCGCTGCTCGTCGCGCCGACGTCGGTGGTCGGCAACTGGGAGCGGGAGGCGGCGCGCTTCGCCCCTGCCCTGCCCCTCGTGCGGCACTACGGCGAGGGGCGGGCCCGCTCCGCCGAGGAGCTCGCGGCGCGGGCGGCGAGCGCGCGGGGCGACGGCAGCCCGGGCGGCGCGCTCGTCGTGACCACGTACGGCCTCCTCCGCCGCGACGCCGCGGCGCTCGCCGGCGTGGACTGGGCGGCGGTCGTGCTGGACGAGGCGCAGAACATCAAGAACGCCGCCTCGCGCACGGCCCGCGCCGCGCGCGCGCTCCGCGCCCCGCACCGCGTCGCGCTGACCGGCACGCCCGTCGAGAACCGCCTCGCCGAGCTCTGGTCGATCCTCGAGTTCGCGAACCCCGGCCTGCTCGGCCCGCTCGAGGCGTTCCGGCGCGCCTACGCGGTGCCCATCGAGCGCTACGGCAACCGCGAGGCCGCCGAGCGGCTCCGGCGCATCGTCGGGCCGTTCTTGCTGCGTCGCGTCAAGACGGATCCGACCGTGGTTCCGGACCTCCCGCCGAAGATCGAGGCGCCGGTCTTCTGCGCGCTCACGCGCGAGCAGGTGACCCTCTACCAGGCGGCGCTCGACGAGGCGATGCGCCGCATCGAGGAGGCGGAGGGCATCGCCCGGCGCGGGCTCGTGCTCGCGCTCCTGACGATGCTCAAGCAGATCTGCAACCACCCGGCGCAGTACCTCGGGGAGGCGGGGCCGCTCGCGGGCCGGTCGGGCAAGCTCGCGCGCCTCACGGAGATGCTCGAGGAGGCGCTCGCGGAAGGCGATCGCGCGCTCGTGTTCACGCAGTTCCGCGAGATGGGCGATCGGCTGGTCCGGCACCTCGCGACGTCGCTCGACACCGAGGTCCTCTTCCTGCACGGCGGCACGCCGCGGCTCGCGCGCGACGAGATGGTGCGGCGGTTCCAGGACGATCCGCGGGGGCCGCGCGTGTTCGTCCTCTCGGTCAAGGCCGGCGGGGCGGGGCTCAACCTGACGGCGGCGAGCCACGTGTTCCACTTCGATCGCTGGTGGAACCCCGCGGTCGAGGACCAGGCGTCGGGCCGCGCGCACCGGATCGGGCAGCGGAGCGCGGTGCAGGTGCACAAGCTCGTCTGCGCGGGCACCGTGGAGGAGAAGGTCGACCGGATGCTGGAGCAGAAGCGCGACCTGGCGGCGCGGGTCGTGGGCGAGGGCGAGGCGTGGATCACCGAGCTCGACGACGCGTCGCTGCGCGAGCTGTTCGCGCTGTCGCGGGACGCGGTGGCGCTCGCGGGCGAGCTGGACGACCGCGACGAGCCGGAGCCGGACGGCGAGCGGCCGGAGGGGGGCGAGCCGGGGGAGCGGCCCGCACAGGGCCGGCAGCGGGGCTCCGCGCGAGCTGGGGCGCGCGGCCGGGGCGAGGCGCGGACATGAGCGCGCCGCGCTGGGCGCTGATCCGCCGCGAGGCCGGGCCGAAGCCGCCGCCGCCGGCGCGGGGCATCCGGATGAAGCGGGCCGGCGCGACCTGGTGGGGCAAGCGCTGGGTGGAGGCGCTCGAGCGGATGTCGCCGGACGACGCGGCCCGCCTCGGGCGCGGGCGCACGTACGCGCGCGCCGGGCGGACGCACGACCTCGAGGTGAAGCCGGGACTGGTCACGGCGCGCGTGACCGGCTCGCGGCCGCAGCCATACAAGGTGATCCTCACGATCGCGCGGCTCGACGACGCCACGTGGGCGAAGGCGATCGCGGCCATGGCGGCGCGGGCGAAGTTCGCGGCGGACCTCCTCGCCGGCCGGATGCCGGAGGAGATCGACGAGGCGTTCCGGAGCGCCGGGGCGAGCCTGTTCCCGGAGCGGCCGGAGGACCTCACCACGGCCTGCTCGTGCCCCGATTGGGCGAACCCGTGCAAGCACGTCGCCGCGGCGCACTACGTGCTCGGGGAGGCCCTCGACAAG
The DNA here is from genome assembly GCF_051526825.1 of Sorangium sp. So ce185. NCBI lineage: Bacteria > Pseudomonadati > Myxococcota > Polyangiales > Polyangiaceae > Sorangium > Sorangium sp. So ce185. Next base: position 5,463,052 of record NZ_CP150316.1, on the reverse strand, counting down.
GACCCGTTCCTGCTGTTCGAGCTCCGCGGGCGCACGCGCGCGCAGGTGATCGAGGCGCTCCGCGCCGCCCGGGGCGCCGCGCCGGGCGGCGCGAGGGGGCGGAGGGCGCGCGGGGGCGCGGGCCGAAAGCGCGCGCCCTGCGCCGCCGACGAGCCGCCCGTGGCGACGGTGACGCTCGGCCCGATGGAGGCGAGCGACTTCGACGCCTGGCGCGAGCCGCCGCCGGCGCTCGACGTGGCGCTGGCGCCGCCGCGGTCGCGCGGGGCGCTGCTGACCCAGCTCGGCGCGCCGCCCGGGTGGACCGAGGAGCGATCGCCGGCGGAGCTCCTCGGGCCGCTGATCCGGGCGGCGTCCGAGCGGGCGCGGGAGATCGCGATGGCGGAGGGCCCTCGTCGAAGCGGAAAATCCGATCGTTAGACTACCTAACGATCCGGGTGGCGCGGCGCCACGCGCCCGCGCGGTGGTGGTGGCCCATTTGCCCCGGAGCGATTCCCATGAAGGCGGGAAGATCATTGATCTTTTCTTCCCGCCTTCATGTTCAAATTCGGCCACCACCCGCGCGGTGGACCAGGGCGGTCCAGCTCCTGGACCAGGTGGAGCGCTGGAACCGGGTCGAGGCGCGCCCGCGCGCGCCCCGTCAGAAGCTCCGCGCGGCCGGGGTGCCCGCGCGGGACGCGGCGGCGCGCACTGCGGCGCGCTCCGACTCGGAGAGCACCACGTTCAGCTCGAGCACGTCGCAATCGCCGCTCCGCTCCACGTTGACGCTCACCTGGTCCAGATCGATCCGCTCGTACTTCGAGATCACCTGGAGCAGCTCCTGCTTGAGCCGCGGCAGATAATCCGGCTCGCCCGTCGGGCGCACGCGCTCGCGCGCCACGATGATCTGCAGACGCTCCTTCGCCACGGTCGCCGACTTCGGCTGCGACCTCCGGAAATAATCCATGATCGACATGGCACAACCCCCTAGGCGGTCGCCGCCTGGCCGCCGAAAATCCGGCTGAAGAACCCCTTCTTGGCCGGCTCGAGGAAGCGGTGCGGCCGCTCCTCGCCGAGGAAGCGCTGGACCACGTCGAGGTAGGCCTGCGCCGCGTCGCTCGTCGGATCGAGCACCACGGGCGTCCCGGCGTTCGACGCCTGGAGCACCGCCTGCGACTCCGGGATCACGCCGAGCAGCGGGATGCCGAGCAGCTCCAGCACGTCCTTGTGCCCCAGCATCTCGCCCTTCGCGACGCGCGCCGGCGCGTACCGCGTGAGCAGGAGGTGCGTCTTCACCGGCTCCTCGCCGAGCTCCGCCCTCCGCGTCTTCGCGTCGAGCAGGCCGAGCACGCGGTCCGAGTCGCGCACCGAGGAGACCTCGGGGTTCGTCACCACGATCGCCTCGTCCGCGAAATACATCGCCATCTGGGCGCCCCACTCGATGCCGGCCGGCGAGTCGCAGAAGATGTAATCGAAGCCCGCGGCGCGCAGCTCGTCCAGGATGCGTCCGACCCCGTCCATCGTGAGCGCGTCCTTGTCCCGCGTCTGCGACGCGGGCAGCACATAGAGGGTCTCGATCCGCTTGTCCTTGATCACCGCCTGGCGGACCGTCGCCTCGCCGCGGATCGCGTTGACCAGATCGTAGACCACGCGGCGCTCGCACCCCATCACGAGGTCGAGGTTGCGCAAACCCACATCGAAATCGATGGCAATCGTCTTGTAACCGAGAGCCGCGATACCGGACGCGAGGTTTGCGGTCGTGGTGGTCTTGCCGACTCCGCCCTTGCCCGAGGTGACGACGACTACCTTTGACACCAGAAACCTCCTTAGATGGTTCGAAAGACGTGGCTGTCCGACGGCCGAGCCCGCCCGGATGCCCGTCTCTCCGGCGCTGAGGAGGCGCCGTCGACGTGTTCGGAGCTCGGCGCCCACCCGATTCCCTTGAGGCCGGGGACGCGCTCGACTGGGTACGTCATGGCGCGCCGAACGAACAACTTTTTTGCGGCGAAACTTGCAGCGTACCCCATCCGGCGACCTGGTTCCAAATTCCCTACATGTAGGCAAACGCTGCACGGCCGCGGATCGCGGGCATTTTTGCGGGAAGAGGCGGCCCGGTCGCCGGGATCTCCGGGTCGATCGCCCCGCGCCCGCTGCGCGCCCGCGGCCTTTGGCGCGGTCGCTTATGCAATACTGTTGTCGGAATGACACCGGGTCAGCGGATCGGACCGCATCACGCGGTGGAGCGGCGGGCCGGGGCGGGCTCGCTCGGCACCGTCTACCTCGCGCGGCACGCCGAGACCGGCGAGCCGGCGGCGATCAAGGTCCTCCGGGATCCGAGCGAGGAGGCGCTCAAGCGGTTTGCCCGCGAGGCGCGCGCGCTGGCCGCGCTGCAGCACCCCCATATCGTCCGGTACGTCGACCACGGGGTGATGGCGGACGGCGAGCCGTACCTCGTGATGGAGTGGCTCGAGGGGGAGGACCTCGGCGCGCGGCTCGCGCGCGGGCGGCTGGAGCCGGCCGCGGCGCTCCGGCTCGCGGCCAGGGTCGCGGAGGGGCTCGAGGCCGCGCACGGCCAGGGGGTCGTCCACCGCGACATCAAGCCGCAGAACCTCTTCCTCCCGCAGGGCGACCTCGATCGGGTCAAGATCGTCGACTTCGGCCTCGTCCACCTCCGCGACGCCACGTACGCGCTGACGCGCGAGGGGCAGACGCTGGGCACGCCGTCGTTCATGCCGCCCGAGCAGGTCACCGGCGAGCAGGAGATCGACGCCCGCGCCGACCTGTACGCGCTCGGGTGCGTGCTGTTCGCGTGCCTGACGGGCCGGCCGCCCTTCGCCGCCGCGCAGCTCGTGGCCACGCTCGCCAAGGTGGTGTTCGACGAGGCGCCGCCGCCGAGCTCGCTCTGCCCGGGGCTGCCGGCGGCGCTCGACGCGTTCGTCGCGCGGCTGCTCGCCAAGAAGCCCGCCGCGCGGCCCGCCAGCGCCGCCGCCGTTGTCGAGGCGCTGCGCGCGCTCGAGGCCCGGCTCGGCGGCCCGGCCTCGTCGAGCGCGCCCGCCTCGTCGGCCGCCCTCACCGGCCGCGAGCGCCGCGTCGCCAGCGTGATCCTCGCCGCGGGCGCGGGCGACATCGGGCGCGGCCTTGCCGCCGCCGACCGGACCGCCCCGCTCGGCGGCGCCCCCCCGCTCGACGCCCTCGCCCTGACCGCGCAGGCGCTCCGCCAGGTCGTGACGCGCCACGGCGCCCAGCTCGAGCTGCTCGGCGACGGCTCCCTCGCGGCGCTGCTCCCGGGCGCCGGCTCGCCCACCGAGCTCGCCACGAGCGCCGCGCGCTGCGCCCTGACGATCCGCGGGCTCCTGCCCGGCGCGCGCGTGGCCCTCGCGACCGGCTGGGACGAGGTCGAGCGGACGCAGCCCATGGAGCAGGTCATCGACCGCGCCAGCGCGCTGCTCGAGGGCCGCGCCGAGGGCCCGGCCGACGGCGCGCCGCCGATCCTGCTCGACCCGATGACCGCGGCCCTCCTGAGCGACCGGTTCGAGGTCTCGCGCGGCGCGGGCGGGCTCGTGCTCGTCGGCGAGATCGAGCCCGCCGACGAGGCGCGGCGGCTCCTCGGGAAGCCGACGACGTGCGTGGGACGGGAGCACGAGCTGCTCCTCCTGCAGGCGACCTTCGACGAGTGCGCCGCCGAGTCCGAGGCGCGCGCGGTGCTGGTCACGGCCGGCGCCGGCGTCGGCAAATCGCGCCTGCGCCACGAGCTCGTGCGGCGCCTCGCGGCGCGCGGGGAGCCGGTCGAGGTCTGGACCGCGCGCGGCGACTCGATGCGCGTCGGCGCGCCGTTCGGCATGCTCGGCCAGATCGTCCGGCGCGCGGCGCGGCTGCTCGACGGCGAGCCGATCGCGGCCCGCCGGCAGAAGCTCGCCGCGCGCGTGTCGGCGCACGTGCCCGAGCCCCTGCGGCGGCCGGTCACCGAGTTCCTCGGCGAGATGGTGGGCACGCCCTTCCCGGACGACGACAGCGTGCTGCTCCAGGCGGCGCGGCAGGACGCGAAGCGCATGGGCGACCAGATGCAGTGGGCGTGGGTCGAGCTCGCCCGGGCCGAGTGCGCCGCCCGGCCGGTCCTGCTCGTCCTGGAGGACCTCCACTGGGGCGACCGGCCGACCGTCGAGTACGTCGACGCCGCGCTCCGGCTCCTCGCCGGCGAGCGGCTGATGGTGCTGGCGCTCGCGCGCCCCGAGGTGCGCAAGGCGTTCCCCGGCCTCTGGGGGGATCGCGCGCTCACCGAGCTCCGGCTCAAGGAGCTGTCGCTGAAGGCGTGCGAGCGGCTCGTGCGCGAGGCGCTCGGGCCGGGCGCGCCGGCGGCCACGGTCGCCGAGATCGTGGGGCGGTCGGCGGGCAACGCGTTCTTCCTCGAGGAGCTCGTGCGCGCGGCGACGGAGGGCGGCCCCGGCGGCGTGCCGGAGACGGTGCTGGCGATGATGCAGGCGCGCCTCGGCGGGCTCGTGCCGGAGGCGCGGCGGCTGCTGCGCGCCGCCAGCGTCTTCGGGGAGGTGTTCTGGCGCGGGGCCGCGCGGGCGCTGCTCGGCGCCTGGGTGGACGAGCCCGAGCTCGACGCCGGCCTCGCGGAGCTCGAGCAGCGCGAGCTCATCGCGCGCCGGCCGGACGCCAAGTTCCACGGCGAGGTCGAGTACGCCTTCCGGCACGCGCTCCTGCGCGACGCGGCCTACGAGATGCTGACCGAGGACGATCGGGCGCTCGGCCACCGCCTCGCGGGCGAGTGGCTCGCCCAGTCGGGCGAGACCGACGCGATGGTGCTGGCGACGCACTTCGAGCTCGGCGGCGAGCGCGGGCGCGCCATCCACTGCTACCGGCGCGCGGCCGAGCAGGCGCTCGGCGGCAACGACTACGCGGCCGCGATCGAGCGCGCCGAGCGCGCGATCGCGTGCGGCGCGGCCGGCGACGAGCTCGGGGAGCTCGCCACGATCCAGGCCGAGGCGCACCGCTACCGCGGGGATTTCGCCTCGGCCGAGCGGCACGCGGTCGCGGCGATGGCGGCGCTGCCGGAGGGGAGCGTGCGCTGGTACCGCGCGGCGAACCTGGTGGCCCTGGCGGCGACGCCGCTGGGCCATGAAGAGAGCGCCACGGCGCTCGCCCGGACGCTGTGCGCGCGCTGGTCCGAGCGGGCGGCGCGCGGCCCCGAGCTCATCGTGATGGCGCAGGCGGCGAGCGGGCTCCTGGTCCTGCGGGGCGAGTGCGAGGACGCCGAGGCGCTGTGCCGCCGGATCGACGCGGTGGCCGAGCGGTTCCGGGGCGATCCGGCCGTGAGCGCGACGATCCTGCGCCTCGGCATGCACCGGGCGATCCTGGCGGGGGATCTCGGCACCGCGCGCGAGCGCTGCGAGGCGGCGGCGCACGGCTTCTCGCAGGCGGGCGACGCGCGCATGGCGTGCAGCTCGCGGAGCAACGCCGGGCACCTCTGCAACGAGCTCGGCGCCTATGCCGAGGCCGCGGCCCTGATCCGCGCCGCCCTGGCCGACGCCGAGCGCCTGGCGCTCGCGAACACGGTGGCGCACGCCAAGGAGAACCTCGGCCGCGCGCTCCTCCACCTCGGCGCCCTCGACGAGGCGCGCGCCCTGGAGCTCGAGGCGCGCCGGCACTTCGTGGCGGCCGGCCAGCGGCGGCTCGAGGGCGGCACCTACATCTACCTGGCCGAGGTCTTCCGCCTCGCCGGGGACCTCGCCGCGGCCGAGGCCGAGGCGCGCCGGGCGTGCGAGCTCCTCGCCGACGTCCCCCCGCTCGTGCCGTGCGTGCTCGCGACGCTCGCGAACGTGCTGCTCGCCCAGGGCCGCGCCGCCGAGGCGCTCGAGAGCGCGGCGCGCGCCGCCGAGCTCGCCTCCGCGGCGGTGACCTCGCGCGGCCACCTCGAGACGGGCGAGTCCCTGGTCTACCTGGTGCACGCCGAGGCGCTCGCGGCGTCGGGCGACCTCGGCGGGGCCCGCGCCGCCGTCGCGCTCGGCCGCGATCGGCTGCTGGCCCGCGCCGCGAAGATCGCGAACCGCGCGTGGCGCGCGGGCTTCCTCGAGAACGTGCCCGAGAACGCCCGCACGCTGGCGCTCGCTCGGGCGTGGCTGGGCGAGCATCGATGACGTCGCGGTCCGCCGGCGAGGGACGATGCGCCCCATCCAGGCCTCCCCGCGGCGGAGCCCCATCGCGAACAATTAGTTAGCCTGGCGAAGTCGCGCCCTCGGGCTTCGGACGACGCGCGCAGCGCTCGCCGTAGCGCGTCGCGCAGCCCATGTCACCGCTGCGCCGAGATCGCCCGGTGGGCCGTGATGCGCGCGGCAGAAAAAGATCCCTGTCCGTGCAATTCGAGCGAAGGACGACCGAGGTCGCCGCATTCACCAGGTACAAACGAGCGGCGGCGCAGGGACCCGCCGAGCCTCGAGGACCGAGGCCGCTGGGCGCGCCGGACGTGCGTCGTTCTCCGGTCCTCGGGGAGCTCTCGGGGCAGCCCAGGTCCACGCCTGGGCCCCTCTCGCTCAGCTCGACAGCCAAGCGGAGCTTATCATGAGAAGAAGCATCATTTTCGTGGCCGCAGCAATCCTCTCGGCGTGCACGGGAGAGGTGGACGACCTCCCCCTGGCCGAGACGGACGAGACGCCCGCGGGCATCATCGGAGGCACCGTCGACGAGGGCGATCCGGCCGTGGCGATGCTGCGCATCTACCCGCGAGGCGAGGACTTCGGGGCGATCTGCACCGCTTCGCTCATCGCTCCGAAGGTGCTCCTGACCGCGGCCCACTGCGTGACGCCGGACAAGGTCGACGGCGGGACCGTCACGGCCTTCTTCGGCACCGACTCCTTTGGCGAGGAGGGGCTCTGGGTGAACGTTGTCGAGACCCACATCGACCCCGCGTACGACCACACGAACCATCAGGCGGGGCACGACGTCGCGGTGGCCATTCTCGCGGAGCCCGTCGCCATCCAGCCGCTCGCGTACAACCGGGCGCCGCTGACCGCGGACAGGGTCGGCGAGCCGGGCCGGCTGATCGGCTTCGGCGATGATCACGAGATCTGGGGGTTTGGCGGCCTCAAGCTCCACGTGTCGACCACCGTGCACACCGTCACCCCGTCGCTGGTCGGTCTCGGCGACCGGGACCACCACACGTGCGTGGGAGACTCGGGCGGGCCTGCGCTGATGGACGTGAACGGCGTCCCCACCATCGTCGGCGTGACGTCGTTCGGAGGGGTGCAGGCGCCCAGCATCTGCACCGACGGCTGGCATGCGCGGGTCGACCTCTCCCTCGACTTCATCGACCCGTTCGTGAACGCGCCCTAGCTCCGCGTCGCCCGAGCGGCGTCGCCAGGGTTCCTTCCCCCGCCCCTCGCCTTCACACCTACATTTCGAGCCAAACGCCACGATCCACGGACGTGAGATCGCGGTTCTTCGGGACCAGGCCCCGGCCACCGTGCCCCGAGCCACACATTCGCCTGAATTGTGCCTCGGCCCCCAAACCTCCCCTTACGGAACATTTACATCCCGCTTGACAGCGAGATCCTCGTTCTCGTAACACGAAGGATCGAGCATGCTCGCTGCTGCGTCGACTTTCACGCGAGGGTATCCCGCGCGACCGAGCGAACCACGGACGAGGAGGGATCTCATGAAGACGACGGGACGATGCTGGGCGGCCTTCGGGCTCATGCTGGCGGCGGCGGCGTGCGGATCGGGCGATGCCGGCGGCGAGGGCGCCGACAGCGACATCATCACGCGGGCGGATATACCGGACAACGAGTTCTTTCCGATGGAGCTCGAGTCGAGGATCGACAGCCTCGTCGCCGAGCTCAACAAGACCTCGCTCGAGCCGATGCAGATGGTCGTCTTGCTGAAAAACCTGTCCGACTTCTTCGAGCCGATCGCCGTGGGTGCGAACCGGGCCATCGGCGAGCTCGAGGCCATCGGGAACGTGCTCGGGCCCACGGACCAGCCGGACGATGATCCAACGACAACGCAGGACCTCCAGAACCAGCAGATCCAACAGGCGGTGGCGGACCGCGCCAAGGGGATCGGCGTCTCGCCCTTCGGCGACGTCAACAAAGCCGCCATCGACGAGGCGGCCGCGGCCGGGGTCCACGTGGTGACGTTCGACAGCGACCTGGTGGACTCGAAGCGCTCGCTCTACGTCGGATCGCTCGGCTACTCTGCCGGAAAAACGGCCGCGAGCACCCTGCTCGAGATGCTGCCCGAGCCGCCAGGCACGGTGTTGATCCACGGCATCACCGGAAAGGATTGGCCCGACGCATTCGACCGGACGCAGGCGGCCCAGGATGTGATCGGGAAGGCTGGCTACACGTTCACGGTGACCCAGGCCGCCTTCGTCGGCGAAGAGAGCGCCGACGTCGACCAGATGAAGGCCGTCCTCGAGGCCGCGAACCCGCCCGTCGTCGGCATGCTCGGCCTGTTCAACATCTCGTACCGGCTCGTGATGGCCGCAGAGGCCGCGGGCATCGAGGGTGTCCCCATCGTCGCCTTCGATTACGATCCGAAGACCGTCGAGTACATGCGCGAGGGGCGCATCCGGGCCACGCACACCCAGCGGCAGTACTACGAGGGTTACCTCGTGCCCTACATCCTCTACGGCATCAACACCATCGGCCTCGACGCGACAAAGCAGATCCTGGCCCCGCTGGTCGACGACAAGGGCCGGGTCAACATCGGCATCGACGTGGTCCTGTCGGAGAAGATCGACGACTACAACGACTTCCTCAACACGATCGGCGCCATCCAGTAGCGGCGGCGCAGCTCGCGGGAGGCCCGGCGCGGTTCCTGCCGGGCGCCGCCGGCGCCGTGGGATAGACTGGGGCCATGACCGTCATTCGCTTCTACCGCGCCGGCGACGCCCACGGGTTCTTCTCCAACTTCTCGCGCCACCCGTTCACGCTGAAAGGCAAGGTGTGGCCCACGAGCGAGCACTACTTCCAGGCCCAGAAGTTCGCCGGCACGGACCACGAGGAGGAGATCCGGAGTGCCCCCGGCCCCGGCGAGGCGGCCCGCATGGGCCGCCAGCGGAGCCGCCCGCTGCGCCCCGACTGGGAGCAGGTGAAGGACGACATCATGCGCGAGGCGGTGCTGGCGAAGTTCACCCAGCACGAGGATCTCCGCCGCGCCCTGCTCGACACCGGGGACGCCGAGCTGGTCGAGCACACCGCGAACGACGCCTACTGGGCCGACGGGGGCGACGGGAGCGGGCGGAACATGCTGGGGAAGATCTTGATGGAGATCCGCGAGCAGCTGCGCCGCCCGGCCTGAGGGCGAGCCGCCGCCCGCGCCGGAAGGTCCGAAGGCCCTCGCATGCCGCCGGGCGGCGCCGCCGCGGCGCTCAGAAATCCGCCACGTTGAACGGCTGCCCAGATACCGACGAATCGGGCCCAGTCCCGACCGGGTGGGTCTCGGCGATGCCGCTGATCGTGCCGGAGACGGCGCTGCCGGTCAGCTCGCCGCTCAGGTACACGAAGACCTCCCTGAAATCGGTGGGATCGACCTCGGTGACCTCGTACGAGCCCTGGAGCGCGTCGAGATCGATCCTGTGAAAGAAGCGGCCCGCGCCGACCTGCGGGACCCTGAGCGTGACCGCGAACGACTCGTCGAACGCGCCGTCCTCGGTCGAGAAGGCCAGCGGGACGTCGAGCTGCAGGTGATCCGCGCAGTCCACGGCGATCGCCGTCGACTCGGCGCCGCCGGGGCCGCTGTCCGCCACCTTCGCCACCGTCGATCGCACAAAGCGCGCCGCGACGATCTCGCCCGCGGCCACCGTCGCCGTGGTGCTGCCGCCCTGCGACCACGCGAGCGGGGCGGAGCGCTCCCCGGAGAGGGCGGAGAGCGCGTCTCGCGCCGAGAAGCCCAGCGGGGAGACGTCGTCGGCGCCGATGTCCTCCTTCACCTCGTCGCACCCGCCCTCGTTGACCTGGACGCCGCCGATCTGGCCGCCCGGCGCCGTGTCGTCCGAAGGCCCTCCGCCCTCGCCGGACACGCACCCCCACAGGCCAACGCTCATCACCGCCGCCGCCACCCAAGAAAGACAAAGCCGCTCGCGCATGTTCATGACCTCCTGCGGCCTACCTTGCGTCGGCCCCCGGAGCGACGCCAGCTCAGCTTCGCACATTTCATAGAGCAAACAGGCCTAGATATGTGCGAATCTGCGCTACGTGAACCACGAATCCCTCGCAAGAGAGCTGATCCGCGCGCTCCGCGGCCGGCGCTCGCAGCTCGGCTTCAGCCGCCGGCTCGGCTTCCGCACCAACGTCGTGTACACGTGGGAGTCGGGCAGGCGCTGGCCGACCGCGGCCACGTTCCTCGTCGCGGCCCGGCGCGCGGGCGTCGACGTCGCGGGGGCGGTGGGGCGCTTCTTCCCCTCGACGCCCGCCTGGCTCGCGCACACCGACCCTGCGTCCGCCGAGGGCGTCGCGGCGCTCCTCTCGGAGCTCCGATCGATGTCGCCCATCGTCGACGTGGCGCGCCGCGCGGGCAGGAGCCGCTATGCGGTCGCGCGCTGGCTCTCGGGCGAGGCCGAGCCGCGGCTCCCGGACTTCCTGCGGATGGTCGAGGCCTGCTCGCTGCGCCTGCTCGACTTCGTGGCCCTCTTCGCCGACCCGGCGGCGCTCCCGGCCGCGAGCGCGGCGTGGCGCACCCTCGAGGCCCAGCGCCGCGCCGTCTACGAGGAGCCGCTGCTGCCCGCGATCCTGCTCGCCCTGGACATGCCGTCCTACCGCGCGCTGCCGCGCCACGAGCCGGGGTGGATCGCGCGGCGGCTCGGGTTCCCCGTCGAGGACGAGGCGCGCTGCCTCGACCGGCTCGCCGAGGCCGGCCAGATCCGGAAGAGCCGCGGGCGGTGGATCGTCGCGCCGATCCGGACGGTGGACACGCGCCCCGACCCGGACGCCGAGCACCGGCTCAAGTGCTTCTGGGCGGGCGTCGGGCTCTCGCGGCTCACGCGCAAGGCCGAGGGGCGCTTCTCGTTCAATGTGTTCACGGTCTCCGAGGCAGACCTGGCGAAGCTCTCCGAGCTCCACGTGAGCTATTACCAGAACATGCGCGCGGTGATCGCCGAGTCGCGGCCGCCCGAGCGCGTGGTCGTCGTCAACCTGCAGCTCTTCCCGCTCGACGGGGGCTGAGCCGCCGGCGGCGCGCGCGGAGCGCCCCGGCGCGGCGAGCGGCGCGCGCGATTCACACGATGGCGAACGCCCGCACCGGGAACGTGCCGAAGGCGCGGACCTTCACCGGGACGGCGAAGAAGCGGGCGCCGGCGGCGGGGAGCCGTTCGAGCCCGGTCATGTGCTCGCAGATCGGGATGTCCGCGCCGAGCAGGATCGAGTGAACCGGCCGCGTGGGATCGGCCGTGTCGTCGATGTTGTAGGTGTCGACGCCCACGAACGCGGCGCCCGCGCCGGCCAGGAGCCGCGCCGCGCCCTGCGTGAGGAACGGGTGCCCCTCGAAATAGCGATCCGTGCGCCAGTGCTCGCTCCAGCCGGTGCGCACGAGGACGGCCTTCCCGGCGAGATCGAGCCCCTCGAAGGCGCCCTCGTCGATCGCGCGCCCGGACCGATCCCGCGCCTCGACGACCACGCTCTCCAGGTCGGCCAGCGATTCGAGCGGCAGGGCGGCGAGGTCCTTGCCGTCCGCATAGCGATGGAACGGGCTGTCCACGTAGGTGCCCGTGTTCGCGACCATGTCGATGCGGCCAATGTGGAATTCGACACCTTCCGCGTAGACGGCGCGGGACTGCTCGCGCGAGAGGAAGTCGCAGAGGATGGGCGCCGGCACGCCCTTGTACGTCACCATGCCGTGCTCGACGGTGTGGCTGAGGTCGACGAGGATTCGTGAGACGGGGGGGGTGGTCACGGTCCGCTCCTTGGGAGGGTCTCCGCGCGGCGGCGCATCTCGCGAGCGCGGTCGGGTCGCCGAGCCGCCGTCAGTCTCGCGAAAGCGCGCGACGAGATCCAGAAATCGGGCAATCCAGGCGAGTTGACACCCGCCCACATGCGCCGATAGAGTGTGACCACGGGGATGTCGCGCTCGGCCCGAGGGTCCTCGGGGCGAGCCATCGTGGATGGGTGCCGCATCGGGCGCTGGGTCGGGTGCTGTCATCGAAATGGATCATCGCGGGGAGATCGAGCGTGCCCGCGTGGAGAGCTGGATGCCTGGGATGAGTCGAGCCGTGCCGCGCCGAGCGCTCCTCCTGTCGGCGCTGATCCTGTCGACCGGCGCGGGGTTGGGCTGTCGGTCCAAGAGCGGAGGCGCGGAGAGCGGCTCCGTCGCGCCGGAGCGGGCCGCGAAGGCGGAGCCGGCGGCGTCCGCGTCGAAGCCCGCGCCGAAGGGCGCCGCGATGGTCACGATCGCGCGGGAGCAGCAGGCCACCTGGGTGCGCAATTTCAACCCGTTGCTCGCCGAGGGGAGCGTGCGCTTCCCGACGGTCGCCGGCATCTACGAGCCGATGCTCATCTACAACACGATGAGGAACGAGTACACGCCGTGGCTCGCGACGAGCTATGCGTGGAGCGACGGGAACCGGAAGCTCACCTTCACGGTCCGCTCGGGCGTGAAGTGGTCGGACGGACAGCCGTTCTCGGCGAGGGACGTCTCGTTCACGTTCGCGCTGCTCAAGAAGCACCCGGCGCTCGATCTCTCGGGGGTGTGGAGGTTCCTCGGCGCGGTGACCGCGGAGGACGAGTCGACCGTCGAGTTCGTCCTGAGGCGGCCCTATGTCCCCGGGCTCAGCTACATCGGCCATCAGCCGATCGTGCCGGCGCACGTCTGGAAGGACGTCGCCGATCCGGTCACGTTCGCGAACGAGAACCCGGTGGCGACAGGGCCGTTCACCGAGGTGAAGGTCTTTCAGAACCAGGTGTACGAGCTCGGCAAGAACCCGCACTACTGGCAGGAGGGCAAGCCGGCGGTCGACGGGCTGCGCTTCCCGGCGTACCCGAGCAACGATCAGGTGACGATGGCGCTCGTCAACGGCGAGGTCGACTGGGCGGGCGCGTTCGTGCCGGACATCGAGCGGGTCTTCGTCGCCAAGGATCCGGCGCACCATCATTACTGGTTCCCGCTCGTCGGCGGCACGGCCACGCTGTACCCGAACGCGACGAGGAAGCCGTTCGACGACGTGCGCGTGCGCAAGGCGATCAGCATGGCCATCGACCGGGAGCAGATCGTCAAGCTCGCGGCCGACAACTACACGCACGGCGCGGACGCGACGGGGCTGGACGACTCGTACGAGCGGTTTCGCAGCGAGAAGGCGGTGGCGGCGGGCGACTGGGTGAGGTTCGACCCGCAGCGGGCGAACGAGATCCTCGACGACGCGGGGTATCCGAGGGGCGCCGACGGGATCCGGACGAGGAACGGCAAGTCGCTGCGCTTCGAGATCAACGTGGTCAGCGGCTGGTCGGACTGGGTCCGCGCGGTGCAGATCATCGCGCAGAACCTGCAGACCGTGGGCATCGACGCGACGATGAGGACGTACGACTTCAGCGCGTTCTTCGCGGCGCTCCAGAAGGGCGCGTTCGACATGTCGATGGGGTGGACCACGGTGGAGCCGACGCCGTACAACTTCTACCGAGATCTCATGAGCACGGAGCTCCTGAAGCCCGTCGGCGAGGTGAGCGCGCGCAACTGGCACCGCTTCGGGGCGAAGCACGCCGACCCGCTGTTCCACCAGTTCGAGGCCGCGACGGATCCGAGCGACCAGAAGCGCATCCTCGACGCGATCCAGATGATCTTCGTGGAGGCCGCGCCGGTGATCCCGCTGTTCAAGAACCCGTCCTGGGGCGAGTACAGCACGAAGCGGTTCACCGGGTTCCCCACCACCGAGAACCCGTACGCCAAGCTGACGCCGAACAACCCGCCGGAATACCTGCTCGTCTTGACCGAGCTGCGGCCGAGGTGAACGCCCCGGGCGGGCGGGGGCGGAGGATCAGTTGGTGTCGTCGGAGGCGGGCTTCGGCGTGACGTCGAGGTTCACGGTCGCGACGGCGCCGTCCTCGACCTGAGCGGCTTGGCCCAACGAAGCGGCCATGACGGTGACGATGTAAGCACCCGCGGCGAGAGAGGGCACACGGAAGTTGCCGTCCTTGTCGGTCACCGGCGTGTGGCGCTCGAAGCCCTGCTTGCCGCCGCGGTTCGAGGCGACGAGGAGGCGCATCCCAGCGAGGGGCTTGTCTCCGGCGGTGACGCGCCCGCGGAGCTCGCCGGTCCCCGCGCCGAACAGAGAGATGTCGCGCTTCACCGCTTTGCCCTCCTTGACTTTCACGGACACCATGGTCGACCGGCTCTCATCGCGCAGCTCGACGCGCGCCATCCCGGCGGGCAGGTCGTCGATGCGATAGCGGCCCTCCTCATCGGCCACCACGTTCACGAAGCCGACGGAGCGGGCGAGGAGCGTGATCTTGGCGTGGGGGATCGGCGAGCCGTCCTCCCGGCGCGCCACGCCCTGGATGCTCCCGCCGGAGGACATGACCACCTTGACCGGCTCCACCTTGCCGCAGTCGGAGATGTTCGAGGCCAGCGTGGTCACCGCGTGGCTCCCGTCGTAAGCGCGCACCTGGATGTCCCCCGTGGGCACGTGCTCGAGCCGGAACGTGCCGTCGTCCCCGGTCTGCGTCTGCTGCACGTCGGCCGAGGACCGGAGGACCTCCTCGCTCACGGAACCGGACCCGAGGCGCGACTCGGCGTCGACGAACACACCCGGCAGCGGTGTGCCCTGCGCGTCCTCCACCCTCCCGGAGAGGGCGCACCCGCGGGAGAGCGAGAGCTCCACCGTGCCGGTCTGGCCGTGCTCGACGGAGAGCATCTCGGAGAACGCCGGCGCGTGCTCCTCGGCCGTGGCCTTGAGGATCACGTCCCAGGGGGGGATCTGGTCGATGCGAAAGGTCCCATCGGGGCTGTCGAACGTCTGCGAGTACATCGGCGGCGGCGCCGGCACGTCATCGGGAATGGCGGAGAGGACATCGATGGTGAAGCGGCGCACCGGCTCCCTGCGCTCGTCGAGGACGCGCCCGGTGATGACGCCGCTCCGCGAGAGCACGAGGCTCACGGTGTCGCCGCTGTGCGCGACCGTGTTGGTCGGGCCGTAGCCGGCCAGATCGGCCTTCAGCTGGTACGTCCCGTCCGGCAGCCTGAGCTCGAAGCGCCCGCGCTCGTCGCTCTTCACGGCGCGCGCGATCGAGGGGATGTTGCCGGCGACCTCGAAGGTCATTGCGGCGACGGTCGCGCCCGCGAGCGCGTTGCCGTCCGTGTCGTAGATGTCGCCGACGATCCGCGGGCCCTCGGGCTCGCGCGGCCCGGACGGCGCGGGGGCTCTCAGGACGGCCCGGTTACGGTAGGTGGACGGTCTCCTCGCTGTCTCGCTGCCGGCCTCGTCGCTGCCCGCAGAGAGGGTCTCGTTGGCCCTGGGGCGGGCGAGCAGCAGCACCACGGCCGCGATCGCGAGGGCGAGCAGGGCCAGCAGGAGGAGCCTGCTCGAGGACCTGTGAAGGAAGCTTGTTCTTGAGCTGTGCTGTTGCATCGTCGTGTCTCCAGGTGGCGCCCCCCCGGCGACCGCGCGGTCGTGCGGCGAACGCCTGGCACAAAAAGGGAGAGCCGCCGGCGAAAGCCGGCGACTCCCCTCCCGCCAGAGACCGGCGCGCCGCCGGTCACCGGAGCTCCCGTGTGCACCCCGGGAGCTCCGGCCGGCCGCCGATCTGCGGTGTTCCGATCGTGCGTCGAGGATCAGCTGTCGGTCGTGTCCTCGGCCTCCTCACCCTCGTCCGCGTCGATATCCTCGTGCCCGTCGCCAAAGCTCAGAGCGGTGCCTTCGAAAGAGTAATTGACGTTATCGAGGCCCTTGAAGCTGATCGAGCCCCACAAGTTGCCCTCGCGGTCCATGGCCCCCGCAAGCACCTGAACCCGCTTCTTGGCATTCCTGTAGAAGAGATTGCTGCGCTTGTTGCGGTCATTGGCGATGTAACCAACGTTCGGCTCCCTGTCGAGGTCCCTGCAGTCATAGTTGCCGGAATTCAGCTTCTGCAGCAGGAAGAAGTTGGTGCTGCCCGGGATATCCCCCTCGAAGACCACCTTGCAGGCGCGCGCACAGAACTCCACCGGGAAGCCGAGGTACTCACCCTCCTCGTCCTCGATGTAGACGGAAGGATCGCACTTCAACCTGTTGGCTTCGCTGATCTCGTAGCCACCGCTGATCTTGACATCCCACTCAAGGGTGTGCGCCATCGCGCCGGCGGAGAACGTCGCGGCGGCAAAGACAACAAGCGACGAAAGAATGGACTTCTTCATAATACCCCTCCAAGCATGACAACAATGAGCGTTCCCACGCCGGGACACGCCTCCCGGCGCACGGCTCCGCATCCGCCGGTGGGCCAGAGCGACGCCTGGTCGCCGGCTCACCTGCCTCCGCGGGCCCGAAGGCGGTCACGCTCTCGGCTGAGTTCTGCGTGACAGCGAGCGGTAAGCTATTCCACGAGTGCGCCGGTGCAAGAGCTTTTTCGGCTCATGGTATTGTTTCAGGGTAGTCGCGCTGGACGATAGTTGTTTGTTCCAGCGTCGCCAGCCTGCGGGAACACTGGGTTCGTCCTCGCCCCATCCATGCCTGTCGGGATCTGTCACCGGTGCTTCGACGTTGGTCCGGACGCGAGATGTCGACCACGTCCGATCCGACGAAGGTCGTTCGAACCGAACGACCTCTGCCCTGCGCGAGCGGCAGAAGGGCGGCGAAGGCTGCCTGTACGAACGCGCGCGTCCCGGGTGGTCCTCCGCCGAGGACTCGGTCGGCGCCCGTGCAGGCGACGCCCCGGCGGTCGGTTCGCCCCGGATGGCCAGCGGCGGCGTCCCGAACGGCGCGGCGGGCCGCCGCCTGCGGTGAACCTCGGCTGGAGGCGCCGCTGGCGCTACAGCCGCGTGACCACGAGCCCGTCGTTCTGCACCGAGATGCGGGCGGGCTTGCCGCGGTGCTCGTCGGGGATCTCGTCGGCCATGAGGTAGCGGCCGGCGATCGAGACGAACTCAGCCTCTAGGCTCATGCAGAAGATGCTCGCGTCCGCGTTGTTGTGGGCGCCGGCCATGGCGCGGCCGCGGAGCGGCGCGTAGACGTGGATGTTGTCGTTGGCGATGAGCTCCGCGCCCGAGCTGACCGGCGAGAGGACCACGAGGTCGCCGTGGGGGACGTAGATGACCTGCCCGCTGCGCACCGGGTGCCGCACGGTGAGGCCCGCGGGCGGCGGCTCGGCCGCGTCGGCCGCCGGCGCGGCGTCCCTCGGGCGCCGGGCGGGCCCAGCCGCTCCGCGGTCGGGGGCGGCCCCAGCGCCCCCGCGGTCCGCCGGCGCCGGCCCCACCGCGACGGGCCCCGGCGTTGGGGTGAGCCCCTCGGCTTGCGCGCCCTGGCGCGGCGAGCGCGTGAGCGGCGTCCGCAGCACGCCCAGGCCGGCGGCGACGGCCCGCTCGCGCTGGGCGTCGGTCGGGTTGCGCACGGCGATGGGCACGAGGTTGTGCTTCCGCAGGAGGCCGGCGAGGGCGCCGAGGTCGACAGGCTCGTCGCCGAGGGCGTCGAGGTCGAGCAGGATCGGCAGGTGCAGGAAGAAGTGCGGCATCTGCGAGATGTGGTCGGCGAGCTGACGCTCGATGGCCGGGACATCCGCCGTCCGCAGGCAGAGCATCGTGATGGCGGGCATGGTGCCCTTGAGCGCAAACGCCTGCTGCTCCTGCCGCTTCTCCCCTCGCCTGCCCGACACCATCGCTGTCCTCGCTCGCAAAAAGGTGCTTCCGCCGCGGCACTGTAACCCGGATCCGGCGGCGCGCGCCGGAAAAACCGGCGGGCGCGCTGTCGCCGTCAGCGCCGTCAGCGCCGTCAGCGCCATCAGCGCCGGCGCCGCCGGCGCCGTCGCCCCCGACGGGCCGGCGCGTCGCCGCTTGGCTGGCCGCCGCGGGCGATGCTAACGGTGGTTTGGCCATGCCCACCGCGCGCCGCGCCTCCGTACGGCGGCTCGACCTCGATCTCCACGCGGCGGCCTCCTCCGGTCGCCCGGGGGCTCCGCCCGTCGAAGCGCTCGGCCGTCACCTCGCCCTGGAGGTCCCCGGGGTGTTCTCGGAGGCGGAGCGCGCGGCGCTCGTCGAGGGGGTTTACGCCGCACGCGACGCGTGGACTGCCGACTTCGGAGGCGAGCAGTTCTCGCTGGGGCGCGCCTTTTATACGCACCTGGAGCAGGGGCGTTCCCGGGAGTACTTCGCCGACGCGGCCGCGTCCGACGCCCGCGTCGAGCGCCACCTCCCCGGCCTCCAGCGCCGGATGCGCGCGCTCGTCGCGGCGCTCACCGGCGGGCTCGCGCAGCCCCGGCGCGGCTTCTGCGGGCCGGGGGTGCACGTCTTTCCCGCGGGGGAGAAGGTCGCGCGCGAGGGCGGCGTCGTCCACTTCGACACGGAGGGGCTCTCCGACTACCACCTTGCCCGGCGGCTCCGCGCGATCACGGTGGTCGTGATGCTGGAGCTCCCCGACGCGGACGGCGGGCTCAAGCTGTGGGACGTCCTCTACGACGGGAGGGACGATCCGGGCGACGAGGCGCTCTCCGCGCAGAGCCTCGTGGCGAGCTATCGGCCTGGGGGCGCGCTCGTCATCGACAGCTACCGGCTGCACCAGATACAGCCGTTCTCCGGCGGCCGAGACCGGATCTCGGCGACGGTGCACGCGGCGGAGATCGATCCCGGCCGGTGGGAAACGTGGTTTTAACGAGGGGAACTGGGCGGCTGACGGAAGCTGCTCTACACGATCTTCCGCAGATAGTGAAACTTGGGATCGTTCAGATCCTCCGCCGTGAGCGCCCACCCCTCGTCGCGCGGGATGAGGTAGACGACATCCGACTTCACGCTGGCGAAACTCACGTGCCCGAGGTTCTGGAGAATGTGGCCGAACACGTCGCGGCGCCAGAGGCGGTCCTTGGGGATGTCGCAGACGGCGCAGAGCATCCGATCCGTGGGCGAGCCCTGGACCAGCAGGAACGCCATCGTGAACGTCAGGTAGCGCGGCTGGCCGCGGTACGGGTCTGGCGTCCCCGACGGCCCCCTGCGCGCGCCCTCCTCGGTGGTCATGCCGCGGGACCACATGCTGAAGTCGTTGAGCGCGCGGGCGTTGTCGTCGAAATAGTCCCAGCACCCCTTCTCGAGGACATGCAGGTTGGACAGCAGCGCCATCTGCGCGCGGCGGTACTGGTGCCATTTCTGGTTCAGGCTCATCGTCTCGCAATGGCCCTGCACGCACTCGTGCAGCGTGCGCTGCAGGACGCTCCCCGGGTCCATGCGCGCGCACACCTCCATCGCGAAGATCGAGTGCTCCACGCTAGCCTCCGTACCCTCCCGAAGCCCGGTTCCACGAGCCGCTCCGGCTGAGCGCCGCCCCGAGGATCGCGCCGGTGCCGAGCGCCACGACGACAGGCACCGTCCCGAAGCCGTCCGGGACCGGCGGCGTCCCGCCGGCGGCGCCGCCGCTCGAGAACGGCGTCGCCCGCACCATCGGCACATACCCCTTGCCCGGCCGCCGCACGGCGGGCTCGACCGGCGCCGGCCGGGGCGGCGCCCCCCACGGGTAGTCCACCCAGAACCAGCCGTGCGACGCGGCGCTGCCCCCGTAATAGTGAGGAGGCCAGTCCTCGGTGGCGTCCGCGGGCTTCGCCTCCGCAGGATCGGGCGCGAAGACGCTCGCGGCCATCATCGCCACGTGGAGCTGGCGCATCCGGTAGGCGACGAGATCGTCGTTGAGATCGTCCGTCTCGGTCGTGTCCGCCTCCGTGGGAACGACGTACAGCACGTAGCGGACGCCGCGCTCCCACAGGGTGTCGGCGGACGGCAGCCGCGCGACATGCCGGTTGTCGAACTGCGCCGAGTCGTCCGAGTAGGGCGAGAGCCGCTGGCGATCGAGGACGAACATCGTCGCGCGCGGGCCGGGGTGCGGGCGGGCGAAGAGCGGCTGATAATACGCCGCCGCGGCGAGCGTCTGGTGCGCCTTGACGACGCCGCGCGGATGCGGCCAGTTGTCGAACGTGAACACCGGATCGAACGCCTCCGCCGCGCCCGCGGCGAAGGCCACCGACTCCGGGCCATCCAGATCCACGATGACCGCGATGTCCCGGCGCAGGCCGCCGGCCGTCCGGGCGGCGAGGAGCAGGGACGCGAGCGCCTTGCCGCTCCGGTAGGCGCGCTCCATCGCCGGCGTGAAGATCGGCCGGAGCACGCTGCCGAGCGGCGTGATCGGCGCCGGATCCCCCTGGGCGACGAGCGTGGGCACGGCGGAGGGGGACTCGAACAGCGCGGGCACATAGTAGGCGCGCATGGCCTCGTCCGCAGGCCTGAGCTCGGTCGCCATCCTCGCGATCGCGGCCTGATCGAACGGCTTCTTCGACTCGCCGTCGAACGTCACGCTCTCTTGCGCCGCGCCGAAGCTCCAGCCGAAGGTCCGCTGCATGTCGAGCGCCCGCTTCCTCTGGACCTCGTGATCGTCCTCGGAGCACCCTTCACCCGCCACGGCGATCGCCGCCGCGACCCCGGCGAGCCCGACCGCGCCGAGCGCGACCAGGATCGCGTTCCGCCGCGAGGCGTCCTTCGGCGCCTCGGCGAGGCCCTTGTGCCACCAGCGCGCGCCGACGATCCCCGGCTTGTCGAGCAGCTCGTCCCGCTCGAACGGCTCATTCGGCCGGCTCACGCGGCGGCCTCCTCGCCGTCGCGCGGCGCGCCGTCGGCCGCCGCGACGCCTCCCGCCTCCGCGACGGCCCCCGCCCGCGCCGCCCGGCCGTGGTCGCGCCGGAGCGCCTCGATGAACTCCGGGGTGAAGGTGCCGTCGATGCGCACAGAGTACCTGAAGAAAGGATCCGCCTCGACGCCGTGGTAGTCGTGGTCGTTGAACCAGTAAGCCCGGCCCGCGACGGCCGTCTTCCGCCGCGCCCGCTCGTCCCAGAGGAACAGGCGCTTGTTGCCCGCGGGACAGAGCGTGATGAAGTGATCGGGCTCGCGCTCGACGCCGCGGTCCCCCTCCGCGCGCGCCCCCTCCCCTTCCCCGTCGCGGTGCACCGTGCCGTGATCGTTCGCCTCGAGACCCATGATGTTGCAGCGCCCGATCGACGAGAACGGCAGGCGCTTCACGTAGGCGATCGTCTTCGGGAAGAACGAGCGCGCGAGCCGGGTGAAATCCTTGCCTTCGCTCCGGCTCTTGTCGCTCCAGTAGCGGTTCGGGATCAGCTCGACATAGACCTTCCAGGGGAAGTAGACCCCATGGCGGAACTTGAGCCAGAGCATCTGCCGCCGCGAGAGCGGGATCTCGCGCTCCTCGCCGAACTCGAGCGTGGCGCGCGCCGAGCGGTCGATCGCCGAGGGGTCGTCCGAGAGGCGCTGGAAGGTGGCGAACTCCTCGTCGCCGAGGCCGCGGATCACCTCGCCGTAATCCGCGAGCGCCTCGCCGAGGCGCGACGGCGGCATGATGCCCATCGTGCGGTGGCTGCCGCCGGTGTAAT
Source organism: Sorangium sp. So ce185 (assembly GCF_051526825.1). Classification (NCBI taxonomy): domain Bacteria; kingdom Pseudomonadati; phylum Myxococcota; order Polyangiales; family Polyangiaceae; genus Sorangium; species Sorangium sp. So ce185. The sequence goes on along the minus strand of NZ_CP150316.1, from coordinate 5,441,549 downwards.
CGATCGGCACCTGGGTGAGCCCGAGGCAGATCTCGTCGTGGAGCTCGCCGAGCGGCGCGAGGTCGAGGTACGGCGCGAGGTCGATATAGGGCCGCGCGAAGATGCCCGTGATGCCCTGAGTGCCGGAGTCGCTGGGAGATTCGACCATGGTCCGCCGCGGAGCCGGGCCGTCGCCGGCCGGTGGACGTACCCATATCACAAAGAGCGGCCCGCCCCGCAAACCCTACGCCCGAGAGCGCCGGAGCGCGCCTCGCGCGGGCCCTTCGCGGCGCGCGCCGGGGCTTGTGACGGCGCGGCGCGTTCTGTAGCGTGCGTCCCATGGATCTGTCCTACGTCATGGGGTTCGGGCTGGGCACGACGCTCGCTCTTCTCGCCCTCCTGCGCATCGGGCAGAGGATCTTCTCGCCGGCGCACACGGTCGCCCGCGATCTCGCCGAGAGCAACGCCGCGCGCCGGCTGCTCACGGTGGGCCAGGTCCTCGCGGTGTTCCTCGTCGCCGCGAACGCCGTCAAGAACTGCCTCGACGGGTCCAGCTTCGCGCGCGATCTGCTGTGGGTGAGCGCGTTCGCGGTCGTGGGCCTGCTCCTCGTGATCGCGACCGGCGAGCTCGGGATCCGGCTCCTGCTCAAGGCGCGGCTCCCGGCCGAGATCGAGCGCGGCAACGCGGCCGCCGGGCTCGCGGCGGGCGCGCACTACGTCGCGACCGGGCTCATCACCTCGCGGGCGATCGCGGGCAAGGACCTCGGCGATCTCGCGATCTCCCTGGGCTTCTTCCTGCTCGCGCAGATCACGCTGCACGTGTTCATCTCGCTCTTCCGGGCGCTCACCACCTACGACGACGCCGAGCAGATCCAGGGAGAGAACCTCGCCGCCGCCCTGAGCTACGCCGGCGCCTCGATCGCGGTGGCGATCATCATCGCGCGGGCGCTCGAGGGCGACTTCGAGGGTCTCTTCATCTCGCTGAAGGGCTATGGCGGCGTGCTGCTGTATCTGCTCGCGCTCTACCCTGTCCGGCAGCTGCTCGTGCAGAGCGTGCTGCTCGGCGCGCCGCTCGCGCTGCGCGGCGGCCGCCTCGACGCCGGCATCGCGGCCGACCGCAACGAGGGCATGGGCGCCCTCGAGGCGGCGACCTACCTCGCGACCTCGATCGCCATCGCGCGCCTCCTATGAGCCACGCTGTCCGGGCGTACGACGCCTTCGCCGCGAGGATCGTCGAGACGGGCCTCATCACCGATCCGTGGTTCGACGGGGCGCCGCGGTTCCGCGAGGAGCCGGTGCTCGTCACGGCGGCGGAGCAGCGCGCCCTCTACCGGGCCGCCGAGGAGGTCGCGGCGGTGTACAACGAGCTGTGCCTGCTGGTCGCGGACGAGCCGTCGCTGCTCGACGACTTCTTCTGTCTGACGCCGTGCCAGAAGGCGATGTGGCTCTCGTCGCAGCCGCTGTGGCACGGCATCGCGCGCGCCGACGTCTTCCTGACCGACGAGGGCCCCGCGATCGCCGAGCTGAACTGCGACACGCCGACGGGCGAGGCGGAGGCGGTCGTGCTGAGCGCGCTCGCCGCGGCGGACCACCCGGGCGCGGTCGACCCGAACCGCGAGCTCGGCGCCCGGTTCTGCGCGATGGTGGAGGAGGTCGCCCGCGCGCTCCTCGGCGAGGCCGCGACGCGGCGCCTCGGGTTCGTGTATCCGACGGAGTTCACCGAGGATCTCTCGGTGATCCGCCTTTACCGGCGCTGGCTCGAGGAGCGGGGCTACGCGGTGTTCCTCGGCTCGCCCTACAATCTCGCTTACGACGAGCGGGGCCTGTCCCTGTTCGACGTCCCGTTCTCGATCCTGCTGCGCCACTACAAGACGGACTGGTGGGGAGAGCGCTCGAGCGTGTGGACCGACGAGCAGATCCCCGACCCCGAGCCGCTCGCGGGCCCGCTCGGCGCCGTGCTCTCGGCCGCGGCCGACGGGCGCGTCGCCGTCCTGAACCCGCTCGGCGCGGTGCTGCCGCAGAACAAGCGCTCGATGGCCTTCATGTGGGAGCACCTCCACCGCTTCTCGCCGCACGCGCAGTCGGTGATCCAGCGCCACGTGCCGGTGACGTCGCGGCTGGAGACGGTGCACCCCGAGATGCTCCGCGCGCAGCGCGAGGAGTGGGTCCTGAAGAGCGATTATGGCGCCGAGGGAGAAGAGGTGATCCTCGGGCGCCACACGTCCGACGACGTCTGGCGCGCCTCCCTCGCCAAGGCGCGCGAGGGCCGGTGGATCGCGCAGCGGTACTTCGCGGCCCTCGAGAACGAGCGGCGGGAGTCGGTCAATTACGGCGTCTACCTCATCGCGGGCGAGGCGTGCGGCATCTACGCGCGCGTCCAGGCCGGGATGACGGACGCCGCCGCGCTGAGCGCGCCGGCGCTGGTGCGGTAGCCGGCGCGAGCGCCGCCCGCTATCGCAGTGCCGGCTCCTTTGTGCACTCGAACAGCATCGCATAGGGCCGCGCGAGGTAATTGCTCCAGAACGCCTCCCCGAGCGCCTCGATGCCTTCAGGCGCCACCTCGGGCGAGCGCCATCGGATCTCTCGAAACCCTGCGCGCCTCAGCGCGGCCTCATAGCCGCCCCGCGTCCAGTAGTGCGTCGAGATCGTCAGCTCGGCGTCGACCGTCGTCACCGTCACCTTCATCGGCGCCGCGTCCTCGAGACGACCGTCGACGGAGGCGCGCAGGCCGTAGGCGCTGTAATACGCAGGATCGTTCACGGCGAACGCGTCGTTCGGGTGAATGGCCACGAACCTCCCGCCGGGGGCGAGCGCCTCGTGGATGCCTCTGCACATCGCGGCGAGCTGATCGGGCGACGATGCGTGCGGCAGGACGTAGCAGGCCGTCACGAGATCGAAGGGGCCCAGCGCGCCCGCGTCGGCGATGTCGCGGCGCACGTACTCGACGCCGAGAGGGCTCCTGGCCTCCTCGCCGCGCGCGACGTCGAGCATCCCCTCGGAGAGGTCCAGCCCGACCACCCGGCGCGCGCCCCTCTGCTTGAGCATCCTGGTGATAACCCCTGTGCCGCAGCCGACGTCGAGGACGGCCTGGCCCCCCACATCACCGAGCGCCCTGGTGAGCGAAAAGTAGTCGACATGGCGGCGCACATCCAGGGCGACGGCCCTGCCATAGGTGTTCGCGAAGCTGTCATATTGACTCGACATGACCAATGACCTCCACCCGCGCTGAGTCACCTGCCCTACCCGTTCAACCCACGATCGACCTAACGCCTCTCGGTGCTGGTCTCGGCCGGTCGGCCGGCCTTCAGAAGCAGCGCCACGACGTCGTCGACGCGCTCGATGGGCGGCGGCCTCGGAGAGCCGTCACCGAGCCGAGCGCAGTAGTGGTCAATTTGAACATGAAGGCGGGAAGGCGGGAAGAAAACCTTAATGCTCTTCCCGCCTTCCCGCCTTCATGTGGACTCTCTCTGGGCAAAGTTGACCACTACCCCGAGCGCGGTGCGACGGCGATCGAACACCCCGGAGCCAGAGGCCGGCCGGCTCGCCAGCGCCGCTCAGAAGATCGCGCTCTTCCGCGCGCCCGAATCGGTCGTGCGCTGTCGGGGGAGCGCTCCGCCCGTGCTCCGCGGCGCCTCGGACGCGCGGGCGGGGCGCGCTGCGGCGGGCCGCGGCGCCGGCTCCGCCGCAACGGCGGGGGGCGGCGCGGGCTCCGGCGCCGCCGCGACGGCGAGCGGCGCAGTCTGGGGCCCTGCCGTCGCGAGCGGCGCTGCCACGAAGGCGGCCGGCGGGACGGCCGAGCACGCACCCGCCTGGGGTGCCCTGGACGTCTGCACCGCCGGCGCGCGGCGGGCGACGGCGCGCACCTCGCCGCCGACCGCGCGCATCGCGGCGGACGAGCTTTGCAGCTGCGCCCGGGGCAGCGCGGTGGCGAGCGCCATCCCCATCCCGAGCGCCGCGAAGAGCCCCGCGGCCGCGAGGCGCCCCCGGGGCCGCTGCGGCGGCGCAGCGCGCCCGACCGAGGCTGGCCCCACCGAAGCGGGCGCCACCGAAGCGGGCGCCACCGAAGCGGGCGCCACCGAAGCGGGCGCCACCGAGGCCGGCGCCGCCGAGATCGGCGCCGCGTCCAGGGCGCCGACCGCGGCCACGAAGGCGGAGACCATCGGCTTGATGGCAGGAAATCGCTCTTCAGGGTTCAGGGCGAAAGCGCGCTCGAACCACGCCTCCAGCTCGGGCGGCGCCTCCGGGGCCAGCGTCGATAGCGAAGGTCGCTCGCCGGCGAGGATGGAGGCGAGCACATCGGCGATGGTGCCGCCGACGAAGGGCTGGTGGCCGGTGAGCGCCACGTGAGCGACCACCGCGAGGGCCCACATGTCGAGCTGCGGATCCGCGTGCCCGTCGCAGGTGTGCTCCGGGCTCAGGTAGGCCGGCGTGCCCAGCACCACGCCCTCCGCGGTCTGGCGGGGGAAATCGGCCGGCAGATCCTGGCGGATCCACTTGGCGATCCCGAAGTCGGCGACCTTGGCCCGCAGGCGGCCGTCGCGTCCCTCGCGGAGGAGGATGTTCGACGGCTTGATGTCGCGATGCACGATCCCGAGGCCGTGCGCCACCGAGAGGGCCTCTCCGATCTGGGAGAGGAGCGCGGCGAGCTCGGCCGCCGGCACCGGCCCGCGCTCCTGGATCAGCTGCCGGAGGGATCGACCGCGCACGTACTCCATGACGAGGTACGGGCCTACCGCGGGATCTTCGCCGGCGTCGTGCACGGTGACGATGAGGTCGGTCTTCCGCCCGAGCTGCGCCGCGACCTGCGCCTCGAAACGGAAGCGCTCCATGGCGTCGATGGGCAGGCTCTGCCGCGGGAGAACGAGGAACTTGAGCGCCACATCGAAGCGCCGGACGCCGTCGTGCGCGCGCCACACCTCGCCCATGGCGCCGTGGCCGAGCGGATGCGCGAGCTTGTACCGTCCAGCGACGAGGCGGCCGGGCTGGAGCTTCGCTCGGGTCCCGTCCCGTCCGGCGTCGCGCGGCGCCGCCGGAGACGGCTGCGCTGGTTGCAGCTGCTGCACGCTGAGCGTCGAGGCGTCGCGCGCGATGTCTCTCGCCGAGGGATCGGGCCGTCGATCCGGAGCGGGCGGCTGGAGCATGCCCGTGACCTTCGTGGCGCCCCCGTGTCCCAGACCGGCGAGCGTGCCCATTCGCGGACGACCTGGGTTGAGAGGCCGGGACATGTCCGCAGCGTATCGCGAACGCGGGGACCTTTGAATCGCGAACACCCGGATCCCTCGCGCACGCAGCCCCGCAAGCCCACACGACAGCGTCGCGACGCGCACCTGTACGGCATGTTTCGCTCACCAACGCTCACGACGCGGCGCGGACGCGCGCCTCGCCGGCCCGGGGGCTCCTGGGGGCCGCGCGGCGGCCTCGCGCCTCGCACACGCGGCCGAGGCGTCCGCTCTCCGGTCGCCGGCGCCTCCGGTCCGCGATGCGAGAAGCGCGGAGAGCCGACCCGAGTTGATGTAGGACTCCTGAAGCGGCCGTCTCTTCGCGGGCGCGCTGATCGAGGAGGGATGATGACAAAGATTGCACTCGTCACGGGCGCGAACCAGGGCCTCGGCTACGCGATGGTCGCCCGGCTGTGCCAGGAGCTGCCCGCCGGAAGCACCGTGTACCTGGCGGCGCGGGATCCTGCGCGCGGCGAGGCGGCCGTGGCTCGCCTGCGCGAGGAAGGGCTGCAGCCGACGCTGGCCCAGCTGGACGTGACCGACGACGCCAGCGTCCAGGCCCTGGCGGAGACGCTGGCGCGCCGTCACGGCGGGATCGACATCGTGCTCTCGAACGCGGCCGCGCGCATGGTGAAGGAGCTGCCGCAGGCGGCCCAGGTCCGCACCCTCATCGACACGAACAACCACGGGACGTACCGGATGATCCGCGCCTTCGTGCCGCTGCTCCGCGACGGCGGGCGGTTCCTCGTGGTGGCGAGCGCCTTCGGCTCGCTGCGCAAGCTGGACCCGCGGCTTCACCACCACTTCGACCCTGCCACGCGATCGCTCGAGGACATCGAGCGCGTCATGGACGAGTACGTGGAGCTGGTCGAGCGCGGCGAGGCGGAGGCCCACCACTGGCCGGCGTGGATCAACATCCCGTCCAAGATCGCGCAGGTCGCCTCGATGAAGGTCGCCGCGGGCCAGCGGAAGGACGAGGCGGCGCGACGCGGGCTCCTCATCGCGGCGGTCTGCCCTGGGTTGGTGGACACCGAGGCGTCGCGTCCGTGGTTCGACGACATGTCGTCCGCGCAGTCGCCGATGGATGCCGCGAAGGACGTCCTCTGGATCTGCACGCACCCCGCGGGACCGCCAGACCTCTATGGCGAGCTTGTGCAGCACCGTCAGATTATTCCTTGGACTTGATGGGCGACCCGACCCAGGTTGGCTCGTCTCGACCCAACCCAGGTTGAGGCAACCCCGGACCGACCCAGGTTGAGGCAACCTCGGACCGACCCGGGGCAACCCCGGCCCGACCCAGGTTGAGGCAACCCCGGTCTGGGAGAGCAACCCAAACCTCGGTCGGCTCGCCGCGCGGGATCGCTCAGCCCGGGTCAGGTCGCTGAGCTCTGCGGTGCTGGGCGCGCCAGGCAGCGGGGGTGACGCCGTGATGGCGCCGGAACAGCCGCACGAAATGGCTCGAATCGGCGTAGCCGACGCGCTCGGCGATCACGTCGACATACTCGTCGGTCGCCAGGAGCCTCCGCCGCGCCTCGGCCAGACGCCCCTCCACGATCCACGCGACCACCGTGCGCCCGGTGGCCTGCTTGACCGCGGTGGTCACGTGGGCGGGCGTCCGGCGCACCGCCTCCGCGACCTCCTTCAAGGACAGGGGCCCGAGGCACCGGGCCTCGATCACGGCCAGCGCCTCCGCCACGATCGAAGGACGCTGCGCCGGCGCGGCCCGGACGCTGCCGCTCGCGCGCACGACCTCCGCGAGCACCAGCGCGAGCAGGCTCTCCGAGACCACCGGCAGCGCGCCCGCGGCCTGCTGCTCGCGCTCGAGCTCCCGGAGCAGATCGAGCACGTACGCCTGCCGCGCCGCGGGCAGCTCGACCACGGGCGACGCCCCGTGCCGGACCCGGTCGAGCGGGGCGAGCAGGTCGCCGTAGCGCGCCGGATCGAGGCACGTCCGGCAGAAGCCGATCCCCCACATCTCCGCATGGCTCGCCGACAGGACGCGGTGCGCGTCGCCAGCCGGAATGAGGTGGAGGTGCCCGGCCCGCAGCTCGAACTCGCCGCGGTGCTCGACCCGCATGCGGCCTCCGACATGCAACGCCAGGGCGACGTACGTGTGGACCGCCGGGCTCTGCATCGGTCGCGCGTAGTCGCCGTGGCACACATGCCGCATGAACCGGATCGGCGTGGGGTCGAGCTCGTCGTGGCTCACCCGCGAAGCGTACCACCTTCATCGCGGCGTGCTCGCGGCGCGAGAGCGGCAACCGAAACGACGCCAAGCCCACCGAAAAGACGGCCAAGGACGCGCTCCTCCGACGGCGGCGGGAAGACGCTTCGCGTCCCGTGCTCCCGGAGCCCGCCGCGGGCTCGCGTCACGAGCCTTCCGGGAGCGGAATGAACTCGGTGTCATCGCCGGGGATCGTGGGGAAGCGGCCCTCGCGCCAGTCGGCCTTCGCTCGCTCGATGCGCTCCTTGGAGCTCGCCACGAAGTTCCAGTAGATGTGGCGAGGTCCGTCGAGCGGCGCGCCGCCGATGAGCATGAGGTTCGTCGCGCCGATCGCCTCCGCGGCGACGGCCGCGCGCGGACGGAGCACGAGCATCGCGCCCGCGCCGAAGCGCTTGCCGTCGCAAGCGATCGCCCCGTCGACCACGTAGATCGCGCGCTCCTCGTGCTCGTCATCGATCGGCAGCGTCGCGCCGGCGTCGAGCCGAGCATGCACGTAGAGCGTCGGCGACAGGACCCCCGTGGGCGCCTTCGCGCCGTAGGCGGTCCCGGCGATGACGTGGAGCTCCGCGCCGTCGCGGCGCACGACGGGCATCGTCTGGCGCGGGTGATGCTCGAAGCGCGGCTCGATCTCCTCGTCTTGCTGCGGGAGCGCGACCCACGTCTGGATCCCGTGCATCCTGGCGCCGCGCGCCCGCACCTCCGGCGCGGTTCGCTCCGAGTGGACCACGCCGCGCCCCGCGACCATCCAGTTCACGTCGCCCGGCCGGATCGGCTGCTCCGAGCCGATGCTGTCGCGATGCACGAACTCCCCTTCGAGGAGATACGTGATGGTCGCGAGCGCGATGTGCGGATGCGGCCGGACATCGATCCCCTGACCCGGCGCGAAGTCGACGGGGCCCATGTGATCGAAGAAGAGAAAGGGCCCGACGTGACGTCGCTGCGCCGCTGGGAGCGACCTGCGCACCGTGAAGCCGCCCAGATCCCGCGGGCGCGGCTCGATCACGAGGTCGATGTTCGCGCTGTCGGCGCCCAGGCACTCCGGTTCCTTGTCGGGATATCGGCTCATCGAAAACTCCTTGCTCCCATGGCGCTCGTGCTCGTGGCGCTCAACCTAGCGCCCCGACGCGCGGGGCCGCAATCCCGTTCTTCCTCGCGCCCGGGGCCACGGCCGCCCTCGCCCGGCGAAGGGCGACGAGGAGAGCGGGAGCGTGCGATCGACCGCATCGAGATCGCCGACGGCGGCAGCAACTCGACCTCCGATATCGCTCCAGCCGCCCCTCTCCAGGACCGAGCGGACCCGGCCGAGGCTCCGGGGCGACCCCGACCTCGGTCGGATCGTCCATCGGAGTGTCGATCGATTGCCAATAGATCGTCGCATTCTCACGAGGGCGGATCGCTGATCCTCTATCCGCGGCGCCGCATGTGCAGCCTGGATGGACGACAGAGACCTTGCGCGATCGCCGCATTGCGCCGTGATGATCGCAGTACGACGCAACCACTTTTCAGGCCGTATCCCGCGCAAAGATCAGCGTCATCGATTATACTCCTCATCGATCCCGGGGCTCCGACGAGGCGCGATCCTGCAAAATTCCGCCTCCGGAGGCCTCTCGTTTTATGTGCGTCGTGCTGGCGTATCGCGCCTGGCATGCGCTCGAAGAGGAGTGGATTTATGAGATTGCCTACGATGGCCATAGCTTTGTCGATGGTGAGTTTGGCCAGCGCCGCATGCGGCGGGGTTCCGGGCGGCGGCGAGGGCGACGGAGGCTCCCAGAACAGCACCGGCACCGGCAACGGCGCCGACACCGGCACCGGCACCGGCACCGGCACCGGCTACGATGACAGCTTTGGCAGCGGGAACGATCTGGGATCGAGCGGGAATTCCGGTGCAAACGGCGCCAGCAGCGGCGGCTCGACGGCAGCAGGGCAGGCGTGCGCCACCGAGACCTCCCAGGCCGGGTTCCAGCAGGTGTACCTCGCCTTCGCGTTCGACGTGTCGGGCAGCATGGGCGCGAACGATGTGCCCTGGCGCGATCGGTCGCTCAAGTGGGATCCCGTCGTCGCCGCGACGAAGCAGTTCTTCGTGGATCCCGCCTCGGCCGGGTTCCGGGCGTCGCTCACGTTCTTCCCTGGCGCGGGACAGATGTGCAACGCAAGCACGTACCTGGCGCCGAACGTCGCGATGACGCCGCTGCCGTCTCCGGCGTTCGGCGAGGCGATCGATGCCGTCACGCCTCAGGACGACCGGAGCTGGCGCATCGGCACGCCGACGGCATTCGTGATCGAAGGCACGACCGCGTACATCGAGGAGCAACGCCAGCTGAACCCCGGGAAATACGCGATCGTCCTCGTGACCGACGGCTATCCGGAGCAATGCCGCCAGTCGAACTCGATCGAGGCCGTCGTCGAGCGCGTCGAGGCGGCGCGCGCCGCCGGCATCTCCACGTTCGTGATCGGGGTCAACAGCCCGCCGGTGGAGGGCGCGCCGCCGAGCCTCGATGAGAACCTGCGCGTGATCGCGGCGGCGGGCGATACAGGAGAGGCGTTCATCATCGACACCGGCAACGCGGCGGACACCACGGCCGCGTTCAAGGCGGCCGTCGAGGAGATCCGCGGCGCCGCGGTCTCGTGCACGATCCCGATCCCGCCGCCCCCCGACGGGAGGACGTTTGACAAGCAGAAGGTGGACGTGAAATACACGAGCGCCACGACCAACACCCCGACGTCGCTCGTGTACGATCAGGCCTGCGCGGCCGCCGGCACCTGGCGCTACGACGATCCCGCGAACCCGACCGCGATCGTGCTCTGCGACGACACGTGCGCCGTGGTGCAAGCCCAGGTCGAGGTGTCCCTGGGCGTCGACTTCACCTGCGAAGACGTGCTCGAAGTGCCGCTGTGATCGGCGGCGCTCCCCGGCCGGCGCGATCCCCTTCCAGGGATTTCGCCGGCCAGGCGAGCCGATCACGGCGGACGCGCGGCGGGCGAATCGAGCTTCGACGAGCTCCCTCCGCGGAAGGAGCTCGCGCGGATCATCGGGTCAGCGCGAGGTAGTGGTCAACTCTGCCCAGAGAGAGTCCACATGAAGGCGAGAAGGCGGGAAGATCATTCAGGTTTTCTTCCCGTCTTCCCGCCTTCATGTTCAAATTTGACCACTACCCAGCGTGACGTCAGGGACCACCGCGACCCAGGAACTCCATGAGCCAGGCCATGGCCGGCCGCATGGTGCCGTTCGAATGCTGAATGCCGGTGTTGTCCCGCCAGGTGGTGCCGACGATGTAGCCCCACAAGGTGATGCCCGGGACGGCGGGGTGATTCCAGAACATCGTGAACTGCTCCTCCATCACCCTCTTCTGCTGGTTGTCGTCCGCGATGCCGATATCGTACTCGGTGATGTACACGGGCTTGCCCAGCGCGGCGAGCTTGTCGAGGTAGCCCTTCACGGTGCTGGTGTTGATCTTGTAGGCGTCGTGGGCCTGAGCGCCGAGCGCGTCGACCGGGGCGCCCGCGTCGATGACCGCCCTCGCGATCCGCACGAAGTTGTTGTGGTCGTTCTCGTACTCGATGTTGTTGTAGTCGTTGAGGATCAAGACCGCGCCAGGGCAGAACTCGCGAGCCCACTTGAAGGAGTTCACGATCCAGTCCCAGCCGCTGGCGCCGTCGCCGCCGATGCCGTTCTTGTACGAGGGCGTGGTGTGGGGCGGCGGCTCGTTGACGACGTCGATGTACTTCGTGTCGGGGTAGCGCTCGCAGAACGACTTCATCCAGTCCCGCACGGCCGCCTGCTGCTCCGACCCGGCGAGGCCCCCGACCCAGTTCGGTTGCTGGCTGCCCCACACGAAGACGTGGTGCTTGAAGATGATGTTGTTGTCCTTCGCGTACTTGTAGATCGCGTCGAGCTTGCTCCAGTCGCGACGGCCGCGGGAGCTCTCGACGGAGCCCCACTTGCCCTCGTTCTCGGGCGTGATCTGGTTCCAGTAGGTCGCGAAGCCGTTGCGCACAGCGCCGCTCGTCGTGATGTTGCCGACGAACTTCGCGGCAGGGGTCCCGCCGCCTCCGCCGGCCCCGTTGTCCTCACCGCCCGCCCCGCCTCCGCCCGCGCTCGAACCGCCGGTCGTCGAAGAGCTGGTCGTCCCCGCCCCCCCGGTGCCGCTGGTGACCGAGCTGCTGCTGCTGCTGCTCGTCGTCGGGCCAGCGCTGGCGCCGGTCGTGGTCGTGGTCGTGGTCGTGATGGTGCCCGCTCCCCCCTCGCCGCCCGCGCCCCCCTCGCCGCCATCGCCCCCGTCGGAGCAGCCAGAGAGGGTCGCGAGCCCGAGCACGATCCACGTCGTGCCGCACAGCCATCGAGAAGAACGGTTCTTGTTCATGTTGGACTTCCGAGATTTGAGCGATTGGGGTGGAGATTTCAGGAGCGGGAGCGCCGACCGACAGCGACGCGAGCCGGAGCGCACACGCTCAGCGATGCCCACGCCGGGAGCCCGGCGCCTACAATTCCCGCGACCGGTGGAAGTGATCTGCGACATTCGCCTGAAAATGCCTACGCTTGGCGTTTTTCATCGAGAGGAAACATGCAGTGGCATTGGCTCCCCTGCGCCGACACGGCAACTTTGCACCTGAAGCCGAACTTGCGCCGCCGAGACGGTCGGTACAAGGTGGTCCGCGCCATGTCCGAGTTGAGCCGTTCGCAGATCGAGCACTTCATCACCCAGGGCTTCGTCCGCATCGACGCGGCGTTCCCCCGGGCGCTGGCCGACGAGGCCCGCGCCATCCTGTGGCGCGACACAGGCATGACCCCGGACGACCCCAAGACCTGGACGAAGCCGGTGGTTCGACTCGGGCACTACGGCCAGCGACCCTTCGTCGAGGCCGCGAACACCCCGGTGCTCCGCGCCGCGCTGGATCAGCTGGTCGGCAGCGGGCGCTGGCAACCGTGCGCCGCCCTCGGCACGTTCCCCATCCGCTTCCCCTCGCCCCTCGACCCGGGGGACGCGGGCTGGCACATCGACGTGAGCTTCGGCACCGAGAGCCCCGATTTCATGGAGTGGCGCGCGAACGTCCGGTCGCGCGGCCGCGCGCTGCTCATGCTTTTTCTCTTCTCGGATGTCGGCGAGGACGACGCGCCGACGCGCATCCGAGCGGGGTCGCACCTCGACATCGCGCGGCAGCTGGCGCCGGCGGGCGAGCCGGGGATGACCTTGCGCGAGCTGGCCGCGAACGGCTTCGCGGAGACGGCGCATCGGCCGCAGGTGCTCGCGGCGGGCGACGCGGGAACGGTCTATCTGTGCCACCCATTCCTCGTCCACACCGCCCAGCCGCACCGCGGCGCGCGGCCGCGCTTCATGGCTCAGCCTCCCCTGCTCCCGACCGAGCCGCTATCGCTCGAGCGCGAGCGCGGCGACTACTCCCCCGTCGAGCAAGCCATCCGCCTGGCGCTGAGCGGCGCGGCGGCCATCTCTCCGGACGGGACGCGCGAGCTCGCCCCCTAAACGCGCGGCCTTCTCGCGTAGAGGAAGCGCGCGTAGCCGAGCTCCGCGGCGTTCTTCGTGAGCTCGACGTTGGCCCACGCGACGACGTCGCCGAACGGCCGGTCCTGGAAGGGCCACCGCGTCCGCCGCGTCGAGCGCAGGTCGTCGTCGGTGGCCTGCTCGATCGCCGCCCGCCACCGTTCCTGAAGCCCGCCGACCCACGCGCGCACGCCGTCGGCGTCGCCAGGCCAGGTCACGTCCTCGCGCGCGAGGGCTCCGTCGCCGAACGAGTGGTCGAGCACCATCGACCACCAGAACCCGAGATGCCACGTCACCCAGGCGATGCTCGGCGGGCCGAGATCGTATCCCTCGTGCTCCGGCCAGTCGGCGCGCCACGTTCCATCGTCGGTCCGACGAACGTGCAATCCCTCGTCCGCAGGGCGCCACAAGCACTCTTCGGTGGTGAGCCCGTCGAGGTGGAAGCTGGTGAGCTGCCACGCTATCTCGAGCTGCCGGACCAGGTAGCCGCGAGCCTCGCCGGTCACGGGCGGAGGCGGGACCTCAGGGCTCTCGCGTCTCATCGCCCCAGCCTAGCACGGTCGCCCGCCCGCCGAGGGCCGAGGGGATTCACAGCCCGAGATAGGCCCTCCGCACTTCCTCCTTCCTCGCCAGCGCGCTCGCCTCGCCCTCCAGGTGGACGCGCCCCTCCGCCAGCACATAGGCGTAGTCGCTCACCGCCATGGCCATGGCCACGTTCTGCTCGACGAGGAGCATCGTCAGCCCCTCGGCCTTGAGCCGGCGCAGCGACTCGAAGAGATCGAGCACCAGCCGGGGCGAGAGGCCCAGCGACAGCTCGTCGAGCATCAGCACCTTCGGCTCGGCCATCAGCCCCCGCGCGACGGCGACCATCTGCTGCTCGCCGCCGCTGAGCGTGCCCGCCTTCTGGCCGCGCCGGTCCGCGAGGCGCGGGAACATCTCGAACACGCGCTCCAGGTTGCGCCGCAAGCCCGGCTGGGCCCGCCTCGAGAAGGCGCCGAGCTCGAGGTTCTCGAGCACCGTCATGTCGGCGAATAGCTGCCGCCCCTCCGGCACCAGCGCGAGCCCCTCGGCGGCGCGGGCGTGCGCGGGGAGGCGCGTCACGTCGTGGCCCGCGAACACCACCGAGCCGCGCCACGCGGGCAAGAGCCCCGTCGCGGCGCGCAGGAGCGTCGTCTTGCCCGCCCCGTTCGAGCCCACGAGCGCCGTCAGCCTCCCCGGCTCGAGGCGCAGGCTCACCCCCCACAGGATCTGCACCTCGCCGTAGCCCGTGACCAGCTCAGTCACCTCGAGCGCTGCCGCCATCCGAGCCTCCTGCCAAGAGCTCTCGCCCGAGCTTCGGGTCGCCGAGGTACGCCTCGATCACGCTCGGATCCGCGGCCACCGCCCGCGGCTCCCCCTCGGCGATGAGCTTGCCATAGTCCAGCACCACGATCCGATCGGAGAGGCTCATCATCGCCTGCATGAGGTGCTCGATCATCAGGATCGTGACCCCCTGCGCGCGGATGTGGCGGATCATGTCGATCATCCGGCCGACCTCGGCGGGGTTCAGCCCCGCGAGGACCTCGTCGAGCAGCAGCAGGTACGGCCGGGCCGCGAGGGCGCGCGCCAGCTCCAGCCGCTTCTTCTGCGCGACGTTCAGGCTGCCGGCCAGCTGCGCGGCGCGCTCGCCGAGGCCCACCAGCGCGAGCACCTCGTCCGCCACCCTGGCGGCCGCGCCGCGCCCGTGGCGCTCGCGGCCGTAGCAGGCGCCGAGCATCACGTTCTCGCGCACGGTGAGGTCGTGGAGCGGCCGCACGATCTGGAAGGTGCGGGCCAGCCCGAGGCGCGCCACGCGGTACGGCGGCAGGCCGGTGATGTCCTGGCCGCGGAAGACGATACGGCCCTTGTCCGGCGGGTGCACGCCGCTCACCACGTTGAAGAGCGTCGTCTTCCCCGCGCCGTTCGGCCCGATGAGGCCGAGGATCTCCCCGTCCGCGACGCCGAACGTGACGTCGCTCAGCGCTTGCAGGCCGCCGAAGCGCCGCGCGATCCCCTGGACGTGCAGCATCATTCGAGCACCCCCCGCGCGCGGGGCAGCCGCGCGCGCAGCCAGCCGACGACCCCGGAGGGCACGAACAGGACGATGAGCAGGAGCACGCCCCCCGCGAAGGCCAGGTGGAGATCCTTGAAGAGCGGCGTCGTGAGCAGGAAGCTGCGGAGGCGATCGTACGCGGCCGCCCCGAGGACCGGCCCGAGCGCCGTCCCCGCGCCGCCCAGCATCACCATGACCAGCGTCTCGATGGAGGTGTGCAGGCGGAAGGCGTCGCCCGGCTCGACGTTGCCGTTCTTGAAGAAGTAGAGCGTGCCGGCCACGCCCGGGAAGAACGCCGACAGCACGTAGGCGAGCGTCTTCAGCCGCGGCGCGTTCACGCCCATGACGAGCGCCGCGTCCTCGTCCTCGCGGATGCTGAGCAGGCCGAGCCCGAACCGCGAGCTCTTCACGAGCAAGCTGATGGCGACCACCACCACGGTGACCGCCAGGAGCAGGGAGTACGTGAGCCACAGCGCCCTCGACGGGCCGCCGTACTCCCCGTACACGGAGAAGTTGATCGACAGCCCCGTCGCGCCGCCGAACAGGGAGACGTTGTTCACGAAGGCCCGCGCCGCCTCGTTGATCCCGATCGTGGCCAGCGCGAAATAGGCGCCCCGCAGGCGCAGGATGGCGAGGCCGAGCAGGCCGGCCAGCGCGGAGGCGGCGAGGCCGCCGGCGAGCATCGCGAGGTAGAGCGAGGCGCCCCGCTGGCTCAGGAGGTAAAAGCCGGTGTACCCACCCAGCCCGAAGAACACGATGTGGCCGAAGTTCACGTAGCCCGTGTACCCGAGCAAGAGGTTCAGGCTGGAGGCGAGCGTGACGAACATCAGCAGGGTGAACATCGCCTCGCGCAGCGTGTCGCCGCGCGTCGCGAGCGGGAGGGCGCCGAGCGCCGCGACGAGGAGGAGCGTCAGCCAGAAGGCGGGGCGTCGGTGCGCGTTCATGTGCGGGCTCCCATGAGGCCGCTCGGGCGGAGCAGCAGCACGAGGACGAAGAGGGCGAACTCCACCACGGGCACCCAGCTCACGGGGAGGAAGATGGGGATGAGCCCCTCCAGCATGCCGAGCAAGAGCCCCCCGGCGAGCGCGCCGATGGGGTTGCCGAGGCCGCCCAGCACGCCGATGACGAACGATTTGAGCTGGTACGACTCGCCGCTCAGGATGGTGAAGGGAAAGAACGTGGCGATGAGCGCGCCGGACGCCGCCGCGAGCATCGTCCCGAGCCCGAAGCTGAGGGCCAGCACGCGAGAGGAAGGGATGCCCATCAGCTCCGCCGAGGCGCGGTTGCTCGCCACCGCGCGGATGGCCTTGCCGAGCCGCGTCCGGCGCAGAAACAAGGTGAGCGCCGACGCGACGAGGATGGCCATCAGGGCCGCCATGAGGCGCGTGCCCGGGAGCGCCACCGGGCCGAGGCGCGCCGTGCCGAGGGAGTAGTCGATGTTGCGCGGGGTGGTGGTCAGGAGCGCCGTGCCCAGCCCGATGAAGATCATGTTGACGGCGAACGTGGCCAGCAGGGTCGTCAGGTGGTGCGGCGCGTGGATCACGCGGTGCACGGCCACGGGGTAGATCAGGAGCCCGAGCAGCAGGCCCGCCCCGGCCACGGCGACCAGCCCGACATACGGGTTCACGCCGAGGTGCGTGAACAGGAAGTAGCTGGCGAACATCCCGAGCGCGATGACCGCGCCGTGGCTCAGGTTGATGATGCGCAGGATCCCCCAGATGAGCGTCATGCCCATCGCCGCGAGGCCGTACACGAACCCGAGCATGAGCCCGTCCACGAGCGACGTCAGCAGCTGGCTCGGGCCCGCGGCCGCCTGGTCGCGGGCCGGATACAGGGGTTTGGCCGTGCTGGCGTCCTCGGGCCAGACGACCCGCTTGACGAGCCTCCCCTGCTCGTCCTTCTGCCACTGGATGTAGACCATCTCGTGACCGACCTGGCGGCCGTGCCGTTTCGCGCTTGTGTCGTACTTCGTGTGGCCGAAGAACGTCAGCATGTCCGTGCCGTCGAGCGCCGCCTTGACCTTCGCCGTCTCCAGCGACCCCGCCCGCGCGACGGCCTGCTCCAGGATCAGGCCCGCGGCGTAGCCCCCCGCGCCGTGGTACGACGGCGTATCGCCGAACCGCTCTCTGTAGCGAGCGACGAAGTCGTGCACCGAGGGCCCGTGCCAGGGGAGGCCCGCGGCGCGCGCGGCCTCGGGGCTGTACTTCACGGTGGATTCCCACTGGCTCGGCCCGATCACGCCGAGCGCCGCCGCGCCGAGCTCGCCGAACCGCGGCTCCGGCGGCGCCACGAGCAGCGCGACGAACTTTGCGTGAATGCCCTTCTCCGCGAGCTGCCTGGCGAAGGTGCTCGTGTCGGCGAAGTGGCCGCCGCCCATGATGGCGTCCACGTCGCCCGGCATCCTGTTGATGAACGGCGCGAAGTCGGTGGTGCCGCTGGCGTAGCCTTCGAAGAGGACGATCTCGTAGCCCCTGGCCTCGCCGTGGCTCTTGGCCGCCGTGACCACGTCCGTGGAGAACTTGTCCCGCTCGTGGACGATCGCGACCCTCTTCGCCGACGGGTCGAGGTGGGCCAGCAGATCGAAGGCGCCGGTCAGGTAGCGGCTCGCGGGCGTGTAGGTCATGAAGGCCAGCGAATAGCCCTTGTCATGCGTCGAGTCCGACGACGCGCCCGCCGTGACCATGACGCGGCCGTACTGCTCGGCGATGACGGCCGCGGCGTCCGTCAGGCCGCTGCTGTACGGGCTGATCAGGAAATCGGCCCCGTCCTCGTTGATCAGCCGGGTGTAGAGCTGCTGGACACGATCCTTGTTGCTCTCGTCGTCATAGAACCGGATATCGACGGTGACGACGCTGCCGTCGGCGAGGCGGATGCCGCCGGCCTTGTTGACGTCGTCCACCCACATCTTGATGCCGTTGGTCTGCCGGGTCGACTCGACGTTGACGTTCCCCGTCAGCGACGCGGTGAACCCGACGATGGCCGTGCGCGAGGGGGCCGCCGAGGTCCCTTGCCGCTCGAGCGCGCTCGGCTGCGCTCTCGCGGGCGAGGGCGCGCTCCACGCGATCGCGACCAGCGTCAGGAAGAACAGGGCCAGCCTTCGCATCGCGGCATCCTACACCTCCGCGCCCACGTGCGCGCACACCATCCGCGGCGCCGGAAGCCGGCCCCCCCCGCCACGGCTCACGCGACGGTCCGCTCGGGGAAGTCGATCTGCTCCCACCGGTCTCCGGTCATGACCGCGCGCTGCTCGGCGTGGCGATTGAGCTCGTGGGGATAGCCGAGCGAGACCGCGCTGACCTCGTCCAGGCGGCGCAGGCTCGCGTCGTCGAGCGCGAGCGCCGCGGCGCCGAGGTTCTCGTCGAGCTGAGCGCGGGTCCGCGGCCCGAGGACGGGGGCGCTCGTGCCGCTCGTCGGCGGCGATTTCGTCTTCCTGCCCGCGCCCGAGGCGTATTCGCTCCGGAGCAGCCCCAGGGCGCGCCTGCGCGCGGCCGAGGACGTGACGCCGCCGGAGGAGTTCTACCGGTCGCGGCTGATCGTGCACGGCGGCGGCGGCGCGCCCGTCACCGTGGTCGCCGGGTGCTTCACCTTCGCCTCGCCCGACAGCGAGCTGCCCGGTCGGTCACCGGCTCTGGCCACAAAAAGAAACCGCCCGCAGGCCGAGGCCTGCGGGCGGTCGTCACGATCTGCGGCTCGGTCTACTTGAGACGAGCCAGCATATCGACCTTCTCCTTGTCGAGCTCGGTCCAGGTGCCCCAGCCCGTCTTGTCGGCGTCGGTGTACTTGTGGCCGTAGATGCCGCCGGTATCACCCGACTCGGGGTTGATGGACCAGTAGGTGAAGTCCGTCATCCCCTTCTTGATCAGGTAATCCGTGTACATGTTCTGCCACTCCCAGTCGTAGCGCTTGCCGGCAGGCAAGTGCGCCCACAGCTGGGCCAGCCCCGGATCCATCTCGTTCTTCGGCCAGTCCTTCACGCCGCCGAACTCGCCGGTGATCACGCAGAACTTCTCGTCGTGGAGGAACCCGAAGTGCTCGTCCCACTGCTTGGTCAGCCTCTCGACGGCCGCCGGGTTGGACCGTTCGATGTCCAGCCCGCACTTGGCCTTGGCGGCCTCCTCGTCCTCGAGCCCGGCGCACCCGGCCTGGGACTGATCGACGTGCTGCTTCTGAACGAACACGGCAGGCCCGTAGGTGTGGGGCGAGAAGCAGAGCCGATCCTTGGGGATCTGGATCGGGTAGGCGTGCTGCCCGAAGAAGTTCTCACCCCAGTTCGGGTTGAGGTTCTCATCGCCGTGGGGCTCCGGCTCCGACGTCAGGCCGCTGGTGCCCTCGGGCTGGAAGCTGCCGGACACGCCCTGGACAACGGCGATCATGTCGTCGTTCTCCTCTTTGATGACGTCGTAGCACGCCTTGGCCATGTCTGCCCACTTGGCCCAGGAGTACTTCCACGGCTCGTTGAAGCAGTCGATGCCGATGATGTTCTTGATGTTGAGCTTCTTGGGCAGCTGCGCGATCGTGCGGATGTCCGCGAGCCACTTCTCCATGCTGTAGGCGTCCTCGCCCATCGTGCAGTTGTAGGCGTCCGCCTTGTAGTCGTAGTTCTCGCGATTGCTGTCCACGTAGGGCGGAGCATCGTCGAGCCTGCCCGCGCGCCACCCGAGGTGGTTCGAGCAGGAGTGGATGCCGATGATGACGTTCAGGTTGTTCTTGTTGGCCTGGACGAGGAAGTCCTCGAGCGCCTCGCGCGCGTTGGCGTACGGGTAGACAGTCGCGTTGTTGTTCCTGATCTTGGGCGAGGTCCTGCTGTAGTCGCCGTCCGGGTGGTTGGCGACCAGGGTCTGCGGCGCGATCGGAAGCCGGATGGTGTTGAACTTGAGAGCGGAGCTCGTGAGCTCCTGCATCGTCTGCTCGATCGTGCGCGTGGTATTCACCCAGTTCATCGACCCGATGAAGAGCTCCATGGCGCCGGGGCGCTGGAGGTCGTCTTGTCCCTCGAGCCCGAACCAGTTGCCGCCGCGAACCTGGATCGCCGTGCCGTCCTGCGTCAGGCGGCCATCGGCGTTGACCCGGAAGCGGCCGGGCGGCGAGCCATCGGTCGCCGGCGTGGGATCCCCGTTCGGGTTGGTGGTGCCGCCGCCGCCGCCGCCGACGCCCGTGCCCGTGGGCATGCCAGCGCCAACGCCGCTGCTGGTCGGGGTGCCAGCGCCAACGCCGCTGCTGGTCGGGGTGCCAGCGCCAACGCCGCTGCTGGTCGGGGTGCCAGCGCCAACGCCCGCGCTCGCACCCGCGCCGCCCGAGCCCGTGGTGTCACCGCTGGACCCGTTCGAGCTGTCACCGCCGCAGCCGATGGCCAGCAGGCCGGCGATGGAAAAGGAACACAAAAAGATATGGCTTCCTCGGATTCTCATAGCTCCGCTCTTTCTTTAAGCCCGAACTCAGCGCACGGTACACGGCTTCGAGCGTCCACGCCCCCGTGACACAACCGCAAGCCAATCCAATCTCAAGGCTTGGTCGCGCTCGACGTCGACCCTGTGCAGAATTCGCAGACAGGCAACACCGACGGGTTGCCAACCGGGGCTGTACACTACCCGCCATAAAACAAGGGGTCAAGATGGGACGTGCCCCGCCATGCGGGCATGGCTGGATAATTATCGACAGAGTGTCGCTTTCCCACGGGGGTGGATCTCTTCATCGTCTCATCGATCCGAAGAGCGCACGCAGCAGGGATGTCCCTACAGCCTTGGCCTCGCGGAGCTTGACTTTCGGATCGGCGACGAATTTTCCGGGCCTCGACGCGCCGCCATGATGCTCCGTGTCAAGCTCTCGCGGCCTCATGATGCTCTGTGTCAAACCCAGGGAAACGGCGTGTCATTGCTCACGGCGGTCGAGCGAGGGCGCCGTCACCGTGCGCTTCGCCGTCATGCGGGGCGCTGGTAGCGGTGCTCCTGCGTGAGCCCGCCGTAGCCGTAGGCGCTGGCGCGCAGGTCCGCGATATGGATGTAGGAGTGCTCCGCCACCTCGCCGAGGAGCTCGCGCATCGCCTCGTGGACCGCCCTCAGGTAGGCCGCCTTCTCGGCCTTGGTGTTGGTCTCGTCGGTGATGCTGACCATCCAGTGATACGAGCGCGCGCCCTGCTGCGACAGCGCGCGCCCGGCGACGAACCAGCGCGAGGGCTCGATGAAGTCGATCACCACCGCGGTGAGCGACGGGTCCTTGTGCAAGATCTGCGCGGTCAGCGCGCTCGCCGCGGCGGCGGTCCGCTGCGCGAGCGCGTCGTCGGCGGGGCCTGAGATCTGGATATGGATATAGGGCATGACGGCTCCTTTCGAGTTGACGCCCTCATTCTAGGTCGCCATCATTGCGCAGAGAAGCAGAACAATTTCGTCCTATTCGGCAGAAATTCTGATGAATCACCTCGAGCCGCTCTGGTTGCAGAGCTTCGTCGCCATCGCCGCCAGCGGCGCGGTGGCGCGCGCGGCCCAGCAGGTGCACCGCACGCCCTCCGCCGTGAGCACGCACCTGCGCCAGCTCGAGACCGCGCTCGGCGCGCGCCTCGTCGAGCGCACCACCCGCTCGCTGCGCCTGAGCGCGCAGGGCGAGCGGTTCCTGCCCTACGCGCAGCGCCTGCTCGAGCTGCAGGCCGCCGCCCAGGCCGCGCTGAAGCCCGCGCCGCAGCAGGGCGTGTGGCGCATCGGGATCAGCGAGTACTTCCTTCCCCACCGGCTCCAGGCGCTGCTCGCCTTATTGGAGCATCAAGCGGCCGGCGCCCGGCTCGAGCTCCTCTGGGCGAGCTCGGCGGAGCTGCGGCGGCGATGGCAGGCCGGCGACGCCGATGCGGTCGTCGTGACCGCCAGCGAGCCGCTCCCCGACGCGCGCCTGCTGCGCCGCGAGCCGCTCGCGTGGGTGGTCGGCGCCGGCGTTCGACCGCCGGCCGAAGGCGCCATCCCGCTGGTCCTGCTCGGGTCGGACTGCCCCGTGCGCGCCATGGCGCTCGGCGCGCTCGCGCGCGGCGGACGATCCCACGAAGTGCGGCTCACCTGCAGCGGCAGCCAGGCCGCGGTCGCCGCGGTGCGCGCGGGCTGGGGCGTGGGCTGCCTCAACGCGTCGGCCGTACCGCCCGACCTCGTGAACCTCGCCCAGCAGGACGCGCGGCGCTGGCGCTCCCCCGGGCGGCTCTCCTTTTACGGGCTGTCCCGCCCCGGGTTCCAGCGCTTGCTCGGCGCGCTCGCGGCGTGGGCCAAGGCGGCCTGACGCCTCGCTGGCCGACGCTCCTCGCGGGCGCGGCGCCCCGGCCGGCGTGACACGGCACCCCTCTTCTTGACTTGACGCGGCGCTCGGGAGGAGAACCAATGGGCGTTTTCCTGTATCGGCTCGATATCGCCGCGGGCCGGCCGATCGCCGTTGACAGCGACCATGTTAACGTTCACATTCCGGCCTCGAAGGGGGTCTTCTGGCGCGTCGCTCCGGATGGGTGGATGCGCGCTCGGACCTTTTCATCGACGACGGCGCGATGGGTACCACCGGCGAGGAATCGTGAGGCTAAATCGATGAAGTCGAGCTGGATCCCGCGCGTTTCATGTCTGGTGGCGCTCTGCGCTTGCGGCGACGCACCGGACAGCGACGCGACGACCGACGGCGGCAGCACGTCGGAGGGCGGCAATCTCGCGGCCGGCGGCTCAGCGGGCGGCGGCGCCGGAGGCGCCGGCGGTCCAGGCTCGGGCGGCGCGGCCCAGGGCGGCTCGGCCGGCACGGGCGCCGGGGGTGCTTTCGTGCCCGGCGGCGATGGCGGAGGCGGCTCCGCTTACGTCCTCGACTGCGGCACGAACGGCGTGGCTATCGAGAGCGCGGGCCCGCCCGAGAACCGCGTCAACTACGTCATCATCGGCGACGGCTATGACGCCGAGGCCGTGAACACCACGTACCTCGAGCACATCGAGGCGGCGATGGCCCTGCGCTTCAGCAGCCCGATCGGCGAGCCGTACGGCAGGTATCGCAAGTTCGTCAACATCTGCGCCATCAAGGTGGTCAGCCCCTCGAACGGCGTCCCGGGCGTGCTCGGTTGCACCGGCGACGACGAGAGCCGCCTCGCGGACTGCGATACCCGCGCGGCGGACGCCGCGCTCGAGGCGAACCTCCCCGCCGGCTTCGAGGTCGACTGGCACGCCATCGTGCTGAACAACGATCGCTGGTGGAACACGGGCTCCTCCTGGATGCTCTGGTCGGGCGCGCACCCGGAGGCTGCCGGCGCGGCCCTGCACGAGGGCGGCCACGGCTTTCATCAGCTCGCCGACGAGTACTGCGCCAAGGCGACGGGCTCGGGCTGCGGCGCGAACACGTGCGGCGGCAGCGGCACCGAGTACGTCGAGGTGAACTCGACGGCCGATTGCACGACGACGGCCGGCAAATGGGACAAGTGGCTGGGCTACGACGCCGCCGACGCCACGGGCCTCCAGGGCACCTTCGTCGGCAGCCGCTACGTCGATGGCGGGCAATATCGCCCGTCGTCGAACTCGATGATGAACAGCCTGTTTGGAGGCCACAAGAACACGAGCTTCAACCCGGTCTCGCGCGAGAAGATGATCATGGATATCTGGATGCGCATCAAGCCGGTAGACTCGGCCGATCCGCCCGCCGGCGCCGTCACCGACCCGGCGGCGCTCGCGGTCAACGTGATCGATCCCGAGGTCATCAGCGTCGATTGGACGCTCGACGGCGAGGTGATCGCGACCGACGGCGGCCCCGTCTACAACGTCGCCGCGGCGGGCCTCCCTCCGGGCACGCACACGATCGTCGCCAGGGCCTACGACAACGCCGGCGAAGAGTGGGTGCGCTACCGCAGCGGCGAGTGCCTCGACCCGCCGCCGTCGACCGACCCCAGATACTACGATCCCTGCTGGGGTCGCGACAACTGGCCCCGCTCGCAGGAGACGGTGACGTGGACGGTGACGATTCGATGAGGTCGACGCGCGGGCGCTGGGGCGTGGCCGCGCTGGTGCTCCTCGGCGCGGCGCTATGGCTCGTCGATCGCTCGCGAGAGCCCGATGGACGAGGGCTGCCCTCGTCCCGGCAGGGAGCGTCGCAGGCGGAGACGCCGCGCGAGGCGGCGTCGCGCCACACGGCGAGCGCGCCGCCCGCGCTGGCCGCCAGCGCCGAGCCCGCCGCGGCGATCGGCGACCTGCCGGTCCTCGGGCCGAGCCCCGACGACCGGCACGACGGCCCCGCTCATCCTCACCCCATCACACAGCGCCACCTCGAGATGCAGCATGAAAACGGTCTGATCGCGCTGCTGAACGACGCGATGAGCGCGCGGGACGGCGCGCGCATGCGCGCGCTCGTGCACGAGTATCGCCGCACCCACCCCGGGGACCCGAGCCGGCTGCAGGACGGCTACGAGATCATCGCGGGGTGCCTCGAGGCGCCCGGCGAGGCGTCGAGAGCGGCGGCGGAGGGCTACTATGCCGAGCATCGCGCCTCGACCGTGCGGCGCTTCGTGCGCGCGATCTGCCTCGAAGGTGGTTGAAGGAGGCCCGCCCGAGCTGGCGCACGACGGGCCGAAGGGCGCCGCGCCCGCGGCGTCAGGCGTGATCGGACCGGCACGGTCCGGGAATCTCTGAGGCCGACCAGAGCGCTGCGCAGCGCCGCGCCGCCGTAAGTGCCATGGGCAGACGGGATGTCTGCGTCCTCCGCTGCAGCTCGTGGCCGCAAGGCGCTGCGCGTCCGTGTCTCTGCCGCGCAAGCGCACCTCGCGCATGCGCCGAGGGTCGTCCATTCATGAACAGCCGGGAAAGGCCGTATATGACATCCGATGAAGAACATTGCAGGGCCAATGCGTCGACGCGATTCCACCGAGCGGTCACGCGCGGCCGGCGCGCCCATCGTCCGTGCGCCGCTCCAGGCAGACGGGCGCTCGGCGCGCTCGGGGCCGCCTGGAGTCCCATGGTGCGGATGGGGGTCCTCTGCGGGGTACTGCCGCTCTCTTTGTCCGTGTTGTCCGTGCTGGGGGGTGGTTGTTCGGGATCGGACGACGCGTCGCCGAAGCCCGGCGATCCAGGCGCGCAGACCGGCGGGCCGGGCGGGCAGGCGGGAGGGCCGGACGGACAGGCCGGTGGCCCGAATGGGCAGGCGGGAGGGCCGGACGGGCAAGCGGGAGGGCCGGGAGGGCCGGACGACCCGGCGCCGCACCCGGAGGATCCGGAGAAGTACGTCGCGTTCGAGCCGGGATCCGACAGATTCCCCCTGGTCGCCGCCGGCAAGGCCGCGCCGCTCGTCGTGAGCTCGAGCGACCACGCGGGCGTGATCCGCGTCGTGAGCGACCTCAAGGCCGACATCGGGCGGGTCACCCTGGTCGAGCCCGAGGTCTCGCTCGACGCGATCCCGGCGGCGGAGGACGTGGTGATCATCGGGACGCTGGGCAAGAGCAAGCTCGTGGACCAGCTGGTGAGCGAGAACAAGCTCGACGTCGCCGGCATCGCGGGCCGCTGGGAGACGTCCCTCCTGCAGGTCGTGAACGATCCGGCGCCGGGCGTCCGCCGGGCGTTCGTGATCGCGGGCAGCGATCAGCGCGGGACGATCTTCGGCGCCTACGACGTCTCGCGGAACATCGGGGTGTCGCCCTGGCACTACTGGGACGATGTCCCGGCGCACCAGCACGACGCGCTGTACATCCTGCCCGGCCGCTACTCGCAGGGGGAGCCGAAGGTGAAATACCGCGGCTTCTTCATCAACGACGAGAACCCCGCCCTGGGCACGTGGGCGCGCAACACGTTCGGCCCCGCGCCCAACACGAGCCGCCCGAACGGCTTCAACCACGAGCTCTACGCCAAGGTGTACGAGGTGCTGCTCCGGCTCAAGGCCAATTACCTGTGGCCGGCCGTGTGGGGCAGGTCGCTCTTCGACGATGATCCCGAGAACCAGGCGCTGGCCGCCGCGTACGGCGTCGTGATGGGGACCTCGCACGAGGCGCCGATGATGCGAGCGCAGGACGAGTGGGATCGCTACGGGCAGTCCGGGGGCCGGTACGGCGGCAACGGGCAGTGGAACTTCGACAAGAACACGGAGGCGCTGAAGAAGTACTGGACCGACAGCATCCAGCGAATGAAGGACTACGAGAGCGTGGTCACCGTCGGGATGCGCGGCAACGGCGATCTGCCCATCGACGACGGCGGCAACATCGATCTGATGCAGCGGATCGTCGAGGCGCAGCGGAAGATCCTGGCCGACGTCACGGGCAAGGACGTCACCGCCATCCCGCAGGTCTGGACGCTCTACAAGGAGGTCCAGCGCTTCTGGGACGAGGGCATGCGGGCGCCGGACGACGTGATCATCAACTGGTGCGACGACAACTGGGGCAACATGCGCGAGCTGCCCGATCCGTCGGCGCCGGAGCGGTCGGGCGGCTACGGGCTCTACTACCACTTCGACTACGTGGGCGGCGGCCGGAACTACAAGTGGATCGACACGAACCTCCTCCCCAACATCTGGGAGCAGCTCCACCTGTCATATCGGTACGGCGTCGATCGGCTGTGGGTGGTGAACGTGGGCGACCTGAAGAACGAGGAGCACCCGCTCGAGTTCTTCCTGGACTACGCGTGGAACCCCGAGCGGTGGCCGATCGAGCGCCTGCCCGTGTGGGAGCGGCAGTGGGCGGCGCAGCAGTTCGGGCCGAAGCACGCGGCCGAGATCGCCGAAGTGCTGACGATGTACTCCAGGCTCCAGTCGCGCCGGAAGCCGGAGCTGCTCAACCGGGTCATCACCCTCAACCCGAACGCCAACATCGCCACGAACCCCGACAGCGCCGTGGTTTACGCCGACGGGAGCCCCTTCAGCCTGATCCACTACGGCGAGGCGGAGCGGGTCGTCGCGGAGTGGCAGGCGCTCGCGGCCGAGGCGGAGCGGATCAACGAGGAGCTGCCGGAGGCGTACCGGGACGCCTACTACCAGCTCGCGCTCTACCAGGTGAAGGCCAGCGCCAACCTGTACGAGCTCCGCCTGGCCGGGTTCAAGAACATCCTCTACGCCGCCCAGGGGCGCGCCGCCACGAAGGACATGGCCGCGACCGCCGAGGCCCGGCTCGCCGACGACAAGGCCATGTCGGACTACTACAACAATGCGCTGGCCGGCGGGAAGTGGAAGGGCTTCCAGACGCAGCCCAAGATCGGCTATGGCGGGCCGTATCCGGACTCGGGCTGGCAGCAGCCGGAGAGGAACGGCACCCTGCTGGACGACTTCATCTGGCCGGAGCTCAAGCAGATCAACGTGCCGCGCGCGGCGGACATGGGCGTGGCGATCGACGGGTCCGACAAGGTCTGGCCCGCGGAGCGGACGCCCGCGGTGCTGCCCGAGCTCAGCCCGTTCCAGACCCAGCCGGCCCAGTACATCGAGGTCTTCAACCGCGGTCAGGAGCCGTTCGATTACCAGATCGAGCCGTCGGTGCCCTGGGTGAAGGTCTCGCCGAACAACGGCACGATCGAGAAGGAAGTGCGCGCGACCGTGAGCGTGGACTGGGCGGCGGCGCCCCAGGGGACCACGGAGGTGCCGATCACGGTGACGGCGTCGAACGGGCGCACCGTGGTCGTCCAGGCGGTCGTCAAGAACCCGGAGGTGAACCGCGAGGCGATCGAGGGGTTCGTGGAGAGCAACGGGTACGTCTCGATGGAGGCCGAGCATTTCACCCGGGCCGTGAGCGCGGACCCGATCTCGTGGCAGCTCATCCCGGACATCGGCCGGACGGCGGGGGGCATGACGCCCTTCCCCGTCACCGCGGCCAGGCAGACGCCCGGCGGTGACAGCCCGCGCCTCGAGTACACGATCCACCTCTTCACGACCGGGAAGGTGACGGTCTGGGCGTACCTGTCGCCGAGGAACAACGTGCTGCGCACCGACGGCCTGAAGTACGCGGTGTCCATCGACGACGGGCAGCCGCAGATCGTCAACGTCACGACGGCGCTCAACGGCATCCCGATGAACAAGTCGTGGGAGAGGAACACGTCGGACAACGTGAACCGCACGTCGACCACGCACACCATCGCTCAGCCCGGCGCGCACGTGCTGAAGCTCTGGATGGTCGATCCGACCGTGGTGGTGCAGAAGCTGGTGGTGGACACGGGCGGGCTCAAGCCGAGCTACCTGGGGCCGCCGGAGAGCTTCCGCGCGACGCGGTAGCGCGACGCGGGGTGACGTCGACCAGCTACGACAGCACCGGCCCGTCGGCGTCCACCACCTACCATTAGGGCAACACCAGCACGATGTGGCTGACCTCGTGGGAGACGACGACCGACAAGACGTCGAGCCTCGCGTCGGGGAGCCACGACGGCTGGCACACACGCTCGCAAGGACACGGTGCCGTGGCCGGGTGACCCCCCACCTGGGTTGAGCCGCCCGCCCGGCCTCAACCTGGGTCGCCCCGCCCCCCTCGCCTCAACCCGGGTCGGGCCGACCCTCGGGCGCCCGCAGCGCCCCCACGATCGCCTTCCGCAGACAGGCCGCCGCCGGGTCCTTGTGCGTCCGCTCGTGCCACGCGAGCCACATCTCGTGCCCGAGGTCCGCCACGGGCAGCTCGACGACCCGCAGCGGGAGGTGCGACGCGAGCGCCTTCGCCGCGCGCCGGGGCATGCACGCGACGAGATCGCTGCCGGCCGCGGCCATCGCCGCGGGCGCGAACCCGGGGACCACCAGCGCGATCCGGCGGACCAGACCCTGCGCGCGGAACGCCCGCTCGACAAGCGCGTGCCCCCGGCCCGGACGGCCGAGCGTGATGTGCACGTCGATGAAGCCCAGCCGCGGAAACGCGCTCCGCGTCAGGCGCCGGCCCACGACCGGATGATCCCGGCGGACCACCCCCACGGTCGGATCCCGGTAGAGCGCCGCGACGCGGAGCCCAGGATCGCGCCGCCGCAGCACGATCGCCGCGTCAATCCCGCCCTGGGCAAGACCCCCCGAGGCGATCAGGGCGTCGATGCTCACCACCCGGAGCCGCGCGAGCGGCATCTCCCGCGCGAGCGCCGCCGCGACCAGCGGCACATCCGCGATCTGCGAGTTGTCGGCGCAGGCGAGCGTGAGCTCCCGGGTGGACGAGCGCGGGTCGAACGTCCGCCGGTGCTCGACCACCGACCGCACCTGGGCCATCGCCGCCGCGAGCTCCGGCAGCAGCTCCTCGGCCGCCGGCGTCGGCGCCATGCCGCGGCCATCGCGGACGAGCAGCGGATCGCCGAGGAGCTCGCGCGCCCTGGCGAGCGCGTTCGAGACCGCCGACTGCGTGACGCCCAGCCGGCGCGCGGCGCGCGTCGCGCTCCGCTCCTCGAGCGTCACCGCGAGCACGTGGAGCAGGTTGAGATCGATGGCGGATAGATTCACCACGGTGATGACATCTATCACGATCCATCACTGGAGGTGGCACGCGGCCCCTGTCTAGATACGGCCATGTCCACCCGCGAGAGACGCCCGACACGCGCTGGATTCGCGCCCCTCTGGCTCGCCGCCGCCGGCCTCGCCGCCGCCGCCGGCTGCGACGATCTCCGCCAGTGCGATCCCCCCGATCCGGAGCGCCAGGCCGCGCTGCCCGCCGCGCTGTCGCAGACCGGCCTCTACGCCGACATCGCCGCGGGGACGGTGGCGAGCGACGTGGTGGCCTACGCGCCCGGCTTCGAGCTCTGGAGCGACGGCGCGGACAAGCAGCGGTTCATCCGGCTGCCGAAGGGCGCGCAGATCGACACAAGCGCTCAGGATGCATGGCAGTTCCCCGACGGGACCCGCCTCTGGAAGGAGTTCCGGAGGGACGGAGTCCTCGTCGAGACCCGCCTGCTCGCCAAGGTGGGCCCCGCCCCCGAGGACTGGGCCGCGGTCGCCTATGTCTGGAACGCCGACGGGACCGACGCGCTGGCGACGCCCGGCGGCGCCGAGGACGCGCGCGGCACGCCGCACGACGTGCCCGCGGCGGCAGAATGCATGGGCTGCCACGGCGGGACCGAGAGCCGCGTGCTCGGGTTCTCGGCGATCCAGCTCGCCGCGAGCCGCGGCGAGGTCGACCTCGACGTGATCGCCGCCCGGGGGATGCTCTCGGATCCTCCGCGCCGGCCGGTCCGGCTCCCGGGAGACGCCGTGGCGCAGGCCGCCCTCGGCTGGCTGCACGCGAACTGCAGCCACTGCCACAACAGGACCCGCCCTAGCAGCGACGGCGCGCGCTGCTACGACCCGCAGCGCAGGTTCGACTTCACGCTCCGGGTCGACGAGATCGCGTCGGTCGAAGCCACCGCCACCTACCGCACCGCCGTGGGCACGGTGATCCGCCCGGGCGATCCCGACGACAGCGACGTTGTGGAGCGCGCCCGGAGGCGCGATCCGGACTGGCCTTCGATGCCGCCCCTCGGGACCGAGATCGTCGACGAGGACGGCCTGGCGGCGCTGCGCGCCTGGATCCGTCGCCTCTAGACCAGAGCGCGGCGCTCGGCCGGGCAGGACGGCGTTTTTGCCACACTGAGACAGTCCGCGACGGCCAATCGAGCGGCAACTCGTCGCGCGGCCTCAGCCGCGACGCGAATCGCGCGCTGCTCGCCTGGCACATGGATTGCCAACACGCCGACAGCGCGGCGCCAGGAATCCAGGACGAAACCGCTTCTCCTCGGCCCGACCACCACCATGTCCACCCGCTTCGACAGCCTGATCACGCGCCTGCGCAGCGCATGGAAACCGGTCAAACAACCCACCGCCCCGCGCGCCTACCGGTGCCAGTGCGAGCGGCCGGTGTTCTTCCGCAACAGCGAATGCCTCGCCTGCAAGACGCCGCTCGGTTATGAGCCCGAGCGCGCCCAGGTGATGCCGCTGAAGCCCGGCGCGACCGAGGGCACCTGGCAGCTCTGGCACGACGCCGCGGCCGCGCCGCGCCTCTACCGGCGCTGCGGCAACTTCGACACGGCGTCCGGCTGCAACTGGCTCGTCCCGGTGGCGGCGGAGACGCCCGCGCTCTGCGCCGCGTGCCGGCTCAACCGCACCATCCCGGACCTCACCGTCGTCGAGCACCAGGCGCTGTGGCGCCGCATCGAGACGGCCAAGCGACGGCTCGTGTCGCAGCTCCTCGCGCTCAACCTGCCGGTGAAGTCCAAGGTCGGCGAGGATCCGGAGCACGGCCTCTGCTTCGACTTCCTCGCCTCGCCGCCCGACGGGCCCAGGGTGATGACCGGCCACGCCGACGGCGTCATCACCCTGAACATCGAGGAGGCGGACGACGCCACGCGCGAGCGCATCCGCGCCGCGATGCGCGAGCCCTACCGCACGCTGCTCGGGCACTTCCGGCACGAGATCGGCCATTATTACTGGGACCGCCTGGTGCGCGACACCGGATGGCTCGCGCCGTTCCGGGAGCTGTTCGGCGACGAGCAGCAGGACTACGCCGCCGCGCTGAAGGCCAACTACGAGCAAGGCCCGCCCGCCGACTGGCCGCAGCGCTTCGTCAGCGCCTACGCCAGCATGCACCCGTGGGAAGACTGGGCCGAGACCTGGGCCCACTACCTCCACATGGTCGACACCGTGGACACGGCCCTCAGCTTCGGCATCGACGCCGACGAGGTGGAGCTCGACGTCGAGCCCTGGGGCGCCGACGCGCTGTGGCGGCCGGACGATCCAGGGGCCGCGAGCTTCCTCGGCTTCCTGAACGCCTGGGTGGAGCTGACGGCCGTGCTCAACGAGATGTCGCGCAGCATGGGCCAGCACGACTTCTACCCGTTCGTGATGCCGCGCCCCGCCGTGGCCAAGCTCCAGTTCATCCACCTCGTGGTGAACGGAGCCCTCGCCGCGACCCAGCCGGCCGCGACCCCGCCCGCCGCGACCTCGCCCGTCGCGACCGCGCCCGCCGCTATACCAGCGCCTTAGGCCAGGTGAACGAGAAGGCCGCGCCGCGCCCGACGTCCGAGTCGAGGGCGACGGTGCCGCCGCTGCTCTCGACGATCTTCTTCACGAGCGCGAGCCCGACCCCCGTGCCCTCCGACCGGTCCCGCGCCTCCAGCGTCTGGAAGATGATGAACACCTTGTCGTGGAAGCGCGGCGAGATGCCAGGGCCGTTGTCCGCCACCGTGAAGCGCCAGTGCGAGCCGGCGTCCGCGCACGAGACCACCGCGCGGCCGTTCCCCTTGTCGGGGTGGTGCTTGATGGCGTTGCCGATGAGGTTCATGAACACCTGCTGGAGCAGCGCGCGCTCGGCGACGACGCTGGGCAGCTGGCCGGCGATCTCGACGCGGAAGCCCCCCGGCGGCGACAGGAGATCCACCACCTCGTCGACGAGCGGGCCCACGGCGACCACCTCGGTGGGCACGCGGATGCGCCCGACGCGCGAGTACGCGAGGATGGCGTCGATGAGCGCGTCCATGCGCTGCACGCGGATGCGCAGGAGCTCCAGGTTCCGCTTGGACACGTCGCTGAGCCGCTCGCCCTCGTCGTCCTCGATCCACTGCGAGAGGTTCGCGATGCCCCGCAGCGGCGCCTTGAGATCGTGCGACGTGATGTAGGCGAACTGGTCGAGCTCGCGGTTCATGCGCTGCAGCGCCTCCGTGAGCCTCGCCAGCTCGTCCGCGCGCTGGCGCAGCGCGAGCTCCGCGTTCATGCGCTCCGTCACGTCGGTGCACGCGCCCGTCATCGTGAGCGGCCTGCCCTCGGCGTCGCGGAGCATGCGGCCGCGATCGAGCAGCCAGTGGACGCTGCCGTCGGGCCACACCACGCGGAACTCCAGGTCGAAGTCGGCGCCGTCGTGCACGCAGCGATCGAGCGCCTCGAGGACGCGCTCGCGATCGTCGGGGTGGACGAGGCCCGTGAACTGGTCGATGTGGCGCGCGGTCGCGCCCGCCGGCAGGCCGAAGAGCCGATCGAGGTTCTCGTCCCAGTCGAGCTCGTTCGTGGCCGGGATCCAGCGGAACGTGCCGGTCGCCGAGGCGTCGAGCGCCGCGCGGAGGCGCTCCTCCTTCTCCTGGAGCGCGCGCTGCGCCTGCCGCTGCTCGGTGATGTCGTGGCACGTGCCGAGCATCCGCGCCGGCCCGCCGTCGGGCGCGCGCTCGACCTCCGTGCGCGCGTGGACCCAGCGCGTGGCGCCGTCGGGCCGCACGATGCGGTAGGTCATCTCGCCAGCGCCCGCCTGCCAGAGCAGCGCCTCGAGCTCGGCGGCGACGCGCGCCCTGTCCTCCGGGTGGACGCAGGCGATGGCGGCGTCGGGCCGGACGCCGCCGCTCTCGCTCGGCAGGCCGTGGATGCGGAGCTGCTCCTCGGACCAGTCGAGCTTGCCCGCGGCGACGTCCCACGACCAGCTCCCGAGGTGCGCGACCTCCTGCGCCTTCGCGAGCTGCTCGCGGCTCTCGCGCAGCGCGCGCTCCGCGCGGGCGCGCTCGATGGCGATGGCGGCGAGGCGCGTCGCGACACGGACGATCTCCTCGTCGGCGGGGGTGGGCGCGCCGGGCGCGGACCGGTACACGGCCCAGGTGCCGAGCACCTCGCCCTTCGAGGAGACGATGGGCGTGGACCAGCAGGCGCGCAGCCCGAGCGGCAGGGCGAGCTGGCGGAAGTCGGCCCAGAGCGGATCGGTCGCGATGTCCTCCACGACGACCGGCGCGCGGCGGTGGGCGGCGGTGCCGCACGAGCCCGCGCGCGGGCCGACGAGGATCCCGTGCACCGCCTTGTTGTACGACGCCGGCAGGCTCGGCGCCGCGCCGTGCAGGAGGCGGCGGCCGTCCTCGCTCGCGAGCAGGACGGTGAAGCGGCGGCCGGCCGAGAGCTCCTCGGCGTCGCGGCACAGCACCTCGAGCGTCTCCTCGATGCCCTGGTCGAGGGCGATCATCTCGAGCACCTTGCGCTGCCACCCGAGGAGGATCTGCTGCCGGCGCTGCAGGGTGGCGTCCATCATCGAGCCGATCATGCGGACGGCCTTGCCGGTCGCGTCGCGCAGCACGAGGCCGCGGTCGTAGATGTACGCATATTCGCCGTCGGCGCGGCGGAAGCGGTACTCGCCGCTCCACGTCGTCGCGGTGCCGTCGATGGCGTCGTGGATGCTGCGCGAGACGCGCTCGAGGTCGTCGGGGTGGATGCGGCCGGTCCAGCTCTCGGGCCCCGGCTCGAGGTCGTCGAGCCGGTACCCGAACGTGCGCTCGAAGTTCTCGTTCCACCAGACCGTGCCGGTCGTGAAGTCCCAGTCCCAGATGGTGTCGTTCGTGGCCTTGGCGAGGAGGTGGAAGCGCTGATCGCTGAGGCACATCAGGTCCTGCGCCATCCGGCGCGGCGTCACGTCCTCGAGCGCGCCCTCGTAGCGCGCGACGCGCCCGGTCGCGTCGCGGATGGCCCGCGCGGTGATGCTGACCCACAGGTGCGTCCCGTCGAGGCGCACGAACTCGACCTCGTAGCCGTGGACGGCGCCCTCCTGGTCGAGGATGCGCATGATCTCCTGCCGCTGCCGCTGGTCGGCGTAGAAGCCTGGGACGGGCAGGTCGAGGAACTGCGTGTGGTCCGCGTAGCCGAGGAGGCGCGCGAACGCGCGGTTCGCGTCGATGAAGCGCCCCGCGGGCGTGGTCGTGAAGAGCGCGACCGGGCACCCGGCGTAGAACGAGGAGAGGCGATCCTCGCCGGAGAGCGGGGCGAGCTCCGCCTCGGCGCTCGCCGTCTCGGTGCGGGTTGCGGCGTGGGGTTGGCTGATGCGGAGGTCGTCGTTCATCCAGGGGCGTCCTTGCGGCGGGACACCTACCTTTGCGGGCGCGCTCGCACGAGCGCAAGCGCCATGCGCTCCGCGGCGTCATTCGGCGCACGCCCCGGCGCACTGCCGCGCCCGCCGCGCCCGGTCACCCGCGCGATCGCGGGCGCACCCCCGGCGAGCGGCATGCTCGCCGCTCCTACGCTGACAGCGCCGAGCGACTTCGCGCGACGCCCGATGTGCTGAATGACCCCGGTGCGAACACCCCACGTCCCGCCGAAGGACGCCGTCGTGCGGCCCCTACGGGACATCCATCAGCGACAGGTTGACCGCATCGCTGACCTCCTCCGCGCGGATCGCCTCGATCATCGCGTCGAAATCGTCCCAGTACCACAGCTGGTCCTCGTCGACCCCGAGGTGGTCGTAGCCCGGGAGCCCGTGATTCGTGAGCAGGATGATCATCAGGTCTCGCGCCGGATCGGGGTCGATGACCATGAGCGTCCCGGCGCCGCCGGTCTTGCTGTACGCGACGGTCGAGGTGTGATCGCCGCCGGGCCACGCGCCGGGATCGTACATCTCCCACCCGAGACCCTTGCCCGAGTAGAACAGGTTCTGGGCGAACGTGGTCGCCGGCGTCGGGAGGCCCATGTC
This sequence comes from Sorangium sp. So ce185, assembly GCF_051526825.1. Taxonomy (NCBI): domain Bacteria; kingdom Pseudomonadati; phylum Myxococcota; order Polyangiales; family Polyangiaceae; genus Sorangium; species Sorangium sp. So ce185. Next base: position 5,406,253 of record NZ_CP150316.1, on the reverse strand, counting down.
GCCCGTCTGCAGCGTCGTCATGCGCTCCACCGAGGGCCGCGACATGATCCGCTGGCCCGGACAGGACAGGAGCATCGGGTTGCAGAGCGCGTCCGGGCCCCAGACGTGGACGCCCCGGTTCAGGAGCATCTGCCCGAATTTGGCGAGATCGAGCGCCGTCGAGAACAGGCCGTCGCACCCGGTCAGGTGGCCGTGCTGAGGGGTCCCCGTGTTCTCCTCCACGTCGTAGTCGGTCTCGTCCTGCACCTCGCCCCGCAGGTAACGCCCGCGCACGCTCGACCACGCCGTCCCCACGAAGCGCTCGCCCTTCGCCGGCATGTAGACCTTCGGCCGGTAGGACGTGCTCGACATCTCGAGCGGATCGAAGATGTTGGTCTTCATCAGCCCCTGCAGCGAATCGCCGCCCGCCTTCTCCAGCACGTGGCCGAGGAGGCGAAACCCGAGGTCGCTGTAGAGGACCTTCTGGCTCGGCGTGTAGAGCAAGGGCGCCGTGAGCATCGTGCGCCAGCGGTCGCTGGCGCCGAGGACGCCGCTCGCGTCCATGTCCTCGCCCGACACGTAACGCATCAGGTCCCTGACCGTCACGCGCGCCTTGTCCGGGCTCGTGGCGAACTCGGGGAAGTACGACGCGACCGTGTTGTCGATCTTGAAGCCGGGGAACCGGCCGGACTCCTGCATCCTCATCGCCAAAAAGACGGTGAACGGCTTCGTCATCGACTCGAGATCGAAGATCCCGTCGCGCGGCATCGGCGGCGAGGGCATGTCCGGCCAGCTCGCGTTGAACCCGTCGCGCTCGCCCAGCGCCTCGTGGAGCACGATCCGCCCATGGCGGGCGACCAGGAGGACGGCGCCCTGGATCTCCCCGCCCGCGATGGCGTCCTCCAGGGCCAGCGTCGCATCGCGCAGCCCGTCGCTGCTCATGTACACGGACTCCGGCTCCGCGGGCTGCAGCCTGCGGGGCCACGCGCCGCTCGAGGGCTGAGAGGCACCCCCGTAAGCGACGTCCGGCGCGCCGAGGCCCGCCAGGACCGCCAAGGAAGACACGAGAATAGACGTCGTTCCCATGGATGATGCCTCCTCGCCAGAGCTGCCCGGCGACAAAAGGTCGAGACCACCATGATAACGCGCTCTCCAGCGCGCCAGCTAGCCGGGTTTGTCCCGACAACGATGCTGGTTTAACGTACGCAGACGCCCCGCGGACACGCGGTGTCAAGACGAAACGAGCGCCCTTGTGCGAAGGCGCCGCCGCTCTGCACACGTGTCCGATGAACGCTCGCAAACAATCGCGCCGTCAGATGTTGCATAGGCCACATGCGGTGAGCGCGTCGCGCCCGACCTCTCCGTCCACGATGCCGCGGCGCTCCTCTTCGGCTTCGGCGCGCGGAGGGCGGGCGGGTCAGTCGATCGGTCCGCAGCCGAGCGCCCTCGATCTCTCGCGCGCCCGCGCCGCGGTCTGCGAGGGCGGGCTCGCGCCTCCCCAGCGCGCGACCACGCTCGCGTAGGCCTGGCACGCGCCGGCGATGTCCCCCGTCTGCTCGAGGGCCTGACCGAGGAACCAGAACGAGCGGACGTACGTCACCGGCCAGTCCAGCATATCGCACGTCATGACCGCCTTGCGGAGCGCGGGGATCGCGTGGCCGGGCATGCCCGCGAGGTGGTAGACCGCGCCGAGATCCGCGTGGACGTGGTGATCGACCTGATCGCTCATCAGCGCGCTGACCGGCAGCGCGGGGACAGCCTCCGCGGCCTCCTCGAAGCCCTCGATCCAGCGCGCGTGCGCCCTCACCACGGCGGAGAGCGCGCGCTCGGCGCCGGCCGGAGCGCCCGGCGGCGGCAGGTGCTCGGCGCGCCGCTCCTGGAACGCGGGCCAGGAGATGAAGCCCGCATGCAGCATGACCCGCAAGAGGTCCGCCGAGCCGCTGGCGCAGGCGACGTAGTTGTCGAGGCACGTCTCCGCGATGCGCGCCGCCTCGATCTCGCGATCGGTCTCGAGATAGATATCGACGAGCGCGCGGGCGACGTCGGCGTGCGCCCTCGACTCCGCGCTCATCCGCAGGCGCGCGCTCCGCAGCAGCACCTCGGCCTCCGCGAAGTCGCCCGTGAGCGCCCGCACGCTCGCCTCGTCGATCAGCGCGACGTAGCGCCGCTCCGAGTCCGGCAGCGAGACCCAGCCCTGCCGCAGCGGCACCATCACCGCGTCGGCAGACCGCCCCTGCGCGTAGCTCGACGACGCGAGCTTGCGCTGGATCGCCTGGCCCCTCGCGCCCGTCATCCACAGCATGAGCTGCAGGTCCTGCTCGACCTCGCCGCAGCTGCCGAGCGCGCTGTGGATCTCGCTCCTGACCTCGTAGCAGCTCGCCGCCTGGGGTGAGATCGCGAGGCACTGGTCGACGGCGGCGGCTGCGTCCTGGAACGACCCGAGGTGCCGCAGCGACCGCGCCAGCGCGGCCCAGCCCTGGGCGCGCTGGGGCTCGCTCGTCGTGGCCCGCGTCGCCGCCTCGACGCTGGCGTGGATGTTCCAGCGCAGCGCGTGGCGCGCGAAGAGGGCGAGCACCTCCGCGTCGCGCGGGCGCTGCGCGGCGAGCGCGGAGAGCCGCGCAGCGCAGAGCGCCGCGTCCCCGGGATCGCCGCCGAGCAGGGGCTCCATGGCGTGGAGGAGCGCTCGCTCGCGGGCGTCGAGCCCGTCGCGCAGCGCCTCGGCGCGCGCGTAATGCATCCGCGCCTCGGCGCGCTCCGGCGCGTAGATCGCGAGGCGGAGGTGCGCTGCGGCCAGCGCGTCGTCGAGGGCGATCGCCTGCCGCAGGCGGTCCGCCGCCTCGCCCTCGTTGGCGTCGCCGACGGCCTCGAGCGCGGCCGCGTACCGGGACAGCGCCCGCGGATTGATCGCGGGGGGCGGCGGCCGCTCCTCGACCGGAGCCGGACCCCCCCGCCACGCCAGCACCACGGCGACCAGGCCCGCGAGCGCCACGGCGAGGCCGATCGTCCAGGCCGCCGCCCGGGCGGCGGTGCGCCTTCCGGTCGAGCGGGGCTCCGCCGGGGGCGGCGGGGTGTTGGGGCGCTCGGTCGGCGCCATGGGGTCGACCTCGGCTTCCTCCACCGCCTCGCCGTCCGGCACCCGGACCGGCGGCCCGGAGGGGGCGGGCGCCGGCGACGCCGGCGCGTCCGAGCTCGGCGCCGCGGCCTGCTGCGCGAGCGCGGCGAGCACGCCGTGGACCTCGCCGAGGTCCGAGGGCCGGGCGTCGCGGGCCACGGACAGCATGCAGCGCACGAGGCGCGCGAGCTGCGGGGGCACGCCGGGCGCGGCGCTCTCCAGCGGGGGGATGCCGCCGGTCACGATGATCTTGAACACCTGGCCGGCGTTGTCGGCGCGCGTGGGGAGGTCGCCCGAGAGGCACTCGTAGAGGAGCAGGCCGAGCGACCAGATGTCGGTCCGGTGATCGACCGGATCTCCGAACACCTGCTCCGGGGACATGTAGCAGGGCGTGCCCAGCCTCGTCCCGCTCTCGGTGAGCCCCGGCGTCCGAGCGTCGTGCCCGCTCGCGGCCGTCAGCTTCGCGATGCCGAAATCGAGGACCTTGACCCGCTGGCTCGAGCCGTCGACGAGGAAGATGTTCTCCGGCTTCAGATCGCGGTGGATGACGCCCCGCGCGTGCGCCGCGGCGACGGCCGAGACGACCTGCAAGAAGATGGAGGCCACCTCCGGGAGGGACATCCTCGGCCCGCGAGACAGCCTGTCGGCGAGCGACTCGCCGGAGAGCAGCTCCATGATCATCACGGGCGCTCCGTCCTCGAGCGCGACGTCGTGCACCGCGACCACATTGGGGTGGTCGAGCTCGTGCGCGATCCTCGCCTCGCGCAGCAGGCGCAAGCGCACCGCGCCGGACACGCCCTTCACGAGCTTGAGCGCGACCCGCGCGCCGGTCAGCGCGTGGCTCGCGGCCCAGACCACGCCCATGCCCCCTTCGCCGAGCAGCCGATCCAGCCGGTACTGGCCTGCGACGATGTCGCCGGGGCGAAAGCTCCGCCTCCCGCCCTCGGCTCGCTCGTCGCCGTCGCCAGGCGGAGACCCCCTTCCCAGAGCGTCCGACGTCGCCTGGAGGTCCTGCGTGTCGCTCCCCTCCGGTGCGCTGCGCACGACAGACTACACTACGCGTCCGGTCTCACCTGTCCAGACCGAAAGCAGCCCGCGCCTACCGCAGAGAGAGCCGCTCCACGAACGCCGGCCCGAACACGCCGTCCACCCGCATCGCGTAGCAGCGGAAGAACGCTCGACGCGGCCCGGAGGCGGGTCTATCCACGCCGTCATGGAAAGCTCGCCGCGCGCGCCCCGGTGCGGACTCGCCCTGCTCGCCTCGCTGGCCCTCGCCGGCGCGCCGGGCTGTGGAAAGGACATCCAGCGGCCCTCGCCGGAGCCGACGCCCGGCGCTGCTCAGGAAGGAAAGGCCATGTCGCTCTACGACTTCACCGTGAAGACCATCGACGGGCAGGACCGCTCCCTCGGCGACTACCGGGGCAAGGTGCTGCTCGTGGTGAACACCGCATCGGAGTGCGGCTACACGCCGCAGTACGCGGGGCTCGAGGCGCTCCACGATCGGCTCAAGGATCGCGGCTTCGCCGTCCTCGGCTTCCCCTCGAACGATTTCGGCGCGCAGGAGCCGGGGACGGACGCCGAGATCGCCGCCTTCTGCTCCACGAAGTACGGCGTCAGCTTCCCCATGTTCTCGAAGATCCCGGTCAAGGGGGGCAGCAAGCACCCGCTCTATGCCTTCCTCACCCAGGCCCCGCCCGCCGGTGAGGTGAAGTGGAACTTCACCAAGTTCCTGATCGGCAAGGACGGGTCGGTGCTCGCGAGGTTCGAGTCGTCCGTGGCGCCGGACGACCCGAAGCTCACGCAGGCGATCGACAAGGCGCTCGGCGGCTGAGCGAGGCAGCGCCCGAGCCCCCGCCGCCGGCCGAGACGAGGCGGAAAGCTGCGCGCGTCCGAGCCGCCTTCAGCGGCTCGGAACCCACGAAGCGCCTACGGACCGACGTAGCGGTAGACGCGGATCCAGTCGTACTCGGCGCGCGTGGGGGCGGTGCTGCTGTCGACCGGGCCTGCCCAATCTGGCGAGCCAGAAGCCCAGATCGTCATGAGGATGTTCTGAGGGAGGACCATGCGTCCCATCTCCTCGGTGGCAGTGTGCAAGAGCGCTCCGTCGACGTAGAAGCGCGCCTCACCGGGCACCCATTCGATGACATAGGTGTGAAAGCCCGCTGCGGGGTTGAAGCCCAATGTAACGAGCTTGGGGAACTGGAGGTGGCCGGTGGCTGGATCAGCGGGCGGGATGTTCACCATGTGGTTGAACTGAACGCGATCGGTGTTTTTGCCCAAAAACTCGATGTCGAGCTCGTTCCAGTCGTCGGGCGGCCATGGGGTATAAATGAGCACCAGAGAAGAGACGACCGCGGAGCCCTGCGCGAACCGCGCTGACGCTTCTATTCTTCCGTAGGTCAGCGTCTCGCGAGAGCGCATCTCCACGCCGCGAAAGGGCTTGCTGGTATCGTTGGCTGCCGTCAGCGAAAGGCGCAGGATGCCGTCGCTGACCGCCGCGTTTTCGCCGGTGAACTGCGCGAGATTGCCGTCCCAGCTGTGGGTCATCAGCTGCCAGCGAGCGAGGTCGACGGTGTCGAACGGATCTTCCCAGGCGAGCTCGAAGCGGCCATCCCCAGCGCCGCCTCCAGCGGCGCCACCCGTGCCGCCAGCCGTCGCGCCGCTCGTCGCGCCGGAGCTTGCGCCGCTCGTCGCGCCGGAGCTTGCGCCCCCCGTACCACCTGCGCCGCCGGTCATGGGCATCTCTGGCGGCATGCCGCCATCGCCGCCGGTCATGGGGCCGGCAGCAGCCCCACCCGTCGCCGTGTTGGGGGGACCTCCACCGGTCCCGGGGGAGGAGCCCGGATCCGGCGAGCCGTTGGAGCATCCCGAGAACGCCAGGAGCGCGAGCAAGGCGAGGGCTGATCGACTTCGCATGCCGATCGCATACCCAACCGCCGCACGGCGAGCATCCAGGTTTGTGCGTTTCCGCAGCCTGAAGGCCGATTCGCGGAGCAGCGATGCCGGAACGAGGGGTCTGGTCGCGCGAGCTACCCGGGATCTCGGCGATCGTGCCGTGCGCTCAACGGTTCCAACCTGTCGGCGAGCAGCTTCCGGGTGCCTGGGTCGAGGAGCGCGCTGGGCGCCATGCCCAGCAACTCTCTGATCACCTGGTGACAGCGCGAGTAGCTGCCGAACCCGGCGTCGAGCGCCGCGTGAGTCAAGTGGATGCAGCCCTGTTCGAGCAGCTCGAGGAGCTTCAGCGTTTGCAGCCGGTTCTTGTACTCCGTCAGCGACAGCCCCTGGTCGCGGCGAAACTTGCGGCTCACATCGCCGCGGTTGCTGGCCAGGCGCCGGGTCAGCTCGTCGCGGCGGAGGCTCGGCGCCTCGACCAGCAGGGCCGCAGCGCGGTGGCCAAGGCTCACCTGCGGAGGAGGCGTCGTCTGGGCCAGCGCTGCGAACAGATCGAGCAGCCGTCCTTCGACAGCCGGGTCGTCGCGGCTGCTCGGCACCTGGGCCATCGCGTCTGCACAAGCCAGCAAGGCCGCCTCGTCGAGGCGCTGCGGAGGCCGAGAGAAGCTCGGCGCGCAGCCGTGCTCGCGCGCGAACGCATCGATCAGCTCGGGCCGGAACCCTACCACATAGAGCTCGAGGTCCGGGCTGGCGTCTTCGAGATAGTGATCCAGCCCGGGCGGGTACCACAACAGGGATCCGCGGCCCATCGGAACGCGACGATGCCCCACGCGAAAGATGGCGGTTCCCCGGACGACGAGGTTGAACTCCGGCTCGTCGTGGAAATGGGCTGGTCGCCGGTAGACGGGATGATATCGCCAGGCCTGGGCGCGTCGACCTTCGGGCATGGGGAACGACTGCCACAGCAGGTTCACGGTAAGTCCAAGGATAGTGCAGCCTGGTTAGGGAAGCACTCATGAAAAGCGGGGGCCAGGACAAGCAAACGGCTTCCGTGGAGTCATGCTCTCGCGGCTGCCCGCGTCTCGTACAGCCACGCTGTAGCTGTTCGGGGTCCACGGGCTCAGCGCCGATAGAGCCGCTGGAGCCGCTTCACGAACGCCGGCTCGAACACGCCGTCCACCCGGATCGAGTAGCGGAAGAACGGGTCCGGCTCGACCCCGTGGTAATCCATGTCGTTGAACCAGTAGATGGGTGCCTGGACGACCGTGCGCTCCTCCCCTTCCCTGTCGCAGACATAGAATCGCTTGCCGCCGCGCGGCGCGAACGAGATCGACTGCGCCACGCCGAGCGCGCTCCCGGGCTCGGTGTCGCGGTGCGCGGGCGCGTGGTCGTTCGCCTCGAGGCCAAAGAGCACGCAACGCCCGATCTCGACGAACGGAAGCCCGCGGAGGAACTCCACCGTCCGCGGGAAGACCGCCCTCGCCTCTGCCGAGAAATCTTTGCCGGCGCCGGAGTGCTTGTCCTCCCAGCGGTCGTTCTCGAGGAGGTGATAGCAGACCTTCCAGGGGAAATAGACGCCGTAGCGGTACTTCAGGTACAGCATCTGCGCCCGCGAGAGCGGGTGATCGGTCTCGTCTCCGAAGGTGTGCTCGCCGCCGCGATCGAGATCGAAGGCGGACGGGTCGTCGGCGAGCGCCACGAAGTCGCGGAGCTCCTCGCGCGAGAAGCCGCCGATGACCTGCCCGTAGTCCACGTACGGGTCCTCGTGCACCCACGGCGCGACCACGCCCATCCACTTCAGGCTCCCGCCGGTGTACGAGGGCTCGACGCGGCAGAGCCCGAGCACGATCTCGCGATCGAGCTCCGGGAAGCAGGACGTGTCGATCAACGGCGAGAGATCGATGTACGGGCGGCCCCACAAGCCGCACAGCTTGCTCACGACGCCCCCGCGCCGAGCGCCGCGAGGTACCGCTCGGCGACCCACCGATCGAACGCGTGCACGCCGTCCTCCACCGCGGCGTACGTCGACGGCGCGTAGCCCGGGGCGCGCATCCCGCGCTGCTGGCGCTCGCAGATCGACCGATCCTCGCGGTTCACGGTGTCCCAGAAGGCGAACACGTCGGCCGGATCGAAGGCGGGGGTGAACGCCGCCGGGTGGAAGTAGGTGTCGGCGACCACGAGGGTCCGGTCCGGCGCGCGCGGGGTGAGCCGGTACGTGAGCAGGTAGTCGGGCTGGAGGCTCGTGAGCAGGCCCGGGAAGAGCATGGCGTCGCGCACCCGCCGCCGCTCCGCCTCGGGGACGATCAGCGGCCGCGCCCCGCGCGCCGCGCCGAGCGAGACCGTCTCGGCGCCGGGGACGAGCTCCATGAGCCCGCCGAGCCACGGGCCGCCCCCGCCCCAGGACACGGCGTCGTCGCACGGGGTGAGCCGCTCCAGCGCGGGGTGGACGCGCGGGAAGTGGTGAGACTCCTGGAAGTTCTCGACGCAGAGCTTCCAGTTCGCGGCCACCTCGTACTCCACCCGCCGGCCCCGCCGGAGCGAGCGCAGCTCGGGGCGCGCGAGCCACGGCGGCGCGCCGCCGAGCGCGCTCTCGATCGGGGGCGCTCCTGGGTCGAGCGCCACGAAGAGGAAGCCGAAGAGGGCGCCCGCCCGCGCGGGCAGGAGGCCGTGCGCGCCGCGGTCGAAGCCGGGGGGCGCGTGGGGCGCCGCGCGCAGGGCGCCGGAGAGCTCGTAGGTCCAGCCGTGGTACGGGCACGCGAGCTGAGAGAGCCGGCCGCACGCGCCGTCGACGAGCGTCGCCGCCCGGTGGCGGCAGACGTTGTGGAAGGCGCGGATCTCCAGATCCGCGCCGCGGAGGACGAGGACCCCCGCCGGCGTGAGCGGCGCGAGCACCCACTCGCCGGGGCGGGCGATCTCGTCCTCGCGGCCGACGCAGACCCACGAGCGACCGAAGATCTCGGCCTGATCGAAGGCGAACACGTCCTCGTCCCAGTAGGCGCGCGCGGGCAGCGGGCGGGCGGCCGGGAACGGCGCGAGCACGGCGCGGAGGTCGGCGGGGGAGAGCGGGAGCGCCGGCAAGCGGGGCGATGCTACCAGAACGGGAGCGAGGCGCGCGCCGCGCGGCGCGCCGCCGGAGCGCGGCTCAGCGGGTCGGGCGCGCGTCGACCCCGAAGGTCAGCTGCGCCTCGTCGACCTCGACGCCGCGGAACCGCTGCACGTCGACGCACGGCTGGTCCACGTGGGGCGGGCACAGGTCGCCCTCGCACGTCTCCTCGGTCGTCCGCGTCACGACGCCCCTGACCGTCGACCCGTCGACCGTCATCGAGACGCTCACCCGCAGGCGGGAGATCGTCCTCGTGGCGCCGACGATCTCCCGGAAGCGGTCGTCGTCCCCGTCGTCGTCGGCGTCGACGAACCCGTCCTCGAGCTCATCGCGGTCGTCCAGCTTGTCGCCGTCGGTGTCGACAACGCGGTCGCGCGACGGATCCGTGTCGTCCTCGCCGTCCTTGTCGGCGTCGACGAACGGGTCGACGTCGTCCGAGATGCCGTCCTGGTCGGCGTCGGTGACCCTGTCGCGGAAGGGAAACTCGATGTCTTCGGAGCTGCCCTCGAAGGTATACGGGTCGTCCTCCGAGGAGCCATGCAGCACGAGACCGCCGGTGTCGAGCACCGCCTCGTCGTCGGTCGGGAGGTAGAGGAGCAGCGTCTGGCCGTCCCGGAACGTGGTGGCGTCGTACTTCTCCGCGAGGATCGGCCGGTCGCCGGGGAAGCAGCCGGGTGCCTGCTCGGGCGCCTCGAGGGCGACGCGGTACACCGCGTAGTCGCCCGCGGAGAGGCCGCCGCACGAGGCGACGCCGGCCAGGGCAGCCAGGAGGGCGGCGCGGGCCGAACGCGCACGAACGTCTCGTCGATCAAGCATGTCCATCTCCTCCGCGGCGCTCGGGGAGGCGCCACGGTTCAGCACTCGAATACGTCGCTCCCGCCGCACGAGTAGTAGCACTGTTCGCAGTTCAAGCACCTGTCGTAGCTGGAGTACGTCTGCACCCCGTCCGGATACACCTCCAGGCACTCATCGACGCAGGCGTCGTTCGCGCAGGTCACGAGGCACTGGACGAGGAAGTAGCAGTCGTCGCTGATCGTGCACGCCTCGAGCTCGTCGGCGCAGCTCCCCTCGTTCGCGCACGCGACGCACCCGCTCGTGGCGCTGCCGCAGACGCCGATGTCGTCGCAGGCGACGGCGCTGGTCTCGCAGTCGATGACGTCCGTGCCCTCCTCGCAGTACCCGGAGCCCTCGGGCTCGTCGCACTCGCCGTTGTTCACGTAGGGGCACGGCGCGCCCGCGCAGTCGGCCGCGTCGGTGCCCTCGTCGCAGATCCCGGTGCCCTCGGGCTCGTCGCACTCGCCGTTGTTCGCCTCGGGGCAGGTCGCGCCCATGCAGTCGTCGACGTCCGAGCCCTCGTCGCACCGGCCGGTGCCCTGGGGCTCGTCGCAGGTCCCGTCCTGCACCGACGGGCACGGCACGAGCTTGCAGTCGTCGACGTCCGTGCCCGCCGGGCACCGGCCGGCGCCCTCGGGCTCGTCGCAGATGCCGTTGCCGGTGTACGGACAGAAAGAGAGGCAGTCGGCCGGGTCGGTCCCGGCCGCGCACGTGTCGGTGCCCTGGGGCTCGTCGCAGATGCCGTCGCCGGCAGAGGGGCAGTGATCGCGACCTTTTGGCTCGAGACAGCCCAGCAGGGCCGCCGCGTGGGCGTTGCAGACCTCGGCCAGGTGATGACCATCCACGCACCGGCCCTCCAGGCGGACGCAGTCGGCATAGGCCTTGTGCTCGTCCTGACAGCGCTCCTCGGCCCGCTCCTCGATGGCCTCCTGCTCGGCCTCGCACAGGCCCTCGTCGTCCCCGGAGCAGTCCTCGCAGGCGCAGCGGGCCTCGCAGACCGTCGCGTAGACCGGCGGCCCGCCGTCGCCGCCGCCCGAGGTGGCGCAGGCGGCGAAGAGGCTGACGAGAGCTGCTGTGATCATCACGTGTGCGACACGCATGGGATCTCCTCATCATCTTCTGAAGCGAGGGCTCGTCCCGCCGGAGCGCAGCGCGCCGCCGCGAAGCCGGCGAGGGCACTACGACACGGCTGGCGCTGGGAGCTCCAGGTACCCTTCACCTGCGCACACCGCGCTCGTCCGATCCTCGCTTCGAATGTGATTGTAAAATTCTTCCAAAGGAAAACGGCTACGTATACCAGCTCAGCAGGCGGCCGGTCAATCATCGAGGCGGCGCTCGCGGCGGGCAGCAGCGGAGTGCGCGCGCTCGAGCTGGGCTCGAGTCGGGAGATCACAGCGGGTCACGCAGCGTGGCGACCGTGCGGCGACGTGTGGCATGTGAGGCGCGCGGGTCAGGAGGTCGACTCGCGCGGCGGGCGGAAAAACGATGCTGCTGCCCGCAATGCGTGCTGCGCGCGGCATGAAGCGGACCCGACAGTCCCGCGTGGTCGCCGTCGAAAAGCTGCTCTGAACGGGGCCGGCGGGGGCGGGGTGAGAGCGGCGTCGATCGAGCGCGGCGTTTCCGGGTGCTCTCCGCGCGGAAGAGCGGAGAGGAAGTGAAAAGAGCCGTTGGCATCCGTGTCGTTTCGACAGAAGATGCGCGCGCGCCCATCGCGCTGCGGCGCCTCGCCTCCGACGGCCGGCACCGCGTCACTGGACCCCTACCGGCTGGAGAGCAGCGGATGAAGATGCGATCTTTGGTGTGCCTCTTTGCGTTGAGCTTGGTGACCGCGGCGTGCGGCGATGACGACCCGACGACCCCCGGGACCGGCAGCAGCGGCAGCACGACGACCAGCGGCAGCACGACGGCGGGAACCGGCGGCGCTGGCGGCGAGGGCGGCGAGGGCGGCGAGGGCGGCGGCACCGGCGGCGAAGGCGGCGGCACCGGCGGCGAAGGCGGCGGCACCGGCGGCGAAGGCGGCGGCACCGGCGGCCAGGGCGGCACTGGCGGCGACGGCGGTGGTGGCGGCAGCGTCGCCTCCACCACCTCCGGCACCGGCGGCGACGGCGGCGGCGGCGGCAGCGTCACCTCCACCACCTCCACCGGCACTGGCGGCGACGGCGGCGGTGGCGGCAGCGTCACCTCCACCACCTCCGCCACCACCGGTACCGGCGGCGACGGCGGCGGTGGCGGCAGCGTCACCTCCACCACCTCCGCCACCACCGGTACCGGCGGCGACGGCGGCGGCAGCGTCACCTCCACCACCTCCGCCACCACCGGTACCGGCGGCGACGGCGGCGGTGGCGGCAGCGTCACCTCCACCACCTCCGCCACCACCGGTACCGGCGGCGACGGCGGCGGTGGCGGCAGCGTCACCTCCACCACCTCTGCCACCACCGGCACCGGCGGCGACGGTGGCGCGGGTGGCAGCGAGCTCGGCGCCGATGGCGTTGCGTGCTCGGAGGATGCCGCGTGCCAGGGCGGCTTCTGCCTCACCGAGATGTACGGCTGGCCCGCCGGCACCTGTTCAGGCTTCTGCGAATCGAGCAGCGACTGCGCCGGCGGCGGCTCCTGCGGATTCTTCCCGAGCGGCGCCGGCGTCTGCCTGGACGCGTGCACGGACTCGAGCGAATGCCGCGACGGCTATGGATGCTTCAGCGGGTTCTGTCAGCCGAACTGCACAAGCGACGCGCAATGCTCGGAAGTGGGCGTGTGCGACGAGGAATCGGGCTTCTGCGATGCACCCGGGGTCCCGGACGGCAGCCCCTGCACGCTGAACAACGAGTGCGCTGGCGAGTGGTGCATCAGCGAGGTCGGGGACGGCTGGCCGGGCGGCTACTGTACGACCGAGTGCGGCGGAGAGCTCGGCGAATGCGCCGACGGCAGTACCTGCGTCTCCGGCGTCTGCCTGGCCTCCTGCGACGCGGAAAGCGACTGCCGCGACGGCTATACGTGCAACAGCGACGACGGCATCTGCGTCCCGTCCTGCACCAGCGACGCTCAGTGCTCGGACGGGTACGTCTGTAGTCCCACGGGCCTCTGCGACCCGCCGGTGGTGACGGGGGATGGCGCCGACGGCGCCGCTTGCACCGGCGACGGCGACTGCGCCGGCGGCTTCTGCATCACTAACGCCAACTGGCCTGAGGGCTACTGCACGAGCTTCTGCGACGAGGAGAGCCTCGCCTGCGCCGGCGGCGGCGCCTGCGTCACCAGCGGCCTCTGCTACGCCGAGTGCGACACGGTGGAGGACTGCCGCGAGGGCTATTTCTGCACGTTCTCGCTCTGCCAGCCGTTCGAAGCCTCCGAGGACTGAGCGGTTGCCGGCGGCCCGCTCGATGGAAGAGCGGGCCTCTCGGGCCTTCTCCCTGAGGCGGCGAGCCCCGGTTCAGCCGGGCTCGCGCCCGCTCCGGCGGCGCCGGCGCAGCGCCGCCAGCGCGATCAGCGCGAGCGCTGCCGCCCCCGGCCCCTGGCCCGGGATCCCGGCCGTCCGGCAGCCGCAGCCGCTGGTGCTACCGCCGGCGCCCCCGGGCGCGGCCCCGCTCGGTCCGGCCGCGCTCCCGGCGCTGCCCGCGGCCGCCGCGCTCCCGCTCGCCCCCGCCGCGCCGCCCCCGCCCACGCCCGCGGCGCCGCTCGCCGACGACACGGAGCTCCCGCTCGCCCCCGCCGCGCCGCCCCCTCCCCCCGCGCCCGCGGCGCTGCCGGACGCCACCGTGCTCCCGCTCGCCCCCGCCGCGCCGTCCCCTCCCCCCGCGCCCGCGCTCGCGGCGCCGTTCGCCGACGAGGCGCCCGGCGAGCCCGTCTCGGCGACCAGCGCGAGGTACGCCTCGGCGAAGCGCTCGCCGAGGAGCTGGTACGCGGCGGAGTCGAAATGCCACGTATCGTCGGCCCGCCGCGGGGCGAAGTCGTCCGTGTCGACCCACGCGACCCGAGGGTCTTCCTCGGCCACGGCCACCTGCGCCGCGCGCACGGCGTCGATGTTCGCCTCTTTGCCGGCGGCGATGGGCCCGCCGTTCGCCGGGTAGAGGTTGTCGCTGATCCGGCCGAGCACGACCGGGAGCCCGGGCGCGCCGAGATCCTCGCGGATCGCCGCGATGAAGCCGCGCAGCGTGTCGCCGTAGGTGAACGCGGCCGCCCACCCCGCCTCGTTCTCGCCCTGCATCCAGAGGAGCCCGGCGATCTCGACATCGTGCCCCTCCGACTCGAGCCGCGCCAGGGCGTTGTCGAGCCGCGTCGGCTCGTCGGGGTAGCGGAGGGCGCGATCGCCTGTGTACGTCGCGGAGTCCAGCTTGCCGAGGAGCGCGTGGTAGAGCTGCGATTTGTAGAGCACCTCCGGATCCGGCCCCAGCCCGCGCCCCCAGTGGTCGACAAGGTTCGTGCCCCCCTGCGCCAGCTTCACGATCGCGATCCGGTGCTCGGGGTACGCCGCCGCCATCGCGTGGCCGAACGTGATCTCCGGCCCGTAGCGGCGCGCCTCGCCCTTCGGCTCGAGCGGCCCCCAGTCGGTGCTCGTCGCCGCGGCGTACGGCCCCCCCTCGCGCGCGTCGGGGTTGTGGTGGTCGTACCAGATGTCGGGCTGGCTCTGGAGCTCGGCCGGCAAAGCGGTGCCCACGCCGTAGCCGACCATGTTGGACTGGCCGGCGAGCACGAACAGCTTCACCGGCTGTGCCGCGGCGGACGCGGAGAGCGAGATCGCGAGAGCCGCCACGGCGATGCAGGACCGCTTCATGACACGGTATATTCTCCGCTGGCAGCGCAGCGTCAATACGCCGGCGCGCGGCGGGGGCCGCCGTCCGATGAGGTCGAACGCGACGGAGCGGCGGCGCGATCTTCGACCTTCGACGCTTGAATGCGCCGTTCGTCCGGCGTTCACAGGACAGGATGTCGGGGGTTTACCCCGCAGGTGCGCAACCTCGTCGAGCTCGCCTCTCGATCGCGATCAATCACGATCAATTCCCTTCGGGCGTCGCGTGGTAGGCGGCGCTCGACGTCGCGTAGACCCCGTTTGTCGCGTACGAGTAGCGGTGGGGCCGGACGTGATGCTCCGAGTGGCGCGCGCACCAGAGATCGGCGGCGCCGGTCTCCTGCCGGCGCTTCACGCACTCGGGGCAAGGCGGCTCGATCTCGGGCACCCGGCCGGCGGTCGCGTGATCCTTCGGCCGCACGATCCACACCGGGCAGCGCGCGAGCCGGGCGACGCGCTCGGCGACCGAGCCGAGGAGCAGCCGCTCGAGCCCGCGGTGGCCGTGCGAGCCGACGACCACGAGGTCGGCGTCGAGGTCGGCGGCGAGCTGAGCGATGTTCCCAGCCGCGTCGCCGCGGCGGAAGTGGACGACGACGCGCTTGAGCCGCCTGCCGTCGAGCTTGGCGCCCAGGGCGCGGACGCGCTCGCTCGCGCGCGCCTGGAGCTGCTGGAGCGCCACGTCGGGCTTGGTGGCCGCCGCCGGCGCCCGCGAGAGCCCGACGCCGACCCAGCTCTCGGGCTCGACGTAGACCACGTGCACCTCCGCGTTGTCGCGGCAGCAGGCGGACTCGAGCGCCTGATCGAGCGCGCGGTTGCTCAGATCCGAGAAGTCGATCCCGACCACGACGATGAACCGACCCGTTGCGCCCACGCTCGACATGACGTCCTCCTCAGCCTCGTTGCCAGTCCATCCGGGCCGGTTGTCCTGCTCTGCCCGGCGTGCTGCGCGGCGCGCCTCTCGGCACGCCGCGCGCGCGCTGCTCGCAGGGTTCGCACGGGCCGTGCCATGCGCTCCGAAAGGCGGCGAGCGGCGGGCCCTGCCATGCGCTCCGAAGGCGGAGAGCGGGCGACTCGCGCGCTGGGCGCGTCGCCCCGCGCGCGGCGGACCTCCGCGCGCGGCGCGCGGGGCGTGCATGCCTTTCGTCGCGGCGCAAACGGCGCGCGGCGGCGCGGGCGCGGCGCTCGGGGCCTGCCGCGCCTGCCGCGGCGTTCCGGGGCGCTCGGGCGTGGCACGGGCGGTGCTCATCGCAGGGCGCGCCTCGGAGCGAAGGCCGCGGAGGCGAGCGGAGAGATGACGATGACGACCCTTGGACCGATCAACGGAGAGCACCCCATCCCGCAGCACGCGATCCGCAGCGCGCGCATCGTTGGAGACGACGGCGAGGCGTCGGTCGTCGCGACCGTCTATTGCCCGCTCAAGGAGCGGTCGGCCACGGTGCCCGAGTGCGAGTCGTGCCGTCGGTTCCACGCGCTGCATTTCGACGCGGCGTCGCGCACGACGTCGGTCGTCTGCCATACCGAGCGCGCGATGTCGGCCATGGGGAGCGCGGACCCGCTGGCCGGGGTGGGTCAGCACGTGAATCCGGCGGCGCCGCTCGCCGGGATCATGAGCCGGGACGTCATCTGCGTGCGGCCGGAGGTCACGGTCGACGAGATCGCGGCCCTGCTCATCCGCCACGGGATCAGCGGGATGCCGGTCGTGGATGCGGACGGCAAGCCGGTCGGCATGGTGTCGCGGGCCGACGTGCTCCGGGCGGCCGAGGAGCGCGGCGACACCGAGGAATCCGAGCGGATGAGCTTGCACCCGGACGACGTCGCGCCGCTCGACATGGAGCAGGGCTTCTACGTGTACGAGCCCGTCAAGGTCACCGCGCGCGACGTGATGACGCCCGTCGTGGTGCAGCTGCACGAGAGCGCGAGCATCCGGCAGGCCGCGTCGCTGATGGCCTACGAGGGCGTGCACCGGCTGCCGATCGTCTCGGACGACGGCAAGGTGGTGGGCATCCTGTCGTCGCTCGACGTGCTGCGGTGGTTCGGGCGGAGCTGCGGATACCTGATCCCGCCGGGGCGCAGGAGAGCCTGAGGGGAGAGCGCCCCGAGCAAGAAGTTACGCGGACGTGTCTGCGGATCTGGGGGTCGACGTAGGACATCATACAGATCTGTCTGCGAATTTGGATCCAACAGTAGCGCATCATACAGATCTGCCTCCGGAGAGAGGCACTTGGTGTAGTTCATCATACAGATTTGTATCCGGGAGAGGCTCCTGGTGTAGCTCAGCATACAGATCTGTCTCCGGAGCGACGCTTCTGGTCTAGCTCAGCACACAGACCTGCCTCCTGCGGTGGTCTCGAGCCTTCCCGCGCAGGCGAGGTTGCCTGATCACGGCGGGCGACTCGCGACCGCACGCGTCCGCAACTTGCCGCGCTGCCGCCTGGCTGATAGCTCGCTGAGGGCATTCACGAACGGAGGCAGCGGATGAGCGAATACCGGACGACGGCGGCGGCGCCGGTGCTGGTGGCGGCGTTCCTGGGTCAGATCTTCGGGGTGGATCCGGTCACCGGGCGCGTGCTCTGGGAGCGCAAGCAGGACGGGGCCGGGTACTCGTCCACGGCGCTCCTGATCACGCCCGAGGCGATCTACGCGGCGACCTTCAACGGCGTCGCCTGCCTGCGTTACCCGACGGGCGAGCTGCTCTGGGAGGTGAAGACCACCACGCTCGGCCGCGCCACGCTGCTCCTGGAGGGAGACCGGCTCTTCGTCGCCAAGCAGGGCGAGATCGAGTGTTTCTCGCTCACCGGCCAGAGCCTCTGGCACAACCGCTTCAAGGGCAAGGGACTGGGCCCGGTCGCCCTGGGCGTGCCGGGCAACGTCGCCCAGTCCGACGACAAGGACTGACGCGCCGATGGCTACACCTGCAACGGTCCACATCGAAGTGGAGCTCCCTTCCGACCTTGCCCAGCTCCGCCTCCCGGAGGGGGTCGACCGCCGGCTCCAGGCGCTCCTGGACAAGCAGGATCGCGGAGAGCAGCTATCGGCGGATGAGGCCATTGAAGCCGAGGGGCTCGTCGATCTCGCCGAGTTGCTCAGTCTACTTCGGCTCCGCGCGTCGCCGAAAGAGCCAGCGCCTGCGCGATGAGCCGCGACAGCATGCCTGCCGCGCCATCCGCCGGCGAACCCCCTGCGCCCGCGCGCAATCGCTGCACGCGCGCCCTCGCCGGCGGCTGGAAGTCGGAGGTCGCCAGCGCCGCGCACGCGGCGCATCAAACCAGCTCAGGTCGCCCGCCGCGCTGACCACCGCTGCCAGAAGCCGAGCTCCGCCCGGTGGTCCGCATCTTGCTGACCCTCTTGCAGACGCCTGAATCGCTCGGATCGTCACGGACGCCCAGCGCCCGGGGAGGCCTCATGAGCTCTTCGACCCTTCGCATCCAGGATTGCATGACCAAGAGCCCGCACTCGATCGGCGCCGATCAGAAGGTCGGCCTCGCCCGCAAGCTCATGCGAGGACATCGCATCCGGCACCTGCCGGTGCTGCGCGGCGGCCGGCTGGTCGGCATGATCTCCGAGCGGGACATCTACTGGATCGAGACGCTCAAGGACCAAGAGGGCGACGAGCTCCTCGTCAGCGAGGCCATGTCGCCGAGCCCCTACGCCGTCGCGCCGGACGCGCCCCTCTCCGAGGTGGTCCGCGAGATGGCCGAGCACAAGTACGGCTCGGCCGTCGTGCTGAACGGCGCGCACGTCGTCGGCGTCTTCACGACGACCGACGCCCTGGCCGTCCTGGCCGCCTTGCTCGCCGAAAAAGAGACCGCCTGACGGCGGCCCGGCGAGCGCCGCGGCCCGCGCCCGCGCCGGCAACACCCCCTCCACTCCCCACCAGCACAGCAGGAAGAGGAACTCGATGCAACAGACGGTCACGGACTGGCAAACGCGCTTCGCCGACAAAGTGAAGACGGCCGAGGAGGCCGTCCGCGCGATCCCGCGGGGGCGGCGCATCCTCGTCGGCTCGGGCGCCGCGGAGCCGAGCGAGCTCGTGAACGCGCTCGTCGAGTCCGGCGATCACCTCGCCGACAACGAGATCGTCCACCTGATGACCGAGGGCCCCGCGCCCTACGTCCGCCCCGGCCTCGAGCGGCGGTTCCGGCACACGGCGTTCTTCATCGGCCAGAACGTCCGCGAGGCCGTCCACGAGGGGCGCGCCGACTTCATGCCGGTCTTCCTCTCCGAGATCCCCAGCCTGATCCTCTCGCGCCGCGTGCGCATCGACGTGGCCCTCATCCAGGTGAGCCCCCCGGACGCCCACGGCTTCGTCAGCCTCGGCGTCTCCGTCGACATCGTCCGCGCCGCCGTCGACTCGGCCGATCTGGTCCTCGCCGAGGTCAACCCGCAGATGCCCCGCACCCACGGAGACTCGTTCTTGCACGTGGATCGGATAACCCACCTCGTCCCGGTGGATCGCGAGCTGCCCGAGCGCGCGATCGAGCCGCTCGACGAGATCGACCGCGCCATCGGCCGGCACGTGGCGACGCTCGTGCCCGACGGCGCGACCCTCCAGACGGGCATCGGCAAGATCCCGAACGCCGTGCTCGCCGCGCTCGATGGCCGGAGCGACCTCGGCGTCCACACCGAGATGCTCTCCGACGGCGTGATGGAGCTCGTCCGGCGCGGCGTCATCACGAACCGCAGAAAGTCCCTCCTGCCAGGGAAGCTCGTGACCTCGTTCCTCCTCGGGAGCCGCGCCCTCTACGCCTGGGCCCACGACAACCCCGTCCTCGAGATGCGCGGCTGCGCCTTCACCAACGATCCGCTGATCATCGCCCGAAACGACCGGATGATCGCCATCAACGCGGCGCTCGCCGTCGATCTGACAGGCCAGGTCGCCGCCGACACGCTGATGGGCCGCTTCTTCTCCGGCATCGGGGGGCAGGTCGACTTCATCCGGGGCGCCGCGCGGAGCCGCGGCGGCAAGCCGATCATCGCGCTCCGGTCCACCGCGAAGGACGGCACGATCAGCCGGATCCAGCCGGCGTTCGAGCAGGGCGCCGGCATCGTGACGAGCCGCGGGGACGTGCACTACGTGGTGACGGAGCACGGCGTCGCCGACCTCTGGGGCCGGAACATCCGGCAGCGCGCGCTCGCGCTCATCGAGATCGCCCACCCCGATCACCGCGCCGACCTACTCGCCGCCGCCAAGCAGCGCCGCTACGTGTTCAGCGACCAGGTCGTCTCGCGCGCGGACTACCCCTCTCAGGAGGCGCGGGCGGCGAGCCTCCCCTCGGGCGAGGCGCTGCTCTGCCGGCCGGTCAGGCTCTCCGACGAGGCCGCGCTGCAGGACCTCTTCTATCGCCTCTCGGACGAGAGCGTCTATCGCCGCTTCATGAGCCACAAGCGCGAGCACCCCCACGAGGAGATGCAACAGCTCGTGAACCTCGATTACGAGCAGAACATGGCCATCGTCGCCTGCGCCGGCCCGGAGCGCGACGCCGTGGTCGGGATGGCCCGCTACGACGTCGATCCGAAGAACAACCTCGCCGACATCGCCTTCGTGGTCCGCGATGAATGGCAGGGAAAGGGGGTCGGCACCCTGCTCATGCGGCGGATGGCGGAGATCGCGAGGGCCCGGGGGCTCTCGGGGTTCGAGGCCGACGTCCTGCTCTCGAACAAGGCGATGATGCGGGTGCTCGAGAAGAGCGGGCTGCGCCTCAGCCTCGATCTCGAGGCCGGCGTTTACCACGTCACCGCGCGCTTCGACGCGCCCGAAGGCCGCGCGCCGGCGGCCAGCCCGAGCAGCGCGGCGACCGGCCATCCATGACTCGCCGCGTCCGGCCTCGTCGACGCCGCCCGCCGCGCGCCCGGCCTCGTCGACGCCGCGCGCCGCCCGCCGCATACGGTCCCGCCGCATACGGTCCCGCCGCACGCGGTGAAGACGCGTCGCGGCGCAGCCGCGGACTCGGTCGAGCCGCCTCCGAGGCAGCGCTCCGTGCCGCGCCCCACACGCCGAGACGGGCGCGTGCCTCGCTGGGCGCGCGGCGTGCGCCGCGAGATCGCGCCATGGTAGAGTGGCGCGCCTGTCCATGAGCCCCCTTGATCGCAACGAACTCGTGACGAAGCCCGCCGCCGTCGTGCCCTCGCTCGACGATCCGCTCGACGAGGCGCCCGGCGGGGCGGCCGCGCCGGCCTCGGCGTACGACGCCGCGCTCCGGGAGGCCGAGGAGCTCCGCCGGCGGCCCTATGTCTCCGCGGGCCCGGAGAACATCATCCGGCAGCACAGCAAAGGCCGGATGACGATCTGGGAGCGCATCCGCGTGCTGACCCCCGAGCCGCCGCGCGTGCTCTTCGAGAACTGGGGGCCGAACCTGGACGGCGCCTCGCTGGTCACGGCGATCCTGCGCATCGGCAGCCGCGACGTCGCGCTCTACGGCCACGATTTCACGGTCCGCGCCGGGTCGATGGACGCGACGAACGGCCGCAAGCTCGCGCGGCTGTTCCAGCTCGCGGGAGAGCGCGGGATCCCGCTCATCGGCCTCAACGACAGCGCCGGCGCCTACGTCCCCGCGGGGGTCGGCGGGCTCGACGGCTACGCCGAGGCGTTCGCGGCGCTGCGCAAGATCAGCGGCGTGGTGCCGAGCATCATGTGCATGTTCGGGTTCAACGCCGGCGGCGGCTCCTACCTGCCGCGGCAAGGCAGCTTCGTCATCCAGCCGGGCGGGACGTTCTTCGGCCTCACCGGGGCGGCGGTGGTCAAATCGGTCCTCGGCGAGGTGGTCTCGCCCGACGACCTCGGCGGCCCGCGGGTCCACGGCGCCTCGGGCGTGGCCGATCTCACGGTGCCGGACGAGGTCGGCGCGCTGCGCACCACCGTCCGCCTGCTCGGCTACCTGCCGAGCAACAACCGCGAGAGCCCGCCGTTCCAGCGGACGAGCGATCCGCTCGACCGCGAGACGAACGAGATCGACACGCTGCTCCGCAGGGCGCTCTCGTCGCCCACGGGCTTCAACACGCCGCTCGATATCAGCATCATCATCCAGCGCATCTGCGATCACGGCGACTACTTCGAGGTGCAGCCGCAGCGCGCGCGCAACACGATCACCGCGTTCGGGCGGATCGGCGGGCGCGTCGTCGGCTTCGTGGCCAACAACAGCGCGGTCGCCTCGGGGCAGATCGACGTGGCGGCCGCGTACAAGAACGCGCGCTTCATCCGCTTCTGCAACCTCTACAACATCCCGCTCCTCTTCATGGAGGACACCACCGGCTTCCTCCCGGGCCGGGAGCAAGAGGCGATGGGCATCGTGCAGGCCGGCCGGGCGATGCTCGACGCGATCATCGACGTGCGGACCCCGCGCATCCTGCTGCTCGTGCGCAACGCGTTCGGCGGCGCCTACGCCTCGTTCAACAACTACGCGACCGGCGCGGACGTCGTCCTCGCGCTCCCCACGACGCGCGTCGCCGTGATGGGGCCCGCCGGCAAGGAGTTCGTCTACAAGGACGAGCTCCGCAAGGTGCGCGCGCAGGCGAGCGCCAGGGAGAAGGCGGGCGTCAAGGAGCGGCTCGGCCGCGGCCTGGACGAGGCGAAGGCGAAGGCCGAGGCCCGCGAGGAGGCCGCGGCGTGGCTGAAGGCCAGAGAGGCTGAGTTCGGCGCGCGGTACGAGCGGGAGCTCATGAACCCGCGCGAGGGGCTCAGCCTGGGCTCCATCTCGCGGCTCGTGATGCCGCGCGAGCTCCGCGCGGTGATCGGAGAGAACCTGGAGTTCTTGCTCCGCCATTACCAGCCAGGGCCGTTCACCGGGGTTCAGCGGGAGTTTCATTGAGCATGGATGGGTTCGGGAGCACGCGCGGTTACGACCGCAATCCGATGGTGGCGCGCGACCGCCGGCTCGGCCGAGCGAGCTCGGCGTGGGCGCGGTCCTTCGCCGCCGACGACGTGCGGCCGCTGATCGTCGGCCGGGGTCCGATCCGCAAAGAGGCGATGGACGTCTTCGCCCAGATGGGGATCGAGCACTATGGCATCCTCCTCTCGGAGAAGGACTCGATCGTCTACACGCACGCGCTGGCGCCCGAGCTGCGGTGCATCCACCCGGCGCACGTGCACCGGGTCAAGGACTATACCGGCGCGACGAAGGACGAGCGCGTCAAGCTGATGCACGAGATCGTCGCGATCGCGCGGGCCGGCGGCTACACGCACGTGTTCGCGGGGTACGGCTTCATGGCCGAAGACGAGGAGTTCGTGCGCACCCTCGAGGAGGCGGGGCTCGTCTTCATCGGCCCCCGCTCGTCGGTCCAGCGCGCGGCCGGGCTCAAGGACGAGGCGAAGCGCACGGCGCTCGCGACCGCGGTCAGCGTGACGCCCGGCATCGACGACGCGACCCGGCGGATCGTGCTCCGCAAATGGCCCGATCACGCGGCCCTGCGCGCGGCCGCCGAAGGGCGCGGGCTGCTGCGCGACCCGGGCGCCGCGGCGCGGCTCGCCGAGGGCGTCCCCCTCGCCGAGGCGGCGGACGCGCTGCTCGCGGCGGCCTACGCGGCGCGCGTGGACCTCTACACGACCGACGAGCTCTGCGCGGAGCTCGAGCGGGGCGCGGCCGAGCTCCTCGCCCGCCACCCGGGGCGGCGGATCCGGCTCAAGGCCATCGGCGGCGGCGGCGGCAAGGGGCAGCGGCTCCTCGCCGGCGTCGCCCAGGGCGCGGCGGAGCCGGAGGCCGCGGCGCGCGCGCGGGCGGCCGAGGTCCCCGCGCTGGCGCGGGAGGTCCTCGCGGAGGTGAAGGCCGCGGGCGTCGGCGACAACAAGAACATCCTGCTCGAGCTCAACGTCGAGGAGACGCGGCACAACGAGATCCAGCTGATCGGCAACGGCGCGTGGTGCGTCGCGCTGGGCGGGCGCGACTGCTCGATCCAGATGCACGAGCAGAAGCTGCTCGAGGTGGCGATCACGCAGGAGGGGCTCCGCGAGGCGATCGAGCGGGCGCGCGCCGCCGGCGACGAGCGGCGAGCGGCGTCGCTCGAGCGCGAGCTCGCCTCGCTCGCCCGGATGGAGGCCGAGGCGGAGCGGTTCGGGCTCGCGGTGGGGCTGAACTCGGCGTCGACGTTCGAGTGCATCGTCGAGGGCGATCACCATTACTTCATGGAGGTCAACACCCGGATCCAGGTCGAGCACCGGGTGTCGGAGCTCTGTTATGCCCTCCGCTTCGAGAACCCGGCCGATCCGGCCGACGCGTTCGAGGTGACGTCGCTCATCGAGTGCATGGTCCTGCTCGCGCGCCACGGCGAGCGGCTGCCGCGGCCGGTCCGCGTCCGGCGCGAGGGGTCCGCGGTGGAGGCGCGCCTCAACGCCACGAACGGCGCGCTGGAGCCGCACGCGGGCGGCGTCATCGTCTCCTGGAGCGATCCGCACCCGCACGAGATCCGCGACGATCAGGGCATCTGCGTGAAGAACCCCGACACCGGGGTGTTCATGCATTACCGGCTCGCGGGCGCGTACGACAGCAACATCGCGCTCCTCGTGACCTACGGCGGCTCCCGCGAGGAGTCCTACCTGCGGCTCTGCGAGATCCTGCGCACGACGACGCTCCGGGGCAGCGATCTCCACACGAACCTCCTGTTTCATTACGGGCTCGTGCACTGGTTCCTCGCGCGGGACGTGTGGGCGAAGCCGACGACGCGCTTCGTGGTCCCGTACCTCACGCTGGTCGGCCAGCTCTCGGCGGAGCTCGGAGGCCTCGATTTCGACGCGATGTGGGCCGAGCTCGGCGCCCGCCACGAGCGCCGGCTCGCGGCGCAGGCCGGGGACGGCGCGGAGGCGGGGCTCAGGAAGGTGTTCGCGCTCAAGGACACGCTCGTGCGCCGCCCCGTGGAGCGGATCTGCGCGGAGCCGCACCTGCTGTCGGCGTGGCTCAGCCGGAACCTGGGGTCGTTCGAGGTCCGGTCCGGGCGGGTGCGCTGGCTCAAGAACCCGGTCGAGGTGCTTTCGGACACGTACTGGCTGCTCAACATGACGCCGCAGCCGCACGCCCCCGCGGCCCACGTGATCTGGGATCACGACGAGGCGCTCCTCGCGCGCGCGCTCGGCTTTTACCGGCGCCTCGGCGAGCGGATGGGCCAGGCGGGCGGCGCGCCGTCGTGGCCCGCGCTGCGAGAGGCCCTGTCGCAGCCCGCCGCGCCTCCGGGCTGGGACGGTGAGCTCTGGCGGCGGGTCCGCGGCGCGCACCTCGGCTTCCAGGCGGGGCTGGAGCTCCTCGACGCGCTGGTCCTCGCGGGCGACGCCGCGCGCTTCTTCGAGCTCCGGGTGCGCGAGGACGGCGAGGTCGTCATCCCCGAGCGCCTGCTCGACCGCGAGCTCGCGGCCCGGATGCGCAAGGTCCTCGCGCCGCCGCCCGCCACGCGGGCGAACGAGATCGTCGCGGTCACCGGCGGCATGTTCTACGCGCAGGAGGCGCCGGATCGGCCCCCCTTCGTGGCGAAGGGCAGCCACTTCGAGGCGGGCGATCCGCTCTACGTCCTCGAGGTGATGAAGATGTTCAACAAGGTGCTCGCGCCGTTCTCGGGCACGATCGAGGAGGTGCTCATCGACGGCGGCGAGGGGACGATCGTGCAGAAGGGGCAGCCGCTCTTCCGCGTGAGGCCGGACGAGGCGCACGTCGAGGAGGACGCGGCCGAGCGCAAGCGCCGCCGGCGCGAGCAGACGACGCGCTATGTCGACGCCATCTTCGATCCGGCGGGGCCCTGACGAGGCGAGCGCCGCGGCGCCCTGCCCCGGCGCTGGGCGCCCCTCCGCGGCTCGCCTTGACGGGCGCGCCGGGACCAGGGATCCTCGCGGGCATGCGATTCGCCGCGCTCGGGTCGATCGTGCTCTTCGCGGGCAACGCGCTCCTCGCGGGCGACGCGCGGGCCGAGCGAGCCGCGCCCGTCGCTCCCGTCGACACCACCCGGCGCGACGTGGGCGTCGGCCTCTCCGTCGGCGGGTTGGTCCTCGGCTCCGTCGGAGCGGGGATGTACTTCCTCACCCGGCCGCGCGGCGAGGATCTCTGCGGTTGCGCGTCGAAGGCGTGGGTCTTTCCCACCGTGCTCATGAGCCTCGGAGGCGCCATGGCCGTCACCGGCATACCGCTCTGGGTCACGGGGCAGATCCAGAGCGATCGCGCGAAGACCCAGGCGGAGCTGCACATCGGCCCGCTCGGCGGAGGCGTCCGGCTGCTGTTCTGAAGGGCAGCGGCGGACTCGGCTCACCTTCCGCGGTCGCGTGCTCAACCCGCCCTCCGCGCGCCGGCGGCCCCCCTCCGCCGGCAGCTCGCCTCGTCGCGCACAGCGACTCGGGCCTCGGGCGCCTCAGGCCGCCGGGGCGCGGCTCGCCGCGGGCGCGGCCATCGCCGCCGCCTCGCCGGCCGCGGCGGGCCTCGCCGAGGCGGCGCCCGCCGGCCGTCGCGTCCAGAGCCCCGCGACGAACGCCACGAAGGCCACGACGCCGGCGATGAACACGCTGTCCCCGACGAGGCGCATCCAGCGCAGCGCCTCGAGCACCGGCTGCTGCAGGAACTCCGCGCTCCGCGCGTACCACAGCCCGCGGTCGACGCTGGCCCACGCCTGCGCGAGGCCGATCGGCAGGAGGCTCAGCGCGATCATCAGCCCGAGCCCGGCGTTCATCCCCCAGAACGCCACCCGGAGCCGCGCCTCGTTCCAGACCGCCTCGGGGCGCAGCCGGCGGAGCATCACGAGCACGAGGCCGAGCGAGAGCAGGCCGTAGACGCCGAAGAGGGCGGCGTGCGCGTGCACGGGCGTCGTGTTCAGGCCCTGCATGTAATAGAGGGCGATCGGCGGGTTGATGAGGAACCCGAACACCCCCGCGCCCACGAAGTTCCAGAACGCGACCGCGACGAAGAACTGGATGGGCCAGCGATAGGCCTGCATCCACGCGCTCCGGTGCTGCATCCGCCACGTCTCGTGCGCCTCCATCCCGACGAGGACGAGCGGCACCACCTCCAGGGCGCTGAAGCTGGCGCCGACGGCCATGACCGAGACCGGCGTGCCGCTGAAGTACAGGTGGTGGAACGTGCCGGGGATGCCCGAGACGAGGAAGATGCAGGTCGACAGGATCGCCGCCCGCGCCGCGCTGTCGGGCCGCACGAGCCCGAGCCGCGTGAACAGGAACGCGATCGCCGCGGTGGCGAAGACCTCCATGAACCCCTCGACCCAGAGGTGCACGACCCACCAGCGCCAGTATTCCATGATCGAGAGGTGCGTCTTCGCGCCGTAGAACAGGCCCACGCCGTAGAACATCCCGATCGCGACCGTGGCGCCGGTGAAGAGCAGCACGATGTGCCGGCTCACGTCGCGCCGCGCGAGGGCGGGCCAGAGGGCGCGCAGCATCAGGAAGAGCCAGAGCGCGAGGCCGCCGAAGAGCGCGATCTGGAAGGCGCGGCCGAGGTCGACGTACTCGTACCCCTGGTGCCCGAACCAGAAGGACGCCTCGAGCGCGAAGCGCTGCTTGACCGACAGCCACTCTCCGGCGAGCGAGCCGAAGACCACGAGGACGAGCGCGCCGAAGAGGACGTTCACGCCGAGCCGCTGCCCCCTCGGCTCGCGCCCGCCCACGGCCGGCGCGAGGAAGAGCCCCGCCGCGAGGAAGGCCGTGGCGATCCAGAAGACGCCGAGCTGGACGTGCCAGGTGCGCGTCACCGCGTAAGGCAGGTAGTCGGCGACCGGCAATCCGAAGACCTCGTGTCCCTCGACCGTGTAATGCGCGGTCAGCGCGCCGAGCGCGACCTGGAGCGCGAGCAGCGCGACCACGACGACACAGTATTTGCCGACGGCCCGCATCGACGGGGTGAGCACCCAGCCGGCCAGCGGATCGCGCGCCGGCGCGGGGGCGGCCGCGTCCTCGGCGCGGCGGAAGGCGTGATACCACACGAGGGCGCCGATCCCCGCGAGCAAGAGCACGATGCTCACGACCGACCAGACGACGCTGGGGGCCGTGGGGACGTTGCCGATGAGCGGCTCATGAGGCCAGTTGTTCGTGTAGCTCGCGCCGGTGCCGGGGCGCTCCGCGGCGCAGGCCCACGAGGTCCAGAAGAAGAACGCCGTCAGCTTGTCGCGCCGCCCCGCGTCCGGGACCGCGCCCGTGTGCAGCGCGTAGCTCTCGCGCAGGCCGGTGAGCGCCGGCTCATCGCCGAACAGCGCGCGGTAGTGCGCCGCGGTCTCCTCGATCGCCAGCGCGCGATCCTCGGAGATCGTGAGCGTGCCGGTCGCCGGGTCGACGGCGCTGTCGCGCATCGTCCGCTGGAGCCGCGCCTTGAGCGCGGCCTGCGCCTCGTCGGGCAGCGCCGCGAACGGCGCGCCGTGCGCTCGCTGGCTCCAGAGCGAGAGGAGCGCCTCGGCCTCGCGATGGAGCCAGTCGGCCGACCAGTCCGGCGCCTGGTAAGCGCCGTGCCCCCAGACGCTGCCGACCTGCTGTCCGCCGATGCTCTGATAGACCAGCTGCCCATCGAGGATATCGTCCTTCGTGAGCAGCACCCGGCCGGACGGCGTCCGCACGATCTCGGGGATCGGCGGGGCCTTGCGGTACACCTCCCGGCCCATGAAGCCGAGGATCAAGAATCCAAGGGTGATGACGGCGGCGAGCGCCAGCCAGAGTCGTCGTAGGCTATGCATATCGACCTCGTTGTTCGCGCGAGCCCGCGGCGCGCCCGCGCCTCCGCGGCGCAGCTCCGGGCTCAGGTCGTGACGCCGGGTCATCAAGCAGGCGGCGTGCCGCTCCCCTTCCCCGCTTCATCTCGTGGGTGCTGGGGCGCACGTTTTGCGCCTGCGCGCACCCGTTGCTCGACGTCCTCTGCCGCGCGGGGGCGCCGGTGCGCCTGACGCGAGGCGAGGAGATTGGCGGGCTCATCGGTCGCTGATCGGTGGTTGAAAGGAGCTGTGGACAGAGGAGGATCCGAATGGCAATCACAGGTCATGGACGACCGAAGAACAGACCGCCGGTGGGCCCGGCGCAGGGTGGCTCGGGTGCTCTTGGCGTTCGCCGGCGCGGGCGCGCTGGCCGCGTGCTCGCCCAAGCGCGCCGAGGTCACGCCGCAGCCAGCGCCCACCGACAGGATCCTCACCGGCGCCGACGCGCTGGGCGACTGGACCACGGACGCGCCGGGGGTCAAACGCAAGATCACCGCCGCTGACCTCCCGCCGCCCAACGAGGACGAGTCGGTGGTCAACCGGCCGAGCAAGGCAGATCGTCCAGCCGGTGTGTTCCCCAAAGTGCCGTCAGGATTCACCGTCACCGAGCTCGCCACGGGCCTGGACGAGCCGCGCGTCCTCCAGGTGGCGCCGAACGGCGACGTGTTCGTGGCCGAGAGCGGGGCGGACCGGGTGACGGTGCTCCGGGACGCGGACGGCGACGGCAAGGCCGAAGCCCGCAGCGCCTTCGCCGAGGATCTCAACCGCCCCTTCGGCATCGCCTTCTATCCGTCGGGCACCGACGCGCCGACGCACGTCTACGTCGCGAACACCGACAGCGTGGTGAGGTTTCCTTACAAGACGGGCGACACGAAGGCGAGCGGCCCGGCCGAGCCGCTGGTCACCGACATCCCCTCGGGCAAGGAGATGGTGGGCGGCGGCGGCCACTGGACCCGCGATATCGCCTTCAGCAAGGACAATCAGCGGATGTTCGTGTCCGTGGGCTCGCGGTCCAACGTCGACGACGACGAGGACGAGCACCGCCGCGCCTGCATCCTGGCCTTCACGCCCGACGGCAAGGACGAGACGCTCTATGCGTCCGGCATCCGCAACCCGGTCGGGCTGGCGATCGAGCCGTCGACCGGCGCGCTCTGGACCAGCGTGAACGAGCGCGACGAGCTGGGCGACAACCTGGTCCCCGATTACGTGACGCGTGTGCAAGAGGGCGGCTTCTACGGCTGGCCCTGGTACTACCTCGGCCCGAACCAGGATCCGCGCCACGAGGGCAAGCGCCCCGAGCTGAGGGACAAGGTCCTCGTGCCGGACGTGCTGATCCAGTCGCACTCGGCGTCGCTCGATCTCTGCTTCTACACGGGCCACCAGTTCCCGGCCGACTACCAGGGCCACATCTTCGCCGCGGAGCACGGCTCGTGGAACCGCTCGCGGCGCACCGGCTACAAGGTGATCCGCATCCCGGTCAAGGACGGCAAGGCGGAGGGGTACTACGAGGACTTCATGACCGGCTTCGTCACGAGGACCGGCGACGTGTGGGGCCGTCCGGTCGGCGTCGCGGTGGCCAAGGACGGCGCGCTGCTGGTCAGCGACGACCAGAGCAACACCGTGTGGCGGGTCGCCTACGGCGGAAGCCGCGCTCCCGCCGATTGAGAAGCGCTAAGCGGCCGAGCCGCGGGAGCGGGGCGTGGCCGATCCACGCGCTGGCTCGACTCCCCGCGTCGGCGCTCGGCGCGTGCGTACGAGCGGGCGGGACGCTCTTCCGTGCAGCGGCTTCATGCGTGCACGCCCGAGGCGCGACCGCACGGCCGGCTCGATCCTGGCGAGCGCGCCATCGATCGCGGCTTGCTTCGACGCATCTCGATGCTCGGTAACGACGCTCGGCAGCCCGGAGAGGACCACCTTGATCCGGCAGATCTTGTCGATGCCTCCGCGCGGCCCGTTGGTGTCCGTCAGGCGAACGCTGATGCGTTCGATGGACGCACCGAACTTGCTGAGCCTCCTGCCCAGCTTCTGGCGGATGTGCTCCCGGTCCGTGGGATCGAGGTCCACCCCGATCGTGCGCACGTGGGCAGGCGGCTGCCCGCGGGAGCTCCCGGCCCGCTTGACGGGCCGCGGGAGCTCGGCCGGCAGCGCTGTCCGAAACTTGCTTGCCGCCACCTTGCGAGTTCGATCACCCATGATAGGTCCCCCGCTGCTTGCGGGGAGCGCTGCCGCGACGGGGGTGCTGCATGCGCCTCATCGCCGAGCCGAGCTCGGCTCCCGAGCCGAGCTCGGCCACGAGCTCATTGCGTGGGAGGCCGGCCCTCGCAGGCGTCCACGCCGGCGGATCGCTCGCGGGAAACGACTGCTGACAGGCCTCGTCCACGACGTCGACATCACGCAGGGGCCTGGCCGGCATGCCCACTTTTCCAGCCTGCCCGGCGCGCTGCTCCTCGCCCCGACGCCGCTCGTCGCCCGGCTGTTCTACGTCAATCCGGGCCGCCCGTCCCTGCGTGCACCCCATGGCGTGTCCCCCGCCCACGACATTGCGCCTTGCCGCCGCGTCGGCAAGCTCTTTCGCGGCCTCGAAGACGATCTCGGACAGCCGAGCTGCCTGTGGCCATGGCAGAGCCGCGCTCGTCCGCCGTGCCGGACGTACGCGAATTGCCGGAATCCCGCCCGCAGCCAGACATGCCGCATCGCGGCAATCAGGCCCGCGCCCCGAGGCAATCAGGCCCGCGCCCCGATAGGAGAAATTCATCTGTACGGCATGCGCTCTCGTCGTGCCCCGCCTCGTGGTCCGGTGGGCCCCGGACCACAATCCTCTGGTCATTTCGTAAATAGTATTGTTGAATCACGGGGCATCGGCTTGCCCGGTGCGCTCGAGGAGCGACGACGAGCTCTGGTCCTCAGGTCACGGGCCTGCGGCTCCTCGTCGAGCTCACCCGGACGTGCGGTTTCCTCTACATGGCTGCCTGACAGGAGCGAGGGGTATGTCGAAATTCCGCTTGAGTCGACGCGCCATGCTGCGAGGCGCCGGCGCCATCGCCGTCGCGCTCCCGTGGCTGGAGATCATGGGGACCGAGCGCCCGGCGCACGCGCAACCCGCCCCCGCCCGGCGCTTCCTCGCCGTCTACACGCCCGGCGGGACCGTGATGGACCGCTGGCGTCCGACCGGCACCGAGACGAGCTTCACCCTGGGCCCCATCCTGGCGCCGCTCGCGCCGGTGCAGGACCGGCTGCTCGTCGTCGACGGCCTCGACATGAAGAGCGCGCGCGGGGAGCAGCACCAGGCCGGGATCATCGCCTGGCTCACGGGCACGGAGCAGGAGGGCTCGAGCAACGGCGGCTACGGGAGGGGGCCGTCCATCGATCAGGTGATCGCCTCCCGGATCTCCGCCGGTCGGAAGGCGAAGGCGAGCCTCCAGCTCGCGGTGCGCTGGGCGACGGGCAAGTCCCACGGCCTGATGTCGCCCATGAACGTCGTCAATTTCGAGGACACCGCGCCGTACAGCCCCATCCCGCCGCGCCTCGATCCGGTGGAGATCTTCACCGAGCTCTTCGGCACGCTGAACCCCGGCGCCAGCGACGACGCCGCCCTCCGCCTCGCGCGGAAGCGATCGATCCTCGACTTCCTCGACGGGCGCTACGCCGCCCTCTCCGCGCGGCTCGGCGCGGCCGACAAGCAGAAGATCGACCAGCACCTCACGAAGCTCCGCGAGATCGAGCAGAGCCTCGGCAGCACGCCGGCCGCGGCGGGCGCTTGCCGGGTCCCGACGGGGGTCGACACGTCCGACTACGACCCGAGCTCGGGGCTCAACGCGGACGACAACGGCGCGAACGTGGACGCCTCGACCGACGCGGCCATCCCCAGGGTGGGCAAGCTGATGACGGACATGCTGGTGATGGCGCTCGCCTGCGACATCACCGCGGTCGGCACCCTGCAGTGGAGCGACACCGAGGCGAAGCACACGTTGCCGTGGCTGAACCTGACCGAGAACCACCATTTCTACCAGCATAACGGCGGCTACAAGCCAGTCGAGTGCGCGCGCATCCACACCTGGTACTCGCAGCAGCACCTCTATCTCTTGCAGGAGATGGAGAAGATCGACATGGGCGGGCATTCGCTGCTCGACGAGAGCGTCGTCTTCTTCGGCTCCGAGATCTCGGATCCGGCGACCCACGCGAAGAAGGACATGCCGTTCCTGCTGGCCGGCGGCGGCGGGGGCCTGCGCACCGGGCGCTGGGTCCAGTACCCGAGCCTCCCGCACAACGACCTGCTCGTCTCGATCTTGAACCTGTTCGGCGACCCCCGGACCACGTTCGGCTCGCTGGCGCACTGCACCGGGCCGCTCACGAACCTCACGTAGGCCCGGCCTTGCGGGCCGCGCTGCGAGCAGATTTCCGGCAGCGAGACCCGAAGGAGCGTAAGCTACCGCAGTGACACCTCCCCGCGTCTTCGAGGTCGTCGTGCCAGACTCCATCTGGGTCACCGAACGCCCGGTATGGTTCAGCGGCGTTCGCCTGCGATCGAGGACCACCGTCGTTCGACTCTCGGGCGATGCCCTCTGGGTTCATAGCCCCTGCACCCCCACGGACGACGTGTGCGCGGCGCTCGATGCGCTCGGCGAGGTGCGCTGGATCGTGGTGCCCAATCGATTCCACCACCTGCAAACGCCGGCCACTGCCGCTCGATACCCGGACGCGCTCGTCGTCGGACCAAGGTCTGCAGAGGCGCGCAACCCGCGCGTCCGCTCGACCATGGGCACGGACGATCCCGCGTATCTCCGCGCTACCCCTGAGCTGACCCCTATTCAGCTGAGGGGCGTTCCTTTTCTCGACGAGACGGTCTTCTTCCACCCGGCGAGCGGCTCTCTGATCGCCGCAGATCTGCTCATGTCCGCCTGCGCGCGCGACCACTGGACCTGGCGAGCTGCAGCGCGCATCACGGGACGCTACGGGAAAGTCAGGACGCCCCCCGACGTCCGAATGCATGCTCGCGCGAGCACGGCGGTGGCTGAGTCGATCGCGCAGATGCGCGCGCTGCCGCTACAGCGGATCCTGGTGGCCCACGCCGATCCGATCACGGATCGACCCGCTCAACGGCTCGCCGAAGCCTGGGACTTCGCTGTTCCTCCTCACCTGAGGCAGCCCGGCGCCACGCTCTAGCGTCGCAGCGCACCGAAGGGCCCGGCGGCACGGCGAGCGAAGGAGAATCGCTCGGCGACGAAAGAGGCTGAAACCATGGAAATCTCTACGGTTGTCGGCGACCGCTCGCCATCGACCGGTTCTTCTGGCGGGACTCCTGACCCGCGGTACTAGCCTCCTGGCCGAGCGCCCCCGCTCCCCCGGACCATGCGACCCTGCCTCCTGTTCCTCGTGCGCCACGGCCGCACCGCGGGTAACCGCGGCGGTCCCGCGACGCCGATGAGCGGGTGGACCGACACGCCGCTCGACGCGCGCGGGCGCGAGGAGGCCGAGGCGCTGGGCCGCCGCCTCGCCAGAGGCCCGGCGTTCGACGCCGTGTACGCGAGCCCGCTGAGCCGCGCGCTCGAGACGGCGCGGATCGCGGCCGGCGCGTGGGGCCCCGTCCGCCCGCACGACGGCCTGCGCGAGATCTGCTGCGGCGACGTGGACGGCGCGCCGATCGAGGAGGTCAAGGCGCGCCACGCCGCGCTCTGGGAGGCGAACCTGCGCCAGGACGACGACGACTTCCGCTGGCCGGGCGGGGAGAGCTACCGCGAGTTCCGCGCGCGCTGCCTCGCCACGATCGGCGCGATCGCCGCGGCGCACCCGGGGCAGCGCGCGCTCGTGGTCACGCACGCGGGCGTCATCGGCCAGATCCTCGGGGCGCTGCACGGCGTCCCGGCCGCGCGCTGGGAGCCGTTCCGGCCAGGCAACGCCAGCCTCACGTCGCTCTCGTGGCAGGGCGAGCGCGGCGTCCTCCTGCGCTTCGACGACCGCGAGCACGTCAGCGCCAGCACGCGTCGGCCCGGCGGATGACGCGCAGCCAATCCGCCGCGTTCCGGGCCGCGGCCGCGCGCGCGTCCGGCGTCGCGCCGGGCTCGCTCGCCCGGCACGCCAGCGCGAGGTGGACCCCGAGCGCGCCCGCGAGCGCGTTGGACGCGGCCGCGAACCAGTAGGCGTCGCGCAGCGGCCGGGTCAGCGCCGGGGCGAGGCCGCGCGCCGAGAGGTAGCCGGCGAGCAGCGTGTCGTGGCGGCGCCGCGCCTCCGGCTCCCAGGTGCCGAGGGCCTGGAGCCACGAGCTCACGTCCTCCAGCGGCGAGCCGATCCGCGCGCGCGCCCAGTCGAGCAGCACCGGCTCCACGACCCCGTCGCGCCGGCGGACCATGACGTTCCCCGGGTGCACGTCGCCGTGGATCACCGCGCGGCCGAGCGGCCGGAGCTCGAGGAGCTGGCGGCGCATCGCGGGCAGCGCCGCCACGACCCGCCGCAGCGCGGGCAGCGACCGGGCGAGCGCCGGGACCTCGCCGCGGGGCAGGCGCTCGGCCAGCGCGAGGGTGCCCCGCGCCGCGGCCAGGTTCTCGGCCTCGTAGTCCCACGCCGGCAGGGAGGCGCCCGGCGCCGTCGCGTGGAGGCGCGCCAGCCGCTCGAGCACCTGGGCGGTGTGCGCGCTGTCGGACCAGGGCCAGGCGTGCGCCGGCTCGATCCGCTCGAGGTAGAGCAGCCAGCGCCCGCGCCCGAGCCGCTCTACGCCGAGCAGCTCGGGCGAGAAGCGCCGCGCGACGGACCTCGAGAGCCGCCGGTAGACGGCCGCCTCGCGCGCCGCGGCGCCGTGCACGAGCTTGGCCACCAGCGCGACCCGGAGCGCCCGCGCGCCGCCGCGCAGCCGCGCGGTGACCAGCGCGACCTCCGAGCAGAGCCCGCCCGGGAGCGGGCGCACCTCGATGGCCGCGTCGCCGGCGGCACCGCCGTGGCGCGCGGCGAGGAAAGCCGCCACCGCGGCGCGATCCAGGGCACTTCGCGTCATCGATCACCTCCCCGAGCCGACATCGATCGCCTCCCCGAGCCGACGATGCGCCGAGTCCAGCTCACGATCCACCCTGCACCTCGAATCCGGTCCGCGCGCCGGCGCCGTGCGCCCGGCGATGCCGGAGCGGCGGCGCGCGGCCGCGCTGGAGCGGCCTCCCCGGGCGGCGGCGCGCGACCGCGAGGGCGGCGAGCGCACAAGGCCCGGAGAGCCTGTTCTGACTGGCTTCGGTTGCCCGGATGAGTATTCTCCCGTGCGGGTGTCGCGGCGGCAGAGCGCCGCGACAGGTCATCGCGGGACGGTCGGGCCGCCTTCCCCCCTTTGCGCGACGCCGCTCGCGCCCTGGCGGTCCCTTGAGTCGATCCCCATCACAGCACGCCCCCGGAACCTGGGCCCCCGCGCGCCGCATCGCCGAGCGCGTCCTCGGCCCGATCGAGCGGTTCCTGCACGTCGAGGCCGCCAGCGGGATCGTCCTCTTGGTCGCGTCCGTCGTCGCCCTCGCGTGGGCGAACTCGCCGTGGGGCGACGCGTACGAGCACCTCTGGCATCTCCCGATCACGATCGGCGCCGGCTCGCTGGTGTTCACGCAGCCCCTGCACTTCTGGATCAACGAAGGGCTGATGACGATCTTCTTCTTCGTCGTCGGCCTGGAGATCCGGCGGGAGATCCACGAGGGGGAGCTCTCGGATCTCAAGCGCGCGGCGCTGCCGGTCGCCGCGGCGCTCGGCGGCATGATGGCGCCCGCGCTCCTCTACCTGTCGCTCAACATGTCGCCCGCCTCGCGGCACGGCTGGGGCGTCCCCACGGCGACCGACATCGCGTTCGCGGTGGGCGTCCTGGCCTTGCTCGGCAAGCGCGTGCCCCCTGCCCTGCGCGTGCTCCTGCTCGCGCTCGCGATCATCGACGACATCGGCGCGATCATCGTCATCGCGCTGTTCTACTCGTCGGGCGTCGCGTGGAGCGGGCTGCTCATCGCCGGCGGCGGGCTGCTCGCGGTGCGGCTGCTCCAGCGGTTCGGCGTCCGCTCGCCCGCCGCCTACGTGGCCCCTGGCGCCGTCCTCTGGTGGGGCATGCTCAGCGCCGGCGTCCACCCGACGATCGCCGGCGTCGTCATCGGGCTGCTCACGCCGGTGCGCTCCTGGTTCGGCAGCCACGGGTTCCTCGCCGCGGCGCGCGACACGGTGGACCGGGTCGCCACGCTCGTTCAGCGCGACGACCACCGCGCGGACGAGCTGCTGCAGCCCCTCGGGCAGATCCGGCAGGCCCAGCTCGAGGCGCTGCCGCCCGTGGTCCGGCTCCAGGCGGCGCTCCACCCGTGGGTCGCGTACGGCATCATGCCGCTGTTCGCCTTCGCCAACGCCGGCGTCCGCGTCGACGGCTCCTCGCTCGGCCACGCGGCCTCGGGGACGATCCTGCTCGGGGTCATGCTCGGCCTGGTCGTCGGCAAGCCGATCGGCATCTTCCTCGCGAGCTTCGCGATGGTCCGGCTCGGCGTCTGCGCCCTGCCGCGCGGCGTCGGCTGGCGCGGGATCGCGGTCGTGGGCTGCGTCGCGGGCATCGGCTTCACGATGGCGATCTTCATCGCCGGCCTCGCGTTCGACGACCCCGCGAAGCTCGCCGCGGCCAAGCTCGGCGTCCTGCTCGCCTCGGCCGTGGCCGCCGTGGTGGGCCTCCTCGTCGGCAGGCTCGCGCTGCCGGCGGCCCCGGCGCTCGGCGCGGCGCGGACGGCCGCCGAGGCCGAGGCGTCGACGGAGCAGTAGCCCCACCCTCCGCGAGGAGTCCGGGCAGGAACCCAGAGGCGGACGCGATCGATCAACGATACGGTCCCTGACGCGGCGCCTCGCCGTCGAGCACCGACACGTCCACGTTCTCGTCGAGCCCCTCGAGCTCCTTCACGTGCCACTCGACCAGCATGCAGCCCGCGCAGATGTACGCCTCGAGCTTGCCGACCCTCCGGCTGCTCCAGACGCTCGGCTGCGCGATGGCGAGCTCGCTCCGCCCGTCGGCGTCCGCGTCGAGGACCTTGGGCGCGTGGAGGATCTTCCTCGCGCCGCATGCGGGGCAGCGTAGCTCGTCGCGCATCGACGCGGATCGCCGCTCGAGCAGCGCCTGGACCTCGCGCTCGAGCCGCCCCACCCGCTCCTCGAGGGAGCGCCCCGCCGGCGCGCTCGCGGCGTGGGCATCGGTGACGGGATCCGCGACGTGCGCGCTCGCGGCGCGGGAGAGCCTGGCGCCGCAGTCCGGGCAGAAGACATAGGCCTCCGGGTTCGAGCGGGCGCACGTGGGGCAGACCATGGCGACAGGATACGGGCGATTTCCCGCGGAGCGAACGGCAGGAAGGCCCGATCTCACTCCACCAGGATCTCCACGGCCACGAGCCGGTCCTCGCGTGTCCCGTCACCGGTGCGCACCATGCGCAGCCGAAAAGAGGGAAGGCATGCCCGCGCGACCCGAGCCGCCCCGGATCCGTCCGCGCGAGTCCGTGCTCATTGGCGACGCCCCTCCAGGGCTGCCTTGATGCCAGCGTGAAAGGCAGGGGACGCGGGGTTTTCTTCGAAGTTGACGATTCTCAAGGTGGTGTTCATAGCGATTGCGGTCCGCACCGCCTCCGCACCAACGTCCCCAATGGCGTTGTTGCGCAGCCGGAGAATCTTGAGCGAGGCGTTGTTGCGAAGGGCGTCGCCGACGCTCGCTGCGCCGACGTCGCAGATCTGGTTGTGGTTGAGGCTGAGCGCGATCAACGAGCTGTTGGATGCGAGCGCCTCTCCAATGGCCGCGGCGCCAACGTCGCCGATCTGGTTCCGCCCGAGCCCCAGCTCGACCAATGAAGTGGACGCTCGGAGAGCCTCTCCGATCGCCTTGGCCCCAACATCGCCCACTCGGTTTTCGTTGAGACACAGCGTCGCGAGAGAAGCGTGTTTTCTCAGGACATCTCCCAGAGCCTCGCCGCCGACGTCCCCTATCTCGTTGTTGAACAGCCACAGCTCCTTGAGCGCGGTGTTGGCGAGGAGAGCGTCTCCGATGGCCTTGCAGCCAAGGTCCGTGATTTGGCAGCCGCCCATCCTCAGGATAGTGGTCTTGCTCGTCTCGAGAGCCTTCGCGATAGCCTCCACCTGGGTTTGCCGGAGCGCGCCGTCGACCGTGACCTCGACCTGTCCGGCGTGGAGCCGCGTCACGGCTTCCTCTGCGCCGACGATCACGGCGTCCCTCCTGCAGACTACATTGATAAATGGGAGCGTCGCGCTGCTGCCCGCAGGCTCGTCGATGTCGGAGAACTCGACGAGCCCGTACGGACCGAACTCCCGCTTCACCGACTCGGCGTCGTAGAAGTACATCGGAAGACCGGGCAGGCGCTCGTACCAGTCGTCGCCGAGCCGGAGCCCATGTCCGTACATTGGCGCCTTCTTTGAGATGATCGTGAAGATCATGTGCCCACCGGGCGCCAGCTGGCGGTAGCAGTCTCGAATGAGCTTCTCGCGACCGCGGGCATCCAGGAGGAAGACAAGCCCGTAGCAGAAGATGCCGTCGTACTGCCGGCGGTCGAAGGGCATGTCGGTGACTGATCCGTGGACGATGGGGATCTCGAGACCGAGTCGCGAGCGGGCAAGCTCGATCGCCGCCGCAGAGATCTCGATCCCCGCCACTGACATCCCGCGCTCGAGGAACGGCTTCGCGTTCCTGCCGTAGCCGATGCCGGGTATCAGGACACTCTTGACACCGGCTCGAGCGAACGTGTCGCGCGCGAGAGAAGCAGACGTCGTCGGCTCCAGTCCCCACATCAGCTGCTTCTCGGCGAACGCGGTTTCCCAGAATTCGGTCATGATGGTTTGGCTCCTGCTCGTCGTGGACTACTCATGGCCTTTGGGGCGCCTCCACGATGTACTTCTTCACATGAGGGCGACGCACACGCCGGCCAGGACGGCGCGGCGCTGGGAAGGGGCGTGGATGGCTTGATCGGCGGCGCCTGCTCGTGTGGATGGATTCGCCTTCATCGTTCATCTCATGTCACTGGGAGGCGCGGGGCGAGCGGCCACCCGAGTCCGCACGTCCTCGCCCAGGGCCGCGAGCGTCACCTCGCCGAGGCGCGACAGAAGCAGCGACTCCGCAGCCTCGAACGACTTGCTAAGAGCCGCGTTGACCGCCTCTTCGACGGCGCAGCCGGGCGTCTCCGTCCGGTTCCCAATGGCGAGCAGCGAGGGCGAGCCGAGCGCAGTGTAGATGTCGCGCAGGGTCACCCTCGCGAGATCGCACGCCAGGGACCACCCCCCCCCATGTCCCTTCTCCGACCGGACGTATCCCTGCTCCCGGAGACCGGCCATGACTCGCCGGATCACCACGGGATTGGTGTCCATGGCTTTCGCCATCTGCTCGGACGTCAAGGGCCCCTCGTGCTGGGCCATGTGCAGCAGGACGTGAAGCACCCCGGAGAGTCGGCTGTCTCGTCTCACGCAACTTATGATGTTACATGACCGGAGGGTTGTCAAGGAGCACGGGCGCGGAAGCTCGGCCGTCGACCCGCGCCCAAGCGCTTCGGCGGCCTTCTCGAAGGGAAGCGCTCGCGGCGAGCTCGGCGGCGCCCCGCCGCCGCGGCGCGACCGTGGCGCCTGAGCAGCAGCGACGGCGAGGTCTCGGCGCAGTCCCGCAAACGCCTATTCGTTGGCACACTCCCAACGCGGCGAAGTGCTGGCGAGCCTCTTCCAGTCGGCGATGACGCGGACGGAGGGCTTCAACGAGGAGCGCGTGGGTATCGGGTGAGCGCGGCGCCGGTCCGGGTCGCGGCGCGTCCGCCGCGGAGGCGCGGTGAGGCGGCGCCGGCGATGGACGCGCCGCGGGCCCGCCCCGCGGCAGGGCTCCGCGCGAGGGATGTCTCGGTGCGGTCGGGGCCGGGGCGGACGCTCGACAGCCCCTCTCGGCGACCTCTGAAGATCGGCGGTGTTCGATTCATGAAACCCGTACGATCGGCAATCGGGACATCGTCGAGCACCACCTGATTACGAGTGCTCCCGACGCCTCGTTCGCGGCGGGCTCCGTCGCGGTGTGCGAGCCCGGCGCGGTCGTCGCGGGCCACGCGGGCCACGCGGGCCACGACTGCCGGCCGGGAGCGATCGCCTCATGACGCAGCGCCGCGACCACATGCCCCTCCACGCCGAAAAAAGCCGTACGTCCCGCTTGACCTTCATTCCGCGGTTGTGTGTAATCGGCTGCGCTGCGAATAGCCTTGAATTGTGGACCGTCACCCTGCCACGGCGTCGATGGACTCGCCCATCGACGCGTGAGTACCAGTGTGATGCAGCATGGTATCCGTGCCGACCGCGCCCCTGAAACGTCGGGGGCGCGCCCGTGTCACCGGCTGCCGCCCTGGAGCTCACTCCGGTGCTCCTGGGACGGTTCTGAACGAGATGCGTGACGCCCTCGCGTCGCTGCTCGGGCTCGCACACGGCGGCTGATGTTCTGCCCCTGAAGAGACTCCTGCCACCACACACGACATGACCTATCACGACTTCAGCTCCGAGGACGCCAGCATTCACCGATCGTTCGAGCTCCAGGCCGGGCGCACGCCCGGCGTCGTGGCCGCATCCTTCGGCCCTGACCGGCTCACCTATCAGGAGCTGAATCGCCGCGCGAACCAGCTCGCGCACCACCTGAGGAGCCTGGGCGTCGGCCGCGACGTCCTCGTCGCGCTCTGCGCCGAGCGCTCCCTGGAGGCGCTCATCGGGCTGCTCGCGGCGCTCAAGGCCGGCGGCGCCTATGTCCCTGTCGACCCCGCGTACCCGCGGGAGCGGGTCGCCTTCATGCTCGAGGACGCCGGGGCGCCCGTCCTGCTCACCCAGGCGCGGCTGCTCCCGTCGCTGCCGCGCCACGGGGCGCGCGTGGTCCTCCTGGACGGCGATCGCGATCTGACCGCGGGCTTCAGCGGCGAGGACCCGCCGGACACCACGGGCCCCGACGACCTCGCCTACGTCATCTACACGTCGGGCTCGACCGGCAGGCCCAAGGGCACGCTGCTGACGCACCGCGGCCTCACCAACCTCACCCGCGCGCTGGCCGAGCGATTCGACGTGGCGCCGGGCTGCCGCGTGCTCCAGTTCGCGTCCCTCAGCTTCGATGCGTCGGTCTGGGAGATCGCGATGACGCTCGCCCGGGGAGGCACCCTGGTGATGGGGGCGCAGGCCGAGATGATCCCCGGGCCCGCGCTGCTCGATCGGATGCGCGCGGAGGAGGTGTCGATCGCGACCTTCCCCCCCTCCGCGCTCGCCGCCTTCCCCGAGGGCGCGGAGCGCTCGCTGCCCGCGC
The DNA here is from genome assembly GCF_051526825.1 of Sorangium sp. So ce185. Taxonomy (NCBI): domain Bacteria; kingdom Pseudomonadati; phylum Myxococcota; order Polyangiales; family Polyangiaceae; genus Sorangium; species Sorangium sp. So ce185. The sequence continues at coordinate 5,364,624 of NZ_CP150316.1, read as the reverse complement.
TCCGGACCCTCATCGTCGCCGGCGAGACCTGCCCGGCCGACCTCGCCGCGCGCTGGGCGCAGGGGCGCAGGTTCATCAACGCCTACGGTCCCACCGAGTTCACCGTGTGCGCCACGATGGCCGACGGGCTCGACCCGGTTCGGGACCCCGGCGAGCCCCTCTCCATCGGCCGGCCGATCAGGAACGCGCGCTGCTACGTGCTCGACGATGCCATGCGCCCGGTCCCGGACGGCGAGGCCGGCGAGCTCTACCTCGGTGGACCCGGGCTGGCCCGGGGCTACCTGGGACGGCCCGAGCTCACGGCGGCGCGGTTCGTCCCCGATCCGTTCAGCTCCACCCCGGAGGCCCGGCTCTACCGCACGGGGGACGTGGTGCGCCGCCTGCCCGGCGGCGATCTCGCCTTCCTCGGGCGCGTCGACCAGCAGGTGAAGATCCGCGGCCACCGCGTCGAGCTCGGCGAGGTCGAGGCCGCGCTTGGGCGCCACCCCGCCGTCCGCGCGGCGGTGGCCGTCGCCAGCGAGGGCCGCCTCGTCGCCTACGTCGTCGCGCGCCCGGACGCGCCGGACGCGCCCCCGGCCGCCCCCCGGGCCGTCGTGCCCGCGCTGCGCAGCTTCCTCCGCGAGAGCCTCCCCGAGGTCATGATCCCGTCGACGTTCGTGCTGCTCGACGCGCTGCCGCTCGGCCCCAGCGGGAAGGTGGACCGCGCGGCCCTGCCGCCGCCGGACGCCGCCCGGCCCGATCGCGGCGACGGCGAGCCCCTCGCGCCGCGCAACCAGATCGAGGCGGCGATCGCCGCGGCGTGGGCCGAGGCGCTCGGGATCGAGCACCTCGGCGTCCACGACGACGTCTTCGACCTCGGGGCGCACTCGCTGCTCGCCGCGCGGGTGCTGTCGCGGCTGCGCCGCGCGCTCGGCGTCGAGCTCTCCCTGCAGAGCCTGTGCGACGCCCCCACGGTCGCCGCGCTGGCCGAGCTCGTGGAGTCGCTCCCCCGGCCGAAGCAGCGCCCGGCCGCCGCGGCCATCCGGCCTGCGCCGCGCGACCGGCCCATCCCCCTCTCGCACGGGCAGCGGCAGATCTGGCTCCACGCCTCGCTCCACCCGGGCGCGCTGTTCTACAACGAGCCGTTCTCCCTGCGCCTCCGCGGGCCCCTCGACGTCCCGGTCCTGGGGCGCGCCCTCGACGAGCTCCTCAGGCGCCACGAGATCCTGAGGAGCGTCGTCGCGGTCGTCGGCGGCGAGCCCGTGCAGCAGATCCTGCCCCCGGCGCCGCTCGATCTGCCGGTCGTCGAGCTGACCGCGCTGCCGGCGCTATCGGCTGAAGCGCGGTGGGGGCGCGCCGTCGCGCTCGCCACAGACGAGGCCCGGCGCCCGTTCGATCTCGCCCGCGGCCCGCTGCTCCGGGCCACGCTGGTCCGGCTCGACGAGGCCGACCACGTGCTGTTCGTGGTGGTGCACCACATCCTGATGGATGGAGTCTCCATCTTCGACGCGCTCCCGAGGGAGCTCCACGCGCTCTACCAGGCGTTCGCCGCGGGCAGGCCGTCGCCGCTGCCCGAGCGCGCGATCCACTACGCCGATTACGCGGTCTGGCAGCGGGAGCAGCAGCTGAGCGGCGCCCTCCAGCCGCAGCTCGATTACTGGAGGCGACAGCTCGCCGACCTGCCCACCCTGGAGCTGCCGACCGACAGGCCGCGCCCGGCCGCCCCGAGCCTCGCGGGGGCCCGCCACTGCGTCGCCCTGTCGCGGGAGCTCACGCTCCGGCTGAAGGCGCTGGCCAGGGAGCAGGGCGTCACGCTCTTCGTGGTCCTGCTCTCGGCCTTCAAGGCGATGCTCTACCGGTACGCGCGGCAGGACGAGGTCGTCGTGGGCACGTCCGCGTCGTGCCGCCACCCGCCGGAGACCGAGGACCTCCTCGGCTTCTTCCTGAACACGCTCGTGCTGCGCACCGACCTGCGCGGCGACCCGACGTTCCGGCAGCTGCTCGGGCGCGTGCGAGCGGTGAGCCAGGCCGCGCTCTCGCACCAGGACGTGCCGTTCGCCAGCGTCGTGCAGGCGCTCCAGCCGAAGCGGGTCCCCGGCCAGAACCCGCTGTTCCAGGTCGCCTTCGTGCTGGAGCCGCCCGTGCCGGCGCTCGATCCGGGCTGGACCCTGAGCCAGCTCGACGTGGACACGGGCGCGTCCAAGTTCGACCTGATGCTGGAGCTCGACGAGCGCGAGGATGGCATCATCGGGCGCATCGAGTACAGCACCGCGCTGTTCGACGCCCGCACCATCGAGCGGATGGCGGGCCACTACGAGGCCCTGCTCGAGGGCGCGTCGCGCGACGTCGATCTGCGCCTCTCGGCGCTGCCGCTGCTCACGCCCGAGGAGCGGAGCGCGCTCCGCGCGTGGGGCACCGCCCCGGCCGGCCCCGGGTCGGACGCGTGCATTCACCGCCTCTTCGAGGCCCAGGTCGAGCGCTCTCCCGAGGCCGTCGCGGTCGTCTTCGACGACGGCGCGGGCAACGTCACGTCGCTCACCTACCGGGAGCTGAACCGGCGGGCCAACCAGCTCGCGCACACCCTGCTCGGCCTCCGCGCGCCGGGGGCGCCGGGGCCCGGGGCCGCGCCCGGCCCCGACGAGGGGGCCCTCGCGCGCACCGACGAGGGCGCCCTCGCGCCCGAAGACCGCGTGGCCGTGTGCATGTACCGGTCGATCGAGATGATCGTCGCGCTCCTCGGCGTGCTGAAGGCGGGCCTCGCCTTCGTGCCCCTGGATCCGACCTACCCCACCGAGCGCCTCGCGTTCATGCTGGAGCAGGCCCGGGTCCGCGTGATGCTCACCCAGGTGCGCGTCGGCGCGGTGCTGCCGGGGTGCCGCGCGCGCGTCCTCTGCCTGGACGCGGATCCCGAGGAGATCGGCCGGGCGCGCGACGACAACCCGACGGAGCTGACGACGCCGGACCAACTCGCCTATGTCATGTACACGTCGGGCTCCACCGGCCGGCCCAAGGGCGTGGCCGTGCCGCACCGGGGCGTGGCCCGGCTCGTCAAGGGCACGACGTACGCGCGCTTCGCGCCGGACGAGGTCTTCCTGCAGCTCGCGTCGATCTCCTTCGACACGTCGCAGTTCGAGATCTGGGGCGCGCTCCTCAACGGCGGCCGGCTGGTCGTCATGCCCCCCGCGCCCGCGTCGCTCGACGACCTGGATCGCGTGATCCGGCAGCACGGGGTGACCACGGTGTGGCTCACCGCCGGCGTCTTCCACCTCCTCGTGGACGAGCGGATCACGGCGCTGCGCGGCCTGCGCCAGATCGTGGCCGGGGGGGACGTCCTGTCCCCGCAGCACGTCAACCGGGTCCTCGCCGAGCTCCCGGGGTGCCGGATGATCAACGGCTACGGGCCCACGGAGGCCGCGACGTTCGCCTGCTGCGCCGCGGTGGAGCGCCCGGTCGGCCACACGGTGCCCATCGGAAGCCCGATCCCCGGCACGAGGGTGCACGTGCTCGACCGGGATCTCAACGAGGTCCCGGCCGGCGTCCCCGGGGAGCTCTGCATCGGCGGAGAGGGCCTCGCGCGCGGCTACCTCGATCTGCCGGAGCTCACCGCGGAGCGGTTCATCCACGATCCCATCGGCGGCGAGCCGGGAGGGCGGCTGTACCGGACCGGCGATCGCGTCCGCCTGATGCCGGACGGGCAGCTCGAGTTCCTCGGCCGCATGGATCAGCAGGTCAAGGTCCGCGGTTACCGGATCGAGCTCGGCGAGATCGAGGTGGTCCTCGGCGAGCACCCGGCCGTGCGCGAGGTGGTCGTGGTGGCGCAGCCGGCGCGCTCGGGCGACCGGCGCCTCGTGGCGTACGTCGTCCCGCACGGCGGCAGGGCCGCGGCGCCGCCCGCGCAAGCCGGGGCCCGCGCGCGCCCGTTCATGGCGGATCCGACCGGCGGGCTCGAGCGTGCGATCCGCGATCACGCGCAGCGGCGGCTGCCCGACTACATGCACCCCTCGGCCATCGTGCTGCTCGACGCGCTGCCCCTCACGGGCAACGGCAAGGTGGACCGCCGCGCCCTGCCGGCCCCCGTCGAGCTCCGCCCCGAGAGCGCGCCCATGGTGGCGCCGCGGAGCTCGCTCGAGGAGCGGCTCACCGCGATATGGCAGGACGTCCTCGGCATCGAGCGCGTGAGCGTGCAGGACAACTTCTTTGATCTGGGCGGCCACTCGCTGCTCCTGATGCGCCTCCACGAGCGCGTCCGGGAGTCGTTCGGCAGCGATCTCTCCATCGTCGATGTGTTCGCGCGCCCGACGGTCACCGATCTCGCCGCGTTCCTCGCGAGCGGCAGCGGCGGCGGGAGCGACCTCTCGGAGGCCAACGCCCGGGCGCTGAAACAGCGAGAGATCCTGAAACGAAAGAAGCAGGCAGCCAAGAGCAGACAGAATGGATCCACTTGATCAACCCGTCCCGGAGGACCAAATCGCGATCATCGGGATGGCCGGCCGCTTCCCGGGCGCGAGGAGCGTCGACACCTTCTGGCAGAACCTGCGCGATGGGGTCGAGTCGATCGCGGCGCTCTCGGATCAGGATCTCGCCGCGGCGGGCGTGCCCCCGGAGGTGGCCTCGGACCCGAGCTACGTCCGCGCGCGGGCCGTGCTCGACGAGGTGGAGTGGTTCGACGCGGCCTTCTTCGGGATGACCCCGCGAGAGGCCGAGATCCTGGATCCGCAGCACCGCTTCTTCCTGGAGTGCGCGTGGGAGGCGCTCGAGCACGCCGGGTACAACCCCGAGGCGTTCAAGGGGACCATCGGCGTCTACGCGGGCGCGAGCGGCCACGACACGTACTTCCTGAGCAACCTTTACCCGAACCACGAGCTCAGGAAGGCGATGGACTATCAAGTCTACGTCGCCAACGACAAGGACTTCCTGCCCACGCGGACCTCGTACAAGCTGAACCTCCGCGGGCCGAGCGTCGCGGTCCAGACCGCCTGTTCCACCTCGCTCGTGGCCGTCCACATGGCCTGCCAGGCGCTGCTCACCTACCAGTGCGACATGGCGCTGGCCGGCGGCGTGGCCATCAACGTCCCCACGCGGTCGGGTTACCTGTACCGGCACGGTATGATCCTCTCGCCCGACGGGCGCTGCCGCGCGTTCGACGCCGAGGCGCAGGGGACGGTGGTCGGCAACGGCGCGGGCGTCATCGTGCTGCGCCGGCTCGAGGACGCCCTCGACAGCGGCGATCACATCGAGGCGGTGATCCGGGGCTCGGCCGTCAACAACGACGGCTCGGGCAAGATCGGGTTCACCGCGCCGGGCGTGGAGGGGCAGGCGCAGGTCATCGCGCAGGCCCTGGCGATGGCGAACACCGATCCCGAGACGATCAGCTACGTGGAGGCCCACGGCACCGGCACGCGCCTCGGGGATCCCATCGAGGTCGCGGCGCTCACCCGGGCGTTCCGCGCCCGGTCCCGCGGCCAGCGCAAGGGCTGGTGCGCGCTCGGCTCGGTCAAGCCGAACGTCGGGCACCTCGACGTCGCCGCCGGCATCACCGGCGTGATCAAGGTCGTGCAGGCGCTCCGCCACCGGCAGATCCCGGCCAGCCTGCACTTCAAGACGCCGAACCCGGAGATCGACTTCGCGAACAGCCCGTTCTACGTCAACGCGGCGCTCGCGGACTGGGAGCCCGGCGACGGGCCCCGCCGCGCCGGCGTGAGCTCGTTCGGCATCGGCGGCACCAACGCCCACGCCATCCTCGAGGAGGCGCCCCACGCGGCGGCGGCGCCCGGCGGGCGGTCCTGGCAGCTCCTCCTGCTCTCCGCCCGCACGAGGACCGCGCTCGACACGATCACCGAGAACCTCGTCGGGTACCTCAAGGCGCACCCGGACGTCAGCCTGCCGGACGTCGCGTTCACGCTCCAGGTCGGCCGCAAGACGTTCCCGCACCGGCGCATGCTCGTCTGCAACGACGCAGACGAGGCGGTGAGCCTGCTGTCGACGCTCGGGGAGCGGCGGGTCCTCGCGCACGTCGAGGAGGCCATCGATCGCCCGGTCGTCCTCATGTTCCCGGGGCAGGGCACGCAGTACGCCGGCATGGCGCGGGAGCTGTACGAGCGGGAGCCCACGTTCTGCGCCGGCGTCGATCTCTGCGCGGCCATGCTCCAGCCCGAGCTCGGGTTCGATCTCCGCGAGGTGATCTACCCGCCCCCGGGGCGGGAGGCGGCGGCCGCGGAGCTGCTCAAGCAGACGCGCTTCGCCCAGCCCGCGCTCTTCGTGATCGAGTACGCGCTCGCCACGCTCTGGATGGAGTGGGGCATCCGGCCCGCGGCGATGATCGGCCACAGCCTCGGCGAGTACGTCGCGGCCTGCCTCGCGGGCGTCTTCTCGCTGGAGGACGCGCTGAAGATCGTCGCCCGGCGGGGCAAGCTGATGCAGGAGATGCCGCCGGGCGCGATGCTCGCGGTCCCGCTGCCCGAGGCCGAGGTGCAGCCGCTGCTCGACGAGGGGGGCGGCGCGCTCTCGCTCGCGGCCGTCAACGGGCCGGCCGCCTGCGTCGTGGCCGGGCCCGAGGACGCCGTCGAGGCGCTCTCCGACCGGCTCTTCGCCGAGCGCGAGCTGGAGTGCACGCGCCTCCAGACGTCGCACGCGTTCCACTCCCGGATGATGGAGCCGATGCTCGCGTCGTTCACCGCGATCGTGGCCCGCGCGCGCCCGAGCGCCCCGAAGATCCCGATCGCGTCGAACGTCACCGGCACCTGGCTGTCCGCGGCCGACGCGCAGGACCCCGGGTACTGGGCGAGGCACGTGCGCGAGCCGGTGCGCTTCATGGCGGGGCTCGGCGAGGTGCTCGCCGATCCGACGCGCGCCCTGCTCGAGGTCGGCCCGGGCCGGGTGCTCGCGACCCTGGCCAAGCAGCACCCCGCGCGGGGCGCCCGCCGGGTGATGCTCTCGTCGATCCGGCACGTCCACCACCGCCAGTCCGACATCGGGTTCCTGCTGGAGACGCTGGGCCAGCTCTGGCTCTCCGGCGTCCGCGTCGACTGGTCGGGCTTCTACACCCACGAGCCCCGCCGGCGCGTGCCCCTGCCGACCTACCCGTTCGAGCGGAAGCGGTACTGGATCGACCCGCCCGCGCCCGCCGCCTCGAGCGCCGCGCGCCGGCCGGCGCGCAGCGCGCCGGAGCCGGCCGGCCTGCTCCACCTCCTGGCCTGGAAGCGCTCGGTGCTGTCGGGGTCGATGAAGGCGTCGGCCCGGCCGGCCAGGGCGCAGTGCTGCGTCGTCTTCGCCGACAGCTACGGGCTGGGCGCCCGGATGGAGATGCGGCTCCGCCGGGACGGCTACAAGGTCATCACCGTGCGGCCGGGCGAGGGCTTCGCCGAGACGGGCGAGGGCGAGTTCACCGTCGCCCCCGCGAGCCGCGCGGACCACGCGTCCCTCTTCGGCGCGCTGCGCGCGGCGGGCGTGTCCCCCTCGCGCATCATGTTCCTGTGGGGCGTGACCAAGCCCGCGCGCGCGCCGCTCGACGCCGGCCGCCTCGCGGAGGCCCAGCGGCTCGGGTTCGCCAGCCTCGTCGCGCTGGCCCAGGGGATCGGCGACGCGGGGATTCGCGACGAGGTGCGGCTCGGCGTCGTGACGAGCCACATGCAGAAGGTGACCGACGCGTCGGTGCTCTGCCCCGAGAAGGCCACGCTGCTCGGCCCGTGCGAGGCCATCCCCAGGGCGTACCCGAACGTCTCGTGCATCAGCGTCGACATCGACCTGCCGGAGCCGCGGACGCTCCAGGAGGCGAGGCTCATCGACCAGCTCCTCGCCGAGGTCACGCTGGAGCAGACCGAGCCCGTCATCGCCTACCGGAGCGGCGAGCGCTGGGTCCGGATCTTCGAGCCCGCGCGCATGGACCGCGCCGAGGGCCTGCCGCCGCGCCTCAAGGAGGGCGGCGTCTACCTGATCGCCGGCGGGCTCGGGGCCGTCGGCTCCGCCCTCGCGGAGCACCTCGCGAAGGTCGCGCGCGCGAAGCTCGTGCTCACGGGCCGGACGGCGCTCCCGCCCCGGGAGGCGTGGGGCGGCCTCGCCGGCGCGGGCGTTTCCGGCGCGGGCGCCCCCGCAGCGCTGCGCCGCAAGGTCGGCGCGGTGCTCGAGATGGAGCGGCTCGGCGCCGAGGTGCTCCTCGTGACGGCCGACGTCACGCGGCTCGACGACATGCAGCGCGCCGTGGCCGAGGCGCTCCAGCGCTTCGGGCGGATCGACGGCGTCGTCCACGCGGCGGGCGCCGGCCGCGCCGTGCCCCTCCACCGCATGACGCGCGAGGAGGGCGAGGCGCTGCTCGCCCCGAAGGTCGACGGCGCGCTCGTCCTCGACGAGGCGCTCCGGGGGCTCCGGCCCGATTTCGTCGCGTTGTGCGCCGCGCGGACCGCGGGCGCCCGCGGGGCGGGCCTCGCGGGCCAGTGCGCCGCGACCGCCTTCCTCGGCGCCTTCGCGCAGCGGCGGGCCGCCGGGGACGGCCCGCTCACGATCGCGATCGAGTGGGACCCGTGGCAGCAGAAGGACACCTCGCGCGGCAAGGAGCTCGAACCTGCGCCCGCGTCGAGCGACGGCGGTCCGGCCTCCGCGGAGGAGGGGCTCTCGCGCGACGAGGCGCTCGACGCGTGGATGCGCGTCCTCACGAGCCCCACGCCCCACGTCCTGGTCCTGAAGCGGGAAGCGCAGGCCAGGCAGCGCGCCGCGGCCAGCTCGAGCGCGCCCGGCTCGAACGCGCCGCCCTCGCGGGACGTCGAGTCCGAGGGCATCCCGAGATCGGTCCACCCGCGGCCCGACCTCGGTACGGCCTACGTGGCGCCGCGCGATCCGCTGGAGCGCGCCGTCGCCGAGACGTGGGAGAAGCTGTTCGGCATCGAGCGGATCGGCGTCCACGACGACTTCTTCGCGCTCGGCGGCGACTCGCTGCTCGCCGTCCAGCTCATCTCCCGGCTGCGCAGCGTCGTGAACATGGATCTCCCCGGCCACAGCCTGCTCAACGCGCCGACCGTGGCGGCCCTGGCCGAGCTCATCGCGCAGTCCGACTCGCCCTCATCCACCTCGCTGTCGAGGCGCTCTCCCGCGCGCCTCTTGCCCGCGTCGCTCGTGCGGATCAAGCCCGGCACCGGGCGGCCGCTCTTCCTGATGCACCCGGTCGGAGGGCACGTTTACTTCTACCACGATCTCGCCACCTGCCTGGACCCGGCGCAGCCCGTGTACGGGCTGCAGGCGCAGGGCATCGAAGGCAAGGCGCCGCCCTTGACCCGCGTCGAGGAGATGGCCGCGCGCTACCTCGAGGCGGTACGGCGGCACATCCAGCCGGAGGGCCCCTACGTGCTCGGCGGGTCGTCCTTCGGCGGGGTCGTCGCCTTCGAGATGGCGCACCAGCTCATCTCCGGGGGCGAGCGCGTCGCGCTTCTCATGATGATCGACACGCCCGCGCCCTCGGCGGTGTTCCCCGAGGATCTCGACACCCCCGAGCGCCTCGCCTACCTGATCAGCGGCGATGCGAGTCTCCCCGTCCCCGCGGAGGAGATCCGGCACCTCTCCCCGGACGAGCAGCTGCTCCACGTGCTCCAGCGCAAGAAGGGTGTCTCCCGGATGTTCCCGAAGCTGGCGCTCCAGGAGCTCGCCACGTTCCGCAAGATCGTCACCGCCAACCTGCAGGCGATGCTGCGCTATGTCCCCCGCCCCTACCCGGGTGACGTGCTCTTCTTCGAGGCGAGCGAGCGCGACGCCATGACCGTGAACAACCCGGCGCGGGGATGGCGCGATTTGATCCAGGGCCAGCTCACTGTCCACGAGGTCCCTGGCAATCACATCACCATGAATTTGCCGCCGAACGTGCAAGTCATGGCCGATCATCTGCGCGCGGCCCTCGAGGCGGCGGGACATCAGGGCTGATGTTGACGCCCGGCCGGCAGGCTCTTTACCATGGTGTGGAGCGGCGACGGCGGCGCCCCCCGCGCGGTCGCGCGGGCTCGAGTGCGGCCAGGGCGCGCGGCGGAGGTGGAGAATGTCGAAGATCACCGCGGAGCAGGCGAGAGAGGAGCACGTCGCGCTCCTCAAGGCGTGGACGAAGGCGGTGGGGGCCGTCAAGGACTACGGCTTCCTCGATCGCCACCTGGCCGAAGGCTGGCGGTACGTCGATTACAACGGAGTGCAGCGCGGCAAGGACGAGTACCTGAAGCTCGTCGACAGCATGTTGACGTACACGCAGGAGCTCCGGCAGTGCGACGTGCGTATCGTCGGCGGGGACGTCGCTATCGTGAGCGGCGTCTACCGCTCGCGCGCCGAGCTCAAGGGCGGTGTCAAGCTCGATAACACCATCGCCTTCACCGCGGTCTGGGAGTTCAAGGGCGGTGAATGGAAAGCCCTCGTGCACCACACGACGAGGATCCATGACGCGTCGTGATCGACGTCCGCGCCGACCGCGTCGACCGCGTCGAAGCGCTCCGGCGGCCGGCGCCTCGCCGGCGAGGCCGGAGAAAACGTTGACAGGGATCCTGCTTCGAGTACCGTCCACTCAGGGTCGTCCTATCGACGATCACCAGGGCTCTCATGGATCTTCGCCGGTTCCTCACGCACGCGGTGCAGATCGCATCTGCGCTGTCGAAACTTCATAAGTCAGGCACCCTTCACCTGGACATCCGCCCCGCGAACCTCTCCGTGCACCCGGAGAGCGGGGAGGTGTCGCTCGACGGTGGGCTGGCCGTGGTGCGCGGCGATCTCGGCCTCTCCGACGAGACGAAGATCAACCCGGAGTCGCTGCCCTACATCGCGCCGGAGCGGACGGGCCGCGTCGACTGGCCGATCGACGAGCGCGCCGATCTCTACTCGCTCGGCGTCACGCTGTACGAGCTGCTCTCCGGCAAGCTGCCGCTCGACGCCGAGGACGCGCCCGCGTGGGCGCACGCCCACATCGCGAGGGCCCCTGTGCCGCTCGCGGAGCTGGTGCATGACGTGCCCCGGATCGTCTCCGAGATCGTGATGAAGCTCCTCGCGAAGTCTCCGGAGGAGCGTTATCAGACCACCCGCGGGCTCTGGTCGGATCTCCTCATGTGCCAGACCGAGCTGGAGGAGCTCGGGATGATCGACTCGTTCCCGCTCGGGACGGCCGACATCCCGGACCGGCTGCAGCTCCCGACGAAGATCTACGGCAGGAGGCGCGAGCGCGCGATCCTGCTCAAGGCGTTCGAGCGTGTGGTCGCCACGGGCACGGCCGAGCTCGTGCTCGTCGCCGGGTACTCGGGCGTCGGGAAGACCTCGCTCGTGAAGGAGGTGCAGGCGCCCATCGTCCGCGAGCGCGGAGCGTTCATCTCCGGGAAGTTCGATCAGCTCCAGCGCGACATCCCCTACCGCACGATCGCCCAGGCGTTCGGGGAGCTCGTCCGGCAGATCCTGACGGAGAGCCCGCAGTCGCTCGCGGGGTGGAAGCACCGGTTGAGCGACGCGCTCGGCGAGGAGGGGCGGGTCATCATCGACATCATCCCGCAGCTCTCGCTGATCCTCGGCGAGCAGCCGCCGGTGCCGCCGCTCGCGCCGAACGAGGCGCGCAGCCGCTTCGTCCGCGTGTTCCATGCGTTCCTCGGCGTGGTCGCGCGCAAGCGGCACCCGCTCGTGCTGTTCGTGGACGACCTGCAGTGGGCAGATCCCGCCAGCCTGAGGCTCATCCGCGACGTCATCGCGGCGCCCGAGAAGCGGCACCTGCTCGTGATCGGGGCGTACCGCGACAACGAGGTGACCCCGTCGCACCCGCTCATGGAGGTGCTCCGGCAGATCCACGCCACGGGCGCGCGCGTCTCGACGCTCAGCCTCGACCCGCTCCCGCACGAGAACGTCCTCGAGCTCGTCATGGACACCTTCCGCTGCGAGGACGAGCTGGGGGCTCAGCTCACCAGGCTCCTCGTCCAGAGGACGGGCGGCAACCCGTTCTTCGTGGGCCAGTTCCTGACGGAGCTCTATCGCCAGAAGCTGGTCTGGGTCGATCCCGTGAGCGCCGTCTGGTGCTGGAACATCGAGGCCATCGCCGCGCAGAACCTGACCGACAACGTCGTCGACCTGGTGCTGGGCCGCCTCAGGCGGCTGGACGGCGAGACGCAGCGGGTCCTCTCCCTCGCCGCGTGCCTCGGCGCCCGCTTCGACGCCGAGGTCCTCTCGGCCATGTACGGCGAGTCGACCGAGACGACGCACGCCGCCATCTCCCCGGCCATCCGCGAGGGGCTCGTGGCGCGCCGAGGCAGCACGTACAAGTTCCTCCACGACCGCGTGCAGCAGGCCGCGTACCTGCTCATCCGCGAGGGCAACCACGCCTCGACGCACCTGCGCATCGGGCGCCTGCTGCTCGTCCAGACGCCGGAGGAGGCGCTGGAGGACCGGCTGTTCGAGATCACGAACCAGCTGAACATCGGCGCCTCCTTCATCACCGATCCGGGCGAGCGGCGCAGGACGGCCGAGCTGAACCTCCGCGCCGGCAGGAAGGCGAGGGCCTCCGGGGCCTACGGCTCCGCGGTGGCCTACTTCGCCGCGGGCTGCGCGCTGATCGGGGAGGACGACTGGGCGGGAGCCGACGATCTGCTCGCCTTCGCGCTGCACCTCGATCTCGCCGAGAGCGCGTGCGTGAACGGGGAGTTCGATCGGTCCATCGACCTCTGCTCGATGCTCCTCGAGCGCGCGCGCACGCAGCTCGACAAGGCGGCGGCCTACCGCGTCCTGATGCAGAACCACATGGCCCGGTCCGAGCACGACGCGTGCATCGGCGTCGGGCTGGAGTGCCTCGCGCTGCTCGGCATCAAGCTCGGGAGGCAGCCGGCCGACGAGGAGGTTGTCGCGGAGATCACGGCGCTGCGCGACGCGCTCCGCGATCACACGGCCGACGAGATCCTCGGCCAGCCGAGGATGACGGCGCCGCCGATGCTCGCGGCGATGGGCGTGATGGCCGTGATGTACGCCTCGACCTTCTACACCGATCCGAACCTCAACGACCTCCTGGTCTGCCAGATGGTCCGGCTCAGCCTGCTCCACGGCAACGCGGAGCCGACCGGCATCGGGTACACGTGCCTCGGCAAGGCGCTCTGCCAGAAGCTCGGCGCGTACCAGGACGGCGACCGGATCGGCAGGGTGGGCTACGAGCTGACCGAGAAGATGAACGCGCTCGTCTACAAGCCCGAGGTGGCCAACCTCTATGGCTGTCTGATCTCGGTCTGGACGCGCCACATCGACACCGGGATCGCCTGCCAGCGCGTGAGCATCCAGGCCGCGAACGAGGTCGGGAACCTGACGTGGGGGAGCTTCAGCAACATCCAGCTCACCCTGAACGTGATCGTGCGGGGCGACCCGCTCGAGGAGGCGTACAAGGTCGCGGTGAGCGCGCTCGACTACGCGACGAAGGCGAAGATCACGTTCGCCGCGGACGCGGTGACGAGCATGCTGCGCCTGGTCCAGGCGATGAGGGGCGCCACGCGCCACCTCGGCACGATGAGCGCGGACGACTTTGACGAGCAGGCGTTCGAGGACCGCCTCGAGAAGGAGAGCTTCCCGAGCGTGCGGCTCGTCCATTACGTGATGAAGACCGCGCAGCACCTCCTGGCCTCCAACCCCGACGAGGCGGCCCTGGCCGCGGAGAAGGCGGAGCGCAACATCTCGGGGGGCAACGGGATGTTGTTCTCGGCCGAGTACCACTACTTCGGCGCCCTCGCCCGGGCGGCCCGCTTCTCCGGGGCCCCGGCCGAGGAGCAGGCCGGGCTCCGGCGGTCGCTCGCCGGCCACGAGGAGCAGCTGCGCGTCTGGGCCGAGAGTTGCCCCGACAACTTCGCCGGCAAACACGCGCTCGTAGCGGCGGAGCGCGCGCGCGTCGACGGCAGGCACGACGAGGCCGCGGCGCTCTACGATAAGGCGATCGTGGCCTTCCGCGAGTCCCGGTTCATCCACCAGGAGGCGCTCGCGAGCGAGCTCGCCGCCCGGTTCTACCTGGATCGCGGCTACAGCGGCCTGCCGGGGCTCTACCTGCGGGAGGCGGTGGCGTCGTACTCGCGCTGGGGCGCGAGCGAGAAGGTGAGGCAGCTCGAGCAGCGGCATGCGCTCGTCCTGAACCAGGAGCAGCGCCGCGCGACGAGCAGCGGCGTCATGACGATGGCGGCGGAGGCCATCGACGCGCAGACCGCGGTGAAGGTCTCGCGGTCGCTCTCGAGCGACATGACGCCGAAGGAGATGATGGAGTCGCTCATGCGGCTCGTCGTCGAGCACGAGGGGGCGGAGCGGTGCTGTCTCCTGCTCATCGGGGACGGCCTGCGGCTCGCCGCCGAGGCCGTGGTGGACCGCGACGGCATCAGCATCCGCGTGTACGAGCGGAGCACGGCGCCGCTCGCGACCCGCGTCCCGGCGTCGATCGTCAACTATGTCGAGCGGACGCGGGAGCGGGTGGTGCTCAGCGACGTCGGGGCGAGCGGCGCCTTCGCCGGGGACGAGTACCTCGTGCGCGAGCGGCCGAAGTCGGTGCTGTGCATGCCGCTCATGAAGAACCCCGGCGAGGTGGGCGGCCTCCTCTACCTGGAGAACCGGCTGGTCCACGGCGCGTTCATCCTGCGCCGGCTGCCGCTCCTCGAGTTCCTGGCCGCGCTGTCGCTGCAGAACACCGTGCTCCGCGGCGAGCTGGAGCAGGAGGCGCTGAAGGTCCAGCGGACCGAGGAGGCGCTGCGCCGGAGCGAGAGGGCGCTCCGGGATCTGGCGGAGTCGAGCGACGTCCCCACGTGAGGCGCGGGCCGCGCCGCCGCACCGGCGTGGTGTGGCGGCGCGGCGTTCAGGCGCTCTCGAGCACGTGGCCCACGCTGTCGAGGAACGGCCTGTCCGACACGGAGAGGTGGAGCTGCACGAACCGCCAGTGATCCCCGTGGCGCTCCACCGTGCAGGTCAGTCGGAGCGCGGGCAGGTCGAAGCGCACGCCGCCCATGGTGGCGTGGATACCGAAGCCGGCCGTCCCGGCGCAGGCGGCCGCTCCCCCGGCCAGCAGACGCACCTGGACATCGCCGGTGATCCTGCACACGAGGTCCTTCAGGATCTCGCTCTGCCGCCGGAACGAGGCCTCGATCTCGGCCCAGCGCGTGAAGTGCAGCTTGTCGTGTGTGCCGTAGAAGATCAGGGCATCGTCACGTACGAACATGTCGCATAACGCGTCCACGTCGCCTCGCTCGAAGGCGCGCGCGAACTCGACGAGCATCTGGCGAACCGAATCTTCTGGACTTGCCGGCTCTCTCTCCGAGGACTCCATGCGCTCCGCTGCTCCCGTACCGATCCGAGCCTGATCTCGGCCGAGCATACAGCACCCCGGAGGCGACGCGCGACGCCCTGCGCGCGAAAGCGCTCGGAGCCCGGGCGGCTGCGCGCGACAAGGGTCGTCGCGGTCACGAACACGTAACACCACACGACCCCGACCAGCGCCAGCCGACCAGGTGCCCCCTCGAACCCCGGAACCCAGCTGACCAGAAACCCCACGAGCAGGAACAGCAGCCCCACGCCCTGCAGCTGCGCGATCGACATCCGCTTCAGGAGGGCGCCGACCGAGAGCGAGGGCAGGTACATGCTCAGGAGGTGCACCTGGATCACCCAGCTCGCCTGCTGGACCGAGCGCTGCTCGACGCCGCACATCTGGAGCGGCGTCGGCACCATGAGGAGGCTCATCACCAGGAAGGCGCCCGCGCCCATGGCCACCATGGGCCAGTACAGCGCGCGGGCGCGCGCGTCCGGCGCGGCGGAGGCCTCGGCGGCGCGCGCCTCCTGCGGCCCGTACGCCGCGAACGGGAGCGCCGCCATGAGCTGGAGCGCCGCGAGCATCAGCAGGGCAGCGGGCATGTACCTGGATGTCCGCCCCTCCAGCAGGCCGAAGAGCGTTCAGCGCGCGCCGGCGTCCGCCGCGGCGTCGGCCCCCGCCGCGGCGTCGGCCCCCACCGCGGCGTCGGCCGGCACGGGCTCCGGCGGCGCGCACGGCACGGTCGAGACGACCGCCCGCCACCGCGCCCCTTCGCGGACGTGCACCCGATCCGAGCGGAGGGCCGGCAGCGACCGCAGCGCCGCGAGGACCGCCTCGACTTCCCCGCTCGCCTTCTCCCCGGGGCTCGGCGGCACCTCGACGCAGCCGTGCAGCGCCTCCACGTCGTCCAGCCAGGCGAGCGCGGGCCGGGCTTCCTGGAGCCAGGGCCACCCGCCCTCCGGCTCGGCGACGATCGGCTCGGGCGCGATGGCGCGGTCCTGCACCGCCACCTCCGCGCCGAGCTCCCGCGACAGAGCGCGCCCGAGCAGGTCGGCCGCCGGGGCGCCGAGCGCCGGGCCGACGTGCACGACCTCCACGACGGCCGGCTCGTTGTCCGGGAACCGGAGCCGCCACGCGACGAGCGGCCCCGCCGCGTGCGGCCACGCGCCCCCGAGCGACGCGGCGAGCTCCCGCTGGACGAGCGCGAGCTCCGGCTCCTTGGGCGCCACGTCGATGGGCGCCGAGCTCGCCCGGACCGAGGCCGCCACCTCCTCCAGCGCGCTCGCGTCGAGCACCGCGATGACGTCGACCTTCGGGGTGACGCCCGCGACGACGGCGATCCGATCGCGCAGATCGCGCTCGAGCCGCTCCGCCTCGTCGGCCCGGCCGAGCAGCACGAGGCGCACGGCGACGCTGCCGTGGTCGACGGTGACGCTCGACCGCACCGTGCTCTGCGGCAGCGCGTCCAGCATGCGCACGATCGCCGTGCGGACGCGCACCTGCCACGACACCCGCGCGAGCGCCTCCCGGAGCGGGAGGTACACGGCCCCGAGGAGCGCGAGCGGCATCATCACGCGGAAGATCCACCCGTGGCGGAGCTCGAAGAAGACCTGCAGCGCGCGCGCCACGCGGCGGATCGCCCCCGGCTTCTGCTTCGCGAGCTCCGCGTGCTCGAGCTCCGCGGTGCTGACGGCGCTGTAGCCGAGGAGCAAAAAGCAGAGGATGGCGAACAGGAGGATCGCGCAGAGGTTCGCCGTGAAGAGCAGCGCGGCGCCGCTGGCGATGCTCTTCACCCGCGTGCCGATCCCGTAGCCGACGACGCAGAGCGGGGGCACGAGCGCGATGCCGATGGCCGTGCCCGCGGCGGTCGAGGTCGTGTCCGAGCCGGGCCGCACGGTGGTGTAGGCGGCCGCGATCGCGCAGAAGATCGCGATGAGCAGATCGAGCGCGGTCGGCGAGGTGCGCGCGGCGATCTCCGACGTCACCTCGTAGAACGGCAGCGTCAGGGTGAGCGCCGCGGCGCTCGTCACGACCATGACGACGCTGAAGGCGACGCGGGTGAAAGAGCGCAGCGCCAGGAACGGCGAGCCGATGGCGAGGCCCATCCCGAGCTCGACGATGGGCCCCATGAGCGGCGAGATCAGCATCGCGCCGATGACGACCGCGCCGCTGCCGAGGACGAGCCCGAGCGAGGCGATGCCCATGGCGAGGAAGAGCTGGAGCCAGTAGCCCGCCGACCCCTTGGCGCTCCGCTCCAGCATGCTCCGGACGATGGCCTCGCGCGCCTCGGGCTCGATCCCGAACGCGGCCGCGATGCGGTCCTGGAGCGCCCCCCACGCGGCGTGCGTCAAGCCACGACCCCGGCGCCCCGCCCCGCGCGGCCCGCGTCCAGCCCCGCGCGGCCCGCGTCCAGCCCCGCGTGGACCACGCGCAGGAGGCGCCGCACCGCGCCGGCGTCGGGCAGCCGGTAGGCGGCGCGGCTGCTCGCGTTGCCGACGTGGATGGTGCACGCGGACGGCGGCAGCGCCGCGAAGATGTCCTCGTCCGTGCGGTCGTCGCCGATCGCGATCACCGCCGCCCTCGCCGGCACGTCGTCCAGGATGAGCGGCACCACCCTGCCCTTGTGCACGCCGCGCGGCCGGACCTCGATCACCTTCGCGCCGGCGAGCAGCTCCAGCGCATCCATGGGGATGCGCGCCTCGAGGCGCGCGCAGAGCTCGCGGACGTGCTGGCTCGCCAGCTCGGGCTCGGCCGTGCGGTAGTGCCAGGCCAGGGTCACCGTCTTCTCCTCGATGAAGGTGCCCGGGGTGCGCCGGGTGACGTCCTCGAGGATCTTCCGCACCTCGCCCTTCCAGGCGGCGGCGTCCGGCTCGAGCGCGACCCAGTCGTCGCTCGCCTTGGGCCGAGACCAGAAGCCGTGCTCGGCGTGGAGGTGGAGCGGCAGCGCGCCGAGCCAGCGCTCGATGTCGGCGCGCCGGCGGCCGCTCACGACGTGCACGCGGTCGCGCTCGGACAGCGCCCGGAGCAGCGCGAGCAGCTCCTCGTCCGGCGCGGCGAGGTCGGGCACCGGCGCGAACGGGACCAGCGTGCCGTCGTAGTCGAGGATCCACACGCGCTGCGGCGCCCGGCGGACGCTCTCGACGACGCTCTCGGGCATCCCCCGGCGCGACGGGGGGGCCACCGCGGGCGCCGCTGGCGCGGCGCGGTCGAGATCGTCGAGGAACGTCTGCGCCCAGGTGTGCACGTCGTGCGTGGCCACGCGGCGGCGCAGCGCCGCCATCCGGAGCCGCTGCTCGGCGAGCGGCATGGCGATCGCCTGCTTCACGGCGGCGGCGACCGAGCCGATGTCGTACGGGTTGACGGAGATCGCCTCCGCGAGCTCGGAGGACGCGCCCGCGAACTCGCTCAGGATCAGGGCGCCGTCGTCGTCGATCCGCGCGGCGGCGTACTCCTTCGCGACGAGGTTCATGCCGTCGCGCAGCGGGGTGACCAGCATCACGTCGGCGGCGAGGTAGAGGGCGACCACCTGCTCGAACGGCAGCGAGCGGTGCATGTAGTGGATCGGCGTCGCGTACGTCGTGCCGTACTTGCCGTTGATGCGGCCGACCATCTCGTGGACGAGCCGCCGGAAGTCGGCGTACGCGCCGGCCGACTCGCGCGTGGGCACCGCGAGCTGGAGGAAGCGGACGTGATCGCGCAGCTCCGGCTCGCGCTCGAGGAACCGCTCGATCGCGAGCAGGCGGCGCGGGATCCCCTTCGTGTAGTCGAGCCGGTCGATCCCGAGCACGATCTTGCGGCCGCGCGCCTCGGCGCGGATGCGCGCCGCCTCCTCCCGGACGCCGGGGTGGCCCGCGAGCCGCTCGATCTCCGCGGCGTCGATGCTGATGGGGTGGACCCCCAGGGCGACCGCGCGCCCGTCGTGCTCGATCGCCGCCTCGCCCGGCTCGACGCCGAGCACGTGCGCCGCCGACGCGGCGAAATTCCGGCGGAAGCCGGCCGTGTGGAAGCCGATCAGGTCGGCGCCGAGCAGGCCCCGCACGATCTGCTCGCGCCACGGGAGGATGCGGAAGACCTCGGCGGACGGGAACGGGACGTGGAGGAAGAAGCCGATCCGCGCCCCGGGGAGGCGCCGCCGGAGGAGCGCCGGGAGGAGCAGGAGCTGGTAGTCGTGCACCCAGATCGCGTCGCCCGGCGTGTACTGCGCGGCGACGACGTCGGCGAAGTGCTCGTTGACGCGCTGGTAGGCCTCCCAGTCGAGCTCGGCGTCGAGGTTCACCTTGTCGAGCAGGTAGTGGAACAGGGGCCAGAGGACGCCGTTCGAGAAGCCGTCGTAGAAGCGGTGCTGCTCCGCGGCGCCGAGGTGCACCGGCACGGCGCGCATCCCGGCGAGCGCCGCGTCGGCGTCCTGCCGCTGCTCGGGGGAGAGGCTCGCGACGCTGCCGGGCCACCCGATCCAGACCGCGCAGTGGCGCTCGTGCGGGCCGCGCATCGCGGCGGCGAGGCCGCCCGAGGAGCGCGTGAGGGAGAGCGCCCCGCGATCGACGCGCACGCTGATCGGGAGACGGTTCGAGACGATGAGCAGTCGGGCCATGGAATTCCCCTCCTCTGCGGTGACGAGGCCGCTCGCCGGGCGCGAGGCGCGGCGCCGCCCTCGTCGGCCGGGCGCGAGGCGCGCCGGCGCCGGGACGAGCCGCGCGCCTCGCGCGAGGCCGCGTACCGCCGAAAACGAACAGGGCGCGACGCCCACCGCGGGGTCCGCCGCGGGCGCGCGTGGCTGAGCGAATACTTTGAACTCAAAACATATCGCGCGGCGTCGCGCAAGCTGATCCGGCGCGCCGGACGGCCGCGCGCGCCGATCGGTCGTCCACCTCTCACCTCGCCGCGCAGGCGTGTCGCGGCGCGTCGGGCGCCGATGGAGGTCAGGCGCATCCTGTCAGGCGCGACTCGCTCGAGGATGTCTGTTCGATCGCGCGGTATCGAGGCGGTGCATCGAAGCTGGCACCCCACCGCGCCCCTGCTACGCCACCCGCCACGGATACCCACGCTGGCGACATGGCCCACGCTGGCGACATGGCCCACGCTGGCGACATGGGGCCCACGCTGGCGACATGGAAGGAGTCCAAGCATGGCCCAGACACGGAACAGCGTGACGAGCCCGTGGGGCGAGCGGACGCCGTACTTCGGCGAGCATCAGTGGCCGGCGCGGGTCGACGAGCAGACCCAGGAGGAGCCGGAGCGATGGGTCCAGTCCTGCTGCGTGCTGTGCACGAACGGGTGCGGGCTCGATATCGGCGTCAAGGGGAACAGGATCGTCGGCGTCCGCGGCCGGGCCCAGGACGTCGTGAACCACGGCCGGCTGGGCCCGAAGGGGCTCCACGGCTGGGTCGCGAACAACAGCCCCGACCGGCTGACCCGGCCGCTGATCCGCACCGGCAAGAAGCCCGGCGACGCGTTCCGCGAGGCCACGTGGGACGAGGCGATGGCTCTCATGACCCGCCGGTGCAGGGACGTGGTCGCGCGGTACACGCCCGGCGCGGTCGCCATCTACAACAGCGGGCAGCTCTTCATCGAGGACTATTACACGCTCAGCGTCATCGCCCACGCCGGGCTCCGCACGAACCATATCGACGGGAACACGCGGCTGTGCACCGCCACCGCCGGCAGCTCGCTCCGCGAGACGTTCGGCCGCGACGGGCAGCCGTCCAGCTACCGGGACCTCGACGTCGCCGACTGCATCCTGCACGTCGGCCACAACATCGCCGCGACGCAGACCGTGTCGTGGATGCGCATCCTCGATCGCCGCCGGGGCCCGAACCCGCCCAGGCTCGTCGTGATCGACCCGCGGACCACCGACACCGCCCGGGAGGCCGACGTCCACCTGACCCCGCGCCTCGGCACGAACGTGGCGCTGCTCAACGGGCTCATGCACCTGCTGATCCAGAACGGGCATGTGGATCAGCCGTTCATCGATGCGCACACGGTCGGGTTCGAGGTGCTCCGGGAGAAGGTCGCGGCCTATCCGCCCCGGCGCGTCACCGAGATCACCGGCGTCCCCGTGGACCAGCTGAACGCCGCGGCCCGCCTGCTCGGGACGAGCGAGCGGCTCCTGGCCACCGTGCTCCAGGGCGTCTATCAGGCGCACGAGGCCACGGCCGCGGCGTGCCAGGTCAACAACCTCGTCCTGATCCGCGGCATGATCGGCAAACCCGGCTGCGGCGTGATCCAGTCGAACGGCCAGCCGACGGCCCAGAACACCCGCGAGACCGGCGCGGACGGCGAGTTCCCGGGGTTCCGCAACATGAACAACCCGGCGCACGTGGCCGACCTCGCGCGCGTGTGGAACGTCGAGCCGGACGTGATCCCCACGTTCGCGCCCCACACCCACTGCACGCAGCTGTTCCGCCTGGCCGAGCAGGGGTCGATCCGGATGCTCTGGATCATCGGCACGAACCCGGCTGTCTCGGTGCCCAACCTGCCCCGCATCCGCAAGACGCTGGCGAAGGAGGATCTCTTCGTCGTCGTCCAGGACGCCTTCCCGACCGAGACGACGCGGTTCGCGGACCTGGTGCTGCCGAGCGCGATCTGGGGGGAGAAGACCGGCACGTTCACGAACGCCGATCGGACGGTGCACATCTCGTACAAGGCCGTCGACCCGCCCGGCGAGGCGCGGCCGGACATGGATGTCTTCGTGGATTTCGCGCGCCGCATGGGGTTCACCGACAAGGACGGTCGGCCGCTGATCCCGTGGGACACGCCCGAGGGCGCGTTCGACGCGTGGCGCGCGTGCACCAAGGGCCAGAACTGCGATTACAGCGGCCTGACCTATGCAAGGCTCACCGGCGGCTCAGGCATCCAGTGGCCGGTGAACGACGCGCACCCCGACGGGACCGAGCGGCTGTATACGGATCTGCGCTTCCCGACCGGCGCCGACGCGTGCGGGAGCTACGGGCACGACATCGAGACCGGCGCGGCGGTCTCGCGCGAGGAATACTCGGCCAACGACCCGGCGGGCCGCGCGATCCTCAAGGCCGCCGACTGGTTCGCTCCACCGGAGTCGCCCGACGACGAGTACCCGTTGTGGGTGACGACCGGGCGGCTCGTTTACCATTTTCACACGCGAACGAAGACCGGACGGTCGCCGGTGCTGCAGGCGGCGGCCCCGGACGTGTTCGTGCAGATGAGCGCCGAGGACGCCGCGCGCATGGACGTGAGCGAGGGAGAGATGGTCGACGTCGTGACCCGCCGCGGCCGGGTGCGCGGGGCGGCGAGGATCGGGGATATCCTCCCAGGGCACCTGTTCATCCCGTTCCATTACGGATACTGGGACGAGGAGGGGACGGACGGGGCCGAGCCGGACGGGCGCCCTCGGGCCGCGAACGAGCTGACGATGACGACGTGGGACCCGGTGAGCAAACAGCCGGCCGTGAAGTTCGCGGCGGCCAGGCTGCAGAAGGTGAGCGCCGCGCGCAGCGCCGCCGCGAAGATCGCCGGCGCGGCGGAGCGGGCGGTCGCGCGCGCCGGCGCCGCGGCCTCGGCGGTCGCGTCGGCGATCGCGCGCCCTTCCGGCGACACCGCGGAGCGGCAGCGCCTGGGCGACTACCTCGGCCTGCTCCGGCTGGCCCACGAGCGGTTCATCGCGGCGTGCGACGCCGCCTCCGCGCACGAGCTCAACGAGGGCGAGCTGTCGATGGGGCTCTCGCGCTTGCAGGAGCTCTCGCGGCGGTCGCTCTCGTGGCTGGAGCCGGCGGCGCGCCCGTACAACCCCGCCCCGCCGGCGGGCGACGCGAACGAGCTTGGCTCGCTGCCGGAGAAGATCCGCCTGAACCGGGCCAGAGAGGGCAAGCTCGGGCAGCTCCGCGGGCTGCACGAGCTCTACGTGCTCGCGGCCGACCTGCACATCACGCTCGTCGCCGTGAAGAAGACGGCCATGATGCTGCTCGACCGCCCGCTCATGGCGAGCTGCGACCGCATCGAGGAGAACACGCACCGCCAGCAGGCGTGGCTCCTCACCCAGGTCGGCGCGCACGCGCCGCAGGTCCTGGGCGTCCCGTTCTGAGCCGGCGCGCCCGCAAGGCCGCGCGCGGGGCGGGCCCGCCGGCGCGCGGCGGGCCGCCCTGGCGCACGAGCGGCACGAGCGCGGCGCGGCGGGCGCTACGCGCGGGCCTCTCGCTGAGAGATCGAGCTCAAGAGCGCTGACGACCTCGCCCCGCCGTCCTTGTCGGCGATGTCCGACAGGCTGATGACGCCGACAGGATGCTTCTGGTCGTCGACGCAGACGATCCTCGACTTCTTGTGGTTGCTCATGAGGCTCGCCGCCACGTTCACGTCCTCGTCCGGACGGCAGCAGACGACCTCTCTGGTCATGACGTCTTCCGCCCGTGTCGACGCGGCCTGACGGTGCTCCGCGAGCACCCGGATCGTGAGATCGCGATCGGTGAGGGTCCCGATGACGGAGCCGTCATCGCCGCAGATCGGAACGAAGCCGATGTTCCGCGACTGCATCAGCTCGGCGACGCGCTCGACGGGCTCGCCCGCCTTGCAGCACGCCACGTCGGTCTTCATGAGCTCGGAGCAGTTCATGGTCTCTCCTCCTGGCATCGAATTCCGCTTCGTGTTCGAGACGCCCATCGTCTCGTCTGGAGATCCAGCACCAGCAAATGACGAGCCATCGCGCCGCGAGGCACGGGTGTCGAGCTCGCGACGAACAGGGGATGGCGCGAGATGCGATCCCGCGACGACCGAGCGGGCACGAGGCGGCGGCGCTCTCCAGCGCTCGGTCTGGTCAGTCCCCTGCCCTACCCCAGCCGCAGGCTGACCTCGTGCCGGCGTCGCCCGAGCCGGCGCCGGCCGCGGGGAGAAATCGTCGTCGGGCCGATGATCCTCGGCGGCTCGAGGGGTCAAAGAGACAGAGGCCGCGGCGGACCGTCCCGCTGCGCCCCGAGGAGCGTGAGCCATGGCGATCTTGACGATGACGACGTTCGTGACGCTCGACGGCGTGATGCAGGCCCCCGGCGGGCCGGGCGAAGATCCGAGCGGGGGATTCACCTACGAGGGCTGGGTGCGGCCCCACTTCGACGACGACCTGGGCGCCTTCATGGTCGACGTGTTCAAGCGCGCCGACGCGTTCTTGCTCGGGCGCGGCACCTACCAGATCTTCGCGTCGCACTGGCCCCGCGTGACCGACCCGGCCGACCCGATCGCCAGCGCCCTGAACGCGCTGCCCAAGCACGTCGCCAGCCGCACGCTCGGGCGCGCCGAGTGGGGCCCCGCGACGATCGAGCGCGACGTCGTCGCCGGCGTCGCCGGCCTGAAGCAACGCTACGAGCGCGAGGTGCAAGTGCACGGCAGCGCCGGCCTCGCGCAGACGCTGCTCTCGTACCGCCTCGTCGACGAGCTGCACGTGCTCACGTTCCCGGTCGTGCTCGGCGCCGGCAAGCGCCTCTTCGAGCGCGTCGCGCCCACGGCCTTCGAGCTCCGGGCCACGCGCGCGACCGGGCGGGGCGTCGTGCTCAACACCTACCGGCGCGCGGGCGAGCCGACGTTCGGCTCGTTCCTGCTCGACGGTTGAGCAGCCGCGGGCGACGCGCGGCAGCGTTCGCTCCCTTCTTCTTCTCCGTCACCAGGGACGAACTTGGGCGACGAATTTGCCGTGGCGAACCGTCGCGATCCATCGCATTTGCCGCGATTTTGGGGGCATCAGGCGATTGATCGCCCCCCTTCGGAGGGCATGGACCCAACCCGGGACCAACCAGTGAGCCCGGGGCTTGGCGTGCTCGCGCCAGCCGACCCGTCGCCTCGGGCCGCCGTGGTCGCCTCGCTCGCCGGCACTCTGAGCCGCGCCGTCGCCCTCGGGGATGAGGAGGCGGCCCGTGTAGTTCACGAGGCGATCGGGCGGCTGCTCGGGCTGCCGGTGTCACCGAAGCGGTGAGCAAGCTCGCGCGGACAATATCCTGCCGTATCGGGAAGGTCTGACTCCGCCCGCAGGAAGAAGGCGGCCATCTGGCCGCCGAGCGGCCACCTCCGCGCGGTTCCGAGGTCGTCGAGCCGCCCTACCCTGCGAGGTTCTCGTGGTTGATTGAGCTCAAGTCACGCTGTAGCTTCGCACGAATCTGGCGCAAGCTGCGGGGCCCGGGTGCCCACCGTCCCGCCAAGCCCGAACATTGATCTGCCCGAGGCTTGGAGGGTCGCGCCAGTTCGCCAGGCAGCAAACTGCAACTGTAGTACTAGCGGGCGACGAGGGCGAGCACGTGATCGCCGCCGTGTGCGTCGATGCTGCTCACGCCGCGAAAATCAGGAATCTGTATTGGAACCGATGAGCTCTTGAATTCACCGTTGCCCAGCGCGCCGAACTCGCCACGCCCCCAGCTCCAGACTGTAGCGTCCTCTGCCAGCGCCACGCTATTGTATGCTCCTCCGGCGATCGCATTGACTTTGACAGTGATTGGCGCCTGAGCCTCGACCGCCGTGAGGCTCCTATTTTCATCTACATTAACAACCCCAAGCTGGCCGGATCCATTGTATCCCCATGACATCACCCTACCATTGGAATACAGCGCCAGCCCATGGAACCCTCCGGCAGCAACATGGGTCACCTCGGCCCCCTCCAGCCCCCGCACAAGCGCGGGCAGCAGGACATTCGTCTCTGTCCCATTGCCCACCTGCCCAACTTCGTTGCGCCCCCAGGCATAGACGCCGACCCCTTTCCCGAGCGCCACACTATGCGAGGAACCACATACAATCTCGTCAATAGAAATATCAGAGAGGGCAGTGACCTGGATGGGGATGTGACTGTCCGTCGTGGTCCCGTCGCCGAGCTCACCAGAGCTATTGCTCCCCCAAGCCCACACCGTGCCGTCCTTCTTGAGCGCGAGGCAATGCTGTTGCCCCGCCGCGATGGCGTCCACATCATCTATATATGCCATGGTCGGCTTCGAGTGTGGCTCATGGTCGCTTGAGCTGTCACCCAACTCACCATAAGAGTTATCTCCCCACACCCAGACCTTGCCGTCGATATCGAGGGCCATGCTTATATACCCTCCAGCGGCGATGGCCTTGACATCAACGAGACCTCCAACAACCGTTGGAACCGGGATAGCAGCCACACCGGAATCGACGCCCAATTGACCGAACTGGTTGTTGCCCCAAGCCATCACCGTCCCGTCAGTCAACAAGGCCAGGCTGTGACTCGCCCCCGCAGAGACCGCCTTCACGTTCACGCCCGCCGG
Source organism: Sorangium sp. So ce185 (assembly GCF_051526825.1). Lineage (NCBI taxonomy): Bacteria > Pseudomonadati > Myxococcota > Polyangiales > Polyangiaceae > Sorangium > Sorangium sp. So ce185. The sequence continues at coordinate 5,338,176 of NZ_CP150316.1, read as the reverse complement.
TGGTGATACAGTGATTTCGACAGGGCTCGCGCGGTTCACCGTGGAGCCATCACCGATCTGGCCGAACTGATTGGCTCCCCACGCGTACACCGCCATCGTTGCGCCGCCGCCGGTACCTCCACCGATGCCTCCGCCGGTCGTGGCTCCGCCTGCACCGGCGTCTCCCCGCCCATCTGTACCCCCGCCAGAGTCACCTGACAGGTCAGAAATGCCAACGATGCGACCACACCCCGCGCCGGCAATGAGCGCTCCAGTGAACAACCCCATAAAAACAAACCGACCATCCACTTTCACCATCACATCCACCCCCAACGCTCGAAACACAATATCTACATTATCTGCAAGGCCACGACCTCACATTCACTTCCAACGAGACGTAGACGGCGTCCGAACCACAGCCGTCTACGCAAACAGACACATTACGCCATGCGGAGTCCGTCCAGTCACCGAGCGGCCACCTCCGCGCGGTGCCGAGCTCGCCGAGCCGCCCTACCGCTGCAAAGGTTCTCGCGGTTGATTGAGCTCAAGCACCTGCCCGCCGGCGTTCACACCGCCTCAACCCTGCGAGCATCTGTGGATCCCGTGCGGGGCCCCATCGGATCGACTCCAGCGTTTACGACCGTTCCGCTGGCGACCGACCAAGGATGGATTGAATCATGTCGGTGCGCTCAACGTGCGGATCGTATGCTGAGAGAGCAGGCGAGGAACACGAATATGATTGTAGCATGACAATGCCGATCATCCATGGAACGAAGCTCTAGCGCATCCAAGGAACATCGCCCTGAACGCTCGTGGCGCTCCCGGCGAACCACACCGAGGCGGACGCCCGGGCTGCGGCCACGGTGCGGGACTGCAAGCCCGTGATCAACATTCCATCGTTCAGGATGTGCAAGGCATCGGCGAATCCGCAGGAATATCGTCCCAGAAAGAGGCGCTGATCCGCTAACGCCCCGTCACGTCCCGTTGTAACGAGCCGTCACGTGCGCTCGGAGTCGGCCGTCGCGTCGGCCGGGAATACCCCGCACCGCGGTCGGCCTTCGCGTGCATCTCAAAAATTCCCTCGGAGAACCGCCTCCATCCCGTTCTGCCCGATCACCGGCGTCACCTGCAATCCCGCCTTGCCATTCGCGGCCGGGCCGCTCTTTGGGGCCAGGTTCAGGAGGATCGCGGCCGTGGCGATTCCGACGCCGCCCACGACGAACCCTGCTGTCGATATTGCAGCCGAGGTGCGCGCGTCCTCGCCGAGGGCGATCCCCTCGTCATCGCACCGGCTCTTGTCGCGATCCTTGCAGTGCGACAACGCCGCGTCCCATTGCGAAAGTGTCTTGAATCCGAAGCCAGCGCCAAGGCCGATCCCAACAAGACCCACGGAACCTGCGGCAATCGCGCCGAGGTGAAACCCGTTCATGCCGGCTCCAGCCGGTGCCGGCGCCGGCCTTGGTGCCGGTGCAGCAGCGGCAGACGCAACGCCAGCGTCGTTCTTCAGGACGGGCACGCGGACCTCCAAGGTCGCTCCCGCGAGGACCTGCGCCGTCTGCTCCCACGCCTTCTTGCCCGGGGCCGTCGCCCGGATCGTGTGCTCCCCGGGATCGATCGCGGCAGGCACGTTCCACGTGCTGGGGTCGACGTCTGCGCCGTCGCGCTCCACCCGCAGACCTACAAGGTTCGCGATCTCCGCGGGGACCGTCAGGAGCAACATCGGCACCTTCGGCTTCAACGCCTCGGCGCGTTCCTTCGCCCGCGCTTCGCGGTCGCTGCGGCCGGCCGCCCTAGCGCTCTCGGCGACCTCCAGGAAGATGGACCACGCACTGCCGGTGAGTCCGACCGACTCATAACATTCCGCGAGGCGGTACTGGGTCACCATTCCTGGGTCGAGCTCATGGCTCTTCTTCAGCATCGGGCACGCGTCGGTGTACTTGCCGTTCTTCATCAAGGCGAGGGCCTCGTCGAACAACGCCTGCGCCTCCGCCACATGGGGCGAGGCCTGCGCGCTCGAAGGCGCCGCAGGAGGCGAGCGCTGCGCCGCTGAAGGCGCCGCCTGGACCGTTATTGCCAAGGCGATGCACGCCGTGAGGTGCCCGTGGACGTGTCGCGTTCGACTCGCTTTCATCTTGCCCCCGTGTTCCATGGCTCCGACTCAGTAACGGCCTCCGCCAAAACCGTCATCCCCGACCCTTCTGCCTGTCGTCCCGGGGGCGCGAGACCTCGTGCTTCGCGCCGGTGCCGGCTGTGGCGTCGCGGCCATGGCGCTCGCCGGCGGTAGGGATGACCGTGACGCCGCGGCCGGGGCGCTGGCGCTGCTCATGGGAGCGGGTACGGCGGCCTTGTTGTTCATCGCCGGCGGTTCCATCACGGAGGCGTCCGCTGCAGGCTCGGCGAGCCGCACCGTGTGAGCCGAAGAGGACGCCTGGTGCGCGACGTCTGCGTTTCTCGGAGCGGCCGTGTCGGCTGCGGCCCTGAGCTGCTGCGAAGCAACCCAGCCGCCGCCGGCCAACGTCAGGAGCGCTGCTACGCCGATCACCAGAGCTGCTCGCGACATCGTCGTGAGCGGCCGATCGGCCCTTCTCGAGGCGTCAGGGGCGCTGGTCCATGACGCGGTCACCGTCCGAATCGACTCGGTCAAACGAGCAGCGCTCGCCCCGTACGGCAGGAGCACCGGTGCGGGCTGCCCAGCGGGCGCTTTTGTCGGTGCAGGCAACGGCAAGCAAGCCGCCGGTGGTGCATGTGCCGGCTCGAGCATCGACCCATGCCGCGGCGCCGGTGGCCGGGGGACCAGGGCGCTGCTCGAGGGCAGGGCGGCCACGCCTGGCGCAGGTGCGTCGGCGATCTTCGTGGCGTCGTGGGGGAACGGCGCTCTCACGGTGGCCGTGCCGGCCGCGAACCGGGCGAGCGCCACCCCGAGCTCGTTGGCATCCGCGAAGCGGGCCGCCGGGTTCTTCTCGAGACACCGCAGGATCAGGGCCTCGAGACCCGGTGGCACATCGGGCCGCACAGCCCGCAGCGAATCGGGGCTGTCAGCGAGCACCGCCGAGCAGACCTCCGTGATCGTGCTGCCCGAGAACGGGACGCGGCCCGCAAGCATCCGATACAGGATCACGCCCAGCGCCCACACGTCGCTGCGCGCATCCGCGTTGCGCGCCCCGCGCATCTGCTCGGGCGACATATAAAGTGGAGTCCCGAGGACCGTGTTGGTCCGCGTCGCTTCCACGCCGTCGAAGGCTGGATCGGCGACCTTCGCGATGCCAAAGTCCAGCACTTTCACGCGCTCATCACCGCGCGGGCCGCTGGCCAGGAACAGGTTCGCCGGCTTGAGATCGCGGTGAACGATGCCGATCGCGTTGGCCTCGCCGATGGCGTCGCACGCTTGCACGATATAGCGCGCAGCGCGATCGACCGGCAGAACCACCTCCCGGTCAAGGACGGTCTTCAGATCGATGCCGTAGAGCATCTCCAGCACGATGTACGGCACACCGGTCTCGAGTCGGCCGACGTCGTGGATCTTGGCCACGTAGTCGCTCTTGAGGCGCGCTGCGGCGCGGGCCTCTCGGAGGAAGCGCTCGGTGCCCTCGGCGTCCGAAAGGGCAGTCGGGAGCATGACCTTGATGGCCCGCAGCTCGTGCAGATCCAGGTGCATCGCCGCCACGACGACGCCCATCGCGCCAGCGCCGAGCACGCGTTCAACCCGGTACTTCCCGGCGATGATCTGTCCGCCCCAGACAGGTATGGTGGTAGCCTCGATCATGTCGGCCACTCTCCCTCCTCTCCAGACCCGTAGCGCGCGAGGCTCCCTGGGTCGAATGAAAATGGTCCTTCGCCCTGCGCGCGCAGCGTCACCGCGACCTTCCCATCCGATGCATTGACGCTCTGCCTCCGCCGTAACGGTCAGATGTCCAAGGAGTCTTCCATGCCGCACCCTAGGGAACGCATGGATTTCGAGTACCTGAGCAGACAGCCTAGCCCGCCCCGAGAAGCGTTATTGGCCTGAACGTCACGTGGAGAATCGACGCCCCGTGAACATCGGCGCCGGACGTCCGCACGTCCCATCCATAACCTGTCCCGTCTTTACCAGGCGGTTCACGTCGATGTACCGGCTCATGAGCACGTCCGTCTGGGTCGCTGCGCACAGCGCGAAGCACGCGCCGTCGGTTCGGGCGTGCGTCGGAAGCCGGTGCGCGCGCTGAGCACGGCATTCAGCAGCCGCTCGTCAGCAGCGGCGAGAGACTCCGGAGCTGTGCTGTCGATGATCGTGCGATCTACTGGGAGGCCCGGCTCAGAACGGCGCGTCGCCGTCCTCCGGAACGATGATCGACTTCAGCGCCCCATCCTGGCAGTCGGCCTGGAGGCGGATGCCCCGCTCGGCGTCCGACAGGTCGAATCGGTGGGTGACGATGGGCTCGACGTCCACCGCCCCCTCGGCGACGAGGCGGATCGCCCGCGGGTACACGTGCCCCATGCGTCGGGAGAACTTGACCTTCAGCCCCTTGCGTCGGCACAGCGCCGCCGGCAGCGAATAGCGGTCGCCCTCGGGGATGCCCGCCAGCAGGATCCGCCCGCCGATGCGCGCGGCCTCGGCCGCATGGTGGAAGCCGTCGGGCGAGTTCGTCGCCTCGAGCACGAGGTCGACGCCCCGGCCGCCCGTCCACTCCGCGACGGCGGCGGAGGTCGGCGCAGCGTCGTGCGCGCCCAGCCTGCGCGCGGCCTCGGCCCGGTAGGCGATGGGATCGACCGCGAAGACGCGCTCGGCGCCGGGATGCGGGAGCAAGAACGTCATGGCGCGTCGAGCCTACCATCCCGCCCGACCACAACAAAATTCCACTCCTGCGGCTCCTCCGGGATGCGCCATCAAAAAAAGTTGAGTGGACGCCTCCAAGTGGTGACCGAAAGCCAGCACCTCATCCCACAACCACGTCGAGCTCTGGAAACGGTGATCTCGGACGTTCCGTAGCGGCGGCTCAGCGGGCCCTCGGTCTCGGAGTGATCCGCGACCAGCTCACGCGCGCCACGTCCGGCAGCGCCGGCGCCGGCGTTCGTCTCGTTTTCGATTGGCTTGAAAGGCGAGTACTACAATGAGAGCTATTGCTTATGGGACCATGGCCCTGGTCGTGGCGGGAGCCCTGGGTGCGTGCGGCGGGTCCGAGTCGGGCGATGACGGCTCCGGCGGCGCTCCGAATGCAGGCAGCGCGTCAGGGCAGACATCCAGCGGCGCGTCCGGGCAGACGTCCAGCGGCGCCGCGGGGCAGTCGTCCAGCGGCGCCGCGGGGCAGACATCCAGCGGCGCGGCGGGGCAGACGTCCAGCGGCGCGTCGGGCGGCGGAGACCCCGGCACGGGCGGCACCGACAGCCCAGGCGAGTCCATCTGCGGCGTGACGCCGGCCGCCGCGACCGGCCACGTCGCGCTGGAGAACCTGTGCCGTGGCGTGGTGGCCGTGCGCTCGGGCGAAGGCAACTTCATCAGCTGGCGGTTGATGGGCTACGAGGATCCCGAGATCGGGTTCAACGTCTACCGCGACGGCGCCAAGGTGAACGACGCTCCCATCACCGACTCGACAAACTACTTCGACTCGGGAGCCCCCGGAGACGCGAAATACACCGTCCGAGCCGTGATCGATGGCGCCGAGCAGGGCGACTCGGCCAACACGCGCGGCGGGGACTCGGGCACACCCACGTGGGCGCGAAACTATCTCACCATTCCGCTCAAAACACCCGACAATTACCAAGCCGGCGACGCCTCTCCCGGCGATCTCGACGGCGACGGCGACTACGAGCTCGTGGTCAAAGAGCAGAACAACCCGCGCGATCCGTCGCAAGACGGCCGCACCGGCCAGCCCAAGCTCGCGGCCTACGACACCGACGGCACCTTCCTGTGGCGCATCGACCTGGGCATCAACATCCGCGAGAGCGAGCACACCACGCCCTTCGTCGTCTACGACCTGGACGGCGATGGCCGCGCCGAGATCGCCGTCAAGACAGCGCCCGGCACACGCGATGGGAAGGGAGCGTTCCTGCACACCGGTCCCGCCGCCGACGATGACGACGCGCGAGACTACCGCAACGGGGCGGGCAAGATCTTGAGCGGACCGGAATACCTCACGGTCTTCAGCGGCGTCGACGGCGCGGAGCTCGCGACCATCCAGTACCACGCCCCCATCACGAGCGGCAGCTTCGGCGACAACAACGGAAACCGCTCGGATCGCTACAACGCCACGCTGGCCTTCCTCGATGACTCGGGCCAGCCGAGCGTCGTCATGCAGCGGGGCTACTACGCCCGAACGACGTTCGGAGCATACAATTACCGCGAAGGCCGGCTGAGCCTGCTGTGGAGCTTCGATTCGTCCGCGAACGGCAACGGCGCCTTCGCCGGCAAGGGCGTACACAGCGTCATGGCGGCGGACACGGACGGCGATTTGAGGCAGGAGATCATCCCTGGCGCCGCGACGATAGGCCCCGACGGCAAGGGCAAGTGCGCCGTCGACTTCTATGGACACGGCGACGCGATTCACGTCGCCGACCTGGTCCCCTCACGCCCCGGGCTCGAGGTGTTTCAGCCGACCGAAGCGGACGGCGTGCCCTCCTACTTCGTGCGAGATGCGGACACCTGCGAGGTCCTGTGGCGCGGCCCGAACAGCGACGGCGAGGGACCGGGCCGCGGCGCGGCCGACGACATCTCGCCCGACAACCCCGGAGGTGAGGCCTGGACCAACACCGCAGGCCTGTTCAGCGCGGAGAGCGGTCGCAACATCGGCTCCCGTCCCCGCCAGGTGAACTTCCTGATCTGGTGGGACGGCGACGAGAGCCGCGAGCTGCTCGACGGCAACACCGTCACGAACTTCGACGGCGAAGGCAGGGGCTTCACCGCGAGCGGCTGCACCTCGATCAACGGCAGCAAGTCGGTGCCGACGCTCAGCGCGGATCTGTTCGGCGACTGGCGCGAGGAGGTCGTCTTCCTGTGCGGCGACAGCCTGCGCATCTACACCACCGATCAGATCACCAGGCGCCGCATCTACACGCTGATGCACGATCCGCAGTACCGTGCCAACGTGTCGGCCCAGAACGCTACTTACAACCAGCCGCCGCACACCAGCTTCCACATCGGCGACGGCATGAGGGAGCCCCCCAGACCCGACATCACGGTGCGGTGATACCGGCGCGCCGTCGTGCGCCCGCTCACGGCGCCGCCGCCGCGCGGGGCCGGCGCGACGGGCTGGAGCGCGCGATCGAGCAGGTCATGGCGATCGAGCAGGCCATGGCCATCCCGACCCCGACGACGCGCGCCAGGGCTCCGTGGAGGGCGCCGGGATGCTCGGAAAAAAATCTACAATCACCGGCGCGCGCGACGGCTCATGGTGGGCGCATGACCCGACACGACAGCCACGCTTTTCATCTCTCCGACACCTATCTGCAGCTCCTCGACGGCGGCGCCGCGAAGCCGATCCCTGTGGACGCCGAGTTCTGGGCGAAGATCGGCGAGCGCGAGGAGCTGCACGCCGGCCGCATGGTGGGCCTCTTTCACATGGACAAGAGCCCCGATCACCGCGAGGTCCACCCCCGTGGCGACGAGGTCCTGATCCTGCTCTCCGGGGCGGTCGACGTCGTGCTGGAAGACGAGCTCGGCGAGCGCGTGATCGAGCTGCGCGATCAGGGCGCGTGCATCGTCCCCCGCGGCGTCTGGCACGGGCAGATCGTGCGCGCGCCGAGCGTGATGATCTTCATCACGCCCGGCGAGGGTACCCAGCACCGCGCGAGCTGATCCCACGCGATGCCCGGCGGCGGGCCCCCGCAGCGCCTGCGGGGGGTGCTGGCCGAGAGGCTGCCGGTTCGCGACGTCGCTCGCGAGCTCGGCCCGACGCGGCGCCGAGCCCGCCGTTGCGTTCAAGCGTGCAGCCCGCTCGCTGCCCACGCTCGGACGCATGAACCGTCCGATCCAGCCACTCCAAACGCTCGTCGCTCACGCCGCGTGGGCCAACCGACAGCTCTTCGCCGCCCTTCGCGACATCGATGCCTTCGGATCGCAGAAGGGCGCAGACCTCATCTTGCGCGTCCTCGACCACATCCACGTCGTCAGCCGCATTTTCCAGGCCCACCTCCAGGGCGTCTCGCACGGCTACGAGTCCACGCAGAGCGCCGTCCTTCCTGCGCTCGAGGAGCTCGATCGCGGATCCGAGGCCATCGACCGCTGGTATGTGGATACCGCGGCGTCGCTCGGACCGGAGGAGCTCTCACGACCTCGCGATGTGCGCTTCACCGACGGAAAGGTCGTGCCGATGACCGCCGCCACGATGATCCTCCACGTGGTCACACACACGACCCATCACCGCGGAAACGTGGACGCCATCATGTACCAGTGCGGGATGCCGCGCCGGAGGGACGGATTCCCCGAGTTCCTCGTCAGTCGAGCGTCCGCCACGTGATCGAGCTCAGCCCCTGCGTCGGCGTCATGCCGAACTGCTCCCGGAAGACGCGGCTCAGGTGGGCGCTGTCCGCGAACCCGGCGGCGGCCGCGGCGGCGCTCAGGCTCGCTCCCCCGTCCACCGCGGCGATGGCGCGGCGCAGGCGCTTCCACCGCAGGTACGCCCGCATCGGGAGCCCGACGTCGCGCGCGAAGGCGTGACGCATCTGCCGCGGCGAGAGCCCGGCCTCGTGCGAGAGGCGCGCGAGGTCGACCGGGTCGGGGCCGTCGAGGTAGGCGCACATCCGGCGCGCCGCCGGGTGTCGCGGCTCCGGCGGCTGACGCAGGTCGACGGCGGAGAGGATCGAGGCCATGAGGGCGCGCGCCATCTCCGGCGTGGGATCGCGGGGGACGCTCACGTCGATCGCGTCGCGGCCCCACGTCGCGCACCGGGGCTCGGCGTCACGAGAGAGCGCTCGGCTCGCCACGTCGTCCCCGTCGAGGAACAGCATCGCAGCGTGCGCGCACGCGCCGTGTCGATGGGGCATGCGTGGGGGAATGACGGCGGCGCCGGCGTGAAGGCGTCCGCCGGCGCCGTCCTCGATGCACAGCCCCTGCGGCGCGATGACGACCTGGGCCGCGTGATGCGCGTGGCGCCTCGTGGCGACGAGGGGGCCCACGTAGAGCATCCACGTCTCCGAGGCGAACACCGTACCGTTCAACCTCGCCGGCGTGCTCAACGGTGGCTGGCTCCCTCGGGGGATGTCGACATCCGCGGGTTCATCAGCTCGCCCATGCTAGCTCAGGCGCTCTGGAGGGCGAGGGGCTTCCAGGGCGGCCGCGAAGCGGACGCCGGGGTGCGGAGCGGGGCGGAGCCCCGAGGAGACGCGGCGAGGTCCAGAGCCGGGCGTCCGCCGCGGGAATCGGTTTGATCTCAAACAATGAGCGAGCTAAGAATCCGGTCATGAGCCTGTCCTTCTCTGGACCCAGGGGGTGGATCGAGCAGCGCTGGATCGTGTACGCGCTCCTGCGGGACAGCATCCAGCACCACCTCGAAGACGGGTGTCCGAGCGAGGAGTTCGCGGCGATCCATGGCGCGGCCGGGGCCCTCGGCGGGCAGCGCGTGGTGCTCCCGGCGCAAAAGCTCCACGACGAGCTTCGGCGGGCGCGGGCCTCGCTCGCGGGGCGCCCGCTCGACGCGCTGGCGATCAGCGGCCGGACCCGCGCGGTCCTCAGCCTGCGCTGGCCGCCGCCGGCGGAGCGAGAGACGATGCTCGTCAAGGACTGGGGCGACTCGGTGCCGCTGCTGGGCTCGCCGCCCGGCGACAGCCTCGACGACGTGTTCGGCCACCTGCTCGACGGCCTCCTGCGCATCACGGAGGGAGCCTCCGCGTCGGATCACGTCGAGGTCATGGACCTGTAAGCGCAAGCTCACCGGATCCGGAGGTCGATCGTCATGTCCTTTCCGCCCCGCTGGACGGCGATCGCGAGGTTGTCCGCCGAGCGCAGCCGGGCATAGGCCTGGAGGGCGCTCTGCGGGTCCGTCAGATCGAAGCCGTTGATCGACCGGAGGGTGTCCCCCTTGCGCAGGCCGACCGCGGTCAAGAGCGAGCCGGCCCCGACGCGCGAGAGGCGGACGCCGATCACCCGCTCTCCCTCGCGGACAGGGACAATCCGCGCAGAGCGCATGAGCTCGCCTTGCTTCTCCAGGACGAGATCGATCGCCGTCCGGTCGACGATGAACTCGGTGTCGCTCACCTTCCGGATCTTCGACGCGATCTCCGGCGGGAGCGCGCCGCGCTTCGGCGGCTTCGGCGCGGCGCGGGGCGCGGGCGGCGCCGGCGCGCGCCGGTTGTCGCCGATGCGGACCTGGCAGCGCGCCCCCGGCTCGGCCAGCCACACGCGGTCCCAGCCGATCGCGAGCACCGAGCGGCCCTCGACCGCGTCGCCCGCCCGGCGGAGGAGCGGCTCCCCTCGCCCCACCGCGATCGTGGCGAACGACCAGGCGGGATCCTCCGAGGCGGCGATGAGCAGCACGCGCGCGTCCTCGCAGGTCGGATCCAGCAGCGGATCGCCGAACGCCGCGGGGTCCTCGTCCGCCTCCTCGCGCGCGGGCCTCGGCGTGAGGGGCCCAGTCCTCGAGTCGAACGGGTTCCGCGCGAGGATCGCCGCCGCGCTGGTCGCGTGATCGCTGGGCGCGAGGACGGGCGGCGGCGGCGGCGGCTCCGGCCGAGCCGCGGGCAGCCCGGAGAGCCACGCTTCCTCGACGAGGTACGAGATCCCGGAGGCCTGCTGGTACGCAGCCGTCATGATCATCCCGCCGAGGAGCGCCGGGAAAGCTCGCTTGATGAGGACTTCCGGGATCAACGTCGTCTTCCAGATCGGGTGTCCGCGCGAGCGCCGGCGCCCCCCGCGACCCGAGGGCGGCCACGGATGGAGCGCGGGCGCCCGCGCGGGTGTTGCTTGCACGCCTTGCGCGCCGCGACCCTCGCGCGAGCGCAGCCTGCCCGTGGTGGAGCAGCATCCGTGCCCACGTGGCTTGGGAGTTGCTGCCCGCAGGCGCATGACGACAAGGACAGGCTCCGCACCGCGCCCCCGCCCCATCGCGCTCCTCGCCGCGATCGCCGCGATCGCCGCGACCGCCGCACCTCTGGCCGCGGGATGCGCGCCGGACCCGCAGAACGCGCCCTGTTCCAGAGATGCCGAGTGCCGGCGCCGCGACGAGGATCTCAGGTACTGCATCAGCGCGACGTGCGTGGAGTGCCTCTCCAGCGCGATCTGCGGCGCAGGGAACGAGTGCGTCGACGGGCGCTGCGTGCTCCGGTGCCGGGACGCGCGCGACTGCCGATCCGACCAGCTCTGCCGCGACGGCACGTGCGAGGACCGGTGACGTGCGACATCGTGTCGCATCTGGGACAATGGATCGCATGAACGCGCGAAGCCGAGAGGGGCGGACCATCATGGGGCTGACGCTCCAGCTGTGGCTCATGCTCCTCGTGCCGATCGTCCTGGCCGTCGCGCTCTACGGGGCGGTCATCCACACGACGCGGCACCAGTTCCTCCGCAGCCAGGCGGCCGCCGAGCTGCGCCACCACGCGAGCCTCGTCGAGGCGGCGATCGGCGGCGCCGTCGAGCGGGGCCAGGTCGAGCTGCTCAAGCACCGCATCGAGCGGCTCGCGCAGGCCGACCGCATCCTCGGGATCGCGGCGTTCGACGCGGCCGGGGGCCCGATCCTCGTGACCGATCCGATCGCCGGCGAGGCGGCGGAGCTCGCGGCGCTGGCGCGGAGGGCGCTCTCGACGGGCGCCGAGATCGAGGAGGAGCGCACGCTCGGCGGGGCGCCGGCGCTCGTGCGCACCGTCACGTTCTCGCAGCGCGGGCTGTCCGTGGTCGCCGTGGTCGTCCGGGAGCTGCGCTACCTGGACGCGTTCGCGCGCAGCTCGAACCGCGGGCTGGCGCTCGCCGGGGCCGCGCTCCTCGCCGCGACGGCGCTGATCGCCGCGTTCGCGAGCCGGGCGACGGTCGGGCGGCCGGCCGGCGCGATCGTGGCGGGCGTCGAGCGGGTGGCGCGCGGCGAGCTCGGGGTGACGGTGCCCGAGGGGGGCGCCGAGGAGCTCCGGCGGCTCGCGCGGGCGTTCAACGCGATGACCGCCTCGCTCGCCGAGGCGCGCGCCCACCTGGAGCAGGAGCAGGCCGCCCGGGCCGCCGTCGAGCGCAAGCTCCAGCAGGCGCACGCGCTGTCGGCCGTCGGGCAGGTGGTCGCCTCGATCGGCCACGAGATCGGCTCGCCCCTCAACGTCATCCTGGCGCGCGCGCGCCGCCTCGCCGACCAGCCCGGCTGGCCCGACGCCGCCCGCGGCGAGCTCGAGACGATCGCCACGCAGTCCGAGCGCATCTCCCGCGTGGTGGCGCGACTGCTCTCCATCGCCCGCCCGCCGCGGACCCTCGGCCGCGGCAGCGACGTGGCCCAGGTCGCGCGCGAGGTGCTCGCGTTCCTCGGGCCGGAGTGCCGGCAGCGCGGGATCACGACGCGGATCGACCACGACGAGGCGCCGCTCCACGTGGCGCTCGACGCGGATCACCTGTTCCAGGTGCTGTTCAACCTGTGCCTGAACGCGGCGCAGGCGCAGCCGAACGGCGGCGAGATCGCGGTGCGCCTCGCGCAGGCCGACGGCCGCAAGGCGTCGTTCGAGGTCGAGGATCGCGGCCCGGGCGTCCCGCCGGGCGTCGCCGCGCGCATCTTCGAGGCGTTCTTCACGTCGCGGGGCGACGGCGGCGGCACCGGGCTCGGCCTGGCGATCGTCGAGGGGATCGTGCGCGACGCGGGCGGCTCGGTCGAGCTCGTCCGCACCGGCCGCGGCGGCGCCTGCTTCCGCGTCACCCTGCCGCGCGGCGCCGCCGCGCCGCTCGCCGCGCGCGGCGTGGGCGTGGAGGCGCGCGCGTGAGCCCGCGCGCGCGGGTGCTCGTCGTCGACGACGAGCTCGAGATGGTGAAGCTCGTGGCCGACATCGCCCGCGACATGGGCCACGAGCCGACGACGCTGACCGCGCCGCTGCTCGCGCTGCCGCTCCTCGAGGAGCGGGAGTTCGACCTCGTCGTGACCGACGTGCGCATGCCCGAGATGGACGGGATCGAGCTCATCGAGCAGATCGCGCGCTTCGACCCGCGGGCGGCGATCATCGCCATGACGGCGTTCGGCTCGATCGACACCGCGGTCCGCGCGATGCGCGCCGGCGCGTTCGACTACCTGCCGAAGCCGTTCCAGCCGGCGGACATGGCGCTGCGGATGGAGCGGGCGCTCGGGCAGCGCGCGATGACGGTCGAGCTGACCGAGCTGCGCTCGGAGGTGGCGCACCGGTTCTCGATCGCCGGCATGATCGGCCGCAGCCGGGCGATCGAGGAGGTGATCGCGCTCGTGCGGCGCGTCGCGGACAACCCGGCGACGGTGCTCGTGAGCGGCCCGAGCGGGAGCGGCAAGGAGCTCGTGGCGCGCGCGCTCCACGGCGAGAGCCGGCGCCGCGGGCGGAAGTTCGTGGCGGTCAACTGCGCGGCGATCCCCGAGGCGCTCATCGAGGCGGAGCTGTTCGGGGTGCGCAAGGGCGCGTACACGGACGCGCGCAGCGATCGGCCCGGGATGTTCCAGGAGGCCGACGGCGGGACGCTCTTCCTCGACGAGGTGAGCGAGCTCGCGCTGCCGCTCCAGGCGAAGCTCCTGCGCGCGCTCCAGGAGCGGGAGGTCCGCCCGGTCGGCTCGGTGTCGTCGGAGCCGGTCGACGTGCGCGTCATCGCGGCGACGAACCGCGACCTGCGCGCGGCGGTCGCCGAGCGCGCCTTCCGAGAGGATCTCTTCTACCGGCTCGCGGTGATCGAGATCGCGATCCCGCCGCTCAAGCACCGGACGGACGACATCGTGCCGCTGGCCGAGCACTTCCTGGCGCGCGCGGCCGCGAACGCGGGCAAGCCGATCGCGGGGTTCTCGGGCGCGGCGCTGAAGCGCCTGCTCGCGTACGACTGGCCCGGCAACGTCCGCGAGCTGGAGAACGCGATCGAGCGGGCGGCGGCGCTCTGCGACGGCGGGCGGATCTCCCCGGACGACCTCCCGGAGGGCGTGCGCGCGCGGCGAGGCGCGCCGGATTTCCTGGAGGCCGCGGCGGATCGGCTGATGACGCTCGACGAGCTCCAGCGCGAGTACGCGCAGATCGTCCTCAGGCGCGCGGGCGGCAAGAAGCAGCGGGCGGCGGCGCTGCTCGGCGTCGATCGGCGGACGCTGCAGCGCTGGTTCGGCGGGGGGAGCGAGGGCGAGGAGGGGGCGTGAAGCCAGGTTTCACCCCGCGAGGAGCCAGGCGGGTACTGGTCGACTTTGCCCAGGGAGAGTCCACATGAAGGCGGGAAGGCTGGAAGATCATTCATGTTTTCTTCCCGCCTTCCCGCCTTCATGTTCAAATTAGACCACTACCCATGCTGGCCCATCGCGGGCCCTGTAACCTCCGGGCGAGGTCTCTGTACGTACGGGCCGAGAGATGCACGACGTCAAAGAGATCGAGGGAACAACCCATGAGTTCAAGCTGGTCAGCCTCCTCCACTGGGTCGACACGGTAAAGATCGAGAAATGGCTGGTCTCGCCGGGCGATGAGGTGACCAAGGACCAGCCCCTCGTCGAGGTGGTGACGGACCTCATCGGTCTGGAGTTCGGCCCAACGCACATCGGCGCGACGCTCCCCGCGCCGCGGGCCGGGAAGATCGTCCTCACGCGCGGGCAGGAGGGTGAGACCGTCTCGCTCCCCTCCGTGCTGGTCGCCTACGCGGTCGATCGCGGCGAGCCCGCGGCCATCGACGACCGATCGACCGCCGACCCGATCGCCGCGATGGTGCGCAGCCTCGCCGAGCTCACCAGGAGGAGGGACGAGGCCGCCGTCGCGGATCGCAAGAACGAGCACATCATCGCGGTCTGCCTGAGCGATCACGATCAGAAAAGGGACGAGCTGCTCCGCCGCTTCGGCAAAGCGGCGCTGGAGCCGCTCCTCAAGCTGCTCACCGAGGAGCCCCTCGGGCACGTCCGCTTCGAGGCGGCCACGCTGGTCCGGGAGCTGCGCAGCCACGCAGCGATCCCGGAGCTCGTGCGGGCGCTCGCGGACGCGCGCGACGACGTGCGCGCCACGGCCAGGGACACGCTCGGCGGCTTCGATCCGCGGCACGTGCGCGCGGCCCTGCTCCGGGCGCTGGCGGACGGCAGCGCGGCGGTGCGGTGCGCCGCCGTCGCGGCGCTGGCGCGGCTGGGCGACGCGTCGATCGTCCACGAGATCGAGCGCCGGCTCGACGACGAGGACGCGGCCGTGCGCCATGCCGTGGCCCTCGGGCTCGTCGAGTTTCACCCGGAGCGCGCGGGCGACGCGCTCTCGCGCCTGCAACGCGACCCGGACGAGGCCCACCGGAGCGATGCGGTCGCGCTCGTCGCGAGGATCGCCGCCGGGCCGGACGCGCTCGAGCGCCTCGCGCCCTGGGCCGGCGACCCCTCGCCCGCGGTGCGCGGCCAGGTCTACGCCGCGCTGGCCGGCCACGTGCAACGCACGCGAGGCGAGACGCTGCTGAAGCCGCTCCTCCGCCACACGGACGCGGGCATCCGCATGGACGCCGCGACGACGCTCGCGTCGATCGGCAGCCCGCTGGCCTCGCAGGCGCTGCTCGATCTGTCGCGAGATCCCTCGCCCGGCGTACGCCGGCAGGCCCTGTCCGCGCTGTCCTGGCTGCTCCACCCGGTGCACGCGGCGCACCTCGCGAGCGCGTTGCGCGATCCCGACCCCGGCGTGCGCATCATCGCCGCCTCTGCGCTCGCCCGGTTGCGCGACCCGAAGGTCGCGGCGCACCTCGCGAGCGCCCTCCGCGACCCGGATGTCCGCGTGCGGGTCGCGGCCGTCGACGGGCTCGCGGATCTCATGCTCTACCGGCGCACGCCGCTCCTCCCGACGATCGCCGCCGCGCTCGGCGACGAGATCTCGTGGGAGCAGCAGGGGCGCATGAGGCCCCTGCACTCGATGAGCTCTCATGTGCTCGACGCCATCGGCCGGGTGCTCGCCGCCGCCGCGGGAGACGGCGCCGCCGGGAGCACGTCGCCGAGGTCGGACGAGACCCGCGCCCTCCTGCGCGGCGCCCTGATCCGCGCGCTCACGCAGACGCCCTCGGCCCCCGTCGAGGCCGCCGCGGGGGTCGCCCGCCTGCTCGCCGATCCGGCGCTCGCCCCTGCGCTCGCCCTCGCGCTCTCGCGCAACGCGCCCTTCCCCGGGCGCAGCCAGCCTCTTTGCGCCGCGCTCGACGCCATCGGCGACGCCGCCGTCGCGCCGCTCGTCGACGCGCTCGTCGGCGCCGATCCGGAGGCGCGCCAGGCGGCCGCGGAGGCGCTGGAGCGGTACGCCGCCGCGGAGGCCGTGGACGCCCTGCTCGCCGCGCTCGGCGACCCCGCGCCCGCGGTCCGGGCGAGCGCGGCGGCCGCCCTCGCCGCGCACGGCGGCGGCAGGGCCGTCGAGCCGCTGATCCGCGCGCTGGGCGACCCGGAGTACGCCGTGTGCTGCAAGGCCGCGCTGGCGCTCGGGAAGGTCGGAGACGGCCGCGCCGTGCGGCCCCTCGTCGACCTCGTCGAGGGGCTCCTTCAGCGCCGCGTCGAGCGCCTGGAGGACCCGGAGTACAACAAGCTGATGAGCGGCGTCCGCGCGCTCGCGTACCTGCGCGATCCGAGCACGCTCGAGCTCATCGCGCGCTCGCTCAGCCACGCCGATTTCCGCGTCCGCCGTGACGGCGCCCGCTCGCTCGGGCACTTCGGCGGACCGGTCGCCCGGGAGCTGCTCCGGTTCGCGCTCCAGGACTGGTCGCCCGAGGTACGGCGCTTCGCGCGGGACGCGCTGGCGTCCATGAGCGCCTGACGAGACATCCACGCTTCGACGCGGAGCGGGACGGGGCGCGGAGCGGCGCGCTCGTACGCGCCGGCGGGCGCCCGGGCGGTCAGGAGGGGCGGTGGCCCTGAGCGCCGAGGAGGCTCCGGGTGAGCGGCCCCCCGTCGACGAGGAGCTCGTGCAGCGCCTCCTTGAGGTCCTCCTCGGCGACCGCGGCGCCGCGCCCCGCGTCGGCCGCGAACAGCGCCGCCCGCCTCAGGAGCTCGCGGATGAACGCCGCGCTCACCCCCTCGGTCCGCGCGATGAGCGGCGCGAGGTCGTCGCCCCTGAGCGAGAGACCGCGCCCGTAGAGCGCGAGCAGCCGCCGCCGGCAGTCGGCGTCCGGCAGCGGGACCTCCACGGCGAGATCGATCCGCCCCGGCCGCGCCGCCAGCGCCGGCTCCAGGGCCTGCGGGCGGTTGGTGGTCAGGAGGAAGATCACGTCGGTGTCCTCGGCGAGGCCGTCCATCTGGTTCAGGAGATCGAAGAGCAGCGGGGAGCGGCAGCTCGAGTCCGTGCTCTCGCGGTCCTGGGCGATGATATCGACGTCCTCGAGCACCACCAGCGACGGCTGGAGCGACCGCGCCATCGCGCAGGCCTCCTTGAGGAGCTTCACACCGAGCCCGGTGAGGAGCAGGGTGGTGCGCTCCTGCATCTGGCTCGCCAGGTACATCGCGGTCAGGGTCTTGCCGGTGCCCGGGGGCCCGTAGAGGAGCAGCCCGCGCTTCAGGTGTCGCCCCGAGGCGAGCAGGGACTCTCTGTGCCGGGAAAAGCCGATGGTCGATCGCTCGAGCCGCGCGAGCAGCGCCTCGGGCAGGATGAGCGATTCGCGCGCGATCCGCGGGAGGCTCTGGAGCTCGATCTTGGTCGCGGCCGGGAAGACGTCGGTGGCCTCGCTCAGGGTGACCACGCGGCTGCGGTAGACGTTGAGCCGGCGCATCAGGACGCGGAGCTCGGCGAGGAGGCGCTGGGCGCGCTCGTTGTCCCGCGCCATCACCTCGACGGTGAGCTGCTGGCGCCGGAACCCGGCGTCGTTCGGGCCGCGCACCAGCAGCGCGAAGCGCTCGTCCCCGTGGCCGAGGAGGTAGATGCCGCCGGCGACGCACGCGATGACGCGCTCCTCGTCGAGTCGGACGTTGCGGTACTGCACGGGGCCCAGCGAGGGCGGCGCCCCGCCGACCCCGGGTATCGCCGGAGGCGGCGAGACGAGATCGGGGAGGCTCACCCCGCGGAACATATCGCCGCCGGAGACGCCGAGCAGCTCGGCGGTGAACCCGCCGTCGCGGAGGTGGGTCTCGATGGCGAGCTGGAAGTTCGGGTGGTCCGAGGGCGAGAACTCCTCGGCGACGACCGGGAGGGCGCGGGGGTCGGCGCCGAAGTGCGCGCGGAGGCGGCCGAGGAAGAACGGCTCTTGCGCGGCCTGGGCCGCCGCCATGGCGCCCATCAGCTCCGTGAGAGAAGGTGTGGGGTTTTGGGGCTTGTCGTTGTCCATGATCTCGTCTCCGGCGTGGGGGGGGACGATATCACGCGACTCGGTGAGCTCGTTGGAGCTGTCGGTTTTGTCGGCGGAGCCGTGGATTGTACTTTGGACGTTATGATCGCCGCCGGTCGTTCGGAAAGTTTTCGGAAGATTGGAATCGCAATGGGATACTCCGGGAATCGCGCACGCGCACGCGCACGAAGGACGAGCACGGAAGACGAGAGACGAGAGACGAGAGACGAGAGACAGGTGGAGGCCGGCGTAGCGGACGGTGCCGCGGGGGGGGCGAAATTCACAAGCCTTCAGGGGGAGAGCCGAGACTCCAGCGCGGCTCGGAAGGGATGATGAGGCCCAGGATGGTTGATGGATATCAAGCCTCGACGGGGCGCAGGCGCCCTGCTCCGGGTCGACGGACCGTCCTTCGTTGCGTGGTCCGCCCCTCCGGAGAGGCGGACCTCCTGGACGAGGTCGAAGCAGGCCTCGTGTCCGGCGGCGATGCGCCGGCGCGACGCAGGATGGGTGTGCGAGGCGCGCCACGATCCCGGGCGGCCGGGGCGCCGGGGTCGCCGGAGCGAGCGGGCCCGGCCGCCGGAGGAGCGCGCCGGGTTTGCATCGGGCACGAAACCGGATCAATCGAGGACATGGAAACAACTGCGACGCAGCACCCGCAGGAGCTCCGCCAGCCGAGGCAGCTGAGCCTGAGCACGCTCCTCGCGGCCGCGACATGTCTCCTCACGGGCACGGCGATCGCCGTCGTCGCCGCGCTCGTGGTCGCCTCGACGACGATGCAACAGGCCACCCGGATCCTCGGCGACGCGAGCGAGAGCGTCCGCCTGGCGGACCGGCTGCAGGTCGACCTCTTCCTCGACGCGCACCAGCTCAGCCGCAGGGCCGGGTTGGGCAGCTTCGGGGCGATCGCCGACGACCATGCGTGGGAGCGCGAGCTGAGGGAGGGCCTCGCGGAGGCGCACCGCTACGTGAGCAGCCCGGAAGAGGGCAGCGTCCTCGAGGACGCGCAGCGGCGCGTCGACGCGTACCTCGCCCGGCGCCGCGCCGCCGACGACGTCAGCCTGCCCCCCTCGTCGGCCGCCGTGGCGCCCGCCGTGGACGCGCTCGACTTCGACGATGCCTTCCGGGCCCTCGATCGCCTGGTCGAGATCAACCTCGAGCAGGCCCAGGCGTCGAAGGCGCTCGTCGCGCGCCTCGGCCAGCGCGCGAGCTCCGCCGGCGTCGCGGCGGTCATCTTCTTCATGGCCGGCGCGTCCCTGGTCCTCCTCAGCGCGCGGCGGCTCGTCTACGGCCCCGTCGTCGCGATCCAGGAGGCCATCGGCCGCTACGGCGCCGGGGATCGCGCCGCGCGCGCGCCGCTCGTCGGGCCGCGCGAGCTCGGCGACATCGCGCGGGCCTTCAACAGCACGGCGGAGTCGCTCGAGCGCCAGCGACAGGCGCAGCTCGCGTTCCTCGGCGGCGTGGCGCACGATCTCAGGAACCCTCTCTCGGCGCTCCGGCTGTCCGTGAGCTTCCTCAGCCTCGACGGCCCCCCGCCGGATCCTCGCGTCCAGCGGACCATGGCGCTCGTTGGGCGGCAGGTCGATCGCCTCGAGCGCATGGTCGGGGATCTCGTCGACGCGTCGCAGATCGAGGCGTGCAAGCTCGACCTCAAGCTCGAGGAGCGCGACCTGCGCGAGCTCGCGCAGGAGGCGGTGGAGCTCTACCGCCCGGTCTCGCCGGAGCACCCGATCGAGCTCTCGCTCCCCGAGGCGCCGGTGCCCGTCCGCTGCGACGCGACCCGGATCGAGCAGGTGCTGAACAACCTCCTCTCGAACGCGCTCAAGTACTCTCCCGCCGGCGGCCAGGTCGACGTGACGGTCCGCGGCGGCGACGGCCGCGCCGAGATCGCCGTCCGCGATCGGGGGGTCGGGATCCATCCCACCGATCTGCCGCAGCTCTTCGAGCCGTTCCGGCGCCTCAAGGCGTCGGCGGGCGCGATCCCGGGGACGGGCCTCGGGCTCGCCGTGGCGAAGCGCATCGTCGAGGCGCACGGCGGCCGCGTCCTGGTCGAGAGCGAGCCCGGCGCCGGCTCGGTGTTCCGGGTCGAGCTGCCGCGCGCGTCCTGACCGGGCGCGCCGCCGCCGTGGAGGTCGCGTGGACCGCCCGGGACGGCGGCTTGACACCGCCGGTCGCGGCGGCGTGAATGCGGCGCGTGGATCCATCGCCGAGCCCGTCGTCGCGACCGAGCGCGCCGCGCACCGCGCCGTCCGGCGCCCCTGCCCCGCAGCGGCCGACGGTCGCCTCGATGCTCGCGCAGCCCGCGCCGGGGGTCGCCGCGACGGGCGCCGTCTCGA
This sequence comes from Sorangium sp. So ce185, assembly GCF_051526825.1. Classification (NCBI taxonomy): domain Bacteria; kingdom Pseudomonadati; phylum Myxococcota; order Polyangiales; family Polyangiaceae; genus Sorangium; species Sorangium sp. So ce185. The sequence goes on along the minus strand of NZ_CP150316.1, from coordinate 5,317,542 downwards.
TCGCGCCCCGGAAGCAGGCCGCGTGGATGCGGCCGACGCCCCTGCTGGTCGGCAGCGCCGCCCTGCTCGGGGTCGACCTCGCCCTCGCGATCACGCCGCGGGCGTCGGCCGCGCTGACCATGGTGGAGACGCTGCTCGTGCCCGCGTGGGTCGCGGCCGTGGTCTCGCTGGAGCGCCTGCGCAAGGCGCTCGCCGGCGCCAGGGTCGAGGCCCGCAGGCCCCGGCTCGCGCTGTTCCTGCTCGCGTTCGTCCTGCTGCTCGCGTGCCTCGGCGAGAAGTGGCTCCTCGTGCTCGGGCAGCCGGCCGAGGTGCTCGGGCAGCCGGTCGAGGTGCTCGGGCAGCCGGTCGAGGCGGTCGGGCAGCCGGCCGCGGCTCCGGGGCAGCGGGGCGTCGCGCTCTACCGCACGTACACGGTGCTCGCGTTCCTCGTGGCGCTCGGGGGCCTGCTCGGGCGCCGGCCGCTCGAGCGGCTCCTCGCCGCGGCCGCGGAGCACCCGGCCCGGCTCATGATGATGTCGTTCGCGGTCGCCACGCTGCTCGGCAGCTTCCTGCTCACCTTGCCGCAGTCGCTGCGGGACATCGCGCACGCCTCGTTCATCGACGGCCTGTTCATGTCCGCGAGCGCGGTGTGCGTCACCGGGCTCGCCGTGCACAACGTCGCCGCGACGTACACGCCGTTCGGCCAGGCGGTCCTGCTCCTCCTGGTCCAGGTCGGCGGGCTCGGGATCATGGTCCTGTCGACGTTCTTCGCCATCGTGGCCGGCAGGAGGCTCCGGCTCCGCGACGCGGCGGTGATGGCCGAGATGATCGACGCCGAGTCGTTCGCCCGGCTCCGCCGCAACGTCGCCGCGATCGTCCTGTTCACCCTCGTCATCGAGGCGGTGGGCGCGCTCGCGTTGCTGTTCAGCTTCCTGCCCCACCACCAGATCGCCTCCGGGCCGGTCCCCGGGGAGCCGCTCTCGGGCGCCGGCGATCACCTCTGGGCGGCCGTGTTCCATTCGGTCAGCGCGTTCTGCAACGCGGGCTTCTCGCTGTTCGGCGAGGGGCTGGTCCCGCTGGTCGGCTCGCCCGCGGTCTCCGCGGTCGTGGCGGCGCTGGTGATCCTGGGCAGCCTGGGCTTCCCGGTGCACGACGAGCTCCTGAGCCGGATCCGGCTGCGGCTCCGCGGCGAGCGGCCGCCGCGGCTGTCGTTGCACAGCCGGGTCGTGCTGCTCGCGACGGCGGCGCTGCTCGTGGCGGGGACCGCGGGTTACCTGCTGCTCGAGGCGCGCCGGTCGATGGCCGGCCTGTCGTGGCCCGTGAAGGTGATGGCGAGCTTCTTCCAGTCGGCGATGACGCGATCGGCCGGCCTGAACACGGTCGACTACAGCCTCATGGGCCCGGCGACCTGGATGCTCGCCTGCATCCTGATGTTCATCGGCGGCGGTCCGGGCTCGACCGCGGGCGGGGTCAAGCTCACGACGTTCGCCGCGCTGCTCGCGGCGCTGCGCGCCGAGCTGCGCGGCGAGGAGGCGCCGCGCCTGCTCGGGCGGACCCTGCCGGCGGCCACGGTGCGCCGGGCCCTGGGGGTCGCCTTCCTCAGCATGGTGCTCGTCGCGGGGCTCCTCCTGGTCCTGCTCGTCCTGGAGCCGCACAACCCGATGGGCCTCGCGCTGGAGGCGGTCAGCGCGTTCGCCACGGCCGGGCTGTCGGCGAACATCACGCCGTCGCTGAGCGCGCCGGGGAAGCTGGCCATCACGGTGGCGATGTTCATCGGGCGCATCGGGCCGCTGACCCTGGCGCTGGCGCTGGCGAACCAGGCGCGGGCGCGGAGCTACCGGCTGCCGGAGGAGCGCGTGGGGATCGGGTGAGCGGGGGCGGGGCGAGCGCGATCCGAGCTGGGCGCTCCCCTCTCGACATGGGAATCTCCAGGTCGGCTGCCTGGATGGGCGCCGGCGTCGAGATCGGATCCGGCGGGGGCGCGCCGATCAGGAGCTCGTGCAGGAGAAGGTCAGTCATGATGGCGGCCTCCGTCCGGCTCGGCGCATCGGCCCCAGGAGCGCTGAACGCGGCCTGAACTGCACAGGTCGTGCGCAACGGTGCGCGGCCTCGCTCTCCTTCCGCATCTCCACCACCGCCGACTCCGTCTGTTCGCGATAGGACAGCGCCGAGGCGGCGCGAGGGCCCTTCCCCGATGCGCTCCGCTCACGGTAGTTTTCCTTCTCCTGCCTCAAGGAGATGCGCGCCTGATGGAATCTGACTCGAACGCGTTGCTCGGGGAGTTCTTCGCCGGCTGTCCAGACTTGCTCTTCGTCGCGTCGGCCGAGGGGGCGCTGCTGCACGCGAGCGACGCGCTGCGGGAGGTGCTCGGCCCCGCGGCCTTGCAGGGCGCGACGCTCGCGGAGCTCGCTCACCCGGACGATCGCGCGGCGCTCGCGGAGGCCTGGTCGAGGCTGCTCGCTGCGGAGGGTCCCGTCACCTTCCGCGTTCGCCTGCGCGACGGAAGCGGGGCGCACCGGCCGCTCTCCTGCAACGCGAGGCGGTCGTCGGACCGCGGTGTCGTCTTCGGGACGCTCCGGGCCACGACCGAGGCGACGGAGGAGGAGCTCAAGGCGCTTCGCTCCAAGGCGCGCATGTTCGACGCCATCGTCGAGCACCTGGACGACACCGTGATCTGGGGGCTCGATCGCGATGCGGTGTGCTTCTACCACGAGGGGAAGGGGCTCGCGAACGCTGGGCTGAAGCCCGGGCATCTCGTCGGGGCGAACTGGTTCGAGATCTTCGACGATGAGGCGCGCAAGGCAGGCATCGACCTTCATGCGTGGTTCGACGGGACGACGCACCGCCATCGCGACGAGTTCTTCGGCATCTACTGGGACCTCTGGGCCATTCCGCTGCGCGACGATCGCGGTGAGCCCGGGGCGGGCGTGGTCTGCGTGTCCTTCGATATCACCGAGGCGAAGCGCGCCGAGAAGGAGCTGCGCACGCAGCTCCAGCAGATCGAGGCGCAACAGCGGGTCATCCGCGACCTCTCCACGCCGATCATCGAGGTCTGGGACGGCGTCCTCACGCTCCCGATGGTGGGGACGGTCGACAGCGTTCGCACCGCCGACGTCATGGACAGCCTGCTCTCGAAGATCGTCGAGAAGCAAGCGCGATACGCGATCCTCGATCTCACCGGCGTCGAGGTCGTCGACACGAAGGTCGCGAGCCACATCATCGAGCTCGTCACCGCGATCCGGCTGCTCGGCGCCGAGGGCATCGTCGCCGGCATCAAGCCGAACGTCGCCCAGACCATGGTCGCGCTCGGGCTCGACATGTCGCAGCTCAACACGCAGCGCAACCTTCGCGCCGCGCTCAACCACGCGATCCGGTCCATGACCCGCGCCCAGGCGCCGTCCGTCGCCGCGAGCCCGGCGCCCGCCCAGAAACCGGCGCCCTGAGGCCGCGCGCCCCGGCGGCTGCGCCGCCGCGTTCCCTAACAACCGAAACTCATGCCTATCACAGATCACACGGCGGGAGCCGGCGCCGCGCAGCAAGTGGGCTTCACGGGGTCGCAGAAGGAGTCCCGAACCCGAGGTCGTCCTCCCCGAGCCACGTCAACCTGGCGCCAGGTGGGGCCAGAGCAGGTAGAATTTGCGGCACAATCCAGCAACCCGCGAGGAATGCCTGGAGCTCGTCGACGCCATGGAAGTGGCGCGAGTACGGCTCATCGAACCCCTCGATTTCAACCAGCACCCGGAAGTCTCCGCCTGAAACGGGATCGCGCTCTGGCAACCCGATACGAACGATGATGTCGCGAACGTCGCTCGAACCGGCCAGGGTCATTTGAAGCGTGCGCACCAGCGATCTGGGAGGCGTATGCGTGCTCATGGGTTAGCCCTTGCACTTCCTGACGCATTCACCTTCCGTCCGTGCCCCATGCCTCCCCCCCCGCCTCCGGATGGTTCTCCCACTCCGAAGGCGGCGTCAACGGTGATCCAGGTCGCAATTATGTCCTCGACATCTTCACGCCTGCAGCGCGAGGGCAGCGGAACCCGTGACGAGAATTCCTACACCGCGCTCACGGGAATCGGCCCGGGCTCGTTCGGCTCCGTGGAACCCCCGCGCGCGACGTCAGGCGGAGCGGGCGCCGCTGATCGCAAGCGATGCCGGCCAGGCCGCGCCGATCGGGGTATCTAAGGCAGGCCGATCAGGCTACGGTTCAGCCACCGACGCCCCATGACATCAGCGTTCGTGCGACCCGCCATCGAGTCCGATCTCCCTCGCCTCCCCGAGATCGAACGCTCGGCCAGCGAGGCGTTCCGGGGGACGGACCTCAACCTCGATGCCCTCGCGAGCGTGACGCCGGCCGACGGCTGGCGGGATGCGCTCCGGGCAGGGACGCTCTGGGTCGTCGACGACGGCGCCGGCGCGCCCATCGCGTTCCTGGGCGCCGAAGCGATCGGCGACGAGCTTCATATCCGCGAGCTCGACGTCGCGCTCGAACGCCAGGGCCAGGGGCTCGGTCGGCGCCTGCTCGGCCATGTCATCGCGTGGGCGCGGAGCGCGAAGCTCCAGGCGATCACCTTGACCACGTTCCGGACCGTCCCCTGGAATGGGCCGTTCTACGCCGCCATGGGCTTTCGCGAGCTGCCGCCGGCCGAGACGCCGCCGCGGCTCGCGGCGATCCTGAAGAACGAGGCGCGTCAAGGCCTCGACCCGGCGCGGCGCTGCGCCATGCGGCTCGACCTCGGCGCGACGTGACGGCGCCAGGAGATCACTCGTCCGACAGATACGCGACCATGAAGCACATCTCCTGATTCGTCCCTTCCCCCCAGGGCACGTCCTGCGGCGGGAGCTGGAACTGCCCCTCGCTCTCGGCCGCGTTGTCCCAGGTGCACTCGGCCACGAATCGATCTCCCGTCCCCCAGCGCAGCGGCTCGTCGAACATATAGAGCGCTTGGTGGTGGAACTCGAACTCGCCGCGCGCCGCGCACTCCTCCTCGCCGCCGTCGCGCTCGACCCAGGCCCGGTACGAGCGGCCGAGCAGGTGCATGTGCGGCAACAGGCCGTAGACGAGCCGCGGCGGGCCCTCGTTCTGCGTGCTGCTCCGCTCGGTGTGCCCCTCGACGCCGGCGGGGATCGTGAAGGGCACCGGGCCGAAGACATCCATGTAAACCTCGGCGCGGGGCTGCTCGCGCGAGAGCTGCAGTCGATACCCCGACCGATCGCGGCTGCTCGTGCCCCGGCGCCCGAAATAATGCATCTGCAGGACGAGCTGCTCGCCTGGCTCGACGCGCACCCCGGCGCCCTCCGGCAGCCGCGTCACCCCGACGCCCGGCGCCCAGCTGTGGAGGAGCTGCCAGTCGAGCTCGATGACCGGATCGCGGCACGGGAAAGCGCGCGTCCCCGGCGGAACGCCGTATCCGATACCGGCGTCGCCGGCGAGATCCCGATACACGGCCATGTGGTGCACCACCGCGGGATCGCCGACCATCGCCTCGAACGCCGTGATCCAGGCGGGCTCCGTGAAGGGGTTGTCGATGATCGCGCAGAAGTACTCGTTGCCGTCGTCGTCGAGCGTCACGTCGTGCGCCTCGGGCATCTCGAGCGTGGCGTCGGGCGCCTCGATGGTGTCCTTCGCGCGCTGCGGCGGGGGCGCGTCGGCCGGATCGCCGAGCGGCGCGCCCTCGCTGGCCCAGGCCTCGAAGCGAGAGCGCTCCTCGACGGTGAGGCTCATCCGCTCCGCGCCCGCGTAGCTGCGGCAGCTCGGGTCGAGCACCGGCGGCGGCATGTCCCCAGCGCTCACCCGGAGGGCCATGAGCTCCGCAAGCCGCTGCGCCGTCGGGGCGTCCGTCAGCGCCACCCGGCCGACGCCCGCGCCGTCGTGGCAGGAGGCGCACGAGCGCTCCACGAGCGGCTGGATGTCCCGATACCACGTCACCTTCGACCCCGACGGCGAGGGCGCTTCCTCACCATCCCCACACCCCATCACCCCCACCGCCCCGAGCGCGAGCACCGCCGCGCTCCGCGCCCCGCGCACGGACCTGCACCACGTCATCGCACACCTCCGCTCTGCACGGCCGAACCAGGAGCCGCGGCCCTCAGGCCAGCTCCTCTCAATCGGTCGTTTCAAACAAACGTTTAAACTGCGCGCGATGACGTGTCAAGGACAGGGCAGACGACCGCGCGGAGCGCGCAGCTTTCCGACGGAGCGGAGAGTTGCAGGGGGATGGACCTGCCGGCAGCCCGCCGGGTGCGGCGCTGCCTCAGCGCCCGGCCGGACGTCGCGAGAAAATCCCCCTGAAATGGAAGAGGTTAGCCAGCGCTGTCGCCAGCAACGTGCCCACCGTGAGCTGCCGTGGCGAAGTACGCGCCCGGCGCCACGCCGAGGAGGCGCCGGAACGACGCGATGAAGGCGCTCGCGCTGCGGTAGCCCACACGCTCGGCCACCACCGCCACCGGCACCCCCGCGGCCATGTGCGTGAGCGCGGCGCGCAGACGGAGATGGGTCCGCCACTGCCCGAACGTGGACCCGGTCTCGGCCAGGAAGAGCCGGGCGAGCGTGCGCGCGCAGGCGCCCGCGGTTCGAGCGAAGGCCGCGAGCGTCCGCGGATCCGCCGGGTCGGACAGCAAGACGTCGGCGACGCGGCGGGACCGCGGATCGCGCGGCAGGGTCAGCTCGATGGGGTTGGCCTCCAGGGGCCGCAACAGGTCGAGCAGCAGGCGTTCGGCGTGGCCGCGCGACCGCGCGGCCGCGCTCGGGTCGGCGAGGAAGCCGATCAGCTCGCAGACGAGCGGCGACGCGGCGACCACCGTGGGGGCCGTCCAGCGGATCCGGCAGCCCCGGCGACGGACGTACACGCTCCGCATCGTCGCCGGCCGCGACGCCTCGACGGCGTGCACCACCCCTGCCGGGATCCACAGCGCGCGCGGCGGCGGCAGCACCCAAACCGCGGCGCCGACGCTGACCGCGAGCACGCCGCGGGCGCACCACACGAGCTGGTGCACGGGGTGCTCGTGCCAGTCGAAGCGCCGGCCGCTGGACATCTCGAAGCTGCCCACGACGATGGCGCCGGCGTCCGCGGGCAGGCCGAAGGACGGTTGTCTCTTTGTCGACATCGATTGGCAGAGTAGCGCATGGCGGACACCCATCGAGCCGACTACCGTTTGCGCATGTCGATGAACCGAATCCATCAATGGCTCTGCGCCTCGGAGCGCTGGGCCGACGCCGTCGAGCGCCAATTCCTCCCCTGGGCCCTGGCCGGGGTCGAGCTCGGGGGCGAGGTGCTCGAGATCGGGCCCGGCTACGGCGCGACGACCCGGGTGCTCCTGAAGCGGACGGCGGCGCTGACCGCTCTCGAGACCGACGCGGCGCTGGCGGACCGCCTGGCGCGGCAGCTCGATCGGCGAGCCCGCGTGGTCCACGGGGACGGCACCGCCATGCCGTTCGCCGACGGGAGCTTCACGGGCGTCAGCTGCTTCACGATGCTCCACCACGTGCCGTCGCCGGCGCTGCAGGAACGGCTGTTCGCCGAGGCGCTGCGGGTGCTCAAGCCGGGCGGGATCTTCGCCGGCGCCGACAGCATGCCGAGCCTCGGCTTCCGCCTCGTGCACATGTTCGACACGATGGTGCTCGTCGACCCGGCCACGCTCCCGCAGCGCCTCTCGACCGCGGGGTTCGTCGACATCGCGGTCGAGGCGGCGCCGCGCCGCGCGTTCAAGTTCCGGGCGCGCAAGCCGACGCGCCCGGCCGCGGCAGCGCACGGCGACAACGTCGCTCGTGGCGAGGCCGGCTAAGCAGGCACGAGCGCGTGCAGCGACGACAGCACGTCTTCGACGGCGCGCACGAGCGACGGGTCGAGCGTCACGCCCGCGGCGCGCCGATGATCGCCGAGGCGACGCCCGGCTGGCGGAGGATCCACGCGATCGCGAGCTGCGCGAGCGTCAGGCCGGCCTCCGCGGCCAGCGGCCGGAGACGCTGCACGATCTCGAGGACCCGCGGCTCCAGGAAACGGCGGTACAGGAACGAGCCCGCCGGAGACGCGCCGCCGACGCTCGTCGCGCCCCGCGACTCGGGCGGCAGCGGCCTGCCCGGCAGGTACTTCCCCGTGAGCACGCCCTGCGAGAGCGGCGACCACACGTTGTCTGCGGCGCCACGGCGGCGTCAGGACAGCTGCTCCGCCCGCGCTCGGGCGACCTCCGCCGGGGCGCGCAGGCGCTCCCATGCCTGATCGATATAAGCGAGGCACTCCATGACGGATCCCTGCTTGCCGGCCTCCCGCCACCCGCGCGGGATCGGGCGCTCGACGGGGCAGACGGTGTACTGCTTCTCGTGATCGACGACGACGCGATAGGTCGCTGCGTCCTGTCCCTCTCCCTGGCTCATCTCTACCTCTCTACCTCCGCGGGTCGGCCCGATTGCGCTGCGGGGTCGCACGATAACCTCGGCGCTCGCGCCGTCGAGCCGGAATCTCCGAGCTCGGATCGCAGGATCAGGCCGTCTTCGCCCGAGACGGCGTCATGCCGGGATCGACGCCCATGTCATGGCATGCGTCACGAGCGCGCAGCGCCGGGGCATCGGGCCCCCGCGGCGCATTCATGACTCGGGCGCGTGACACGTGAGCGAGCGGGGGACGGCGCGAGACGCTGGAGAAGAGCCCGTAGGGATCGCCGGCCCGATAGAAGCGGGTGGTGGCCATGGGGTGGGCTGGCGTCGCGCGCACGACGCGATCCGACGGGCGCGACAGCCGCGGACGCGAGGCGGCCGCGCACTTGCCATGACCTCGTGGTCTGATGTGGTGTGCTTTGCGGCCATCGCGCGGCTCGCTGCGGGGCGCCTGGCCGAGGGGGTCGACGGCCCGCGGCGGAGGTGATAGCCATGCTCTTCATCATGCCTGAAGCCTCTCGAAGCGACGACCTCGACCGCTTCTTCGAGCTGTCTGTCGACCTGGTGGGGATCGCCGGATTCGACGGATACTTCAAGCGCATCGGCGGGGCGTGGGAGCAGACGCTCGGCTTCTCGCGCGAAGAGCTCCTGGCCAGGCCCTTCCTCGACTTCGTTCATCCCGAAGATCGCGAGCGCACCGTGACCGAGTCGGCGAAGCTGTTGTCCGGCGAGGCCACCGCGACGTTCGTGAACCGATATCGACGCCGTGACGGCTCGTATCTGTGGATCGAGTGGAACTCGGCAATCTACCCGGACGCTGAGCTCGTCTATTTCGTGGCGCGCGACATCACCGAGCGCCGGCGCGCCGAGGAGGCGCTGCTCGCGGCCGAGTCGCGGTACCGGGCGGCGATCGACGGGAGCCTCGACGGGTTCTGCCTGCTGCGTCGCACGGTCGGCGAGCCGGGGGAGACCGTTGATTTCGTGTTCACCGACGCCAACCTGCTGGTGAGCCAGGTGACGTCGAAGCCGCGCGAGGAGATCCTCGGCCGGCGGGTCGCCGATGTCTTTCCCGCGGTTCGCGATTTCGGGCTCCTCGAGAAATACGAGCACGTCTTTCGGACGCGCGAGCGGCTGCTCGTGGAGACGGAGAGCCCGCTGCCCGGGGGCAAGCGCCTGTGGCTCCAGTACCAGATCGTCCCGCTCGACGACGGAGTCGCGGTGACGGTCAAGGACATCACGGCGTCCAAGCAGCTGGAAGCGGAGCTCCGGGAGGCTCTCCAGCGCCGGGAGAGCGACGCCGAGGCGCTCCAGCGGAAGAACCGCCAGCTCGCCGAGGAGAACGCGGAGCGCGAGCGCGCCGAGGCGCTGCTGCGGCAGCAGCAGGAGACGATGCTCGCGATGTCGACGCCGATCATCCAGGCGTGGGAGGGCGTGCTCGTGCTGCCGGTCATCGGCGCCGTGGAGACCGCGAGGGCGGCGCAGATCATGGAGCGGCTGCTCCCCGAGATCGTCCGGACACAGGCGCGCTTCGCGATCCTCGACCTGACCGGTGTCAGCGCGGTGGACGCCGCGACCGTGTCGCACCTGCTCGCCGTGGTGCGCGCGGCAAGCCTCCTCGGCAGCCAGTGCCTCGTCTCCGGGATCTCGCCGGCGATCGCGCGGACCATGACCGAGATCGGCAGCGCGGAGGGGGCGTTTCTGACGTTCGGGCTGCTCCAGAGCGCTCTCCGTTACGCGCTCTCCCGCTGCAGCGCCTAGGCCGCGCGCAGGCCGGCAGTGCTGAAAATTGAACATGAAGGCGGGAAGGCGGGAAGGCGGGAAGAAAATACCAATGATCTTCCCGCCTTCCCGCCTTCATGTGAACTCTCTCCGGGCAAACTGAGCACTACCCACAGCCCGCAGGCTGTGGGGTGAAGGCCGCCTCATCGTCGATGCATGGATGAGTTGACGCGTCCTACCGGCCGGGGCATCAGCGGGCGCCGTCCTGCGCCGCTCGCGCAACGACAGGTCCTCTTGGAGGAACATGCGTCTCCCGTCGATCCTCTCGCCGAGCTCCCTCTTCATCGCGATGACCGCCGCGCTCTGCGCCTGTGGAGGGACCGCGGTGCCCGCCGACGCGCCCGCCGACGCGCCCGCCGATGTGTGCCCGGTGGTCGACGAAGGTCCGCCGCCGGTCTGCCCGGAGGGCTGCGTGTGGAACGGCACGGAGTGCAGGCAACATCAGGGCATCGTCATGCCCGACCGGCGCGACCCCGACGGCTCGCCCTGACATCGCCGGCGGCTCACCCTCGCCTCGCGCGCCGTATCCCCCGGCGGGGTCTCCGACGCGCGCGCGTCGCGGCGCCTTCGCTCAGCGCCCGCCGGCCCCGCCTTGCCGGCGCGGGCCGACCGTGGCCTCGCAGCGGGCGAGCCACGCCGCGGCCTCGTCCATCAGGCGCTGCGCCAGCGCCCGCCGACCCACCCCGGCCACCTCGGCGTCAGCCACCGCCCTCGCCAGCTCCTCCGGGGCCGCCTCGCCCCGCCGGGCGAGGTGCAGCTTCTCCCACAGCGCCGCGGTGGCCGCGACCCCCATGTCCCCGCCCTGCTCCGCGGCGAGCCTCGCCTCCCGCGCGTCCGAGAGCGCCTCCTCCTCCCGCCCCAGGGCGGCGAGGATCTCGGCGCGGCGCAGCAGCGTGTGGGTCCTCATCGGCCGGTCGCCGAGCGCGCGCTGGATCTGCTCCGCCGCGCTCGCGTTCCCGAGCGCCTCGTCGAGCTCGCCGGTGTGCCGGAGCGCGTAGGCCCGGAGCGACAGCGCCGCCGCGCGGAGCGCGGGATCGCCGGCCTCGGCCGCCAGCTCCGCCGTCCGCCCCGCGGTCTCCGCCGCCTCCCCGGGGCGCCGCGCGCGCATGAGACAGGTGGAGAGGTTGTGCCGGAGCAGCCGGCTCTGCCCCCCCATCCCCTTGGCGTCGGCCAGCTCTACCAGGCGGAGCAGCCGCGCGATCGCGTCCTCCACGCGGCCGAGCTCCGCCTCGAGCACCGCGAGATCCCCCTCGGTGTGGATCTGCTGCCAGGTGGAGCCCGTCGAGACCGCGAGCGCGAGCGCCCTCGTCAGGTCGTGCTCCGCCTGAGGAAGCGCGTCGCGGCCCGCGGCGTGGCAGAGCTCGACCCGAAGCACCCGCGCCGCGAACTCCAGGGCCGGGCCGCACGGCTCGGCGAGCGCCACCGCCTCCCCGGCGAGCGCCATCGCGCGCGCGGGCGGCAAGACCCCGGCGAGCGCCATCCGGGCCTCGCAGCGCAGCGCTGGATCGCCGAGGCGATCCGCGTCGCCGAGCAGCGCGGGATCCTCGGCGGCCTCGGACAGCCCCCGGGCCACCTCGAGCCGCCGGATCCGCCGCCGCACGTCCTGCGCCAGACCGCGCGCCGCAGCGCCCGGGCCCGGCGCGGCGCGCGACGCCCCCGCCGGAGGGGCGAGCGCGAGCGCGCCCCCGGGCCCATCGAGCCGCGCGAGGCGGGCCTTCGCCTCCTCGAACCGCCGCGCCCGGACGAGCACGCGCACCACCTCGAGCTCCACGTCGAGGCGCGCCTCGGGATCGGCGGTGAGCGCCGCGAGCTCCTCGCCGAGCGCCGCGGCCTCGGTGAAGAGCCCGGCGGCGACCGCCCCCTCCATCGCGCGCCCGAGCCACGCGCGCGCCTCGTCGCGGGCGCCGAGCTTCTCGTACCCCGCGGCGAGGAAGGCCGCGTCCGCCTCCGCGCTCGGCCCCCCGGCGATCGCGTCGAGCAGCGCCCGGTGCAGCCGGTGGAACCAGGGGCGATGCCGGACCAGGTTGAGCGCCGCCTGGCGGACCATCTCCTGCGCGAAGCCGTACTCGTGCCGATCGCCCGAGACCGCGAGGATCCCCGTGTCCACGAGCGCCTCGAGCGCCTGATCCACGCCCTCGGCCTCGCCGAGGGCGCGGCGGAGGGTCGCGAGCGCGAGGCCGCCGCCGTGGAGGGCGACCGCGGCGAGGGCCGAGAGCGCCGCGCGGGCGGGCGCGCTCGCCGGATCGAAGAACGACGCGAGGCGGTCCTCGAGGAGCTCGGCCACGCCGGGCACGCCCTCGCGCAGCACGCGCTCGTCCGCCGCGCGAAAGGAGCCCTCCTGCCACGCGATCGCGCCCCGCTCGCGCCATACCGAGAGCGCGTGCAGCACGAAGAAGGGGACGCCGCCCGAGCCCCGCACGACGGCCTGCTCGAGCGCGACGTCGACGGGGCACACCGCCCGCGCCAGCGCCGCGGTCTGCTCCGCCGCGAGCGGGCCGAGCGGGAGGTGCCTCACGGCCGGGCCGATCTTGCCGCGGGTCTTGCCGAGCAGCGCTCGGAGCGGCGGCGAGGGGCTCGGCTCGTCGCGCGCGGCCGCGACGACGAGCAGGCGCGCCTTGGCCCCGAGCTCGGCCCGCTCGACGAGCAGCCGCAGGAGCCCCAGCGTCTGCGCGTCGGCCCACTGAAGGTCGTCGATGATCAGCGCGACGGACGCCCTGGCCGCCGTCCGGAGCAGCGCGTCCTCGACCCCCTCGAGGGCGTCGTTTCCGCCCTGGGGGCCGGGGAGCGCGGCCGGCCGGAGGGCCTGGTCGATCGCGTCCCGCAGCGGGCCGAACGCCTCGCGGCCGCCGCCAGGCAAGGCGTCGAGGCCGCGGAGCAAGGGCCTGAGCGCGCTCTGGCGCTCGGGGGAGCAGCGGATCCGGAGCGTGCGCTGCGCCGTGAAGCCGGCCTGCTCGACGGCCGCGTCGAGCAGGCGCGTGCGGCCGATGCCGAGCGGCCCGGTGAGCAGCGCGACCCGCGGGCGGCCCTGCTTCGCCTCGCGCGCCGCGCGCTCGAGCGCGGCGCAGACGTCGGCCCGCCCGACGAGCGGCGGCGCCGCGCGGAGCTCGCGGGGCGCCTCCACGTCCCCGCCGAGCAGGCGGCGGACGGCCCGGTCGAGCCGCGGGTCCTGCTGGCGCTCCCCCGACGCAGGATCCGTGGCGCGCCACGGCCTGCCCGGCGCCGCGGGCGCCTCGGGGAGCAGCAGCCGGCCGCCGTGGTACGGGAGCCACGGCAGCAGCGGCACCCGGCGATCGCCGAGGACCGCGCAGGGCTCGCCGGCAGGGCCGGGCGCGCCGCCGTCGGGCCGGCCCTCGACGCCCGCCGCGCCCGCGGCGGGGACGTGGATCGGGATGGCGAGGAGCTCCGCCGCGCGCTCGAGGAAAGACGCGATCCACCGCGCGCGCTCGTCGATGACCACCTCCGGCAGGGTGAGCGTCGCGTCCGGCTGAGAAGGCGCCGCCTCCAGCAGGCTGGGCGTCGCCCCCGGCAGGGCGGGGCCGCGCAGGAGACCGCCGAGCTGCTCGGGGAGCCGCGGGTCCGCGGCGAACGCGAGGCAGCGCGCGAGCGCCGGGTCGATCGAGGAGAGCTCCTCGTGGAGGGCGCGCACGAGGTAACACCAGGAAGAGGGGGTGGGCCGGGCCGCGCTCCGGAGCTGCTCGAGCAGCGCGCTCGGGCGCGGCGCGTCCGGGGCCGCGGCGAGCACCGCCATGCCCAGGGCAAAGGCATACCGCAGGACGCCGAGGCCGAGCTCCCCCAGCGCTCTCCCCACCTCGGCCGCGTCGGCCGTGGACGCGGGCCGATCCGCGCGCCGGACCCGGTCGAGGAGGGGCGCGAGCGGGGGCGGTGTCGCGGGCTCGGCGCCGGGGAGCGGCCCCTGGGCCCGGCCGAGAGGCGGCGGCGGCGGGCCCCCCGCGAGCGTCGCGCGGGGCGGCGTGAGCCGGTCGCGAAGGCGCTCGAGCGCGCGCGCGACCCCGTCGGCGTGGCCGGGGCGCGCGCGGGGATCGGGATCGCAGAGCAGCGCGATCAGCGCCGGGAGCGACGTGGCCTCCGCGGCGTCTGCGCGCGTGAGCGCCTCGGGGCGCGGGGCGGAGGGGCCGAGGTGCTCCCGGGTCCGCGCCGCCGCGTCGGGCATGCGTCCGTTCCCCAGCTTGAACAGGGTCACGCCGAGCGCGTAGAGGTCGCTCCTCGGCGTCGGGGGCGCGGCGAGCGCGAGGCACTCGGGGGCGATGTAGCCCGGGGTGCCGACGAGCGCCGGGACGCGGATCGTCGAGTCGGCGCCGCGCTCCGCCGTGGGCCGGTCCTCGCCGCCCGAGGCGCCGGCGGTCCGCGCGTCCGGATCCACGGCCCGAGCCGCGGCGAGCGGAGAGCTCCCGGCGCCGTCGCCGGCGGGGCCGAGGACGACCGAGGGCGCGCCGACCACGATGCCGAAGTCGATGAGCTTGTAGCCGGACGCCCCCTGGACGATGTTCTCCGGCTTGACGTCCCGGTGCACGAGCCCCGCGGCGTGGACCGCGGCGAGCGCCCAGGCCATGCTGATCCCGACGTCGAGGACGCGGCGCTCCTCGAACGGGCCCTGCGCGCGCAGGACGACATCGAGGCTCTGGCCGGGGACGCGCTCCATCACCAGGCCGATGACGCCGTGGGCGTCGTCCCGCTGGAGCGAGTAGAAACGGACGATGTTGGGGTGCTCGACGCGACAGAGGGCGCGCGCCTCGTCGAGGATGCCCTCGCGCCACCGGCTCGCCTCGGCGGGAGAGCCCGCCAGCGTCGCGGGGAGGACGAACAGCTTGATCGCGACCTCGCGAAACGTCCTCCCGTTGTAGGTCTCCTCCGCGAGCCAGACCGGCGCGAAGCCGCCCTCCCCGAGGCGGCGGAGCAGCCGGAACGGGCCGAGGTGACTGATGACCGGGGGGCTGAGCGGCTCGGCGGGCATACGGCGACGAGCGCGCAGGATAACGCACCGGGCCGGCGCGGCGGAACGCCCGTCTCCGGCAGCGCGCCGGACGCGGGCGGAGCCCGGCGGGCGCTCCATGTAGCTATCGCGACCACCGTGACCGACCTCCACGCGAGGTCGTTTGATCAAACGGATCGATCCGCTCGATCGAAGGATCACATCGCGCGACCCGCGCGAGGCTCACCCCGGTGCCGGCGCTCACATCTTCGGAAGCCGCGGGGTGAGGCGCACGCGGAGGGTCGACGGAGGGGGCGAGCCGATGATCGACAGCACCACCGACGGCCCGTCGTCGGGCGACCAGGACGCGCTGCCGGTCACCCTCCCGTCGGCCACGCAGCCGAGGAACTGCTCCGCGGCCTTGCACTCGTCCGGGATCACGAAGCTGCGCTGAGCCGACTTGCCGAACATGCGGATCAGCGCGGCCTCGGTGGCGCGGAACGACGTGACCCAGCCCTGCGCGTCCTCCGGCGGGCGGACGACGAGCTCGACCGCCGAGAGGCGATCGTCCTCGAACGCGAGCTCCGCCGACGCGCCGGCGATGCTCTCGGTCGGGGTGCCGCTGCAGCGGGCGACGCCGTCTTCCTCCTCGCTCCACGTGTGCCCTGCCGCCTCGCAGGCCGCGAGGGCGGTCGCCCTCGCGGCGCCGAAGACGAACCCGAACGCCTCCAGCGGCGCGGGCGGCGCGGCCGGCCGGGCGCGCTCGGCTCGCGCGGCCGCGCGCTTCGGCGTTGCGCCCTCCTCGCCGCCTACGGCGATGAGGCGATTGTGCGCTTCGACGGCGCTGTCCATGCTGCTGAAGGACCAGATCGTGAGCGGGATGTTGACGGCGATCGCCGCGGCGCCCACGCCCGCGAGCGGCCACAGCGGGTCGCGCTCGCCCGTCATCTCCTGCGAGAGGGGCACGCCGATCAGGAGGCCTCCGGCCGCGGAAACGAGCGACCCGAGGAGCAACAGCGCGTGCGCGCGGCTCACGTGGGGCGCCGCCTCGGGCTCCTTCGCGAGCCATTCCTGGACGCCGCTGATGGCCTCTCCATCTTGCGTGTACCGCACGTCGAAGAACCCTGTGTGGAGCTCGATCGGTCGGCTCGGGTCCATCTTCCGCTGAGGCGCGACGCACCCCAGCCCATGGAGCGCCAGCGCCACCGTCATCCACGTCATCGCTTTCATGCCGTTGCCTCTCTTCTCGAGCCCACGCTGCCTCGCCTCGCCGCTCACAGGGCTTTAGGGTCGCCCGCCCGGCGGGTCGAAAGCGCCGAGGGCGCGCTCTGACGCCGTGTCTTTGCGGCGCCCGGCAAGGGGTCGCGGGGTCGCGAGGAACACCTCTGGCACGGGCTGTGCCAAGCGGGACTTGCGATGGGTACGGGCCGCAGCGAGGATGGGGCGATGCCCAGACGGCGGTGGTGGACGTGGGCGATGGTGATGGGCGCGATCGGGGCGGGCCCAGCCTGCGCGTCCACCTCAGAATTTTACATGACGACTGTAACATCGGATCTCCAAGGCGCGACGTGGAGAACTGCGGAGGTGGATGAAGCAAACCGGTTGACCGCCGAGGCCGATGCGCGGAAGGCGCAGGGCAGGTACGAGGGCGCCATCCCCCTCCTGAAGCGCGCCCTGGCCCTCTACGAGAACGTGCTCGGGACCAACCACCCCACGGTCGCGAAGGCCCTCAGCAACCTGGGCGTGCTGTACCGTGAACGGGGAGACTACGCGCAGGCGGAGCAGCTGCACCGACGTGCCCTGGCCATGCGGGAGAAGGCGCTCGGGCCCGACCACCCGGTCGTCGCCTCGTCGCTCAACGACCTTTCGGTGCTCTACCGCACCAGGGGAGACTACGCGCAAGCCGAGTCGCTCGCCGAGCGCGCGCTGGCCCTCCGAGAGAAGGCCCTGGGGCCCGACCACCCCGACGTCGCCCAGTCGCTCGCCACGTTGGCGGTGCTGTGCGGGGACAAGGGGGATTACGCCCGGTCCGAGTCGCTGCATCTGCGCGCGCTGGCCATCCGGGAGGACGCGCTCGGGGAGGGTCACCCCGACGTCGCTCTGTCCCTCAACGACCTGGCGGCGCTGTACCGCGCAAAGCGAGATTACGCGCAGGCCGAGCTCCTCTCCGAGCGCGCCCTGGCCATCCAGGAGAGGGCCTTCCCGCCTGACCACCCCGCCGTCGCCCTCGCGCTCAACAACGTGGCCGTGCTGTACGGGAAGCGGGGGGATTACGCGCGCGCCGAGCCGATGCACCAGCGCGCTCTGGCCATCCAGAGAAAGGCGCTCAGCCCTGATCATCCCCACGTCGCTCAAACGTTCCACTTCCTCGCGTCGCTGTACCTGGACAAGGGGGAGTACGCGCGCGCCGAGGCGCTCTCCGAGCGCGCCCTGGCCATCCGGCAAAAGGCGCTGGGGCCATCCCACCCCGACGTCGCCCAGTCGCTCAGCAATCTGGCAGCGCTGTACATCGCGCAATCGCGCATCGACGAGGCGGTGAAGACAGCCGGGCTGGCGACGGACATTCAGGATCGCAATGCGGCCGCCGTCCTCGCGACCGGCTCCGAAGATCAAAAGCGCTCCTACATGAGCACGCTGGTCGACCAGACGCATCTGGACATCGCGCTGCACATCCAGCACGCGCCGGCGACGTTGGACGCCGCGCGCCTCGCGCTCACCGTCCTGTTCCGGCGCAAGGGCCGCGTGCTCGACGCCATGACCGGCAACTTCGCTTCGCTGCGCCTGTCGCGCGACCCCGGCGACGGGGCCCTCATCGCGCGGCTCACGTCGGTCTATAGCCAGCTCGCCGCCGAGGTCTCCCGCGGACCGCAGAACGCTCCACCGGCGCAATACCGCGAGAGGCTCGCCACGCTCGAGCAGCAGCGGGAAGCGCTGGAAGCGGAGGTCGGAGAGCGGAGCGCCTCGTTCCGCGCCGAGCAAAAGCCCGTGATCCTGCCCGACGTGCAGGCGGCGATCCCCGAAGGCGCCGCGCTTGTCGAGATCGCGCAGTATCGTCCTTACCACCTCCGCCCCGACACGCGGTCGGGTCACTGGGGCGCCCCCCGCTACGTCGCGTATGTCCTCGGGCCGGGCGGCGACCCCGCCTTCACGGATCTCGGCGAGGCCGCCCCCCTCGAGGCTGCCGTCGATGCCCTCCGCCGCGCCCTCGCCGACCACGATCTCACGCACGACCCCAGGCCGGCCGCCCGCGACCTCGACCGGCTCCTGATGGAGCCCGTCCGAGCGCTCCTCGGCGACACCCGCTGGGTCTTCCTCAGCCTCGATGGCCCCTTGCACCTCGTCCCCTTCGGCGCGCTCGTCGATGAAGAGGGCCAGTACCTCGTCGAGCGCTACCTCTTTTCCTATCTCACCACCGGACGTGACCTGCTGCGCTTCGAGGACTGGAAGGCCGCCTCGCGCGAGCCGCCGCTCATCCTGGCGAACCCGGCCTTCGACGAGAGCAGCGCCCCATCCGCGCCCGACGCGACCCACCGCGGCGTCCGCTCCATCGATATGGTCACCCAGCGGCTCCTGCCGCTCCAGGGCACCGCGGCAGAGGCCCGCACCATCGCCGCGTTCTTCCCCGAGAGCCGCGTGCTCCTGGGCGCGCGTGCCACGGAGGAGGCCGTCAAGGCGGTCCAGGGGCCGCTGCTCCTGCACCTGGCCACGCACGGCTTCTTCCTGCCCGAGCAGCCCGTGCCCGCGGCGCTCCTGACGACCCCCGGGCACCGTCCCACCCTGGCCGAGCTCGCCGCCCTCCGCCAGCGCGAGAACCCGCTGCTCCGGTCCGGAATCGCGCTCGCCGGCTTCAACCGACGCCGGAGCGGCTCCGACGACGGCGTGCTGACGGCGCTGGAGACCGCCGGGATCGATCTCCACGGCACGCGTCTGGTGGTGCTGTCGACCTGCGAATCCGGGCTGGGCGAGGCGACCTCGGGCGAGGGGGTGTATGGGCTGAGGCGCGCGCTGACGATGGCCGGCTCCGAGACCCAGGTGATGAGCCTGTGGCAGGTCGACTCGGGGCGGACCCGCGAGCTGATGCAGGCCTATTACCAGCGGCTCGCGGGCGGCGCCGGCCGGAGCCAGGCGATGCGCGACGTGCAGCTCGCGATGCGGGCCAATCCATCGACGGCGCACCCGAACCTGTGGGCGAGCTTCATCGTCTCGGGCGACTGGCGGCGGATGGAGACCCAGGTGCGCTCGCCGGAGGCCGTCAAGGTCGCAATGGGCCCGCGCGGGTGCGCCTGCGAGCAGACCGGCGGCGAGCCGCACGCGCGCGGCGCCTGGCTGGCCGCCCTGCTCGGGCTCCTCGTCGCGGCGCGGAGGCGCCGCTCACTGCGGGCGTGAACGGCCTGGTTCGGGCGATGGTGGGAGGATGCGATCATGGATGGGTGCAGGAAGACGCGGATGATGGCGGTGCTGGTCGCGGGCGGGCTCGGGCTTTCGTGCGCGGGCTGCTCCTTCGCCTTCAGCCGCGGACCCAAGACCGACCCCAAGGAGACGGGTCCCGAGGCGGCGCTGGACTGCACGGATCACCCATGGTGGGCCATCATGGACATCTCCATCGTGTCCAGCATGGTTTTAACGCTCATCATTCCGGCCGCGACCGAGACCGGGGTTTGGGCCAGGGAATACAAGCCGTACGCCATCAGCCCCGAGGCGGGCGCCCTCGTCGGCGGCGCCGGGATCGTGGTCTCCGGGATCTCGGCGATCCATGGCTTCAACGTCCTTGGCCAGTGCGCGAAGGCGCATCATCGAAAGAAGGAGCTGGGCGAGGGCATGGGGAGCGCGCCTCTGGTTCATGAGGAGCCCCGCCGCGACGCTCGCCCCCCTGCCCCGCCGCCGGGCGCCGCCGGCTTCGTCTTTGGCGAATTGATGGATGAGGCCGCCGCGACCTGCTGGGGGGCCGGGCTCCAGTGGAGCGAGGCCGCGGGCGCTGCCCGTTGCAGCGGCAAGCCCTCCGGGGAGCTCCCGGGCGCCTCGGCGCAGCTCGAGTTCACGGACGGCCGTCTCTCGGCGGTCGAGCTCGTCATCGACCCGGCCGAGGATGCGGCGGGCCTCGCCGGCGCGTTGCGCGACACCGAGGTCGCGTTGGTCCGGCTCTTCGGCAAGCCGGGCCAGCGCAGCTTCGTGATCCCGGACGAGTGCAAGGCCGAGGAGGCGTTCCTCGGCTGTGTGATCGACGGCAGGGTGACCGGCAGAGCGTCGTGGTCGCTCCCCGATGGGCGGACCATGACGCTGTCCATCGCCGGCGCGCCGCCGCCGGCGACGATCCGCGTGCGCATCACCCCGAAGCGGCCGGAGCCTTGAGCTCGAGGCCGGGCGCTATGCCTACGCGCCGTCGCTCGTGCCCCGAGGGCGCGTCGACCGGACGAGCATCTCGTGGAGCAGCCACAGGCCCGCGGCCGTGAGCACCGCGAGCGTGCCGATCGACGGGAGCCCCACGCGCGCGGCGAGCACGCCGCCGATGCTCGGCAGGACCGCGCCGCCGACCATGGCCGCGCTCGCCTGGAACCCGATCGCGTGCGCGGTGTAGGGGCCGAGCCGAGCCGGAGTGCGGGACATCAGCGTCGGGTAGATCGGCGCGAGGCCGAGCCCCGCCAGCATGAGCCCCGCGGCCCCTGGCCAGGCCGGGCCGACGGCGAACAGCGCGGTTCCGAGCAGCGCCACCACCGTGGCCATGCGCAGGAGCCGGTCCGCGCCCACCCGATCGATCGCCACGCCGAGCACGACGCGCCCGACGCCGATGCTGCCCCAGTAGGCGCCCGCCCACACCCCGGCCGTCTCCGCCGCGACGCCGCGCGCCTCGGTGTTGAGCGTGAAGCTCCACTGCCCGAGCATCACCTCGAGGCCCGTGTAGAGGAAGAACACCGCGATCTGCAGCCACACGCGGCGCTGCCGCAGCGCCGCGGCGAGCGGGACGCCCGGCGCCGGCGCCTCCTCCGGGCCTTCGGCGGCCGCGGCCCGCGCGCGGAACGACCCCTTCACCACGGCGAAGGCCGTGGTCAGGAGCAACATGATCGCGCCGATGATCGCGTAGCCCGAGCGCCACGAGCCGGTGGTCGTGAGCGCCGCCGTCGCGATGAGCGGCCCGAGCGCCGCGCCGGCGCAGTAGCAGGCGTGCAGCCAGTTCACGTGGCGCGCGGAGAAGTTGCTCGCCGCGTAGGCGTTGAGCCCTGCGTCGATCGCGCCCGAGCCGAGCCCGGTGATCAGCCCGCAGAAAATCAGCAGCGGCCAGAACGGCGTCGCCGCGTAACCGAGCAAGGCGACCGTGATGAGCCCGCTGCTCAGCGCGAGCAGCTTGCCCACGCCGAGCCGATCCACGAGCTTCCCCGCCGCGACGCTGGACGAGAAATACCCCACGCCCGTCCCGACCAGGAGCGCGCCGAGCGCGCTCTGCGGGAGCCCGAACGAGGCGCGCAGCGAGGGCCACGCGACGCCGAGCACCGCGTCGGGCAGGCCCAGGCTCACGAACCCCACGTAGGTGAGGATCAGGAGCGGCGGCACGCGGGCGGCCTCTCCCCAGGCGCCCCGCTGGCCCTGGATCGACGTGTCTTCCGCGATCTCGGTGGAAGCATGAACGGGCGAGATTGCATGTTTTCCACCCGCCCGCCACCTACGTGAGGGCGGCCCGTTCATGGGCGGAACTGCCGTGCCTGCTCATCCGCCAGGCAGCCAGCCAGCCAGCCCGCGCGCGGCCCCCCACGCTGGCGCGCGGTCGCGTAAGATTGATGCCATGCGAACTTTTCACCCTTTTCTGCCGCTGACGGCGGCCCTGCTCCTCGGATCGCTGCATGCCACCGGCTGCTCGGACGGCTCGTCCGCGGCGGCGGATGGGCCGTCCGGCGCCAGCGACGCGGGCTCGCGCTGCGATCCGTCGGGCGGCGGGCCGCACTGGCTCCTCGAGGGGGAGACCGTGACGTTCCCCGTGGCGTGCGCGACCGGCCTCGCGCTCGCCGGCGACGCGTTCGAGGTCGGCCCGCTCCCCGAGGGCGCCGCCTACGACCCGATCGCGCGCGAGGTGACGTTCTCGCCCGGGCTCGATCAGGCGGCCGTCTACGACATCGAGATCCGCGTCGCGCAGACGTCCGAGGTCGGGCGCGTCAAGGTCGGCGTCGCCGACGCCTTCGCCGATCCGTCGAACGTGCCCGTCGTCGATCCGGCCCGCTACCCCGAGGAGTACGGCCTGCCGGTGCTCTTCCTCTCGCCCGTCCCCAAGGACAAGGAGTACGCCCCGGCCACGGTGATCTACCGCGGCCACACGTACGCCGCGGAGGCGGAGCTCCGCGGCGAGAGCTCGCTCTCGTACCCGAAGCGGAGCTACACCCTCAAGTTCCCCAAGGACGACAAGTTCAACGAGCCCGACGAGGCGGGCGGCTTCACCGATCGTCGCAAGGTCGTGCTCATCACCACGTTCGACGACAACTCCTATGTCCGGCAGCGCCTCGCCTACGACCTCTGGAACCGCCTCGATCCCGAGCACATCCAGGTCAAGACCTACAGCGCCGTCCTGTACCTCGACGGGGAGTACGCCGGGCTCTACACCGTCGCGGATCACATCGACGGCTACCTGATGGAGGACCACGGCTACCCGCAGGACGGCAACCTCTACAAGGCGGTCAGCCACGACGCGAACTTCGCGTTGATCGACCACGCCGGCGAGAAGAAGGAGACGCTGCACGACGGCTTCGAGAAGAAAGAGGGGGCGCCGGCCGAGGGCGAGCCCGGGGCGTTCTCGGATCTCGACGATCTCGTGACCTTCGTGTCCGAGTCCGACGAGGCCACGTTCGCCGCCGAGATCGGGGCGCGGATCGATCTGCGCGACTACGAGGACTGGTGGATCTTCGTCACGTTCATCATGGCCAACGACTCGGCCGGAAAGAACAGCTACCACTACCGCGATCCGGCGTCGGACGGCGTCTTCCGCTACGCGCCGTGGGACTTCAACGCGAGCTTCGGCCAGTCGTGGGAGACCGAGCGCGAGCCGGCCTCGGAGCGCGTCGAGTACCGGGACGCGAACCTCCTCTTCGAGCGCCTCCTCGAGGAGCCCTCGATCGGCGACCCGCTGCGCGCCCGCTACGGGCAGGTCCTGCGCGGCGCCTTCGCCGAGGCCGAGATCCACGCGATCGTGGACGGCTACGTGGAGCGCATCGACGCGAGCGCGCGCCGGGACGAGGCGCGGTGGGGCGAGGCGTACCGGAGCTACGACGGCTGGAGCGGGCGCGACGACTTCACGACGTACGAGGAGGAGATCGCGTACCTGAAGGCGTGGATCTCGGAGCGGTGGCAGCACCAGGACGAGCTCTACTGAGCGACGCGCGGCGGGCGGCGCGGCCCGCCCACGCCGCGCCGCCGCGCCGCCGGCAGCGGCGACCCGTGGCGCTCCCGGCGCATCCGTGAGACCTTCGCGGCGCCGCGCCCCGAGGGGGCGGCGCGCGACCGGAGATCATGAAATCGAAGAGCGTCCTCGTCATCGGGCTCGGCCGGTTCGGCACGTCGGTCGTCGAGACCCTCTGGAAGAACCGGGCCGAGGTCATCGCGGTCGACAACAACCCGGAGGCCGTCGACGCCGTGAAGGACAAGACCTCGGCCGCGTTCGTCGGCGACGCCACCGTCCACAAGGTGCTCGAGGGGATCGGCGCGCAGTACGTGGAGACCGCGATCGTGACCTTCGGCGAGCACTTCGAGCCGTCGGTGCTCTGCGTGGCCTCCCTCGTCCGGATGGGCGTGCGCGAGATCATCGCGCGCGCCGCCACCGATCGCCAGGCCGACATCCTGCGCGCGGTGGGCGCGACCCGCGTCATCCAGCTCGAGACCGAGATGGGCCGCCGCGTCGGCGCCGACATCACCATGCCGCTCGCGCAGGACCTCCTCGACCTCGCGAGCCATTACCGCGTCGTGCCCTGGAACGCCCACGGGCCGCTCGTCGGACAGACGCTCGCCGGCTCGAAGATCCGCCAGCGCTACCGCATCAACGTGCTCGGTGTGCGGCCGCACACGAACAAGCTGCCCGGCGACAAGCCGCGGCTCGAGGCACCCACACCGGACTACGTGATCCGCGACGGCGACACGCTGCTGCTCGTGGGCGACAGCGACGACGTGAGCCGGTTCGTGGCCGAGGTCGGCGGCTGATCGCGCCGCGGGCCGCGCGCCGCCCGCGGGCGCGGCGCGCGCGGCGGCCGATGTGTGAAGCAACGTGAAGCACGGTCCTGGCTGCGCGATGCGTCTTTCCGCCTCGGCCTCGCCATGCAAGAGGGCGGGCCGCATGCCTTCCACAGCGTCCTCCGTGATGCGCCTCGTCGTCTCGGAAGCGCTGCTGCTCGCGGTCGCGATGACCGGCAGCGCAGCGCGCGCGCAGCCCGCCGGCGCGCCCCCCCCAGAGCCAAATGCCGCCGAGGGCGACTCGGGCGGCGCCTCGGTCCCCCGCGGCGGCGCCGGCGCGGTCGTCGTCCCTCAGCCGGGCACGCCCCCGCCGGCGCCCGCCGCCGTCAGCCCGCCGACGCTGCTCAAGTACTCCCCGCCCGCGTATCCGATCGAGGCGCAGCGCGCCGGCGTCGAGGGCAGCGTCATCCTCAAGCTCGACATCGACAAGACCGGGCGCGTCACCAAGGCCGAGGTCGCGACGCCGGGCGGGCACGGCTTCGACGAGGCCGCGCTCGCGGCCGCGCCCGGCCTGGAGTTCGCGCCGGCGCGGCGCCCGGACGGCACGCCCGCGGCGGCGCGCATCCTCTACCGGTACGCGTTCACGCTCACGCCCAGGCCCGCCGACGCGGCCGCGCCGGCGCCGCCCGCGGACGTCGAGACGGTGGTCGGGACCGTCCTGTCCGCGGGCACCGGCGAGCCGCTCCCGGACATCGCGGTCACCCTCGTGCGCCCCGACGGCGGCCGCGAGGAGGCGAAGACGGACCAGGGCGGCAAGTTCCGCTTCAAGAACCTCCCCCCCGGCAAGTACCGGGTCGAGGTCGCCGCCGCGGGGTTCGAGCCGTTCGCGGCCGAGGAGGAGATCGCGGCCGGCGAGGCGATCGAGGTGCGCTATCGCATCGCGCTCGCCGCGCCGCAGGACGGCAAGGCGCCGGGCATCGAGGTGACCGTGCAGGGCGAGCGCCCGCCGCGCGAGGTGACGCGGAGGACGATCGAGCGGCGCGAGATCGACCGCATCCCCGGGACCGGCGGCGACGCGCTGCGCTCGCTGCAGAGCCTGCCGGGCGTCGCGCGCAGCGGCTTCGGGCTGCTCATCGTGCGCGGGTCCGCGCCCCAGGACACGCTCACGTTCGTCGATCGCACCCCGGTGCCGATCATCTACCACTTCGGCGGCCTCTCCTCGGTCGTGCCGACCGAGATGCTCGAGAAGATCGACTTCTATCCGGGCAACTTCAGCGCCGTGTACGGCCGCGCCATGGGCGGCATCGTGGACGTCGGGCTCCGCTCGCCGAAGCAGGACGGCAAGTACCACGGCGTCGTCCAGCTCGACCTCATCGACGGGCGCGTGCTCCTCGAGGGCCCCGTCCCGTTCCTCAAGGACTGGACGTTCATCGCCGCGGGCCGCCGCAGCTGGGTCGACGCGTGGCTCGGGCCCGTGCTCAAGGAGGCGGGCTCCAGCGTCACGCAGGCGCCCGTCTACTACGATTACCAGTTCGTCCTCGAGGGCCGCCCCTCCGCGAGCGAGCGCGTGCGCGCGAGCTTCTACGGATCGGACGACGCCTTCAAGATCACGCTGGACAAGCCGCCGGAGGACGAGCCGGCGCTGACGGGCGATTTCGGGCTGCACACCGCCTTCCAGCGCTTCCAGCTCAGCTACGAGAACCGGATCGGGAGCCGGGATCGGCTCCTGTGGTCGATGGCGCTCGGCCGGGACATCGCCGACTTCGAGATCTCTCCCCTCGCCTTCAACGTCGTCTCGACGTCGCTCGACCTGCGGCTTGAGCTCTCGCACAGGTTCGCGCGGTACCTCACGATGAACGTCGGGACCGACCTCTCGGGCGGCGTCGCCACGGTCAACATCCGCGCGCCGTCGCAGCAGCCCGCCGGCCACCCGTCGAACCAGCCGTTCTCGACGTACCCGTTCCAGGACCGGTCGTTCGACGGCGCGTACTCGCGGCCCGCGGCGTATGCCGAGCTCGAGGTCGTCCCCTCGTCGCGGGCGCGGATCGTCCCCGGGGTGCGGGTCGACTACGCGCTCGATACGCAGACGCTCGACGTGAGCCCGCGGGTCAACGCGCGCTACGACATCCGGCCCGGCTTCCCGCGGACGACGGCCAAGGGGGGCGTGGGCCTTTATTATCAGGCGCCGCAGTTCGCGGAGAGCATCGAGCCGTTCGGCAACGCGGAGCTCAAGTCGAACCGCGCCGTGCATTACGGCCTCGGCGTGGAGCAGGAGATCACGCCGCAGGTCGAGGTGACGCTGGACGGGTTCTACAAGCAGCTCGATCGGCTGGTCGTCTTCTCGCCGGAGAAGGACGACTACGCCAACGACGGCACCGGATACGCGGTCGGCGGCGAGCTCTTGTTGAAGTACAAGCCGGACGAGCGCTTCTTCGGCTGGGCGGCGTACACCCTCTCGCGGTCGGTGCGCAAGGACGGCCCCGACGAGGAGGAGCACCTCACGCAGTTCGATCAGACGCACGTGCTCACGGTGCTCGGGAGCCTGCGGCTCGGCCGGGGCTGGGAGCTGGGCGCGCGCTTCCGGCTCGTGTCGGGCAACCTGCAGACGCCCTATGTCTGCGATCCGGAGGAGAAGGGGTGCAATCCGAACCGGGTGAACGCGATCTACCACGCGTCCTCTGCGAGGTATTCGCCGATCCCGCTCGGGGGTGATTACAGCGAGCGGATGCCGCTGTTCCACCAGCTCGACATCCGCGCCGACAAGACGTGGAAATTCAAGAGGTGGCAGCTCGGGCTCTACCTCGACATCCAGAACGTCTACAATTACATGGCGGCGGAGGGCATCAGTTACAACTTCAACTACACGCAGCGGGAGTACGTGACGGGGCTCCCCTTCCTGCCCACGCTCGGGCTGCGAGGAGATTTCTGATGAAACGGACCGCACCGCCCGCTCGTCGCGCGCTGCTCGCCGCGCTCTCGACCCTGGCCGTGGGCATCCCCTGCTGCGCGGGGAGCGACATGGCCCCTTCGTCCGAGGTGAAGGGGCTCCGCGTCCTCGCGGTGACGGCGGACAAGCCGTACGCGGCGGCGGAGGAGCTCGTGACGTTCCGGATGACGTACGCCGACGCGAAGGGCGCGGAGGGCGGCGCGCCGCGGAAGGTCGAGGTCACGTGGGTGGGCGGCTGCGTGAATCCGCCGGTCGGGGTGGACGAGCACCTCGGGTGCATCCCGCAGTGGCTGGGCACCTATGCGGCGGGAATCGTCGCGAATCCGGGCGGTGCCGGCGGCGACGGCGGCAGTGGTGGCGCCGGCGGCAGCGGCGACGGCGGCAGCGGCGGTGCTGGCGGCGGCGGTGGCGGTGCCGGCGGCGGTGGCGGTGCCGGCGGTGCCGGCGGCAGCGGCGGTTCCGGTGGCGGTGGCGGTGCCGGCGGCGATGGCGGCAGCGGCGGTGCCGGCGGCGACGGCGGCAGCGGCGGCGGCAGCGACGAGGAGCGCACCGTCCCCTTCGCGCAGCAGGAGATCGGTCCGGAGAAGAGCGGCGAGCCCGATGCGGTCTCGTTCACGTGGAAGCTGCCCAAGGAGATCCTCAAGGACGCGAGGCCCACCGAGACGGGGACGGTGTACTCGTCGGCTTACGTGCTGTTCGCCGTGTGCGCCGGCACGACACGCGTGGCGTCGGCGCCCGAAAAGGCGGGGTTTCCGCTGGAGTGCGTCGGCGACGACGGGACGGTGCTCGGTCCGGACAGCTTCGTCGTGGGCTACACGCAGGTCTACGTCTTCAAGAAGGAGCGGCTGAACGCGAACCCGCCCATCGACGACTTCACGCTGAAGCTCGATGGCAAACCCGTCACTCCGGGCGAGGACGGTGTGCCCGTCGTGAAGCGGTGCGTTCGGTCGGAGGAGCAGGCCCAGGGCTGCGGCCGGACCGAGCCGGCAGAGGACGAGTGCACGACCTACGAGATCGAGGCCGTCGTGCCGGCGGAGGCCGCCGAGGTGGACGAGGAAGCCGCCGGCCTCGGCGGTCCGCCGGCGCGCGAGGCGATCTGGGTCGACTACTACACGGACGGGGGCGAGTTCGACGGGGCGCGCCGCCTGGTGAACGACACGACCGGCGCCTCCCGCGGGGGCAACGGGACCACGTGGACGCCGCCCTCGGAGCCGGGGCGCGTGTCGCTGTGGGCGGTGGTTCACGACACGCGGGGCGGCGCGAGCGTGAGGCGACAGGAAGTGCAGGTGGAGTGACGCCAGGACCACGCCGTCCCGCGCGAGGAGCGGGTCAGCCCTCGGCGGCGGTCAGGCGCACGCGGAACGGCGCAGGGTACCCGTGGACGCGCGGCAGGGGGTCGATCGCGCTGGGGACGCCGGCCCGCAGCAGCTGTTTGACGGCGAGCGAGATGTGCAGGATGGCCACGTACTTGCCGTGGCACGTGTGGATCCCTGACTCCCAGAACAGGTAGTTCTTGCTCGGCAGGCGCCCCGGCCTGAACTGGTCCGGGGCGTCGATGTGCTCGTGGTCATGCATCGCCGAGGCGCTGCAGGCCATCACCAGCGCGCCGGCGGGGATCTTCTCCTCGTGCCGCGTGCCGCGCCCGACCGTGTAGTCGCGCACGCAGAGGCTGGTGACGCCGGTCGACGGGGGACGGAAGCGCAGCGCCTCCAGCACATAGCCGGTGATGGCGGCGTCGTCCTCGACGTTCACCACGTTGAGCGCGTCGCGCAGGACGCGCGGGCGCTTCATCAGCTCGACAAGGGCGTTGACGATCGCGCCGCCGCTGAGGTCCACGCAGCCCATGAGCAGCCCCAGGATCACGTCGCGGATCCCCTCGTCGCTCTCGTAGGTCTCGGGGACCGCCTGCATGAGCAGGTAGCGGTCCAGCACCGACGGTTGCTCTGGCGGGGGCGACTTCGCCAGCTGCTTCTTCCGCGCGGCGACGATCGCGTCGATCAGCGGCAGCGCCTCCTGGCGAGCGGCCCTCGCCGCCGCCACGGCCGCCGGGTCGTTGGTCGGGTTGAGGAAGATCTCGTGGAACAGCGCGTGGGTCCACGCCACCACCTTCTCCGTCGGGATCTCGCCGACGCCGAGGTACCGGGCCATCGCGCCGGCCGGCACCCTGAGCGCGTAGTCGCCGGTGAGGTCGAACGGCTTGTCGACGCCGACCTTGGCGAGCAGCCGGTTCGCCTCCTCCACGACGATCTGACGGTAGCGGGGCAGATCGGCGCGCGGGAACGCGAGGCGCAGGAGCGACTTCTCGTGCTCGTACTTGGGCGAGTCGTTCATCGCCAGGATGTTCTGGCCCACGTTCTCGACGAGCTTGGGCGCGATGTTGTCGACCGAGAAGACGTCGTTGGCGTTGAGGACCTCGACGACGTCGTTGTACCGGGTCACGAGCGTGATGGCCGGGATGGAGAAGATGGGCTTCTCGCGCCGCAGCTGGCTGAGGAACGGGAGCGGCTCCTCCCTCAGCCACTTGAAGACCATGCCGGCCTCGATCTGCTTCCGCTTGACCGGATCGTTCTCGTTCGACAGCGCGCTGTGGAGGGCCTGCAGGTAGTCGAAGGGCGGCGCCTTGGCAGCGTCCGCTCGCCCGTCTTCTTCGATGTGAATGCTCATGAGGCGAATTCCTTTCTCGCGTGCCGATCAGATCGCGACGCTCTGGGGGACCATCGACGGGAGCAGGTACAGGTACGGCTGCTCGCGGGTGCGGTTGCGCTCGGTGATCTCCCGCTCGATGTGCGCCAGGCGCTCGCGGTAGCGGGCGAACGCCTGCTTCGCCGCGGGATCTTGCAACAGGCACTTCATCGTCATGAGGCTCTCGCTGGTCAGCGGCGGGCCCATGCTGAGCGAGCGGCTGAGCACCATCTGGCGGATGCTCTGCGCGCGCCCCGGGAGGCGCTCCAGCGGCTTGAACAGCCGCTTCTCGCTGCCGTTCAGGACATCGCCGAAGGAGCGGTAGGTGGCAAACTGAGCGTTCGGGATCCAGGTGTAATAGTCCGTTTGCCCGAAGTTGACGGCGGCGTGGTACGCGGTCGCCGTGAAGATGACGTTGGTGGCGATCGCGATCAGGTCGTCGAGGCTCGTGAGCTTCGCGAGCTGTTTCTCACTGTCCGGCGGGAGCAGGCTATCCATGCCGCCGAGCTCGGGAGACACGAGCTCCTTCATCCACGCTTGCAGGCTGGCATCGCTCGCCAGGCGCCCCGGCGTCGGGTAGGCGATCTTCAGGACCTGCCCGACGTACTCCTGGATCGCGTCCCAGTGCAGCAGCGCGTCGTCGCGGTAGTGATAGCCGACGAGGTCGCGGACGTCGCGCGCTGCCAGGTCGTGGGGGAGCGCGCTCTCGTAGAACCGGTAGGGCTTGCCGCGGTAGCCCTTGATGCCCTTGCCGCTGTAGGCGCGCGTCAAGAGCTCGAACGAGCCCATGTTGGCCACCGAGCTCGTGATGTCGAAGAAGCGCCCTCGCCCGAGGAAGCGCCGGCGAGCCAGCTCGTTGATGGCCAGGGTGTTGAAGAAGTGCGGCCTGAGCAGCTGATGGAGCGGATGCGTCGCGGGCAGGTTGCGGTAGGTGCTCACCGCGAACGGCTCCACGACGAGGTGCGCGTAGAGCAGGTGGGTCACCTGGCCTTGGAAGATGGCGTCGGCGCTCGCGACGGCGATCTTCGCCGTGAGCCAGTCGTCCGACGGGCCCGAAGGGGTGAAGATCTTGTCGGGGTGCGCCCCTTTCTCGGCGCGCGAGTCCACGAGCCGGATGGCCACGGGCAAGAGCTCGCCGGCCGCGGTCTGGTGCAGCATGCAGGTCGGCGCCAGCGGGTACTTGCCCAGCTCTTCCTGCACGTCGGTGTCGACGATGTCCTTGAAGATGCGGTAGTCGAGGAAGTAGAGCTGTCCGCTCTCGCGCACCGCCTCCAGCGTGCGGCCGTCGGCGATCGTCACCGGCTTGGGCTCGGCGCCGCTCAGGAAATCGGCGAGATCGGCCTGGGTCGCGCGGCGGATGTGCGCCGGGTTGATCCCCACGAGGCGCTGCCGCCCGAACTCGGCGTCCTCGGCCCACCGCGTCGCCACGAGGGGCCTGCGGATGAAGGTCCACGGCTTGAAGAACTCCTCGAACTGGTCGAAGCTCTCCCAGTTGTCGACGGACTCGAAGATGGCGCCCAGCCCCAGGTCGGACGTGGCCCTGAGGATGAACTTCCCCTCGCGATAGCGCCTGTACCCGTACGCGAACAGGTGAAGCGTCTGCGCGATTTGCAGTCCGGCAGCGTCCTTCCACTTGCCGAGGTTGAGCGCCAAGATCTTCTTGATCGGAAAACCTTCCCCCGGCGGCACGGAATCGCTGCCGGCCGGCAGGTTGGACCCGAAATTGCGCCAGTTCGGTGTCGAGCTGGGCTCCCTCATGCTCGTGCTCTCTTCTCCGTCTCAGACGGACGGTGGATTGGGTGGTTCACGTCAAGCATCGCTCTCGCGTCGCAGCGGTCCGAGCGCGCGCCGGAATGGTTCCGTCTCAGTCGCAACAGGACTCAATCATCCAGCGCCGCCCCCCGTCCTCGACCTGCCCCCGCAGCCGATCGCGTCGCCCTTCAACGTAGAATCGACCAGGTGCGATTCCACGAAGAGCCGTCGCGCCGAGTTGCACGCGATCGATGCTTACGCGTGCATTGTCGAGGCTGCTAGGAAACCGTGGAGCGTTCACGCGTGTCAAGCTCTTTTGTTCGGCACCGGGGCGAGCGGCCGGATGCCGCGCCCCCCCTGCGCCGGGCGTGTTCGCTCCCGACGTACCGCTACCTCGACGACGTATGGCTTGAATGGCAACCGCGCAAGTCGTCCGATTCGTGCTCGTATCCCGCTCCTTCCAGCAGGATTTCCCCGCCGCCAGCGGCACAGAGCTGCCAGGGCGAGCCGAAAGGGCGGTGCCCCGATTGCGAGACGTCGGACCGGAAGCGAACCGCCATGACGCCAAGGGCGCCGAGAAACCCTTGAAGTTAGTTAGTCTAACCAACTTGAACACCGATGCAGCGGATAGGGCGGACGCAACTCAGGCAACTGACGCAACTGACACCACCGCCCCTCCGGAAGAGGATGGCCGAGAGCCCCTGAATCGCGGGCCGCCCGAGCGCCCGTCGCGAGCGGCCGGGCGGCGGGCTCAGCCGCCGGTTCATCGTCGCGCTCGGCCGGCTGCGTCGCGCGGGATCGCGCGAGCCCGTCGACGTCGCGCGCGCCGGCGCTTGTGCCGGGGCCCGCGCTCCCGTACGCATCCGTCATGCCGCCCCTCGATCTGCACGTCGCCTTGTTCGGCGCCTCCGGCGCCGGCAAGACGGTCCTCCTGGCAGCCTTCTACCGGGCGCAGACCCAGCCCTCGTTCCAGCAGGAGTACGCGTACAAGATCCAGGCGGTCAACAAGGCGCAGGGCAACCAGCTCCTCGGCCGGTTCTATCGCCTCGAGGAGGGCAGATTCCCGGACGGCAGCACGCGCTTCGACGAGTACGAGTTCGACTTCTTCCCGAGAGATCTGCCCGAGCCGGCGGTCCGCATCCACTGGTACGACTACCCGGGACGCTGGTGGGAGGACGAGCCGGTCGACGCGGACGAGCGGGAGGCGATGCGCCAGGGCCTCCTCCGGCTCGGGATGAGCCAGGTGGGCATCCTCCTCGCGGACGGCGCGAAGTACCGGGCCGAGGGCACCGGGTACATCCGGTGGCTGTTCGAGCACTTCGCCGACGAGTGCGATCGGCTGCGCCGGGCCAGCGCCGCCACGGGCGACGAGGTGAGCTTCCCGCGGGAGTGGATCCTCGCCCTCAGCAAGGCCGATCTCTTCCCGCCGGACTACGGCGCGCGGGACTTCGAGCGCGAGGTCTGCCGGGACGCCGACGATCAGCTCGCGAAGCTCTGCTCGGTGCTCCGCGCCGAGCACGCGTTCGGGCACCGCTTCATGCTGCTCTCGTCGGTCGCCGCCCCGGCCGGCGCAGAGGTCGATCCGAGGACCTCGCTCGGCGTGCGCACCCTCGCCCCCGCGATCCTGGTGAGCACGGTCGAGGGCGCGGTGCGCGAGGCGCAGGCGGCGAGAAAGGAGAAGTCGGCCGGAGAGACGTTCTTCCAGGGGCTGCGCGATCTCGTGCAGTTCGTCGACTCCCTCGACGACTTCCTGCCGAAGCGATACCAGATCGTGAGCAAGATCCTGCGGTTCATCTCGATCAAGGACTTCGCGACCACCCGGCTCGACCGGCTCAAGAAGACGCGCGAGGACGCGATCCGGAAGGGCGACACCTTCACCGCGGTCCTGACCGCGATGGTCGCGGCCCTGCGCGACGACGAGGGCGCCCGCGCCTACCACCAGAACCAGTGAGGTCGTCATGCCCGCGCCCGCGCCCCTCGTCGAAACATCGCGCCTCCTCTGGAGGACGCGCGGCGAGCACTGGGATTACGAGTTCATCTGTGTCCCCGAGATCCCGGCGCTGCCCGCCTGGCTCTCGACGCTCGAGGCGATGCTCGGCGACGCCGACGCGGGCGCCGGGGAGCTCCGCTATGGCCTGCTCGAGGTCGACGAGCGCGGGCAGAGGGCGCCGCGCGCCTATCCCTACGTGGCGGTGAGGTTCCTCGATCCGGCGCGGAGGGACTGGACCGGACGGCAGGTCCAGCACTTCGCGGCCTGGTTCCCGCCGGTCCCGCCCGAGGCGGCCGCGGCGCTGCCCGAAGCGGTCCCCGTCGACTGGCACCTTCGCGTGCTCGACGGGCTCGCGGGGACGTACGGCTCCGGCGAGGTGTTCGGGCTCCCCGAGGCGGCGATCCGCGCCTGGAAGCGGAGCCACGAGGAGAGCCGGGCCGCGCGCGCGATGGCGATCGTCAAGGCGACCCCGCCGGTGGCGCTGGGCGACGGCGAGGCGGCGCCGTCGCGGTGGACGCGGGTGCCGACCTTAAAAAAAAAGCCACCGGAGCCGCCGGCCGCGGCGGGCCTCCTCTCGGCGGGCGCGGTCCCTAGCGCCAAGGGCCGGCGATTCGGCTGCTTCGCGATCGGCGCCATGATGCTCGCCGCCTTCGGTCCACCGGTGCTCGCTTGCGGGGTGCGCCTCCTCGGCGCCTGACGGCCGCGCCGCGCGCGCCATCCGACGGGGAGCCGGCCCCGCCACCGCCCGCCGGGCGACACAAGGGCATCGCTCATCCGTCCTGCGCGTCCGAGATCTGAGCGCTCGGCGGCGCTCGAACCGGCGACAGAGGGCAATCACACCTCGATTTTCCGCTTGCTCGCTGTTTCTTGAGACCCCATCCTCTTCCTGGGGTGGGGAGCCGCGCGTGCGCCGCCGGTCTCGGGGTCCAATCCTTTCGGTTCTATCTTGAGCGAGCGCTCCTCGCGTCAGGCCGCTCGCGACGTTCGCGCCGCTCCGCCCAACGCTCCATGCGCCCGCGTCACTGTCTCGTGTCCCCGTGGCCATGCTGTCGATCGGAGGTGCGCCCGTGAATTCAGCGATCGTCATACCGCTCGTCGTCGCGTCGTCGTGCTTCGTCTCCGCCGCTGCCGCCGCCGAGCAGGCGTGCGGGTACTCCAGCGCCGGCTGGAACGCGCCGAACGGCGCGGCCGTGTTCAGCGTCGGCTCCGGGCTGATCGGGGACCTCCTGAACGCGGTCGGCGAGATCAGGACGCACTCCATGCTGTCGCACGGCCCCGGGAAGTGGGTGACGCACGCCACGATGAAGCAGCCGACCGAGAACTCCTGGCCTGCGGTGTGCAGCACGCCCGTCACGCCCAGCGACCTGATCGAGGGCTATCCTGGGCTGTCGCAGGTCAACCAGGGCGGGATCTACCGCTTCCTCTACGGGAGCGGCGGGAGCGGGCCGGCCTCGTTGACGTATCAGGTCGGCGACGGCAAGAAGGCCGCCTCGATCGGCGACGCCATCTGGTGGGAGGTGGCTTATTACGCCGATCACTCGATCGTCGATGAGGGGGTCGAGATCGATCGACCGAACATCCGTGGAGCCCGGGTGCGCTACTCGCTGTACCAGTACCGCACCACCGAGGGCACGCCGACCGGCGGGCCGGCGTGGAACAACGGCATGGTCTGCTCTTCCTTCCTGGCGTACGCGCACTACGTCGACGGCCAGGGCGCCATCCCCCCGTACACGTACGGCCACGAGAAGCTCGCCAACGCGGCCAACGCCCTGTACGCCGGGGTGAGAGACAGCTGCGAGAGCAGCCTGGGGTTCTGGGGCTCGATCGGCACCTCGATCGCCTGCCTCACCACGGACATCTGCGGGAAGGCCGCCAATCAGGTGGCGAACTGCATGGCGTCGCACGCCTGCGACACCAGCAGCGGCAGCTTGTGGAGAGGCGTCCGCGACACGCCGAGCACCGTCGCCGTGTCGATCAGCCCCGACCGCATCGGCGGCTGGAGCGGGCACGTCTGGGGGACGCAGCCCGGCGCGACGGTCTGGTCCGCCGATATCGGGCACAACGTCCAGTGGAACTCTGGAGGCAACGTCTACGGGTGCTGGTACTGACGCGCGTTCGAGCACGATGACGTGAGGAGCTCAGGCCATGACGACCAAGGTCGGTGCGCATCGGTCCAGGGCGCGATGGGTTGGCGCGGCGGTGCTCGCCGCCGCGCTGGGGCTCTCGATCGGGTATCTCCGCGCTCCCGGCGCTCCCGAGCCCGTTCGGCCGGCGCGGAAGGCGAGCGCGCCCGAGGCCCCGCCCGCCGCGAAGCGCGCGGCGAGCGCGGCCGCGGCGAGCGCGAAGCCGCCCGCGGGCGATCCGGCGCCCGTCATCGACGGGGTCGAGGTCGAGAAATCGGAGGTGTGCGCCGGCGAGGAGAACCTCATCACCGTGCGCGCCCACACCACGAACGGGACCGACGACTACCTCCACGGCGTCATCGGCGGGCACGCGGGGTCGCGGGTGCCGCTCCGCATCTGGCCGGACGCGGACGGTTCGTATGAGATGCCCGTCATCTCCGTGTTCGGGCGGAACAACGTGATGCGTCAGATCGAGGTCCCGAGATACACGGTCAAAGCTTGCAAGCCGGAGCGGCTCGTCGCCATCACCCACAGGCTGCTGCCCAACACGGCCGATGAGGTCGAGCTCGCGGCGCGGATCGTCGACGTCGGGGCCAAGGACGACCCCGACGCGAGGCCGTTCAAGCCCGCGCGCTATACCTGGGTGTTCGACGACGGGGAATCGGAGGAGACGGCGGCTCCGTTCGTGACCCACAGCTACGAGCGCCGCCCGCAAACCTCGCTCGTCTCCGAGTTTCTGCTCCGGGTGGAGGTCCGCGGCGACGCGGGGGACAAGCTCACCGGCCGCGCCCTGCTCCAGATCCCGAACATGATCTTTCAGAACTTCGCCGAGCGAGGGGTCGTGACCGTCCTGGCGACGCCGACGCCCCGCTTTCCCAGGCAGGACGGCGACGGCGTGGTGCGGCAGTCCTTCCGCCTCTGGCATCACCGCGACGCGCCGGTCCGGATCGATGCGGTCACGGCGGTGCGGCACTACATCCAGGCGGCGAACAGCTCACCGCACGAGCAGGCCTCGCTCGGCCTGGCCGAGATCCCGCCGGGTCAGGGCGTCGACGTGGCGGTGAAGCTCGACACGCGAGGCGAACCGGACGTCTTCACGATCACGTACTTCCTCGAGGGGAAGACGGCGGAGGGGTACCCGGCGCGCGGGACGTTCTCGCTGATGCGGCCGCCGCCCGCGCCGACCAAGCAGTCGAACATCCCGGTCACGGAGCCGGTCCTCCTCGCCAAGATCAAGCGGGCGCGGGAGCTCCTCGCGCAGGACTTCGTGACCGACGAGGACATCTGGCGGCTGGAGCGAGAGGGCAAGATGGCCGATCTCGACGGCTCGCCGTCGGGCGCGCCGGCGCGGTAGGCCGCTACGAGCGCGCCACGCCGGGCTGCGCCGCTCGGGGCATCGCTCGATGCTCTCCGAGCGGCGGTCCGTCGTCAGTAGCCGCAGAGCTCCCACGGGGCGGCGCAGCTCTGGCCGGTGACCGTAGAGGGGTTCGTCGGGCAGGTCCACCACTCGCCCTGGAAAGGACGCGGGTTGCAGTGCGGGAGGCACTCCACCCACCCCGACGAGCACGAGTTCCCTACCGAGACGGTCGGCTGAGCCGCGCAGAACCAGCGTTTTCCTGCGAACCAGCCGGGGTTGCACACATCGGGCGCCCCGGCGACGGGCGGATACACCGTGGCGACCGCCTGGATGTCTACCGCGTCGAGGCTCTCGCTCCCGAAGCGCACGCCGTCCTGATCCGAACACCCACCCCAGTAGGTCATGATGGAGTCGTAGTCGTAGAAGCCAGGGTTCACGACGATGTACCGGCGGCTCGAGGGCCACCCGCTGGCGGCCTCGCTCGCGGGCAGCGGCTGTCGTTGGCTGCAGCCGCTGGGGACCAACGGGTGATGCCACTCGTGCAGGAAGCCGATCGCATGACCCATCTCGTGGATCGCGTACTGCTCCACGCAGTCGAAGCTGTATTCGACGCGGGTCGTCTGCCAGTTGTACTTGATGCAACGGTTGAAGTCGGCGCCCCAGGGCTTGAACTGGACCAAGCCGCCCTTGTTGTAGACGCCGATCGAGTCCGACTGGTTGGGGGCGTCGGGGTGGATCCTGACGCCGACGTAGTTCATGCGCGTGGCCGGCAGGAGCGAATCGCAGCTCTCCCAGCCGGTGAAGCGAACCGAGCTCCAGCGCTCCCAGCTGCCCTGGAGCGCGGTGCGCACGCGCGTGACGACCTCCGCGAGCGAGGGGTTCGGCGCATGGATCAGCCCGCCCGCGGCGCCGTCGGCCCTCTGCTCCGCCGAGCTCGTGGGGTCGATGCAGACCGGGATCCGGACATAGCCGTCAGCGTCCTCAGGCCAGCGACTCGCGCTGTCGAAGACGCTCGCCTCGGCGGACCTCGGCGCGGCGGAGACGGTCAGCGCGGCGCCCAGCGCTGCGAGGAGCAGCGGACCGAGCGAAGAGCGAAACCGCACATGTCCTTCAGGGCCCCGCGTCGTGCGGTGCACCGAGACATTCTCGAGCGGGCTCATGGACGCAAACGCATTGCGATGGCCTTGCAGCATGTTCTTCTCCAATCGACGAGGGTTGTTCTGCCGAACGCGGCTCCGGCGTGGAGCTCGACGCGGTTCACCGGCTTCGCGCCAGGGTCGTGGACGAGACCCGAGCACGGGGGAGGTCGACGCCGCACCGGCTCGCGGCGTCTTCACCCTGCACCTACGATGAGCCTGCCGCTCGGTTTCGCGGAAATGTCACCCCGCTGCCCGGCGGGCGAAGCGCGGACGAGGCGCTCGTCCCCACGGTAGCGCCGGTGCCGCTGCATCCACCGCGCTCCTCCATGGGTCGCTGCCCGCGGGTCGCCGAGGAGCCGGCCCCGGGGCGCCGATCCTTGGCTCGGCGGCCCTAGCTAGCGGCCTCGCAGATGACCGTGTAGCTCCGGGTGGTGGCCGGATCTGAACATGAAGGCGGGAAGGCGGGAAGAAAAGATCAATGATCTTCCCGCCTTCCCGCCTTCATGAGAATCACTCCGGGGCCAATATCCCGCGATCCCCGCGGCCGACAGCATAAGGCCGCTCGAACCCAGGGGATCCGAGCGGCCTCGGTCGCGCGGCCCCCCGCCGCGGGCCGCTCTGTCACCACTTCAGAGCTTCGATCATCTTCTCCCCATAACGCGTGCCCATGATAACGACGGACGCATGATCGAAATGGTACTGATCCATCACGTTCGTCCCCTGCTGGCTGATCCAGTATCCCATAGGCAACATGTCGGCCGCTTGGTGCACGAGGTTGTTGTGACCGCTGCAACATCCGCCCGCGGGGAGCTCTCCGAGAATGAAGGGAACGTCGTAGTCGACCCCCCAGGCCGCCTTCACCTCGTTATAGAGCTGAACGACCTTGCCGGGCCATGAGCTCTGGCCGTTGTCGGACTCACCCTGGTGGAAGATGATGCCCGCGAAGCGCGCGTTCTCGGCCGTCTTCGCTTTGGCGATCTTGTTCAAGATCATCGGGTGATGCGAGCCGCCAGAGATGAACGTGTTGATCGACTCGCCGCTCTCAGCGGTGGCGACCAGCCCGATCGTATCCCCCTCAGGCAGCTTTCCGAGCAGGGTCTTGCCGAACCAGATGCCCGGGTCGACGGAGGTCGACAGGTTCCATCCTTTTTCACCAGGGCAATCGCTGAGCGGCGGATTGGCCAGGTTCCACTGTCCGGCCGGCTGATTGCATCCGCCGAGGACCTTGAGCCGCTCGTCAGAATTCTTGTCGCTGTCCTGCTTGTCGGCGACGCCAGCCATATTCGACTGGCCCATGAGCATGAAGATGTGGAACGTCGGATTTGCGCTCGGCGCGCCGCCGGTGCCTGCCCCGCTGCTGACCGACGCGGTCCCTCCCGTGGCGTCGCCCCCAGTCCCCGCGCTCGCGCTGCCTGTCGCGTCGCCCCCGGTCCCCGCGCTCGTGCTGCCCGTCGTGGCGCCGCCTCCAGTCCCCGCGCTCGTGCTGCCCGTCGTGGCGCCGCCGGTCCCCGAGCCGGCCCCTCCGGTGTTGTCGTCCTCACCGCCCGCGCCGGACTCGCCACAACCGGACGCAGCGATGATGCAGAGAATTGGGAGGAGCAGGAACCTGGGTGTGCCTCGGGTCGTGCGGTTCATCTCGGTCATGGTCGTTACCTCGTCGCGCCGGGGCGCGATCTGAAGAGAATGGCGGAAGTGGTAGGCCGGCGTCGCGATGCCGGCGCGGCGAACCTCGCCCGCAAAGAGCTCAGCGCCGGGGCCTAGCTTATCGCATCTTGGGCGCATGGCGTCCAGGATTCGGCTTGTAGGACGACACGAGGAGAAGACCTTGACGCTGGATTTTTTCATCATCGGCGGCGTTCGTTCTTCGCTTCGCCTCAAGCGCCGACCGATCCTTTCGAGGCGAAGCGGTTTCATGATCCCGGACCGCGGAAATTTGAAACGGACGCGTCGCGCGGGCAACGCAGGGGACCCATCACGAGGCAACCGCGCTGTCGTGCTCGTGCTCGTGCTCGAGAGAGCCCCTGTAGGGAGCTGGAGCAACCGCGACGGAGCATGGCTGGACGTCGTGCGAGATCTCCGGACGATCGTCGAAGACCTCCGCGATCGCCGCGCTCCGCGCTCCGCGCTCCGCGAAGCGCGCCAGGCTCTCGATAGCGTCAGGGCAAGGCGGTGGTGATCACGTCCTTCGTGGTCGCCGTGCTCTGGCCGGGGCGATCGACGCAGGACGGGTAGTACTGGCCCGCCCCGTTGATGTTCTGGCAGACCCGGTCGCAGGACCCGACGATGCGGATCAACCCGCACTCCGCGATGCTCCCCCCGGACGTCAGGTGGCCCGCGGCGCAGTCGCGCTGGTACGCGCGCGAGTTGTCGACCGTCGTGCTGTTGTAACAGGCGTTGAGGTACGGCTGCGCGGCGAACAGGTTGCCCCAGAAAGCCCCCTCGATGTCCGGATAATCGATGAGCTCCTGGCTGGAGGAGAGCGTCTTCAGCGGATCCCGCAGCGAGCGGGCGGACAGGAGCACCGGTACTTGATAGTAGTTCACGCGCGCCGCCACGCAGCTGGAGACCATGCGCTGCCCGGCCTCGTCGAGCGGCCCGGTCGCCCACGCGCGCGCGACGCCGAGCAACCCGGGGTAGCGCTCATCGTGCCTGGTGCCGCTCGAGTCGGTCCACGAAAAATTGAAAGACGACGAGCTGCTCAGGGCGCAGCTCGTCGCATAGCGCACGAACTCGCGCGCCAGCGCGCCGCTCGACCCGGGATCCTGGATCGCGGCGAGGTTCCGCGCGCTGAGGCCGTTGAGGTTCAAGGCGTTGAGGTTCAGGGCATTGAGGTTCAAGGCGTTGAGGTTCAGGGCGTTGGTGCTGAGCGCGTTGCCGCCCAAGAGGGCGCCCTGGGATTCCCCCACAGGCTCGTCCCACGCATCGGTGTCCTCTACCTCGGCGACGCAGCCCGACAGCACCCCTGCCCAACCAAGCACGATGAATGTCCGCTTGAGAGACATGGATTCCCCCGTGTTCCTGGCGCATGATCCGACGGCGCCCTGCGCGCGGCGCGCGCGGGCTCCCATCGATTCGCTGGATGGGTTCAATATTCTACTTTTTCCCGCGCCGTCGCGCCGGTGAAAGTCGCTTCGGCGGCGGCGAGATCGATGTCAGTCGCGTCCGCCTCCGCCATCGTCAACGCCGCGTGCCAGCGCCGGAGTCGCCCGCCCATGACGGTCGGAATGGTGGCGGCGGCCGCGAGGGCGCGCTCGAGCTGCGCCCGGGCGTCGGCGCGCCGGCCGCGGCGCAGCGCGGCGAGCGCCCGCGCCTCGAGCACCTCGATCCGCTCCTGCCCGACCGAGCAGCGCGCGGAGCGCTCCTCGAGCGCGGCCCACGCGGCGCGGTCGTCGTCGCGGGTCGCGAGCTCGATCATCGCGCAGAGCACGTCCTCCGAAGGCTTCAGCGCCTCGCAGCCGGCGTCGTCGCGCGCCGCGCGGAGCCGCCGGGCGATCCGGCGAGCGCCCGCCTCGTCGCCCTGGTAGAGGCGCAGGCGCGCGATCAGGAGCGCCACGACGACCGGCGCGTGGCGATCGCCGCAGCGGGGCGCTATCGCCTGGACGGCGCGCGCATGGGGCCGCGCGGCCGCGAGATCGTCCATCAGGTACAGGTACTCGGCGAGGTTGTAGCGGCCGACGAGCTCGAACGCGGGCTGGCCGAGGTCGCGCCCGAGCGCGATGGTGCGCTCGAAATCGGCGATCGTCCCGGCGCGGTCGCCCTCCAGGGCCCGCGCGAGCCCGCGGTTGTTGAGCGCGGCGCCGAGGTGCATGAGATCGCTGCGCTCCTCGCAGCTCTGGATCACCGCGTCGAGGTCCCGCGCCGCCTCCTCCACGCGGCCGAGGCTGGCCAGGATGAAGCCGAGCAGCAGCCGCGCGATGATGTGCGTCTCGTGGCCCTCGTCCCCGAGCCGCGCCGCCTGCGCCGCGGCGCGCGTCAGCACCGCGGCGGCCTCGTCCTCGCGGTCGGCGCGGTGGAGCGAGCGGCCCACGCCGAGGAGCAGCCGGGCGCCGAGCAGGGGCGAGGCCGCCCGGTCGGCGAGGCGCTCGGCGGCCGCGACCCGCTCGCTCGCCGCCCGGTACTCG
The DNA here is from genome assembly GCF_051526825.1 of Sorangium sp. So ce185. Taxonomy (NCBI): domain Bacteria; kingdom Pseudomonadati; phylum Myxococcota; order Polyangiales; family Polyangiaceae; genus Sorangium; species Sorangium sp. So ce185. The sequence continues at coordinate 5,275,231 of NZ_CP150316.1, read as the reverse complement.
CCCGTCCAGTCGAGGATCATGGCCTCGTCGAGGAGGAGCTCGATCTCCGCCCCCGGCTCCGACGCCGCGGCCGCCGCCTCGCGCGCCGCGGCGAGGTCGGCGAGGGCCTCGGTGTGGCGCCCGAGCCGGAAGCGAGCGAGGCCCCGCGCGCGGCGCTCCTCGGGGAGCAGCGCGCCGAGCAGCGCCTCGACGCGCCCGTAGCAGCCCTCGGCGTCGACGTAGGCCCGGCGCGCGGCCGCGAGCTCGGCGCCGCGGGCGAGGAGCGACGCCGCGCGGGCGGTCAGGCCGCCGCGCTCGCAGTGCGCCGCGAGCACCAGCGGATCGGCCTCGCCCGCGGCCTCGAGCCAGTCGGCGGCGAGGCGGTGGCCGAGCGCTCGGTCGTCCTCGGTGAGCTGCGCGTAAGCGCCCTCGCGCAGGAGCGCCTGGCGGAAGGCGTACTCCTCCTCGCCGGGGAAGCGCCCCTCGCGGTGGCGGACGCAGAGCTCCCCGGCGACGAGCGCGGAGAGGTGCTCCGCGAGCGGCTCGGCCTCGTCGCCCCCGAGCAGGTGCGCGACGGCCCCTCGCCAGAACACCTCGCCGAGCACGCTGGCGGCGCGCAGGATCCGGCGCGCGGGGGGCGCGAGCGCCTCCAGCCGGACCTGCACCATCGCCACCACCGTCTCGGGCAGCGCGTCGCCCCGGCCCTCCGCCGTCGCGCGGATCAGCTCCTCGAGGAAGAACGGCTGGCCCTCGGACTGGGTGACCAGACGATCGATGAGGGCGCCGTCGGCCGCGTCGCCCAGCGCCTCCCGCGCGAGCTGCGCGCACGCCCTCGGCGGGAGCTGCCTGAGCCAGAGCTCCTGGCGCCCGCGCTCGGCCCAGAGATCGGGGTACGCTTGCTTGACCTCGGGGCGCGCCGTGGCGAGCACGACGAGCGGCTGGTCCGCGAGCTCGCGCAGCACCGCGTCGATGGCCGCGACGGAGGCGCGATCGGCCCAGTGCACGTCCTCCAGCGCGAGCACCACCGGCTGGGCCGCGCACTCGGCGCGCAGGAAATCGCGGAGCGCGCGCTGCATCTGCTCGCCGAGCAGCTCGGGATCCTGCCGGGCGGCGCGGAGCGGGAGGCTGTCCTCGTCGGGGAACGGCACGCCGGCGAGCTCGCCGAGGAACTCCTCGATCCGGCGCCGATCCGCCTCGAGCACGCGGCGGGCGACGTGGGCCCGGAGGAGCGCGCGCCGCTCCTCGAGGGGCTCGCCGCCCTTGATCCCCGCCGCGCCGCGGATCGCCTCCGCGAGCAGGCCGCCGGTGGATCGCGCGCGGAGCGGATCCCCGAGCCCCGCCCAGATCTCGGCGGGCGCGCCGGCGCGGCGGAGGGCGGCGAGGTGCTCCTGGAGGAGGCGGGACTTGCCCATGCCCGCGGCGCCGATGACGAGCACCGCCCGGGCGGCGGGCTCGCCGGCGCAGGCGGCGAAGGTCTGCTCGAGCAGGCGGAGCTCGTGATCGCGGCCGACGCAGGGCGTGGGCCTGCCGAGGAGCGGGCGCCACGGCTCGGCGGCGCTGCGCTCGCCGCGGAGCTCGAGGGCGCCGGACGCGGCGATGGCGGCCTCGAAGCGGGCCTCGAGCAGCCCGGCGGTGGTCTTGTCGAGGAGGATCGGCGGCGCGCCCGCGCCGTCCGCGCTCCGGAGCAGCCCGGCGGCGCGCTGGATGGCGTCGCCGACCGGCAGGCCGCGCCCGAGCTCGCCCCAGCCGACGGTGATCGCGATCGGGCGATCGGGGACGCGCTCGCGCAGCGCCAGGGCGCAGCGCGCGAGCTGCGCGGCGACGTCGGTGGGCACGTGCGGCCGGCCGACGATGAGCACCGCGGTGCCGTCGGCGAGCAGCTCCAGGCGCCCCTCGAAGCGGGCGGCGACCTCCCGGAGCGCGCCGGCGTCCGCGCCCGCCTCGCAGGCCGAGAGGGTGGCGTCGAGCGCGGAGGCCCTCGCGCGGCCCACCACCGCGACGCCGTGGAAGCGGCGCTCGCTGGTGGTGAGCGCGGAGCTCGGCGGCGCCGGGATCGACCCGCCGTGGACCTCCTCGGCCGCGAGCGCGGCGTGGACCGCGGCCCCGTCGCGCGGGCGCCGCGCCGGATCCTTCTCGAGCATGTGCGCGAGCAGCGCGTCGAGCCACGGGGGCGCGTCGGGGCAGAGCTCCGACAGGCGCGGGGGCTCGTCGAAGATGATCCTGGCGAGGAGGGCGATCAGGTGATCTGCCTGGAACGGCGGGGCGCCGGTGAGGCACTCGAAGAGCACGCAGCCGAGCGAGAAGATGTCGGCGGGCGCGCCGACCGCATCGCCGCTGCGCGCCTGTTCCGGGGCCATGTATTCGGGCGTTCCGACGAGCACCCCGGCGCCGGTGATCGGGGCCATGCCCGGGAAGCGGGCGATCCCGAAATCGAGCAGCTTGGGCTCGTCGATCCGGCCGCCGACGAGGAAGATGTTGGCCGGCTTGAGATCGCGGTGGACGACCCCCAGCGCGTGGGCGGCGCCCAGGGCCGCGGCGACGCGCGCCCCGAGCTCCACCGTCTCGGCGACCGTGAGCCGCCGCCGCGCGAGCAGGCGGGAGAGGTCCTCTCCCTCCAGCCACTCCATGACCAGGAACGGCGTGCCCTCGCGCGCGGCGTCGTAGGCGATGTACCGGACGATCCCAGGGTGTGCGAGGCGGGCGAGGAGCTCCGCCTCCCGCGCGAAGCGCGCGACGTGGTGCGGCGACGGATCGTGCAGCACCTTCGCGGCGACCCGCGCTCCGGTGGTCATGTCACAGGCGCGGTAGACCGCGCCCATGCCCCCGATCTCCGCGAGCGCCTCGACGCGGAAGCGCCCCCCCAAGAGCTCCCCCGAGCGCACCCATCGAGGATAGACGGAGAATGCGGTTCGTCCAGTGATGGTGTGAATTTGGACCGCGGATCCGCGCGCGCGGCGCCCGGGGCGCATCGATGGTTGGACCCGATTTCGACCCAGGTGGGACCGATGCCGGGCCGCTCTGGGCGAGCTCCCGCAGGCCGCGCGCCGCCTGCGCGGCGTCCTTCGAGCCACGGCTAAGTCGTTGATACATTTCGTTTCTCGGGGGGCGGGCCCAGATCACAGCGAAGCATGTCCGCCAGCCGGGGCGGATTCCGCAGTTGACGCTTGACGTTTCCGAGGCGTTTCGATTTTCTGTTCCTGCGGGAGGCGCCAGGGTCGGCACGTGCGTGCCAGGAGGAGAGCGGGGGCGGCGTAGGGGTGCGAGGCGTGAGCGGCTCCTCGCCCGGGGGTCGCGGAGCGCCCTGGTTCCTTCACGCCGTCAGGAGGAGCGCCGCTCTCGCCCACACGACAGAGCCAGCGCCGGCCGACGAAAGCGAACGGGAATCCGATTCAATGAACCGACACAGCCAAGCGCACCTCGGACAGGACGCTTATCAGGTCACGGAGACCGTGGCCGTATTGCCGCGGAGCATCTGGCGGCGCGCGCGCCACGCGACCTCCGGCGCGAGCGTGCTGCTGCACTCGCTCCGGCGCGCGGTCGCGCAGCCGCGTCGGGTCCTGGAGCTCGAGCTGCAGAAATGGCGTCGAATCGGCGCGCTGGCGATCGACGGCGACGTGTGCGAGGTGGACGGCGAGCCGTCGCTGATCGTGGAGGACTTCGGAGGCGCGCCGCTCGCGATCCCTGCGGACGGGCTGGACGTCGGAACGTGCCTGGAGCTCGCGCTCGGCATGGCTCGCTCGCTGCATGGCTTGCACGAGCAGGGGTGGCTGCACGAGGACGTGAGCCATGGCAGCTTCCTGGTCAACCTCGCGACGCTGCGTGTCGAGTTCGCTGACCTCCTGGCGGTCTCCGAGGGCGCGGCGGGCGGCGCCGCCTTCGAATTCGCGACCTCGCTCGCCCACGTCGCGCCAGAGCGGACGGGGCGCCTCAATCGTCGCCCCGATCACCGTGCAGACTATTATTCTCTCGGCGTCACGCTCTTCCAGATGCTGACGGGCCAGCTGCCGTTCGCGGCGAGCGACGCCATCGGCTGGGCGCACGCGCACGCGTCCAAGCGCGCGCCGCTCGTCACGGAGCTGTCGCCCCACGTGCCGCCCGTCCTCGCGCAGCTCGTGTCCAGGCTGCTCGCGAAGGATCCTGACGAGCGCTACCAGAGCGACCACGGGCTGCTGAGCGACCTGACCACGCTGTGCGAGAGCTTCCGGCGGACGCGGGCCTTCCCTGCCCTCGTCCTGGGGGCGAGCGACGTCTCCACCGAATTCGTGGTCAGTCGAGACGTCCAGGGGCGCGACGCCGAGCTGTCGGAGCTGGGAGGCGCCCTCGACGGCGCGCGCTCCGGGAAGAGGCTGCTCGTGCTCATGCCGGGGGCGCCGGGGGCCGGAAAGTCCGCCGTGCTCGCGGAGTTCCTGAGGCGGCACGGCGGAGCGCCGGCGCGCCTTTTGTCGACGGCGTTCGAAGAGCGGGGCGAGGCCGTGCCGCTGTCGGGTCTGGCGCACGTGCTGCGAGGCCTGGCGGGGGACCTGCTGTCGCTCTCCGAAGCCGAGCTGACCGAGCTGCGGAAGCGCGTGACCGCGGCCCTGGGGCACAACGCAGGTCTCCTGACCGAGCTCGTGCCGGCGCTCTCCTGCGTCACCGGCGCCGCCACGTCCGTCGTGGCGTTGAATCCCCTCGAGGCGCAGCGCCGGCTCAAGCACGTCTTCCTCTCCTTCATCCGTGTCTTCGCCACGGCGGAGCGCCCCCTCGTCTTCGTGCTCGACGACGCTCAGTGGCTCGACGCCGCCTCCGCCGAGTTGCTGTCTGCCCTCCTGACGAACCCGGACTCGAGCCACGTGATGGTGCTGGCCGCGTTCCGCGGCGGCGACGTCGGCGACGTACCGACGCTCCTGAACCTGCGGAACGCGTCGCGCCGGACGAAGGAGGTCGTGCTGACATTGCCGCTCGGGCCGCTGTCGTCCGACGCGGTGGCGGAGATCGTGGCGCGCTCGATGCGCGCGCCCGTCGCCGAGGTCCGTGGGCTCGCGGAGATCGTGAAGCGCAAGACCGACGGCAACCCGTTCTTCATCGGCCAGCTGCTCGTCTCCTTGCATCGACAGGGCGCGCTGCGCCTGGAGGTCGAGCGCGGCCGGTGGTCGGCCGACGCGCGGCGCGCAGAGGCGCACCCCGCCTGCGACAACGTCGGCGCGCTGATGGCGGAGCGGCTCGAGAACCTCGGCCCCGACGCGGCGAGGCTCCTGTCCGCCGCGGCGTGCTTCGGGATGCGCTTCGATCTGCAAACCCTGTCCGAGGCCGTGGACAGGCCGGTCGCGGCCTGCCTCGAGCTCGTCCGGGAGGCGCTGGCCCATCGCCTCGTGTCCGAGGTCTCGGCCGAAGCTCGAGCGGAGCGGCCGGAGCCTGTCCGGGGTCACGAGCCCGCTTCGTACGCCTTCGAGCACTCGCGCGTGCGGCAGGCGGCGCTCTCGCGCGCCAGCGACGCGGAGCGCGTGGCGCTCGACGCGTCCATCGGGCGGGTCCTGCGCGAACGCCTGCGGGGCGATCGCGCGCCGGGTCGGATCTTCGAGGTGCTCCGTCACCTGAACGCCGCTCGCGGCGCGATCCATGACCGAGGAGAGCGCCTCGACCTCGTGGAGCTCAACTTGACCGCGAGCGACCAGGCGCTCCAGAGCGGCGCGTGGAGCATCGCGGGGACCCACGCCGAGATCGCCGTCGAGCTCCTGGCCAGCTGCGAGGGCGAACGTCCTAGGGATCTGGCCTTTCGAGCGATCTTCGCGCGCGCCGAGACGGCCTTCGTCCTGGCGGATCCGCGCGTCGACGCGCTCTGCGAGGAGGCGCTCGGGCTCGCCCCCGACCGCCTGGCGCGCGGCCGCGTTCATGTCTTGAAGACCCGGATCCTCGAGCACGGCGGGCGAATGCAGGACGCCGTTGTCCAGGTGCGCGCGGCGCTGGCCGAGCTCGGCGTGCGCTTGCCGGAGGCGCCCGACGAGATCAACCAGGGCATCGGGGAGGGTATCGGCAAGCTGCAAGCGCACCTCTCGCGCGTGACGATCGAGGGCCTGCCGGCCCTCCCGAGGGCGGAGGACCCCGAGTCGCGCCTGGCCCTCGAGTTGCTGGCGCAGGTGATCCCTCCGGCGTTTCAGACGTATCCGCCCCTGTTCTTCCTGGCGGAGCTCATCATGTTCGACCTGGCGCTGAGCCGCGGCGTCGACGCGGTCTCGTGCAAGAACTTCGCCGACTGCGGCATCATCCTCCTCGCGGTGCTGGGCGACTACGATGCTGCCTATCGCATGGGCCTGGCTGCCTTCGAGCTCTTGAAGCGCTTCTCGCCGACCCCGGTCGAATCGGGCGTGTGCTTCGTGTTCGCGGCCTTTCTCGCGCACTGGAAGGAGACGTACCGAGATCTGTTCGCGGTTTACGACCGGGGGGAGAAGAGCGGGCTCATGCTGGGCGACCTGCAGCACGTCGCCTACGCCAAGAACGATCGCTCCCAGCGCTCGTTCCTGGTCGGCGCGCGGCTGCGGGCGTGCCGCGAGCAGGTCGCGGAGCTGCGGCGGTATTTGACGCACATCTCGGCGGCGGGCCAGCTGGTCAGCGCGCTGGTCGTCGAGCGAGCCGTCGCTCGGCTTTCGGCGCGCGAGTCGGAGAGGGAGGCCGTCGCCGCGGCCGACCGCGAAGCGACCGCCGTGTTGACCGCCGAGAAGAGCACCCAGTACTGCTACGCCTACGGGCAAGCCCAGATGATGACGAGCTTCATCCTGGGCGACTTCGCGTCGGCGCGGCAGTGGATGGAGTTCACCCGGGAGTTCTTGATCATCTCGGCGGGGCAGTTCTCGCTCCCCGATTACAGGCTCTTCGAAGGGCTGCTGGCGGCGCGGGCGTGCCGCGAAGGAGGCCCGGAGACGCGGGAGGCGCAGCTCGCGGTCGTCGAGGAGAACCTGAAGCAGCTCGAGGTCTGGTCCCGCCTGTGCGCGGAGAACTTCGCCCACAAATATCATTTCCTCGCCGCCGAGCACGCGCGCCTGACGGGGCAGCCGCTGCACGTCGTGCTCGCCCGCCACCGCGACGCGATCCGGACGGCCGGAGACGGGTTCATCCACCTGCGGGCGCTCGTCCACGAGCACCAGGCAGAGATGTGGCTGTCGCTGGACGAGCCCCTCCACGCGAGGACGTGCCTGGAGGCGGCTTACAGGCTCTACAACGACTGGGGCGCGACGGCGAAGCTCGAGTCGCTCGCGCGCGAGCACCCCGCTTTGCTCGCGGATGCCGTCCTGGGAGAGATCGCGACGCCGCGCGGCGCGGCGGCGGCCGGCCTGGGCTTCGACGGCGCGTCCCTGCTCAAGGCGACGCAGAGCATCTTCGTCGAGGTCGAGCCCGAGCGGCTGTTCGCCGCGCTGATGGCCACGTTGATCGAGAACGCCGGGGCAGAGCACGGCTGCCTCGTCCTGCGAGACGACGCCGATCGCACGTATTACGTGGAGGCGCGCGCCCACGTGGAGCGCCCGATCGCGAGCCTCCCGCGGCGCGTTGCGTACTCGGAAGCCGAGTTCCTGTGCCCGAGCGTCGTCAGCTACGTGCTGCACACGGGAGAGGCCGTCACGCTGGACGACGCGTCGAAGGCCGGCGCCTTCCTGGAGGACCCGCAGATTCGAAGGCGGGGGGTACGCTCGGTGCTGTGTGCTCCCATCATGCGCAAGGGAGACGTCCTGGGCGCGCTGTACGTGGAGAACAACGTCAGCCCGTATGTCTTCACGCGCGAGCGCCTGGCCGCGCTGCAGGTGATCGCCAGCCAGGCGGCGATCTCGATCTACAACGCGCAGCTCTACGAGGAGCTGGAGCGACGCGTGGCGCAGCGCACCGAGGAGCTGGCGCTCAAGAACCGCCAGATCGCGTCGATGCTCGACAACCTGGACGATGGCGTCTTCACCATCGACCGGAGCCGGCGCGTCGAGCCGGGATACTCTCGACGATTGACGGAGATCCTCGGCGATACCGATCTGGTCGGTCGAGACTGCCTCGCGCTGTTGTTCGACGGATCGAGCGTGCGCCCGGACGCGCGGAGCGCGGCGGAGGCGGCGCTGTGCTGCGCCTTCGATCAAGAACAGTGGCTGGCGGCGCTGAACGTCGACCACCTGATCCGCGAGGTGGAGCGCACGGGCCCCGGCGGCAAGCCCCAGTTCCTCGAGATCTCCTGGAGCTTCATCGCGTCGGAGTCAGATCGCGTGGAGCGCATGCTGGTCACGGTTCGCGACGTGACCTTGCTGCGCAGCCTGAAGCAGACGGCGCGCAACAAGGAGCGCGAGGTCGACATCATCGTGCAGGCGCTCGATCGCGGGGTCGACGCCACGCGCGCGTTCTGCGCCGACTGCCGCGCGCTGCTGGCCGAGAATCGCGCGGCGCTCGGGCCGGACGGCGAGCTGTCCGAGCGGCGCTGCGACGCCGCCTTGCGCAACCTCCACACGCTGAAGGGCAACGCTCGCCTGCACGGCTTCACGCACCTGGTGGACTGCCTGCACTCCGCGGAGAGCGCCTATCAGGCGCTGCGCCGAGCGCCAGGGCAGCCGATCGAGAGGCACGCGCTGCTGGAGCGCCTGGACGCCGTCGAGCGAGCGGTCGCCGAGTACGAGTCGGTTTGCCAGGAGAAGCTGACGACCGCGCTCAAGAGGCCGGACGAGCGGAGCGAGAGTGTCCTTCAAGACATCCGGGGCCTGGTCGCGACGGCAGATTCCACCGACGCGCAGGAGCTGGCGCGCAAGCTGCGTCGCGCCCTCGCGCGGCTCGACCCGACGTCGGTAGCGCGCGTCGTCGACGAGACGCGCGAGATGTTGCCGAGCTTGGCCGCCGAGCTCGGCAGGCCCCCGCCCGCGGTGCTGACGGAGCACGCCGAGGCGCAGCTGGCCGGCGACTGGACGGGGCTCGTGAAGGACATCCTGGTGCAGTGCTTTCGCAACTCCCTCTATCACGGCATCGAGACGCCCGACGCGCGAGCGCTCGCCGGCAAACCGGCGCAGGGCCGCATCCATGTTCGCGCGCGGAGCGGACCGAGCGCGCTCGAGCTGCAGATCTCCGACGACGGCCGCGGGCTTCCGCTCGAGAAGCTGCGCCGGCGGGGGGGCGATCCTCCTCTGCCGGATGAAGCCCTGGCCGACCAGATCTTCCTCTCCGGCGTCTCGACCGCAGAGACGATCGGTCGAGTCGCCGGTCGAGGCGTCGGGCTCGACATCGTGCGCGAGCGCCTCCGGGCGCGCGGCGGGGACGCGCTGGTGCGCTTCACCGGGGAAGAGCGCGATGGCCACCGGCCGTTCATGCTGGTCCTCCTCCTGCCGAAGAGCGCGGTCGCCTCCCGCTCTGGCGGGTAGCGCTCACCCGTGAGCAGCGGGTCGCGTCCTGACTCGCGGCGGCGGGCCATGGTTTGAGCGCATCGCGGCGCATCGCGGTGCGCCGGCCAGAGGCGCTGGCTCGACGCGCCGGCGCCCTCTACACTCGCCGCGACCGTCGCGCCGCGGCTGGCGCGACCCCAACGCCCGACGGAGATCCCCAGTGAGCAACCATCCCGCATTGACACCTGGCCGCGTGGCCGTGGTGACCGGCGCTGCCAGCGGCATCGGCCTCGCCGCCGCCGAGCGCTTCGCGCGCATGGGCCTGAAGGTCTGTCTCGCCGACCTGGACGGGCCGGCGCTGCGCGAGGCGTTCGCGTGCGTCGCCGCGGTCGCGGCCGGCGGCGAGGCCGACGTGCGAGCGGCCCCGACCGACGTCGCCAGGCTGGAGGACGTGCAGCGCCTGAAGCAGGTCGCCTACGACGCGTTCGGCGAGGTGGCGGTCCTGATGAACAACGCCGGCGTCGGCGACGGCGCCAAGCCGTGGAGAGACATCGAGCGCTGGCGCCGCCTCATCGAGGTCAACCTCTGGGGCGTGATCCACGGCGTGCACGCGTTCACCGAGGCGATGCTCGCGCAGGGCACCCCGTGCGCCATCGTCAACACGGGCTCGAAGCAGGGCATCACCACCCCGCCGGGCGACGCCGCTTACAACGCCTCCAAGGCCGGCGTGAAGGTGGTCACCGAGCAGCTCGCTCACGAGCTGCGCAACGTCGCCGGCAGCAAGATCACGGCCCACCTGCTCATCCCGGGGTACACGTTCACCGGCATGACCGCGCGCGGCCCGGAGAAGCCCGCCGAGGCGTGGACCGCCGAGCAGGTGGTGGACATGATGATCGCCAGCATGGGCCGGGGCGATTTTTACATCCTCTGCCCGGACAACGCGGTCACGCGCGAGATGGATGAGCGCCGCGTCCAGTGGGCGGCCGACGACCTCATCCGGAACCGACCCGCGCTGTCGCGCTGGCACCCCGACTTCGCGGAAGCGTTCGCGGCCTACATGGCGGGCGCGGCGAAGCCCTGACGCGTAGGGCTCCTCCGGAGCAGGAGCCCTGTGTGGGCGGATGCAGATCAGGCCCACGCACACCCCACGGCGTCGCGCTGCCCTGGCGCCGCCGCAGCGGCGTGGGGCCGTCCCCGTTCCCGTCCCGCGCGATCGACGGACCCATGATCGTCTCCGATCGCGGCTGCGATTGTAAAAAGAAGAGCGGACTGGATGAGCTTTTAGCGCTCATGTAAAAACGATGTTTCATCTCTGCTGACGGCCGAGGCGATTACAGCCTCACGGACTCGGAACGCTCCGCCTGTTGCTCTGGCGCTCGGGTCCGATGTAGAAAACCTGCGATTCGCCCCTCGACGAACGGGCGCGCGCGTCCCAGTCTACGCGCACCGGATATGCTCGCGCTCCCCACACAGCCGCTTCAGAGCCACTGGTGCAACAAGGGCACGGTAAACATCTGGTGTCCTGCGCCGGCGTTGCTGGTCACGTGCGTCACCGGGGTGCTCGTCGAAGAGGGCGCTCAGGCGATCGAGGAGGTGATGTTGCGCCGGGTCGCCGCGGACGGCCGCGTCCTGGTCTTCAACGACTGGGAGGCGATGACCGACTACGATCTCGCCTCGCGCACGCGGCTGACCGAGGCGACGATGTCCGTTCTCGATGCGATCGAGGGAGGGCACTTCCTGCTCGGGTCGAAGGTCGTCGTCTTCGGGGTTCAGGTCGCGAACACGGCCATCCGCAAGCTCACGGTCCACCCGTCCCGCGCCCTGTTCGAGCGCGCGTTGCAGGACGCGATTCGGGAGCGTACGCCGGTCGGGATGACGTAGCATCCTGTCGCCTGTAGCCGCCCTGAATGACGCGAGGTGTGCCGAACACCCCGGCTCGAGGAGGCGCTGTCCATCTGGGCGAAGGAGCCGGCGGCTCGGCGCCGCCACCGATCATGCGATGCTCGCTCGCGGGCCGACCGAAGTTGGGCATACGTGGGAGCAAGCGCCCGGAGCGCGGCGGCGGCGCCCCTCTGTCCTCGCAATGAATCGTTAGTGATCCTAACCATAAGCGATCCTAACTATCGGCGGGACGACGAGAAGAGCTTCAGAACGGGGAGGCTTCATGCCATCCACGCATTACGCCACGCATACCAATTTTACCAGCGCGATACCCAAAAACCTGACGTTCCAAAAAAAACACAACACGCTTATGCCGAGCTCGCGATTCCGGCGAGGATCAGGTCGATCCCGACGAGGAACTCTTTGCGGTCATCGTGGCCGGGGAGATAGGCGGCGACGCTTCGCGTGAACGGGTACTCACGGGCGTCGAGCTCGCGCCAGCGCGCCGCTGCCCCCTCGAGGAAGTCGGCGCGGTTCGTCGACGGCGCGAGCTCGCGGCGCGCGAACTGGATCGCCGTGGCGTTCTGGATGCTCACGCCGATGACGTAGCCGAGCAGCGTCGACGCCGCGGAGAACTGGGCGCTCCCGCGGACGCCCAGCGCCTCGACCTGGCGGCCGAGGCGCTCGTAGATCCGCAGCATCGCCGTCTCCCACGGGGCGCGTGAGAGCTGCGCACCTACCCACGGGTGCGCCTCGATCGCGTCGAACACGCCGAGCGCGATGCGATGGATCGCTTCGCGCGGCTCGGTCGAGCCGCGCACCTCGCCCATCGTGCGCGCGACCACGGCGTCGGTCGCGGCGACGAGGAGCTCGCTCTTGTTCGTGACGTGCCAGTAGATCGCGCCCGGGCCCGTTGCCAGGCGCGTCGCGAGCGCGCGGAACGTCAGCCCATCCTCACCGTCCGCGTCCAGCAGCGCGATCGCCGCTTCGACGATCCGCTCGCGCGAGAGCGCATCCTCGCGGCGTTTCTCGCGTTCCGGCCCTCGCGTCGCCTTCTTCGCCACGGCTCCATCTTGACAGTCCTGGAGCGGCGCTCCAAGTAAATTCGTGGAACGATGTTCCACAATGAATACCGAGAGGGATCACCATGACTTCCATCACCATCATCGGCGCAGGACTGGGCGGGCTCACCCTCGCGCGCGTCCTCCACGTCCACGGGATCCGGGCGACCGTGTACGAGGCGGACGCCTCCGCCGAGGCGCGTACCCAAGGCGGGATGCTCGACATCCACGACTACAACGGCCAGCTCGCGCTCAAGGCCGCCGGCCTCTTCGACGAGTTCCGCCGCATCGTCCACGTGGGCGGTGAGGCGATGCGCATGGTCGATCCGCAGGGCACGGTCCTCCTCGACCAGCCGGACGACGGCACCGGCGTTCGCCCCGAGGTGCTCCGCGGCGACCTCCGGCGCATCCTCCTCGACTCACTCCCGCCTGACGCCGTGCGATGGGGCCGCAAGCTCATGGGCGTGCGCGCGCTCGGCGACGGAAGGCACGAGCTCACCTTCGCCGACGGGTCGACCGTGACCACCGGCCTCGTCGTCGGCGCCGACGGCGCGTGGTCGAAGGTTCGGCTGCTCCTCTCCGACGCGAAGCCCGAATACGTCGGCACCGCCTACATCGAGACGTACCTGCTCGACGCCGACGCGCGGCATTCCGCCAGCGCCAAGCTCGTCGGCGGGGGCGCGCTCTACGCGCTCACGCCCGGCAAAGGCATCATCACGCACCGCGAGACGAACGGCGTCCTCCACACCTACGTCGCGCTCACGAAGCCAAAGGCGTGGATCGAGAGCATCGACTTCACCGACCCGAAGGCGGCGCGGGCGCGCGTCGCCGCGGAGCTCGACGGCTGGACCCCGGCCCTGACCGCGCTCATCACCGACGGCGAGACCGATCCGGTCCCGCGCATGATCCACAAGCTCCCCGCCGAGCATCGCTGGGATCGCGTGCCCGGCGTGACGCTCCTCGGCGACGCCGCGCACCTGAGCCCGCCGGACGGGGAAGGCGCAAACCTCGCGATGTACGACGGCGCGGAGCTCGGCGAGGCCATCGCCGCGCACCCGAATGACCTCGAAGCCGCGCTCGCCGAATACGAAGGAGAGATGTTCGTTCGTGGAGCGAAGGCCGCTCCCGAGGCCGCGGCCACCTTCGAGCTTTGCTTCGGCGAGACCGCCCCGCACGGCCTCATCGCATTTCTGTCGGGCGGGGAAGCGCGATCGAGCGGCTAAGATGTATCCTGGTCATCACCGCCCCTGAAGAGCTCCCGGAAGAACCGCTCCCGGTGCAGCAGGAAATCGCGCGTGAGCGCGAAGTGCTCCGTCTCCTCGTACGCGACCTCCGCGATGCCGTCCTCGGACAGCCGGTAGATCGTCGCCCCGGGATACGCGAGCACGATCGGCGAGTGCGTGGCGATGATGAACTGCGACCGCCCCCGCTCGACGAGCTCGTGCATGTGCGCGAGCAGCGTCAGCTGCCTGGCCGGCGACAGCGCCGCCTCCGGCTCGTCGAGGAAGAAGAGGCTCTCGGGCTTGAACCGGTGCTTCACGAGCGCCAGGAACGACTCGCCGTGCGACTGCTCGTGCAGCGACGTGCCGCCGTAGAACTGGGTCGCGCCCAGCTCGTCCACCTGCGTGGCGACGTTGAAGAAGCTCTCGGCGCGCAGGAAGAAGCCGTTCTTCTCCCGCCGCGCCCCGCGGACGAGCCGCATGGCGGCGTGGAGCTCGGACTCGGAGCGCCGGGTCGCGAAGTTGAAGCCCTTCGAGCCCCCCTCGGCGTTGAAGCCGGCGAGCAGCGCGAGCGCCTCGATGAGGGTCGACTTGCCGGAGCCGTTCTCGCCGACGAGGAAGGTCACCTTGGGGTCGAGCGCGAGCTCCTCGAGGGCGCGCACGGCGGGGATGCTGAACGGATACCTCGAGAAATCCTCGACCCGCTCGCGCAGGAGCTGGACGGAGCGGATGAAGCCCCCCGGGAGGTGTGCGCGCTTCATGACGCCGCCGAGGCGGCGCCGCGCGCCCGCCCGCGCGCGCTCCGGGCCGCCACGAGGCCCAACGCCGTGCCCATCCCCTCGCGGGACGAGCGGCCGGGGTCGGCGGGCAAGGACGAGCGGGAACCCAGCCCGCCGCATGCAGAAGGGAACGCGCGCATGCGCCGACTATAGCCGGCGCGAGCCGGCGCGATCACGTCCCGCGCGCCCCGCGCACGCCGGCGGGAGGCGCCCTGCTCGCGTCGCTCGCGCCCTGCTCGCGTCGGCCGCGCGCTGGTCGAGTCCCCCCGCGCGCCCCCACCGATCGGCCCCGCCCGGCCAGCGCGCACGCCGCCGGCCGCTCGCGCCAGCAGCTCCGATGGGCTCCTGTCATCGCCGCGTGACAGCGGCTGTCCGCGCGGCGGTCCACTGTCACGCCGCCGTTCCACCGCGACGGGAGAGGGCGACGAAATCCGCGGATCGCGCGGCGCTCGCGGCCGTGGCACGACGCATGCTCATGTCCTCGGACGCGACGGACGACGAGCACCGCCGCTTGCCTCCTTGACCGGCACGCGCGCCGGAACGAAGCTCGAAACTCTCTTGGTTGAGGAGATCGCGATGAAACGCTCCAGCTGTAAGCTAGGAATGGTGATGTGGGTTGGGCTCCTCTCGGCGGCCTGCGCGCCGTCGCTCGAGGCTGAGGTCGCGGTGGACGCGCCCGGGCTCGAGGCGATGATCGACAGCCCGGGCATGCCCGGCGAGAACGGCGTCCCGAAGGCCGCGTGGCACTATTGGAAAGGTACTGTCGCCACGATCCTGTCGAAGCCGATGCTGGACCAGGAGACCGGCGAGTACAGCCAGGCGATCGTCGACTCCGGGATCCTCGCGGACCCGGGCGGTCTGGAGATCTTCAAGCACGTCAAGGAGTGCACCCTCGGGGGGGTGGAGTTCAAGGAGACGGTGCTCGAGGGAATGGTGCTCGGCGCGTCGAAATGGGAGGCGGAGGGGCTTGAGGAGGCCACGATCGAGAACGTGCTGGAGTGCGTGGTCGCGTTCGTCAACGACATGACCGATGGGGTGGAGATCCTGATCACGGGGCCGAACGTGGGCGGCGCCAACGACGGGATCACTTACCCCGAGTTCATTCATGGCGAGGCAGTCTGGTGCGCGCACACCCGCCCCATCTCCGGCACTCCCCCCACCCCCGGCGGTCCCCCCAACCCCAGCGCGCTCGTCGACGTCTTCGTCACTGTCTACCCGACGAGCAGGTTCGTTCATGGGTGCGGGGTCGACGCCAAGGACGCGCTGAGGCAGCGGGTCTGTGACGTGCCGGACGACTGCGGCCTCACCTTCGGCGGGATCCTGGAAAAGAGCCCCCAGTGCAAGGAGGTAGGCCCGTCGGGGCAAGGTCTCTACGAATGCTACGGCAAGCCGTGCACGATGACGAAGCTGAAGGACTACAAGCCGGACTGGTGCGACCCGCCCACGTGAGCGCCGGGGCCATCCGGGGCTCCGCGCCGCGGTGAGCCCGAAGACCCGCGGGCGCGCTCAGGGCGCGGCCGCGGCGGGCGCCTCCCCCGCGAGCCGCCGCGCCTCATCGAGCCGCGCGCCCACGGTCCGGGCGCGCAGCGGGTTCGCCAGGATCGCCGCCTCGAGGGCCGCGGCCCCGCGCCGGGCGGCCTCCCGCCGGGCCGCCGGGTCGGGGGCCGCCGCGGCGCGCAGCAGCCAGAGCTTGCCCTGGGCCACGAGCGCCCGGTCGGACCGCGGGTTCATCCCGAGCGCCGCCTCCGCGTGCCGCAGCCCCTCGGCGACGTCGGCGGCGGCGTCCTCCCGGCGGTCCGCCCGGACGGCGGCGCGGGCCTCGTAGATCTCGGCCAGCAGCGCGTAGAGCCGCGGGTCGGCGCGGGGCTCCTCGAGCACCGGGCCGAGCGGCGCGAGCGCCGCGTCGAGCCGCGCCGCGTCCGGGCGACCCCGCGCCGCGCTCCCCTGGAAGCCGACGAGCTCCGCCTCGGCGCGCTTCACCCGCTCCCACACGTCCCAGGGCGCCTCGGCGATGGTGCGATCGAGCACCTCGCGCGCGACCCGGATCGAGGGCTCCGGATCCTCGCCGCGCGCCGTCCGGACGCGCGCCTCGAGGATCGCCAGCATCGCCCGGAGCGACGCCGGGAACGCGACCGCGCCCGGCGCCATCTCCCGCGCGCCCGCCTCGATGCGCGCGAGCGCCGGGCCGGCGTCGGCGCCGGCGTCGAGCGCGTGCTGCGCGAGCGCGTGGTCCAGCCAGACCCGCCAGTACGGGGCCCACTTCCAGGACGGGTCCGTTCGCTGGATCCCGTCGATGATCCCGCGCGCCCGCTGGACCGCCTCGTCGGGCGAGCGGCCCGCGCGGACGAGGTGCTCCACCTCGTGGACGCCGAGGATGAGCCGCGAGGTGCGCGCGTGGCCGAAGCCCGGATCGAGCGCGAGGGCGTGGTCGCAGCGGACCCTGGCGCGCTCGAAGGAGCTCCCCGGATCCTGGCCGCGCAGGGACAGATAGCGGCCGCGCTCGGCGAGGACGGCGCAGAGCTCGTTGAGCGCCCAGGCGAAATCGGGCTCGCGCTCGAGCGCGGCCTCGTAGCCCTGGATGGCGCGCTCGAGGGCCTCGCCCTGCTCGCGGGCGGTGAGGTTCGCGCGGTACGCCCGCGCCCGGGACACGCTGGCGACCACGTACCGCGCCATGGCGTCGTCCGGGCTCCGCCGGAGCGCCTCCTCGGCGCGCGCGCTCGCCTCGACGAGCGCCGGCTCCGCGTCCTCGCGGAGCTGCGTCCCGACCGCGATCCACCACGCGAAGGCGCTGTGGACCCGGGCCAGCGCCGCGTACGCCTCGGGGCTGCGGGGGCTCGCGGCGATCGCGCGCCCGCACGCCTCCCGCGCCCGCTCGAAGCTCGGGCGCATCGAGTCGCCGTGCATGCCGGCGGAGCGCATGGTCTGGGCCCAGAGCTCGCACTCGGCGGCGTGGACCGAAGGGTCGGAGCGGCCGTGATCCGCGGCGATCCGGTACGCCTCGGCGGCGCCATCGAACGGGCCCTTCATCTTCTCGAAATCGAAGGTGGCGGCGTCGTGGCGGTAACGGCTCCCGATCGCGAAGAGCACGTCGCCCTCCAGCTTCTTCGCCTCGTGGAGCCACGGCGCCCCCGCGAACGCCTCCCGGGCCTTCTCCAGCGCCGCCTCGTGCCGCCCCTCGGCGAGCGCGAGCAGCCCCTCGGCGTACGCGGGCGCCTCGAGGGCCGCGACGGCGCCGCCGAGCGCCGCGCGGAGGTGCGCGACGGCCGGCGCCTTGAGCTCGGCCTCGAGCGCCGCGATCCGCGCCTCGCGCTGCGCCGGGTCGCGGATGCGGCGGGTCTCCTCCAGGCCGCGGCGGTAGAGCTCGGAGAGCGCCGCCCCGGCGGCGTAGTCGAGCCCCGGCGACCGGTACCCGGCCCGCTCCGCCGCGCGGAGGTGCTCGAGGGCGGCGGCCGGCTCCTGGAGCGCGAGCAGGCCGCGGCCGAGCGCGTACTCCCCGGGGCCGCGGCCGGCCTCGCCCGCCTGCGCCATGCGGGCCTCCACGGCCCGGAGCCGGGCGCGGACCACGTCGCGCTCGCGCTCGACGTCGTGGAGCGGCATGCCGTGCGCGCCGCGGAGGAAGAGCTCCATCTCCTTCACGGTCTCGCCGAGCTCGCGCGCGAGCGTGGCCTGCTCCGCGGCGGCGCGGCGGCCCCGCACGAAGACGCCGGCGACGATCAGCGCCGCGACGACCAGCGCGGCCGCGCCCGCGACCGCCGCCCGGTGCCGCCGCGCCTGCCGGGCGAGGCGGCGGCCGAGGGACGCGCGGCGCGCGAGCACGGGATCGCCGTCCAGGAAGCGCTGCAGGTCCTCCCCGAGCGCCCGCGCCGACTCGTAGCGGGCGCCGGGCTCCTTCTCGAGGCAGCGCATCACCACCGCCTCGAGATCTTGAGGAATGTCGCGGTCCAGGGTCCGGAGCGGCGGCGCGTCGTCCTCGAGCACCTGGCGGAGCACGTCCATCACCGCGCCCCCCACGAACGGCGGCCGGCCGGCGAGCAGCGCGTAGAGGGTCGCGCCGAGGCCGTAGACGTCGGTCCGCCGGTCGAGGGCGCGCACCCGCCCCGCCGCCTGCTCGGGCGCCATGTACGCGGGGGTCCCGAGGAGGGCGCCGGTGAGCGTGGGCCCGCTCTCCCCGGCCTCGCGCGCGATGCCGAAGTCCATGAGGTACGGGCGGTAGGCCCCGTCCTCGCCGCGCTCGAGCATGACGTTGCTCGGCTTCACGTCGCGGTGCACGAGGCCGAGCCGGTGCGCCTCGTGGAGCGCCGCGGCGACGGCCCGGACGGCGCGCACCTTCTCCTCGAGGGTCAGGTCGCCGCGCGCCTCCTGGAGCGACCGGCCGTCGATGTAGCGCATCACGAGGAAGGGCACGTGATCGGCGACGCCGGCCTCGTGGACCTCGCAGACGTTCTCGTGGCGGAGCCGCGCCTGGGAGCGCGCCTCGCGCAGGAAGCTCCCGTCGACCTGCGCGCCCGCGGCGAGGAGCTTGATGGCCACGCGCCGGCCGAGCCGGAGATCCCGGGCCCGGTAGACGACGCCCATGCCGCCCCGGCCGAGGAGGTGGAAGTCCTCGAAGCGGGCGTGGAGCGAGGGCGGGATCGGCGAGGGCGCCTCCGGCGCGGCGCTCGGGCGGCGGCTCTCCTCGCCGAGGCCGAGGTCGGGGGTGGGCTCGGGCGCCGCGGGCGCGGCCTCGGGTGCGCCGGGCGCGCCGTCGGGCAGGACGCCCGGCGCGGCGGGCGGGGCCGGGCCGGTGAGGGTCGCGTCGTCGCGCCCGCGCCGCGGCCACGGCGGGGTCGCGATGCGGGGGTCGTCGGCGTCCGTGGACCGGATCATCGGGCGCGGAGGCCGTGGCGCTGGATCAGCCGGTGGACGAGCTGGCGGGAGACGCCCATCGCGTCGGCCGCGTGCGAGATGTTGCCCCCGTGCTGGCGGAGCTTCTCGGTGACGTAGGCGCGCTCCAGCTCCTCCAGCACGACCTCCCGCGCCTCGGGCAGCGGCAGCTCGAGGAGCCTGCGGAGGCGGGCGTCCCCGGGCCCCGCGGGCGCCTCGCCGGAGGGCGCACCGCCGGAGGAAGCCGCGCCGGATGGATCGAGCCCCTGCGGCGCCGGCGGCGCGGCGCCGACGATCTCGTGCAGCAGCTCGGGGAAGAGGACGAGCCGCGCCACGGTGTTCCGGAGCTCGCGCACGTTCCCCGGCCAGTCGTAGGCGTCCAGCAGCGCGAGCGCGCCCGGTGGCAGGTCCGCGAGCGCGCGCGGCGGGTCCCGCGCCGCGAGGAAGCGCTCGACGAGGAGCGGGAGGTCGTCCTTGCGCTCCCGGAGCGCGGGGACGTGGACCTCGACCACCGAGAGCCGGAAGTAGAGATCGGCCCGGAACGAGCCCTCCTGGGCCTTCGCGCGCAGGTTCCGGTGGGTGGCCGCCACGATGCGCGCGTCGAACGGGACCCACTCGTTCGACCCGAGGCGCCGGATCTGCCGCCCCTCGATGGCGCGGAGCAGCTTCGGCTGGAGGTCGAGCGGGAGCTCGCCGATCTCGTCGATGAAGAGCGTGCCCCCGCTCGCCTGCTCGAGCAGGCCCGGCCTCGCCGCCGCGGCGCCCGTGAACGCGCCCCGGGCGTGGCCGAAGAGCTCGCTCTCCACCAGGTTCGGGGCGATGGCGCCGCAGTCCACGACCACGAAGGGGCCGTCCTTGCGGCGGCTCCGCGCGTGGATCGCCCGCGCCAGCACCTCCTTGCCGGTGCCCGACTCGCCGAGCAGGAGCAGCGTCTCGTCGGTCGGGGCCGCGCGCTCCAGGCGGGCGAACAGGGCGCGCATCGGGAGGCTCCGCCCCGCGGCCTCGCCGAACGCGTCCGCGGCCGACAGCGGCAGGACCGCCGCGGGGCCCGCGGGGCCGACGACGATCTCGGAGCCGCCGACCGTGGCGGGGACGCCGGGCGGGAGGAACGCCTCGCGGATGCGGACGTCGCGGATCAGCGTGCCGTTCTTGCTGCCCAGGTCGCGCAGGAGCACGCCCTGCTCGGTCAACCGGATCTCGCAGTGCCTGCGCGAGGCGCGCGGATCGGCGAGCACCAGATCGCAGTCGGCGCCCGCCCCCACGACGATGGGGCGCAGATCGAGCGGCGCGGTGAGCGTGCGCCGGTCCGGGAGGGCGACCGTCACGGAGAGCGCCGGGAGCCGGAGGGAGCGCCCCTGATCGAAGCTCGTGAGCGTGCAGGTCGCGCCGGGATCGTCGCCCATGATCGCCATGGTGCCCTCGAGGGGGGCCGCGTCAATCAGGAACCAGCGCGCCCGCGGGGCCGCGCCGGCGCCCGCGGGGCCACGCCGGCGCGCCGGGAGGACCGCTGTCATGCCGCCGCGACAGCCGCCGTCGCGCACGCGTGACAGCTGTTCCGGCGGCGTTCCGGCGGCGTTCCGGCGCGGGGCGCGGCGCTCGCCCGCGATGCGCGGATCGGCCTGAAAACGCGGCGATCCGCGCCGCCCGTCAGCGCGGCACGTCGGTTGCGATGCGCCCTCATCGAACGCGGCGAAACGCGGATTGAGGAGGATGCGGACATGACGTCTCGGTACAGCGGCGCGGGCAAGGTGGAGCACCAGGGGATCATCGGCGCGCGGGGCGGGGCGAGGCTCGGGCTCGTCGGGCTCGCGGTGCTGGCGAGCGCGGTCTCGATGAGCCGCCCGGCGGCCGCGGTGAGCGCCGAGCCCGGGCTGCGCGAGATCCCGCTCGACGCGACCGGCGCGACCTTCCGCGCCGAGGTGATCGGCGACGAGCACTTCGACTACCTGCGGATGGCGGACGGCACCGTCGTCGTGCTCAACGACCTCTCGGGCGACTACGAGGTCGCCGAGCTCGGCTCGACCAGGAGCGGCGCCGTCGCGCTCGTCCCCTCCGGGGTGCTGGTCCGCGATCTCCGCGCGCAGGGCGGCGCCGTGGATCCGGCGTTGCTCCCGCGCATCGACGCCGAGGAGCTCGACGCCCTCTGGGAGGCGGCGATCCCGCGCGCCGCGGGCGCGCTCCCGCGCGCGGCGGGGCTGGCCGCGACCTCCGCGATCCGGCGCCCGCTGCTCACCATCCAGCTGGAGTTCACCCAGGGGGGCGGGATCGCCCTGCCGGGCGCGTTCACCGGCAACTTCGAGACCGACATCGCGCACTGGAAGCAGACCCTGTACGGGAGCCTCCCGGGCTCGGTGAACCACTATTACGCCGACATGTCGCGCGGGAAGTTCTCGTTCACCCGCGCGCGGGAGACGCAGGGCACGGCGAACGACGGCATCGTCCGGGTCAAGCTCCCGTTCGCGCACCCGAACAGCAAGAAGGACTTCGCGCTCCTCGAGCCCTACCTGAAGGAGGCGCTGGTGATGGCGAACCCGTTCGTCGACTTCGCCTCGTACGACGTCAACGCCGACGGCAAGGTCCGCGGCGACGAGCTCAACGTGCTCTTCGTCGTGGCCGGCTACGAGACCTCGAACGGCAGCAAGACGCCGTCCGTGTGGGCTCACGCGAAGGACTTTGAAGCGCCGATCACGCTCGACGGGAAGGTCCTCCCCGGCTACGCCGCGATCGGCGAGCGGCAGGTCCACAAGATCCGCGGCGTGCCCACCACGATGCCGGCCACCGTGGGCGTCATCGTCCACGAGCTCGGGCACGCGGCGATCGGCCTGCCGGATCTCTACAAGGGCCCGACCCCGGTCGGCGCGTGGTGCGTGATGGCGAGCGGGAGCTGGGGGAGCACGGACGGGGCGCCCGCCGGCTCGGTGCCCGTGGCGATGGGCGCCTGGAGCCGGCTCAAGGCGGGATTCCTCGCGCCGACCGTGATCGAGCCCGGGGCCCCGGCGCACGACATTCCCATCGTCCAGTCGGCCGGCGCGGAGCTCTTCGGGCAGAGCGTGGCTCCGACGATCTACAAGATCGAGACCTCGGATCCGGACCAGTACTTCCTTGTCGAGAACCGGCAGAACGAGGGGTACGACCGAGGCCTGCAGCGCTGGTTCGACTTCGAGGACGTCTCTGGCGGCGTGGGCATCTACCGCATCGACGAGGCCAGGAAGGCGCGCGCCGGGAAGGTCGCCTTCATGGCGAGCAACCCGAGCTCGCCGAGCTCCCTCGCCAACCTTTACAACGCGGAGGGCGGCCGGACCTTCACGCCGCTCACCGATCCGAGCAGCGACGACGCGGACGGGCAGTTCACCGGCCTCTCGATCACGGGCTTCAACGCCGCGGGGCCGATCATGCTCGCGCACGTGAGCTACGTGCCCTTCGCCTGCAACGCGATCACCGCCTCGGTGGCGGAGCACGAGATCCACGGCCGCGCGCAGAAGCAGATCGTGGACTTCGGGGACGAGCAGATCTTCCTCGGATACCGCACCACGGGCGCGCACGAGGCGCTCGGGCTCGACAAGAGCGAGGTCGTCACGCTCCACGTGGAGGCGCCGGGCATGTGGAGCGTCGGGGGCTGCGACTGAGCGGGGCGACCTCCTTGTGGAGACGATCGCCTCGCCGGAGCGAGATTGAACGGGTAGAGTCGCAGTCGCGATGGGGCGCGTCACCTGGGGCGAAGGCAACGTGATCGACGTCGAGACCCGCAGGGGGCTCTTCGTCCTCGTGCAGATGTGCAGGTCTCCCTACCTCCTCTTCTTCCGTCACTTCCGCCGGGATCGCGACTGGCAGGGGACACGGCTCGCTCCGACGGACGTCCTCTTCTGCACGGCCGTCACCCGGCAGTTCCTCGGGTCGAGCACCATCGGCCGGGTCAAGGGCGTGGCGCCGTTGAACGTCGACCTCCCGACCGTGTGGATCCACCCCGACGCGACGAGCCGGCGGGTGACGGTCTGGGAGGGCACGCCTCACGAGCGCTCGTTCATCACGATCGGTCGCGGCGGGGCGCTCGTGCGCGAGGACGTGAACCGTCACGCCGGAGGTCCGTTCAAGCATCCGAGCGGCGTGTTCGACGAGATCCTCGAGCCGTCCGTCGCCGACATCGAGACGATCGAGAGGCACGAGCTCACCTCCATCGCCGTCTTCCCGCTCCTCCAGGAGCGCCTGTTCCTCTGCCATGGCGCGGGGAAGAGCGTCGATCCCGAGAAGCACCTGCTCTTCGATCTCCCCATGCCCCTCGCCTTCGAGCCCTATATCGCGCTCATCGCGGCGTCGACGGAGGAGGAGCGCCGTGTGTTGCAGCGGCGATACGTCGCCGCGTAGACCTCTGGACCGTCGGCCCGCACTTATCGCTTCCGCCCTTCCTCCTCGGCCTTGCGCCTCACCTGCTCCTCCTCGGAGATCCACTCGCTCTCCAGGACGAGCTTCAGGCGATCGCGCCGGAAGGTGAGGATCGCGGCGATCGGCGCCTCCACCTCGCCGCCTCCGGCCGCGCCGTCGGGCGCCGACCGGTAGCAGACGATCGCCCCGTCGGCGTCGACCGTCGGCGGGCGCCGATCGGCGTCGATCATCACGGGCGCCTCGATCTCGGGCCACCCTGACATCGGGTCCGCGAAGTCGAAGAACCGCAGCTCGTACGGGCACGCCCAGATGCACCCTTCGACGACGAGCATCGCGACCGACGGCTCGAAGCGCATGTCCACCCAGCAGAAGCCGACCCCTTCCCTCGCCTCCTCCGGCAGGTGGTCGCGGCGCTCCCCGGTGTCGAGCTCCACCACCGTCTG
Source organism: Sorangium sp. So ce185 (assembly GCF_051526825.1). Classification (NCBI taxonomy): domain Bacteria; kingdom Pseudomonadati; phylum Myxococcota; order Polyangiales; family Polyangiaceae; genus Sorangium; species Sorangium sp. So ce185. The sequence goes on along the minus strand of NZ_CP150316.1, from coordinate 5,251,314 downwards.
GCCCTGGTAGTCCTCGCCGCACACCAGGTAGTCGTGGCCGTTCGGATGCGCCTCGACGAAGAGGAACGGGAACGACCCGAAGTTCCGCTGCACGACGGCGATCGGGTCCGCAGCGCCTGTCCTGTAGACCTCGCCCTGGGTGTAGTTCCAGGTGCCGTGTCCGGTCGAGTAGCTCGAGACCACGAGCCTGTACTTCCCCGTGGGGCTCGCGCTCTCCTCGCGCGAGCCCTCTTCCTCGTTCTCCGGCCGGAAGAACGCCTCCTTCTCGGCCGCGCGGTCCGCCGATTCGTCCGTCATGTCTCCTCCACGCTCACGGCCTCCGAACTGTACCAGCCGCGCGACTGACACAGTGCTTTCAGGCGGCGCGCCCCCTGTGCCTTCACCGGCGAGCGCCGCCTCCTTACGCTCTGGCCCATCCCCGACCGGAGCTTCCCCCCATGACCGAGCTCGTGCCCCTTGCGACCTATTGCTTCGTGATGTCCAGCACCCCCGGGCCGAACAACATGATGCTCACCGCCTCGGGCGCCAACTTCGGCTACCGCGGGACGCTGCCGCATGTGCTGGGCATCAGCGTGGGCGGCGCGGTCCAGACCTTCGTCACGTGCCTCGGCCTGGGCGCGCTGTTCACCGCGTACCCGGCGCTCCACGGCGCGCTGCGCGTGACCGGCGCGCTGTACCTGCTCGTGCTGGCGTGGCGGCTGACCGGCGGCGCCGCGCTCAAGGGCGCCGATGTGCCGCGGCCGCTGTCGTTCGCGCAGGGGGCGCTGTTCCAGGCCGTCAACCCGAAGAGCTGGGTCAAGGCGATCACGTTGGCCTCGGTGTTCATGCCGGCGGGCATGGGCGCGGCGAGCGGCGCGCTGCTCGTGTCCGCCGTCGGCCTCGTCGTCATCTTCCCGTGCATCTCGGCGTGGGCGCTGTTCGGCGTGGCGCTCCGGCGATTTCTGACCGATCCGCGACGGCAGCGGGTGTTCAATGGCATCATGGCCGGCGCGCTGGCGGTGCTGGCGCTCCTGTTCCTGCGCTGACCCATGTTCTCGCTCGACCGCGACTCCGCCGTTCCCCTCGCCGACCAGATCGAAGCGCGGCTGCGCGCGCTGATCGAGGGCGCGCGGCTGCCGCCCGGCGCGCGGCTGACGTCGATCCGCCAGCTGTCCGGTCAGCTGGGCGTGAGCCCCAACACCGTGGTCGCCGCCTACGATCGGCTGGCGGCGGCCGGGCTCGTCGAGTCGCGCGGGACGTCCGGCTACTTCGTGTGCGAGGCGGCGTCGCCGATGCCGAGCGAGGCGTGGCTCGAGGCCGGGGACGAGCAGGAGCCGGTGTGGCTGGCGCAGCAGTCGAACGACCAGCGCGCCGGCGTGCTGCTGGCGAGCAGCGGCGCCCTCCCGGCGAGCTGGCTGAGCGACGCCATCCCCGCGACGGTGCTCCAGCGCGCGCTCGCCCGGAGCGACGCCGGCATGGCGGCGCGCTGCCCGCCGCAGGGGCTGCCCGCGCTGCGCGAGCGGATCGCGACGCTGCTGCGCGCGCAGGGCATCCCGGCCGACGCGGGCCGCGTGCTCACCACGTGGGGCGGCACGCACGCCATCGACCTGATCTGCCGGAGCACCCTCCAGCCGGGCGACGCGGTGCTCGTGGAAAACCCCGGCTATTTCCTGATATTCGGCCGCCTGCGGCAGGCGGGCTACCGCATCGTGCCGGTCGCGCGGAGGCCCGACGGCGTGGATCTCGGGGCGCTGGAGGCCGCGTGCCGCGAGCACCGGCCCAAGCTGATGTTCCTGCAGAGCGTGCTGCACAACCCGACCGGCTGGGGCTCGAGCGCCGCCAACCTGCACCGCGCGCTGCTGATCGCGCATCAGCACGGCGTGCTCATCGCCGAGGACGACGTGCACGGTCACTTCCACCCCGGGCACCCGACGCGGCTGGCGCAGCTCTCGGGGCTGGACGGGGTCGTCTATTATTCGAGCTTCTGCAAGGCGCTGAGCCCGGCGCTGCGCCTGGGCTACATCGCGGCCGAGCCGGGGCGGCTGAAGCCGCTCCTGCGCGAGAAGATCTACTCGGTGCTGACGACCGGCGCGCTGAACGAGCTCGTGCTGCTGGAGGTGCTGTCGGCCGGCAGGTGGCGCAAGCACATCGACCGGCTGCAGCAGAAGCTCGGCGCGGCGCGGAACGCGGCGGCGCGCCGGCTGCGCGACGCCGGCGTGCTGCTCGACCATCCGGGCGAGGGCGGGCTGTTCCTCTGGGGCGCGGTGCCGCGCGGCGTGGACGTCGACGAGCTCGTGAAGGACGCTTATCTCAACAAGATCCTGCTGGCGCGCGGGGCGACGTTCATGGCGGACGGGGCGGGCGATCCGCACCTCCGGTTCAACGCGGTGTTCAGCCAGCACGCGCGGGTGGCGGAGTACCTGGCGCAGCGGTTCGCGGCGGTGGCGAGCGCGCGGGGGGCGATGGAGAGGGCCGGGGTGGTGGCGTAGCGGGCCGGCGGGTGGCCGCCGGCGTCACGCCTGCTGGGACGGGTCGCGCGTCGCCGGCGTGGGTGGCGCTGGCCTACGGGTCCTCGCTCACGCGCGTCTCGCGGACCTCGTAGTGCTGCGATCGGGCGTCGAAGCGGGCGAGGACCTGGCGCGCCTTCGCCGGCACGTACGCGGTCTCGTAGTCCTCGCCGGCGAACGCCTTCACGTCCTCGATCGAGTCGAACCCCATGATGGTGACGAACTCGACCTCGTCTCCGAGCGGGCGCCGGAGCAGCTCGATGCGGCGGAAGCCTCTCACCTGCTTCGCCAGGATCCCCGGGAAGATCTCCGTCTTGAGCAGGGCTTCGTACGCGTCTGCGTTCTCGGGGGTTGTCCAGCCGTGCCAGATCCGTCGAATCATGCGACCTCCTGCAGCAGCGCGCCCGGGGTACACGATCCATGCCCCGCGCTGCGGGGCGTACGAAACGCCAGAGCTCTCGCTCCTGTCAAGCGCGCCGCAGCAGACGCCCCCTCGAGGACAACCGGAACGCCCGATGCGACGCGACGCGCTCGCGACCGATCACTTGTGCGTCGGGACGATCTTCTTGAGGGTACCGTCGTCGTTGAAGTAGGCGCGATCCACGCATGTCGATCGCCGGTAGCTGCCGCCGGTCGGCAGCCCGGCGTTGTGGTACGTGAGGTAGCTGGCGCCCTTGAAGTCGAAGAGCGACTGGTGAATGGTGTCGCTGTTCGGCACCCGGTCCAGGATGACGCCCCGATGTTGCCACGGCCCTTCCGGCGATGTGCTGGTGGCGTAGGAGATGGTCTCCGGGAACCCGGAAGCGTACGTCAAGTAATAGAGGCTGCCGTGCTTGGAGAGGAACGGCGCCTCGGTGTAGCTGGGGATGTCCTTGAGCACATGGATCTGGGCGCTGCCGAGGCTGCGGTTCTGCATCTTTCCGCTGCCGTCGGTGGTGTAGGTCTCCCCCTTCAGGTGGATCATATCCTGCTCGAGCTCGACCCAGTACAGGACTTTATTTCCCCAGTACATGTAGACCCGGCCGTCGTCGTCGACGAGGACCGTCGGGTCGAGGTTGCGCCACGAATGCTCTGCCGTGCCCTGGGTGTCGGCCAAGAAGATGAGCGGGACGCCACGTGCGTCCTTGAACGGTCCTTCCGGCTTGTCCGCGACCGCGACGCCGATCGAGATCCCGTAGCCGGACTGGCCACCCTCCACCGGCGCGTAGAAATAGAACTTCGGGTTGCCGTCCTTGTCGTCGCGATGGACCACCTGCCCCGCGTTGGCGTTGCCCGTCGACTCGCCGCCGCGAGCCCAGGAGAACACATCGTAGCGCATCACCGCGCCCTTGTTCTCCCAGCGGATCATGTCGGACGAGGTCCAGAGCCGGTAGTCGAACATGCGATAACCGCTCGCCCCCTCGGCCTGCTCGTCATGGCCAGTATACAGGTAGACCTTGTTGTTCCAGACCATCGCGGCGGCATCCGCGGTAAAAATGGGGTCTCCAGGACCGCTCGTCGGATCTGGCGCGTCGTACTTGATGATGGGATTGTCGAACTCCGTCGGGGGTGGCGCGTCGTCCGCGCCGCCGGTGCCGCCGGTCCCGCCGCCGCCCTCCCCGGGATCGATCGTCCCGCCCGTGCCGCCGCCGGTGCCGCCGGTCGTGGCGGAGCTGCCGGTCGTGGCGACGCTGCTGGTGCTGCCGGTCGCGGTGGTGCCAGTTCCTGCCTGTCCACCGGCGGCTTCGGCCTGTCCACCGGCGCCTCCGGCGCCGCTCGACGCTTGGCCCGACGAGTCGCAAGCCGTGAGCCAGAGCCCAGCGATGACGAGCGCCAGAGACTGCGCTCCTAAGAAATGGAGTTGTCGCCTCTTCATGATGGACCTAGCCGGCCGGGGATCTGCGAGGTTTCGCCGCCCAAAGCGGGATCAGGCCCCTGAATGAGCAAGGATCCGAGCCGGAGACCCTATTGTTAACGTTAACATAACCGATGTCAAAGCAAAATGACCCTCGCGGGGCTCTCGACCGCGACGGGTGCGCAGCGGCGGCCGGCCACGGCGTCCGCGTGAGCTGTCCCAGGAGAGCTCGTCTCGAGCTCCTCCGGGAGCACGGAAGGGAGCGCCTCGGGCACGGGAGGCTCCGGTGGTGTCCTGGATGATAGGTGCTCCCCCGCGCGGCCGTCTGGTAGGATCGTCGGTTGCGCTCGTGGCGGTCCCCGCACGGGACGGCATCACCCTCCCCCAACTCCTGACGAGGTCCTACCATGTCTACCACCGGTCGACGTCATCGTGGTCTGGTCGCCTGCCTTTCCCTCGCCGCGCTCGCTACCGCCGGGTGCGGCCCTGAGGCGGAGCCGGCGGCCGTGGCGGATGATGCGTTCGACGAGGCGGCGCTCGAGGCGCGCGCGGCGCCGAAGGCCGGCCACCACGCGGAGCACGCGAAGAAGAAGTGCCGCCGCCACGTCGGCGTCCACGAGGAGTGGTCGTCCGTGGCGCCGCTGCCCCAGGCGCGAGAGCGGCACATCGCGCTGCTCATGCCGGACGGCCAGGTGATGGTCGCCGGGGGCAGCGGCGACTACCCCTACCCCACGACGGTCGACTTCTACAATCCTGCCACGGACACGTGGACGACCGGCGACGCGCTGCCCTACCCGATGTCCCCCGTGGGTGCGGCGCTCCTGCAGGACGGCAGGGTGCTCTTCAGCCCGGGAGGGCTCGTCTACGACCCGAGCACGGGCGCGACGACGAGCGTCCCCCTCACGCCCGCCGAGGCGGCCCGCGGATGGGAGTTCGCCCAGACGGCGCTGACCCCGCTGCCGAGCGGGCTTTTGCTGCGCACGGGCGGCAGCGACGACGACAGCGTGCTCAAGGAGGCGGTGCTCTACGATCCTGCCGCGAACACCTGGTCCAGCGCAGGGTCGATGTCGGTGACTCGCCACCTGCACACGGCGACGCTGCTCCAGGACGGGCGCGTGCTCGTCGTCGGCGGCTACACGTTGAACGGCAACGAGATGCCCGAGGGTCGCACCAGCGTGGAGATCTACGATCCGGCCACGGGCGCGTGGACGGCGGCGGCGCCGACGAACCTGCCCCGCATGCAGCACACGGCCACGCTGCTGCCGAGCGGGCGCGTGCTGGTGGTGGGCGGCGGCGGGAGGATCTACGGCGGAACCGAGGAGGAGATCGTGGTCCTCGTCGACGCCGGCGAGACCGCCGAGATCTACGACCCCGCGAGCGACACGTGGACGTCGACCCCGCCGCCGAATTTCCGCCACACGTGGGCGTCCGCCGTGGCGCCCCTGGATCACGGCCGCGTGATGGCGGTCGGCAGCGAGGGAGCCGAGATCTACAAGGAGGCCAACAACACGTGGACGGTGATCGACGAGCCGATCCAGAGAGGCTTCCACACGGCGACGACGCTGCAGGACGGGTCGGTGCTCGTCACGGGCGGGTATGACGCGACGTACTTCGTCAACCCGCCGACGCTCGCGAGCGTGGAGCGCTACGGGGGCTGCAAGAAGAGGCATTGACGCGTTCACGCCCCAGCGCCGGCGCTACCGCGGGAGCTGGGCGATGATCCGAAGCGGTCCCCCCGAGCCGCCGCGGATCTTCATGGGCAGCGCGAACACGAGGGCGCCGCGCGCCGGCAGCGCCTCGAGCGAGGCGACGTTCTCGAACGCGGGGATGTCGGCGCCGAGGAGCACCCGGTGCGCGATGAAGTCCCTCGACGGCCCGTGATCGATGCTCGCCGTGTCGATGCCGACCGAGGCCACCTTCCGCGCGACGAGGGCGCGCGCGGCGTCCTCGCCGATGCCGGGAAAGTGCAGGTTGGACGCGTCGCCGCGCCTGTCGTCGCCGAGGTAGCGCTTCCGATCGGGCCAGCGGCTCCCCCAGCCGGTGCGGATCAGCACGACGGTCCCGGGCGCGATGGCGCCGTGTTCCCGCTCGAAGGCCTCGATGTCGGCCCTCGTCACGCGGTAATCGGCGTCCTTCGCAGCGGCTGCCGACACGTCCACGACGGCGGCCGGCGCGACGAGGCGCGAGATCGGCACGGCGTCGGCGGTGCTCTTGCCCTCCGCGAAATGGATGGGCGCGTCCAGGTGCGTCCCGCCGTGCTCCGGCGCGCAGAAGTCGTTCGACGCGTAGAAGTATCCAGCCTCGGTGGGGCCGTGGTGCACCCGATTCAGCACGAAGCCCGTCGCGGCTGTCGGCCAGTAAATCGTCCTGTCGTCGAACGGGTACGTGAGATCCACGAACCTCGCTCCCTCGGGCAGGCGCAGCCGGCCCTGGGTCGCGGCCGCCTTGGGCGTCGAGGCCTCGTTCCCGGCGGCGCACCCGATCGCGAGCGCGAGCGTCACTGCGGTGAAGAGCGCACAGAACATCGCACGTGCCATGGTTCCCTCCCGGATCCCGACCGGAGGCCCGAGACGCCGCGCCCCCGCGTCGTGTGAGCGCCAAGGCTACGCCCCGGCGAGGAATCGACGAGAAGTAAACCGCCAAGGCGCGCCAAGAACACCAAGATATTGTCTTTTTCTTGGCGTCCTTGGCGCCTTGGCGGTTCGAAGCTCTGCGCTCTCAGGCAGTTTCAGCTCGCTGGTCGCAGCAAGCCCACCAGGCGGGCAATCACGATCCCGATCGACGCCCGTCGGTCAGCGTCCACGCGCTCCAGTGGGCGTAGCGCCCCGACATGTGCTCGCGCCTCCACCCGCGATCGACCAGCGCCTGCGCGAGCACCTCGCGCAGCCAGCCGTGGGTGACCGCGAGCACGCTGCCGCGCTGGGCCGCGAGCCCGATCAACCACTCGGCCGCCTCGGCGGCCTGGCGCTGCTGCGCCGCGGGCGGCGGCTCGGCGCGGAGCGCCCCATAGGCCTTCCGGAGGCCGATCGCGAGCGCCCAGACCGCGAGCGGCGCCCGCGCGTTGCCCAGCGGCGGCGCCGGCTGCTCCAGCTCGCGCAGCAGCGCCGACGTGGCGATCTCGCCGCCGGGGAGGAGCAGCTCGGCCGAGGCGCGGGCGCGCGGCAGATCGCTCGCCACCACCGCGCCCGCCTGCGTCGCCAGGGCCCGGAGCGCCGGCGGCGGGCTTTCCCCGGGCAAAAGGCCCGCGGCGTCGTAGGCGTCGCGCCAGCGCTGGAACCCGGCGGCGTCGATCCAGCCGGTGTGGACGTGCGCCGAGCGGCCGTGCCGAACCAGGATGATGCGCGCGCTCAACGTCGGTCCTCGCGGCGGCCGCGGCCGGCGCGCGCCGGGTCGGTCGCCGGCAGCTCCCCGAGGAGATGGTCGACGCAGGTCCGGACGGCGGCCGTCAGGGCTCGATGCGCGCGATAGACGAGGCTGACGCCCCCGGCCTCGGCCTCGTGGCCCTTGAGGACGCGGACGAGGCGCTTCGCCGCCACGTCCTCGGCGCAGAACACCTCCGGAAGCAGCGCGATGCCGATGCCCGCGAGCGTCGCGCGGTAGGCGGCGGAGGACTCGCTCACATAGAAGCGGGGCTCGAAGGCGAAGCGCCGCCTCCGGCGCCCTTGCCCGAGCGTCCACGTGGCCATCCCCTCGGTCGCGTGCAGCGCGATGCAATCGTGGCGCGCGAGGTCCTCGACCCGCTGGGGAACGCCCCGCGCCTCGAGGTAGCGCGGGCTCGCGTACAGCAGCTTCCGCGTCGCCCGCCACAGCTCTCGCGCCACGAAGTCGGTGGTGTCGTCCACCTTGCCCGGGACGATCGCGATATCGAAGCTCCCGGCGAGGAGATCGACACGCCGCGAGTCGATCTCGAGGTCGACCGACACGCGGGGATGCTTCGCGAGGTAGGTGCAGACGGCGCTCGCCACCGCGGCGCCGAGGGGGACGGGCGCCACGATCCGCACGCGCCCGCGCGGCTCGCTCTGGAGCTCGCGGACGTGGTGCGTGCCTTGCGCGAGGTCGTCGATCGCCCGCTCGGCGTGGCCGAAGTACGCGCGCCCGGCGTCGGTGAGCCGCAGCCGCCGCGTCGTTCGCTCGAGGAGCCGGACGCCGAGCGCGGACTCGAGCCGCGCGATGCGCCGGCTCACCGTGGAGACCGGCACCCCGCGCTCGCGGGCGGCGGCCGAGAAGCTGCGCGCCCGGACGACCCGCACGAGGAGCGCGGCGTCGTTGAGGTCCAGATCGATCTGTGCGTCCACGGCAACAGTTCCTTCCCTCCGAGCACACTAATGCGCTCCGGCGGCGGGCGCTAGGTTCGACCCCGTCAAGAGCGCCACCGTCACGGGCCGCGCGGCGCATGGAGAGCCGCGTGGTCCCCGGGACGATCGCGCACGGTCGCTGCGCCCGACGCGGCAGGAGGTTGTCATGATCATCGTCACTGGAGCCAACGGTCAGCTCGGCCGAGCCATCACGGAGCGGCTCCTTCAGCGCGTGCCCGCCGCTCGGCTCGGCGTCAGCGTGCGCAACCCGGAGCAGGCCAGCGCGCTCGCCGCGCGCGGCGTCCGCGTGCGTCGGGCGACCTTCGAGGACCCCGCGAGCCTGCGCCACGCCTTCGAGGGCGCGTCGCACGTCCTGATCGTCTCCGTCGACAGCGCAGGCGAGGCCGCGGTGCGCCAGCATGGAGCCGCGATCGAGGCGGCGCGCGCGGCGGGCGCCCGCCGCGTCCTCTACACGAGCCACATGGGCTCGAACCCGGCGTCCCGCTTCGCGCCGATGCGCGACCACGCAGCCACCGAGGCCTTGCTGCAGGGGTCGGGGGTCGCTTTCACCTCGCTCCGCAACGGGTTCTATGCCGCGTCCGCGCTCATGCTCCTCGAGCGGGCGCTCGAGACCGGCAAGCTCGTCGCGCCAGAGGACGGCCCGGTCTCGTGGACCGAGCACGGCGACCTGGCCGACGCGGCGGCGATCGCGCTGACGGACGAGGCGCGCCTCGAGGGGTCGACCCCGCCGCTCACCGCCTCCCCCGCCCTCGACCTCGCGGAGATCGCCGCGATCGCCTCGGAGCTCCTCGGGCGCTCGATCACGCGGGTGACCGTCAGCGATCGAGCGTTCCGAGCGGACATGGTGTCTCACGGCGTCCCCGAAGAACGGGCGGACTTGCTCCTGGGCCTGTTCGCGGCGAGCCGGGAGCGCGAGTTCGCCGCCGTGGATCCGACGCTGGAGCGCCTGCTCGGCCGAGCGCCGATGTCCATGCGTCACTACCTGGCGGCGCGCCTGTCACGCTGAGGGCACGGGGCGCGACTCGCCTGTCAGCCCCGGGGCTCCTTCATCGCCTCTGCTTCATGAGGGCGAGCACGTCCACCGCATTGACGAGCAGGTACTCGAACTTCCCCAGCGCGTGGAGCTTCCTGATGTCCTCGGGACGCGCGGTCTGACAACCGATCGAGCTGAATCCGAGGCCCGGATGGAAGAGCACCTGATCCATCCACGCCCCCATCCCCTCCGACACCTGCCCTCCGGAAGTGGCCGTCTCGGACGCGCGCATCTCGGCCTCGTCGAAGAGCCCGTCGTGGTTTGTGTCGCGGTATGCGGGGAGCCGCCCGCGGTTCGCTCCCGAGGAGCGGAGGACCGCGAGCGCCGGGTGACCCTTGTAGAGGTCGGACAGGGCCTCGACATGATAGTGCCCCGGCCTCAGCATCCCGACGTCGGGACGGCGATCGCCGTCGAAGTCCGGAGAGGCCATCGAGCTCGTCTGGTACGGGTGCGTCGCGCCGCGGAACTCGTACACCTTCTCGTCGCCCTGGAAGCTCAGCAGCACGAACGCGTCGTCGTACTCGCTCCGGCTCCTCACGGTATGCGTGCGCAGGCCGAAGAGGCGGACGCCGCGCAGGCCGAGCAGGGTCGTCCTCGATCCCGCGGGATCGTGCCCCACCAGCTTGCACAGCATCGTGTAGTGCGTGAGCCGGGCCTCCGGCGGCGCGTCCTCGGCTGGCCAGAGCGGGCCCGCGTCGGCGGCGCCCATCTGTTCGAGGATGAGCGGGTGCGTCGTCGGTCCGATCTTGCCGTCGACGGAGAGGTCGAAGCGCCGCTGGAACCATGCGATGCGCTGCACGAGCGCCTCGGTGTAGGTGCGCTTGCTCTCCTGCTGGTCGACGCCGAAGAAGCCCCGCAGCATGACCAGCAGGTCGAGCGCGCGGGCGTCATTGTATCTCGCTGCCTCGATCGCCTGGGCCGTCGTCAATACATCGCTCATCGTGCAACCTCCCCGCCGCTTCGCGTGACGGACGCGGATCGCGCGCCCCAGGGAAAACGTACCGCGATCTCGGCACGAAGGTCCATGCCGAGGTTGCCCGGAGCGCCGTCCAAGACGCCAGACCAGAGCCATCGACGAGCGTCTCACCCACGCCGCGCGCCGCGCCGGCGCTCTCCCCCGCGCCGCGCCCCCGACGGCGCGAAGACCTCCGCGAGGTATTCGACAAACACCCGTACCTTCGGCAGCAAATGCCGATTCTTCGGGTAGAGCGCGTGAATCGGCCAGCTCATCGTCCGAGCTTCCTCCAGCACGGTCACGAGCGTCCCCTCGGCCAGCGCGTCCTTCACGAGGAAATCGAACATCGCCACGATCCCGCTCCCCGCGAGCGCGAGGCGCTTCAGGACATCCGCGTCGTTCGCGTGGAACGGCCCGGAGATGGGCACATCGAGCACGGCATCCCCGTCCCCGGTCGGGAAGCGAAACGGATCCGGCCGCCCATCGCGCAGGTACCCGACGCAGTCGTGGCGCGCGAGATCGGCCGGCGCCTGTGGCGCGCCGCGCCGCGCGATGTACGACGGCGCCGCGCAGTGGACGATGCGGCTCGCGCCGAGCCGGCGCGCCACCAGGCTCGAGTCGCCGAGCTGGCCGATGCGCACGAGCAGGTCGAGCCCCTCGGCCACGGGGTCGACGTGCTGATCGCGCAGCGTCAGGTGGACCCGGACGTCTGGATAGCGCGCCGAGAAGCGCGGCAGGCTCGGCGCGATCACCTCCCGTCCGAGCGTCACCGGCGCGTCGACGCGCAGGAGCCCCACCGGCTTCGTGCTGGCGCGCGCGATCGCCTCGGTCGCCTCCCCGATCTCCTCGACGATGCGCACGCAGCGCGCATAGAAGGCCTGCCCGTCGTCGGTCAGGCGGAGCGACCGCGTCGTGCGCGAAAGGAGCGCCACGCCGAGCTCCCGCTCGAGGCGCATCACGCGACGGCTCACCGCCGAGGGCGTGACGCCGAGCCGGCGCGCCGCGCGAGAGAAGCTCCCGGTCTCGACGGTGGCGACGAGCAGCTCGATCGCGGCTAGCGAGATCATGATCTGTGCCGAAATAGCACAGGTGACGTTCCCTCGCGCGGACTACTGCGCCCGGCGGAATGGATCTACGGATGGGGTGTCCAGGGAGGACACGCCATGAAAGCTGTCATCATTCGAAAGAACGCCTCCGAAGCCGACGCATGGACGCTCGCCGAGCGCCCCGCGCCCAGGCCCGGTCCGGGACAGGTGCTCGTGCGCATCCGCGCCGCGTCGATCAACTACCGTGACCTCATGGTCGCGCGCGGCCTGTATCACGGCGAGCGCAAGGACGACCTCATCCCCCTCGCGGACGCCGCGGGCGAGGTCGTCGAGGTCGGCGCCGGCGTGCGCCGCTGGAAGACCGGGGATCGGGTCGTCTCGACGTACTTCCCGACGTGGGCGTCGGGGCCGTTCCGCCAGGCGTACCGCGCCGCGCAGCTCGGCGCCGGCCAGAACGACGGCGTCCTCGCCGAGCTCGTGGTCTTCGCCGAGGACGGGCTCCTCCCCGCGCCCGCGCACCTCGGCTTCGACGAGGCGGCGACGCTCCCGTGCGCTGCCGTGACCGCGTGGTCCGCGCTCTTCGAGTCGTGGCCGCGCCCCGCGCCGGGCGCCACCGTCCTCGTCCAGGGGACCGGCGGCGTGTCGCTCTTCGCCGCGCAGCTCGCGCGCGCCGCGGGGCTTCGGGTCATCGCCACGTCGTCCAGCGCGGCGAAGATCGACCGCCTGCGCGCGCTCGGCGTCACCGACACGATCGACTACCGGCAGCAGCCGGAGTGGCACGAGGAGGTGCTGCGCCTGACCGGCGGCGAGGGGGTAGATCGGCTGATCGAGGTCGGCGGCGCCGGCACGCTCCCGCGCTCGCTGCAGGCGGTGAAGGCCGGCGGCGTCGTGAGCCTCATCGGGCTGCTCACCGGGGTCGGCAGCCAGATCGATCCGATGCCGATCCTGTTCCGGGCGATCCGCGTCGAGGGCGTCATCGTCGGCTCGCGCCAGTCGTTCGTCGATCTCACGGCGACGCTCGAGGCGCACGCGATCCGCCCCGTGATCGACGAGGTCTTCCCGCTCGAGCGGGCGAGCGACGCGCTCGCCAAGCTCGCCGCGGGCAAGCACTTCGGCAAGGTCGTCATCCGGCTCGACTGAAGCGCAGCGGACACGAGCCCCTCGCGCGCCGGATCACGCCGGTCGCCCTCGCGCGAGGGGCAGGCTCGCTGTCACGCCCCGCCTTCGCCGCCGTCGCGGCCGTGCCAGCAGGAGACCTCCAGCCTGTCCCCCAGCGGGACCTCCACCGATCCGTAGCCGCTGCCCGCGCCGCGCACGTACTCGAGATAAGGCCGCAGGTCGTCGGGCGCGAGGTCGAGGTCGTCGGCGACGATGAGCGCGCCCATCCGCAGGCGGGGCTCGAGCATCCGGAGCACCGGCAGATAGAGGTTCTTCCAGCCGTCCAGCAGGACGAAATCGACCGGCCCCTCCACGTCCCGGAGCGTCACCAGCGCGTCCCCCTCGCGGATCTCGACGAGATCGCCGAGCCCGCTCTCATCGAGGTTGTTCCGCGCCCGTCGCACCTTCTCCGGGTGCATCTCGCTGCCGATCACCCGCCCGCCGCCCCCATCGCGGACGGCCGCGGCCAGGAACAGCGTCGAGATCCCGAACGACGTGCCGAACTCCACCACCGTGCGCGCCCTCCCCGCGAAGGCGAGGAGGTGCAGCAGCCGGCCGACCTCGCGCGAGACCGGCAGATACGCGTCGGCGAACATCTGGGCGAGCCTCTCGGCGTCCGGGCTCGGCCCGCGGCGCTCCCAGTCGCCGCGCACGCGGGCGATGATGCGCGGATCGCCGCTGTCGGCGTCCTGGAAGAGGCGGTCGAGGATGCTTTGAACGCGCGGCGAATCGAGCGTGGTGCTCATGATGGCGATTCTCCTCCGGGGCTCACGGCGACGGCGCTGCTGCCCTCGCGGCTGCCCTGTCCGACACGGAAGGTGCGCCCGAGGAGACATGGCTTCCAGTGCACGTACGGTAAGGTATCGTTGCGTCCCATGCACTCCATGGATCTGAACCTGCTCGTCGCGCTCGACGTGCTCCTCGAGGAGGAGAGCGTCCTCCTCGCCGCGCGGCGGATGCACCTCAGCCCCTCGGCCATGAGCCGCACGCTCGCGCGCGTCCGCGAGGCCGTGGGCGACCCGATCCTCGTGCGTGCCGGCCGGCGGCTCGTGCCGACGCCGCGGGCCGCGGAGCTGCGCCCGCGCGTGCGCGCGGTGGTCGCCTCGGCCAGCGCGGTCCTGCGAGAGCGGGGCGCGGTCGACGTCGCCGCGCTCACCCGCAGCTTCGCGGTGCGGACCAGCGACGGCATGCTCGGGCTCGTCGGCGCCCCGCTGCTCGACGCCCTGAGGGCCGAGGCGCCGGGCGTCACGGTCCGCTTCCTCCCCGAGGGCGACGAGGACGTGGCCGCGCTCCGGGAGGGCCGGATCGATCTCGACGTCGGCATCATCGGCGAGATGGGCCCGGAGATCCGCGTGCAGGCGCTCGCCAGGGACCGCTTCGTGGGCGTGGTGCGCCGCGGCAGCCCGCTCGCGTCCGGCAAGGTGACGCTGGAGCGGTTCGTCGAGCACGCCCACCTCGGGGTCTCCAGGCAGGGGAAGATCTGGGGCCCCATCGACGACGCCCTCAAGAAGAAAGGGCTCGCCCGGACCACCGCGGCCGTGGCGTCAGGCCATTATGCGGCGCTGTGCCTCCTCGCCAGCTCCGACCTCGTCGGTGCGTTCCCGTCGAAGTGGCTCGCGCACGCCGCCCCGCGCTTCGATCTCGTCACCTTCCCGCTGCCCGTGACCACGCCGGGCATCACCATCGCGCAGGCGTGGCACCCCCGCTTCGATGCCGACCCCGCGCACCGGTGGTTGCGCGACCGGCTCCGCCGCGTCTGCCGGTCGATCGCGGAGCTCGGGGCGTAAGCCACGCCATCCACGGATGGCTCGCGGGTGAACACCTCACCGCCGCTGCTGCGCGCTCGCTGCCTGCTCCTTGCTCATCTGCCGGATGCAGTGCTGGAGCGCCGCCCGGAGGTTCCCCAAGGTGGTCGTGCCGGTCAGATCGAGCCCGAGCGCCACGACGGTCTGTGCGACGTTCGAGCGGATGCCCGTGATGATGCCCTCCGCGCCCAGGAGCCGGATGGCGCCGACGAGCTGGATCAGGTAGGCCGCGGTCTTCGTGTCCACCATCTCGACGCCGGTGAGGTCGAGGATGGCGTAACGCGCGCTCGTACGCACGATCGCCTCGAGCAGGGAGTCCATCACCTCTGCGGTCCTCGCGCTGTCCAGAATGCCGATCATGGGCAAGGTCAGCACGCCGTCCCAGACCTGGATGATGGGCGTCGACAGATCGCGGATGACCTGCTGCTGGCGCTCGATGAGCTCCAGCCTGTTCCGGAGCTCCTCCTCCGTTTTCCTCGCGTCGGTGACGTCGAGCGTCAAGCCGAGGACCCCGTAGATCTCGCCGCGCGCGTCACGGACCGGGATCTGCCAGTTCTCCCACGACACCCCGTACGTCGAGAGCGTCGAATGGCCGGCCTCGCCCGCGAGCGCCCGCCGCAGCATGGCATTCTGTGGATGATCCGCAAAGAGCTCGAACACGCTCTTGCCGACGAACTGTCCCTGATCGAGCCCCGCGGACGTGGCCGCCTTGCCCTCGTGGAACGTGAACACCCCGTCGCGATCGACGGCCCAGACGACGACCGGCAGGGTCTGCGTGACCGTGTGAAGGATGTGCTCCTTCTCCTTGAGAACGCGGAGTTGCTCGGCCCGCTCCGTCACGCATTGACCGAAGACCCCGATGCCGCTCACCTCCCCCCGCTCGTCGAGGAGGCGCTCGTGACTCCACTCGAAGACGGCCAGGTCCCCGCCCTTCCGGGCGTGGGACCACACGCGGGGCGCCGCCCCGTCCTCTCCGAGGAGCCGCCGCCATGCGCTGGGATCACCGCGCACGGGCAACAACTCATCCACACGCCGGCCGACCGCCTCCTCCCGCGTGTAGCCGAGCAATCGCTCGGCCGCCTGGTTCCAGTCCTCGATCGTGAGATCGCAGCCGTACTCGACGATGGCCAGCGGCGCCCGCTCGAGGAGCCGCGCGCGCTTGCTCGCAAGCTTCATGGACTCGACGTCTGCCTGCGATCCGGCGGAACCCTGCATGCATGAAGATTTATCTTGAACGTTCATCACCCGTCGAGAGGGTTCGTCCACGCGCCGAACGGTTCTTGCTCCGCGTCTGCAAGGTAGACCTCGATGACGCGGCGACAGCACACCTCGGGCCACATCTGCTGCGCCCTACGACGATGGCGCTCGACATCCGGACCGCATCATCGGCCCGCGATGAAGCTGTCCTGGTAGCCCGGGTCCTCGACGTCGAGCGCGGCCGGGGTGGCCGCGAGCGGGCGGGTCGTATCGAGCATGACCGCGAGCTCGCTCGTCGCGCGGCTCCCGAGGCTCGCCTCGTACGCGCCGGGGTGCGGCCCGTGCGGGACGCCGGCCGGGTGGTGCGAGATGCTGCCCGGGCCGACGCCGCGGCGCGAGGTGAAGTCGCCGCGGCAGTAGAACAGGAATTCATCGCAGTCGACGGACGAGTGGGGATAGGGACAGGGGATCGCCTCCGGGTGGAAGTCGATGGGGCGCGGCACGAAGCTGCAGATGAGGGCGCCCCGCGCCGCGAACGTGCCGTGCCAGTCCGGCGGCAGGTGCACGAGCCCGACGCGCGCCTGGAAGCGCTCGATCGGGAACGCGAACGGGTACACCGCCCCGTCCCAGCCGACGACGTCGAGCGGCGAGCGCTCGCAGGCGAAGCCGTGGAACGCGCCGCCGCGCTTCACGACCAGGGAGCGAATGCCCTCGTCGAGCGGGCCGACGAACGTGGGCCGCCGGAAATCGCGGTGGGCGTAGGGCGCGTCCATCCGCAGCTGGCCGACCTCGTTGCGCCACTGGCGCGGGAGGTGGATATCCGCGGCCTCGATCGCGAGCCATCGCTGGGGCGCTTCGTCGGGGAGGAAGCGGTAGAAGAGCCCCTTCGGGACGACGACGTAGTCGTCCTGCTCGAAGCGGAGATCGCCGAGCACCGTGCGCAGGAGCCCGCTCCCGCGGAAGATGAAGAACAGCTCGTCGGCGTCGGCGTTCGCGAAGTACACCGGATCGGCGGCGTCCGGCTGGGCCACCCCGATCACCACGTCGTCGTTGAAGAGGAGCGGCACGCGGCAGTCGATCGCGGGCCCGGCCCGCCGCGGCAGATCGTGCGTCCTGTAGTGCCGCTTCGCGAGCGGACGCGGCGGCGCGGCGACCGGCAGCGCGAAGCCGTGCTCGGCCCGCGCGAGCCGGTGCTCGTGCGGCCGCCGCTCGTGGTAGGCGATCGTATAGGGGCCGTCGAAGCCCGCCCGCGTCAGGCACTCCTCGTAGCGGAGCTCCCCCGCCTCGCTCCGGAGGGCGATGTGGTGCTTGCGGGGGACCGTCCCGACGGCGACGCGGTCGAGCATCAGCCGCTCCCTTGCGCGCTCTGTTGCCGCTCGATGCTCTCGAACAGCGCCCGGAAGTTGCCGGCGCCGAAGCCGCGATCCCCCTTTCGCTGGATGAGCTCGAAGAAGAACGGCCCCGCGTCGGGGTCGCGGTGCGTGCCCGACGACTCCTTGAGGAAGATCTGGAGGAGATAGGATCGCGCGCCGTCGCCGTCGACGAGCACCTCGAGCTCCCGCAGCGCCGCCACGTCCTCGTCGATCCGCCCGACGCCGAGCCGCTGCAGGCGCTCGGGCATGAGGTCGTAGTAGGCGGCCGGGGTCGGCATGAACTCCACCCCTCGCCCGCGCATCCCGCGCACGGCCGTGAGGAGGTCGTCCACGTCGAGCGCCACGTGCTGCACCCCGTCGCCGCGGTGCTCCTCGTTGAAGACGTTGATCTGCGAGCTCTTGAAGTAGGGCCGGTAAGGCTCGTTGTTGGCGAACTTCACGCCCGAGGCAGGGTCCCACATCACGGCGGAGCGCAGGCCCGAGCCGTGAGCGGCGCCCGTCCCGACGTCGTTCGTGTGAAACTCGATCTTCCAGAACGGCTCGAGCCCGAGCACGTGCTCCATCCAGAGCAGGGCGGGCGCCATCGTCTGGAAGTTCGACGTGATGTGATCGAACCGGGCGATCCCGAACCGGTTCTCGCCGCCGCGGGGCGCGTCGTAGGCCACGCAGCCGGGGAACAGCGCCCGGTAGCCGCGCCGCTCCACGAAGCGGAAGGTGGTGTCGCCGAACGGGCTCGTGATCGAGAACGACGCGAACGATCCGCCCGCGTCCGTCGCCCGGTGGATCTCGTCGATCGGCGTGCCCCCGCGGCGGTCGAGCAGCCGGAAGGCGCGGTCGATATCCTCCACCTCGAAGATGATCGTGCCCACCCCGTCGGGGTGCTTGCGCAGGTAGCGCCACGCCCGCCCGCCCTCGCCGATCGGCTGCGAGCAGACGATGACGCACTCGCCGGCCTGGAACACGATCGACTGCTGCGCCGCCGCCGCGCTCAGCTCCGGCGAGCTCGCGGCGATCTCCTGGAAGTCGAGCTTCTCCGTGTAGAACCTGCGGCTCCGCTCCAGGTCGCGCACGTAGTAGTGCAGGGCCTCTACCCGCTTGATGCCGATCGACTCCACCTTGGCGCTCATCCGGCCACCACCCGCTGCGCGATGCGCCCGAACAGGCTCTCTCCCGAGCGATTCAGCATCTCGATCATGATCGTGTCTCCTGGCTTCATGAAGGGCGTCCTCGCCGCCCCGTGCGCGAGGATCTCGAGCATGCGCTTCTCCGCAAGGCACGACACGCCGCGCGCCGGATCCCGGTTCGAGACGGTGCCGCTGCCGAGCAGGGTCCCGGCCGTGAAGCTGCGGGTCCTGGCGATGTGCTCGATGAGGTCGAAGAACGAGAAGTGCATCTCCGGGCCGGCCTCGGGGTCGCCGACGAGCGCGCCGTTGTACGTGGAGCGCAGCCGCAGGTGGACGCGCCCGTCGCAAAACGCGTCGCCGAGCTCGTCCGGCGTGATCGCGAACGGGGAGAACGCCGTCGCCGGCTTCGAGCAGAAGAACCCGAAGCCCTTGGCGAGCTCGGCGGGCACGAGGTTGCGCAGCGTCACGTCGTTGGCCAGGAGGAACAGGCGGATGTGCCGGTGGGCCTCGTCGCGGCGCGTGCCCTGCGGGGTGTCGCCGAGGACGGCGCAGACCTCGGCCTCGAAATCGAGGCCCCAGGCCTCGTCGCGCAGGACGATGTCGTCGGTCGGCCCGAGGAGCACGCCGGAGCCGCCCTGGTACACGAGCGGATCGGTCGTGAGCGTCTCCGGAGGCTCGGCGCCGCGCGCCTTACGCACGAGCTCGATGTGGTGGATGTACGCCGACCCGTCGATCCACTCGTACGCGCGGGGCAAGGGCGCGGCGAGCTCTTCCACGGCGAGCGGGGCCACGGCCGCGCCGCCGCGCTCGATGTCGTCGGCGATGCGGCGCAGCGCCGGCTCGGCGCGCTCCCAGTCATCGAGCGCGGCCTGGAGCGTGGGAAAGGCGGCGCCGGCCGGCGCGTAGGCGAGGCCGTCGCGGCGGACGACGATGAGCGTGCCGTCGCGGCCGGGGCCGCGGAGAGAGGCGAGCTTCATGCGGGGGCGAGCTCCTCGGAGGCGACTGCGATGACTTCGTATCCGATCCTTCTGGCGCGCGGCATAGGCATACTCACCTATGCGCGCCGCGCTCGCGCGCGTCCGGGCGCCTCGCCCCGCTGCGCGGGCGGCAAGCGGATCGCGACCACGGCGCTCCCATCGTTCAGGGGATCACTTTTGCAGTTGGACGCCGAGGAACAGGGCATTCCCCTTCGCCCCGGACAGATCGCTCCTTTGATAGCCGAGCGCCACGCGCGCAGCGTGCCCTTCGATGATGTAGCCCATCTGGGCATCGATGAGCAGGTAGGGGTCGGCGTTCTTCGGCTTCGCTTGTTGCAGTCGGACGAGAGGCTGCAGCTTCCCGACGCCGACCTCGCTCGCCGTGAGGTAGCTCGCGAGCGCGAAATAGGAAAAATCGAACCTCTCGAATTCGCCAAAGTACTTGTAAAATGCGCCTTCGAGCGTGATCGTACCCGCCGCGGGGAGGTTCTTTTCGAACAGGAGGTCGGCGTTGAGCTCGGCATAGGTGTCCGTGCGCGGGGTGCCTGGGGGCATACCCGCCGCAGGGGGCGGCAACGATTCGACGGAACCTTCCCTCTGCACTTCGCCCGCGACGCCGAGCGCGAGGATGTCCTTCTCTCCGAGGTACGTAGACTTCTGGTAATAGGCTGGCTCCGGGTCGAGCAAGCTCAGGTTGAGCCTCGCCGTGTAGAGCGGGCTCACCGAGGAGTCATGCAGGTTGAACGCGCCCACGTAATACTTGAACAGGCCGCCCGCTACCTTGCCCCAGGCGGTCACCCCGTCGTTGCGTCCGAAAGGCCCCTGCCTCGGCCCGATCGGCGGCGCATAGGGCTCGAAGAACCCGGGATAGTTCCACGGCCCCATCGACCACGGCCCGGAGAAGGCGGAGCGATCCGAGGGCACGATCATTCGACCGATCCAGACGTTCAGCAGATCGTGAAACTTGACCTTGGCGATGGCGTCACGGAGGGTCGCGCTGCCCGCGATGTTGCCCCCGGTCGGGGTCGGCCCGAACTGGGCGACGATCGCGCCCTGCACCCCGATGAACCGGTTGATCTCGCCCGAAAACGATAGATCCAGCTCTCCGTCCCCGAGCAGCCGATCCATCTTCTCGCGCGCGCTGGGGTTCTGTAGGCGGCCTCCGACGCGGGCCCAGGCCGCGACGCTGAGCGGCAGCTTCCATGGCTCCTTCTCCGCCGGTGGCGCCGGCGGAGCTGGGCTGGGCCCGGCAGCGCCCTGCGGTGCTGGCGCGCCGGCGTGGGCTTCGGCGGACGGCGCTCGCGACGCGCTCGCGTCTTCAGGGGGGCTCGCGGGCTCGGTCGCGGGAGCCGCGATCGGCGGGTCTTCGCCGGTGGGCGCCGGCGGCGCTTCGGGCTGCGCCTGTGCCCGTGCCGAGCGATGGAAGGAAGTGATGCTGAGGATGACGGCCAAGATACCTGCGCCAAGTTCGCCCCGGCGTATCGACGATCTCGTCAGTGTGCTCATGCGTTCTCCGTGTTGTGGTCTCAGCCGCGACCGCGCCCTAGCCGATCTCGTGAACCGTGAGCCGCACCCGGTCGGCCAGCCGCTCGCCCACGGCCAGGGCCAGCACGGCGTTCAGCCGCTGAAGCCCTGGCGCCGAGGTGCGCATGCGGATGGAGGTGCGGAAATAGGTGAGCCCGGGGTCCACGGCCTCGCCGCGCCCGAGCGCCGCCTGCACTTCCGGGGGCCTGGCGCGGACGCCTTCGGAGAGGATCTCCACCGTTCCATGGCCGGCGATGTCGAGGATGTAGTGGGCCGAGATGTCGGTCCGCCCGTCATCCCAGATCGTCTGCCAGTCGCCGCCGCCCGGCAGCACCCGCCCCTCGAGGCCGCCGGCCACCGTACCGCCGACGATGGGAATGAAGCGCCTCCCGGGCGGGCCCGGATCGACGGTGACCGGCGTGTCCACCGCCACCTCGAGCGTCATCAGGGGGACGAGGGGCGGGCTCACGCGGCGGGCTCCGAGGCGCGCTTCAGGCCGGTCAGCACCTTGTAGCGGGCGGCGATGGCCTCCAGCTCGCCGGGGGCGAAGACGTCCTCGATGCGGTCGAAGCCGTTCGGCGCGCGGTCCTGGGCGATCTGCATGCACTGCTCCGGGCCGTTGCCGCGATTGGCCGCGACGATGGCGGCGGTGGCGGGCAGGCGCTCGGCCTCGTAGGCGGCCAGCGCCTCCACCGGATCGGCGTGGGCGGCGAGCGCGCGGACCAGCGCGCGGGCGTCGAGGATGGCCTGGCTCGCCCCGTTGGAGCCGATCGGATACATGGGGTGGGCGGCGTCGCCCAGCAGCGTCATGCGCCCATGGCTCCAGCGCGGCAGCGGGTCGCGGTCGACCAGCGGGAACTCGTAGATCGCCTCGGCGTCCCGGATCAGGCCGGGCACATCCAGCCAGTCGAAGCGCCAGGATTCGAACCTGGGCAGGAAGTCGGCGGGGTCGCCGCGCCGATTCCAGTCCTCCCTTCGCAGGCTCTCGGCGACGGCGAGCTCGGCGATCCAGTTGATCCTCTGGCGGCCGTCCGGCCCCGGTGGGGAGATGGGATAGGCGACGAACTTCTCGTCCTGATGCCCGGCCATGATCATGCTGGCGCCGGTGAGGAAGGGCGCCGCCAGCGTGGTCGCCCGCCACAGGATGCGGCCGCCATAGACCGGCGGCCCCTCGTCCGGATAGAGGCGGGCGCGCGCCGCCGAGTGGATGCCGTCGGCGCAGATCAGGAGATCGGCGGCGACCTTCCGGGCCACGCCCTCGCGGTCGACGAAGCGCGCCGCGATGCGGCCTCCGTCCTCCGCGTGGTCCGTGAGGCGCCGGTCGCAGATCACCCGGTCGGCGCCCAGCCGCTCGACGGCGGCGTCGAACAGCACGCCCTGCAGGGCGCCGCGGTGCAGGGAGATCTGCGGCGCGGCGTGGCCCGCGAAGCGGCCGCGCGGCTCGCCCCAGATGCGCTGGCCGAAGCGGTTGTAATAGACAAGCTCCCGGGTCGCGACCCCCTGGGCCAGGAGGGCCTGGACAAGGCCCAGCTCGTCCAGCACCTCGCCGGCGTGGGGCAGGAGGTTGATGCCGACCCCGAGCGGCAGGAGGGTGGGCGCGGCCTCGAACACCGTCACCTCGTGGCCCGAGGCGTGGAGCGAAAGAGCCGCGGCCAGGCCGCCGATCCCGGCGCCCACGACGATCACCTGCATGAAATCCTCCGCAGACATGCGGCTCGGCGCCGCCTGTCGTTATAGACCGTAACAATCGCTCCGATCCGAGCGGCCCGGCGCGCGGGCGGGCGCGGATCGGCGCCACCATGGCCTCAATCACCGGCAGCTGGACGCCGCCGGCCGCCGCGGCGCGGCTGCCGGGCATCCCAGGGATGGTTGAGGGTGGACGCAGCCTAAGAGGTGCGGTTATTGAACATAACTGTCATGCTTGTGTTGTTGCGGACCTGCTGTTCTCTCTGCGTTCGTGGAGATGCAGGCGACTGCAACGAGCGTACCCGAGCCCGCTGGATCGAGGCATAGGCATACTCGCCTATGCCTCGACGCGAGACGAAGGGCTCGACCGCCGGGCGGGCGACGGCGGGCTCCGCGGCAGGTCGGTCGGCCTGCCGTCCACTGCGCCCTCGATGATGCCGAGCGCGCCCAGCGTACGCAGCAAGCGGCGCGCTCGCTCCTCGGGCAGACGACAACGCGTCTGCCACCTCCGCTTCCGACGCAGGCAAGGCCTCGATCGCGCCGAGCTCCACCGCTGCGACCAGGGTCTCGGCCTTCTAAACACCCACCAGGTCCGCAGGGAGCGCCGCGGAATCGCTGCGCAACGCGGCCCGTAGCACCGTCACGGTGCGCCCATCCTCATCGATGGCCTCGAGCGATCCGTCGAAGCGCTCCACGCGCGCCTGGCCGTTGTAGAACGGCTCGACCATCGCGAACCGCTGCGCGTACGCGGGCTGCCCGCGGCCGTCCACGTGCGTCCACCCCTGGTCGTCACGGGCGCGAGCAAAACCCTTGTGAAACGCGTCCAGGTCCAGAAACCAGCGGCCATGGACGAGCTCGCCGCGCCCATCGATGTGTGTGGAGCGGCCGTCCTCGCCCTGTGCGACCGCGATGCCGTCGCGGTAATCGCCCGCGTAGCGCCACCGCGCCGCGTACACGGGGCGGCCGGCCTGATCGATGTGACGGTACAGTCCCTCGCTGTCGCGGACCACGCACCGGCCGTCCTGGTAGTTGCCGCACCAGGAGTACCGTGCTGGATAGAGCTCGGCGCCATCCGGCAGGATGTGATGCCAGCCCTCGGAGCTCGAGACAGCAGCGCGCCCTTCGTAGAAGCCGAAGGTCCTCTCGAACCTCCGCGTGTAGGCGGGCTCCCCGCGAGCATCGATGTGCCAGGCCGCGCTGCCGCGCCGAACGGGCGAAAGGCCCGGGGCGTGGAACGCGAGCACCTCATCGAAGCGCGCCGCGTACAGCGGCTCGCCGTCCACGAGGTGGTGGGTCCGCTCCGGGGCGACCCGGGCACGTCGCCAGTCGTTCATGGCTCACCCGCCGGCCGCCGCATGTTGCACCCCAGGCAGAGCGCACGGGTCCGGTAGGTCTTGAGCATCCGCCGGTACGATTCGCCGTTCCAGATCTCCATCAGCCCCGCGTCGTGGAGATTTCCGAAATCGCCGAGCGTCCTGCGCTGCGCGTCCGGGGCGCAGCACGGGTCGAAGCGTCCCTCGGCGCTGATCCACACCTCCTGGCCAAGAAACGGGCATCGGCCTCCCGGAGCCACGTCCTCGGGCGCGGACTCATCGAGCAGGAAGATGTTCTCCAGCAGCACGTGCTTGCCGTTCGGCAATACGCGCTCCGACGCTGCCTCTCGCGCGGCCAGCACGGCCTCGTTCCAGCGCCGGATCGCCCCGGGGTCGCGGCGCATCGAGAGCGGCTTGAGCTCCTCGAAGTGCGCCCAGAGGTGGTGTCCCTTGACGCGGTCCACGCCCACGCGGATGGCGAGCCGCACGATGTCGGCGAGCTCGGCGACGTTCGCCTCCAGGAACGTCAGCTGGAACGTGACCCTGCAGCGGTTCCCGCCGGCGGCGGCGTGCGCGTCGCGGACGGCGATGAACGCCTGCACGTTCTCGAGCACCGCCTCCCAGCGCGCTCCGAGCATGATCAGCTCGTGCGTCTGCCGGGTGGCCCCGTTCCAGGAGATCTTCACGTCGGAGGTGATCGGCACGAGCCGTTCGGCCCACTCGCGGGCACCCCGTCGCGGGAAGGTGCCGTTCGTGGTCAGGTTGAGCTTGACCCCGTGCTCCCGGCAGAGATCGACGATCTCGTCGAAATGGTCGTACAGGAGCGGCTCGCCCATGGTGGACGGGATCACCTCGCGGAGGCCATGGCCGGCCGACTGGGCGATCACGCGACGCACGAGCTCGATCGGCATCAGCCGGCGCGGCTTTCCAGCCGCCTTCCGCGCCTCCTGCAGAGGGCTGTAGGGCGAGTGCTCCTCGCACATGATGCAGCGGAGGTTGCAGGTGTCCGGGTTCGTGTCGAACGTGATGCGCCATGGCCCCTGGCCGGGCTCTATCCGGGCGGCGTCGCGGCGGGCCATGACCTCGGCGTAGATGCGCTCCATCGCCTCGACGTGACCTGCGAGGTCGGGCACGTGGCCCGACGCGGACTGCGCGTACCCTCGCTGGCCCAGGCGGCGGGCGAGCGCTGGATCGTCGGCGAGGCGCTGCATCTGGCGCGCCATTGAGGCCGGATCGCGGTGCTCGAAGAGGAGGCCGTTGACCTCGTGGTGTACGTACTCGGCCATGCCGCCGGCGCTCGCGGTGATCACCGGCACGCGCGCCTCCAGCGCCTCGTGGATGACGAGCGGCGAGTTCTCGACCCATATCGATGGCACGACGATGCAATCGACCCTGTCGAAGACCGCGCGCACGATGTCCTCGTTGCGGTACTCGGGCAGCCACTCCACGCGGGCGGCCCCGTCGCCCGGCAGCCGCTGCGCGATCGCGCGGAGCGCCTCGGTGTCCTGGCCGCGCGGCCGACCCCAGATACGGAGCCGAGCGTCTCCCCTCACCTGGCCGAAGGCCTCGAGGAGCTGGTGGATGCCTTTCGCGGGGATGTGCGTCCCGATGTACCCGAAGGTGAACGGCTCCCCCGGGGTTCGCGTGCGCCCGCCGAGGCGGGAGAGGTCGAAGCCGTAGTCCAGGTAGACCAGCTTGCGCTCGGGCAGGCCGAACGCCTGCCGGTACCTGCGCTCCAGGTAGCGCGCGGGCGCGATGAATACATCCACGAGATCCGTAATCTCGCGCACGTGGCGCATCCGGCGCGCGACCCAGCCGGTCCAGTAGGCGACGTCTTCCTCTCGCTCGTCCGGCGCGCCCGAGAAGAAGCGCGCATAGCAGCGCTCGGCGCACTTCCGGTCCTCCTGGCCGTCGCACGCCGCCCAGAGATCGTTCGGGTCGGCCGGATGCGTCTGCATGAACTGCCCGCGCGGGCACATCACCCAGTAGTCGTGCAGCGTGTACACGATGGGGATCCCTCGCCCGGCGGCCTCGGCGACGAGCGAGGTCGAGAGGTGGTTGAGGTGACCGATATGGACCACGTCGGGCCGGAGCCGGTCGCAGAGCTCGGCGAAGCGCTGGTCGACGCCCGCGTGCCGGTAGCCGTCCCGGACGCGCGGCGTGTTGACGAGGTGGAGCGAGATGCGCGGATCGCCGCTGTCCTTCTCGTGGCGGACCGCATAATCCG
The DNA here is from genome assembly GCF_051526825.1 of Sorangium sp. So ce185. NCBI lineage: Bacteria > Pseudomonadati > Myxococcota > Polyangiales > Polyangiaceae > Sorangium > Sorangium sp. So ce185. The sequence goes on along the minus strand of NZ_CP150316.1, from coordinate 5,225,260 downwards.
GCGCGAACGGGTCCTCCTCGCGCGTGAAGACGTGGACCTCGTGGCGACCGGCGAGGCCGCGGCAGAGCGTCTGCGTGTAGACCTCCGAGCCCGCGTTGTAGCGCATCGGGTAGCCGTGGATGACCTGCAGGATCTTCATGCCCTCTCCTCAGCACGACCGTGGAAATCCAGCTCTCGCCACAGATCACGCCGCTTCATTCCCATCGCGCGTGCTTCCTGGCAACCTAGCCCCGCTTCCCGGCGGGCGCCGGCATGGTCACCTCGCGCGGCGCAGAGCCGCGCACGAAGGGCGTGCAGCCACGGGACAGGGACGCGGAAGGAGGTCTCGCGTAGGACCACCTCGGCTGCATCGAGCTCATCGGCCGCTTCCTCCAGCATCCCCTCGGCGAGCGCCGCACGCGCCGTGATGAGCGCCGCGTCAGCCTCGATGAGTCGGAAGCCACAGCCTTGAAAGAGGCGCCGCGCTTCAGCCAAATGCCGCCGGGCCTGGTCGGGATCCCGGTCCGCCCAGAACAACGCGCAATCGAGGAGACAAGGCGCGAGGTGGTCCCAGCGCCCTGCATCTCGAACGAGCCGCCCGGACTCCTCGAACCGCTGGATCGCTTCGTCCGTCCGCCCCAGCATGACGAGCGTCCGGGCGTGCGCGCGCATGGCCAGGCCGCGGCTGAGCAGCGAGCCGGCGTCGGGGTCGTCACTGTAGGCCAGCTGGACGGCCCGCGCCGCGCGATCCTGGGCAAGTTCGACCTCGTCGAGGTCGAGCAGCAGTACGGCGAAGCTCGCCAATGGGTAGTGCGCCACCCCCACGTGGCCCGAGATCTCCCGATCGCGGATCAGCTCGATCTCCTCGAAGGTGGCGCGCGCCTCGTGCAGCCGCCCGAACCCGTGCATCAGGTGGCCACGAAAATCACGCGCGCTCAGGCGAGGCCGGAGCTCGCCAGAGGCGTCGGCGCGGCGCACCGCGCTCTCCACGCACGCAAACGCCTCCGTGAGAGCGCCTCTCAGCGAGTGGACGGAGGCCAGGTTTCGCACGGACCCGGCTGCCTCCGCCGTGAGGCCGGCGGCGTCCGCCGTCCGCACGGCGCGCTCCAGGAGGCGCACGGCATCGGACGTCTCCCCTTGCGCGCGGAGAAGCACGCCCGCGCTGTTCTCGAGCCAGTGCCGCTGCCACGGAGCGAGCTCCCCCGGGAGACGAAAGGCGCGACGGTCGAAGAACGCGAGAAAGGCGCGCCGGTCTTCGGCCACGGCGCCATACGCCTTGAGGCTGGTGTGACGCTCTCCCTGGCGGATGCGGTCGTGCAAGACATCGAACGATTCGCACCATCGCCGGGCCTGAACGCCGTGTGCGACCGCCGCGTAGAGCCGATCGAGATCCTCGCGACGTACCGCGTCCTCGCCTCTACGCGGAGGCTGGTCGCGAAACCACTCGAACAGGACCTCGTGTGCGGCGCGAGCCCCCGCGGGATCGACCGCCTCGAGGCGGCGTCGCCAGTAGCCGCGCACGAGGGGGTGCTGATCCCAGCCGCCCGTCTCCGTCGTCAGGAGCAGCGCGGTCTTCTCCAGGCGCGCGCAGGTTCGCCGGAGCTCCTCGGGCGAAGCGTCGCCGATGGACGCCGCAAAGCCGGTGGCGCGTCGATGGGCGCCGACCGCGGAGAGCGTGGCGAGATCCACGGGCCGCTCGCAGAGCGCGACGACGCCGAGCACCGCGCGAGCCTCGGGTTTCAGGCGCGCTTCATAGAAGGCGAGGATACGCTGGATCCGGCCGCCGTCGTCAAGTTGCTCCGCGCCGAAGTCGAGACGATCGGCCGCGAGGACGTCGCCTCCGTGCGCCTCGCTCAGGTAGTCGGCCACGAGGGAGAGGGAGAGGGCGTGACGGCGCAGGCGACCGGCCAGGCGCCCGAGCTGCTCGTCGGAGCCACGCACGCCTCGGCTCCGCAGCACCTGGATGGCCGACGCCACGTCGATGGGGCCGAGCTCGATCCTGCGGACGCCGGTGCCCTCGAGGTTGAGGGGTGGGCGCGTGGTGATCACGCATAGCCCACCGTACATCTGAGATGCCAGATCACGAACCAGCAGCCGGATGGGTCTGTCGATGAGCTCTCCACGATCGTCCTGCAGCGGCTCCAGCCCGTCGAGGACCACGATCGTGGGGCGCTCCCGTATGCGCCGGACCAAACGGCTCACGCTCTCCAGTGGATCTTGCGACGGACTCTCGCCGATCGCTTCGAGCAACACGGACACGGCGGCGGAACCGTAGGGGCCGCCGCCGCGGTCCTGATCTTCGATGGAACAGGAGATCACGGCGTCGACTCCGCCGTAGGCCGGCTGCAGGCCGTCGAGCCAAGTCCGGACGAGCTGCGTCTTGCCGGCGCCCCCTTCGCCGATCACCACGACGGCATGGACGGCCCCATCGTCGAGCGCGTCGTCCAGCAATCGCTTCTCCTGCTCACGACCCACGATCCCCCGCTCGGGCGAAGGAAGGCCGCCGAGCGCAACACCACACCTCGGCCCGAGCCGGGCCGCCCGCAGCGAATCGCCGATGCGGCGCGCGGCCGCGTCGAGGGCTGTAGCGCGATCGGCGGCGCTCACCACCGGCACAGGGTCCTGCATCGGCCCGAATCGACGCAGCGCCTCGTCGGCGTCGTCGATGCATGCTTGCCATCGCACGAGCGAGACTTCGGCCCGCCTCCGGGACATGAGGGCAGGACGGGCGACATGGGTCCACTCGGCCCAGTCGAGCAGCCGGGCGGTGACGAGGATGACCACGTGCGCGGCTGCACGGAGGCGCTTCTCGAGCTCGCGCGCCACGTGCTCGCCGGCCGTGATCCAGGCGTCCAACAGCTCGACCCCCTCCTTGCGGCACACCTGCTCGAGGTACGGGCGAAGCGCCTTCGCGCTGTCGTCGTCGGCCGGACAGTGGAGCAGGAGGAGCTGCATACCGAGGAGAGGATCGCACGAAAGCACACCGCAGGGCAGCGGCGTGGCCCTGGATGGTCGCTGGGGCAGGAGCGCCGCTCCATGGAGCAGCTCGCTTGGCCGGAGGTCCACGATGATGCGTGGCGGTCGCCGGTCCGGCATCTGTGGGAAGGGGTGCGCGGGCACAGGAGCCCCCCGTGAGCTCGGCTGCGCGCCCCGCCGCGTCGTCCGATCGATCGCGGCGCTCGGCTCCTGTGCCCCGCCCGCCGCGCGACAGCATCAGGCGCGAGGCAAAACGAGAAAATCAGCCAGATTCCAGCAATGCTTTGTGCGCTGCGGGCCGGATGAGCAACTCACCGGCAAACAGCTCGACCTGCGCCGCGTGAGCAACGATGGAACCGAGACAGCCTGAGAAATCCATCGAGAGCATTCCGGAAACGTCTCCGAGTTTCTCGCATCAACACGCATTCACCCTTCACATATCGATTACGTAACCATCCACGTAGAATCGTGGTAATAGCCTGCCCTCCGAGCGCCCCGGACGTCGGCGCTCGAGCCTCGGTGCCGCCTGGCTGCCGAGGCCACAACCCCGCATCGAAACGCTGCAGCTCGCGCGCTCGCCCGGCTCAGGCCCTGGCCCTCGCCGGCTGCGACAGCGCACCCCACAGCGATCGCCATGGACCCGAACCGCCTGATCGCCTCGCTCCAGCGCTCCCGCGCGGCCCTGAAGCTCGACACCGCGGACCTCTGTTACCTCGTGGCCCTGCGCGCGCGCGCCGAGAGGGCGGCGCTCGCGTCCTTCGAGGAGGACCTGCTGGTCGACGTCTTCGAGCAGATCTGCGAGATCACCGACCCGGGCGCCGAGAACCCTCGCAAGCGCGCCACCCACGCCATCCAGCGCCTGCGCGAGCAGCGGCTCCTGGCGCGGGTGGACGGGGCCGGCCTCGTGCGCGCGGGCGAGTACACGCTGACGCGCCTCGCGGCCGCGGTCGTCGACTTCTTCTTCGACGATGAGGCGCTCACGCGCGAGAGCCTCACCCTGCTCACGGGCGTCCTCACGGCCCAGCTCGTCCACGTGCTCGGCGCGGCGCGGAGCGCAGGGACGGCCGAGGCATGGCACGCCGACGTGGTGGCGCCGCTGCAGATCACCGTGCGCGATCTCGTCGCCGGCATCGAGCGCCGCCAGTGCGGGCTCGACCTGCAGCAGGAGGAGATCCGCGAGAGGATCGGGGCCCTCCTGCAAAGCGACTGGTTCCGCGCCGTGGAGACGTGCGAGGAGCTGCTCGAGGCGACGGCCGCCACCCTGCGCGAGCTGAACGAGGTCCTGCTGCGAGACACGGGGCACATCCAGGCGCGTCTCCAGGAAATCGAGCAGCTCGCGGCCGACCGGGGCACGCCCGAGGCCGCCGAGGCGGCCCAGCGCGCCGCCGAGCACGTGGATCGCGTGAGCGCCTGGGGCCGAGACCGGCAGCGCGCCTGGTCGGAGTACTACCAGTACGTCCAGCGCTTCCTGCGGGACGTCGTCCGGCTGGATCCGGATCGGGCGCTGAGCCAGCGGCTGCGCGACCAGCTCGTCGCCTGGCCGGATCGCCCCTTCGCGCTCATCGCCGCGCGCGCCCCCTCGATCCGGCTGCTCCGGCCGCTGGAGGCGCGGGTCGCTCGGCCGCCCGTCGTGCAGCCTCGCGGGGCGTGGCGCACGCCGCTCGAGGAGCAGCTGCCGGACCCCCGAACGGCCGATCAGGAGGACCGCGTCCGCGCGGCCCTCGCCGCGGGAGCGGCGACCCTCTCGGAGGTGCTCACCGCCGTGCTGCCCGGGGTCTCCGAGGAACATCGGTTCGTCGCCGTCGGCCGGATCGCGGCGCAGCTCGCCGCGGAGGCGCGCCCCCGAAGCGCGCTCGATCCGCCCTGGGTCGAGGTGCCGGGGGAGCTGAGCGTCGAGGAATGGAGCCTCATGGCGGCCGCGCCCGATGTGGTGCCGTCGCGGCTCCCTTCGCCGGCGCACGTCGGGACATCGCCGTCGCGGCTCCCTTCGCCGGCGCAGGTGGGGACACCGCCGTCGCGCGTCCCTCCGCCGGCCAGGCCAGGGCGCACGTCCGAGGAGGCACCATGACGTCGGCGCCGTTCTCGCGCCTCGAAGAGGTGGTCCTCGATCCGCTCTTTCCGGAGGTCGACCTCGCCCTCCGCGCCGGGCGGCACGTGGATCGCGACGACGGCGATCGGTACAGCTTCCTCGTCGATGCTCAGGAGCTGCTCGAGCCCTTCTACCGCCGGTACGGCTGCGAGCTCACGCACGCGACCGAAGGCTACTTCTACCTCCTGCCCTCGGGCGACCGGCTCGGCCGGCGGCACCTCACGGCCGGCGAGATGCTCGTCGGCCAGACGCTCGCGCTCCTGTACCTCGATCCGGCGACCGTGCAGTCCGGCGGCGTCGTGCCGCGCGCGCAGCTCGTGGCGCGGCTCGAGGGCCTGATCGGCCGCCAGCGGCTCGTCGTCGCGCTCAACCCGAGGCGGAAGCGCTACGACGAGCGGATCGCCGAGGAGACCGTGCGCCTCGAGATCGACAAGGCGCTGCGCGCGCTCGCCGCGCTCGGCTTCGTCGACCTCCAGGAGGAAGGCGGCCGCGGGGCGGCGCCCGCGGCCCGCGCCGAGCGCCTGCGGGTGCGAGCGCCCGTGCTGCGCTTCGCAGAGCCCGTGCGCGGGCTCGGCGACCGCGCCGAGGCGCTCGGGCGCCTCGTGGCCGAGGGGAAGGTGGCGCTCGGGGACGCGCCGCCGGCTGGGACGGACGAAGAGGAGGAGGAGCCGTGAAACGTGTCCAGGCCGCCGCGCTAGCCCTCGTGAACTGGCGAGGGGTGTTCTGCAGGACATACGATCTCGACCCCAACGTCACCGCCCTCGAGGGGACGAACGGCGCGGGCAAGACGACGGTGATGATCGCCGCGTACGTCGTGCTGCTGCCCGACATGAGCCGGCTCCGCTTCACCAACCTGGGCGAGCACGGCGCGACGGGCGGCGACAAGGGGATCTGGGGCCGCCTCGGCGACCCCGGGCGCCCCTCGTACGCCTTCCTCGATCTCCGCCTCCCGCGCGGCGAGCGGCTGCTCGCCGGCGTGCACCTCGAGCGCCGCGCCGAGCCGACCGTCGAGCCGACGCCGCTGATCGTCACGGATCTCGCCGCCGGCGCCGCGCTGGAGGACGTCCTGCTCGACCGGGGCGAGCTCGACATGGTCCCCGATCTCGGCCGGCTCCGCGAGATCGTCGCGCGGGCCGGCGCGCGGCTCACCACCTTCACCTCGGCCAGGGAGTACTTCGCGGCCCTGTTCGATCGCGGCGTCACGCCGCTGCGGCTCGCGACCGAGGAGGAGCGCGGGAAGCTCAACGAGCTGCTCCGCACGAGCATGACCGGAGGCATCTCGCGGGCGCTCACCTCGGAGCTGCGCGGCTTCCTGCTGCGCGAGGAGACGGGCCTCGCGGACACCCTCGTGCGGATGCGCCAGAACCTCGACGCCTGCCGCAGGACGCGGCAGGAGGTCGAGGCGGCGCGGCGGACCGAGGGGGAGATCCGCGAGGTGTACGACGCCGGGCAGAGGATGCTCGCCGCCGCCGTGCACGCGACCAAGGAGGCCGCCGAGGAGCGCGCGAAGCGGCTCGACGAGGCGCGGCGGGCGCTCGCGGCGGCCGAGGCCGAGCGCGGCGGGCTCGAGATCGAGGTGGACGACGGGCGCGCGCGCAGGGACGTGGTCCGGAGCGAGCACGCGGCGGTCGAGGCGGCGGGGGTCACGGCCCGTGGAGTCGTCGAGCGGACCCGGCGGGCCCGCGAGATCGACGAGCGCATCCGCGAGCGGACCGCGCGGCGCGAGGAGGCCGCCGCGCGGCAGGGCGCGGCGCGCGCGGCGTGGGAGCGCGCGGAGGGCGCGCTGGGCGAGGCGCGGCTGCGCCGGGACGAGGCGCGCGAGGACCGCGAGCGCGCCGCCCGGGGGCTCTCGGACCTGCAGAGAGGCATCGAGGAGCTGGCCCGGCGAGCCGCCGCGCACCGCATCGCGGTGGCGTCCCTGGAGGAGGCGGCGCGGCGGCTGCCCGGCGAGGACGTCCGCCCCGAGACCGCCGGCGAGGTGATCGCGCGCTGCGAGGCGCGGCAGGAGGCGCTGGACGAGGAGATCGTGCGGCTCGATCGCGAGATCGGGACGGCGGCGCGGCGCCGGCGCGAGTTCGCCGAGGTCGCGGGCGCGCTCGGGCGGCTGGTCGGCGCGGAGATCCCGGCCGCCGGCGCCTACGAGCGCGCGTCGCGGGCGCTCGAGGAGTCCCGGCGCCTGCTCCGGCTCGTGGAGGAGCGGCCCCGGCTCGCGCCCCGCCTCGACGAGACGCGGGCGCACGCGCGGCGGCAGCGCGCCGCGCGCGGGCAGGCGGACGCGCTGTCGGCGCCCGACCGGCCGCTGTCGACCGCGGCCGACGTCGCCGCGGCCCACCGCGACGCCGAGGACGAGCTCCGCGACGCCGAGGAGCGGAGCCGCGACGAGGCCGAGGCCGCGCGCGACGCCGAGGCCGCGCGCGAGGCGGCGCGATCGCGCGCCCGCGATCTGGAGGCGCTGGCGATCCGCTGGCGGGAGGTCCGCACCGCGGCGGACGCGCTCTCGGCGCGCGCTGGCCAGGGGATCAGCTCGCGGGACGATCTGGAGACCCTGCGCGCCGCCCTCCAGGCGCGGCGCGATGAGGTCCGCCGGGGCGGAGAGGAGGCCGAGGCGCGGCGCCGGGCGCTCCAGGACGAGGCGCTCCGGCTGGAGCAGGCCGGAGGGCAGGTCAGCCGGGCGCTCTTGAAGGCGCGGGATCTCGTGGGGGGCGAGCTCCTGGCGGGGCGCTTCGAGGAGGTCGCCCTCGAGGACGCCGCCGCGGTGGAGGCCCTGCTCGGCCCGCTGCACGAGGCGATCCTCGTCGAGGACGCGCGCGGCGCTGCCGAGGTCCTCGCGCAGGCGACCGAGCGCCCCGCGACCGTGTGGCTCCTCGGAGGAGACGCGCCGCTCGCGCTCGACGAGGAGGGCCGGCCGCCCGGCGAGCTGCTCGGGCGCGACGCGCTCGTGCGGAGCGCCGAGGGCGTCCGCCTGACGCGCCTGCCCGAGCGGCCGACGCTCGGGCGCAGGGCCCGGTCGCGCCGCGTCCGCGAGCTCAAGGAGGAGGAGCGCGAGCGCGCGGAGCGGGTCGAGGCGCTGCGCGCGGAGGAGCGAGGGCTGGATCGCGCGCTCGACGAGGTCGCGCGGCTGCTCCCGGACGCGGCGATCCTGGAGCGCGACGACCCCCGGCCGGAGCTCGGCGCGGCGCGGGAGGCCGGGGAGCGCGCGGCCGAGGCGGCGCGGGCGCACGGCGAGGCGGCGAGCGCGGCGCGGGCGCGGGCGCAGGGGCTCGCGCGGCGGACCGCGGCGCTCACGCGGCTGCTCCCCGAGGCGTGGCTCCTCGACGCCCGAGATTTCGATGCAGAGGCCGCGGCGCTCGTCGCGCGGCTCGCCGAGGCGCAGCGCGCCGAGGCGGAGCTCGCGCGCACGGCGCCCGACCGGCGGATCGTGGAGGGGCGGATCGAGGTGCTCCGCGCGGCGCCTCCCTCGGACGACGATCTCGCGCGGATGGGCGCGCGGAAGGCCGAGGCCGAGCGCGCGCGCGACGAGGCCGGCCGCGCCCTGCTGGCGCTGCGCCGCGTGGAGGAGAACCGCGCCGCGCTCGCGTGGACCGACGCGGAGGCGGCGCTCCGGCGGAGGCGGGGGCTCGCGCCGGCGCTGTCCGAGCAGCTCGATCGCGCGAAGCAGGCCCTGGATCGGGCGGAGGAGCGCCTCGATCGGGCGGAGGCGGCGGAGCGCGCGGCGCACCAGGCGCTCCAGGCCGCGGACGGCGCGGTGGGCAGCCTGGACGAGGCGCTCGCGCGCCATCGCGAGGAGCTGGCCGAGACCGGCGTGGAGGATCCGAGCGCGGCGGCGCTCGAGCGGGCGGAGCGGGAGCTCGCCGCCCTGGAGGAGCGCCGGGCGGCGCTGAGCGTGCAGGAGCGCGAGCTCTCGGAGGAGGTGGTCCGCCGGGAGGTGCGGCTGGACGGCGCGCGCGGGAGGGAGCAGGAGGCGCGCCGCCGCGCGGAGGACGAGGAGCGCCTGTTCCGGCCGGCCCAGGAGCGCTGGGAGCGCCTGCGCGCGCTGGCGGAGGCGCAGGGCGCGCTGGCGTCCGCGCTCTCCGCGCGCTTCTCGGCCGAGCTCGCCGGCGCTGGCAGCCCCAACCTCTGGCCGCGGGCGCGCGAGCACGGCGCGCTCCTCCTGGAGCGCCTGGGTCGCGCCCAGGACGGCGCCGTCGTGGCGGCCGAGATCAAGGGCCGCATCGGCAGCGCCGAGCTGACGTCCGGCGAGGCGTACCTCGAGGCGTGGCAGCGGGTCCGCGACTGGTTGCTCCGCCGGATCCCGCCGCAGATCGCGGAGGTCGACGACCCCATCGAGGCGCTCGCCCGCCTGTGCGAGCACCTCGCGCGCCTGCAGGACCGGCTCGCGCGGCAGGAGGGCGATCTGCGCGGCGAGTCCTCCGACGTTGCCCGGAACATCGAGACGCAGATCCGCAAGGCGCAGCACAACCTCCGTCGCATGACCGAGGATCTCGATCAGGTCCGCTTCGGCAACATTCACGGGGTCCAGGTCCGGGTGCAGCGCGTGGCGCGGATGGACCAGGTGCTCCAGGCGCTCAAGGAGGATCCGGCGCAGGATCTGCTGTTCAAGACGTCGATGCCCATCGAGGAGGCGCTCGAGGAGCTGTTCCGGCGTCACGCGGGCGGGCGCACGGGCGGGCAGCGGCTGCTGGACTACCGCGAGTACATGGATCTGCGGATCGAGGTGCGTCGCCAGGCGAGCGCGACCTGGGAGCTGGCGAACCCGAGCCAGCTGTCGACGGGCGAGGCCATCGGGGTCGGGGCGGCGATCATGATGGTCGTGCTGGCGGCCTGGGAGCGCGACGCGAACCTGCTGCGCGGCAAGCGCTCTCTGGGGACGCTGCGCCTGCTCTTCCTCGACGAGGCGACGCGGCTCTCCCAGGACAGCCTCGACGTGCTGTTCGACCTCTGCCGGAGCCTGGAGCTGCAGCTGTTGATCGCGGCGCCCGAGGTGGCGCGCGCCGAGGGGAACACGACGTACCGGCTGGTGCGCCGGGTGGACGAGCGCGGGCGCGAGGAGGTGCTGGTCACCGGTCGCCGCGTCGCGCGGGAGCTGCATGGCTGATGTGGGGCGCGTGATGTGGGGCGAGTGATGCGGGGCAAGTGATGCGGGGCAAGTGATGTGGGGAGAGGAGCAGGCGCGGCTCGCGCTGCTCGAGCTCTGGGCCACGGGCAAGCTGCGCCGCCGGTCCTCCCAGGGCGCGGTGTGGTCGCACCTGGCCGGGCTGCCGTGGACGCGGCGCACCGGTCGGCGGGACGAGGTGGCGCTCGTGGAGACGCAGCGCGAGGAGGTGCGGTCGCTGCTCGACCGCGTGTGGCCCGGCTGGGCCGAGGCGCTGGAGGAGCTGCGGGCCGCCGGGCTCCCGGTGGACGAGCGCGGCTGGCATCGGCTCAAGGATCGGGAGCGCGCCGAGAGGCTCCCGCGGGCGCTGCCGCCGCGGCTGAACCAGCGCACCGCGACGGCGGCGGTGGCGGCCCGCTCGAAGGCGGGGCTCACGGAGGCCCGTCGCGAGGCGCTCGGGGGCGTCGAGGTGACCCGGGATGGGCTGGTCCGGCTGAGGCCGCACGCCGGGCTCGTCGTGCGCCGCGGTGACGGTGAGGCAGAGCTCGATGTGGAGGTCGTCGTCCGGCTGCTCGGGGAGCTCGTGGTGACCGAGCGCGCGCTGCGCGACGGGACGCGGCTTCACGGCGAGCGGCCGGCGGCGATCCTTCTCGTGGAGAACGTGGGCGCTTACCTGGACCTGACACCCCCGCACGGCTGGCTGGTGGCGCTGGTGCCGGGCTGGGACACGGCGACCGTGCGGGCCTTTCTGGACGAGCTGGACCCGAGGCACGAGGTGCCGGTGGTCCACTTCGGCGATCTGGATCCGAACGGCGTCCGTATCGCGCGGCACCTGCGCGCGCTGCGCCCGGACCTCCGGTGGGCGATCCCCGAGCTATGGGCGGAGTACCTGGAGGAGCGCGCGCTGCGGGGGGAGTGGCCCGAAGATCTCGATGTCGCGGGGGAGCCCGCCCTGGTGCGGGAGCTGTACGCTCGGGGGTTATGGCTGGAGCAGGAGGTGATCGTCCTGGATCCACGGCTCCCGGAGGCGCTCGAAGGGTACCTGCGGTAGAGCGGGCATGCGGTGGGGGCGTGAGCGATGGATCACGCGCCCAGCCGCCACCTGTCGAGCGAGAGGAGCAGCTTCTCCTTGATGGCACCTTCGTCCCCGAGCGCGGCGAGATTCAGATCGAAGTAACGGTACGCGTATTCATCTCCGCCGACCCTCACCTTGTGCTCGGCCCCATTCTTCCTGTTGGCCATGCGCGAGAGCTGGTTCCAGGCGGAGCTCCAATCGGGCTTCTTGGCGCGTGTGCGGTGCAAGCCGATCCGGAGCTCGGAGGCCGCCGCCTCGGCGGACTTGAAGCTGGTAGCGTCAGGTTCGCCGTCGCAGGAGTCATCGTATCCCGTATCGGCGATCGCATGGATGTGGATCTTGCAGTGGGTTCCGTTGCTCGATCCCTGCCAGACGCACTCGACCTGGTAGGCCGGCGTCAGGTCCCATGCCCAGTGTTCAGGCCGGAAGAAAGGCTTCGTTGACTGGGGGAGCCTCGCGACGTTGATGGGAGCCCATCGGTCGAACTCGAAGCCCCGCTCGGCCAGGAATTCGTCTGTCAGTTGCAGCAGGTCGCACAGCCGCCGATGGTAGGCATGCAGGAGCCTGTACGCGCGACGCACATCGGCGAGCGCCCCAGCCAAGTCGACATTCTTCTCGTTCACCGGATCCTCCACCCCTGGATTGTGGACACCGAGCCCTCGCCCCCGAGTCGTTCTGTGGCCGCTGGCAACGACGAGAACCAGGTTTTTCTACGGTACCCCCACGCTTCGAGCGCCGCAGCCATGTCGCGCAGGATCGCCGATTGCGGCGATGCGCGCGTCGAAGCCTCGATCGGATAGAGCGTTTCGCGCAGATCTTCCCACCGGATCGTGAGCACCCCGGCGACATCGCTCGCGACCTCGCGCCGGACACGGGCGAGGTTGCCATGCCCCTCCTGCATCACGATGCCTCCCACCGCGATGAGCCATAGCTGCTGCTTTGAGTGCGCGGGCACCGCCCGCGCCGCGCGGATCTGCTCCACCCACTGTGCCGGGTCCTGGAATCCCCGATGCTTGGCCTCGATCAGGAGCAGCGTGTCGCCCCACGAGACGAGCACGTCGGGCTCGACCCGCACCTTGTTCCGCCCTCCATCCCCTGGCCGAAGGCTGGGCCAGAACGACCACGAGGGCACCCCCACCGGAGGGATCGCGGGCATCGGCAGACCATCGCCCAAGGGCTTGCTCGCGCCACGCAAGATGGCCCACGCGAGCTCGGCCGGCAGGTACTCCAGCCGCTCGAACACCATCGACGTGAGCGGGTCCTCGAGCTCCGTCAGCCCGTCGGTCGCCGTCCCCTGGGTGCTGCGCTCCTCCGGCGTGTCTCCGTCGCTTTCCTCGTCGACGCCGACGTCGATGCCGACCGCCATGCGGCCGAGCTTCCCGTGCTGGAGCGCCTTCAGCATGCACGACGAGGCTACAGTCTCGCTGCGCCGGCTGTCATCCGTGACAGCGTGCTCGCCACCTACGCCGTATCTCGCACGTGCCTCGTGGTCGTCGCCGGGCACGCGCTCCTCCGGCGTGCCTGCGGACCTCGGCTCGACGAGGCGGCGACGCTCCGCCGCGTGCCGCCGTCGACGAGGCGGCGACGCTCCGCCGCGTGCCGCCGTCGACGAGGTCTCCCGACGGGAGCGTAGCCGGCAGCGTGAAGTGGGATTTCTTACATTACAGCGCCCAGGGAGGCGGGACGCCCAGGGGATCGCTCGGCTGGAGGGTGGCCTCTCCATCGCGGAGATGGGTGCCACCCGTCTTTTGTTGGCCTCTCGACGTACAGCGCCAGCGGGAACCCGGCGAGCGCCTCGCTCCTCGGGCGGGGCGAGGGCGGGGGTGCAGCCAGGGAGAGGTGCGTGCCGTGTGGTACGATGGCAAACACTGAACCTACATCGGCGACCTAGAGACCCCTCCCTCCGCGGCAGCGAACCGGCTCGGCCATACACGAGCCCAGTACCCCAGCGGGCGAGCGGCCCTCGACTCGTCCGCGCCTCATGAGCCCGGTTTTCACCCTGCCACCGCACCGCGGGCGGACGCATGGTTCTCCCGCGGCCGGCCCTCTCACGGACGGCCGCCATCCGAGAGAACCGAAAGGAAGCGCACATGTCCCAAACTAAGCCTACCCCCAACGATCAGCGGTCCGTCACCAAGAATCCCACCAGCGACGCCTACCGGGCCGACCGCGACAACCGGATCGCCCAGGGTCACCCCAACCCGCCGCCTCCTCCTGCGCCGCAGCCCGAGACGTCGCAGCCGACGAAGAGATGACGGGCTCGGAGGCGCCCTCGTGCTCCATGCCGGGGCGCCTCCCTAGTTCTCGAAGCCGCGACCTATGTCCAAGGCCAAAGCGATGAGCCCCCCTGTCATCCCCGGGTCCTTGCCGATGCGCGGGGGCCTCCTAGCCCTGCTTGCCTCGGCCTTCCGGGTGCGCGACCGCATCCAGGATCGGCCTGGCGGCATGTCCACGACCACCGCCAAGCGCGTCCTTGGAGACGCGCCGCAGGTTACCCCCGAAAAGCGGGCCGCCCTTGTCCGGGTGGTGATCGAAGCCCTCTTCACCCCTGACTACCTCGCCGCGCGAGGCCTCACGGCGAACGAGATACACATCCACAATGAGCTCGTGGCCGCCGCACTGGAAGACGTGCTCGACCGATGGGACGAGCTCGCGCGGCTGTTGAATCCCGGCGCGCTCCCGTCCGACTCCTTCTTCTTCTCGACTCTCCTGCAATGCACCGGGCTGCTCGCCGATGCCGTCGTACGGTGCGCCGCGTACCTCGTGCTGTACCGAGACCTACATCCCGTTCTCGAGGCGATCCCGGCGTGGTACCAGCAACCTGGTCTCAAAGGCGTCTACGACGATCTGGTCCGTCGGGCGCGCAGAGACGACCTATCCCAGGAACGCCTCCGCCGGGACACCCGCCTGGACAAGCGCACCTTGCGGGTACTTCGGAACGGCAAGGGTGAGCTGCCCCAGGGCGAAACCCTCGTGCAGTTCGCCAGCGCGCTCGCGACGTACGACGTGGCGAGCCGCACCGGCAGCCGGCTGTCAGCCGCCGAGATCGAGCTCGAGCTACGCGTTGCCTGTGCGGTCGCCCGCGTGCGCGCTCATGTACAGGCCGATCGATCGCTGGGCACCATCCTCGGCGAGCACTTCGCGCACCTCCGGCGGCTGCGCTCAGAGCTGCGAGCATACACACGCGACGAGCTTGCGGTGGTCGTCGTTCGAGGCATGCGTTCGCCGCAGGCCGACGCACTACAGCGTATCTTCCAGACGCACGCGTTCGAGAGCATCCTCAGCTTGATCATGCAGGAACAACAGCGCGCAGCGCGCATCCATGCGCTCATGAGCACGCAACCCGAACAGGCGATGCGCGAGATGGCCGCGGAGATGTCGGACATGGCACAGCGGCTACGACGCGACCTGGAGCAGCACGAGTTCCTGGGAATGTCCAAGGTAGCATGGCTACCGGTACGGATCTTAGAGCAGGGCGCCGCACTCTTCGCCGAGCTCACCAAGGCGCCGGCGGAGCGCTCTGCCGCGCCGGAGGCAGCCTTCAGGAGCTTGTACGAGAGCAGCGATGAGCTCGAGGCGGAGTCGCTGGCCCTTCGGGCACTTGCTCCATGGGAGCACCTCACCGCCGCCGCGCGCGAGGCGCTCCTCCGCGAGGCGGTCGCGCGTTCGCCCTCTTCTGTGTTCGCTCGTGGCTATCTCGCCGACCATCTTGTTCGCCACGGCAGGACCGACGAGGCCATCGCGCACCTCTACGCTATCCTGGGCGAGAGACCAGACGATCACGAGACTCGGGAGCATCTGGCCCTGCTGCTGGTCGACGCAGCGCCTCGCGAAGCGCTCGCCGAGGCCGAGACCGTGCTTGCGCATGGCGGCCGGACGGCCATATCCCACTATGTACACGGCGAGTGCCTCATCAAGCTCAACCGTCTATCTGACGCCGAGGCTTCTTTTCAGCGAGCATTGAAGATGAACCCCCGCCACTCCCCGTCCCTGCACGGCCTGGCGAGGTGCCGCCGTGCCCTGGGCGACGAGCGCGAAGCGCGCAGGCTGGAGCAACAAGCGGCCTTCTACGGCGGCGCAGCAGGGGGCATCACAAATCAAGAGCACAGTGAGACCGCAAGACGCTCGCGACAGCCTTGAAGGCGGGCGGCCACTCTCAACTCAGGCGAAAACGGAGATTGTTGCCCACTTCGCCCGGGTGATGATCGTTGAGCTCGTCCGCTAGGTAGCCATGTGCGCCCGGACAGGGCTGCCGCACAAGCAGCCGCCGGCTCCGGCTTCGCGAGGCTTGCAGCAGCGGACCTATGGCCTTCATCAGGCCCGAGCTCGTCGCGCCGGGCCCGGGACCCACGCGGCCACCAGGGTGGGTAGATCGAGCACCCGTCTCGTGACCCGACACCTCGCGCGATCCCCTGATATGCTCCGGCCCCTTGAGGCCGTTGCCCGCGCTCGGGCACCGCCGGAGGCAGGAATGCCCGCGAGACGATCGCTCAAAGCGCCCGACACCACCGCTACCTTTCAGCCCTTCGGCCCCCCCGCGGAGGCATCGACGCCCACGGTCCCCTCGGTCCTCGCCGTCATCTCCGCAGGGCGGCTCCTCGACCTCTGCCGCTTGCTCGGCTGCGAGGTGCGCGACATCGCCGGCAACAAGGACCGCCTCGCCTCCAGGCTCTCCGAGCACCTGGGCGGGCGGCTCCCTACCCTGCTCCGTGAGCTCGGGCGCGACGAGCTCCGCGCCGTCTGCCGCCGGCACGGCCTCGACCCGTCCGCCCGGGCGCGCGGCGACCTCCAGGCGCTCGTGCTCGAGGCCGCGGGGTTCGATCCGCGCGCGGCGACGGTACGGCCGCCCGCCGCCAGCGCGGACAGCCTGCCGGCCAAGGGCCAGATCGTACACGCCCGGCACCGCCAGTGGCTCGTGGACGACGTCGTCCTGGGCGCGGGCGACGAGTCGCCGCTCGTTCGCCTCGTCTGCCTCGACGACGACGATCCTGGACGCCAGCTCGACGTGCTCTGGAACCTCGAGCTCGGCGCGCGCGTCGTCGAGCCGGAGACCCACGGGCTGGGTGACGCCTCGCGGCTCGATCCCCCCGCGCACTTCGGCGCCTACCTGCACGCCCTGAAGTGGAGCGCCGTGAGCGCCGCGGACGCCACCCGCTTCCAGTCCCCCTTCCGGGCGGGCATCAAGCTGATGGCTCACCAGCTCACGCCGCTCATGAAGGCGCTCGAGCTGCCGCGCGCCAACCTGTTCATCGCCGACGACGTCGGCCTCGGCAAGACCATCGAGGCGGGCCTCGTGCTCCAGGAGCTGCTCCTGCGCCAGCAGGCGAGCTTCGTCCTCGTCGTGTGCCCCGCCTCGGTCTGCCTCCAGTGGCAGGGCGAGATGCAGCGCCGCTTCGGCCTGCGCTTCGAGGTCATGACCCGGCAGTTCGTCGCCTACCGGCGGCAGGAGCACGGGTTCGGGATCAACCCCTGGAGCACGCACAACCGCTTCATCGTCTCGCACGCGCTCCTGCGCCGGCCCGAGTACCGCGATCCGCTCCTTCACCACCTCGGCGAGCGGGCGCGCAAGGGCCTGCTCATCCTCGACGAGGCGCACGTCGCCGCGCCGGCCTCGGCCAGCAAGTACGCGACCGACACGGACATCACGCGCACGATCCGCGACCTCGCCCCCCGCTTCGACAACCGCATGTTCCTCAGCGCCACGCCGCACAATGGCCACTCGAACAGCTTCAGCGCGCTGCTCGAGATCCTCGACCCGGTTCGCTTCACGCGCGGCGTCCCGGTCGAGGGGAAGAAGGATCTCGATCCGGTCATGGTGCGCCGCCTCAAGCGCGATCTCCGCCAGCTCGGCGTCGAGCGGTTCCCCCGGCGCCTCCTCGTGCAGCTCGCCCTCTCGCACCGCGGCGGGACCTGGCGTCTCGAGCGGACGAGCTACGACGCCGAGACCGGAGAGGAGGGCAAGACGGTGGCGAGCGACATCGGCCAGGGGCAGCCGATCGAGCTGGCGCTCGGCGAGAAGCTCCAGCGCTACATGGAGCTCTGCGCGCCGGAGTCCGGGCAGGGCCGGCTCCCGTTCATCCACATGCAGCAGCGGCTCCTCTCGAGCCCCGAGGCGTTCGCGCGTACGCTCGAGGTCCACGCGCAGGGCCTCGCGAAGAAGGGCGGCCCGGTCGCCGCGCCCCAGCAGCAGAAGCTCGCCCTCGAGGCGCGTGCAGCCAGGGGCTCGGCCACGACCGACGTCGAGGCCGACCCGGAGACGCACGGCCTCGCCGACGAGGCGCTCGCCGAGGAGAGCGACGCGGCCGTCCGGCGCGCCAGCGCGGCGCTCCCGAGCCCGACCGACGAGGCCCGCGCGCTCCTCGCCGAGATGCGCGCGCTCGCCGAGAAGGCCCGCGGGGAGCCCGACGCCAAGTCGCTCGCCCTGCTCGGCTGGATGCGCGAGCACCTGTGCCCGGCCATCGGCCTCGGCGCGGACGCGCGCGCGAGCCGCGCCTGGACGCCGCGCCGGGTCATCCTCTTCACCGAGTACGCCGACACGAAGCGCTACCTCGTCGAGCTCCTCACCGCGGCGGTCGCGCACACCGAGGAGGGCGAGCAGCGGATCATGCAGTTCCACGGCGGCATGGGCGACGACGCCCGCGACGAGGTGCAGCGGGCGTTCAACAGCGCGCCCGACGAGCACCCCGTGCGCATCCTGGTCGCGACCGACGCCGCGCGCGAGGGCGTCAACCTGCAGGCGCACTGCGCCGACCTCTTCCACATCGACATCCCCTGGAACCCGGCCCGCATGGAGCAGCGCAACGGCCGCATCGACCGCACGCTCCAGCCGGCCGCGGAGGTCCGCTGCCACTACTTCGTCTACCCGCAGCGCAGCGAGGACCAGGTGCTCGAGACCGTCGTGCGCAAGATCGCCACGGTGCAGCGCGAGCTCGGCTCCCTCGGTGCGGTGCTGCTCGGCCAGATCGAGGCGGCCCTCGCGAACGGCATCACGCGCAAGGCGCGCGCCACCGTGGAGAAGGTCGGCTCCGATGCGAAGACCGCCACGGTCGACGCCGAGCTCGAGGCGCGGCGCACCGATCTGGAAGCCGTGCGCGCCGAGGTCGAGCGCGCCGGCCGGCGCCTGGAGAGCTCCCGGCGCACGCTCGAGGTGGAGCCCGAGTCGCTGCGGGGCGTCGTCGAGATCGGGCTGCGGCTCGCGGGCGCGTCGTCGCTGAAGGACGCGGGCAAGACCAGCGACGGCCGCGCGACGTACGAGCTGCCGGCGCTCGATCGCTCCTGGGAGGCGACGCTCGACACGCTGAGGCCGCCCCGCGCGCGCACCGAGGACTTCTGGGAGTGGCGCCAGAAGCCCCCGCGGCCGGTGACCTTCCACCCGCTGGCGAGCCTCTCCGAGGGGGCCGAGCAGCTCCACCTCGCGCACCCGCTCGTGAAGCGCATCCTCGATCGCTTCCTCGCGCAGGGCTTCGGCGCGCACGACCTCACCCGGGTGAGCGCCGTGGTCGCGCGGGGCGAGAGCGTCGTGCGCGTGATCGGGTTCGCCCGCCTCACGCTCTTCGGCATCGGGGCGGCGAGGCTCCACGACCAGCTCGTGCCGGTCGCGGCCGCGTGGTCCGGCGAGGCGAGCGAGATCAAGCCATACAAGGACCGCGCCACGTCGGTGAACGCGATCACCTCGACCGAGCGGCTCCTTGCGGGCTCGGGCCGCGCGCCGAACGCGACGATCGGAAAGCGCATCCAGCAGCACGCCGACGCGCTCTTCCGAGCCCTCTGGCCGCACCTGGAGGCCGAGGCCGACGCGCTGGCCGTCGAGGCGCGCCAGGGCCTCGCCGAGCGCGCGCGGCGCGAGGCCGACGACCTGCGCGGCCTCCTCGCGCGGCAGCGCCAGGCGATCGACAAGGCGGAGGCGCGCCTCCGCCAGCCGGACCTCTTCAACGTGCAGGACAAGGAGCAGAAGCGCCAGGTAGACCTCGATCTCCGGCACCTCGAGCGGCGGCGCACGGCGGCCGCGAGCGAGATGGAGTCCGAGCCAGCCGCGATCGAGGCGCTCTACGACGTTCGCATGTCGCGCCTCACGCCGGTGGGGCTCGTCGTCGCATGGCCGGAGTCGATGACATGAAGGATCGCGACGTTCTCTTTCACAAGAAGTGGCTCGGCCTCGCGCAGCCCATCGAGGGGCTCGTCTTCAGCGTGCCCGCGCTCGCCGACGCGCAGATCGCCCCCGAGGAGCGGCCGGAGCTCTCGGCGGCCTTCGAGGCGCAGCTCACGGGCGATCCGCCGCGCATCCGGAGCCTCGAGGCGTTCTTCCGCGACTTCCTCGGCTACGCGTCGCCGGGGATGCTGGTGCCGCGCGCCGAGCTGCCGGCCGAGCTCTCGTTCTATGCCGCCGAGGGCGGGCAGGAGATCCGGCCGAGCTTCGCCCTCGGCCGCGGCCCCTTCACCGCCGACGATCCGTTCGCCGCGTTCGACGAGGCGCCGAGCGTCTCTCAGGACGGGGCGGCGAGCGACCGCGGGTCGCGGGCCTCCTCGGAGGCCGCCGCGCAGGCGGCTGCCTCCGGCGCGAAGAAGCCGTGGTTCGCGCTCCTGTGGGACCTCACGGAGAGCGGCGCCAGCCTCGACCTCGACGAGCCGGAGAGCGAGACCGGGGCGTGGCGCTACCCGCCGACGGCGAAGCTCGAGCGCCTCCTGCGGCATGCCGGCATCCCCGTCGGTTTCCTCTTCAACGGCGCGCACCTGCGCCTCGTCTACGCGCCGGCGGGCGAGTCGACGGCGCATCTCACGTTCCGGGTCGAGCATTTGCGCGGCTCGGAGGGCCGCCCGCTCCTCACGGCGCTCGACCTGCTGCTCCACGCGCGGCGGGCGTACAGCGCCTCGCCCGAGCACACGCTCGAGGGGCTGCTCGCCGAGAGCCGGCGCCGGCAGGCCGACGTCACCGAGGAACTGGCGAAGCAGGTCTTCGAGGCGGTCGAGACGCTCGTCGCCGGCTTCGAGGCCGCGGCCGCGCGCGACTGCGGGCGCGACGAGCTCGACTGGCTGAGGCAGGCGATCGAGGCGGGGGGCGACCACTTCTACCAGGGCGTGCTCTCGGTCGTGCTGCGGCTCGTCTTCCTGCTCTACGCGGAGGACCAGGCGCTGCTGCCGGTGGAGCACCGCACGTACGCCGAGCACCTGAGCCTCGGCGGCCTGTACGCGCGGCTCAGCCACGACGCCGGCGCCCACCCCGAGAGCATGCACCACCGCTTCGGCGCGTACGGGCAGCTCCTCGCGCTCTTCCGGGCCGTCTTCTTCGGCGTGAAGCACGGCACGCTCGAGCTCCCGCCGCGGAGAGGCCGCCTGTTCGATCCGAACACGTACCCGTTCCTCGAGGGCGGCTTGCCGGGGTGGACGGCCGCGGTCACCGACCAGGGGGCGCGGGCGCAGGCGCGGCCGCCGAGCATCGACGACGGCACGGTCTACAAGGTGCTGCACCGGCTGATCGTGTTCGGCGGGCAGCGGCTCAGCTACCGCACGCTCGACGTCGAGCAGATCGGCAGCGTCTACGAGTCGCTGATGGGCTACCACGTGCTCCGGCTCGAGAGCCCCGCCGTGCGGCTCGGCAAGTTCGGCGTGTGGGTCGAGACCCGGGCCCTCCGCGCGATGAGCCCGACCGACCGGGCGCGGTTCCTCAAGGAGACGTGCGGCCTGAACCCGGGGCCGGTCCAGGCGATCGAGAAGGCGGTGAAGGAGGCCGGCAAGGACGACGGCGCGCTCGCGGAGGCGCTCGCGGGGTATGCCGCCGGTCGACGCGGCGAGGGGAACCGCCACCGCGCGGGCGCCGGTCGGCTGGCGCTGCAGCCCGGCGAGGAGCGGCGCCGCACGGGCAGCCACTACACGCCGCGCTCGCTCACCGAGAAGGTCGTGCGGCGCACGCTGGAGCCGCTCCTCGCGTGCCTGGGCGATGCGCGCACGCCGGAGCAGATCCTGCAGCTCAAGATCTGCGACCCGGCGATGGGATCCGGCGCGTTCCTGGTCGCCGCGTGCCGCGAGCTGGCAGGGGAGATCGTCGCCGCGTGGACGCGGCAGGGAGAGCTGGCGCGCGTCATCGAGCAGCACGGCGATGCGCACCTGCATGCGCGGCGGCTGGTGGCGCAGCAGTGCCTGTATGGCGTCGACAAGAACGCGGCGGCGGTCGAGCTGGCGAAGCTGTCGCTGTGGCTGGTGACGTTGAGCCGGACGCTGCCGTTCACGTTCGTGGATCACGCGCTACGGCACGGGGACAGCCTCGTGGGGCTCGATTTCAAGCAGATCGAGGCGTTCCACTGGGCGCCCTCGGGGCAGACGGAGACGGTCCGGGTGCTGCTGCGGGACGCGCTCGACCAAGCGGTGGAGCTCCGGCAGCAGATCCTGGCGCTGGCCGACCACGAGGATCCGGTGTCGCAGGGCGAGAAGCGGCGGCTGTTCGAGTTCTCGCAGCAGGCGATCGAGCGGGTGCGGATCGTGGCGGATGCGTGCGTGGGGGCGTTCTTCGCCGAGACGAAGGACGCGGCGCGGGAGAAGGAGCGGAAGCGAAGGCTCGCGCTGGTGGAGACGTGGCTGGGGCGGGAGAGAGGCGCGCTGGACGCGAGGCGTTCCGAGAGGGAGAGGGCGGCGGATCTCGCGGCTGCGGCGGCGGCGCGCGAGGAGCTGGAGGCGCTTTCGGCCGAGGTGCGCGAGAAGCTGCCGCCGTTCCATTGGTGGATCGAGTTTCCGGAGGTGTTCTTCGAGGAGCGACCGGACCCGCTTCAAGGGGGAGAGGTCACCGGCGTGGCGCAGGTGGACGGCATTGTCGGGAACCCACCGTTCATGGGAGGCAGCCTCATCTCGTCACGGTTAGGAATCGGATATCGCGACTGGCTATTCCAATTGCACCCTGGCGCTCAGGGCAAG
Organism: Sorangium sp. So ce185; assembly: GCF_051526825.1. Taxonomy (NCBI): domain Bacteria; kingdom Pseudomonadati; phylum Myxococcota; order Polyangiales; family Polyangiaceae; genus Sorangium; species Sorangium sp. So ce185. Next base: position 5,203,147 of record NZ_CP150316.1, on the reverse strand, counting down.
GCCGATCTCGTGGCACACTTCTTTCGACGAGCAGCCACGTTATTGGGCGAACATGGAGCTTTCGGCCTGATCGCAACGAACACCATCGCCCAGGGCGACACTCGCCAGGCAGGGCTATCACCGCTGACGCAAGACGGATGGCGATTCTACGACGCGACATCGTCAATGTCGTGGCCGGGCGCTGCCGCAGTGATGGTTTCGGTCATCCATGGCGGACACGGGCGGGTGTCGACTCTTGGCAACACTCGTCTCGACGGCAGGGAGGTCCCGTTCATCAATTCACGACTGGACGCACGTGCCGAGCGCAGCAATCCTGTGACACTGACCTCCAACTCCGAATTCAGCTTCAAAGGCGCACTTCTATATGGCGACGGCTTCGTCCTAAAATCCGAAGAGCGCGAGACTCTCATCACAAAAAACAAACAGAACGGGTCGTATATATTTCCGTATCTTGGCGGAGAGGAGGTCAATACCAGCCCAACGCAGTCATTTCACAAGTACGTCATCAATTTTGGCGCAATGCCACTCGATCAGGCCGAGCACTGGCCCGACCTAATCAGTATACTGAGAAGTAAAGTTAAACCCGAACGAGACAAGTTAAACAGAGATTCGTACCGAACGCGATGGTGGCAATTCGGCGAGCGAATGCCTCGACTGTTTTCAGCCCTCAGCAAACTCCGCCGATGTATCGTAACAGCACGCGTAACCAAGCATCTATGCTTTTCATTTCAGCCTACAGACAGAGTATTAAGTGAGCAGCTTTACGTCTTTCCGCTTGATTGCGCCTCCACCTTCGCCGTACTCCAATCCCGCATCCACGAGCCATGGGCACGCCTGCTCTCGTCGTCCATGAAGACGGATCTGCGCTACTCCGCCTCCGACTGCTTCGAGACGTTCCCCTTCCCCAAACCCGACCCGCGCACCGTCATCCCTCAACTCGAATCGATCGGCGAGCGCCTCTACGACACCCGTGCGCGCTTCATGGTCGAAACCAACCAGGGCCTCACGAAGACCTACAATGCCCTGAAGAACCCCGCCTGCGACGACCCGCGCATCCTCGAACTGCGCCATCTCCACGAGGACGTAGACCGAGCCGTCCTCTCCGCCTACGGCTGGAGCGACATCGCCGTGCCGCCCTACTGTCCGCTGACGGACAAGGACCGCGAGGCGCTCCAGGCGTTCGAGGACGAGGTCATCGACCGCCTCTACGTGCTGAACGCCGAGCGCGCGCGCGAGGAGCAGCGGCTCGGGCTCGTGGGGAAGAAGAAGGGCCGCGCGCCAAACGACGACGGCGATGCGAACGACGACGCGCCGCAGGAAGCCGCGGCACCGAAGAAGCCGGGCAAGGGCAAGAAATCCGCGACCACGCAGGGAAAGCTCTTCTGAGCCGAGCCTGCGCGCGTGCTCCAGCTACGCCCTCCCCTGCTTCGGCGGCCATTGGCCCTTGAGAATGGCCGGCACGCCTTCAGGCCACAGGAGCGCGTCCTCGAGCTTGATCCCGCCTTCCTCCGGATCTTCGTACGCATCCCACCCGCAGGCGGGTGGCTTGATGCCTTCATGCTCCATGAGCGCCCGTGAAATCTCGATGACCTCCTGAGGCAGCTCAGGCGGTGCCCAGGACGCGAAGAGCTCACGCAGCCGTATCGCGAGCGGCAGGCGGCGTTCGTAGTGCACCGGCTGAAACTGCGGTGCCATATGGTGAGCGCCCCTCGCCACGTATGCCGTATAGACATCCAGCAAGCGCAGGATGTGCTCGCGCGGCGGCACACGGCTGAACGTCCGGTAGACACGCGGGGCAGCAAACGCCGAGAGCCAGTAGATGACATTGATGATATCCGTCGTGTCCTCGATGTCCTCGCTTCCATCGCCGTTCGTAAACGTGAGGGTGTTTCCATCCTCGAACGTGACTTTCATGGCTCCTCCCTCACCAGTACGTGCATTGAGGTTTGCCGGGGCCCCAGCCATGCGTGATCAGAATGTAGGCTCCAGCCACGAGGCTACCGTGCTTGAGGCAGCCGTAGGCGCACCACGACTTGAAAAGGAGGTTCCCGAGCCCCCAGGGACACCAGGGACACTCACCCGTTCCACAGTGTGTCACCATGCAAAACGCCTGCTCGCCGTTGCTCAACGGACACTCGGTCGTCTGAGGGCACCCATACGGCTCATTGAAGCACGCGAAATCGGGGTAGACGCCGTCGGTCGCGGCCAGCGTGGTCGCCTCGGGCGTCTCGATCCAGAGGCGCGCCGAGTCCCACCCGGCCGGTGCGTGCTGCTCGATCAGCGCGTCGAGCGCCTCGAAATCGAGCACCGCTGGATCGACGACCTGCGTTTCCACGACGCTCGCGACCATCACCGCCGCATAGGACGCCGCCATCGTCTTGAGCGCGACCTCGTGGGGGTCGATGCTCATGAGCTCGTCGTAGGCTGCCTCCGCCTCGGGCGACATCGACTCGCTCTCCTCATCGTCCTCTAGGTCGTCGTCCGTCTCGCTGTCCTCGTCGGGGTGCGCCGGCGGCGGGTGCTCCGCGGACTCGTGCTCGATCTCGTCTCCATCGGATGGCCGGAGATGGATCGTGCATGCCGGAACCAGCGCAGCGCCCATGCCCCCCGTCAACACGAGCGCACCCACGGGATGCATCCACGCCTGCATGATGGCCTCCCTGACGCGGCGCACCGTATGCAGGCTCGCGAGCGGCGTCCATGCGGCCCTCCCGGGGTGTGAACGTAGGGGCATACCTGACCCTTTCTCTTCCCGAGATCGACCACGTGACCGCGCACGGAGAGCTCGCCTGAGCCGAGCCTGCGCGCGTGCTTGGCGGCCGCGAGCGCGTCCGCGGGCTCGCCTCGCCTTCGTTCTCCGGTATAGGGTCCGGCCGTCCGCACCATGAAGATCACCCGCCTCTCTCTGCGCGACTTCCGGGGCTTCAGGAGCGTGGATCTGGACGTTGCGCCGGACGTCACCGCGCTCGTGGGCGTCAACGGCGCCGGCAAGACCGCGATCCTCGACGCGCTCGCGCTCCTGCTCTCGTGCCTCGTGGAGGGCATCGGCTCGGGAAAGCCCGACGAGATCGCGCCGCGCGCGAGCGACGTCCGGGTCGGAGGGTCGACGGCGCAGCTCTCGGTGACCGCCGAGATCGACGGGCAGCCCGTCCAGTGGAGCATCGCGAAGACGATGCCGGGGCACCCACCACCACCTGCGGCGCCGGGTACCCTCGACGCGCTACGTGCGCCCGTGGTCGCCGCACAGGACACGATCGCGCTCGGCTCCCCTGTCCTTCCGCTCGCCGTCTACTTCCCCACGAACCGGAGCGCGCTCGGCATCCCGGAGCGGATCCGCCGGCCCCACGCCTTCGATGCGCTGAGCGCCTACGACGGCGCGCTCGAGGTCGGAGCGAGCAACTTCCGGGGCTTCTTCGAGTGGTTCCGCGAAGAAGAAGACATCTTCAACGAGCAGCAGGTCCGCGAGATCTTCAACGAGCAGCAGGGCCCTCGCGAGCCCGCCACGCCGTCGCAGCTGCCGGCCGTCCGCAGGGCGATCGAGGCGATCCTGCCCGGCGCGCGCAGGGTCCGTATCGAGCGGCGGCCGCAACGCATGACCGTCGAGCTGAACGGCACGCGCCTCGACGTCGCCGGCTCTCGGACGGCGAGAAGTGCCTCCTCGCCATGGCGGGGGACCTCGCGCGGCGCATGGCGCTCGCGGCGCCGAAGGCGGAGAACCCGCTCGAGCACCCCGCGGTCGTCCTGATCGACGAGATCGAGCTCCACCTCCATCCCGGGCTCCAGCGGGCGATCCTGCCGCGGCTCCAGGAGGTGTTCCCTCGGGCCCAGTTCATCATCACCACCCACTCTCCCCAGGTGCTCGCCTCGCTGCACGCGGCGAACGTCCGCGTCCTGGAGCGCTTCGAGCTCCGAACACTCGACCGCGGCACCTGGCGGCGCGACACAAACCGCATCCTGGAGACGGCCTTCGGCGATCCAGGACGGCCTCCCGAGGTAGCGGCCAAGCTGAGCCGGTTGCGCGACGCCGTCGATGCCGAACGCCACGACGACGCGCGCCAGCTCATCCGCGAGCTGTCCACCATGATCGAAGGGGACGACCCCGACGTCTTCTTCTACCAGCAGTGCCTGCCGCCTGAAGACACCACAGCAGCTCCTGCTGGCTGAAGACACCGCCGAGACCGCTTCGCCGATGTCGAGCAGACGCTCGGCCTCGACTCGGGAGACCTCCCCGTGCTGCGGGAGCAGGCGTGGAAGGCATCTTGCGCTCTTCCGAAGAAGCACACACCGAACCAGAACGACCGACCCACTCGGGCCACCTTCTTCCCGAGTGGATGAAGCAGCAGGGCTCACGGCTTCCCGAGATGCTCGGCGTCATCGAGGAGCGCCTCCGGTGAGCGCGCCAAAGGGTTGCCTTCACGCCGGCATGGACGCGATCCTGCTGCGGTGACCCCTGTCGACGTCCGCCGTCACCTCGTCGAAGCCCTCGAAGCCGATCTCATCGGCCCCTTCGTGCCCGACAGCCACGCGCAGGGCGGCCAGGAGATCCTGCCGATCCCGCCGTCGCGCTGGTACCTGACCGGCTTCCTCGCGCCGCAAGGCGGCCGTGTCCCCGATCCGGACGATCGCGACTCCACCGACACCGCGCTCGCCGCCGGCAGCGAGAGCCAGAACGAGGACGCCGGCAACGAGGAGCCGGAGCCCAAGCGGCCGGTCCGCTTCCCCGCCTCGATGGGCCTGTCCGTGTTCCTGCCCCCTGGCAAGGACGACACGATCCACGTCGATGTCTGGTACGCGGACTACGACAAGATCGAGGTCGCGCTCGACCACACCGACAAGAAGGTCCCCGGCTGGAAGCGGGTGCCGTACGGCCCGGTCCGCGTCGCGGTCCCGCTCGACCCGAGCGTCCTCCAGCAGAAGGACGGGATCGCCGTCCCCGGCTCGCGCAACCTCATCTTGAAGGGCGAGCTCCGCACGACGGCCATGGATGGCCTCGATCCCGGCACGCGCGTGCTGAGCCTGTTCCTCGTGAACGACCGCACCGCGGTGGAGCAGGACCGCGACACGCAGTTCGCCTTCCAGGTGCGGATGGAGCTCACCTACGAGCGCGGCTTCGTCTCGCGCCCCAACCGGCGCGGCGAGGACGGCGACGAGGATCAGCGCGCCCTCGCGCTCGCCTTCCGCGATCACAGGGAGTGGGCCGTCGGCCACAACACGAGCGTCGAGCGCCCGGTGGAGAAGAACGGCAAGGTCATCCGCCTCCGGACCACGCAGCTCCCCTGCTTCGAGGTGCCGCGCGTCGCTCACCGGAAGATCGATGACGCCGCGCTGGGCATGATGGACCTCGGCAAGCTCGACGCCAAGGGCATCGCGAACGCGCTCTCACCCCTCATCGAGGCGTACGGCGCGTGGATCGACGACCAGCGCTATGCGGGGCTCGACCGGGCATCGCTCGCGGACACGCGCGATGACCTGATGAGCAAGGCGGCGAGGGCCAAGGAACGCATCGCCGCGGGCATCGCCCTGCTCGGCAAGAACGAGGCGGCGCTCAAGGCCTTCAAATACATGAACCAGGCGATGCACGTCGCGGCGCTGCAAGCGGACAAGACCCGCGAGGATCCCCGCTACACGGGCGGCAAGCAGCCCGAGTGGCGCCCCTTCCAGCTCGCCTTCGTCCTCTTGAACCTGCCGTCGGTCGTGGACGCGAGCCACCCCGAGCGGAAGCTCGCGGAGCTCATCTACTTCCCCACGGGCGGCGGCAAGACCGAGGCCTACCTGGGCCTCATCGCGTTCGTGCTCCTGCTCCGGCGCCTCCGCGGGCAAGGCACGCCGCACGAGGGGCGCGGGGTCGCGGTCCTGCTCCGGTACACGCTGCGGCTCCTCACCCTGGACCAGCTCGGGCGCGCGGCCACGCTGATCTGCACGCTCGAGGAGCTCCGGCGCCGCAACCCCAAGGAGCTCGGCAACGCCCGCTTCACCATCGGCCTCTGGGTCGGCGCGAGCGCCAGCGCCAACCGCTTGAAGGATGTGCACGAGGCGCTCTCCGACTACACCCCCGGCAGGACCGACTCCCCCTTCCCGCTCACGACCTGCCCGTGGTGCGGCGAAGCCATCAAGATCCAGAACATCAAGCTCGTGGACGCCGACGGGAAGCCGACGAAGAAGAGCTTCGCGCGCGCCGCCGTCTACTGCGACAACGGGAAGTGCCTCTACACCGAGGCGAAGACGCCGGGCCTCGGCCTCCCGGTGCTGTTCGTCGACGAGCAGATCTACCAGGAGGTCCCGAGCTTCCTCGTCGCCACCGTCGACAAGTTCGCGATGATGCCCTGGCTCGGCGATGCCGGCATGCTGTTCGGCCGCGCGACGCACCTCGACGAGCAGCGGGCCTACGGCGTGATGCACGATCCCAGGCCCGGCGCGAAGCCGCTCCCCGAGGGGCTCTTGCCCCCCGAGCTCATCGTGCAGGACGAGCTGCACCTGATCAGCGGTCCGCTCGGGACGATGGTGGGCCTCTACGAGGCCGCGGTCGACTACCTCTGCGAGCACCCCATCGGCGGCGCGCCCCGGCCGCCGAAGGTGGTCTGCTCGACGGCGACGGTCCGGCGCGCGCGCGAGCAGATCAAGGCGCTCTTCGGGCGCACGATGGTCCTCTTCCCGCCGCGCGGCATCGCCGAGGGCGACACCTTCTTCTCGGAGGTCGAGCGCGACACGCCCGGTCGGCTGTACGTGGGCGTCGGTGCGCCCGGCCGCGCGCTCCGCGCGGTCTCGGTGCGCTCCTACGCGGCGCTGCTCGCTGCCGCGCGCAAGCACTTCGATCCGAAGGGCGACCCGAAGCAGCCGGCCGACCCGTACATGACGCTCATCGGGTACTTCAACAGCCTGCGCGAGCTCGGAGGCATGCGGCGCCTCGTCGAGGACGAGGTACGCAACCGGGTCGACAACATCGAGGAGGAGAAGCGGCCGCTGCTCTTCCTCGGGCCGCACCCGTGGGCCAAGAACCGCAACCTCGAGATGCCGGCCGAGCTCACGTCGCGCGAGCCGACCGAGCGCGTCAAGGAGACGAAGCAGCGCCTCAACGCCCGCCGCACCTCGACCGACCCCGAGCCGCTCGACGTGGTGCTCGCCTCCAACATGATCTCGGTCGGCCTGGACGTCGACCGGCTGGGATTGATGGTCGTCACCGGCCAGCCGAAGACGACAAGCGAGTACATCCAGGCGACGAGCCGCGTCGGGCGGGCCTACCCGGGCCTGGTCGTCACCTGCCTGAACATGATGCGGCCGCGGGATCGCTCGCATTACGAGCGCTTCGTCGCGTACCACGAGAGCCTGTACCGCGAGGTCGAGGCGACGAGCGTCACGCCGTTCAGCGGCCAGGCGCTGGATCGAGGCCTCGTGGGCAGCCTCCTGTCGATGATCCGGCACGGCGTCCCCCGGATGGAGCCCCCGGCGGGCGTGATGAGCATCCATGAGCAGCGGCCCGCGGCCGAGGCGATGGTCGCGTGGATGGTCGCGCGGGCCAGCCATCACCGGCACTTCCCCGAGAAGCAGTCCGAGGACCGGATCGCCGAGCTGGTGCGCGCGCGCGGCCGGAGCTTCCTCGACGCGTGGGAGCGCGTCGTCGACAAGGCGCGGACGGGCGCGGCGAGGCGCGTCTACAGCAAGAACGACCGCGCCGGCCAGGAGGGCCTCCATCTCCTGTTCACGGCGAGCGACGACCCGCCCGACGACCACGACGCCCGGTACTTCCAGGTCCCGACGTCCATGCGTGACGTCGAGCCGAGCGTGCATGTCTGGCTGCGGTTCAAGCAGCTCGACGAGAGGGGCTGATGAACGATCCGAAGAAGAGGAAGGACGCCCGCAGGGCATTGCGTTCGGACGGCCAGCTCCGGCAGAGCCAGCTCGTCAGCACGTTCGGCCCCGGCGCGATGGTCGACCTTGTCGATCGCGCGGTCGTCATCGGTGGCCTGGAGCACTGGAGCTATGGCGCCAAGGGGTATGTCGCGCTGGACGACCCTCGGCTCCGGCGCTCGCTCATCCCCCGCCTGAAGGCGCTCGATCCGGACCTCGATCTGGCGCGCGAGGGCTATTTCCGCATGGCCCCCGAGGGCGACGCGCGCAACCACCATCCGGGCGTCGGCGTCCGCGCGCTCGAGTTTCCCCGGTGGTTCGTCTGCCAGAAGTGCCGCCGTCTGGCGCGCGCCTCGGAGCAGTTCGAGAACAAGAACGGTCGCTATCGCCACGAGTGCGCGAAGAACAAGTGGTCGAGCGTCGTGCCGGTCCGCTTCGTCGCCGCGTGCAAGCGCGGGCACCTGTCGGATTTCCCGTGGATCCCGTTCGCGCACCTGGGCCGAGAGGGCGTGTGCGACCGGCCGGAGCTCTACCTCGAAGAGAGGGCGATCGGCGATATCGGGCGCATCCTCGTGCACTGCAAGAATTGCGACGCAACGACGCCCATGAGCAAGGCGACGATGCTGCCCTACAACTGCAACGGAGATCGCCCCTGGCTCGGCGGGCGCGCGGCGAGCGAGCCGTGCGACCAGCGCGGCGAGCTGCTCGTCCGCACGGCGTCGCACGCGTACTTCGGGCAGGTGGTGAGCGCGCTGCGCCTTCCGGACCCGGAGCCCGACCCACTGCGCCTGCGGCTGCGCGAGAAGGACGTCTGGAAGGCCGTCCAGAAGGTCAAGACGGCAGAGCAGCTCTCGATGATCGCCGGGCTCATGGAGCACGTCGCGAGCGCGATCCGCGACGCTCCGGCGGAGAAGGTGCTCGCGGCGATCCGCGCCGAGAACGAGGCCACGACCGCGACCTCGGAGCGCCCCTTGCGCAGCGCGGAGTACGACCGGCTGGTCAACGCGCCGCACGAGCAGCCTGGAACGGTCCCTGACCGGGGCGTCCAGTTCGCGGCGTACCGGGTGCCGAAGCCGCGCATCGAGCTGCCGCCGGGCATCGGCGGCCTCGTCGTCGTCCCCGAGCTCCGCGAGGTGCGGGTGCAGGTGAGCTTCAGCCGGTTCGACTCGATCGGCGCCAACTTGCAGGGCGAGTTCGAGTTCGCCGGGCGCAAGGTGAAGCCTACCGTGCTCACGCTCCCCACGGGGAACGAGAAGTGGCTCCCGGCCGCCGAGGTCCGCGGCGAGGGCGTCTTCGTGGAGCTGGACGAGAAGGCGCTCTCCGACTGGGAAGAGCGTGACGCCATAAAAGCGCGCGCCGAGCAGCTCGAGCGGGCCTTTGGCTTGGACAGGAGGGGCGAGTTTCCGGGCATCCGGTTCTTCCTCCTGCACTCGCTCTCGCACCTCTTGCTCACCGCGGTGAGCCTCGAGTGCGGCTATGCCGCCAGCGCCATCCGGGAGCGCATCTATTGCGGGCAGGCCGAGGTCGATGGGCCGAACATGGCCGCCGTGATGCTCACGACGGGCACGACCGGCAGCGAGGGCACCCTCGGCGGCCTCGTCGAGGAGGGGCGGAGGATCCAGCATCACCTGCGCGAGGCGTGGGATCTCGGGCGGCTCTGCTCGAACGACCCCGTCTGCGCGGCGCACGACCCGAGCTCCGAGTCGAGCGATCGCCGCACGGAAGGCGCCGCGTGTCACGGCTGCCTCTACATCGCCGAGTGCTCCTGCGAGTGGTTCAACCGGTTCCTCGACCGCGCGCTGGTGGTGCCCACGATCGGCAACGACCCCGAGCTGGCCTTCTTCCGGGAGCGCCCATGAGCAGCGCCGCCGGTTCCCGGCCCACGTTGAGGCACGTCGGCACCGGGGTGCTCGCGGCGCTCCGGGAGGCGATCGCGTCGGGGCTCTTGCGAACCCCTGTGGACCGTGCGTCGCTGGTCGGCCTGGGCATCCGTCATCAGGTCGAGACGATTGAGCACGCGCTCGCCGGCCACAAGATGGCCGCGTGCCTCGCGATCCTCGACGTCGCGCTCGCCGAGCGCGAGAACCGCCGGCCGGCACCGGAGCTCGTGTGGACGGGCCCTGACGTGCCCGTCGGGACCGCCCGAGATACCGCGGTCGTGCTGCGGTCGCTGTTCGAGGGCGCACAGGAGAGCGTGCTCCTCGCCGGCTACAGCTTCGATCACGCCGAGGATGTGCTGGCGCCGCTGTACGGCGCCATGCGGAGCCGCCGGGTCGACGCCCGGTTCTTCATCGATATCCCCCAGATCGAGCGCCGCGTCGCCGCGGATGCGCACCTCACGCGGTACTTCAGCAAGTTCCTCGCCGAGAGCTGGCCGTTCGGCGAGCCTCGCCCGCGCCTCTACTACGACAAGCGTGCGCTCGCGCCCGGCCCGCCGTACTGCAGCCTGCACGCGAAGTGCGTCGTGGTGGACAGCGCGAAAGCCTTTGTATCCAGCGCGAACTTCACGCAGCGAGGCCAGGAGAGGAACATCGAGGTCGGCGTCCTGATCGAGGACCCGAGCTTCGCGAGCTACCTGGCCGGGCAGTGGCTCGGCCTGATCGACGCGCGAATCGTGGGTGAATACGCCATAGCATGACCCCGACCAGTTCTATTATCGCGCAGCGCTGCCTGGGCCACATCGAGATCCACGGGCAGGCCAAGGCATTGCGCGCTCGGACGGTGGCCTCTCCACCGCGGAGACGGGTGCCACCCATCTTTTCTTGGAGCCACGTCCACCCGGAGACGGGTGCCACCCATCTTTTCTTGGAGCCACGTCCACCGCGGAGATGGGTGCCACCCATCTTTTCTTGGAGCCACGTCCACCGGGAGACGGGTGCCACCCATCTCCCGCGTGGACGCGCCACCTCACCCGGATGGGTTCACGGCATCCCGCCCGCGTCCGGCAGGGGCGCCGGGACGGCTTCGGGCTTCTTGGCGGGGGCTTTCCGGCGGGATCTCCCGAGGTCGTCGACCATCTCGACGTAGGGCGCCAGCAGGAACGCGGCGAGCGCCTCGCTCCCCGGGATCTCCGGGTCGGCGTGGCTCTCGATCTTCTGGATCAGGCTCCGCAGCGCATCCCGGGCGGCGCTCCACTGCGGCCTGCCGTCGGTCGGCCCGCCCTCCTTGGCGAGGACCACGGTCGTGAAGCCGTAGGCCTCGCCGAAGCGCGCGTGGGCGGCGACGAGCTGCCGGTAGTGCCGGGTCCCGCCGAACCCCTCGATCACCGCCTGCGCGCGCTCCTCCTCCAGCGTCTTCATCCGCTGGACCATCGCGGCCCACTGGATCCGGGGCCGGCGCGTGATGAAGCGAAGCCCCTCGGGCGCCGGGAAGAGCTGCGCATACAGCCAGCGCGCCTCGAACGGCGACGGCGCCTCCTGATCCTCCGAGAGCCCGGCCGCTCCCGCGTTCCACTGCTCGAACGCGCGCCATCGGTCGTCGCTGTCGGTGTTCGCCGCGCTCCGCTCGGCCTCGCTCGGCGCCGCATGGCGCTGGTCGGCCTGCGCGCTCGCTCGCTGGCCGCGGAACCCCTGAAGCTCCGTCGCGGCCGCGTCGAAGCGCTTCCACGGCCTGTCGATGTGCGGCGGCAGCGCCGCGAGGGGCTCGAGCCCCCTGGGCAGCGGCGCGTCGGCCTCCTTGCGCTTACCGCCCTTGGGCCGAAGCACCGCCGCGACCCGCGCGCTCATCTGATCTCGGAGACCGATCACGTCGTCCGCGACGAGATCCGGGGGCAGGACGATGGTCGAAAACATCGGTGATTCACTCACGGGGTAAACCTCCTGTGCTATCTGATGGAATCCGGCCTGTTGCCGTGGCGACACGCCGTCGTTTCGTTGCGGCGTGGCGGCACGGCAACCGACGTGCCGGCGCGAGGTGCGTCCCTATCTCGGCGCAGCGTCTGAAGACGACGACGGGGTGAGCGCAACGACCTGTTATGTGCCGCAACAGATTGCGCTGTTGCGCAACGCTCCCGTCGGCGGCTCACGATGGCCCCGGCGATCGCGATCAGAAACCACCGAGGGGGGCAATCGCGCGGCGGCCTCCGAGAGCCGCGGCAGCTCGTCGCTCCTCGCGTCCGCTCGGACCTCGGCGAACGCGACCGCGCCCGACCCCACGCGGGCGCCGGGCGCGCGTGCGAGGATCGCCTTCGGGAGCCAGATCCTCGGATACGTAGCCAACGCCACCGGCGACCCACACCCGCCAGCTTGCGCGCAGGTTCTCGACGGTCGGAGCGCGCGTGCTACTACGGCGCCGGCCATGAACGCATCGAAGGCGATCGAGGAGCGGGTGGACCGCTTCGTGAAGGATATCCTGCGCCTGGTCCGACGGGTCCAGGAAGAGCACCGCGCCACGGCGCGCCGTGCTGTAGCGGCGATGCTGACCGATCCGGGACGGCCGGCGGCGAACGCCCCCTCGGAGCGCCGTCCGAAGCGCCGGAAGGCGCCCGCGCCCACCCAAAAGAGCGTGGCTGGGCCTGTGAGGAGCAGGAAACACGCCACGCGCTCGGGAGCGCCGAGCGCCTCGACGACGGCGGCACCGGCCACGAAGAGGATCGTGGCACCAGCATCCGGCGCGGACCGTACCACGGCTGGCATGATGGCCGCGACCGGAGCCTCCACGAGCGAACGGGAGGCTGTGGTGCTCGAAACCGTTCGATCCCTCGTGCGCGGGACGGCAACGGAGATCGCCACACGCAGCGGGCTGCCGAACGGGAGCGTCTACGTCGCGCTTCGCGCGCTCATGGCTCGCGGCCGCGTGGCGAGAGCCGAGACAGCGAGGGGCTTCGAGTACAGCCTCGTTTCGCCAGGCGAGATCCGTCCCTTCAAGCGCGTGAGGGCTGCGAGGCCCGCAAGCCCTGCCGAGACGGAACGGACCGCCGACGCCGCGCTCGCGGACTAGAAGATCCCGCTGCGGAGAGCTCTGGCGCCGGTGATCCTCGAGGGCCGTCACGCCCGTCTTCCGGATGAGCTCGAGACGCGCGTGCGTGCTTCACCAGCGCACGTGGAGCGTCGCGCTCCAGCTCGCCGCGCCTTCGCCCGATGGCCCCCGCGATCTCGTCGGCCGCGATCGGTGGCAACGCGACCATCTCCGTCTCCTCCCGAAGACCCGGGGCGACGCGGCACTAGCGCGAGCGCCCAATCCGCACGCCGAAATACGTGGGCCCCCACGCAGCCGCGCCCGGGTCGAACTCCGGCGGCGCCAGGTCCGAGAACGCGACGTCCGCACACACGAGCCAGATCGACGGCGACCTCTCGGCCATGAGCTGGCGCGCCATCGCAGAGGTCTCGATCAGGTTGTGCATCGGAACCACGCCGGCTGCGACCGGGGCCTCCTCCTGATCGAACGGCAGCCGCACCAGATACACGTCCTGGTCCCCCCACGGCACCTCCGAGCGCGCCACCTCCGCGCTGGCCGCGATGATCCCGCCGCGCTCGTCGCTCGCAAGCCGCGCGCAGAGCCACGCGAGCACAACGTCCTTTCGTGCATCGCCATCCAGACATCGCTCCGATCGCGATCGCGCTGGAATCGGAGCGTCGTGAAGCCTGCCCCCCGTCGCGAGCCCCATCTCCTCCACGAGCTCGACGAGCGCGACACCCCGGTCCATGGGCGCGCGGCGGCGCAGCGCGGCAGCAGCGGCGGCGCGCACGCGCGCGTCGCTGTCGCGCAGCCGCGCCCGGGCGAGGTCGACGGCGCTCGCGTCCTCGCCGAGGAGCTCCAGCACCGCGGCGCGGAGCGCGGGGCTGGGATCGTCCATCCGCGCGATGACCGCGCCGCGGTGCTGCCCCTGGGCCCAGAGGAGCCTCGCGGCAGGGATCCTCAGCGCATCGAGCTCCTGCACATCGTCCAGCATCCCGAGGAGGGGCTCCGCGGGAGCGTCCGCGGGCGCCAGCGACTCCAGCGCGACCCGGCTCACCTCGGCGGCGTAGTCGCCTCGCTCCACGATGGCGCGCAGCCGGCCCGCGTGCTCCGGCCGGCCCGCGATCGCCCGCGCCGCGGCGAGCTGCGCCGGATCGCCGTCCATGTCCGATGGCCCGTCCAGCATCGCCGCGATCCGCTCCACGGAGCCCGCGTCCCGCGCGAGCGCCGTGATCGCCGCGGCGCGAACCGCGGCGGAGGGCTCGTCGAGGAGCTCCCGGACGCGCGGCGCCGCCGCCTCGTCCCCGGCCAGCGCCTCCGCCGCCGCGGCGCGCACGGCGCCGTCGCCGTCCCCGAGCCGTCGCAGGAGCGCTTCCCGCGCTTCTGCCGTCCCGGCAACGGCCCTCGTCGCGACCGCACGCCACCAAGGGTCTGGATCGTCGAGCCGGCGCACGATGGCCTCATCCCCGGCGTCGCCGAGCGCGCTGGCCGCATCGGCACGGACGAGCACATCGGGGTCGTCGAGCAGCGCGCGCACCCCCGCGACCGAGGAGGGATCCCGGGCCAGGTCACGCAGCCTGCGCCGCCGCTCCACGCGCTGGGCCGGACGGAGGCGCGCACGCAGCCGCGGGAGCGACCCCGGATCGTCGCGCAGCGCCTGCATTGCCACGGGTCCGACCGGGGATGGCGCGTCGATGTACCGCCGGAGCAGCGGAATCGCCGGCGGATAACGGCCGAGGACCTCAATGGCGGCCCGGCGGACGTGGGGATCTGGATCTTCCAGGCAAGGCATGACGCTGTCGAACAGCGCATCCTGGCGCGCGAGGCTGCTCACGGCGCGCGCCCGCACGAACGGCTCGGCGTCCTCGACCAGGGCCCGACGCGCCGCGACGGACGCCGCGTCGTCCCGCAGAGCCGACGCGGCGACCCCGCGGAGCGTCGGGCTCCGATCGGACAGCAGCGCTCGAATCATCTCCTCCTCGCCGGCGCGCAGGGTCTCCACGATCGCCACGCGCACGGACGCGTGCTCGCTCGCATCCGCGAGCCGCCCTGCCCTCACCTGCCGCGCCACCGCATCGAAGCCGAGCACCGACACCGCTGCCGCCCGGACGAGCGGCGAGGGATCCCCGGCCGCCAGGCCAAGCAGCGCGCTCGCCGCTTCCGGATGGCGACGCAGCGCCCGCGCGGCCGACGCGCGAACCAGGGCCACCTCGTGCGCGAGCAGGGCCCGCACATAGGGGCGCTGCTCCGGATATGCCCAGAGGTCCTCGAGCACGAAATCTCGGACATCACTCGCCAGCCCGGCGAGTCGGCCCTTCACCTGCTCGATAACCGCCGGCTCTCTGACCAGCGCACGCACCAATGCGCCCTCGAGCCGAGGCGCCTCTGGATCCACCCCAGAGCTCGGCAGCGGCGCCTCGAGCTCCCGGCGCAGGGCGGGCGTGTACCTGGGATCGCCGGCGAGCAACGTCGCCGCCGCCGCGCGCACGCCGCACGACGGATCGCTCGCCAGGAGGTGCGCCGCCATCGGTCGAGCCAGAGGATCGGCGCGCAAGCCGGCGACCGAGGCGGCGCGCACCTCGCGTTGCGCCGCGGTCACCCCCTGGCGCAACACCGGCAGGCTGCTCGGCGCGAGCGCCACAGCGAGGAGGGCCGCCTCGCGGATCGCGACCGGCTCCCCGGCGAGCGCGAGCTCCCGCAGCCGCTCCTGAGAGGCCCAGTCGTCCCTGAGCGCGTGGATGGCCGCCACGCCGACCTCCACGTCGGACCAGCCCGAGGTCTCCCAGAGGGCGATCATTCCATCGGACACGGCGGTCACCATCGCCTCCGGTCAGCGAAAGCCGAGGTGGACGACCGGCCCATGGTGCCGGCTCGCCGAGCCCCGGTCCGGCTGGCTGAAGTTCTGGCCGTCCACGGGCGGCACCTGATGGCTTTGCACCCCCCAGCTTGGCCAGCATCCGGCTACAGTTGGGTACCGGAGCGACGCGGAGGCCGAACGGACCGCTGCGGCGTGGGCGCCCTCTCTCGATGCTGTGAGTCGCCCAAGGACGAAGGACGGGAGCTGAAGCGGGGCCATCGGGGCTTTCCTCGGAATTCTGAGACGCCGCGGCGACGGATCACGATGCCTTGCAAGGCATGGTCTCAAGCGGCGCTCACGGGAACCACGCCGCGACCTCCACCACCTCGCGCGCCGCCCCGGCCAGGCCCTCGTCGCCCGCGAGCGTCGCGAGGAGCGGCACGAGCCGCACGAGGCTGACGCGGTCGCCCGCGAGCGCGGCACTTCGGTACTCGCCGGCGAGCGCGTCGAGCAGGAGGCCGAGCGCCGCAGCGGCCCCGTCGGGCGGGAAATAGCGCGCCAGCGGGACCAGGTCGAGCAGGCGGTCCCGCTCGTCGGCGCCGAGGCGCAGGGCTAGCGGTAGGGCCCGGCGCGTGAAGTCGGGCGCGTGCGCGGGGTCGTGGTGCGCCAGGAAGCCGAGGGCGCTCTGGAGGCCATCTTCACTGAGCGGCCCGACCGCGGCGAGCAGCGTGTCGCTGTCGCCCGTCGCCGCGAACCAGGGGCCCACGTCGAACAGCAAGCCGAAGCGCTCGCGCGGCTCGGCCTTCCGGATGGCCTCGTCGATCCGCGCCCGCAGGCGCGCCGGCTCCGCGGCGAAGGGGAGGCTCCGGGCCAGCGCCCGCACGCGCGATGCTTCCGGCAGCGCCTCGAGCAGGTCCTCGGCGGGATCGCCCAGCGCACGGAGGCGCGGGATCAGCCCCTCGAAGAGCTCGGCGGCGTGCTCGCCGAACTGGGGAGCCAGCGCCGCGGCGCGGCGGGCTTCCGGGGCGTCGAGGAGCGGCACGAGCTGCGTGAGCGTCCAGTGCCACTGCAAGCCGTACGGCTCGATGTGCTGCTCCACCGCAGCGAATGCGGCGCGCACGCGGTCGGGATCGCCGAGGACCCCCGCGAGCGCGGCGAGCACCCGCGCCCGCGCGGGCCCAGGCAGCGCCTCCGCATCGGGCCAGAGAGCCTCGGCGACCGCGCGCGGGAAGTGTTTGGCGAAGCAGTCGACATCACCAGGATCTCCGTCGCCGTCGCGGAGGTGCCGAGCGCGCGCCGCGCTTCCTCGAAGCCAAGAATCGTCCACACGGAGCTCGTGACGAGCAGGCAGCGGACCCGCGCGGCCAGTGCCGCCACGACATCGCCTCCGGCCGCGGCATCGATCAGGAGGCTCGCCGCGCACGCCGCCGTCGCGTCTATGTTGGCGATGAGCCCCGACAAGTTTACAACCTCGCAACGAGATCTGGTGTAAATAGTTAAACTCGCCAGCGCTTCAGAGTCACCGCGCTCAGCGCTCGACGACGTCAGGAAAGCTGAGGTCGACGACCTGGACGCGGTGCGCTAGCAGACCGCTGGGACACGAGGGATCATCATCGCTCTTGGATCGCACTCCAGCGATCCCACATCTGCCTCCCGTGCCAGCTCCACTGCTCGGTCTCCTCTGGCGCCAGGCGAATCGCCTGGATTTCATCCCGTAGGATCGGGAGGGCGAGGCCGGCCTCGTCCCTCGTCAAGACGACCTCCCGGAAGCTGATGTCAACGATGCAGACGCGCTGCGCTCTCCACCACGGATCGGCCCACCCCGGTGCTGCTCCGACCACCAAGTCGACGGTCTCGTCCTTCTCGTGAGCGCGCTTCAGCTGCTGGTGGAGGCTGGCGTCGCCGGGCAGGGCCCAGTCGGTCGCCAGGGCGTCGTCGACGAAGCCCCAGCAAAGCCGAACGGCGCCATGGAGGACGCCGTACTCGTAGAAGGCGTGGAGCGCCTTGACATCGCTCTCGAGCCGGCGCGCAAGCCTCTGGTGGTCCCCTTCGGAAAGGTAGCGCGCCACCTTCTCGGGATCGCCGAAGGGACGGCGGATGCAGGTGGTCCCCGCGATGAGGAGCTCCGGCGTGATCTGCAGCGTGCGGCCCGCGCGGTTCAGGCGTCTGGATTTCTGTGGCGGATTGAGATCCACAACCCGGCAGCGGCCCGCATCGAACCCCAGCGAGCGTAGCGTGTCGCGGATGTCGAGCCCCGCGATCACATCGAATCGCTCCAGCAGGCCGGCGAGCTCGGCGACGTCGCGACCGATGAAGGCCCTGATCGATCGCTGGCCCATGTCGAGCAACGCCACGGCCTGCGGATCTTCCGCGGAAGGTACCGCGCGAAGGACGGCGCGGCGGGACGAGCGCGCGATCTCGGCGTCGCGTTGCGCCTCCGGGTCGAGCTCCACGCGGCGGACCACGCTGCCCTGCCCCCGTGCCGTGCGTTGCGCCGGCTGCACGAGCACCGGCTGCGGCAGCCCGCGGATCGCCCGCCGCGTCGCGATGAGACCCGGCGCGACAGGGTTCAGCGTGAGCCGCCCGTCGTTCCCCGTGACGAACAGATCGCTCCTCCCTGGCCCGTTGCGCGGGCCGAGCTTCTCTCGATGGCTCGTGAACCCGGCGAGGAGGGTCTCGATCTCCTCTGCTGCCATCGGCATCTGCCAAGCATCCAGCACGGCGGCGGCCTGTCGGATCCATGGCAAGCTCGTCACGGAGCGGCCGCGAAAGGCCGCCGCCACCTCCTCGATCGAGAGCGGGACGTCATCACCGGGTACAGGTAACGTGGGCGTCGGGGGCTGCGGCTCCACGCGCTCGTCGGGGGGGTCGGCCGCCCGCAGCAAGGCGCGCATCAGACCGAGGTCGACGACCTTGCGGCGTATCACGTCCCCCAGGATACCGCGCGTGTTTCGGGCGTTGGGACGGAGCTGAGGATCCTTCGAGACGCGGGGATTCGGCTTTGCCATGCCTGCGCACCCTACCGCAAGGCCCGTCCCGAGACTCGCGTGATCGGATGGGAGGCGGCCAGTTGCTGGTGCGCAAGCCGGGTGAGAAAAAGGTGAGTCCAATCGGAATGGATCGAAGTTGATAGGCAGCCCCGTGGCGCACCGAGACCACCGATACCTTTTGGAAGAAGCTGACCGCAACACCCTACCGCGCGCCAAACCGATCCCCCCGCCACGGTCAAGCAGGTCATCGGGCTGCTCCGGCAGATGCTCGACGACGCGATGCCGCAGCACATCACCACGAATCCCGTGGCCGCCCTGAAGAAGCGCGTCCAGAAAGCCGCCAAGCGCCGCGCCCGCGACGCCACCGTCGAGCCCTGGACCTACCTGGAGCCGGACGAGCAGCACCGCATTCGCACCAGTGACGCCATTCCCGAGGCCGACCGCCTGAGCATCCTCTTCGCTCTCCTCACCGGCCTCCGCCAGGGCGAGCAGTTCAGCCTCGAGCTCGCCGATCTCCGCCTCGCTGCCGACGCCCCGCACGTCGTGGTCCGCTTCGGCTCGAAGAACCAGCCCCCCAAGAACGGCAAAATCCGCCGCGTCTACCTCTCCGCCGACGCCGTCGACATCTGCCGCCGCTGGCTCGCGCTCCTCCCCACGTACGCCCCCCACAACCCCGAGGCCCTCATCTTCCCCGGCGCCCGGGGCGGTCGCGTCTCCAAGGGCAAGACCCCGCTCATCCGCAGCGAGATGGTCACCCTCCCGACCGGCACCGGCCGCCGGAAGCAGAAGAAGCTCGACCTCTTCGACCGCCACCTCGCCGCCGCGGGCGTCACCCGTCCGGTCCGCTGGCACGACCTCCGCCACAGCTGCACCAGCTCGCTCGTCGCCGGCTGATGGGGCCGTCGCTGGACGCTCGAGGAGGTCCGCGAGCACCTCGGCCACACCTCGATCGCCTCGACGCACCGCTACGCCCACCTGAGCGAGACGGCGATCAAGGGCGCCGTCGTCCTCCAGACGCCCGGGTGGGCGCCGCGGCTGCCCACCTCTCCCTCGATTCCGCGTGAGCTTTCGGCTCTAACCCCTCGGAATCATTCAGTGGGTCGACAGGGACTCGAACCCTGGACCTACGGATTAAAAGTCCGCAGCTCTACCGACTGAGCTATCGACCCGATTCAGCGGCCGGCGAACCTAGCAGAAGCCCCTGGCAGATTCCACCTTCTCTTTCCGTCCGCCTCCTTGCCCATCCCTCGGCCCGTCGCCCTTCCAGCTCGCCGCCCCTTCCAGCTCGCCGCCCCTTCCAGCTCGCCGCCGCCCCCTTCCCGCCGCCACGCCACGCCGCGTCCCCTTGCGCCCGGCCGTCTCCCGCCGCGCCGCGCCACGCCCTGCGCCCGCCCGCCCGGTCCCCACCTAGTTCCCCCGTCCGCCCCACCTCCCCCTCTCCCCCGTCTCCCCACCCCGGGCTCTCCGTCCCGTCCCTCGCTCCCCTCCCCTCGCTTCCCCCTCACCGCCGCCTTCCTCACGCCCTCGCCTCGCGCTATGAGGTCGCGCCATGTCGCCGTCACGCCCTTCCGCCGCCTCCAAGGAATCGTTCGCTTCGCTCTTCGAGCAATCGGAGGGAGCTGGCAAGCAGCGTCGCCGCCAGTACCACACGGGTGAGACCGTCGAGGTGACCGTCGTCGCGATCGCTCGCGAGGCGGTCTTCGCGGATCTCGGCGGCAAGCAGGAGGGCATGTTCGAGCGGGCGGGCCTCATCGATGGCGAGGGCAAGCTCCGCGTGGCGGTCGGCTCGCGCGTCTCCGCGGTGGTCTCTGGCGTCGATTCGGGCACCGGCCAGGTGCGCCTCACGCCGGTCGTCGTGCGCGCGAGCGACGACGGCGCATCGTCGATCTCCGTCGCCTCGCCTGCCGCGGGCGGCGCGCCGCTGCTCGTCGAGGGAGCGCGGGTCAAGGGCAAGGTGACGGGCATCGAGCGGTACGGCATCTTCGTGCAGATCGCTGGCACCTCGGGCCGCTCGGGCCGTGGGCTCGTCCCGACGGCCGAGACGGCGACCCCGCGCGCGGCCGACCTGAAGAAGCACTTCACCGTGGGTCAGGACGTCGAGGCGAAGATCCTCAGCGTGGACGAGTCCGGCAAGATCCGCCTGTCAATCTCCGCCCTCCGCGCCGACGAGGAGCGCGGCCAGTTCGAGTCGTACGCCAAGGCCGAGCGCTCCGGCGACGCCGGCGACAAGGGCGCCAAGCAGCCGACCCCGCGCAATTTCGGCACGCTGGGCGACCTGCTCGCAAAGAAGGTCAAGCGCTAGCGCGCCGCTTTCCCCTCTCCTCTCCCCGCCCCGCCTTCCCGCGCCGTCTCCCCGCCTTCCCGCACCGTCCCGCTCGCCCTCCCCACCCGCCCCACCGGCAGGACATTGCATCTCCCCCTCGGTTGAGCGTACACCTCGCCCGCTCAGCCCCTTGCAACCCCTGCGTTCGCTTCTCCTCGCCCCCTGGTCTCGCGCCCGCGCCCGAGCCCACGCTCGCACCCGCGGCCCAGCTCGCCCTGCCTTCGCCTTCGCGCCGCCGATGCTTCCCCTCGCTCGTGCTCGTGCCTCCGCCCTCGCCTTGCTGGCCGCGGCCTGCTCTCCGGCCCAGGATCCCCCCGGCAGGGCGACCGACGATCACCGCGCCGGCTCCCCTGAATCGACGGCCCCGCTCGCTCTCCCCGCCGCCTCCGCCGCCGCTCCGGGCCCCTCCGCGGCCGACCCCGCAGTGCCCTCGTCGGCCGCGCTCTCGCCCTCGCTTCGCCCGCTCTCCCCTGCGCTCGCAGGCCAGGCTTCCTCTCCGGGTTCCCCTGCTTCCCCTGGCTCCCCCGCGCCCGGCGCAGTGTCTCCTGCGTCCCTCACGTCGGCGGTCGCCTCCTCCCCCGCCGCGAAGGAGGCCACCCTCCCGGGCCAGGGCGCGAAGATCGCCAGCATCGCGATGCGCACCTGGATCTACGTCGCCCCCGACGAGCGCTCGACGAAGCTCGGCTACCTGCGCGCCGGCGCGGTCGTCGATCGGGCCGAGCTCCCGGCGGGTACCGACGGCTGCGCCGGCGGCTGGTACCGGATCGCGCCGCGCGGCTACGTCTGCGTCGGCAAGGGCGCCTCGCTCGCGCTCGAGCACCAGGTGGTCGCCGCCGCCGTGCGCGGCCCGCGCCGCGGCGCCCCCGTGCCGTACCACTACGTCATGTCGGGCTCGCCCCCGCCGCACCTCTACTTCCGGCTCCCGACCCTCGAGGACCAGCGCCGCGTCGAGGGCTCCACGCTCAGCGTCCACCTCGCCCGCACCGCCGGTGCGCCCTCGACGTTGCCGCTCGACCCCGTGCCCGACTTTCTGCTCGCCGGCCGGGATCTCCCCAAGCCCTACGGCGCCGAGGAGAAGCTCCACTACTCCGTGCACACGGGCCGCGCCAAGGAGAGCTCGGCGTTCGGCCTGATCACCACCTTCGAGTGGACCAACCGCCGCTTCGGCCTCACGACCGAGCTCGACCTCATCCCGCTCGATCGCACGCGCCCCGCGCGCCTCAGCGCGCTGCGCGGCGTGATCATCAAGGACCTCGACGCCGACGTCGCCGACGCTCCCGCGAGCGCCTCGGACGCCGCGCCTCCGCCCGGCGCGCCGCCCCCGGCCGCCGCGCCGCCCCCCGCCGGCAGCGCCTCCCCGATCGCCAGCGCCCCTTCCTCCCCGGCCGCCCCCCAGACCGACTCCGCGAGCTTCTCCATCGCCGAGCGCCCGGCCGACGAGCTCCCGCCCGCGCCGCCTGGCACCGACCCGCGCGTCGATCCCAGCCTGAAGGGCGCCCCGGCGTTCGTCCGCGTCCACGGGGCGAGCCGGCAGCGCGTGTCCGCCTCGGGGCGCGCGCTCGTCGACGCGGGCGCTGCGCCGTTCCGCTCGGGCTGGGTGCTCACCGGCCGCACGCGCGGCGGCGCCAAGGGGCTCGTCGAGACCACGGAGGGCTCATGGCTCGCCGGCGGCCACCTCGTCATCGCCGAGCTGCGCAAGGATCCGCAGGGGTTCGCGCGCGACGGCAAGAAGTGGATCGACGTCTCGATCCGCCGCCAGATGCTCGTCGCCTACGAGGGCACCCGACCCGTGTTCGCGGCGCTCATCTCCAGCGGCCGCAGCGGCATGGCCGACCCCGAGGAGACCGACGCCACCGTCCGCGGCTCGTTCTACATCCACGCGAAGCACGTCTCGACCACCATGGACGGCGACGACGAGGCGGCCGAGGCGTTCGATCTGCGCGACGTGCCGTACACCCAGTACTTCCACGAGGGGTACGCGCTGCACGGCGCCTACTGGCACGACGAGTTCGGCAAGGCGCGCAGCCACGGCTGCATCAACCTGGCGCCCGCCGACGCGGCCTGGCTCTTCGAGTGGACCGAGCCCGCCGTCCCGCCCGAGTGGCACGGAGCCGTCAACATCGAGCGCGGCGGCACGCTGGTCTACGTGCACGGCTGAGCTGCGTGCGCGGCTGAGCTGCGCGCACGGCTGAGCTGCGTGCACGGCTGAGCTGGCTTCGCGCAGCCCAGCGCGCCGGAGGCCTCCGGCGAGGGGCCGCGCGCCGCCAGCTCGCCCGGCGCACGCGCTGGCTCTCCCGTCCCGGATACTACTGGCAGCTCGCCGGCATCTGCGCGCCGAGCAGGAGGCCGCGCAGGGTCGAGAGCGCCTGCCGGCCCTGCGGCGAGTTCGCCAGGCCGTCGCAGGCCGAGGCCGCCGCGAGGTAGCCGCCCTGCTGCTCGGGCGGCGCCGACTTCGCGTTCTGGCGCAGCGCCGCGCAGCACTTCCGGATCCCGCTCGGATCGCCCGTGGCGACCGGCTTCTTTCCGGCGTCCGCGTCCGCCGTGTCGGCGTCCGCGTCCGCCCCGGCGTCCTCTTCGGGCACGATCTGCGTGGTGGGCGTCGGCGTCGGGGCCGGCGTCACCGCGGCCGGCGCCGAGGGCACCGGCGGCGGCTCCTCCTCCTCCTTCTTGCACCCGTTGCTGACCAGAGCCACCGCAAGGGGGAACGTCAGCGCCCCCAGAACCGTGAAGAGCCGTGTAGATTTCATCTCACCTCAAGTATCCGATTCGCGTTTGCGTGGGAACTTCTGTTCGACGAGGAACGCCCCGATCGCAACCAACTTCCCCGAGCGCACGCGGTCATGATACCCGCCGACTGCACGCCCTCGGCGATCCGAGCGGTCGAAGTATGGGCGTCGCGAGCCCGGTCGCAAGATCGCGAACGCCGCCGACGGCCGCGCCTCAGGTGCGCCCCGACCTCGTCTGCAGGCGCCTCCGCCGCGGCGACGCGCGCGACGCGCACGACGCACGACGGCGCGCGTGTCGCGACGCACGACGGCGCGCGCGCAGGGCGGAACCGAGCGCAGCGACGCGCGACGGCCGCCTCGAGAGGCGATCCCGCGCGCGCCCCTGGCCCAAGCGCGCGCTCGTGCGCATGTCCAAATCACGAAAGGACACGCCGACCGGCCGCCTGAGCGTCACGACTCCAGCGTTCGACCGATACGGCTGAAGCAGAAGCAACCATGAAGAGCACGCAGCACAAGGAGTGGAAGAACGAACACCCATCCGTTGTCAACAGCCCCGCAGACGACACCTCGGTCACGTTCTCGATCGACGCGCCGGCGGCCGGTGACGACACCGCCGACGCGACCTCGCCCGCGGCGCGGGCCGCGGACGACGACCGCGACGTGCCCTCGGGGCAGATCGACCTCACCGTGCTGAGCGCCGGCGCGGCAGGCGCTCCGCCCAAGGTCCTCGACGTCTTACCTATCTTCCCGTTCGGCGAGCCGCCCGCGTCCATGCGCGGCCCCGCGTCGATGCGCGGCCCCGCGTCCACGCGCGGCCCCGCGTCCGCCCGCACGCCAGCGGCGCCGTCGCCCGACACGCCGAGGCGCGCGTGGCGCGTCCGCTCGGCCGCCGCCCTGCTCGCGGCCGCCGCCGCGGTTGCGGCCCTCACCGCGGGCATCTCGACCCCGGACACCGCCCCCGGCCCTGCTGCAACGGCTGGGCTCGCGGCTGCGGCGCGCGCGATCGAGGCGCGGCTCCCGCGCATCGAGCCGACCGCCGTCGCGGCGACCGCCGCCGCGACGGACGTGGCTCCAGAGCGCGCGCCCGCCTCGACCGACGCGCCCGGCGCCGCCGTCGCCGCGCAGCGCGCGCCCGAAGGCCGCGCGCGGTCCACCGGCGCAGCCGCCCCGCCGCGCGCCAACGCCGGCCCGGCGGCGCCGAGCTCGACCGACCGCCGTGCCCCCGCCGACCCTTGCGGCGGCGACCTCATGTGCGCCATGCGCCGCGCGACCGGCGGCTGATCCGCCGCAGCGGAAGCGACCCGCGGGCCGCTGCTGAATGACGCCGATCGGTCGCTCAGCGGCGGCCTCTCCTCCACGCCGCCCCGCGGCCTCTCCTCCACCGCCGCCCCGCGGCCTCTCCTCCACCGTTGCGCGCACCTCCGCCGCCGATCACCTCAGGCCGGGATCCCGCCCGGCCCGGCCCGACCGGCCGCGCCGCTCAGGCCGAGGCCGGGCTCGGGCCGCACGCCGAGCCGGCGTGCACCGCGATCGAGTCGAGCAGGCGGTTCAGGTCGAACGGCTTCGCGACCGACGCGCACGCGCCGACCTCGCGGGCCCAGGTGCCGGCGTCCACCGCCGCCGTCATGACCAGGATCGGCGCGCGCGGACCGGGGGACGACGCGTACGCCCGCGCGAAACCCCAGCCGTCCATGACCGGCATGCGCATGTCGAGCAGGATGAGGTTCGGCCTGTTGCGCTCGAGCAGCGCCAGCGCGGCCTCGCCGTCGCTCGCCGAGAGGACGTCGTACCCCTCCTCCATCAGGGTGATCTCGAGCATTTCCCGGATCTCCTGGTCGTCGTCCACGATCAGGATCTGCTTGCGCCGTGTCACGCGGCTCCTTTCGGTCTGCAGCTTGGATCCATGCTCGGCGCTCGCCGGCCTCTCCGCCCCGGTTTGACAGGTTCCGTCTGCCACGAGTTTCCCCCCGCACGGGCGCCCCCCGTGCGATCTCCACCCAGGCAAACGATGTCACGCCGGCGTCCCACGTCGCACGTGACAAGCGCAATCTCGATCGCGGCGCCCGTTCGGGGCAGAAGCTCACGGCCGCGGACGCGCGCCGGCCAGCGAGGACGCCGCGCGCTCCCCCGCGATCTCCATCCTGGGCACGAGCGACGCGTCGAGGTCCGTCCTCCCCTCGCGCGCGAGCTGCTCGATCGCGCGCGCCGCGCGGGCGACGTCGCCGGACAGGAGCCCCACCGCGAGCCCGCCCATGCCCTCCGGCACGCCCGCGAGCCGCGCGTGCGCCTTGTCGAGCAGGCGCACCGCCCCCGACGGGCTCCGCATCCGCGTGAGCTTGTGCAGGGCGGCGGCGACGAGGATGAGCCCCTGGAGGAACGCCTTCCGCACCGGGTCCGGCTCGGCGCGCCACCCGTCCTCCCACAGCTCGTGCGCCTCGTAGAACAGCCCGGCGCGGTAGGCGAAGAGCCCCCGCAGCACGATCGCTTCGAGCTCGGCGTCGGACGGGTTCATGGCGCGGACCGGCGAGAGGAGGCGCAGAGAAGCCGGCGGAGGCCGTCGACGATAGCACGCGGGCCGGCGCCCCCGCGCTCCGGCCTTCCGGTGCTACGCTCGGCGCGTGCAGCGGTGGATCCTCGTCGCGGTGATCGCTGGGCTCCACCTCGTGGCGTTCGCGATCGGCCTGTTCCTGCGCCGCCGCCGCCGGCGCCGCGCCGAAGCAGCGCGCGCCGCCGCCGCGCCTCGCCGGGCTGACGCAGCGCGCGCCGCCGCCGCGCCTCGCCGCGCGCAGCGCTGACGCGGCCCGCGCCGCCGCCGCGCCTCGCCGCGCGCAGCGCTGACGCGGCCCGCGCCGCCGCCGCGCCGCCGCCGCGCCGCCGCCGCGATCGGCCGCGCTCAGCGCGCGAGCAGGCTGCGCAGCCGGTCGAGCGCCGCCGGGTGCGCCCGCACCGCGAGCCGTCCGCCGGCGTCGTCGTACTCCTCCGAGAGCACGCGCGCGTTCTCGTAGATCTCCCCGATGAGGCTCTGCTTCGCGTACGGCAGGAGCAGCTCCGCCTCCACCATCGACTGCTCGAAGAAGCCGATGATCGCCTCGCGCAGCGCCGCCACGTCGCCCGGGATCTTCGCCGAGAGCAGCGTCGCCTCGGGGAACTCGAGGCGCAGCGCCTCGCGCTCCTCCTCGGAGAGCCGGTCCACCTTGTTGAGCAGGAGCCGGCTCGGCACCTCGCTCGCGCCGATCTCCGAGAGCACGCTGCGCGTCACCCCGAGCTGATCGCGGAACGTCGGGTCCGACGCGTCGGCCACGTAGAGCAGGAGCGACGCCTCGAGCGCCTCGTCCAGCGTCGACCGGAAGCTCGCCACGAGATCGTGCGGCAGCTTCTTGATGAAGCCGACCGTGTCCGAGACGAGGATCCGCGGGCGCACCTCCGGGTGGAGCGCGCGCACCGTCGTGTCGAGCGTCGCGAAGAGCTTGTCCGCCACGAGCACCTCGCTGCCCGTCAGCGCCCGCATCAGCGAGGACTTGCCGGCGTTCGTGTAGCCGACGAGCGCCACGCGGCGCTGCCCCTGCCGGAGCGCGCGGCGCGTCGACTGCTCGCGCTGGACCCCGGAGAGCTCCTGCTTCAGCTCCGCGATGCGATCGCGGATCTTGCGCCGATCGAGCTCGAGCGCGCTCTCGCCGGCGCCCTTGCCGCCGATGCCGCCGCGCTGCCGGTCCCCGCCGCCGCCCGTCTCGCGGAGCCGCGGCGCCACGTAGTTGAGCCGCGCGATCTCCACCTCGAGCTTCGCCTCGCGGCTCCGCGCGTGGCGGTGGAAGATCTCGATGATCACGCCCGCTCGATCGAGCACCTGCGCGCCCGTCGCGCGCTCCAGGTTGCGCGCCTGGCTCGGCGAGATGTCGTGATCGACCGCCACGACCGTCGCCCGGCGCGCCTCCCGCCCGCCGGCGTCCGGCGCCGCGCCGCCGCCGTCCTCATCCGCGTCGTCGACCTCGTCCTCGCCGAGCTCGCCGTCGTCGTCGCCTTCGCCGCTCTCGGCGGCCCGGCGCGCGCGCGCCTTGTTCTTCCGCTCCGGCGCGCCCGACGGCACGACGCCGCTGCCGCCCGTGAGCTCCGCGAGCTCCTTGAGCTTGCCTTCGCCGAGCACCGCGGCCGCCGCGAGCGCGCTGCGCCGCTGCGACACGGTCGCGATCACGTCGAAGCCGAGCGTGTGAACGAGGCGGCCCAGCTCGGCCAGATCCGCGGCGTGCTCGACATCGTCGACGCCGGGGAGCTGAACCCCGACGAGCACCGCGAGAGGACGTTCCTGTTGAGTCGTGGTCATACGGTGGTGTTTGAGGGCGGGAGCTTCGCCTCATCCCCCCCCGCGACGCAAGCCGCCGCGCGCTCTCCGGCGCGCGCCCCGGGCCTCCCTGCGGCGTTCCCCGCGCTCCCCCCGGCCCTGCCACGACGCCGCGCAGGCCCCCCCTGACGCCGCCACCCAGGCCGTCACGCCCGCGGCGGCGCGCCGCGCCCGCCGCGCTCGCTCCGCCTCACCGCCCTCGGGCCGCCTCGCGGTGCAGCCGCGCGGCCTCGATGGCCATCGACGCGAGGCGCCCGAGCTCCGTCGCGACGCCCGCGTCGTCCTGCCGGAGCTCGCGCTCCACCGCCCACAGGCTCAGGAGGCCGAGCCTCCGGCCGCGCGCTACGAGCGGCACGAGGATCGCCGACCGGGCGCCGAGCTCCCGCAGCGCCGCCAGGTGCTCCGGCCCGCGGGCGATCCGCTGCAGCCACGGATCGGTGACCAGCGGGATCAGCGTGGCCTCGCGGCGGGCCGCCGCGTCGGCCATCGGGCCGGCCTCGCTGAGCAGCAGCGGCGGGTGCTTGAGGAGCCGCGGCACGAGCGCCCGCGCCTCCGGCAGCCGCGCCGACGCGACGAGCCGCGGGAGGCCGCCGTCGTCGTGGTCGAGCGCGCACAGGTCCGCGAAGCGCTCGCCGCCGAGCCGCACCAGATGCTCGACCGCCGCGTCGTGATCGGCCGACTCCGCCAGCGCCGCGCTCGCCGCGACCAGGAGCTCGCGGCCGCGCTCGGCCTTCCGGGCCTCGGTCACGTCGTCGACGATCATCACGGCCGCGGTGATCCGCCCGTCGGCGTCGCGCACCGGCGTCGCGCTGAAGCTCCCGAGGCGGCGCTCCCCGTCGCCGCGGACGAACTCGAGCTCCTCGCGGGCGACCGTCTCGCCGCCGTGCAGCGCCCGGAAGAGCAGCCAGCGCGCGCGCTGGTCGTCGTCCGCCTCGCTGAGCAGCGTCCGCAGCGGGGCGTTGCTCGGGGTCTCCTCGGGGCCGCGGACGATCTCCGCGAAGCGCCGGTTGCTCAGCGCGATCGTGCCCCCCGTCCCCTCCGCGACGGCCACGCCGACCGGCAGCCGCTGGATCGCCGTCTCGAACCGGCCGCGCTCCGCCGCGAGCTGCTCGCGCAGCTGCGCCTGGGTCGCGAGCGCGGCCGCGCGCTCGGCCGCCTTCCGGAAGAGCAGCCGGTCCCCCTCGGAGAACTCGGACACGCGGCGCGAGCTCACGACCGCGACCCCGACGAGGCGCCCCTCCGACAGCATCGGCACGCCGTAGAGCGCGTGCAGCGCGTCGCTCGGGCGCTCGCTCTGCGCGCCCGACTCGGGCCCGGCCGCGCCGCCCCCGGCGTCGGTGGCCAGCGGATCCGGCGCCGCCGAGCGCAGCGCCACCGGGCGGCGCTCGCGCACCACGCGGCCGACGAACCCCTCGGCCAGCCGGTAAGCGCGCAGGCCCCAGAGCGCCTCGTCGACGCCCATGGCCGCGCGGATCCGCAGCACCTCGCCCTCGATCAGCAGCATCACCGCCCAGTCGACCGAGCGCGCCGACTCGAGCAGCACCTCGAGCAGCCGCCGCAGCAGCCGGTCGATGTGCACGCTGCCCATGCCCTCGGCCGAGACGCGATCGAGCGCCCCGAGCGCGCGCTCGCGGCCGGCGGCGCTCCGCGTGGCCGGATCGATGATCACCTGATCGAGCGCCTCGTGCAGGACGGTCATCTCGAGCCACGACGCCTGCGTGCCGGTCCGCTCGAGGAGCCGGAGCACGCAGCGGCGCAGCACCGAGTACTGGGCCGTCACGTCCTCCAGATCGAACCCGTCGCGGAGCCGGTCGAGCACGCGGAAGCCGAGCAGCGGCTCGGGGAACTCGGTCGACAGCGACTCGACGCCGGTCCACGAGTCGCGCGCGTCGTCGCTCTGCGGCACGACCGCCGACGACACGGCCGCGTCGAGGCGCTCGGCGATGCGCTCGAAGACGGTGGGCAGCTCCTCGCGCAGCGCGAGGTAGCCCGGGGACTGCTCGCCCGGCGCGCGGCGCCGCTCGGCGCGCTCCCACGCCTCCAGGATCCCTGCGCCGTGGGTGCGGAGGAAGGCGGCGAGCGGCGACTTGGGAAGGTCTCTGGGAGCCATTCACGCGCTGGCCGGAGCCTAGGCCCTCTCAGTCTACGCCAGCCCGCGAGGGCGTAGATCGAGAAACGAACCGGACGCGGCCTTCAGCGCCGCCCGCCCGCTCCCGCACGGACGGCGCGGCGCCGGGAGCGAGCGCTGCACCCGGTCGCTTCGATCGGCGCTCGGGCCGACGCTCGCCGCGCCCTTCCATAAGCGGTTGATGAAGCCGCGCGCGGTCGTTCGCGTGGGCACGGCCTCGCTCGCCCGCCGTCGCGCCGCCCTGCTTCAGCCCGCGCGCCTCGCGGGCCCGCGTGCGCTCGATCGCGCGCGGGCCCGCGAACGCCGCGCCAGCGCGAGCGCGCCGGCGGCCGAGAGCGCGAGCGCGATCGCACGCCGGCCGCCGGGCGGCGCGGCGGCGTCGGCGCTCGCCGCGCCCGGCGCGCCGAGCTTGCACCCGCACCCGCCCGCCTCCTCCGCGGGCCCCGCGGAGGAACCTCCGCTGCCGGCGCCGCTGCCGCTGCCGCTGCCGGCGCCACCGCATTGACGGGAGCCGATGGTGAGCTCGGTCGCGCCCCAGAGATCCGTGCAGGTCGAGGCCGCGCCGCTCTCCGGCGCGCACTCGATCGGGCCGCAGAGCCCGTCGCGGTGCAGGAGGGCCTCGAAGCTCTTTCCCTCGTCGAGCGAGCGGCCGACCGTGAAGCCGTCGACGACCTCGTCGCCGCAGGCGAAGAGCGCCGCCCCGGTCCAGGTCAGGCACCGCGCGCCGACGCCCGACATCTTCGTGAACTCGAGCGAGCTCGCGGCCGCGCGCCAGATCCCGTCCTGCGGGCCGCTCACGAGCACGGTCGCCCCGTCCGGCGACAGCGCGAAGCCGAGGAGGTCGCCCTGGCTCTCGAACACCGTCGCGAAGGTCTGCCCGCCGTCGCGCGAGACGAGCAGCGCGTCGCTGGGATCGCCGTCGAGGCGCACGTAGATCGTGTCGGGATCGGCGGGATCGATCGCGCCGATGTACGGCAGCCGCTTGTCGTCGCTCCCCGGGATGTCGAAGCGCTCCCAGGTCGTGCCGCGGTCGTCGGTCCGCTGCAGGGCCCCGGCGTAGTCCGGCCCGCCGAAGCGGCCGCTCAGATAGATGCGGTCGCGGTTCGAGGGGGCCGCGTCGACCGTCTGCGCGAGGAAGTCCTCGGGCAGATCGGCGCTCGACTTGGTCCAGCTGTCCGCGTTGTCGCTCGTCTCCCAGAGCTGGGTCAGGAACCGCCCAGCCCCGAGCCCCGAGCTGATGACGAGCACGGCCCGCGAGGGGTCCTCGCGATCGGCGGAGAGGTCGATGACGTAGCTATCCGAGAGCTCGCCCGGGGCGAACGACCAGTCGCACCCGCCGTTCTTCGACGCGCTGAGCCCCTCGAAGACGCCGGCGATGATCGTCCCGTCGGCGAGGAAGGCGACCATCGGGTCCTCGTTCCCGCCGAAGCCGACGACCGGCTCGCAGATCCAGCGCCACTCCTCGCCGCCGTCGCTCGTGGAGAGCAGGCCGTAGGTCGCGCGCACCAGCAGGCGCGACGGATCGCTCGGGTGGCTCGCGATGAGGCCCGCGGCCGGGAAGCGGCCGTTCGCCGAGGCCGGCGCGGCGAGCCCCAGCGCCGCGACCAGCGCCGCGGCCGACGGCGCGAGCCGGCGGCGCCGCGGCGCGCTCGTTCCCCTTCGCGGTCGAGGCGTCTCCTCTGCAGAGCTGTGCACGGGGCGGAAACTTAGTACACCTCGAACGAGAATTCCGCCTCGTCGATGAGGGACGCGGCCAGGGCGCGGAACTGCATGTCGTAGGTGCCGGTCATCGAGAACGGGACGTTGGCCACCTCGTACAGGCCCGGCTCGATCTCCACGGCGTCGTGCACGGATTCGTGCCGCATGCCGAGCATCGTCGAGTAGACGCGGAGCTTGATCCGCTGCACCGGCTTCCTCGAGTCGAGCCAGGTGAGCCTCACGTGGAAGGTGTTGGCGCCGACCGCGAGCGGCCCGGTCGACGCCACCGAGAACTCGATGCGCTCGTTCAGGCCGGAGCCCAGCCGTTTCCCGGGATCCGGCTCCCACCCCTCGGCGCCGCAGCCCTGGAGCGCGAGGAGGGCGAGCGCCGCGACCGCCGCGACCGCCGCGCGGCGTGCCCGCGCCCCGCGGCGCTCCCTGGGTGATCTCGTCGACGATCGATCGCGCGGTTCAATCATGTCTCCCCCACACGTAACGGAGGCCCGCGGACAGGGCGGCGAAGGCGCCCTCGCTGCGGCCGATCCCCGCGATCGGCACGTCCACCTGGAGGTTGCCGACGGCGGTCCAGCGCGCGCTGACGTCGTGGGCCAGCACGGCGAGCAGCGCGGTCCGCTCGTGCGCGCCGCCCTTGCCCGGGCGGCCGGCCTGGCGCGCGTATCCCTCGCGCTCGTACACGCCGCCCACGCTGAGCGAGGTGCCGGAGGCCCACACGGGCCCCGCCGCGGCGAGGAACTGCATGCGCGGCGCGGCTTGCACCTCGCGATCTCTCGCGGCGTAGTAGCTCGTGCGGACGCTGGTCGAGAAGGAGAACAGCGCCTGGAACGAGCCCCACGACTTCTCGAGGAGGATCCCCGGCCGGAATTCGGCCACGCCGAGGCCGGTCGTGTCCGCGCTGGCCGCGCCGAGGCCGATCGCGCCGGCGCCGCCCGTGCCCACGCCGGTCGCGCTGACGCCGACGGGCTCGAGCGCGTCGTTCTGGCCGTGTCCGGTCGGGAGCGTCACGCCGAGCGTGAACGCGGCGGACGGGAGCCACGGGGACATGACGCCGTCGACGAGCGCGACCCGGCCCGAGGCGCTGATGTCCCCGACGCCGCCGCCCGCGGCCGTGTCGCCGGGGCCGGCCCCGGCCCACGTGCGCAGCAGCGGGACGGAGATGCCGAGCTGGAGGCGCTCTCCGGCGCGCACCGTCCACCCGACGTCGGCCCGCAGCTCGCGGTGGTAGACGCCCTCGCCCTGCGTGGTGAAGTCCCGCGCCGGCGACCAGCTCCCGAGCTGCTCCGTGAACCGGAGCGAGAAGCTCGCCGCGGCGCGCTCCGAGGGCGCGAGCCACTGGGCGATCCCGTGCCCGGTCCCGCAGCAGGCCGACGCGCGCGCGGTGCCCGGAGACAACGCGAGCGAGAGGAGGAGCGCGGCGCCGGCGACGGCTCTGGGCAGCACGGCCGCTGCTATAGGCGACGCGGATGGCCGGCGACAATGCGTCATGTTGTCGCGCGGGGGGCGCCGCAGCGCGCTCGGGCCGCCCCTTTCCGGCGCGCCCTCCAGCGCCGCGCGTCTCGCGCTGCCGCGGACGCTCCGCTGTCCCGCGCGGGCGCTCCGCCGTCCGGCGCGGGCGCTCCGCTCCGGCGCGGCAGGATCAGCGGGCGAGCGCCTGCCGGTAGACCTGGACGTAGCGGCGCGCGGGGCGATCCCAGCCGAGGTCGAGGCGCATGATGCGGCGCTGGACCGCGGGCCAGCGGGGCGACGTCAGGGCCGCGAGGGCCCGCTGCACGCCGCCGACGAGCGACGTGGCGGTCGGCTTGTCGAACAGGAACCCCGTGCCGGTCTCCAGGGCGGCGTCGAGGTCGACGATCGTGTCGACGAGGCCACCGGTCCGGCACGCCACCGGGGCGGCGCCGTAGCGCTGCGCGTACAGCTGCACGAGGCCGCACGGCTCGAAGCGCGACGGCACGACCACGAGGTCGGCCGCGGCCATGAGCCGGTGGACGACGGCCTCGCTCACGCCGCCGAGGAACTTCGCGCGCTCGGGCGCCTTGGCGGCGGCGGCGGTGAGCTTCTCCATGAGCTCGGGGTCGCCCTCGCCGGCCACGACGACGCTGACGTCGCCCTTCAGGATCTTCGGCAGGGCGCTCGCGAGCAGGTCGCTGCCCTTCTGCGCGACCACCCTGCCGATGGACACGAGCAGCGGCCGATCCGGCCGGATCTCGAGCCCGATCTCCTGGAGGAGCGCGCTCTTGCAGCGGCCCTTGTTGCTCACGTCCTCGGCGTCGTAGCGCGCGATGATGGCCGGGTCGGTCATCGGGTTCCAGACGGCGTAGTCGATGCCGTTGACGATGCCGGTCAGCTGGTTCGTCCGGGTGCGGAGCACGCCGTCGAGCCGCTCGCCTTGCTTGGGCGTGAGGATCTCGTTCGCGTAGGTGGTGGAGACGGTGGTGAGCGCGTCTGCGGCGAGGATGCCGCCCTTCAGGAAGTTGAGCTGGCCGTAGAACTCGAGCCGGTCCGGCCGGAAGTGGTCCTCGTCGAGGCCGAGGGCCCCGAGCGTGTCCTTGGGGAAGAGGCCCTGGTGGGCGACGTTGTGGAGGGTGAGCACGGTCCGGCCGGGCACGGACTGCTGGTGGCGGAGCAGGTACGCCACCATGGCGGTGGGCCAGTCGTGGGTGTGGACGATGTCGAACGGCGCGCCGGACCTGGCGCGCTGGCGGACGAGCTCGACGACGGCGCGGGAGAACAGGGAGAACCGGCGCGCGTTGTCCTCGTAGTCGCGCCCTTCCTCGCCGTAGATGCCGGGCCGATCGTGGAAGCCTGGCACGTCGAGGACGATGAGCTCCACGCCCGTGCTGAGCCGCCCGTCGAAGAGCGTCACCTGGATCGGCCCGCCTGGCGACACCTTCGGGTCGACCTCGAGCGGCATCGGGGTGAGGCGGCGCGCCATCATCAGCCCGCTCGAATCGAGGGCCTGGTAGCGGGGCAGCGCGATCGTCACCTTGTGGCCGAGCAGCCGGAGCGCCTTCGAGAGCGACGACACGACGTCAGCCAGCCCGCCGACCTTGACGATGGGCGCGATCTCGGAAGCAGCGAAGAGGATGTCCATGCGGGCGCCGTGTGTAGCACGAACCGGGGGGCGCACGGGGCGGCTTCCGCACACCGGGGGCGGCGTTCGGGAGGGGTTCAGGGCTTCCCGAGGCCGTCAGGCGGACGGGCCGAAACCGGCTGCGCCGTGCGCCGGCGGCGTGTACCCGAGCAGCGCTTCCGCGATCACCCGCGCGACCTCCACCAGTCCTTCGTCGCCTACCGCCCTGTGGAGGAGCGGCGCCGTCCACCAGAGCGAACCGTGCTCCCGGAGCAGCTCCTCGAGGCTCCCGACCGGGAGCTCGAGGACGCTCAGCGCGATCGCCTCCTCGATTTCGAGCCAGCGGGCGCAGCGCGCGAGCGCGGCGAGCGTGTCCGTGTCGCCGGCATCCCGCTGGAGCGACACGGCCTCCTGCAGGAGACGGCGCCGGAGCGGCGCTCCCACGCAGGGCGCGAGCGCCGCGCGCGCCTCGATGCCCATGGCATCTTCCAGCCGCGCCAGCCTGGCGACGAGCTCCGCTTCCTCGAAGAAGGCGACGAGGACCGGCGCATGTCGCTTGATGAGCTCGGCCCAGCGCGCGGCATCGAGCCCCGAGGTGGCGCCTCGGACGTGGTCGATGGCGCGAGGGCTCGGGGTCCCCGTCCGGTACGCCGCGAGCCGAGCCTCCATGCGGCGCAGGGGCTCCGAGAACCGCCGGTCGAACGCCGAGAGGCCCTCGTCGCGCAAACCCAGCGTAGCCAGACGCTCGACGAGCGCGACGGCGTCGTCCGCGCCGGCCTCGTCGAGCGAGGCCAGACACTGCGCGGCGTCGACGCACGCGAGCAGGGCCGTGCGCACCTTGCCGTCCAGCATCACCGTCCCCTCTGTCGCCCACGCGCGAGCCTGGTCGATCGCGCCCGCGCGCGCTTCGTCGGGGAGCTGCGGGGCCAGAGCGACGAGCCACTCGCGCGGCGCGCCGCCTCGCGACTGGATCTTGTCGTAGAGCATCTTCGCTCGCTCCGACCCGAGCCCATCCATCGCGCCTGAAGCGGTGCGCGCGAGCTCGTCGGGCCGCAAGGCCGCGGCTTGCGTGAGCGCCTCATCGAACCAGGCGCTCGCCTCGTCCAGCGGCAGGAGCGCGGACGCCAGGACCAGGCTGTCCACCGCGCTCTTGCCATGCCGCATCGAAGCGATGTGCGCTGCGCGTCGCGCCGCGACCTCTCCGCCCGGGAGCTCCGATCGCGCGAGCTCCAGGAGGGCGCCGGGGCGTAGCATCGCGTCAGGCGCGTGCATCAC
Organism: Sorangium sp. So ce185; assembly: GCF_051526825.1. Taxonomy (NCBI): domain Bacteria; kingdom Pseudomonadati; phylum Myxococcota; order Polyangiales; family Polyangiaceae; genus Sorangium; species Sorangium sp. So ce185. The sequence continues at coordinate 5,167,045 of NZ_CP150316.1, read as the reverse complement.
GGCGTGGAGCGCCAGCGCGAGGACCGGCCCGCGAGAGGGCGGCGCCATGACCCGGACGAGCGCAGCCGCGGCCTCGGCCAACCAGGCGTACTCCTTCCCGGCTGCGCCCTCTGCGGAGAGCTCGCCACGAGCGCACGAGCCCTCATGGGCGTCGGCGAGCGTCCACCCTACCCAGTCGGCGAGCGAACCCCGATCGGTCCGCGCTTCCAGCGCCTCTACCGCGGCGGAGAGGCCGCGCTCGATGGTATTGGCGTCGAGATCCGCGAGCCCTGGTCGAGCCGTCATCGCCGCTCGATGGCATCTTCGAGGGCCTTTTCGTCATGCTTACCGGGCATCGTCGTCGTCCTCCTTGTCCCTGGAAGCAGCCGGACCGTCTTTGCGGGAGCAGTACGCCTGCTCGGGGTGCCGCAGGTTCTCGGGGTGGGTCCGCTCGAGGAGCCCCTCGCTGACCATGGGCGAGAGGTGCCGCTCGACGAGCTTCGCGGCATCGGCGAGGCCCAGCACGGCGGCGCGCTCCGACGGCTTCCAGGCGCGGAGCTCGGCTAAGTGGAGGATCGCCTGTGCGGCAAGAGCAGCAGATGGTCAGGCGACGGTAGTGGTCAACTTTGCCCAGAGAGAGTCCACATGAAGGCGGGAAGGCGGGAAGATCATCAAGGTTTCTTCCCGCCTTCCCGCCTTCATGTTCAAATTTGACCACTACTCGGGCGACTCGGCCACGGGAGGCTCAGCCGGCCTCCCGTGATGCATTGAGATAAAAGCAGCCGTTCGAATCAGGGCGTCACGCCACCCCCTCGCCCCCCGCCTCGGCAGAGCCGCCCCCGCCCTCCACCGCCTCCGCCTCTTCGTCGAGCGCCTCCTCCGGCTCCGCGCCCGCCTGCGCCGCGTGCGCCCGCGACAGGAGCCGCGGCGTGATCTGCTCGAAGTCGTCGCCGTGGAAGTAGTACCCGATCTTCCGGACATGCGCGTACCGCTGCACGATCAGCGTCCACAGCCGGTCTCGCGCGTCCTCCGCCGGCAGCTTCTCCCGCTTCTTCGCCTCCGCCCGCGCGCCGGTCGGCGTCAGGTTCTCGAGCAGCCACTCGCTCGTTCGCCCGAGCTTCTCGATCTCCTCCCGCGTGAACGGGTGCAGCCCCTTCAGCGCCTCCGCGCGCGCGGTGAACAGCGCCGCGAGCTCCATCCCGTCCCGGGCCGCGTCGTACTTGCCGGAGCCGGCCCGGATCTGCGCGACCCGCTCCCGGTCCAGCAGCCCCCGCCTGGCGAAGAGCTCCGCCTGGGTGAGCAGCTCCTCGCGCGGCCCGCTGATCTCCGCGAGCGCCTTCTCGATCTCCTTCGGGCTCGCGACCCGGGGCAGCGCCTCGCGCGAGGCGAAGAGCAGCGCACGGGCCATGTCCGGCAGCTCCTGCACTTGCTTCACCGGGATCTTCGGCAGGTGCTCGCGCACGGCCTGCACCTGCTCCTTCGTGCCGAGCACCGCCGCGACGCCGCGCTTCGCGTTCACGAGCACGAGGCGCGGATCCGCGCGACAGACCTGCACCTCCTCGGCGCGGAGCTCCGCGCCGATGGGCTGGTAGTGCTTGTAGAGGGCCTGGTAGCTCAGGACCCGTTCCTCTCCCGCGGCACGCGCCGACGGGGCCTTTTCAGGTCGGTTGGTAGGTTTCGCCATGGTCGCCGAAGCTAACCAGGGTCGCTCATGGCACCAGATTTCCGGCACGAATCGGACACTCGGCGCTCCGCACCCACCTGCCGCAGCTGCCGTACACGCTCGGCACACTCCCGCCGCGGCGGCCGGACACGCTCCGCACCCACCCGCCGCCGCGCCGGCACGCATCGGACCGCCGCCGTACACAAATTTGTAAGCTGAACTGCATCCGGGAGTTCCTCCCGTACACATTTTTGAATGATGGCTTACTTCCAGGTGCAGTTTCGCAGACACTTCTGTATGATTTTTTACTTTAAACTCGACCCGCGCAGACCCTCCTGCGTGTTGCGCTACTCCCAGGTGCCCCTGCGGACGCGCTCCTGCGCAACCGCCCGCTCCGAGACGCAGCCATGACGGCAGCGCTGCGCGCGGGCCGACGCCCGGGTGTCGCCGCAGGGGCGGCGCTGCGTTCTCCGCGCGGAGCATCTTTCCACCCGCGCCGCATCCGCCGCCGGACACGTGCGCGGCGCAGACACGCCGTCCCGGCCTGTGTATCTTTACCTCGTGAGCAGCACACTTATCTTCCCCAGGCTCTCTTGGTCCCTCGCCCTCGTCGCCGCCGGCATCGCCCTGAGCTGTAGCGGCACGAACGAAGGCGATTCCTCATCCCAGGGCTCCGGCGCCTCGAGCGGCATCAGCGGCAGCGGCGGCGGCGCGACCACCAGCGGCAGCTCCACGGGCGGCGGCGAGGAGCCGATCTTCGTCGGCAGCGGCGGCGGCCTGCTCGCCACCAGCGGCAGCGGCGGCGCCGGCGGCAGCTGCCAGCAGCTCGACATCGCCTTCGAGCCGCAGACGCCGACCGTCATGATCGTCGTCGATCGCTCCGGCAGCATGTACGACAGCGGCTTCTGGGACCCGCTGAAGACCGCCGTGCTCAACGTGGTCGAGAGCCTGCAGGCGAAGGTGCGCTTCGGGTTCCTCACGTTCACCGGGATCGCCCCGGATCAGTGCCCGCTGCTCGCCGGGACCGACGCCATCGCCCTCAACAGCCACGCCGACATCGCGGCCGCGTACGAGGTCGCCTCCATGCGGCCGGGCCAGAAGCTCGAGACGCCGACCGGCATGACGTTCAACGAGACGATCATCCCCGATCTCCTCGCGTTCGGAGAGCCCGGCCCCAAGTACATCCTCTTCGTCACCGACGGCGAGCCCGATCGCTGCGATGACGGGCCCTCCGTCTGCGCGCGCGACGACGTCGTAGGCGCGGTGCAGTCGGCGTACGAGCAAGGCATCGGGACGTTCGTCTTCGGCCTCGGCGACGGCGACTTCGCCGAGCACCTCCAGGACCTCGCGAACGCCGGCGCCGGCCAGCCGGTCCGGCGGCCGCAGAACACGACCCAGTCCTGCTTCACCGGCGCCGGCACCTACGCCGACGTGGGCGGCACCGCGATGTACTACACGCCGGACCCCACCAACGCGGACGCCCTGGAAAACGAGCTCAACGCGGCCATCTCCGGCGCCAAGAGCTGCACGTTCGACCTCCAGGGCTCGATCGCGGTCGATCTCGATCACGCGTCGGAGGGCCAGGTGCTCATCGACGGCGTGCCCGTGCCCTACGACGCGCAGAACGGCTGGACCATGGAGAGCCCCACCCAGCTCGTCCTCGTCGGCGACGCCTGCGAGAAGCTCAAGGCCGCGACGCAGGGCATCTCGTTCAACTTCCCCTGCGAGATCATCGACCCGCGGTGAGCGACGCGGCGCCGCGCGCTCGACGCCGCGCGCGCCGGCGGCGCCTTTTCCGCGCACGCGGGCGGCGCTTTTGCTAAAGCCGTACGCCAACCTCGACCCATGACCAGGATCAGCGCGCGGGAGCTCGCCGGGACGAGCGGCCCCTTCGGCCGCGGCACCCAGGTGGTGCGGCCGGAGGAGGTGCCGGAAGGGTCGGTCGTCACCGTGCTCCGCGTGCCGCCCGAGTCGGCGGGCATGCGGCTCGACCGGTTCGTGCAGTCGCAGCTCAAGCGGACGAGCCGCACGCGCGCCGCCGAGATCGTCGCCCGCGGCGCCTACTCGCCCGAGGCGCGGCGCCTGCGCGGCAGCGATCGCGTGCGGCCGGAGCAGTGCATCCTCCTCTGGCGCGCGCCGTGGGACGAGCAGGCGCCCGACACGGCGATCCCGGTGCTCCACGAGGACGACGCGCTGCTCGCGGTGAACAAGCCGCCGAGCCTGCCCGTGCACCCCACGGCGCGCTACCACAAGAGCACCGTCATCAAGATGATGGAGGCCGCGCGCCCCGGAGAGCGGCTGTTCCTGGCGCACCGGCTCGATCGCGAGACGAGCGGCGTGCTCCTCCTCTGCCGCACGCCCGAGGCCGATCGGACGGTGAAGGCGCAGTTCGAGGAGCGCACCGGCGTCCTCAAGCGCTACGTGGCGATCGCCTGGGGCTGGCCCGAGCGCGACGACTTCCGCGTCGAGCTGCCGCTCGAGCTCGACACCGGGAGCCGCTACAAGGTGAAGATGCGCGTCGCGCCGCCGGGCCGCGGCCTCGCGTCGGCCACCGCCTGCGAGGTGCTGGGCCGCCGCGCCGACCCGCTCACCGGCCGGCGCTACTCCATGATCCAGTGCACCCTCGAGACCGGCCGGCAGCACCAGATCCGGGTCCACCTCGCGTCGAGCGGCCTGACGCTCGTGGGCGACAAGCTCTACGGGCCGGACGAGGGGCTGTTCGCGCGCGGCGCCGACGGCGAGCTCACCGACGACGACCGCCGCGCGCTCGAGCTCGACCGCCACGCCCTCCACGCCGCGCTCCTGGAGCTCACGCACCCGGCGACAGGCGAACGCGTGCGCATCGAGGCGCCGCTCTCGGACGATCTGCGCACCTTCTGGGACGCGCTCGACGCTTGATCGGCGCCGATCGGCGCCCGCCGACGAGGGCCGCCTCCCGAGGCGGGCGACGCCCCGCGTGCGAGGTCGGCGCCCTCCGTGCGAGGTCGGCGCCGCCGCGCAGGGCCCGCGCGCGGGGTGCTGGACGACGACGACGATCGCGGCGAGCGAGCGGCCGCGGATCTTGTGCCGTCGCGCCGACTTACGTACGATGGCCCGGATGACGCGTGCGCGAGACGACCTCGAGGCGCTGCGGGATCCAGCGCTTCGGTCCACACCGCTCGAGGCCGAGAGCACCGCCCAGAGCACGACGTCCGGTCCGGTCGAGACCGGTCCGGAAGAGACACGGCAAATCGCTGGAGCGCCCGCTCCGGAGGAGCGCCCGCGCGCGGAGGGCGAGCGCCCCGAGACGGACCGGCCGCAGCAGGCGGGCGCGGAGCAGGCGAGCTCGGAGCAGCCGGGCTCGGAGCGGATGGAGCCGGCCTCGTCCGCCAGCTTCGGGCCGCTCTCCGTCGAGCCGCGCTCCCGGGGCGACGAGAGCCTGGATCGGGAGCGCTACGAGCGGTACGCGATGCCGGCGAGCGACCTCCCCGCGGCGAACGTGCAGGCCTTCCGCGGGGACGCGGGCGGGGTGCTCGCGATCGTCCGGCGCGCCGTGCAGTCCGTGACGCGCGATCCGGCGCGCCACCGGCGCCGGCTGCCGAAGTCTCGCTTCGACGCGATCCGCAGCTTGCCGGAGCTCGCGATGGCGCTCGACTACGCGGTGGCGCGGATGCAGCCCGAGAGCGCGCCGCCGGCCGAGGTGACGGAGCGGCTCGACCAGCTCTACGAGGCGCTGCGCCCGACGCTCGCGGCGGCCGAGGCCTGCTTCCCGCGCGGCATCGTCCCGGAGACCTACGGCATCGTCCGGCGCGCGCTCGTCGCCGGCGATCCCGCGAGCGCGGCGGCCACCATCACCAACCTCATCCTGGACCGGTGGAACCACGTGCAAGGCCGGATCTCCCTCACCCGGGAGGAGGTGACCCGGATCAACGGCACCGCGAAGTGGCTGCTCAGCAACACCCGCGCGCCGGAGCGCCTCGACTCGCGCGACATCCGCGATCGGCTGTGGTCGCTGCTGCGCGAGCGCTACGAGCAGCTCCGCGCGATCGCCCAAGAGGTCTCCGGCGACGACTCGCGCGACTACGCCCCCGAGCGCCTCGCCGCGGACTGAACACCTCTCTCATCCACGCACCACCGTAGGCCCCCGGGGCGGGGCGTCGTCGCGCGCGGTGGCCACGGCCTACATCGCGACAGACACCTTGGTCTGCGATGGAGACGAGTGCACGCCCGCGGGCACGTTGGCGTTCGTGCCGTTGTGCGCGGTCATGCACGTCTGGAAGACGACCGGCTGCCCCTCCACCTTGACCTTCGCCGAGCCCTGCTTGAACTGCACGGGGCCCTTGATCGTGCCGGAGACCACGCCGCCCGCCGCCCCGGCCTCGTCGCCGGCGCTCATCGGGATCACCGTCTGCTTGGTGATCACCGGCTGGTTCAACACCTTCACCTTCTTCGCGCAGGTCCCCGGGTTGGCCTGCACGAGCTGCGCGGTGTTCGGGTAGGGCACCGGCACGGGCGGGGCCGGCGGCGCCGGGGTCTTGCACGTGTCCGGGAAGGCCTCGCACGTCCCTCCCTGCCTCGTCGCGATGGGAAACATCGGCCCTCCTCCGCTCATCCGAGGTGGATGCGCTTGCCGTCGATCTTCACGTCGTCCTCGGCCTCGATCGAGGCGTGACCCCCCTTGACCGAATAGGCCCCGGAGACGCGCGCGCGCACGCGCCCGGCCAGGAGCTCGTCGAGGTCCTCGACGCGGCGGAAGGAGCGCTTGAGCCGCTCGAAGACGTGGGCCGCGAGCGTCTCCATCCGGTCCGCCACCACCTTCACCTGCTCGACCGCCGCCGAGAGCTGGACGCCTCGATAGCTCGCCTCCGCGAAGAGCACCTCGGCCCGCTCGCCGACGAGCTTCAGCGCGCGGGCGCCGAGGCGCGCCTCGGTCTGCCCCAGCGCGAGCGACGGCCGCGCGCCCGCCTCCCCGTCGCCGGCCTCGAGCGTCACCCCGCCCGCGCCGCGGCACCGGATCGCGCCCCCGGCGACGAGGTCGATGTTCCCCTGCGGCGCGGCGAGCGCGAGATCGCCCGCGGGCACGGAGAGCAGGCCGCGGCCGAGATCGGGGCGATACTCGAAGACCAGGCGCCCGCCCGGGTCGCGCACCTCGATGCGCTCGCGCTCGCCGTCGGCGGACACGGCCGCCGAGGCGCCGGACCGCGTGGTGAGCCGCCGCTCCGAGGCAGGGACCGCCTCGTCGCCGAGCACGCCGACGACGTAGCAGCGCTCGAGGTCCTCTCCGGTCACCAGCACAGGATGACCCGCCTCGAGCCGGGGCAGCGGGGACATCGCCACCACCGCGCTCAGCTCGAGGGCGCGGCCCTCGTGCTCGACGCGCACGACGCATCGCCGCTCGCTCGCGACCTCGACCACGGCGGCGCGCCGCACGTAGCTCGCGGTCGCTTCCTTCGGGCTCACGCTGGACAAGGCAGGCTTCGACATCGTCCCTCCGCTTCGGGTGACTACGCGCTGGGCGGCTGCCAGTCCTCGGCAGCGGCCAGCTCCGGATCGGTGCCCCGGGCCTGCTCGCGGTTCGCGAGCGCCCAGAGCGCGCCGGGATCGTCGATCCGGTGCAGGTTGGCGCCCGCCACGTCGGCCTGCGCGAAGTCCGCGTCCGCGAGCCGCGCGTGCGAGAGATCGGCGTAGCCCAGCCGGGCCCTGCAGAAGAGCGCGCGCGGGGCGTCGACGCGCACCAGGATGGCCTCGCGCAGGTCGGCCCCGGTCAGGTTCGCGCCCCCGAGCGCCGCCCCCTCGAGGTACGCCCTGCGGAGGTTCGCCTCGCGCAGGTCGGCCTGCTGCAGCTTGCTCCCGCTGAAGTTCGCGGCCCCGGCGTCGGCGCGGCTCATCGCCGCGCGGTGGAGCGCGGCGCCGCTCGCGTCCGCGCGGGTCAGCGTGGCGCCGTGCAGCCGCGCGCCCGTGAGATCGGCGCCGGAGAGATCGGCGTCGGTGAGATCGGCGCCCGACAGGTCGGCGCCGCGGAGGTCGGCGCCCGCGAGGCGGCAGCGCACGAAGGCGTTGGCCTCGAGCTTGACCTTCGAGAGATCGGCGCCCGAGAGATCGACGCCCGTGAGCCTGGCCCGCCGGAGATCCGCGCCCGCGAGCTTCGCGCCCGCGAGCCTGCTCGTCAGCAGGCGGGCCCCGGCGAGGATCGCGCCCTCGAGGACGGCGCCGCTCGCGTCGCACCCGTCGAGCACCGCGCCCTGGAGGCTCGCGCGCGAGAGCTTCGCGCCGGTGAGCGTGCCGTCGGTGAGCGCCGTCCGGTCGAGGACGGCGTCGGTCAGGTCGGCCCTCGTGAGATCGACGCCCTCCGCCGAGATCCCGCGCAGCTCGGCGCCGGCGAGGATCGCGCCGGTGAGGTCGGCCCCGTCCAGGATCGCGCCGTCGAGCCTGGCGCGCGAGAGCTTCGCCGCCGACAGCGAGGCCTTGGCGAGCCGCGCCCGCCGGAGGTCGGCGCCGCCGAGCTCGCAGCCGCGCAGGTCGGCGCCGGTGAGATCGACGCCCGCGAGCTTCGCGCCCGCGAGGTCGCTCCCCGCGAGCTCGGCCTGGGCGAAGCTGCCGCCGGTGAGATCCATGCCGCGGAGGTCGCAGCGCGCGAGCCGGCCGCCGCCGTGATCGCCCGCGAGCGCGCCCAGCGCGGAGAGCGACGCGCCGTCGAGCCGGAGGCGGTCGACCCGCGCGCCCGCGAGCGGCGGCGCCGCGGGCGTGACCTCGACGAGGGCGGCGCCGTCGAGGTGCGCTCCGCGGAACGACGCGCCGCCGAGGTCGCAGCGCTCGATCCGGACGGCGCGGAGGGTCGCGCGGTCGAGGCGCGCCGCGGAGAGGTCGCAGCCCGAGAGCGCGGCCTCCGCGAGGTGCGCGCCGGAGAGATCCGCGCCGGCGAGCTTGCCGTCGCTGACGGAGGCCCGGTCGAGCCGCGCTCCCTCGAGCGACGCCGCGGTGAGGGTGCAGCGCTCGAGGATCGCGCCGGTGAGATCGGCGCCGGCGAGCCGCGCCCCGGCGAGATCGACCCCCTCGAGCACGGCCCCCTGGAGCCGCGCGCCCGTGAGATCGGCGCCCCCGAGGTCGAGGAGCCGGCGCTGCAAGCCGCGCACGCCCGCGCCGGCGAGCGCGTCGACCTGCTCGCGCGCGAGCCCGGCGGCGTCGAGCGGGACCTCCACGACGGCCTCGCGATCCACCGCCACGTCGAGCGAGCTGAAGACCGCGCCCGCGAGATCGGCGCCCGCGAGCTTCGCGCCGTGGAGGTCGCACGAGATGAACATCGCCCCCGCGAGCCGCGCGCCCGAGAGATCCGCGCCGGCGAGGCGGACGCGGTGGAGCGCCACCTTCTCGAGGGGCGCGCCGCGCAGGTCGGCGCCGGCGAGATCGATCTCCGGCAACACCGGAGGGCCCGGCGCCGGGCTCGCGCGGAGGCGGTCGAGCAGGGCCGCCACGTCCTTGCCGGGGGCGACCGCGCTCATCCCGCGCTCCGCCCGGCGAGCTTCGTCGCCTTCAGGTTCGCGCCGTCGAGCCGCGCCTCGGCGAGGATCGCGTCGAGCAGCTCGCACCCGTACAGGTTCGAGCCGCGGAGGTCGGCGCGGGTCAGGTTGGCCTGCTCGAGCGTGGCCTGGAACAGGTTGACCGCGGTGAGCAGCGCCGCGTCGAGCTTCGCCTTGCTCAGGTTGGCGTTCTTGAGGACGGCGCGGTGCAGGTTCGCGCCCGACAGGTCGGCGCCCGAGAGATCGGCGCGGATCAGGGTCGCGCCGCGCAGATCGGCCTCGCGCAGCGACGCGCCGGTCCAGCTGGAGCCGTCGGCCCTCGCCGCGCGGAGATCGACGCGCCGGAACGACGCGCCGTCGACGGCGCGCGCGCCCGTGAGATCGGCCTCCGCCATGGAGACGCGCTCGCCCGAGGCGCCGTAGAGGGAGGCCTCGCGCAGCGACGCGCCGCCGAGCTGCGCGCCGTCCAGCGCGCAGCCCGTGAGATCGGCCGCGTCGAGCGAGGCGCCGCGCAGGTCGGCGGCGGTGAGCCTCGCGCCGCGGAGGCGGGCCCCTCGGGCGTTCGCCCCGCGCGCCCGGACCTCCGCGAGGTTGGCGCCGCCGAGCTCGGCCTCGCGCAGCGACGCGCGCTCGAGGTTCGCCTGCGCGAGCGTGGCGCCCGTGAGATCGGCCTCGTCGAGCCTGGCGCCCGGGAGCGCCGCGCCGCGGAGGCCGGCCTCCGAGAGGTTGGCCGCGGAGAGGTCCGCGCCCGTGAGGTCGGCGCCGAAGAGCTCGGCCTGGACGGCGACGGCGCGCGCGAGCGAGGCGCGCGTGAGATCGGCCCGCTCGAGGCGGGCGCCCGTCAGATCGGCGCCGTCGAGGCGGGCCTCTCGGAGGCGCGCGCCCGTGAGATCCGCGCGCGTGAAGACGAGCCCGCGCAGGTCGAGCTCCGACAGATCGAGGCCCGCGAGCCTCGCGCCGGCGAAGCTGCGCCCGCCCTTCGCGCGCGCCGCGACCTCCTCGCGCGTGAGCGCCGCCGCGGCGGCGGGCCGGTCCTCGGGCCGCGCCGGCTCGTCGAGCAGCGCGGGATCGTGGCCGTGCTCGACGAGCAGCCGCCGCGTCTGCTCGCGCGAGTCGCGCTCGAGCCGCGCCGCGGCCTCCGGATCGTGCCGCAGCTCTCCGACCACGATCGCGAGGAACGCGTCGGGCGAGGTGACGCCGCGCAGCCGCTCGATCACGTCGCGCGGGACCCCGGATTTCTCGAGCATCGCGCGCGCCTGCGCGAGCCCGGCGATGATGTCGGGGTCGACGTCGCCGGGCTTGCCCGGCTCGCCGTCGGGCACGCCGGACGCGCGCGGCTTCGCGGCGACCTCGGGCACCTCCGGGCGCCGCCACCACGCGGGCTCGCGGTAGCGAGAGGCCGGGAGCGGCGGCTCCGCGAGCGGCTCGGCGACCAGCAGGACCCGGCGGAGCTCGTCGTGAGCGCGCGACGCGATCGGGGTGAGGCCGCGCCAGACGAGGGCGAGCCGGCCCGCGTCCATGTCGATCCAGAGCGTGTCGAGGTGGAGCGGCACCTCGCGGATCTCGGCCCTGCCGCGCGCCGCGGCCTCCACGAAGCAGCGCGCGCGCAGGCCGGGCAGCCGCGATTCGTAGCGCGGGAGCTCGGGGTGCAGGTTCTCGAGCGCGATCGCCTCGTCGCCGCGCAGATAACCCGCGATCTGCTGATCGTGCGGGGCGGCGTTGAAATAGCCCCAGTCGAAGTCCTCGGGGAGGCCGGGCCAGCGCTCGGTCAGCCAGCGATCGTCGTAGGTGCCGACGCCGGCGGTGCGCTGCGCCCACGTCCGCTCGATCGGGCCGAAGCCCGCGGGGTCCGGGGTCTGCCGCGGCGAGTCGATCAGGCTGCCGGGCAGCTCCAGGTTGGGCAGCGGCCAGCGCTCGACGCCGACGGCGGTCTTGACCTTGCCGCGGCCGCGCCCGAGCGGGTTCTTCGCGAAGCCGTCGCCGCCGAAGCTCAGCTCGTACCGGAGCGGCATCGCGCGGAACGGCCGCGGCTCGGTGGCGACCTCGCCGTCCCAGACCCGGTCGCCGATCACCGCGATCCGCTTGCGGAGGCGGCCGACCTCCAGCGCGGCGTACGAGACCGGCTGCGCCTCGCCGCGGGGCGTGCGGCAGGTGCCGACCAGGAGGACGTCGGCGCGCAGCTTGAAGTAGGCGAAATCGGAGGCGTATACGAGGCTCTTCCCGGGGTCGTCGTCGAGGTGGCGATCGCCCTCGAGCAGGAGCCGATCGCCCGGCGCGGCGAGCGCGGCCGGGGCGTTCGGGGCCAGCGTGAAGGTGCCTTTGACGATCACCGTCAGGCTGGTCGCAGGCGGTCGCACCCGGCCCACGAGCCAGCCGAGCTTGAGACCGGTGTCGTTGAGGATCTCCACGCGCGGCCTACTGGATGGTCAGCGCGTTGTTGGCGCCCAGGGTGATCTGTCCATCGAAGTTGGCGCTCGAGCTCTTGAGCCGGACGTTGCCGCCGGTCATCAGCTTCAGGATCGCGCGTCCGTCCTCGGTCTGGAGGTAGATATCCTTCCCCGCGTTGACGACGATGTCCGCGTCTGGATCGAGCCCTACAAAGGAGTCCTTGGAGTTCGCGAGGAGCACCCCTCCTGGCCCACTGTCGCCCTCCCCCACGTAAATCGCGCTCTGCCTCGTTCCCGCCGCGTCGTTCTGCCCGATGAGGATCCCCTTCTTGTCCATCTTGATCTCGGCCTGCGACTTCGGGTCCCCGGCCTTGTCCTTCAGCGCGACGACCACCGAGGCGACGAGCCCGACGGCGAACGCGGCCGCCGCGCCCCCGAGGCACCCGGCGGGGACGGCGGCCACGCCGCTGCTGTCGACGGTCCCCGCGGCGGTGCACCCCGAGAGGACCGCCACCGGGACGGCGGTCGCGGCCGCGATCCCGGCGAGCACCGCGTTCCGGCTCCCGCCGACGCCCTCGTGATCGGCCTTGATGCGCAGGTGGATCTCGTCGCGCGCCTTGAGCTCGTGATCGCCCGCCGTGCTGATGTCCTTGCCCGCGACGTTCGAGTACTTGAGGCCCGCGCCGAACTCGACGGTCATGCCCACGCTCGCGGTCAGCGCCAGCGCCAGGCTGAGATCGATCTTGCCGCCGAGGAAGACCGTGTTCGTCATGCCGAACATCGCGTCGAACTTGTAGCCGCCGTAGAAGCTCTCGGTGTCGCCGAAGGTGTAGCTGTCGCTGGAGTTGTGGCCCATCTCGCGCTTGCGCCAGGTCTTCTTCCCGGCCGCGTACACGTCCTGCTCGAAGAACTCGACCCGATAGACGGGATCGGCGTTGTACACCTCGAGCGTGCCGGCGCCGAGGTTGAGGCGGTACTTGCCGCCGACCGTGTCGGTCTTGTTGCCGCCGACGAGGACCGTCTCGTCCAGCTGGATGCTCTCCCGGTTGTTGCCGCGGACCACGAGCGTCCGGTCGCCGTCGGTGTACTCGAACCAGCCCGGGTACGTCTTGGCCGGGTCTCCGGCGCGGAGGTCGTCGGCGTTCTGCACGCCCGGCTTCGTCTTCGCGCTGTCCGCGGGGTCGGCGTGCGTGAACGAGTCGAGCAGGGCGTTCTCGGTGGTCGAGTCCGACGCGCCGATGCGGAAATAGCTCGTCTGCGTGCCCGTGGCGTCGTCGTAATCGGGGGTCTTGAGGATGAGCCAGGTCCCGGTGACGCTGAATTTCACGTACTCGATCGACGCGCTCACCACGCTCGACTCGTTCCCTGCGCTGTCCTGGAACTGAGCGCTCACCGTCTTCTGGCCGTAGCCGTCCGAGAGCGTCCACGACGCGCTGGCGGTCGCGGCTTGCCAGGCTCCCCACTCGCCACTCTCGTTCTTGAGCCGCACCTTCGCGACGGGGGAGGTCCCGTCGGTCGCGTCGAGCGTGAGGGCGACCTGCTGCGTCGCCGTGTCCGCGGCCCCGCCGTTGATCGCGATCGAGGCCGCCGTCGGGGCCGCGGTGTCCAGCGTGATCGAGGCCGACGCGGAGCCGAGCACGGTGGACCCGCCGTCGCCGAACTGCACCGAGACCGTCTTCTCGCCGTCGCCCGACGGCAGGGCGTAGCTCGTGGAGGCCGAGAACGCCGCCCACGCGCCGAAGGTCTTGCCGTCGCTGCTGAACCGCATCCGCGTCGCGTCCGTAGGCGCGGTGAGGGTGAGCGTGACCGACGTCGAGTTGGTGTAGCTGGCGCCGTCGTTGATCGAGATGCTCATGGCCTGCTCCTCGGGGGGTCCTCCGGTCCTCGCGGCGCCTATCCCTGCGCCTTCGGCGCGCCGGCGATCATCCGCTCGATCCGGTCGCACGCCTCCTTGATCTGCCCGAGCGCCGGCGGCGCCACGTAGATCGTCGTGCGCTCGTCGCGGCCCCCGTCGCGCAGGCGCAGCGTCAGCACCGCGAGCGGCGCGTCGAGGTGCACGCCCCGGTCCGAGCCGGCGATGCGGTCGACCCGCCAGTCGAGCCCGACAAGCACCTTGCCGTGATCGAAGATCGACTCCTCGAGGATACCCCGCCGGATGACGGCCTTCGCCGCCTCGTACCACGAGAGCACGACGACGCCGCGCGCGTCGTCGCCCGAGAGCGCCGCGACGTCCTCGGCGACGTCGGTCGCGGCCAGATCGAGGCTGCTGGCGCGCGAGAGCACGAAGCGGCACACGCGCAGGCTCGCTTGCAGATCCGGCGCCGAGAGGTCGTAGAGCCGGCAGAACGCCTCCGCGCGCTTCTCCATCGCCGCGTCGACGGCGCCGGCGAGGCTCGGCGCCAGGATCTCCCAGAGGCCCTGGCGGGCCTTGTCCGGCAGGTCGAGGAGCCGCCTCCAGTCGCGGACGACGTCGGCCGGCGCGGGCTGGCCGTCGAGGCAGCGGAGGCGCGCCTCGGGGGGGGCGGGGGCTCGGTTCATGCGGGGATCCTCCATCTCGTGTCAGCGTCGGTCGCGGATCTCGATCGTCGCCCCGGCGGCCGTCGTGATGCGGTGGCGATCGGCGGTCGCGGCGTTGACGGCCGACGGCGCCGCCGCGTTCGGGACCGCGCCGACGATGATCGGCCGATCCGGATCGCCGTCGGCGAAGACGAGGAGCACCTCGGCGCCGGGCCGCAGCGGGAAATGCATGTTGTGGTTCGGCCCGGCGAAGGGCTGCGCCATCCGCACCGGGTGCGAGCTCTTCTGCTCCCCCGGGAGCGCCGTGTCGAAATGGAACTGCACGGTGTAGCGGCCGTCGCCGTCGAGGCGCGCGACGCCGCCGGCCTCGCCCTCGGGGCCGGGCTGCACGACGCCGGTGACGAACCCGTGGATGCGCGGCCTCGGCGTCCGCCGCGGCGGGCGGTAGTGGATGCTCGCGGGCACCGCCGTGAAGGTGTTCGCGTACGACGCCGCCACGTCCGCCTCGTCGAAGGCGGGCAGCGTCGCGGTGTGCTCGACCCCGACGAGGAGCAGGCCCTCGGGCGCCTCGAACCGCGGGTGCTCCCGCAGGACGGTGCGGTGCCCGGCGCTGAGCTCCGGCCGCGCGCTCTTGCCCTCGTAGACGCGCTGCCCCGAGAGGCGCTCCTCGGCGCGGATCTGGGCGAGCTCCTTCGCCTCCTCGGCCGTCTTGACGTGGCTGCCGTACTCGACGATTCCCCCGCCCGACGCCCCCTCGAGCGTGTGATACGCGGCGAGATCGAGCAGCGGCTTGCGGTAGTTGTAGTCGTGCACCACGTACGCCGAGGGGACGAGCTTGCGGGTCACCTCGATGGCGAAGACGTCGGACGCCTCGCCGCGCGGCCGGAACTGCACCTCCGCGGCGCCCTCCACGGGGCGAAAGCCCCCCGGGTGGTCGGTGAAGACGAGGACGTCGCGGTCGCCCCGGTGCTCGAAGTAAAAACAGATCCCGAGGTGCTCGGCGAGGCGGCTGATGAAGGCGAGGTCGCTCTCCTTGTACTGCACGATGAGCTCGCGCAGCGGGTACGCCTTGAGGAGGCGAAACTCGACGTCGCCCGCACCGAGGCCGTGCCGCTCGAGCTTGCGCCGGATCACGTCGGGCACGCTCGCATCCACGTAGATCTCCTGCGTCTCGACGAGCGTCAGCTTGAACGCGCGCGGGACGACGCGGAGGCGGTAGGCGCGGCGCTCGGCTTCCGGGTCCAGGCGATCGAGGATCTGGCCGAGGATGCCGTGGATCCGGCGGATCTCCTCGCCCTCGATGAGGACGACGACGCTGATCGGGGCCCCGGGCACGGCGTCTTCGGGCAGGTCCCGCTGCGGATCGCACACCACGTCGAGGTCGAACGCGAAGACCCGGGAGATCTCCTCGCGCCCCGAGAGCGCGCGGACCCGCACGCCCGCCCACGAGGCGCCGGCAGTTTCGACGAGGATTTCCATGGCTCGGCTGGCTCCCTTGAGCGTGGAGAAGGACCGCCGCCTACGGGCGCCCCTTGCTGGACCCGTAGATGACCTGCTGGATGTCGAGCTTCTGCGGCTTCGGGGGCTTGCGCGGCGGCGCGGGCTCGATCGCGCGGTCGCTCGCGGCGCCGCCCCAGGGCGATCGCGGCGCGGGAGCCGCGGGAGCCGCGGCGGGCGGCGGCACCGGAGCGACCGCCGCGGGCGACGGAGCCGCAGCGGCGGCAGGCGGCGCAGGAGCTGCGGCCGGTGGCGCGGGAGAAAGCCCGGTGCGTCGAAACGGGAGGAGGCTCTCGGCGACGGCGTGCTCCTGTTCGCCGGAGGAGAGCGAATGGGTATCCGCGACGGAACGCCGCTGCGGCGGGCGAGGCGCCTGCGGGCTGGACGCCGCCGCGAGCGACGGCGCGGCCCCCGGCCGGAACGGGAGCGGGGCCGCCGACGCGGCGGGGGCTCGGCTCGCCTGCGCGGCGGGAGCCTCGAGGCGCCGGGCGGGGCCGCGCGGTTCGCGCGCCTCTCCGTCCTCGCCGGGCAGCTCGACCGTCGCCCCGGCCTGCTCGGGCGTCGCGCCCGCGCGCGGGGCGACCATCGCCATCTCGGCGGGAGCCAGCGACGCGGGCGGGGCGCCCGGCAGCTCGACGCCGACGACGACACGCACCGCCGCGAGCGCGGCTTCGCCCGCGAGCGGGAAGCTGCGGCGCCAGAGCAGCGAGCACGCCTGCCGGTCGCCGTCGACGTGCAGCGTGTCGAGCACGAGCTCGAGCGGCTGCCCCTCCCTGACGCCGAACGCGGAGAGGCCCTGGACGCGCGCGAGGGCGCGCGCCCCGGGGAGGCGCGTCCGCAGCACCGGGAGCGTCGGGTGGAGCCCCTGGAGCGCGAGCCACTCGTCGCCGCACAGGGCTTCGACGCGCTGATCGGGGGGTGCCGCCTGGAAGTAGCTCCAGTCGAAGTCGTCGGGGATCTCGAGGATGGGCGCCTCGAGCGCCTTGCGGCTCGTGCGCCCGAGCAGCCGCGTGCGCGACGGCCACACGCTCCCGAGCGGCGCGAAGCCCGCCGGGCGGTCGCGCCGCGCGGGGTCCAGGACGGTCGGGGAACGGGTGCCGAACGGGTTGTCGGCCATGCCGATCCCCCCGAACGCGCGCTCGTAGGCGAGAGGGATCGCCCTGTCCGCGCCGCCGGGCTCGATCGAGAGCGCCTTGTCGAGGATCGGGCGCTCGCCGGCGAAGAGCGCGAGGCGCACCGAGAAGGGCCCCGCAGGCAGGCCCGGCGGCGCGTGCGCGTGGCCCGTGAAGAACACGTCGACGCGCGCGAGGTAGGGCGCGAGGTCGCTCGTCAGCCGGACGCTGCGACCCGGGTTGTTGTGATGGTGGATATCGGCGTGGATGATCCCCTGCGGCTCGACGGGGATCATCTTTGCGCCGTCGACGAAGGCGAAGGTCGCCTTGGCGATCACCGTGAGGTTGAGCCGCCCCCGCGCGCGCCACGCGACCCCCGCCACGGCCACGCCGGGAGGCGCCGCGATCGCGCTGGGAGTGAGCGAGGCCTCCGGCTTCACCGCACCATGAAACCACCGGCGCATCGCGAGGGTCAAGCCTGCCACCGACGACGCCGACACGCCGTCGCGACGTCCGCCCGGCCGCTCGCCGACGACGTTCCTCGGCCTCGCAGCGCGGGTGGCGAGGGAGGGGCCGGCGACGACGGCAGGCTCCGAATCCGGTGAGGGGTCCAATCCATCCATCGGTGTTGGACATCGCTCTCTGTCGGACATCGCTCTCTGTCGGACATCGCTCTCGGCGAGAGAGCACCCATGTCCGACCGATACCGCTGGCGGCGCGCGATCGACGTCGGTGCCGGCACGCAGGGGCCCCCTCGCCGCGCGGGGCGACGCGGCGCCGCTCGGGTGTACGGCCGCGCGCGCCTGGTCTAGACTGCCGCCGTGCAGGAGCTCCGCAAGACCGTCTGCAACCGCGACTGCCCCGACGCTTGCAGCATCGTGGCCACCGTGGAGGACGGCCGCGTCGTGCGCCTCGGCGGCGACCCGGACCACCCGATCACGCGGGGCTTTCTCTGCTACCGCACCTCGCGCTTCCTGGAGACGCAGTACTCGCCCGAGCGCTTGACCACGCCGCTGCTCCGCAAGGGCGGCGAGCTCGTGCCGGTCTCCTGGGACGAGGCGCTCGACACCGCGGCCGAGCGGCTGCTCGAGATCCGCCGCGCGTCGGGCCCGGCCGCGATCTTCCACTACCGGAGCGGCGGCTCGCTCGGGATCCTCACCGGGATCGCCGACGCCTTCTTCGCGCGCTTCGGGCCGGTCACGGTCAAGCGCGGCGACATCTGCTCCGGCGCGGGCGACGCCGCGCAGCTCGCCGATTTCGGCGAGGAGGACAGCCACGACCTCGCCGACCTGAAGAACGCCCGGCACATCCTCCTCTGGGGCAAGAACGTCTTCACGTCGAGCCCGCACACCCTGCCGGTGCTGCGCGAGGCCAAGGCGCGCGGCGCGGAGCTCGTGCTCATCGATCCGGTGCACAACAAGACGGCGTCGCTCTGCGCGGCGTTCTACCAGCCGCGCCCGGGCGGCGACTTCGCGCTCGCCATGGCCGTCGCCCGCGTGCTCTTCGACGAGGGGTGGCTCGATCCGCGCGCCGCGGCGTACTGCGATCACCTCGACGAGCTCCGCGCGCTGGCGCGGCGCCGCTCGGTCGCGGCGTGGTGCGGCGAGGCCGACGTGCCCGAGGCCGCCGCCCTGGACCTCGCGCGACGCCTCGCCGACCGGCCGACGGCGATCCTCGTGGGCTGGGGCATGGGCCGGCGCACCTCGGGCGGGGCGATCGTGCGCGCCCTCGACGCGCTCGCGGCCGTGAGCGGGAACCTCGGCATCCCCGGCGGCGGCGTCTCGTTCTATTTCAAGCGGCGCGGCGCGTTCGATCTCTCGTCGTTCCAGGGCGACCGCCCCCCGCCCCGCACGGTCTGCGAGCCGCTGTTCGGGCAGGAGGTGCTCGGGATGAGCGACCCGCCGATCCGCGCCGTCTGGGTGACCGCCGGCAACCCGGTCGCGATGCTGCCCGACTCGCGCGCCGTCGCGGAGGCGCTCGCGACGCGCGAGCTCGTCGTGGTCGCCGACTCCTTCCTCACCGACACGGCGCGGCTCGCCCACCTCGTGCTGCCCACGCGGACGCTCCTCGAGGCCGACGACGTGCTCGGCGCCTACGGCCACCACTACCTCGGCGTCGCCACGCCCGTGGTCCCGCCCCCGGACGGGGTGAAGAGCGATCTCGAGATCATGCAGGCGCTCGCGCGGCGCGTGGGCCTCGGCGACGCGCTCGACGGCAGCGCCCGCGACTGGAAGCGGCGGGTCGCGGAGCCGAAGCTCGCGCCGCTCGGCGTCACCCTCGAGGCGCTGGAGCGCGGGCCGGTGCGCAACCCGCTGGCGCCGAAGGTGCTGTTCGAGGACCGCAAGTTCCCGACCGCGAGCGGGCGGGTCAACCTCATCACCGAGGCGCCGGAGGAGCGCGAGGATCCCGACGCGCGCGAGCTGCCGCTCTTGCTCATGGCGCTCTCCACCGACAAGTCCCAGTCGTCGCAGTGGGCGAGGCCCGCGCAGGGCCCGGCCGTCGTGACGGTCCACCCCGACGCGGCGGGCGGCGTGGCCGACGGCGCCGTCTGCCGGGTCGTGTCGCGCGTCGGGGCGATGACGGTGCGGCTGCGCCACGATCCCGCGCAGCGCCGCGACGTGGCGCTCATCCCGAAGGGCGGCCACCTCCACGACGGCCGCTGCGCCAACGCGCTGATCCGCGCCCGCACCACGGACATCGGCGAGGGCGGCGCGCTCTACGAGGAGCGGGTGCGCATCGAGCCGATCGCGCCGGCGGATCGGCCCGAGCCCGCGCCGTAGGCGGCCCCGTCCGCCGTCGTCCGCGGGCGCGACGGCTCCCCGGCTTGACACCACCGCTCCGGTTCAGGAAGGTTGTTGGGATGTCCTCGATGGTGGCGATGCCCCCGATCCCGGCGAGCTCCACCGCGACCGCGGACGAGGTGGTCGGGCCGGACGTGTCGGCGCTCGTCACCGAGGACGACGCCTTGGACAACTTCCCTTCCGAGAAACAGCAGCGGCTGCTCACCGAGGCGCTCTACAGCTCGTGGTCCGGTCCGCCGCCGGCGCAGGAGGGCGAGCGGCGGAGCTTCCTCGCAGCGGCCAACGTCGGGCTCTTCGCCACGACGAAGGAGCCGCCGCTCGTGCCGGACGTGTTGCTCAGCCTGGACGTCGCGCTGCACGAGGCGTGGTGGCAGAAGGAGCACCGGTCTTATTTTCTCTGGGAGTTCGGCAAGCCGCCCGACGTGGTCATCGAGATCGTCTCGAACCGGGAGGGCGACGAGCTCGGCCTGAAGCGGCGCCGGTACGCGTGGATGCGCGTCGCTTACTACGTCGTCTGGGATCCGGCCGGCCACCTCGGGGGGCCAGCGCTGCGCGCCTTCGAGATGCGCGGGCACACGTACGCGCCGATGGAGCGGGCATGGTTCGAGGCTGCCGGGCTGGGGCTCTGCCCGTGGGAAGGCGTCTACGAGGGCCGGCACGACCGCTGGCTGCGCTGGCACACGGCCGACGGCGGCGTGGTGCCCACGGGGGCAGAGCGCGCCGAGCGCGAGCAGTCGCGCGCCGAGCGCGAGCGGGCGCGCGCCGAGCGGCTCGCGGCGCAGCTGCGGGCGCTCGGCGTCGAGCCGGACGAGAGCGGCTCCTGACCGCGCGGCGCGCCGCCGCTCAGTCCTCCTGCGCGGGCGCCCGCATCGGCTCTCGCGGCGTGGCGCGCTCGGGCGGCGGCGCGGCCGAGCCCTCCACGGCGTCCCCGATCTCGCGCGCCACGTCCTCGACCGTGCGCAGGCTGATCCGCCCGGCGAGGACCAGGGTCGCGCCGATCTCCCGGCAGTCGATCGGATCCAGCCGCACGGGCGACGCGAACGCGTTGACGGCCGCCATCTGCCCCGCCGCGTAGTCGAAGCGCGCGCCGAACACGAGATCGCCGAACCGCGTGTAGGACACCAGGCCGAGCGACGCGTGCACGCCGCTCATCCGCTCGAGGAAGAGCTTCGACTCGGCGGACATGGGGCCGCGCAGGCCCGACAGCGCGTTGAAATCGGTGACGGCGCCGCCGAGCAGGCTGAGGTCGCGCGTGAGGAACACCTCGGCGCCGAGCCCCACGTTGACGATGGGCGCCGCCCCCTCGACGATGTCGAGCCGGCTCCGCCTCCGGCTCGTCACCGCGCCCCCGTCGACCGCGATCTCCTCCCGATCGACGGAGGCCCGCACGAACTCTCGCTGGCCCAGGTAGAAGAAGCCGTCGAGCTCCAGGCGCAGCCTGCTCCACTCCGCGCTCGCGCCCACCGCCAGGCGCGCCGGCGACGGGGCCACGAACTCCCCTTCCCCGGCCCAGGTGCGGACCGCCGCCGTCCCGGTGGCGCGCGTGTCGTGATAGCTCGCGTCCAGCGCGTCGAAGAGGTGCACGCTGGGCGTCCGCACGCTGATCCCGGCGGAGAACACCGGGCTCAGCCGGTACGTCACCCCGAGGTGCGCGAGCCCGTCCCAGGAGTCGCCGGAGAGGGCGGCCTGGTACGTCACGCTGCTCGCCGAGCCCGTGCCGGTGTCCTCCACGAGGCTGGCGACGTCGAGCGCGCTCGTGTAGCGGGTGCGCACGGCCGAGAGCGAGACGCCCACGGCGAGGCGCTCGGTGGCGCGGTAGCTCCACGAAGGGCCGGCGCTGAAGCGGCCCCACGCGTAGCGGAACGTCTGCGCCTGGTTCACGCGGCGCGAGGCGGACTCCCCCGAGAACCGGAGCGCGTCGAACCCGAACTCGTTCTCCTCGGTCTTCGCGAGGCAGGCGGCGAAGGTCTGGCGGCCGACCCGCGCCCGCCGCGGCTCCGCGTCGCGCGCGCCGCGCTTCCAGTCGAAGAAGTAACACGTCGCGTCCGGGAGGGAGTCCAGGCCCTGATCGGTCACCGTCGCGCGATCGAGCCGGAGATCGCCGTACAGCGCGGCGTCGACCGGACCTGGCTGGTGCCACGCCTCCAGCGTGCGGTGCGCGTAGCGGAAGAACGCCGACGAGAACGCGATGTTGCGGTCCTCGATGCGGATGATGGTGGCCGGGTTCAGGAAGGGCGCGGCGCCGTCGACCCCCAGCACGACCCCGGTGCCCCCGAGGAGCGCCGACCGCCCGCCGAGGAGCGCGGACTCGTACCGCCCCTGCGCGTGCGCCGCGGAGGCGCCGAGCGCCCCGAGGAGCGCGCCGGCGACGCCGAGCAGCGCCCCGCGCGCGCCGGAGCGGCGGACGCGGGCGCGCGGGCTCGGCGGCATGGCGGGCGCCAGCATGGATCGCGGCGCCGCGACGGCAACGGCAGCGGCGCCCCGCTGTGGCAGGACGCGACGTGCGCGCTCCGGGATCGGCACTAGCGGCGCGCCGCCAGCGCGCCCAGGCCGAAGGCGATCGCGTCCTCGGCGACGGCGGCGAGCGGGCCGGGGATGCGCGTCCCGCGGCCGAGCCATGTGCGGGCGCGGTTCCCGACGAGCGCGCCGATCGCGGCGGCCGCCGCCCCGATCACGGCGCCGGCGACGCGCATGTTCTTCTCGGGGCTCTGCGTGCCGACGGCGGCTCCCAGGACCGCCCCGATCGCGAGGCGCGCGCCGAGCGGACCCGGGGCGAGCCGGCTCGGCGCCGAGGGCAGCTTGTCGAACAGCAGCTCGCCGCCCGCGAGGACGCTCAGCGCGCGCTGCGCGGCCGGCGAGCGGATCGCCCGCCAGAAGCTCCCGCGCTGGCCGTCGAACGCGCCGCGCCGCGCGCTGGCCGCGAGGATCCTCACGCCCAGCATGGAACGCATTCCCGTCACCAGCCCGAGCCCCGCGGCCTGCCCCAGGAGAAGAATCTCCGAGGTGCGCGACCGCCGGGCGCCTCCCACGACCGTTGTCGTCTCCATGGAGGTACCGCAGAAGCAACGCATATGCCCTGGTTGGCCTGGGGCGCGCGACGTACATTGCGAGGGAGAGCTCCCCCGAGCTCGGAGACCGGTCCGCCATGCCTGTGACACCCCTCGCCACGCTGAAGACCGTCGATCTCGAGGACGAGCGGCTGAGGCGCCTGAACGCGCTCAGCCACTTCCTGGACAACGCGATCCGCATCCCCGGCGTCGGCTACCGGGTCGGCTACGACGCGGTGATCGGGCTGATCCCGGGGGTCGGGGATCTCGTCGGCTTCGGCCTTTCGATCTACATCGTGCTCGCGGCGACGCGTTACCGTCTCCCCGCCTCGACGGTGCTGCGGATGATGCTCAACGTGGGCCTCGAGACGCTGATCGGCACGATTCCCGTCCTGGGTGACCTGTTCGACGCGACGTACAAGGCGAACGCGCGCAACCTCGACCTCCTGCGGTCGCACCTCGCCGCGCGCGCCCAGGGCGGCGCGCGGCCCTCGGATCTGGGCTTCTACGCGGGGCTGGTGGTCGCGGTCGGGGGCGTCCTCGCGCTGACGGGCCTGCTGCTGTTCTCGCTGGTGCGCGCTCTCCAGGGTCTCCTCGGCGCGTGAGGCGTGGGCCGCGCCCGCGGCGGCGGCGCGACCGCGCTACCGGGTCGACACCGACAGGTGGGCCTGCAGCGAGATCATCTGCGGAGTGTCCGCGCCGTCTCTCGGCTCGAGGGACGTGAAATAGCTCTTCCAGGAGGGTCCGGCCGCCCAGTAGGTCCAGCCCACATAGACGTCCTTGTTCTGCTCCAGGTAGATCGCGACGTTGGCGATGGCCTTCAGGCATACCGCGCTGGAGCCGCCGCTGAACTCGCCGAGGAATCCCTTCTTGCGGTGCTTCCTGAGCCATTCCGTGAACACCTGCAGGCGCTCGACCCCGACGGTCTCGCTGACGCAGGTGGGCGACTTTCCCGAGGAGTCCTCGTCGAGGTGCTGGTGGACCTCGAACGCGACGTACCCTTTCGGGTCGGCGATCTTGAGGAGCGCCTCGGCGTTCGAGGTCCCGTAGAAGGTCGCGTTGAAGCTGTGCGCGCCTGACCACCCGTTGCCGGGGACGAGGATGAGGTTCGTCGCCCCGGCGGCGCGGATGGAGACGATCGCGGCGTTGGCCGCCTCGATCCACGTCTCGGTCGGCATGTCGTGCGGCTCGTTCATGAGGGCGAACACGACCTTCGCGTTGCCCTTGAACTCGACGGCCAGCCTCCCCCAGAACTCCGCGAAGTCCGCGATGGGGATCTCCGCGCCCACGACGCCCGTCGCGTAACGAGCGTAGTTGTGCACGTCGAGCACCACGTAAGCGCCCTTGGCGGTCAGGGTGTTGACGGTGGTCGTGAGCCGGTTCAGCTCCGCCGCGTTGAGCGGCTGATTGCGCGCGGGCTGCAGGCGTTCCCAGCGGAACGGCACCCGGAAGGTGTTCATTCCCTTGGCGATGAAGTAGTCCGCGGACGTGTACCCCTTGGAGAACGCGGGATCGGGGTAGTTGTAGTGGACCCCTGGCGTCCCTGGCAGGTTCCCCTTCCCGAAGGCGTCCACCCCGAACTCGGCGCCAGCGAGGCTGATCCCACGCAGCGAGAGCGGCCTCTCGAGGAGCTCCGCATTCCCCGCGCCTTGCTTCTTCTCAGCCCCCTCCCCCCGGCACCCTCCCAGAGCAGCCCCGATCCCCGCCACCAGCGCCCACGCGACCGCTCTCCTCACAGGCCCACCTCGGCCCCGATAAGACCCCGGCGCCCCCAGGACGGCAAGCCTTCCCACTCCGCTGGATCCACCCACGAGCGCGACCGCGCCCTCCCCCGTCTTCTCCGCTCGGCACGACGCTGGCCGAGCGGCGCGCACCCGCACAGGAGACGGGCCCAGATCGGCGTTTTCGGCGCGCAGGCGTACTCTGAGTACGCCGAGCACCGAAAACGCCGAGGTGGGCCCGTATCCGCAGCGGGTGCGTGCCGCTCAGTCGCGGGAGCTGATGAAGAGGCGGAGCACGTACCAGAACAGCATGGCGACGGACGCGAAGAGCTCGAGCGCGGCGCCGACGTGCCGGTCCTCCGGGAAATGGTGCAGGACGTTCGACGTGTCGTAGAGGATGGCGGCGCCGGCGAACGCGACCATGGCGACGCTGAAGAACGTGCCGAGCTGGAAGCCGAACAGCAGCGAGGCGCCGATGAGGACGAGCGCGCAGATGCCGCCCCAGCGCAGGAGCGCCCCGAGGAACGAGAAGTCCTTGCGGGTCACGAACGCGATCGCGGTGAGCCCGGCGAAGCCGACCATCGTGACCATCGCGGCGCTCTGGATCGCGCCGGGCGCGACCATGTCCGCGATGTAGAGGAGCGGCACGAAGATGATCGCCTGGGCGACCACGTAGCCGACCAGCGCCGCGTACTGCACCGGCTTCGACATCGCGGTGTGCGCCGCGCGGCTGGCGAGCCAGCTCACGAGCATGAACGCCCCGAGCACCACCAGCCAGCTCGTGCCCATCATCGCCCTGGCGATGACCGAGGCGGCGCCGGTCTTGAAGAGCGCGACCTCGATCCCGGCGAAGAGCACGATCGCCCCGAACAGGTGATTGTACGTTCGCACGAGGAAGCGCTCGCGCGAGTCCGCGGCGGCACGGATCACCGACGAACGGCTCCCGTATCCTACGTAGTTCTGGTCCATGTTCCCTCTCTGGTAAGCCTCGACGTTCGGCGCTAGGCTTTCGGCTTCGGCTTTCGAAGCTAGCACGGGGCATGCCCGGCCCGCACGCAACACGCGCGCGACACGGCGGCCCGCTGCGGACGCGCAAAGCCGCGACGCCGTGAGCAACGGCGCCAGAGCCAGCGCTCCGCCGCTCGCCCCGAGGCAGGCCGGGACCGCCCCATTTTGCCCCACCGGTACCGCAGGGCACCGGTACGGCTCATCCGGCGCCGCGGCGCGATGAGGAAAAGCCGGCCGCCCCATTTTGCCCCACCGGTGCCGCAGGACGCCGGCACGGCCCGTCCGACGCCGCGGCGCGATGAGGAAAAGCTGGCCTCGATGCCTTCGCCTCGTCGAGGTCCCTGAAGGATCGCTTAAATCCCCTTGGGGATCTTGTCGAGGTCCACCTGGGAGAGCGCATGTCGGATCAGCGCGCTCCGGTTGGCCTTCGTCATGCCGCGCGCCTTGAGGGCGCTGACCATCTCGTCCAGCCTCTCGAGATCCTCGGTGTACATCGAGATGCAGATGACCTTGTAGTGCTGCGGTCGCTCGGGCGGCGGCGCAGCCCCCGGCTCGGCCGCAGCGCCGGTCGCCCGCCCCTTCGCGCGCGAACGCGGCGCATCCGTGGGTGTATAGAACGCCCCGGACAGAACCCCTTCCACCTCGTCGCGATCGAGCAGCGCCCGCGCGGCGCCCCCGAGATCGCCTTCGCTCTTCATTGCTTCCTCCAGCTCCCTGCCCGGTCGGGGCGCCGCGAGTGCGGGCCCTTCATCCAGCGGGACCCCGCGGTTGCGGGTCCCTCCCTTCAGCGGGACCCCGCGGTTGCGGGTCCCTCCCTTCAGCGGGACCCCGCGGTTGCGGGTCCCTCCCTTCAGCGGAACCCCGCGGTCGCGGGTCCCTCCCCTCATCGGGACCGTGCGGCCCCGGATCCCTTCATGCGCCGGCCGCCGCAGCGCCCGGCCGCTCTGCTGCCGCGTCCGCCCGATCGACGCTCCACGACCCCGCGTCGCGCGCCGCCCCTGCCTCCGAGCCCGTCACGCCGCGCTCGCGGCTCTCGATGATGCGATCGACCACCGCCAGGTAGTCGTCGGCCGCCGGGGTCCCCGGCGCGTACTCGAAGATCGTCTGCCCCTGCGCGGGCGCCTCCTTGACCTTGATCGCCTGCCGGATCGGCGCGAGGCAGCGCTCCCCGAAGTGCTGCTTCATCGTGCCGACCGCCTCGCGCGCGATCTTCGCGCGGCCATCGAAGAAGGTCGGCAGAACGCCCCAGATCTGCACCGGGTGGTGCAGCAGGGCGTTCACGTTCTTCACCGTCTTGATCACCTGCCGGACGCCGACGAGCGACAGGTAATCGCACGCGACCGGGACGAGCACGCTGTCGGCGAACACCAGCGCGTTCTGGTTCATCAGCGACAGGCTCGGCGAGCAGTCGAGCACCACGTAGTCGTACTCGGCCGCCGCTGCGGACAGGCGATCCGAGAGCACGCGATCCCGGTTCTGGCGGCCCGCCAGGTAGAGCTCCGCCGCGGCCAGCGTCTCGTTGGAGGGCAAGAGATCCAGGTTCGGCCGCACCGTCCTCGTCGCGTCCGCGATCCGGAGCCCCATCACGAGCACGTGATAGAGCGAGCGCTCGGCGCTCGCGCCGAGCGAGACCGAGACGTTCCCCTGCGCGTCGGTGTCGACGAGGAGCACCCGCTTGTCGCGCGCCGCGAGCCCGGCCGCCACGCTCACGGCCGTCGTCGTCTTGCCCGTGCCGCCCTTGTGGTTGAACACGGCCAGATACCGCGGCACCCCGGCCGGCCGCTGCGGCGGCCGCTTCGCGCCCATCGCGGGCGACAGCGAGACCGCGACGGCCCCTTGCCCCCTGGGCTCGCCAGCCGGCGCGGCCGGCGGCGCGGCCGACACGGCCGGCGGCACGGACGGCTCCTCCGCCTCGCCTGGCGCGCCCGCGCGCGCCGCCGCCGCGGGCGACGCCGGCTCGCCCCTCTCCCCGGCAGCGCCGGCCGCGCCCCCGGCGAGCGGCGCATCGCGACCGGTCGCCGGCAGCCCCTCGGCCGGCGGCGCGGCGGCCGCCGAGGCCGCCGCCGCGATGTCGCCGAGCCGCACCCCCTTGGCCTCGCGGACCAGCTGCGCCCGGCACTCCAGCGAGCACGCGTAGTTCCGGCGCCCGGCGACATAGAGCACCTGAGACACGAGCTGCGGGGAGAAGCGCTTGGCGCACGCGTCGCACGTGGCGAGCGAGGCGCCCCCGTCCCCGCCGAGCTGGCTCTTCTCCAGGCACTTCTGCGAGCAGAAGAAGGAGAAGCCGCCGTCCTTCTCCTCCATCTGGTACCGGAACTGGACCTCGAATCCGGTCCCGCACACGCTGCACGTCTCGCTGATTCCGCCCACAGCTCGCTCCTTCGCGCCGCGCACAGCGCTTTGCCCAGGCGCAGCCTTGACCATCATCACAGTCAAGGCACAAAGGTCAACTTTTCTGCGAGCACGGCTCACCCTTCCAGCACAAGGGTGAGAGCGCATCCCGGGAGGGGCCCGGGACGAGGGCCAGTCGGGGCGGGACCGGGGCGGCAGGCTCAGTGACGGAAGTGCCGGACCCCGGTGAACACCATCGCGACCCCCGCCGCGTCCGCCGCGGCGATGACCTCCGGGTCCCTCACGCTGCCTCCGGGCTGCGCGACCGCCGTGATCCCGTGCTCGGCGGCGAGCGCCAGGCCGTCCGGGAACGGGAAGTAGGCGTCGGACGCGAGGACGCTCCCGCGGGCCCGCTCGCCCGCCTTGCTGCAGGCGATGCGCACGCTCTCGACCCGCGACATCTGCCCGGCCCCGACCCCGACCGTGCTGCCGGGCACCGTGAGCACAATCGCGTTCGATTTCACGTGCTTGCAGACGCGCCAGCCGAGGTCGAGCGCCTCGAGCTCCTGCGCCGTGGGCGCCCGCTTCGTCACGACCTTGCCGCCGCGCACCTCGCCGCCCGCGGTCGCGTCCCGCTCCTGGACCACGAGGCCCCCGCCGACGCGCTTGAACGTGAGCTCCCGGTGATCCGCGGGCAGGAGCGCGCCGGTCGCGAGCACCCGGAGGTTCTTCTTGGTCCGGAGCACCTCCAGCGCCTCGGGGGCGTAGGCGGGCGCGATCACGCACTCCAGGAACGTCTCGACGAGCACCTCCGCGGCCGCGCGGTCGACCTCGCGGTTCAGCGCGACGATCCCGCCGAAGGCGCTCACCGAGTCGGCCTCGCGCGCCGTCCGGTAGGCGGTCGCGAGGTCGCCCGCGACGGCGACGCCGCACGGGTTCGTGTGCTTCACGACGACCGCCGCGGGCTGGGTGAACTCGCGCACCGCCTCGAACGCCGCGTCCACGTCGACGAGGTTGTTGAACGAGAGCTCCTTGCCGCCCGCGCCCAGCGACTCCGCGAGGGCGAGCGACCCCGCGGCCGCCCCGCGCTCGCGGTAGAAGGCGCCCGACTGGTGCGGGTTCTCGCCGTACCGGAGCGGGTAGGCCCGCTCGAGGGCGAGCGTCAGGAAGCGCGGGTACGGCTCGCACTCGGCGGCGTTCGGCTCGCCCTCCTCCGGCAGCGACGAGAGGTAGCCCGCCACCATCCCGTCGTAGGCCGCCGTGTGGGCGAACGCCTTCGTGGCCAGCCGGCGGCGCGTCGCGCTCGACACCTCACCCGCGCCGTCGATCTCGGCGAGCACGGCGTCGTAGTCGGCCGGATCGACCACCACCGCCACGCGCGCGTGGTTCTTGGCCGCGCTGCGCACCATCGACGGCCCGCCGATGTCGATGTTCTCGATGATCTCGGGGTGCGTGACCCCCGGCCGCCGGACCGTCGCCTCGAACGGGTAGAGGTTGCACACCACGAGATCGATCGGCTGGCCCCCGAGCCGCGCGAGGTCGTCCTCGTCGATCGCGCCGCGCATCAGGATGCCGCCGTGCACCCGGGGATGCAGCGTCTTCACCCGGCCATCCATCACCTCGGGCGAGCCGGTATAGGCCTCCACGCCGACGACCGGCACGTTGGCGTCCTGGAGCGCCCGCTGCGTCCCCCCGGTCGAGAGGATCTCCACGCCCTTTTCCGCGAGCCGCCGGGCCAGCGGGAGCAGCCCCGTCTTGTCCGAAACCGAGATCAATGCGCGTCGAATCATCGCGACGCCAGCTAGTGCGTCTCGGCCCCCGCCGCCAGCCGATCCGTCACCGCTGTCCGCGGCGCGCCGCGCTTCCGCGTCGCGCTCGCGCGCTCCCGCTCAGGCGCCCGGCGGGGCGGCCGGCGTCGGCTCGCCGGCCGCGGCCGGCGGCGCCTTGACCGGCGCCTCCTCGGTCACGAGCTCGCCGTCCCGGTACTCCAGGACGCCCTTGGGCGGCCCGAAGACCGCGTAGGCGTCGGGCAGGATCAGCGCCTCGCGGAGCACGTCGTCCACGTGCTCCACGAGCACGAGCCGCAGCGCCTTCAGCACGCGCCGGGGCACGTCCCGGAGATCCTTCCGGTTCTCCTTCGGCAGGATCACGGTCGAGATGCCGCCGCGGTGGGCCGCGAGCAGCTTCTCCTTGAGCCCGCCGATCGGCATCACCCGGCCGCGCAGGGTGATCTCGCCCGTCATCGCGAGATCCCGCCGGACCGGCACCTTCATCAGCGCGCTCACGAGCGCGGTCACCATGGTCACGCCCGCGCTGGGCCCGTCCTTCCGGACGAAATCGGGGAAGTGAATGTGGACGTCGACCTTCTGATAGACGTCCGCCTCGAGCCCGAGGCGATCGAGGCGCGAGCGCACGTAGCTCATCGCCGCGTGCCCGCTCTCCTCCATCCCCTTCTCGAGCAGCCCGGTGATGACGAGCTTGCCCTTGCCCGGCACCACGGTCGCCTCGGCCGGGAGCAGGTCGCCGCCGACGTTGGTCACGGCCAGGCCGTTCACGAGGCCGACCTCGTCCCGCTCCTCGCGCCGGCCGAGCCGGTACTTGGGGACGCCGAGATACTTCGGGATGCTCTTCGCGACGACCTCGATCGGCTTGTCCTTGCCGTCGGACACGACCTTCCGGGCCACCTTGCGGCACACGCTCGCGATCTCGCGCTCCAGCGAGCGCACGCCGCTCTCCTTCGTGTAGTGGTGGATGATCGTCCGGAGCGCCCCCTCCGTGAAGTCGAGCGACACGTCCTCGAGGCCGCACTCCTTCCGCTGCCGGGGCACGAGGTACTTCACCGCGATGTTCAGCTTCTCGAACTCCGTGTAGCCCGAGAGCTGGATGACCTCCATGCGGTCCTGGAGCGGCACCGGGATGCCCGACAGCGTGTTCGCCGTCGTGATGAACATCACGTCGGAGAGGTCGTAATCGAGATCCAGGTAGTGGTCGTTGAAGGTGTGGTTCTGCTCCGGATCGAGCACCTCGAGCAGCGCCGCCGCCGGATCCCCGCGGAAGTCGGTCGACATCTTGTCGACCTCGTCGAGCAGGAACACGGGGTTGTTCGTCCCGACCTTCTTGAGCGACTGGATCAGCTTGCCGGGCAGCGCGCCGATGTACGTCCGCCGGTGGCCGCGGATCTCCGCCTCGTCGCGGACGCCGCCGAGCGACAGCCGCACGAACTTGCGCCCGGTCGCGCGCGCGATCGACTTCGCCAGGCTCGTCTTGCCGACGCCGGGCGGACCGACGAAGCAGAGCACCGGGCCCTTCAGCTTCTTCGTCAGCGCCTGGACCGCGAGGTACTCGAGGATCCGCTCCTTGATCTTCTTCAGGCCGTAATGGTCCTCGTCGAGGATCTTCTCGGCCTCGACGAGGTCATACCGCTCCTCGCTCTTGTCGTACCAGGGGAGCTCCAGGATCCAATCGATGTAGTTGCGCACCACGGTCGCCTCGGCGCTCGTGGGGTGCATCATCTTCAGCTTCTTGAGCTCCTTCTTGACCTTGGCGGCGGCCTCCTTGCTCATCCGCTTGGTCTTGAGGGCCTCCTCGATCTCCTGGATCTCGTTCTTGAACTCGTCGCGCTCGCCGCCGCCCAGCTCCTTCTGGATGGCCTGCATCTGCTCGTTGAGGTAGTACTCCTTCTGCGTCTTCTCCATCTGCTTCTTGACGCGACTCCGGATCTTCTTCTCCACCTGGAGAATCTCGATCTCGGCCTGCATCAGCTCGATGAGACGCTCGAGCCGCTTCTGCGGCTCCTCCATCTCGAGCAGCGCCTGACGGTCCGTCAGCTTGATGGTCGGCAGGTTGGCGATGATGGTGTCGGCGAGCCGCGAGGCCTCGTCGATGGCCTGCACCGCCATCAGGACCTCGGGCTGGATCTTCTTGTTGAGCTTGACGTACATCTCGAACGTCGACTGGACCGAGCGCATCAGCGCCTCGACCTCGACGCTCGCGACGGAGCTCTCGACGATCTCGTCGTACTCGATCAGGAAGTACGCATCGCTCTGGACGTAACGGCGAATGCGCGCCCGGCGCTTGCCCTCGATGAGGACCTTGACCGTCCCGTCCGGCAGCCGGAGCAGCTGCATGATGGCGCCGACCGAGCCGACGCCGAAGATGTCGTCCGGCGTCGGGTCGTTCGTCTTCGCGTTCCGCTGCGCGGCGAGGAAGATCTCCTTGCCGCGGTTCATCGCCTCGTCGAGGGCGGCGATGCTGCGCTCGCGCCCGACGAACAGCTGGGAGACCATGTGTGGAAAGACGATGATGTCGCGCAGAGGGAGCAACGGGACGATGCCGCGCTCGGGTGCGTTCTTGCCGCGATCACTGTCGTTCTTGAAGAACATCCGCCGTCTTTCCGGGAGTATCGGGAGGCCGGGGCAGCCCCGCCTCGGTTGTCACACGTGGCTTGCTTGACTGCTGTACTTGCGCCGGAGCGGCGCGCGCCCCACGGGGGACGCGCGCGGCGCCGGCATCCTCGGAGGAGGCGCGCCCAACAAGGGCGCGCCGGACGCGCGCCGTCCAGCGCGGCGCGGGCCTGCGCCGCGCGCCCTGGACAGCGGCCCCCCTGGGGCGAGCGCTACGCGAGCTCCGCCTCCTTCGTGTACACGATGAGCGGCGGCTCGTGCTTGACGATCACGTCCTCGCTGACGACGACCTCCTTGATCCCCGTTCGGGACGGGACGTCGTACATGATGTCGAGCATCGCCGACTCGAGGATCGCGCGCAGGCCGCGGGCGCCGCTGTTCCTCTCCAGGGCCTGACGGGCCACCGCCACGAGCGCGCCCCGGGTGAACTTGAGCTTCACCCCGTCCATCTCGAAGAGCTTCTGGTACTGCTTGACCAGGCTGTTCTTCGGCTTCGTGAGGATGTCGATGAGCGCCTCCTCGTTGAGCTCGTGCAGGGTCGCGAGGATCGGCAGGCGGCCGATGAACTCGGGGATGAGCCCGAACTTGAGGAGGTCCTCCGGCTGGACGACGCTGAGCAGATCGCCCAGCTTGAAGTCCTTCTTCGCCTTGATGTCGGCGCCGAAGCCGAGCGTGTTCTGGCCGATGCGCCGCTGGATGATCTGATCCAGGCCGACGAACGCGCCGCCGCAGATGAACAGGATGTTGGTCGTGTCGACCTGCAGGAAATCCTGCTGCGGGTGCTTGCGGCCGCCCTTCGGGGGGACGTTGGCGATCGTCCCCTCGATGATCTTGAGCAGCGCCTGCTGCACGCCCTCGCCGGAGACGTCGCGCGTGATGCTCGGGTTGTCGCTCTTCCGGCTGATCTTGTCGATCTCGTCGATGTAGACGATGCCGCGCTGCGCGCGCTCGACGTCGTGATCCGCGTTCTGGAGGAGCTGGACGATGATGTTCTCGACGTCCTCGCCGACGTAGCCGGCCTCGGTCAGCGTCGTCGCGTCCGCGATCGCGAAGGGGACGTTGATGATCTTGGCGAGCGTCTGCGCGAGGAGCGTCTTGCCGGAGCCCGTCGGGCCGAGCAGGAGGATGTTCGACTTGGACAGCTCCACGTCGTCCGAGGAGACCCGGCTGTCGATGCGCTTGTAGTGGTTGTGCACCGCTACGGCGAGGATCTTCTTGGCGCGGTTCTGGCCGACGACGTACTCATCCAACGTCGCCTTGATGTCGGCGGGCTTGGGGACCGGGGTCGACCCGGCGTACGGCTCGTCCTTCTCGACCTCCTCCGCGATGATGTCATTGCAGAGCCCGATGCACTCATCACAGATGTACACCGTGGGGCCCGCGATGAGCTTCTTCACCTCTTTCTGCGACTTGCCGCAGAAGGAGCAGCTTAAATTGCCATTCGAGTGATCGTCCCGCCTTCGCTCCACTTCGACCCTCAGTGCGGTCTGCCAACGCTTCCGCTTCGATGAGCGGTGGGGTCACGCCGCGGCGGCCCCTTCCGCTCGGGATGGGGACGGCTTCCACCGTCCCCTGGATTTTCAGCGATGCGCAGCCAAACGCCGCGCTCGGATTCTAGTCCGGTGCCCGTACCGTCGCAAGCTAACGGGGGTGGTCTCCAGCCTGTGGCCGAAGTCAGGGAATCGCCCGATGGCGCCGCGACGCGCGCCGCCGATGAGGCTGCGCGCCTCGGGAAAACCAGCGGATCGAGCGAGCGCAGCGCGCTCGACCAGCACGTCGCGCTCGACCGGCGCGGCACGCTCGCCGCCGCTCGCCCCGCCGCGCGCAGGCGCCCCGCCGCGCGCACGCGCGCCGCGCCCGGCGCGACGTGGCGGCGACGCGCGACACCGCCGCGCGCGGCGCGACGCCGCGGCCCGACGCGGCTCCGCGCCGGCCCTCCGCCAGAGCACGCCCGCCGGACGAGGGGGCGCGGGCACCTACTTGTTCCGCTTCGGGAAGACCTCGTCGATCAGGCCGTACTCCTTGGCCTGCGTCGCGCTCAGGTAGAAGTCGCGCTCGATGTCCTTCGCGAGCTCGTCCCGGTTCTTGCCGGTGGCGTCGACGAGGATGTCGATCAGCGTCTCCTTGATCTTCTTGATCTCGCGCGCCTGGATCTCGATGTCCGTCGCCTGGCCGCGCGCGCCGCCGAGCGGCTGGTGGATCATCATCCTCGCGTGCGGCAGCGCGAAGCGCCGGCCCTTGCGGCCCGCGCTGAGCAGCACGGCGCCCATCGACGCGGCCTGGCCGATGCACATCGTCGACACCGGGCAACGCACGTACTGCATCGTGTCGTACATCGCGAGCCCCGACGTCACCACGCCGCCCGGGCTGTTGATGTAGACCTGGATCTCCTTCTCGGGATCCTCGCTCTCAAGGAAGAGGAACTGCGCGATCACGGCGTTCGCGACGAAGTCGTCGATCTCCGTGCCGATGAAGACGATGCGGTCCTTGAGGAGGCGGCTGAAGATGTTCCACTCCCGCTCGCCGCGGTGGGTCACCTCCGTGACCGTCGGGAGGATGTAGGCCTTCTCGCGTTCGAGAAACTCGATGGCTTGGGTGCGGGTTTCGACTCGTCGGGTCATCCGGTGCTCCGGGGGGTTTCCTGCCGCGCGGCAGGGGTTCTACTCCTGGGCCAGACTGCGTCCGATCGCAAGACCGAACGCGCCCGAGGTTACCGGAAAATGGCGGCCGCCCGCTGCGGTCGCGCACGGAACTCGCGCCGCGCCCGCGCCCGGCGCTGGCGCGCCGTTCGCTCGACGTGCGCTCGATTTTCGCTCAGCATTTCGCTCAGCGCGCGCTCGACCTACGGGGTGCGGCGCGATGAGGGCGCCGCGCGCGTCCTGTGCGCGGGCGCGGGCGCGGCGCGACCCGGACGAACCGCGCCGCCGGCGCCGAGCCGGCGGCGCCGAGCCGGCGGCGCCGAGCCGGCGGCGCCGAGCCGGCGGCGCGGCGCCGCGGCTAGCCCGCGTCGGTGACCTTCGCGGCGGCCTCGATGATGTCGAGGATCTTGTCCTCGAGGATCATCCCGGCGAAGAGCTCGCGCTTCTGCGGCTCGCGGTACTCCGCCTTGATCTTCGCCACGTTCTTGCCGGTCTGCTCGGCGAGCTCCTGGTAGCCCTTCTCGAGGTCGGCCTCGGTGATCTTGACCTCCTTCGCCTTCGCGATCTCGGCCATGACCAGCCCCGCGCGCACCTTCATCTCGGCGTCGAGCCGGACGCGGGCGCGGAACTCCGGCGTCGGATCGACGCGCTGACCCTGCCGGCGCGCCGTCGCGAGCAGCTCGCGCTCGGCGAGCTGCGCCTGCTGGTCGACGAGCGACGGCGGGACCGGGATCGGGTTCGCCTTGCAGAGCTCGACGACGAGCTGCTCGGCGACCGCGTCGCTCGCCCGCTGCGTCAGCTCCTTCTCGAGCTTCTTGCGGAGCGACTCGCGGAGCGCGGGGAGGCTCTCCTCGCCGCAGTCCTTCGCGAACTCGTCGTCGACCTCCGGGAAGATGCGCTCCCGCAGGTCCTTCAGCGTGATGTGGAAGACCGCCTGCTTGCCACGCAGATCCGCGTTCGAGTGCTGCTCGGAGAACGTGACCGGGACGTCCTTCGCCTGGCCGGGCGTCATGCCGAGGAGCGCGTCCTCGATCTCCTTGAAGACCTGGCCGCTGCCGAGCTCGGTCTCGATCTCCTGCTCCTTCGTGTCGCGCAGGGCGCCGGCGACCTCCAGGGTGAAGGAGATCGTCGCCATGTCCCCCTTGGCGGCGGGGCGCTCCGGCTCCGGCGCCTGCAGCGTCGAGTGCTCGCGCCGGAGGGCGGTGATCTCGGCGTCGATCATCTCCTCCGACGGCGTCGTCGAGGGGCGCTTCACCTCGAAGCCCTCCCACTTCACCTCGGCGATGTCGGGCCGGACCTCGAAGCGGGCCTTGTAGGAGAACGCGTCGTCCGGGCGGAGCTCGGCGGGCGCGATCGCCGGCTGGGACAGGGGCTGCACCTGCTTGTCGGCGAGCGCCTGGTTCAGCGTGGCGTCGACGAGCCGCTGGGCGACATCGGCGTGGATGCGGCCGCCGTAGAGGTGCGCGAGCACCTGGCGCGGCGCCTTGCCAGGCCGGTAGCCCCGGACCCGGGCCGTCCGCTGGAGCGCCGTATAGGCCTTGTCGACCTCGCTCCGGACGCGGTCCGCGGGGACCTCCACCTGAAACTCCATCAGCACGGGAGAAAGCTTTTCGACGTTGACTTGCATGGCGTTTTTTTCGAAGGGCGGCACTCGTGCCACGCGCCGCCGGGGGGGTCAAGACGGCCGAAAGGACGCTGCTTTAAAAAAAAGGAGCCCCGGCGGAGAGGCGGCCGCCGGGGCTCGGGGATCCCGGGAGGGATCGTGCAAGCTGATGCGGAGCGAGAGGCTCGCGCCGGTGCGGACGCCGCTGCGGCGCTCGTGCGCAGCAGCGTCCGCACCGGCGCGAGCGCGGGGCCTGCGAGGCTGGCCCGCGCCGCGCGGCCCGCGCTCAGTCGTCGTCCGAGACGTCGAAGGGGTCCTTCTCGAAGTCGAGCTCGGCGTCGAACGACGACTCCTCCTCGACGATGTCCTCGAGCGAGAAGCCCACGCGGTTCGGGCGGAGAATCTCCCGCTCGAACTCTGCAAAGTTCTGATACGACCTGGGAAGCGGCATCTGTCCTCCTCACATGTGCCGAGGCGACGTCGGGGCGTCGGTCTGCTCGGCGAAGCTGGGCACCACGTCCGTGAGATCCTGGGCGGTCAGCGCCGGCCCTCGACGCGCGTCGAGGGCGGACGGCGGCGCGAACCGAGCGTCGACCTGCGTTGAAGCGAAGGCGAAAGCACGAGGACCTGCGCAGGCGCGAGCAATGCAGGCTCGCGCCCGTCGCACCAGAACGCGCGGGCGAGGATCCGATCGACCGGGCCGGCGTCGCCGCAGGGCAACAGCGCCCCGTTGAGGCCGAAGCAGCGGCTCCGCCCCGAGGCTCGCCCGCGGGCCAGCGGCCCCGTCGTTCGTTCACCTACACCCACATCAAGCGACATGTGGGTCACTGTAGACGCCCCCGCCGTTCAGGCCAACAATCCGGCGAGCGAACCGGTGAACCGGGCGTGAACGGGCGTGATCCGGGCGTGAACCCGGTCGTCAATCGGTCGTGCACCGCTCGTGAATCGCGCGCGGATGAGCGGCGGGGACGCGTGCATCTCTCGACGTGCCGATGGGGGTCGTGTAAGCAGCCGGGTCGGACGCGACACAGCACGATGCCACCGCCCAACCAGGGGGGCGCGCCCGGCAAGACCGGCTCCGCCTCCAAGCCTTCGCCTGTCGTCCTCGCCGTCGCCAACCAGAAGGGGGGCGTCGGCAAGACCACGACCTCGGTCAACCTGGCCGCGAGCTTCGCCGCGGCGGAGTGCCGGACCCTGCTCGTCGACTGCGATCCGCAGGGGAACGCGTCGAGCGGCGTCGGCGTGCGGCGGGGGAGCTTCGAGCTGTCGCTCTACGACGTGCTGATCGGGCGGGCGGCGCTGAAGGAGGCGACCGTCGCGACCGAGGTGCCGCTCCTCGACGTGGTGCCCGCGACGCAGGATCTCGTGGCGGCAGAGCTCGAGCTGGTCGACGCGGACGACCGCGCGACGCGGCTGCGCCAGGCGCTGCGCCCGCACCTCGACGGGTACGCGTTCGTCGTCCTCGACTGCCCGCCGTCGCTCGGGCTGCTCACGCTGAACGCGCTCACGGCGGCGCACCGGGTGCTCGTGCCGCTCCAGTGCGAGTACTACGCGCTCGAGGGGCTGACGCACCTCATGGCGACGATCGACCGAGTGCGCAACGCCTTCAACCCGGAGCTCACGGTCGAGGGCGTCGTCCTCACGATGTTCGACGGGCGCAACTCGCTCACCCACCAGGTGGCCGACGAGGTGAAGGCGCACTTCCGCGTGTTCGACGCGATCATCCCGCGCAACGTGAAGCTCAGCGAGGCGCCGTCGCACGGCAAGCCGGCGCTGCTCTACGACGCGCAGTCGAAGGGGGCGCAGGGCTACCTGAGCCTCGCGCGCGAGATCCTGGACGGCCCGCCCGCCGCCGCGGCCGATCCGAAGAAGCGGCAGCGCGGGGACGCGGAGGGGGAGCCGCAGGCCGAGGCCACGACCACCACCGGAGCGCGCGCGAGGGACGCACGACCGAGATCATGAATGCCGATCAGAAAGGGGCGCGGCGCGCGCTCGGACGGGGGCTCGACGCCCTGCTCCCGGCGGCGCCGCCGGCGACAGCGACGGCGGCCGAAGGGCGCAGCGTGTTCGTGTGCGCGATCGAGAAGATCGTGCCGCAGAAGGGGCAGCCGCGGCAGCACTTCGACGAGGCCGAGCTGGAGGAGCTCACCGGGAGCATCCGCGAGCACGGGCTCATCGAGCCGCTCATCGTGCGCAGGACGCAGGCCGGGAACGACAGTTTCGAGCTCATCGCCGGCGAGCGGCGGTGGCGCGCGGCGCAGCGCGCGGGGCTCCGGGAGGTGCTCGTCGTCGTCAAGGACGTCTCCCCCAAGGAGGCGTTCGAGCTGGCCCTCGTCGAGAACGTGCAGCGGGCCGACCTCAACCCGATCGAGATCGCCGAGGCGTTCGACAGGCTCCTGCGCGAGCACAGCTACACGCACCAGACGCTCGCGGAGCGCGTCGGCAAGGACCGCACCACGATCGTCAACTCGCTCCGGCTCCTCCGGCTGCCGCCGCGCATCCGCACCATGGTGATCTCGCGCGAGCTCAGCGAGGGCCACGCGCGCGCGCTGCTCGGGGCGCCGAGCGACAAGGTGATGGCCGACGTCGCCGAGCGGACCGTCCACGGCAAGCTCCCCGTCCGCAAGGTCGAGGCGCTGATCAAGGCGGCGAAGGAGAAGGAGAGCCGCGCCGCCGGGGACGGCGAGGATCCCGGCGAGAAGAAGCGCGCGGGGAAGTCGCCCGCGATCAAGGACCTGGAGGCGCGCCTCATGCGGCGGCTCGGGACCCGCGTCGAGGTGCGCGACGAGGGCGGCCGCGGCGAGCTCGGCATCACGTACGGCTCGCTCGACGAGCTCGACAGGATCATCGCGCTGCTCGGCGCGTGAGCCGCCGCGGGCGGGCGCGCGCTCGCCCCCGGCCGGCGAGCGGGATCGCCCCCGGCGGGCAGGCGCGCGCGCGGGCTCGCGCCGCGATCGCGCTACTTGATCCGGGCGCTGAGCTCCTTCACCTTGGCGCGGGCGCGCTTGCCGATCTCGGTGTCGCCGCCGTGCTTGCCCGCCTCGGTGAGCGCCGCGAGCGCGCTCTGCGGCCTGCGCTCGGCCAGGAACGACAGACCGAGGTAGTAGTGCGCGGCCGCGAACTTCGGGTCCACCTTGATCGCGGCCTGGTAGTCCGCGCGCGCCCCCGGCTCGTCGCCGAGCTCGTGGCGGCACGTCCCGCGGCGCACGTGGAACTCCGCCTCCGGCTTCAGCTTGATGGCGCGGTCGAAGGCCGCCACGCAGTCGGCGAACGCCTTCGCCGGCCCGAGCATCCGCCCGATGGTCGCGATCGTCGCCACGTCGTCGCCGGTGGCGGCGAGCGCCTTCTTCAGCTCCGCCGCGGCCCGGTCGAGCTCCTTGGCCTCGAACAGCATCGCGCCGTAGGCGAAGCGCGTCGCGGCCGAGTCCTCGGCCTTGAGCGCCGCCTCGTAGTGCTTGCTCGCGTTCGCGACGTCGCGCTTCAGGCCGTACGCGTAGCCCAGGTTCTGGTGGAGCGCGGCGCGGCCCGGCGCCTGCTCGATCGCCTTCGTGAGCACCGCGATCGCCTCGTCCGGCCGCGCGGGCTCGTCCAGGTAGAGCGCCGCCAGGTTCAGCGCCGCGGCCTCCAGCTTGGGATCGCGCTCGAGCGCCTTCTTGTACGACGCCTCGGCGCCGGCGCGGTCGTTCGTCTTCTCGTGCGCGAGCCCGAGGTAGTAGTGCGCCTCGGCGTTGCCCGGCTCGTGCTCGATCGCCCGGAGGAGGTGCGGCTTCGCCTCCTCGTACCGCTCGTTCTTGATGTAGGCCACGCCCCGATCGAGCGCGCTCGTCGACGTCCCCTTCGAGGTCGCCGCGTCGCTGCCGTCCGGCGGATCGGCGAGCAGCGGATCCCCGAGCTGCTCGCGCGGGGCCTCCTGCGCTCCACCACACGAGGCGGCGCACGCCGCGACCGCCACCACCGCCACGCCCCGGCGCGCGGCGGCCGCCGCCCGCGCCGCGCGCGAAAACCACCCCTTGTTCATCCGACACTCCCTTCGCCGTCCAGGCCCTGGAGCACCGCGTGCAGCCGCTCCTCGACCTCTTGCATCCGCTTGCCGTTCGCGATCTTCGTCCCGTCCGCCTCGCTCACATAGAACACGTCGGCCACGCGCGTCCCCTCCGTGTTGATCTTGGCGACCGAGATCGACAGGCCGAGCTGGTAGAGCGCGTCCGAGATCGCGAACAAGAGGCCCGGGCGATCGCGCGCGAGGACCTCGATCACCGTGTGGTGCGACGCGCGATCGTCGATGGAGATCTGCGTCTTGACCTTCGGCGTCGGGCGCTCGCGCAGGCCGCCGCCGCGGCGCTTCTTGGCGACGTCGGCGCCGGAGATCTGGCCCGAGAGCACCGCCTGGATGTCGGCCACGAGCTTCGGGATGGCGCGGGCCACCCCCCCTACCCCCTCGCCGCGGTCGCGCACCCAAAACAGGTCGACCGCCTGCAGGCGCACGCCCGCGGGCGGCGACGACCCGGTCCTCGCGCGGAGCGCGACGCCGTCGTCGTCGCA
Organism: Sorangium sp. So ce185; assembly: GCF_051526825.1. Lineage (NCBI taxonomy): Bacteria > Pseudomonadati > Myxococcota > Polyangiales > Polyangiaceae > Sorangium > Sorangium sp. So ce185. The sequence continues at coordinate 5,126,299 of NZ_CP150316.1, read as the reverse complement.
CGCGCGCGAGTGGATCTGCGCGGCGTGGACCTCGAGGCGCGAGGACGCGAGCGCCGCCGTGATCGCCGCCAGCAGGCCGGGGCGATCGGGCGCGACCACGCACACCTCCGCGGCCTCCGGGTGGCGCGACGGCACCAGCGCGACCGAGACGCTGTTGCCGCTCGACTCCTGCTGCCGGGCGAGCTCGGCGTGCGCCGCGATCGCGGCGGGGCTGTTCGCGAGGAGGTAGCGCTCGGGCATCGACGCGAGGTAGCGCGCCAGGAAATCGCGCTGCGCGCGCCGCTCCGCCTCGTCCGCGGCCGGGAGGTCCTCGAGGGCGCCCACCGTGCCGCTGATCGCGCGCGCCATGCGCTGATCGTCGATCCCGAGCGGCCCGCTCTCCCCGCGCGCGCCGCGCAGGGCCGCGTCCGCCGAGAGGTAGAGCTCGTCGAGCATCCGCGCCTTCCACGACGTCATCGACGTGGGGCTCGTGGTCGAGATGTCGGCGACCGTGAGCAGGTAGAGATCGCGCAGCCCCTCGCGGCCGTGCACCTCCCGGCAGAACTCCGAGATCGTGGCCGGGTCGTCGAGGTCGCGCCGGGTCGCGATGAGGTACATCACGAGGTGCTTCAGCACGAGGTGGCACGCCTCGTCGATGTCCTCCGGCGGGAAGCCGAGCCGCTCCAGGATGTCGCGCGCCATCTCGGCGCCGCGCCGGCTGTGGTCCTTGCCCCCGATCGCCTTGCCCACGTCGTGCAGGAGCGTGGCGAAGAACAGCATCGTCGGCCGCGTCGCCTCGGCGGCGAGCCGGCACGCGAGCCCGAACTCGCCCGCGAGCTCGCCGCGCACGAGCGCCGCCAGCCGATCGACCGCGGCGACCGAGTGCACGTCGACCGTGTACACGTGGTAGACGTCGTGGTGGACGCGCCCGACGACCGGCGAGAACTCGGGGATCATCGCGAGCAGGAGGCCGAGGTCGTGCAGCTCGCGGACGACCGAGCCGCTCTGGAGCGCCGTCTCCTTGCACGTGGCCACGAGGGTCCGGAACAGCGCGGCGGCCTCGGGGCTCTCGCGGAGCGCCGCGCAGAACGCCGCGTCGCCGGCGGCGCGGACGATCGCCCCGCGCGCGTAGGGCAAGAGCGGGACGCCGCGCTCGACGGCCGCGGCGACCAGCCGCAGCGCGATCGGCGGGTCGGTCCGGAGCAGATCCGGATCGCTCATCGTGATGCAGCCGTCGAACAGGCGGATGCCCCCGCCGAGGTCCTCGTCGCGGCGGCGGCGCCGCGTGAGCGTCGGCGTGGCGCGCGAGACGATCATGTCGAGGGCGCGCGAGATGGTCCGGGCGCTCCGGTAGTAATCGCTCATCATCCGCTCGATCGCCTCGGGCGACACCGAGGGCTCGTCGGGCGGCGGCGCGGCCTTCCGGGCGGCCTCGGCCGCCTCGTTGTAGCCGAGCACGCCGGCGACGAGCTCCTGCTCGTCGAACGTCAGCCGGTCGGTCCTCCGGCCGGAGTGGGCGTGGAGGAGGTTGCGGATGCGCCAGAGCATCTCGGCGGCGCCCTGGATCTCCTCCGCCTCGCGGGCGACGAGCGCGCCGAAGCGGACCAGCGCGGCGAACTCGCCGACGCCGTAGCGCGCCTTCGCCGCCCAGCGGGCGACGTCGAGGTCGCGCAGCCCGCCGGCGCCGTTCTTCACGTCCGGCTCCAGGAGGTAGACCGAGCCGCCGAAGCGCTCGTGGCGCTGCGCGATCTCCTTGCCGAGCCGCTCGATGAAGCGGGGCAGCTCCGAGTGCGCGAAGAGGCCCGCGGCGGCGCGCTGCCACAGCGACTCGGAGAGCGACGCGTCGCCGACGACGTGCCGCCAGTCGAGCAGGCTCGTCGCGGTGGGCAGGTCCTCGCGCGCGCCCTCGACGAGGTCGTCGATGGTGACGACCTGGTGCCCCACGGTGACCCCCATGTCCCAGAGCGGGTAGAGCAGCGCGTCCGCGATGGCGCTGGCGCGCTGGGCGTCGCGGGCGAGGATGCGCACGTCGAGGTCGCTCCGCAGCGCGACGGCGCCGCGGCCGTAGCCGCCGACCCCGGCGATCGCGACCGCGTCCCACGCGGCGCGGCTCGGGGAGCCGGACTCGCGCAAGAGGTGGAAGAGGCGCGTCAGGAGATCGTCGAGCAGGCGCGCGTGGCGCCGGCCGAGGGCGACCCCGAGCGCGGAGGGATCCGCGGCCGGCGTGGAGCCGCTCGGCACGGCGCGGTCGAGCCCGGCGCGCTCGCGCGCGTAGGCGGCGCGGAGCTCGGCGAGCCCGCTGGGCCTGGACGTGGGGGAGAGATCGACGCTCATGCGGAGGGCTTTCGCTTTCTCAGGCGCCCGGGGCGCGGAAGGCGGTGACGTGGGCGTTCACCCGGACGGGGGTGAGGCCGGCGCCGCAGAGGCGCGGCGCCTCGCTCGCGGCGGAGAACAGGAGCCCGCCGGGGCCGAGCTCGGCGGCGAGGCGGCGGGCCACCGCGTCGCCCGCGGGCTCTGCGAGGTACAGGAGGACGTTCTTGAAGAAGATGATCTGGAAGCCGCCGCTCGGCACGGCGTGGACCAGATCGCAGACCTCGAAGGAGACGACCTCACGGAGCTTCTGGGAGACGTGGAGCGCGCCGCCCTTCTGCTCACAATAGCGCTGAAGCAGGGCCGGCGGGAGCTGGTCGGCGGCCTCGGCCGAGTAGACGGCCTCGCGCGCCGCGTCGATGGCCGGGGCGGCGCGGTCGACCCCGAGCACGCTGAAGCGGCGGCCGGCGCTCGCGAGGACCATCCCGAGGGTATAGGCCTCCTCGCCGGTGCTGCAGCCGGCCGAGAGGCCGGCGATCGGGACGTCGGGGGGGATCTTCGGCAGCACCGCGGTGGCGATGGCCTCCCAGATGATCGGATCGCGGTAGAACCGCGTCTCGCCGACGCGGAGCGCGCTGACGATGTCCTCGACCGCCTCCCTGTCCTCGTGCAGGCGCTCGGCGGCCGCGAACGGGGACACGCCGTGCCGCGCGGCCACGCCGCTCAGCACGGCGAGGACCCGCTCGCGGACCCACCCCGGGGCGGCGAGGCTGCGGCCCAGGCCGAACCTGCGCTCGAGCTCGGCGAGCGCGAGGTCGACGGCCCGCTCGGCGGAGCGCGCCGCAGGACCTCCTCCCGCTCTCGGCGATCTGGCCATCGGGGGCGCCGCGGTCAGCCGAGGAAGCCGGCCTTCCTGGCCTGGGCTCCCTTGCCGCCGCCGTCGAGGGCGATGGCGAACACGTCCTTCAGCGCGAGCACGAAGGTCTCGCCCTTGGTGCTGCGCGCCTTGAGGAGCCCGCCCACGCTGAGGACCGCGTCGATCTTGGTCACCGGGAGCGACACGCCCTCGTGGGCGGCGTAGAGCGTGAGCACGCGCCCTTCCGGGAGCTCGGCCCAGCCGTCCTTGTCCGTCTTGGCCTCGGCCGTGTCGAGGGCTGCTTTGAGGATGTCGTCGGTCATGAGCAACGTTTCCGCCCCGCGCCCGGCCGCGTCAAGCGCGTGCTGTCCCTTACTGGATTGAACGGCGATCGGGGTCGTACGGGACCTCGTCCGTGGTACCGTAGTGCGCCGATGTGGAGAAGGCCTCCCAGCCAGCCCCCTCAGGACGGGGCCGCCTCCGGGGCGCAGCCGGGGGGCGCGATGCCGCCGGGGTGGGAGCCCGGGGACCACCTCTTCGTCGACGACATCAAGAAGTCGTTCGGGCCGACGAAGGTGCTGCACGGCATCACCATGCACCTCAGGCGGACCGAGACCGCGGTGATCATCGGCGGGTCCGGCGCGGGCAAGACCACGCTGCTCCGGCTGCTCATCGGCCTGGAGCGGCCGACCACCGGGCACATCTGGGTCGACGGCGTCGATATGGGCGCGCTCGGCGACTACGAGATGAACCGGATGCGCCAGCGGTTCGGGATGGTGTTCCAGTACGCGGCGCTGCTCGACTCGCTCACGATCTTCGACAACGTGGCGTTCCCGCTGCGCGAGCACCGGAAGCACATGTCGAAGCGGGACATCCGCGACAAGGTCGTGGGGATGCTGAACTCGCTCGGCCTGGAGAACAAGGAGGACCGGATGCCGTCGGAGCTGTCCGGCGGGCAGCGCAAGCGCGTGGGCCTGGCGCGCGCGCTGATGCTCGAGCCCGAGATCCTCATCTACGACGAGCCGACGAGCGGTCTCGATCCGCTGACGAGCCGGATGGTCGACGATCTGATCGAGGAGACGCGGGCGCGCTTCAAGGTGACGAGCGTGGTGATCTCGCACGACATGGCGAGCACGTTCCGCATCGCGCACCAGGCGTTCCTCGTGATCCAGGGGCGGGTGGTCGCGTCGGGGACGCCGGACGAGCTGGCGTCGGGCGACAACGAGCAGGCGCGCCAGTTCATCGCGGCGGCGGGGGTGGCGCCGGAGAAGGTGTCGCGGGTGAACCGGCCGGCGCTCGCGGACAGCACGAACGGCGACGGCGGGCAGGTGATCGAGTTCCGGAAGGCGGCGGAGTAGAGGGCGGATCGCGGCGGTGCCGCTACAGGCGGAGCACCGCGACGCGGCTGCTACAGGCGAAGCACGGCGACGCGGCGGCCGCGGGGCGTCGTCGCTTCGGAGAACCGGGGTGCGCTCCGGGCGAGCCGGCCGCGGGCGTCGAAGATGACGAGCGTCCCGCGCCGTTGACGCAAGCGCGAAAGGTACTCGTCGAGCTGGGCGAGGCCCTCGCGGAGCGGGTCCTTCTGGCCCTTGCGCCACACCTTGAGCTCGACCGCGCGCCGCTGGACGGCCCGGGAGCCGTCGGGCTTGCGGTAGGGGAAGCGGACGAGCAGATCGATGCGCCCCCGGCCGACGCCGTACTCGCGATCGATGAAGCCGCCGCCATTCACCGCGCGCTGCAGGAAGGCCATGAGGACGAGCTGGGGGGCGACCTCGGGGTACGGCATCCCGGAGGCGAGCACCTCGCCGTGCTCGTGCCAGAACGCGGCGAACGCGCGGAGCAGGCGCCGGAAGGCGAGGCGGCCGTCGGGCAGGAGGAAGCGCTCGGGCGGGGCGTCGATCCGCTCCTCGGCCGATGACGAGAGGACGCGGGCGATCACCTCGCGGTAGATGGGGTTCGCCACGCGCAGCGGCTTGCCCTGGGCCACGAGGCCGAGATCGCGGACGTAGGAGGCGTCGTCGTCGTAGGTGTCGCCGCCGCCCTCGTACGTTCCCGCCAGCATGGGCTCGAGCACGCGGCGGACGCGCGGCTCGGCGAGCTTGCTGACGAGCGAGTCGAGGTGGGTGGCGCGCTCCAGGATGAGGCGCTCCTTGGCCTGCTCGACGTGCGCCCGCGTGATGGCCTCGCCGGGCGGAACGGCCAGCTTCTCGACGATCTCGCGGCCGAGCGCGTTGACCAGCCAGGGCTGGCCGGCGGTGAGCTCGAAGGCCCGGGCGAGCGCCGCATCGAGGAAGACCTGGCCGGTGTCCTCGGTGTGCTGGGCATAGAGCGCGCGGAGCTCTTCCTCGGAGAAGTCTCCGAGCCGCAAGGACTCGAGCTTGATGTTGAACGGGCTCGCGGTGCCGAGGCGCTCGGGATCGCCGCCGCTCGCGACCTTGTAGTCGCGCACGTCGCGCAGGCCGCAGAGGATGACCGAGGCGGCAAAGTGATCGGGACGGCTGGGGAAGCCGGCGCGGAGCTGGCGCAGGATGCTGAGGAGGCCCTGGCCGCGCAGGGAGTCGATCTCGTCGAAGATGAGGACGAGCGGGCGCGGGCAGGCGCGCGCCCAGGCGGTGAGCGCCGCGGAGAGGAGGCCCTCGTCGCCCTCGAGCGAGAACGGCGGCGGCTGGAGCTCGGGCGGCAGCGCGATCTCGGCCGCGCGCGCGAGCTCGCGCAGGACGGCGCGCTGGGCGGAGCCGTAGTCGTCGCCCGCGGCGCTGCCCTCCTCGCAGGAGAAGAGGACGGCGGCGTGGCGGCCCGAGGCGGTGAGCCGCTCGGCGGCGGCGCGCAGGGCGGTGGTCTTGCCGGTCTGCCGGGGGGCGTGGACGACGAAGTAGCCCATCTGCTCGACGAGGCCGGGGACCTCGGGCAGCCGGCTTTCCGCCGGGATCATGTAGTGCAGATCGGGGCGGCAGGGGCCGGTCGTGTTGAAGCGGCGCTTCACCCGCCGAGCCTTGGGCCAGCGGCCGGGAAGAAGCAAGGGAGCAGCCGTCGAGCGCGACGGCGCGACGGGCGCGATAAAGTGAAGCGAATGGAGCGGTGGTTCTGGATCGGGCTCGGCGGCGCGGCGGGAACGCTGGCCCGCTACGCGCTGTCGACGTGGTGCGAGGGCCGCTTCGGCGCCGGGTTCCCGTACGGGACGCTCGCCGTCAACGTGATCGGGTCGTTCTTGCTCGGCGCTATCGGCGAGGTCGCCGCGACGACGGAGCTCCTGTCGCCGACGCTCCGGCTGGGCCTGAGCACCGGCGTCATGGGCGGCTTCACCACGTACTCGAGCTTCAACAACGAGACGATCAGGCTCATCCACTACAAGTCGGCGGCGGCGGGGCTCGTCAACATCGCGATCACGCTGGTCGGCTGCCTGCTCGCCGGCGTCCTCGGGATGGTCGTCGCGAGGCGGCTCGTGGCGAGCTAGGGCGGTGGTGGTGGGCGGTAGCCTGTGGCTTGGCCGGGCTGGTCACACGAGAGCCGGCGTGCGAGCGTCGCCGCCATGGTGTCCATGCGCCACGAGAGCCTCGTGGATCTCTTCAAGAACCGCCCCTCCCTCGCCGCCGAGCTGCTGGCCGAGGCGCTCGGCGTCGCGCTGCCGGTCTACTCGGAAGCCCGCGTCGCCTCGGTCGCGCTGAACCAGACGCAGCCCGCGGAGTACCGCGCGGATCTCGTGATTGTCCTCCATGCAGGAGAGGCGCCCGCGCGCGTGATCGTCGTCGAGGCGCAGCTCAGGCGCGACGACGACAAACGGTTCACGTGGCCCGCCTACCTCGCGGTCGCGCGGGACCAGCACCGCTGCCCGGCCCACTTGCTCGTCGTCGCGCCCGACCCCGCGGTCGCCGCGTGGTGCGCGGAGCCGATCGAGCTCGGCGTGCCCGGCTTCGTCCTGCGTCCACCCGTGCTGCGCAGCGAGGACGTCCCCGTCGTGACGGACGTCGCCGAGGCGGCCCGCCGGCCCGAGCTCGCGGTGCTCTCGGCCATGGCCCACGGCGCCACCGATCGAGGAGCGGCCATCGCCGGCGCCGCGCTGCCCGTCATCCACGGGCTCGATGACGAGCGGGCCAGGTTCTACTACGATCTCGTGGTCATCTCCCTCAACGAGGCGGCTCGCCGGGAGCTGGAGGCAATGATGAAAGGCTACGAGTACCAGAGCGATTTCGCCAGGAAGTACATCGCGCTGGGTCGCGCCGAGGGTCGCGACGAGGGTCGCGACGAGGGTCGCGACGAGGGCCGCGACGAGGGCCGTGTCGAGGCGACGGCGCGCAGCGTGCTCACCGTGCTCCGAGTCCGCGGCATCGACGTGCCGGACGCCGTGCGCGAGCGCGTCATGGCCCAGAAGGATCCGGAGGTCCTGGAGCGCTGGCTCGAGCGGGCTGCCGCCGCCGCATCGCTGGCCGAGGTGCTCGACGAACCCAGCTGAGCTGGGCGCGGCGCACGGCGCTCCTGGTCCTGAGAGCGAGGATCAGCCGTCGGCGTCGAGGGTCGGCGTCGTCTCTTCGGTCACCAGCACGGGTGGCGCGTTGCCCTGCGCTCCACTTCCGCTTCCGCCGGGCGGGGGCTTGTCTCCGCCGGGCGGGGCCTTCTTGGCGGAGCTGCCGGAGCGGGCCTCGAACATCCAGGCGGCCTTGTTCAGCTCGGGAACGAGGATGGTTCCATCGACCCGGCGCGCCGCCCTGAAGGCGCGGAGGATCTTCTCGATCACGACCGCGACCCTCCCGTCCTGCAGATCGAGCGCCCGCTGCGTCACCCGCCGCCCGGCGGCGACCTGGACGCTGGCGATCCCGCGCACCCGCTGCGCCGTGGCCCGGAGCGAGGCCGCGCAGTCGGCGCCGACCCCGTAGTCCTCGAGGAGCTTCGCGTCCTGCACCGGATCCGCCCGCCGGGTCTCCTCGATGAAGCTCGCGAGCGCCTCGAGGCCCTTGGCGAGGCTCTCCGGGGAATCCGCGCGCCCCACCACGGCGTCGACCCGCGCCATGCGGCGCGCGCCGAGCGCGTTGCGCAGGCCGTCGTAGCAGAGGTCGCGCTCGCCGATGCCGTCGCGCATCGCGCTCCGCCCCTGCACCTCGAGCGCAGCCCGCGCGCCGGCCGCCTCGGTCGCCTCGGCGTCGTGCGACCGCTTCATCGCCTGGAGCCGGCCCGCCTCGGCGACGAGCAGCGGCAAGAGCGCGTCGGGCATGCGCACCTTGGCGCGCTGCGATCCGGAGAGCGAGCCCAGGATCCGCCGCGCGGAGGCGACGAAATGCGGGGCGTCATCGATGAGGCTCTGCGAATCGATGCGCGTGCCCTCCGCGACGAGGTCCTCCTCGGGGATGCCGGCGTACGTCCGCGCGGCGAACGCGCCGTCGGCGGGGCCGAGCTCGCGCGCGAGCGCGTCGAGGGTGACGGTGGCGGGTGAAACGGCAGGTGCCTCGGCCGGCGAGGTCGCCGGCGCGGGCTTCTTGGTCTTGGAAGTGGCCATGGGAGGAGAAGCTACGGGAGTGCGTCAAGGAAAGGAAAGCGGGCGCACCGCGGGGCAAGATCGCGTCGCGGCGATCCGGCCGGCGGGGGGACACCGCGCCGGCGTGGCAACAGGAGGCCGGCGATGGGGCGCGCGTGGTGGGGCGCGGCGCGCGCGCGCCGGGTGGACGGAACCGCGGCGGCGGGCGGCGCGCGCGAGAGCGACAGGCAGCCGCGCGCAAGCCAGGTCAGGCCAGCGCACCATCGGGGCCGAGGCGCGCGCGCGGCTCGGCGAGATGCGCGCACAGGCGGATCGAAGGAGCGCACGACGCGGGAGAGGCGCACGGGAAGCCCCTCATCCTCGCGCGCCACAGAGCTCGGGAACGCGCACGACGCATCCGAACGCGCGCACGACGCAGCGAGAACGCGCACACCACGCGCGGGTAATGAGCGCACAACGCACCGGGAACGAGCGCACAACGCATCGCGTCATCCCGGTGATCGATGTCCACGTTGCGCACGTCGTCCGGCAACAGCGGTTCGCGTGAATTGCAGCGGTTATCGAGATCCTGGAGGCGGTCGAACTCCATCCCCGGGAAGGTCGCCGCCGGTCCCAGGCGCGTCAGAGAAGTCGCGCCCCCGTCCGGCCCCCCCGGGTCACTCCACGAGCCCGCGCTCCCCCGCCGCTTCGTCCAGCCGCACGAACCTCGCTCCACCCCGCGCGGTCTCCTCCACGAACGCCCCCAGCGCCTCCATCCGCCTGCCGAGCGGCACCCGGAGCTCCGGCTGGTACGGCGCGAGCGCCTCGAGGCCGTCCCCCCGGTCGAGGAAGTCCATCCCGTGCAGCTCCAGGTTGACGAGCACCTCCCCGGCGCAGGCGCGCGCCAAGAGCCTCGCCCCCGTCGCGCCCGCGAGCCCCACGCTCGTCCCGATCACCGGCAGCCGCACGCCCGGCGTCACCTGGATCGGCAGCTCGACGAAGCGCCGCCCGCCGCGCCGGTACCACGGCCGCCCGGGCCGGTACGGCCGCCGCGGCGCCGCGAGCACCCGCGGGGTGTCGAGGATCGCCGCCGATCCCCTCCCCTTCGCGCGCTGCACCCCCATCGCGAGCGCCTTCGCCGCGTAGTACGCCGGGCACGGGAACACCGAGGAGTCGAACGCGACCCCGACCGCGTCGAGCGCGTCGAACAGCGCGTCGCTCACCGTGTACCCCGGCGCGCGGAAGCCCGTGGGCCGCCGGCCGACCGCCTCCGCGATCGCCTCGGCGCCCAAGAGGACGTCGGCCGCGATCGCGGGGCGCGGGAGCCGCGAGAGGTCGTACCGATGCGTGTACGAGTGGTTCTCGACCGCGTGGCCCGCGTCGCTCAGCGCGCGCAAGGCCGCCGCGCTCGCGGGGCGCGCGAGATCGCGGCCGATCGCGAACAGCGTGACCGGGATGCCGTGGGACGCGGCGAAGGCCGCGATGCGCGGCAGCGCCGTGTCATAGACGGCGCTCGGCGAGACCGCCGCCCCGGAGCGCTCCGGGACGGCGAGCCCGTGAATGGCGAAGTAGTTCGGGACCTCGTCGAGATCGATCGAGACAGCGGCGAGGCGCCCCCCCATCGGACCGCGTCAGCTCGCGGCCATCTTCGCCACCTCGGCGGCGAAGTCGTCCTCTTTCTTGGCGATGCCCTCGCCGCGCTCGTACCGCACGAAGCGCGTGAGCTTGACCTCGCCGCCGGCCGCCTTCGCCGCCGCCTCGCGCAGCTTGTCGATCGTCTGGCCCGCCACGCCGCGCGACGCCGCCTCGACCGACTCCTGCTCGATCAGCGCGACCTCCGAGAACCACTTGTTGAACTTGCCCTCGATGATCTTCGGCCACGCCGCCTCCGGCTTCGGCTTCGGATCCTCGCGGAGCTGCGCCTCGAAGATCTCCTTCTGCTTCGCCTTCAGCTCCTCCGAGACCTCGTCGCGACGGAGGACCAGCGGGCTCATCGCGGCCGCCTGCATCGCCGTGTCCTCGACGAACTTCTGGACCTCGGGGTGATCCGCCACCGCCTGGCTCGAGGTCTCGACCGCCACGAGCACGCCGATCTTGCCGCCGAGGTGCACGTAGGCGTGCGCGACGCCGTGCTTGCCCTCGGGGACCGACACCCGATCCCACCGCCGCACCGCGATCTTCTCGCCGATGCGCGCCGTCAGCTCCGTCGCGACGTCGGCGACCGGCTTGCCGCCGATCGAGAGCTGCGCGACGTCCGCGCCGTCCGCCGCCTTCTCGGCCGCGGCGAGCACGTCGCCGACGAACTGCCGGAACGCGTCGTTGCGGGCGGCGAAGTCGGTCTGGATGTTGACCTCGACCATCGTCGCGCTCCGCCGATCGGCCGCGACCACCGCGCGAACCTCGCCCTCGGTGGCGGACGCACCGGCCCGCTTGGCGCTCTTCGCGAGACCCTTCTTCAGGATGATCTCGACCGCCTTCTCCATGTCGCCCTCGGCCTCCGTGAGGGCGCTCTTGCAGTCGCTCATCCCCGCCTGGGTACGCTCACGAAGCTCCTTGATCGCCTGCGCATTGATGCCGGCCATGGCTCTTTCTCCTTCAACCTAGATAGGAAGAGGCCGCGCCGAGCGGCCCCTCTTCATCGCACTTCAGACTGGTAACCACGAGGGCCCGCGCGACGAGCCGCCGGACCGCAGAGGCACAGAGGGCGCAGAGGCGTGAAATTTTCATTTCTGTCCCCGCGCCCTCCGCGCTCCCGCGGTCCCCACCGCTCCGGGCGGCAGGCGACGTTGGTCACCCCGCCGCCCGAGCGCCGGGCCGCTCTCCGATGCGGCTCGCGCCGCGCTACGACGCCTGCTGCTGGCGCGGACCGCCGCGGCCGCCGCGGCCGCCCTGGTAGACGTTGATCTCGTCGCGCTGGCCGCGGCCGCCGGCCGGGGGCTGCGAGCCGTGCGCGCCCTCGCCGTGATCCTTGCGGCGCTGCGCGCCCTCGACGCACGCGTCCGCGACGCGCGCCGTGATCAGCCGGATCGAGCGGATGGCGTCGTCGTTGCCAGGGATCACGAAGTCGACGAGATCCGGGTCGCAGTTCGTGTCCGTGATGGCCACGACCGGGACGTTCAGCTTGCGCGCCTCGCTGATCGCGATCGACTCCTGGTGCGGATCGATCACGAAGATCGCCGCCGGCAGGCCGCCCATGCCCTTGAGGCCGCCGAGGTACTTCTCGAGCCGCTCGCGCTCCTTCTCGAGGCGGACGACCTCCTTCTTGAGCAGCTGCTCGTAGGTGCCGTCCTCCTTCATGCGCTCGAGGGTGCGGAGGCGATCGAGGCCCTGCTTGATCGTCCGGAAGTTCGTCAGCGTGCCGCCGAGCCAGCGGTTCGTGACGAAGTACATGCCGGCCCGGCGGGCCTCCTCCTGCACGATGTCCTGCGCCTGGCGCTTCGTGCCGACGAACAGCACGTGGCCGCCGCGGCCGACGGCGTCGGTCAGGAAGTCGTACGCGCGCTTGAAGAGCCGCGTCGTCTGGTCGAGATCGATGATGTGGATGCCGTTGCGCGCGCCGTAGATGAACGGCCGCATCTTCGGGTTCCAGCGCTTGGTCTGGTGGCCGAAGTGCACGCCCGCGTCGAGCAGCGAGCGGAGCGGGAGCGGGAAATCCCCCGGCTGGGGGGCAACGGCCTGCATGGTGTCGGCCGCCGGGGCGGATGCGGAGATGCTCGTATCGGTCACGGCTGTGTCCTTTCGGTTGGTCCGCCGCTCCCCCTCCCGCCGCCAACCCCACGCACGGACAGGAGCGTCCGAGCCGATGGGGCACCGGGCCGCGGAATGCCGTGGGTGCCAGGAGAGCGTGTGGATTTCGTCGCAGCGACGGCGAGGATTCGACCGCCGCTGTCCCCCTCATCACGAGACCGTGAGAAGGGGGCGGTTTGCTACCCCGATGCGCCGCGCTTGTCAAGCGGAGGCGGCCGTGAACACGGGGCCGATATTTTCAAGTATTTATGCAAGGTTGCGCGGGGTTATCGAGCCGCCGGAGTTATCGGGGTTATCAGAGCGAGCGCGCCGCGGCGTTCGGCGAGCGCGCCCGCGCCTCGCCTCGCCTCGCCTCGCCCCGCATGATTCCGACGCGGCCGTGCTGCGCGGGCGAGACCGCGCGCGGCACGAAACCGCTGCGCCGCGGGCCGCGGCGCGCCGTGTCCCGGCATCCACGATGGCGTACACTCGGCGCGTGCGAACCGCGTCACGACGCTTCCTTCCTGCACGCTTCGCCCCGATCTGCGCAGGCCTCGCGGTCGTCTCCGCCTGCATCGCCACGGCCCCGAGCGGCATCCGCCGGCAGACCGACGGCGACGGGGGCGGCGGCGGCGACTTCGGGGTGGATCCGCAGACCACGTCCTCGTCGTCCAGCACCGGGCTCCCGGACGCCGATCCGCACGCCCTGCTCGGCGCGGACCCGACGCACGGCCCGTTCAACGGGGGCCAGCGCGTCCTGCTCCACGGAAACGGCTTCAGCTCCAAGGTCCGCGTCTGGTTCGGCGACGTCGAGGTCGATCCGTCCGCGATCGTGCCCATCGATCCCAGCCGGGTCCAGGTGGTGGCGCCGCCGGGCGCGGCCGGGCCGGTGGAGCTCGCGGCGCAGAACGGCGACGACGCCTCGACCCGACGATCGCTGCCGGGCGGCTACGTCTACGACGCGCTCTATGCGTCGCCGTCGAGCGGGCCCATCTCGGGCGGCACGGCGATCGAGCTCATCGGGCAAGGCACGCGCTGGGACGCGACGACCGTCGCCAGGATCGGTCAGAAGCCCTGCACGTCGCTGGCCGTGCTCGGGCCGACCCGGCTCGCCTGCACCGTGCCCCAGGGCACGCCCGGCGCGAAGACGATCTCGGTGACGACCGGCGACGAGACGATCCTCGTGCTCGACGGCTACACCTACGAGGACAGCCAGAACGGCTACAAGGGCGGGCTCAGCGGCGGCCACCTCGCCGGTCGGCTCAAGGTCCTCGTCTACAACAACTTCACCGGCGACCCGATCCCGGGCGCGCGCGTGGTCGTGGGCAGCAGCCTCTCGTCCGCGCTGCTCGGCGAGGCCGACGCGTCCGGCGTCGCCGTGTTCGAGGACGCGTCGCTCGACGCCCCGCGGACCGTCACCGTCGCCGCGACGTGCCATAGCCCGATCTCGTTCGCCTCCGTGCCCGTCGACACGGTGACCGTGTACCTCGACCCGGTGCTCACGCCCGCCTGCGGCGCCTCCGGCGATCCGCCCCCGCCCGTCGGCGGCAAGGTGGGCAGCGCGGCCGTGCTCGACGGCGAGCTCGTCTGGGACACGGCGCTGGACCCCGGGGCCGCCGCGTGGGGCAACATCCCGAGCCCGCAGCGCGAGACCGAGCGCAAGGCGGCGTACGTGTTCACGACGGGGGCCGACCCGCTCGCGACCTTCCAGCTGCCGCCCGAGTACCAGGCGATCACCCCGGACACGCCGGGAGAGCTCGGGCACGGGTTCACGATGTACCTCGCGCCCGGCAACCGCTCGATCTACGCGCTCGCGGGCGTCGAGGATCGATCGACGGACCCGCCCCGCTTCACCGCGTACGCGATGGGGATCGTCCGCGGGATCCCGCTGCTGCCGAACCGGGTGACGACGGACGTGTTCGTGCGGATCGATCAGCCGCTCGATCACGCCCTCACGATGGAAGTCACCGCGCCCGCGAAGGGGCCGAAGGGGCCGGATCGGATCAAGGCGAACGTGTCCTTGATGATCGGCAACGACGGGTTCGCCACGCTGCCCGCCGGCGCCCAGAGCCCGCTGATCCCGTTCGACGGGCGGCTGTCGTTCGTGGGCGTCCCGCCGCTCAACCGCGATCTGCTCGGCGCGAGCTATCACTCGTCGGCGCGCGCCGTCACCGGCCAGGCCGGGCTCGCGCCGCTGTCCGTCGTCGGCCGCGCGCTCTCGACCACCACGAGCGCGCCGGTGCGCATCGGCGATTTCGTGGGCGTTCCGACCCTGGAGACGCCGGCGCAGAACGGCGCCTGGGACGGCGCGCACCTCGCGACGTCGTTCGCCGCAGGCGCGCCCGTGGACCTCAGCGTCTACGACATCGCGAGCGGCAGCGGCCTCATCCGGTGGACCGTGGCCGTGCCCGCCGGGTCGCACGCCGTCGAGCTGCCCGACATCCGGCAGCTCGGGCTCGATCACGGCGCGCTGCCGCCGGGGCCGGTCACCATCGGCGTGTACGGGGCGCGGATCGACGGCTTCGATTACGGCAAGCTCGTCTACCGGCAGCTCACGCCGCAAGGGATGTCGGCGTACTCCCTCGACAGCTTCAGCGCGCACCTGTGATGAGCGAGCCGCCCCCCCCGACGCGATCACGCAGGTCACGCCGCCGCGCCCGCCCGCGGCGCGCGGCGGCCGCCGCCCTCCTCGCCGCCGCGGCGCTCGCGCTCGCGCCGAGCTGCTTCGACAGCGGCCTCCGGTGGGGCGAGGTCCCGGACGATCCGCCGCCGCCCCCGCCGTGCACGGCCGGCGAGATGCGGTGCGGCGCGGAGCTCTCGCGCTGCGAGGAGACCGCGGCCGGGCCGGCGTGGGTGACGCTCGAGGACTGCGCCGCGCAGGGGCTCGTGTGCGCGTCGATCGACCTCGGGTGCAGGGAGTGCGTGCCCGGCGTGACGTCGTGCCGAGGGCAGGACGTCGTGACGTGCGCGCCGGACGGCAGCTTCGGCGGCGTGCTCGAGACGTGCGATCCGGACGCCGGCGAGGCGTGCCGCGGCGGCGGCTGCCTCCACCTCTGCGCGGCCGCCGAGGTCGAGCGGAGCAACGTGGGGTGCGAGTACTGGGCGGTCGATCTGGACAACGCGCTGATCGACGCGACCAGCAACGCGGCGGCGCAGCAGTTCGCGGTGGTGATCTCGAACCCGCAGCCGGACGTGCCCAACGAGGTCCACATCTTCCAGGACGACGGCGCGCCGGGCGATCCGCCCGCCCCCGTGGAGATCGCGAGCGCGCTGATCGCGCCGCTCTATCTCCAGGTGTTCAAGCTCGGGCCGCGCGAGGTCGATGGCAGCCCGGAGGGCGAGTACAACGCGGGCACGCACACGGCGCTGACGCGGCACGCGTACAAGATCACCTCGAAATTCCCCGTCGTCGCCTACCAGTTCAACCCGCTGGAGAACGTCAACGTGTTCTCCAACGACGCCTCGCTCCTGAAGCCGCGCGAGGCGCTGACGTACAGCCCGGGCGCGCTGTCGACGGCGTACGTGGTCGCCGGGTGGCCGCAGACCATCGCGAGCACGGACGATCCGGACACGAACTTCGATCCGCTGAACCCGACCGATCTGCGGGCGTTCTTGACCATCGTCGGGACGCGCGAGGACACGACGGTGCAGGTGAAGACGACGGCGAAGATCGTCGGCGGCGGGCCGGTCCCGGAGACGCCGGCGGGCGGGTCGATCGAGGTCAAGCTCGGCGCGTTCGACGTGCTCAACCTGGAGACCGGCGGGTTCAACGAGGACTTCACCGGCTCGGTCATCAAGGCCGACCAGCCGATCGCGGTCTTCACCGGCGGCGAGGCCTCGGACGCGCCCCACTTCCCGAAGCTCGCGGATCGGCGCTGCTGCGCCGATCACCTGGAGGACCAGCTCGACCCGATCCGCGCGACCGGCAAGCGCTTCGCCGTGCCGCACACGCCGAACCGGTCGCAGACGGTGAAGCAGGCAGGCGCGCAGATCGAGGTCGTGCCCGAGCCGGAGTTCGTCAGGATCATGGCCGTGAGCAGCAAGGGCGCGGCGATCACGACGACGCTGCCGCCGCCGGACGACCGGATCACGCTGTCGTCGCAGGGCGAGTTCCACGAGGTGATGGCGTGGGGCGACTTCGTGATCGACAGCTCCGAGCCGGTCATCGTGTCGCAGATCATGGCCAGCCAGAACGCGACCGGGGTGCGGCAGGGGCTGCCGGGCGGAGACCCGAGCCTCGTCATCCTGCCGCCGATCGAGCAGTTCCGGCAGGACTACGTGTTCCTGACGCCGGACAAGTACGCGTTCGACTTCATCTCCGTGATCGCGCCGCCGTCCGCCGTCGTGCGGCTCGACGGCGTCGCGCTCGGCCCGGAGGAGTGCGAGATCGCGCCCGCGGACGGGCTCACCGACGAGCAGCGCGGGGGCCGCGCGCCGCCGTTCGTCGTCTACCGCTGCCAGCTGAGCTTCGCGTCGATCGATCCGACGCTGCCGGCGCCGGACAACGTCCGGCCCGGGCGGCAGCGCGACGGCGTGCACCGGATCGCGGCCTCCGCGCCCGTGGGGCTGCTCGTCACGGGGTTCGACTCGTTCGTGAGCTACGCGTACGCGGGCGGCACCGAGCTTCGGGAGATCGCGGCGCCGGACTGAGCCGCGGTCATTTGCCGGCGCCGCCGAGCAGCCCCTTCAGCTTCGCCACGAGGCGGAGCGCGTCGAGCGGCGCGAGCCGATCGACGTCCACGGAGCGGAGGGTCTCGAGGACGGCCGCCTGCTCCGGCGTCACGGCGGCCTGCGCCGGGACGAACAGGTCGAGCTGCGCGGCGCCGCCGCGCGTGCGGCCGCGGAGCGAGGCGTGCTTGCCGCCCGGCAGCGCGGCGCCCGACTCCAGGGTCGCGAGGATCGCGCGGGCGCGCGCGAGCACGCCCTCGGGCACGCCCGCGAGCCGCGCGACCGCCACGCCGTAGCTGCGGCTCGCGGGGCCAGGCTCGAGCTTGTGCAGGAAGATCACGTCGTCGCCGTGCTCGCGCGCGGCGACCGAGTAGTTCGCGATGCCCGGCGCGCGCGCCGAGAGCTCGGTCAGCTCGTGGTAGTGCGTCGCGAACAGGGCGCGGCAGCCGATCGCGTCGAACAGGTGCTCGGCCACCGCCCAGGCGATCGCGAGGCCGTCGTAGGTGCTGGTGCCGCGGCCGATCTCGTCGAGGATCACCAGCGAGCGCCGCGTGGCGTCGCGGAGGATCTCGGCCGTCTCCCGCATCTCGACCATGAACGTGCTCTCGCCCCGCGCGACGTTGTCGCTCGCGCCCACGCGCGAGAGGATCCGGTCGACGAGGCCGATCTCGGCCTCGCGCGCCGGCACGTAGCTGCCCATCTGCGCGAGCACCACGATCAGCGCGACCTGGCGCATGAGCGTCGACTTGCCGGCCATGTTGGGGCCCGTGATCAGCCAGAGCCGCTCGCCCGAGAGATCGAGGCGGGTGTCGTTCGGCACGAAGTGCCCCGCGGCCGCGTAGCGCTCGACCACGGGGTGGCGGCCGTCGCGGATCGCGATCGCCTCGCCGGCCGTGACGTGCGGCCGCACGTAGTCGTTGCGGTGGGCGACGTCGGCGAGGGCGGCGGCGACGTCCCACGCCGCGAGCCTGCGCGCGAGGGCGCGGAGGCGGCCCTCGCTCTTCGCCACGAGGCCCCGCAGCCGATCGAAGAGCGAGGCCTCGCGCTCCAGCGCGCGCGCGCCGGCGTGCTCGATCTTGTCGGCGAGCTCGTCGAGCTCGTCGCTCGTGTAGCGCTCGCCGGTCGCGACGGTCTGCTTGCGGCGGAAGCTGTCCGGGACCTTGGCGACGTGCGCGCGCGTCACCTCGATGTACCAGCCGAAGACGCGCGTGTACTTGACCCGGAGCGACGGCGCGCCCGTCTGCGAGCGCAGCTTCGCCTCGAGCGCGAGGATGAGCTCGGTCGCGTTCTTCTCGACGGCGCGCGCCTCGTCGAGCTCCTTGTCGTAGCCCTCGCGGAAGATGCCGCCCTCGCGCGCGTTCGGCGGCGGCCGCTCGATCAGCGCGGCGGTGAGCTCGGCGCAGACGTCGGCGGCGACGTCCACGGCCGCCGCCTCGGCGAGCAGCGGCGCCGCGCCCCCGTCGCCGAGATCGGGGATCGACCGGACCGCGGCGACCGCCGCCGGGGCCGCCGCGAGGCCGTCGCGCAGGCAGCCGAGGTCGCGCGGCGTGGCCTCGCCGAGGAGCGCGCGGACGCTGAGGCGCTCGAGGTCGCCGACGCCGCCGAGCGCCTCGCGCAGCTCGCCGCGGGCGCGCGGGTTCGCGACGAAGAGCTCGACCTCGTCGAGGCGGCGGCGGATGGCCGCGACGTCGGCGAGCGGCGTGAGCAGGCGGCGGCGCAGGAGCCGGGCGCCGCCCGGGGTGACCGTGCAGTCGACGACGTCGAGCAGCGTGCCGCGGCGGCCGCCGTCGGCGGCCCGCGCGAGCTCCAGGTGCGCCTGGGCCGTCTCGTCGATGCGCAGCGTGCCCGAGGTGTCGTGCGGGGCGATGCGCCGCACCGGGATGCGCGCGCCGGGGCTGCAGCGGCGCGCGAAGCGCAGCGCCCGCGCCGCCGCGCGCACCGCCGGGAGCGGGTGCTCGGCCAGCGCCGCGGCCGAGATCGGCTCGATCGCGGCGTCGTCGAGGATCGACGCGACGTCGGCGCTGTCGAGCTCGTCGTCGTCGCGCAGCGCCGCGCGGCAGGAGAGCGAGGTCGCGGCCGCGCGGATGTCCGGCAGATCCCGGGCGATCAGCGCCTCGCGCGGATCCGCCCGGGAGAGCTCCGCGAGCAGCGTCGCGGCGTCCGGGACCGAGGTGGCCGAGAGCTCGCCCGTCGAGAGATCGAGCAGCGAGAGGCCGTACGGCCCGCTCGCCGCGCCGGCCTCGCCGGCGTCGCCCCGCCGCGCGCCGCCGCCGTCGACGGCCGCGAGGTAGTGGTTGGCGCGCGCGTCGAGCTGCTCGGTGTCGGTCACGAGCCCCGGCGTGACGACGCGCACCACCTGCCGCGGCACGAGCCCCTTGATCTTCGACGGGTCCCCGCACTGCTCGCAGATCGCCACCTTGTGGCCGAGCGCGAGGAGCCGCGCGATGTACCCGTGCGCCGCGTGGTGCGGGACGCCGGCCATGGGGACCTCCTCGGGCTCCCCCTTGTTGCGGCTCGTGAGCGTCAGGTTCAGCGCGCGCGACACGAGGACCGCGTCGTCGTTGAACATCTCGTAGAAGTCGCCCATCCGGAAGAAGAGGATCGCGTCCGGGTGGAGCGCCTTCGCGTCCTCGTACTGGCGCATCACCGGCGTGAGCTTCTTCCTGGCCGCGGGCTGCTCGGACAGTTGCATCGCCGGGGTTTTAACCGCGACGCCCGGTGAGGTCTACGCGGGACTCGCGCGTTTGCAGCGCGTTGTTCCCGCGGTTTTCGTGGAAAACTCGGCGCAGAAACCGGAATGGCGCGCGAGCTCGGCGACCGGCTCAGTGGAACTGGCGCACGACCTCGACGCCGTTTCCGCCGAGCAGGATCAGGCCCTCGAACGAGCCGTCGGTGACGGCGATCTCCCCGGTCGCCGGGACGGGCCGGATGGCCTGGGGCTGGAGCTCCACCTTGTTCCTGACGAGGTCGATGAAGAGGGGGTTGAACGCGCCCTGGGTGGTGAAGCGGAACTGCATGTCCTGCTCGGGCACGCCGCCCGTGATGGCGAAGCGGAACATCGGGTTGAGGAACGCGCCCGGCGCGCCGTCGGTCACCCGCCCGTCGACGAGCGTGTGCGCGACGCGCCCGTTGAGCCGCGCGAGGCGCGCGTCGCACGAGTTGCGGCACCTGCCCGTCTCGGGATCGGCGATCACGTGGTGCAGGAAGCCGGTCGCGTTGCTCCGGACCACCCACTGGCGCGCCGGGCGGACGTCGAGCTGCACCTCGCCGGGGAAGCAGCACGCCGCGAACGCGACCTCGTCGACGGCGGGATCGCGCGACTCGAGCGCGAGGCGGTCCTCGTAGGCCTCGGCGACGCGGAGCCCCGGGCGCGACGTGATGACGCTGCCGTACTTCGCGTTGCAGCTCTCGAACGAGCACACGGCCGGATCGACCTCGTCCCAGTAGCCGGCGTCCTCGCCGGGGAGCTCGGACGTGATCTGCACGAAGTCGGCGAGCTCGGCCGCCTGCGCGTCGGCCTCGCCCTCGGGGGCGCCGGCGGCGAGCAACTGCTCCCTGACGCTGGCCCGGCTCTGCACGCCGCGGCGGCAGAAGCGGGCGTCGCCGCTCCTCACGGCGCCCTCGTCGAAGTGGACGAAGGTCCGCGTGAAGCCGGGGAGCGTCCCCTCGAAGGTGACGGTCCACGCCTCGTTGACGAGGTGCACGCGGGGGTCCTCGAGGTTCATCGCCAGGGCGTGCTGCGGCTCGCCGGACCTCACCACGAGCCCCTGCTCGTCGAGCGCGCTCTCGCCGGCGTCGGCCGACGCGATCGCCTCGCGCTGGGCGCCCACCGCGAGCGCGAGCGCCGGCGCCTCCGGCTCGGGCGGGAGCGTGGCGCGCATCTTCGGGCTCTCCGCGGAGAGCTGCACGACCGTGCCGATGCGATCGTAGAGGATCGGCAGGCTTTGCACGCCGGGCTCGAGGACGCCGGCGGCGTCGTTCGTCGCGACGTATTCCTCCGAGCGGAGCGCGTGCGGGAGGACGACGTTGCAGGAGACCTCGCCGCTCGTCTTGAGCGGATCGCCGCCGGCAGGCGCCCCGGCGCAGCCCGCGCGGGCGCTCTGCTGCTCGGGCCCGCGGCAGGCCGCGTCGAGGTCGTCGACGTCGACGACCGCGACCTGGCCGTTCGTGAGCGCGAGGTACGCGAACGAGCCGCGGAGCTTGAGCGGGCCGGCGCCGGCGTCGCGGCCCGGCGACGTGCGGTACAGCGTCTCGAGGTCGCACGAGGCGACGTTGATGTCGCACTGCTTGAGGCCCGGATCGGGATCGCACCGGAGGCCCTCCGGCGCCACGCCCGTCGCGGGGAGGATGGCGGGGGCGTCGCGATGGATGATCGCGAGATCGCGGACCGGCGCGGTCAGCCGGATGCGGTCGGGGGGCTGGAACGGGTTCCACTCCGGATGGGGGCGCGCGAGCGGCGACCGGCTGGACGCGCCGTCGCTCACGTCGAAGACCATGACGCTGCCGTCGCCCGCGTCGACCGCGTAGAGATAGCGGCGGAAGTCGGGCGGCAGCGCCTGGCTCACCGCGATGCGGCTCGTCGTGACGACGCGCGCGGGGTCGAGCGTCGACGCGGGCAGGAGCGGGGGCAGCTCGGCCGGCGCGCAGGGCGTCGGGAGGTGGACGACGTGGATCACCGGCGCGTCGAGATCGCCGATGAACAGCCGGTCGCCCGCGAGCGCGAGCCCCGCGGGCCGGGGCGATGCGACCGCCTGCGCGGGGGTCGCCGGGGTCTCCGGCTGGACGCACGCGGCGGGGCCGTCCGGCGCCTCGTCGGGCGCCGGGGCGGGCGGCGAGAGGGGCAGCGAGACGTCGAGGGGGACCCACCGCTCCACCTCGCACGGCGCGAACCCGCCCTCCTGGTACCGCTCGTCCTGGAGGAGCGTCTGCGCGTCGATCACGGCGAAGCCGCCGAGCTCGGGCATGCTCACGAGGAGCTTCTGCCGGCCGAGCCCCTCCTGGCTCAGGTCGCCGCCCCCGCCGCCGCAGGCGTCGGCGGCCGCCTCGGCCTCCTCGGGGCTCGCCGGCTCGACGTCGTAGGCGCCCGAGCACGAGGCCCGCAGCTTGCCGTCGGGAGCCGGCGGATCGGAGGCGAGCAACACCTCGCCTGGCGGCGAAGGGAGCGAGCACGCCGGCCACGAGGTGAGCGACGGGACCGGACAGCCGGTGCGCGGCACCACCTTCGCCGACGGGAGCGCGAAGATGCCCGAGCGCCCCGGCTCGGCGACGGCGACGAACGACGCGGTGCCGCCCGGCGTCGCGATGATGTCGACCGGCTGGGCGCCGACCGGGAGGAAGCTCGCGCCGGGCGTGCCCGTGTCCTGATCGAGGATCGGCGCGCTCTCGGTGGTCAGGTCGATGACCGCGATCTCGCCGCGCAACGTCTGCGTCACGAGGGCGTAGAGGTGCGGCAGCGTGGCCTTGCCCCCGCTGGCCGCGTCGACGCCGAAGTCGCTGGGCGACTTGGCCGTGCGGTCGCCGCAGTCGGTGATCGGCAGCGATCGCACCACGCCCGGCGCGTTCGGATCCGGCCGGTCGACGGCGAGGCAGACGAAGGCGCTCTGGCCGGACTGGGACAGCGCCTCGACGGCGACGGGCTCGGGGTCCTCGGCGCACCCGGCGAGCGCCAGGACGGAGGCAGGGGCGATGACCGCGGCGCGCAGCTTCATTGGGACTCCCGGGGCGGGACCGGCGTGCCCACCGTGAGGATCATCGATGGGGGCATGGTCTTGCGCAGGTCGAGGTCGACGACGCCGAGGTACGAGTCGGTAAAATGCGCGATGTACATGAGGGAATAGGGTTCGCAGCCGTCGCTGCCCGGCGCGCAGTCGCAGCGCTCCTTCTCGTCGCCGCAGGCGTAGCCCGTGTCGAACGCGAGCGCCTGCGGCCCGCGCCCGGTGGTGATGACGGCGTCGATCTCGCGCGCTTCCGGGTCGTAGGAGAAGACGCGCCCCGCGTCGAACGCGGCCGCGAAGACCCGCCGGTGGCGCTGGTTGTCCGCCCCGATCACCTCGCCCACCTCGACCCGCGACGGGTAGGCGGCGAGCGGCGCGGCGTCGCCGATCTCGACCGTCTCGTGCGCCGATGCCCACCGCTCCTCGGGCCTCTCGGGATCGGCCGATGCGTTCTCGACCAGGGTCGTGATCACCTTCCCGATGATCAGCGAGTTCGGGAAGCGGTGCGCCACGTACAACTCGAGCGGGATCTCCGTGCACCGCGCGAGGCACGCGTAGTCGGCGTCCCCGCAGCCCGCCTCGCACGCCTGCCGCTCGTGCGCGTCGATCGCGATGCCGCGGGAGTCGGTGCCGTTCGCGAGCGCGGTGATCTGGGTGGCGTCCGACTGGGAGAGGAGCGCCGCCGCGCCCTCGGACGCTTCCCGGTAGCGGATGAGGTCGAGCTGCGGCGACGCGATGTACGTGAGCGCGAACGCGGGCTGGTAGTCGATCTCCTGGTCGGCCGCCTTCAGCTGGGTGATGAGGCGCGGGCGCGGCACGGCCGCGAGCTCCGTGGGGCCGAGGGCGAGATCCGTGAGGACCGCGGCCAGCTGCGGCCTCTTCCCGCGCTCCCACGGGTTCACGATGACGCTCGCGGTGTCCTCCGTCTGGTGCGAGACGACGACGCTCGTCCCGTCCGGGCCGGCGGCGATGCCGAACGGCTCGAGCGGCAGCTTGCGCCGGAGGAGCTCCTGGCCCGGATCCTCGCCGATGCGGTGGTCTCGGCCGCAGCGCCCCCCCGCCTCGGCCGCGCCGCAGTCCAGCTGAAAGCAGGCGTCCCCGCTGCAGCGCTGCGCGTCGGGGGCGTCGAGCCGGTCGTCGGCGACGTCGAAGAAGGTCACCGACGGGTCGCCGCGGACGGGCACGAACAGCCGCGCCTTGGGCGCGTCCGCGTCGCCGCCGAGGAGCGGCCGGTGCACGAGGAGGATGTTCGACGCGAACGCGCCGATGACGGCCGAGCTCCGCACGACCTCCTCGTCGCCCTGGAGGGAGGAGAGATCGAGCGGCGCGCACGGCCCCGGGTAGAGCAGCGGCGCAGGGTTGGCGCCGAGGCCCACGGCCCCGCACGCCGCGCTCACGGTGACGCCGTCGCCCGCTTCGGCCGGCGCGAGCGACGCCTGGAGCGCGAGCGCCCGCTTGCGCAGCCGCTGGAGATCCAGCGCCTGGACCGTGCCGCCGTTGTACTGGAGATCGAAGTCCGAGTTCGCGACGTAGAGGACCCGGCCGCCCGGGGACGCCGCCAGGCCGGTCGGGAAATAGAGCCCTTTGCCCGGCGGCGGGAGCCCCTCGCTGTCGACGAAGCAGCCGGCACCCCCGAGCCCGCCCAAGATCGAGGCCGCGAGGCCCACGCCGACGATGCGAGGTGTCTGGAGAAGTGCGCGGCCGAGCTTCATGCGGGCGCGGAGACTAGTCAGCGGCACGAGCACTGGCAACCCGCTCCACGAGTTCGTTTGCGGCGGACGCGCGCGGCGCACGCCGGCGCGAGCGTCGGCGCGCGAAGCCGGCCCCCGAGAGCGCGCGGCGCCGAGCGGCAGCGCGACGTCCCGAGCGCGGTCCCGTTCCGTACGCGCGCTGGGCCCTCCCCGCGCGATCACGGCGCGCCCTCGAGCGCTGGGCCCTCTCCGTAGGAGCGCCGCGGCGCCCCTCTCGTCTTCCAGGGCGCGGGCGAGGCGGGCCGTGCGCCGCGCGGCCTCGCCGCGGCCTCCGCGGGCGTCTCGGCGAACAAGGACCGAGGCGCTCGCTCCTCCGGTGGCCGCGGGGCGTGCCGCGGCGCAGCACGCCCCGCGGCCGGCGCCGGCGAGCGCACACAGCGTGGCGGCGCCGCCGCCCGCGAGGTGTGCTGTGGCGCCCGCCCGCCAGCGCGCGCCCGGCGACAGGACGCAACGTCGCTCTCCTGCGCCGATTGGTACCCAAGGTGCGCCCTTCCGGCGCGGGCTCCGCTGCCGAGGCCGGGGCAAGATCGATCGCCGTCGTCCGTCCCCCTGCATGTTGATCTCGGAGACGCGGCGCGCCTTTGCTACGTTGGTCGCCGGGACATGGCCGATCTCGCAGCCGCCCTTGTCATGGGAATCGCCCTTCTCGGGCTGATCTATTGGTATTTTCGTTCGAACAACGGCGACCGGGCACGGCCGCGCGCGGCGACGACGCCGTCGCACGGTGGCCCAGGCGCCGAGGCCCTCGATGAGGGGGAGGCAGATCTCGAAGGCTCAACCGGCGCAGCAGGCCCGCAGGAAGGCGTGCCCGCGGGCGAGAGCTCTCACGCGAAGACCACGGGTGGACACGGCCGCGCGGAGCGCGTCTCGGGCGCCGACTGGAAACGTGCGAACGGGCCGGCGCGCCGCGACGACGACGATGACGCCTTCGACGACGACGACGACGACCTGACGCTGATCACGCTGGCGCCGCCGGAGGTGCTGCAGAGCACGATCAAGCGCCCGAGCGCGCCGTCGTACGGCGGCGACGACGACGACGACGATGACGACGATGAGCACGAGCGCGAGGAGCCCTCCGCCGTCCCGATCATCTACGACGACGAGGCGGCCGTGGACGAGCCGACGAGCTCGTCGCCGCTCCTGCTCATCAGCGCCGTCGGGCAGACGGATCCCGGCCAGAAGCGCAAGAAGAATGAGGACTGCTACCTCTGCCTTGACGAGCACTACCTGTTCGCCGTGGCGGACGGCATGGGCGGCCACGCGGGCGGCGACGTCGCCAGCCGCCTCGCGGTCGACACGATCGCGCGGGCGTTCAAGGACCCGTCGTTCTTGGACAACGACGCCGAGAGCCCCTACCCCGACGTCCCCCGCCGCGGCAGCGAGCTCGCCGTGGCGATCCAGCGGGCGAACCAGGCCATCTACGAGCGCGCCCACGCCGAGCGGAGCCTCACCGGCATGGGCACGACCCTCGTCAGCGCCCGGTTCTCGCCCAACAAGCAGCGCCTCTACATCGGCCACGTGGGCGACAGCCGCTGTTATCGCCTCCGCGACAACGAGCTGACGCAGCTCACCACCGATCACACGATGGGCGCCGCGGGGATCACCGGGCCGATGGCCAACCACCTGAGCCGCGCGATCGGGATTTCCCCCGCGGTCAAGGTCGACCTGATCATCGCTCGCCCGCACCCCGGCGACGTCTACCTCCTCTGCTCCGACGGCCTGTCGAAGATGACGACGCACGAGGCCATCCGCGACATCCTCCTCGCCGAGCCCGATCCCGAGAAGGCATCGCAGGCGCTCATCGAGAAGGCGAACGCGGGCGGCGGCCGCGACAACATCACCGTCATCCTCGTCCGCGTCAGCGACCCCAAGGATCTCGCGCGGCTCGCCTCGCGGGCCGGCGCGGGCGCCGGCGCGAGCGCCGGCGCGGGCTGATCGCCCGGCGGCCTCTCCCCCTCTCTCGTCCTCTCCCCCTCCCTCGTCCTCTCCCCCTCCCATCGACATCGACCCCGCACAGCGCCGGCCGAACGGCCCGCGCTGTCGGCGGAGCGCGCGCGCACGCGCTCGTCGCGCGCCATTCGCGCGCCGTTTGGCCGCTCTTACGGACAGCGTGCTTCGATTGCCATGAATACGCCCACGTTCGCTCGATGGACCGCACGATAGCCACATACGTACGCTGGCCAGAATCGTCACAGATTCGGATCTCGGCCGCTCGCAAATCACGCCAACGAGCCCATTACGCATCATCCTCCTCGATTATCACGCTGCGTGGGGCTCGCCGGGCTCGAGATTGCGCGCCAAAGAAGCGTCATGAGCTCTTGACGCGCTATGCCTCGAGAGCTCTCAATGGCCGCCGCCAACAGCCCATCAGCGGAGCCATCGAACCGGAATGCCACGCTTCTCTCTCTGCAAGATTGTTTTCGCCACTCTCCTGCTCAGCGCGCCCGCGCCGGCCGCGGAGCCGGCGCGCCGCACGCTGCGGATGCATTACAGCGAGGATCCGCGGGCGGCGTCGTGCCCGGGAGAGGGCGCGCTGCGCGAGCAGGTCCGGCGGCGCACGGGTTACGATCCCTTCCGCGACGACGCGCCCGAGGCGGTCGACGTGGCGATCGCGCCTCGCGGCGCGGCGCTGGTCGCCACCCTCACGTACCGGGACGAAGATGGCAGGGAGTCCGCCCCGCGCGATTTCAACGTTCCGAGCGGCGACGCCGCCTGCGCGCTGCTCACGAGCTACGTCGCGCTCTCGATCGCGTTCACGCTGACGCCGTTCTGGCGCGACGAGCAGGTCCCCGCGACGGCGCCGCCTCCCCCCGAGCTCGCGCCGCCTCCGGCCCCGCCGCGGCCGCGCGCGCCGCCGGCGCGCCCGCTCCCCGCGACCGAGCCCGCCGGGCGCCGGAGCGCGATCCGGGGCGGCACCGGCGTGTTCGCGCAGATCGGGCTGACCGATCAGCTGGTCGGCGGCGTCTCCTGGTTCTGCGAGGCGCGCTGGTCGGACCGCCTCTCCGTCGGTCTCGAGGTCCAGGATGCGTTCCTCCCGCTGAGCGCAGGCCCGAGCGAGGGGGGATGGAGCCTGGGCGCCTCGAGCGCCGACCGGCGCTCGGACGGGCAGCCAAGCGCCGACCGGCGCTCGGACGGGCAGCCGGTGCACACCCGCATGCTCGTGACGACCGCGCTCGTCCCCTGCCTCCACACGAACGACCTGCTCGCCACCTGCACCGTCGTGGAGCTCGGCGTGCTGACGCTCGCCGGGCAGCCCGGCGGCCAGAGCGGGCTGCTCCTTGTGTTCGTGGCGCTCGGGCTCCGCACCGGGGTCGAGCTCGCGCTGAACGACCGGCTCTCGCTCTCGACCCACCTCGAGCTCCTCACGGCCGTGAGGCTTCAGAAGGCCCCCCCCCCTATCGATGTCCTGAGGGCTCCTCATCTGAGCGCGTCCGTGGGCGCCGGGGTGATCGCGGCGTTCTGAGCGCGCCGGTCGGCGCGAGCGCGCGCGGCGGCTCCGGCGCACGAAAAGGCGCGCGGGAGGCTTCCGGCAGGGCTCATGACGGTGAGGACGGCGCGGCGGCACGGATTGTGGCTGGAATTTTCGACCACCGGCCCGGTCGTCGACGCGCGCGCTCGGGCGCCGCGCGGCGCGCGGCGCCCGAGCGCGCGTCGGCCCAGGTCGCCCGCCGGCGCGCGCCCCGCGGCGCAGAACGCCTTCTCTCTGGCACGAAGCCGCGAAATTCGCGTAGCCTTTCCTGACGGTGCTCCCGGAGTTCACCGATCCGACCGACCGCTTCATGATCGAAGCCCGCAGCCGAAGCGGCGGCATGGGCGATATTTTCAAGGGCACCGATCAGACCACCGGCGCCCCGGTCGCGATCAAGGTCCTGCGCGCCGCCGCGTCGCCCCAGGAGCGCGCCCGCTTCGCGCGCGAGATCGCGATCCTCGCCGATCTGCGGCACCCGAACATCGTCCAGTACATCGCGCACGGCACCTGGCTCGACGGGCGCCTCTTCTTCGCGATGGAGTGGCTCGACGGCGAGGACCTCGGGCAGCGCCAGCGACGCGCGCCGCTCGGCCTGCGCGACTCGGTGGAGGTCGTCCGGCGCAGCGCGGCCGCCATGGCGGCCATCCACGCGCGCGGCGTCGTCCACCGCGACCTCAAGCTCTCCAACATCTTCCTCGTCCGCGGCAAGGGCACCGCGATCAAGCTGATCGACTTCGGCGTCGTCAAGCTCGCGACCCCGGACGACTGCCCCACCGAGCGCGGCACGATCATCGGCACCCCGCACTTCATGGCGCCCGAGCAGGCGCGCGGCGAGCCCGTCGACGCGCGGGCCGACGTCTACTCGCTGGGCTCCGTGCTGTTCCGCCTGGTCACCGGCAGGAACGTGTTCGAGACCGAGCACGCGATCGCCCTGCTCGGCCGCCTCGTGCTCGAGGACCCGCCGCGCGCGCAGCAGATCCGCTTCGACGTGCCGGAGGCGCTCGACGAGGTGATCACGCGCGCCATCGCCCGCGATCGCGAGCTGCGGTACGAGAACGGCGGCGAGCTGGCGCGCGCGCTCGCGCGCGTCGGGGAGCTCAACAACGACCCCCCCGCGACCGACAGGTCCGCGTCGGCGATCCGCCGCGCGGCGGCGCCGGAGGTCCGGTCGGGCCCGGCGAGCCCCGCCGGGCCGAGCGACGAGCGGCCGCAGGTGCGCCTCGCGACGAGCGAGCGGCGCGTGGTCGCGTGCGTGCTCTTCGAGCTCGGCGCCGGCCCGCTCCGCCCCGAGGTGGACGTCGCGCTCCGCGAGGTCCTCGGCGACGACGCGCGGCTCGAACCGCTCCTCAGCGGGAAGATGGTCGCGGTGCTCGGGGTGGAGCGCTCGCGCGGGGACGAGGCGATGCGCGCCGCGCGGGCGGCGCTGACCGTCGCCAGGTCGACGCCGGGCGCGCGGGTCTCGGTCGCGGTCGGGCACGCGGTCCGCGGCCGCGCGAACCTCGCCGGCGAGGCGCTCGAGCGCGCGGCGCAGCAGCTGGAGTCCGCGGTGCCCGGCGAAGTCCGCATCGACGGGTACGCGACCGCGGCGCTCGAGGGGCGGTTCGTGGTGCAGGAGGACGCGCGCGGCGGCGTGCTCCTCCACGAGGACGCGGCCGGCTTCGACGCGCGCAAGCTCCTCGGGCCCCCCACGCCGACCATCGGGCGCGAGCACGAGATCGCGCGGCTCCAGGGCATCTACAGCGACATCGCCGAGGACGCGGTCCCGCGCGCCGCGCTCGTGACCGGCCCGGCCGGCATCGGCAAGAGCCGCGTCCGCGCCGAGCTGATCCAGCGCCTCGACATGGCGCCGCACGCGCCGGTCATCCTGCTCTGCCGCGGCGATCCGATGAGCCAGGGGTCGGGGCTCTCCGGCCTCGGCCGCGCCCTGCGCGCGCTCATGGGCATCCACGACGGCGAGCGCCTCGACGAGCAGGTGCAGAAGGTGAACGCCCACGTGGCGGTGCGGCTGGCCCGCCCGCTGCGGTTCCTCGCGGGCTTCATCGGGGAGCTCGCCGGCGTGCCCTTCCCCAACGACGGCAACGAGCCGCTGCGCGCCGCCCGCGAGAGCCCGCAGCTCATGGAGTCGCGCACGCGGATGGCGATCGAGGCGTTCTTCCGCTCGAAGTCCGAGAGCACGCCGCAGATCCTGGTCATCGAGGACATGCACTGGGCCGACAGCACCACCGTCGAGCTCGTCGACTGGCTGCTCGGCTGCACCGACCTCCGCTTCGGGGTCTTCGGCTTCGCGCGCCCCGAGCTCGCGAGCCGGTTCCCCTCGCTGTGGCAGGAGCGCAACGTGACCCGCGTCGCGCTCTCCCCGCTGTCGCCGCAGGCCGCCGATCGCCTCGTGGCGACCGCCCTCCCCCAGGCCGACCCGGCCACGCGCGGCGCCATCGTGCAGCGCGCCGGCGGCTACGCGCTCTTCCTGGAGGAGCTCATCCGGCACGCGGCCGAGGGGCGCGACGACGTGCCGCTCAGCGTGCAGGCGCTGGTGCAGCACCGCGTCGATCGCATGTCGAGCGGGGTGCGCGAGGTGCTGCGCGCCGCGTCCGTCTTCGGCCCGGTCTTCTGGACCGCGGGCGTCGAGGCGCTGCTCGAGCGCGCCGTGGGCGCGGAGCTCGCCGAGCTCGAGGCGGGCGAGATCATCGCGCGCCAGCTCGAGCCGCGCGTCGCCGGGCACGCGCAGTGGACGTTTCGACAGTCGCTCGTGCGCGACGCGGCGTACGCCTCGATCCTCGAGGAGGACCGCGCCGCGCTCCACCGCGCCGCGGCCGCGTGGCTCGAGTCCGCGGGCGACGTCGACCCGGGGCTCGTCGCGCGCCACGCCGAGGCCGGCGGCGAGAAGACGCGGGCCGCGCTGCTCTACGCCCGGGCGGCGCGGGCCGCGGTGGCGAGCGGCGAGGAGCTCGACGCGGCGCTCGATCTCGCGACGCGCGGGCTCGCCTGCGGGGCCGAGGGGACGACGCGCGCGACGCTCCTCGTCCACCGGGGCGAGGTGTGCGAGCTCCTGGGCCGCGCCCCCGAGGGGCTCGACGCGGCGGAGGAGGCCGCGCGCCTCGCGCTGCCCGGCTCGGACCTGTGGGGCGAGGCGCAGCTGCTCGCGGTGCGGTGCATGATCGCGGCCGGCCAGAGCGCCGAGGCGGACGCGCGCGCCGCCTCCGCGCTCTCGCCGCAGTTCGCGGCGGCGCTCTCGCCGCAGATCCGCGCGACGCTGCTCGCGTCGCGCGTGCGCGCCCTCGTGGACCTGAGCCGGCCCGCCGAGGCGCTCGGCGCCGCGGAGGCGGCGGTCGAGGTCGCGCGCGCGAGCGGCTCGACGGCCGCGCTCCTCCACACCCGGGAGGCGCACCTCGCCGCGCTGATGCACGTCGGCGACCTGTCCGCCGCGGCCTCCGCGGGCGCGTCGCTCGTCGCGGACGCCGACGCCGAGGGCGACGCCGTCATCGCGGCCAAGGCGCGCCTGAACACCGGGTCGGCGCTGAACCAGCTCGGCCTGTTCGAGGAGGCGCAGGCGCTGCTCGAGCGCGCGCTGCACGGCGCGCGGAGCCGGAAGCTCCGGGCGCTCGAGGGCTTCGCGCTCCACAACCTCGGAATGTCGTACGCGCGGCTCGGCAACCTCGAGGAGGGCATCGCGCACGAGCGCCAGGCGGGCCGCATCGCCGACGAGTGCCACGTCGCGCGCCTCAGGATCGCCGGCCGGCTGTACGAGGCGATCTTCCTCGTCTGGCGCGGCGCGCCCGGCGACTACGGCACCGCCCACTCGATCGCGCGCTGGCTCTGCGAGGAGACCGCGCGCCACGCGACCGCGCTGCAGGCGATGGCGAGCTTCGCGCTCGCCCGCGTCCAGCTGGCGCGGCGCGAGCTCCGGGCCGCGGTCGACGCCGCGCGGGAGGCCGCGCGCCACCTGGAGGGCGGGCCGATCGAGGAGTGGAACGACGCGATCCGCCTCACGCTCGTGGAGGCCCTCCTCGCGGTCGGGGAGGAGCGCGAGGCGCACGCGGCGCTCGACGCCGCGTTCAGCGCCCTCCGCGCGCGCGTCGACGCCCTCCGCGATCCCCGCCACCGCGAGGCGTTCCTGCGCGGGAGCGACGACGTCGGGCGGCTCATCGCCCTCGCCCGCGAGCGCCTCGGCCGCTCGCTGCCCGCGGCCTCGGCGGCGCACGCGGCGGACGCGTCCGTCCATCGCGCCGCTGCAGCGCCGTCGCGAGGCAAGGGCGCGACGAAGACCGCCAGCGCCGTCTCGCGGAAGGATCGCGCCGACGCGCCGGGCGGCGACCCCGCGGGGCAGCGCGGCGCGGGGCCGGCGCAGGGCAAGGAGGCGCACGGCGACGGCGCGGCGGCTCCGGCGCGCGAGAAGGGCGCGCCACGTTCTTGACGTTGGGTGGCCAGGTAGCTAAGGCCATGCCCGATGCAAGACAACGCTCCTGAGCGGCCCTCCGCGCGCTGCTCCACGCTCTCCAGCTCCGTGCGTTCGGCCGACGCGAGCCGGTGTGCTGCGCCCGCTGCCCGCCGAGCCGCGGGCCGGCGCCCCGCGGCGCGCCTCCTGCCGCTGCTCGCCGCCGCGGCGCTGGGCGGGGCGGCGCTCCTGTCGTCCGCGCCCGCGTCGGCGCAGTCGAAGATCGCCGTCGTCGACGTGCGCCGCGCCATGCTGGAGACGGAGGAGGGGCTCCGCGTCCAGGCGACGCTCAAGAAGCTGTTCGACAGCCGCCAGGTCGAGCTCGACACGAAGCAGCGCGCGCTCGCCGACGAGCGCGACAAGCTCGACAAGGAGGCCCAGGCGGGCAAGACGCCGAAGGACGCGCTCCAGCGCCGGTTCGAGACGTGGCAGCGCCAGGCCGCCGAGCTCCAGGCGACGATGGTCGACTACCAGCGCGAGATGCAGCGCAAGGAGAGCGAGCTGACCACGCCGATCCTGCAGAAGGTCCTCGGCCTGCTCCGCCGCCTCGCCGCGCAGGAGGGGTACGACCTCATCCTCGACAAGTCGGCCGCGCCCTATTACCGCGCCGATCTCGAGCTCACCGACCGCGCCATCCAGATGTACAACAGCGGGCAGGTCGGCGACGCGGCGCCCGCGAAGGGCGCGCCGCCGGCCAAGGGCGCGGCGCCCGCGGCCCCGGCGAAGCCGGCCGCGCCGGCCAAGAAGTAACCGAGCCGCGTCGGCCCTTGGAGCGGCGCGCGCCGCTCCGTCGGGGAGGTGATCCGGTGAGCTCTTCTCTCGTCGCCCGGGGAGCGCGCCTCGCGGCCTGGATCGGGCTCGGCGCCGCGGGCGCCCTCGCCGCACCCACGGCGTGCCTGTACCCCGACTACACCTTCGACGAGCCGGAGCCTTCGGGGAGCGCCGGCACGGGCGGCGACGCCGGCGCGGAGGACTGCTCGAACGGCGCCGACGACGACGGCGACGGGCTTGTCGACTGCGCGGACCCTGCGTGCGGCGACTTCGTGTGCACGACGGCCGTACCGGAGGGCTGGAGCGGCTACTTCGCGCTGTTCGACGGGGAGCCCTCGAGGGACCCAGGCTGTCCCGACGCGTTCGCCGCGGGGGAGCCGTTCATCGGCAACCGCGGCCTGTTCGCGCCGCCGGCGAGCTGCACGTGCTCGTGCGGCCCCGTGCAGGGACAGCGGTGCGCCGCGCTGGAGAACATCGCGATCAGCGTGAGCGACGCGCCGTGCGATTCGCCCTGGGTTTGCGCCTGGAACCTGGAGCCCATCCCCGGCTGGATGCCGGATCAGTGCGCCGGGCCCGACGGCGTCTTCGGCGGCGGGGCGGCCTGCGAGCCGGCGGAAGACCTGTGCGATGCGAGCGCCGAGGCGCACCCGTGCGTCGTGTCGGTCTCCGCGGAGCCGCTCGGCGCGACCGGGGGGAGCTGCACGCCGAACCCCGTGCAGATCGATGCGCCGCCTCCGCGATGGACGGGGCTCGGGCGCGCGTGCCCCGCGCCGCCGGCTGGCCAGGGCTGCAACGTCGGCCGGGTCTGCGTACCCAGGCCGGGCGCGCCGTTCGAGGGCGGGCTCTGCATCGCGAAGGACGGCGACAACGCCTGCCCGCCGGGCGCGTACACCGAGAAGCACGTGTTCTTCACCGAGATCGAGGACGACCGCGCCTGCAAGGACGACTGCTCGTGCGGCGATCCGTCGAACGGCACGTGCCGGACGACGATCGCCCTCTACGCCGACAACGCGGAGGACACGTGCGAGACGCCGGTGGTCGAGGTCCTCGCTGGCGGGTGCGAGAACGTCGAGGGAAACCCCACGATCGTCGGGCGCAAGGTGACGTCGGCGACGCCCACCGGGGGCGCGTGCGCGCCGAGCGGCGGCGCTGCGACGGGGGCGGCGCGGGGCGCCGCCCCGAGGACGTTCTGCTGCCAGAGCCAGGGCTGAGGGGCCCGGGGGGCGCCGACCGGCCCGCGGGCGCCGAGGCGACCCGGCCGGAGCGGCCCCGGCGGCCTCAGAACCTGCCGGCGACGCTGAGGCCCGCGAGGTCGGCGCCGGCGCCCGCGGCAGGACCTCCGCGCGGCGCAGGCGCCCGCCGGCGCTCCGCCGCGCCGCGGACCGGGCAGCGGCGGCGCCCGCGGCCGGCTCGGCGGCGCCGCCGCTGCTCGTCGCGAGCAGGACGATGCCCGCGGCGACGGAGGCGACGCCGAGCCCGATCGCCGCCTCGGCGACGCCCGTGTAGAGCCGGCCTCGGTCGGCGGTGGGCCTGGCCGAGGGAGGGCAGCTCCTGTCGCCGCCGCACAGCGCGTCGAGATCGCTCAGCGTGCCGGCGCGGAGGCCGAGGAAGACGCCGCCCGCGGCGCCGAGCGCGATCCCGGCGCCGAGCGCCACGAGGCCCGGCACCTTCGACGGCTGCCCCGCCGCCGGCGCTCCGTTCGCCGTCGCCGCCGTCGCCGCCGTCGCCGCCGTCGCCGCCGGCGCTCCCGGCGGCGGCGCGCCCGCGGTGGGCGCGGCGGCCGCCGGCGGCTCGGCGATCGTGATCTCCACGGTCTTCGCGTGCCCCTCCTCGAGCGTGACCGTCTCTCGCACGGCCTCGCGGCCGCCGATCCGGGCGGCGACCACGTGCGGCCCGGGGTCGACGGGGATGTCGCCGCTCATCTCCGCGGCGCCGAGCGCGGTGCCATCGAGCAGGATCGTCGCGGTGAGCGCCCCGGCGCCGCGGCGGATCGCGAGCCTCGGGACGCGCGCCTCGAGATCCTCGATCCGCGCGCCGACGTTCGCGGTGACGTCGTTCGCCCTCGGGTCGCCCGCGGCCGCGGCCGCGGCCATGCGGTAGTTGCCGAGCGCCGAGACGAGCTTGCCGAGCCGCGCCTCGCACTCGGCGATGTTGAACAGCACCTGCGGCGTGCGCCGCACGCTCGCGACCGCCTGGAACCTCGCGAGCGCCGCGGCGCAGTTGTTCGCCGCGCTGAGCGCGACGCCCTCCTGGAAGAGCACCCGCGCCGCCGCGAGCTCCTCCTTCGTCTGGGCCCTCGCCGGAGGCGCCGCGACCAGCGCGGCGCCGAGCGCCGCGGCCGCGAGGATCCGCCTGCCGGTCTTGCGAAGTCCGCCCTGGTCCATGATCCCCTCGCGGGCGCAGGGCCCCGCTCGGGCCATGGTCCCTCCATGGCGCGCGGCGCGGCAAGGCCGGCAGACCGCGCCGCCTGCGCGGCGCGACGGCTCGGCGCTGGAGTTCCTCCTGCTGCCGTGGCCCGCGCGACGAACGAGGCGCTCCGCGACGCCGCCCGCCCCCTCGCCTCGCTCACCCCGCGCGCCGGCGCGGCCGCGTCCAGCGCCCCGGGGCGCCCGAGGCGCGCGCGGCGATCGGCCGCCACGCGGCGATGGCCTCCTCCTGCGCCACCACGAAATCGTGCGGATCGAAGCGCACGAAGGCCCCGGTGCGGACGATGAGCTCGCGCTGGAGGTGCCGCCGCTCCGCCGGGGTCACCCGGCCCGCGTCGAGCTCGTCGAGCACGACCTCCGGCGAGTACGGTCGCCCGCGCCGGTACCGCGCGCCGAGATCCCAGCCCTGGCAGCGCTCCATCCAGAACGCACGCCAGCGCGCGGCGTCCACCGTGGGCAGCTCCACCAGCTCGGGCGCCGGCGCCGGCGGCAGATCGCGGGGGTCGCTCACCAGCTGCGCGAGCTTGAGCTCGCGGGGCTCGCCCACGTCGGGGTCGGGCGGATCGGCGACCACGATCTCCTCGTCCTCCACCGCGACCTCTTCCCACATCCCGGCGCCGGTGATGCGCTCCAGCGCGAAGGCCGCGGCGAGCTTCACCGCCTTGTCGCCGTCGCGCTCGAGCAGATCGATGAGCGGCGGCACCGCCGAGGCCGCGCCCGTCCAGCCCACGGCCGCGAGCAGGCCCTCGCGCGGCGCCTCGAAGGCGCGCGCGACGAGGTGCCGCGCGTCCGCCTCGTCGCCCGCGATCGCGAGCAGGAGCGCCGCCGCGTCGCCGCCCTCCGGCGCATCAATCGCGCCGCGCAGCGCGATCGATGCGTGCGGGTGGTCCGAGAGCGCCATGGCCGTCCAGGCGGCCTCGCGGAGCGCCGGGTCCTCGGCCGCGAGGGCCCGCTGGATCAGCTCGGGCAAGCGCTGGCTCGCCCCGCAGCCGAGGTGGTAGAGCGCCCGCGCGGCGACCGGGGCCGCGTCGTCCGAGGCCGCGGCGACGAGCTCGTCCTCGGTCGCGAGGCCGCGGTACGCGAGGACGTCGATCGCCATCGCGCGGACCAGCGGCTCGGGCTCGCGGAGCAGACCGCGGAGCGCGAGCGGCAGGAGCTCGTGCGGTGCGAGCTTCAGGGCGGCGCCGAGCCCCTCGATGAACGCCTTGTCCCGGTCGCTCCGGAGCAGCGCGAGCTCGGCCGCGGCGAGCGCGTCGCGGCCCGCGAAGCAGCCGAGCACCATCGCGCTCGCGAAGGCCAGGCTCGGGTCCTTCACCGGGGCCTCGGCCACGAGCCGCGGCACGTGCTCGAGCGCCGGCGCCCCGATCGCCGCGATCACGTCGATGGCCGCCAGCATGCGCCGCTCGAGGACCAGCGCCCCGCGGAACGGGTCGCCGAGCAGCGGCGCCCGCTGCATGCCGACCATCGCGACCTCCTCGAAGCACTCGCGGGTGCGGGCGCGGAGGAAGGCGAGATCGTCGATCGCGGCGCCGATGTCGCGCGCGAAGCCCGGCGGCGGCGGGCGCGCGGGCGGATCGTCGTCGCGCCGCGCCGCGAGCGGCCGCGCCTCCGCCGCGGCGGGGAGCGCGCCGGGCGCGGGCGCCCGCTGCTTCAACGCCTCGACGGCCGCCTTGAGCTCCTCGAACGTCTTCGGCCGCGCGATCGGCGGCGGCGGCTTGGCGACGAGCTCGGCCGGGGGCGGCTCCGGGACCTTGATCCTCGGCGCGAGCGACGCGCGCGGGACCGCGTGCAGCCGCGGCCGATCGCGGCTCGCCCGGATCGGCGGCGGGTCGAGCGGCGGCGCCGGCGGCACGGCGGCGAGCCGCGCCTCGGCGCGCTCGAGCCAGCCGCGCGCGCTCCGCAGCAGCTCGCCCACCGCCGCGAGGCCCGCCTCGAGCCCCGCCGCCTCGCCGACGGCCGCAGCAGCGCCGTCGACCGCCGCCGCGGCGGCGCGCACGGCCGCGACGCGATCGGCGCGGCCGTCGAAGGCGTCGTAGATCGCGCCGAGGGCGCGTTCCAGGGCGCGCGCGGGCCCGGTCAGGTCGGTGACCGGCTCGACGTCGTGCTCGAGCGACAGCGCCGCGCGGCGGAGCGCGGCGTGCGCGCTCTCGAGCGCGTCGTGGGCGAGCAGGTCGAGGCTGCCGGGAGCGGAGGGCTGCCCCTCCTGACCGCCGGGCGCGACGAAGGGCAGGTACGAGAAGGACACCCGCCATGGATACACCCACGCGGAGGAGGCCCCAAGCCGCGCGCTGAGGTAGCCTGGCCGCGCGATGAAGGATCCTGCGCAGGACGTCGAGGTCTACGCGACGCTGGCCGCCCGGCTCGCGGACCCGGGCGAAGACCGCGCGGCGCTCCTCGCGGAGCACGGGCTCGACGAGGCGGGGTGGGAGGCGCTCGACGACGCGTGGCAGGCGCGGCTCTCCGAGGCGGACGAGGACGACGGCGATGAGGTGGGCGTGCCGCCGCTCGTCGCCGCCTTCGCCGAGACGTTCGCCCGGGTCCAGCGCGGCCGCGCGAAGGGCGAGCTGTCGTTCGAGCGGTTCCTCGAGGCGGCGCGCGCGATGAAGCGGGGCACCGACATGGCGACGGTGCTGAGCCGGCTGGACCTGACGCTGGAGGACTACCTGAGCGCGCAGCAGCGATGGACCGCGGCGATGCTGGAGGACGACGAGCTCATGGCGCAGTTTCAGCGGGCGATGAGGTAGCGGGGATGGCCGCGGGGCGAGATCGGCCGGGGCGGCCGGCGCATCGCTGAGCGGCGGAGGGGCGTAGGCTCGGGGAGGCATGGTGGAGAGCGAGGGGCGCGAGGGGACGGTCCGATCGATCACGCTCGAGGAGCTCGCCGCCATCGCCGGGGCCCTCGAGGCGGGCTTGCCGCGGGACGAGGTGCTCGTCGGGGCGGGGCTCTCGGTCGAGGCGTGGGAGGCGGCGCGGGAGCGCTGGATGTCGAGGCTCGCCGCGCAGGCCGCCCGGGGGCAGCTGCGATCGAGCCAGCGGTACCTGGAGCTCGTCGCGGAGCAGAGGGGCCGCGCCGAGGCGAAGGCGCGGGACGCGCGCCGGAAGCTGGAGGGGCCGGTTCCGGTGGCGCCTGCGGCGCACCTCTCCCCGCTGCGGAGCGCGCCCCGGGACGGGGCGGCGCCGACGTCCGCCGCGGGCGCGGGCGCAGGCGGCGATGCGGCTGCGCGCTCGCCGTGGGCCAGGATGGGCGCCGGCGCGCCGCCGGTGCCTGGCCGCGTGGAGGTGCCGGCGCTGGCGTCGGCCGTGCCGTCGCCGCCCCCGCCGGCCATGCCGCCGCCCGTGCCTGCGGTCACCCCCGCGGCGAGCTCGGAGCCGCCGCCGACGGCACCGAGGGGCGGCGTGACGCTCTTCGGCATGCAGGCGGTCGCGCCGCGCGAGGCGCTGCCCTTCCGTCGGGACGCTTCGAGCGCACCTCCGGCCGAGAGCGCCGCGACCCCGGCCGCGGCGAGCCTGAATGCCACGCGCATCGGGGCGGTCAGCCCGCTGTCGGCCGACAAGGCCTTGCCCTTCGCTCGCTCGGCCCCTGTCGCTCCGACCGACAAGGCCCTGCCCTTCTCGCGCCCCAGCCCTCCGCCTCCAGCCGACAAGGCCCTGCCCTTCGCGCGGACGGGCCCTATCGCTCCGACCGACAAGGCCCCTCTGCCCTTCTCGCGATCCGCGCCTTCACCCCCGACCGACAACGCCCTGCCCTTCTCGCAGTCCACCCCTCCGCCTCCGGCCGACAAGGCCCTGCCCTTCTCTCGCCCTGCCCCTCCGCCCCCGGCCGACAAGGCCCTGCCCTTCTCTCGCCCTGCCCCTCCGCCCCCGGCCGACAGCGCGCTTCCCTTCGCGCGCTCCGCCCCTGCGCAGCCCGTCCGAGACGAGACCGCGCCGCTGCCACCTCAGCGTTCGTCGGGGAGCTGGGCCCTGCCCTTCCAGCAGCCGAGCTCCGCCTCCGGAACGCCCGCGAGCGCGTCGACCTCCCCGCCCGCCGCGCGGGCGCAGGCCGAGGTCGACGAGCAAGAGATGCGGCGCGTGGAGCGGATCACCCTCGGAGAGTACGCGCACATCTGCGCCGACCTGCGAGAGCGCCCGGGACACGAGCAGCAGATCCAGAGCCGTGTTGGGCTCAGCCCGCAGGGCTGGGCCGCGCTCCACGCGATGTGGCACGAGCGCTTCCAGGCCGATCCGGCGCTCAAGGCGCGGTGGCAGGCGCTCATCGAGCAGAGCGCGCAGCGCTAGTTCCACCCATCAGGAGTACGACCAGGGATCCCGAGAGAGAGCTCAACGCAAAGGCTCAAAGGCGCAAAGGCGCAAAGGCGCAAAGGCGCAAAGGCGCAAGAAGAACAAGTGTTATGCATTTTGCGTGTTCGCTCGGCATCTTTGCGTTCAAGTTTCTCTTCGCTCGCGAGGCAGATCGCGCTCGCTCCAGTGCGCGACGAGAAATGGGCGTTCCTCGTCGCTGAGCTGCAGACGATCTCGCTCGTCCCCCTCGATCGTTATCGCGAGATCGTGCGTTCCGCCGGCCTGGAGGTGGCGCAAGCCGTCGAGATCAGCGCGAGCACGGTGAAGACGGGCCATAAGGTGCGGGAGAGCATGAACGCCAACGAGACGGGAGACCGTAGTCCCCCGTTCGACAAGGCGGCTCACGGCGTCGAGGGCGCCGGAACGAGCTCGGGCGGCTTGCGGTTCGGGTCGGGAGGTGGACCCTGGACATGCCGGCCGCAGCTGCGGCCCGGGAACCCTTCCGAGGCTCCGAAGCGGTCGCACGTGGGAGCGCCCATCGCCTTCGTGCACTCGGCGTCAGATGCGCACGACCTGCAACGGCCCTCCAAGCAGAGATATGCCCCGCACGGGTTGAGCGTGGGGAGCGGCTCGCACGTCCGCCCGTACACCGGCCTCGACG
Source organism: Sorangium sp. So ce185 (assembly GCF_051526825.1). Taxonomy (NCBI): domain Bacteria; kingdom Pseudomonadati; phylum Myxococcota; order Polyangiales; family Polyangiaceae; genus Sorangium; species Sorangium sp. So ce185. The sequence continues at coordinate 5,085,809 of NZ_CP150316.1, read as the reverse complement.
CCGACGTCGCGGCGCAGCGACCCCGATCGCAGAAACCGTCACCGCACTCGCCGTCCTTCGTACAAGCTCGCTCCGGCACGTCCTGAGGCGGCCGCCGGGGCTCCTCTTCGACGACCGCCGCCGCGGGCGCGGCGGGCGGAGCCCCGGGCGGCGGAGGGCCGGGCGACGCGGCCCCCGCGGAGGCCGCCAGGGGCGGGTCTGCGCGCCCCACCGGATGCCCGGCGGGGCGCTCAGGCTTCTCTTGCGCCGCCGCACACGCGGTCAAGCCCGCGAAGACCAAGCAGGAAGCATGCCAGAACAACGGGCGTCGGTGTCGGGCGCGCGGAGCCTTATCCATCGCAGCTAGTTGCACCCCACAGCATTACCACCAGGACCTCCAAGATAGAAGAAGCGATCCCACGGGGTAGCGCCCGTCGTCAATGCACTGCGGGTGTAACATGCAGTGTCGACGGGTCCCATGGCAAAGTGCACGCCCGGATACCAGCCGACTCCAAGCAAGTCTAGGTACGTGGGATTTCTCACATAGGAGGCAAACGCGTATCCAGCGGTATCGAATTGTCCGCTCCCCATGTCGGTCCACGTCCAATCGGTAGGCGTTGGATCATAGACTTCACCGTACCAAGCCGCTTCACAGGCGCTGATACTCAGCAGGTTGAACAGGCTGGCTGGATAGTATCCGAGCCAGTTCCCGTTGTGCGCGACCCACCAGTTGCTGCTTGAGTCTTGAGAGATATCGAAACGACTCTCCTGCTGTGTTGCCAGCCCCGGCGTCGACGCGAGCACCACGGAGTTGGGGCCGTACGGGCGGCCCGCCGCGGGCACCAAGCCGGTGACGAAGGTGTCCCATCCACCCACGTTATTGCCGATTGTCGTGGGGCCATGCGTGAAGAACTCGACCTGAATGCGCGTCTGCGAGTTGCCAAAGTTGGCCCTGTCGCGAGACACCACCGCGCCGACCATCTCCAGCGTGGTAGGCTCGTTCCACCCGCGGCATAGGGTCGCCGCTTCAATCAGGGTCAAAGTTCCCGTCTCTACGTCGCCCTGGAACTGGTTGATCACGCCGGCGATCGCCTTGTTTGCAGCGGTCGTGCTGAGCCCGGCGTAAAGCCGATTCTGACCTGCCGGCTGCCCGCTCACCTGATAATTTTCGATGTAGTCTTGAAGTGACTGGGCGTCGGTCTCACCCATCACGTACACCGAGAAATCGGGCCTGTGGATCGGCGTCGTCCCCTTCGGTCCGCGTAGCTCTGGATAAGCTTCGAGCTCGGTGCGCGCGAGCTGGGCGCCGGACGCAGGGCGGAGGTCTTTCTCCGACCAGGGCGGCGGCGGCGGCGCGAGGCGCGCGCCGGGGATCGTGTCCGAATCCACCCAGTCGATGATGTCGCCCGAGTAGGCCTGGGTCGTCTCGACGATCCGATAGCCGCGGTATCGATCGGCCAGGAGCTGATCCACCTCTGCTTGCCGCCGTTGCTGCTCCGGCGTGAGCTGAGGCGGATCGACCCGCCGCACGGCAGGCTCCGGCAAACGACTCGATGCCTCGAGATCCGCGACGCCGATACCTTCGGGCGGCGCGGAGCCGTCATCATCAGTCCCTGCGCATCCGGACAGAAGAGATGCAATCAACAATGGCAGGTATACGCGTGAGTCGGCTCTCATGATCGCTCCTCTGCATCGTGGGCGCGTCGCCGCCGGGGCGGCAGGTCCAGGGGCCAGCGCGCGTCCTCCAAGCCCCGACACGATCGAGCAAGCCATGCTGGCTGCCAGCCCGATGAAGGTGCAGCGCGCGTGCCATATCGGGACGCGTTGGTCCCTCGCTGCGCAGAAGCAATGAAACCGGATCAGTTCACCATCAGGAGACAAAACGGAGCGGAATCGAGCGCTTTCACCGCGCGCAGTGCGCCAGTCCCTCGGTCGAGCGCCCGCTCGGCTCGTGACATGTCACGGAACATTCGTGATATGTCACGGTAGATCGCGGCGGCGCCCCAGAGCGGCCGCTGGCCCGCCGCGCCGGGCCTGGGGAGCTCGCCGGCAAAGTGTGTAGGAATCCCTCGCGCGCTCGACGGCGCCCCCTCCGCCGCGAGCTCTCCCCGGCGAATCCCGTCAGTTCAACCGGAGCAGCCTCCCCACGATCCGGAACAGCCCCCGCGACGCGGCGCTGATCCGGCTGCCCACCACCTCGATGTCGCCGTCCTCGCGGATGCGAACCGCGCCCCGGCCGGAGCGGAGGAGCAGCTCCTGCTCGCCTTCGAGGGTGATGGTCCCCGCCTTGAGGTGGAGCGCCTTCGGCCGCTGCGTCGTCAGCGCGCCGACGATCAGCGGCGGCTCGCCCTCGCAGAGCTCGACGAGCACCGCGTCGCCGCGGGCGTGCGCGTCGGCGATCACGTCGGGATCGACCTCGGGCGCGACCAGCGCCTCGACCTGCCCCGCCGCGCCCCGCACGACGATCCGCGCCTGCCGCCCGGCGACAGCGGCCACGCGCGCGGTCCGCATCGCGACGCCGAGCGGCTGCGCGCCCCGCGCCGGGAGCGGCGCCGCGGCCTCCGCGGCCGGCCCGGCGAGCACGTCGTCCAGGGTCACGCGCGGCGCCCCCGACGCCCCCCCGGGCTCGCCCTCGGGCTCCAGCTCCTCCACCGCGGTCGGCGCGCCGGACCGCCCGGGATCCCCGTCAAACGAGGCCGCCATCACACCTCCGAGACCTTCTTCGGCAGCTGGATCTTCGGCGCCAGGAGCGCCACGAGCGGAGAGCTGATGGTGACGCCGCCGCCATTGATCACCACCTCGCTGGCGCCGCACTTGAACACGATGGCGCCCTTCGCCTCCACCTTGTGGAACGCCCCGATGAACGTCGCGGGCCCCACCGCCTGCACCACGTGCGAGCCCTTCAGCTTGTCGACGACCGCGCCGCCCACCATCGCCGTGCGCGAGCCGGTGATCGTCTCGCTCTCGCCCGCGTTGCTGAGGACCACGAGCCCCGTCGCCTTCTCGCTCTTCGAGCCGGTGACGCTCTCCGCATAGCTGCCGAACGCGACCTGCACCGTCGCGGCGCCGACGTCGATCGTCTTCTTGCCGGTCACGTTGTTGTCGATGTCCCGGATCGCGCCGAGGATCTTCATCGAGCCCACGTCCTCCTTGTGGGTGCCCGCCACCTTCGCGGTCGAGTGCCCGGGCCCCTTCTCGCGATCGGTCGCGTCGACGCCGTCGACGTTGCCCTCCGGCCCGGCCGCGTTCGCCATCGACTCGCCGCCGCCGCCGGCCGCGTCCATGCCGAGCGCCGAGGCGAGCGCCTCCGGCTGGACGAAGACCCGCCCGGCCAGGCTGCTGTGCACCGCGTTCGAGGCGATCGACGCGAGCATGTTCGGAGGACCGGAGCCGCCCGGCGCGCCGCCGCCCCCGCCGCCCCCGCCGCCGCCTCCGCCCATCGAGGCCGCGAGCTGGCTCGCGCCGGGGATGCCCGACGCGCCCGCGATCATCGCCGGCATGCGGCCCATGTCCCCGCCGGCGACGGCCCGCATCGCGCCCGCGACCCCCTGCGCCTGCTGCGTCAGCGCGTTGATCGGCCCCATCACCTGGTTGATCGCGCCGTCGACCTGCCCCTGGATCGCCGAGATCGCGTTGTTGGCCATCACGCTCGCGAACTGCACCGCCGCCTGCGCCGCGAGCGCCAGCATCGCCTCGAGCGGGTTGCCGTCCATCTCGAACTGGTTGCCGCCCACCGTGGTCGTCGCGTTGCCCTTCGCCGTCACGGCCGACACCGCGTTCACCTCGAGGGTGCGGTTACCGCCCACGCTGATCGTCTGATCCGCGCCCACCGTGTTCGACGAGCCCTTCGTGATCTTCGTCGTCTGGTTGCCGCCGACCTCGAGGGACGCGTTGTTCCCGACCACCGTGGTCTCGTTGTTGCCGATGTTCTTCTTGGCGTTGTTCGCGGCGGCCGTCTTCATGTCGTGCTGGGCGTGCACCATGATCTCCTCGGCGCCCGCCTTGTCCTCGAAGCGCACCTCGTTGGCGCCGCCGCCGCCCGGCGTGCTCGCGGTCCGGATCGCCGTGCGGGTCTTGCCCTCCGGCAGCGCGTACGGCGGCATGTACACGCCGTTGTAGAGGCGGCCGGTGACGATCGGACGATCGGGGTTCCCCTCGAGGAACTCGACGATCATCTCCCAGCCGATGCGCGGGAGCATCATCGAGCCCGACGTCTGGAGCTGCGCGACCCGCATCCAGCACGAGGCCTTGTCGTCGGCGACGTCGCTGCGATCCCAGTGGAACTTCACCTTGCAGCGGCCGTGCTCGTCGGTGTGGATCGCCTCGGGCTGCGCGCCGGCCGGCGCCACCACGGTCGCGGTCTGCGGCCCCTCGATGACCGGGATCGGGGTGACGCGCCGCGGCCTGTACTTCACGTCGGCCGGCACGAGCCGCGCCCGCGCCCGCGAGCGCGACGCGCCGCCCTCGCGCTCCTCGCCGTCGTCGTGGACGAAGGTGTGCGTCACCGCGAAGAGGAAGTACTCGCCGTCGAGCTCGCCGGCGTCCGTGATCGTGAGCGTGTGGCCGACCGCGAGCCGCGGGCAGACCGCCTCGATCTCGATCGTGCGCCGCTCGACCTGCTCCTCCTCGAGCCGGATCTGCGCGAGCCGCTGCCCCTCGCTCGGCTCGAAATAGCCGCCCGGGTAGTCGTAGCGCTCGAGCTCGGCGTGCTCGCTCGACGCCGCGCTCGCCGTGAGGTCGAGCTGCGGCCGCTTGAAGTCGAAGTCGCGGAGGACGAACTTGCCGGAGCGCACCCGCTCGAGCTCGCGGATCGCGTAGATCGCGTCGCGCTCGTCCGCCGCGCTCAGGCCCGTGCGCCGCCGGAACGGCAGCGCGGGGTCGCCCGGGATCGGCGCGGCGATGGCGCTGTCGTCGTCGAAGACGAGCAGCTCCCCGTCGGCGTCCACCTCGACGAAGCTGTAGATGCCCTCGTGCTCCATGAGCCGCGAGATGAACGCGAGCGCGCTCTCCTGGTACTGCACGCAGTACTCGCGCTTCGGACAGTCGCCGCTGAGCCGCCACTCGACCCGGGCGACCCCGTGCTCCTCGAGGACCTGCGCGACGATCTCCTTGGCGCTCATGTCCTGGAAGATGCGGGAGTCGACGCTGCGCGCGAGGAGCGCGAGGGAGGACACGACGCGCACGACATAGCGCGCGCCGACCGCCTCCATGCCGAGCTCGGTCGTGCCGATCGACGTCGCGGCCTCCACCGTGCCGGCGAGGACGCGCGGCGCCTCGCCGGGCGCGCCGAAGGAGAGCGCCGCGGGCTTGCCGATCATCGCGTCGAGCTCCTGGAACACGTGGAGGATCACCTCCACGTCGACCACGAGCGGCCTGCCCGCCTCGTGGATCGACTCGAAGCGGAGCACCCGGGCGGCGGGGACCTCGTCGATCGTGAAGTGCGCAATGGTCTCGCGTGCCACGTTCGCCTCCTGCTCCTCAGTTGTCGATCACGAGCGCCGCGGTGTCGGCGACGTCGCCGTCGAGCTTCGCGGACACGCCGAGGATCGCGACGCTCGCGGGCGTCAGCGACACGATCGACGCGCCCATCACCAGCGTGAGCGCGCCGGTCGCCTCGAAGACGACGTTGTTCGCCTTGACGAGGTGCGCGCCGCCCGCGAGCTCGGTGTAGGTGCCGAGCGAGCTCTCCACGCGATCCCCGTTGGCGACGTTGACGATCGCGCCGCCGACCTTCACGTTCATCGATCCGCCGACCTGGACGCCGCGCCCGGCCTTGACCGCGATCACCTTCGCGCCGGTCGCCGTCTCGCTCCGGTCGCCCTGGACCGTCACGGAGCGGTGGCCCAGCGCGAGCTCCACGAGCGCCGCGCCGACCTCGTGGTTGAAGCCGGCCAGGGTCTGGTCGGTGACCGACCCGACCACGAGATCGATCTGGTTGCCCGAGACGTTGAGCGCGCTGTCGCCGGCGACGTCGCGCTTGTGATCCCCGCCGATCTTCATGTCGCGGTTGCCGCCGATCGAGAGCGAGTGGTCGCCGCCGATGTCGTCCACGTGGAAGGTCTCGACCTTCATCGCCTGGTTGCCCGCGACCGAGATCTTCTGGTTGGCCCCGACGCTGCTCGTCATGCTGTTCGTGACGTTGGTCGTCTGGTCCGCGCCGATCTTCTTCGCGTGGTTGTTGCCGATCGACTCGGTGGCGTTGTTCTTCACCTCGGTGGACATGTCCTTCGAGGCGTTGATGAACATCTCCTCGCCGCCCTTCGTGTCCGACATCCGGAGCTCGTTGCTGCTGCCCCCGCCCGGCGTCGTCGCGGTCTGGAGCGAGCTCTTCCCGGCCTCCTTCGGCAGCGCGTAGGGCGGCGGCGTCAGCGCGTTGTACATGCGGCCCATCACGAAGGGCCGATCCGCGTCGCCCTCGACGTGGCGCACCGTGACCTCCCAGCCGACGCGCGGCAGCAGCATGGAGCCGCCGGTCGGCACCTGGCTCGTGCGGATCCAGCGGCTCGACGTGTCGTCCTTCTTGCCGGAGCGATCCCAGTGGAACGACACCTTCACCTGCCCGCTCGCGTCGGTGTGGATCTCCTGCCCCGAGGGCCCGGTCGTGATCGCGGTCTGCGCGCCCGGGATGACCTGCTCGCGGGCGCGGCGCGGGGGCCGGTAGCGCGTGGTCCCGGTCGGAACGCCCCAGAACTCGCAGGCCATCCGGACGTCGCGCGCGCCCTCCGCGGCGGCGTCGCGGCCCGAGAGCTCGAAGTTCCGCGGCCGGCTCCCGGCGATGCGCGAGCGGACCACGAGGTACTCCTGGTTGAGCGGATCGTACGGGTGGCCCTCCACCGAGAAGCGCCGGCCCGGGAGCAGCGCGAGCGAGCCGGTCTCGCCGCGCACGACGTCGCGCTCGGCCTGCACCGCGTCGAGCAGCACCTTGGCGAGCCGCTCCGCCACGCTCACGTCGGCGGTGCGCGCCGGGTACTCGTAGATCTCCAGCGCGTGCTCCCCGGGGTCGCTGCTCTCGGCCGACGCCTCCAGCTTGAGCGAGGGCTTCTCCGGGTTGTAATCGCGGACGAACACCTTGTCGCTCCGCACCGAGACCTCGCGGGAGAGGCGCGCGACGCGATCCGCCGAGCCCGCGACGCCGAAGTCCTGGAAGAACGGGAGCGAGGTCGCGCCCTCGATGTCCTCGAGGCCGGCCTCTGCGTCGCTGAAGACGGCCACGTCCTGCTCGCCCTTCGTGTGGATCGCGAAGTAGATCCCCTCCTCGGCGAGGAGGCGGTGGACGAAATCGAGGTCCCGCTCGCGGTACTGGACCGTGTAGACCCGCGCGGGGTGCGGCTCGGTCACGCGCCAGTCCTGCTGGCCCGCGGGCACGCCCGCGCCCTCGAGGACCTCCTTCACGATGTCGACCGCGCTCTTGTCCTGGAAGATCCGGCAGTCGGCGCGCTGCGCCAGGTTCCACAGCGCCGGCGCGACCTGGATCCGCAAGGTCGGCACGTCGTCCGGGTCGGGCAGGAGCTCCGCGAGCACGATGGTCCCCGCGAAGGTGCGGGTCTGCGTGTCGTCGCTGCGCGACAGCGTGAAGACCGCGCGCTTGCCGAGGACCTCCTTCGGCCTCGGGAGCGCCGCCGCGTCGTCGAGCAGCTCGCACTCGAGGTGGGTGAGCTCCGAGAGCTGCTCGGAGAGCTCGAAGCGCAGCACCCGGTAGACCTTGCCCTCCACGCTGACGGAGGGGATCGCGAGGACATGATGGTCAGCCACTCTTCACCTCACAAGCGCCCTTGGACCTCACGATCCGAGCTTCATCGACGCGCCCATCTTGACCACCAGCGCGCCCTTGACCGCGATCTTGGACCCCTTGATCACGATGGGCCCGCCGCCGAGCTTGAGCTCGCTGCCGCCGCCCTTGAAGACGCCGACGGCGCCGAGGAGCGTGATGAGCGGCGCCTGCACCACGAGATCGCCGTTCAGCTTCTGGTAATGGAGCCCGCCCACGAGGTTGGTCACGCCGGCCGCCACGTGGGAGAGCGAGCCCTTCGTGAGGTGGAGCTCGGCCGCGAGCGACGTCTGGTCCTTGTTCGCGGTGATCTGCTCTCCGTGGCTGCCGTTGATGATCTGCGCCTTCACGGCGCCCACCGTCTCGGTCATGCCGCCGAGGACGTTGTCGTTGATCGAGGCGAGGCTCCCGGAGAGCTGGAGCGCGCCGACCTTGCGGCTCATGTCGCCGGTGATCGACTGCTCGACGCCGTTCGAGATCGTGATCTGGTTGCCGCTCACCGTGTAGGAGCGATTGCCGGTGACCTTCTCGACGTAATTGCTGATCGCGTTGGTCGTGTCGTTGCCGCCGATCGAGATGCTCTGGTTGCCCGAGATCTTGTGCGAGAGCACCGCGCCGACGTCGAGCGATTGATTGCCGGCCACGGAGATCGACTCGTCGACCTTGACCGACCGGGAGCCGTTCACGCTGATGTGCTGCTCCTCGTTGACCGCGACCTCCTCGACCTTGTCGTTGCCGATGGTGACGTTGAGGTCCTTCTGGGCGTGGATGCCGAAGCCCTGGCTGCCGGAGCTGTCGGACATGCCGATCTCGTTGTGGCCGCCCGCGCCCGGCGACGACATGCTCTTCAGCGAGCCGGACGCCTTCGAGGCGGGGAGCGCCTGCGGCGGCGTCTTCTCGGCGTTGTAGGTGCGCCCGAGGGCGACGGGCCGGTCCGGGTCGCCGTCGAGGAAGGCGACGGAGACCTCCCAGCCGACGCGGGGGAGGATCATCGAGCCGCCCATCGCGATCTGCGAGACGCGCAGCCAGCAGCTCGAGGTGTGGTCCTGCTGGCCTTGCCGGTCCCAGAAGAAGCGGACCTTGATGCGGCCGTATTTGTCGACGTGGATCGCCTGCTCCTGGGTGCTCGACCCCGTGACGACCGCGGTCTGGACGCCGCGGATGCGCGGCCGCCGCGCGCGGCGCTCGGCCGCGAAGGGGGCGCCCTTGGGGATGCCGCGGAAGTGGTTCTCGACGTCGACGTTGGTGTCTCCGCCGGTGAGCGTCTGGTTGCCGCGCGAGACGAGGTGGGTGACCACGAACTCGCCGTTCAGGCACGGCTCCGCGGCGCCCTCGACGAGGAACGGCTCGCCCACCTTGAGCCCGGCCGCGCGGCTCTCGCCCTCGCACACGTCGGCGTCGGCGGCGAGCTCGCGCATGCGGGCGTCGGCGCGGCGGGCGCCCACGCTCCCCTTGGTGAAGCCGGCGGGGTACTCGAAATAGGGCAGGACGAAGGCCTCCTTGCGGGGCAGCGAGGACTCGGGCTTCACGTCGGGCTTCTCGAAATCGTAGTCCCGGAGGTGGACGCTGCTCGTGCGCAGCGCGCGCGTCCGCGTGAGCTTCTTGAGCGGCAGGCTGCCCGGGAGCCCGCCCTGCGCCATGCGGAAGAGCACCGGCGTCCCCTCCTCGACCGCGAAGGCGGCGGGGTCGTCGGTGATGATCATCGTGTGCCCGCCGGCCTCGTGCCGGAAATAGTAGAAGAGGCCGTTGTCCTCGAGGAGGCGTGAGACGAAGTTGAGGTGCGACTCGCGGTACTGGACGATGAACTCGCGCGGCTCGTACTCCTTCGCGGTCCGCCACTCGACCTTGTCGCCGAAGCCCGCCTCCTCGAAGATCGTCTGCGCCACCTGGACGATGGTCTTCTCCTGGAAGATGCGGCACCCCTCGCGGTGCGCGAGCGCGGCGAGGGCGGGCCGCAGGCGGACGTCGAACTGGCGGGAGTCGCCGGCGATGCGCGCGAAGCCGGCGCGGTCGACGATGCCGTCGAACAGGCGCTCCTTGCCGGAGGTGTCGGTGACGCGGAGGCAGAGGCGGCTGCGCAGGCAGTCCTCGACCCGGAAGGCGGCGTCCAGCGTCGCGAAGCGCACCTCGACCGTGTAGGGGGTGGAGATGGCCTCGACGGCCTCGAAGCGGGTCACGGCGGTGTCCGCGGGGAGCTTGTCGCCCTCGAGGGAGAAGGTGGCGAAGGTGTCGGCCATCGGGGCCATGGTAGGCGATCGGCGGGCGGCGCCAAGCCCCGGCGCCGGGCGGGGCACGGGACCGACGCGGGGAGAGGGGCGTGGGGGGCGCATCGTGCGGATCGCAACGTCACCAGCCATATCGGACTTTTGCGCGGCGCGGACACCACCTGACCCCTCTGCTTCGAGGGGATCATGAAGGAGCTGAACCTCGCGATCCGGTCGACGAGGCGCTCCTCCGCGGCCGTCCGTCGACGTCCGCGGGCGCGCGTCCGACGCACGAAAGCCGGGCGCAGAGCGCTTCAGCCGGGCGATTTCAGCCTTTCCTTCGGGATGTCCGTGAACATGACGACGCTCCACTGCGGTGGCTCGCGCCGTATTCGATGTCGTCGTGGCCGCTGAGGCCGGCGTCCCGATCGCGAGCGCGGCGAGGAGGCGCCGCCATTGCGGCGCGCCGCGAACGCGCGCATCGTCGCGCGGCATGGCCGCGCTCGACGTCGAGGTGTCCGTCCCGCAGCTGCGGTGCTTCCTCGCGGTCGTGGACGCGGGCTCGGTCGCCGAGGCCGGGCGCAGGCTCGGGATGTCCGCCGCGAGCGTCTCGAAGGCGATCACGCGGCTCGAGGACGGCGCCGGCGTGAGGCTCCTCCATCGCTCGACGCATGCGATCTCCCTCACCGACGCCGGCGAGGCGCTTCTCGAGCCCGCGCGCGAGGCGGAGGCCTTCGCCGAGGCGTCCGCGCACGCGTCCGATCGCGGCGACGGCGGGATCGTACGGCTCACGGCGGCGGCCGGCATGGTCCGGCACGTCCTCGCGCCACTCGTGGGCGAGCTTGCGCGCGTGCATCCGGACATCCGGGTCGACGTCCGCGTCACGAACCGGGTGCTCGACCTCGCCGAGGGCGGGCTCCGCCGCGAGCGGCGCCTGACCCCCGGCCGGCTGACGAAGCTGCTCGCGTTCCTGAACGCGCGCGCCCCGGACCTCTCCGACTTGCTCTGAGCCCACCCCCGGACTCTGGCAGGCCGCCGCGGCGCGCTGTGGGAGCGGCGGCGGCGGGGGTCACAGCGGCGGCCAGCGCTGCTCGTCGCGCCCCCGTGCCCCCGCCTGGGGTGGCGCCGCGTCGAACTCGGGGCTGAGCGCGCGATCCGCGCTTCAGGGCACCGGGATCACGATGCAAACAGCCCAGCTCACGCGTTCGTCAGGTTGATCTCTGGAAACCCGGTCCATGCCTGGTCGAACCACGAGAGCTGGCCATTTTCCTCATAACTGCTGAGCATCGCCGGAATCAAATGGAGCGCGCCGTACAGCGCCTGGAAAGCATCGATGCCGACTCCGTGGGTCTTATGTGCTTCCCCCGCTCCAGCGACTTCCACGTCAGCTTCCCAGCACAGAGCGGACGGCCTGTACTCGGGGGCCCACAGTCGCACCCGGATGCTTTCTTTGGTCCCGCTCGGAAGTGTCAGACTGATGGTACGCTCCGCGATCACGTCCGGCATGCCCCACCAGCTAGCGCGCTCGTCGGCGATGTCAAGCGACCTAGCTCAGCAAGCTTGCAGGCACTTCTTCTGCCCGTTTTGGCGCGCCTGTTCGCAGATGCTCCTCATGAACATGGGCGCGCGCTCGTCACAGTAAAGCTCCCATCGCGTCGACATCGCGAAGCATGCAGTAGGGCAACTGGAAGGGCACTTCCTGTAGGCCAGGGCTCGCCCTTGGTTGCTCTCCGAAAAGCAGTGAACCATTTGCGGTCGCGTAAAGAACACTTCGAGCGCTGATCCGCACATGAGCCTCCAGATGTCGACCCCCTTGTCTACCGCATCTTTGCATCGTTCTATTGCTGTGAGCGACTCGCCAGACTCCAGGGTCTCCTCGTCCAACACGGCCTCCGATCCAGATGTCGGGTCAACCGTACACGAAGGGATGGAACAGCAAATGAGAGCGGCGGCGATGGTGTTGAATGTTCGCATGCCACCCCAGTTGCGACCGGCGTGCCGGGCTCAAGTGTGCTGCCCGGAGCCGCGCCACCCCTCTTCCGAACGAGAAACCAAAGGCTTTAGGGCAGGAACAGTCCGCATCGGGAACCATCCTCTATGGATCCCCTCCCTGCCCGGCCCCGATGCGCGCGCCGACTGGCTTCGTGACGCCCCGGTGCCGAGGCTGGTGCGCGGACCGCTCTTCGCGGCCGGGGCATTCGCTTCCGAGGGGGCGCGAGCGGCGCGCCGTCGCGCTCCACGCTCACGGCTACCGCAGCGCCGGACCCCGGCTTCGTGGGCTTGCTCTTCGGAGGTCTCGGCGATGATCTCGTCGCGCTGGCCGCTGGCATACGCGGCACCACTGCCGCGTCGAATCTCCCCAACCTCTGACGCGCGGCTGCGTCACGCGCGCCGCTGGCTGCCGTTCTGCCAGGCGATGAGCGCGAACCAGACCATCATCAAGATCGACGCCGGCGCCAGCACCGTCGGTGGCAAGAAGGGCGAGACGAAGCTGTAGGCGAAGAGCAAAGCGCCGGCGGGGACGCCGACGAGCTTCACCGGCAGCGAGCCGGCGCGCGACACCGTCACGATCCATATGCCGGCGAAGATGTGGGCGCCGAGCCGCACCGGATCGGCGACGGCGCGGGGCACGTCGTTGAGCGCCAGCACGCCGGTGGTCACGTCGAGGAACAGCCAGCCGTAGCCGGCCATCCGCGCCCACTCCGGCGCGCGCAGGCTCGGGACCAGCGCGAAGACCGCGAGGTGGAAGGCGAGCCCCGGGTACTCGGGCCACAGCGCGCCGGGGGCGACGGCGAAGCTGACGATGACGGGGGCGAAGCACAAGAACGCGGCGCTGGCGGCGACGCGCGGCGAGCAGGGGGCGGCGGACGATTCGTTCATGCGTGGGCTCCTCGCTTGTCGAGCGCGAGCATGCGGTGCGACCGCGGCGTCGTCTTGGGCTTCCTTGCGCCAACGTCGGCGCGCGCGACCGCGCGCGTCATCCTCGAGCGCTCGTGCGAAAACTTCGGCGAGCGCGGCCGCCGGCGCCGGTTTACCCTCGGAGGATGCCGAGAGACGCTGCGCCCGTGCGCACCGAGCTGCGCGCCTACGCCGACGTGCCCGGCGTGCGCTCGCTGCTCGTCGACGCCGACGAGCGGCTGTGGTGCGCGGTCAAGGAGACGTACGCGGTGGCGCTGATCCACCGCGGGCGCGCGGAGTTCTGGTCGCGCCGCGGCGGCGTGGCCAGCGCGCCGGGCGACCTGCACTTCGACGCGCCGGCGAGCGTGCACAGGGATCTGCGGCGCGACGGGCCGGCGCGCTTCCAGATCGTGAATTTCGACGCGGCGCTGGTGCGCGACCACGCCGAGCGCCGCGGCCTTCGGCCGAGCCTCTCGCTGCGGGTGCCGCTGCTCGAGCGGCGCCACCCCGATCGCCGGCCGCTGCTCGCCCTCCACCGTGCGTACCGCGGGCGGCCCGACCCGCTCGCGCGGCAGGTCGTCGTGGCCGAGGCGCTCGACGCGCTGGTGCGCCAGCTCGACGGCGCCGATGCGCGGCCACACGCCAGCGTGGCGCGCGGCCGCCTCGGGCGCGCCATCGAGCTCATCCACGCGCGCCTCGGCGAGGCCCTGTCGCTCGACGATCTGGCGGCGGCGGCCGGCCTCGATCGCTTCCAGCTGTGCCGTGCGTTTCGCGCCGAGCACGGGATCCCGCCGTACACCTACGTGCTGCGCATGCGCATCGCGCGCGCGTACGCGTGGCTGGCGGCGGGCAGGCCGGTGAGCGAGGTGGCGAGCGCGCTCGGCTTCTGCGATCAGAGCCAGCTGCACGGCCACTTCCGGCGCGCCTTCGGGATCACGCCCGGCGCCTTCGCCCGCGTCGCCCGCCGCTCGCGGTGGTCGAGCGACAGCCACGCGCCGCTCGCGGACATCGAGCGATAGGCCAGGCGGAAGGAAACGTCGTGCAGCAGCGCGGAGCCCGGCTCCGCCGACCGAGCGCGCCGCTCAGTCGGCGTGGGCGGCGGCGAGCGCCCTGATCCGGGCCGCGTCGTCGGCCGAGAGGGGCGTGTAGACCAGCATCGCGAGGTCCGGCCGGCCATCGACCGCGAACGCCGAAAATTCGAGCGCGATCTCCCCGAGAACAGGGTGGCGTAGGCGCTTCACGCCCTCGCAGGCGCTGTGGACCTCGCTGTCGCGCCACATCGTGGCGAAGTCGGGGCTCTTCGCGCAGAGCTCGTCCACCAGCGGCTGCACGGTCGCGGCCGCCCCGGCGCGGGCAGCGTCGCCCCGGAACACGCCGACGACGAACCGCGCGGCGCTCTCCCAGTCGAAATCGGCCGCGCGCGTCCGGGGATCGAGGAAGATCAGGCGGAGCACGTTGCGCTCCTCCGACGGCAGCGCGCCATAGTCGGTGAGCACGGCGGCCGCCGCCCGGTTCCAGGCGACCACGTCCCAGGTCGCGGTCCGGACGATGGCGGGGCAGGCGTCCAGCGCGTCGAGCACGCGCTGCAGCCGCGGCGTCACCCCTCCCGACGGCTGGTAGCGGACCTCCGGCGGCCGGCCGAGCCCGAGCAGGAACAGGTGCTCGCGCTCCGCCTCGGTCAGCATCAGCGCCTTGGCCAGCCGGTCGAGCGCCTGGGCGGAGGGCGCGCCGCCGCGGCCCTGCTCCAGCCAGCTGTACCACGTGGCGCTGATCCGGGCGCGCTGCGCCACCTCCTCGCGCCGGAGCCCGGGCGTGCGTCGCCGGCCGCTGGCGTAGCCGAGCGCCGCCGGATCGAGCCGGGTGCGCAGTTCGCGGAGATAGGCGCCGAGCGAGCCGTTGCCGGGCATAGGGGTCCAGCCTGTTGAGGGTTATACCTGGATAAGCTCTCAACTTTACCCCCAAAGGCGCGCACCCAACAATCGCCGGCGAACTGTTCAGGAGGCATGGCGATGCGCGTGTTTGTAACGGGCGCCACCGGCTGGGTGGGCAACGTGGTGGTGGACGAGCTGCTGGGCGCCGGACACCAGGTGCTGGGCCTCTCGCGCTCGGAGGAGAGAGCGGCGGGGCTCGCCGCGAAGGGCGCGGACGTGCTGCGCGGCACCCTCGACGACCTCGACCTGCTCGCCGAAGCGGCGGGCAACGCCGACGCGGTGATCCACCTCGCCTTCAACCACGACTTCTCGAGGTTCGCCGAGAGCAGCGAGCAGGACCGGCGCGCGATCGAGGCGATGGGCGAGGCGCTGGTCGGGACGGACAAGCCAATCCTCGTCACCACAGGGTTGGCGCTGATCGCCCCCGGCCGGGTCGCGACGGAGGCGGACGTGCCGCCGCTCTCCGATCCCAGCTTTCCCAGGAAGACCGAGGCGGCGGCGGCCGCGCTCGCCGACCGCGGCGTGCGGGTCGGCACCGTCCGGCTCGCCCCCACGGTGCACGGGATCGGCGACCGCGTCTTCATGGCGATCCTGGCGGGGCTCGCGCGCGAGAAGGGCGTGTCGGCCTACATCGGCGACGGCGCCAACCGCTGGCCCGCGGTGCACGTGTCGGACGCGGGTCGGCTCTATCGCTTGGCGCTGGAAGCGGGCGCGCCGGCCCGCGTTTATCATGCGAGCGCGGAGGAGGGGATCGCCTTCCGCGCGATCGCCGAGGCGATCGGCCGCGCGCTCGACCTGCCGGTCGAGCCGCGCCCGCGCGAGCATTTCGGCTGGTTCGCCGATTTCGCCGGGGCCGACGCGCCCGCGTCGAGCGCCCGCACGCGCGAGCTCACCGGCTGGGAGCCCACCGGGCCGACCCTGCTCGCCGACCTCGCCCAGCCGGCCTATTTCGCCGGATGAGCCGCGCTCGAACAGGAGCATTCATGGTGGCTGCGCCGCGGCCTCGCTCCGGACGGCGCGCAAAGACCGTTCCCTCAGTCCAATCCCGCCCTTCCGGGAGTCCAGTAGGTCTTCGTCTTGATGTTCCGCACGCCGGCGCGGCGCAGGGCATCGCGCACGCCAACGACGAGCTCGGAGCCGCCCGTCAGCGCGACGACCGCGTCGGGTGAGGCCGAGAGCCTGGCCCTGACGGCGTCGACCGTGGCGGCGGTGTCCCCGCGCGGCACGACGTCGACCTGGCGGAGGTCGACAGACTCGGCGGCTGCCCGAACGTCGGAGGCGGCCTCCGACTGGATGACGGCGTGGACCTGCCCCGGCCTCTCCGCCGCGAACGCCGCAGCGACCGCGACGCTGGTCTCATCGCCGACGAGCACGACCGGTCCCGCGTCGAGCGAAAGCGAGCGCTGAGGGCCCACGAACGGCAGCTCGTCGCCCGGCCGGGCGTTCGACATCCAGCGCGCGCCGGGCCCGCCAGCATGCATCCATCCGAGCAGCACCATGCCGTCCGGCGAGGAGATCGGCGTGTACGTCCGCATGTCATCGGAGGGCAGCAGCAGCTGGACCTTTGCGCCAGCGGAGAACCCCTGCACGTCGCTCCGCAGGCGCAGCCGCTGGAAGCCGCCGAAGGCTCGCACGGAGACGACGGCGGCGCGCTTGAGCGCCACGCCGGAGAACAAGCGAACGATTTTACCTTTGACCGACGACATCGTTTGTCTCCTCGAGCACCGTCGCGTGGTTCACGAAGGAGCTACGGACCCAGCGCGCGAGCGCGGCTCCCTCCCCCTTCGTCACGGGTTCCTCCTCACGACCCGATTATCACCATCGCCGCGCTCTCCCGTCAAAGCCGATCCTGTCGACGCCGAACAGGCTCGAATGTGCTCGCCGCCGGCGGGCGCGCGCCGTGGCGGCAGGAGATACCGTGGCGCGCCGGCATGAACCAGGCGCCTAGCGCTCAGACCTGCGCCATGCCGCCGTCCACGAAGAGCTCGGCTCCGTTGGTGAAGCTGCTGTCATCGGAGGCGAGGAAGACGGCGGCCTTGGCCACCTCATCCGGCGAGCCGAGCCGCCCGAGGGGGACGCCGGCGACGAGGCTCGCCTTGATCTGCTGCGTCTGCTCCTCGGTCGCGCCGAGCCCGCGCAGCCCTGGCGTGTCGATCGGCCCCGGGCTGAGCACGTTGACGCGGATGCCGCGGTCCTTGAGGTCGAGCGCCCAGGTGCGCGCGAAGCTCCGCACCGCGGCCTTGGTCGCGCTGTAGACGCTGAACGCAGGGGTTCCGGTGGAGGCCGCCGTCGAGCCGTTGAGGATGATCGACGCCCCGTCGCGCAGCAGCGGCAGCGCCTTCTGGACCGTGAACAGTATCCCCTTCACGTTGATGGCGAAGGTCTTGTCGAAATGCTCCTCGGTGATCGCGCCGAGCGGGGCGAGCTCGCCGCCGCCGGCGTTGGCGAACAGGACGTCGATGGGGGCGCCTCGCTGCTTCACCACCTCGAAGAGGCGATCGAGATCGGCGAGGCTCGAGACGTCGCTCCGGACGCCCGTGGCCCTCTCGCCGATCTCCCTCACGGCCGCGTCGAGCTCCGCCTGCCGCCGCCCGGTGATGAAGACGCGCGCGCCCTCCGCCGCGAACCGCTTCGCCGTCGCGAGGCCGATCCCCGTCGTGCCGCCCGTGACAACCGCCACCTTCCCCTGGAGTTTGTTGCTCATGGTGTCCGTCCCTTGCTCGCGGCGCTCAACGTCGCCGGCCCCCTGGAGTTAGAACCGAAGCGGGGCGCGGCCAGCCGGCGATCGTGGCACGCTGCGTTCCGCTAGCAGAACGAAGAGATCATCGATGCAGGATCTGAACGACTTCTTCTTCTTCGCCGAGGTCGTGGCGAACGGCGGGTTCGCGAAGGCGGGGCGCGCGCTGCGGCAGCCGAAATCGAAGCTCAGCCGGCGGATAGCGCAGCTCGAGGCGCGGCTCGGCGTTCGCCTCATCGAGCGCTCGTCCCGCCGCTTCAGCGTCACCGAGGTGGGGCAGGCGTTCTATGAGCGCTGCCGAACCGTCATGCGCGAGGTGGCGCTGGCGGAGGCCATCGTCGCCGAGGCGCATGGCGAGCCGCAGGGGCTCGTCCGGTTGAGCTGCCCCACGGGCTTGATGGCGCTGGTCGGGCCCACCTTGCCCTCTTTCATGGAGCGCTACCCGCGCGTCGCCCTGCAGGTCATCCCCACCAATCGGCGCGTCGATTTGATCGAGGAGCGAATCGACATCGCGCTTCGGGTGCGCACGAGGCTCGACACCGACGCCACGCTCACCCGGAAGACGCTCGCGAAGAGCCGCCGGCTCCTCGTCGCGAGCCCCGCCCTGGCGCGTCGACTGGGCGGCGCGCCGGACATCGCCGCGCTCGCCTCCGTACCGACCCTCAGCCAGAGCGAGCAGGCCGGCGGAGATGCGTGGGAGCTCGTCGGGCCCGACGGACAGACGCACGTCGTGCATCACGCGCCGCGCCTCTCGTGCGGCGACTTCGCCGCCCTGCGAGAGGCGGCCATCGCAGGGCTGGGCGTGGCGTTGTTGCCCGATCACATCGCCGCGGCGGACTTGAGGGCTGGCAAGCTCGTCCGCGTCTTCCCCGAGTGGTACGTGACCGAGGGCATCGTCCACCTCGTGTTCACCTCGCGCCGCGGCTTGCCGCCCGCGGTCCGGGCGCTGATCGAGCACCTCGCGAGCCACATCCATGACGACGTGATGAAGGAGGGTATCGACTGAGGATGCTCCCCTCCCCCCTCGTCACTCCCAGCATATAGCACACCGGGGGGCTTACGGGGAGACCCGGGTCGTGCCGTAGAGTCGCTGGCGTCGGCCGGACCCTCTGGCCGACGTCAGAACCTTCAGGAATGGGAGGAGCGACATGCGAGCGTTGTTGTCGGCGTATGGGTCGCGCGGGGACGTCGGACCGATGGTGGGGCTCGCGGTGCGGCCGGGGGCACGCGGCGCGGACGTGCGGGTGTGCGCGCCGCCGAGCTTCGCGGGGACGAGCGTGATGCCGACCGGAGGCTTGCGATGACCGGGCATGCCGTGGTGATCGCCGGCGGAGGTCCGACGGGGCTGATGCTGGCGGGCGAGCTGGCGTTGGCGGGCGTCGATGTCGCCATCGTCGAGCGGCGCGCCAGCCAGGACCTCGCCGGTTCGCGCGCGGGCGGCCTGCGCTCACGCACCATCGAGGCGCTGGATCAGCGCGGAATCGCCGACCGGTTCCTCTCGCAGGGTCAGATCGCGCAGATCGTGGGCTTCAAGTGTGCAGGATGCGGTGAACCTGGGATGGAAGCTGGCCCAGGTGGTCAAGCGGAGCTCGCCAGAGGGCCTCCTCGATACCTACCACGCCGAGCGCCACCCGGTGGCCGCCCGCGTGCTGCAGAGCACGATGGCGCAGATCCCGCTTCGCCGTTCGGACGACCGCACGAAGGTCCTGGGCGACTACATCGCCGAGCTCCTCGGGATGGACGAGCCTCGCAGACGGCTGGGCGCGGAGATGTCAAGTCTCGGCGTTCGCTACGATCTCGGCGAGGGGCATCCCCTGCTCGGGCGGCGCATGCCCGATCTCGACCTGGTCACCGAAAGCGGCCCGCTGCGGGTCTTCACCCTGCTGCACGAGGCCCGGCCGGTGCTCCTCAACCTCGGTGAGCCCGGCGGCCTCGACATCACCTCATGGGCGGATCGCGTCCAGTCGATCGACGCCAGGTACGCGGGCCCGTGGGACCTTCCGGCCATCGGGGCGGTCGCGGCCCCCGCCGCCGTCTTGGTTCGGCCCACGGATACGTGGCCTGGGTGGGAGACCTGACCCGGGTGGGGCTCGCAGACGCGCTGACCACGTAGTTCGGACCGCCTGCCAGCCCTCCGACGCGAGGCTGTCGCTGCGGTCAGGGCAAGACGCCGCGGACCGGCAGCCGCGATGGGGTTCGCACGAAGACCATCGTGCTCCACTCGATGGCGGGGTTGACCAGATCGATTCGCTTGAATCGAGCGAGCAAGGACTCGAGCGCCACCCTCGCCTCCAGGCGCGCGAGGAGGTGGGCGACGCAGAAATGGACGCCGTGCCCGAACGCGACCGACGCCCCCGTCCCGGTCTTTGGCACATCGCGGTCCAACTTGAACTCGTCGGGGTCGGGGAACGCGGCCTCGTCGCGGTTGGCGGACGCGAGGATGACCGTCACCGGAGCGCCGGCGGGCACCTCGACGCCGCCCACCTCCGCTCCGGGCATCGCCTTGCGGAAGATGTTATGGGTAGGCGGGTCCCACCGGAGCATTTCTTCGATGAAGCGAGGGATGAGCGCCGGGTTTTCGCGCAGCCGCTCCGCGTCCGCGGGGCGCTCGGCGAGCGTGATGATCGATTTGCTTATCAATGTGGATGTGGTGTCGAACCCCGCTGGGACCAGGACGAAGACGAACGACATGAGCTCTTCCGGGGTGAGCTTATGGCCGTCGATCTCGGCCTGGAGGAGCGCGCTCACGAGATCATCGCCGGGCGCGCGCCGCCGCGCCTCGAGGACGTCGCCGAGGTAGAGCTCCATCTCGGCGACGGACGCGCGGACGCGCTCGGCGTGCTCGGGGCTCTCCGGGACGGGCGTGACGCTGAGGATATCGTCCGTCCACCGCTTGAAATTCAAACTTCCGCAGCTCTCGGGTCATGGGAATAGCCCTCCTGGGAGCCATTCTAGACGATACGGTCCGTCCACACGGCGGCCGTGTCAGGCCGCGACGAGCCCGCCATCGATGGGCAGGGCGACCCCGGTCACGAACGACGCCTCGTCGCTCGCCAGGAAGAGGGCCACCCGAGCCGGCTCGATCGGGTCCGCGAACCGGCCGATCGGGTGGCTCGCGAGGACGCGTTGCTCCACGGCCCCGTCCTCGATCCACCTGTCGAACATCGCGGTGCGCGTGCCCCCGGGGCAAATCGCGTTCACCCGCACGTTGCGAGCCGCGAGATCGACGGCCGCGGCCTTGGTCAGCCCGATGACGCCGTGCTTCGACGTCACGTACGCGGACAGACCGGGCGTCGCAACGAGGCCTCCGACGGAGGACGTGTTGACGATCGCGCCCCCGCCGGCCTTGAGCATCTCCGGGATCTGGAACTTCATCGACAGGAAGACGCCCTTCAGGTTGATGTCGATCACGCGATCCCACTCGTCCTCCTCGAGCTCGGGCACGCTCTTGACGGCTTGCTCCACGCCTGCATTGTTGAACGCGACGTCGAGCCGCCCGTACCTCTCCACGACGGCCGCGACCATGGCGGCGCAGTCGGCCGCGCGCGACACGTCCGTCGGGACGAAGATGGCTTCTCCCCCTCGGGCGACGATCTCCGCGGCCGTCCTCTCGCCCTCGGCCACCCGGCGAGCGGCGATGACCACCTTGGCGCCCTCCTGGGCGAACAGCAGCGCCGCGGCCTTGCCGATTCCCATGTTTCCACCGGTGATGAGCGCGACTTTATCTTGCAACCGTCCCATAGGATTCGCTCCGGATCTGTGGGCCTGATGAACCACAGGCCATGTCATGCCAGCGCGCGGCGCCGAGGCGCTCCGCGGCGCGTCGAGGAGGGCAGCGCCCGCGTCGAAACGCAGCGGATCGCCCGCGATCGCGGCGCCCGTCAGCGTCGCGCGCAGGTGGGTCGAGGATGACGAGAGCCGCGACCTCGGGACGGAGGATGTCCACCCTCCGCCGGCGCGGCTTGGGCGAAATTGACGGGACGCGCGCCGCGCGCGATCCACGGGAATGGGCCTGGCACAGCGCGCGTCGGCCCACTAGGCTCCGGAGCATGCCGAGCGCTCTGCCAGCCTGCGATCCGGACGATCCGCTGCGGATCGAGATCGTACGACCGAAGGCGCTCTCCGGCGTGACCGTGGCCCGCTGCCGCAGCGATGCCCGGCGCCACCGTTCCGTGAAGGACCGCTTCGCGTCGGTCTCCTTCACGGCCGGCCAATGCGCGTGGCGGGCGCGCGGGCGCACCTGGACGGCGAAGCCGGGCGCGCTCGCGCTCATGCTCCCGGGTGAGGTGCATCGCGAGGAGCGCCGCGACGGGCCGGCGCGCTTCCAGGTGGTGCTCTTCGACGACGCGCTGGTCGACGAAGCGCGCCTCTCGCTCGGAGGCCGGCCCTTCGCGCCCCGGCCAAGCCTGTTCCTCGAACACGGAGCGCCCGAGGGCGCGCCGCTCCGCGCCCTGCACGCGCTCGTCCACGAGGGCGACGCCGAGCCCCTCGCGCTCCAGACCGCGCTCGCCGAGTCGCTGCGCTCCCTCGTCGCGCTCACCAGCCCGGGTCACGCGGAGCGCGGACGCCCGTACGCCTGGGGCGCCCCCCTGCGCCGCGCGCTCGAGCTCATCCGCGAGCGCTTCGTCAGCGCGCTCTCTCTCGACGAGATCGCTCTTCACGTGGGGCTCGACAAGTTCCAGCTCATCCGCGCCTTTCGCGACCAGCTCGGCGTGACGCCGTATGCCTATGTGACGCAGCTGCGCATCGGTCGCGCCCGAGCGCTCCTCACGCGGGGCGTGCCGCCGTCCGGGATCGCCGCGCGCGTCGGCCTCTACGACCAGAGCCAGCTCAACCGGCATTTCAAGCGCATCGTCGGCATCACGCCGGGGCAGTTCGCGCGCGCCGTGGTGTGAGCGCGCCTCGGATCGCTCGGCTCTCCCCGGATCGCGGCAGCGCCTCGATGGGCGCGCTCAGGCGCCGGCGAGCAAAAAGAGCCCGTAATCGCCGACGGGCGTGAATCCGAGCGACGCATAGGCGGCGATGGCCGCGCGGTTCTCGGCGCCCGTGAAGAGGATCGCGCGCGCCGCGCCGCCGTCCCGCGCCGCGAGCAGCGAGCCGGCGACGGCCGCGCGCGCGTAGCCGCGCCCGCGCAGCTCGGGCGGAGTCCACACGCCGCCGACCTGCACGATGTCGGGCAGGCGCGCGTTGAAGAACGTGCACGACACCGGCCGTTCGCCCGCCACGAGCACGTAAGCGTCGCCGTCCTCGTGCTGGCGCGCGACCTGCTCGCGCGACGACGCGTCGAGCGCGGGGCCGGGCGACCAGCCGAAGAGCTCGACGGAGTAGGCGGCGCGCCAGCGGGCGAGCCGATCGACGTCGGCGGGCTCGGAGCGGCGGCAGAGCACGCCGCCGGAAGCGAGCGAGTCGGGCACGCGGAGCGCCGAGAGATCCAGGGCGAACAGTGTCTCGCGGGCGTCGCGGGCCGCGCCGTGCTCGGGCAGGCCGAGCGCCTCGCGGGCGCGGGCGACCTGCCCGTACGGGCCGGAGACGCCGAGCCGCTTGGCGCGACCGGAGCGCTCGACGGCGGCGCGCGCGACGGCCTCCGCGTGGACGGGCGCCTGGACGAGCACGAGCCCGTTCCAGCAATGCGCGGCGACGGCGACGATGCGGTCCTGCTCGAACGCGGCCACGTAGGTGGCCTCGTAAGGTCTGCCGCGGTCGGCGAGGCCGGCGGCGCGCACGTTGGAGCGCAGGAACATCGAGCTGTCGGCGTGCTGGACGAGGAACGCCTCGAGGGCGGCCTCGTCGCCTGGCGCGAGGGTGCGGAGGTCGATCACGACAGCGCGAGGATAGCGCGCCCCGGCCTGGGAGGGGGCCGGTCTCGAGCTCGTCGGGTTCAGTCGGGAGTCAGGCGGCATCCATCCACCCGCGCGCGTCGCACTCGTTGCAGGGGAGCTCAATTCCGAGTCCGGGCACCGGTTCAACGACGCGTTTGCCGTTGCACTTCGAGCAGACGGACGACCCCGGAGGAGGCTGCGGGATCAGCTCGAGAAGCTCGACGATGCCCGTCTTCCGGGCGCCGACGATCAGCGCGGAGTGTGCGCTCAAACCACCAACCTCGACGAGCTCATCGCCGTCCCAACCACGGAGGTCTTCGAGGACGCGGCCGTCGGAGGTCAGATAGGTCATGACGTCGAGCGCGCAGGCGTTCGAGCAGGGGCGGTGGGATTTGGAAGGGCATGCGAGGACCTCCTGCGGGGTTGCCGTGTCTGCCTAGCTATCCGTCGATGGGTCAGCGGAGGACCGGCCCGCTCGCGGCTGGGGCGATCGGCTGAGGGCGGGCCGGCCGTCCAGGAGGACGCCGACGAGGACGCCGAGGTAGGCGCCCGCATGGATCCCGCAGCAGACGAGGTACCGTGTTGCGGCGCCAGGGGGCCACGCGCCGAGGCTCGCCTCGCGCACGCCGAACGGGTCGAGCGCCGCCATGACGGCCGGGCAGAGCGCGAGCGCCGCGGCGAGCGCCGCCACGATCCTGGCCAGCCAGGCGCGCCACGAGAACCGGTCGCTGCGCGCGGCCCGGACCAGGCCCACGCCGGTGACGAGGGCGCCGAGCGGCAGACCTCCGCGGAACCCCGTCCACGCGACCGCGAGCCGGAACGGCAAGCTCGACGCGGCGAGGCCCTTTCCGTCGAGGAAATACTCCGGAGAGATCGTGGCGGTGACCTGATCGAAGAGCGCCCCGCAGGCGCCCGCGGCCAGGGCGCCAGCGAGGATGGCGAGGTGCTCGCGAGCGCGGGTGGGCGAGGCGGGGGGGCGAGGCCGCACGGCGCCCAGGATACGATGGCCGGAGGCGACGGCGGCAAGCTCGCCGGCGCTCACTCGATCACGAGCGGCCGCGCCGGGACCACCGCGCGCGGCAGCTCCTCGTGCGCCACCCGGGCCTGCGCCTCGGGCGCCGTCACCTTCCCGGCGAGCGCGAAGCGCACCGGGATCTCCACCAGCGTCGAGAGCCGCCTCGCGTCCAGGGAGGCCCGCAGCGCGAGCACGCCGTTCACCTGCCGCACGCCGTCGAGCGGCGCGGCCAGCGACACCCCAGGGGGGAGCGGGATGCGCACGTCGACCTCGATCGGGCGGCCCAGCGCGTGGCGCAGCGAGACCCCGAGCTTGGCCGTCGCGCCCGCGCGCGGGCGCTTCGGCCAGGAGATCTCCGCCTGCACGGGGCTCACCGCCGCGGTCGGCGGTCGGCTCCAGCGCCGCAGCGCCGGGCGCTCCAGGCGCGCCACGACCGCCGGCCCCGCCACCGCGACCGCCACCTCCGTCGCTCCCGCGTCGAGCGGCACCACGAGCCGCCCCGACGGCCCGACCTCGACGTCGCGCCGCGCGCCGCCCGACGTCACCGTGACCCGCGCGACCTCGCGCCCCTCGCCCCCATGGGCCAGGAGCGCGCGCACCGCCGCGAGCGTGCTGGCCGGCGCGCCGTAGCCGCCGCGCACGTCCCGCTGCACGCCCACCCAGCCGAGGAGCCTCGCGGGCGGCGCCGCGCTCCGGCCGAGCCCGGCAGCGCGGAGCAGCGCCGCGTAGACGACCGCGCGCGCGCTTCGGTCCTCGGCCTGCTCCGGCGGCAGCGTGATGCCGCCGGTCGGGCCCAGCGCCACCCAGGCGCGCAGCCGGTCCGCCACGTTCGCGGCCAGCGCGGCCCGGTGCGGCCGCTCCGCGAGCGCGAGCAGGACGCGGGCGAGCGCCACGCGATCGCCGCTCCGGATCACCTCGTCCAGCGTGCTCGTGACGAGCGCGTCCCAGCACGCGTTCACCGCGCCCCCGGCCGGCGAGGGCTCCACCTCGAGCGCGGCGAGCGCCGCCGTGGGCTGGAGCGGCTCGGGCGGGCAGCGCGCGTCGAGCTCCGGCAGCTCCTCCACCACGGCCGCCGGGGCGAAGGTGCGCGCCCGGAGCGCCGGGGGCCAGAAGCCCACGTCCTTCTTGCTGGCCCTGTACGCGAGCAGCCGGCCCACGGCGCGGCGGCCGATGTCCTCCGCGCGCGCGACGAGCGGCGCGCCCTCGCCCCCGCGCGCCGCGGCCCAGCGGCCCACGAGCGCCGCGACCTCCACCGCGTCCGCCATCGCCCCGGCGGACGTGAGCCGATCGGGATCCATGGCCTCGAGCGCCGCGGCGAGCGCGCTCGCGAGGCCGCGCTCGACGACGAGCCGGGGGCGGCCGGTGAGGCGGTAGCGCTGCGCGTCCGCCGACACGCGCAGCGTGGCCGTCGCGCCGCCCTCGACGCCCTGGGCGTGGGTCAGATCGGTGGGCTCGCCCGCCGGGCCCACGTCCCACGCGTGCACGAGCGCGTCGCCCGGCGTCCCCTGCGCCTTCACGGCGACCGCGAGCTCCGCCCGCCCCGCGCGCAGCGCCCGCACCCGCGCGCGCACCGGCGCCGCGCCCCCCGCGGGCACGTCGACCGCCGCCGCCCGGCCCCGCGCGTCCGCGAGGGCGGCCGCCCCGCGCGCCGTGAGCTCCACGGTCGCGCGGAGCGGCCTCGGCGAGCGGTTCCGGACCGAGATCTCCACGTCGACCTCGTCGCCCTCGACCCACGCGGCGCCCGCCTCCACGCGCGCCGAGAGCGGCTGCGCGGTGGGCACGTCGAGCGTGGCCGTGGCCGGCGTGGCGCCGTCCGGCACGCCCACGAAGGCGATCCGGTAGGTCGTCTCGACGTCGCCGAGCGGAACGCGCATCCGCAGCCGACCATCCCTGTCCGTGCGCTGGGGCGGCGACCAGAAGAACACGCCCCGCGCCGCGCCGTACGAGGTCCGGGCGGCGGCGCCCGCCCTGCCGCGGCCTTGACCGAACCCCGCGCCGGAGCCCGAACCCACGCCGGACAGGCCCAGGCCGCCCAGGCCGCTCCCCTCGCCCAGCGACGTGCCCGTGAGCTCCTCCAGGAGGCTCTCCCACGCCGACACGGTGGCGTCGCCGACCTCCATGTCGAACCTCGCGTCGACGAGGCGATCCTCGCCGACCGCCCTGGCGTACGGCGTGCCCGAGCGGAGCACGCGCTCGAACGGATCGCGCACGTCGTCGCCCGTGCCGATCCGGCCGTCGGGCCCGGGCGCGTGCAGGGCGAAGCCGCGCCGCACCGTGAGGAACGGCGCGGGCGGCGCGGTCGTCGGGGTGAACTGGATGGTGCCGCCCCAGGGATCGCGCAGGAGCGACTCCTCGAGCTGCTCGTCGCGCACCAGGCGGCGCAGCAGCGCGTTCGGATCGCGGAGCGCCGGCTCGTCGGCGTCGAGCAGCCGCTCGCGCCGGAACGCGCGCGCCGCGGCGAGGATGCGGAAGAGCTTGAGGCGGGTGACGCGGCGAGCGACGTGATCGAACGTGACCTGCGGGTCCACCGCCAGGAGGTCCGCGAGAGAGAGCGGCTCGCCGCCGGGCGTCTCGGGCGGCGCATCCATGGCGGCCGTGACCAGGGTCATCAGCTCGGGGTTCCATGCATAGGCGCCGTCCGGCCCGCGGCGGCGCACGTCGCGCAGCCGCTCCGGGTCGCTGGTGGCCTCGAACACCGCCCCCTCGAGCGAGCGGAGCACCTTCCCGAACGCCTCGTCGAGCGCCGCTTTCGCGGCGCCGGCCGGATCGATCGCCGGCGCGATCGCCGCGCGCGCCCGCGCGCCGAGCTCCGCGCGCCGGAGCGGATCGAGCGCGGGATCGCCCTCCAGGAAGGCGCCGCAGCGCTCGGGCTCGACCATGCCCTGGCAGAGCCGCGCGCGCGTGTCGAGCGCCGCGAGGCCGCCGACGCTGCCCCCGCCGTGCAGGTCCACGACGACGGCCGCGACGGTCCCGGGCAGCCCGCGGCCGGCCCCGTCGGTGAGCGCGAGGTCCACGTCGACGGCGCCGCGCGGGGCCGCGCGGCCGCCTGCGATGCGGGCCTCGAGCCGCGGGAGCACGCGCGGCGCGACGAGCACCGCGCCGCCGGCCTGCCGCGCGGCGGCGCCCTGCCGGGGGGCGGCAGCGCTGAGCGTCCAGACGCCGGCGGCGCCCTCCGGCAGGCCGAGCGCGCCGCCCTCCGGGCCCCCGGCGATCCAGGCGCTCGCCGCGCGCGCCAAGCTGGCGGAGGGCTGGACGATCACGCTCCAGCCGGCGCCGTCCGCGGCCCTGCCGCCCTCCGGCCGGCGGCCGGCGCGGGCGTCCGCGCCGCCGGCGTCGATCACGCGGAGCGCGAGCGCGTCGCCCGCGCGGGCGAGGAGCCGCTCGGGCCGGAGCAGCGCCGTGGCCTCGCGGTCGACGGAGACGCACAGCGCGAACGGCTCACGCCGCGACGCGAGCGCCGGGAGCTCGCCCGCGGGCCGCACGCGCACCGCCGCCGCGACGCCGCCGGCGCACGGCCCGACGTTGCGGAAGGCCCCGAGGTCGGCCGGCGCGTCCCAGGCCACCTCGGCCTCGCCGTACGCGTCGGTGGTCACGGTGGCCTGGAGGTGGTCGCCCTCGACGGTGAAGGTGCCCTGCACCGGCTTCCGCCGCGCGTCGCGGACGCGCAGGAGCATGCGCTGCGCGGCGCCCGGGACGATGGCGCCCGCCTCCGGGAGCAGCTCCGCCTCCGAGGTGGGGCTCTCCACGGAGACGGTGGCCTCGCGCTCGAGCTCGTGCCCCTCGAGCGAGGCGCGCGCGACGAGGCGCAGCGTGGTCCCGACGCCCTGGACCACGGTGGTGGGCGCCGCGGCCGCGCCGCGGACCTCGCCGGCCGCGTCGGTGCGCGCGGTCGTGGTGAGCTTCTCCCACGCGGCCCTGTCCTCGGGCGGGCTCGTGCCCTTCGGCCCGGTCCAGACGCGCACCGGCAACCCGACCACCGGCTGGCCGGCGCCGTCGCGGATCCGGATCGCGTAGGCGGCGCGGTCGCCGGCGCGCAGGTCTTGCTCGGACCACTCGGCCAGCATCTGCGGGGCGCCGGGCGTCTCCTCGCGCGGCGAGAGGGAGATCTGCGCGGCGTTCGAGGAGGCCCCTGCCGCGCCCCGCGCGCGGGCGCGGAGGACCCAGCGCCATCCGGGCTCGTCGATCCAGGGGACGGGCACGCGCGCCATGGCGACGCCGGCGGCGTCGGTGGTGACCACGGCGGTGTGCCGCACGACGCCGCCCTCGAGCAGGCTGACCTCGACGGGGACACGCGGGGCCGGCCGCCCCGAGGCCTGGCTCTGCACGGTGATCCACGCCGACGTCGCGCCGCCCGGCACCACGCGCGCGTCGGGGACGTGCAGGTCGACGAGGAGCGGCGCCTGGCGCTGCACGGTGAGGGTCCGGGTCCGCTGCCGATCGCCGGCGCGCACGCCGAGCAGCAGCCGGAGCTCGCGCTCGGGCCCGTCGGGGATGGGGACGTCGAGGTGAGCGCGCCCCTTCGCGTCGGTGGTGACCCGCACGGGCGGCGGCACGGCGCTGACCTTGCCGAGGTGCTCGGGATCCCAGGTCGCCTCCACGGTGGCCGCCTCGAGCGGCCGGAGCGTGACCGCGGTGGGGAATCCGAGCGCGAGGACCTGGACCGGCAGGGCGGCGCCGGGGGCGCCGCGGTCGGGCGCGTGGACGAAGAGGTCGAGGCCGCGGGCGACCGCGTCGCGGTGGTCCGTGGCCGCGTCGGAGGTCGCGGCGGCGCCGAGGGCGGCGGTGACGAGGAGTCCGGCGAGCGGGAGGAGGGGCCTGGGCATCGGTGGCTTTCGACAGGGCCGAGGCGGGCAGGTTCCTGCACAGGCCGAGGGGAGCAGGTTCCTGCGCTGCACGGCGGATCGGGATGGCCGGCGCGGCGCGCGATGGGGCCGGCGCTCCGTCCGGCGATGGGCTCCGGCGCGATGGTACCCTCCGCGGCATGTCCCTGAAGATCACGCGCCGTGCCTTCTTCGGCGCCGGCTGCTGTGCTGCGGCCGCGTGCGCGGTGGACGGGCTCGCCGTCGAGCCGTCGTGGCTCGAGGTCACCGAGCACGACGTCCCCGTCGCCGGGCTCCCGCGCGCGCTCGACGGCTTCCGGATCGCGCACCTCTCCGACCTGCACCTGCGCGCGCTCGGCGGCGTGCACGACAAGGCCGCGTCCGCCGTGCGCTCGCTCGGCGCGGACCTCGTCGTGATGACCGGCGACTCCATCGAGGACGAGGGCGCGCTCGGCGCGCTGGAGGAGCTCTGCCGCAGGCTCGCCGCGCCGGGGCGCGAGGTGCTCGCCACCCTGGGCAACTGGGAGCACTGGGGGCACGTGCCCCTGCGGCGCCTCGGCGAGGCCTATGCGCGCGCCGGCGCGCGGCTGCTCGGAAACGAGTCGACGCTGCTCCGGAGCGGGATCGCCGTCGTCGCGACGGACGACTTTTGCAGCGGTCATGACGATGTGGAATCGGCCCTCTCGCGCGCGCCGGCCTCGCCCGTGCGGCTGTTCCTCACGCATGCGCCGGGCCTGTTCGACAGGCTGCCTGCCGGAGCGCCGCGCTTCGACCTCGGCCTCGCGGGGCACACCCACGGCGGGCAGATCCGGGCGCTCGGCGTGCCGGTGTGGGTGCCGCCCGGCTCGGGCCGGTTTCGCTCGGGGATGTACGCCACGGAGCGCGGCCCGGTCTACGTGAGCCGCGGTGTCGGCACGAGCGTCCTGCCCGCGCGGCTCACCTGCCGGCCGGAGCTCGCCCTCTTCCGGTTGATCGCCGGATGACCGGCCGCCTCGGCGCGCCGGCGCGCGGCGATGTTACGCGCGCGGCCATTTTCCGGGGGCGACGCGATGGCCGTGGAGCGCTGGAGCGACGTGCCGCTCTGACCACGCCGCCGGCAGGATCGACGACGTCGAGAGGAGGGTGTCGGCAACCACCGTGTGTATGTCGTCGCGCTTCCCCACGCGGTAGCTGATGACCAGCTTTGACGTGCTCGCCATGCCGACGAACACGCACGCCTCACCGACCTCCGCCGAGTCGCCAGGCTGCACGCGCGCCTGCTTCTTCTGGACGTACGACCAGATCTCGTCGACCTGGACCGTGCGGCAGTCGACGTCGCGCACGAGCCGGTTGTGGAGCCCCTCGCAGCCCTCGCCGACGCGGAGCAGGAGCGACAAGGATCGCCGGCTTGCTCACCTCCGTGAGCCGCATCGTTGGCCGGATGCCGGCTCCCTCGACAAG
The DNA here is from genome assembly GCF_051526825.1 of Sorangium sp. So ce185. NCBI lineage: Bacteria > Pseudomonadati > Myxococcota > Polyangiales > Polyangiaceae > Sorangium > Sorangium sp. So ce185. Next base: position 5,055,198 of record NZ_CP150316.1, on the reverse strand, counting down.
ATGCGACACGACCTCGACGCGCTTCGCCATGGGCAGCACGTGCGCCATGCAGGGCCTTGCCTTTCCCCGGTCGGCGGCCCATGCTCGCGGTGCGATGCGCGTTCGGCGGGCCACCGCCGGATGTTTCGCAGCCCTGTCTCCGGGGTCCAGCCGGGGAGAGGGCGCTTTGCTAAGTAGCCTGAAAGATAGCACGAGACGCCTGTGTTTTCGGCGTTTCGGTGTGACTAGGACACACGCTGTCATAGCCGGTGCACGCGATTCCGGCCTGTTACAGGACGAAGAGCAGGCGGTTTCGCCGAATGTGTAATGGCGAGCACAATGTGGTATACCGGCACACATGAGAGCGCCCAACAGACCAATTTTCTTGTCGTCCACCCCCTTTGGCCTCGCGTTCGCCGCCTTCCTGGCGCTTGGCTGCGAGGCAGTTCTCGGCATCCGTGACGTGGAGCGCGACGTTTCGGGTGGAGGTGCTGGACTTGAAGCCGCATCGGTAACCAGTGCGAGTGGCGCGGGAGGCGGGGTCGACGAGGCGGCCGAATGCACCTCCGAGACCCAGGCGACGGACTGCGACGACCGCAATCCATGCACCGCGGACGCGTGCGCAACAAAGTCATGCGTCCACGTTCCGCTCGACGGCGTGCCGGCTCCGCCGTCCGGGCAGGTTGCAGGTGACTGTCAGCTTGTTACTTGCGTTGCGGGTCGCCCGGAGGTGGCGGCTGACGATGACGACGTTCCAGACGATGGCATGTTGTGCTCTAAGGACGTGTGTCAAGGTGGCATTCCGATGCACACCGTGCCCACGGGCGCGACCTGCTGCGCCGGAGACATGGACTGCCAGCCGTGCCACTTCTGCGGCGAGGACACGGGCATCTGCGAGCCGGTCGCACCGGGCACCACTGGCCTGGGCTGCGCGACAGACGAAGTGTGCGATTCAGCTGGAACATGCAAACTCGTCAACGGTCATGCATGTACGAATGCGGACGAGTGCAGCAGTGGGACGTGCATCGACGGCGTATGTTGTAACGCCGCCTGTGACGCTGCCTGCCAGGCGTGCAACATCCAGGGGTTGGCGGGCACGTGCTCGAACGTCCCGCTCGGCGCCGAGGACGGGATGGACTGCAGCGACAGGAACGTATGCGACGGCGAGGGCGCTTGCAAGCTGGCGGAAGGCCAGAGGTGCACCACGCACGAGCAGTGCGCGAGCGGCAACTGCATCGACATCGTCGGGGCCTGCGGCGAGATCCACGAGCCCTGAGACATCTTCGTTGGCGACACGCCAGGCGCGTCAGTCTGGCGTTTCCCCTCAACACTTGAGGCAGCTCGGCCGCCAAGGCGGTTGCGGGCCGGTTGGTCAATTTTGACCATTACCTGTCGGCAACCTCGGGGTTGAATTTCAATTCTCCGGGGAGGGTGTCGACAGGTCGTTGTGGTTCAACCGGCTCGACGGCATCGCGGCGGCGCCGCCTGGCAGCGGCAGCGGTCGCGGCCGGTCTGGTAGCGGGCGCTGGCCGTCTTCGGGTCGAAGATCCGGCACATTCACGACGACCGGCGAGCGTGCCACGGCCGGATGACGCGGTTTATGCTCGGATCCGCGTCTCCCGCAGGGACGATTCCGCCGCATGCCGGCCACCACCAGCCCCTCCTTCGAGCTCACGAGCTCCAGCGTTGCGCAGCGTCACCCGAGTCTCGGGCGTGTGCTCGAGTGCCTCGCGTTGCTCGCGAGCGTGGGCCCCGTGCTCGCCGGCGCGCTCGCCGACGTCCTCGGGCAGAAGCTCGCCTCCCCGCTCTTCGGTCAGGTGGCCCGCGACATCCTGGCCTGGAGCAGATCCGGCTTCTTCGCCGGCCTCTTCTTCGTGCTGGTGAGCGCCCTCGTCACCTTCGCTCCGCGCATCCGGCGCGGAACGGTGCGCGTGGCCGCCGGCGCGACCGGCTTGCGCCTCACCCGTGGCGCCGCGGCTCGCTGGATCCCGCGCGCCGCGATCCGCTCCGGCCTGGTCGTGCCCGAGCCGCGCCCCTGCGTCGCGCTGGAGCTCCGCGGCGGACGGCAGCTCGAGGTGCAGGTCGAGAGCGAGGAGGAAGGCGCGCGGCTGCTCGCGGCCCTCGGGCTCGGACCCGAAGCGCGACGCGTCGCGGTCTCGCTCGGCAGCGTCAAAGGCGACCGCGCGGCCGTCTGGGCCCGCTACGTGGTCTCCGCGCTCGTCCTGGATTTCGCGAGCGCCTGGTTCGACGACCTCAGCGTATTCGTCGATCGCTCCGCCTTGGGAAACGCAAAGTCGCTGGCGTTCTTCGTGCTCTTCAACTGGCTCATCCGCGCCACCGCTCGTCCCGCGCGGCTCGTGGTGGGCAGCGACGGCGTGCTCGTCGAGCGCCCCTTCTCGCGCACCTGGCTCCCCTACGCCGTGCTCACCGCGGTCCGGACGCGCGGCGATCGCCTCCTCCTGGTCCGCCAGGGGGACGATCGCCCCGTCGAGCTCCGGGCGGAGCGCGGGCTGGTCAGGGCGCTCGCGCTGCGCGTCCGCGAGGCGCGCAAGCGCGTCGCGGGGGGCGCCGCCCCGCGCGGCGCCGACGCGCTGGAGCGGCGCGGCCGCGACCCCGCGGCCTGGCGCGAGGATCTCCGCAGGATGGTCACCGCCAGCGACTACCGCGCGGCCGGCCTGACCCTGGAGGACGTGCGCCACGCCCTCGACGACACCAGCGCCCCGCCGGATCGCCGCATCGGCGCTGCCCTCCTCCTGCGGATCGCCGGAGTTCCCGAGGCGCAGGACCTCATCCGCGTCGCCGCCGAGGCCACGGCCGACGCCGAGCTCCGCGCGGCGCTCGAGCGCGCCGCCGAGGACGAGCTCGACGAGGCATCACCCGCACGGACCGTGCGCGGAGCCCCGCGCCGCACGAGGGTGCATGGGTGAACGCCCCTCACGGGCAATCTATCGTGTCGTACCGCGCGCCTTGCGCGGCCGGCCGCCCTCGGCGCGAACGCCCGGCGGTCTTTTCCTCGCCCCCTTCTCTCGGTCATCCCGCTGCGGCAGGCACATCACCCGCGCGGCGACGGACATGCCCTCCACGAAGGTCTCGCGCGTCGCGGCGCCGTACTTCAGGCCGCGCGCGGCTGCGTACAACGTCTCCGCGAGCTGCCGCGCGGTGACGCCCGCGGGCGCGTAGGCGGCCACCAGCCCGGAGGCGCGCAGGGCCTCCTCCACGGCCTCGACGAACTGCCCCTCACGCTCGTCGACCGTGGGGCCGACGAGCTCCTTCGTGGCGGCGTGGAGATCCGCCGCGTCGGACCCGAGCGCGCCCACGAACTGGCCCACCCACGTGTCGAACGCGGCCACGAGCCGCTCCTCCAGCGGGCGCTCCGCGTCGGCGAGGGCGGCCGCGGCGGCGGCGAGCGCGGTGTCGAGGAAGTACGCCACCGACGCGCGAAAGAGCTCCTCCTTCGTGGCGAAGTGGAGATAGAGGCCCTGTCGCGAGACGTTCGCGGCCCGCGCCACCTCGTCCATCGACGTCTTCCGGAAGCCGAAGCGCAGGAACACCGTCAGCGCCGCGTCCATCAGCTTGCGGCGGCGCACGTCGTCGGCGGGCCTGTCGGTGGAGCTCGCTTCGCTCACGAGGATCGAAGTTGCCAGCAAACGCTTCAATCGTCAATGTCAAACTTGACAAACTGAGCTCCAGTTGTAAACATCGTCCTGTGCGCCCGTTCGGCCGTCCGCCTCGTGCGGTCAACGGGTCTTCGGCGCCCTGCGCGACGCCCTCCTTCTGCGTGGCTCGGCGTGGGCGCCGCGCTGGTCACCATCGCCGTCGGACTCTGGCTCACCAGGCGCCACGCCCGGCAGGAGGTCCTCCCTTCATGAATGATTCCCAGCGTCGCAAGGGGCTCCGGCTCGAGAGAGCGCGCGCCTCCGCGCAGTTCAAGGGCGGCCGGTTCCAGAACCCGTCGGGCGCCGGCCCCGGCATGAACGGCTCTGCGTTGCCCGTGATCGGCGAGTACTTCTTCGGTCGCGGCCAGCGGACGCCGCCCGGGCCCCTGCCCCTCGCGCGGCCTCACGAGACCTGGGCGCGGCGGAGCGCGACCGGCCTGCGGGTCACGTGGCTCGGCCACAGCACCGTGCTGCTCGAGATCGACGGCCGCCGTGTCCTCACCGATCCGGTGTTCGCCGAGCGCGCCTCCCCCGTCGCGTTCGCGGGCCCGATGCGCTTCCACCCCGTGCCGGCGGCGCTCGACGAGCTGCCGCCGCTCGACGCCGTCCTCCTGTCGCACGACCACTTCGATCACCTCTGCGCCCCCACCATCGAGGCGCTGGCCCGCACGCGCGTGCCCATCGTCACGGCGCTCGGCGTGGGCGCGCACCTCGAGGCGCTCGGCGTCGACCCCGCGCGGATCACCGAGCTCGACTGGCACGAGGGCGCGGAGGTGGGCGGCGTTCGCTTCACCGCCACGCCGTCGCAGCACTTCTCGGGGCGCGGGCCGACGAGCGGCAACAAGACGCTCTGGGCCTCCTGGGTCATCGAGGCAGAGCGGCGCAAGGTATTCTTCTCCGGCGACACCGGGCTGTTCCCCGAATTCGCGGACATCGGCCGTACGCACGGCCCCTTCGACCTGGTGATGCTCGAGGTCGGCGCGTACCACCCCGCGTGGGGGGCAATCCACCTCGGCCCCGAGAACGCGCTGATCGCGTTCCAGATGCTCGGCGGCGGCACGCTCCTTCCGGTCCACTGGGGCACCTTCAACCTCGCCCTCCACGACTGGAACGAGCCGGCCGAGACGTTGCTCTCCCTGGCGGCCGAGCGCGGCGCGCGCGTCGTGACGCCGCAGATCGGCGCGGCCTTCGAGCCCGATCACGTCGACGCGCCGACCCCGTGGTGGCGCGCCGTCGCCGGCGCGCGCTGACGAACGAGGCGGTCCCAGGCGGCTCCCCTTCGCGCGAGCGCTGTCGGCGGCGAACCGCGCCTCGGTTGACAGATCCCGGGCGGCGGGGCATCGAGAGCTCGGGGGCGGGCGCCATGGCGCCGCGCCCCTCCGGCGCAGGCACGGGCGGCGTGGCGGTGACCCGAGAACTCGTTCTTCAGCTCGGCGCGGCGGGTCAGGGGCCGCTCTTTCTGCAGATCGCGCGGGCCGTCGTCGAGGACATCGAACGGGGCCGCCTGCGCCCCGGCGAGCGGCTGCCCTCCAGCCGCAAGCTCGCCACCCAGCTCGGCGTGCACCGCAAGACCGTGGTCGCCGCGTTCCTCGAGCTCGCGCGCCAGGGGTGGATCACGAGCGCGCCCGCCACCGGGACCTACGTCTCGAGCGATCTGCCCGCCAAGCTGCCCCCCTTTCGCCGACGGGCCCTCGCCGACCGGGCCGGGTTCGACCTGCCCCGACGCCCCTTGCCGGCCCCGTCCTCGACCCCGCGCGCCGGCCTGCTCCTGCTCGGCGGGGTGCCCGAGCTCGGCTTCGTGCCGAGGCTGGAGCTGTGCCGCGCCTACCGCCGCGCGCTGCTCGGCGCCGGGGCGCGCGCGCTGATGGACTACGGCGATCCCCGGGGCGAGCCGCGCCTGCGCCGCGCGGTCGTCGAGCTGCTGACCCGGGCGAGGGGCGTGCGGGCGAGCGTCGCGTCGGTCAACATCGTGCGCGGCAGCCAGCAAGGCCTCTACCTCGCGGCGCGCGCGCTGCTCGAGCCGGGCGACTGCGTGGCGATCGAGGCGTACAGCCACCCTGCCGCCCGCGGCGCGCTCGAGCTCGCGGGCGTGGAGCTCGCGCCCGTGCCGCTCGACGGCGAGGGGCTCGACGTCGCCGCGCTCGAGGCGCTCTGCGCGGCCAGGCGGGTCAAGGCGGTCTACACGACGCCCCACCACCAGCTCCCCACGACCGTCACCTTGACCGCGGCGCGGCGCGTGCGCCTGCTCGAGCTGGCGCGGCGCCGGCGCCTGCTCGTGCTCGAAGACGATTACGACCACGAGTTCCGCTACGAGGGGCGGCCGGTGCTGCCCCTCGCGTCCGCCGACCGCCACGGGGTGGTCGTCTACCTGGGCACCCTGTCGAAGATCCTGGCCCCGGGGCTGCGGCTCGGCTTCGTCGTATCCACCCCCGACGTCGCCGAGCGGATCGCGGCCTACCGGGCCTTCGTCGACCACCAGGGCGACCACGCGATCGAGCGCGCCGTCGCCGAGCTGCTCGAGGACGGCGAGATCGATCGGCACACGCAGCGGGTCCGGCGCGCCTACCGCGCCCGCCGCGACGCGCTCTGCGAGGCGCTCGCGCGCCACCTGCCCGGGCTCGAGTTCGCCCCTCCCTGCGGGGGCATGGCCCTCTGGGCGCGGGCCCCTGGCGTCGACGTCGACGCGTGGGCCCGGCGCGCGCACGCGGCGGGCGTCTCCTTCCAGCCCGCGAGCCATTTCGCGCTCGGTCGATGGCCGCTCGACTTCGCCCGCTTCGGCTTCGCCGCGTGCGACGAGGCCCAGCTCGCGGACGCGGCGCGGCGGCTCGCGCAGACGTTGCCGAAGGCGCGGTCGAGGCCCGCGGGCGATCGCCCCTGACGCGCGCCTCGCTCCCCGCGGCGCGCGGGCGACTGGACTACGCGACATCGACGATCTGGCCCCAACGCAGGGTGCCTGCGCGAGTTAGGGTCTGACCGAAGAGGAGACCCGGATATGGTCAAAGCTTTCTTCGCCAGCATGACATTCGGCGCGGCATTGCTCGGCTGCGCCCAGATCGAGGCGCCGAGCCCGCCCCCCGCGGAGGCGGAATCGGAGGGCCAGGCATCGCTCACGACGCACACGAAATGGCTTGTGCAGCGGGGTGCGCGCCTGCTCTTGCTCGGCGTCACCAGCGACAATCACGCCCTTTATCAGGAGGGAGAGCGCGTGTACGCGACCGCGCTCGAGCCGGGCGCGACGAGGCAGCTCGTCGCCCAGGTGCCTCCCGGGAACACCGCGTTCGTTTACACCGTCGGCAAGGTCGCGTTCTGCTGGACCAACCCCGACCGGAGCTTGCCCGGCTTCGGGGTCAGCCCCCTCATCGTGTGGAGCGCGGCGTCCGGCCCGCGCGAGGCGTCCGCCGCCTCGCCCATCGGGACCTTCGCGACCTCGGCGAGCGCCGACGGCCGCTCGGTGCTCTTCCCCACCCGTGGCAACGCCGACGGCAGCGTCGGCGACGTCGAGCTCGCCGCGACCGACATGAGCGAGCGCACGACGCTGCTCGGCGCGGTGCCGATGGGCTTCCCGCTGGGGTATTGTCGGCCCTTCGCCGCGTTCGTCGGCCGCCACGGCCGCTCGCACCCGGTCGCGCTGCACTGCGAGGGCGGCGCGAGCTCTGCCACCTTGTCGAGCTGGGAGCGGGGCGAGAGGGTCGACCTGCTCGGCGGCGTCGCGACGCCCCCCTTCTTCAGCGCCGACGCCGGCGGCGGGTCGTTCTTCACGACGCTGGCGGGCTCGGGGCACCCCGTCGTCGTCTCCGACGACGGCGCGGTGAGCGCGCTCGACGAGGTGCGCTCGCGAATCGGCTTCTTCGCCAAAGGCAGCTCCGTCGTGTACACCGCGCAAACGGAGGCCGGCCTCGAGCTGCGCCGCGCCGCGCCGGGCGACTGTCGGTCGACCGAGACCATCGCCGACGAGGTCGGGGGCATTCTCACCGTGCTGGCCGGGTCGAAGGTCATCACCGACGCGTGGGCGTCGCCCGACGGCAGCAAGGTGGCCTTCTTCACCCAGCGCGACCCCGCGACCGGCCTCTCCGACGTGGCGCTCGCCGACGCGCGCGGCGGTGCCCCGCCCCTGTCGGTCGACCCGCAGACGCGGAACGTGCTCGGCGGCCCGCCCTTCAGCGCCGACTCGAAGCACGTTCTGTTCGCCCGCATCGTCGACCTGACGACCGGCACCGCTCCCCTCTTGGCCTCGGGCGAGGGCGGCGTGCGGCAGTTCAGCGACGACGGGGGCTGGAGCTACCTGCCGGCCGTCCGCGGCCTCGTGTCGTTCAACGACAACACCCATTTCGACGCGGAAGACTTCGCGCGGTCGACGGCCGACCTGAAGGTCGTCGACCTGTCGCGCGAGCCCCTGAAGCCTCGGCTCATCGCGCCGGGGGCGAACCTGACCTACTTCAGCAGCCACGGCGGCCGCCGCCTCGCCTTCACGACGGACCTCCCCGGCACGACGGCCGGCCTCTATTCGGCCGAGGTCGGCAAGTAGCCCGCCCGCGGAGAAATCATCGGTCGCTCGAAAAAAAATCTTCGCGCCCCACGCCGGCAGCCCCATGGGCAGGCCAGACGCCGGGAACAGCACCTCGCCCCTCGGCGTGCACGGGCGGCGTGGGCGCGCAGGCGGCGTGGGTGCGTCGGCCCGCCGCGCGACGTGCTACACGGTGGGCTCACGCCGGCCCTCCGGGGCGGTCGCCCCCCGAGCATCGATATGACTCAGCCTCAGCCCAACAATCCTCTTCACGGCGTCACGCTCCAGATGATCCTCGAGCACCTGGTCGCGCAGCACGGCTGGGAGCAGCTCGGACGCATGATCGACATTCGCTGCTTCAAGTACGATCCCAGCATCAAATCGAGCCTGCAATTCCTGCGACGGACCCCGTGGGCCCGACAGCAGGTGGAGGCGCTCTACGTGCGGGATAAAGCCAAGCCCAGCCCGTAACCGAGGGGCGCGGCGCTCGCGACCTGGACATGGAGGCCGCAGGAGGTCGGCCTCCGTCCCGCGCTGGTCAGGCGCCCGGGGCGCGCACGAACTGCTCGTAGACCACGAGCGTGACCGGCTTGTCGTTGGCGACCTTCACGAGGATGCTCTTGACGCGCAGCCATTCGAGGCCGGTCTTGCCGGCGCCCACGCGCGGAACGCCGATCCGCGCGATCCCCGCCCCGGCGGCGTGCGTCACCATCGCGGCGAGCGCGCGCTCCAGCGCGGCGAGCGAGGGCCTCTTCGTCGCGTTCTCCTGGATCGCGAGGCTGTACACCGTGTCGTCGCCCTCGCTCCAGGCGAAGGCCTCCCCGAGCTGGAGCTTCCGCTCGGCGCTCCGCTGCTCGAACGCCGGGAGCAGGCCCGGCCAGCGCTTCTTGAACGCCACGGAGATCCCCGTGTCCATCTGGCCCACGCAGCTCACGCCGTGCGCGTACGCGTGAAGATCCGGGGTGTTGAGGAGGTCGCCCTTGGTGAAGATCGTCGGCACGCGGCGCACCCTAGCACTTCCGCGGTCAGCTTCGTGAGATCCCGACGGGCCCGCGCACGCGAGGCGAGGAGGCGCCTATGCCCCGGCCACCTCGAGCGCGCGGTTCCGGCCCACGCGGTACGTCCGCATCGGCGCTCTCCCGTACGAGCCCGCCGTGCTCGCCCCAGCGCGCGGCGCGCTGGAGCGAGCGGCAAGGCTCCGGCGGCGAGTCCACGCGAGCGGCGGGCGCGACGTTCGGCCCGAGCTTGCTCGTTCGCGATGGTCGATCCGTCGCCTCGGGCCGCCGTGGTCGCCTCGCTCGCCGAGACGCTTACCCGCGCCGTAATCCTCGGGGATGAGGAGGCGGCCCGAGCCCCGCCGCGACCGGACCGAGCGCCGCCCCGGCGCGGACCATCGCTCCCGAGGGCTGCGACCCATCGTCGCCCGGTTCCCCGGGGCGGGCTTCGGCGACATCGTGCTGATTGCTCGGGATACGATGATCCGTGCGCGCACTTCATGATAGGACGAGACGGCGCTGCGGCTGGCAGCGCCAAGCAATGCTTTTGACCGTGAATCCACAGCCGGCGGCAGCTCGCCGCACAGCGAGGCTCTGCCATGCCGGCGCCGCAGCGAGGAGCTCTCCCATGAGAACCGCCCATCCGTCGATCTCTGTGTTCGCGTTCGCCTGGATGATCTCCGGCTGCATGGCGGCAGCCGAGCCGCACGACGATAACGATGAAGCCGTCGGCGAGGGCGCAGCGTCTCTCGTCGCCTGCGAGGCGCTGCCCTCCGGCGACCTCGTCACGAACGGCAGCTTCGAATTACCGGATCTGCCGATTGGCAGCGTGTGGATCACGTCCTCGCCGACCGCGGTTCCCGGCTGGCGGCCTGCCTATGGCGAGATCGAGCTCCGCGACCGCACGGTCGGCGGGCTCCCCGCGCACGGTTTCCAGAACGTCGAGCTGGACTCCTCGATGTCGAGCGGCATCTACCAGGATCTCACGACCATCCCGGGAGCGGTGTACGAGCTTCGGTTCGCCTTCGCCGCGTCCACGCCATGGGGCGGTCTGGACGAGCACGCGATCGACGTCGTATGGGACGGCGGAGTGGTCGCCTTCCTCTCGACCAGCAGCCAAAACTGGGTCTATTATACCCTCACCGTCATCGCCTCCGGCGCGACGACCCGCCTCCAGTTCAACGATGTGGGCTTCTCGAACGGCATGGGGACGTTCCTCGATCACGTCACCGTGGTCCCCGTCCACCTCGATACGGACGAGGATGGGGTCCCGGACCTGTGCGACAACTGCCCGGAGCAGCCCAACCCCTCCCAGGCCGACGTCGACGGCGACGCCATCGGCGACGCCTGCGAGGTCGAGCCCCAGTGCGTCGTCGTGCAGCGCGGCACCTACGGGAGCGTGCAGGATACGTATATCCAGCCCGGGATCTCGTGGCCCTACGGCGATTACCCGTATCTCGTCACGACGACGCTGCCGGCGGACGTGAAGGCGGGCGTGCTGGCGTTCGATCTGTCGTTCATCCCGGCGGGCTCCAACATCGAATCCGCGGTCCTCACGCTGTCCCACCCGTGGAAGGCGAGCGCCAGCACCATCGAGGTGCACCGCGTGAACGGCCCTTGGCAGGAGTCGACCGTCCACGCCGGCAACTTCCCCGGGTACACCCCGGCCGTGGAGGCCGTGATCGCCACGGTCGCCGAGGCGGACGCCTCCGTGAGCGCCAGCGTGGCGCCCCTCGTCCAGGCCTGGGTGGATGGATCCCAGCCGAACTACGGCGTCGCGCTGCAGGACGTGAACGACCGGACCGACATCCGGTCGAGCGAACATGCGAACGTCGCCCTCCGGCCGAAGCTCGAGGTTTGCTTCACGCCGGCCGAGTAGCGGGGCCGCGCCGGGGCGCGATCGCGCAGCGGCTGCCCCCGGGACGACATCGGGTGCCGGCCGCCGGAGCGGCCGCTCAGCACGGGATCTCGACGCACGCCCACACGGCAGCCCCCGTCGGCTGGAGCTCGCAGGTGCAGCTCCAGGGCGGGGAGCATCGAGCGCAGACCTGCCCGAGGAGTTGTTCGCAGCGCTGGCCGTCGAGCTGCGAGGGATCGGCCGGGCACTCGAACGGCGGGCAGACGTCGGGCGCCTGGCACGACCACGCGCCGTTCGTGCACCGGCAGATCGGCCCACACGTCTCGTAGCCGCAGACCAGGCCCTCGGTGTCGCAGCAGCCTCCCTCGGGTGGGGGCGATTTCGGCGGGTGCACGTCGTTCTGCTGACCGGTCTGGGACGAGGAGCAGAGCGTGTCCGTGCCGCTGCACGCGCACGACATCGCCGTGCTCTTGCACTGCAGGCCTGGCGAACACGCGGCTCCCGGCGGTTCGGAGAAGGGGATGCAGCTGCCGCCGGCCCCAGCTCCGCCGGCCCCAGCTCCGCCGACCCCAGCGCCCGCAGCCCCCGTACCTTCGGTGCCCGCGCCACCGGCCCCTGTGCTGCCGGCGCTCACGCCGCCGGCGCCGCTCCCGCTCGAGCCCGCGGCCTGCGAGGAGCCCTGAGGGCCTTCGACCGGCGCGCCGCACGCGGCGGCGACCGCAGCGGCCGCGGGGATCAGGGCTGCGGCGAGGAAGCGGCGTGCGTGACCCATGTCGCCCACATTACCACCGGGGGCGACGGCTAGGAATGATGGGAACGCGTCGTCCGCAACGTCGACCCTGGCCATGGAGTCGTCCTGGAGGGTTCGAGGCCGATGATGGCGTGGTCAGCACGGAATGATGGGTCGGCCATCCTTCGATGCTGGGACGTCCATCGGCGCAGCCTGCGGGGGCAGCCCCGGAGCATGACCCGGCCAACCTCCAGCACGGGTTCAGCAACGATCGCGACGCTCGCGATCGTTGCACGTGCGCCGCGGCGCGCGCTTCGAACGCTCCGGCAGGCGTCGACGGAGATCGGGGGTCCGTGTCCGCGTTTCTCCTCGGGCGCCGAACGACCAAAAACGCGCATCCGATGAGGGGGTCTGCCCAGTGTCAAGAAGCATTAAGCGCAAACTGGGGTCCTTGACGGTGCTCGGTCGCGATGACACATCTGCCCGCAACGCTGTGAGCGCCTCGGCGGCATCCAGCGGGGCGCTGCGCCGGTCTCCGTGATGAACGCGCGCCCGTACACTGCTGTTTCGGTGCTCGAAGCCCCGTCGAGCCCGAGGCGCAGCGCGGCCGAGGACAGCGACGGCGGTCGTCTGGTTCGTTCTCGAACAGGATATCGTTCACCCTTGTTTTTGATGCTCCTATGCCAGTCAACCAAACCAAGCTCTCCAACGTCGTATTCCGTCATGTCGCTGTGCGTCGGGCCTTGCCTGCCGCCCTGCTGGGGCTCTCGGCCATCGCCCTGGGCTGCGGCGACGCCGAGCCGGTCGCCCAGGTGTCGGCGCCCGTGGTCGCCAGCGAGCCGGCCAGCGCGCCCGCTCGAGCGCTGCGGAGGCTCCAGGACAAGTCGCTGGCGTCCTCATGGATTCCGAGCGACGTCTCCGACGTTCGCGTCGTGATCAAGTTCCACGAAGGGACAGGCGTTCGGCTGCGCGGCTCGCTGCTGAGCAGCGATCGTATCGGCGATCTCTCGAGCGCCGCAAGCGGCCTCGATCCCGAGCAGCTGCAGCATGATCTGGACAGCATCACCGCGCTGCTCTCGAAGCGTTCGCTCGATCTCAAGCCCTTGTTCCCGTTGCCGGAGGCGCGGCTCTCGTCGCTCAAGAGCAGCGGCGAGCGACGGAGCGCGATCCAGCTCTCGGATCTCGGGCTCTACTTCGACGCCCCCTGGTCAGGAGGGCCACGGAGCGCGCTGGTCGAGCTGGTGGAGGCGCTGAACGCCCACCCGAGCGTGGAGATCGCCTATGTGCAGCCGAAGCCCGAGCTCGCGACCGCGGCCCCGGAGGCGGGCGCCGGCCTCGTGGCCCTGGACGCGAACACGCCGGATTTCACGTCCCTGCAAGGCTACGTGAGCAGCGACGCGAACGGCATGGGGGTGGCCGAGGCCCGGTCGTTCCCGGGCGGCCGTGGCGAGAACGTCCGGATCATCGACGTCGAGCAATACTGGGTCCCCGACCACGAGGATCTCCCGGCGCCCTTCTTCTACGCGCCCGCGCCGAGCTCCGGGAACGCCGATCACGGCACCGCCGTGGCAGGCGTCATGGTCGGGCAGGAGAACGGCTTCGGCGTGACCGGGGTCGCGCCGCTCTCGGGCGTCGGCTACGCGAGCTGGTTGAACAACGGCGTCGGCCCCGCGATCGCGCTGGCCGCCGAGCAGCTGGACGCCGGCGACATCGTGCTCATCGAGGTGCACGCTCGCGGCCCGGCCACGGCCACGTGCACCTGCAACTCCAGCCAGTGCGACTTCGTTCCCATGGAGTTCTTCTCGGCCGAGTTCGATGCGATCCAGACGGCCACGGCCAACGGGATCATCGTGGTCGAGGCGGCCGGCAACGGCTCGGTGGATCTGGATCATCCGTCGTACGGAGGTGTCTTCGACCGGACCGTCCGGGACTCCGGCGCGTTGATGGTGGGCGCGAGCCTGTCGACCTCGCGCAGGCCGACGTGTTACAGCAACTCCGGCGGCCGCGTGGATGTCCATGCCTGGGGAGAGTACGTGACCACGACGGGAGGTGCCGGTGAGCTCTACAGCGGAACGCTGGGCGAGCGGGACCGTTATACCGCGACGTTCTCCGGGACGTCGAGCGCCTCTGCGGTCGTGAGCGGCGCGGTGGCCGTGGTGCAGAGCGTCGCGCAGCAGGCGTCAGGGCCGCTCACGCCGCAAGAGTTGCGCGATCTGCTCGTGAATACCGGGAAGCCGCAGCAGTCCGAGCTGAGCCGCGAGATCGGCCCGCTCCCGGATCTCGCCGCGGCGGCGCCCCTGGTGGCCGACCCCGGGAGCTGCGGCGACGGCGTTTGCTCCGCGCTCGAGAGTTGCCAGTCGTGCGAGGTGGACTGCGGCACCTGCTCGACCTGCGTGCCCGCGGACTGCGGGTCGGCGGCGCACGTGACCATCCCTTACGTGAACAACGGTCCTATCAATACGTGTGTGTTCTTCGACGCGGCGAGCTCGAACCTGAACTCCTGGAACATGGCGACCGTCGAGCTCAACGGAGTCAACATCTCAAACACGTGGGTTCCGTCCTCGAGCTATCCCGCTACCTGCGACGGCGGATACTACCTGCGTCTGGTCGGCAGCTTCCCCTGGTCTCACGTCGAAGTGAACTGAGGCGACGCTGACCACAGGGCGCGCGCGGCGGGGAGCAGGAAAAAGAGCGCCGCGAAGCCTCGCCATGCACCTCCGCGTCCTCGACGCCCTCGACCGCGTCCCGCCCCGCCGCCGTCGCCCTGCTCGCTGACCTCGCCGCGGCGCGGCGGAGGCGCCGCCTCCACTGTCACTTCGTCAGCACGCAGGCCGCCGTGGCCCAAGGCGCCCCGCTACTGGGCGGCATCCCAGACGCGTTGCTGCCAAGCGCTCACGTCCCCATCAACGTCGGCAGTGTCGTGAAGCTCGAGGTGACGCATGAACCGTCCAGGAGCGGGCTCCACAACTTCCTCGAAAGAGGGGCCGAGCTTCTCGAGCGCCCCGCCGAGTACGCGCCCCGCCCCCCGTGACGCTGGGCGAGATCCCGCTCGACCCTCCAGGCAGGTCCACGGGATCGAAGAGGAGCTCGGGCGACCCGGTACTACGACCCGCGATGGCGCCGCCGGTAGCGGTCGTCCTCGTACGATGAGAACTTGCCCCATCTGTACACATGGCAGGCCGAGAATGGACGCTCTTGCCCGCTGCAGACCGGGAGCTCTCTCAGCAGGTCGGCATCCAGCGGCTCCGGGCTCGTGATGCGCGCCGCACCGCCCGCGTCGAGCGCCTGCCCGGCCGCGAGCACGACCCCCTCGGCGCTGTCGGAGACGACGTCGGTGCCTTGCTTGAAGCCTGGAACGTCGAGTTCCACGACGTTCACACCCGGCCCTGACCACGCGCGCGTCCTGCCACGCGTGCCGGGCGCGAACGTAGAAATCCCGAGCTCACGCGCGACCGCTTCACCGACGAAGCATGACGACTCCAGACGCGGACGAGCCACGATGTGAGGGCGATGATACGCCACAACATAGCCGTCCAGGAGCGCCATCACTTCCCAGTAATGGCACACGTCCTCAAAAGCGAGTGTGAAATACTCGGGTCCATCAACATGACTCCCGTAGAAGACGCAGCCGTCCTGTGCAAGCCACACCCAAGGGTCGTCCAGCATCCACAGGGGCAGGAGGGTCTGTGAAGGGTCCCGCGGATCGGCGCGCGTACCGTATTCTTGCAGGTCGTCGCGCTCCCACGGAACTTCGCCGCGCAAGTAGCGCAGCGATGCATGGATACCGAAGACGCCGCTCGGTGTGCGGCAGAGCCCGCCCGTGAGCATCTCAGCGCGAAGCACCGCGCTGGAGCAGGGCCAGCGTATCGTCGCGAGCTCCCTCTGGAGCTCGGAAGACGGCACGGTCCACTCGACGGAGCGGTGAATGCCGAGCCGCCGAAGCAGTTCCTGAGCAAGCGCGCTCAGCGCGCCGGTATCGTGTCTGGGTTCGGACATGTTGTTGACAGGCCTCTAGGTGTATCTCCTGCGCGGTCCGAGGTAGTTGGGTTTCGGTGGGCTGTAATTCGTCATCGGACCAGTGCCCGCCGCGTTCATGTATCCGGGCTGCACAGCCGAGGTGGCAGGTGCCCCCCATCGCGCTTGGAGATTGGCGATGAGTTGCGAGCAGTTCGGACATGGAGCACGGGGCGTGCCATCCTCGTGCTGCGATGAGATGGCTCCAATCGCTCCGAGACATCGCTGGATCTGCGCACGATCTCGCGGGTTGTTGGGGTTGAGCGGCTGCCCGCCGTTGTGCTGCTGCTCCCACGCGCGAATGTAATTGGTGAGCGCGTGGGGCTCGCCGCAAGTGTGCGGCGGGCGACCCGACGGACCCGTGTGCTGGATACTGCCGGTCTCCGGGTTAGCGAACGGCCCGCGCGGTAGAGCGTTCCAAACGACGGGATGAATCCCCTGCGGCGAAGAGTGATTCGGATGCCGGGTGCTGTGGCCGGTCTGGGTGATCGTCCCGTCGCTCGACGTGACGGTGGTCGTCACCGGCTGTAGACCGAGCGGATCGACATACCGGTACGGCTGGCTCCGCGCATACTCGAACGCCCCCGTGCCGCCGCTGAGCCCCGAGGGATCGGCGTTGATGAACAGGCCGAGCGCAGGATCGTAGTAGCGATGGCGGTTGTACGAGAGTCCGGTGTCTTCGTCGAAGTATTGCCCGAGGAAGCGCAGCGGCGTCGTCGCCGGCCCCTCGAAGCTTACGGCGCCCCAAACGGAGCTGCGCACACGAGAGAGGATGGCGCCGTCGCCTGCGACGAGCAGGGCCGGGAGATCCGCAGGGCCGGCCACGTAGTGGACCCACGGCTGATGGACGGCTTGGCCGTGCCGATGGACCGTGTCACGGTGCGCCAGGGGAGCGCCGACGTCGTCGTGCACGTAGAGCCGTTCATGAACGATGCGCCGCTCGTGCGCCGCGACTTCGAACGTCGTTTCGTGGAATAGGAGGCCCTGGCACCAAGCAAAGCGGGTCTCGGTCACCGCCCCTCCCGGCGGGCCGCGCCGCCGGAGCACGAGGCGCCCATCCGTGTCGTAGGTGTACTCGACGCGCGTGCCGTCTGGCAGGCGGACGGCGGAGAGGAGGCCGCGGCCGTTCCACTCGTAGCGCGTCTCCCCGCCCGCGTCGTCCGTCTTGCGGACGCGCCGCGCCTCCGCGTCGTACTGGTACGACTCCCCTCCACGCCGCAGCGGTGTGCCCCCGGGCCCGTAGACCCGGGACGGGCCGCCCACCTCGTGCGTGTGACCCGAGCCATCGTAGGCAAAACGCTCGACACCCGCGCGCGTGGATCGCTGGACGACGCGCCCGAGGGCGTCATAGGCGTACGTCTCCCGCTCGCCGTCGCTCGTCGCGCGCTCGAGCAGCTCGCCGCCGCGCGACACGGCGAACGCCTCTGCGAACGTGGTCCCTTCGGGTAGCCGTCCGACCCAATCCGGCGAATTACGGCGCGCCTCGTGCGCTCCGATCACACGGCGCTCGAGCAGGGCGCCCATGCCGTCGTAGCGGCACACGATCGAGCCGCCTTCCGGCAATGTGCGCGCCACCTCGCGTCCCAGGCCGTCCAGCGTGCGCTCGATGACGCCGCCGTCGGGCAAGTGGATGCGCGTCGCTCGACCCATGAGATCGCGAGCCACCCGCAGGCGCCCCCCGGCCGGCGAGCGCCGCTCGACGACTTGGCCGACCGCGTCGACGATGTACTCGACCGGCAATGCTGCCCCCGCGACGGTCGACGTCTCCTTGATGAGATGGCCTCGAGCGTTGTAAGCAAACGTGGTCCTCACGCCGCCCGCTGCCGAGGCGATCAGCCGCCCCTCGGAGTCATACTCGAACGACTCCTCGCTCCCGTCGTCGTACGCCCGCTTGATGACGCGACCCGCAGCGTCGCGCTCGATCTCGGTCCGCTCCCCCGCGCCGTTCTTGTGCGCGGTGAGCTGCCCCGCAGCGTCGAGCTTGTAATCGTACCTCCGCCCGTCGAAGAACGTCTCTGCGATCACGCGGCCCGCGACGTCGCGGTTCACCGTGTGGATCTCGCCGCGTTCGTTCACGATCTGGACGAGCTGCCCCTCACGATCGTAGCGGTAGTGGATCGACTCACCATTCGGCTTGTCGAGGCGATACACCATATGGTGCCCCGCCCAGTGCATTCGCCATGTAGCGCCATCCGGAGTGCGGTACGCGGCGATGTGTCCGTCCGCGTCGTGCTCGACGGCCGTCACCGCGCCGTTCGGGAGCGTGATCGACTGGAGCACGCCCATCGCGTCGTAGTGGTACGCTGTCCGGTATCCCTCTTCGTCGGTGAACCCGACTATCCGGCCGATGTCGTCGACCTCGATCGACCTCGCCCGGCCGTTCGGCTCGATGAGCCGCACGAGGTTGCCTTGTGCGTCGTGTTCAAAGCGGGTCAGGGCGCCGTTCGGCATCTCAGCGGAGAGGCGCAGGCCGCGCGCGTCGTACGTGCACCGCAGGAGCAGCCCGAGCGCATCGGTCGTCTCCAGGAGGTTCCCCGTGCCGTCACGCACGTAGGAAATGGCGTGGCCGAGCGAGTCGACCGCCTCGACGAGGTACCCTGCCGCGTCGCAGCGAAACTGATTGGTGGCGCCGGTTGGATCGACGACCGTACGGACGCGCCCGTCCTCACCCCGCTCGTAGCGCGTCACGTTGCCGTTCGGGTCGGCATACGCGATCATGCGCCCCTGCTCATCGTAGCGCATCGTCTCGACCCACACGCCCGAGGCAAGATCGATGGTGCCGCCCGCGTTGTGATCGAAGCGCCGCGTCTGCCGCGAGTCGATCACGGTGGTGGTGCCCTCCTCGTAATCCAGGCGCACGTGGAGCATGCCCTTCGCCTCGGTGATGCCGTCGGCGAGCACAGGGGGGACGGCGTCGGCGAGCGCTGGATCTCGAGCACCCTCGTAGTCGACCCACGACTCGACGCAGCGACCGCGCGCGTCGTACCGGTAGTGGACACACCGGCCCGACGGGAAGCGCTGCTCGGTGAGCCGATGCTCCCGATCGTAGGCGTACCGAAGTCGCCGCCCTTCGGCGTCGATGACCGCGACGAGATCGCCGCGCGCGTCGTACTCGTAAGATCGGTACGACAGCGTACGCCCGTGCGAGGTCCGGATCTCGAAGCGTGCGATACGCCCGTTCGCACCGCGACGGACGGCGACCCCACGACCGGCGCTGTCGACGATCCACACGAGCGCGCCGCTCGGATCATAATCGAGCGTGATGACGTTGCGGGCGCGGTCGAAGACCTCGGTGAGGCGATAGCTCCTCACCGGCTCGCTCGACGTGGCCTCGAACCGGTAGAGGACATCCTCGTCATCCGCGAGGACGATGAAGTCCGGGCCGATGCGGAACGTACCGACGCCGCTCACGGTCAACGTCTCCTGATCCGGCTCGAGCGGGTGCCGGACGGGGTCGCCGAACGGCGCGTGGACTTCGAGCGACCTGCGGTGTCGAACCAGAGACCAGGCGAGCGAATGAGACCAGCCGTGGCCGAGGCCGACATCGCGCTCGTGAGCTGACGAGGAATACGCGCGCTGCAGTGCGTAGACCAGCGGCCCCACGAGGGGTACGTCCGTCTCTCGCGCGGTGTACACACGGCCGCTCACCGGATCGACCGGATCGCCAGCGTGCGTCCCGCCGCCGCCGCCGTGCACGGGGTTCATGCATCCTCCGCCGCTGCCCGGCCCACACGCGCCCGCGCCCTTTCCGCCCCCGTTCGCCCCCTTTCCGCCGTTCTTCCCGCCCGCGCCTTGCCTACCGGCTCCAGCCTGCCCGTTCTTCCCGTTGCCCCCTCCCCCGCCCGCACCACCTCCCATGACGAAGACGCCAGGGTTCATGCCAGGAATGGCGGGGATATTCGGTACGGGAGCCGTGCGGGCCATGGGAGAACGGTATCACACCCGCCCGGAAGTCGGCCCGGACTCACGCTTCTGCGATCGAGGCTGTCTCCTCCGCCATCACCGGACACATGGATCGCGCGCGGCGTGCACACACGAAACGGTCCGCGAAACACAATGAGAACAGATTATTTCAATACGGCATGCCGAAGGAGCCGTGAAGATGCGCAGCCGATCCCTCCTTGGCACATCTCAGCCAGCCCGCGCCCCGCCGCTCTCGCGCTTCACCCCGGCGCCGCGACCACCACCACCGCGCGCTCCCCGCCGTCGCTCCCGGCCAGCGAGACCGCGCACGGGTGCGGCGCGAACCCGCGCGCGAACGCCTCCGACGCGATCGCGAGGTGCAGCGGAATCGCCGCGGCGCCCAGGTGGCCTATCCGCTGCGCCGGGCTCTCCACCTGCTGCGGATCGCAGAAGAGGTGCTGTGTGCGCACCGAGGCCGCCTGGAGCTCGAAATGGCGGAACGTCTCGAACGTCAGATCGGTGAGCATCCAGCCGGCGCGCAGCCCGCGCTCGGACAGCGGCGCCAGCGCCGAGCGGAGCGCGGCGGTGAGGCCCGCGGCCTGGAACGCCGATTCGTCGTTGTCCGGGCGGGCCCGCTCGTGCGCGGTGGCCACGCCGACGATCTGCCCCAGGTCGCGGAGCTGGGCGCGGCGCGCGACCTCGGGGCGCATGAGCACCACGAACGCCGCGCACTCCCCCGGGATCAGCGAATCGAGGTTGTCCGGCCGGAAGATCCGCCCCGCGGCGTCGAGCGCGGCGATGCGCGCGGGATCGTAGTCGGTGTGCACACCGCCGAGCAGCGCCGCGTCGATCGCCCCCCGCCCGAGCGCGTCGTACAGCTCCGGCAGCGCGAACCCCGCCGCCGCGGCCCCGCGCGTCGAGACCTTCACCGCGAGCTCCGGCGCGTGCGCCTGGCCGCGCGCCGCGAGCTCGGCGCCGAGCCGCTGCGCCGGCGCCTCGCCCCCCGGCGACCGCTGCCCGAGGTGCTCGTCCAGGCACAGGGTCATCTGCATCCGCAGCCCCCGCGCCGCGGGGCCGAGCTTCTCGAGCGCCTCGCCGAGCGCGCGCTCCGCGAGCAGGGCGGCGCGCTGCGCCCCCGTGACGAGCGGATCCAGCGTCGGGAGGAAGCACATCGTGAGCGGCTCGCCGCTCGCGTCCACGAGCGGCGCCTCGCGCATCGCCGCGGCCGCGGCGCGGTGCGAGAACGCCGTGTCGATCGCCCGCAGCCCGATCGGCGTGACCGCGCCCGCGGCCACCATGACGGCGAGGGGCCTCACGCGCGCCCCCGCTCGCGCACGACCACGCGCGCGTCCTTCATCCGCCGCGGCGCCTTGACGTGCGCGCGCCAGACCATCTCGACCGCCACCGGCTTCTGCGGGCCGGTGGCGTAGAGATCGATCAGCACCGTGTCGAGGTGCGGCGCGAACGCGGCCGGCGCGCGGTCCTTCACCTGGAACTCGATCTCCACCTGCACCCGCGGCAGCTCGAAGCTGAGCGCCCCCTCGGGCGTCAGGTTGAGCGTCCGCACCGGCTCGCCGCCCGCGAGCGGCGGATCCGCGATCAGGCCGGGCGAGGCGCAGAGGTTGTAGCGAGGGTCGAAATCCTCGGGCAGGAGCGGCGCGCGGAGCTCCCGCCAGGTCGCGTCGTACGTCCCGGCGTACCGGCGGCGCGGCTCCCAGTGCCGGCCCACGACCCCGATCCCCGCGGGCGGCGGCGCGGTCTTCGCGGTCCGGATCGGGAACGCGGGGTCCTCGATGTTCGGCGCCGGCTGGTGCGTGAGCGAGGCCGGCGCGCCCGTGACGCCCATGCCGATCGGGTTGCGCGGCTCCTCGACGATCGCCGCGGGATCCTCGTCGTCCCGCCCGCCCCACGCGTGGTCGTAGCGCATGTCGATATGCTCGATCGGCGAAGGCGCGGTGAGGCCGGCGCCCTTGTCGACCCAGAGCCGCCTGCCGAACACGACGAGCGACTTCCGGAGCGGGCCGACCTCGACGCGCACGTCGAAGGACGGCGCCGGCCTGCCGTTCGGCGCGTACGCCCGGGCCACGAAGATCACGTCGGTGGCCGGCTTGAAGAGGCACACGTCCGCCGGATAGGCGACGCTCTCCGGCTTGTCCTCCTCCCAGGGCAGATCGGCGAGGCGGACCCCGCGCGCGCGCTCCGGCGGCGAGAGCTCGAAGGTGCCGTCCTCCTGGAGCTCGAAGCTCGCCTTGACGATCGCGACCAGCTTCTCGCCGTCCCGATCGACGAGGAGCTGCGGGTGCGCGGCGAAGTCCGTCTTGTTGTCGAGCGGGGGCTGGTCCATCGCGGGCGCATTATCGACAAGATCGGCGGCCGTGTCTCTCCGGCGGCGCGATCACCGCGCCCCGGCCGCCTCGGCGGCGTAGGCCTCGAGGCCGTGGCCGCGGAGCATCGCCTCGACGAGCGCGATCGGCTCGGCGCAGGCAGGGTCGTCGTCGCCCGCCCCGGCGACGACGACCGGCAGCGCCCGGGCCACGACGAGCCGCGCCGCGCGATCGCGCAGCGCGAGCGAGAGCGGCAGCGCGCCGATCAGGCGATGGCCGTGCAGCGCCGCGCGCAGGTAGAAGCGCTCCCGATCCGGGGCGGGCGCGGGCGCCGCGAGCAGCGCGGCGAGCAGGTCGGGCTCGGCCAGCGCGAGGGTCGTCGCCGCGATCCACTGCGCGGCGCGCCGGGCGAGATCCCGCTCGCCCCTCCAGCCGGCGTCCTCGCGCGCCCGCCGCGCCGCGCGCCCGTGCAGCGCGGCGAGCCACGGGCCGAGCGCCGCGGGCTCCAGCGGATCGGGCCGCTCGAAGCGCGCGATGGCGCCGCCCGTGAGCCCCTCGGCCTCGACGGCGTCGGCGAGCGCGAAGAGGCCCGCGGCCACGTCGGGCGGCGGCGCCGCCGCGGCGAGCCGCCGCGACCACGCGACGAGCTCCGCCCGCGACGCGGTCGCGCCGGGCGAGATCGGCGCGCGATCCGGCAGCGCTGCCACGTCGATGCGCTCGTCCAGGTCGCCCCGCACCCGCAGCCGCGGATCGAGCAGCGGGGCGCCGCCGGGGCGGCCCGCGCTGGCCAGCACGCAGGCGCACTCCGCGGCGACCGAGACCCGCACCGACTCGCCGTCGTCCACGAAGCTGGTCGGGAAGGTCCGGCACCCGAGCGGCTTCGCCTCGGGCCCGCCGATCGCGTGGAGCGAGCAGCGCCCCTCGCCCTCGAGGTAGGCGCACCGGCCGTCCCGCATCGCCACCACCGAGGCCGCGCACGGCCACGTCCCGCGCTCGGGCGTGAAGGCGCGCTCGTGCCGGGCGCCGCCGCTCAGCACGTCGGGCCGCAGCGCCCGCGCCCGCGCCGCCTCCTCGGGGTCGAAGAGGATCGAGGCGTAGATCCGGCAGCAGCTCCCGCGGCCGTCGCAGTGCAGGCCGAAATCGGGCAGCACCTCCAGCGGGCGCTCGCGGCCGCCGCGCTCCTCGGGCGCGCGCGCGGGCCTCGCCCCCGCCGCCGGCTCCGAGCGCGCCGCGTCCTCGCCGGCGGACTCGGCCTCGGCCTCGAGCAGGCCCGCGGCGTGGAGCTGCGCGAGGAACGCGTGCGCCGCGGGCGCGCGCGCGTGCGCGCCCTCGCGGGCGGCCGCGATCACGATGCCCTCGACGTCGCGCGTCCCGTCGGCCGCGGAGAGCAGGACCCACTCCCGCGCGCCGAGCTGGAGCAGCTGCCCGGAGCGGACGTCGTGCAGGATGATCCGCTCCTCCTCGCCGACGAGGTGGCGCCGCACGAGCACGTGGGCGGCGAGGCGAGGGCGCGCCGGCAGCGTGTTCGGGCTCACCCGGGCACGCTAACCGACGCCGGCGGCCGCGCGCCACCGAAACGAGGCGAGCGGGCCCCGCACCGCCCTCCCCGCCCGTGACCGCGCGGGCCCCTCAGCGCACGCACTTCACCCATGCGGCCGTGAAGTGGTTCCACTTGCCGCTCTCGCCGGCGTTGAACCCGGTGAAGCCGTCGTCGAAGTTGAGCGCCCACGCCGCCGGAGCGTTCCTCGCGGCCGTGTGCGAGGCCCAGTACCAGTCGTTGCTGCGGGCGCCGTACTGCGTGTCCGGGAACATCGTTCTGTTGATCGACGGCGCCACCTGGGCTTCGTCGACCAGGGTCGCGAGCTCCCGGATGCTCGGCAGGCGCCAGGCGCGATCGTTGAGATCGTTGAGATCGAGCGTCGCGCAGTAGCTCTCCGCCTCGGCCCAGGTCATCGTGGTCGGCGAGTAGCCCTGCTGCCAGACGAGGCCCGTGTAGTTGTCCATCACCTCGCCGGGCGACACGACGGTGTACTGGTCGGACGGAGCCACGGCCGGGCTGCTCGGCGCCTCCCCTTCCCCGTTGCCTCGCACGCAGCGCAGGCTCGCCGCGGTGGCCTTGGAGGTTGCGTTGCTGACGATCCCGTCGCTCAGGTTGAAGGCCCACGCATAGTCGCGCCCTGCGCCGGCGCCGGCCTGCCGGATCGTGAGGATCCAGTCGGACGCCGTCTTGTGGAATCCCCCCCGCGCCCCCGGGAATGCGGTCTTGTCGATGGCCGGGCTCTGGGTGAAGTCCACGATCGACATCATCTCGATGCGGGTCGGCAGGCGCCAGTCCGAGGCCCCGCCGACCGTCAGCTCGTCGCAATAGCGGATCGCCTGTTCCCACGTGAACGCCTCGGAGGGAGGGCTCTCTTGCCACTCGAGGCACGTCACGTTGTCGCGCACCACGCCGCCCCCGAGAGCGGAGTAGCTCGCGGGGTTGGGCAGGCCGCTGCCCGCCGGATTGGGCATCGGCCAGCACGCCCACTTGTGCGATCCGCAGGCCGCGGCCTTGCCGCAGGTGTCGGGCGCTCCGCCGCCCGCCCCCGTCGCTCCCCCGTCGCCCGGCGCGCCGCCGCCCGCGGTGGTCCCCTCGCCTCCAGCGCCGCTGCTCGCAGCGGGCCCCGCTTCGCCGGCCCCGCCGCCCGTCTCGGCGGTGCCCCCGGTCGTGAGGGCGCCGCCCGTCCCCGACGCGGCGCTCTCGGTGAGCGCGTCGCCGCGATCGCCGGCATCCCCGCTCCCGCCGGCGTCCCCGCCGCTGGAGCACGCCGCCGCCGCGAGCGCCAGACCGAGCGCCGTTCCCCGTCCGGCGCGCGCGGCCGTGCTGGACATCGCCAGGGTCGCGTGAAGGACCCACCGCTCGCTTCGATTCATAAGCACCTCTGTCAAGTCAAGCCGGCGCCGCGTCGGCGGAGCTCATTCCTGGGTCATGAGAGAGAGAAGAAACCACAGAGGCACAGAGGGCACAGAGGGAAGAGATAAGAAAAAAAAGCTGATTCTCTCTCTTCTCTTCCCTCTGTGCCCTGTGGTTTAAATTATCCCCCATCACGGGATCAGGAACGGGCCTCGTGAGCGCGGCGCCGGTACGCAAGAGATAAACAAGCTCGAACCGCACCAACCTATCATACGCCGCGCCACCAAGGTACATCTGCGGTGCGCGGGGTCGCAGGACCGGCGCGCCTTCCGCAGGCCGGCCCACCGACCCTGCGCGCGACAGGACGGGCGCGCGCTCTCGTGCGCTGGCAAATCTTCAACCAGCCGGCAAAGCGCGGGTGGCTCAAGCTTCTGGTGACTGAATCCGAGGTGCTCGAGCGACCTGGTCAAGAACGAAAGGAATCCATCGCACCTCGATCGCGGCCGGCAGGCGACTCGTGAGGACCGGCCGGCCTCTGCCCCGAAGCCGTTCTCCTGCGCCGCTGCGGGCAGCGCGCTCCAGGCGAGCTCGTTCGTGGGTCTTCGCCGTCGGGATCGCCGCGATCGCCAGGGCCCACTTTCGCTCGCCCCATCCAGGCGCAATGGAGCGCGCATGCCGCTCTCGAGCAAGAAGACGTCCATCGGCAGCTCCAGCAACAGCAGGCCGAAGAACAAGAACAAGCGACATCACTGGAAGCGCTACCGAGGCCAGGGCAAGGCACATCACGGCTAGTCCCGGCCGCCAGAAGTCCGGCCAGGGATGGCCGGACTGTCTGCACCGCTTCGCGGCGGCTCCGCGCGGGCGAAATTTGCCTTGTTTCCTCGGGGCTCCGCGGCGCCCCGCACCCCGGCGTCCGCTTGGCGGCCGTTCACCGCGGCACGTCAGCGCACCCGCAGCTGCGCCGCCGATTCACCGAGCTTTTCGCCCTGCGCATCCACGATATGCAGCTTGTACGTTCCGGCGCTGGCCGGCACGGCGATGGACGTAGCGTCCCCCGCCGCCTTCGTCATCGTCGCGCCCTCCGTGAACGTGCCGGTGCCGGCCGGCGCGAGCCACACGGTGTTGGCCGCCGCGCCGGCGCTCCTGATCTTGATTGTCTTGGTGCCAGACGCCACCGAGGCGCTCGCCGGGAACACGTAGTCTTGAACCGCGAGCAGGCCGCTGGGGATGATGCCCCGGTGCTCTTCCTGGACGCCGGAGCTGAGGCAAATTTCGTACTGCGCTGCCGGCCACATGTTGTCCGGCACCGCGACCGGCGGGTCGATCCTGCTATCGGGCGGGTTGACGCCCATCTTGTTCACCGTGGCGTACGTCCTCAGGATGGTCAGGTGGTGCTTGGCCCCGAAATCCTCGCAGTTGATCGTGTATTTCACGCCGGGATCGATGTCGAGCACGTTGTCGTTCTGCGTGATGTACGCGCTGCCCTCGTCGTTGTGCAGGCCGTACGTGGGGCCGCTCGTCGCGGGCGGAATGCCCTTGACGTAGTTTTCGTTGATGGTCGTGCCCGGCATCTGACCTAGCGTGTAGACCGCGCCGCTGTCGTGCAGCCTGCTCAATGTATCGATGAATCGATTGTTGTTGATCGCGTTGTCTTTACAGGTGGTCGAGTCGGGGAAGTTCCGCCATCCCCAACCCAGGTTGATGCCGTTGTAGGCCGTCTTTTGGATCTGGTTATAGGTGATCTTCAGGCCATCGACGAAGAACGCGGTGATGCCCGAATGGCCACCGAAGCCAGGCAGTGAGCTCACATCGTACAGGAGGTTGTTGCTGATGGTGTCGTTTTTACAGATGCCCTCGACCCCCGGGCCGAACTTTTGGTGCGGGCCGGTGTCGCCCACGTACAGGTGCTGCGGGTGGCCGACCGTGATGCCGCTGCCGGCGATGTCGGTGATGTAGTTGCCGACGATGGTGGAATTTACGACGTCGTTGATGAAGGAAATCCCTTCATTGCCGCTGTGCTTCACCACGTTCCCGACGAAGTCGATCGAGTCGGCGTTGTTGACCGTGATCATCCCGGGCAGCGTGTCGGTGATCTCGTACTTGCTGTTGTGCCAGTTGCCGTCGCCGTAAGCGACGTAGATGGTGGCGCCCTGTACCGTCGCTTTGCCGCGCGACTCGCCCACGCTGTACAGGTTGTAGTCGGTGTTGGCGAAGGTGATGCCCTGGAAGGTGAGGTCCTTGACGCGGCGAGCGGTGGAGTCGCCGGCGATGTCGATCAGCTTCTCTGCGATCGGCGCCTGCACGTCGGCTCGAGCCATGTCTTCGCCCTGCCGCGGGTAGTAGTAGAGGGTGCCGGTCGTCTTGTCGAAATAGAACTGACCGGGCGAGCTCAAGAACTCGCGCGCGTTGTAGATCGTGTGAGTACCAGACACGCTAAAGCCCGAATTCCAACCCGGGGTTTGCGCGATGGCGCCGTAGGGCTGCTGAAAGAGCAGCGCGCGGAAGTTGTCTTGCGTCGTGGTGACATCGCGAACGCAAACGATATTCTCGTTCCAGGTGGTGCCGTTCACGATCTCGAGATCGTCCATATTGCTGGCGATGGCTGGTACCGCGGCGAGGTCGTACTTGGCGCCATCGCTGCCGCTGCCGCTCGCCCAAGCCCAGCCCTGCTGCCCGGCCGTCACTCTGTACGTCCCGACCCCTCCGCGCGACGTGACCCGCTTGCTCGTCATCAGGGCACGAGCATCGTTCACGTACAGGTTGCGCAGCTTCGTCGTTCGGTTCAGCTTGGCCTTGTAGATATTGCCTGTGTCCGGCGTCCATCCGGTCACCTGCGTCGCGCCGTTCAAAACGGGCTTTTCCCCGGGGTAAGCCTGGTAGTAGATGCGGTGGCCGTTCGTGCCCGAGTCCGGCGGCGTGAAGACGATGGCGTCGGTGAGGCTGTACGTGCCAGCTCGGAGGTAAACGTAGATGTCGCCGGTCATGTCGGCGTTGACGGTGCGGACGACGTCGCGCGCCCTGGTGACCGTCTTGAACGGCGCGCTGGCCGTGCCTGGATTGTCGTCGCTGCCGGAAGGCGACACGTAGTACGCCGCTTGCCGCGTCCCGGTCTCGTCTGGAACCTCGCCGCCGCCGCCCGCTCCGCCGCCCGCTCCGCCACCGGCCATCGCGCCGGCGCTGCCGCCGCCCCCGGCCTCTGCCGCTCCTCCGGCTCCTGCAGTGGCGTCGGCTCCGCCGGTCGCGCCGCCGCCAGCCGAGCCGTCACCGCCAGCCAGGTTGGGGCTCGTTCCGTCCGATGAACAAGCAGCCAAGCCAGCGAACGCCGTGAGCGATGCGGCGACCAGAAGCTTGACATGACGAACGGTGGAATCGAGACTCTCACGCATGATTATTGCCTCGAACGTAAGGTGATCCAGCCGCCGACGCGAAGCACCGCGCTGCCTCCAGATCACGTCAATTCAGCAAGGGATCGACCCGCGGCGATGCTGCCGCGAGCGTTGCTAGGGCCTCGCGAAGGAGCGGTGCGTCGCGAAGCGGGCGTCGCGAAGCGGAGACGCCAACCGAGCATGTGCGCCGGGACGCCGCGCGGCGATAGGCGCTGCATCCCTGCCGAGGGCCAAGCCGCGCCGCGTTGGACCAGCTCCCACCGGCCGTGGCGTGAAGGCGGCCCCTTCGATGCATGAATGAGTTGTTGCTGCAGCGTCCCTTTTCCAGGAGAGAGGCGGATGGCGTAAGGAATTTCCGACACTTGAGGTCAGCGCGGCGATTCGCCCTTGAAATCCTCGAATCGTCTTCCATCCAGGCGGCAGGCGCGTCTTGCTATGGCATCCCATCGGAGCCCAACCGCTGCTTCCTCCCCTGCACGCGCTTCACCTGAAGCCAGGAGCCCGACCGACGCCGTGAACGTGCATGAGGAGAGAGGCCCGGTACGCATGGCGCACCTATCCAGGGCACGGCGAGAGAATACCCAGGGCAAATGTTAACGTTAACATGGCTGGCGTCAAACGAAATCGACCGGCGCGAATGTCCTCGATCCCAAGGGGTGCGCAGCGGCGGCGGGCCGAGGCGGCCGCGTGAAAGAAACGTCTGGCGCAGCTGCTGGCGTGCTTGGAGATAGCTGCCTGACACGGGGCGACTGTGCCCAGGTCGAGACTATTCGCTCCAGCGCGCGCGGCCGGCCGCGCGCCCCACGAGCGCCGCGGCCGCCACCGCGGCCCGCGCCCGCAGCGTCGCCCGGGGCAGGCGCGGCTCGGCCGGCGGCGCCACGAACGCCTCCAGCCACGCCTCGGCCGGCGGCCGCGCCAGCACCCCGCCGAGGTCGAACAGCGCGAGATCCTGCACGCCGGCCGTCACCGCGACGGCCACGTCCTCGCGCAGCTCGGCGACCGAGCGGTACACCGGCTCGTCGCCGAGCGCGCCCCTCCCCACCGCGCCCACCGAGGCGCCCGCCCTCGGACCGAACCGCCGCGCGGCGGCGCCGCACCCCCAGGCGAGCAGCGCGACCGCGTCGTCCCGCCCGAGCGCGCCGCGCGAGTACCCCTCGAACAGCGACGTGTACAGCATCGCGCCGACCCGCCCCCACGGCGGCGCCGACACGGGCGTCCCGAGGATCCGCTCCCAGCCGCCCGCCGGCCCGTCCGCCAGGACGAGCGGCACGATCGCGGCCGAGGTCGCCACCCCGCGGCCGTGGATCGCGCCCGCCATCTCCACATACGCGCGCTGCGCGTCCCGCCACCGCGCCTCCCGGCCGGCCGCGTCCGCCCGCGCTCCCCGGACCCCGCCGCCGAGCAGCGCGATCGCCCCGCGCCCGCCGTCGAGCGCCCGGCGCACGTCCTGGATCGGCGGCTCGAGATCGACCGCGACCTCCGCCGCGGCGAGGCCGCGCGCGTCGAGCGCGTCGAGCAGCCGCGCGACGAACGCGCCGAACGCCGCCGCGTTGCCGGCGCTCGCCCAGCGCCCGTCCTCGTCCGCGATCATCGGCCACACCGCGACCCCGACCCCCGCGTCCGCGCACGCCGCCGCGAGATCCGGCAGGCCCGCCGCCGTCTGGGGCCGCACCGCGATCGCGAGCTCCAGCCCGTACCGCCGGAGGAGCGCGAGCGTTCCGGGCGCACGCACGACCTCGAGCGGCAGGAGCTCGCTCCAGATCCGGCGGCGCGGCGTCACGCCCGCCGCCCGCGCCGCAGCGTCCGCGCGCTGGCCAGCGCGCCCCCCGCGCCCCGGCCCCGCCGTTTCCTTCCGAACCCCGGGCAGCGCCCGCTACACTCGCGCGCCATGAAGATCCTCTACGGCGTCGTCGGCGAAGGGATGGGGCACGCCATGCGCTCGCGCGTCGTGATCGAGCGCCTGCTCGAGCTGGGGCACGAGCTCGAGATCATGGCGTCGGGGCGCGCGACCGATTTTCTGTCGAAGCGCTTCGCGGGGGTGAACCGCATCCACGGGCTCCACATGATCTACGAGGAGAACCGGGTGCGCCGCGGCAAGACGCTCTGGTCCAACGTGCTCTCCGGCGCGACCGGCATCCCGAAGAACATCGCCGCGTACTTCGAGCTCATCAAGGACTTTCGCCCCGAGCTCACCATCAGCGACTTCGAGTCGTGGACGTACCTCTACGCCAAGCTCCACCGGCTGCCGATCCTCTCGATCGACAACATGCAGATCATCAACCGGTGCACCCACGACGCGGAGATCGTCGCCGGCCACGAGGCGGGCTTCCAGCTCACGCGCGCGTTCGTGAAGAGCAAGCTGCCGTTCTGCCAGCACTACGTCATCGCCACGTTCTTCCGCCCCCCGGTCCGCAAGCAGGAGACGACGCTGGTGCCGCCGATCCTCCGCCCCGAGATCATCGCGGCCAACCGCCGTCCCGGGGAGCACCTGCTCGTCTACCAGACCGCCGAGGGGAACGAGGCGCTCGCCGAGACGCTCGCCAGGACCGGGCTCGAGTGCCGCATCTACGGGATGCGCCGGAGCATCACCGAGGAGCAGGTCGAGGGGAACCTGCGCTACCGCCCGTTCAGCGAGGAGGGCTTCATCGACGACCTCGCCTCGTGCCGCGCCGTCATCGCCGGCGGGGGGTTCACGCTGATGGGCGAGGCGGTCTACCTGCGCAAGCCGATGCTCGCCGTCCCCCTCGGGCGCCAGTTCGAGCAGGTGCTCAACGCCCGCTACCTCGAGCGCGAGGGGTTCGGCCGCGGCGCCGACTCGCTCGACGACCCGGCGGTCGTCGCGGATTTCGTGAAGGCCATCCCCGGCTGCGAAGAGAAGCTCGCCGGCTACTCCCAGGACGGCAACCGCCGGCTGTTCCAGGTGATGGACGAGCTGCTCGATCGCGCGCACGCCGGCGTGCTCTGAGCGCCGCGCAGCACGGCGCGCGGCGGCGCCGGCATGCTCCGGGCGCCGTCGGCGCGGCGCCCGGCGGCGAGGCGGCGCGCCCGCATCCGAGCGCGCCGCGCCCTGCCGAGGCCTCTTCTACTTCGGCCTGCAGCCCTTGATGTCCGAGCCGGAGATGCCGTTGCACTCCTGGTCGGCCGGGCAATCCGCCTGCTCGACGCACACCTTCAGGCACTCGAGCGCCGCCGTGTCGTCCGGCTTGCCGCAGACCGACCCGTCCTCGCACTCGCCGTCCGCGCCCTCGTCCTCGCACGCCTCGCCGAGCGCCGCCTCGCCGCCACAGCCCCAGACGAGCAGCGCGCCCACAACGAGCCCCATCCCGATCCACGTGGTTCGCATACCATGACCTCGCAATTTTACGGCACAACTGCAAGCGGTGGAGGAGCGCGCGCCCGCCGCCCCGCCCTGGCGTTTCAGGCCGCGGCGTGGCGTCGTCCTCCTCGGCCCCTCCGACCGCCTCCGGATGCTACCGCGCGTTGCGGCTCTTCGCGCTCGGGCGCTGGCTCCACGACGCCGAGGCGGTGTCCTCGATCCGGATGAGGACGGCGGTGATGTTGTCGCGGCCACCGTTCTCGTTGGCGCAGTCGATGAGCTTGCAGCACGCCTCGGCGAGCACGGCGTTGTCCTCGATGATGCGCGCGATCTCGCGGTCGTCGACGAGCCCGTGGAGGCCGTCGGAGCAGAGGAGGAAGACGTCGCCGGCCTCGACGCGCTCGGCGCGCAGGTCGACGTCGACGCTCGGGCCGATCCCGAGCGCGCGCGTGATCACGTTGCGGGGCAGGTACGCGAGATCGCTCTCGGTGAGGTCGGGCCGCTCGAGGAGCGCGTCCGCGATCAGCGAGTGGTCGCGGGTCAGCTGCGCCATATCGCCGTTGCGGAGCAGGTAGCAGCGGCTGTCGCCGGCGTGCGCGACGTAGAACTTCCGCTCCCGCGGCGAGAACGCCGCGGCGACGACCGTGGTCCCCATCCCGCGGTAGAACCGCGAGTCGTCGGCGTGCGCGAAGATGCGCGCGTTCGCGTAGGTCACGGCGGCGCGGAGCCGATCGCCGGTCGACGCCTTGCGTCGCTTGCCGTTCGCCTCGCGGAAGTAGCCGGCGATGGCGCTCGCGGCGATGCGGCTCGCGACCTCGCCGGCCTCGTGCCCGCCCATGCCATCCGCGACGACGTAGACGTTGAACTCGGGGAGGAGGATGTATCGGTCCTCGTTGTGGATCCGCTCCCTGCCGACGTCCGATAGACCTGCCGCGATGGCGCGCATTCGCCCCGAGTCTAGACGACGCTTGGCCTCCCAGGGAACTGGGTTAATCTCCCCCGCCATGCCCGACCTGGTGATCGACAACCCGTATACCCTCGAAGAAGCCGTCCGCCGGCCCCTCGCCGACCCGACCGAGGTCGACCGCCTCCTCGACGCCGCGGCCGCCGCCGCGCGGAGCTTCTCGCGCACATCCCTCGCCGAGCGCGCCGCCCTGTGCCTGCGCGCGGTCGAGCGCCTCGAGGCCAGCGCGCCGTCGATCGCCGCCGACATCACCCGCATGATGGGCAAGCCCCTGCGCCAATCCCGCAACGAAATCGCGGGGATGGCCAAGCGAGCTCGGCACATGATCTCGATCGCCGAGGCCGCGCTCGCCGACGTGGTCCTCCCGGAGCTCCCGGGGGTGGAGCGGCGGATCGTGCGGGCGCCGCTCGGTGTGGTGTTCAACCTCCCGGCCTGGAATTACCCGCTCCTCACGGCCGTGAACGTGGTCATCCCCGCGGTGCTCTCGGGCAATGTCGTGCTGCTCAAGCACTCGCCGCGCTCGCCGCTCTGCGGGGAGCACTTCGCGGCCGCCTTCGCCGAGGCCGGCGCGCCCCCCGGCCTGGTCCAGGCCTTCCACTGCGACCACCCGACCTCCGAGCGCATCGCGTCGGATCCGCGCGTCAATTTCGTGGCGTTCACAGGTTCCGTCGAAGGCGGACGGCGGATCTACGCGGCCACGTCGAAGAAGGTGGCCGTCGACGCCGGGCTGGAGCTCGGTGGGAAGGACGGCGCCTATGTCGCAGCCGACGCCGACCTCGAGAAGGCGGTGGACGGGATCGTCGACGGCGCCTGCTACAACGCCGGACAGAGCTGCTGCGCGGTCGAGCGCGCGTACGTCCACCGCGATCTCTATCCGAAGTTCGTGGAGGCGGCGCTGGAGCTGATGAAGGGGTACGTCCTCGGCGATCCGACGGACGAGCGCACGAACCTGGGTCCGATGGCGCAGCCGCACGCGCCGGCGTTCCTGGAGGCGCAGGTGAAGCAGGCGCTGTCGCGGGGCGCGCGGGCGCTCTGCGGCGGCCGGGCGACGCAGGTCGACGGCCGCGGGCGGTTCTTCCAGCCGACGCTGCTGGTCGACACGGCGCCGGATCTCGACGTGATGCGCATCGAGTCGTTCGGGCCGGTGCTGCCGGTGGTGCCGGTCTCGTCGGACGAGGAGGCGCTGGCGCTGATGAACGACAGCGATCTCGGGCTCACCGCGTCGGTCTGGACGCGGGACCGCGAGCGCGCGGCGCGGCTCGCGCGCGATCTCGAGGTCGGCACGGTCTACATGAACCAGTGCGACACGCTGGATCCGGCGCTCCCGTGGACGGCGGCGAAGAACAGCGGCAAGGGAGCGACGCTCTCGACGCTCGGGTTCCTGCACCTGACGCGGCCGAAGGCGATCAACTTCAAGCTCGGCTGAGCGCCGAGCGGGCAACTTCAAGCTCGGCTGAGGGCCGGCGCCGCCCGGCTCGACACACGCGCAAGGGAGGCCGTGCCGTTCAGGCCTCCCCCGCGCCACGGCTCATGGGGAGTAGTGAAAGCATGGAAACACAGCAGCTCTATCGCGGGCGTCTCATCGATCACATCCAGCTCGTCGTGGCGGACATCGCGGCGAGCAAGAGGTTCTACCAGGCGGTCTTCGACGCGGTCGGCGTCCCCATCGGCGGCGAGGCCGACGATTACTTCTGGGCCGACGAGCTCTTCGTCTCGAGCGCGAGCTCACAGGCCGCCGCGGGCGAGCTCACCGGCCGGACGCACCTCGCGTTCCAGGCGAACGACCGCGCGACGGTCGAGCGCTTCCACGCCGCCGCGATCGCCGCGGGCGGCAAGGACAACGGCGCCCCTGGCGAGCGCCCGTACCATCCCGGCTATTACGCGGCCTTCGTGCTGGATCCCGACGGGAACAACATCGAGGTCGTCCATCACGGGCCGGCGAACAGGTCGGCGGACGCCATCAAGATCACGTTCTGAGCAGCGCGAGCCCCCGGCGCCCCTCGGGTCGACGCCGGCGGCGCTGCGATGCGGTGCGCTGCGATGCGCTGCGCTGCGACGTCGTGGCGCATCGGCGGCCTCACGAAGCGAGGCGACGCGGAGCGCGCTTGACATCAAATCATATCCGTCGTCTCATCCATCCTCCCCATTGGACCATTCTTAACCACTGGAGCAGCATTGAACACCTGGAAGATTGCGGCGGTGGCCGGCGCGCTCGCGATTGCCTCGGCCCCGAGCGTCGCGCGCGCGGATTGGTACATCGAGGCCGAGACCATCCAGTATGACTTGTATCCGTACGCGGTCGGATACGGCTGGGGCGCCAACGCCGACGCGTTCCTGCAGCTCAACTGGAACGGCGGACCTTACAAGTACTTCTACGTCGCGAGCGCGGGCTCGTACGTCCTCCACGCGCGCCTGGCCGGATCGATCTGCAACGGCTATCCGGCCGCGCTCTTCTTCATCGACGCCGTGGCCCGCGGCCGGCGCCCGATCGGCGCCGGCTGGACGCACCAGACGTCCGATGCGGTGTGGCTCGAGGCGGGCTGGCACTCCTTCGCGGTCGCGCTCGAGAACGACTACGCCGCGGGGGGGTGCAACCGGGACATCTGGTTCGACGCGGCGTGGATGTACGGCAACACGTCGATATGATGCGTCGCGACGAGCGCGCGGCTGCGAAGCGGTGTGTTCTCCCGCTTCGTCCCCGGCGAGCGCGTTGCGGCGCGTCGCGCTGATGGTCACGTCGCCGGCTCCTCCACCTCGATTCGCTTCCTCGCGACCGGCCTCGCCGCGACGTCGTTGAGGACCACGCCGAGGATGCGGCGCTCGCCGAGCTGCTCGACGGCCCGCGCGAGCGAGGACGCCCGCGTCACGGAGGCGCGGGCGACCACGAGGACGCCGTCGCAGGCGTCCTCGATGACGTTGGCGTCGCCCGAGCCGAGGACCGGCGGGCCGTCGAGCACCACGTAATCGTAGTAGCGCCGGAGCGCGCGCATGGCGGCCTCGAAGTGGATCGAGTGGAGCGCCGCGGGGTAGCTCGCCTCGAGCGACGGCTCCGCGAGCACCGAGAGCGAGGGGCTGAGGGCGATCACGCCGAGCGGGCGGGCCTCGCCGACCATGCGCCGGCGGAGCTGCTCCGAGAAGCTCGCGTGCGCGGGCAGCCGGAGGCCGAGGGTCGCCGCGACGCGGGGGCGCGCGAGGTGGCCCTCGACGAGGAGGACCCGCGCGCGCTCGGCCTCGGCGAGCGTCATCGCGAGGCGCGCCGCGACCGCGGTCTTGCCCTCGGCCCGGCCGGGGCTCACCACGGCGACCGTGAGCGGCTCGCCCCCTCGCCGCTGATCGAGCCGGTGCCGGAGCACCCGGAGGGCGGCGAGCGCCGACGCGGGCGCGCCCCGGAGCAGCTCGAACACCCCGCACCCGTCCGGATCGACGTCGGCGCCGAGGATCTCCACCTCGGGCTCGCGGAACCCGGCGCCGCCGGCGTACGCGAGGTGGCGCGGGCCCACCCAGGCGAGCGGCCCGCCGGGCGCGCCAGAGGCCGGCTCGGCCACGCTCCAGGCCTCCTCGGCCGCGCTGGAGGCCGGCTCCGGCGCGCTCCAGGGCGAGCGCGGGCCGGCGTCGCCCTCGAGCTCCAGGCCGTCCGGGAGCGCGTCCTCCTCGCCCTCGGCGAACCCGGGTTGGCCCGGCTCGAACCCGGGTTGACCCGGCTCGGCGAACCCGGGTTGACCTGGCGCTGGCCCCGCCGGTTCGATGGGCCGCTCGCCGCCGTCCTCGTGCGCGGCGGCGGGCGCCGGGCCGTACGCCGGCACGATCGCGCGCTCGCGGAGCGGCGGCTGCGGCGGGAGCTCCGGCATCGCGGCCAGCAGGGCGGGGCCGCCGAGCGCGTGGATGTCGCCGCCGTCGTACAGCATGTCGTTGAGCAGCACCCGGGCCCCGGCGACGCCCAGCGCAAAGAAGAACGTCACCGCGGCCCCCGCGAAGAACACGCGGCCCCGACCGCGATCCGGCCGGCTCGGCAGGTACGCCGGATCGAGGACGTCGAGCTCGGTCTCGCTCTTGTTCTCCGCGGCGTCCGCGGAGAGGTCCGCGGCGCGCTCGTTGGCCTGAACGGCCTTCAGGTACTCGCGCGCCCGCTCGAGATCGAGGCGGAGCCGGTGCCACTCGGTCTCGAGCTCGATCACCCGCTCCTCCGCGTCCCCGTCGGACCCCGCCGGCGCGCGCCGCGCCTCGCCCCCCGCAGCCTCCAGCGCGCGCCGCGCCTCGCCCCCCGCCGCCGCCCTGCCGCCGCCGGCGCGCGCGCGCAGGCCCGCGATCTGCCGGAGCAGCGCGCTCCGCTCCGCCGAGAGCGCCGCGCGCCGCGCCGGCGTGAGCTCGCCCGCCTCGCCGCGCGGGACCTCGGTGAGGCCCGCGCGCACGAGCCCGAGCGCGCTCTCGGCGGCCGCGAGCTGGCTCCTGGCCGCCTCGACGCGGCGCTTCGCGGCGATGGCGTCCGGGTGGATCGGGGTCACGGTCGACAGCTTCTCGGCGAGCGCCGTCTCCGCCGACACGAGCGCCGCGGCGGCCGCGTCGCGGGCCCGCTGCGCGTCGATCACGCTCGGGGGCAACGGCTGCCCCGGAGCCGCCGCGGGCGAGCGCGCGGCCCCGAGCAGCGCCTCCACCCGGGCGAGCTGCCGCTCGAGCGCGGCGAGCTGCGGGTCCATGGGCCGGGCCGGCGGCGAGGCGCGGGCGGCCGCGGGCGCGGGGGCGCCGGGCGAACCGAGCGGCTGGGGCGCCGGCGCGTACGGCGAGTCGTTGAGACCCCACTGGAACTGCGGGTTCTTGGCGAGGAACGTCGCCAGCGCGCGGCTCGCCTCGTCGACCTTCGAGCTCGCCTCGGCGAGCTCGCGCCGCAAAAAATCGCGGGTCATCGTCGCGGCGCCGAGGCTGTCGCGGCGGTAGTCGTCGATCAGGATCTGCGTGAGGCGGGCGGCGACCTGCTGCGCGACGCGCGGGTCGTCGTGGGTGAACGAGATGACGTACGTATCGCTGCTCTGCGCGCGGAAGCCGACGTGGCTCTTCATCTCCTCGACCGCCTCGACCATCGAGCGGGCGGTCTTCTCCGGGTACAGCCCGAACGCCTCGATGACGCCGGCGAGCGTCCCGCGCGCGATCAGCGCGTCCTTGAGCTTGGGCCCGAGGCGCGCCGCCCGCGCGGTGCTGCTCTGGGGGTCGCGGCCGGTCTGGATGGTCTCGCGGTAGAGGATGGTAGCCTCGCTCCGCCACACCCGCTTCGTGGCGAGCGCCAGGGCGAGGGAGATGGAGAGCCCGACGGCGATCATCGCGGCCATCCCGCGCCAGTACATCCGGACGCGGCCGAGGACGCTGATCGCGCGATCGAGGCGCTCGCGGGGTGTGCTCTCCGTGCTCAGGCTGGACATGATGTTCCCCGCACCGCGGGCAGCGCCCTCCGGCGCCGCGCGGCGCAACGGGCGCGCCCGGGGCGCTTTGCCCCCGCACGGCAAGGCGCGTGCTCGCGGGCGCGTCACCCAGAGGCGCACCCGCGCGACGGGTCGAGGGGCGCGCAGATGGGGTGAGGAGGACGAGCGCCGTGGACGCTCCGCGTACATCGCCGGCCTCCACGCGGAACGTGGCCAGCCGCCGGTCCCTTGACACGGGCAGGTCGAGAACTATCGTCTAGATATATCTTTTAGACTATCGGCTCCGGCGCCGCAGGGCGGCCCGGGCCGTGGGGCCGGGGGTGGTCCGCCCACGCGCGCGCGGCAGCTGAGTGCTCGCCGTCGTGGCGGTCCGCCGCCGAGCAAGAGAGGGATCGCGTCTATGTTCTGGGGATTTGAACATCATCATGGCCACCACCATCACGCAGGCCCGCGCGGGCCGAGGGGTCCGTTCGGGCGGGGCCGGGGCGGGTTCGGCGGCGGGCCGCCCGGCTGGTGGGGGGACTGGTTCGGAGGGCCGCCGCTCCGCGCCGATCGCGGCGGCGTGCGCTACCTCGTCCTCGACGCCCTCGCCGAGCGGGCCCGCCACGGTTACGAGGTCATCCAGGCGATCGAGCAGCGCAGCGGCGACACCTACCGGCCGAGCCCCGGCGTCATCTATCCGACGCTGCAGATGCTCGAGGAGCTCGGCCACGCGCGCGTCATCGAGGCCGACGGACGCAAGATTTACGAGATCACCGACGCGGGGCGCGAGGACCTCCAGGCGAACCGCGAGTACGTCGACGAGTTCTACGAGCGCTTCGCCGAGACCTCGTGGGAGCGCTTCGCCGAGGATTTCGGCGACGTCATGAAGCGCGTCGGCGCGCTCATGCGGCTGCTGCGCCACGCGATGCACCGCGGGCGCCTCACGCCCGCCGTGCTCGCTCGCACGGTGAAGGTGCTCGACAAGGCGGCGGCCGAGATCGAGGAGCTGCTCGCCGAGGATCCGGAGAAGCGCCCCGGCCGGCGCCCGTGATCCGCGCAGCGCGGCGCCGGCGCGCCGAGGGCCGCAGCCCGCTTCGCGCGCCCCCGCGGGGTGACCTCGCGGCACGGGCGCTGATCCGATGTCGTGACATCGGTCATCCACCGACCACACACGCATTCAATCCTTCACATCACACCTCCGAGCGCGCCTGAGGCCACGTCCGTTCACATCGGACACGAGGGGCACGTCGTGTAGGCCGCGCAATGTTGGCTCGCCTTCCAAACGATCTTGTGATCGAGATGCGGTTAGCATAATGTGCTTTTTGCGCTCGGCGGGCACGGGGGGCGCAGGGGGTCGACGCAGAGCAGATCTGCGGACCGCTCGTCTGGCGAGTGGCGTCTGAGGAGAGTGCGCTGGGGGCCTCGCGCGGCGGCGCGCCGCGGGGGAATGCGCGGTGTTCCATCGATGCGGCGGATCCAGCGCGAGCATCGTGCGGAGGCGGAACGTGAGCATGAAGTCCATCGAGCACGTCGTGCTCGTCATCCTCGAAAATCGCTCCTTCGACAGCGTCCTCGG
Source organism: Sorangium sp. So ce185 (assembly GCF_051526825.1). Taxonomy (NCBI): domain Bacteria; kingdom Pseudomonadati; phylum Myxococcota; order Polyangiales; family Polyangiaceae; genus Sorangium; species Sorangium sp. So ce185. The sequence continues at coordinate 5,015,707 of NZ_CP150316.1, read as the reverse complement.
CTGGCTGTACGCAGACCCGAGCGCGGGCCCGGCGCTGAACATCCCGGAGCCCGCGCCGGGAGAGCGCCGGTTCGAGGGCCTCGCGGGCCTCGACCTGGCGGCGTTCACCAATGTCGCGGAGGGGCTCAGCTGCGCGCCCGTGAAGGGCGCCTCGGCCATGAACGTGCCCTGCGTCGCGCCGAATGAGGAGTTCGCGAGCGTGAACGTCCAGCTCTTCGGAAACGACGACATCCGGCCCGGCGACGCCCCCACCATGAAGGGATTCGTCAAGGATTACATGACAGCCCTCAAGAAATCGGGCGTCGCCGGCGGCGATCCGGACGCGCTCCGGGACCTCGCCGGAGAGGTCATGGAGAGCTACACCCCCGACCAGCTCCCGGTGATCAACGGGCTCGCAGAGCACTACGCCGTCTGCGATATGTGGTTCTCGTCGGTGCCGTCTCAGACGAACCCCAACCGGGCCTTCGCCTTCTGCGGTACGTCCCTCGGGCTGACGGACAACGGCTGGCTCGAGAAGGACCCGAGGGCCAAGCTGGTCGAGGAGAAGGTCGGGTATCGCCTCGGCGACGACCAGTTCGAGACGACCACCCTCTGGAACGCCCTCCATGAGGCCGGCCACGACGACTGGTCGATCTTCTGGCAGACGAGCACGCTCCCCGAGAAGATCTCGATCGCCCTCACCGGCGGGAAGAGCCGCCTCCAGCCCATCATCGAGCACATCGTCCAGTTCGCGGAGGACCTCGACGCCGATCACCAGAAGTACCTGATCGAGCTCTCGTCCGGCGAGCTCCCGTCCTGCTACACGTACCGGCTGTTCCCCGGCCTGCGCACGATCCCGGGCGTGGAGCGCCGCTTCGCGCGCATCGAGCGGTTCCACGAGCAGGCGCGCGCCGGGACGCTCCCGCGCTTCAGCCTGGTCGAGCCGTTCTGGACCGTCTCGCAGGAGTCCACGGATCTCTCGTGGGAGCAGAGCCTCGCCACCGCGATGGGGAACGACTACCACCCGCCCGGGAACCTGAGCGCGGGGGAGACGTTCCTGCAGAGCGTCTACATGAGCCTCATCGCGAACAGGGCGGCCTGGGAGAAGACGCTGCTCATCGTGACGTTCGACGAGGGCGTGGGCACCTTCGACCACGTGCCGCCGCCCGCCGCGGTGCCCCCCTGGGGGAGCGGCGGCTCCGCGCCCACTACCCAGCACGGCTTCAACTTCGATCGTTACGGCGTCCGGGTGCCCGCGATCCTGGTGTCGCCGCGCATCCGGCGAGGCACCGTGTTCCGCTCGACCAGCGAGCAGCCCTACGATCACACCTCGCTCATCGCCACGATCCTCAAGTGGTATGGGGAAGAGCGGCGCTTGTCCGCGTTCCAGGAGCGCGCGATGGGCGCGCCCACGTTCGAGGAGGTCCTCACGCTCGAGGAGCCCCGCCGCGACGAGCGCGACGTCCGGTTCCTCCAGGTGAAGCGCGAGCCGGGGCAGCCGTTCAAGTACCTGGATCGGTTCACCCTGCGGGGTCACGCCGGCGAGCGCATCTCGACCGCCTCCCGGAAATCGACGATCCTGGGCTTGCTCTCGCTCTCGGACCCGAAGGTCGCGGAGTACTTTCCGACCCTCGGCGGCGAGGCCGTCCAGCTCTTCCTGGAGAAGAGCGCGAGGGAGGCCAGCTCGGGCAAGGTGCGCGACGGCGACGAGGTCGCCCTCGTCTCGACCGAGCTGGAGATCGGCGCCTACAACACGCTGGGGGCGTGGAGCCTCACCGGGGACTGTTACTACTTCAACGATTACGATCCGGCCGTGGACGAGGACAGGTACGAGAAGCAGACCTGGGTCCTCGAGGCCGCGGAGAAGGGCCGACCCGTCCGGTTCGGGGACGCGGTGGCCTTCAGGAACAAGCGATCCGGGGCGTACCTGGCCCCGGACGGGAACGGCGTGAAGACCCAGAGGAGCGCTTATCATTGGACCATCGAGCCGATCACCTCCCCGCCCGCGACGCCAGGCCGGTGACGACCGGCGAGCCGCGCCGGTGATGGACGCGGATCGACGCCCAGCGCGGCAGCGCGGCCGCGAATCGTCAAGGAAGCCGAAACATCCATGGAGCAGAGCATGAATCGTCTTTCGTCCGACATTGAAGAGATCGACGGTGAATACGACGTCGTCGTCGTGGGTTCGGGCTACGGCGGCGCGATCATGGCGTCGCGGCTGGCGCGCGCCGGCATGAAGGTCTGCGTGCTCGAGCGCGGGCGGGAGCGGACGCCGGGCGAGTACCCGAACACCGCGCTCGAGGCCGTCGCCGAGATGCAGATGAACCTGCCGGAGGTGGGTCACGAGGGCTCGCGCACGGGGCTGTTCGATCTGCACGTCAACAAGGACATCGGCGTTCTCGTCGGCTGCGGCCTCGGCGGCACCTCCCTCATCAACGCGAACGTCTCGATCCGCGCCGAGCCGCGCGTCTTCGACGACCCGCGCTGGCCGGCCGAGCTCCGGAGCGAGAAGATGGAGCACCTCAACACCGGATACATGCTCGCCGAGCGGATGCTCTCGCCGAACCCGTACCCCGAGAGCTACCCGCCGCTGCCCAAGCTGACGGCGCTGCAGCGCTCGGCGCAGGCGATGGGGCAGCCGTTCCGGCGCACCAACATCAACGTGACCTTCAAGGACGGCATCAACGCCGCCGGCGTCGCGCAGAAGGCCTGCAACAACTGCGGCGACTGCTGTTCCGGCTGCAATTACGGCTCGAAGAACACCGTATTGATGAACTACCTCCCCGACGCCAAGCGCCACGGCGCCCACATCTTCGTCGAGGTGAGCGTGCGCCATGTCGAGCGGCGGAACGACGGGAAATGGAACGTTCACTACCAGGTGCTCGACACCGGCCGCGAGGCGTTCGACGCGCCGACCTTGGTGGTCACCGCCAAGATCGTCGTCCTCTCCGCCGGGACGCTGGGCTCGACCGAGATCCTGCTCCGCTCGAAGGAGCTCGGATTACCCTTGTCCGACCAGCTCGGCCAGGGGTTCAGCGGCAACGGGGACATGCTCGGGTTCGGCTACAACTGCACGCCTCAGCTCGACGGTCTCGGCTTCGGGCACCGGGCGGTCTCCGCGACGTCGCCGGTCGGGCCGTGCATCACGGGCGTGATCGACATGCGCAACCAGGCCGACATCAAGGACGACATCATCATCGAGGAGGGCGCGATCCCCGGCGCGCTGGCGCCGCTCTTGCCGCTCATGTTCAAGGTGGCCTCCTGCACCGGCGGCTCGAACACGGCGCCGCAAAACGCGTTCGCCCAGGGGGTGCGCGAGGCCGAGTCGCTCCTCCTCGGCGCGTATCACGGCGCCACGATGCACACGCAGACCTACCTCGTGATGGGGCACGAGGCGAACTGCGGCACGATGAAGCTGGAGAGCGATCAGCTACGGATCGACTGGCCGCAGGTGGGCACCGAGCCGATCTTCGAGAAGATGAACGCGCGCCTCTTCGAGACGACGGCGCCGCTCGAGGGCGTCTTGGTCAAGGACCCGATCTGGTCCCCGAAGGTCGGCGACAAGCTGATCACCGTGCACCCGCTCGGCGGCTGCATGATGGCCGACTCGGCCGAGGCGGGCGTCGTGAACCACAAGGGCACGGTCTTCGCCTCGAGCGCGGGCGCCGCGGTCCACGAGGGGCTCTACGTGTGCGACGGGTCGATCGTCCCCGTCTCGCTCGGCGTCAACCCGCTGCTCACGATCTCGGCGCTGGCGGAGCGCTGCGCCATCCACCTCGCCCGCGACCGCGGGCTCCACATCGATTACTCGGACAAGGGTCCGATCCCGCCCGAGCCCCAGACGCGCAAGCCGGGGATCCGCTTCACCGAGACGATGAAGGGCTACTTCTCGAAGGCGGTCGACAGCGATTTTCAAACGGCGGCCGACCTGGGAAAGCAAGAGGATTCGAGCTTCAAGTTCATCCTCACGATCGTGTCGGAGGACGTCGACGCCATGCTCGCGAGCCCCGAGCACGAGGCGCGCACGCTCGGCACGGTGGACGCGCCCGCGCTCTCGGGGCGGCCGCTCACGGTGACGCACGGGACGTTCAACCTCTTCGTGCAAGATCCGGACGCCGCCGACACGCGGCTCATGAAATACAAGATGCGGATGCGGTCGGAGGAGGGGCGCTCGTTCTATTTCTACGGGTTCAAGGTGATCAAAGACCGCCCGTTCTGGGACGCGTGGCACGACACCACCACGCTCTACATCACCATCCACGAGGGCGAGGACGAGACGGGCCCGGCGATCGGCAAGGGCATCCTGGTGATCGAGCCCGAGGATTTCATCCGCCAGCTCGGGACGCTCGACGTCACGAACGCGAAGAACGCCGAGGAGCGCCTCGCGACGACGGTGAAGTTCGGGCGCTACTTCGCGGGCGTGGTCTACGACTATTACGGCGGCGTGGCGGCGCCCCTGGAGTTCGCCGACTCGAACCCCCCGCCCGAGAAGCGCAGGCCGCTGCGGGTGCCCGGCCCGCGCTTCTACCCGTTCAAGAGCGGCGATGGAGTCGACCTCCTCCTGACGCGGTACCAGGGCGGCTCGAAGGGCCCGGTGATGCTCGCGCACGGGCTCGGCGTCTCGAGCCGCATCTTCTCGACCGACACCATCGAGACGAACCTGCTCGAGCACCTCGTGGCGCACGGCTACGACGTCTGGCTCCTCGACTTCCGGTCGAGCGTGCTGCTCCCCGCGTCGAAGACGCAGTACACGGCCGATCAGATCGCGCTGTACGACTACCCCGCCGCGGTGGCGAAGGTGCGTGAGGCGACGGGCGCGGCGGGCGTGCAGGTCGTCGCCCACTGCTACGGCGCGACGACGTTCACGATGGCGATGCTCGCCGGGCTGAAGGGCGTCCGCTCGGCGGTGATCTCGCAGATCTCCACGCACGTGGTCACGCCCGCCATGGTGCACCTGAAGGCGGGGCTGCACGCGCCCAGCGTGCTCGACGCGCTCGGCGTCGGGTCGCTCACGACGAACGCCTCGTCGCACGAGGGGTTCTTCTCGCGCCTCTACGATCGCGCGCTCGCGCTGTATCCCGTCGGGGACGGCGAGCACTGCAACAGCGCGGTGTGTCATCGGATCTCGTTCATGTACTCGCTGCTCTACGAGCACGCGCAGCTCAATTACGCCACGCACGATCGGCTCTACGAGCTCTTCGGAGAGGCGACGATGCGCGCCTTCGAGGGCCTCGCGCTGATGACCCGCAAGGGTCATGTTGTCGACGCCGAGGGGAAGGACGTGTATCTGCCGCACCTCGATCGGATGGCGATCCCGATCCGCTTCATCCACGGCGCGGAGAACCAGTGCTTCCTGCCGGCGAGCACCGAGAAGACCGTCGAGGTGCTGTCGGCGAGGAACGGCGCGGGCCTCTATTCGCGCAACGTCATCCCCGGGTACGGCCACATCGACTGCATCTTCGGGAAGAGCGCGTCGACCGACGTGTACCCGTTCATGGTCGAGCACCTCGACCGCACCTGAGGCCCGCGTTGCGGGCCGGGGCAGCGGCCTCGCCGCGCGCCGGCGCGGCGAGGCGTGCTGCTGCGTCACAGCCGCTGTGAGTAGTACTCGATGATGAGCTGGACCTGGATGGGGAACGGGATGCTCGTCTCGTCCGGCAGGCTGGTCACGCGCGCCTGCCGGGCGTCCTTGTCGACCGAGAGCCACGAGGGGGCCAGGAGGTCCGCTCTCGCGAGCGCCTCCACGACGGTCTGGTGATCGCGGCGCCGCTCGCGCACGCTCACCGTCTCTCCGGAGCTGACGCGGTAGGAGGGGATGTCGACGCGCCTCCCGTCGATGAGCACGTGCCCGTGGGTCACCAGCTGTCGCGCGGCCGGGATGGTGCGGGCGAAGCCGGCGCGGAAGACGACGTTGTCGAGCCGCCGCTCCAGGAGCTCGATGAGCTTGGTCCCGGCGGCCAGCTTGCTCCTGCGCGCCTCGAGCATGAGCGTCCGGAGCTGCGTGTCGGTCAGACCATAGTTGAGGCGGACCTTCTGCTTCTCGCGCAGCCGCAGCGCATACTCGCTGAGCTTCTTGCGGGCCTGGCCGTGCTGCCCGGGGGGGTAGGGCCGGCGCTCGGTCTTCTTCGCCGAGAGCCCGGGGAGCTCGACCCCGAGCGCGCGCATGACCTTGACGCGAGGTCCGGTGTAGCGGCTCATGGCCAGGCCCTCCGCGAGAGGGCGCGCGCGTCGCGCGGGGGGAGCGCGGCGCCGTCGGGCGCAGGTGCGTCAACGTGTTCCTGAAGGTTCATCGGGATCCTTGTCTTGTTTCCTGGTCTGTTCTTGAGGGCTCACACGCGCCGGAGGTGGCGGAGGATCGGGAAGCGTGATTTGCGGAGGAAGCGCGCGAGCCCGTTCGTGGCGCGAACGCGGGCGCCGAGCGGCTCGGGGTAGTCGTCGTCGTGGAGGACCCGCAACCACGGGAACGTCTCGACGCTCCCGTCATCGCGGTGGAGCTCCACGTGGCGCGCGCCCCTCGCGGCGGCGGGGCGAAGGCGGAGGCAGGGGGTCGCGTCGAGCAGGAGCTCCACATCTCGCTCGAGGCGCAGGGAGGCCTGGGTCAAGAAGGCGGAGATCCGCTCGGGGCCGAGCTGGGAGAAGAGGCCGAGGCCGAGGATCAACGTGGGCCAGCCGCGCGCCTCGGAGAGCTGATCGATCCAGTGATCGCAGCCAGGGGACGCGGCGGCCAGCGCGTACCGCGGCGTGCGAGGGGCGCGCGGGCGCTTCCAGGCGACCACGCGGGGGACGTCGATATCGATCCAGTGGAGCAGGCCGTTGTCGATGCGTGAGAATCGCGTGCACGGGCCGGTGAAGAGCCCGATGGCCAGGCCGTCCGGCTGACGGCGGAAGAAGTCGTGCACGACGTCGTCCACGAGCAGGGCGCGGGCCGCGAGCGGGCGGAGCTCCTGCTCGGTGAAGCCGGCGCGCTCGACCTCGAGCAAGCGCGCGAGATGGCGGGCCTCCTCGTCGTGGAACCCGAGGTCCGGGAACGCGTCGGAGGCATAGGCGCACGCGGCGACGCCCGCGAGCTCGCGTCGAGCAAACGAAGGGGCCTGGTCGACATTGAAAGTCATTTTCATTTTCATGACAGATCTGTGGGTTGCTTGTCAAGTTGGCGACTCGGCGCTCTGCGACCTCAACCAGGTTCGACCTGCTGCCTCACCTGCGGCCTCAACCAGGTTGACCAGCGGCGTGCCCAGCACCTAGCCGACGACGCCACCGCGGTGAGGCTGCTAACGCCCTCGTCCGGCAAGGGCGACCGCTCGGAGGCCTCGTTCGGCCGGTCGCTCCTCCGAGCGGCGCGTCAGGCGCGTCGGGCTGGCCCAGCGTCGCGCGCTGGCCGCCTTCATCGACGTCGCCATGGCGCGGAGCGCGCGGAGCTCGATGTCGTCGGCGATGCGCTCTTCGAGGAAGCGCATCGGCGAGCCTGGCGTTCGCGCGCTCGCCCAGAGGAGCGCCGCCGCCTCCCTCGCGGGCGCAGCGGCGCGCGCGGTCGCCCAGCGGGCCGCGAGCGCGGCGACGCAGAGCCCACGGTAGGCGCGCACCTCGCCGGCGAGCACGGCGTCGAGCGCGCTCGCGAGCCGGCGCGCCGAGCGGGCGTTCGTCAGCGCGCGGTCGATGAGGACGCGCAGCGCCTCGCCGGACGGCTCCTCTGCGACGGCGCCGTCCTCTCTTCCCATCGCGGCGCTCACCAGAGTGCCGATCGCCTCGCACGAGAGCGCGAGCGCCACGATCAGCCGGAGGACGCGCGGCGAGCAATGCCACGGGCGCGAACCGGCGAGCCCGAGCGGGGCCCTCGCGGGGACGAGCGAGCGCACGAGCGCTGCGTCGAGCGGCGGGGCGTCGCTCCCCCACCCCCGAAGAGCCGCTGCGCGCTCGCCGACCATCGGCGACGGCGCTGCCGGACCGCCCTTCACGAGCGCCTCCCCCCGCCGCCCGCCACGCCGCGAAACGCGCGGCACCCAGCGTCGCGAAGCGAGAAGTGCCGCCAGAAGGCAACCAGGCCGTCTTCAAACCCCGCTAGAGCGCGCTTTGGATTGATAATGATCTTCATTTTCAATAAACATAGGCCGAAGCGGGTGAGCGGGTCAAGAAATTCCGCGGGGCGGCGACTCGATCCGATCCGACCCACCCGACCTGACCCAGGTTGAGGCGACCCGACCCAGGTTGAGGCGACCCGACCTGACCCAGGTTGAGGTGACCCGACCTGACCCGGGTTGGCCCGACCCGAGGCAACCCAGACCCAACCCGGGTTGGGGCGTGACCCAACCCGGGTCGGATCGCTGCGCTGCTGCGGCGCTGCTGCGCCGCAACCTGGTTCGGGTCGACCTGACCCGGGTTGAGGCAACCGGGGGCAACTGACGCGACCAGAACGGACCCGGGTTGGGATCGATGGCGGGCCAACCCGGGTCGGTCGTTCAACCCGGGTCGGGTCGGTCGCTCAACCCGGGTCGGGCCGGTTGAACCTGGGTCCGGCCAACGTGGGTCGGGTCAACTAGCTCAACCCGGGTCGGCCGGTTGGTCGGCCGATTGCACTCTGGTTGGATCAGCTCAACCCGGGTCGGCTCAACCCGGGTCGGCTCAACCCCGGTCGGCTCAACCCGGGTCGGCTCAACCCCGGTCGGCTCAACCCCGGTCGGCTCAACCCGCCGCCTGCGCCGACAGCAGCGCGCGCATCGCAGGCGTCACGACCTCCGCGATCGCGCGCCTCCACGAGGCGGCCACCACGGCGTCGCCGGAGCGACCGTGCGCAGCGAGCGCGTCGGCGGAGGCGTCCGTCGCCGCGACGGACGGCGATGGCGCGGCAAGACCCGCCTCGAAGGCCGCCGCGACCGCGCGGCGCACCGCCTCCCCGCCCGTCTGGAGCGCCCAGGCCACGAAGCGCCACGCGAGCTCGGCGTGCCGCGCCTCGTCGTCCGCGATCGCCGCGAGGACGCTCCGGACCGCGGCGTCGGTCGCGTGCGCGAGCTGCTCGCTGGCCTGCACCGCCGCCAGCGTCTCGCCGATGCAGCCTTCACGCACGGCGCGCGCCGCGAGCTCCGCCAGGTCCGACGTGACCTCGACGACGCCGCCGAACGCGAACGGCGCCGGCTCGAGCGCCGCGCCGGCGTACGCGCTCGCCAGCCCGAAGCAGAGCGCCGCGTGGCGCACCTCGTCGCGCGCAGCCTCGTGCGCGGCCGCGAGCATCTCGGCGGGGGCGCCGACCGCCATCATCTCCAGCGCGAACCGCGAGAACGAGGCGACCGATGCGTGCTCGAGCAAGGCGTCGCGAAGCCACGCCTCGGCCAGCGCGGCGCGGGCCTCCTCCCCGAGCCCCGCGAGGTCCGGGCGCGGCGCGCCGCCCCACCCGCCCGCATCTCTCCGCTGCTCCCGCGCGGTGCGGGCGCGCTCGCCCACGAGAAAAGGCCGGCCCGAGCCGCCGCAGCTCGCGGTGAACTCGTAGCAGCACTCGCCATTTCGAAAGACACCGTCACCGATGCTGCTGTACCAGCACCCAGGCGGCGGGAGAGGGACGTTCGCGCCGACGGGATCGAGCGGCTCGCAGGCGCCCGCAAACACGCCGCCGGAGCCCCCCTCGCCCCCCTGCCCCCCGGCGCCGCCCTGGGCCCCGGGGTCCACGCACACCGTTCCTTCCTCGTCCCACGAGACGCCGCCGACCTGCACCGTCGTGACGCCATCGGCGCCCCCACCGCCCTCCCCGCCCATCCCACCACGCGCCCCCGCGCCATCCTCGCTCGCGCCGCCGCCGCCATCGCCCGGCGCGGGGTCGTCCATGACCACGTTGGCGCAGGCGACGCTTTCAACCGCCAGACCGAGCGTCGCGGTGGCGAGGATTGCGCGGGTCAGACGGCGCGCGAACACGCTTCGAAAATGAGCGGGTGCAGGGGGCTTGATGGTCATTGGACCATCGAGAAGCATCCTGCATACCAGCAAGATTCGCCGAATTCAGGGCTCCTCCGCCGGCGCGCACGGCACAGCGTGGCACATCACGCCGGCACAGGTACCCCTCGACTCAGACCAGAAACCCCCGCGCTCGCGCGATCGCCTCGATCGCCGGCCGACGCCGCTCCAGCTCGTCGGTATCCTTGACGGGAAGGAACCGGGCCGCGAGCCCGTCTCGAGGCACACGCAGGAACCTGGCCGGGAGACCGAAGGTGATCTCGTTCAAGATGCGCTCGAACTGGATCGCCTTGCGATCTCCCACCTTCTTCTCGACCTCCACGTAGACCCAGTCCATCGCGAGCGCGCTGAGCGCCTCGGCGCTGGCAAGGAAGGTGTTGGTGTTGAAGACCGGCACCACCTTCGGATCGAAGCCGACCGGCAGCCGGAAATCCTCCGCGATCACCGGGCGGCCGTTCCAGCGCAACGGGCCGCCCCCCTTGTCGCCGCCCTTGTCGACCACCTCGACCGTGAGGGGCCCGCCGTGGCCGAGATGCCAGCCGAGGATGACCGGATCCACCGTCGCGCCGAGGTTGTCGAGGTTCGCGATCCAGACGGTCTTTCCGCCGCGCGCGAGGAAGCGGCCGAGGACGCCGCTCTCCCGGAGCGCGTCCGGCAGGTCGCCGTGACCGGTCGCATAGACGCTCGGCTCGCCGTCCTCGTCGAGGAACAGATCCCCTTCCGGGGTGAGGCGCAGGGAGACGTGCTGCTCGAACGTGGTGCAGAGATCGCCCTGCTCGTCGAGGCGCGCGCCGAGCGCCTCGCGGATCGGGCCGTTCGTCGCCTCGCTGGTCATCAGCCACAGCGGCACCGGGACGCCCGTCGCGCGCCGGAGGTGATCGCTCTCGGCGAGGCGCAGATCGAGGAAGGTCCGACCGGGCAGCACCTCCACGAGCGCCTTGACCACGCCGCCCATCCGGGTGGCCATCCCGCCCGCGAGGACGCAGAGCGCGACCTCGCCGCGCCGGAGCGCGGCCAGGCCCGCCTCGCGGCAGCGGGCGTGCTCGGGCGTGCCCTCGGCCGGCAGCTCCATGACGTCGCCGGGCGCGGGCGGCTCGACCGTGCCAGGGAGCCGATTGCGGGCGTCCCGGTCCTTGCCGATGGACGCGGCCCACCGGGAGACACGGTCGGGGTCGAACCCTCGGGCCCGGAGGCGGGCGAGCAGCGGGGCGGGGAGCGCGGCGATCTGCTGGGCGAGCGAAGACACGCGATCTTCAAAAGCACGATGCGCCGCGCGAGGCAACGGCAGAGTGCAGCGGTTCGCGCGCCAGCGAGCGCCGAGCGAGTCTCCCGGCGGCGCCGCTCCCGGCGTGCGCTGCCGGGCTCCGGGCCGCGCTGAATGCATCGTACGTTGTTCCCTGATGGGCGTCCGGAGACGCCGATTTCGCGCTCGCCGACGACGCGCGAGCGCCCCCCGGGGAATACGAAGGCCCGTCAGCCGCGTCCGCGCTCGGCCGCTGGCGCGCGCTGCTACGCGTGCTTCGCGAAGGGCGCCATGTGCTCGGCGAGCGCCTTCTGGAAGGCCGGCCGCGCCTCACACCGCAGGCGGTACGCCTCGAGGGCCGGGATCTCCGCGACGAGCGCCGTATGGCGCAGGATGCGCAGCACGGTGGTCATGAGCAGGTCCCCCGCGGTGAAGCGATCCTCGAGGTAGTCCCGCTCGCCCAGCCAGTCGGACAGCTTCGTCAGCCGCGCCTTGACGGCCTCGACCGCCGACGGCCGGCGCAGCTGCGCCCATTCCTCCTTCGGATGGAACAGGTCGATCTCGGCGAGGTTCTGGACATGCGGCTCGACCGAGTTCAGCGCCGCGAACATCCACGACTTCGCGCGCGCGCGACCGACGGGATCGGACGGCATCAACGCCTCGGAGCGTTCGGCGATGTGCAGCACGATGGCGCCGGACTCGAACATCACGAGCCCGTCCTCCTCGTAGGCGGGCACCTGCCCGAACGGCTGAATGCGGCGGTAGTCCGCGGACGCCTGCTCCTCGTTCCCGATCAGCCGCTCCTCGTAGGTGAGGCCCGCCTCGGCCAGCGCCCAGCGCACGCGGAGATCGCGCACCAGCCCCCGGGCAAAGGGTGGAACCCAGCCAAATGCACATACCGTGATCTTGGGCATCTCGCTTCTCTTCTCTCAGGGGGCTGACCGGTGAGCTGCCGATCCGCCGATTCGAGGCCAAGGGATGGGGACCGATCCGCGCGAGGTCATCTCGGCTGCTCCAGCCGAACCGGCTCTGGCCGAGCGGTCCGATCCGAGCGCCGGCGAGGCTACCAGCGCCCGGTCGCGCCCGTCCACCCCTCGATCCGCCGCCGTCTGCGCGCGGCGCCGCGCCCCATGTCTCCTCCGGCCCGAGGCGCCCGGCAGCGCAAGGCCCGCCCGCGAGGCGGGTTCCATGGAACCTCACGGCGCGGCTCGTCGCGGACGTGAGTCACGATGGATCGCCGTGCTCGCCTCTCGCGGTCAGCGGCCCGCCGACTCCAGGAACAGCTCTTCCACCGCCGTCGCGGTCGCCGCCCGCTGGAGCCATCGCTCCAGCACGCTCAGGTCCGTCTCGCTCAGGATCCGGCCTTTCGCCTCCTCGCTCGCGGGGATGCCGCGCGCGCCGAGGATCATCAGGATCGCCGCCGACAGCCGCTCCAAGGCCTGCTCTGCCCGCGCCTGCTCTCGCTCGATCCGGGCCTCGGCGGCTTCGATCATCCTCTCCAGCTTGCCCACCAGCTCGCCGGCGGTGACCAGCTCGGCCGTGTCCGCATAGAATCGTAGCCGACCTGACTCCACCGTGAGATCCAGCTCGAGGACCTCCGATCGGTACCGCCCGATGCGCGAGGGGATGCTCTCGTAGCGGCGTCCGCCTGTGGACGGCAACCTGTAGCCTCGGATGTGCCCGCGCGGGATGTCGTAAACGAAGTACTCGCGGACCCCGAGAGCCGCATATCTCACGACGTTGTCGACGAAATCCTTGCGCCAGTCGCCGGCGTAGTGCACCTCGATCGCCAGATCGATGCCCTTGCCTTCGGCGCTGACCATCCAGCAGAGGCGTGGGCCGGGATCGACGTCGGTCACCGCGATCACGTCGGGCGTGAAGCCCTTCTCGCCCGGGTAGTAGACCTTGATCTCGGCGCCGACGTAGATGCGCCGCCCGCGCCGACCGAACCACGCGCGGAGCGTGTCGCGCGCCTCCATCTTGGCGTCGAGGTGCGGGTCCCCTTCGGCCATGGCCTCGCGCTCGTCGAGCTCTTCCTGCGACTCCGAGGCGAGGAGCGCTCGAACGGCCTGCTCTCGCTGCGCGGGCGACATCGCCGCCCACTGAGCCTCGGTGGGAGCCCGGGGGGCCTCGGCCGGGATCGGCGCGGCGGTGGGGTCGCCCGGCTTGCGGATGGGGGCAGACATGCCGACCAGCATACCACCCCGGGGCGCGCTCACCCGAGGAACCGGAGCAGGACGTTGAGCAGCACGAGCACGGCGAACATCCCGCCGCACACGAGCGCGACCTCCCTCAGGGACACGCGCACCGAGATGCGGGCGTCCTCGGCCCGCGCCGCTCCATACAGCGCAGCGGAAGCGCCGAGCGTCATGTAAAGGACGTCCTTGTAAGCCCACGACAGGAAGAAGATCCCGAGCAGCGCGCCGCACAGGCTCACGAAGATCGCCGGCGCGAACCGCCTCGCCGCAGGGCCGACCTCGGCGTCGCCCAGCCAGATCGACAGCGGTACTTTGATCGACGCATACAGGACGAGCGCGAACAGGCACATCCCGAGCAGGCCCGTCTCGGACGCGGCGAGCAGGTAGGAGTTGTGGGCGGTCAGGCCGAGCGACGACTCGTCGCCGAACTGCCCTGCGCCGACGCCGATGCCCCGGGTGCGCCGGATCATCTCGAACGCCTCCCGGAGCAGCTCGACGCGCTCCTCCGAGCTCTCGCTCGCCTCGTCGCCGCTGCGGCCGCCGAGCAGGAGCATGGGCGGGCCGATGAAGCAGGCGGCGACGGCGCCGAGGGTCCCGCTCCACCGGATGAACGTGAGGCCGAGGACCGCCAGGTACACGATCACCCCCGAGCGCGAGCGCGACAGGACGACCATCGCGCCGATCGCCGCGATGACGGCCACCACGGGGAGCGCGCGCAGCGCCGCGGCCGCGCGCGAGAGCAGCCGATCGGTGAGCAGGTGCGGCAGCGCAGGCCGAAGGCGCGCCCCGCCGGGAGCCGCGGGCGCGCGCGGGACGGCCCCGCCCGGAGCCGCGGGCGCGCGCCGGCGGCCGCGCCGCTCGGCGAGCGCGATCGCGAGCGGGATCGACATGCCGGCCATCAGGGAGAGCTCGTTCGGATCGGCGAGCGAGCCGCGGTAGCGGACGCGCCCGTCGATCGTCGACGTGCCGAGCGGCCCGGGGCGCTCGCACCGGTAGTTGCCGTCGGGGACGGGCGGATCCTTGCGGCAATCGAGGTTGGTCTCGCAGGGGCGTCCATCCGGCTCGAGCTCGCCCTTGCCTTCCCAGTCGTCGGGCGCGGCGAGCATGCAGCCGTAGGGCTGAAACGCCTGCACGATCGCGACCGCGGTGGTGACGACGGCGCAGCCGACGAGCGTGATCGCGAGCGCGCGCACCCCGCGCGGCGAAGCGGCGGCGAAGGCGACGGCGAGGAAGACGCCCGCGACGGTCGCGAGCTGCAGGCCGCGCTCCTCGAGGGCGGCCGGGCGCTTGAGCGCGGTCGTGAGGGCCGCCCAGGCGAGGAACGCGAGCGCATAGACGACCTGAGGCGCGAGCGTCGGCTTGAGCCGCCGCCATACGACGTCGAGGGCGACGCAGAGCAGGGTGAGCCCGAACGCCGCGTGAACGAGCGGAATCCCCTCGAGCGCGGGGATGAACTCCTGCGGCTTGAGGATGACGAGCGCGCACAGCGCGCACACGACCCACGCTGCCATGGTGTGGCGCGCCGCGAGCGCCGCGCAGGCCGCCCGCGCCGCGAGCTCACGACGGCCGCGGTGAGGCGCCCTGCGCAAGCGCGATGAGGCGCGGCGCGCATTCCCCCCTTCCGCGCGACGGATCTAGCACCGTGGGCTCGACCGGCACGCGGGAAGCGCCGGTGCGCGGGCGAGGAGCAGGCGCGGGGCGCGGCCGCGGGATCGGCGCTTGCTGGTGCGCGATTCCATCATGGAGGGTGATAACCGCATGTGCTCCCGCTGTGTCCGGATTGCCCTGCTCTGCTCCGCGCTGATGGCCCTCGTGGCGTCCTCGGGTTGCGGCGCGAGCGCCCCGCGGGTCGATTTCGAGGCCGAGCGCCGCGCGACGAGCGCCTATGCGGTCGGCCCCGGCGACGTGCTGGAGGTGCGCGCCTGGAAGAACGAGGCGCTGAGCCACCGCGTCACGGTGCGGCCAGACGGGTTCATCACGGTCCCGCTCGTCGGCGATATCCTGGCGTCGGGGCGCACCGTCATGGGCATCGCCGAGGAGATCGCGACGCAGGCGTCCAAGTTCTACCACGAGAAGCCGGTCGTCAGCGTGGAGGTGGCGGAGCTCCACAGCTACCGCGTCTACGTGATGGGCGAGGTGTCGCGTCCGGGCGAGTTCACGCCGAGGGCGCAGATCACCGTGCTCCAGGCGCTCGCCCTCGCCGGCGGCTTCACGCGCTTCGCCGATCCCGACGAGGTGGTGATCGTCCGGCGCGACGCGCTCGGCGAGCGCAGGATTCCGTTCGTGTTCGATGAGGTCGTCGAAAAAGGCGATCTCCGCGGGGATCTGCCGCTGCAGACGAACGATACGGTGGTGGTGCCGTAGGGCGTCGGTGCGCGGCGACTGCGGGCCGCCACGTCCGGCTGGTGATCGGCGCGGCGCATTTTGGCATCCTGTGCAGGATGCGCCCCGACGCCGCGCTGCAGCTCCTCGCCGCGTTGCTCCTCTCGCTCCCGGCGCTCGCCGCCGCGTGTGCGCCCTCCAGCCCTGGCATCCGGCTCCCGCCGGGCGAGCTCTTCGGGGGTGCGGATCGGGTGGCGCCCTGCCCGCGCAGCGCGGGTGAGGAGGCAGGCCGACACATCCGCCCCGCCGAGCCGCGCCCCACGCCTATCCGAAGCGCTCGCGGATCCACGCCGCGATGAGCTCCGCCGCCGCCTGCCGGTGCCCGTTCAGGAAGTGCGTCGCCCCCTGGAGCTCCACGTAGCTCCTGTCCTGCGCCGCGCTCGCCTCGAAGCTCTCCCGCGCCTGCCGCAGCCGGATCTCCGTGTCCGCCGTCGCGTGCACGAACAGCGTCGGGATCGCGACCGCGCGCAGGCTGTCCGCGAGCCGCGCCCGCGACGACAGGCTCGACCACGTGGACAGCCACGCTCGCGCCGTGAGCGTCCGCGCCACGCCCCCATAACCGTAGTTCGCGACGAACGGATCCGGCGACGCGAAGATCGACCCGAGCGCGCGGTCGTCCGGCTCGATGGTCGGGTCCAGATACGCCGGATCCGCCACCGTGCGGTACACGGTCATGAATCGCCCATGCGCGCTCCGCCGACGCATCCGGCTCCACTCGGGGTGCTCCGGGGCCATCCCCTCCAGCGCCGCCGCCGCGTCGCCTTGCGCCTCGATCGCCGCCCGCGCCGCGGCGTCGATGCGCGCGACCCGCGCCCGCTGCGCCGCCCGGTAGCGCGCGAGCCACGCGCGGCCGTACCTGCACGGCTCCGGCCACGGCCGCCAGCCGTTGTCCGGATCGTACATGTCGAGCGACGGATCGACCGACAGCGGATCTCCCTCGTCCACCACCGACGGGTCGATCGCCTGCTCCAGGAACACCCCCTGCCCCGGGTGCGCCGCCAGCGCGACGAAGGCGTCCCCGAGCCGCCGCCCCTCGGCCGCCGCGCCGGCCTCGGCCAGCGCGAGCAGCGCGCCGCCCCCCGAGTTGCCGAGCAGCACCACCGCCTCGGCGCCCCGCGCCCGCGCCGCCTCCACCGCGGTCTCGACATCGAGCGCCGCCTTCTCGTGGAGACAGTCGGTGTCGTTGTTCACGTAGCGCGTCGCGCACCCGAGCGCCGCCACCCCGCGCGCCGCGAGCAGCGGGCAGAGGTAATGGACCGAGAAATCCGCCCGCGGGTGCGCGAGCACCGCCGCCACCTTGAACCGACCGCCCGGCGGCGTCCAGAACAGGCCCCGCACGAGCGCGCCGTCGCTCCCCACGGCCGCGACCGGCTCCCGCCCCAAGGAAACCGCCGGCTCGTCCTCGGGCAAGGGCCAGTAACCGAACGCCGCAGGGCGGCGCCCATGCCCCAGCATCGCATCCACGACACGCGCGCTCATCACGCCACCTGCGGCCGGTGGACGATCACGGGCCGCGGCAGCTCGAGCGGCGGCATGGGATCGAGGAGCGAGCGCTCCGCCTCGGCCACCTCCTCCGCCGAGAAGGGCCGCAGCGTCTGGCAAAACTCGACCAGGATGCCGTTGGGATCCATCGTGTAGATGGAACGGCAGAAATCGTGATCCGCCTCGGTGACCTCGTGACCGTGCGAGAGCCACCGCGCGAGCATCCGGCTGTAGAACTCGCTGGTCGGCGCGGTGAAGGCGAGGTGGTTCACCCACGCCGGCAGCCCCAGGCCCGTCGAGATATCCGTCCTGAAGCGCCCCCGCACCGCCTCTTCGTGCACTTCCCAGAACGCCAGGAGCGGCCCCTCCGGCCCGCTCGTCTGATAAAAGGCGTGCCTCGCCCAGCCCCCGTCACGGCTGCCCTCGTAAGGGACCGCCATCACCTTGACGAGGCGGAACCCCATCACCTGGGTATAAAACCGGTGCGTGGCGACCAGATCCCTGGCCGCCAGCGCGATATGATGCACCCCCATCGTCCCCCCCTTGTGCAGGACGATCATGCCACGAGCGGGCGAGCTCGCTCAAGGTGAATGCCATCCCATCGCCCCGTCACTCGAGCGCTCGCGCGTCGCGGCGCAACGCGGATGAGCCGCGCGTGCCCCCCTCGGCCGACAAGGCTGCTTCGTTCCGAACGGCGAGATCTCGAGGGCCCCGAGCGCGGTACGCTCGGGGCGCTCGCCGCTACCTCGGCGTCCCCATCCACACGCGGGACGTGACGGGGTCGAACACGAGCCGCCTCGCGTCCGCATAGAACGACGCGGCCACCTGCGCTGCGGGGATGGACCACGTCCCGATCCCGCCGCACTGCCTGGCCTCGGGCGGCGTGTCCTTGAGGAAGAGCATCACGTCCTGCGCGGCGACGGCGGCGGATCCGTCGGTGCTGACCAGCTCGAACGGCGCGCCCCGGAGGATGCGGTAGGCCGAGACCTGCTCCGCCTGCCCCGGGACGCAGGTGCTCAGCGACATCGCGGCCTCGGGCACCGGCTCGAGGTCGATCCCCGCCGCCTCGATCGCCGCGAGGAAGGCGCGATTGATGTTGACCGATCGCCGGTACACCGCGTCGTCGTACCCCGTATCGAGCTGCGCGACGGCCTGCGCCGCGCCGATGCGCGCCGGGACGGTGGGCACGTTCGGGAAGCCCGCCTGGACCGCGGCGAGATCGGAAGAATAGTATCCCGCGGTCCAGAGCGGCTTCATGCCCTCGGCGCGCAGGATCTCATCGGGGCAGAGCGCCCCGGCGTCGGCCCGGTAGACGGCGCCGTCCTCGTAATCGAGCGTGAACGCATTGAGCGACAGGAAGTCCGTGCCGAGGATGCCGGCCTGGCGCACCGTGCCCTGAATGCCCGAGTGGTCCTGCACCGTGAGGCGGACGGTGCCCCAGGGGCCGTAGAAATCGAAGTCGGCGAACCGATCGGCGCTGCCGGCGACGGGCTCGGGGACCACCCCGCCCGCGAAGCCCTGCGGGTCGATGGTGCTGGCCGTGGTGCCGAAGTCGAGGAGGAAGTGGCCTTCCGCGGCGCCGACGCGCGCGACGGCATAAGGCATCTGGCTGGAGATCACGAGAGGCCGCTTTTCGCCGTGACATCCCTGGAGATCGGCGAGCGGGGCCCCGCCCGCCCCCGCGCCGCTCGTCTCGGCCCCGCCGGCGCCGCCAGCGCCCGCTCCGGCCTCGCCAGCGCCGCCCGCGACCGCCCCGGCCCCGCCCGCGACCGCCCCGGCCCCCCCGGTGCCGCCCAGGCCCGCCCCGGCGCCCCCCGCATCGCCCGCGCCAGCGGACGGCGGCGCCTCGCCCATGGTCGCGCTCTTGGCGGGCGAATCCGCGCGCTCGGGGGCGCCGCAGCAGGCCGAGACGGCCACCAGCGAGAGGACCGCGGCGGCGGCGGCGCGCGGCCTCGCACGAGGGAAGCTCGACCCCGGCGAGCGCTCGAACCCAAGCATCCGCGCCATGGTACCCGGCATTGCCGCATCGCGTCAACCTCGGTCGCTCGATCGCGCGCAGGGCCCATCGGGTACGCTGGAGCCCCGGAGCGCCGCTGGAGGGTCGATCTCATGCGCATCGCCGTGCTGCAGGCCAACGCCGTCCCGGGACAGGTGGACACCAACGTCGCGCGCATCGCCGGCGCGGCCCGGCGCGCCGCCGAGGGCGGCGCTCACCTCCTGGTCACTCCGGAGCTGTTCACGACGGGCTACGTGCCGGCGCTGGTGCCCCGGACGCTGCTCCAGACCTCGCCCGAGGCCATCGCCCGGCGGCTCGCGGACGTCGCGTCGAGCTGCGGCATCGCGCTGGTCGCCAGCGCGCCCGACCGCGGCCCCGACGGGGAGCTCTTCATCGCCGCGCACCTCTTCGATCGCGCCGGGGCGCGCCTCGCGACCTACCGCAAGACGCACCTCTACGGCCCGGACGAGGCCGCGGTCTTCACCCAGGGCCGCGGCGAGCTGCCCATCGCGGCCCTGCACGGCTTCCGGATCGGCCTCTTGATCTGCTACGACATCGAGTTTCCCGAGGCGGTGCGCGGCGTCGCGCTGGCCGGCGCCGATCTCGTGTGCGCGCCGACCGCGCTGCCGGAGCCGTTCGGCGTGGTGGCCCGCACGCTGCCGCCCGCGCGCGCGCTGGAGAGCCAGGTGTTCATCGCCTACGCCAACCACTGCGGGCAGGAAGGAGACACCGTCCTGTGCGGCCAGAGCATCATCGCGGCCCCGGACGGCTCGGTACTGGCCGCCGCGGGCGCCGCCGGCGAGGACCTGCTCTTCGCCGATCTCGATCCCGAGCTCCAGCGCGCGTCGCGCGCGGACAACCGCTACCTCTCGGAGCGCCGCCCCGACCTGTACGCCGCGTGGGAGCGCCCGGCCCGCGCGGGATAGCCAGCGCGTGCGCTATCCTCGGCCCGCGCCATGTCCTACGGCGAGCTCGTCTTCGCATCCTTGCCGGCCGCGCTCATCGAGTTCGCCTCGTCGCGCGGCGTCCCTCGCGACGATCTCCTCCGCGCCGCCGGCGTCTCGGCCGAGGCGCTCGCCGCGCCCGACGAGCTCGTGCCGTACGCGTCGCTCCTGTCGCTGTGGGCGCTCATGCTCGAGCGCCTCCCCGGCGAGCCGCTCGGGCTGACCTACGCGCGCTGGATCCCGGTCTCGGTCGTGGGCATCGTCGGGCACGTCGCGCGCCACAGCGAGACCCTGCGAGAGGCGGTCGCGGTCTATGGCCGCTTCTTCAGGCTCATGGACCCGCACCTCCGCATCGTCATCGAGGAGCGGGGCGAGGTGTTCCACCTCGCGCTCGAGCACGAGCCGCGGGTCGTCGCGATGGCCGAGCCGATCGAGATGATGGCCGCGGGGCTCGCGCGCTTCATCGCGCTCTACCTCGACGGCGCCGCGCGGCCGCTCGAGGCCATGTTCCGCCACCCCCGCCGGCACCCGACCTCGCTCTACGAGGAGGCGCTCGGCGCCCCGGTGCGCTTCGAGGCGGCCGCGACCGGCCTCGTCTACGACGCGCGCGTGCTCGACGCGCACCTCGTCGGCGCGGATCCCTCGGTCCGCGACTACCTCGTGCGCCACGCCGAGCAGCTGCTCGCCGCGCGCGCCGCGCCCGCCGGCGCGGCGCCGCTCGACGCGCGCGTGCGCGCCCTCATCGGCGAGCGGCTCGATCGCGGCGAGGTGGACCAGGCGCGGATCGCGCGCGCGCTGGGCATGAGCACGCGCTCGCTCCAGCGCGCCCTCAAGGATCTCGGCACGTCGTTCACGGCGCAGCTCGACGAGGCCCGGCGGGGCAAGGCGATCGAGCTCCTCCGCCGGCGCGACCTCGCGCTCCAGGAGATCGCCTTCCTGCTCGGCTACGGCGAGCCGCGTCACTTCTACCGCAGCTTCCGCCGCTGGACGGGCACCACCCCGGGCGAGTACCGGCGCACCCGCGTCCGATAGATCCGTGCGTCAGACCTCCGGCCTGAGAGACCGGTCGATCACGAGCGGTCGCGGGAAATCGAGGGCTCGGGAGCCCAGCGCACGTCACCCCTCTGCGACGAACCGCCAGGTTACATCGCCGCTCTCGTGCCGTGTTTCGAGATCTCGCACGCCAAGCAGCGGCAGCGTCTTGGTCCAGAATCGGATCGCCCGAGCGTTGTCATGGATGGCACAGAGGTGCCACCGCCCTGGATACTGACGGAGCAGCAGCTGGAGCGCATGTCGGCCCGCGCCGGTTCCGCGGCTCCCGTGGATCAAGAAGAGCTCGGCGATGCTGAAATCGACGTCGTCCGGCATGTATCTGAACGGTCGCAGGCCGACACATACGAACCCGACCGGTCGGGCGTCGCTCGCAATGACGTACGCTCGCTGGAACGGCTGCATCGGGTCCTGCGCCGACCGCGGAGCGCGCAGGTTGCCGGGCGGCGTGACGCTCGAGACCCAATCGTCGACGATGTCCGGTTGCCATCGACCGGCCTCGTCCAGAGCGTAGAAGCTCGTATCGAAGCCGGAGAGCTCATGGACGTACATCGGCCAAACGTTCCGGAAGAACTCACGCGCCTCCCGCGTGCGCCATGCGTCGACAATGGAGATGTTCATCTCTTCCTCGATATGCCGCGACGACGCCAGCCTGCTGGAGGGAGGCCCGAAGCGCGCATCTTTCGTCCGCAGATCACCTCAGCTCGTAGACGTCGACCGTGTCCACCATCACGTGGGGCACGAGGACGCGTCCGCGCTTCGTGTCATAACCGATATCCGCGGGCGTCTCCTGCTCGGGGATGGCGACCTCGAAGGTCCCGCCGAGCTTCCCCCGGAGCACCGCAGAGGCGTCGTGGCTGGTCACGAGGAGCGAGTCTCCGAGGGAGATCAGGCCGTCGAGGCGGCCGCCGGGCGCCGTGGTGGTCACGTCCTGCTTCGCGCCCTTCTCGTCGAGCACGAAGACCTCGGGAGCGCCGCTCGAGCAAACCACGAGCCCCTTGTCGCTCCACGCGAGGCCGTTCGGCATGCGCAGGGCGGTGGTCTTCGCCAGCGCCCTGGCCCTGCCCTTCTCGATGACGTAGATGGCGTCGCTCGACGTCGCCTCGAGGTTGCCGGTCGCGCCGATCGTGAAGCCGGAGTCGGACACGTACACCTTGCCGTCCGGCGCCGCCGCGACGTCGTTCAGCAACGTCGTGCCGGGGATGGCGATCTCCCCCTTCGGCGCCCCGGTCGTGAGGTCGAACATCCGGAGGGTCGTGAGGTCGGCGACGTAGAGCACGCCCTTCGCGATCGCCGAGCCCGTCGGCGCGTCGAGCCTGACCTTGTTCTTGCCGCCCTCGATCCACTTCAGGCTCGTCACCTGACCGTCGGGCGAGAGGACGGAGATGAAGCCGTTGTTGTCCCTGTCGCCCGGATTGCCGTTGATGTTCGAGACGAGGTAGCGGTCGTTGTCCGCGTCGTAGAGCACGCTCTCCGGCTTGGCGAAGCCGGTGTACCTCGCGACCGGGCTCGGCGCGGCGCGCCTGGGCGGCTCGGGTGCCGCCGTGGACGCCGCGGCAGCCGCCGGAGCCGCAGGCGGGGGCTCGACGCCGCTCGTCGCGACGGGCGCAGCGGAAGCGGAGGCCGCCGGTGCCAGCGCGGGCGGCGGAGCCTCCCCGCCGCAGGAAACCATCGTGGCCGCCGCGACGAGGGACGTGAACATGCCGAGGGCTCGTGCCATGGGAAAACCTCCTGGTGGCGAAGCAGCGCCGGCTCAGCGCCGGCTCAGCCGCCCGATCGCCCGGCCGAGGCGGTAAGCCAGGCGGCTGGACGGCGCGCTTTGCGGCACCGCCGGCGCGAGGTCAACCGCCGGCACCGCCGGCGCGAGGTCAACCGCCGGCATCGACCCGGGGTGAGCGCCGCTCACCGGCTCCCACCGATCGGCCCCGAGGCTCGCGCGCGAGCGCTCCGCCTCCGTGCGCGAGCGCTCCGCCTCGGCGCGCGAGAGCTCCACCTCCGCCATCGCGACCCGCCGCTCCAGCCAGGCGAGCCGGGCCCGCGCCGCCGCGAGCTGCTGCGCGGGCGCCGGACCCCGCCCGCGCAGCAGCCGCCTGAGCGCCCGGCCGAGGTGGTACATGCCCCGGCTGAACGGCCGCGCGGCCTCGGGACCCAGGTTCGCGGCCGCCTCGGCGCGGATCTGCTGCGCGCGCACGCGGCGCAGCCGCTCCTCTAGCTCGTGGATGCGGAGCCGCACCACCTCGATGTCGCTGCGGTACCTGGACATGCGCCGATGATCGCAAGCCGAGCCGCGCGCGCCAACCACGACCGGCCGCCGCGCCCGTGCTCCTCCCGCCGCCGCACGCCCGCGCCGCCGCGCTCGTGCTCCTCCCGCCGCCGCGCGCCCGCGCCGCCGCGCGCCCCCCTGGCGCGATCCGT
The DNA here is from genome assembly GCF_051526825.1 of Sorangium sp. So ce185. NCBI lineage: Bacteria > Pseudomonadati > Myxococcota > Polyangiales > Polyangiaceae > Sorangium > Sorangium sp. So ce185. The sequence continues at coordinate 4,992,079 of NZ_CP150316.1, read as the reverse complement.
CGCAACGTTGGCGCCCGACGCCGCTGCCGCGCCGCCGCGCCGGCCTCATCGTTGGATCGATCCCGGCGAGGCGCCGCGCGCCACCGGGATCGAGCTCCTGCCGAGGTGCGCCATGAGCCAATTGCCCCGAGGCCCGCAGGGCCGCCTGCTGACGACCTACCAGTTCCTCACGCGTCCGATCGAGCTCCTGTCCCGGTGCGCCGCCACGTACGGCGACGTCTTCAACGTCCCGATGTACAACGGCGACGTCGTGATGGCCGGCAGCCCCGCGTCGGTGCAGGACGTGATGACCGCGCCGCCCGACGCGCTCGTCCCGTACGCCACCAAGTCGATCGCCCCGCTCGTCGGAGAGCACTCGCTCGTCATGCTCTCGGGCGAGCGCCACCGGCGCGAGCGGAAGCTGCTGACGCCGCCGTTCCACGGCGACCGCATGCGCGCCTACGCTGCGGCGATGGCGGACGTCGCCGCCCGCCGCTTCGCCGAGGCGGCGCGCGCGCCCCGCGCCGTCGCCCAGGACATCACGCAGGCGATCTCGCTCGACGTCATCCTCCGCGCCGTGTTCGGGGTGGAGGAGCCGTCGCGCATGAGCGCGTTCGCGCGCGCGATCGTCGCGATGACCGACGCGCTGACCCCGGCGCTGACCTTCCTGCCGATCCTGCAGCGCGAGCTCGGGGGCCTCGGCCCCTACGCGCGCTTCCGCCGGCGCGTCGAGCACCTGGACGCCCTGTGCCGCGAGCAGATCGAGCGGGCGCGCGCGGCGCCGGGCGACGACATCCTGAGCCTCCTGGTCGCGGCCCGCTACGACGACGGCTCGAGCATGAGCGACCAGGCCATCTTCGACGAGCTCCGGACGCTGCTCTTCGCCGGGCACGAGACCACCGCGCTCGCCCTCGCGTGGGCCCTCGACCACGCGCACCGCCACCCGACCGTCCTCGCGCGGCTGCGCGACGAGATCGACGCCCTCGGCCCGGAGCCCGACCCGGAGCGCCTCGCCGCGCTGCCCTACCTGGACGCGGTGTGCAAGGAGGCGCTGCGCCTGCACCCGATCGTCACCGAGGCCCCGCGCATGGCGGCGCAGCCGTTCCGGATCGGCGAGCACACGCTCCCGCCGGGGACGGGGGTCGCGCCGTGCATCCTGCTCGTGCACCACCGCCCCGAGCTCTACCCCGATCCGTCGCAGTTCAGGCCCGAGCGCTTCCTCGAGCGCAAGTACTCCCCGTTCGAGTACCTGCCGTTCGGCGGCGGGAACCGCCGCTGCATCGGCGCGGCCTTCGCGATGTTCGAGATGAAGATCGTGCTCGGCGTGGCGCTGTCGGCGTGGCAGTTCCGCCTGCTTGACCAGCGTCCGCCGCGGCCCGTGCGGCGCAACCTCACGCTGGGCCCCGCCGGCGGCGTCCCGCTCGCCCTGCGCGCCCGCGGCCGCGCCGCCCTCCGCACCGCCGCCTGATCTCGGGCACAGGCGGCGCGCGGCGAGGCGCCGAGGATCGGAAGGCGTTGCCCCGATCACCGGGGCACGGCGGCGCCAGAGGAGACCGGGGAGATCGCGACATAAATCCTCCGCGCTCTCTGCCCAGCGGCGATCGCCGGAGGTCGTTCTGGAATAGAGGGGCTCCCCCGCTCGCCGCGCAGCCCCATGTCGACTCGCCTCCTTCGCTCGCCCGCCGCCCCCTCCCCCGGTGCAGCCCCCTCCTCGCCGGCCGTCGCGATCGCGATCGACCCGCGCGCGGGCGTCCGGCGGCGGCCCGCGCCGGCCCCGGCGCGGCGCCCGCGGGCGCTCGCCGCGGTCGCAGGGATCGTCGCGCTGCTCTCCGCCGCGCCCGCGTGCGAGTCGGCCGCCACCTCCGCGCCGCCGCGCCCGTCCGGGGCCGCGGACGCCCGGCTGGAGCTGCACGCCGACGACGCCGAGGTGTGGGCCTTCAGCGCGCGCATCCAGGGCGCCCTCGCCGGGCCGGGGACGCTGGAGGACTGCGCGATCCAGGTAGGCGGCGACGTCCACCCCGCCGCGATCGAGCAGCAGCGGCGCTTCGCGGCGGACGTGCCGCTGCTCGAGGGCGAGAACGAGATCGCCGCGCGCTGCCGCGCGACGGGCGCGGGCGAGCTGGTCACGCCGCCCGTCACCTACCGCGTCCGGCTGGAGGACGCGCCCCGGGCCCGCGCCCGCGCGGCGCGGGCCGGCGACCGGCTCGTCCTCGACGCTACGGGCAGCGAGCCGAGCGAGCGCTCGGGCGCCGAGCTCGTCGCCTTCGCGTGGTCCCGGCCGCGCGGCGACGGGACCGCCGAGCGCCTCGGGCAGGGCGCCCGCATCGAGGTGCCGGCGCCGGACGCCGCCGGGCGCGCCACGATCGAGCTCACGGTGCGCGACGCGCGCGGCCGCAGCGACACCGCGCGCGTCGCGCCGCCGCTCGATGCGCCCCCCGGCGCGAGCGCGCCGTCGTGGATCGACGACGCGGTCCTCTACGGCGTCGTGCCGCCCTTCTTCGGCGATCCCCCGCTCCGGAGCGTGCGCGCCGCCCTCCCCGCGCTCGAGCGGCTCGGCGTCACGGCGCTGTGGCTGTCTCCGATCTTCGCCGCGCCCGAGGGCGACTTCGGGTACGCCGTCACGGACTACTTCAGCGTGCGCCCCGACTACGGAGCGGAGCAGGACCTGCGCGAGCTCGTCGACGACGCGCACCGGCGCGGCCTGCGCGTGCTGCTCGACCTCGTGCCGAACCACACCTCGATCGAGCACCCGTATTTCCAGCAAGCCGAGCGGCAGGGGAGCCGCGCCCACACCTTCGCGTTCTACGATCGCGACGCCGGCGGCGAGCCCACCCATTACTTCGACTGGGAGCACCTGCCGAACCTCAACTACGACAACGCCGAGGTGGCGCGCTGGATGCTCGAGGTGTCGCTGCGCTGGGTGAAGCGCTTCGGCGTCGACGGCTATCGCGTCGACGCCGCGTGGGGCATCCAGGAGCGGCGGAGCGAGCTCTGGTCCTCGTGGGCCGCCGAGCTCCGGCGCGTGCGCCCGGATCTCGCGCTGATCGCCGAGGCCTCGGCGCGCGACCCGTACTACCTGCAGAGCGGGTTCGACGCGGCGTACGACTGGACCGAGGAGCTCGGGCGGTGGGCGTGGAGCGGCGTGTTCGACGCGCCGCGCGGCATCGCGGCCCGGCTGGGCGCGGCGCTGGCCGCCACCGAGGCGCGCGCCGCGCGCCCCGAGCGCACGCTGAGGTTCATCAACAACAACGACACCGGGGCCCGCTTCATCACGCGCCACGGGCCGGGTCTGACGCGCGTCGCCGCGGCGGCGCTGCTGACGCTGCCGGGCATCCCGTGCCTCTACGCGTTCGACGAGCTCGGCGCCGAGTACGAGCCTTACGGCGGCCTCGCCCCGGTCTCGCGGCCTCCGCGCGGGCCGCTGACCCGGCGCTACGAGCAGCTGATCCGGCTCAGGCGCTCCCTCGCGGCGCTCCGGTCGCCGGGGCTCGTCGTCGTGCATGCCGGGCAGGACGACGAGGTCTTCGCCTACGTCAGGCACGGCGACGACGCGTCGCGCTTCGCGCTCGTGGTCCTGAATTTCAGCGAGCGACCGGCGAAGCAGCGGCTCGCCGTCCCGGCGCCGTTCGCCGCCCACGCGCGCGGCGGCCTGCGCGACGCCCTGGGCGGCGCCGGCGCGCACCTCCAGGCGGGCTCCGTCGCGCTGGACCTCGGGCCCTGGGACGCCCGCGTCCTCGTGCCGCGCTAGATCGAGCCCGCGCAGCGGCGCGGGCGATGTGCCCGCCGCCGACATCTGTTATAACGGACAAACATCCAACGATTAGGCTGGCGGCGAGGTGTCCTCGTTGGGGCGCTCGTTGCCTTGATGTCTGTCAATCGAACCACAAGAAGCTCGGCTCACCCGTGCGCGGCGATCCGGGGTCGCCGCGACGTGAGGAGGATCACTCATGGCTCAGGAGCAATGGTCAGCTGTCGATCGCTACATCACCGATCTGCTCGTGCCGCCCGACGCCGCGCTGGACGCGGCGCTCGAGGCGAGCGCCGCGGCCGGCCTGCCGCCGATCAACGTCGCGCCGAACCAGGGCAAGCTGCTGAATCTCCTGGCGCGGATCCATGGGGCGCGGACCATCCTGGAGATCGGCACGCTCGGGGGGTACAGCACCATCTGGCTCGCGCGGGCGCTGCCCGCCGGCGGCCGCTTGATCACGCTGGAGTCGGAGCCGAAGCACGCCGAGGTCGCCCGCGCGAACCTCGATCGCGCCGGGGTGGCCGACCGCGTCGAGCTGCGGCTCGGGCGGGCGCTCGACACGCTGCCGAAGCTCGCCGCGGAGGGCCGCGGCCCGTTCGACCTCATCTTCATCGACGCCGACAAGCCGAGCAACCCCGACTACTTCGCGTGGGCGCTCAAGCTCTCCCGCCGCCGCAGCGTCATCGTTGTCGACAACGTCGTGCGCAGAGGGGCGGTGGTCGACCCCGAGAGCGCGGACCCCAACGTCCAGGGGGTGCGCCGCCTCTACGAGCTGCTCGCCGCCGAGCGGCGCGTGAGCGCGACGGCGATCCAGACGGTGGGCACCAAGGGGTACGACGGCCTCGCCATCGCCCTCGTCACCGCCGACCCGTGACCCGCAGCGGCCGGGCGGCCTGCCGGGCGCTCCCCGCGCCGGAGGACAAAAAACAGAGCGCCCGCTCGACGGTGGGGGGGGGAAACCGTCACGGGCGCTCTGCCGTGCACCTCTAGCAGGACACGGGCCAGGGGATCGCCGTAGGTCTTTCGAGCGTTTACCCATCGGGTTTTCCCCGAGGCTTTCGTTCCTGAGATCGCTGCGTGCAAAGGTGGCAGCTGCTCGGCTCTCCGGCGGCCACCGAGGCCGGTACCGATCGGCGAGCCGCGCCGCCTGCTCGCCGGCGGACGACCCGGGGCCCGAGCAGCCCGGCGGCCTTCGCCGCGTCGACGAGGAGGATCGACGCCGCGTGCGCGTCGATGAGGCGCACCCCGCCCGGTCGTGTGAGCTCCGGAGTTCGCAGATCGTGAGAGGCGTTGCCTGGATCGATGAGCTCGGAGGCGATCGTCCCCGAGCTCATCGTGACCATCGCTCGTGCATTCCCGAAGAGAAGAACTGGTGTCGAATCCCCCGGCTCTCGCTCAGCCGGGCGTGGCGATCTCGTCGTAGCCGCGGCCGCTGAACTGAAGCAGGCAAACGCCGTGGCCGAACGGATCGGCCAGGCGGAGCATGCGCCCCCACGCGGCCACCTCGACGTCGGCCTCGGGGACCGCGCCCGCCTCCTGCGCCCGACGCGCGGCGGCCTCGAGATCGTCGACGACGAAATCGAGATGGACCGGCGTCCAGTGGCGCCGGTAGTCGCGCGCGGGCGCGCCGGCCGCAGGCGCGCTGCCGGCCGGCTTCTCCAGGAGATAGATGGGCGCGGCCGCGCCGAGGAGCTCGACGAAGGCGCCGCCGAAGCGCCGCCCGACGCGCAGGCCGAACGCGCGGGTGTAGAAGGCGATGGCCGGCTCGATCGCCGGCACATCGATGTTCACGAGCAGGTCGGACATGCGGTCACTCTAGCGACGGGGCGCGCCGCGGCGCAACGCGGGCATCGAGGAGCAGGTGAGCCGCGGTGACGACGAGCTGCGCGAGGCGGCGCGGCGCGGGTACCGCGAGCGCTTCGGGGTGGATCTACAGGAGCCGGTGCGGGAGTGACCGTCGCGGGGCCGGGCGGGCAGCGCCGGGGACCGGAAACGGTCTCCCGGGGAAGCTCAGCTGCCTCCTCGACACCGGAAACGGTCTCCCGGGGAAGCTCAGCTGCCTCCTCGACACCGGAAACGGTCTCCTCCGGGCAGTTCAGCTATCTCCTCGACACCGGAAACGGTCTCCTCCGTGTAGCTCAGCTATCTCCTCGACACCGGAAACGGTCTCCCGGGGAAGCTCAGCTGCCTCCTCGACACCGGAAACGGTCTCCCGGGGAAGCTCAGCTGCCTCCTCGACACCGGAAACGGCCTCCTCGGGGCAGAGCACACTTGCTCAACGCCCCCTGTAGAGGTCCCCGCCTCGCTGGACGCGCGTCCTCCGTTTCCTCGACGAGCGCGCGTCGCTCGCCGACGTGCTCGCCATCGTGGCCTCGCTGTCCAAGCTCCCGTTCCTGCGCGCGCCGGCCGGCTGGCTGGGCACGCGCCTCGGCCTCGTGCCGCCCGCGCGGCAGCTGCGCGCGTGAGATCGCCCCGCCCCACCGCCAACAACGCCCGCAAACGTTGCGCCGCGCGCGCCGCATCCGAGCTCGGACGGCTCGTCCCGGGACCATCGCCGCGGAGCCCGCCGGCGCGCTGGCGCGCGTCGCTCGAGCCGCGGCGCGCCCGTCGTCGCCGGCCTGCGCGCTTCAGCGCAGGACCGGAGTCTCCCGCGCCGCCGAGAGCGCCGCGCCGCCGGCCCACGGCTCCATCCGGTCTCCCAGCGAGGCGCGCACCCTCGCAACGTCGTCCTTCGTGATCGCCGGCGCGCTGTTCCCCCAGCTCGATCGCACATAGGTGAGCACCAGCGCGATCTCCTCGTCCGACAGGTTCACGCCGAAGTTGGGCATCACGTCGTTGTACTGCACGCCGTTCACCTCCATCGGCCCGGCGGCGCCGAGCAGCGTGATCCGGATCGGCGTCTCCTTGTCCTCGAGCAGCCATGACGCGCCGACGAGGGGCGGATACCGGCCAGGCTTCCCCTCCCCCCTCGCCTGATGACACCCGGTGCACGAGCGGTAATAGATCTTGCCCCCCTGGGCGAGATCCTCGTCCGCGACGCCGGAGGCCGCCTCGCCGCGCCCCGGGGCCCGGGCCTCCAGCTTCCGCAGCACCATCCACGGCAGCGCGAGCACGCCGAAGGCCACGATCAGCATGATCACCACGACGTGCGCGGTGCTCGCCTCTCCGTCTCGAGCGTCATCACGCTTGCCTGCTTCACCCACGGGGCACTCCTCCGCCGCAGATGAAGCGCAGGCGATCCCCGCCGTCAAGGACCCGCCCGGCGGCCGCCGTCGACGCCGGCGCTGCGCCCCGGAAAGCTGGGTCTCCATGGAGCCGCGTGTCGGGATCTACGTCGGCCGGGAGCTCGGGGCGTACGGTTGCTCGGGACCGGCGAGCTGACGGGCCGGTAGCGCCGCCGCTCGCGACGAGCTCCGTGCGTCAGCGATCCCTCGTGGGATCTCTGACGCACGGAGCTGGGCACTACGCCGTCGCAGCCGCCACAGAGGCGCCCGCGCCGCCGGCGCTCTCGCTCCTCGCCGCGGCGGCGCGCGGCGCCTTCTTGCGGGTGACGCTGCGCTTGCCGTCGATGCTGACGGGCACGTCGCCGTCGACCGTTACCCGGCGCACCACGCGGAGCTGATCGCCGTAGTCGTTGATCGCGTAGTGCTGGGTGGCGCGGTTGTCCCAGATGGCCACGTCGCCGGCGGCCCACCGCCAGCGGACCGTGTTCTCGAGGCGCGTCACGTGGTCCTGGAGCACCTGGAAGAGGTGCGCCGAGTCGGACGACGAGACGCCGACGAGCCTCTTGATGAAGTGACCGAGCACGAGCGAGCGCTCCCCGGTCTCCGGGTGGACGCGCACCACGGGGTGCTCGGTCTCGTACACGGTCGACGTGAACACCTCCTGAAAGCGCCGCACGTCGTCCGTCGACGCTTGCGGCTTTCGCGCCTGGTAGTCGTACTCGTTGCTGTGCACGGCCCACAGCTTGTCGGCGAGCTCGCGCAGCGCGGGCGGCAGATCCTCGTACGCCGCGACCGTGTTGGCCCAGACGGTATCGCCGCCGTACGCCGGGATCACGAGCGCGCGGAGGATCGACGCCTTCGGGTAGGCGTCGACGAACGTGACGTCGGTGTGCCAGGAGTTCGCGCGGCCGCCGTACCGCGAGTCGAGCTCATGGATGTAGCCGGTGCCCTGGACGACGGGCACCGTCGGGTGCGCGACGGGCGCGCCGTCGAAGATCGCGGTGAGCTTCTCCTGGGCGGCGTCGTCGAGGTGGTGCTGGTTGCGGAAGAAGATCACCTTGTAACGCAGCCAGGCCTTCCGGATCTCGCTCACCGTCGTGGCGTCGAGATCGGCGGAGAGGCGCACGCCGCGCACCTCTGCGCCGATCCGGCCGGCGACGGGCACGATCTCGAGGACATTGCTGCCATTGCTGCTCTGGTTCGTCGTGGCGCTCATGCGGAGTTTTCCTTGTGGTTGTGTCAGCCGAAAAGCATCGTGGGGTGGCGTCGCGCTCGGGTGCCGGCGGACCGGCCCCCCGGGTCAGTGCGACGCCGGCTTGTGCGCGATCGCGAACAGCCGCTTGCCCTCGAGGCGGATCCCCTCGGGCGTCCGGAAGGCCTCGAGCTCGCGCTTGATGTCCTCGACGGCCTGGACGCGCAGCGACTCCGGCAGGTGGCCGAGGAAGTTGCCGAACGAGCTCGCCTGCGAGAAGGCGATCGCGGCGCTCGCGTCCGGCTGGTGGTTCACGTTCTCCTGGGCCTCGATCTTCTGCACGGAGAAGCCGGCGCCGCCGAGCAGGCCGGCGAGCTCCTCGGCGGTCACCCAGTGCGGCGTGCCGGCCAGCGACTCCGGGTAGCGCGCGTAGGGCTCGCGCGAGAGCACCTGCCGCTTGATGGCCTGCAGCCGGTTCGGCTGGTCCTTCGCGCCCGTGGTGAGCCCGACGCGCCCGCCCGGCTTGAGCAGGCGGTGGATCTGCCGCAGCGGCTCGGTCTTGTCGGGGAGCCAGTGGAAGACGGCGTTGAGGTACACGACATCGAAGCTGCCCGACGGGAGCCCGTCGAGCGCGTAGGCGTTGCCGACCTGGAACGAGAGGTTCGCCCTCGCCTTGCGCTGGGCGATCTCCACGCGCAGCGGCAGCGGATCGATCCCGAGCACCTGGCCCGTCGGCCCGACGATGCCCGCGACGTGCTCCGCCAGCAGCCCGGTGCCGCTCCCGATATCGAGCACGCGCTCGCCCGCGCGAACGCCGAGCTCGGCGATCAGCCGCTGGCCGTGGCGGAACTGCCGCTCGGCGCTGCGTGCCTCGTAGTCCTGTGCGAGCTGCGGCGTATCGAAGACGAGACTGAGTCCACTCATGCGAAGGCTCCGGGAAAGAGAGGTTGCCGGGGCGCTCTCGGCAGGGCGACGCCCTCGTCCGCGACCGTCCACCCCGGCGGCGATCGCACGTCGCACGCGCCGTGCCATGCGTTTCCCCGCGCTCCCGCGGGCCCCCGCCCGCCCGGTGCTGCGTCGCGAGCACGCCGCCAGCACCTCGTGCTGCTCTGGCCGCACCTCGCCCGCCGCGAGCGCGTGGCGCGAGGGCGCGCCGCGAGCGCGCAGCGGACAGACCACAACCGTACATCCCCCCTGGACCGTTTCGCGCCTGAAGGCGCGCCGTACAGCAGCAGTGGACACTCGAAGGTTCATTTTTTCACTGGAGCTCCCTTTCGGCATCAGGCGCCATCGAACGAGCTCTGCTCGGCGCACATCATCGGTCGGCGCGTGCACGTTCACATGGCCGGATGACGCGCGCGGGGCGATGCGACGCGGCGCGGAGTCGGTGAATCCACGTTCCCCGGCGCTCCATTCCTGTGGCACCATGAGCGCATGCTTCATGATGTCGTGAGGAAAGGTTCTGTTGCCGGCGCGCTGCTGGTGGCGATGGGGTGTAGCTCGGGCGGCGGCGATCCGCCGCCCGGGGGCCAGGCGGGGGGGCCGGGCGTGTCGATGCCGGAGGTCGACGCCGGGCCGGACGGCTCGGACGAGCCGGCGTGTGTCGAATACACGATGCCGACCGATGTGGACTGCGCGGCGCCGCTCGACGGCGTGCTGCCGGTGGACCTGCGCTGTACCGGCCTCTACGGGGACTTCGACAAGCGCGAGCTCGCGTGCGGCGTGCTCGAGTACAAGCCTGCGATGGAGCTCTGGAGCGACGGCGCCGCCAAGCGGCGCTTCGTCTCGATCCCGAAGGGCCAGCGGGTGGACGTGAGCAATCCGGACGCGTTCGTGTATCCCGAGGGGACGCAGTTCTGGAAGGAGTTCCGCGTGAAGGGCGCGGACGGCGCGCTGCGCATGGCCGAGACGCGCCTCCTGCGCAAGATGGCCGCCGGCTGGGTCTACACGAGCTATGTCTGGTCCGAGGACGAGCGGCAGGCGATCCAGATGCAGAACGACTTCGGCGTGCCCGATCTCTACGGCACCGGCCACATGGTGCCGACGCGGGATCAATGCAAGGAGTGCCACGTCGGGCGCGCCGATTTCGTCCTCGGCTGGGACGCGCTGATGCTCGGCCCTGGCGCCGAGGGGGTCACGCGCGAGTCGCTGGTCGCGCTCGGCGTGATCGAGGACGCGAGCCCGCTCGCCCTGACGATCCCCGGCGACGAGGTGGAGCGCCAGGCGCTCGGCTACCTGCACGCGAACTGCGGCGTGAGCTGCCACAACGACCTGCCCGAGTCGGCGGCCCACGATACGGGCCTGTACCTGCGGCTCGAGGCGAGCGAGCTGGGCAGCGTGGCCGCGACGGACGCCGTCCGGACGGGCATGAACAAGCGCCCGGCGGAGAACGCGAAGTACGAGGGGCTGAAGAACCCGGACCCGGCCAACTGGTACGACATCCGTCCTGGCGATCCGTCGCGCAGCCTGCTTGTCGCCCGCCAGGAGCTCCGCGGCTTCGAGGGGCAGATGCCGCGCATCGCGACCCGCCAGGTCGACGACACCGGCCTGCAGCTGGTCACGCAGTGGATTCAAGGGATGACCGAGCCGAACTACCCGCCCCCCGGGCCGTAGGCCCCGCCGCCCGCGGCCAGCGCGCGGCGGGCGCCCGCCCCCGGGTCAGCGCAGCGGCCTCGGCAACCCGGCGATGTACTCCGATTTTTCCCACGTCCTGATGAACGTCTCGGCCGACTGATCGCGCAGCGCGCTCAGGTACTCCGGCCGCAGGCCCACGGCCTCGAGATCGTCGTGCAGCTGCGCGATGAGGCCGTGGTGGGCGTAGCCGCGGGTGTGGAAGTACGCCCAGTCCTTCTCGTCTTGCGTGCTGTAATGGGTCAGGTTCGGGTCGACCGACGGAATGCACGAATCGATGCTCGACAGGGGTTGCGCCAGGCAACCCGCGCACTCACCCAGATCGCCCGGCCGCTGCAAGCACTGCTCGACGGAGTTGCCATTGCACCAGTCGCCGCGATCGGTGGTGTATCCGAGCCGCGGGGCGACCCCCTGTCCGAGGCCCTGGAAGTCGCCTGCCCACGCGACGCGCTTCCCCGCCAGGTCGGCCGCGTACGCCACGCTCTGGGCCAGCGACCGCGTCGAGCGGGCGCAGGAGTTCTCGACGCCCGAGCTCGGGTAGTCGAGCGCGACGTCGCCGCCCGTGAAATGGCCCGCGAAGCCCTCGGTCTCGGCGATCATCTGCAGGGCGTCGTCGCCCAGCTTGCCCTCCCAGCCGGCGCTGCCGTCGGCGCTGATCCGCCGGGCGTAGACGTGGCTCGCGACGAGCGGGTAGCCGTAGCGCGCCGACGACAGCGCATACACGTCCTCGATCGCCTGCTCGGAGATGTGCCCGATCTCGAGCAGCATGCCCTTGTCCATCATGCGGTCCACGACCTGCGCGCCCTCGTAGGTCAGCCCGAGCACGTTCTTGCTCACCGCGACGGGCGCGTCGGTGATCGTCGCGTCGACCCCGGGCATGACGCCGCCGCCCGGGTACACCTTGAAGCCGTCCCAAGCGCCGGCGTTGAGGAAGCGCTCGGCTATCTTGAGCGAGCAGAGCTCTTCGTAGCTCGTCGCGTGCGCGGGCGAGCAGCCGAGCTGGTTGCTCTGGTCGACGGCGAAGGGGTGCTCGGGGTCGGTCGCGAACGGGTTGTTCGGGTCGGTCTGGCACTGCACGTTGTGCAAGAAGCAGTTGAGAAATGACTGCTGCGCGGCGAACTGGGGCACGTAGATGGCCGTGCCGGCGATGCGCGTGTTGAGCGAGTGCGCGAGGAAGGCCGTGCGGGCCCCGAGGTCGTGGTAATATTCGAGGCGGTCGACCGGGCTGTCGTACGGGGCCCACGCGTAGTCGGCCTCGATGCCGATCACCATCGCCATCTTGCCCTCGTTGATGATGCGGCGGGCGTCGGCCGCCGAATAGGCGATCTCGAGAAAGTCAGCGTGGTTGCTGGCGAGCGCCTTCAAGAACTGGATCTGCCTGACGATGCTCTGGAGCGAGTCGGCCATGTCGCACTCGAACCCTTCCTGCCGAAAGGGGTTGGTACCGACGCCGTTGCGCACGAGCGAGCAGAGCGGGTAGTTCTCGACCGCCTGGGCCACGATGAGCTTGAGGCCGCCCTCGAGGGCGCGGCGCAGGTAGCCGTGCCAGTAGCGGGGATGGGCGTTGGTGTCCCATTTGGGCCACTCGAGGTAGTCATGCTCGGGGTCGCCCGTGTGGCCGTCGGTCCGCTTGTAGTAGCAGTCGCCGAGCCCGCCGCCGTGGCAGCAGGTGTCGACGCCCAGGAGGTTCGCGAAGCCGACGTCGCAGATGCCGGCGGCGCCGGCATGCGTGTGGCCCGAGCCGTCGCAGCTCTGCATCGCCTCGGCCTCGTCGCCCTCGACCGAGCCCCAGAACCACTTGCCGCTGAAGGCGAGCTCGGAGGCGACGTGCTCGTGGGTGGCGGCGGCCCCGATCACCGGGTCGCCCGTCGTTGGCACGTCGTCGAGGGTCACGTGATCGATCGCTCCCTCGGTCAGGCGAAGGCGGTCGATGTCGGGCGCGGGCCGGCCCGAGCTCGAGAAGGCGATGGAGTTGGGTCCGGCGTCGAGGTCGACGCGCAGCACCCGCGTGGTCGGCGTGTAGAAGTCGCCGTCGGTGAAGGGCACGAACGTCGGCGGCCGGTCGTTGACGCTCACCACCGCTTCGCCCTCGTAGCCGAGCCAGTCCACCTCGAGCAGGTAGCGCCCGGCGGTCGGGGCCATGACGCCCTCGAAGCGCAGCGACGCGTCGTAGCCGATGCCCCGGACGACGGCGCCGCCCGAGCAGGACCCGCAGTTGAAGTCGTCGACGTAGAGCCCGTCCAGACCGTTCGACGGCGCCTCGGCCTCATAGACCGCGGGCAGCGCCCACGGCGGGGGCGGGGGCGAGTTTGCGACGGCGGAGACCTCGCCGGCGCTGAGGGCGCGGTCGTAGAAGAGCACCTCGTCGATCGAGCCCTCGAAGCCGTCCCACGACGGGTGGTTGCCGATGACGATGGGCCGGCTCGACGCCTGCGGCGTGCCGCTGGCGGGCTTCCACGCGGCGAGCACGCCGTCGACGTAGAGCGCGATCCGGCTGCCGTCGTACGACCCCGTGACGTGCGCCCACCGGCCCGCCACCGCCGGCGCGGTGACCGAGACCGTGGTGCCCCACTGCCCGCCCGGGAACGTCACGGCGAACATGAACCTGTCCCCGAGGAACCACAGGCCCCACACGTCGGGGCTCCACCAGCGGTTCACGATCGCGCCCGGCCCCGCGGGCTTCACCCAGGCGGCGACCGTGAACCTGGGCGCGGCGAAGGCCGAGGCGCTCGAGACCTCGGCCCGGCTGTCGGGGGCGCCGTCGAAGACGGCTCCCCCGTCGTAGCGCCCGTCGCCGCAAAGGGCGGTGCCGTGGAGCTGGGCGTGGTGGGGCGGCGCGCCCTGATCGACGACCTGGCCCCCCGCGCAGGCGTCGAAGCTCCAGTGCCCGAACGGCCTGGGCGCCGACACGCCCTGCGCCGCGGCGGTGCTGGGCGCGGCCGCGGCCGCGAAGAGCGCGAGCACCCGGGGTAAAATGACTGTTCGACGAACCATCTTAGCCTCCTTCGATACGAACCCGAGACCACCGAGACCCGCCCCGACGCCGGCGCCGCCCGCCGATCGCGCGCGACGCGCCCCGGCGCCAGCCCGCACGCCATGACCACGCCCTTCGCGCTCGGCGCGGCCAGGGCGCGCCCGGCGGACCCTTCGCGGCCCGTGCGCGGCGCCAGCTCGGGCCCGACCTGGCACGCGCGACCACGGGCAGGCCCATCGTGCGCCCGGGGTCCTTCGCCCTTCCAGTGGCATGAGCCGCCACCGCGTTGTCATTTGACGCCATGGCCCCGCGGGCGCGACCATGGCGGCGTGAAACGAGGTGCGCCCGGGCCCGCCGCTCGCCCCGCCCCGTACGCCGATTCGCCCCTCTATCGCTCGTTCGTCGTGCGCCCGGCGCTCTGGTGGGCGCAGGGGGCGGGCGCCGACGCGGTCGCGCTCGCCGCGCGCTTCGGCCTCGGGCCATCGGCGCTCGAGGACCGCATGAGCGAGATGCCGCTCGCCGCCTACCGCGACCTCGTCGACGCCTGCGCCGAGGCCGCGCGCGAGCCGTTCCTCGGCTTTCGCATCGCCACGTCGCTGCCGCGCGGCTACCTCGGCGTCTTCGAGCTGAGCGCCTCGTCGGCCCCCACCGCGGGCGAGGCCGCGGCGCGCTTCGTCAAATACCTGCCGCTCGTCAACAACGGGCTCTTGAGCGCCCGGCTCGATCGCGGGGGCGGCGAGGTCATCCTGCGCCAGTGGATCGACGGCGAGCCCCTCGCGCAGGGCCGGCACGGCAACGAGTTCATCCTGACCGCGATGCTGCGCCAGTCGCGCGAGTTCACCGGCCGGCACGTCGTGCCCCGCCTCGTGCGCCTCGCCCACCCCCGCCCGCCCGACGTCGGCGAGCTCGAGCGCTGGTTCGGCGCGGAGCTCTGCTTCGACAGCGGCGAGAACGCGCTCGTCGTCAGCGAGGCGGTCATGGCCCTGCCCCAGGTGGCCGCCGACGGCGCCCTGCTCGAGGTGCTCGACCAGCACGCCGCGCGCATGCTCGACGAGCGCGCCCAGCGCCCCGACGACTTCCTCGCCCGGGTGCGCCGCAGCGTCCGCGAGAACCTGACCCACTCCGAGGCGCTCTTGCCGCGCGTCGCGTCGCTCCTGTCGTCGAGCCCGCGCACGCTCCAGCGCGAGCTGACCGCGCGCGGCACCTCGTTCCGGCGCGTGGTCGACGAGGTGCGGGCCGAGGCCGCCCGCGCCTACGCCGCCGAGGGCGAGCTCGGCGTCGGCGAGATGGCCTTCCTGCTCGGGTACGCCGACACGCCGAGCTTCGTCCGCGCCTTCCGCCGCTGGACGGGCCAGACCGTCGGCGACTACCGGCGCGACGGCGCGCCCGCCGCGCCGCCGCGCTGAAGCTCAGCGCGTCAGCGGACGTGGATGTCCGGCTTCGGCACCGGGGCCATCCCCTCGCCGATGTGGAAGCTCGGGTGAGGCGGCTGGTTGTAGGCGCCGTTTTGCCACGAGATGGCCACGCGGTACTGCGGATCGTGCATCAGCGTGTGGATCCGGTTCTTCGCGACCTGGTTCGTCGTGAAGATGCGAATCGAGTCGCCGCAGCGGAAGATCACCTCCTCGCGCCAGTCGCCCAGGATGTCGGCGCTGAGCGTCGGGCTGCTCTTCGTGCCGTTGTTCGCGGCGCACCCGTTCGCCGTGAAGCCCTCGCCCTCGCCGTCGTACTGCTGGACTTTGTTGCTGTCGAGGAGCTCCCGGCTGAGATCCGCGTCCCACCAGATGAGGAAGTTGGACGACGAGGGGCGGTTCCCGGCGGCGCCTCCGTCCGAGCCGCGCAAGAGCTGGCTGTTGTTGACCCACGCCTCGCTCCCGGGGCTCCGCGGATCGATGTCCGCCGCCACGCCCCGGCCCGGGCCCTCCTCGCCGCCGTTGCCCGGCCCCTTCCAGATCACCTCGCACGTGCGGGCGTCGCGCATCGCGTACGCGGGCGACTCCCCGCCCTCGTACGGCATGAACACCTCGAGGCCGGGGCGCGACGGGATGTGATCCGTCACGTGCAGCGCGTCGCCGTGAGCGTAGTAGTCCACCGTGCACAGGCCCTTGCCGTCGTTGTCGAACGTCGCGCCGCCGTTGATGATCTCCTGCTGCGGATCGTCGTCCACGTTCGCCACGCTGATGGAATGGGCGCCCTTGCCGCCGTACGCCCCGTTTTCGCGGCTCGAGCTGGAGTCGAACGTCCAGAGGTTCGTGAGCGCGCCGTCGCGGTAGTTCCACGCCGACAGCGTGGTGCGCGCGTAGTAGCCCCGGCCGAACACCGCGCTCGGCCGGCCGGTGTCGTCGAGGAACGCGATCGTGCCCACGAAGCGGTCGACCCGGTTGCCGTAACACTCGTTGTTGCCCCAGCTGCACACGTCGCCGCGCCCCACCTTGAACTCCGTCGTCGCGAGCTCGGCGCCGGTCTCTCCGGAGAAGACGGTGAGATACTCCGGGCCGGTGAGGATGTACCCGTCGTTGTTGCGGTAATCCTTCGAATCGTCGTCGGCGGCCGCGGGCCCCAGGCTGAGCGGCTCGCCCCGGCCGTCGCGCGTCCCCGGCGCGGTCTTGACCGCCACCTCCGCCTTCCCGTCGCCGTCGAGATCGTAGACGAGGAACGGCGAATAGTGCGCCCCGGCCCGGATGTTCACGCCGAGATCGATCCGCCACAGCCGCTTGCCTTCGAGCGTGTACGCGTCCAGGTAGGTCTTGCCGGTGCGGCCAGCCTTCGAGTTGTCCTGGAGGTTCGACGGATCCCACTTGACGACGATCTCGTATCGCCCGTCGCCGTCCAGATCTCCCACGCTGCCGTCGCCGCTCGAGTACGTGTAGCCGTCCCCGGCCGGCGGCGGCGTCGTCGGGATGGACAGGGATCCATCCTTCCACACGGGCGCAGCCTCCGACTCGCCTTGCTCGACGCCGCCGACGACCGGACGCACCGTGTAGACCGAGCTCGGGGAGCCGCCGCGGTCCACGAAGTTCGTGGAGTCCGCGATCGGCGCGTCGTTGACCTTGGTGCCGTCGCGGTAGACGTTGAAGGCGATGTCGTCGGGGTCGTAGCCGAACAGGCGAAAGCCCACGTAGATCCCGCCGTCCGTGGGAATGGCCACGACGCCGCGGTCGAGGTCCTCCATCTGCGCGAACCCGGTCGGCGCCGGCGCGCCCCCGCCGCCGCCCGTGCCGGTGCCGGCGCCCGCGCCGCCGCTGCCCGACGCAGGACCGCCGCCGGAGCCCGTACCGGTCGCGTCGCCGCCGGAGGCCGTGCCGGTCGTGCCGCCGCCGGAGGCCGTGCCGGCCGCGTTGGCGCCGCCCGTGCCGGGGTCGCCGCCGCCGTCCCCGCCAGCGCCGGTTTCGCCTGAACCGCAGGCCACGAGCCCAGAAGCGAGCGAGAAACAGATCGAGAGAACAGGGCGCCTCATAAGCGTACCTCGCGTTGCCGCTCCTCCGCCGGTCGGCGGCTCGCCTCCCGGACCGTGAGCGGACGGTGATCGGATCGCTCGCCTAGGTTGCGACATCCGCGCAGAACCAGTCACCTGGAGCGCGCCGGCCGTGCGTTTTGTCGATGGACTGGAATTTTGAATACACCCAGGGCGGGCGCGGTCGTTCGAGGCCGGCGGGGCCGCCGATCCAGCCGGCGAAGCGCTCTCGCGGCAGGAGGGCTCGCGGCGGCGCGGCCTCAGCCCCGGCGCGCGGCCTCGAGGACGCGGAACGTCTGGTCGACCTCGGCGCCCGGCTTGCGCCGGCTCCCCCACCCGACCGCGGCCCGGTAGCTGCCGAGGAGCCCGGACGCCGAGAGCTGCTCCTCGTCGACCTGGACCGGCCGCTCGGCCTCCGGCGCCACGTAGAGCGCGTCCACCGGGCAATAGGCCTCACACATGAAGCACGTCTGGCAGTCGCGCTGCCGGGCGATCACCGGCGCGCCGCCCGGGACGCGATCGAACACGTTGGTGGGGCAGACCTCGACGCAGAGATCGCACCCGATGCACCGGGCATCGCTGACGAGCTCGATCATGGCGCGTGCGCCTCCGCCGGGGCCGGGCTGACCGATGCCGTCGGCGGCGACTCGGGGCGCACCCACACGCGATCGAGCCCGCCGGTGATCAGCCGCCGCTGCTGCGCCGGATCGAGCCCCGGGTGGTCCTTGTGCTTGTGCATCCCGCGCGTCTCGGTGCGCGCGCGCGCCGCGTTGAACATCCAGCGCGCCGTGGCCACCATCGCCGCGCCCTCGCGCGCCCGCACGACCTCGCGCACCTCCGCCCCCGGCCGGGCCTGCCGCACGTCGCGCCAGAGCGCGTCGAGCCGGTCGAGCGAGACCGCGAGCCCCCGCTCGGTGCGGAACAGGTTCTTGTCGTACGGGAACACCTCGTCCTGCACCGACCGGATCACCGCCTCCGCGTCGAGCTGCCGCGTCCCGCCCGCCGCCGGGAGCGCCGCGCCGCCGGCCCCCCGGGCGGCCCGCTGGCCGGCGCGGGCGCCGAGGCTGCGCGCGAACGCGGCGGCGCCCTCGCCGGCCCACTGCCCCGACGAGATGGCCCACGCGGCGTTGTGGCTGCCGCCGCCCGTGAAGCCGCCGCAGATGAGCTCTCGCGTGGCGGCGTCCCCGGCGGCGTAGAGCCCCGGCGTCGACGTGGCGCAGCTGTGGCTCGTGATGCGGATGCCGCCGGTGCCGCGCACGGTGCCCTCGAGCCGCAGCGTGACGGGGAACCGCTGCCGGAACGGGTCGATGCCGGCGCGGTCGAAGGGCAGGAAGAAGTTCGGCTGGGCCTTGCGCATCCAGGCCTCCAGCGCCTCGTCGGCCTTGTCGAGCTGGGCGTAGACCGGCTGCGTGAGCAGGGTCTCCGCGATCACGGAGCGGCCGCGCTGCGAGCCGGCGCCCTCGATGACGCGCCCGTCCTCGTAATAGAAGGTCGCCCAGTTGTAGAAGAGGGTCTTCGTGACCGACGCGAAGGCCGGGGCGATGGCGTAGGCGTTCGAGAACTCCATCCCCGACATCTCGGCGCCCGTCTCGGCGGCCATGAGGCCGCCGTCGCCCGTGAGCACGTTGGTGCCGAGGGCCTTGCTGAGGAACGCGCAGCCGCCGGTGGCGATGACCACGGCCCCGGCCTTCACCACCCAGCGCTGCCCGAGCTGCCGGCAGACGCCGGCCGCGCCGGCGACCACGCCGTCCGCGTCGACCAGGAGCTCGAGCGCGGGGCTGTGATCGAGGATGCGGACGCCCGCGAGCTTCACCTGCTTGCGCATGAGCCGCATGTACTCGGGCCCTTGCAGGCTGCGGCGGACGGGCTGCCCGCCGTCGTCGACCGGAAACGGATATCCCCGGGTCGCGAGGTCGTTCACGCTGGACCACGTCCGGTCGAGCACGCGGTCCATCCAGCCCCGGTCGGCGAGGTAGCCGCCGAGCCCTTCCCGGCTGGCCTTGGCGGCCTCGCGCGCCTCGGGGGTCGGGGGCACGTACCACACGCCGACCCCGGACGGCGCGGTGGCGCCGCTGCTGCCGCAATAGCCCTTGTCCGCGAGCACCACGCGCGCGCCCTGCGCCGCCGCGGCGAGCGCCGCCCACGTCCCGGCGGGCCCGCCGCCCAGCACCAGGACGTCGGCCTCCAGCGCCAGCGTGTCGCTCCCGTCGAGGACGCGCCCGACCTCTCCCTCTGGCTCCCGTACCTCGCTCATGATTGGACGACTCCCTTGCTCAGATCCGCTGCTCTGCCGAGCGCTCTGCCGAACGCCCGGCCCATCGCTCGGCCGAGCGCCCGGCCCACCGCTCTCGCGGAGGCTCGGCCGTTCTCTTTGGATTGCAGCCGACATGCCATGGCCCGTTTTTCCGCTGCGATCTCGCGGGCGGCGCCCTCCCGTTGCTGGCGGCGCACCAGGACCTGCTGCTCGGGTGCTGCTCCTCGCGCACCGGCGTGGCCGCGTGCGAGCGCGCGATGGCCGACGCCCGGGCTACTGCAGCCGGAACCCCATCGCGGAGAGGGCCGCGCGCAGCCGGTCGCGCCCGCGCAGCGCCTGGGCCGACGCGACGCGCGCGGCCGAGTGGCGGCTCCAGCTGCCCTGCACGCCCATGCGCTCCCTGGCGTAGAAGCGCTCCATGAGCTTGTCGTAGCCGTCGATGGCGCCGACCTTTCGCTCGAACGCGCCGTACTGCTCGTGGTGCAGGACGACCTCCTGCGGGAGCCGCGGCTTGATGCTCGCCGGGGCCGCCGGGTCGGGCCAGCCGACGCACAGGCCGAAGGTCGCGAACACCTGGTCGGGCAGCCCGAGCTCGGCCGCGACCGCCTCCGGCTGGTTCCGCAGCGCGCCGATGTAGACCGTTCCGAGGCCGATCGACTCGGCCGCGACGAGCGCGTTCTGGGCGGCGAGCGCCGCGTCGACCACGGCCATCACGAACATCTCGAGGTAGTCGAGCCCTTCGTGGCCCACGCCGCGGTGCTCGGCGAGATCGCCGAGCCGCCGCAGATCGGCGAGCCAGACCAGGAACAGCCCGCAGTCGCGCACGTGCGCCTGGCCGCCGGCGAGCTCCGCGAGGCGCCGCCGCCGCTCGGCGTCCTGCACCGAGAGCACGCTCCAGAGCTGGAGGTTCGAGGAGCTCGGCGCCGACTGCGCGGCCGCCACGAGGAGCTCGAGCGTGCCCTCCGGGAGCGGCTTCGGAAGATAACGGCGCACCGAGCGGTGCCCGAGCAGGCTCTCGATCACCTCGTTCCACAGCGCGAAGCGGGGCGCCGCCCCCTCGCCGCCGTATCGCTCGCCAAAATGCTCCAGGGCGCGGTTGCTCATCGGTCGTGCTCCTTCCTGTCCCGTCGGTCGCTGAAGTCGCGCTCGCGGCCCGCGAGGAGAATCCCAGCCTCGACGCGGCGGCGCTCCGGGGGCTGCCGGCGAGCCCGGCGGCGCCGCCGCGAGGCGCCACGCTCGTGGCCTCCGGGCCAGCCAGACTCATCCATTAAAACGGATGATTATTCCGTTTCAACAGACACGTCAACGGCTCCGCGGTGGACCGCTTGCGGTCGGCCGGCCCTGGCACCACGCCAGATTTATGAAAATTTCCGCTGTAGCTCTAGCAGGGTTGAGCCTCGCCGTGCTTGCGGCGGGGTGTGGCAAGGAGGAACGTGCGCTCGCGGAGGAGCGCCCGGTGGAGCCGGCGGTGGTGGCCGCGCCGGAGGTGGCGGATCCGCCGCTCGTGGCGACCGAGATGGCCGTGCCCGGCGATCTGCCGGCGTTCGTGGTCACCGGGCGCGGCGGCGCGTGCCCGCGGATGGTGTTCCTCCACGGCATGTGCGGGCACGGGCTCGGCTATGTGCAGGCCATGCAGGGGGCGGCGCGCGAGCACGGCGGGGTGCTCGGGCTCCAGGGCGACGTGCCCTGCGGCGGCGGGCCGTTCAGCAAGTACTCGCCCAACCCCGAGGAGCAGGACCGGCGCATCCGGAGCGCGCTGGCGGCGTGCGGCGGCGAGGCCGAGGATCTCGTGGTCATCGGTTACTCGCAGGGGGCGTACATCGCGGAGCGGCTCGCGGAGCGCTGGCCGGAGCGGTACTCGCGGCTCGTGCTGATCGGCGCGCCCACGACGCCCGCCGCGGCGCGCCTCCGGGACCTCCGGGGGGCGGTGATGATCAGCGGCGAGCACGACGCGAAGTACCGCATGAAGGAGGGCGCGGGCGGCCTCATGGCGGCGAAGATCCCGGCGGTCTATCGGGAGATGCCCGGCGCGCGCCACGGGGAGATGCCGGAGGCCGAGCGGGTGATGGATGAGGCGCTCGACTGGCTCGACGCGAACGCGCGGCCGCGCCCCTGACGCGGGCCCGGGCGCGCGTGCTATGGAGCTCGCGCCCATGGTCGAGCGCGCGTCCTCCGCCGGGGCGCCGCGGGAGGCGAGCGCCGCGCTGGCGCCCGCCGATCCGCTCGGCGCCCTCAACCAGGCCTTCCTCGACGCGTACGCCGCGCGCCGGGAGGCGGTCCTCGCCAGCATCGAGCCGATCATCGCCCAGATCGACGACAGCCTCATCCTGCGGCGCGGCGGCCGGCGGTTCGAGGGCCCCGCGCGCACCCGGCGTTACCACGAGCTCAAGGTCGTCGCGCACGCTCCGCTCGCCGTCCACGCGCTGCTCTCGGGCCGGCGCGGCGCGCTCGACGGCGAGGCGCGCGGCCGGCTGGCCGAGCTCCGGCAGCGCATCGCCGCGGCCGCGGCCGACCTCGACGGTCGCGGCTTCACCCCGGAGCAGCTCGCCCGCCAGCGCCGGATCCTGGGCGCGTCGCTCGCGCTCCTCGACGAGGCGAGCGCGGCGGGCGGCGTCGCGCCCGAGGCGCTGTCCGCCTTCACCCGCGCGCAGACGCAGGACGTCCTGCTCAACGCCGAGGACGCGGCGCGCGACCAGATCGAGACGATGCACGCCACGGTCGAGGCCTGGAAGCGGGACATGACCGCCGACGAGCGCGATCGGCTCCGGGCGGTCGTCGCGGTCTCGCACATGGCGCGCCCGGGGAACGTGGCCGCGCAGTACTTCTCGATCACGCTGGGCGAGACCTGGCAGGGCCGCTTCGACCAGGAGGATCTCCGGCCGGGCAAGCGCGTGCTGACCGCCGAGGCGACGTTCGACGAGGCGGAGGCATTCGCGCTCCTCGCGACGCACGCGCTCGACGCCGGGGTGGCCACGCGGTTCTTCGGCGAGGAGACCCGGCTCTCGCGGGACATCCTGGCCGACGCGGCGGAGCGGATCCTCGCGGGGATGTTTCAGAAGGAGCCGGCGCCGCCGGGGCAGGCTGGCGCGGGAGGGTGAGGGTCGAGCACGGGGGTGAGGAGAGCTGCTGGCGTCCGCCTCCCGTCTCCCCTCTCCCGTCTGCCGTCTCGCGTCTCCCGTCTGCCGTCTCCCCTCTCCCGTCTGCCGTCTGCCGTCTGCGTCTGGCCTCTGCGTGCGCGTGCGCGTGCGCGCTGACGCCGTGGAATCGCGCACGCGCACGAAGGACGAGCACGGAAGACGGAAGACGGAATGATCCGTATCCATCCGTCAACCATCCGCCATCCATTCGTCGATCGTCCTCCCACACTCCGGTCATTCCGCGGCCGGGCTCGGGTAGTGGCCAAATTTGAACATGAAGGCGGGAAGGCGGGAAGAAAACATTAATGATCTTCCCGCCTTCCCGCCTTCATGTGGACTCTCCCGGGGCAAAGTTGACCACTACCCGGCCTCAAGCCGCTCCTCGAAAGCTCCGCTCGGCTCGATCCATTGCGAGGCCCGCCGGAATCCTGCGCATCGCTCCATTCGATTCCTCTTTCGACTAGGGTGCCGCGCCGCTCGGGATGACCTTCACGACGCCTCTGTCCTCCGCACGTTTCTCCGCTCCGCTGGGCGCGCTCGCGCTCGCGGCGCTGTCGCTATGGCCGGCGGCGGCCCGCGCGCAGCCCGTGGCGCCCATGCACGGCGCGCACTCCGTCCCCGCCCCCGGCGGCACGAACGGCCCGCCGCCGGCAGAGGTGGCGCCGGCCATCCTGTCCGCGCCGAAGCTCCCCGCCACGAGCGGGCCGCGCGCGCTCGCAGGCTTGGCCTGGATCCGCGCCGCGGTGCTCGGGGTCCGCCTCGACGTCGGCTGGCAGCTGCCGTTGACGAACGTCATCGCGCTGCGCGGCTACCTCGCGTCGATGTACTCCTACGACTCGGTATCCATGGCGGACCTCGGCGGGCTGGCGCCAGCCGGCGGGCTGTTGCCAGAAGGAGATCTGGAGATCCACGAGCTCGCGCTCCTCGCGACCGCCGAGATCGACGCCGCGATCTTCTCCACCGATCAGGGCCGCCTCGCGGCCGGCGGCGGGCTCGGGATGGGGCCCTCGTTCGCATGGGTGAAGATGCCCGATATGCCGTTCCGGCCCGGCGAATGGACGCACGCGAGCGCGGTGATCGGGCGGCTGTCAGGGCACCTCGAGTACCGCTTCGCCTCGGGCTGGGTGCTCCGCGGTCAGCCGTTCGGGGTCCTCTTCTCCGGACAGGAAAACTCGGATACGGCCTACGAGATGGCCATCATGGGAGGGTACCAATGGTGAGGCGAGGCGCGGATGGCTTCGCGCTCGGGTGGGTCGGCGCGCTGCTCTGCGCGGGCCTCGCGGCGGTGGCGTGGGGGCCCCTCGGGTGCAGCGCGGGGTGGGAGCCGGCCCCGGACTGCGGGCTCCAGGGAGACACCTGCAGCGAGCACGGCGACTGCTGCTCGTTCGGTTGCATCGCGGGCAGCTGCGCGTGCGCGCCCGTCGGCATGGCCTGCCACACGGACGCCGCCTGCTGCTCGGGTGCGCGCTGCGAGTCCGGCTCTTGCCGGCCGGGGTGTCGCGCGGCGGGCGCCGCGTGCGCCCGCGACGGCGACTGCTGCGACGGGCTCGCGTGCGAGGGGGGCCGCTGCGGCGAGCCGCGCTGCAACCGCGCCGACGAGGCGTGCAGCGACGACGGCGCCTGCTGCGAGGGCCTGACCTGCTTGCCGTCGAGCGACGGGAGCTCGTCGTTCGGCACCTGCAGCTCGAGCTGCGCGGCCCGGGGAGAGAGCTGCGGCGACGGGACGGCCTGCTGCAACGGCCTCGTCTGCAACTCCGCCACGTGCGTCCAGGCCTGCCGCGAGCGGGAGCAAGGGTGCTCCGACGAGGCGCCCTGCTGCGCCGGGCTCGAGTGCGCGGAGGGCAGCTGCCGCGCCTGCGCCGACGTCGGCTTTGCCTGCAGCGCGGCCGGCGACTGCTGCGGCGCGCTCGACTGCGTCGACGAGCGCTGCGCCTGCAAGGCCCCCGGGGAGAGCTGCGCGCGCCCCGACGACTGCTGCACCGGCGGCTGCTTCGACGGCACCTGCGGCTGCCGCCAGACGGGCGGCGCCTGCCAGCGCGCCGAGGACTGCTGCGACGGCTGGGCCTGCCGGAACGGGACGTGCGAGCCGGACGCGTGCTTCCGCTCGGGGCACGTCTGCGCGGTGGCCAGCGATTGCTGCGGCGGCGTCTGCGCGGACGAGGCGTGCTGCGCCGCCGAGGGCAAGGACTGCTCTGACAAGGACGACTGCTGCTCGGGGCTCGTGTGCCACCGGGAGACCGGCTGCGGCGCTTGCGGGGCCATCGGGACGAGCTGCGTGTTCGGCGACGAGTGCTGCGACGGGGCCTGTTACCTCGGCCAGTGCTGCGGCGGCGCGCAGACGGCCTGCGATGCCGCGCGCCCGTGCTGCTACGGCCTCGAGTGCGGGGCCAGCGGGCGCTGCTGCTCGCGCAGCGGCGCGTGCGACGAGGGGGCGGACTGCTGCGACGGCTTCGAGTGCAAGGGCGGCTCCTGCGTGGTCGCGCCGGGCGGGCCCTGCGACGGCGGCTTCGACTGCCCCGCCCCGATGAGCTGCATCTCCGGACGCTGCTGCCAGGACCGCCTGACGGCGTGCACGCTCGACACCCAGTGCTGCAGCGGCCGGTGCCACCTGAACGAGTGCCAGTAGGACGAGGAGGTCGAAGACCGCGGCGGCAGGACGAGCCGCCAGATCGCCGCCGCCCGCGGTCACCCCCGCGGCGCAGCGCCGCCGATCGCGGCGCGGCACCGCTCGACGTCCTCCCAGAACGTCGGGTACGTCTTCGCGACGCAGGCCGGGTTCTCGATCGTGATCCCGGGCCGGCACAGCCCCAGGATCGCGAAGCTCATCGCCATGCGGTGGTCGCTGTAGCTGTGCACCAGGGCGGGGATCAGCGGGCGCGGCTCGATGCGGAGCCAGTCGTCGCCGTGGCTCACCTCCTGCCCCAGGCGGCGGAGCTCCGCGACCGTCGCGGCGAGGCGGTCCGTCTCCTTGATCCGGATGTTCGCCACGTTCCGGATCGTCGTCGGCCCTTCGAAGAGCGGCGCGATCGCCGCCAGGGTCATCACGGTGTCCGAGATGTGGTGCATGTCGACTTCGATGCCGCGCAGGCGCCCGTCGCTGCGCACCGTGGTGGCGTCCGCCTGCTTGCTCACGCGCGCGCCGGCCTGCTCCAGGAGCTCGATGAACCGGTAATCCCCTTGCAGCGCCCCCTCGCCCAGGCTGGGCACGGTGATGGCGCCGCCCGCGGCCGCGGCGAGCGCGAACGGGTAGCTCGCGGACGACGCGTCGGGCTCGATCGGGTACCTCCGCGGGCGGTATCCGCTCGCGGGATGGATGGTGAAAGCGCCCGCGGCCTCGTCGATGAGGCCGCCGAAATCCGCGACCATGCGGCGCGTGATCTCGACGTAGGGGCGGCTCACCAGCTCGCCGGCGATGCGCAGATCGATGGCGGACTCGGCGAAGGGCCCGGCCATCATCACCGCCGAGAAGTACTGGCTGGAGCGGTCCCCGCGCATCGTCAGGGTGCCGCCCTTCAGCCGGCCGCCCCGGATCCGGAGCGGCGGGCACCCGGTCGCGCACTCCACGTCCGCGCCGAGCTGCCTCAGGCCGTCGACCAGATCGGCGATCGGCCGCTTGGCCATGTGCTCGTCGCCGACCAGCACCACCTCGCCGGGCACGAGGCACGCGAGCGCCGCCAGGAAGCGCACCGTGGTCCCGCTGTTCCCGACGAACAGCTCGCGCTCCGGCGCGCGCAGCCGGTGCCGCCCCCCCTGCACGACCAGCGTCTGCGGCCCGGCGTCCTGGATCCCGATCCCCATCGCTTCCAGGGCGGACCGCATGTGGCGCGTGTCGTCGCTGTGGAGCACCCCTTCGAGCGTGCTCTCGCCGTCGGCCAGCGCCGCCAGCACGAGCGCGCGGTTCGTGATGCTCTTCGAGCCGGGGACGCGCCAGATCAGCTCCGGCGGCGAGGAGAGCGGTAGGATGGGCAAGGGACCGGCAGGGATCATGGGGCCGGCAGACTAGATCTTCGCGGCAGCGCTGGCTACGTGCGGGAGCACGGCCGTCGCGTTCCCCGCCGCGCAGATGGCCGACGCTCCGCTGCCCTGAACGCGCTTGCTCGGGCGCGCATCGCAGCAGGCCTTCATCGAGCCACCTCACACACCGCTCTCCTCCCCCCAGTCCCCAGCCGCCGCCCACGACATCGTCGCCGTCGAGCGCGCCAGCCCGAACCGCCCGTTCCGGTCGACGGCGATGACGCCCCCGGTCACGTCGAGCCGCGCTGCCAGGTGCGCGATGATCTCCCTCGCCGCGTCGGCGGCGCCGCTGCCAGCGCGCATCCGCTCCACGGCGGAGTGCGCGGTCGCCAGCCGGATCATCCCCTCGCCGTAGCCGGTCGTCGACACGGCGCCGGCCTCGTCGTCGGCGTACGTCCCGGCCCCGATGAGCGGCGAGTCTCCGACCCGCCCGACCCGCTTGTTCGCCGTGCCGCCGGTGCTCGTCGCCGCGGCGGTGAGCCCGCTCGCGTCCCGCGCGACCGCGCCGACCGTGCTCCCCGCCCAGGAGGTCGCGCGGCCCGCGCCCTGCCGGGCCGCGGCGAGCGCCTCCCGCGCGGCCTCGGTGATGAGCGCCGCCTCGCCCACGGGCGTGAACCCCTTCATCCGCGCGAACTTCGCGGCGCCGTGCGCGGCGTAGAGCACGTGCCGGCCGTCCTCCAGCGCCGCGCGCGCGATCGCGATCGGCTCGGCGAAATCCGACAGCGCGCAGACCGCGCCGGCGCGCAGACCGCGGCCCTCCATGATCGACGCGTCGAGCTCGACATGGCCCTCCTCGTTGAGGACCGCCCCCGTGCCCGCGTTGAAGAGCGGATCGTCCTCGAGGACGCGCACCGCGCGCTCGACCGCGTCGAGCGCGCTCCCGCCCTCGGCCAGCGCGCGCGCCCCCTCGCGCGCGGCGCGCAGACACCCCGCCGCGTGCAGCGGCCGCCGCTCGGGGGCGACGTTGCCCGCGCCGCCGTGGACCACGATGCAGCGCTGCCCCCCGCGCCCGCCCAGATGATGAATGACGTGCATCACGCTCGCGGCACCCTACCGCGGCGCGCGCCCCGAGGTCCACGCCCACCCCCGCTCACTCGAGCGGGGGCCCGCTCCTCTTTGCGGAGAGCTCGTAGTCCATCCCGCACGGCAGCGCCGCGAACGCCGGCGCGACGCTGAGCTCGCCGGCCACGAGATCCTCGCAGCGCGATCCCGCCGTGGGCGCGAACGTATAGGACAGCCTCGCCTTGAACCGCGCGACATCGTCGCCCGCGTCGCCGAGCTCCCCGTGCGCCCGGTCGCGCCGCTCGACGGAGCACGGCGGCCCTGGCGGCCCGTCGCCGGCGCGCATGTCCACGACCACGCGCCCCTCGATCGAGAAGCTCACCTGGTCCTCGCCGAGGACGCCCTCGATGACGCTGGCGCCGTTGTCCCAGAACAGCGCGCCGTCGCCGCGCGCGAGCTCGACATCGAACTCCCACAGGCGCGTCGCCCCGAGCGCCCCTTCCCCGCACGTGTTCCCCGTCTGCGTCCCGACCACGTGGAACGTGCCGAGCGCGGTCCCCGGACCAGACGCGGCCTGGTCCCCGAAGGCCTCGACGCACGCCGGGAGCCCAGGCATCACCGACAAGAGCGACGCGAGCAGCAGCATCCGCATCGCCGCCGCGTACCAGACGGGCGCGGCGCAGGCAAAAAAGGCGCTCGCGGGCGAATTCGCGGGCAATGGAAAGAAAAAACGGGTCGGGTGCTTCGCTTGCACCCGACCCGTCCCGTGGGCCTCTACCGGAGGCCATCTGGACCCCGCTTGATCCCGCCTGTGCGGCGCCTCCCCTGCCCCATCGCGACGAGCGATCGACCCCGGAGCACCGGTGAGAATCGTTCCCGGAAGACCTGAGTCTTCCTCGATTCCCTCTCTGCCGGCCTCGCGGAGGTCGCGATGGCAGTCAACAGGTTGTTAGGCGCCGGACCTGGCCGAGCGCGGAGGCGTCTCGCAAGGCCCCGATGACCCTGCGTCACGCTCCACGAGGGTCAGCTGTTCCCAGCCTCCGGTATAGAAGAGCCACTGGTACTGTGCATGGTGTCCATCCCTCCTCCGGCGTGCCGGCACCCCGCGCCGGATCGAAGGAGATCGTCCGGCATGGCAAGGGTGTTCGATTGCGGATCAGCGGAGAGCCCGCCGATCTGGTGTCGACCTCGGCACCGTGGTGCTCCACGGCAGGACCATCCTGGAGCTGATGCTCCGTCCGAGACCGAGGACCAGCCTATCACCGCTGTTCAGGCGAGCAAGGGCCTCACGCACCGAAACATCGAAAGCAACTCGCTTCCATGCATTCCCGCGCATTCCCGCCTTCCCTCCCGCACGCGCGCAGCCGTCCCGCGAGCGCAGCCCTCGCGCGAGCGCAGCCCAGCCCTCCCGCGCGCGCACGCAGCCCAGCCCTCCCGCGCGCACGCAGGGCCGCGCTCGAAGCGGCCCGACGGCACGAGGCGCGCTCGGCGGCATGCGCGGCGCGCCCGAGCCCGAGGACGCGAGCACCTCCGACGGAGCGTGTCCGCGGAGCGGAACAGCGGCGAGCACGGCCGCGGCGGAACCGGGCGCGGCGAGCTCCGCCGGAGCCGCGCCGGCGCTCGTCGGCCCTTGCGCGCGCCGGCTACACGTGCACGAACCAGCTCGGCTCCTCGGCCTCGGGCAGCGCCGTGGCGAGGACCGCGAGCATCGCGTCGATCTCTTCCTTCGTGTGCACGCCGCTGCGCAGGATGGCCGCCGGCCCCTCGCCCGCCGGCACCACGACCGACTCGACGGCGAGCGCCGTCTCGACGCCGTAGCCGTAGGACGCCAGCGTGACGACCGCGGTGGCTTCCCGGTCGTCGAGCAGCCTGCGGATCGTCATCGTGCGCCGCACGCGCTCGCTGTCCTCGGCCCACGCCGCGAGCCACGCGCGCGTCGCGTCGTCGAGGCCGACGAGCACGAGCTGCGCGGGGGGCATCGCCTCGGGATCGGCCGCGGCCACGGCGGCGCGGTGGAAGCCCCGCACCTCCCGGCACCAGAGCGGCGGCGCGCCGTCGACCCGGACGAGGAAGCCGTACGGGCCACGAGCCCCCTCGCGCTCGGAGCCCCCCGAAGAAGCGGAAGAGAAACTGTCGTTCGACACGAAGGGAGACGATACACGAGCTCCGCTCGGCGGAGGAAGCCCGCTCAATTGCGCAGCATGTCGAACCGACAAGGCTCCGCCCAGGTCACACGCGGCCCGTGGGTGTGCTCGGCACTTCCGTTCTCTCCCGTTGCCTTCCGTCGTCTTCCGCAGCCTTCCGTCGCCTTCCGTCGCTTCCGATCTCTTCCGCCGTCTTCCGTTCGCTTCCGTTCGCTTCCGTTCGCTTCCGTTCGCTTCCGTTCGCTTCCGTTCGCCTCCCAAGCTTCTCGCGCTTCCCATGCTTCCCGTCGGTTTCCTGCGCTTTCCGCCGCGTCCACGGTCCCCACAACGAGAACGCCACACTCCTTGGATTTCGGCTAAGGTGGCGCCCGCCTCCCCCGTGGAGCCCGTCCGGGACGGGGTGCGTTCCGCACCTACGGCATCGCCCCGGCCGACGGGCTCCGGCCCGCTGCGGCGGGTCGGGGCGGCGGCAGCAGCGCTCGCCGCCGGGCGCGCTGCCGCGGCAGGCCGGCGCAGAGGCCCGCCGGCGCGCCCCCACGTCACCTCGATCCCGATCCCGAACCGCAGGCCATGAAGCTCACGTCCCAAGAAATCATCGAGATCGTCGCCGCGTTCTGCGCCTACTTCGGCGCCGCGTACGCGCTCAACTCCTTCGCCCCGCCGCGCCTTCGCTTGCTCGCGCGGTACGGCACGGTCGCCGCCGGCGTCGCGCTGTTCTTCTATGGCCTGCAGCGGTACGTCGACGAGCACGCCCGCGCGGTGGACCTCGCGAAGGTGCTCATCGCGATGGGCGCCGCGTTCTGCGTCTTCTACGAGACGCAGCGCGAGGGGATGCGCCGGCCGGTCGCGGAGCGCTGGAAGCGGTTCGTCGGCGTGGCGCTGGGGGTCGCCGCCATCGTCGCCTACTTCAACGGCTTCCGCTTCGGCTATCCCAAGTACTACCACCGCTGGGATCAGTTCCATTACTACATGGGGGCCAAGTACTTCCCCGAGATGGGGTACGACGGCCTCTACAAGTGCGCGCTGATCGCGCAGGACGAGCTCGGGCTCGTCACGTACACGAACGAGGACACCGGGCGGAGCGTCAAGCTCGACATGTCCAAGGAGGTCCGCCACCCGGACAAGAAGATCCGGAACCTCGGCGGCGACAACCTCCTCATGCCGGCGAGCGAGGTGCTCGAAAAACCCGAGATCTGCAAGGCGCACTTCTCGCCGGAGCGCTGGGAGGCGTTCAAGGCCGACGTGCAGTTCTTCCGGACGGCGTCCGACAAGGGCTACTGGGAGGACATGCAGAAGGACCACGGCTACAACCCGCCGCCGGTCTGGACGATCATGGGCAAATTCTGGGCGGACCTGCAGCCGGCCAGCACCCGCTACCTCCAGTTCCTCGCCAGCTTCGATATTTTCTACCTGCTCGGCATGTTCGCCGCCCTCTACTGGGCCTTCGGGTGGCGGGTCTTCGCCGTCGCGGCGATCTTCTGGGGCTGCCAGTCGTCGGCGCCGTTCTACTGGACCGGCGGCGCGTTCCTCCGGCAGGACTGGCTCTTCTACCTCGTCCTCTCGGCCTGCCTCATCCGCAAGCGCTACTACAAGCTCGCGGGCGCGAGCATGGTCTACGCCGGCCTCCTGCGCATCTTCCCGGGCCTGCCCGTGATCGGCTGGCTGACCGTCGCCGGGATTTACCTCGTCCGCCACAAACGGATGGCCCGGTCGCACGTGCAGGTCCTGATCGGCGGCGTCCTCGCCGCGGCCGTGCTCATCCCGGTGAGCATGAAGGTCTCCGGCAAGGACTCGTACAAGCAGTTCTACGAGCACACCCTCAAGGTGCACGACCAGACGCCGCTGACGAACCACATGGGCCTCCGCGTGCTCGTCGGCCACAAGCCCGGGACCGGCGTCGAGTCCGGTCGGATGAAGTACACGAAGGACACGAAGCTCGTCGATCCGTTCGAGGTCTGGAAGCGGATGCGCAACGAGCGCTACGCGAGATACCGGTGGGTCGCCTACGGGATCATCGCCGCCAGCTTCGCGGGCTTCGTCTACGTGTGCCGGCGGATCCGCTCGCTGTGGGTCGCCCAGTGCCTGGCGCAGATCTTCGTCATTCTGCTCTCGCAGCTCACCTGTTATTACTATTCGTTCATGATCCTGAGCGCGCCGCTCACCCGGCTGAAACGGCAGATCGAGGTGCCCCTGTTCGGCCTGGCCGCCCTCAGCCAGTTCATCTGGATCACGTTCTACTATAACGACGACAAGTACACGGCGCTCACCGCGGTCTCACTCGCGTTCTGCTATTACCTGCTCTGCCTCTTCTCGGGTAAGCCGGCGCCGTGGGCGCGGCGCCACGAGCCGGCGATCGCCGACGACGCGAAGCCGGCGGGCCAGCAGGCCTGAGGCGCCGCCCGCCGCGCTTTCCCCTCGACATCGCCCTCAACCACGCCCGGAGACGCCGGGAATCGAGCGACAATCGAACGATGACGGACGTAGAGCGAGAGCATCCTGAAGAGCCTGGCGACCTCCACGGAGACGAGGGCCGTCCGAGCGACCCCGGGGCGCCGGTCCCCGCGCCGCCCCGGCGCGTCGAGGAGCGGGCGGTCCACGCCTTCCGGAAGGTCCCGCGGACCGGCGTCATCTACGTGACGACCGAGGCGGCGCGCCTCGGCTTTAACCCGGGTCGGGACTCCGCGTTCGCGGGTCCCTCCAAGCCCGGCGCCGACGAGGGGGCCGACGGCTGGTGCAACCTCGGGCAAGGCCAGCCGGAGACCGGCCCGCTCCCGGGCGCGCCCGAGCGCTGCGCGGCGGTGCCGATCGCCGGCGACGACCAGGAGTACGCGCCGGTGGCGGGCCTGTGGGAGCTGCGCGAGGCGATCGCGTCGCTGTACAACCGCGCGTACCGGCGGGGCATGCCGTCGCGCTACACGGCCGAGAACGTCGCCGTGTCGGGCGGCGGCCGCATCGCCCTCACCCGCGCCGCGGCGGCGCTCGGGCAGATCAACCTCGGCCACTTCCTGCCCGACTACACCGCGTACGAGGAGCTGCTCGACGTCTTCCGGCTGTTCTCGCCGATCCCGATCCTGCTCGAGGGCGAGCGGGGCTACTCGTTCTCGGTCGGCGACCTCCGCCGCGAGATCCTCGGCCGCGGCCTGAGCGCCATCCTCGCGTCGAACCCCTGCAACCCGACCGGGAAGCACGTGCGCGGCGAGGAGCTCGCCGCGTGGGTGCGCACCGCGAAGGAGCTCGATTGCGCGCTCCTGCTCGACGAGTTCTACTCGCACTACGTCTACGGCATGGGCGACGTCGCCCCGATGGAGAGCGCCGCGCGGTACGTCGAGGAGGTCGACCGCGATCCGGTGGTGCTCTTCGACGGCCTGACGAAGAACTGGCGCTACCCCGGCTGGCGCGTCACCTGGACCCTGGGGCCGCGCGAGGTCATCGAGGCGGTGGCGAGCGCCGGCAGCTTCCTCGACGGCGGCGGCTCGAAGCCGATGCAGCGCGCCGCGGCAGAGCTGCTCACCATCGAGCACACCCGCGCCGAGACGACGGCCATCCACCGCGCGTTCTCGCGGAAGCGCGAGCTCATGCTGGCGGGGCTGCGCAAGATCGGCGTCACCGTCGACGCGGCGCCCGAGGGCACGTTCTACGTCTGGGGCTCGGTCGCCGACCTTCCGCCGGGACTGTCGGACGGCCACGGCTTTTTCCGGGCGGCGCTCGGGGAGCGGGTCATCGTCGTGCCGGGCGAGTTCTTCGACGTCAACCCGGGCAAGCGCCGGGCGGGGCGGCCGTCACGGTTCCGTCACCACGTCCGCTTTTCGTTCGGCCCGAGCGAGGACGTCCTCGTCCGGGCGCTCGGGCGGCTCGAGCGCATGGTAGGCGAGCGTCGCCGGGCCTGACACCGGCGGCGCAGCGGAGCGGTGAGGCGGGGCCGAGCGCCAGGTCTTGTCGCGCTGCACGTCTTCCGACATGGTGGGGGAGCGCGTGGCCAAAGATCCGTGGAGTGATTGGAACGACGACGACCCCGGTAACTTCCAGCCGGGCGATACGATCGGCCCCTACGAGCTGCTGTTTCCTGCGGCCGTGGGCGGCATGGCCGCCGTCTGGGCCGCGCGGCTCCGCCGCCCCAACGGCACCGTCCAGATCGTCGCCGTCAAGCTGCTGTCGGACGCGATGCGGGGGGACGACGACGCGCGCGCGATGTTCCTCGACGAGGCGTGCACCGCGTCGCGCATCCTCCACCCGAACGTGGTGCACATCCTGGCGTACGGCGAGGTCCGCGATCGGCCGTACCTCGCCATGGAGTGGATCGACGGCGCCCCGATCGCGAAGATCTTCTCGAACCAGAAGGCGAAGCGCGCGCTCTTGCCGCTCGGCTGGGTGCTCCACGTGATGATCGACGCGTGCGCCGGCCTGCACGCGGCGCACGAGGTCCGCGACGACACGGGGGAGCTGCTCAACCTCATCCACCGCGACGTCACGCCGGAGAACGTGATGGTGACGTTCGACGGCATGGTCAAGGTCGTCGACTTCGGCGTCGCGAAGACGCGGGCGCGCGCGCAGATCAGCCGCGTCGGCGCGATCAAGGGCAAGACGGGGTACTTCTCGCCCGAGCAGGTGATGGGCGGGGCGCTCGACCGCCGGAGCGATCTCTTCTCCATGGGCGTCTTGCTCTACCTGCTCGTGACGGGTCACACGCCGTTCCGCGGCAAGGGCCCGCTCGAGGCGATGCAGCAGATCGCCAACCGCAACCCGCAGCCGCCGCGCGAGATCATGCCCGAGGTCCACCCGGAGCTCGATCGCATCATCATGCGGGCGCTCGCCAAGAACCCGAACGACCGGTACCAGTCGGCCGCGGAGCTGCGCCGCGATCTCGAGCAGGTGAGCCTCGCCGTCGGCGAGAGCTACAGCGACAAGCAGGTCGGCCAGCTCGTCCGCGATCTGCTCCCCGGGGTCGCCGAGGCGCGCAAGGAGCGGATCGACCAGGCGATCGAGGAGCTCGACCGCATCCTCGCCGAGCGCGCCCACCCGCACAAGCCGCAGGCCGCGCGCCCGGAGGACGCGACCGAGGTGATGCTCCGGCGCATCTCCATGCTGCCGATCCTGCAGGACGGGCCGGAGGCGTCGGAGGACGCGGGCGACGCGGCGCCGCCGTCCGCCGGCCCCGCGAGCTCGCGCATGTCGGGGCCGGCCAGCTCGCGCATGTCCGGGCCCGCGAGCTCGCGCATGTCGGGGCCGGCCAGCTCGCGCATGTCCGGGCCCGCGAGCTCGCGCATGTCGGGGCCGACCAGCTCGCGCCGGTCGAACCCCGATCCGACGCGCAAGTCGAACCCGGACGCGACCCGGAAGTCGCACCCGGACGCGACGAGCTCGCCGCTCGAGTTCGCGGCGGGGCTCTCTCCGCTGCCCCTGGGTTCGCCGCCGGTGCCCCCGGGCCGCCCGGCGGCGCACGCGGGTCCGGCGGGGCACGGGGGCCCGCTGCACGTCGGCGCGGCGCACGCGAACGGGCCTGCGGGCGCGGTCGCGCCGATGCCCGAGCAGCGACCGCGCCCGGCTCCGGCGAAGGGAGGCTCGTTCGTCCGCGTGGCGCTGCTCACGCTGGTCGTCCTGGGCCTCGCCGCGGCGGCGTTCCTGCTGGTCCAGCGCTCCGGCGGCCTGCGGCTCGGTTCGCTGACGTTGCCCTTCGCGCGCCCCAGCGCGTCCGGGCCGGCGCCGGCTGCGCCCGATACCTCTGCCGGCGCGGCGGCGCCGGACGCGGCGACGGCGGCGGCGCCCGCGCCGGCCGTAACGCCCGTGAGCGGCGCCGTCGCCGACGCCGCCGCCCCGACCGAGGCGGCCGAGCTGGCCGCCGACGCCGCCGCCCCGGCCGACACGGTCGCCGACGCCGCGGTCCCCGCCGACGCCGCGGTCCCCGCCGACGCCGCGGTCCCCGCCGACGCCGCGGCCCCCGCCGATGCCGCCGCGCCGCTCCCGAGCGGGCAGCCGGCGTACGGGCCCGGCGGCGCCGCGCCCGCGCCGGCGACGCCGTATCCGTCGCCTCCGGTCGCCCCCGCGCCGCGCGCTCCGGGGACGGTGCCGCCGCCCGTCACGGGGTCGGCCGCGCAGCAGCCTCCGGTGCAGCCTGCATGGCGGCCGAACCCGCCCCGCCCCACGCCGCCTCCGCCGCGGCCGGCTGGGCCGGCCTCGCCGCCCCCTCTCGACCTGGCGCCACGGTAGCGCCGCCCGATCGGGCGCGGCTCAGCTCTTCGCCAGCGCCGCGTGTCCGCGCGGCGCCACGCGCCTCGCCGCGGCGGGCGCGCTCAGTCCTTCTTCGCCCTGTCGGCCTGCGGCCTCTCGGGGACCGGCGTCGCGCGGGACGCAGGCTTGTCGGGGACCGGCGTCGCGCGGGACGCAGGCTTGTCGGGGACCGGCGTCGCGCGGGACGCGGCTTTCTTCAGGGACGACTCCGCGAGCGACACGAGCATTGCGAGGTTCACCGGCTTCGAGAGCAGGAAGATCGCGTGCCGCCGGAGCGCGCGGATGCGCGCCTGCTGCGACTCGTCGGCGGTGACGACGAAGACGGGCGTGTCCCGGTTCAGCGCTCCCTTGGCCGAGAGCGACTCGAGCACGCTGAAGCCGTCGACCCCCGGCATGTGCAGGTCGAGCACCACGAGATCGAATTTGCGCGCGCCGAGCCGCCGCAGCGCCGGCGCCCCGCCGTTCGCCTCCTCGACGTCGCCGAGCGGGCGGAGCGCGCGGGCAAACATGCCTCGGATCGCGGTGTCGTCATCGATGACGAGGATGCACGTCACAGCATGAAGATGTTTGCACGGATACGGAAGCGTTGGAAGCCCGCGGCCCGCTCTCCGCACCGCGCGGCGCGAGCGTCCACAACGCTTCGCGCCCGGGAGTGATTCGCGCGTCCGCCGCGCGCCGCCGCATGAAAGCGCTCGGTCGCGCTCGCGCCAAAGCGCTCGGTCGCGCTCGCGCCAAAGCGCTCGGTCGCGCTCGCGCCAAAGCGCTCGGTCGCGCTCGCGCCAAAGCGCTCGGTCGCGCTCGCGCCAAAGCGCTCGGTCGCGCTCGCGCTAAGGCGCTCGGTCGCGCTCGCGCTCGGAGCCGCGGGCGCGATGTGCGCACGGCCAAGACGGACACACCGTCATCCCAGATCCTGGGCTCCGTGGCTTCGGGCGAGGCGTGGACGCCACGGACGGGCTGCGGTAAACGCGAAGCAAGACCTCACCCGCACCGCAAAGGAACGATCCATGGGCAAGTTCACCATCACGAACGAGATCAACTGCAACGTCGACACCTTTTGGAAGCTGTTCCTGGACAAGACCTTCAACGAGGAGCTTTACCGGAAGGAGCTCGGATTTCCCGAGTACACCATCACGGAGCAGGTCGAGACGGAGACGGAGATCATCCGGAGGTCGGCCGGGAAGCCGAAGATGAATTTGCCAGGTCCCGTGGAGAAGCTGCTCGGCTCCGGCTTCCGCTATACCGAGGAAGGCAAGCTGAACAAGGCCACCAAGGTGTGGACCTTCAAGCTGACGCCAAGCACCCTGGCCGACAAGATGCGCAACGAGGGCGTGGTGCGCGTCGAGGCGATCGGCGACAACAAGGTGCGTCGGATCGCCGAGATCTTCATCGAAGCGAAGGTGTTCGGCGTCGGCGGCCTGCTCGAGAGCAGCGCTGAGAAGGAGCTGCGGCAGGGGTGGGAAGAGAGCGCCGTCTTCATGAACAAGTGGATCGCTCAGGGCAGAGCGGTCCAGTAGCTCGGCCCGCCAGACGCGCCGAGCTAGCCGCCCACGTACCGGCCGGTCGGCCGCAGCGCGCTGTCGCCGCCAGGCACCCAAACGCAGGCACCGCCGGCGAGCGATCCCCGCGAGCGGCCGTCCTCTCCGCCCACCCCGCGCCTGGATGAACAGGCGACGTGCACGTCCAGAGTCAAAGCGCGCGATCTTCTGTATTGCCGCTTGCTGAGGCAGCTCACGTGAACCAGGGCCACGGCATGGTGCACGTGGTCATCATCGGTGCCGGCTTCGGCGGTCTCTACGCGGCGCGGACGCTCCGGCGCGAGCCGGTGCGGGTGACCGTGATCGACCGGCGGAACCACCACACGTTCCAGCCCCTCCTGTATCAGGTCGCGACCGCGGGCCTGAACGCGAGCGACATCGCCGCGCCCATCCGGCGCGTGCTCCGCAAGCAGAAGAACACGAGCGTGCTCCTCGCCGAGGTGACGGCGATCGATCCGGCGCGCAAGCGGGTGATCTTCGAGGACGGCGAGATCGGCTACGACAAGCTGATCGTGGCCGCCGGGGCGTCGCACTCCTATTTCGGGCACGACGAGTGGGCGCCGTTCGCGCCCGGGCTGAAGACCGTCGAGGATGCGCTGGAGATACGGCGGCGCGTCCTCCTCGCCTTCGAGGCGGCCGAGCGCGAGACCGATCCGGCGCGGCGGAAGGCCTGGATGACGTTCGTGGTGGTCGGCGCGGGCCCGACCGGCGTGGAGCTCGCCGGGGCGCTCTCGGAGCTCGCGCGGCACACGCTCGTGCGCGAGTTCCGGCGCATCAACCCGCGCGACGCGCGCATCGTCGTCGTCGAGGGCGCCGGGCAGGTGCTGCCGTCGTACGTCCCCGAGCTCGGCGAGAAGGCGCGCGCGCAGCTCGTGGCGCTCAACGTGGAGGTGCGGACGCGCTGCCTCGTCACCGGGATCGACGAGGACGGGGTCTCGATCGGCGACGAGCGGATCGAGGCGAAGACCGTGCTCTGGGGGGCCGGCGTGGCCGCCTCGCCCCTCGCCCGGAGCCTCGGGGTGCCGCTCGACCGGGCAGGGCGCGTGCTGGTGGAGCCGGACCTGACCGTGCCCGGCCACGAGGACGTCTACGTCATCGGCGACCTCGCGTCGCTGAAGCAGGAGGACGGGAAGCCGGTGCCAGGCGTGGCGCCGGCGGCGATCCAGGAGGGGCGCCACGCCGCGCGCAACGTCGCGCGCGCCGTTCGGGGGCAGCCGCGGCTGCCGTTCCGGTACCGCGACAAGGGCTCGATGGCGACGATCGGGCGGGCCGCCGCGGTCGCCGACTTCGGCAAGGTGAAGCTCTCCGGGTTCCTGGCGTGGCTCGCGTGGCTCTTCGTCCACGTCCTGTTCCTCATCGGCTTCCGCAGCCGGTTCCTGGTGCTGTTCTCGTGGGCCCTGTCGTACCTGACCTACGAGCGCGCCTCGCGGCTGATCACGGGAGAGACCCCGCGGCTCCTCGAGGATCACCCCGCGCCGTCACTCGAGCCGCGCAGGGACGGCGGCGCGCTCGGGGCCCAGCCGCTGGAGCACGCGCGCACACGCGCCTAGGCGCCGCCCGACGCGCCCACCGCGGCGCCGCCCCGACGCGCCCGCCGCGCGGCCCGCTCCGCCCGGGACCGCGCGCGGAAGAGCGGCGTCCTGCGCTCGTCTGGACCTTTGCGCGCGAGCTGCGTTAGCGTCGTAGACCATGCACATCCATCCCGGACAGGGCGGCTCCGCGCACCCCTCGCGAGCCCTCCTCGCCAGCGCAGCATCCCTCGCCGCACTCCTGCTCAGCGCACCCGCCGCCTTCGCGCAGTCGGCGGACGACCCTGCCGGCGCGCAGCCGCAGGCCGCGCCCTATGGCGCCCCCCCGCCGTACGGCGCACCTGCCTCCTACGGGCAGCAGCCCGGCTATTACCCGCCGCCTGGGTACCCCCCTCCCGGGTACGCCCCGCCGCCCGGATACGCCCAGACCTCCACCGGGTACCCGGTCGGCCCGAGGATCATGAACTACGAGGAGGGGCAGGCCGTCCCCGAGGGCTACCACGTCGAGGAGAGGGCGCGCCGCGGCCTGGTCATCGGCGGCGCCGTGACGTTCGGCGTCACGTACCTCCTCTCGGCCATGGTCGGGCTCGTCGCGGAGAGCGCGGATCGCGCGACCGGCGGCACCGGGGAGAGCTACATCCCGCTCTACATCCCCGTCGCCGGGCCGTTCATCACGATCGGCACCGCCGACGCGAAGGGCGGCGGGATCTTCGTCCTCATGGTCGACGGGCTGGCGCAGGCCGCCGGCGTCGGCATGTTCATCGGCGGCCTCGCCGCGCCGCAGCAGAAGCTCGTCCGCAACGACGTCTCCCTCTCCGTGAAGCCGATCGTCACCGGCGACACCCTCGGGCTCGGCGTCTCCGGCTCGCTCTGAGCGCGCGCCGCCGCCCCGGCGTCACGGCGCGACCGGCGGCGTCTCGTCCATCGTCTTGACGGCGCGCTTGGCCCGGCGGCGCACGTCGACGTGCAGCGACTCGTCGAAGTTGATGGCCGAGAACGCGGCGCGCGCCTCGATGTTCTTGCCGAGGGCGGCGTAGGCCTCGGCCTCGTTCCAGCGCAGCTTCCAGTCGCGCTTCGAGAGATCCGAGAGCTTCGCGGCGTCGGCGATGATCTCCTGGTACCGCTGCTGCTTGCCGAGCTCGCTCCAGTACTCGGCGCGGAGGTCGTCGTCCCCGGGCGCGAGCGCGACAGCCGCGGCGAAGCCGGCGAGCGCGTCGTCGATCCGGCCCGCGACGAGCTCGGCGCGGGCGAGCGAGCGGCGCGCGCCCGCGCTGTCGGGGTGCGCGGCGACGAAGGCGGCGAGCGCGGGGATCGCCTCGTTGACCTTCAGGATGTCGGCGGGGTCGCTCGGCCAGAACCGGAGCGAGAGCGCGGCGAGATCGCCGGGGTCGCTCTCGAGCGCGCGCTCGATCGCGGCGGGCGCCTCCTCGCCGCGGCCGGCCTGGGAGAGGCATTTCGCGAGCTCGACCCACGCGCCCGACGACGACGGCGCCGTCTTCACGAACGCCTCGGCCGCGGCGAGCGCCTCGTCGGTGCGCCCGAGCGCGCGCAGGGCGGCGATCCGCGCGAGGTGCGCCCGCTCGACGCGGTCGCCCTCGCCCGCGACGGCGACGGCGCGGTCGGCGGCGGCCAGCGCGATGTCGTGGCGGAGCTCGCGCTCGTGGTAGGCGAGCTGCTCGAGGTAGAAGGCGCTGTCGCGCGGCGCCGCGTCCCACTGGCCGGTCAGGTAGTCGAGCACCGCGTCGGAGCGCACGTAGACGAGCGAGGCCGCGTCGCGCGGGTTCTCGTAGATCGGCACGAGGACCCCGAGCTGCACCATCGCGTCGAGCGCCGGCTGGCAGTCGGGCTTCGCCTCGAGCGCGAGCACCATCTCGTCGAGGGCGGCGTCCTTCTTCTGCATCGCCAGGTGCACCTGCCCGACCGCCACGTGGTAGTCGGCGTCCCCCTGGAACGTCTTCCGGATCGCCTGGAAGCTCTTCAGCGCCGCGGGGTGGTCGCCCATGTTGGCCTGCGCCGAGGCGAGGTTCAGCCGCGCGGCGTGGTCGTCGGGGTCCATGGTGACGATGCGCT
Organism: Sorangium sp. So ce185; assembly: GCF_051526825.1. Classification (NCBI taxonomy): domain Bacteria; kingdom Pseudomonadati; phylum Myxococcota; order Polyangiales; family Polyangiaceae; genus Sorangium; species Sorangium sp. So ce185. The sequence goes on along the minus strand of NZ_CP150316.1, from coordinate 4,950,967 downwards.
TGAGCGCCGAGATCGCCTTCTCGTAGTCGCGCTCGCCGAAGGCCTTCTGCGCGCGCTCCCAGACCGGCGCCTTGTCGAGGAAGGCCTCGAGCTGCGAGACGAGCGCGCTGTTCTGCTTGCGCCAGACGCCGCTCTTGCCGGCCTCGGAGTTCGTGAGGAAGTCCTTGATCCACTTGCGGGCGGCGTCGATGCTGAGCCCTTTGTCGGCGAGCCCCTCGAACTCGCCCCGGGGCACCGGCATGCGCGCGGGGAGCCCCTGCCGGCGCGCCGTGTTCTCGTCCAGGCCGATCAGCACCCAGTCGCTTTGCTCGCTCATGATCCTAGGACGGTAGCCGCCGTGCCCCGCCGGGATCAAGCGACGTCTCGGCGCAGCGCGCCCGCGCGAGAGGCGCGTCAGGAGTAGAGCCAGGCCAAGAGGACGAACGCCATGAAGGCCGCCGCGGCGACCGCGAGGGCGAGCGCGCGCGGCACCCCGAGGAGCATCGGCCGGAGGCTGGCCTGGAACGCGACCGAGTCCACGGAGCTCGGCGGGATCGGCGGCGCGTCAGGGCCGGACGCGCCGCCCGGGGCGGCGACGGCGGCGGCCGGCGCGCCCGCAGCGCCGCCGCTCGCGCTGGCCGCGATCGCGAGCTGCGGGGCCGCGACGGCCGGCGCCGCGACGGCGTCGAGGGGCGCCGCAGGAGGGGGCGCGCCGAGGTCCGGGGGCCGCGGCGCCGCGGGGGACCCGAGGTGCTCGAGGCCGAGCTGGGCAAGGATGGCTTGCTGCTCGTTGCCCCACGCGACCGGCAGCGCGGTCGCCTCGGGCGCGAGCGTGAGCGGCGCCGACATCACCTTGTGCATCGCCCGCTCGAGCGCGAGCGCCTCGTCGAGGCGGCGCGACGCGCTCTCCGCGCCGGCGCTCGCGGAGAGGCGCAGCGCGTCGGCGGCCACCTCGGACACGTGCGCCGCCACCTTGGCCAGCGCCAGCTTGCGCTCGGCCTGCGCCACGGCGAAGCGCGCCTCCTCGCGGAACCGGATCGCCTCGGTCGTGAGCCGATCGACCTCGGCGTGGAGCTGCCTCGCGCCCTCTGGCGCGCCGCGGGCCAGAGGAGCAGCCCCGGCGTCGTGCCCCACGGAGAACGCGGCCGCGGCGGTGATCGAGGGCGGCGGCTCGGCGTACGTCGGCGTCGCCCCGGACATCGGGCGCGGCTCGGCGTCCTGCGCGGTGATGGAGCCGTACGAGGGCTGGCTGCCGCGCTGCCGCCCGCCGCTCGAGCTGCTGGACGCCGGGTCGCCGCGCCCGCGGCCGTTGCTCCCGACGACGACGGTCTTCTCGTCGGCCGTCTCGGAGGGCAGCGCCCCGCGCCGCCGCGAGCTGACGTACGCCGTGTCCGTGCCGCGCGAGCCAGGGATCGCCGTGAGCGGCGACGGCGTGACGGCGTCGCCCGCCTCGACGTCGGTCGGATCGTCCTCGCGGCCGGGCGCCGCGCCGCTCGGGCGGAGCCGGTCGGGGGCGCTCGCCCCCCGGTCCCGCGCGGCGGCGGGCCGGCGCGGGATCGCCGTCGCGGCCGAGAGCGAGGGGCGCGGCGCCTTGGCCATCCCGGCGAAGCCGCCGGAGACTGCGCGCTCGAACCAGCGCATCTGCCTCATGGCGTTGCGCCGCACGAACCGGCCGAGCGCCTCCTCGTTCCCCTCGAGGTACCCGTGGCTGCGCAGCCAGCCCTCGAGCCGCGCGAAGATCTCGTCCGCGCTCTGGAAGCGCGAGGCCGGGTCCCGCTCGAGACAGCCCATGACGATCGCCACGAGCTCCTTGTCGATCTTCGGCCGGAGCTCCCGCAGGTCGGCCGCGGGCTGCGTCGTCATGTTGCGCAAGAGCTCGTAGTCGCTCGACGACGGCCACGGGTGCTTGCCCGAGAAGAGCTCGAACAGCACGACGCCGAGCGAGAACAGATCGGAGCGCCTGTCGGCGGAGCCCCCGCGGGCCTGCTCCGGCGCCATGTACGTCGTCACGCGCCGGCGCGCCCCGACGGCCGTGGTCATCACGCGGAGCGACGATTTGGCGAGCCCGAAGTCGGCGATCTTCACCTCGCCCTGGAACCCGACGAGCACGTTGCCCGGCGTGAGATCGCGGTGCACGAGGTTGAGCAGCTCGCCGCTCGGCGCGCGGAGCTCGTGCGCCGCGCCGAGCCCGCGGCAGAGCGTCGCGCCGATGTAGACGACGAGCCGCTCGGAGAAGACCTCGCCCGTGTCGAAGACGGTCTTCATGAGCCGCGCGAGGCTCACGCCTTGCACGAGCTCGACGGCGAAGTACGAGCCCTGCTCGTCGGTCCCCCAGCCGGCGACCTCGACGACGTTCGGGTGCTTGAGCGCCGCGGTGGTGCGCACCTCGTCGAAGAACCGCGTGGCCACCGCCGTGTCCCCGGCGTAGTGCGGGTGCAGCCGCTTGACGGCGAGCAGCTCCCCTGGCCGGTGCGGACCTACCGACCTGCAGAGATCAACGCGGGTGGTCGCTCCGGACGCGATCTCTGCAAGGAACTGAAGCGAGAGCGCGGCCGGCGCGGGCTCGGGGAGCCGAGACATGCACGGTGAAGTCTAGCGGGCGACAACCCCGACCGGAAAGAGCCTCAGACGCCGGCGCGCGCCGCGGCGATGGCGGCGGGGACGCCGGAGGGGGTGGCCTTGAGGTGCACGTCCAGGTGGTCATCCTTGGTCTTCAGCGCACGAACACCGAGCACCGGCGCGCAGATGCGCAGCGCCCGCGCGACCGTCGGATTGCCGCCCACGGCGGGAATCTTGAGCAGATCCAGGGTGATCCTGTCGTCCTTGCCCTCGATCAGCGCGGCGGGCCGGTTGGGGATGAAGGAGACGAGGTTGCCGGGCTTGTTGAGATCGATCGCCCCCGAGTTGATAAGCCCGGCGATGGGCGAGCTCTCGTCCCCCATCACGTGGAGCTTGAGGTCGGCGATCCGCAGGCCGACCCGGATGGCGTCCGCGCGCACGTCGAGCTCCTCGGCGTAGACGGCGAACGAGGCCCGGATCGGCGCGCCCATGGCCTTCACGGTGAGCGCGAGGCGCAGGCCGGGGGGCGCGGCCTCGATCACGATGTCCTTGGGCGCGCGCTTCCCGCCGCTGAGCTCCCGCGCCAGATAGCGCAGCGCATCGATCGGGACGCCGAAGCGCAGGCCGAGCGCGCCGCGCAGCGCCCTCACGACCTCCTCGGGGTGAGCCTTGAGGTAGTCGCCGGCGTGGCGGAGCAGCACCTTCGGGTTGGGCTTGGGCATCGTTGGGGCAGCTACGATTGCCCGGAGTCAGGCCCGCGCGCAAGGGGCGAGCGCGATCCGGCGCGGGGTGCGTCGGGGGCCGGAGAGGCCGCTGTTCTAACGGGGCCGACTCGGTCACACTCGGGCGCGATGCAGACCAGGATCCTTCTTGTCATGGCGACAACAGCGCTCGCGATCGGCTGCGGATCGGCCGACGCGACGCTCGGGTGGACGCCGAGCGACGAGCCGCCGGGCGGCTCCTCGAGCGAGGGCGGCGGCGATGGCCAGGGCGGCGGCGACGACGACGGCGGGGGCGACGACGGCCGGGGCGGCGACGACGGCGGGGGCGACGACGGCGGCGGGGGCGACGACGGCCAGGGGGGTAACGGCGGCCACCTCGCGAGCGGCGGGGGCGGCGGTTCATCGAGCGGCGGCGGGCCGCTGGGCGCCCTGTGCGACCTGCCGCCGCGGTGCGATGCCGAGCCGCCGGATCCGGGCGAGGAGCTCGCGTGGGATCACGTGTCGTCGTACATCATCGCCGGAGCTGGGAGCCCCAACCACCGCGGGCGCGATCTCTTCCTGACCCCGGATGACCCGCAGTGGATCATCGGCAAGTTCGCCTACGGGGTCACGGACAAGGATCTGAAGGGCGAGCGGGTCGACATCTACCTGCTCCGCGGCTGCGGCGGCGCGTGGGAGCGCCTCGGCGCGGCGACCACGACGGAAGCGGACTCGACGCACCCCGAGGTCGAGGGCGTGAGCGACGCCGGCGGCCGCGTCTACTTCCAGATCCCGGCGGCGCAGCGGCTCGGCGTGGGCAGGCACCGGATCCACATGGTCGTCCGCGGCGACCTGTCGAGCGCCGATCTCTTCATCGAGGTCGTCCCCCGCGGCGCCCCGATGTTCGTGAGCGACGTCGACGGGACGCTGACCGGCACGGAGACGGAGGAGTTCACCTCGCTCCTGCTCGGCCAGCTGCCCGACGCGCACCCGCACGCCGCGGCGGCGTTCCACCGGCTCGTGGAGAAGGGCTACCGCCCGATGTACCTGACGGCGCGACCGGAATGGCTCGTCCAGCGCACCCGCGATTTCCTCGAGGCCTACGGCTTCCCGCCCGGCGTCGTGCACACCACCCTCGGCCTGACCGGCGCGATCGGCGACGCCGCCGCGGAGTACAAGACGGCCGAGCTGGAGCAGCTCTTCGAGCGGAGGGAAATGGTGCCCGCGTGGGCGTTCGGCAACACGGAGACCGACGCGGAGGCCTACCACAACGCCGGCGTGACGCCCCTCACGCGGCGCGTGTTCTACCAGTTCGACGACGACCTCCTCGGAGGCCGACGCATCGACGACTACGGCGATCTGCTCGCCGAGATCGACGAGCTCCCCAGCCTCTGCGACTGATCCGGCGCGTCAGCCGGGCGCCTGCTCGGTCTGGGCGCCGCCCGCCGGCGGCTCCGAGGCGGCCGAGGCGCCGGCCGGCGCCTCGACGCGACCACCGATCGACCGGAGGAGCTCGCTCACCGCGGCGTGGGTGCGATCGCGCAGGTCGTTCACCCGCGCCCCCTCGCGCCCGTCCGGGCGCACGGCGATCGGCGCGCCGACCCGGACGCGGACGATCCGCATCGTGCCGTCGCCCATGTCGATCGCCCCCTTCTTCATGAGCAGGTGCGTGCCCTCGATGACGACCGGCACCACGGGCACGCCGGCGCGGACGGCGGCATAGAAGCCGCCGTTCTTGAACTGCCGGAGCACGCCGTCCTCGCTCCGCGTCCCCTCCGGGAACACGAGCAGCGGCTTGCCGTTCCGGAGCACCTGCTCGAATCGCGCGATCGCCTCGACCGCGGCGCGCGAGCCGACCGTGCGATCCACCGGCACGTGGCCCGCGAGCTTGAGGTGCCAGCCGAGGAACGGGATCTTCATGAGCGAGCGCTTGGCCGCCCACTTGAAGTCGCCCGGCAGCACCGCGCCGAGCACCAGGATGTCGAGCACGCTCTGGTGGTTCGAGCAGTAGACGAAGACCCCGGGGGGGACGTTCTCGAGGCCGCTCGCCTGGATCTCGATGTCGAGCCCGCGCGCGCTCGCCTGGCACCAGCGGCGCATCGCCCAGAGGCTCGCCGAGCGCTGCGGCGTGAGCGGGCCCAGCGTCAGCGACACCGTGCCGTAAGCCATGGTCCTGAGGGAGAAAGGGACCCAGTGGCGCGTCGCCAGCCAGGCGCTCTTGAGATCCATCCTACGGCGCTTACCACTCTCCATATCGGGCGAAAACGCGTAGGGTGTTGCGCACCCGCGCCGCGCGCCGGCGTCTTCGCACGGCGTTTCGAGCGCGCCTCTGGGCCGCTTCCCCGCCGCTCTGCCGGACGAGGCGGGTGACGCGCGGCGGCTCGCCGGTCCGGCCCGGGCGCGCGTCGCGCGACGCGGTCGCCCGAGCGGCGCCCTCGCGGCTTACGGCTCGAGCGGCGGCGTGAGCAGGCCCCAGCCGAGCGTGACCGGCCGCCCGGCGCGCTCGAACTTGACGGTGTACAGGCCTGTCTCCTCGGCGCTCTGCACCACCGCGGGGCGCAGCGCGCCGACCCACTCGGCCCAAACGCTCGCCCCGAGCTTGAGGCGCGGCTTGACCGGGATCGGGCGCAGCGCCGACTCGTCGGCGAGCAGGGCGGCGCCGCCGTAACCGAGGGCGAACCACCGCGCCGAGCTGCTGGGCAGCGACGTCAGGACGGCGCCCGACTCGGCCGGAGGGCCGCCGAGCCGCGACACGAGGAGCACGTGGCGCCACGTCTCGCCATCCTTCCATGCGGCGAAGTTGCCGGGCGCGAGCCCCTCGGTCTGCACGACGAAGCGGACGCCCTTGAGCTGCGCGAGCGGGGTCCGCGGATCCATGTCGGTGTAGCGGACCTCGATCTTGTCCTTCACGAAGCGGGTGACGACGCCGTGCTTCATCACCCCGTTCCACTCCGTGAGCACCGGCTCGTGGGGCCGGAGGCGCGGCGCGTCGGGCACGGGGACGACGTAGCCCGGGTGGACCTTGTACGACGGCCCGCCCCGCCCCTCGACGATGAGATCGTCGCCCTCGAAGCCGACCACGGTGGCCGCGTAGAGCACGAGCGTCGAGCCGAGCTTGGCGCCGGCGAGCATCCGCTCCGAGACGGTGAAGACGCGGCGGCCTGGATCGAGCTTGAGCGGGGACGCCGGGAGGCCGAGCGGGTTCGACGCGTGCGCCGCGCCGGTGGGCGCCTGCGTCTCCGCGACCGCGGGCCGCGGCAGCGCCGCGAGCGGAGCGACGGGCGGGCTCTGGGAGGGCGTCGGCGCCGGGGGCGACGTCGGCGCAGGCTCGCACGCCGCCGCGAGGCCAGCGGCCAGGAGGCAAGCGAGCGCGCAAGCCGCGCCGCGGGCGCGCGGCGCCCCGGCATCGAGGCGTCGCGCCGCGCTCGTGTCGCGATCCTTCGCGGCGGCGGGGCCCAGCCTGCGGGACCCGGCCCCGAGGCCGCCGGGACATCGGTCAGCCATCGGGGGCGAGCATGGACCGCGAAACGGGCGGCGGCGAGCAGAAAGGGACGAACCGTCGCGCGGAGCCGGGTCGGCTGTCCGCGGGCACGGGCGGCGCTCTCCTCGTGACGCGCGCGGCGCTCTCCTCGCGACGCGCGGCGCTCTCCTCGCGACGCGCGGCGCTCTCCTCGTGACGCGCGGCGCTCTCCTCGTGACGCGCGCGGCGCGTCCTGCGCTAGCCTGCGGCGCGATGAAGCGCGCCTTCAGCGTCGATGAGCTCAAGCAGACCGCGCCCCGCCTCGCCGTGGAGCGCCGCGCCGTGCGTTTCCAGGACGTCGACGCCGCCGGGATCGTCTTCTACCCGCGGGTCCTCGAATACTTCAGCGACGCGTACATGATCGCGCTGAGGGAGCGGGGCATCGATCTGCCCGCCCTCATCGCCGGCGGCGCGATCAAGCTGCCGCTGGTCCACGCCGAGGCCGACTACCTGCTGCCGCTCCGGTTCGGCGACGCGATCGAGGTCGAGGTGCTCGCCCCGAAGCTCGGCGACACCTCGTTCACGGTGGGCTACCGCGTGACGACCGCGGGCGGGATCGCCGCCGTCGGGCAGACGGTGCACGTGTGCATCGACGGCGCGCGCTTCGTCCCGTGCCCGCTCCCGGACGATCTGCGCCGCGCGCTCGGGTGATCGCCGCGAGCGCGGCTGCCGGCACCGCGCTCTCCCGCTACCGCGCCGGGAACGGCGCGAGCGCGGCCGCGAGCTGCGCCGCCGCGCCGAGGCGATCGAGCTTGCCGGCCGCGGTCAGCGGGAGCGCCGCGACGGCGCAGAGGCGCCGCGGGCGCTTGTGCGGGGCGAGCCGCGCCGCGACGACGGCCGCGAGGTCGTCGAGCAGCGCGGGCGAGAGCGCGGCGCCGCCCGGCGCTGCGGGCGCGGCCTGGTCGGGGACGATCGCCGCCGCGACGACGTGGCCCCACCGCTCGTCCGGCACGCCGAACACCACCGCGCCCGCGACGCCGGCGCAGGACGCGAGGACCTGCTCCACCTCGGCGGGGTAGACGTTCTCGCCGCCGGTCACGATGAGATCGCTCCGGCGCGCGGCGACGTGGAGCCGCCCGGCGGCGTCGAGCGCGCCGAGGTCGCCGGTGCTGAACCACCCGCCCTCGTCGACAAGGAGCTCCGGCGGGCGCCCCGGGCCGCGGTAATAGCCGCGGAACAGCACCGGGCCGCGGATCTCGATGCGGCCCACGCCGTCGCCGCCGGCGCCCTCGACGCGCAGCTCGACGCCGTCGATCGGCGCGCCGGAGCCCGGCTCGCGGGCGCGCGGATCGCGCGGGCGCTGCACGGTGACCTGCGAGCACGCCTCGGTGAGGCCGTAGGTGGTGAGCGCCGGGACCCCGCGGCGCGCGCACTCGTCGAGCGTCCTCTCCGGGGCGCCCGCGCCGCCGACCAGCACCGCGCGCAGCCGGGCGAGGACGTTGTCGCGATCGGCCTCGAGGAGCGCGAGCAGCATCGTCGGCACCACGGAGAGCAGCGTCGCGCGGTCGCGGACGATCGAGGCGAGCACCGACGCGGGGTCGAAGCGGGGCGCGAGGATGACGGCGCGCCGCGCGAGCAGGCAGCGCGTCACGATCGAGAGGCCGCCGACGTGGCAGAGCGGCAGGCAGAGCAGCCAGCGATCGTCGTCGCGCACGCCGAGGTTGGCCGCGCTCCCCGCGGCGGCGGCGAGGAACGCGCGGCGCGGCAGCACCGCGCCCTTGGGGCGCCCCGTGGTGCCCGAGGTGTAGACGATCGCGAGATCGCCGGCGGGATCCGGCGGCGGGACGCCGGCCGCCTCGGCGGCGCGCGGCGCGCGATCGGGGAGCGCGGCGAGCTCCGGCCCGGCGTCGCGGAGCAGCGCGGCGAGCGCGGGCTCGCGCAGCACGAGGTCGGGGCGCGCGTCGTCGACGAGGACGCTCGCCTCGCCGTCCGTGAGCCGCGGGTGAATCGGGACGATGACGGCGCCGAGCGCCAGCAGCGCGTGGAGGACCACGACCGTCCCGATCGCGTTCGGGGCGACGAGCGCCACGCGAGCGCCCTGACCTATCCCGGCGCGGGCGAGCCGGGAGCACACGGCCGCAACCGCGGGCGCGAGGTCGCCGAAGCGGAGGACGCCGCCGGGGCCGACGCCGAGGCCGGGGAGGTCGATCTCGCGCGGCGCGTCCGCCTCGGAGCCGCCGTGGACGAGCGCCGTCCGCACGGCGACCGCGGGGTCGCGCGCGGCCTCCAGGAGGCTCAGGCCGTCCATGGTCCGACGCCGAGCCCAGGCCGATCGCTGGCCACGACCAACCCGCCCTCGCGGAGCTGCGGGATCCGGATCGCGGGCCACGCCGCGAGGCCCGCGTGCACGTCGAGGCCGCACGCGAGCGGCGGCCGCGGCAGCGCGAGCGCGAGCTCGCACGCGGCCGCGAGCGCGACGGGGCCGTCGAAGAGGTGAGTCACCACGGCGCCGAGGCCGCGCTCCTGCGCCCTCCGGCCGAGGTCGTGCGCGCGCAGGAGGCCGAGCACCGCCGGCTTCAGGATGAACGCGGCGCAGCCTTGCGCGTCGAGCAGGCGCTCCGGCATGCCCTCAAGGGCGAGCGACTCGTCGGCCGCCCACGGGACCGCTTGCGCGCCGAGGCGGTGGAGGAGCTCCGGCGCGACCGGCTGCTCCACGAAGCGGGGCTCGAGCGGCGCGAGGAGGGCGAGCCGCCGGGGCGCGTCGTCGAGCGGCCAGGCCGCGTTCGCGTCGAGCCGGAGCTCGATCGACGGGTGCTCCCGCCGCAGCGCGCGCAGCGCCTCCAGATCGCGGGCGAACCCCTCGTCTCCGCGCGAGCGGAGCTTCACCTTGATCGCGCGGACGCCGCGCGCGACGAGCGCGCGCGCGCTCCCCAGCATCTCCGGCAGGGCGGCCGACGTCGCGAGCAGCCCGTTCACCCGAACCTCGGCGCGCCGCCGGTGGCCGCCGAGGCACGCCGACGCCGGCAGCCCGAGGCGCTGGCCCACCAGGTCGAGCAGCGCCGTCTCCAGGGCGAAGCGCGCCGCCGGCAGGCCGCGGTGCCGCGACGACAGCGGCTCGAGCGCGCGCAGGATCGCGGGCGCCGCCGCCGTGGCCGCGTCCCCGTCCGGCAGGTCGATCGCGCCGAGCGCCCCGGGCAGCTCGGCGAGCGCGCGCTCGACGTCGTCGGCCGTATCGGGCGAGAAGCCGGGGAGCGGCGTGGCCTCGCCCAGGCCGACGCGCCCCTCGTCGTCGATGAGCGACAGCACGAGGCCCCTGCGCGCTCCTTCGAGGACCCGTGGCGCAAGGCTGGCGGCGGCGACGCGCATCACCCATGCAGCTGGGCCGCGAGGCCCAGCGAAAAGAGCAGCGCGTAGGCGAGCAGCAGCTTCGCCGTCCCGGCGAGGCACTCGTTGAGCGGCCGGCCGTCGGTGGTCGCCAGCACCCGGAGCAGGCGCACGGCGCGCGGGAACGTGGCGAAGACGAGGAGCGTCCACCGGCGGCCCTCGCCGACGGCGAGGGCGACGGGCACCGCGTAGGCGACCGCGAGGAGCATCGCGTATTCGAGGACGCCCGCCTTGCGGCCGAAGCGGACGGCGAGCGTGCGCTTGCCGGCGACGACGTCCGTGTCGCGATCGCGGACGTTGTTGACGACGAGCACGGCGGTGGCGATGGCGCCGACCGGCACGGCGGCCGCCCACGCGAGCGGCGGCACCGAGCCGAGCTGGACGAACGCCGTCCCGCAGACGGCGACGAGGCCGAAGAACACGAACACGAAGACGTCGCCGAGGCCGTGGTAGCCGAGCGGGTACGGGCCGCCGGTGTACGCGATCCCGGAGAGGATCGAGGCGACGCCGATCGCGACGATGGGCCACCCGCCGACGAGCGCGAGGTGCACCCCGAACGGCAGCGCGAGCACGATCGTGACGAGCAGCCCGACGCGCACCTGCCGCGGCGTGAGCAGCCCGGCCTGCACCGCGCGGGTGGGGCCGAGCCGCTCGTGCGTGTCGGCGCCCTTCTCGTGATCGAAGACGTCGTTCGCGAAGTTCGTGGCGATCTGGATCAGCATCGCGCCCGCGAGCGCCGAGAGCGCCGGGCCGATCCGCATGCCGCCGAGCGCGTAGGCGACCGCCGTCCCGACCATCACCGGCGCGAGCGCCGCGGTGAGGGTCGCCGGCCGGCACGCGAGGAGCCACGCCCGGAACGACCCGGGGCGCACGCCGCCCGCGGCCGCCGCGCCGGCCGCCTGCGAGGCCGCCGCCGCGCTCACGATCCCCTCCCCTGCTCGCGGGCGCCGCGCGCCCCCGCGGGGGCGCGACGGCACGAGCGCGGCGCGCTGTCCTCGCCGGGCGCCTCGCGCGCGGGCGGCTCGGGTGCGGGGCTTCTGTTCGCGTTGCTCTGGCTCATGACCGTGGATCCCTCTCGGCAAGCTCGGGGTTCTCGGCGCGCGCGCCGCTCATGAAGGCTCGAGATCGGCCGCCGCCCCTTCCGCCGCCGGCGCGCTGCTCAGCGCGGCGACCTCGCGGCGGACGTCGGACCAGAGCCGCGCGACGCGGGCGGCGCCGTCGTGAGGCGGCACCACCGCCTCGATCAGCGTTGCGCCGGGCCGCTGGTACGCGGCGGCCAGCGCATCGGCGAGCCCGCTCGCGGTGCCGGCGCGCTCGTACGCGATCCCGAACATCGCCGCCGCGGGCGCGAAGTCGAGGTGCTGCGGCATGGTGAAGCCCCGATCCAGCAGATCGGCGCCGCGCCTGGCGACGGGGAGGTGCTCGAAGATGCGGCCGCCGTCGTTCTGGACCACCACGACGACGAGGGGCGCGCCGCCGTCGCCCGCTGCCCGCGCGGCGAGGAGCAGCCCGGTCAGGTCGTGCAGCAAGCTGAGATCGCCGAGCAGCAGCGTGACCGGCGCGGCCGCGACCGCGCGGGCGCCGGCCGCCCCCGACACGAGGCCGTCGATCCCGCTCGCCCCGCGCTGGTGCAGGACGCGCAGCGGGCGCGCCGACGGGGGGCAGTACGTGTCGAGATCGCGCACCGGCATGCTGTTGCCGATCGCGAGCAGCGATCCCTCCGGGCACGCGCTCGCCACCGCCCGCGCGACCGCGCCCTCCGTGAGCTCGTCCCCGGCGCACGCGCGCGCCGCCTGCGCCGCCGCGGCCTCGCCGGCGCGCGCGAACGTCGCGGCCCAGCCCCGCCGCCCGCGTCCGAGGTCCACCGCCGCCCCGCCGAGGCGCGCCGCGAGCGCCTCGCACACGTCCGCGGGCTCGGCCATGACGAGGGCGGCCGCGGCGCTCGTCGGATCGTTCCAGCCGTGCGCGGCCACCACGAACCGGCGGCAGCCGGCGTGCTCGGCGATGTAGGTCGCGTACCCGGCCGACGTCGGCGGGGCGCCGAGCTCCAGGATGAGGTCGGGCGCGTTCGCCGCGCGGAACTCGGGCGCGCGGAGGAACGCGTCGAACGAGGCGGGCATCACGACCCCCTCGGCGAGGCCGCCGAAGTAGATCTGGCTCGTGCCCTCGGCGAGCACCGGGAACCCGGTCGCCCGCGACAGCGCGAGCACCGCGCGGCGCGCGCGGGCGTCGTCCTCGCGGCTCGGGGCGGGCCCGCACACGATGAGCCCCCGCTCGGCGCGCGCGCACCGCGCCGCGATCTCCTCGATCGCGCGCGCGTCGACCCCGGCGCGCGCCGGCACGACCCGCGGCCCGCCGCGGCGCATCAGCGCCTCCCACTCGGCCTGCCACGGCTCGGGCCCGGCCACGTCGACCGGCTCGAGCGGCTTGCGGAAGCGCGCGTTGATGTGGACCGGGCCGGGCGTCGGCGCGAGCGCGCGCAGGGCCGCCTGCGCCGCGATGCGCGCCACCGCGCGCAGCGCGAGGGGCGACGGATCCGGCAGCCCGAGCTCGGCGAAGTGGCGCACGTGGTCCCCGAAGAGCTTCATCTGATCGATGGTCTGCGAGGCCGCCGCGTCGGCGAGCTCCCACGGGCGGTCGGCCGTGATCGCGAGGAGCGGCGTGAAGCTGTGGTGCGCCTCGATGATCGCCGGCAGCGCGTGGGCGCCGGCGGTGCCCGAGGTGCAGACGAAGGCGCTGGGCCGGCCGGTGACGCGCGCCTGCCCCAGCGCGAAGAACGCCGCGGCGCGCTCGTCGACGACGCTGTGGCAGCGCACCTCCTCGCTCTCCATCGCCGCGATCGCGAGCGGCGTGGAGCGCGATCCCGGGCAGAGGACCACGTCGCGCACCCCGGCCTGCGAGAGCGCGCGGACGAACAGCTGCGCCCAGGCCGAGTGGAGGTTCGAGCCGCTCATCACCGCCTCCGGAGGCCCGCGCGCGCGCGCACCTCAGGCCCCCTCGGGCGTCGCGACGAACAGGCACACGACGCCCATCGTCAGCGGCTCCACGCGCAGCACGCGCAGCCCCGCGCCCCGCATCAGCTCCGCGAACTCGTCCGGCGGAGGGAACCTCGCGATCGAGTCCTGCAGGTACCGGTACTCGTCTCGCCCGGAGATCGCGCCGCCGACGTACGGCACGACCGTGTGGATGTGGAAGCGCGCGAGCTTGCTCATGATCCCGCCGCGCGGCTCGCTGAGCTCCAGGATCGCGATGCGCCCGCCCGGCCGCGTGACGCGCGCCATCTCGCGGAGCGCCCGGGCGCGGTCCGGGACGTTGCGGATCCCGAACGCCATCGAGATGGCGTCCACGCTCGCGTCGCCGAACCGCAGCTGCTCCGCGTCGCCGACCTCGAGCTCGACCCGCCCGGCGAGCCCCGCCGCCTCCACCTTCCGGCGGCCCACGCCGAGCATCCCCTGCGACGGGTCGACCCCGACGACCTTCACGTCGTGCGCCCGCGCGATCTCGATCGCGAGATCGCCGGTGCCGGTCGCCAGGTCGAGCACCGTCGCGCCGGGCGCGAGCTCGAGCGAGCGCACCGCGCGCCGCCGCCAGCCCTGATCGAGCCCCAGCGAGATGATCCGGTTCAAGAGGTCGTACCGCTCGGCGATCCCGTCGAACATCTCGCCGGTGCCGAACCGGCGCCCGCCGCGCGGCGCCTCGCCCTGATCCGTGTGGCTCATGTCCCGCCCTCCGCCTGCTGCACCGCGCGCGGCGCCTCGGCCCGCTCGGGCGCGAACCGCTTGCCGTCGCCGGGCGGCGCGGCCGCCTCGCTGCCCCCCGGCGCCGTGACGGCGAGCGCGCGCTTCCGCTCGTGGAGCCGCATGTGGCCCCGCTGGATGCCCTCGCTCGCGAGCGCGCGCAGGGCCGCCAGGTTCGAGGCGAGCCCGACGGAGGCCAGCACCACCGCGAGCTCGCGCGCGCTCTTCGCGCCCACGAGCTGCAGCGCGGCGCGCACGCCGGCGTGCACCTCGGTCGAGCCGCCCACCGTCCCGACCGCGAGCGGCAGCTCCGCGCGACCCACGAGCCCGCCCGGGACGCGCTCCCACGTGCTGAGCGGCCGGTACCGGCCGCTCATCGACGCGTACGCGTGCGCGCCCGCCTCGATCGCCCGGAAGTCCTGCCCGAGCGCGACCGCGGCCGCGTCGAGCCCGTTCATGAAGCCCTTGTTGTGGGTCGCCGCCCGGTACGGATCGAGCTCCGCGAAGCGGCTCGCCCGCGCGATGCCGGTCGCCACGTCCGCGCCGCCGAGCGCGTCGTCGGCGACGGTGGCCGTCACCCGCACGAGGCGGCGGACCGTCAGGTTCGACAGGATCCGGAGGCCGATCGTCCCGCCCGCGATCCGCTGCACGAGCGGCGCCACCGCCTCGGCCACGGTGTCGACCAGGTTGGCGCCCATCGCGTCGCCGACCTCGACGTAGAAGTGCACGACGAGCACGCCGAGCTCCGCCGACAGGACGCGCACCTCGAGGTCGCGGCAGCCGCCGCCGCGCGCCACCATCCTCGGGATCGCCGCGTCGCCGGCGGCGAGCAGGCTCGCGCGCGCCGCCTCCAGCCGGCCCGCGGCCGCCTCCGCATCGGGCACGTCGTCGAGCTGGACCTGCGCGGTCATGATCGGCGGGTCCGCCTCGCCGGAGAAGCCGCCCGACAGGCGGACCATGCGCGCCGCGTTCGACGCCGCGGCGATGACGCTCGGCTCCTCCACCGCCATCGGCACCAGCACGTCCCGCTGGTTCACGCGGAAGTTCAGCGCGAGGCCCAGCGGGAGCGCGTGCGTCGCGATGACGTTCTCGCACATCCGGTCGGCCACCGCCGTCGGCAGCCCGCCCCCGCTCGCGAGGTGCGCGAGCGCGTCCTCGTCGAGCAGCCCGAGCGCCTGGATCGCGCGGAGCCTGTCCTCCAGGCACCGCTTGTAGAACCCGCTGATCCGGCTGGAAACGTTCTGGCTCATCGGCTGCCTCCGCGCGCCGCGCGCGCTCGCGGGAGCGGCGCGCGCCCTCCGCCTTGCATCGGAAAATACGCCATCGCCGCTCACCGCCTCCGCCGGGGCGTCGACATCGCGACCCCCTCCAGCGCCGCCTTCGCCGGGCTCTCCGGGAGCGGCTCGATGCTCCGCACCGCGTCCCCGCAGAGCCGGGACGCGAGCTCCAGACAGTCGTCCACGACCCGCTTCTCGACCATGATCTGCGCGATGCGCCGGCTGAGCTCCGGCGGGGCCGCCGCCTCCTCCGACGCGCAGTGCGCCTCGAGGGCGGGCGTGAGCTCGCGGTCGCGCTCCATCGCGAGCAGCAGCGGGTACGTCATCTTGCCCTCGCGCAGGTCCGTGAGCAGCGCCTTGCCGGTCGTCTCCGGGTCGCCCGCGAAGTCGAGCACGTCGTCGACGAGCTGGAACGCGACCCCGAGGCTCGTGCCGAAGCCCTCGAGGGCCTTGCAGAGCGGCTCGCTCACGCCGCCCGCGCGCGCGCCGGCGAACATCGCCCAGCGGAACAGCGAGGCCGTCTTGCCGTCGACGATCTGGAAGTACTCGCTCGTGCTCGTGCGCACGCGGCCGCGCGACGCGAGCTGGAGCGCCTCGGCGACGACCATCTCCTTGACCACCTGGAGCACCCGCTCGAGCACGTCGGGCATGCCCACCGCCTGGACCTTGCAGAGCGCGTCGAGCAGGAGGTAGTCGCCGCCGAAGATCGAGGCGGCGTTGCCGTAGATGACGCGCGCCGCGTCGGCGCCGCGCCGGCGGTCGCCAAGATCGACGACGTCGTCGTGCAGCAGCGTCGCGTTGTGGACGAGCTCGACCGCCACCGCGAAGGTCCGCGCCGCCTCGTTGAAGCCGCCGCCGATGTGGGCGGACAGGGCGACGCAGATCGGCCGCAGCCGCTTGCCGTTCAGCCCGAGCAGGTGCCGCGCGCTCCGGTGCGCCGGCGTCTCGCCGTCCAGCCCGACCTTCGCGAGCTCGCGCTCCACGTCCGCGAGGTCCCCGTCGAGCAGGCGCCTGAGCTCCGCGAGGCGCGCGGCGAGCGTGTCGAGCCCTCGCGCAGCGCACATGCCTCCGAGGCTCGAGACGACATCGCTCCGCTGGACCGTCCCAGTAAACGTTGTTGTCGCAGTCATCCCATCTCCACCTGGAAGCACGAGCGCCCGCGCTCCCCGCACCGCGCGGGGCAACGTGGCGTCCGAGCTCTCCGAAATCACGCGCCCGCTAGGCGCCTCGCCGGGACCGAACGGCCCGGATGGGGAACCGGACCAGGTCCCCGAACCGCGAAAAATCGACGGTCCTGCTCTTGATGAACCCGTCGAGCGCCGTCTGCGCGACGATCACGAACGAGAGGAGCCGCTCCACCCGATCGAGGCTGAACCGGGTGGCGTCGGTGGGAGGCAGGCTCTCGAGCAACGCCGAGGCACGCTCGAGGCGTTCCCTCACGGAGTCGGCGAGGAGCCGCTCGCGCTCGGCGAACACTTTGGAAATCATCTTCCAGAAGTCCGTCTCGGCCTCGAAGAACTCCTTCCGCTCTCCCGGTTTCCATACCCTTCGTACTACACCCCACCTTTGCAATTCTGTCAGCGACATACTCATCGCACCGGATGAAACCTGCAGCCGTTCGCCGATCTCGGCGGCGGACAGGGCGCCGCCGGCGATGAACAGGACGGTCCAGATCCGCCCGAGCACGCGGCGGAAGCCCCAGTGCTCGATGACGTCGCCGATCGCTTCCGCCGCGAGCAACTCCGCCTGGCGCTGGATGTCGTTGGGAGGGCTCATGAAACTTTCAAAATTCTTTGAAGGAACTGTGTGGGCCAACCTGGGGCGGCGTCAAGACATTCCCGACCGTCCTCAGCACAGAACGGACGAGCCCGGCCGTGCAGCGGCGTGCTCGACGCCGCTCCAGACCTCGCGATGCGTGTGGGGGGATGGGTGAATCGCTCGGGGACGGCGCTAGCTCACGCCTGCATCCGGGCCACGAGATCCCGGTTCTGCCGGAGCAGCGCCTCGGGGACGCGCGCGCCGAACGACTCCAGGAACGCCTCGCGATCGCGCGCCTCCTCCAGCCACGCGTCGCGGTCGATGGCGAAGAGCTCGCGCATCGCCTCCGGGTTCAGGTCGAGGCCGCTCGTATCGAGCTCGCCGTCGGCCGGCATGATCCCGATCGGCGTCTCGCGCCCCTGCGCTTTCCCGTTCACGCGCCCGTGGATCCAGCGGAGGACGCGGAGGTTCTCCCCGAAGCCGGGCCAGAGGAACTTGCCCGACGCGCCCTGGCGGAACCAGTTCACGTGGAAGATCTTCGGGAACCCCGGGCGTCCGTGGCCGAGCTCGACCCAGTGCCGGAAGTAATCGCCCATGTTGTATCCGCAGAACGGGCGCATCGCCATCGGGTCGCGGCGGACGACCCCGACCTGTCCCGTGGCCGCGGCGGTCGTCTCCGAGGCCATCGTCGCGCCCAGGTAGACCCCGTGCGCCCAGTCGCGCGCCTCGCAGACGAGCGGCGCGAGCCGCGCGCGCCGGCCGCCGAAGACGATGGCCGAGATCGGCACGCCCGCCGCGGCGTCGAACGCCGGCGAGATGGACGGGCACTGGCGGGCCGGCGACGTGAACCGGCTGTTCGGGTGCGCCGCCGGCTCCTTGCTGTCCGGCGTCCACCGGCGGCCCCTCCAGTCGGTGAGCACCGGCGGCGCCGGGCCGTCGAAGCCCTCCCACCACGGCGTCCCCTCCGGCGTGAGCGCCACGTTCGTGAAGATCGAGTTCTGGGCCAGCGTCGCCAGGGCGTTCGGGTTCGTCCTCGAGCTCGTGCCGGGCGCCACGCCGAAGAAGCCGGCCTCGGGGTTGATCGCCCACAGCCGGCCGTCCGGGCCGATCCGGAGCCAGGCGATGTCGTCGCCGACCGTCCACACCTTCCAGCCCTTCTGCGACGCCGGCGGCACGAGCATGGCGAGGTTCGTCTTCCCGCACGCGCTCGGGAACGCCGCGCAGATGTACGTCACCCGGCCCTCCGGGTCCTCCAGGCCGAGGATGAGCATGTGCTCCGCGAACCAGCCCTCGTCGCGCGCCATCGTGCTCGCGATGCGCAGCGCGAAGCACTTCTTCCCGAGCAGCGCATTGCCGCCGTACCCGGAGCCGATGCTCCAGATGAGCCGCTCCGCGGGGAAGTGGCACACGAACCGCCGCTCCGGGCTCAGGTCGCCGAGCGAGTGCAGCCCCCGGCAGTAGTCCTCGGAGCCGCCGAGCGCCTCGAGCGCGACCCGGCCCATCCGGGTCATGATCCTCATGTTGGCGACGACGTACGGACTGTCGGTGATCTCGACTCCAACCTTCGCCGACGGCGACCCCACGGGGCCCATCAGGTACGGAACGACGAACATCGTCCGCCCCTTCATCGCCCCGTCGAACAGCCGCCCGACCCGCTGCGAGGCCTCCTCCGGCGACATCCAGTTGTTCGTCGGGCCCGTATCCTCTCTATCGCGCGTGCAGATGAACGTGAGGTGCTCAGTCCGGGCGACGTCGGTCGGGTCGCTCCGGTGAAGATAGCAGTTGGGGTATCTCTCCTCGTTGAGCGCGATGAGCGTGCCGTCGCTCAGCATCCCCTGGATCAGCGTCCGGTTCTCCGCCTCGGAGCCGTCGCACACGACGACGCGATCGGGCCGCGTCTGGCGCGCGACCTCGTCCACCCACGCTGAAAGATTCCGGTTTTGCATACAGCTCGGAGCCTAGCCCGAGCGAGATGCCCCGCCAAGGGACAGTGCCGCTGGAGTATTGCAATGAATCTGGACGATCTGGCGGATTGCAAGTGAATCAGCAACCGGCCGGCGCGGCGCCGCCGCGCGGGGTCAGTTCGCGCGAGGCGAAGGCAGGGACGTTCGGCTATGCTGGAGACGTGCAGCGTGTCGTCGACCTCCCTGAGCGGGGCAGACTGATCGTCGCCACCGACTTTCAGGGCAATGTCGCGGATTTCGAGCGGATCGCCGAGATCTTCGAGCAGGCGGCGGCCGGCCCTGACGGCGCGGTGCTCGTCATTACGGGCGACCTGGTCCACGGGCCCGAGCTCGACGAGGGTGAATGGCCCGACTACCTGGGTTCATTCTACCGAGGCGATTCCGTGACCTTGTTGAAAAAGGCGCGAAACCTCGCGGACCGGCACCCGGGCAAGGTCCATTACCTGCTCGGCAACCACGAGCACGCGCACGTGGGGGGTCCGGTGGTGGCGAAGTTCTTTCCAGACGAGGCCCAGCGGCTCGAGGAACTCCTCGGTCCGGAGGACACGCTGGCGATGCGGAGCTGGTTCCGCGGATGGCCGTTCGTCGCCGTCGCGCGCGCGGCCCGGCTGGTCATGCTCCACGCCGCGCCGCACGCCCGCATCCAGAGCCGGGAGGACCTGGACCGGCTCCCGCTCGACGGCTTCCTCGACGTGCCGCTGTCGGAGATGAGTCTGCAGGGGACGCTCGGCGCGCTGCTCTGGGCGCGGAGCACCTCGAGCGAGCGCGCCCACGCCTTTCTGCGCGCGCTCGACCCGGACGCTCGCGTGGCGGTGTTCGGGCACGACGTGGCGCGCTCCGGGTACGCGATTGAGCGCGAGCCGATGCTCTGCCTGTCGACGAGCTTCGGCTGCTACGACGGCGACAAGCTCTACCTGGAGTGGGATCTCGCCGAGCCCGCGGAGAGCGCGACCGACGTCGCGTGGCGCGGGCTCCGGTCGCTGTACCCCGAGGCGCCGCGCGTCCACAGCGAGCCCTGAGCGCCGCGGCGAGCACGCCGCGGCGGCAGGCGACGGTCAGGCGGCGGGGCCGGGGGCGATCTGCGCCGGCGGCGCGGGAGGCTTCGGCGTGGCGTTCGCGTGGCGGCGGTCGGCGAGGATGCCGACGACCGCGAGGATCAGCAGCACGAGCTGCGCGCCCAGCGTCTCGACGGTCGGGAAGATGCCGAGGGCGGGCACGCTGCCGAAGGGCAGCGGGTGGACAGGCACCTTGCCGGCCATCTGGAGCGCGGCCACGCCCTGCCCGGCGAAGATGACCGCGAGCGCGTAGAGGAGATAGCTGGAGACGCGGAAGAAGACCTGCGGGGGCGCGAACCTGCCGGCGCGCGTGTACGCCGCGACCAGCACGACGAGTACCACCGTGCCCACCACGGCGCCCGCGACGGCCGCGCTCGCGGACGCGTTCGAGGCGAGCAGGGCCTGGTAGAAGAGCACCGTCTCGAACGCCTCGCGGTACGCGGCGAGCAGCGAGACGCCGAAGAGCGAGAGCGCCGCGCGCCGCGGCGAGATCTGCTGCTTCAGGAACTTCATCCAGCGGGCGACCTCGCGCTTCGCGAGGAGCGAGTAGCTCACGTAAAAGAGCACCGCCGTCGCGAGGAGCGCCGTCACCCCCTCGATGAGCTCGCGCTGCGCCCCGGAGATCGCGACGAGGCGGGCCGAGGCGATCCACGTGAGGATCCCGAGCCCGATCGCGGTGATCCAGCCGAAGTGGACGAAGCGCCGCTTGTCCGCGAGCCCCGCCTGGGCGGCGAGGCCGAGGAGCGCGGCGATGAGGAGCGCGGCCTCGACCCCCTCGCGCAGGATGATGCCCGCGCTCGAGAGGGCCGTCGAGGCGAAGCTCTTCGGCGCCGACGCGGGCGACAGGAGCGACTCGGCGCGGCCGACGTCGCGCAGCAGCGCGTCCATCGCGGCGCCCAGCTCGGCCGGGGACGCGCCCCGCTCGAGCTGGCCGCGGAGCTCCATGCTGCGGGACTCGAGCGCCGCGGCGAGCGAGGCGTCGGCGGCGCGGACGGGGGCCTCGATCGGCTCGATCCCCTCGAGGTACGCGTCGATGAGGTGCCCGCGGGCCGCGTCGCGCTCGCCCCGCGCGATCGCCTGCCGCGCGCGCTCGATCTTCACGCGCACGAGGCCCAGCGGGGAGCGGGCGGCGCGATCCTCGTACGGCGCGCGGAGGCGCAGATCCGCGAGCACCGCGGCCTCGGCGTCGGCCGGGACGCCGGCGCTGCGGAGCTCCTCGCGCAGATCGGCGTCCGTGCGCGCCGAGAGCTCGGCGAGCGTGAAGGCCGGCGCGACGCCCGCCGGCGCCGGCGCGACGCCCGCGTGGCGCAGGGCCAGCACGTAGAAGGCGAGATCCCAGCGGTCGGCGTCGGAGAGGAAGTTGAACGGGACCATCGCCGTCCCGTCGACGCCGAACCGGACCGTGCTCACGACGCGGTACGGGGCGATCGCCTCGCCGCGCTCGGGGTCGTGGAAGTTCACGGGGCGCGGCGTGAACGTGGCCGCGCGGGCGGTGTCCGCGCGCCCGGTCTCGCCGTGGCACGTCGCGCAGTGCTCCTGGTAGAGGCTCTTGCCCCGCGCCGCGTTCGGCGCGGCGCGCGGCGCCTCCTCGATCTGGAAGGCGCCGACGAGCTCGGCGCGCAGCCCCGCGACCAGGGCGACGACGTCCGCGGGCGGCGCCTTCCGATCGAGCAGCTCGCGGAGCTTCGCGATGCGCGCCGCGAGATCGAACTCGCGCCCGGCCGGGATCGACGGCTGGATGCGCGCCGCGATCTTCGCGCCGTCCGCGGCGAGGGACAGCTGCTCGGCGTACTCGTCGGGCACCGTGACGACCCCGTTCGCGACGGAGCCGCCGTAGTCGGCGCCGATGTAGCCGAGGATGTGCACGAGCCGCTGCGCCTCGACCTCCGGCGGATCGCCCTGATCCGCGCGGGCGAGCGGCGCCCCCAGCAGCACGGCAGCCAGGCACAGGATGGCGAGCGTCCACCGGCCGCGCGTGAACTTGATAGTCATATTCAGAAAATACCGTGGCCTGTACGCCGGGATCAAGGCGAAGGCGGCGTCGATTGGATCGAGATGGAGCGAGCGTCCGTCGGCGGCGGAGCTAGCGGTCGAGCTCCTCGACCAGGGCGGCGACGCCGGCGTCGATCTCGGCGTCGGTGAGGTACGGCGCCGGGCCGATGCGGACCACGTCGCGGCGCGCGTCGACGAGCACGCCGCGCGCGCGGAGGCGCTGCACGACGTCGCCCGCCCGCGCGGCGCGGACCGCGACGAAGCCGCCGCGCCGCTCGGGCTCGCGCGGCGAGACGACGTCGCCGCCGCGGCCCGCGGCGTCGAGGTGGCCGAGGATGCGCCCGGTCTGCCGCAGCGAGATCGCGCGCAGCCGCGGGACGGTGAGGCCGAAGCGATCCCAGTGCTCGAGCACGGCGGCGGCGCGGTAGAGCGCGCACGGGTCGAACGTGGAGCCCGCGAAGCGCGCGCCCCCCGGCGCGTACCCGACGCCGCCGCCGCCCGCGAGCGCGCCGAAGTCGGCGAACCAGCCGGTGAAGGCCGGGCGCAGCGCGCAGCCGCGCGGGGCGCGCATCCAGCAGAGCCCCTCGCCCATCGCCGCGTACTTGTAGCCGCCCGCGACCGCGAAGACGTGAGGCGCCGCGCTCCCCCACGCGATCGGGACGACGTTGAAGGCGTGGTAGGCGTCCACGAGCGGGACCGCGCCGATCTCGGCCGCGCGCGCGACGATCTCGTCGAGCCGCGGCACCACCGTGGCGCTCTCGAAGAGCACGGCCGAGATCGCGAGCATCGCGGTGCCCGGCACGAGCGCGGCGAGCAGCCGATCGGCGAGCGAGCGGCGCGGCTCGACGCTCACCCACGCGACCTCGACGCCGTCCTCGCCGAGGCGCGCGAGCTGGCGCCGGAGCGAGTGGAACTCGCCGTCGGTGGTGACGATCCGCGGACGATCGCGCCGAGGGAGCGACGAGATCAGCCGGTAGACGAGCTCGTGCGTGTTCTGGCCGAAGGCGATGTCGTCGCCCCGATCGAAGCCCATTCGCTCCAGGATCGCCGCCCCGACCGCCGCGCGCTTCGGGAACACCGCGTCGTCCCACTTGTCATCGACGAGCCGCGCGGCGTCGTCGAAGCACGCGGCGAGCGCGTCGCGCGCCACGTCGGGCCACGCCTGATGGGAGTGGCCCGTGAGCAGGATGCGCGGCGCCTCGCCCTGGGCGGGCACGAGGAAGCGCGAGTACGCCGCGCGGAGCGCGCCGAGATCGAACGAGAAGCCCTGCTGTTCCACGTCTCCCTGCATTCCAGCTCTTCGGTGCGGCCCCGCGCGACGGACGCGCAGGGCGCGGGCTCCGCGCGCGGTCCCGCTTAACCCACTTCGAGGTTCACTTCCACCGGCTCGATCCGCGTCGTCCCGCGCGCGGGCGGCGCCGAGCGCGCCCGTTGCGTCCTCGGCGAGCGCGCGGCGCGCGCCGAGCGCGCCGTCGCGCCCGCCAACGGCCCAGGCGGCCGGGCGCGAGAGAGCCCGGGCCGCCCGCGCGTCGCGCGACGACGGCGCCGGCGCGCCGGCCTCGTCCGCAGCGTGGTCACCCCGGGCGGCGCAGCGGAAAGCGCGGCGAGGGCGCGCCCCAGGCCGGTCCGATCATCGTAGGGGGAGGTGGCTCAATCGGAGCCCGGCGGAGCGCGCGCGCTCCGGATCGAGGTGGGAGGTTCCATGACGCGCGAGGATTGCGGCGGCGTGGGAGGGGGGCCGGCGCGCCGTCGCGCTAGACTGCGCCACCTGTCGATGCGACCGCGCGCGGAATACCTCGAAGGGCTCGTCGATCTCACGTCCCACGACGACCCGAACGTCCGGCGCGCGCTCTTCCGGCAGACGATCGCCTCGCTCGCCCTCGTCGACGCGCTCGACGGCTCGACGCCGCTCGACTCCCTCAGCCCGGATGGCCTGCTCCGGAGCGTCCAGACCGCCATGGCCGACGGGCTGCTCGACGATCTGAGCTGGCTCGCGCCGGCCGCCGCGAGCGTGGCGCTCTACGAGATCGCCGGCGCGCTCCCGCTCGGGCCCGAGCGGCGGGAGCTCGGCCGGCGCGTGCTCAACCAGCTCTACGCCGGCAACGCGGCGACGTTCGTCGCCCTCGCCACGCGCATGGCGGCCGGCTCGGCCCGCGGCCTCTCCGGGGCGGGCATCCGCGCCCGCGTGATGCTCTCGCTCTGGCTCCCCGCGGGCACGGACATCCCGGTCGATCCGCTCGCGCTGCTGCTCGCCTCTCGGCGCGAGCTGTCGCGCGACTGGATCGCGGCGCCCTCGACCGGCTCCCTGCCCGAGCGGCGCCTCGCCGCGCGCCTCATCGAGCGCGCCGCCCGCGAGGCGACCCGCCGGGCCATGCAGGGCGACGACCTCCCGCTCCGGCTTTTCCGCAACGTGAGCGACGGGCGCCGGCGCGATCTCGACCGCAGCGCCGACGGGATCGCGCTCGCGTGGCAGACGCTCCTCGCCGATCGCGAGCCGCTCGTGTGGCGCCACGTCGCCGCGGCGCGCGGCCTGCTCGCGGGGGTGCTGCCCGACTTCGCCGAGGAGGTGCGCGGCCTGCTCGCCCACGATCTCTCCCCCACCGAGTGGCGGCGCGGCGCCGCGTCGCTCGCCGCGAGCGTCGCCGTGGATCCGGACGGCGCGCTCGGCCGCGCCGTCGAGCTGCTCCGGAGCCCGCTGCTCGCGCAGGACCCGGGCATCGCCACGGCGATGGTGTGGGGGCTCCCCGTCGGGGCCGACGCGGAGCCCGAGGCCGCCGACGCGCTGCTCGACGAGATCGCGCGCGCGGCCCCGATGGCGACGGCCGAGGCGATCGTCGAGCTCCGGCGCGACCTGCGCGGCGTGACGAGCCGCGGGGAGCCGTTCGGCGCCCGCGCGGCGGCGCGGTGCGCCCGCGCGCTCGAGGACGCGATCGAGGCGCCGCCCAGCGCGCACGCCCGCGACGACGGCCTCGCGGCGCTCGCGCGCGTCGTCCACCGCGATCTCTCGATGGACGGCGCCGGGGTCGCGCTGCTGCGCGGCGCGCTCGACGGCGCCGTCGCGGCGTTCGTCGAGACCGGGCCGCGCGAGGCGCACGGCCGCGCGCTCGAGGCGTACGCCCTGGCGGCCGAGGTCGTGGGCGCGCTCGAGGAGATCGAGCTCTGCGAGCTCGACGACGCGCAGAGCGCCGCGGCGCGCAGGGCCGCGGTGGGGCTCGTGCGCGAGCTCGACGCCGAGCTGCTCGGCTCCGGCCTGCTGAAGGGCCTCCTGCTCCTGAACCGCCGGCCGAGCGAGGACTCGACCGGCGTCGCCTCGCTGGACGACCTCGACGAGCGGCTCGCGCGGTGGCTGCTCCGCGCCGAGGGGTCCCGCGCGAGCGCCTCGCCGCCGCTGCACGTGACCGTGCACCAGCGCAACCTCCGCGCGCTCATCCACCTGATCGACGGCGAGAGCACCGATTTCGGCGGCGAGCCGGAGCTCAAGGCGCGCGTGCTCTCCCGCTGGACCGGCGCCATCGGCGTGCTGCTCGACCGGCTGCGCGCCGACCGCGGCTCGTCGCTCCGCCGCGCCATCGCCGCGTCCGTCGCCCGCGGCCTCGACGCGCTCGTGCGCGAGGGGGCGGCCGACGCGGCCGACATCTTCCTGCACGCCGCGATGCGCGGCGGCGACCCCGACGACCTCGACGTGCTCGGCCAGGCGAGCATGCACCCGGACGTCGCCCAGCTCCTGCGCGCCTACGCGCGGTTCGCGCGCGGCGGGCGCGAGGGCGGCGCGCGCGCGCCGGACGACGAGGACGCCGCGGTGTCGCTCCGGTCGACGCGGAAGGGGGCGCTCGACGCGGAGCTCGCCGAGGCCGAGCGCGCGCGCGGGGCGCTCGAGCGCATCGCCGCCCTCGACGCGCTCGTCACCGCGCTGCCGGCGGGCGCGTCGCAGCGCACCGAGATCGTGCGCGGCGCGCTCGCCCGCCTCGCGCGCGCGCTCGGGGCGGTGAACGCGGCCCGCGCGCTCAGCGTGCTCACCGCGGCGGCCGACGGCGACGCGGACGCCTCGCCGCTCAGCACCCTGGAGGACGCCCTGACGCGCCTCGGGCAGCTGACCGCCGGCGCCCGCCGCCGCTGCGGCGACCACCCCCCCTCCCCGCCCTCCGGCGCGACCGAGCCGCTGCGCCTCGCGATCGAGGTCGCGCTGCAGGAGGAAGCGGACGCGGAGCCGAGCGTCGCCGCGCCCGTCGAGGCGCTCGTCTCGGCCGCGCGCGCGAGCATCCCGGCAGCGCTCGCCGACGTGGTCGCCCTCGTCGTGCCGCGCGTCATGCAGCTCCCGGTGCGGCGGCCGAGCGCGCCGGGCGGGGTCGCCCGGTCCGAGCAGCCGCTGCCCGCGTGGCTGCCGAGCCGCCGCACCCTCGGCGGCTTCTACGTGCACCGCCAGCTCGGCGGCGGCTCGCTGGGCACGGTGTTCATCGTCACCCGCACCGAGGAGCGGCACGATCCGTCGGCCGAGCGCTTCGCCCTGAAGGTGCCCGAGTACGATCACACGGCGGCCCGGAGCGTCTCGGAGGCCGACTTCCTCCGCCTGTTCCGGGAGGAGGCGGGCGCGCTCCTCTCGCTGCCCGATCACCCGAACCTCGCCCGCTTCGTCACGTTCGACGCGGGCGCCCGCCCGAAGCCGATCCTCGTGATGGAGCTCATCGAGGGCATCCGCTGCGACAAGCTGCTCGACGCGCGTGGCCTCACCTCGCGGAGCGCGGTGGCGCTGCTCGACGGCATCCTCGCCGGGCTGGAGGCCATGCACGCGGTCGGCGTCGGGCACCTCGACATCAAGCCGACCAACGTGATCCTGCGCGGGGGGCGGGAGCCCGTGCTCGTCGACTTCGGGCTGGCCGGCCGTCACATCCGGCCCGGCTGCGCCACCGGCTGCTACGGCGCCCCCGAGATCTGGGGCGTCGTTCCGCCCGGGGCCACCGCGACCCCGCTCACGGCCGACATCTACAGCTTCGGCTGCCTCGCCTACGAAATCCTCACCGGCAAGACGCTGTTCGACGCGCCCACCGAGGTCGCCCTCATCACGGCGCACATCACGCACGACGGGCTCCCCGCGCCGGTCAAGCGCCTCGCCGACGACCCGAGGACCGCCGACATCGCGGCGTTCATGTACGCATGTCTACGACATAACCCGCAGGACCGCGCGACCGCGTCGTCCCTGCGCGAGATGCTCCTCCGCATCACGGGCCAGCTCGCCGACATGAGGTGGCCGCTCGACGAGGTGCGGGCTCCGCGGCACAGCGCCGGAGGATCCCGGAAAAATCATACAGGAGATTCCTGACATCTTTTTCCTCCGAATCCTGTGGGCGCAAGGGGGGATTTCGGCGGTAGGCTCTCTCTTGGCGGCGCGTTCGGGGGGGCCGCGTATCAAGGCCGCCATGGCCCCCGGGTCAGCGCTGCTCGATTCTCATCGACGTTCCGGCGCACCCCGGCGGCCAACCTATCTCGAGCGCGTCGGATCGCTGGAGTCGCGCCGCGCGATGCTCTAAGGGCGGCGTCGTTGATCCCCCCGCTGGAACCGCCTCGCGACGAAGCCGAGCTCCGGTGGCGGGCGTCCGCGCTCGCCGGCCTGACGCTCGCGGACCTGGCGCGCGCGCTCGGGCGCGCGGTGCCCCGCGGCGGCGTGCGCACGAAGGGGGCCGCCGGCGCGCTCGTCGAGCGCGCGCTCGGCGCGACCGCCGGCTCGACGTCGAGGCCCGATTTCCCCCACCTCGGCATCGAGCTGAAGACGATCCCCGTGGACGGGGCCGGGGCGCCGCAGGAGTCGACGTTCGTCTGCTCGATCTCGCTGTCGGACGCCGATCGCGCGGAGTGGGAGACGTCGCGCGCCCGCGCGAAGCTGGCCCACGTGCTCTGGGTGCCGATCGTCGCCGCGCCGGGCGTGCCGAGCGAGGAGCGACGGCTGGGCGCCCCGCGGCTCTGGCGCCCGACGGAGGCGCAGGAGCGCGTGCTGCGCGCGGACTTCGAGGATCTGATGGGGCTCATCGGCATCGGCGCCGTCGAGGGGCTCACCGCGCGCGCGGGGCGCTGGCTCCAGGTGCGACCGAAGGCCGCGAGCGGGCGCGCGAGGACGCTCGCGTTCGGGCGCGACGGCGAGCTGATCGCGGCGCTGCCGCGCGGCTTCTACCTGCGCCCGGGCTTCACCGGCGCCATCCTGAGGGATCCGGCCGCGATGCCGGCGTGATCGGCGCGCGGGCGCGCGTCACTTGCAGGGGATGACCTTCTTGGTGCCGTCCGGCATCGTCGCGAAGCACGTCTCCATCGAGAGATCGTTGTTCACGGTCGATACGGGGCGCGCCGGCTCGGGATTGCTGGCCGGCGCCGCGTCGGTCGCCCCCGTCGTGCGCGGGCGCCCTCGCCCGCCGGCGTTCCCGCGCTGCGATTTGCCCGGCGCAGCGCTCGCCGCCGCCGTGCCCGCCGCGGACGGCCCGGCCCCGGCGTCCGCCGCGGCCTCGGTCGCGCCGCTGCCCGCGTCCGCTGCGCCCGCGTCCGCTGCGCCCGCGTCGCTCGCGCTCGCGCCCGCGTCGGCGGCCTCCGGATCGCCCACGGGGACGACCTTCGGGATCGCGGCGGCGGTGTCCGTCGGCTGGGGCGACGGCGGCGCCAGATCGGCGGGCGCCGCGGTGTCGCCCGGCGCAGACGCGGGGGCGGCCGGGTCTCCCGCTCGGAGGCCGAGCTGGCTGCGCTGGAAATAGAGCGCGCCCCACGCGCCCACGACCACAGCGACGGCCCCGACCGCCACGTAGAGCAGCGTGCGCCCGCGGCGCGGGGCCTCGTCCTCGGCCGGGGGCGCAGAGCCGGCGGTGCGCGCCGCCTTGTCGGTCACCGACGGGCCGCCGCTGCTCGTGCGCGAGGCGCGCGACATGGTCCGCGACATCGCCGCGCGCGAGGCCGGCGGAGGCAGATCGAGCTCCAGGGCGTGCTGGCGCAGGATCCCCGCGATGGTCGTGCGCGTGCCCGGCGCGGCGTACGGCGCGAGCGCCTGCACGAACTCCGCGATCGTCTGGTAGCGATCTTCCGGCTCGCGCGCGATCGACTTCTCGATCACCTCGACGAGGCCCTCCGGCACCTCGGGGCGGAGGTCCTGGAGCGCCTCGGGCGGCGACGTGTAGATCTTCGCGCACAGCTCGGGGAAGCTGTCGGCGACGTACGGCGGCCTGCCGCCGATGATCTCGAAGAGGCACACGCCGAGCGCGTAGATGTCAGTGCGCGGATCGACGCTCTTCGACGAGCGCATTTGTTCGGGTGACATGTACAGCGCCGACCCGAGGATCGTGGTCGTCTGCGTGAGGGAGACGTTGCCCGTGTCGCCGGTGAGGATCTTCGAGACGCCGAAGTCGAGCACCTTGATGAGCGGGGCGCCGTCGGGGCGCTTCGTGAGGAACAGGTTCGCCGGCTTCAGATCGCGGTGGACGATCCCGAGCGAGTGCGCCTCCGCGAGCGCCTCGCACGCCTGGACGATGTGATCGATGCACTCGCCGATCGCGAGCGTGCCCGCCTCGTGCGCGTGGCCGGCGAGGTCCACGCCGTCGAGGAGCTCCATCACCATGTACGGCTCGCCGCTGTCCAGCGCGGCGACGTCGAGCACGCGCACGACGTGGTGCGTCTGCAGCTTGGCGACCGTGCGCGCCTCGCGCATGAACCGCTCCGCCGCCTCGGTGTACGACATGAACTCCGGGAGCAGGAACTTGATCGCGACGCGCGTATCGAGGTCGAGGTGCAGCGCCTCGACCACGAGCCCCATGCCCCCGCGGCCGATCGTCCGCTCGACGCGGTACTTGCGCGCAATCACGGTGCCAGGCGCGATCGTGTAGACGTTGTCGGCCTTGGGTTCCCCCGCGCCGAGCGGAAACGCAGCCGTCTCCGGGCCGACGGAGTCCTCCCCTTCGGTCGAGTCCGGCTCACCAGAGGAGCGCGCCATCGAGCTAAGGTATACACGTCGCGCTTCTCCGAAGCGATTCCCCTCACGCCGCAGGAATGCAAAGCGTTGCGAAAAAATGCCTCCGACGTGGGATGAGCGCGCGGAAGGGGTGGAAACGAGCGCGCTTCAGGTCCTGCCTGCGCTCATGACGCACCGCGGGCGCGGCGCCCCGACACCGCTCCGGCGCAGCGCCCGCGGCGAGCGGGCGCCGACGCACCCTGCCGCTGTCTCCGGGCCGGCATCGACCCGCGGTCGCGCCAGGTCGATGGAGGTTGACAGCGAGCTCAGCGGGTACGCGCCGGCGGGGTCCGGGAGCGGCGCATGTTCGCCGTCGAGGAGGTCCGGTGCGGCCCCTCGGTGCCGTGCGCCGGCGTCTGCCGCGTGGCCTTGAGGTTGCCGAGATCGGCCTCGATCTCGACGCCGAGCGCGCGGCAGCGCCGGATGAGGCGCTCCAGATCGACCCCCGCCTCGATCAGCAAGCCCGAGGGGGGCGACGGATCGACGAACATCTCGGCCGCTGGCCTCCGCGTGCGGAGCAGCTCGCGGATCTCGGGATCCTCGATCCAGAGGAAGCCGGAGGCGCCGACGAAGCTCGCCTTGCCGATGACCACGCTCGCCTGGATGAGCATGCGCGAGATGGTGTCCGGCAGCGGCGCGACCGCCTCGATGCGCGAACGCAAGGCGTCGCTGTCGAGCCCCACGGACAGCGCGCGCGCGATCGACGGCGGGGTGAGCAGGAGATCGACCTGATCGCCGACGCGCCCGATCTCGGCGAAGGCCGAGAGCCCGAGCACGGCCGAGACCTTGGCGCTCGCGCCGACGCGCAGCGCGTGCGCCTCCACGAACTTGCTCTTGCCGTTGTCCGAGCTCGGCGCCGAGCCCGCGAGCAGCGCCCGCCCGCGCGGCGTGAGCCGGAGCGCCAGATCCGCGCTGGCCACGTCCTCGGCCCCGCCGAGGTCGATGATCCCGAGCGCCGGCAGGGACTCCAGCGCGATCCGCCGCGTGATCTCGGGGACCTCCGGCGCCTCGACCGAGGCGCGCTCGGCCCAGCGGCGGACGAGCCGCTCGACCCCGGCGATCCGCTCGTCGGCCGCGAGGTAGCCCTGCAGCGACTGCCACGGCACCCAGCGGCCCTCGCCGAGGTCGTGCAGCGCGTCGAGCACCATCTCGCGGAGCGCGCCGATCGGGCTCGCGTCGCGGTTGTCAGACGCGACCCGGAGCACCTCCCGCTCGGCCCGCGCCTCATCCCACGCGCCGCCGCGGCGCCACGTCGTGAACAGGAGCGGCGTCAGCTCCTGCACCTGGAGCGAGCCAGGCGGCGTGGCCGGCGACGCGGCCGAGGCGTCCCAGAGCCCGACCGCCCGCGACAGCGCGGCGACGAGCGCGACGCTCTCGACGTCCCGCCCGAAGCGCTGCCCCAGCCGGACGAGCAGCGACCGCGGCGTGCCGACGCCGGGGCGCACGTCGCTCCCCGGCTCGCGCACGCAGTAAGCGAGCGCCAGGGCGAGCATCCCCGGATCCGACGCGAAGCGGGCGCGCCGCGGGGCGTGGTCCTCCTCGAGGACGAACGACCGGATCTGCTCCCGCCGCTTCTCGCGCATCCGGCGGCGATCCGCGCCCACGATGGCGGCGACCTCGGTGGGCACGACATGGCGGTTCGGGTGGATCGGGATCAGGAAGGCGCGGCGCTCGAGCGCGAAGCCAGCGCCGCGCCGGCTCGCCGTCACCCCGCTCGCGCTGCGGAGGCGCATCGGCTCCCGCTCCAGATCGAGCAGCTCCTGCGTGTCGACCTCGCCGCCGACGGACTCGATCGCCTCGAGCAGGCGGCGCTCGACCGGCGCGAGGCGATCGATCTCCTCGCGGAGCCGGTCCGGATCGCTCAGCGTCTCCCAGGCGACCTCGAGGGACAGCGCGATGGGCGGCGTGGCCGGGCGGCCGAGGTAGTGCGTCGCGATCGCGCTCATCGTCTCGAACGGCGCCTGCGCGAGAAGCGCCCGGATCGCCCGCGGGTCCTCGCTCTCCCAGCTCTTCAGCTGGACCAGGAACGCCGCGGGGAGCACGAGCTCGATGCCTTCGTCGGTCTTGCGCGCGTAGACCACGCCGCGCGCGATGAGCGGCTCGAGCCCGGCCGGGAGCGAGGGGACGACGAGCACGCCGCCCGCCTCCGCGATGCGGTGGAGCAGCTCCCGGCTGGCGGTCGGGAGCCGCGACGGATCGCGTACGTCGGGGAGGCCGACGAGCGCTCGAGCCGCCTGAGAGGGCGCGTCGATGCGCTTCGCCGCGTCGATGCGGATCCCCATGCGCGTGATGAGGCCCTTGAGCTCTGACTCCGGGAGGGCGCGGAGGATCGCGTCGAGCCGCCTCGGCGACTCGTCGAGCTCAGCCTCATCACTGCTCGCCATGCCTCCCGATTCGCGTGTCACCCGACCTAGCTCCTCATCTGCAGGATTCCCCCGCCCCGACTGTCGTCCGTTGGTCGTGGTCATGCGTTCGACCTATCTCCCGAAGTTCCGATGACCCACGTTAACCAGCGGAATAGCCAGCCTCCTAACGTACACCAGGATGCTCGTCCAGCTTCAAGAAATCGAGCACTTTCCTCCTCCGTTCACAATTTTCTCCGTTCACAATTTCGTCGCGGGCCTCGGCGGCGTTCTCGCTCGCGCCTCGTTCGGTTCTCGCTCGCGCCTCGTGGTTCTCGTTCGCTCGTTCGCGGCGTCGTGCAACACCATCGCCGGATTCCGGCTCAGGATTCCTGATGCTCACCGCCGCTTCGCTCTCCGCCTGAGCCGTCTCGAGGTCTTGTGTCGTACGGCGGAGCCGCACGCAATCGCACGACCTCGCACGCACGCGCATGCGCCGGTTGCGTTCGCGCGCCGCGGCGCGCGATGCGCGGCGCGACACGTCTCTACGTTACGCTCGACGTCGACCGCGACATTCCGCGCCGGCGTGACTGCCCCCCGCCGGGAGGATTCCGTCGCGCGCGCCACGGTCGCCGGGGAGCCGACCGGGTCGCCCCATCGCCCGCGAGGAACGCTCCCCGACGAGCCGCGCTTGCCTTCCCGTAGGCTCGCGTGGGAACGTCGCGTACCTCCTTGATTTCCCGCCCCTGTCCGATGCGCATCATGCTGTGCTCCACGCCGCACGCCCGGAGCGGCGCGGCCTCCTCTCCGCGCACACGCCCGCAGCTGGGCGCCATCAGGCGGCTCCTGAGTGACCCGCCGCCCTTCGCGCCCATGGGGTCGCGTGGAGAACCATCGTGATCCTTCGTGACCCGGTCCACGGCCTGATCGAGTTCGAGAGCGGCGAGGCGGCGATCGTCCCGCGCCTGCTCGGCGCCCGCGAGGTGCAGCGGCTGCGGCGGATCCGGCAGCTCGGGCTGACCTCGCTGGCGTACCCGGGCGCCGAGCACACCCGCTTCTCGCACGCGCTCGGGGCCGCTCACGTGATGCGCCTCCTGATCGCGAGGTTCCGCCAGATCGATCGCGACCTCCCGTTCTGGCAGAGGGTGACCAGCGATCGCGCGCGCGACGCGATCGCCGCAGCGTTCTTGCACGATCTCGGCCATGGCCCGCTCTCGCACCTGTTCGAGGAAGCCATGCCGGGCGCGCTCCACCATGAGCGCTGGACCGAGCGCATCCTGCTCGACCCGGCCTCGGACGTGCACCAGGTGCTCGTGCGCCAGGATCCATACCTGCCCCAGCGGGTGGCCGACCTCATCGGCGGTCGACACGAGCTGCCGTACCTCGCCAAGGCGGTGAGCGGGACCTTCGACGTCGATCGCTGCGACTACCTGCTGCGCGACGCGCACGCGACGGGCGTGAGGTACGGCGAGTACGATCTGCCGTGGCTGCTGCGCAGCCTCAGGTTCAGCGACGTCCAGGTGGAGATGCCCGGCGGCGGCGCCGCTTCTGCCCCGCCCGCGCCCGCGCTCGCCATCGACGGGACGAAGGGGATGCGCGCCATCGAGTCGTTCCTCCTCGCCCGCTACTTCATGTTCCAGCAGGTCTACTTCCACAAGACCACGCGGAGCGCGGAGTGGATGATCGGCGCCATCCTCCGGCGCGTCGTGGCCCGCCTCGCCGCCGGCGACCGGATCCCCGAGGTCCCCGCCGCCGTCGCGGCGATGGCCGTCGGCGAGATGCCCATGCTGGAGCAATACCTGGAGCTCGACGATCAGGTCCTGCTCGGGGCCATCCACGCATGGGAGAACGCGTCCGATCCCGTGCTGTCCGATCTCGCGCGCCGCCTGCGCGCGCGCTCGCTCTTCAAGTCGGTCGAGCTGTTCCCCGAGCCCGGCGAGACGCCCGCCGGACGCGACGAGCGGCGCGCGGCGGCGCTCGCGACCGTGCGCGAGATCGCGCAGGGCGCCGGGCTCGACCCGGAGGTGTACGTCGGCGTCGACGTCGCCGAGGACACGCCCTACGCCGAGGACGAGTCGCTCCCGGTCGTTTACCCGAGAGGACGCCCGCGGCGCCCCGCCGAGGTGTCCTTCTTGCTCGAACGGCTGCGCAACGAGACGATGACGCGCATCCGGATCCTCTTCGCGCCCGAGCTGCGAGATACCGTGCGGGAGGCGCTGGTACGCTGATGACCACCACGAACACGGCAGCACGGGGATCGGTCGAGCCCGCGCGCGCGCTCCGCCCGGCGCGCGAGCGCCGCGCCGCCGCCAGGGCGCTCGCCGGCGCCGCGGCGCTCGCGGCGCTCGCGGGGGCATCCGCGGCGCGCGCGGACGGCGGCGGCGCGGCGCGCGCGGACGGCGGCGGCGCGGCGCGCGCGGACGGCGACGGCGCGTACGGCCGCCTCGACGGAGACCTCGATCTGCGCGCGGGCGCGGGCGCCTCGTTCGCCAGCGGGGGCCCAGCGCTCTGCGCGCACGGCGCCGCCGCCTACCTCTCGACCGCAGGCCTGTACGCGCACTACACCGACGCGCTCGGCGCGCAGGGAGCGACCGTCGCGCGCTCGATCGCGGGCGGCGTCTTCATTCAACCGCTGTTCCTCGGCCGGTACGCGAGCGACCTCGAGCTCGGCGCGCCGTGGCTCGACCTGCTCATCGACTCGGTCGCGCTCGGCGTGGGCTCGTTCTGGGAGGCCCCGCCCGGCGGCGGGCTCGCGTCGGAGCCCGGGCTCGAGCTCTCGCTGTCGCTCGACGTGCCGCTCCTGGGCCGCGCCACGGGCCCGTTCCTCGGCGTGCGGGGCGCGCTCCGCTGGGGCGGACCGGCGCTCGCGGGCGACGCGAGCCCGCGCGACGAGCAGCGGGCGCTCGTGTCGATCGCGCTGAGCTGGCACCACGTCGTCTCCGCGCACATCGTCGACGCCGGCGACCGCGCCCCCGCCCAGGTGGCGGCGAGGCGAAGCGAGGCCGGCGCGGGGGGCCGTTGAGCGCCGCGCTCGACGCGCTGCGCGCGGCGCTCGTGTCGGCGTTCCGCGCCGGGCTGGCGGAGCTCGATCCCGCGGGGCTCGTCGAGCGCGCGCTCGACGCCGAGGCCGGCGCGCGCCGCGGCCGCGTGGTCGTGATCGCGGCCGGCAAGGCGGCGCTCGGGATGGCCCGGGGCGCGCTGCGCAGCTGGGGAGACGGCATCGCCGGAGGGCTCGCGGTCACCGTCGCGGACCCGGCCACCCCAGCGCGCGATCCGCCTGTCGCGCAGGTCGACCCCGAGGAGGCGGCGCTGCGCCCGCTGCGCCTGATGCGCGCGGCGCACCCGATCCCCGACGCGCGCAGCGTGGAGGCGGCCGAGGCAGCGCTCGCCGCGGCGACCGCGCTCGGGCCCGGCGATCTCCTGCTGGCGCTCATCTCGGGCGGCGCCTCGGCGTTGCTCGCGGCGCCGCCCGAGGGCGTGTCCCTCACGGACAAGCAGGCCCTCGTGGCGGCGCTCCTGGAAGGGGGCGCCCCTATCCAGGAGGTCAACCTCGTTCGCCGGCACCTCTCGCGGATCAAGGGCGGGCGGCTCGCCGCTGCGGCGGCGCCGGCGCGCGTGCTGACCCTGCTCATGAGCGACGTCGTGGGCGGGCTCCCGCACGACATCAGCTCGGGCCCCACCGTCCCGGACCCGACGCGCGTGGAGGACGCGCTCGCCGCGCTCCACCGCCGGGCCCCTCGGCTCGCGCGGCTCGCGCCCGCGCTGAGCGAGTCGCTGAAGCCGGCGGACGCGGGCCTCGTCGAGGCGCGCGTGCTCGCCGATCCGGACAAGCTCGCCGAGCGCGTGGCGGCCGCCCTCGCCGACAGCGCGGGGCTGCGCGCGGTCGCCGCCCCGGCCGAGGACGGCGACGCGCGCGCGATCGTCGAGCGCCGCCTCGCGCTCGCGCGCGCGCTCGCCCCGGGCGAAGCGGTCGTGATCCCGTGCGAGCCGACGCTGGCGCTGCCGGCCCGGCGCGGCGCTGGCGGCCGCGCGGGGTGGATCGCGCTCGCGGCCTTGCGCGATCTGCCGCCGGACGTCGCGCTCCTCTGCGCGGCGTCCGACGGCGCCGACGGCAGCTCCGGCGCGGCGGGCGCGGTCGTCGCCCGGCCTGCGGCCGCCGCGATGGACGATCGCGCGATCGACGCGGCGCTCGCGGGCTTCGACGACGCCGCCGCGCACCGCGCCCTCGGTACGCGCGTCGAGACCGGCCCGACGGGCCACAACCTCACGGACCTGCACATCGTCGCGCGCGCGAGCTGATCGTCGGCGCGCCAGGCCCGCGACACGTGCGCGCGCTGACGCGGCTGCGCGCCTACGCCGCTGCGCGCCGCCCCCCCCCCCCGCGCGCCGCTCGCCGCGTTGCCCGGCGCGGCGCGCGCCGCTCGCCGCGCGCCGCTCACCGCGCTGCCCGGCGCGGCCTCACTGCGGCTCGGCGGCGGCCGCGGTCGTGTCGCCCATCGCCTCGCGCACCGCGAGGGCGAGCGCGCAGCTGTTCGCCTGCCGCTGCCGCGCCTCGAGCACGCTCCCCTCGACCGACGGCGTTCCGCCGATGAGATGGCCGCTCGCCTCGCGGCGCACCCGCAGGATGGGCTTGCCGTCCGACAGCCGCCACACCCCGACCCGCGCCATGTGCGGCACCCCGAGCAACGCCTCGGTGCTCGTCGCGCCCTCGGCCGGCTCGTCGAGGACGACGAGGTAGTACTGCGCCCGCGTCAGCAGCTCCGCCGCGAGCGGCACGTCGTCGCGTATCGTGTCCTCGAAGCTCGACTCCAGGAGCCGCAGGCGCAGCTCGCTCGACGCGTCCTGCGCGTCGCGCACCCACTCGTCGGAGAGGACGTGCATCGTCCGGTAGGCGACGCGCAGGTTGAACGGCTGCGCGGGCCGCGAGCAGCGCTCGGCCTCGTTGCAGTACTCGCCCGCAGGGCAGTCCCGCGTGCGCTTGCACTCCGCGCCCGCCAGCGGGTTCGGGTTCGGCACCCGCAGGAGGCACGCGGTGAACGCGTCGCGCAGCGACTGCTGCGCGTTCTTGCGGACGGCGTCGACGCTCGCCGCCTCGTCCACGCGGAGGCGCAGGTAAATGCCCGCGAGCTCGCGGAAATTCCACGCCTTGAGCGCCTCCCGATCCACGAGCTCGGCGCCCGCGCTCCGCGCCAGATCGAGCGTCCAGCCCTCCACGCGCTCGCGCATCGGGAACCAGCGCGGGCCGAGCTCCACGGCGACCGCGCGCTGGCGCGCCATCAGCTTCTGTCGTGCGCTCTCGATCTGCCCCTGGGACCACTTCCAGTGGAGGATCGCCGAGACCGCGAGGACGAGCGCCGTGTAACCCCAGAACTTCCCCCGGGGCCAGCGCATCTTCGAGCGCGCTTCCCGCGCCCTGTAGACCGAAGGCAAGCCGCGTTCGCGGGGCGGCTGTTCAGACGACATACGAGAGGCTCCACGCTGGAGGCACCGGTGCGATCACGCGCGCGCGGCGGCCTCCTCCACACGGGCTGCGCGGAGGGGAACGCCGCGCCGAGCGCGCCGCCGTTGCCACCACGTCCGATGGTGACCGGGACCGCCGGGCATCGCCCGGCGCGCCCCTTCCTTCTGTGCTCGATAGGTCAAGAAGCGAGGATCACTGCGACTTCGGGAGCTTGCTGACCATGAAGCTGACGTTCGGGTAACCGGCGAACGCCGCGGTCTGGAACACGCTCTTCACGACCAGCGCGGGCACGTTCTGATCGACCTGGAGGATGCACACGCCCGGGAACGGCTTGTTCGGCTGCACCTGCTTCCACAGCTCGCGCTTGTTCTTGAGCAGGTTGAAGAGCTCGTCGATCTTCTGGAGGCGCCCGAGCTCCTCGATCGCGCGCGTCGAACCGGCCAGGGCGCCGTCGACGAGGATCTGGTTGCCGTTCACCGCCACCATCGGCGCGTCGATGACGTCTTCGACGTTCTCCGCCTTCGGGAGCTTGACGTTCTTGTCGACGGCGATCTCGCCCGACGCCGAGAAGGACATCAGGAGGAAGATCACGGTCACGACGAGGAAGTCGATGAAGCTCACGAGGTTGAGCCCCGCGTTCGGGCTGCGTGCGCCGTGCCCCGACACCTTGTTCCACACGAACCGCAGCGGCACGCCCTTCATCAGCCGGCGGCCCGGCTGGTGGATCACGTGAGCGTGGGGGTTCTTGTGGTGCTTCGGATTGAACCTATCCATGTGCGCGCTCCTGCCTCAGCGGACCGAGAACGTCATGTTGAACACGGGGACCTGCTTGTTCCCCTCCGGCAGCCTCATCTCGCGCTTCGGCGCGTAGAGCGCGTCGAGCACCGCGACGATCTCCTTGAAGGGCGTGCGGTTGTCGGTGTGGAGGATCGCCTGGTCGAGCTTCTTGTCGCTCGGATCCCGGTGGCCGCCGTGGGTCTTCCACTCCTCCTCGATCCGCTTCGCCAGCTCCGGGTAGCGGATGATCTTGGAGCTCGGGTCGCCGAGCTCGACCGGCGCCTTGTTCACCTTGACCTCGTTCACCACCGTCGCGCCCTGCTTCCACACGAGCCCGAACTCGCTCTCGCCGATGTGCAGGTTCAGCACCTTCTCCGGCGTCTGCGGGGTGAGCTCCTTGTTCGGATCGGGCGGGCCAGGGACCTGGGCGTCCGCGTTCATCCGTGAGTTGGTGACCCAGACCGCCGTGATCAACAGGAATGCAATCGTGACCATCAGCAGGTCGATGAACGGGATCATGTTGATATCGCTGTTCGTCGACCGCTTCTTGCCGCCACCGTCGCCGACGTCTACGCCGCCCATATTGCCTTCCCAACGTGAGCCGGAGCTCACTTATCCAAGTTGTTGCGGGAACACCCTGCTCGCAGCTCGCGGAGGGCCACCATGCTGGGTCTGACTTCGTCGCTCTTCTGAAGTTCCCGGGGCCCCGCCGGCGCGAGCCGCACGGGGCTTCGAGGCGCGAGAGCGGGCCCAGGCGGAAGCGCGCGGGACGCGCTCGACGACCTGGGCCCGCCGAGGACCATCAGGCAGCCGCCTGACCGACCGCTGCGACATTCACCTTCTGGCGGTTCGCGACGACGAGGTTGAGGATCTGCACCGACGCCTCGTTGATGTCGTCCTCGATGTGCTGCGTCTTGCCGTTCAGCACGGCGAAGCCGATGAGGCCGATGATCGCCACGCCAAGGCCGAAGGCGGTGCAGTTCATGGCCTCGGAGATGCCGAGGGCGAGCACGCGGGCCTTCTGGCTCGGGTCGACCGACTCGCCGGCGACGGAGCCGAAGGACTTGATGAGACCCGTCACGGTCCCGAGCAGGCCGGAGAGCATCGCGAGGTTCGCGAGCAGCGCGAGGTAGGAGGTGCGCGCGCTGATCTTCGGCAGCTCACGAAGAGCCGCCTCGTCCATCGCCGCCTGGACCTCCTCGTCCGGACGGTTCACCTTGACGAGACCGGCCTGGACGATGCGGGCCAGCGGGGCGTTCGCCGCGGAACACATCTTCACAGCCTTGGCGACATCGCCCGCGAGGATGCACTTCTGCATCGTCGCGAGGAAGACGTCCTTGTTGATGGACGAGCCGAACAGGTAGAGGGCGCGCTCGACGATGATGCCGATCGTCAGGATCGACCAGAACAGGATGGGCCACATGCCCCACCCACCCTCTTTGAAAGCTTCATACGCTCCGTGCATTGCTTCTGTCCTCCAGTTCGCCTCGCGTCCCCGGGATGAGGTTTCGCGCAACTCGATCGGTTCCCTATGTCAGACTCGTGTTGCCGAGGGGCGGCAGTCTTTCACTCACACGTAAGAACGGATGAGAGGCCTATTCTGCTTGGCGGCGCTGGCCGTGGACGGCTTGCTCCTGTCGCTCTCTGGCGAGATGCCCACGGGACGCTAGCCGAGCGGCGCTGACCTCTGCAAGAGTCCTGATCGTCTCTTCTGGTCCCGGCGCCCGGCGCCGTCCCAGCTCTCTCACCTGTCGTCCAAGACTGACTTCGCGTCGTCACGCCAGGGGCCCGTGGTGGCTCTGGGCGCGGCTCCCCGTTCACCGCAGAGCGTGCCGCCATCCGGCCAAGCTACGCCGATGCACCCGGGGGACTCGCGCATCTTCGCGATTGAGACCCGGCGCCGTCAAGAGAGATTTGGCCACACGTGAGCGCTCTGATGCGGGCAAAACTTTACAACAATCGCAGGGTTATGTCACCATTCGCCGGGCGCGCGGCGCGCCGGCCCGCAGCGGATCCCGCGAAGCCTGGGGAGACGCGGCGCGCGGCCCGACGGCCGACGGCCGACGGCCGACGGCGCGACAGCGCACCGCGGCAGTGCGAGCGGCATTACCCCGAGAGGATGCGCAGTGACGCAGCGAGCAGGCGAGCGCTGGACCGGTAGAGCACGGCCGCCTGGCCGGGCGCCGGCGACGGGGACGAGTCAGGGAGCTCCGTACCCTCCGGCCTCGATCGGCCCGCGCCGCCGCGCCGCGGCCGGCGCGCTCGCCGCGAGAGGCGCCGCTGGTTCTCCGGGGATTTGCGGCGATCCCGGCCTCTCGCCGCCCGGCGCGGCCGCATCGCCGAGCTTGCGCACGGGATCGGGCGGCAGTTATAGTCGCCGCGCCTAGAGATTGTCGGGCTTCTGACGACGCTGAGAAAGGGACTTCGAGGATGCGTCATCTGCTGATGTTGGCGGCCGAGGGTGGTGGCGAAGGCGGGATGTGGGAGGCCATCAAGCACAATCCGACCTTCCTGATCGCGAACCTGGTCGTCTCGGCGGTCGTGGTGACGATCATCATCGAGCGGACCGCGTTCCAGCTGGGACGCTACCGCGTGAACTCCAAGGAGTTCTTCGCGCAGGTCAAGAAGCTGGTGGCGGCGGGCAACATCGATCGCGCCATCAAGCTCTGCGACGCCAGCGATTACCCGATCCTGCAGCTCGTGAAGGCCGGCCTGACCCACGCGAACAAGGGCGCGGACGAGATCGACGCCGCCCTCAGCGAGAAGCTGTCCGAGCTCAAGCCCGCCGTGGAGAAGCGCATCGGCGCCCTCTGGTCGCTCGCGAACATCGCGACGCTGATCGGCCTCATCGGGACGGTCTCCGGCCTGATCAACACCTTCGCCTCCATCGCCGCCCAGGGCCTCTCGCAGGCCGACAAGCAGCGGATGCTCTCGAACGGCATCGCGGAGGCCATGTACAACACGGCGTTCGGCCTCGCCATCGCCGTCGTGTGCATGATCGCGCACGTCATCCTCCACACCCGCTCCAAGAACATCCAGCACGATCTGGAGGCGACCACGGAGCGCGTCTTCAACCTGCTCACGATCAGCAGCAAGCCTGGCTACTAGCCCATGGCGGACCCGCAAGACGTCCCGCTCAGCTCGGCGCAGCGATCGAAGATCCGGCGCCTCTCGCAGCCCAAGGAGCCCGAAGCCGGGGAGGAGGCCGGCGAGCTCAACGTCGTTCCGTACCTCGACATCATCACGAACATCCTCATCTTCGTGCTCGCCAGCGTCTCGGTGACATTCGTGTCGTCGATCGACACGACGCCGCCCTCCATCGGCGGGGGCAAGGTGCGCAGCGAGCTCTCCAGCAAGGCGTTGAACCTGTCCGCGTTCATCACCAGCCAGGGGATCTCGCTGAAGACGTCGAGCGGCAACATCGCGACCGGCTGCCAGGACGTGGGCAGCGGGGTCACCGTGCCGAAGACGACGAACGACAGCTATGATTTTCCCGCCCTCACGGCGTGCGCGAAGCGCCTCAAGAACGCCCGCCCCGAGTTCAAAGAGGAGACGCAGGTGACGATCACGGCGAACCCGGGCATCGACTACAAGACGATCATCGACGTGATGGACGCGCTGAGGAGCGACGCGGGGGAGGAGCTGTTCCCGGAGGTCCACTTCGGAGTCGCCCGATGAGCGCCGAGCAGCCCCCCCCGCCCCCGCCGCGACCGAAGGCGAGCATCGTCCGCTACAAGGCGGCCCTCCGGAAGGCGATCCGCAGGAACCGGCGGGAGCCGGAGATCGACTTCCTGAACATCACGGCGATGCTCGACCTGATGACGATCATCCTCGTCTTCTTGCTGAAGAGCGTAGGGTCGTCGGCGGCATCCATCCCGCAGTCGAAGGACCTCACCCTGCCGAAGTCGGTGATGCAGTCCGAGCCCTCCCAGGAGGGCGTGGTGGTCATCGTCTCGAAGTCGCAGATCCTGGTCGGCGAGGATCCGACCCCGATCGTCCTCTTGCCCAACCGCGAGCAGCTCGCCCAGTCCGGCGTCGACGCGAAGTACAAGCGCAGCGGACCGAACGATCTCTATATCGTGCCGCTCGCGAACGCCCTGTCCCACGCGCGCGAGACGGACAAGGCCATCCGCGCCGCGAAGGGGCTCGATCCTTCGTCGTCCGAGGCGATCATCGTGGCTGACGCCACCACGCCCTACCGCCTGCTGATCGAGGTCATGTTCACCCTCGGGCAGAGCGAGTTCGGCAAGTACCACCTGATGGTCCTGAGCGGCAACAAGCGGTAAGCCGCCCCCCTGCCCTTCCGGTAAGCCCGCCGCCGCCGATCGGCTTGCCCTCGCGCCCTCGCGACGCGCGCTCGCGAGCGGCGCGCTCCCCTCGGAGCGCGCCGCGGACCGGTCAGTCCACCGCGAACAGCTCTTCCAGGTCGGCCTTGGTGAGCTTCTTGGCGCCGCCCGCGTCCTCGCTGAGGACGGAGGCGACGAGCTGGCGCTTCTTGTCCTTGAGCAGCAGGATCTTCTCCTCGATCGTGCCCGCGGCGATGAGCCGGTAGGCGGTGACCACCTTCGTCTGCCCGATGCGGTGGGCGCGGTCGGTGGCCTGCTGCTCGACGGCCGGGTTCCACCACGGATCGAAGTGGATCACCGTGTCCGCCGCGGTGAGGTTCAGGCCGGTGCCGCCCGCCTTGAGGCTGATGAGGAAGACCGGCACGCTCGGGTCGTTCTGGAAGCGCTCGACGCGCTCCGGCCGATCCTTCGTGGAGCCGTCGAGGTACTCGTAGGCGACGCCGTCCTCCTTCATCGCCTTCTCGATGAGCTTCAGCATCATCACGAACTGGCTGAAGACGAGGACCTTGTGCCCGCCCTCGACCGCGTTCGCGATGAGCTCGCGGACCGCGACGAGCTTGCCCGAGTCGTCGTCGCCGAACTCGCGCGGCAACCCGAGCAGCCGCGGATCGCAGGCCGCCTGCCGCAGGCGGGTGAGGCCGGCGAGGATCTGCAGCTGGCTCTTCGCGAGGCCGACGCGCTCGACCTCGCCGAGGACCTGCGCCCGCACCTCGCGCGCGACTTGCAGGTACAGCGCCCGCTGCTCGCCGGTGAGATCGCAGATCTGATCCATCTCGATCTTCTCCGGCAGATCCTTCGCCACCTCCTGCTTCGTGCGGCGCAGGATGAACGGGTGGATCGCGGCGCGGAGCCGCTGCGCGGTCTTGTAGTCGCCCGCCTCGATCGGCCGCGAGAAGCGGGCCTCGAACTTGTCGAGCGAGCCGAGCAGGCCCGGCGAGACGAAGTCGAAGATCGACCAGATCTCCGACAGCCGGTTCTCGATGGGCGTGCCCGTCAGGGCGAGCCGGCGCTTCGCGCGGAGCCGCTTGGCGGCGGCGGCGGTGGCGCTCATCGGGTTCTTGATGTGCTGCGCCTCGTCGAGGATGGCGTAGCTGAGGTCGAGCTGCGCGAGGAAGTCCTCGTCGCGCCGGAGGAGCGCGTAGCTCGTGATCACCACCTCGGCGGCCTTGACCTCGTCGATCTGGTCCTTGCGATCGGCGCCGTGCCAGAGGGCGACCGAGAGCGACGGCGCGAACCGGGCGAGCTCGCGCTCCCAGTTCGTCACGACGCTCGTCGGGGCGACGATCAGCGCGCGCATGTGCTTCTCCTCCTGCTTGACGGCGAGCAGGAGGGCGATCGTCTGGACCGTCTTGCCGAGGCCCATGTCGTCGGCGAGCACGCCGCCCGAGCCGATGTCATGGATGAACTTGAGCCATGACAGGCCGGCCTCCTGGTAGGGGCGGAGCGTCGCCTTCAGGTTGCGGGGCCGCTTGGTGCTGCCGATCTCGTCGATGTTGCTGAGCTTGTGGAAGAGCTCGCGCGCGGCGGCGGTCACGTTCGAGCCGCTCGCGTGCTGGAGCAGCTCGTGCACCCGGCCGGCCTGCGCGAGCGGCAGCCGGCCGTTCCTGCCGGCCGCCATCATCAGCTCGACTTCGCGATCGAGCATCGCGCGCACGGCGTCCGGATCGAACGCGGCGAACGACCCGTCCTCGAGGCGGACGTAGCGCTTGCCCTCGGCGAGGCAGCGGCGCAGCTCGTCGCGATCGACGCTGACGCCCTCGCTCTCGAAGCTGAGCTTGACGTTCAGCCAGTCCATCCCCGAGGTGACCTTGGCGAAGACGCCGATCGGCCTGCTGCGCACCTGCGTGTCGACGAGATCCTCCGGGACGAAGAGGTCCCAGTCGTCGGGGAGCTCGGCGAGGCCCTCGGT
Source organism: Sorangium sp. So ce185 (assembly GCF_051526825.1). Taxonomy (NCBI): domain Bacteria; kingdom Pseudomonadati; phylum Myxococcota; order Polyangiales; family Polyangiaceae; genus Sorangium; species Sorangium sp. So ce185. Next base: position 4,906,291 of record NZ_CP150316.1, on the reverse strand, counting down.
CCAGAACGTGAGCGCCTGATCGCCGTTCGCGATGAAGCCCTGGCCGGTCTCGTCCGGCTTGAGCCCGAGGGCGAGCAGCTTGCTCGCCGCATCCTGCTGCGCGGCGATGTCCACGCGGATGCAGCGGGCGCGCTTCATCCCCTCCTCGGGCGGCTGCACGAGCACCGGCGGCGAGATGCCGTCGGCGCGCACGGCGACCTCCGCGTCGCCGTACGCGGCGAACAGCGTGACGCGCGCCTCGATCAGCGAGCCGCCCGCGCGCATGCGGAACGTGGGCACGAGGTCGACGACCTCGGCGATCTGGTTCAGGTCGGGCAGCTCGGCGCCGACCTCGAGGGCGATCTTGGGGAGCCCCTGCATAATGATGCGGGGCAGCTCGCTCATCGGCTCGCCGATGGTCGGCGAGCGGAGCAGGCGGCGCATCGCCGCGGGGGAGACGCGCTTGTCGATGCGGCGCGCGAGCCCCTCCTGCGTGTCGATGTGCCAGCCCGGCCAGCCCTCGAACCACCCGCCTTGCAGGAGCGAGAAGCGGCGCTTGTCGTTCCCCCGCTCGAAGCTCGCCTTCACGATGATGGTGTCGCCGCCGACGGTCTCGAGATCGAAGCGCGGCCGCAGGCTGTCCTCGCCGAAGCGGAGCTGCATCAGCGCGGGCTCGAGGAGCACGCGCTGGCCTTCCAGCAGCGGGAGCAGCTCGGCCACGTCCTCGCCGCGGATGTCGACGGCCGGGTGGCGCGGGTTGCCGCTCTCGAACCGGGCGAGCAGCCGGAGCGCGTCGCGGTCGGGCGTCGGGTAAAGCGCCTGCCAGGCGAGCGCCGCGGACGGCAGCACCGGGACGCGCGCCTCGGCGTCGAGGACGGTGACGGTCAGCGCCCCCTGGCGCACGTGGAGGCGGAACTCCACGCGGCGGGCGCCGGTGACCCCCTCGGGCGGGAGCCAGGCGCCGATCCCGGTCTGCTTGGCCGTGGCGTCGAGGACCGGCGCCGTGAGGGTGACGGCGGAGCCCGGCGGCCCGTGGGTGCCGACGACGGTCGGGACGGGCACCGGCGGCGTGATCGCCAGCCGCCCGCGGCGGTCGCGCCTGCGCACGCGCTTCAGGGCGTCCCCGCCGGCGTGGGCGGTCTGCGGGACGAGCGCCGGGATCGGCGGCTCGCGCCGGGGCTGCGCGCCGCGAGCCTGGTCGCGGATGCTGATGAGCAGCGCCGCGACGTGCTTGCAATGCTGTCCGGCCTTCTGGAATGCCGGACAGGAGCACTGGGACTGGATTCCATCGGGTGAGAGCTCGACCTTGACCGGATACGGCTCGGAGTCGGCGGCGCGGACGGTGCCGCTCGCCATCGTCTCGTTGATGGAGATGTCCTCGACGACGCGGCGGCGGAAGTACTCGAGCCCGCGGAGGAAGGTGCGGGCGCCAAGGAGCCTTCGCAGGCCACGATCGCTGAGGGTGGAGAGTGCGTCGGAGATCGGAGGCGGCACGTCGTGGGCTCGGGATACATGCGGCGGCAATTCGCCGGGATGGGTCGGGTGGACGGGACCCCTGGCGGAGCCCGCTGGATGAAGAACCGTCATCAGATGAAGAACGGCAAGAACACGATGATCACGGCGGGGAGCATCTTGATGAGCACGTGGAGCGCAGGACCGGCCGCGTCCTTGAGAGGATCGCCGATCGTGTCGCCCACGACGGCGGCGCCGTAGGTGGGGTTGTCCGCCCGCGCCCCCGTCTCATCGACGAGGTAGCGCCCACCGTGCGCGCCGGTCGCGATGTACTGCCTCGCATTGTCCCAGATCGCCCCGGTATTCCCTAAGAAGAGCGACCCGAGGACGCCTGCGACCGTCCCGGCCATGATCAGGGCCGCGACTGAATCCGCCGCGACCAGAGGATTATCTTCCGTCCTTGCAAAGCGCAAGGCAAGTCCCACGACGACGGGCGCCACCGCCGCGACGAGGGCCGGCGCGATCATATGGCGCAGCGCCGCCCGGGAGACCATCTCGACGCACGGCTCGTGGTCGCCGACGAAGCCCGGCGGCCGGGCCCGGGCCTGGCGCTTCACCTCGTCGAGGACGCGGCGGCCGGCCTGGAGCACATTCCGGATACAGCGGCCGGCCAGCCAGAAGACCAGGAGGATCCCGACCAGCGCGCCGAGGTAGACCTCGGGGCGGTCGAGGCGCACGACCATCGCGGCCGTCTCGCCGCTGCTCGCCGCGCTCGACGTCAGCGCGCGCCGCCGGGACTCGTCGAGGTAGCCGGCGACGAGCAGCAGCGAGGCGAGCGCGGCCACCCCCGCCGTGTACGCCTTCGTGAGCGCCTTGGTCGTGTTGCCGACCGCATCGAGCACGAGCGTCCGCCCGCGCACGTCCGGCCGCTCGCGGGCGACCGTCACGGCGACGATGCCGCCCGCGTTGTCCACGATGGGGCCGAACGCATCCATGGCGAGGACGTAGCCCGCGGTGCCGAGCATCCCCATCGTGGCGACCGCGGTCCCGAACAGGCCCCCGCCGGCGAGCCCGGAGCGGGCGCCGAGCAGGTACGAGCCGAAGGTCGCGCCGACGACGACGAGGAGCGGGAGCACCGAGCTCTCGAGGCCGATGGCGAGCCCGCGCAGCACCGCCATCGCGGAGCCGCTGCGGGCGGCCTCGGCGAGCTCGCGCACCGGGCGGTGCCGCTGCTCGGTGTAGTACTGCGTCACGTGCAGCACGCCGATGCCCGTGGCGATGCCGAGGACGCCGCACGCGAAGAAGACGACCCAGTGGGCGCCGAGCAGCCACTTGGCGGCGCCGGCGATGCCGACGGCGTGCAGGATGGCCGTGACGTAGAGCCCCCGCAGCAGGGCGTTGAAGGCGTCCTCGCGGTCGTCGGTCTTGACGACCATGACGCCGAAGAGCGTGGCGATGAGGCCGAACGCGCGGCTGACCAGCGGGAAGAGCACGACGGCGAGGGCGCTCGGGAGCCCGGCGTTGTTGCGGAAGAGCATGGCGCCGACCACCATGGCGCCCGCGTTCTCGGCGACGGTCGAGGCGAAGACGCCGGCCGCGCGCCCGGCGCAGTCTCCGACGGTATCGCCGGCCAGGTCGACGATCGTGGCCGGGTTCTGCAGGTCGTCCTCGTCGAGGCCGACCTCGGCGCCCGCGAGGTCGGCCCCGAGGTCGGCCGCCTTGGAGAAGGTGCCGCCGCCGAGCTGCGCCATCAGGGCGGCGAAGGAGGCGCCGAGAGGATAACCGGCGATGACCCAGGGGATGGTCGGCGCGAGCGCGAGCGCCTCGGCCGGCTCGGCCCCGAAGCCGCCGCGGAACGCGAGGACCGCGGCGAACAGGCCGCCGAGGCCGAGCAGGCTCATGCCGACGACGAAGAGCCCCGACACGGCCCCCCCGCGCAGGGCGATCTGCAGGGCGAGGTCGAGGGAGCGGCGGGCGCCGCTCGCCGCGCGCACGCTGGTGCGGGGCGCGATCCAGGTGGCGACCCGGCCCGTGGCGACGGCGCTGGCGGCGCCGACCGCGAACGAGAGCGTCAGCCAGACCCCGAGCTCCAGCGCCGGGACCGGGTTCTTCTCCCCCGCGCTCCGGAGCAGGCCGTACGCGAGGAAGATGGCGCCGCCGAGCATCGCGGAGACCGCGGCGATCACGCTGCTCTGGCGGCGAAAATACGCCTCGGCGACGCCCTGGATGATCGCGGCCACCCGCTGCATCTCGGGCTCGACCGCGGGGCGCGCGACGACCCAGCGAGCGAGGTAGACCGCAAAGGCGAGCCCGATCAGGCCGCCGCTGAGGATGAGCGCAAGCTCCGTCATGACGGGCGGACCGGGCGCGCACCGTGGACGCGCTACCTCGGCCGGTGAGGGAGAGTGCGGGCGGTGCCCGCGGAAGCGCCGCAGGAAACCGCGCTGCAGCGGCGCACGCCTTCCCTACTCCGGCCGGGTGGGCCGCGCAAGCGAAGACGACGCGCGCCGTCCGGTCATTTCACGACGTTCGCGTCGCGCCCGAGGGCGTGGTCCAGCCGGGTCTTCGCGACCAGCGCCCCGACGCGCGCGTTGAGCTGCAGCAGCCGCGCCGTCGTGACCTCTCTCTCCGAGTCCACGAGGTCGGTGCTCGTCGCGCGCCCGGCCCGGAACAGCTCCGATTTGACGCGCATCGCCTCCACGGCCGCCGCGAGCTGCCGCTCGGCGGTCTCGATGCTGCGCGCGGCCTTGCTCACGTCGGTGTAGGCCTGGGCCACTTCCATCCGGAGCCCGTCGCGCAGCACGGCCTTTTGCTCCGCGACCTGCGCCGTCCGGGCGCTCGCCTCGGCGGAGGCCGCCGCGGTCGTCGCGATGTCGTTGAGGACCCACGTGGCGCGGGCGCCGGCGGCCCACGTCAGGTCGAACTCCTCCCGCGCCGGGAAGATGCGCTGGTTGGGGTTCGCGTACGTGACGTCGGCGACCGCGTCCAGGCGCGGGAAGTAGCCGGCCCGCGTGAGCTGCTCCGACTTCTTGAGCGAGTACAGCGTCTCGTCGAGGGCGCGGATCTCCAGCCGCTTCGAGAACGCTTCCTCCTGCAGCGTGGGGAGCGGCTGGTTCGGCGGCTGCGCGGCGACGCTGCCGGTCATGACGTCGATCCCGACCGTGAGCGGCCTGCCCTGCGCCGCCGCTCCGAGCGCGATCCGGATCTGCTCGTCGGCGACGAGGAGCGTCGCCTGGGCCTCGCTGAGCAGCTGCTCCGCGTTCGCCACCTGCGCCTCGAGACGGAGCACGTCCGCCCGCGAGAGCAGCCCCACCTCGAACGTGCGCTGCGCGTCCACGAGGTGCGCCTTCGCCTGGGACACGGCCTCGTCCCGGACGACGACGAGCCCCTTCAGCCCAACCCAGTTGAAGAAGGAGATCTTCGCGTCGGCGGCGATCTTCAAGGCCTCGGCCTGCACTTCGAGCTTCTTCGCGGTCTCGGAGTGGGACGCCGCCGCATATCCCTGGGAGATGCGGAGCACGTAGTCCGAGATGGGCACCGCCAGGCTCGCCGACAGCGAATACTGGTTGAGGATCTGCGCGCCCAGGCCGAACTGCGCCAGCTGCGGGTCCTGCTCCACCTCGGACAGGCGCATGTAGCTGCCTGTGAGGGTGATGCGCGGAAAGAAGTTCACCGCCGCCTGGTCGACCCGCGCGGACGCGGCCCTGAGCTCGGCCTGCTTGGCGCGAAGCGACGCGTGCGTCTGCAGGGCGATCTTCGCGAACTCGTCCGGCGTCAGCCCTCCGGGCTGGGGGGCGAGCGCGGTGGCGAGCGGATCGGCCTTCGGCGCCGGCAGCTGCGCCGCAGCGACGGGAGCCTGGGGGGGCTGCGGCTGACCGGCAGCGGGAGGCGCGGGCGCGGGCTGCGGGGCGGCCGGGGGCGGAGCGGCCGGCTGCGCCGCGGCGGGCGGTGCGATGAGCCCGAGGGCGAGCAGCCCGGCGAGCGTCGAGGCCAGCGAGATGCTGCGTCGAGACGAGGGTGCGGTGCTTTTCATGACCGGTGGGTCACTTATGGGCGGTGAAAGCACCCGTCAAGATCGCAGGCGATCGCGCGCGTCACGCCTCGGCGATCGCTCGCCTCGCCCTCGCGCGAACGTGACCGGGCAGCCGGCGCGCTCGGCGCACGGCGCGTGTCGCCGCGCGAGCGCGCATGAATCCGAGGAGGCGCCCGGCGCGGGCCAAGACCGCGCTGGCGACGTGGTCTGACGTGTTCGTCATGCCGTGCCGCAATGGGCCAGGACAGCCGGGACATCACGGCCGACTCCGGGGAGGGAGCCCCGCGTCCCAAAGACGGTTCGTACCGTCCACGCGCGCTCTGTGGATGGCAGAAATCCGTCGCTTCCCCGGAGGCAACGCTTATTGCGGCGCACTATCGAATGGAAGAACATCTCACCAAGTGGCCGCCATCTTGCTTGGCGGCGACCGGAGGGCCTCACATGCATAGACTGCTTGCATCGCGCCGCAGCTTCTCCCCGATGCTCGCCATCCTCGCGACCGCATCATCGTTTGCCGCCTGCGCACCATGGGAGCTCGGTGAGGACGAGCCCCCCCAGGTCGATGATCCCAGCAGCGTCGCGATCGCGGCGGAGCCGCCCCCCGCCATCAGCGGCGGGACGCTCGCCGTGAGCAAGAGCGCTGCGCGGGCGGTCGCCGCGGACCCGGATCGCGACCGGGTGTGGGTCGTGGATCTCGAGGGGCAGCGGTTGCTCGCGGAGATCGCCCTGGAAAAGGGCGACGAGCCAGGCCGGGTCGTGGAGGACGGCGCGGGGCGGTTCCACGTCGCGCTCCGCCGCGGCGGCGCGGTCGTCACGATCGACGCGGACAGCGGGAAGATCGTCGGCCGGCGCGCGGTCTGCGCGGCCCCGAGGGGGATCGCGTACGACGCGAGGACCGACGCGCTCCACGTCGCGTGCCTCGGCGGCGAGCTCATGACGCTCCCGGCGGCCCGCGGAGCCGCGACGCGCCACCTGCAGCTCGACCGCGACCTGCGCGACGTGGTCGTGGACGGGGATCGCCTCCTGGTCAGCAAGTTCCGCTCGACGGAGCTGCTCACCGTCAGCGCGGACGGCAGCGTCGCGGAGCGCCAGAAGCTCCCGCATTTCAACCTGTTCGGGCAGGAGTTCGCGCCGACCGTCGCCTGGCGTACGGTCGGCCTGCCGTCCGGCGGCGTCGCGGTCGTGCATCAGCGCGCCCTCGTCGCGCCCGTCGAGGTCGTCGAGGGGGGCTACAGCTCCGGCGGGTGCGACGGGAGCATCGTGCACAGCACGGTGACCGAGGTCGGGGTCGCCGGCACCACCGAGCGCCCGAGGATCTCCCCTGCTTTCCCGTCCGCGACCCTCCCGGTCGATCTCGCGGTGTCGGCCGACGGCATGTCGTACGCCGTCGTCGCGGCAGGCAGGAGCGAGGTCCTCATCACCAGCTCGACGATGTTGAACGCGAACGCGAACATGGACTTTGGGGACGGGGCGGGCTTCAACAACGGCGAGGGGACCTGCATCGATGCGGAGCAGCGGGTGGCGGTGGACGGCGAGCCCACCGCCGTCGCGTTCGCCGGCAACGCGGTGATCGTGCAGACGCGCGAGCCCGCGGCCATCCACGTGCTCGGGACCCCTGGCATCTCCAGCAACCGCGTCATCACGCTCCCCGGCGAGAGCCGGAGAGACACCGGTCACGAGATGTTCCACAGGAACGAGTCCGGCCCGATGGCCTGCGCGTCGTGCCATCCGGAAGGCGGCGAGGACGGCCACACGTGGGTCTTCAACCCGATCGGTCCTCGGCGCACCCAGTTCATGAGCGGCGGGATCCTCAACACCGCGCCGTTCCACTGGGACGGCGACATGTCGGGCATCGAGGCCATCATGGACGAGGTGTTCGAGCGGCGCATGGGCGGCGTGCACCAGGGGCCGCGCCGGGTGAACCTCTTCGCCCGGTGGATCGACAGCCTCCCGGCGCCGCCGGTGTCGCTGGTGCCCGACCAGAACGCGGTGGCGCGCGGCGAAGCCCTCTTCCACGACAAGGCCGTGGATTGCGCGCGCTGCCACGCGGGCGCCCAGCTCACGAACAACCAGTCGTTCGATGTCGGCACGGGCAAGGCCTTCCAGGTGCCGTCGCTGGTCCGCATCGGCGCGCGCGCGCCCTTCATGCACAACGGCTGCGCCGCGACGCTGCGCGACCGGTTCACCGACACCACCTGCGGCGGCGGCGACCTGCACGGCAAGACATCCCACCTCGACGCGGACCAGATCGACGATCTGATCGCCTACCTCGAGACCCTCTGACCCCCCTCCCCGCCGGCTCCCCGGCTGGATTTCCGCCGCGGAGCCCGCCCGGATCGCGCCCCCCTCACCGCGAATGATGTAACCCGCGCCGAGCCGCGATATGCTGGCGGGGCGTGAACGTCGCAGAGAAAGTCGCCACCCTCGAAGCGCTCCTCCAGCGGGTGCAGCGGAACGCCGCTGCGCCTCGAACCCGGTCGCAGCTCCCGGTCTCCGCCGAGCTCGTCCCGCACCGCGGCGAGGCGCCCGGCGCCATCGCCAACGACACGGCGGGCGCGGCCTTGCCCGACGCCAGGTTGACCGCGGCGGAAACGTCGCCGGCGAACGAAGCACGGCCGGCAGCCGCGGCCAGCGCGGTCGCCGCGGGCGGGCTGTCGGCGCCGCGCGGCGCGGAGCCGGCCCTGGACGACGTCGGCAGCCTCGACGGCCCGGCCGGCGATGCGCGCCAGGTCGCCGCGCAGGCGTCGCAGACCGCCGGCGCGGCGAGGCAGCCGGCCGCCGCCGCCAAGGCACCGCCGCAGCCCACCGCGAAAACGCCGCCGCAGCCTGCGGTGAAGACGCCGGCGGCCACGCCCGCCGCGAGCGGAGCCAAGGCGCCGGCCGGCAAGCCGGCGACCGCCACACCCGCGGCCGCGACGCCGGCGCGCATCCCCGCGCCGCCTCCCAGCTCCCCCGGAAGGCAGGCCTCGAGGCCCGGCGCTCCCCTCGATCTGCCGCGGGCCGAGGCCCGCGACGCCGGCCCGCAGGAGACCTATCGCCCGCCCGCGGAGCCCGCCGAGCCGAAGCCGAGGGACGCGGCCAGGCCCGCGGCCAAGGTCGCCAGGACCGCCGCGCTGGGTAAGGACGTGGCCGCTGCCGGCCCGGCGGTGCCCCCCGCGCGCGGCTCCAGCCCGCGCGCAGAAGGGAAGCCGTTCTTCCCGCACGAGGACCCTGCGGCGAGAACGAAGGTCGCGGAGGGCGACAGCGAGCTCTCGTTCGCGGGGCTCCTCCCCGACGAGCCGGAGCCCGCGCAAAGGCCGGGCGCCGCGCTGAAGCTCCCCGCCGAGCGCAGGCCGGAAGCGGCCGCGCGCAGCTCGTTGCTCGATCGCGCCGAGGCGCCCTTCGCGGCGCACGCCACGACCACACCCGTCGGCAGGGAGGGCGCCTCCGCGCTGGACACGGTCACGGCCCGCGCGCCGTCGGCCGGCGAGCCGGTCACCCCCAAGGCGCCGGAGCAGATCGCCGCCGCCACGCGGCGCGCGATCGGGGAGCCCGCCGGCGAGCACGAGTTCAGCCGCGAGATGGTCGACGACGAGCCGACCGTGATCCGCGGCATGCTCGAGGACGAGCCCACGGTCATCCGCTCTCGCCCCGAGGGCCTCGAAGACGAGGAGACGGCCGTGCGCTCCGCGCGGTCCGAGGCCCAGGCGCTCGCGCGGTCGATCCAGGATCAAGAGACCGTCGAGGCGCCGCCGGGCGTGCTGCCCAAGGTGGCGAGCGAGGAGGCGGACGCCAAGCCCAGGCCGAAGCCGGTCGATCGCGATCTCCTGCCGAAGGTCATCACCAAGGACCCGCCCATCCCCGCGGAGAGGGAGCTGAAGCCGTCCGAGCGCGTCACCACGCGACCGCCCGCGGACGCCAGCGTCAGCGTCACCGATCGCCCGTCGCCGCGCCCGCGCTCCCGCGTGGGCCTGGTCATCGCGGCGGTGGTGCTCCTCGTGGGCGGCGCGGCGGTCGCGCATCGGCTCGGGTTGTTCGGCTCCGAGCCTGCGCCCCTCCCGAACGTCGCCCCCGACACCTCCCCGGGCGCGACGCAGGACGTGACCGCGCAGCCGCAGGTCACGGCGCAGGCGCCGACCGCCGCGCCCGCCGAGACCGCGCCCGCGCCGTCGGCGGCGCAAACCGCGGCGCCCGCCGAGACCGCGGCGCCCGCCGAGACCGCGGCGCCCGCCGCGAGCTCGGCGCCGGCCGCGGGCAGCGCGGAGGATCTGCCGTCGACCCGTGGGCACCTGCTGGTCAACTCGTCCCAGCAGGCGTCGGTGTACGTGAACGGCTCGCTGGCCGGAAACACGGGCGAGACGCTCGACGTGCCCTGCGGGACGCGTTACGTGCGGCTCGGCAAGCTGACGACCGACAAGGCATCGACGCCCGCGTGGCTCTCCGCAGGCCAGGCGGTCATCGTCGGCTGCCGCAAGCAGACCGTCGTCGCGATCGAGCCCACCGCGGCGAGCCCATCGCAGGAGCGGCCGACCAAGCGCAAAGCCGCTCCCGACAACGAGGGCTCGGCCCCCGCCCCCGCCGAAGAGACCACGCCTGCCGCCCCGGCGGCCGATCCCGCTCCGTAGCCGCCCCATCCCGCGCCGGCCCGTCGCCGCCCCTGCGCCCTCGAGGGCGACTGCTCGCCCTGCAGGGGGGCGGAAGCGCAGTGCTAGGCTCGGCGCTCCATGGACTCCAAGACGGCTGCCCATCCCGGCGAGGCAGGCGCGGCGGCGAGCGAAGCCGCGGCCTCGCCGGCGCCCGCTGCGGCGAGCGCTGGACCGTTCCCGATGCGCAGCCCTGCAGGCGGCGAGCTCCTCGACGACGTCGCGGCGACAGCGCCGAGCGCCGTCGCCGCGATCGTCGCGCGCGCGCGGGCGTCGCAGGTCGCCTGGGCCGAGGTCCCGATCCGGGAGCGGGTGGAGCGCGTCGCGAAGGTCAAGAGGCGCCTGCTCGCGCGGGCCGAAGAGATCGCGACGCTCCTGCACCGCGAGTGCGGCAAGCCGATCGAGGAGGCCGCGCTGGCCGAGGTGCTGCCGAACGCCGATCTCGTCGACTACTGGACCGCGTCCATCGAGGAGCTCCTCGACGAGGCCCCCGTCGATCTCGACGCGCTCGCTTACCCCGGCAAGGCCGGGCGCATCCGGAGGGACCCGCGCGGCGTCGTCGCGCTCATCACGCCCTGGAACTACCCCGTCGCGATCCCGCTGCGCACGATCGTGCCGGCGCTGCTCGCGGGCAACGCCGTGGTCTTCAAGCCGAGCGAGGTCACGCCGCGCGCCGGCGCGCTCGTGGCGTCGCTGTTCGACGGGCTGCTCCCGGACGGCGTCCTCACCGTCGCGCAAGGCGGCGGCGACGTCGGCGCCGCGCTCATCGAGGCCGGCGTGGATCTCGTCGTCTTCACCGGCAGCGTCGCCACCGGCAAGAAGATCGCCGTCGCGTGCGCCGAGCGCCTCGTCCCGACGTCGCTGGAGCTCGGCGGCAAGGACAGCGCCGTCGTGCTGAGCGACTGCGACCTGGAGCGCGCCGCGCGCGGCGTCGTCTGGGGGGCATTCACGAACGCCGGACAGAACTGCGCCTCGATCGAGCGCGTCTACGTCGAGCAGGCGATCGCGGATCGCTTCATCGCGCGCGTCGTCGCGCTCACCGGGCAGCTGCGAGCTGGCGTCGACGTCGGGGCGATGACCACCGCGCGCCAGGCCGAGATCGTGCGGCGCCAGCTCGACGCGGCCGTCGAGGGCGGGGCGGAGATCCTCGCCGGCGGCGCGCCGGAAGCGGGATCGCTCGCCTTCCCGCCGACGGTGATCAAGCTCGATCGCGAGGACACGCCGCTGCTCCAGGACGAGACCTTCGGCCCCATCCTCCCCGTGATCGTCGTGGAGAGCGCCGACGAGGCGATCGCGCGCACCAACGCGTCCCGCTTCGCGCTCACGACCAGCCTGTGGACGCGCGGCTACGAGCGAGCCCACGCGCTCGCTCGTAGGCTGCGATCGGGCGTGGTGACGATCAACAACCACGGCTTCACGGGCGCGCTCCCGGCCGCTCCATGGACGGGGACCGGCGACAGCGGCCACGGCGTCACGAGCAGCCCGCACGCGCTCGCGGAGCTCACGCGGCCCCGCTTCGTCCTCGAGGATCGGAGCAGAGCGAAGAGCGAGCTGTGGTGGTACCCTTATACGTCATCGCTCCGGACCGTCGCCTTCGCGATGGCGCGGGCGCGAGGTGGAGCCGGCTTCTTCGGCCGCATCGGCGCCCTGGTCGAGCTCGTCGCCGCGTTCGCGAGGCGCCTGCTCGGCCGCTGATCCGGAGCATCGAGCGAACGCATGCGCCCTCTGATCCTCCTCTCCAACGACGACGGCTACTCGGCCCCGGGCCTCATCGCGGTGCGCGACGAGCTCGCCCAGCACGCTGACGTGGTGGTGTGCGCCCCCGCGGTCAACCAGAGCGCGACGAGCCACTCCCTGAGCCTGCACCGCGTCCTCCGGCTGCTGGAGACCGCGCCTGGCGTGTTCGCGGTCGACGGGACGCCCGCCGACTGCATCTACGTGGCCCTCCACGCCGGCGCGCGCGTGCTGCCGCGCCGCCCGGATCTGGTCGTGTCCGGCATGAACCACGGGCTCAACCTGGGCTCGGACATCTTCTACTCGGGCACCGTGGCCGCGGCGCGCGAAGGCGCGCTCCGCGGCATCCCTTCGATCGCGCTCTCCGCCGACGCGGGCGCGTCGCGCCCGGCCGCGGCGGCGCTCGGCGTGCAGCTCGCCCTCGCCCTCCACCGGGCCGCCGGGCAGGAGGCGCGCCGGCCGGCGCCGCTGCTCAACGTCAACATCCCCGCGGGCAGCAGCTGGCCCGTGCGCGCCACGCGCATCGGCGCGCGCCTCTACACCGAGGAGGTGATCTTTCGCCAGGATCCGCGCGGGCACGAGTACCTCTGGATCGGCGGCGCGGGCGTGCGTCACGACCTCGTCCCTGGCTCGGACACGGAGGCCTACGACGAGGGCGCCGTCAGCGTCACCCCGCTGACCCTCGACCTGTTCGCGGCGCAGCACGAGGGCGTCGCGCGGACGATCGCCGCGGAGCTCAACGACGGCCGCGCCGCCTGACGGCGCGAGCGTCGCCCTCGATCGCTTTCCGGCTCGGGTGCGCTCGCCTACGCTCGGCGCCATGTTCAACCACGACGCCCTGCCCTCCGAGCACGCGCTCCGCTACCTCAAGGCCCACCTCCGCAACGTCCCGGATTTTCCGAAGCCCGGCATCCTCTTCAAGGACATCACGCCGCTCCTCGCCGACCCGCGGGCGTTCCACATCACGCTGGATCTCCTGGCCCAGCGCTACATCGGGGAGCACGTCGACGTCGTGGTCGGCGTCGAGTCCCGAGGCTTCATCTTCGGCGGCGCGCTGTCGGCCCGGCTGAACGCGAGCTTCGTGCCCGTGCGCAAGCCCGGCAAGCTCCCGGCCGCGACCGATCGGGTGGCGTACGCGCTCGAGTACGGCACGGCGGAGCTGGAGATGCACAAGGGGTCGATCCAGCCGGGGGCCAGGGTCCTCGTCGTGGACGACCTGCTCGCGACCGGCGGCACGGCGTCGGCCGCCGCGGAGCTCGCGCGCAAGCAGGGCGGCGAGATCGCCGGCTTCGCCTTCGTCGTCGAGCTGGACTTCCTGGGCGGCCGGACGCTCCTCGCGCAGCGGACCGGCGGCGGGGCCCGCGTCTACTCGATCGTGCGCTTCGCCGCGGGCGAGTGATCGTTCAGTCCTGCCCCACGCCGACCTGCAGCTTGCGCGCGACGATGCGGCTCGCGCTGGTCGCACGGGTCGGCCCGCCGACGGGAAACGTGATCACGACGGCGTCCGCCCCGCCCTTGGCGATGCCGCCGCCGTGCGCCCCGACCAGCTTGCCCAGGGCCGCGGCGTCGAGCGAGGCGCCGGCGCTCCGCAGCGCGTCGATCTGCCCCGCCCCGTGCAGCGCGGCCAGCGCGCCTCGATCGACCGCCGGCATCTCGGCGAAGACGCCGGACGCATACACGAGCGCCGTCGCCGCGGCCGCCGGATCCCGGCCGCGGAACCAGGCGCCCGCGTCGTGGTACGGCAGGTGCGCGCAGCGCGCGTACAGGGCGCCGAGCTCAGCGCTCGCCGCGTCGGCCATGCGATCGGCGAGCGCGACGAAGCGCGCCCGGAGCGCGGGATCGAAGTACGCCCGCGCATATCCGCCGGAGAACCGGGCGATGACGGCGCGCCACGACGGCGAGCGCCCCGCCTCCGCCTCGTCGAAGCCGGGGACGATCTCGACGAGCCCGTCAGTGATCGCCGCGAGCTCTGCGTCGGCGGCCCCCGTCAGCTTGCCCTGAGCGACGAGCGCCCCCACCCCCACCGACGCGGCGGAGACGGCCTCCTGCCCCGCCGCGCCGGCGGTGGCCTGCGCCGCGCCGAAGCCGCGCGGCGTCGCCAGCCAGAGCTCGGCGACCCAGCCCGCGAGCTCGAACGGCCCCATCGACGCCCCCGAGTAGATCCGCTTGCGAGCTGCCTCGCAGGTGCGCGCGTTCCGCGCCGCGTCCTCGCCGGCGGTCGTCTCCGGCGCGGCCGGCAAGGCGGCCGGCGCCTCCCGCGATCGAAGCAGGCGCACCGCGACGAGCACGCCGACGATCGCGAGCAGCACGGCGCCGATGGGGATGACGATGTGCCGCGCCGGCCGCACCGGCGCGATCGGCGCGGGCGGCGCCAGCGAGCTCACCGCGCGGTGCGCCTGCGCGAGCCGCCGCGCGAGGTCGGACGCCTTACGTGTGCGCAGGTCCTGCGGCAGGAGCGGCCACTGCTCGACCAGCTGCTCCAGATCGATCACGACCGGCGCCCCGCGACCGTGCAGCGCGATCTGCCTCCCCTGGACGCTCACCGCGCCCGATGTTCCGAACAGGCCCAAGGCCTCCTGGACAGCCGCCTCGATTTCCCGCGCGCTGGAGTCGTCCACGATCGCAGAGTACCCGGTTTTCCTGGCGGCATGCCGTCGCAACTTTGCCGAGCGCCCGAGGCTTTCGGGCGCGGGCGCGGGGGGCGCCGGGGCGGCGCGGGAAATGCCGCGGAAGGGCGATGGAAATGGCACATTCCCGCGCGTGCAGAAGACGCGCGTCTACCTATCGCCAGGCATGTTCGGGTTCGCCACCCTGGGCTCCCTCGAGTACTTCGAGCATTTCATCCGCGCGATCGAGGAGCGCTTCCGCGATCGCGGCCGCGCCGTCGAGATCCACGTCTGCGAGGTGCACCCGACGGCATCCATCCTCCGCCGGGCCGCGAAGCTCGCCCGCCTCGTGGACGAGAGCGCCGGGGACGACGGTGGCCCGATCCACATCGTCGGCCACTCGACCGGGGGCCTCGACGCCCGCCTCGTGGCCTCGCCCACGGTGCGCCTGCCCGGAAACGCGCACCGCCGGCTCGGCTGGACGAGCCGGCTGCGGTCCGTCACCACGATCAACACGCCCCACTTCGGCACGCCGCTCGCCGCGTTCTTCGCCACGGTGAGCGGCCAGCGCCTGCTCTACGCCGTCACGGCGCTCACGGTCGCCGGCCTCAAGCTCGGCGCGCCGCCGCTCGCGGCCGCCTCTGCGCTCGTCGCCGCGCTCGGCCGGGCGCAGCTCGGCTTCTTCGAGATCGAGCTCGTCGATCGATCGGTCGAGAGCTTCATCCGCGTGCTCGACGACGCGTCGAGCCGCGAGCTGCGCGCCTGGCTCAAGCTCCTGCGCGACGACCAGGGCGCCATCGTCCAGCTCATGCCCGAGGCGATGGATCTGCTCCACGCCGGCCTGGAGGACCGCGCGGGCCTGCGCTACCAGAGCGTCGCGACGTACGCGCCGCGCAACGCCGTCCGCGACTGGGTGTCGGCGCTGCGATCGCCGTGGGGAGCCATGTCGGCCGCCATCTTCACCGCGCTCTCGAACATCACGGCCCGCCTGGACGAGCACTACCCCTGTCGCTCGCACGACGGCTCGATCGAGCAGAAGCTCGCGCGCGTCCTCGGCGAGCTGCCGCCGCCGGACGCCAACGACGGCGTGGTCCCGCTCGCCTCGCAGGTCTGGGGGGATCTCATCTGGGCCGGCAAGGCCGACCACCTGGACATCGTCGGCCACTTCCCCGGCAAGGGCGGGCACATCGACTGGCTGGCGAGCGGCGCGCGCTTCAACCGCCTGCGCTTCGACGCGGTGCTCGACCGCATCGTCACCGGGATGGTGGCCGGCGAGCAAAGCAATGTGGCCGAACGCGCCGCGCCGCCGCCGCGCCCGGTCGTGGAGACGCGCGTTGTGGAGCGCGATCTCGACCTGGCGCAGGGCAGCGTCCTCGACGCCGCGCAGGGCGGCGCCTCGACCGGATCGAGCGGAGAGCCCGCGTGAGCCGCGGCGGCGCGGCGCGCGCGCTCCAGGAGATCGCGGCGGAGCTCGTCGAGTGCCGCCGCTGCCCGCGGCTCGTGGCGTGGCGCGAGGACATCGCGCGAGAGAAGCGGCGCGCTTACCGGGACCAGACCTACTGGGGCCGCCCCGTGCCCGGCTTCGGCGATCCGGAGGCGCCGCTCGTGATCGTCGGGCTCGCGCCGGCCGCGCACGGCGCGAACCGCACCGGCAGGATGTTCACGGGCGATCGATCGGGCGACTTCCTGTACGCGGCGCTCTTCCGAGCAGGGCTCGCCTCGCAGCCGACGAGCGTATCGCGCGACGATGGGCTCTCGCTCCGGGGCGTGTTCATCACCGCCCCCTGCCATTGCGCCCCGCCGGACAACAAGCCCACGCCCGACGAGCTCGCGGCGTGCCGCGGCTGGATCGAGCGAGAGCTCGCCGCCCTGCACCGCGCGCGCGTCTACCTCGCGCTCGGCAAGATCGGCTACGACGCCGTCGCCGCGCTCGCCCGCTCGCGCGGCGCGTCCGCCGCCGACCGCGCGCGACCCCGCGCCGAGGCCGACGTGCGCCTGCCGCCCTTCGCGCACGGCGTGGAGGCGCGCCTCCCCGACCCGCGCGGCGGCGCCGGGGAGGCGCGGCTCTTCGGCAGCTACCACGTCAGCCAGCAGAACACCCAGACCGGGCGGCTCACCGGCGACATGTTCGACGAGGTCCTGCGCCGCGCCCTGGAGGCGGCCGGGCTTCGCGCCCTGCAGCGCTAGGCTAGCCCTGCTTCGTCAGGAGCTTCTGCAGATCGCCCGACTGGAACATCTCCATCAGGATGTCGGAGCCGCCGATGAACTTCCCGTCCACGTAGACCTGCGGGATCGTCGGCCACTGCGAGTAATCCTTGATGCCCTGGCGCAGCGAGGGGTCGGTCAGCACGTTGACGTCTTTGAAGTCCACGCCGCACTTCTTCAGGATATCGACGGCTCGCGCCGAAAATCCGCATTGCGGGAAGGTCTTCGTGCCCTTCATGAAGAGGACGACGCGGTTGCTCTCGACGGTATCCTTGATCGTCTGGTGGATGTCGCTCATGGCTCGTTCCTGATTTCCCGCCGCGAGCGGGATCGCCCGTTGTTCAATCTCCACGGAAGCGGCGCGTGACTGGCGGACCGAATCCGGTGCCGGCCGGCGGAGCTCGCAGCGGGATCACCCTTGGATCGCCAGGCGGACCACGTGACCGCCGCGCGCCGGACGCGCAGCTGAGGGCAGGGTTTTTGGTGTCGTCCTTCGCCCGCGTCAACTGGGCGAGCGCGCCCCACGGATCCGATCCGGGAAGCAGGGATCCCACGCACCCGCGGGCGGATGCGACGGCGGCTCGGCGCCTCCTCGACGTCGATGCGCTGAGCCCGGCCACATCGGCCGGGCTCAGCGCGTCCGCCGATGGATCGGACGACCGCTGCCTGGCAGGCCGCGGCGCTCGGCGCGACGCGGGGCGCTCCTCTCCCGTGGGCACAGACGTCGCATGCCGGTCGACCGCGCGCTCCTCGGATCCGAGGCCGCTGCCGCAGCGACCTCCGCTTTTCGCTCGCTCTGCACGGTTCAGCTCGCCGAAAGCTCAGCGTCTGGCCTCGCGCGGCCAAGTCGTTGTAGAACACGCCCCCACCTCAGCCGTCTTACCGACCGTGACCAGCGGCCGTGAGCCGCCGCGGGTGCGGCGAGCGTCCCAATGTCGTGGCCTCACCCCGCACAACCCTGAAGGAGCCTCGTATGCGCTTGTACGTCCTCATCCCTGCGGCCCTGCTCGGCCTCGCGCCCCTCGCTTGCGGCGGCAGCGACCCGGAGCCGAACAACCCGTCGCAGATGCAGAACCAGTACGGGGCGTCTACCTACCCGCCCGGCCAGTACCCCCCCGGGCAGTACGGTCAGCCCGCCCAGCCGGGCCAGTACGGTCAGCCGACCACCCAGCCGGGATACACGCCGCCGGCCACCACGACCCCCACCACGACCCCGACCACGCCGCAGACCGGCACGAGCACCGGGCAGGCGACCCCGATCGCGCCCGCGGCCGTGAGCGCCGCGACCCCTGTGCTCACCGCGATGGCCGCCTCCGAGGTCCAGGGCATGCAGCCGGAAGGCGGCGCCTTCGCCGGGCAGTTCCAGGACGGCCAGACGCTCGAGCAGCCGTTCAACATCCAGCCGGGCAAGTGTTACTCGATCATCGGCGTGGGCCTCGGCGTCCAGGAGCTCAACCTGCAGATCGTCGCGCAGCCCGCGCCGATGCTGCCCCCGGTGGTGCTCTCGCAGGACAACACGACCGGACCGAACGCCACGCTCGGCGGCAAGGGCCAGTGCTTCAAGAACCCGCTCCCCGTCGGCGGCCCGGCGAAGGCCGTCATGACCGTCCGGGGCAGCGGCCTCGCCGTCGCCCAGATCTACGTGAAGTAACCGCCTCCCTCCGCGGCCCTGCGCCGCCTTCCACGCATCCCACCGCCCCGCGCGGCGCCGCATCTCGCGCCTCACGGGGCCGCGATGTCGCTCGCGGGCTCGCCCGGTGCGCGCTCGCGCTTGCGCCTGCGGCCGATCGCCGATCGTCAGCGTCGCTGGCCACGGCTCGCCGGGAAGCCGCTCTGCGCTCGGCCCTCGGCTTTTCGCCCATGGAGGTGCGAGGTACACTCCACGGGTGAACTTGCCTTCGATGCACTGGGCGCTCCGGGTTGCCATGGTCGGACTGGCGTCCTGCTCGTTTCGCCTGACCGATGGGGCCGCGGAGGGCGCCGATGTTCCCCCGGATGCCTCTCGGCCGGTGACGCTGGTGTTCGACGAGCCAGGCACGCTTCAGCTCGCGCCGGGGGAGCTGCGCACGGTGTGGGTCACGGGCCAGCCGCCCGCCCCCTACGAGGTGAGCTTCACCCTGCTCGGTGAGGCTGCGGGCGCTTGGGTCGACCGCACCACGTCGATCGCGGACGACAGCGGCAGGGCCTCGGTCCAGCTGCACGCCTCGAACCTGGGGAGCACGTTCCGGCTCCGCGCCGCCATGAAGGAGGGCCCGTCCGCTGAGCTCGGCGTGTCGGTGAGCGCCGAGGGCTTCGGCACGCTGCGCGTCATTCCGGTCTACCAGGGCACGCGCGTCGCGAAGAGCTGGACGGCGAGCGTCGTCGCGGAGGCGACCTGCGAGGAGCTCGCCACCGCGGCGCCCCAGGCGCCGGTCGGCGCGCTCGTGGCGCACGGCGGTCCGGACGAGCCGGTCTTCATCGACGGCGCCCCCGTGGGTCCGAGCCTCACCGTCGCGCTCCACAGCGGTCGGATCATGTGGGGCTGCGTGGGCGAGCGGGAGCTGCAGGCCGGCTCCGCCCGCGATGTGTACGTCCCGGTCAAGGACCTGCCGATCGATCTGGCGGGGACGCGCCTCGACGCGAAGCTGACGTTCGCGACGAACGATGGCCTGAACGCGATGCTCGAGGCAGCGACCGAGCGGCTGATCGACGATTTCTTGCCGGCCGGCGCGGAGGCCGCGTCCCTGCTCGACGCCATGCAGCGCGGGGTGCCGTCCGCGCAGGCGGCCGCGTTCGCCGCGCAGCGGATCGAGCGCGACTGGGACGCGGCGGCGCAGGCGCACCTCGCCGCGCTCCCGGTCTCCCTGCGCGACCGGTGTGGTGAATGGGCCCGCGCCGGGCTCGCCGATACGCCGCTCGCGATCGACGGCCACCTGCGCGGGCTGGAGAACAAGCCGGGAAGCGCGCTCTTCGAGACGAGCTGGCTCGGCAGCGTGACCGCTGACAGCGCGGGCGTACCCGCGGAGCAGCTCATGTCGTGGACAGCGGATCCCGGCGACGTGCTCCGCCTCGCCGGGACGCTCTCGTGGGACCCGAGCGGTTACGTCGGCGGCGCGGCTGGGCTCGGGGCCGCAGCGGAGACGACGGCGGAGTCCGTCGCCGCGGCGCTCGCCGCCGCAGCGGAGTGCTCGGCGCTGGGCGAGCGGCTCGGCGGCTACGCCGGCTGCGACAGCGACTGCATGGCGACGCTGTGCGCGGGCGGGCTCAAGCTCCTCTGGCGTGAGGGCGTGGAGGCGTCGAAGACCGCCGGGATCGTCGGCGAGATCATCGTGAACGCCTCGGGACCGGCGCAGGTGAACAGCGCCGCGGCGCCGATCACCTGGACGGCAGACTGGCTCGGAACCATCCGCGACGGAGCGGGCCAGGAGGTGGTCGTCGAGGGACAGGTGAACGCGGTGTCCGCCGACGTCACCTCGAACTAGGGCTCACCTGCCCGCGGCCTTCGGCTCGCAGCGCAGCCGCCACCTCCGGCCCGTCGCTCGCTCGGTCGCCGCGAGCGGGATCGCGTTCGCGGCGATGTCGAGCTGCCTCTCGGGCGCCTTCGAGAAGGTGCCCTGGAGCCTCACCGAGATCGCCTCGACGCACGCGCTGCCGGGATCCAGGCGGAGCCGGAACTCGGCGCCATCGACGGAGGGGTAGCTGCCGCCGAGATCGAAGCTCGGTGAGCCCTCCAGGCTGGTGTCGAGGAGCCAGCCGTCCTGACCCGGGAGACAGCGGTCGAGCGGCGTGTCCGCGAGATCTTTGCGGCCGAGCGGCAGCGCCTCGCCCAGCGCGCCCGTGTCGCGGTCGATCGGGAGCACGTGCCAGGAGCCGGCGCGCACGCCAGGGTCCGGGGCCGTCGAGATGAGCAGACCGACACCGCCGCCCAGCGCGCGCCGGACGAGGCGCGGCGGATCGGCGCCGTAGCTCGTGCGCCCCGGGCGATAGTACGTCGCCAGCTGCCGCGCGCTCCCGAGATCCGCGCGCCACAGCGCCACGGCGTCGTACGAGCCGCCGGGCGTCGCGAAGAACCAGGTCTCGCCGAGCCGCACGGCGCCGTTCGGAAACGGCCGGAGGAAATTGCCCGCGCGGCCGGCGCTGTCGCGCAACGGAAGGACCGGGAGCCCTTCGGAGACAGCGAACAGGTTGCATCCGGCGCCCCGGCACACGTGGGTCAACGCAGCCCGCCCGCCGGGATCGAGGTACGCCCCCCAGGACGCAGCCCCGTGGGTCGCGACGCCGAGCGCCTCGGCGGCCGACGCCTCATCCGACCAGGGTGAGGCGCTCACGCCGCTGGAGCGCACGCCGCCCTCCGGATCGAAGCGATCGTCGAAGCGGATGAGCCAGCGCCCAGCGCGCGCCCAGTCCGCGCCGCGCTTGCCCCACGCATAGGCGCGCATCGTCACGATGTCGTACGGCGCTCCGTTGTCGAAGCCGATCTCGTCCGCGCCGAGCGCGGGCGGCGGGGTGTTGCGGAACGGTGCCCACGCGGAGGCCGGCGTCTCCTTGGCCTGCGGGCGCGCGGCCGCCCGCGCTGGCCGCGCTGTCGGGACGTCGCGCGCGGCGCGCGCGGCCGGCGGCCTGTCCGGCAGCGGCGGGGTCGAGGAGCCGAGCGCCTCGCAGCGCATCCCGATCGGGCTCCCCGCGCGCAGCGGCGTCTGGAGCACCGGCGGCGGCTTCGCTTCCGCGAGATCGTCCGGGAGCGCCGTCTTCCCCCAGCCGACCCGGATCCAGCCCTTGAAGACGCAGCCGACAGGGCCGCAGGCGCGCGTCCGGGACGCCGCCGTGTCGTCGTCGCGCTCCGGCACCTCGATCGCGCGCCAGGTCATGCCGCCGTCCGTCGACTCGGCGGCGCGCTCGCCCTCTCCCAGGGAGAGCGCGAAGCGCCCCGAGAGGATCGCACCCGTGGCGTCCTGGCGCGGCGCGCCGGCGCTCACGGCGCCGCTCTTCACGTCGATCCGGACGCCAACGATTGGACCGCCTGCCTCGACCCAGCCGCCGAGCACGCCGGGCTCGCGCTCCTCGAACCCCTCGAGCCACATCCCGCGCTGCAGCTCGCGGGCCGTGCTGCGAGGCTTGGTCGGAAGGATCAACGGGACGGCGGTGACGTCGCTCCCCTTGAGGAGCGTGACTTGCCCCGACGCGCCGGGGCGAGGTGGCGAGAGGACGGCGACCCGGCCGTCCGCGAGCGCGACGACGCGCTCGACGCCGAGGTCCCTGGCGGGCGCGCGCACGTGGATCTCGCGGGTGCCTCCGTCGGCGGCGACGATGCAGTACGCGCGGCCGTCACGCACGTCGCCGTCCTCCTCGCACGAACCGCGGATCACCAGGGCGCCGTTGCCGCTCGAGGACACGAAGCGGGGCTTGTCGAAGCGCATCAGGCGGCGCATGCCGAGCGGCGGCTGGAACGCGTAGAGCGTCGTCGGGCCATCGCGCTCGCCGCAGACGAAGCCGAACGACGCGCCCGTGCGGAGCGCATGGCACGTCGCCTCGCGCTCGGGGTAGGCGTCGGTCGCGACGTCGACGACCGCGCCGTCGCGCAGCGAGACGCGCGCCAGGGCGCCGCCGCGGGCCACCACCGCGGTGGCGATCGAGTCGGGCCAACCGTCCTCGACCGCGGCGCGCAGCGGGCGCCGACCGAACGGGCCCTGGACGCGCGCCGGGAGCTCCTGCACATCGTCGGATGCCTCGAGGGTCCGGTACGTCACGCTGCCGCGCGCGTCGACCGAGTAGAACCCGTTCGCCGTCATCACCGCCGGGTCGCCGCCGATGATGCCCACCGAGGTCGGCCGCGCGTCGATCTCGACCGCGCGCCAGGTGGCCCCGGCGTCGAAGGTGACGAGCATCCCGCGCAGATCGGCCTCGACCACGGCGCGCCAGCCGTCGGCGAACGCGAGCTGTCCGTAAGAGCTCGCCGGTGGAAGCGGGCCGAGGGGCATCGCCGCGCCCGTCTGCGCGTCGATCGCGAAGAGCCGGTGGCTGTGCGAGAGCCGCGCGTACAGTCGATCGAACCCCGCGATGATCTCGTTCGCCTCCGACGGCAGCTGGACGAGCGGATCGAGCGGGGCGAGCCACGCGGGAGCCCGCCAGAGCTGCGCGCTGCCGCGGCTCGACGCATAGAACAGGTAACCGCCGCCGAGCCGCGTCGGGAGCTTGAGCGCGGTGACCTGGCCCGACGGCAGCAGATCGGCGGCGCGCTCGATCGATCCGTCGTCGTGCGCGACGGCGCGCATGCGATCGATGAGCACCCGCTTGGCCCCTGCCTCGCTGGCCACCACGCCGCGCTCTCCGACGAGATCCGGCAGCAGCAGCGACGGCGTGACCATCGTCACGAGCGCCCCCTGCGCGGCTCGACCTCCCGGCCCCGTGAGCGACGGCTGCGCAGCGCCGCCGCCGTCGCGCGACGCCGGCCCTCCTCCGGGAGGCGCCACCGCCGCCCGTCCGCCGCACGCCGCAGCGCTCGCGCCGAGGAGCAGCGCCGCGGCGAAGAGCGGCGAAGCGCCCGGGGTCCACCGAGGAATCGGCGCGTACAGCCGCCCGTCGGGCTCGGTCATGACGGACGATGCTAGCGCGCGCCCCGGGGCGCCGCACCGTTCTTGCTGCCGTCCGCTCGACGGAGGCAGAACCGGATCACCCGTGCGTGGTCGCGCCCGCCGGTCCGCGGCGAACGCGCTTCTCGCGGCGTGCGCATGAGCCGCGCCGCAAGAGCACGGCTCATGCGGCGAGGCCGCCGTTCACCGCCGGGGCCTGATCGACGGGCCCCGCGCGTTCACTTGCCCTTGGCGGAGCACTGCATGGCGCACATCAGATCGCCCGCCGCGCACCCGCAGCCGCCGCGCTTCGGGGCCGGGGCGGCGGGCGCCGGGGACGCCGCGGCGGGCTCCTTCTTGCCCGCCGTGGTGCCGCCGCCGCTGGCCGGACGCGCCGGCCTCGAGGTCGCGCGCCCGCCCGCGGCCGCCGGGGCGGCGGTCGGCGCGGCGGACGCCGCCGCCTCCGCCGTGGCGCTCGCGGTCGCCGTCGCGGTGGGCGCCGGCGCCGGCTCGGGCTCCGGGGGCGCCGTCGTCGCCGGGGCCGCCGCCGCGGGCGGCGTGGTCTCGGCAGCGGTGGGCGCCGGCGTCTCGCCGCCGCCCTTCATCAGCAGGAAGACGCCCGCGATCGCGATGCCCGCGATCGCGATGCCGGCGCCGATGATGATCGGCGCCCGGTTCTTGGGAGCCGCCTCGATCGTCGGCGGCGCGACGGACGGCGCCCGCGCCGTGGTCACGATGGGCGCGCTGAGCTGGAACAGACCGCCGTCGTTGGCGACGATGCTCGCGACCGGCGACGGCGCGCGAACACCCGTCCCCGCGGCGAGGGCCTTCAGGTCGATGAGGCCGGAGTCCTCCGAGGCGCTGGCGCTCGACCGCGCCGGAGCCGGGGCGGCCTTCGCCGTGAGGGCGCTCAGCGAGAACAGCATCGAGTTCTCGTCGCGCTGGCCGGGAGCGGCGCCGCTCTTGAAGAGCGGAGCGCTCGTGGCCACGTCGTCGGAGCTGGGCCGGTGCGCCTCGGGCCCCGCGCTGCCGCCGAAGAGGTCCTGCGTCGGGCGCGCCGGGTCGCGGCGCACCGCCGCCGCGCGAGGAGCGGCCGCCGCGACCGCCTCGACCCCGGAGGACGTCGGACCGGCTGGCGCGGCGGGGCTGGGCACCGACTGCGGCTGCACGGGCGCCGGCTCCTGCGCGGCCGCGGAGGCCGGCGCGCTGCCGGCGTGCAGCGCCGCGACGATCGTGTCGACCTGGCCGAGCGGCTGCCAGTCGGCCATCCCGTCGGCCCAGACGTACGTCTCGGCGTTGATCACCCCCGCCTGATAGCTGGCGACGATCTCCGCTATCGTCATCGAGCGCTGATCGCCGTCCGCCACGTTGACCAGGTACGTGGTCCCGTCGTTCGGAACGCTCGTGCCGGAGACCGGGTCGGCGGGGCCGCCGTTGGTCGTCACGCCCGAGCTGTTCACGAGGATCGTCGCGCCGCATTTGCGGCACTTGATCTTGACGGTTCTGCCTTGGACCTTCTCGTCCGAGACGGTGTATTTCGACTGACAGGACTGGCAGGTGATCTTCATTGGGGGCTGGCCCGCAGGGGTGTAGTGCCGGCGAGGCGTCGCGTAGAGTTTACCTTGATACCGCGCCGGTGGCCCGCTCTCTGACGTGCCAGTCGCGCGTCTGATCTCGCAGCTCCGCTTTACGATAGCCGAGGTCGTCGTCCCTTCGTAAAGCACAAAGGGACGGGCCGCCGCTGGGACCGTTGTCGGGGCGCATCGCAGGAGCTCCCAGGCCGGCTCCTCCGGTGGAACCGGCCGCCTGCGGGGCGCCTCCGGCGGCGCTCTTCGATGGGCTGGGGCTCACAACCCGGGCGGGCCGGGCGGCGCTGAGGTGCGCTGGAGTGCGGCGGTGCTGGAGTGCTGCCGTGCGGCAGGACGAGGGCTCGCCGTTCAGGCGTCGCCGCGCACGGAGCCGAGCTCTTCGAGGCCGGGCTCGTCGGTCACGACCGGCACATCGTCGACCGGATCCGGCGCCTCGACGCTCTCGCTCTGCCCCTGGGCCTCGTGGCTGCCGACGTGCTCCCCGTACGCCTGGAGCTTCGAGTAGAGACCGCGTCGGCTGATCCCGAGCACGCGGGCCGCGCGCTGCTTGTTGCCGCGCACGGCCTCGAGGGTCAGGAGGATGAGCTTGCGCTCGGCGTCCGCCAGGCGCGTGCCCACGGGGAGGCGCAGCACGAGCGGGTGCTCCGCCGCCTCGCCGGCGTCCCGCGCCGGCTCGACCTCGTGCGCGCCCGCCTCCCCCGGCGGCCTTCGCGCGAGCGACGCTGGGCCCACGGAAGGCGGCGCAGGCGGCGCGACGACGGTGTGCGACGGCGCCGGGTCGGAGGGGACCGCCATGTCCGACGCGTGGACGATCGGCACCGACAGCGGCTCGGCCGGCTCGGGGTGGGCGACCGGCGCCGCAGCCTTCGCCGCCGGGAGGCTGTCGTACGAGCGCCGGGAAGACCGCCGCTCGATCCTGCCCTGGCCGAGCTGGACGTCGTTCGCCGAGACCAGCTCGTTCGAGGCGAAGAGCGCGGTCTGCTCGATGACGTTGCGCAGCTCGCGGACGTTGCCCGGCCAGTCGTGCTCCGCCAGCCGCTCGACGGCGGCGTCCGAGAGGCGGCGTGCCGGGGTGCCGTAGCGCTTGGCGAACTTGAGCAAGAAGCGCTCGGCGATGGGCAGGATGTCCTCCCTGCGCTCGCGCAGCGGGGGCAGCGTCACCGTGAAGACGTTGAGCCGGTAGTACAGGTCCTCGCGGAAGACGCAGTCGTCGACGAGGTCGAGCAGGTCCTTGTTCGTCGCCGCGACGACGCGGACGTCGGCCTCGATCTCCTTGCGGCCGCCGACCCGGGTGAACCGGTACGTCTCGAGCACGCGGAGCAGGCTGACCTGCACGGCAGCGTCCATCGTGCCCACCTCGTCGAGGAAGACGGTGCCGCCGGCGGCCGCCTCGAACTTGCCCTCCGCGGCCGCGAACGCGCCGGTGAACGAGCCCTTCTCGTGGCCGAAGAGCTCGCTGCCGATGAGCTCGCGCGGGATCGCGCCGGTGTGCACCGGGACGAACGGACCGCCGCGGCGGCGGCTCCGGTTGTGGATGGCGCGCGCGACGAGCTCCTTGCCCGTGCCGCTCTCGCCGACGATCAGCACGGGCGCCATCGTCGCGGCGACGCGCTCGATGCGGGTGAAGACCTCCCGCATCCGCGGCGAGCCGCCGATCATCCCCTCGAACACGAGCTGCCCGTGGAGGGAATCGTCGTCGTCGAACTCGGTCGGCGGCGACCAGAGCAGCTCGCGCACGAGCAGCACGAGGCGCGCAGGATCGAGCGGCTTCTGGAGGTAGTCGGCCGCTCCCAGCTTGAGGGCGTCGACGGCGCTCGAGATCGACGCGGCGCCGGTGACCATCACCACGTGCGGCGGCGGCGCCTTCGGCTCGGGGCCGTCGAGCTGACCCGGGGAGAGCCGGCGCATGAGATCGACCCCCGTCATCCCGGGCAGGTTGAGGTCCGTGACGAGCACGTCAGCCGGCGTCCGCTGGTGGATCTCGAGCGCCTGCTCGCCGCTCGATGCGACGACCACGTCGAGCCCCTCGTGGCGCAGCACCGCCTCGAGGATGGCCGCCTGATCGGGCTCGTCCTCGACGAGGAGCACCCGGCCGTGGTGGCTGTGGCCTCGATGCGGCGAGCGCGCCTGTCCGCGCGGAATTGCAGCTGAAACTGCGTTCGGTCCCAAAGCTTCCCTCCCAGCTCGGCGGACGGACGGCTCGGCCCCGTGCGATATGAAACGTGCCGTTAAACTTGTAGCTCGCGGGGGCCTCTCATCAACTCGGGAGTTGCCTCCTTCTCGGGTGCAAGGCCCCCCTCACATGCCGTCCCTGACATGTCGTTCTGCGCGACGGATGCGACGCCCCGGATCGCTGGCTCCTGTGGTGACACGCCGCCGCGCGCATCACCAGCGCTCGATGATGCCGCACGCGATGCGATCGGCCAGCGCCATGCACGTAAGCATCGGGTTCACGGCGGGACTTCCAGGAAAGACGCTCGTGTCGGCGACGTAAACGTTGCCGAGATCGTGGCAGCGCCCCTCCTCGTCGACGACCCCGTCCCGCGGCCTCCGCGACATGCGCGCCGTGCCGAACGCGTGGTTCGCCGCGGTGATCGTGTCGCGCCCGTCGAGCCGCTTGCTCTTCAGGATCTCTGCGTCTTCCGGCGACGTCAGCTCGTCGGGGACGCCGTGCAGCCCGGGCAGGATCGACGCGGCGCCCGCCGCCCAGCAGATGTCGGACAGGATGCCGAGACCGCGCTGGATCTTCTCGACGTCGCGCGGCGCGTAGTCGAACCGCACGTCGGGATCCCAGCTGCCCCGCTTTGGACGGACGGTCCCGCGCGACTGCTCGGCGGCGATGATCACGTCGAAGGGGGCCATCCGGTTGTAGGTCCGGAGATGGCGCTGGTAGTCGTGCCCGAAGCCGGGGAACCGCGCGGCGAGCACGGCGGGGGGCGACCAGAGGACCTCTAGCTTGATGCCCTGCTCGAGGAAGTGGAGCGAGTGATACCCCTGGGTCGCGCCCTCCCACGGGTCGATCGGATCGGGGAACACCGCCATGATGGCGAGCCCCGGGTGGAGCTGCAGCTCGTTGCCCACGTAGCCGCTGGAGTTCGCGGCGCCGCTGCGGAGCAGGATCAGCGGCGTGGCCATGCAGCCCGCGGCGAGCACGACGAGCTTCGCCCGGATCTCGACGGGCGCGCCCTCGCGCCACGTGAACGGCTCGATCGTGCGGCCGCGCATCCCGGCGGCCCGCCGGCCCGACACGAGCAGGTGCTCGGCGCGCACGCTGGTGAACACGCGCGCGCCCGCCCGGATGGCGGCCGGGACGTACGAGACGTCGGTCGACATCTTGGCGCGGTTGCGGCACCCGGTGAAGCACTCGCCCGAGCCGCGGCAGCCGCGGACGTTGCGGTGGGTCGGCTCGCTCGACAGCCCCAGCGCGTCGCAGCCGCGCTTGAAGCGCAGGTTGCGCTCGCCCTGCACCTCGATCGGCGTGGGCGCGACGCCGAGCAGGCGCTCGACGCGCTGGTAGTGGGGCAGCAGCGCTTCCAGGGTGATCGCCTCGGTGCCCGTCCGCGCCGACCACTTGTCGAACACCCAGGCGGGCGAGCGCGCGCAGATCGCCGAGTTGACGACCGAGCCGCCGCCGAGCGCGATGGCCTGCATGGTCGGGATGAGCATGCGCCCGCGGGCGGCGCGCATCCCGCCCTCGCGCAGCGTGCGCGCCAGCGACTCGCCCGCCTCCTGCCGGAAATCCTCCACCCCGAACGGCGGGCCCTCCTCCACGAGGATCACGTCGCGCCCCGCCTCGGCGAGCTCCTTCGCGACGACCGCCCCGCCCGGCCCCGAGCCGACGACGAGCACCTCGCACGAGGCCCTCACCTCGCCGTCGTAGTCGGCGAACACCTTCACCTGCGGGCGCGGCTCGGCGGGCGGGAGCGGCTCCACCTCGGCCCTCGAGCGGAGCGTGGAGAGCGGGAGCGAGCGCCGGTCGCCGCGATCGGGGTGCGCGGAGCGCGGCGGCTCCTCCAGGCCGGGGAGCTTCACGCCGTCACCCCCGGCGCGAGCGACGGCGGCTCCACGGCGACCGGCTCTCCCGGAGCGCGCGCGGCCGCGCGCCGCTCGAACGGCGTGGGACAGCAGGCGACGCCGATCGCGCGGGCGACCTTCTCGTTCGCGAGGTAGCCCATCGAGAGCATCGTCCGGAGCGAGAGGAACGTGACCCGCCGGAGGTAGATGCAGCTCTGCGACATCGAGGCGAGCACCGCGATGCGATCGGCCTGCGGGAGGCGCGTGAAGCGGGCGCGGCGCGGCCCGAAGACGCAGGGCGAGAGCTCGACGAAGAGGAGGAGCAGCCGCATGTACGGCCGCAGCGGCCGCGGCGTGCGCGCGACGTAGCGCTCCATGTACTCCACCAGCCCCGCCTCGGTGCCGGAGAGCGGGATCGGACCGCCGGCGGGAAAGAGCGCGTCGGCGCAGGCAGCCACGATGGCCCGCTCCCTCACGGAGAGCGCGCGGGCGGGGGCGCCGGAGGCCGAGGCCCTGCGCGCGAGGCCCACGGCGGCGGCGGCGGCGAGCGCCGCAAGGGCAATGACGAGACAGACCACGGGCAGGTGCGCAACGAGCTCGCTCATCACTCGACTCCTTCCTTCCCAGCGCGGGAAGCCATCGCCTGGCTACCTCGACAGCGTAATCCGACGCCCGGAGTGCGCAATTTCGTTCGCACTGCGTCGGGGTGTTCGCACACCATTCCGTGCTGTTTTACGCAGCCCGAGGTTGCGGGTGTGACAATCGCGGTATCGTCCGCGCCCGATGAGCGACGAGCCCAGGAGCGCGGTGGATACGGACGAAGCGGCGGGAGGCGACGAGGCGACGGAAGACGAGGAGGCGCTGGAACCGGAAGAGGAGTACCCGACGCCGCCGGCGCGCGATCTGCGGGCGTGGCTCGCCGGCGCTCCCCTCCCCCACTGGCTGCACATCGCGCTCGGGCTGGCCGTGCCGATGCTGGTCACGCTCGTGGCGGCGGTGCGCGTCTCGAGCTTCACGATCGACGACGCGTACATCTCGTTCCGGTACGCGGAGAACCTCGCGAACGGAAATGGGCTCGTCTACAACGTGGGCGAGCGCGTCGAGGGCTACACGAACTTCCTCTGGACGGTGCTCCTTGCCGCGGCGGTGAAGCTCGGCGCGACGCCCGAGGCGGCGTCGAAGGTGCTCGGCGCCGCCTGCGCCGCGCTCGCGCTCGTCCCCACCTACCTCCTCTCGCGGCGGCTGCGCCCGTTCTCGAACGTCCCCTGCCTCGCGACGTGGTTCCTCGCGACGAGCATCCTCTTCTCCGGCTACGCGGTGTTCGGGCTGGAGACGCCGCTCTTCCTCCTGCTCACGCTCGCCGGGACCGAGCTCTTCTTCCGCGAAGAGGACGCCGCCGCCTCGGGCGACGCGCCTCGGGGGGCGCGCGCCTTCCCCTGGTCCGGCGCGGTGTTCGCGCTCGCCGCGCTCACCCGACCGGAGGCGCCGCTGTTCCTCGGGCTGCTCGTCATCTGGCACGCGGAGCAGGCGTTCACGCGGCGGAACGTGCTCCGCCTGGCCACGTTCGCGCTCCCCGTCGCCGCGCACCTGCTCTGGCGGCACAGCTACTACGGCGCGTGGCTCCCGAACACGCTCGCCGCGAAGACCGGCAACTTCTCGCAGCAGCTCCAGGGCGGCAGCGACTACGTCCGCAAGTACGCGCAGCACGCCGGCGCCTTCCTCTGGCTCGGGCTCTTCTCGGTCGCCTCGTCCCTCGTCCACCGGCGGCGGAGCGGCCTCGCGATCGCGTCGATCGCGCTGCTCTTCGGCGTGTACGTCGTCTTCGTGGGCGGCGACTGGATGCCGTACTTCCGGTTCCTGGCCCCGGCGGAGCCGTTCGCGTTCCTGCTCGCCGACCACGCCGTCCGCGCGATCGCCGCGCGCCGCGAGCGGGCAGCGTCGCTCGCGATCGCCGCGTTCGGGGCGATCACGCTCGCGACCCGCACCGGAGAGCTGGTGCGGGCCCAGCGGAACATCCTCGTCAACGACAAGGGCTTCTGGGACGACGCGGCCGGTCGCACGGCCGACTGGCTCGTCCAGAACGCGGAGCCCGGCCCCATCGCGATCGCCGACATCGGCTACGTCGGTTACCGCACGGGCTTCCCCGTGGTCGACATGCTGGGGCTGCTCAGCCCCGAGGTCTCGCGCCTCCCGGGCGGGTACACGAACAAGGTGGGGACCGGCTACACCGACGCGCTCTTCGCCAAGAACCCGCGCTACTTCCTGATCATCGCCTCCGGGACCGACTGCAAGGGCCCGACGGTGCCCTCCTCGCGCGCCTCGTACGGCGACCCCAGGTTCAAGAAGGACTTCAAGCTCCGCCAGGCCATCGGGCTGAAGAAGGGCGGCGCCTGGTGCATCTACGGGAAGACGTCGTACCCCTGACGATCGACCGGGCGCGCGCTCGCCCCGCCTCGCGCGCCTCCCGGGATCGCGCGCCCCGCGGCGCGCGTCAGGGCGCCTCGCCCCGCCGGCGCTCCTCCGCTCCCGCGCGCTCCGCCCCCGCGCCTGCCGCCGCGGCGGCCCAGAACGCGCGCACGTCCTCGATGCGCTCGGTCCGGCGCGCGTCGGGCAAGCTGTCGAGCAGCACGCGGCCGTAGCCGCGCGTGCGGACCCGCCGATCCAAAATCGCGACGATGCCGCGGTCGGTCCGCGTGCGGATCAGCCGGCCGAACCCCTGCTTCAAGGTGATCGCGGCCTGCGGGACGCTGTAGGCGATGAACGGGTTGCCGCCGCTCTGCTCGATCGCCGCGCACCGGGCCGCGACGACGGGATCGGTCGGCACCGCGAACGGGAGCTTCTCGATGATCACGAGGCGCAGCGCCTCGCCAGGGACGTCCACGCCCTCCCAGAAGCTCATCGTCGCGACCAGCACGGCGTGCCGCTCGGCGCGGAAGCGGCGGAGCAGCGTGCCCTTGGGCGCGTCCCCCTGCACGAGCAGCGGCGCCTGCTGCCGCGGCGCGCCCCCGCCCGCCCGGGCCTCGGCCGAGGCGCGCGCGAGCCGGACGCGGAGCGCGGCGGCGAGCGCGTTCATCGCGCGGATCGAGGTGCAGAGGACGAACGCGCCGCCGCCCGTGATGCCGATGAGCTCGGCCATGCGATCGGCCGCGCGCTCGACGAACGCCGCGTCGGTCGCCTCGGGCAGATCGCGCGGCGTGTAGAGCAGCGCGGCGTTCGGGTAGTCGAAGGGCGACGGGACCGTGAGCTCGTCGATCGGCACGGGCACGTCCTCGTCGAGCCCCATCCGCGAGCGGAGGAAGCGGAACCCCGACCCGCCGGAGCCGCCCGTCGTGAGCGTGGCGCTCGTCAGCACGACGGCGCCGATCCGCTCGAAGACGTGCTCGCGCAGCATGTTCCCGAGATCGACCGGCGACGCGCCGAACGAGACGCCGCGGCCGCGCACCTCGACCCACGTGACCTGGTTCGTCGCGGGGTCGACGATCCGCGCGGCGTCCTCCCGCAGCTGGGCCGCGCGGTTGCCGACGAGCTGCACCGCCTCGGCGATCGCGTTCGCGCTCGCGTACCCGGCGAGCGCCTCGAGGTGGTTGTCGAGCCGGTGGTAGGCCTCGAGCAGCTCGCCGGACCAGGCGTCCCGGGGGAGCGGCACGCGGGCGTCGCCGCGATCCCCGCCGCCCGCCGCGGGGCCGCCGAGCGCCGCGAGCCGATCGAAGAGGGCGTCCGCGGACTCGCGCACGACGGCCGTGATCGCCGTCCCCTCGCCCCGGCCGAGGATGCGGTCGGCGAGGCCCGACGCGATGAAGGCGCGGTCCGCGTCGCGCAGCATCGAGTCGACCCGCGCCCGCGAGACCCGGACGCCGAAGAAGCTCGTCGCGATGTCCTCGAGCTGGTGCGCCTCGTCGAAGATGACCGCATCGTACGGCGGGAGCGCGCCCGCGCCGCCGAAGCCGCGGCGCGCCCCGGCGATCTTCAGCGCGAGGTCCGCGAAGAAGAGGTGGTGGTTGACGATGAGGAGGCGCGCCGCCTCGCTGTCGCGCTTCATCCGCGTGACGAAGCAGTCCTCGTAGTAGTCGCACGACGCGCCCAGCCGCGTCTCGCTGGACGACGCCACCTCCCGCCAGACCGGATCCCCCTCGGCGAGGTACGCGAGCTCGGCGACGTCGCCCATCTCGGTCTCCTGCGCCCACGCCTCGATGAGCGGCAGCGAGCGCCCCGCCGCCCCGGCGCCCGCGCCGGGGCTGTGGCGGAGCTCGTTGAAGCGGCGCAGGCAGAGGTAGTTGCCGAGCCCCTTCACCAGCGCCGCGCGCGGATCCAGCCGGAGGTGCTCGGCGACGAGCGGCAGGTCCTTCGTGTAGATCTGGTCCTCGAGCGCCTTCGTCGCGGTCGAGACCACGACCTTGCGGCCGCTCAGGATCGCGGGGACGAGGTAGGCGAGCGTCTTGCCGGTCCCGGTGCCGGCCTCGCAGAGGAGGACGCGGTCCTCGGCGATCGCCCGCTCCACGGCGCTCGCCATCGCGAGCTGCCCCTCCCGGTCCTCGTACCCGGGGAGCCCGCGCGCGAACGGCCCGGAGGGCCCGAGCAGGCTCGCGGCTCGGTCGAAGGGCATCGTCTACCGCTTACCGCGGCAGGGCAGTCTTCTCCAGCGAGAGGGCGAACCCCACCTCGCTGACGGCGAGCTCGAGCGACGCCACGGGCTTCTCGAACTGGACCTCGCACCAGGTGTCGAGCGTCCGCTCGGCGTCGCCGGGGTCGCGGACGTGCCGGAGGGCGGCCTCGCCCTCGGTGTAGCCGCGCGCCACGGCGGGCTCGGCCATGCCGCGCGCCCGCTCGAAGAGCTGCTCGTCCGTCGCGCCCGGGAAATCGTTGCGCTGGGCGCGCACGACGAGCCCGACCCGCAGCGGCTCGGCGCCCACGACGATGCCCGAGTCCATGAGCAGGTTCTCCCGCACCCGCTCCGCGACCTGCACGGCGTCGCCCCGGGTGCGGTAAACCTCGAATCCGGCCTGGAGCAAGGCCCTCTTTATCTCCGCGGGTGTCGGCATCTTCCGCTGGTTTCCGGCTACCCCCAGCTGTCAGCAGGAACATCCATCGCAAAATTGCGGGTGCCTCGTCAAGCTGACAGCGTTCACCAGGGTGTGGCGCTTTGGCGCGCCGGCGCGTTCGTGCCGCTCACGAGCGCGACCGTGACGACCGCGACGCCCCGGCGTCCAGCACGCCGCCGCCCTCGGCGCCGTCGGGGCCATCCAGGAAGCACACCCCGACGATGGAGCCGTCCGGCTCGTCCTGCACCCACATGATCCGGCCGGGGCGCGGGGACCTGCCGTCCAGCCAGACCGTTAGCTCCGTACCGGGGTCGAGTGAATTTTCTATCACCACCCGGAGCCCGCCGACGCTCGCGTTGAGCGTCCAGCCGGAGACGGCGCGATCGCCGGTCTCGAGGCGGACCCGCTCGCTCAGCTCGCGGCGGGCGCTCCTGCGGCGGTTGGCCAGGAGCTCAGGGGGAATCTGGAGCGACGGGGGGGTGAGGGTTCTGCGTCGAATCACAGAAGAAAATTACAAGCACACGCCGTGCCCGAGGACAGAAAAGTCGGCGGAGGCTGATATTCAGCGTGGACGTGAGGGCGGGCTCGCTCAGTGAGCGTCGGCGTGGTCGGGCTTGTGGCCGGATCCGTCGCTCGGCTCCTCGAAGACGGAGACGGGCTCGAGCAGGGACAGCTGGTCGCGCTTGATGCCCACGCCCTTGTCGGAGAAGAAGAGGTCGTTCTCCTGGAGCCGCGAGCGCACGCGGGCGATGAAGAGGATAGGCATGCCCGCCTGCGTGTAACCGAGCTGCACCAGCGTGCCCTTCGGCCAGCTGCCGCCGTCGAACGAGAGCTCCTTGCGCAGCGTGTAGAACCCCTCGGCGGGGAGGCGCTGCAGCGTGTCCGCCCACGTCGTTCCGCGGAACGGGACCGCGGGGCCGTGGAAGTGCCAGCGGTTGTGCACGTTGTGATCGGGCGTCGTGACCGTCGGCAGACCGTTGTCCGAGTGGTTGTGGAAGGAGACGAGGATGCCGGCAGGCACCTTGTCTTCGTTTCCGGGGAGCGGCTTTGTCGTCAGGTAGAGGCCGCAATCAGGGAGGTGTGACTTCGAGCTTGCCATGGCCTGAGCCCCTAGCCCCGCTCTCGACCGCCGTCAAAGACACGCCGTCGACGTCGTGCTATGCCGCGCCTGGCCAAGGCGGGAGGCCGCTCGAGGAGCGAGCGGCGCACGCCCCGGGAGCGAGCCCTTCGTGAACAGACTGAGCCAAATCTTCGGCGCCGCCATCGTCATCGCGATCGCCGTCGTCTTCATCGTCCAGTTCCGCCCGAACACGGGCCCCGTGCAGTCGACCGCGAGCACCTGCGCCGTCGAGGTCCGAGGCAGCTGCATCTCCTCGGTCGAGTTCAACGCCTCGAGGAACCTGCTCGCGATGCGCAGCGTCGACGAAAACCGCCTCCGGGCGATGGGCTACCGGCGGCTCACGGCGGAGGGGCTCTACGAGCGGTGGCTGCTCAACGAGGACGCGAAGCGCCTCGGGATCACCGTTTCGGACGACGAGCTGACGTCCGAGCTCGTGGCCGGCAGGGTGCGTGTCTCGCTGCCGGCCGACAAGATCCGTCAGGTCGGTTATGCCCTCAATCTCCGGGAAGACCTCATTCGCTACCTGGACGTCCGCAACCGCCAGACCAAGAAGTTCGACAGCAAGCAGTACGAGAAGCAGATCCGGGCGATCACGAAGATGAGCCCGACCGATTTCCGCGACTACCAGCGGAAGGAGCTCGTCGCCGCGCGGATGCGCGATCTCATCCGCGCGCGCGTCCGGGTCGGCGAGAACGAGGCGTTCGAGCAGTTCTCGCGCGAGAAGTCGACGCGGACGCTCAGCTACGTGCGCTTCGACCGGCGCTTCTACGGCGACCTCGTCGTCGACACGTCGGAGAAGGCGGTCCAGGCCTGGGCGGACGCCAACAAGGAAGAGCTCGACAAGGCGTGGGAGGGGCGCAAGGCGCAATATCTGCCCGAGTGCCGCGTCGCGCGGGACCTGATGGTCGAGGTGAAGCCCGCGGAGGCCGAGCAGGGGCCGGAGGCGGGCAAGGCGGCCGCGAAGGCGCGGATCGAGGCGGCGGTGCAGCGCCTCAAGAAGGGCGAGAGCTTCGCCGACGTGGCGCGCGGCGCGAGCGACGATCCGAGCGCGGCGCGCGGCGGCGAGCTCGGCTGCGTGACCAAGGGCCGGCTCAGCAAGCCCGTCGAGGACAAGCTCTTCGCGATGAAGGCGGGCGAGGTGTCGGACATCGTCGAGACCGAGGACGGCTTCCACGTGATCAAGCTCGAGCAGATCGCGAAGGACGCCGACGCCGAGAAGATCGGCCGGCTGGAGACGGCGCGCGACCTCTACACGGCCCACGAGTCGGAGCGGCTCGCGGCCGAGGCCGCGAAGCAGGTGCTCGCCGCCGCCGCGGGCGGGAAGTCGCTGGACGACGCGCTCGCCGCGCACCTGGCCCAGCTCGCGCCCGCGAAGGACAAGGCCGGCGCCGGGGCGAAGGCGGGCGAGCAGCCCGCCGCCGCGAAGCAGGACGGGAGCAAGGACGAGGCGGCGAAGGAAGGCGGCCAGGCCGAGCCTGGCGAGGCGCGGCCGCCCTACACGATGGCGAACCACCCGAACCGGCCCACGGTCGAGACGAGCCTGCCGTTCAACGTGTCGGGCTCGCCGATCACGGACGCGAGGGACAGCACCGAGGCCGCGCGCATCGCCTTCCAGCTCGACAAGCCGGGCGACCTGCCCAAGGACGTCGTGGCGCTCGAGAACGGCTACGCCGTGATCCAGCTCAAGGAGAAGACGTCCGCGAGCCAGGAGCAGTGGGACAAGGATCGCGAGTTCTACACCGCCGCGATGCGCGCCGCGAAGCAGAACGACGCGCTCGTCGGGTACATCCGCCGGCTGAAGTCGACGATCGGCAGCGAGGTGAAGTACGACCAGAACCTCCTCAAGGAGTCCAAGCCGGCCGACGACGGCTCCGGCGAGCCGGCGCTCCCGATCGAGGACGAGGGGGAATGACGCCGCTCCCGCCGCGTGACGCGCGCGACATCGTCCTCTCGAACGGCCTCAAGGTCGTCCTCGTCCCGCAGCCGCACGTGCACCGGGCGGTCGCCTCGCTCTACCTGCGCGTCGGGTCGAGGTTCGAGACGCCGCAGACCAACGGGATCTCCCATTTCCTGGAGCACATGGTGTTCCGGGGGACGCCGACGCTGCCGTCGGCGCACGCGCAAGCGCTCGCCTTCGAGCGGCTCGGCGGGACGCTCTACGCGGCGACCCACGTCGACCACGGCGTGATGAGCATCTCGGTGCCGCCGGCGAACCTGGAGCCGGTGCTCGCGCTGCTCGGCGAGGTCGCCACCTCGCCCCGCTTCACCGCGATCGAGGTCGAGCGCGGCATCGTGCGCGAGGAGATCCTCGAGGACCTCGACGACGAGGGGCGCGACATCGACGCGGACAACAACGCGCGCGCCCTCATGTACGAGCGGCACCCGCTCGGGTTCACCATCACCGGCGGCATCGACGCGCTCGACCGCTTCGACGAGCCGATGCTGCGCGCCCACCACGCCCGCCACTACACGACGGCGAACGCGGTGCTCTGCCTCGCGGGGCGGATCGATCCCGACGCGTGCGCGCGGGCCGTCGAGCGGCACTTCGGCGCCATGCCGCGCGGCGAGCTGGTGCCGGCCTCGCCGCCGCCGAACGGCCAGAAGAAGCCGAGGTTCCGCTTCATCGAGAACCAGTCGAGCCAGACCGAGCTGCGGGTGGCGTTCCGGGGCGTGAGCGAGCGCGATCCGCGCGAGCCCGCCGTGGAGATGCTGCTCCGCGTCCTCGACGACGGCATGTCGACGCGGCTCTACGAGCGGATCTGCGACCGGCTCGGCCTCTGCTACGACGTGTCGGGGATGTTCGAGGCCTACGAGGACGACGGGGTCGTCGACATCGCCGCGGGCGTGCAGCACGACCGCGCGACCGTGGTGGTCCGGGAGATCTTCGCGCTGCTCCGCGAGCTCTCCGAGGTCGGCCCGCGCGAGGACGAGCTCGCCAAGGCGCGCGACCGCCACCTCTGGTCGGTGGAGGCGATGCTCGACGACGCCGAGGCGACCGCCGGCTTCCACGGGCTCGCCGCGCTCGCCGACATCACCCGCACCCCGGAGGCGCGGCACGAGGAGCTCGCCCGCGTCACGGTCGAGGACGTGCGCGACGCCGCGCGCGCGCTGTTCCGGCCGGAGCGCCTCACCGTGGTGGCCGTGGGCCTGCTCCGCTCCGCGGAAGAGGCGAAGCTGGAGAAGGCCGTCCGCGCGTTCGGCTGAGCCCGCCAGCACGCGAGCCCGCCAGCGGCGACGGCGACCTGCCGAGAAGGCTGGAAATCCAGAGCAAGTGGAATGAAGTCGGTGGGCGAGCCTACCTACGGAAGAGCTCGCCTGCCGTAGGCCCGCTCATCGCCGCTCGCCGAGGCAGCCTGGCGCCACCGCTCGCCCAAGCGCGCCGTCGCAGCGGCCTCGCTGCCACAGCGGCCTGCGCCGCCGCGGGCGCGCTCACGCCCGCGAACATTCTATTTGCACCTATGCGCATCGACGCATATACATGAGCCGTGGTCACGGTGACAGAGATCCCTGCCCAGCCGATGGAGGCGGTCGCGCGCTGCGAGCTGTACCGGCTCCTGTCGGATCCGGTGCGGGTGCGGCTCCTCGGCCTGGCCGCGGCGGAGGAGCTGGCGGTCGGCGAGCTGGCCGAGCTGCTCCGCGAGGGCCAGCCGAAGATCTCGCGCCACGCGGCCGCGCTCCGCGAGGCGGGGATCCTGCTGGCCCGCCGCCAGGGGACGTGGACGCTGCTCCGCCTCGACCCGCGCGCCACGAGCGACCCCGTCGTCGACGACGCCGTGCGCGCTGGGCAGCGCGCGTGCGCGGCCGACGGGACGCTCGCGCGCGTCGAGGAGGTGCTCGCCGCGCGCGACGCCGAGACGCGCGAGTTCTTCGCCCGCGGCGGGCGCCCCTTGCGGTCGGGGCCGCCGTCCGAGCTCGCCGCCTACCTCGCCGCGCTCGCGCCGCTCCTGCCCCACCGCCGCCTGGCGATCGACGCGGGCACCGGCGACGGGGCGCTGCTCGAGGTGCTGTCCCCCATCTTCGACCGCGTGGTCGCGCTCGATCGCGCGAGCACCCAGCTGCAGCTCGCGGGCGAGCGCCTGCGGCGGCGCAGCCTCGAGAACGTCGAGCTCGTGTGCGGCGAGCTCGACGGGCCCGAGGTGCGCCGCGCCGTGGCCCGCGCGCTCGGCGTCGATCCGGAGGAGGCGGGCGAGGCCTTCGCCGGGGGCGCCGACGTGGTCTTCGCAGCCCGCGTGCTGCACCACGCGCCCCAGCCGGCGAGGGCGATGCGCGCCCTCGTCGAGCTCGCGCGCCCGGCCGCGCCCGGCCGCGGCGAGGACGGCGCGCACGCCCGCGGCGGCGCGGTGTGCGTGCTCGATTACGAGGCGCACCACGATCAGGCCCTGCGAGAGCAGGAGGCGGACATCTGGCTCGGCTTCCCGCCGGACGACCTCCGGCGCATGGCCGAGGAGGCCGGGCTCTCCGGCGTCGAGATCCGGCGGCTGCCGTCCGCCTGGCAGGGCGAAGGTCCGGATCGACACCTCGTTTGGCAGCTGCTCGTCGGCTGGCGCGGCGCTCGCTCGAGCGCATTCACCGGAAAAGGCAAAGGGACACCATGACTGCTGAGAAGAAGCTCTCCTACAAGGTCGCCGACATCACGCTTGCAGACTGGGGTCGCAAGGAGATCCGCATCGCCGAGAAGGAGATGCCGGGCCTCATGGCGCTCCGGGCCGAGTACGGCCCCTCGCAGCCGCTCAAGGGCGCGCGCATCGCCGGCTGCCTCCACATGACGATCCAGACCGCGGTGCTGATCGAGACGCTGATCGCCCTCGGCGCCGAGGTCACCTGGACGAGCTGCAACATCTACTCGACGCAGGACCACGCGGCGGCGGCGATCGCGGCGGCCGGCATCCCGGTCTTCGCCTGGAAGGGCGAGACCCTCGAGGAGTACGACTGGTGCATCGAGCAGCAGCTCTACGCCTTCAAGGGCGGCAAGGGCCCCAACATGATCCTCGATGACGGCGGCGATCTCACGGTCATCGCCCACGAGAAGCACCCGGAGCTCTTCGCCGGCAACGACCCGATCCGCGGGCTCTCGGAGGAGACGACGACGGGCGTGCACCGGCTCTACGAGATGCACCGCGCCGGCAAGCTGAAGGTGCCCGCGATCAACGTCAACGACTCGGTGACGAAGAGCAAGTTCGACAACCTCTACGGTTGCCGCGAGTCGCTGGGCGACGGGATCAAGCGGGCCACGGACGTGATGTTCGCCGGCAAGGTCGCCGTCGTCTGCGGCTACGGCGACGTCGGCAAGGGGTGCGCGCAGTCGCTGCGCGGCCTCGGGGCGCGCGTGATCATCACCGAGATCGACCCGATCTGCGCGCTGCAGGCCGCGATGGAGGGCTACGAGGTGAAGCGCCTCGAGACCGTCGCCCCGATCGGCGACATCTTCGTCACGGCGACCGGCTGCGCCGACGTCGTGCGCGCCGAGCACATGCTCGCGATGAAGGACGAGGCGATCCTCTGCAACATCGGCCACTTCGACTCCGAGATCCAGATCTCGTGGCTCGAGAAGAACCCCGAGATCAAGGAGGAGAACATCAAGCCGCAGGTCGACCACTTCATCTTCCCGGACGGCAAGCGGCTCATCGTCCTCGCGCGCGGCCGGCTCGTGAACCTCGGGTGCGCCACGGGCCACCCGTCGTTCGTGATGTCGACCTCGTTCTCCAACCAGGTCCTCGCGCAGATCGCCCTGTGGACGGAGAAGTATACGGTCGGCGTCCACCTCCTGCCGAAGCGGCTCGACGAGAAGGTCGCCGCGCTGCACCTGCCGAAGCTCGGGGTCGAGCTGACGCAGCTCACGCAGGAGCAGGCGAAATACCTGGGCGTCCCCGCCGAGGGCCCCTTCAAGGCCGAGAACTACCGCTACTGATCGGCGGGCTTCCGGCGCCTCCGCCGCTGGGGTAGGCGGCCGGTCGATGGATCCTCGCCACAGCAAGGACGAAGCCCAGCGCTACCTCGACACCTACGCCGCGTCCTGCGGCGAGGATCTCGCCCTCCGCGTCTACACCTCGCGCCTGCTCGGCGCCGATCCGTCGCTCGTGCTCCACGGCGGCGGGAACACGAGCGTCAAGAGCACGGCCGTCGACCTGCTCGGCGATCGCGTCGACGTGCTCTTCATCAAGGGCAGCGGGTGGGATCTCGCGACGATCGAGCCGCGCGGCTTCCCGGCGTGCCGCCTCGCGCCGCTCAAGCGCGCCTGCGAGCTCGAAGCGATGACCGACGAGCAGATGGTCGCGCTCCTGCGCGGCCAGATGCTGGATCCGTCGAGCCCCACGCCCTCGGTCGAGGCGCTGCTGCACGCGATCATCCCCGCGAAGTTCGTCGATCACACGCACGCAGACGCCGTGCTCTCGGTCATCGATCAGCCCGGCTCGGCCGAGATCGTGCGGGCGATCTACGGCGATGACGCGCTGTTCGTGCCGTACGTCATGCCCGGGTTCGCGCTCGCCCGCCGCGTCGCCGAGCTCGTCCGGGGGCGCCTCGCGCAGGGCGGGCTCCCGCCTTTGATGATCCTCGACAAGCACGGCGTCTTCACGTGGGGCGAGACGGCCGAGGAGAGCTACACGCGCATGATCGACGCCGTGACGCGCGCCGAGCGCTACATCGCCCAGCGCAGCGCGATCGTCTCGCACCCCACGGTCGCGGCGCCGGACCCGGACATCCGGGCCGCCATCGGGCCGGTGGTGCGGGGCGCGCTCGCCCGCGCCTCGGGCCGCCCCTGGGTCTCCACGCTCCGCACGGGCCTGCAGCTCATCGCGTTCTGCGAGCGCGACGACGTCGCCCGGGTCTCGCAGATCGGCTGCGCGACCCCGGACCACGTCATCCGCACGAAGGCGCGGCCGCTCGTCGTGAGCGGCTGCGACGTGACCGACACGGCGCGCCTCCGCGCGGCCGTCGAGCAGGGCATCGCGAGGTACGTGGCCGAGTACCACGAGTACTTCCGCCGCTCCTGCGCGGCGCGAGGCGTCGTCCGCGACGAGCTCGATCCGTTCCCGCGGGTGCTGCTCTTCCCCGGGGTGGGCGCGCTGTGCGTCGGCGGATCGCACGCCGAGGCGGAGATCGTCGCGGACGTCTACGAGCACACCGTCGCCGTGATCGAGGCCGCCGAGGCGCTCGGCGGATATCAGCCGGTCCCGGAGCTCGAGCTCTTCGACATGGAGTACTGGAGCCTCGAGCAGGCGAAGCTGAAGCTCGGGGCGGCGCAGAGGGGCCCGCTCGATCGGCGGATCGCGCTCGTGACGGGCGCCGCCTCGGGGATCGGCCACGCGACCGCGGCGGCGTTCCTCGCGGCGGGGGCGCACGTGGCGCTGGCCGATCGCGACGAGGAGCCGCTCGAGAAGGCCGCCGCCGAGCTCGGTGCGCGCCACCGCGGCCGCTGCCTGAAGGTCGCCTGCGACGTGCGCAGCGAGGCGAGCGTGAACCGGGCGTTCGCGCAGGCCGCGGCGCACTTCGGCGGCGTCGATGTCGTCGTGTCGAACGCCGGCCGCGCGTTCTCCGGGGCGATTCACACGTCGGAGGGGCACGAGGCGCTGTGCGCCTCGCTCGAGCTGAACCTGCTCGGCCACCAGAACGTCGCCCGCGCGGCGGCGCGGGTGCTCCTCGCCCAGGACTCGGGCGGCGCGCTCCTGTTCAACGCGTCGAAGAGCGCGTTCAACCAGGGGGCCGACTTCGGCCCGTACGCCGTCGCCAAGGCGGCGCTCGTCTCGCTCATGCGCCAGTACGCCGTCGATCTCGGCCGTCACGGCGTCCGGGCCAACGCCGTCAACGCCGATCGCATCCGGACCGCGCTGTTCGGCGCGGGCCTGCTGGAGGCGCGCGCCCGCGCCCGCAACGTCTCGGTCGACGACTACTTCCGCGACAACCTGCTCCGGCGCGAGACCACCGCGGCCGACGTGGCGCAGGCCTTCCTGTACCTCGCCACCGCCGAGGCCACGACGGGCTGCGTCGTGACCGTCGACGGCGGGAACGCCGCGGCGTTCCCCCGCTGAGCGCGGGTCAGCGCCCCTGGGTTACGGGGCGCCGGGGCCGCCGCCCGCACCGAGCGCGGCCTCGTCGGGCGGGCGCTGGGGGTCGAGCCGGATCTTCTTCCAGTCCCCGGAGCGGAACTTCCACACCATCGTCGCGGCGAGGAGGACGACGTAGATGACGCCGGCCCCCCAGATGCCCATCAGGCCGAAGCCGAGCGTGATGCCGAGCAGCCACGCGAGCGGGACGAGGCAGGTGAAGTGGAGGATGAGCTCCACCACCATCACGAACACCGTGTTGCCAGCGCCGAAGAGCGCCTGCGTCAGGATCATGCCGACCGCGACGAGCGGCGTGGCGATGCCCATCACCTGGAGCGGCCGGAGCGCCGCGGCCTGGACGAGCTCGCTGCTGCTGGCGAACGCGAGGATCTGCGGGGCGAAGATCGCCTCGAGCAGGCCCACGACCCCGAAGATCGCGAGCCCCAGGCGGACGCTCACCCAGCCGAAGCGCGCGGCCTTGTCGCCGTCCCGCTCGCCGAGCGACTGCGCCACCAGGGTGGCCGTCGACGTGCCGAAGGCCAGGCAAGCGGTGAACGTGAGCTTCAGGATGCCGACGATCACCGTGGTCGCCGCGCCGTAGACCGGCTCCGCGCGGCCGCCCGGGCAGAGCGGCGAGACCACGCCCGCCGGCGCGACCTGATCGAGCTTGCTGGCGATCGCGTAGAACAGGCCGAAGCCGGTCATGATGGCGACGGTGGCGACGGCGCTCGGGATCGACAGCTTGAGGATGGACCAGGTGAGCGGGGCCGAGAGCTTGCTCGAGACGAACGGCCGGTAGACGCTCCGGTACTGCGGCAGGAGCGCGTACGCGAGCATGATCGCGAGGCCGACGTAGGTCGAGATGAAGCCCGCCATGCCCGCCCCGGCGATGCCGTACTTCGGGATGCCGAGCGAGGCGTTGCCGAAGATGAGCAGGAGGCAGAGCACGATGTTCAGCGCGTTCATCGCGACGGCCGAGACGAGGTGGATGTGCGTCTTGCCGATCCCGTCGAAGAACGCCTTCAGGGCGAACGTCGCCGCCATCGACGTCACCCCGAGCAGGCGCCAGCCGAGGTAGTCGAGCGCCGCCTGCCGCGCGTCCGGCACCTTGATGATGACCGACAGGATGTACGGCATCGTCAGGTACCCGAGCGCGGAGAACGCGACGCCGGCGACGAGCGCGAAGAACAGGGCGTTCGCGAGGACCGCGCCCGCGTCCTCGGGGCGCCGCTCGGCGAAGCGGCGCGCGGTGAACGCCTGCGTGCCGACCGAGATCGCGCTGAGCGAGCCGCCGAACAGCCAGAGCACGATCAGCGACGGCAGGAGCGCCGCTTGCGCGTTCGACGACTCGGGGCACGGCAGGTGCGCGAAGAAGACGATGTCGACCTCGTTGACGATGCTCTGGGTGAGCATCGCCGCCACGGTCGGCAGCGCGAGCCGCAGGATGGCGCGATGGGGTGGGCCCGAGGTAACGGCGTTCGAACCCGGCGCGGACAGGGAAATCTGAGCCATCGCAGGCTGCGCGGTATACAACGCGGCAGCGTGCGCGCGAGAGAAATGCGCCGCGTGCGGCGCAGCTTACTCGGCCTTGGCGACCCGGGACCGCCGCTTGTGACGGCGCCGCTTCGCCTCGGTGTGATCCTCGTGCCCGTTGCCCTCTTTCTCTGCCGTGTCGGCGTCGCCGCGGGCGGGCGTCGACGCCGCCGGCTCGCGGGCCGAGGACGAGGACGATCGCTCGCGCGCCTTCGTCTCGCGCTTCGCGACCTCGCGCGAGGCGCGATCCGCCGGGCCGCGCGCCGCGGGCTTGTCGGCCTTCGGCGCCGCGCCGCGCGCCGCCACCGCCTGGCTGCGCGGGGCGGCCTCGCTCCTCGCGGGCGGCTTCGCGGCGTCGGCCTTCGCGACGGCGGGCGCCGCGGCCCCGGCGCGGGGCGCGGCCGCATCGGACGCGGC
The DNA here is from genome assembly GCF_051526825.1 of Sorangium sp. So ce185. Classification (NCBI taxonomy): domain Bacteria; kingdom Pseudomonadati; phylum Myxococcota; order Polyangiales; family Polyangiaceae; genus Sorangium; species Sorangium sp. So ce185. The sequence continues at coordinate 4,861,358 of NZ_CP150316.1, read as the reverse complement.
GGCGGGCAGGGCGGCGAGGGCTCGCGGGGCATCGGTCCCCTGCCCCGCGCCCGGCGCGGGCGCGCCGGCCGCAGCGGGACCGGCCGCAGCGGCGGCGACCGCGGGCGTGCCGGCGGCCTGCGCCGGCGCGGCGGCCGCGAGGGCCTGCGCGGCTGCGACGCTGGGCGGCGCCGCCGCGCCGGTGGAAGGCGCCTCCGCGGCCCCGGACGGCGCCTCCGCGGCCCCGGACGGCGCGCCGGCGGACGGCGCGTCGACGGCCTCGACGCCGGGCGCAGCGGCCTGAGCCGCCTCCCCCGGCGGCGGGGCCGCCTCGCGCCCGACGTCGAGCAGCGCTGCGGCGGCGGGGACGCGCGCCGCGATCTCGCGCCCCTTGCCCACGACGACCGCGCCCGCGAGCGCCATCACGGCGGCCACGGCCGCGAACCCGACCGCGCGGCGCCGGGCGCGCGCGCGCCCGGGCGCGCCGAGCGCCCCCAGGATGGCCTGACGCATCTCGACGGCGCTCTGGAAGCGGACGCTCGGGTGGCGCGCCAGCGCGCGCATCACCAGCTCGTCGACGAACGGCGGGATCTGCCGCGCCGGGGCGCGCTCGCGGAGGCGCTCGGGGCTGCCCTTGATCTTCGCGTCGAGCAGCGCGACGAGGCTCGGCTCGACGAACGGCAGGCGCCCCGTGAGCATCTCGTAGAGGACGCAGCCGAGCGCGTAGAGATCCGCGCGCCCGTCGATGCGCCCCGACGCCGCCTGCTCGGGCGCCATGTACTCGGGCGTCCCCACGATCGCGACCGCGGCCCGGGCCGGCCCCTCCCCCGCGCCGGTCGCGTCCGCGACGCCGTCGCCCTCGCCGCGGTCGTCGGCCAGGCACTTCGCGAGCCCGAAATCGAGCAGCTTCACGCCGGCCTCGGCGATGGAGGGCGAGGCCTCGGCGCCGCTCGGGCGCGTCAAGAACAGGTTCTCTGGCTTGATGTCCCGGTGCACGAGGCCCTCGGCGTGCGCGAGCTCGAGCGCGCTCAGCACCTTGATCGCCATGGTGAGCGCGTCCCGCCAGTCGATCGCGGCCCCGCGGGCGAGCACGGCGTCGAGCGTCTCGCCCTCGAGCAGGTCCATGCCGCAGAACAGGCGGCCATCCGCGGCCATGCCGAAGTCGTGGACCTTCACGAGGTGCTCGTGGGAGAGGCGCGAGAGGACGCGCGCCTCGCGGCGGAAGCGGTTCGCGACCGCGTCCGCCGCGGAGTGCTCGGCGGAGACGACCTTGAGCGCCACGCGGCGCCCGAGGTCGACGTGCTCCGCCTCGTAGACGGTGCTGCTCGCGCCGGTGCCGATCTCGCGCAGCAGCCGGTAGCGCGTGCCCGGCAGCATGCCCTCGTCGCCGCGCTCGGCCGAGGCCATCGCCTCGGCGCGGGGGCTCACCGGCGTGACGGCCGCGGCGCGGTGCGCCTTCGCGGCGGCGACGAGGGCCGCGAACTCGCCGCGCGAGCGCCCGGGCTCGCCCGGGAAGAGCCGCTGCATCAGGTGCGCGGCCCGCGCGCGCACGCCGCGCTCGCCGCCCGGCAGCGCGGCCGCCGCGCCGAGGAGCGCGGCGAGGCCGCGCGCGGCGGCGCGGCTCGACGGGTACCGGGCATCCCGGTCGAAGGCCGTGAGCCGCGCGATCGCGGCGTCGAGCGACGGCGGCGCCCCGAGCGAGAGGGCGATCGGCGGCGGATCGTTCTGGTTGCGCGCGACCGCGGCCATGTGCGTCTGCGCGTCGCCCTGGAGGAAGCGGCGCCCCGCGCACAGCTCCCAGAGCATGATCCCGAGCGCGTAGAGGTCGACCCGCGCGTCGCCCGGGTCGCCGTTCGCGACCTCCGGCGCGACGTAGCCCGGCTTCGCGAACACGACGCCCGCGACCGTGTGGCAGCGCCGGTTCTGTCCGCGGGCGGTCCCGAAGTCGATGATCTTCACGTCGCCGGAGAAGCCGAGCATCACGTTCTGGGGCGACAGGTCGCGGTGGACGATGCCGAGCGCGGCGCCCGACGGGTCCTTGCGCTCGTGCACGTGGGCGAGCGCCTCGGCGATCATCGTCGCGATCGCGACCGCCTCCGCCCAGTCGAAGCGGTGCCCGAGCTGCACCGCGCGCGCCCGGACCTCGCCGAGGCTCCGGCCCTCGACGTGCTCGACGACCGCGTACGGCTCCCCGGTCGCCGGGTCGACGTCCGCCTCGATGACCTGCGCGACGCCGGAATGCTGGAGCTGCGCCTGCACCCGCGCCTCGTCCAGGAAGCGGGCGATGTAGCTCGGATCCGACGCGTGCTCGCGGCGGATGATCTTCACGACCACGGGGCGCTCGGCCCCCTCGAGGCCGGTCGTGGAGGCGAGGAACACCTCGCCCATGCCTCCCCGAGCGATGCGCCGCAGGAGCACGTAGCGGCCGAGCGGTCGGGGAACATCGTCCGCAGCGAAGCCGCTCTTGTTGGGCTCATGCGAGGGCGGAAGAACCGGGCGGGGCACGGTCGCGGAGGAGTTCGCCATGAACCGAACCTATCGGATGTAGGACAAGGTGGGCCAACTTCGCGCTGGAGCGTCGAAACGGGCCGCGCTCCCGCGGCGCCGCCGCCGGGCCACACCGTTTCGACACAGGGGCTCTCCAGGTTATCCACAGGGTTATCCACACCCTGTCGACAAGTCGCGGCCCCGGGCGATCGTGCTGAGCTGCGTCGGGATCCGTCCAGGAGGGCCCAGGAACCACCGCATTCTCCTGGAGCCCGGGCCATTGCTCTCCTCTCGGGCCTCGGCTACTCCTTGGCAGGGATGTCGCGACACGCCGCCCAGCGCCTGATGACCTTGCTGACGTTCGCGTTGGCGCTGGTCCTGCCGCTGCGAGCGCGCGCCGCGATCGTTCCGGTCTGCGAAGAGGACCGGATGACGATCGTCGCGCCGCCGGACGAGCCGTCGTGCACCGTCCTGACGAGCGTCGACGACGAGACGGGCGAGACGAGGGCCGCGCCCATCTGCGATCCGCGCGGCGCTTCCTCGGTCGCGCCGCCGCGCACGCTGCCGATGACCGACGACCGGATCGACGCGGCCCCTGGATGCGACAGGGGCGATCTCTGGCCGAGGGTCGGGCCGAACTCGGGTCACCCCAGCCCTGTGAGCGAGCTCTCCAGCCCGCCGCAGCAGGCGGTGCTCGTTCCGGAGCTCGTCCTGCCTGCCCCGTGCGCGCCCGTGGAGGCCTTCTCGTTCCTCGCGACCTCCGGCGGGCCGCGCACCGGCGTGGCGCAGGGCGTCTACCACCCGCCTCGATGAGGCAAGCTCGCCGGCCAGGCCGCCCCCGATCGCGCCGCGTGGTCTCTCGGAGCCCGCTGCGGGCGATTCGCGCCGGCCTTGCCGCGAGATCCGGAGCGTTTGCCGGTCTGACCCGAGCCCGTTAGGCGCTCGTCCGGGCCCACGTCGCGCAGGCTCGCCCTCTCGAGGGCGGCGCGCCTCGCGCGACGGAGGCCGGGCGCTGGCGCCGGCGTGAACGGTCCAGAGCGGTCCCGGCGCTCCGCCGGGGGCTGCTGCCGCGCCGCGCGGCGGCGGCTCCTTCGGCCCAGGGTGGCTCGCCGCCCTGGGAGCTCACGATTGGCGATCTTGTCGCGAGCGCGCACCTGGTGTCGCGCCCGCGTTGAAGGAGGGGCCCGCCTGGCGGCGCTCCACCACCGTTGAGAGAGGAAACATCATGAACAAGGGAACAGCCATCGTCGGCTTTCTTCTCTGCTTCATCGCAGGGATGGGGCTGATGTGGAGTATCGATCGGAGCGCCGGCTCGCGCGGGCATGAGATCTCCGCGGCCGTCGAGGACGGCCAGCCGTGGAGCGACGAGGACGCGGCGGTGCCCGTGTCGTCGAAGGACCCGGTGTGGGGCGCGCGGACGGCGCCGGTGACGATGGTCGTCTTCAGCGACTTCGAGTGTCCGTTCTGCAGCCGGGTCGAGACCACGATCAACCAGCTCAAGGACAAGTACGGTCCCGAGAAGCTGCGCATCGTCTGGAAGAACAACCCGCTGCCGTTCCACAAGAACGCGCGTCCGTCGGCGCTCGCGGCCGAGACCGTGTTCCGCCTCGGCGGCTCGAAGGCGTTCTGGAAGTTCCACGAGCTCGCCTTCCAGAACCAGAAGAGCCTCACGCCCGACAACTTCGAGAAGTGGGCCGGCGAGGCCGGCGTCGACAAGGCGAAGTTCAAGGCGGCGTACGATCGGCAGGAGTACATGGCCAAGATCGACGCCGACATGGCGGTCGGCAAGTCGTCCGGCGTCACCGGCACGCCCGCCTCGATCATCAACGGCGTGTTCCTGAGCGGCGCGCAGCCGGTCGACAAGTTCACCGCCGTGATCGACGAGCAGCTCAAGGCCGCGCAGGCCGCGATCGCCGCGGGGACGAAGCCCGACAAGGTGTATGCCAAGCTCGCCGCGGAGAACAAGGCGAAGGCGCCGCCCCAGAAGGAGCGCGAGCGCCCGCAGGAGGACGACAAGACGGTCTGGAAGGTGCCCGTCGGCGACGCGCCCGCGAAGGGCCCGGCCACCGCGCTGGTCACCATCGTCGAGTGGTCCGACTTCCAGTGCCCCTTCTGCAGCAAGGTCGTCCCGACGATCGACGAGATCCTCAAGACCTACGGGGACAAGGTCCGGTTCGTCTGGAAGAACAACCCGCTCCCGTTCCATCAGCGCGCGGAGCCCGCGGCCGAGCTCGCCATGGAGGCCCGCGCTCAGAAGGGCGAGAAGGGCTTCTGGGACGCGTATGAGCTGCTCTGGAAGAACCAGCAGAAGCTCAACGACGAGGACCTGCTCGGCTACGCCAAGGAGCTCGGGCTCGACGTCGAGAAGGTGAAGGCCGCGATCGCCACCAAGAAGCACGGCGCGGGCATCGCCGCCGATCAGGAGCTCGCGGACGACCTGCAGGCGTCCGGGACCCCGCACTTCTTCATCAACGGCCGCCGGCTCGTCGGCGCGCAGCCGATCGACAAGTTCAAGACGATCGTCGACGAGGAGATCAAGAAGGCCGAGGGGCTCCTCGCGAAGGGCGTCGCCGCCAAGGACCTCTACGCCGAGATCATCAAGGACGGCAAGGAGCCGCCGCCGCCCGAGCGCAAGGAGATCGCCGCGCCGCCGCCGAACAGCCCGTGGAAGGGCGGCGAGCGCGCGAAGGTCGTGATGCAGGTCTTCTCGGACTTCGAGTGCCCGTTCTGCAAGCGCGTCGAGGACACGGTCGCGCAGATCTCGAAGACCTACGGCGACAAGCTGAAGATCGTGTGGCGCCACCGCCCGCTGCCGATGCACAAGAACGCGCCGCTCGCGTCCGAGGCCGCGCAGGAGGCCTACGCGCAGAAGGGCAACGCCGGGTTCTGGGCGTACCACGAGGTGCTCTTCAAGAACCAGGGTCAGCCGGACGCCTTCTCGCGCGCCTCGCTCGAGAAGTACGCCGAGGAGCAGGGCCTCGACATGACGAAGTTCAAGAAGGCCCTCGACGCGAACACCCACAAGGCGTTCGTGGACTCCGAGAACTCCGTGGCGGACAAGGCGGGCATCAGCGGGACGCCGGCGTTCGTCGTGAACGGCTACTTCATCAGCGGCGCGCAGCCGTTCTCGAAGTTCAAGAAGCTGATCGACAAGGCCCTGAAGGAGGCCGGCGAGACCGCGCCTGCCGCGGCCAAGGCCGACGTCGTGAAGAGGCCGGCGCCCGCCGTGCAGCCGGCCGCCGCCCCCGCCGCCCCCAAGTGAACCGCCCGAGCGCGGTCTGATCTCCCGCCGAACCTGACCCACCTGCCCGAGGGGCGGCTCCCGACGACCGGATGAGCCGCCCGCCTCCCTGCCCTGCGCGGGCCCGGCGAGGCGTCAGCCCGTGGTACGGAACCGCGAGCGCCCCTCGGAGATCCACCACGCGCGGTAGCGCTCCTGGGCGGCCTCCCGCTCCTGTCGCGGCAGGTCCTCGTAGTAGCCGAAGTACTCCCGGGTGATGCCCTTCAGCTCGTCGATGGCGGCGCGGCGGATGGCGGGCTTCTCGTGCGTGAGCGCGTCGATGATCCACTCGATGCGATGGCGCTCGCCGTTCCTCGACCACCACGCCATCCACTTGCGCGCGTCGCGGCCGAGATCCTCCCGCGTGATGGCGGTCAGCGCGCGGACCGCCGCCTCGACGATCGCGTCGTGCGGATCGGAGAGCGCGCTGATGAGCGCCGGCACGCTGGAGCCGGAGCGGATCTCGGACATGGTGTCGATGGCGCTCAGCCGCCGCGCGGGCGACTCCTCGCGGTCGCGCGCGATGTGATCGAGCCCCTGCAGGATCGGGCCGCCCGCGGGCGGCGCCGCGATCAACAAGGCGGCCGATCGGACCGCGATGCGCCGGACGGCGATGTTGTCGTCGAAGAGCCGCGGGAGCAGCGCGTTGGCGGCTTCCGGGTACGGCAGCTCGCCGAGCACGTGCGTGGCCCAGAAGCGCACCTCGGGGTCGGGCGAGGCGCTCCGCACGGTCATGAAGGGGAGCGCCGGGCGCCGGATCGCGACGATGAGCTCGAGCAGCGGCCCGCACTGGGAGGCAGGCGGCGCGGCGGCGACGTTCGCGGCGCCGTCCGGGCCGGCGAGCTGCTCGCGGAAGCGCTGGCGATCGACCCGGAGCGGACCGGGGAAGCGCGCCGCGACGATCGAGATCGCCGTCTCTCCGTTGCGCACGAGCTCGGCGAACGCCCGCGGGCCCGCCTCGCCGCCCGCGAGGACGTGCTGCACGAGCGAGCTGTACTCCGCGCGCAGCTCGCTGGCCGGAGAGGTCGAGACCGCGGCGCGCCGCTCGGACGGGGGCCTCGGGTACACCGCGGCGGCCTCGACGGCGACGGGCGTGCGGCGCCAGTGGGGGCGCGCGGCGACCGACGACGGCGCCGGCGCGTGATCCCGCTGCTCCTCGGCGCCGGGCTTGATCGAGCTGTCGAGCATCCACGGCGGCCGGGAGTACCGCTTCGTCCGCGCCTCTTCGGGCTCGCCGAGATCGAAGTCCTCGGGCCGCGCGTGGGTCGGCGCCGCGGGGATCTCGAGGTCGGGGATCTCGTCGATGGCCGGCGGCGAAGGCGGCGCCGCGATGACCGGCGAAGCCGGCGCCGGCACCGCCTGCATGAGCGGCTGGGTGACCGCGGGCATCATCGGCGCCGTCACGGCCGTGCCCGACACGACGTCCGCGCCCGCCTCGAGGCCGAGCCGGATCTGCGGATCGGTTCCGAGGCTCGACGCGCGCGGCATCGGGGCCGGCGGGATGGTCGAGCTGAACGCCATCGCGTGCGCGACGCCTTCGTCCGGACGCACGGGCTCGGCCTCCACGCCCGTGCCGCGGAGCCCGAACGCCCGCGCGACGGCATCGATCCCGGATCCCCCGTCCTCCGTGGACCAGCCGCCCTGGGGTCGCGGGCCGTTCGGCTCGACGTCCGCGCCGTTGGCTCGCTGTGGCTCGCCCGCGCCGAGGGGCTCGTGCGCGGCGGGCGGCGAGGGTGCGTCGTCGGTCGGCCCGTGCGCCTCCGCGCGGACCATGCTGCTCAGCTCCAGCAGCGCGGCGCGGGTGCGCATGGAGAGCGGGCCCTCCTTGGCCTGCTCGTCGTCGTGCGGCGCGTCGGCCTCGTGCGGCGGCGCGGACGGCGTCCGCGCAGGCGCGGCGGCCTCGTGCGGCGGCGCGGACGACCGCTGCGGAGACGTCGCGGCCTCGTGCGGCGGCGCGGACGACCGCTGCGGAGACGCCGCGGCCTCGTGCGGCGGCGCGGACGACCGCTGCGGAGACGCCGCGGTATCCTGGGCTCCGCCGCTCCGGTTCAGCTTCTTTCGCAGGATGAGCCGCTCCAGCACCGTCGTTGCGACGCCGGCGAGCGCGATGAGATCGCCGATGCTGGAGAGCTCGACCGAGGCGGCGCCGTCGTCACCGTAGACGAGCGCCACGACGCGGCCGCGCACGACGATCGGGACGACCGCCACCGCGGCCGCGTGGACCTTCCTGCCGAGCTCGCGCTGGAGCTCCGCGTCCGGGGCGCTGCCGGCGAGCGCGGCGACGAGCGGCGCGCGCAGCGCGCGCGCCCTGGCGAGGGCGGTGGGACGCTCGAACGGCACGGCGATCTTCGTGACGCGCTCGCGCTCGGCGCCAGGGCCCGCGGCGTTGCGGCCCTCCGCGCGCTCGCCGTGGACCGTGAACAGGACCGTGTACTCGAAGTACTGCTGCGCGAAGTCGAAGAGGACCGCGAGCACCGCCTCGCTCGAGTCGACCGAGGCGAGCTCCTGCTCGGCCATGGCCAGCGTGAACGGGCCCTTGCGCCGCTGCGCCGTCGGCGCCGACCGGCCCGCCTCGCGCATCGAGCCCTTCGCCGCCGAGATCGCGGGCGCGGGCGCCGCAGGCGCGAGCGCCACGGGCGGGGAGGCCGCAGGAGCAGGCGCCGCCGGTGCGAGCGCAGCGAGCGCGGGCGCCACGGGCGTGGCCTCCGCCGGCGTCGTCGCAGCGGGCCCCACGGGCGCGGAGGCCGCGGGGACGGGCGCCGCTGGCGCAGAGCCGCCGGGCAGGCGCGGGTGCGACGCGGCAGCCTGCGGCACCGTGTCCTGCTGAGCGCGGTGCGCGGCCGACGCCCGCTTCAACCAGCCGGTCAACAGGTGCGTGCCCGGCGCCCGCGACCGCGCGCCGGACGGCGCCGGCGGCGCCACCGGCCTCCCGGGCGGCGCCATCGGCTTCAAGGGCGGCGTCGGCGGCTTCGAGGGCGGCGCCGGCGCTTCCGCGGCCGGCGCCCTCGCCTCCACCGCAGGAGCCGCGGGCGCGTCCTCCGCTGCCGCGAACGCCGCGAGGCGCGGCGCGAGCTGCTCGGAGCGCGGCGTCGGCTCTGCCGGCTCCGTCGCGGGCTCTCGCTGCGGCGCGGCCAGGTGGCCGGGACGCGCGGTCTCCTCGCCCGGATCCGCCGCGGCGGCGTCGGGCTGCGCCGGCGCCTCAGGGCCCGCTTGGCCGCGCCGCGGAGCGACCTTGGAGAGGCGCGAGGCCAGCGCCTCTGCCCCAGGCGTGTGCGCCTCGAGGTAGCGGAACGAGGGCAGATCGATCGGGTACTCGGCGACGACGGTCGGCTCGTCGTCCAGCTCGTGGAGCGGCGGCTTCCTCGGCGTCGGGACGGCCTCGTTGAGCGAGACCTCCGCGATGACGGTGTCCTCGTCATGGATCGAGGTCAGCGCCTCGACCGTCGGGGCATCGTCGATGCTCGATCGCCTTTGCTGCGCTTCCGCCGCCTCCTCGCGAGCGATCGAGGACGGCGCCTCGACCGTCGGAGCGTCGTCGATGCTCGACCGCTTCTTCTGCCGCGCTTCCGCCGTCTCCTCGCGCGGATGGATGCCCTCGGGCAACGTCGCGTCGGCGTCGGCGTTGACGTCGGCAGGCGCCGCCGCATCGACGTCCGCAGGCGCGACGGCGTCGGCTCGCGCGGGCGACGCCGCGTCGGCCTCTGCGGCCGGAGCCGCCCCTGCCGCCGCGAGCGGAGGCGCGTCGACCGGCGCAGGCGCGACCGGGTCGGCTCCTGCCGGCGGGGCCGCACCCGCGCCGGCGGCTGGCGCCGGCGGCGGAGCCGGTTCCGGCGGGAGCGCAGCGACGGCTGCGGAGGCGGGCTCGACCGGCTCTGCCGGGCTCGGCTCGGCGCGCGCGTCGAGCTGCTTCACGAGCCGCGACAGGCGCCGCTCGAGGGCGGCGCCGTAGTGCTCCGCGAGCGCCTGGCGGATACGCACCAGCGGCGCGGCGAGCTGCCGCAGGTTGACCCCCAGCGAGAAGCTCAGCTGCTCCGCCACGGCCGGCGCGAGCGGCTCGGCCGTCGCGATGACCAGCGTCGGCTCCGGCTGCGAGGCTCCCGCCGCCGCGCTGTCGACGCCCGTGCGCACGTCGAGCGGGAACACGCGGTGCTGGACCGCGAGCTCAGCCGGGATGGTCCGGAGCACGTCGGGCGACGCGGGCCGGAGCCGGCCCACCGCGGGCGGGAGCCCGAGGCTCTCCGCGAGCAACGCGGTGAGCTCGCGCTCGCTCACCGCGCCCAGCTCCAGCACGTTCGTGGCGAGGTCGCCGCCGTGGAGCACTTGGCGGGCGATCGCCTCCTCGACCACCCGCATCGAGGTAACCCCATGCTGCACGAGGAGAGAGCTCAGCGTCGGCATCGAGGCGCATTCATCGTTGTGCGGTGGAAGTTGGAGCACGCTCGCGACGTGCGGCCCGGTTCATCCTAGACGAAGTCTCTATCGGACACGATCCGCGTTGGAGCCCTTGGAAGGGTCTCCTCCGTCACCGGCCGCTCGCCGCGTCGCAGCGACCTTCCGTCTCCGGCAACCTGGTAGGAGGATCCCGCCCAACGCCGCCGAGGAAGCAGGTGAAGCGCAGCCCGGTCGCGGAGAGGTCCGCGGCCGATGCCGGCGCGCCGCCGTCCGCGCGCTCGGACGAGGGCTCTATGGTCAGCCCGCCCCCGTGCGCGCCGAGGATGCCGTGCGCGATCGCGAGGCCGAGGCCGAGCCGCTCGCGGCGGCGCGGCGCGACCGGGTCGGCGGGGATCGCCGCCCGCTCGCCGAACGGCTCGAGCAGCCGGGCGAGCGGCTCCGGCGGGACGGGGCCCGCCTCGTCGACGACGGTCACCACCGGCGCGCCGTCGGCGATCGAGACGCGGACCTGCACCGGCCGATCGCGCGATCGCAGGATGGCGAAGCCGAGCACGTATTCCAGCGCCACCCGGAGGAGCTCCGGATCGCCCTCCACGGTCGCGGCCCCATCGGGCCCGGCCTCGAACGAGATCTGCACGCCGCGCGCGGCGGCCATCGCCTCGAGCTGCACCGCGGCGCGCCGGACGAGCTCGGCCGCGTCGCAGCGGGCGATCGACATCGGTCGGCTCGCGTCCGCGCGGAGCCAGATGGAGTTGTCGAACTCGTCGAGCAGCCGCTTCAGCCGCTCGCCGGCGCCGCGCACGCGCTCCAGCATGTCGCGCGGCGCCGGCCCGAGGTCCTTCTGGTAACGCAGCAGGTAGTGCACCCCCGCCAGCATGGTCGCCAGCTCGCCGCGTAGATCGTGGCCCACCCGCGCGAAAAACTCGTCATCCATCCACATAGACGCCTGCTCCGAATATGCAGCAGCGCGGACCTCGAGCATCAGACGAGCAAGCCAACTGTCGTCGGGACCGCCCCGAAACAGCCGTCGCCAGGCGCTGAGGGCGAACCGCGCAGAGCCCCCATCTGCGCTGGACAGTTGATGGTTGCGGATAAGCGACCTGGGCACAAGGTGTACCCGGGGCTCAGGCTTCGCCTCCACCGACGCAGGGGGACCTTCCAGGAACGCCGGCGGGGAGGTCGTGGCCCGGATGCCCCACATCGAAGCCCGAGCACCTGGGGAGCGCCGTCAGCCGAGCCGCGAGCGGGGGAGCATGTCCGAGGCAGAGCGCAGAGAGTCCGCCGAGCAACACGACGAGGAGGGCGACGAGGATACCCTCGTGGTCGAGCGACGCCGCCGGGTCCTCATCGTGGACGATGATCCCGATTTCCTCATCATGGCGGAGGCGGCGCTCGCCGCGCACGGCTTCCTGGTCGAGCGGGCGGCGGGTGGGCTGCGCGGCGTGTTCCTCGCCACACAGGACGTGCCGGATGTGATCCTGTGCGACCTGAGGATGCCCGGCATCGACGGGTTCGTCGTCGCCGAGGCGCTGCGCGCCGACCCGGCGACCCAGCACGTCGCCATCTTCGCGTGCACCGGCCGCCGCGATCTCGAGGCCCGCGCCGCCCTCAACGCCTCGGCCTTCGACGGCGTGCTCGTCAAGCCAGTCGACTGGGATAGCGCCGCTCGTTTGCTCCACGAGATCATCGGCGTCCGCCGGCCCTACGGGCCTACCTAGGGCACGTAAGGAACAACCTTAGATTCCTTCAGGCGAGGTGCAGGGCGACCCCTGCGCGGGAGGGGAAATGCCCGGCATCTGGCCGGCAATAAGGTATACAAACATCGCGTGACCCGAGCGGATCGCCCCCCTACATCGCCTGCGTGAGAGACCGGCCGCACGCTGTCGCGTTCGTTCGCGATCGCCGGGCGGCGCGCCGACGAACGGAAAGGTTCACTGGGATGGAAGTGAAGTGTGACGACAACGCGTTCTCGCCGCTCGTCCTGGTCGTGGACGACTTCCAGGACAACCGGGAGATGTTCGCGGAATACCTGTCTTTCTCCGGGTTCCGCGTGGCCGAGGCGGCGACCGGTCGGGAGGCGCTCGATCGCGCCTTCGAGCTGATCCCGGACCTCATCCTGATGGACCTGTCGCTCCCCGAGATCGACGGGTGGGAGGCGACGCGCCACCTCAAGAGCGACCCGCGCACGAAGCGGATCCCCATCGTCGCCCTCACCGGCCACACGCTCGCGGGCCACTCGCGCGAGGCGAAGGACGCGGGGTGCGACGCGTTCCTCACGAAGCCGTGCCTGCCGGACACGCTCGTGCTCGAGATTCGCCGCCTCCTGTCGCGCGTCGAAGGCGACACGCGGGGCCCGTCGCCGCAGCCAGAAAGAACGACCTGACGCGTCGCGAATCTGCTCTCCAGCCACCCCGCGAAACCGGCGCGGCGCCCGCGCGATCCGCGAGGCGCGCGATCCGGGAGAGGAACAGCGCACGTGCGCTCCCGCGCTGCCATGACTTGACTGAGGCACCACCTGACTATCCCGAGCACAGTCTTTCTGGCTAACTGATCGCTTGAGAGGCAAGAGGGAGCGAGGATGGCGGGGGTGACGAGGAAAAAAGCCGGAAAAGACGCGACGGACAGCGCGGATGGAGCGCCCGGCCGCCCGCTCCGCGGGCGCGCCACGGCGGTGCCCCTGCGCTCGCCCAAGAGGGGATCGGCGTCGGTTGCAGCGGCCGGGCCTCGCTCCGCGGGGCCGGCGACCCTGCGCGCCAGGGCGCCCAGGCGATCGAAGTCGGACTCGGACCGGCACGCCCCGCGGGGCGACGCGGCCGAGCGCGAGCGGCTCGAGGAGCAATGCCAGCGGCTGGAGCGCCGCGCCGAGACGGCCGAGCGCATGCTCCGCGAGACGGTGTCCACCATCTCTCACGATCTCAGGAACTCGCTGAGCGTGATCGTGGTCAGCGCCCGCATGCTGATGCGCTCGATCCCCCAAGAAGGCCCGGGGCGGCGGCAGCTCGAGGCGATCACCCGCGCGGCGGACGACATCAACCAGCTCGCGCAGGACCTTGTCGACGCCATGAGCATCGAGAGCGGCTCGCTGAAGGTCGGCAAGGGCGCGCACGAGGTCGAGCCGATCCTCGACCGGGCGATCGAGCTCGTCGCCCCGACCGTCGCGCTGAAGCCGCTCGAGATCGCGAAGGAGCTGCCGCACGACGTGCCGCCCATCGCGTGCGACCGGGAGCGCATCGTCCAGGTCATCGCGAACCTGCTCGGCAACGCGATGCGCTTCACGCCCAAGGGCGGACGCATCACCGTGCGCGCCGAGCCCTCGGGCAACGACGCGCGCTTCTCGATTTCCGACACCGGCCCCGGCATCGCGCCGGACCAGCAGCCGCTGCTCTTCGCCCGGCACGCGCCCGCTCGCCGGCCCCTCGGACAGGGGATGGGGCTCGCGGCGTTCGTCACCAAGGGCATCGTGGAGGCCCACGGCGGCACGATCTGGGTCGAGAGCTCGCCCGGCCAGGGCAGCACGTTCTTCTTCACCATCCCGGCCGCCGGGCTCTCGGTGCGCGCAGCGCCCTGACCGAGAGCCCGCGCGCGCGGAAGAGCGCGCGCCTGACGACCCTCGAGACCGGCGCGCGCGCCCGCGGGCATGGCCGCGGTGCGCGCGCAGCAGCCGCGCCCCCGTCAGGCCGGCCCGAGCCCGGAGAGCCAGCGGCGGAGGATCGCGCGGCCCTCCGACAGCTTGCGCAGCGACGCCCACTCGTTGCGCTGGTGCGCCTGGGCGTTCTCGCCGGGGCCGAAGTTCACCGCGGGCACGCCGAGCTCTGCGAAGCGGGCCACGTCGGTCCACGCCTGCTTCGGCTCGACCGCGGCGACGCCGGCCTCGCGCAGCGCCACGACGAGCGGGTGCGACGCGTGCGGCAGCGCCGACGGGCTGAGGTCGCGCCACTCGATCTCGGCGCGGCCGGCCACGAGCGCCTCGATGGTCCGCTGCGCCTCCTGGATCGAGGTCCCCGGCGGGAAGCGGTGGTTCAGGTTCATCGTGAACTCGTCGGGCACGACGTTCCGCCCGCGCCCGCCCTGCGCCATCGTCGCCGTCGTCACGGCCCGGTAGACGAACCCGTCGATCTCGACCTCGCGCGGCGCGAGGGCGGCGAGCTCGACCAGGAGCGGGCCCGCCTTGTAGATGGCGTTCTCCCCCTGCCACGGCCGCGCGCTGTGCGCCGTCCGCCCGCGGAACGTCAGCCCCGCGTGCAGCGAGCCGCTCGCGCCGAGGCTCAGCTTGTTGTCGCTCGGCTCGAGGCACACCGCGAGATCGAGCGCGCGGAGGCCCGGCTCGCGCTCGATGACCAGCGCGAGCTCGTTCTCGAGGTACGGGCCCTCCTCCCGGGCGTAGAACACGAGCGTCAGATCGACGCCCGCGACGTCCTCCCGCGCGCCCTCGGCGAGGTCGAGCATCAGCGCGAGGCCCGACTTCATGTCGCTCGCGCCGGGGCCGTAGAGGCGATCCCCCTCGATGCGCGGCGGCCCGTCGTGCGAGGTGCGCACCACGTCGAGGTGCCCGGCCAGCGCGATCTTCGGGCCACCCGTGCCCTGCGTCACCTGCGCGACCAGCGAGTCGCCGTGACGGCGCACCGGCGCGGCGAGCTGCGCCCGACCGAGCCGCTCGGCCACCGCGGAGCACAGCTCCTGCTCCTCCCCGATGGGCGACGGGACCGAGCACAGCCAGAGCAGCGTGTCCGCGAGCGCGGCCTCGGGCGCCGCGCCCCGATCGGGCCGCGCGCTCACACCGGCACCGCGAAGTCGCGCAGCGCCGCGTTGAGCGACACCTTGCGGTCGGTCGCCTCGCTCCGCTTGCCGATGATCAGCGCGCACGGGATCGAGAACTCCCCCGCGGGGAAGCGCTTCGGCCGCGTGCCCGGGATGACCACGCTGCGCGCCGGCACCCGGCCTCGGTGCTCGACGACCTCCGGCCCCGTGACGTCGAGGATCGCCGTCGACGCGGTGAGCACCACGCCGGCGCCGAGCACCGCCTCCTCCTCGACGACGACGCCCTCCACCACGATCACGCGCGAGCCGACGAAGACGCCGTCCTCGATGATCACCGGCCGCGCCCCCGGCGGCTCGAGCACCCCGCCGATGCCGACGCCCCCGGCGAGGTGCACGCCTCGCCCGATCTGCGCGCAGCTGCCGACGGTCGCCCACGTGTCGACCATCGACCCCGCGCCGACCCACGCGCCGATGTTCACGTAGCCGGGCATGACGATCGCGCCCTGCTCGAGGAACGCGCCGTAGCGCACCGTCCCCGGCGGGACGACGCGGACGCCCGCCTTGTCGAGCCCGCGCTTGAGCGGGATCTTGTCGTGGAACTCGAAGGGGCCGACCTCCATCACGCTCATGCCGCGGAGCGCGAAGTAGAGCAGGATCGCCTCCTTGATCCACGCGTGCGTCACCCACCGGTGCGGGGCGCCCTCGCCGGAAGGCGCCGCGCCTTCGCCGCCCGCCTGCGGGGTCTTGTCGGGCTCCGCGACGCGGAGCAGGCCTTGATCGAGCTGCTCGATCGTGCGGAGGACCGCGGCCTCGTGCGCGGGCGAGCGCAGGAGCTCGCGGTCGCGGAACGCCGCCTCAACAAGGGACTTCAGGGATTCGTCGGTGGCCATGGCGGCGCCTTTAGCACGGCCGCGACAGCACCGGCAGCGGCGTCAGAACGTCATGGTGACGACGCGGCCGCCGGGCCCCTCGACGAGGTCGACGCCCGCGCGGCGCGCGACGACGCGGGCCACGGCGGCGGCCCGCTCGCCGCCGTCGCGCAGCACCACGTCGAGGGCGACCGCCGGCGCCCCCTCGCGCGGGCCGCGCTCCGCGATGCGCACCGTCGAGCGCCCGTCCGGCAGGCGGGAAACGGCGAGGTGGGGGCTCGCCACGCCCGCGGCGTTGACCATGCCGACGGCGAGCTCCATGAGCCCGCTCACGGCGCGCACGTCGCCCTCCACCTCGTTGGCGCGGCTGTCCGAGGAGGCGACCGAGATGCCGACCACGGGCCGCCCCTCGACCGCGGTGGCGCTCCAGTTGCGGAGCACGTCGATGAGATCGAGCGGCGTGGGGCGCAGCTCGAGGGTCGCGATCACGAGCTCGGACAGGCGCAGCGCGCCGCTCAGCGCCCGGGCCGTCCTGCGCACCGACGCCTCGAGCGCGAGGCGCTGCCGGGCGTCGATGCCGCGCTCGGCGCCGGCGCGCTCCCCGCGGCCGCGCCCGGGGCCGCGCCCCGCCGGGGCGCCCGCGGCGGCGCGCGACAGCTCGTCCGTGAGGCGCGCGACGTCGACGCCCGCGTGCTCGAGCACCGCGCACGCGGCGTCGGCCGCCGCGGGGTCGTCGGTCGCCACGAAGCCGTCGCGGACCGCCGCGGAGAGGCTGTCGAGGGCGGCGACCAGCGCCGCGCACCCCTCGCACACCTCAGGCAGCGCGAGGGCGACCCCGCGCGGCCCGACGCGGCGCGAGCCGAGCAGGTGGGCGAAGCTCTCGATGCCTGCAGCGCCGTCCCGCGCCGCGCCGAGCGCAGCGGCGAGCCGCTCGCCGAGCATCAGTTGGTCGCGCTCGGAGCGACCTCGTAGCCTGCGAAGAAGTAGGCGATCTCGCGCGCGGCGGTCGCCGTCTTGTCGGAGCCGTGGACCGCGTTCTCGCCCACGCTCGCCCCGTGCAGCTTGCGGATCGTCCCCTCCGCCGCCTTCGCCGGGTCGGTCGCGCCGATGACCTCGCGGTACTTCGCGACCGCGTCCTCGCGCTCGAGGGCCATCACCAGGATGGGGCTGCGCGACATGAACGTCACGAGCTCGTCGAAGAAGCCGCGCCCCCGGTGCTCGGCGTAGAAGCCTTCCGCCTCCGCGCGGCTGAGGTGGATGCGCTTCATCGCTTTGATCGTGAAGCCCTCCTGCTCCAGGCGAGCGATGATCGCGCCTGCCTTGTTCTTTTCCATTGCGTCGGGCTTGATGATTGAGAGGGTTCGCTCGAGGGCCATGGGCGGCCCAGTTAGGCGAAAACGCCGAGCGTTGCAAGCGCCACGCATTCCGTCCTCAAGGTCGGCGACCGGCCTCGCTGCGCGTCCCCTGCTGTGCGCCTCCGCGCTCCCGCCGTTCCCGCCCGCCTGCGCCTCGCGCTCCCGGCCGGTCTCCCGGCGGCGCCCAGGGCCGCCCCCGATCGGGCCGTCCGCCGCCCGGCGCGCCCCGTGCGCCGTCGCGCGCGCGTCGCCGCGCTCCCGTCGGCCTCGCGCTCCACCGCCCGCTCGCAGGCGCTCCGCCTCGTGTGCTCGTGGTGACGACGCGCGGCACGCGCGATCGCCATGAAGCTGTCACAATGCGCTGCTACACCCACCGTCCATGCCGAGCCACGTGCTCATCGTCGAGGACGAACGCGACCTCCAGCGCGTCCTTACGTACAACTTCCGTCAAGCTGGCTTCGATGTGGTCTCCGCCGGGAGCGGAGAGACAGCGCTCCGCGCGGTCAAGGAGGAGCGGTTCGATCTCGTCCTGCTCGACCTCATGCTCCCGGACATGTCGGGCACGGAGATCTGCCGCCGCCTGAAGCAGAACCCGCAGACCTCCGCGGTCCCCGTCATCATGGTCACGGCCAAGGGGGAAGAGATCGATCGGATCGTCGGCTTCGAGCTCGGGGCCGACGACTACGTCGTCAAGCCGTTCAGCGTGCGAGAGCTCATCCTGCGCGCGCGGGCGATCCTCAAGCGCTCCGAGAGCCCCACGTCGGCCCCGGAGAAGTTCGATTTCGGCATCCTCCGGGTCGACCGGGCCGCGCACAGGGCGTGGGTGCAGGAGAACGAGATCGCGCTGACGGCGCTCGAGTTCCGCCTGCTCATGATGCTCTACGATCGCCGCGGGCGCGTGCTCTCGCGCGACCTGTTGCTCGACGAGGTGTGGGGCTCGCACGTCGACGTCACCGCGCGCAACGTCGACACCCACGTGAAGCGCGTCCGCGAGAAGCTCGGGGCCGCCGGCGACTACATCGAGACCGTGCGCGGCGTCGGCTACCGGTTCCGCGCCGAGCCCGAGGCCGCCTAGGGGCCCTCATGCTCGTGTTGAGGCGGCTCGGCATCGGCGCGAAGCTCGTGGCGGCGACGGTGCTCGTCCTCCTCGTCGCGGGCGTGCCGATCGAGCGCCTCGCCGCGCGCGACATGGAGGCGGCGCTGGTCGCGGAGCACAGCCCGCGCGCCGCCGTCGACGCGGCCCTCTCGCGCTCGCGGCGGGCCATGCTGTTCGGCATGGGCGCCGTGATCGTCGTCGCCGTCTCGGTCGGCGCCGCCACCACCTTCTTCATCACGCGCCCCATCCGGCGGCTGACCCGCTTCGCGCTGGCGATGTCCGAGGGCGACCTGTCGACGCGCGCGCCCCTGCGCGGCTCGGGCGAGCTCCGCCAGCTCGCGCGCGCGCTCAACCACCTGACGAGCGAGCTCTCCCGCTCCATCGCCGAGGTCAGGACCGAGCGCGATCTGCTCGCTGGCATCCTCGACGGCATGAGCGAGGGCGTGCTCGTGCTCGATCGCGACGGGCGGATCCTCCTCGCCAACCGGGCGCTGCGCGCGATGGCCTCCCTCGGCGAGGACGCGCTCGGCCGATCGGTCATCGAGTCGATCCGCAACGCGCACCTCACCGAGGCGATCCAGCTCGCCGGCCAGCGGGACGAGCCGGTCGACGTCGAGGTCGAGCTCGGGCGGACGCTGCCGCGGCGGCTGCTCGTGCGGGTGTCGCGCCGGAAGGCCCCGGCGCACGACGCGCTCGACGCGCGCGCGGAGCACGACGGCGCGCCCACGGAGCCCGGGCTCATCGCGGTGTTCCACGACGTCACGGATCTCCGCCGGCTGGAGACGATCCGGACCGACTTCGTCGCCAACGTGTCCCACGAGCTCAGGACGCCGGTCACCGCGATCAGCACCGCCGCCGAGACGCTGCAGCTCGGCGCGCTGCAGGACCCCCACGAGGCCGCCGAGTTCGTCGACGTGATCGATCGGCACGCGAAGCGGCTCCGCCACCTCGTCGACGACCTGCTCGACCTCTCGAAGATCGAGGCGAAGAATTTCCGCCTCGCGCTCGCCGATCTCGACGTCGCCCCCGCCATCGAGCACGTGACGCAGCTGCTCGCCGAGGCGGCGCGCCGCCGCAGGGTCACGCTGACCGTCGACGCCGCCGCGCTCCCGTCCGCGCGGTGCGACCGCCGCGCGATCGAGCAGGTGCTCATGAACCTGCTCGACAACGCCATCAAGTACGCGGGCGAGGGCGCTCACGTCACGGTGGAGGCGCGCTCGGTCGATCAGCAGGTGACGATCGCCGTCGCCGACGACGGCCCCGGTATCCCTCCTCACCACCTGGGCCGCATCTTCGAGCGGTTCTACCGCGTCGACGCCGGCCGCTCGCGCGACCTCGGCGGCACCGGGCTCGGCCTCGCCATCGTGAAGCACCTGGTCGAGCTGATGAACGGCTCGATCGAGGTCGAGAGCGCCATCGGCCGCGGCACCAAGTTCACCGTCCGCCTCGCGCGCGCCGTGTGATCCCAGCGAAGTCGGGAAAATCCGGTACTCGCTGTTCCACCCTGCCGTCACACGGCTGTCACAAAGCTCGACTACGCCTGACGGTGCATGGCTCGAATTCTGCTCACCCTGGCGATGTTCCTCCTGGCCGCTGGATGCGGTCGCTCCGACGGTCCCCAAGAGACCGGCTCGCTGCCCGGCTCGAAGCCGAACGCGGCGCCTCAGCCGGGCGCCGATGGGGAGGTCACCCTGACGGGCGCGGGTGCGACGTTCCCGTATCCGCTTTATACGAAGTGGATCTCCGAGTTCCAGAAGGCCAACTCCAAGGTCAAGATCAACTACCAGTCGATCGGCTCCGGCGGCGGTATCCGGCAGATCACCGAGCGGACCGTCGACTTCGGCGCCACCGACGCGCCGATGACCGAGGAGCAGCTCGCCAAGGCGGCGGGCATCCTGCACCTGCCGACCTGCCTCGGCGCCGTCGTGCTGACCTACAACCTCGAGGGCGTGCCGTCGGGGCTGAAGCTGACGCCGGAGGCGACCGCGCAGATCTTCCTCGGCAAGATCAAGAAGTGGAACGACCAGGCCATCCAGCAGGAGAACCCGGAGGTGAAGCTCCCCGACAAGGAGATCGCGACGGTTCACCGCTCGGACGGCAGCGGGACCACCAAGATCTTCGTCGACTACCTGAGCGCGGTGAGCCCGGAGTGGAAGAGCGGCCCCGGGACCGGGACCAGCGTCAACTGGCCGGGCGGCCTCGGCGCCAAGGGCAACGACGGCGTCTCCGCGCTCATCACGAGCACGCCCGCGTCGATCGGCTACATCGAGCTCGCGTACGCGATGCAGAACAAGCTCACCTTCGCCTCGCTCAAGAACAAGAGCGGCAAGTTCGTCGCACCGTCGCTCGAGAGCACGACCGCCGCGGGCGCCGGCGCCGCCGCCAAGATGCCGGACGACCTCCGGATGTCGATCGTCGACGCCGAAGGCGAGGACGCGTACCCCATCGCCGGCTTCACCTACCTCCTCGTCTACCAGGAGCAGAAGGATCTCGCGAAGGGTAAGGTGCTCGCCAACTTCGTGAAGTGGGCGATGCAAGACGGCCAGAAGTTCACCAACGACCTCCATTATGCGCCGCTGCCGACGGCGGTCGTCGAGAAGGTCAACAAGAAGCTCGCCACCGTGGTGGGCCCCGACGGCAAGCCCCTGCTCACCCCAACGCCATGAAAGAAGGCGCGTCAGCGGCGCGCACGGCGCTCCGCCGCGCGCCGCCGGCGCGCGCGCAGGATAGGTCCATGAGCACGGTAGAAGTCCCCATGCAACAAGCCGCATCGACCGCGTCCGGGGGCGACGCGGCGCGCGGCACGCGCGGCGCGGATCGAGCGTTCCGCGTCATCCTGACGGTGTTCGGCCTGACGGTGCTCGCGGTGCCCACGCTGATGGTGCTGGAGCTCGTCCGGTCGTCCCGGCTGGCCATCGACAAGTTCGGCCTGGGGTTCCTCACCGGCACCGTGTGGGACCCCGCCCGCGAGCAGTTCGGCGCGCTGCCGTTCATCTACGGCACGGTCGTCAGCTCGCTGATCGCCATCGCGCTCGCGGTCCCCGTCTCGCTGGGCCTCGCGATCTTCCTCTCGGACCTCGCCCCCCACCGGATCCGCAAGCCGCTCGGCTTCATGGTCGAGCTCCTCGCGGCGATCCCGAGCGTGGTCTACGGGTTCTGGGGCATCGCCGTGCTCCGCCCCTGGCTCCGGGAGACCATCGAGCCGTTCCTGATCGAGCACCTCGGCTTCCTGCCGCTCTTCGAGGGCCCGCCGCTCGGCATCGGCATGTTCGCCGCGGGCGTCATCCTCGCGATCATGATCGTCCCCACGATCACCTCGGTCTCGCGCGAGGTGATGCAGGCGGTCCCGCAGCTGCACCGCGAGGCGGCGGTCGGGCTCGGCGCCTCCGCGTGGGACACCATCCGCTACGCGGTCCTCCCGTCCGCGCGCTCGGGCATCATCGGGGCGATCATCCTCGGGCTGAACCGGGCGCTCGGCGAGACCATGGCGGTCACCATGATGATCGGCAACGCCCCGAAGATCAGCGCGTCGATCTTCCACCCTGGGTATTCGATGGCGAGCGTCATCGCCAACGAGTTCGTCGAGGCGACGAGCGACATGTACGTGTCGGCGCTCGCCAACGTCGCGCTGCTCCTCTTCGGGGTCGCCCTCCTCCTCAACCTCTTCGCCCGGTGGCTCGTGAGCTCGACCAAGAGCAAGCTGGAGAGACGCGCATGAGCAACGACACCCCTGCCCCCGCGGCGCGCCCCTCCGCCGCCGCTCGACGCACGCTGCTCGAGCCGGCGCCCGGCGAGCGCCTGCGCCGCGCCCGCAGCTACTTCTTCGAAGGGCTCTGCGTCTCGAGCGCCGTCGTCGTCCTGGTGCCGCTGTTTCTGATCTTCATCTACGTGGTCAGCAAGGGCCTGAGCGGGCTCTCCCTCGACTTCTTCACCCAGCTGCCGAAGCCGCCGCTCGGCGACGAGCGGAGCGGCATGGGCAACGCGGTCGTCGGCACGCTGATCCTCGTCGCGATCGGCTGCTGCATCGGGCTGCCGACAGGCATCCTCGCCGGCATCTACCTCGCCGAGATCGGCCGGGGCAAGCTCGCGAGCGCGATCCGGTTCATCGCCGACGTGCTCGGCGGCGTGCCCTCGATCACCATCGGCGTGTTCGTCTATGCCCTCGTCGTTGTCCCGATGAAGCGCTTCTCGGCGCTCGCCGGCGGCATCGCGCTCGCCATCGTGATGCTCCCGACGGTGACCCGCACGACGGAGGAGCTGCTCAAGCTCGTGCCCGCGCACCTCCGCGAGGCGTCGCTCGCCCTCGGCGTCCCGGAGTGGCGCACGAGCCTCCTCGTCGTGCTCCGGACGGCCTCGCCGGGCATCGGCACCGGCGTGATGCTCGCCGTGGCCCGCATCGCCGGCGAGACCGCGCCGGTGCTCCTCACCGCGCTCGGCTTCCAGTACTGGAGCGTCGCCGTCGACCGACCCATCGCCTCGCTGCCGGTGCAGATCTGGAGGAACGCGACCTCCCCCTACCCGAAGTGGCAGCAGGAGGCCTGGACCGGCGCGCTCGTGCTGATCGCCATCGTCTTCTTCCTCAATCTGCTCGCCCGAATCGTCACGTCCCGGAGCGTCAAGGCGCGTTAAAGGCACCCGATGAGCTCGTTTGACTCACCGCACGATGGACAGACCGGACAACGCCGCGGCGGGCTCGACGCGGAGGGCGACCGCCGCTCTGTGGAGTCCGAGCCCGAGGCGCCGCCGGCCAAGATCAGCGTCACCCGGCTGAACGCTTACTTCAACAAGTTCCACGCCATCCACGACATCACGCTGGACATCCCTGACGGCCAGGTCACCGCGGTCATCGGCCCGTCCGGATGTGGCAAGTCGACGTTCCTGCGCTGTCTCAACCGGATGCACGAGCAAGTGCCCGGGGCCACGGCGAAGGGCTCCGTCATGATCGACGGCGTGAACATCTATGATAAGGCGGTCGACCCGGTGCGATTGCGCCGCCGCGTCGGCATGGTGTTCCAGAAGCCCAACCCCTTTCCCACGATGTCGATCCGGGAGAACGTCCTCGCCGGGCACAAGCTCAACGGCGTCTCCGTCAAGGACGCGACCGGCCTCGTGGAGAAGTGCCTTCGCCAGGTCGCGCTCTGGGACGAGGTGAAGGACAAGCTCGATCAGTCCGGGCTCTCGCTCTCGGGCGGCCAGCAGCAGCGGCTCTGCATTGCCCGTGTCCTCGCCGTCGAGCCCGAGGTGATCCTGCTCGACGAGCCGTGCTCGGCGCTCGATCCCATCGCGACCGCGCGCATCGAGGAGCTCATCGACGAGCTCAAGCAGCGGTATACTTGCGTGCTCGTCACGCACAACATGCAACAGGCCGCGCGGTGCTCTGACTACACGGCTTTCTTCTACATGGGAGATTTGGTGGAGTTCGACAGGACCCAGACCATTTTTACCAATCCGAAGGAAAGCAAGACGGAAGACTACGTCACCGGTAAGTTCGGCTGAGGGGAGTGGGGATTTCATGCCGACGTCGCACACGAGCAAGGTCTACGAGCACGAGCTGCGCACGCTGCGCGAAAAGCTGCTGCTGATGGGCAGCCTGGTCGAGGAGATGATCCAGAAAGGCTCGACCGCGCTCGCGACGCGCGACACGGGCCTCGCCAAGGCGACGATACGGCTCGATCGCCGGATCAACCGCCTGGAGTGCGAGGTCGACGAGCTTTGCATGAGGATCCTCGCGACGCGCCAGCCCGTCGCCTCGGATCTGCGCTTCGTCACGACCGCGCTCAAGATCGTCACCGATCTCGAGCGGATCGGCGACCTCGTGGTGAACGTCTGCGAGCGGGTGCAGGAGCTCAACGAGGAGCCGCCGCTCGCGCCGGCGGCGGAGCTGCAAGGCCTGTCGGACGAGGCGATCGAGGTGGTGCACGAGGCGCTCGACGCGCTCGTCGCCCGCGACTGCGACCGGGCGCAGCGGCTGCTCACGCGCGACGACGTGATCGACGAGCACTACGCCCGCATCTTCCAGGAGGTGCTCCTCATGATGAGCCGCGACCCGAGCACCGTGTACAGGGCCACGCGCATCCAGTCGATCGCGAAGTACCTGGAGCGCATCGCCGATCACGCGATGAACATCGCCGAGTCGGTCGTGTTCCTCGTCAAGGGCACGGACATCCGGCACAACAACCGCCTGCAGGAGAACGATCCGCTCTCCACCCCGCCGCCGCCCGGGCTACGCCTGCGCTAGGCGCCGCCGGCGCCGCCCGGAGGTGCCGCGCCGCCGTGGCCGTGGGCGTGCCCGTGGTGCTCCTCGGGCCCGTGCTCGCCGCCGCAGCGGGCGTCCTCCCAGCCGACCCAGTACGGGCCGTCCGGCCCGTGCTCGCGCTTCCAGATCGGCAGGCGCGCCTTGATGCGGTCGATGAGCAGGCGGCACCCGCGGAACGCCTCGCCCCGGTGCGGCGCGCTCGCGGCGCAGGCCACGGCGACGTCGCCGATCCGGAGCGCGCCCACCCGGTGCGTCGCGGCGACGCGCACGCCGGGGATCTCCGCGGCGATCTCCGCGAGGATCCGCTCGAGCTCGGCCTCGGCCATCGTCCCGTACGCCTCGTACTCCAGCAGCGTGACCGCCCGGCCGTCGTTGACGTCGCGGACCACGCCGAGGAACGTGGCGATGCCGCCCGCGCCAGGGTGGGACACGGCGGCGATGAGCTCGTCGAGGCGGAGCGGCTCGGTGCGGATCCGGCTCACGGCGCGCTCCTCTGGAAGTGACCGGAGCGACCCCCGCTCTTCTCGAGGAGCTTGATGTCCGAGATCACCATCTCGCGATCGATCCCCTTGAGCATGTCGTAGATCGTCAGGCACGCGGCGCTCACCGCGACCATGGCCTCCATCTCGACCCCGGTGCGATCCAGCGCCTCCGCGGCCGCGGTCACCCGGATCGCCGCGGAGGGCTCGTCCACGTCGAGCTCGACCGCGACGTGGGTGAGCGCGATCCCGTGGCAGAGCGGGATGAGCTCCGGCGTGCGCTTCGCCGCCATGATCCCGGCGATCCGCGCCGCGGCGAGCACGTCGCCCTTCGGCGCGTCGGCGCGCGCGACCCGGGCGATCGTCTCGGGCCGCATCAGGACGGCGCCCGACGCGACCGCGCGGCGGTGCGTGACGGGCTTGCCCTCGACAGGCACCATGCGGGCCTCGCCGCTCGGGGACAGGTGGGTCGAGAGCGCTGCGCCCTCGCCGGCTCGATCAGGAGTGTGCGACATCGCTCCGGAATCTGACACGGCAGCCCGCGGGACCGGAAGCCGATCCGTGAGCCAGGGCCCGCGCCAGCCGCGGCGTCAGCCGCCGATCGCGCGGATCGACACCGCGGAGGCCGTCTCTTCGGTGCAGCCCTTCCAGACCTTGCCGTCGGGCTTGAGGCGCCACGCCTCGTCCAGGCGCCGCCGGATCGCCGCCGGATCGCCGGCCTTCGCCTCGCGCGAGGCGTCGACGCCGTCGTCCGTGGCGAGGCACGGCCGGAGCACGCCCGTCGACGATACGCGCAGCCGATCGCAGCTCTCGCAGAACGTGTCGCTCGTGCCCGTGATGAACCCCACGCGGAGCGACGGGTCGCGGCGCGCGCGGACGTACCGCGCCGGCCCCAGGCCGGGATCCGAGATCGCCTCCTCGGGGAGGAGGTGCTCGGCGAGGCGCGCCCTCATCTCGACCGCGGTGACGAGGTGCTCGCCGACGAGCCGCGCGCCCTCGGCGATCGGCATCACCTCGAGGAAGCGCGGGACCATCCGCCGCTCCCAGGCCCACAGCGCGAGCCGCTCGATCTCGTCGTCGTTCACGCCGCGGAGGACCACCGTGTTCAGCTTGATCGACGAGAAGCCCGCCGCGACGGCGGCGTCGATGCCCTCCAGCACCCGGGCGAGCTCGCCGCCGCGGGTCATCTCGCGGAAACGCGAGGGGTCGAGGGTGTCGATCGAGACGTTCAGGCGGTGCAGCCCGGCGTCGCGCAGCGGCGCGGCGAGCCGCGCGAGCTGCGAGGCGTTCGTCGTGAGCGCCAGATCCTCGAAGCCGAGCGCGGCGAGGGACGCGACGATCGAGACGATCTCGGGGTGGAGCAGCGGCTCGCCGCCGGTCAGACGGACCCGGCGGATGCCGGCGTCGCGCAGGGCCTCGAACATGGTGCGCCAGGCGGGCGTCATCAGCCGGCCGTCGGTGTAGCCGTCGTGGCGCGACGGGCGGCAGTAGGTGCACGCGAAATCGCACCGATCCGTGACCGAGATGCGCACGCTGCGCGGCGCGGGCCCGGCGTGCGCGGAAGGCGCGCCGCGGACGGCGTCGCGGTACGGGATCGCGGCGGCGCGGCGGCCGGCCTCCCCGCCGCCGACGAGCGGCAGCGAACGCCGCCGCTGGGCCGGCGCGTCTCCCCCCACGCGCGCAGAATCGAGGCCGGTCGAAGAAGACATGAAGTGTCCCTCGCGGGCCCCTAGCCGCCCGCCACCGGTGGGATGAGCGCCACCTCGTCCCCGAAACCTACAGGATCGCTCGGCGTCGCATAAACGCCGTTCACCGCCACCCGGATAGAGCCCTTGTAGGGGATCAGCCCCGGATAGCGCGCGCAGACCCGATCGAGGAGCTCCGCCGCGGTGCAGGGGCCAGGCAGCGGCAACGCCACTTCTCCCGCGCCGAGAACGTCCCTCGCGCCAGCGAAAGCGAGCACGCGAACCGCCGCATCCATCGCCGCAACCTAGCATCGCTCCGCGGAAGCGACACGACGAACTGGGGCCGAGCGACCTCGGGCCAGCCGGGCGAGATCGAGTCTACCGGGCCCGGCCGGCACGGCTATCATCGGACCGCTCACCGCCATGTCCGAAGAAGGGTTCTTACCGGGCACGATCCTGGCCGGTCGCTACCAGGTCCGCCGCGAGCTGGGTCGCGGCGGCATGGGGGTCGTCTACCTGTGCCGCGATCTCGTGATCGACGAGCGCGTCGCCGTGAAGCTGCTCGACCGGCCGGGCGCGGCCGCGCGCCCCGAGGACGCCTGGTGGTTCCAGGAGGAAGCCCGGGCGCTCGCCGGCCTCTCGCACCCGGCGCTCGTGAAGGCCCGCGACTTCGGGGCGCTCAGCAACGGGACGCCGTACCTCGTGATGGACGCGGTCCCGGGGAGGTCGCTCCACGAGTGGCTCTACCTCGCCCGGCTCGAGGACCCGCTGCCCTGGCCGATCATCTGGAGCGTCATCGACCAGGTCCTCGGCGCGCTGGCCCACGCGCACGCGCGCGGGGTGATCCACGGGGACCTGAAGCCCTCCAACGTCCTCGTCGACCTCCAGCACGGCGGGGAGCCGCCGCTCGTGCACGTGCTCGACCTCGGGCTCGCCTGGCTCATCCAGGACCGGATCGATCACCGGCTCGACGGCTCGCGGGAGAGCGAGCCGACCGTGCGCTGGGGCGCGGGCACCCCGGGCTGGATGGCGCCGGAGCAGATCCGCTTCGCGGCGCCCCACGTGGGGCCCCCGACGGACCTCTACGCCCTCGGCTGCATCCTCTACGCCCTGCTCGCGGGCGGCGAGGTCTACGACGGCACGAACGACGAGCTCCTCCAGCAGCACCGGAGCTCGCCGATCCCGGACCTGCCACTGCCCCCGGAGGTGCCGAGCGACGTCGCGAAGTTCGCGAAGCGGCTGCTCGCGAAGCGGCCGTGGCACCGCTTCGATTTCGCGGGCGACGCGCGGCGGGTCTGGAAGCGGTTCGAGCCGCGCAGCGACGTGAACGTGACCGCCACGCCGCTGCCGCTGGCGTTGCTGACGACCGGCCGGCTGCCGCCGAGCCGCAAGGAGCTGCTCACCCCCGAGCTGATCGAGCCTCCAGACGACGACCCGCCGCCGTCGGTGACGACCACCGGCCTGCTCGCGCTCCGGCCGAGCCCGTTCGTGGCCCGGACCGGCGAGCGGGCGCGCCTCATGGAGGTCGTCGCCGAGATGGTCGACGCGCCGAAGGCGATGCACCGGTTCGTCCTGCTCGCGGGCGAGGCGGGCGTCGGCAAGAGCCGGCTGGCCGAGTGGCTCTGCGAGGAGGTGCACGAGCGGGCGCTCATGGTGCCGCTCCGCGCGCGCTACCGGCGGATCGCGGCGCCGCTCGACGGCGTCCTCGGCGCCGTGACCCAGCACTACCGGCTGGAGCGGGCCGAGCGCGAGATCGTCGAGAAGGTGCTGATGAACCTCTGGGAGGTGCCGCCCGAGGACGAGGTCGGCAAGACGTGGGTCGCGGCGACCGCCGAGTGGATCAAGCCGTCGCCCCCCGGGAGCGAGGCGGTCGGCCCGACGGGGAAGCGCTTCCGCCTGGACCGGCCGGAGCTGCGCTGGCTGATCATCCGCAAGACCCTGGAGCGGATCGGCCGCGATCGGCCGGTGCTGCTCTGGCTCGACGACCTGCACTACGCGTCCTCGACGACGTTCGAGGGGCTCCTCACGCTGCACCGGGACGCGCCGAACCTCGGCCTCCTGGTCGTGGCGACGGTCCGGAGCGAGGCGGTCGAGTGCGATCCGGTCGCGGCGAAGCGGCTGGAGGGGGCGCTCGCGGCCTACGGCGGGGAGCGGCTCGACGTGGCCCCGCTGAACCCCGCGCAGACGCACGCGCTGCTCCGCGAGACGCTGCCGCTCGACGACGCGGCGGCCGAGGCGGCGACGGCCCGCAGCAAGGGCAACCCGCTGTTCGCGCTGCAGCTCTTGCACGCGTGGGCGGGCGGCGGCCACCTCCAGCTCCGCGCGGGCAAGTACTTCGTGCCGAAGGCGTCGATGGCCGTGCAGGCCGCGACCACGGCCGACCTGTGGGAGGAGCGGCTCGCGGCCCTGCCCGAGGAGCTCCGGACCGGCGCGCGCGCCGCCGCCGCGCTCGGCGGCGACATCCGGCGCGAGATCCTGCGCGCGCTCCTCGCGTCGCTCGACATCGCGGCGGATCGCGCGATCGCCGCCATGCAGCGCGCCCAGATCCTTCTCGCCGTGGGCGATCGGCTCCGCTGGCCGCACGCGCTGCTCCAGGAGCACCTCCTCTCGCAGCTGTTCCTCGAGCCGGACGCGGCGCGCGTCTTCCGCGCCGCCGCCGACGCGCTCGGCGCGCACCCGTTCGCGTCGAGCCGCCGCATCCTCCGGCACCGGGTGGTGAGCCTGCTGCGCGCCGGCGACACCGACGAGGCGGCCGCGCTCATGCACGCGCACGTGGCGGCGCACTGGCAGAGCTCGCGCGACATCGCCGCGACGCTGCGCGATCTCGCCGTGCTCGACGGCAAGCTGCCCGGGGGGAGCGACTCGCGCCCCGGGCTCCGGGGCGCGGAGACGCGGCCCGTGCTGACCGGGACGCGGCTCGGGACGCAGCTGCGCTTCCGGGCCGAGGCGCTGCGGCTGGCGGGGCGGCTCGACGAGGCGCGGCGCGACGCGGACGACGCGCGGCGCATCTTCGAGCACGCCGGCGACCGGGAGAACCAGGCGCACTGCCTGCGCCTGCTCGGGCACATCGCGTCGGACGTCGGCGCGGAGGCGCAGGGCCGGCGGCTCGTGGCGCGCGCGCACGCGATCTTCGACGAGATCGGCCACCGCCACGGGCAGGCGCAGTGCGAGGTGCTGCTCGGGGAGATCGACTACCAGCTCGGGGAGCACGCGCGGGCGCGGGCGGTGCTCGCGTCGGGGGAGGCGCGTTTCCTGGAGGTCGGCGATCGGCTCGGGAGGGCGCAGTGCCTGCTGCTCCAGAGCATGGTCGAGCAGGCCGGTGCGCTCTCCGAGGCGGCGCGGTCGCTGCTCACGACCGCGCGGACCGACTTCGACGCGATCGGCTACCGGCTCGGGCTCGCGCAGTGCGACCTGACGCTCTCGCACGTGGATCACCGCCTCGGCGACTTCGAGGCGGCGCGCGCGGGCGCGCTCGCGGCGCGGCAGAGCTTCCGCGATCTCGCGAACCCGCGCGGCGAGGCGGGGTGCGAGCGGCTGCTCTCGATGGTCGCGCTCGACGCTGGCGCGCCCGAGCTCGCGGAGGAGCACGCGCTCGCGGCCGGCAGGATCTACGAGACGCTGGCGGACCCGTGGGGGCTGGTCGAGGCGCGGCTCTTGTTCGCGCAGATCGCGCTCCACCGCGGGGACGCGGAGCAGGCGCGCGAGCACCTCATGGCGTGCGAGGCGGTGGCGCTCGCGGAGGCGGAGCCGCGGCAGCACCGGCACCTGACGCTGGCGTGGCTCGCGTACCACGAGGGGCGGTTCCACGAGGCGGCGCGGGAGCTCGACGCGGCGCGGGCGTCGTTCAAGGACAGCCGGACCGGGGACCACACGCCGCAGCTCCTGGAGCGGTTCGCGCGGATGGGGTGGCCCAAGCCGGCGGGGACGCGGATCAGCGGGTGGATGCGGACGCTGGCGCTCGCCTGACGCGAGCGGCGGCCCCCGGCGCGTGCCCCGGCCGTGTGACTAGAGCGGCAGCCAGAAGTCGGGGCCGAAGAGGCGGCGCGCGGCCTCGATCGTGCGCAGGGCGCGCGGGAGGTCGAGCTTCGCCTGGTGCTCGGCCAGCTGCACGACGTACGGGATCCAGAGCGGCCGGCAGACGACGAGCGCCGCGAAGTGGAACTCCGCCTCGTCGGTCTGGCCGCGATCGACCGCGACCCGCGCGAGGATCGTGTGCACCGGGACCGGCGACCCGAGCGGCGCGATCGCCGTCGCGCAGCGACGCACGCTCTCCGCCGCCTCCTCGCTGGGATGCCGGCGGAACTCCTGGAACGCCTCCTCGAGCTCGTGCTCGTCGCTCACCTGCTCCGGCAAGTGCTCCGCGACGAGCCGCTTCCAGTGCTCGACGAACGGCAGATCCGCGAGCGCGCTCGACCTGTCGGCGTGGGCGAGGAGCAGATCGGCCTCCTTCCAGTCGCCCGCCTCGCGCGCAAACTCGAGCCCGGAGACGACACGGGCCTCCTCGTGCAGCCCAGGCTCCTTCGTCATGAGCCAGCGCTGCCAGTAGAGCGCGCCGCGGAACGCCACGCGCGCGAGCGGCTCCTTGCCCTCGGCGCGCTTCTCCAGCGCCGCATTCATGAGCGCGCTCTTGTGCCGCTGCACGTCGTCGACCACGAGGCTCGCCGGCCAGGCGCAGAGCCCGCACGCCTCGGAGATCATCGCGCCCACCTCGCGCCGCACGAGAACCACCCGCCAGCGGACCGCGCTGAAGGAAACCTCCCCGACACAGAGCAACGCTACCACGACGCGCGCGGCACGCGAGAGGTCGTCGCCGGCAAGTGGCAGGCAGACAACAAGCGTGTGGGCAGCGCAGCCGCGCACAGCCGCGCGCAGCCGCCAGATGCGACGGTCACCCCGCGCCGAACCGGGCGAGCTGCGCCGAGGCAAGCGCGCCGCGCGCCGCGCCGCCGGCGCGGGCGACGTTCGGGGCAGCACGGCCGCGGGGCTTCGCCCGCGGAGCGAGCGGACTCATGATCCTCGATCTCCACCGAGGCTTCCTGCACAATGGGCCGTTGGCGGCAGCGACGGAGGGGGGGCGCAGGCGGCCGCTCGAGGTGCTGATTGGCGATCGAGCTCGAGAGGACAACCCGGCACGAGGGCGCTCTCAGCGCCAGGCGGCGCCGACGATGAGCCATCGTGATCTTTACCGCGCCGCGTTCGAGGCGGCCGAGGACGCGCTCCTCCTCCTCGAAGACGGGCGCGTGATCGACGCCAACCCGAGCGCGGTGCGCCTGCTCGCCGGGCCCGGGGAGGGCCTGCTCGGCCGCGAGCTCGCCGGGCTCTCGCCCCTCCTGCAGCCCGACGGCCAGGCCTCCGCGGAGGGCCTGAAGCAGCGCATCGATGCGGCGAGCCGCGGCGAGCCGCAGCGGTTTCGATGGCTCTACCGGCGGCCGAACGGGGGCTTCATCCAGGCCGACACGCAGCTCGCGAAGCTCGCGCTGGCCGACGGCTCGGGGCCGATCCTGCGCGCGGTGGTGCGCGAGGAGGACAAGGAGCAACGCCGCCTCTACGCGCTCGCGGTCGACATGCTCGGCGTCGCGACGCTCGACGGGCGCTTCAAGGAGCTCAGCCCCTCGTGGGAGCGGACGCTCGGGTTCAGCCGCCAGGAGCTGATGGCCCGGCCGTACGTCGAGTTCATCCACCCCGAAGACAAGGCGCGCACCCTCTCGGAGACCGACACGTTCTCCACCGGCGCGCAGACGCTCACCTACGAGAACCGCTTCCGCTGCAAGGACGGCTCGTACCGGTGGCTCGAGTGGAACGCGATGCTCGCGCTCGACGAGGGGCTCGTCTACTTCGTCGTCCGCGACGTCACGCGGCGCAAGACCGCCGAGATGGCGCTCCGCGAGTCCGAAGACAAGCTGCGGGCGCTCTACGAGGGCATCCCGCACGTCCTGATCGTCGCCGACAAGGACGCGCGGATCGTCTCCGTCAATCGGACCCTTCCGGGGCTCGATCCGGAGAGCGTCCTCGGCCGGACCGTCTACGACTTCACGTCGCCGGAGTACCACGCGACCCTGACGCAGGCGCTCGACACCGTGCTCAAGTCCGGCGGCCAGGCGCACTACGAGGTGATCGGCCTCGGGGCGAACGGCGAGCGAGCGTGGTACGCGAACCACGCCAGCCCGATCCGGGGCGCCCAGGAGGTCACGAACGTGCTCATCGTGACCGAGGACATCACCGAGCGCCGGCGCGCCGAGGAGCAGCGCCGCGAGAGCGAGGCGCGGTTCCACGCCGCCGTCGAGGCCAGCATGGACGCGTTCCTCACGATGACGTCCCACCGCGACGGGGGCGAGGAGGTCGCCGACTTCGTGATCACGGGCCTCAACGCGCGCGCCGCGGCGATGCTGTCGATGCAGCGCGAAGCGCTCCTCGGCCGGCGCCTCTCGGAGCTCGAGCACTCGGCCGAGGCCGGCGTCCTCCTCGACAAGTGCCTGCGCGTCATCCGGAAGGGGGCGCCGCTGGAGGAGGAGATCCTCCTGCCCGCGCCCCCCGCCCAGCCGTCGCGCCCGCGCGCCTGGGTGCACCACCAGATCGTGCCGATCCGGGACGGCGTGGCCGTGACGATGCGGGACACCACCGACCGCAAGCGGCTCGAAGACCAGCTGCGCCAGTCGATCGAGCGCCTCGAGGCGTACGCCGAGGAGCTGGAAGGCAAGAACCTGATGCTCGCCGAGGAGAACGCCGAGCGCGAGCGGACCGCGAGCGTCCTGCGCCAGCAGCAGGAGGCGATCCGCGCGCTGTCGACGCCGATCATCCAGGCGTGGGAGGGCGTCCTCGTCCTGCCGATCATCGGCGCGCTCGACAGCGGTCGGGCCACGCAGATCATGGAGAAGCTGCTCGGGGAGATCGTCCGCACGCAGGCCCACTTCGCCGTGCTCGACCTGACCGGCGTGGAGGACGTGGACGGGCCGACGGTCGACCACCTGCTCCAGGTGGCCCGGGCCGCGAGCCTGCTCGGCAGCCGCTGCCTCGTCTCGGGTATCTCCCCCGGCGTCGCGCAGGCGATCGTCGAGCTCGGCAGCGACGCGCGGACCTTCGAGACGTTCGGGGAGCTGGAGGACGCCCTGCGCCACGCGCTGCGCGTGTCCGGCGCGCGCCCGCCGAGGCCGCGGCGCACGGCGCGCTAGCTCCGCGCGGCGCTGGCGGCGCGCCTAGGCTTCCTCGGCCGCGAGCTCGTCGCAGAGCTCGCGGGCCCGCGCCGCGTGGCTCGCCGCCGCGGCGCCCTCGCCGATCGCCGCGGCGTGCGCCGCGGCGCGGTCGTACGCCGCCGCGGCGGCCCGCAGATCGCCGCCCCGATCGTAGTGGTGCGCGAGCAGCGCCGCGCCGTCGTCGCCCGGCGCGCGGTGCTCGAGCCAGTCCGCGACGAGCAGGTGGATCCGCCGCCGGACCTTGAGGCTCAGCATCTCGTACGCGACCTCGCACGTCGCCTGCTCGGTGAACACGTACTCGCGCTCGCCGGGGAACGACGCGGGGGAGCGGAGCCGGATCAGCTGGCGATCGCACAGGCGCGCGAGCAGCTCGGCGGTGGACGCGCCGGCGCCGTGCCGCACCGAGAACGGCGGATCGAGATCCTGGAGCTCGGCCAGGATGCGCTCGCTCGACATGGGCGAGCGCGCCTGCGGGGCGTCGTTCCTGAGCCGCTCGACCGCGCCCTCCCAGAAGGTCCGGCCGACGACGGCCGCCTGGACGAGGACCCCGCGCGCGTCGGCGTCGAGCCGATCGAGGCGCGCCTGGACGGCGCCGTGCACCGAGGGCGGCAGGCTCAGCGCGCCGAGCGCGCCCTCGTGGACGCGCCACGCGCCGTCCTGCGCCTCGATCGCGCCGGCGTCCACGAGGAGCTGGAGCATCTCCTCCACGGTGCGCGGGTTGCCCTCGGCGCGCTCGGCGAGCGCGCGCACGAGCTCCGGGTCGAGCTCGGGCGCGCCGCGGAGCCGATCCCGGATCATCTCCTCCGCGTGCCGCCGCGCGAGCGGGAGCGCGTCGACGCGGACGTAGGCCTCCTTCGCGATGCCCCAGTCCGGGCGGCGCTCGTAGAGCTCGGGGCGCGCGGCGCACACCACGCTGAGCGGCAGCCCCTCGGCGTGCGCCACGAGCTCCTCGATGAGGTCGAGCGTGGCGTCGTCGGCCCACTGGAGGTCGTCGCACACGATCAGGATCGGCGTCCGCTCGAGCGCGAAGGTGACGAGCTGCGCGAGCGCGGCGGCGATCCGGCGCTTCGCCAGCACGCTGCCGCGCGCCGCGGCCTCGAGCAGCCCCGCGGGCGCCGGCCGCGCGCCAAGGATGGCCGCCAGCCGGGCGAGGATGTCCTCGACGTCGCTCGATCCGCTCGACGTCGCCAGCGACGGGGACGGATCGAGCTCGTCGTCGTCCTCGTACCGCACCGCGCCGGCCGCCCTGCGCGCGCTCACGGTCGAGCTGACCGGCCCGCGCAGGGGGACCGCCGACGCGCGCGTCACGATGGGCGACGCGCCCCCGAGCGCGGCCCTCGTCCCCGCGCCGGCGGCCTCCCGCTCGGCGCAGGCGCGGGCGCGCGCGGCGCGCAGGCGGAGCCAACGCAGGCCGAGGCGCAGCTTGCGCAGGATGACCTGGGCCGGGTCGGCCTCGTGGATCCCGAACCAGCGGCGGAGCAGCGCGCCGGCGAGCCCGTAGCTCGTCTCGCGCGCGAGCGCCGAGCACTGCGCCGAGAGGACGAACGGCGCGTCGGGCGGCGCGGGCGCGGCGCCGCGCCCGGACGAGGGCGCGCCGGACGCCGGCCCGCCGCCGAGGCCCGCGGCGAGCTCGGCGAGCACGCGCGTCCGGCCCACGCCGGGCGCGCCGACCAGCGTGACGAGGCGCGGCCGCCGCTCGTGGAAGGCGGTCTCGACGAGATCGCGCAGGCGCTGCATCTCCGCGCCGCGCCCGACGAGGCGCGTCGCGAGCCCATGGAAATCGTCCGGCGCGAGCCCGCGGCTCGGCGGGGCCTCGCCGAGCACGCGGTAGATCGGCAGCGCCGTGCCGCGGGCCGCGGGCTCGGCCGGCGCCGCGCGCGCCGCGCTCGCCTCGACGGGCTCGACGCGGAAGCGCCCGAGGACGAGGCGGTGGGTGTCGCGGCCGATCACGATCGCGCCGCGCGGCGCGAGCTGCTGCAGGCGCGCGGCGCCGTCCACCGCGTCGCCGATGACGGCGAGATCCTGGCGCGCCGAGCTCCCGGCGCCGACGAACACCCGCCCCGTCGAGATCCCGATCCGCACCGAGAGGCGGACCGTCCGCGCCGCGCGCGGCAGCGAGAGGCGCGGGATCGCGGCCTGCGCGGCGAGCGCCGCGACGATGGCGCGCTCGGCGTCGCAGTCGGTCGCGCGGGGCACGCCGAAGACGGCCATGACGCGCCCGCCGATGGGCCGCTCGACGATCCCGTGCATCTGCTCGACGTGCTCCGCGAGCGCCTGGTAGCAGCGATCGACGACGTCCTTGACGTCCTCGGGGTCGAGCCTGGACGAGAGCGCGGTCGCCTCCGAGAGATCGGCGAACAGGACGGTGCAGATCCGGTGCTCGCCGCCCTCGAACGGGACGGCGACGCGGCCCCTCGGCGCGCTCCGCTCGGGGCCCACGCTCCCGCGGCCCCCGCTGCTCTCCGGGGGCCGCCGCTGCGGCCGCGACGGCGGCGGCAGCGACGGCGGCGGGACCGAGAGCGCGGGCGGCGGCGGCAGCGGCGGCAGGTGGAGGGCGGCGAAGTCGAGCAGCCCGTCGTCGTCGACGGGGTCGGCGGCGTCGATGCCGAACGCGGGCGCGCGCAGGGTGTCGCGCGCCACCACGACGACGCTGGAGCGCTGGGCGGCCTCGAGGGCGGACCACATCTCGCCGAGGTTGCGGAACCGCTGCGAGGGGTGGATCGCGAGCGCGCGGCCGAGGACCGCCTCGACGTCGGGGCTCGCGCTCACGCCGCGAGCGCGGAAGCTCGGCCGGATCGACTCGTCGCTCGAGGCGACGAAGAGCTGGATGACGTCGCCGCCGGAGAGGGCGGGCTGGCCGCTGGCGACCTCGATGAGGATGAGGGCCATCGCGTAGACGTCGGTCCAGGGCCCGGTGGCGCCGAACCGCGGGCTGAACTGCTCCGGCGCGCCGTACTGCGGCGTGAAGGCGCGGAACGTCCGCCCCGTCTGGACGAGCGCCTCGGCGAACGTCGGCGTCTCGGAGAAGACCTTGGCGAGGCCGAAGTCGAGGACCTTCATGCGGTCGCCGAGCAGGAACAGGTTGGCCGGCTTGACGTCGCGGTGGGACACGTTCTCGTCGTGGGCGACGGCGAGCGCGGAGGCGACCGGCGCGAGGAGCTTGATCGCCTCGGTGAGGCTCCTCGGCGGCGCGTTCTCGGCGCGGCGGCGCCGGAGGTCCTGCTCCAGCGTCTCGCCCTCCAGCCACTCCATGACGATGTACGGCGTCCAGGGGCCGTTCGGCGCGGCCGCAGCGCCGATGTCGAGCGCCTGGACGATGCCCATGGTGCGGCGCGAGAGCTGGTGGAGCAGGCGCGCCTCTTCGCGGAACTTGGCGAGGAAGGCGTCCTGCTGATCAGGGCCCAGGCCCGTCGGGATCTTGAGGCATTTGACGGCGACCGGCGCGTCGAAGCCGAGGTGCCGGGCCCGGTAGACGACGCCGAACGCTCCCTCGCCCGCCAGCGCCTCGACAGCGAACTGACCGTCGATGATCGACCCCACCCAGCCGAACGGGTCGCTGGCCTGCATCGTTGCCTAGGCTACCTGCTGCGGCGAACCACGAGCAAGGTGGCAACGGCGGCCGCTCCAGGGGGGAACCGGGGGGCGGTCGGCGCGAGCCGCTGGGCGGGATACGGCGCGGGCGGGGCGGTGAGCCGAGGAACGCGGACGGTGGGAAATGAAGGGCGCTGTGGGCTGAGGTCGCGCCGGGTCAGTGGACGACCGAGCTCAGTTGATGACCGGGGTAAAGCAACCGATGGACGTGTCGATGCGGAAGTTCGACTCGGTCGTGCGGCGCTCGGCGAAGAAGAAGTCGAGCGCGTACGTGTTGCCCGGCGTGATGCCGAGGTCCTGCGCGCGCGCGTCGAGGTCGATCGTCGCGCTCTCCGGCTTGTGAATACCGCCCAGATCGATCGCGAGACGGCCGTTGATGAAGGTGAAGAGGTCGTCGTCGCCCGAGAAGGTGAACACCTCGCCACCCTTGTATTCGAACGTGGTGTGGAGCTCGAGCGTGAAGTGATAGTTGTGGCGCCGGTCCTCGTTGCCAAACCCCATGTCGTCGATCGGGAAGAAGTCGGCATCGTCGTACGTGGACGTGCCGTTCCCGTTGTCCACGAGCGAGATGGATATCTGGATGGCGGTGTTCACGTCGGGCACGTCGCGGAACCACTGATCGAAGGCCTCCTTGCCGGTCGTGGTCAACGTGCCCTCACTGTCGCCCGCATAGACCGGCTTGCCGTCCGCGCCGAGCTGAGCCTCCACGATGCCCCGGTCCTCCCCGGGCCGGGCCTCGAAATCCGGGTGCGTATCCTTGAAGTCGCGCACGATCGCGATGAGCTCGCTGCCGCAGGCGTCTCCGCCCGCGCTCGGGTCACCGCCCGAGCTCGCGCTACCCCCGATGTCGCCGAAGGGGTCCTGCCCGAAGTCGCCGCCGCTCGCCGTCCCGTCGCCGCCGCTCGCCGTCCCGTCGCCGCCCGAGGCAGCGTCACCAGCGTCGCCGATCCCCCCTCCACACGCGGTCGCCGCCACGAGGGCCACGCACGCCGATACTGCCACCACCATCCGCCGATAAGCCATCATGTCTTGCCCCTTTTCCCAGCCGCCGGAAGCCATCGAATCCGCATGGAACGACGTCGGAGACACCGCGTCGCCAGCTTCCGCCCCTGTGCGCGGGGGTGGGTGGAACGGGTCAAATTTTTATTCAACAAAATGACCGGCGTTCCCGGCCGCAAAAATACAGCTGCCTCGTCCATCCCTGGTGAGCTGCTCGTCGGAGGCTCCTGCGCTGGATCGCCGAGCGCCCTCGGCGCCTGCTCATCGCGCAGGAACGCCGAAGAAGTAGTACCCCTTGCCCCACAGCGGGAAGTCGTAGGTGCCGTACTCCCACGCGAACGCGTCCCCGAGCGGGGCGACCATCTCGCGCAGCTCGGCCTCGGTGTAGACGCGGAGCGTGCTCACCACGCCGTCCCACACGCTGGCCGCGGCGGCGATCGGGGTCGCCCACGTGAGCCACGCCTTGGCGGCCCGGGAGCGGCGCGCGAGCAGCGGGTTCGCGGCGAGCGCGGCGACGCCGACGGGGACCATCGGCAAGAAGCCGAGCGGGTTCCGCTCGAAGCCCTCGGACAGGAAGATGCCGGACGAGCCGCGCACCGCGTCCGCCAGGATCGCCCGCGCGAGCTCGGGAGAGAAGTGGTGGAAGGCGTTGATCATGAGCCGCGCGCGGCCCTCGGCGAGCGCGCGCGGGATGCGCGTCGCGTCCACCGGCGAGGGCTCGAAGGCGACGTACGACGGGTGCCGCGCGGCCGCCGCCGCCCACGCCTCCGGCTGCGGCAGGAGGTCGGTGAGCACGAAGCGCGGCGGCGTCGCGCCCGCGCGGAGGAGCTCGTCGATGAGCACCTCCGACGGCCCGGCCGCGCCCGCGCCGAGCTCGATGACCTCGGTCGCGCCCGAGGCGGCGAGGAAGCGCCGGAACGGCGCGATCAGGCCGCGCAGCATGCCGCCCCACCGGATCGTCCGGCTCAGCGACTCGATGATGAGCTCGCGCAGCGGACCGGGAGACCACGGTGAATCGTTCCACTCGAAGAGCGACAGGCGAGGCAGGGCGCGCGGCATCGGTTCACCGTCGACCGCCGGAGGCCGCGGCGCCATCCTGAACGCATGAACTTCCTGCTTCATCGCCACCTCGCCGCGCGCGACCTCGGCTCGGTCGCCGCTGGCGCCGGCGCGATGCTCCCGGACCTCTGGCGCATGGCCGACCGGCGCGTGAAGCCCGCGCGCGCGCCCGAGCCCCCCGCCGCGCCGCCGCCGCGCGTCGCCGAGGTGCTGGCCGGCATCGATCACCACGTCGCCGTCGACCGCTGGTTCCACGCCGCCCCCGTCTTCGTCGAGGGGGAGCGCCGCCTCGCCGAGGCGCTGCGCGGCGCCGCGCTCGGCGCGCCGCGGCTCGCGCTGTTCGCCCACGTGCTCTGGGAGATGTGCCTCGACGGCGCGCTCGTGCGCCGGATCGGCCTCGCCCCTCTCCTCGACGACCTGCGCGCCGGCCTCGCCGCCATCGACGGCCCCCCGACCGCGGCCGCCGCCTCGATCCACCATTTCGAGCGGCGCGCCCCCTCCGCCGCTGCCCTCGCCGATCGCCCCGCCTTCGAGGCGCGTCTTTGCCGCATCTGCGACGAGCTCGCCCGCGGCCCCTGGGTCGCCGGCTACCAGGACGGCGCCGGCCTAGCGTTCATGCTCTCGCGCGTGCGCTCTCGCTTCGGCATGCCCCCGTTCACGCCGGAGCAGCACGACCGCCTCGCCACGCTGCTCGACGGCCTCGCCGGCGCTGCCGACGACGCGCTCGACGACCTCCTCCGCACGGCTCCCCCCTGCCCCCACTGAAGTCCCCCTCTCCCCTCCCCCTCTCCTCGCGACGGCGACCGCCGATCATTCATGAATGATGATCGTCGTCCCCTCGCCCAGCTCCTCGCCCGTGTTGATGGCGTGCCACCCGGGCGGCACCGGCGGGTCGGTCCACAGGAACACCCGGTGGGCGTCGATG
Source organism: Sorangium sp. So ce185 (assembly GCF_051526825.1). NCBI lineage: Bacteria > Pseudomonadati > Myxococcota > Polyangiales > Polyangiaceae > Sorangium > Sorangium sp. So ce185. The sequence goes on along the minus strand of NZ_CP150316.1, from coordinate 4,820,958 downwards.
GGCGCCAGGTTGATGCAACCGTGGCTGCGCGGCGTGCCGAAGACGTCGTGCCAGTACGCGGCGTGGAGCGCATAGCCGCTCGCGAAGTACTGGATGTACGGCACGTCCTTGAGGGCGTACGTCCCCTCGCCGCGGCGCCGCGTGACCCCGTACTCCCCGTCGCCCTTCCGGGGCACCGCCTTCTGGCCCGCCTCGGGCTTCTCCGCGGCGCTCGCGCCCGGCTTCTTCTTCGCGCGCTCCTTCGACGAGCCGCCCTTGTCCGGCTTCGCGCCCCGCGAGGCCGAGGGCGCCTCCGCGGTCGTCTCCGGGCGACCGCCGACGCTCGACGACTCGTTCGAGTCCATCGTCGCCGTGATGTGCTTGTTGCGGATGCGGAAGACGCCGCGCACCGTGGCGGTCGTGGTCTTGGGATCGGCCACCCCCGCCTGACCGGTCGAGACCAGCGTGGCATAGACAGGGCGCTTGCCCTCCCAGAGGACGAGCGTCTGGTGCGTGATCGAGACCTCGATCCACTTCTCGCCCTTCTCGGCGACCGCCGGCCACGCGGAAGGGGCGACCGCGAGCCCCACGTCGAGCTGGCTCACGTACCGCTGGTCCTTCGTCCGGTAGTACTTCACCCCCTCGAGCCGGCGCATCCTGCCGGTCAACGGGAGGACCTCGCGGAACGGGAGCTCCTTGCCCGGCGTCGCCTTGTCCCCCTCGATCTCGACGTCGCGCGCGCTCCGCGCCCGGACGAACGCGAGCGGCAGCGTGAGCTCGTCGTTCAGCTCGACGCCGTGCCACGGCGAGCCCGTGTCCGGCTTGATCTTCGTCGCCGGCGCGAGCCGGAGATCGGTCGTGATCGCGAACCGCCGGTTCAGCGACTCCGGCCCGGTCGGGAACGAGCCGATCAGCGACAGGCCGGTGAAGCGGCGCGCGCGATCGGCGAAGACCGCGTAGTCCGGGACCTTGAAGTCGCTGATGTTGCGGATGAGGCGCTTGCCGCCCTCCAGCCAGAACGGGATCGGGTCGTTCTCCCCCTCCCCGCCGAGCAGGGCGCCCTCGCCGAGCTCGAGCGAGTTCTTCCCGAGGCCGAGCTCGCCGATCCGCTTGCCCGGCAGCGGCACGCCCCGCGCGTCGATCGGCACGTCGTTCGCGCCGAGGTCCACCCGCTGCACCGTCGCCTTGTTCTCCTCGAACCACGCGAGGTGCTCGTCGAGCTTGAACTCCGACTTCCGCTGCTCCTCGGCGGTGGGCACGCGCAGGTAGAGCGGCAGCACGGCGCGGACGAAGGCATACCGGTACGGGAGCGCGCTCCTCAGGTTCGGCCCGGGACCGGCGGCCTTGAGGATGGGGTCGTCGAGATCGAGCGTCGCGTCCTCGCCGACGCAGAGGAAGCCGCGCGGCTCGATCGCGTACCACCCGCCCGGGCAGCCGGCCGTGCCGGCGGGCTCCGCGGCGCGCGGCACCCTCGAGCCGACGCGCAGGTAGCCCAGCTTCTTCGAGGTGTCGCGCGGCTCTTTGTAAACGGTCGCGACGAACGCGGTGACCCCGAGCAGCGGCTTGTCGCTCGGCGGCCACGCGGCCGCGGGCGCCGCCTCCGCAGCGGGCGCCGCCTCCGCAGCGGGCGCCGCCGCCGCGCCCGCGTCGCCGGCCAGGGCCCCGGCGTCCGCCGGCGCGTCCGCGGGCTTCTTGCACCCGCCCGCGCCGCACGCGGCCGCCGAGAGCGCCGCGAGGCGCGCGAGACGAAGGACCAGGCACGCCGCGCGCGTCGAGCGAGTCGACCGCGGCGCGCGGCGAGGCTTCCCTGAAGACAGCAGGCCGCCCATGCGGGCGTACTTGCCAAAAACGGCGCGCGACGAAAAGCCCAAAACACCCGCCCGGCGCTCAGGCCAGGAGGCCCGACAGCGGGCCCGTGCAGTACGCGGGGTTGCCGAACGTGGACACGTCCACGCCCATCGCGTTGCACAGCGTCACGAGCAGGTCGTTGTGGGCGTCGCCGCCGTAGCGCACGTACCTCCCGGTCCGGAGCGCCCCGCCGGCGCCGCCCGCGATCACGTACGGCATGTTGTGCCGCGAGTGGGTCTGCCCCTCCGAGATGTCGGTGCACCAGAGGATGAGCGTGTTGTCGAGCAGCGTGCCCGTGCCCTCCTTCACCGCGTCGAGCTTCCCGAGCAGGTACGCGAGCTGCTCCGCGTGCCAGCGCCCGATGTCGATGAGCTGCTGCTGCTTGCCCTCGTCGGTCACGTTCGAGTGCGAGAGCGAGTGGTGCGTGTCCGACTGGCCGAGCCAGGTGAACACCTTCCCGGCCTGCGTCGAGCTCCACTGGATCGACGCGACCCGCGTCAGATCGCAGGCGAGCGCCATCGCGAGCAGATCCATCTGCAGCTTCCCGATCGCCGGGTAGTTGTCGTTCGCGTAGACGTCGAGCGGATCGCCGAGCTCCGGCAGCGCGCACGCGCCGCCGAGGAGCCCCGGCGCGTCGAGGCGCTTCTCGATCTCGCCCACCGCGTCGAGGTGCTGCTCCAGCTTCTGCCCGTCCTCGCCCCCCAGCGTCCTCGCGAGCGAGCCGTAGTCCTCCATGACGCTGCCGAGCACCCGGCGGCGCAGGGCGCGCCGCCGCTCGAGGTCCGCGGGGTCGGCGCTGAGGTCGAGGAAGAGCCGGTCGAAGGCCGCGCGCGGGTCGTCCTCGGGCGGGACCGGCTGGCCCGGGCCGAGGTACGAGACGCGCGACGAGACGTTGGCGTACTGGACCTGCACGCCGAGCTCGAGCGACGAGAGCTTCGTGCTCTGCCCGAGCTTCGCGGCGAGGAACTGGTCGACCGAGATGCCGCCGCCCCAGCCGACGCGCGCCGCGGGGTTGCAGGCGTACGGAAAGAGCGTCCCCTCCTGGAGCTCCGTGCCGGTGAGGGCCTGGCCGATGCCCTGCTGGTGGGGATCGCCCGGCCCCTGGTAGGCCGAGTCCATGTTGATGCCGTCGACGACGAGCAGCTTTTCCCGGAAGGGCGAGAGCGGGGCGAGGATCTCGCCGAGCTCGAACGACGCCCCGGTCCCGGTCGGCTCCCACGCGCTCTTGACGGTGCCGAGGCCCGTGAAGAAGACGACGAAGCGCTTCGGGAAATCGACGGCGCTCGCCGAGCCGCCCATCGCGTCGAGGAACGGCAGCGCGAGGGCGAGCCCGCCCGCGCCGCGCAGGAAGGTGCGGCGATCCAGGCGTCTCCTCGGCGCGCGGCGCGGCGCGGCGCGGCTCACGGCGCACCCCCGTCGCCGGGCAGCGCGCGGCGGTAGCGGAACGCGTCCGTCTGGGTCAGCGCCACGAGCAGCGCCTTGATGTTGTAACCGCTCTCGGCGAACGCCGCCTGGATCTGGGTCATGCTGCACTCGTCCTCCGCCTGCTCGGCGCGGCCGTAGCCGAAGCGGAACCACTGCGTCGCGACGCACTGGCGCACCTCGCCGCTCTCCGCGAGGCGGTGCGCGAGCTCCACCGCCCCGTCGAACGGCCCGTCCGCGCCGCCGGTCCCCCCGATCTCGCCGCTCGCGTCGATCGGGACGCCCTGGTCGGTCTCGCGGTAGAGGCCGATCCCGTCGTAGCGCTCGAACCCGAAGCCGATCGGATCCATGAGCTTGTGGCAGCCGGAGCAGCTCGGGTCCGCGGCGTGCTGCTCGAACCGCCGGCGGGTCGGGATCCCCTCCCGCACGTCGGGCGGCTGGATGTCCACGTCGGGCGGCGGCGGCGGCAAGATCTGGCAGAGCAGCCGCTCGCGGACGAACTTGCCGCGGTGAACGGGCGAGGACTGGTTCGGCTTCGCGAGCACCGAGAGCAGGCTCGCGTGGGTGAGGAAGCCGGCGCGCTGCGACGGATCGAGCGGCACGATCGCGAGCTCGTCCGGCGCCCCGGCGGGGCCCGCCGGGAGCCCGTAGAACGCGCGGAGCTCGGCGTTCATCAGCGAGTACGGCGCCGTCAGCAGCGTCGCCACGTCGCCGGCGGCGTCGTCGAACACGACGTGCTCGAGGAACGCCTCGGTCTCCGCCCGGAGCAGCGCCGGCAGCCCGCCGTGGAAGTGCGGGTACACCGCGGGGTCCTTGGTGAGGGTGTCGATGTTCGACAGCTGCAGCCATTGCGCGTGGAAGTTCGCGACCGCGGCGCGGGCGCGCGGATCGTCGAGCAGGCGGCGGGCGTGCGCGGCGATCTGCTCGGCGGTGCGGAGCTCGCCCGCGTCCGCCGCGGCGAACAGCGCGTCGTCGGGCATCGAGCCCCAGAGCAGGTACGACAGCCGCGAGGCGATCTCGTGATCGGAGAGCGGCACCACGCCGTCCCCGACCGGATCCGGCATGCCGAGCTCGACGCGGTAGAGGAAGTGCGGCGACTGGAGCATCGCCTGGATCACGAGCTCGACGCCGGTCGAGAAGCCGTGCTCGCCGTTCCCCCAGGCGAAGAGCCGCGCGAACCGCTCGCCCTCCGCCGGCGTGAGCGGCCGCCGGAACGCGCGCTTGCCGAAGCGCGCGATCAGCTCGTCGGCGCACGCCTCGGGCCCCTGCACCGCCGGATCGCACCCATCGAGGAGCCCCTCGATGTTTCGCGCCGCCCGGGCCGCGATCGCCTCGGACGCCTTCATGAGCTGCTCGGCGAGCAGCGGCGTGACGCCGAGCGCCGCCGCCTGGTTGTTGAACCCGAGCGCCTCCTCCTCGACCACGAAGGCGTCGGCCGGCGCGCTGTCGTCGCCGAGGAGATCCCGGATCGTGTTGTTGTACTCGAAGCGCGTCATCCGCCGCAGCGGCGAGGCGCCCGGCCGGATCTCCGCGCAGCGCGTCGGCTCGCCGTCCGCCCCGGCGCCGGACCCGCCCGAGCAGGCGGCGGCCGCCGTCAGGGCGATCGTCGCGGCCCCCAGCGAGGCGCGAGGGCCGCGCCGCGCGCGGGAGTGCCGTCCTCTTGACCGATCCATGTGCCCTCTGCCTGGGACGAGCTGGTCTGCGATGCGTTGCGTCGCGGCGCCGCGCATCGCTCGACAGCTTTTCTACTTGATCGAAGGCGGTCAAGGAAGGCGGGCGCGCGGCGCGGCAACCCTTTCGAGTCCGGTCATAGCGGAGTCTCTTAACGACACTGCGTGTCGCGAGAAAGATCCCTCCATCTCTTCGCAAGATGCTGGATTCCGTCCTGACATCGCTTGTAGGCTCGCGCGCGTGCAAGCTTCAGTCGACGCCGCTGCCACCACGAAAAGGCCCGTGCCCAAGCTCACTAGGTTCACCACGCTGTCCCTGTCTTTGAGCCTCTGTGGGAGGATCCTCCTCGGGCTCTCCGCCGCGACCGCTGCCACGTTCGCGGTCTCGCCGGTCGTGCTCGCCGCCCCCAAGGCGTCGAAGTCGATCGCGGTCCACGTCGAGGGGCCCAACGCGGATGCGATCCGCGAGGACATCCTCTCGATCGTGCCCAAGACGCTGGAGGTCGTGGAGCCTGCCGCGTTCTCGAAGGCGCTGAAGGGCGCCGGCCAGACCAAGCCCGTCGGGGACGCGGTGGTGATGAAGGCCCTGCGGAAGAAGGCCCTCGACCGCATTCGCAAGGCCGGCAAGACCGTGAAGGCGGAGGGGGTGATCTACGGCGTCTCGCGGACGAACAAGAAGAAGAAGAAAGAGGTCTACCTCGTTTACGTCGACGAGAACGCGGGCGACCTCGCGGTGGACGGCGCGGTGCCGCTGGGCGGCTCGGACGACGACCGCCAGAAGGCGCTGGAAGATCTGCTCGGCCCGACGCTGGCGCAGATCGCGCCGCCGCCCGCCGACGAGAAGAAGGACGGCGGCGGCGACGGCGACGGCGACGGCGAGGGAGAGGGCGGCGAGGGAGAGGACGGCGGCGGCGGCGACGGCGACGGCGAGGAGAAGGCCGAGGGCGACAAGGACGACGGGGGCCCGGCGCGCAAGCGCAACGACGTCCGCTCGGCGCTCTTCTCGGTCGAGCTCGGCGTCGAGTTCGTGGGCCGCTGGTTCGACTACTCCGATGCGCTCTCGCAGAACCTCCGGCCCTACAGTGTCTTCGGTCAGCCGGCGCTGTCGGTCTCCGGAGAGCTGTACCCGCTCGCGGGGACGAACATCGCGGTGCTCAAGGGCCTCGGGATCACCGCCGGGTACGCGCGGGCGCTCGGCCTCAACTCGGCGGTGGGCGACGGCGACCCGCTCAGCACGACCTACCAGCGCATCAACCTCGGGCTGCGGGAGCGGCTGACGCTCGGCGAGTCGACGGTGCTCGGGATCTCCGCCGGGGTCCGGTTCGTGACCTTCGAGATCGACGCGCCGGAGGCCCTCGCCGCGACCGTTCCGAACGTCGACTACACGATCTTCCGCGCCGGCCTCGACGCGCGCATCCCGGCCGGCCCGGTCGCGCTGGCGCTGGGCGCCGACTACCTGATGCCCCTCTCGTCCGGCCCGGTCTACGATCGGTTCACCGGCGCCAGCGTGCAGGGCATCGGCGCGACGGCCGGCGTGCTCGTCCCCGTCGCGAAGGGGATCGAGGCGCGGCTGCTCGTCGAATACGCCCGGTTCTTCTCGTCGTTCCAGCCGGAGCTCACCGACGACTACGCCGCCGGCGGGGCAACGGACCAGTACCTGGGAATTCGGCTCGCCGGGGCCTACATCTACTGAGAGTGAGGTAGCACGTGACGACCATCGCTTCCCTTTCCAGGCGCGCCGCGCTCGCCGCTGCCGCGCTGCTGAGCGGCGCCGCGCTGCTCAGCAGCTGCGCGGGGACCCTCGACGAGGACTTCAAGGACGAGTACGCCGCCGGCGGCGACGAAGGCGCCGGCGCTGGCGACGGCCAGGGCGCCACGACGGCCGCCGGCGGCGGCGGCGCACCCAGCGCGACGACCGGCGGTGACGCGGTGACCACCGGCGACGCGGCGGCGACCACCGGCGGCGACGCGGCGACCACCGGCGGCGGCCCCCCGACGTGCGCCGAGGCACCGACGCTGATCGCGAACTCGTGCGGCTACGGAGGCTGCCACGACGCAGGCACGAAGACCGCGGGCATCGTCCTGGCGGCGGGGTTCGAGACGATGTACAGGGACCAGCCGTCCCAGTCGTGCGGCGGCTCGGTGCTCGTGCCGGGCCAGCCGGACATGAGCTCGCTCTACACGAAGCTCATGGACGACCCGCCGTGCGGCCTACGGATGCCGTTCAACATGGATCCGTTGACCGAAGAGCAGAAGACGTGCGTGCGCGACTGGATCACGGCGCTCCCGCCGTGAGGGCCTGAGGGAGCGGAACGCCGCGGGCGGCGGCGGGGGCGGCGCGTCGTTCCACCGACGAGCCCGCCTCGTTGGCGCCCCCGCGGCCAGACGCTACGCTCGCCGCGATGCTGCGCCGGCGCTCGTTCTGGATCGCCGCGGCCGCTGTCGCCTACACGGCCTTCGCCGCGCTCCGGGCGTCCGGCGGCCACGGGCCCGCGTGGCTCGCCCTGCTCGGGCTGCCGGCGCTGCTCGCGCTCGGCCTGCGGTGGGTCGAGCGGCCGCCGCGTGGGGAGGACCGGATCGAGCCGGCCGCCCGCAGCGCCGCCGCCGTGTGCCTCACCGGCGCCGCGATGCTCGCCGCCGCGCGGAGCGGCCCCACCGGGCTCGCGCTGATCGCCCTCGGCAACCTCGGCGCGGCGGCGGCGTCGATGGCCGCCCTGGTCGGGCTCGCGCGCATCGCGGGCCTCGGCGGGCTGCTCGAGCCCCCGCCCAGCACGCGGCGCCTCGACGCCGCGGCGTTCGCCTCGCTCTTCTGGACCGTCGCGGTCGCCCTGCCCGCCGTGTCCGCCGCGGCGCCCGAGCGCGCGGCGGATCTCGATCCGCTGCTCGTGCACTACGCCACCTCCGCGGCGTCGCTCGGCTCGCTCACGGTGATGCTCGTGGCGATCGCGCGCGTCCGCATCGCGCGGCGGCTCGAGCTCGGCGTCGCCGACCGGGTCGAGGCCGCGCTCCTGCTCTCGGCGACCGCGCTCGCGGTCGGCCTCGCGGCGGCGTTCGTCGGCGTCGCGGCGCCCGAGTCGATCCTGCCCGTCACGAGCGCGGTCGCGGCGGTCTGCGTCGCGTTCTGCACCGTGGCCGCCGACGCCGCGCAGGTCTCGCGCGCGCTCCGCCGCACGCTGGCGCTCGCGGCGCTCGCGACCCCGCCGGCGCTCCTCGCGGTGTACGCGGTGCACGAGGCGCCGCGCGGCGATCTCGGGCTCCGCGGCGCGCCGGCGTCGTCGGTCGGCGTCGCCGTGTTCGGCGCGTGCGCGCTCTGCGCGCTCGCCGGGCTCGCCGCGCCGGCCCTCTCGCGCCGGTTCGCGCCGGAGGGGGCGCGCTGGCTCGGCGCGTTCGACGCCGCGACGCGCGCGGCCATGAACCCCGAGCCGGAGGCGGCGCTGGAGGCGGCGCTCTCCGCGCTGCGCGACGCGTCCGACGCCGGCACGGCCGGGCAGGCGCCGCCGGCGCTGTACCTGCTCTCGCCGCCCGAGCGGGTGACCGTCGATCGCGCGGGCTACGCGCACACCGCGCCGGCGGAGGTGCCGGCGCGCCTCATCGAGCTCGCGCAGCTCGAGCCGGAGCGCGTCCTGCGCGTCGAGGCCGCCGAGGCGGTCGAGGTCCGGCGGCCGGAGGTGCGGCCGCTGCTCGCGTGGCTCGCCGAGCGCGACATCGGCGTGGTGGCGCTGGTGAACGACGCGGAGGGGCCGATCGGGGCGCTCGCGATCCCGCGGGGCCGGCGCGCGTCGCCGATGACGCTGGAGGAGGTGTGCGGCCTGCGCGCGGTCGCCGACCGGCTCGGCGCGGTGATCGCGGTGTCGGCGATGCTGTCGGGGTCGCGCGGCCGGGAGGTCGCCGCCCGCCGCGAGGCCGAGGAGCGCGCGCGGGAGGTGAGCCGGCTCGAGCGCGCCGTGGCGCAGGGCGCGGGCCGGTTCCGCGCGATCGCGGCGCTGCTCTCGCGGCCGGCGCGGGCCGCGGCCTACAGCCCCGCCGCGCGCGCGGCGATCGAGCAGCTGGAGCGGCTCGGCGAGGCGGGCGGCCCGGTCACGCTGCTGACCGCGCCCGGGATCGACGCGGTCGCGTGGGGCGCGGTCGTGCACCTGTCGTCCGCGCGTGCGGGCGGCCCGCTGGCGATCGTCGACGGCGCGGCGCCGGTGCCCGAGGGGTTCGCGCAGGCGTTCGCGCAGGCACGGGGCGCCTCCGCGGGGCCCGCGGGCGGCGCCGGGCCCTCGGGGGCCGAGGGCGCGCCGCCCGCGCTGACGCTGTGGCGCGATCCGGACAGCTCGCCGATCGAGGCGGCGAAGGGGGGCACGCTGCTCATCCTCGACGCCCAGGCGTTGCCGGCCGAGGTGCAGAGCTACCTCGGCGCGGCGCTGCCGGACGACGTGCGGCTCGTCGTGGCGGTGCCTCAGACGGTCGACGCGCTGGTGGCGACCGGCCAGATGAGCGAGCGGCTCGGCGATCGTCTCGGCGATCGTGCGGTCGCGCTGCCGTCGCTGTCGTCGCGCGGCGAGGACCTCCGGGCGCTCGCGCTGGATCACCTCGCGCGCATCGGCGTCCGGCTGCGGGGCCGGCCGTTCGGCCTGGATCTGCGCGCGTTGCAGGCCGTGCTCGATCATCCGTGGCCCGGCAACGACGCCGAGATGGGCGCGGTCCTCCTCCGCGCGGCGCTCATGGCGAAGGGCGACGTGATCGGCGAGCGGGAGCTCGCGGCGATCGGGTTCGCGCCGCAGCCGGAGCCCTCCAGCCAGGGCGGCGCCGCCCGGAGCGAGCCGCGGCGCGCCCGGCGGCGGCGCGCGGAGAAGGCGGGGTAGTACCGCGGGGCGGAGAGCCCGCCAGGGATCTGCCTCGCGAACGGAGAGAGAGTTCGACGCAAAGGCGCCAAGAGCGCAAAGGCGCCAAGAGCGCAAAGACGCAAAAATGCAGTGAATTTTTGTTTTTTGCGCCTTCGCGCCTTTGTGCCTTTGCGTTGAAATCTCTCTCTGGATTCCTGGTGGGTGGAGCTCGCCGAGCGGCCGGCGTGCAGCTCACGGTGGGGGGACCGCCGCCGGCACGCAATCCGCCGTGGGGGGACCGCCGCCGGCACGCAATCCGCCGTGGGGGGACCGCCGCCGGCACGCAATCCGCCGTGGGGGGACCGCCGCCGACGTGCAGCGCCGCGTGGGGGGACGCGCGCCGACGTGCAGCGCCGCGTGGGGGGACGCGCGCCGACGGGTCGCTACGCCTCCGGGCGGATCCGCCGCGCGGCCCTGGGCGGCACGCCGGGCCGCAGCGCCGCGGGACGCAGCATGTCCTTCTGGATGAAGTGCTCGAACATGTGCCGGCAGCTGGGGCAGGGGCTGACGGGATCGCCGGCGTCGAAGTACCTGGACGCCTCGGCCTGGATCGCGATCCCGCCGTCGGGGAGCTCGCGCAGCGCCTGCCGGACCCCCGCCTCGCCCGCGCCCCCGAGCGGGAGCCTTCGCTCGCGCTCCCACTCCATCAGGTAGTCGCTGAGCGCCGCGGGCGCCGCGCACCGGGGCGCGGTGATCGGGAGCGCGGCCGGCGCGCCCTTCGAGAGCGCCTCGATCCAGTCGCCGTACCACGCCGTGAAGCTGTCGTGGGTCGGGAGCAGGCCCGAGCCCGCCGCGCGGAGATCGGCCCAGACGGTGCCGGCGCGCGGGCCGCGCACCACGAGCACGGAGAAGTAGCCGCAGCCCATGTGCGCGAGGGCGATCGTGCCGCGGACCGTCGCGTCGGCCTGGTAAGCAGCGCGCTCGGACGCGCTCATCACCCGCGGCTGGGGCCGGTAGGGCCGCGTATGCGGGAAGTCGCCCGTGAGGCTCTCGAGCTGCCCCGGGCCGTCGAGCGGCAGGAGCCCGTAGTAGGGCCCCGCGCCGGCGCTGCCGACCCGGGTGACGAACGCCGCGTAGTCGGCGGGGATGCGGGTGCCCGCGGACGCCTCGATGCGGCGGAGCTCCTCCGGCGCGAGCGGCGGGAGGATGCGGTAGCCGTGCTCGCGGGCGCCGAAGCGGGTGAGCCACGGGTCGTGATCGCGGTGGAGGTGGTCGATCGCCTCGGCGACGCCGGCGATGAAGCCCTCGACGACGGCGATGGGCGCGGGGTGGTGGAGCCCTTCGGCGCGCAGGCGCTCGAGCGCCCGCGCGGCGCCCGCGCTCTCCGGGTGCGCCTTCTCGTACGCCGCGAGCTTGTCGTACCAGGAGGCGTCTCCATCGCGCACGGCGCGGTGGAAGGCGTAGGCCGGGAAGGCCACGGGGTGCGCCGGCTGCGCGTCGAGGACGGCCTCGAGGTGGCGCAGGCCCTCGGCGGTGCGGCCGGCTTCGCAGAGCATGGCGCCGAGGTCGCAGCGGGCCGAGACGTCCTCGGGATCGAGGCGGGCGGCGGCCTCGAATGCGGCCTGGGCCGCGTCGATGTCGCCTCGCTCCCGGAGGGCGTACGCGAGGCTCACGGCGGTGGCGAACGTGGGCTCGAGCTCGAACGCGCGGCGGGCGAGCTGCGCGGCCTCGTCCAGCCGGCCGAGCTTGCGGAGGATCATGCCGGCGACCCACGCGACCTGCGGGTGGTCCGGGTGGCTCGCGCGGAGCGCGTCGAGGGCGGGCAGGGTCTTTTCGAGGGCGCCGCGGGCCTTCGCGTCGAGGCGCTCGTCGGGGTGGCGGGCGAGCAGCTTCACCAGGCGGTAGACGGCGTCGCCGACGTCCATGCGCGCGACGCTCTTCGGGGTGAGCTCCGGGGCGCCCTGTCGCGGCGTGGGTCTCTGCTTGCGCCGCCCGGTCTTCGTCACGGCGAGACGGTAGCGCGCGTCGGCGGCGGTACCAAGCGACGAACGCGGAGCGGGGCTCTGGTTGGGATGAGGAGCTTTGAGTCGCTCAGTAGAACCGATACCCGAGGCCCACCGGCGCGGCGATCACGAACCCGTCGAGCCCCTTCATGAAGGTCGGCCAGGCGCTCAGGAGGAGCGCGCCCGACGTCCAGCTCGAGCTCGGCAGATCCGCCAGCACGAGCGACACCTCGACGCTGCCGCCGAACGCGAGCGTCTCGACGAGCGCGGTCTCGGGGAGGCTGCCCTCGCGCGCGTTCACGTCGACCTCGGTCCGGCCGTAGTTGTGGTCGACCAGCTCGGAGGGGATCTCCCCCTTCACGCCGGTGACCTTCGCGTCCTGCCCCACCGCGCCGACGAGCCCCGTCAGGCCGAGCCACAGGCGCCCGAAGCGCAGCGACGCAGACGGGCCGCCGACGACCAGATAGCCGCCGCCGAACCGATAGCCGCCGAGCGCCCGGACGCCGAGGTGCAACCGCTCGGAGAGCGCGACCCCGACGAAGGCCTGGCCGCCGACGAACGGCCCGATCGCCGGCTCGAAGCTGGCGTGGCAGACCTCGTCGTTGCAGGGCGCGATGAGCTCGCCCTCGGGCAGGATGTTGTAGCTGTACGAATACGTGCTCAGGTCGCCGAAGCTGCCGGAGTCGATCAGCCCGATCAGCGCGCCGCCCGCCGCGCCGACCTCGAGCACGAAGCTTCCGGCGTGTTTCGGCGAGGCGCCCCGGCTCGCCTCCGGCTCCTCGGCCTCGGAGGGCTCCTCGGGCTGCGCGTCCTCCTCCGGCCCCGCAGCGGTCTGTTCCGGCGCCGCCGCCCCCTTCCCGGCCCCAGCCGCATCCTTCCCGGCCCCAGCCGCGCCCTTCCCGCCCCCAGCCGCGCCCTTCCCCGCCGCAGCCGCCCCCTTCCCCTCCCCGGCCGCGCCCTTGTCCGGCGCCGCGGTGGCCGCCGCCGTCTCCTTCGCGGGCGCCTCCTCCGCCGGCGCGGGCTCCGGCGCCGCCGAGCCGTCCTTGGCCAGCGCCGGAACCGCCACGGCCTTCCGCTCGCCCCGCTTGATCGAGACCGACGCCTCCCACTTCTTCCGGCCCGGCGCGCTCGCGCTCACCTTGTGCTCGCCGGGATCGATCGGCCGGGCCTGGCCCCAGCTCGCGCTGTCGACCGGCGCCCCGTCGAGCGTCACCTCGAGCCCCTCGACGGCGGCGGCCCGCGGCACGCTCACCGTGAGCCGCGGGAGCCGCAGCTCGAGCCTCGCTCCCCGCGCCTTCGCGTCGGCCTCGAGGCGCTTGTTGCCCTCCTTGCGGGCCGCGGCGCTGAGATCGATGTACTCGGACCAGGCGGTCGCGAGCTTCCCCTGCTTCTCGTGGCAGGTGGCCAGCGCGAGGAGCGTGGCCGACCTCGGGCTCAGCCGGTAGCTCTCCTCGATCTTGGGGCAGGCCTCCGCGAGCTTGCCCTTCTTCATGAGCGCCTTGCCCTCGTCGAGCAGCGCAGACGCCTGGGCGAACGCGACGCCCGGGCTCACCGCGAGCGAGAGCGCGAGCGCCGCGCCGGCGATGCGCACCCGCGGGCTCCGCGCGCGCCGGGCCGCCGCCCGAAGCAGGCCGACGCGGAGAGGGCGCCGGAAAGAAGAAAGCATGTCGTCGGAGTTCTCAGCGTCTTGCCGGTCCAAACGGTTCGTCGCTCCAGCGCGAGGCGCGTGAAAGGGGGCCGGAGCGTATCACGCCCCGTTTGAACCGATCAAAACCGCGCGGCACGTCGCCCGTCGCTCACCGCGCGGCGCACGCCGCACGCGGGTCACGCGGCCCCGGAGCGCTCGTCGAGCAGCTTGATCCCGGCGGCGACCTCGCTGGCGAACGACTCGGCGATCGCGCGCGCCCGACCGAACCGGGGCGGGACCTCCCTGGCGGCGCGGGCGAGCGTCGCGACGGCGAGGTCGTGCGGCTGGCGCAGGAGCACGCGGTACGCGAGGCTCCGGCCAGGCGGGGTCGCGACGACCGCGAGCGTCGAGGCGGACCACGCGAACGGCGGGCTCTTCCGGGTGGCGGTCGCGAGATCCGTGAGCGGCGTGCGCGTCATCCAGAGGGCGAGCGCGTCCGTGAAATCCGGCGGGGCGAGCCCGGGGATGCCGTGACCCATGTCGGCGAGGCCGACGCGCCGGGTCTCGACCTCGACGTTGCGCAGCTGCCGCCACCGGAGCAGCCGCGGGGGCGGGGGCTGGCCGCGGAAGCTCGCGCGGCCCGTCCACCAGGCGACCACCGCGTCCGTGCGAACGCTGTCGAGCACGCGCGCGAACGTGGCGTGGCGCGACAGCGCGGTCGCGACGTCCGCCGGCGCGGGCACGAGCTCGCAGAGGTCGCGCACGCTCGCGAGCAGGCGCGGATAGCGGCTGCGCGTCAGGACGCCGGCGAGCTCGTGGTTCGTGAGCTGGAGCAGGTCGTTCAGCGCGGCGAGGAGCGCCCAGTCGGCGGAGGTGAGCTCCGGGAGCGTGTCCACCGGCGCGACGAGCCGGGCGACGCGGACGCGGACCACATCGATGCGCGAGCCGAGGTCGCGATCGAGCGCCCCCGCGCCGTCGCCGAGGAGGAGCGCGAGCCGGACGCCGAACGGGCGCACCGGGTGGAGGGGGCCGCCGAGGACGAGCGGGGCGAGCACGTTCGCCTGGAGCTCGGAGAGGCGCTCGGCGATCGCGTCGGGCTCGGTCATTGGGGGGCCCGGCCGGCGCCCGGCGGGAGCGCCCTCGGCTCGCCGCTCGCGTCGGGCGGGGCGAGGTCGCGCAGGGGCCGGATGCCGACGCCGCCGAGCACGACCTCGGGCAGCTCGGTCGCCAGCGCGGCCGTGAGGCCCGCCGACTGCGCGGCCAGCGGCGACCACTGCTGCGCCTCGAGGAGCGCCGTCTCCAGCGGGACGAACGCGTCCTCGGGCACGCCGATCGCCCGCCCGTCGCGCCCGATGAACAGCGCTTGCCCGGCCGGGGCGCCCATCGCGCGGAACAGCACGCCGGGCGCGACCGCGGGGACCGCGTCGTAGCCGGCGGGGATGTAGAGGCCCGGGTGGACCTCCCGGAAGAACTCGCCGACCGGGATCCCCTCGATGCCGGTCGGGTGGCGGAGGAACGCGCCCGCGGCCGTGAAGGCGATGCGGGCCCGGCGCAGCGTCTCGGGGCCGAGCGCGTAGGCGACGTGCCGGAGGAGCTGCATCTCCTCGAGCCGGATCCACGACGCCGTCACCGTCCGCCACGGCTCGGAGCTCGGGACCAGGCGGAGCGACAGCACGACCGACGGCGGGCGCCGGGCGTCGCCCTCCGGCGTCACCCGCGCCACCGCGGGCTCGCGGCTGAGCTCGACCCGGGCGAACGCCGAGACGTCCCCCATCGCCGGCAGCTTCGCGACCTCCAGCGCCTCGCGGCCCCTGCCCCGGAAGAGCACGAGGCCCGCCTCGCTGAACACCGGGCAAGCGCGGAGGTTGACCGGGTGCCGGAACCCGATCTCCACCGCGGCGCCGGGGGCGACCGGGACGAAGTACCCGAGGCCCGGCGTGCTCGTGAGCAGCGGGACCATCCGGTCGGGGATGGCCGGCACGCGGAAGAGGTAGCGGAGGACCGGGGCGTCGTCGAAGCTCGACTCCGGCGGCCACTCGCACAGGCCGACCTCGGCCTCGACGCTGCTCCGGGACAGGTAGCGGATGAGCGCCGGGCCGAGCCCCGACTCCGCGACGAGCCAGCGGGGCCCGGGCTCGCGCCCGGCGGCCGGATCGAGGTGCGGCTCGAGCCGGAGCAGCAGCGCGCGCACGTCGAGGCGCCGCTCGACCTCGTACGTCTGCGAGAAGGCGTTGTGGTAGAGCGAGAGCGCCGCGTCGCTGGGCAGGATCTGCGGGACGTCGTACCCGAACGGCGCGGCGGCGTCGCGGTACTGGACGAAGTGCCGGCTCGTCCCGGTGAAGCAGTAGCCGCCGGCCAGCCGGGCGATCTCGGCGACGCGGTCGAGCCGGTCGCTGCTCTCCGCCGCGAACAGGAGGGTGACCTCCCGGGCGCCCAGCTTCGATCGCACGACCTCGACGACGAGCGAGCGGAGGATGTCGCCGAGCGAGCCCTGCCGCGTGTAGAGCGCCAGGAAGGCGACGAGCCGATCGATCGACGGCAGGAGGACGAGCCCCTTGGCCCCGAGCGCGACGCCCTTGGCATCGAGCCCGAGGCCGGGCGTGCGCAGCCGGGTCTGGTGAACGGCGACGCGATCGAGCATCGAGGGACTCCCGACGTTAGCGCAGAGCCGCTGACCGTAAGAGGAGCTTTCAGATCCGTCAAGAGAGGCCCCCGCGCGCTCGATTCTTCTCGATTGTTCCTTCCGCGGCTCGCGGCGCGACCGCGACACTGGAACTACCCTGGACGACAGCGTAGTCTCCTTGGCGAATGCGCTCCGTCGGAACACCGCAGCCCCGCCCGGCTTGGCGCCATGAGATCGCCTCTCCGCCGCGCCGGAGCGCGCTCGGCGCCCATCCCACGGATCACGTCGGCTAGCGCATGAGCTCCGCGCGCATCGAGCCCGCAAGGCCGCTCATCGCCGGCCGATTCCACATCGAGCGCGAGGTCGGCCGCGGCGGGATCGGCACCGTGCACCGCGCGTACGACGTGCAGACCGAGCGGTACGTCGCGCTGAAGATCATCACCGCGCTCGGCGTCGACGCCGAGGGCCAGGCCCGCCTCTCCCGCGAGGGGCAGATCCTCTCGGAGCTCGATCACCCCGGGATCGTGCGGGTCGTGGCGTTCGGGACGCTCGATTCGACCACGACGGACGCAGAGGGGCGGCGCATCGAGGAGGGGACGACGTTCATCGCGATGGAGTGGCTCGACGGGGAGGACCTGGCGTCGCGCCAGCGGCGCTCCCCGCTGTCGCTGCGCGAGGGGCTGGAGGTCGGGCGCCAGGTGGCGAGCGCGCTCGCGGCCGCGCACGACGCGGGCGTCGTCCACCGCGACATCAAGCCGTCGAACATCCTCCTCCTGCGCGGGCCGCCGGACGCCGGCGTCCGGGTCAAGCTCGTCGACTTCGGGGTGGCGGCGTCGAAGGAGGTCGTGCTCACGACCGACGCGGGCAGCCCCGTCGGCACGCCGGCGTACATCTCGCCGGAGCAGGCGCGCGGCGACGCGACGGTGGACGCGCGCAGCGACCTCTACTCGCTCGGCGCGACGCTGTTCGAGCTGGTCGCAGGCCGGCCGCCGCACATGGGGCCGACCTCGATCGCGACCCTCGTGCGCCTCGCGACCACGCCCGCGCCGCGGCTGTCCGAGTTCCTGCTCGACGTGGTCCCGGCGCTCGACGAGCTGATCCACGCGCTCCTGCTCGCCGACCGGGGCCTGCGGCCGAGCTCGGCGCGCGAGGTCGCGGACAGGCTCGCGGCGCTCGTCGCCGAGCCGCACCTGCCCACCCCTTCCCCGCTGCGCGTGAGCGACAACCCGCCGGGCGTGATGGGCACGCGGCTCGTGACCACGATCGTGGCGCTGCACGTGGCCACCGGCGAGGAGCGGCACCGCGAGCTCGAGGCGCTGCGGCGCCGCGGGGCCGACGCGCTGCCGCTCGGCGCCGACTCGATCGTCGCCCACCTCGGCGTGCGGCAGGCCCACGGCGACGAGGCGTCGCGGGCGCTCGAGCTCGGGCTCGGGCTCGGCGACCGCGGGGGCCGCGTCGGCGTCGCCTCCGGCCGCATGCGCGTCGACCGGACGCGATCGGCCGGCGAGGTCGTCGACCGCGCGGTCGCGCTCGCGCGCGAGGCGGGCCTCGGCCGCGTCCTCGCGGACGCGACCACGGTGGAGCTGTCCCGCGGGCGCTTCCTGGGCGAGCCGCTGGAGAGCGGCGCCGTGCGGGTGCTCTCGCGCGCGCCGAAGCGGCCCGACGCGCAGACGCCCTTCGTCGGGCGGGACGCCGAGCTCATCACCACGGTCGCGGCGTTCGACCGCTGCGTGGAGGACCGGACGCCGGTCGTGACGAGCATCTCGGGCCCGCCGGGCATCGGCAAGAGCCGGCTCGCGCGCGAGTTCGTCGCCCGCATCGCCGACCGGCAGGATCCGCCGCGGCTCGTCCAGCTGCGCTGCGAGTCGTTCGGCCGGGCGCAGGCGCTCGGCGTGGCCACCGACGCGCTGCGCGTCCTCACGGGCCTGCCGAAGGGCGCGTCGCTGGAGCAGGCCGACGAGGCGGTGCGCGCGCGGCGGCTGCTCCACGGCGACGGCGGGCTCCTCGCGCGCCTCCTCGCGAACCAGCCGTTCCCCGACGGCGTCGACCTGCGCGGCGCGCGCGACGCGCTGTACCTCTCGATGACCGACATCGCGGTCGGCGCCGCCTCCATCGAGCCGTGCGCGCTGCTCGTCGAGGACGCGCAGTGGGCCGACCCGGAGAGCGTCGCGTGGCTCGATCACCTCCTCGGGCGGGCGACGGGCAGGGCGCTCTTCATCATGCTCATGGTGCGCCCGGCGTTCTGGCGCGACCAGGGCCAGCGCTTCACCGGCCGCGACCACGTCCGCGTCGAGCTGCGCCCCATCGCGCGCCGGGCCACGCGCGAGATCGCGCGGGCCGTCTTCAGCGCGGCCGCGGCCGCGCGGCCGTTCGACGACGCGACGCTCGACCGCGTGGCGCAGCAGGCGGCCGGCTCGCCCCTCTTCGCCGAGGAGCTCGCGCGCGTCATCGCCTCCGGCAAGGACGCGGCCACGGCGCCGACCATCGAGGCGGCCATCCAGGTGAGCCTCGACGCGCTCGACGAGCCCACGCGCGAGGCGGTGGTGCGCATGAGCGTCTTCGGCCTGTCCGTCTGGGACGTGGGCCTCGCCGAGGTCGGCGTAGCCGAGCCGGAGACCGCGCTGAAGAAGCTCATCGCCGCGGAGCTGCTCGTCGAGCAGCCCGCGTCGCGCTTCCCGGCCGCGCGCGAGTTCCTGTTCAAGCACGCGCTCGTCCGCGACGTCGCGTACGCCTCGGTCGGCGAGGAGCTCCGGAAGAAGCTGCACGCGGCGGCGGCGCGCTGGCTCGACCGGCTGGGCGAGGACAGCGCCACGGTGGCGCAGCACTTCGACCTCGGCGGCGAGCACGAGGAGGCCGCGATCCGCTGGGAGGCCGCCGCGCGGCGCGCCCTCGCGACGAACTCGCTCCGCGACGCGGTCACGATGGCCGATCGCGCGCTCGTGTTCTCGCCCGACAAGCCGACGGCGTTCGCGCGCGCCGTCCTCTTGGAGGAGGCGTACTCGCGGCTCGACGCGCGCTCGCCCGAGCGCGACTCGGCGATCCGGGCGATGTGGGAGAACGTCTACGACGAGGCGAGCGAGCTGCGCACGCTCACCGCGCGCGCCCGCTACGATCACGCGTGCGGCTCCGGGATGGATCTGGAGGGGCGCCTGACGGCGCTGCGCGACCGCGCCCGGACGATCGATCTCGTCGAGGAGGAGGCGCAGTGCTCGGCCACGCTGGCGCAGGTCCACGCGTTCGCCGGGCAGCTCGCGATGGCGGAGCAGGAGGCCGCGCACCTGCTCGACCTCGCGGCGCGGCGGGGCCTCGTCTGGGCGGCGGTCGACGCCTGGCAGACGCGCGCGGTCGCGCACCAGACGCGCGGCGAGCCCGCCGCGGCGCTGGAGGCGCGCCGGAACGCGGCGCGGGCGGCGCGCCGCGCCGGGCTGCAGGAGCGCGAGGCGATGCTGACGATGAACGTCGGCTTCGCGCTCACGACCATCGGCGCGCGGGGCGAGGCGCTCCAGGAGATCGAGGCGGGCATCGCCCGGGCGCAGGCGATCGGCAGCTCCGGGGCGGCGCGGCACGGGCAGATGATCCTGCTCTGCTGGGCGGCGACGTTCGGCCCCGAGCCGCGGCTCGACGCCGCGCTCGCCGAGCCGCGCGCGAGCGCGGACGAGGCGGCGGGGAGCATGTGGGTCGTGCGCGACCGGGTGACGCTCGGCATCCTGTTCTACCGGGGCTGCGAGCTCCTGCGCGTCGAGTCGTCGGGCCTCGCGCGGGCGCGCTCGCTGCTGAAGAAGGCCACGGAGGCCTACCGCGTCACGGAGAACCGCGACGTCCTCCCCGTGGCGCTCGGGTTCTGCGCCGAGGCGGAGCGCCGCTTCGGCGACGCCGAGCAGGCCCGCGAGATCGCGCGGGAGGCGGCGGCGCTCGTCGAGGCGGGCGCGCCGAGCCTGCTCAACGAGGCGCCGATCTACCTCGCGCTGCACGACGCCTGCGTGGACATGGGCGACCTCGTGGGCGCGCGGGAGGCGATGGAGCGCGCGATGCCGCCGCTCCTGCGCCGGCTGAAGGGCCTGGAGGGGACGCCCTACGCGAGCTCGTTCCTGCTCAACCTGCCGCAGAACTCGGCGCTGCTCGCGGCCGCCGAGGCCTACGGCTGCGTGCCGCCGTCGCTCGAGGCGATGATGAGCAGCAGGCCGTAGGTCCGCGCGCGGCGCGCTTCCGGCGCGACCGCGGGCCGAGAGGGGGCGCCGCGCCGCCCTCCGGGGCCACCGCGCCGCCCTCCGGGGCCACCGCGTCGCCCTCCGGGCCGCCGCGTCGCCCGCCCGGGTGGCTACGGCGAGGCCGCGGCCCTGCCCGTCACTTCCGGGGCGCGGAGCCGCCGCCCTGCTTGGTGGGCGTCGTCTGCACCGGGCGCAGGTTGATGGTCAGCACCTCGTCGCGCGTGAACACCACGAAGCGCGCCTCCGGGGTGTACCCATCGGCCGTGACCCGGATGCGATGTCCGGTGCCATCCCGGCTGAACCGCGCGAAGAACGGGTTGCTGGGGAGCTCCACGTCGTCGAGGTAGATCTTCGCGTCCATCGGCGTGGCGATGATCCGGAGCTCGATGAGGTTGGCGACGGGCGGCGGCGGCGCGGGCTGGATCACCATGGGCGTGGTCGGGTCGACCGGAGGGGCCACCGGCTCCTGGTCCTCCTTCATCGGGAACTGCGAGACGACCGCCCACGTGCCGCCGATCAAGAGCACGGAGAGCAGCGCGACCCCCGCGCCCCAGAAGAGCGCCTTGCGCCCGGTCGGCTTGGTGTTGGCGACCATGATCGTGGGGATCGTCTGGCGGTTCGAGATGCTGTCCTCGCGCGAGCTGTCGTCGCCCAGCATCGGATCCGCGACCGGCGCGGCGGCGAACTGCTGCGCCATCTGCGACACCGGCATGCGCTGGGACCACGGCACCGCGCCGCGCTCCTCGAGCACCGGGAGGATCTCGAACTCCTCCGCGCCCTCGCCCGAGGCCGCGTGGAGCCGCCCGAGCTGGTCGCTGATGGCGGACCGCACCTCGGCCCGTCGGTTCGCGAACGTCTCGCCGATGAGGCGGCCGATCTCGGCCGACGACGGGCGCCGGCCCATCGTCGCGAGGTAGGCCTCGACGTCCTCGCGCATCTGCGCCGCCGTCGCGTAGCGCTCTTCGGGCGCCATCGCGAGGGCGCGCGAGCAGATCCGATCGAGCGCCTCGGGCGCCGCGGGCCACCGCTCGCGCAGCTGCGGGATCTCGCCGAACGTGAGCCGCTGGAGGATCTGCACGTCGGAGAGATCCCCCCAGAAGCGCTCGCCCACGACGAGCTCCCAGAATATCAGGCCCATCGAGAAGACGTCCGCGCGGCGGTCGACCGTCGTCGCGAGGGCCTGCTCCGGCGCCATGTACCGGATCTTCCCCTTGACGACGCCCGTGCTCGTGTCCGCGTCGCGCGTCGCCCACTTCGCGATGCCGAAGTCGACGACCTTCGCCTGCCCGTCGTAGGTGACGAAGATGTTGTGCGGGCTGATGTCGCGGTGGACCACCTGGAGCGGCTGCCCGTTGAAGTCCATGAGGTCGTGCGCGTAGTGCAGCCCGGCGAGCGCGTCCGAGAGGATCGCCAGGTACACCGCGCGGTGACGCGAGGGGTCGATCTTCCTGCAGATCCGATCGAGCGAGTGCCCCTCCAGGTACTCCATCACGATGTAGTACTGGTCGTCGATCTGGCCGCACTCGTACGTCTGCACGACGTTCGGGTGGTTCAGCCGCGCGGCGAGCCTCGCTTCGTCGAGGAACATCGCGTTGACTTCGGGCTCGGTGGCGATCCCCGGCTTGAGCCGCTTGATCACGACCAGCTTCTCGAAGCCGAGCGGGCCGCGATGCGCAGCGAGGAAGACCTCGGCCATCCCACCCTGCCCCAGCTTTGCGATCAGCCTGTATCTCCCGAAGCCTCTCGCGGACTGCACGGGGAGCCGGACGATCATCGATGATGAGGTCACAGCACCCGATCGTTCGTAAGGATTGCTGACTCGTCAAGCAGACTCATGGATATGTGCCTCCCGACGGCATAGAGCGCTCCGAGGCCGGGAGCGAGCCGCCCCCGGCCTCGGATGCTCTGATTCCGATGTAGATTCAGCTATTTAGGGTTCACCGACGCGCGCGCTCACCCCTCGCCGATGGCGATGCCGAGCGCCTGACGCAGCGCAAAATACTGATCGCTTGTCGAGAAGACGATCAGCTCCTTGAGCTTGTCCTGGGGCGGGAGATCCCCGGGCTGCTGCGGCTCGGCGGCGATGATCTTCTTCGCGATCTCGAGATCGCCCGAGAGGAGCAGGCCGGTGCGCGCCGCGGTGATGTCGACGCACTGGACCCACCGCTTGATGTTCGCCTTCGCGCCCTCCGCGAGGAACTTCTTGACCACCATGCGGAGCCCCTCGAGCTGCATCGGCTGCATGAAGCCGCGGAGCGTCTGCGCGGTGGCCATGATCTGCTTCTCGATGTCCTGCGGCACCGGCGTGTCGGGCGCGACCAGCTTGATCCCGGCGAACAGGAGCACCGTCAGCTCGGTGACCGTCGGGAACAGCGTCTTGATGTAGTGCTCGCCGCGGTACATCGCGAGGTGCTTGCCGACGATGAACGTGAGCTCCTGCGGCGAGAACCCGGTGAGGACGGTCTGCCCCGCGACGGACGCCGGCTGCTCGTTCGCCACCGCGACGAGCGCGCCGGGCACGTCGCTGCGCACGTAGAGCCGCGGCGCCGGGAGGCCGAGGACGTTGGCCGCCCACCCGAAGGTCCGGGCGAACGTCACCGTCGAGGTCGCCGGATCCTGCAGGAACCGCGGATCGAGGACCGGGAGCTCCTTCCTCTGCTTCAGCGTCTCGATCTTCGCCCTGAGCGCGGCGCCCGCGATCATCTCGAAGATCTTGCCGACGTAGAGGTTCTCCTCCTCGTGGAACAGGTTCCTGATCCACTGCTCGTTGTCGAGCCGGCTCTTCGCCGGGATCAGGCCCTGCGGGCGGTAGTCCTCGAAGTACTGCTGCTCGTCCGGATCGGCCTTGCGGAGGAACGCGAGCGCCGCCGCGACGCACCAGGCCTGGTCGTAGCGCTTGCCGTCGACGTACAGGCGGTAGAGCCGCTTGTACGGGTCGATCTTCATCGGATCGATCTTGACCATCGCCTGGAACTCGTTGGTCGCCAGATCGAACTGCTCCGACTGCTCGTAGAGCTCCGCCAGGATCAGGTGCTCCGTCGCGTCCTCGGGCTTGAGCCGCGAGGCCATGCGGAACGTCTCGACCGCGGCCGTCCGGTCGCCGAGCCGGTCGCGGTAGATGAGCCCGAGCGCGTGCCAGAGGTTGTACTCGAGGTCCGTGTTCCCCTTGCCGGCGACCCGGTGCAGCATCTTGCGGTACGCCCGCTCGAGCTGCTTCCACTCCTTCTGCGCCGTGAGGATCTTGTTGATGCGCTCGAAGGCCTCGAGGGAGTGCGGGTTCAGGTCCAGCGTCTCGTTGAACAGCTCCACCGCGCGCGCCGGGTCCTCCAGCTTGTCGCGGTAGATCTGCGCCATCGTGTAGAGGTAGCGGCTCTTGCGATCCGGCTGCGGCTCGAGGTCCGCGATCCGCTGGAGGCAGTCCACCATCCGCTCCCACTGCCCCGTGCGCTGGTAGAGCTGGAGCAGCTTGTGGAGCAGGACGTGGTTCTGCGGCTCGAGATCGAGCGCCTCCTCCAGGGCCTCGACGCCCTTCGGGATGTTGTTCTCCTTCTCGACCCAGATGTCGCCGATCTCGTTCAACATCCTGAACCGCTCGGCGCCGTCCATGATGTTGTCGAGGATCAGCCGCTTGTAGTGGCAGACCTGCTTGTAGTCCTTGAGCGCGTCGTAGACGGCGACCATCGCCTCGAGCGTCGGCCGGTGCGACGGATCGGCCCCGAGCGCCTTCTCGAAGTTGTTGACCGCCTGCTTCGACTGCCCCTGCGCCTGCTTGATGCAGCCGAGCTTGTAGTAGACGGTGGCGCGCTCCTCGGTCTCGGCCTCGTCGAGGCTGGTGAGCACCTTCTGGTAGTTCGTCAGCGCGCTCGCCCAGTCGTTCAGCTTGAAGCTGACGTCGGCGAGGCCCCGGATCGTCTCCTGGTCGGTGAGATCGAGGTTGTGCGCCGCCGTGTACGCCTTGAGCGACGCCTCGTCCTTGCCGAGCCGCTCGAGGACCTTGCCGAACGTCCGCTGCAGCCGGTGCTGCTCTGAACGGTCGCGCTTGCCGCTCTTCCTGACGAGCATCTCCGCGAGCGGCTCGGCCTGGGCCCACCGCTCCGTGGAGACGTACTCGTTGAGGAGCGGCATCGCGGCGTCCTCGTTGTCGGGGTCGCTCTGGAGCGCCATCTCGTACGCCTGCACGGCGAGCGCGTGCTCGCCGAGCATGTCGTCGCGGAGCTTGCCGAGCTCGACGAGCAGCCGCGCCTTGGCGCGGGGCGCGTCGGTGTTCATCTGCTCCTGCTCGAGGTAGCGCGCCGCGCGATCCCAGTCGGCCGCGTCGATCGCGATCACCCGCAGCGCCGCCAACGTCGGCACGTGGGTGGGGTCGAGATCGAGCGCCATCTCGAAGCGCTCCTGGGCCAGCCCGCGCTCGCCGAGCTTCTCGTCGAGCTGCCGGCCGATCCGGTAGTACATGTCGACGCGCTGCTTGCCGTCCACGGTCAGGTCCGCGACGCGCGTCATGTACTCGATGGCCTTCGACGAGTTGTCCTGCTTCTCGTAGAGCTTCGCCAGCGCCTCCAGGGACGGGACGTGCGTGTCCTGGATGTCGACGATGTTCAGGTAAGCGTCGATCGCGCGGTCGAGGTCCTCGATCTCCTCGGCGTAGACCTTCGCCGTATGGGACCAGAGCTCGATCTTCTTCTGGCGATCCTCGGCGGCGTTGATGTGGCGGTCGTACGTGTTGATGAGGTCGTGCCACTGCCGCAGCCGGCGGTAGCAGCGCTCGAGGGCCTCGAGCGCGGGCTCGTGCGACGGGTCGATCTCGACCACCTGCTCGAGCCGCGCGGCCGAGAGATCCGGCTTCAGGAACTGCTCCTCCTGGAGGTTCGCGATCTTCATCAGCACGTCGATGCGCTCGCGCTCCGTGGTGACCACGTCGAGCTGCATCTCGAGGACGCGCACGAGATCCGGCCACTGGTGGGTGGTCGTGTACACGCGCTCGAGCCCCCGCATCGCGAGCAGGTTCGACGCGTCGATGTCCAGCACCTCGCGGTAGACCGCGCCGGCCTTCTCGATGAGGCCGAGCTTGGTCTCGTAGAGGCCGGCGGTGCGCAGCTTCACGCTCGCGACGACGTCGGGCTCGCTGACGGCCTTCGCCTTGCGGAGCAGGACGTCGACGAGGTCGTTCGACTGGTCGCGATCCGTGTAGATGCGCTCCAGCGCCTCGAGGGCCGGGAGGTGCAGCGGATCGACGTCGAGGGCGCGCCGGTAGAAGCTGAGCCCCTGCTCGACCTCGCCCATGTGCTTCTCGAGCACCTCGCCGAGCTCGGTCAGGATCTCCTTCCGGTCGACGTCGATCACCGCGACGTTGAGGGCGTTCGTCAGCATCTCGCCCTGCCGCTGCCACTGGCCGGTCTTCTTGAAGAAGTTCGCCATCTGGCGCAGCACCGCCACGTTGTTCGGGTCGTACGCGTAGATCTGCTGGTAGTACGGCTGCGCGTACTCGGGGTGACCGAGGTCCTCCGAGTACCACTTGGCCAGGCGCAGGCAGAGCGTGATCTTCTGGACCGGGGCCGTCTCCTGCTGGAGCCACCCGTTCACCGTCTGCACGAGCTCGGGCCAGCGGTTCGTCGCCTGCGCCATGCGCTCGAGGTACCGGACCGTCTCCATGTCGGAGTAGTCCATCTCGAACGCCGTGAGCAGCGCGTCGAACGCCTGGGGCCTGTCCTCGAGCTGCTCCTCGAAGACGCGGGCCACCTTGCGGAGGATGTCGGTCTTCTCGTGCACCTCCTCGCGCGACTCGAGCCGCGCGAGGTAGAGCTCGATGAGCGGCTCGCTGCGCCGGGCCGCGTCGTGGAGCTCCTCGAGCGCCGCGAAGGCCTGGTCGTGCGTCGGGTCGAGCTCCAGGACCTTCTCGTACGCGAGCGTGCCCCGGTCCTTCTCCTCGACCTGGTGCTCCCAGATCTGCGCCACCTCGAGGTACTCGCGCACCTTGTCGGCCGGCGACTCGTAGGCCGCCGCCCGGCCCATCTTCACGTCGATGACCTCGACCCAGCGCCCCTCGGCGCGGAGCAGGTTCTCCAGGGCGGCCATCGCCTCGAAGTCCTTCGGGTCGACCTCGAGCAGCTTCCGCCAGGCGTCGATCGCGTCGTAGGCCTGCCCGAGGACGTGCTGGTAGGTCGTCCCGAGCTCGCGGTAGAGCGCGATCACGTTCTCGGCCGGCAGCACGTCGCGCGCCCGATCCACCGTCTGGTGGAGCGCGCTCACGATCTGCTCGGGCTCGTTGCGGAGCCGCCAGATCGCCGCGATGGCGTAGAGCGCCTCGAGGTTCGCGTAGTCGATGTCGAGCACGCGCTGGTAGTCGTCGAGCGCCGAGTCGTCGCGGCCGAGCTGCTCGTGGAACAGCTTGGCGCGGCGGAGCAGCACCGCGACGCGCGACTCGTCGTCGGTCGCGATGTCGTAGTGGCGCTCGAGGACGTCACAGAGCTCGGCCCACTGCCCGACCCGCTCGTACAGGTTGGACAGCGCCCCGAGCGCCTCCGGATCCTCGCCGCGGAGGTCGAGGACGCGCTTCCACGTCTCGACCGCGCCCTGGACGTCGTTCAGCCGATCGGCGAGCAGGTGCGCCATCTTGGCGCGGATGTCCGCCTCCTGGCTGTCGCCCATCGCGTTCTCGAGCTCCCGCTCCAGCACGACCTTGAGCTGGGTCCAGGCGCCCTTGGTCGTGTAGATGCGCTCGAGGGCGCTGATCGCCTGCTCGTTCGTCGTCTCGAGCTCGTCGAAGATGCGCCGGAAGGCGCGGATGGCGTCGTCGAGCTGCCCGAGCCGCTCCTCGTACGTCTGGCCGAGCCGGAGGTACAGGTCGACGAGCTCCGGGCGATCCTCGGTCGCGCGCACCCGCTGCTCGAGCACGCTCGCGAGCTCCGGGTACTGCTCGAGCTGCGTGTAGATCCGGTCGAGGTTCGAGAGCGCCTCGGCCTCGAGCGGCTCGATGCCGAGCACGTACCGGTACGTCTCCTCCGCCTTGGCGACGTCGCTGAGGTCGGTCTCGAAGACGCGCGCGAGCCGCTTGCCGATGCTGGTCTGCACGTCCTTGTCGGCGTGGATGCCCAGCACGTCGGCGTACGCGTTCGCGAGCAGTTCCCAGCCGCCGTCGACCGAGCCGGCGAGCCGCTCGACCTCCTCGAGCGTCTTCTCGTCGCGCGGGTACTCCTTCAGCGCCCGGATGAAGACGGCGAGGGCCCCGTCCGGCGAGATGAGGCGCTCCTCCTGGAGCTCGCCGAGCCGGTAGTACATCGACAGCCGATCCGGCTCCTGGGTGAGGTGTGTGAGCTCCGCCTCGAGCACCCCGCCGAGCTTCTCCCACTCCGCCGCCGCCTGGTAGAGCGGCTCCAGGATCGCGCCGATCTCGATCTGCTTGATCCCGGCCGCGAAGAGCCCCTCGAGGGCCTCGAGCGTGGGCGAGTGCTCGGGGGCTGCGGTGAGCACCTCGCGGTACGCCGCGATGGCCGCCGGCAGGTCGTTGAGCCGCGTCTGGTACACCACGCCGAGCCGGTACTTGAACTCGAGGATCTCGTCCGGCGACTGCGCGATCTCCGACTCGCGCGAGAGGATCGTGACGAGGTCGCTCCACCGCTCGGTCGCCGTGAACAGGCGGTCGAGCGAGGCGATCGCGGTCTGGTTCTCCGGCTCGACCTCGAGCACGCGCCGGTAGCGCGCGACGGCGCTGTCGATGTCGTCGAGCTGCGTCTCGAAGATCTGCGCGAGCCGCAGCCCGAGCTCGACGAAGCGCCCCGGCTCCTCGCCGAGCCGGCCGAGCTCCGTGTCGTAGAGCGCGGCGACCTGCGGCCAGCGGTTCACCATCATCGCGAGCCGCTCGAGGTTCGAGAGCGACTCCTCGTTGCCGATGTCGAACGTCACCGCCCGCGCGTACGTCTCGAAGGCGGTCACGTGGTCGCTCAGCATCTCCTCCGAGAGGCGCGCGATGCGGTGGAGCAGGTCGACCTTCTCGTACGGGTCCTCGGCCACCTTGACCCGGACCTCGAGCACGCTGATCAGCTTCTGCCACTCGCCGGACGCGTCGTAGATCGGCTCGAGGACCAGCGCGGCGCCGAGCGGATCGCGGGTGCCGTCCTTGATCTGCTCGAGCGCGCGGAGCGTCGGCTCGTGGTCGGGCATCTGCTGGAGCAGATCGCGGTAGAGCTCGATGGCCCTCGACACGTCGTCGAGGTGCTTCTCGTAGAGCTCCGCGATCCGGTACTGGTAGCTGATGCCCTCGGCCGGATCCGCGGTGATCTCCGCCTCGTGCTGGAGCACGCTGAGCAGCTCGAGCCAGTTCTCCGAGGTCTGGTAGAGGACGTCGAGCCGCCCGAGCGCCTGCAGGTCGTCCGGATCGATCTCGAGCACCCGCTGGTACGTGTCGATCGCGCTCGCGACGTTGCCGAGCTCGCGCTCGTACACCGCGCCGATCTGGTAGTAGATGCGCTTCTTCTCGTTCGAATCGAGGACGAGATCGGCCTTCTTCGCGTAGACCGAGAGCAGCTCCTGCCAGCGCGAGAGGCTGAGGTAGAGCTTGGTCAGCGCGTCGATCGCCCGGAGATCCTCGGCGTCGAGCTCGAGCACCTTGCCGTAGACCGCGATGGCCTGGTCGTGCCGCTCGAGCACCTCCTCCTCGATGCTCGCGGCCTGGAACAGGGCGAGCTTCTTCTCGTTCAGGTCGTCGAGGATCTCCGCCTTCTGCTGGAGGATCTGCGACAGCTCGTTGTACCGCTCCGACGTCCGGAACAGCCGCTCGAGCGACTCGGCCGCGTGCAGGTTGCGCGGATCGATCTCGAGCACGCGCCGGTAGTGCCCGACGGCGCTGTCCATGTCGCCGAGGTCGCCCTCGTAGATGCGCGCGCTCATCGTGTAGAGCGTGCTCGCGAGCTCCGCGTCGGTCTGCTGCGCCGCCAGCGTCTCGAACACGCGCGCCAGGTCGGCGAAGCGACCTGTCGCGCGCGCCAGCCGATCGAGCCCCTCCTGCGTCGACTCCGAGGCCGGATCCTGGCTCAGCGCCCGCGCGTAGGTGTCGAACGCCGAGTTGAGGTCGCCGCCGGCGTCCTCGTAGAGCACGGCGATCTGGTGGAGCAGCTCGACGCGGCGGGTCACGTCATCGCTGCGGCGCACCTGCACCTCGTGCACCCCGATGAGCTTCTGGTAGTCGCCCGACTGGCGGTACAGCGGCTCGAGGATCTCCGCGATCGCGACCTCGTGCTCGGGGAGCTTCCCGAGGCGCTCGAGGGCCGCGAGCGCCTCGACGTTGGTCGGCTCGCGCTCGAGCACCTGCCGGTAGATGTCGATCGCCGAGTCGACGAGCCGCATCCGCGACTCCCGCAGCGCGGCGAGCCGGAGCATCAGCCGGATCTGCGCCTCCTCCTCGGCCGCGATGCTGAGCTGCGCCTCGAGGTTGTCGGCCAGCTCCTCCCACATGCCCTGGCGGCTGAAGAGCCCGTCGAGCGCCGTCAGCGCCACCAGGCTCGTGTCGTCGGTGGAGAGGACCTCGCGGTAGGCGGCGATCGCCTCCTCCGGCTGGCCGAGCCGCTGCTCGTAGACCTCGGCCATCTGCGCGTAGAGGCTCTCGCGCTCGGCGGGCTCGTGCACGAGCTCGATGCGGCGCCGGTAGACGCCGATGAGATCGCCCCAGCGCTCGGTGCGCCGGTAGAGCGCGTCCATCGCCTCCAGCGCCTCGGAGTCGGAGGGATCGATCGAGAGCACGCGGAGGTAGCCGTTCGCCGCGTCCTCGACCTTGCCGAGCCGCTCGTGGATGCTCGCGAGCCGCATCCAGTACTCGCGGCTCAGCCGGGCGTCGCTCAGCGAGTCGGCGATCTCGCTGAAGATGACGTCGAGCCGGTCCCAGGCGCCCGCCTGCGCGGCGAGCGACTCGAGCTCGGCCCGCGTCTCGGCGTGCGACGGATCGTCCTTGAGCGCCCGCGACTGCGCGTCGAACGCGCGGTTCAGGTCGCTCAGGCTGTCGGCCGCCGTCCGCGCCACCTTCCGGAGCAGCGAGACGCGCGTCGCCGTGTCGCCCTCGGCCGCGGCGAGGATCTCGAGCGCCTGGATCAGCTTCTCCCAGTCGCCGCGCCCCTCGTAGATCTCCTGCAGGATGGCCGCCGCCTCGGCGCGCAGCGACTCGTTCGAGAGCAGCGCCTCGAGCGCGAGGCGCGCCGCGTCGTTGCCCGGATCGAGGATCAGGATTTCCTTGTAGTTCTCGAGCGCTCCCGCCGCATCGTTCAGGTGCTTCTCGAGGGTGCTCCCGAGCCGGAACTTGAGGTCGATGAGCGCCTGCTCGTCGAGCGGGGAGTCGATCCGCTTGCGGAGCACGTCGACGTAGGACTCCCAGTCCTGCTGCTCGCGGTAGAGCTTGTCGAGCGCCGCGAGCGCCTGCGGGTCCGTCGGCTCGTCGTCGAGCACCTGGCGGTGCGTCGCGATCGCCCGCACCGGGTCGCGCAGCTCGCCCTCGTACAGCTCGGCGATCGCGTAGAGGATCTGCTTGCGCTCCTCGGGCTCGGTGATGATGCCGAGCTTCTTCTCGTAGATGCCGAGCAGCTCGCCGAAGCGGCCCGTCTCACGGTAGAGCCGCTCCAGCGCGCTGATCGCGGCTTCGTTCTCGCCGTCCGCCTCGTACACGGCGCGGAACTGCGAGAGCGCCTCGTCGATGCGCTTCACCTCGTCGAGCAGCACGCGCCCGAGCCGGAGCCGGAGATCGACCCCGAGCGCGATGTCCCCCTCGCCCTCGGCGCGGGAGATCGCCGTCGAGTAGGCGTCGATGAGGGCGTCCCACCCCTCGGTGGAGCGCGCCGCCCGCTCGACGTCCTCGATGCACTGCTCGTCCTGCGGGGCGATCTGGAAGGCCGAGAGGTAGCGCTCGAACGCCCTCTGCGGCTCCTTGAGCCGCGTCTCGTAGAGCGCCGCGACCTGCCGGTAGAGGTCGAGCCGGGACGCGTCGTCCTGGTCGTGCGAGAGCTTCACCTCGATCGCGCCGGCGAGCCCCTTCGGGTTGTTCGCCTGCGTGTAGATCGGGATCAGCGCCTCGGCCGCGGCGAGGTGCGCGCCGTCGATCGAGAGCACCTTCTCGTAGGCGCGCGCCGCGCGATCCGCCTTCTGCTTCTGGTTCATCCAGAGCTCGGCGATCTTGACCAGCAGGCTGATCTTCGCCGCGTCGTCGGTCTCCTTCGCCTCCTGCGACTCGAGGACGCGGATGAACTCGTCCCACTTGCCGCTCTCGGCGTAGAACACCTCGAGATCGTCCCAGCGCTGGAGCTGGAGGTACGCCTTCTTGAGCGCCTCCTGCGCCTTGCGGTCCTGGGGGTTCAGCGCGATCACCTCTTGCCAGGCCTTGACCGCCGCCTCGTCGTCCTTGAGGCGCTCGCCGTAGAGCTGCGCGAGCTTGCTGAGGAGCGCGAGCTTCTGGGTGCTGTCGAAGGTCGTGTCGACCTGCTTCTGCAGCACCCGCGCGAACGCCTGGTAGTCCTTGTTCTTCTCGTAGAGGCCCGCCAGCGCGTTCAGCGCCTCCGGGTTCTCCGGATCGTTCGCGAGGACCTCGTCCCAGAGCTCGATGCAGAAGTCGACCTTCTTCACCCGCTCGGACGCGAGCTTCGCGATCTCGAGGTACTTCGCGGCGCGCTCGCCGCCCTCCGGGAGCGCGGCGGCCTCGCGGCGGAGCAGCCCGATGAGCTTCTCCCAGTCGCGCCGCTTCTCGTAGCTCTGGCGGAGGAAGTCGATCGCCTGCGGGTGCTCGCCGTCGATCGCGAGGATCGCCTCGTAGCACTTCACCGCTTCGGCCGCGTTCGAGAACTTGCCCGAGTAGAGCTCCGCCGCCTTCGCGTAGTTCTCGATCTTCTCGGCGGGATCGGAGACCGCCTCGGCGATCTCGATCAGCGTCTTGACGTACTCGTTGTACCGCTTGGCCTGCTCCTGCTTCTGGGCCTTCGCCTTGAGCTCCTCGACGCGGCCCGCGACCTCGGCGGCCGGGGGCGGCGGCGCGGTCGGCCGCCGGCCGATCTCCGAATCGGCGGGCCGGCTCTCGGCGGGGGCGCGCGGCGG
This sequence comes from Sorangium sp. So ce185, assembly GCF_051526825.1. NCBI lineage: Bacteria > Pseudomonadati > Myxococcota > Polyangiales > Polyangiaceae > Sorangium > Sorangium sp. So ce185. The sequence goes on along the minus strand of NZ_CP150316.1, from coordinate 4,788,710 downwards.
CGGCGCCGGCTCGATGTCGGCGACCGAGGACCTCGCGTTGACCTCGTCGGCCGGGGCGTCCGCGGGGGCGCTCGCCCTGCCGCTCACGGGCGCCGGCGCGCTGACCGGGGCCGGCGTGCTGATCGGCGCGCGCACGCTCACGGGCGCCGGCGCGCTCACGGGCGCCTGCGCGCTGACCGGCGCCGGCGCGCTCGTGGGGAGCGGCGTGGCGTCTGCGGCCGCGACGGGCGCGGGCGCGGCCGGCGCGACCGCGACCGGCGCGGGCGCCGCGACGGGCGCGGGCGCGGCGGCGGACGGCGCGGCGGCCGTGAGGCGCTCGCCGATCTGCGCTTCGAACGCGCTGACGCTCGGGTGCGTCGGCGCGACCGCCGAGAGCCGCTCGAACCAGCTCCTCGCCCGGATGAGATTGCCGAGCTGCCGCCAGGCGATGCCGCCCGCCTGCGCGATCATGAACGGCGAAGTGCCGTTCTGGTTCGCGGCGCTCTCCGCCAGCGCGGCGACGCGCTCCCAGTTGCCTTCCTTCGTCCCCCAGAGCTCGCGCAGGTAGGCGAACGCCGCCTCGTTCGAGGGGTCGTACCGGAGCGATTCCTCGAGGAGCTTCGAGCCGATCTCGACGTTCTGGTGCCGCGTGGCCCAGCGGACGCCGAACTTGAACGCCGCCTCGCCGCGCGCCACGCCGGTGCGCGACTCGAGGATGCGGCGCTGCGTCTCGACGATCGCCTGCGGCCGCTCCTCCTCGGCGAGCAGCCCCTCGAACATCGCCGCGGCCTGCTTGTCGGAAGGCGCCGCCTCGTACGCGCGCCGGAGCAGGCCCTCGAGCTGATCGCGATCGAAGCGCTTGGCGAGGCGCGCCGCGCGCAGCAGCAGCCGCTTGCGCTCGCTCGTGGTCGCGGCGGCGTCGGCCGCCTCGACCAGCTCCGCCATGTGCGCCGCCCACGACGACTGATCGACCTGCATGTCGCCGAGGCAGGCCCGCGCCTCCTCGCTCGTCCCGCCCGAGGCGGTGAGCGCGCGCGCGTACGTCGCCGTTGCGCGCTCGAAATCGCCCGCGTCGCAGAGCACGTCGCCGAGCTCCACGAGGAGCTCGGCGGCCGCCGTCCCCTCCGGCGAGTTCCTCAGCTCAAGCTCCAGGAGCTTCTGGACCATGTTGGTCTTGCCGAGGTCCCAGTAGATGGAACGAGCCGACTCCAGCGCCTCGAGCAGCGCTGGATTCAGCTTGTACGCGTCCTGGAAGTGCTTCAGCGCCTTGACGGCCTGAAGGAACTTCTCCTCGAGCAGCCGCCCGAGCTTCAGGTGATATGCCGCCTTCCGGGTCGCGTCCCCTTCGGCCGCAATCCCCTTCTCGAGCTCCTCGACGAGCCCTTGCCAGTCATGAACCGACTCGAGATGATTGAGACGCTGCGCAAGATCCATTGATTATCGACCCTCGGCCCCGACCTTCGAACGGATTGAAACGCCTTACGTGCCCCGCGCCGCGCGCGACGTCACGAGCCACCGAGCCGCGCGACGAGCGTGTTCGCCGTCTCGCACTCGGTCTTGAAGCTCGCCGCCTTCGATCCCTTGCAGGCGCGCGTTGTGAACCCCTTGAGCATCTGGATCGCCTCCTGCTTGCGCGGCGGATCCAGGGTCGCGTACGTGCTCCCGAGACTCCAGAGGATCTGTACGGCCTCGGGGCCGTCCTGCGGCGCGGCCGCCTTGGCGGCCTCGAGCTCGGTCACCATCTCCGCGGTGGAGCCGCGCTCCTGGTAGACCGACGCGAGCAGGCTGTGGACGCCGAAGAGGTACTTGTCCCCAGGCTTCGCGAACGACTTCGCCTCCTTGAGCACCTGCTCGGCCTCCTTGGTGTAGCCGAGGCGGATGTAGAGGTCGGCGAGCGCCGCGTAGTACCGGATCTCGCTCGGGTTGTGCTCGATCGCCTTGGTGAGGTTCTCGAGCGCCTTCTGCTCGTCGTCCGTCCAGAGGTAAACGTTCCCGAGCTGCGAGTAGCAGTCCGCGAAGTTGGGATCGTTCTCGATACACTTCTGGTAGGGCTCTTTGGCCTCTTCGTAGGAGATCGTCTTCTTCTTCGCCTGCTGCTCGAGCGCCCAGCCCCGCTCGAACCAGTAATTGGCGAACTTCGGGGCGATCTGCGTGGCGCGGGCGAGCGTGGATGCGACCTTATCCCACTCGTCCCGCTTCTTGTACGCCATCGCCAGCTTGAAGAAGATGCGGTGGTTCGTGGGGTCGAGCTTGGTCGCCTGCTCGTACTTGTTGGCCGCGCCCTCGGGGTTGACGGCGACCTCCTTGTCGGCCTGATTCGCCAGGATGACGGCCTCCTGCCGATGCCGGGAGCAGCCCATCCCCGCCGCGCTCGCCGCGACCAGCCCAACCATCAAGAATGCTCCAAGCTTCATCTGCTCACCTTTCGAATGGGATCGACTCTGCCAGCGTCCAAGCGACCGCGGGCGTCGCGTCGCCCCTCTCCAACAGTCCCCGGAGCCGGCTGCGCCGCTCCGTCCAACAGTCCCCGGAGCCGGCTGCGCCGCTCCTTCAGCAATCCGGAGTCGGCTGCGCCGCTCCTTCAGCAATCCGGAGTCGGCTGCGCCGCTCCTTCAGCAATCCGGAGACGGGCTGCGCCGCTCCGTGTGGCACCGTCACAAGCTTCCTGAGGTGGCGCGCGTTCAACCTCGCGCGGCGTCGCGAGAATAGGCGGAGGGAACCGCGGAAGTCCAGGGCTTCAGACCCCGCCCCTGCGCCGGTCGGCAGCGCCTTCCGGCAGGCCCGCGCCCCCTCCCCTGCGACGCCGCACGGCGACCTGGTGGGCGTCCACGCGACGCCGCACGGCGACGTGGCGGACGTCCACGCGACGCCGCGCGGCGGCCCAGCGCGCCCCCCGCGATCGCGGGCGCGGCGACCGCCGGAGACGCCGCGCACCTGCTGCGTCCGGTCCAGGAAATGGCGAACGCCCCGCACGGTGCGTGCGGGGCGTTCGAGCGAGCCGACGGGCGAGGCGGGCTCAGCCGCCAGGGCTGAGCATGATCGGGTAGACGACGGTGACGATACCGCCCTCGGGCTGCGGGAACGACAGGCCGTAGAACGCCCGCACCACGCAGGAGACCACGCCGTTGTCCGGCAGATCCGAGCCGCCGTTACCGACGTTCGAGACCGCGCCGTCGCGCCCGATGACGAAGCGCACCGCGACGCGGCCCTGCAGGTTCGGGTTGTTCCTGAGGCCGTTCTCGTAGCAAAGCCGGAATCGACCGAAGTTCTGGCGGACGATACGCTGGATGACCTCGGGCGGCAGGCGACCGCTCACGCTCGTCGCACCCATGCGCACCTGCGGCGGCTTGGTGCGATGAGACCCGCCGAGGCGGCCGTGGCCGGAGCCGAAGCCCTGGCCCGTGCCGGTGCCGGCGCCGTGGCCGATGGTGCCGATCGAGCCGAGGCCGATACCCTCGCCGCGCCCGCCGCCGCCCTCGCCGATACCGGAGAGGCCGAGGCCGCCCGCACCGAAGGAGTCGCCGATCTGATCACCCCACATGTTGCCGCGGGCGCTCAGCGGATCGTTGCCGAGCGAATCGTCGCGGCCCCAGGGCGCGGTCGGGGCGTTCGGGTCGCCGCCGGCGCCGGCGTTCAGCAGACCGATCATGCCGAACTCGGCGGCGTCGCGCAGCGCGGCCTGGCGGGCGATGTGCGGATCCGGGTTGTCCGCGGGGCCCTGGACGCCGTAGCGGTTGCCGGTGGCCTTGGTGTTCGGGTTACCCATCGAACCCTCTTCACCCTTGGCGCGCGTGCCGGTGCCGCCCTCCTTGTTGTCCGCGGCGTTCTCGGCGACCTGCTCGGTCTCCTTCTCCTCCATCTCCTTCTCGGCGGCCGCCGCGAGGTACTGCTGGATGAGGAACTGCTGGTCCGCGGAGATCCCGTCCTCGCCGGTGTCGCCGAGCGGCGGCATGAAGAAGGCCATCGCCGCGAGCAGCCCGAGGTGCACCGCCATGGAGAGGCCGGTGTACAGCAGGCTCTGCGTGTCCAGCTGGAAGTGGCCGGCCACGACCTTGCCCGCGTTCACGGCGGACACCTGGAAGACGATGCCGTCGAGCTCGACCTTCGCCTTGCCGCCGGACGGGAGCGCCATCTGGTAGGCGCCCGACAGCTCCGAGCACGGCTGCGCGCGGCCCTGGTCGATCGCCTGCTGCACCGTGATCTTCGGCGTGCCAGGGATCTCGATGGTGCCGGTGGCGCGGGGCAGGAGCACCACGGAGACCGAGCCCGAGCGGTCGGCGAGGACGATCGGCGCCCGCGTGGTGCCGAGCTTCTCCGACGGGATGAAGTAGTCACACTTGAAGTTCTTGCCCTCCTCCTCACCTACGTAGAAGGAGCGCGGCGGCGTGAGGTGCGCGACGTGAAGCACCGCGGCATCCCACAGAATCATGATCTCGACGGACGCCGCCGGGACCTCGACCTCCTCGCTCGGCACGTCCGGCCCGTTCTTCACGAGCGTGTACGTGTAGGAGCCTTCGGGCGCGTCCGGGGGCACCTCGTCGACCGCGGGCGCCGACTGCGCGAACGGGTTGTTGTAGGCAAACGGATCTGCCCCGCCCGCGGCGGTCGCGGCGAACGGGTTCGCCGGCGCGGCGGCGAACGGGTTCGCGGGCGGCGCGGCGGCGAACGGGTTCGCGGGCGGCGCGGCGGCGAACGGGTTCGCGGGGACCGGCTTGGCAGGGCCCGCTGCCGCGGCCACCGCCACCGGCTCGGCGCGCTCCAGCATGATCTTCGTGCCGCCGATCTGGAGCTGATCCCCGGGGCTGATCTTGCACTTGTTGACGCGCGCCCCGTTCACCATCGTCCCCGGCTCGTTGCCGAGATCGATGAGCGTGATGTCCTGCGGGGAGGCGACCTCGATGACCGCGTGCATGCGCGAGGCAAGCTCGTCATCGACACGCAGATGGCTCTTCGCGTCCTTGCCTACCTTGACGATATCCTGCGTGATCGTCTCCCGACGGACGAGCGCTTCGTTTTGGTAGAGCGCAAATGTGAGAGCGACCCTTTGCTTGCCTTCCATCTCCGCCAGCCTTCCCTATACGCCCCGCGGCGCACGCCCCCGGCTCCGGGGGATCAATCGACAGGGCAGGTGCCAACCTGCCCAGCACATCAGAGGTTCTCGACCGACTTGAGCATCTCCGGAACGAACGAGGTACGGGGCCGAATCAGCGTCGTCCGGACGGGGCCGGGCCGCACGCGGATGGTGGCGTCGTTGGGGCCGAATCCGCCGGCGTTCAGCGGATCGTCGGAGAACTCGTACCCGTAGCCCTCTTCCTTCTTCGCGCCGCCGCCGCCCTGAGCGGCCTGCGCGAACGCCGATGAGGCGACCACGCTCGTAAGAACGGCAGCCACGACTCCCGCACCCAATCGGGTCAACCCTCTCATTCCAGCCTCCTGACAATGTTCCGACGCGGTTACAGTGCCATTGTACCGCCTACCACGGCGGCCGGTCAACCAGCTTCGCATGCCATCGGTGCGACGGAGAGCATGACCCACGCTCGCCTCGACAACCGAATCCACCCAAGGTTCCCAGAGCGTTGCGACGAAAACGCCGAACCCCCTTCTCTTTACGTCAGGGAGAGAAGGGGGCTCGACGCGCTGCCTGACGCGCCGCTGCGCGGCCCGGCATGCCGGTTGAGCTCGCTCGGAAACGTTCAGTATTCCTCGCTCGCTCTCCCTGGCGACACGGGCCGCTCGCGGCGCTCGTCCGACAGCATCTGAGACAAGGCTCCTGCTGCTACGGAGCCGGAGTCGCCCCTTCTCCCCCTTCGCCCTCGCTCCCGGCAGCGGCCTCCTGCTCGGCTTCCTTCGTCTTCATGTCGGCCTCGGCCGCCTTGCGCTCGGCCTCGGTCTGCTTGTTGAAGGCGATGATCTGGTCGATCTCCTCCATGCGCTCCTTCGACCGCTTCACCGCGTCGGCGAACTCGGCATTGGCGCCCGCCTTCTGGATGAACTGGCCGAACAGCCCCTTCGCCGAATTGAGGGCGCCCTCGGCGGACTTGCCGCCCGACTTCGCCTTGTACTCCTGGGTCAGGATCGCCTCGTTGTAGTAGGTCTCGGGGCGCTCCGGGGCGAGCTTCTTGGCGGCGTCGAGCTCGGCGCTGGCGGCCGCCACCATGTTGTCGAAGTTCGAGTCGTCGATCTGACCGCGCAGGGCGAGCGCGAGCCCCAGGTGAGCGTCGTAGTCGTTCGGACGCATCTTCAGGGCTGCGCGGTACGCCTCCTCCGCCTGCTGGAACCCGCGGAACTGCAGGTTCACCGCCGCGTAGTTCATCTGCGCCTCGTAGAAGGTCGGGTCGAGCTTCCTCGCGATGTTGAACTCCTGCACGGCGCCGTTCAGGTTCGCGAGCTCGACCTGGATCATGCCCGCGGTGTTGTGGATCGGCGCGTAGTTCGGGTTCTTGCGGATGGCCTGCGAGCAGACGAGCGCGGCGAGCTCCAGCGCCTGCGTGTCGATCTTCTTCTGCTTGCCGACGTTGGTCGCGACCGCCTTGCCCGACTTCCTGCCCGCCTTCTGCTTCGCCGTCTCCAGGTAGTAGATGGCGAGCTGGTTGAACGCCGGCATGAAGGCGTCGTCGACGGCCAGCGCGCTCTGGATGTACCGCTTCGCGCGCTGGAAGTCGTTGGGGCCGTCGTTGTCGGCGACGTTGTTGCCGCGCTTCATGTACAGGAGCGCGAGGTGCACGAGCGCCTCGACGTTCTTGTACTGGGCGTCGACGACGGCGGCCTGACGCATCTCGCTGATCGCCGCGTCGATGTTCCTCTCGCCCGACTCCGCCAGGTTGTAGAGCGCCACCTGGACGCGCGCCGGGTGGAACTTCGGGTTCTTCTGGAGCGCCTGCTGGAAGTACTTCTTCGCCTCCGAGTCCTTCTTGCAACGCTGGTACGCGAGCCCCGCGTTGTAGATGGCCTCGGCGAACGTCGCGTCCCCTTGCTCGTCCGCCGCGTCGAGGAACAGCTGGGCCGTCGAGCTGCAGGTCGCCTCGCTCCAGTCGCCCGCCTTGTCGTGCTGGACCATGGTGTCCATGGCGGTCTTGAACTTGTTGGCCGCCGCGACCGACACGGCGTTGCCCTTGCTGTCGGTGATCTCCTTGCCGGTCGTCGGATCCTTCGCCGCGCGAGACGTACCGCTGACGCTCCCGCCGCCACAACCCGTCGCGGCCAGGAGGAGCACCGCAACCGCTGCCAATGAGGTGATGCTTCTCATGTTTCGCTCCATCACTTCCTGGGTCGGGTCGTGGCCCGATCGAGCGCCGAGCCTTCCTTCGAGCCGCCGGGCGCCGCCTTCTTGTCCTCACCCTCTTCCTTGCCCGCCGCCGCCGGCTTGTCCGTGACGGTCGGCGCTTCGCGGAAGGGCGTCCCGTCGAGGTTCAGCGGCGCAGGACGATCGCTCAGGCCGGAGTTGACCCGCGACGGAGAGCCACGGAATTCGTCGATGAGGTGGTACTCGGCGCCGTAGTTCTTCGACAGCCACACCTCGCAGGTGCGGGAGTAGTCGTCGAAGTACTGGTACTTCACCGACAGGTCGAGGCAGGTCTTGAACGCGCCCTTCGCCATCTGCTTCTGCGGCTCGCTCGCCTCGTCCAAGCGCGAGTAGTACTCGCCTCGGATCTCGTCGTACGAGACGTCGGTGCCCGGCACCATGCCGTGCCCCTTCCACTCCTTGGGGATGGGAGCGGCGCGGAACTCGGCGACGAACTTGCCCCACATCTGACCGACGCGCGCGCCGGCGGCGATGACCCACTTCGGCGGAGGCGTCGGCTCCAGCTTGAGGATCTTCTGGTACTCCGCGTCGGCCGCCTCGATCGCCGGGCGCTTCTTCTTCACCCAGTCCGCGACCTTGGTGTTGATGTGCTTGAGGACGTCCTCGCGGTTCCCGGCGCCCTTGTACTCGGGGAACTTGATCTTATCGACTTCCTTCCGCTTCTGCTCCGCGAAGTGGAAGTAGGCCTCGCCCACCGCGGTCAGCACCTTGCCGAGCCGGCGCAGCTTCTCCGGCTCCTCGCCGCCGATCGCGTCGAGCTTCTTCATGGCGGCCGCGGGGTCCTTCCAGTAACCGCGGACCTTGTTGTATTCGCCGTTCGCCGGGGTCACGCTCTTCGTCTGCAAGAGGACGCGCGCGTACATCGCGTGCGCCTGCACCTGGACGTCGAACGTCGCGTTGCGGTCGATCTGCGGCATCGCCGTCGACAGCCGCCTGCGCGCCTGATCCCAGTCCTCGCGGTCGATGTAGTGCGCGCCGATCGCGAACGCGATCTGCGCGGTCTGCGCGGGCTTCGCCTTGCCGTAATTCTTGTTGAAGAGGTCGGCGTCCTTGATGGCCTGGTCCTCCTGGCCGAGGCCGAGCCGAAGCACGACCGCGTCCTGGAGCGCCTCCGCGGCCTTCTCCCCCTTCGGGTTCTCGCGGGCGTAGCGCTCGTACCAGCTCGCCGCCTCGTCGTAGACCGCGATCGCCTGGTAGTTGCCGCCGATCTCGTAGATCGACGTCTTCGCCAGCTCGGTGTTGTGGAGGTTGTACCGCGGGTCGAGCAGGATCTTACGAGCCGAGATCGACTTGGCGATGAGGCGGGCGGCCTGGAACGCCTTCGCGGCGTTGTAGAGGACCTCCTCGCTCTTCTCGCACGCGGGCTGCTTCGCCTCGCAGGCGGCCTCGCCGTACTTCTTCCACATGTCCATGTAAGCGACGGCGGCCTTCTCGTAATTCTTGAGGGCCTCGACGCCACCGGACGCGTCCGCCGCCTCGACCAGCTTCTGCGCGCGCAGGCGCTCGATGTCGCGCTGGATGCGGATCAGGATGCCGCACTGCTCGGCGTTCTCCTTCTCCTTGCCGCCCTTGCAGTAGAGGTCGATGAACTTGGGCACGTCCGCGGCCATGTCGTCGTAACAAGACGGACGCGGCGGGTCCATGTTCGCGCCGAGGACGTTGAGCGACTCGAGGTAGAGCTGGGACGCGTAGATGCCGACTTCCTTGTCGGCGTGGTTCAGCGCCACGTCGCGGAACGCGAGCGCGGCCTCCTCCCAGTGCTGCGCCTCGAAGTACGTGCGGCCGCGCGCGTACTTCACCTCGACGTACTGCTCCTGCGCCTCCTTGTCGTTCGCGGCGGGCTTGATGTAGCAGACGTAGCGGTTGAAGGCGGTGATCATGCCCTTCTGGCTGTCGCTGAACTCCTTGGGCTGGAACTTCGCCTTGTCCGCCTTCTTGTCCTTCTCGCCCTTCTTGCCCGTCCCCCCCCCGTCGGGGAGGTTGCCGGACCCCTTCAAGTGGGAGCCGTCCTTGTGGGTCTCGGTGTAGATGTTCTGGTAACAGAGCACCGAGGCGTACGCGGCCTCCGCTGCCTGCGGGCCGTTCGGATCCTCCGCCACGACCGAGTCGAAGGCGGGGCCGCACTTGGCCCAGTCCTTCTGGAAGTACAGAAGGTCGGCCATGGCGTACTTGATCTTGAAGATGTTCGGCCAGTCCTCCTTCAGGATGCGGGGGAACTCGAACTTGGCGAACTGCTCCTGCTTGAAGTTGTTGACGACCTTGTCGTAGAGCTGCGCGGCCAGCTGCATCGTCTTCTTGTCGCCGGTGCCGCGCACGCCGCCCGAGCCCACCGCCTCGAGGTGCCAGGCCATCGCCGTCTCGGTCATCAGGCCGGCGGTGATGTTGGAGCACTTCAGCTTGGCGTCCGCCGGGTGCCCCTCGCCCTGGAACTTGTTGTGGACGTCGAGCTGGCGTCCGAGCACGTCCATGATCTGGTCCTTGTTGCCAGACTTCATGGCGAGCGTCGCCTCGGCGATGTGCCCCTGGTAGACGCAGTACTTCGGGCCCCGATCGCGGGTCATCAGGTCGGTGTAGAGCTCGATGCCCTCCTTGTAATGACCGGTGTCGAGGTAGTTCTGCCCGAGGTCGTCCATCATCTTGAACGTCTTCTCGGAGCTGCCGCCCGAGTCGCCGCTGAGCGGCCGGAGGAAGTCATGGGACTTCCGCGGGTCGCCCGCGAGCGCGTAGACCGGGATGATGTCGCGCCGCGCCGAGACCGCGAGCTGGGCCGCGTTCGGCATCTGCTGGAACTGCTGGCCGTACTCGATCGTCTTCTTGAACTCGCTGATGGCGCGGGCGAAGTCGCCCTTGTTCCAGTAGACGTACCCGAGCTTGTAGTGGGCGTAGCCCCAGACCTTGTTCTCGGGCGGCGGGTACTGGGTGACCTTGACGTACGACTGCTCGGCCAGGTCCCACTTGGACGGGTCGCCCTGCGCCTCGTTGAAGAAGAGCTCGCCGAACGCGAGGTACGCGTTGGGGATGTACTTCGAGTTGGGCCAGTTCTTGATGAGCTCGAAGTAGACCTTGCGCGCGTCCTCGAGCTGCTGCGCCTGCTCGTACTCGTACGCGAGGTAGTAGAGCACCTCGTCCGTGCAGCCCGTGCTCTTCGCGGGGTCGGACGCGTTGGTGCTCTGGCAGTACTTCGGGTACTGCGTCTTGAGCTGCGTGTAGTACTTGATCGCGCTCTTCCGCGCGGCGACGAGGATCTTGTCGGCCTTGCCGACCTCGGCCTGGATCCCGGCGACGGCCTTCGGGTTCTTCCGCTTGGCCTCGTCCGCCTTGATCTGCCCCTCGGTCTTGTCGCGGAACGCCGCCGACTCCAGCTCGACGTACCCCTCGGCCAGGCGCCGCATCAGCTTCGGCCGATCCGGCGCGTTCTTCGGCGTCGAGGCGTACAGGCTCTCGAGGCCCTGGATCTCGGTGATCAGCAGGCTCCTCACCTTCGGGGCGAGGCGGTTGCGCCGCTCGTCGCGCTGCGCCGAGGCCTGCGACGCGGTCGGGTTGGCCGGCTTCGTCAGGTCGTCGCGCTTCTTCAGCTGGATGCCCGTGGGGGCCGACTTGAAGCTGACCTGCGGCTTCTTGCCCGCCGACACCTGCAGCTTGCCGCCCGGACACGCGGCGATCGCGTCCTTCGCGGGCTGCGTGATGCATGCGTCGGCCGCCGACGCGGGGCTCGTCGTGACGGCGCACGCCGCCACGGCCAGCGTGCCTGCCGCCGCGCGGAGCGCATGCAGTACACCGAACTTCGACTGCTTCATCTCCATCTCCGTCCCTCCGCCACGGACCCCCGTGAGGAAGCGCTCCCTGCCCCGCGGTCCCAAGCCGCGGGGCAAACGTTTAAGAAATCTCTCACTTGCTGCACTTCGACGTCACGACCTGCCGGTAGAAGCCGAGCTCGTCGCGCCAGTACTCGCCGTCGAACGGCCACAGCACGTGCTCATCGTCGGGCTTGACGACGCCGTACGTGAGCGCGTCCTCCTTCGAGAGCTGGCCGCTGACGACCTGCTGGTCGAGCTTGTTCCGCTCGGCCGCGGTGATGTCGATGAGGATCTTCGACGAGTCGCGGAGGTGCTCGTTGAGCTCGTCGAGGTTGCGCTGGTAGCGCTCCCTGCCGAGCGTGCCGGCGTTCCGGATCGCGAGGCTCCGCGCGAACTCGAGGGCGTCGGTCACCTCGCTGCCCACCGGAGAATTGCGGAAGTTGACGGGCGCCTTCTTGAACCGCTCCCCCTCCTCGTCGAGCACGCGGACGTACTCCATGTTGCGGCGGAGCTGGCGATCCGAGAGCGCGTTCTCGACGATCGGGCGGACCGTCGGCGACAGGTTCGCCTTGCCGGCGCTCACGTCCTTGAGGAACTGGAAGAAGCGCTCCTCGTTCCCCTCCCCCTGGAACCGGTTCAGGATCGACTCGAGCTCCTTCTTGATCGGCTCGTACTTCTTCTTCATCTTCGCGACGATCGTCGTCGCGTCGCCGTACTGGCAGATCGTGAAGGAGACGACCGCCTTCAGGATGTCGGCCTCGGGATAGAACGAGTTCGGGAAGTAGGGCGACTCGATCGTGTGGATGTTCCCGAGGGCCTGCGGATACAGCCCGGCCATGAAGTAGGCCCAGGACTGCTCGAAGAGGCTGTCCAGCCAGTACTCGCTCGCGACGTCGACGCGGTTCCAGTACTTGACGGCGGCCGAGAGCTTCGCGGCGTCGATCGTCGGGACGTTGTTGTCGTCGAGGCGGACGGAGGCCGAGTAGTAGGTGCGCGCCATCGAGAGGAACGCGAGGTCGCGCATGCGCGCCTCGTCCTCGACGCCCTCGACGCCCTCGTCGATCGCCTGGACGATCCGCTGGAACGACTTGACCGCCGGCACCGACTTGCGCAGCTGCACGTACGAGATGCCGCTGAAGAACTGGGCCTGGACGTAGTACTTGCTGTTGGGGTCGACCTTCGCGAAGAGGGCGATCGCCTCCTCGTAGTTCCGGTTCCGGTACTTGTAGCGGCCGAGCAGGTAGTTGAGCTGCCAGTAGAGGTCGCGCTGCTGGGGGTTGTTGAACCGCGCGATCTGCTCGGTCTTGTACTTGCCGACGCGCTCGATGATGTCCGCCGGCTCGGGGAGCTGCGTCGCGAGCTTGGACAGCCAGAGCAGCGTCTCGTTGAACTTGAGGTGGCTCGGCTTGTCGGCGATCTGCGAGAAGATCGCATAGCTCGCCTGGTAGAACTGCAGCCGGTACAGCGCGATCGCGAGGTGGTACTGCGCGATCTGACGGTTGCCCTCGTCGTCGCCCGTGTCGCCGTCGACGACGCGCTTCAGCTGCCGCGCGGCGTCGCTCCACCGCTCGCTGTCGAACAGCCGCTTCGCCTGCGCCGCCTCCTCCGTCATCTGGCCCGCGGTCACGGGGCCCGCATCCTCGTCGAGGTTGATCTCCTTGTTGGGCTTCGTGCCGCCCTTGGCGTCCGCCTTTTCAGCCGCGACGGGCTTACCCTTGCCGGCCTGCGCGTGCCCCACGGCGGGGGAGAGCAAGAGGGCAGAAGCTACAAGGCAGATACTCGCCAGCCGGTTCCGCATCGTCGTTCCTCGCTTTCGGCGACGTAAAGATCGTGGCCCCTTCGCCCCGTTCGCGGCTCCACACACCGGAAGCGCGCGCCGTAGACCCCCGAGGCAGCTCGGTCGAGAACCAAAAAGTTCAATGAGAATCAACGGATACTTGCGTGTGGCGGGGGATGGTAGGATTGTGGCGCGCGGCTTGTCAAGCGATGCCAGCCGTGGGGCTGCGCTACATTCCCGGGCTCGGACACCGGGCGCCGCGTCGGCCTTGGGGTTGCGCACTGCGTAGCAGTCGAGGGTGGAATTATCGAAGAGCTGCGGCGCCGCTTCCCACACCGGAACGCCACGCCGGCGTCGCGCCGCAGAGGCGTGGCCGCCCCCCCAGCCAAGGGACCGCTGGGCGCGGGGGTCGAACGCTGCGCGCCGGCGACGGCCCCCCACCTCGGCGGGGCGCGCCCCATCCGGCTGTTGACGCTCAAGGCGCGCTTCGTCTAGGGTCCAACCGCTGACGTTGTGCCTTTGAGCACCTCGACTTGAGCGTTTTCTTGCCTCCCGTCCGCGCGCCTTCTGCCGAGGCGATGGCGCGCACCGCCGCCGAAGGAGCACGTTCTGATGACCCGTTCCATTCTGTCCGGCCTGCTCGGCCTGCTCAGCGTCGTCGCTATGGCGAGCCTGCCCGCCGCATGTGAAAGCGGCGGCGTGGGCGACCCGTGCCTGCCCGAAGACGAGTACGATCCGCAGTTCGCGGGCTTCAAGGTGACGGAAGAGAACATCGAATCGCGATCCTTCCAGTGCCAGACGCGGATCTGCCTGGTGAACCACTTCCAGGGGCGCGTGAGCTGCCCCCTCGGCCAAGAGGCGCCTGTGCCCTGTCAGCCCGGTGGCGGCGGATGCGGAGCGTGTGAGCCGGCGGGGACGTACGCGCCCGACTGCAACCCGGAAGAGGACGCCGCTGGACAGTGCGTCAGCGGCAAGTGCGATCCGGGCGGCTTCTGCAAGTGCGCCACCAAGGCGGACTGCCCCTCCGAAGACTGGGTCTGCGGGGACGACGGGGTCTGCAGGCTGCACCTCTGCCGCGACAACTTCCCGGGCTGCCAGGACGCGACCAAGTCGGCGGAGGAGAACCAGGGCAAGGTCTGCTGCGTTCCGGGGACCGACGATCAGGTCGCCTCGCCCGTCTGCGGCCAGTGCGCCCCCGACTCGCAACGGAACGCACAGCAGGCGGTGTACTGCTCCTGCCGGTGCGGCGTGGCCGACGGGGAGCCGGACGATCCGAACTTCAACTTCTGCGAGTGCCCGCAGGGCTTCACCTGCTCCGAGATCCGCCCGAACGTCGGGCTCGGGGATCCCCTCCTCACGGGCAAGTACTGCATCAAGCAGAACTCGCAGTTCGAGAGCGAGGGGGAGTGCGCCGACGTGCCCGGCCGCGTCAACTCGGACCAGTGCGCAGGCTTCTAGGCATCGGGTGACGGGCCGCCGCGCCTCGCGCAGCCCTCGGCGTGCGCCGGTCGATCAGGCCGGCGGCGCCCTCCCCTCCAGCGACGGTTCAGGCTCACACGACGGCTCGCCGCCAGGGCGACCGGCGCGCGCGTCGCGCACTGGCGAACCGCCGGTCAGCGCGACGCGCGACGGCGGGCTCGCGGGAGGCGCGCACGCCGCGGGCGCCGAAGAGCGCGGCGACCCCGGTGGCGCGTCGTCCCGCCGCGCGGCGATCGCGCCCGCTGCGGCGCCGCCGGCGGACGCTCGGAGAGCGCTCGGGGCGCGCGCGGAAGACGCCGTCGTCGCCTACCTTGCGGCGCGAGGGATGGAGGTGGTCGCGCGCAACGCGCGGGTCGGCCGCCTGGAGATCGACGTGATCGCGCGGGACGGCCCGGTCATCGCGGTCATCGAGGTGCGGACGCGCGGCGCCGGCTCGTACGTCCGCGCCCTCGACAGCATCGACGCGGGCAAGCGAGCCCGCGTGCGGCGCGCCGGCGAGCAGCTCTGGCGCACCCGCTTCTCGCGCGTGCGCGGCGTGGAGCGGATGCGCTTCGACGCCGCGTCGGTAACCTTCCTCCCGAACGGCGAGGCGGCAGTCGAGCTCATCAAAGCTGCCTTCTAGCGCTCTTCGATTTTTGAGATTGATTTCGGATCGATTTCGAGCTGCTGCGGGGCTGCTCGAGGAGGCGCGCGCCGCTCGGGGCGCGCGCCGGCGGGTCACGCGTCGAGCTGCTCTTGCATCTCGGTGCGGAGGCGCTTGAGCTGCGCGATGCCGTCGGGGTCGATCTCGGCGGAGCCCTTCTGCGCGTGCGCGTCGGCCTCCAGCTTCGCGAGGATCGCGTCCATCTTCGAGATCTTTGCCTGCTGGCGCGCCCGCAGATCCTCGACCATCTTCTCGAACGCCTCGAAGAAGTGCTGGAGCTCGTCGCCCTTCCGCAGGCGCTCGCGCACGACCAGCTTGCCCTCGCCGACCTGGCGGAGCAGCCGCTTCATCTTGAAGATCGGGCCGGCGATCTTGTGCGTGAAGACGATGCCCGCCACGCCGACGCCGAGGACGAGCAGCGACAGCAGCGCGACGATGAGGCGGAGCAGCATCTGCTGGTTGTCCGCGACCTCGACGGCCTGCCGCTCGAGCGCCGCGGCCCGCTGCTGCAGCGACGCAGCGTCGCGCTCGAGCCGCGCCTGCTCGTCCTTGAGCTTGCTCTCGTCGCGCTGCGCCGCCTCGCCGAACGTCTTCGCGAGCTCGGGGTCGTCCTTGTACTCCTTCGCGATGTTCATCGCGACGACCTCGCTGACCCGGCGGCTCTGGACGAGCACCTCCTGGCCGCGCTTGACGGTCTCCTGACCCTGACGGACGGTCTCTTGCCCCTGCTGCACGGCGGTGCGGCTCTGCTCGATGATCTTCGAGCTGGCGTTCCAGAGGAGGATCCCGAGCGCCACGGAGAGCGCGAGGCTGATCCCCACGAGGAACCCCGTGTATTTCAGCTGGAATTTCTGATCGAGCAGGTAGTTCCGCGCGCTCCGCTGGTAGCGCGCTCTGACCTCCGGCGCGGAGGTCTGCGGGGCCGTGCTGGAAGCGTCGCTCATGGGATCCTCGAAGCTGGCTGGAGATGACAAGGGTCGTGAGGCACGGGGAAAGCCAATATCGAGCCGCGATGGTGCGTCACAGCGAGGCGACGACCTTGTGGAAGGTCTCGATCGCGTTCTCGACGCACATCTTCATCAGGATGTTCTCGCTCTGGACGTCCTTCTTCGGGGTGCCGCTCTGCGTGAGCTTGGGCGCGAACTCGCCCTGGAGCGACTTGGACGGATAGGTCCACATGCTGACGCGGACCACCTGGGTGAGGTTGCCGCCCTGGTACACGGCGGGCTCGACCGTCGCGAGCAGGTAGAAGCCCTTCATTTTTTTGCCGTTCAGAATCTTCTTGCCCTGGGCGAGCGTCTCGCCCTTGGGGGCCACCGCGTAGCCGGCCTTCGCGAGGATCTTCTCCT
Organism: Sorangium sp. So ce185; assembly: GCF_051526825.1. Taxonomy (NCBI): domain Bacteria; kingdom Pseudomonadati; phylum Myxococcota; order Polyangiales; family Polyangiaceae; genus Sorangium; species Sorangium sp. So ce185. The sequence continues at coordinate 4,772,383 of NZ_CP150316.1, read as the reverse complement.
GCATCGCGGCGCGCACGAGCGGCTCGATCTCGGACTCGGGGCGGCCGCTCTTGTTCGTGATCTCGATGGCCACGTAGTACTTCGTGTCGGCGCCCGGCGGAGGCGGCTGCGACGCGCCGCCCCCGCCGCCCGCGGACAGCGTGGCGATCGACTTCTGCATCTGCGACTTGACGGCCGGCGTCTGCTCCCGGCCCTCGGCCCGCTGCAGGCACGCGAGCCCCGCGGGCTTGCCCAGCCTGCCGAGCGCCGCGGCCGCCGCGACCCTGACGGACGCGTTGGCGTCCGTCAGGGCGTCGCAGAGCGGCTTCGTGGCGGCGTCGTCCCCCGACGCGCCGAGCGCGAGCGCCGCCTGCGTCCGGACGCGGTAGTCGTCGTTGGTCTTGAGCTGCTCGGCGAAGTGGCTCGTACGCTGATCCGCGTAGCTCCTCGTCGGCATCAGCGAGAGTACGAGCGTCACAACCAGCAACACGAGCGCAGGAAAGGGCCGACGCATTCCACGTTCGACGATACACGAGCGCATCGCCGCCGTGGCGATCGGATCAGCGGGCCTGCACTCGAAATTTGGTGCGCACACGCTCGCACTTTTGCCTTGCATTCGCTCGCTCCTCGTTGCCACCGAACTGGACGGTTTGACGCCGCCTGCCCGCGGGGCTTCAAGGCGCGAAACACGTTGGGTTTCAGGGTGAACACGACATCATCATCCACTTATCTACCCGTCTCCACGGCGCTCTGCCGACGTCCTGTCGGCGCGTCGCGTGCACGTCCGCTCACGTCCGCGTACGTCCTCGCTCGCCCGCGCCGCCTGCGCTCGCCGCCGCGCGCCGGGCGAGCTCGAGCTCGGCGCTGCCGCGGATCCGCTTCCCCTTGCCCGGGCTCGGCCCGCGTGACGAATAATGCGCGACCATGACGAGGGGCTCGCCGGAGGCGTTCGGGAGATGCGTGGCTTGAGACGATGTCTGAAGGCGGCGCTCGTCGCGGCGGCCGCGCTCATCGCGGCGCCCGCGGCGCACGCGCAGACGCGAGGCGCGCCGCTCCGCATCCAGGTGCGGGGGAGCGCGCAGATCGACGCCGTCGCGTGGACCGAGCCCGACGGGTTCGTGGTGCGCGGCAGCGTCATCGACGACGCGCGGAGCCCGGTCACGGAGGCGCCGCTCTCCATCGACGCCGTCACGAGCGGCGGCGCCCCGGTGGATCTTCCGCAGGCGGAGGGGTGCGCGGACGGCGGCGCGGCGCGCGTTCGAGCGCACCGCGCCTCGCAGGGAGGATACGCGATCACGACCGACGCGCGGGGCACGTTCTGCCTCCGCGGGCGCGCGCCGCTCGCGAACGCGACGCTGCGCGTCCGCTTCCCGGGAGGGAAGCTCTACGAGCCGGCCGAAGCGAAGGTCCCGATCGAGACGCACGCGGCCCCGCTCGCGCCGGTGAACCTCAGGTTCGATCCGCCGGTGGACGCGATCGATCTGGATCGCCCGACGGTCAACGTCACCGTGGCGCTCCGGATCGAGCGCAGCGGCGCCGCGGGCGGCGCGCCGTTCGAGCGCGAGCGGCTCCCCGTCGTGCTCGAGGACGAGCGCGGCACGCGGATCGCGGAGGCGCCCACCGGCGGCGACGGGCGGGCGCGGTTCGAGCTCGCGACCGAGGGCCTCGGCGGCGCCGGACAGGGCGCGCTGCGCGCGCGCTTCGAGGGGACCGCCGCGCTCGCGAAGGCGACCGTCAGCCAGGGCGTCGTCCGGTACGCGCAGGTCACGCTCGCGCTCTCCCATCCGGTCGAGCCGGCGCGCGCGGAGGACGGCGTGCCGATCGACGTCGACGTGCGCTCGTCCGGCGGCCCGGTCGAGGGCGGCGTCGTCGAGGCGCTGCGCGCGGGCGAGCCGGTGGGCGCGGCGGCGGTGGTCGCCGGCAAGGCGCGGGTGATCGCCGCGTTCACCGCCGAGCGCGAGGGGACGGTGCCGCTGTCGCTCCGGTACGTGCCCGCCGCCCCGTGGTGGATCCCCGGCGCCGAGCTCGCGATCGACGTCCCCGTCGCGGGCCCCGGGGTGTGGCGGCAGCTCGCGCTCGGCGCCGCCGTCCTCGCGATCGCGGGCTGGGTGCTCGGCGGCTGGCGGCGCGCTCCGAAGCGCGCGGCCGCCGGCGCGGCCGACGAGAAGCCCGCGGCGCCGCCCGGCCGCGCGGGCGTGCGGATCGTGGGGCCGATCGACGACGCGACCGGCTGGCGCGGCGCCGTCGCCGACGCGCACGACGGCGCGCCCATCGCGCAGGCCGAGCTCACGATCGTCGTGCCCGCGTTCGACGGCAGCGGCGTCGTCGCGCGCGCCGTGACCGACGACGCCGGCGAGTTCTCGATCGAGGCGCCGTACCGGAACGACGCGAAGCTCGTCGTGCGCGCGCCGACGCACAGCAGCTACGAGCAGGCGCTCCCGCCGCCGAGCAGGCTGGGCATCGCGCTGGTCACGCGGCGCCGCGCCGTGCTCGATCGCCTCGTCCGGTGGGCGCGGCGGCAGGGGGCGCCGTTCGAGGGGCCGCCGGAGCCGACGCCCGGGCACGTGCGCCGCGTGGCGAGCAGGGTCCAGCAGCGCGAGGTCGAGCAGTGGGCGACCCGGATCGAGCACGCCGCCTTCGGCCCCGATCCCGTCGACGAGCAGATCGAGCAGGACCTCGGCGCGTCGGAGCCGAAGCCCGGCGTCTCGCAGCTCGCCCCGTGAGCCGAGCGCTCGGGGCGCGCGGCGGCGGCCCCGCCGCCGCGCCGACCTGCCGTTTCGCTGGCCGGATCGGGCGACCGCGCGAGCGCACGTTGACGTATGGGGTGCGTCCCATATAGTCGGCTCCCTCGCCGGAGAACGCCAACGTGGAAATCGCCCTAATTATCGTCGGCCTCGTCGTGGTGGCGGCGATCGTCTACTTCGTCACGAAGAAGGCGCCGCCCCCCGAGATCGCAGCGCCCCCCGAACCGAAGAAGCTCCCGGAGAAGGCGAAGCAGCCCACCGAGAAGCCGGCGGAAAAGCCGGCCGACAGGCCGCGCGTCCAGAAGAAGCCTCCGGCGGAGGAAGAGCCTCCGGCGAAGGCGAAGGAGCCCGCGCCGCGGGAGGAGCCGCCCGCGGCGACGCCCTTCCCCGTCGAGGTGCCCGCCGTCCCGCCGCCCTCCGCCCGAGCCGTGCCGCCCGAGCCCGCGGTCGCGGAGGCGCCGCCCGTCGCCGCGCCCGTGGTCGAGGCGCCCGCGGAGAAGCCGGCCCCCGCGAGGCCGGCGCGCGAGACGACGCCCCCGGGCGCGCGCAAGCGCGACGTCGAGGGGCTCCGCAAGGGCCTCACGAAGGTACGGGAGCGCGAGGGCTTCTTCGGCCGCCTCAAGGCGCTGTTCGCCGGCAAGAAGGAGATCGATCCCAACGTCGTCGAGCAGATCGAAGAGGTGCTGCTCACCTCGGACGTCGGCGTGAAGACGACGGAGCTCCTCCTCGACGAGATCCGCTCGGCGCTCAGCCGCAACGAGCTCGCCGACACCGACAAGGTCTGGGACGCGCTGCGCGAGCACGCGAAGCGGATCCTGCGCGTCGGCGCCGGCGGCGGGCTGTCGCTGAAGACGCAGCCCACCGTGGTGATGGTGGTCGGCGTGAACGGCGTGGGCAAGACGACCACGATCGGCAAGCTCGCGACGCAGCTCAAGGCCGAGGGCCGGACGGTGGTGCTCGCCGCGGGCGACACGTTCCGCGCGGCGGCGGTGCAGCAGCTCAACGTCTGGGGCAAGCGCGTGGGCTGCGAGGTCGTGCGCGGCAAGGACGGGGCGAACCCGGGCGCCGTGATCTTCGACGCGATCCAGAAGGCGAAGGAGACGGGCGCCGACGTGGTGCTCGCCGACACCGCCGGCCGGCTGCACACGAAGACGAACCTCATGGAGGAGCTGGCCCGGGTCGCGCGCACGATGAACAAGGCGATGGAGGGGGCGCCCCACGAGACGCTGCTCGTGCTCGACGCCACCAACGGACAGAACGCCATGCAGCAGGCCGCGCTCTTCAAGGAAGCGCTGCCCATCACCGGCATCGTGCTGACGAAGCTCGACGGCACCGCGAAGGGCGGCGTCATCCTCGGCATCTGCGCCGAGCACGGGCTGCCCGTCCGTTACGTCGGCATCGGAGAGCGCGCCGAGGACCTCCGCGAGTTCGAGCCCGACGAGTTCGTCGAGGCGATGCTCGGCCGCCCGAGCGGCACCGAGGACGCGGCCGCCTGACGAGCGCGGCGCCCCGCGGCGAGCGATCTCGACCCCACCTCCCAATCACTCCCCTCGACATCGGTCAAAGAGATGGGCGATGGTCCGAGCCCTCGGACCGCCTCGCCCGCACCGCCTGGCCCCTCGGGAGCCGGCACCGCGGCCGCGCGAGCAACGGCGGTTCCGGGCCCGCGGCGATTGTGCAGCCAATTTGCCGGTCGGCGCGAGTCCCCCGGGCGCGCGCCGCCTGGGGGCTCGCCCGGTCGCCCAAGGCAAAAGGATTTGGTTGTTGATCCTTTTATTTTCGGCGTGATATAGTCCGTCGGGCTTGGCGGTTGACCGAATTAATTAATGAATTCGCGTAGTTAGAAAGCTGTACTACCTGGGCGATCGATCGCTCGCATCGCACGGACTTCGGAAGGGATGGCGATGAACCAGGCTCGCGTGGGGCTTCTCGTTGCGGCTGCGCTGGTCGCGGTGCCGCTCACGGCGTCGGCTCAGCCAAAAGAGCAACCCAAGGAAATTAACCTCGACGAGCCAGAGACTCCTGCCGAGGGCACGGAGCCGGCGGAGGCCCCCGCGGCTCCGGCCGAGGGCGAGGGTGGCGACGAGGCGGGGCTTGGGGACATCTGTAAGATCGACCCTTCGGCGTGTCCCACGATCGACTTGAACAAGGAAGCGGCGAAGGAGCTCAACCCAGAGACCTACGCGGTGCAGCAGATCTACGCGCTGCGCTACCACCGCTTCGAGGTGAACCCGTACTTCGGGCTGACGATGAACGACCAGTTCGTCGGGCACAACGGTCCGGGGCTCGCGATCAACTGGTACCTGACCAACGTCCTCGCGATCGGGGTCAACGGCAACTGGTACGCCGGCCTCAACACGCCGTCGGACTTCAACTTCCAGACGAGCAGGGCGGCGCGTATCGGTGAGCCGATCACCGAGTATCAGTGGAACGCGAACGCGAACTTCACGTACGTCCCCGCGTACGGCAAGTTCGCCGGGTTCAGCGACTTCATCTTCCACTACGACTTCTTCGTGCTGGGCGGCGTCGGCGCGATCTCGACGCGGCCCATGGCCGTCGTCGATCCGGACAACCGCACCTTCGACTGGAAGCCCAAGCTCGCCTTCCACGTCGGCGGGGGCCTCCGTATCTTCTTCAACCGCTGGTTCGCGGCCATGGCCGAGGTCAGCGACTACATCTTCTTCGACGAGCTCGAGAACCCCAGCGTCTCGAAGAACAACCCCCAGGACAAGAGCACGTGGCTCGCCGAGGGGAAGAGCTTCACCAACAACGTGCAGGCACAGGTCGGGTTCTCGGTCTTCCTGCCGTTCTCCTGGGAATACCGGCTGCCGAAGTAAGGCCTTTGGACGTGGGGACGCGCCGACGCCGAGCGCGAGACATGGGATGATTCAGCCAAAGACGGGGACAGGCATGATGCGTCGATTCGTCCAAAGCCTCTGCACCGTGGTGGCAGGGCTGACCGGCTGTGCACTTCTGATGACGGCTGCGCCCGCGGAGGCGCAGGAGATCCAGCTGACGGGCCCCCTGGCCGGTGCGCCCGCCGTGCGGAAGCTGCGGCTCCACCGCGACGGACGGCTTGAGGTCGCTCCAGGCGCGTCGTTCACGCTGCTGGACGAGTACCGGCGGACGATCATGCCGGGGCTGCGCCTCACCTACCACCTCACCGACTGGTTCGGCATCGGTGCCTGGGGCGGCTACGGGTTCCAGTACAATACCGGGCTGACGGACGAGCTCCAGCGCGTCGCGATCGACAGCCGCGGCTGCGCCGAGCGGCCGTTCACGAAGGCGTGCCAGCTGACCAGGGTCAACCTGACGCGGGGTGACCTCACCGAGGACCAGCTCGCGCAGATCCAGTGGGTCGCGGCGCCGCAGATCACGGTCGTGCCGTTCCGCGGCAAGCTGGCGCTGTTCGCCGAGCTCTTCGTGGACACCGACGTGAACTTCTTCGCCGGCGTCGCGGCGATCGGGGTCAAGGAGCGCAAGCAGTGCACCACCAACTGCGCCGAGACCTTCGGCCTCGAGAGCCGCATGGCCATCGCGCCGACGTTCGGCCTCGGCTTGAATTTCTACCCGTCGGACTTCCTCGGCTTCGGCGCGGAGTGGCGCGCCCTGCCCTTCGAGTGGAATACTTCGGGCTTCGACAACCACGGGCTAGGTACGGATGAGGCGTTCCCCGACACCCATGTGGACGACAAGGACCGCGAATTCCACTTCACCAGCATGGTCACCGTGAGCTTGAGCATCCAATTCCCCACCGCCATCAAGACGACGGAGTAGACGGCTTCGCCGGCTCGGTCACCGAGCCGCTCCGCCCGGGGCGACCCGGGCGGGGAGCGTCCAGTGCCGGGAGCAGCAGGCTCGGCCCTCGGCAGTGGAGCCCGGCGGCGATCGTCGGGCAGCTCGGACCGCGGCGGCGGGACAGCCACCAGAGGTCAGCGTTGGGTATTTTCGATTTTCTCCGCAAAAGCAATCCTCCGGCCGGGGGTGCCCCCTCCGATAACAAGAAGGTGGCCGGTCCGGCCAAGGTCTGCGCGGACAAGCGCGCTCAGACCTACGACCGCCTCGACGCCATCCAGACGCTCGCGGCGATGAAGAACGCCGACGCAGCGGCGGCGCTCCTCAGGCGCTTCACGTTCTCGATCGACCCCTCGATCACGGATCAGGAAGAGAAAGATCTGGCGTTCCGGGGCATCGTCGACGCGGGCAAGGACGCGGTGCCGGCCGTGGTCGAGTTCTGCGTCAAGGCCGAGACCCTCACCTGGCCGCTCAAGGTCCTGAGGGCGCTGCTCGAGGACGACGACTACCGCGCCGAGCTCGTCCGGCTGCTCGATCGGTGCGACACGGAGTACGCGCGCAACATCGAGCCGAAGCAGCAGCTCATCATCGCCCTCGGCGAGATCAAGGGCGACGACGTGCGGGTCGCGGTGGAGCGGTTCCTCGACGACGTGAACGAGACGGTCCGGTTTCACGCCGTGCAGACCATCTTCGCTCAGGGCGACGAGGCGAGCGTGCCAGCGCTCGTGAAGATGCTCGCGACCGAGGAGTCGGTGCGGGTGAAGAACAAGGTGGCCGAGGGGCTGATGACCCGCGGCTGGACGGTGCCCGCGGAGCTGCGGAGCGGCGCGAACCAGGCGCTCCAGGACTCGAACGGCTTCAGCGTCGGCGCGGACGGCAAGCTCCGGAAGGGCGCTGGATACGGTTGAAGGGCGCGCCTTCGCGACAAAGCTGTTCGCCCTGCGATCGGGTTGACAGCGTTGCCGCGCGTGGACGAAACTCCGCGCCATGCTTGTTCAGCCCTCGGCGGCAGCTGAGCGCGGAGGCCGCGTAGCGCGGCCCGCAGCATCGGAAAGCGAGCGCAGAGTCCGTGATTGAGCACCGCTCGTCGATGGCGGAGCTCCCGTCACGACGTCGTGAGCCATGCCCCCGCTCCGGCGAGGCGCGTCGAGGAGCGCGCGAGCGGCGAGCGCGGCGCGCCTCGGCGCTGCACGCGATGGCCGCGGCCAGCCTGCTGCCCTTCGCGCTCGCCCCGCGCGCCGCCGCAGCAGCCGACTTCGAGGTCCAGTCGACCACCGGCGTCCAGGCCTACGAGGTCGCGAGCCCCTGGGGAGCCACGAACATCGAGCGACGGCGTCTTTTGCAGACGCTGGGGCTCGCCGTCTACAACATCCAGGGCGACTCGGTGCCGGGCGAGGCCGACTACTCGGCGACCGTGCGGCTCCGGCTCGACGCGGACTTCGGGGTGAACGGCCACCTCGAGGGAGCGCAGCAGGGCGGCGAGACGAACTACAGCGTCGCCGGCGGCTCGCGTTACATCCCGGGGCTGCGCGAGGCGCCGCTCGATCTGATGTACGCGTACTTCGAAGGGCGGAACGTCGCCAGCGGGTGGCTCGGCTTCCGGGTCGGCCGCCAGTACGTGAGCGACGTGCTCGGATGGTGGTCGTTCGACGGCGCGCTCCTCCGGGTCACGACGCCCTACTACGTCCAGATCGAGGCGTACGGCGGCCTCGAGCAGCGCGGCGGCCTGCCGCTCTCGACGTCGCGCTTCGAGGCGCAGGGCATGTGGCGCGGCAGCCACCGGGGCTTCGGCGACGACCGGACGCTGCCCGGGAGCGCGGCCGACTACCCGGCGTTCCAGGAGGCGCAGATCGCCCCGGCGTTCGGCGTCGCGCTGGAGAGCGCCGGTCCGAGCTTCCTCCACGGCCGGCTGACCTACCGGCGCGTCTACAACGTGGGGACCGCGATCACCCAGCAGTTCCCCGACGCGAACGGGGACGTCCAGACGACCGACGGGTCGCGCATCTCGCAAGAGCGGCTCGGGTACGCGGCCAACGTCAACGTGCCAAACCTCGGCGGGCTCAAGGGCGGGGTGACGTACGACCTCTACAACGAGCGCGTCGGCTCGTTCTACGGCGGCCTCGAGGTGTACGCGGGCAGCCGCGTCACGCTGGGCGCGGACGTCGACTACTTCGTTCCGACGTTCGACGCCGACTCGATCTGGAACTGGTTCACCCACGCGCCCATCACTACGATCACCGGGCGGGCCGCGGTCGACATCACCCGCGAGGTCGATCTCGCGGCCTGGGGCGGCACGCGGCTCTGGATGGCCGAAGGGAACCCGGAGGAGTTCGGCGCCGGCCAGTGCGAGGTCGCGCGGCTCGGGCCGGATTGCGTCGGGACGACGGCGCTCGACCCGAGCGACGGCGACCTGGAGGATTACGCGCGCGACGAGGAGAACCGCGCCACGACGATGACGACCGACGTGCTCGCGAACCTCGCGGGCCGCTACCGCACGCGGACGTCGTCGGTCGAGCTCCGCGGCATGCTGCAGACCGGGGAGCGCGGGCGCCGGACAGGCGCCGATCTGTCGGGCGAGAAGCGGCTGCACGGGCAGCGTTACGCGCTCGGGGCGCGGGTGTCGCTGTACAACTGGGCGGATCCGCTCCGGCCGGACCGGGACGCGACGTCGTTCGGGTATGTCCTTGGGGCCGGGTACCGGCCGGGCGAGTTCGCAGACTTCAAGCTCGAGTGGGAGCACGACATGAACCGGCTGGTGGGCCAGCGCTTCCGCGTCGTCGGCCTCGTGAGCCTTCGGGTGGCGCCGTGAGCGAGGAACGCATGGACGCAACACAGGACGGCCCGCGCGGCGCGCGGCGGGACTACCCGAGGCTCGTGCCGGGGTGGGTCGCGATCGTCGCGTGCCTGGGCGCGCTGGCGCTCGCGATCGTCGGCCCCGAGGCGGCCGCCCAGCCGAAGCCGCCGGCGACCGCGGAAGACGACAGCGCCGACGCGGCCGAGGAGGCGGAAGGCGACGCCGAGGAGGGCGCCGCGGGGGAGAAGGCCGCGCATCCGCCGCCGGGCGGGTACAAGTCCGGCCTCCACCCGATGCCCGACGACGCGGAGGTGCCGCTCGCCTGGATGCCGCCCGGGACGAGCGCGACGCCGGTCCCGAGCGACGAGATCTACCCGCCGCAGACGCTGACGATCCGCTTCAACCACAAGAAGCACGTCAAGGGGCTCAAGCAGACGTGCAAGTCGTGCCACGCGGCGGCCTACACGAGCGGCGCGGTCACGGACCGGCTGCTGCCGAGCCCGGCGCAGACCTGCGACAACTGCCACGACGTCGATCACTCCGACCTCACCCAGGTGAAGGCGGGGACGAACGAGAACGGACAGTGCGTCTACTGCCACATCGGCGAAGACGCGGGCAGCGGCGGAAAGGTGGCGCCGCTCGTGCTGCCGCACGCGAATCTCCGGTTCCCGCACCAGAAGCACGTGAGCCGGAACATCAAGTGCAGCCAGTGCCACGGCCGGGTCGATCGCCTCGAGCTCGCCACCCGCGAGCAGCTGCCGCGCATGGCGGGCTGCTTCTCGTGTCACAACATGAGCGGCGCGGCCCAGGGCGACGCGAAGAGCGACTGCGACGTGTGCCACCTGACGCGCCCCGACGGGCGGCTCGTGACCGCGTTCGCCACGGGCGATCTGCTGCCGCCGCGGTGGCTGCACAACGCGGGGCACACCCCCGACTGGCTCGAGCGGCACAAGCAGGTCGCCGCGAACGACAGCGCCTTCTGCGGGACGTGCCACAGCGAGAACTACTGCACCGACTGCCATGACGGGAAGATCCGTCCGCGCAACGTCCACCCGAACGACTTCCTCTCGATGCACGCGCAGGCGGCCCGGCAGGACAATCCGCGCTGCGTGAGCTGCCATCAAGAGCAGACGTTCTGTGCGGACTGCCACCGCCGGACGGGCGTGGCGCGCGAGGCGCCGAGCGCCGCTCGGCCCGCAGGGCGCCGCTTCCACCCCCCGCCGGCCGAGTGGACCACCGCGCCGCGCAGCGCGAAGCACCACGCCTGGGAAGCAGAGCGAAACCTGAATGCGTGCGTTTCCTGCCACACCGAGCGGGACTGCGCGACCTGCCACGCGACCCGGGGGATCTCGGGCGGGCAAGGGGTGAACCCGCATCCGATCGGGTTCGACGAGAGCAATTGCAAGGCCGCGTTCTCCCGAAACCCGCGCCCGTGCCTGGTGTGCCATCAGTCGAGCGACAGGTCCCTGCGGGGTTGCCAGTGAAAAGTCAAAATCGGTCAGTATATTCCTTGCCCTGGCCTTCCGGCGACGGGTATAGCGAAGTGCGCGCGGCTTCCCTAACGATCGCCGCGAACGCCAAGGAGAACGGGCGTGAAGGAGCTGATCAAGTACCTGATCGACAACCTCTATCTCGATTTCCAGGGGGAAATCACGCTGGAGACAGTGCGGGGCTTCCTCCGCGAGGACGACGGACGGGAGGCACGGCAACTTTTGTCGAAGCTCATCGAGGAGAAAGGGGTCGACGACATGCTGATCACGCTGGCCGACTGTCTCAAGGAACACATCCAGAGCGGGGTGAACGAGAAGGTCGTCCGCGAGCAGCTCTCGCTCTACGCCGAAAGCTGAGCAGGCTGGCCCGAGCGGCGCGCATCGCTCCCCTCCCCCTCTGCTTGCACGCAGCCCTCGCGACGGTTGGCTGCGACGTCGGGGAAGCCTCGTACCAGACGATCGACGCTCCCCCTGTCCACCTGATCGAGGCGCGGGCCACGACCGGCCTCGACCAGAACTACCAGCCCGTCCGCACCCCGCTCGCTCCGGACGGCAGCACCTTGGTGCTGTCGACCGCGAGCTTCGTGCTGAAGTTCGATCGCTTCCTGCTGCCCGGCTCGGTGAGCGGCGCTGTGGGGCCCGAGTCGCTGTGCGTCTCGGGCGATCTCGCCAAGCAGGTCCTGACGTACGCGGACTGCGTCAACCCGATCCCGCTGGCGCCGACATACAACCCGGTCCAGCGGGAGGTCATCTTCCGCCAGATCGAAGGCATGCCCGGGCTCGTCCCGGGGACGCGGTACGTGCTCTGGGTCCTCGGGCCGGTGGACGACGCGGCGCCGTCGGGCATCCGCGCGTTCGACGGCGCGCCCCTGGCCGAGAGCCAGCGCGTCGAGTTCACCGTCGCGGCGACCAACCCGCCCCAGGCGATGCCGGAGCGCCAGCCGAGGGGCGACTTCTACTGCCAGCAGGACCTGGAGTGCATCGGGCGCACGCCAGAGTGCCAGGGCGAGCCTCCGGCCGATCCGACGTGCTTCCCCTGCGTGAAGGGCGCCGCGAAGCTCCTCAACGCCTGCGCGGGGTGCCACAGCGACGCGAACGCCGCCGCAGGGCTGAACCTGAGCGTGGCGGCGCTCGATCCGGCCGTGCAGCAGTTCAGGTACAACCGGCTCGAGCCGCTCTACGACACCGCGATCGGGCACGCCGCGCACCAGACCCAGATGGGCGAGCGCGCGCACGTGGGGGAGAAGACGCCGGAGCGCTTCGGCAGGGCCATGCCGCTCATCGACCCGGGAAACCCTGGGAACAGCTACCTCCTCTACAAGATCATCGTCGGGCAGAGCGCGGTCGACCCCTCCCTGCCCGCCGACCAGGCAGAGCGGCTCCGCGAGGAGATCGAGCGGCTGCGCGCCGCGTTCGTCATGGGGCTGCCCATGCCGCCGCCGGCCTTCCCCGCCTCGTTCTGGTTCCATCCCCAGATGTCGCCCGACCAGGAGGTCACGATGTACGTGGACGGGATGGATATCCTGTCCGCGTGGATCCTCGACGGCGCCGTGCCGCGCGACTGCTCCGTTCCGCTCCCGCCCTGACGCGGCCGCGCGCCGTCACATCACGCGGTTCCGCCCGCCCTTCTTCGCGTGGTAGAGCCGCTCGTCGGCGCGGCGGTAGAGCTCCATGGGCGAGACCGGCGCGTCCGGCGTGATGCCGGCGACGCCGAAGCTCGCGGTGACGGCGATCTCGCCGTCCTCGAAGCGGAACGGCGTGCGCTCCACGAGCGCGCGCAGCTTCTCGGCGACGTGGCGCGCGCTCTCGACGGGGATCTCCGGGACGAGCAGCGCGAACTCCTCGCCGCCGACGCGCGCGAGGACGTCGTCGCGGCGGACGTTCGCGGCGGCCAGCGCGGCCATCTGGCGGAGCACGGCGTCGCCCGTGAGGTGCCCCCGCGTGTCGTTGATGCTCTTGAAGTGATCGATGTCGAACATGATGAGCGCGAGGTGGCGATGGTAGCGGCAAGCCCGCGACACCTCGCGCTCGAGCGCGACCTCGAAAGAGCGCTTGTTGTGGACCTGCGTCAGCCCGTCGAAGGTCATCAGGCGGTAGATCTCTTCGTGGTACGAGAGCTCGACGTTCCCCCCCTGGATGAACTTGAAGATCGTCCGCCCGATCTTGACCTGATCGCCGTCCTTGAGGGCGCGCTCGTCGATCGAGACGTCGTTCACGTAGGTGCCGTTGGTCGAGCCGAGATCGCGGACGACGTAGCCCATCCCGTTCCAGGAGATGCGCGCGTGCCGGCGGCTCACCGCCTCGTCGTCGAGGGGGATGTCGGTCTGGATCGCGCGCCCGCACTCGATGGAGCCCGTGCCGAGGGCGATGCGGCGCCCGAGCTCCGTGCCGTAGATCACGACCAGGCACGCGGTGCCGGGCTCCACCGGAAGCGCCGGCGGGGCGATGGACGTGCAGGTGACGAGCGTCTGTCGATGATCGTTCTCTTGCTTCGCCACGCTAGAGGACCCAAGTACACCAGAGCCGGCGTTCCGGAGCAACGCACGTCGCGCGTCGGACATGGTAGGCTTCGGCGATGAAACGCTGCGGTTTCGCGCAGATGTGGGTCGCCGCCGCGGCGACCGCCGCGCTCTCCTCTGCCCTGACCGGGTGTGGTCAGAGCGCGCCCCCGGTCGACGAGATCGACGAGAGCGACGCTTCGCCGCAGGGGCCCGAGACCATCACGCTCTCCCCGGGCGCCCCGCCGCTCCCGGGCGAGGCCGAGTGCAAGGTCGTCGTCCAGACGGGGATCCGCGTGGCCACCGCGCAGCACGTGCCGGAGTGCACGCCCGTCCAGTACGACACCAACCCGCCGAGCGGGGGAGATCACTGGGCCATCTGGGCCGAGTTCAAGAGCTACAAGGCGGAGGTCCCGCGGGAGATCTACGTGCACAACCTCGAGCACGGCGCGGTCGTCCTCGCCTACCGGTGCCCGTCGTCCGGCTGCGCCGAGGTGGAGACGATGCTCGAGGAGGTGCGGACCGAGGCCGCTTCGGATCCGAAGTGCCTCACGCTTCCCGGAGGGCCCGAGGCGCGCCTCGTGATGACGCCCGACAGCGCGCTCGACACCCCCATCGCCGCCGCGGCCTGGGGAGCCACCTACACCGCGACGTGCCTCGACAAGCCGTCGCTCGCGCGCTTCGTGGCGGAACACTACGGCAAGGGCCCGGAAGACACGTGCAGCAACGCGGCCGCCGTCGACGTCGATCAGCCAGCGGGGGGCGCGCCGAGCTGCGGTGACGCGCCGCCCGACGCAGGCGCGGGCGACGCGGCCGACGGCGGCCCGCCGGAGCCGTAACCAGGTTGACAGGTGCCTCGCCGCCCAGGAGCATTCCCGGGATGAGCGAGCCGTCGACCGTGGCACCTCGGTTGGCAGAGCGCTTCCGGCTGCTGGGCGTCGCGGGGTCGGGCGGGTCGGCCGAGGTCTGGAGGGCGGTCGACCAAGAGCGCGGTGGCGTGGTGGCGCTCAAGATCGAGCGGCAGGGCCTCGGCGCGCCCGCGGAGGAGCGCGCCGCCGCGCGGCGGGCGCTCGCCCGCGAGGCGCTGCACGCGGCGCTCGCGCTCTCGCCGCGGCTGCCGGAGCTCGTCGACGTCGGCTGGCTCTCGGCGCGCGCCGGGGTCGCGCGCGTCGAGGCCGCCCCGGGCGTCGATGGGCGCGCGTTCGCAGCGATGCGGTGGTTCGAGGGGCGATCCGTCGCGGAGGCCGTGCGCGGCCTTCCCCAGGGCGAGCGCGCGGCGCTCGCGCTCGCCGTCGCGCGCGACGCGGGCGAGGCGCTCGGCGATCTGCACGGCATCGGCCTCGCCCACGGGGATCTCAAGCCGGAGAACCTGATCCTGACGCCGGAGGGGCGGATCGGGATGATCGACCTGGGGCTCGCCTGCTCGATCCACGAGACCTCCGTGGACGGGGCGACGCTCAGGTATCTCGCGCGCCACGACGCGGAGCTCGGCGACGCGCGGGCGAGGGATCTGCTCGCGCTGGGGACGCTGCTCGCCGAGATCGCGCTCCCCGGCGTGGCCGCCGCGGGCGATCCCATCGAGGCGGCGCGCGCCGCGGTGGCGGCGCCGAGCGCGGCCGGACCCGCGCTCGACGCGATCTGCAGGGCGCTCCTGTCGCCTTCACCCGGGGCGCGGCCGTCCTCGGCGTGGGTGACCGAGTCGGCCCGCGCCGCGCTCGCCGGCGCGCAGCCGACGCGCGCGCCGCTCGCCGGGACGCCGGCGCCGCACGCGGGCCGCGATCCCGGGGGGCCCGGCGACGAGCGCGATCGGCAGGACCGCGACGCGCGCCGCGTGCGCGCCGCCTACCTGCGCCTGCGGCGGCACGAGCTCGAGGCGGCGCTCGGGGTGCGCGACGACGTGGCCTCCTGGCTCGCGGACGCGTTCGCGGTGGTCCAGCGGGCGCGCGCGCTCTCTAGCGCGGACGTCCGCGCGGGCGACGCCGCGGCCCGCGCGGGCGCGCCGCAGGGCGAGGGGCCGTGGCTGGGCCGGCTCGGCCCGGACCGCGTCGCGCGGTGGCTCACCGCGCTCGTGGGGACGAGCGCCGCGGCGTGGCCGATGGCGACGCTCGCGGCGGCGCCGGAGCGCGCGCTCGCGGAGGCGCTCGTCGCCCTGGCGCGGCAGGTCCCGCCGCGCGCCTGGACGTTCGCGGACGTCGAGGCGGCCGTGCTGGGGCGCGGCGCGCGGCGGCCGGCCGCCGCGGCGGCGCGCGATCGCGGCGGCGCCGGCGAGGGCGCCGCGGCGCGGGCCACCTCCGCGGCGGAGGCGGCGGAGCTGGCGCTCGCGATCGCGCGGGTGCCGCCGGATCCGCTCGCGCTCGAGGCGATCGAGCAGCGCGACGACGCGCCCGCCGGCCTGGTCGTCGCCGCGGCAAACGCGCTCCGACTCCGCGGCGATCTCGGGCGCGCGCGGAGCCTGATGCTGCGCGCGTCCGTGCGGAGCGCGCCGGAGTCCGCGGCGCTCGCGGCGGAGGTCCTGCGGCGCGCCGGGGATCGCGCGCTCGCCGAGGAGCGCGCCCGCGCCGCCATCGAGACCGGCGCGGACCCGGACGGGCGCGCGGCCGCGGTGCTCGCGCGCATCGCGATCGACGCGGGGGCGCTTGGCGCGGCCGAGGCGCTCGCCGGGGAGGCGGCCACCGCGCCGCTCTGCGAGGCGCGCGCGCTGATCGCGGCGCTGCGCGGCGACGCCGCGCGGGCGCTGTCCGAGGTGGCGCGCGGCGAGGCGCTCGCGAGCTCGGTCGAGGAGCTCGCGCGGATGGCCGCCGTGCGCGGGTACGCGCTGCACGCGAGCGATCCGGAGCGGGCGCACGCGTCGTTCAGCGCCGCGGTCGACTACGCCGTGCGCGCCGGGGCCGTCGTCGAGGAGGCGACCTACCGGACCGGGGAGGCGGCGGCCGCGGTGGATCTCGGCGACCTCGAGGGCGCGATCGCGACCTCGACCCGCGCGGCGCTGCTCTGGGAGCACCTCGGCCGGCCCGCTCAGGCGGCGCGCGCGCTGCTCGCGTGCGCGGCCGCCTACGCCACCGCGGGCCTCGCGCACGAGACCCGCCGGACGGCCGAGGACGCCATCGCGCGGGCCCGCGACGCGGGCGACGCGAAGGCGGAGGCCTACGCGCTCTGGGCGATCGCGGACGTGGCCGCCGCGCGCGGCGGCGACGGCGTCGCGGGCGCGGAGGCCTGCGCGCTCCCCGACGCGCCCGCGGCGGCGGAGCGCGCGGCGGCGCTCCTCGCCGGAGGCTCCGCGGACGACGCGCTCCGGGCGGCCGCGCGGCTCCTGCGCCACGGCGCGGGCGAGATCGACGCCGCCCGCGTCGAGGAGCTCGACGAGCTCGCGAGCGGCCCGGATCTCGCCGCGGCGTCGCGGCTCGACTGGTGGGGGGCGCGCGCCGCACGCGCGCTCGCCGCGGACGACGCCGTCGGCGGCGCCCCCGCCGAGGCCCCTCCGCAGGGCGGCGCGGCGCGCCCGGCGGCGGACGGCGGGCGCAGCGACCGCGTCCTCGCCGCGCTCGCCGCGCTCGCGGGCGCGCGGGCGCCGATCGCGTCGCGCGGCCCGGCGCTCGCGGCGGCGCACGCGCTCGCGGTCAAGGCCGGGCAAACGGACGTCGCGCACCGGGTGCGCGCGGCGCTCGCCGAGGCCGCGCGCGAGCTCTGCAGGCGCACCGCCGACGCGGGCGAGGCGGCGGGCGCGCCGGGCGCGCCGGCGCTCGCCGGCGCGGTGCGGTCGCTGCCGTGGGTGGCCCGGGCGCGGGCGCTGCCGGAGGCCGGCCTCGGGCCCGAGCAGGCGCGCGATCTGGAGGCGCTCGTCGGCGCGCTCGGCGAGCGCGAGCGCCTCGCGCCGCTGCTCGACCGGGTCGTCGACGCGCTCGTGCTCTGGACGGGGGTCGAGCGGGGGCTCCTGCTCCTGCGCGCCCCGAACGGGCGCCTCGTCCCGCGGGCGGCGCGCAACCTGGCGCGCTCGCGCCTCGGCGCCGAGCAGCTCGCGCTGTCGGAGACGCTCGCGCGCCGCGCCCTGGAGGCGCGCGAGCCGGTGGTCGCCGTCGACGCCGCGGGGGAGCTGCCGAGCGTGCACCGCAGCGTGCACGCGCTGAAGCTCCGGAGCGTGCTGGCCGTGCCGCTCATCGCGCGCGGCGAGGCGCTCGGCGTCGTCTACCTCGACGATCGCGTGCGCCGCGGCGCGTTCGGGGCGCAGGAGCTCCGGTGGGCGCGCACCATCGCGTCGGTCGCGGCGCTGGCGATCGCCGACGCGCGCGCGCAGGTGGAGCTGCGCCGCGCCGTGCGCCGCGCCGAGCGCGCCTCGTCTCGGCTCGCCGGGGAGCTCGCGCGGCGCGAGGCGGAGCTCGACGCGGCGGCGCTCGAGCTCGCCAGGGCGCGCGGCGGCCGGGACACGCGCTACCGGTACGACGCCATCATCGGCGAGAGCGAGGCCGTGCGCGCGATGCTGCGCCTCGTGGATCGCGTGACCGCGTCCGAGGTGCCGGTGCTCATCCACGGCGAGTCCGGCAGCGGCAAGGAGCTCGTGGCGCGGGCCATCCACCACAACGGCCCGCGCGCGGCGCACCCGTTCGTGGGCGAGAACTGCGGCGCGATCCCGGAGGGGCTGCTCGAGTCGGCGCTCTTCGGGCACGTGCGCGGCGCGTTCACCGGC
This sequence comes from Sorangium sp. So ce185, assembly GCF_051526825.1. Classification (NCBI taxonomy): domain Bacteria; kingdom Pseudomonadati; phylum Myxococcota; order Polyangiales; family Polyangiaceae; genus Sorangium; species Sorangium sp. So ce185. Next base: position 4,754,402 of record NZ_CP150316.1, on the reverse strand, counting down.
GCGGATCGGCCGCGGGCCGGGCTCTTCGAGGTGGCGGATCGAGGCACGCTGTTCCTCGACGAGATCGGCGAGATGAGCCTCGCCATGCAGACGAAGCTGCTGCGCGTCCTCGAGGACGGCCTCGTGCGGCCGCTCGGCTCGGACCGGGCGCGCAAGGTCGACGTGCGCGTCATCGCCGCGACGCACCGCGATCTGGACGCGCTGGTGCGCGCCCGCGCCTTCCGCGAGGATCTGTTTTACCGGCTGAACATCATCACGATCCGGGTGCCGCCGCTGCGCGAGCGCGCGACCGACGTGCCGCTCATCGTCCAGCACCTCGTCGCGAAGCACGGCCGCGGCCCGGTCCGGGTCACGCGCGGGGCGATGGAGCGGCTCTCGGCCTACGGGTGGCCCGGCAACGTGCGCCAGCTGGAGAACGAGATCCGGCGGGCGATCGTGCTCTGCGACGGGACCATCGATCGAGAGCACCTGTCGCCCGAGATCGCGCACGGCGGCGGCGCGGCGCCGCGCGAGCTCGGCCTCAACGTCCGGGCGAGGATCGACGCGCTGGAGACGGAGCTCGTGCGCGACGCGCTGGAGCGCACGCGCGGGAACCAGACGCAGGCCGCCAAGCTGCTCGGGCTGTCGAGGTTCGGCCTGCAGAAGATGATCAAGCGGCTCGCCATCGAGGCGTGAGGCGAGCCCGGGCGCGTCACCGCTGCTTCACGAGGGCGCCGGCGTCGCGGAGGATGGCGGGGATCCCTTCGTCGTTCGCCTCGTAATAGCCGCGGATCACGCCCTCCTGGTCGACGAGCACCAGGCGCTCGCCGTGGAAGATGCTGAAGATGCCCGGGCTCGTCTCCTCTTTGCCCATCGCGATCTTGAAGCCCTTGAGGATCGTCGACTCTATCTGATCGAGAGGGCCTGTCAGGAGCGTCCAGCGCTCGAGCGGGAGCTTCTGCGACGCCGCGTAGGCCGCGAGCACCTCCGGCGTGTCGTTCTCCGGGTCGACGGTGAACGTCACGAGGTGCAGCGCGTCCCCGAGACCGCGCCCCTGCTGCTCGATCTCCTTCATGCGCTGCGTGAGCTTGGGACAGACGGTCGGGCAGGTCGTGAAGATGAAGTCGGCGATCCACACTTGGCCCCGGAGCTGCTCCAGGCCGAACCGGTGGCCGCGCTGATCCGTCAGCGCGAAGGCCGGCAGCGGGATGCGAACCGCGGGCGCCTCCGCGGCGTGACCGCGGACCCCGCGGCCGACGAAGAACGGCACCGCGAGCCCGCTCAGCGCGACGAGCGCGACGAGCGCAACCCAGAAGAGCGGCCTCTGGGTCAGCGCCCTGCGCCGCGGCGTCGGCGCGGGGGCGCCGCCGGACGGAAGCAGCTCGCTGGCCGGTTCTGCGGGGGGAGGAGCGCCGTTCGCCTGGCGCGTCGGCTCCATGGCAACCATCCGCGGACGCTTAAGGGCCGGTCCCGGGCGCGTCAAGGCGGCGGGCGCCGCTCAGGCGCCGACCATCAGCGCGGCGAAGAGGAGCACCAGGTACACCATCGAGGCGAAGAAGACCCGGCGCGCCCAGCGCGCCTTGGTGCCCGCGAGCAGGCCGCAGGCACCCAGCGCGAAGAAGGCCCCGCCGAGGAGGACCGCGACCCCGAAGTAGACAGGGCCCGCGACGCCGAGCGGGACGAGGAGCATCGAGGCGATCATGAGCAGCGCGAGATAGCCGACGATGTGGCGCCACGTCGCGTGATCGCCCTTCTCGAGCGGCAGCACCTTGAGGCCCGCGCGCCGGTACTCGTCCTGACGGAAGAGAGAGATCGCCAGGAAATGCGGGATCTGCCAGAGAAACATGACGGCGAAGAGCAGGAACCCGGGCGCGTCGACCTGCCCGGTGACGCTCGTCCACCCGAGCAGCGGCGGGATGGCGCCGGGGATCGCGCCGATCGGCAGCGAGAGCGTCGTCTTGCGCTTGAGCGGGGTGTAGACGAGCACGTAGCTGAGCAGCGCGAGCGCGGCGAGCGCGCCCGTGACCGCGTTCACCCCGAAGACCAGCAGCGGAATCGAGCTGGCCGAGAGCGCGATCCCGAACCAGAGCGCCACGTCCGGCGCGAGCCGCCGCGCCGGCAAGGGGCGGTTCCGCGTCCGCTCCATCAGCAGGTCGGTGTCGCGCTCGATGTACATGTTGAGCGCGTTGGCGCCGGACACGACGAGGACCGTCCCGAGCAGCGCCAGCGCGAGCTGGGTCACAGGGACCGCCGCGCGGTCGATCGCGCCCTCTCCGCCCGTCCCGGCGCGGAGGTAACGGCTCGCGACCCACATGCCGCCGAGCATCGTGGCGACCACCATCCTCGTGATGCGCGGCTTGGTGAGGCTCACCAGGTCGGCCGCTACCTTGAGCAGCGGGCGCGCGTTCGTGGGGAGCGCGGAGCCGTCGCGCTCGGGAACCTCGGGCTGGCGGATGTAAGGGACCGGGGCCCGCTCCGTGGCCTGCTCGACGCTCATGGTCACGCGCACACCTCGCCGCCGCGACCGGCGCTCGCGCCGCGCGGCGACCGCGCGGCACCTCCAGAGACCCTTGTAGGCGGGACAGCCAGGCCGGAAAACGACGTCATCGCCTGAGCGCGGGTGGCGGGTGAGAACAGCATCGGGGCCGGGAGACTAGCGCGCGCAACGCGGCTCGGGGAGTCGAGTTCGACCGTTGTCGCCGCTTCCCTTTAGGGCACGAGGGGCCGAGTGGCAACCGCCGCGACGCCCCGTCGTCCTTCTTCGCGTCGAGCGAGCCAGGAAAGCTCGCCCCTCGGCGCTGCCCGCCGCCAACCGGACGGCCCCGGGCGCGCTGGCGCCCGCCGCGAGCGCTGCCGGGGAGCTCACCAAAGGCCCTTGAGCTCGTCCTTGTTTTCCGCCGGCTCAGCCTCGGTGCCGGCGTACGTGAACGTGACCTGGGCGGGCTTGTCGTCCGCGACCGTGACGTCGGCCGTCTTGAGGCCATAGCGGGGGTGCCACGCCTCGAGCTTGTACTTGCCGGCAGGCACCTTCTCGATCGCGAAGGATCCGTCACCGCCGCTCACGGCGAAGAACGGGTGATCCGTCACCACGACAAAGCCGCGCATCCACGGGTGGATGTCGCAGGTGAGCTTGATGATGCCGTCGCTCCACGACTTCGTGAGCGGGTCCGCGCCCCGCGGCTGCGCCTGGTTGAACAGCGTCTCAGAGCCCTTGTAGGTGTGCACGTTGTGCAGCGTCCGGTCGCTGTTCTTGATGTCGACCTGCTGCCCGGAGACCACTCCCTGGATGCGCGGCTCATACATGCAGTCCTTCTGGTCGACGACGGCGTGGGCGTCGGGCGCCTTCCAGCTGCCCTGCACGCCCCCGACCGCGATGCGGACGAGGGTGTCCTTGAGCTTGCCGTCGTTGACGACGACAGCGTTGTACACGACGTCCTTGTCCTGGCAGACCGGGGCGTCCTTGCGCGCGGCCGGGACCTTCATCTCGACCGGCTTGCCGGTGAACTTGACGACCCCCTTGATCGTCCCCTTGGCTTCGGGCGTGGGCGGCGCCGGCGGCGCGGCCGCCTGTTCTGTCGCCTTCGGCGCCTCGGGCGCCTTTGGCGGCGCGCTGGGCTTCTCGGCCGAGGCCACGGGCGGGGCCGCGCTCGACGTCGCCGCCGCGCCGCCGGCGGGCCGCGAGGGCTCCTCGGGGCACCCGGCGCCGAGCGTCAGCGCGGCGAGCGCGAGGGCGGACAGCGAGACGAGATCGCGACGATGCATGAGGACTCTCCCGTGCCCATGGCGCGCCACGCGAGCCTGGGCCGCGCCCCGCGAGGCCCGGTGCGAGGGAGAGACCGGCGGGACCGGACGGCCCCCGCGCCGTCCCGGCGGCGAGCATCAGGTGGAACGCTGCGCGCGGATCCCCGCGCGGCGAGGGCGTGCTTAACGAGTGTCGTCGCTCGCGTCAACCGGACGCGCCCCCGGTCGCGTCCGGTTTCCCGGCGCCCGGGAGCGCGCTCGAGGGGCGCTCGCGCTCGGTCGCGAGCACGGCCGCCCAGAAGCCGCGCTCGTCGCGCGCGGCGAGCGCGACGCAGAGGGCGGCGATCACCAGCGACAGCGCGCCGAGCGGCACCTCGGGGGCGCTGCGCGCGACGAGCAGCAGCGCGAGCGCACCGCCGAGCGCGGGCAGCCGCGGCGGCGCGATGAGCGCGAGCGCGACGACCACCACCGCGAGCGCGGCGGCGAAGAGCTGCATCGAGAGCGGCACGACCGGCGCGGGGCGCGTGAGCAGCCGGTCGAGCGCGCGGCGGAAGAGCGCCTCGACCACGGACGCGTCGTCGGAGGCGCCCGCGAGCGCCGCCCGGGTGGCGAGCAGCGCCGAGGCGAGCGCCGCGAGCGAGAGCGGGCTGACGAGGCGCGGCCGCGGCGGCTCGGCCTCGCGCGGGCGCGCCTCGCGGCCAGCGCCGAGCGCGACCGTCGCCACGAGGACGGCCAGCGCGTCGAGCGCGAACGCGGCCGTCGCCACCGAGCTCGTCGCGCCGGCGAGCGCCTTGGAGCCGCGGTCGTTCGCCCAGACGGCGAGGAGGACGCCGGTGAGCCGCACGAGCGCGGAGGCGCCGACGAGCCCGAGCGCGGCCGCGACCGGCCGCATGAACGGCACGCGGAGCGCCTCCCAGGCGCTGCCGACGGCGAGGATCGCCGCGCTCACGCCGATCAGCGCGGCGGAGAGATCGGGCACGCGCTGCACGGTCGCGTGCAGGACGACGAGGATGACGAAGCTGCCCGCGACGATCGCGGCGATCCGCAGCGCGTACGGGACGCGGCTCCGCACGACCGCGCCGATCAGCGCCATCGCGGTGACGATCGCGCCGATCGCGAAGAGCTGCGAGGCGCCGGCGCCGGCGAGCTCGACGGCGTGCGCGGCGCGCTCGATGCCCACCGCGAGGCCGACCATCGCGGGCGCGAGCATGCGGCCGAGGATCATCGCGAGCAGGGCGAGGACGGCGAGCGGCCGGATCAGCCGGAGCACGGGCAGGCCGGCGAGCGGCGGCCGCTCGGGGGACGACGCGCGCCCTTCGGCCGGCTCGGCGGACGATGCGCGCCCTTCGGCGCGCACGGGGGACGACGCGCGCCCTTCGGCGGGCGGGGCGTCGCCGCCCTCCTCGCGGCGGGGCGAGGGAGCGGGGTCCGGTGCGGCGGAGGGAGGAGGGGCTTCGGGGGGAAGGTCGATGTTGAGGAGCATTGAAGAAGAGGGCCCGTCGCTCAGCCCTTGTCCCAGGCGCGGGGGGCGTCCAGATCGGTGAAGACCGCGGCGGTCGCCGAGGCGTCGATCAGGTCCTGCATCCGCTGGCCGCCGGCCTCCTCGACGATGCGGTCGTCGTACTCGTCCGCGAGCACCGACAGATCGCGGAGGGCGACCAGGATCTCGTCGGCGTCGAGCGTCTCGCCGCCGAGGAGCGTGTGTACGATGACCACGCAGGAGCCCTGCGCGACGTAGCCGAACGCGCCGAAGCGGATGCGCGCGTTCAGGCGGAGCAGCTTCATCGCGAGATCCGGCGTCATCTCGACGCCGCGGGCGAGCTGCGCCACGAGCCGCACGAGCGCGCGATCCGGCGCCCAGGGCAGGACGTGCAGGTAGACGTACGCCGTCCCCTGGCGGACCACATAGAAATGCGGCTCGATCCGGGTGAACGCCGGAGAATCCGCGAGCGCCGCCTCGATGCGCGCGTTGGTCACTTGAACGGCCGCGTCGGAATCCTTCGACATGCCGCCGAGGATACATCGCCGCGGTCCCGGTGCAGAGCCGGGACCTAACGACGGAGCGGAAGCAGCGGTCCAGGCGGCGCCAGCGTCTTCTCGTCGCCCGGGACGGGACGCGGCGCCCTGCGCACCGGCGCCGGCTCGACCGGCGCGGCGTCGGACGCCGCCTTCAGCAGGAAGGGGCGGGCGTTGCGGGTGGAGCACGCGTCGTATGGATCCCTGTGGAACTCCCAGTGCAAGTACACGTTGCCGTCGGGTGAGACGATCGCGTCCGGCGCCTTTCCGAACGGTGACGCGCGGTGCACCGAGTTGAGCGCGACCATGTCGAACGCCGTCATGCCGCTCGGCTTCGTGACCCCGAGGCGCACGATGCTGCCGCTGTCCTTGTTCAGCACGATCTCCAGGTGCGTGACCCGGTTCTGGTTGAACGCGTGCCCCGAGGGCAGGCTCTCGAGCGACGCCAGGAACTCCTCCGCGAAGATCGGGTGGAGCCGGTTGTGGATCATGTTGATGTACGTCGCGAACGGCACCCGCGCGGCGTTGAGGGACGTCTGGTTGCCGGGCTTGACGGAGGGGTCGTAGTTCTCGATCGCGGCGCGCCACTTCTTCCACTTGTCCGTCGTCTCCCACGAGCCCCGGTGCGCGCTCTTGCGGGACGCGCCGTCCGAGGCCCGCTCCGCCCTGAGCTTCTCGTTGCCCACGGCCGCCTGCACGCCGGCCATGTTCAGGTTGAGGTTGGGCCCGCCGGGCAGCCCTGGCGCGCCGAGGCCGATCGAGCCGACGCGGACCGGGCTCTCGTAGGGCTGCGGCGTCGCCTTCTTCCCGGCGACGCGGCTCTTGCCGTCGCCGCCCGGGTTCGCCGGGTTGAGGGTGTAGCCCCCGTGAGCGCCGTCGACGACCTCGGGCGACGCCGGGCCCGAGCCGCCCGCGGCGCCCCTCTCCGCCGCCGGCGCGGCGGGCGCCTGCGCCACGCGGCCGCCGCCGGTCGCGCCCGGGACGCTCTGCGGCGGCGCCGCCCGAGGCGCCTGCGCGGCCTGCGCCGGGGACGGCGGGCTGTGGTGCTCCGCGCTCTCGCTGTCGGGGCTCTTCTCGCCGGGCGCGTGCTGCTCGTTGCCGGCGCGCTCCTCGCTGTGGCCGCTGTGATCGTGGTCGCTGTCGCCGACCTTGTCCGCCGGCCCCCGCGGGCCGCTCGGGCTCCCGGGCGTGGGCGCGGGATCGTCCTGATCCTTCGAGCGGATCTGCGCCATGGTCTCCTCGGCGACCTTGTTGGCGTCGTCCGCGATCCGGTTCGCCTCGGGGTTGTCTTCCTGGTTCTTCTCGACGTGCTGACGGATGGCGATCCGCCGATCCGCCGGCAGCGGCGGCGGCGGCGGCGGCGGCTGGACCGGCACGACCTTGGCCACCTCTTCCTTGGGCGGCTCCGGCTTGGGCGGCGCCTTCGCCTGGCGCGGCGGCTCCGCCTTCGGCGGCTTCCGCGGCGGCGGCTCCGCCTTGGTCGGCTCTGGCTTCTGCTGCGGCTCGGGCGGCGCGTCCTCGTCGGGCTCGCCGTCCGGCGACCGCTCCGGCGGCGCCAGCGGGGCGGGAGGCGGCGTCGCCGCCACGCCGTCGGTCAGCACCTCGAACGTCGTGTCGGCCGGGCGGAGGCCCTCCCGCACCGCGTGGACCATCCGGCGGAGCTGCGCCCGATCCTCGATGACCTGCGCCACCTCGACCGCGCCCCCGCCGCCCGCCATGTGCGCCACGATCGCCGCGCAGACCCACAGGGCGAGCGGGATGTGGGCGGCGTCGCGCGACATGGTCGCTCAGCGCCTCCGCGCCGCAGAGGCCGCACCGCGCGATGTGGCGCAGCCGGAACAGCAGCGAACGACGGTCACCGGTGGCACCTCCAGACTCCGCGTGAACGATCTGCTCGAACAGTACGCCAGTACGCCGATGCGAAAAGCGCACCCAGGAAGCGCCTCGAACCTAGCATCCGGGGATCAGCACAGCAACGGTCGGCGCGCGCCGGGCCCTCGCTTCTGCCGCGTCCGCCGCCGCGCGAGCGGCGCGGCACGCGCGCACCCGGCGCGGCCCGCGCGCACCCACCCCGCGCGCGCACGAGGGCCGCGCGCGCAGCCCCGGGCGGCGCGCTCGCGCCGCCCGCGGAGCGGACGGCGCGATCAGAGCTTGTTGATCGCGTCCCAGTGCTCCGCGATCTCCTGCGCCGTCCAGACACCGCCCTCGTCCTTGAACTTTCCGGGGCTCTGAACGACCTTGTAAATGTACATCTGCGCGCCGGCGACGGCGAGGACGTTGCCGGTCCGATCGGCGCACAGGTCGGACGCGAGGAACAGCGCCGCGGGCGCGACGTGCGCCGGCGTGAGCGTGTCGCTGGCCGACTGGAACATGGGCAGATCCTCCGTCATGCGGGTCTTGGCGATCGGCGCGACCGCGTTGACGGTGATCCGCTGCTTCTGCAGCTCGATCGCGGCGGTGCGGGTGAGCCCGTAGATGCCGGCCTTGGCAGCCGCGTAGTTGGCCTGTCCGAAGTTGCCGAGCATCCCCGAGACGCTCGTGGTGTTCACGATCCGCCCTCCCTCGCCCTGCCCGACCATCTGCTTCGCGGCGGCCTGCGTGCACAGGAACGTCCCCTTCAGGTGAACGGCGATGACGGCGTCCCACATCCCCTCATCCATCTTGAGGAGCGTCTTGTCGCGGAGGATGCCCGCGTTGTTCACCAGGATGTCGACCCTGCCGAACGCGTCGACGGCGGTCTTCACGATCCTCGCCGCGCCCTCGGGGGTCGCCACGTTGTCGAAGCTCGGCGCGGCCTGCCCGCCCGCGGCCCGGATCTCCTCCGCGACCTGCGCCGCCATCGCGTCGCTCGAGCCCGACCCGTCGCGCGCGCCGCCGAGATCGTTGACGACGACCTTCGCGCCCTCCCGGGCGAAGAGCAGCGCCTCCTCGCGGCCGATCCCGCCGCCGGCTCCCGTGATGATCGCGACCTTTCCGTCGAGCAAGCCCATCGCAGAGTCCTCCTGATCCGCGCGCCGGCGCGCCGCGCCGGGCCGTTTTCGCGCGGAGCTTCGCACAGCGAGCCGCGACCTGGGCGCACATTCGTTCGGGCGGGCGGCGTGACGTGAACGCGCGCGCGAGCGGGCCCTTCCGGCGGCGCCGCCTACCCATCTACCTACCTACCCTACCCGCGCGCGTACGTCGGCCGCCTGCCCGCGCCGCGCCGCTTCTTTGCCCGATCGCGGGCGGCGATGATAACGCCGCGATCGCGATGCAACTGCCCAGCCGCCTTTCCACGTCGACCCTGGGAGACCTGCTCGGCGCGCTCTACCGCGAGAGGACCACCGGGCTCCTGGAGCTCTGCGAGCTCAGGACGCCGAGCGGCTCCACGGTGCCCGGCCGGCAGCACAGGATCCAGCTCTTCTCCGGCCTGGTGACGGCCGTCGAGACGCCGCTCCGGGTGCCGCGGCTCGGCGAGATCCTCGCGCGGGAGGGCTCGGCGCCCGAGCCGTCGATCCAGCGGCTCGCCGCGCTCGTCGCCGCGCACCGGGGGCGCCGGACCGGCGAGGTGCTCGTGGCCGCGGGGCTCATCCCCGAGAGCGCGGTCGAGCGCGCGCTCCGGATCCAGCTCCGCGCCCGCCTCGAGGCGCTCTTCGCCATCGAGGAGGCGACCATCTGCTTCCACACGGCGAGGCCGCTCGCCGCGTCGCTGCGGCAGACCGGCCCGCTCTCGCCGAGCGACTTCCTCCACGGCCGCCCGCGCGCGCGGGATCGCTACCGGCGCGCCGCGAGCGCGGGCGCCGCGCGCGGCGGGGCGTCGAGCGGCGCATCGTCATCGAGCGCGCCGCCGCGCGGCGGGCCGTCGAGCGCGCCGCGCGCCGCCCGGGTGGACGAGCCGCGCCGCCGGGCCCTCGAGGTGCTCGGCCTGCGCGAGGGCGCGACCGAGGCCGAGATCCGCCGCAGCTTCCGCCGCCTCGCCGCCGTCCTGCACCCCGACCGGGGCGCGTCGCAGCCCGTCGAGCGCGCGCAGCGCACCGCGCGGTTCGCCGAGCTCTCGGCCGCCTACCACCTGCTCGTCGCCTGAGCGCCGCCTGCCGCCGCATCGCCGGCCGCCGCGTCGCCTGCCCCCTAGACCCTGCCCACGAGGCGCTCGACAAGGAACGACGCGACGGTGATCGGCTTCGTGCCGGGGCCGAAGCCGGCGTCGAAGCCGAGCTCGACGGCGAGGTTGTGGTCGATGCGCGGGCCGCCGAGGAGCAGGATCACCTTGTCCCGGAAGCCCTGGCGCGTCGCCATCTCGACGAGGGCCGCCGCGTTCTCCTTGTGGCAGTTCCGCTGCGTGATCACCTGCGAGACCAGGATCGCGTCGGCGCCGAGCGCCTTGGCCCGCTCGCAGAGCTCGGCGTTCTCGACCTGCGCGCCGAGGTTGTGGGCGTCGAAGCACTTGAAGCTCTCGAGGCCCTTCTCTCCGGCGAAGCCCTTGTAGTTCAGGATCGCGTCGATACCCACGGTGTGCGCGTCGCTGCCGGTGCAGGCGCCCACGACCACGATCTTGCGGCCGAGCTTCTTCGCCTGTTCCTCGATCTGGTCGCGCGTGAGGGGCTGAGCCGCGAGCTCCTCCACCTCGATGTCCGAGGTGTCGACCCCGTGCTGGGAGTGGCCGTACACGACGAAATAGGTGTGCTCCCGGCTGGCCTGCTCCATGGCCGTGACCAGGGGCTCGCGCAGCCCGTGCGCCTCCGCGAACCGCTTCGCCGCCTCGCGCGCGCGGTCGCCCGGCAGGACGCGGAGGGTGAACGACATCTGGACCATCCCGTCGCCCTCGCGGTCGCCATACGCACGCAGGATGTTTCGCTGTGTCATGCTCACCTCGGTGTCACGGGGCGGAAGGGGCCGATCCCCATCAACAGTAGCGCCGGGCGGCCGCGCGTGGCCAGTGCCATCGCGCGCCGGAGAGGGCGCGCAGCGGCTCGCGAAGACAGGGGAGAATGCCTTTTGAAGACGTCAGTGCGGTGGCTTCCGGGGCCAGCTCCCGTCGGGCTCCGGACCATGGGGAAGAAGCGCCGCCAGGGCGCCGAGGACGCCAGGAGGGCCAGAGATCTCCCCTCTTGGCGTCCTTGGTGTCTTGGCGGTCTTCTCTCCGTTCCCGCCGCGCCGCCCCGCCGGCGCAGGGAGGCGGGGCGCCCTACGAGCGCTCCAGCACCTCGAGGACCGGATTCAGGTACTCCGGGTGCCGGGCCACGACGCCCGCGTACCCCTTCCCCCCGGTGCGCGTGCGCTTGACGTCGCCGAACGCGCCGCGCCCGATCGCGTCCCAGAGGGTCTCCCGCTCGACCTCGCCGAGGAGCGCGTGCGCCTTGTCGAGGACCTCGCGGGCGCGCGACTCGACGATGCCGCCCGGCTTCCACTGGATCTCGTCGCCGAGGTGGCGCGCCGCCGTGAAGATGTAGCGCGCGCTCTTCAGCGAGAGATACCGGTCCATGAGCAGCGGTGTGTGGATCGCCTCGCTGAACATCCCGAGCAGCTCGATCGACTGGCCGGTCGTGATCCCGACCAGGTTGAACATCGCGTCGTGGACGTGGCTGTGGAAGATGTCGCCCGTCTTGAATTTCGTGGGCGGCATCCACTTGATCGGGTGCCGATCGAAGATCTGCCGGACGAGCTGGGCCTGGGCGAGCTCGAAGAGGAGGCTGTCCTCGAGCCAGGGGTTGATCTCGAACGCGTGGCCGAGGCCCATCTGCTCCTCGCGCAGGCCCGCGCGCCGGGCGAACGCCTCGTTGATGAACTGCGACGCGAGCACCGTGTGGGCCTTCTCGACGGCGTCGGCGGTCGTGAGGTAGTTGTCCTCTCCCGTGTTGATGACGATCCCGCTCCTCGCGATGATCCGGCGGGAGAAGTACTGATCGATGAACGTCCGCTGCATGTTGATGTCGCGGAACAGGATCCCGTACATCGCGTCGTTGAGCAGCATGTCGAGCCGCTCGACCGCCGCCATCCAGGCGATCTCGCTCATGCACAGGCCGGACGAGTAGTTCGTCTGCGCCAGGTAGGTGCCTGTGTCGCGGGTCGCCTCGTCGGTCGCGCGGCGGATGATCCGGAAGTTCTCCTGGGTCGCGTACGTGCCCCCGTACCCCTCGGTGGTCGGCCCCTCCGGGACGTAGTCGAGGAGCGACTGGGCGGTCGCGCGGATCACGGCGACGATGTCGGCCCCGGCGAAGCCGGCGGCCTTGGCCTGGACGGCGTCGTCGTAGATGTTGCCGGTCGCGACGATCACGTACTTGAGCGGCGCGACGCCGACCCGGTGCGCCGCCTTGTGGGCCTCGCGCTCCTCGCGGGCCCGGTCGATCCGGGCGATCGCCTCCCGCGTCGCCGCCTCGAGCGCGCCGCGCGCCTCGGCCGCGGTCGGGCCCGCGCCGAAGTCGGCCGCCTCGCTGAACGCCAGCGCCTCGGCCGCCTCCTGCACCGAGGCGGCGCCATCGCAGAGCGCCCGGCCGAGGTGGTACGCGACGCCCCAGCCCAGCTGCCCCGCCTTGTGGACGCGATCCACGAGCGCGTTCACGAGCGGCGTCCCCTCCGCGTCGGCGCCGACCACGCCGTAGGCCCGGGCCACCGTGCGCTCGACGCCGACCGTGGTGTGGCGGTCGATGAAGCGCTGCACCTCGTCCGCGATGTCGGCGGCAAACGCGCGGCACGCCTCCACCTTTTCCTGCTCCACGGGGACGGTCGTCATGGATTTCTCCGGGGCAGGCGGTCTTAGCGCACTCTCACCGCGGCCGGTACTCCGGCGCCGGCTCCGCGCCGGAGCGGCCGGCCGCGAGCGGCGCGGCGTCGGCGCGCTGGGCGCGGATGGGCGACGCGGCGCGGCAGCATGGCGGCATGGCGCGCGGCGGCGGCGTGCGGGCCCGAGCGTGCGCCGCGCGGCGGGCGGCGCTAGACGGGGGGGCATGGGCAAGCTCATCCTGCTTTTCACGGCGGTCCCCATCCTGGAGCTCTGGCTGCTCCTGTCGATCGGCGACCGCATCGGCTTCTGGCCGACGGTGGCGATCGCGCTCGGAACGGCCGTCCTCGGGGCAGCGCTCGCGAAGCACGAGGGGCTCAAGGTGCTCGCCTCCTGGCGGGGCGCGATGGCCGAGGGCCGCGTCCCGGACGAGGGGCTCACCGGCGGGCTGCTCGTGCTCGTCGGCGCGGCGCTGCTCATCACGCCGGGGGTGCTGACCGACGTGGCGGGGCTCGTGCTCCTGCTCCCGCCCGCGCGCCGCCGGATCGCCGCGGCCGTGCGCGAGCGGTTCGAGCGGCGCGCGGCCGCGGCGAGCGCCGCCGGCCTCGGCGGGTTCGGCGGGTTCGGCGCGGGCAACGGGGCGTTCTTCAGCATGAGGGTCATCGACCTCGGCGGCGGGCCGTTCGGCGGACGCGGCGCGGAGCGCCCTGGCGCGCCCCGCGAGCGGCCGGCGTGGCCGGCGTCAGGCCAGGTCATCGACGTCGAGGCGGAGGTGACCGAGGAGGACGAGCGCGGCGGGCAAGCGCGAGAGACGCGACGACTGCCCCGCTGACGCCGCGGTGACATCGACGTTTCGTCGAGCGCACGCGCCCTCCGCTCACGAGCGACTCTGGCGCTCGACGCCCGAACAGCCGCGTCAGGAGCCGGCGAGACACGCGAGCAACGACATCAGATGATGATTCACGCTCGGGCTGCATGAATGAAACGACAAAGAAACAAAGCCTATTGTAGGCTGCTCAACGTCGTCGGAGAGGTCCGACATCTCAGGAGAAGCGACATGAAGATCTGAGCTCACACAACGTCCCGCGACAACGCACAAGGAATCCAACGCAGCAACCCCTATGCAAGATCCAACTCGAACCGCGATCCCATCGACACCACCGCGCCGCCCGGGTACCGGCGCGAAGAACGGCTCTGGCACGGCGTCCAGCCCCGAACAAAAAGGGCGCGCTCACCTGGGCGCGGCCCGCGCGGCGATGCGCCAGCGGCCCCACGTCCTGCCCTCGCGGAGGGTCCCGCGATGAGGCTCATCAAATCCATGGCCGGCTGGCTGCTCGGGTACGTCGATCCGAGGGAGCCTCTCGGCAGCTCGCTGATCAACGCCATCTCCCGGCTGCCCATCAACCTCGCCGCCGACGCCGTGTGCCTCCGGAAGAACGCGGACTCCGGCGCGCTCGAGGTCCTCCTGACCCAGCGAGGAGCGTCGGAGTCGAGCCCCGGAGCGTGGTGCTGCCCCGGGAGCGTCCTCTCGCCCGGCGAGCAGCCCGAGCACGTGCTCCACCGGGTCGGCATGACGATCTCCGACTTCACGTTCGTCGGCGACTACTTCTCGGCCGCCGCGCGCGGCTGGATGCTCTCCCGGGTCCATCAGGCGAAGCTCGCCGAGGTCCCGGCCACCGGCACCTGGTGGCCCGTCGAGCAGCTGCCGAACAACATGGTGCCCAAGCACCGGGAGCAGCTCATTCCGATGGCGATCAAGGCCTTCCACGCCCAGCGCGCGAAGCTCGCGCCGAAGGTCGCCCCCGCGCCGGTCACGTGAGCAGCGCGCCGCGCGGCCCCTCGCCGGCCGCGCGAGCGGGCCCCGCCCCCCTCGGGGCCTCCTGCCACGACCATCGCCGCCGCCGCGCAGGCCAGCGATCTCCTCCGGGTGTTCTGTTCCGGGTGTTCTGTCCAGGTCGTGGCCATCTCTGCCCGGAGAGAGCTCGCATGAAGGCGGGAAGCCGGCCGCGGCGATGGGGAGCCCGCGCACACCGGGGAACCTGGAGCGGAAGCGGAAGGAACCGTAGGGGATCTGCGCCGGCCGTCCGCTCGCGACGCCCGCCGCCGGCCGCTATGGTTCGCGCGCCGCTTGGGTTACTCTGCGCGGTACGGCTGTGGATCCCCGCGGCGGCGCCCTCCGCAGGTGATTCCGCAGGAACATGGAATCCATGACGGTCGACAAGACAGCTCTCATCGTGGGAGGAACGGGCCTGGTCGGCGGCCACTGCTTGCGCCTCCTCGTGCAGCAACCCGCGTACGCGCGGGTCGTCGCCCTGCTGCGCCGCCCGGCCCCGATCGAGGACCCGCGGCTCTCCCAGCGCATCGTCGACTTCGATCGACTGGACGGCGCGGAGTTCGCCGGCGTCACCGACGTGTTCTGCGCGCTCGGGACGACCATCGCCAAGGCCGGCTCCGAAGAGGCCTTCTACCAGATCGACTATCGTTACCCGATCACCATCGCCAGGCTCGCCGAAAAGGCGGGAGTGAAGCAGTTCGTCCTGGTCTCCTCCGTGGGCGCCGATCCGCGCTCGACCAGCTTCTACCTGCGCGTGAAGGGCGAGCTGGAGCAGGAGCTCTCGGGGGCGAGCTTCGCGTCGGTCCACGTCCTGCGCCCGAGCCTGCTCCTCGGCGAGCGGGGCGAGGTCAGGAAGGGCGAGGCGATCGGCGTCGCCGCGGCGCAGACGCTCCGGTTCACGATGAAGGGCGGCCTCCGCAGGTACCGCCCCATCGACGCGAGGACCGTCGCCGGCGCGATGGTGGCGGCCGCGCTCCAGGGGAGCCCCGGCCGCCACGTCTACCACTTCGACGACATGGAAGCGCTCGCCAAGGGCGTCGGCGTGGTCCAGGCCTGATCGCCGCGCCGCCCAGGCGCGCCAGGCGCGCGCGCGCCGGCGGCGCGAGGCCGGCGGCGGACCCCGGGCGACCCGCGCGCCGCCATGGCGCCGCCACCCCCGGCGCGACGCAAGCCCACGAAAATGCTAGGGCTCGCGGCGGGCACGGCGCTCGCTCGACGCCGCCGCCATGATCTTCGCTGAGCCCCCCTCGCCGATCGTGACCGAGCGCCTCCCCGCCTCCCCGCTGCGCCCCCCGGAGGGCCCGCCCCCGTCGATCGACGCCGTGCTCGCGGATCGGTTCGGCATCGCGTCGTTCCGACCATGGCAGCGCGAGGCGATCGACGCCCTGCTCGGGGGCGCGGGCCGCGTCCTCGTCGTCGCGCCGACCGGCGGCGGCAAGTCGCTCTGCTACCAGCTCCCGGCCGTCGCCTTGCCCGGCACGACGCTCGTCCTGAGCCCGCTCATCTCCCTGATGGAAGATCAGGTGCGCGCGCTCGAGGTGCGCGGCATCCCCGCGACGTTCGTCGCCTCCAGCCTCCCGCGCGAGGAGAACGGCCGCCGCCTCGCCGCCCTGCGCCGCGGCGAGTACAAGCTCGTCTACGCCGCGCCCGAGCGCCTCGCCTTCGACGGCTTCCTCGAGGCGATCGCCGAGAGCCGGCTCTCGCTCGTCGCCGTCGACGAGGCGCACTGCATCGTCCAGTGGGGGCACGACTTCCGGCCCGACTACCTGCGCATCGGCGCCGCGCTCGCGCGGCTCCGCCCGCCCCGGGTCCTCGCCTGCACCGCGACGGCGACCCCCGACGCGCGCGACGAGATCATCCGGCGCCTCGGCTGGCCGCGGAGCTCGCCCGGCGACGACGACGTCGGCGCCGCGGGCGAGCCCGGGCCGGAAGGGCCGCCGCCCAAGGTCATCCTGCGCGGGTTCGCCCGGCCCAACCTCCACCTGCAGGTCTCCGCGGTGGACGGCCCGCGCGAGGCCGGGCGCCTCACGGCGCGCGCGCTCCTGGACGCCCTCGGCGACCCCGGGCGGCCCCGCGGCGCCGGCATCGTGTACGCCGCCACCCGCAAGGGGGCGGAGCGCCTGGCCGAGGCGCTCCGCGACGCCGGCTGGAACGCCGAGGCGTACCACGCCGGCCTCGCCCCCGAGTCGCGCGCGCGCCTGTCGGCCGGCTTCGCGGATCGCAGCCTCTCCGTGGTGGTCGCCACCAACGCCTTCGGCATGGGCATCGACCGGCCCGACGTGCGCCTCGTCGTGCACGCCCAGCCGCCGTCGTCGATCGAGGCCTACTACCAGGAGGTCGGCCGCGCCGGCCGCGACGGCGACCCGGCCCGCGGCCTGCTCCTGTTCGCGCCCGCGGACATCGCGCTGCGCCGCCGGCTCTGCCAGCTCGGCGAGGGGGGCGCCGAGGCGAGCGCCGACGACGCCGCGCGCGCGTGGGGGCTCTTCCGCGAGCTCCTCCGCTACATCGACGCCGCGACGTGCCGGCACGACTTCATCCTCCGCTACTTCGGCGACGAGGCCGAGTCGCTCGGCGGCTGCGGCCACTGCGACGTCTGCCTCGAGGTCGACGCCCTGGAGGAGAGCGACCCGGCCGCGCTCGCCCGCGACAACGACCTCGTGCGCCGCGCGCTCGCCGGGGTCGCGCGGGCGAAGGGCGGCGCGGGGATGCAGGCGATCGCGTCGATGCTCATCGGCGAGTCGAACGAGCGCGTCCGCCGCATGGGGCTCGACCGGCTCTCCACCTTCGGCGTCCTCCAGGGGAAGCGCCACGACGAGGCCATGTCGATCCTGCGGGTCCTGCTGGCGAACGCCTGGATCGATCTCACCACCGGCGAGTTCCCCGTCCCGCTCGTCACGCCCGCGGGCTGGCGCGTGATGCGCGGCGAGGTGCCCGCCCGGGTGCGGCTCCCGGTCCCCGCCGCGCGCCGACGAGCTCCGCGCCGACCGGCGGCCCCCTCGCCCGCCGCGCGCCCCGCGCCGGCCGCGCGCGCGTCCTCCGCGGCGGCCCACGACCGCGCGCCGGCCGCGCCCGTCGCCTCCTCGCCCGCGCAGGCGGACCCCGGGGTCGAGCTCGAGGCGCGGGACGTCCCGCTGTTCGAGGCGCTGCGCGCCCACAGGGCCGCGCTCGCCAAGGAGAAATCGCTGCCCGCCTACGTCATCGCGCACGACCGGACGCTCCGGGAGATCGCGCGGATCCGGCCCGCGTCGCTCGACGATCTCGCGCTCGCGCGCGGCATGGGGCAGGCGAAGATCTCGAGCTACGGCGAGGGCATCCTCCGCGTGGTGCGGGAGTTCTCGGGCGCCTAGCCGATAAGGCCGAGCCCGCGCGCGTCGCTGTCGTCGGGCCGGATCCGCCGGCGCACGGGAGGCGCGGAGGCGGGGAGAGCGCTCGAGTCGTCTCTCGCCCCGTCTCCACGCCTCCCGGCGCGGTCGTGCCTGCGCTTCACGCGTGGCCCGCGACGCGGAGCTCCGCGATCAGCTGGCCATCCAGGCTCACGAAGGTCGTGAGCCGGCCCTCGACGTTGATGAAGACGTCGAGCATCACGCCGGCGCCCAGATCCACGACGTGAAGATCGTCCTTGAGGACCACCGCCGGGGCCTCGCCTCCCCTCGGCGGCCGCCTGGATTCCCGTTCCATGGCCTTCTTCGAGTTCATGCCCCCCTCCGCCCGCTGGCCCGTCCGAGCCGCGCGCCCCCGGAGCCACCTCCGCGCGCCGCGCGGCCCCGCCGGGCGCGATCGCGCGCGCGCGACGCCGCGCTCGCCAGCGGACACGACAAGCGCGTTCCATGCCGTGCTCGCACGGCCGAAGTGATCCTTCCCTTCACGCAGCCCCCTTTCTCTCCGCTCCTCGCCCGACCCGCAGCGCCCTCCATTTCATCGGATCCGTGTGGCGGGAAGATAGGAAGTTCAGGGGACGATCGGACTTTTCTTCCCGCCTTCCCATGCTCCCGCGTGAGCCGGACAACCACGGATCACCAGGCAACCGCGGCCTTCCGCTCGACCGCGCCCGGGGCGCAAGCGACGCCGAACCGGGCCGCCGCGGCCCTTCTCAGCTCCCCCGCGCCCAGGACGCAAGCGACGCCGCGGCGCCCACGGAGACCCTGCCCGAGGAGAGCACCTCGCCGAGCGCCGGCTGCTCCAGGAGCGTCGCCTCGACCCGCAGCAGCGCCGGCAGGTAGACGACCTCCCGCGCCAGACCGCCGCCCCGGTGGACCCGCGCCGCGATGCGCAGGGCGTCGGCGGTGGAGCGCGCGCCGCGCGCCTCGAGCAGCCGCGCGGTCTCGACGAAGCTGGCGCCGCGCTCGACGCTCCGCGCGGCGAGGTGGCGCAGCCCGAGCTCGACCCGGCGGGCGCCGACCAGGTACCCCGCGGCGCGCTCGCGGGCGAGCGCCCAGCCCTCCTGGTCGTCGCCGCCGTTCGCCGTCCCGATCGCGAAGATCCCGAGCGGGAGCGCCGCGGCGCGCACGCCCGGCGCCGCGTGCCCCTCGATCTCGTGCAGCACGGTGCGCTCCACGTCGTCGCGCGTGAGCATGCGCCCCCGCGCGACCTGGATCACCCCGTCGCCCGTCGCGGCGAGCGGCGCGATGTCGGCGATCACGACCCGGAGCGGCAGGCGCCGCGCCCCGATCTCGCGCCGCATCCGCGACACGAGCGACCGGGGCGAGCGCGCGTCGTCGCTCCGCACCCGCGCCTCGTCGCCCGCGGTCGCGCCCGCGCCCTGCTCGACCCAGGCCGCGGCGAGCGCGTCCGCCTGCTCGTCGAACGCGTCGCGCGCGGCGTAGCGGCGGCGCGCGGCGGCCCAGCACCCCGCCCCGCCCGCGGCCTCGCAGATCGCGGCCTCCGCGGCGAGCTCGAGGGCGCGGCCGGCGTAGACCGCGCCGAGCTCCCCCAGATCCGCGAGCCGCTCGGCCGCCGTGTCCATCGCTATCCGGAGATCGCTGTGGTCCTGCGCGGGCGCATAGACGAACCGCGGGACCTCCCCGCCCCCCTTGCCCCACGCCGCGGCGAGCCGCGCGAGCTCCTCGACGAGGTTCACCGGCGTGCTCGAGCCGACCACGCGAATCCGCCGCGCCGCGGCGCCGAGGAGCCGATCCGCGTCCGGCACCCAGGCCGGCGGCCCCGAAGGCCTAGCCCGAGGACGCCGCGCCACGCTCCGCTGCCCCTTTCACGTTCGCCCTCGCCCCGCTGGCTCCCGCCTCGCTCGCTCCTGTCCTGCTCGCCCCCACGCCGCTGGCTCCCGTCCTGCTCTCCCCGTGAGCGCGCCGCGCGCCCCCCGCCGCGCGCGTCAGAGCAGGTTCGCCGCGAGCTCCGCGAGCTCGCTGCGCTCGCCCTTGGCGAGCACCACGTGCCCCGCGATGCGCTCGCGCCGGAACCGCTCCGCCACCACGAGCAGGCCGTTCGACGCGTGATCCACGTACGGGTTGTCGATCTGCTGCGGATCGCCCGTCAGCACGATCTTGGTCCCCTCGCCGCACCGGGTGATGATCGTCTTCACCTCGTGCGGGGTGAGGTTCTGGGCCTCGTCCACGATGAGGTACTGGTGCGGCAGGCTGCGCCCGCGGATGTAGGTCAGCGGCTCGACCTGGATGCGCCCGCTCTCCAGGAGCTCCACGAAGCCGCGCGCGTCGCGCCCCGGCTTCGCGCCGCCGTTCGAGAACAGGAACTCGAGGTTGTCGAAGATCGGCTGCATCCACGGGTTCAGCTTCTCGTCCACGTCGCCCGGAAGGAAGCCCAGATCGCGCCCGAGCGGCATGATCGGCCGGCTCACGAGCAGCCGGCTGTAGGCGTTGTCCTCCGTCGTCCGCTTGAGCGCCGCCGCGAGCGCCAGGAGCGTCTTGCCCGTCCCCGCCTTGCCGATGAGCGTGATCAGCCGGACGGAATCGTCGAGCAGGAGGTCGAGCGCGAAGGCCTGCTCCTTGTTGCGCGGCCGGACCCCCATCACCCCCTCCCGCCCGACGCGGAGCGCGACGATCTGCCCGCGCGCCGCGTCGAAGCGCCCGAGCGCCGTGTGGCTCGGCGCCCCCGCGTCGCGGAGGAGAACCGCCGAATTCGGCAAGAGATCCGCGAGGTTGGCGCCGGCGAGAAAGCCGTTCTGGAAGAACGCGTCGACCTCGGCGCCGGGCACCTCGAGCTCCACCACCGACTGCTCGATGGCCGGATCGTGCACCCGCTGGTTCTCGTACGTCTCCGCCGGGATCCCGAGCGCGTCGGCGCGGATCCGGAGGTTCGTGTCCATCGTCACGAAGATGGTCGGCCGGTCCTTGTGCCGGTCGCGGATGTCGATCGCCGTCTGCAGGATGGCGCTGTCCTGCGAGCCCGACTCCAGCCCCACGAGCAGCTCCGGCCGCCGCTCCGGGATCGCGATCCGCAGGGTGCCGCCGCTCTCCAGGAGCACGCCGGTCGCGAGCGTGCCGGCGCCGCGGACCTCGTCGAGCAGCCGGGCGATGGTCCTCGCGTTGCGCCCGCGCTCGGAGCCCTCCCGCTTGAACTGGTCGATCTCCTCGATCGCGTAGATCGGGATGATGACGTCGTTGTCCTCGAACTTGAAGATCGCGTGGGGATCGTGGAGCAGGACGTTCGCGTCGAGAACGTAATTCTTCTTCATAGGGGCGAGCGCGACGGCGTAGCCGCCTGAGGCGACGGGCGCAAGGGCGTGTTGCGCCGCCCGCCCCGGGGATGTCGCCATCCGGAGATCGGCAGGAGCTCCTCGCCGACATCGGAAGTAATACCGAGCTTCGACTCGGCCGGATCCGGGAGATCGCCCGCGGCGCCGCGGCGTCCGCGGCGCTTCCATGCGATTCCAGGCGGGTCGCCGCCGTCACAGATCGATCCGGTAGTCCTTGATCTTGTAGAGCAGCGCCCGGTGGCTGATCTCCAGCACCTCGGCGGCCTTGGTCCGGTTGCCCTTCGTCTTCTGGAGCGCGCGCCGGATGAGGATCTCCTCGATGACGCGCGAGGTCTTCTTGATCGACAGCTCGCCGCTCGTCAGCTGCATCTGGATCGGGTCGCGCGCCTCGCGGATCCGCTCGGGCAGGTCGGCCTCGCCGATGCGCTCGCCCTCGCAGAGCACCATGGCGCGCTCGACGGTGTTCTCCAGCTCCCTCACGTTGCCCGGCCACCGGTACTCCAGGAGCAGCCGCCGCGCCTCGGGCTCGAAGCCGCGGATGTTGATGCCGAACCGCGCGTTGTTCCTCGCGAGGAAGTGATCCATGAGGATCGGGATGTCCTCCCGCCGCTCCCGGAGCGGCGGGATCGCGATCGGGAGCACGTTGATCCGGTAGAAGAGGTCCTCGCGGAACCGGCCGGCCTGCGTCTCGGCCAGGAGGTCGCGGTGCGTCGCCGCGAGGATGCGGACGTCGACCTTGATGTCCTTGTTGTCGCCCAGGCGGCGGATCGTCTCCTCCTGGAGCACCCGGAGCAGCTTCACCTGGAGCGAGAGCGGCAGCTCGCCGATCTCGTCGAGCAGCAGCGTGCCGTGGTTCGCCTGCTCGAACAGCCCCGCCCTGTCGTTCACCGCGTCGGTGAACGCGCCCCGCTTGTACCCGAAGAGCTCGCTCTCCAGCAGGTTCTCCGGGATGGCGCCGCAGTTGACCGCGACGAACGGCCCGCCGCGGCGGCCGGACCTCCGGTGGATCGCCCGGGCCACGAGCTCCTTGCCGACCCCGCTCTCGCCCGTGATGAGCGCCGTTGTCTTGTAGTCGGCGACCTTCGCGATCGTCTTGAAGATCGCCTGCATCGGCGGGCTCTTCGCGAGGATCTCCTCGAACAGGTTCTCCCGCCGGATCTCCTGGCGCAGCGCGCGGTTCTCGCGGCGGAGCGCCTCCCGCTCCTCGGCCTTGCGGAGCGTGAGCAGCACCTCCTCCGCCTTGAACGGCTTCTGGATGTAGTCGTAGGCGCCCGCCTTCATCGCCTCGATGGCCATGTCGACGTTGCCGTAGGCGCTCATCACGATGACCGTGGCCTCGTTCCCCTTCGCCTTGAGCGTCGCCAGGAGGTCGAGGCCGCCCATCCTGGGCATCCGGACGTCGGTGAGGATCACGTCGGGCCCGAACGTCTCGACCATCGCGAGCGCCTCCTCGCCGCTCGAGACCGCCTCGACCTCATAGCCATCCCGCTTGAGGAACGTGCGCACCACGAGGCGCAGGTTTTCTTCGTCGTCAACGACTAGGACGCGGCGCATAGACCCTGAAAACTTTTCCTACACCGGCGCGCATCACTCCGCAACGAGTTGCATCTCGCCGCATGCCGCGGTGCGGTCATCCCCGGGGAGCCGCCGCATGCCGCGGTGTGGTCATCCGCGGGGAGCCGCCGCATGCCGCGGTGTGGTCATCCGCGGGGAGCCGACCTCGGACGTGGGGCGCGAGCGCGGGCGACCGAGAGGGCGGCGAGCGGGCTCTGCGAAGGGCGACGCGCACCGCGCGAAGGCCGCTGCGCGACGCGGAATGCGCCTGCGCGGCGCGCCGTGCTCCGCGGCGGCCGCGCGGGGCTGTACCCGTTGACGCAGGTCGCGCAGGCTGCTTTAGCGGCGACGCGCACCGGAAGCGAGCAGGGCCGCGGACGGCCCGACGTGATACGCCGGAGCGGCCTTCGCGGGCAGGACCGCGTCCCTTAACCGATCGCGTGAGGAGCCAGGGCATGAGCATGAAGGATCGTCTGGTCGACCAAGCAAAGAAGCTCGCCTCGTCGAGCACGGTCGTCCGAGTCGTCAGCAACGATCGCGTGATGCGGCTCGCCACCGGGGTCATGGATGCGAAGAACCGCCTGCGCGCCGCCCGGGAGCGGGCCGCGGAGGCGTGGGACATCCTGCTGAACGGGCACGCGCTCCCGAACATCGATCCGGCGCTCGACGACGAGGCCGGCGTCCACGGGGCGACGCCGGCCCGCGCGGCGTCGCCGCGGCCGTCCGCGCGCGCCGCGGGCGCCGCGGGGCTGTCGGCCGTCGAGGAGGCGGCGAGCGCCTCGCCCGAGCGGGCCGCCGCCCGCCCGCACGTGAACGGCGTCGGCGCGAACGGCGCGGCCGTGAACGGCGCCGGCGCGAACGGCGCGGGCACCTACGTGGCGGCGGCGGCCGAGCAGCAGCTCGCGACCCAGATGGCGGCGCGGACGTCGCTTTCGCGGATCGGCGGGCGCGACGTGTTCGAGAAGGCGTACAAGTTCATGACCGCGGACAACGCCCGCGCCATGGGGGTCTACCCCTTCTTCCGCCCGCTCGACTTCAACAACGGCCCGGAGGCGCAGCTCGAGGGGCGGAGCGTGATCATGCTCGGCTCGAACAACTACCTCGGGCTGACGACCCACCCGAAGGTGCGGGAGGCCGCGCGGAACGCCATCGACAAGTACGGCACGAGCATGACCGGCTCGCGGCTCGTGAACGGCTCGATGCGCCTCCACAACGAGCTCGAGGAGAAGCTCGCCGCCTACCACGGCAAGGAGGCGGGGCTCGTGTTCACGACGGGCTACCAGGTGAACATCGCGACGATCTCGGCGCTCCTCAGCAACAAGCGGAGCGTCGCGATCATCGACAAGGACGATCACGCGTCGATCTACGACGGCGTGCGGCTCGCCCAGGCGACCGGCGCCCGGATGGTCCGCTACAAGCACAGCGACCCCGCGGCGCTCGACAGCGCGCTCTCCGAGATCGCCGACACCGAGGGGGCGCTCGTCATCACGGACGGCGTCTTCAGCGCCCAGGGCGAGATCGCGAACCTGCCCGGGATCGTCGAGGTGGTGAAGAAGCACAAGGCGCGGCTCCTGGTCGACGACGCGCACGCCCTCGGCGTCATCGGCCCCGGCGGCCGCGGCACCGCCGCGCACTTCGGCCTCGGCAAGGAGGTCGACCTCATCGGCGGCACCTTCTCGAAGTCGCTCGCCTCGATCGGCGGCTGGCTCGTCGGCGAGCGCAAGGTGCTCGATTACATTCAGCATTTCGCCTACAGCTTCCTCTTCGCGGCGAGCGCGGCGCCGCCCTGCGTCGCCGCGGCGATGGCCTCGCTCGAGGTCATGCAGGAGGAGCCGTGGCGCCAGGAGAAGCTCCGCGAGAACTTCACCTACATGCGCACGGAGCTGCAGCGGCTCGGCTTCGAGCTCGGCAAGACCGAGACGGCCGTGATCCCGATCTACATCCGCGACGACCTCAAGACGGTCATGATGTGGAAGTCGCTCCTCGACGACTACTCGCTCTACGTGAACCCGTTCATCACGCCGGGCGTCCCGCCGAAGCAGCAGGTCCTCCGCACGAGCTACATGGCGACCCACGAGCGCAAGCACCTCGATCACGCGCTCGAGGCGTTCGAGAAGGTCGGCAAGAAGTTCGGCGTGATCTGAGCCGGAGCGCCGCGCCGTCGGGCTCGCCGCCGCGCGCGGGCGGGCCCGAGGGCGGCTCCGCCCCCGCCCGCCCGTGGTATCGAGGGGCGATGACGATCGTCCTCCATCGCTTCCCGCTCAGTCACTTCTCCGAGAAGGCCCGGGCTGCCCTCGACTTCAAGGGGCTCGAGTACCGGATCGAGGAGCACAAGCCCGGTCCCGAGCAGATCGCCATCTACCGCCTCTCGGGCCAGCGCAAGCTCCCCGTGATCGAGCACGACGGCGCGGTCGTCGCGGACTCCACCGAGATCGCGCTCTACCTGGACCGCACCTTCCCCGAAGGGCGGCGCCTGCTCCCCGACGATCCAGAGCAGCGGGGCGAGGTCCTCGCCCTGGAGGCGCGCCTCGACGACACGCTCGGGAAGTACGCGCCGTTCTGCTTGATGCGCCGCGGCCTCCGCGAGGAGCACTACCTGGACGCGCTGGGCGCCGCGATGGGGCCGTTCGCGCACGCCGGGCTCGGCGCCCTGGCGGCCGTCCTCCCGCTGGCCGAGGCGCGGGTGGGCGCCGTGGAGCGGTGGCTCGACGCCGCGGAGCGCGCCGTGCGCGCGACCCTCGCCGAGCTCTGCGCTCGCCTCGAGGGCTCGGCGTACCTCGTCGGCGACGAGCCGTCGCTCGCCGACGTCGCCGCCGTGGCCCTCGTTTATCCGCTCAAGTTCCCGCCGTCGAAGCACCTCTTCAAGCCGGAGCTCGCGGGCACGTCGGTGCGCAGCATCGCCGAGGACCCCGCCCTCGCCCGCTTCTTCGACTTCCGGGATCGGTTCTACCGCGACTACCTCCGGTGAGCGGCGGCGGGCGCCAACGTCGCGCGTCGCGCGTCGCGCGCCGCGTGTCCCCGTGCCGCTCGCGATCGCGGAGCTCGCCGCCCCCTTCGGCATTTTCGCCGGACCGCGGCCGTGGTGAGGTGGGCGATCATGGATCTCCGACCGTTCATGCAAGGTGTCGCCGCGGCGCTGGGGCCCGCGATCCGCGCGTTCTTCCTGACCGCCGCGACCATGTCGCTCCTGGCCGTCGTGCTCGCCGGGTCCTCCTATGCGATCGCGGCGGACGGCTCTGCGCTGCGCGGGGCGCTCGCGGCGATCGTGGCGCTCGTGCTGTCTGCTGTGGTCGGCTTCACGCTGTCGTGGAAGCGGGCGCTCGGCGCCGGCATCCTGCAGGTCGTGCGGTCGAAGCGCCTCGGCGGGATGCTCGTGACCGCGGTGTTCGAGCGGCTGCTCGGCGTCTCGGATCAGGCCGAGGCGGGCGCGCGCGGCGGACGGGTGGCGCAGGCGGTGGAGGGCGTGCCGATCAACGAGGCGGCGAAGCGGCTGCGCCTCGCGGTGATCCACCGGGTGCAGGCGGCGCCGCGAGGGGGCGGCCTGCGGGGGCTCCTGCGGCGCAAGATCGAGGCGCAGCTGCTCAAGACCATCGAGGCGCTGACGCTGGCGCGCTTCCGGAACGAGGCCCACCAGAAGGGCGGCATCGACCTGGTCAAGGTGCGGGACGAGCTCGCCCAGGGCGTGGACGACCTGGTCACGGACGAGATCAAAGGGACGCTCCTGGTCACGACGCTGCTCCTCGTCGGGGCCGCCGCGGCCGCCTCGCTCGGGGCGGCCGCGGGCATCCAGTACATCCCCCTCTGAGGCGGCGCGTCGCCCCGAGGCATCGCCGCAGGGCCCGCGCGCAGGTGGTGGCCGGATTTGAACATGAAGGCGGGAAGAAAAGATCAATGATCTTCCCGCCTTCATGTGAATCACTCCGGGGCGAATTAGGCCACCCCGGGCGCAGGCCCCCTCAGCCCTGGGCCTCGGCGATCAGCCCCTCGTCCGGGCGCAGCTCGGCGGCCTCGTCGAGCCGCTCCCCTGCCCGATCGAGCCCGGTGGAGAGCAGGACGCGCGCCCCTCTGGCGTCGGCCGTCAGCGCCAGGCGGCGCGGGTGCGACGACAGGTTGAGCAAGACGAGGAGCCGGCGGCCCGCGTGCTCGCGCGCGTAGGCCAGCACGTCCTCGCCCGCGGCGAGCGGCGCGTAGGCGCCGACGGCGAGCGCCGGCTCGGCCCGCCGGAGGGCGATGAGCGCGCGGTAGAGCGAGAGGATCGAGCCCGGGTCGCCGCGCAGCGCCTCGACGTTGGTGCGATCGGCGTCGGGCGCGAGCGGCAGCCACGGTCTGCCGGTGGTGAAGCCACAGCCCGCGCCGCCGCCCCACTGCATGGGCGTGCGCTCCGGGTCGCGCCCGACGCCGAGGCCGGGCACGTTCTTCTCGAACGGGTCCTGCACCTCTCCGGGCGCGATCGGGACATCGCACATCCCGATCTCGTCGCCGTAGTAGAGCGTCGGGGTGCCGCGGAGCGTGAGCAGCAGCATCGCGGCGACGCGCGCCTGGGCGGCGCCGACGCGGCTCTTGATGCGCGGCTTGTCGTGGTTGCCGAGCACCCAGTTCGGCCACGCGCCCTCCGGCAGCGCCGCCTCGTACTCGCGCACGATCTCCGCGATCGCCCGCGCGTCCCAGGGCGCGCCGATGAGGTGGAAGTTGAAGGGCAGGTGCATGCCGGAGAGGTCCTGTCCGTAATAGGCCATCAGCCGATCGAACGGCAGGTAGGCCTCGCCGATCAGCACCCGATCGTCGTAGTCGTCGAGCACGCGGCGCATGGCGGCGACGGCCTCGTGCACCTCCGGGCGATCGGTCGTGTACAGCCGGAGGAGCTCGCGGTGCGGGGGCATGCCGGGCCTAAAGTGCGGGTTCGGCGGGTTGTCCCGGAGCTCGCTGTCCTTGATGAGGTGGTGAATCGTGTCCACGCGGAACCCGTCCACGCCGCGATCGAGCCAGAAGCGCATCACCGAGAGCATCGCGTCGCGCACCTCGGGGTTGCGCCAGTCGAGGTCGGGCTGCTCCTTCAGATACGCGTGGTAGTAATACTGGCCTGTCGCCGCGTCCCACGCCCACGCAGGGCCCCCGAACTCGCTGCGCCAGTTCGTGGGCGGGCCGCCGCCCGGCGCCGGATCGCGCCAGATGTACCAGCCGCGCTTCGCGCTCTCGCGCGAGGCGCGCGACTCGAGGAACCAGGGGTGCCGATCCGAGGTGTGGTTCGGCACGAAATCCAGGATGATCTTGAGGCCCACGCCGTGCGCGTCGCGGACGAGCGCGTCGAACTCGTCCAGCGTGCCGAAGCGGGGGTCGATGCCGCAGTAGTCCGACACGTCGTAACCGAAGTCTGCCATCGGCGATGTGTAGATGGGAGAGATCCAGATCGCGTCGACGCCGAGCCACGCCAGGTACGAGAGGCGCGACCGGATACCGCGCAGATCGCCGATGCCGTCGCCGTTCGAGTCCATGAACGAGCGCGGGTAGATCTGATAGACAATCCCGCGCTGCCACCACCGTGCATCGAGCATGTCGGGCGCTCCGTTCGGCCGTTTAGCGGTCTTTCAGCGGTCGTTTAGCGGCCTTTTAACGGCGCGAACGTAGCACGTCGCGCCCGCGGCACGGAACGCTCGCCGCCTCGGCCGGCGGTGCGCCCGGACGTGATGTAGCCCACCGGCCAAACGGCCGCGCTGCGCTCCGCGCGATCGCCCGCGCCCTGGCCGCAGCGCCGGCCGCGCGCGCGATGGACGAGCCGCGCCCCGCCTCGGCTGCTGCGTTCGGCAGGCGCGGGCGGCGGCGAGCGCGCCGCCTCGGCCGCGGCGGGGGCGGCGAGCGCGCCGCCTCGCGGCGCGGGCGCGGCGTCGATCGCCCGCGCCCATGCACAACGGCTTTGCCTAAGCGCTCTCTACTACGTTACTGTCATCCCGCTGCCGTTACGCCCCGTGTTGCTCTCACGTTTCATGTTGCTTTCACCTCATGTCGCGCAGAGGAGGCAGTTCCAATGATTGAGAACGTTATGGGAAAATGTTGCTCGGCGCTCGCGTGCGTCGTGGGCTTGCTCGCGTCGCCGGCCGCCTGGGCTCAGGATCCCGCGCCGCCCCCGGCTGATCCGGGCGCCGCGGCGGCGCCCGCGGATCCCCCTGCGCCAGCGCCCCCGGTAGAGCCGACCGCGACGGCGGGCGACGCGGCGACGGGCGGCCAGGCGGCGCCCGCCACGCCGGCGCCGGGCACCACCGAGCCGGTCGGAGAGCCGCCGCCGGCGCCGAGCCAGATCCCGAGCTGGTTCCGCTTCGACGCGGACAACCTCGGTCTCCAGGTCTGGGCCGGCGCCTCGCACCAGCTCGGCCCGATCAGCCTCTCGAGCGACATCTATCTCACCACGCTGGGAACCGCCGAGTTCGACATCGGCCCCGCCTTCACGTTCGGTCCGGTCACCCTCAATCCGATGGTGGGGTTCGCGTTCAACTTCGTGACGCAGCAGCCGGCGGCGCTGGTCGCCCCGCAGCTGTTCACCTACATCGACGCGAAGCCTGTTTATTTCGAGTCGTGGATCCTCGGGTCGTTCTCCAGCATGTTCGACGACACCGTCCAGAACTACCTCTACTCGCGGGACTTCCTCCTCTTCTATCCGACCGAGGACTTCGGCATCGGCCCGCACCTCGAGCTCTCGGTCGACCTCAACGAGGTCGTGCGCGCCACGGACGACCCGACCACGGCCGGCGTGAACGAGGAGGACATCGACAACACCGGCCTCTCCAGCCTGCAGATCGGCGGCGTGATCGGGCTGAACTACGGCACGGGGAACAAGCTGCTCCTCTACCTCGGCTACGAGACGCAGAAGGAGAGCCAGCTCAACGACAAGATCGCTGGCCGGTTCACGTTCATCCACAACTTCTGAGCGGCGCGGGCGCCGTCGCCTCGGGGTCGGGCTTCCCAGCGGCCTTGGGCGCTGGTACCGAAGCGGCATGGCCCAACGGTTCCTGTTCGCCGCCGCGCTGTGCAGCCTCCTCGGACTCGGGTGCCAGGCCCAGAGCCACGCCCCGCCGCCCGCTTCGACCCCGGACGCACCTGCGTGCCAGCCGGCCGACTGCGGCCCGCTCGCGAAGATCGCCCGCATCTGCGACGACGGCTCCACCGCCGCCCCGCTGTGCGCGCGCGCCGAGGGCGGGGCATGCCGCTGGGAGCACGTCTGCCCCGGCCCGAAGCCGGCGGCCGAGGCGCCGGGCTCGGGCCAGCCCGCCCCGGCCGCGCAGCCGCCGGCCGAACAGCCGCCCGGCGCGGGCTTCGCCGACGCGAACGCCGCGTTCGCGCAGCGGCTCTACGGCGCGCTCGCCGGCACGACAGGCAAGCTCTTCTTCTCGCCGGCGAGCGTCTCGACCGCGCTGGCCATGACCTACGCCGGCGCCCGGGGCGAGACGGCGGCCCAGATGGCGAAGGCGCTCGAGTTCACCCTCCCGCCCGAGGCGCTGCACCCCGCGTTCGGCGGGCTCGCCAAGCAGCTCACGCAGGCGGGCCCCAAGGCGCCCGAGCTCCGGATCGCGAGCCGGCTGTGGGGCCAGGCCGGGCTGCCCGTCGAGCCCGCGTTCCAGAGCACCACCCAGCAGCACTACGGGGCGGGGATCGAGCTCGTCGACTTCAAGGGCGGGAGCGAGCAGGCGCGAGGCCGCATCAACCGATGGGTCGACGAGCAGACGAACGCGAAGATCAAAGACCTGATGCCGGCGGGCAGCATCACGCCCCTCACGCGGCTCGTCCTCACGAACGCCATCTACTTCAAGGGGAGATGGGCGACGCCGTTCGACAAGCAGGCGACGAAGAACGAGCCGTTCACGGTGAAGCCCGGCACGGCGCCGGCGGTGCC
The DNA here is from genome assembly GCF_051526825.1 of Sorangium sp. So ce185. Lineage (NCBI taxonomy): Bacteria > Pseudomonadati > Myxococcota > Polyangiales > Polyangiaceae > Sorangium > Sorangium sp. So ce185. The sequence continues at coordinate 4,724,032 of NZ_CP150316.1, read as the reverse complement.
GACGATGCGCAAGACGCTCAAGGCGCGCTTCGGGCAGGTCGACGACGCGTCGGTGCTGGAGCTCGCCTACGAGGCGCAGGACCCCGAGCGCCCGCTGGCCATGGTCGTCATCCTGCCCGCCCAGGCGGACGGGCTGCCCAAGGTGGAGCAGCGCCTCTCGGCCGGGCAGCTCAAGGCGTACGTGGAGGCGCTCCAGCCGGCGCGGGTCGACGTGGCGCTGCCGCGCTTCAAGATGGCCGCGGAGTTCGAGCTCTCGAAGGCGCTGGCGGCCCTCGGCATGCCGCTCGCGTTCGACGCGGCGAAGGCCGATTTCTCCGGGATCACGAGGGCGGAGCCGCTCTTCCTCTCGCAGGTCCGGCACAAGGCGTTCGTGGAGGTCAACGAGGAAGGGACCGAGGCCGCCGCGGCGACGGGCGTCGTCGTGTCCACGCGGGCGGCCCCGGCGCCGCCTCAGGTGTTCCGCGCGGATCACCCGTTCGCGTTCCTGATCCGCGACGTGGCGACCGGCGCCGTGCTGTTCATGGGCCGCGTGACCGATCCGCGCTGACCCGCGTCCCCCGAGCTCCCGGGGGGGGTGAGGTCGATCCCACGGGCACGGGTGTGGGCCTCCCTGCCCGCGGTGCCCGCGCGATCCCGCCCGAATTAACGCGCGCTCCGCCTGCGGGTGGGACCGAAAGTCCGCGCCTCGCGGGAGAGAACCGAGGTACGATGAGCCGTTTTGCCGGAGCCTTCACCGGCTCCGGCGACCCTCGACGTCAAGGAGCGAGCGATGAAGAACGAAGACGCTGCGAAGGTGCTGCATGCCGTGCGTGACCTGGCCCCCGCGATCACCGCCCGGAGCGCGGAGATCGAGGAGGCGCGGCGCCTCCCGGCGGACCTGCTCGAGCAGCTCAAGGCAGCGGGCTGCTTCCGGATGTTCGTGCCGAGGAGCCATGGCGGCCACGACGTGGACCTGCGCACGGGGATGGACGTCCTAGAGACGCTCGCCCGGGCGGACGGGGCCACCGGCTGGTCGGTGATGATCGGCTCGGAGAGCCCGCACCTGTTCGTGCTCCTGTCGCGCGAGCGCTTCGACGCCATCTACGCCGCTGGGCCGGACGTGATCATCGGCGGCGCCTTCAACGCGCAGGGCGAGGCCCACGCGGCCGAGGGCGGCTATCGCGTCACCGGGCGCTGGAGCTTCGCGAGCGGCTGCGAGCACTCCAGCTGGCTGTTCGGGAACTGCGTGATCCTGGACGGCGGCCGCCCCCGGATGCGCCCTGCGGGCGACGGGCGTGAGATGCCAGAGATGCGGGGCATGCTGTTCCCCGCGAGCGAGGTGCGCATCATCGACACCTGGTCCGTGTTGGGCCTGCGCGGCACGGGCAGCCACGACATCATGGTGGAAGGGGCGTTCTGTCCCGCGGAGCACAGCTTCGATATCTTCCAGGGCCAGTCCTCGGTGCCGGGGCCCGGCTTCGTCGCGCCGGTCCTGCACTGCGTGCTCCACATGGGGGCCGTGGCGGTGGGCATCGCCCAGGGCGCGCTCGACGACCTCGTCGCGATCGCGAGCTCGGGCAAGAAGCGGCTGTACGCGCGCGCCCAGCTCGCCGACTCGCCGGTGTTCCAGGTGCACCTCGGCCGCGCCGAGACGAGCGTGCGCGCCGCCCGCGCGCTCTTGCGCGACCTGGGGGACGAGTTCTGGGCCGCGTGCGTGAACAACCCCGGCGCCGCCGTGGCGATGGCGCCGCGGATCTCGGGCGCGCTGGCCTGGGTGACGGAGGTGGCGGCCCGGGCCGTGGACGCCTGCTACCAGGCCGGCGGGGGCGGCGTCGCCCGGAACGCCTCGCCCGTGCAGCGGCGGTTCCGGGACATCCACACCTTCTCTCAGCACGCCGCCGCCGCGGAGGGGTGGCTCGGCCAGACCGGCGCCGCGCTCCTCGGCCAGCCGACCGGCTACTGGACCTGAGACGAAGACCCTCGACGCCGCGCCCGCCGCGGCGCGCGAGCCCATCGCGCCGCGGCGCCGCCGCGGTATAGGTGGTCGCGCCTTGCGCCCCGGCCCGCTCGCCCCGCTGCTCCTCGCCGTCCTGTCGTCCGTCGCCTGCGCGGGCGCCGCGCGCCCGGCCGCTGCGCCCGCGCCGCCGGCCAGGGACGGCGCCTGCCCGCCCCGCCCGGCCTGCGATGCGCCGCCGCCGGCCGCCTTGCCGCGCGGGTTCAGGCACACGCGCTCGCGCCTCGTCGCGAGCGGGTGGCCGCGCCACCGCGGCCGCGACCTCTTCGCGCGCCCCGAAGGCCCCCAGTGGGCCATCGCGAAGTTCGCGTACGGGCCGCAGGACGACGATCTCGAGGACGAGGACGTCGAGGCCTATCTCCTCCGCGGCTGCAGCGGCGCCTGGGAGCGGCTCGGCGCCTTCCGGACGAGCGGCGACGAACGCCCGCACCCGACCGCGGAGGGCATCCCGGACACCGGCGGGCGCGTCTATCTCGATCTCACGGCGGGGCGGCGCCTCGACGTCGGCCGGCACCGCGTCCACTTCGCCGTGGCCGGCGACGGCACGAGCGCGGACCTGTTCATCGAGGTCCTCCCGCCCGGCGCGCGCGTGGCCGTCACCGACGTCGACGGGACGCTCACATCGAGCGAGGTGGCCGTCGTCGGCGAGCTCTTCGGCGGCGCCCCGCCGGCCGCCCACCCCGGCGCGGCCGAGGCGATGCGCGCCCTGGCCGACAGCGGGATTCATCTCTTCTACGTGACCGCGCGCCCCGAGTGGCTCGTGGGGAGCACGCGAGCGTGGCTGAGGAGGCAGGGATTCCCGCCGGGCATCCTCCACACCACCATCGGCGTCACCGGCGCGTTTGGCCGCGCGGCCGCCCACTACAAAACGATCGAGCTCGGGTGGCTCAAGGCGCGGACGGGCATCGTGCCGTCCTTCGGCTTCGGCAACATGCCGAGCGACGTCACGACGTACACGGCCGCGGGGATCGCCCCTTCACGATGCTATTATTACAAGCTCGGCGGCGATCTCCGCGGCGGCGTGCACCACGACGACTACCGGGCTCTCGCTCCGGCGCTCTTCAGCCCACCTGCCGCCTGCGCGCCCTGAGGGGCGCGGGGGCGCGCCCCGTCCAGGCGGCGCCCCCGCCGCCGCTCACAGCGGGATCTCGATCACGTCCTCGCAGGTGAAGTCGACGCCCAGGGCCGCCTCGGGATCGGACTGCACCGCGTTGCACGCGCCCTCGCAGAGCTCGATCTGCGCCGGGTTCGCGGGGTTGTCGTAGCGCCAGGCGTCGCCGCTCGCGCACTCCTGATCGTACGCGAGGGCCTTCGGCTCGCCCTGTCCGCTCGCGTACGTCACGCGCACCCGCTGCTTGTCGAACGTCCTCCCCTCGGGGGCCGGCGGGATCGCGATCGTGCACGACACCGCGGCGCCGCGGATCTGGTCGATGGCCGCCCTGAAGCTGGTCGCCGTCGCGTCGGGGTTGCCGGTCTCGATGATGAACGCCTTCCCCGTGCCGCCGGCCGCGGCGATCTCGGCCAGGTTGTCCACGTTCCCCGGATTGTCGTCCGGCGGGTTCGCCACCCCGATCACGTAGGTCGGGATGTTGTCCTGGCGCCCCTCCTCGACGTGCTCGACGACCGCCTCGATCGAGTCGGACCCCTCGCACAGCTGCGGGTAGCCGTCGGTCACGAGCACGAGCGCGTACTTACCGGGGTTCTCCCGGCGCTGCTGCTGGACGAACGACATCGTCCCCTCGACTACGAACGCCGTCGGCGTGCCCGTGCGCCAGTCGTCGTTGGGCCCCGGCGTGACGTCATCGATCGCCTCGGCGAACGCCTCGGAGGGCAGCGCCGTCATCTCGACGTCCGGCGCGCTGTAGGTCCTGGCCGAGCACATCCGCCGCCGCTCCGCGCCGGGGAAGAAGGTGAGCGAGGCGGTGAGCCCCGCGGACGCAGGATCCGCGAAGAACTGCTTGGTCGCCGCGACGACCGGATCCCACTTGAGCTCCTTGCTGTGCGAGGGCCGATCGTTCGCTCCCATGCTGCCCGAGACGTCGAACGCGACAGCCAGGTACACGGGCTGGAGCTCCGCGCTCGCCCTGTGCGTGGCGCACGCGTCGCCGGCGCCGGTCGAGCCGACGCCGCTCGGGCCGCTCGGGGTCGAGCCGCTTCCCGCGCTCATCCCTGAGCCCACTGAGCCGAAGCCGCCGTCATCGCCGCCCGAGCCGTTCGCGGCGCCCGAGCCGCCCGGAGAGAGATCGTCGCCGCCCGAGCCGCCGCACGCCGCACCGACCGCAGCCACCACGAACAAGGCAATGCCCATCGCAGGCAATCTCATGGCCTGACTCCTTTATAAGCAAGTGCCGGCGCCGCGCGCCGGTAGAGAGAAGCAACCCACCACATGAGTGCCTCACGAGCCGACGCGCCGCCGGACCGCGCTCATGAGACCTCGCCACCCATGAATAGTATAAGCCAGAAATCTGCCCATTGCGAGACATGGTTTCTAAAATACGGTGTCAATCGGTGCCCGTCTTGCCCATCTGAGGCGCCCTCACCGCAACTCACCCGTGTGGCGGCAAAACCTGTAAGCCGATGTGACCTGCGCGCTCACACGGGCGCTCGCCGGTGCTAGGCTTCGCACCGTATGGCCCGTATGGTCCGCATCGTCCGCGCGGTTTGTTTCGATTTGATGGACACCGTCCTCTACGACCCGTACCGCGAGGCGCTCGCCGCGGCGATCCGGGCGGCCGCGCCCGGCGACGTCGCCCGGCACCGCGACCCCACGTGCTGGCCCGCGTTCGAGTGCGGCGAGATCGATGAGGCCGAGTTCGTCCGCCGGTTCTTCCGTGAGGGCGCGGAGGGCGTCTCGTTCGATATCGACGCCTTCAACCGCGTGCGCCGCGCGGAATATCGCTTCTTGCCCGGCGTGCGGGAGATCGTCGAGGCGCTCCAGGGCCGCGCGCTCCGGTTCGTGGCGAGCAACTACCCCGTGTGGGTCGAGGAGCTGCGCGAGGCCTTCGCGCTCGACGCCCTGTTCGAGGGTGTCTATTCGAGCCATCACCTGCGCGTGCGCAAGCCGGCGCGCGAGTTCTTCGATCGCCTCGTGAGCCGCATCGGCGTCGACGCGGGCGACTGCCTGTTCGTCGACGATCGCGCGGAGAACTGCGACGCGGCGGCCGCGGCCGGGATGCGCGCGCACGTGTTCGACGGCGCCGCGGGGCTGCGCGCCCGGCTCGTCGACGAGGGCTTGCTCGACGCCCGAGGGGGCTAGGCCCGCTCGGCCGGGCCGGGCGCCGTCGCGCCGGCGCCGGCCAGCGCGCCGCAGAGCGGGCACGACGCGGCCGCGTGCGGCGCGTCGCCGCGGTGTAGGTCGAGGATGGCGCGCGAGATCTGCGCGAGATCGCGCCGCACCTCGCGGCGCATCCCCTTCACGCGCGGGATGGCCATCGTGTCGTACGCCGTCGTCTGGTGCCGCATCCACGCGATCACGGCCGACTCGGCGCGCCGCGCGACCGGGATCCGCTCCGTGCGGGCGACCGTGCCGCTGCCCACGGGCGTCGCGTGCTGCGTCACCCGGGTCGCGAGCGCCCGCGCGAGCGCCGCGTAGCGCGGCGAGAACCGGAGGAACGCCGCGACCTCGGCCTCGAACTCGCGCACGTACGCCTCCTGGTCGCGCTCCCGCCGCCGGGCGTCCGCCTCGCGCTTCTTCGCGTAGGAGGGCGTGCTGCGCTCGGCCTCGAGCGCGGCGCGCGCGGCGTCGATGTTGGCGGCCGGCGCCCAGAGGCCCCGGGAGAACGTCTTTCTCCCGCGCTTCTCGACCACCATCCAGGAGGGGCCCGCGAGCTTCACCCGGCGGGTGAGCCCGGCGTCGCCCGGCGGCAGGCACGCCCAGCCCTCGGGCGGCGAGAGCAGCGCGCCGTCGGGCGCGCGGAAGCGGCGTGGATCCGGGGTGGGGGCCAGGGTCAGGCACTCGGGCATGGCGGCGCGGCCGGCGTGGTAGGCCAGGTCATCGCGCGCGTCCAGCCGCCGTCGCCCCGCCCTGCCCTCGCGCCGCCGAACAGGGCGGTGGTAGGCTCCGCGCCGCGCGAGGCGCGCTCGGGCTCGACTCGAGCCCGAGCGCGAGGGGCCCTCGTGCGCGCGCCGCCCTGCGGGGGGCCTGCTCCTGCGCGCGGCGCGCTCCACCGGACAGGAGGCCAGCGTGTCGGACGACGATCGGATCAGGTGGGACGCCCGCTACCGCGAGGGCGGCGGCGATCCGGGCGAGCCCTCGGCGGTGCTCACGGCGCTCGATCCGCTCCTGCCCCGCCGCGGGCGCGCGCTCGATCTGGCCGGCGGCGCGGGGCGGCACGCGCTGTGGCTCGCGCGGCGCGGGCTCGACGTGACGCTGGCCGACATCTCCGAGGTCGGGCTCGGCGTCGCGCGGAGCGCCGCGGCGCGCGAGGGGCTCGCGCTGCGCACGGTGGCGCTCGACGTGGAGCGCGATCCGCTGCCCGGCGGGCCCTGGGACCTGATCCTGATCTTCTACTTCCTCGAGCGCAGGCTCGGGGCCTGCGCGGCGGAGCTCGCCCCGGGCGGCCACCTCGTCGTCGTGCATCCGACGCGGTCGAACCTGCTGCGGCACGCGCACCCGAGCGCGCGCTGGCTGCTCGAGGACGGCGAGCTCCCCGGCCTCCTCGGCGACGCGCTCGAGGTGGTCCGTTACGACGAAGGGTGGCTCGAGGAAGGGCGCCACGAGGCCCGCCTCGTCGCGCGGCGGCGGGCGCCGCCGCCTCCGTGACGACGCGGACGTGACGGCGCGGGCGCGACCGCGCGCCGCGCCGGGCGCGGGCTTGCCGCGACGCGGGGATCGCGCTTTGCTCGCGCGATGCGCTTCGCCCGTCTCTCGCCTCCGGATCAAGATCGCCCGGCCTTCTTCGCCCGCCTCGAGGGCGCGGCCGCGCTCGTCCTCGACGCACCGCCCTGGCTCGGCGGCAAGACCACCGGCGAGGCCGTGGCGTGGGCCGACGTCGACCTCGCCTGCCCCGTGGCCCCCACGAAGATCGTGTGCGTGGGGCGCAATTACGCCGCGCACGCGCAGGAGCTGGGCAACGAGGTCCCGGTCGAGCCGCTGCTCTTCCTCAAGCCGCCCTCGGCGCTGATCGGCCCGGGCCAGTCGATCGTGCTCCCGCCGGAGAGCCAGCGGGTCGAGCACGAGGCGGAGCTCGGCGTGATCATCGGCCGCCGCTGCAAGGCCGTGCGGCCGGAGGAGGCGGCGGATCACGTGTTCGGTTACACCTGCCTGGGGGACATCACCGCGAGGGACCTGCAGAGGAAGGACGTCCAGTTCACGCGCGGCAAGGGGTTCGACACGTTCTGCCCGGTCGGGCCGTGGATCGAGACGGCGGTCGACCCCGCGGCGCTCCGCGTGCGGGCCATCGTGAACGGCCAGGTGCGGCAGGACGGGATGACCGCGCAGATGCTCTGGAGCGTGCCCGCGATGGTCGCGTACATCAGCCGGGTGATGACGCTGGAGCCCGGCGACGTGATCGCGACCGGGACGCCCCAGGGCGTGGGGCCGCTCGTGTCCGGCGACGAGCTCGTCATCGACATCGCCGGCGCCACGGCCGGCGCGCCCGGGATCGGGCCGCTGCGCCTGTCCGTCGCGGCCCCGCAGAACGGCGCCGGCGCCCGCTGAGCGACCGAGACGACGACGGCTCGCTCGCCGAGCCCAACGTCGGTCGCGCGCGGCCCGGAGCCCGCTCCGGTGCGTGATGCCTGATCGGCTCACCCGCCCGTCGCCCCTGCGGCGTTCCGTCATCGCGCGGGCGCCCGCTCCCCTGGTTCGCAGCGCAGATCGGCGCGGCCGGATCGGCCGGCGCGCCCGCTGCCCGGCATGGCAGGCCCTGTGCACAGGCTCGCAGGCGAACGGCATCCATCCACCCGCCGTTGCGTCGCCGGAGCGCCCCGGGCCACGGGGCCGCGCGCGCCGCAACAGAGCTCCGAGGTCACCGATGACATCGCCCGAGAACAACTGGCAATGGCACCCCATGGCGCTCCTGGCCTTCGGCGTCGGCGCGGCCCCGAGCGCGGCCGCGCGCGGCCCCGCCGGGCCGAGAGGCGCCTCAGAACGCGTGCCCGTCCCGGAGCACGATGGTCACGTGCGAGAGCCCGGTCCCGCCGAGGAGCATCGCCTTCACGAGGAACTCGACCATCGTGTCCAGGCACTCGGCGGGTGAGAAGCCCGCCCGCCCGGACCCGAGCAGGGGCAGCGCCATGCTCCGGAGCTTCATCGTGTCGGCGTGGTAAAAGCACCCTTCGAGGAGCCGCAGGATGAGATCGCGGGTCGGCCGGTAGGTCGCCACGTGATCCCAGTCGAGCGTGATCGCGTGGAAGACGAACCGCGCGCTCAGCCTGCCGGCGGAGCTGACCACCACCCCGCCGTGGCGCACCGGCACGTACTTGCGCGTCTCCAGGTGGCACACGCCGCCGCTCGCGTGGTTCAGCGCCATCGCCACGCCGGCGGACATCGTGAGCTGCCCGTCGTCCGAGCTCACGAGCGCGTCGGCCGACACGGACGCGATGTTCGCGCGCACGATCGACAGCGTCCTGTCCCCGTGGAACTGGAACGAGGTCACCGGCCCGACCGGGCCGCCCGCCAGGAGGACGGGGCGGAAGCGCTGGTACTGCTCCAGGTACGCGCGGAGCGTCATGTCGTGCGGATCGCCCCAGCGCGCGCTCTGCGCGCCCAGGAGCGCGGCCTCGATCTCCTCGAACGACTGGAAGCGGTCCTTCGGGTCCTTGGCCAGGCAGCGCTCCAGGACGGCCTGCACGTCCTCGTCGAGCTCGGGCCGGAGCGCCCGCGGCCGCGCCGGGATGTCCTGCCGGTGCGCGAGCAAGAGCGGCAGGAGCTCCTGCTCCTCGAACGGCCGCTGCCCCGTGGCGGCGTGGTAAAACGACGCGCCGTAGCTGTAGATGTCCGCGCGCGTGTCGCTCTCCTGCGGGCTCCACGCCTGCTCGGGCGCCATGTAGAACGGCGTCCCGAGCACGGTCCCCATCGCCGTGAGGGGCTGCTCGCGCAGGGCCGTGGGCCCGGTCGTGGCGGTCAGGCGCGCGAGGCCGAAATCGGCGACCTTCAGCTCTCCGGACGGCGCGATCAGCATGTTCGACGGCTTCAGGTCGCGGTGCATCACGCCGAGCTCCGTCGCGGCGGCCATCCCCCGCGCCGCGTGGAGCATGTAGCGCCGCAGGTCGTCGAGCGGCAGCGGCCCGCCCTGGAGGCGCGCGGCCAGCGACGGGCCGCCCACGTACTCCATCACCATGAACGGCGACCGGCTCGAGAGGAAGCCGAAGTCGTAGCAGCTCACCACGTGCGGCGACTTGATGAGGGCCGAGATGCGCGCCTCGCGCAGCATCCGCTCGCCCGCGTTCGGCTCCGCGTGCCCCGTGAGCACCTTGATCGCGACGTCCCGCGCCAGCGCGAGGTGGCGCGCGCGGAAGACGGCGCCCATCGAGCCCACGCCGAGCAGTCCATCCACGCTGTACCGGCCCGCGAGCTCCCTGCCCAGCGTCAACGCGTCGATCATGGACGAACCATCGCTTGCACCATCCGCGATGTTCGGAACCCCGCGCGCCGCGGTCAAGGGGCACGGCGCGCCGCGCATGTGCCGGGCGCGGCGTGGGGGCCGGGGCGCGATCGCCCTCGGACCGGACGGCGCGAGGACGACGGCGCGCGATCCGACGCGATCAGAGCGCGTGGGCCGACAGCGCGCCGCCCTGCGCGCGCGGCCGCGGCGCTTCGCGAAGGCTCGCGATCTCGGCCTCGACCCGGGATCGGAGGCGCGGATCGTCGGCGAGCCGCCTGGCCCAGACCCGCCGCATGCGCGCCCACACGGTGCGCCGGATCGCGCGCTCGCCGAGCGCAGCGGAGACCCCGTTGCGCTCGGTCGCGACGACCAGCCGGGCGTAGTCGGTCGCGCTCAGGGCGCCGCGGACGGCTTCCCACGCGCTGACATAGGCCTTGTCGAACCGGTCGCGGAGCGCTCGCTCGCGGCGCCTGACCTCGTCCGCCATCGCCTCGCGCCAGCGCCCGTCGGCCTCCTGCCAGCGCGCCTCGGAGAGGCCGTGCGCCTTGAGCACGTCGGCGCGGGGGATCGGCCGTTCCTCGAGCTCCGCAGCGACGATCGCGCACCGCTCGAGGCTCACCTCGTCGTCCTCGCCGAGCGGCGGGAGCGGCTCGGAGGGCGGCGGGTCGCCCGGGCACCGGAGGACGTGAAAGAAGCGGGAGGCGGCCGGCGGCTCGGGCTCGCGGCCGAGGCCCCCCACGGCCGGCGAGGCCGGGAGGACGGCCTCGACGCGCGGGGGCGCGACCTCGACGCGCAGGGGCGCGACCTCGACGCGCGGGGGCGCGACCTCGTCGTCCAGCGCGAGGGTCATGAGCCCCGAAGACGGATCGGGCGCCGGCGAAGGGCGCTCGCTGGACCACGGGGCCCCGGGGATCGGCGCGTCGATCGCGAGGCGCGGCGGCGGCGTCGGCTGGAGGAAGAACGGGGTGGCCGGCCGCTCGCTGGCGCGCGCCTCGTCCGCGTCCGACAGGGCGATCGTCCGGCTCGAGGCGGCGACGTCGCCCTGCGGTGATGCGAGCCCCGGCCAGCCTGGCCCCGACGGCGCTGGCGCGGCAGGCGCGGGCTCGAACGGCAGCGCCGGCGCGCGCACCGCCGCCGCGCTCAGCTCCTCGGAGAGCGCGATCGTCTGCTGCGGTCCCTGGAGCAGATCGATGATCTCGATCTCGTCGTCCGAGAGGTGGATCGTGCGCCCCGGGTCCGCGCCCCACGGGAGGGCCTGCGCGGAGACGTCGGGCGGCTCCTCGATCAGCACGGTCCCCTCCGGACCGATCCGGGGCTCGGCCGGATGCGCTGCCTCGGCGCGCCCGGCTCGCCCGGGGCGCCGCTCGGGCCACGCGAGCTCCTCGCCGTCGATCGCGACGCCGGCGGCGATCCGCAGGGCCGCGAGATCGTCCTCGCCGGGGACGGGCACGATCTGGCGCCACACGACCGTGCAGCGCTGCTCGGCGCCGTCGATGCGGAGCGTATCGGCGCAGAGCTCCAGGAACTCGCCCCCGGACGCCGTGGACGCGGCGAGCCCCTCGATCCGTGCCGCCCCGCGCGCCCTCGGCAGGCGCATCTCCAGCCGCGGCGCGGCCGGGTGCAGGTTCTCGAGCACGATCCACTCGTCGCCGCGCAGGAAATCGATCCGCTGGTCGGGGGGCGCCGCCTGGAAGTACGACCAGTCGAAGCCCGCGGGGATCTCCGCGTTCGGGCCCTCGAGCGCCTCGCGCCGGATCTTGCCGAGCAGCCGCTTGCGCGCGGGCCAGGCGCGCGCGATCGGGCCGAACCCCGCGGGCCGCGCCGGGTCCTGCGGATCGACGACGATCGCGTCGCCCTCGCTCGGGTCGACGCCGAACGGGTTGTCGCACCCGTTCGCGCCGCGGACCGCCTTCTCGTAGACGAGCGGCACCCGCTGGAACGGCTTCTTGTCGCGGACCAGGAGGCGCTTGTCGAGCGCGCAGCCGCTCGCGCCGAAGATCGCGAGCCGCACCGGCAAGGACAGGACCTGCGCGCCGAGGGGGGCGTGCGCGTCGCCCGTGAAGAGGACGTCGGCGCGGCCCAGGTAGGGCGCGAGGTCGCCGGTGAACCGCACGCTCCGCGCGGGGTTCTTGCCGTGATGGACCTCGGCGCGGAGGATCTCCTGCGGCTCCGTCCGCCACATGGCCGCGCCGGGCGTGAACGCGAAGCTCGCCTTGACGATGATCGTCATGTACCGCTGGCCCTGCGTGCGCCAGGCGACGGCGGTGGCCTCGGCGCCCGGGAGCGCCGTGACGATGTCGGGGGGGAGCGCGCTCACGCCCGCGCGCTCCGGCTGCTGCTACCGGCCATGGGTCGCCTCGTCGTCACCATTGCTTCCCGAGAGGAGTACCTCGCGGGCGGTGAAGGTCGTGTTGCAGTTCGGTGATCCGCGTGTGGACGCGGCGCGCCCGCCTCGCGGCGCGCGCCGGCACGGGCGTGGCGCGGCGCCGGCGCTCACCCGCCGCGCGGCGTCACCCGGCATGCCCGGACGAAGCCGATCTCGCTCTCCCCCGCCTCGATCCGCTCGATCCACCAGGCGAGCCCCGGGTAGGTGGTCCGGATGAGCTGCGCCTGCTCCGCGAGCCGCGCCGCGTCGCCCCGCGCGGCGTGGAGCTCGGCGCGCAGCGCGTGGGCCTCCGGCGCATAGACGCCGTCGAGCGCGTCGAGCACGGCCGGATCCACGTCGCAGAGCGACTCCGGCCCGTACATCAGGGTTCGCAAGATGCGGTTGAAGCGGAGCGGATCGCCCGGCGCCACGCGGCCCGCGGCCGGCGCGCCGCCCTCCGGGGGGAGGCTCGTCCAGCGGCCCCACGAGCCCGCGCGGGCGAGCTCGGGCGCGAGGCGCAGGAGCTCGCGCTGCTCCTCGGCGCTCGGCGCCGCGAGCTCGATCGGCGCCGGCGCGCTCTCCACCCGATCCGGCGGCCCCGCGTAGACGATCGCGAGCGTGTAATTCCCGGGCTCGAGCCCCGCGGGCAGGTACGACGAGACGTCGATGAGCATGCGCCTGCACGCGCCCGGGCACAGGCGAAACACCGGCGTGCCGTGCTCGGGGAGCGCGACCGGCGACGGCTCGGTCTTCACGACCTCCTCGCCGGTGCCCGCCCGCGCGAGGCGGACGCCGATCGCGCCGGCGTTGCCCGCCCAGCTCGGGCGCGGCAGGCGCCGGATGCAGGTCTCGGGTCGGTCGGCGCACAGCGTGATGGCCACGTGCAGGGGAAAGCCGAGCACGTAGCGGCGATCGTGATCGAGCGAGCGCAGCGAAAGCCCCGGCGGACCGGCCGGATCCCGGTCGCTCCGCGCGTGTTCATCGGACATGACAGCCCCTCATCTCCATCGAAGTCCCTTGTTGAGCTCCAGGCGCACGCGCCGGGTCTCCTTCGCGTGGCGCCCGCACAGGTCGGCGCCGACCAGCCCGGCGGTCCCAGGGATGAGCTGCTGGTCGGCGTCGATCATCCAGTGGGTGCGGTAGTTCATGCAGCACGTCGTCCGGCGCGGCGTCCGGTAGTCGAAGTAGCCGCACTTGTGCGGCATCCCGAAGGCGTGCGTGAGCTCGTGGACGATGGTGTGGAGCGTGCCTTGCTCGTAGCCGGGCCGGGGCTGCTCGCGCGCGGCGTCCCACCACGCCCGGTGGTGGGTGAAGAGGATGGTCCTGCCGGCGAAGTACCTCGCCGTTCCGACGTCGATCGTGGGGCTCATGCCGGCGGCGTAGGCGACGCCCGCCCCCCGCACGACGGCCTCGACGCGCGCCGGGATGCCGTAGCCCGGGGGCTCCCACGAAGCGCCGCTGCGGCGAGCGCGAGGGAAGAAGAAGAGGCGGTCCCTGTAGGCGTGCGCGAGGGACCCGTCGCCCGCGGTGAACTGGCTCTGGATGTCGTGCGGCTCGAGCCAGAGCTGCGTCCGCGGCGGGTCGGACAGGACGGTCGCGATCGCCACCGAGAACCCGATCTGCTCGCCGTTCCAGCGGAACGTGACATGGCCCGCCTCGGGGTGATGGCCCGGGATCTCCACGTACTCCCGTCGCCTCTCTCCCTCTCCGCCGTCCCGGATCGTGACCACCCCGGTGAACAGCGGCGCGCCCTGGACCTCGGGCACCGGGTGCGGCTCGAGCGCGGCGATCAGGCAGAACCAGCCCGGCTCCCCGGCGTGCGAGAAGGCCTCGCTCACGAAGCGCGGCGCAAGCTCGCCGAGCGTGCTCGCGTCGGGCGCGACGTGCTGCCGGTCCTGGATCACCCGCTCTTCGGAGAAATCGAGCTGGGTGAAGACCGGGGCGAAATGGCTCGGCACCTGGTCCAGCGGCAGCGGGGACGCGCTCTCCATGCGGATGTACTCGACGTCGATCCGGCGCCACATCGTCATGATCCCGGTCTCGTCGGCGGCGGCCTCCGCGAGGCCCTCGAGCTCGGCGCGGACGATCAGGTTGTCGCCGGCGATATCGGTCACGTGGCGCCGGATCGTGCTCCTCATCCCCACGATGGCCGTGCTCGCGCTGGTCTCCGTGGCGTCGGACATCGGATAGCCGTCCACCTCTTCCCAGCTTGGGCTCCGGTCCGTCGTCCCCTCGTTGTCGTCTTCGGCCGGCCCCACGTAGGCCCCCGCGGCGTCGTAGTCGTTCTCGTCGAAGGTGGGAGCCCAGTCCGGGTGCACCTCCGGCCGCTCGTTGAACGGGTCGTCGGGATCGCGCGCGCTCCAGCGGATGCGCGCGCCCTCCGGGAGCTCGCCGTCGGGGCTCGTCACCTCGGCGGTGATCTCGATGAGCTGCGTATTCCTCGCCCATCGCCCGTCGAGATCTCGATTGATGTAGACGCGTCCCTGGTTGTCCAGGCTCGTGTATCCGGGGCTGTATCCAGCCGCTCGCGTCGCCCCCGGCGGCGCGGAGCTGTCCGGAGAGCCCGGGAGATACAGGCCTTTGATATCGACGATCCGGACGGCGGCCATCGCCCCGGAGCATTGCAAAGGTCGCGCTCAGCCCGGCCGCCTCCGGACGTCTCACCCGCGGCGACGCGAAGAGAGGGAAGAGCGGAGCGGCCCTGAGAAACGCGCCGCATCCGAGCTCCCTGGCGGCGGCGCCGCGCCCGAGGACGGGCTCCACCGCCGGAGCGCAGCGCCGGGCTCCGAGAGCGATCCGCGCGACAGCGCTCGACGTGGCCTCCGGGCCCCCGTTGCCGCTTTCTCCCGGCGCGCGTTCGTGCGTAGACTCCGCGCCCTCATGAGCTTCGAGCCAGTTGCAGGGTTTCGCTTCGGCGCCATCAGCGCGGGGATCCGGAAAGACGGACGTATCGACGTCGCGCTCGCGGTGGCCGATCAGCCGGCGGTGGTGGCCGGCATGTTCACCCGGAACCTCGTGCGCGCGGCGCCCGTGGACATCGCCATGCAGCGTGTCCAATCGGGCCGCGCGCGCGCCGTCGTCGCCAACAGCGGATGCGCCAACGCCTGCACGGGCGAGGCCGGCTGGAAGGCCGCCCTCGACACGACGCGCGCCGTCGCCGAGGCCATCGGCGCCCCGGAGGACGAGGTCCTCCCCGCGTCGACCGGCGTCATCGGCGCCGTCCTGCCGGCGCACCGGATCGTCGAGCGCGTCCCCGAGCTGACGGCGCGCCTCTCGCCGAAGGGCTACCTCGACTTCGCCCAGGCGATCTGCACGACCGACCGCTGGCCGAAGCTCTCTCAACGCAAGCTGGCCGGGGGCGCCACGCTGCTCGGCATCGGCAAGGGCGCCGGGATGATCCACCCCGACGTCGGCCCCCCCCACGCGACGATGCTCGTCTTCCTGTTCACCGACGCCGCGCTCGACCCCGGCGAGGCGAACGAGGCGCTCGCGGCCTCGTGCGACGTGACGTTCAACGCGTGCACCGTCGACGGGGACACCAGCACCAACGACACGGTGCTCCTCCTGTCCTCCGGCGCGTCCCAGCGCCGCGCGTCGCGCGACGAGCTCACGGCGGCCCTCACCGAGGTCTGCGGCGAGCTGGCGCGCTCGATGGTGGCCGACGGCGAGGGCAGCACGCACGTCGCCGAGATCCGCGTCCGCGGGCTCTCGACGCGCGACGCGGCGCGCGCCGTGGCGCGCACGGTGGCCACGTCGATGCTCGTGAAGACCGCGCTGTTCGGCAAGGACGCGAACTGGGGGCGGCTGCTCGCCGCCGCCGGGCGCGCCGGCGTGCCCTTCGATCCGGCCGAGGCCCAGATCCTCGTCGGCGGCATCCCGATCGTGCAGAACGGCGCGCCGATCGGGGCGGAAGCCGAGCGCAAGGCGAACGAGGTGCTCGCGCGCGACACCTACGTCATCGAGCTCGTGCTCGGCAGCGGCCCGGGCGACTTCTCCTACCTGACGAGCGACCTCGGACACGGCTACGTCGACGTGAACGCCGGCTACCGCTCGTGAGCCGCGCGGGGCGGCCGGCCGGGCCGCTCGCGGCGAGCGCGCCCGCGCCTGCGCCCTGACCGGAACCCCTGCTGCGTCCGGCGGATCCGTGCGCCCCCGGAGCGACGGCCGCGCCGCCTCGCGCTGCGCCCGCGGGCCAGTGAACCTCGCGCGACGAGCGCTGGTGAACGCAGGTTCACAAGGCGAGAGGCCGATCCGGCTTCCCCGCGATCCTCTCCGGCCGCCCCGTGGGACGCCTCTCCGGCCGCCCCGTGGCACGCTGCGTGTTAGCGCGCGGCATGGTAGTCGTGCGGGAGGGCCGCGCCGGTGCCGGCCGCCGCTGGAGGACTTCGATGCTTCTTCATTCCCCCCTTGCGAAGATCCTGGGTCGAGGCGCGCTGTTCCTGATGCTCGCCGCGACCGCGACGGGCTGTGGCGGCTGCGGCGACGCCGCGGTCCACTGCGACCGCGACGGCGAGAACTGCCTCATCTGCGACGGCTACGGCTGTCGCCCGGCGGAGCCCGACGTCGGCGGTCAGGGCGGCGCCGGCCAGGGCGGCGTCGCCCAGGGCGGCGCCGGTCAGGGCGGCGAGGGCGGCGGAGAGGCCGCCTGCGACGCGGACCTCACCACATGTCCCTGCGACGGCGACGACGCGTGCGCGGACGGCACGCGGTGCGTCGACGGGCTCTGCATCGCGGCGTGCGAGTTCAGCTACGAGTGCGGCGCGGGCCGTCTGTGCGTCAACGGCGAGTGCGCCGACGGCTGCTCTGACAGCGTGCCCTGCGAGGCGCCCGGCACGCGCTGCGACCGCGGGGTCTGCGTCCCCGACGCCGAGAACCCCGAGTGCAGCGACGCGGCGCCGTGCGAGGGCGGCGCGCTCTGCGTCGACGGCGCCTGCGCCGCGGGCTGCGCCACCCACGACGACTGCGCCCCCGGCGAGGTCTGCAATGCGGTGACCGGCGCCTGCATGGCCGACCCGTCGCCGCAGCCCGGCTGCGCCGCCACGTCCTGCGCGGCCCAGGGCCAGGAGTGCATGGAGGACGGCTACTGCCACTACCCGTGCGAGAGCGAGCAAGCCTGCAGGCTCATCGATAGCCGCTTCGTCCGCTGCGAAGACGGCTTCTGCAAGACGCGGGAGGAGGTCGCGCCCGAGTGCACGCTCGACGAGCCCTGCCCCGACGGCAAGGACTGCATCTCCGGCGAGTGCCTCTGATCCACCGCCGCTAACCGAGGCCCCCGCCGCCGCTCCGCCGCGGCGGAGCGGCGGACGAGGAGCCGCCATCGACGCACCCTCACCTTCCGCGGCCCTGCCCCGCACACCTTGACCGTCCGTCACGCGGCGGGTAATCGCCTCGAATGGTCGCCCGCTCCCCCGTGCATCGTCCCGCGCCGCTCCTCGTCCGGATCGCCCGCGCCGCCGTCGTGTCGCTCGCCCTCGCCGCGCCGAGCGTCGCCGCCGCCGAGACCCGGATCGCCGTGGTCGACGTGCAGCACGCCGTCATGCAGACCGAGGACGGCATCCGCGCGCAGGCCACCCTGAAGAAGCTCTTCGACCGGCGCCAGCAGGAGCTCGACGCCAAGCAGACCGAGCTGCAGAAAGCGCGCGAGGACATCGAGAAGCAGTCGCGCGTGCTCTCGCGCGAGTCGCTGCAAAAGCGGATGGAGGACTGGCAGCGCCAGATGGTCGAGCTCCAGACCGTGTTCGTCGACTACAACAAGGAGCTGCAGAAGAAGCAGGGCGAGCTCACCGGGCCCATCATCAAGAAGATGATGGTCATCGTCGCCCGGGTCGCGAAGAAGTCGGGCTACGAGATCATCCTGGACAAGCAGGCGGCCCCCTACGTGCGCGCGGATCTCGACCTGACGGAGCAGGTGGTTCAGCTCTACAACACCGGCGGCGGCGAGGACGACGCGGGCGGCGACAAGGCGGAGAAGAAGGACGACGCCAAGTAGCGCGCTGCCCGCGCGCGTCACGCCGCCGAAAGGAGCCGGCCTTGCCCGACCGAACCCAAGAGCCCGTCTCGCTCGAGATCCATCAGATCCTGTCGATCCTGCCGCACCGCTATCCGCTCGTGATGGTCGATCGGGTGACGGAGGTCACCGCCAACAAGAGCATCCGCGGCTACAAGTGCGTCGCGTACAACGAGCCCTGGTTCCAGGGGCACTTCCCCCAGCGGCCGATCATGCCCGGGGTGCTGATCCTGGAGTCGCTCACGCAGCTCGGCGGCATCCTCGCCTACGCGTCGGACCCGTTCGACGCGACGTCGAACCTCATGTTCTTCCTCGGCATCGACAAGGCGAAGTTCCGCCACACGGTGACGCCCGGCGATCGGCTCGATCTCTACGTCGAGGTGCTGCACCACCGCTCGAACGTGTGGAAGCTGCGCGGCGAGGCGAGCGTCGACGGGACGCTCTGCGCCGAGGGGGAGATGCTCGCCTCCGTCGTCGATCGCGAGCCATGATGATCGGAGAGGGAGATCGCCCCATGAGCCGGACCCCATCGTTCGCCCGCGTCGCCGCTGTCCTCTGCGCCTCCTTCGCCCTGTCGCTGCCGGCCGGCTGCGGCGGCGCCGCGCCCCCCGCCCCCCCGGCGCCCGAGGCGGGCGGCGGCCTCGTCGGCTCGGCGGCCCCCGAGCTCGCGGCCGAGGTCGTGAGCGGCGAAGGGCCCGCCACGCTCAAGGAGGCGGGCGGCAAGGTGGTGATCGTCGACTTCTGGGCGACCTACTGCCATCCCTGCCGGAAGTCCTTTCCCAAGTACCAGGAGCTCGTCGAGCGCTTCGGCGGCGGGCTCGCCGTGCTCGCCGTCGCCCTCGACGCCCCCGAGGACGTCTCGAAGGAGCAGCTCGTCGCGTTCGCGGACGAGGCAGGCGTCAAGTTCAAGATCCTCTGGGACAAGGACCAGAGCGCGGTGAAGAGCTATAGCCCGCGGCGGATGCCGACCGCCTTCATCGTCGACCGGCGCGGCGTCGTGCGTCACGTCCACGCGGGCTACGAGGACGGCGAAGAGGAGAAGATCGCCCGCGAGATCGAGGCGCTGCTCGGCGAAGCGGCCCCTCCGCCGGCAGCAGCGCCGCCGGCCGATCCGAACGCGGCGGCGCCGGCGGCAGCGCCGAACGCGGCGCCTCCCCCGGCCGAGGCGCCCGCGCCGAGCGACGGCGCCCGCTCCTCCCCGTGAGCCTCGCGAGGCGGCGGCTATCCTCATGTCCCCTACCCTGATCCAGCGCGTCTCGGTCGAGGCGCTCGACATCCCGCTGCACGAGCCGTTCGGCATCGCCGGCGGCGCGCAGGAGCGCGCGGCGAACCTCCTCGTCACCGTGGAGCTGGCCGACGGGACGCTCGGCTTCGGCGAGGCCGCGCCGCTCCCCGCCTTCAACGGCGAGACGCAGGAGGCGTCGCGCGCCGCCGCCCTCTCGCTGCGCGCCGCCGTCGTGGGCGCGGACGCGCGCGCGTGGCGCGCGATCGCGGTCGCGCTCCGCGCCGCGGCGGACGGCGGCGCCGGCGCGGCGCGCTGCGCGATCGAGACGGCGATCCTCGACGCGCTCACGAAGCGCGCGGACATGCCGCTCTGGGCCTTCTTTGGCGGCGCGGGGACGGCGCTCACGACCGACATCACCATCACCACGGGCTCGCCGGAGCGCGCGGAGGAGGCCGCGCGGCGCGCCTCGGCCATGGGCTTCCGCGCGCTCAAGGTGAAGGTCGGCGGCCGCCTCGCCGCGTCGGACCCGGCGCGCCTCGAGGCGATCGTCGCGGCGGCGCCGGAGGCGTCGCTGATCCTCGACGGCAACGGCGGGCTCACGGCGGCCGAGGCGCTCGCGCTCGTCGCGCACGCGCGCCGGCTCGGCGCGACCGTCGCGCTCCTGGAGCAGCCGGTGCCGCGCGACGACTGGGACGGCATGAAGGAGGTCACTCGGCGCGCCGGGGTCGACGTGGCCGCCGACGAGAGCGCCGCCTCCGCGGCGGACGTCCTCCGCGTCGCGGCGGAGCGCGCGGCGACCGTGGTCAACATCAAGCTGATGAAGGGCGGCATCGCCGAGGCGCTCGACATCGCGGCGGTCGCCCGCGCGGCGGGGCTCGGCCTGATGATCGGGGGGATGGTCGAGTCGGTGCTCGCGATGACGGCGTCCGCCTGCTTCGCCGCCGGCCTCGGCGGGTTCTCGTTCGTCGATCTCGACACGCCCATGTTCCTCGCCGAGAACCCCTTCGACGGCGGCTTCGCCCAGCGAGGCCCGGCCCTCTCGCTCGACGGGGTCCGGGCGGGGCACGGCGCCGCCCCGAAGCGCCGCGATCCGGAAGCCGCCTAGCGCGCTTCAGGCCCCGCGAAGGAGGATCGCCGGCGCGCTCACGCCCCAGGCGCCGCGCCGATCCACGCCGGCACGCCGAGCTGGTCGAACGGCCCTCGCAGGTCGTCGGGCAGCGGCGCGACGATGCGCAGCTCCGCGCCCGTCTCGGGGTGGGCGACGGCGAGCTCGGCCGCGTGCAGCGCGAGGCGGTGCAGCGCGTAGCGCTCGCGGAAGAGGCGGTTGTGCTCGCCCTTGCCGTAGTTCACGTCGCCGATGATCGGGTGGCTGATGTGCTTGAGGTGCCGCCGCACCTGGTGCAGCCGCCCCGTGCGCGGGCGCGCCTCGACCACGGCGTAGCGCTCGAGCGCGTGGAGCCGCTCGAACTCGGTGACGGCCGGGACGCGCGGGCCCCCCTCGCGCCGCGGGATCGGGTGATCGATGCACCCGCGCTCCGGCGGCACGCCGCGGACGAGCGCCAGGTAGCGCTTCCGCGCGAGGCCCTGCTCGAACTGCGCGCCGAGCAGCGCCGCCGCGGCCGCGTCCAGCGCGACGAGCAGCACGCCGCTCGTCGCCCGGTCGAGGCGGTGGACCGGGAACACCTTCCGGCCCAGCGCCCGCTCGGCGAGATCGACGAACACGACCGGCGCGCTGCCCCAGCCGCGGTGCACGAGCAGCCCGGACGGCTTGGCGAAGGCCGCGACGCGATCGTCCAGGTGGAGCAGGGAGAGCTGCATCGCGGAGGCGCCGCTCAGCCGGTCCCCAGGGCGAGGTACCGCGCGAGCCGCTGGTACAGGGCCGCGGCGAGCTCGGCGTCGTGCTCGCACACCTCGGCGAAATCGTCCTTGCGGATCCGGATGAGCCGCGTCCGCGCCGCGGCGACCGGCAGGTCGCCCTTGCGCCGCGCGCCGACGAGCGACTCCGGGAAGAGCAGGCCGGAGGAGATGATCCGCCGCCCGTCGGGCAGGTCCACGGCCCCGTCGAGCACCAGGTAGGCGACCAGATCGCTCGCGACGTCGCGCGGGATGCGATCGCCCGCGCCGAGCTCCACCTCGACGCCCGCCGCGAGCGCCCCGAGCACCGCGGCCGGGCTCATGCCGGCGAGGAGCGGGCACGCGGACAGCACCGAGAGGTCGCGCGAGGACGGACCGGCGTCGTCCGCGCGCTTCACGAAGCGATCCATGATGTCGATGACGATCACGCTCGCGTTGTCGAGCCCGCCGCGCTCGCGCGCGTGCTTGAGGAGGCCCTCGGCGACGTCCTGGGGGCCGCCCTTCGCGCAGAAGCGGGAGAGCGACGCCTCGCTCTCGATCGCGTTGTGCACCCCGTCGGTGCAGAGCAGGATGCGATCGCCGCGCGAGAGATCGACGAACAGGGTGTCGACCGAGACGGTGCCGGCGAGCCCGATCGCGTTCACGAGCGGGTTGCGCTGCGGCTTCCTGGCCGGGGTCGGGGTGCCGGCCGCGCGGAGCGTGTCGTAGAGGGCGTGGTCCTGCGTGAGCTGGACGGTCGTCGTCGGGCGGACGAGGTACGCGCGGCTGTCGCCCGCGTGGGCGAAGAAGGCCCGGCTGTGCGCGAGCACCACGAAGTCGAGCGTCGTGCCCATCCCCTGGTAGCTCGGCTCGGTGCGGCGCGCCTCCAGGATGGCCGCGTGCGCCGCCTCGCCCACGCGGCGGAGCAGCGCGAACACCTCGCGGCGCGCCTCGATGTTCGGGTCGGCCACGTAGGCGTCGAGGATGGCGGCCGCGGGCGGGCGGAGCACCTCGTCGCGCACCGTGTCGATCGCGATCTGGGCGGCGACCTCGCCGGCGGCGTGGCCGCCCATGCCGTCGGCGATGCCGAAGAGGGCGAGCTCGGGGCAACAGAGGATCCGGTCCTCGTTGCTCGGGCGGACGAGGCCGACATCGGTCGATGCGGCGAACTCGATGCGATAGTCGAAGCGCGGGAGGATCCGGGACACCGCGACCAGGATAGACACCGTGCGGGCGGCGTCAAAATCGCGCGGCGCTCGGCGACCGCGCGGTCGCTCCGCGCCCGCTCGCCCGCGCTCGTCCGCGCTCGCCCCGACCCCGCGCCGCGCGATCGTTGCCGGGGCCACGCCGACGCGGCCCGGCACGCCCTGCGCACCGGCCGCGGCGAGGCCGTGCCCCCGGCGGACACACCAGCGTGCAACGCGCACGGATCCACGGTTGGCCCGACTCTCGCGTCTTCCGGGGGCATGCAACTCATCGAGGTGGACGTCGGGCGCTTTCGGCTCGAATTCGGCGGTGGGCTCGGGCTGGAGGTCATCCTCCTGTTCAGCCGCTCGGTCGCCTTCTGGCGCTGGGGCGGCGAGCTCGTTGCGGAGGTCAGCGTCGGCGTGAGCTGAGCCGGACATCCGTCGTCTCGCCCCTCGCCCGGCGGCCGCAGCAGATTCGGGACGTGCAGCGAAAGAGCCTCAGACGAAAAATTCCGGTAGGATTCGGCTCGACCGCATGAGGCCTTGCTGCTGTCTGCCATCCACCACGCTCGCTCCAGCCGCGGCGCCGCCGCAGGCCCGCACAGCGATTCCGCCGTTCACGCTCGAGCCTGGCAGGCCGGCGCCGCGAGCGATCCCGCGCGCGACTCGGCGCGTCGCCCGGAGCGCGCGATGACCGTGCAACCGCGGATCGACGTCGCGACCATGCGGCGCGCCCTGTCCACCGCCGAGGCGGTGATGGCGCTGAACCCGCCCGAGTCGCCGATGATCGAGGGCTACCGGCTGTTCCGGGTGTCGGGCGGCGACGTCGCGTGGCTGGACATGCCCGCGAACACCGGCGCGTACGCTGTGTTCGGCTCGCACCCGCGCTGCGACGTGAAGTTCGCGTCGGGCGACGACGTGTGCGTGCGGCACCTGGTCGCCACGTGCTGCAACCTGCCCGACGGCGGCTTCGGCCTGCGGCTCATGGACCTGCAGACCTCGATCCCCTTCTTCGTGGACGACGACGTGCCGCGGCGCTCGATCGTGGTCAGCGGCCCGCTGCTCGTGCGCATCGGCAAGCACGTGGTCGGCGGGCTCCCGGTCGGGCCGCGCGCCTCGTCGCGGGTGCTGCAGGTGAGCTCGTGCGGGATGAGCGAGCCGCCGCGCGGCCTCGAGAGCGTCTCGGAGAAGCCCGCGGACGGCGCCGTGCCCCCGTCGCCGACCGAGGGCATCACGACCAGCCACCGCTTCGCCCGCGGGGAGATCTCGCACATCACGTCGGTGCGGCCCGTCTCGCACATCGAGGAGATGGTCGCGCCGCGCGCGAAGACCGGGTACGTGCGGCTCACGCTGCAGTCGAGCGAGCGCAGCGCCGCGGTCGAGCTGCCCGAGAAGGCGCTCGAGGACGGCGTGCTGCTCGGGCGCGCGGACAACTGCCTGGATCGCGGGCTGCGCGCCGTCCTGAGCACCCACATCTCGCGGACCCACCTGCTGCTCCTGCGCGACGGCGCCGAGGTCATGGCCCTCGATCTCTGCTCGACGAACGGGACGAGGTACGCGGGCCAGAAGGTGCGCCGCGTGATGATCCCCGCCGAGGGCCTGGCCCTCACGCTGGGCCCCGAGCTGACGCTGATCTGGCACCCGCAGACGTGACGCCGTCCGCCCTCGCGGCGGGCTGGCGCGGCGGCGGCGCGCGCCGGCGAAGGGCGGGACGCCGGGCGAGGAGATCGCTCCCCCCGGCGCCCTGCCGGCCCCCGCGGCGCGCCGCGCGCTACGACAGGAGCTGGCGCGCGATGACGATGCGCTGGATCTGGCTCGTGCCTTCGTAGATCTGGAGGACCTTCGCGTCGCGCATCATCTTCTCGACGGGGTACTCCTTGACGTAGCCGTTGCCGCCGAACACCTGGACGGCGTCCACGGCGGTCTGCATGGCGCTGTCGGCGCCGTAGGCCTTCGCGAAGCTCGAGACGATGGGGTCGCGCACCCCGTGATCGAGGTTCCACGCGGCCTTCTGGTAGAGCAGGCGCGTCCCCTCGACGCGGATCGCCATCTCCGCGAGCATCCACTGGATCAGCTGGTGGTTGCCGATCGGCTGGCCGAACGTCTTGCGCTCCTTCGCGTAGGCCACGCACTCGTCGAGGCAGCGGCGCATCAGGCCCGTCGCGGCCGCGCCGATGTCGGGGCGGGTCTGGTTGAAGGTCTCCATCGCGAGCTTGAAGCCGTGCCCCTCCGCGGCGAGGAGGTTCTGCTTCGGCACCTTCACGTCCTCGAGGAACACCTGCGCGGTGTCGCTCGCCCGCTGGCCGAGCTTGTCCTCCTTCTTGCCGACGCGGAGGCCGGGCGTGTCCCGATCGACGATGAACGCCGCGATCCCCTTGTGCCGGAGCTCCGGGTTCGCGGTCGCGAAGATCACGTAGTAGCGCGCGTAGCTCGCGTTCGTGATCCAGCACTTCTGCCCGTTCAGCACGTAGTCGTCCCCGTGCTTCGTGAAGCGGGTCTTGAGCCCCGCGACGTCGCTGCCCGCGTCCGGCTCGCTCGTGCAGTAGCTCGCCATGATCGGCTCGGCGGTGAGCATGCCGAGGTACTTCTTCTTCTGCTCCTCGCTGCCCGCGAGCTTGATGGGCGTGAGCGCGAGCCCGTTCGCGAGGAAGCTCGTCTGGATGCCGGTACAGCCGTACGAGAGCTCCTCGGCGAGGAGGGCGTTCTCCATCTCGCCCATCCCCGGGCCGCCGTACTCGGCCGGACAGGTCGGGTTGACGAGGCCGATGTTCCAGCCCTCCACGAAGACGTCCATCGGGAAGGACGACTTCTGATCGCACTCGGCCGCGATCGGGGTGATGCGCTCCTTCGTGAAGCGACGCGCCGTATCGATGAGAGCCTTGTGCTCTTCGCTCAGAGAGAAATCGACCACGTGACCTCCGGCTAGTACGGCAGGGACGGCGCTCGCCGCGCCCGCCGGCAACGGGGACGAGGGCTCGCGCCCCCCTCACTCCTTCATTCTGCGCTTGCGTCGCTCGAGCTCGGCGCGCACGGCGCGGCTGCCCAGGATATAGCCGATGATCAGCCCCAGCATCAGCACCACGGGGATGTAGAGCGCGTGCTGCGGGGTCATCTCCCCGAGGTTCGGCATCAGCTCGTTCCCTGCCCCGCGCCCGCGCCCGCCCGCGCCTTTCGCACGGCGGCCTCGAGCGCGTCGATGCGCCGGTCGATCTGCTTCTGCCGGCGCCAGGAGAGGAAGACGAGCCCGAAGATGATGAGCCAGATCGCGGCGTAGGCCTCGACGAGCAGCTTCTCGCCGCTCTGCATCTCGTTCCCGCCCTCCACGGGGCGGAACGCCTGCGCTCGGTCGTCCGTGGCCGTGCCCGTCGGTTGCTGCAGGGCCGCGTGGGAGAACAAGGAATGAAGGGATTTCACGTTGTCAGTCCTCTCCGATACCGACTTCGAGGGCCTCTTGCTCGAGCTCCGCGAGCCGCGCGGACGCGAGATCGACGCGGAGGCGCGACCACAGGAGCGCGAGGGAGAGCAGGGTGAACGAGAGGAAGCCGAAGCCGAGCGCCAGCTTCATGTCGGGGTGCCCGAGGCCACCGCCCTTGCCCGTGATGACCGTGGGGTGGTTACCGCCCCACATCTTCACCGAATAATGGATGATCGGCAGGTTGGCCGCGCCGAGGACGCCGAGGGCCGCGGCGAACTTGCGCTCGGCCTCGCTGTCGCCCGTGAAGGCGCGGAGCACGACATAGGCGATGTAGATAAGGACGCTGAGGAGCGAGGTCGTCAGGCGCGGGTCCCACGTCCAGTACACGCCCCACGCCTTGGCGGCCCACAGCGGGCCGGTGATGAGGACGATGAGGCCCATGGCCACGGCGACCTGCGCGCCGGCCTTCGCCAGCGAGTCCCACCACTGCGTGCCGCGCGCGAGGTAGCCGGCCGAGCCGATGAAGCAGGCGGTCGCGCCGAGGTACATCGCGTAGCCGGCCGGGGCGTGGAAGTAGAAGATCTTCTGCACGACCCCCATCGAGGCCTCCGTCGGCACGACGTAGGCGACGAAATGGAGCGTCCCGATGATGGCGAGGGCCGACGCGGCGAGCAGGACCGAGAACGCGATGGTGGAGGCGCCCGACGCGCCGCCCGCGCCGCGCCGCGCCGCATCCCCGCTCGCCGCCAAAGCCACCCTGCGCGGCGCCCGCTCGTCGTTGGCTCCCATATGCTGGCGCGCCACCGTAGTGCCAAGGACGGTCGCGTTCAAGCCGCGGTGAAGGTCGGACGGGGACGGCCAGGCGCCGGCGAGGCAGCCCACGCGCTCAGCGCGGCCGCCCCCTCGGTCACGTGCCGTCCGGAGCGATCGCGTCCCAGCCCGTCGCCTTCGCGAGGCGCGACATCGCCATGTCGAGCTCCATCGTCGCGTTCAGCTGGCTGAAGCGGTTCGTGGCGTACGCCTTGGCTGGATCAATCAAGTCCTTCTCCGCCATGGTCCCGACGTCGATTCCTTGCTGGACCATCACGAGCCAGCGCTTCCCGTACCTGGCCGCCTTCGTGTAGGCGTCGAGGCGCTTCTGCGCCTCCACGACCTCGGCGTAGGCGGTCTCGACCTCGGTCGCGACCCCGCCCATGGCGAAGCGCTGCGTCGCGGCCATCTCCTCGAGCTGCGCCTCGGCGAAGCGGATGCGCGCCGACTGCGGGAGCAGGTCGAGCTTCCACTGCAGCACGAGCGCGGCGCCGTAGTGGAAGTAGTTGCCGGGGTCGCTGGTGAACGGGTTCAGCTGATCCGCGACCTCGGGCGCGGCGCTCACCCCGGCCTGCAGCCCGATGCCGATGTCGGGGAACAGCTGCGCGCGCGCGAGCCGCACCTGGGCGGACCGCGCGTCGAGGCCCGCGCGCGCCTGCGCGAGCTCCGGCCGGTACAGGCGCGCCGCGGTCAGGTAACGGCTGACGTGCCCGAGCCGGTGCTTCGGCGGGCGGATCGGGAGGTCGGGGATGTCGAGCTCCGGGACGCCCGTGTAGAAGCGCAGCCCGGCCAGCGCGACCGAGATGTACTTCTCGACCTCGGCCCCGCGCGCCTCGAGCTCGGCCCCGAAGGTCTGCAGTTTGAGCAGCTCGATCGGATCGCCCTCCTCGCTCTCGACCTGCTCCTCCAGGCGCCGGAGCGCCTTGTCCATCTCGGTCCGCACGTCCGTGAGCAGGCTCCGCGAGTCGCGCGCGAGCTGGAGGCCGAAGTAGGCCTTGCGGACGTCGAGCCGCACCGCGTCCCGCTCCTTCTCCACGCTCGCCTGGTTCACGCGGACGTTCGCCTCGGCGGCGTCCCAGAGGCTCGTGATCTTCCCGAAGGTCCAGAGCGGCACCACCCCGTCGATGTTCGCGCGCCAGGCGACCCCGAGGCTCGAGGTGAGCGAGACGTCGGTGTTCGGGCTGAAGATGTTGTTGCCGCGGACGGTCGGCGCGAGCGCGACGCCGCCGGTCAGCTTGAACTGCGAGAACGGGGCGTAGTGGGCCTCGTCGAGCTGCGCGCGGACCTGGCTCAGCTTCGCGCGGGCGGCGAGGACGTGCGGGTGGTTGCGATCGGCGAGCGCGAGGACGCGCGGGAGATCGAGGACCACCGCCGCCTGCCGCCGGGGAGCGCCGCCGGTGTCGGCGGCGGCGGCGGGGAGCGGGGCGAGCCGGACCGCGAGGGAGACGGCGGCGGCGACAAGAGCACCTCGTGCAGCGCGTCGGGCCATTTTCGGCGCAACGTAGCACGAGCTGGCCACGCGCTTGCGCGGCGCGCTCTGCCCGCCGCGCGCGTCAGCCCGCGCCGCCCCTGCGCGGCGGGGCCGCCGCCTCCGCGCCGTCCCCCTCCCCTATGCCTTCCCCCTCCCCTGCGCCTTCCCCCATCGCCGCCTCGTCCCCCCGCGACGCGACCTTTTTCTTGAGCCTCCGGAAATTCGAGCGATCCATCCCCGCCTGCCGCGCCGCCTCGCTGAGGTTGTTGCCGGTGCGCTGCAGCAGGCGCCCGATGTAGATCCGATCGAACGCCTCGATGGCGCGCTCCTTGGCCTCCGCGTACGGGAGCTCGCAGAGCTGCGCGGGCAGCACGAGCGCGTCCCTCGGCGGGCGCCGATCCGGCCCGGCGCGCCCCGACACCGCGGGCGGCAGATCCGCGGGCAGGATCGCGTCGCCGCGCGCGGAGAGCACGGCGTGCTCGATCGCGCTCTCGAGCTCGCCCGCGTTGCCGGGCCAGGCGTGCTCGCGCAGGAGGCGCGCCGCCTCGGGGCCGATCCGCGCGACGCCGCGCCCGTGGCGGCGCGCACACCGGTGCAGGAAATGACTCGCGAGCAGCGCGATGTCGTCCCGGCGCCGGCGGAGCGGCGGCAGCTCGATGACGACGACGCCGAGGCGGTAGAGGAGGTCCTCCCGGAACTCGCCGGCGGCGGCGCGCGCCCTCAGGTCGGCGCACGTCGACGCGATGACGCGGACGTCGACCCGGCGCGGCGCGTCCGCCACCACGGCGGCCCCCGCCGCGGCGACCTCGCCGTGCGTGAGGACGCGCAGCAGCCGGGCCTGGGCCGCGAGCGGCAGCGCCGAGACCTCGTCGAGGAAGAGCGTGCCCCCGTCTGCGGCGTCGATCAGGCCCCCGCCGGCGCCCCCGTCCGGCGCGGCGCCGCGGCCCTCGCCGAAGAGCTCCTCCTCGGCGCGCGGCGCCGGGAGCGCGCTGCAGTCGACCGCGACGAACCGCCGCCCGGCGCGCGGCCCGCGCCGGTGGACGGCGCGCGCGACGAGCTCCTTGCCCGTCCCGCGCTCGCCCACGAGCAGGATGGGCGCGGCCACGGACGCCACGCCGAGCGCCCTCCGGTAGGCGTCCTGCATCGCGGCGGAGCTCGCGATCACTTCGCCGAGCTGCTCGTGCTCGCCGACGCGCTCCTCGAGGGCCCGCGCGCGGCCCTCGAGCCGCCGGCGCTCGATCGCGCGCTCGACGGCGATCGAGAGCGCGGCCTCGGGCTCGACCGGCTTCGTCACGAAGGCGTACGCGCCGGCGCGCACGGCCGCGACCGCGGCGTCGAGCTCGGCGTGGCCGGCCATCACCACGACCTCGACGTCGGGGTACGCCGCCTTGATCTGCGCGAGCACCTCGGCGCCGCTCATGCGCGGCATGGCGAGGTCGAGCAGCACCGCCTCGACGCGGGTGGTCGCGAGCAGCCCGAGCGCCGCGGGGCCGTCCTCCGCGGTGAGGACGTCGAAGTCGCGCACGAGCGCGCGCGCGAGGTTGCGGCGCTGGGCCGGCTCGTCGTCGACGAGGAGGATGCGGGCGCGAGCTCGGGCGTTCACGAGGCGGAGCGGCGGGGCGGGACTAGAGCGGCTTGCGCGGGGGGAGATCGGTGCCCCGGCGCGTCTGCGGCTCCCTCGGCTCGTCCTGGGCCGCGACGAAGGCGGGATCGCTGGACTTCCGGAGCTTGGGCGGGGGCGGCGGGGGCGGCGGATCGGCGCTCCCCGTCGGCGTGTAGATCTGGCCGTGCTGCTGGAAGACGCAGATCCGGTTGCCGCCCTCGCGCTTCGCCTGGTGGAGCGCGCTCTCGGCGGCGCGGATCAGCGCGTCCTTGGAGCGGACGTCGCGCGAGGGGTAGAGCGAGACGCCGATCGACACGCTGCACGGCCGCGACGCGCCGCCGAACTCGACCGGGTTGCCGGACGCCTCGCGCCAGATCCGCTCGGCCACGGTCAGCGACCCGGCGAAGTGCGTGCTCGGCAGGACGATGAGGAACTCCTCGCCGCCGTAGCGCGCGACCACGTCGACCTCCCGGACCGAGCGGCGGATCCCGTCGGCCACGCGCCGGATCACCGCGTCGCCGAGGGTGCGCCCGCCGATCTCGTTCATCGCCTTCAGCCGATCGATGTCGACGAGCACGCAGGCGAACGGCTCGTGGTAGCGCTCCGCGCGCTTGAACTCCTCGTTGAGCCGCGTGAAGAGGTAGCGGTAGTTGTAGAGCCCCGTCATCTCGTCGTGGATGGAGAGCTGCTCCAGGTACGCGCGCTGTGCGGCGACGTGGTCGTGCAGCCGCTTGATCCGGAGCATCGCCCCGACGCGCGCGAGGAGCTCCTCCTCCTCGAACGGCTTGCACACGTAGTCGTCGGCGCCGATCTTGAGCCCCTCGACCCGGCTCGCCGT
The DNA here is from genome assembly GCF_051526825.1 of Sorangium sp. So ce185. Classification (NCBI taxonomy): domain Bacteria; kingdom Pseudomonadati; phylum Myxococcota; order Polyangiales; family Polyangiaceae; genus Sorangium; species Sorangium sp. So ce185. The sequence continues at coordinate 4,693,738 of NZ_CP150316.1, read as the reverse complement.
GTCGGCCTTCACCGTGACCAGCACGACGGGGAGGAACGACTCGGCGGTCATGCTCTTCAGCAGCCGGCACGCCTCGAGGCCCGTGAGCCGGGGCATCACGATGTCGAGGAGCGCGAGGTCGACCCCGCCGCGCCCGATGAGCTCGATCGCCTCCTGGCCGTCGTCGACCGCCTCGACCTGGAAGCCGGCTTTGTGCAGGATGCTCACCAGCATCTGGCGCGCGAGGCGATCGTCGTCGGCGACCACGATCCTCGCCGGTCGACTGCTCAGGAGCTCGGCCGGCACGGAGAGCGGAGCGCCTCGGATGTCCTCGCTGTTCGGCACGGGCACATCCTCCCTTCGGGCGGGGCCGGGCGCAACGAGATCGCACGACAGCGGAAGCCCGCTCGCCGCCGGTCGCGCGGGCCGCTCGCCGGCGCGGCGCCGGCCGCCGCGGGGGTCGCGCGCGGCGTCGCCGGTCGCGCGCGGGCTGCCGTCGCGCTGGTTTCGCGGTAAGGACCCCGCATGAATCAGGCGCGGTTCTGGAAGCTCGCGGCGCTCGCGCTGGCGTTCACGCTCGGCGTGATCCTGTGGGGCGCGTTCGTGCGCGCGACCGGCTCGGGGGCCGGCTGCGGCAGCCACTGGCCGACGTGCAACGGCGACGTCATCCCGCGTTCACCGAGCGCGGCGACCTTCATCGAGTTCACCCACCGCGCCACCTCGGGCGTCGCCTTCCTGCTCGTCGCCCTGCAGCTCGTCTGGGCGCTGGTCGCCTATCCGGCGGGGCACCCGGTGCGCGGCGGCGCGGCGGCGTCGATGCTGTTCATGGTGACCGAGGCGGCGGTGGGCGCCGGCATCGTGCTGCTCGAGTACGTCGCCCACGACGCGTCGGCGGCCCGCGCGCTCTGGATGGCGGTGCACCTCATCAACACGTTCCTGCTCGTGGGCGCCATGACGTGCACGCTCTACTGGGCGCGCGGCGGCCGGCGGGTGCGCCTGCGCGGCCAGGGCGCGACGGGCGCGCTGCTCGCCGCCGCGCTCGCGGGCGTCCTCGCGGTGGGCGTGACCGGGGCGATCGCGGCGCTCGGCGACACGCTCTTCGCGGCGGGCTCGCTCCGCGAGGGCCTCGCGCAGGACTTCTCGCCCGCGGCGCACTTCCTCGTGTCGCTGCGGGTCCTGCACCCGGTCGTGGCGGCGGTCGTGAGCGTCTACCTGCTCTACGCCCGCGGCGCGATCGCGGCCCGGCGCCCCTCGCCGCTGGTCGAGCGGCTCTCCGCGGCGACCGGCGGGCTCGTGCTGCTGCAGATCGGCGCGGGGGTCGTCAACCTGCTGCTGCTCGCGCCGGTGTGGATGCAGCTCGTCCACCTCCTGCTCGCCGACGCGCTCTGGATGGTCCTCGTCACCCTCGCGGCCGCCGCGCTGAGCGAGGAGGTCCCGGCGCCGGACGCGGGCGCGCGCGGGGAGAAGGCGCGGCCGGAGGCGGTCGCCACGCCGGGGTAGGCCGCCAGCGCGCTAGAGGTCGCCCGAGCTCCCGTCGCCCTGCTCGGAGTCCTGCGAGATCGTGCGGCGGACCGCGCGCTGCCGCGTCGGCCCGGCCTGGGCCGCGGCGCTCTGCGCGGGGAGGGACGCGGGGAAGTCGACCTGGAGCACCATCCCCTGGTCGGTCTCGATCACGCGGTAGGTCGCGTCGGTCTGCGCGCGCAGCTCGATCACCATGTCGAGATCGTTGCCCTGGTCGACGAGCTGCACCTGGGTCACCGGGGTCGCGAAGAACGAGGTGACGAGCGGGAACCGGTTCGTCTGGATCGCCCCCGCCCCCTTCATCCGGTAGACGAGGCGCCCTGCGGCCTTCGACTCGGCGACGTCGACCTTGCCGCCGTGGATCTGCACGAACACGCGCGAGCCCCCGGTCGGGAGCATGCGGAAGCCCGGGAAGGTGGCGACCGGCCGCCCGATGAGGTCGGCCTGCGCGTCCTTCGGCTTCGGCTTCGGCTTGCGCGCGCGCTGCCGGGCGGGCTGCGGCGCGCCGGCGCTCTGGCTGCGCGGGCCGCCGGCCGCCGCCTTCTGCGGGGCGGCGGCGTTCGCGGGCGCCGGCGCGGCCTTCGGGGCGGCCGGGGCGGCGGGCGCGCCCTGCGCGAGGGCGAGCGGCGAGGCGAGGCCGAGGGCCAGCGAGAGGCTCAGCGAGAGATGCCGGGGAGGTCTCACGCTACCAAGTACAGCACGCGCGCCTGGTCCGGAAAAGACGGCAGCGCGTTAAGCTCGGCGCGTGCCGCCCCGCGTCGCCCGCCTCTCCCACGTCATCGGCGTCGACGACGCGCCGTTCGCCCGCGATCACCGCGGCGACGTGCCGGTGATCGGGGCCGTCTTCGCGGGGCTGCGCCTCGAGGGGGTGCTCTCCACCCGCGCCCGCCGCGACGGGCGGAACGCCACCCCGGCGATCGCCGCGATGATCCGGGGCTCCCGCTTCTACGCGCAGGCGCAGGTGGTCCTGCTCCAAGGGATCGCGGTTGCGGGGTTCAACGTGGTCGACATCGCGGCGCTGCGCGACGCCCTCGCCCTCCCGGTCGTGGTGGTGGCGCGGCGGCTCCCGGACCTCGAGGCGATCCGCGGCGCGCTGCTCTCGCGCGTGCGTGGCGGGCGCCGCAAGTGGGCGCTCATCGAGCGCGCCGGGCCGATGGAGCCCGTCGGCGGCGTGTACGTGCAGCGCGCCGGGATCTCGCTGGAGGACACGACCGCGCTGCTCGCGCGGCTGGCCGTGCACGGCCACCTCCCCGAGCCGCTGCGCGCCGCGCACCTCATCGCCGGCGGGCTGACCACCGGCGAGAGCCGCGGGCGCGCGTGACGCGCGGGGCTACAGCGGGAGGCGGCTCGCGGCCCTGGCGGTGCCCGGCGTCTCGGCCTTCTTCCCGCGGCCGGTCACCTTCGAGTAGATGACGTCGAGGTTGGCGGTGATGTCGAGATAGAACTGCGCCGTGGGGCTGTAGAAGAAGTTCCTCCGCCTGCCGTCGAGGCCGATCTGGAGGTTCGTGTTGTTGTACCCGAGCGTGAGGTCGACGACCTCGAAGATCGGGTAGTTCAGGCTGACGTCGAAGGCCGTCTGCGGCACGTACGTGGGCCCTTGAGAGCCCTCGTAGGGGGCGCAGCCGGTGGCCGTCTCGGCGCATCCCCCCTCGAACTCGTGCTTGAAATCGCTGAGCAAGGCGAAGCTCGTCCCCAGGGAGAGGTCCTGGTAGAGCGGCACGTCGACCTGGAGGCTCGTGGCCAGACGATCCATCGCCAGCGACGTGCCGCTCAGCTGGTCGTCGGGCGCCGTCTCGCCGCTCGGGGTCATCCGCGGTCGCGCGAGGCCCTCCCGCACCGGCGTGTACGAATCCGAGAACAGGTGGGAGTAGCTCACGCCGAGCGTCGCCGTCACGTGGTTGAGCCCGTCGGCCTTCGCGCCGAGGAGCTTGATCTTCTGGATGAGCTGCGGGCCCACCGAGACGGTGAAGTACTTGCCGGAGTTCCAGCTCGCCGGGGAGGTCGGCAGGATCAGGCGCAGCCGCATGGCGGCGTCGGTCTTGTACTCGCCGCGGTCCGCGCCGCCGCTCTCCCAGAGCTCGCGGCTGTACCGGCCGTTGAGCGCGATGTCCTTGAACTGCGGCTCGCGGTAGGTCGTCGTGATGTCGCTGTTCGTGAGCTCGGTGACCCAGCCGATCTCGGCGGACACCGACACCTTGTCCTTCGGCCGGTCGAGCACGTAGAAGTTCGGCCGGAAGGTGAAATCCCAGCCGTAGACCTGGTCGGCAGGGATGTACTCCCCGCCGACGCCGAACAGGGTCGTGCTGGCGCCCTGGTTCCAGGTGAACGTCGACCCGCGCCAGCGCAGGGTCGTCTCCTCTTCCTCCTCCAGCACGGCGTCGGCCGCGGTGCCCTGGCTCCACCGCACCGCGGGCGACGTGATCGGCCCGGGCTCCGGTCCCGGCGTCTGCGTGGGCGACGGCGGCTCCGCCGGAGGCGCCGGCTCCGCCGGAGGCGCCGGCTCCGCGGGCTGAGCAGCAACGGAAGGCGCAGCACCGGGCGCGGCAGCGGCACCGGGCGCGGCAGGAACGGCGGGAGCGGCAGGGGTACCGGGAGCGGGCGCGGACGCTTCCGGGGCAGCCGGCGCCGGAGCGGACGGCTGAGCTGGCCCGGCGGGCGGAGCCGGATCGGCCGCCGGAGCCTTCGGCGGCTCGGGCGGCGTCTGCGCGGACGCCACCGAGATGCTGCCCAGGACACCGGCAGCCACAAGCAACGAACGGAACGTCATCTGCACTCCCTCTCCTGGTCCCTTCGGACCCTCACGCTCCACCGCGCGCTCGGCCAGACGTCCGCCCGCGCTCCGCACGCCCCCCGGCCCAAGGCGCCGGGAACCCGCCCCCTTTGCAGAAAACGTACCCCGCAGCAATTTATCCACAAATCATCGAAATGATTACATATTCATGGCCACCGCCGCGCGCGCGTTACCCCGCTGACGCGCGCCGCCGTTGCGAATGTGACGATGGCTGAAGTAAGCCAACAGGCCATGGACCCGATGTCCTTCCCGGGCGACAGGGACTCGCCCCTCTCGTCGCGATCCCCCGGAGGCCCCCGCGGCGACGACACAGGGGGCCACAGGCCCACCGAGATCAACGCCCTCCTGGGCCGCGGCACGCACTTCGAAGGCAAGCTCTTCTTCGAGGGCCGCGTGCGCATCGACGGCAGCTTCCGCGGCGAGATCCGCGGCGAAGACGTGCTCGTCATCGGCGAGGGGGCGCTCGTGATCGGAGAGATCCACGTGGTCACCTGCATCGTCACGGGGGGCGAGGTCCAGGCGAGCATCCGCGCCCGCGACGCCATCGAGCTCTACGCGCCCTCCAAGGTGACCGGCGCGCTGCACGCGCCCGCCATCTTCATCGATCGCGGCGTGCAGTTCGACGGGTCGTGCAAGATGGCCCCGCTCGAAGACGACGCTGGCGAGCGGCCTCTGCGGCCGCCCACGGCGTCCTCCGAGCCCGACGCCGATGTCGCCGGACAGGGCGCGAAGACCGCCGAGGACAGCGGCGGCGGCGCGCAGCGCGGCGCGACCGCGAAGCGCTCCGACGCGGATCGCTGAATTCCGACCTCCGCCGAAGATCGCACATTTTCTGTAGCGTGCAGGGGTGCGGCTGCCCGCTCAGCGAGTTACATCTATCGAGCGGCCGCGCTCTCGCCGCCCGAGGCGCACGCCCGCGACGTGGCCGGCAGCCACACGCCGACGGACGCTGCTCGCACAGGAGAGTCCATGAAGAAGTGGTGGTCCCTGTCCCTGATCGCCTTCTCGCTCGCCGTCCTCGCCCTCTCGCTCTCGCCGCGCGCGGCCCGCGCCGCCGACGCCGAGTCCGAGAAGCTCGCTTCGCTCGGAAAAGCGCTCCGATACACGCTGAAGACCACCGGGCCAGCCTCCACGATCGACACCGGGGCCGCGGCGATCCTCATCAAGGCGCCCCTGCCGGCCGTCCGGAAGATCGTCACCTCCTACGGTAGCTACAAGTCGTTCATCACCTCGTTCGACCAGAGCCGCGTGCTCGCGAAGCGCAAGGGCACGAGCGAGGTCTATCTCCAGGTGCCTATCCTGAACGGCGCCGCGCACATCTGGACCGTCGCCGACATGTCGCCGCCCACGAAGGACGGCGCCGACGAGGTGATCTCCGGGCGCCACAAGCGCGGCAATGTCGCCGACTTCCGCGCCCGGTGGCGGCTCCGCGCGGTCGACGAGCACCACACGATCCTGAAGCTCGAGCTCTTCGTGGACCCGAAGCTCCCCTTCCCGCCCTCGGCCGTCACCACGCAGCTCGCCCGGGCGGCCGACAAGGCGGTGACCGCCGTGCGGAACCGCGCGCAGGCCGAGGCGCCCGCCAGCGCGCGGCCGAGCACCACCGCCGCTGCCGATCCCGGCGCACCGCCCAGCGCCGCCCCGACCGCGACCGCCTCGAGCGCACCCGCGACCGCCTCGGGCAGCGCCGCCCCGGCCGCGCAAGCCAGCGAACAGGGCCGTACGAATGCGGCTCCGGCCCCGTCCGAGGTCGCGTCCGAGATGCCGCCGCCCGAGGACGACAGCGTGCGTCGCCACAAGGACATGGCGCGCCGGTAGCTATCCCCTCCATCGGTTGGGCGTCTCCCGACCGAGCGACCCAGCCAACCTCCCCCTCAGCCGCTGTCGAGATCGCCCGCGACGCGCATCGTGAAGCGCTGTCGCCGCCGGCAGCCGCCGCGGACCGCCGAGCCTGTTGATAACCGGAGAGCGCCCCGGGCGTGCCCTCTTGCCGCCCGGCCGCTTGCAATTCCGCAGGATTACGGGGGATCGCCGCCCGGACCGCCCGCGGTTCCCAACGGGCTTTTCAACACGCCTTCCGATCTTCCCACAAGAATTCCCACATTCCGCGGGAGTTTTTCAACAACCCACGCGCCCGGCGGAGGTTGCGAGGGGACGGATGCATGAAGTAAAGGCTCTGCGGTGAGGTATCCCTTGCCGGACGAGCATCCAGCCGCACCGGCGCGCTCCCAGCGTCTTGCCGCGCCGGGCGCCCGCGCTTCCCAGGAGCGGCGACTGGCCGTCTCGTGGCGGTGATCAGGACATCGCTCCTCATCGTCCCGACCGAGCGGCACGTCGAGCGTGAGCTCGCCGCGCTCGACCCGCGCGCCGCGGGCCAGGAAGTGCGCTCTCGGTGGAGCTTCGTGTCCGAGGCGCTCGCCCTGCTGGCGCCGGACGTCGCCGTCGCGAGCCCGCAGGCGACCCGCCTGGCGACCCGGCTCGCCCTCGACGCGCTGCCGCCGGACCGGCTCCGACAGCCGGCCGAGCCCGCCGCGCGCGTCGCGCTCGCGCACGGCCTGGACCGCGCTCTCGGGAGCTTCCGGCGCGCCGGGACGTCCCCGGCAGACCTGCGGGCGCTCGGCACGGGGTACGCGGTCGCCATCGCCGAGGTCCTCGAGCGGGCGGACGCGTCCCTGCGGGAGGCGCGCCTCGTGGACCCGCGCGGCGCAGGGTTCCTGCTCGGCCGGGCGCTCCGGTCCGCGGGCACGGCGGGCGCGCTGCCGCTGCCGCGCAACGTCACGATCCGCGGCGCCGTCGGCTGGGAGCCCGACGATCTCGCCTGGGTCGAGGCGCTCCACGCCGCCGTCCGCGCCTCGGGCGGCGCCGGCGTGACGGTCGAGCTGCCCGCGCTGCAGGGCGACGGCGCGGCGGCGGTCGCCGACGTCCTGGAGCGGCGCTGGGCCTCGCTCGACGATGCGCCGGAGATCGCGTGGGTGCCCGACCGGGAGGCGGAGCCGCTCGCCGCGATCGGCGCGAAGACCGCGGAGGGCGAGGCGCGCGCCGCCGCCGCCGAGGTGGCCGCCGCGCTCGGGCGCGGGGTGCCGCCCGAGCGCGTCGCCGTGGTCGTGCCCGCGCTCGACGACGCCGCGCTCGAGCCGCTCCGGGCCGCGCTGGCCGACGCGGGCGTCCGCTTCTCGGAGCCGCGCGGCCGCGCCGCGGCGAGCTGCCCCGACGGGCGCGTCGCGCTCGCGATCCTCCGCCTCGCCGTGGGCCCGGTGCGCCGCGAGCAGGCGATCGAGATCCTCCGCGCGCCCGGGGTCCACGCCGGCGCCTGGGTGGACCGCGCGTCCGCCGCCGAGGCAGAGAAGCGCTCGGCCGACCTCGCCCACCGGCTGCGCGACGTGCCCGTCGAGGTGGATCGCACGGGCCGCCTGCTCATCGAGAGCCTCATCTCGGTCGTGGCCGCACGCCGCGCGGACCGCCGCGCGGGGCCGCCGCGGGCCGCCGGGCGCGACGCGCGGATCGAGGAGGCGGAGCTCGATCTGGGCCTTTCGACGCTGCGCCGCGCGGGCGAGGCGCTCAGCGACGACGACGAGGCGTGGATGCCGCACGCGCTCGAGCGGCTGCTCGCGAGCGCCCGCTGGATCGGCGAGGCGACGACGCGGCCCGAGATCGTGCGGCGCTTCGTGTCGCTCCTCGACAAGCTGAGCTTCGGGGAGCCCGGCGTCGAGGAGCTCCGCGCGGCGCTGCGCGGGGAGCGGCGGAGCGGCGGCGCGATCGCGCTCGAGGCGATCGGCGCGATGGGCCAGAGCGCGCGGGCCGCGCGCGCGATCCGCGAGCAGGCCGAGGCGCTCGCGCGGGCGGCGCGCGATCTGGGCTGCGAGGACCGCGCCGCCACCGCGGCGGAGGTCTACGCGGAGCTCGAGCGGGCCGCCGCCGAGCAGGGCGCGGGGCCGCGCGGCGACGCGGGCCGCGCCGGCGCGGTGCGCGTCGACGTCGCCGCCGGGCTCGCGGCGCTCGAGCACGACGTGGTGGTGGTGACCGGGCTCGACGCGCGCGCCTACGGCGGCAGCCCCGGGGCGGACGAGACCCTGCTCGGCGAGGCGCTCCGCGCGAGGCTGCCGGTGCCGAGCCGCCCCGCGTCGGGGCGCGAGCGCCAGGCGGCCCAGCGCGCGGAGCTCGGCTGGGCGCTCGCCGGCGCGCGCAGCGTCGCCGTCTGCTTCACGCGCGGGGACGACAGCGAGCCGAACGAGCCGCACCCGGTCTTCGCGGCGGCCGTCGCGGCGGGCGCTCCCCAGCGGACGGAGCCGGCCTCGCGCGTGGCGCCGGACGCGGCGGCGCTCGGGCCGCGCGACGCGGAGCTCATCGCCCTCGCGGGCGGCGGGCGGCCGGCGCCGGACATCGCCGAGCGGGTCCGGATCGAGCGCGCCCGCGCGGACTTCTTCCTGGATCCGCGGGCGCCGATCGATCGCTACACGGGGCGGGTCCTGCTCGACGAGGATCCAGCGCTCGGCGCGCAGCTCCGGGCGGCGATCGGCGGGGCGCGCCCGGACCGGCCGATCGCGGTCACCCACATCGAGCGCGCCGTGGGCTGCGCGTTCGCGGGGTTCGCGCGCCGCGTGCTGCAGGTGCGCCGCGCGGAGGACCTCGCGGAGTCGGCCGACGCGCGGGAGCGCGGCACGCTGATCCACCGCGCGCTGCAGGCGTCGTTCGAGGCGCTGCGCGAGCTCGGCCCGGACCGCGATCCGGCCGAGCAGCTCTCGGCCGCGCGCGCGGCGGCCGAGGAGGCGCTCGGCGTGTCGGCGCCCATGGCGCCGCTCCGCCGCGAGGCGGTCGAGAAGGCGATCGCGGACGTGATGGAGGTCGTGGTGCGCGCCATCGACGGGGAGGAGTCGTCGCCGGAGCTCCGCTTCTTCCTGGCCGAGCGGCGGTTCGGCGCGGGGGAGCCGCCGCCCTGGCAGCCGCTCGAGCTGCCGCCGTCGGACGACGACGAGGAGGGCGCGCCCAGCCTGTGGGTCGACGGGCAGATCGACCGGATCGATCGGTCGACGGACCAGCGCGTGGTGCGGGTGGTCGACTACAAGACCGGCAAGCTCCCCGACGCGAAGGAGCGGCGGCGGGCGCTCCAGCTGCCGCTGTACAGCGCCATCGCGGCGCGCGCGCTGGGCGCGGAGGAGGTGCGCGCGGTCTACATCGGCGTGCGCCAGCGCGGGCTCATCGAGGTGTGGCCGGGCAAGGTCGACGAGCAGCGCGCGCTCGCCGAGGGCTGGGCCGAGGCCGGGCGCGCGGCGCGGGCGGCGGTCGTCGCGCTCTGGCAGGGCAAGGCCGCGCCGCGGCCGGTGATGGCGACGATGTGCGCGCGCTGCGACGCGCGCGACGTGTGCCGGCGCCCCGCGGTCGTGCCGACGGACGAGGCGGCGGAGGAGGTCGCGTGAGCGCGGCGCCGCGCGGGGCGGAGCTCGCCGAGGGCGACGCGCTCATCTACGCGTTCCGCCGCAACGTCGTGGTCGCCGCGAGCGCCGGCACCGGCAAGACCCACCGCCTCACGGCGCTCTACGTGCTGCTCACGCTCGGCCTCACCTCCGTCGGCCAGGCCGACGCCGCGACCGCCGCGCCGCCGGTGCCGCCGGACCGCATCGTGGCGACGACGTTCTCGCGCGCGGCGGCGCGCGAGATCGCCCACCGCATCGAGCGGTCGCTCCGGGAGATCGCCCGCTGGGACGGCGCGTCGAGCATCCCCTTCGCCGACATCCTCCGCGCGCGGCAGGCGGCCGTCGCCGGTCCGCCCGGCGCGGGCGGCGGCGCGGCGCTCTCGCTCTCCGAGCTGCGCAAGCGCGCGGAGGACGCGCTCGCCCGCCTCCCGGCGGCGCGCATCGACACGCTCCACGGCGTCGCCAAGCAGATCGTCGACCGGCACGCGATCGCGATGGGGCTCTCGCCCTCCGCCCGGATCCTCGACGAGGAGGAGGCGCAGGCGCTGAGCGACCTCGCGGTCGACGAGGCGCTGAGCCGGGCGTTCGCCGAGGGGGGCGAGCGCGCCGAGGCCGCGCGCGCGCTCGTCGCCGCGACCGGCGGCGTGGAGGGCGCGCGGAGCGAGATCACGCGGCTGCTCGACCGGCTCGACGAGGACGGCCTCGCGCCGCGCCGGCTCGCGGTGTCCGACCACGCCGCCGAGGCCCGCGCGCTCGCGCGGGAGCTGCGCCGCCTCGCGGTCGAGAGCGCCGCGCTCGGCGGCGCGGCGTTCCGCGAGCCGGCGGCGGCGCTCGCCGCGGCGCTCGGCCGCGAGGGCGACGGCGCGCCGTTCCCCGCGAGCGCGGCGAGCGCCCCGCTGATCGAGCTGCTCACGCAGCGCAAACCGCACAAGAGCAAGTGCACGCCGGCGGACGAGGCGCTGCTCGCCTTCCGGGAGGCGCTGCCGGGCGAGACGAACCGCGACAAGGCGCTGCAGCTCGTCGGCTTCCTCCGCGAGGCGCCGGCGCTGACGCGCCGCGAGGCGCAGATCGTCGAGCTGCTGGAGGAGATCCGCGAGCGGCTCGCGGCCATCCGCCGCACCGAGGGCGGCCTCGGGTTCGGGGACCTGCTGCGCGCCGCCCGCGACGGCCTGCGCGACGATCCGGCGATCGGCGAGGCGGTCCGCGGGTCGGTCGACGTGCTGCTCGTCGACGAGTTCCAGGACACGAGCGCGGTGCAGCGCGATCTCGTGTACCTCCTGCGCGAGCGGGGCGACGCTGCGCTCGCGCGCCCGGCCGGCGTCGCCCCGACGGCGGCCAGCCTGTGGGGCCACGGGCTGTTCCTGGTCGGCGATCGCAAGCAGTCGATCTACGGGTTCCGCGGGGCGGACGTGTCGATCTTCTGCCGCGTCTGCGCGGAGCTGGCCGGCGCCGCCGCGGGCCGCGCGCTCGAGCTCTCGCCCTCGCTATGGTCGCCCGAGCCGAGCGCCGACTTCGTCGCGCTCCGCGAGAGCCGCCGGTCGACGCCCGAGCTGCTCGCGTTCATCAACGCGTTCTCGGCGCGCGATTTCGCCCAGGATCGCGCCCCCGGGGCGGGCGACGGCGGCGCGGGCGCGCCGCGCGAGTTCGAGATCGCCTACAGCGCGGCGGAGCACCTCGTCGCGGCGCCGGGCGGGGCCGCGCGCGGGCCGACGCAGGTCGTGCTCGTCGACGACGACGGCAGCGCCCCGGACGGGGTCGACGCCCTCGTGCGGGACGCGCGGGGGCAGCTGCGCGAGGCGCTGATCGCGGCCGCGTACATCGCGCGGCGCGTCCGCGGCGCGGGCGCCGGCGGCGGGGCGGCGGAGGGCGCCGGCGGCGGGGCGGCGGAGGGCGCCGGCGGCGGGGCGGCGGAGGGCGCCGGCGGCGATCTGCGCTTCCGCGACGTCGCCGTGCTCGCCCGGCGCCGGAGCACCATCCCGCTCGTCGAGCTCGCCCTCGCGCGCCTCGAGATCCCGTACGTGGTGGCGGGCCGGGCGCTCTTCGACGCGCCGGAGGTGCGCGACGTGGCCGCGATCCTCCGCCTGCTGCTCGATCCGCGCGATCGCCTGGCGCTCGCGACGGTCCTCCGCGGCCCGGCGGTGGCGCTCTCCGACACGGCGCTCGCGGTCCTCGCGCCGCCGGGCCGCGGGCTCACCGTCCCGCTGCTCGGCCGCTGGTCGAGCGCCGGGCTGGCGCCGGGGGGCCCGGAGGACGAGGGGCCCGGCGGCGCGCGCCCCCCCGCCGCGCTCGCGCGGCTCTCCCCGGCGGATCGCGAGCGGCTCGAGGCGTTCCGCGCCCGCTTCGCCGGCCTGCGCGGCGCGGCGCTCCGCTCGACGCCCGGCGAGGCGATCCGCGCCGCGATCGCCGCCTTCGATCTCGACCGCGTCCTCGCCGCGCTCCCCCGCGCCCAGGCCCGGCTCGGCAACGTCGACCGGCTGATCTCGATCGCCCGCCGCCGGGGCGGCTCGCTCGCGAGCTTCGTCCGCTGGCTCGAGCGCCGGATCCGCGACGAGGCGGACGAGCCCGAGGCCGCCGTCTTCTCGCCCGAGGACGACGCCGTGCGGCTCACGACGATCCACGCCAGCAAGGGGCTCGCTTTCCCGGCCGTGGTGCTCCTGGATCTCAACGCGGAGCCCCGCGCGGATCAGCCCGGCCTGAGCTACGTCCCCGCCGCGGGGGATCGCCCCGCCGCGCTGCTCGTGCGCCATCACGCGCGGCGCGTCGACCGGACGTCGCGGCTCGGCGCGCTCTACGACGTCGAGGCGTCGGCGCACGGGCCGTCGTTGCCCCTCAGCACGCCCGCGCTCCAGGCGGCGCGCGCCGAGGTGCGGGCGCGGGAGCGGGCCGAGCGGCAGCGGCTCACGTACGTCGCGATCACCCGCGCCGAGCGCGAGCTGGTGCTCGTCGGCGCTTCGGCCAAGCCGCGGAGCGGCTCGGCGTGGCTCACGCTGAAGGGGCCGAGCGCCGAGGACGCCGCGCCGCTCGCCGGCGCGATCGGCGCGACGCTCGAGGCCCGCTCGCTCCTCGCGGAGGCCAGGCCGCCTGCGCCTGGCACCGACGCGTACGCGCGCGCCGCGCCGGTCCCCCGGGCCGCGCCGGCGGCGGGGCCTGCGCGGGCGCGGACCGTGCTGATCGCGGCCGCCTCGCTCGCGGCGTTCCAGGGGTGCGCGCGCCGCTTCCGGCTGCGGCACCTCCTCGGGATCGGGGAGCCCGCCGGCGAGGGCCAGCTCGGCCTGTTCGACGTCGAGGGCCCGCCGGAGCTGCCGGGCGAGGAGCGCGTCGAGCTCGAGGACGGCGCGGATCCTCGCCCGCCCGGCCGCGCCGCGCACCGGGTGCTCCAGCGCTGGCCGCGCGCGCGCTGGGGAGAGCCGACCGAGGCCGCGGACGTCGTCGCGCGGCTCGCCTTCGAGGGGCTCGCGCCCCACGGCCCGGACGCGCTGCGCACCGCCGAGGGCATCGCCCGCTTCCTGGGCGGGCCCTATGCGCGGCAGGCGCGCGGCGAGGAGGCGGCGCTCCTGCGGGAGGAGGCGCTCGTGCTCGACGTCGAGCCCCAGGGCGCCGGAGAGCGGCGCGGGGCGAGGCTCGCGCTGTCGCTCGCGATCGATCTGGTGGTCTTGCATCCGGGCGGGCTGGTCGACGTCATCGAGGTCAAGCGCGCGCGCCCCCGGGCGGATCTCGCGCCCTACGAGCTCCGCCTGCGGGCGTACGCGCTCGCGTTGCGGAGGCGCCACCCGGACCGCCCGATCCGCGCTGGCGTGCTGTTCCTCGGCGCCGAGGTGGAGCCCGTGTGGCTCAAGGGGTCGGGCCCGATGGGGGCGATCGCCGACGAGGAGCATGCGCGGTTCGAGCGCGAGCTCGCCTGGCTCGCCGAGCGCTTCTCCGAGGCGACGGCGGAGGGCCGCTTCGACGGCGTCCCGGTCGAGGCGTGCCGCAGGCTGCGCTGCGGCTTCGTGCGGGCGTGCCACGGCTAGCCTCCTCGCCGGGGCGCGGCGCCGCGCTCCCGGCCCAGGCCGCGCGGCTCACCAGTGCGCGGGGGCCTTGTCGCGGAACACGCCCCCTTGCGGGCCGCCGCTCGGCAGCAGCGCGAGCCACACCGGTGTCTCGGCCCCTTCTTCCACGGACCTCGGCGCGTGCGCGCCGCCCATGTCCGTGCGCACCCAGCCTGGGCACGCCGCATTGCAGAGGATCTTGCGCCCGTCGCCCTCGAGCTCCCTCGCGAGGACGCCCGTGAGCGCGTTGAGCCCGATCTTCGACACCGCGTAGGCCGACGACGGCCACCCCTCTGCCGTGTGCCTCCCCGCGCTCACGTCGCTGACGAACTTGCGCATGAGCTGGACGAGCTCCTCGCGCGTCAGCGCTGCCTTCCCGAATTGCGCCTGGAGCGCCTCGGAGACGCTGCGTCGATCGCCGAGCCCGCTGGTCACCATGACGATCCGCCCCTCCGCCCGCATCAGCGGGAGGAGCTCGGTGGTCAGCCGGAGCGCCCCGAAGAAATTGACCTCGATGGTGTTGCGCGCGACCTCGGCGTTGAAGCCCTGCATCGCGATGCCCGCGTTGTTGACGACGATGTCGACCCCGCCGTGCTCGGCCGCGAGCGCGCGCGCGAGCTCCTCGACGCTCCGTTCCTCCGAAACGTCGAGGCGCCGCGGCTCCACGGAGATCCCCTGCTCCTTGAGCGCGGCCGCCGCCGCGTTCCCGCGGCCCTCGTCCCTGCTCCCGAGCACGACGTGGACCCCGCGGCGCGCGAGCTGCCGGCAGATCTCGAGCCCGATTCCCCGATTCCCGCCCGAGACCACCGCGATCCGCATAGGTCGAGTATCCCGCCCGCCACGGGCCTGCAGCTTACGCCCCCGCCTGCTCCTCGAGCTCGTCCGCCGACGCGCTCTGCGTCGACGCGCGCCGCGGCGGCTCCAGCACGAGCGGCAGGATCTCCTCCATCGACGACACCATCGTGATCTTGACCTGGTCCTTCACGTCCTGCGGCACATCCTCGAGATCCCGCCGGTTCTTCGCCGGGATGAGCACGTGCCGGATGCCGGCCCGGTGCGCCGCCAGGAGCTTCTCCTTGATGCCGCCGACCGGCATCACCCGCCCGCGCAGCGAGATCTCCCCCGTCATCGCGACGTCGCTGCGCACCGGCGCGCCGAGCAACAGCGACGCCACCGCGGCGAACATCGTCACCCCGGCGCTCGGCCCGTCCTTCGGCGTGCCGTGCTGCGGGATGTGCACGTGCAGATCGATCTCCTTCAGCCACTCCGGATCGAGGTGCAGCCGATCGGCCTTGCTGCGCACGAAGCTCACCGCCGTGCTCGCCGACTCCTGCATCACGTTCCGCATGTTGCCGGTGAGCACCACGTTGCCCTTGCCCGGCATCTTCGTCGCCTCGATGAAGAGGATCTCGCCGCCCGCCGGCGTCCACGCGAGGCCGGTCGCCACCCCGGGCTGGAGCGTCCGCTCCGCGAGCTCGGGCCGGTGCTTGTGCGGGCCGAGCACCTGCTCCACGTGCTCGGGCGTCGCCACCTCGCGCACGTCGTGGCCCTCGGCCACCTTCACCGCCGTGGCGCGGCACACCGCCGCGATCTGCCGCTCCAGGCCGCGGACCCCCGCCTCGCGCGTGTAGTGGTCGACGACCGCCGCGATCCCCGGCTCCGTGAACTCCAGCCGCTCGTCCGTCAGCCCGTGCGCCGACAGCTGCTTCGGCACCAGGAACTCCCGCGCGATCCCGAGCTTGTCGGTCCGCGTGTAGCCGGGCACCTCGATGACCTCCATGCGGTCCACGAGCGGCCCCGGGATGCCGTCCCAGTTGTTCGCCGTCGCGAGGAACATCACCTGCGACAGATCGAACGGCAGGTCGAGGTAGTGATCCTGGAAGGTCGAGTTCTGCTCGGGATCGAGCACCTCGAGGAGCGCCGCCGCCGGATCGCCGCGCAGGTCGACGCCCATCTTGTCGACCTCGTCGAGCACCAGCACCGGGTTCTTCGTCCCCGCCTTCTTGAGCGCCTGCAGGATGCGCCCGGGCAGCGCGCCGACGTACGTGCGCCGGTGCCCGCGGATCTCCGCCTCGTCGCGCACGCCGCCGAGCGCGATGCGCTCGTAGCGCCGGCCCATGCTGCGCGCGATCGACTTGCCGAGCGACGTCTTGCCGACGCCCGGCGGCCCGATGAAGAGCAGGATCGGCCCCTTCTTGTCCGAGCGGAGCTGCCGGATCGCCGAGTACTCGACGATCCGCTTCTTCACCTTCTCCAGCCCGAGGTGATCCTCGTCGAGGCAGCGCCGCACGCTCTCGACGCTGAGCTTGTCCACCGTCGTCTTGGACCACGGCAGATCCGCGATCCACTCGAGGTAGGTCTTGGTCACGTTGAACTCGGCCGACTGCTGCGCCATCGAGCGCAGCCGGCTGAGCTGCTTGCGCACGACCTTGTCGACCTCCGCCGGCACCTTGGCGCGGCGGATGCGCTCGCGGAGCTCCTCGATCTCGTCGTCGTCGCCGCCCTCGCCGAGCTCCTCCTTGATCGACTTCATCTGCTGCCGGAGGATGTACTCGCGCTGCGACTTGCCCATCTCCTCCTGCACCATCGAGGAGATCTCCTTCTTGACCCGCAGCACCTCGAGCTGCCGGCCGACCATCGCGAGCACGAGGCGGACGCGCGCCTTCACGTCGAACGCCTCGAGGATCTCCTGCTTGTCGCCGACCGAGGCCTGCGCCTGCGGGAAGTTCGAGGCGATGAGATCCGCGAGCGCGCCGGGCTCGCGCACGTTGTCGAGGATGCCGGCGGTGTCGCGCGGCAGGTTCGGCATGAGGCCGAGCACCTCGCGCGTCGCCTCGCGCAGGCCCGCGCCGAGCGCCTCGAGCTCCACGTCGCGCACGAGCGACTCCGGGATGCGCTCGATCCGCGCGCGCATGTACGGCTCGAGCGAGAACGCCGCCTTGACGCGGAAGCGGCCGAGCCCGTTCAGCACGACCGAGTAGTTGTTCGGGCCGAGCCGGATCACCTTCACGACGCGCGCGATGGTCCCGACGGAGTAGAGCTCCTTGAACGTCGGCTCGTCCACGTCCGGCGACCGCTGGCTGATCACGCCGACCAGCGCGCGCTCGCGGCCGAGGAGATCCTCGACGAGGCGCACGCTCCGCGGCCGGCCGACGTTGATCGGCACGACCGACATGGGGAACAGGACCGAGTTGCGGAGCGGGAGGATCGGGACGCTGTCGGCGTCGGGCGAGGGGGGCGTTCGCGAAGGAGGATCGCCGGTCGGCATGCCGACAACCCTAGTACAGCGCTCTTCTCGAAGCCATGAGCGGGCGCGCCGCTAGAAGTCCTTGATCTTCCAGACCCCGTGCTCGCGCGTGAAGGCGACCGTGCCGCCAGCGCCGTACGCCATCGAGGCGCTGTCCCCGGTCTCCTCGATGGTCGCGGTCGGCAGGGCCGCCTTGATCGCCTGGACGACCCGGTTGATCTGCTCCTTCTGCGGCCCCTCCCAGGCGGCCTTGAGCTTCTCGGGGGTGAGCTGCGCCGCGCCCGCCCCACCCCGCGCCGTCCCGGGCCGACCGCCCGGCTTCTGCGCTGCGTCAGCGCCCGCGCTCCCCGCCGCGCCGTCGGGCGCAGCGGGCTGTGCCGTGCCCTCGGCGCGCGGGGCGCCCGCCTCGCCGAGCGTGGCCGCCTCGCCGGCCGCACCGCCCGCCGGCTCCACGAGGCCCTCCTTCTCGGCGTCGGGAACGTAGCGCATGATGATGTCGTAGCGCCTCCGCTCGAACGCCCTCAGGAACCCCACGAGCGCCTGCCGGGGCGTCGCCTGGCCGTAGAGATCGACCGCCGCCGCGTCGAGCCGCCAGCGGCCCCCCTCGAAGACGAGCAGGAGCTCCTCGCCGTTCGGCATGGTGACCGTCGCGGTCACCACCGGATCGGCCGCGGGCCGCGCGATGGCCCGGGCGATCTCGAGCGCGTCGTCCGGGTTGTCCCGGACCGCGCGCCGGAAGGCCTCGAGCGACATCGACCGCTTGGCCTCGTCCGAGAGCAGCCGGTAGGCGGCGTCGACGCGCCCCTCCTGGAGCGCCTGCGCGTAGGCCCGGAGCGTGTCGCTCGGGCCCTGCTGGGCGTAGCTCGATCCGCACGCGGGGAGCGCGAGGGTGAACAGGAGGAGGGCCGTGCGCTTCACGGGTCGGGCCATAGCACACGCGGCGCCGAGCGCGCAGGCGGCGCGCGGGGCGAGCCCGCAGCGGCCCCCGCGCCGCGCGGGGCCCCGGCCGCCCCCCATCACTTCGCGAGCTTCAGGACGGCCCCGTCCTTCACCGGCGTGCCGTCCTCCAGATCCGGCGAGCCCTCGTTGATCCAGTAGACCGTCGTCTCGTCCACCGCGACGTCGCCGGGCCGCGTTTGCTGCGAGGCGAGCGCCTCCGGCTCCCCGCCGTCCTTCGGCATGCGCACGACCGTCCCCTCGTCGCGGCGCGTCCAGTAGACGTGCTCCGCGTCGACCGCGATGCCGTTCAGCTGGCCCTGATCCGAGGCGATCTCCTCGGGCTCGCCCACGGCCTCCCCGCTCAGGTCGGCCCGGAAGACGCTGCCGCCCTCGAAGCTCGCCCAGTAGACCGCCGCCGCGTTCCCCTGAGCGTCCACGTCGAGCGCGAGCTCCCGCGGGGTGAGCTGCTCGGCGGCGACCGTCAGCGTCTCGCCGCGCACGCGACACGCCACCGCGCCGTCGGCCCTGCCCAGCGTGCCCTGGTAGGTCCAGCACACGACGTCCCCCGCGCTGGCCACGCGGTACGGGGACGCGAACGCCGAGCCGGGCTGCGCGAGATCCTCCGGCGTGCCGAGCGCGACCTCGGCGCCTTCGCCGCTCAGCGTCGCCCTGAAGACGCCGCCCCCCCAGAGCTCGGTCCAGGCGAGCGCGTCGCCCGAGAGCGAGAGCCCCTCGGGCTGCTTGAGATCCGCGAGCAGCACGCGCGCCTCCCCCCCCGCGAGCGGGGCCGCCCTCAGCGTGCCGTCCGCCGCGTTCGTCCAGAAGACGACCTGCCGCGCCTCGTCGACCACGAGGTCCCGCGGCGAGGCCTGCGCCGCGCCGAGGACCAGCGGCTCGCCGCCGCCCTGCGGGGCGGTCTTCAGCTCCCCGTCGTCCCGGGCCATGCCGGCCTCGTCGAAGGTGGTGCCGGAGATCCACGCCACGCCGCCCGCGGTCACCCGCAGCGACACCGGGTGGACCTGCGCGACCGCGACCGGGATGGGCGCCGCCGCGTCGGGCCCCGTGTACTGGCCGCCGGCCAGCGCCGACCACGGGCCGCACGTCGGCAGGTCCGTGCCCTTCGTGCGGCACGTCCCCGCGCTCTGGCCCGCGCTCTGGCCCGCGTCCTCGCCCGCGATCGCGATCGCGAGCCCCGCGACCTTGCCGTCCTGCGCCCGCTTGCACACCGCGGGGGGGAGCCGGAGGACGTTGCCCTCCTCCACCCGGAAGCCCGCGTCGCTCTCGGCGTCGAGCGGGACGTAGCACGCGCTCTCGCCGCAGATGCCGCCGCCCTGCGTGAGGAGCGCGACGTTCACCTCGCCGCTCGGCGCGGTCGCGACGCAGTCCTCGGGGTTCGCCTCGTACCTCGCCCGATCGATCTGCGCCGACACGGCCGAGGAGAAGCACCGGACGGTGTCGAAGCAGAGCCCGTCGCTCTCGCCGCCGCCGCCGAACACGGCCTGGACCTCGAACTCGGGCAGGGAGCGCGAGTCGATCTCGCGCGGCTTGCACTCGCCGGCGACGCAGCTCTCGCCCTCGGGGCAGCTGTTCTTGACGAGCACGTTGCCCTGCGCGTCGCGCAGCACGTTGCCCTGCGCGTCGCGCTCGACGTCGGCCGATCCGTCGCACAGGAACTGGATGGGCATGTGGAGCGTCGCGGTGCGGCCCTCGGGCACCGTCGTGAGCACCTCGCGCAGCACGCGCACCCCCTCCTTGCCGCCGCGGCTCGCGATGACGCGCACCCGGAGCGCCTGCGAAGGATCGTCGGGGGTGAGGAAGCCGAGCGTGGCCGGCAGGCGGATCGAGTCCTCGCTCCCGAGCCGCTCGAACGTCTCGTCGTAGACGATGGACCCCTCGAGCGTGGCCTCGATCCGGATCGTGTCGACGTCCTTCGGCAGCGACATGTCCGTCTGGAAGACGACCATGAGCTGCCCCCTCTCCCCGCTGCAGGACGCGGCCCCCGCCGCCCCCGCGATCGCGAGGAACACCGCCGCCATCGACCTCGAGCCCGTCCGCTTCGCGCGCATCAACGCCTCCCTCCAAAGCCGAGCGGGACCGTGCCGAGGCTGCCGCGCTCCGCCGGCGTCCCCGGCTCGAACAGCAGCGCCCCCGCGACGAGCGCGCCGGCGAAGATCGCCGCGCCGCCGCCGATCCAGAGCCACTTGCGCGCGCCGCCCCCCTCCGGAGCGCGCTCCAGCGAGACGTCGATGCGGCGGAGCTCCTCGTCGCGGACCAGGACCTCGACCTCGTGCGGCGTCATCCCGGGCGCCGTCACGCGCAGCGCGTGGGTCCCGCTCGCCACCGAGCCCTCCCAGCGGCCCTTGCCCACCACCTTGCCGTCGATCGCGATGAGATCGTCCCCGCCCGCGGCGATCGCGAGCCGCCCGCGGTGCACCGACCGGTCGAGCCGCGCCACGAGGGCGAGGGTGCCGCCGCCGACCACCGTCTCCCGGCGGACGACATCGACGAAGCCGGGCTTCGAGACGCGGATGCGGCGGTCGCCGATGTCGATCGGCACCGGCTCGGCGAGCGGCGTCGTCCCGACCGGCTCGTCGTCCACGAAGACCGTGGCCCCCGGCTCGCTCGCCGTGATCTCGAGGCGGGACACGAACGCTCCGGCGGCCTGGATCAGGTCGGCGATGTCCCGCCTGTCGCGGGGCGACAGCGCGGCGCCCGCCTCGGCCTCCATCCGGCGCAGCGTCGCGAGCATCTTGGCGTAGCGCCGCAGGTTCTTCTGGCAGAGCGCGACCTTCCAGAGCAGGCGGTGATCGCGCGACAGCTCGTAGGCGCGCTCGAACCGCGCGAGCGCGCCCGCGTAGTCGCCGTCGGCGAACAGCGCGTCGCCCGCCCCGTGCTCGGCCCTGGCCATCCCGGTCAGCGACTCCGCGAGCGGCTTCTCCGCGGCCGGCGCGGGCGCGGCCGGCGCGGTCGGGGCGGGCGCGGCCGGCGCGGGCTGGGCCGCCGCACCGCCCGCCGCGAGCCCCACCCCGAGCGCGGCCACGACGACGCACCCCCAATGGCCCAGATGCTTCCCTCGCATCGATGCTCCTTGCTGGCGGAGGCGGCCCTCGCAGGCCGCGCTCCGATCAGCGTGATGCTAACCGATGCGCGCGCCCGGCGAGCAACATGGAATCGCCGCGGACAAATCGCCTTTGCTCCGCCTGCGCTCGCGAGGATACCATCCGCCGCTCATGAGAGGCCTCATCACGGTGGGCGCGGCGCTCGCGGGCGCCCTCCTCGGCATCGCCCTGGGCGCACCGCTGGCGCGCGCGGAGGGGCCCGGCGCCGTCGCCCTGAGCCGGTTCGAGCCGACCCCCGCGGGCGACCCGCTCTTCGGCGTGCCGTCGCCGCTCATCGGCGGGCACCTCGTCCCGCGGGGGCTCGTCCTGTTCGATCACGCCGAGGATCTGCTCACGCTCTCGGACGGCGTCTCGTCCGAGCGGGTGATCGTCGGCAGCCAGTCGCACCTCCACGTCGGCGGCTCGCTCTCGCTCTGGGATCGGCTGCTCGTGTCGGCCTCCCTGCCGATCGCGCTCGCCCAGAGCGGCGACGGCCCCGCGGCCGCGGCCGGCGCCGGCGCGCCCGAGGCGCCGTCGTCCCCGGCGCTCGGCGACCTGCGCGTCGGCGTGCGCGTCCGGCTGCTCGGCGACGATCGCGGCGCGTTCCAGATCGGCACGGGCGCGGCCCTGCACCTGCCGACGGGCAGCTCGGACGCGTATGTCGGCGAGGGCGCGGTGCGCGTGACGCCGCAGCTCCTGCTGGGCGGGCGGGTCGCGCGCTTCGTGTGGAGCGTCGCGGGCGGCGCGGTGATGCGGAGCTCCGAGAACCCGTCGACGCTCACGTACGGCGGCGGCGCGGCCGTGCTGCTCTGGGACGAGCGGCTGCAGATCGGCCCGGAGGTGTACGCCGAGACGATGCTGCAGGGCGGCTCGCTGTCGCTCACGGATCGCGAGCGGGTCGCCGTGGATCGGACGACGAGCGGCGAGCTCCTGCTCGGCGCCCGGCTCCGCCCGCTCGCGGGCCTCGTCATCGGGGCGGCCGCCGGTCCGGGCCTCGGGGACGCGATCGGCGCGCCGTCGTTCCGCGCGATCGGGACCGTGGCGTGGGCTCCGCCCGCGGGGCCGCCCGAGCGGGCGGCGGACCCGGACCCGGACGCGGACGGCGTCTCCGGCGCGGCGGACGCGTGCCCGTACGCGTACGGGCCGGCCAGCGCGGACGCGCGGCGGAACGGCTGCCCCGTGGAGGACCGGGACGAGGACGGCGTCGCCGATCCGGACGACGCGTGCCCCGACGCGGCCGCGGGCGGCGGGGGCGGCGATCCGGCGCGGCGCGGCTGCCCCGCGGATCAGGACGGCGACGGCCTGCCCGACGCGCTCGACGCGTGCCCCGCGGAGAAGGGCGACGCGGCGGGCGGCGCGACGCGCCCGGGCTGCCCCGCCGCGGCGCCGAGCCCGCCCGCGGATCAGGACGGCGATGGCCTGCTCGACGACGTCGATGCGTGCCCGCGCGAGAAGGGCCCGGCGAGCGAGGACGCGGCCGCGCGCGGCTGCCCGACGCGGGTGCGGGTGCAGGGCGAGCGGGTCGTGCTGCTGGAGCCCGTCGCGTTCCGCGTGCTGAAGAGCGACCCGGCGCCGATCGATCCGAAGAGCGAGGCGGTGCTCGCCGAGGTGCGCGACGTGATCGCGCAGCACCCGGAGTGGGTGAAGATCGAGGTCGGCGCGCACACGGACGGCGCCGGCAACGCCAAGTTCAACGAGACGCTCTCGACGGCGCGCGCCGAGGCGGTGCGCAAGTGGCTCGTCGAGAAGGGGGTCGAGGCCGAGCGGCTGGTCGCCAAGGGGTACGGGGCGAGCCAGCCGATCGCGGACAACAAGAGCGCGGCCGGCCGGGAGAAGAACCGGCGGATCGAGCTCGTGGTCCTGGAGAAGAAGTAGCCCGCGGGCGGCGGCCGCGCAGCGCCGCCGCGTCGACGCGCGATCGGGCCGTGAGACGCGGACCCGGGGAGCAGAAGAGAGAGAGCATGAAGCGAACCGTCATGGCCACGGGGCTCGGCGTCGCGCTGGCGCTCGCGGCGGCGCCGCGGAGCGCGGCGGCGCAGTGCGGCGCCGCGCCGCCCTTCGAGCAGC
Source organism: Sorangium sp. So ce185 (assembly GCF_051526825.1). Classification (NCBI taxonomy): domain Bacteria; kingdom Pseudomonadati; phylum Myxococcota; order Polyangiales; family Polyangiaceae; genus Sorangium; species Sorangium sp. So ce185. The sequence continues at coordinate 4,670,657 of NZ_CP150316.1, read as the reverse complement.
TCGTGGATGGCCGCGCCTTCCTGTGGGACGTCGGGATGGACGGGGTGATCAACAACGGGAGCATCGACGCCTACGACACCGGCATGCTGCTGCGGGTGGACGGGGTGAGGTTCCCGTCCTCGGCCCGGGCGGCGGAGATGGACGGGCGGCAGCTCGTCCACGGGCCGACGCTCCTCGGCAGCCTCGAGGTCACCCGGAAGGTGTACGTGCCCACCGAAGAGGGCTGGGCGCGCTTCCTGGAGATCGTCCACAACCCGACGGCCGCCGCGCTGCCCGCGGTCGTGCGGATCGAGACGAACGTCGGCTCCGACAACAGCACCGTCATCACGCAGTCTCACACCGGCGACCTGGAGTTCACGCCCGCGGACCGGTGGCTCGCCACGGACGACCTCGATGCGGGCGGGGATCCGAGCCTCCACTTCAACTTCTACGGGCCTTCGGCGGCGGTGGTGCCGGGGAGCGTCGGGATGGTCACCGACGACTGCGCGGCGACGCAGGGGCCCGTTGTCGAGTTCGCGCTGTCGGTGCCGGCCGGCGGGACGCGGGTCCTCATGCACTTCGGCGGGCAGCACGCGAGCCAGGCCGACGCGCACGCGAGCGCGGTCACCCTCGACGCCCTCCCGGCGGCTGCGCTGCTGGGGCTGACGGCGGCCGAGCGAGCCGGCGTCGTCAACTGGGACCTCGGCGACGACGCCGACGGCGACGGGGCGGGCGACGCCGACGACAACTGCCCGTCGGTGCCGAACCCCGAGCAGATCGACTTCGACGGTGACGGGCTGGGCGACGCCTGCGACGGCGACGACGACAACGACGCGTCGAGCGATGAGGCCGACAACTGCCCCCTGGTCCCCAACCCCGACCAGGCGAATCACGACAGCGACGGGCTGGGCGACGCCTGCGACGGCGACGACGACGACGACGCGTCGAACGACGAGGCCGACAACTGCCCCCTGGTCCCCAACCCCGAGCAGCTCGACACCGACGGCGACGGGCTGGGCGACGCCTGCGATGGCGACGACGACGACGACGCGTCGAACGACGAGGCCGACAACTGCCCCTTGGTCCCCAACCCCGAGCAGCTCGACACCGACGGCGACGGGCTGGGCGACGCCTGCGACGGCGACGACGACAACGACGCGTCGAGCGACGGGGTCGACAACTGCCCCCTCGCCCCCAACCCCGAGCAGCTCGACACCGACGACGACGGGCTGGGCGACGCCTGCGACGACGACGACGACAATGACGCGTCGAGCGACGAGGCCGACAACTGCCCCCTCGTCCCCAACCCCGAGCAGACCGACGCCGACGGCGACGGGCTGGGCGATGCCTGCGACGCGGGCGCGCTCGACAGGGACAACGACGGCGTGGAGGACGGCTCGGACAATTGCCCCTCCACCTCCAACGCCGACCAGTCCGACATCGACCGCGACGGCGACGGGGATGCGTGCGACGACGACGACGACAACGACGGCGCGCCCGACGGCGCCGACAACTGCCTGTTCCTGTCGAACCCGAGCCAGAGCGACACCGACGGCGATGGCCAGGGCGACCGGTGCGACGACGACGACGACAACGACGGCGCGCCCGACGGCGCCGACAACTGCCCGCTCCTGCCGAACCGCGGGCAGGAGGACGCGAACAGCGACGGCGTGGGCGACGCGTGCGCCTGCGACGCGCCCCCGAAGCCCGACGGCACGCCCTGCGACGACGGCGATCCCTGCACGCTGGCCGACGCGTGCGACGGCGGCGTCTGCAGGGGCGGCGCGCCGGTCGAGTGCGCGCCCTCCGGGAACGTCTGCACCGCCGCGCGGTGCCACCCGAGGTACGGCGAGTGCACGCTGGTCCCGAACGAGGGCGCCCGCTGCCCCGGCGGCACCTGCGTGGCCGGCGGCTGCGTGCCCGACGATGCCGGCAACGGCGGCGCAGGCGGCGATGCCGGCGCGGGCGGCGACGCTGGCAGCGGCGGCGCAGGCGGGGACAGCGGCGCAGGCGGCGCAGGCGGCGATGCCGGCGCGGGCGGCGACGCTGGCAACGGCGGCGGTGGCGGCGCGGACGGCGGCGGCGCGGCTCCCCGGCCCGGGGGCGCGGATCCGCGGGCGCACGGCAACGGCTGCGGGCTCGCGGTGCGCGGCGATGGGTCGGCGACCTCGGCGATGGCTTGGCTCGCCGCTGCCGCGCTCCTCGTGAGGTGGCGGCGACGGCGCGCGTGACGCCGCGCGCCTGCGCGGCCGCCCGAGTGGCGCGCGGTCCCGGCGTGCGCGGCGCGAGGCCGGGTCCTGGCTCGCGCCGCGGCGAGCGCTCTCCCGCGGCGCCGACGCCGCTTGGGCGCTATCCCCGCGGCGCCGGGCGCCATGCCCGCGGCGAGGGCCCCTCGGTCAGGGTTCCTTGGACCCCGACGCGAGCCACGGCCCGCACGTCGGCAGCCCCGCGGCCTTCTGGGCGCAGTCCGTCGCGGGCGCCGTCAGCACGGCCGCGATCTTCTTTTGCGCCATCTGCTCGCACACCTTCGGCGGCAGCTGGATCCGCCCGTCGGCCTCCACCTGGAAGCCGTTGTCGCTGTCGGCGTTGAGCGCCACCAGGCAGCGGCTGTCCTCGTCGTCCTCGTCGCCGTCGCAGATGCCGTCGCGACCGGCTGTCTCCAGCGCCACGTTCCGCGGGCCCACGCCGTCGCCCGCGATCGTGCAACCCGCCGTGTCGACCTCCGCTGGTGTCGCCTCCGCGAAGCAGACCGTCACGTCGAAGCACTCCCCGTCCCCGCCGCCGTAGACGTCCCTGGACGAGTAGTCGGGCAGCGTGCTCGAGTCGATCTCGCTCGGCACGCACGCCCCCGCGACGCAGGTCATGCCATCGCCACACGTGCTCTCGACGTCGATCCCCGCGCCCCTCCCCGAGCCGTCGCAGAGAAAATCGAGCGGTACGGTGAGCAACGCGACGCGATCCTTCGGGATCCTCGTGACCACCTCGCGCACGATGCGCACCGGGCCGGTATCGCCTTGGACCTCGCCGTTGGTGCGGGCGGCGACCTTGATCGTGATGGCTTCACCCCCGGCGTCCGAGGAGAAGAACCCGATCGTCGCCGGGAATCTCGCCTCGGCGTCGGACGCGCCGAGCCGCCGGTAAGCGTAGTTGAACTTGCCGTCGACCTGGACCTGAAGGACATCGAAGTCCTTCGGCACGGCGAGATCCGTCGAGATGGCGACGACGATCTCGTCCACCTCCCCGCAGCCTCCGCACGCGAGCGCCGCGAGCACCGCGAGCGCGAGCCGACGGCCGCGGCTCATCGGCCGCCCCCGAAGGGAATCGCGAACGAGGCGCCGCCCCGCGCGGACAGGGCGACCGAGCCGGGCGACAGGTTGCCGTCGACCGGCGGCTCCGACGCGAAGACGCCCAGGCCGACCAGGAGCGCGCCCGTCAGCACCGCCACACCGCCGCCGATCCAGAGCCATTGCTCGACGTTGCTCTTCTTGGGCGCCGGCTCCAGCGCGACCTGCACGCGGCGCGTCTGGTTGTCGTAGATCATGACCTCGGACTGGTGCGACACCATGTCGGACGCCGTGACGCGGAGCGTGTGGCCGCCGCTCGGCACTGGGCCGTCGTAGCTGCCGCGGCCGACCACGCGGCCGTCGATGGAGATGACGGCGTTCGGCGGCGCCGCGACGATGAGCCGCCCTTGATGCACCTCTTTCTCGAGCGTGGCCGCGACCGTGACCACGCCGCCGCCCGGCACCTGCTGCGAGACCTCGAAGGCCTCGAAGCCCTTCTTGGTCACCCGGATCTTCCGGGTGCCGACGTCGAGCAGGACGGGCTCGCGCAGCGGGGTCTGACCGACCTCCTCGCCGTCGACGAAGACGGTGGCGCCCGCCTCGCTGGCCTGGAGATCGAGGCGGCTCACGTACGCCTTCGTCGCCTCGATGAGCGCCGCGGCGTCCTTGCGATCCTGCTCCGAGAGCTGCGGGCCCGCGTCCTGGAGGAGCTTCTCGACCGTTCCGAGCAGGCGCGCGTAGCGCTGCAGGTTCTTCTGGCAGAGGGCGATGTTCCAGAGCAGCCGCGGGTCGCGGGACAGCGCGTACGCGCGCTCGAACTTGATGATGGCGTTGCGGAAATCGCCGTCGTTGAAGAGGATGCGCGCGGCCTCGTACTCGGCCTTGGCCTCCCCCGCGAGGGTCTCGGACAGCGGCCCCTGGGGGGCAGGAGCGGTCGCCGCAGGCGCGCCGGCGGGCGGGGCCGCGGCGCCGGCGGGCGGTGCGGGCTGGGCCGCCGCCGGTGCAGGCTTCGCCGCGGGCGGCGCGGGCTGGGCTGTCGTCGGCGCAGGCTTCGCCGCGTGCGGCGCGGGCTGGGCCGCCGCCGGCGCGAGCCCCGTCAGCGCGGCGCCGCCGAGCGCGAGCGCGGCGCAGACGCGCAAGCTGGCGCGGCTCCGCAGCGAGAGCCGTTCGCTTCCAGGCCAAATCATCTGGGCTTCCCTTTGTCGTTCAGCACATCGAAGACGCTGCGGTTGCCGTCCCCCTGCGACGTGGCGGCCGCGGGCGGCGCGGCCGAGGGCGCCGCCGTCGCGACGGCCGGGGTCGAAGCCGCCGGGGGGACCCTCGGCCGGGGCGCCGGGGCGGTGGACGACGGGGGCGCCTTCGCGGTCGCCGTCGTAACGGTCGGCGTCGCGGAGCTCGACGAGGACGCCGAGGCCGTCGGCAACGCCGCGGTGGTCGGCGGCGGCGCGCTGGTGACCGCGGTCACGGCGGTGACTTCCGGCGGAGACGGCACGGCCGTCGTCGCGACCGCCGGCGGCTCGGCCGAGGTGGTCGCGGCCCGCGGCTCGACCGGCGGATCCGCCGCGTTGCCGCGGAACGTGAAGAAGCGCAGGACCCCGCCGAGCGCCACCGCGACGCCCACCCCGGCGATCGCGAGCACCACGCCGGTCCGCCTGCGGCCGGAAGGCGCGGGCCCCGCGGCCGTCCAGCCCGGAGCCGTGCCCGCCGTGGGGCCGACCGCGGCGCCCGCGGTCGCGCCGGCGGGCGGCGCGCTGGACCGCCCCTGCGCGGTCGCCGCCGGCACGCCGCTCATCCGGTCCTGCGCGGTCCCTGCCGGCACGCCGCTCATCCGGTCCTGCGCGGTCCCTGCCGGCACGCCGCTCATCCGGTCCTGCGCCGTCGGCCACGGGGGAATGCTCCTCCGATCGCGCGCCGCGCTCGCCCGGTCGCGCCAGGCGACCGCGGGCACGAGCCCCAGCGTCCGCTCGACCCGCTCCAGCGACGCCAGCGCGAGCGGGGGGCCGAAATCGACGATGGCGCCCGCGAGCTCGGCGACGGACTTGAAGCGCTTCGCGACGTCCCGCTCGAGGCAACGCAGGATCGCCGCCTCCAGGCCCGGCGGCAGATCGGGCCGGTAGGCGCTCGGCGGCGGCGGCGGCTCGGTGTTGATCATGATGATGAGCTCGGACAGCGACGTCGCGTCGAAGGGCACCCGCGCCGTGAGCAGCTGGTAGAGGATGGCGCCCATCGACCAGATGTCCGCGCGCGTGTCCACCGTGCGCGCCGAGCGCATCTGCTCCGGCGCCATGTAGAGCGGCGAGCCGAGGACCATCGACGTCTTCGTCAGCCCGAGCTCCGGCGCGGTCCCGGCCGCGGACGGCTCGGCGAGCGCCTTGGAGATGCCGAAGTCGAGCACCTTCACCATGCCGCTGCCGTCCGCCCCGCGCGTGAGGAAGAGGTTCGCCGGCTTGAGATCGCGGTGAATGATGCCGGCCGCGTGCGCCTCGGCGATGGCCTCGCAGGCCTCGAGCACGTAGCCCACGGCCTCCTCCAGCTCGAGCGGGCCGCGCTGCCGCAGCGTCTCCTGCAGGTCGCTCCCCTCCAGGTACTCCATCACCATGAACGGCGCGCCGGTCTCGAGCGTCCCGACGTCGAGCACGCGCGCGACGTGCTCGCTCTTCAGGCGCACGGCCGCGCGCGCCTCGCGCACGAAGCGCTCCACCATCTCGGCGTTCGCGCCGGGGTGGAGCATCTTGATGGCGACCCGCTGGTGGAGCTGCTCGTGCAAGGCGGCGACGACGACGCCCATGCCGCCTTGCCCGAGGATGCGCTCAACCCGGTATTTCCCCGACAGAATTTGACCTTCGGCAACCGGTGCGCTCACGGACGCTCCTGCCTTGGGGCTGCCTTCAGGGCGCCACCATCGACACGTTATCCAGGGGGCCACCTTATTCCATCCGGCGCTCGCATCCAAGACCTCGCCTCGGCCGGTCACGCCCGGTCGAGGCGCCTTGGTCGCCGTGCTTGGGACGCCGCGCGCGGGCGACCCTGTGCCCGGCCAGGAGGGGCGAGCCGGGCGGCCGGCTCATCCGTGGCGCTCCCCATCCCCGGCCGGGGCGACTACCCTACGCGCCATGCCCCGCATCGCCAAAGTCGAGCGCAAGACGCGCGAGACGGACATCCGCATCGAGATCGATCTCGACGGCCAGGGCCGCTCGTCGATCAGGACGCCCCTCCCCTTCCTCACGCACATGCTCGATCAGATCGCCCGCCACGGCCTGTTCGACCTCACCATCCACGCCGAGGGCGACGTCGAGATCGACGGCCACCACACCACCGAGGACTGCGGCATCACCCTGGGCGCGGCCGTGCAGCAGGCGCTCGGCGACAAGGCGGGCATCGCGCGCTACGGCGAGGCGACGCTCCCCATGGACGAGGCGCTCGCGCAGTGCGCGCTGGACCTCTCCGGCAGGCCGTACTTCGTCTGGCGCGTGCCGCTGCCCAAGGCGAAGCTCGGCACGTGGGACGTCGAGCTCGCGCCCGTGTTCTTCGAGGGCTTCGCGCGCGGCGTGGGCGCGAACCTCCACGTCCGCCTCCTCGAGGGGGACAACCTGCACCACATCGTCGAGATCTGCTTCAAATCCTTCGCCAAGGCGCTGATGAAGGCGACCCGCATCGAGCCGCGCGTCGCCGGCATCCCGTCCACCAAGGGGAGCCTCTGACCCATGCAATCGATCGCTCTCGTGGATTTCGGGATGGGCAACCTGCGCTCGGTGGAGCGCGCGCTGCTCCAGGCCGCCGGGGACGCCGGCGCGCCGTGCGCGGTGACGCGCACGGGCGATCCGGAGGTCATCGCGCGGGCCGACAAGGTGGTGGTGCCCGGCCAGGGCGCCTTCCGCGACTGCGCGGCGGCGCTGCAGAACGGCATCGGCGAGGTGCTGCGCGAGCAGATCCGCAAGGGGACGCCGTACCTCGGCATCTGCCTCGGCATGCAGGCGCTCTTCGACTCGAGCGAGGAGGCGGAGGGCGCGCGGGGGCTCGGCGTGTTCCCCGGCACGGTCAAGCGCCTCATCCCGGAGCCGAGCGCCGCCGAGGCGACGGCCGGCGAGCCGTGGGTCGGGATCAAGATCCCCCACATGGGGTGGAACCGCATCGCGATCACGCGCGACGTGGCGGGCCCGCTCGGCGTGTTCGCGGGCGAGAGCCCGTTCGTCTACTTCGTCCACAGCTACCACGCCGTCCCGCGCGACCCGGCGCTCATCGCGGCGACGACGGAGCACGGCCCGCACCGGATCACCGCGGCGATCGAGCGGGACAACGTCACCGCGACGCAGTTCCACCCGGAGAAGAGCCAGGAGACGGGGCTGCGCCTGCTCGTCCGCTTCCTCGACGGGTGAGCCGACCGTGGCCGGCCTAGTGCGGCCGCTGCGCCCGGTGGTGCGCGTGTTTGACGTGCGCCAGCTTGAGGTGCGCGCTCAGGGGCAGCTCGGGCGACCGGCGGGCGAGGCCGCGCCGCGGCGGGCGCGCGCGGCCCGCGCGCGCCGCGCGCTCGCGCCCCAGCGGCCGCGGCGCGAGGGGGAGATCGACGATGAACGCCGCGCCGCGACCCAGCTCGCTCTCCACGCGGATCGCGCCGCCGTGCGCGCGCGCCGCGGCGTGCGCGATGTAGAGGCCGAGCCCCAGGCCGCCGAAGCGCTCCGCCGGGACCGCCCGCTCGAAGCGCGCGAAGATCCGCTCCTGGTCCTCCCGCGCGATCCCCATGCCGTGATCGCGCACGATGAGCCGCGCCCGCGCGCGCGTCGCGCGCACCTCGATCGCGATCGGCTTGCCCTCGCCGAAGGTGAGCGCGTTCTTGATCAGGTGGAACGCCATACGCTCGATCTGGGATCGCTCCCAGCGGCCGACGACGGCGCCCTCGGCCGCGACCGCGATGGCGCCGCGCGCGGCCGGCCGATGCGCGACCGCCGCCGCCACCACCTCGCGGACGAGGGCGACGAGATCGACCGGCGAGCGGGCCGACGCGCGCTGGGCCGGCTCGACGCGCCGGACCTGGAACATGTCGTCGCACAGCCGGGCGAGCCGGCCGAGCTGACGGTCGAAGACGGCCAGCATCGCCGCCGCCCAGGCCGGGGTATTCTCCGGCTCCCGCTCGCTCATCCGCTTCGTCAGCTGGAGCTGCAGGAGGAGCGAGGTGACAGGCGTCCTGATCTCGTGCGCGGCGAGCACGAGGAAGTCCTCAGGGAGCCGGGCGATGTCTTCCCGGATCGGGACGGCGGGGACGCGGTCGTCGAGTTCGTCGCAAAACGCGGTCATGGCGGAGCCTGCTGGCGGGGTGGAGTCGTGACCCGGCAAAGCATGGCTCGTGCCGCTCATGGCTGTCCTCGGATCGGCACCTCCCGCGGCAGGACAGGGCCACGTCTGCCGAGCGGACGCGCGTCAAGGCGTCGCATTGCGCAACCGACTGCGCAAAACCTCGCGGAGGGAGCCGCCTGGACCGTCGTGTCGCGCGCTGCGCCTCGGGCCGCGCCGGAGCGCCGACGGGCCGCGGCGCAGGCGGGTCCGGGCGCGCCCTTGCTTGGCGGGGAAGCGCGCGCGGAGCAGCTTTTCCGCATGCAACACCAGAGCGGAGAGCAACACCAGGGCGGAGGGCCAGGAGCCACGGCTCAGGCCCGCGGATCCATGGGTGAGCTGCACGCGATGCTCAGGGAGTTCGACACGGCCATGCTCGTCACCATGACCCCGGAGGGGCTGATGCGGGGTCGGCCGATGGAGATCCAGGAGCCGGCCGAACAGCTGGACTGCGATCTCTGGTTCGTGACGCACGACGAGACGCCGAAGACCGGCGAGATCGTCCGCGAGCACCAGGTGGCGGTCTGCTGCTACCGGCCGCGGGATCGGGCGTACATCTCGATCTCGGCGCGCGCGACGATCGACAGGAACGAGGAGAAGATCCGGAGCCTCTGGAAGCCCTCGTGGAAGGCGTGGCTGCCGGACGGCCCCGATCACCCGCACGCCGCCATCCTGAAGCTGTACGTGGAGCGCGCCGAGTACTGGGAGCCCGAGGGCGGGCGGCTCCGGATCCTCTACGAGAAGGCCAAGGCGCTCGTCCAGGGGAAGTCGGCGAGCGACAAGCTGAACCCGCCGAAGCACATCTGACCGCCGCGCGGCGCGGCGGCCCGGCGCCCCGTGCCGAGCGGCGGCGAGCGATCGAGATCAGTAGACGTTGTCGGCCTGGTCGGGGATGACCGCGCCGGCCTCATCGAGGCACGGGACCGCGGCGCCGTCCTCGTCCACGCAGGCGGTGGTCGAGCACGGGTAACCCGAGGCGAGGTGTCCCTTGGGCGCGATGAACATCGGGTTGATCAGCCAGGTGCCCGCGTAGTTCCTGTACGCGTTGCACATCAGCTCTTTCTTGTTGCGGTTGAGCGCGAGCCTGAGGCCGGTGGCGTCCTGGAGGAAGCTCAGATCGGTGTCCGAGTCGCCCGCCCCGAAGACCTGGCGCTGCGATGCGTCCGGGTTCTTCTCGAGCGCGGCGGGGCCCGACGCGCCGAAGATCACCTGGTTGATCCAGCACCGCTTTCCCTCGATGTAGGTGATCAGGCTGTTCCCCGAGAACTCGCCGGCGCCGTCGTTGGTGCCGTCGGGGATCGGACCGCACCCCTGCAAGTTGTACGTCAGCGCGCCGTCCTCGGTCGTCACCTGCCGGACGCCGATGATCCGGTCCGCGGCGATGTTCACCCTCGCCGCGAACGGCTCGACCACGAACTGCGGTGAGGCGGACACCACCCAGACGTCGAAGCCGTTCTTTCGCAGCACGTCGATCAGGTCCCGGATCGGCTCGTAGATCCGGAGCCAGGCGGTCAGCCCCGCGCGCGTCCCGATCGTCTGGACGGCCCCCTCCTCCGCCGTCAGGTTCTCCTCGATCGCCGAGGCGGCGAACGCCGCGATCTCGTCGGGCGCGTGGCCCGCGCCGAGCTGGGCGAACCAGGCGTACGCAGGCTCCAGGGTGCGGCGGTTGTGACCGTCGAAGGCGGCGTCGCCGCCGGTGGTCTCCCCGTCGACATAGATGCTGAGGATCTCGTCGGCGCAGGCGGCCATGGTGCTCGTCGGCAGCGGCTCGCCCGGATCGGCGGCCGCGCCGCACGCCTCGCCGAGCGAGGAGACCGCGGCGGCCGTGAGGTAAGGGCTCGTCCACGCCCAGTTCCCGTCCGGCGGCTGGAGGATCTTGTCGTGCCGGAGCATCCAGAACATCGTCGCGTCGCCGACATCGTTCTTGATGACGGTGTTGTCCCAGTCGAACACGGCGACCGGCTTCCGGTCGGGGTCGTAGCCGGGGCTCACGGCGCCGTGCTCGTCGATCATGGCGTCGATCCGCTGCCGGTTGTCGCCGTACCACTCGAGCGTCGGATCGAGGTCGGGGAGCGCGCCGCTGCCTCCGTCGCCCCCGCCCCCGTCGCCCCCGTCGCCCCCGTCGCCCCCGTCGCCCCCGTCGCCCCCGTCGCCCCCGCCGCCGGCCGCTCCGCCGCCGCCGCCCGTCGCGGCAGAGGATGTCGTCGCGGAGCCGGTGGTGTTCTTCACCGGCTCCGTGGACTCGTCGCCTCCGCAGTGGAGCAGCAACACGGAGAGCGGCGCCACGACCCACGCGGTGATGTGCGCCGTCAGCGCTCGTCGAGACATAGAAACGCACCTCCCAGAGGGTGTAGAATTTTCCATACCAGAAGGAACGCACGCGCGCCGCGCGAGCTAGCGCGCCGGAGCCGCCCCGAAGATGCGGCCGATCGCGTCGGTGAGGGAGCCGTCGTCGTTGCTGCCGACGATCAGCGCCGCCGCCTGCTTGAGCGGTTCCGGGCCGTGGCCCATCGCGATCGGAAGACCGCAGGCCTTCAGCATGGGAATGTCGTTCTCGCCGTCGCCGGCTGCGACCATCTCGCGCGCGGACAGCCCTCGGCTGGCGGCGATGAGCGCGAGCGCGCGCCCCTTGTCGATCTCGCGGCGCGTGATCTCGATGTAGTTGTCCTTCGAGCGCGCGACCGTGATGCCGTCGTCGAGCGCCGCGAGCTCCTCGGCCAGCCGAGCGTTCTCGCGGCTCCCTTCGTCGGTGATCATCAGGAGCTTCTCGGTCGCGGGGCGGCTCGCGAAGCCGACGTCGATGATGGGCGCGAAGCCCACGATGTCGGCCTCGGCCCTGACGCGCCGGTCCGCGGCCTGAACGATCCAGTCGAAGCCGGTGTAGAGGTTCAGGCTGATCCGCTCGTCGCGTCCATAGCGCGCCAGGATGTGCTCGACGGTGGCTTCCGGCAGGGGTGAGCGGCCGAGGCTCTCCCCGCCGGAGCCGACGACGAAGGCGCCGTTCAGCGCCGCCCACGGGCCCGAGAGCCCCAGGCTGGCGGCGATCTGCTCCACGGAGCGAGGGGGGCGCGAGCTGATCAGCGTCACCAGGAGCCCCCGCCCGGTGAGCGCCGAGCACAGCGACCGCATCTCCGGCGAGATCGAATGATCGGACCGCAGCAGGGTCCCGTCCAGATCGAAGGCCACGCCGCGGAAGCTCCCTGGGACCATGCGCGCTCTCCTGCCTGCCGCGCGCCGTACCACGGCCGAGCGCGCGCGCGCGAGCTCTCGGGCGGCCGCCGCGCGCGGCGGCGACGGAGGCTCGGCGCGGAGAGGCGCCTGACGTCACCTCGCGGCGCGCGGGCGCACCGGGGCTCGGGCGGGGCTCGGGCGCTGGGAGCTCGCGGAGCCGACGTGGCTCGGCGTCAGGCCTTCTTTCTCGGGTCGAACTCGGTGACCGTGTGGAGCGTCTGGGTCGGCTTCTCGCCTCTCCTCGGCGGCGTGAGCCCTCCTCCGTGCAGCTCGGCGACGATGGCGGTGATGTTGTCCTCGCCGCCGCGATCGTTCGCGAGGGCGACGAGCCGCTCGCACGCGGCCTCGATCGAGGGACCCCGCTCGATCACGGCGAGCATGTCCTCCGCCGAGAGCTTGTTCGAGAGCCCGTCGGAGCAGAGCAGGAGGCGATCGTCGCGCCGCAGATCGAGCCGCGCGACGCTGGCCTTCACGTCGGGATCGAGGCCCATCGCCTGGAGCAGCATGCTCCGCATCGGGTGCTGCTCGGCCTCCTCGGGTTGGATCATGCCGGCGTCGATGAGCGCCTGCACGAAGCTCTGGTCGTGCGTGATCTGGAGGATCTGCCCGTTGCGGATCAGGTAGGCGCGCGAGTCCCCCACCTCGGCGACGTGCGCTTCGGTCCCGTGCACGCAGATCGCGGTGAGCGTCGCGCCCATGCCATGGCGGCCCGGCTGCTGCGCGGCTTGCCACACCTCGCGGTTGGCGCGCTGTACGGCCTGGAGGGTCGCGTCGTCCCAGTTGCCGCGCGCCGAGGCCATCGCCCGTCGGAGCGCCTCCACGACCAGGGCGCTCGCGACCTCGCCGGCCGCCGCGCCGCCCATGCCGTCGGAGACGGCGAGCAGGACCGGATAGGAGGCTTCGAAGGTGACCTCATGGGCAGGCGGCGCGGTCTTGGCGGCGGAGGTGAGGTGGGCGATGAGGAGCGTGTCCTCGTTGTTCTTACGGACCCGCCCGAGGTCGGTGATACCGCAGGCCTTCACGTTGATGTCCCCGGCTCCCAGTGTCGCTTCTGTCATGTGATGTCTCCTGTTTCCTCGTTTCCATCCATGAACCGACCGTTCCCGCCGAGCAGCAGGCATGGGAGCGGCGAGCTGCGCGCGCTGCGCGCGCCGCCGAACGCCGGCCGACGCGCACGCCGACCGCCGGCTCCACCGTTGCACCGTGTCGTCGCGCAAGCGAGGTCGGAGGGGCGCGCTGCGCCGGCGAGGCGGGGAATGTAGGGCGGAGGGGCGCCACCGCAGCGCGCTCGACCTGTCCAGCGGGCGCGCCGCGCGGCGAGGCGGAGCGGGAACGGCATGGCGCATCCGGCTCGCGCCAGGAGAGGGAGCTCACGACGAACCTCGGTGCGCGCAGCCGACGGGTGGAGGACGGCGTGGCGGGCCTCCTGGATTCCCTGATGGCGATAAGGCGGGAACGTAGAAAGTGTTATGCGGATCACGCCCAATACCCGCGTGGGTCGTTGGAGTGCCGTGGGTCGGTCGCTGATCGCCGCCATCGCTACGTCGTCTGGTACGGCGGCGGGCCACGTCAAGCAGGGCCTGGCGCCCTGACCGGCGGGGGCCTCACCCGGGTTCGGTGGCCGGTAGGGCGACCGAGGTCCGTCGGTCGTGGGTCACCGACCCAGGTTGGGGCCACCGACCCGGGTTGAGGTCACCGACCCAGGTTGAGGTCACCGACCGGAGGTCACCGACCCGGGTCGGGGTCACCGACCCGGGTTGGGCGGCAGGTCGGCCGGCGGCAGGTAGGGCGTCGCTATCAGGATGGGCCAATCACCGTCGGGTCGCCCGCCAGCGGCGGTCCACTCAAGGGATCGCTGCGGACGTGAACGGCATCGGGAAGATCTGACCCGACCTCCACGCCTCGGCATGATCCGCGTAATGGCACGTCCGCGGATCCCCGCTGATACCGGTGCTCATCACCCCGAGCGAGCCGTCGAGCGGGGCGAGGTTCCAGACCAGCCGCGTCGCGCTGAGCGAGTCCTGGTCGAGCGCGCCCCGCACCCCGCCTGCGGCCTCGAACTCGCCGGGCGGAAGCGCCAGGATACCGACCTTCGCGAACCAGCCGCCGATGTTCACCGTCTCCACATCGCCGGTCGCCGGGAAGGTGCCGATATCGAAGCGCGCGTCCTCGCCCGCAAGCGGGTGGTTGTAGGTCAGCTCGTGGATCCCGCCCCAGGTCCACGCGCTCACGTCCGGCCCCAGCGCCCCGCGGAGCATCGCGTCCGCCTCGCCCAGCGCCCGGCGCACGGCCTCGTCCCGCGCGACCCCGGGATCCACGCCCTCGCTGATGCCGAAATACGGCGCGCGCGGGTTCTCGAGCACGTCCATCAAGCCGTTGAGCTGGTTCGTGAGGAACACGTTGGGCGCGAAGAGCGCATATTCGTCGGGGCCGATCACGTCCGTCACGGTGTTGCGCAGCAGGATCAAGGTCAGCATCTCGTAGACGGCCGCGCCGCGGCTGCTCGCCGCCGCGTTCCCGTCCCACTGCTGCAGGGCCTCCACCGCCGCGACGGCGCTCGGATCGTCTGCGGGCAGCCCGACGCGCCCGAGCGCAGCCAGGTAGCTGTCGCGCAGCGGCAACCCGATCGTGGTCTGCGTGTCCAGCTGGATCGACGCCATGTCCTGCGGCGTGAGCGGCTGCGTCGCCGTCGTCAGACGGGTCATGATCCGCTGCGCGCGCCACGGCATGTCCCAGTAGTTCGCGAGGTGCACCGGCCGCCCCTGCGGCGCGTAGTCCCGCGGCACCATCCGGTTGTTCGCCGTCACGAGGATATGCGACGGCGGATCGTAGACCGAGGGCAGCTCGGCGTTCGTGGCGTACCCGGTCCACTCGTGCCCGCCCGTCCCCGGCACCGGATAGAGCGCGTTCAGCGGGCTTTGGCGCTGCGGCGCGAGCCCCGAGTTCTGGTAGCCGATGTGGCCGTGCGTGCCCGCGTAGTCGGCGAAGATGAAGTTCCAGCCGATGCTCTGCTTCAGCGCCGCCGCCTTGAACTGCGGGAAGGTCTGCGCCGCCGGCATCTCGAAGTAGCCGTCGACCTTCCACTCGGGCTGGCCCGCGGTCGACTTGAGCGCGAGGGTCCCGAACGCCTCCAGCCCGTCCAGACCATCGTTGAGGATCGGCCCGTGCGGCGTCGAGCGGAACGTCCGCTGCACATCCGGCTGCCCCTTCACACGGATGGTCTCCACGCGCTTGGTGACCGGCTTCCACTGGCCGTTGATGAGCACCTCCTGCTTTCCTCCGCTCGCCGGGCGGAGCGTCTCCACGTACAGATCGACGCTGTCGAAGAGCGAGAACGTCGGCACCCAGGCGATGCTCTCGGTGTGACCGCTGATGAACCCGGGGAACCCGGGCACCATCCAGCCTGCCACGTTGTACTGCCCGTTCACCTTGAGCTGGGCCAGGTAGACGGCGGACGGGGTCGCGTGGGGGAAGTGCGGATCGGTCGCGAGGAGGGGCTTCCCGGTCGAGGTGAGGTGCCCGTCCACCGCCCACGCATTGCTCGCGCGCCCGCTCACAGGCGTCATCTGCCGGAGCTGCTCCGTGAGCCGACGCGCCCCCTCCAGGCACGTCGGCGGGGGCGGGTTCACGATGGTCGCAGACGGCGTGGTCGGGCCAGGCGGCACGAGGAAATTCGAGATCGGGTTCAGGTTGCCCTGCGCGTCGAACATCGACACCTCGTTCGGAGCCTCCTTGATCAGCGTCGTCGCGACCTCCGTCCCCGCGATCGAGGCGACGGCCGCGCGCTCGAGCTTGGTGAACCACGTCAGGGTGTCGAAGGTGACACCCACGTAAATGTAGGCGAGGACGCTGTCCTCGGGCGTCCAGGGATCCGGCTGGTAACCGAGGGTCTGGAACTCGAGCGGCAGGCCGCCGCTCGACGCCTTGGCTTCGGAGATGTACTTGTTCACGCCAGCGGCGCAGCCCTGCAGCGCGCGCTTCGTCCGCGAGGCCGCCGCTGCGTAGCGCGCCGCCGCGAACGCGCGAAGGTTCTGCGCGCGGGCGAGGAGATCCTGGCCGAGGATGGCGTCGTCGTCGCCGGGTCCGTAGATCTCCGCGAGGCGCCCCTCTGCGCTCCGGCGCAGCACGTCCATCTGGAAGAGCCGGTCGCGCGCCATTGCATAGCAAAGGCCGCCGTAACCCGCCTTCTCGTCCCATGCGGTGACGTGGGACATCCCGCGATCGTCCACGCGGATGTACGCCACATCGAGGCCGCTGATCTCGACCGCGGTCTCCTTCGCCGCGGTCTGCTCTGCCAACCCCTGATCATCCTGGGCCACGCTGCACGCGGCAGCAGAGAGCAGGAATGCCACGCCGGTCATTCGCCTGATCATGCCGATCTCCTTCTGCTGGCCCCCTCGCAAGGACCGCTGTTTGCAGGTCACGTGCGCCACGCTCACCCTGGGCCGCATGCCGCCTCGCATGGCGATGCGCGGCGAGCGGCTGTCAGCACAAAATGCTGCCCCGAACGATCAGGCGATCAGACGGGTTGCAGAGCAATCACTGACAAGCAGCGGACAAGACGAACGAGCGCCTCCTACGTTGCTTTCACATGCACGAGATAAGCGGATAGGAACTAACTAATGGGATTCGAAAGTCAAGCTATTCGTCAATCACACCCTTTATACAAACACACTGTACACTGTCGCTGATGGACGCTGTCTCAAACGATCTGGGTCGCCAAAGCGCGCACGGTTTGCGCGATTTGCACGTGTTTGCGCGAGGATTGCGCGCGGGTTGCGAACGGACAGCCCGTAAAATCTGCAACCTAGCACCCAGTCGGCATACGCGCCATGCGGCACGGGCCCTGAGCTCAATTCAGACGCCCTGGCCGTTCACCGCCGCTGCTCCCGCGTTGTCCCGCCTCGTCCCGCAGTGTTCCCGCGGTGTTCCCGGCTCGTGTCGCGATGCGTGGCTCACGGGCCGCCGCCGATCAATCGATCGTCCGCGGCGCTGCTCGAGCAAGAAACCGTCGCCGGACGGTGACGTCACCCCGGGAGGTCGCTTTGCCGCAACGCCGTCTGGCACGCCTGACCGGCGCGGCGCGGCGGTGCCCCCCTCTCCTCCGTATCAGGACCTTCGAGCCCCGGCGAGGGCGTCGCCCGAGGGCCGAGGAGAGCTCGCGTCAGCCGCGTCCGGGAGCTCGCTCTCCGGCTCGGGCGGCGCCCGCGGGGCGCTCGTCGCCGAGGTCGAGCGCCGCGCAGACCTCGGTGAAGCTGTCGAACGGCGTGCACGGCACCCCGTCGCGCGCGCAGAGCACGTCGAGGGCGCTGCCCCGCACCGCGAACACACGGTCGCAGCACCGCGCCGCGGGATAGTCCAGCCGACCGTCGCCGATGTAGACGGTGGCCGCCTCGCCGGTCGCGGCCTTCAGCTGATCGAGGACGCGGATCTTGAAATCGTCGCCGGGGCCGAGCCGCACCGCCTCTGGCACGGTCACGCGCCAGCGGCCGTCGAAGACGGCATCGAAGCAAGAAAACGCGGTGCCCGGCGGCAGGAACTCGCGGATGTAGAACGGCAGCCCGTGGCTGACCACGTGAAACACCCACCCCCGGCGGGCGCACAGCGCGAGCAGCTCCTCGAAGCCCGGACGAAGCCCGGCGTGGGGGCGGAGCAAGGCCAGGAGCTCGTCCGCCGGGCGATCCACATCGGCATAGCCGCGCCGGAGGAGCTCGAGCGGCGTGATCTGGCCGCTGGCCGACAGCGTGAGCAGCTCCTTCCGCCAGTCATAACGGAGGTGGGCGTCCCAGACTTCGTTCGTCAGGTCGGCGCAGGTGATGGTTCCGTCGAAGTCGCTGAGGATGAGCACGGCCGCGGATTGTGCACGCCTTCGCGCCGGCCGCCAGCGCAGACGGTCAGACCGCGACGGGGAACGGGTTTCGCTCGGCGAACCCGGTCTGGTGGAAGTAGGGGTACGCGAGCGGCGTCTTGCTCGCGGCGTCCAGCCTCGCGATCTGCGCCGGCGTCAGGGTCCACCCGACGGCCCCAAGGTTCTGCCGAAGCTGCTCCTCGTTGCGCGCGCCGATGATCACGTTGGCGACGCTCGGCCGCTGGAGCAGCCAGTTGATCGCGACCTGCGGGACGGTCTTGCCCGTCTCCTTCGCCACCTCGTCGAGCGCGTCGACCACCCGATAGAGGTACTCCTCATCGACCTGCGGCCCGCCCTCGGCAGCCAGCTTGTTCCGGAGCCGGCTGACCTCCGGCAACGGCTGTCCGCGCCGGATCTTGCCGGTGAGGCGCCCCCAGCCGAGCGGGCTCCAGACCACCGCGCCGACCTTCTGGTCGAGCGCGAGCGGCATCAGCTCCCACTCGTAGTCACGCCCGACGAGCGAATAGTACGCCTGATGCGCCACGTACCGAGAGAGGCCGTATTTCTCCGACACCGCGAGCGACTTCATCAGGTGCCAGCCGGAGAAGTTCGAGCAGCCCAGGTACCGGATCTTCCCCGCCCGCACGAGGTCGTCGAGCGTACCCAGCGTCTCCTCGACCGGCGTGAGCGCGTCGAAGCCGTGCAGCTGAAAGAGGTCGATGTAATCCGTCTGCAGCCGGCGCAAGCTGCCCTCGACCGACCGGAGCAGGTGGTGCCGCGAGGAGCCGACGTCGTTGGGACCCGGGCCGAAGCGAAAGGTCGCCTTCGTGGAGATGATGACCCGATCGCGCCGGCCCTTGATCGCCTGGCCGAGGATCTCCTCCGCCAGCCCGTTGGAGTAGATATCGGCCGAATCGAACATGTTCATCCCGGCCTCGAGCGAGACGTCGACCAGCCGGGTCGCCTCGGCCACGTCGGTCGCGCCCCAGCTCCGGAAGAACTCGTTGCCTCCGCCGAACGTGCCCGTCCCTAGACTCAGCACGGGCACCTTGAACCCTGACCCGCCCAGCAGCCTGAATTCCATGGATCTTCTCCGCGTAATGAGGACAACCTCCGACGCAGGGAGCGGACGCCGGACTCCAGGCGCTTGCCCCTTTGCCGCGGTCGTGGACGGTTAGGAACTCCAGGGCGATCCGAAAGTCAAGCGCCATCGGGCGGCGCGCGTCGCCCCGGGCGCGCGGGCCGCGCCGCGCGGCGCCGATCACAGGCCGATGTCGCTCCGGAACGCCCGCAGGGCCTCGGTGCGCGCCGAGCAGCGGAGGCGCTCGTCGCGGTGCATCTGCCCGAGCGTCCGCGCGTGCCCGGCCGGGATGAACATCGGCTCCCAGTGGATCCCCCCGTCGCCCCGCCGCTCACAGGCGATCTCCCCGAGGACGCTGCCCGTGTAGATGCGGAGCGTCCGGCCGTCGCAGTAACACACCTTCTGGACGACCCGCGCGGCGCGCGACATGCCCGGGGGGATGATGGAGCATATCCGGTCTTGCAGCCGCTCCCAGAACGGCTTCACGAGCGGCCCCGGAAAGCCGTTCAGGTGCTCGATGAACAGCCCGCCGTGCTCCACGAAGAGCGGCACGAGCGCCAGCCGGAAGGCGGCGAGCGCCTTCTCCCGCACGACGACGTCGAGATCCGAGGAGAGCACCTCGGGCACGTCGAGCCTGAGGACCCGGAGCGGCGTCGGGCCGTCCTTCCATGCGTGGATCATGTCCTCGAGCGTGTCCTCGTTCGAGGAGACGAAATAGACCATGATCGTCGGCCCTCATCCATCCAGCGCGTCGAGCAGGTCCACCACGCTCTTCGTCTTGTCGTTCGGGTCGAGCTCGATCACGTCGATGTGCCAGTCCTCGAGCAGCGCCGGCTGGACGAGCCCGGCGCCGAAGGTCGCCCAGTAGCCGCGGCGGTTCAACGCGCGCTTCGCCCCGGGCGAGCTGCCCTCGAGGCGCATCTGCTCCATGCGATACCAGATGTAACGGATGTCCACGTCGCTGAAGCTGTAGCCGAGGAAGAGAAAGGTGTTGCTGAGCAGATCGGCCCGCAGGCGCTGATCGGGCGCGGCCTCGAGCCGGAGGCGGCCGAAATACTGGGCCTCGGTCAGCACCACGGTCTCGGGCCAGTTGAGGTCGCCATGAAACTTGATGACATGGCACGCCCCCTGGGCCGGGCAACGCGCGAAGTCGTCGAACGTGGAGAGCGCCACGGCCTCCTTGCCCGCGTCGCGGAGCGCCTCCTCGATGTGATGCTCGAAGTTGGTCGTGTAGATGGTCCGGAAATGACGGCGCGCCAGCGCCTTGTGCTGGCACGAGCTCCTGCGGCGCTCGTTGACCTCGCGCGCGTGGAAGCGCGCGCGCATCTCGGCGATGAAGCTGTCGAGCCCGCCGTCGCACTCCCGGGCGAAGAAGCCGGCGAGCTGAGGGGGCAGGCCGTGCAGCTCGAAGAGCGCAGGCTCGAAGCCGAGCGCCTGGCCCATCCACCCCATCAGCTCCCTCCACATCGGCAGCTGGAGCGGGGCGGAGAAGCCTGCGCCGAGAAAAGGGATGAGGCGCCCTTCCCGGTACGCCTGCCGGAGCGGGACCGCCGCTTGCTCGAGCGTCAGAACAGCCATCGTCGGCGAGCGATGGTATCCGCCCACCGACCTCGCGCAACCAGCCCTGGCTCGGCCAGGGCGCTTCGCGATCCCGTCCGGGCCGCTCGCTCACGGCGCATCTCGGCCACGGCGGACAGAGCAGGAGCGCCGCCGGCGCTCGGCGGCACGAACGAGGCGCTCGCTCGGTCGCCGCGCGGCGCGCGGACGGACCGGATGAATGCGGCGCGTCACGAGCGCAAGAGGCCCGCCGCCGCCCGACGACGCCTCCCGAGCTCCGCTCAGGCCCTCCGCCGGCGCGTCACGGACATCAGCGCGGCCCGCATGGTGCCGAACGTCCGCGCCTTCTCGATCCCGGTCCCGAGCTGCGTCATCGTCTGCGCCACCGCGGGCCGGATCCCCGAGATCAGGCACGTCGTGCCCAGCAGCTCGACCGCGCGCACGATGCGCAGGAAGTGATCGGCGATCGCCGAGTCCACGACGTCGACGCCCGTCAGATCGAGGATCGCCACGCGCGCCTGCGTGCTCACGATCTCCCGCAGCAGGCTCTCGGTGATCGACGCCGCTCGGCGGCTGTCGATCACGCCGACGAGCGGCAGCGCCAGCACCCCGTCCCACACCTGGATGATCGGCGTGGACAGGACCTGGATCATCTCCTGCTGCCGCTCGATCACGTTGAGCCGCTCCGTGAGCGCCTGCTCGGCGCGCACGCGGTCGGTCACGTCGCGCTCGACCACGGTCACCCCGCCGCGGCCCGAGACAGGATCCCGCAGGATCGAGAGCTTGGCGCTGAAGAACCGCTCCTCTCCCCCGTGCTCCCGGGCGTAGCTCACCGCGCGCGGCGCCCCATCCAGAGCGAGATCCGCGATCGCGCCGAGGAGCACGGCGGCGATCCGCTGCGGCATCGCGTCGCGCACGTGCCGGCCGATCGCGCGCTCGGGCGCCTCGTGGAAGGCGCTCATCTCCTTCGGCACATGATAGCTCGTGAGCCGGCCCCCCTCGTCGAGCGTGAAGACGACCTCGCTGAGCGAGGCGAGGATCGCCCGCTGCTGCGCCTCGCTCTGCCGGAGCTCCAGCGTCCGCTCCTCGAGCTTCCGCTTCGCCTCCTCGTGGTGCGCGAGGCGCAGCCGCGTCATCTCCGCGTCGAGCGTCCTGTCCGAAGGATAGACGCGGAACTCGACGGAGGCCTCGGCCTCGTCCGGCGCGCTCAGGAGCTCATCCGCCCAGCAGTTGACCCCGAGGGCGAGAGAGAGGATTCCGATGATCTTCCCCTGGAGGAACGGGCAACCCCAGCGCACCGTCGAGCCGCGCTGCATCTCGAGCTCCCAGGGATTCCGCACGACCACCACGGCGCGCCGAGACTCCTTGTCGAACACAGGGAGCTCGAACCGGCCCCACCCGCCCATGCCCACCGCGCTCCCCCAGGCGAGGAACCCCTCCTCGAAGGTCTTGCCCAGCGCGGTGACCATCGTGTCGTAGTCCTCGGCCGTGCCCAGGCTCGAGTGCTGAGCCACCATGAGGCGGAAGAGCGGGACGCCGACCTCGTGGACGAGCGGCTCCAGCATGCGATAGAGCGACGGGTTGAGCCAGAAGAGCACCGACGGCAGACCGTGGGTGAACAGCATCCCCCGGTCGCACTCCCACCGGAAACGCCCCAGGTTGAGCTCGAGGGTATGGGTGGTCCCGACGCTCTTGACAGTGACGGGCTTCTCCTCGGTCTCCCGGCTCAGGTCGTCTTGCATCGATCAATCGCCCTTCCGCTCGCCCCGAAGCCGAGAGCAGCTCAGGAGTCTCCGCCCGCAAAGCCCCGAGGAGACGCCCGGTCGCAGCGA
This sequence comes from Sorangium sp. So ce185, assembly GCF_051526825.1. Taxonomy (NCBI): domain Bacteria; kingdom Pseudomonadati; phylum Myxococcota; order Polyangiales; family Polyangiaceae; genus Sorangium; species Sorangium sp. So ce185. Next base: position 4,648,517 of record NZ_CP150316.1, on the reverse strand, counting down.
GCGCGGAGCGGCTTTCGCGGACTCGTGTAAGGGGCCTCATCTTGCACGAAAGCGCCAGGAAGGGCTAGAGACGCCGATCTCGGAGGCCACGACACCCCGCGATCTGCGCCAGGCTCGCCCATTGGGGCCCATCGGAGGACACGCGCTCACCTCGCGAGCCCATGCGCTGATCCGGTCGGCGACGCCTCGGCGCCGAGGCCACGCGCTACGTGCGGGAGAGATCGGGCCCGCCGGGGTGGGCCAGGCGGGCGATCACCTCGACGAGCGCGGCGGGATCGACCGGCTTGGGGATGTGCATCTGGTATCCCGCGGAGAGCGTCCGATCGCGCGCGCTCTGGCCGGCATACGCGGTGAGCGCGATCGCGGGCGTCGCGCCGCCGCGCTCGGCCGGCAGCGCCCGGACGCGGCGGATCAGCGCGTGGCCGTCCTCGCCGGGCAGGCCGATGTCGCTCACGATGACGTCCGGCCGCCACGGCTCGACGAGCTCGAAGCCCTCCAGCGCCAACCCGGCGACGCGGACCTCGGCGCCCGCCCCCGAGAGGAGGTGCGCCATCAGCTCCCGCATGTCCGGCGCGTCGTCGATCACGAGGACGCGCAGCCCGGCGAGGACCGGCGGGGGGCCCGCGCCGCGGCCCCGGGGCGCGAGCGCGGCGCGCGGGGCAGCGGGCGCCTCGACCGACGGCAGGAGCGGCAGCTCGACGGTGAACGTCGCGCCCTGGCCCGGACCGCCGCTCTCGGCGCGGACCGCGCCGCCGTGCAGCTCGACGAGGTGCCGCACGATGGAGAGGCCGAGGCCGAGCCCGCCGCGCCGGCGCTGGATCGAGCTGTCGGCCTGGCGAAAACGCTCGAAGACGAGGGGCAAAAACTCCGCGCTGATCCCCTCGCCCGTGTCGCTGACGTGGATCTGGGCCGTGGCGCCGACCTTGTCCAGCGACACGGCGACGTGTCCGCCAGGCGGCGTGAACTTGACGGCGTTGCCGAGCAGGTTCCAGACGACCTGCTGCAGGCGACCGCCGTCTCCCCAGACCTCGCCGACCTCCGGATTCAGCGACAGGGAGACGCTGACGCCCTTGGCGTCGGCGGCCAGCGTCAGCGCGTCGAGCGCGGCGCGGAGGACCGAGGCCAGGCAGACCGGCTGCGCCTTCAGGGTCATCTTGCCGCTCACGATGGCGGAGACGTCGAGCAGATCCTCGACGATCTGCAGCTCGGCCAGGCTGTTGCGCTCGATGGACTCGAAGGCGCGCCGCATCGTGCCCGCGTCCAGCGTGCCCGTGCAGAGCAGCTGCGCCCAGCCGACGATGGAGGTGAGCGGCGTGCGCAGCTCGTGGCTGAGCGTGGCGAGGAACTCGTCCTTCAGGCGGTCGGCGGCCTCGGCCTTCTCGCGCGCGGCCTGCTCGCGGGCGAGGAGCGCCTCTCGCTCCTCCTCCGCCCGCTTGCGCTCGGTGATGTCGGTCGAGATGCCGCAGACGGCCCACGGCTCGTCGGCCGCGTCGCGCAGCGGGCACTTGATGGAGATGTAGGTGTGCAGGCCGTCGTCCTGCATCACGAGCTCCTCGGCCTGGAGCGGCGTCCGGGCGTCGAGCACCCGCCGGTCGTGGGCGCGGAACGCGCTGGCCTGCGCGGGCGGGAACAGCTCGTCATCGGTCCTGCCGAGGACCGACGCCTCGGTCACATGAAAGAGCCTCTCGAAGTGGCGATTGATGAGCACGTATCGCCCCGCCGCGTCCTTCACGTAGATGACGGCCGTCGAGTTGTCGATGACGGCCCGGAGGAGGTGCTGACTCTCGCCCAGGGCCGCGAGGGCCCGCTTGCGCTCGGCGCTCTCCTCGCGGAGCGTGGCGTTCGCCGCAGCGAGCTCGACCGTGCGCTCGGCGACGCGCTGCTCCAGGGCGCCGTGGGCGAGCCGCAGGGCGGACTCGAACTGCTCGCGCATCGCGATCTCCCGCTGCAATTGCGCGTTCTGCGCCGCGATCTTCCGGCGCATCGCGTGCATGGCCAGGTGCGTCCTGACGCGCGCGACGACCTCGTCGAGCTGGAACGGCTTGGTGACGTAATCGACCCCGCCGGCCTCGAACCCCGCGACCTTGTCGGCGGTGTCCGCCAGGGCGGTCATGAAGATCACCGGGATCTCCCGGGTGCTCGCGGACGCCTTCAGGCGCCGGCACGTCTCGAAGCCGTCGATCCCGGGCACCAGCACGACGTCGAGCAGGATCAGATCGGGCCGCAAGAGCTCCGCCCGCTCCAGGGCCTCCTCGCCATCCTGGGCGATCGCGATCTCGAAGCCCTGGTCCTCCAGGTGGGCGAGGATGACAGCCAGGTTGGCGGGCGCGTCGTCGACGATCAGGAGGGTCTCCGGTCGAGCGCCCTCCGGTCCGTTCACGTCCATGGGCTCGGCCCGCCGTTCGGCGAGGGCTTCGTGTCCGCGCGCAGTCGACTGTGTGATGTGCATCCCCGCCTTGCCCGCAATCCGCAGTCACAGGGGCAAGACGAGCGCGTCGCGCGTGCGCTCCTCCGCTCCCCCATGCTCCTCCTGCCTCACGCCCGCTCGCCGCTCCGGACCACGTGGAGATCGAGCCTGCGCCGGAGCTTACCAGCAGCCCTCGGACCTCCGCCACGCCGTTCGGGTCCAGCGCGCCTCGCCTCGCCGCGCGCGGAGGTGCGGTAAGGTCCAACACCCGGCCGCCGGGGTCAGCCGCTCACGCCACGCGGGCCCAGCGGTGCCGACGGCGCGATTGCCGCAGGGAGAGAGAAGATGGAGATGAGCAGGTCGGCGGTGGCGATGTGGACGGCGTCATGCCTCGCGATGGAAGGCTGCACGGCGATCGTGGGCGTGGACGAGCCGTACCACCTCGCGGACGGAGGAGGAGGCGGCGGGGCCTCGGGCGGCGGCGGCAGCGTCCCGAGGAGCTGCGCCGACATGGACGCGATCTGCGGGCCGCGCGGGGACGAGAGCTGCTGCGCGAGCCTGGTGGTGCCCGGAGGCACGTTCGATCGCGGCGACGCCGAGCCGCGCCTGGCGACGGTGAGCGACTTCCGGCTGGATCGATTCGAGGTCACGGTGGGGAGGTTCCGGGCGTTCGTCTCGGAGTACCCGGCGGCGTGGCCGGTCGTGGGCGCGGGAGCGCACCCGAAGATCCCGGACAGCGGGTGGCGCGCCGAATGGGACGACAAGATGCCAGTCGATCGAGACGCGTTGATGGCGTGGACGCACTGCGAAGATCCTTATTACTCGTGGACCGACGAGGTCGGCGACCGCGAGCTCCTGCCGGTGACGTGCGTGAGCTGGTTCGTGGCGTTCGCGTTCTGCGCCTGGGACGGCGGCCGACTGCCCACGGCGGCGGAGCGGCGCTACGCGGCGGCCGGCGGGGACGAGCAGCGGCAGTACCCCTGGTCGACCGCGGACAGCGCCGCGGAGCCCGACGAGAGCTACGCGGTGTACGGCTGCGGCCTCGACGGGTCGTGCGAGATCGCCGACCTCCAGCCGGGCGGGTCGAGGTCGCCGCGCGGGGACGGGCGGTGGGGGCATGCGGACCTGGGCGGAAACGTGTGGGAGTGGGTGCTGGATTCGTTCGCGGAGGAGATCCCGCTCGAGTGCGAGGACTGCACCGTCCTCACCCCCGACGCGAACCACATGATCTGGGGCGGGGGCTGGCGCAGCGAGGAGGAGACGTTGCTCACCTCGGCCTTCGAGGAGCGCAGCCCCGGCGGGGAGTTCGCGGGCACCGGGTTTCGGTGCGCGCGCGCGCCGTGATGGGCCCGCTCCGCCATCGCGAGCGCCGGGCTGCGCGGCGCGCGCGCTGCGCCCTGCGCCGCTCCCTGAATCCTTGACGCGACCGCCGCCGCGCGCGACCCTCCCGCCGTGTCGGCCACGCTCGCGGACGGAACGGTCTTTGCGCACCGCTATCGCGTGGTGCGCCTCCTCGCCGTCGGCGCGATGGGGTCCGTCTACGAGGCGGTGCACCTCGAGACCAACCGCCGCCGGGCGCTGAAGGTGATGCACGCGTACCTCTTCCAGAGCGAGGAGATGCGCAGCCGCTTCAAGCGCGAGGCGCAGATCACCGCGGACATCGAGAGCGAGTACATCGTCGACGTCTTCGACGCGGGCATCGACGACGCGACGGGGATGCCGTTCCTGGTGATGGAGCTGCTCCGCGGCGAGGAGCTCGGCCAGCGCCTCAAGCGCCTCGGTCGGCTGCCGCCCGGCGAGGTCGCGACGTACCTCCAGCAGACGGCGTCGGCCCTCGACCGGACCCACGCCGCGGCCATCATCCACCGGGATCTGAAGCCCGAGAACCTGTTCGTGACCCACCGGGACGACGGGACGCCCCGCATGAAGATCCTCGATTTCGGCGTGGCGAAGCTGCTCGCCGAGGGCGGCACCGCGGCCGGCCTCACGCGGAGCCTCGGGACGCCCATCTACATGGCGCCCGAGCAGTTCCGCGTCGACACGAAGCTCACGAGCGCCGTCGACATCTACGCGCTCGGGTTGATCGCGTACACGCTGCTCGTGGGGACGCCGTACTGGAGCCCGGAGGCGCTCAGCGCCGGCGACGTGATCGCGTTCGCGCTGGTGGTCGTCCACGGGCCGAAGGAGCCGCCGGTGCAGCGCGCGATGGCGCATCGGGTGGTGCTGCCGCCGGGCTTCGACGCGTGGTTCGCCAAGGTCGCGGCCGTCGACCCGGCGGCGCGGTTCCGCACCGCGAGCGAGGCGGCGCAGGCGCTCTCCGAGGTGCTCGGCTTGGCCGCGGCCAGCAGCGGACCCGTGCCCCACCCGAGCGCTCCGTCCTGGTCCCTGGCGAGCGCCCCCACGCCGGCGCTCGGCACGCCGTCGCCCGGGACGACCGCGCCCGGGATGCCGGCGCTCGCCACGCCGGCGCCCGGGATGACGGCGCCGGGGACGACCGCGCCCGGGATGCCGGCGCCCGGGATGACCGCGCCCGTGCTGATGACGCCCGCGATGACGAGCGTCGCCCCGCTCGGTCCGGAGCACCCGGCCCGCGCGCCGGGCGTGCCGCTCGCGGCGACCATGATGGAGACCTCGATGACCTCCGTCCCCGCAGGGCCGATCGCGCCTGCGAAGCCCGGCCGGGCGCCGTTCGTCGCAGCGGCGGCCGTCCTCGGGCTCGGCGTGCTGGTCGTCGCGGGGAGCTGGCTCCTGATGCGCACCGGGGCCGAGCCGGACGTGGCCGCGTCGCCGGAGGCCGCCGCGCAGGACGCCGGCGCGTCGGGCGCCGCCGTCACCCCCGCGCCGAGCGCGGCGTCGACCGCCGGGCCCTCGGCGTCGACGGAGCCCTCGGCCGCGGCGGCCGACCCCTCGGCGTCGGCCGAGCCCTCGGCCGCGGCGGCCGACCCCTCGGCGGCGCAGCCCGACGCCGCGGCGTCCGCGCCGAGCGCCAGCGCGGGCCCGGCCGCGCGCAGGCCGGCGAGCGCTCCCCCGAAGGCGCCGCCGAGGCCGGCCCCGAGCGAGCGAAAGGGCACCTCGACGCGCCCCAAGGTCCCCTTGCTCGGACGGGATTGAGATCCATGTCCACCGCGATGCCGGCTCCCTCATCGCCCACGCCGTCCGACCTCTCGCCCTGTGGATGCGCCAGACCATGACACGTTGCCTGCGCCGGATTGCCCCTGTCGCCCTCGTCCTCTGCTCGCTCGCCGCCGCGGCGCCCGCCGCGGCGCAGGACAGCGCGGCCGCGGAGGCCCTCTTCAACCGAGGCCTCGCCGACATGGAGGCGGGCCGGTACGAGGCGGGCTGCAAGGCGATCGCCGAGAGCCATCGGCTCGAGCCCAAGCTGGGGGCGCTCTTCACGCTCGCGACCTGCGAGTCGCGGTGGGGCCGCATCGCCGCCGCGTCCGCGCACTTCGGCGAGTACCTGGCGCAGTACGAGCAGCTGCCGCCGGAGCAGAAGAGCCGGCAAGGGGACCGGCCGAAGGTGGCCAGGCAGGAGCGCGACAAGCTGGCCCCGCTCGTGCCGGAGCTCTCGCTCGCCCTCCCGCCCGGCGCCCCGACGGGGACGGTGGTGAAGCGCGACGGCGACGTCGTGGACAGCGCCGCGCTCGGCGCGAGCGTCCCGGTGGAGCCGGGGGAGCACGTCGTGTCGACCCAGGCGCCGGGAGGGTCGGTCTGGGAGACGCGGATCCAGCTCGCCCAGGGCGAGAAGAAGCGGGTCGAGCTGCAGGTGAACGGCGCCGCGACGGCCCCCGCGGGCGGCGCGTCGGGCCGGCGGACGGCCGTGTACGTGGCCGGCGGCGTCGGCGTGGCGGGGCTCGTGCTCGGCGGGATCACGGGCGCGCTCACCCTGGGCCGGAAGAGCATCGTCGAGAAGCACTGCGGCAGCGGGATCGGCTCGAGCGACGAGACGGCCTGCGACCAGACCGGGCTCGACGCCGCCGAGAGCGCGAGCGCCACGGGGCTCGTGAGCACGATCGGCTTCGGCGTGGGGCTGGTCGGGCTCGGGGCGGCGGCGGTGCTCTACCTGACCGAGCCGACGCAGGGCGAGGCGACCGCCGGCGCGACGTCAAGGCGGATCCGCGCCGGGGTGCTCGCGGCGGGGCCCGAGGGCGTGGTGCTGGGGGCGAGCGGGGCGTGGTGACGCGGCAGGCTGCGCGGCGCCCGCGCGGACGAGCGCGCGCGCCCTCGCCGCCCCTACCCGCCGGCGCGGAGGCGCGCTAGACCCGCCGCGTGCAGCTCATCCCCGCCATCGATCTCCTCGGAGGCCAGGCCGTGCGCCTCCATCAAGGGCGCTACGATCAGGTCACCGTCTACGACCAGGACCCGGCGGCGCTCGCCGCCCGCCTCCGCCGCTCCTGCGATCGGCTGCACGTGGTCGATCTGGAGGGGGCCCGGGCCGGCCGGCCCGTGCAGGCCGACGCGGTCCGCGCCGTCGTCGCGGCGTTCGGCGTGGACGGCGGCAGCGTGCAGGTGGGCGGCGGCATCCGCTCCGCCGCCGCGGCCGAGAGCTACCTCGCGCTCGGCGCCGATCGCATCGTGCTCGGGACCGCCGCGGTGAACGACCCCGCGCTCGTGCGCGACCTCGCCGTCCGCTTCCCGGGGCGCGTCGTGGTCGCCGTCGACGCGAAGGACGGGCGCGTGGCCGTGCAGGGCTGGGAGCAGGTCTCCTCGGTCACGGCGCTCGACGTCGCCCGCGCGCTCGCCGGCGCCCCCATCGCCGCGCTCCTCTACACCGACGTCTCCCGCGACGGGACGCAGGTCGGCCCCAACCTGGAGGCCACCCGTGAGCTCGCCGGCTCGTGCGGCTTCCCCGTGCTCGCCTCCGGCGGAGTCGGCTCGCTCTCTCACCTGCGCGCGCTCGCGCAGATCCCCGGCGTGAGCGGCGTCATCGTCGGCCGCGCGCTCTACGAGGGGGCCTTCACGCTCGCCGAGGCGATCGAGGCGGCGAGCGCCTGACGGCGCGTGTGCGTTTTCGTGTACGCTCCAGCCGACGATGCCCGAGCGCGACGACCCCCGGCCTTCCACCCGCGAAGTCGCAGCGGAGGAGTTCCTGTTCCACCTGCACCGGGGCAGCGAGCTCCTGCAGGACAACCGGGTCCACGCCGCGAAGGCGGAGCTGGAGCGCGCCCTCTCGCTCCAGCCGAGCGATCCCAAGGGGCAGGACCTCCTCGGGATCGTCTACTTCAGGCTGGGGCTCTATCCGCGCGCGATCGCGATCTACGAGCGGCTAATCCAGGCCCACCCGGAGGCGGTCGAGCCGCGCATCAACCTCGCGCTCTCGTACCTCAAGACCGGGCAGCCCGCGCAGGCGCGGTCCGAGCTCGAGAAGGCGCTCGAGCAGAACCCGAAGCACCAGCGCGCCTGGGGCTACCTCGGGCTCGCGTTCCAGCGCATGGGCGACTACGAGCGCGCGAGCCACGCGTTCGCGGCGGGCGGCCATGACGCGATGGCGCGCCGCCTGCTCGACATGACGGGCGGCTCCACGGGCAGGTACCCGGCCGAGCCGCCCGACACCGAGGACCAGCCGCCGCTCGAGGCCAAGGCGGAGGCGAGGGCCGAGGTGCAGCGCGCCGCGGGCGAGGCGGTGCAGGCGCTCGACCGCGCCGGCGCGGGCTTCCGGCACGACTCGGATCTGCCGCGCATCCCGTCCGGGACCTGGTCGGCGATCGAGCCTGGCCGCGAGACGATGCCGACGATCCCGGCGCCGCCGTCGCTCCGGAGCCTCGGGGCGGACGGCCGCGCGGGCGGCGCGGCCGGGCCGAGCCGATCGCCCGCGCCGAGGGGCGGCGCGGCGCCGACGGTCCCGTCGATGGCGGCGGTCCAGGCGCCGCCCGGCGGGGGCGCGGCGCCGGCGGTGCGGCGCGGCTCGATGACGCCGGAGGAGCCGTCGATGACGGGCCGCTTCACGGTCCCGGTCTCCGCCGCCGGCGACGCGGCGCTCGCGGGCAGGAAGGCGGCCGCGCGGGCGTCGTCGTCGTCGCTGCCGCCCCCCACGGCGGCGCCGGGCACGCCGCCGCCGTCCACGACGCCGCTCGCGGTGCAGCCGCCGGAGGCGCTGCTCTCGGTGGCGCGCGAGCGGCTGCTCGTCTTCCCGCGCGACGTCGCGGTGGCGCGGCACGCGAGCGGCGTCGTCCTCGTGCAGGCCGCGAAGGGCTTCGTGGCGCGGCTCGACGCGCTCCGCACGATGAGCACGCTCCCCGGGACGGCCACGCACGTGCTGAAGCGGCAGGCGCGCGGCCGCGTCTTCGACGAGCCGCTCGGCGGGCCGAGCACGCCGTTCGTCGAGATCGGCGCGCGCTGCGAGCTCGTGCTCGGCGCGCTGGAGGGGCGGCGGCTGCACGCCGTGACGCTCGGGGAGGAGCCGATCTTCCTGCGCGAGGACGTGCTCGTCGGCTTCGAGCTGCCGATCGGCTACGAGAACGGCCGCCTTCCGGCCGGCGACGGCGAGGCGGTCGCGATGGTGCAGCTGCGCGGCCGCGGCCACATGGTGCTCTCGGTGCCCGAGCGCGCCGCGGCGCTGGAGATCGCCCCGTCGCGGCCGACGTCGATGCGCGCGACCGCGGTGCTCGGGTGGATGGGCCGGCTCCTGCCGCGCACGCTGCCCGCGACCGAGGCGCCCGGAGGGCTGCAGGGCTTCGTGACGTTCGGTGGAGAGGGGATGGTTCTCGTCGATGGTCGCTAGCGCGGAAACGTCCCTGCGGGGCATCAAGGCGCAGCGGCGGAGGACGCTCTGGGAGGACGCGAAGAACCTCCCGAACCTGCTCACGTTCGCGCGGATCCTCATGATCCCCGCCGTCCTCCTGCTGCTCTCGAGGGGCGCGCCGCGGGACTGCTTCTGGGCCGCGTGCGTCTACTCGCTCGCGGCGATCACGGACATGCTCGACGGCTACCTGGCGCGCCGGCAGGGCCTCGTGAGCGTGCTCGGCAAGTTCCTCGATCCGCTGGCCGACAAGCTCATCGTCGCCGGCACGCTGGTGTGGCTCGTCCCGATGGGCCGGATCCCGGCGTGGGCGGTGGTGCTGCTCATCTCGCGCGAGATCACGATCACGGCGCTCCGCTCGATCGCGTCGACCGAGGGGCTCGTCATCGCGGCGGGCGACGGTGGGAAGATCAAGACGGCGCTGCAGATGATCGGCATCGTCTGCCTGATCCTCGGCTACCCGTACCACATCCACCTCGGCGTCGACTTCGGCGAGGTCGACGTGGTGCACGTGGGCCGGCTGCTCATCTATCTATCGCTCGTCTTCTCGATCACGAGCGCCGCGCAGTACATGGGCCTGTTCATCGACGCGATCGACGCGAAGAACCGGGCCGCTCCTCCGCCGTAGATGGGCAATAGGCAAGCCCGCCGGGTTCTGCTAGACCAGCGCGCGTGAAAGCCCTGAAGACGTCGCGCAACGCCTTGCGCCCCGCGCTCCTCCTGGCCGCGCTCGCCGCGGCGTTCGTCGCCTCCGCCGCGAGCTGCAGCCAGCAGCAAGAGGGCGAGCCCTGCGAGATCGCGAACGGCAACGAGGACTGCGCGAGTGGCCTCGAGTGCAGGGGCATCGGCCAGCAGCAGCAACAACACCGCTGCTGCAGGCCCGGCGTGGTGACGCAGGTCTGCGATCCGACGCAGAATCCGGTGACGAGCACCGCGACCACCACGACCACCACGACCACCACGAGCGGCACGGGGGGTGCTGGTACGGGCGGCAACGGCGGTGACGGCGCCGCTGCCGGCGATGGCGGCGGCGGCAACGGCGGGGCGGGCACGGGCGGCAGCGGCGGTGCCGGCGGGGCGGGCACGGGCGGCAGCGGCGGCGCCGGCGGCGCCGGCGGCGCCGGCGGGCGTTAGCGCAGCGGACGCGGACGCCGCGTCACGGCGACCGCAGCGAGGCGCACGAGCGTCGGCGCCTCGCCGGACATCCTGGCCCGCGCGGCTTCAGCGCGGCTCCCTCCGCGTCAGCTGATTCCGGCGCGCGCCGCGCCTGAGCGCCGCCGCTCCGGCGAGCGCGATCCCGGCGAGCGCCGTCCACGGCGCGACCGGCGCGCTCGGCGCGGCGGCGCGGCACGCGCACCCCGCTGCGGGCGGCTCCGCGGGCGTCTCCTCGGCCGGATCGGTCGGCTCCGGCGTCGCGCCGCCCGTCGAGCCGGGCTCCGGCTCGACCGGGTCCACGGGATCGACCGGCGGCGGCTCGACCCCGAGATCGGCGCTGTCCACCGACACGGCCGTGGACGGGCAGTTCGCGTGACCGATCACCATGTAGTACGTCTGCGTGGGATCGAACGGCGGATCGGACGTCTCGTCGATGACGATCTCCCCGTACGTGTCCGTGATCCCCTCGACGCTGTAGTCGTAGTTCCTGGCCTCCGGCATCACGTCGCCCATCGCGAAGCCGACGTGCCGACCGCTCCTCACGTAGATGCTCCAGTCGAGATCGGTGCCGCCGCGGGGCTCGAGCTCCACGGTGAAGCGGATGCCCTTCGCGGTCCGGTCCGGCGTGCTCTTGAAATGGAAGAGGCTCTGGAGGCTGAGCTGCCTGCGCCACTCCACGCACGACGCGCCGGTCCCGTAGACCAGCGAGTCGATGCCGAACATGTGCGTCCTGCGCGACTTGCCCCCGCTCAGGTCGAGCACCTCCTCGCAGTCGTCCAGGCCGCGGCTCTTGAGCAGCGCCGCGACGGTGTCCGCGTCCGCCGCCGTGAGCTCGCCGGAGCCCACCAGCTTGTCGGTCGCCCTCGTCAGCGCCTTGGCGAAGTCGCCGAGCGAGGCGTTGCGGGTCAGCAGCGTCAGCGCGCTCCAGACCAGCTTGTCGCCCAGCTCGGCCCCGAATTTCTCGTGCAACGACCACGCGAGGCTCCCGATCAGCTCGCCGTCGTCGTGCACCTCGCCGACCAGATCGTCGGGGCACACCTTGACGTCCTCCGAGAGCTCGCGCTGCGCGCCGAAGGGCTCGAGCGACGCCTCGCCGAGCGTCGAGTCGCCGTTCACGGTGCACGCGAAGTAGTCCGCGAGGCCCTCGTCGATGCTGCCGGCCCACGGGGAGAGCCCGTACTCGCTCACCGCGAACTGGCCCTCGCTGTAGCCGACCGCGTTGGCGGTGACGTAATGGGTGAACTCGTGGAGGAACACGTCGGAGTCGTCCGAGAAGTCGAAGAACGAGCCCTGGCCGATGGCGATGAGGTTCGGCGCGCTGAAGGGCGCCTCCGAGCCCATCGGCGAGAAGAACGCGTTGTCCATCGGCCGGCCCGACTCCAGCATGTTGGCGATCGCGACGAGCTTCCAGCTCGGCGACGCCATGTCGAGCTGATGGGCCGTCGTGAAGTAATCCCGCATCCGGGTGAGGTGGTAGTAGACGCCGACCTGCGCGAACTCGTCGCGCGCGTCGTCCGCGCTCCTCGGCGGGTCGTAGAGGAAGTCCTCGCCCGCGTTCGGGCCGACGCGCTGCTCGAGGGTGAGCGGGACGCCGCTCATGAGGTCGCCACCCACGTAGTTCACCACCCTGAGGTTGCCGCCCCAGCCGCTCAAGGTCTGCGGGTCCCCCGCGTCGAGGTCGACGAGCTCGCGATCCTCGAGCCGCGGCGTGACCGCGGAGCTGATCGGGTAGACGCGCCCGCGCGCGTGGACGGCGAGCGATCGCCGGTGGACGATCTTGCCGGCGTGCGCGTCCACGAGGAAGCGCTCGCCGCCGAGCTCCGACCGGACGTCGACGACCCAGACGAGCTTGCCGCCCGTCTCCGCCTCGGGGAACACCGCGAGCGCCGCGCTCGGCCGCTCTGGCAGGCTCATCCCGTAGGTCGCCTCGATCGCGCTCCGCGCCGCCTCCTCTCGGTATTTCGGCGCCGCCGGGACGGACAGGTCGCGCGCCACGTCGAGCACCACGAGCTCCACGCGGCCCCCCGGGGCCACGTGGACCGCCGCGGCGCCGCCGAGCACGGGGAGCCCTGCGTGGAACTGCGCGAACCGGACGGTGCGGTGATCGCCGTCCTGGAGCTCGCGCTCATAACGCAGCGAGACCCCCTGGAGCCGGAGCTCGGAAACGGCGCGCTTCAGGTACGCCTCCGCCGCGCTGCGCGCGCCGCCGGCGACGCGCAGGGACGGGTCGGTCGACACCGAGCTCGGCGGTACAGTGTGCCACTCGGACGCGGCAGCGGCCCCCGCGAAGGTCAACGTTGCGAGCGCGGTCAATGGAAGCAAGAGCAGCTGTCGTCCCATGATTCTCCTCTCCGGCTGGGTTTCTGCGAGCGGCGCTCGCGCGAGGCGCGGCATGGCCGGACCGACGAGCGCGACCAACGTATCGAGTTACGTTGGCTCATCAAGGAGGAGAGGCGCGATGCTCTCCCGGAAAAATAACGAGTTGTAGCGTCCGTTGGCTTCTTGCCTGACGTCTTTGGTCGACTTGCGTGATATGTCTCCGGCACACCCGGCGCAGGATCCTGTGACTCTCCTCCACACCGACGTCTCGACTGGGGCCCCGGCGACGCTCGCGCCGAGCGACATCGCCTCCGCCGGTGCGACGCTGCCCGGAAGGGTGCGCGTCGGCGGTCGCGTGCTCGACGTCGCGGAGGGCGCGGTCGTCCTCGGCGACGCCTTCGGCGCGCTGCGCGTCGCGCTGGAGGGCGCGCCCGCGCCGCCGGTCGAGATCGGCGATCTCGCGGTGGTCGAGGGGGCGCCGGCCGGCGGCGCGCTCGCCTCGGCGCGGCTCGTCGAGCGGATCGCGCCGCGGAGGCCGCCGCGGGGGCGCTCGGGGGCCGCGGCGCCGCCGTCGAGCGAGACCGAGCGGGCGATCCACCGCGGGCTCGGCCTCGCGCTCGCGCGGCGCGCGGCGGCGCTCGCGGCGGTGCGAGCGCTGTTCGCCGAGCGCGGGTTCCTCGAGGTGGAGACGCCGAGCATGGTCCCCTCCCCCGGGCTCGACCTGCACCTCGACGCGTTCGCGGTGGAGGCGGCGCGGCCGACGTTCCTGATCACGAGCCCGGAGTACCAGATGAAGCGGCTGCTCTCGGGCGGCGTCCCGCGCTGCTTCCAGCTCGCGCGCTGCTTCCGGCGCGGGGAGCTCGGGGACAGGCACAACCCGGAGTTCACGATGCTCGAATGGTACCGCGCCTTCTCCGGTGTGGACGAGGTGATGTCCGACACGGAGGCGATCGTGCAGCGCGTCGCGGGCGCGCTCGGCGCGGACGGCGCGATCTCGGTGTCCGGCAGGGCGGTGCGGCTCACGCCGCCGTTCCCGCGCATCTCGGTCGGCGACGCGTTCGCGCGCTGGGCCGGCGTGCCCGCGGACGACGCGATCGCGCTCGCGTCGAGCGACGAGGAGCGGTTCTTTCGCCTGCTGGTGGACGCGGTGGAGCCGGCGATCGCGGCGCTGCCCCACCCGGTGTTCCTGGTCGATTTCCCCGCGCCGTTCGCGTCGCTCGCGCGGCTCAAGCCGGGCGATCCCCGGGTGTGCGAGCGGTTCGAGCTCTACGTCGCGGGGGTCGAGCTCTGCAACGGCTTCGGCGAGCTGACCGACCCGGTCGAGCAGCGCGCGCGGCTCCTCGCCGATCAGGCGGCGCGGGCGGCCCGGGGCAAGCCGATCTACCCGATCGACGAGCGCTTCCTCGGCGCGCTCGAGGAGGGGATGCCGCCGGCGGCGGGCAACGCGCTCGGGGTCGATCGCCTCGTCGCGCTGTGCCTCGGCGCCGCGTCGATCGGCGACGTCCTCGCGTTCCCCCACGGCTGGCTGTGACCTCCGGGGCGGTCCCCGAGGACGGCGCGCGCCTCTCGCCGGACATCCTGGCGCAGCTCGCCCGCAAGTACCGCACGCTCGCGGAGCTGCGGCGCGCGCGGGCGGCCGGCGAGCCGATCCCGAGCAAGGAGGTGTTCCGCGCGCTCGCGGGGGAGTTCCCCGGCGCGCTGAACGAGCTCGACAACCTCCCGCTCGACGAGATCGATCGGCGCCACGACGCGCTCTCGCGGGCCCTCGCCGGTGGCGCGGAGGAGCGCTGGATGGCGTGGATGCACGGCTACCACGCGCTGATGCGGGCGGCGCTCTACGTGAAGATCCGCGTGGCGCGGCGGCAGGAGCTCTCCGAGGGCGAGGCGGCGGCGCTCGCGGAGCGGGCGGCGAGGCACGCCGGCGCGCCGGTCGACGCCGCGTTCGTGATCGCGGTCAAGGCGCCGCCGGACGGCCGGCTGAACCGCGTCGTCCTCGGCCGCCTCGCGGCGATGTCCGGCGCGTCGATGGCCGAGATCCGGGGGACGATCTTCCCGCGGCGGCCGGCGCTGGGCGGTTGACGCGCCTGGCGCGACGCGCGCATCGCCGGCGCGCGGCGTCGGCGTGCTGGCCGGGCGCACGGCGTCGGCCAGCCGGATCGTCAGGAGTCGGCCGGCGCGGCGAGCCAGATCGACAGGTCGTCCACGGAGAGGTCCAGCACCACATCGCCGACCTTCTCCGGGCCGTCGGCGTGCAGCCGCCCGTAGAGGCGGCCTCGCTCTTCCGCCGTGAGCGGGCGTCCCAGCCGCCGCTCGACCTGGTGTGCGAGCAGCGCCACGCCCTTCTCCAGCCCTTCCTTGAGCCCGGCCGCCTTGCCTTCCCTGTAAATCGAGTTCTGCATGACGATCTCCCGCGGCAGCAACGACTTTACCACATCCGCAAGACCCCGTTCACGCCTGTCCGCCTCGGCGAGCGCCATCATCGCTGCGCCGAGCTCCGCGAAGTCACGCTCGCCGGATCGGGCTCGGATCGCCTCGATTACGCGCGTCAGCTTCCGGCCGTCCGCGTCCGCCGCCAGCGGCGCGAAGATCAGCCAGAACGGGCTCTCCCGCGCCGTCAGCTCCGCCACGGTCCGCTGATAGACCGGCTCGATGCGGAACTGCACCCCGGAGAACGGCTCGCCTGGCGCCGAGGTCCTGTAAGCGCCGTGGGATGGCCAGGGCTCTTCCCGGCCGGAGAGCACCACCACCACGCTGTCGATGGGCGAAAGCCACGGAGTCGGCGCCCCCTTGCTCGCCCGCGCCTCGTCCGCCATCGCCAGCGCCGTCAAGCAGTTGTACTCGAACACGCGGAAAGGCATCTCGTCGGTCATCGCCAGCGTCCACTCGGTGTGGAGCAGCCGCTGCTGGCCGCCGACCCTGACGGAGAGCGCCCGATCGAGCCGCCGCTGGCGACCGGTGACCTGCGTGTCCACCCAGCCGAGCGGCTCGATGGGCTCGGCCGTGCCGAGCAGGGCGCGCGCCACGTCGCGCGGGAACTGCCGCGATACGTGGCGGAGGATCAGATCGACGTCGTCCTGCTCGTCGCGCGGCGTCCTGGTCCCCGATCGCTGCCTTCGGTGTCGCTTGCCCATGCCGACGCGCCGTCCTCCTGCACCTCGACCATCGACGCGAGCGCGCCGCAGTTGCGTCGAACCCGCGCGCGCCTCGTGACGCGCTCCAGCCATGGGCTAAGCTCCGCGCCCGATGGAACGGCTCTTCTTCCTGCTCTCCGGTGTCTACGGCTTCCTCGGGGTGGCGCTCGGCGCCTTCGGCGCCCACGGCCTCAAGGCGACGTTCGACAGGCTGCCGGACGGCCCGTTGCGCGCCTCGTGGTGGCAGACGGGCTCGCTCTACCACCTCGTCCACGCGCTCGCGCTGGCGCTCGCCGCCCACCTCGCCGCGCGCACCGGCGGGACAGCGGCGACGGTCGCCGGCTTCTGCTTCGCGGCCGGCGTGCTCCTCTTCTCCGGCAGCCTCTACGTGATGACCCTGACCGGCGTCCGCGTCCTCGGCGCGGTCACGCCGCTCGGCGGGCTGTTCTTCCTCGCCGGCTGGGGCGCGGTGATCGTGGCCGCGCTCGGGCTCGCGAAGGGCTGAGGCGCCCCCGGGCCGACCGCCCCGCCCGGCCTACGTCGACCTGCGCGCGCGCGCGAAGAGCCGCCCGAGCCGCGCGGACGTCCGCTCGCCGAAGGCGCCGACGCGCGCCCGGACGCGCCCCCAGCGCTCGCTGTGCGCGAGATCGTCGAGGAGCGAGTACGAGACCGGCGTGACGATCAGCGTGAGGAGCAGGCTCAACGACTGGCCGCCGATGACCACCACCGCGATCGTGTGGCGCTCCTCGGCCCCGGGCCCCGTACCCAGCCAGAGCGGGAGCATGCCCGCGACCAGGGCCAGCGTGGTCATCAGGATCGGCCGCAGCCGATCGCGGTTCGCGTGGAGGATCGCCTCCGCCCGCGGCATGCCCTCGGCGCGGAGCTTGTTCATGTGATCGACCTGGAGGATCGAGTTCTTCTTCACGACGCCGAACAGCACGAGGAAGCCGAGCGCCGAGTAGAGGTTCAGCGTGTTCCCGGTCGCCCACAGGCTCAAGAGCGCGAACGGCACCGACAGCGGCAGCGAGAGCAGGATCGTGACCGGGTGCACGAGGCTCTCGAACTGCGACGCCAGGATCATGTACATGAGCACGATCGACAGGAGGAACGCCCAGATGAACTCGCCGAACGTGCGCTCCAGCTCCGCGCCGCGGCCGCGCACGCTGGTCGTGTACGCCGACGGCATGTCCATCTCCCGCGCCGCGCCGCGCAGCGCCTCGAGCCGGTCGGCCAGCGCGTAGCCGGGCGCCACGCCGGCCCGCAAGCTCGAGACCCGCTGGCGATCGAGCCGATCGATGCGCGACGGGCTCTTCGCCTCCTCGATGCGCACCAGGTTGTCGAGGCGCACCAGGTCGCCCCGGAGCAGCGGCGCGCCCGCCGCGGGCGCCGTCGCGGCGCCAGCGCCGCCCGCCTGCGGCCGCGCCGTCCGCGGTACGTAGAGCCGGCGGACGGCCGCCAGCTGATCGCGATCCTCCTCGACGAGCCGGAGCTGCACGTCGTAGTTCTCGTTGGCCTCCTCGTCGCGGAAGCGCGAGACCTCCTGATCGCCTCCCACCATCAGGCGCAGCGCGCTCGCGATGTCCTGCGTCCGGACGCCGAGCGCCGCGGCGCGCTCGCGATCGATGATCACCCGCAGCTCGGGCCGGTCGATCTTCAGCGTCACGTCCGCGTCGACGATGCCGCCGAGCTGCGCGGACCGCTCCCGGAGCTCGTTCGCGTAGCGCTCGAGCGCCTCGATGTCCGGCCCCTGGATCGCGAAGTCGATCTCGAAGTTCCCGCCGCCGATGTTGAACGACGGCACGTTGCGGACCGAGATCCGGAGATCGGTGTACTTGCGCAGCTTGCGCCGCACCTCCTGCATCACCTCGCTCTGCGCGTAGTTGTCCTTGAACGCGCGGAGCGGGTTGCCGGAGAACGTCTCCCGGAACAGCCGCGTCAGGGAGAAGGTGCGCTCGTCGTGCGGGGCGATCCGGACGAACGCCTCGCCCGAGCTGACGCCGCCCACGAAGCCGCCGCCCGCCGTGGCGAGCACGCTGCGCACCCCGCGCACCGAGCGCACGTCGTCGCTGATCCGCCGCATCACGTCGTCCATCGCGCCGATGCTGGCGCTGAGCGGGCCCGTGACGCGGATCTCGAACTCCGCGTCGTCCGCGCCGGAGGGGATGTACTCCTGCTTCACGAGCCCGTAGAGCGGCACCGCGGAGGCCGTCACGAGGACGGCGAAGGTGGCGACGAGCGCGCGGTGCCGCATCGCGAACGCGAGGGCGCCCATGTACTTGGCTTCGAGCCGCCCGTAGAAGCCCGTGCGCGTCGCTGCCTCGCCCCCGCCGCCCGCCTCGCCCGACCCGTGAGCGCGGCTCGCCTCCTTGCGGAGCAGGCGCGCGCTCATCATCGGGGTCAGCGAGAAGCTGACGAGCAGGCTCACGAGGATCGCGACGGTGGCCGTGATCCCGAACTGGAACAGAAACCGCCCCGAGATCGACGACATGAACGACACGGGGACGAAGATGACGACGAGCGACAGCGTCGTCGCGAGCACGGCCAGCCCGATCTCCTGCGTGGCGGCCCTGGCCGCCTCGAAGGAGTCCATCTTCTTCTCCTCGACGAAGCGGAAGATGTTCTCGAGGACGACGATGGCGTCGTCGATGACGATGCCCACCATCAGGACGAGCGCCAGCATCGTCACGCTGTTCAGCGTGAAGTCGAGCGCCCACATCATCCCGAACGTCGCGACGACCGACGTCGGGATGGCGACCCCCGCGATGATCGTGGATCGCCACGACCTCATGAACAGGAGCACGACCGCGCACGCCAGGAAGCTGCCGAGGACGAGGTGCACGTTGATCTCGTGCAGCGCGGTGTAGATGTAGCCCGACTGGTCGCGGATCACCTCGAGCTTCACGTCCGAGGGGAGCTGGTCGGAGAGCTTCGCCACGTTCGCCTTCACGGCCTCGATCACCGCGACCGTGTTCGCGCCCGACTGCCGCACGACGTCGAGGACGACGGTGGGCCTCCCGTCGAGGCGCGCGAGCGACCGCTGCTCGTAGGTGCCGTCCTCGGCGCGCCCGATGTCGCGCACCCGGATGGGCCTCCCGTCGACGTGCCCGACGACGAGGTTGTCGAAGTCGCCCGCGTGCTCGAGGCGACCCATCGTGCGCAGCGTCCGCTCCTCTTCCTTGCCGGTGACGTTGCCGGCGGGGATGTTCGCGTTCTGCTGGACGATGGCCTCGCGGACGGCGGTGATCGGGAGGCCGTAGGCGGCGAGCCGATCGGCGGAGAGCCAGATCTTGATCGCGCGCTCCTGCCCGCCGACGACGCGCACCTCGCCGACGCCCGAGGAGCGCTCGAGCTGCACGCGCACGAGCTTGTCGGCGATCTCGGTGAGCTCCCGGATCGAGCGATCGGCGGAGAGCGCGATCGTCATCACGGGGGTCGAGTCGTTGTCCTGCTTCGCGATGACGGGCGGATCGGTGCCCACCGGCAGGCGGCGCAGCGCCGCCTGCACGCGATCGCGCACGTCCTGCGCCGCCGAGTCGACGTCCCGGTCCAGGTTGAAGGTGGCGATGACGACGGAGCTGCCGCTCGTCGAGATCGAGCGGAGCTCGGCGATCCCCTCGACCGTGTTGACCGCCTCCTCGATCTCCTCGGTGATCTCCGCCTCGACGTCCTCGGGCGCGCCGCCCGGGAGCGTGGTGCGGACCGAGACCGTCGGCAGGTCCACGGCGGGGAAGCGATCCACGCCCAGCCGGAAGTACGCCACGGCGCCGACGACGATGAGGGCGAGCCCCAGCATCGCGGCGAACACGGGCCGCTGGATGCAGATCCTGGCGAGCGCTTGCATCTAGCTCCCCTCCACCACGTGCACCGGCTGCCCCTGCTGGAGCGAGCCGGGGCGGGCGACGACCGACTCGCCCACCGCGATGCCGGAGACGATCTCGACGCGATCCCCCGCGGTCTTCCCGGTGACGACCTGCTTCTCCTTCGCCTTGCCGTCCTCGACCGTGATCACCTTCGCGAGGCCGGCGAACCGGACGATGGCGGTCGCGGGCACCGACGGCGCCGGCTTCGAGGTCACGACGATCTGCGCGGTGACGAGGCTGCCCGGCCGCAGGTGGCCGGGGTTCTTGATGTCGCTCTCCACGAGCAGCGTCCGGCTCTGCGGGTCGATCGCGGGCGCGAGGCGCGCGACCGTCCCCGCGTAGACGGCGCTGTCCCCCGGGACGATGACGCGCACCTGCTGCCCGGCGCGCACGCCGGCCGCCTCGGTCTCCGGGATGGCCACGCGCAGCCGCAGCGGGTCGACGCGGACGATGTCCGCGATCGGCGCCCCCGCGACGAGGAACTGGCCCACGCTCGCCCGCCGCGCCTGGACGACGCCATCGATCGGCGACCGCACCGCCGCGTCCGCGAGCTGCTGCCGCGCCATGCGCAGCTCCGAGCGCCGCTGGCGCACCGCCGCCTTCCGGATCCGCACCTCCTCGCGCGCCGACTGCACGGCCGTCTCCGCGCGGACCGCCGCCGCCTCGGCCGCGTCGAGGTCCATGCCCGACATCAACCCTTCCTTGGCGAGGCTGCGCGCGCGCACCTGGTTGGCCTGCGCCTCCTTGAACGTCGCGAGGGCCTCCCTCACGATCGCGACGCCCTCGATGTCGAGCTCGTCATCGGGCCCGTCCTGAGGCAAGCCGAGCTGAGCGCGGCTCTGCGCCAGCGCGGCCGCGGCCTGCTCGATGCGCAGCTCGTAATCCCTCGTCTCCAGCTGGGCGATGACCTGATCCTTCGTGACCGGGCTCGCCAGATCGACCGCGATCGACGCGAGGCGGCCTGGCATCTTGGCCCCGACCGTCACCTGCTCATCGGCGTCCAGCGTCCCGGAGATGTCGATGGTTTGTTCAACGACCAGCTCTGTCACCGGGGCGAGCGTCACCTCCTTGGCGCTCGGCGCGGTCTTCGCCCCCTTCGCGCCTTCAGGCTGGGGCGCTGCCTTCTTGTCGCACGCAGCGCACTGCAGAAGCACCACCAGGAGCGCGGCCCAGGACGTCCAGAACACCCTGAGCTGACTGCGGGAACAGCTGACCGAGTTGGAGGGTTGGTTGGAGGGTTGGCAGAGCGCTGGATGGGCAATCCACATGTCGGCGGCCTCAGATGACCAGGAACGCCCCCCCGAGCGCGTGCAGCGAACGGATATTGACGCATCAGCGTTGGGGCGCAACGTGCGCTCAGGCACGCCGGGGCCGCGATCACCGCAGCGCGGGCGGCCCGCGCCTCGACGCTCGGAGCCGGGCGCGGGCTCCGGCCGAGCGGCGGCCCGGCGGCCCCCGCGCCGGGCGTCGCTCAGGGGTCGAGCTTCATCAGGTAGCCGTCGGTCTCGCCGCGCGTGGTCACGGGGCCGCCGCCGAAATCCACGGTGCCGCGGAACGCTCCGACGGCGAACACCTCGCCCTTGGGGCCGAGGGCCACGCCCCCCGCCATCTGCATGTCGGGATCGCCGATCTGACGGCTGAAGAGGTGCTCGCCGTCGAGCCCGAGCTTCGCGATGAAGATGTCTCCCCCGCCGAGATACCCATTGCGGTCCTCTTTCGTGCCCTGGCTCTCGAGCACGGTGCCGTCGAAATCGATGCTCCCGAGGAAGGTCCCCGTGACGACCGCGCTGCCGTCCGGAGCCACCGCGATCGACGCGACCTCCTGCAGCTCGGAGTCGCCGAAACCCCGGCTGTACAGGTGATTTCCCGCCGGATCGAACTTGGCGACGAAGAAGTTCGGCTTCGTGCCGAGCGCGACGAGCGGCCCGCCGCCGAAATCGACGCTCCCCTGGAACATCCCGGCCAGGAACACGTTCCCTGCGGCGTCGAAGGCCACTTGAGAGGCCGCGTCGTAAAGGCTGTTGCCGAACGCCTTCTGCCAGAGCAGCCCGCCCTTCGGGCCGACCTTGGCGAAGAAGATATCGCGTCCCCCCTTGGAGACGAGGGGCGGCGCGCTCATCGGGTCGAGGTTGAAGCTCTGATCGAACGTGCCGGCGATCGCGACGTTGCCCTCCCCGTCCACGGCCAGCCCGCCCGCCGCGAGCGACGCCCTGCCATCATCGATGTAGAGCGTGAAGGCGTGATTGCCGTCCGCGTCCAGCTTCGCGACATAGACCGCATTGCCGCTGATGGCGTCGCCGATCGGTCCGCCGCCGAAATCGGCCGTGCCGCCCAGGGTTCCGGAGATGAGGACCGCCCCCTGCCCGTCCACGGCGACGTACTCGAGCTCTTTCACGTACTGATCACCGAACCCCTTGCTCCAGACGTGGTCGCCGGTGCCGCCGTCGAACCTCGCGAGCCCGAGCCCGCCGTTGTTCTGGGGCAGCGGGCCGCCGCCGAAATCGAGGTTCTGGAAATAGCTCCCGCCCACGAAGAGCCCGCCGCCGGGGCCGTGCGCGACGTGCTGGCCGCCGGGGAGGCTCAAGCCGAACGACCTGCTCCAGAGGTGCTTGCCGTCGCCATCGAACTTCGCGAGGTACGCCGAGGAGCCGTCCTGCGCGACGATCGGGCCGCCGCCGAGATCGATCGCGCCGGAGAACCGCCCGATGACGATCGGGTTCCCCTCGGGGTCCACGGCGACGCTCGCGGCCGAGTCGAAGCCGTTCTCGCCGATCTGGATCGCCCATCGAAGCCGCCCCGGCGCCGCCGCGGCGCCCCCCTCCCCGCCGCTGCCGCCGTCTCCGCTGCTGCCGCCGCCTCCGCCGCCGCCCGCGGCCGGCTCACCTCCGCCAGCGCTGCCGCCGCCGTCGCCGACACCGCCGCTCCCATCGCCGTAATTCCTCACCTTGGGCGAGCAGGCCGCGGCGCCGAGGGCGGCGATCGAGAGCAGCACGAGGGCGCGAACATGAGTGCCATGGTCGAGTGAACGCATCCCTCGAGTATATAAACGGCGCGGGCGCGAGGTTCCTTTGAATCCGCGGGCCGCCGCTCAACGCTGTAGCGGAGGAGGCGAGGAGCGCGGCGGAACGCTCACACCGCTGCTCGCGAGAACGCGGCCTGCGCCCGGGGCCGCTCGCCCGCCGCGGGGGCGATGGGCGCGAGCGGGACTCCATCGCGGTAGATCACCACGTGACCGAGCGCGGCCGGGATGCGCGGCCCCGGCGTGACGATGCCCACGAGGTTCAGCGGATCGCACGCGCACAGCTGGACGATCTCGCCGGACGGGGGCTCGCGCCGGACGGCGCGGAGCCCGTCGAGCGCCTCGGGCAGCGCGAAGTGCTCGCCCACGAAGCCGGCGATGAGGTGGCCGCCCCGGATCTGCCCGGCCATCTCGAGCCGCCGGTAGACCCGCAGGAGGTCGCGCCACGCCGGCGGCCGCGGCTCGCGCGCGAGCAGCTCGCGGCAGACCACGCCGTAGCGGCGGAGGTACTGGTGCGCGAGCGCCTCGACGACGTCGAGTCCGTCGGCCCCGTCCCCGCCGGCGCCGGGCGCGTCCGGGCGCGCCCGCAGCAGCGACCACCGGCCCGACGCGACGGGCCCCGCCCGGCGCGACCCGCCCCGCAAGCGGCCGGCGCCCAGCGCGACGGGCGCGGCGGCGCCGCCGCCGAGCAGCGAGCGCAGCGCCGCGAAGCCGTCGCCGGTCACGAGCCCGGCGGCGACGAGCTCCCAGAGCGCCTCCTCGACCTCGGCCCGGGACCGGCCCGCGCCCGCGGCGATGTCGTCGAAGAACGACGCGCCCGCCCGCGCGAGGAACGACAGCACGCCCTGCGCCGGCTCCGAGAGCGACGCCGGCGGCGGCTCGCCCTCGGCCTCCCGCGGCGCGAGCAGCCACGGGAGATCGCGCCGCAGGGCCAGCGTGATCGGCGCCGCGCGCGTGGGCGCCGACGCGTCGCGCGGGACCACGCGGCCCCAGGCCACCTCGCCGGACAGGCAGAGCGCGTCGAGCAGCCCCTCGTCGTAACCGGCCACGCGCGCGGGCAGCACCTCGCTCTCCCACGCCCCGGCGGCGAGCTCGAAGCCCTGCAGCTGCTCGATCACCCGCCCGAGCCCCCCGGGCCCGCGCGCCTGGGTGCCCGGCGCCACGCCCTGCCACGCAAGGAGGAACCGGATGAGCTCCGCCGCGGTCGCCGGCTCGATCGCCTTGCGCAGGCCCGTGACGGTGCGGCGGTGGATGCGCGCGAGGAGGCGGCGGTCGCACCACTCGATCGACAGATCGCATGGATCGCCCGGCGCGCCCCTCAGGAAGCGCCCGCGCAGCGCGCCGCCCGCGAGCTCGATCCGCGCGAGCGCGGACAGCGCCTCGTCGGCGGGCACGTCGAGCCGCCGCGCGAGCTCCTCGGTCGAGACCGGCCCCGCGGCGCTCAGGAAGCCGCGCACGAGCGCCGTGATCGCGGCGCCGCGGTCTTCGCCCCCGCCCTCGGGGCGCAGCGCGGGCGGCACGGCGACGTCGGGCGCGAACGCGGCCCCCGGCCAGATCGCCTCGACGAGCGGCCGCCGCTCCGTCGCGACCCAGCGCGGCGCGGCCGGCGACCCCGCGCCGGCGTCGCGCGCGGCGCGCACCTCCGCCGCCCGCCCCGCGGCGCAGAGCGCCTCGAAGAGCCGCGCGAAGCCGCTCCGGATCCCCTCCTCGGCGGGCAGCGCGACCCGGTCGAGCAGGAGCTCGTGCAGCTCGTCCGCGTCGCGCACCTCCGGCCGCGCCTCGGCGACGACCTCGGCGATGACCGCGGGATCGAGCCCGCCCAGCCGCTCCGACACCTCCGCCGGGAGCCCGCGCCGCACCCGGACCGCGCGGGCCCGCCGCTCCTCCAGCGGGGCGTCGTCGAGGAACGCGTAGGGGTTCGCGTTCAGGATCTCGTGCGAGAAGACGCTCGGCTCCGGCGTGTCGAGCGCGACGACCCGGATCGCCCCGCTGCGCAGGCCGACGAGCAGGCTCCGCAGCCCCTCGACGTCCATGAGCTCGGTCAGGCAGTCGCGCAGCGCCTCGCGGACGAGCGGGTGGTCCGGCGGGTCGACGTGCGCGAAGAGCCCGTGGTTGTCCTGGCACCCCTGCTGCTCGGGGAAGATCGAGAGCAGGAGGTCGTCGGCGCGCATGCGCTGGAGCGCCGGCGGCACCCGCCGGCCCCCGCGGAAGCGGAGCAGCGCGAGCGCGCGGGACGCGGCCCAGCGGAACCGCGTGCGGAACATCGGGCCCTGGAGCGCCGCCTGCACCAGCACCTCCTCGAGGCCCTCGGGGCGGACGAGATCGAGCACGTCCTCGATCGGCAGCCCGTGCTCCGCCGAGAGCGACAGCAGCACGCCGTCGTCGGTCGCCGCCGCCTGGAGCTCGAAGTCGAACGAGCGGCAGAAGCGCTTGCGGAGCGCGAGCCCGAGCGCCCGGTTCACCTTGCCGCCGAGCGGCGTGTGCACGACGATCTGCTGCCCCCCGGCCTCGTCGAAGAAGCGCTCGACCACCACGGTCGCGCCGCCCGGGACCGCGCCGAGCGCCGCGCGCCCGGCCTCGATGTAGTCGCGCACGAGCAGCGCGCCGCGCGCGTCGAGCGCGCACTCCTGCATGAGCCACCGCGCGGCCAGCGACCTCGCCGCGCGCGCGTCCTCGCCGCCGCCCTCGCCGCGCCGCGCCCCCGGACGGCCGGCCTCGGCCCGCTCCTCCTCGAGCCGCGCGGCGACCTCGGCGCGGAGCGCCGCGACCTCGGCCGAGAGCTCCGGCGTGCGCGCGGGCGCCTCGCCGAGCCAGAACGGCACCGTCGGCGCGGCGCCGTGGGCGTCCTCGACCCACATCTGCCCGCCCTCCAGCCGGAGCACGCGCCACGAGGTGTTGCCCAGCAGGAACACGTCGCCCGCGGACGACTCGATCGCGAAGTCCTCGTCGAGGGTGCCGACCTTCGTGCCGTCGGGCTGGAGCACCACGTCGACGGCCGCGAGGTCCGGGATCGCCCCGCCCGACGTGAGCGCCGCGAGCCGCGCGCCGCGCCGCCCGCGCAGCCGGCCCCCGATGGCGTCGCGGTAGACGAGCGACCCGGCCCGCTGCCGCGCGCCCCGGGCCGCCGAGGCGCCCTCGCCGCCCGCGCCCGCGGCGCCGCCCGACACCATGGCCACGATCGCGTCGAACTCGCGGCGCGACAGGCCCTCGTACGGCGCGGCCCGCCGGACGAGCGCGTAGAGCCCCTCCTCGTCCCGCTCCTCGCACGCGCACGCGGCGATGATCTGCTGCGCCAGCACGTCGAGCGGCCCCTCGCGCGACGTCATCCGGTCGAGCTCCCCGCGCCGCGCCGCGCGCACGATCGCCGCGCACTCGACGAGCTGGTCGCGCGTCAGCGGGAAGAGCCGCCCGCGCGGCGTCGCCGCGAGCGCGTGGCCCGAGCGGCCGATGCGCTGGAGGGCGACGTTGATCGACCGCGGCGAGCCCACGAGGCAGGCGAGGTCGACCGCGCCCACGTCGATGCCGAGCTCGAGCGACGCGGTCGCGACCACGACGCGGAGCTCCCCCGCCTTGAGCCGCCGCTCGGCCGAGAGGCGCCGAGCCCGCGAGAGGCTGCCGTGGTGGGCCGCGACGACGTCCTCGCCGATCCGCTCGGCGAGCGCGTGCGCGACCCGCTCGACCAGGCGGCGCGTGTTGACGAAGACCAGGGTCGAGCGCGCCTCCCCCGCGAGCGCCGCGATACGGTCGTAGATCTCGGCCCACTGCTCGTTCGTGCAGACCGCGCCGAGCTCGTCGCGGGGCACCTCGACGGCGAGGTCGAGGTCCCGCCGGTGCCCGACGTCGACGATCTCGGGCAGCTCGCGCGCGCCGGCGACGAGCCGGGCGGCGATCTCGATCGGGCGCACCGTGGCGCTGAGGCCCACGCGCTGCGGCCGGGCGCCGCCGCGGGAGATCACGAGGTCCTCGAGCCGCTCGAGCGTGAGCGCGAGGTGGGCGCCGCGCTTGTCCCCGGCGACGGCGTGGACCTCGTCGACGATGACGGTGCGCACCCCGGCGAGCGCGCGCCGCCCCGACTCGCTCGTCAGCAGGATGAACGCCGACTCCGGCGTGGTGACGAGCACGTGTGGCGGCCGGGCGGCCATGGCGCGCCGCTCCTGCGCCGGGCTGTCCCCGGTGCGCACGACGGCGCGGATGCCCGGCGCGGGCAGGCCCGCTTCCCGCATGGCCGCGGAGATCTCGGCGATGGGCTGCTCGAGGTTGCGGTGGACGTCGTGGGAGAGCGCCTTGAGCGGCGAGATGTAGAGGACGTCGGTGCGGTCCTCGAGGGCGCCCCGCGCCGCGTCGCGGACGAGCCGGTCGAGGCAGAAGAGGAAGGCGGCGAGCGTCTTGCCGGCGCCGGTCGGCGCGCAGATCAGCGTGTCGCGGCCGGCCGCGATGACCGGCCAGGCGCGCTCCTGCGCGGGGGCGGGGGCGCCGAAGCGCCCCTGGAACCACCGGTCGACGACGGGGTGAAACATCCGGCCGAGGGTAGCCGGGGCGGCCGCGGGGCGGAAGCGGGAGGGCGGGAAGCGCCGGGCCGCCGCCGGGGCCCGGGCGATGCCCCGAGGAGACCGGCGAAGTCGTGCTACGCTGGACCCGTCGTCATGGTGCAGGGCGCAGTCGTCATCCGGCAGAGCGCGGTCAGCGAGGCGCCAGCCAGGCGGAGGCTGACCCTCGCCGACTGGACCAGCCTGCCGGAAGACGAGCCTGGCGAGCTCGTGGACGGCGTGCTCGCGGAGGAAGAGGTGCCGGACGCAGTTCACGAGGTCATCGTGGCCTGGGTCATCGGGGTGCTCCGGAGCTGGCTGGTCGCGCGGGGCGGGCTGGTGCTGGGCTCCGAGGCGAAGTTCGCCGTGACCTCCTCGTCCGGCCGCAAGCCCGACGCCTCCGCGTACCTGCCCGGGAGCCGCAAGCCGCCGCGCCGCGGCGCGATCCGCGTCCCGCCCGACATCATGGTCGAGGTGCTCTCTCCGTCGCCGCGCGACGCGCGCCGGGACCGCGTGGAGAAGCTGCACGAATACGCGCTCTTCGGGGTGCGCTGGTACTGGCTCATCGACCCGCAGGCAGCGACGCTCGATCTCCTGGAGCTCGGCGCGGACGGCCGCTACGTGCACGCGCACGCCGCGGCGGACGGCGTGGTCTCCGGCGTGCCGGGCCTCGAGGGGCTCACGCTCGACCTCGACGCCCTCTGGGACGAGGTCGAGCGGCTCGGCCCTGAATCCGGCGAGGCGCCGCTCGGCGAGCAGCGCTCCGAGTAGCGGCGCCGCCGCGCGGTAGCCACGGCCGTGTCGCCGCGCGAGGCAGTACCTGCGGCGGCGGCGCGTCATCGGGTGCTCGGGCGGAGCGCCTCGATCCGCTGCTCGATCTGAGCGCGCTCGGCATCCATGTTCCCGGGGGCGCGCTGCTCGCCCTGGGGAAGGGCGACGTTCCGAGCCCTCCCTCCGCGGCAAGAGCTCGTCGATCGGCAGCCAGGTGAGGCAGCAAATCCAGACGACGCCGACATAGGTCCACGGGATCCGGGCGGCGTCCGCGCGACGAAGAGCGCCGGGGGCCTGCCCGCGACCACGAGCACGAGAAAGATCAGCGACCGCTACTCCTCGATCCCGAGGTGGAGCCAGCTCGTGGAGAGGTTATAGAGGTATAGAGGAGCCCGAAGGGTCTCGACGATCTGCCTCGCTCGCCGGCCGAGTCCGGCGCCGCTCGACGGTGCCGGCAAGACGCCTATGGCTCCTCGCGTGAAGCCGCACGGAGCGACGCTCGACGGATCAGCCTTGATTCCGTCTTGCTCGCGCTCTGAAGATGACGGCGCCGATTGCCGCAAGATAGAGCCCGAAGCGCCAAGGCGGCGTTCCGGGGTTGGACCCGGGGACCGAGCAGCTGCAGCCAGAGTCGTCCGTCGAGGGCGTACCTTCGTCGGTGCCGCTGCTCCCACTGCTCGCGACCTGCCCACCAGTCGCTGGAGAACCGCCTGTCGTGACGGCATCACCGCCGGTCGCGCCCCCGCCGTTTCCGCCTCCGTCCCCTGCACTACCGCCGTCGCCCGAGGCCCCGCCCGCCCCGCCGCCGCCCGCCTCGCCGCCGGCCGCCCCGCCGCCGCCCGCCCCGCCGCCGCCGGCCCCGCCGCCGCCCGTCGCGCCATCGTCGAGGAAAATGCGTTGGGCGAAGTTGTAAAAGCTGCGGTTCCAGACGGTCTTGGTATGGCCTTCATTCGGCTCGATCTGGTAAATATGGTCGATGTTGTTCGCGTCCAGGAAGTCGTGATAATTTTTGCTGTTGCCGATCAGCCCGTCCGTACTCCCGCAAGAGATGAAGATGAGCTTCACGTTCTCCTTGACCGCAGCCACATCCCTGATGGTCTGACTTGGCTGCTGGGTGTTGGGCGCAGCCGAATACGGCCCGATGTAGTGGAAAACATCGGTATTAGGGAACCCGAAGTTGAAGGTCTGCCCCCCGCCCATTGACAGGCCGGAGATGGCCCGCAGATCGGCATCCGTCGCGGCGGAATACGTCCTCTCGACCCAGGGGATCAGGTCGTTGAGCAGGACGTCCCCGAAATTCGCGAAGCGCGCGAAATCGTCCGCACCGTCCATCTTGCCGCTGGGCATCACAACGATCATGGGTTTGGCCAAGTTCTTCGAGTACAGATAGTCCATGATGTTGTCGGCATTGCCTTCGTTGCTCCCCTGGCCGATCCAGGAAACCTCATTGCCGCCGATTCCATGATGCAGGTAAACGACAGGATATTTCCGGTCCGTCGAATACCCCGGCGGCATGTAAACCGTCACTTTCCGCATTCCGTAGTTCCGGGTCGGATAGCTGACGGAGACGTCCAGCTTCCCATGGGGGATGCCGGGGTTCTTGGCATCGAAACCCGCGGGCGGAACGGGAAGGTTAGCGGGGTCGCTGGCATACACCGCGGCGGGGAGGACAGAGATGACCGAGAGCGAAAGGACAGCAGGCCAGTTCTTTAGGTGCATGAGGACCTCCAACGCGCATCAGTGCCAAAATCGAATTCCGTAGCCCGCGCTATCAATGCATTGGCGCATTCTGCATTCTCACCGCGGTGTCCTAAGCGCGCAGCGCGCTGCAGGTAGCGTGCAAAACTACGCCTCAGGCGTTCCGAAGAACAACTGGACTAGGAAATCAAAAAGCGATTCAAATGTCAAGCTCCTCGATGGTCGAGCCTCGTCGTCAACCGGCCGCTGCGGCACATCGAATGCGATCCACCACCACCGGAAAAAGCGACGCCATCTCAACCATTGATTCACGCATCGAAGGCGCCGCCTTCACTCCACAGCCACGACCTGCGAAATGCGAATTGCAGGGCGAACGCGGAAGAGGGCGTTCGCCACCGGCACGCTCGGCGCATCCGGCTGATTCCGCCGGCGCCCTACCAGTCTGCCAGCCGGGGGACGAGCACCTGGATGCTGACGCCGGCGATGATGAGGCAGCCGGCCAGGAACAGCATGGGGGCGAGCTGGCTGCCGGTCGCGTCGTAGATGCGCGGCACCACGTTCTGGGCCACGAAGCCGCCGAGGTTGCCCACCGAGTTGATGGCGGCGATGCCGGCGGCGGCGTGCGGGCCCGCGAGGATCTTCTGGGGCACGCTCCAGAACACCGGCTGGCCGGCGAAGATGGCGGCGGCGGCGACGCATAGCAGGGCGAACTTGAGCGCTGCGCCCGGCATGACCACGCTCAGCACCAGGGTGAGGGCGCCCAGCAGCATGGGGCCGGAGATGTGCCAGGCGCTGACGCCGTTGCGGGCGGCATGGCGCGGCACCCACCAGAGCGCCAAGGCGACGAAGACCCAGGGGATGACGTTGATGAAGCCGTTCTGGATGTTGGAAGCGCCGAAGCCCTTCACGAGGGTGGGCAGCCAGTAGCTGAGGCCGTAAGCGCCGAGCGGCAAACCGACATACAATCCGGCGAGCGCCATCACTCGTATGTCCAGCAAGGCCCGCCAGGGGGAGCCTTCCGCCTGTTGGCGGGGCTCCGCGGCGAGGGTACTGGCGAGCCAGGCCTTCTGGTCGGGGGTGAGGAAGCGGGCCTGCTCGGGGTGGCTCGGCAGGCGCCAGAGGACGTAGGGCGCGAGCAGGACGGCGGGAGCGCCGGTGGCCACGAACACCCACTGCCAGCCAGCCAGCCCCAGGAGGCCGTCGAGGTCGAGCAGCGCGCCGCCGATGACGGAACCCACCGCGTTGGCCACGGCGCTGGCGATCATGAAGGCGCCGATCATGCGGGCGCGGTGCGCCTGCGGGTACCAGAGGGTCAGGACATAGAGCACGCCCGGGAAGAACCCGGCCTCCGCCACGCCCAGCAGGAAGCGCAGGACGAAGAACATGGCCGGGCTCTGGGTGAACCCCAGCGCGATGGTAACGAGGCCCCAGGTGCCCATGATCCGGCTGAACCAGACCCGGGCGCCGACGCGGACGAGGATCAGGTTGGCCGGCGCCTCGAACAGGAAGTAGCCGAGGAAGAACAGCGAGGCGCCGAGGCCGTAGGCGGCTTCGGTGAGGCCCAGGGCGCCCACCATCTCCAGCTTGGCGTAGGAGACGTTCTGCCGGTCGATGTACGCGATCAGGTACATCAGGCAGAAGAGCGGCATCAGGTGACGGGTGATCCGCTTCAGGGTCGCGGGCCCGATGTCCGGGTTCAGGGTCGCGGGGCCGATGTCCGGGGCCGCGCCCCCTGCGTGCCGCATGCCATCCTCCAATCCTCTCGATAGGCTAGGAAATCCAAACTCGATCCTGAAGTCAAGCTCTCATAGCGGCCGTCGCAGCATACAGCCACACTGCGCGCGCTGCATACTGATTAAAACGCATTTGACTGTGGGTTGCCGTTACGCCCCACATTGCGCTGTTCCTCGCGACGTCACGGCCCGGATCAGACGAAGTTGCGGTGCCGTCGATCGCTCTTCGTCATGATCTCGTCGGCGCGCAGGCGCGGCCTTCCCCCCGTCTGCAAACCATGCTCTAGAGGCGGCATGGCGTCGCGCGCGCTGCCCGCGGTGATCCGGGCCGAAGATCTGCTCTCCTCCGTAGCGCTCTCGTTGATCGGGCGGCTGAACGCGGAGCTCACCGAGCGGTACCCCGAGGAGGGAGCGACCCATTTCCGGCTGGATGCAGCGGAGGTCACCCCGGGGCGCGGCGCCTTCCTCGTGGCGTACGCGCGGGAGGTGCCCGTGGGCTGCGGCGCCGTGCGCGCCCTCGACACAACGGCCGCCGAGATCAAGCGCATGTACGTGGTCCCGGAAGCGCGCGGACGCGGCATCGCGGGCGCCATCCTCCGCGCGCTCGAGGAGCAGGCGCTGGCCCTCGGCCGGACGCGCCTCGTGCTCGAGACCGGGGTGAGGCAGCCCGAGGCGCTCGCGCTCTACCGCCGCGCGGGCTTCGTGGAGATCCCGCCGTTCGGCGAGTACCTGGGCTCGCCGCTCAGCGTGTGCATGGGCAAAGATCTCCCCGGGCCGCGCTGACCGCCGCCGGACGAGCCCCGGCGGAGCACAGGAAGCGCAGGCCCGTGCAGAGGCAGAGCCGCAAGGGCTCCGCTCCTTGGCGCGGCGCGGCGGGGCGCGCCGCGCGCGCGCGCCCGCCACTCGCTCGGGCTCTGCCCCGTCGCCTTGCGGAACATCGCGCTGAAGTGCTGCGCCGACGCGCAGCCCACGTCGAGCGCGATCGCCGTCAGGCTGTCGTCGCCCGTGAGCATCCTCCCCTGGGCGACGCGCACCCGCGCGGCGTTCACCTCGGCCTGGAACGTCGTGCCGGCTCGCCGCAGGTGCCGCTGCAACGAGCGCTCGGAGAGGTGGAGCGCCCGCGCCGCCTCCGCCAGGGCGGGCCGGCAGGGCGACGCGCAGAGCAAGCGCCGAAGCGAGCCGAGCACGCCGGCGGCCTCGCCGGCCTGCTCTCGCAGCCCGATCACGCGCCCGACCAGCGCCTCGCGATCGCCAAAGCCGAGCCAGGCGAGCGCCTCGCCGATGCCGTCGAACACGGCGACCGGGAACGAAGGCTTCAGGACCTCGTAAAAGCCGGAGACCACGGCGCCGGCGAACCCCGGCGGCCGCACCAGCGCCTGCCGTAGGACCAGCTCGCGAAACGGCTGCCAGCGCGCCGAGAGGTAAGCCGCCATCGACGCGAACGCCGCCGGGTCGGCGCCCTCGAGGCCCTGGAGGTCGACGAACGACACGTGACGGCCGCCGTGCGGCGTCAGCACCGCGTCGTTCAGCCGATTGAGGCGCTCGATGTCGCCGGCGCTCGGCTGCCCCCACAGCGAGAACCCCTTGAAGGCGCGCTCGGGGTACCAGAAGACGAACGTCGGGTCGACGAAGTACTTGCCGATCGGATCGGCCAGGAGCTCATCGATGCTGGAAGCGCTCTTCAACTCGTCGAGAGAGACCATTGGCGGACATCGGACGTGCGCCGTCGATCGAGCGCTGTACGCCGCGGCGCGCGGAGCGCGCTGCGGCCGTTCAGCGCCGACGCGGAGGGCTCGGGTTGTCGGTTGGTTAGTTCGTTAGCCTGACTAACGCACTCGACATGCCACGCGCCCGGCCGCGCCCCTCGCCTCGGCGCCAGCCGCCTCCATGCCCTCGCGGGGCCCGCCTCTCCGCGCGCTTCCGGAGCGCGCGCGCCCCGGCCCCCCCCGCGCCGTCCGCACCGGTGCGCGTAGGCCACCGCCGCCCCGGGTGCCGGCGTTAGGACCGCGCCAACCTGGGCCATGGGGGCTGGCGCAGGTCGGCGCACCACCGGGGCTCCAGCGCCGAGCCTGCTCAGCCCGCGCCGAACCTGCTCAGTCCGCGCCGAGCCTGCTCAGGCCGAGCCTGCTCAGAAGGCCGGGCACGAGGAGCCGACGCACGCCACGGACGGCGGGCCGCCGGGGACCGCGTTGTCGTAGCAGATGTAACAGTTCGTCGAGGGAAGCCCGGGCATGGTGCTGCCGGGGCAGTTGTAGCGACGCTGCTTGTAGTACCTCGACGCTTCTCCGAAGAACTCATTATAATCGGGGTCGCAGTCGCGGGTCTCGACGCCAATCGGTGTCTTGAACGAGCTGTCGCTGTAATAGGTCCGGGTGAAGCCGGTCGACATCAGCGCCTGCTCGGCGGAGTCCACGGCCTCCTCGCCGGCGACCGCCTCGGCCTCAGGTGCCGATTCGCTCGGCTCGGCCATGCAGGCGGCAACAGAGGTGGCGAGTCCGAGAGCCATCAAGATGTTCTTCAGCATGGTCTGCTTACTCCCTCGTTGTGATGGC
The DNA here is from genome assembly GCF_051526825.1 of Sorangium sp. So ce185. Lineage (NCBI taxonomy): Bacteria > Pseudomonadati > Myxococcota > Polyangiales > Polyangiaceae > Sorangium > Sorangium sp. So ce185. The sequence continues at coordinate 4,614,607 of NZ_CP150316.1, read as the reverse complement.
GCGAACGCGCACCCCGGCGCCCGCCCGCGGCAGCGGGTCGGCGCGCAGCCGGGGTGAGCGAAGGGCGCGCCCGTCGCGCGATCGTCGTGAGGATGTGTACGCGCGGGGCGGTGGGCGCGCGTTCACGAACGCGCCATTCGGTTGTGCGTTCGCGCCACCCGCCGCCGTCAGCGCCCGCCGCGGCCTCGCCGGGCCGCGCGATCCGCCTCCTCCTCGCCGAGCGCCTCGGACTCGGCGTCGTCCATCCCGGCCTCCTCCGCGCCGAGCGGCGCGATCCGCCGCCCGCGCCGCGCGTCCTCGGGCGACGGCGGCGGCGGCGCGCTGCCGCGGATCTCCTGCGCGATCCGCGACAGCACCGTCGCGACGCCCTCCTCGACGGCGTGCCCGAGCTCCTCCGCGCTCCGCTCGAGGCGCTGCTTGCGCTCGAGCTGCTCCGCCCTGCGCCGCTCCTTCAGCCGCCGGTGCTCCTCCCGCTGCGCCAGCGCGGCGTTGCGCTCGATCGCCCGCCGGAGCTGCCGCGGGGACACGTCGCTGGAGAGCGCGGCGCGCGCATGGAAGGCGAGCCCCAGGCCCCAGCCGAGCAGCGGCCAGAAGAACCACCACGGCCCGGGCGTGAGCGCGTTGACCGCGAAGAGGAACGCGTTCACGACGAGGAACGAGAACAGGTGCGAGCGGAACCCCTTGCGCCGGCGCGCGAGGATCGCCGCGCGCGCCTCCGCCTCGCCCCGGACATGCTCGATGTCGCGCGACGCGGCCTCGATCGCGCCCCGCGAGATGCCGATCTCCTCCGCGGCCGCGACCAGCTCGTCATGGCCGACGTCGCGCGCCTGCGCGTCCCGGAGGGCGCGCTCCAGGATCGCCCGCACCTCGGCCTCGGTGTACCGCCGCCCGCTCTGCTTGTCCGGTTTCGCCATCGCTCTGCCTTCCCCCGCGCGCGGAGAGCATACGCTTGACCGCGTGCGCCCGCCCCGCTTCCATGGGCCCAGCAAGGACCCCATGAGCAGCGACACGGCCTTACAACGCGTGGGGACCACGATCCGCAACAAGTGGACGCTGGAGCGGCTGCTCGGCGCCGGCGGCATGGCCGCCGTGTACGTCGGCGTCCACCGCATCGGGCGCCGCGACGCGCTCAAGATCCTCCACCCGCAGGCCGCGCAGTCGAAGGAGATCTGCGACCGGTTCGAGCGCGAGGCGCAGGCCGCGAACCGCTTCCGCCACCCGGGCGCCGTCGAGATCCGCGACATCGACGTCGCCGAGGACGGCGCGCCGTTCCTCGTCATGGAGCTGCTCGAGGGCGAGTCGCTCGCCGAGCGCGAGCGCCGCCTGGGCGGCCTGCCGCTCGCCGAGGTGCTCGGCTTCGCCGCGCAGGTGCTCGACACGCTCGGCGCGGCGCACGCGCAGGGGATCATCCACCGCGACATCAAGCCGCCCAACCTGTACGTCGTCCGCGACGCCCCCGCGTCCACGCCCGCGCCCGCCGGCGGCCCGCGCATCAAGGTCCTCGATTTCGGCCTCGCGCGGATCCGGCAGGACTCTGGCCTCCTGGGGGAGCTCACGCGGATGGGCCTCGTGCTCGGCACGACGCCGTACATGCCGCCGGAGCAGGCCAAGGGCCGCGACATCGACGCCCGTGCCGATCTGTTCGCGGTCGGCGCCACCATGTTCCGGCTGATCGCCGGCCGCCACGTGCACGAGGCGAGCACCGACTTCGACCTCCTGCTGAAGATGGGCCGGGAGCCGGCGCCGCCGCTCTCGCAGCGCGCGCCGTACGCGCCGCGCGACGTGTGCCTCGTCGTCGACCGCGCGCTCGCCTTCGACCGCGACCAGCGCTACCCCGACGCGCGCCTCATGCTCGAGGACGTCCTCGCCCTGCTGCGCCGCGAGCCGCCCCCGTACGCGTCGCGGTTCGCGCACGCGCTCGATCCCGACGCGGTCACGCTGCACGGGCAGCGCGCGCCCGCCGCCCCGGAAGACGACAACGGGCCGATCACGGTCCCGGTGGGCCCCGCGAGCAGCCCGACCGCCGTCGACAGCATCGCGGTCGAGTGGAGCGACGAGCCGCCCGTGAGCGGCGGATCGATCACCACCGAGTGGGAGCGCCCCGCGGGCGCGAACGAGGAATCGATCGCGGTCGAGTGGAGCGACGAGCCGCCGGACGCGCCGGCATCGCACCGCGCGCGGCGCTGACGGGCTCGGCGGCCCGTCAGCCCGCGTCCGCTGGATCGCGCCTCGCCGGGCCGCGCCCGGTCAGGCCGCGCCCCGGCGCCGCCGCAGCCCGAGCAGCGCCATCGCCAGCAGCGTGGCCAGCGGCCCCGTGGCCCTGGTCGCGCCGCCGCCGGGCACCTGGCAGCCGCAGCCGTCGCCCTCGGCGACCACCGGGGAGCCATCGGTCGGCGCGTCGGCCCCGCCGCCGCCCGCGCCGCCCTCGCCGCTCGGGGCGCCTCCCGCGCCGCCCGCCCCGCCCTCACCTCCGCCGCCGCCCTCGCCGCCCGCCCCGCCCTCGCCGCCGGCGCCGCCCTCGCCGACCGGATCGCCGCACCCGGGCGCGTCCGGGACGAGCGCGCCGAACGGCGTGTTCTCGATGCCGCGGACCTCGATGTCGTCGATCTCCCAGCCGAAATCGCCCGAGTAGGCGTCGGTGCCGATGCGGAAGCGGACCTTCACCGTCTTCCCCGCGAACGCGTCGCCGAGATCGAGCGTCACCTGCTCCGGATCGGGCCAGGCCTCGTTCGCGCCGACGAAGCCCTGGCGGCCGGCGAGCGGGTTCACCGACGGCTCGTCCACCGTGTTGCCGATCGGGCCGCCGTACCCGGGATCCGCGTACGCCGCGACGTCCTGCCACGTCGCGCCGTCGTCGCCGCTGATCTCGATGAGCCCGCCGTCCCAGTGGACCGCCGCCTCGTCCTCCGTCGCCGGCGAGATCTCGAACGAGTACCGGTGCTTGAACGAGATCACGAGCGGCTCGCCCTCGCCGACCGAGAGCGGCGGCGAGACGAGCTGCGTGTCGGAGAGGCTCGGGTGGTCGACGCCGCGCCACGCGTGGTTCGTCAGGTCCGTCTTCTCGCGCGACCAGATGGCGTCCGCCTCGTCGCCGTCCTTCGACCAGGCGGGCGCCTCGCTCTCGACCGAATCGACGGCCGACGCCGCCGGCACGTCGTCGACGTTGACGCGCGCCCCGACGACGCCGGCGACCATCACCTCGCACGCCCGGGGGGCGGTGACGTCCACGCGGAGCTCCAGCGCCTCGATCCCGACCGCGGCCTCGTCCACCTCGACCTCGACCTCGACCGTCCCGGCCCCGAACGCCGGGATATCGGGCAGCAGGATCGCGGTCCCGTCCGGGAACGACACGTGCTCGTTCGTCGAGGAGACGGTCGCCGCGGCGCCGAGGAGCGGCAACGGCCCCGCGTTCCGCACCTCGATCGCCACCTTGCCGCGCTCGCCCGCGTCGAGGAAGCCGTCGTCGTCGCACGAGCGCACGCCGTCGTCGGGCTCCCCCGGCGAGACGGCGGCGAGCGGCGCCATCGCGAAGCTCTCGACCACGCCGGCGAAGTCCTCCGAGTCGCGCGGCGCGGACACCGCGCACGTCCCCGCGCCGCGCCGCGCGAAGCCGTGGGCGAGCGCGAGCATGTCGGCCTCGCTCCGCGCGAACGCGGCCGCGAGCAGCGCGTCCCGCTGCTCGGTGTAGGTCGCGTCCACCGGCGCGAGCTTCATCCCCGCCACGACGATGTCCGACATGAGCCGCCGCGCCTCGTCGTGCGTGTAGATGCGGCCGCCCTCGTCCTCGCGCGCGAGCAGCTCGACGTAGCCCTCGAACAGCATGAGCGCCCAGATCTCGCCCGCGTTGTGGACCTCGGAGTTCCTCGGGTCGCTCCCCTCGAGGATCGGGTGATCCGGGAGCGCGACGCCGTCCGAGATGTGCTTGAACGTGAGCCCGTTCTTCGAGAAGTTGATCGTGTAGGGCGCCCGGCGGCCGCCGTAGTAGGCGCTCTCGCCGCTCTCCTCCGACGCGTAGATGCCGGTCGCGAAGGTGCCGCCGAGGTCGTCGCCGTCGCGCATCGCCATGTGCAGCGCGATGAAGTCGCCCCAGCCCTCGCTCTGCGCGTCGCACTGCGCGGTGAAGCACTGGGTCAGGCGCCGGTGGATGTAGTGCCCCCACTCGTGCGCGGTGACGGTGTTGTCGATCGTGCCGTCGCGCACGACGCCGAGCACGCGCTCCATCGCCGCCCTGACCGTCCCCTCCAGGAGCGCGGCCTTGAGGCTGCTCCCTTCCTCGTAGGAGGTGGAGAGCACCGGGATGGTCACCGCGGCGTCCTCCGGCGCGCCGTTGCCCATGCCCGGCGCGGGGTCGCCGGGCGCGTTGTTGGCGATGATCAGCGCGGCCGCGCCGGCGGCCTGGGCGTTCACCCCCTTCTGCTTGAAGGTGCAGCCGCCCCGATCGACGAGCAGGATCTTGCCCGCGACGTCGGCGACCGGCGCCTCGCACCCGTCGCGGGTTCCATCGACCGCGTCGTCGGGCGTGGCGTCGACGCCGTCGTCGACCAGCGCGATCTCGGCGGAGAGGTTGAAGTTCCCGGCCCCGAACGCGGCCGTGCCGGTGCTCAGGCTCGCGCCGCCCGGGTCGAGCGTCAGCGTGCGCCGGACGTCCTTGCTGTTCCAGAGGTACATCTGCATCCGCGGCGAGGCGCCGTCGGACATCGCGTTCATGTTCGCGTTGTTGCGCTGGGCGTTCGGCACCAGGGCGCCGTCCTGCGCCTCGGCGTGCAGCGGATCGCCGCCGAGGCCGCCGCGGCCCATGTTGTCCAGCTGGGCGTTGCCCGCGGCCTCGTCGAAGCCCGAGTCGTAGTACCAGTCGTGCAGCCAGTTGTTCACGTAGAACAGCTGGGTCACGGCGGCCATGGTCTGCGCCTCGCTCGACACCGGATCGAGCAGCGGGTCGTAGACGTGGTCGAACGTCCGCGCCGCGGTGAGGGTCGCCCGGACGTCGCCGTTCGAGAAGCCGTCGGGGGCCCGGTGGTCCGCGTAGGCGTCCACGTTGTTGCCGAAGGTCTGGACCGCGTCGTTCGGCAGCCAGGGGTCGGCGGCGCCGCCCGGGCCCTTGTTGAACCCCTCCATCGAGACGAGCGGCGCCGGGATGAAGTCCGGCTGCGACCCGTCCGGCACGCCGGTCGGGTGCGGCAGGAAGTCGGCCTGGGGCCCGTCGAGGGGCCGCCGGTCGCCGGTGGTCTCGGCCCAGACGCGGTAGTTGAACGCGTCGTACTCGATCAGGTCGCGGCGGTAGAGGACGCGGCCGTCGTCGGCCGCGATCACGTAGTCGTAGGCGTCCGAGGAGACGGACTCGACCTCTCCCGAGATGAACTCGACGAAGTACGCCGGGATCAACCCCTCCGGCATCGGGAAATAGACCCTCTTCACGCGGGCCGGCTCGACCAGGTGGAGGCCCGCGGCGCGGAGCGCGCTGCCCGGCGCGAGGTCGAACGCCTGGTAGTCGCCGGCGGGGCGCTGGAGATCGACGACCCCGCGCTGCCCCGGGTGGATCCCGTGAAGGTCCTCGAGCGCCCGGCCGAGCGCCTGCCTCGGCGAGAGGCGGAACGCATGGCGGCGCGCGCGCGCCATGGCGGGCACGGCGGCCGGGTGCAGGTTGCCGGAGATGGCGACGAGCGCGAGGTCCTGGCGCATGAGCACCTTCACGTCGGTCTGGAAGACGTCGGCGCCGTCGACGCGCTGTCGCAGGACGACGATGACGGGGCCCTGGCCGAGGTCGTGGACGTGGACCACCTGCGCCGCCTCCAGCGCGGCCCGGGACAGGCCGTAGGCCGCGGCGAAGCGGGCGAGGTGGCGCCGGGCCGCGGCCTCCGGCGTGGCGCCCGGGGCGACGGCCGACGGGGCCTCGGCCGGCGCGGCCCCGCCCGGCGCGGCCCCGCTCGCGGCCCAGAGGAAGGTCGGCGCGCCGCGCTGCTCGTCGATGGACGTGACGACCCCGCCCGCGCGCGCGGCGCGGGCGGCGGCCGAGGCGCGCGCGTCGCCGAGGGCGCGCGCGTCGCCGAGGGCGCGCGCGGCGCTTGGCGCGCGCAGGTAGGCGTTGAGGTCGGGCCGCTTGCCGGGGGCCGCGTGCGCGAGCGAGCCGGCGAGGAGCGCGAGCGAGAGCGTGAGACCGCGAATGGAACGCTTCATCCGATCTACTCCGTGCGTGGCTGGACAGCGGTCGTGTCGCCGGATCGCTTCGTTCCCGAGCGGGAAACCGGCCTGATGAATGAAGACCTTTGATAGACGTTCCCGCCGCACGAGGGAAGCCGCTCGGCGGCTCGGGGCGGGCGTTACCCCGGCGAGAGCGGCCGCGACGGCGGCGGGCAGCGGCGGGCGGACTCTTCGTTACCGGGACGAAGCCCGGAGGAAACGAGCCCGGAGGACGGGGGAGCCGGGAGGAGCCGGGGCGTGCGCCGCGCGCGGGGCGGTTTGTGCGTCGGGCGGGGCGGCGCGGAGCGGGTTTGTGCCCTTCCCGTCGGACCGCCGCTCTAGGATGCGCCCGCCATGCTCGGCGAAGCGAAGCGCATCTACCTGGCCACGCGGAAGAAGCACGATCAGCTCTTCAACACCTACGTCATGCGCCCGCTCGCCGGCGGCGTCGTCGCGCTGCTCGCGCGGACCTCGATCACGCCGAACCAGGTCACGCTGCTCAACCTCGCGGTGTTCGTGGTCGCGGCGGCGTTGCTCGTCGCGCTGCCCACGGCGGCGGGGGGCCTCGTCGCCATCGGCGTGCTCGAGCTGAGCTACCTCCTCGACTGCGCCGACGGGATGCTCGCGCGCCACAAGCAGATCGCGTCGAAGGAGGGTCACCTCTTCGATTTCTTCACGGACGAGCTCAAGGCGGTGCTCCTCTCGGGCGCCCTCTCGGTGCGCTTCTTCCTCGCCGGCGGCCTCGGCCTCGACGGCGCGCTCTGGCCCGCGGGCGACCCGCGCTTCCTGCTCGCTGGCGTGGTCGGGGTCGCGGTGATCGCCTCGGCGATCTCGCTGACGAACTTCGTCCGCCGCCCGGAGATCAGCGGCAAGGAGACGTCGGTCTCGGCGCACTATGAGAATGTCACGGAGGAGCGCCCGCGGTCGCCCGTCGCCCGGGCGGCGGCGCTCGTGACGACGTTCCTGCGCTTCCTGAACCACTACCCGAGCCACATCTGGGCGTTCGCGCTCGCGGATCGGCTCGACGTGTTCTTCTGGATCTATGTGCTGATCAACGGCCTTTACCTGGCGCGGGGCTGGCTCGGGCTGCTGCTCAGGTTCGGGCGGGGCTAGCCCTCCTGGGGAGGTCGCAACCTGCCCGCGACCCCTCCCGGGGGGGTCGGGTCGATCCGAAACCGAACCGGACGGCCTCCGAAGCCCGCTCCGCCACGTCCCGACCTGCCCGCGACCCCTCCGAGGGGGGTCGGGTCGATCCGAAACCGAACCGGACGGCCTCCGAAGCCCGTTTCGCCACATCGCGACCGACCTGCACCCCCTCGCGAGGGGGTCTGGGTCGATCCAGACCTCGCTGGAGACGCCTCGAAGCCCGCTCCCCCACGTCGCGACCTGGCCACGCCCCTCGCGAGGGGGCGCGCCCCGTTCGAGACGCTGCCGGACGGCCTCCGAAGCCTGCCCGCGGAAGAGCGCCTCGGGTTGGCCGTCATCCCCGAGCTTCATCAGCCCAGCCTCGGTCGGAGCGAAGCCGCGCCCCGGTAGAAGCCGGCGAGGTGCAGTTCGAAACCCACGTGCAGCCAGCGCATGCCGCGCTCGCGCGCCACGGCGGCCGCGCGCGACACGAGCGCTGAGCTCCAATCCACTCCTTGCGGGCTCCCCGGAGGCTCGGTTAGAGGGCGAGCATGATGAAGCCCCTGGCGTGGCTGGCCTGCTCTCCCCTCGTCCTCGCCGCCGCCGGCTGCGGCGAAGAGGCCGACGATACGACCCGAGCCCCATTTCCCGAGTACACGCATCCCTTGTCCGCAGGGGAGAGCGCCTGTGGGCGAGCCGACTTCGAGGAGCTGTTTCCTTTCTCGATCCGCTCCGCGACGCTCCCCGTGCTCGTCCACTACTCTCGGAAAGAGGAGCGCGACACCGCCCGTCAGGTCCTCGCCTTCGTGGAGAAGGGGTGGGACTACCACGTGAATCGGATCGGCATGCGCCCGCCGCTGACGGATGCAGGAGGGTGCGGGCCCGACGACGCATTCGACGTGCTCGTGTGGAGAGGCCACCGCAGCTGCCTGGTCGACGTCCTCGGCGATGAGCCGTCGACCTCCTGGAACGACTGGCACCCTTTCATGATCGTCGATCCGTGGGGGCCTTACGGCGGCGCCGATCTGGAGGAGACGGTCGTGCACGAGATGGCGCACGCGTCGCAGGCCTCCGACGACTGGAACGAGAGCCCCGTCCTCTTCGAGATGTCGGCCAGCTTCCTCGACCAGATCTACATGGATCGCTATGCGGACGAGGGCCTCGCCGATTTTCAGAGGCACCCGGACCGGGCGATCGACCACGACGACGGTTACGAGACGTGGGCCATGTATGGCTCGTCCATGGTCCTCCTGTACCTCAAGGACCGGTTCTTCGACGGCGATCCGACGTTCGTCTCCCGCATGTGGCTCGACGCGCGCAACCCTCGAGGCGCCGAGGGCGCGCTGGATCGCAACGAGCCCGACTTCGTCGATGCGCTCGACGCGATGCTGCGCGAGGTGGCGGACACCAGCTATGTCGACATCGTCCCCGAGCTCGCGCGCTGGCGCTGGTATACTGGCGATCACGTCGACGACCGGCACTTCCGTCACTTCGCGGGGGGCCTCGAGAACCTCGAGGAGGCCAGGCTGACGCTGGCGGCCCAGATCGAGGCTTCGCCGGGCAGGATCGAGATCCGCGAGGACGCGCCGATGATGCTCGGCACCAGCTACATCGAGCTGTCGGTGGGCGCGGACGCCGCGCGGCCGATCTGCGTATCCCTCGAAGCGCCCGACGACGAGGGGCGCCGCTTCGTCGTCCAGGCCGTGCCCGGGCTCACGCCCGATTCCGACGGCGAGCTCCTCGACCTCTCGTCCGGCCCCGCACCCCTGGAGCTCGCGGCGGACGGGAAGCGGACGCTCGTCGTGACCGTCTTGCCCACGGGCCCTTACGACCCCGACACCCGAGGAGAGGAGCGGTATCCCTTCACGGTGGTCCTCCACCCACGGAGCGGCGGCTGCTCCGGATGAGCGAGTGCATCGCTCTCTGTCGGATCGCGCGCCGAAAACTGGCCCGCCTCCCCCTCCTGTGCATTACGGTCGCCCCGCCATGGACACGCCGCCCCGAACGCGCCCCGCAGCACCGCGCGCGGCGCGCCGCCCTGCGCTCGCGTCTCTCGCCCTCGCCGCGCTCCTCTCGGGCTGCGGCCAGTCCCAGTCCGGGACCACCCCCGACTCGCCGGCCGAGGCCCAGGGCGGCGCCGCCGCCAAGGAGGCCGCCGCGCAGGGCCCCGCCCCCGGCGCTTCCGGCGCCCCCTCCGCCTCCCCTGCCCCGGCCGAGGATGAGCCCCCGCCCGGCCAGCCCCAGGGCCCGCCCATCGTCTCGCTGAGCGGCGTCGCCACCCCGCCCCCGCCGCCCGCCGAGGGCAGCCCGCGGCTCGCGAGCATCGCGATGCTCACCCGCGTCTACGCCCGGCCCAGCACCGGCGCCAAGCGCGTCGGCTTCCTCCGCGCCGGCGCGATCGTCGAGATGGATCCCGAGCCCGCAGGCACCGACGGCTGCCCCGGCGGCTTCCGCAAGATCAAGCCGTTCGGCTACGTGTGCCTCGGCCCCGACGCGACGCTCGACCTGAACCATGAGATCGTCCGCGCCGCCGCCCGCCGCCCCGACGTCACCCACAAGCTCCCGTACATGTACGGCACCGTCACCCGCGGCGGCCCCGCGTACGCGCGCATCCCGACGCAGGACGACCTCGAGCGCCACGAGCCGAGCCTCAAGAAGCACCTCGATCGCTGGGCGAAAGACGAGGAGAGCGGCGCCACCTACGGCCTCGACGTGTGGCTCAAATGGAGCAACGAGCCGGCCCCGCCCGCGCTCGACGCCCTCGCGCAGCGCATCACCGATCGCGAGATCCCGTGGTTCTTGCGCGACGGCCGGAAGGCCCCCAACCTCTCCGGCCTCATCAAGTCCGACGACGCCGTGAAGATCGACGAGGTCTCGCGGCGCAACGGCATGGCCTTCATCGAGTCGTTCCTCCACGAGGGCCGGCGCTACAACGTCACCACCGACCTGCGCGTCGTCCCCGCCGATCGGTTCCGCCCCATCCGCGGGTCCGACTTCCACGGCGTCGAGATCGGCAAGGACATCGACTTCCCGTTCGCGCTCGTGCGCCGCGCCGGCGGCAAGCGGTGGCGCGTGGAGGGCAAGAAGCTCGTCGACGCCGGTGAGCTCGAGTGGCGCGCCGCGGTGCCCCTCACCGGCAAACAGCAGTTCTTCGGCGGCAAGCTGCACTACGAGACGAAGGACGGCGACTGGGTCGACGATCGCCACGCCGGCCGCATCGACCCCGCCAAGAAGATGCCCGCCTGGGGCAAGAACGGCGAGAAGTGGCTCGACGTCAACATCACGAAGCAGGTGCTCGTCGCCTACGAGGGCACGAAGCCGGTCTACGCGACCCTGATCTCGAGCGGCGAGGCGGGGCTCGAGGACCACGAGTCCAGCACCGCGACGAAGCGCGGGATCTTCCGCATCCACACGAAGTACATCTCCATCACGATGGACTCGGACGCCGTCGGCGAGGAGTTCGAGCTGCGCGACGTCCCCTACGTGCAGTACTTCGAGGAGGGGTATGCGCTCCACGGCGCCTACTGGCACGACAAGTTCGGCCGGCCCAAGAGCCACGGCTGCATCAACCTGTCGCCGGAGGACGCCCGCCGCCTCTTCTTCTGGACCGAGCCGGCCGTCCCGCCGGGATGGCACGGCGCGGCGCGCTCGCTGACCGGAACGGTGGTGTTCGTGCACCCCTGAGCCACGCGCCCCTCGGGCGTCGAGCGCCCGGCCCCGCGCGCGCCCGAGGGCAGGCCCGCCCCGACGGCGGCGCGCGAGGAGCGCGGCCGGCGAGGCCCGCGCCCGGCGCGGGCGCGGGCGCGGGCGCGCGCGCTTGACGTAGCGGGACAGATCGATCGGGGATCACACTTCGCGCTCCTCCCGGCTCGAACAGCCCGAGAGTCGTGGTAGCGTCCCGCGCATGCAGCTTGCGGTCGTGGGAACAGGGTACGTCGGCCTCGTGGCCGGCGCGGGTTTCGCGGACTTCGGGAACGACGTCGCGTGCGTCGACGTGTCCGCCGCCAAGATCGAGATGCTGAAGCGCGGAGAGATGCCGATCTTCGAGCCCGGCCTCGACGTGCTCATCGCCAAGAACACGCGGGACGGCAGGCTCCGGTTCTCCACCGACGTCGCCGGCGCCATCCGCGACGCGGAGATCGTCTTCATCGCCGTCGGCACGCCGCAGGCCGACGACGGCTCCGCCGACCTCTCCGCCGTCGAGGCCGTCGGCGAGACGATCGGCAAGAACCTGAACAACTTCAAGGTGATCGCCACGAAGAGCACGGTCCCGGTCGGGACCGCGGATCGGCTCAAGCAGATCATCGGCGGGCTCACCACCCAGCCGTTCGCCGTCGCATCGAACCCGGAGTTCCTCAAGGAGGGCGACGCGGTGAACGACTTCATGAAGCCCGACCGCGTGATCATCGGCTCGGACGACCCGAAGGCGCGTGAGATCCTGCGCCACCTCTACAACCCGTTCGTGCGGGCGAGCGACCGCATCCAGCTCATGGACGCCCGCTCGGCCGAGCTCACCAAGTACGCCGCCAACGCCCTGCTCGCGTCGCGCATCTCGTTCATGAACGACCTGGCGGTGCTCGCGGAGAAGCTCGGCGCGGACATCGAGCTCGTGCGCAAGGGCGTCGGGGCCGACCCGCGCATCGGCACGAAGTTCCTCTTCGCGGGCCCGGGGTTCGGCGGGTCGTGCTTCCCCAAGGATCTCTCGGCCATCCTCTACACCGCGAGCACGGTGGGGCACGACCTGGAGATCGTGCGGGCGACGGAGCGGATCAACGCCCGGCAGAAGCGGCTGCTCGGGAGCAAGGTGAGCGCCCACTTCGACGGCGCGCTCAAGGGCAAGACGATCGCGGTCTGGGGGCTCGCATTCAAGCCGCAGACCGACGACATCCGCGAGGCGCCCGCGCTCACGCTGATCGACCAGCTGCTCGAGGCGGGCGCGACGGTCCAGGCGCACGATCCGCAGGCGATGCCGAACGTGCGCGCCATCTACGGGAACCGCATCCTCCTCAGCGACGGCATGTACGGCGCGGCCGAGGGCGCGGACGCGCTGGTCGTCGTCACCGAGTGGCACGAGTACCGGCGCCCCGACTTCCACCGGCTGAAGCGCATCCTGAGCTCCCCGACGCTCTTCGACGGGCGCAACGTCTGGGAGCCCGACGAGCTCCGCGGCATGGGCTTCGTCTACACCGGCATCGGCAGGAAGTAGCGCGCCGCCCGAGCGCGGCTCGGCCGTCGGCCGCGCCGCCCGGGCGCGGCTCAGCCGTCGACCGCGCCGCCCCGGCGCGGCTCAGCCGTCGCCGGGGTCCGACGGCAGCGAGAGCCGCCGGCTGCTCGGCGGCTCCTCGCCGAGGTACCGCGGCGCGTTCGCGGGCGAGAGCCGCCGGCTGCTCGGCGGCTCCTCGCCGAGGTACCGCGGCGCGTTCACGGGCGTGACCCGCCGGCTGCTCGGCGGCTCCTCGCCGGTGTGCCGGTCCCACCGCCGCTCGAGCATCTTCCGATCGACGCCGATGAGCCGCGCCGCGGCCGCCTTGTTGCCGCCGCAGCTCTCGATCGCGTGGTGCAGCACCGCGCGCTCGATCACGCGGAGCTTCGATCCGAGCCGCTCGGGCAGGGCGAGCAGCGCGCGCGCCAGCCGGTCGATCTCCGCCGTGGCGTCCACGATCGGCCGCTCGCGCGCGAGCTCCTCGAGCGTCGGGACGTCGATGAGATCGTCGTCCGCGAGCAGCCCGAGCCGCTCGACGACGTTCCGGAGCTCCCGCACGTTGCCGGGCCACGGCCGCCGGACGAGCCACGCGATCGCCTCGTCGGTGTAGCGGAGCTTGCGCGGGAGCTCCGCGCTGAAGGCGAGCAAGAGCTCGATGAGATCCGCGTCGCGCTCGGCGAGCGACGGGACGTGCACCGTGACCACGTTGAGCCGGTAGAAGAGATCCTCGCGGAAGCGCCCCTCGCTGATGCGCTTCTCCAGGTCGACGTGGGTCGCCGCGAGGACGCGGGCGCGCAGCGGGATCTCCGACTCGGCGCCGAGCGGGCGGAAGCGGCGGTCCTCGAGCACGCGCAGGAGCTTCGCCTGGAGCTCGCCGGGCATCTCGGCGATCTCGTCGAGCAGGATCGTGCCCGCGCCCGCGAGCTCGAGCTGGCCGCGGATGCGCTTCTCGGCGCCGGTGAAGGCGCCGCGCTCGTGCCCGAAGATGAGCGACTCGATGAGCGTCCCCGGCAGCGCCGAGCAGTTGACGGCCACGAACGGCTCGCCGCGGCGCGAGCTCATCTCGTGCAGCGCGCGGGCGACCATCTCCTTGCCGCTGCCGGTCTCGCCGCGGATGAGCACGGTCTTGCTCGACTCGGCGACCCGCTCGACGATCCGCCGCACGCGCTCCATCGCCGCGGACGAGCCGAGCAGCGCCTTCGTCCCGAACGTGCGGTCGACCCGCTCGCGCAGCCGCACCACCTCGCCCTTGAGGAGCAGCCGCTCGCGCTGCCCCTCGATGATCGGCAGGAGCATCTCCGGGCAGAGCTCGTCCTTCAGCACGTAGTCCTGCGCGCCGAGCCGCATGGCCTCCCGGATCTCGGACAGCTCGCTGACCGAGGTGACCATCACCGCCGGCGTGCTCCGCCCCGAGGCGCGGACCCGCCGCAGGATCTCCAGGCCGCCGCGGTCGCGCGGATCGTCCGAGAGGCGCACGTCGAGGAGCAGGAGATCCGGCGCGCTCCGCTCCACCGCCGCCATCGCGTCGTCGAGGCCGACCGCCTCCAGCACCTCGACCTCGTCGAGCGCGGCCAGGATCTGCCGGAGCGTGCGGCGGCCGCTCCGCTGATCGTCGACGACCAGGATCTTCACGCGACCTCGTCCTCTGCCGTCATGGTGACGTCGGCGGCCGGGATCGCGATCACGAACCGCGTCCTGCCGTCGCGCCGCTCCGGGTCGATGGACCACCCGTGGGCGCGGACGATGCGGTGCGTGATGGCGAGCCCGAGCCCGGTCCCGCGCGGCTTCGTCGTGTACCAGGGCGCGAAGATGCGCGAGGCGTCCCCGCCGAAGCCCGGCCCCGTGTCCCACACGACGAGCTCTGCGCCGCCCTCGGACGGCTCCCAGGTGACCCCGACGGTCCCCCTGTCGCCGGCGGCGTCGAGGCCGTTCGAGAGGAGGTTGACGAGCACCTGCGTGGCCTGGTCCGGGTCGCAGCTGAGCCGCGGCGTCGCGCTCACGCGCGCCTCGATCCGCCGCTTGCCGAGCTGATCGCGCAGGAGCATCTCCGCCCGGCTCACGAGCTCCTCGACCGCGAGGCGGCGGCGCTCGAGCTTCCTGTGCGTCACCCGGCGCAGGCCCATCACGAGCCGCTCGAGGCGCTCGACCTCCTCGCAGCCGATCTCGACCTCCTCGGCGTCCAGGCTCTGGTCGCTCGAGCCGCGCTTGAACACCGAGCGGAAGAAGTTGATCGGGTAGCGCACCTCGTGGGTGATCTCGGCCGCGAGCGTCTCGATGAGCGCCGCGCGCTCGTCCCGCCAGGCGGCGGCCTGCTCGCGCCGCCGCCGCTCCAGCTCGGCGTAGCTGTGCGCGTGCGCGAGGGCGAGCGCGGCCTGGTTGCCGATGGTGCGGAGCAGGTCGAGGTCCTCGCTCGTGAACAGGGCGCCGCCGCGCTTCTTGCCGACCTCGAGGACGCCGAGCAGACGGCCGCGGAACATGAGCGTGAGCGAGAGCTCGCTCGCGCTCGCCGGCGGCGGATCGATCCCGATGAGCCGCTCGCCGCTCGCCTCGGCGGCGCGCGGCTCCTGCTCGCCGGGGGCGTCGGCGGCGTCGACCTCGATGCGGCGGAAGGTGACGCGCTCGCAGGACAGCCAGCGCGCCACCGTGCGCTCGACCGCGTCCGCGACCTCGTCGGGATCGGCGACGAGGGTCAGCTCCTCGCTGAGCTGCTCGACGGTGGGCTTGTACTCGGCGCGCGCCGGGAAGAGCTTCCGGTCGCCGGCGCCGAGCGCGAACACGACCAGCGCGGCGCTGACGATCGCGGCGGGCGCGGCGACCTTGATCGCGCCGAGCAGCGGGAGGCCGGCGTACCCCGCGCAGGCGGAGCAGACGATCACCGTGAGCGCGACCATCATGCCGGCGATGATGATCCGCGTGAGCGGGCGCGACAGGAGCGCGCGGCTGCCCCAGAGGTCGTAGCGGATGAACGCGACGACGCTGGAGACGGGCGTGAGGGCGAGCGCCGGGATCGAGAACCACGCGAGCGCCGACTCCGCGACGCCGAGCATGGCCAGGAGGAACCCGACCGCGATCACGACGTGCGGCGGCGCCATGGCGAGGAGCAGCGCGCGCAGCGTGCGGCGGCGGTCCCCCTCCGCGGCGGCGAAGCGGAGGATCAGCGTGATCGCGAAGAAGAGGAACGAGGCGACGACCAGGGTCGCGCAGACGCCCCGGATCCCGACGGTGGTCCAGCCCATGGCGTGCGAGGCGAGCATGCCGGCGGCGAGCAGGCCGCCGAGCCCATGCGCGATCCGCGCGAAGGCGGGGTAGCGCGCGATGAGCGCGACGTCGTCCGGCAGCCGCAGCGCCAGGGTGAAGAAGCTCATCGGGACGAGCGCGTACGCGACGTGGAAGAACGGGACGAGGTCGCGCGAGCTGTGGTAGTCGAAGATCGAGAACTGGAAGAGCGCGGTGAACAGCGCGGCCGTCGCGAACGCGCGCGCGAGCTTGCCGCGCGGGCTCGCGCTGAGGGCGATGAGCGCGGCGCCCACGTAGAGCGAGGCGACGACCATCAGCCCGCCGGCGTAGAACCACCACGCGAGCGGATCGAACGGGACGAGGGAGAGCTCGACGTCGCGCACCCCCTCGGCCGTCTCGACGCGGGCGCGCACCGAGCGCTGCCCCTCGCGCGCCGCCTGCTCGATCGCGGCGTCCCAGGTGCTGGCGCGGTAGCGCCCCTCCGTGCTCTCGAGGCGCCAGCCGTTGACCTCGACGACGCGATCGGGGAACCGGAGGCCCTTCTGGAAGCCCTCCCAGGACGGCAGGCCGAGGCTCGAGACCACGCCGTCCGGGTCGACGAGGACGCCCGGGAACGGGCGCTCGTACCAGCTCACGGCGCTCCTGATCCCGGAGCCGCCCAGTACGAGCGTCGCGAAGACGACCGCCGCAAGGAGCCAACGCCGATTCTCGATAGCTGGCATCGGGAGACTCGACGGCGCGTAAATTGCGCCACGAGCCACCCACGATACGCTGGAACCCCGGGTGAACCAACGGGGCTCACGCGCCGGACGGCACGCCGCGCCGCGATCGCCCGCGCCCGGCGGGCCCGGCGGCGCTGTTACGCGATTTTCATTACGTTTTCATGCGTGGATGAGAGGGGGATCACGCCGCGCCGCCGGTGAGGGAGCGCGCTCAGGCCGCGCCCTGGCGCGCGCCGCGCTCGGCGGCGTCCGCGAACACGGCGTCGGCCAGCTCGCCGAAGCGCGACTCGACGGCCTGGACCGCGGCGGCGTCGGTCGCCGAGCGCTCGAGGTCGTCGAGCAGGGCCGCGACCTCGCCGCGCACGCGCGGCGGCGCCGGCGGCGCCTGGCGGCTCGCGGCGAGGCCGCGGACGAGGACCGAGAGCTGCCGCAGCACGATGCCCGCGCCGTGGGCGCGCCGGCGCGCGTCGTCGCCCGCGGTGAGGCGGGCGTGGCGCGCGAGCGCGCAGACGCCGTGGCAGAGGCTCGGGTCGGCGAGCAGCGCCCGGACGGCCCAGCGCGCGAGGCGGCGCGAGTACAGGCCGCGGGCGAGCGAGCCCGCGGCGCGGGCGTCGTGCCAGGCGCGCGCGGCGCGGTCCTCGCCGATGAGCACCAGCGCGAGCGCGACGGGGTCGCCGGCGGCGAGGCAGGCCCGGCCGGCGTCGATGCGGCCGTAGCCGTGCTTGGCGTTGTGGCCGTCGCGATCGCGGCCGTCGGGGAAGATGTCCCAGGGGTCGGCGATCGGCTCGGCCGACGCGGGCGCCGCGGGGGGCACCGGCGCGAGCGTGCGCAGGACCAGGGCGTCGAGCTCGGGCAGGCGCAGCGCGGGGTTGCGCGACAGGACGAGGAGCAGGACGCCCGCGGCCAGGGCCGAGGCCCCGCTCGACTCGGCGTGGCAGAGCCGCTCGGCCAGCGGCGCGGCGCCGGAGGTGGGCGCCGCGCCGGATTCGGGCGCCGCGCCGGATGCGCCGGAGGCGGGCGCCGCGCCGGATTCGGGCGCCGCGCCGGATGCGCCGGAGGCGGGCGCCGCGCCGGAGGCGGGCGCCGCGCCGGATTCGGGCGCCGCGCCGGACGCCGGCGGCAGCGGGCAGGTGAGATCGTCGCCGGGCGCGAGCCATCGCACCGCCGGGCCGCGGTTGGCGAAGGGGCGGCTGCGCCCCCGGCGGTCCCGCCAGAGGAACCACCCCTCGCCGCGGGCGCCCGGGCCGACGCAGAACACCCGCGGGTCGCTCGCGGGCTCGCCGAACCCGAGCGAGAAGCTCGCGTGCAGCGACGCGGGGGGGCTCGAGGCCTCGCGGCCCGTCGGGAACACGACCGGGCAGCCCCGGCCGCGGCGCCCGAGGCGGGCGGCGAACTCCAGCGCGTCGTCCAGCATGGGCGTCGTCGAGCCCTCGACGTACGCGGCGCAGACCACGACGTCGGCGCCGTCGCTGACGGCCTGGATGATCGCGACCGGGAGGGCCAGGACGCACGAGCCGGGCTTCGGGATCAGGTAGAGCCGCGGCGACGCGTCCGGCGCGACGCCGCGGAAGCCGCCGGGGCGGCGGGAGCCGACGGCCCAGGCGACCATGAACGAGCCGTGCGCCTGGCTGCGCGGCGGGTGCTCGAGCATGACGAGCACCTCGCGGTCGAGGCCGAGCTCGTCGGCCGCCCAGGCGTCGTCGTCGATGACCCCGAGGCGCATCCCCGCGCCGCTCCCGCAGCGGCGGCGGTCGACCCCGATCCCGCCCTCCTCGTCGCGCAGGAACCAGCGGCCGGGCGTGACGGGATCCTCCTCGAACGACGCGCCGCGGACGGTCCACCCGTCGGGGCGCGCCGCGGCGCCCGCGGCCGCGTCGAAGCGCGGCGCCACGGCGGCGCTCGGGCGCCGGGCCGACGCGACGTAGCGCACCGGGAGCGCCGCGGCCGAGAGCGCGGCGGCGACCTCGGCGCGCCGCCCGCCGTCGGGCGACCGGACGCGGAGCCAGAAGATGGGCGGCCGCTCGATGACCCGCTCGACCTCGACCGCGGACCAGCGCGCCGAGAGCGCCGCGACGACGTCGCCGGGGGCCGCGGCGCAGCGCAGGGCCACGACGATGTCGAGGGGGCAGCCGTCGTCGTCGCCCGCGGCGGTGGGCACCGGGGCGTAGCCGAAGTCCCACGGCGGGCGCGCCGGGCGCGCCCTGGGGGAGGCGGTCGACGCGGGGGGCGGCGCGCTCGGCCGGCCGCGCGCCGGGCGAGCGCGCGCGGGCCCCTCCTCCGGAGCGCCCGCTCCCCCCCGCGAGGCCGCGTCGCGGCCCCGGCTCATGCCAGCACGGCCTTGGCCCAGGCGTTGAGCGCGTGGGCGCGGTTGGCGAAGCCCGGGCTCTCGGCCTCGCACCGCGCGAGCTCCTGCGCGTGCGCCTCCCTCGCCGCCGCCCAGGCGGCGACGCGGCGGGCGCCGAGGGCGGCCGCGCGCCGGCGCGCGGCGCCGAAGCACCGGCGCTCGCCGTCGAGCATCGCCGCGAGCACGCCCGACTCGAGGACCATGCGGCGCACGGGGACGAGCGACGAGGCCGCGCTGGAGGCCGGCGGCTCGCTCTTCGCCCTCGGCGTCGCGGCGATGCCCCAGGGCGGCGTGCCGAGCGGCCCGTACGCGATCGCGCCGCGGTGGTACGACCCGGACGCGCGGTCATCATCCCGCGCGCGCGCGGACGTGGTGTCGGGCTCCCCTTCCGCCCGCGATCGGAGCTCCGAGGCCAGGACGACGGCCCAGGCGCCGCCTCGCTGGTAGTCGTCCTGCCAGTCCATGACGTCGTCGTGGAGCTGCAGGCCGAGCCACACCGACGAGAGCAGCCGCGCGAGCACCTCGCGCTGCGCGGCGGTCCAGCCCGCGGCGTGCGCCAGGGCGATCGACGCCGGGAAGCCGACGCTCTGCTTGCCGAGGGAGAGCGCGTAGTAGCGGCTGAAGCCGGCGGGCTCGCCGCTCGCGAGGACGCTGCGCTCGGCCTCGATGGCGAGCAGCGTCGCCTCGTCCGCGCGGGCGAAATCGATGGCCGGGTCGTCGACGTCGGGCGCGACGCGGCGCAGCGCCTCGTCGCGCGCCCGCCGCGCGTGGGCCAGGATGGCCTCGAGCTGCCAGGTCGGCCGGACCTGCGCGTCCTGGATGCGGTCCGTGCCGAACGCCTCGATGACGGCGAGGAGGTGCGCGAGCAGGGCGTCCTGCACGGTGGCCCCGCGGACCCCTGGCATGGCCTCGGCGAGCAGCGCGGGCGCGGCCAGGGTGATCTCGTTGCGGAACACGGCGCTCCAGGGCACGTCGCGCGACGGGGCCAGGCCGAGCGTGTAGGCCAGCCCCTGCGCCTCGGCGTGGAGCATCCCCGGGAGGGTCCGCCA
Source organism: Sorangium sp. So ce185 (assembly GCF_051526825.1). Lineage (NCBI taxonomy): Bacteria > Pseudomonadati > Myxococcota > Polyangiales > Polyangiaceae > Sorangium > Sorangium sp. So ce185. The sequence continues at coordinate 4,594,750 of NZ_CP150316.1, read as the reverse complement.
GAACGCCGTGTAGAGCTCGTCCACCCAGAGCGCGTCATCCATGGGCGGACACCTCCGCGGCCGGGCGCGACGCGCGCGGCCCGGCGCTCGCGGCCGAGGCGCGGCGCGGGCGCCGGGCGCCGGGAGATGGGACCGGGGCGGAGCCGCGCCGGTGGGACGTACGCCGATGGCGGTGCAACCCCGCCTGTCGCCTGCGCCGCAGCATCAATAAATGTTCGACTCCTTCCAGGGCGACAGGCACACGTTGATGCGCTCCTCGACCACGATCGCGCGCCACTGGAGCACCTGGGCGGCGCTCAGCCCATCGAAGAAGCCGCCGATCCAGGAGCGGATGCGGCTGTTGAGCAGCGCGCGGACCCTGGCGGCGTCCACCGGCTCCTCGTCGGCCTCGGGCGAGACGATGTAGAGGGAGAGCAGCTGCTTGAACTCGTCGAAGTGCTCCTGGTTCCGGAGCAGGGAGATGTAGAGCGCACGCAGCTGTGCGTGCGGGTCGACCGAATTCACGGTTTGCATGGGCCTCCGTCACCGGTCCGCGCCGGCTTCGGGCGGCACATTGCACGTCATGGGCCGCCGCAGGCCAGCGTGTAAACCATTGAAATCATTCGATCGAGGGGAGCGGCCGGAGGCGACCGATACCCGAAACCGACCATCACCTGCCCGGATTCGACCGTTCCCTTCGACGTGAGGCCGCTCTCTCCGCGACGGTGGACATAGAGATGTCCAGGCCCGCGCGCGCCCGATTCGGCACCACCCGGGACCATGGCATTCCCGGCCCCGCGACGGCCTCTAATTCAGATTCAGCCGAATCTGGCAGTAAAGCTGGATCACTTCCCGCCCCCGAAGCTCGGGCTACCCCCCCCGGTCGGAACGAAGATGACGCCGCCGCCGCCCCCACCACAGTCGCTGAGCGCGATGAGGATGAGGAGGACGATGACCAGGACGACGACGAGGACGATCACCGTGCCGGCGCTCATGCCGGTCCCGCTGCCGAGCCCGGGTTTTGGCGGGGGCGGCAGGTGGAAGGCGGCGGCGAGCTCCGGGCCGGGCAAGGGTGCGCAGAACGACACGCTGACCTCGGTCGGGGCCTGCTCGATGCTGATCTTGCCGCCTTCGCCCTGGTACTCGGTGGCTTGTACCCCCTCGCCGATCTCCACCTTCCAGTAGAACTCGCCGATGACGTATTCCACCTCGGCGTGGACGCTCTGTTTGAGCGCGTACGTCCTCCCCTGGTAGCTCGCGGTCGACCCCATCGGCTGGACCTCGCCGGGCGACAGCGGCGTCACGAGCTGCCAGGCGCCGTCCTCTTCCATCAGCCACAGGTAGCCGACGCTCGGTCCGCCGTAGAGCAGGTACTCCCGCCAGCGGTAGCGCTCGCCCTCCACCGTGCAGCCGCGGATGACGAAGCCGATGCAGAGCACGCGCATGCCGCGGAGCTGGCCCTCGGCGCCGAGCGGGACGTACGGCTCCATGGGCGGCCGGGGCACCTGGCCGAGGGCGACGAGGGCGCCGTTCGTGAGGTCGCTCGCCGTGCCGCAGTAGCGGCAGACGATGCGCTCCGCGGTCCCCGGGGCGGCGAGCGGGAGGTTGCCGCCGCAGTTCGGGCAGGCGAGGGCCGTCACCTGCGCGGCGGGCCGCTCCACGGGCACGCCGGCGTCGAGCTGCATCACGGCGGGGTCGATCTGCCGGCCGAGGTAGAGCTTCGGCGGGATAATCCGACCGTCGCCGTAGTCGAGGGTCCCGAACTCGCCCCGCGGCCCCGCGATGTCGACGAAGCCGGTCACCACCCCCGGCGCGGCGACGTGCGGCATCTCGCCCTCGGCCGAGATCACGCGCCGGCGGCCGACCTCGACGACGGTGAACACGCCGTGCCCCTCGAGGTGGACGCGGCCGCCGGGCTGGAGGGAGGCCCACGGGGGCAGCCCGTTCAGCGGGAGCGGCGCCTCGGTCGTCGCGTACCAGCGCCCCTGGGCGTAGGCGACCCACGTCCAGCGGCCGCTGGCCGGGAAGGCGATGAAGATCTCCTGCCAGGGCGCGCCCGGCGCGCCGGCGCGATCGAGCTGCACGCGGCCGTCGACGACGAAGGGCTCGTTGCCCCAGCGCCCCGTGACGCCGAGCTGGAGGGGCGTGGGGATCTCGACAAGGTCCGCGACACGCCCGACGGCCCGGAGGTCCCGGTCGGTGCGGGCGACCACGAACTTGCAGTGCTTGCACACCTGCGCCATCGCGCCCGCGAAGCGAAACGTGATCGGCGCGCCGCACGAGGGGCACGCGGCTGCTCGGTCGAAGGGCGTGCTCACGCGAGCACCATACTAGAAGCGCCGGCCAGGGAAGAGGAAGCGTTTCAAGGCCGCTTCCGCGCCGCGGGCTCGCACAGGCGCGCGTGAACCCGCGCGCGAACCGGCTGTGATCCCGCACGAGCGGTGGTAGGACCGCGCCGATGCCGGCCACCGAGGAGAGCTCGACGGGCGCTCGGGGCGCCCCGCGCGGGGACGCCGGGGCGAGCGCGCCTGCGGCGCAGCCGCTGCCCCGGCTCGTGCACCCCGCGCTCCTCGCGAGCGTGTTCGTCATCGCCACGTCGGGGCTCATCTACGAGCTCATCACCGGCACCCTCGCGAGCTACGTCCTCGGCGACTCGGTGACGCAGTTCAGCTTCGTCATCGGCCTCTACCTGTTCGCGATGGGGATCGGCTCGTACCTCTCGCAGTACATCGAGGGCCGCCTCCTCGAGCGCTTCGTCGAGATCGAGCTCGGCCTCGCGCTCGTCGGCGGGCTCTCCGCGCCGATGCTCTTCCGCGTGTACACCGCGCTCGGGGCGTTCCGCGCGCTGCTCTACGCGCTCGTGCTGCTCATCGGCGTGCTCGTCGGCCTCGAGATCCCGCTGCTCATCCGGCTGCTCAACTTCTCCCTGGATCTCAAGCGGCTCGTCGCGCGCGTGCTCACGCTCGATTACATCGGCGCCCTCGCCGCGAGCCTGCTCTTCCCGTCGCTCCTGCTGCCGCGCCTCGGGATCCACCAGACGAGCCTGTTCTTCGGCCTGCTCAACGCGGCGGTCGCGCTCACGAGCACGTTCCTCTTCCCGCTGGAGCGCTCGGTCGTCGTCCGGCTGCGGGCGCTCTGCGTGGTCGTGATGGCGGGGCTCGGCGTCGCCTTCGCGCTCGTCTCGCGGTTCGTCGAGCGCTCGGAGGCGCTCTACTTCGGCGCGCCCATCGTCTACGCGGCGCAGTCGCCGTACCAGCGCCTCATCATCACGCGGAGCCCGCGCACGACGCGCCTCTTCCTGAACGGCAACCTCCAGTTCTCGTCCGACGACGAGCACCGGTACCACGAGGTGCTCGTGCACCCGGCCGTCGCCGCCCTGGGCCGCGATCCGCGGCGCGCGCTGATCCTCGGCGGCGGCGACGGCCTCGCCGCGCGCGAGCTGCTGCGCTACCCGTCGATCGAGCAGATCCTGCTCGTCGACCTCGACGCCGCCGTCACCGGCGCCTTCCGCGACCTGCCGCTCGCCGCGGCGCTGAACGGGGGCGCGCTCCGCGATCCGCGCGTCGTCGTCCGCAACGAGGACGCGTTCAAGTACCTCGAGGAGTCGACCGAGTCGTTCGATCTCGCGGTCGTCGACTTCCCCGATCCGGGCAACTACGCCGTCGGCAAGCTGTACACCGACGCCTTCTACCACCTGCTCCGGCAGCGGATCTCCGTGCGCGGGCTCGCCGTGATCCAGGCGACGTCGCCGCACTACGCGCGCGAGTCGTTCTGGTCCGTCGTCACGACGCTCGAGGCGGCCGGCTTCAAGGCCGCGCCGCTGCACGTCTACGTGCCGAGCTTCGGCGAGTGGGGGTTCATCCTGGCGGGCGGCGAGGGGCTCGCCGCGCCCGGCGCCCTGCGGATCGACGCGTCGAAGCTCCGTTACCTCGACTCGAGCGGCCTGCCGGAGCTCTTCCGGTTCCCGCGCGATCTCGGCCGCGTCGATGCCCCGGTCAACCGGCTGAACGACCAGAAGCTCGTCTCCGTGTACACGCGCGAGTGGGCGGAGTGGACGCGGTGACCCGGTGAACCGCCGCGGCTTCCTCAGCTCCGTGGCCGCCGGCTGGCTCGTGCACACGGCCGCGCCGGGGCGGGCGCCGCTCGCCGGCGAGATCGTGGGCGCGGCCCACGGCGCGGGCCACCTGCTCCGCGGCGGCGCGCCGCGCGCCTCAGCGTCCGGCCCGGCCGAGCGCGCGGACGTCGTCATCGTCGGCGGCGGGGTGAGCGGCCTGTCGGCCGCGTGGCGGCTCGCCGGCGCCGGGCTCGATCTGCGGGTCCTCGAGCTCGAGCCGCGGCCCGGCGGCACGAGCGCGTGGGGCGAGGACGGCGTCGTGCCCTACCCGTGGGGCGCGCACTACCTGGCCGCGCCGAACGTCGAGGCCCGCGCGACGCTGCGGCTGCTCGAGCAGATGGGCGTCGTCACCGGGTGGGACGCGGCCGGCCGCCCCACGTTCGATCCGCGGCGGCTGTGCCACGCGCCGGGCGAGCGGCTGTTCTACGAGGGCGCCTGGCACGCCGGCCTCGCGCCGGTCGACGCGCTGCCGGCCGACGCGCTCGAGGAGCTCGAGCGGTTCCACGCGCTCGAGGAGGAGCTCACCGAGCTCCGAGGCAGCGACGGGCGCGCGGCGTTCCAGATCCCGCTCGACCGCTCGTCGCGCGATCCCGAGCTGCTCGCGCTCGACCGGATGAGCATGGCGGCCTGGCTCGATCGCGAGGGGTACCGCACGCCGTTTTTGCGCTGGTACGTGCGCTACGCGATGCTCGACGACTTCGGCGGCGAGCTCGAGGAGATCTCGGCCTGGGCGGGGCTGCACTACTTCGCGGGGCGCAAGGCGCGCACCCCGGAGCTCGCGGGCAGCCGCTACCTGATCTGGCCCGAGGGCAACGGGCGCCTCGTGAAGGCGCTGCTCGAGCGCGCGGCGCCGCGCGTGTCGCTGGGCGCGCTCGTCACGTCGGTGCGCCCGCAGCCGGGCGGCCGCGTGGAGGTCGACTACGTCGACGTGCAGCGCGGCGAGGCCCGCCGCGTCGAGGCGCGCGCCGCGATCCTCGCGGCGCCCGCGTTCGTCGCGCGCCGCATCTTCGCGGGCGGCGCGGCGGGCGAGCTGCCGGCGCGCGTCGCGTCGGCGTGGCTCGTCGCGAACCTGCACGTCGAGCGGCCCCTCGATCCAAACCACGCGTGGGATTCCGTCCTCTACGGCGCGGACGGGCTCGGCTATGTGGACGCGCGCCACCAGCTCACCGACCTTGCCGCGGGCGCGACGCAGCGCTCGCGCCTGGAGGCGCCGATGCAGCGCACCGTGCTGACGTACTACCGCGCGTACGGCGGGCCCGACGTCGCCGGCGCGCGCGCGGCGCTGCTCGGCGCGCCGTGGGCGTCGCTCGCCGAGGGCGTGCTGCGCGATCTCGCGCCGGCGCACCCGCACCTGCGCGACGACGTGGGCCGGATGGACGTCATGATCTGGGGCCACGCGATGCCGCGCCCGCGCCCCGGCTTCCTCGGCCCGCGGCCGTTCGAGCCGGTCTGCGCGCTCGACGAGCGCGTCGCCTGGGCGCACGTCGATCAGCCCGGGATGGCGCTCTTCGAGGAGGCGCATGCGTCGGGCGTGCGCGCCGCCGAGACGATCGCGGCCGCGCTCGGGCTCGCGATCGGCGAGAGCTGGCTCTGAGCTCGCGCGCCCGGGCGAAAGCGCGCGGCGCGGGCGCGCTTTCGCGGCGCGCGGCGCCGCTCGGCGGGAACCCCACGTCCCCTCTCATCTTTCAAGAGCAAAGTGCGTCCGGCGGGCGGGCGCCTCCGGGAAGGTCCGTCGCCCCCGCCGCCGGCCGCTTCTGCCCCGCGTGGAGCCGCCGCGGTGGGAGATCCGGCCCAGGATTTCAGCTTTGCCCTCGCCTTGAACTTGCGCTGCCCCCCGGCTCCGCGTCTACTCTCTGCCCATGTTGCGGACCCGGTTTGCCGGGATGACGGATACCGGGCTCCTCCGGGACCACAATGAGGACAACCTCCTCGTCAGCGAGGAGTACCGTGTGGTGGCCGTGGCGGATGGAATGGGCGGACACCGCTCGGGCGACGTGGCGAGCCAGCTTGCTGTGAGCACCCTCTCGGACTTCCTGTCCGTGACGGTGGGGAGGGACGCCACCTGGCCGTTCCCCGCCGATCCGAACCTCACGGAGGAGGAGAACTACGTCGTCACCGGCCTCAGGCTGGCGAACCGGCGCATCTTCGATCGCTCGCTGAAGACGCTCGCCGACTTCGGCATGGGCACGACGATCGTGGCGGCGATGTTCTCCAAGGACGCCGAGCACGTGACCGTGGGCCACGTGGGCGACAGCCGCTGCTATCGCCTGCGCGACAGCCAGATCACGCAGCTCACCCGCGACCACTCGCTCGTCAGCGACGCGGCGCACATGGCGCCGTGGATGACCGAGGAGGAGGTCCGGCAGCTGCCCGCGAACGTCATCACGCGCGCGCTCGGCATCCGCGAGGACGTCCTCGTCGATCTCGTGACGGACGAGACACGCCACGGTGACGTCTACCTCCTCTGCTCCGACGGCCTGTCCGGCCTCGTGAGCGACGATCAGATCCTCGAGCTCGTGATGTCGAGCGGCTCGCTGGACGCGGCGTGCAAGGCGCTCATCGATCGGGCGAACTACTTCGGCGGCACCGACAACATCACGGTCGTCCTCGCCCGCGTCGAGGAGGTCCCCGACGGCAAGCGCGCGTTCGTCGACGAGCCCACGCAGGAGAGCCGCTAGCCCCTGCCGCTCGCCCGCCACCGCCGCCTCCGGGGGCGGCGAGCGCGCGGCACCGGCCAGGCCGGGCGCACCAGGGCGCTGGGCGGCAGGCGCGCAGGCTCCGGGCGGAGGCTGCGCGCCGGCTCTAGCCGACGGCAAGCGCGCAGGCTCCGGGTGGAGGCTGCGCGCCGGCTCTGGCCGACGGCAGGCGCGCAGGCGCTGAGCCCGCGGCAGGCGCGCAGGCGCTGGCCGACGGCTGGCGCTCCGCTACAGGACGAAGTGATCCATGAGCTGAAGGACCTCCAGGTTCAGCCCCTTCAGCGCGGCGCACTCCCGCTCCACCTCGGCCTGGAAGACGGGCTTGATGTGGTAGAGCATCGTCGGCAGATCCTTCGGCGCGCGGAACTTCTGGAGCTCGACGGCGAGCGTCTGCGGCGTGTGGTGGCCGCTCACGGTCGCGAGCCGCTGCTCCCGATCGGGGAAGCTGACCTCCATCAGCAGCGCGCGGAGGTCCTGCTGCTGGTTCAGCACCTCCCAGAGCCGCTCGGTCGGCCCGGTGTCGCCGCTGTACGCGATCGCGCCGCCGCTCCCCTCGATCACGAAGGCCGACGCGTCGATCGTGTGCGTCACGTGGACCGCGCGCACGAGCCGCCCGGCGACCATCGTGGGGCGCTCCGGCTTGAGCTCGAGGTACTCGATGGTCGGCTGCGCGGGGCTCGGGATCACCGCGAAATCGGGCCACAGCACGTTGTTGAAGAAATGCTTCTTCAGCGTGCGCAGCGTCTCGCGCGTGCCCGCGATCACGAGCGGCGGGCACCCGAGCTGGCAGCGGTTGTCCGCGATCGTGGCCAGATCGCGGATGTGGTCGAGGTGCGCGTGGCTCACGAGGCACGCCTCGATCTTCGCCTGCTCCTTCACCTCGAGCCCGCTGGTCAGCGAGCCCGCGTCGATCGCGAGGACGTCGTCCACGACGAACGCGCACGTGCGATGCCGGGGGGTCTCCCCGCCGTGGCAGCCGATGACGCGCAGCTCCACGGGCTCAGCTCGCTCCGCCGAACTTCTGCGGCGTCTCCAGGAATTCGATGAAATCCTGAAACCTCCGCATGTCGGTCACCATGATCGCCCCCTGCCCAGGGGGCCCTTCCGCGAGGAGCTTCAGCCGGCGGAGCCGCGCCATCACCTCGTCCACCATTCCTTGCTCGACGTCGACCTCGCGCGCGATGTCCGCGGGGGAGGCGCGGAGGCGTATTCCTTGCGGCGTCTCTTCCCCGAACGCCTCGGCGTGGCGGGCGAGCGCGAGCATCACCCGCGCCTTGGGGTCCCGGTGCATGAGGATCTCGACGAGCGCGTCCGCCGCGTCGAGCCGCTTCGCGAGCTTCTTGATCAGCCGGAACGCGATCTCGGTGTCCCGCTGCAGCATGGCCTTGAGCTTTCGCGCCTCGACCACGAGGCACCGGGACGGCTCGCTGACGGTGGCCGTCGCGTTGCGCGGCTTGCCGTTCAGGATCGCCATCTCGCCGACGAACTCGCCGGGCCCGAGCACGGCGAGCACCTTGTCCTCGCCCTCGACCGATTTGGTGATCCGCACAGCGCCGGACTGGATGACGAACATGACGTCGCCGGGGTCGCCCTCGCGAAAGAGCACGTCGCCCGGCACGTACTCGCGGCCATAGCGGGCGAACGACGACTCCGACATTGCCCGAGAGTCTAGCGCCGCGCGTGACCGCGGGTCAAAAACCCAGGCAAAGGCTCTCGGCCTCACAAAGCGCGAGGGGCCCTCCAAGCCAGCATGCTTTGGAGGACCCCTCGGCCCGCTTCGTCGGGAGCGGCGCGCGCCGCGTCGACCACCCGGCGCCGCCGGAGCGCGGCGACGACCGGCGCGCGGCCGGACAGGCGCTCAGCCCATGTCGAAGTCGCCCATGCCGCCCATGCCGCCCATGCCGCCCATGCCGCCCATACCCCCCATGCCGCCCATGCCGCCGGGGGCGCCGCCGGCCGCCGGCTTCTCCTTCTTGGGCTTCTCGGCGACGAGGGCCTCGGTCGTGAGCATCAGGCTCGCGACGCTGGCCGCGTTCGAGAGCGCGTGCCGCACGACCTTGGCCGGGTCGATGACGCCGCCGGCGAGCAGGTCCTCGTACGCGTCGGTCGCGGCGTTGTAGCCGAACGTGGCCGCGCCCGACCGGACCTTCTCCACGACCACCGTCCCGTCGACGCCCGCGTTCTGGGCGATCTGGCGGAGCGGCGCCTCGACGGCGCGGCGCACGAGCCGCACGCCGACGTCGCGCTCGTCGTTGAACTTGAGCTGCTCCAGGGCCGAGGCCGCCCGGAGGAGGGCCACGCCGCCGCCGACCACGATGCCTTCCTCGACGGCCGCGCGGGTCGCGTGCAGCGCGTCCTCGACGCGCGCCTTCTTCTCCTTCATCTCCGTCTCGGTCGCCGCGCCGACCTTCACCACCGCGACGCCGCCGGCGAGCTTCGCGAGCCGCTCCTGGAGCTTCTCGCGATCGTAGTCGCTCGCCGTGTCCGCGATCTGCTTGCGGATCGCCTCGATGCGGCCCTTGATCGCGGTCTTGTCGCCCTGGCCGTCGACGATGACCGTGTTGTCCTTGTCGATCTCGACGCGCTTGGCCGTCCCGAGGTCGCGCACCGTGGCGCTCTCGAGCTTCTGGCCGAGGTCCTCCATGAACGCGGTCGCGCCCGTGAGGATCGCGATGTCCTTCAGCATCTCCTTGCGGCGATCGCCGAAGCCGGGCGCCTTCACGGCGGCGACCTTGATGGTGCCGCGCAGCTTGTTCACGACGAGCGTGGCGAGCGCCTCGCCCTCGATGTCCTCGGAGAGGATGAGCAGCTCGCGGCCCTGCTTCACCACCTGCTCGAGCAGCGGCAAGAGGTCGGCCATGGCCGAGATCTTCTTCTCGTGGACGAGGATGAGCGGGTTCGTGAGGACCGCGGTCATCTTCTCGGGATCGGTCACGAAGTAGGGCGAGAGGTAGCCGCGGTCGAACTGCATGCCGTCGACGGTCTCGAGCTCCGTCGTCATGCGCTTGTTCTCCTCGACCGTGATCACGCCCTCCTTGCCGACCTTCTCCATGGCGTCGGCGAGGATCTGGCCGATCTCCTTGTCGCCGTTCGCGCTGACGGTGGCGACCTGGGCGATCTGGTCCTTGTCCTTGGTCGGCTTGGCGGCCTGCTGCACGGACTCGATGACCTTCGCGACGGCCGCGTCGATGCCGCGCTTCAGGTTCATCGGGTTGTGCCCGGCCTCGACGAGCTTGAGGCCCTCGCCGAAGATCGCCTGGGCCAGCACCGTCGCCGTCGTCGTGCCGTCGCCGGCCTTGTCGCTGGTCTTCGAGGCGACCTCGCGGACCATCTGGGCGCCCATGTTCTCGAGCTTGCCGGCGAGCTCGACCTCCTTGGCCACCGTGACGCCGTCCTTCGTGACGACCGGCGCGCCCCAGCTCTTCTCGATGACGACGTTCCGCCCCTTGGGCCCGAGGGTCACCTTGACCGCATCGGCGAGCGTGTTCACGCCCTTCAGGATCGCGGCGCGGGCGCCGCGGCTATAAACGATCTGCTTCGCAGCCATCTCTCAATCCCCTCGCGGCCGCGCGGCCGCGTCTGCTATCGCTTGGGTTCGGTTTCCCTCGATCCGGATCAGGAGGCGGACTCGGTCACGGCGAGCACGTCGTCCTCGCGGATGAGCACGTGCTCCTCGCCGTCGAGCTTCACCTCGGTGCCGCTGTACTTGCCGAACAGCACCTTGTCGCCGACCTTCACCTCGAGCGGGCGAACCTTGCCGTCCTTCAGGACCTTGCCGTTGCCCACCGCAACGACGCGCCCCTCGATCGGCTTCTCCTTCGCGGCGTCGGGGATGATGATGCCCCCCTTGGTCTTCGTCTCGCTCTCGACGCGCTTGACGACAATCCGATCCTGCAGCGGCCTGATTTTCATGGTGGCTCCCTCGTCCTCGGCTGGTTGACTGACCATCGGCTCGCCGGAGGTCCCGTTCGCCCCCCCGCAGGGGCCTTCCGCCCCCACGACGAGAGCTAAGTGCCCGGGATCACAGTCGCTTGGCACTCTCCTAGGCCGGTGGCTAAACCGCGGCCGAAAGTAAATCAGTCGCCCGGCACGTCAAGGGCACGCAGCAGACAGTCGCGACTTTTCCGGGGCCGTCGCCCCCGTGGAACGAAGAAGGAGCTCCTGGAGAGAGCGTCCGGGCAGCCGTCGCAATGCCGTGGGGGCCCCCCCGAGAGATCGGGCGGGCGAGGGCGAGCGATGACGCTGCGGACGGACGGGACGGCGGCGCCGGACGGCTGCGAGAGAGCGGCAGCGAGAGCGCGGCGGGCTCGATGCGGGCGGAGGGGACGGAGCGAGCCGCGCAAAATGCGCGAAACGCCGAGGATTTTCCGCCCCGTGAGGTTTTCTTGGTCGGGTCCGATTTTGATCGCTTGACAACCCCACCGGTCCGAGTAGATTCCGCGGCCCGTGGCGCTGATGAACACAGCGCTGACCCCTTGGGGGATCGTCTAACGGCAGGACGCAAGATTCTGGCTCTTGCTATCAAGGTTCGAATCCTTGTCCCCCAGCCAGGTCGATCAGCTCTGCTATCGGCCTTCTCGACAGTACAAGGTCCCATCGTCTAGCGGTTAGGACATCGGCCTCTCACGCCGGTAACGCGGGTTCGATTCCCGCTGGGATCGCCAGCATCACCTCAGCTCTCCTCGCTACCGAGAGCTCCTCCACGTCGCCCTGCGACCGCGGCTGCGGCTCGCGACCCCGCGAGGGTGCGCCGCCGGCGTCTGCAGGTCGCGCGGGGCACAGTGCGCGCCGGAGCAGCCCGTCGAGCATCGCCGGGCGCTCCAACCTCGTCGCCCGGCGCGTGAGCTTCTCGATGAAGCACAGGTTCGTCGAGGAGCACGCAGGGTAGCAACGGCGCCCTCCGTTCGAAGTGCGCTACCCTCGGGCCCATGGCGGCGCAGGACGGGGACGAGCTGTTCGACATCTTTGATCGCAGCGGCAAGCCGCTCGGCGTGCGCAAGGCGCGCAAGCTCGTCCACCGCGACGGCGACTGGCACCGGAGCCTCCACGTGTGGGTGGTCCTCGAGCGCGAGCCCGACGGCCGCCGGAGCAGCGCGGAGCCCTGGGTGCTCTTCCAGCAGCGCAGCCCGGACAAGGACACCTGGCCCGGCGCGTTCGAGGTCGCCGTGTCGGGGCACTACCGCGCCGGCGAGGATCTCGCGGAGGCGCTGCGCGAGGCCGAGGAGGAGATCGGCCTGCCGCTCGCGCCGGGCGACGTGATCCGGCTCGGCACGTGCCGCCACAGGGACGACCACGCGCCCGGCATCATCGACTGCGAGCTGGTGGACGTGCTGCTCGCGACCACCCGCCGCGCGCTCGCGGCGTTCCGCCCCGACCCGGCCGAGGTCACCGCGCTGCTGTCGCTCCCGCTCCACGCGGCGCAGCGCCTCGTCCAGGGCGAGGTGCCCAGCGTGACCGGCCTGATGCGGCAAGCGCCGGACGAGAGCGGCGCCGTGAAGATCGCGCCGCGCGACGTGCGGCTCGACGAGTTCGTGGCCGCGCGCCACGGCTACTACGAGCACGCGCTCGAGAGCATCCGCCGCCACGCCGCGGGCGAGACGCCGGCTCCGTGGACGCTCGGCTAGCGCTCCCGCCGAGCTCGTCCTGGCTCCGGCGCGCGGGCGCCGATTTCTTGGGCATCCGCGCCGGGCGGGGCAGAGTCGCGGCCGGAGGCTGCCCGATGAACCGACAGAAGACTCCGAGCGCTGTCCCTCGAGATGCCGTGGGGCGGTACCTGGCGAAGGCCACGCAGGGGAGCGGCGTGCGCGCCGTCGCCCTCGCCGGCGAGGAGGGCGCGCTCCTCGGCGGCGCGCGCTCCGCGGGCGCCGCGGCGAGCGACGACGATCTCGCGCTGCTCGCCGCGCTGGGCGCCGGCTGCGCCGACAGGATCGCCGGCTACGACGAGCTCGACGAGCTCGTCGATGCGGTCGCCGGCGACGACGACTTCTACGCGACGCGGCTCACGGTGTGCGAGCGGACGCTCTACCTCGCCTCGATCGGCGCGCGCGTCCCGCAGCAGAACAAGGTCGCCGCGGAGCTCGGCCAGATCCTCGCGCCCGTGCTGTCGGCCTGAGGCGGGCGGCCCCCGCCAGCTCCCCGCGCCCGCGCTGTCAGCCTGAGGCGCGGCGCGGCTCCGCGGGCCGCCGGGCCCTCTCGGCGGGGCCCGCCGTCGCGACGAGGAACCCTTCGGCCCGGTGCGGGGCGAGGCCGCAGCGCGCGTTCATGCGCTTCGCGATCTCGTCGCCGGCCCGGACGAGCGCGTAGAACCACCGGATCCCGAAGCGATCGTGCCCCTCCCGGAGCGCCGCGGCCTGCAGCGGGGCGCCGAGCCCGCGGCCGCGGTACTCCTCGCGCAGGGAGGTGCAGATCGGCATGCCCGTCCACGAGGGCGCCTCGCCGACGTCGGAGATCCAGAGCGGCGGGGCGCCCAGGAGCCCGAGCTGGGAGAGCGCCCTGGGCCCGCCGTCCTCGGCGGCGTCGGGCCGCGTCAGGACGCACAGGGTCGTGCAGCCGATCAGCGCGCCCCGGCCGTCGTGCAGCGCGAGGGTCACGGAGCGCCCCTCGCCGCCGCGCAGGGTCCAGCCAGGGAGCGGCGCGTGGCCGCTCTCGACCTGGAGCTCCTGGAGCGACCGGATCGTGGCGTCGTCGTCGTCCGGGGACACCCGGAAGAGGCGGAGGCCCGCCGGAAAGGAGCGAAACCGGCCGAGCCCCTGCACGGCGGCGCGCACCTCGCCGGCCGGGGCGCCCATCACCGAGAGCCCCTCGTCCACGGAGAGCCCGGCCTGGCGCAGCGACGCGGCGAGCGCAGGGAGCTCCGGCCGGGGGGCGTGCAGGAGCACCCGCTCGAAGCAGCGCACGAGCGCCTCGCGCCGCTCCGGCGGCGTCCGCTGGGCGTGCAGCAGGATGAGCGAGCGCCCGTCCGTGGTGATGCCGTCCTGCTCCGCGATCCAGCCGCGCGCGGCGTACAGGATCCGCTGAGCCCGGTAATCCACGGCCTCACCGAAGCAGCCCGGCCCGTCCGCCGGAGCGGGGCCGCGCTGCTGCGGGGCGTCGTCGCGATCGAGGTCGAAGGCAAGCATCATGGCGGCATTCCTCCTGTCGAGAGCGAACGGCGGCTCCCACGAGAGCCGAAAGCCGGCGCGGGGCGCCCGCGCCCTGCACCCGGGCGAGCCCCTGCCGCGCCGCCGAGGTCCACCGGCGTGATGGCCTGAAGCGGCGGTGCGTGAATTCGGGAGAACCCCGCTTTCCCGGCGGCTGTTCAGCCCGCGTGTCGAGACTTCAACTTATCCCTGCTCGGCGATCACGCAAGCCGCGACATGCCATGATCCGGGCAGCGCTCGAGCCGGGACACGCGCGCTCACGCCTGCTTATAAACAATTGAATTTGCTAATAAAATTGGCCAACATCCCCGTTTGCCCACAAGGCATCTCGCCGTCCGGCGCCGCCGGGGCGTGGACATAGAAAGACCTAGCCTGGAGCGACGCGTGGCGCGGGACGTCGCGCGGGGGAACGCGCGCCGCGGGCGGACCGGCGGGGGCCCTGGACGAGAGAGATCGCCGGCATGACCTCGGCGGTTGAGGACGATCGCGCGCCCTGGTAGGTTGGCGTCCAGTATTGCGCGATGACCACCGCCCTTGTCACCGAACCCGACAGCGCCGCGCCCCTGCTGCCACGTCCGTTCCTCAAATGGGCGGGCGGCAAGGGCCAGCTGCTCCGGCAGTTCCAGCCGCTCCTGCCCGCGTCGTACGGGCGCTACTTCGAGCCCTTCGTCGGGGGGGCCGCGCTGTTCTTCTGCCTGCAGCCGAAACGCGCGGCGCTGACGGACGTCAACGCCGAGCTCATCGACTGCTACCGGGCGGTGCGCGACCGGGTCGAGGAGGTCATCGCCGCGCTGGGCAGCCACGCCTACGAGGAGGCGCATTACTACCGGGTTCGCGACCTCGACCCCGCCTCGCTCACGCTGCCCGAGCGCGCCGCGCGGACCATCTTCCTGAACAAGACGGGGTTCAACGGGCTCTACCGGGTCAACAGCGCCGGCCGCTTCAACGTGCCTTTCGGCCGCTACGTCAACCCGTCGATCTGCAACGCGCCCCAGCTGCGGGCCTGCTCGGCGGCGCTGCAGGGCGTCGAGCTCGAGGTCCGCGACTTCGAGCGCGTGCTCGACCACGCCAGCGAGGGCGACTTCGTCTACCTGGACCCGCCGTACTCGCCCGTCTCGCCGACCGCGAACTTCACCTCGTACAGCGCGGGCGGCTTCAGCTTCCGCGACCAGGAGCGCCTCGCGGCGCTGTTCGCGGCGCTCGACGAGCGGGGGGTCCAGGTGATGCTCTCGAACTCCGATGTTCCCGAGATCCCGCCGCTCTACAAGCGGTTCAAGATCGACCGCGTCGCGGCGCTCCGGAGCATCAACGCGAAGAGCGACGCCCGGGGACGCGTGGGAGAGATCGTGATCCGGAATTACGCGACCCGGCGGAGCCGCAAGGCGGCGGCGGACAAGGCGGGCTGAGCCCCGCGCCGCCGCGGGGCGCGCGCCTCAGTCGACGGTCTTCGACCCGTGCTTCTTCGGATCGGGGGCGGCGCGCTCCTCGGCGTACGCCATCGCCACCTCGATCTCCTCGTGGATCTCGCTCGAGGTGACCTTGTTCCCCGACGGATCGACGGCCTCCCACACGAAGCCACGGAGCTCGCCCGGGCGCTCCGGTCTCCAGCGGACCCGCAGGGTCCAGCCGTTGATCTCGGCGGTATACCCACCTTCCTCGTGATCTCGCTGCCATGCCGAGACCGTCGGGTGCTTCAGCATCGCGAGGTCTCCGGAGCAGCGAGGCGAGAGGACAAAAGAACTGTTCCCGAATGGCCGCGCTCCCCCCCCGAGCAACGCCGCCGTCCGGGAACACGGGGAAGATAGCAGGCGCCCCGGGCCGGGCGATCAGGCAGGCGTGTGTTCCTCATGGGGGTGCACCTTACTCCAGTCCCAGCACGCGCCGAAAGGTGTCGCAGGCGCGGGTGGGCCGTCGGCAGGGGCAGCGTGAACAGCGCAGGCGTCATCGCGCGGACGGGCGGCGCCAGCGACAGGCGCCCCATGCTACGAAGCCCTCATGGGGGCAGGAATCGTCGTCTTTTTCGGGCTCGCGCTCGTCGGCTATCTCCTGGTTGCCCCGCTGGTGGCCTTCGTGTTCGCCGTCCGGGCCAACCGGCGCAACGAGGATTTGCTGCTGCGGATCCACGCGCTCGAGCACCGGCTGGCCGAGCTCTCCGGGCAACGCGGGCGCCCCGAGCCGACCGCCGCGGTGGAGAGCCCGCGCAACGCGCAGCCCGTGGAGCCGGCGCGAGCTGCCCAGGACGCCCTCACGCCGCCGTCGGTCGCGCCCCCAGCGGCCACCGGGGCCGCAGGCGCGCTGCCCGCGATCGACGAGGGGTCCGCCGGAGCACCGCCTGCGTTCGGCGCAGGTGCGGCGCCCGCGTTCGGCGCAGGTGCGGCGCCCGCGTTCGGCGCAGGTGCGGCGCCTGCGTTCGGCGCAGGTGCGGCGCCTGCATTCGCCGGCACACATCCTGGGCTCGACCCTGCCGGCACGCCGCCGGCGATCGCGTTCCCGGACATTACCACCGACGCCGCCGGCGTGCCGCCGGCGATCGCGCTCCCGGAGACCGCCGCCCCCCTCCCGCCTCGCCTCGCGGCGCCGCTCGACGAGAGCGCCGCCAGCGCCGCCTCGGCCGCGCGCCACGCAGGCCCGGAGACACCCACCATCGAGGAGAGGCTCGGCCTCACCTGGCTCACCCGCGCAGGCGCGGCGACCTTCCTCCTCGGCGCGCTCTTCTTCTTCAAATATGCCTCGGACAACGCCTGGATCGGGCCCCTCGGGCGCGTGGCGATCGGCGCCGTGATCGGCGCCGCGCTCCTCGGGGCGGCCGAGGTGCTCCGCGGGCGAACGCAGCGCCGCTTCGTCCACGCGCTCATCGGCCTCGGGCTCGCGGTCCTGATCGTGTCGGTGTGGGCGAGCGCGGCGCTGTACGAGCTCATCCCGATCCCCGCCGCCTTCGCGGCCGACACGGTGCTCCTCCTGCTCGGCGCCGCGCTCGCGCTCCGCCACCGCGGCGAGGCGATCCTGATCCTCTCCCTCGTCGCCGGGTTCCTCAACCCGGTCGTGCTGTCGACCGGGCAGGACCGGCCGCTCGTCCTGTTCAGCTACCTCCTGCTCATGACGAGCGTCGTCCACGCGGTGGCCGCGAAGCTCGGGTTCCGCGTCGCGCCCTGGCTCGCGCTCGCGGGCCACGCGGCGCTGTTCTGGGGCTGGTACGATCGGCACTTCGACGCGAGCGCTCCCCCGGACGGCGGAGACCCGAGCGCGCTGCCCTGGCTCGACGCGCCGGGCCAGGCGCTCCCAGGGCCCTACCTCCCGCTCGCCGCCCGCGCCGTGCCGCTCGCGTTCGTCGGACTCGCGGCCTTGCAGGGCCTCCTGCGCGCGCTGTGGGCGCGCCGCGCGACCGCCGCTCCCGGCGCCGCGCCTGCCCCGACCGCCGCCAGCGGCGCGGCGTCCGCCCCGGGCGCCGCTGCCGACGCCGCGCCTGCCCCGACCGCCGCCAGCGGCGCGGCCGCGACCGTCCCCGCGCCGGCCGGCGGCGTCCCCGGCGCGGCGCCCGCGGACGTCACCGCGCTCGCCGCCGCCTCGCTCGCGCTCGCGCACGCAGGCGCGGGCGCGCTGCTCTTCGACGCCCCGCGCGCGCTCGCCGCCGCCGCCATCGCGCTCGCGATCGCGGCGACCGTCGCGCTGCGCGCGCTCGGCGAGAGCAGCTGGCTGCTGGCGCCGATGGGCTCCGCCTTCCTCGCCTTCGCCGCGACGTTCGCGGACGCGCCGGCGCCGCACCGGACGGCGCTCGCCGCGCTGGTCGCGCTCTGGACGCTCGTCTACCTCGCCGGCTGGCTCCGCGGCGCCGGGGCCTTCGGCCGCCTCGATCGGAGGACCGCCGTCGCGTGCTCGGCCGGCGCGGCGCTCTTCGCCTGCGCCGCGGGCATGCTGTTGCTCGAGGCCGAGCCGGCGCTCTTCGCGGTCGCGATCGCGGGCGCCGCCGCCGTCGCGGCGTGGATGGCCGCGCGCGCCGAGCTCCCTGCCCTGCTCCTCGTCGCGGCGGCCGCCTCGGCAGGCGCGCTCGCGGCGGCGGCGCCGCGCGCGCTCGCGCCGGACGACGCGGCCGCGCCGGCGGCCGTCGACGCGGGCTTCCTGGGCGCGTCGGCGCTCGTCATGCTCGTGTTCCTCGGCGCCGTGGGCGCCTCCGCGCGGCGCCCGCGCGAGCCCGGCGCGACGGCGCTCGCCTGGTCCGGCGCGCTCGCCGCCAGCGTGGCGACGCTCGGGTTCGTCGCGGCCGCGCTGGGCGCGACGCCCGAGGAGACGCCGACGCTCCGCGCGCTGCTCACCGCCGGCGCCGGCGCCCTGGACCTCGCGCTCGGCGCGGCGCTCCTGCGCGCCGGCGCGGCGCGCGCCGCCGATCGCGTCGCCCTGCTCCTCGGGCAGGCCCTCGCGCTGTTCGCCGCGGCCGTCGCCTTCGGGCTCGGCGGGGCCACGGTCACCGTGGTCTGGGGCATCCTCGCGGCGGTCGCGGCGGCCATCGCCGCGCGCACCGGCGAGCGCGCCTGGCTCGTCGTCACCTCGCTGCTCTTCCTCGCCGCCCTCGCGCGGGCGCTCGGCGTCGATCGGGTCGAGACCGAGGCGCTCGTGACGACCTGGTTCGACACGCGCGGCCGCGACGGGGTCATGGCCGTCCCCGTCCTGCTCAACGCGAGGGCGTACGCGTTCGCGGGCGTGAGCGCGGCCCTACTGGCCGCAGGCCGCCTGCTGTCCCGCGCCGGCGTCGCGCGCGCCGAGGCCGTCGGGCGCGCCGTCCACCCCGCGCGCGCCGACCTCCGCGCCGCGGGGCTCACGGCGCTCGGCGCAGGGTACGCCTTGCTCCTCGCGACCGTCGTCATCGAGGTGCGGAGCGCGATCACCGCGCTGCCCCCCGCGCCCCCCGCCCCGCTCGACGCGGCCGAGTTCGCAGAGCTCGCCGTGCAGCACCGCGCCGCCCTCGAGGGCCAGCAGGGCAGCCTCGCCATGGCGACGACGCTCGTGCTCGCGCTCGCCGCCATCGCGCTGCTCACGGCGGGGTTCGCGGCGCGCGACGCCTTCCACCGGTACGCCGGGCTCTCGCTGTTCGCCGTCACGATCGCGAAGCTCGTGGCGTGGGACGTCTGGCACGTGGAGCGCATCTATCAGATCGCGCTCTTCACCGGCGTCGGCGCGCTGCTCGTCGGCGGCGGGTTCCTCTACGCGCGGTTCGGCCGGCGCCTCGTGACGCTCCTGCGCGCCGGGCCGAGGGGCGCGGCCGGGCTCTTCGCGCTGCTCGCGGCGACCGGCCTCGCGCGGCCCTCCGAGGCGCAGACCGTCGCGCCGCTGCCGACCGAGAGGCACGCGCGCGTCCGGCCCATCGACGGCGTGGACGCGGCCGGCGACCACCGCATCGACGTCGATCTCGACCTCTACCGCGAGAGCCGCGCCGAGGACCTGCTCGCCGACGTCCGCATCGCCGGGCCCGACGGCGCCGAGGTGCCGTACGTGCTGCGCGAGACGGGCGCCTCCCCCTCCTCCGGGCGGATCGCCGCCACGATGCTCGATCCGGGCGTCGACGCCGCCGGCGTGGCGCACGCAACCTGGGCCCTCGACGCGCCCGGTACGCGCCACTGCCGGGTCGAGCTCAGCGTCCTCGGCGGCAGCTTCCTCCGCGAGGCGCGCGTCGACACCGGCGCGGACCCGAGATCGCTCAGCGAGGTGGCGCGCGGCGCCTACGTGTACCGGATCCCGCAGGGCGCCGAGGCCGTCGAGCACCTCTCGGTGGCTTATCCCCTCTCGCGCGCCGCCCTCGTCCGGATCCGCCTCGTCCCCGAGCGCGCCCCGGCGCCCGGGGCGGCCGCGGACGTCCGGATCACGGGCGGCACCGTCGCGTGCGAGCCGCCGGCCGCCGCCGAGAAGGCCGCGCTGCTGCCGCTCGCGATCGTCGAGACGCGGCGGGACGCCGACGCGCAGGCGACCCTGGTCACGCTCGACGCCGGCGCCGACGGCGCGCCGCTGCACGCCGTCCTCCTCGACGTCGCCACGCCGGAGTTCAGCCGCCGGGTCGACGTCGCCTCGACCACCTACCGCGCGGTCTGGCCTGCCGTGGGGAGCGGCCAGATCCATCGCATCCGCCCCCGCGGCGAGGCCGGTCCGGCGCTCGCGTCGACGCGGATCCCGCTGAGCCCGACGCGGAAGCGCTTCCTCCGCCTCACGATCCACGACGGCGACTCGGCGCCGCTCTCCCTCTCGGGCGCGCAAGGCGAGGTGCGGGCCCGCGAGATCGTGTTCCGCGCCGCCCAGCCCGGCCCGCACCGGCTCTACGTGGGCGACGCCCTCGGCAAGCGCCCTCGCTACGACCTCGGCGACGTGCTCGACCGCGTCGAGCGCGAGCGTCCGCCCGTCGCCGCGAGGCTCGGCGCCGCGCAGGCCAACCCGGGCTTCGGGGCCGCCCCGGTCGCGCGCGACCTCCCGTTCACCGAGCGACACCGCGCGCCGATCGGGGCCGCGCTGGCCCTCGGGCTGCTGGCGCTCGCTGCGTGGGCCGCGCGCCTCCTGCGGCGAGGGGCCGAGCCGCCCGACGACGGGTCCGTGCCCGCGCGGCAGGGAGCAGCAGACAGGGAGCCGCGGCCGTGATGGGATTGGATGTGCGACGGGCAGCCGGAAACACGAGGGCCCTCCGGCGGTCCGAGCGACCATCGAGGGATGCACCATGAGAGGCCGGCGCTTCATTTACTTGGGTCTCTGTGCGAGCGTCGGGGCGGCGCTCTGGTCGTCGAGCGGGTGCTCCGCCGCGTCGCGCGACCAGCAGGCGCCCGGCTCGGTCGGCCGGGGCGTGGGCGGGGGCGCGACGAGCGCCACGACGGCGGAGGCCGGCGCCGGCGGGGGCCCCGCGGGGGCGAGCTCGGGGATCGATTTCGGCCACGGCGGCGCGCCGAGCAGCGAGCCCGAGCAGCGCGACAACGACGGTGACGGGTTCACCGTGGAGGACGGCGACTGCAACGACGACGACGCGAACGTCAACCCGGGCGCCCTCGAGGTCGCGATCACCGAGCCTGACGACACCGGCGTCGTGCCCGAGCCGGCCGACGAGGACTGCGACGGCGAGATCGACAACGTGCCGCCGCCGTGCGACCGGAACATCGCGCCCGCCGATTTCGACGCCATGCACGGGGCTCACGCCGTCGACCTCTGCGCCAAGGCGTCGCCTGGCGACAGGAGGTGGGGCGTGCTGAGCGCGGAGTACGTGCGCGGCGACGGCTCGCGCGCGGAGCCCACGCCGGCGGTCGGCGTGCTCGACTCGTTCGGCCCCAACGTGCGCGTGCAGGGCGGGGACCGCATGCTCGTCCTGTCCACGGGCCGCGCCCGGATCGCCCACTGGCCGGGCGCGTGCAACATGTCGGACTGCACGAACTACGGCCCGGGGGAGGCGCCGCCCGGCTTCCCGCAGGACAACCCGGATTGCCCTCCCTCGTCGAACATCAACGACGACATCGGCCTCGAGCTCGTCATCCGCACGCCGACGAACGCGACCGGCTACGAGTTCGCGTTCAAGTTCTACACCTTCGAATACCCCGAGTTCATCTGCGACCACTTCAACGATCAGTTCCTCGCGCTGGCGACGCCGGCCCCGCCCGGATCGCTCAACGGCAACCTCTCGTTCGATAGCCTGGGCAACCCGGTCAGCGTCAACATCGGCTTCTTCGATGTCTGCGAAGGGTGCGACCTCGGGGCCGACGAGCTCGAGGGCACCGGCTTCGGGCTGTGGGACGACGCCGGCGCGACCGGCTGGCTCCGCACGCAGGCCCCGGTGAAAGGCGGCGAGGAGCTCAAGCTGCGGTTCATGATCTTCGACACCGGCGACTCGGCGCTCGACTCGACCGCGCTCGTCGACGGCTTCGAGTGGGTCGCGAACGGCGGCACGGTCGCGGTCGGGACCGCGCCCGTCGAGGATCCCCAGTAACGCCGGCGGCCGCCTCCCGGCCGCACCCCGGCAGCGCCCCGCGCGACCGCGGCCGCCTCCGGGGCGCCCCCGCAGCGCCTCGCGCGACCGCGTGACCGCGCGTCGGCGTCCCACGACCGCGCCGGCGACTCTCGCGCCTGCGGATCGCGGATCGAGATTTCACCGCCTGGATTGTTGCGCTGAGCGATACAATGCGGCCATGCGGCTCCCGTCCTTGGAGAACCTCGCCTGCTTCGAGGCCGCGGCGAGGACGCTGAACTTCCGGACCGCGGCGCGCGCCGTCGCACTCAGCCCCGCGGCGTTCGGCCAGCGCATCCGGCAGATCGAGGAGCAGGTGGGCGCCCCGCTGTTCGAGCGGACCACCCGGCGGGTGCACCTCACGCCGCAGGGGCTCGCCTTGCTGCCGCGCGCCCGCCAGTGCCTGGCCCTCGCCGAGGACTGCCTCCGCGGCGCGATGAGCCCCGCGCCCGCCCCGGTCGAGCTGACGCTCGGCACGCGCTTCGAGCTCGGGATGTCGTGGATCGTCCCCCAGCTCGGCGCGCTGACGCGACGGCGCCCCGAGCTCATCCTCCACCTCTACTTCGGCGCCTCCGACGATCTGCTGCGGCGCCTCTCCGATCGCAGCGTCGATTGCGTGGTCACGAGCGCCCGCTGGAGCGCCGCGAGCCTCGCGGCGGAGACGCTGCACGAGGAGCGCTACGCCTTCGTGGCCTCGCCCAGGCTGCTGCGACGCGCGCCGTTCTCCCGCGCCGAGCACGCCTCGCGGCACTGCCTGCTCGACGTCGACGCGACCATGCCGCTGTTCCGGTACCTCGCGGACCAGGCGGGCGGCTTGGGCCGCTTCGCGTTCGCGCGCCACCGCTGGGTGGGGCTCGGCGCCGCGATGAAGACGCTGGTGCTCGCCGGCGAGGGCGTGGCCGTGCTGCCGCTCCACATGGTCGCCGCCGAGCTCCGCGGCGGCAAGCTGAAGCGGCTCCTCCCGTCGGCGTCGCTCGCGCGCGATCATTTCCGGCTCGTCTACCGGCGCGACGACCCGCGGAGCTCGCTCTACGCGAAGCTCGCCGAGTCGCTGCGCGCCGTGCCGATCCAGTGAGCGCGCCGGCCCCGGCGCGCCGCGGCCTCGGGTAGACTCCCGGCCGAGGATCATGAGCGAGCCCCCCCACGGCGGCGCGTGCTGCCGCAGGACGCCGATCACGGCGCAGGACATCAACGGCGGACCGGACCCGACCCGCCGTGTCCCCTTCGTCATCACGGCGCCCGGCCAGTACGCGCTGGTCGAGGACGTCGACTGGGTGGCGGCGGACGAGAACGCGCGGGCGATCACGATCGCCAGCGACGATGTCACGCTGGACCTGTGCGGGAGGACGCTGCGGCAGATCGACCCTCCGGCGCCCGCCCGCTCTCCGGATCCGAGCGCGCGGCCGTGCCGGGGCGAGGTCGTCTCCGGGAACGTGGGCGTCTACGCCGAGGGGCGTCGCCGGCTCGTCATCAAGAACGGCGGCGTGCTCGGGGTCCAGGGGGTGGGGATCGTCGCCAAGGCGTGCTGCCAGGTGGATCTGATCGGCCTGTCGGTCACGCGGTGCGGCGGCGACGGGGTGGTCGACACGACGTTCCTGCGCCGCAACGGCGGGATCTTCGTGATGGGCGCGCAGGACGCCGAGGGCAACATCGCCTTTGCGTCCGACATCCGGATGCTCGACTGCGTGTGCTCGGAGAACACGAGCCGGCTCGATTTCGTGGTGACGCTGGGCGCGCTCGTCCTGTTCTGCGACGACGTGGAGGTCAAGCGGTGCGTGTTCAACCGCACGGCGAACACCAGCGCTGAGCCGAGCGGGGTGCAGTTCAACGTCGTCGGCGCCGACTTCGTCATCTGCCGGAACGTGCTCGTGGAGGACTGCGAGGCGCACGACAACACGTCGGGCGGCGAGCCGGCCGGCTTCTTCGCCTGGGGCGAGAATTACAAGTTCCTGCGCTGCCGGGCGAACCGGAACTTCACGCTCACCGGCAACCGAGCGTGCGGATTCAACATCTCGACCACGAACAACCTCGAGATGGTCGATTGCGAGGCGGACGGGAACTACAACGCGAACCCGGCCGCGTCCGCTGACGCGGTCCGCGATTTCTCCGCGCTCGGCTTCCGCATCGGCCGGGCGGTGTTCCGCGCGTCGATCGAGGGCTGCCGCGCGCTGGGCAACCACAGCGTGGGCGCGAACGCGCCCGCCGCCGGCTTCGCGCTCCACGCGACCGGCCAGGTGGTGCTGCGGCGCTGCGTGGCCCTGGGCAACAGGAACGCGAGCGGGACGGCCGAGAACGACGGCCTCGCGGCCGGGTTCATCGCGTCGGCGCCGCTCGCGGACCCGGGGGGCGGCCTGGTGGGCGGCGAGGGCAACGCGTTCATCGACTGCATCGCCGACAGCAACACGGTGCACCGCGCCCCCCTGTTCGTGCAGCCGCCGGCCCCGCCGGTCGACGCCGGTCCGTCGCGCGGCGACCCGCGGAAGGGGGCGGGGTTCCTGCTCGACCGGCAGAAGGACGCGCGGATCGTCGGGTGCAATGCCGCCAACAACGACGGAAAAGGGATCTGGCTGCGGGGCTGCGCGCGCGCGCTGGTCGAGGGAAACACGCTGTCGGGGAACACGCTGTACGGCATCCAGAACGAGGATCCCGCCGGGCTGAGCGCCTTCCTGGGCAACCGGGCGCACCTGAACGGGTCTCGCCACCGCCACAGCTACGTCGGCCTGCCCCCCGGGACGCCGATCCGCAAGTGGACGCTCGGCGCCCCTCCTCCGGACGGCCCGTGGGGGCCGGTGGACAACCTCAGCGTCCGGATGCCCTGAGGCGAGACGCGGACGTCGCGCCTCCGGAGAGAGCCGCGCCGCTCGGCGTTCGCCTCGCCGGCCTCGATCCGGCGCGCGTCAGCGGTTCCCGTCCTGCGCCTGCTCGGCGCGCGCCCGGACGGCCGCGACGGCGCGCGCCGAGCCGTCCAGGTTCTCTGCGTTGAGGAGGCTCTTCGGCAGCGGCAGCTTCGGCCGGAGGAAGACCTCGAGGGACACGCGCGTCGTCCGGGCGTCGATCTTCTCCAGCTGCCAGGTGGCCTGGAGGTCTTTCACGTTGCCGGCGACGAAGCGTGACGAGTAGGTCTCGACCCCGTCCACGAGGGCGGCCTTCTGGAACTCGATGCGCGCCCACATCGTGACGGCGCCCTGCAGCGCCGAGACCTCCATGTAGATATCCCATCCGCCTGCGGGCGTGCGCCCGAGCACGCGGCACTTCTTGTAGTGCGGCATGAACTCCGGATAGCGCTCGAACGAGAGCACGGTGGCGCGCACGCGCTCCAGCGGGGCCTTGACGACGGCCGTCGACCTTCCGCGCGAGAACCCGGTGCTGCCGATCGGGACCGCCACGCTCGCGATCCCTGCGGCGTCCGGCGCCGGCTGCGCGCGCTCGCCTCCGTCGTCGCTGGCGGCGGCCGGCAGGACATCGCCGCTGTCGCGCTGTGTCAGCGGCAGGCTCGGTGCATCCAGGGTGCTCCCTTGTTCACCGGCGCCGCACGCGGCGAGCGCGAGCGCGAGTCCTCCGGAGAGCGCGGGCTGGATCAGGGCGCGATGGGCGATGGTGGTCGAGCGAGTTCTCCCCATGACCGCCGAGCTTGCCAGCGACGTGCCCGCCGCCGCCCCCCGGCGCTGATACCGCTCCGCACATCAACGCTCAGGCCCCACCCCACCCCGCCGCCAAGAACGGATCCCCTCCCCACCGCACGCGCATAGACCCCGGAGAACAGCGAGACCTCCCCGCCCTCCTCGAGCGGTTTTCCGCTGGAGCGGATGCGCCGTCGTCCGACTCGTGTCTCTGTCTCTAGTTCCCGTCTTCCGTGCTCGTGCGCGTTGACTCCGGGGAATCGCGCACGCGCACGCGCACGAAGGACGAGCACGGAAGACGGGAGACGAGAGACGAAGGACGGAAGACGTCGGCATGAACCCGAGAGAGAACCGCTCTAAAGCATGCGACGCGCACAAACCCGTCCCCTCCGAATCAGCGAACTCCCTCCACCAATTCCGTCCACCCCTCTCTCCCCCTTCTCCCCCCGACCGTCGCCGGGGCACACCCGCACAGGAGACGGGCCCAGATCGGCGTTTTCGGCGCGCAGGCGTACTTCCTGTACGCCGAGCACCGAAAACGTCGAGATGGGCCCGTATCCGAAGCGGGTGTGCCCCTAAGACTCACCAGAGAGGTAGGCGGTTAGGCTGGGGATGGGGACGCCGGTGGGGCGGCCGAACTGCCAGTCTGCGGACTCGACGCTGACGCCGCCGATGTCGAGGTGGATGAACGGGAGCGTCCCCCCCTTGAGCCCCGAGGCGATGTCGAGGAACGCGAAGGGGAACTGGTGGCCGCGCGGCGTGTTCACCGAGGCGAGGCGGTTCGACGACACCACGTCCTCGGCGCTCGACCGCGGCGCGACGAACGCGTAGTCCTCGCGCCGCGGCCGCACGCGCTCCATCGGCTCGCCCCAGCGCTCCGCGAGGACGTCGAGCCGGTCGAGCTCGGGCCGGGCGGCGGCGTTGCCGATCGCGCCGGTGTACGGCCCGTGGGCGCGGTAGACGTGCCCCGTCAGCGTCGCGACCGAGAACAGGATCGGGTCGGCGGCGCCGCTCATGGCGAGCTCCCGCGCGAGCGCGAGCAGGTCGGCCAGGATGAGGCGCCCCTCGGCGTCGGTGTTGCCGATCCGCACGCGCACGCCGGCGCGGCTGCGGATGATCTCGTCGCTGACGTACGACTCCTCGCCGATGCTGTTGCGCACGAGCCCGAGCAGCCCGACGATACGCACGCCCTCCAGGCCGAGCGCCGCGGCCGCGCGCACGAGCCCGGCGACCGCGCCGGCGCCGCCCTTGTCGCGGGACATCCCGGCCATGTGCCCGTCGGTCTTCAGGTCGACGCCGCCGGTGTCGTAGGTGACGCCCTTGCCCGCGAGCATCACGGTGCGCCGGATCTCCCCGCGAGGCCGGTAGTCGAGCCGCACGACGCACGGCCGGTGCCGCTCGACCACCCGCGACGCCCGCGAGACCGCGCTGATGAGCGGGTAGTCGTCGACGTTGCGCTCGATCTTGACGAGCACGCCCGTCCTGGCGAACGCCGCCTCGCACATCTCGGCGACGCGGCGGGGCGCCATCCGCTCCGGCTCGGTGCCGGTGATGTCGCGGCAGAGCGCGCGGCCGACCTCGATGGCCGCGATCTCGCGGGCGCGCGGCTCGGGCAGCCCGAGCACCGCGAGCGACTCGGCCGAGCGCGGGGCCATCTCCGCCTCCCGCGCCTCCAGCGGGGTCCACTGGCTCCCGAGCGCCGCCAGGGCGCCCACCTCGATCGCCCGCGCGAACCGCGGCGCGGACGGCGCGCGCACGACGAGCAGCGGCCGGCTCGCCCCCGCCTCCACCGCCCGCGCGAAGCCGGCCGCCGCCGCCTCCGCGATGGAGCGGACGTCGTCGATGTCCTCCGAGAGCGCCCCCGCCGGCGCGAGCACCAGACGCCCGCCGGGCACGCCGGGCGCCGGCAGGACGAGCGGCGCACACTTGCCCTCCAGCGCGCAGTCGACGCGCGCGGCCGCCTCGACCACCGCGCCGATCGCGGGCCCGAGCCCCCCTGCGTGCTTCGCGATCGGCGACGGCGCGACGAGGACGACAGCATCGCAGCCCGCGGTCGCCGAGGTCGACTCGGCGAGGGCGTTCGCGGGCAACCCCGCCAGCGAAGTGACATGCACCATGGCCGCGGATGATGTCACAGGGATCGGCATTTTTGCAGCATCCGTCGCCGCCCGGCAGGGTACCGACACCTGCCCCGATGGCCGCTGGCCGGACGTGGCCGGCCGCCGCGTGCCCGCGCCGCGGCCAGGGCGAGCTCGCCCGCAGGCGCGATGACGCGCGCGTCCGCCCCGACGGTCACGGTCGCGGCCGAGCGCCGCCGCCGGCCGCGCTCCCTCCTCGCGCGGCGCGGGAGAGCGCTCGTGGTCGGGAATGGAGGGGAATGGAGGGGAATCGGAGGGGAATCGGAGGGGAATCGGAGCGAGAGGAGCGAGAGGAGCGACGGAGAGGCGCGCTTCAGGAGAAGAGCACGACGCTGCGGATCGACTCGCCGCTGTGCATGAGGTCGAGCGAGCGGTTGATGTCGTCGAGCGGCATCGTGTGCGTGATGAGCTCGTCGATCTTGATCTTGCCCTCCATGTACCAGTCGACGATCTTGGGGACGTCGGTGCGCCCCCGGGCGCCGCCGAACGCGGTGCCCTTCCAGACGCGCCCGGTGACGAGCTGGAACGGGCGCGTGGAGATCTCCTCGCCGGCGCCGGCGACGCCGATGATGATGCTCGTCCCCCAGCCCTTGTGGCAGCACTCGAGCGCCTGGCGCATCACCTTGACGTTGCCGATGCACTCGAAGCTGAAATCGGCGCCGCCCCGGGTCAGGTCGACGAGGTAGGGCACGAGATCTCCCTGCACCTCGTTCGGGTTGACGAAGTGGGTCATGCCGAACTTCTCGGCCAGCTCACGGCGCTTCGGGTTGATGTCGACGCCGACGATGAGGTCGGCGCCGGCCATCCGGGCGCCCTGGATCACGTTGAGCCCGATGCCGCCGAGGCCGAAGACCACCACGTTGTCGCCGGGCCGCACCTGCGCGGTGTTGACGACGGCGCCGATACCCGTCGTCACGCCGCAGCCGATGTAGCAGACCTTGTCGAACGGCGCGTCCTCGCGGATCTTGGCGACGGCGATCTCGGGCAGGACGGTGAAGCTCGAGAACGTCGACGTGCCCATGTAATGGTGAATCCGCTCGTTGCCGATCGAGAAGCGGCTCGTTCCGTCCGGCATGAGCCCTCGGCCCTGCGTGGCGCGGATGGCCTGGCAGAGGTTGGTTTTTCCGCTGGTGCAGTAAGAGCACTGCCGGCATTCGGGCGTGTAGAGGGGGATGACGTGATCGCCCTTCTTGACGCTCTTCACCGACGGGCCGACGTCGACGACGACGCCCGCGCCCTCGTGGCCGAGGATCGCGGGGAAGAGGCCTTCCGGATCCTTGCCCGAGAGGGTGTAAGCGTCGGTGTGGCAGACGCCGGTGGCCTTGATCTCGATGAGGACCTCGCCTTCGCGAGGGCCCTCCACCTGGACGTCCTCGACCGTGAGCTTCTCGCCGGCCTTGTGGGCCACGGCTGCGCGCGCTTTCATGATCGGTGGTTCTCCTCCCGCAAGCGGGGCGTTCGGGGCCCGAGCGGCGCCCGAGCCCCTCCAATAGCCGGCCGGGGAAGCAGGTTTCAAGGGGGACCCGGCCGGCCCCGCCCCGCGCCACCGCCCCGCCCGCTCGCGTCGCGGCGCGCGCCGGCGCGGCCCGCTCGCCCCCATTTCGGCGGCCCCGCCCGCGCGCCCGGCCTGGCGCGCTCCCACTCCGCCCCACAGCGACGCGCGCCGCTCGTGGGGCAGACGACCTCTGTCGTGCAGAGGCATTGCGCGCCGTTCACGCGACCTCGCGAGAGGCTGCTCTCGGCCGGCGAGGCAGGGATTCGGATGGCGCTCGTGAACGGGCGAGCGTACCATCGCTCCGTTATCCTTATGCGCACCGCTCGTCGCATACCCGGTCACCGCGCCCTCACCGCAGCAGCCGCGCTGTCCCTCGCCGCCTGCTCGGGGGGCAGATCGCCTGGAGACGCGGCCGCGGGCGAGGACGGCGGCGGGGGGAGCGCCCCCTTCGAGGGCGGCCAGGGGGGCCTGGGCGGCGGGCAAGGCGGGCTGGGCGGCGTCATGGAGTGTGTCGACGAGTGCCCTGCGGAGAAGGGTGGAATCAAGATCGGGTGCGAGACGCGCTTCATGTTCGGAATGAACTACGCGTGGCACAACTTCGCCGGCGATTTCGGCGGCATCGCCGCGTGGGACAAGCGCGGCGTCGCGGCCGAGGCGGAGACGCATGCGAAGAACCTCGCCGGCATCCGCGCGCACGGGGCGAGCGTCGTGCGGTGGTGGATGCTGCCGGAGCTGCGGGGTGAGGGCGTCGTCTTCGACGCGAACGACAGCCCGACCGGCCTCGGCGGGACGACGCGGGGCGACGTCGAGAAGGCGCTCGAGCTCGCCGAGCAGGCGGACGTCCACCTCATGTTCTGTCTCTTCTCCTTCGACAACTTCCATGCGACCCGGGTCGACGCCGACGTGAGGACGGTCGGCATTGCCCCGCTCGTGACGGACGCCGCGCGGCGCGCGGCGCTCCTGGAGAACGTCGTCAGGCCGCTCGCCCAGGCGGTCGAGCAGAGCCCGTACCGGCACCGGATGGTCGCCTGGGACGTCATCAACGAGCCCGAGCTGGCCATGACCGGCCCGAGCCCGTACGGCGACCCCGACTACGACCCGGATCCCCAGGTGGAGCCGATCGCGCACGAGCAGATGGAGGCCTTCCTCCGCGACACGATCGGGGTATTGCGCGCGGAGAGCCGGGCGCTCATCACGATCGGCTCGGCCTCGATGAAGTGGGCGCGCGCGTGGACGACCACCGACGTCGATTTCTACACATTTCACATGAACGACCGGGTCAACCGCTACTGGCCTTACAACCAGTCGCCCGCGGACTACGGCATCACGGACAAACCGGTCGTCATGGCCGATTTCCCCGTCGCCGGCCTGGCCACGGCCACCCTGTCGATGCTCCTGGAGAGCTGGTACAGCCAGGGCTATGCCGGCGCGATCAGCTGGGCCTACGGCGACGCGACCCCGACCGAGCTCGAGACCATGAAAGCCTTCGCCGATTCGAAAGGCTGCGACGTGCAGTACTGAGCCGGCCCGACGAGAGGCAGCTCTTCGCGCGGCGCGGGGAGCGCCGGCGTCTCGGCGCTGGGATCAGGAAGAGGGCAGCCAGTAATCGACGAGCGAGGCCCCCGTCACGTCGTGGGCGACCCCGGCCGCGATCGCCCACTGGGCCAGCGCCCGCCCCAGCGACGCCATCGCGGGGAACCGCCCGTCGGGGGACTTGGCCAGCCCCCGCTCGATGATCTCCCAGAGCCGCGGGTGCGCCTCGAACGCCTCCGGACGCGGCGGATCGACCCGCAGCACGTCGTGCACGATGGAGATGCTCCCCGGCCCGCCGAACGGCCGCCGGCCGCTCACGAGCTCGTAGAGCACCACGCACACGCTCCACACGTCGGAGCGCGCGTCCGACTCCTGCCCGCCGCGGACCTGCTCGGGCGCCATGTAGGCCGGGCTCCCGACCAGCGCGTCCTTCTGCCCGCCGTCCACCGCGCGCGTGTCCGTGAAGGCGATCCCGAAATCGATCAGCTTGGGGACCGTCCGGCGGCCGTCGCGCACGAGCACGATGTTCGCGGGCTTCACGTCCCGGTGCACGACCCCCGCGCCATGCGCGGCGCTGAGCGCCCCGATCACGGGCAGGAGCAGCTGGACCGCGGAGATGGGCGACATCGCGCCCGACTCGGCCACCACCTGGGCCAGCGACCGGCCCTGGAGGAGCTCCATCACCACGAACGGCTCCCCTTCCTCGGTGAAGCTGAGATCGAACACCCGCACCGCCGCCCGGTGGGACACGCGCGCCGTCGCCTGCGCCTCCTTGAGCAGCCGCGAAGCAGCCTCCGGAACCGCGCAGTCACGACGGATGAGCTTCAGCGCGACATCGAGGTTCAGGGCGAGATTCCGCGCCTTCCAGACAGCGCCCATGCTGCCCTCCCCGATCAGCTCCGTGAGGCGATACCGCCCCGCCAGGACGTCGCCTGGGGCGTAGCGCCGCAGCGCGGCGGCCGGCGCGTCGGTCGCCGGAGCCGGCAGGGCGACGGCAGGCGACACGCCCGCGAGCCCCGCCCGCAGCGTGGCAGGCGGCACGCTGGCCGGGGCGGGCGTGTCGCTCGCCGGCTCCAGCGGCACGACCTCGCCGCCAGGACGCCTTACCGAGGCGGACGGCCGCGACAGCCGGCCTGACGTCCGGAAATCGACGGGATCGAACGGGGGGCGGTGCGCCGAAGACCAGCGCGGAGATCGCGGCGAGCGGTACGCGCGCGGAGAAGAAGCTCTGCCCCCGCTCGGGGGACGGGAGCGATTCGAGGCGGGATCCATCGATGCGCCATGTGGCGTCGTGGAGCTGTCGGTTCGTCGGGTGTCCATGACCTTGCTTTGGCCCTCTGGCCCTCCGGCCCGCGATATTGCAAGGATCAGGCCGACAAAAACCGCCGCAAATGCGCCTCTTTCGCGCCCGCCGCGGCGCCGAGGTGCGGGGTCGAGACCTCAGATCCGGTGCCCCTCGCCATCAGCGCGCCTCACGCCCTCCGGGCGCCGCCTGGAGCGGCCCCGGACAGCGCGCGACGGCCAGCGGCGCAAGGGTTGTAGCAGAGCGCATTCCCTGCGCCCGGTCCCTGGGGAGGACGAGCACATCGGCGTCGGGTGTCAGCCCCCCTGCCCCTCGGCAGCGTGGGGCGCGTGGCCGGGGCCGACCAGCGCGCCGGGCTCGGTCGCGGACGAGGCGGGGAAGTCGCTCACCAGCTCGCCATCCACAGTGAACCCCACCCCCGGCTCGCGGCGCGGCCGCCGCTCGCGCGCGTCGCGCGGTTCGGCGCGGTTCAGCGCGCCGAACCGGAGGCGACGCGCCCCTTGAACGCGATCGGCACCTCCAGCGCCCTCGCCGCCTCGACGAGCAGCGCGTGCTCGCTCTCGTGGATCACGCCGTCGGCGGCGACCAGGCGGACCGCCAGCTCGATCGCGGCCTCGCGCATCCGCACGTCGGGCAGGCGCGCGCGGAGCGCCGCGAAGCGGCCATTCCTGCCCTCCTCGCGCACCGAGCGCTCGATGATCGAGATGAGCGACTCGACGACCTCCGCCCCGAGGCGGCCCGCGCTCATCGCCGCCGCGTGCGCCGTGAGCTCGGCGCGCTCGGCCTCGTTGATGGATCCGTCAGCGTACGCGGCGAGGAACATGATCTCGACCATCGCCTCGAGCTTGCTGAGCTCGAGGTGAGGAAAGGAAAGCTGCGTTTCTTCCATCATGCGATCCGAGGCTAGCGTATCACGACCCCACGGGACACAGCGCCACCGCGCCCGCCCGCTCGCCGCCGGGGCGCTCGGCCCGGCGGCGAGCGGGCGGCGCGCTGCCTGGATCTGCCCGTCGAGCTCCGCGCCGCGGCCGCCGCCGGGATCCAGGGAGTCCGGGCGCGCGGCGAAACTTCTCATCGAGCGCGGCGCCGGTTGGTGCTCAACTCCACGGTCAGATAGATCAGCCCCGCGACCGCGGTCCTCACCCCCACGCAACCCCTCCCCCACCTCGACGCCCCCACCATGACCTCCACCACCCCGACCGACCTCTTCCTCTCGCTGACCCCGCACAAGGTGATCGAGGCCGTCGAGGCCGCAGGCGTCCTCTGCAACCGCGTCTGCTATCCGCTGAACTCGTTCGAGAACCGCGTCTACGAGGTCGAGCTCGAGGACCGCACCCGCATCGTCGCGAAGTTCTACCGGCCAGGGCGCTGGACCCGCGAGCAGATCCTCGAAGAGCACCGGTTCCTCGCCGAGCTCGCGGACGCCGAGATCCCCGTCTGCCCGACGCGCCCGTTCCCCGACGGCGAGACGCTCAAGCAGATCGACCACATCCAGTACTGCCTCTTCGAGCGCATGGGCGGCCGCGCCCCCGACGAGCTCGGGGACGAGCTGTTCGTGCGCCTCGGCAGGCTCGCCGCCCGCATCCACAACGTGGGCGCGCAGCGGACCGCCGAGCACCGCGTCCGGCTCTCCGCCGACTCGTACGCGCGCGAGGACCTCGGCTGGCTCGCCGAGCGCAAGGTCATCCCCGCCGCCGTCGCGCCGCGGTACCTCGCGGCCGCGCGCGCCGTCGCCGACGCGGCCGAGGAGCGCCTGCGCGGCGTCGACGTGCACCGCATCCACGGCGACCTGCACCCGGGCAACCTGCTCCTCCGCGACGGCGCCCTCCGCGTGCTCGACTTCGACGACATGGTCGTCGGCCCCGCCGTGCAAGACCTCTGGCTCCTCCTCCCCGGCCGCGACGCGACCGCCCGGCGGCAGCGCGAGCTCTTCATCGAGGGCTACGAGGAGCTCCGCCGCTTCGACCGCTCGACCCTTGCCCTGATCGAGCCGCTGCGAGGGCTCCGCCTGATCCACTACGCCGCCTGGATCGCGCGGCGGTGGCACGATCCCATTTTTCCGAGGACTTTCCCGCACTTCGGTACAGAAGCGTACTGGCGCGACGAGGCGAGCTCGCTCGAGGAAGTGATGCAGATCGCGCGCTCCGGGGACGGCGGCGGGCCCGACGGGGGCGAGGACGAGCCGCCGCCGAGCGGGGGCAAGTACTTCTGGGACCTGAACTGAGCGGCGCGCCGGCGGGCGGGCGGAACTAGGGGCGATCAGACGCGCTTCAGCACGAGGATCAGCCGCCACGCGGCGGCGTGCTCGAACGGCACGTCGACGTTGAAGTCGCCGAGCGTCGCGACCAGCGAGAGCTCCGGCACCCGCTCCGCGACGCGCCGCCAGCCGGCCAGGTCCGGGATGTACCAGGTCGCCTCCTGCCGGAACGACGAGAGCTCCCGCGGCGCGCCGCCGTTGCGCCGGGCCGAGCACACCACCTCGAGGCTCACCGGCACCACGCGATCGGGCGTGGCCCGCTCGGTGTGGATGCGGAACCGCGCGTCGATCGACTGCTCGCCGCGCAGCTCGGTCCACTCGGTCCGGTTCACGCCGGACGGCGTGAGATCGGCCGGGTGCGTCGCCTCGATGACGTGGACGCCGCCCGGCAAGAGGAGCGAGGCCGCGAGCCGGAGGTGGCGCTCGAGCGCCGCCGGCGTGGCCAGCTGGTGGATCGCCGAGAGCGGCACGAACGAGAGATCGACCGGCGCGACGTCGGGGCGCTCGTCGAGCTCCGCGCAATGGAAGCGGACGCCAGCGCCGGCGCCGCGGGCGCACGCGGCGCGCTCGGCGTAGGCGATCATCGCCGCGGAGCCGTCCGCGCCGGCGCAGCCGACGCCGAGCTCGGCGAACGCCTCCAGGTGCCGCGCAGGCCCGCACGCCCACGAGAGCACGCGCTGCACCGGGCGGGCGCCGAAGCGGCGCGCGCACGCGAGCAGGAAGTCGCGCTCCGCGGCGTAGTCGCGGTAGCCGAAGGCCGCGTCGTAGAGCGCCGGCTCGCCCGGCGCGGGCGGCGCGGCCGGCGAGGCGGCGCCCGCCCCCCTGCCGGCCGGCGGCGCGGCCGAGGCGCGCGCAGGAGCGACCCGCTTCGTGTAGATGATGAGATCGTCGCCCGGCGCGTAGAAGTCGTCGATGACCGCCGCCCGCGCGAACTGCACCGCGTCGTAGAAGCGCACCGCCGCGCCGTGCCCCTCCCGGCTGCCCGTCTCCACGCGCACGAGGCCGCCGCCCTCGCGCGCGATCTCGCTCTCCATGGTGGCGACGAGCCCGCGCGCCACCCCCGAGCGCGCGAAGTCCGGCGAGGTCGCGATCCAGTACAGGTCGTACGTGGACTGCGTCATCGGCGTGCGGCCGTAGCAGAGGTACCCCGCCAGCCGGGGCGCTCCGCCGCCGCCCGGCGCGCCCTGGAAGCTCAGCACGAACCGGTAGCCGTCCGACGAGGGCTGGGCCAGCGTCGCGTCGACGAGCTCCAGCGCCACCGCGCGCTCGTCGGCCGTGAACGCCGGGAGCGACTCGAGCAGCTCCGCGATGAGCGGCCGGTCTTCGGGGCAAAGGCCGCGCTGCGTGATCACGGCGCCTCGGGCGCGGCGGCGAGGGCGCGGCTCGCGGCGGTGCGCGCGCGGCCCCGCGCCGGGGCGCGGCCGCGCGCGCGGAGCAGATCGCCCTGGCGCGGGCCGCGGGCGAGCGCGGCGCGGAGGATCTCCCCGATCACGTCGGCGTAGGAGAGGCCGGCGCGCGCCGCCGCGCGCGCGAAGCCGGCGTCCGGCGAGAGGTCGCAGTTCGGGTTGACGTCGATGACGTACGGCGTCCCGCGCTCGTCGAGCCGCACGTCGACGCGGCCGTAGTCGCGCAGCCCGAGCACCTCGAAGGCGCGGCGGCCGACCGCGACGACCCGGCGCAGCTCGAGCGGCCGCAGCACCGCCGCGGTCGACGGCGTGCCGATCGACGCGGCCGTCTCGGGGCGCCACTTCGACTCGTACGTGACGACGTGCGGGTGCCCCTCGGGCAGGCCCTGGAAGGTGATCTCGCCGGGCGGCAGCACGCGCGGCGTGGGCCAGCCGAGCAGCGAGACCGAGAGCTCCCGCCCGTGCACGTAGCGCTGCACCACGACCGGCTGGCGGCACCGCGCGACGACCGCGGCCACCTGGTCGCGGAGCGCGGCGCGAT
This sequence comes from Sorangium sp. So ce185, assembly GCF_051526825.1. Taxonomy (NCBI): domain Bacteria; kingdom Pseudomonadati; phylum Myxococcota; order Polyangiales; family Polyangiaceae; genus Sorangium; species Sorangium sp. So ce185. The sequence continues at coordinate 4,558,569 of NZ_CP150316.1, read as the reverse complement.
CGCGGACGACCGAGCCCCGATCGATCCCGGTCGAGCCGTCCTCGCGCTCCGGCTTGACGATGGCCGGGAAGGCGACGTCGGGGATGCGATCCGGACCGTCGACCCGCACCGTCTCGGGCACGCGCACGCCGGCGCGCGCGAGGATGCGGTTCGCCTCGGCCTTGTGCAGGCAGCTCCGGAGCGCGACGTGATCGCTGCCCGTGAAGGGGAGGTCGAGCCCCGCGAGCAGCCACGCGCACATGACCTCGTGGCGGCTGTCGCCGTCGAGCGCCTCGCACAGGTTGAAGATCACGTCGGGGCGATGATCGCCGATCGCCGCGAGCACCTCGCTCGGCCGGAGCACGGGCCGGTGCGCCACGCGCGCGCCCGGGGCCGCGGCGAGCGTCGCGAGGACGCTCTCGGCGACGGCCGCGCTGCCGTCCTCGCGGCCGAGCCGGAGCCGGCCGCTCCCCACCCGTTGCGCCAGTGGCGGCTCGTCGACCGCCTCCTCCGGGTCTCTGTTGGACAGGAGCAGTATCCGGGGCTCAGGCACCGCGCGCCTCCGGGCCACGGCGCCGCGCGCCCGCGCAGGGCACATGAGCGCGCGACAGCGGCGCCGCGCTCGGAGAGCGACGCGGGGCCCGGCCGTTGGAGCCGAAACGTGGAGAGAGCGCCTCGTCGAAGGAGATGCGAAGGCGACGGAATCCGTGCATGCAAGTGGCGCCACTTCACCAGCTTGCCCGGCAATCGCAAGGGGAGATTTGCGCTCTCCGGACGGAATGGGCAATGCAGCGCGCCATCGCTCCGAGACGCCCCGCCGCATCCCGTCCTGCGCGACACGCCCGCGGGCGAGCTCTTCCAGGCGATGGGGCCCGGACACCTCAGATCCGGTGAGCCAGCCGCCACTCCGGGAGCCTGCGCGACGCCTCGGGGAGCGCCCGTGGCGAGCGAGGGATGGAGTGCAGGAGAGAGGGGAGCGCGGGCGAGCGACCGTGAGGAGGCGGATCGCGGAGAGGACCCGGGGGCGCCAGAAAGAGCTTTCCTTCCCGGCGCCCTCGAGCCTGCGCGGCTCAGGCGTCCGCGCGGGCGGCGGCGCGCGGACGTCGATCGGCCGGGAAGCAGGCCTGGATCTCGTCCATGCCGAGCGTCTCCTTCGCGAGGAGCGCCGTGACGAGCGCGTCGATCTCGCTCCGCCGGGACTTCACGATCTCGACGGCGCGCGCGAGCTGGGCGTCGGTGAGCGCCCGCGCCGTCTCGTCGACGCGGTCGAGCAGGGCCGGGCTCCGCGCGGGGTGCCCATCGCCGACGCAGATGGGGCCGAGGTGGCTCATGCCGAGCTCCGCGACCATCTTCCACGCGATCGTCGAGGCGCGCTGGATGTCGTCCGAGGCGCCGGCCGTCATCGTCCCGAGGATGACCATCTCGGCGGCGCGACCGCCCATCAGCATGCAGATCTGATCCTCGAGGTACTCTTTCCGGTACATCAGCCGATCCTTCTCGGGCAGCGCCTGGGTGACGCCGAGCGCGCGGCCCCGCGGCAGGATCGACACCTTGTGCACCGGGTCGCAGCTCGGCGCGAGCAGCCCGACCGCGACGTGCCCGGCCTCGTGCACGGCGGTCGCGTAGCGCTCGTCCTCGTCGACGAGCACCCCCTTGCGCTCGAGCCCCATGAGCACCCGGTCGCGCGCGCGGTCGATGTGCGTCGGATCCACTGCGTCGGCGCCCTCGCGGGCCGCGAGGATGGCCGCCTCGTTCAGGAGGTTGGCCAGGTCGGCGCCCGAGAAGCCCGGCGTGCCGCGGGCGATGTACCCGAGATCGACCTCGCCCTGGAGCGGGATCGGCCCGGCGTGGACGTTCAGGATCTCCTCGCGGCCGCGCACGTCGGGCAGCGGCACGGTGACCTTGCGATCGAAGCGCCCCGGCCGGAGCAGCGCGGGATCGAGCATGTCGACGCGGTTGGTCGACGCGATCACCACGATGCCGGTCGCGTGGTCGAACCCGTCCATCTCGACGAGCAGCTGGTTCAGCGTCTGATCGTGCTCGGCGGACGCGGAGTCGCCCTGCCCCTTCGCGCGCGCCCGCCCGACGGCGTCGATCTCGTCGATGAAGACGATGCACGGGGCGGCCTTGCGCGCCTCGGCGAAGAGCGCGCGGACGCGGGAGGCGCCGACGCCGACGAACATCTCCTGGAAGCTCGACCCCGACGCCGAGAGGAACCGCACGCCCGCCTCGCACGCGACCGCGCGCGCCAGCAGCGTCTTGCCGGTCCCCGGCTCGCCCGTGAGCAGCACGCCGCGCGGCGGGCGGCCGCCGAGGCGCGCGAAGCGCTCGGGGCTCTTCAGGAACTCGACCGTCTCGGCGAGCTCCTGCTTGACCTCGTGCATCCCGGCCACGTCGGCGAAGCGCACGGGCGCGCGCGCGACCCCGGCCTTGGCGTCGGAGAAGACCTTCGGGCTGCGGCGCCGGCTCACCGTGAAGAGCGCGAACCCGACCGCGGCGAGGACGACCACCGGCAGCGCGGTGGACGCGGCGCGCGACGGCTCCTCCCGGGAGGCGAAGTCGACCGAGGCGCCGGCGCCCGCGAACCGGGAGACCAGCTCCTGCCGGAGCGTCGGCTCGTCGACGACGGCGGTCACCGCCACGCCGCCCGCCTGGCGCACGAAGAAGCGATCGCCGCTCACCTCGACCGCGGTCGCCTGCCCCGCCTGCGCGATCTGGAGCAGCTCGGTGTACGTCGCCGCGCGCTCCGTGGGCGACTCGCGGGCCGCGCGGAGAGCGAGCCCGAGCGTCACCGCCAGCACCACCCCCAGGATCCCGAGCACCCAAAGCCGACGCCCCGCGGGCCCCAGCCGCTTACCCACCTGCAAGAACCAGGAATTCACTGCTGCGCCACCTCACTACCCCGACGTCGGGCCGGAGCGGATCTCAGGTGTAGCAAGGATACGAACCTCAGGAAGTTCCTTCTGCGATCATTCTGAGCGGCCTGAGCACAGAATACTGCGAAAGGATGGTGGCGCCGTAAAACGGAATGCGGAGAACGAAGTTCGGTGTAATAAAACTCGCCAACTCGACTGCCCAGCTCGTCAGTTGGAACTGCCGAGCTCGCTGGCCTCGAATCGTGGAGCTCGCCGCGGGTCCTCGCGCGAGGTGGAGCTCGGCGGCGGGGCAGGAGAAGCGCTGCTGCGCGCTACGCGCCGGCGGCGGGCGCGGGATCCGCGAGCGGCAGCGAGAAGCGGAATGTCGTCGCGCCGCCGGGGGTGCTCTCGACAGCGATGGTGCCGCCGTGCGCCTCCACGAGCCCCTTCGTGATGTAGAGGCCGAGGCCCACGCCGCGGACGCGGCGTGGATCGCCCTCGGCCGCGCGCGAGAAGCGCTTGAACAGGTGCGGCAGAGACGCCTCGGCGATGCCGCGGCCCCAGTTGGTCACGGCGATCTGCGCGAAGGAACGGTCGGCGCTGACGGCCACCGCGATGTCGCCGTTCGTCTGGCCGTACTTGGCCGCGTTGGAGAGCAGGTTGGTGACGATCTGCTCGAGCCGGCCGGGGTCCGCCAGGACGTCGGGCACGTCGCCGCGCACCTCCAGCCGCACGGCGTGGCCCGCGGTCGCCGCGGTCGATTTCTCGACGATCTCTCCGAGCTGCGCGCGGAGGTCGACCGGAGAGCGATCCAGCGTGAGCTCGTGCGCCTCGATGCGCGAGGCGTCGAGGAGGTCGTCGATCATGCGGCGCAGCCGCTCGACGGACGAGGCGATCCTCCCGAGCTGCTTCTCGCCGTTCGCGACGAGCGGCCCGCCGGACCGAGCGTACAGGAGCTGGCTCGCGGTCGCGATGACCTGGATGGGCTGGCGGAGGTCGTGCGCGATGATGCCGATCCACGCCTGGCGCTGCCGCTCCATCTCCTTGAGCGCCGAGATGTCCTGGAAGACGGCGACGGCGCCCTGGATCTCGCCGTCGTCGGAGCGCACCGGGGCGGCGTTGATCAGCACCGGGACGAGGTCGCCGCCTTCGCGACGGAGCAGCGCTTCGGCCCCCGTCACGACCTCCCCGCGACGCAGGGCCCGGGTCAGCGGGCGATCGGCCCAGCCGACCGGCTCTCCTCGGGGCGTCCTGGGGTCGAAGAGCACCGTGTTGCCCCACGGATCCAGCTCGCCCGCCGCGCGAGAGGCATACTGGAGCGCCAGCCTGTTGCACGTGATGAGCCGCCCCTCGGCGTCGACCAGGATCGCCGCCTCGGGCATCTGCTCGACGACGGCCTCGATCCGCCTTCGTTCGTTCGCCTCGACCCGGCAGAGGCGCGCGGTCTCGATCGAGCTGCACGTGCGGTCGGCGAGCAGCGTCGCGGCGCGCTCGTCGTCCTCGGTGAACGGCGGGCGGCCGGGGCGCTTGCCGAGGTACAGGCGGCCCACGCTCCGGCCGCGGAAGCGGAGCGGCACGCCCAGGAACGCCTCGATCGGGGGGTGGTGCGGCGGCAACCCGATGAAGTCGGGGTGAGCGCGGACGTCGTCGAGCCGGATCGGCCGGCCGTCGCGGCCCACCGCGCCGAGGACGCCGACGGGGCGCGGGATCGCGCCGATCCGCGCGATCTGCTCCGCGGGGACGCCGCTCGGGACCCAGGCGTCGAACGGCCGCCGGCCGTCCTCTCCGACGCCGAGCGACGCGTAGTCGGCGCCCGAGATCTCCTTCGCGTGCCGCGCGATGACCTCCAGCACGGCGCGCATCCCCGACTCGGAGCGCGGCTGGTTCGCCAGCGTCTCCGAGACCGCCGCGCACGCGGCGCCGACGGCCTCGAGCTGCGCGCGGAGGCGCCACTCCGCCGCGTGGGCGCTCGCGACCGCCGCCTCCATCGCCTTGCGGCGCCCGATGTCGCGGCAGATCGTCGAGACGCCGGTGATGCGGCCCGAGGCGTCCACGATCGACGAGGCCGTGACCTCGATGTCGATATCCCTGCCGTCCTTGGTCCGGCTCACGGCCTCGAAGCGCTCGACGCGCTCGCCGCGGCGCAGGCGCGCGATGATCGCCTCCGCCTCGCCGGCGCGCTCGGGCGGGCACAGGATGGGCAGCTTCTTCCCGATCACCTCGCCGGCGCCGTAGCCGTAGAGGCGCTCCGCGGCCGGGTTCCAGCTCTGGATGGTCCCGTCGAGGGCGCTCCCGATGACGGCGTCGTCGGAGGACTGCGCGACGGTCGCCAGATAGGCGCGCGCCTCCTCGGCCTGGCGCCGGGCCTCGTCGAGCAGGTTCAGGCGCGCCGCGCTGACCCAGAGCGCGGCCCCGAGCAGGAGCGTCGAGATGGCCGAGGCGAGCGAGAACGACGCCGCGAGGGGGTAGGCCCCGAGATCCGCGCCGATCAGGAAGAGGCGGCCGATCGCGAGCGGGGCCAGGACGACGAACGGCAGGGAGCGCCGCAACAGGACGCCCCCGGGCCCGCTGGCCGTCAGCACGGCGAACGCCCCGCCATCGCGCCGCGCCGCGAGGAGCCCGGCGCAGAGCGCGAGGAAGGCGATCGCGGCGTGGAGCGCCATGCCCGTGAACGGGAACAGCGGCGGCAGGCCGTAGAAGTAGCCGACGCCGAAGACGTACCCGGTCAGCGCGGTCAGCGCGAGCGCGGCGGCCGAGAGCGCGCCGCCGTCCGAGAGCCGGGAGGCTCGCCGCGTCTTCACGGGCAGCGAGAGGAGCGCCGCGCCGATCAGGACGCTGCAGAGCGCGGTGTTCGGCGGCGGCCTGCCGGGGAACTTGCTCGTGAACGCCACGCGCGCCGGGAAGAGCAGGCGATCGAGGCCGAGGTCCCACCCGAAGACGTACTGCACGAGGGCCACGAGGCCGAACGCGACGACGCCGGCGGCGCACGTCCGCCCGAGCAGCCGGCGGAGCGGCGCCGGACGCTCCCGCCCGCCCAGCGCCCAGAGCGACGCCGCCGCGAGGACGAGGGCGACCGCGGTGTTGGGCACCATGCTCGGCAGGCCGTCCGCGATGGAGACGAGGCGGGTCGACTCGATCGACCAGCCGAGCAGCCCCACGGACCCGAGGGTGAACGAACAGGCGGCCGCGATGGCTACACCGCGCGGCGCGCCGTTCGAGAGCGCCCTCGCCCCGCCGTCGTTCATCGAGCCCCTCCCAGCGGCAGCATAATGCCGGGGCCACCGGGACGGCCTCACTTCATTGGCGCAAACGGCGGCGATGCGCTCGCCGTCCGACCTCGATGGAACCGCGGGCTCCCGCGGTGCCCATCCCATGCGCCGGGCCGGAGGGATCGGCCGGCGAGGCTCAGGCGCGCCGCCGGAGCGCCGGCGGCGACGCGATGGCGCGCGTCGGGCGAGCGCGCGCGGAGCAGCTCAGCGCTTCGGCCCGAAGATCGCCGCGTCGGCGGAGAGCCTCCCCGGCCCGAGCAGGAGCAGCACGAGGGAGATGCTGAAGTAGACGGCCGCCGCCTCGTAGGAGGCGGCGCCCATCGCGAAGAACGGGTCGCCGCTCATCACGTGCACCGAGACGGCGACGGCCATGGTGATGGCGATCCCGAGCGACGCGAGCGGCGTCAGGAGGCCGAGGATCCAGGCGATGCCGCCGCCGACCTCGGCGAGGACGGCCAGCGCCTGCAAGAACCCGGGGACGGGCGCGGTGGGCCCCATCCAGCCGAAGGGGGCCTGGATCTTCCCCCAGCCGTGAAAGATGAAAGCAATGCCGGTGACGACGCGAAGCGCGAGCAGCCCGACCGAGCCGGAAAACGGCACGTCGGTCACCCGCAGGAACCTGGTGAGCATCGGGGATCACTCCTCTCGGCTCGGTAGTAAGGAAAAATGCAGAGAACATCAAGGCCGTGCGCCTGAGCTCGCCCCGCAGGCGCGCCGGTCGGCGCTTCACGCGGTCGGGCGCTGGTCGAGGCCGCGCGCGGGGGCCGCGGGCGGCGCGGTGATCACGCGCCCGTCGTTCAGGGCGTCGAGGCACCGCCGCTTGATCGCGGCGAACTCGCTCGAGCCCACGATCGCGGCGCTCCTCGGCCGCTCGAACGGCACGGCGATCTGCGCGCCGACGCGGCACGGCCGGCGGGTCATGAGGGCGATGCGGTCGGACAGGAAGATCGCCTCGTCGATGTCGTGCGTGACGAACAGCACCGTCGTGCGCACGTGGCGGATGACGTCGAGGAGCAGCGCCTGCATCGAGAGCCGGGTCTGGGCGTCGAGCGCGCTGAACGGCTCGTCCATCAGGACCACGCGCGGCTCGGTGATCAGCACGCGCGCGATCTCGACCCGCTGTTGCATGCCGCCGGAGAGCTGCGCCGGATAGGCGTCCTCGAACCCCGACAGCCCGACGAGATCGAGCAGGCGGCGGGACGCCTCCCGGCGCTCGCGCTCCGGGACGCCGCGCATCTTGAGGCCGAAGCCGACGTTGTTCAGGACCGTCTTCCAGGGGAGCAGCGAGGACTGCTGGAAGACCATGCCGCGCTCCGGCCCGGGCGCGTCGACCGGCTCGCCGCCGACGGCGATGCTGCCGCGCTCCGGCGTCACATACCCGGCGACGGCGTTCAGGATCGTCGATTTGCCGCACCCGGACGGGCCGAGCAGGCTCACGAGCTCGCCGCCCTCGGCGGTGAGATCGAGATCCCGCACCACCTCGACGCGGCGGGACCCCGCCCCGAGGGCCACGGACAGGCCGCGGATCTCGACGGCGCCCCCCGGGCTCTCCCGGCGCGCCGCGCTCGCCGCGGGCGTCATCGGCCCTTCTCCTCGGGCCGGTGCCAGGGCGTGAGCCACGCGCCGATCCGCTGGACGAGCGCGCTGCTGAGCATGCCCATCAGGCCGATGAGCAGCATGCCGAGGACGATGTCCGGGTAGCGCTGCAAGTTGTACGACTCCCAGGTGAAGTAGCCGATGCCGTACTGGCCGCCGATCATCTCGGCGGTGACGAGGCAGAACCAGGACGTGCCCATGCCGATGCTCATCCCGGTGATGATGCTGGGCAGCGCGCCCGGGAGGACCACCTCGAGGAAGAGGCGGAAGGGGCGCGCGCCGAGGCTGCGCGAGCTCGCGATGAGCCGCGGATCGAGGGCGCCGACGCCGAGGATCGTCGCGAGCAGGATCGGGAACAGCGCGCCCATATAGGTGATGAAGATCATGCTCAGCTCGGCCGACGGGAACATCAGGATCGCGAGCGGGAGCCAGGCGACGCCGGGGATCGGGCGCAGGACCTCGAGCGGCGGCAGGAGCGTGTCCTCGGCGAGCCGCGAGCGGCCGATGGCGAGCCCGAGCACGACGCCCGTGACGCCCGCGGCGACGAAGCCCGCGAGGACGCGGAGCACGCTGCTCCGGAGGTGCAGCCAGAGCTTCGGCGAGCCGAAGAGCTCCCGCGCCGCGACGAGGACCTCGGTCGGCGCGGGCACGTTGACGAACGTGACGAGGCCGAGGTCGACGCGCGACGTCGACGCCCACTGCCAGAGGGCGACGCACGCGGCCACGGACAGGACGCGCAGCGCGGCGCGGCCGAGATCGCGCCGCGGGCGCCGCTCGCCCCCCGGCGCCGGGGAGGCGCGCCGCCGCGACGCGCTCGCGCTGGCCGGCGCGGGCGCGGGCGCGAAGGTCGCGCGGCCGCCGAGCTCCGCCGCGGCGGGCGCGCTGCGCTCCGAGATCATCGTCATGGCGCCGCCGCCGTGAGCTTGGTGACGTCGCCCCGCAGGGTCGCGAAGTCGACGAGCGCCGCGGCGTTCTCCGCGGCCCACCGCTCGGCGTCCTCCTTCGCCAGGAACGCCGCGAGGCTCCCGTCGGGGCGCCGCGCGTACCACGCGCGATCGGCGAGGAGCTTCACCCCGCTGAGCCGGTCGTGCACGAAGGCGGCGCGGATCTCCTTGCCCTCGGCCGCGAGCTGCTTCAGCGCGGCGAGCGCGGAGCCCGGGCTCGCGTACGCGCGCACCTTCGGCTCGCCCCCGACCCAGATCTGCGCGGCCAGCGTCGGCTCGGCGATCGGCGCGCCGGACAGGGCGTCGCTCCCGGAGAGCGGGAGCTTCGCGTAGCTCGCGAGCCGCGCCTCGTAGTCGAGCCCGAGCTCCTGGGCCGCGCGCCGGATGTACCGGTCGTCCACGAACGCGCCCACGTCGAGCGTCGTGTCGGTGCGCTTGAGCAGCGTGAGCGTGTCGACGGCCACCTGGAGCGCGCGGCGGACCTCCGGCTTGACGGTGAAGTCCCGCGTCTGGATGCCGAGCGGCCCGTGGAACATGTAGGCGACCTCGGCGTCCACGCCGGTCACCTTCTCGATGAGCTCGCTGTACTTCTCGGGCTCCTCCGCGAACAGCCGATCGGCCTCGAGCGCCGCCTTGAGGAAGGCGACGACGATCTCCGGGTGCTCCTCCGCGTACGCCGCGCGCGCCAGGACGCCGTGCGCCGTCGGCACCTTGACGCTGGCGCCGTCGTAGATCTTCCGGGCGAAGCCGCGGAACGGGAACAGCTCGGCGAACGGGACGAAGTCGGCGTGCGCGTCGATCTTCTTCGCCTTCAGCGAGGAGCCGCCGACCTCGGGCGACTGCGACACGAGCGTCACGTCCTTGTCCGGATCCCAGCCGAGATCGCGGATCGCCCGGAGCAGCATGCCGTGGGCGGACGAGCCGAACGGGACCGAGATCTGCTTGCCCTTGAGGTCCTTCAGGCCCTGGGCCGGCGAGTCGATCGGCACCACGATGCCGTTGCCGCTCCCGAGCGCGCTGCCCGAGAGCGTGGCGATGTAGAGGCTGCGGCTCCCCTGCTTCTGGTGGGCGACGCCGTTCAGCACGCCGGGGAAGTCGGCCATCGCGCCGATGTCGAGCTTCCCGGCCACCATCTCGGTCGTCAGCGGCGGCCCCGAGGTGAAGTCCTTCCACTCGATCTCGTAGGAGACGTCCTTGTACTTGCCGTCCCTCGGGAGGTGCTTCTCGAGCAGCTTGAGCTCCCGGATCAGGAGCCCGCCGGTGGCGCAGTTGATCGTCGTGTCCTGCGTCCCGATGGCGATGCGGATCGTCCGCTTCTCTTCCTTCGTGCACGACAGGCCGACGAGGACCGCCACGAGGAGCAACAGCACGCGCGCTGCCTTGATCATCGGCTCAATCCCTCGCGAAGGTTTCATGGCGCCCGGCGCCTGCCCGGATGGCGTCGAGGGCGCGGGACGCCGCCTTCCGCACCTCGACGTCGGCGTCGCCGAGCAGCCGCCCGAGCGGCGCCTCGGCCGACGCCGCCGCGAGCTCGCCGAGCGCCTGGGCGGCGGCCTTGCGCAGGTCGGGCAGCTCGCTCCCGAGCAGCCCGACGAGATCCGCCGCGGCCGAGGCCGCCCGGAGCCGCCCGAGCGCGAGCGCCGCCTCCTTCCGCACCTGCCAGGCCGCGTCCTTGAGCGCGGTCCGGAGGTGCGGCGCGGCGAGGCCGTGCGCCGAGCGCCCGAGCACGATCGCGGCCTCGACGCGCACCCGCCAGTCGGGGTCGGACAAGAGCGCGACGAGCTCCTCGACGAGCGCCGGCGCGCCGAGCGGCTCGAGCGCGCCGATCGCGACCTGCCGCACCCGCGCGTCGGGATCGCGCAGGCTCCCGCGCAGGGCGCGCGCGGTCTCCGGCCGCCGCAGGTAGGCCAGCGAGAGGACCGCCTCGCGCCGCACCTCGGGCGAAGGGTCGACGAGCGCGCCCTCGAGGTGCTCGAGCGCCCGCGGATCGCGGATCTCCCGGAGCGCCACGATCACCGACATGCGCACGAACGGGTTATCATGACGCATTGCGTCAATCAGATAGGTGGCCGCCTCTGCCCCGCGGAGCTCGCGGAGCGCCGTGGCGGCGGCCTCGCGCACGTGGGTCTCGTCGTCGTCGAGCGCCCGGAGGATGGCGGGCACCGCGCGCGGGTCGCCGAGGTCCTCGAGGTGCCCGAGCGCGAGCGCCCGCACCGTGGGGTCCTCGTCGCGGACGGCCTCGATGAGCGGGTGGAGGATCTCCGGGTCCGAGAGGTCCTCGATCTGGGTCAGCGCGAGCTGGCGCGCGCCGGGATCGGGATCCCTGAGCACGCTCACGAGCTCCTGTGCGAGCGAAGGCTGTGTCATGTCGTCTCTCCGCCTCGAGGCCGCTACCGGATGAGGAAAGGGATCTTCACGGTGATGGCCTCTTTCGGGCAGTCGATCTCGCACGCGAGGCAATACCAGCACTCGTCGTAGGCCATGTGCGCCTTCTTCGTCTCTGGATGGATGGCGAGGCAGTCCACCGGGCACGAGTCGATGCAGATGCGGCACCCCTTGATGCAGGACGCCTCGTCGACGACGACCGGCAGATCGAGCCGGACGGAGGCCTCGGCGTGGCCGACGGTCCTGGCGCGCTGCGCCTTGACGGATTCGCGGTTGAGAAGGTGACCCATGGATTGATGACCTCGTTGCTCGTCAGAGCGGCGCGCGCTGCTCTTCGGCCGGGATGCGCAGCCGGTGGTAGGTTTTGAGCTCGCCGTCGTCGATCGGGAAGAGATAAGGCTCCACGGGTCGCTTGAAGGCGACCATCTCGCCGTCGTCGCCCTTCTTCAGGTTCACGTGGGTGAACCAGCGGCGGTCGTCCATCTCGGGGTAATCGAGCCGGTAGTGGTAGAGGCCCCAGCGGCTCTCGGTCCGGTACAGCGAGGCGCGCGCGGCCATCTCCGCGCAGTCGCGGATGAAGTGGCACTCCATCACGCGCATGAGCTCGTGGGGGCTCGCCGCCGTGACCTCGTCGAGCTCGTCCTTCGCGCGCAGGAAGTACTCGAGGCCGAGGGTCATCCGGTTGCCCGTCTTCGGCGGCTGCAGGTAGTCGTTCACGAGGCGCCGCACCTTGTATTCGTACTGGTGGGGCGCGACTCCGCTCTTCCGGGAGAGCGGGGCGAGGATGCGCTCGCGCTCGGCGTCGACGTCGGCCGCGAGCGGCTCGACGGCGGGCGTGCGATCGAGGTAGTCGAGCGCGTTCTGGGCGCAGATCTTCCCGTAGGTGAGCGCGCCGAGGAGGTAGTTGTGCGGCACGCACGCCATGTCGCCGGCGGCGTAGAGCCCGGGCACCGTGGTCTCGCCCTTCTCGTTGACCCAGACGCCCGAGGCGCTGTGTCCGCTGCACAGGCCGATCTCGGAGATGTGCATCTCGACGAGATCGCTCGCGTAGCTGTGCCCCCTCCCCTCGTGGAAGCGGCCGCGGCTCGGGCGCTCCGTCTGGTGGAGGACCCGCTCGACCTCGGTGATCGTCTCCGGGGCGAGGTGCGTGAGCTTGAGGTAGACAGGGCCGTTCGCCGAGTGCAGCTCCCGGTAGAACTCGAGCATCATCTGCCCGCTCCAGTAATCGCTCTCGATGAAGCGGTGCCCGCGCGCGTTCACCGTGTGCCCGCCGAGCGGGCCGGTGACGTAGGCGCACGCCGGACCGTTGTAGTCCTTGATGAGCGGGTTGATCTGGAAGCACTCGATGCCCGTGAGCTCGGCGCCCGCGTGGTAGGCCATCGAGTAGCCGTCTCCGGCGTTCGAGGGGTTCTCGTACGTCCCGTGGAGATAGCCGGACGCGGGCAGCCCGAGCCGCCCCGAGGCGCCGCAGCAGAGGATGACCGCCCTGGCCTTGATGATCTCGATGTGACCCTCCCGGGTGTCGAAGCCGATCACGCCGGCGACCTGCCCCTCGGTCACGAGGATCCGTGTGGCCATGACGCGGTTGATGACCCGCACCCCGGCGCGCTTCACCATGCGCGTGAGGATCTTCTTGAGATCGTAACCCTCCGGCATCGGGAGGACGTAGCTCCCGTTGTGGTGGACCTTCTTGACGTCGAAATCGCCCGAGCGCGTCTTCTGGAATTTGACCCCCCAGGAGTCGAGCTCCTGGAGCATCGCGAAGCTGTTCCGCGCGTATTCGTAGATGGCGCGCTGGTTCACGATGCCGTCGTTGGCCACCGTGATCTCTTTCACGTACTGCTCCGGCGTCGCGTGTCCGGGGATGATCGCGTTGTTCAGCCCGTCCATGCCGATCGCGATGGCGCCGCTCCGCTTGATATGCGCCTTCTCGAGGAGCACCACGCGCCCCCGCGGCAGGCGCTGCTGTGCCTCCACCGCTGCAGTCGAGCCTGCGCTTCCGCCGCCCACGACGACGACGTCCGCCTCTGTCACGCGAATGTCCATTACGAACCCCTCGAGGTCTCCAGCGCGCACACGACGACCCCGCCGCCGATCGGCCCGGCGGCCGGGGTCGGATGCACGGCGTCTTCCATTACGGACGCCGCATCCGCTGCACCGGATCCGCTTTAACAGACGGTCGCACCCTGGGCAATCGCTTTGTTGCCCTCGGCCGGCCGCGGCGGCCCGGGGGCGGGCCCCGCGTGAGGGCGCCTTGCAAGCGAAAATTCAGCGTCGATGGCGGACGGCCGCGCCGCCGCGGATCCGCGGCGCGCGGGCGGGCTCACCGGGCGCGCCGACCCCCGACCCGCCCAGAAAGATTCGCCTTTCCACCATGGTTGTCTCCCCGAAGACGCGGGCGGGACGCTACCATGCGGGTCAACCCGTAGTCCTCCCATGGATCGGGGGGAACCGCGCGCGGTCCTTCTTTCATCGGTCTCCCTGATCCACCGCGCCCGGCCCCTCCCAGCCGCGGCGCCCGCGCGCCGCTTCGCTGCATGGCCAAGCACCCGTCCCAGCTCGCCGACCTAGAGATCCAGCGCCGCCTGGGCGCTGGCGGCATGGCGGAGGTCTTCCTCGCCAAGAAGCGCGGCGCCGAGGGGACCTACAAGCTCCTCGTCGTCAAGCGGATCCTCCCCGCGCACGGGGCCTCGCGGCGCTTCCGCGCGATGTTCGTCGAGGAGGCCCACCTCGCGACCCGCCTGAACCACCCGAACATCGTCCAGGTCTACGAGTTCTCGGACCACGGCGAGGACGGGCTGCTCCTCTCGATGGAGTACGTCGAGGGCTTCGACCTCGGCAAGCTGATGCGCGCCGCCCAGCAGAAGGAGTCGCGGATCCCGCCCCTCGTGTCCGCGTTCATCGTCTCCGAGGCGGCGAAGGGGCTGCACTACGCCCACGAGCGCAAGGACGAGGGCGGCATGCCGCTCGCCATCGTCCACCGCGACGTCTCGCCGCAGAACATCCTCCTGTCGTTCGAGGGCGTCGTGAAGATCGCCGACTTCGGCATCGCCAGCGCGAACCTCTTCCGCGAGGAGCCCGGCGTGCTCAAGGGCAAGTTCGGGTACATGTCGCCCGAGCAGGCGCGCGGCGAGCGCGTCGACCGGCGGAGCGACATCTACGCCCTCGGCGTCGTGCTCTACGAGCTGCTCGCCATGCGCTCGCCCTACGGCAAGCTCGACGACGAGGCGCTCCTCCAGGCCGTCAAGGAGGGCCTGTTCGACCCCCCGTCGGCCCACGCGCGCGACATCCCGGCGGAGCTCGAGGCGATCGTGATGCGCGCCATGGCGCACGCGCCCGAGGACCGCTTCCAGACCGCGCGCGATCTCGCCGGCGCGATCGCGCGCGTGCTGCTCGCGAAGCAGGAGCTCGTCGACAACGCGTCGGTCGAGCAGACCGTGGCCCACCTGCTCGGCCGCGATCGGCACGAGGACGCGCGCGACAACGCCGCGGGCGGCGCGGCGGAGCAGGCCCCGGACAGCGGCTCCATGGCGCAGCCGCAGACGCTCGCGGCGGTGCCGGCCGCGCGCACGGGCGGCGAGGCCGAGAACACCGGGGCGCCGCGGGTCGTGCGCGAGGTGCGCCACGTCGCCGTGGTGACGCTGCGCATCGAGGGGGTGGACGAGCTGCTCGGGGCGCAGGGGCGGCTCGCCGGCAAGCGCAGCGGGCGCTCGATCCGCACGACCCTCGACGCGATCGCCTTCAAGCACGGGGCGATCTGGTCGTGGGAGTCGCACGCGAGCGCGCGCGCCGTCGTGGGGCTGCTCGCGAACCCGTCGCGCGCCGCGGCCGACGCGGCCTCGCTGGCCGTCGACGTGCACGAGGCGCTCGCCGGCGCGTCGGAGGACCTGCCCGTCGAGCTCCGCGCCGCGATCGGCATCGTCCGCGGCATCGCGTACGGCGAGCGCGACGAGCAGGGGCACCTCATCAACCACGTGCTCAAGGAGCCCGCGAATTTCCTGGCCGAGCGCCTCGGCAGCCGCACCCCGTTCGGCAAGACCTGGGTCGCGGGCGGCGTCTACCGCCTCGTCCGGCGCGACTTCCGCTGGGGCGACGCGCCGTCGCTCGATCTCAACGACGCCGGCGGCTACCAGGTCCCGCACCAGATGCGGCTCTACGCGCTGCAGCGCCCGCTCACCCGCGAGGAGCGGATGGCGGAGATCGCGCTGTCGCCGAACGACCTCGTGGGGCGCGACGCCGAGCGCGCGGACCTGCACGCCGCCTACCACCGCGCGGTGTCGCCGCCCGTGAAGGGCCTCGCCGAGCCGCCGTCGCGCTACGGCGAGAGCGAGCCGCCGCCGCCGCCGAGCCGGCAGAGCAAGCCGCCGAGCCCGCCGGGCGGCGCGCTCCGGGGCCAGTCGGTGGCGCGCGTCATCGTCGGCGAGATGGGCATCGGCAAGAGCGCGCTCATCTCGACGTTCCTCTCGGAGCTCCCCGGCGAGGCGCGCGTGCTCCACGTCGAGTGCTCGCCCGTGAAGAGCGAGCTGCCGCTCGCCACGGTCTGCGACGTGCTCCGCGACGTCACCGGGATGGGGCTCGACCACTCGATCGACGACGCGGCGCACGTGATCCGCGCGCTGCTCGGGTCGATCGCGCGCTCGCCGCTCGGGGCGCGCATCGTCACGCGCCTCGCCGAGCTCGTCACGGGCAAGCAGCTCGACCACCCCGAGGAGGACGCGTCGGCCTACGGCCGCGACGTGGTGGTGCGCGGCGTGAAGTACCTGCTCGGCTCGCTGGCGCGCCACCAGCCGCTCGTCGTCGTCATCGACGGCCTGCAGTGGGCCGATCGCCCGAGCCTGGAGCTCATCTCGGAGCTCCTCAAGCAGCGCTCGGAGCGGCTGCCGATCCTCGTGCTGCTGCTGACGCGCCCCGAGGAGCGCGTGACGCCGTTCATCGAGGGGCTCGTGCGGATCGAGCTCCGCGGCCTCAGCGCCGAGGAGCAGATGCGCCTCGTCGAGGCGCGCCTCGGCGTGCGCGAGGGCGTCTCGGCGGTCTGCGGCGAGCTCGTGCCGCGCGTCGCCGGCAACCCGTTCTTCCTGCTCGAGATGGTCGACGCGCTGCTCGAGCGGGGCACGCTGGAGATCGTCGAGCACCCGGACGGGCGGCACGAGCTCGTCCGCCACGACCGGACCGGCGATCGCGGCGAGCCGCTCCCGTCGACCCTGGAGCAGCTCATCGGCGACCGGCTGCGCGAGCTGCCGCCCGCGGAGCACGACGTCGTGAACTGGCTCGCGGTCGCCGGGGGCCCGCTGCTCAAGGACGACATCCTGAACCTGACGCGGCTCGCGGACGACGAGGCGGTGACGCGCCTCTGCGCGCGCGGCCTGTGCGATCGCCGCGCCGGGGCGGTGGACTTCCGGCACCCGCTCGTGCGCGACGTCGCCTACCTCGCGCTCGACAGCGCGAGCCGCGTGCGCATGCACCGCCGGCTCGGCGAGCACCTGTCGACGACGCCGCTCGCGCAGGGGCTCTCGGCCGCGATCGTGGCGCAGCACCTCGCGCGCGGCGAGGCGCCCGGGCCGGCGGCGGAGCTCTACCTCGACGCGGCGCGGGCCGCGCGCGCCGGGCACCAGGCGCAGCTGTCGCGCCGGTACTACGAGCGCGCGCTGTCGCTCCTGCCGACCGGCGACACCCGCCGGATGATCGCGCACGAGGCGCTGGAGGCGATCTTCCGCCACCTCGGCCGCCGCCGCGAGCGGAGGAAGCACCTCACGGCGCTGCGCCAGCTCGCGAAGGAGAGCGGGCAGGCGCGGTGGGCCGCGCTCGCGCTCGTGCGCACCGCGCGGCTCGACCTCGACGACGGCCACCTCGCCCGCGGCCTGCCGGTGGCGCAGCGGGCGGCCGAGATCGCCCGCATCGCCCGGCGCCCGGCGCTCGAGGTCGAGGCGCTGACGATCCTCTCGGAGGTGCTGCGCGAGCTCGGCGACGTCCAGGGGGCGATCAGCGCGGCCGACCGGGCGCTCCGGGTGACGCACATGGGCGGGCTGACGCCGCGGGCGCGCGCGGAGGTGCTGCGCACGAAGGGGGTGCTGCTGCGCCGGGTCGGCCGCGTGCAGGAGGCGGTCGAGGCCTACGCCGAGGCGATCGCGGTGTTCCGCGCGGTGGGCGCGCGCCGCAGCGAGGCGCGCGCGAAGAACTCGCTCGCGGTGGCGATGTTCGTGCTCGAGCGCTTCGAGGACGCGATCGCGGTCGGGCTCTCGTCGATTTCCATCGATCTCGCGATCGGCGGGAGGTTCCAGATCGCGAAGACGCTGAGCAACATCGGCCACGCGTACGCGAAGCTCGGGGACATGCCGCGCAGCCTCGCGTACATGAAGCGGGCGCGGGAGGCGCACGAGCGCTATGACGACCAGGATGCGCGGGCCGACACGCTCCTCTGCACGGCGGGGATCCTCCTCGAAGCGGGCGACGCCGACGCCGCGCACACCCTGTGCGCCGACGCGGGCGCGCTCATCGCGGTGACCGGCAGCGTGTACGACATGATCCACGAGCGCAACGTGCGCGGCCTCCTCGCGAAGGCGCAGGGCGACGTCCAGGCCGCGATCGCGAACGCCTCCGAGGCGCGGCAGCTCGCCGAGTCGCAGGGGCTGATGAGCTACCACGCGTACGCGACGGCGATCGAGGCGGCGGCGCGGGTGGACGCGGGCGAGGTGCACTCCGGGGTGCTGCTCGCGCGGACGGCGCTCGGCGCGGTCGAGGCGGGCAGCTCGGAGTACGGCATCGAGGTG
Source organism: Sorangium sp. So ce185 (assembly GCF_051526825.1). Classification (NCBI taxonomy): domain Bacteria; kingdom Pseudomonadati; phylum Myxococcota; order Polyangiales; family Polyangiaceae; genus Sorangium; species Sorangium sp. So ce185. Next base: position 4,540,774 of record NZ_CP150316.1, on the reverse strand, counting down.
CGCGACCTCTGCTGCGAGGCGCTGCAGAAGGGCGCGCCGGCGAGCGCGGCGGACGCGTACCACCGCGCCGCGCTCCACGTGCAGAAGGTGGCGAGCTACATCCGCGACGCGCGGCTCAGGGCGCTGTTCCTGGAGCGCGCCGTGGTGCGGCGCATCCTGGCCGCGGAGGCCGAGGGTCCGGCGGCGGGGCACGACCCGCTCCGCCGCGGGGAGATGGCATGACGGGTACCGGCGGAAGGACAGCGGCGAAGCCGCGGCGCAAGGTCGCGGTGATCCTCTCGGGCGGCGGCGCGCGGGGGGCGTACGAGGTCGGGGTGATGTCGTACGTGCTCGACGCGTTCGCCCGGCTGCGGGGCGCGCCGCCGAGGATCGACATCCTGTGCGGGACGTCGGTGGGGGCGGTGAACGCGTGCTACCTCGCGGCGCACCTCGACGATCCGACGCTGGGCGTGCGGCGGCTCGTCAACCTGTGGACGCAGCTGAAGCTCGAGACGGTGCTCGGCTTCGGGGTGCGGCAGGCGATCTCCTTGCCGAAGCTCATGTTCGGCGGCGGCTCGGAGGGCGTGGGCCTGTTCGACGTCTCGCCGATGCAGCGGCTCGTCGAGCGGGAGATCCCGTGGCGCGCGATCGCGCGCACGCTGCGCCACGGGTACCTGTCGGCGGTCAGCGTGTCGGCGACCGAGATCGCGACGGGCCGCACGGTGATCTTCATGCAGACCGGCCCGGACGGCGCGCTGCCGACGACGGCGCCGCCGCGGACGATCATCCGCGGGGCGCTGATCGGCCCGCCGCACGCGCTCGCGTCGGCGGCGATCCCGATCCTGTTCCCGCCGGTGCGCATCGGCCGGGATCTGTACATGGACGGCGGGGTGCGGCAGAACACGCCGATCGCGCCGGCGCTCCGGCTGGGGGCGACGCACGTGCTGGCGATCGGGCTGTCGCGGGAGGTGCGGAGCATCGACGCGGGGGACAGCGGCAAGCCGCCGGGGATGGCGCTGGTGCTCGGCAAGGTGCTGAACGCGTTCCTGCTCGACCACATCCAGACGGATTTCGAGGTCCTGACGCGGGTCAACCACATGATCGAGGACGGGGAGCGCGCGTTCGGGCCGGATTTCCTGCACTCGATCAACGGGGCGGCAGCGCAGCGCGGGGCGCTGCCGTACCGGCGGGTGGAGACGCTGGTGGTGCGGCCGAGCGTGGATCTCGGGCGGCTGGCGGCGGAGCACGTGAAGGCGGGCAAGGTGCAGGGGGGGCCGGCGATGATGCGGCGGCTGCTCTCGCTGGTGGACGTGGGGGCGGAGAACGACGCGGATCTGGCGAGCTACCTGTTGTTCGACGGGTCGTTCACGCGGAAGCTGATCGAGCTCGGGCGGGCGGACGCGGAGGCGAGGCGGCACGACGTGGCGGATTTCTTCGGGAGCGCGGCGGAGGAGGCGGAGCCGAGGCTCTCGGACAGCGCGGAGTGGTCGATTCCTCCTCCGGTGGGGCCCGGAGGGTCCATCTAGCTCGTCGAGGGCTGCCCGGCCCTCGGAGGGGGTGTTCGTCGCGCGGTGTGGGGCCCCGCCGAACTCGCCTGGCTCATGGATGCTCCGGCAAGCCGGAGCACCCATGAGCCAGGCTCAAACATCGGCCCGTCCCCACACCGCGCGACGAACACCCCCTCCGAGGGCCTACGGTTTCTTCTCTTCGCGTTGAACAGAGCTGCTGCGGCAGCAGCAGCAGAGGCGAGGAGCTGCTCGAATCGGTGCAGCGATGCGGCCCGAGGAGCGCGCCGGCAGATCGCGAAAGCGCGATTTGGGAGGGATGCGGGAGCGCAGGGGGACGGCATATGTGTTGCTACCACCGCCGGCTACCTCCATCCCTCGAACGAGACGAGAACCATCATGCCGACCCGAGCGACTCGCGGTGAGACAGCTCCCCTCCGGGGCTCCCCCTGAGGCGCCGACGCGCGGGCGCGGCGCGCTGACGCTCCTCTCGGCGCTCCTCACCCTCATCGCAGGCGCCTGTAGCAAAGCTGAGCCCACGCGGGCGTGGCACGAGGGTCGTGAGATCGAGACGCTGGAGCTCCGGTATCAGGGCTCACCGGGCTCGGTGTCGCCGCCCGAGCTGGCCGAGGACCTCGGGTATCTCGCGCCCATCCGCCTGGTGCACGTGGGCGACGTGCTCGGCGGACCGCAGAGCATCCAGGCCGTCGTCACCGGGGACACGGACTTCGGGAGCGCGTTCAACGGCGCCATCATCAAGCTGATCGCCGCAAAGGCGCCCCTCCGATCGGTCCTCGGCTCGTACGGCGTGAGCGAGCAGTTCTGGAGCGGGTTCTACGTGCTCGACGACAGCCCCATCCGCGCCGCGCGGGACCTCATCGGCAAGAAGATCTCCATGAACACGCTCGGCGCCCACAGCGAGTTCATGACGAAGGAATACCTCTTCCGCAACGGGCTCGGCGCGGAAGCGCGGCAGGTCACCCTGATCGTCATCCCCCCGGTCAACGGCGAACAGGCGCTCCGGCAAAAGCAGGTCGAGGTCGCGATCCTCGGGAACGTCTACCGCGATCGAGCCCTCGAGCGCGGCGGCGTCCGGGCAATCGCCACCGATTACGAGCTGTTCGGCGCATTCACGGCCGGGAGCTACGTCATGAGCACGAATTTCATCGAGGAGCACCCGAACGCCACGCGCAAATTCGTCGAGGCCACGGCCAAAGCGATCGCCTGGACGCAGACCACGCCGCGAGAGGAGGTCCTCGCGCGCTTCGCCTCGATCCTTCGCAAGCGGAACCGCAATGAAGACGACAGCATCCTCAAGTACTGGCGCAGCTACGGCGTCGCAGGAAAGGGCGGCGTGCTGGACGACAGGGACTTTCAGATCTGGATCGACTGGCTGATCCGAGACGGGGAGCTGCGCCCGGGACAGGTGAACGCCCGCGACCTGTACACGAACGACCTCAATCCCTACGCGTCCGGCAAGCCGCCTCACGATCGAGGCCAGACGCCCGCGGCCACGCCGTGATGTGAAGGCCTCGCACCCGCCAAGCACAGGCCCGAGGACGCAGCTCGAATCGTGAGCTTCCCGCGCTGCGGGCACGCGCCCTGGCGCAAACGACACAGCCGCGGAGCGTTCCTTCGAACGCTCCGCGGCTGGATTGCCTCGAACACAGCGCCCTGGCGGCCCCTCGCGCCCGTCCCCGGGCCGCCCCTCAGCGCTCCCTGTCCTTGGCCTTCTTGTCGCTCCCCTTCTCGCCCTTCTTCTTCTTGTCGTCGTCCTTCTTCGACTTTGCCTTCGACGCCACCTTCTTCGGCTCGTCGCGGCCGAGCGCGATCTCCAGGCGATCGCCGCGCGCCTTGGCCTTGTAGGAAGGCACGCCGTCCTTGAACTGCAGGGTGATCTCGGCGCCGTGCGGCGTGTTGACCACGCGCACCGACGCGATGCGCTTGTCCTTCCGGGCGAGGCCGCTGCCCGAGGACAGCGCGCGCCGGTCGGGCAGCGACACCGTGAAGCCCATCGCGCCGGCCGCGCCGTTCAGCTCCTCGATGGGGCCGTCCATCTTCAGCTTCAGCACGATGGGGTTCCTCACGGACCCCTGGCCCCACTCCTTCGGGCCCTCCTGCGCGTCCTCGTCCGCCTCCGCGTCGCCCTCGTCGCCTGGGCCGCCCGGGACCGCGGCGGACCGCTCGAGCGGATCGCCGGCCTGGGCGCCCGGATCGGCGGGCGGCGTCGGCGGCACGGGCTCCGTCGTCGACAGCGGCGTCGCGCCGAACAGCGGGACGTTCGCCGTCAGCACGCCGCCCGGCGCGGCCGCCGTGGCCGCGGCCGCCGGCAGGGCCGGCGCGCCGGACGACGCCGGCAGCGCCGACGCGCCCGCGGCCGCCTCCGCGGCCCCGGCGGCGGGCGCGTCGCCGCCGCGAAGGCCGAGGAGGCGCGCGGCCCCGAACACCACCAGCACCGCCGCCAGCCCGAGGAAGCTCCCGGCCGCGGCCGCCTTCTTGTTGAAGCGCGGCGGCTCCGCCCCCTCGCCCGCCGCCTCTTCGGCCTCCTCGCGCACCAGCCGGCGCCCGCCGGACTTCAGCGCGCCGGCCGGCGGCGGCGCCGTCTTGCGGCGCGGGCCGCCGTCCTTGCCCGACCCGTCCTCGCCGGCCGCGCGCGCAGCGCGCCGCGCCTTGATCCGCGCCACCATGCCGGCCATCGCCGTGGCCGCGCGCGCCCCGGCGCCGGCGAGCGCCGGCCCGAGCTTGCCCGCCACGGCCTTGCTCGCCATCGCGGCCTTCTCGCCGACGTCGCGCAGCCGGCTCGGCTGCGCGCCGGCCGCCTGCGCGGAGCCCGCCTCGTCCGACCCCTCCTGCGAAGGCGGCGCCGCGTCCTGCGCCGAGGCCGGCGCCGCGTCCGCCGCGGGCGCCTCCCGCGCCGAGAGCGCCGGCGACATGTCGCCGTCGTGATCGTCGTCCGCCGCGGCCGCCGCGCCGCCGCTCGCGCCCGCCGGGGCGCGCTCGCCCTGCGGATCGCGCGGCGGCGCCGACGACGCCCGCGCCGGGGCGCGCTCGCCCTGCGGATCGCGCGGCGGCGCCGACGACGCCCGCGCCGTCGCGCGCTCGCCCGGCGGCGCCGACGACGCCCGCGCGCCCTCGCCCGGCGGCGGCACCGACGGCGCCCGCGCGGGCGCCCCGGCGTCGAGCGCCGCCGCGGGCTTCGCCGGGGGCAGCGTCTCGGACGGCGCCCGCGGCCGCGACGCCCTGGCCGCGCGGGGCGCCTCGTAGCAAAGCGTGACCACGAGCTGCGGCACGCTCGTCGCCGGGTCGACCTCGACCTTCACGTGGTCGATGTACGCCTCGCGGCGCGTGCCCTGCTCGACCTCCTCCAGCTCGAGGGAACGCCCCACCTTGAGGAACTCCAGGTTGGAGCCCACCTCGAGGTCGTCGAGCCCACCCGCGCGCACGCGCGCCTTCATGGGCGAGCCCAGCCCGTCGATGTGGAGCCGCACGCGCGCGCCGCGCTGCGCCGTCCCCTGCCCCGCGCCGGACGGGATCGTGAGCGCCGGCGCGGAGCCGGCGGCGCCGGCGTCCATCGACGAGCACATCGCGCGCACCGCCTCCTCCGCCTCCGGATCGAGGCCGGTGAAGCGCAGGCCGAACTCGCCGCCGCGCGCCTGCTCGGCGCGCCAGCAGACCTCGCCCTCGACGACGAGCTCCTTGCCGAGCCCGTCGAAGCGGCAGATCAGCGCGTCGCCGACCCGCGGCAGGTACGCCGTGCGCAGGCGCATGCCCTCGGGCGACATGTCGATCGACTCGGCCTCGAAGCCGCCGCCCGACGTCTCGCCGACAGCGACGAGCGCCTCGATGCGGACCCGCTGCCCGGCGCCGGCGCGCCGCTCGCCGCCCTCGCGGTCCTTCTCCAAGGATTCCGGCGCCCTGCGAACGCCATCTCCGTCTGCGCCTCGAACGTTCATACGCCCATTCCTCCGCCTCGGCCGCGAAGCCGCGTCCGCGATCGCGGGACCTCCACGGTGCAGAGGGCCCACTGGCCGGCAGTACGGCGTAAGCCCCGCGCTGGCCAAATTTTGGAGGCCGCGCGGCGCCGCGGGACGCGCGCGCCGCGTGGATTTCTGGACGCCGCGCGGCGCCGCGGAACGCGCGCGCCGTGTGGATCCGACCGCTCGCTTCGCCTGGCGCCCCCGGGGGCAAACGTGGGAAGCTCTCGGCAATGGGCAAGGACGAGCCGCCGCAGAAAGACGACAAGCCCGCGCCGCCCGCGAACCAGGATGTCGTCTTCATCCACAGCCCCGTCGAGCAGGGCGAGGGCTTCCGGGTCATCCGGAGCCGGGAGGACCGGCTCGAGATCGGCGAGCTGCGGCCCACCGAGCACGGACGCCCGCTGACCGGGGAGCTCGTGAAGCTGACGCAGCGCTCCGAGCACGCCCGGCTCTTCGACGTCGAGGTGCTCCTCCCGGCGCCCGGCGGGGCCGACGCGCCCCGGTCGGGCCCCGCCCAGGTCGCGACCGACGCCTACCGCGCGAACTGGGAGGCGATCTTCGGCCCGCGCGAGGAAAACAAGCTCGCCAACTGAGCCGCGCTCAGGGGCGGCCGCCGGACGAGCGGCGCCCGAGCCGCGGCGCCTCGCCGGTCCTCCGGATCGCGTAGGCGATCCCGCGCTGGAGCGTCCCCTGGACGACGGTCCCGCCGAGGTCGATGTCGAGGCCGACCAGCGTCTGTGACACGCGGGGGCCGATGCCGGTGATCACCGCCTCGGCGCCGAGCAGGCGCAGCGCGGCGGCGGCGCGCAGGAGCGTGGCCGCGACGCTGCTGTCCACGCCCCGCACGCCCGTGATGTCCAGGATGACGACCCGGGCCCCCGTCTGCGACACGCCGCGGAGCGCCGCGGCGAGCGCCTCGTCCGCGCGCTGCGCGTCCATCGTCCCGATGAGCGGCATCACCATGACGCGATCGGTGATCGGGATGAGCGGCGTCGACAGCTCCGCGAGCCGCTCGCGCTGCACACGGATGAGGTCCTCCTGCAGGCCGGCGCGCTCCTGCTCGGCGCGCGCCCGCTCGGCGAGCTCCTCCTCGAGCCGCGCCATCGCCGACGAGAGCTCCGCGGTGCGGGCGGCGACGGCCGCCTCGAGCGCGTCGTTGGCGCGGCGGAGCTCGTCGCTCGCCGCCTGGACGCGCGCGTAGAGCAGCGCGTTGTTCACGGCGATGGCGGCCTGCGCGGCGACGAGCTCGAGCACGTCGAGGCGGGCGGGCGAGAACACGTCGGGCGCGGCGTTGTTCTCCAGATAGAGGACCCCCGAGAGCTCGCCCTGGCTCACCATGGGCAGCGCGAGCACCGATCGCGGCTTGCGCGCCGCGACGTAGGGATCGCCATCGAGCCGCGCGTCCTGCGCGGCGTCCGCCACGACGACGGCGCCCCCGGTGCTCATCGCGAGCTCGATCACCCGGGCGGCCGCGGCGCCGCTCTCGCGCACGGGCGTGGACGGCCCGACGCGCACCTCGCCCGCGTCCTCGACGACGGCCTCCACGCGCGGCCCGCCCTCGTGGCCCAGGATCAGCGCGCCCCGCTGGGCGCCGACGCTCTCGACGGCGAGCCGGAGCAGCCGCGTCATGACGCGGCCGAGGTCGATCTCGCGCGCCACCGCCTGCGCGGCGCGGATGAGCGCCGCCGCGTCGAGCAGCGCCACGCGCCGCGCGACCATCTCCGTGGTCGACACGGCGACCGAGGTCAGGTTCGACAGGAGGTCCGCGGACGCGGGCTGGCCCGCCGCCGCGCGGGGGAGCAGCTCGACGTAGGCCTCCTCCATCTGCCGCAGCTTGGCCGTGGCGCCCCAGCGCGCGTAGGCCTGGTAGGCCTCGACGAGGCACGACCGCGCGAGCCACGGCATGCGCCTCGAGGCGAGGAACCTGCCGCAGAGCTCGCTGACGAGCGCGCGGTAGCGCACGTACCCCGCCTGCTCCGCGGCGTGGCTCGCCTGCTGGTAGAGCTCGAGAATCGGCTCCAGCGCCTCCCCGGCGACGCGCGCGCGCTCCGCCCGGACGAGCAGCTCCAGGTGCCGGAGCTCGGGGCAATTCCGCGCGAGGACGGCGAGCTTGTCGTGGCTCGACGCGAGCATCTCGGCCAGCGCGCCGCCCTCCTCCCCGCTCGCCCGAGGGCCGAGCGCCAGGAGGGTGAGGCACGTGTAGAGCGGCAGATCGACGATGCCGATGTACTGGCCCGTCAGGGCGCGGGCCCGCTCCTGCGCGCGGCGCGCCATCCGGAGCGCGCCCTCGTGATCGCCGTAGAGGTACGCGAGCGCGAGCTTGTTCGTGTAGTAGAAGCCGGCGACGATCGCGAAGCCCACCCCCTCGAGCTTCGGCACGAGGGCGTCCTCGTCGAAGCCGGCGTCGCTCAGCGTGCCGCGGTCCAGCGTGCGCCCCTCGAGGTTCTGGATCACCTGCCGCGCGACGGTCTGGACCGCCGTCGACAGCGCGTCCTTCGTGCGGGAGGTGAAGCGCAGGAACCCGCCGACGTCCTCGCGCACGCGCCGGAGCTCGCCTTCCAGGCTGAGCTTCATCTGGGCGACGATGTTGGAGGACGCCGACGCGAACATGAAGTCGCCGGTCTCCATCCCGGCGACCCGCGCCCGCTGGAGGACCTCGAGCGCCTCGCGCTGCGGCCTCGAGAGGTTCATGACGACCCCGTAGTTGAAGTCGAGCTTCGCCCTGATGGCGTCGACCCGGTACCTGTCGTTCAGGGCGACGCCCATCCGCACGATCCTGTAGCCCTCGTGCGGCTGGCCCCAGAACGCGGCCAGGTAGAAGCCGTGGTACGCGTACGCCACGCTGGCCATCGGCGAGCTCCCGTGCCGGAGCGACAGGTTCGCCATCCTGACGGCGAGGAGCTGGGCCAGCGGCGGGTTGAGAAAATACGCCGATGGCGAGCCGTAGCCGAGCATCTCCACCGCGACCTTGACGCGCGGATCGGCGAGCTCCGGGCCCGCGCCGACGTCCTCGCCCCGCCGGGCGGCGAAGCCGCGCTCGGCGTCGGCGAGCTCCGCGCGGAGCGCGGCGGCGAGCGCCTCGCCCTCGGTGGGCACCTCCATGCCGAGGAGGCGCAGGCCCTGGAGCGCCACCGCGAGCGAGTCCGCCCAGCGGTGCTGCGCGTTGTAGAGGACCATCCGCATGCAGTGAACGCGGGCGCGCTCCACGTCCGAGGCGGCGCGCTCGAGGAGGGCGTCGAAGAGCGCCTCCGCCTCGTCGAAGCGGCCGCTCAGGTGCGCGCACTCGGCCTTCGCGGCGTGGATGTTGAAGACGTCGAAGACGTCGAAGGCGAGGCCCGGCTCGCCGGCCCATGGGTCCGGGCCGAGCGCGGACACCGCGGCGCTCAGGTAGCCGAACGCGGCGTCGTACGCGGTCGCCGCCTGCGCGCGCCGCCCCGCGGCCAGGTTGAGCCGCACGAGCTCGCCGCGCTCCGCCGCGCCCTCGATCAGGGCCGCCGCGACGTTCAGGTGGCCGACGACGACGAACAGCTCCTCGTCGCTCGGGTCCTCGCCGAGGCTCGCCGCGAGCAGCCGGCCGATGCGGTGGTGCAGCCGCTTGCGCTCCGGCTCGTCGATGAGCGCGTACGCCGCCTGCTGGACGCGATCGTGCAGGAACCGGTACGAGACGCGGAACGAGGGGTCCTCGAGCAGCCTGCCCGCGACCGCCGCGTCGCCGGCGTGGACGAAGCGGTACTCGGGATCGAGGGGCACGACGAGGCCCTCCCGCAGGGCGTCCCAGAGCGCCGCGGCCACCTCGCCCGGGGGCTGCTCGGCGACGAGCGCGAGCGTCCTGAGGTCGAAGCGGTGGCCGACGCAGGCGGCGAGCCGGAGGGCGCGCTGCGCGCCGGGCGCGAGCCGCCGGATCTTCGCGGACATCAGCTCGACGACGCCCTCCGCGCCCTCCGCGCTCCGGGCGCGCTCGAGGCTCCACGCCCACGCCCCCGCGGCCGGATCGAAGCGCACGATCCCCTCGCCGGCGAGCGCGTGCAGGAGCTGGTGGATGAAGAACGGGTTGCCCGCGGTCCTCTCCAGGATCAGCGCCGCGAAGGCGTCCGTGTCCTCGAGGCGGCAGCGCAGGGCGTCGGCGAGGAGCCGGCGGATGTCCTCGATCTCGAGCGGCCCGAGCCACACATCGGACGCGGGCGCGTTCGCCGCCCGCAGGTCGCGGACGAGCCTCGCCAGCGGGTGGGCGTCGTCGACCTCCTGGTCGCGGTAGGCGCCGATCACGAGCATCCCGCGGCCGTCGGGATCGGTCATCAGGAGCTCGAGGAGCCTCAGCGAGGCCGGGTCGGCCCACTGGAGGTCGTCGATGAAGAGCACGAGGAGGTGCTCCTCCGCGACGGCGCGGACGAAGGTCTGGAACGCGAGGCTGAAGCGGTTCTTCGACTCGGTCGGCCCGAGCGGCTGCACGGCGGGCTGGGGTCCGACGACGCGCTCGAGCTCGGGGATCACGTCGACGACGACCTGCCCGATCGCGCCGAGCGCGGCGCTCAGCCGGGCCTTCCAGCGCGCCACAGACTCCTCGCCCTCCGACAGCATGCGCTCGCACAGCTCGCCGAACGCCTGCGCGATGGCCGCGTAGGGGGTGCGCTGCTTGAGCTGGCCGAACTTCCCCGACACGAAGTACCCGGGCCGCTGCGCGAGCACCTTGTAGACCTCGCGGACGAGGGCGGACTTGCCGACGCCGGCGTGGCCGGAGATGAGGAAGAGCTCGACGGCGCCGGCCGCCGCGCGCTCGCACGCGGCCACGACCGCCTGCGTCTCGGCCTCGCGCCCGTAGAGCTTCTCCGGCAGCCAGAGCCGGCCGCCCGCGTCGCGCTCGCCGAGCGGGAAAGGATCGACGCGGCCGTCGGCCTCGTACCGCCGGAGGCACTCCTCGAGATCGGCGCGCAGCGCCTCGGCGCACGGATACCGATCCTCGGCGGCCTTGGAGAGGAGCTTCATGACGAGATCGGAGACGACGCGCGGGATCTCGGCCGACGCGGCGTGCGGCGGCGTCGGCGTCCTGGCCAGGTGGCAGTGAACGAGCTCCATGGCGCTCGGCGCCGTGAACGGGGGAGCGCCCGTGAGCATCTCGTAGAGGGTGGCGCCGAGGGAGTAGAGGTCCGTCCGGCAGTCGAGGTTGCGGTTCATCCAGCCCGTCTGCTCGGGCGACATGTACGCCAGGGTCCCCTCCGCGGCGTCCGGGCTCTCGGCCCGCGGCGCCTCCTGCGACAGGCGCGTTGCGATCCCGAAGTCGGAGAGCTTGACCACCAGCGGATCGAGGCGGACGAGGATGTTGTGCGGCTTGATGTCCTTGTGAATGACGCCCGCGTGGTGCAGCGCCGCGAGGGCGTCCGCGACGTGGATGCCGATCCGCAGGATCGTCGCCAGGCTGAGCCTGTCGCTCCGCAGGACGATGTCGAGCGACGCGCCGCCGAAGTCCTCCAGGACGAGCACGGGCCCCCCGTCGCTCTCCTCGACGTCGAGGATACGGAGGACGCCCGGGTGCGCGATCTCGCGCGTGATCACCTGCTCGTGGCGGAGCCTCGCGATCGCCCGCGGCGACGCCCGCCCCGCGCTCGCTCCCTTCAGCACGACGGGCTGCCCGTCCGACGCGCGGCGCGCGCGGCGCACGATGATCATCCGCCCCTCGTGGAGGACGGCGTCCGCGGCGTAGCCCTGCAGCGGGCTCGCGGATCCAGTGGCATAAGCCGCGCCAAGTGTCGTCATGCGTACAGGTTACAGCTGATACGGAACCTACCGTGACGCCGTTCGACGTCGCGTCGGGGGCGCCGTGGGGCGCGGTGGCCGGGATCAATGATTCCGCGCACATCCAATCGATGTTCCTTCTCGTTCCTTGGCGGGAGCTCCTCCGGGGCGCGGGCGTTCCGAATCTTGAGCCGCGGCGGCCCTCCGGAGAACACTGCTGGACGTGATCCGAAGCCGTCGGTCGACCGTGCCGCCATTGACAGCGGTCGCGCCCTCCACGCAAAGGGGGAGCGTGCAGGCGTTACCGCTGTCCGCGACCGACGACGTGGCGCTGGCGCGCGCCGCCGCGCAGGGGCACCCGGGCGCCGCGCCGATCGTGTGGCAGCGGTTCGCGCCGCTCGTGCGCCGGATCCTGAAGCGCACCCTCGGCCCGGGCGACGAGGTCGACGACCACGTGCAGGACACGTTCCTGCGCTTCTTCCGCGTGGCGAAGGACCTGCGCGATCCGTCGCTGCTCTCGAGCTTCATCGTCGGCATCGCGGTGCGCGTCGCGCGCGCCGAGCTGCGGCGCCGGCGCCTGCGGCGCTGGCTCCAGCTGTCGCCCTCGGGCGAGCTCCCGGACGTCGGCAGCGCGCAGCAGGATCCGCAGGGGCGCGCGGCGCTCGCGCGGCTCTACGGCATCCTCGACCAGGTGGACGACCGCTCGCGGACGCTCTTCGTCCTGCGGTTCATCGAGGGGCTCGAGCTCACCGAGATCGCCGCCGCGCTCGGGTGCTCGCTGGCCACGACGAAGCGCCACCTCGCCCGCGCGTCCCACCGGATCCTCACCGCCGCGCAGCGCGATCCCGCGCTCTCGGCCTACCTCACGAAGGCCCCGCAAGCGCTCGATCAGCCCGGGAGCCTCCTTGCCTGCGGAGGAGAGCATGATGAATGAAGCGGAGAAGTTGAGCCGGCTCGCCGACCTCGCGCGGGAGGGCATCCCCGCCGACGTCGACGCGGCGCACGACGCCGCCGAGCGCGCCCGCTTCGTGGAGGCGGTGAGCCGCGGGGCCGCCCAGCGGCGCGGCGGCGTCCTGGGCTGGGTCGCTGCCCTGAGCGGCATGGACACGTGGCTCCGCTTCCTCGGGCTCTCGCCCGCGCACGCGGGGCGCGCGCGGTGGGGCCTGGCGCTCGCCGGCGCGGCGGCGCTCGCGGTCGCGCTCGTCGCGCTCTGGCCGGCGCGGCGGCTCGACTACGCGGTCGAGGGCGCGCCCGGCGCCGCGGGCGGCTACATCGCCGCGGCGGTCGAGGAGGCCCGGCTCCGCTTCACGGACGGCACCACCGTCGCGCTCGCGCCGGGCAGCGCGCTGCGCGTGGCGGAGGTCGACGCGGCCGGGGCGCGGATGCTGCTCGAGGACGGCCGGGCGTCGCTGCGCGTGACGCCGCGGCCGAAGGCGCGCTGGTCGGTCGAGGCGGGGCCGTTCGCGGTGCTGGTGACCGGCACGGCGTTCGACGTGTCGTGGACGCGCGGCGACGGCACCCTGCGCGTCGATCTGCACGAGGGGAGCGTGACCGTGCGCGGTCCGCTCGCGCCCGAAGGGCTGCCGCTCCGCGCCGGGCAGCGGCTCGTGGCGCGGATGCGCGAGGGCGACGTGCAGATCTCGAGCCTCGACGCGGCCGGCGCGGTGGGCAGCGCGGCGGGGCCGGCGGAGCGGGCGCCGTCGCCCGCGGGCGCGGCGCCGCCCGGAGGAGAGAGGAATACCGGGCCCGGCGACGTCGACGGCGACGCCGGGGCCGCACGGCCGGAGGGCTCGCGGGCTGAGGGGGCGCCCGCGGGCCCTCCGCCGGGCGGTTTGACGGCGGCGCCGGACGGCGCGGCGGCGGCGCCGAGCTGGGCGAAGCGCGTGGCCGCGGGGGATTTCCGGTCGGTCCTGGCCGAGGCCGAGCAGCGCGGCCTCGGCGGCGTGCTCGAGCACGGCTCGCTCGACGACCTCGTCGCGCTGGCGGACGCGGCGCGGTACGCGCGCCGCGGCGACGTCGCGCAGCGCGCGCTCACGGCGACGCGCAAGCGGTTCCCCGGGACGAGCCACGGGAAGGCGGCGGCCTTCCTGCTCGGGCGCATGGTCGACGACGGCGGCTCGCCGGGGGCAGCGGTGGCCTGGTACGACGCGTATCTCGCCGAGTCGCCCGGCGGCCCATTCGCCGCCGAGGCGCTCGGCCGCAAGATGGTCGCCGTCGAGCGCACGGCCGGCCGGGCGGCGGCGCGGCCGGTCGCGGAGCTCTACCTGAAGCGCCACCCGCGCGGCGCGCACGCGCCCGTGGCGCGCGATCTCGTGGAGCCGTGACGCGCGGCAGGTGACGCCGGCGGCGGCCGGGGCTGCCTGCGGTCAGCCCCGAAACCCCTAGAACTGAAGCACAGCGGCGCAGAGGACACAGAGGAACAACGAAATTACTCTGTGCCCTCCGTGCCTCTGTGATTCCAATCTCCTCATCCTCGCGCGTCTCAAGCCGATCGGCGCCCTAGACGCCGTAGAACGCATAGAAACTTTGAATCGGCGCCTCGACGGTCAGGACGGGAAACGGAAAGCAGTCGCCCAGGCCAGCGATCGATCGACGCTCGGCGATGGCTTCCAGAAATGTTCGCGCCATCGCCGTCTTCACGCCGCCTCCGTAATGCAGGAACTGGCCCCACAACGGCATGGATCGATAGAGGCCGTGGACCGCGCGGGCCGATGCGGCATAGTCGGGCGGGAAGAGCCTTCGGTACGCGTTGAGGTTGTACAACCACGAGACTCCCGCGACGACGAGCTCCCGCGCAAACTCAGACTTGATCTGAGCAAATAACTCCGTCAGCTCGGCGCGTCGCTGTCCATACCGCGCGGCCGAGAGCGGCGAGCACCCTTCGGGGTCGACGTTGCGGAAGTGCAATCGGACCACGTCGCTGTCGAGCACGGCATATGAAAAGCAGCCAACGGTCGCGAGGACAGCCGGCGACGTGTTCGCCTCTGCGTCCATCAGGTAGTAACGATAGGTCCACTCACGAGCGTCCGCCGCGGTCTTCAGTCCAGCCACGTAGGCGCGCCACAGCTCATGCTCGCTGTCGAAGTCGCGTCCGAGACCGAACCGAACATACAGGTTCGTATACTTGAGCAGGGCCAGCTCCAGCGGGATCCCGGACAGCGCTGCGGCGGTCTCTGCGAACGTGAGCTGGAGATCGAAGAATTCTCTCGCGAAGATCGTCCGACCGTCACGCGACGCCACGTCGAGCTCCCGCGAGGGCGCCATCCCAGCGTCGAGCCTGCGACGCTTTCATCGGGCGTGCAAGTCCGCGCGTGGGTCGCCCATCGCTGGCATCGAGACCTCCTCGGATCCCGGCTTCCGCCGTTCGGAGGCTCGCGGTCCGATGCGTCCGGGAGGGCCACCGCGCCGGCGCCGGCCGCGACATCGGCGGCGCGCTGGGCGCGCACGGCGGTGCGGTGATCGCGGAGGGGGAGCAGGCGGAGCGCTGCGTACCTGGCCTCCTGCCCTGCCCGCGGCGTGCCATCGTCGATCCGTCCTCGGACGGACGTGGCGGGCGCAGGTCGGGCCGCTCCGAGCGCGCGATTCTCCTTGGAAATCGTCGGAAACCGCGGCTCGCGGCGCGCGTGCGCTCCTCGTCCGGGGTCGCTTGGAGCCGTGATGCGTCTCCGCGTGCCGGCTGCGATCTGATAAGCCCTGGCGTGTGCGCCCCTTCACCCTCCTGGCCTCGCTCCTGCTCGCCCCGGCGCTCGCCCCCGCGCGGGCCGCGGCGGCGCCGCCTGCGCCGTCGCAGCAGGCCGCGGCGGCCGCCTCGCGGGTCGTGATCGTCGAGGCCGACGCGGACGACCCGCTGGTCCACGAGGCCGCCACGCGGCTCCGGGCCGAGCTCGGCGCGGCGGGGTTCGAGGTGGTGCGCGTCCCGCGGGGGCGCGAGGGCGACGCGCGCGCCGCGCTGGAGCGCGCCGCGCAGGACGAGGGCGCGTTCGCGGCCGCGGCGATCTTCCGCTCGCGGGCGGGCGCGACGGCGGACCTCTGGATCGTCGACCGGGTGACGCAGAAGACGGTCGTGCGCACGGTGGAGGTGTCCGGCGCGGCGGCGCCCTCGGTGATGGCCGTGCGCGCCGTGGAGCTCCTGCAGGCGAGCCTGCTGGAGGCGAGCCTGCTCTCGTCGCGCGCGCCGCCCGAGGGCGCGGCGGGCGGCGAGCGCGCCGCCGTGCCCGAGGACGTGCAGCGGTGGATGGCGCCGGTGCGGCGGCAAGCCGGCGCCGATCCGGCGCCGGCGGCGGCGCGGCCCGGGATGCTCGCGGGCTTCGGCGTGCAGGCCGGGCTCGCGGCGCTCCTCAGCGCGGGCGGCATCGGGCCGGCGCTCGGTCCGGCGCTGCGGCTGTCGTACGGCGCGGGCGCCGGCGGGGGCGCGCTGCCGGCGGGGCTCGCGGCGCGGCTGACGTTCGCGGGGCCGGCGATCGGGCCGGCGCTCGAGGGCGCGCTCGGCGCGGTGTCGGTCCGCCAGGAGATGGCGCTGCTGGAGGCCGTGTGGGCGCCGGAGACGGGCGCCGCGATCTCGCCCGTGCTCTCGGCCGGCGTGGGCGGGATCCACCTGTTCATCGCTGGCGATCCCCTGCCGCCGCTCCGGAGCGCCACCGGCGAGGTCTGGTCGATCGCCGCGAGCCTCGGCGGGGGCGCCGGGCTGCGCCTCACCGATCGCGCGGCGCTCCTGCTCGACGTGCACGCGATCTTCGCCGAGCCTCGCGCCGTCGTGACGCTGGGGGGCGAGCGGCTCGGCACGGCGGGCAGGCCGACGTTCGCGGGGTTTCTGGGGCTGCTCGTGCGGCTTTGAGTCGGGGCCGCAGCTCAGGCGCCCGTCGAGAGCGCTGAGGCCGCCGCACGCGGTCCTTCGTCGCACGAAGTCATCTGTCGCAAGCCCCCTTGTCGATGTTGGAGCAGCGCCGATTCCGTTACTGTCGCGAGATCGATCGAGGGCGCGCCCGCTGCGGGCCGGGCCTCCTGGCGCGGGAGACATCGATGAAAACGCGAACGATTTCGGCGGCTTTGCTCACCACGCTCGCCCTTTCGACAGGCTTCCTCGGTTGCGCTGACGACGCGGACGACGGCGAGGAAGCGAGCTCGACGAGCACGAGCTCCGTCTCCGGGAGCGCCAGCTCGGGCGTGGGCGGCGACGGCGGCTGCGGCGCCGACGGGGGCAGCGGCGGCGGCGGCGGCGGCGACGGTGGCGGCGGCGACGGTGGCAGCGGCGACGGCGGCAGCGGCGGCGGCGGCAGCGGCGGCGGATACGGCGACGGGGGGCTCGGCGCCCGGTGCGAGCTGGACGCCGACTGCGGCCCGAGCGGCATTTGCCTCTCCGCCTCGGGCAATGAGTTCTTCGGCGGAGGTCCGGCGGGCGGTTACTGCACGACGTCGTGCGCTGCCGACGGCGATTGCGAGGGCGAGGGCAGCGCGTGCGTCGAAGGCATCTGTCTTCTGGGGTGCCCCCTGGGAAATCCCCCGCTCGTCCAGATCACCGACGAGCTCGATCCGGGAAAGTGCCACGGCCGCGAGGATCTTCGCTGCGACAGCATCGGTGACGTATCGGTGTGCATGCCGAGCTGCGGCATGGACAGCCAGTGCGCCGGCCGTGCGTGCGACCCCCGGATCAACCTCTGCGTCGACGAGCCGACGACGGGGCTGCCCGCAGGCTCACCCTGCGAGGTCGGGGACGAGGGCATCGACCCCTGCGCGGGGTGGTGCGTCCCCTTCGGTCCGGAGCTCGGTGTCTGCGCGGGGCTGTGCGCGCTCGGCGGAGACATCGCGAACGAGGACTGCGGAGGGTTGCGGAGCGGGATGTGCGTCTACGCGCTCAAAAAAGATCCCGGCATCGGCGACACCGGTGCCTGCGCCAAGGCGTGCACGACGCACGGCGACTGCCTGATGCCGCACGCCTCGTGCACGTTCGTGGGGCAGGAGAGCAACGGCTTCTGCGTCTTCGGACCGACGAAATGCCCGCGCGGCCAGGGGGATTGCAGGACAGCAGGCGAGGTCTGCGCCGAGACGCCGGATGGCCCGCTGTGCCTCGATGAGAGATACCCGCTGAACGATGCAGGTGCGGGCGGTGCGGGCGGCGCCGGCGGCGCGGAGGGCTCCGGCGGCGCCGGTGGTACGGGCGGCGCTGGCGAGCCCGGCGGCGCTGGCGGCGCCGGTGGGGCAGCTGGCGCAGGCGGCGCCGGCGCTCGCCCGTGACTACCTCCCCCCGCCGCCGGCGGGCGCTCCCGCCAGCGATCGAAGGCACATCCGCAGCCCCTCGCGGACGCTCCGCAGCGTGGCCACGGCGGCCATGTCGAGGCCGAGCGACGTGATCAGCGCCGCCACCGCGGGGCGCACCCCGGTGATCACCCCCTTGGCGCCGAGCAGCTCGACCGCGCGGACGATCCGGATCACGTGGTCGGCCGTCGCCTCATCGATGCCGTCGACCCCGGTCATGTCGAGGATCGCATAGCGGGCGCCGGTCCGGACGATCGCGTCGAGCAGCTCCTCCGTGATCACCCCGGCCCGCACGCCGTCGAGCGTGCCGATCAAGGGGAGCGTCAGCACGCCGTCCCACACCTGGATGATCGGCGTGGCGAGCGCGCGCAGCTCGCGCTGCTGCCGCTCGATGAGCGACAGCTTCTCGCGGAGCTCCTGCTCGGTCTCCTGGAGCTCCTCGGCGATGCGGGCCCGCTCCTCGACCTCGCGTTTGAGCTTGTGCAGCGCGATCGCCAGATCCGCCTTCGTCGCCCGCTCCTCGTCGAGCAGGCGGTTCAGCCGCTCCTCCAGGGTCGTCGTCGCGGGGCGCACCGTGAACTCGTCGTGGGGATCGCCCCGCGCCGCGAACGACGTTTGCTCGACCTCGCACTCCTGACCGAACAACCTCGTGCAATATCCGGCCAGCTTGCCCGCCATCATGCTGCTCCCCCAGCAGACGTCGAGCTCCTTCTGATAGAGCGCTTCCCACCCGTTCACCACGCGGAAGCGCGCTTCCTTCCGCTCTCGGTCGATGGTGACCGCCTGCCACAGGCCCCAGCCCGCGGTCGCCGCGCCGATGCCGAGCGCCCTGAAGCCCTCCTCGAACGTCGGATAGCCGGAGAGGAACGTCCAGTCGTCATCGACGCTGAGCCGACCGCCGCTCTCCACGGCGAGGTTGAAGCGCTCGGTCCCCGCCATCCGCTGGAAGCCCGACATCAGCCCGAGCACGCTGCTCGGCACGAACATGGACACCGACGGGACGCCGGCCCAGGTGCACTGCCCGCGCGCGACGTCCCACTCGATCGGCATTCCCCCGACGTCGACGCGGATCTTCTCGTCCAGAAGCTGAGAGCTTGTGCTCATAAATTCTCCGAATCCACGAGCTCACCCGCCCGCCTGGCGCAGTGTACCGGCTCAGCCCGGCACGCGTCGCCCTCGACGGGCGAGCCGCGACAGGCCCCGTTCCGGCCAAGACGGCAGTCCGGAGCTCGCGCAGGAGCGCACGTCCGCGACGGCCTTCTAAGGGCGGTGAGGCCGGAGCAGCGGTGAACGGATCCCCTCGCCGGGGTGGGCGCGAATCACGGCGGCTCCGGCCGGGCAGCGGGCGCCGCGCGCCGGAGCGTCGATGTGAGGAGCGGGTGCGGTGATGGGATGGGGCTCACTCGCACGTCGAGAACTGGGCCGACGCGGTCTGCTCGGCCGTGGTGACCTGGACCGTGGTCTCGATCACCTCGTCGAAGACGTCGATCACGCGCACGCGCCACGGCCCCGGCTTCATGTTGCCGTCGCCGACACGCCAGTAGTTGTAGTCCCGCCGCGTGGCCTCCTTCCACGCCCCGTCGAGCTGGACCTGGACCCTGGCGATCGGGTTGCGGTGGCCCTGCACCCGGAACTCGTTCCACCAGTTGTTCTGCTCCTTCAGCGAGATGGAGAGGTCCCCCTCGACAGGGCATGAAACGAACTTCCACGAGATCTTGCCCTTCGCCCCGCCGTTGCCGGTCCCGAGATAGCCCTCGTCGGCCGACCCGATCTGCAGGAAGGCGTCCTTGCTCAGATCGATGTGCCCGGCCGTGCATTTCGGGTTGCTGCCGGTCGGACATTGATCGACGACCGTCGCCACGACCTTGCGCCCGTCGTCGCGGCTCACCTCCACGCAGGCCCCGCACGCGGCCGCGGTGTCGTAGTCGGCCGTGTTCAGCGCCGCGAAATATCGCCCTCCGCCGGTCGCCACGTGCGCGACCTTGTCCGGGTTGCTCCCGAGCACCGGAAAGCTGCAGTTCACCGCGCCGCCCGAGCCCTGTCCGAGCGTGTACCACGTCACCGATCCACGGCCGTCCTCGTAGCTCGGGAGCGGGATCGAGCAGGTGCCGCCGCTCCCGTCGCCCTCGGAGCCGCCGCCGGTCACGGCGCTCCCGCCGCCCGAGCCACCGGCGCCGGTCGTCGCACCCCCGCCGCTGCCCCCTGCCCCGCCCGAGCCGCCCGCGCCGGTCGTGACCCCCGAGCCGGTCGGGCCGCCGGAGCTCGTCGTCGCGCCGGAGCCGGTCGCGCCGGTCTGGGTCATGGACACCATCACCGGCTGGTAGTCGCTCCCGGTCGCGGTCGCGCAGAACCCGAAGCTGGCCGCGCCCCCCACCGGGATCTGCCCGCGACCGGAAGCCGGGGTCACCGTCAGGAGCGAGCCGCTCCGGCTGGACTGGGCCTCCCACAGGTTGCTCAGGGTCGACTGCCTGAGATCGATGACGACGGTCCACGACGTCACCGGCGTGGTCCCCTCGTTCACCACGTTCACGTTCGCGCAATAGCCGCTGCCCCAGTCGGACGATCTCGTCAGCGCCGCGACCCCGAGCCCGTCGGTCGTCACCACGGCGCTGGTGAGGTCGTCCGCGGCCTCCTCGCCGGGCACCTCGGCGGTGCACGCGGCGGCGAAGAGGCCAGAGAGAGACAGAGCAACAGCGGTTCGATAAGCCAGAGATCGCATCCTAAGTCTCCACGTCGTGGGCGCGCCGAGAGGGCGCGACCGGCACCACCTCCCTTAATGCAGATTCATGAGCTCGCCATCGCTCCAACGCACAGAAACGTCATTTTGACAAACAAGCACCCTGAAATGATCTCCCACGGCCGGAGAAATCCCCTGTTCCATCGAAGATTTCAATTCAGTCACAAGCATCTACACAGGCACTGATTGCCCACATCACTCCCCACGAGCGCCCCTATCACCACCGGCTCCCCCTCGAGCGTTCGACGTCAGCGAACCCGAGCTGGCCTGTCGATCTCGCGCCGGCGCGCCCTGCCGAGCAGCGCGCTTTCGCGGTGGCGATCCTGCTCTGCGCCCCGGGGCTCCGGGCGCGCGGTTGTCGCGCGTCGCTCGGCTCCCGTAGACTGCGGCGCCCGATGCTCCTCACGCTCACCACCACGCACCGGCCGGCGACGGATCTCGGCTACCTGCTCGTCAAGAACCCGGCGCACACGCAGTCGTTCGCGCTCTCGTTCGGCAAGGCCCACGTGTTCTATCCGGAGGCGACCGAGGAGCGGTGCACCGCGGCGCTCCTGCTCGACGTCGACCCGGTGGACCTCGTGCGCGGGCGCGGCGGCGGCGAGCCGGGCACGCTCGCCCAGTACGTCAACGACCGGCCCTACGTCGCCTCGTCGTTCCTCTCGGTGGCGATCGCGCAGGTCTTCGGCTCGGCGCTCGGCGGCAAGTGCCGCGACCGCCCGGAGCTCGCCGACGTGCCGCTCCCCCTCTCCGCCACGATCGAGGCGCTGCCGTGCCGCGGCGGCGAGGCGCTGCTCCGGCGGCTCTTCGAGCCGCTCGGCTACGAGGTCGCGGCCGAGCGCCTCCCGCTCGACGAGGCGTTCCCGGACTGGGGCCAGAGCGTCTACCTGCGCGTCTCGCTCGCGAGGACGTGCCGCCTCCGGGAGCTGCTCGCGCACCTCTACGTGCTCGTGCCCGTGCTCGACGACAAGAAGCACTATTACGTGGGCGACGCCGAGGTCGAGAACCTCCTCGCCAAGGGCGAGGGCTGGCTCGCGGAGCACCCCGAGCGCGAGGCGATCGCGCTCCGCTACCTCAAGCACAGCCGGCCGCTCTTCCGCGCGGCGCTCGCCCGGCTGGTGGCCGACGAGGAGGCGAGCCCCGAGGAGGCCGAGGACGACAAGGCCGCGCCCGAGGACAGGGCCGAGGCGCGGATGAGCCTCGACGAGGAGCGGCGCGCGGCGGTCGTCGCGGCGCTCCGCCGCGCCGAGGCGAGGAGCGTGCTCGACCTCGGCTGCGGCGAGGGCAAGCTGCTGAAGCGCCTCGTCGACGAGCGCGTCTTCGAGCGCGTCGCCGGCGCCGACGTCTCGATGCGCAGCCTCGAGATCGCCAAGAACCGGCTCCGCCTCGACGACCTCCCCGACAAGCAGCGGCGGCGGATCCAGCTCTTCCAGGCGTCGGTCACGTACCGCGACGCCCGCTTCTCGGGCTACGACGCCATCACCCTGATCGAGGTCATCGAGCACGTCGACCCCCCGCGGCTCGGCGCGCTCACCCGCGCCGTCTTCGAGCACGCGCGGCCGCGCGTCGCCGTCGTGACCACGCCGAACGCCGAGTACAACGTGCGGTTCGAGGGGCTCCCGCGCGGCGCGCTCCGCCACGGCGACCACCGCTTCGAGTGGACGCGCGCCGAGTTCCACGCGTTCTGCGCCGAGGTCGCGGGCGCGCACGGCTACGCCGTCGAGCACCTGCCCATCGGCCCGATGGATCCGTCGCTCGGCGCGCCGACGCAGATGGCGATCTTCACGCGCGCGGCCGGAGAGGACGGCGCGGACGGCCCGGGCAAAGCGGACGGCCACGGCGGCGCGAACGGACACGGCGGCGCGGACGGCGGCGGCGCCGGGGCGCAGGCGGAGGAGGACGCGTCGTGAGCGAGCCGAAGCCGCTGGTCGTCCCCGCGCTCTCGCTGGTCGTGCTCGTCGGCGCCTCCGGCTCCGGCAAGAGCACGTTCGCGCGGGCGCACTTCAAGCCGACCGAGATCCTCTCGTCCGACCATTACCGCGGCGTCGTGTCCGACGACGAGAACGACCAGGCCGCCAGCGCCGACGCGTTCGAGGTCCTGCGCTTCATCGCGGGCAAGCGGCTCGCGGCGGGGAGGCTCACCGTCGTCGACGCGACCAACGTGCAGCCCGACGCGCGCAGGCCGCTCGTCGCGCTCGCGCGCGAGCACCACGTGCTGCCGGTCGCCATCGTGCTCGACCTGCCCGAGAAGCTCTGCCACGCGCGCAACGCCGGCCGCCCGGACCGGCAGTTCGGCCCGCACGTCGTGCGCGGCCAGAGCCGCGAGCTCCGCCGCTCGCTCAAGGATCTCCGGCGCGAGGGCTTCCGCTACGTGCACGTGCTCTCCTCGCCCGAGGAGGTCGCCGCCGCCACGATCGAGCGGCAGCGCCTGTGGACCGATCGCCGCGACGAGCGCGGGCCGTTCGACATCATCGGCGACGTCCACGGCTGCTTCGACGAGCTCGTCGAGCTGCTCGAGGCGCTCGGCTACCGCCTCGAGGGGCTGCCGGACGCGCCGCGGGCGTCGCACCCCGAGGGCCGGCGCGCCATCTTCCTCGGCGACCTCGTGGACCGCGGGCCGCGCTCGCCCGACGTGCTGCGCCTCGCGATGGCGATGGTCGCGTCGGGCGCGGCGCTCTGCGTGCCCGGCAACCACGACGTGAAGCTGCTCAAGAAGCTGCGCGGCCGCGACGTGCGGCCGACCCACGGCCTCGAGCTGACGCTCGCGCAGCTCGAGGTCGAGACGGACGAGTTCAAGGCGAAGGCGGCGGACTTCATCGACGGCCTCGTCAGCCATTACGTGCTCGACGACGGCAACCTCGCGGTCGCGCACGCGGGCGTGAAGGAGGCGTTCCAGGGCCGCGGCTCGGGGGCGGTGCGCGAGTTCTGCCTATACGGCGAGACCACGGGCGAGACCGACGAGTACGGCCTGCCCGTGCGGTACAACTGGGCCTCGGAGTACCGCGGCAAGGCGATGGTGGTCTACGGCCACACGCCGACGACCGTGGCCGAGTGGGAGAACCGCACCATCTGCATCGACACGGGGTGCGTGTTCGGCGGCGCGCTCACGGCGCTCCGCTACCCGGAGCGCGAGCTCGTCGAGGTCAAGGCGCGCCGGGTGTACTACGAGCCGCAGAAGCCGCTCGCGCCGCGCGGGGCCGACCCGAAGGCCGACCCGCGGGGGCCGGCGGACGACGCGCTCGACATCGACGACATCCGGGGCCGCCGCGCGATCCGGACGCGGGTGCACGGCATGGTGACGATCCGCGAGGAGAACGCCGCGGCGGCGCTCGAGGCGATGAGCCGCTTCGCCGTGGATCCGCGCTGGCTCATCTACCTGCCGCCGACCATGTCGCCGAGCGAGACGTCGAAGGACGGGGGCCTGCTCGAGCACCCGCGCGAGGCGTTCGCGTACTTCCGGCAGAACGGCGTGGGCCGCGTCGTGTGCGAGGAGAAGCACATGGGGTCGCGCGCGGTGCTCGTCGTGTGCCGCGACGAGGCCGCGCGGAGGCGGCGGTTCCGCGTCGACGGCGGGCCGCTCGGCGTGTGCGTCACGCGCACGGGCAGGCCGTTCTTCGCGGACGAGGCGCGGAGCCGGGAGCTCATCGACCGCGTGCGCGCCGCGATGGACCGCGCGGATCTCTGGGCCGAGCTCCGCACCGACTGGGTCTGCCTCGACGCGGAGCTCCTGCCCTGGTCCGCGAAGGCGCAGGACCTGTTGCGCGGGCAGTACGCCGCCGTGGGCGCGTCCGGCCGCGCGTCGCTCGACGCCGCGGTCAAGGCGCTCGAGATGGCGGCGGCGCGCGACGAGAGCGCGCGGCCCTTGCTCGAGCGCCACGCGGCCCGCAAGGCGGCGATGGACGGGTACGTGGCGGCCTACCGGCGCTACTGCTGGCCGGTGCGGTCGATCGCCGATCTCCGGCTCGCGCCGTTCCACCTGCTCGCGAGCGAGGGCGCGGTGCACGCCTCGCGGGATCACGGCTTCCACCTGCGGCAGCTCGCGCGGCTCTGCGAGGTCGATCCGGCGTTCTTCGTGCCGACCCCGCACCGCGTCGTCGACCTCTCGGATCCGGCGAGCGAGGCGCAGGCGGTGGCCTTCTGGACGGAGATGGTCGAGCGCGGCGGCGAGGGGATGGTGGTCAAATCGTGGGAGTGGGTGGTGCGCGGCCCGCGCGGGCTCGTCCAGCCGGCGATCAAGTGCCGCGGGCCGGAGTACCTGCGCATCATCTACGGCCCGGAGTACCTGATGCCGCAGCACCTCGCGCGGCTGCGCCACCGCAGCGTGTCCGCGAAGCGCGCGCTGGCGCTGCGGGAGTACGCGCTCGGGCTGGAGGCGCTCCACCGCTTCGTGGAGGGCGAGCCGCTCTACCGCGTGCACGAGTGCGTGTTCGGGGTGCTCGCGCTGGAGAGCGAGCCCATCGATCCTCGGCTTTGAACTCGACAGCGCAGCCTGAGCTCCTCCCTGGGTAAGCGGGTATCGCCGATCCGCCCGGCCCGCGGGGATACGTCATCGGCGACGAGCTCAGGAGACGCGACGCGAGCGCGGTAGAGGGAGCGCTGAGAGGAACAGCCGATTCCGTGCTGGTCGCGCCGCCCCTGAACAACGGCGAAAACCCGTTGCGCAGGGGGGAGGGGGTGGGAACATGAACCGAGTTCATAAGGGAAAAAGGCTGTCATCGCCGTGATGACATAGCCAGGACGCCCTGGATGAACATCATTGCTTGAAGTCAAGCGGGCCTCGTGGATAGCAGCCGCGCGTCGACCCGCTCAAGGGGGGGATCGCGATGAAGCTCTGGGGGATCTCTGCGTGTGCTCTCTCGATGGTGCTGATAGGGTGCGTGGGCGAGCCCAGCTGGGAAGAGGAGACGGATCTGCAGCAGACCGCGCAGGCGCTGCATGAGCGCAAGCGCGACCTGATGTCCGGGCCGGGCGCGAAGCTCGGGCCTCATCTGCGCGCGCTGCAGCGGGCCGCGGCGGCGCGTCCGTCGGCCGACGAAGCCGCGTTCGACCGGAAGTTCCCGACGCTCCGCGTGCAGGACGGCTACGTCGCCGTCAGCGCGTACGGCGACGACGGCGCGGCGCTCGCGGCGCAGCTCGCCCGCGAGGGCATGCTCGACGCGCGGGTCCATGGCGAGTCCGTGTCGGGCCGCGTCCCGATCGCCCGCCTCGGCGCCATCGCGGCCATGGGGGACCTGAAGTACATGAAGCCCACGATGGCCACGACGCAGGCAGGTCTGGTCACGACGCAAGGTGATCGCTCGCTGCGGAGCGACGTCGCGCGCGCGCGGTTCGGCGTCGACGGCCGCGGGGTCCGCGTCGGCGTGCTCTCGGACAGCTTCGACTGTCGGCATGAGCCGCTCTTCCCCGGGCAGATGTTCACCGACGCCGCTCAAGACATCCGCAACGACGACCTGCCTCGGGATACCGTCGTCCTGCAGGATGTGGACCGGACGACGTTCCCCGACTGCATCGACGAAGGCCGCGCCATGATGCAGATCATCCACGACGTCGCGCCGGGAGCGAGCCTGTCCTTCCACACGGCGCTCTTCAGCCAGGAGGACTTCGCCGCCGGGATCGTCGAGCTCGCCGACAATGGCGCGAAGATCATCGTCGACGACATCATCTATTTCGCCGAGCCGATGTTCGAGGACGGCGTGGTCGCCGACGCGGTGGACGAGGTGTTCAAGCGCGGCGTGGCGTACTTCTCGGCCGCCGGCAATCTGGCGCGCCAGTCGTACCAGTCGCGGTTCCGCGACTCCGGTCGCGCCGGTGACTCCGGGGGGCGACGCCACGACTTCGACCCGGGCCCGCGCGTCGACGACCTGCAGCGCGTCTCGGCGGGCGCGCGCTCGATCACGCAGCTGGCGTTCAACTGGGACCAACCGTCGCTCTCGGCCAACGGCAGGCGCGGTTCGCGGAGCGACGTGGATCTCATCTTCTACCACGAGAACGGCGAGCCCGTGGAGGAGTGCACGATGGACCCCGCGCAGGTCGTCTGCCAGGTCGCAGGCATCGCCAACAACCTCGGCGGGGACGCGGTCGAGGTCCCGGTGCTCGTCAACGGATCTGACGAGGAAATGGTCTTCAAGATCGGCATCGAGCTGATCGCAGGCCCGAAGCCCGATCTCATGAAATATGTGTGGTTCAATATCGAGGGCACGTTCAGCGTCGACGAGTTCGACACGCGGAGCTCCACGATGTACGGCCACCTGAACGCCGCCGGCGCCGAGGCGGTCGGCGCCGCGGCGTGGTTCCAGACCGAGGAGTGGGGCCCGCTCAACCCGGCGTGCGTGCCCGCATGCCTGGAATCCTTCTCCTCCGTCGGCGGCACGCCGATCTTGTTCGACGATCGCGGCCGGCGCCTCCCGATCCCAGACGTGCGGCTGAAGCCCGGCGTGACCGGACCGGACGGCGGAAACACGACGTTCTTCTTCGCCCCCCTCATGCTGGAGATCCCCGGCAGCACCGAGCCCGACCAGTTTCCGAACTTCTTCGGCACGTCGGCGTCTGCACCGCACGTCGCGGCCGTGGCCGCCCTGATGCTCGACGCGCGCGCGCGCGACGTCGCGGCCGGCACGAGCATCCTCGGCGCGCACAGGCTCCCGCCGTCGCTCGTCTATCTGGCGCTGAGGCTCACCGCGGAGGACATGCGGCTGCGGGACCTCCGAGGCGAGATCGGCCCGGTACCGGTCGAAGGCGCGCGCGGCTTCGACTTCGAGACGGGCTTCGGCTTCGTGGACGCGGTGCGCGCGTTGCGAGCGGTCCTGAACCTCTAGGGAAGGCCGGGCTCGACGCTCGGGCCACGCAGCGCCACGCGCTGGGGCGCTCGCCGGCGGCTGCCGCGCGCAGCCAGCCGGCGCGTCGTTTTCTTGCCGTCATGTCAGACGCCCCGAGGGAGCGGCGAAGGAATGGGCAGGCGGATCGCTCGGGGCGAATCTCCCCGGGGCCCTGCCTCATTCCACGGCGCTGGGCGCGCCGCTGGCCCACCGGCGGAGCACGCTCGCGTGGGCGCGCGCCAGGCAAGAAAGGCACTCATTTCCATGCGAACTCCCATGCACACGGTATCTCTATCGGTCGCCCTCGCCCTGCTTTCGAGCCTCGCGGGCTGCGTCGCGCCCGATCCTGCGGATGAGGCGGAAGGCGAGGCGGTGGACACCGCGTCCGGCGCGCTCGTGGCGGACCGGGCCAGCCTGCCGACGCCGGCGGCTTACTGGAGCTTCGACACCTGCACGGACGGGACGAACGCGCGGGTCCGGGAGGACTCGGGCCGGGGGGCGTTCGGGGTGATGTCCGGCCGCGGCCTCTGCAGCCCGGGGAAGTTCCTGTCCGCCGGCGACTTCAACGGCGCCGGCGATCAGGTGGAGATCAGCAGCGCGGGGCGGAGCTACCTCCACTTCCAGGACCAGATCACGGCGGCCGCCTGGGTCAACCCGCGGAGCGTGACGGGATACCGCACCATCGTGAACCAGTGGTACGCCGCGGACTCGTTCCTGCTCGGCATCGATCACGGCAAGTACTTCTTCTCCGTGGCCTTCCCCGGCGCAGGCGCGGGCCAGCACGTCCTCGTCGAGACCCCGGCCGTCGCGAACGCCTGGGCCCACGTCGCCGGCGTGTACGACGGCGCCGCGCTCAAGCTCTACGTGAACGGCGAGCTCCGCGCCTCGACGCCCGCGTCCGGCGCGCTGCAGCAATCGACGCGGCCCATCGTCATCGGCGGACACCCCACCTGGAACGCCTACGACGGCCTGATCGACGAGGTCCGCCTCTACCAGCAGGCCCTGAGCTCCACGCAGGTGGCGCAGCTCGCCGCCGGCGAGGTCTACCCGGTGAGGGCATATTACGTCTATCCGAACGACCAGCCGTATCATCAGGAGTACGTCGACGCCATCAACACGACCCTCGCCGAGCTGCAAGGCTGGTATCGCCAGCAGTCGAACGTCTCGTTCCACCTCGTCGGCTCGGTCCAGGCGGTGCGCTCGTCGCAGAACTACGTGAACATGCGCTGCGGCTCGTCCCCGTCGAGCGCCTGCCAGAACAACCCGATCGAGATCCCGAACTGGCTGAACGCGGTGTCTCAGGCCGTCGGCGGCTTCCCGGCGCGGCAGTCCACGCTCGTCTTCTCCCAGGGCGGCGGCGGCTATGCCGGCGCCAACCTCTATGGCGACTACACCGGCTTCGCCGTCGTGGGCGACTGGGTGCTGGAGCCCATCTCCGGCGTGCGCGAGCCGCTGGCCATCCACTGCGGGTACGCCACGTGGCAATGCCTCGACGGCACGCCGAAGGGGACCGTCGCGCACGAGCTCGGTCACTCGCTCGGCCTGCACCACCCGGACAGCTATCCCGGCGAGTCGATCATGGGGTGGCACGGCGGCTACCCGACGACCATCTTCTTCGATCACGAGCAGATGATCCTCCAGGAGAGCCCGATGCTCTCGTCCGGCGTGCTCGTGCGCGGCGGGCTCTGGCTCGACTTCGGGAACGCCGATTACATGTACTCGAACACGACGGTGACCCTCACCGGCTCTGGCTTCGGGCCCGGCGCACAGGTCGAGTTCGTGGACGCCACGCACACCGCCGTCGTAAGCCCGACCACCATCACCGGGACGAGCCTCACCGTGCAGGTCCCGAGCGGCCTCGGCCCCGGGTACATCCGCGTGCGCAACGGCAGTGGGGCGAGCAACAAGGTCGCCGTCAACTTCTATCCCTGATGGGCGGAGGCCCTCGCGGCGGCGCCGCAGCGCTCGCGCCGCCGCGAGCTGCGCTGTCCGCGCGCCGCGCCGAGTCCGGCGGCTGAGGAGGCTCGTCCTCCGGCCCGGCGCGGCCGCTCCTGCCCGCGCCCCGACATCGCGTGCGCCGCCCGCCTCTTGACCTCGCGCGACGACGATGCGACAAGAGCAGTACGACGAACGAGGTCGCTAGATCGCGAGATCGAGCACGGCGCTGCACGCGAGGTCGAGGCGAAGCTCGGGATGCTCGGGCCATCGCCGTGCCGCGAGGAGGAAGGTCGACGGCGCGCTCCGTCGACGCGGCCCCGTTCCTACCTGTCAACTGCAAGCGGTTCATGCGCAGCGTCGATCCGCGTGCGTCGTGATCATCCGAGCGCCTTGCGGGAATCTTTGTGGTTAACCTATGTTGAGACAATCTCGATTGCGCCACTTCGGGAATTTTTCATCGTCACCCGTGCTCGGCGCGTTGCTCCTGTTGGGAGCGCTGCACATCAGCGGCTGCGGCGATGACGGCGATGGTGGCTCCGGCGGCGCCGGTGGCCAGCCTGGGACCACCAGCAGCGGCACGACGGGAAGCGTCACCTCCGGCGATCCGGGCGGCACGGCCTCGGCGTCGACCGGAGGCACCGGCGGCGCGAGCACCAGCAGCAGCAGCACCAGCGCCGGCACCGGCGGCGGCGGCGAGGGCGGCTCGGGTGACGGAGGCGCGGGCGGCGAGCCGACGCCGCCGGTCGATTCCGGTCTTCCGACGCCCCCCGGCGCCGACAACGTGGCGAAGCCGTCCGGCGCTGTCGGCGGGCTCAAGGTCATCGATTGGGCCGGCTTCGCGGGCGCCGTGACGTACTCCTTCGACGACGTGAACCAGACCCAGATCCAGAACTACGATGCGCTGAACGCGCTCGGCGTGCCGTTCACCTTCTACGTCTGGACCGGCAAGAACGAGGCGAACAACCCGGTGTGGACGAGGGCGCTCATGGACGGCCATGAGCTCGGCAACCACACGAAGAGCCACAGCAGCATGGACACCGGCTCTGATACGGACGCCGCGACGCAGTTCATCAAGGACAAGTGGAGCATCACGCCGTATACGATGGCGGCTCCGAACGGCTCGGATGCGTATGTGAGCATCGCCCAGTCGCGCTTCCTCATCAACCGCGGCGTGTCCAACGCCCTGATCAGCCCGAACGACTCGAGCAATCCGTTCAAGCTGCCCACCTACATTCCCCCGCAGAACGCCAGCACGGCGCAGATGGACGCGGAGGTCACGAGCGCGCGGGTGGGCAAGAAGTGGCGCACCTTCTGCATCCACGGCTTCACCGGCGGCAGCGACGGCGCCTATATGCCCATCCCGCTCAACGCCTTCCTCGAGCACGTCAAGCACGTCAAGGATTTCGGCGACGTGTGGATCGGCACCATGGAGACGATCGGCGCCTACTGGCTCGGCCAGAAGGCGGTCACCGACGGCGACAGCAATCAGACCGGCGGCGAGACGACGTACACGTGGCAGCTCCCCGCGAACTTCCCGCCGGGCAAGTACGTGCGCGTGACGGTCACCGGCGGCACGCCCAAGCAGAACGGCGCTGCGCTTCCCTGGAATCCGCACGGCTTCTATGAGGTGGCGCTCGACGCGAAGTCCCTCACGCTGTCGCCGTGAAGCGAGCCGCCCGAAGGTCCGCGCCGTCACCGGCGCGGCTTCGGGCGTAGCCGACCCCCACCCGTTCATGCCAGGATGGCGGCCACGCGCAGCCGTGGCCGGCGAGCGGCGACCGCGCCGGTGGCGCAGAGCGCGACCCTCGGACGCCCCGGCATGAAGGCGGCATCTTCGACCCCTAAATACCATGTCTGACACCACCGGGAGACCCATGGGGAGCTTCGCTCGGTTGCTCCGCGAGCCGATCGTTCATTTCCTCTTCATCGGCGCGCTGCTATTTCTCGCCCACCGGCTCATCGTCGGCGATCCGAGGGTGGTCGTCGTCAGCCCGGGGCTGAGGGCGGACGTGGAGCGGCGGTTCCGCGATGAGACGGGGCGGGCGCCGACCGAGGAGGAGCTGAAGGCGGCGCTCGACCGGTGGAAGCGGGACGAGGTGCTCTATCGTGAGGCGCTGCGGGAGGGGCTCGATCGGCAGGACGCGACGGTGCGGACCGTGCTGGCGGACAAGCTGCGGGCACGGGCGGCGCAGCAGACGCCGCCGCGGGAGCCGACGGATGCAGAGCTGGACGCGTGGTTGGCCGCTCACCGGAGCCACTACGAAGCGCCGCAGCGGTACAGCTTCGAGGTCGTCGCTTTTCCCAAGAGCGATCCAGCGGCAGAGACGCAGCGGTCGACGTATCGACGTGCGCTGGCCGACGGTGCGGACCCAAGCACGCTCGGTCGTCCGATCGCGGGCGGCAACTTCACCCGCGACAAGCTCGCAGCCAAGTTCGGAGCTGCGGTCTCCGAGAGCATTTGCAACCTGCCGCTCGCGACGTGGCAGCCCCTGGAGACCGAGGACAGCCTGCTGCTCGCGCGGGTCAACCGGATCGAAGGAGGGCTGCCCAGCCGCGAGTCGATACGTCCGACCCTCGTCGTCGACTGGGCCGCCGCGAGGAAGAGGCAAGCCGCGGACGACTTCGTCGAGAGCGTCGTCGCCCGGTACCGATTCGAGGAGGCGCCGTGAATCGCCTGTGGCTGCTCCGGCTGGCGTGGTCCCTGCCGCTCCTGTTGGCCGTATTTCTGGCGCCTGCCCCCGCAAAAGGCCACGAGCTCAACTCGGCGTCGCTCTCGCTGACGGAAGTGGAAGGGCGCGAGGGGCGGTTTCTCGTCCGCTGGGAGGCGAGCTCGTCCACGCTCAAGTCCGAGCTCGCGGCGCCCGCCGTGTTCCCACCGCCCTGCAAGCTCGACGGGGAATTTCTCGACTGCGGTCCCGCTGGCCTGGTCGGCACCGTCGAGCTCCCCTGGCTCGAGGGGAGCGAGACCAACGTGATGGTGGCGATCGAGTGGCGGAGCGGAAGCCGGCTCCTCCGGGTGCTCACCGGCAGCGATCCGACTTTCGTGGTTTACGGTATCCCCGCTTCCGCCGGGCTCCTCGCGCTGAAGCCGATCGTGGTCGATTATACGTGGCTCGGCGTCGAGCACATCCTGACCGGGTTCGATCACCTCCTCTTCGTCATTGCGCTCACGCTCCTCGTGCGCGGCGGTCGGAAGCTGATCGGCGCCGTCACGGCGTTCACGGTCGCGCACAGCCTGACGCTGGCCTGCGCCGTGTTCGGCTGGCTGACGTTGCCGTCGCCGCCGGTCGAAGCGACCATCGCGCTCTCGATCGTCCTTGTCTGCGGCGAGTGCCTGCGGCCGGCCGACTCGCTCGCCCACCGGGCCCCGTGGGCCGTCACATTCGCCTTCGGGTTGCTCCACGGGCTCGGGTTCGCGTCGTCGCTGCTCGACATCGGACTGCCGGAAAAGCATGTTCCGACCGCGCTCCTGTTCTTTAACGTGGGCGTGGAGCTCGGTCAGCTCGGCGTGATCGCGCTGGTGCTGGCGCTGAGCCTCCTGGCCGCGCGGGTCCCCGTGCAACCGGCGACGGTGCGGCGCGGCCTGGTGTATGCGATGGGCGGAATGGCTGGCTACTGGTCGATCGAGCGCATCGTTGCGACCCTGACCGGCGCCAGCGTTTAGCGGATTGCCTCAGGGGACAGGCATCTCGAACGCCACCGCGTAGTTCGGCTGCGCGGTCCCGGTCATCGAGCCGACACCGGCACGTTGAGGGAGAGAGAGAAAAAAAATTGAACCGCAGAGGGCACAGAGGCCACAGAGGACAGAGATTCTTTTCTCTGCTCTGTGGCCTCTGTGGTTCAATTTCTCTTACGAGATCGGAGACGAGCTCGATCGAGATCGGCGGACGTCAGGACTCGCGCGGGCGCTCGAGCTCGTCCCAGAGGCGCACGTCGCTGCGCTCCTTCAGGAAAATCCCGCCGACCACCACGGTGATGAGCGCCACCGCGATCGGGTAGAGGAGGCCCGCGTAGATGTTGCCGGTCGCGACCGTCACCGAAGAGGCGATGAGCGGGAGCAGCCCGCCGAACACGCCGTTGCCGACGTGGTACGGGATCGAGAGCGACGTGTAACGCACCTTCGCGGGGAAAGCCTCGACGAGGTAGGCCGCGATCGGGCCGTAGACCATCGTGACGAAGAGCACGAGCACGAACACCAGAAGGGTGAGCACGACGGGGCTGTCCGCGTTCTGCTTCATCGCCCAGAACACCGGGAAGAACCCGATCGCGCCGCACAGGTTGCCCGCGATCATGATCTTCTTCCGGCCGATGCGGTCCGAGAGCGCGCCGAAGAACACGAAGAACGGCATGCCGAGGGCGAGCGCCGCGGCGACCACGACCGTGGACGTGATGAACGGGACCTTCAGCGTGTTCTGCAGAAAGTAGAGCGCATAGAACTGCCCCGTGTACCAGACGACGCCCTGGCCGGCCGTGGCGCCGAAGAGGGCGATCAGGATGATCTTCCAGTTGCGCTTGTTGCCGAGGCTGTCCTTGATGGGCGCGGCCGACGTCTTCCCCTCGGCCTTCAGCTTCGCGAAGATCGGCGACTCCTTGAGGCGGACGCGCACGTAGAAGGACACGCCGACGAGGAGCACCGACAGGAGGAACGGGACACGCCAGCCCCACTCCTTGAAGGCGTCCTCGCCGACGACGAGGCGGCTCCCGAGGATCACCGCCAGCGAGACGAACAGGCCGAGCGTCGCCGTGATCTGGATGAACGAGGTGTAGAAGCCGCGCTTCTCGTCCGGCGCGTGCTCGGCGACGTACACCGCCGCGCCGCCGTACTCGCCCCCGAGCGCGAGCCCCTGCACGAGGCGGATCAGGACGAGCGCCAGCGGGGCGACGAGCCCGGCGCTCTCGTACGTCGGCAAGATGCCGATGAGCGACGTCGCGCCGCCCATGAGCAGCAACGTCACGAGGAACGCGTACTTCCGGCCGACGATATCGCCGATGCGCCCGAACACGAGCGCGCCGAACGGGCGGACGACGAAGCCGGTGGCGAACGTGCCCAGCGTCAGCAGAAAGCCCGCCGTCGGGTTGTCCTTCGGGAAAAAATGCGTGGAGATGATCGCGGCCAGACTCCCGAAGATGTAGAAGTCGTACCACTCGATCATTGTGCCGCCGGCGGACGCGAAGATGACCTTCCAGAGCGTGCCGCTGTCGACGACCTCGCGCCCGGCCTCGCGGGCGCGGCTCGGTGGGGTCACGGCGAGGATTTCGGGAGACGTCTGTGCCATGGGAGCGGTTCCTCGAAGGAGTTCCAGCGCTTGTCGAGAGGGCCGAAGCCGGGCTCGCTCCAGCGTCGCGCCGTGGAGAGGGAGCCACGGTGTCGCGCAGGGCCTCTCCCGCGCCACCCCCCAGTGTTCCGTCTGCTGATCTCCAAGATCCGAATACCACGCGAGGCGCCGCGAGAGTACACGTTCTGCTACGGGCCAATCACGTAGACAGGCCCGTCCGGTGAGATCCCGTTACGATCGGTAACACCCGCCGGTGCTCCAGGTGGCATCTCGGCGACTCAGGCCCGTCCGGCGAGACCCCGTTACGATCGGTAACACACCGCCGGTGTCCAGAGGCCATCTCGTCGACTCAGGCCCGTCCGGCGAGATCCCGTTACGATCGGTAACACCCGCCGGTGTCGCAGAGGGCCATTCCGCCCTCGCCCCGCGCGGTCCGGCTCACGGCGCCGCCTCGGGTCCGCGCCGCGCCCCGGGCGCGCCCGCGAGCGGGAGCCGCACGACGACCGTCGTCCCCTGCCCCACCGCGCTCCGCAGCGTGAGCGTGCCGCCGTGATCCTGGACGATCGAGCGCGACAGCGGCAGCCCGAGCCCCGTGCCGCTCGGATCGCGCTTCGTCGTCACGAACGGCTCGAACACGGCGGCGAGGAGCTCCTCGGGGATGCCCGAGCCGTGGTCCTCGACCTCGACAACGATCTCGCCCGCCTCGATCCGCCCGCGGACGGCGATGGTCGCGCCGGCGCCAGAGGCGTCGCGGGCGTTCGCGAGCAGGTTGACGAAGACCTGCACGAGCTCGCGCCGATCCCCGACGACGACGAGCGACTCCGGGCAGGCCTGCTCCACCCGGACGTGCGGCGCCGCGCGGTCGAGCCGGAGCAGCCGCTCGGCCTCGGCGACCACCTGGGCGAGCGACACGCGCCCGACCCGCGCGCGCGGGCCCTCGCCGGGCGACGGCACGGCGCCGGTGCGGCTGTGCTCGAGCAGCGTCCGCAGGATGGCCTCGATGCGCGCGGCCTCGCCGAGGATGAGCCCCGCGCGCGCGCGGATCTCGTCGCTGTCGGCCTCGGCCCGGAGGTTCTGCGCGAGGCAGGCGATGCCGGTGAGCGGGTTGCCGACCTCGTGGGCCACGCCCGCGGCCAGGCGGCCGAGCTGGGCGAGCCGGTCCTTGTGGGCGAGCTGCGCCTCGAGCGCGCGCTGCTCGGTGCGATCCTCGACGAGGAGGACGACGCCGCCCGAGGCGGCGCGCGCGTCGAGCGGATCGAGCGCTGCGCGGTGCACGCGCAGCGAGCGCGCGCGCCCGGCCACGTGCGCCTCGATCTCCTCGGCGCCCGCGCCGGCCTCGCCGGCGGACGCCGCGCGGACCGCGCGGGCGAACAGCTCCGCGAACGGGGCCGGCAGCCGGTCGAGCGGCGCGCCGACGAGGTCGCGTTCCTCGACGCCGACGAGCGCCTCGAGCCGCCGATTCACGAGGCTTACCGCGCCGTCGGAGCCCACGGCGCAGACGCCGAGCGGCAGCTGCGCGAGCACCGAGCGGAGCCACCGCCGCAACAGATCGAGCTCGCGCGCCGCGCCGACGAGCCGCGTCTCCCCGCGCGCGAGGCGGCGCTCGAGCCACCGCAGCTCCTCGGTGAGCGCGCCGCCCGCGCCCGGCGCCGCGGCGGGGGCGCCCGCCTCCTCCGCGACCGTCCTCGCGAGCACCGGGCCGACGAGCGGCGACAGGTTGCGGTGCAGCCGCTCCTGCAGCGCGTGGAGCTCGGTGGGCCGCGTCTCGTCGCGCGGGATGTCGAGCTCAATCCGGGCGCGCGTGACCTCGATGCCCGCCGCCTCGCGGCCGAGCAGCCGGGCGAGCCGCTCCTCCAGCGCGCCGACGCTCGAGGCCACGGTCGCGCGCTCCACCGACGGGCCGATCTCGCGCCGCCGGCACAGCCGCGCCGCCTCGCGCTCCGCCTTGGCCGGCGGGCGCAGCAGCGAGACGAGCGCGAGCGTGCCGCCGTTGACGGCGAGCGACACGAACGTCGGCAGCGACCAGGTGTCCATGGGCAGGGCGCGCGCCGCGCGCGCGGCGCGGCCCCCGTGGTCCACGCCCTCGAGCAGGAGGCCGAGCCACGCCGGATCGAGCCCGGGCATCCCGGGCAAGAGCGGCGCGAGGCACAGGGCCGTCCAGCAGGCGATGCCGGCGAGCAGCCCGGCGATGAACCCCGCGCGCGTGGCGCGCTCCCAGAAGAGCACGGCGAAGAGCCCCGGCAGGAGCTGCGCGAAGGCGACGAACGACACGATGCCGCTCTCGACGAGCAGCCCGCGGTTCGCCTGCGCGCGGTGGAAGAGCCACCCGCCCACGAGGATGGCGGTGAGGAGCCCGCGGCGCATCCACAGCACGCGCGCGTAGACGTTGCGGCGCAGCGTCCTCCGGGCGAGCGGCAGGAGCAGGTGGGTCGCGCTGTCGTTCGCGAGGGCGACGGCGGTGACCATGACCATGGCGCTCGCCGCGGAGATGCCGCCGATGAAGGCGGCGAGCGCGAGCCAGCGCTGGTCGAGCAGCTGGGGCACGAGCAGCACGTAGCTGTCGGCGGGCCCGGCCGGGGCGAGGCGGGTCCCGGCCCAGAGGACGGGCAGGACGGGCAGGTTGAGGGCGAGCAGGAACAGCGGGAAGGCCCAGGCCGCCCTGGCGAGCGCCCGGTCCCCGGCGCCGCTGGCGAAGGCCATGTGCCACTGCCGCGGCAGCAGGAAGGCCGCGGCGAAGCTGATGACGAGCATCGAGGTCCAGCCGCTGTCCTCGCGCACGGGGCGGGCGAGCGCCTCGACCTCGGCGGCGTGCTCGCGGAGCCAGCCCGCGAGCCCGGAGGCCCCGCCGAACGCGCCGAGCACGGCGACGAGGCCCACGGCCGCGAGCACGGCGAGCTTCGCCGCCGACTCGAACGCCACCGCCGTCGCGAGGCCGTCCTCGCGGCGGCGCTCGGCGGACGGGCGGGCGCCGAAGAACGCCGTGAACAGGGCGAGCAGCGCGCAGAAGACGGCGCCCACGGCCTCCTCGTGCCCCGGCCCGGACAGCACGCGGACCGACTCCTCGGTCGCGCGGAACTGCTGCGCGACGTAGGGCAGGCTGGCGACGAGGGAGAACGCGGCGACGAGCGCCCCCGCGGCGGGGCTCTGGAAGCGGAAGGCGAGCAGGTCGGCGAGCGACGAGAGGCGCTGCTCGCGCGTGATGTGGAGCACGCGCGACCAGAGGAGCGGCGTGGCCATGCACGCGAGGGTCGGGCCCAGGTAGACGGCGAGGAAGACGAGCCCGTGGCGCTGCGCGAAGCCGACGCCGCCGTAGTAGGTCCACGACGAGGCGTAGACGCCGAGCGAGAGGGCGAGCACGAGCGGGTGGCGCGCGAGCGCGCGGGGGATCCGCTCGCGCTGGGCGGCGAGCGCGATGGCGGCGAGCACGGCGAGCCACGCCACCGTGGCGGACAGGAGGACGCCGACGTCGATCACGGCGGCGGCTCCCGCTCGCCGCGGCCGGCGCCGCCGCGGCCGGCGTCGCCGCGGTCGCCGTCGCCGCGGTCGCCGTCGCCGCGGCCGGCGTCGCCGCGGTCGGCGCGCGTCGCGAGCCAGGCGAGGGCGATCAGCGCGACCCACACCCCGAAGACGGCCGCCACCGCGAGCGGGCCGCGCGCCCAGAGCAGGCGCGCCGGCGACACGAGGAGGACCGCGCCCAGCAGGGCGAGCACGAGCGCGCGATCCGCCGCGCCGGCCTCCGCGTCGTGTCCTCCGCGCATACGGCAAGAGGCTACTCAGGGTGGGGTCGAGTCGTGGTCAAATTTGAACATGAAGGCGGGAAGCCGGGAAGAAAACATGAATAATATTAAAGCCTTCCCGCCTTCATGTGGACTCTCTCCGGGCAAAGTTGACCACTACCCCCCAGGACCGCTCACCTGCCCTCGGCCGCGATCTGGGCGAGCATCGAGCGCGCGTGCGCGATCACGCCCTCGTTGCCCGTGTCCATCCCCCACTTCGCCGCCATGGCGGGCCAGGCCGCCCAGCGCTCCTGGGCGTGGGCCGCGAGGCCGGGCCAGGTCGCGCCGCCGGCCGCCTCGAAGCGCGCGATGCACGCGTCGAACGCGGCCTTGCTGAAGGCGCCGGCGAAGAGGGCGAAGTCGACCGACGGATCGCCGAGGTGCGCCTCGGTCCAGTCGAGGATCCCGGTGAGCCGGCCGCCCTCGTCGAGGAGCATGTGCCCGGGGTGGAGGTCGCCGTGCACGAGGGCGAGGTGGCGCGGCCAGACCGCGTCGTTCGCGAGCCAGCGCTGCCACCGCGCCCAGAGGGCGTCGGGGGGCGAGAGCGCGGCGCGCGTCTCGTCCATGGCGCGCGCGTGGAGCTGCCGCGTCTCGTCGATGGACTTCACCGGGACGCCCGCCGCCGCGATCGCCGCCACGTCCACGCGCTGCAGCGCCGCCAGGGCGTCGGCCACCGACGCGATGAACGCCTCCGAGGGCGCCGCCGGGTCGACGCGGTTCCAGCGCACGCCCGCCTCGGGGTCGATGGTGATCGCGGGGACGTCGCCGAGCCTCGGGTAGGCGATCACCTGGTCGGTGTGCACGCGCCAGTCGGGGACAGCCACCGGCAAGCGCCCGCGCACGAGGGCGAGCACGCGCGCCTCGACGCGCGCGGCCTCGACCACCGCGGCCCGGCGCGGCGTGCGCACGATCCACGGCACGCCCTCCTCGTCGCTGGCGTGCACGGCGAGGAAGTCGAGCCCGGTCTGGTCGAAGCCCTCGTGCGAGGCGACGAGCCGGAGCCCCTCGCGGCGCGCCGCATCGAGGAGCGCGCCGACGGAGTCGATGGGCGCGAAGGAGGAAGGAGACGGGGACAGGGTGGACGGCGTGTTGGAACGTTCGGTCATGATCGCGAGCCTCGTCGCGCGCCGCCGCTGCGGGCGGCGCGCGTGGATGGGGAAGACTCGCGGCGCGAGCTCACGACCGGCCAGGCGTGCGTGGCATGCTCCTTCCAGGCTACCGGGCGTGAGGCTCCGCGCCCCGGTCTTCCGCGTTGCGGTGGAAGACAGGGCACGGACGGGCACCCGCGCGCTCGCCACGTCGACCCGGCCGTGCCGGGGTTACGGGGGAGACGAGGATGCCGAGCTCAGCGCAGCCGGATGAATGCCACGGACGGAGCATCTCACGCCGCGCCCTGCGCCGCAACAGCGTTCGCGGCGCTCGGCGCGACGCCGGCCCCGCGGCACGGCGGCGCCGCGAGCTCCCGGCTCGGCCTCCCTCCAGGCGGCGAGAGCCCCCTTCACCCGGCTACACCTTCGCCTCTCTCCCCGAGAGCTTCGCCTTCACCAGGAAGTGCGAGAACGCCCCGAGGA
This sequence comes from Sorangium sp. So ce185, assembly GCF_051526825.1. Lineage (NCBI taxonomy): Bacteria > Pseudomonadati > Myxococcota > Polyangiales > Polyangiaceae > Sorangium > Sorangium sp. So ce185. The sequence continues at coordinate 4,501,221 of NZ_CP150316.1, read as the reverse complement.
ACTCGCTCACCGACACGCTGCCGTTCTTGTCGACGTCGCAGACCTGCAAGAACTCGTCGATATCGCCGTCTTGAAAGCCCTTCTCGCGGAACTTCGCCATGATCTCGGAGACGTCCAGGGTGCCGTCCCGATTCGTGTCGATCTCCTCGAAGACCTGGAGCATCGAGTCGCGCATCATCGCCTTGAAGATCGCGTCGCGGAGCTCGATCTCGAGCACGTCCAGGATGCTCCCGTCGGGAGACTCCAGGAGCCAGGGCGCCATCATCGTGGATCTCAGCACCGTCACCGTCGAGCCCGGCGACGCCGAGACCCCGAGGCGCCGCTTGTAGTCCTCGATGAAGACCTTGCCGTAATGCTCCTCGCTGAAGTCGGTCGTGCTCACGATCATCCGGTAATGATAGATGTCGTCCCCGGGGGCGATGCTCAGGAGATCATAGATCGCCTTGTTCAAGCGGTTCATCATGTCGAGGCTCGTGTTGATCGAGCCGTCGGGGTGCTTGAAGTTGACGGCGTAGGTGAGGATGTTCTGGTCGGGGCCGAGCTCCGGCAGCAGCGCCATCGCCTCGGGGTCGGCCAGGAGCTCCTCGAGGCTCGGCCGGTCGATCCGCTCGCGGATGAACTGCAGCTCGCTCTCCGCGTCGCCGCCCCCGATCTCCGCCGGGAGCCGCGGGACCGGGACGAGGGTGAACCGGTCGTCCGGGCGAGCCAGGCAGAGGAGCCGCGCGTAGAACCTCTTGCAGTTGAACAGGGCCTTCCGGTGGAGCTGCCCGTACCCGCTCCGGGTGGGTCGGATGACCTTGTGGCTCAGGTAGACCGCCGCCACCGCGGCGCCTGGCTTCGACCCTTCGAGCCCGTAGATGCCCACGGTCGGCTCCGCGTCCCCGTGGACGATGTACGGGGCCTTGAACGTCACCATGTCGCGCATCGCCGAGTTCCGGTAGCAGAGCGCCCCGGCCGGGTAAGGGACATAGCCCGACTTGTGCGGGTCCACCGTGATCGAATCCGCCCGGCCGAGCGCCGAGAGCTGCGCCGTCACGTACCTGCTCATCCCGATCTCGGCCGCGGGCCCCGAGGGCGCCTCCTTCGCGCGCGGCCCCTCGTCGGGGCGGAGGATCGAGGCGAAATAGCCGCCCCAAGCGGCGTCCGCGTGGACCGCGAACGAGAGCCCCTCCTTCTGGAATCGCTGGCGCAGCTCGAGGATCCCCTTCAGCGGATCGACCGCGCTCTCCTCCGTGCTCCCGACGACGCTCACCACGGTGTAGACCGGCCGCCGCTCGTCGAGGCAGCGCTTCAGCGTCGCCTCCAGCGCGGAGAGGCTCATCCGCGCGTCGCAGTCCACGGGGATGTCGAGCACGTTCGCCGAGCCGATGCCGAGCACCGCCGCGGCCTTGGGGAATGAGTAATGCTTCGTGGCGGGGACGAGGAACACGGGCGAGCACGGCAGGTCCGCCCCACATCGCCGGTAGAGCTCCTGGATGCCGAGGTGCTGGAGGGAGTGGCCCGCCATCGCGGCCGTGATCGTGTCGCTCGAGATGCCGTACTCCTGCGTGAGGCGGGCGGGCAGCGCGAGGATCTCGTCCACCTTGAGGTTCAGGAGCGACCAGGCGTCGAGCGCGCCGAGCAGCGCGCGCCTGCCGTCGCACGTGGTCACGACGAGCTCACGCGCCGCCGAGAGGCTCGGCTCGGACTTCAGCGCGTCCCGGAGCGACAGCGGGTAGAACTTCAAGTTCCTGGCGGACCAGATCGCCTCGATGTTCGCGACCGTGCCGCCGCAGGTGATGTGCCCCCACGGTCGAACGGCCTGCTCGCCGGCGCCGTCGTCCGGCAGCGCATAGCCGAGCATCCGGCAGAGATCGTCGCCCACGATCATCTCCAGGATCGTGGTCGCCGTGGACCCTTCGAACGCGACGTTGTTGGGGTTGTAGAGCATCGCGGCGAAGTAGCCGAGCACGCTGGGGATCGAGGTGTCCCAGTTCATGTGTCCCTGGTACCGATCGCTGAAGAAGGGCACCGATTTCTTGAGGAACGACATGAGCGACCGGAAGTTGTCCTTCAGCGAGTCCATCGCGTGGAGGTAGGCCGGGTGTCGCTTGGACTGCTCGGTGATGTGCGTGGGATCCTGAGGGTGGAAGTTCCGTCGCCAGAACGAGTGATCCCGGATGGCCTCGACGATGAGCCTCTCGAGCTCGTCGGCGTTCTCGGCCTTCGGGCCCAGAAACCACGCCTCCGGCGCCCTGGTCCCGGCCCCTTTGAGGAACGGGCCGTCGCCGAATTGGAACATTTGTTTCATCCTGGATTTGTCGTTCGACGCCCGCCCGCTCATGGTGCTTTCGCTCCTCTTTGCTCGCCCTCTCGAGGGAATCTCGCAACGAGGGTGGCCAGACGGTACAAGGTCGCCTTGACCACGGTCAAGCCGGCGCGATCCGCCCGGATCCGGCGCGCGCTTCTCGGCCAGCGCGCTTCGCTGCGATGCGTCACCGGCCACGGGCGCTCGGCGAGGCGGCGAGCGCGCGCGAACCTGTCTGCCATCGCCGACAGAGTGTCGTCGCTGGCCGTCACTCTTGTGTCGCGAGGCACAGACATCGCCTGTGTGGGTGGAGGTGCATCGAACGCTCGATGCACTCCAGAAGACGAGCGTCAAGCTCTCATGCGTCCTGGTACGCTTTATGTTCGTACGGCGGACGAATCAACGCAAGATCGAATACGCGTATGGTTGCGCGCGTAATTGAGCGCGCTATCACTCGCAAGCCCACCTCATCCATCGGTAAACGATCCCACCGTCACGGTGGAAATATACAGGTGGATATCCCAAGTGAATAGCGGTAGGGACACTGGCGGCTCGACGCGCCTGTTCAACCGAGGCTCATGCCTCCTCATCGCCGCGCGACGCGCGATCTTCCACAAGGTGTGTGCATGAAAGAACGTATCGCAGGTCCCCGTTCCTCCCGAGCCGAAGCCCTCGCCCGAACGAAGACCTCGTTCTACGCCGCTTCGGCCCTCCTCCTCTCTGCCGCCATGGTCGGCTGCATCGGCTCGCTCGATGAGGTGGACGTCGCCGGCGCGAGCCTGGAGGAAGGCCGGGCAGAGGGCGCGCTCGAGAGCCGCGATGGCTCAGGCGACGACGCCGCCCCCGGCGGCAGTACCTCCGCCCCCACGCTTGCGTGCGCGCCGCTGTGCAACGGGAGCTGCACCCCCATCGATCTCGCGACCGTCAACACCAACGGCGCACTTCAGCTCGCGCTGACGGACCAGTACGTGTACTACGGCGGCGGCTATGGCTCCGAGGTCGGCGACGACGAGGTCGGCAGGGTCCCCAAGGCCGGCGGCGCGAAGAGCATCCTCATCGATAGGCTCACGTACGTGACCGAGCTCGTGGGAAGCGGCCCCTACGCCTACTTCGCCGGCAGCGGTCCCGGCCTCGGGAGCAAATTGAACAGGGTGAACCCGGACGGCACCATCACCGCGCTGCCGATCGCCGGCGGCTACCCGTCGGGGGTGGCGGTGGACTCGACCCGTATCTACTGGATTGGCAACAATCGTTACGACATCTACGCCCGGCCGCTCTCGGGCGGAACCCCTTCCGTGGTTGTCCCTCGTGGGGGCGGGTTGCGGACGTCATTGTTCGAGGACGGCGATAGCCTGTACTATCGCGAGCTCGCCTCATCTGGCATCATGAAGGCGCCCAAGTCTGGCGCCGCAGCGCCGACCAGGTTCATACCTCGTCTGAGCTGGTATCTCGACTTCGACGAGGCCAACGTCTACTACGCCGCCAACGGGGTCTACAGAATGCCCAAGAGCGGCGGCACCCCCGTCCAGCTCGCCACCGGAGGGACGAGGGTCGTCGTCGATAACGAGAGGATCTACTGGCTCGATGGAACAGCCCTCCGGGCGATGTGCAAGGACGGCACCGGCACCCAGGTCCTGGCGTCCACCGGCGAGCTTTATGACCTCGCCGTGGACGGCACGGGCGTCTACTGGGCTGGCGAGGGCAAGATCCGGAAGATCGCAAAGTAGCCCGCCTGGGGCGCTGGGGGGCTGCGGTCTGGCGCCGTGCTCCCAGCGCGGTGGCGCGCTCGCGACGGACCCGCGCTCGACGGGCTACGGCGCCTGCGCGCCGTCCACCACGGCCGCGAATTCCGGATCGGTCAAGCTCTTCATGAAGGGGGCAACCCCAGGTTGAACCTGACACCGGCGTAATCGCCGGCCGGGGCGGTGCCCACGATCTCGGTCCTCGTCTCCGGGCTGCCTGTCTCACAGGTCCCCGTGCCGTCCTCGAAGTCGAGGAACGCGACCTTGTCGCGCTGCCGACTGCCGTCCTGCTCGAGCGAGAGCGGCTCCTCGGACCCGTCGTCGCGCACAAGCCGGACGTCATAGACGTACATACGAACATCGAGCGGCTTCACCGCCGATCGGGTCGTGCCGACTCCGTCGAACGTGGTCGTGCAGGAAAACGGCTCGTCGCCGACCTTGGCGGCGAAGCTCAGCGCGAACGTCTTGGAGGCGACGTCCTCGTCGCCCTCGCCGCACCCGCTCAGCGCCGCGAGACAGGCCACGCTCAGGAAGGTGACACGAGCCATCGAACCAACCATCGGGCAACCCTTCAAGCTACGAGGCGGCAGCGTCGTCACCACCGCGCCGGAACGGATAGCAGCCTACTCGAAAGTCGGCTCTCCTGGGGTGCATCGATTTGTCGCACCTCGCGGCCGTCCTCCGCGGGGAGCCGGCGGTATCCGTGCGAAACGTGCCCGAGAGCGCCTATCGAAAGCCAGCGTAGACGCACCTGAGGCAGCTCAGACGGAGGCTATCAGGGTTGCATTCACAGATCCGCGATGCGGCTTCCTCCAAGCGGCCCGGAGCCTCTCAAGCGCTCTGCGGCGTCGCTTCCTCGAGGTGTCTCTCGGTGGACAGGTCGCCTTGTCTCGTCGGCGGGGACCGCGGCGGGCGGACCATGCGCCGGGGCCACCGCCACGACGAATACGAGCCGCCGCTCCATACGTAGGGGAGCTCGGGGCTGTCACGTAGGGGAGCTCGGGGCTGTTCTCCGATGACCGGCGCTCGTCCAGACGTCTGGCCACCGATACCGTCAGTCGCCTCCCGCAGGGCGCTTCTGACTGCCTTTTGCCGTGTCCTCCCCCGCGAGCTCGAGCAGCCGCGCGAGCACGACCTCGAGCCACCCCACCGTGCGCCCGCACCGGCCGGCGCCCCGCGGCGCCGGCTCCCCGGCCTGGAGCGCCCGCGCCCCGTTCGCGATGCCGCCGGGGCGCCGCCGCAGGTGCCGCATGCAGAGGTCGCGCAGGTCGACGAAGGGCGCGCGCAGGAGGCCCTCCTGCGCGAGCAGGTCGACCGTGAAGACGCCCCACGTGCCCAGCACGCCGTCGCCGACGAAGGCGCGGAACCGGGCCAGGGCGGCGCCCGCGTCCTCGCCGTCGCGCAGGCGGGCCTCGGGCACCTCGAGCTGGTGCGCGACGCTCGGGCCCAGCGGGCGCCGCGGCCGGAGGAACGCCTCGAAGCGCTCGCCCGAGGCGCGGCAGGCCACGAGGTGCACGAGCTCGGACCTGGGCTCGACCGCGCCGTCGGCGGCCGGCCAACCGGCGTTGGCGCCGCCGTCGACGACCACCACCCTCGCCGGATCCGCGAGGTAGGGGCGCAGCGGCGCGAGCGGCGGGGGCGCCTCGGCGCGCCGCTTCCGCGGGGCCGTGCTCCGCGCCTGGTGCTCGATCTGCCGGTCGACCATGAACGCGAAGGCCCGCAGCATCGCGTCGAACCGCGCGGGCTCGCCCTCGAGGGCGCCGAGCGCGCTGGCCACCGCCTCGACCGTGGCGAGGCACTCGGGCCGCGGCTCCCTGCGGATGCGGTAGTTGCCCGGCGCCCGGGGCGTGACGCCGATGCGGCGCACCGCGGCCAGGCGGGGGTTCAGCGCGAGCATCTTCCTCGCCTGCCACCACGTGCCGTCGACGACGATGAGCGAGCGCACCGGCGCATCGTCCGCCGGGCGCGCGTCGCCCCCGGGATAGAGCACGGCCGTCGTCGGATCGGCGGCGAGGGCGGCGATCCTGGGGTCGTCCTCGAAGACGACGCCTTCGTGCAGCTCGGAGTTGGGCAGCGAGAGGTGGGTCATGCGCGCCGTGCCGATGCCCACGCGCCGCTCGCGCGGGTGCTGGAGGAGCACGACCCGGGTCCTCGTCGGCAAGGAGGGCAGGAGCGAGCAGTAGCAGACCGGACGGGGGCGCCGGCAGCGCCAGCAGACGTCGCGCATGGAGGCACCCTAGAACACCGGCCGGGTCGATCGACCGAGAAGTGAACCGCCAAGGGCGCCACGACGAGAACGAGATGTCGGCGTCTGCGCGCCTTGGCGAGGCCGAGCCCCCTCGAGGAGCCGGGCGTGAGCGGTCAGGAAGGTCTATCCCGGCAGGGCATCGGCTCGCGACCTGCGCCGCGCGGAGCGGCGCGGCGCGGTGACCGGGCTCAATCGACGGCGGGCGGCTGCGGCCCTGGGACGATGCCGGCGATATCCGGATCTTCACCCGGCGCCAGACCGCCGCTCGATCCCTTGTCATTGCGGCGCTCGAGGCGGTTCGCCGTCTTCTCGCGCTGCTTCTCGATACGGGCGCGCTCTTTCTGGCGCTTCAACGCGGTCTGTCGTTGCATGATGACTCCAGCCTCAGGACGCCTCATCGGGCGTCCCGAAATAGGCTTCTCGGTGAGATCTATCGGCGCACGCCCGGACACACCGACATGTGGTTGCGGTCGTGCCGGAGCGTGTGTCCACACGTTACACGAGCAGCCTGGTTCTCTGGCAAGTTCGACGAGACGAGCACGCGGAGAGGCCCTCTCCCGCGCGCTCGGTAGCCCGCTCGAGCTCGGCTGGCTCGTGCGCAGGCTCACGGGCGGCAAAAAAGGCGGCGGACCTTCGAGGGTCCGCCGCCCTGTTTCGACGGTACGAGCAGCGCGATCAGTAACGACCGCGCCCGCCGCCACCGCCGAAGCCGCCGCGCCCGCCGCCGCCGGCCGGGCGCTCCTGCGCCTCGTTGACCTTGAGCGCGCGCCCGTCGAGCATCAAGCCGTTGAGCTGCGAGATCGCGCTGTTCGCATCCTGGGCCGAGCCCATCGTGACGAACGCGAACCCGCGCAGCTGGCCGGTCTCGCGATCGGTCGGCATCGAGATCTCGCGGACCTCGCCGCTGCCGGAGAAGGCGCTCTCGAGGGACTCGCGCGTGGTGTTGTACGAGAGATTGCCGACGTAAAGACGATTACCCATGACACGTTGCTTTCACGGCCTGCAGCTGCGCTCGTGAGCGCTCATTCGCCTGCCATTCGATGAAGCCGTTGCGGATCGAACGGTGACGTGCCGCGCGGCGAATCCCGCGCAGGCACACGGTGCGTCGTCCAGTCATCCGCGCGAGCAACGCCTCCCTCGTGCAGAGGGAGAAAAAGCATCGTGTCGAGGGCCAGTGACGTCGTGAGGAAGGCAGGGTACTCCGGCACGGCGTGGTGCGCAAGGGGTACCGTGCAGGATTCTTCTGTGCGCGGCGCGTCCCGGATGATCTGCGAGAAATGAGGGCAAAGGCGCGGACGGCCCTCGCAGAAGGCGGCGCCGATCCGCCGGTGATGAGCCCGCCGCCGTGGCCGGGCTCCAGAAGTATTCCCTCGTACCCGACGTCACGGTGACGCCGCTGGCGAACGGGAGCAGCGGCGAGAGCGGTGGCCCATGCCGACCGCGCGGGCACGACCGCCCAGCTCCTCGGGCTCTCCGATGGAGAGGTGTCGTTGTTACAGTCGATGCCATTGGTCGCGGTCCGATAAAACCACTGATCGCCCGCGCCGTATGCCACGGTTGCGTCCCGACGAACTGGCATCGTTGACGCTCGTCCGCGCACTTCCTCCACGCCGCGAATACATAGGGCGTCAATTTCATGCTCTCGCTATGACGCTGAGCCCGTCTGCTCTGGCTGTCGGAGGTCGCCGCGGCCCGTGGCTCTCGTGGCCTGCGCCACGGCCGACTCAGAATTTGCCGCCCAGCGCGACGCGGACCGTCGCGAGCTTGCCTTGCTCCAGGCCGAACCCGAGCGGCTCGTCCAGCGCCACGAGCAGCCCGGCCCGGAAGTACAGGCCCGACGTGGGCGGCTCCACCCCGACGAAGGGCTCGGCCGCGAGCACCACCTTGTCGGTCCGCGTGAGCGGGAACGCGGCCTGGAGCCGCGCGCCGACCCCGAACCCGCCCACGCTGCGCAGCTCCGCCTCGGTGGCGTGCTCGATGAAGACCTCCGTCTCCCCGTCATCGGTGGGGATGGCGAACATCGCCACGAGATCGCTCCGCACGTAGAACGCCTCGATCGGGCGCAGCTCGACGCCGCCGCGGGCGCGCAGCGGGACGTGCTCCAGGAGCGTCCGCTGCGCGTCGAAGTACCCGCGCACGGCCAGCGCCGCCGCCGCGGCCGCCGCCGTGTCGTCGGACGGGTCCTGCGTGACCGGGATGGAGGCCGAGAGCCCGCCGATGACCATCAGCGTGGGGAAGACGCTCGCGACGTAGTGGAGCCCTATCGACGGGTTGCCGAAGAAGAACCCCTCGAGCTCCGGCGCGACGGTCGCCGCGTCGCCCACCGCCGCGTCGGGCGGCCTCGCCTGGCTGCTCCCGTACGCGAAGGGCAGCTCGGCGTCGAGGTGGAGCCCCGCGAAGAGCGGGATCTGGGCGACCGCCGCGAAGGACGCCGCGAAGGAGCTCGCCTCCCCGCCGGCGCTCGTCCCGCCGCCGCTCGCCGCTTCCCGGCGCGGGAGGTTCGCCTCGATGGTGCTGACGAGCACGTCCGCCTCCACGCCGAGGCGGAAGCCACGGGACTTCGCCCAATCCTCTTCCTTGACGGTCTCCTCGGCGAGCGCCGGCGCGGCGGCCGGGAGCAGGAGAGCGAGGGCGGCGAGGGACAAGACAAGCGGACGCATGCCGATATCTTAGCGAGTTCTCCGGCCCGGGGCCCTCCGCGGGACCATGGACCAGGAGGAGCGCCCGTCGTCCCGCGCTGGTCGAGGCCGGCCGGCGGAGGGGATTTTTCTCGCGGGAGCGCGCGCCTCCGGCCGCGGGGGCGTCCCCGCGAGGACCAGCGCGTCGAGCGGCTCCAGCCCCACCTGGAGGCCGAGGTGGGCGCCGCGTCGCGCCAGAGCGCGCGGTCGAAGCCGGGAGGTTCACGCCACAGCCTGCGGGGCTCGCAGGCATACTCCGCGACCTGGCGGACGCGCGGATCCACGGAGGCATCGTGAACGCTCGGGTCATCCGGATCAGGGCACTTGCTCCGCGCCCGGCCGAGGTATCCCCTCGACGCAGGTTCCACCTCGTTCGCCCGCAGGGGACGCCGCAAGAGGAGATCGACCATGTCACGTGCGCGAGCAGCCCTGGTCCGGCGAGCGACCGGGGGACGGGACTGTCGGCCACGTCCGCAATGACCACGCCCGCCCCCGGTACGAACATGCGGCCGCGCCGCGGCACCGCTCTCACCGCTCACCGGCGTCGCTTCCCAACCGCGAAAGCGCCCCCGAGGAGACCAGAACGGCCAGACCGCGCGCAACCGCATGATATCGCTCATGTTGTGGCACTCGCTTCTCCGGAGGATCAGCGCCCGACGCAGTGGGATAGGAACCGTGTAATTCCGAATACTTGCGCGCTGTCTGGCTGGTTTGCACGCCTTCGCGGTCGCTGGGCCAAGTCGTCGCGGCGCTGCTGTCAACACATCGATCTCGAAGGGCATATCGTGCGCGGCGCGTGAACGTGATAGCGTCCGCGCCCGATGAGCACCAACCAGAAAACGCTTGAAAACAAGGTCGCAATCGTCACCGGAGGCGCCTCCGGCATCGGCCGCGCGCTCGGTGAAGAGCTCGCCCATCGAGGGTGCGAGGTCGTGCTGGCGGATCGCCAGCACAGCGTCGCCGCGGAGGTCGCCAAAGGCATCACCGACCGCGGAGGTCGCGCGACCGCCGCCGAGCTCGACGTGCGCAGCCTGCCGGCCTTCAAGGCCATCGCAAAAGAAACGCTGCAGCGCTCAGGCCGCATCGACTACCTGTTCAACAACGCCGGCATCGTCGTCGGGGGCGAGATGGCCAGTCACGTGCAAGAGGACTGGGACGACGTCATCGACGTCAACCTGCGCGGCGTCGTTTACGGCATCCAGGCAGTCTACCCGATCATGGTGAAGCAGGGTTCAGGACACATTCTGAATACAGCCTCCGTCGCAGGCCTCGTCGCGGGCTTCAACGAGGGCGCCTACACCGCCACCAAGCACGCCGTCGTCGCCGTCACCAAGGCCCTCCGCGTGGAGGCAGAGCGCTACGGCGTCCGCGCCTCCGTCCTGTGCCCCGGCACCATCCGCACACCCATCCTCACCGGCGGTGTGTACGGCCGTATCAACGTGGAGAACGTCTCCAAGGAGGCCATCATGCGCATGTCGGAGCGCCTGCGCCCAATCTCCCCCGAAGAGCTCGCGCGCCGCACGCTCGACGCCGTCGCCCGCAACGAGGCGATCATCGTCCTGCCCAAATGGTGGAAGGCGTTCTGGTACCTCGATCGCCTGTCTCCGGCGCTCAGCCTCAAGCTAGCCAGCTACAGGCACAAGCGCATGCGCGAGGAGATGCTGGCCGCCGGCGCCAAGCCCAAGAGCATTGACGCCGACGCGTGAGCGGGATCCGTGAGCACATTGAATAGACTCCGGCCGGGCCCCAGGCGGCAGCCTCCCGAGCCGGGCCTGCACCATCGCCAGCACCTCGTGCGCCTGCGGGCGACCTTCACGCGGGCGGCGACGTCGGCGTCGACCGCGCCCTTCTCCCGGCTGCTGTTGCGCCCAGCCACCCGTCGTCGCAGGCCGCTCTTGCTCTTGCATCGTGTCGCGAATCTACGGCGACGGCGCGCACCTCGCGAGGATCCGGTCTACAGAACGGATATCGGTGTTCGCGCCGTACACCTACGAAACGCTCAGGAGCGCCACATTTCTTTCGATTAGGGCGTCTCGTCCCAAACGCGACCAGATGCAGTTCCATTGCTGCCGGGGTTGAACACCTCGACGGCGATGACCTGATAGGTGGGATCGTCGCTCGCATCCAGATTGTTCATGTTCGGAACAATCCAGCCGGTGTCGGCCCATGCCTTCAAGTGATCGGCGAATATGATTTTGTGGTCCTGTCCGAGGGCCTGCGGCCGAGCAGGCTTACTCCAGTATTGGTAGAAAGTGGAGCGACCATTGATAGAGGGCTGCTGCTGCCGCGTTGAGCGGTACGTGGAATACTCAACCCCATCGCTCACGAAGGTCTTGCCAGCGGTAGCACCTTGGCTGGGGTCATAACTCCATCGTTGCAGAATGTAATACTCCACCAGGTGTGCCGGGTTCGAAGTAGGCATGGTCTTGTCGTACCCCCAGCCGTACAAAGCGATATAGCTCGCGCCGCTGTCGTTATTCAAGCGGTAGCCGATCACCCTGTTCTCATCTCCGTAATGCCATCCCGGACCACCGACATAGTTATAGCCGCCGCCCTGCCAGGTCACGCTGAATTCGCCATTCGGGTCCACAGTCAAAGATGTCGAGCCGCCATCTTTCCAGTGGGTGAAGAAGAAATCACCCACATGGCCCGTTGCGTGATTTGACGTGATCACAGTTTTTTCAGTGTATTGCTCAGTGTAGGCTGAATACTTGGAGAAATCAGGGAGAGGCGTACCCGTTGGATCCCCGCCTCCAGCAGAACCAGAAGAACTAGAGCTGCTCGAAGACGAGCTAGAGCTGCTCGCAGACGAGCTGGAGCTGCTCGCAGACGAGCTAGAGCTGCTCGAAGATGAGCTAGAGCTGCTCGAAGATGAGCTAGAGCTGGAGCTGGAGCTGGAGCTGGAGGATGAAGAGCTGCTAGAAGACGATGAGCCGCCCGAGGGCTCCATGGTATCGGCACCACCGTCACAGCCTGCTAGCGCGACTGACGCGAACGCCAGTATGAACCAACGAGAGGACCGATTCTGCTGCAAATTTTTCATGGACGCTTTCCAGAATTGCTTGCTGACGATTGTTGTCATGTGATGTTTCACGGCTTATATCTTCGCCCATTCTCGGGCAATTGTGCCCTGGGCCACGCTCTCTCTGGAAGATTGATCGGCCCACGCTGCGCGCGCCGCTCCCCGCTCTCGCCGGAGGCGGCGAGCAGCCGGTACATCGTGCGGATTGTGGCCGAGCTTACGCTCCGCGAGAGCCTCGCTGCCGTGGAGGGCGAGCAGCTTGCGCCACGCCGCCAGGAGGGGGCTGTCGATGCCCTCGCGGCGCAGCAACGCGTCGATCTCCCCCTCCCCGCGCTGGGTGCACGCAGCCGCCTCGCGAACGATGCGCAGCTTCTCCGCCGCCGAGAACTTCCGCCTCTGGCCCGGCTTCGCCACGCTCTCGACGGCGGCGCCACTCGGGCGGGGCGCAGCGCCCTGCGCCGCTGGGGCGGGGGTAGGATCGACGGATCGGAGATGGGAAAGCTTCGGCACGGGTCAGGTCCATTCTCCGCCCTTTCACCACAGATTTCCAGAGGCAGTTTGTCTCACCCGACGTTGGCACAGAGGGGAGCGCACTGGAACGTCGGTGGGCTCGCCAAGCGCGGTGAGGAAGCGGGCGATGCTCCTTGGCTCGGTGAGCATGGCGACGAGCTTCATCCTGCCTTTGCAAGCTGGACACGCGAGGACATCGATCGCAAGCGTGCGGCGCAGAAGCTCGGCCCACGGCCGGTAGGCGCCCCGCTTGCGTTTGGGAGCGGGCTCGTCGTCCGCCCTCCGGGTTGAATTTCAATTCTACCGGGAGGCTCTCGGCAGCCTTTGCGTTGAATTTCAATTCTACCGGGAGCCTCTCGACACCCTCCGGGCGGCGCGCGCCTCCTCTGGCCACGACGCGCGCCGACCTCCCCCTCCCGGCGCCCGGCCCGGTGGCCCCGCCGTCACCCCTTCCCCGCCGCCTCCCAGGCCTCCAGCAGCTGCCGCGCGGCCCGCAGCGGGCTCAGCGCCCCGGCCTCCACCAGCCCCTCCAGGCCCGGCATCCGCTCGCGCACGGCGTCGCTCCGCAGGAACGCCTCCCGCAGGTGCCCCTCGATCAGCTCGACGAGCCACCGGCGCGCCTGCGCGGCCCGGCGGCGCTGCAGCCACCCGCTCTCCTGCATGTGCGCGCGGTGGCGCAGCACCAGCCCCCACGCCTCGCGGACGCCGCGGTTCTCCTGGGCCGAGCAGACGCCCACCACGGGCGCCCAGCCGTGGGGCGGCGGCGGGAACAGGTGCAGCGCGGCCTCGTACTCGCTCCGAGCGCGCGCGGCCCGGCCCTCGCTCCCGCCGTCGGCCTTGTTGATGATCACGAGGTCGACGAGCTCCATGATCCCCCGCTTCATCCCCTGAAGCTCGTCCCCGGCCCCGGGCAGCATGAGCAGCAGAAAGCAATCCGTCATGTCGGCGACCGCGACCTCGGACTGCCCGACACCGACGGTCTCCACCAGGATGTTGCGGTATCCGGCCGCCTCGCAGAGCACGATCGCCTGGCGCGTCGCCCGCGTCACGCCGCCGAGCGAGCCGCCCGACGGCGACGGGCGGATGAACGCCCGCGGATCGCTCGCCAGCCGCGGCATCCGGGTCTTGTCGCCGAGGATGCTCCCGCCGTGAACGGGGCTCGTCGGGTCGACCGCGAGCACGGCGACCGTCTCCTCCCGCTCGCGCACGAGGTGCACGCCGAGCGCGTCGACGAACGTGCTCTTGCCGACGCCCGGCACACCGCTGACGCCGAGGCGCACGGCGCCGCCCGCGCGCGGCGGCGCGTGCGACAGACACAGCTCCAGGACCTCCTCGGCGAGCTCCTGATGGCGGGGGAGCGCGCTCTCGGCCAGCGTGATGGCGCGCGCGAGCGCCGCGCGGTCGCCCGCCACGAGGCCGTCGACGAGCTGCCTCGGATCCGGCTTCAACCTAGCGAGCCTCCTGCGCCGAGAGCCTGTCGATCAGCGTGCGCACGATCCGCGCCGCGGCGTCGGGGATCACCGTCCCCGGCCCGAAGACGCCCGCCACGCCGCGCTCCTCGAGATAGCGGTAGTCCTGCGGCGGGATCACCCCGCCGGCCACGACGAGGATGTCCCCGCGGCCCGCCGCCCCGAGCGCGTCCATCAGCTGGGGCACCAGCGTCTTGTGGCCCCCCGCGAGCGACGAGACGCCGACCACGTGGACGTCGTTCTCGACGGCGTGCCGGGCCACCTCGTCCGGGGTCTGGAAGAGCGGGCCGATGTCGACGTCGAACCCGAGATCCGCGAAGGCGGTCGCGATCACCTTCATGCCCCGGTCGTGCCCGTCCTGCCCCATCTTGGCGACCAGGATGCGCGGGCGGCGCCCCTCGAGGGCGGCGAACTCGCGCACGAGCGCCTCCACCTCGCGGCCCGCGCCCGCGTCGCGGATCTCCGCGCCGTACACGCCGCTGACCGCGCGCACCGGGGCCTCGTAGCGGCCGAAGACGCGCTCCAGCGCCTCGGAGATCTCGCCGAGCGTCGCGCGGCGGCGCGCGGCGTCCACGGCCAGCGCGAGCAGGTTCCCCTCGCCCGTCGCGGCGGCGCGCGTGAGCGCGGCGAGCGCCTCGCCCACCGCGGCCTCCGCGCGGGCCGCCTTCACGGCGCCGAGCCGCGCGACCTGGCGCTCGCGCACCGCCGTGTTGTCGACCTCGCGCAGCTCCAGCGGCGCCTCCCGCTCCAGCCGGTACGCGTTGACGCCGACGATGATGTCGCGCCCCGCGTCGATGCGCGCCTGCTTGCGGGCCGCCGCCTCCTCGATGCGCATCTTGGGCAGGCCGTTCTCGATCGCCTTGACCATGCCGCCCAGCGACTCCACCTCCTGGATGAACTGCCACGCGCGCCGCGCCAGCCGGTCCGTGAGGCGCTCGACGTGGTGGGAGCCGCCCCACGGGTCGATGACGCGGCAGACGTCGGTCTCCTTCTGCAAGAAGAGCTGGGTGTCGCGCGCCACCTTGGCCGAGAAGTCCGAGGGGAGCGCCAGCGCCTCGTCCAGCGCGTTCGTGTGCAGCGACTGGGTGCCGCCGAGCACGGCCGCGAGCGCCTCGATGGCCGTGCGGGTGATGTTGTTGAACGGGTCCTGCTCGGTCAGGCTCCATCCCGACGTCTGGCAGTGCGTCCTGAGCGCCATCGACTTCGGGCTCTTCGGCTGGAAGCCCTTCACGATCTTCGCCCAGAGCAGCCGCGCCGCGCGCAGCTTGGCGATCTCGGTGAAATGGTCCATGCCGATCCCGAAGAAGAAGGAGAATCGACCGGCGAAATCGTCGATATCCATGCCCGACGCGATGCCGGTGCGCAGGTACTCGAGGCCGTCCGCGAGCGTGTACGCGAGCTCCAGCTCCGCGGTCGCCCCCGCCTCCTGCATGTGATAGCCGCTGATGCTGATCGAGTTGAACTTCGGCATCTTCTCGGCGGCGAACCGGAAGATGTCGGCGACGATCCGCATCGACGGCGCCGGCGGGTAGATATACGTGTTCCGGACCATGAACTCCTTGAGGATGTCGTTCTGGATGGTCCCGGAGAGGAGCTCTGCCCGCACGCCCTGCTCCTCGGCGGCGACGATGTAAAACGCCATGACGGGGAGCACGGCGCCGTTCATGGTCATCGACACGCTCATCTTGTCGAGCGGTATCTGGTCGAAGAGGACCTTCATGTCCTCCACGGTGTCGATGGCCACGCCGGCCTTGCCCACGTCGCCGACCACGCGCGGGTGGTCCGAGTCGTAGCCGCGGTGGGTCGCGAGGTCGAAGGCGACCGAGAGCCCGGTCTGCCCGCCGGCCAGGTTGCGCCGGTAAAACGCGTTCGACTCCTCGGCCGTCGAATACCCGGCGTACTGGCGGATGGTCCACGGGCGGACCACGTACATGCTCGTATACGGCCCGCGCAGGAACGGCGGAATCCCGGCGGTGAAGCCGAGGTGCTCGAGCGGCGCGCCGCCCTCCGGGGCCGCGGCCGGCGCGGGGAGCTCCGCGGCGCCGTCGATCTGCCGCAGCGCCGCCCGGGCGAGGCTCCGGGTGAGCTGCTCGACGTACCAGCAGCCCGCGGCCGGGCTCCCCCCGGCCTCGAAGCGGGCCTCCTCGCGGAGGATGACCCGGGCGTTGCCGAGCAGGCGCTCGGGCGGCGTGATCACCACGTCGTCCGCGCCGCCGGCCACGGCCGCCATCATCGCCACGATGCCGCGGAGGAGGTTCTTGTGCGGCTCGTCGCCGGGCACGGCGGCCGACGGGATCACGGCGGTGACGGTGGCGCCCGGCCGCAGGCGCTCGGCGAGGAGGCGCGCGGCGCGGAGGCGGGCGATCTCGAGGAAATAGCTGCTGCCGAGCGTGAAGCGCAGCTCCGACGCGCCGCCCCGGAGCTCGGCGACGAGCGACTCGACGAGCGGCCCGCCCTCCGCCGCGGGGAGCGGGGGGCTGTCCGGCGCGAAGATCGGCGGCACGAGCAGCCCCTCGGCGCTCGCCCAGGAGAGATCGTCCGCGGTCTTGCCCTTGAGGTCCCGCGCGAGCGCCTGTCGCCACGTCTCCAGCGCGGCCGGCGCGAACTCGGAGAAGAGCCTGTCATCCATGGGACTCCACGACCTCGATGAGGTGGCCGAACGGCGCGTCGTCGCGCGACTTCGGGTGCATGAAGAAGATCGTGGTGCCCCGGGAGCCGGGCCGGGGCGCCGCGTCGATGATGCGGAAGCCCCGCGCCTTGAGCGCGTCGAAGGCCGCCTGGACGTCGCTGACGCGGTAGGCGACGTGCGCGAAGCCGCCGCGGCCGCCGTTCTTGTCGATGAGCTTCTGGACGGGCGACTCGGCGGAGAGCGGCTCGAGGAGCTGGATGTGATTGTCGCTGTCGCCGACGCGGAGCATCACCTCGCGGACCTGATCCGTGCCCCGCACCTCCTCCCGGTGCACCTCGCGGAAGCCGAGCAGCTCGTAGGCCGCCACCTGCGCGTCGAGCTGCCCGGCGGGCACCGCCATGGCGACGTGGTCGATGAACAGAAAGCCGGGAATCTGGTCCTTCATGCGCCCTCCTCCAGGTCAGCGAGCGGCATCGAGCGGCGAGGATGTGGAGCGATCGCCCCCCGTGAAAAGCAGAACGCGGGAGAAATGTGAAGCCTCCGGGCTCACCGGACCCGCCACGCCGGGTGCTCGTCCCCGACGGCGGGCGCCGCGATCAGGCCGTTCTCGGCCGCCCCGTCGTCGCTCTCGGGCTCGCACAGGTACACGGCGATCGCGCCGAGCGGCTGCTCGGTGTCGACCCGGGACCACCCCTCCGGGGCGCGCCGCGCCTCCGCGCGCCACTCGACGGCCGCCTCGCCGACCTGGGCCGCCTCGAGGATCGCGCGGCCGTGCTCGGCGCCGAGCGACGCCACCCGGGCGACCTCGACGTCGTGCCCCCCCTCGGCCGGCGCGACGCGGAGCCCGTGCCGCCGCAGCGCCTCGGCGATCGCCGGCGGCACCAGGTAGGCCCGCGGCCGATCCACCACGGTCGTCCCGACGAACCGCGCGAGGTGCGGGATCCGCACGGTGACCGGCTCGCCGTCGAACGCCCGCGGGCTGCGCGTGAGGACGTCGATCGGGGTCGCGGTCGGCTCGAGGCGGTAGCGGACCGCGACGCGATCCGGCGGCCGGGCGCTCGAGGCCACGACCTCGCGGATGGCGTCGGCGTGGGCGGCGGCCCAGGAGAGGGTCTCGATCTGCCACGCCGACGCGGTCTGGACCCGCTCCTCGAACGAGAGGTAGCTGTAGCACTCGAGCAGCAGGTCGAGCCGGCCCGTGAGCCCGCGGTAGTTCGAGCCGAACCGCGGGTGGTGCGGGTACGTCATCCAGCCGAGCCCGACGGTCGCCGTCGGATCCGCGTCGCCGCCCGCGTCGAGCGCGCGCTCGTCCTCGACGAAGTTGCCGTACCAGCCGCTCTCGAAGCCGCGCTTGCGCACCGCGGCCATCACCTCGGGGACCAGGCGGTCGCGCACCATCGCGATCGGCTCGGCGCGCCCCGACTCGGCGGTGTGCGGCACGTCGACCGTCATGTGGAACCGGTGCACCGAGCCGTTGGTCGCGTGGTTGTCGATGGTGAGATCGGGCGCCCACGGGATGCACACGCGCTCCTGGAGCAGGCGCATCTCGGGCGCGGCCTGGCGGAGGTAGTCGCGGTTCAGGTTGATGCCCTGGCTCTGCGTCCGGGTACCGACGACGGGGCCTGGCTGGCCGGTGAGCTTCTTCAGGTCGAGGCGGCGGTTCTGCGGGTCGAGCGCGTCGTTGCCGTCGGGGTTGAACAGCGGCACGACGAGGAGCACGAGCGTGTCGAGCCAGTCGGGGTGCCGGCCGTCGAGCAGGTCGCGGACGAGCGCGAGGCTGGCCTCCTTGCCCTCCACCTCGCCCGGATGGATCCCGTCGAGCATCAGCACCACCGGGCGCCCGGCGCGGCGCGCCTCGGCCGGGGAGCGCACGCCGTCCTTCGACAGCACGAGCAGCGGCAGCGCCCGTCCGCCCGGGCTGGTCCCGAAGGTCGTCACGGCGAGGCGCGGGTCGTCGCGGGCGTCCAGCGCGCGGACGAACCGCATTACGTCGGCGTGGAGGGATGTCTCGCGAAATCCGGTGGCTTCAGCGCGGGTGAGGAGCATGAGCCCGATCTCTACCGCGCCGCGCGCCGGACGGGACAGCTATCGGCACCGGGGGCGCCTTGTGGGAAGCCTCGCGGAAAGAGACGCGAGGAGCCGGGAAGAGCGCGCGCGCGTGGCTGTTGCACGCGCTAGGCTCGAAGCGTGGGTCCCCTCTCGGCGGGCCGGCGAGGACAGCGCGAGGACAGGATGAGCACCAGCGAAACCAGGGCGATCACCCGTGAGCTCAAGCTGCATGCGGCGCTGCTCGGAGGCGTCGTCGCGCTCCTCTGGGCGATCGAGATCCTCGACATGGCGGTGTTCCACGGATCGCTCGATGCCCTGGGAATCCGTCCTCGGACGATCCCGGGCCTCGTCGGGATCGCGCTCGCGCCGTGGCTGCACGGCGGGTTCGCGCACCTCATCGCGAACACGGTGCCGTTCGTCGCGCTCGGCTGGCTGATCCTGCTCCGCAAGAAGAGCGACCTCGCCCTCGTGACGCTCCTCTCGGCGCTCGTGGGCGGCCTCGGGGTCTGGCTCATCGGGTCGAGCAGCTCGGTGCACATCGGCGCGAGCGGCGTCATCTTCGGGTATTTCGGCTTCTTGCTGCTCCGCGGCTGGTTCGAGCGGAGCCTCCTCTCGATCGCGCTCTCGCTGGTGGTCGGCTTCGTCTACGGCGGGATGATCTGGGGCGTGCTCCCGACGCGGGTGGGCATCTCCTGGGAGGGCCATCTCTTCGGCTTCCTCGGCGGCGTCCTCGCCGCGCGCCTCCTCGGCGGCCGCCTGCGCGCGCAGGCCGCCGGCGCCGCGAGGCGCCCGATGTCGACGCGATGAGGCGCCCCGCGCTCCGTCTTCCCGTCCTGAGCGCGGAGGAGCGGCTCGCCGCGCTGCACCGCGAGCTCGAGGCGTGCCGCGCCTGCCCGAAGATGATCGGCCCGGTGGTCCACGGTCCGCCCGTCCCGAGCCGGATCCTGCTCATCGGCCAGGCGCCCGGCCCGCGCGAGGGCAGCCTGGGGCGCCCGTTCGCGTGGACCGCGGGTCGCACCCTGTTCCGCTGGTTCGAGGCGGCGCTCGGCGTGCGCGAGGACGAGCTCCGGCGGCGCGTCTACATGTCGGCCGTCGCGCGCTGCTTCCCCGGCAAGGCGAAGGGCGGCGGCGACCGGAAGCCCGATCCCGAGGAGATCCTGCGCTGCCGGACGCACCTCGCGCGCGAGGTGGGGATCCTGGAGCCGAGGCTGATCCTGCCGGTGGGCAGCCTCGCGGTGGAGCAGGTGCTCGGCCACCGAGGGCCGCTCGCGGGCGTGATCGGCGAGGCGCGCCGGGCGCGCTTCCACGGCGTCGAGGCCGACGTCATCTGCCTGCCGCACCCGAGCGGCGCGTCGACCTGGCACAGGACCGAGCCGGGGATCTCGCTCCTCGGCCGCGCGCTCCGCCTCATCGCGGAGCACCCCGAGGCCGCGCGCGCGTTCGCGGGCGCCGCGCCCGCTGCCGCGGCGGCGTCCGACGAGCCGCGGTAGGCGCGCGGAGACGCGCGGAAGACGCGCGGACCCCCCGCCGAACATGCGCGGAAACCGCGCGGAGAGGCCTCTCCCGACGAAGCGCGGACATCCTGTCGAGGACGGCCAGGCCGACAGCTCAGGAGACGCGTCGACAGCACGAAACGCGCGACAACTCCGTCGGGCGTGCGCCGTATTTCGTACGTGACGACGCGCAACGACGCGCAACGACGACCGCGCACACCGCGGTCGCGGCGTCTCCGCAAAACGGATTGTCATTTTGGCAGGATGCGCCAATGTACAGGTCGCCGACGTGTCCACTTTGGCAGAGCAGCACCAGAAGCCCTGTGATCCATGCGGTGGATCCGCCGGAGGGCGGGTGGCACGAGGCTCGCATTGACAGGCAGCAAAGGCGCTGGCGGCGGGCGGGCGCTCGCGAACGAGGCAGGTAGCACCATGTTGAAGATCCTCCGGAAGTTGAATGAAGGCAGCCTCCTCCAGCGCACCATGATGCATATCGCGGTGTTCGTCGCCGGATCGGCGAGCGTCGTGGGGCTGACCAGCGTGCTGCTCGTGTCGACCGCGAAGGCCGTGCTGCCGCCGCACGACGCGACCGAGGCCGGCGCAGACTCGGCGGATGCGGAAGCGGAGAAGGGCGAGAAGGGCGCGGACGCGGAGCCGGGCTCGCCGGAGGCGGCGGCGCGCCCCGCCGGCGCGAGGGCCGGGTCGAAGGCGCTGGCGCGTGTGGCGAATCGCCGCGAGGGCGCGGTCGCACAGTGACGGCCGCGCCGGCGCGGCCGCTCGGAGGGGCGCCGCCGGGGAGGACCGCGCCGCGATCCGTACAGCTTCTCCTGGTGTAGGTCGTTCGCCTCTTCTGGGCGTCGTGGGGCGCCGCCGGGCAGCGCCGGCTGGATCGGCGCGGCGCGCGCGTGATAGCACCGTCGCCGATGACCCAGCCCCCGAGCCCCCTCGCCACCCCGGTCGCCTGGGAGATGGTCGCCGGCGACTACGCCGTCGACGTCGTCCCCCACTTCGAGAGATACGCCGCCGACGCCCTCCGGCTCGCCGCCATCGGCCCGGGCGCGCGCGTGCTCGACGTGGCCGCCGGGCCAGGCACCCTGTCCCTCCTCGCCGCCCGGGAGGCGCAGGTGACCGCCCTCGACTTCTCCCCGGCGATGGTCGAGCGGCTGCGCGAGCGCGCCGCGCGCGCGGGGCTCGCGGTGGACGCCCGCGTCGGCGACGGCATGGCGCTGCCCTTCGAGGACGGCGCCTTCGACGCCGCCTTCTCGATGTTCGGCCTGATGTTCTTCCCCGACCGCGACCGCGGCTTCCGCGAGCTCTTCCGGGTGCTGCGCCCGGGTGGCCGGGCCGTCGTCGGGAGCTGGGCGCCGATGGACCGGTCGCCGATCATGGACGAGCTCTTCTCGGCGCTCCGCGCCGAGCTGCCCGGTCTGCCCTTCGGCGAGGGCAAGGCGCCGCTCGGAGATCCGGCGGAGTTCCGCGCCGAGATGGAGGCCGCGGGCTTTCGCGACGTCTCGGTGCGCGAGGTCGAGCACGCCTGGGAGGCGGCCTCGACCGAGGAGCTCTGGGGCTCGATGCGCCGGAGCAACGCGCCGCTGGTGCTCCTGCGGGACAAGCTCGGCGAGGCGCGCTGGGACGAGCTCGGCGAGGCGATCCTCGCCCGGCTGCAGGCGCGGTTCGGCGAGGGTCCTCAGCGCCTCGGGATGGTCGCCAACCTGGGCGCCGGAACGCGCTAGCTCCACCCACCAGGAGTCCGGTCAGGGATCCGGAGAGCGCGAGCTCGACGCAGAGGCGCAAAGGCGCGCTCCCCGACACGGGCTCACTGTGTCCGCGCGACCACGGCGAGAAGGGTGTCGAGCTCGAGCGGCTTCTTGAGCAGCGCGCACGCGTCCAGGGTGGCCGCTTTGGCTTCCAGCGCGTCGACGCCCGACAGGATCGCCACCGGGATGTTCGCCAGCGCGGGCTCCTGTCGCTTGAGCGCGAGAAACTCCCAGCCATTGATCTCCGGCATCATGAGGTCGAGCAGGATGATGCTCGGGCGGAGGCCGCGGCGGAGCAGATCCAGCGCCACCGAGCCATTCTCCGCGCAGACGACCTCGTAGCCGAACGCCTGCAAGAGCTCCTCCACGACAGAGCGAAACCCGCTGTCGTCGTCGACGAGCAAGACACCGTCGCGAGGATCATCCTGCGGGCTCATCGGGACCTCCGGCCGGCGGGGACACCTCGGTCGGCAGCGCGTGGCGGCGCGGGCGCAGGGGGAGGTCCACGATGAAGGCCGCCCCCGCGCCGAGCTCGCTCTCTACGCGAATCGAGCCGCCATGGGCGTCCACGATCCGGCGGCTGATGTACAGCCCCAGGCCGAGACCGCCGTAGTGCTGCGCCGAGACGCCCCGCTCGAAGCGTTCGAAGATGTAGGGCACGCAGCTCGCGGCGATCCCGATGCCGCGATCGGCGACGACCAGCTTGGCCATCTCGCCGTCGGCCGCGACGCTGATCTCGATCGGCTTGCCCCTCCCATACTTGATGGCGTTCAGCACCAGGTTCGTCACCACCTGCTCCAGACGGGCCCTGTCCCACGAGCCGACCACGGGCGCGTCGGCCCGCCATGTCACCGTACTTCCGGATTGCTTCAGCTCCACCTCGAAGTCCTCCACGACCTCTCGCGAAAGCGCCCGGAGATCGACGTCTTCCAGCTTCAGCTCGAGCTTGCCTGCCTGGATCCGGGCCACGTCGAGCAGATCTTCGATGAGCCTGACGAGCCGCCGGCACTGCCGCTCGGCCATCCCGGCCAGCCTCTGCGCGCCGGCGGGGAGCGCCGTCGCCTCGCGCATCAAGCCTTGCACGGCGAGCTTCAGGCCCGCGATGGGGGTATAGAGCTCATGAGAGGCGATCGACACGAAGTCGTCGCGCATCCGCACCGCTGCCTCGGCGGCGGCCCGGGCCCTCTGCTCTTCCTCCAGGAGCAGGGCGCGCTCCGCCTCGATCTTCTTTCGCTCCGTGATGTCCGTGGAGATGCCGCCCACCGCGTACGGGACGCCGGCAGCGTCGCGCAGAGGGAACTTGATGGCGAGATAGGTGTGCACGCCATCGTCCTGAGGCATCACCTCCTCGTCTTCCAGCGCCGTCCCAGCGAGGATCGCCCGCTGGTCGAAAGCGCGAAGCGCCTCGGCGTGCTCCCGGGAGAACACGTCACGATCGCTCTTGCCCACGATGGCCTCGCGCGTGATGCCGAACAGCTCCTCGAAGCGGCGGTTGACGAGGATGTAGCGCCCCTCGATGTCCTTGACGGAGACGATGGCCGTCGAGCTGTCGATGATGGCGCGCAGGAGCTCCTGGCTCGCGCGCAACGCCTCCTCCGCGCGCCTGCGCTCCTCCGCGACCTTCCGCAGCGCCGCCTCCGTCCGCTCGTGCTCCGCGATCTTGCGCCTGAGCTGGGCGTTGGCGTGGCTGAGCTCCGCGGTGCGCTCGGCGACCTGCTGTTCCAGCCGCTCTTTCGCCCGGGCTTCTTCTGTCAGGCGAGCCTCGAAGGCGAAGATGGATTTCAGGTCCACCTCGATCACGTCGCGACACTGCGCCACGAGCGTCTGGTAGGTCTTGCTGTACTGGTTCGCGCGGTCATCCAGCACGCAGATGGTTCCGAAGATGTCCCCCGTGGGCCAGGCGATCGGGAAACCGAGATAGGATATCATCCCGAGCTTGGCATCCGGATTCGACTCCCACTGCTCGTCCTTCAAGGCGTCAGGGACCAGCAGCGGCGTTCGGGTCTTCATCACGGTCTCGCAGTAGAGCCCGGTGTCGAGGCGCGCGCGTTCGTTGGGCTCATAAGGGTTCCCCTTCGACTCGCTGGAGACGCAGACGACGATCTCGGGCGGCTCGACCCTCATGATCAGGGCGGCCGGGACGCGCAGGATCTCCGCGAGGAGATCGGTCATCTCCTGCCACTTGCGAGCGATGTCCGTCGGAATGTCGATCACGACCGTGCTCGATCGGCTCCTTCGGCCGCTCGCAGGCGAAGAGGTGTTCGTCCCGAGGTCGTCCGCGCGCCGCTCCGGCGGGCAGCCGGAGGCGGCCTCATGCGGCCCGAGGCCCGCGCGCTCAGCGCGCTCCGAGGGCGCGGGCTCGCCCAGGCCCGGGCGGTGGGCATGGTCGACAGCGAGCGCGCCTCGCTCTGTGTGATCGTCGGTCCCTGTACGCATGAGCCCCCACGATGACGAATCGTGCGAAGGGCCATCAGGTTGTCAAGGTGGGCGCGACGGCGCCGCTCCTGAGGACGCAGCGCGACGAGCCGGCCGGCGATCGAGCCCTACCCTGGTCGCCGCGTCGCCGCCCAGGCGCCCTTCGGAGAGGAGCGAGGACGCCCTCGCGATGATGCGCTGGGCAACTTCGCAGCGCTCCGGCAGGCTCATCAAGCGCGCCCTCGACCGCGAGGCGCTGCTCGCGATCGGGCGCGGAACCGGTTGAAATTGTTCCTCGACCAAGGCATCTTCGGGAAGGGATCTCTGACGGCTCTTCCTCGCTTTCCGCGGGGCAGCGCTTCGGAAGGGGGCGGCGGCGAGGTGTTCGTTGTCTGCGGGGCGGCCCATGGCGCCTGTCGCAGCGCGGTCGTCCGTCTCGATCTGCCTTTGCACCATCGCGATGAGGGTTGCGCCGCGACCGTACCTGGAGCCTGCCGGGTGACGGCCAGCCCAGACGCCTGTTCGAGGAGTCCACCATGGTACCGCTCAAGCAACTCATCGGCTCGCCCATGGATCCTGCGCGGTTCGTCAGGATCGCGATCGCCGCGTCGGCCGCGCTCTCGTCGGCTCATCGCGCCGAGCCCCACGGGGATGTCCGGCCAGGCACCCTGCTCGTGGACGAGGGCAGCGGCACAGTACAGCTCGTCG
The DNA here is from genome assembly GCF_051526825.1 of Sorangium sp. So ce185. Lineage (NCBI taxonomy): Bacteria > Pseudomonadati > Myxococcota > Polyangiales > Polyangiaceae > Sorangium > Sorangium sp. So ce185. Next base: position 4,476,214 of record NZ_CP150316.1, on the reverse strand, counting down.
GCCCGGCCGCGGAGGAGGGCGTCGCGGGGCAGCAGAGCGGCAGGCACGCGGTCGCGCCGGAGGCGCTGCCTTACATGGCGCCCGAGCGGACGGGCCGCACCAGCCGGGCGGCAGACCATCGGACCGATCTCTACTCGCTGGGCGTCGTGTTCTACGAGCTGCTCACCGGAGCTCTGCCGTTCCAGGCCGAGGGTGTCATCGAGTGGGTGCACTGCCACATCGCTCGACGTCCGCGCCCGATATCGGAGCACGCGCCGCGCCTGCCCGCGCCCATCCGCGACATCGTGATGAAGCTGCTGGCCAAGATGCCCGAGGACCGGTACCAGACGGCGGCCGCGCTGGGGCGGGACCTCGCGCGCTGCCTGCGAGCGCTCGAGTCCGGACAGGAGCTCTCCTCGTTCCCCCTCGGCGCGGGCGACGTCCCCGAGCAGCTCCGCATTCCCCACAAGCTCTATGGCCGCCACGCCGAGATCGCCTCGCTCTCCGCGGCGTTCGATCGCGTCTGCTGCGCGGCGGGCGCGCCGGAGCTCGTGCTCGTCGTCGGGAACCCCGGCATCGGCAAGTCCGCCCTGGTGGACGAGCTCCATCGCCCGGTGGTCCGCCGGCACGGCCTCCTCGTCTCGGGCAAGGCCGATCAGTACGAGCGCGGGGTCCCCTACGCGGGGATCGTCCAGGCGCTCGATCGGTTCGTGCAGCGGATGCTCATGGAGAGCAAGCCGCGGCTCGCCGAGTGGCGGCGGCAGCTCCTCCACGCCGTGGGCGACGACGGGCAGATCATCCTCGACATCGTCCCTCGCCTGGAGCGGGTCATCGGCCCACAACCGCCGGTGGAGCCGCTGCCGGGCAGCGAGGCGAAGGGCCGGTTCGAGCGGGTCTTCCGGGCGCTCTTCGGGGCGATCGCGAGCGCGGAGCACCCGGTCGTGCTCTTCCTCGACGACCTCCAGTGGGCGGACGCCGCCAGCCTCTCGTTCCTCGTCAGCCTCCTGTCGCGCGGCGAGATCCGCCACCTCCTGTTCATCGGCGCCTACCGCGACAACGAGGTCGGGGCCGGCCACCCCCTGAGCGCGGCCATCGACGAGATCCAGAAGGCCGGCGTCCGCACCGAGCGCGTCACGCTCGAGCCGCTGTCCCGGGAAGACGTCGCGGAGCTCGTCGCCGACGCGCTCCGGTGCGGCGCCGAGGAGGCCCGGCCGCTCGCCGGGTTGATCCACGACAAGACCCACGGCAACCCGTTCTTCGCGACCCAGTTCCTCAAGATGCTCGATCAGGACGGGCTGGTCGTCTTCGACCCGGAGCAGCTCGTCTGGCGCTGGGATCTCGCGAAGATCGAGGCCGCGCGCCTGACCGACGATGTCGTCGAGATGGTGCTCCACAAGCTCCGGCGGCTGCCGGAGACAGCGATGCTCCCGCTGCGTCTGGCCGCCTGTATCGGCGGGGAGTTCGAGATGGACACCCTCGCCGCCGTCTGCGAGGCGCCGCAGGCCGAGCTCCACGAGCGCCTCGCGCCCGCGGTCCAGAGCGGGCTCCTCCTGCGCTCCGGCGGCGGGTACGCGTTCCTCCACGATCGCGTCCAGCAGGCCGCCTATCTCCTCACGCCGGAGGCCGAGCGGGCCGACGTGCACCTGCGGATCGCGCGCGCGCTCAGGGCGCGATCCGCGGAGCTCGGCGACGAGCTCTTCGCGATCGCCAACCAGTACAACCTCGGCGCCGCCCACATCTCCGACCCGGAGGAGCGCAGCGCCGTGGCCGAGCTCAACCTCGCGGCCGGCAGGAGGGCCAAGGCATCCTCGGCGTACGGCGTCGCGGCCGGGTACCTCACGGCCGGCGCGGCGCTGCTCGACGAGGCGAGCTGGCGCAGCGATCACGAGCTCATGCTGGCGCTCCACGGCGAGCTCGCCGAGTGCGAGCACCTCTCCGGCAACGGCGCGGAGACGCGCCGCCTCTGCGCGCTCCTCCTGGAGCACGGCCGGACCCGGCTCGACAAGCAGCTCGCCTACAGGCTCCTCATCGAGCGGAGCACGGCCGAGCTCGCGATCGGCGAGGCGATCCACGCGTGCGTCGACTGCATGCGCATGCTCGGCATGGACATGCCGACGAGCGCCTCGGACGCGGACGTCGAGGCGGAGTTCGAGCGGATCTGGGCGGCGATCGGCGACCGGCCCATCGCGTCGCTCGCGGATCTGCCGCCGATGACCGATCCCGAGATCCTGGGCGCGGTGACGGTGCTCAGCGTCACCTACGTACCGGCCTGGTACTACGACCAGACGCTGGCGCACTGGATGATGGCGAGGACGATCTACCTCAGCGTCCTCCACGGCAACGCCGGCCCTTCGGCGATGAGCTACGCGACGGCCGCCATGGTCCTCATGCCGAGGTTCGGCGACTACCGCCGTGGCTACGAGTTCGCGAAGATGGGCCACGAGCTCGCCCACCGTACGGGGACGCCTTATTGGCAGAGCATGATCAGCGCCGCGCTCGGCTCCTACGCGGCCGTGTGGTTCGAGCCCTTCGGCCGCTGCGTGCAGGTCCTGGAAGAGGGGCTCTCGGCGGGGCGCCGCTCGGGGAACGTCACGTTCATCACGGTGAACAGCGTGCAAGGGCTGTCGCTGATGATCTCCTCGGGGCGCCGGCTCGACGAGGTGTACCGGGAGAGCGAGCGGCTGCTCGACATCACCGGCGGCGTGGAGCGCAGCATGACCGCGCCCATCATCGTCGGCATGCAGCGGGCGATCCAGTGCCTGCGCGGCCTCACGGCGAGCCTCTCGACGATGAACGGCGGCGGGTTCGAGGAGGAGGCGTTCGAGCAGGCCAATCCCCCGAGCTCGCTCATGGCCTTCTACTTCTATCACGGCCGCAAGATCCAGGTGCGGCTCCTCGCCGGGGAGGTGGAGGAGGCCGTGCGGCTTTCGGAGCGGTTCAAGCCGTTCCTCTGGAGCATGGGCTGCCAGGCCCTCCTGGCCGAGTGCACGCTCTACATCACGCTCGCCCTGCTCGGCCATTTCGACGACGTGGACGAGCGGAAGCAGCGCGAGTACAGGGCCGAGATCGCGGCGAACGAGGGGCTGCTCGCGGTCTGGGCGGAGAACTGCCCCGCGAACTACCGCGCCATGAAGCTCCTCGCCGGGGCCGAGATCGCGCGGGTGGAGCGGAGGGCCGACGACGCCCTCCGGCTGTACGACGAAGCGGCCGAGTCCGCGCGCGAGCACGGGCTCGCGCAGATCGAGGCGCTCTCCAAGGAGCTCGCGGGCCGCTTCTGCCTCGCCCGGGGCCTCGGCTCCATGGCCGGGGCGCTGCTCCGCGACGCGCGGGCCTGCTACGCGCGCTGGGGCGCCGACGGGAAGGTCCGCCAGCTGGAGCAGCGCTATTCGCGGCTCCTCGCGGCCGATCCCGCCCGCGCCGGCGCGGCGTCCGGCGCGCAGCTCGACCAGATGGACGTGCTCACGGCCGTCAAGACGTGTCAGGCCATCTCGTCCGAGATTGACCAGGACAGCCTGCTGTCGACGCTGCTCCGGATCGTGGTCGAGCACGCGGGCGCCGAACGCTGCCATTTCCTGGCGGCGAGCGGGGATGCGCTGGTGGTCGCGGCGTCGGCCGAGGTCGGCGAGGACGGCGTTGACGTCGCGGTGCGCTCGCCGCGCGTCGCGCTCGACGCCGGGCGCCTGCCGGAGTCGATGATCCAGTATGTCCAGCGGACGCACGAGCAGATCATCCTCGACGATCCGGCCGCGCAGTCGCTGTTCTCCGGAGATCCGTACGTCGAGCGGGTGCGGCCGCGGAGCGTGCTGTGCGCGCCCGTCCTCCGGCAGTCGGCGCTCGTGGGGGTCCTTTACCTGGAGAACAACCTCACGCTGGGCGCGTTCAGCGCGCGGCGGCTCGGGCTCCTCCAGCTCATCACGGCGCAGGCGGCGATCTCGATGGAGAACGCGGCGCTCTACCACGCGCTCCGGCTGGAGAACGCCGAGCGCCGCCAGACGGAGGGCACGCTGCGCGAGAGCCAGGAGCGGCTGCGCCGGTTGCTGGAGGAGCGCGAGGCCTCCGCGGCGACGCTGAGCGAGAAGCTCGCGATCATCGAGCGGCAGCAGCAGGCCATCAGCAGCCTGTCGACCCCGATCATCGAGGTGTGGGACGGCGTGCTGACGATGCCAGTCCTGGGCGACATCGACGCTCGCACCGCCGCTCACATGATGGAGGCCTTGCTCGACGCGATCGTCCGCAAGCAATCCCGGCACGTGATCGTGGACGTGACGGCGCTCCAGTCGGTGGACAGCGCCACGGCCGATCACCTGATCCGCGTGGTGCGCGCGGCGAAGCTGCTCGGCTCGGAGGGGATCATCGTCGGGATCCGGCCCGAGGTGGCGCAGACCATCGTGTCGATCGGGCTGGACCTCGCCTCGGTGGCGACGCACGCGAACCTGCGGCAGGCCCTCCTCCGGTGCATGCTCCGCGACAAGATGACCGGCTCGCCCGCGCCGGGGCCGGCCGTCGCCTAGTACCTCGGGTCAGAGCTCCCGCCAGGGATCTGCCTCGCGAGCGAAGAGAAATAAACGCAAAGGCGCAAAGACGCAAAGACGCAAAACTACAAATCTTTTTTGCGTCTTTGCGCCTTTGCGCCTTTGCGTTAAACTCTCTCTTCGGATCCCTGGCCGGACTTCTGGCAGGCGGAACTAGGACACCGAGCGGGTCAACGGACGATCACGCGCACCGGAGAGCCGGGCAGCCCCTGCAGCCCCACCCGCACCGGCTTCTTGGACACGAGCTCGAAGCTGTAGCGCCGCAGCAGCGTGCCCAGGATCAGCTTCATCTCGTACAGCGCAAAGGCAGCCCCGATGCAGCGCCGATTGCCGCCGCCGAACGGCAGGAATTCGAAGGGGGAATAGGTCCGCTCCAGGAATCGCTCGGGACGAAACACCTCCGGCTCCGGAAATACCGCGGGATTGTGGTGGGCCCAGATGATCTGCGCGAACACGCCTGCTCCGGCCGGCAGCTCGTAGCCCGCGATCTGCATCGGCGCGTTCAGCTTGCGTCCCACCCCCGGGCTCGGCGGGCGCAGGCGCAGCGTCTCGTTGCACACCGCCTCCAGATACGGCGCCTTGGCCAGCGCCTCGGGCTCCGGATCCGCGCCCAGCGCCGTCAGCTCGTCCTGCAGCCGGCGCAGCGCGGCGGGCGCGTGTCCGAGAAAATAGAGCACCCAGGAGAGCGCGGCCGCGGTCGTGCTGTGCCCCGCGAAGAGCAGCGTGTGCAGCTGCTCGAAGATCTGCTGGTCGTCGAGCGCCGTCCCGTCTTCCTGGCGGGCTTCCAGGAGCAGGCTCAGGATATCGGTGCGCTCGGCGGGCTCGGCGCGGCGGCGGGCGATCTCCGGATCGAGGAAGCTGCGCAGGTCGCGGGTCGCGCGCTGCCTGCGCGCCCACGGGCCGAAGCCCCGGAATTCCCGGCGCAGCCAGGGAATGATGAGGGTGATGGTCAGGCCGAAGGAGAAGCTCTTGCGCAGCTCCTCGAGCAGCTCCTCGAGGCGCGCCGCTTCCGCCGGTGCGGTGACCCCGAACACGAGGTGGATGATCGTCTGCAGCGAGATCTTGTGCATCAGGTCCTGCGCCACAAGCTGCAGGCCCGGCTTGAAGTCCCGGGAGCACTGCAGGGTCAGGTCGCATATCTGCTTCCCATACAGGCGCATGCGCTGTCCGTGGAACGGCGGCATGAGCAGCTTGCGCATGGCCGCGTGCCGCGCGCCCGAGAGCGAGAACAGCGACGACTCTCCCACCGCCGCGGTGAAGCTCTCGCCCAGCATCTGGTCGAGGTTTTCCGGCGGCACCGCGAACACGGAGCGCAGCCCCTCCACGCTGCCGGTGGCCAGCACCGGTTTGCCGTTCATCTTCGGGCACGACATCGGATCGCCGTAGCGCTCCCGCATGCGCAGCGTGTAGCCGATCGGGTCGAGCATCCCCTGAATGTTCACCAGGATGTTGTTGCTGGGGCCTCTGGGCAAAGTGGTCATGGGGCGCGTCCCTTCGGTTGTACGGCTTCCGCGGCTCGATGCGGGTGACGTGGGCGCTGAATCGCTGGCGATCGCCGATCGTCCCCCGTCGATGTGGATCGTTCCGGGCTCGATCGCGGGGCGGGATCCTCCGCGAGATCGCCCGCCCCGTCAATCCGACCGCCGGAGCTCGCCGGCCGCGCGGGTAGTGCTCAAATTTTCCCGGAGAGAGTTCACATGAAGGCGGGAAGGCAGGAAGATTGTTATTTTTTTCTTCCCGCCTTCCCGCCTTCATGTTCAATTTTGAGCACTGCCACCGCGCGAACTCGCCGCCAGCTGTCGTCAGAGCGGAGCTGCCTCGCTCGTCACGGCCGACGAAGCGCTCCGGAGCGGCGGCGGCGCCTGGATTACCAGCTACGCCGCGCGATCCGATCGGCGAGCGCCTTTCGGGCGGCGTGCAGCCTGCGGCCGGTGGTGGCCGGGTTCAGGCGGTGCGCCCTGGCGCAGGCGGTGATGGTCTGGGGACCTGCCGCGGCGAGGAGGAGCTCGCCGTCCTGCGCAGGCAGCTCGACGAGCGCGCGGAGCGCGGCGCGGGCCAGGAGCCTCCCCTCCAGGTCGACGCAGCCTTCGCCGACCAGCGCGCGCGGGTCGTCGACCGGGACCTCCCGGCGGACGCGGGCGCGCCCCAGGTGATGGCCCGCCTGCCGCCATGTGATGCCGCGCAGCCAGCCCTGGAGCGCGCGGCGCGGATCGGCCCGTGGATCAGGGCGGTATCTGCCCTCCTGGACGGCTCTCCAGGCGGCCAGGAGCACGTCCTGGAGCACATCCTCGCGATCGCGCGCGTGGACGCCGCAAGCGGCGAGCACGGCCGCGATCAGGCGCCGCTCCGCGACGAGGGCGCCGATGGGCGGCGAGACCGCGGGACGGCGCGGCGTCGAGCGCGCCGGAGCAGGCGGCGCACCGCGCTCGCGACGGCTCATCGGGAGATCCGGCGCGCCGCGCCTCGGCCGGCCGCCGGCAGGCAGCGGGGTGAGCGTTCGCGATGGAGCGTGGGTATTCCGGCGGCACGCCGCAGTACGCCGCTGCTGCGTTCCAGGGTGATCCATCGCTGCTCGTCGAAGGACGCGTCCATGCGCGCGAGTTCCCCGACGATCTCGCGCTTCGCTGCAAAATCGATCAGGCACGCTCGTTTTCACGCGCGTGGCGCCGGCGCGGCGCTCGCGCCGGCGCGGTGAAAGATCGAGCGCGATCTCGGCGGAAAGGGCCAGAGGGAGACCGCGAGAGGGTTGAAAGGCCTCAGGGCGCCATGGACGGGTCGTGGTCAACTTTGCCCAGGGAGAGTCCACATGAAGGCGGGAAGGCGGGAAGATCATGAATGTTTTCTTCCCGCCTTCCCGCCTTCATGTTCAAATTTGACCACTACCCACGGACGCCCACCGGAGAAGCAGATCTCCTGGTGCTCACGGTGCCTTGACGGCTCTCTGTTCCGATCGAGGACGCGAGCGGGCGTAGGGGCGTGGGCTCGTCTTCACGGTGCGCCGTTCAACGCGTCCTCGATGGCGGGCAGATAGGCGCTGCCGGGGAACGCCTCGCGGAACCGGGCGGCGCGCGCCGCGGCCTCGGCGCGCCGGCCGGTCTGGTCCAGCGCCTGGATCGCCAGGGTCTCGCGTTGCTGGGCTCGCGGGCTGCGCGGGTAGCTCCGCGCGTGGCGGTCGAGCGCCTCGAGCGCCTCGGTCGCCCTTCCCGCTCCGAGCGCGGCGATCGCGCGCTGGATCAGGGTCAAGTCGGTGTCCATCGGCGGGACGGCCGCCTTCGCGCCGGGCGCGGCGGGCGGCGCCTGCGCGGGCGCCGCCGAGGAAAACGCCGCAGGGACGTCGGCGCGCGCGGCCGTCGCGCCCGCGCTGGCCGGGACCGCCGCGAGCACGTCGCCGCGGACGAGGGCGCTCTCCGGCGGGGCGGGGCGCGGCAGGGCCGCGTAGAGCGCGCCGGCGCCGGTCCCGGCCCCGCCCAGGAACAGCGCCGCGCCTGCTGCGGCGAGCTTCGCCCGCGTGACCCGGATGCCCGCCCGCGCGAGGCTCGCCGGGGGGCGGCGCGCTTCCCACCCCAGGACGGCCTCCGCCGCGGCGTCGCCGGGCGGGAAGGCGCGCGCAGCCTGGCCGGCCGGCGCGCCCCCGTCGCCCTCCGGGCGGGCGAGCCGCGCCTGAAGCCGCGCCCAGAGCAGCTCGCCGAGGCCTTCCGGCAGGTCGAGCCGGGCGTCCCCCAGCTCGAGCAGCAGCGGCCCGTGGGCCAGGGCGAGCGGCGCCAGGGCGGAGCGCGCGTGCACGCCGAGCGCGTCGCGCTCCCTCGCGCCGAGCCGCATGACCGCGGCCGCGAACTCCTTGCGGGCCCGCCGCAGCCGGTCCCACGCGGTGTTCTCCGGGATCTCGAGCGCCGCGGCGATCTCCCGCATCTCGATCCCCTCGAGCTCGTACAGGAGGAACACGACGCGCCGGTCGCCCTCGATGCGCTGGACGAGCGCCCGGACGATCCGCTGCGTCTCGGCCTGCGCGAACCGCTGCTCCGCGTCGTCGCTCGGGTCCGCGACGTCGACGCGCTCGGCGTCCGAGCGCGCGAGCAGCTCCCGCCGGTTCCGGGAGAGCCGCTGGTGCCGCAGGGCGAGGTGCGACGCGATGCTCGCCACCCACGCCTTCATGGAGAAGCGAGGGTCGTAGTCCCCGAAGCGGCGGTGGACGACGAGAAACACCTCCTGGGCCACATCGCGCAGGTGCCTCGCCGGGACCCCCATCCGCCAGAGCACCCGGAGGACGTACCGGAGCAGGCCCGTATAGACCTCCTCGAAGGACGGCCGCGGGGGCGGCTCGGGCGCCGGTCCGGCGCCGGCGTCGGCTGCCGCTCCGGGGTCGGCGTCGGCTGCCGGTCCGGGGTCGGCGTCGGCTGCCGGTCCGGGGTCGGCGTCGGCTGCCGGTCCGGGGTCGGCGTCGGCTGCCGGTCCGGGGTCGGCGTCATGGGCGGGGGCCAGCGGAGGCCGCGGGGGTTGAGGCTCCGTCATCGCCGCTTCTTCCCGCGAGGCGGGCCGGGTTGTGGCGAAATCGTACGCGGGTCAGAAAAAAATAGGACCGGGGGGCCGTGCGGTCCGCCGGCTGCGCTTGCAGCCGCCTCGCTCGCCGACGCCCGCCTGCCGCTTACGTGGCGTCTCCGTGTTCCGTTGCGAAATCAACCAGGCGCGTCGGGGACCGGGCGTCCATGCGGCTGCCACGGGCTCTCGGTGCGATGGGGCCTCTGGTGACCCGGGGGTCGCTCGGCTGAAGCGGGCGGCACACGATTTTCTTGCGCAGGAGATCGTGAGAAAGAATTGATGAGTTTCGGAACGTAACCCTGCGAGCCACCATCACCCCGCAGGCCTCCATGAGCCTGAGGGGGCTTCTCGCGTCCTTTTTTATGTGGTTCCCTGCCGGGGCGCTCGCGCCATAGTGCTGCGCACGCGGTGGTTGCGCCGCGGAATGACTGAGGTGAGACGATGAGGCGATGGGCTCGACGGGTGACGGGCGGGATGGTGATGGGGTCGGTCGCCACGGCCGTCGTGCTGGGGATCTGGGCTGGCGGGTGCGTAAGCGCCGAGGCCTGGGATTGCCCCTGGGATCCCGAGCCTGGGATCAAGGAACACCCATGTCTTGTGACGGAGGAGCCCGTGGATGGCGGCGACGGCGCCGACGCGTGCGGCGATGCCGGTGCCGACGCAGGCGACGCCTGCGCGGACGGGGGTGCCGGCGCCGATTTCGACAGCGCGACGGTCCCCGGGCTCGACACCGGCACGCCGGCGGCCTGTCCCGGGCAATGCGTGCCGAGGGAGCCGTTCGGCTGGTCCGAGCCGGCGCTGCTCTGGATCGGCCCGGAGGACCGAGCACCGGACTGCCCCGCCGCGGCGCCCATCGTCGCCTACGAAGGCCGCGCGGACTTCACGGCGGGGGCATCTCGCCCATGCCCGGCGTGCCTGTGCGACCCGCCGGATGCGTCGTGCGAGCTGCCGGCGGCGTGGAGCACCTACGCCAGCTTTCCCTGCGACGTCCCCGGCGCCGCCGAGACGCCGTTCGCTGCTCCCGGAGATTGGGATGGGTCCTGCACCACGGCCGGCGCGATCGCCGCCGGACAGATGTGCGACGGCGCCCTGTGCGCGCAGTCGCTCGCGATCCCGGCCCCCCGCGTGCTCCCGGGGAGCTGCGCGCCGAGGATCGCGGAGGAACCCGAGGAGCCGGAGGAGCCGGAGGAGCCGGAGGAGCCGGAAGGCGCCGGGAGCTTCGCGGTCTTCGCCCGGGCGTGTACCGGCACCGCGTTCGCGCCGTGCGCCGATCCCGGGATGACCTGCACCCCGGCGCCGCCGGCCGGCGAGGCCGCGCCGCCCGAGGGATTCCTGACGTGCATCCACCGCGAAGGAGAGCGGGACTGCCCGGCGACCTACCCGGACCGGCACGTCTTCTACGCGGGCGCCGAGGACACGCGCGGCTGCGCCCCCTGCGGCTGCGCCGAGCCCACCGGGGGCACCTGCAGCGTCCTGGCGTCGGCGTTCAGCGATGATGCGTGCTCTCAGTTCGTCGTCGGCGTGGTGGTGAGCTCCGAGGCGCCGATCTGCACCGGCATCGTTCCCGGGACGGCGCTCGGGAGCAGATCGGCGAGCGTCGTCCGCCTAGAGCCGGGCACTTGCGCGCCGACGGGCGGCGAGCCGACCGGCGGCGTCGCGTTGCTCGGCGCGGCAACGCTCTGCTGCCGCCCTGCGCCGATCCCTGATCCGGTACCTGCCTGAGACAGGTGGACCTGGGCTCTCACGGCGGCGTCCACGCGGAGCCTCATCCACATCCTTCAGCACGCCCGATGCTCTCGGCCCGCGCCCTCCGATCGGCGAACAACCGAGCCCGGATCAGAACGACGCGACGAGATGAAAGGCTCCGGTCTTGGAGGTGACGGCCGCGGACAAATGTTCACCGCCAACGAGATGAAGCGTGGGAGGCGCGAGGTTGGCCACGAGCTCGCCCGTGAGCCGCGCGGCAAGGTCGTACGAGAACGGCACCTCAACGCCGCCTCGTAGCCCGAGCCCCGCGTAGGACCCCAGTGCCTCCCCCGCAACGTTCACCATGCCGAAGTGCCGCACGCGGCCCGCCGTAACGAGGCCGCAGCCGAAGAACCAGGCCACGTGTCCGCACGGGACGACCGAACCGCCGAGCGAGGACACGCCGTAGATCCTCCCCCGATACGGGTCGGTGGCGACCGGCAGGTCCACACGTCCCTCCAGCGACAACGAGAACGCCTTCCATCGGGCCCCCACGACCCCCGAGAACCCGACCGCCGGGGCCGGCGCAAATCCCTCGGTGATCAGCGCCCCCACGCCGAGCTGAAGCCGCAGCCCGGCCAGCGCGGGGCCACGGCGCTCCACCGGCCGCGCCGGCGCGACGGGCCGGCACGGCGGGGCCGGCGCCGCAGCCGGCGCGCGCGGCGGACCCGCGGGCGCCGCTCGCGGGGAGGCCGTCTCCGGCGGCTCCAGCGCGGAGGCTGTCTCCGGCGGCCCCGGCGCTGACGGCGCCGCCTGCGACTGCGCCGGCTCCCGCGCCGGTCGCACCGGCCGCAGCACGATGGCGAGGGCGGTGCCGACGTCCTCCACCAGCGCCCCGCAGGCCGCGCTCGTGAGCTCCTGGCCGCCGAGCCGCCGGCCATCGCCGTCGTACAGCGCGATCTCCCCCAGGAAATGCCGCCCCTTGCGCGCGAGGACCACCTCGACCCGCCGGCCGCCGCCGCCGTCCACGAACGGGTCGGTCCCGCCGAGCTGCGCGGCGACGACGTCCCGGAGCGCCTGCTCCTCGGGGCACCCCTCCGCGCCCGGGCCGCGCGTGTAGGACAGCCGCGCGCCGCCCGGCGGGACCTGACCGAGGGCCGGCGGCGCGGCCAGCACCAGGGACACGGCAAGACTCCACCCGATGGCGTTTAGACGTGGATGGCGCAAGGGACTCCGGTCGAGCGTCAGGCAAGGGCCGCAGGTCGACGGCGAGGGGCCACGGCCGGCTGCGACCTGCCCCGACTGGAATTACGGACCACGCCCCGCATCCGGCAACGGATTTTTCCGGGCCGCGGCGACCCGCCACGCCCGCGCCGGCGGGCGCCGGAGGCCTCGAGGTCTGCCGGACGGGTCGATCACCCGTTCCGGGAGGCCTCCCGGCCTCCCCAGCAGGTCGACAACCTCCGGAAAGAGCCCGATCGGCCCGCGCCACCACGACGGCGACCCGCTCCGGGAAGCCCGGGGGTATCTCCGAGCGCGCTGGCAACCTGCCGACGAACCCCTTCGGTATCTCCGAGCATGCTGGCGACCTGCCGACGAACCCCATCGGTATCTCCGAGCGGGCCGGCAACCCGTCGAGGACCCCTCGAGGCGGGTGGTCCACCCTCGCCCCTCCCCCGCCCCCGCCCTGCTCCGGGATGCAGCCGGCCCATCCGCCCGCGTCAGGCCGGCAGTGCTCACGATTGAACATGAAGGCGGGAAGGCGGAAGGCGGGAAGAAAAGCTCAATACTCTTCCTGCCTTCCCGCCTTCATGGGAGCTCTCTCCGGCCAGATTCGAGCACGACCGTCAGGCCCGCGCTCCAGCACCTCCGTAGATATCCGCTGAGCTGCGCACCGGCGCAGTCGATAGCACGTTAACGACGACAGGCGCGCTGGACGTGGGAGAGGGCGATGCTCATCGTGCCACGATGGACTCAACGTTCGATGCTTCGATCTACGTTCGCGCTCCCATCATCAACATCGCCAATGGCGTGACCCTCGCCAACGCGCTGGTCGCAGCCTGTCCGGAGGCGGCGCCGGAGAACGTCGCCAAGGCGTGTACGAAGCTGAAGGCCGCCGGGGAGGCAGGCCAGAAGGCGCTCACCGCGCGCCGCCGGGTGAACGGCGCCCTGTCCGAGGACGACGTGCGGGGGCTCGACCGGGAGGCCGACGCGAGCTTCGGGGCGCTGCGCATGCGCCTCATCGCGACCTCGATGCTGCCCGAAGCGCGCTTCCCGCAGGCGCGGCGCGCCGGAGAGCTGGTCAACGAGCTCTTCGGCGATGACGGCCTCTCGTTCCTCACGGCCGAGTACTCCGTGCAGAACACGGTCATGGCCTCCATCCTCGCGCACATCGAGGAGGCGGGCCTGAAGCCGGAGCTCGACGCGCTCGCCGGGCCCGAGTTCCTCGAGCAGATCGGCAACGTCCTGCCGCGCTATGACGCGATGGTGCGGGACAAGCTCCAGAAGGAGGCCGCCGCGACATCGAACCTCGCCACGCACGTGCGCGCCATCCAGACGGCCATCGTCAATTACGCGACAAAGGTCGCCGCCATGGTCGACGAGGACGAGCCCGCGACCGTCGAGGCCGTCCGGAAGGCCCTCCGCCCGCTCGACGTGCACCGCGAGGCCGGCGCGCGGCGGTCCCAGGGCGGCGCCAAGGGCGAGGCCGCGAGCGGCGCCAAGGGCGAGGCCGCGAGCGGCGCCCCGCCCACGCCGGCCGCCCCGCCGGCGACCGGCGCGGCCGCCGACGGCGCCGGCGAGCCGGCCTGAAGGGCTGCGCGCGCCGGCAACCAGCAGGCCTGTCCCGGGGAGGAAAGCAGCCGAGGCCCAGATTCCGGGGGTCCAGCGCAGCCAGACCAGCAGGCACTGCGCCGACGCGAGCGGGAAGGTTCGCTGGGCATGCGTACGCGCGACCCCACGACCCGAGCGAACCGGTCGTAGCCCGACGAGAGCACCCTTCGGAGTAGGCGCGCCCGTCAAGAGCTGTTAGGGTCGAGATAACTACTGCCGGGAGGGCCCCTCCGTGTTCGCCCGCATCCCCATCATGCCGCCGCTGATCCAGCGTAAGGCGACCGTCAGCTCCCCGAAGGGGCAGTAAATGGCGAGGAAAAACATGCTGGACGTTCCGCGAGAGGCACCTTCCTTCCCCCTGGTCGCCGCCGAGATGCTCGGGAGCGCGCCGCCGGCCATCGTCACGCAACGCTTCCTCCTGCACGTGGAAACGTGGCGCGCGGAAACGCTCGCCTGGCTCAGCGGTCCCGAGCGAGCCGCGCACCTGTCGGACGGTCTAGCGGAGTTGCTCCGCGCCGTCCTCGGCGATCCGTCCGCGCGCCGGTCGAGGGAAGTGCCTCTCACCGTGACGAGCTATCCCGCGCCGAACGGGAGCGCGGTAGGCCTCGCGGAGCACCGGAGCGCGCTCGACATCCTCGTGTGGCGATCGACGCTCGTCGACTATCTGCAAGACGTCTGGGACGTCATCGGTCCTGCGCTGTTCGAGGTGCAGGAATGCGGGTTCGCCGTCGACATCCTCCTGATGCCGCAGCCGCCTTCCGGAGTGAGGCTGTGCATCGACTGCCTCCAGCCTCTTCCGGCCGACAGCGCCGGGCAAGCCGCGCACTACTTCCACTGCCGCGTCCGAGCCCTGGTCGGCTTCCCGGCGGTGCCCGCCGGAATGTGAAGCACGAGAACGGCTTCGCGAAAGCAGGCGGCGGCGCCGGTCGGCCTTCTCGGCCGCGCGCACGAGCGACGGCGACGTATGGATCGCGGTCGTGATCAGCCATATCGACTGGACGATCGACTACGAGGTGCAGAACATCAACGGATCGCTCATCGCTCCTTGCCCCTGTCGCGCCAGGCGACTGAGGCGGTCGTCCACGATGTTGCCGGGCGTGAAATGGCCGGCGAAGCCGCAGCGCGCCCGGGCAGGGACCCTCTTGGCGCGCAGCAGGGCGACCAGGAGCACCGTGAGCTGGCGGCGGACGCCGACGAGGCGCGTCTCGATCGGCCGCGGCGCCCGCGCCGGGCCCGCGCTCAATCGGCGCACATGAGCTGATCGATGATCTTGAAGGTATCGATGGTCGTGGCGTACGAGGCCTCGGGGTCGTCGGTCGACGTCGACAGCGACATCACGACGACGCGAGAGCCGTCGTCGCTCGCGGCGTTCCGGGTCGAGTACCCGAGCGTGCCTCCGGCGTGGCTCCAGTACCCTCCACCGCAGCTGGTCGGGATCCACATGATGCCGAGGCCATAATCGGTGCCGGGCGCGATCGGGTCGAAGGCAGGCGCCGGGACCGTCTCGTGGAGCTCCGCCATCTGCTCCGGATCGAGCAGCGATCCTTCGGTCAGCGCCCGCCAGAACTTCGCGAGATCCGCGGTGGTCGTGACGAGGGAGCCGGCGGCGCCGGCCATGGTATGGTTCGCGATCGTGACGTCGACGAGCGGCCCGTCGACCTCGTACTGCTGGTACGCCACGGCGTGCGGGGCAGGCAGATCAGGCGCATCGCCGGGATCGAACGTGTGGTCGAGGCCGAGCGGATCGAGGATGCGCGCCTCGACCTCCTCGCTCCAGCGGTTTCCGGTGGCACGCTCGATGATCATGCCGGCGAGCACGTAGTTCGTGTTGGAGTAGTCCCACTCCGTCCCCGGATCGAAGCTCGGCTTGTGTTGCAGGGCGAGCGCCACGAGCTCTTCCGCGTCCATGTGGTCGAGCCGATGCTGCATGTACTCGTCGGCCGAGCGCAGCACGGCCAGGGACGGCTGCGGATCCGGGCCGTCCGGATCGGCCGGACCGATGTAGTCATAGAGGCCGCTCGTGTGCTGAAGTAGCTGGCGGATCGTGATCAGCGAGCCGTCATTGCCGTTGCCCGACACGACGCCGGGCAGCCACTGCTCGACCGTGTCGTCCAGCGACAGCGCGCCCTCGCCGGCGAGCTGCAGCACGACGACGGCGACGAACGTCTTGGTGTTGCTGCCCATCCGGAAGTAGCTGTCGAAGTCGACCGGCGTCTCGCCGTCGCGCTGCGCCACGCCGCTGCGAGCACGGATCCGTCGGTCGCCATCGAGCATCTCCGCATGCACGGCGACGATGCCGCTCGCTTGAATCCTGTCCACCCCGTCCTGGAGCAGCTTGCCGTAGGCCGCGTCGCCCTCCTGGGGAGAGTCGCGCGGGCAACCCGCGACGAGAGATGCCATGCAGAAGAGCGGAATCGAGAGCTTGTTGAGTGCCATGTCCGTGCGTTCCCTCTCGGCTTGGCTCCGTTCAACGGTTTCTACGATTTCGTCGACGTCGCACCATCGCGCAGGCGTATGGCGCGCTGCGGACCGCTGCAGGTGCACGGAAAGTGATTCTGGCGTTGAACGGAGCCAGGTCGAGCGGGAACACACGGCACGGCGCTCGACGTCCGCACGCTCGTCGACGCCCCCGGCGCCGTGGTCATCGCCACCGCAGACCTCGCGCCGTTCAGCCTTTGGCCGTTCCGGTGATTGCGAGGGTAACGAAGATGATCACACAGACTGTCCTTCGGGTGGGGCTCCTCCCCGTGGTGCTCGGGTTCACGGCGTTCGCTGCGGGCTGCCCCGGCGGCGATGACCCGGCCAGCCCTGGCACGAACGGCGATGGAGCCTCGGGCGGCAGCTCGGCGGTCGCATGGGGAAGCTGCCCGGGCGACTTCATCTCCGAGTGCGCCACGGTCGCCCTGCCGCTCGATCCATCGAAGCCTGACGGCGCGACGCTGCCCGTCTTCGTGTCGCGCCACCTCGCGCCGGGCGGCGCGGCGAAGGCGCAGGTCTGGCTCCTGCAAGGCGGCCCCGGCGACTCCGGCAACATGTTCACGGGCTTCATCCAGCAGCTATGGGAGCGCGTGATGCCCGACGTGGACTGGTACGTGCTCGAGCACCGCGGCGTCGGGCTCTCGAGCCGCCTCGAGTGCCCGGTCCAGGAGGACCCGAGCTCGGAGGACGGGGCGGACATCAGCGCGAGCGAGTGGCCCGCCTGCATCCAGGCGTTGAAGGCGCAGTGGGGCGACGATCTCGCGCACTTCACGACGTCGGCCGACGCCGACGACCTGGCGCGCCTCCTCGATCTGACGCGCGAGCACGGCAAGAAGGTGATCCTTTTCGGCGCCTCGTACGGGACGGCGCGCGCGCTGCGCTTCTTGCAGAAATACCCCGAGGCGGTCGACGGCGTGATCCTCGACTCGCTCGCATCGCCGGGCGCGCAGTACCTGTCCTTGTACGATACGCAGTTCGACCCCGTGGTGAAGGAGCTGTCCGCGATCTGCGCCGTCGATCCGGTCTGCGGGGCGAAGCTCGGGCCCGATCCCTGGGCGAAGCTCGACGCGCTCTTCGGCAAGCTCACGGAGGGGCACTGCTCGCAGCTCGGCGTCGACGCCGCGCTGTTCGCGTCGATCGTCCCGGCATTCGCGCAGCTGCGCAGCGTGCGGACGCACCTCTTCCCGCTCGCTTACCGCATCGACCGCTGCGACGCGGGCGACGTGCAGGTGGTCGGCCACTACATGCAGGCGCTGAGCGGTTCCTCCTCGCAGGCCGACGGCGGCGAGCCGCGGCGCTCGGTCGTCCTTGGGACGCACGTGGCCCTCTCCGAGATGTGGGAGGACCCGGCCCCGACCTCGGCCGAGCTCCAGGCGCGCTGCGATGCGCAGCGCTTCTGCCCGGGGGCGGCGCTGGAGATCGGCCAGCTCTACGATGCCTGGCCGCGGTATCCGCACGACCCGTTCTGGAGCGAATGGCCGCGCTCCTCCGTGCCCATCCTGGCGATGAACGGCCTGCTCGACCCGCAGACGCCCATCGGCCTGGCGGAGCTTGCGGCCGACAGGCTGACCGCGCCCCACCAGACGTTCGTGGCGGTGCCCTGGAGCCCGCACGTGGTCACGTTCGAGTCCCCCGTGAAGACCGCCGGTGCGGCGCCCTGCGGCACGCAGATGATGGCGAAGTTCATCGCGGATCCCGAGGCCCCCGTCGATACGACGTGCCTCGACGACCTCGTGCCCGTCACGTGGGACGAGGATCCGGCGGTCGTCGAGGTGCTCTTCGGCACGAAGGACATGTGGGAGAACACGGCTTCGCCCGCCCCCGCGCCGAGGATGGTGGCGCCGGTCGACTGGGCGGCCGTCGCGCGCCTCGTGCGTGAAAGGAGCCTCCGCGTCGAGCGCTGACCCGTAGGAGCTCCTTGCTCTCCCGTGCCGCCATCGCCCGCTCGACGCCAGGTCGCGGATCGGCGCGACGGCGCGGGCTTACGGGGCGACCCGGAGCGTCCTTCGCGCTGCGATCCGGCTTCTTTTACCTACGCGCCCGCGAGCTGGGCGCGATGGGGCTGCTCCGAGTCAGCGCGCGCGCCGGTAGTGCATGGCGACCGCGCCGCAGCGGAACGGCTTCGCCGAGACCAGCTCGAGCCGTCGCGTGCTGGGCAGCCCGCTCTGGTACAGGGTCGGGCCGTGCCCGACGATCCTGGGGTGGACGAGGAACTTGTACTCGTCGATCAAATCCAGCCGGTCCAGCTCGGTCGCGAGCTTGCCGCTACCGAGGAGCACGCCGGCCGGGGTCGCGTCCTTGAGCTTCTGCACGCCCGTGCGCAGGTCGCCGGCGATGTGGTGGCTGTTGGTCCACGGGAAGTCCTTTCGCGTCGACGACACCACGTACTTCGGCTTGGCCTCCAGCTTGACCGCCCACTCGCGGAGCGCCGGGGGCGCCTCTTCGTCGCCGCGGGCGACCGCCGGCCAGGCGCTCTCCATCATCTCGTAGGTGACGCGGCCCCACAGCATCGCCCCGCCCTCGTCCATGAGGCGGGTGAAGAAGGCGTGTGTCTCGTCGTCGGCGATTCCCTCCTGGTGGTCGACGCAGCCGTCCAGGGTGACGTTGATGCTGAAGGTCAAGAGTCCCATGCGGCGAGCCTAACACTCCGCCGCGCCGGCGTCGCGGTGCTTGGCGCGGGCACGGACCGTCACGCTGGCATTGGTCGGGCGCTCGCGCACGGGCTACGGAGCGACGCGGAGCGTCCGCGTCGCCACGAGCGCCCGGCAGAGGGCGATCCGGTCGTCCAGGTCGAGCCCGGGGAGCTCGCGCACGTAGAAGATGCCGTGTCGCGCGATGAACCGCAGCGCGGGCTCGCCCCAGGCGTCGACGCGCACGAGCACCGCGTCGCCGTCGACGAGCTCCGCCTTGCCGCCGCTCAGCCGGACCGACACCTCGCGATCGCGGATCACGCGCCGCGGGCCGCACACCGACGCCGCGTCGTTCCACACCTCGGGCGGCGGCTCGCCGTAAAGGGCGCTGTACGCGGCCGCGAACTCGTCCCACGTCGCCTCCGGGACCGCGTGCGCGACAGGCGCGTTGGCGGGCGCGTGGTGCAGGAAGCGACCGAAGAAGCGCTGGCAGAAATCGGCGTACTCGATGGTGAAGAGGACGAACTGGTGCCAGGCCTCGTCGACGCGCAGCGAGAACATCGGGTAAGCGCGGGTGCGATCGGACTCGACGAGCCAGAGATAGCGCGCGAGCTCGCGGAACAGCGCCTCCGCCTCGCGCTCGGTGGCCACGGTCTTGTTCATGAGCAGCTTGTCGATGACGAACTGCGCCCGGTAGGCAAAGAGATCGGGCCGCCTGCGCGCGCTCGCCGTCACCACATCGGTTTGCATGGGTTGCATGGTCAGTTCTCCTGGGCTGCGAAGGGCTGAAACGTCCCCCAGTCGACGAGCGCGCGGGCCAGCGCGAGCTGCTCCGCCTCGGCGAGGCCGGGGATGTCGCGGGGCCTGAGCTCGCGCGCCGCCGCGAGCGCGCGGAGCGCGGGCTCGCCCCACGCCTCGACCCGCACGAGGAGCTGCGCGCGCTCGCCGCAGCGCGCGCGGAGCTCGGCGCGGCCCGCGATCCGGACGACGTCGAGGTCCACGCCCGGCCAGCGGCGCACGAGCGCGGCGCGGGCGTCGAGCTCCTCGGGCCGGCCGAGCGCGCGGGCGGCGCGCGCGCGGGTGCCGGCGTCGCCGCGGGCGTGGAGGCGCGCGAGGAGCGCGGCGGCCCGCGGGCCGCGCTGCGCGAGGGCGTCGACCTGCGCCCGGCGGACGCACTCCCGCTCGTGCGCGAGGAGCGCCGCCGAGAGCGCGTCGCCCGCGGCGGCGGGCCGCGGCGCCGCCGGGGTCAGCCCCTCGACGGGGCCCACCTGCGCCTCGAGCACCGGGCCGTCGCTCGGGCCGAACAGGTGCAGCGAGATCGACCAGCGCGCGGTCGGGTTGCGCGGGTCGTGGATGCACGGCCCGTAGATGTGGCCGACCCGGCCCGCCTCCGCGGAGAACAGGCGCTTCGGCACGAGCCGCCGCGCGCGGGCCGTCGCGTCCCAGTCGAAGGTCGCGACGTCGAGCGCGTTGTGGAGCACCGCCGTGACCGTCCAGTCCGAATGCTCGTGCGCGCCGGCCGCGCGCCCGGGCCGCCAGTACGCGAACGCGACGCGGACGCCGACCTCGGGGACCACGTGGAACGGCGCGAGCTCCGGCGCGCCGTCCCGGCGCTCGATCTCGAGCGCGAGGAGCTCCAGCGGGAGCTCGTCGTCCGAGAGCCCGGCCCGGACCGCGCCCTCGATCGCGCGCACGTGGTCGCGCGGCGGGCGGGCGTGGCCGTCGGACCGCGGGAAATCGAGCTGCCCGAAGAGGGCGGTGAGCTCGGCGAGCCTCATGGCGCGATCCGGAGGAAGTCGCCCTTCACGAGCGGACGGCAGAGCGCGACGCGCTCCGGGTCGTCGAGGCCGGGGAGCTCGCGGACGTAGAAGTGATCGCAGTCGACGATGAACTGCAGGGCGTCCTTCGCCCACGCATCGATGCGCAGGAGGACGCGCGGCGGCTCCAGCGACCACACGAGATCCGCCCTCCCCTCCTCGACCCGCACGAAGATGGGCCGGCCGAACTTGACGCGGATGAGGCGCGTGTCGGGCGTCACGGCGAGCTCGTCCCGCCACGCCGGGGAGATGGGCCCGAAGAGCGCCTCGTACTCGGCGCGGTACGCGTCGAAGGTCATCTCGGGGCGCGCGCCGAGCTCGCCGCGAGGGGCGGTGTTGGCGGTGTGGTGCACGAACTCGCCGAAGAAGCGGTGGCCGAACGCCGCGTACTCCTCGGTGAAGAGCACGAACTGGTGCCAGACCTCGTCGATCCTCCGGGAGAACATGGGGACTTGCCGGGTCCGGTCCGCCCTGCAGACGAAGATGTACTTCTTCACCTCGTCGAAGAGCCGCGCCGCCTCCTCGCAGGAAGAAGCCATCCGGTCCTTGACCAGCTTCTCTTCGAGCCACGGCGCACGGAACGAGAGCAGCTCGGGGATCATGGATGTGTCCATCGCCTGTGGCTCATTGCCAGTTTCATGCCCGCCTCCGCGCGCCGCGCGCGGGGGACCCTGCGCACCGCGAGGGAACATCGATTCCCGACGCGCTTCCCCAATTGGGAAACGGGTTGCTCAACGAAGGCCGCCGCCCTGCGAAAACAGGCCCCCGCCGCGCGGGAACAGCGGCCTTTGCTGCGCAGAGACGGCGGTGGCACGGCCGCTGCAATAGCCCATGTCGCGGGACGACGAGTCCGCAACCGAAATAACCAACCGAGCTACGGAGCAATCACCATGAACGAGCAGATCAAGGTCGAGGTCGAGGTCGAGACGAAGCAGGAGACCGTCGAGGAGCGCCCTGCGCGCCTGACGGTGGAGGTCCCCACGGAGCTCCAGGCTGGCGTGGGACCGGCCGTCTGTACCTGCCCGCCCGGCTGCTGCTGCTGAACCGCCCGCGAGGGGCCGGGGGCCGCACCCCGCGGCGACCGGCCCCTCGATCCTGACGATACGACCGCGGAGGCCCGCGCTGCGAGGAGCAGCGGCGGGCCTTTCGCGTTTGGCACGCGAGAGAGGCGGCGAAGCGAAGGCCCGCGCGGGCCGCTCCTCGGGCCGTCGCGCGGGCCGGAGCTGGTCAGGGGTGCGCGATGACGACCAGCGCCGGGGCCCGCTCGAGCACGGCGCCCACGCAGTCGCGGGCGGTGAGCGGATCCAGGGCGCCGAAGCTCTCGTCGAGGATGACCGCGTCCGCGCGCTGGAGCAGCGCGCGCGCCAAAAACAGCCGGCTCCGCTCGCCGTGCGACAGCTGCCACCCCGTCTCGCCGACGACCTGATCGAGCCCCGACGGCATGCGATCGAGCAGCGGGCCCAGGCCGAGCTTGCGGCACACGAGCTCCGCCTCCCGCCGGTCCTCCGGCGACGCAGGCCACGCGCGGCCCATCAGCAGGTTGAACGCGAGCGTCCCGGAGAGCACGTGGTTGTCGTGGAACTGCGGCGCGCTCGCGACGCGGCTGCGCCACGCGGCCCCGCCCAGCGTCCGCCGATCGAGGCCGCGGAGGAGCACGAGGCCCGACGACGGGGCGTGGAGGCCGCTGAGCACCGCCGCGAGCGTCGACTTGCCGCCCCCGGAGCGCCCCTCGAGCAGCAGCCGGTCGCCCTTCGCGAGGACCAGACCGCAGTCGCGCAGCACGGGCTCGGCGCGCTCGCCGCCGTAGCGGAACGAGACGCCCCGCGCCTCGAGCACGACGTCCGACGCCGCGGGGCGCCCGAGCACGGCCTGCGGGATCCCGGGCGGCTCGCGGGCCTCGGCCGCCGCGAAGAGCCGCGCGATCGAGCGCCACGAGACGGCGGCGGAGAGGAGCGCGCCGAGGCTCGTCGCCAGCGTCGCGAACGCCGCCTGCGCCTGCAGGATGCCGCCCGTGGCGACCACGAGCGGGCCGACGCTCACCCCCGCGAGGACCGCAGGGACGAGGCCGAGCAGCCCGAGCGCGAGCCACCCGCGCGCCGGGAGCGACGCGAGGAGATCGCCCACGCGGTCCATCGCGCGCGAGGCGGCGTGGTAGCGCTCGAGCACCGCGTCCTCCTCCGCGTGATGGAGGTGCGGGGCCTGCTGGGCGACGCGCGTGCGGTGGCCGACGACGTTCTCGACGAAGCCGCTCGTGATCGCGAACCGCTCGCGCGTCCACGCCGCCCGCCGCCCGGCGAACCGGCGGGCGAGCAGCGCCACGGAGGCCGTCCACCCGGCGAGCAGCGCGACGTGGAGGCCGCCGCCGGCGCCGGCGGAGAGGACCAGCGCGGCGCTCGCGAGCTGCACGAGCGCGACGACCGCGCCGAGCGCGCCGCCGAGGCCCGCGGTCTCGACGGCCTCGGACTCGGAGACCATGGCGAGGAGCTCGCCCGAGCCGCGCGCGCGGATCGCGGCCGGATCGAGGCGGAGCGCGCCGCAGAGCAGGCGCTGCTTGAGGAGCGCGGCGACGTCGATCGTGAGCAGCCCCCCGGTCCAGGAGGCGAACAGCTGCACGAGGATGGCCGAGAGCGACAGGAGCACCCACGCGAGCAGCCAGCCGGGCTGCACGGCACCGTCGAGCGCGCCCGCGCCGATCAGCCACCAGGCGAGCACCCCGAGGGCGATCTGCGCGGCGGCGGCGGCGAGGAAGAGCGCGCCGCGGCGGAGCGCGCCGCGCATCGAGAGCAGGCGCCGGAAGCTCGATCCGGGATCGGGGCGGAGCAGCCACATGCCCTCGATGGGGCGGTCCGCGACGAGCTGGGCGAGGAGCTCGGCGCGCGCCCGCGCGGCGCGCCGCGGCGGGATCTGCGCGGCGGCGAGCCACTTGTCGACGTGCGACGCGGGGCGGTCCTCGAGGTGGGCGGAGAGCGCCCGGCGCACGGCCTCCAGCGGGATCCGCGCCTGCGTGAGCGCCGGCGTCAGCACCGTGAGGCCCCGGGGGCCCGCGGAGACCACCGCGAGGTAGCCGCGTTCGAGGCGGACGATCGAGGGGCCGAGCGACGCGATCGCGCGCGGCAGGTCGGCGAAGCTCGACTGGACCGCCTCCGCCTCGATGCCCATGCAGCCCGCGTACGCCTCGATCCACGCGGTGGGGTCGCCGTCGGGCGGCGCGCCCGGCGACGGCGCCGCGCCGCTCGCGAGCCCGCACGCGGCCGTGAGCGCGCTCATCGCGTGCCCGAGCGCGGAGGGCTGCCACGCCACCTCGGCCAGCGCCGCCGCCGCCCGCGCGGCCTCGTTCGAGCTCGTGTCCGTCGCCTTCATGCTGCCCCCTCGGTGAGCCGGCCGCTCTCCATGGTCGCGCTCCGGAAGCGCCCCTTCGACCAGACCTCGTCGCGCGCCCGCGCGTCCGCCTCGGCGAGCGCGCGGTAGCGGCTCCGCGGGTCGTCCATGAGGGCGCGCGGCGCGCCGTCCTCCACCACCCTGCCCCCCTCGACCACGAGCACGCGATCGAAGCCGAGCGTGTCCATCACGTCGTGGCTGACGAACACCAGCGTCGCGCGCGCCCAGCGCTCGCGCGCGCGGGCGAGGAGCGCCCGGCGCCGCTCGCGCTCGAGCCCGCGGAACGGCTCGTCGAGGAGCACGAGGCGCGCGTCGGCCTTCATCAGCGCCCGGGCGAGGCGGACGCGCTGCCCCTGCCCGCCCGACAGCCGCGCGCCCCCCTCGCCGATGGCCGAGAGGAGGCCGTCGGGCAGGGTCTCGAGCACGCCGGTGAGATCGGCCTGGCCCATCGCGAGGGGCACGCGCGCGAGGGCGTCGCCGGCGTGGCCGAAGGTGATGTTCTCGAGGAGCGTGCGGTTCCAGAGCTGGACGGCCGGGTCGACCCACGCCGTCGCGCGGCGCAGGCGCGCGACCGCCGCGTCGTCGAACGGCTGCCCGTCGACGAGCACCTCCCCCCGGGACGCCCGGAGCCACCCGAGCAAGAGCGAGAGCAGCGACGACTTCCCCGCGCCGGACGTGCCCACGATGGCGACGTGCGACCCCGCCGCGAGGCTCAGCGAGACGTCGGACAGGAGCGTGTGCCCCCCGGCCTGCACGCTGACGCCGCGGAGATCGATCGACGCGGCGCCCGGCGCGGCGGCGCCTCCGTCCTCGGGGGCGGGCGCGCGGGGGAGGTCCATCTCCGGGGCCGCGAGCGGCGCGAAGAGGCGCACGGAGGCGTTGCGCACGTTCTTCCAGCCGACGAGCGCGGCGACGAGCTCCTGCGCCACGACGGGGAGCCGCAGCGACCAGAACACGAGCAGGAGCAGCGCCGCGGGCGGGCCGCCGGAGGCGACGTAGCCGCCGACGATCGCGACCGCCACGGCGGTGCTCGCGAGCCCCTGGACGGCCTGCATGGCGGTGGCCTGGGCGTGCGCGAGGCGGCCGGTCCGCGCCCACTCGACGAGCAGCGCCTCGTGCTCGCGCCGCACGGCGCGCTCGGCGCCGTGGACGCGGATGGGCACCGCGCCGAGCAGCGCGTCGAGGTAGAACCGCTCGAGCGACGCGGCGTGCGTGCGCAGGCGCATGAGGCTCTCGACGAGCGGCCTGCGCGCGAGGTACGGGGCCGCGAGCGCGACCGCCGCCGCGACGAGCGAGAGCCACGCGCCGCCCGGGTACAGCCAGAGGACGCCGACGAGCGTCGCGACGAACGAGAGCGCCGCGCGCGCGATGCGCGAGAAGAGCGCCGGCGCCTCGCGCATCAGGTGCATCGCGTGGCCGCGCGCGGTCATGTCCGAGGTGGGCCGGCTGCGCAGGTAGCGGTCCTCGAGCCGCGGCAGCTTCTCGAGGAAGGCGGCCCGGAAGCGCACCTCGAGGGCGCGCCCGAGGCGCGAGACGGCGTGGGCCGCGAACAGCTCGAGCAGGAGGGCCCCGGCGGCGAACGCGACGAGGGCGAGGAGCCCGAGCGCGCGCTGGTACTCGACGGTGACGTGCTTCACGGCGTCGAACAGCCCGCGCAGGACGACCACGTCGATCGCCGCGATCGCCGCGCTCGCCGCGAGGGCCACCCCGACCAGGGCGAGGGCCCGGCCCGCGTCGGCGCGGAGCATCGACAGGAAGAGGCGCGCGGGCGACGGCGTGGGCCGCTCGAGCTCGCGGCGGACGGGCGCCGGGAGCACCGCGGCCGCGACCGCGCGCGGCGCCTGCTCGACCGGCGGGGCCGCCGGGGCGGCGCTGCCGCGGTAGCTCGGCGGGGCCGGCGGCGCGGCCGGGCGCGCGGCGCCGGCGGGGGCGCGGGCGGGCGCGGGGGCGCGGGCGGCGACGTGGACGATGACGGCGCCGTGCACGAGGAGCTTGCCCGGCGCCTTGCCCTCCGTGGCCCAGAAGAACCCCTTCGGGATGGCGCCCGCCTCCCCGGCGAGCGCGCGGTCGAAGACGCCCTCGAGCACGCGCTGCGCCTCGCCCCCGCGCGCGATCGCGCCGCCCCGGACGAGGCGCGCGGCCATCCGCACGGCGGCGTCGAGCGCCGCGAACGAGCGCCACCCCGGGTCGGCGTCGGCGCGCGCGATGAGCGCCTCCCCGCGCGCGCCCAGCGCCCGGAGCTTCGCGCGGAGCGGGGCGAGCGCGTCCTCGGACGACGCCCACCGCCGGAACCGCTCGATCGAGATCGGGATCGGGAAGTGCGGCATGTCCTCCAGGAAGCGCTCCGCGCGCACCCAGCGGCGCCCGCTGCTCGGGTCGAGGATCTGCACGAACGGCCCGAGCCGGCGCCAGACGACGAGGAAGTGGAGCGCGTCGCCCGCGCCGCGCTTGACCACGATCGCGGGCAGGCAGTCGGCCTCGGGCAGGAGGAAGCTGTCGTGCGGGACCACCATTTCGGCGGTCGCGAGCCCGAGCTCCTGCCCGAGCGCGGCGAGCGCGTCGATCGACGTCCCGTCGACGTCGGTCTGGCAGCGGTCGCGGAGCCACTCGTAGTGCACCTCCACGCCGAACCCCTGGAGCACCGCCTTGAGCGCGGCGGGGCCGCAGTCCATGAGCGACGTCTGCAGCACCTCGGGGACGAGGAAGGCGCGCTTCATCGCGGGCCTCCCGGCGCCACGGCGCGCAGGAGGAGCGTCCACGGGGAGACGCGCTCCACCTCGACCTCGGTGGTCCCCGGCATCCCGTGCTGCACCGGGATCGACGCGGCGCTGTCCGGCCGCACGAGGAGCTCGACGCGGATGGCGCCGTCGAACGGCTCGCTGGCGACGTGAGAGACCTCGCCCTCGAGCATGCCGAACTGCGTCCACGCGAACCCGTCGAGGCGCATCCGCGCCTTCTGCCCGGGGACGATGCGCCCGACCGCGTCGGACGGCGCGAAGAGCGCGACCGCGTGCACGTCCTCGCCCGGGACGACCGTCGCCACGAGGTCGCCGGGCTTGAGCACGTCGCCCGCCTGGAGCGCGGCGATGTTGCCGAGCTTGCCCGCGATGGGCGCGCGGATCTTGCGCCGCTCGATCTGCGCGAGCGCCGTGTGGACCGCGGCCTCGGCCGCCCGCTGCTCGGCCACGAGGTCGCCGAGCGCGCGCTCGAGCTCGGCGAGGTGGGCCGCCGCCTGCCGCTCGTCGTGGCGCCGCGCGACCGACAGCCGGTGGAGATCGGCGCGCGCCCCCTCGGCCTTGAGGAGCTCGTCGGCGGCGCGGGTCTTCGCGTCCAGGTGATCGGCGGTCGACGCGAGCCGCTCGTCGTGCAGCCGCTCGGAGATGGCGCGGAGCTCCTCGCCGTGCGCGGCGGAGAGGTCGCGCTGGCGCAGGTCGATCCGGGCGCGCGCGATCGACGCGTCGGAGAGCTTCTCCTGCAACGCGCGCACCTCCTCCTCGACGGCGATCTGGCGCCGCAGCGCCTCGAGCTTCGGCGCGAGCACGGCCACCCGCGTGCGCTCCTCCTCCAGGCGCTTCTCCTCGACGGACGCGTCGAGCTCGACGAGCACCTCGCCCGGCGCCACGTCGCGCCCGAGCTCCACCCGGACGACCGCCACGCGCCCGGCCTCGGCGGCGGCCACGCGGTGCGCCATCCGGCTGACCTCCAGGCGCGCCTTCGCGGTCGTGGCGTAGACCGACACGCGCGCCGCGTGCATCCAGGCCGCCCAGGCGCCGAGGACGGCGAGGGTCGCGGCGAGGCGGAGCCAGGTCCGCGCGCCGCGCTCGAGCTCGAGCGACCGCATCGTGCGGTGGAACGGGGAGGCCACGTCAACAGCCCTCCAGCGCGACCTTCTTCCGGGGCCGCGCGATGCCGTAGGCGTTGAGCTTGTTGGTGAGCGTGCGCCGCGACACGCCGAGCAGCTCGGCGGCGCGCGTCTGGTTCTGCCGAGTGCGGTCGAGCGCGGCAACGATGCGGTCCCGCTCGAACGTGCGCAGGTCGCCTCGGATCCCGGCCTCGGCCTGCGCGCGCGGCGCCTCGAGCATCAGGTGGTCCGCGACGATCGGCCCCCCCTTGGACATGACCACCGCGCGCTCGATCACGTGGCGCAGCTCCCGGATGTTGCCCGGCCAGGTGTGCGCGAGGAGCGCCGCCGTCGCCTCGGGCGCGAGCCGCGGCGCCGGGCGGCCGAGCCGCCGCGCGAGGCGCGCCGCGAAGAGCTCCGCGAGCGGGAGGATCTCGGTGATGCGGGCCCGGAGCGGCGGGATGCGCAGCGTGACCGCGTTGAGGCGGAAATAGAGGTCCTGGCGGAAGTCCCCGTCCCTCACCATCTGCTCGAGATCGCGGTGCGTCGCCGCGATCACCCGGACGTCGACGCGCCGCGGCCGCGTGCTGCCGACGCGGACGATCTCGCCGTACTCCAGCGTGCGGAGGAGCTTCGCCTGCGTGCGCGGGGACAGCTCCCCGACCTCGTCGAGGAAGAGCGTGCCCTCGTGGGCGGCCTCGAACAGGCCTTCGCGCGGGGCCACCGCCCCGGTGAACGCGCCGCGCTCGTGGCCGAAGAGCTCGCTCTCGACGAGCGACTCCGACAGGCTCGCGCAGTTCACCTTCACGAACCGCTCGCGCGGGTGCCGCGACATGCCGGCGATCCACTCCGCCACGACCTCTTTGCCCGTCCCTGTCTCGCCGAGGATCAGGACCGGCAGCGGCGTGGGGGCCACGGTCTCCAGGGCCTCCCGAAGGCGCCGCATCTCCGGATCGATCGCGAGAAAACCGGGTTGACAGTCATCCACGATGAACGCTCCTCATCACGACGAAAGGGCGTGATTCATGTCTCTCACGTGCCGTGGCCGCCGGGGTCCGACGCTGACTCCGGTACCGGGTCCGATGACGATTCCGATGCTGCGAAGGGCCTTGTGCGGCGGTGTGGACGGCGCCTCCGCGAGGGCCGCACCGGCGCGCGGGGCGCCGCGGCGGCGACGGGACGGGTGCGACTCGAAGCAAGTCGGTGGCCAACGCCTCAGCCCGCCGGCGGGCGCGCGGCGCGCCGCGGAGCCAGCGGAGCCCTCCGGTCGAGCCTGCGCGACGAGTTGCGCAAGGATGCGCGACGAGTTGCGCAAGGACGGCGCAATCTGACGCAAGGCCGCACATTCCGTGCTGCCCTCGCGGAACGCCGCGACGCGACCCCTGGACCGAAAGGAATCGCGGCGGCGCTCCGGGGCTGCCTGTGGCGCGGAGCACCGCCGCTCCGGTGAGGGCGTGTCCGGCGAGATGTCCCGAGCGGCCCCGCGCGCCGAGGCTCGTCGCGCCGCGTGGAGGCTGGAGCCTCCACCTGAGGGCTGACGCCACCACCAGCGTGGATGTCTGGAGAACGTGAGAGGAAGGGAGACGAGCGCGGCGCGGGCGCGCCGCTGTTACGGAGTCGAGCTCAGCGTCGGTGTGGCTGGCCGGCCGGCCGGCCGGCCAGCCAGCGCGCGCTACTCATCGCATTGCGGCTCGGGATCATCGACGGTGACGTCCTCGGTCCGGACGTAGCCGTAGGGGTGCTTCCAGCGCACCACGCCCGAGCCGACGTCCTTGGTCGGCCCTTGCGGCACGTAGTACACGGCATAGAGCGTGTTGACCTGGACCGGCTTCAGCGCTCCATAGGTGCCCGCGCCGCCGCCGTCCGGCTCGTAGAGATCGAGGACGACCGCCGGTATCTTGTCGACCTTGGCGAGGGACACGTAGAGCAGCCGACTCCGCATGTTGTAACAGGCGCCGCACGGGGTCGTGGGAGGCTGGATGTCCGGCGGGATCTCCAGGTCCGAAGGCCCCGTCTCCGACGCCGCGGCCTCGGGGCCCGCGAAGGCGAGGGCCGCCACGGCGGCCCCGGCGAGAAACAGACCAGCTGATTTGATGCGGTGCAGAATCATCCCTGGTTCCTCCTGGCGCTCGCTCGACGGTCGTCCTCGTCGTCCCCAGCTCGCCGGCGCGAGAGCCCGCGCCCGGCCTCGCGCGATCGCTTGTTCTACTCCGCCTCGCCGCCGGCAGCCACGATGACCGTCATCGTCCGGAACCTCCCCTGCGAGGTCACCCAGTGTATCCTGCCCCCTCCGACGTCCTCGGTCGGCGCTTGCGGCACCAGGTACTCCACGTAACCGTTCGCCACGCGGTACGGCGCCAGCTGCTCTCCATAGGCCGACTTGCCGTCGCGCAGCAAATCGAGCTCGAGCGATATCGCCTTCGCGCTCCCGATGGCATCGAGGGACACATAGAGCCGGCGGTCCCGCATGCTGTAACAAGCGCCGCACGGGGTGACCACGGGGTTGGGATCGTTGGTCGCCGGTCCGTGGCGCACCGTCGACGCTCGCTCCGCCGCCATCGCGTCGGTGGAGGCGATGGCGAGCGCCGACACGACGCCCGCGGCGAGAAGGAGACCAGCTGCGCTGAGACTGTTCCGAATCATGGCGAGATCCTCCGTGGCGCCCGGCCTGGGACCGTCGTGTCCCCCGCCGGTCGCCGGCGCTCCTCGATCCGCGCAGCGGGTCGATCCCGCTGCGCGGCCCCGAGGCTCGCGGGGTTGATGGTTGAGACCCGCGATCGATACGCGCCGCCGCGCCGGATCCTTCCGCGGCTCCCCTCCGCGCCGGAGCCGCCGCGATGCGCCTGCCGCGGCCCGCTCACGGCACCAGCGCCCGGAAGCTCGCCCAGTCGGACGAGGGGGTCGCGCGCAGCGCCGCGAGCGTCGCCTCGCGCAGCTGCGCGCCGGGGTCCTCCTGCCCGGCGGCGACCAGCGCCACCATCATCCGCTCCGCCAGCGCGTCGTCGACCGGGCGCGTCGCCGCGATCACCGACCCGGCGCCGGCGACGAGGAACGCCTGCGCCAGGCCGAGCCCGAGCCCCCGGGCCCCGGGCGCGGCCCCGGTGCGCGCCGTGTCGCAGCCGGACAGGACGACCTGCGCCGGCGCTCGCCGCAGCGCCAGGATGTCGCTCACCGCGAGCTGGCCCCCGCCGGCGAGCGGGAGGCCGCTGTCCCAGCCGTCGATCCCGCCGAAGAAGCCGTGGCCCGCGTAGTGGAACAGCGCGATCCCGGGCTGCTCCAGCGCGGAGGCGACCGCGGCGTGCGTGGCCACGCCGCCCGAGAGCCGCTCCACCGCGCGCCCCTGCCCTTCGAGCGCCGCGGCCACCGCGTCGGCCTCGCGCCGCGCGGCCGGCAGATCGCGCTGCGGATCCGCGACCACGAGCGCGCCGCGCGCCGCGCCGGCGCCGCCGGCCCCCGGGGCGGCGCCGCCCGGCAGATCCAGGGCGTACACGACGGGCATCCGCGCGACGAGCGGCGCGCCGTCCCAGGGCAGCGCGTGGACGTCGATCCGCTCGAGCTCGCCGTAGGCCGAGACGCGCAGGCGCCCGGCCGCGCGGAGCGGCGCCTCGAACGGCCCGAGCAGCCGCGCGGCGAGCGTCGCGGCGGGGGCCGCGAGGTCGATCGCCGGCAGCCGGCGCGCCGCGACGCCGTCCCGGGTGACGGCGAACCCGGCCCACCCGTCGCGGATCGGGTGGAAGGCCAGCATCAGCTCGCGTTCCTCCAGGCGCGGGGCCTCCGCGGGCGCCGCCGCCGCCGGATCACCGCGTCGCACGAGCAGCAGCGCCTCGTCGAACCGCGCCCGGATCGACCGGCCGCGCGCCGCCCGGGCCGCCCGGGCCGCCTCGAGCTCGCCCGAGGACAGCCGCCAGTCGTCGCGGCCCTCGTCGTCGAGGGCGGCGCGCTCGCGGCGGTACGCCGAGAGCGCGGCCTCCCAGCGCGCCCGCGCCTCGCCGTCCAGCGACGCGATGCGGTCGACCCAGCGGAGCGCCGCGAGCGCCAGGGCGCGCGACCGCCGGGCGGCCGCGAGGGCGCGGGCCGGATCGCGCTGGAGCAGGATGTCGACCGCGCGGCGGGCGCCCTCCTCCAGGCGGCCGAGGAAGGCGCCCCGGCCCTCGCCGAGGGGCGCGAGCAGGCTGAGCTCGCCGCGCAGCGCCTCCGCGGCCTCGTAGGCCGCGAGGGCGCGATCGGGCTGGCCCAGGGCCTCGAGCGCCTGCCCGCGGCCGAGCGCCGCCCGGTAGCGCCCCTCCGCGAGCGCGCTCGCCTCCGCGAGCCGGGCGAGCCGGTCGTACCGCCGCAGCGCCCCCGCGGCGTCGCCGCCGTCCAGCGCGAGGCGCCCCTCGATGTCGAGCCAGTACATCGCGACCCCGGGGTCGGGGCTCGCGTCGGTCCGGCGCGCCTCGTCGAGGAGCGCGCGCGCCCGCGCCGCCTGCCCCGCCGCGAGCTTCGCCAGCGCGAGGTTCGTGAGCGCGTTCGCCCGCTCGGCCGGCCTCGGGCACGGTCCGCCGTACAGCGCGAGCGCCGCCTCGAGCGCGGCCTCGGCGGCCGCGAGGGGCTCCCCGGGCGAGGCGCTCGCCCAGGGCGAGGCGCTCGCCCACGCCACCTGCAGGGCGCCCCAGCCGAGGTTGTTCTGCAGGGCGGCCTGCTCGCACGGCGGGCTGCCGGCGGGGAGGGACGCCTCGACCTCGCGCAGGAGCGCCTGCGCCGCGAGCGGCCGACCCAGGAGCTGGAGGCCCTCGGCGCGCTTCTGCAGGACGTGGCGCCGGTGGTCGCGGAGGCCCAGGCGCTCGGCGGCCGCGGCCGACGCGTCGAGCTGCCGGAGCGCCGCGCGCAGGTCGCCGGA
Source organism: Sorangium sp. So ce185 (assembly GCF_051526825.1). Taxonomy (NCBI): domain Bacteria; kingdom Pseudomonadati; phylum Myxococcota; order Polyangiales; family Polyangiaceae; genus Sorangium; species Sorangium sp. So ce185. Next base: position 4,443,626 of record NZ_CP150316.1, on the reverse strand, counting down.
CTCGAACGAGAGCAGCGCGGCGTAGTACGGCTTGAGCGCGCGCCCCTCCGGGTGGCTCGCCTCGAGCGGCGCGAGCGGGTCGAGCGCGGCGCGCGCCTCCGCGAACCTGCGGCCGTTGTAGAGGAGGGTGTAGGCCAGGGCGAAGCGATCGAGGAACTCGTCGGACAGCCGCCCGGCGGCGCGGTGCGCCTGGATGGAAGCCTCGAAGCGCGCGATCGCCTCCGGGATCCGCCCGCGGGCGAGATCCACGCGCGCGAGCTTGCCGATCGCCAGGGCCTTCAGGGTGGGGTCCTGGCCCGACGCGAGGCCGCCCAGGGCCGACGCCGCCTCGTCGAGCCGGCCCTGCCGGCGCAGCGCCTCGGCCTGCGCCAGCGCGGGCGCGACGAGGGGCGGGAGCAGCGGCAGGCGAACGACCGCGCGCGCGCCGTTCTGCTCGGCGGTCACCGAGACGGCCTCGGCGCCGTCGGGCACGGGGACCCGGACGAGCAGGCCGCCCTGGATCGGCGCGCCGTCGAGCGGGATCGGGGTCGCGCCGGCGTCGACGGCGACGCGCGCGCCCTCGGGCGCCTTGATCCAGAGGCGGATCGCGCGATCGTCGGGCAGGGCGCAGGCGGGGCCGGTGAGCACGGCGCCGCAGCCGGCGAACTCGACCTCCAGGGGCGGCGGTGGCGCCGCGGGGGCCGCCGGGTCGCGCGCGTCGCCGGCGGAGGGCGCTGGCGGGTCGCCTGCGCCGCCGGCGGAAGGGGTCGCGCCGCCGGGGGCGCCGCTCCGCGAGACGAGCGCCGCCGCGCCGAGCAGCGCCGGGACGAGCAGCGCCGCGCCGAGCCCGGCGGCCCGGATCGCCCGGCGGCGGCTCATGGAGATTGCGGCGGCGGGGCGGGCGGCGGCGGCGGCGCCGCGCCGGGGAGCAGGCGCACCTTGAGGCGCAACACGCGGAATGCGTTGGGGGTTTCGCCTTCGCCCGGCGGCCCGTCCGCGAGCTCGGCGGGCCTGTCCGGCAGCGCCTCGGGCCGCCCGATCGCGATCGCGATCTCCCATTCGCCCTCGGGCACCCCGCGGAAGAGCGCCTCCGTGTCGCCGGCGATGCGCGCCGCGCCCTGCGCCGACACCTCGGGGCGCACGTCCCAGGGGAGCGCCTTGCCCCCCGCGATCAGGAAGGCGCGCACCGCGACGGGGCCCTCGACCCGGGTTGCGGGCCGGAGGGCGATCTCGAGCCTCGACCCCGGGCCGAGGCGCGCGATTCCGGGCGCGGCGGGGTCGCCGTTCGCGGACCGTTGCCCGGCCTCGCCGCCCGCGATCGAGACGGCGTAGTCGGGCACCGGGGCGGGCGCATCGAGGAGGGCCAGCGCGCCCGGGTCTCCGGTGGCGCCGCCGTGGTGGCCGGGACCTAGGCGCGCGACGAGGACCCACGCCGCGGCCGCGGCCAGGACCGCCGCGGCGGCGAGCCAGCGCCGGCGACCCGGCGCAGCCGCCAGCGGGATCACCCGGCCCGCGGGGGTTGCCTGGGAGCTCGCGGCCGGCCGCGGCGCGGCGGTCGTCTCCGCGAGCGGCGCGGCGGTCGGCTCCGCAAGCGGCGCGCCGGTCGTCTCCGCAAGCGGCGCGCCGGTCGTCTCCGCAGGCGGCGCGCTCGCCGCCGGCGCACCTGCGCTCGCCGCCGCCCCGCCCTCGCTCACCGCCGCCCCGCCCTCGCTCGCCGCCGGCGCGCCGCGCGCCGCTCCGTTCGCCTGCAGCCCGGCCAGGATCGTGTCGGCGATCCGCGCCCGCGCCTCGCCGTCCAGCGGGCGCGACGCCTCCCAGGCCTCGCGGTCCTCGGCCGACCGCTGCGCGAGCGCCTCCAGCGCGTCGAGCTCATCCTGCGCGAGCGCGCCGTGCACCCTCGCCGACCAGCGCGGATCGCTCGCCCGATCCTCCGCGCGCGCGGCGCTCGCCAGCGCCTTGAGCAGCTCCTCGTCCCTGTCGGTCATCGTGCGCGCTCCGGGGTGGTTGAGTCTGCCGCGGGCGCCCGTCCCGGCGCCTCGGCCTCGGCGGCGAGCTCCGCGGCGATCTGCCGGACCAGCCGGCCGATGCGGCTCCGCCAGGCATACACGGCGTCCGCCGTCATGCCGGTGAGGGCGCACGCGTCCTCGGTGGATCGCTCGTCGACGAGCAGCAGATAGAACAGCTCGAGCCCGCGCTCGCTCAGCCGGTCGCGGAGCCGCACGGCGAGGGTCGCGAGCAGCTCGCGCGAGATCGCTGCCGGCTCGGGCGAGACGGACGCGGCGTCGACGCGCTCGAGCGCGTCGTCCTCGGTGGGCTGCTCGGTCCAGGGGTTCCGGCGGCGGCTGCGCAGGATCGAGCACGCCTCGCGCTCGGCGACGAGCCCGACGAAGCTCGTGAGCGAGAGCCCCCGGGCCGGATCCCACTGGCGGAGCGTGCGCCCGCCGTCCGCGAAGAGCGCGAGGAACACGCTCTGGGTCATGTCCTCGACCTCCTGCCGCACGTCGCGGTGCCCCGCTGCCCGGCGGCGGCGGAGCAGCGGCCGCATGACGCGCTCCTGGATGGTGGGCGTGAGCAGATCGACGAGCGCCCTGACCGCCGCCGGCTCCCCGCCCACGGCCCGCGCGATCAGCGCGAGCGCCGCCTCGGAGGTCGCCGCCGCCGCCCCGGGCTCCCGCCAGGGGCCGTCGGCGGGCTTCCACGGCTGCGCGGGCGAGGGGGACATCGATGGCATCAACGCACACGGATAGACGCGCGCAACACGGCCGTCAATCGAAGCAGGGTCTCGCCGGACGACTCCACCCCTGCGAGGCCGCGATTTTTTTCTCGAGACCCGTGTCAGAAACCGCGAGGGCGCGGCGAAGCGATCCAGGGACGGATGGACATTCAGGCAGGCAGAGGGCTCGGGGCGAGCCCTGAGGTCGGCCCCTGTCCATCGTTCGTCGTTCCGTCGTTCCGTCGTTGGATCGTTGCAGAGAGGCGCGCCGCCCGGGGCGCGAGCGGCTCGTGGCGAGGCTCGATGCGATGCTGACTCAGGTCATCCAGGATAGGTTGTCTTGCGCTTCTCGCCGCCTGGCACGCTCTCCCACGCCCAGAACCACATCACGATGCCGTCCGCCGCCGTGGCGCCGGTCATCGTCCACCTTCCATCGGCCCTCACGTGGTCGGGCTCCTGCGGATCGTCGCAATAGGCATTGCCGTTCGCGAGCCTGCCGTAGCGTCCCAGGGTCGTCGCTCGTATCACGCCGCTCATGCAGCCACCGTCTTTCGTTGCGTCGTGGGGGCGCGCCGGGCGGCCGCCCGCTCGCGGGCGTCCGGAGCTTTGCGCCGCGGAGCCTATCGCAGGATGCCGAGGGCGAGCTCGATCTGCTGGCGGGAGAAGACGCCGTGGTCGTCGACCGAGTAGTCGTCTGCCTCGAGCCGGAAGGTGCGCGTGGCCGTGACGTCCGCGCGGCCGCTGAAGCGGTACGGGATGACGGGCGTGGCGAACGACTCGCGGACCAGCTGGAGGCCGAGATCGACGGGGATGCTGATGGGGACCCGGACCTGGGTCGTGCGGTCGGAGGGGAGCCAGACGCCGTCGCCGTCGGCGCGGAAGTCGACCGGCAGCGGGTAGCGGCCGGCGAGCACGACCTGGCCGCGGACGGCGCGCACGGCGACGTCGTACGAGTTCGGGTTGTGGACGTTGACGACCACGGTCATGAGGACGCCGAGGCTCGGCGGGAAGCCGATGCGGATGCCGGTGATCTCGGCGTGGTCGAGCTGCATCGTCGGCTTGCTGACGCAGGCGGGACCGGCGATCGCCGTCAGCGCTGCGAGCGCGAGCGCGGGCAGGCTGCGCAGGAGGTGGTTCTTCCGGGGGCTCGGCACGGGCGGGAGCTTAGCCGCGGAGGGACGCGCCGTCACCTCGCACCGTGGCGGCGCGCGAGGCGACGGCGAGGGGGCGGCGTTGACGCGCGGCCCCGCGGCGGGGATGCTCCGGCGCGCGTCGAGGCTCGCGACGAGATCCCCCTGCCCTTCGACCGCTTGCCCTTTCCGGCGTGCCCGCGCTCCGCGACCTGCGAGGATATTTGATGGAGCTCACGACGATCGAACGTGCGCCCGCGGACGCGCATCGCGCGCTGACGGCCGAGCAGATCGCGGCGATGTGCCGGCGCGCGTTCGGGGAGAGCGCCGTTGTCGCGTCCGCCCGGGAGCTGGGGGGCGGCACCTTCAATACGACGTACCTGGTCTCGCTGGCGCCGCCGCTGGTCGAAGAGCGGCGGGTCATCCTGCGGGTCGCGCCGCCGGACTCGGCCACGCTGTCGTGGGACGAGGCGGCGCTCATGCGCCGCGAGCTGCACATCCAGCCGTACTTCGCCGCCCTCTCGACGCTGGCGCCGCGGACGCTCGCGGCGGACTTCACGCGCCAGCTCATCGATCGCGACTACGTGTTCCAGACCTTGCTCCCCGGCGAGCGCTGGGACGACGTGGCCGACGCGCTGTCGCCGGAGGAGTCGCTGGCGCTCTGGGAGCAGTTCGGCCGCATCGCGAGGACGATCCACGGGACCGCCGGCACCGCGTTCGGCGGGCCGTTCCCGGTGCCCGAGTTTCCCGCGTGGAGCGAGGCGGTGCTGTACCGCCTGGCCTGCTCGCTGCGAACCATGGCGGGGGCGTCGCTCGACGTGACCGAGATGGCGGCGGCGATCGAGATCATCCGCGGGGGCGCGGCCGTGCTCGACGAGATCCGGGAGCCGCGGCTCCTGCACGGCGATCTGTGGCTGTTCAACCTCCTGATCGAGCGCGGGGCGGAGGGGCCCAGGATCGTCGGGGTGATCGACGCCGATCGGGCGTTCTGGGGCGATCCGATGGCCGACTGGACGATGTTCGTGCTGTCCAAGTCCGCGTCGCCGGATAACAGGCCGCTCTACGATCGCTTCTGGGAGGCGTATGGCCGGCCGCCGCAGACGCGGGCGAGCGCGTTCCGGGCGGCCGCGTACGAGGCGATGAACGTCGGGATAGCGCTCCCCTGGGCCGCGCGGCACGGCCACGGCGACCTGGTGGAGCGGGGGAAGCGCGAGCTGCGCGAAGCGCTGGAGGCGCTGCGGCGGCTCCGGCCGTAGGCCGTCCGTACGCCGCGGAGGATGCGCTGTCCGGGGGACGTCGCCGGGGAGCGGGGCAGCGAAGGCAGGAACGCACGCGCTGGATGGAGCGTCGCGCGGGGGTCAGGACGAACGCCCGGGGGGAGCGGTGGAGAGGGCGTCGTGCACCTCCTCGCGCGTCCCGGTGCCGGCGAGGACGAGCCATGTCCGGAGCGTCGGCAGGTCGCGCATGGCTTCGACAGCGGAGCGCAGCGATGGAGGCATGGGGCCGAAACGAGCTTCGTACAGCGCGATGGTTCCCTGGGCGATCCCCTGCGCCACTCCCTGCGCCACCCCCTGTGTGCGTCCCTGCTCGATGAACTGCTCGACGAGCTCCTCGGTGGTCATCACGAACTCCTCTTCCTCCGGCGTCACCGGCCCGCGCTGTTCGACCTCCGCGCGGAAGCGTAGCAGAGGACCGAGCGCGATGGCGCGCTCCGGCGCATCCTTCGGCAGCTGGCGGAAGTCCTCGATCGCCTCTCGCAACACGCGCCCACCGCCCATCAGCCGGATCAGCACGGTCGAGCGCACGCGGGGCAGCTCGCCGAGCACGACGACGGCGGCCCGCAGCAGGCTCGGTCCTTCGTACACGCCCGCGGGCCAGCCGGCCATCGGCTCCGCCCGCAGGCCGTCAAGCACGGCCGTGGGACGGCCCGTCGACAATACCCAGAGGAACGGGGGCTCTGCCTCGCGATTGCGGGCCGAGCTGCTTCGCCACAGGGCGAGGTGCTTCTCCACGCACGCGCGCGCCTCGTCGGCGCTCGGCGTATCGCTGTAGGCCTCGATGGTGCACGCCGTCGCCGCGAGGCGGCCCAGGAGCCCGAGCCGCTCTCGACCCGAGGCGCGCGCCGGGTCGGGCTCGTACCACACGTCCGCATGCTGCGCGTCTCCGACGACCTCGGCGTTGGTCACCACCTTGCCTATCGGCGCGAGCCCCTCTTGAGCGATGTCCTTTGCCAGCCGATCGAATCGGTTTCGCATGGCGGGCGCAGGCTGGCACGTTGCACGGTCAAGATAAAGAAAAAGGCACGCTCAGCCTGCGCGGTGGGACTGAGATGGGGCCTTGCGGGCTGCCAGCGTGAAGCATTTGAAATTCGACACATCCTCATGCAGCCGATGGGATGATCGCATCCGTCATCAGTCCGCGTCGCCGGCCGAGCGGCCGACCTACGATCGCTTCTGGGAGGCGTATGGCCGACCGCCCTGGATGCGGGCCAGCGCGTTCCGGGCGGCCGCGTACGAGGCGATGAACGTCGGGATAGCGCTCCCCTGGGCGGCGCGGCACGGCTACGGCGACCTGGTGGAGCGGGGGAAGCGCGAGCTGCGCGAGGCGCTGGAGGCGTTGCGGCGGCTCCGGCCGTAGGCCGTCCGTACGCGGTGGAGGATGCGCTGTCCGGAGCCGTCGCCGGCGGAGCGGGGCAGCGAAGGCAGGAACGCGCGCGCTGGATGGAGTCGTCGCGCGTCGGTCAGGACGAAGGTCCGGGGGGAGCGGCGGAGAGGGCGTCGTGCGCCTCCTCGCGCGTCCCGGTGCCGACGAGGACGAGCCATGTCCGGAGCGTCGGCAGGTCGCGCATGGCCTCGACGGCGGAGCGCAGCCGCGGCGGCATGGGGCCGAAGCGAGCTTCGTACAACGCGATGGTTCCCTCGGCGATCCCCAGCGCCATCCCCTGTGTGCGTCCCTGTTCGATGAACTGCTCGAGGAACTCCTGGGTGGTCATGACGAACTCCTCTTCCTCCGGCGTCGCCGGCCCGCGATCGACGACCGCAAGCTGGCACGCCGCGAGGACGAGACCAGGAAAATGCACGTACCGCCGGACCGGCGGTACGGCGATGTGCCCTTACGTGCTGTCGGCGCGATGCGTTTGGAATTCGACACATCCTGTGCGAGCGATCGGCCGATCGCTCCCGTATATCCATGCCGAACATCGGCCCCGCGATCGCCAGTCGCCCGCGCGAGAGCCACGGGATCTCGCCGCGCCTACCGGCGCGCCCCCCGCAGCATGGGACACACAGCGCGTCGAAATGCCTGGAAACCAAGGCTTTGCGTGATCGAATCGTCACGGCGATGTGTCAGCGCATCGCGCGGCTGAGCTCCGCCGAGGTCGAGGGCGCCATGCTGAGCGGCTCCGCCGACCACGAGGGCGCCGAGGTCGAGGTCGACGTCGACGTCGCGATCGAGCCTGCGGCGACCGGCGAGCGCCCCCGCCCTGAGCCAGCACGGCCACGAGGTCGAGGGACACAACCGCCAGCCCGACCGCCAGGCCCGATGCCAGGGAGGCCGGCGAGCAGCGGCAGCCCGACCCGTGTGGCGTTCCGGGACCGGTCGACGTCGAGAGGGCGCACCTCGATCGGCTGTAGGCATGTAGGCAGATCGAGGGGGCTGTTTCCATAAACCCCTCTGGTGTCGATGCGTGCGCTTGCGTGGAGGAAGTTCCCGGATCTGGTCCCTACAAGTGCCTACGTGCCTACAAGCCTGCAACGCCGGCCCCTCCCGGCAGGTCGTCGCCTTGGCAGCGGAGCCCGATGCCGCGCCAGACGTCGCGCGGGGTCCGCTGTCCCGGGAGGCGCTTCGTGCTCTCGTCGGCGCCGAGGTTTCGGATCCGATCCGCGAAGCGTTTGGACCCGAGCGGGAACTTGTTGCCGTTGTCCTGGCACCACCGATCGTACTCCCGCCGTAGGTCTGCTTTCACCACCCATGCGTCCGGGGTGACGACGCAGCGCTCCTCGATGAAGTCACGCAGCGGATCGTTCTCGGCGCGGTAGGCTTCCGTCGCTCGCGTGATCGACGCGGGCACATCCAGCCCTCGCTCTTGCCATTCGCGGCACCCGCGCACCGCCCAGGCCAGGATCGCCGGGCCACCGACCGCCGGATCGAGCAGCGCGGCCTTGACCTGCGGGTCGCGCTTCTCCTTCGCGACGGTGTGCTCGAACGGGATTCGAAGGATGCGGCGCCAGATCGCGGCGTCATCGTCCCGCACGCGCGGCGCATCGTTCGCGGCCAGCCACAGCTTGAACGCCGGCTTGAACTCGAAGGATTCGCGGTAGAGGTACCGAGCCGTCAGGTGTCGCCGCCCGTCAGTTGCTTCACGAGCCCTTCGGCGAGCCGCTTGCCCTCGTCGACATCAATCGAGAGCACGAGGCGAGCGCCCGCGAGCCGCGCGATGTCGTTGCGCGGACCGCCAGCGTCACGCCGGGCGATGAACGTCTCGAAGTCTGCCTTCGCCGCATACTCGCTCATGGTGATCTTCAGCGCTTCGAGGAACGTCGACTTTCCGGAGGCCGGCCGACCGTGGACGAGGAAGAGCACCTCATGCCGGACGTCACCGGTGAGCGTGTAGCCTGCGATGCGGCGGAGGAAGGCGCTCAGCTCCTCGTCGTTGCCCGTCACGTCAGCAAGGAAGCGATCCCAGACCGGCAGTTCCGCGTCGGGGTCGAACGCGATCGGAACGATCCGGCGCATCATGTCGCGGCGGTCGTGGTCCCGCAGCTTTCCCGTACGGAGGTCGAGCACGCCGTTGCGGCGGGTCAGCAGCCAAGGATCGGCGTCGAATTCACCGGGCTCGGCGCGGACGATCGGCGCTGTTTCCGCAAGGCGGAGCATCGCATCGATGCCGCGCGCCGACTGCGATCGCTTCGCCCAGGTGAACAGCGCGGTAGCTTCCATGTGCTAAGCCTTCGCCTTCGCCACCTCGTCGTCGTCGTGCGCGCGCTTCACCTGCTTCGCTGCCTCGCTCATCGAGAACTTGGCATCCATCAGCAAGCGGCGCGTTGTCTCCTTCGCGAACTCTGCCGCCATGGCCCGATCGCTGCACCATCGCGAGCCGTTCCACGTGTACCAGCCGCCGAGCGCGTCGACATGACGCAGGTCGCGACCGTGCACCGCAACGAGGCGCTCCGCGTTCGCGAGGTCGCTGTCCGGCGCGGTGCCCTGCCTCAGCGTCACCACGACGTGCGGTGCCCCGTTGCCGTTTGCCGCACCGTGTCCGGTTGACGCCCCCGCGGGCACCATCGATGTGCCACACGCATCGAGCCAGAGTCCGTCGCCGCGCGAGATCGGCTCGTCGCCACCGGCCTGGTCGGCGTCTGCCTTCGCGTCGCCGTGGTTGCTCGGCTCGCTCGGCTCGACGTCGTTCGCCGCGCGCGCCTCGTGGTCGTGGTGCCGCTCCGGTCCGGCCGTCGACGGCTGCGCCGAACTCGGTTCAGCGTGCATCCCGCACCTCGGCATGCTTCCGGTGAAATCGCGAGAGGATCAGCGCGGCGATCTTCTCGGCGGATTCGCGCGAGCCTGCCCACGTCGTGCTGATGCCGTAGTCCTGCTCGATGGTGAGCGCGCTTGCGATCACCGCCTGCGGCATCGTCTTGCTGCGGTAGCGATGCGTCCAGACATCGGGGACGCCGGCCTCCACCAAGATCGTCTTCAGCTCGTACGAACGAAGCCTCTCGCACTCACGGAGAAAGCGTCTGCGCTCCCACGTGACGCTCTGCACGAAGTCGTCCAGGCTCTTCCGCTCGATCGCGACGCTGGTCTCGAAGCCGGCGATCGAGTAGTCGCCGGCGGGCAGCGTCGCGCGCTCGATGCGGAGGGCACCGCCGAACGTCCACGGGCGCAGTTCGCGCGTGTCGACGATGACGGTCATGCGGTCCGCCTCCTTCATCGCGACGGCCTCCTGGGCTGAAGGGACGCGAAGAAGGCCGCGTCCACGTCGTCGCCGCTCTGCCCCTTCGGCTTCGGCGTGCGCGCCTGGGTCGCGATCCATGAGTCCACGTCGGCCCTGCGCGCCATGGGCTTGCGGCCGACCTTAAAGGTCGGGAAGGCGCCGGCCGCCGCTGCGCGTCGGAACGTCGTCGGCCCTGTCGGGGAGGTCTTCGCGTCGTAGTACTCGGCGCTGGTGTCGCGAGCAGCGTTCTCGTTGGCGACCTCGCGAAACGAGTCGATCAGGTAGCGAGCGATGGTGGCGAATGCTTTGGGCAGTTCATCCTGGGTAACAGGTCGTCTCAATGGCACCTCCAAGAAGCAGCACGATCCACATGAGCGCCCCGGCACGGTCCTGCGGCGCGCGGGACGCAAGTTCCCGAGCTTCACGACGATCCGAGACACACGGCCGTTTTGGCCGACGGCAACAGCCGACGCGGCCAGGCGACCGAAGTCGAACGAAGCGATGGCGACGGGCGCACGGCGAAGTCGAACGGCGGCCCGAGTGCCCTCGGGCCCTCGGCTAAGCAGCCGTCAGCGCCTGGCGCCGGTCACGGTCCAGCGGCTCGGTCGGGGCGCACACGCTCCGGCGTGCTGCCGGTTGGTTGACCCGGCGCCGACCGGTTGGGGGGGCGCTACTCGAACCAGCCGAGCGGCAGGGAGGAGCGCCGGGCCCCTCGGCGACGGGCAGGGGCCGGGGGTCCTCTCATAGATCATGCTGCTCGAGATCGAGGGTGCTGTGATCCGTCGTGGTACGGGGCCCTGGGTCCGGCGCCGGCCGTCGAGGTCCCTCCATGCTCCGGCGCCCTGCCGGTCGATGCTGCCGGCCACGCGATCGGGGGAGCGCCACGAGGGCGAGCTGAGCAGCGGGCGGAGCGCCGGGCTACCCCCGACCGTGATGCCGGGTAGAGGCCGAAGGGGGCGCTCTCCTAGATCGTGGTGCTCGAGATCGAAGGTGGTGTGATTCTTTGCGGGGCGGAGACACTCAGCGGTTACATTTTGGACGGAACATCGCTAGCGGGAGGGCTGGCGAGCATGCGATCAACGTCGCGGACGTGGCGTGGATGATCCGGGGGTGCGGGTGGGATACAGGCGTCCGATGACCTGCATGCTGTCCTCCAGCCGCTTCGCTCCATAGGGATCGGAACTCCACGGCGGGCGCACGGCCGACTGGGCCGACCCGGGTACGAGTGTGGGACTCCGGGCCCACGAGCGAGGCCGTGCGAGCAAACGCGGCAGTACGCCGATGCGGGCGGCGGTAGGGCCCTGCGGGCCGGCCAACCTCCCGATCCTGCCGGCGGCCCCACTGCCGGACGGGCCCTCTTGACGCGGGACGGCATCTCCGCTGGCCTCGCAGAGTGGGGCTGACCATGGGGATAACTGAAGCGATAGCGAGGGCCGGCCAGACGCCGCCGGGAGCCGGCGAGAGACAACGCGCAGATTCGACTGTGCTCAAACATCTTTTCGTCCTATAAATATTCTCCATCTGGACCTTTTTCCGATCAACGCATGCAACCGTCATGGCAGCATAGACACCTGAAGACAGACAAGCCAAGCCAGCAACGGGCTCACATCTTTCCTTATCAGGTCACATACGCCGCCACAATTCCAACCAGACCACAATCAGTCAGGCCAAGGGGCCACAGGCAGATCCATGGCAGCCCTAACACGTCAAGATATAAAACGTACAATCGCAGCCATAGCCAACCATGAGCCCACAGCAACTCTCATAAGCATTTCATACGCAATCGAATCCGTATTGCCCATATTGGAGTATCGCACCCCCACTGAGATCGGGGACGCCATCATTCTGACCCCAGAGGGGAACGCAACATTAGAAAGAATTCAAATCAACTGCCCAGACATTCCAATTGGCGAAATCAAGCTCGCTATTTTTATACGCTTCTTTCACCACGATTTGCTTGTGGACACGACCAGGACACGAGCGCAGGATGTCCTAGATTTTGTCAGTAACAGCATTCAACGCCGACATCTCATCATACCGTTTGGACTCGGTCGAGAACTCTACGATCGATTCAACGATACCTGGCCCGGCCGAGAGATAGAGAGCCTAAATTCAGTCGAAACGATGTGTCTACTCGACGGCTCGCAGCAGGGCGTCTACCAAGTTGGATATTTAACGATCGGCCCTCTTGGCCTTGTACGCTCCCTAGAGCGTCGATATTTTCCGCCACACCGAAAGCTGCCATTGTGGCACTGCCCTGACACAGGGTGCCAGTATGAGCACGACGTGGCGCTTGGCCGACTTGACACACCGTTCACGGCAGCACTGAATGAAGTCAAACGCGAATGTGGCACTGCTGCTGAACCGGCTTCCCCGTGGCACATACATCTTTGTCGTCTCGTTGAAGAGCCGCTCGAATCCGACCGCAACAGATCGCTTACCTGCTCTCCTTCTTAGCTGAAGCATTTGTCGAGGATGAACGCGCTTTGCTGCTGGCACGATTGATCGCATCCGATTCAGGCCCTGCCATACGAGCAGCAGTTGAAGCATCGTCGTCCGACAAATCCAGACACCGCGGGTCTCCAGCTGATGTGGTGCGTCGCCTCAGCGATCGCGAGCGACTTCAGCTTCTAATGACGATCCCCACAAGCACTCTATGGTTCTTTATCGATCAAATCGTAACCACGGGCACCATCAAGATAAGCGCACATGAAACGCGGCGACCCAAGCATGTAATTGATTTTGCTGGAAGCCAAGCAGAGGCTCTGGAACTGTCATCACTTGGTGTTCGAAGAGTGACACGGACACCGATCATTAAGCTCGCAACTAAAGTATGGCGCGTCTACGACGCCAACGGAAAATCCGACGATCTAGCGTGGAGGTTGTCTCGTAAGGCCGTGAAGGCTTCACGCGGTGCAGTGTTGGCACGCCTGGGAACATCGGATCCTTATTCATTCGTAAAAGACATTATATTGCCAAGTGCAGAAGTCACGACGGCGCTCGCAACAGAGCTAGATATGGACATATCACTATACCCAGAAGGATCGACAACCAACGCACTCCTCTGGAAGTTCGGTTTTGCGATTCCACGATTCGAAGACACTTACTCGTCATTAAGAAAAAGACTTCAGCATTTTCAGGACACGATACTACGGATTGGAAGGATAAGCTCAGAGACGGACCGTGAAGCAATCCGAAGTGCTGGCGTAAATCTCTTCGTGTCCGCAGAGGCATTCCTCAATGAACTGATTTCGTTTAATGTGTGGCTTCTTTACTCCGATCATTTTCTTCGAACCAAGTTCATCTTCCGCAATCAAGACGCATGCGAAAGCGTTGGTGGGGCACTGGGCCACGAACTGGGAACAGGTAGTCAAACCATAAAGTGGGACGCTGGCGGGTCGAATACCCTCGGAGTTCTATCGAGCTATCTTAGCGCTGCTGCCAAATGGATCTCTGGAAGAGCATCGGCGCCCACCGGTGATGTGATGCGTCCAGTTAGCGACTTTCCGCATTATCGAAATTCTGGAGATCGACCGTTTGCTTTTAATCACGTTCAGTTCTGGGCAGATGCGGATCGCGAAGCCCTAGAATCATACGCGGCAGACTTTGCGAAGGTGGTCAATGAGCTCGGCCAAGCAAATCTAGCCTATGTAAGAAATGGCCTGGATCATACTCGCACAGAGGAAACATTTCCTTCCATAGATTCGATGCTGCTGTGTGTTACTCGGCTGCGAGAGGCGTTTGACATTGCCGATAGTCGACGTCTGATTCCAAAATCATTCTGGCTTCGCTCTCGGCAACAAGATCGATACGGGCGCATTGAATATGAGTATGAGGACTATGCGGGTCGTGGTGTTAAATTGATCGGTCCACCTGGCGTTGCCGGTTTGCCGACAATTCCTGACGAAGTGCCCGTCATCATCGCTCCTGGGAGTTTGCTGCCAGAGGCCGGAACTGATATTCGGTTTATATTGCGTTCCAATAGCGCATACGACTTGTACTGGTCTGGCTATCCTCGCCGCGCCAGGCCGGAGGCGCGCGATGTAAACTCCGATACATCTGTGAGCCGAGGGTAAGGAGGTGGTCCCGATGGGCATTATAAGGCTTCGAGCGACCTCGCTCACCTGCTCGCCTTAGCCCACGAGAAGCAGCTCCTTCCGCTCCCGGGGCTCCACCAGCCAGAGCAGGTCCAAGAGGGTCTGCGCCTCGACCTCCCCATGGGGGACGGAACCCGGCCGGGCGACGTGCGCCAGTGGCTCGGCCACGGCGACCTCCCGGCGGCGGTAGGCCGTCTCGTGGCACTCCCCGGCCTGGTGGACTGCGTCGAGCGCCGCGGTGGCGTTCAGGATTAGTTTAAGATCGCGCGCGGCGGGCGCTGGCGAGGTCGACGACAGGCGCTGCCCGCAGCGTCGCCTGCGGGGCGCTGAGTAGCTCCGAGAGGGTACGAGCGGCGATCTGCGCGGTCGCGAGGTCGCCCGCCGCGTGGGCAGCGGCGATCGTCTGCGTGAGAGTCGCGACGAGCACCTGGCGCGGGTTGCTCGCCGGGGCAGTGGGCGAGGTTGCTTCGGGTCGGGGAGGGCTCGCCAGCGCAGCCTGCTCCACGACTGCCGAGGGCACCGCCGGAAGCGTCACGGAATCGTCCGGTCGACCAGAGATCGCGGGGTTAGCGCCCGCGATCGGCGAGATGACGTCGACCTCGGTTCCCTCAAAACCCGCTGAAACGCGCTCGATCGTGTCACCCCGCTCCCCCAGATGAGGGGAAATAGCGCCAACCCTTCCCGTCGAGACCCGCCCCACGGCGCGGCCCGCACCGCGCCCGCCCTTGCGCCGGCCTCGACGCCGGCCCCTCGGCCATGGCATGACGGCCCCATGCCCGAGCGAGCCCTCTCGATCCCCCTCCCCGACGGAAGCGCGGTCTCGGGCGTGCTCCACGCGCCCGCCGCGCGCGCGAAGCGCTCCGGCGTGGCCGTGGTGCTGGGCCACGGGGCCGGCGGCGACATGCACGCGCAGCTCCTGGTCGACGTCGCCAGGGGGCTCAAGGACCGCGGGCACACGGCGCTGCGCTTCAACTTCCCTTACAAAGAGCTCGGCCGCAAGGCGCCCGACAGGCCGGAAAAGCTCGAGATGGCCTACGAGGCGGCCATCGCGCGGCTGCGAAAAGACAAGCCCCAGCGGCTCTTGATCGGCGGCAAATCCATGGGCGGCCGGATCGCCTCCCTCCTCGCCGCGCGGGGCGTCCCCTGCGACGGGCTCGTGTTCCTCGGCTACCCGCTCCACCCCGCGGGCAAGCCCGCCACGCTCCGCGACAAGCACCTCTCGGCCATCGAGGCGCCGATGCTCTTCCTCCAGGGCACCCGCGATCCGCTCTGCAGCCTCGATCTCCTCCGGCCGGTGCTGAAGCGCCTCGGCGCTCGCGCGAGCCTGCATGTGGTGGAGGGCGGCGACCACTCCCTCGAGCTCCTGAAATCCGCCGGACGCACCGCCGATAGCGTGCTCGCCGAGATCCTCGCCGCCATCGACGCCTGGCTCGCGAAGCAGGCCCCCGGCAAGCGCGATGAGCCCCGCCCGCCGGAACCAGGGCGCGCCCCTCGCAAGCGAGCCGCCGGACGCCGGCCCGCCGCGCCGCGATCCGCACGTCGACAGCCATGACCGAGCCAGACAGAAGGTGCGAAGCCGATGATCCCGCAAGCGCTGTTCTTCCTGACCCTCGCGTCGACGCTCGGGTGTGGGCTGATCGCGGGGGTGTTCTTCGCGTTCTCGAGCTTCGTGATGCCCGCGCTGGCCAGGCTCCCGCCGGCCGAGGGCATGGCGGCGATGCAGTCGATCAACGTGGTCGTGCTGAATCGCTCGTTTCTGGGCGTGTTCGTGGGGACCGCGGCAACGTGCCTGATCCTCGCCATCGTCTCGATGCTCCGCTGGTCGGAGGCGGGCTCGGCGCTCCGCATCGCCGGGGGCGCGCTGTACGTCGTCGGCACGTTCCTGGTCACGATGGTGCGCAACGTGCCGCTCAACGACGCGCTGGAGCGGGTCTCGCCGCAGGCCGCGGCGGCCGCGGAGACGTGGGCTCGCTACGTCCCCGCGTGGACGACGTGGAACACCGCGCGGGCGCTCGCGGCCCTCGCGTCCGCCGCCCTGCTCACGCTCGCCCTCGTCCAGAGCGCACGCGCCGGGTGATCGCGAGTCCGACAGGGAGAGAGCGCGGCGCCGCGTCGTCGATGCCAGAGACGCCATGACGACCCGCGCGTCGTGGCGCCCCCGAAGGCAACGGCCGAGTTGGGACGCCGCGACATCGCAGCGAGCCCAGCGCACGATACGACCACGATCGCTCGATCGAGCGGCCGAAGCGGTGGAATTGCAAAAACCGCTCAACGTGGCATATTGGACGTCCCTGCGCAACCCCGTCCAGTCCTTCCCATGTCCACCTCCAACCCCGACGAGCTCTCGATTGGAATTGCCCCAGGAGACGTGCTCCTCGGCAAGTACCGCGTGGAGAGCGTCCTCGGGCGGGGCGCCATGGGGCTCGTCGTCGCCGCGCGCCACCTCGCGCTCGACGATCGCGTCGCGATCAAGGTGCTCCTGCCGCGGTACGTGCAGGATCCAGAGATCCTCCAGCGCTTCCTGAGGGAGGGGCGCGCCGCGGTGCGCATCCGCAGCCCGCACGTCGTGCGCGTCGCCGACGTCGGCACGCTGGAGAACGGCGCGCCGTACATGGTGATGGACCACCTCGAGGGGAAGGACCTCGCCGCCGTGCTCGCGGAGAGCGGGCCCCTCTCGGTTCCCCTGGTCGTCGACCTCGTGCTCCAGGCGTGCGAGGCGCTCGCGGAGGCGCACGCGCAAGGCATCGTCCACCGCGACGTGAAGCCGAGCAACCTGTTCCTCACGCGGAACGCGGACGGCTCGCCGTGCGTCAAGGTGCTCGACTTCGGGATCTCGAAGATGTCGCACGCAGAGGACCACGCGCTGACGCGGGTCGGGGGCGTGCTCGGCTCGCCGCTCTACATGTCCCCCGAGCAGCTCCGCTCGGCGAGCGACGTCGACGGCCGCGCGGACATCTATTCGCTGGGCGTCGTGCTCTTCCAGCTGCTCACGGGGCGAACGCCGTTCGTCGCGCTGGAGCTCGCGCAGCTCGTCTATCTGGTCACGCAGGGCGAGCCGCAGCGCCCCCGCGCGCTGCGCCCGGACCTCCCGGAGGCCCTGGAGCAGGCGATCCTCACGGCGATCGCCCGCGATCGCGATCGCCGCTTCCCCACCGCCGCGGACTTCGCGCTCGCGCTCGTGCCCTTCGCCCCGCCGCACCTGCGGGCGGCCGCCGAGCGCCTCTTCGGCGCGCTGCGCGGCGCGCTCCCGGCGGGAGCCCCGCCGCACGGCGGCGCTCCGCTCGCGGCCTCGACGGCCGGGGCCGCCATCGCGGTGGCCATACCCGCCGACGGAGCGCACACGATCGTGCCGGTCGGCACGACGAACCGCAAGCCAGCGTCGCTCGAGCGGCGCGTCCTCCCCATCGCGCTCGGGCTCGGCCTCGCGATCGTGGCCAGCGGCGTGTTCCTCTCGCGCCTATCGCCCGAGACCGCGCCGACCGAGGGCGCTCAGGGCGCTCAGGCGGAGCCCCGCGCCGCGCTCCCGAGCGCCGCGCCTTCCGTGGCCATCGAGCCTTCCGCGAGCGCCGCGCCACCGCCCGCGGCCGCCGACGCACCTCCCGCGGCCGCCGACGCACCTCCCGCGGCGAACGAGCCTCCTCCCGCGGCCGCCGAGCCTTCCGCGAGCGCCGCGCCGCCGCCTGGCGCGTCGGCCGAGGGGCAGCCCGAAAAGGCGCGCGCCACGCCCACCGCAGCGCCGAGGCCCGCGAAGCCGAGCGGCTCGGCTCCCCCGAAGCGCAGCGCGCCGCCCCCGAAGCGGCCCGCCGGCGCGGATCCCTTCCAGCGCGATGTCTTCTGATACCCTCGCCGAGACGATGACGCCGCCGCAGACGACGAGCCGAGCGACGCGCGGGCCCAGGTGGGTCGCAGGCCTCTGCGCGCTCGGCGCCGGCCTGACGGCGACGCTCGCGGGAGGCCCCGCGGCGAGGGCCGACGACAAGGCGGGCGCCGTGGCGCTGTTCCGGGAGGCGGGGGCGCTCGTCGACGCCGGCCAAGCGGCGCGCGCCTGCCCCAAGTACGAGGAGAGCCTGCGCCTCTACGACAGCGTCAACACCCGGTACTTCCTCGCCGATTGCTACGAGCGCGTCGGCAAGATGGCGTCGGCATGGGCGCAGTTCCTCGAGGTCGCCGCCCGGGTGCGCGCGAGCGGCGATCCGGCGAAGGAGGCGAAGGCGCGCGAGCGCGCGGCGGCCGTCCAGCCGAAGGTCTCGCGCCTCACGGTGGTCGTCGAGGCCGCGAGCACGCCGGGCCTCGAGGTGAAGCGCGACGGCAGGCCGGTCGGCCCCGGCCAGTGGGGCGTGCCCATGCCCGTCGACGCGGGGACCCACGTCGTCGAGGCGAGCGCGCCGGGCAAGCGAGCGTGGACGGCGCAGGTCGCGGTCGAGCCGGGCGGCGCGACCTCGACCCTCGTCGTGCGCGCGCTGGACGACGACCCCGCGTCGGCGGACGCGGGCGGCGACGGCAGCGGGCGCCGCACGCTCGCGCTCGTGACGGGCGGCGCGGGGATCGTGGCCGTAGGCGTCGGGACGGCGCTCGGCTTCACCGCGAAAGCGCGGTTCGACGAGTCGCGCCCGTTCTGCAACGGCGACCGCTGCGACCAGCGCGGCATGGACATCCGCGACGGCGCCGTGGCGCGCGCCAACGTCGCGACGGTGGTCTTCGGCGTCGGCCTCGCGGCCATCGCCGGCGGCGGCGTGCTCTGGCTGACCGCGCCGAGCCCGTCGAAGGGCGCGTCGGTCGGGCTGACGCCCACGCTGGGCGGCGCGCTCGTGCGAGGCAGCTTCTGATGCGCCTCCGGGTGCTCGCCGCCGGCCTCTGCGCGTCGGTGCTCGCCGCCGGGTGCGGCCTCGTCCTCGGCATCTCGTCCGGCGAGTACGACCCCGACCCGTTCGGCCTCGATGGCGGCGCCGCGGGCGCTGGCGGCACCGCGGGCTCTGGCGGCGCCGCGGGCACGGGCGGCGCCGCGGGAGCCGGGGGCGCCGGCGCCTCGGACGCCGGGGCCGAGCCGCCTCCCTGCACGGCGCTCCTGGACGACCTCGAGGACGGCGACAGCGCGATCCTCCGGTGCCAGGGCCGCGTCGGCAGCTGGTACACGTACAACGACGGCACCCGGAGCGGCACGCAGACGCCTTTGCCCGGCCGCCCCTTCGTCCCGGTCTCGCCCGGGCACGACCCGAGCAACTACGCCGCCCACGTCGCCGGGAGCGGCTTCGTCACGAGGGGGGCCGGGATGGGGTTCGACCTGAACCTCGCCCCGGGAGGAGCGAAGTTGAGCTACGACGCCTCCGCCTACGTGGGCCTGACCTTCTGGGCCAAGGCGGCGGCGCCGACGCACATCTACGTGAACTTCCCCGACCGCAACACCGATCGCGAAGGCGGCGTGTGCGAGGGCTCGGGCTGCGGCGACCACTTCGGCGAGGGGCTCGACCTCACGACCGAGTGGGCGCAGTACACCGTCATGTTCTCCGTCCTCAGCACGGACGGCTGGGGCGTCCCGGCGCCCCCGGCGTTCGACGCCGCGCACGTCTATTCGATCGAGTTCCACACGGCGAAGTCGACCGTGTTCGACATGCTCGTCGACGACATCGCGTTCGTCCCCTGAACTGCGCGCGCAGCGACGGCGAGCGCGCGCGGCGCTCGCTCAGGGCTCCGGCGAGTCGATGCGCATGAACGAGAGGGTGCGGAACGTGCGCTTGCTGAGCTTCCAGCCCGAGCTCGTCAAGACCGCCTCGTTCTCGTAGGTGCCGTGCGCGACCTGGACGCTGCTCAGCGGGTCGTAGACGTGCGTCGCGATCAGGTAAGAGGTGATCTTCGCCCGGCGGCCGCCAGGGAGGATGTCGATACGAACGTTGCTGATCAGGTGCTGCGTGCCCACATAACCGGACTCCGCGAACAGGACGTCGATGAAATCGGCCCAGGCCTCGGCGCTGGGCACCGTGACCACGGGCGGGTCGCCCGGATCGGCGCCGGCTTCCCAGATGATGACGGGCGCGTCCTCGGTGAAGCACCTCGCGTAGATCGCCTTGCCCGTCTCCAGATCACCGCGGCCGATCGCGTCGGTCCCGGCCGCGTAGCAGTACTCGAGCTGCTCGATCTCCTGCAGCGCCTTGAGCTCCGGCAGGCCGTTCGGGGGCGTGCCCTCCGCGGGCTTCGCGATCGACATGGTGACGGCGCCCGCCAGCGCGAGCGCGGAGGCCGCCGGCAAGGCACGACGCAGAAAGCCGCTGAAACGATCGCCGTTCGTGCTCATGGAACTCACCCCTTTCGGTGGGCGTATGCAAGTCGCCAAGGATCAAAGATATAACCTAAATATCTTAACAAACTCCGTCAAGGACAGATTGCCCCGAGCTTCAGGATCTGACGCGGGAGTGTCGGGTCATCGCGTCATCGCGTCATCGCGTCATCGCGTCATCGTGTGATCATGTGGCAGGTTCGACGCTCGAGCTCCACGGGTTCGGGCGCACGTGCGGAGCCGTCGTCCGCCCGGCGCTCGCCGGCGACGTCGACGCACGCTGTCAGATTGTCCACCTCGCGCCACCTCGCGCCGCGCGGCCAGCGCTGGTGAGCCGCGCTACACGCGCGCTACGCGGCGCTCCGGCGCATGCTGCGAATGCAGTGCTCGAGCCCCTGGCGCAGCGTCGAGCGCGTCTCGATCGACGAGAGATCCACGCCGAGCCCGACGATGGTCTGGGCGATCGCCGGGTGGATGCCCGTGATGATCCCCTCGGCGCCGAGGAGCTTGATGGCCGCGGAGAGCTTCAAGAGGTGGTTCGCCGTCTCCGTGTCCATCGCGTCGATCCCGGTGAGATCGAGGATGGCATAGCGCGCCTGCGTCCGGACGACCTCGCGGAGCACGCCTTCCATCACGTCGGCGGCGCGCGTGCTGTCGAGCATGCCCACGAGGGGCAGCGTGAGCACGCGATCCCACACCTGGATGATCGGCGTCGACAGCGAGCGGATGACCTGCTGCTGCCGCTCGATGAGATCGAGCTTCGCGCGGAGCTCCTGCTCGATGCGCTTCGAGGCCGTGATGTCGAGCGAGACGCCCGCGACGTGGGTGACGTCGCCGCGCTCGTTCTGCATCGGCAGATACCAGGCCTCCCAGTGGACGCCCTCGATCTCGTTCACGAAGGTCGACATCGTGCCCTCGAGCGCCTTGCGCAGGACCGCCGTGCCCGACTCCGGGTAGATCTCGAACATGTTGAGGCCGAGGAACTGCCCCGGCTTGAGCCCCGAGGACTCGAGCCCCTTGCCGTCGTGGAGGACGAACTCCCCTCGCGCGTCGATCGCCCACAGGCAGATGGGCAGGTGGTCGCTGATCGCCCGGAGGAGCTTGAGCTGTATCTCGTGCTTGATCCGCTCCTCGGCGTCGCGGAGCGTTCCATAGACCTCTTCCTTCTCGGGCACCCATCGCGCGGTGCACTGGAAGTACTTGAAGGATCCGTCGGCCGTCTTCAGCCGCACGTCGACGGCCACCGGCTCCGCCGCGGCGCGGACACTCCTCCACGCTTCGTCGAAGGAGCGCCTGTCGTCCGGGTGAACCAGGGGGGCAAGCCCCGCCGCAGACGACGCCTCGCGGAGCTCGGCGCTCATCGCGCGCGTGAGCGCGCCGCTCGTGCGGAGCAGCTCGCCGCCCTCGCTGGCGATGAAGACCAGCTCCATACAATGCAGGAAAAAGTCGGCGAGCGTGCTGGTCGTGCTGTCTGGCTGTGGCATGTCCAGCTTGGCAGACTAGATCGGTCAAGCCGTCAGTGTCGAGCATCCATGTCGAGGAGCGCGCCCCCTCGGGGCGCCTCGAGCGTCCCCTCCCGCGCTGCCGCCGCGCGGCGGATCCGAGCAGCAGCGAGCGCTCCGGCGGCGCTCCCAGGCGCGGGCGACTCGCCATCATCGGTGTGCTGCCGCACACAGATCTCCACTGCTCGGCGCCCCGGCCGGCGCTCAGCCCGCGATCAGCTCCCGGGCGCGGCGGACGTCGCGCGCGTCGGTCGCCTGGGGGAACGTCGCGAGGACGTCTCCCACGAGGCGCAGCGCCTCCTCCGACCTCCCGAGATCGCGGTAGAGCGCGCCGAGGCGCACGGCGGCGCGGAGCTCGAGGAGCTTCTCGCCGGCGCGGGAGGCGCCCTCGATCGCGCGCCGGAAGCTCGCCTCGGCGGCGGCATGTTCGCCGTCGCACATGAGCTGGATCTCACCTTCCAGCCGATCGAGCTCGGGCACATACAGCCGCTCTCCGCTCTCATCGACGTACACCCGCGCTTGCGCGAGCAACGCCAGGGCGTCCTCGCGGCGGCCGGCCTCCACGTAGGCCTGGATCAGCGTCGCGTCCCACTGCGAGTCGGCGCTGCGCGAGCCGATCTCCCGCCATAGCCTTGTCGAGCGCCCTGGCGACCTGGGTGAGGATCTCGATCGCCTCGGCGTGCGGCAGCGCGCCCTTGCTGGCGACGTACGCCTCCACATCCATGCCATCGAGGAGCTCCATCACGAAGAAGGGCGCGCCGCCGAGCTCCGGAGCGACATCGGCGTCGGTCACCCTGACGACGTGCTCGCTCCGGATGAGCGCCGGGATCCGCGCCTCTCGCTTGAAGCGCTCGAGCGTCGTGGCGTCCGCACCGCGGCAGGCCAGCAGGACCTTCAGCGCGAGGTGCTCGCCGGTGTGGACGTGCTCGACGCGGAGCACTCGCCCGATGCCGCCCTGGCCTATCTCGTCGAGGACGCGATACCGCGATGCAATGATCGGAGGGAGATCGCTTTCAGGCATGCTCGGAGGCTCCCGCAACCGCGGTCCGCAGATGCAACGCGGGAGGGGCGGCCCTGTCAAGCCTGGCCCCGCCGCCGTTTCGCCGCGACATCGGCGGGCCTCCGCGCCGCGCTGTGGCGCGATCCGACCAGGTTGCGGGCTCGACCCAGGTTGCGGGGCAGCGACCTCCCGCGGGCTGTCGAGCGGAGACGGGCCGTCCGATGTGCCTGCAATTTGTCGACATGGTCGAATTTTCACGACGGCGCCGATCGCAGGGATTCACCGACCTGAAGCGCGATCCTCTCGGTTCGATTCCGCCCGACGGGCTGTCCAGGCGAGGCGGCCTCGCGGCGAAGAGCCGGGCATGACGCAACGAACGCCTTGTCAATTCGCTACATGCCTCCCCACGATCCGCGGCGGAGCACGCCAATGGAACGTGGCATGGCAGCGCCGCCGGGTGAGGCATTTTGCTCCACAGAGCGCTCGGTGAGGCGCTTTTGCTCCATGCAATGCTCGTCGGCCTATCGAGCGAGAGCGGGCGCCGAGGGTCGTTGGCTTCGCGGCTGAGGCCGCCGGAGCGAAACAAGATGATGACATTGCATCATGAAACCTTCTGGTTCCAGGCCATGAAAACCCGTTGCGAACGTGGTCGAGCATGGTAAGCAAAGCAGGCTTCATCGTCGTAGCCGCGCGATCATCGTCGATCACCGTCGATCGCCGTCGATTGTCAAATCCCGTCGCGAGCCAGGTCGGACGAGGCCCTACGAACTCGATGCCAGGACGTCGCTTCGGCCTCGCCCGGGATGACCTTTCGGCGAGCAAACGGACTGCCAACATGGATGGAACGATCATGAAGAGACATGGATGTTCTCGATACTGGTTGACCGGACTGGCCACGCTGGCGCTCTTCCCTGCCGGCTGCATCGACGATCCAGGCGCAGACCCGGAGGCGCTCGACACCGACGAGGCGGCCGCCGTGACGGGCGCCCCGTTGACCAGCGTCGCGTCCGGGAAATGCCTGGACGTGAAAGGGAGGAGCACCACGACAGGGACCGCCCTGCAGATCTACACCTGCAATGGACAGGACAACCAGAGCTTCAATTTTACATCCGCAGGTGAGCTCCAGGTCTACGGCGGCACCCGGTGCGTCGAGCCGGCGAACGGCGCGACCACCGCGGGGACCAAGGCTGTGATCGCCAATTGCAGCGGCCAGGCTCGCCAGAAATGGACGAGGAGCTCGGCCGGCGCCATCGTCCACCAGCAATCCGGGCTATGCCTGGACGTGGAGGGGCAGCGGACGACCAACGGCACCGCCGTTCAGATCTGGACCTGCAACAACCAGACGAACCAGCGATGGTCGTCGACGGGGTCGGGCTGCAGCTCGGGGGTCTGCGAGGTCGTCCAGGTCGCCACGGACACCGACCTCCCGTGGGGCCTGGTCTCGCTGCCGGACGGCACGGTCCTCTACAGCCGGAGGGACGCGGACGACATCGTCCAGCTCAACCCGAGCACCGGCGCGAAGACCTCGATCGGCACGGTGCCGAACGTCGCGGGCACGGACGGCGAAGGGGGCCTGATGGGGCTGGCCATCGCGCCGACGTTCGAGACCGACCGCTGGCTCTACATCATGCACACGTCGCCCACGGACAACCGGATCGTGCGGATCCAGGTCGTCGGCAACCAGCTCGACACGTCCACCGAGCAGGTGCTGATCTCGGGCATCCCCCGCAACAAGTACCACAACGGCGGCCGGCTGCGGTGGGGGCCGGACGGCAAGCTCTACGCGACGACGGGCGACGCGCAGAACGCGAACCTGGCGCAGGACACGAGCAGCCTCGCCGGGAAGGTCCTGCGGCTCGAGCCCGACGGCAGCGTCCCGTCGGACAACCCGTTCGGGAACTACGTGTGGAGCTACGGCCACCGGAACCCGCAGGGGCTGGCGTTCGACTCCATGGGTCGGCTCTGGGAGCAGGAGTTCGGCAACACCGTGATGGATGAGACCAACCTCATCCAGAAAGGCGGCAACTACGGCTGGCCGAACTGCGAGGGCACCGTCTCGCAAGGCGGCAGCGGGTGCGGCACGGCGGGCTACATCGCGCCCAAGCTCACGTACCCGACCTCCGAGGGGTCGTGCAGCGGGATCGCGATCGTGGACGACGTCTTCTACGCCGCGTGCCAGCGGGGGACACGGATGTACCGCGCGGTCATCAGCGGGAGCAGCCTCACCAGCGTGCAGCAGCTGTTCGTGGGCACCTACGGCCGCCTCCGCACCGTCGAGCCCACCCTGGACGGCGATCTCTGGCTGACGACGACCAACACCGGGGGCACGGACAGCGTCCCCAACAACAGCAACGAGCGCATCTTCCGCGTCATCCTCGGCGACTGAGCCTGGATCAGAACGGGGTGCCGCCGTCCTCCGGGACGATGATCGATTTCAGCGCCCCGTCCTGGCAATCCGCCTGCAGGCGGAAGCCCTTCTCGGCGTCCGACAGATCGAAGCGGTGGGTGACGATGGAATCGACGTCCACCGCGCCCTCGGCGACCATGTGGATCGCCCGCGGGTACACATGCCCCATGCGCCGGGAGAACTTCACCTTCAGCCCCTTGCGGCGGCACAGCGCCGCCGGCAAGGCGTAGCGGTCGCCCTCGGGGATGCCCGCCAGCAGGATCCGCCCGCCGATGCGCGCGGCTTCGGCCGCGTGGTGGAAGCCGTCGGGCGAGTTCGTCGCCTCGAGCACGAGATCGGCGCCCCGGCCGCCCGTCCACTCCAGGACGGCCGCCAGCGCCGGCGCCGCGTCGTGCGCGCCCAGCCGACGCGCCGCCTCGGCCCGGTAAGCCACGGGATCGATGGCGAAGACGCGGGCGGCGCCCGAGCGGCGCGCGAGCTGGACCAGGCACAGGCCGATCGGCCCGCAGCCCAGCACCACCACCGTCTCCTGCAGGTGGGGCCGGGCGAGGTCGATGGCGTGGATCGCGACGCCGAGCGGCTCCAGCATCACCGCCCGGCGCACCGAGAAGCCCGCCGGGACCGGCACGACCTGGTCGGGATGCACGACGACCCGCTCCGTCATGCCGCCATGGAGCGGCGGCGCCCCCAGAAACTCCACGAAGGGGCACAGGTTCACGTGGCCGCGCTGGCACCACTCGCAGCGGCCGCAGGAGTGCGCGGGGTCGACGGCGACCAGCTGCCCCCTGGACAGGCCCAGCTCCGGATGGTCCTGGACGACCCAGCCGGCGAGCTCGTGTCCCGGCACGAAGGCGCGGTGGATCTGCGCCGAGCCGATCCCCCCCTCCAGGTAATAATGCAGATCGCTGCCGCAGATCCCGCAGCCGGCGACCTGGATCATCACCATGCCGTCGCGCGGCTGCGGAGGCTCGACCTCGCCGAACCGGACGTCGCGGATGCCGTGAATGAAGGTTGCGCGCACCGCCTCACTCTTCCCTTTCGCCGCCCCCGCCGGTGCCCGGCCTCTCCGAGCTGAACAACCGTGCGGGCGCGAAGGCGCATGTAATCTTCCTCCGCGATCGCTTGTCAACCCATGTTCCGGATCGCTGGCGGCGGCCACCTCGACGCGCGACGCAACGGTAAGTTAGGCTAACTATTCTTTTGGGAGGAGTCGAACCGCATGACGCCCGTCAGCGGATGAGCCCGTTCGCGCGGAACATCCGCTCGTAGATCGCGCGAATCACGGGTTCCTTGTGCTTGTTGTAGTCCATCATCATGCCGCTCCCCGCGGAGATCGCGGACGCGGCCGCGAGCTTCGCCCGGCGGTAGAGCTCGAGATCCTCCGGGTGCTCGGTGAGCCACTGGCGGAACATCCGGTGGCGGATCACCTCCGGGCAGTCGGGGCCGAAGACATGCACGTTGCTGTTCGGCTCGGCGAGCTGGAGGCACCGATGCTCGTGCCACTCCGGCTCGCGAATGACCAGCGTGAACCCGGCGCTCGACAGCGCGGGGACGTACGCGCGCTCGTCGGCGGGATCGGCGACGGTGAGGTCGACGTCGATCGTCGGCTTGGCGGGCAGCCCTTTCACCGAGGTCGAGCCGACGTGCTCGATCGCCAGGGCGGCGCCGCCGAGGGCGGCGCGGATCTTCCGCGCGACAACGTCGAAGAGCGCCGGCCAGCGCTCGTCGTAGTCGACGACGGCGATCGGCGACGGCGCCGGTGGGCCGTTCACCCACGGGTTCTGACCGGGCGCGGGCTCGTGGTGCTTCGTGATCTCCTCTGCGGTGGGCACGGCGCGAGTATAGGCGCGCCGTGCTCCGCGTCCCGTGGGAAGATCGGATCGAGCCTCGATCCCGCGGCGAGGAAGCTGGAGATCGGCCCGAGCCGAGCCCGCGGCGAGGGAGCGCGAGATGAGATCCGCGCCCGCCGGAGGCCGCGATCAGCGATAGCGCGGCGGCGCGTTGGCGATGAGGGAATCGAACGGCGCGGCGGTCCGCGTGACCCGCACGATCCTCGCTATGGGATCGACGGCCACGATGAAATGGACGTTGCGCAGGACCTCGGGCATGAGCGCTCCACCATCGTACCGTGGATCCCGCCCGAGGCGGGTCGCTCGCGCGGCCTCGAAACACACGACATCGAGGTCGGTCCCGCATTCCGAGCAGCCCAGGCGTCTCCGCCGCGCCCGCGCCATAGGGGGTGTGTCCGCTGCGCCGGGACACCAGGGTTGTGCCCCCGCGACGCCCGCACACGACGGCTGTGCCCGGCGGCCATCGCTGTGCACGGCGTGGCCATCCGCGCCCGGGCCGCCGCTCGAAAGCCGCGGCGCGGCGCGTGGCATCCTCCGTGCTCGCGCCGCAGCGCGTGGCGCCGGCGCTCGTCGCCGCGCCGGTCGGGGAGCTCGCATGCCGCTGCGGATCGAGGAGTACGCGCTGCTCGGGGACACACAGACCGCGGCGCTGGTCGGGCGCGACGGCTCCATCGACTGGCTGTGCCTGCCGCGCTTCGATTCGGCCGCCTGCTTCGCCGCCCTGCTCGGGGCGCCGGAGCACGGCCGCTTCCGGATCGCGCCGAAGGACCCGTCGCCCCGCGTCGCGCGCCGCTACCGCGAGGGCACGCTCGTGCTCGAGACCGAGTTCACCACGGCCGAAGGCGCGGTCCGGCTCGTGGACTGCATGCCGCTGCGCGGGAGGGCGCCGGACGTGGTGCGCGTCGTCGAGGGCGTGCGCGGCCGGGTCCCGGTCTCCCTGGAGCTCATCGTTCGCTTCGATTACGGCTCGATCGTGCCCTGGGTGCGCTCGATCGGCGGCGCGCTGCGCGCGGTGGCCGGGCCCGACGCGCTGATCCTGCGCGCGGGGGTGCCGCTCCGCGGCGCGGGGCTCACCACGGTCGCCGACTTCGACGTCCACGCGGGACAGCGCATCCCCTTCGTGCTCACGTGGCACCCGTCGCACGAGCCGCCGCCCGAGGCGCTCGACGCCGAGCGCGAGGTGCAGAACGCCGAGGCGTGGTGGCGCGCCTGGTCGAGCCGCTGCGCCCACGCCGGGCCGTGGAGGGAGGCGGTCGTCTCGTCGCTCGTCGCGCTCAAGGCCCTCACCCACGCGCCCACCGGCGGGCTCGTCGCGGCGCCGACGACCTCGCTGCCGGAGTGGATCGGCGGCGTGCGCAACTGGGACTACCGCTGCTGCTGGCTGCGCGACGCGACCCTCACGCTCTACGCGCTGCTGCTCGGCGGCCACAGCGACGAGGCCGAGGCCTGGCGCGACTGGCTCCTGCGCGCCATCGCGGGCGACCCCTCGAAGCTCCAGATCCTCTACGGCATCGCGGGCGAGCGGCGGCTCCGCGAGGTCGAGCTCCCCTGGCTGCCGGGCTACGAGGGCTCGCGGCCGGTGCGCGCCGGCAACGCCGCGGTCGCGCAGCTCCAGCTCGATGTTTACGGCGAGGTGATGGACACGATGTACCAGGCGCGCCGCACCGGCCTCGCGCCGGAGCCGGAGGCCTGGCGCCTCCAGCGCAAGCTGATGGACTTCCTCGAGTCGAACTGGCGCCGGCCCGACGAGGGCATCTGGGAGGTGCGGGGCGGGCCGCGCCCCTTCACCTATTCGCGGGTGATGGCCTGGGTCGCGTTCGATCGCGCCGTGAAGACCGTGGAGCAGCTCGGGCTGGAGGGCCCGGTCGACCGCTGGCGCGCGCTGCGCGACGCGGTGCACGCCGAGGTGTGCGAGAAGGGGTTCGACCGGGGCCGCGGCGCGTTCACGCAGTCGTACGGCAGCCAGGTGCTCGACGCGAGCACGCTGCTCATCCCGCTCGTCGGCTTCCTCCCGCCGGACGACCCGCGCGTCGCGGGCACGGTGCGCGCGATCGAGCGCGAGCTCCTGCGCGGGGGCTTCGTGCTCCGCTATCCGACCGGCCCGGCGGGGGCGATCGACGGCCTGCCCGGCGGCGAGGGGGTGTTCCTCGCGTGCAGCTTCTGGCTGGCGGACTGCTATGCCCTCATGGGCCGCGCCGCCGAGGCGCGGGCGCTGTTCGAGCGGCTGCTCGCCCTGCGCAACGACGTCGGCCTGCTCTCGGAGGAGTACGACCCCGCGAGCGAGCGGCTGCTCGGCAACTTCCCCCAGGCGTTCAGCCATCTGGCGCTGGTCGACACCGCGTTCAATCTTGCCCTGGACCGCGCGGGGCCCGCGGCTCATCGATCTCGTTGAGGCTCACACGAAGAAAGGAGAGCTCGATGCGCGCCATCACGGTCGAGCCCGGCAAACCGAGCTCCGGGCGCCTGGACGACATCCCCGAGCCGCCCAGCGCGCACGGGCCGGTGCTGGTCAAGACGCTCGCCGTCGGCGTGTGCGGCACGGACGTCGAGATCGTGGGCGGCGGTTACGGGTGGGCGCCGCCGGGCAAGGCGCGGCTCGTGATCGGGCACGAGTCGCTCGGCGAGGTGCTCGAGGCGCCGCCCGGGAGCGGGCTCGACCGGGGCGACTGGGTGGTGGGGATCGTGCGCCGCCCCGATCCGGTCCCGTGCGCGAGCTGCGCGGCGGGCGAGTGGGACATGTGCCGCAACGGCCGCTACACCGAGCGCGGCATCAAGGCGATCGACGGCTACGCCTCGGAGCGGTACCGCATCGAGCCCGAGTTCGCGGTGGTCGTCGACAAGAAGCTCGGCGAGCGCGGCGTGCTGCTCGAGCCGGCGAGCGTCGTGGCCAAGGCGTGGGACCAGATCGAGCGCATCGGCGCGCGGACGAGCTGGAAGCCGCGGAGCGTGCTCGTCACGGGGGCGGGCCCCATCGGCCTGCTCGCGGCGCTGCTCGGCGTGGAGCGCGGCCTCGAGGTGCGCGTGCTCGACCGGGTGACCGAGGGGCCGAAGCCCGGCCTCGTGCGCGATCTCGGGGCGACGTACCACGCGAGCAGCGTGCAGGAGGCCGGGGCGGGCGTGGACGTGGTCATCGAGTGCACGGGCGTCGGGCGGCTCATCTACGACGCGATGCTGGTCGTGGCGCCGGTCGGCCTCGTGTGCCTCGCCGGGGTGTCGTCGGGCGGGCGGACGCTCCCGGTCGACGTGCAGGGGCTGAACCGCGAGATGGTGCTCGAGAACACGGTCGTCTTCGGCACGGTCAACGCGAATCGGCGGCACTACGAGGCGGCCGCCGCGTCGCTCGCCCGGGCGGATCAAGGCTGGCTCGACCGCCTCCTCACCCGCCGGGTCCCGCTCGACCGCTGGGCCGAGGCGCTCGTGCGAAAGCCGGCCGACGTGAAGCCCATCATCGCCTTCGCGTGAGCGCCGGCGCCGCCGGAGGCGGGACCTCTCGGGCCCGCGGAAGACGGCCCTTGTGGGTCACTCGATAGCGCAGTCGGGCGCCGAGCTCGGGTCGGCGACCCACGCCGCGAGGCGCGCGGTCCCGGCGTCGCCCCACGCGTCGTGCGCCAGCTGGTTGAGCCGGCACCACTCATGACGTGTCTGCTGGACGGCGAGCGACTTCGCCGCCAGGTGCTGCGCCGTGCGATCGGTCAATGAGGTCTTGTCCTTGCTGAGCTCGTCGTGCGTCATCGCGACCGGAGGCGGACAGTAGTCCCCCTGCTCGTACTCGACCGTACCCGAGACGAGCCCATAGGCCTTCTTCCGCTCGACCCGGACCGTCACGATGGCGTACTTCGGGTACGGTGCGCGGGCGTCGCGCGTCACCGCCGCTCGCTTCGGCTTGTCGCCCTGCACGACGATGAAGCCCGTCGACGGGATCGCGGAATACGGCGCGAGCGCGGGGAAAGCGGTGAGCGACTCGTCCACGAGGACGTCGCCGCCGAGCTCGACCCAGTTCGTGTGTGCGTAGAAGTCCTGCACCGCGTGGAGCGAACGCCCGAAGGCCAGCATGGCCCGGGCATCCCCGTCCAGGAGCGGAATGCCCGGGCCCAGCGCGCGCACCGCCTCGGCTTGACTCGCGGCGACGAAGGCGGCGCCTCCGCTGAAGTTGCAGTCATCGAAGTGGGCGGCGTTGCTGAAATGGAACGCGACGTCCGTGGACACGTTCCCGACCTTCAGGGCGGTGAGCACGGAGGGCTTCAGGAACGACAGGGCCGTGTGGGTGATCTCCTCGTGGTTCGGCTCGCCGGGCGCCGTCGAGAATGCATCGGCGCTCTCGTCGAGCGCCTCCGCGGTTTCAACTTCGCCGACGCAGCCGAGCGTCAGCGAGAGACCCATGATTGTCAGTCCGAGAGCGGTGTGTCGATGCATGTTCCGTGAGATTGCAAGTCACGATCCAGGCGTGCGGGCTGAGCGTCTGTTGAAAAAAGCGCACGAGAGGGGTTTGCAACGATGCGCCGGAGCCCGATGAGGACATGTCATCACGTGTCGTTACCTTTCACGCGCGACCTGCACGCGCGCCCCACTGCGACAATTCGCCACGTGCTTTGCTCAGGAGGAGTGTCGGTCGAGGCGCTCCAGGGACGTCTGGCCGACGCGATGGCGATAGCGAGGGCGATCGGAGCGCGGGCCGCGCTCGATCTGCGGATTGCCTGCGGGCAGCGCTACGGCAAGCTGAACGCGAACAGCGTGTTGCCCGGCGTGCCGATCCCGAAGCTCTCGTAGCCGCTCCCCCAGTACACCGTGCCGTTCGCCACCGCCGGCCCGGCGCTGACCGAGCCGTCGGCCGGATGGCTCCAGAGGATCGCGCCCGTCGCGGCGCTCAGGGCGTGCACGTTGCCGCTCATCGAGCCGGCGTAGAGCACGCCGTTCGCGACCGTCAGCGGCCCCCGATCCTGCGCGCCCGGCGTGGGATCGGGCGTCTGCCACAGGATGTCGCCCGTCGCGGTGTCGAGCGCGCTCCACGATCCCCACGAGACGACCTGGCCGGAGGGCTCCAGCGTGTACTCGACCCCGCCGTTGTTGCCGATCGGCACGTAGATCCGGCTCTCGTCCACGGCGACTCCCCACATGATGCCGCCCAGCTCCCCGCCGGGGCCGACCAGCGTGCTCCACACCACGCTCCCGTCGTCCCGGTCGAGCGCCCAGAAGATGCCGCTCTTCTGGCCGGCGCCGACCAGATCGCGGCGCTCCGCCCCCGCGCCGGCCGAGAACAGCGTGGCGCCCGTGCCGAAGTCGTAATCCGGGCCCGCCGGATCAGGGCACCAGTCGCCGCCGAAGTAACACGCCCCCGTCCATGCATCGAAGCCCTGGAGCCGCCGCGCCCACTTCAGCGCGCCGGTGTCGAGGTCGAGCGCGAGGACCGCATCGATGTAGTTGTCGGCCGGGAGGCAGGCCTCCACGGCGAGGGCGTCGTCGCCGGCCGCCTCCACGCACGCGGAGACGGCCGGAGGCACGGTGTAGTTGTTGCCGGTGGTCACGTACAAGGTGCGACGCCCGAGGTCGATCGCGGGCGCGCCGCCCCAGACGGCGCCGCCGGTGAAACCGGCGGGGACCAAGTAGCGCTGCCAGAGCACCTCCCCGGTCACCGCGTCGAGCGCGACCACGCTGCCGCGGAACGAGCAGCACGGATACGCGTTGTCCGCCGCGAAGAGCTCCTCGCGCGAGGAGACGCCCACGTACACGCGCCCGCCGTGCACGACGGGAGACTGCGTGATGATCGCCGCGGGGTGCGGGTCGAGCTGCGTCTTCCACAGGAGATCGCCGGTGCGGCTGTCCACGGCGAGCATGTGCGCGCCGGCCTGGGTGCCGACGAACAGCATGTGGCCGTGGAGCGCGGGGCTCGTGCGCGAGACGGCGTCCGCCGTGCCCGTGAGGCTGGGGATCGCGCGCGTCCAGATCGGGGCCCCGGTCTCGGCGTCGAGCTTGTACAGGTTGCCGCCCCCGTCCGGAAAGTACAGCGCGCCGTGGTCGACGGCCGGCGTCGCGGGGACGATGCCAGTCGTCGTGAAGGCCCACTTCACGGAGAGCGAACCGACGTTCGACGTCCCAATCTCGTTCTCGCCGGTCGCGTGGTGCGTATTGGCGAGATCCCTGCCGTACATCGTCCAGCGCCCGGTGCCCGTGCCCATGGCGGTGCGACCTTGGGCGATATAGAGCCCGGCGAGACATGCGGCGGCCGCGACCGCGGACCGCGCCCAGAAGATGCGCTTCATGATGATCCTCCTGGGGTATCGAGGTGAGCGGCGCTCGGCGGCCCGGCTCGTTCGTTCCGCCGCTGCTGCAACACGACGCCCCGGACATACGTCACGCCGGATCTGGCTGCGTGTCAATCGGATAGAGAGGTTGGCCGAAGCGCCCGTGACATGGCCGAGGTACGGATACCGCGACGCAGGTTTGAGCACCTCGGGATAGCCTGCGGCTCACCGCCGCGCGCGGCAGGCGCGCTGCTGCGGCCGCAGCAGGGTGCGGAACGCCTGCCCGGCGCGCAGCGACGTGACAAGCGCCGTCGCGTCCGCGCCGCGCCTCGCCGCCGGTCCCGCCGCGCGTCGCGCCGCCGCCGCTGCCTGCCAGCGCGCCGCGCATCCCCGCCGCGACCCGAGCGCGCGCAGCACGGAGCGCGTGTGGCCCGGCGAATGCTACACACTCGCCCCGTGACCTCACCCCTGCTCTCGCCTTTCTCCTTCCCGAACGGCCTCACCGCCAGGAACCGCGTCTGGCTCGCCCCGCTCACGAACGGGCAAAGCCACGACGACGGCTCCCTGGGCGACGACGAGCTCCGCTGGCTCTCCTGCCGCGCGCAAGGCGGCTTCGGCGTGGTCGAGACCTGCGCTGCCCACGTCGCCGAGGACGGCCATGCCTGGAAGGGCGAGCTCGGCGTCTTCGCCGACCGGCTCCTGCCCGGCCTGCGCCGGCTCGCGGCCGCGGTCGCCGCCCCCGGCGCCCTGGGCCTCGTCCAGCTCTTTCACGGCGGCCTCCGCGCCAATCCGCAGGTGTCCGGCCTGCCCACGTGGAGCGCCAGCGCCGTCGCCGAGCCGGACCTGCCCGTCCCCCGCGCCGCCACCGAGCAAGACATCCTCGGCGTCATCGAGCGCTTCCGCGACGCGGCGGCGCGGGCGCTCCTCGCCGGCTTCGCGGGCGTCGAGCTGCACGGCGCGCACGGCTACCTCCTCGGCCAGTTCCTGTCCGCCACCCAGAACCGCCGCACGGATCGCTGGGGCGGCGCGTGGGAGAACCGGGCGCGCCTGCTGCGCGAGACCCTCCGGGCGGTCCGCGCCGCGGTGCCCGCGTCCTTCGTCGTCGGCGTGCGCCTGTCGCCCGAGGACTGGGGCCAGGCCAAGGGGCTCGACCTCGACGAGAACCTCGAGCTCGCTCGCTGGCTCGTCGAGGACGGCGCCGACTTCCTCCACCTTTCGCTGTGGGACGCGAGCAAGCCCTCGCGGAAGCGCCCCGACGCCCACCCGCTGCCGCTGTTCCGGGAGGTGGTGGGGCCGAGCCTGCCGCTCGTGGTCGCGGGCGGCGTCTGGACGCGCGCCGAGGCCGAGGCGCTCCTCGACAAGGGCGCCACCGCGGTCGCGCTGGGGCGCGCCGGCATCGCCAACCCCGACTGGCCGCAGCGGATCGCCGATCCCGCCTGGGAGCCGCGGCGGCCGCCGCTCACGCGCGCCGAGCTGCTCGAGCGCGGCGTCTCCGAGACCTTCGCCGGGTACCTGCGGCGATGGAAAGGCTTCGTGGCCGACTGAGGGGCCGCGCCGATCACGTCCCGCAGAACGTGTACTGCACGCGCTCTTCCAGCTGCGGGGGCTCGCTCAGGTGGGCGAGCTCCGGCTGATCCTCGTACGGGCGCTCGAGCACCCGCACGAACGTCTCGAAGGGCTCGAAGTCGCCGCGGACGGCCGCCTGGATGAGCGCCTCGATCCGGTGGTTGCGCGGGATGAACGCGGGGTTGACGAGCCGCATCGCGCGCGCGCGCGCCTCCGGCGTGACGTCCTCCCTGACGAGCCGCCGGCGCCACGCCTCGGCCCAGTCGCGGAAGGCGCCGGGCTCCGCGAACAGCGAGGCCACCTGCGCGTCCGCGGCGGTGTCCTCCGCCGACGCGCACAGCCGGCGAAAGAAGAGGGTGTAATCGACGCCGTTCGACGC
Source organism: Sorangium sp. So ce185 (assembly GCF_051526825.1). NCBI lineage: Bacteria > Pseudomonadati > Myxococcota > Polyangiales > Polyangiaceae > Sorangium > Sorangium sp. So ce185. The sequence continues at coordinate 4,408,561 of NZ_CP150316.1, read as the reverse complement.
GAGCCGGTCCAGCAGATCGGCGGCGAGCGCGAGGTCGTCGTCCTCCTCGCGCGCGAGCCCCAGCTTCGCCCGCAGGACGCGCTCGTGCGCCTCCACGAACAGGCCGGTGAAGCGCTGCACGCGCTCGGTCGCCAGGCGGACGGCCTCGTCCTTGTCGTCGGCGAGGAGCGGCAGGAGCGCCTCGGCGAGCCGCAGCATGTTCCACTGGGCGATGCCCGGCTGGTTCCCGAAGGCGTAGCGGCCGCCGCGATCGATCGAGCTGAACTTCTTCTCGGGGTCGTACTCGTCGAGGAACGCGCACGGCCCGTAGTCGATGGTCTCGCCGGAGATCGAGGTGTTGTCGGTGTTCATCACGCCGTGCACGAAGCCGACGCCCAGCCAGCGCGCGACGAGGCTCGCCTGCGCCTCGATGACGCGCTCGAGCAGCGCCAGCGCGTCGTTGCCGCTGCCCGCGGCCTCGGGGTAGTGCCGGGCGAGCGCGTACGACGCCAAGGTGGAGAGCGCCTCGCGGTCGCCCCGCGCGGCGAAGAACTGGAACGTGCCCACGCGGAGGTGGCTCGCGGCCACGCGCGTGAGCACCGCGCCCGGGAGCACCTCCTCGCGGAAGACCGGCTCGCCCGTGGTCACGGCGGCGAGCGCGCGCGTCGTCGGTACGCCGAGCGCCGCCATGGCCTCGCTCACGACGTACTCGCGCAGCACCGGCCCGAGGGCGGCGCGCCCGTCTCCGCCGCGCGAGAACGGCGTCCGCCCCGCGCCCTTGAGCTGGATGTCGCGCCGCTTGCCGTCCTTGCCGACGACCTCGCCGAGCAGGATGGCCCGGCCGTCCCCGAGCTGGTTCACGAAGCTGCCGAACTGGTGCCCCGCGTACGCGAGCGCGATCGGCGCCGCGCCCTCGGGCAGCGCGTTGCCGGAGAGCACCTCTGCCCCCTCCGCGGACGCGAGCTGCGCCGCGTCGAGCCCGAGCACCTCCGCGAGCGCGCCGTTGACCTTCACGACGCGCGGCTCGCGGACCTTGGCGGGGGCGACGCGCGCGTAGAACCGGTCCGGGAGCCTGGCGTAGGTGTTGTCGAAGGCGAGCTTCATCGGGGAACCTCGGGGCGGGTGGGAGCCATCGGCGTCATGAGACGCGTCGTTCTGCCGAGGTTCTACTGCAATCCGCGCGCTCGCGCCGCCCCGCAAACGAGCGAGCGCGGCGGCGCCCGGCGCGCCCCGATCACTCGTACCACGTCGGCACGATCGCCCGCACCTCCGGCAGCGCGGCGATGCGGCAGATCTTGTCCCAGGCCGCGCCCTCGAGCGCGCCATGGCGCGCGACGCACTCGGCGTCTCCGGTGGGGAAGAAGTACAGCGTCTCCGCGGGCACATCGCACCTGGCGCGCCCGGGCGACGAGCCCTCCTGGATCGTGGGCGCGATGCCCCGCACCCGGGCGACGAGCGCCTCGTCGCCCGCCGGCAGGCAGAACTCGACGGATCCATCGTTCGCGCACCCCGTCTCCCGGGTGAACGCGAGCTTCTCGGTCGGACACGCGGCCGCGGGCGGCGGTGGCCCCTCGACCTGCCCCTCCCCGGGCGCGGACGGCGGCGCGGACGTGCAGCTCGACAGGCAGGCGATCAGCAGATGAGAGATGGCGAATCGTCGCATGGCGCTCCTCTCGGGTCGCGTCGCCGGCTCGCCGGCCTCGACAGCGTAGAGGAGGCGGCCTTCCAGGGGCAATGGCCCTCCGCCTGCCAGGACGTCACCTCCTCGCCGCGCCACCGGCCACGTCGACGGGCCTATCGCGGATGGCCGTCCGGATCGTCCGTCGCCGTCGTCGCGGCCCGGGCCAGGAAGATCTCGCGCACGCGGCCGATCTCTGCCGGCTCCGCGAGCACGTCGAGCCTGTCGCCGACCTCGAGGATCGTTTGGCCCCGGGGCACGACGGTCCCGCCCTCCCGGTGAATGGCGCGGATGAGCACCCCGGCAGGCAGGCCGAGCTCGGCGATGCGCTTGCCGACGACGGCGGCCCCGGGCGCGAGCTCGAACATGCGGCTCCTCGGCTCCGCGCCGGCGAGGGTGTGGGTCGTCGGATCGTACTGCCCCGCGAGCTCGTTCACCACGGTCTCGGGCGAGAGGGGCGTGTTGGTCGTGTAACCGGCGCGAGCGAGCAAGTGCGTCGCGACGGGCATCGTCAGCACCACGAATGCGATGATGACGACGGCCCGGGCCGTGACGGCCGGGTCCTGGAAATGAAGGGCGGAAGCGGAGATGATGCACGTCATCCCGAACACCGAGGCCTTCGAGGTCACCTGGAGGCGGGTGAACAGGTCCGGCATGCGCAGGATGCCCACGGCCGCGAGCAGCATGAAGATGCATCCGATGACGAGGAGCGCGCCCTCGACGAGCTCGAGGATCACGACGACTCCCCCTGTCGCTCGAGGTAATACGCGAACGCGATGGTGCCGAGAAAGAAGATGAGCGACAGCACCATCACCGCGTCGAGGAGGATGCCTTGGTCGGTCACCATCGCGTAGAGGGCGATGCCCCCGCTGCCGACCGTCGCCATGAGGTCCATGGCGACCACGCGGTCGGGGAGGCTCGGCCCGAGCAGGAGCCGGATGAACGCGACGACGAACGCCGCCGTGACGACGGCGATCGCGACGAGCAAGAGCGGGGTCATCGCAAGAGCTCCTTCACGCGGCGCTCGAGGTCGTTCTTGATGGTCGCGCGCAGCGCGTCGGCGCTGTCCACGAACATCGCGTGGACGAAGAGGACCGTGCGGTCGCTCGACACGTCGAGGCCAAAGGTGCCGGGCGTCAGGGCGAGGAGGTTCGTCAGCACCGTGATCTCGAGATCGGTCGTCAGATCCAGGGGGACCGCGACGATGCCGGGGCGGCTCTTTCGCCTGATCGAAATGACGTCGCGGGCGACCCTGATGTTCGCCCGCACCATCTCTCTCGCATAAAAGAGCAGGAAGGACAGCACCCCCGGCAGCTTCTCGAAATAGGTCGTGGGGCCGAGCAGGCGCCGGAGCCCGAAGAGCAGGAGGTACCCGAGGAGGAAGCCGAAGGCGAGGCCCCCCGCGGTGACGCGGCCGAGCAGGGTCACCCAGACGATCGCCAGGAACAGATTGAGGACGAGGGCTCTCATGGGCGCCCCTCCCCCAGCACGGTGCGCACGTATTCGGTCGGCTCGGCGAGCTGCGCGGCGGCCCGGCGGACGACGGCGAGGAGCGGCTCGGGCGCCATCCCGAGCGCGAAGCCCAGCGCCGTCAAGAGGACGACCGGCGCGTAGAGGAGCGCGCGACGCCGCGCCCCGCCCTCCCGCGCGGCGAGGTCGGCCTCGGCGGGCGCGGGCTTCCAGAAGGCCTCATTCCATATCTTCGTCATCGAGATGAGGGTGACGAGGCCGACGGCGAGGCTGGTGGCGACGACGGCCGCGGCCTCGCGCGAGCCGACCTCGAGCCCCGACCGCACCAACATGAGCTTGCCCCAGAACCCCGACAAGGGCGGCATGCCGGCGAGGGAGAGGGCCGTGACGAGGAAGCAGGCGGAGAGCCCCGGGCTCCGCGCGAGGAGCCCGCCCTGAAGCTCGAGGGGGGCGTCTCTCCTGTCGGATCGCATGATCCCGCTGATGAGGAAGAGGTTCGACTTGATGATGGCGTGGTGCAAGACGAAGAAGATCGCCCCCGAGAGCGACGACAACGTGAACAGGCCGAGGCCCATGACCATGTAGCCGACCTGGCTCACGCTATGAAACGCGAGGATCCGCCGGACCTCCCGGTGGGACACCGCGCCGAGCACGCCGACGGCCATGGTGAAGGCCGCGGTCCCGAGGAGGAGCGCGTGGGTGACTTCCCCGTCGGCCACGAAGACGAGGGTGAACATCCGCACGAGGGCGTAGACGCCCACCTTCGTCAAGAGCCCCGCGAACAGCGCGGTGACCGTCACGGGCGGCGTGTGATACGAGTCCGGCAGCCAGAAAAAGAGGGGGAAGACAGCGGCCTTGATGCCGAACGCGACGAGGAAGATCATCGCGAGGGTGAGCCGGATCGGCGGCGCGAGGCCCGGCAGCTTGAGCGAGAGGTCGGCCAGGTTGAGGGCGTGCACGGATCCGTAAAGGATGCCGAGGCCGGTGAGGAAGAGGGCGCTCGAGATCAGGTTCATCGCGACGTACTTGATCGCGCCCTGCATCTGCGGCCGCTCGTTGCCGAGCACCAGGAGCACGAAGGACGCGATCAGCGTCACCTCGAACCAGACGTAGAGATTGAAGAGATCGCCGGTGACGAACACGCCGTTCGCCCCCATGAGGAGCACGTGCATGAGCGGGTAGAACCCGCGCGCCCGCCGCTCCCGGTCGATGTCCGACAGGGAGTAGATCGACGTGACGACCGCGATGATGCCCGAGAGCAGGACCATCAGCGCCGAGAAGAGGTCGACCACGAAGGTGATGCCGTACGGGGCGGGCCAGCCTCCGAGCTGGGTCGATTGAATGCCCCCCCGGTGCACGGCGCGGAGCAAGACGACGCCGACGGCGAGCTGAACGACGCTCCCGACGAGGCCGAGCGCGCGGTGCCGCCCCGCGCGCTGGAAGGAGAGGAGCGAGAGGGCCGCCGTGGTCATGGGGACGAGGACGGGCAGGACGAGGAGCACCTTCATGGGTCGGCCGATTCGAGGGAGTCGATGTCGTCGCTGCCCATGGTCCGATGAACGCGATGAAGGAGGACGACGGCGAACGCGACGACAGCGAAGCTGATGACGATCGCCGTCAGGATCAGCGCCTGGGCCATGGGATCGGCCGGCGGCGCGTGGAAGGCCTCTCCACCCCTGGGGATCAGCGGGGGACGGCCGCGGACGACGCCGCCCGCCGTGAGGATGAGGAGGTTCGTGCCGTGCCCGAGCAGCACGAGGCCGAAGGCGAGCTTCACGATGCTGCGCCGGAGCATGAGAAACAGCCCCGACGCATAGAGCCCGCCGACGACGATCGCGAGGAGGACCGTCATGAGCTCATCTCCGCGGTCATGAGGACGATCATGAGCACCATGCCCATCACGGCGGCATACACGCCGACGTCGAACAGCACCGGCGTCCCCACCGCCACGTCGCCGAGCCCCGGCACCGGGACGGTCGTCCACACGCCTTGCAGGAAGGCTCCGCCGGCCACGAGCCCGATGACGCCCGAGAGCAGGATCGTCGAGAGCCCGAGCCCCATGAGCGTCTGGGGCGCGACGCGGAGCAGCCGCCGCGTCGAGGGGACGTCGTACGCGAGGATGTGGAGCGAGAACGCCGACGCGATGATGAGCCCGCCGACGAACCCGCCCCCGGGCTCGTGGTGACCGCGGAGGAGCGCGTATATCGAGACGATGATCAGGAGCACCATCAACACCGGCGCCGCGGCGCGCAGGATCACGGAGGGCACGGCTCAGGCTCCCTTCCGCGTACGGGTCGCGAGCAGCGCATAGACCCCGATCCCGGCCACGCAGAGGACCGTGGACTCCCCCAGCGTGTCCATCGCCCGGAAATCCACGAGGATCACGTTGACGATGTTCCGCCCGTGGGCCTCGGCGTACCCCTTCTCCACGAAGAACTCGCGCAGGATCGGCTCCGGGGAGAGCGACGACGACATGAGGATGAGCAGGGTCACCGTGCCCCCGAAGATCACGGAGACGATCGCGTCCGGGATCCACACGCGCGCGGGGGATCGGGGCACGAAGCGCGGCAGGTGGTGCAGGACGAGGACGAAGATGACGATCGTCAGCACCTCGACCATGATCTGCGTCAGCGCGAGATCGAGCGCGCTGAAGATCACGAAGATGAGCATGACGCAGGTGCCGATCGCGCCGAGCGCGGCGACGACGGCGAGGCGCGATTGCGTGCGCGTCGCCATGACCGCGGACCCGAGGATCACGCCCGCGAGCACGAGCTCCGGGAGCTCCACGGTGAGCGACGGGACCGTGAACGGGAGGCTCCGGAGCAGCGGCGTCCCGACGAGCACGACCGTCGTCAGGACCGTGATGAGCAGGTAATGGCGCAAATGCCCCGTCTGGAGCCGCCGGGTCAGCCACTCCGCGAACCGGAGGAGCCCCGCGAAGGCAGCGTCGTACACGCGCGCGGGGCCCCACGCTCCAAGGCGCGTGGCGGCGCGCGCGGCGGCGTCGAGGAGGCGCGCTTCGCGGCCGGAGAGGACGCGGAAGAGGCCGAGTCCGGCGAGGAGGGTCGCGACGCTGAGCCCGAGCACGGGGGTCAGGCCGTGCCACAGGCGTAGCTCGAGCGGCGCGGGTCGGCCGAGGATGGCGGTCGCCGCCAGGCCCGGGAGGTCGCCGAGGAGCCGCGGCGCCACCCCGAGGACGAGGCTCGCCGCCGCGAGCGTGGCAGGCCCGAGCCACAAGGACGGCGGCGCTTCGTGGGGGAGCGTGGGCGCCGCCGGGGAACCCCCGAAGAAGGGGCGATGGGCGACGACCAGGCTCACCACGACGAGGAGGGCGCTCGACAGGACCGCGGCCCCGGCGAGGACCGCCGTCATCGAGGGCGGCGCGAGGACGGCCTCGTAGAAGAGCTCTTTCGACACGAAACCGAGGAGGGGCGGCGCCCCCGCGCTCGAGAGCGCCGCCAGCACGGCCGCCGTCGCGGTGATCGGCATCCGCCGCGCGAGGCCCCGCAGGCGGGTGACGTCGCGGGTCCCGGTCTCGTGGTCCAGGGTCCCCGCGGTCATGAAGAGCGCGCCCTTGTACAGCGAATGCGCCGCCAGATAGACCACCGCCGCGGAGACGGCCGCCCGGGTCCCGATGCCGAGGAGCATCGTGAGGAGGCCGAGGACGCTCACGGTCGAATAGGCGAGGATCCGCTTGAGATCCTTCTGCGTGACCGCGAGCGCCGCGCCCGTCACCATCGTGGCGGCGCCGAAGCCCGTCACGACGAGGGTCCATTCGCGCGTCGCGCCGAGCGTGGGGTGCAGGCGCGCGAGCAGATAGACGCCGGCCTTCACCATCGTGGCCGAGTGCAGGTAGGCGCTGACCGGCGTGGGCGCCTCCATCGCCCGAGGGAGCCAGAAATGAAAGGGCACCTGCGCCGATTTCGTGAAGGCCCCCGCGAGGACGAGGAGCAGGATCGGCAGGTAGAGGGGGCTCCCGCGGACGACGGTTCCCGAGAACCGCGATATCTGCGTCTCGCCGGTGGCCACGACGAGGAGGACGAGGCCCGCGAGCATGGCGAGCCCGCCGCCGCCCGTCACGAGGAGCGCCGTCAAGGCGGCTTTGCGCGCCTCCGGCCGCTCGTGGTCCCACCCGATGAGGAGATACGAGCTCACGCTCGTGAGCTCCCAGCACACGAAGAGGAGAATGACGTCGTCGGCGAGCACGAGGCCCGCCATGGATCCCGTGAACAGGAGCAGATAGGCGTAAAACCGCCCGAGCCGCGGGTGCGAGCGCAGGTATTCGCTCGCGTACACGAAGATCAGCGCCCCGATGCCGCAGATGAGCCCGAGGAACACGAGCGAGAGCCCATCCAGCCTCACCGCGAGCTCCACGCCGAGCGACGGGATCCACGGCAGCGACGCGTGATGGGCCTCCCCCGCGGCGAAGAGCCTCGGGACGAACCGCATCGCGACCACGAGCGGAACGAGCGGGAGCGCCGCGAAGAGCCAGCCGGCCTGGCGGCCGAGCCTGCGATGGAGGGGCGGCGCCAGCAGCGCTCCGACGAAGACGCTCAGGACAGCCCACAGCATCGCAGCAGGTTCCCCTTCGATGCCGGCGACGGCCCGAGGCTGCCCCCGGCGCGCTGCGCATCCGCGGAAAAGTCGGTCGCGAGGACGAGCGTCATGCGCGTGGCTCCCACTCCGAGCGAGCACGAGCGGCTCCAACCGCCCTGTCGATGAACTGGGTGGAGCCAGAGCTCTCACGGCGCAAGCTCCACCTCGGCGGCTGCCTGCGTTTGGCCGGCAAGCGGGCGCGTCGTCCCCTCTCCGTGGTCCCAGCGCGTCCTCGCGCGGCCGGGCGAGCCGCCCTGCCCGCGGTCCCGGCTGCCAGCTCGCGTGCCCGTGCGTCGCGGACACGCATTCGCGGCTCTGGATCGGGCGCGGACCTTGCGCCCTGAGGGCGCACACGTCGCGCCCCGCGTGGGGCCCCGCCAAAGGGAGGCATCGAATGTACATTCTTTTCATCGTGGTGCTGCTCGGCGCCGGAGCGGCCCTGATCGCGTGGGGGATGTGGATGCGCAGGCGCCTGCCCGTCGCGGCGGGAGCGCTGCTCGCGGCCGGCACGCTCGCGTTCTTCGGGTTCCTGAGCTTCTGGGGCGAGTACCTCTGGTTCGCCGAGCTCGGTTACACGGCGCGCTTCTGGACGGCGACGCTGGCCCGGTCGATCTCGGCGCTCGCGGCCGCTTCGCTCGGCGCGCTCCTCGTCTTCCTGCTGACCCTCCCTGCGCGGTCGCTCGGCGCGCGCCGCGTCCCGACCTTGCTCGGCGCGGCGTTCGGCGCCCTCTGGGGCTTCTTCGGCTGGGAGGTGATCCTGCGCTTCCTCGCGCAGGTGCCCACGGCGCTGCGCGACCCCATCCTCGGCCGGAGCACCTCGTTTTACCTGTTCTCGCTGCCGTTCTACGATGCGGTGTACTTCCTGCTGTGGACCCTCGCGCTCCTCGCGCTCGCCGGGGCGGCGGTCGACGCGGACCTCGCGTCGGCGCGGCGGACGACCGGTCCCGCCGCGGAGCACGTCGCGGCGCCTGCTGCGGAGCACGTCGCGGCGCCTCCTGCGGAGCACGTCGCGGCGCCTCCTGCGGAGCGCATCGCGGCGCCTCCTGCGGAGCAGGTCACGGGGCCCCCGGCGGACCTCCCTGCGGAGCGCGCCGCGGCGCCGGACATCGCGGCTCCCACCGCGGACGCCGCGCCCGCCGGCGTCGCGCGGTACCGCGCGCTCTTCTTCTCTCTCGGCGCGCTCGCGCTCGTCATCGCCTGGGGGCGGTGGCTCGCGGCCTATCACCTCATGTACTCGTCATGGGGCGTGGTCGTGGGCCCGGGCTGGACCGACGTCCACGTGCGCCTGCCCGCCACCCGCGTCGTCGCCGTCATCGCGGCGCTCGTGGGGATCGCGCTCTTCCTCCCGCCCGTGCAGCGCGCCCTCTGCCGCGCCGCCGCCGTCGAGCGCGGCGCGGGCCGGCGCGCCCTGGCGAGGCTCGCCGCGCTGCCGGCGCTGCTCGTGGCGGTGCCGTGGGCGCTCGGCATGCACGTGCTCCCGGCGCTCGTCCAGTGGCTCAAGGTCGTGCCCAACGAGCTCGCGCTCGAGCGCCCCTACCTCGCCCACAACATCGCGTTCACCCGCGCGGGGTTCCGCCTCCACGACATCGAGGTCACCGAGTTCCCCGTCTCCGACCGGCTCACCCGCGAGACCCTGGCGGACAACCAGGATCTCCTGTCCGAGGTGCGCCTCTGGGACCCGCGCGCGCTCGAGGCCGTGATCCATCAGTTCCAGGCGATCCGCCTCTATTACGAGATGCCTGGCATCGACATCGATCGCTACGCCGTGGGCGACCGCTACCGGCAGGTCATGCTCGCCCCGCGCGAGCTCAACGCCGAGAACCTGCCGCGCGAGCACCAGACCTTCGTCAACCGTCGCTTCAAGTACACGCACGGCTACGGCGTCGCGATGGCCTCGGCGCACGACTTCACGCACGACGGGCAGCCGAACCTGCTCGTGAAGGACATCCCGCCCGTCTCCGCCTCGCCCGAGATCGCGATCGAGCGGCCGGAGATCTATTATGGAGAGACCACCCACGGCTACGTGGTGGCCAACTCCAGGGAGCCGGAGTTCGACTATCCGAGCGGCTCGGAGAACGTCTACACGCGCTACGCGGGCACCGGCGGGATCGCGCTCGACGGCTTCTTCCGCAAGCTCCTCTTCGGGTGGAAGCTCGGCGGCACGAGCCTCCTCGCGTCCGGCATCCCCACGGACGACAGCCGGGTGATGTTCCGCCGCGAGGTCCGCGAGCGCGTGGGGGCGATCGCCCCCTTCCTGGCCCTGGATCGCGATCCGTACATCGTCGTCGCCGGCGGGCGGCTCCACTGGATCCTCGATGCGTACACCACGTCGAGCTACTACCCCTACAGCGAGAGCTTCTTCTCGGCCGAGGGCGCCGGGATGAGCGCGCCGGGCGACGCGGGCGGGCGGGCGGGGTTCGCGCATCACCTCCGCCGCGCGAACTACGTGCGCAACTCGGTCAAGGCGGTGGTCGACGCCTACGACGGCTCGGTGCGGCTCTACGTCTTCGAGCCAGAGGATCCGATCCTCCAGGTCTACAGCCGCATCTTCCCCGGCCTGCTCCTGCCGCGCGAGGAGATGCCGGCGGAGCTCCGCGCGCACGTGCGTTATCCGGAGGATTTCCTCCTCGCGCAGGGCCTCGTTTACGCGAAGTACCACATGACGGATCCCGAGGTGTTCTACAACCAGGAGGACCTCTGGGCGCGCGCGACCGAGAAGTACTACGACAAGGTCCAGCCGGTGGAGCCCTATTATGTGATGTGGAAGCCGCCCGGCGAGGGTCGGCCCGAGTTCACCCTGATCCTGCCGTTCACGCCGAAGGACCGGCAGGTGCTCATCGGCTGGATCGCCGGCATGTCCGACGGCGACGACTACGGGCGCATGCTCGCATACAAGTTCCCGAAGGACACGCGGGTGCTCGGCACCCAGCAGATGGACACGAAGATCGATCAGGATCCGGTGCTGTCGGCGCAGCTCTCCCTGTGGAGCCAGCGCGGTCAGAAGGTGATCCGCGGCAACGCGCTGGTCATCCCTGTCGAGGACACGCTCCTCTATGTCGAGCCGATCTTCCTCCAGGCGGACACGGCGGCGTATCCGGAGCTCCGCGTCGTGGTGGTGATGCACGGCGACCGGATGAGCTTCGCGAGCTCGCTCGACGCGGCGCTGCGCGGGCTCCTCGAGGGCGGGCCGCCCCCGACGCCGGCCGCGGCGGGCGTGCCCGGCGTGCCAGAGGCGCCCGGCGCGCGCGGCGTGACCGACGGGCTGGCGCAGCGGGCCAACGACGCGTTCGCGAGCTACCTGCGCCTGCTCGGCGAGCGTCGCTTCCACGAGGCCGGCGCGGCGCTCGAGGCGCTGAGCCGGACGCTCGAGGAGCTAGAGGGGCCGTCGGCCTTCCTCGACGATCGATAGCGGGACGGCGCCGGGGCGAGACGAAGAGGCGGCCGGGCAGCGCGCAGACACAGACCTTTATCCGACAAAGCGCGCGTCTCTTGACGGTCTGATGGTCACCCCTCCTCTCATCCGGTGCAGCTGAGAAAGGATGTGTGTCCTGGTCTCGCCCTGCTCGGGCGCCGAATTCGGGCTCGCGCCAGAGACGAGGTAGCGGCGCATACCTGCGAGCGTCGTAGCCTTCCTCACGCCTTCGAGCATGTAAGGCCATCGTATGTCAGGTCTGTGGAATCCAGCATCCCCGGCATAGGCGTGCGTATATTGAACCGGAGGTGACGAGGGGGAGCAGTCTGCGTAGAAAAATGCCTTGATAAGGCCGCACATTCGCATGCCTTCGACGAGGGCCGCAAACACGGTATCGCCGATCTCATCAAACGCATCCAAGACGTACCCGCGCCCCACGTTGTACACCGTCTCCTCGAGGGTGAGGTACTGTTCATGACGGAGAATGGATGTAGCCGCGTCGAAGAATCGGTCCTCTGCGAGCGCGACGCCTCCATTGAAGAGGTAGTCCTGCTCATCGAACGTTTCGTACCTCGAGTACCGCTGTCGGCGGCAAATGCGCAAGTGTTCGGCAAAATTTCGCAAACAACAGCGGAATAGCGCCGCGTGAGCGCGGTCGCCGACGTCTGCGCTGGCATATTCCAGCATATGCAGATGATAGAACAGCTGAATCGGGAACATGTCCATGAAGACGCCGACGTTCCCGTCGCGAAGCCTGTTCGCAGAAAATATCAAGAGTTGCCGGATCGTCTCCAGCGCGAACCGAACATGCGGAAACGAGCTCAGCGTCCAATTGATGGTCCGCAGGAACGCGGTGACGCCCTCGCCAAAACCGGCGCCCAGGCTGGGATTCCTTGCGAGCAGTATCAGGCGCCCAGGATCTGAATCGGCCAGATCGAGAAGAAATTCGATCAGGCGAAAATTGCAGCCGACGGCGAACGAGCCGAAGGACGCGCCCCCCGCGAAGAGCAGCCTGTTATTCGCGGAAAACAGCGTGGAGTAACGAGCGTTGATCAGGGTATTCGTCTGTACCCATGCCCGGGGTGTGTTGTAAGAGCGCACGACAGGGTCGGCCACGGCATCGACCTCGCGCCAGAGGTGCTCGCAGTCGTGGCACTGCTGCGCAATTTGGACAGAGGAGGCGCAGCAAGCGCACCTGCCCATCAGAGGACCCCGAGGCCGGGGGCGGACAGGTCCGCGATCACCGACCAGGTGCGCGGGCTCCCGCCGGCGCTCGCGCGGAGGCGGCCCCAGAGCGGTGTTTCATCACAGCAGGCACCAAACAAGAACATCGTCACGCCTCTCTGAACTTGCTCCGTGGTCAGCGCCGAGCATCCGCCGAGCAGCACCTCAGGAGCGCTCGCGTCGAGCTTGCCAGGATTGATCGCGCCGAGCATGCTGAGGTACTCCTCGGCGTTCATTGATCTCAGGGCTCGCCCAGCGAACACCTCCGAAGCCTTTGCGACGGCGACGTCGAGCGCGCTCACCCTCCTTTTTCGCAGGGCGATCCGGAGCTTGGAGAACCAACGGTAGGCGCTGGTCCCGCCGCGCATCGAGTCGCCGGCCCAAGCAAACGCCGGGTCGTCCGGGAAGCGGTAGCCCAGATCCATCGATCCTTCGACGAACTCACGGATGTCGGCGTCTACATCGATGCCCCTCCGCACCGCGTCTTTGGTAGCCATTCGGCTGAGATCCATGAGTGCCTGCTCGCCGAACAGACGCAGGAGGCTGGAGCCACGGTATCGCTGAACGAGATGCCGAGCCAGATCGTCAGCCAGGATCGCCACCATCTGGCGCTGCATCGCTACAAGGGTCTCCTCACGCAGGCAACGCATGGTAGCTCTTGAGCCATCATACATTGGGTCGAGCTCGCGCCGGTCGAGAAGCCCATGGGTTCGTCCTGATTTTGTGCCACATTGCCCCACGTTGACGCTCATCGCGCGATCTGCGTAATACGCACCCCGATCGCCGATTCCCCCTCTTCCCCTCCTTGCGCCTTGGCGCCTTTGCGTCGATCTCTCCCCCGTGTACGCTCGCCCCGTGCGCCCCCTGCAGCAGCTCCGCGAGCTCTTCTCCGCGTTCGCCCCGCGCGTGGTCTCCGCCCCGATCTCCCATTTCGGCCGTCTCCGGCAGAGCGCCGACACCTTTTGCGAGATCGCTCCCGCCTCGTCCGCCGAGCTCGCCGACGCCCTCGGGACGGCCCACCGCCACGGCGTCCCCGTGCGGATCCGCGGCCAGGGCCACGCGCTCAACGGCGCCTCCCTGCCCGCCGCGCACGAGCTCCTCCTCCGCACGGAGCGCCTCGGCGACGTCCGATTCGAAACCGAAGGCACCGTGACCGCGGGCGCCGGCGTCGTCCTCTGGAGCCTGCGCAACGTCGCGGAGCGCCACGGCTACACCGTGCCCGTCGTGAACGACGGCCACGCCGGGCCCTCGGTCGCCGGGTTCGTCGCCGCGGGCGGCTTCGGGCCGCGCTCCAACCTGCACGGGGGCTTCTGGGAGAACGTCGCGGCCCTGACGCTCGTCGACGGCACGGGCCGCCTTCAGCGCGTCGACAGGCATCATGCGCTCTTTCCATGGCTGTTCGGCGCGATGGGCCAGCTCGGCGTCGTCGTCGAGGTGACGCTCGACCTCCACCCGCTGGACACCGCGGCTCCCCCGCCCTACCCGGCCGGCGCCAGCGTCGGCCGCGAGCTCATCGCCGCCTCGCCAGACCTGCAGGGCCCCGGTCCGGACGAGGCCGAGCGCGACGAGCGCCTCCTGTGGTTCACGCTGTTCACCCCCGGAAGGAGCCTCGCGAAGGCGCAGGCGCGGCTCGCCGCCCTCGAGGCGGAGCACGCGGGCCTGCTCTCGTACCGCCGGCGCTACGCATACCCGATCCGCCAGCGGCGCCCGGTGCCGCCGCTCGTCTACCCGCGCGACGAGCCGTTCTTCGCGCTCGGCTCCTGGGGCGCGCTGCGCCTGCCCCCCGGCGACGCCGCGGGCCCGCTGCGGGCCTATGACGAGGCGCTCACGCGGGCCGCCATCGAGCTCGGCTGCCGCCGCTACATCCAGTCCGAGTCGACCTCCGGCGCCGACGCCTACCGCGCGTGCTTCGGCGAGGAGACCTATACGGCCCTCCGCGGCCTCAAGGCGCAGCAGGATCCGGGGGGCATCCTGAACCGCGGTTCCGTCTTCCCCCCTTGATCCGCCGAATCCCGATCGTCTCGCCCGCCCCGGCCGCGCCCACTGACTCGCCCTCTCCGCCCGCCGCCGCGCTCACCCGAACAGCGCCACATACGGCGTGATCCCGAGATACGCCTTCGCCTCCAGCGGCGCGTCCGGCCGGTAGACCAGCTTGAGCATGACGCCCTGACGCAGCCGCGTCGGCCACCCCCGGCCCGGCCAGGGCCGCGCGTCCGCCGGCCAGGCCAGGATCGCGTCGCGCTTGTCCGGCAAGCACGCGCCGAGCGCGACCAGCCGGTCCAGCGCCGTCGCCCAGCGGACATCCACGACCGGAACCGAGATCTCCAGGCCCAGCATCGGCTCCACCGCCGCGCCGACGTCGAGGTGGAAGCCGACATGGCTCGTGAAAGGAACCATGCTGTCGAGGAGCGCCTCGATGTCCGCGATCGATCCGGGCCAGTCGATCCGCGCCAGGTACGCCGGGACATCGGCCTTCCCCATCGCGACCACCAGGCGCACCGCGGCGCGCCCCCGCACGGCGAGCGGGGCCACGTGCATCGCGCGCCCGCTCGGCGGCAGCCGCGCGATGCACCGGAGCAAGGCGCCGTCGACCGCGGGCGGCACGGGCTCGCCCAGCAAAAGCGCGAGCGCCCGCCGGATCACGCCCGTCTGCTCCGGAAGCCCCGCCCCATCGCCCGCAGCGCCCGGCGTGACGCCGCCCGGCACGGCGGGATCGACGCAGGGAAACGGATACGGCGCCGGCACGGACGACGGTAGCCGCGCCCCGTCGTCGGGGAGGTCGAGCTCGAGCCAGAGCAGCGGAATACCGCGGTAGAGCGGCGAGCCAGGGTCCGCCCACTCCGCGCAAAACGCGGCCACCCGCGCCCACGCCGGCTCGGCGAGCAGGTCGAGATCGGCGCGCCGCCGCGCGAGCGCGCGGTGCCCCCCCTCCGCCGCCGTCAGACAGACCAGCAGATCGACCCGCTCGGAGCCGTCGAGCCGGCACTCGACGGCTGCGCAGGAGGCCGCCGCAGGCAGGCCGGCCGCCGCCGCGGCGAGGCGCGCGTGCGCCGCCGGCGACACCAGCGCCGGCGGGAGCAGCGCCGCGCCCTCGGCCATCAGCGCGTGCACCGGGACGATCACCCCGGACCTCCCCGCGGAGGGCAGTGCTCAACATCGAACATGGAGGCGGGAAGGCGGGAAGGAAAGTTCAATGCTCTTCCTGCCTTCCCGCCTTCATGTGAGCTCTCTCCGGGCAAATTTGAGCACTACCCCGCGGGGCCGCGCCGCCCCGGCCGCTCACACCGGCGTCTGGCGAGCGCGCTTCACCTCGAACGCCCTCGGCAGCGTGCTCTCGGCCTTCCGCGACCTCGCCTGCACGCCGTACGGGCCGGGGACCGCGTTGGCCAGGTTGAACCGCACCTCCATCCGCGAGTTCATCCCCGTGACCACATTCGAGACAACCCCGGAGATGACCGAAGTGCCCTGCACCAGCGAGCACGCCATCGTGCTCTCGAAATACGTGCCGTACACGACCGTCTTGACCTCTTGCCCGTGCACGCCGCTGTTCGGCTCGACGGCCGTGACATGGAGCACGGGGCCGATCCAGTTGACCACCGGGCTCACCGACCGGATCGGCAGGGCCTCGACCTCCTGCGCCACCGCGTCGGCGATGCGCTTCGGATCGCGGGTCCGCAAGAGCGCCTTCTGCTCGTCCGAGAGGCCGGCTTGCGCCATGGCGCGCTCCGGATCCTCGCTGAAGGCGGCCTGCAGGTTGGGATCGCGCGCGAGATCGGCGATGAAGAACATCAACATGAGAACCGCTCCACGGCTAGGGTGATGGACGCGGCAAGGGCCCTGCGCCCACGCGCCGCCCGGCGCTCACCGGGACGACGTCCGATGATAGTAGATGAAATTCGATGTATCCCAGTTCGTCTCGACGATGTCCAGCTCCGTCGAGTACGAATAGCGGACCTCCACCTCATCGCCGGGCCGGAGCCGCTGCGCGAACGAAACCCAGCTCCCGCCCGGGAGCGAGGCGACGTCGCGCGGCGCGACGGGCGCGCCGTTCCGGCGGATCTCGTCGATCTGCTCGATGACCGGGCGAGAGAGCGTGATCACGGCCTGCTCGCGCTCGATGCGGAACGTCTCGGTCGCCGACTGCAATGCCTCCCGGCCCAGGTCGGCGAGCGCGATGGTCTCCTGCACCGTCATCGTCGCCGAGGACCAGACGGGCTCCCGGGTGAACCCGCCGCCCAGCCCGAGGTAGATGTGCAGCGGCGCGCCCAGCGCGTTCGGCGGCGGGGCCGGGCCCCAGCGGCCCGCGATCAGATCGAGCACGCCGTCGCCGCTCACGTCGGCCAGCGCGACGCCAGCCCCCCAGCCGGCGCTCGCCGACCTCCAGGTCGGGCCGCGCTGGCGCCCTGGCGCATAGGCCTCGAACCGGGTCGAGCTCGCGCCCGCCGCCCCCCGCCCGGGCGCGCCCGCGCCCTGCGCGCGGCCCGCCGGGGCGGTGCCAGCACCGAAGTCGCTGTACGAGACCACGAGCCCGGTCGAGGCGCCGAGTCGCCCCGCGTCCAGGAACATCGGATACTGGATGGACTCGCTCGCCGTCCAGGCAGGCTCCCGCGGGAGGGAGATGACGCCGCCGTCCCGCAGCACGCCGCGGAAGATCGGCACGCCCGGCATCGCGACGGCGAGATCCAGCAGGCCGTCCTCGTCGATGTCGGCGAACTCCATGCCGAAGCTGTGATCGACCCTCGCGCTCTTCCAGCTCGGCAGCGGGGACAGCGCGCCGCCGACGTTCTCGTAGATCCGCGCGGGGCCCGGCGCATACCCCTCCTCGAGCGCCACGGAGGCCGCGAGATCCAGATCCCCGTCGCCATCCGCGTCGCCGAGCGCGCAGCCGACGCTCGAGTAGCCGTCCGCGCTGCGGTAGCCCGGCGTCGGCTCCAGCGCGCCGCCGCGGTTCTTGTACACCTTGACGTGCCCGAGCTTCAGGGTGCCGGGCTCCCGGGGGCCGACGCTCACCGCGACATCCACCCAGCCGTCCCGATCGATGTCGCCCACGGCGAGCCCGGTGTTGTAGTCGGCGTCCGCCGACGACCAGCTGGGCTCCGGCGGGAAACGGCCCGTCCCGTCGTTGTAATAGACGACGATCGGCTGTTTCGTCATGTCGTTGCCGTTCGCCACGACGATGTCCTTGAAGCCATCGCCGTCGATGTCGGCCAGCCCGAGGCCCATCGAGTACACGTCCTCTTCATGGCGCGACCGCCAGCCCGGCTCCGCCGCATAGGGCAGCGGCCGGGCGACGAACGGCGATAGCGCCTGCGCGTCCGATTGCGCCGGCTCCGGCGGCGAGGCGAGGCCGGCCTGCGAGGTGCAACCCGGGCAGCCGACGGCCGCGGCGAGCGCGGTCCAGACGGCCGCGGCCCACGCCGGAGACATCGAGGAGGCGCGCGCGGCGCGGGAGCGGCGAAGCATCGAGGTCAGCCTCCTGGGCCGCCGAAGCCCGGCAGGTAGAGCGCGGTCCATCGATCCGGGCGGCGGACCCCCTGGCGGGCCATCGCCTCGTCGGCCTGCGCGACGAGCGCACGCCCGGCGTCGCCGCCGAGCAGCTCCCCCCGGCCGCGGCGGGCGCAGGCGCCGTGGAGCGCCATGTCCACCGCGTCGAAGCCGCGCGCCGCGGCGCCGAGCTGCACGATCGCCTCGCTCGGCCGGTCGCGGAGCCGCGCGACGCCCGCCCGGAGCAGCGCCGCGAGCGGGGCGCCGTCGCGCCGCACCTCGCGCTCGAGCCGGGCCGCGTCCGCCTCGGCCTCCCGGAGGAGCGGCTCCCGGCCGGAGCGCCGCGCCGCGGCCGCCGCGATCGCCGTCCGCGCGCGCAGGAGCAGCATGTCCATGCGGGCCGGCTGGACCCGCAGCTGCTGCGAGCGCTCGATGCCGCGCCACTCGGCGAGGAGCCGCGCGCGCGCCGCGTCGGCCTCGCCCTCGTACAGGTCCGCCAGGGTCTCGAGGCGCAGCGCGTAGAGGTGCTGCACGTGCATCGACCCCCGCGCCCCCCTCGCCCAGCGGGCGACCACCTCGCGCACGCACCTCCGCGCCTCGGCCGCGTCGTCCGCGGCGAGCAGCGGCACCGCGGACGCGATCGTCGCGGACACCGACGCGAACAGGTTGCCCACCGCCGTCGCGCTGCGGCGCCAGCTCGCCGTGCGCTCCGCGAGCTCCACGAACCGGCCGAGCGCCTCCAGCGCGACCACGGCGCCGGCCTGCGCCAGGTTGCGCTCCATCTCGACGCCGACGCAGCGCTCCTCGAGCTGCCGGCGGGTGACGTCGTAGTAGTCGAGCGCCTCGCGCCACGCCCCGCGCACGAGGTGCGCGCCGCCCACGTAGATGCGGATGACGCTGCCGAGCCTGCCGTCGCCGAGCCGCTCCGCGATCGCCTCGCCGCGCGCGAGCAGCCTCGACCCCTCCTCGATCGCCGCCGGCGTCCCCTGGAACGCCGAGATGAGCCCGAAGGCGGAGAGGCCCAGGGCGACGCGGGACGGCTCGCCCGCGTCGAGCGAGAGCAGCAGGCTGCGGAACAGGAACACCGTCGAGCGCAGCGGATCGACGTCGGTGAGCGCCTTGCTGACCGAGAGGCAGAGATCGATCCGCGTGAGCACATCGGGCGGGATCTCGGCCGCGGCGCGCTCCTGGAACGCCTGGCCGCGCAGCCGGATGCGGGCGTAGAGCGCCGCCACGGTCATGACCGCACGCGCGGTCGTCGCCGGATAGCCGAGCCCGACCTCGGCGAGGAGCGGGACGAGCGCGGAGGTGCCCTCCTCGAGGTGGCCGCCGACGAGGTACTGCTCGGTGGCGCGCCGGCGCAGATCGAGCGCCACGGCGGGCGGCGCGCCCTCGGCCGCGGCGAGGAAGAGCGGCGCGGCGTCGCGGCAGCGCCCGGCGTTCGCCAGCGCGGTCGCGCGCCGGACCTGGAGATCGCGGCGCGCCTCGGGGGTGTCGCCGGGGCCGCCGCGCCCCCACGCGAGCGCCTGCGCGTAGAGCTCGGCCGCGCGGTCGAACGCCAGCGCGGCGCTCGCCAGATCGGCCGCGGCGGCCGCGTGCCGCGCCGCCTCGAGGAGCTCCCCCGCGCCGTGGAAGTGGACCATGAGCGCCTGCGGATCGGCGCGCCCCGTCGCCTCGAACGCGCGCGCCAGCCGGGCGTGCCGGGCGGCGAGCGCCGCGGGATCGAGCTCGGCGAGGACGGTCTCGCGGATGCGGTCGTGGGTGATCTCGAGGCGCGGGCCGCCGCGGGCCTCCGTGATCCGGACCAGGTTGGCGGCGCGGAGCGGGGTGAGGCACGAGAGCGCCTCCTCGCCGAGCTCCGCGGCCGCGAAGGCGACCTCCTGTTCGATCGGGCATCCGGCGACCGCGACGATCTCGATGAGCCGCCGGGCGCGCTCGGGCATTTCGTCGATCCTGCTCATGATCACCCGCCGGAGGCTGATGTCGCCTCCCCCCCCAGACGGTGCGAGCGTGCCCCCGTCCCGGCTCGAGAGATACTGGATGAGCTCGCTCACCGACAAGGGGTTTCCCTCGGACTCCTGGGCGATCGCCTGCGCGCGCTCGAGGCGCGCGCCCGCTGCGGGCCCGAGCCGCTCGATGGCCAGGCGCATCGTCTGCTCGTACGAGAGCGGCTCGACGGTCAGCTCGCGGAGCTCGACCGCGGCGCCGCACCGGGTCGCGAGCCGCCGGAGCTCGCCGACGGCGGCGCAGCGCTCCGCCTCGTCGCTCCGGTAGCAGGCGATGAGCAGGAGCCGCGGCGCGTTCGGGGGCGAGAGCAGCTCGGCGAGCAGGCGCGCGCTGTCCGCGTCGCCCCACTGCAGATCGTCGATGCAGATCGCGAGCGGCCGGCGCGCCGCGAGGCGGCGGAAGAGCGCCTTGAGCGCCTGGAACGCGCGCCAGCGCGCCTGCCGCGCGTCCGGCGCGGTCGCGGGCGCGCCCTCGACCTCGGCGCCCGGGACGGCGCGGAGCGCGGGAAAGACCCGGGCGAGCGCGTGGATGTCGTCCGGCAGGACGCTCGCCGACTCGGCGGCCGGCATGCGCCGGAGGTGCTCGCAGAGCGCGTCCACGAGGCTGTCGAGCGCCTTGTAGGGCACGGACTCGCGCTCGTGGCAGCGCCCGGCGAGCACGGTGGCGGCGCCGCGCTCGCGCAGCGCGCGCAGGAAGCTCGACGCGAGGGCGCTCTTGCCCATCCCGGACCGGCCGGCGACGAGCACGACCATCGTGCGCCCGGCGGCGCTCGCGCGGAACCCGTCCTCCAGCGCGCCGAGCTCCCGCTCGCGCCCCACGAGCCGCTCGGCGCCCTCGGGCGGGGCGCGGAGCCACCGGACCGGGTGCGCCGGCCGCTCGCCGTGCAGGCGCCGCACGACCTCGGCGCCCGAGGGCCGCGCGGCCGCGTCGCGCTGCAGGAGCGCCGCGCAGAGCTCGTCGAGGTCGCGCGGGACGCCGTCGACGAGGAGCGACGGCGGCGTCGGCGTCGACCAGAGCTTGGCGGAGATCGTGTCGACCACCGAGCCCACGAACGGGAGCGCGCCGGTGAGCGCCTCGTAGAGCATCACCCCGACGCTGTACCAGTCGCTGGCCTCCGTCTCGGGCGCCGAGGTGATCCGCTCCGGCGGCATGTACGCCGGCGTGCCGACGAGGTCCTCGACGGTCGCCTCGCCCGGCGCCCTCGGCGTGAGCTCCTTGGCGATCCCGAAGTCGAGCAGCACCACGCGGCCGTCGCGCGTCACGAGGACGTTCGAGGGTTTGAGGTCGCGGTGGAGGATGTTGGCGGCGTGGAGCGCGGAGACCCCCTCGACGAGCTGCGAGAAGGCGGCCCGGAGCCGCCGCGTGTCGAGCGAGAAGGTCTGCCGGAGCGGGCGGGGCGGGCTGGATCTGCGCTCGGGCCAGCCGCCGTTCAGGCGCCGCGCCGGGGGCGCGGGGGTCCCGAGCAGCGCGTGGGTCACCTCGTCCGGGCCCGCGACGCCGCCGCCGGCGCCGGCGGACGCGCGCTCCACCCACGTGGCGTCGTCCGTCGGGAACGGACGCGCGGTGCTCGGCTCGAGCGACGCGCGGTCCACGAACGCGTCCGAGACGATCGTCTCCTGCTCGGCGTGCGCGCGGTGGCTGGGCAGCTGGACGCGCACGAAGCTGAGGAAGTCGACGCCGTCGACGAGCTCCATGGTGAAGCACCACGTCCCGCCGTCGGAGAGCAGCTCGTGCAGGGTGACCAGGTTCGGGTGCACGAGGTCGGCGAGGCTGCGGAACTCCTGCTTGAAGCGGAGCAGCGCGGTCGGCTCCGACTGCTGGTAGAGGGCCTTCAGCGCGATCACGCAGCCGTAGCGCCGGTCGACGGCCTCGTAGACGGCGCCGAACCCGCCGGCGCCGAGCTGGCGCCGGATCTCGAAGCGCTCGCTGTGCTCGAAGGCGCGGAGGGGCTTCATGCACGCCGCCCGGTGCGGAAGGCGGTCCGCCGGCGCGAGGCTCGGCCGGTGAGCGGGGGATCAAAGCTCGAGATCTTCCACGGCACAGACCGTAGGATATATCACCAGCGTCGGCGCCATCGCACGACAGTGGCGTCGGCGGCCTCGACGTGATCGTTGTTCTAGCACCGCGGATCAGAACTCTCGCCAGGGCTCTGCCTCACGAGCGATAGAGAAATAAACGCAAAGGCGCAAAGGCGCAAAGGCGCAAAGGCGCAAAACTACAAACCTTTTTTGCGTCTTTGCGTCTTTGCGCCTTTGCGTTGAACTCTCGCTCCGGATCCCTGGCCGGACGTCTGGCGGGCGGAACTAGCGCGGCCGGGGGATGCCGAGCCGCTGGCGGCGCTCCCAGAGGGCCTTGCGGCTGATGCCGAGGCGGCGGGCGATCTCGGTCTCGGTCAGCTCGTGCTGGTGCTCGAGGACGAAGCGGCGGAAATACCCCTCGAGCGAGTCGGACCGCGGCTCGCTCTCGTGCGCGGCCGGAGGCGGCGCGGGCTGCGCCGCGTCGTCGAGCCCGAGCAGGCCCACCCCGATGTCCCTGCCCTCGGCGAGGACCATGGCGCGGTGGATGGCGTTCTCCAGCTCGCGGACGTTGCCCGGCCACGGGGCCGCCGCGATGGCGGCGCGCGCCTCCGGCGACAGCGCGAGCGGCCGCTGGCCCGTCGTCCGCGCGCGCCGCGTGAGCAGCGACTCCGCGATGCGGACCGCGTCGCCCGGCCGCTCGCGCAGCGGCGGCAGGCGGAGCTCGAGGACCCGCAGGCGGAAGTAGAGATCGCTCAGGAAAGACCCCTGGCGCACCATCGCCACGAGATCCCGCTGGGTCGCCGCGACGAGGCGCACGTCGACGCGCCGGGCCTGCGCCGCGCCCACGCGCCGCACCTCGCCGGTCTGCAGGAAGCGGAGGAGCCGCGCCTGCACGCGCGCCGGCAGGTCGGCGATCTCGTCGAGCAGGAGCGTCCCTCCCTCCGCGGCCTCGCAGAGCCCCGCGCGCGCCGAGAGCGCGCCCGGGAAGGCGCCGCGCTCGTGACCGAACAGCTCGCCCTCGATCAGCCCCTCGGGGATGGCCGCGCAGTGGACGCGCACGAAGGGGCACTGCCGCCGCGGGCTGAGCCGGTGCACGGCGCGGGCGAGCGTCTCCTTGCCGGTGCCGCTCTCGCCGAGCACGAGCAGCGTCGCCTCGCTCGGCGCCACCTTGCGCACCCGCGCGAACACCTCGCGCATGGCCGCCGAGCCGCCGATCATGCCCTCGAGCTCCTCGTCGTCCGACGCGGGCGGCGTGGACGCCGCGGGCGGCGCCGGCGCCGGCGCGGGCGGCACGGACGCCGGCGACGGCGGGCGCGGCGCGCTCTCCCCGGGCGCGCCTTGCGCGGAGCGCGCGCCGGCGAGGTGGTGATCGACCAGCGCGACGAGCTCGGCGTGATCGAACGGCTTCGACAGGTAATCCGCGGCGCCGCGCTTCACCGCGTCGACGGCCGCCTTCACGGTCGCATAGCTCGTCATGAGCACGACCGGCGCGCCGCCGCACCGGCCGACGAGCTCCGTGCCCGGCGCGCCGGGCAGGCGCACGTCGGCGAGCACCAGATCGAACGCGCGCAGATCGTGCGCCGCCTCGGCCTCGGCGATCGACCCCGCCTCGACGACGTCGTGCCCGTGGCGCGCGAGCAGCCGCCGGAGCTCCATCCGGATGACGACCTCGTCCTCGACCAGCAGGATCCGGCTCACGGCGCCACCTCGGGCCCGCCGGCGCGTGGAACGAGCCCGCCCGCCGCCGCGAGCGCGGGCGCACATTCCGTGGCGACGGCCTCCGCGTCGTGTCCTCCGCGCATGGGACAAGGCTACTCAGGAGCGCAACGGATGAACATGTGTGGGCGCACAACGCAACGCGTCAGCGCCGGCGTCCAGGAGGCTGCGTTGCCGAGGGGATGTCTCCCGCAGAGGCGTCCATCGCAGCCTTCGGCGATCGCCACGACTCCCCGGCTCCCCGCCGGGGAAGCGGGGGTGCCTGGCCGGGCGCGCAAGGATGCCGCGCGCCCGGCCGAGCTCCCCCATGATCGCTTCGCTCTACTTGGTGAACAGGTCGAGGTCGACGGCGTCCGCCATCGCCTCAAGGCCAGTCGGGTTCAGGTGCAGCCCGTCATTCTCGAAGTCGAGGTCGTCTTGCAGCTTGGCAGGGTCGTTGGGGTCGACGACCGCCGGGTCCAGGTCGATGACCGCGTCGTACTTGCCGCTCGTGCGGATCCAGGTGTTGACCTTCTGACGGGCGGCCTCGTGCGCGTCGGAGTAGTACCCGTTGCCCTTGAACGGCAGGATGGGGATTCCGTAAACGAGCATCCCCTTGGCGTGCGCCTTCTCGATGAACTCCTGATAGGCCGCGATCAGGGCGTCGGCGACGTTCGGCGCGCTGTCGCCGCCGATGTCGTTCACGCCGATGAAAATGACCGCCCAGCGAGCCCCGCGCTGGTCCAGGATGTCGCGCTGGTAGCGCAGCTTGGCGGTCGGCCCGAGCCCGCCGGCGAGCACGGTGCCCCCGCCGATCCCCAGGTTCAGCACGGCGACGTCCTCGGTCCCGGGATTGGCCCGCAGCCGGCGAGACAGGAAGTCCGGCCAGCGCGTGTTCCCGTCCGTGACCGAGCCGCGGCCGTCCGTGATCGAGTCGCCGAGGATGGCGATCGCATGGGCCGTGGGGTCGGCCATGACGTCGAGGCCCGTGATGTAGTACCAGTGAGCGGTGCTCACCGGCGACGTCAGCGTCGGCGACGAGACCCCGTTGCCGGTCTGGATGTACGAGTTCGTCCGTGAGCCCGGGTGCCCGGTGATCCCGCTCGGGACGGCGCCGAAATGGATGGTCACCGCGAGCTTGGTGAGGGGCTTGAGGTCGTAATCGATCGGATCGGAGAAGACCGACTTGCCCACCGGGATGGTCACCGACGCGGAGCCCTCGAAGGTCAGGGCCGTGTCGGTGTCCGCATTGATGCCGTCGGCGTTCGTCGAGTCCGCGATGTGCACGGAGCTCATGGTCACCGGCCCGTTGCCGAACTCGTTCGAGAGCAGCAGCCGCACGTTGCTGCCGCCGATCGAGGTGTAAATGACCTGGCGCAGGGTGTTGTTGGCGAGGCCAGGCGCGGGCGGGTTGTTGCTGGTCTCGGTCAGCTGCGGGCCGGTCGTCCAGGTGCCGACCCAGCGCCTCTCCCCGGAGCTGCCGCCGTCGCCGCCGCCCTCGCCCCCCGTGCCGCCAGCGCCGCCGGTGGCGCCCGCTCCGCCTCCGCCAGCGTCGTTGCCGCCGCCGCCGCCGCCGCCGCCGCCGGTGCCGGAAGCCTCCGACCCGCTGGAGCTCGTCGCCCCCCCGGAGCTCCCCGAGCTGGTCGTCGCGCTCGACCCGGTGCTCGTCGTATCGGATCCGGGCGAATCATCGCCGCAGCCGGTGCCGGTGATCGATAGAAACAGCAGTGCGTAAAGAATTTTCCGCATGGTCCTCGTCCGACGCTATATCCCTACAAGTGCCGCCCAAGGTGCCACACGCGGGGCCTGAGCGACACCATGTTTCATGGCGGGCGAGCGCGCTGGACGCCTCGATCCGCGGCATTGCGTTACGATCGGTAACACGTTGGCCGGCGCGCGTTACGCTCGGTAGCAATCCGATCACGCCGGAAACCCACCGTGTTCGTGGACCAGGCACGCGCCGCGGCGCCGCGGCGCCGCGTGACGCCGGCGCGGAGGCCTGCTGAGATGGGCGCATGCCCCCGTGGAACGACGACGACGCCGCCTCCACCGAGCTCGTGCCCGGGCCGCTGCGCCCCGCCGCGGCCGCGGCCGAGAGCTTCGCCCTCTCCGTCATGGCGGGCCCGGACGAGGGCCTCCGGTTCACCGTGGCGCCGGGGCTGCCCGCCCGCGTGCTCGCCGGCACCAGCCCGGCCTGCGACATCACCCTCACCGACCGGCTCGTCTCGCGCCGCCACGCCGCCTTCGAGCTCGCCGGCGCCCGGCTGCGCGTCACCGACCTCGGCTCGACCAACGGCACCTTCGTCCAGGGGATCCGCGTCGGCGACGCTTACCTCCAGGGCAGCGAGCTCGTCCGCATCGGCGAGACTGTGCTCCGGGTCGAGGCGCTCGGCGTCACGCAGGCGGCCGAGCTGTCGCGCGCCGTGCGCTTCGGCAAGCTGGTCGGCGCCAGCGAGGAGATGCGGCGGCTCTACCCGCTCTGCGAGCGCCTCGCGGCCTCGAGCGTCCCCGTCGTCATCGAGGGCGAGACCGGGACCGGCAAGGAGGTGCTCGCGGAGGCGATCCACGAGCAGGGGTCGCGCGCCGCCGGGCCGTTCGTGGTCTTCGACTGCACCGCGGTGCCGCCGACGCTCGTCGAGTCGGCGCTCTTCGGGCACGAGCGCGGCGCCTTCACCGGCGCGAACGAGACCCGCCGCGGCGTCTTCGAGGAGGCGCACGGCGGCACGCTCCTGCTCGACGAGATCGGCGATCTCGATCTCGGCCTGCAGGCGAAGCTGCTCCGCGCCATCCAGCGCTCGGAGGTGCAGCGCGTCGGCTCGAACAAGTGGATCCGCGTCGACATCCGGGTGCTCGCGGCGACGCGGCGCGACCTGGAGCGCGAGATCCAGGCGGGGCGGTTCCGGGACGATCTGTTCTTCCGGCTCGCGGTGGCGCGGATCGAGCTGCCGCCGCTGCGCAAGCGGCGGGGCGACGTCACGGTGCTCGCGCACCACTTCTGGCGGCAGCTCGCGGATCGCGGCGCGCCGTTCCCGCAGGGGTTTGCCGAGCGGCTCGAGGATTACGACTGGCCGGGCAACGTGCGCGAGCTCTACAACGCCGTGGCGCGCCGGGTGGCGCTCGGCGAGGCCGCGCCGATCGAGACCAGCCGGGCCGGGCTCGCCTCCGCGGGCGCGCCGGCCCCGCCCTCCGGGCCCGCGTCGGTGACCCAGCCGGCCGCGGCGAGCGGGCCCGCGTCGGCGCCCCAGCCGGCCGCGGCGAGCGGGCCCGCGTCTTCGGCGCTGCCGCCGCCCACGCCCGCGCCGCCCGCCTCCGCGGGCGCCGGGGCCGGCGAGGGAGCCGAGGCTGCGACATCCAGCGACATCATCGAGGAGATCCTCGCGCTCGACCTGCCCCTGCCGCGCGCGCGGGAGCGGATCGTCGAGCACTTCGAGCGGCGGTACGTGCAGCGCGTCCTCGCGCAGCACGGGGGCAACGTCCGGAGCGCGGCGGCCGCGTCGGGCCTCGCGCGGAGGTACTTCCAGCTCCTGCGCGCGCGGCGGTCCACCTGAAGAGGCCGCGCTCCGGCTGACATGCCGCCGCGCTCCGGCTGACATGCCGCCGCGGCATCCGCCGCGGGCGTGTTATCGTCGCCCCGATGTTGCGGGCCCAGGGCGGCGCATCGGCTGTCGTCCGCTACCTGCTCTTCGACGAGATCGGGGCCGGCGGCATGGCCACGGTGCACCTCGGGCGCCAGCACGGCTCGGCCGGGTTCCGGCGGACGGTGGCGGTCAAGCGGCTCTACCCGCAGTTCGTCCGGGATCCCGAGCTCGTGGCCATGCTCCTCGACGAGGCGCGCGTCGCGGCCCGGATCCGGCACCCGAACGTGGTCGCGACGATCGACGTCGTGTCGAGCGGCGGCGAGGTGCTGCTCGTGATGGAGTACGTGCACGGCGAGTCGCTGGCGCGGCTGCTGCGCGCGGCGACCAAGGACGGCGGCGCGCCCCCGCCGCGCATCGCCTGCGCGGTGCTCGCCGGCGCGCTCCACGGCCTGCACGCGGCGCACGAGGCGACCGCGGAGGACGGCGCCCCGCTCGGCCTCGTGCACCGCGACGTGTCGCCGCACAACCTGCTCGTCGGCGAGGACGGGGTGGCGCGCGTGCTCGACTTCGGCGTGGCGAAGTCGGCCGGACGCGCGCAGATCACGCGCGACGGGCAGCTCAAGGGCAAGCTGGCCTATATGTCGCCCGAGCAGATCGCGGGCGAGCCGCTCGACCGGCGCGCGGACGTGTACTCGGCCGGGGTGGTGCTGTGGGAGACGCTGACGGGCGAGCGCCTGTTCGAGGGGCGCGGCGAGGCGCTCTCGATCCTGCGGCTCTTGCAGGCGGGCGTGGATCCGCCGAGCGCCCGCCGGCCCGGGGTGCCGCCGGAGCTGGAGGCGATCACGCTGCGCGCGCTCGCGCGCGGCCCCGAGGACCGGTTCCCGACGGCGCGCGAGATGGCGCTCGCGCTGGAGGCGACGGGCCTCGCGGCGTCGACCTCGGAGGTTGGCGCGTGGGTGGCGTCGCTCGCGGGCGAGGCGCTCTCGCAGCGCGCGGCGCTGATCGCCGCGATCGAGCCGGGGGCGGCCACGCCGAGCGCGCCGCCGGAGCTCGGGTCGGCCCTCGAGACGGCCGGGGCGGCCCTCGGGACGGCCGGGTCGGCCCTCGAGACGGCCGGGGCGGCCCTCGGGACGGCCGGGGCGGGCCCGGCGGAGGCGGCCGTGGCGAGCGCGCCGCAGCCCGCCGCCGCCAGCCCGAGCCGGCGGCGCTGGGGCGCGGCGGCGGCGGCGGGCGCGGCGCTCGCGATCGCGGCGGCGGCGATCGGGTTCGCGCGCGCCGAGGCGCCGCCGCGCGCCAGCGCGAGGGCCGGCGTCGCGGCGGCGGCGGCGCGCGCGCGGGTTGCGGCGCGGCCGGCGGCGCTCCCGCGCGGGGCGCAGTTCGCGGCCGGCGCGGGGGCGCCGGATGCGTCGGCGGCGCCCGCCGCGCCCACGGCGGCCGCCGCGACGGCTGCGCCCTCGGCGCCCGCCGCGAAGGCGGCCGGCGCGGGCGCGCGGCGGCTGCCGCGCCGCGAGCCCGCGCGCGACGGGTGCAATCCGCCCTTCGTGATCGATGGACAGGGCCACAAGCGCTACAAGCGCGAGTGCTTCTGACGGAGGCCCGATGACCCCGCGCACCTCTCCCCGCTTCCTCGTCGCCGCCGCCCTCTCGGCGCTCGCGTGCCTCCAGCCCGCCCGCGCTCGCGCCGGCGACGCCGAGGCGTGCTTCACCGCCTCCGAGGAGGGCCAGCGCCTGCGCGACGAGGGCCGGCTGCGCGAGGCGCGGGCGCGCTTCATCGCGTGCGGCGGCGCCGGCTGTCCGGATCTCGTCCAGTCGGACTGCGCGGGCTGGCTCTCCGACGTCACGGCGCGCGTGCCGACGCTGATCCTGAGCGCCCAGGACGAGCAGGGCCACGACGTGGCCGACGTGCGGGTGACCCTCGACGGCGCGCCGCTGGCCGCGCGCCTGGACGGCAAGGCCGTCGAGGTCGACCCGGGCGAGCGCGTGCTCCGGTTCGAGCGCGCGGGCAGCGCTCCCGTGGAGCTGCGGCTCGTCGTGCGCGAGGGCGAGAAGCTGCGCCGCGTCTCGGCCCGCCTCGCGCGGACGGCCGCGCCGGGGGCGAGCGCGGGCGCGCCGGGAGGCGGCGCCGTCCCGCCCCGCGAGGACCGCGCCGCCTCGTCGCCCGCGAGCGCGCTCGTCCTGCCGATC
Source organism: Sorangium sp. So ce185 (assembly GCF_051526825.1). Taxonomy (NCBI): domain Bacteria; kingdom Pseudomonadati; phylum Myxococcota; order Polyangiales; family Polyangiaceae; genus Sorangium; species Sorangium sp. So ce185. Next base: position 4,379,236 of record NZ_CP150316.1, on the reverse strand, counting down.
GCGCTCGGCGGCGTCGCGGCCGGAAGCGGCGTCGCCTACGCGGCGCTCGGCCTGAGCGCGCGCGCCGACGCCGACCGCCTGCGGGCGACCTGCGCCCCGCGCTGCGCGGAGGCGGACGTCGACGCCGTGCGCGCCAAGATCCTCGGCGCCAACATCGCGTTCGGCGTCGGCGTGGCGGCGCTCGCCGGCGCCGTGGCCGCGCTCGTCCTGCGCCGCGCCGAGCCCGGAGCGCCCGCCGCAACCGCGGCGGTGCACGTCGTCCCCCTGCGCGGGGGCGCCGCCGCCGCGCTCGGCGGCCGGTTCTGAGCTGCCGGGCTCGCCGCGGGCCTGGGACCGCGGCCGGGCGCCCCGCTCAGAACGAGCCCTCGCGCAGGTTGATGCCGTGCTCGAGGTACGCCTTCAGGCAGCAGGCCATGTGCATCCAGCCCTGACAGTTGCCGTAGGAGGCTTGCAATCCCTGCTCGGTCTGCTTCCAGCCCGACTCGGCGATCCGGACCATCGTCGAGCTCGGGCCCAGGGCCTCGAAGTGCATCTCGACCCGCGTGTTGTAGGGGAGCTCGTTCACCGGCTTCCCGTCGTCGCCGGGCTCGCCGGCCGCCCACTCGAAGGCGATGAGCTTGTCGGCGATGACCTGCTTGACGTAGACCGGGAACGGCTTGCCGCCGTCGAAATCGGCGAAGCTCCACATCACGGTCTTTCCTTCGTCGAGCGGGCCGCTCGCGCCGCCGGTCGTGAAATACCCGCTGAGCTTCTTCGGGTTGTAGACCGCATCGAAGACCTCGTGGACGGGCTTCTGAACCTTCGTCTGCACCTGAAACTTGAGCTCCATGACGCCTCCTTGTCGCGGCGCTGCCTCGGCCGCGGACCGCGCGCGACGCGCGGGTGCACCGGCGCGCGGGCGCACGGGTACACCGGCGCACCCGCGCCCGAACACCTCGGCGCACGGACGCACCGGTGCGCCGCCCGTACGGACCCAGCTTCGCGCGGCGATTGACCGCCCGCTCATCATGTTATATTCTTATAACATGTCAAGCGCGGATCCGGACGACCTCGTCTTCAAGGCGCTGGCCGACGGTCGGCGGCGAGAGATCCTGGACCTGCTCAAGGACGGGCCGAAGACGACGGGCGAGCTCTGCGCTCATTTCGCCGACTGGGATCGCTGCACGGTGATGCAGCACCTCGGCGTGCTGGAGAAGGCCGAGCTGGTGATCGTCAAGCGCGAGGGGCGCCACCGCTGGAACTACCTGAACGTGCTCCCCGTCAAGCGGATCCACGACCGGTGGATCAGCCGCTACGCGTCCGCCGCGGTCGACCTGCTCGACCGGCTGAAGCGGGATCTGGAGACGTGACGCGGGGGCCCGGCGCGCGCGGCATCGGCCGGCCGCTCGGCGTGGGGCAAGCCGTTCAGGGGGGCCTCCGGGTCGAATTTCGCGAGCCCGTCCGCCCGGACCTCCACGTCCGGATGACGAGGCGGCCGCCGCCAGCTCAGTCCATGTAGTAGCTGGCCTGCTTGGTGAACATCTCGTGGTATTTGCCCTTCAGCCCCATGAGCTCTCGGTGCGAGCCCGCCTCGATGATGCGCCCCTTTTCCAGCACGACGATCCGGTCCACGAAGCGCGTGAGCGCCAGCCGATGGCTCACCACGATCGACGTCTTCCCGCCCATCATCTCGCGGATGAGCTGGATGATGTGGTGCTCTGCATCCGGGTCGATCGCGGACGTGGGCTCGTCGAAGATGAGCAGATCGGCTGTCTTCGCGTTCAAGAGCGCCCTCGCGATGGCGAGTCGTTGCCACTCCCCTCCCGAGAGCTCGGTGCCCCCGTCGATGCCTTTCCAGAGGACCGTGTCGAGCTCTCCCGCGAGATCGTCGAGCCCGACCTTCTTCAGCGCCGACCTGATCTCGTCATCGCTGGCCCCGGTCTGCCGCACATCGACGTTTTCGCGGACGGACAGGGGGAACCTCGCGAAATCCTGGAAGACGGCGCATATCCTGCTCGTGTCTCCGCACCCGTCGCTGGCGCCGGGGTTCGCGGCGGCTCCGTCCCACCGGATCCGCCCCGACGTCGGGCGGTAGAACCCGCAAATCAGCTTCACCAGGGTCGATTTACCCGAGCCGTTCTCTCCGACGACGGCGATCTTCTCTCCTCGAGCGATCAGGAGGTTCACGTTCCGGAGCGCGAGCTCCGCGCTGCCCGCATACCGCAGGGATACGTCCTCGAGCCGGATCCCCGGGATGGGATACCGCTCTGCCTCCGGGCGCGCGTCCCCTCGCGGCGGCTCGGGCAGGTTCAGCAGCTCGATCAACGGCTTGGTCGCCAGCAAGGCGCCGATGATGTCTCCACCGTTGTAGATGATGACGGCCAGCCCGTTTCGTATCTGCACGATGACGCCGATGAGCAGCGACACGTCTCCGACCGTGAAGCCTCCATCCAGCGCTCCCTTGACGACGTACACGAACGGGACCGACATGCCGAGGCCGCTCAGCAGAGACCAGATCGATATAAGATGCGCTCCTCTCTTGCGGACGGCCGTGAGATCCCTGAGGAACGTCTCGTACAGGCCGCTCCATCGCCGGAGGACCCACTCCTGCATGGAAAAGAGCCTGAGATCCTTCGCGAACTCTTGCTGCGTGAGGATCCGCTCGCCGAGCTGCAGCCGATTGAACGTGGCCGCGTGAAAGGTCTCGATGTCCCAGCTCTTGCGCTCGTTAATCGCTTTCGCGTACAGCACCGGGGTCATGCTCGACACGACCACCAGCGGGATCCACCACCTCAAGCTGGCAGCCAGGACGAGCGCCGGGACCATGCCCAGGACGCCCATGAGCGTATAGGACGACGTATGGACCAGCTCGTTGATCGAGCTCAAGCTGCGGCGCGCGAGGATCACCAGGTGATTCAACCTCGGCTCATCGAAGAAGGTGAGCAGCGGTTGCTTCGATATCTCCTCGTTGATCCTGAGCGACACGTTCCTGCGCACGCGGTCCTTGAACGAGTCGCCGACGAAGCCCTCCATCGCCTCCAGGACGTCGCCGAGCGCGTTCAGCAGGACGACCAGGACAGCCAGGAGCAACGCCGAGTAGGCCAGGAGCTCGTGCACGCTCCTGGGTCCGGCGCCGGCGATCTCGTCGACGATCATCGCGTTCAGCCAGACCGTGAGGCTGGGGGTGGCCCCGGCGAGCGCCTGAAAGAGGACGAGCGCCGCGAGGCTCCCCCAGGAGGGACCGACGAGCACCTTGAGCAGGAGCGGCAGGCGACGGAGGGCCGCGCGGTGAGGATGTTCCTCGTCCGCGAGGACGCCCACGGGGTCGCCGGCGCCGTCGTCGAGCGCGTCGTCCAGCGCCGGACCGTCGCCTTCGTGGCCTCGTTCGCCGTTCGCTTGCTTCACGCCAGCCATCGAACGAGCTCCACGTCAGCGGTGGGCCCAGGCTCTCTCAGGCGGCATCTCGTTCCGAGGGGGTCCACGGGGCCGCGGACATCGATGTGCTGAAAGAACGCCTGGGTGTCGGAAATTTCATTCTCTCCGACCCTGGAGGACATCCTCCGTAGTCCAAGCACGCTTCGTGCCGAAGCTCGAGCGGTACGAGCCTGGAGACCGAGCCCGATCGTCTACCCCGTATTGCCGGCCCTAGTTTCCGCCCGCCAGGAGTCCGGCCAGGGATCCGGAGAGAGAGTTCAACGCAAAGGCGCAAAGGCGCAAAGACGCAAAAAAAACAAAAAAGAATTTGTAGTTTTGCGCCTTTGCGCCTTTGGTCTCCGCCTTTGCGTTGATTTCTCTTCGCTCGCGAGGCAGATCCCTGGCGGGAGCTCTGACCCGCGGTACTAGGTTTCCGCGTCCGGTCCGTCGTCGAGGGCCGACAGGTCGAGATCGCGCAGCTGCTCGGGGTCGCCCATGACGTCGATCTGGGCGATCTTCCCCTGCGCGAGCGTGAAGCGGAGCACCCGGAAGAGCCGCCCGCGCGGGGCCAAGACGACGCCCACCGCGCCGTCCACGAGCGCAGGCCGGGCGAGCTTGGCGCCGCGCGCGCCGGAGAGCGCCCGCTTGGCGCAGGCGCGCGCGCCGCGGAGCTCGATCCCGGCCGGGGGCGCGGCCGTGGCGTCGCCGCGGAGCACGACGTCCGGGTCGAGGATCGACACGAGCGCGTCGAAGTCGCCGCCGCGCATGGCCGCGAGGAAGGCGTCGACGACCTCGCGCTGGCGGCCGACGTCGGCGTCCGCGGACGGGGGCGCCCCCTGCACGCGGCGGCGGGCGCGGCTCGCGAGCTGCCGCGCCGCGGCCGGGGAGCGGCCCACGATGGTGGCGATCTCCTCGAAGGGCACCGCGAACAGGTCGTGCAGCACGAACGCGAGCCGCTCGGCCGGGGTCAGCGTGTCGAGCACCACGAGCAGCGCGAGGCCGACGGAGTCGGCCAGCACCGCCTCGCGCTCGGGATCGGTCCCGGCCTCGCGGTCCGCGGCGGGGTCGGGCGCGGCCATCGGCTCCTCGCGCCGCGCCTTGCGCGAGCGCAGCATGTCGAGGCACACCCGCGCCACGACCGTCGTCAGCCACCCGCCCAGGTTCTCGACGCCGGTCGTGTCGGCGCGGCTCAGGTGGAGCCAGGCCTCCTGCACCGCGTCCTCCGCCTCGCCCACGGAGCCGAGCATCCGGAACGCCACCGCCCGCAGGTGAGCCCGGTGGGCCTCGAACCGCTCCGCCAGCCAACGATGTTCATCCATCCCGTCACACTCCCTCGTCCTGCTTCGTCATGGCTGTGACGAACGAACCCTAGCCGATGTGACGACGCGACGGGCGTTCAGCGCCCCGTCACGTTGGCGAGCCCACCCCTACCCCTCGAGAGGGTCACGATCCTGCGGAAGGCACGGAGGAAGATCCCGCGATGAGCTCAGCGTGTTTGGACCGTGTCCCGGCGCGCGGCGAGCCATACGGCCCCGGCGGCGGCCAGGAGGGCGGTGGCGCCGAGGAGATAGAGCCGGCGCAGGGCGACCGCCGTCTTGTCGGGATCGAAATCGGTGAGCGAGCTCCGCGCGCCGCGCGGCAATACCCAGGCGTCGCTCCCGCCGCCGATCGCGCGCACCGCCCGGCCGAGCCTGCCCTCGGGCGCGATCCGGCCCTGAGCGTACAGGATCCAGCGGCCCAGCGGCGTATGCCCCTTCGGCTTCTGCTCCATCGACGCGATGACGCGGCGGAGCTCGGCGGCCGTCTCGGCCGCGCTCCCCTCGCCCGGCAGGCGGGCCCATTCCCCGTGACCCGGCAACACCCACGCGAACCTCAGCCATCCGGCCTCGGCCGCCGCGAGCAGATAGCGGACCGAGCGGGTCTGGCGCTCCCAATCCTCCCAGCATTGCAGTCGGTGCGCCACGAGCTGCCCCGAGGCGCGCGAGTAGCTCAGGTGATCGCCGGTGAACAGGAAGCGGCCTCGGTACAGGAGGCATAGCGAGCCCGGCGTGTGTCCGGGCTGCGGCACGATCACGATCTCGGCCTCCTTGGCCGCCTCTCTCGAGAGCGGCTCCCCCTCGGGCGAGAGCGCGCCGAGCTCGTCCCCGAGCTTGATCTCCACGTCGCCGGTCGAGGCCATGTGCTTGGTCTCGCGGAGGTTCACGTCGGCGGCGCCGATGATGCGGCGACAGCCCGGGAAGCGGCTGGCGAACTCGGCGTGGTGGTGCGCATGATCCCGGTGCGTCAGAAAGAGCCACCGCACGCCGCCGTGCTCCGCGAGCCAGCGGAAGACCTCCTCGCTCGGCTTCGGGGGATCGACCAGCACCCCGCCTCCGTCCCGCTCGATGAAATAGGACAGGGCGCTGATGTTCTTGATGGATGGCTGTCCGATGATCCAGACGTTATCCTCGATGAGGCGCGGAAAACCGCGCCAGGGCGAGCCGAGGGCGCCCCGGCGGACCCGCGACGCGCCCGGCTTGAGCTTGATGGCGCCGAACGGGCACGCCGCGACCGCCGTCCGCGCCGCCATCAGATCTTCCTGGCTCCGCGGCTGCCGCAGCACCCCCGTGAAGGCGCCCGCCGCGTAGGAGCCCGGCAGCACCGAGACCGAGAGGCGGCGGCCTTCCCGGAGGTCGCTGGCCGGCACCACCTCGCCGAGGAGCTCCGGCGCGTAGTTCCGGCACGTGCCGGCGCCGCAGCACTTGCGCGTGACGAACAGCTCTCCCCAATCCTCGACCTGCATTTCGTCTTGCATCGCGGTACCTCGTGGATGGCAATCGCTGGTGGAGCGTCTCTCAGCCGAGCTCGGCGCGCGAATCGTGCGAGCTCGAGGGAGGTGCTCGCCGCGCGGCCCGCGCTCGACGCGGCAGTGTCGAGGGCGACGGTAGCTTCTCCGGCTGCGCTTGACCAGGCGGCGACGTGCTGCGCGACGCCTCCTTACCTCGAGCCAGCATCGCCTCGCGCTCCGGGTCGCGGGCCCGGTGGGCCTCGAACCGCTCCGGCAGCCAACAATTTTTCATCCATCGGTCACACTCCCTCGCCGCACTTCGTCATGGCTGTGACGAACGAACCCTCGCCGATGTGACGACGCGAACGGACGTTCAGCGTCCGGTCACGGTCGGCGAGCCCACCCCTATCCTCGAGAGGATCACGATCATGTTGAAGGCACGGATGAAGAACCTCGTGATGCTCATGCCCGAAATCATACAGCCCATCCACGCCCTGCTCGGCGCGGCGAAGAAGAGCGGCGTGCCGGCGCGGACGCTCGAGCTCGTCCACCTGCGGGTGAGCCAGATCAACGGGTGCGGCTTCTGCGTCGACGTGGGCGCGCGCGACCTCAAGAAGGTGGGCGAGACCGACGAGCGCATGTTCGCCGTGGCGGCCTGGCGCGAGACGCCCTATTTCACCGACGCGGAGCGCGCCGCGCTGGCGCTCGCCGAGGCCGCGACGAGGCTCAGCGATCGCGCGGATCCGGTGCCCGACGACGTCTGGGAGGAGGCGGCGAGGCACTACGACGAGCGGGCGCTCGCGGGGCTGATCCTGCACATCGCGCTGGTCAACTGCTTCAACCGCTTCAACGTCACCACGAGGCAGATCGCCGGCTCGATGAAGTTGGAGGCGCGGGCGGACGGCCGCTGAGGCGGGGATAGGGGCCGGATTCGCCGGCGTTCGCTCAGCCGGCGGGTCTGGGTCCTGGGACTGGCGAAGCGGCAGCCCTCCGCTGCCGCACATCTGGCCGCATCCTAGCTTCGCGCATCGATGGGCGGGTCTGGAGGGTCTGCGGTAGGTTGCGCGAGTGTCGCATTCCGCGCAAGGACATCGTTATCGTCGAGCTGGACCCGCCATCTCGCGGGCCGGACACGCGCGGATCTGCCGTGCCGACGTGGTGCTCCGCCTCTGAGCTGGGTACCCTCCCGGCGCGGCTCAGTGAAGCGCGCCCTTGGCCGCGCGAACGCTACTGGCGCGCCGTCCGCCTCTGGAGCCAGTACACCGCAGCGGACCCGAGACCGCTCGCGCAGAACTGCGCACGCTGCATCGAAGGGTTTCCAGAGCTCGCTCCCTTATGGGCACTCCTCTCTTCTTTTTTTCCAAGGAGGACCACGGACGGAACCCTGCGCCTCAGTCGATTCGACGAACTGCTCATGACCGCCCTGTCCTCGGAATGGCAGACTCCTCTCGCGGTGATTAGCCGCGACTTGCGAGCTGGAATGGATCTGTGGCAGATGCTCTCCTGCACAGGCGACCTGTTCCTGCCGCGCCGGCTAGAGCATTGGGCCGACCACGATGGAAGCGCGGCCGTGGAGCGCGCGCCTGGCCCCAAGCCGCATGACGCTGGTTACCCGATGCTCTCGGAGGTCTATCGCCTCACCGAACGTGGGATGCGGCTCCGAGACAAGGGGCTGGCTCGGCTGACGGATGCGCCGAGCCTGCCGATCGCCGGAACCGAGGCGTACTCGGCTTCGGCTCCCTGGGTGCTGCTCGAAGATGCCCGGCTCGCTCGGCCGTGAAGGCTAGCCGCTGGCAGGTGGCCGGCCTGCGCCGCCTTCCCGCCGCCTCGACGTCACGGACTCCCCTGCCCGGCCGGCGACGTGTCGCTTTCTTTCAACGCGCTCGCGCACAGCTCCGCCAGAGCATGGATCTCTCGAGCTGCTTGACGCGCTTCGTCGCTGTCGAAGCCCGCCGCAATCAGCCGATTGAGCCGCTTGACCATCTCGAGGTTGCCAGCCGGAAAATCGGCCGTTCCGACGCCGAGCTTGCCCGCCGCCTGCAGCTCGATGAGCCGCTCATACGCTTTCTCGAACGAGGCGAGGCTTTCAAGGACGGCCTGTCGGTTTGCGACCACATAGGCCCACGCAGCTACGACATCGACCGCGTGCGCCCCACTGTAGAAATCAACCAACACATCCTGGATATCCATCACAATCCTCCCCGGCGCTGCTCCCGCTGTAGTTCTCTCCCAGGCCGACCCATGGACGGCGACCCCCACGTCGGCCTTGGCGCGTTCGACCTTCCGGAGGGAGCCGATGGCGATCCCGGCCGCGGTGGCGAGCAGCCCGCCCACTCCACCAGCCTGGCGCGGCGCGCCGCCGGACCTCAGGGGGCCCGTTCGACGCCGCCAGCTGCCCCTCCGGCGCCCCACCTCCGGATCTCCCGCCAGGACTACGTGGACGTGCTCCAGCTGAGCTCGAGCACGCTGTCGTTGTAGTCGCTGTCGTCTCCGTTCTCGGCGACGATCACCAGGAGATTGTAGCTGCCGATCGCGTAAGGACCGCCCGATTTCAGCTGGTGCGACTTGCGCCACTCTGCGTTGATGTCCGTTTGATACTCGAACTTCGCCTGCAGCTTCGCCCGCGAGTTGGCGACGATGGTCGACTGGCCCGTCATGGCGTTGCGCTCGCCAGAGCCCGCGAAGACGCACAGCACCTCATCGTTGCGAGTCACCGTGATCCGTTGAGTGTGCCTCGAGTTCGTCGTCACCTTGATGGTCACGGTCACACCATCCGGGAGCTCGTCGATTTCACAGGTGTTGCCGTTCAATTGAGGCATCTGCTCATGCTCCTTCTTGGGGATCGCGCGCCGCGGCCGGGAGGACGACCGTCGAGCGCAGGGACGGTCTCGCGGCGTCAGAGGATGGCTATCAAACCTGCCGCAAGCGTGCAACGACAAACATCTTCCTGCGCTGGACGCGGTCATGCGCGGACCGATCTGGCTCAGCCGGCCCACGGCGCGCCGGTGCCGCGGCGGCCGACGCTGGTGTCTCCCGGGTTTCTCCCGGGCGAGCGCGGGTCGCCAGGCGCCGCCCCGCCGGGCTCGGCGTCCGGGCGCGGAGCCGGTCCGGTGTGGGCGCGGCGGATACGATGGCGGTCGCGGCTCCTCCCCGTGACGGCGCGCCGCTCCCCTTCGCCCCGAGAGACCCCTGTCGCCGTGCGACGTAGAGCGGCTATGCTGCCCGCCATGCACGAGCCGGATCCCAGGCGCGGAGTCCTCGAGCTCCGCGAGGAGCCCAACGGAATCCTCTATGTGACGGCCGAAGGAGAGCTCTCGGAGGAGATGGTGCGCTCGATCGCCGCAGCGTCCCGGCGCATCGCCGAGAGCGGCCGCGAGGTCCTGGCGCTCGCCGACGTGAGCCGCATCAAGGCCATCCCGCATGACGTGCGCAAGCTCATGGCGGGCGGAACGCTCGGGGCGCGCCACGACGCGGTCGCGGTCGTCGGAGCGAGCTTCGCCCTGCGCGTCCTCGCGATGCTCACCCTGAGGAGCGTGAACCTCCTCACGTCACGCTCCTATCCCGTCGATTTCTTCGCCACAGAAGCCGAGGCGCGCGCGTGGCTCCTCGCTCGGCGGGACGAGATCCGGGCCAGGCAGCAGCCGGCCGCGTGACGCTGCCTGCCGCCCCCTCGCCCAGCATCGCCCCCTGAAGCTGCGGAAGAGTCACACCGCATCTCGACGCGATCGTCGTTCTAGGGACAGCCCGTCAGGCCGTCGATCCACTGCTCCAGCAGCGCCGCGCCTCCGCCGTCGGCGAGCTTGCTGCCGATGGGCGGCATGAAGCTCGCCGCGCGCTGGCTCATGCGCAGCCAGACCACCGACGCCTCGTGAGCGCCCGGCTCGATCAGCGCGAGCCCCGGGTAAGCCGTCAGGATCGACTCCTGGTCGCAGATGTTCTTGCCGGCAAGCGGCGTGTCGTAGCGATAGTCCGCAGCGCCGTAGCCGGGGCCGCCCGGGCGGTGGCAGTTCGAGCAGTTGACATGCAGGTAAGCGTCGGCGCGCATCTGCAGCGACGCGTCCGGCTGCGCGTGCGGCGGGAACGGCGGCAGGCTGGTGAGATTGCCGCTCAGCATGCCGATGGCGTTCAGCGTGTCGAACTGGTTCGCCGTACGGCCGGTCGACGGATAGAGCTGGGTCGCGTTGAGCTGCCGCGTCTCGAGGCCCAGGCTGAAACCGGCGGCGCTGGTGTGGCACTCGAAGCATTGCGCTTCGGTCGGGTAGCTCCAGACGTGGCCCCCGGCCAGCGTCTTGGAGGCGCCGTCGACCGGATCGACCAGGAATGCCTCATCCTGCGCGTCGCTCCACCGGTACGTGTAGGCTCCGTAGGTGCCGTTCGTGAAGCGCACGAAGAAGCGTGTCTCGAAGTACTGGCCTTGCCACTGGAAGCTCTTGATCGTGACGGCCCCGGGCGGCAGCTCGAAGTCGCCGTCGCTCTTCACGTCGAACGTCGTGCCGTCCGGCAAAGCGAGGTAGCGCGACTTCACCGCGCCGTCCGACCAGAATGGCTCGGCGATCGCGTACGGGATCACCCCGGGGGCGAGCGCCGGCGGGTTCGCGACGCTGGTGAAGCAGGGGTGATCGCTGAGCAGGACCGGCGGATCGATCGCCCCATCGCCCGCCACGCACGCCGTGTTCGACGGCCGCGCGTCGAGGCCGAGCTGGCTTCCCATGCAGGTGTCGCAATCCCAGGGGCAGCTCGCGCACGTCTCGCTGCCGTTGCAGGCGCGATCGCCGCAGACCGGGCCGGCGTCAGGGAAGCCCCAGACCTCGATCTCGGCGAGCTCGACCGGTCCGCCGACGTTTTGCATGCACACCGACACGCGCGAGACGCCGGGCACGTCGGCGAAGTCCACGGTATTCCAGGCCGGCATCGCGCTCGGCGTGTCGGTGTACGCGAAGGCGTCCACATAGCCGCTGCCGGTCTGATACTGCACCTTCCAGGTGTCCGTATGCCAGGCGCCGTCGTTGTCCTCGAGCAGGCGCGCCGAGCTGATCGTGTAAGTCCCGCCGAGATCGTACGTGGCGCAGCTCGGCGAGGCCGCGCTGCTCACCTTGGCGGTCAGGTTGCCGTCGGTGAGGCCGGCCGCGCTCGACCAGCCGCCGCTGTCGCTCACGTGGGCCAGCGTCAGCTTGGCGGGTGTGCCGCTGCACGTGCCGCAGTCCGCGGCGCAGCTGCCGCACGTCTCGCCCGCGTCGCAGGCGCCGTCGCCGCACGCGGGGCCGGCGCTGCCGCAGGCCGTCGCCTCGAGATAGAAGCGCTCCCAGGACGTGGCGTCCCCCGTCACGCAGCTCGTGCCGTTGCCGCCGTCGCCGCTCTTGATCGGACCGGCGGTGCTCGTCGCCTTCCAGTGCGGCGCCGCGCCGGCGAGCGCCGCGTAGCCCTTGCCGTTCGGGTAGAGGCCGCCGCTCGAGCAGTCGTATTCGGCGAACGCGGCGGCGGTCGCCGACGTCGCGTCCATCGTGAGATCATTGGCCACCACGCGCAGGTAATCGCCGGAGCTGCTCTTGAATTTGAACGCGGCCCCCGACGGGACCTTCTCGAAGATCTGCGCGGCGGCCTGCGTGGCGCCGGGCACGACCTTCTTGGCAGCGTCGAGCACCAGGTAGTTGTTCGTGCGCTGGGAGCGTATCCTGACGCAGCTGTTGCAAGTGCCGTTGTCCACGTACTGGCACATGCCGCTCACGCACGAGTCCGTGGTGCAGGTCGAGCCGTCGTTGCAGGTCGCCGAGCTCGCGCAGCACTGGCCGTTGTCGGTGTAGGCGCAGCCGCTCGTGGCGGTGCAGCCGTTGGTCGTGCAGGGGTCGCCGTCGTCGCAGCTCAGCGGTGTGCCGGCCTGGCACTGCCCGGCGACGCAGGTCTCCGCGCCGGTGCAGACGTCGCCGTCGCTGCAATCGGCGTTCGTGGTGCAGGCCGGCTGCGCCACGTAGATGCGCCCGATCTTGGCGCCGCTGCCGCGCTGCAGGTAGTAGAGCGAGCCGTCCAGGCCGACGTCGAGGTCGACGGGGTTGTTCAGCTCGCCGTTCGAGTCGTCCGCGAAGACGGTGACGCCCGTGCCGTCCTGGTTCATGGACCAGATCTGGCTGGAGCAGTAGTCGGCGAAGAAGTACTTGCCGACGTAGGACGGCGGGAAGTTCACGACCGTGGGGTTGTAGAAGGTGCCGCCCGTGATCGCGCAGCGCCCGGCGTCGCGCGGGTAGGCGTGGACCGGCGGCACCGGCGAGGGGCCGCCCCCATGGCCGTAGTTCGAGCCGCGCGTGATGTGGTCGATCTCCTCCGGGTCGCCTCCGCCCACGTCGTTGGCGAAGATCTTCCCTGAGGCGCGCTCGACGGAGAAGGTGAACGGGTTGCGCAGGCCGTACGCCCAGATGGCGCGCGCGAGGCCGGTGGAGGTGCCGTAAAAGGGGTTGTCGGTGGGGATGCTGCCGTCGGCGTTGAAGCGATGGATCTTGCCGAAGGTGTGGTTCAGGTCCTGGGCGTGCGCCGTTTCGGCGTTGTCGCCGTGCGCGACGTAGAGCTTGCCGTCGTTGCCGAAGTGGAGCGCGCCGCTGTTGTGGTTGCCTGCCGCGCTGAGCGGGGGAAAGTCCACGAGCACGACCTCGCTGCCAGCCGCCGCCACGTCGCCGCTCGCCGTGAAGCGGCTGACGCGGTTGTGCGCGCCGCCGCTGGTCGACGTGTAAAAGAGGTAGACGTGACCGTTGCTCGAGAAGCTCGGGTCGAGGGTGATGCCGACCAGGCCTCGCTCGTTGACGCTGTCGACCGTGACGGTGACGAACGGCGCGGCGAGCAGCGCGTTGTTCTTGATGACGCGCACCTGCCCCGTCTGCTGCGTGACGAAGATGCGACCGTCGGGCGCGATCGCCATCGCCGTCGGCTGGCTGAGCGCCGTCGCGATCACCTGGTGCTGGAAGCCCGAGGGGATGACGATGGGCTGCCTGGCTTGGCCGGCCTCGCCTCGATCGGGCTGTTCGGGGCTCTCCGACGCACAACCCAGGGCGACGAGGCCGACGGCGAGCGCCGACGGCCGAAGGATGTGCCCGGCCACCGAGCCGAACCCATGAGCGCAGCTGCGCAACGAGCGCAGACGCGCTGCGGCCCACGGCGTGGGGACACGAACTATATATTTGCGCATTCCAGATGTACCTCGGCCATCGTCGTCAGAAGGGTTCACGCGGTTTCATCGAGCGCCCGCGCGCGGCGTAGGTCGTTGCGGATGCAGCCGTCTCGGCGCCTCATGCCCGAGCGAACACGGGAGGTTCGATGTCGATACGAAGAAGTGTGCATGGCGAAGGCGCACCGCCGCGCTCCCGGCGTCCCGTTTCCTCTCACACACCTCGTTGCCGGAGCGGGTGGCTTCCGTGATCGAGTCGACGTGCCACCTGACGATTTTTGTAACGTCCATGGAGGCGCGCATTTTTCGATGACGCTGGCCCCCCCTCGCAGGTATGGTGAGGCCGGTTGTCCTGGACGCCCCGGTCGCTGACCGCCCGGCACGACGGCCGGCGAGCTCCGGGCCGGCCAGGTCACCCTCCACGGGAGCTTCTGATGAGAGAGCACGCAGCAGTCCGGACGACGGAGCCACGCGCGATGGTGATGGTCGCGGCGCTCGCCCTCGCGTGCGGGATCGCGGCATGCAACGCGATCTCGGGGGTCGACGAGCTCGACTTCTCGGGCACCGCCGACGCGACGGGCGGCGGCGCGGCCGGCAGCGGCAGCGGTACGGCCGGCGGTGAGGCGGGCGGCGGCGGCGCTGGTGGCACGGGCGGCGATGGCGGCACGGGCGGCGGGGGCGGCGCCGGCGGCACGGGCACCAGCGGCACGGGCGGCGCCGGCGGCACGGGCGGTGATGGCGGCACCGGCGGCGGGGGCGGCACCGGCGGCGCCGGCGACATCTCTTACGACATCGACTGTGGGGGCGGCAATGTTGCTGTCGGCGTCCACGGCCGGAGCGGCGGCTCGCTCGACAGCATCGGCCTGATGTGCGCTCCGCTCGCGAGCGACGGCACCCTGGGCACCGCCTTCCAGACCCTGACCGCCGGCGGCGACGGCGGCTCGCCGGGCAGCGTGATCTGCCCCGCGAGCCAGGTCATGGTCGGGATGAACATCTGGGTCGACGACAACCGGGTGTACCGGGTCGAGCTGCTGTGCCAGACCATCGAAGCGTGGAAGATGGACGACATGAACCTCAATGTCGGCCCTGGCATCGGCCCCGTCCAGAGCATGGGCTTCGGGGTCAAGTGCCCGAAGGGGACCGCCGTCGCCAAGATCACCGGAGACGCCGACACCCTCGTGCGCGCCGTCCATCTCGCTTGTCGCACGCTGTGACGGGCCGCTCTGCTCCCGGGCTGCGGCGCTCGTGAGAGCGCCTCACAGAACCGGACCGAGCCAGCGGCAGGACACGCATGGCAAGGAGCAGCGGCCTCACGATCGCCGCTTCCGGGGCGCCGCGCCGCGGGCCTTCTTCGCGGGCGCGGCGGCGGGCGTGCTCCGGAACCACCCGAAGCGATCGAGCGACACGTTGCCGCGATCGTCGAACTCGATGCCCTCGGCCTCGAGCAGCATGCGCTGGAGCGCGCCGCCCACCGGATCCTTGATGGTGACGGCCGCGCGATGGCGCGGGCGGCTCCCGAGCACGCGCTGCCACGGCACGCCCGCGCCGTCGCCGGTCTCCTTGAGCGCGGCGAGGGCATACCCGACGTGGCGCGCCGCGCGGGGGTGCCCGGCCATCGCGGCGACCGCGCCGTACGTGCACACCCGCCCCGCGGGGATCCGGCGAATGACCCGGTAGAACGCGGCCCACCAGGAGATCGTGTCGGGGAGCGCGGCGGGCTCTCGCCGCCCCCGGCGCGGCCCCGGGGCCACCGGGAGGCGGCGGCCGACCTCCGGAGCTTGCTTGCGGGCGCGGCGGTCCTTGGTGGCCACGCGGCTGACCTAGCACGGAGGGCCGCGCCCGGGGATCCCCTGTTCCGTGATGCCTCGGCGATTGACCTGATGCGCGGGAATGCGAGGGAGCAGGTCAAGGGCAGAACACGATGTCGTAGTCTTCCCCCGCGCAGGCGGCCATCGACTCCTGATCGTCCCCCGACCAGGAATAGGCATCCTTGCATCGCTCTTCGAAGTACACGGCCACGGGGTTCGTGGGGTCGTCCCGGTCGGGGCTCACGCAGGAGATCGTCGCGCCGCTCGCGTCCTCGTAGCGGCCCGCCTCCGGACACCGCGCGAGCAGGCTCTCCGGACACGACAGCGTCCGGCAGTCCGGCAGGCCGACGGGCACGATCGCCAGCGGGAGGTTGTGCGCGTCCACGTGGCTGATGTTGTACCAGTCGAAATCGTTGAAATCGGTGTTGAGGGTCATCTCGGCCAGCGTGTGTCGGCCGCCGCCGGGGTCCGACCCGGCATACGCCCAGTAGCGCAGCGACGACAGCGGCTCCTCGCTGGTGCCGACGTCGCGGCACGCGAACTGCCCGGGGCCGAGCTCCCCGCCCTCGATGAGGCTGCCCAGGAACTGGAGCGGCTTGTCGCACCGGTTGACGAAGGCCAGCGTGGACTTCCCGTCCCCCGGCGTGCGGCAGTCGACCTCGACCGGATCGCCGGGCGGCTGGCCTGTCGACGCGCTGCTGGCCTCGCTCGACGCGGCCCCGCCGGTCGAGGTGGACGCGGAGCTCACCGGGCTGGAGCCGCCGCCCGTGGCGCCGGGCGAAGCGTCCTGTCCGGGGTCGGCGCAGCCGGCGTCGAGCAGCGCAAAGGCGAGCGGCAGGGCCGCGATCTTCCAACGTTGCGACATGGCGGTCTTCCTTGCGGCGTGTCCTGGGAGGAGAATACAGAACGTCCGGAACGATGTCCCGCCCGCCGAGCTCGACGCATGGCAGCGAAGCCGTCGACCAAGGCCCGCTGGCCGGCTGCCATGCGGCCCTTGGGCCATCGAGCTCCCGCGCATGTGCCACGGCACAATCTGGCACTCGGCGCTATCGTGCGCCGAGCGTCTGAATCGCCGCGAGCAGCGCTCTTCGCATTCTCCCGCCGTGGCACCGGAGCTGCATGGTCGGTACAGCCATGAATAACAGATCGGTCTTTGTCGCTTTGATTCCCCTCGTGCTGACCGCCTGCGACCCTGCTTTCTGGGACGGCGGCTCGGTCGATATCTCCGACGTCTTCAACGGCGGCGCGCACGATCCGCCGGATTCGAACGATCCGCCGGGGCCGCCTGGCACCGGCGGCGCGGGCGGCGGCGGGGGTGGCGATTCGGGCCCGCTGTCGGCGGCCGTCGCGATGACGCGCGCGCAGCGCGAAGCCCTCATGCAGGCGTATTACGATCAGATCATGAACGAGACCGGCAGCGTGGTCTCGACCGCGGCGGCCGGCGGGCAGCCCGACCAGGATCCCAACGACCTCATGCTGCACATCTCGGACATGGGCGAGTCCTGCGATCTCTATCCGAGGGCTCTCCCCTGCGGTGAGCACTGGCAGCTGCGCCTCGTCCTGCCGATCGCCTACCAGCAGGTCGGCGTCTACGATCTCGACGATTTCTCGCTCCACGCCACGGTCTTCGAGACGGGCGCGCCCTACTCTCCGGCGCCGGACGACTGCCCGAAGGGCGGCGGCACGCTCTTCGGCTCGGGCACGCTCGAGATCCTCGCGATCGACAGCGCCGAGGTGCGGTTCCGCGTGACCACCGACGCGGCGCTCATGGGCGGCAACCCGAGCGGAGAGTACACGGCGCCGCGCTGTCCGTGACGCCGCTGCGACGACGCGCGCCAGCGCGCGGTGCGGCGGCGGCGCGGCGTTGCCGTGCTCGGGCGGAAGATCACGGTCCAGGGAGCTTTAACGTATATCGAGGAACTCACCCACGCCGCGCAGGAACAGCTCCGGCTGGTCCTGGAATGCGACGTGCCCGGCGCCCGGGATCTCGAGCACCCTCGCATCCGGGATCCGCTTCGCCAGCCTGTCGATAGCGTCTCTCGACGCGAGGTGATCGTCCTCCCCGCGCACGATGAGCACCTTGCAACCGATCCTCTCGACCGCGTCGTTCGGGTGCCCGGATGGGCCCGCGTCGAGCCACATCGCGACGACCGCCCGGGCAAACGCGTCGAAGTTCGGCGCCGGATTCAGCCGCTGGTAGCTGTCGTAGGTGGAAGGGAACCGCTCGCGCCAGCTCTCCGGCGTGACCTTCGTCAGGATCCCTCGCACCGGATCGTCCTCCGGCAGGTCGCCCTGGGCGCCTATCGCCACCACTCGCTCGATGGCCGACGCCCCCCGGGAGGCCATCCTGTACGCCACGATGCCTCCGTCGCTGAAGCCGATGACGCTGTACCTGTCGAGCTTCAGCCGGTCGACGATCCGCTCCGCGTCCTCCTGGAGGCGCTGGTACGTCAAGGGGACCTCGCCGAGCGTCGACCTCCCGTGCCCGCGGCTGTCGACGCCGATGACCCTGTACCTCCGGGTCAATGCCGGCAGCAGCCCAGTGAAGTCCTCCATGTCGCCGAAGCCGCCGTGGAGCAGGAGGAGCGCCGGACCGTCGTCCGGGCCGACGATCTCGTAATAGATGCTCGCCCCATCTATCTCGATGGATTGCCCCGATCGATGGTCGAACTGGCTCATGTCCTCCGCGCCTCCGTGGTTCCTCCTCTCATGCAACCAGCGATGCGCCCGGTCAACACGGCGCTACCGCGCCACGCGCACCACGCGGCCGCCGCCGGCCTCGTCGATGGCGTAGACGCAGGCGCCCTGCACCGCCACGGCCGCGGGGCGCGTCAGCCCCTCGGCGAGCACCTCGGGATAGCCGGGGCAGCCCGCGGTCGGACAGCGCATCACCGTGCCCCCGCCTCGGTCCGCCCAGTACGCGTCGGCGCCGTCGATCACGAGCGCCGCGGGCTCGCGCAGCGGCCGCGACGGCTCGGCCTGCGGCGCGAGCTCCGCCGCGGCGCACGACGCCACGAGGCCGCAACGGGAGACGCCGCCCGAGGTCCCGTCCGGGTGGGCCCAGGTCCAGAGCACCGCCGCGTCGCCGAGCGCGATCCGGTCCGGATAGTCGAGCAGCACCGCGATCTGCGCCGCGACGGCGCCGGACGGAGCGCCCTTGTCGAGGCCGAGCACCCGGCCGAAATCGGCGCCCGTGCCGCGCTGGACCCAGACGACGCTCCCCGCGTCGCCCGGGGCGACCGCCACGCCGCGCGGGTGCGACTGGCTCGGCGCGAGCAGCTCCGGGGCCGCGCCGCAGCCCTCGGCGACAGGGCAGCGCAAGAGCTCGCCGGCGGTGCCGCTCGGCTCGTCGCGCGTCCAGTAGACGTGCCGCCCGTCCGTCGCCAGGCCGCGCACGGCCTCGGCCTCGCCCGCGCCGAAGGCGAGGAGCGAGGTCGCCCCCGCCGCGCAATCGTCGACCGCGCACCGCCAGAGCCCGTTGGCGGCGACCCAGACGACGAGCTCGCCAGAGGCCGCCAGCAGGCCCGGCGACGGCATGGACGACACGAGATCCTCCACCGCGCCCGTCGCCGGGTCGAGGCGGCGGAGGCGATCGCTCGCGCGGCTCGTCCACACCACGTACGGCCCGGCCGCGGCGATCGCCGCAGGGCCGCCGGCCTCCTCGGCCGCGGCGACCACGCACGGGCCATCGCAGTCCGCCGGCGCGCAGCGCCCCGGGTCCCCGGCGTCGGGGCCGGCCAGGCCCCCGCCGCCGGCACCGTGGCCGCCCCCGCCGCCGACCCCCCCGCCGGTCAGGCCGTCGAGGTCGATGTAACAGCCGGGCAGCAGCGCGAGGAGGGCCAGCGCGGCCCCCGTCCGCCGTGCGGTTCTCGACCCGCCGCTCACCGATGCACCCCTCATGGCCTGCTCTCGAAGAGAAGCAATCGCCTGGCGGGCGTCAACCCCGGCAGCTCGCGCCGCGGGCGGCGTGCATCGAGCTCCGAACCTTGACGCGCGGGGGGGACGCGCGAACATGGCCCCGCGTTCATGGGCGGGGACGACACGAAGATCTGCACCCTGACCGACGGCGAGGAGAGCTCGATCGTCCTGCCGTCGGCGCAGGTGATCGCGACGCTCCCGCACAACGTCACCCGCGAAGCGCGCCTCACCATGGACCTGATGGTCGTCGGCACGGGCCCGGAGTGCGATCTGGTCGTCCCCGACGCGCGGGTGTCGCGCAGGCACTGCGAGCTGAAGCTCACCCGGCGGGGCGTCGTCCTGCGCGATCTCGGGAGCAAGAACGGCACGTTCATCGGCGAGATCCCGGTGATGGAGGCGATCCTGCCGGTCGGCGCGATCGCGACGATCGGGAGCACGCGCCTCTCCATCGCGCTCGAGGGCGCCCCGTCGCTCGTCCGCCTGTCGGCCTCCGAGCGCTTCGGCGAGGCCCTCGGCAGGAGCGTCGTCATGCGCGCGCTCTTCGCCCAGCTCGAGCGCGCCGCGGCCACCTCGGAGACGATCCTCCTCCTCGGCGAGTCCGGCACGGGGAAGGAGGTGCTCGCCAGGGCGATCCACGCCGCGAGCCCGAGGAGGGACGGGCCGCTCGTGGTCGTCGATTGCAGCGCCGTCGCCCCGAGCCTCGTCGAGGCCGAGCTCTTCGGCCACACGCGCGGGGCCTTCACGGGCGCCGTGGCCCCGCACGCGGGCCTGCTCGAGCAGGCGGACGGCGGGACGCTGTTCATCGACGAGCTCGGGGAGCTGCCGCTCGATCTGCAGCCGAAGCTCCTCCGCGCGCTCGAGGCGCGCCAGATCCGCCGGGTGGGATCGAGCGAGTGGCGCTCGTTCGACGCGCGCGTCATCGCCGCCACCCACCGGGACCTCCGGGCGCGCGTCGCCGAGGGCACGTTCCGCCAGGACCTCTATTATCGTCTCGCCGTCGTCGAGGTGCGGGTGCCGGCCCTGCGCGAGCGCAAGGACGACATCCCGGCGCTCGTCGAGCGCTTCCTGGCCGCCCAGTCGCCCCCGCGCGCCCTGTCGGATCTGCCCCCGAACGTGATGGATGTGCTGCTGTCGCACGACTGGCCAGGCAACGTCCGCGAGCTCCGAAACATGGTCTCCCGGCTCGTGATCTTCCCCGACCTCGCGCGGGAGGCGCTCGGGGTCGCGCTGGCTCCCTCGAGGGTCGAGGCGGCGGCGCCGGCGCGCCGCGCGGAGGCGCCCTCGCCGGCGGGCGCGGCGGAGCGCGCCGAGGGCGCCGCGGCCAGCACGGCCGAGGACGGCCTGAGCGCGCTGCTCCAGATGCAGCTCCACGAGGCGCGAGATGCGGTGGTCGAGCACTTCGAGCGCCGTTACATCGCGGCCAAGCTCCGCGAGCACGGCGGCAACGTCTCGCGGACCGCGGACGCGATCGGGGTGTCGAGGCAGCTCGTCTATCGGCTCATCGAGCGCTACGGGCTCCGCGGGGCGGAGCGGGCGTGAGCGGCGGCGCGGACCGCGCTTCGTGCAGCCAGGATCAGCGGTTGTGCCACTCCGGCCTGCGCATCTTTCGGGGGTCGGCGTTCGAGTAGCTGCGCGCCACCTCGAGGAGCGGGCCCGCAGGAAGGCCGTTGAACGGCGAGCCCTCCGCGCGCCTGCCGTCGCGGTCGAACGTCGCAATTCGCCCCGCCGCGGAGACGTGGAGGGTGCCGCGCTCGTTCACGCGCTCGGCGGGGACGACGCCGCCCGAGCGCAGCGGGTTCACGCCCGGCGCGCCCGGGTCCGTCGGGTGAACCTGGAGCTCCGCCACGTGCGGAGAGCCCGCGCGGGTGAGGCGGAGCGCGCCGTCGCCCTCGTCGACGGTCAGGGAGAGCCGCCCCTGCCCGGGCACGTGCGGCAGCTCGTGTGAGCCGTGATGGCGGAGCTCCGGGCTGAAGCGCAGGAGCTTCCCGGCGGAGACCGAAGCGACGATCAGCCGGTTCTCCGTGGCGTCGAACGCGAGCGCGTCGATGGGACGGTCCAGGGCGGCGCGGCTCACCTCCTGTCCATGGTCGTCGAGCGCGACGACGTGCCGGTCCTGGGCGACGAACAGGCGGCGCGACCGCCCGCCGTGCGCCAACCGGCGGGCGCCGGGCAGCCGCGCGAGCCGCCTCGAGTCGCCGCTGATCAGATCGACGGCCACGACGTCGCCGCTCCCCTCGCCGAGCGCGGCGACGCGCATCGCCGGCTGAATCGCGAGATCGGCGATGCCCGCGGAGAGCGGCGTGGGGATCTCACGCGCCTCGACGGCGTCGCTGGTGAGGCTCGCCGAGTAAACGGTGAGCGCGCCGCCGCTCAGGTTCGTGACCGCGAACAGCGGAAAGATGATCATGACGTGGTCGATGAACTCATACGGTGACTCCGAGCTCCCCCAGCGGAGCATCGTCGCCAGGGTCCCGTCGAACTTGCCGAACGTCGGCGTGAGGTTCCCCGTCGACTTCTTCGGGGAGGACTGCGTCTCCGGGTCGCGATCGTCCTGGGCAGGGTCGTGCACGACGATCTGCTTCCCCGCGGAGGTGGAGCTCAGCCCGACGACCGTCAGCGCGTGGCCGCCCCCCCGAACGTATTCACCGTTGATTTTGTAGTACCGCCCCCGCGCGATCGTCAGCAGGCCCCCCGCGGCGGCGCATTGCTGCAGCCGGTCGAACAGGATCCACGAGTCGTCTTCCACGGTGAAGAGCAGCGCTATCGCCGGAACTTGTCGATGCTTGAGCCACGCGTCGAGCCCCTGGTGCCAGGATCTCCCGGAGGTGCCGCGCTCCGGGTGCGTGAGCATGAACAGGCTGAGCATCAGCACGTTCATCGGGGTGGACGAGGACGCGGAGGGGTCGGCAGGCGGGAACATCACCGCCGAGGGACGGCCGTGACTGGCGATGTAATACATCCAGTTCATGGTCGAGGTGGGCACACAGAAAGCGCTGCCGCCGCCCGGCAAGCTGGCCCACCGTTGATCGATGTCGGGCACGTTCGCGATTGAGTATTTGAAAGCAGGCACGATGAACCGCCTTTGTCGATGGCTGGTGAGCCCCAGGGATGAAGCGACGCCGGGGCCCGCGACGGCCCGGCGTCCAGCCCTCCGTCGAGGGCCATGCCATCGCGCAGAGCAGAAGCCGGGCCAGGGGAAGCTCCGGGCGATCTCTGCGCGCTGAGCGGGGACGACCCCCGCGCGCCATCGGGTGTGATCTGTGCGCAACACCGCGCGTGATCCGCGCGCAACACGGAGCGTGATCCCTGCGCAACACCGCGCGTGTTCCGGGGGCGACGTCGCGCGTGATCCGCGCGCGACACGCACGTCCCTCACGCGCAACAAGGCCTGTGATCTGCTCGCGACCGGGCGCGACCCTTCACCGGCTGTAGCGAACCGGCTCCTCTGGCGCAGCGCTTGCGTGTTCGCCGGCCATGATGAGCGACACGTCCCCTCGGCCGGAGCATGGAACCCGCAACGCAGGACGCTCGAGGATCGCGATCCTCGGTGGAGGCATCGGGTCTCTGATCACCGCCTTCGAGCTCTCGTCCCACGCAGGCTGGCAGGACCGCCACGATATTACCATCTATCAGATGGGGTGGCGCCTCGGAGGGAAGTGCGCGAGCGGGGTCAACACCGAATGCGCGGATCGCATCCAGGAGCACGGCATTCACGTTTTTTACGGCTTCTACGAGAACATCTTCCGGGTCGTGCGCGCCTGTTACGACGAGCTGGGGCGCCACCCCGACGCGCCACTGTCGACGTGGGAGGACGCGCTCCGGCCCATGCCGTGCGTGATGAACTCGGAGCGCGTCGACGGCAGGTGGGATTTCTGGGAGCTGCCCTGCCCGCCGAATGACCGTGTCCCCGGCGACGGCGGCGAGCTCGACGCGCCCTGGCAGTACGTGGCGCGGATCCTCGGCTGGGTGACGCACGCGATGGTCAGGCTCTCGCGGGCGGCCGAGAGGACCGTCGAGGGCGAGGCCGGCGGAGGGGGCTCGCTCGCGCAGCTCCTGGAGCGCGGCCATGCGCTCGCGAGGCGGCTCGCGGCGGACCCGTCGCAGCCTCCGTCGGACAGCCGGAAGGTGCTCCTCGGGATACTGGACCGGACGGCCGGAGCCCTCCGGCGCAGCCCGGTAACCGAGGCGCTGCGCCGGCTGCGGATCGCGGGCGACCTGATGATCGCCATGGCGCGGGGGCTCCTCGCGGACGGGCTCATCGAGCCGCCCTACGATTGGTTCAAGATCGATCACCTGGATTTCAGGGAATGGCTCTCACGGCACGGCGCGAGCCCGGAGACGTTGCGATCAGCCCTGTGCGAAGGGCTCTATGCGTCGGCGCTCTGCGCGGGGGCGCGTCAGATCGGCGCAGGCACGTTCGCCCACGCCATCCTGCGGATGGTGTTCACGTACAAAGGGTCTGTCCTCTGGCAGCTGCAGGCCGGCATGGCCGACGCGGTCGTGGCGCCGCTCTACCTCGTGCTCCGGCGCCGCGGCGTGAAGTTCGAGTTCTTCCATTCCGTACACCGGCTCGAGCTCTCCGCCGACAGGCGCCGGGTCGAGCGGATCGTGATGGACCGGCAGGCGACGCCGAAGGGGGTCACGTACGAGCCGCTCGTCGATGTCCGGGGGCTCCCCTGCTGGCCTGCCGCGCCGCGGTACGAGCAGCTGATCGAAGGGGAGCGCCTGCGCATCGAGGGGCACGATCTCGAGGATTGGTGGACCGCATGGCCGAACGTGGGCACGGTGACGCTCGAGGCGGGGAGAGACTTCGATCGGGCGGTGCTCGGCATCTCGATCGGCGCGTTCCCGTACATCTGCAAGGAGCTGATGGACGATCCGACGAACCCGCGCCTCCGGGCCATGGTCGAGAACGTGAAGACCACCGCGACACAGGCGCTCCAGCTCTGGCTCACGCCGAGCCTGTCGGGGCTCGGCTGGTCCGGGAAGAGCCCGATCTTGATCCCGTACGCAGCGCCCTTCGATACGTGGGGCGACATGAGCCACCTGCTCGGGCGGGAGCGGTGGGCGGCGCCGCACCCGTGCGGCAGCCTCCATTACCTCTGCGCGGCGCTCGACGACGACGAGCCGCTGCCGCCCCGCCACGATCACGGATACCACGCCCGGCAGAACGCGCGCGTGAAGCAGAATGCGCTCCGCTGGCTGAGCGAGAGCGCGCCCGGGCTCTGGCCGCGCGCGGCCAGCACGAACGCCCCCGGCGAGCTCAATTGGCACCTGCTCGTTGATCCGGAGGAGCGCGCAGGCGAGGCGCGCCTCGACGGGCAGTTCTGGACGGCGCCGGCCAACCCGTCGGATCGCTATGTCCTGTCCGCGCCGGGCACCAACCGCTACCGCCTCCGCGCCGATGAGTCCGGTTACGAGAACCTGCTGTTCGCGGGGGACTGGGTGCTCACGGCGCTGAGCATCGGGGCCGTCGAAGCCGCCACGATGGCCGGCATGCAGGCGGCGCGCGCCATCGACGGGCGCTGCCGCAAGGCCTACGGCGACTGGCTCCCGGATCGCCCGACGCCGGGCAGCGCGCCTCTCCGGGGGCGTACGCCATACCTCGTGCAGGACGGGAGCCTCACCGTGCCGGCGCCGATCGGGCTCGACATCCACGCATACGTGTTCCTCCTCGACGCGAGCCACGAGCGGCTCACGGCGCTGTGCGATCGGTATCTGAACCTCGGAGGAGACACCGTGTACAAGCCGCTCGGCCCGTTCGTGATCCTTTACTGCGCCACCGTCGACAACCACCCGGAGGTCGATCGGATCGGGTGGTGCCGTGAGAAGGATTTCGGGTTCTGGGTGCCGCTCCTCGCTGGCACCGTCACGCGCGGCCGCTTCCATCCGGATCGCGTGGTCACGTATACCCCCTACATCTGGGTCGACAACGGGGCGGCGCTGATCGCTGGGCGCGAGGTCTTCGGCTTCGCGAAGCAGCTCGCCCGCCTGGAGATGCCCGATCGGGCGGGCCCGGACCGGTTCAGCGTGGACGCGCTCGTCCTGCCCCGGTACTCGCCTGACGCGCCGATGGCCGTGCGACGCGTGCTCGAGATCGAGCGGCGTGACACGGGCAGGCAAGAGGGGCGGCGCGGCGGCCGACCCGTGCTCGAGCCTGCGGCCGCGCTGGGCCGTGCGCTGGGCGCGGCGGCCCACGGCATGCTCGACCTGGCCCCGTTCGCGCTGAATTACGGCCAGACGCTGCGGCGCGAGGGGATGCGAATGGTGTTCCTGAAGCAGATGCCGGACGCGACGGACGGCCAGAGGGCCTGTTATCAAGCCATCATCGAGGCGCAGCTCCCCGTGCTGAGCGGGTTCTCGGGGGGGCCGCTCGACGGCGACCGCCTGGTCCGCATCCGTCGCTACGACAGCCTGAGGATCGTCGAGAACCTGGGCCTCGACCCGGGCGCAGAGCGCGCCGAGGAGGCGACGCTGCGGCCGCGTCTGCAAGGCTTCGCGAAGTTCCAGTCGCGGATCGAGCCCGGGGTCGAGGTCTGGCGGGCGGCGTGACGGCGCACGCGCGCCGTCGCGGCGAGGATCTTGGCCAAGACGCCCATCAGGCGCTCGCCCGCGAAGCAGCCGCTCGCCGAGATCCTGGCCGTCGAGCCACTCCAGCGCGAGGTACGGCTCGCCGGTACCGGTGATGCCCCTGGACGCGTCGGATCCAGGAGCCGACAATGCGCGCGCGAAGATGCGGGTGGGGGACGTGCTGGAGGGCCGCTTCACGCTGGACGCGCGCGCCGGGTCGGGCGGCATGGGCGAGGTCTTCCGCGCGCACGATCGCGACACGGGTCAGGCCGTCGCCGTCAAGGTCATGCTCGCCAGGCACTCGGGCGAGCGCGCCCGCTTCGAGCGCGAGGTGCGGGTCCTGTCCGAGCTCAGCCACCCCGCCATCGTCCAGTTCGTCGCCCACGGCGAGACGCCCGACGGCGAGCCCTACCTCGCGATGGAGTGGCTCGAGGGCGAGGACCTGCGGGCGCGGCTCGCCCGCGGCATGCTCGGCGTCGACGAGAGCGTCGCGCTCGCCGCGCGCGTCGCCGCGGCGCTCGGCACCGCGCACGCGCGCGGCGTCGTCCACCGCGACCTCAAGCCGAGCAACCTCTTTCTGCCGGCCGGCGACGTCGCGCTCGTCAAGGTGCTCGACTTCGGCATCGCCCACCTCGGCGACGTCACGCGCCTGACGCGCACCGGCGCCATCCTCGGAACGCCGGGCTACATGGCGCCCGAGCAGGCCGGCGGCGCCGGCGCGCTCGACGCGCGCGCCGACGTCTTCGCGCTGGGCTGCGTGCTCTACGAGTGCCTGACCGGCACGCCCGCCTTCGCCGGCGAGCGCTTGATGGCGGTCCTCGCCAAGATCTGCTGCGAAGAGCCGCCACGCCTCGCCGCGCTCCGGTCCGGCGTGCCGCGCGCCCTCGACGCGCTCGTCGCGCGCATGCTCGCCAAGCAGCCCGACAGGCGCCCTCGCGACGGCGCCAGCGTGGCGGCCGAGCTCTCGGCGCTCGAGGACGATCCATCTGGCGCGCACGCCGACCCGATCCCGGCGGGCTCCCTCGCCGCCACGGTGACGGCGGGCGAGCGGCGGGTGGTCTCGGTCGTCATGCTCGGAAGGGAGAGCCCGCTCTGGCTCGACACGACGGAGGTCGAAGCGCCGTCCGGCACGCCGGCCGAGCACGAGCTGCGCGACACGGCCGCGTCGTTCGGCGGCCGCCTCGAGATCCTCGCCGACGGCTCGGCGGCGGTCACCATCTCCGGCGACTTCATCGCCACCGATCTGGCGGCGCGCGCCGCGCGCTGCGCGCTCGCCCTGCACGCCATCCACCCGAGCCGGCCGATGGCGCTCGCGACGGGCCGGAGCGATGCCTCCGGCGCGGGGCTCTTGGGCGACGCCATCGATCGCGCCGCGAGGCTCGTCGCGCGGCGCGGCCCCGGCGCGCAACGCATCCTCCTCGACGATGTGACGGCGGGTCTCCTCGACGCGCGGTTCGAGATGGCCGCGGGCGAGGCCAGGTACGAGCTGCTGGGCGAGCGCGACGTCGTCGCCGAGGCGCGGGCGCTGCTCGGGAAGCGGACCGCGTGCGTCGGCCGCGCGCGCGAGCTTTCGATACTCGAAGGGCTCCTGTCCGAATGCGTGGACGAGCCGGTCGCGCGCGCAGTGCTGGTGACGGCGCCCGCCGGCGTCGGCAAGTCGCGCCTCTGCCACGAGTTCCTGCGCGCTGCTCGCACGCGCGGCGAGCCGATTGAGACCTGGATCGGGCGCGGCGACGCGCTCCGAGGCGGACAGGCGTTCGGCGCGCTCGGACAGGCGCTCCGCGGCGCGTGCGAGATCCGCGAGGACGACCCGCTCGAGGCGCGCCGGGACAAGCTCCGCGCCCGCGTCGCCCGGCGCGTGGCCCAGGCCGACCGCGCCCGGGTGACGGCGTTTCTCGGCGAGCTCGCCGGCACCCCCTTCCCCGACGATGACAGCGCGCCGCTCCGCGCCGCCCGCGCCAAGGCAGAGCTCATGAGCGAGCAGGTCCGCCGGGCCTGGGAGGACTTCCTCCTCGCCGAGTGCGCGGCGGGCCCCGTCCTGCTGGTGCTCGACGACCTGCACTGGGCCGACCACGCCACGGGGCGCCTGGTCGACGCGGCGCTCTGGAGCTCGCGGGACCTGCCCTTCATGGTGCTCGCGTCGGCGCGACCGGAGATCCACGAGCGGTTCCCGCGCCTGTGGGCCGAGCGCGAGCTCCAGGAGATCCGGCTCGGGGCGCTGACGCCCAAGGCGAGCGCGCAGCTCGTCCGGCAGGTGCTCGGCGACGGTGTATCCCCCGACATCGTGGAGCGCCTGGTCTCCCGGTCGCGAGGGCACGCATTTTATCTGGAGGAGCTGATCCGCGCCGTCGCCGAGGGCCGCGAGACGCTCCCCGAGACGGTCGCGGCGATGGTGCAGGCCTGGATCGAGCGGTTCGAACCGGAGGCGCGGCGGCTGCTCCGCACGGCCAGCATCTTCGGGGAGGTGTTCTGGCCGGGCGCCGTCGCGTCGCTGCTCGGCGGCGGGCAGGATGCCGGCGACACCGGCGTCGAGCTCGCCGCGCGGATTGACCAGCTCGTGCAGCAGGAGGCGCTCGTGCGCCGGCCGGAGAGCCGGTTCGCGGGCGAGCCGGAGCTCGCGTTCCGGCACGCGCTCCTCGCGGAGGGCGCGTACGCGATGCTGACGGAGGACGAGCGGGTCCGCGGCCATCGGCTCGCTGGGGAGTGGCTGGAGCGGCGCGGCGAGAGCGCCACCGCCGTGCTGGCCGAGCATTTCGAGCGCGGCGGGGAGCCGGAGCGCGCCGCGGCCCTCTACTGCCGCGCCGCGGACCAGGCAGCGCGCTTGGGCGACACGGAGGCGGCAATCGCGCACGTCCGCCGTGGCCTCGCGTGCGCCCCCTCGAACGAGCACCGGCTCGCTCTCCTGAACGTGCTCTGGGAGGCCCACCTGTGGGGCATGGACCTCGCCAACCCCGACGCCGCGCGCGACGCGGAGCACATGATGGCCCTGGCCACGCCGGGCAGCGGGCCCTGGGCGAGGGGCGCGCTCCTGAAGCTCTTCGGGCTCATGGCCACGGGGCAGCCCGAGGCGTTCACGGCCACGCTACAAGCCGTCCGCGCCGTCGGGCCGCTCCCCGACGCCGCAGCCGCCGTCGCCAACACCCTCTTGCTCGGCGTGGTGCAGCTCTTGACGAACGGCCAGCACGAGGTCGCGCAGCATCTCCTGAGGTGGCTGGAGGCCATCGTGGAGCCTGTCGCCGAGCTCGATCCGAGGGCACGGGGGCTGCGCGACATGGCGCGCTCGCTCCACGCGACGTATGCGGACGAAGAGCCGTGGTCGGGCCTGAAATGGGCCGAGGCGGCCCTCGAGATCTTCGAGCAGGCAGGCTCCCAATTCGATATCGCGCACGCGCACACGCAAATCGCCATGGGATTCTGGCTCCTCGGCGCGTATGCGCGTGCGGAGCAGACCATCCGAAAGGCGCCTCTTTGTGCGGACGAGGATGTGTGGTTTGCGGTCGCCAATCACTCGATCGTCCTCGGCTGGATCCTGATCGACAAGGGGGAGATCGAGGAAGCTCGCCTCGTCGCTGAGGCCATGATCGACGCGGGCCGCGTCCGGCGCGTCGCCGTCTACGAAGGGATAGGGCGCGCGCTCCTCGCGGACGTGCTCCTTGAACGGGGCGATCTGGAGACCGCCGAGCGCGAGGCGCTCTCCGCGCTCGGGTCGCTCTCGTCAGCGCCCCCCCGGCGCATGATGCTCGTACGGACGCTCGCGGCCATCCGGCTCGCGCAGGGCCGCGTGACCGAGGCGCTCGCGGGCGCGGAGGAGGCGCTGACCGGGTACGAGGCGCTCCGGATATTCTTCCTCAAGGGATCTCTCGCTCGGCTCACCCACGCCGAGGCTCTCATGGCGGCGGGAGACCAGCGGAGGGCCCTCGCCGCGATCACCGAGGCCCGCGCGCGCCTGCTCGGGAACGCCGCCAAGATCGGCGATCCGGAGCTCCGCCGGAGCTTCCTCGAAGACGTCCGCGAGAACGCGCGCACCCTCGAGCTCGCGCGCGCGTGGCTCGGCGAGGCGTGACCGCCGAGCGCGGCGATCCTGCCGGGCTCGCTCACGACGCGTGTGTAGTCCCTCGCCGCTGGCCGCGGATCACGCGCTCGAACCGTCATGGCCCGACGGCGATTATGGGGCCTCCGTCACCACGAGCGTATCGCCCCAGCCGATAGTGCTATGGCACACGGGGAGCCCTGCGGCGCAGTCGGGCGCGACGCCTCCCGTCATGCGCGACCGGGACAGGCAGCGGGCGCCGTCCGCGTCCCACTCGGACTCCATCAGCCAGGTCTCGGTGTCCGGCTGGACGCCGAGGTCGTCGAAGAGATTGATGAGCTGGCCGCTCGTCGTGTGCGGGCTCCCATCGCCGCAGTAATCCGCGCGATACGCCCGGACGCAGGCCTGATGGTGATCGCCGAGCGGCGCGCCGGCGGCCGTGGTCCAGGGCTCGTAGCCGAGCGCAACGCATTTGTGGAGGGCATGGCCAGCACAAGCGAACGTGATCCAGTCCGGCTCGTCGAGCTTGGCACCGCCGCCGGCCGTGCCCTCATCATAGCTCCACCGGCTCGCGAGCGGGATGACGGCGACGGGTACGCCCATCACGTCGCCGCAGACGGCCCTCCACAGGCCCGACACGCCCTCCTTGTACGAGAGCGTGTAGCGGCTGACGGTGCTGCCCGCGTGGTAGCGCGAGGGGCTCGCCGAGACCGTGTCGATGCGCAGATCGATCGGCGCGCCGCCGGGCGCCTGCGTGGCGAAGACCGCGCCGGCGAGCGAAGCCCCCGAGAGGACGGCGCCGTCGGAGACGCGAACGCTCGTGAGGTCGCTGCCCTGCAACCTGATGCCGAGCACGGCGCTGCCGTCCGCCGTGGAGCCGGTGACACCGAGGCCATAGACCTCGGTCCCGGCCCTTGCGGCGCCGTTGACCAAGGGACCATTGATGCTGGAGCCGTTGGTGACGATGATCTCGAAGCCCGCCGGCCGGACGAGCGACGGCGGATCTCCCGCCCTCGCGGGCTCGCCGCCTCCGGGCTCGCAGCCGGCGCCGGCCACGAGCGCGTACATTCCGATCATCATGGAGCGAATCGCGTTCGTCATTGTAGTCTCCCTGGCTGTTGAACAGCGCGGTTCGATGCAGTTCGTTAGCTGTCGCAGGCCCGGGCCACGCCGCGCTGCAGCGCCACGCGGTGCGCCCCGGGTCATCCCATCAAGCTCGCCCTCCTCTTGGCCTTTGGACCGACCGGGCGAGGCCTCGTGTCGTCAGACGAAGGACAGGTTCGGCGAGAGCCCCAGCATCACGCGGCCGTGGGCCTCGAGGTTGGTCGGCAAGCAATACGCCGCGTGCTGGCAGATGGCGCGCGCGTCGCGCGCGATGCGCTGGATCGGGTTCGACAGCGAAAGCGCGCTGCCCCCGCTCGCGCCGAACAGCGTCTCCACCGCCTCTCGGCACAGGTGGACCGCGAAGGCGACCTCTGTCCGGATCCTGATCAGGAGCTCGACGTCCGTCGCTCCGGCGCCCGCCGCGCGGCGCTCGAGATCCTCCACCGCGGCGTGGAGCAGGAGGTCCGCCGCGCGGACCTTCATGGCCGCCTCGGAGAGGAGCAGGTGCGTCACGGGCGCCTCTGCCTTCTTCTCGTACAGGGTGAAGGAGATCCCGCGCCCCTCCGTCTGCGCCTTGAACACCTCGATGGCGGCCTGCGCCATCCCGAGCGCGCAGCTCGCCGCCGTGACCACGATGCCCTGCACGATGGGGCAGCGGTACGGAGAGCCTGTCAGATCGGGAGAGAGCAGCTCGCCGGAGAAGACGGTGGACACCGGCGCGACGCGCCGGTCGGGCACGAACAGGTCATGCGCGGCGGTGCTGTTGCTGCACGTCCCGCAGAACCCGCTCACGTGCCAGTCGTCCAGGATCTCGAGCTCGCTCGCCGGGACGATGAAGAAGGCCGGCGCGGCGCCCCCGCGGCCGTCCTCCACGGAGAGCCCGAGGCCGATCCACGTGATGTGGTGCGAGCCGGAGCAGAACGGCCAGACCCCGTTGACCTTGTAGCCGCCCGCGACCCGCTCCGCCGAGCCCCGCCCGAGCAGCGCGAAGAGGATGGAGCTGTCGGGCTGACGGAGGATCTCCTCCCGGACGCCCTCCGGTAGGGCGCAGGCCATCCACATGGCGAGGTTCAACTGGCTCACGATCCACGACGTCGACCCGCAGCCCCGCGCCAGCTGCGTCCCGACCTCGAACGCCGTGCGCAGGCTCGCCTGGAGCCCGCCGTGGCTCCTCGGCTTGAAGAGGTCGAGCAAGCCGGAGGCTCTGAGCTCGCCGATCGTCTCGTCCGGCAGGCGGCGCAGCGTCTCCGTCTCTCGCGCGCGCTCGCGCAGGCGCGGCACGAGCCTCGCTGCGCGGGCCACCAGATCGTCGTGGATCATCTCTGCACCTCGGGTCATGATCGCTGGTCCTTTCATGGGCGCTTGCCTTCAGCTCGGGATCTTCCACTGGATGGACTCATGGGCGTGGAGGAAACGCCACTCGCCGTCGCGCTTGCGCGACAGAATGCTCGCCCTGATCCGCACGGCGAATTTTTCGGCGCCCATTCTGAAGCCCCAGTCGATGTGAGCGACCACGTAGGTCAGGCCGCCCATCTCGCGGACGACCACATCGCCGACCTTGCCCTCGGTGACGACGAACGTGCCCGCCAGCTCGTCGTAATAGGCCTCGAGCGCCGGAGCTCCGAAGATGGGCCGCTCGATCTCGGCGCCTATGTACGTGCGGTCGATGGCATCCGGGTCCCAGAGGGCTTTGACCTGCTTCATGTTTCCCGCGACAAAGGCGGCGACGTACCGCTCGAGGAGCGTCCGAAACTGGATCGCGACATCTTCGTGTCTCATGCGGCTTCTCCTGTGTGCAAGGCGAGACATGCCCACTGTCGTGGTGGAGCTCCAGGCCGCAGGCTCGACGAGCCACAATGCGGCCCCCCGGCGCCGACCTGCTTCCGTCCGGTCTCCAGCAAGGCGCCGCGGGACGCGGTCTGCCTCTCCTGTCTGCCCTGCGTCATTACAACTCACGTGCCAGAGCGAGCGCGCGCGGCGGGCTCCACCACGAGACGCGCATGTCTGCATGAGGCGGCTCCGGCGGGGTGTTCCCGGCGCGGGACAGCCTGTGAACCCGCGGTTGACACGCTGTTGCGGGGGCGCAACGAACGCCTCTGCGCGAGCCGGGTGGCGGCGACGGCACGCCAGCGTGTCAGGTGGCCGGCGAGGCACCGAGCTGCGGGATCGCCACGCCGCAACCGCCGCGAACGCCGCCTGGTCCGGCACTTGCTTGAGATGCAGTCGGCTCTGCATACCTCGCTTGCGCTGCCAATCGATCCGGCCCGCCGCTCGGCGTCGATCGACAATGGTCTGGACGCGTCGGATCCAGGAGCCGACAATGCGCGCGCGAAGATGCGGGTGGGGGACGTGCTGGAGGGCCGCTTCACGCTGGACGCGCGCGCCGGGTCGGGCGGCATGGGCGAGGTCTTCCGCGCGCGCGATCGCGACACGGGTCAGGCCGTCGCCGTCAAGGTCATGCTCGCCAGGCACGCGGGCGAGCGCGCGCGCTTCGAGCGCGAGGCGCGGGTCCTGTCCGAGCTCAGCCACCCCGCCATCGTCCAGTTCGTCGCCCATGGCCAGACGCCCGACGGCGAGCCCTACCTCGCGATGGAGTGGCTCGAGGGCGAGGACCTGCGGGCGCGGCTCGCCCGCGGCATGCTCGGCGTCGACGAGAGCGTCGCGCTCGCCGCGCGCGTCGCCGCGGCGCTCGGCACCGCGCACGCGCGCGGCGTCGTCCACCGCGACCTCAAGCCGAGCAACCTCTTTCTGCCGGCCGGCGACGTTGCGCTCGTCAAGGTGCTCGACTTCGGCATCGCCCACCTCGGCGACGTCACGCGCCTGACGCGCACCGGCGCCATCCTCGGAACGCCGGGCTACATGGCGCCCGAGCAGGCCGGCGGCGCCGGCGCGCTCGACGCGCGCGCCGATGTCTTCGCGCTGGGCTGCGTGCTCTACGAGTGCCTGACGGGGACGCCCGCCTTCGCCGGCGAGCGCCTGATGGCGGTCCTCGCCAAGATCTGCTGCGAAGAGCCGCCACGCCTCGCCGCGCTCCGGTCCGGCGTGCCGCGTGCCCTCGACGCGCTCGTCGCGCGCATGCTCGCCAAGCAGCCCGACAGGCGCCCTCGCGACGGCGCCAGCGTGGCGGCCGAGCTCTCGGCGCTCGAGGACGATCCATCTGGCGCGCACGCCGACCCAATCCCGGCGGGCCCCCCTGCCCCCACGCTGGCGGCGGGCGAGCGGCGGGTGGTCTCGGTCGTCATGCTCGGAAGGGAGAGCCCGCTCTGGCTCGATGCCACCGAGCCCCTGGGGCCCCACAGCACGCTGGAGCCGGAAGAGGACGAGCTGCGGGACACGGCCGCGTCGTTCGGCGGCCGCCTCGACGTCCTCGCCGACGGCTCGGCGGCGGTCACCCTCTCCGGCGTCTTCGTCGCCACCGATCTGGCGGCGCGCGCCGCGCGCTGCGCGCTCACTCTGCACGGCATCCACCCGAGCCGGCCGATGGCGGTCGCGACGGGCCGGAGCGAGGGCGCCGGGATGCGGCCGCTCGGCGACGTCATCGATCGCGCCGCGAGGCTCGTCGCGCGGCGCGGCCCCGGCGCGCAGCCCGTTGTCCTCGACGACCTGACGGCGGGTCTCCTCGACGCGCGGTTCGAGGTGGCCGCTGGCGAGGCCGGGTACGAGCTGCTCCGCGAGCACGACGTCGTCACGGGATCGCGGACGCTGCTCGGGAAGCGGACCGCGTGCGTCGGCCGCACCCGCGAGCTCGCGGTCATGGCCGGGCTGCTGTCCGAATGCGTGGACGAGCCGGTCGCGCGCGCAGTGCTGGTGACGGCTCCCGCCGGCGTCGGCAAGTCGCGCCTCTGCCACGAGTTCCTGCGCGCCGCCCGCACGCGCGGCGCGCCGATCGAGACCTGGATCGGGCGCGGCGACGCGCTCCGAGGCGGACAGGCGTTCGGCGCGCTCGGACAGGCGCTCCGCGGCGCGTGCGAGATCCGCGAGGACGACCCGCCCGAGGCGCGCCGGGACAAGCTCCGCGCCCGCGTCGCCCGGCGCGTGGCCCAGGCCGATCGCGCCCGGGTGACGGCGTTTCTCGGCGAGCTCGCCGGCGCGGCCTTCCCCGACGACGAGAGCGCGCCGCTGCGGGCCGCGCGCGCCAAGGCCGAGCTCATGAACGAGCAGGTCCGCCGGGCCTGGGAGGACTTCCTCCTCGCCGAGTGCGCAGCGGGCCCGGTCCTGCTCGCGCTCGACGATCTGCACTGGGCCGACCACGCCACGATGCGCCTGGTCGACGCCGCGCTTCGGGTCGCGAAGGACCTGCCGCTCCTGGTGCTCGCGTCGGCGCGGCCGGAGGTCCACGAGCGGTTTCCGCGCCTCTGGGCCGAGCGCGAGCTCCAGGAGATCCGGCTCGGGGCGCTGACGCCCAAGGCGAGCGAGCAGCTCGTCCGGCAGGTGCTCGGCGACGCGGTGCCCGCCGAGACGGTGAAGCGCCTGGTCTCCCGGTCGCGAGGGCACGCGTTCTACCTGGAGGAGCTGATCCGCGCCGTCGCGGAGGGCCGCGAGACGCTCCCCGAGACGGTCGCGGCGATGGTGCAGGCCTGGATCGAGCGGTTCGAGCCCGAGGCCCGGCGGCTGCTCCGCACGGCCAGCATCTTCGGGGAGGTGTTCTGGCCGGGCGCCGTCGCGTCGCTGCTCGGCGGCGGGCAGGATGCAGGCGACGTCGGCAGCGGGATCGCCGCGCGGATCGACCAGCTCGTGCAGCAGGAGGCGCTCGTGCGCCGCCCGGAGAGCCGGTTCGCGGGCGAGCCG
Source organism: Sorangium sp. So ce185 (assembly GCF_051526825.1). Lineage (NCBI taxonomy): Bacteria > Pseudomonadati > Myxococcota > Polyangiales > Polyangiaceae > Sorangium > Sorangium sp. So ce185. The sequence continues at coordinate 4,343,708 of NZ_CP150316.1, read as the reverse complement.
GAGCTCGCGTTCCGGCACGCCCTCCTCGCGGAGGGCGCGTACGCGATGTTGACGGAAGAGGATCGGACGCTCGGCCATCGGCTCGCCGGCGCGTGGCTGGAGGAGCGCGGCGAGAGCGCTCCTGTCGTGCTCGCCGAGCATTTCGAGCGGGGCGGCGAGCCGGTGCGCGCCGCGGACCTGTACCGCCGCGCTGCGGACCAGGCAGTGCGGTTGGGCACCATGGAGGCTGCGATCGTGTACGCCCACCGCGGCCTCGCGTGTGCCCCCTCGGACGAGCTCCGGCTCGCCCTCCTGGACGTGCTCTGGGAGGCCTACCTGTGGAGCAGGGAGCACGCGCACCCCCAGGTCACGCGCGACGCGGAGCAGATGATGAGCCTGGCCACGCCAGGTAGTGGGCTCTGGATGAGGGGCGCGCTCCTGAAGCTCTTCGCACTGCTGGCCGCGCGGGAGCCCGAGGCGTTCACGGCCACGCTGCACGCCGTTCGCGCCGTCGAACCCCTCCCCGACGCCGCCGCGGCCGTCGCGGATACCCTTTATATGGGAGTGGCGTACCTCCTGTTTCAGGGTCAACTCCGGGTCGCTGAGCCATTTCTGCGGTGGCTCGAGGACATCGTGGAGCCCGTCGCCGAGAGCGCTCCGAGGGCGCGGGGGTTCCGCGACATGGCGCGCTCCTTCTACGCGATGTACGCCGACGAAGATCCGTGGTCTGGCGTGGCGTGGGCCGAGGCGGCCCTCGAGGGCTTCGAGCGGGGGGGCTCCCAGGTCGACGTCGCGCACGCGCGCTCGCTCGTCGCCGCCGGCCTATGGTTCCTCGGGGCGCGCGCGCGCGGGGCGCAGATCCTGCGAGATACACCGCCTTGCACGGACGAGGACGTGTGGCTCGCGGTGGCCAACCGGTCGATGTTCCTCGGCGAGATCCTGATCGACCAGGGCGCGATCGAGGAAGGGCGCCTCATCGCGGAGGGCATCATCGAGGCGGGGCGCGCCCGGCGCGTCGCGCCCTATGAAGGCATGGGGCGCAGGCTCCTCTCCTACGCGCTCTTTCACCGGGGCGATCTGGAGGCCGCCGAGCGGGAGGCGCTCACCGCGCTGGGGATGCCCTCGACCACGCCCGGCGAACGCGCGGTGCTCAAGCGGACGCTCGCAGCGGTCCGGCTCGCGCAGGGTCGCGTGGCCGAGGCGCTCGCGGACGCGGAGGAGGCAATGGCCGGGTACGAGGCGCTCCGGATGTTCTTCGCCAAGGGCTCTCTCGCGCGGCTCATCCATGCCGAGGCGTTGATGGCGGCGGGAGACCAGCAAAGAGCCCTCGCGGCGCTCGCCGAAGCCCGCGCGCGCCTGCTCGCCAATGCCGCCAAGATCGGCGATCCGGAGCTCCGCCGGAGCTTCCTCGAAGACATCCGCGAGCACGCGCGCACCCTCGAGCTCGCGCGCGCGTGGCTCGGCGAGGCCTGACCGCCGAGCGCGCCGATCCTACGGGGACGCCCCCGCGCCGACGACCGACGTGCGGCTGCCACGCCCGCGCGTGTCGAACGTCCTCAGCTTCACGACGCCGCTCACCGCCACCGGCCCTTCATAGACCGCCGAGTCGGCGCCAGGCTCGGCGCCATCGGTCGTGTAGCGGATCTGCAGCCCCGGGAACGCCACGTTCGCCACGAGCTTGCCGTCCTCGACGCGCGCGCCCGGCAGCGGAAGCCGGTAGTCCACGCCGCCGCTCAGGTGGTCGAGCCGCGGCAGCTCGCGCTGCCCGAGGCTGTTGGCGAAGCGACTCCACGCCTCGGCGAGCAGGCCCGCGCGCGCCGCCCCGTCCTCCTCCGCCGCCCACGCCGGGTCCGGCGCCCAGGCCCGCTCCGCGAGGCCGATCAGCTTCGGGAAGATCAGGTACTCCATCGCCCCCTGCCCCTTCGCGTTCTCGGCCCAGAGCTGCCCCTGGATGCCGAGGATATTGGCCCGGCCGGCGTCGGTCAGCTTGACGTGGTCCCGGAACATCTCGGCCGGATCGATCGGATTGCCCATGCGGTCCGCGTGGGCGCTCTTGTAGACGTCGAACGGCACGAACTCGTACGGCTTGCGCGTGTCCACGAACCCCGCCCAGTAATACCCAGGCTCGGCAGGATCCTTGTCGTAGGCGAGGTCGAAATACAGGTTGGTGGCGTTGGAGAGGACCACCGGATACCCCGCGTTGGCGAGCTTGTACCCGTTGTCCTCGTCCCCCCACCCCCAGACATTGTTCCAGACATACGCCCTGAAATTGCTGCTCAGGAACTCGGGGTTGGCCTCCTTGTCGACGCCGCCCTCCGCCTGCACCTTTTTCAAGGCGATCTCCTCCCAGCCTCCGGTCACCAGGCCGTGGGACGCGACGATCGCGTTGAGCTCGCGGAGGAAATGGCTCGCCAGGTCCTCCACGGACGCGACGCCGTCCGGCGCCTGGCCGAGGAGGGCCTGGCACGACGGGGATTGCTCCCAGACGCCGTCCGGCACCTCGTCGCCGCCCGTATGGATGGTGGTGAGCGTCGCGCCGGCCTCGGCGTAGATCGCGACGACGTCGTCCACGACCTTCCGCAGGAACCTGTAGGTGGACGCCCGGCAGGGGTTCACCACGTTGTCGGTCCACATCTGCACGGACATGTACTGGGACGGGTCCTCCAGGTCGCTCAGCAGGAACTCCTCGGCCTTCTCTGCATCGCCCTCGGCCGCGAGCCTCGCGTAACGCGCCTCCATGGCCTTGACCGCCGCGCGGGCGTGGCCCGGCATATCGATCTCGGGGATCACCTCGATGTGGCGCGCCTTGGCATGGCGCAGGATCTCCACGAGCTCGGCGCGCGTGTAGTGGCCGCTGCCGCTCGACGACGGCGACGCCGGATCCGGCCCGGAGCCGAACGAGGGGACGATCTGGTCGCGGTCGTCGACCGTATGGCCGCGCCGGGCGCCGACCTCGGTGAGCTCCGGCAGGCCGCTCACCTCGAAACGGAACCCCTCGTCGTCGGTCAGGTGGAAATGAAACTTGTTGAGCTTGTAGAAGGCCATCACGTCGAGCAGCTTCAGCACGGCCTCCTTGCGCTGGAAGTTGCGCGCGACGTCGAGGTGCATGCCGCGGTACCCGAAGCGCGGGGCGTCCTCCACCGTCACGGCGCCGATCGCGATCTCGGGCTTCGCGGTCCGGTACGCCTCGACCGGCGCGAGGGCGCGCAGGCTCTGAATGCCATAGAAGACGCCGGCCGCGTCGCTGCCCACGATCTCGACCCCCTCGGCGGTGACCGTGAGGCGATAGGCCTCGTCGCCCGCCTGCCTCGGCTGGCCGCCGACGTCGATCGCGCCCGTCGCCAGCGCGATCGCCGCCGTCCCCGCGGGCGGCGCGCCCTCGCGGACCTCCGGCGCGGCGCCGAGGAGCGCCCCCAGCGCCTCCGCCAGAAAGGCCGCTTCTCCCTCGAGCCCGGCAGCGTGGTAGATGGGCACGGCCGACGAGAGCGAGAGCTCTCCGGCGCCCGCCTCGAGGAGCACCGGCGTGGGCACGACCCTGTCCACGTCGCCCGCCGGGAGCAGGCGGACAGCGAGGTTCTCGTCATAACGAGACGCCGCCGTCGGCACGGGCGTCATGTCGCCGGGGAAACGGTCTGTCTGCTTCTTCTCCACGAACGGCGCGACGGCCTCGGAGCCCACCACCTCCGGCGCCGAGGCGACGCCCTCGCCGTCCGTGAACACGAAGTAATAGCCCGCGGGCGCGTCCGTCTCCTTGATGGCCCAGTACGATCCGTCGAAGGGGATCACCGCGCTCTGCCCAGGTTCCAGCGGCTGGAACGCCTCGGTCGGCTCCAGCTTGAAGAAGTCGCCGTTGATGTGGGTGACCTTCACCCCAGGCGGCAGGCTCTCGGGCAGGATCGAGCGCACGAAGTTGAAATACAGCGTCCAGCCGCTGTTCCCGAGCGCGACCTTCCCGTGATTGGTGATCGTCAGCTCCGAGCCGAAGCTCACCGCGGGGTTCTTGTGGTTGTCCAGCACGCCCCAGGTGACGGCGAAGTCCGCGCCCGACGGGCGCTCCTGCGCCGAGCCGCCGCCACCTCCGGTGCCGCCGCCACCACCTCCGCCGCCACCGCCGCCGCCGCCGTCGTTGCCCGTGCTGGTGCTCATCGTGGTGCTCGCCGTGGACGAGGACGTCCCGTCGTCGCCGCACCCTGCCACAAACAGGGCGCCGGCGAGCAGCCCAAATCGGTAAACAGGCCTTCTCATGACGCACTCCTACAGTGTTTTGGTGACCTTCTTGAGCCGCCTCGGCGCGTCGGGATCCAGCCCTCGGGCCTCGGCCAGGGCAGCGGCCGCCAGGTAAAACGCCAGGATCTGACAGAGCGGGTCGAGCAGCTCGTGAGGAGACGCGGGCACCGCGAGATCGACCCCCGGCAGCCCGGCCGGGCCCACGAGGATCACCTTCGCGCCCTGCCCCCGGAACTCCTCCGCCACGCGGACGAGGCCGGCCTGCGCCGGGCCCCGCGGGGCGAAGACGAGCAGCGGAAAGCGCTCGTCGATGAGGGCCATCGGCCCGTGCTGCACCTCGGCGACCGTGAACGCCTCGGCGTGGACGCCGCACGTCTCCTTGAACTTGAGGGCCGCCTCCAGCGCGATGGAGAACCCAGGGCCCCGCCCGAGCACGAGCAGGCGCTCCTCGCCCGAGAGCGCGTCCACGAGCGGGCCCACGTCGCTCTCGCTCGCGGCGGCCAGGGTCTCCGGCAGCGCCTGGAGCGCGTCGAGCAGGGCGGCGTCCTCGCCCCAGACCCCCACCACCCTCGCCATGGCGCTCAGGCTGGCGATGAAGCTCTTCGTGGCGGCGACGCTGCGCTCGGGGCCGGCGCGCAGGGGGATCGTCGTCGCTGCGGCCTGGTCGAGGGGCGAGCCGAGCTGGTTCACAAGCGCCGCCGTCATCGCGCCCGCGGCGCCGCACGCCGACAGCGCGCCCACCACGTCCGGGCTCTGCCCCGACTGCGACACCGCGACCGCCAGGCCGCCCGGGAGCCGCAGCGGCGCGCGGTAGAGGGTCACCACCGACGGCGGCAGGCTCGCGACCGGACAGCCGAGCTGCGTCGTCACGAGGTACGCGAGGTAGCTCGCGGCGTGATCCGAGCTGCCGCGGGCGATCGTGACCACCGACGGCGGCGGCGCCGCCCGCAGGCGGGCGCCCAGCTCGCGGTAGGCGTCCTCGTCCTGCGCGAGCTGCTGCGCGACGATCTCCGGCGCGGAGCGGGCCTCCTCGGCCATCATCGAGGTCGTTCGGTCACTCAAGGGGCTCCCCCTCCACGAGGACCTGCCGCAGGGCGAGATCCTCCTCCAGGACCAACAGATCCGCGAAGCAACCCGGCGCGATGCGCCCTCGATCCTCGAGGCCGAGGTGCTCGGCCGGGAACTGGCTGCACCGGCGCGACGCCTCGGCCAGCGGGAGCCCGAGGTCGACGAGGTTCTTGAAGGCCTGGTGCATCGTCAGGCAGCTCCCCGCGAGCGTCCCGTCGGGGAGCCGCACGCTGTTCTGGCACTTCGCGACGGCGTGCGCGCCGAGCTGGTACGGCCCGTCCGGCATCCCCGAGGCCGCGGTGCCGTCGGTCACGGCGTAGAGCCGGGGGATGCAGCGCAGGGCGGCGCGGATGGCGCCCGGGTGCACGTGGACGAGATCCGGGATCAGCTCGGCGAAGTCGCCGTGGGCCAGGGCCGCGCCCACCGCGCCGGGCTCGCGGTGATGCAGCCCGTTCATCGCGTTGAAGAGGTGCGTGAAGCCGCTCGCCCCGGCGGCGAGGGCCGCCACGACCTCCTCGTAGCTCGACAGCGTGTGCCCGATCTGGACCCGCACCCCGAGCCCGGACAGGCGGCGGACGAGCTCCAGGTGGCCGGCGAGCTCCGGCGCCAGCGTGAGCACGCGGATCGGCGCGATGGCGTTCAGCGCGAGCGCGGTGTCGAGATCCCCGCCCACCACGCAAGGCGGCTGCGCGCCCAGCCGACCCGGGTTGAGGAACGGGCCCTCGAGGTGGACGCCGAGGACGCGCGCCTCGCCGCGGCGGCGCGCGTCCATGGCGGCCCGGATCGCGCGCAGCGCGGCGGCGATCTCCGGGAGGGGCGCCGTCATCGTGGTGGCGAGCAGGCTGGTGGTCCCGGTCGCGGCGTGCGCACGGGCCATCGCGCGGGGCGCGTCGCCGCCCTCCATGACGTCCCGGCCGCCGCCGCCGTGCACGTGCAGATCGATGAAGCCGGGCACGATCCGCGGCCCCTGGCCGGGCCCTTCGGCCGGCGCGCCCGCGATCTCCTGGACCCGCGCGCCGAAGTACAGGCGCCCGCGGAGCCAGCCGTCCGGCGTGAGGATGTTGCCCACGAGCTCCACGCCCATCACCCCTTGAGCTTCTGCGCGAGCGCGGCGGCGTACCGCGGCGCCTCCGGGCCGACCAGGAGGTGGACCACCTGGTCGGACAGGCGCATCACGCCCTTCACGTCGGCGGCCTCCAGCGCCGCCTCGTCGATCGGATCCGCGTCGGCGAGCTCGACGCGCACGCGCCCGCTCGAGAACCCCTCCACGGACCGGATGTTGGCGGCGCCGCCGAGCGCCGCGAGCCAGCGGTCGATCCACATCTCCTGCCGCGCCGCGGGCGCGGCGGGCCATGCCTCGGACCGCGCGACGGCCGCCGTGGCCGCGCCCCCCCGCGCGGCGCCCGCCGCCTTCGGCTCGCCTGCCGCCGGCGCGCGGCCCGCGAGCTCCCGCATCTCCTTGGCGATCGACTCGGCCATGGGGCCGAGGATCACCTGCAGGCTGTCGGTCCCCGGGCGCACCACGCCCTTGGCGCCGAGCGCCCTGAGGTCCGCGTCCTTCACGCGATCGCGGTCGACCATGACCAGGCGCAGGCGGGTGATGCACGCGTCGATCTCGCGGATGTTGCCGTGGCCGCCCAGCGCCCGCAGGAACTGCCCCGCGAGCCCGCCGGCGTCCGCCTCGACCCCGGCGCCCGCCTCGGCCCCGCCGGCCGTGTCGGCCCCGCCGCCCTCGGACGCGACCGCGGAGGGCGCCGCCGCGGCCTCGCGCCCCGGCGTGGCCAGGTTGAACCGCTCGATGCAGACGACGAAGAGGCCGTAATAGACGACCGCGTAGGCGAGGCCGATCGGCACGATCATCCAGCCCTTCGTCGAGAGGCCGTAGTTCAGCGCATAATCGATGAACCCGGCGGAGAAGCTGAAGCCGTGCTTCACGCCGAGCACGTCGAGCAGCGCCAGCGAGAGGCCGGTCAGCACGGCGTGGACCGCGTAGAGGGCCGGCGCGAGGAACATGAACGCGAACTCGATCGGCTCGGTGATGCCGGTCAGGAAGGCGGTAAGCGCGGCCGAGAACATCACGCCGAAGGTGGCCTTGCGGTTCTCCGGGCGCGCGGTGCGGTAGATCGCCAGGCACGCGGCCGGCAGGCCGAACATCATCACCGGGTAGAAGCCGGCCATGAACACCCCCGCCGAGGGATCGCCGGCGAAGTAGCGGTTCAGATCGCCGGTCACCGCCCCCTTCGCGCCCTGGAACGAGCCGACCACGAACCAGGCGAGGTTGTTGAGGATGTGGTGCAGCCCGGTCGGGATGAGCAGGCGGTTGAGGACGCCGAAGAAGAAGGCGCCGACCGGCCCCGAGGCCACGATCCAGCCGCCCACCGCGTCGATGGCGCCCTGGATCGTCGGCCAGACGACGCCGAGGACGAGCGCGAGGGCGAGGCTCGCGCCGCCGGTGACGATGGGCACGAAGCGGCTGCCGCCGAAGAAGCCCAGGAAGGACGGCAGCTTCGTGTCGCGGAAGCGGTTGTACATCGCCCCCGCGAGGACGCCGGCGAGGATGCCGGCGAGGACGCCCATCTTGATCTTGTCGTCGATGCTCTTCACCCCGTTCGTGATCACGAGGTAGGCGATCATCCCGGAGAGCCCGGCCACGCCGTTCGTCTCGCGCGCGAGGCCGACCGCGATGCCGACCGCGAAGATCAGCGCCAGGTTGTCGAAGATGGCGCCGCCCGCCTGGGCGACGAACGCGATGTCCAGCACGTCGGGCTGCCCCAGCCGGAGCAGGAGGCCCGCGACCGGCAGCACCGCGATGGGCAACATCAGCGCCTTGCCAACGCGCTGCAGCTCGTTGAATCCTCTCATACGACGCTCCTCCTCCGTTGGGCGGGGCGGCCTCCGCGCCGCGCCGCCCCCGGTCTGCTTGCTGGGCTCTCGAGATCAGCCGGGCCGCGCGCCCGGCGCGAGCAGCGCCCGCACCTCGGCCGCGGTCCCCAGATCGAGCGCGGCCCGCGCGATCTCGCGGCACCGCGCGGCGTCGAGCTCGCGGATCCTCGCCTTCACCTCGGGGATCGCCTGGACGCTGACGCTGAGCTCGGTCACGCCGAGGCCGACCAGCACGGCCACGGCCTCGGGGTCGCTCGCCACCGCGCCGCAGATCCCCACGTGGCGCTCGCGCTTCTTCGCGGCCTGCACGGCCGTGTCGATGAGCCGGAGCACCGCCGGGTGCAGCGCGTCCTGCCGGCCGGCGAGCCGCGGGTGCGTGCGGTCCATGGCCAGCGTGTACTGGGTGAGATCGTTCGTGCCGATCGAGAAGAAATCGACCTCCGCGGCGAACCTGTCGGCCTGGACCGCGACCGACGGCACCTCGACCATCACGCCGAGCTCCACCGGGGGCGAGCCGGCGCGCCGGCGCTCCTCCTCGAGCACCTGCTTCGCCTCCCGGAGCTCCTCGAGGCTCGCGACCATGGGCAGGAGGATCCGGTGCCCGGCCGGCGCCCGCGCCGCCAGGATGGCGCGGAGCTGGCTGCGCAGGAGCGCCGGGTGGAGCGCGCCGATGCGCAGGCCGCGGATGCCGAGGAGCGGGTTGTCCTCCGCGGGGAGCGGCATGTACGAGAGCGGCTTGTCGCCGCCGACGTCGAGCGTGCGGACGACGAGGGGGCGCTCGCCCAGCGCGTCGGCGATCTCCTGGTACGCGGCGGTCTGCTCGGCCTCGGTCGGCGCGGCGTCGCGATCGAAGAACATCAGCTCGGTGCGCAGGAGGCCCACGCCCTCGGCCCCGAGCCGGACGGCCTTGCGCGCGTCGTCGGCGCTCGCGATGTTGGCCAGCACCGCGACGCGGACCCCGTCCCGGGTCACCGCGCGCTCCCCCGCGGCCGCCTCCTGCCGCTCGCGCAGCGCCTTGCGCGCCCCGAGCCGGCCGCGGTACGCGTCGAGCTCGGCCTCGGTCGGGCGGAGCAGCACCACCGCCCCCTCGGCGTCGAGCACGGCCGGCGCGCCCGCCTCGACGGCGAGCAGCGACGCCGAGGCGCCGACGAGGTACGGCAGGCCGAGCGAGCGCGCCAGGATCGCCGCGTGCGAGGTGGTGCCGCCGAGCACGCTGACGAGGCCGGCGACCCGCTGGTCGGCGAGCCGCACGACCTCGGAGGGCGTCAGGCTCTCGGCGACGACGACGCTGCCCGCGGGCGCGGCCTGCGCCTCGCCGCCGCCGACGAGGTGCCGCAGCGCGCGGCCGCCCACGTCCCGGAGATCGTTGGCGCGCGCGGCGAGCAGCGGGTTCGAGAGGCGCGCGAGCTCGCGGCACGACGCCATCACCGCCTCGCGCCACGCGAACGCGGCCGACTTGCCCTCCACGATGGCGACCTCGGTGCGGGTGATCATCTCCGGGTCGTCGAGCATCGTGAGGTGCGCGCTGAAGATCTGGGCCTGCTCGACGCGCTTGCCCGACGCGGCGACGAGCTGCTTCAGCTCGAGCCGGGTGTGGCGCAGCGCCTTCTGCAGCCGCGCGAGCTCCGCCTCCGTGTCGCTCGCGTGCTCGTCCACGTCGGCGGCGAGCGGGTCGATCTTGCAGATCGGGCCGATGGCGAGGCCGGGCGAGGCGCTCACGCCGTGCACGTGCCGCGCGTCGTCGGCCGCGCGCGGCGTGGAAGCAGGCGCGGCGGCGGCGGCGCGCTCGGGCTCGGCCGTGCGCGCGGCGGTCGCCGCGGAGAGGTCCTCGCCCAGCCCGCTCCGCACGAGCTCGACCAGTCGGGCCACGGCCCGCGCCGCCTCGCTGCCGCTGCCGACGATGCGCAGCTCGGCGCCCGGGCCGGCGCCGAGGTTCATCAGCGCGACGACGCTCTTCGCGTTGGCGTTGCGGCCGGCGAGCTCGACGCTGATGTCGGCTGCGAACGACTTCGCCTCGCTGGCGAGCACCGCGGCCGGCCGCGCGTGCAGCCCGTGCGGGTTGGGCACCACGACGAGGGCCGACGTGACCCCGACCGTGGCCCGCGGCGGCGGCCTGGACGCGCCCGCCTCCCCCGCGCTCGAAGCCCGCGGCGCTCCCCCGGCGGCGCGCCGCCGGGGGCTCACGGTCATGAGGCGGCTCACGCCGGCCCTGGCCACGCCGCTCGCGCGCTCGACGATGGAGCTCGTCTCGCCGCTCAGGACCACGATCTGCGTGAGCAGGCTGGGCGCCTTGCGGAGGAGGAGATCCGCGTCGAACTCGAGGAGCGCCTGGCCCGCCGAGACCCGGTCTCCCTGGCTCACCCGCGCCGTGAAGCCCTCGCCCTTCAGGCCGACCGTGTCGATGCCGACGTGGATCATGATCTCCACCCCGCCCGCGGCGCTCAGGGTGATCGCGTGCCGCGCCGCGTGGAGCTGGGTCACCGTCGCGTCGCACGGGGCGAGCAACGTCTGGGAGATCGGGTCGATCGAGATGCCGTCGCCGACGATCTTGTCGGCGAAGACCGCATCGGGGACCGACTCGATCGGCACGATGGGACCGGAGAGCGGTGCGAGCAGCGTCAGCGATTCGCCGGGGTGCATGTCGACCGCGATCCTACCCGGATGTGGCTCGACAGGTTCCTGGCCGAGGGGCGCGATGGTTCCGTCCACGGATCGAGGCGAGAGCAAGCGTCGTGCCCTGCGCCGGCGCTGGCTGCTCCGGGAGGGAGGTGATCGAGAAAAGCGCGCTGCGCGCGGGGATCGCCGGCGATCTCCCGGCGATCGCGCGGACGGCGAGGGGGCGATCCGGGAGCGCTCGTGCGATCGGGGGGATCGCCCGGCGATCTCCCGGATCGCCCCCCTGCTCGCCGGGATCGCCGGGCGCGACCGAGGCGGCTCCCGTCCTGGCGGCGCGCAAAAACGCGCCGAGGGGGCGCCGTGGCGGCGGCTGTCGAGGGCGTCGCCGCGACCGGTACGCCGATTGCTCGTTGGACCAGCAACGACCGGCAACGGCAAACTAAAGGAGATCCGTTATGAAGCTTTATGCCCTCACGACCCTGCCGCTCTTTGCTGTGATCGCGCTGGCCGCTTGCGGCGGCATCGATGGCGGCGACGCGGAGCGCTCCGGCCCAGATGGAGTAGAGCTCGAATCGACGGAGCAAGCCGCCGTCGCCGCTGCGTGGGCGCCGTATACCGCGTATGCGGTGAACGCCGAGGTGACCTACGGCGGCGTCACATACCGCTGCATCCAGGCGCACACCTCCCTTCCGGGCTGGGAGCCGCCGATCGTCCCGGCGCTGTGGCAGCCGGTCAGCGGCGCCGGCAGCACCACCACGAGCTCCAGCACCACGAGCTCCAGCACCAGCGGCGCGGGCGGCTCTGGAGGCAGCGGCGGCTCCGGCGGCTCCGGAGGCGGCGGCGGCTCCGGCGGCAGCGGCGGCTCCGGCGGCGGCGGCGGCAAGAAGGTGATTGGCTACTTCGCGGAGTGGGGCGTCTACGGCCGCAACTACCACGTCAAGAACATCGACACGAGCGGATCGGCCGAGAAGCTCACGCACATCAACTATGCCTTCGGCAACGTGGTTGGAAACCGGTGTGCGCTCGGCGACACCTATGCCGATTACGACAAGGCCTACAGCGCCGCCGACAGCGTCGACGGCGTCGCCGACACCTGGGACGCCGGCGCGCTCCGCGGCAGCTTCAACCAGCTCCGCAAGCTGAAGCGCAAGCACCCGCACCTCAAGGTGCTGATCTCGCTCGGCGGCTGGACCTGGTCCGCCGGCTTCTCCGACGCGGCGCTGCCTGCGAACCGCGCGTCGTTCGTCTCGTCGTGCGTCGATCTCTTCATCAAGGATCCCCGCTGGGCGGGCGTGTTCGACGGCATCGACATCGACTGGGAGTACCCGGCCGCCTGCGGCAGCACCTGCAACCAGCGCCCCGAGGACACGCAGAACTTCACGGCGCTGCTCGCCGAGTTCCGCAGCCAGCTCAACGCGGCGCGCCCCGGCCTGCTGCTCACGATCGCGGCGCCCGCCGGGCTCGACAAGATCGAGAAGATCCAGGTGGGCCAGATCCACCGGCACCTCGATTTCATCAACCTGATGACGTACGACATGCACGGAGCGTGGGAGCGCACGACGAACTTCCACTCGCCGCTCTACAACTCCGGCGCGAACCCCGCGAAGGCGCTGAAGTACAGCACCGACGAGGCGGTCACGGCCTGGCTGAACGGCGGGACGCCGGCGAGCAAGCTGGTCGTCGGCGTGCCCTTCTACGGCCGCGGCTGGACCGGTGTCGCCAATGCGAACCAGGGAGTGTGGCAGTCGGCCGCCGGCGCCGCCCCGGGCACGTACGAGGCGGGCATCGAGGACTACAAGGTCCTGAAGGCGAAGGGGCACCCCGGCTTCACCCACCCGGACACGAAGGCGTTCTACACCTTCAACGGGACCGAGTTCTGGAGCTACGACAACCCGGCCTCGCTCGGGACCAAGATGCGCTACATCAAGGACAAGGGCCTCGGCGGCGCGATGTTCTGGGAGCTGAGCGGCGACACCGCGAACGGCGAGCTCGTCACGGCGGTGAAGAACGGCCTGCGGTGACGGCGTGAAGGGCCGCGCGGCCGCGCTACGCGGCCGCGCAGAGGGTTCCGACCTCCTCGAACTCTCGCACCATCCGGTCGAGCCCGCCCTCGTCGACCCTGAGGCCCAGGGCCGCCGCGGCGTGTCCGAGGAGCTTCCGCTCCCGCAGCGAAGCCACCTTGTCCACCGCCGCCGCGATCTCGAGCGCGCACAGCAGCGGGGCCCGCGCGCCCTCCGGCACGCCGCGGAGGCGCTCGATCCAGGCGATGTCGTCGGCGAGCCGCTCGTTCAGGCCAGCGCGCGCCGAGGCCGGCAGCTGCCGCAGCACGGCCGCGAGCAGCGCGGTCTCCTCCGGCTTGAGGCGGCCGTCGGCGGTGAAGATGAACCAGAGCCCGTCGAACAGCCGATCGAGGTGCGGGCGCAGCGCCTCGTCGCAGAGCGCCCCGTCGAGCGCGCGCCGGTAACGCAGGTATCGGCGCCCGGTGTCCCCGAGGCGCCGGGTCACGAACCAGCTCGCGATCGACGACGAGGCGACCGAGAGCACGGGCACCAGGTTGCGCGCCACGCTCTCGCCGGCGAGCCGCGCCGCGAGCTGCTTGGCCACGTCCGAGCCGCGCTCGCGCGCCGAGCGCACGAGCACGCCCGCGGGATCGTCCGTGTCCTGGGGGTGCTCCGCGACGCCGAACGTGAGGGCGAGCAGCGCCCACACGTCGGCCGGCTCGTCCGGATCGAACCGGAGCCCGAAGAGATCCGCGAGCTCGCAGAGCATCTGCACGTGCAGGAGCAGCCGGAGCACCGTCTCGCCGCCGAGCGCGAGCGCGGCGGCGGGGATCGCGACCAGCCCGCCGAGCCCGTTCGTCTCGGCCGTGGCGGCGGCGGCGCCGGTCGAGAGCGCCCCGGTCGCGCCGCCCGCGAGCGCCGAGCGGACGCAGGCGCGCCGGATGACCGCGCGCGCCTGCGTCCGCTCGGTCACGCCGGTCGACGCCGCGATGCTCGCGGGGCGAGGCCGCCGGTTGTAGCGGCGCACCGCGCGGGACAGGAGCTCCTCGAGCCATGCGTGGACCGAGCGCGCGCCCACGCCCGCTCCGCTCGTCGCCTCGGTCAGCGGGAGCGCCGCGGCCCCCGCTGCGTCACCAGGATGCGCAGCCTCGTCGCTCATGGTTCAGGGCGGTTCAAGATGCATTCCGCGCAGAGCGGCCGACGAGGCCGAGCGCGTCCCCAGCCTTGCCGAGATCGGCTATCGCCGGCGGCGTACGCGCCGCGCGGGCCCGATTGCCGAGATCACTCGTCCCAGTCGAGCTCGCACTCGGCGACCTCGGACGCGCACGCGCCCTCCACCTCGGCGGCCAACGAGGCGAGGCAGCCGTCGCACTCGGCGCTCCGCGCCGCGCCGGCGCCGCACCCGCCATAGCAGGGCGAGCCCTCCACCGTGCCGCATTCGGCGCACAGGCAGTCCATGAGCACCGCGTAGATCCCGGCCGACCACTCGCACATCTCCGCCGGATCCGCGGTGTCGTACGGGGGCGGCGAGCAGGTCGCGCACCCGGTGCTGCCGCCGCCTCCGCCCCAGCCGCCGACCTCGCCGCCCGCTCCGCTCCAGCCGCCGACCTCGCCGCCGGCCTCGCCTCCGGTCCCGTTCCCGCCCATGCTGCCGCCGGCCTCGCCGCCCGTCCCGCTGCCGCCCGCGCCGCCGCTCGCCCCGCCGCCTCCGCTCCCGCCCACCAGATGGTAGGCGTCGTCCAGCCCCGCCAGCGCGGTACACCCGACGGCCGCCGCAGCCGCCAGCCCCATCAGCGCCATCGCCAGGAATGCGTCCGCCCGCTTCGAGCCCGCCATGGCGACGGAGCATCATCCCCTGGCGCCCCCGGCGTCAAGTGACCGTACGGCTGGTGAAGCCGCCGCAGCGGCGTGCGCCGCCGGCTACCGCTGTGCGACTCCCTGGCGCGCCCGCCGACCGCGGAGGACGGCCGGGATCAGGGAGCGGACGTCAAGGTCGCGAGGAGGTGATCTCGCATCTCGCTCCTGACGTCGACGAGCCCGCCGTTCGGGAAGCTCATTCCTTCCTCCGTCAGCGCGTTGACGGCCTGGTAGAAGGGATCCGCGCTGATCGTGGGCGCCGAGTACGCATCGAACGTCCCTGCCATGAGGTAGCGTGGAACGCGGGTCTCCCGCGGCGCGTCCTCGCTCGCGAGGATCCACGCGAAGGTGCTGGCCGAGCTCATGTAGGCGACGAACGCGGCGGCAGCATCGGCGCAGGCGTCCGTGCACCGCGCGCTCACGACGAAGCTGTCGGTGAAGAGCAACGGGTGGTTGCCGTCCCCGAGGGGCGCCGAGGAGAGCTTGATCTCGGCCGGATCGCCGCCAGAAGGGAGGCTCTTCAAGATGGTGTGGAGCCGCTCGGAATAACCGAAGGTCGCGTCGACCTCCCCTGCCGCGAACCGCTGCGCCGGGAGATCGACGTTCTCTTCCCGATCGTAGGTGCCGTCGAGGCACGGATTGCTCCCCTCGCTCTCGCACGTCCTCGCGAAGGTGCCGAGCGCATCGAGGGTCGCCGCGTCGTACATCGTGGTGGAGATCGCCGATGCGACCCCCTCAGGCCCGTTCGTGTCCGCCCACGCGTCCAGGTACAGCGACGGTAGGTTCCAGCTTCCGAGCAAGTTGCCGGCCATGTCCGGCGCATCCGTCTGGAGGTCGACGAGCGCCGACGCCAGCTCGGCCGCAGTATCAGCGCTCTCCACGGACGGGTCCCTGGAGAAGGTGAAATGGCCACAGAGCCAGTGCGGGACGCCGTAGATCTCGCCGTCGTAGGTCGACGCCTCGACGCCCGCCGGGTGCCAGTCCGCGGGCGGAAGCTCCAACCAGGGACGGATGGCGCCCGTGTCCACGAGCTCGCCGAGCAGGATCATGTCCGTCTCGATGACGTCGACCGGACAGCCGGCGTCCTCCCCGGCGAGGCTCACGGCCAGCGCCGCGGGATCGTAGACATCCGCCGCGAAGCAGGGCGGATTCACCACGAGATCGATCCCGGCGTGCGCTTCCTCGAACTCGGCCTCGATGCGGAGCGCCATCGCCGCGAGCTTGTCTCCCGCCGCGTCGGGGATATAGGGGTACAGGGGAACCCGGAGCACGGTCTTCTCCCCGGCGCTGCCCCCCTGGCCGCCGCTCCCGCCCTCGCCCCCGCTCCCGCCCTGGCCCTCGCTCCCACCAGCGCCGGCCGACGATCCGTCATCCATGCCGCTCGAGCAGCCCAGCGTCGAGAGCAACGTCAGACCGACCATCCGGGCCAGGTTGCGCGCCATCGAGGCCGTTGGCCCCAACGACGGCGAGTTTCCGATCTTGGATTCCCTCGTTCCCATGGTGACACCTCGTCGCTCGCAGCTGGCCACGACTCCCCGGAAAAGTCGAGACATGGCGCGCTGCACGCGCTCGCGCCGCCGGCGCCGCCAGCCCCGGCGCGCTCGATCCGTCCCCCGGGGGCTCGCCGCCGGCGCGGCTCACCGCGGCGCCGGCGTCGAGCAGACTGCACAAGTGCCAGAGGAGCAGAAGTCGACGCATCGTTGCACGCTCCTGCTGCAAGGATATGCCATCTCCGGTCTCGGAGCTCGGGGCGAAATGCACTAGGGTCGATCGGCAGGTCGAGGTGCGGAAGGGCGCCGAGCTCCGGCGCCGGGTGGGAGCAGCGCGATGAACGAGATCGATTTTTACAAGCTTCCGCGTGCCATTCAGGACGGCGTCATCGAGGCGTTCCGCGGCCGGTTCGCGCCGGCGCCGATCGTCAGCCGGCTCGCGACTCGGCGCACCATCGTGGCTTGGCTCGCGGTCAGCGTCGCGGCGGGCCTCCTGCTGGCGGCGCTCTGCGCGGCCGGCTTCGGCGACGTCGACAGCCCCGTCGCGCTCCACCCGACGGCGGCGGCCGCCGCGTACGTGCTGCTCGCCGCGACCACCGCCGTCGGCGTGGTCCAGGCGCTCGCCTACAACGCCGAGCTCGTCTCGCTGCCGTTCGCGCCCGGCCTGTTCGTCTTCCCCGCGAACCTGATCGACGCGCGCGACCACAGGCTCCGGGTCTTCTCGCTCGCGGAGCTCTCGCGCGTCTCGGCGGGCCCTCGGGGCGCCGTGGTCCTCACGTTCGGCGGCACGCGGCACGCATTTCCCCTGGAGGACCCGTCGCGCTCGGACGACGTGATCCGGGAGATCGAAGCGGCGTGGAGCCGCATGAGAGCGAACCCCGACCCCGCGGAGCTGCGCCGGCTCGATCCATTCCAGCCGCCTGCCATCGAGAGCCCGTTCGCGTCGCCGATCCCGCTCTCGCGCGTGGTTCCGGGGTGGCAAAGCTATGCATGGCTCCTCGCGGCCGCGGTCGGCGTGGCCCTCGGCTTGGGGCTCTTCTTCCTCCGCAACCGGATGAGCGACGCGCGGATGTACGCCGCGGCGCGGGCGCGCGACGACGTGGCCGCGTACCAGCGCTACATCACGCGCGGCCGCGGCCACGGGGAGGTCGTCTCGCAGGTGCTGCTGCCGCGGGCCGAGCTGCGCCTCGCGGTGGCGAAAGGCTCGGTGGAGGCCATCGACGACTTCATCCGCGCCTACCCCAAGACGGGCATCCAGGCCGAGGTGGCCGCGGCCCGCCGCGCCGCGCTCGCCGCGGCGCTCGAGCGGGCGCGGGAGGTGGGCACGCTCGCGGCGCTGCTGGCGTTCGCGGAGCGCTACCCGAAGCACGGCCTGGACAAGGCGTTCAACGACGCCAGGCACGCGCTCTATGTGCGCGCGCTCGATCGGTACAAGCGCGAGATGCCCGAAGGGAGCGAGCAGAACGCGGATTTCGTGCGGCGGCTCCTCGCCTACGCGGAGCGCGTCGGGCCCAAGAGCACGCCGCAGGGCCTGCGCGGCCCGGCCGTCCAGGTCCGCTTCCGGCGGCTTCCATCGCAGGACCTCGAGCGCGCCGACGAGCTCGTGATGAAGAGCCCGATGTTCAGCGGCGTCACGTCCCTGCCGACGCGCTACGTGGATGCGACCCGCCTCGATCCCCAGGAGAAGCGGACCGCGACGGCGCTGGCGGAGGGGCTCGCGCGGGGCTTCGACCTCGAGCTCGTCACCTTCGAGCCGGGCCCGTCGTTCGAGGGCTCCGCCGAGGAGCAGCTCTCCGTGACCTCCCCCTCCCTCGTGGTGAGCTATCGCGTCGAGTCGTCCGGTATGGCCTATGGCAGCAAGAAGCCGCAGATCATCGTGATGGGGCTCAAGTTCCTCTTCAAAACGGAGTTCATCTTGCCCGGAGACGCGGAGCCGCTGCTCACGAGCCACAAGATCGCGCGGCAGATCCCTGCCGGGCTCATCCAACAGCAGGTGGGCTCCCCGCCCCGCGGGACCCTCGAGGCCATCGTCTACGAGGCGATGATGCGCGAAGCCTTCATCGACCTCGGGGAGCGCTACCTCTCCACGTGGTTCCGGAAGCGCGACGAGCCTCGGTGAGCGTGGACGAGCTCCTGTCGTCGCCAGGCGTGGTCGATCGGAATTGACACCGACAATGTGAGCGTTCACAATGGGCCCGAGTGGTACCCTTTTGCTGTAAACGTTCACGGATCGGATCCATAAAGGCAACGATTTCGAACACTTGCAAGGCCGAGCTCGCTTATGCTGCCCATGATCGATGGGCTCGTAAGTGCCCGAGATAGCTCAGGAGCGCGCTCCGACTCGTGAACGGCTATCGTTTGCTTAGCCTGGATCGGTCATGCGCACCGAGACCTTCGTCATCCGATCGATCTCGATCTCGGCCTCGGCACTGATTCCATTCGCCCGATCGTCTCGGACGCGATGCTGATGAGCTCTTGATGGGCCGGGCTGCCATCGCGGCGAAGCGCCCATCGAGCGGCGCCGGAGAGCCATCGCCTGAGCGTTCTACGACATCTGGCGTCACTTGACGATCCTTCAGGAGAGCAGCGAGGTCCAGGAATGGCCACGGTTACGACATCCCTCCAGCACAAGCACCTCATCGCGGCGTTGCTGCTTTGTAGCGCGACCGTGTTTCCGTCTGAATCCATGGCGGACAACCCCATCGTACAGACGATCTACACCGCGGATCCGGCCCCTCTGGTCCACGACGGGACTCTGTACCTCTATACCGGACATGACGAAGACAGCGCTTCGACGTTCTTCGGAATGAACGAATGGAGGGTGTATTCGTCCACGGATATGGTGAACTGGACGGATCGCGGTTCGCCGCTGAAATACAAGGATTTCAGCTGGTCGAAGGCAGACGCCTGGGCGGGCCAGGTCGCCCACAGGAACGGGAAGTTCTATTTCTACGTCCCTACGACCAGCCGGACGCACAACAGGATGGTCATCGGCGTCGCCGTGTCGGACAGCCCTGTCGGCCCGTTCGAAGACGCCCTGGGGAAGCCGCTGATCAACGCCAATTGCGGCGACATCGATCCGACGGTGTTCATCGACGACGACGGCCAGGCCTATCTCTACTGGGGAAATCCCAACCTGTGCTACGTGAAGTTGAACGAGGACATGATCTCCTATCAGGGAGAGGTCGTCCGCGTGCCCATGACGGCGGAGAGCTTCGGAGAGCGCACCGGGAGCGCCGAACGACCGACCCTGTACGAGGAAGGTCCGTGGCTCTACAAGCGCAATGGAATGTACTACCTGGCGTATCCGGCGGGCGGCATCCCCGAGTACATCGCCTACTCCACGAGCAGCAGCCCCACCGGCCCGTGGACGTACCGGGGGGTCATCA
Organism: Sorangium sp. So ce185; assembly: GCF_051526825.1. Lineage (NCBI taxonomy): Bacteria > Pseudomonadati > Myxococcota > Polyangiales > Polyangiaceae > Sorangium > Sorangium sp. So ce185. The sequence goes on along the minus strand of NZ_CP150316.1, from coordinate 4,324,199 downwards.
TGCCCACGGAAGGCGACAGCTTCACCAATCATCCGGCCATCATCGACTTCAAGGACAACTCGTACTTCTTCTACCACAACGGCGCTTTGCCGGGCGGAGGAGGGTATCACCGTTCGGTGGCCGTCGAGCGATTCACGTACAACGAGGATGGTACCATCCCGACGATCACGATGACCGAGGCGGGACCGCCTGGCGTCGACACCCTCAATCCGTACGTCATGACGGAGGCTGAGACCATCGCCTGGGAATCCGGCGTCGAGACCGAGGCATGCAGCGAGGGCGGGATGAACGTCACCTCGATTGACGACGGGGACTACATCAAGGTGAAGGACGTCGATTTCGGTGCCGGCGCGGGATCGTTCGACGCAAGGGTCGCCTCGGCGACCAGCGGCGGCAGCATCGAGCTGCGCCTCGACAGCCCGACCGGCACGCTGGTGGGGACCTGTGTGGTTGAGGGTACCGGCGGCGCCCAGACCTGGGTTACCAAGTCGTGTCCGGTCGACGGTGCGAAAGGGATACACGATTTGTATCTGAAGTTCACCGGTGGGAACGGTCCCCTGTTCAATTTCAACTGGTGGAAATTCGCTACGCTCGACGCCACGGATCCGACAGGCGGCGGGGGCGGTCCGGACACGGGTGAAGGGGGAGCGACGGGCAGCGGCGGCTCGGGTGAGGGTGGGAGCGTCAGCAGCGCGGCGACGACCGGCAGCGGCACGGGCGGCGCTGGCGCCGCCCCGCCAGACAGCGCCGGCGAGGACGAGGGCGGGTGTGGGTGCCGGGTCAAGACGGGGCCCATCTCCCCGGCGAGCGTGCTCGCCGCCCTGACCGCGTTGGGCGCGATCGTCGCGCGGCGTCGTGCGCGAAAAGCGGGGCGGAGCGGGGCCGTCGCGAACTGACGGAGCCGGTGCCGGGAGCGATGATCCAGCGGGCGCGCTCCCGGTGAACGTAGAGAGTGCCCGGGTCCGGCGCGGCTGGCTTTCAGAGAGCTGGGACAGAGGGGAGCAGGCACGGCGAACGCCGGCCCGAACCGCGCGCCATCCCGTGGGACAACAGAATAGAGCGTAGAGAGGATGCTATGAGATCAGTTTTTGCTCTGGCAATGTGCGGCTTGCTGGCTGGCTCGTTCGTCACGACGGGTTGCGGCGGTGACGACGACGGGACCGGTGGAGGCACCACGACGAGCAGCTCGAGCAGCTCGTCGACGAGCGGTACCGGGAGCGCGGGCGGCGACGGCGGCGCGGGCGGCGACGGCGGCGACGGCGCGGGCGGCGACGGCGGCGCGGGCGGCAACGGCGGCACGGGCGGCGCGGGCGGCGACGGCGGCACGGGCGGCGCGGGCGGCGACGGCGGCACGGGCGGCGACGGTGGCGCGGGCGGCGCTGAAGAAGCGGACATCGGTCCCGGTCCGGACGAGCGCTGCTCGGGCTGCGCCCGGCTGGCCGTGCCGCTCACCGAGGCCGACACAGGGACGCTGTTCCAGTTCGACTTGCCGGATCTGATCGACCTGACCGGCGCCACCGTCACGTTCCGCGTGAAGACGTACGCCGGCACCGGCGGTGGCGTGCAGACGTTCGTACAGAATGGAGGTGCACAGGCCTGGATAGGCCTCCCCTGGGCCTGGACGGACCTCAGCAGCCTGCAGGAGTGGACAGAGCTCACCATCGACGTCGATGCCGCCGCCGCTGCGGATGAGACCATGACGTTCGACAAGACCCAGGTGAGGCGCATCGGCCTGAGGGTCGACGCAGGTATCTCGGGGCCCTGGGCCAACCCGAGCGTGGTCTATGTCGACTTCATCAGGATCACGAGGCCCGGCGGCACGGGCGGCGACGGCGGCGCAGGCGGCGACGGCGGCACAGGCGGCGACGGCGGCGCAGGCGGCGACGGCGGCGCAGGCGGTACGAGCGGCACAGGCGGCGCAGGCGGCGCAGGCGGCGACGGCGGCGCAGGCGGCGACGGCGGCGCAAACGGCGACGGCGGCGCAGGCGGCGACGGCGGCGCAGGCGGCGACGGCGGCGCAGGCGGCACGAGCGGCACAGGCGGCGACGGCGGCGCCGGTGGCGCCAGCGGCGAGGTGGTTCACGTGCTCGGTCCGTTCGAGTTCACGAGCGATCTGCAGGGGTTCGCGATCGGTGACTACAGGATGGTGCCAGGCTCGCGCCTGGATCTCCTGGACGAGTGAACCTGGCTGCCCGCGGCGCTCGCGCGCCGCATCCTCGATCCCCTCAACCCCCGGCGCCGTCGGGCTCCCGCCTCATCGCTCGTCGGCGCCGATGTCGATGCGCGCCCCGCGCGTCCGCGCCTCGCCGTCGATGTCGGACGCTCCGCCCTGCGCGCCCGGATCGACGCCCGCGTCGACGGCCGGCGAGCCGCTCGTCAGATGGAGGTCCGACGGCGGCCCGGCCAGGAGCGGGTCGACGAACCGCGCGCGCGCGTCGTTGAAGGCGCCGGCCGAGGTCTTGCTCGCGCCGAAGAAGATGTTGTTGTCGACGCGCACGTTCCTGTTGTTGCGGCCGCTGCTCACGTAGGCGTTCCTCGCCTTGGCGTAGAGGATGTTGTTCTGGATGAGCACGCCGTCCGAGTTGTTCTGGAGGATGATCTCGCCGCCAGTCGCCTGATATAGCGTGTTGTTGAGCACCGAGATGTTCGCCGCGCTGCCCACGCTCGTGGAGTAGCCGCCGACCATGATGTTGCCCTGGTAGCTCCGCGACACGAAGTTGTTCCGCACGGTGATGTTGCTCGTGGTCCTGCCCCGGTGCTCGCTGGCGACCTCGATCCCGATGTCGCTGTTATCGACCTTGTTCCGCTCGATGACGATGTCCCTGCCGCCGTCGACGTAGATGCCGTCGGCGGACCGCTCGCCGTCGTAGGCGGGGTTCTGGGCCGAGGTGATGTTGTAGACGACGTTGTCCACGCACACGCCGTTCCTCGCCTGATCCGAGCCCGAGGGGCCGACGCCCTCGAAGCCGATGAAGTCGATGCCGATGTTGTCGTTGTCGTGGACCTCGTTGCGCGAGACCACGAAGTTCGTGACGTTGCCGTTGAGGACCAGCGACTCGCTCGAGCCGAGCTTGCAATCCCGGATCTCGTTGCCGTCGATGAGGATGTCCGTCATCGGCGTCGCGGACGTGCCATAGACGGCGATGCCGTGGGCGTCCTCGGAGCTCTCGATGTGGTGCACGACGTTGTCGCGGATCTCGAGGAAGCTCGAGCTCCCGCTCGCGCTGATGCCGATCGGCGTGTCGGCGCCCTTGAAGTTCTGCACCGTCATGCCGGCGACCCGGATGTAGCTCTTGCTGGCGATCTCGATCCCGGCGCCGTCCCTGCCTGTCCCGTCGAGGATCGCGCCTGTCTCGCCCTGCAGGGTGATGCAGCCGGCGGCGGCCGTGCCGCCCCTCCCGAAGGAGACGTTCTCCCTGTAGGTGCCCGCCTTGACGAGCACGGTGTCGCCCGCGGCCGCCGCGTCGAGGCCAGCCTGGATCGTACGATGATCGCCGCCCGAGGGAGCGACGGTGATGATCTTGCCGCTCGAGCGATCCCCGCACGGCCCGGCCGCCGCGGCGAGCCCGGCCTGAAGCGCGTCTGCGCCGGCGTCGTCGGGGCCGGACGGCGCTGCGCACGCGGGAGACAGCCCGACGGCGAGCAGCAGGATGCCGGACGGAGCGAGGCGGTGCGCCGCGTGCGGCGCGCGGATTCTCATCGATCGATTCATGAGCCTTTGTCCTCGAAGTGTTGCCTGTCACGTTGGAGTCGCGACCCTGGCGCGTGCGCCGGGCGCTTCGACGCGGGGACATTGCAAGCGGGCGGCCATACCGCCCGCCGCGGGAGGACGCCGGGGAGAAGGCCGCAAAGGCCCTTCGTCGCCTCGGGCCAATCACGAGATCTTGCGCAAGGATCGTACAGCTGCGCAGCGCACGGACAGCCGCTCGCCGGCGAGGCGGCGAGGCGGCGAGGCGGCGAGGCGAGAAGGTATCCAGTCCTGCCGAACAGTGCGCGGCCCCCGGGCTCCTCCGGCGGAGCGCTCGCGCGCCTGCTGCGCGTACCCGCTCGCTGCGCAGCGCCGCTTCACGCGGGCGCGGCGCGCGCTGGTGCGACCGGGGGGCTCGCTTCGCACTGGCTTCCTCCGCTAGCATCGGCGGCGCGCTGCACGGGTATGCGCAGGAGGTTTTCTTGATCAAGGCGACGAAGCACAAGCCTCTCGCAACGACCATCACCGGCTCTCTGCCGCGGCCGTCCTGGTATGTCTCCGGCCTCGCGGGCCGCAGGTTCTCGACGGCCATGGCCGATCTCGTGTTCAGGGAGCAGTACACCGACACGCTCGCCGTCCACATCACCGACCAGGTCAGGGCCGGCCTCGACATCCTGACCGACGGCGACGCCCGCTTCGACATGGATGTCGGGGGCCGCTCCTGGTTCGGCTATCTGGCCGAGCGCATGGAGGGCATGGCCGATCCCGGCCTCCGGCCCCAGCCATGGACGTCGCCGAGGGAGCGGGAAGCGGGCGATATCCTCCACGAGGTGATGGAGGCCCGCCTCCCCTTCTTCGTGCGCGGCCCCGTCGGCCGCGGAGGGCTGGAGTACGCGCGCGTCTGGAAGGCGGCGCAGCGCATGACGAGCAGGCCCATGAAGCTCGGCAGCTGCTGCGGCCAGCTCCTCGAGGCCGTCCTCCTCAACCAGCATTACGCGAGCCGCCGCGAGCTCCTCTTCGCCATCGCCGACAGCCTCAATCAGGAGCTGCACGAGGTCGCCGACGCGGGGTGCCCCGTCATCCAGCTCGAGGAGCCGATGCTCCATTACGTCGCCGGCCAGGACAAGGGGGCGGAGCTGACCGCGGCGCTCTACGTCGACGCCTTCAACCGCGAGGTCGCGGGGCTGCGCGACAAGACCGAGGTCTGGGTGCACACCTGCTGGGGCAACCCGGCGGCGCAGCGGGTGGAGGTCGCGACGAGCGGCTACGAGGGCGCGCTCGGGCTGCTCGACCGGCTCGACGTCGACGTCATCACGTTCGAGGCCGCGAGCGACGGCGGCGCGGCGCTCCCGGCGATCGGCGAGGCCATCGGCAAGGACAAGAAGGTCTGCATCGGCGTCGTGCACCACCGCAGCCTGGAGGTGGAGACCCCCGAGCAGGTCGCGGCGCTCGTCCGCAAGGCGCTCCGGTTCATCGAGCCGGAGCGGCTGATCCTCAGCAGCGATTGCGGCTTCGGCCGACAGGGCATGAGCCGGATGCACGCGTTTCACAAGATGGTGTCGCTGGTGCGCGGCGCGAACATCGTCCGCCGCGAGCTCGGCCTCGAGCCGGCGCCGTGCCTCGCGGCGGAGCAGCGCTATTCGATGCTCGTTTAGCGCGCCGAGGTCGGTCCCCGGGCGCCTCGGCCGCGGATCAGCGGGAGATAGACCTCGTCGACGATCTCGACGAGCACGCTGTCGGGCACGCTCGGCGCGCCCCGGGTGATGAACTCGTTGCGCAGGAGGACGACGGCCGCCGTCGCGACCCGGGGGTGCAGCGCCTCGGGCGGCGCCTCGCCGCGCGCGACCGCGCGGCCGAGGACGCTCAGCCACAGCGCGCTGCCGCCGTCGTTCGACGCCTCCTGGAGCTCCCTCAGCAGCTCGGGCTCGCCGCCGACCCCTGCCAGCAGGCCGCGGAGCACATCGCCGAGCGGCGACGACCAGTGCCGGTTCGCCCCCCGCAGCAGCTCGAGCGCGTCGGCGCGCAGCGAGCCGGTGTCCGGCAGCGCCGCGCTGTCGGCCGCGAGCTGCCGGTACGCGGCCACGGCGAGCGCGGCCCGGCTCGGCCACCGGCGGTAGATCGCGTTCTTGTTCGTCCCCGCGCGCCTCGCGACCCCATCCATGGTCAGCCCCGGGAAGCCGACCTCGGCGAGCTCCTCGGCCGCGGCGCGCAGGATCGCCAGCTCAAGCACCGCTCCACGCCGTCGTTCCGCCGCCACGCCGTCACCCGCTCTCGGACATGTAATTCAAATTACGTTGCGCGCACGCCGGGACGATTTAAGGTACGATCAGTACCTTAACCGGCGTGAGGGCCATCGATCATGCGAGCCTACGGCATTTGCTACGACACCGGCTTTCTCAACAAGGGCAACAGCACCCACGAGCCGTTCGACCCGGACCGCGTGCGGCGGGACATGCAGGTCATCCGCGGCGACCTGCATTGCACCGCGGTCCGCATCACCGGCGGCGATCTGGGCCGGCTGAAGATCGCCGCCACCCACGCCGCCGCGGCGGGCCTGGAGACGTGGATCTGCCCGTTCACCACCGATCTGACCGGCGACGAGCTGCTCGCGTTGCTCGCCGAATGCGCCGAGCACGGGGAGCGGCTCCGCCGCGCGGGGGCCGAGGTGGTGATCGTCACCGGCTCGGAGCTCAGCCTGATGAACGAGGGCTTCGTGCCCGGCGAGACGTTCCTCGACCGGAGCAAGGTGTTCACCGGGCGGGGGCCGGAGCTCCGCGAGCTGCTCGCCGCGATCCCGGCGCGGTTGAACGCGCTCCTCGCCCGGGCCGTCGCGGTGGTCCGCGCGCGGTTCGGCGGCAAGGTCACCTACGCTTCGCTCTCGTTCGAGGGCGTCGACTGGACGCCGTTCGACATCGTCAGCACCGACGCCGCGTACCGGTACGCGCAGATCGCCGACCGCTTCCCCGAGCTCATCCGCGCCTTCGTCGCCCAGGGCAAGGCGCTGGGCAAGCCGGTCGCGATCACCGAGTTCGGCTGCGCGACCTACGCGGGCGCGGCCGACGCCGGCCCGCGCGGCAGCGATATCATCGTGTGGGACGAGGCGACCGCGACGCCGCTCGGGCTGAACGGCGCGTACGCGCGCGACGAGGCCGAGCAAGCCAGTTACCTGCGCGAGGTGCTCGAGGTCCTCGACGCGGAGGGCGTCGACGCCGCGTTCGTGCACGCCTTCGCCGGATACATCCTGCCGCACGACCCGGGCGAGCCGCGCAAGGACCTCGACCTGGCCAGCACCGGCATCGTGAAGGTCCTCAAGGACGGCACCTGGGCGCCCAAGGAGGCGTTCTCGATGCTCGCCGGTACCTACGGCCGGCGGAGCCAGTAGCTCCACCCGCCGGGAGTCCGGACAGGGATGTGGAGGGACGGCCCGCCGCGCTCAGATGAACTTCGCCGTGATGCTCCGCTCGCAGCCCTTCAATTCGTAGGGCGGCCCCGCGAACAGCACCTCGCCGCCGGCGCTGCCGCCCTCCGGGCCGAGGTCGATGATCCAGTCGGCCTGCCGGATCACGTCGAGGTGATGCTCGATCAGGACCACCGTGTTCCTGGCGTCCACCAGCCGGTCGATGATGCCCATGAGCAGGCCGATGTCGGAGAGGTGCAGCCCGGTGGTGGGCTCGTCCATCACGTAGACGCTGCCCTGCTTGTGGATCTCGGTGGCGAGCTTCAACCGCTGCCCCTCCCCGCCCGACATCGTGCTGAGCGGCTGGCCCAGCTTCAGGTACCCGAGCCCCACGTCGTTCATGGCCTGCACAACGGCCCGGATCTTCTTCTCGCCGAAGAACGCCAGCGCCTCTTCCACGGTCATGTTCAGCACGTCGCTGATCGTCTTGCCGCGCAGGCGGTACGCGAGCACCTCGGCCTTGAACCGCTTGCCCTCGCAGATCTCGCAGGTGGAGACGATGCCCTCCATGAACGCCAGATCGGTGTAGACCACGCCCAGACCGTTGCAGTTGGGACAGCTGCCCTCCGAGTTGAAGCTGAAGAGCGAGGCGCTGACCTTGTTGGCCTTGGCGAACGCCTGCCGGATGTCGTCCATGATGCCGGTATACGTGCACGGCGCCGAGCGGCTGTTGGCCGTCACCCGGGACTGGTCGATCACGATCGCCTCCGGGTGCTGCTCCAGGAAGACATCGTTGATGAGCGTGCTCTTCCCGGAGCCGGCGACCCCCGTCACGACCGTCAGCACGCCCGTGGGGATGCCCACCGTGACGTTCTTCAGGTTGTGCAACGCGGCGTTCTTGATGAGCATCTGCCCGGTGGGCTGCCGGACCTTCCGCTTGATCGGGAGGTGCTGCTTCAGGGACCTTCCGGTCAACGTGTCGGCGTCCTTGAGGGCCTCATAGCTCCCCTGGAAGACCACCTGACCGCCGTGCACCCCCGCCTTCGGGCCCATGTCCACCACATGATCCGCGATCGCCACCACGTCCGGATCGTGCTCGACGACGAGCACGGTATTGCCCTTGTCGCGCAGCTTCTGGAGCAGCCGGTTCAGCCGGGCGACGTCGCGCGCGTGCAGCCCCACGCTGGGCTCGTCGAGGATGTACAGCATCTCGGTCAGGCTGTTTCCGAGGTGCCGGATCATCTTCACGCGCTGCGACTCGCCGCCGGACAGGGTGGCGGTCTCCCGGCCGAGGCTCAGGTAGCCGAGGCCGATGTCCACGAGGTGCTGCAGGCGCTCGATGAGCCGCGCGGCCAGCCGCACGGCGACCGGATCGGTGAGGCCTTGCAGGAACTCGATCAGCTCCGTCGCCTCCAGATCGGAGGCCTCGGCGATGTTCAGGCCGTGGATTCTGCAATTCAGGGCCGCCTGGTTGAGCCTCGCCCCGCGGCACGCCGGGCACGTCTGCGAGGTGGTGAACTGCTCGAAGACCGCCCGGTTGCGGTCGGACATCGCCGCGGCGTCCTTCTTGAGGTACATGCGGGTGAAGCGCTCGACGAGGCCCTCGTACTTCGAGCCGAACTCGCCGAACGAGACCTTCACGTCAGCGCCGTACAGGAGCGCGCGGAGCTCCTCCTCCGAGTAGTCCTTGATGGGCTTGTCGCTGTCGAAGAGCCCGGAGAGCGGGTACATCTTCCACATCCATTTGCCGACCTTGAAGTCCGGATGGAGGATGGCCCCGCCGTTCAGTGACTTGCTGCGGTCGAGGAACCTGTCCAGATCGAGCTGGACGGTCTTGCCGATACCCTCGCACTCCGGGCACATCCCCTGCGGGTTGTTGAACGAGAAGCCGAAGGCCGGCCCCGCGGCCGGCTGCCCGACCCGCGAGAAGAGCAGCCGCAGCAGCGCGGCGATGTCGGTGTACGTGCCGGCCGTCGAGCGCGAGCCGCCGCCGACGCGCTTCTGATCGATGATGATCGGCGCGTTCAGGTGCTCGATGCGATCGACGTCGGGCTGGCCGTAGTGCGGCAAAAAGCCTTGCACGAAGGCGGTGAAGGTCTCGTTGAGCTGGCGCTGCGCCTCGGCGGCGATGGTGTCGAAGACCAGGGAGGACTTCCCGGAGCCGGATACGCCGGTGAACACCGTGATCTTCTGCTTGGGGATGTCCAGCGAGACGTCCCTGAGGTTGTTCTCACGCGCGCCGCGCACCTGGATGAACTGGCGATCCATCACGATTGCCTCCTTCTCCGAGCCCGAAACGCCCGACCGCCGCAGTCTCCCCGAAGGCCACGATCAGAAACCGACGCGGCTCTCCACCTCGCGGATCCGAGACGATCGATCGTCGAACATGTCCGCGTGGGCCCCCCCAGGCGGCATCGCGCGCGCCGGACGCAGTCCACGCCTCGAGGTCGGCCGGCTCCTCTAGCGCGAGGGATCAGGAAAGGCAAGACGAATCGGAAATGTCAAGGGCCTGAAGCGCGAGCCGATCGGCGTGGCCGACCTTGCCGGCGGTGGGCCTGAGCCGTCTGAGCCGCCTGAGCCGCGACCAGGCATCGAGCGTTCTCGCGTCGCCGTCGCCGGCGCTTGCTGGGGTGGGGCCGGCAGGGTAAGGATTCGGCGGAAAGCATGGGAATCGCGCCCACATGCTGCGGCGATCGACCGGCGCGCGGTCGGGACTCCCTCTTTCTGCTCGTCGCATTCCTCCTCCACGCGGGAGGCGTCGTGGCCGCGGTTGCGCTCGCGCCGCGGGTCGTCGACGAGCCCGCCGACGCGGGCGCGGAGGTCGAGCCGCTCGTCCTGCTGGATCTCGACGTGTCGACTGACGAGCCCAGGGCGCCGGACGACCCGCCGATGGAACCGCCGCGGGGCCTCTCCCGGACGAGCAGCGCCGACCCCGGCTCCGCGCGCGCCGCATCGAGAGGGCGGGCGCCGGCGCCGCCCGAGGCGCCTTCCGCGCAGGCGCCGAGCTCCGGACCGGAGACCCACGAGGCGGCGCCCCCGGACGAATACGGCGCGCCTCCCCCCGCCGCGGCCCCGCCCGGCCTCGATGGATCGCCGGTCTGGGCCTTGCCGGGTGTCTTGCCGGCGGCGCCTCCGGCCGGCTCTCCCGCTCCCACGCGCCCCGTCCCGCCGCGCTCCGCGAAGAACGACGCCGAGGAGGGCGGGAGAGGCCCCATGCTGGTGTTTCCCGCGGCGGGCACGCTCGCCTCGGCCGTCGCGGACGAGGTGTCCTCGTCCCCGGCACCGGAGGTCTCCGAGAGCTCGTTCGAGCTCACCCTGAACGCGAAAGGCCAGCTGATCTCGGCGCGCTTCCTCCGGGCGAACGCGGGGAGCGGCGACGACTGGCGGCGCATCGCCCAGGCCGTGCTGAGGCGCTTTTCCGGGCGCGCGCTGCCGATGAACGGCGATTTCGCGGCCGGCAGCAGGGTCATCGTCCACGTGAACAGCCGGGTCGTCGTGCCCGACGGGACCGGGCACGGGATACCGATGCCGATGGCGAAGCACGACGGCGGCAAGCCGATCATCCGCGAAGACTCGCTGGATGATCGCTTCCGCTCGCCTCACCTCGCGCCTGCGCCTGACGAGAAGAGATTCGTGCTCTCGTTTCTCACCGATCTCGCGAACCTCGGCGCGCAGCGCCGGAGGGTCGTCAGCACGCGGGTCGAGGCCGTGCCCGTCGCGCTGCCATGACGCGCTGGATCGCGGTCCGATCGCCGCGCCACGCCGGATCCCGCCCCGCGGACGCCGGGGCCCCGTCCCGCCGGCGCGCGTCCGGCGGCCCGGCGCTCAGGCCAGCGCGCGGCGCTCAGGCCAGCGTGCGGCGGATGCGCGCGCCGAGCTCCTCGAGCCGCGCGATGGCGCTCGCCGGGTCGAGCACGCTCTCCGGGTTGTAGAGGCCCGGGCCGACCGGCGGGCCGCCCGCGAGCCCGAGCAGGCGCTCCGTCGCGATCGCGGCGCCGTACGCGCTGAGGCGAGAGAGGTTGTCCGTGTCGATGATGTCGTAACGCAGCCGCGCCCCCGACCCGTCGCGGCGCCGCCCCGACACCTCGACGATGAGCTCCGTCCGGGGGCCCGCGCCGCCGGCCGCCCTGTCGCGCGCGGCCACGTCGGTCCGGATCGATCGCGCGTCGGTCGCCGCCGCGAGGCTGACCACGTCGGACAGCGGCAAGGCCTGGCCGACGTGCGCCGCGCCCTCGGCGTCCACGACGCGCCTGGTGGCCGCCTCCCCGCGCAGCCAGGTCCATTTCCCGTCATCGAGGACGAGCGCGGCCTCCCCGACCTGCCGGAGCCGCTCGAAATCGGCGCTCGACGCGGGGCCGCCGTGATCGTCCGGGCCGACCACGGCCGCGATCGCGATCGCGTCGACGCTCCGAAGCTCCTGGGCGAGGTGCAGCGCCGCCAGCGTCGCCGTGCCGCCGAGGGTGTGGCCCAGCATGAGGATGGGAGCGCGCGTCGGACGCGCCACGTAATGGGCGACCAGGGGGCCGATCTCCGAGACGAAGTCCGAGAAGGCGATATAGGGCACGCCGTCCGCCTGCGCGCGCTTCAGCGCGTTCGACGACTCGTCCTTGACCAGCGTGACGATGGCGCTGAACGACGCGCCCGGCTCGAGGCCGAGGTCGCTCCTCTGGACGTCGACCGTCACCGCCGCCGTCGGGCCGCCGACCTCCGCGGCGACCGCCGCCGCCTTGCGCCCGTCGCGCCCGCCGATCGCGATCCGGAGATCCGGATGCAGGCGCCGGAGCGCCCTCGCCGCGCGCGCGCCGACGTGACCCGAGCCGCCGATCAAGAGAACTGGAGACATCGTACGTGTGCTCATGGGAATGGACTCCTCCCGCCGGGTCGCGCGAGCGGCCGGGCGTGCTCGAAGCAACCTACCATCAGTAAGTTACCTTTGGTAATATGAACCTACCCGTGGTAGTGTCAAGGCGCATGGCGAAGACGAACGCAGCGCGGACCCCGACCCGGCCGAGGGGCGAGGCCCCCGGCAAGCGCCTGCCGAAGGCGGAGCGCCGCGAGCAGCTGCTCGAGACGGCCGAGCAGATCGCGCGCGAGGAGGGCACCGAGGCGCTGACGCTCGGCCACCTCGCCGAGCGCGCCGGCGTCAGCAAGCCGATCGCGTACGAGCACTTCGAGACGCGGTCCGGGCTCCTCATCGCGCTCGCGCGGCAGATCGACGATCGCCAGGTCGCGGCGCTGCTCGAGGCGCTGACGCGGACGCAAAAGCGCCTGGAGGACGTCGCGCGCGTCGTCAGCGCCGCGTACATGCACTGCTGCGCGACGGTCGGGCCCCAGTGGTTCGCGATCCTCGCGGCGCTGAAGGGCGACGAGCAGATGGACGCCGTGGAGCGGGAGCTGCTCGACAGGTACGTGACGATCTACCGGGACGCGCTCGCGCCGTGCGTCCAGCTCTCGAAGCGCGAGCTGCACCTCCGCTGCGTGGCGATCATCGGCGCCGCCGAGGCGCTCGCGGCCGAGATGTTCCGCGGCCGCGCCGACGAGGCCGCCGCCGCGAAGGCGCTCGAGTCGCTGATCGTGCGCTGGCTCTCGAAGGGCGGCTGAGCGGCGCCATCCGCGGTGGCCGCGAGGCGGCGGGCCCCCGCCGCCGGGCGCCGCGGGCGAGCCGCTGCGGGCGGCGACCGTCCGAGAGCGCGCCTCGGCTGCGCGCGCTCGTCATCCGGCCGGGCGGCGGCGGTACGCGCCGGGCGGGACGCCAGCCCAGCCCTTGAAAGCCCGGTTGAACGCCTCGTCGGACCCGTAACCCACCTTCGCCGCGATGTCCTCGAGGCTCAGGCGTCCATCCTCGAGCAGCCGCGCGGCGTGGCGCATCCGCCACGCGCTCACGTAGGCGAGCGGCGGCTCGCCGACGAGCCGGCGGAACTCGGCGGCGAACGCCGAGCGCGACATCCCCGCGCGCCCGGCGAGCGCGGCGACCGTCCACGGGGCGCCGGGCTCCGCGTGGATCGCGGCGAGCGCGCGCGCGATCGACGGCTGCCCGAGCCCCTTCAGCCACCCGACCTCGGCCGCGCCCCGCGCGATCGAGGCGCGCAGCGCGTGGATGAAGACGAGCTCGGCGAGCCGCGTGAGCGCGGCGTCCGAGCCGGGCTGCGGCGCGGCGACCTCGCTCGCCAGCGCGCCGAGGACGCCGCCGAGGCCGGGGCCCGCGGCCTCGGCGGGGAGGTGCAGGAGGCCGGACAGCGCCGACCCCAGGAGGGCGCGGCCGGCCTCGTCGAGCGCGAGCGCCCCGCAGACCAGCGTCGTGCGCGGCCCGGGGCCGCCCCACCGGAGCGGGCCGCGGCGCGGGCCGGCCGCGCGACGGAGCTCCTCGAACGCGACCGCGGCGCTGCTCGGGCTGTCCCGCAGGGCGTGCGCGCGCCCCGCCGCCACGAGGACCACATCGCCGCTCGAGAGCGCGATCTCGTCCCGCGGCGCGTCGATCATCGCGAGGTGCGCCGCGCCCCGGACGACCACGTAGCAGACGAGCTCCGGGAGGCCGGGCGTCTTCACGCCCCACGGAGCCCCGAGCTCGCCGGCGCCGAAGACGCTGCCGCGGAGGCGGACCGCCTCCAGGACGCCGCTCAGCGGGTCGACGGCGCGCTCTGTGGACGATTCATCAACCATTTCCGATTCATTATCACTGAACGTCCACAGTCGCCATGGTACGGGTCAACGCGTGTCGTGAGGAGACACCCGTCCTCGAGGCGTCGAGGAGAGGAGAAGAGCGATGAGAGAGCGGAGCGTGAAGGGCGCGAGCTTCGTGTTCGTGGGCGGATCGGGCGGTATCGGGCTCGCCGCGGCCAAGGCGATCGCGAGCCGCGGCGCCTCCGTGGTCCTCGTGGGGCGCGACAGCGCGCGGGGCGAGGAGGCCGCGCGCGCCGTCCGGGAGGCGGGCGCGCGGGAGGTAGCCTGGGTCTCGGCCGACGTGTCCTCGGTCGCGGGCGTGGCGAAAGCGGTCGAGGAGATCAGGGCCTCTCGCCGGGCGATCCACGGGCTCGTGCACAGCGCGATGACCGTCAGCTTCCGGCGAGCCACCACGGCGGACGGCTTCGAGCTCGCGTTCGGCCTCCAGTACCTCGCCCGGTACGCGCTGAACCGCGCGCTCGTCGGGGAGCTCGCGGCCTCGGGCGACGGGCGGATCGTACACATCGGCGGCAAGGCGCCCCCGGGCCTCGTGCCCGATTTCGAGGATCTGCAGTTCGAGCGGAGGCGGTGGTCGCTGCTCCCGGCGCTCATGTCGTCTCAGGTGCTGGGATATCTCCACGTGCAAGAGGCGGCGAAGCGCTGGCAGGGGCTCCCGGTGACGGCGAGCATCGCCTGTGTCGGGATGACCAAGACCGAGAGCACGATGAGGGGCCCCTTTTGGGTGCGGGCGCTTTACGGCCTCGCCGGGGCGCGGCCGGAGCGGTCCGCGGAGAACGTCGTCCGGCTGCTCACCGCGGCCGACGCGACTCCCGCGCGCGGCGCGGTCCTCTTCGATCCGAAGCGCTATTCCCCCACCCCGCTCTCGTACGACCCCGCGCTGGCGCGGCGCGCGTGGGAGCTCTCGGAGCGGCTCGTCCGGGAGCGGGGGCTCGCGCTCGGTCCGGGCCGGCAGGGGGGCGCGGCGCAAGAGGCCGATTCGCCGGCCGGGCCGATCGCTCAGAACCGATAAAGGACGTTGGCCTTGTCGCCGGACACGTAGATCGCGCCCGACGGGCCCACGGCGACGCTGCTCATCCCGAAGGTCGGCGGCGTCCCGGTGATCGCCGGGAGCCCCACCTCGAGGTGCTTCGCCAGAACCGTGATCTCTCCGGTCGACGGGTCGATGCGCAGGAGCTTTCGCCTCCCGCTCTCCACGACGAGCAGGGTGCCGTCCAGATCCACCGCCATCCCCTCGGGCTGCCACAGGCCGGCGGCCACCTCGAGCGGCGGAGAGAGCGTCGCGCCGCCGGACACCAGCTGGAGGACCTCGCCCGTGGCCCAGTCGGCGGCCCAGAGGTCGCCGCCGTCGACGGCGAGGCCCGAGGGCACGGACATCGGCGCGAGGGTCACGCGCCCGCCGCCGGTCTCGCGGACGACGCGCCCCGCGCCCTGCCCCGCGCCGAGCTCGGCCACCACGAGATCGCCCTGGAAACGGACCGCGTTGAGCGGCGTGGCGAAGTCGCTGTAAGTCTCGAGCACCGAGCCCGTCGCGGTGTCGTAGATCTGAACCACGCTGGAGAACCACGAGCTGAGGATCAGCTCCGGGCCGTCCGCCGACACCGTGACGGGCCCGTGCAGCTCGGAGAAGCCCAGGAACGGCCGCTCCACGCCGAGCGGCTCGCCCGTGTCGCCATCGAACGACCGGAGCGCGGCCATATCGCCGACATAGACCGTCTCGGCCCCTCCCTCGCTCAGCACGGCCACGCCGCCGGGCAGGATGAGGCCACCCGGGAGCAGCGAGCGCACCCCGCCGTCCGGCTCGATCCGGACGACGAAGCCGTCGGTGGCGCTCGAGACATAGAGCTTGTTCTGCGCGTCGATGGCGAGGTTGTCGAGGCCGGGCGGGAGCACCGCGAGGACCTCCGTGTCGCCGGTCGCGACGTCGATCCGCACCACCTCGCCGTTCTGATCGACCGCGTGGAGCCGGCCGAGCCCGTCGAACTTGACCGCCGCGGGGATGAAGAAGCCGTCGGCGACCGTCCGGATATCGCACTCCGCCTCCGGGTCGACCGCGCCGGTGCAGGAGTCCACATCGATGCTGACCACCCTGCCCTGCGTCCAGATCGGCCCGTACAGCCTGCCGTCGGGGCCCCAGTCCATGCCGTTCAGGAAGCCGAGGTTGCCCGCGATGAAGCGCGGCGGCGCCGACAGATCGGGATCGAGCTCGTAGAGGCCGTCGCCGAGGAAGTCGAGGGCCACGAAGAGCCGCCCCGTATCGGAGAAGGTGATGGGGTTGACCCCGAGCGCGACGTTCTGCGCGGTGATGTCCCCCGACGGCGAGCGCCGCACGACGTTCCCGGTGAGGAGCGACGTCCAGTAGAGCGAGCCATCCGGGCCGAACGCGAGGTCGTCCGGGCCCTCGACGCCGTCCGACCCGTCGAGCCGGTCCACGACGCTCCCGCTCTTGCGGTTCACGACGGCGATCTCGTCGCCGAGCAGGCTCGCGACGTACAGCCGGCCATCCGGCCCCACGTTCATCCCGTTGGCGCCGTGGAGCCGCGCCCCCTCGACGAGGACCGACGGCTTCGCGTGCGCCGGCGGCGAGACCCCAAGAGCGATCGACCCAGCAAGCACGAATGCAAAGGACCTAGGCATAGTTCTCCTTTCACCGTCGCGCGTGGACCCGAGACCCCAGGATCAAGTCATCGAGCGCGGAACCAGCGTGACGGAGCGAACACCCGGTGAACTGTCGAATCAAGCAGATCGCTTCACATGATAGCACGGCGATTGAGGAATATCCATGGATGCATGGGCCCGCTCCGCTGTCGTTACGCGTTGCGCATGTTCGGCGCGTTCGGCGCGTTCGGCGCGTTCGGCGCGTTCGGCGCGTTCGGCGCGTCCGGCGCGGGCGAGCAGAGCGGCGTCGGCCGAGGTGCATGAGCTCGCAGGCCGCGCCGCGCGCGGCGCCGGGGTCCGCCTTGTCGGGCGGGGGACCAGGCGTTAGAGCATGCCGCGATGAACCCCAAGGGGCCGGGAGATCCAGCCCGCTCGAACGGTCACGATCCGACCGTCCGGGAGAGTCACGGCGCGGAGCGCCTGCTCTGCGCCGTGGGGGAGCTGTGGCGCGCGCCCGATCTCCCGACCCTCCTGAACGTCGCGGCCCGCGCCGCCCGGGAGCTCACCGGCGCCGACGGCGCGTCGTTCGTCCTCCGCGACGGTGAGCTTTGCCACTATGCCAGCGAAGACGCGATCTCCGAGCTCTGGCAGGGCAGGCGATTCCCGATGTCGAGCTGCGTCAGCGGGTGGGTGATGCTGAATCGGAGGCCGGCGATCGTCGACGATATCGCGCTCGATCCCCGGATCCCCCTCGGCGTCTACAGGCCGACGTTCGTGCGGAGCATGGCGATGGTGCCGATCCACGCGCGCGCTCCCCTCGGGGCGATCGGGTGCTACTGGGGCTCGACGCGCGTGGCCACGGCGCACGAGGTGACGCTGCTCCAGGCGCTCGCCGACGGCGCCGCGCTGGCGATGGACAACATCGCCCTCCGCGAGCGCATGGAGAAGGCCGAGGCGCGGATCGACGAGCTCGACGCGCTGGCCCGCGATCTCGCGGAGCGGCACGAGGCGCTCGCGGAGAGCCAGCGGCAGGGAGACGCGCTGAACGAGCTCCTCGCGCACGACCTCAGGAGCCCCGCCGCCGGCATCCTGCTGACCGCCAGGGCTCGGCTGCGGGATCCGGCGCTGGAGGAGCGGGAACGGCGCCGATGGAGCCGGGTGCTCTGCTCGGCCGAGCTCATCCAACGCACGGCGATGAACCTGCTCGACACCTCGAGCCGGCAGCTGGGGGCGCTCGTACCTCGGCTGGATGAGCTCGACCTCACGGCGTTGCTGGAGGAGGTGGCCGAGATCCTCGAGCCGTTCGCGGCCTCCCGCGACCAGCGCATCGCGCTCCGCCCCGGCGCGCCGCGCTGCTGCCGCGCCCGGGGCGACGCGGATCTCCTGCGCCGGGTGCTGCAGAACCTGCTCGACAACGCCCTCCGCCACACGCCCGCGCGCGGCGCCGTGCACGTCGCGGCGCGGCCGGTCGACGCGCGCTGGGTGGAGGTGCTCGTGTGCGACGAGGGCCCCGGCATCCCTGCCCACCTGCGCGACCACATCTTCGACAGGTACGTCCGGCTCGACGATCCGAACGTCGCGGCGCGCTCCGGCCGCGGGCTGGGACTGACGTTCTGCAAGCTGGCCGTCGAGGCGCACGGCGGCACGATCGAGGCGCGGGACAACGGCGATGGGCGCCCGGGGAGCTGCTTCTGCGTCCGGCTCCCGGCGTGCTGATGCGCGCCGGCAAGAGCGGCATGTACTGGAGATGGGTGAAAACCGCTCTAGGAGGACTGGTCGATTTCGCGCAGCGTCTCGCGGAGGGCCTGGGCCTCCGCACCCTCGAGGATCACGGACGCCGACAGGGGCGTGGGCACGTGCTCGCGAAACTCCACGGGCTGGAAGGCGGCGAGGGCACCGGACGCGGTGTAGGCGAGATCCAGGCGCACGGCGGAGGTGTCCGGGTCGCCCTCCGCGTCGAGGGCGAAGGGGAGCTTCGCGATGGCGGCGAAGTCCCGCCTCGCCAGGGCGGCGGTGAGGGCCTCGACTGGGCAGGTGAAATAGCGGAAGCCCTCCTCCACCTTCTCACGCGTAGGGAGGTAGACGAGCTCGCTCAGAATCAGCCATTTACGACGGGTGGTGAAGCGAGGGTCGGCGCGCAGGGAGTCCGACAGATCTTTGATCTCCATGAGTCCGTTCATACCGCAAGCGGGCCCAGCAATCGTCATTTTTCCAGGAGAGATGCGGATCGAGTAGGGTTTTCTATGTCAACCAGCGCGCGCAGGGTGGCAATAGGGTGAATAGGGTGAATGGTGCGACCGGTGATGCCGCGAGCCCTTCACCGCGGGCGACGCGGCGGCGGAGGGCGCCCCGCTGGGCCACGCCGGAGGGAGCTAGACCTGCCCTCGCCCGAGCTTCCGGACGAGCCTCACCAGGTCCTCCGGGTGGACCGGCTTTCCGAGGTGCTCGTCGTACCCCGCCTCGAAGGCGAGCCGCTGGCTCGCGCCGCTCGTGTACGCCGTGAGCGCGATCGCGGGCGTCGCGCCGCCGTCGTCCCGCGCCATCGCCCGCACGCTCCGCATGAACGCGTAGCCGTCGAGATCGGCCATGCCGACGTCGCTCACGATGACGTCCGGCCTCACCGCGGCGATCGCCGAGAGCGCCTCCGACGCGGAGCTCGCGAGGTGCACCTCCGCCCCTCGCGGGCGGAGCACGGCGCTCACGAGCTCGCGCGCGTCCGGCTCGTCGTCGACGACGAGCACGCGGAGGCCGTCCAGCTGCGCCTGCGTCGGCTCCCGAGCGGCCGCCGCGGGGGGTCGCTCCGCGTCGTGCTCGGGCGCGGACGCCACCGCCCGCACGGGCAGCGTGACGAAGAAGCTGGACCCTCGGCCATGGCCGGCGCTGCGGGCCGAGACGGTGCCGCCGTGGAGCTCGACGATGTGGCGGACGATCGACAGCCCGAGCCCGAGGCCGCCGAACCTGCGGGTGATCGAGCTGTCGGCCTGCCAGAACCGCTCGAACACGTGGGAGATCATCGCCGGATCGATGCCGCGCCCGTCGTCGTGCACGGCGAGGTGGATGCTCGCCCCTGACTGCTCGATCTCCACGCGGACATGCCCCCCCTTCTCGGTGAACTTCACCGCGTTGGACAGGAGATTCCACACCACCTGCTGGAGCCGCGCCGGATCCCCGAGGAGCATGAGGGGGCGCCCTCCGCCATGCACGACGAGCTCGATGCCCTTGGCGTCCGCGGCCGGGCGGACGACCTCGATCGCCTGATCCACGATGGCCGCGAAGCTCAGCGGCCTGGTCTCGATGCGCATCTTGCCGGTGATGATGCGCGAGACGTCGAGCACGTCCTCCACGATCCTCGCCTGCGCCTGCGCGTTTCGCCGGATCGTGTCGAAGGCCTTCGCGATCTCGGGGTCGCTCACGCTGTCGCACAGGAGCGACGACCACCCGAGGATCGCGTTGAGCGGCGTCCTCAGCTCGTGCGAGATCGTCGCGAGGAACTCGTCCTTCATGCGGTTCGCCTCCTGCGCCTGGACGAGGCGGAGGCGCTCCTCCTCGGCCCGGCGCCGCTCGGTGAGGTCCCTCGTGACCTTCGCGAACCCGACGAGCTCCCCGTGGGGGCCGCGGAGCGCCGTGATGATGACGCTGGCCCAGAACAGCGCTCCATCCTTGCGGACGCGCCACCCCTCGTCCTCCACCCGCCCGTCGCGGGCGGCGACCTCGAGCATCCACGCGCATTTGCCGGCGCGGACGTCCTCCTGCCGATAGAAGCGAGAGAAATGGTGCCCGAGGATCTCCTCGGCCGTGTACCCCTTGAGCTCCTGCGCCCCGCGGTTCCAGGTCGTGACGACGCCCTGCGGATCGAGCATGAAGATGGCGTAATCTTTGACGCTCTCGACGAGCAGCCGAAAGCGCTCCTCGCTCCGGCGGAGCGCCTCCTCCGCGTGCCGGCGCTCCGTCAGATCCCGGGTGATCTTCGCGAAGCCGATCAGGGCGCCATCGCGGTCCCGCAGCGCCGTCATGACGACGCTGGCCCAGAACAGCGTGCCGTCCTTGCGGACGCGCCACCCCTCGTCCTCCACCCGCCCGAGCGCGGTCGCCTGCTCGAGCTCGCGGTCGCACTTCCCCGCGGCCACGTCCTCCGGCGGGTAGAACGTCGAGAAATGGCGGCCGACGATCTCCCTGGCCTCGTAGCCGTTGATCCGCTCCGCCCCCGGGTTCCACGTGGCCACATGACCTCGGTCGTCCAGGATGAAGATGGCATAGTCCTGGATGGTCTCGACGAGCAGCCGAAAGCGCTCCTCGCTCGCACGAAGCGTTTCCTTGACGCCCGGATCGGCCAACCCGCTCGGCTGTAACAAAACAGACATGACGCAGAGAGGATGCTCGATCCACGCCCTGCTGACCACTTCCGCGACGAGCGTGAGCGAGCCGAACGGCAGCGCTTCCTCCCCCGGAAGCGGCGCCCCGCGCAGGTCACGTCTCGAAACGCCACGCGCGCCGCGGGCCGAGGCGCTGGTCGGTATTCCGCCCTCCGCAGACATTTCTGCCGCTCACTCTGAATCAGGATCTGGATGAGGCTGCTCGGAGGGGCATCATGCCGATGCGGAGCCCTGACGCGCGACATGAGAGGAGATCCAGACGCGGAGACACACCGCAGACGGCGATCGCCGGATCGGCGCCGCGACGGGGCCGTGACCCGCGGGAGGGATGCCGTAGATTGATGCGGCAGGAGGCTTGGTGATGAGGCTCTCGAAGATCGCATTTTCGCTCTGCTGCTCCTCGGCGCTCTCGCTGCTCGTCGCTGCGTGCGGGAGCTCGCCGCTGGGCGGCGGCGCCGGCGGTGACGGCGGCGGCGCGAGCAGCGCCGGCCATGGCGCCAGCGCGTCGAGCGGCCCCGGCGCCGAGTGCGGCGGCCCGAGCCCCGTCGGCTGCCACGCCCAGGGCTGTCCCGTGGGCCAGACCTGCGTCGACGAGGGCTGCGCGCCCTCGCGCTGCGGGTGCGATCCAGAGACCGGCACGTGGTACTGCACCGACGACTGCGAAGGCGGCACCTGCGTGCCCGACGAGCCGAGGTGCAGCGGTCCCAGCCCGGTCGGCTGCCACGTACGGGGCTGTCCCGAGGGCCAGACCTGCGTCGACGAGGGCTGCGCGCCCTCGCACTGCGGGTGCGATCCCGAGTCCGGCGCGTGGTACTGCACCGAGGACTGCGGGGGCGGCACCTGCGTGCCCGACGAGCCCACCTGCAGCGGTCCCAACCCGGTCGGCTGCAAGACCCAGGGCTGCCCCGAGGGCCAGACCTGCGCCGACGAGGGGTGCGCGCCCTCGGAGTGCGCCTGCGATCCTGCGACCGGCGCGTGGGCCTGCACCGAGGACTGCGGCGGCGGCACGTGCGTGCCCGACGAGCCCGCGTGCAGCGGTCCAAGCCCGGTCGGCTGCAAGACCCAGGGCTGCCCCGAGGGGCAGATCTGCGCCGACGAGGGGTGCGCGCCGTCGGTGTGCACCTGCGATCCCGACAGGGGCCATTGGCTCTGCACCGCCGACTGCGGCGGCGGGACCTGCGTCCCCGCGCCCTGAGCCGGTCCCCGCGCCGGCGCGGTCCGGCGGTCATCGCGCCGGCGGCGAGGAGGGCTAGAGGCTGTTCAGGTGGTCCCAGCCCAGCCACGTGCTCACGAGGGGGATCAGCATCTCGTGGATCGCGCCGGTCTTGTCGCTCCAGCGCATCACCCCCCATTCCGCCACGTCCGGCGTGGGCCCCCCCGGGACGGAATAAGCCATCCTGCCGCGGCCGAAGTACGCGCCCGACTTGAGCACGTAGATGCCGACGAGCTCGCGGCTCCGAGAATAGAAATCGAGGCGCATGTCGGGCGCCGTGCCCTCGCTCGAGAGGATCGCATAGAGCCTCTGCTCCTGCACGCTGTACACGGCGCACGCGCCGCACTGGGGGTCGGACGGATCCATCCCCCCGTCGCCGTCCGTTCCCTCCTCCCCGGCGAGCTCGACGTCCGGCGCCAGCTCCACGTCGGGGATCGCCGGCTCGGCCGCCGCGAGGCCTGCGCCGCTCGACAGATGGAGCGCGGCAAGGAGGAAAGCGCCAAGACACGACACGACGCGATGTACCATCGGTTTCTCCGTTGTTGTCCGGGATCGCTGTCTTCTACGCCGCGGCCACGGCGCCTCTGACGAGGGTTTCGTGCGCTCAGGGGACCAGCGCCCGGAAACTCGCCCAGTCCGACGACGGCGCCGCGCGCATCACGGCCAGCGCCGCTTCCCGGAGCCGCGCGCCGGCGTCGGTGGTCGCGAAGCCGGCGCCGCCGTACAGCGCCGCCATCATCCGCTCCGCCACGGCGTCGTCCACCGGCCGCGCCGCCGCGATGATCGACCCGGCGCCCGCGAGCAGGAACGCTTGCGCCAGGCCCAGCCCGAGCCCCGCGTCGCCGGCGGTCGGCGCCGTGCGCGCCGTGTCGCAGCCCGAGAGGACGACCCGCGCGGGCGCCCGCTGGAGCGCCAGGACGTCCCCCACGGCGAGCTCGCCGCCCGCGGCGAGGCGCAGGCTGCTGCCCCAGCCGTCGCGCCCGGCGAAGGCGCCGTGACCCGCGTAGTGGAACACCTCGAGCGAAGGGCGCTCCAGCGCGTCGCGCAGCGACGGGTGCGTGGCCGCGCCGCCCGACAGCCGCTCCACCCGCAGCCCCTGGCCGGCGAGCGCCGCCGCCACGATCTCGCCTTCGCGCCGCGCGGCCGGCAGATCGCCGCGCGGGTCGGCCACGACCAGCGCGCCGCCCCCCGCGCCCGGCGCGGCGCGCTCGCTCCGGCCGGGTAGATCCATGCCGTACGTCACCGGCGCGTGCGCGACGAGCGGCGCGCCGCTCCAGGGCAGCGCGTGGAAGTCGACCTGCTCGAGCGCGCCGCTCGGCACGAAGCGGAGGCGGCGCGCCGCGGCGATGCTCTCCCGGAACGGCGTCAGGAGCGCCGCGGACAGCTCGCCGGCCGGCGTCGCCGCGGTCAGCTCGCCGGCCGGCGTCGCCGCGGTCAGCTCGCCGGCCGGCGTCGCCGCGGGGCGCTCGCCGTCCGGCGCCGCCGCGGAGGTCGCGGCGAGCCGCCGCGCCGCGACGACGCCGGCCCGCGTGACCGCGAAGCCCGCCCAGCCGTCGCGGACGCGATGGTAGACGAGCATCAGCTCCCCCTCCCCCAGCGCCGGCAGCGCGCCGTCGTCGGCCGCCTCCGGCTCCGCGCGCCCCAGCACCGCGAGCGCCTCGTCGAGCATCGCCCGGATCGCCTGGCTGCGGTGCTGCCGCGCGGCGGTCGCGCGCTCGAGCTCGTCCGCCGCGAGCTGCCAGTCCTGCCGGCCTTCCGCGTCGAACGCCTCGCGCGCGCGCCGGTACGCCGCGAGCGCGCCCTCCCAGCGCGCCCGCTCCGCCGCGCTGAGCGACGCGAGGCGATGGCTCCAGCGGAGCGCCGCGAGCGCGCGCGCCCGCGACCGCCGCGCGGCCCCGAGCGCCCGCGCCGGATCGCGCCGCAAGAGGAGGTCCACGCGCAGGCGCGCGCTCTCCTCGAAGCGGCCGAGGAACGTCCCGCGGCCCTCGCCGAGCGGCGCGAGCAGGCCGAGCTCCCCGCGCGTCGACTCCGCGGCGGCGTAGGCCCCGTCCGCCTCGTCGAGGCGCCCCAGCGCCTCGAGCGCCTCGCCGCGCCCGAGCGCAGCCCGGTAGCGGCCGTGCGCGAGCGCCGACAGCTCGGCGAGCCGCGCGAGCCGCTCGTAGATCCGCAGCGCCTCCGCGCCGTCGCCGCGCCCGAGCGCGATGCGCCCCTCGATGTCGAGCCAGTGCAGCGCGAGGCGCGCGTCGGGGCTCGGGACCGCCCGCCGCGCCTCGTCGAGGCGCGCGCGCGCCCCCGCTGCGTCGCGCGCGCGGAGCGCGGTCAACGCGAGGTTGGTCAGCGCGTTGGCCTTGCTCGCGGGCTTCGGGCACGGCCCGCCGTAGAGCGCGAGCGCCTGCTCCAGCGCCCCGCGCCCGTCCTCGATGGGGCCGCCGGCCTCGGCCACGTGGAGCGCGTTCCACCCGAGGTCGTTCAGGAGCGAGGCCCGCTCGCACGGGGGCGCGTCGGGCGGCGTGGACGCCTCGAGCTCGCGCAGGAGCGCCCGCGCCTCGCCGGCGCGCCCGAGGCTCTGGAGCACGTCGGCGCGCTGCTGCAGCACGTGCCGGAGGTGCGCGCGCATGCCCAGGCGCTCGGCGCCCTCGGCCGAGGCGTCGAGCTGCCGGAGCGCCGAGCGCAGGTCGCCGGTCTCGAACGAGACCAGCGCCGCGTAATACTGCTTCATCGCGCGCCCCTCCGGGTGGCTCGCCTCGAGCGGGCCGAGCGCGTCGAGCGCCTCCCGCGCCTCGGTGAACCGCCGGCCGTTGTAGAGCAG
Source organism: Sorangium sp. So ce185 (assembly GCF_051526825.1). Taxonomy (NCBI): domain Bacteria; kingdom Pseudomonadati; phylum Myxococcota; order Polyangiales; family Polyangiaceae; genus Sorangium; species Sorangium sp. So ce185. The sequence continues at coordinate 4,299,443 of NZ_CP150316.1, read as the reverse complement.
GGCGTACGACAGGGCGAACCGATCGAGGAACTCGTCGGAGATCCTCCCTTCGGCCCGGTGCGACCGGATCGCCTCCTCGAAGCGCGGGATCGCGTCCTCGACCCTGCCGCGCGCGAGGTCCACGCGGGCGAGCTTGCCCGTCGCCAGGGCCCGCGTCGCGGGATCCGGGCTCGACGACAGGGCGCCGAGCAGCGCGGCGGCCTCGTCGAGCTTGCCCTGACGGCGCAGGGCCTCGGCCTGCTTGAGCGCGGGCGCCGCGGTCGACGGGATGAGCCGCGCGCGGAACGAGGCCCGCGCCCCCGCGCCCTCGGCCGTCACCTCGAGCTCGCGCGCCCCGTCCGGCGCGTGGACGAGGGTGAGCACGCCGCCCTGGACCGGCGCGCCTCCCTGCGCGACGGGCGTCCCGTCGAGCGCGAGCGCGGCGCGGGCCTGCGCCGGCGCCCGCACCCAGACGCGGATCGTCCCGTCCTCCGGCAGCTCGCAGACGCCCTTGGCGCGCACGGCGCCGCATCCGGCGAGCTCGACCTCGAGGGGCAAGGGCGGCGGCTCGGGGGCGGCCCGGTCGCACGCGTCGCCGCCGCACGCGAGCATCGCCGCGCCGAGGAGCGCGAGACCCGCCGCGCGCGGGATCGCGCGGGCCCGGCGCGGGGCCGGGTCGACGACCGGCCGAGCGGGCCCTAGGAGGACGGCCATGAAGGCCACCCTAGATTCACGGAACAGCGCGCACACGCCCGATCTCGCGGTTCGACATCGTACCATCTCGGTCGACGGGGTCCGGATCTTCTACCGTGAGGCCGGTCCGGCGAACGCGCCGGTCGTCCTGCTGCCGCACGGATATCCGTCGTCCTCGTTTCAGTTCCGCAACTTCATGCCCGCGCTCGCGGACCGATGGCGGCTGCTCGCGCCCGACTATCCTGGCTTCGGCTACAGCGACACGCCCGCGGGCTTCGCGTACAGCTTCGACGGGTACGCCGACCTGCTCGAGCGGTTCGCGAGGGCGCTGGGGCTCCGGCGATACGCCCTTTACCTGCACGACTACGGCTCTCAGATCGGCCTGCGCCTGGCGATCAAGGCGCCCGAGCGGATCGCCGCCTTGATCCTCCAGAACGGCGATATCTACGAGGACGAGCTCGGGCCCAAGTACGAGACGTTGAAGGGGTACTGGGCGAACCCGACGCCGGAGGGCCGCAAGCAGCTGTACGAGGCCGTCAGCGAGGAGGGGTTCCGTCACGAGTTCGTGGGCGAGATCGATGAGCGGCTCGTGGAGAGGATCCCTCCCGATCTGTGGAAGCTCTCCTGGCCGCTCATGACCGAGGAACGCCGTGACATCATGGTGGGCTTGATGGAGGGCCTGAAGGACAACCTCGCATGGTTCCCCCGGTACCAGGCGTATTTGCGCGAGCGCCGCCCGCCGACGCTGATCGTCTGGGGGCCGCAAGACGGCTACATGCCCGAGGGCGCGGCGCGCGCGTATCTCCGGGACTTGCCCGACGCCGAGCTCCACCTCCTCGACGGCGGGCACTGGGCGCTCGAGACGAACCTCCCGGAGATCGTGGCGCTGACGCGAGACTTCCTCGGGCGCGTGCACGCCTGAACGCCGTCGTAGATGCCATACAAAAGAGATCGCCCGGCGTGTCGATCGGGCGGCATCTCGTTCGTCATCACGGTAGAACCAGCGCCCGTCCTGTCGGGGCCGTCCGGGCGCCCGGCTTTGAGCCAGAAGGAGACATGACGATGCGAGCCATGAATACCTTGGGACCGGCGATGCGCGACGCGCAGACGGGGGCAGCGCTGCCTCACCGCTCGCCACCTCCAGGTCGCCGGAGGAGCAGGGACAACACGGCCGTGAAGTGCATCTCGATGGTCGCTTGCCTGTTCGTCGCCGCGTGCGGCGGTGGGGACGGCGGCGAACCGGAGCCGGTCGCGTGGAAGGACATGAGCTTCGAGGAGCGCACCGAGTACATGACCGACGTCGTCCTGCCGCGAATGGCGGCCCTCTTCGCGGAGTACGACGCGAAGTACGAGACCATGACCTGCACGACGTGCCACGGCGCCGACGCGAGCGGCGGCACTTATGCCATGCCGAACCCGCAACTCCCCGCGCTCCCCAGCACCGAGGAGGCGTTCTTCGAGTGGGTCGCGGACCCGGCGCACCCGGAGCGCGAGAAGTTCGGCACCTTCATGTACGAGCGGGTCCTGCCCGAGATGGCCGACGTGCTCCGGGTCCCCGTGTTCGATCCGGAGAAGCACCCCGACGGGTTCTCGTGTAGCAGCTGCCACCCGATGGCTGCGGCCGAGCCGTGAGGCCGCGGGGCAGCGCCCGGCTCGACGCGGAGGCGCTCGCGGCTCGTGGGGGGTGAGCCTCGTTTCGGGTAAGCTCGCCGGGCTGCATGCCCACCACGACGCTGACACGAAGAGAGCTCAACCGCGCCACGCTCGCGCGACAGATGCTGCTATCGCGCGAGCGGACCGCGCCCGTCCGCGGGATCGAGCGGCTGGTCGCCCTCCAGGCGCAGCTGGCGCGGCCGCCGTTCATCGGGCTCTGGTCGCGGATCGAGGGGTTCCGGCGCGAGGAGCTGGTCCGGCTGATCCGGCGCCGCGAGGTCGTCCGGGCGCCGTTCCTGCGCGGCACGCTGCACCTCGTGAGCGCGAAGGATTACCTGGCGCTGCACCCGGTCATCGCGCCGGTGCACCACGCCGCGGTGCGGTCGATCCTCCGCGACCGCGCGGACGCCCTCGACGTCGCCCGGCTGGTCGCCGAGGCGCGCGCGTATTTCGACGAGGAGCCGCGGACCATGGACGAGCTGCGCGACCACCTGGCCGCGCTCCACCCCGAGGGCGACGTGCGGGCCATGGCCCTCGCGGTCCGCATGCACCTGCCGGTCGTCCAGGTGCCCGCCGAGACCGCGTGGGCCTACCCGGGAACGGCGGATTTCGCCCCGGCGGCGTCGTGGCTGGGCGCGCCGTTCGGCGAGGGCGGCGGGCCTCGCGCGCTCGTGCTCCGGTACCTCGCGTCGTTCGGTCCGGCGACCGCGGCCGACGTGCAGACCTGGTCCGGCCTGACCGGGATCAAGGACGTTCTTCGATCCCTGGGGGACCAGCTCTGCACGTTCCGCGACGAGCGGGGCCGGGAGCTCTTCGACCTGCCCGACGCGCCGAGGCCGCCCGCGGACGCCGCGGCGCCGGCCCGGTTTCTCCCCGATTACGACAACGTCCTGCTCGCGCACGACGACCGCACGCGGATCATCGCGGACGAGCATCGCGCGCGGATCGTCCTGTCCGCCAACCTGCGCATCCTGCCGACCTTCCTCGTGGACGGCTTCGTGGCCGGCACATGGGGCATCGAGCGGAAGAAGGCCTCGGCCACGCTCGTGATCGAGCCGTTCGAGGCCCTCTCCCGGGCGGCGCGCGAGGAGCTCGCCGAGGAGGGGGAGGCGCTCCTCCGGTTCATCGAGGAGGACGCCGGCGCGTTCGAGGTGCGCTTCGACAAGGGTGGGGCCGCGAAGGCGCCGGCGGCGCGCGCGAAGGGCGACGGCGCCGCGAAGGCGCCGGCGGCGCGCGCGAAGGGCGACGGCGCCGCGAAGGCGCCGGCGGCGCGCGCGAAGGGCGATAGCGCCCCAAAGGCGAAAGCGGTGCGGGCGAAGGGCGTGGCAAAGGAGCAGAGACGACGATGATCTCGTATCGCCCCGTGGGCCTCGCCGAGCTCGGCTGATCGCAGCGTTCACGCGCAGGAAGGAGCATCATGCTGGACACGATCTGGAATCGCCATCGCGCCGCCGGGCTCGACGCAGCGGCCGCCGCCGTCGCCGCGCCGTCGCCGGAGGACCTCTGCTACCTCGCGATGCTGGCGTTCTCCGACGAGCGCTACGCGGACGCCGCGGCCTTCGCCGCCCGCGCCGCGGCGGCCTCGCCGGGGGACATCCTGTTCCACGCGGCCGCGGAGCACCTCGCGCGGGTCGCCCGGGAGGGCAAGCGCAACGTGTACGTGTCCGCCGAGGGGTTCGCCGCCTTCATCCGCGGCGGCGGCAATGTGCCGCTCTACCGGGAGACCAGCGCGGCGCTGGCCAGCGAGTACCCGGAGGCGCCCTTCGATCTCCTCGACATCGGCGCCGGCGACGGGATGGCGCTGCTGCCCGCGCTCACGCCGGCGGTGCGGCGGGTGACCATCGTCGAGCCGGCGGCGCCGCTGCTCGAGCGATGCACCGCCGCGCTGTCCGGCCGAGGGGTCGACGTCGAGGCGTTCGGCGGGCGGCTCCAGGATCTCGCCGCAGACCCGGACATGGCGCCGCGGCGCTGGTCGGTGGCGCAGGCGACGTTCTGCCTCCACGCGATCGCCCCGGCCGAGCGGCCGGCGCTGCTCCGCTGGGCGCGCGCGCGCTGCGACCGGCTGCTCGTCGCCGAGTTCGACGCGCCGCGCATGGATGAGCCGCTCTCCCCGGACACCGCGCGGCACGTGCTCGAGCGCTACCGCGAAGGGCTCCTGGAGTACGCCGGCGCCGAGCGCGACACGGTCGCCCAGGGGTTCCTGATGCCGGTGCTCTTCGGCTACGTGGACCGCGGCGCCACCCGCACCACGTTCGAGCACCCCATCGACGACTGGGCCGCGCTGCTGCGCGAGGCCGGCTTCGCGCGCGTCGACCGACGGCTGCTCCACCGCTACTGGTGGGCCCCGGCCTTCCTGCTCTCGGCGCGCTGAGGCTGCTGGCCGAGCGCGGGCCTCCAGCCGCTCGGGCGGCCGGGCAGGACGAGCGGCAATCACCGCCGATCCGGCGCATTGCGCGCCCGGTAAGCGCGCTGCTGGCAAGCCCGCGAGCAGTACGCCCGCGGCCGCCCCGTGGCGGGCTGGTCGATCGCGCCGCCGCACTGCGCGCACGTCGGCGCCCCGTCCGTCCGCCGGGCCTCGTCCGGAGTTTCGTCACGATCCCGCGCTGCGGGCCGTGACGTTTCGCGACTTTCGTCACACTGGCCGGAGCGCGACCGGACGAGCGCCTCGATGCCGTCGAGCACGCGCTCTAGGCCGAACAGGAACATCTCCTCCGTGAACGGGTGCTCGTCGAACGCGCCCGACCCCATCATCCTCGCCATCGTCGGGTAACGAGCCGGGTCGAAGAGCTTATCGAAGAAGTACGCGCGCTCGGACCACCACTGCTCGTCGGTGACGCCGGTCTCCTGCTCGGCCTCGGCCCGGTCCACCGCGAGCCTCCCCGCGCCGCGAACGTAGCTATCGACGAGGTGGACGGCGGCGAGCATCTCGCGGTCGGTGAGGCCGATGCCGGCGACCGCGCGGAGCACCGCCTCGTACGACGCCATCCCCTTCGGCCCCATCACGGGGCGCACCGGCGTCACGTGCAAGAACCACGGGTGCCGGTGGTAAAGCGCCCAGTCCGCGAGCGCCGACGCCTCTAGCTTGGCCCGCCACCCCCCGGGGACGCCGTCGACGAGGGGCGGCTCCCCCACCGCGGCGTCCAGCATGAGGTCGAGGAGCTCGGCCTTGCTCGGCACGTACCGGTATAGCGACATCGTGGTGAACCCGAGCTTCGCGGCGACCCGCTGCATCGACAGCGCCGAGAGCCCCTCGCCGTCGGCGAGCTCGATCGCGGCCCGGACGATCTGATCGAGGCTCAGGCCAGGCTTGGGCCCCCGGCTCGGCCGCCGCGTGATCCCCCAGAGGAGCTCGAGGCTGCGCACGGCGTCGCCGCCTCCGCTGTACTCGGTCGCAGTTTTTCGTCGCCGCTTGGGTTTGACAGCCATCGAATAACTGCGTATACCACACACAATACAGTGTACGTGATAAACAGTTTTCTGGAGGTCCGCGTGAAGCAGCACGACGAGAGGCGACCGATGCGATCGAAGACCCAGCTTTTCCGAGCGCGCGGCCTCGCGGCCGCCGTGCCGCTCGCGTTTTCGCTCGGGTGCGCGGCGGAGGAGCCGGCGCCGGAGCCGACGTTCTGGCAGGACGTCGCGCCGATCACCGCATCCAAGTGCACCGCGTGTCATCAGGAGGGCGGGCTCGGGCCCTTCCGCCTCGACGACTACGCCTCGGCGAAGGCGCGCGCCGGCGCGATCGACGCCGCCGTGCAGGGCGGCCATATGCCCCCGTTCCTCGTGGCGCACGACGGCTCGTGCGGCGACTTCAAGGACGAGGCGACGCTCACCGCCGAGGAGCTCGACATCATCCATCGCTGGGCGACCGGGGCGCGCGCCGAGGGGGAGCGCGCGGGCGCGCCGCCCACCCCGCCCGTGCCCACGCTCGAGGGCGGCGTCGACTACATGACACCGCCGATCACCCCCGTGGCCGACCCCGCCGATCCCCTCGCGGCCTACGACGAGTGGCGGTGCTTTCCTGTCGACCCGGGCCTCGACGCCGACCGCTTCATCACCGGATATCAGGTGACGCCCGGGGTCCGGTCCATCGTTCATCACCTCACGGTCTACCGGGTGACTCCCTCGGAGCCGTCGCTCGTCGAGGGCAAGACGAACCAGGATGTGATGACGGAGCTCGACGACGCCTCGCCGGACCGGCCCGGCTGGGAGTGCTTCGGCGGCCCGTCCGACGCGCTGCCGTTCCAGCCGCTGTTCGCCTGGGCGCCCGGGCAGAACGTCGTCGAGTTCCCCGGCGGCACCGGGGCGCCGGTCTCCTCGAAGGACCATTTCGTCGTCCAGGTGCATTACAACCTCCATGATCGCGCGGGCGCATCCGCCGAGGACTCGACGCGCCTCCGGATCCGATACGAGGACACCGTGGAGCGGCGCGCCGTGTTCGTCGGGGACGACGGCTTCATGACGAGCCTCTTCGAGCCGGACGGCCCGGACACGCTGCCGCCCCGCCAGAAGGACGCCGCCTATACATGGAGGAGGACGCGGGCAGAGCTCGCCTTCGACCCGGCGCTGCCCCCGCTCGAGGTGCTCGGCGTGATGCCGCACATGCACGAGCGCGGGCGCACCTTCGATATCCGCGTGACCTCGGGGGCGCAGGAGAGCTGCATTGCGCGCGTGGACGACTGGGACATCCACTGGCAAGACGTGTACTGGTACCGCACGCCGCCGCTGCTCGACCCGAGCTCCTCGCTCGAGGTGACATGCACCTTCGACACGCGCGACGCCAAGGACCCGGTGCTGCCCGGGTGGGGCACGCAGAACGAGATGTGCAATGCGAACCTCCTGGTCGCGGTGCCGATGACGCCCTGACGTCGCGACCGCAGCTCCCTGCGGTCCCCTCGGTCGCCGCGCATCCCTTTTCAGCCCCCGCCGGCCGCGCCCTGCGCCTCCCGCGTCGCCCCGGCCCACAAGAGGCCGAGCGCCGCCGCCGACATCGCCCCGCCCGCCGCGCACACCCCGAGCCACCCCCAGCGCGTCCAGGCGGCGGTGCCGAGCCACGCGCCGGCCGCCCCGCCGACGAAATAGGTGGTCATGTAGATCGTGTTCATCCGGCTGCGCGCCTCGGGGCGCAGCGCGTACACGCGCGCCTGGTTCGAGATCTGGTTGGCCTGCGCGCCCAGATCGAGCAGCACGACGCCGAGCGCGATGCCCCACAGCCACCCTCCGAGCAGCCACAGCACCCCGAACGACGCGAGCAGCACCCCGAGCGCGAGCGCGTTGATCCGACGATCGCCGCGCACGTCGGCGTACCGGCCCACGAGCGGCGCGGCGGCGGCGCCGGCCACGCCGACGAGGCCGAAGAAGCCCGCGACCTGCGGGCCGTGGCGCTCGGGCATGCTCTGGAGGTAGAGCGCGAGCGTCGCCCAGAAGGCGCTGAAGGCGCCGAACGAGAGCGCGCCGAGCGCGGAGTGCAGCCGCAGCGCAGGCTCGCTCCGGGCGAGGCGCCCGAGCGAGCGCAGGAGCTCCGGATACGACATCGTCGCGGCCGGCGGCTGCGCCGGCAGGGCCAGGCGCAGCACCGGGCCGAGCGCGATCATGAGCCCCGCCGCCGCCCAGAACATCGCGCGCCACCCGAGGTGCGTGCCGACGACGCCGGCCACGGTGCGCGACAGGAGGATGCCGATGAGCAAGCCGCTCATCACCATCCCCACCACGCGCCCGCGCTGCTCGTCCGGCGCGAGCTGCGCCGCGAACGGCAAGATCAGCTGCGGCACCACGCTGGTGATGCCCACCGCGAAGCTCGCCGCGATGAGCCACGGCAGGTCCGGCGCGAGCGCGGCGCCGCACAGCGCGAGGCTCGCCAGCGCCGTCATGATCACGATGAGCCGCCGCCGCTCGTGGCTGTCGCCGAGCGGCACGAGGAGGAGCATGCCCGCCGCGTACCCGACCTGCGTCATCGTCGGCACGAGCCCGAGCGAGCCGCCCGCGCCGCCGAGCTCGCGGGCGATGTCCCCGAGCAGCGGCTGGTTGTAATAGAGGTTCGCCACGGTGGCGCCGGAGACCGCCGCCATCAGCCAGACGAGCCCGCGGCGGAGCGACCGGGAGGGCGAGGAAGAGGTCTGCATAGGGAAAGGAGGGCAGCGCAGGCATGCGCCGCGCGCCGTCCCCCATCCATCGCACAACCCTGGCGCCACCCACCAGGGATCCGGAGAGAGAATTCAACGCAAAGGCGCAAAGGCGCAAAGGCGCAAAGGCGCAAAAAAGACAATTATTATTGCCTTTTTGCGTCTTTGCGCTCTTTGCGCCTTTACGTTAAAAATTCTCTTCGCTTGCGAGGCAGATCCCCGGCGGGATTTCTGAAGCGGCGCATCGCCTACCGAACCGGGGCCGCGGGGGCGCGGCGCGGCCGGCCCCCGCGGCGCTCGCTCAGCGGCGCGGGCACTCGCCGCGCAGCGCGACCGAGACGCCCGCCGCGTGCGCGAAGCACGCGTTGCTGTACGTCTTGTCGTCGCAGCCGCAGACCGGGTCGTACTGCTCCGTGCACGCCTCCGGGATCGTCTCGCAGACGCCCGTCTGGTCGGCCGCGCCGCAGATGGCCTCCAGGCTGTAGTTGCAGAACTCGCCGGGGTCGCACGCGAGGCCGGCGAGGCCGCCGCAGTGCTGCACCTCGGAGGGCGCGCACTCGCCGCGCGACGCCACCGACACGCCCGCCGCGTTCGCGGCGCACGCGTTGCCGTAGGTGATGCCGTCACAGCCGCAGACCGGGTTGTACTCGAACGTGCACGCCTCCGGGATCGGCGCGCAGGCGCCCGGCAGATCGGTCGCCCCGCACGCGGCCTCGGGCGCGAAGTCGCAGAAGAACCCGGGCTCGCACGCCGCGGCGCCGCGGGTGCCGCACACCCCTCCCGGAGCAGGCGCGCACTCGCCGGGCGACGCCACCGACACGCCCGCCGCGGCCGCCATGCACGCGTTGCCGTAGGTGTTGCCGTCGCAGCCGCAGACCGGGTTGTACTCCTTCGTGCACCCCTCCGGGATCGGCGCGCAGACGCCGGTCTGATCGGCCGCGCCGCACATCGCGTCGGGCGCGTAGTCGCAGAACTCGCCGGGCTCGCACGCGAGGCCCGCGAGGCCGCCGCAGTCCCGCGCCGGGGGCGGCTCGCACTCGCCGCGCGACGCCACCGACACGCCCGCCGAGTTCGCGGCGCACTCGTTGCCGTACGTCTTGCCGTCACAGCCGCAGACCGGGTTGTACTCCTCCGTGCACGCCTTCGGGATGCGCTCGCAGGTGCCCGTCATGTCGAACGCGCCGCACATGGCCTCGAGCTCGTAGTCGCAGAAGTAGCCCTTCTTGCAGCTGAGGCCGGCGAGGCCGCCGCAGGCGCGGCCGTGACCGCCGCCCGACACCTCCTCCGAATTGGTGCCGGTGTTGTCGCCGCCCAGCTCGACCTGACAGCCCACCGTGAGCGGGATCATCGACAGCGCGAGCCAGAGAACGGAACCGATACGGCTGCTCTTGATGCGATTCTGAACGTTCATGATGTTCCTCCAACACAAGGCCTCGCCGTCGCCGGCGAGGCGAAAGACATGCACGAGCCCCTCCCCTCCCGAGGAAGGGCGCCCTTGCGCCGCGCGAGCGCGGCGCGTGATCCGTGGGTCGCTTCCCCGACCGATCAGTCGGGGAGCGTGAGCGTCAGCGCGCGGCGCCCGGGCTCGGGCGCCGTGACGTCGAGGAAGAGCACGTCCTCGCGCTCGTCCCCGTCACCGTCCGCGCGCACGGTGACGACGGTGGACCCGCCCGGCGGCACCACGAACGGCGCCTCCGGGCTGACGCTGAACGGCGCGGCGCCGCGGCGCAGGCGCGGCGCCTCGATGGCCACGTCCTCGGCGCACCCGTTGCGGACGACAACGTCGCGCGAGCCGCCGTCGGCCTCGAACGTGACCCACGCGCCCGGCGTGAGCTCGAGGCACGGCAGGTGATCGAGCGTCTTCTCGGTCGAGCTGGGCCCCGCGAGCCGCAGATCTGCCGGGTCCGACCGGCGCTCGCCCTGCTTCACCTGCATCCGCAGGACGTGCTCGGTCCGGGCCATCACGGTGGCGATGAAGCTCCCGTCGGGGTTCACGTCCGCGACCACCGGCGCGTCGGGCGTGTCGAGGTTCGTCACCACGATCACGCCCTCCGCCGGCGTGACCGCGCCCGGCTTCCCTTCGAGCGTGATCTGGTCGACCAGAGGCATGAGCGCGTCCACCACGCCGACGAGCCCCCCGTCGAGGATAGGCTCGCGGACCGGCGGGCTCGGCTGCGGGCTCACGACACAGCCGCCGAGGAGCACCGCGAGGAGCGCCGAGACGACCGCGCCCCGCCGGTCCCCGTGTCCGCTTGTCATCCGCATCGCCATGCCCAAGCCTAGAGCAAACGCGGTGCCGACGGAAAAACATCGGAAATCGTCTTGAAATCGCGGCCGCGAGTGTCTCATCAATTGTCTCACTGTCTCAGATGGCACATCCGTGAGACACTGTGCGGATGATCCCAGCCGAAGGGAGCCTGGTCGCCCGCCGCTACCGCCTGATCCGACCGCTGGGCCGGGGGGGGCTGGCCACGGCGTGGCTCGCGCGCGACGAGGCGCTCGGGCGCGACATCTGTCTGAAGCTGCTCGGCCGCGCGCGCAGCGCGGAGCGGGCGGCGTTCCGCGGCGAGTTCAGGATGCTGGCGGGACTGTTCCATCCTCACCTCGTCCGGGTGCACGACTTCGGCATGCTCCGGGAGACCGGCGAGCCGCGCTTCTACTTCACGTCGGAGGCGGTGCTCGGCGCGCCGCTCGACGCGTACGTGACAGGCCGGCGCTTCGAGGAGGTGCGGGCCGCGATCGTCGACGTGCTCGACGCCCTGCGCTTCCTCCACCGGGCGCGCATCCGGCACGGCGACGTGAAGCCGGCCAACATCCTCGTCGACGCCTCGGGGCGCGCGGTGCTGATCGATCTGTCGTGCGCGGCGCGGGTCGGCGAGCGGTCCGACGACGGGATCTCCGGCACGCAGGGCTACGTGGCGCCCGAGGTGATCCGCGGCGACGCGGCCGACGGGCGCGCGGACCTGTTCGCGCTCGGCCGCACCCTCGGCGCGATCGCGCCGCTGCTCGCGGAGCCGCCGCCGGAGGCGATCGCCGCGCTCGCCGAGCGCCTCGTGCGGCCCGAGCCGCGCGACCGCCCCGCCGACGCGGGCGAGGTGCTCGACTGGGTGGGCGCGTCGCCGCGCGCCCTGGCCCCGCCGCCGCCGGAGCCGCCCCACCTGGTCGGCCGCGACGCGGAGCTCGGCGCGGTCGCCGAGGCGCTCGCGGCGCTGGAGCGCGGGGAGAGCGGGCCGCGCCTGTGCGTGATCGCCGGGGAGCCCGGCTGCGGGAAGAGCCGCCTGCTGCGCGAGGCGAAGTGGAGCGCGGAGCTCAGGATGGAGGCCGTGGAGGGGTTCGCGCGGGCCGGGGCGCGGGTGGGCTCGGTCCGATCGATGCTCGGCCGCGCGACCGGGGAGGAGGCGCTCCCCGCGGGCGCGCTCGGCGCGCTGCGCGCGCACGAGCGCCTGACGCGCGCGCGGTCGGGCTCGGGGGCGGAGCCGCTGGTGCTGGTGCTCGACGACGCCGACGAGGTGAGCGGGGCGGACCGGGAGATGCTCGAGGCGCTGGCGCGGCTGCTGGGCCCCGACGATCCGGTGCTGCTCCTCGCGGCGGAGCGCATCCCGCACGGCGGGGGCCGGGCGCCGCTCGCCGCCGTGGCCGCGGAGGCGGGGCGGAGCGTCCGGGAGGTCGCGCTGCCGCCGCTCGGGCGCGAGGCGGTGCAGCGCTGGATGGACGCCATCGGGCTGGGCGACGCGACCGAGGCGGTGCTGCGCGCGAGCGCCGGGTGGCCCGCGGATCTGGTGGTGACCGCGGGGCGGCTCGCCGAGAGCGGGGACATCGGGGGGCTCGACGCGACGACGCCGGGGGCGAGCGCGCGCTACGCGCTGCGGCTGCGGGGGCTCGCGCGGCCGCTGCGCGACGCGGTGGCGACGCTGGCCGTGCTGGGCGGCGCGGCGGCGGACGAGGCGCTGCCGTCGCTCGGGCTGCCGGTCGCGCACCTCGCCGAGCTCGCCGCGCGCGGCGTCGCGGCCCGCGCGGCGGGGGGCTGGACGCTGACGCGGGCGGGGCCGATCGCGGCGCTCCTGGCGGCGCTCGGCGGCGAGGCGGTCCGCGCGGCGCACGCGCGGGCGGCGGCGGCGTTCCCGGCGCGGGTCGAGCAGCAGGCGCTGCACCTCTCGCTGTCGGGCGACACGGCGGCGGCCGAGCGCGTGTTCCTGGCGCGGCGCGCCGAGCGCGAGGCGGACCCGGGGCCGTGGGCCGCGGCGGCCGAGGCGCTGCTCGAGGCGGCCACGGCGGCGGAGACGCGGCTCGAGATCGCGTCGACGCTCCAGCGGGGCGGGCGCGCGGCGCGGGCGCGCGAGGTGCTGGAGCAGCTGCTCGCGGAGGGGCAGGCGGCGGCGCTCGGGGCGCGGCGGGGGCAGGCGCTCGTGCGGCTCGGCGCGTGCCTGCTCGAGCTGGGCGACCCGACGGCGGCGCTCGCGCGGCTCGAGGAGGCGGAGCAGGCCTCCGGGGAGGCGTCGTCGTTCGCGCCGCGCGAGCGCGCGTGCCTCGCCGATCTCGCGAGCCGGGCGCTCTTGCGGCTCGGGTCGCACGCGGAGGCGCGGGCGCGCGCGGAGCCGGCGCTTCCGTGGTGCGACGAGCCGGAGGTGCTGGCGAGCCTGCACGAGGACGTGGGGGTGGCGGCGAGCTACCTCGGGGAGCGGCGGCTCGCGGGGCTGCACCTCGGGCTGGCGGCCGGGCTGCACCGGGACCGGCGCGCGCCGCGGGCGCTGGTGCGCGCGCTGTCGTACCAGGCGATCGACGCGTTCCGCGCGGGGGAGGTCGAGGCGGCGCTCGTCGGCTACCGGCAGGCGCTCGCGACGGCGGAGGAGCACGGGCTCGGGGATCTGGTGGCGCGCTGCAGCCTCAACGTGGGTACGGCGTGCCACCAGTCGGGCGAGCTGGGGGAGGCGCTCGCCGCGTACGAGCGCGGGGCGCGGCTCGCCTCGGCGCTGGGGCAGGCGGACCTGGTGCTGGTGCTCGATTTCGATCTGGCGAAGCTCTGGGCGGACGTGGGGGCGTTCGAGCGGGCCGGGCGCGTGGCGTCGCGGGTGGAGGCGGAGGCGGCGCGGCGGGGGGCGCCGTTCTTCGCGGCGGCCGCGGCGTCGGTGCTCGGGGATTGCGCGCTCGCGGCCGGCGACGCCGAGGAGGCGGCGCGCTGCTTCGAGCGGTCGAGGCGGGGGTTCGAGGCGCAGGGCGCGCAGCGCGAGGTGGTGGAGGAGGAGCTGGAGCTGTGCCGGGCGCACCTTGCGCGCGGGGCGCTGGGCGACGTGCGGGCGGCGCTGGCGCGGGCGCGCGAGCACGCGGCGGTGCGGGAGGCGCCCGACCTGGGGGCGCGGGCGGCGCTGCTGGAGGGGCGGCTGGCGCTGCTCGATGGGGACGGCGGTGGGGGGGACGGCAACCTGGGTCAGGCGGGAGACGAGCTGGGGGAGCCCAACCTGGGTGAGGGCGGGCTCAACCCCGGTCGGCCCAACCCTGGTCGGCCCAACCTGGGTCAGCCCAACCTGGGTCAGCTCAACCTCGGTCAGCCTGCCCTGCCCAACCTGGGTCAGCCCGCCCTCAACCCCGGTCAGCCCAACCCCGGTCGGCCCAACCTGGGTCAGCCTGCCCTGCCCAACCCCGGTCAGCCCGCCCTCAACCCCGGTCGGCCCAACCTGGGTCAGGTCAACCTCGGTCAGCCTGCCCTGCCCAACCTGGGTCAGCCCGCCCTCAACCCCGGTCAGCCCAACCCCGGTCGGCCCAACCTGGGTCAGGACCTCACCGCGGCCCGGGAGCTCCTCGAGCGCGCCCTCGGCCTCGCCGAGCGGGCAGCCCAGCCCGACCTCATCGCCGACGTCCGCCTGGCGCTCGCCGACGCCGCCGAGCTCGCCGGCGAGCCCGACGCCGCGGCCGCCCAGCGGCAGCGCGCCACCGCCGCCTGGACCGCCATGGCGCGCTCGCTGCCAGAAGCCCTCCAGCACGCCTTCTGGACGCACCCCCGCCGCCGCGCCGCTCGGCCCGCCCCGGCCAACGCCGCGGCGCCGCCCGGGGCGGCCGCCGGTCTCGAGGCGCAGCCCGCCACCGAGCGCGCCGCCAAGCTCGAGCGGCTCCTCGCGATGTTCCGCAAGCTCAACTCCTCCGTCGAGATCGCCGACATCCTCGCCATGGCCATGGACGCCGCGATCGACCTCACGGCCGCCGAACGCGGCTTCGTGCTGCTCGAGCAGCCCGGCGGCGAGCTGCGCGTCGCCGTCGCGCGCAACGTCGACCGCGAGAAGGTCGGCAGGAGCCACCTCAAGTTCAGCTACAGCATCGCCGAGCGCGCCATCGCGGCGCAGGAGCCCGTCGTCACCGTGGACGCCCAGGACGATCCGCGGTTCCGCGAGCACGCGTCGGTGCACGCCATGCGGCTCCGCTCCGTGATCGCCGTGCCGATCCGCTCGCCGGACGGCGTGCTCGGCGCGCTCTACCTCGACAACCGCTTCCGGCGCGCCCGCTTCGCCCCCGACGACGTCGACCTGCTCCTCGCCTTCGCCGACCAGGTCGCGCTCGCGCTGCGCAACGCGCGGCTCGTCGACGACCTGCGCCGCCGCACCGTGGAGCTCGAGGCCGAGCGGCGCCGCGTCGAGGAGCTCCTGCGCGGACAGGCCGCCGAGATCGACCGGCTGCAAGAGGAGGTGCTCGTCCGCCAGCAAGCCCTGGAGCACCGCTACGACTACGGCGCCATCGTGGGGCGCGGCCCCGCCCTGCGCGCGGTGTTCGCGACGCTCGACCGCGTGGTCGACACGCCGGTCAGCGTGCTCGTGACCGGCGAGAGCGGCACCGGCAAGGAGCTCGTCGCGCGCGCCATCCACTTCGCCGGCCCGCGCAAGAGCGGCCCGTTCATGGGGATCAACTGCGCCGCGCTCCCCGCCGCGCTGCTCGAGTCGGAGCTCTTCGGCCACGTCCGCGGCGCGTTCACGGGGGCCGACCGGGACCGGACCGGCCTCGTGGTCGCGGCGCGCGGCGGGACGCTGTTCCTCGACGAGCTCGGGGAGATGCCGCTCGAGGTGCAGGCGAAGCTGCTCCGGGTGCTCCAGGAGCGCGAGGTCCGCCCCGTCGGCAGCGCCGAGGCCGTGCGCGTGGACTTCCGCCTCGTCTGCGCGACGAACCGCGATCTGCTCGCCGAGACCGCGCGCGGGCGCTTCCGCGAGGACCTCTACTACCGCGTCGCGGTGGTGCAGATCCGGCTGCCGCCGCTGCGCGACCGGCTGGAGGACCTGCCGGAGCTCGCGCTCCACTTCGTGCGCCGCGCCGCGGAGCAGCTCGGCCGCCCGGCGCCGCAGCTCTCCCGCGAGGCGCTGCGGCGGCTCAGCCAGCACGGCTGGCCCGGCAACGTGCGCGAGCTGGAGAACGTGATCACGAAGGCCGTCGTGCTCTGCGACGGCCGCAGGATCGGCCCCGACGACGTGGACCTCCCGCGCGCGCGCGAAGGCGGCGGCCGCGGCGCGCCCCGCGCCCTCCCCGACGAGCGCGCCGCGCTGCTCGCCGCTCTCGAGCGCACCGGCTGGAACGCGCTGCAAGCCGCGCGCGACGCGGGCATGTCGAGGGCGACGTTCTACCGGAAGCTGCGGCGGCTCGGAATCCAGCGACCGGCAGGGCCTCCGGCAGAACGCTCGACCGAGCGCTCGGCAGAGCCCCCGAACGGCGGCCCGACGAGCGCCCGCGGCGACTGACCACCTCCGCCCACACGCCCTATCCGCCACAGGCAACCTCGCGCGGGTCGGTTTCGTCCGAGAAGGCAAATTCTCCTGAATTCGACGCGGCCGGCACGGGGCAGTTCGCCCCACCTGAGGCACTCCGGCCTTTGCCAGTCATGAGCTCGCTAGGCGCTCCGCGTCGCGCTCGCGTCGCGCGAGCGAGCCGCCCACGATGCGGCGCAGAAAAAAGACAACTCATGTTCAGGGGTAGCGGCGTCCATGTTCCGCCCCGACCACAGCCGTGGACCGACAGGCGCTCTCGGCCCGAGGTGGCCCGAGCCTTGCGACGTGGTCCGGGCATGAACACAGCGAAACTCTTTCTGCTGATGTCTCTCTCCGTCGCGGCCGCGGTTGGCTGCGACAGAGCAGAAGGCACGACGCGTTCGGACAACAACACCGCGACGGTGCCGGGCGAGGTCGCCCAGAGGGCGAACAACCCCACGCCCGCGGCCGCCGACAACACGGACAAGAACGATCGCGATCGCGATCCCGCCGCGCTGACCCCCGGGGATCAGGGCGAGAACGAGACCGATCGCACGATCACGCAGAAGATCCGCCAGGCGGTGGTGGCGAACGACACGCTGTCGATGAACGCCAAGAACGTCAAGATCATCACGAACGGGCAGGTCGTCACGCTGCGCGGCCCGGTGAAGAGCGACAAGGAAAAGGCCGACATCGAGGCGGTCGCCAAGGGGACCCCGGGCGTCCAGCGGGTCGACAACCAGCTCGAAGTTGACGTTGACTGAACCAGTCTGAAAGGCTGAAAGGAAGATACCATGGCAACGAAGAAAGCGGTCCTGGGCCTCGTGAGCACGCTCGCTCAGGCGGACATCATCGTCGGCGAGCTACAGCGCGCCGGCTTCATGACCAGCGATATCTCGGCGCTCTTCCCCGACAAGCACGGTACGCGGGACTTCGCGCACGAGAAGAACACGAAGGCGCCCGAGGGCGCGACCGCGGGCGCCAGCGCCGGCGGCGCGATCGGCGGGACCATCGGCCTGCTCGCCGGCATCGGCGCGCTCGCCATCCCCGGCCTCGGGCCCTTCATCGCGGCCGGCCCGATCATGGCCGCGCTGAGCGGCGCCGCGGCGGGCGCGGCGGTCGGCGGCGTGACCGGCGCCCTCATCGGGCTCGGCATCCCCGAGGTCGAGGCCAAGCAGTACGAGGGCAAGATCAAGGGCGGCAACATCCTGATCTCCGTCCACGTCGAGAACAGCAACGAGCGGTCGCTCGCCAAGCAGGTCCTGGAGCGCGGCGGCGCGACCGACATCGCGGTCCTCACCGAAGAGGGCCTCTCGTCGAAGCAGCGGGCCGTCGCCTGAGCGTAACGCCCCTGCGGAACACCTGACCTCGGCAGCTGCCCGTCCGACGCCCGGCCCCCCCAGAGGCGTCAGGCGGGCAGCCGCTCGAGGTCGACCTCGTCGGACGGCGCGATGTCGGCCTTGAGGAAGCGCTGCATCTGATGGAGCGCGTAGCGGTTGTCTTCCTCGCTCTCCGACGCCAAGCAGTCCGACGGGACGAGCAGCCGGTAATCGCGCATGTACGCGTCGTTCGCCGTGAACAGGACGCAGATGTTCCCCGCCATGCCGGTGAGGATCAGCGTCTGCACGCCGAGGGACTCGAGCAGGATCTCGAGCGTGGTGCCGTAAAAGCCCGAGTGCTTGGGCTTGAGCACGAAATAATCCTCCTCTCCGGGCCGCAGCAGCGCCGCGATCTCCCGGCCGCGGACGCCCTCCTCCAGGCAGTGCTCGATCTGCCGGTGGAAGTTGGACTGCCAGCGGCCGAAGTTGTCGTTCACGTAGACCGCGGGGATGCCCGCGTCGCGACACCGCTGCTTCAACGCACGGATGCGGTGCGCCATCGGGAGGGCGTGGGCGAGCAGCTGGTCGCCTTCGGGGAACTCCAGGTCGTTGATGACGTCGATGAGGAGGAGCGCGATCCGGCTGTTGTCCGGCGCAGCTCCGTGGAGGTCGTGGGTCCGCCGCGGCATAGAGACCGCGGGTTATACAGCGGGCCACGGCCAGCGGGGCAGCAATCGCCGCTCGCTCAGCCCGCTGTGGCGAAACGCGACGCCGGCCGCGGCGGCGCCGCGGCGCGGCGGGCCGGGAGCGGCCAGGACGGGCGCGGCGCGCGGGACCTCCGGGATCGCGCCTTCGGCCGCTGGCTTGCATTGCCTCCCGACACGGACCTGAAACGGACCTCTTGGGTCGAAGGAGAGCGCATGCCTCGCAGCATCTGGAAAGGGAGTATCAGCTTCGGGCTCGTGCAGATCCCGGTCGCCCTCTACCCCGCGGAGGAGCCCAACGAGCTCCACTTCACGCAGCTCGACCGGCGCAACATGACGCCGATCCGCTACGAGCGCGTGAACCGGGAGACGGGCGAGCCGGTGAGCTGGGACGATATCGTCCGCGGCTATCCCTACGAGAAGGGCGAGTATGTGGTCATGTCCGACGAGGACCTGCGCCGCGCGAACGTGGAGGCGACGCAGACCGTGGACATCCTCGACTTCGTCGACGCCTCGGAGATCGACCCGATGTACTACGAGAAGCCGTATTATCTCGCCCCCGCGTCGATGAACAGCAAGAAGAAGTCGTCGGTGACGGCGTACGTGCTCCTGCGCGAGGCGCTGCGGAAGACGGGGAAGGTCGGGATCGCGAAGGTCGTGATCCGGACGCGCGAGCACATCGCCGCGGTGCGGCCGCACGGCCGCGCGCTCGTGCTGAACCTGCTGCGGTTCGCGCACGAGCTCCGCTCCGATGAAGAGCTCGACCTGCCCGAGATGGATGTCGACGCAAAGGGGCTCGGCAAGCGGGAGCTCGAGATGGCCGAGCGGCTCGTGGCCGAGATGGCCACCGAGTGGAAGCCGGAAAAATACAAGGACGAGTACCGCGACGACGTGATGAAGATGATCGAGAAGAAGGTGAAATCCGGTCAGACCACGACGCCCGCGGAGCCGGAGGAGGAGGAGAAGCCCCGCGACACCGGCACGGTCGACCTCATCGCGCTGCTCAAGAAGAGCCTCGGCCAGAAGGGCGCGAAGGTCGCCAACGACGCGAGCGACGACAAACGGGAGAGCGCCCGCGCGAAGCCGCGAAAGGCGGAGACGTCGAAGCGAAAGGCGAGCGGCTCTCGCCGGGCGGCGTGACGCCGCGCGACGCGGCCGGACCGCACGCCGCCGCGGCGCTCAGCGCCGCGGCGGCGGGCCGAGCCCGCATGCAGCCGTCGGCCTGACCGGCGACGGCGCAGGATGGTATACCGAGCTCATGCGCCCCAAGTATCCTGCGGATGTCACGGCCGCATTTCTCGATCTGCAGGAGCAGCCACAGCTCACGGCGCAAACGCTCTCGTGCAAGGGCAGGGTCGAGCCGGGCGCGGCGGCGCCGCCGCCCTTCGCCGCCGTCCTCACCGAGCTGATCGAGACGATGTTCTTCGCCTCCATGGCGACCGAGGAGGGGCGGCTCAACCCGGTCGGCGTCGTGTTCGCCGGGAGCCTCGGCGATCTCGAGCTCGACGAGCCCGCGTGGGATCTCGTGCGGTTCGGCTCCGCCGTGGCGTTCGACGTGGAGCACGTCGCCAACCTCGCCTCGGCGTGCGCGTGGCCGCGCTCCTTCCTGTCGGTGGTGCCGCTCGATGGGTCGCTCGTGATCGCCGGCATCGCGACGCCGCATAGCCGGCGCTCCTTCGAGCTCGATCAGCTCGTGCGCGTGGTGGTCCCGAAGCCCGGCGTCGTGGCCGTGTACCGCGGCGAGTGGGAGATCGTCCGCTACGAGCGCGGCGCGGTGCGGACGTGGATGCCGAAGAACCGGCCGCAGCTCGACTCGATCGAGCGGACCGTCCTCCGGGACCTCGCGAGTCCGCACGGCCGCCGCGTGAGCAAGTATCTCCTGCGCATCGTGGAAGGGATGGTCGAGCTCGGGCGCGGCGGGCTGCTCGTCGTGCTCGGGCCGGGCGAGGGCCTGCCGCAGCTGTTCGGCGAGGAGGGGAATCCGTTCGACACCGAGGTCAAGCGGCTGGATCCCGCCCTGTGCCTCGGCTCGGCCATCCGCGATCTCTCCGCCTCCGCCGCGCGCGAGAGCCAGCCGCCGAGCGAGCCGCACCAGGTGGACGGGAAGAAGACCGCGGCGGACGGGGCGGCGCGCGGCCCGGACCACCGGTTCAAGAGCTCCGAGCGCCTCAACCGGCTGCTCGACCTCATCGTCCGGCTGACGACCGTCGATGGCGCGGTGGTGATGGACCACGGCCTCGACGTGCTCGCGTTCGGCGCGAAGCTGCCCCCGCCGCGGTCGATCATCTCCGAGGTGTACGCCGCGACCCCCGACCAGCGGATGGACGTGAGCCTGAGCCTCGACGCGCGCGGCACCCGCCACCGCGCGGCCGCGGCGTTCGTGGCGGGGTACCCGGAGCGGATCGCGTTCATCGTCTCCCAGGACGGCAACGCGGCCACGTTCCAGGAGATCGAGGGAAAGGTCGTTTACTGGCCGCTGTGACGGGCCGGCCGCCCGACGTCAGAGGTGCCGCACGATGGCCGCGGCCATCTCGTCGATCGGCGCCTCGGCCGCGGCGAGCCTGGCCTCCACCACGCGGCGGGGCATGCCGTGGACGACGCAGGACGACTCGGCCTCGGCGAGGATCCTGCCGCCGGCCTTGTGGATCGCCCTCGACCCCTCCAGGCCGTCGTCGCCCATGCCTGTCAGCACGACCCCGAGCACGCCCGAGCCGAACTCTGCGGCGGCGCTCGAGAAGAGCAGATCGACCGACGGGCAGTACAGCGACGCCCTGGACGCGTCCGCGAAGCGGACGCTGGCGCGGTCCCGGTGCCGCCGGACCTCGAGGTGCGCCCCGCCGCGCGCGATGACCGCGAGCCCGGGCCGGAGCTGGAGATCGTCCGACGCCTCGACGACCGAGAGGGCGCTCGCCTCGTTCAGGCGGCGCGACAGCGACTCCGTGTACCCGGCGGGGATGTGCAGCGCCACGACGATGGGGACCGGGAAATCGCCGGGCATCGCCGCGAAGAGCCGCGTCAGCGCCTGGGGGCCGCCGGTGGACGTGCCGATCACGACGAGGCGCGCGCGCGGCAGCGCGGGGATCGCGCCGGACACGGGCGGCGGCTGCGGGCGCGGGCCTTCACGGCGGACCCGCGCCTCGGCCGCGGCGAGCACCTTGCGGACCAGCTCGTCCGAGAGCTCGAAGAGGCGATCGGTCGCGAGCGACGTCGGCTTCTCGACGAGATCCACCGCCCCCTGCTGGAGCGCTTTGACGCCGAGCTCGCTGTCCGCCTCGGAGTTGCTCACCACGACGACCCGCGGGGCGCCCTCGCGCGGCAGCGACGCGAGCACGCCGATGCCGTCGAGGTTCGGCATCACGAGGTCGAGCGTGACCACATCGGGCTTGTAACGCTCGATCTTCTCCAGCGCGTCCAGGCCGTCCATGGCCGTGTCGACGACCTCGATCGCCGCGTTCGCGCCCAGGACCTGCCGCAGGACCTTGCGCACGAAGGCGGAGTCGTCGACCACGAGCACGCGGACAGCCGGGTTCTTCATCGCGCGGTCTTCCGGTAGAGAAACACGCCACCTCGCTCCTCGCAGGCGAGCGCGGTGCCAAGCCGCAGCAGCGACTCGGAGATCCCGACCAGGAGGGCCCCGCCCGAGGCGAGCGCCCCCGAGAGGTTCGCGACCACCCACCGCGCCGTGTTGTCGTGGAAGTAGATGAGCACGTTGCGGCAGACGATGACGTCGAACTGCCCGAGCGACGTGACGTCGGACGCCTCGAGCAGGTTGATCCGCCGCCAGTCGATCGCCTGTTTCAGCTCGGCGCTCACGACGACCCGGTCGGGCGTCACCTCCAGCCACCGGGTGGCGAAGGGGGGCGGCGGGGCGTTGCTCCGGATCGAGCGCGGCCCGTACACCCCGGCCCGGGCGCGCGAGAGCGCCCGCGCGCTGATGTCGCTCGCGACGAGATCGACCCCGCCGAGCAGGCCCCGCTCGGCGAG
Source organism: Sorangium sp. So ce185 (assembly GCF_051526825.1). NCBI lineage: Bacteria > Pseudomonadati > Myxococcota > Polyangiales > Polyangiaceae > Sorangium > Sorangium sp. So ce185. The sequence continues at coordinate 4,277,274 of NZ_CP150316.1, read as the reverse complement.
GAGCATCGCGATCGTGAACGGCTCCTCGCCGGTCGAGCAGGCCGCCGACCAGATCCGCGGCCGCTCCCCCGCCGCGACGCGCGGCGCGACGAGCTCCGCGACCGCGACCTCGAGCTGCGCGAGCTCGCGGAAGAAGTACGTCTCGCCCACGACCAGCACGTCGATCAGCGCGTCCAGCTCGGCCGCGCCCGCGGGGTCGTACCGGAGGAAGTAATAGTAATCGAGCAGCGAGTCGAAGCCGGCGTCGATCGCGCGCACCGACACCTTGTCGCCGAGCAGCTCGCGATCGCCCGCGTCGTAGTGGATCCCGATCTTCTCGGCGATGAGCGCGCTGAAGATCGCGAAGACCTGCGGCGAGATGGGGAGGCGGCTCGTCATACGCACGGCGTCATGCCCACTGCGAGAGGACCGAGGCGGCCACGCGCCGCACCTCCGGGTCCAGATCGGTCCGCGAGACGTGCTCGACCGCGGCGAACCCCTCCCGCGTGGCCACCGCGGCGAGCGTCGTGGCCGCCGCCTTCCGCGCCGGCGCGGAGGGCAGGCCGAGCGCCTGGAGGAGCGCGGCGTGCCCCGCGGGCTGCCGCATCCGCGCCAGCGCCGCGGTGAGGACCGGCGAGAGCTCGTCGTCCGCCGTCCCGAGCGCCTCGAGGATGCCCTCGACGCGCCCCGGCACCGGCGTGGACAGCGCGGCGAGGAGCGGGCCCTGCGCCGGCGAGGCGACGAGCAGCGCGATGAGGCTCCGCGTCGCGTCGACCCCGGCCCGCCCCGCGATGAAGCCGGTCGCCGCGGCGCGCACGCTCTCGTCGGGATCGCCCGCGGCGCGCACCAGCGCCGGGAGGACCTCGGGCGACGAGAAGCCGGAGATCGCCGAGACCGCGACCAGCCGGGTCGCCACGTCGGGCGACGAGAGCGCGCCGAGCAGGGTCGGCAGAGACTCCGCCCGCCCGGCGATGCCGAGCCCGATCAGCGCCGAGCGGCGCATGTCCGTGTCGCTCGCCTGGGCCGCCTGCTCCAGCGCAGCGAGCGCGAGATCGCCCTTGATCGCCGACAGCGCCTCGATCGCCGCCACGCGCACCTGGCCGCTCTCGTCCCGGAGCCGCTCGGCGATGAGCCCGGCCGCCGCCTCGCACCCGAGCTTCCCCAGCGCCTGGCAGGCGTAGTAGCGGACCCACGCGTCCTCGTCGCCGAGCCCCGCGAGGAGCGCGTCGACGACGCGCGGCGCCCGCTGCGACTGCCCGAGCGCCCGCATCGCCACCGCCCGGACCCGCTCCGACGCGTCGGCGGCGAGCGCGGCGAGCGCGGCGAGCGCCTCCGGCTGCGCGAACGACGCGAGGCCGTGGATCGCGCGCTCGCGCGTCCGCAGGTCGGGGTCGCGGACGCCGTCGAGGAAGATCGGCAGCGCCGAGGCGGGCGCGAAGTAGGCGAGGATCCGCAGGGCCGTCCGGCGCGCGGCCGGGGTCCCCTCGCGGGCCGCGGCGAGCGCGAGCGCCTCGACGTCGGGGCCGCCGAGGCACTGGATCGCGGTCGTCGCGGCGTGGACGACGCGGGGGTTCGGGTCGTCGAGCAGCCGGAACAGCGCGCGCGCCGAGCTCGGCTCCGAGATCCGCGCCAGCGCGTCGCACGCCGCCGCGCGGACCTCCGGGTCCGGATCCGCGAGGCAGCGCTCCACGTCGCCCGCGGCCGCGGCGCTCCGGACGAGCGGCAGGAGCAAGAGCCGTCGGGAGCTGTCGCCGTCGCGCAGCGCCGCGAGCACCCGGGCGTCGGCGCTCCGGGAGAGCTGGAAGAGCGCCTCCGCCGCGGCGCTCGCGACGGCGGGCTCGGCGTCGAGCAGGCGCGTCAGATCGAGCAGGACGTCCTCGCCCCCGATCGCGCCGAGCACGCTGCAGATGAGGACCTGCTCGGCCGGATCCGCGCCGCCGAGGCTCTGCGAGAGCCGCCGCGCCGCGCCGGGCGCGGGCGCCTCGCCCCGGAGCGCCTCGTCGATCGGCCCGGCCGTCCCGTAGCGCTCGCGGTACCGCTCGCGCAGCTCGGCGAGCGCCACCGCGGCGACGCGCGCGACCGCGTCGCTCGGGCGCCCGAGCAGGCGCATCAGCGGCGCCACCGCGCTCCGGCTGCCGGTGCGGCCGAGCGCCCGCGCCGCCTCGAGGAGGTAGCGCGGATCGTCGAGGAGGGCCGAGAGCGGGGCGATCGCGCGCGGGTCGCCGCTGCGGCCGAGCACGTCGATCGCCGGGAAGACGCGGAAGAAGTTGCCGCTCGTGACGGCGTCCACGAGCGCGTCGACCGCCGATCGGCCGCCGACCCGGCCGAGCGCCTCGATCGCGGCGACCGCGACGTTGTCGTCGGCGTGCGACGTGAGCTCCGCGAGCCGGGGGACCGCCTTCGCGCTGCTGCGGCGCCCGAGGATCTGCGCCGCGTCGGCGACGACCGCGGGGCGAGGGTCCCGCGTCAGCGCGAGCACGGGGTCGTCGACGTCGCCGAGCGACGCGACGAGCGCGTCGACGTTGGCGGCGATGCGCGCCTCGCTGTCGCGCCGCGCGGAGAGGCACGCGCAGAGCGGCCCCACGGCCGCGTCGCCGAGCGCGGCGAGCGACGCGACCACGGACCGCCGCACGGTCCAGCTCGGATCCGCGAGCATCTCGATGAGCGCCAGCACCCCCGCGGGCCCGGAGGCGGCGAGCCGATCCACCTGCTCGACGCGCTGCCGCTCCGCGTCCGAGACGGAGAGCGCGGGGCGACGGGAGATCACGCGGTCTCCGGCGGGGCGTGGGGCTGGCTTCCGTTCGCCCTGAGCTGCGCGACCGCGGCGGCGACCCCCGCGACCGCGTCCACGTGCTCGGCGCTCGCGTGCCGGATCCGGCCGACCTGGTCGAGCACGTGGCCGGCGTCGGCCGCGACCGCGCCGGAGTCCCTCGCCTGCCGCGCCGCGGCGGCGGCGACCTCCCGGACCGGCTCGCGCAGGCGGGCGAGCGACGCGGCGTGCTGCTCGCTCCGGGTCGACAGCTCGGCGGCCGCCCTGACGACGCCCTGGAGCGACGCCGCCTGCCGGCTCGCGCCCGACGCGAGCGCCGCGATGGACTCGGCCTGATCGGCCACCGCCCGCGCCGTCTGCTTGGCGATGCGGCGCACGGACTCCCCCTCCTTCGCGAGGGACGCCGTCGCCTTGGTCTGGTCCGCCGTGGCGGCGGTCACCGCCGCCGCGAGCCGCGCGACCTGGCGGGCGGACGCCTCCAGCTGCTTCGCGGCCCGCGCCTGCTCGCCGATCCCCCGCGCCGACTGGGCCGACATCTTCCGGATGTCGTCCATGGCGCGCGCGACCTCGGTCGCGCCGCCGGCCTGCTCCGCGAGGCCGGCGACCATCCGCTGCGACGCGCCCGCGGCCTCCTGCGTCAGCGCCGTGACCCCGGCCAGGGCGCGCGTCTGCTCGACCATCGCGGTGCTGGTCTGGTGCGTCAGCGCGCGCATCTGCGCGGCGACCTTCGCGAGCTGCGACGCCCCCGTCGCCTGCTCCTCCATCGCCCGCGACACGCGCTCGGCGCTCGACGTGAGCTGCCCGTTCAGCTTCACGGCGTCGCGCAGCGCGCGCGCCTGCTCGGCGGTCGCCTCCTTCGTCTGTCGGGCCATGCGCCGCATCTCGGCGCTCCCCTGCGCGAGCGCCTGGACCGCCTTGGTCTGCTCGGCCGCGGAGCGGGCGACCGCCCTGCCCTCCTCGCTCATGCGCGCCGCGGTCTGCGTGAGGGCGCCTACCGCCTGCACCTGATCGGCGTTCGCCCGATCGATGTCGCGGATCGAGCGGCCGAGCTCCTCGACGCCCTGCAGGATCGACGCGAGCGCCCGGTCGGCGTCGCCCGCGAGCCGGGTCCCCTCGTCCGCGACCTTCACGCCCTCGGTCGAGGCGGCCACCGCCTCGCGGGCGCTCGCCTGGAGCGCGCGGACGATCTTGGCGATCTCGGCGCTCGAGACGGCGGCCCGGTCCGCGAGGTTCCGGATCTCCTCGGCGACGACGGCGAAGCCGCGGCCGTGCTCCCCTGCCCGCGCGGCCTCGATGCTGGCGTTGAGCGAGAGGAGGTTCGTCCGGTCGGCGATCAGGTTGATCGTCTGGACGATGTCGCCGATCTCCTCGGCCCGCTTGCCCATCTCCTTCATGACCGACGCGGAGTCGACCATCGCCTGCCGGATGCTGCCGAGGCCGGCGATGGACCTGCCCACCGTCGCCGCGCCCTGGCGCGCGGTCGCGACGCCCTGCTCGGCGGTCGCGCGCGCGGTCTCGACGATGGAGACGATCCGCCGCGTGGTGCCCTCGACCTGCGACGAGGCGGCGGCGTTGCCGGCCGCGAGCCCGCTGATCTGGTCGGCGCTCTGCGCGACCTGCTGCGCGGTCCGCGCGAGCTCCTCGGCGGCGACCGCGTTGGCCTCGATGGTCGCCGCGTTCTTCTCGGCCGTGGCCGCGACCTCCTCGACCGAGCTCGCGATCTCGGTGATCGTGCTCGCGGTCGACGACGCGCTCGCCTCGAGCGCCTTCGCGCTCTCCGCCACCCCGCGGATCGACCGCGCCATCTGCTCCGCGGTCGCGGCGGTCTCCTCGACCGCGCTCGCCATCTCGGTGGCGTCGCGCGCGACGCGATCGAGGGAGCCGCCCACGCCCGCGACGGCGCCGGCCATGGTCGAGATCTGCGACCCGAACCCCCGGGCGTCGGCCGAGATGCGCGCGATGCCCTTCGACATCTCCTCGATGGTGGCCCCGATCTGCTCGAGCGCCGCGGCGCTGCTCTCGCCGCGGGCCGCCGCCTCGTCGGCGGCCCCGCTCGTCACCGAGACGGAGCCGAGGAGCTCCTCGCTCGAGGACGCGAGCTCCTCGGCGTTGGCGCTCACCGACTTCACCGAGCGGGCGATCTCCTCGAGCGCCGCCGCGGTCGTCTCCGCGGAGCCGGCGAGCGCCTCGGCGTCGCCCCTCACGCCGGCGAGCGCGGGGGCGAGCGTCCCGAGGCCGCTCGTCGTGCCCTCGGCGCCCTGCGCGACCTCGGCGGCGGCGTCGCTGATGCGCTGCCCCGACCGCGCGAGCGCCTGCGCCGCGGCGGCCGCCTCCTCGATCTCGCCCGCGAGCGCGCCCGCCGCGGCGCCCTGCTGCCTGCCGGCGGCGGCGTGCTCCGCGCCGGCGGCGGCCAGCCGCGCGGCCGCCTGCTCGACGCCGGCCACGGCCGTGATCGCCTGACGGAGCGAGCGCTCGGTCTGCTCTGCCCGCGCGAGCGCGCCGTCGATGTCCGCGATTGCATCAACTGCCATGTTCCTGCTCCTCACCGATGATCCTGCCGACGTCGACGAGCATGACGAGCCGCTTCCCGAGCTTCGCGACCGCCTTCACGAACCCGGCGCTCTCCTCCGCCATGACCTCGGGGGGCGCCCGCAGCTCGTCGGCGGCGATGTTGACGACCTCCCGCGCGCTGTCCACGAGGAGGCCCACGGTGCGGCCGCCGCGCTGGACGACGATGACGCGCGAGTCGAGCGTGGGCTCCACGGTGGGGAGCCCGAACCGGGCGCGCAGATCCACGACCGGCACGACGCGGCCGCGGATCTGGATGAGGCCGCCGACGTACGGCCGCGTGCCCGGCACCCGGGTCGCGCCGGTGAACGACTCCATGTGGAGCACGTCGGCCGCCGAGATCGCGTACTCGGTGTCCGCCACCTTCAGGACCACGTGCAGGTCGCTCATGAGGCCACCCGGACCAGGCTTGCGCGGCCGCCCTGGCCGGCGGAGAGCCGCCCGCTGAGGCTCACGAGGTCGAGGACGAGCGTGGGGCGGCCGTCGCCGAGATCGGTCGAGCCGGATACGCCCGGCACCTTGACGAGCGGGTCCTCGAGCGGCCGCACGACCACCTCCTGCTGGCCGAGCACGCGGGTCACGCCGAAGGCGAAGGGCGCGCCGTTGCGCCGCACGACGAGCGCCCTGGTCGCGGACGAGGCCCCGAGCTCGAAGAGCGCGCCGAGGTCGACGAGCGGCACGACCTCACCGCGCCTCTCGATCAACTCTGTACCGCCCCGGGCGCGGCCCGGGGCTGGCAGCTCGGTACCGCCCCGGGCGCGGCCCGGGGCTGGCAGCTCGGTACCGCCCCGGGCGCGGCCTGCGGCCGGCAACTCTGCAGCACCTCGGGCGGGGCCCAGCGCCGGCAGCTCCGCACCGCCCCACGCGCGGCCCGGCGCCGGGCCGCGGAAGATGCGGGCCGCGTCGATCTCCATGACTTCCTCCACGCCCGCGACGGGCGTCACGAACGGCTGGTCCCCGCACAGGAAGGAGAACGCGTCCACGATGGTCAACGTGAGCGGGATCCGCAGGGTGAAGGTGGTGCCGGCGCCGCGCGCCGTGCTCACGGAGAGCTCGCCGCCGAGCTGCTCCACGGCGATGCGCCGCACGATGTCCATCCCGAGCCCGCGGCCGCTGGTCTTCGTCGCCTGGTCGAGCGTCGACAGCCCGGGCAGCGTGATGAGGTCGAGCAGCGCCGCGTCGCTGTCCGGCGCGGGGCGGCCGGCCCGCGCCGCGATGAGCGCGCGGTCGATGCCCCGCCCGTCGTCGGCGACGCTGAGCTCGAGCTGGTTGTTGGAGCGCTCGAAGCAGGAGACCCGGACGACGCCCTCCTCGGGCTTGCCCAGCCGCCGGCGCTCCGCGGGCGGCTCGATCGCGTGATCGACCGCGTTGCGGAGCAGGTGCACGATCGCCGGGAAGATGCGCTCCGCGACCGCCTTGTCGAGCTCCGCCTTGCCCGCGTCGATCTCGATCCGCACCTGCTTGCCCGTCGCGCGGCCGAGGCCGCGGACGACGAGCGGCACGCGCTCGAGGAGCTCCGTCACCGAGATCATGCGCGCGCGCATGATGGCGCCGCGGAGGTCGCGCAGCTGGCGGTCGTGCTCGCGCAGGATCTCCGAGAGGTCGCGGACGTCCACCCCGCGGGCGCGCAGGTCGGCGGCCGCCCGGGCGAGCCGGAACCGCGTGACGACGAGCGCCGACAGCTTGTCGAGCGCGTCGTCGAGGCGCGCCACCTCGACGCGCACCACGCCGCGGAGCTGGGGCTCCCGGTCCGCCGGCTCCTCCGGCTCGGCCTCGGCCAGGGCCGCGACCGCCAGCGGGACGGGCGGCGCCACCGTGAGCGGGCGGACGCCGTCGGCGCCCGCGGCCCGCGCGATCTCCTCGTCGGGCGCGCTCGTGAGCACGAGGAGCGCGAAGGCGATGCCGCCCGGCGCCCTGTCGCTGGCCGGGACCGAGAGCGGGACGACCTTGACGATTTCGGCGAGCTTGCCGACGCGCTCGCGGACGGTCGTGATGTTCATCCCCTCGGCCGTGCGCGCCGGCGACGGGACGAAATCGACCCGCAGCGCGCGCCGACCGGAGGCCAGGCCCTGCGCGAGCTGCACCCGCTCGCCGGCCCCGAGCTTCGCGAGGATCTCGGGGTCGGCGCTGATCGTCGGCGCGGGCGGGGACGGCGCGTCGGCGAGATCGAGCGCGGAGAGGGCGTCGAGCAGCGCGGGCGCCGCGGGCGGCACCGGCTGCTTCCCGGCGAGGGCGCGGGTCCGCTCCTCGATGGCCCGGAGCCCGCGGAGCAGCACCTCGATCGATTGCGCGGAGAGGCTGCCGGCGGCCCTGTCCACCGCCCGGAGCACGGTCTCCATCGCGTGGGCGATGTCCACGATCGGCTCCACGCCGACCATGGCGGAGAGGCCTTTGATGGTGTGAAGAGAGCGGAAGAGCTCGCGCACCGCCCGCGGGTTCGACTCGCCGGCGCGGACGGCCGCCTCCGCGGCGAGGAGGTTCGCGGTCGACGCGGAGAGGTGCTCCTCCACCTCGACGAGGTAGCCGGCGACGAACTCGTTCACATCGAGCGCGTCGCTCATCCTGCGCCCGCGACGCGCTCCCCGAGGAGCGCTCGCACGCTGGCCAGGATGGCGTCGGGCGTGAACGGCTTCGTCATGAACTCCGAGGCACCCGCGCCGAGCGCGCGGGCCCGGGACTCCTCATCACCCCGGGTGGTCACCACCAGAATCGGCAGGCTCCGCAGCTTGTCCTGGCCACGGATGAACTCGATGACCTCGAGCCCTCCGATATCGGGCATGTTCAGGTCGAGCACCACGAGATCGAACGGCCTGAGCGAGAGCGTCTCAATCGCCTCGAGCCCGCTCGCCGCGTGCGCGAACGAATACTGCTCGGCCCGCAGGCAGGCGACGACCATCTCACGCATTACCCTGCTATCGTCGACGACGAGGATCTCTGCCACAGCGACACTCGGCCCAGGGCATAGCCGGCCCGCGTGCTGGGTGTCAATTGCGCGGCGGAGCGAGCCCGGACGAATCAGGGAAATCCCGTCGGACTGGCCCCGAGGTTCACGACACGCGGGCGCGGGCGGCGCGGGCGACGTGCGCTCGTTCGGGTCCACGCCGGCTGCGCCGCGTCCGTCCGGCAACGGCGCCGAGGGGCGCTCGCTCGGGCCAGGGCGCGGCGCGCGCCGCCCGCCTCGCGCGGACACCGCGCGCGGACACCGAAAGCCCGACGCGCGACGCGCGGCCCCGGAGCGCGTCCCAAAGCGGAAGCCCGCGCCTCGAGGCGCGTCGAGGCGCGTCGAAGCGGCGGAACGCGGCAGCGCGCTTTTCAGCGCATGGGGCTTGCGTCGTTGTGGGCTCTCGATCAGATGAGACTGGGCGGTAACGACTCGCGCAGAGCCAATTCCTCTCCGCGCCCCGGTTTCAACCCGGAGAGCGGCCTCTCGCGGGAGAGGGGCGTTGCGGTCCCTGCTGCTCCTGGAGAACCATGAACCGGCGGACAACGATGGATTTCGTGCTCGCGGACGCGGCGCGCGAGCCGATCACCTCGCCGCGGCGCGGTGCGGCGCCGGCGGGGCGCTGCGACCGGGAGGCGAGCGCGGAGCCGCCGCCGAGCGAGCGCGCGCGCCGCGCGGTCGTGTGGATCCTCGACGACTCGCCGCTGGAGGCCGAGATGGCGGCGCGCTCGCTCGCCGCCGGGCACGAGGTCCAGGTCTTCACGGACGCCGCGGTGATGCTGGAGCGCGTGACGAGCAGCGAGCTCCCCGACGTCCTCGTGCTCGACCAGGTGATGCCGGGCATGTCCGGCACAGAGATCTGCGGCCTCCTCCGGTCGCGCCCCGCCACGGTCGGGCTCCCGATCCTCATCCTGACCGTCGCCGGGCACGAGCAGGACCTCGTCGAGGGGCTCACCGCGGGCGCCGACGACTACGTGGTCAAGCCCTGCCCCCCGGCCGCCCTGTCGGCGCGCGTCGGGGCGCTCCTCCGCTCGAAGCGGCTCCGCGAGCGCGCCGAGCGGGCCGAGCGCGTCGCCGCCGTGGAGCGCGATCTGCTGCGCGCCCTCATCGATCAGAGCGGCGACGGCATCATGGCCACGGACGAGCGCGGGGTGCTGCGCATCTGCAACGGCGAGGCCCAGCGCCAGCACGGCGTGTATGCGCGGGACGCGAGCGCCGCGATCGAGGCGCTCCGGGCCAATGGGCTGCTCGCCCTGGACGGGCGCCCGCTGCGCCCCGACGAGGACCCGCTCTACCGCGCGATCCGGGGCGAGAAGGTCGAGAACGCGCGCTGGCTCGTGACGCGCCCGGACGGCTCGATCCGCGCGCTCGCCGGGACCGCGTCGCCGCTCCGGCAAGCCGACGGGTCGCCCGCCGGCGCCGTGCTGATCACGCGCGACGAGACCGACGCGCTCGAGGCGGAGCGGGCGCTCCGGGACAGCGAGGAGCGCTACCGGGTGATCATCAGCGCGCTCGAGGAGGGCATCACGCTCCAGGACGAGCGCGGGGTGATCCGCACCGCGAACGCGAGCGCCGAGCGGATCCTCGGGCGGCCCGTGGCGCAGATCGTCGGGTCGACGATGCTGGATCCCGCGTGCAGGTTCGTGCGCGAGGACGGCTCGCCGTTCCCGTTCGAGATGTTCCCCGCGCAGGTCGCGCTCCGGACCGGCGCGCCCCAGTCGGCCGTCCTGCTCGGCATGGAGCGGCAGGACGGCTCGGTCCTGTGGCTCTCGGTGAACGCGCAGCCGCTCCGCCGCGCGGACGGCGCGGTGGCCGGCGTCGTGTCCTCGTTCTTCGACATCACCGCGCGCAAGCGCGCCGAGGAGGAGCGGCAAGGCCTGCTCGCCGCGGCGCAGGCGGCGCGGGAGGAGGCCGAGGCCGCGAGCCACCTGAAGGACGAGTTCCTGGCGACGATGAGCCACGAGCTGCGCACGCCGCTCACGGCCGTCCTCGGCTGGGTCCGGATGCTGCGCACCGGCAAGCTGGCCGAGGATCGGCGCGACAAGGCGCTCGAGACGGTGGAGCGCAACGCGCAGGCGCAGGCGCAGCTGATCGACGATCTGCTCGACATCTCGCGCATCATGGCCGGCAAGCTCCGGCTGGAGGTGCAGCCGGTCGAGCTCGTGGCCGTGCTCGACGCCGCGCTCGAGGTGGTGCGTCCGGCCGCCGACGCCAAGGGGGTGCGGCTCGAGCCGCTCCTCGAGCCCGGGGTGGGCCCTGTCGCGGGGGACGCGGGCCGGCTGCAGCAGGTCGTCTGGAACCTGCTCAGCAACGCGGTGAAGTTCACGTCGCGCGGAGGGTCCGTGCGCATCCGGCTCGAGCGCTCCGAGGCGTCGGCCGAGATCGTCGTGTCCGACACCGGCCAGGGCATCGATCCCGCGTTCTTGCCCTACGTGTTCGAGCAGTTCCGGCAGGCCGAGAGCGGCACCACCCGCAAGCACGGGGGCCTGGGCCTCGGGCTCACGATCGTGAAGAGCCTGGTGGAGATGCACGGCGGCACGGTCCAGGCGCTGAGCGACGGCGAGGGGCGGGGCGCGACGTTCATCGTCCGGCTGCCGCTCTCGGTGGCGGTGAGAGACGCCCGGGATCGCCGGGGGATGTCGCTGCCCGGCGCGGGCGGGACCGAGCGCCCTCCGGAGCTCGAGGGCCTGAACGTGCTCGTGGTGGACGACGAGGACGACACGCGCGAGCTCCTCGTCACGATGCTGGAGCAGTGCGGCTCGCACGTGACGGCGGTGGCCTCCACCGCCGAGGCGCTGCTCGCGCTCAAGGCGCTGCGGCCCGACGTGCTCGTGTCCGACATCGCCATGCCCGGCGAGGACGGCTACGCGCTGATCCGCAAGATCCGCGCGCTCCCGTCGGCGGGCGGCGGGCGGACCCCGGCGGTCGCGCTCACCGCCTATGCGCGCACCGAGGACCGCACGCGCGCCCTGCGTGCCGGGTTCAACACCCATGTCCCGAAGCCGATCGAGCCGGCGGAGCTGCTCGCGGTGCTCGCGAACATCGCTGGATCGCGGGGAGAGGTCTAGCTCCGCCCGCCAGAGGTCCGGCCAGGGATGGCGGACTTCTGCGCGGTTTCGCGGCGGCCTCGCGCGGGCGGACCTGGCTTTGTCTCCCCGGGGCGCGAGGCCGGCCTTTCCGTCTCACGATCTCACAGGCATTCGGATAGGCACGTGATGTACGCGGCGCACCCCTCGTCCGCGGCGCATTGCTCCGCGGATGTATCGATGCAAGCGTCTTCCTGGAGCCCGCCAACGCAGTCCCGGCACGCCTGGTTTCCGACGAGCCCCTGCAAGTCGGCGGATCCATCGTCCCCGCAGGCGTCGGTCTCCGCTTCGGCCGTGTCGCAGTCGCTGGCGCACGTAGCGCTCTCCGCACAACCGCACGCCTCCAGCGTCATCTCGAGGAACGCCACGGCCCCCTGCTGGTTGTCCTCGATGCACTGCGTGGCGCAGTCAGCGCCGCCGCCCTCGCCGCCGCCGCCGCCCTCGCCGCCGCCGCCCTCGCCGCTGCCGCCCGTCCCCGTGCCCGTCGTGACGGTCGAGCTCGACGACGAGGAGGTGGTGGTGCCGGACGCGCCGCCCCCGCCGCCCGCCCCGCCGTCACCGCCCGGGTCGCCGTCATCCGAACAGGCCGCCACCGCGCACGCCGTGACCAGAATCGCTGCGAAGCTGAGACTCTTCATGGAGGTTTCTCCTGACAACAAAGGTTACGCTGCTCCGGCTCGAACGAGACGGCGAACGCCGCCGCCCCTGCGGAGCGTCTTCTCCTTCGCGCTCTGGCGCCGTGCCGCGGCGCCGAGCGTCTACCCACATCAGCGCTTTACACGATGGTTTCTACCGCGTGCGCGCCAACACCCCTCGTCGCCGGCATTGGCCATCTGCCATCCGCGCACTCAGCGTGAGCATTCACACAACCGTCCAGCAGATCCGCCGGCGACGTCCTTGTACAGAAGAGCTGATCTTAGCACGTCGAAAACCTGTGCCATTCCGATTCGCCACGTGGAGAACTTGCTCTCCATGGCGGCCTGAAGGGAGGAGCGCTCCCGGAGGGTGATGCGGGCGGATGAATCCGAGACGGGCGCCGCGGCGATGAGGCCGCTTGCCTATTTGCCGCTGCTGTTCACGACAGCCGTGCTCTCGGTCGCGTGGATTCCGCCGTGAGGCACCCTACCCGCGCCGCGCCTCGGCCAACTCGATAGCTGCGCGGGCGGCTCACTCGCTACGGCAGCTCCGCTCGATGGTGTCCATCAGCTTGAGCACGTCGAACGGCTTGCTGATCACCGCGTCCGCGTCGATGCCGGCGCGGTCCGTCCCGCCGCGCGCGGTCATCACCACGATCGGCATGGAGGCGAGCATCGGGTCGCGCTTCTGCTCGGCCCGGAACTGGAACCCATCCATGACCGGCATCATCAGGTCGAGCAGGACCAGCGAGATGGACGACGGATCGTCCCGCAGGTAGTCCAGGGCCTCGCGCCCGTTCGCGACCGACGCGACCAGATACCCCTCATCTTCCAGGAGCTCGCTCAACGTCTGGCGGATCGCCGCGTCGTCGTCGACGATCAGGATGCACTTGTTGGGACGGCTCATCGTCATGCGCAATCGCTCTCTCCCCGAGGCAGCAGGGTCCTGTGGCGCCTCGGCCAGGCGCCGGCCCGCGACCCGCTCGCGCCGATCGCCTCAGGCGCGCCCGGAGGCCGGCCCGCCCCCCGGCAGCGCGGCGGCAGGGCCGGCCAGCGGCAGGGTGACCTTGAAGGTCGAGCCCTCGCCCAGGACCGAGCTCACCTCGATCGAGCCGTCCAGCGCCTCGACCAGCTGCCTCGTGATGTAGAGCCCCATGCCCAGACCGCCATAGTGCCGCGCCGACACGGCGCGCTCGAACCGCCCGAAGATCCGACCGAGGTTCTCCGGCGCGATCCCGATACCGTGGTCCGCGATCGTGAGCGTGGCGCTCGAGCCCGCCGAGTCGACGGCGATCTCGATGGGTTTTCCCTGACCGTACTTGAGCGCGTTCGAGACGAGGTTGTCGACGACCTGCTCGAGCCGCAGCCGATCCCAGTTGCCGGCGCCGTCGTCGCCCGCGCTCACGGTCACCCGGGAGCCGGACTCCGCGATCTCCCCGCCCTCGTGGAAGCGGGCCACCACCTGCCGGACGATCTCCGACAGCCGGACGGGCTCCAGGTCGAGGGCGAGGCGCCCCGCGGAGATCCGGGAGATGTCGAGCAGGTTGTCGACGAGCCGCCTCAGCCGCTCGCCCTGGCGGCGGACGAGCCCGAGCCGGTCGGTGAGCCACGCGAGGCGCTCCTTGTCGGGGCAGAGCTCCGGCGCGCGGCGCGTCAGGATCTGGATCTGCAGCGACAGCGGGGTGAGCGGCGTCTTCAGCTCGTGGGAGGCGATCGAGAGGAACTCGTCGCGCAGCGCGATCGCGCTCTGGGCGTCCTTGTACAGGCGCGCGTTGTCCACGGCGAGCGCGCAGCGGCGCGCGAGCTCCTCCGCGCCCGCGAGGTCCTCCCGGCTGTACCGGCGCCCGGACTGCGCGGCGATGAAGGTGAGCGTCCCGAAGAGCCGCCCCCGCCGCGCCAGCGGGACGCACATGTACGAGCGCCCCCCCATGGCCCGCATCACCCGGAGGTGCTCCTCGTCGTGCGCGATGCCGCGCATGTCCTCCTCCGTGAGGCGCTCGACGAGGAGCGGCTCCCGCGCGATGAACACCCGCGTCGACGGGTGCTCGCGGTTCCCGTCGAGCTTGAGCGTGAAGCGCTTCGCCTCCTCGGCCAGGGCCGCCTGCGAGGGGTCGGCGCAGGCCACGCTCACCCGCCGGAACGTGCCCTCCTCCTCGTCGAGCAGGTCGACGAGGCAGAAATCGGCGAGGACCGGCACCGCGAGCTGCGCGACCCGGGCGAGCGTCGTCGGGTAGTCCAGCGAATCGGCGAGCACCACGCTCGCCGCGTCGAGGAAGCGGGGCAGCTCCAGCGCGCGCTCCCGCTCCGCGGCCTCGGCCGCCCTCCGCCGCATCCGCGCCATCTCGATCTGCGTCCGGACGCGCGCGAGGAGCTCGCGCGCCGAGAACGGCTTCACGAGGTAATCGTCCGCCCCCGTGTCGAGGCCCTCGACGACCGCATCCTCGCCCGCGCGCGCGGACAGGAGCATCACGGGGACCATGCTCGTCCTCGGATCCGCCCGGAGCTCGCGGAGGAGGGAGACGCCGTCGAGCCCGGGCATGATCACGTCGCTCACCACGAGGTCCGGCGGGCGCGCGAGCGCCGCGTCCAGGGCCGCCCGTCCGTCGGAGACCGCCTCCACGTGCCACCTCGGCGAAAGGAGGTGGACGAGGTAGTCGCGCATGTCCGCGTTGTCGTCGGCGACGAGGACGCTGCCCTCCCGCTCCCCCGGCGCGGCCCCGGCGCGGGCCTCCGGCGCGGCCCCGGCGCGCTCCTCCGGCGCGGCCCCGGCGCGCTCCTCCGGCGCGGCCCCGGCGCGCTCCCCCGGCGCGGCCCCGGCGCGCTCCTCCGGCGCGGCCCCGGCGCGCTCCTCCGGCGCCGCTCCGGCGCGAGCCTCGGGGCCTCCGGGCGCCGCGCCTTTGCGCGCCTGCGGACACCACTGCGACGCCTCGATCACGTGGAGGCTCGTGCCGACCGGCGAGGGCGCGGCCTCCGGGGCGGCCGCGGCGACGCGCTCGGCGGGCAGGTGCGCGTGGCCCCTCGGGATCGACACGGTGAACGCGCTCCCCCGGCCCGGCTCGCTCGAGACGCGCACGGCCCCCCCGTGGACCTTGACGAGCTCCTGGACGAGGGCGAGCCCGATGCCGGTGCCCTCGATGCTCCGGCAGCGCGCGCCGTGGACGCGGTGGAACCGCTCGAAGATGCGCGGGAGCTCGTCCGCCGGGATCCCGGCGCCGGTGTCGCGCACGCACAGCTCGACGTGGTCTGGAGAAGGCTGGAGCGAGACCGCGATCTCCCCTTCGAACGTGAACTTGAAGGCGTTCGACATGAGGTTCGAGACGATCTTCTCCCACTGCGCCCGGTCGACGTAGATGGGCTCAGGCAGCGGCGGGCAGTCCACGACAAGCGACAGGCCCGCGCCCTCGACCAGCGAGCGAAAGGAGCTCGCGAGCTCCGCGGTGAGCCGCGCGAGGTCGGTCGGCTCGAACGTCCGCTGGAGGCGCCCCGCCTCGATGCGGGAGAAGTCGAGCAGCGTGTTGACGAGCCGGAGGAGCCGCAGGGTGCTGCGGCGCACCGCGGCGAGGCCATCGCCCGAGAGCGAGGCGCCGGGGTGGGCCAGCGCGTCCTCGACGCGCCCGAGGATGAGGGTGAGCGGGGTGCGGAACTCGTGGCTCACGTTGGCCACGAACTCCGTCTTGAGGCGGTCGAGCGTCGCGAGCTCGTCCCTGTGCCGGGCGACCTCCCGCTCGAGCCGCCGCTGCTCGGTGACGTCGCGCCCCTCGGCGATCATGAAGACGACGTTGCCTTGCCGGTCCTTGACGGGCTTCAGGTTGAAGTCGATCGTGATGATCTCCTCGCCCCGGTTGCCCCCGAGGATCTCCACGTCGTACCGGACGAACTCGCCGCGCGCCGCGTGCCGCACCGCGTCCTTCAGCCGCTCCTGGGCCTCGGGCGCGCCCTGCCACCAGCGGCAGTCCCAGAACGGCACTCCGTGCACCTGCCCGAGCCCCACGCCGGCGCCGCGGACCGAGGCGTAGTTCGACTCCCAGTTCGTGCCGCGGGCGTCGAGCAGGCCCCAGAACTGGAAGGCGCTGTTCATCGCGACCCGCGCCGCGAGCAGCCGCATCAGCCCGGACTCGCGCCCTGGGCTCGCGCGCGCGAGCTCCTGCTTCAGGAGCTCGGTGTCCTGGAGGAGGCGTTCCTCGGAGTCGTCTACGGGTCTCACGATCGTGAGGTCTTCCAGGCGTTCGATGAAGTCGCGCCCTTCCGCTCGTTCCTCGCTGCACCGCTGTTTCATCCCGTCGCTCATCCCGCCTGCGGCTCCGCTCCACGCAGGGAACAGCTCATCGTGAAGCGCTTAGTGGAGATCGACCTTCGCGCAAGGCCCGATCGCCTGGGCGCGGGCGAGCGAGCTTTTGTGGACGGTCGCGATGTCTGGATACGCGGGCGGGCCGGGCTTTGGGGCGCGCGGCGCCGCGTCCGGCTGCCGGCCCGGCCGGCGGCGTGGCGGGCAGCCGGACGCGGCGCCGCGATGTCTGGTAAGCTCGCCGGCCATCCACCATGAGCGCGCCCCCCGAGGTCGTCGTCGTCGGCAACATCGGCATCGACACGAACGTCTATCTTCATGGCGAATCCATCGACTGGAGCGTCGAGGGGAATTTCACCCACAACACGGACTCCGTGGGGCAGGCGGGCGGGTACGCGAGCCGCGGCTACGCGGGCCTCGGCGCCTGCAGCGCGGCGATGGCCGGCGCGCGGCTCCGCCATTTCAACCTCGGGTGCGCACCGCCCACGGCGTTTTCGGCCGTGCGCGCTGGGCGCAGCGCCCTTTCGCGCGATCACCGAACCCGATACGCTCGGGCACTATGGTCGAAGAGAGCACGCGTCAGGAGCCGCCGGTCGCCGACAGGTTGCGTCGCGTCGGCGCGCTGTTCGAGCCCTTCTCGTCGAGCTATGCGGACAACCCCGCGCTGGCGTTCTATCAGGCGGCGCACCGGGAGGCGCCGGTCGCCTACAGCGAGGCGTTCTCCGCTTACCTCGTCGTGGGGCACGCCGAGCTCACGCAGGTGCTCCGCGAGCCGGTCGGGTTCTCCTCGGCGCACATCCTCGACCTGCCGCCGGATCTGCCGCCGGAGGTGACCGCCGAGCTCCAGCGCGGCGTCTACCAGATGCCGCCGGCGCTCTTCAACAACGACCCTCCCGGGCACACGCGCGCGCGGGCGCTCTTCTCCAAGGCGTTCACGCCCGCGCGGGTCGCCTCCCTCGAGCCGACGATCGCCGAGGCGGCGGAGGCGCTGGTCCGCGCGATGGCGCCGGGCGACGACCCGGTGGATCTGATGCAGGCGCTCGCCTTCCCGCTCCCCTTGCAGATCATCACCGCGCTCATCGGGATACCGCTCGTGGACGCGCCGCTGCTCAGGGCTTGCCAGGACGACCGACTCAAGCTCTACGACCCGGCGCTCGACAAGGCGCGCCAGGTCGAGGCGGCGCGGAGGTGCGTGGCCTACGAACGATATCTGGCCGACCTCATCGAGCGACGCCGCGGCGCGCCTGCCGACGACCTGATCACCGCCCTCATCGGCGCCCGTGTCGACGGCGAGGCGCCCCTGTCGGTGGAAGAGATGATCTCCCACCTCATCGTCCTGTTCTTCGCCGGCTACGAGACCGTGGCGAGCCTGATCGGCTCGCTCGTGCTCCGCCTGCTCGAGACGCCCGCGCTGTGGGACGCCATCGGCAGCGACCCGGCGCTGCTCCAGGCGGCGATGGAGGAGACGCTCCGGATCGACGCCCCGGTGCAGATGGAGCCGCGGCGCGCGACGGCGCCGGCGGTGGTCGGCGGCGTCGAGATCCCCGCGGGGGCCACGGCGTTCGCCTTCTTCGGCGCCGCGAACCACGATCCGGCGATATTCCCGGATCCGCTGCGGTTCGACGTGAATCGCTTTGCCGCCGGCCCGCGCGCGCGGCACCTCGGCTTCGGCTGGGGTGTTCACACCTGCATCGGCGCCTCGCTCGCGCGCATCGAGGTGCGGTGCGCCGTGCAGGCGCTGCGCGCTGCGTTCCCCGGCCTGCGCCTCGCCGCCGAGGCGCGCCCGAGCTATGCGCCCAGCATGTTCTTTCGGAAGCCCACGGCCTTGCCCGTGACGCTCGGCGCGGCGTGACCGGGCGGCTCCTCCTGCCGGCCGACGGCGAATCCGCGCCGGCGGGCGCCGGCGACGCGCCCGGCCATCGACTATCCTCGCGCCGATGCCCCGTCGCCTCAGCCTCGCCGCCGGCGCGGCGCTCGCCGTCGCGCTAGTCTCGTCGCCCGGCCTGCTGTCGTGCGCCCGGCCCCAGCCCTCCGCGCCTTCCCCTCCCGCCGCGCCCCCCTCGCCCTCCGCGCGGCCAGCGGCGGCGCCGCCGGCCGACGGCGCGCGCCGCCGCGCTCGCGAGCTCGGCATCGTCATCGGCCGCCTGCCCACGGGCAGGCTGAACGCGATCACCGATGTCCCCGGCGTGCGGGTCGGGCACGTCACCCACCATCGGGGCGCTGGCCGGCTCGCCCCGGGCAAGGGGCCGGTGCGGACCGGCGTGACCGTCATCCTGCCGACGTCGGACGACTTCTGGCACAACAAGCTCCCTGCCGCGAGCTTCGTCCTGAACGGCAATGGGGAGATGACCGGGCTGCACTACGTCAACGAGTTCGGCGTCCTCGAGTCGCCCATCGTCTTCACCAACACGCTCGCCGTCGGCCGCGCGTTCGACGGGGCGGTCCAGTACATGCTCCGGCGTTATCCGGCCATCGGCATCGACGAGCCCACGGTGGGGCCCATCGTCGGCGAGTGCGACGACAGCGCGTTGAACGACATCCGGGGGCTGCACGTGTCGGCCGAGGACGTGCTCGCGGCGGCGGAGCAGGCGGCGGACGGGCCTGTCCAGGAGGGGGCGGTCGGCGGGGGAACGGGCATGATCTGCTACGATTTCAAGTGCGGTATCGGCACGGCCTCGCGCGTCGTGCCGGAGGCCGCCGGCGGGTTCATCGTGGGCGCCATCGTGCAGGCCAATTTCGGGGCGCGGGGCGAGCTGCGGATCGACGGCGTGCCGGTCGGCCAGGAGATCCGCGACCTCTTGCCCGTGCCGGATTACCACAGCGAGGGCTCGCTGCTCGCCGTGGTCGCGACCGACGCGCCCCTGTCGGCGCGGCAGCTCGGGCGGGTCGCGCGCCGCGTCTCGCTCGCGGTGGGGCGCACGGGCACGATCTCCCGCGACGGGAGCGGCGACCTGTTCCTGGCCTTCGCGACGGGGAACCGGATCGCGGCCGAGCCGAGGGAGCTGACCCGGACGCTCCGCGAGGTGGACGACGGGCGCCTCAACCCGCTGTTCCAGGCGGCCGTGGAGGCGGTGGAAGAGGCGATCCTCAACGCGCTGACCATGGCGACGACGACGTTCGGGCAAGACGACCACGTCGCTTACGCCATCCCGCTCGACCGGCTGCGCGAGGTGATGAGAAGGCACGGGAGGCTCGGGGAACCGGAGCCACCGGTGCGAGAGGCGCGCTAAGCCGGACCTGCTCAGCGCGCGGGACGCTGCCTTTCGTAGGGTTCAGCGCGCGGATCTGCTCCGGCGTCGGTGGAGGAGCGCAGCGTCGGCCTGCCCTCCGAGGAGAATTGATTTACAGGTCTTCATGGGTCGGCGCAGGGATATGCGCTGACGACGAGGCCCACCCCGTACTGCCCTACCGAGCGCAGCACGCCCGGTTCGAGCTCGATGGATCTGGCGCTCATGGCCTCGATGAACAGCGCGAAGTCGACCACCGCCGTCGCCCCGGATTGTACCAGCGCAGCGACCTGCGGCGCGAGCGAGAGAAACACCCTCATCGCCTCTTCGACCGCGAGCGACGTGTCCTCGTTCTCCGCCAGCAGGACGTTGCACCCGGAGGTCGCGCTGATCTTGCCGCCGTGTCGCCGTTCGCCCGCGCGCCAGACCTGCTCGAGGGCGGTCTCTGGAATCCACGTCAGGCACTGATCCACATCGAGATGTTTCCCCTGAATCCTGAGCACGACCGTGGTCACACCGGCACCCCCTCTTCTGCCACTGCCGCGGGAAGTGGCCCCGTTTCAGGAGAAAAGCACCATGGCGCCAAGGAGGAGAGAGGAAGCACGTCCCGGCATTTTTCCCTCTACTCCTCTGGTTTCTTGGCGTCTTGGTGGTTCGCTTCGCAGCCCGACTTCCCGCAGTAGTGCTACCACGCCCCCGCTCCCCATCGCCGGCCTTTCCGTCTCCCCCGGCAGGTTGCCGCTCGCCTCCCCGCCTGCTGCGCTCACCTCCCCACCTCCGATGCTCGCCTCCCCGCCTCCGGCGCCGTCACCCCCGGCTCGCCCGACTCGCCCCCCCGCCTCCGCCATCTCGCTCCCCACCTCGCCGGACTCATCCCCCGCCTTGCCCGGCTCGCCCCCCGCCTCGCCCCCCGCAGTCCCCGCGGGGCACGCGCCCTCCGAGCCGGGGATGGCCCTCGCCGCCCCGGGGGCTCCCGCCGCCGCCCCCCCGGCGACCCACCGCCGTGCCGGGGGCTCCGCGCCACGCCCCCCGGCGCCGTCCCGCAGGACCCCGGCGCACTCCTCCCGAGCGCGGTCCTCTGGCGAAGGGCCCGCGCCGCGCGCTCCCCCATCTCGCGAGACCGACGCGCCCCTGTCCGCGCGGCAGCCCGCGGAGCCGCGGGGGTCGGTCGGAGGAGAAGGCGTGTGAATGTTCGATCCCAGAGGCGCATCTGACTCGACCCACCCGCCTCAGTAGCGAGCGCCAGGCGAGCTGGCGTCTCATCCATTCTTCTGGAGGGAATGTTGATATGGCAATCGGCAAGACGAGGACGAGCGTTCTGTCGGCGATGAGTCTGGTCCTCTGCGCCGCGCTGCTGCCGGTCGGCGGCTGCGCGCAGCACGGCGACCCCCTCGACGCGGGAGAAGCCGACGGCTCCCGCCTGGGGATCGCGCGCTTGAGCGTCCAGGCAGCGCCGACGACCGCGGGCGACATCACGCGGGTCACCGTCACCGTTCTGAGCGGCCCCGAGGCCGAGCTCGCGCGCGATCCCGACGGCAACTTCAGCGGCACCCTGCTCTTGCCCGAGGGCTCGCACCAGCTCGTCGGCAACGCCTTCGTCGGAGACCAGCTCGTCGGCACCAGCGCTCCGGCCTCGGTCGAGATCCAGGGCGGCGCAGCGACGCAAGCCATCCTCCGGATCCTCGATCTCGCGGAGGCACACGACATCGAGCACAGCCCGATCGTGCTGGGCCTGACCTACCCGCTCTCGACCGTGGTGAACCAGCCGGCGCAGCTCTCGATCTCCGCGGTCGATCTGGACGACGACGCGCTCGCCGTCGAGTGGACCAGCGACTGCGCCGATGGGGTGTTCTCGGCGCCCACGGCGTTCGTGACCGACTTCACCAAGCCCGCCGCCGGCACCTGTGAGGTGAGCGTGAGCGTGACGGACGGCGAGCTCTCCGCGAGCGAGACGTTCTCGATCATGATCTTCGAGGAGAGCCAGGCCCAGGGCGCCGTGATCATCGACGGCCGATTCATCGCCAGGCCAGAGATGCGCCTGACGTTGCAGTGGCCTGATGCTTCCTGCTTCGTCAACTCGTACCTCGCCGACGGCACCTGCCAAGAGCCCATCACGGCGCCCGGTCGCGTCGAGCTGCTCTTGCGCGTCGAGTGGGGCGATTCGTCTCCTGGGCCGGTCGAGGTCACCGACAGCTGCGGTGGCGCCATCACGTACACCGGTCTCTCTTACTATCACAGGTACGACTGGCAGCCGCCGACGGCTCAGGCTGCGTGCTCGATCACGGCTCGCTCCACGAACGGCGACGGCCTGAGCGGCCTGCTGTCAGCCGCCGTCCTGGTACGCCCGGAGCAGGCCGAGTAGCGGGAGGCGCGTCGAGGGCGATTTCACCACGACATTGACGCGATCGCCTGCGCTCTGCGGGACGTGCCCTGCCCGCTCGACCCTCACCGGCGTGACTGCGCCGGGGCACCCGCCGCCCGGGCGCTCCCGGCCTGCCACCCCTGTCCTGCGCGCGCCGCAGCAGCCGATCACCACCCGGCTGCTGCTGAGGCAGCAGCGGAGCCCCCTGCCGCACGTCCACGCCGGCCGCAGCGCTGGCCCGATCGGTGCTTGGGCCCGCCGCGGCGGATCCCCGATGAGCACCCCTGCGACGCCGTCCCCACCCCTCGCCTCCGAGATCGACGACGTCGCCGACGTCCTGGTGATCGGCGGCGGCCCCGCCGGCGCGTGGGCCGCGCTCGGGGCCGTCGCGAGCGGCGCGCGCAGCGTGGCGCTCGTCGACAAGGGATACTGCGGCACCTCCGGCGCCACGGCCCCCGCGAACACCGGCGCCTGGTACGTGACGCCCGACGGCGACGCGCGCGAGCACGCCATCGAGGCGAGGTTCGCGCGGAGCGGCGGGCTCGCGCACCGCGACTGGATGGCGCGCGTCCTCGACGCGACCTGGGAGCAGATCAACCGCCTCGCCGAGTGGGGCTATCCCTTTCCGCTGGACGACAGCGGCCTTCAATACCGCGCCAACCTGCGGGGCCCCGATTACATGTATTTCCTGCGCCGCCAGCTCCGGCGCGCGGGCGTCCGCATCCTCGACCACGCCCCTGCCCTCGAGCTCCTCGTCAGCGACGGCGTGGTCGCCGGCGCGGCCGGCCACGCCCGCCAGCAGGACGCCGCGTGGCGCATCCGCGCCGGCGCCGTGGTCCTCGCGAGCGGCGGCTGCGCGTTCCTCAGCAAGGCGCTCGGCTGCGACGTCAACACCGGAGACGGCACCCTGATGGCCGCCGAGGTCGGCGCCGAGCTCTCCGGGATGGAGTTCTCGGCGCAATACGGCATCAGCCCCGCCTACGCCTCGGTCACCAAGGGGCTGCCCTATTTCTGGGCGACCTTCACCACCGAATCGGGCGAGGTCATCGACAGCCGGGGCAATCGCATGCTCGCGGTGGCCAGAGCGCTGCGCCAAGGGCCGGTGTACGCGGTGCTCGACCGCGCCGGCCCCGAGATCCAGCGCTGGCTGCGCGACGGACAGCCGAACTGCTTCCTGCCCCACGACCGGCTCGGGATCGACCCCTTCAAGCAGCGGTTCCCCGTCACCCTCCGCTCGGAGGGCACGGTGCGCGGCAGCGGCGGGATCCGCATCGTCGACGACGGGTGCGCGACCGGCGTCCCGGGGCTCTACGCCGCGGGCGACGCGGCCTCGCGCGAGCTCATCGTCGGCGCCTCGAGCGGCGGCGGGAGCCCCAACGCGGCCTGGGCCATCTCGAGCGGCACCTGGGCGGGCCGCGGCGCGGCCCTCTTCGCGCAGCGCCTCGGCGACCGCGCCGCCGCGAGGGCCGTGCGCCCCGCCGGGACCGTCGGCCTCCGGCCCGGCGGGACGGCGGGCGGGCTCGGCGCGAAGGAGATCATCGACCTGGTCCAGCAGGAGGTGCTGCCGCTCGACAAGAACCTCTTCCGCCGGGGCGATCGGCTGGCGGCCTCGGTCGAGCGGCTCGACGGCGCGTGGCGCGACGCCGAGGCGCACCTCCACGCCGCAGGCGCCGCCCGGGTCCGCGCGCGCGAGGCCGCCGCGCTGCTGGCCACCGCGCGGTTCTGCTACAGGAGCGCCCTCGCGCGCGCCGAGTCCCGGGGCCTGCACCAGCGCACCGACCTGCCGCACACCGACCCGGACCAGGCCCACTGCCTCGCGACCGGCGGGCTCTCGTCCATCTGGGTCGAGCCTCGCCGGCCCACGCATGGGTCCGGCCCGCCCGCCCCTGACGCCCCTGACGCCTCTGATCGAGGAGACCTCGCATGATCGAGCTCTTGAGCGACGCCCGCTGCATCGACTGCAACCTCTGCGTCAAGGTCTGCCCCACGAACGTCTTCGAGGCGCGGCCGGGCGAGGCGCCCGTCATCGCGCGCCAGGAAGACTGCCAGACCTGCTTCATGTGCGAGCTCTACTGCCCGACCGACGCGCTCTACGTGAGCCCGCTCGCCGAGCGCCGCGATCCCGTCGCCGAGGAGCGGCTGGCGCAGGATGGCCGCCTCGGGAGCTACGCGCACCACCTCGGGTGGCGCGCCGCGCGGCCCGGCGGTACGGATCGCGACCCCACGTTCCGGTTCCGCGCCGTGACGGCCGGGCAGTGAACACAACAGCGTGACGCTCCCTGCGCCGGCGCTCTCCCTGCCCGCGCGGGGCGGGCGCCGCGCGGGGTGGAAGAGCAGACGACCGTCGGCCCATGAGGGCGCGCGAGGCGCCCAGGACAATGCGGTGGAATCCAAGACCTCTCTGCAGCGCGCCCCCGGCGCTCCGGCGCTGCCGGACACGCCCTTTCGGTTCATCCTTCATTTCGTTCGCCGGTACCGCGCCTGGTATCTGGCGATGTTCGTGTTCGAGTCGGCCCACGCGTCGTTCGGGATCATGATCCCTTATGCCATCGGGCAGGTGATCAAGGGCGTGACGCAGGCGCCGGACGGCGACCGGGCCGCGCTGAGCGGCCAGCTGCGCAGCCCGCTGACGCTGTTCGTCGCGCTCATCGCCGGCGAGTTCCTGTTCAGCCGCGTCGCGGGCCTCTGCCAGATCCTCGTCGGGCCGTGGCAGCGCCAGAACGTGACCCGCAATCTCTACGCCTACCTCCAGCACCACTCCCACCGGTATTTCAGCAACAACTTCGCCGGGGCGCTCGCCCACCGCATCAGCGAGACGTCGATGGGCGTCTCGCAGACGCTGTGGGCCATCCTGTTCGACTTCTGGCCGATCGCCATCGTCTTCTCCGTCTCGATCGGCCTGCTCTACCGCGCTCACCCGGAGCTCGCGGCGTTCGTCTCGGCCTGGGCGGCGCTGTTCGTCGGCATCTCTTACTGGCTCGCGACCCGCTGCCAGCCGCACGCGGTGCGGGCCGCGGGCGCGCGGAGCGAGACCACGGGCAAGGTCGTCGACTCGGTCACGAACCTCACGAGCGCGCGGCTCTTTGCCCGGCTCGGCTTCGAGCGTGAGTACCTCGACGAGCAGCTCGTCCGGGAGCTCCGGGCGGTGCGCCGGTCGAACTGGTACTCCGAGCGCGTGCGCTGGTTCCAGTTCGCGTCGGCCGCGCTGCTCAAGGTGGGGACGCTCTACTACGCGCTCGCGCTCTGGCAGCGCGGCGCCATCGGCGTCGCCGAGTTCGTGATGGCGACCAGCCTGTCGCTCCTCATCATCAACGAGGCGCGCAACCTGAGCCGCCGCTTCCTCGAGTTCTTCGAGTTCGTCGGCAACGTCGCGAACGGGGTGAACACCATCATCCGCTCCCACGAGCTCGTCGACCGGCCGGGCGCCGTCGCGCCGCGCATCGAGCGCGGCCGGATCGAGCTCCGGAACGTCACCTTCGGCTACACGCCGGACGACACGATCTTCGAGGGGCTCAGCGTGACGATCCCGCGCGGCCAGCGGGTCGGGCTCGTCGGCTTCTCCGGCTCCGGCAAATCGACCTTCGTCAACCTCATCCTGCGCCTCTACGACATCGACTCCGGTCAGATCCTGATCGACGGCGTGGACATCCGCGACATGACGCAGGACGCGCTGCACGCGCAGCTCAGCCTGATCCCGCAGGACCCGAGCCTCTTCCACCGGACGCTCCTCGACAACATCCGCTACGGGCGCCTCACCGCGACCGACGAGGAGGTCGTCGAGGCGGCGCGCAAGGCGCGCGCGCACGAGTTCATCGCGCAGATGAAGGACCAGTATCGCTCCATGGTCGGCGAGCGCGGCGTCAAGCTCTCGGGCGGCCAGCGCCAGCGCATCGCCATCGCGCGGGTCATCCTGAAGGACGCGCCGATCCTCATCCT
Source organism: Sorangium sp. So ce185 (assembly GCF_051526825.1). Taxonomy (NCBI): domain Bacteria; kingdom Pseudomonadati; phylum Myxococcota; order Polyangiales; family Polyangiaceae; genus Sorangium; species Sorangium sp. So ce185. Next base: position 4,251,485 of record NZ_CP150316.1, on the reverse strand, counting down.
CGACGAGGCGACGTCGAGCCTCGACTCCATCACCGAGAAGGCCATCCAGGACACGCTCGACGGGGTCATGAAGGGCAAGACGGTGCTCGTCGTGGCCCATCGCCTCTCGACGATCGTCCACCTCGATCGCATCCTCGTGTTCGAGGACGGCCGGATCATCGAGGACGGCACCCACGCCGAGCTGCTGGCGCGGAACGGGGCCTACAAGCGGCTCTGGAGCAAGCAGTCGGACGGCTTCCTGCCCGACGGGGGCGCCGAGGAGCGCCGGGGGGCGCCGCGGGCCCAGGCGGCCCCGGCGCAGAGCGCGGTCCCGGCCACGTGAGGCGCGGCGCGCGGGCGGCTCAGGCGGGCGGCGGCGCCGCCGCCGGAGGCGCCGCCGCTACCGGAAGGTCCACGGCTGCGGCTGGTCCATGCGGGCGCGGAGGCCCTCCTCCCAGCGGACGAGCCGCGGCGTGAGCCACGCCGCCCCCGTGGCCAGCGCGACGCCGGCGACCACGTCGACCGCGTAGTGCCAGCGGAGGAGCATGGTGGAGATGATGATGTTGAAAGAGAAGAACGCGGCCACCACGGCCAGCCAGAAGAGGCGCCGGTCCGTGCGCGCGCGGTGGAACGTGTACAGGGCGAACCAGAGCGGCGCGGCCGTGTGCAGCGAGGGAAAGACGTCCTTCATGGCGCCGCCGGCCTGCACGATGCTGCTCACGCACCCCCAGAAGAAGCCGCCGTCGAGCGGCCCCTGATAGAGGTGGCTCAGCGCCTGGATCGGGCCGTACGCCGGGACCGCCATGTAGCCGAGCTGGCCAACGCAGTAGACGATCGACGTGCCGACCGCGTACTCGGTCGTGCCGCGGCCGGGGCGGGCCACCCAGACCGCCAGCACCATCGAGGTGAAGCAGATGAAGAAGTAGCTGAAGTAGAAGAAGGAGAACCACTCCACGATGGGGCGCGTGTTGAAGCGCTCCATCCAGAGCGCCGGCTCGAACCGGAAGAGGAGGAGGTCGAGCTGGAGGAGCTCCGCGTCGAGGCTGTCGCTCCGGACCGTCGGCAGGATGGTCCGGAGCGAGAGGTAGTTGAGGAGGAAGGTGCCGACGAGCGAGAGCCGGTAAACCACGCTCCGCAGCAGGCTGGGCACGAACGTCGCGCGGCGCACGAACACGCAGAGGGACACGAGCGCGGCGATGGCGGCCAGATTGCGGTGCACGCACTGCGCTTGCACCTCGGAGGGCGGCGCGCCGAGCAGGCAGACCGTCGTCACGACGAGGTAGCCGATGAGGATCGCGTCCTGGAGGGCGAACACGGCGACCAGGCCGCGCAGCGCGTCCTTCAGGAGCGTGCCGGGGCGCTCGATGTCGACCAGGCCGCGGGAGCCGGCGACTTTATCACAGTCCGTTGTCAGCCTCTCTTGCATACGGGAATGTTCCAGGGATGGCGTGATGCGCGCGTGGGTCGCCTACGTCCGTTGCGTCCGTTGCGTCAGGTCGCTCTGTATCACGTGTGGCGTCGCCGTGACATCCGTGACGAGCGCGCGCGCGCGCATCTTGGAGAGCAACTCGGAGGCCACGCGGACGTCGAGTTTTTGACGGGCTGCTCCGCGTTGCGCGACGGCCGCGGGCGCCGCGCCGCGCGCCGGAGCGACGCGCCCCGGGCGCGGCCCGCCGCCGCGCCGCGCGTGCGAACGCGCAGCGCGCCGCTTCGCGCGTGCGAACGCGGCGACGCAGCGGCGCAGCTCCTACGCGTCCCACCGTGCGCTTTCGCTTTCTGATCCTCACTGCCGAGCTCCGGAGCGCGCAGAATCTGCGCGACTGCAGCTCCGCAGGATCTGCGCGCTCGCCGTACCCACCGCGCCTGTCGGACGCCGGTGATGCGGTGATCACGATCGCGAGAAGCGCAATGTCGACCCGCCGAGGGCGCGCCCGGGCGAGCGTCGCTCCGCGGCGTGCGCGTCGCTCGCGCTGCGCCTCCCCGAGCGGCGTGCGCCTCGGCCTGACGATGGGCCTTGAGCGGCGTGCCCGTCGCGGTCAGGACGCGCGGCTGCTCTCGATCGTCAAGGCCCACGCGCGCTGGCCCCGGCGATCCCGATGGCGGCGCGGCGCCGTGACGGCGTCGCGTGCGGTGTCGCGCGGTATCGCGCGGTGGAGCGTGATGGTGGGTAAGGCGCGGTGAGGCGACGTGGATGACTTTCCCGCTTTCCCACCTTCTCTTCTTCTTCGGCGATCTCTCCGGATGAACGGCGGCGCACCGCCGGCCGCGCGGCGCCGCGCCGACGGGGAGCGCGGCCAGCCGCCTCGTCCGCGCGACGGCGAGCGCTGAAGGCCAGACGAAACGCGCTGAGCTCGTGAGCTCGCGCGCGTCCGCTCGCCGCGGATCTCGGCGGCGCGCGGACGAGGCGCGATGGCCCGCGCGCCCACGGCCGGTGGGGCAGTCTGCCGCGACGCGGATCTCCTGCTGAAAACCTGGATCGGCCAGGCTGAGCAGCGCGCCTCGCGAGCTGAGCGGCGTAGAAGCCCGCGATCCGCGTCGCGACGCGTTTGCGCCGACGCGCACCGTTGTCGTTCGCCCTGGGCGAGACGCCCCCGGGACGACCGCGGGCTCGCGCGGCGATCCCCGGGAGCGCTCGCTGGATCCGCGCTGGAGAGGCCCAATTTCCATGGGTTCTACTCCATGGCATCCACGTTGCAGTTACCCCTCCTGCCGACATCGTTCAGCGAAGATCGGGCGGGGTGCCGCAGCTGCGTTGTCCCGCGCCGGCGCCGAGCGATGCGCCAGACACCAAGGAGACCTATCATGGCACAGCAACAAGGGCAGAGCAGCAGTCGTGGGTTCGCGGCGATGGACCAGAAGCAGCAGCGTGCCATCGCGAGCATGGGTGGCAAGGCCGCGCACGAGAAGGGCACAGCCCACGAGTTCAGCTCCGAGGAGGCCCGCGCCGCGGGCCGCAAGGGCGGCGCGGCCGTGAGCCGGAACCGCGAGCACATGGCCGCGATCGGCCGCAAGGGCGGCGCGGCCGTGAGCCAGAACCGCGGGCACATGGCCCAGATCGGCCGCAAGGGCGGCGAGGCGCGCGGCGACGGCTCGAGCAACGCGAGCGCCGCGCAGGCCGAGGGCGAGCGCGAGCAGGGCGGCAGCCACGAGCAGCACGTCCAGGCCGGCCAGCAGAGCCACGAGGCCCACTGATCGGCGCCGCTGCCGGCGGCCCCCGGCGCGCGGGTACGCGCGGCAACTGGGGCCGGCTCGCGCGTACGCGCGGCAGCTGGGCTCGCCAGCTGCTCGCGCGCGCCGCCCCGCGGAGCTCGACGAAGCTCCGCGCGGCCGTGCGAGGTCGTCAGGGCGAGAGGGTGACGAGGAAGACGTCGCCGTTGTTGCGATCGCGCGCGGGCGCGCTGTGCTCGAGGGCGGGGAGCCCGCCGCCGAGCTCGAGCCGCTCGCCGCAGAAGAGGCCCGCCACCACCGTGTTTCCGCCGGCGGTGACCGCCTGCGCGGTGGCGTACGAGAAGAACTGATCCCGGTAGACATCGGACCAGAGCTCCTCGGAGAAGTCCGGGCTGAGCTTCGCGACGAACGCGTCGCCCGTCGAGGGCGCGCCGACCGAGAGGGGCTCTCCGCCGAGCGAGAGCGACCTCGTGAAGTAGCCGCTCAGCACGTGGTTGCCCCAGGGATCCTGCGAGAAGCCCCACACGAACTCGTCGCCGTCGGACAGGAACGCGCGCGCGGCGAGCGGCTCCCCCGCATCGGCGTCGAGCCGGGCGACGTAGAGGTCGTATCCCGCCGCCTCGGTGTGCTCGACGTCGATGGAGCCGACCTGGAACGGCGCCCGGTGATTGCCGAGGACCACGGGGTGGCCGTCGACGCCGACGCTGACGTACTTCGCGTACTGCTCGCCGGCGGCGCCCAGCGAGCTCGCCCAGACCAGGCTGCCCGACGCCAGATCGAACCGGGCGACGAGCCCGTCGATGCTGTAGATCGGCTCGCCGCCGCCCCCGGCGCCGCCGGCGCCCGACGTCACGCCGCTGACGGCGCTCTCCAGGAGCCGGTGGTCGATCGCGAGCCTGCCGCCGAACGCGCCGGCCACGTAGAGGGCCGAGCCGCTGGTCGCGAGGCTGGCGAGGCGCTGCCAGCTCTCGAGGGACCCGAACCGCTTGCTCCAGAGGTGGCCGCCGGCGGCGTCGAGCTTCGCGACGACGGCGCCGTCGCTGCCGGTGCCCGTGAGCTCGGCCCCGGGATCCTCGCTGAAGTTGATGGCGCCGTCGGCGACGCCGAGGACCACGATCTCGTCCTCCGCGGTGACGGCCAAGGCCGAGGCGTACTGGTCGAGCGCGTCGCCGAAGCGCTTGCTGAAGAGGTGGTTGCCGTCGGGGTCGAGCTTGGCGACGAAGATGTCCCGCTCGCCGGCGCTCACGAGCGCCGTGCCCGGGTCCGCGCCGAAGTTGAGGGTCCCCTCGAACTCGCCGGCGATGACGATGTTGCCGCTCGAATCCGTGGCCACCGCGATCGCGTATTGATCCGACGCGTCGCCGAAGCGCTTGCTCCAGAGGTGGCCCCCGGCCGGGTCGAGCTTCACCACGAAGATGTCGTGTTGGCCCGCGCTCACGAGGCGGTCGGCGTCGCCGCCGAAGTTGATCGCGGTCTGGAAGCCGCCGACCAGGACGACGTTCTCGCCCTGATCCGCGGCGATCGCCTCGACGCGCTCGCCCCTCTCCTCGCCGGCGCTGGCGCCCCAGAGCGCGTCTCCGAGGAACTCGGGAGGCTCGCCGCCGCCGCCTTCGCCGCCTTCGCCGCCGCTGCCGCCGGCGCCGCCGAAGCCGCCGACGCCGCCCGGCCCGGCGCCGCCGGTGCCGCCCGCGCCGCCGAAGCCGCCGACGCCGCCCGGCCCGGTGCCGCCGGTGCCGCCGGTGCCGCCAGCGCCGCCGGCGCCGCCAGAGCCGCCTTGCCCGCCGGCGCCGCCCGCGCCGCCAATGCCGCCGGTGCCGCCCGCGCCGCCTTGCCCGCCGGCGCCGCCCGAGCCGCCCGAGCCGCCGGCGCCGCCCTCTCCGCCGAAGCCGCCTTGCCCGCCGGCGCCGCCCGAGCCGCCCGAGCCGCCTTGCCCACCGGATCCACCGTCGCCACCGCTGGCCCCCGCGCCCCCGTCCCCGCCGACGCCGCCATCCCCGCCGACACCGCCCTCACCGCCGCCGCTCGATGAAGCGTTGGTGCCATCGTCAGGCTCCGAGTCGCAGCCGCCGCAGCCCACGGGGAGCCCCATGCTCGTCAGCAGAGCAATCTGGGCCACTCTCGTCACGAAGCGCTCTCTCATCATTCCTCCATGTCTCGACGAAGAACCCTCGCCGCGGGGCGTTCGGTGGAGCCAAGGATGGTCCGGTACCCCATCGCTGTGGGGTGTCGAACGTCCTATCCGCTGTGTCGTGAAGCTGGAGTACGCGTGCCCGCCGTTCGAATCAACAGCTGTCTCGGCGAAATCCGGGGCGACAACCTGCTACCTCCGGTTCCGCCTCCACGGCACATCCCGATTCCACAGCGCGCGCCGCGCGAGCGCGGCGCGCCCCGAGACAGCGCGCCGCGGTTCGCCTCAGCGCCCGTCCCGCGCTTCGCTCCCCCAGATCGAGCGCGCGCCCCGCGCGTCGCTTCCCCACAACGATGCGCGCCGGCGCTCGACGCGCGGCCGCCCTGCCCGGTGCAGCTTTGTCCCATTGTGGCGGAATGCCTCACCGCGCCCACACGCGAAGGCGGGACGTCCTCGGCCGCGCGCGCCGTGCGGGGCGGCGGGCGGCCGCGGTACGCGATCTGCATCGTGCAGCAGCCTGATGCAGACGGCTTGGCTTCGGAGCGCGGCGATCCTCGGTGCGCTCGCGCTCTCCGCGTGCAGCGGCGACAAGAGCCGCGCGCGGGAGAGCGCCGGCGCGCCCGAGGGCGGCGTCGCGCCGCCGGCCGCCGCGCCGCAGCCGGGCGCGCCGGAGGACGCGGCGCGCGGCAGCGCCGGGCCGAAGCAGGCGTCGCCGTTTCGCGTGGCCACCTACAACGGCGGGCTCGCGATGGGCGTGCTCAAATACGTCGACGAGCGGGCGGAGCCGCTCATCCGCGCGCTCGCCGAGCAGCCCGCGGACCTGCTCTGCGTGCAGGAGTTCTGGCTCGAGGAGCACTGGCAGCAGCTCGTCTCCGCCACGTCCAGCGCCTTGCCGCATACCTTCCGGCTGCCCCCCGGCCACGAGGACGGCGGCTGCACGCAGCAGGAGACCGAGCCGCTCGTCGCGTGCGCCGCGAAGAGCTGCGCCGGCCTGACCCAGCACGCCTTGCTCCCGTGCCTCCTCCAGAGCTGCTCGGCGAGGCTCACCAGCCTGTCGCCCGACTGCTTCAACTGCCTCTCCGCGAACCCGCGGCAGGGGCCTGACGAGCTTGCTCGAGCGTGCCTTCGCACACGCACGAACAGCGCCGCCGGCGCGCGTCCCCCCGCGCGCGCCGGCGGCGCGACGGCCGTGGAGGCCTACGCCGGGGCCTCCGGCACCGCCATCCTGACGAACGCCGAGATCCTCGAGCGCGACGCGCTGGTGCTCCCGTCCGCGATCGATCGGCGCGCGGTGCTCTATGCCCGCATCTCGCCCCCTTCCGTCGGCGAGCTCCACGTCTTCTGCACCCACCTCACGGCGAGCCTGGAGGGCGTCCCGCACCCCCGCAACACGTCGTGGCAAAAGGACCAGTCCGCGCAGATCGACGCGCTCCTCGACTACATCGATCGCAAGACGGGCGGCCGCGGCGCGACCGCGCTGCTCGGCGATCTCAACACCGGCCCGGCCAAAGCGCCCGCGATCTCGGCGCGCCTGCCCGCCCATTACGACCGGCTGCTCGCGCGCGGCTTCGTGAACCCCTACGCGTCCCAGGAGGACGCGAAGTGCACGTATTGCTTCGACAACCCCCTCGACGGGGGGACGGGCACCCGCGGGCTGCTGATCGACCACGTGCTGCTGCGCGGCTTCGAGGGCGACGCGCGCGGGGCCCAGATCATGCGGTCGAACCTCACGATCGAGGCGGGCAAGAAGAAGGTGAAGAGCGGCTTCTCCGACCATTACGGGCTGCTCGTCACCCTGTCGAGGCGCGACACATGACGCTCCCGGACGCCTTCTTCACCGCGCCTCCCGGGGGGCAGAGCGACACCGCGCCTCGCGCGAGGCGGGCGAGACGATCGATTGACGATGGATGACCGAGACCGAGCGCCGGGATGCAGCCCTCGGCGTCCACACGCGGAGCGTTTATGACGGAGCGAGCCTACGATAAGAACACCGTCTGGACCCACGCCGTCCTCCCTCCCATGGCCCCCCTCGCGACCGATCACACGGCGGACGTGTGCGTGGTGGGCGCCGGGATCGCCGGGCTGACGACGGCCTATCTCCTCGCCAAGGCGGGCAAGCGCGTCATCGTCCTCGACAACGGCGCGGTCGGCGGGGGCGAGTCGGGCTTCACGACCGCGCACATCACCCACGCGCTCGACCGGCGCTGGGCCTCGCTCGCGAAGCTCCACAACGTGAGCCACCTGCGGCTCGCCGCGCGCAGCCACACGATGGCCATCGACACGATCGAGCGCATCGTCAAGGAAGAGGAGATCGACTGCGACTTCCGGCGCGTCCACGGCTATCTCTTCGCGGCCCCGGGGTCGCCCCCGATGACGCTCCGCGACGAGATCCAGGCCGCGCACCGCGCCGGGCTGGGCTCGGTCCATTACGTCGACCGGGCGCCGCTCGTCGATTTCGACACGGGGCCCGCGGTCTGTTTCCCCGATCAGGCGCAGTTTCATATCCGCAGGTACCTCGCGGGGCTATCGCGTGCGATCGAGCGCGACGGCGGCAAGCTCTACACGCTGGCGCACGTGGTCGACGTGGACGAGGGCGCGGCGCCGCACAAGGTCGTCGTCAAGACCGCGCGGGGCCTCCAGGTGGTCGCGAACGAGGCCGTGCTCGCCACGAACTCCCCGTTCATCCCGCGCATCAGCGTGCACATGAAGCAGGCCGGATACCGGACCTACGTCATCGGCCTGCGCGTGCCCCGGGACGCCGTCGCGCCGGGCCTCTACTGGGACACGGCCGATCCGTTTCATTACGTCCGCGTGGCGAACGTCGACGGCGCGGACGGCCCGGACCAGGTGCTCATCGTGGGCGGAGAGGACCACAAGACGGGCCAGGCCAGCGACGCAGACCAGCGGTACGCGCGGCTCGAGGCGTGGGCGAGGGAGCGCTTCGCGCAGGCCGGCGAGGTGCTGCACCGCTGGTCCGGCGAGGTGATGGAGACGGTCGACGGGCTCGCCTACATCGGCCGCGTCAAGCGGGACTCGAGGATCCTGATCTCCACGGGCGACTGCGGCAACGGCATGACGCACGGGACCATCGCCGGGCTAGTGATCTCGGATCTCGTTCAGGGCCGGGAGAACCGGATGGCGTCGCTCTTCGATCCCACGCGCGTCAACCTGAGCGCGGCCGCCGTCTCGGAGTACGTGAAGGAGAACGTCAATGTCGCCTGCCAGTACGCCTCGTGGCTCGGCAAGGGCGATGTCGGCGACGTGGCGCAGATCGCGCCGGGCAGCGGCGCCGTCGTGCGCAGGGGCCTCAAGAAGCTCGCCGTCTACCGCGACCCGCAGGGGCAGATCCACGAGATGTCGGCCATGTGCACCCACCTCGGCGGCATCGTGTCGTGGAACCCGGCGGAGCGCAGCTGGGACTGCCGCTGTCACGGCGCCCGGTTCGACGCCATGGGCCGCGTCCTGCGCGGCCCGGCCACGGCCGATCTCGCGCCGGTCGCGCCGAGCGAGGCGCCCGCCGGCGCCGGAGAATCGGTGACGCCGAAGGGTACGCCCGAGGTCGTCGCCGTCCCGGTGTCGGCCGTGAGCCTGCCCCAGAGTCGCCCGGCCACCTGATCGGCGAGCGCCATGCGCGCTTGCGCGCGACGCGCCGCGTGAGGGCGCAGTTGACCCCCGCGCGAGCCGCGTGCGATCATGACCGGGTGGTCCGGGAGGGTTCCCGGCGGCTTGGTGATGAGATGAATTTCCTGCGCCCTCGTGCCCCGCGCGCCGCGGGCATCGCCTTGGCTGTCCTCTCGGTCGCCGTGGCGCTCCCGGCGCGGGCCGAGCCCTCGGCGGCCGATCGACAGACCGCGCGGACGCTCCTCATCGAGGGGCGCAAGAAGCGCGACGCGGGGGACGTGTCGGCCGCCCGCGCGGATTTCCAGGCCGCCCACGCGCTCGTCCGCGCCCCCACGACGGGGCTCGATCTGGCGCGCGCGGACGAGGCGCTGGGCCACCTGCTCGAGGCCCGGGAGACGGCGTACGAGGTCGTCCACCTGCCCCTCGGGAAGGACGAGCCCGCGGCGTTCACGCAGGCGCGGGCAGCGGCCGCGGCGCTTGTCGAGCAGCTCGACGCGCGCATCCCGTCGCTCGTGCTGCGCGTCGAGGGCGCGTCGCTGGACCAGATCGAGGCGCGGGTGGACGGCCAGCCGATCCCCCGCGCGGCGCTCCCGTACCCCCGCAAGCTCAACCCCGGTCGCCACGAGGTGGTGGTGGCGGCGCCCGGCTTCCAGACCGAGCGGCGCGAGGTCGCGCTGAAGGAGGCGGAGCGCGCGCCGGTGGAGGTCCGCATCGCCCTCGTCCCGGGACACGGTCCCGCGGCCGAGGCCAGCGCCCCAGGCCAGCCGCCGCCCGAGAGCGCGCCCGCGGAGCCTCGCGCGCCCGTGCCGCTGTGGGCGTGGGCGGCGGGCGGCGTCGGGCTCGCGGCGCTCGCGGGGAGCGTGGCGTTCGCGGTCGACCACGCGGCCGCGCGCGATCGGGTCGAGCGGGACTGCCCCGGGTCCGTGTGCGATCGGCGCGCGTACGACCTCGAGAGCATGGAGGCGCTCCGGGCGCGGTGGAACCGGAGCCTCGGGCTGTCGGTGACGCTCGGCGCGATCGGCGTCGCCGGCGTCGGCGCGGCGCTCGGCGGCATCCTCCTGCGGCCCAGGACGGGCGACGAGCGGGCGGCCGCGTCGCTCGTGCCGCTCGTGACCCCCACGGCGCGGGGCGTGGTGTGGCAGGGGGCGTTCTGATGATGGCGCGACCTTTCATGGCGGCTTCGGCCGCGGCGGCGCTCGGCTGCGTGGCGCTCTGCGGCGCGGGGCTCGGCTGCGCGCCGGAGCTCAGCCTCTCGGCCGCGACGACGGGCTCGGGCGGCGCCGGGGGCGCGGGCGGCGCGGGGGGCGGCGGCGCGCCGCCGGCGGGCGGCGAGGTGCAGTGGGCGCGCGCGCTCGGGGGCGACGGGGAGCAGGCCGGGGCGAGCGTGGCGGTCGCGGACGACCGCAGCGCGGCGCTCCTCGGCCGGCTCACGGCGGCGGAGGGCGTGGCCCTCGACGACGAGCGCGTGACGCCGATCGGCGTGGAGAACGTCTTCTGGGCGCGGCTCTCGGCGAGCGACGGGGCGGGGCTCGGGCTGAAGCGCTTCGGAGCGTTCGACCCGCAGATCGTGAACGCGGTCGCGCCGGACGGGAACGAGGGCCTCCTCGTGGCGGGGGAGTTCTCGGGCAAGCTGGAGTTCGGCGGCGCGCCGCGGACGAGCGCCGGCGGGCGGGACGGCTACGTCGCGCGGCTCGACGCCGAGGGGCGGGAGCTGTGGCTGCAGCCGCTCGGGGGCGTCGGCTTCCAGGCGGCGACGGGCGTGGCGGCGATCGCGGCGGGGCGCCTCGTCGTGGCCGGCCGCTTCTCGGGCGCGCTGAGCGTCGGCGAGGACCGGCTCCAGAGCGCCGGCGGCAGCGACGTGTTCGTGGCGAGCTTCGACGCCGACGGGACGCCGCTCTGGAGCGCGCGGTTCGGCGACGGCTTCGATCAGCAGGCCCGCGCCGTGGCGATGGACGAGCGCGGCAACGCGATCGTGGTCGGGGACTTCGCCGGGACGCTCGATCTGGGCGGCGATCCGCTGGAGAGCGCCGGGGATCTCGACGTGTTCGTGGCGAGCTTCGACGCGCTCGGCAAGCACCGCTGGAGCAAGCGCTTCGGCGACGCGGGGCTGCAGCGGGCCAGGGCCGTGGCGGTGGACGGCGCGGGCAACGTGATCGTGGGCGGGGAGCTCAGCGGGGCGATCGACCTCGGCGGGGGGCCGCGGGTGGCCGGAGAGCGGCCGGCGGTGTTCGTGGCGAAGCTCGATGCGAAGGGCGGGCACCTCTACAGCCGGGTCATCGGCGAGCAGGGCGCGACGCTGGGGCAGCTGCTCGTCGACGGGACGGGGGACGTGCTCGTGGCGGGGGGGTTCCGGGGCGAGGCGTCGCTCGCTGCGGGGCCCGTGAGGAGCGCGGGCGGCGACGACGTGTTCGTGGCCAAGCTCGATCCGGAGGGCGGCTTCCGGTGGAGCCACCGCTTCGGCGGGGCGGGCGCGGACCGGGCGACGGGGGTTGCCATCGACCGGGAGCGGCAGGTGTTCGTCACGGGGGCGTTCACCGGGACGGTGGAGTTCGGGGAGAAGCGGCTCGAGGGCGGCGAGGGCACGGACGTGTTCGTGACCAAGCTGTCGCCGTGAAGCGGCGGTCGCCGCGAAGGATGGAGGCGCGATGATGCGTGCGGGGAAAAAGGGCGTGCGGTCGCGCGGGCGGCGGTTGGCGATGGGGCTCGCGGCGGGGGTGATCGGGGTGATGCTGCCGGTCGCGGGGTGGGCGCAGGAAACGGACAGCGATGCGGATGGGATTCCGGACACGATTGACAACTGTGATTTTATCGCAAACTCGGACCAGCGGAACACCGATGGTGACAACGTCGGCGACGCCTGCGACCCCGACGATGACAACGACCACATTAATGATTTCGAAGACAACTGTCCTCTCGATGTAAACATAGGTCAAGAAAACTCCGACGGTGACGATTTCGGGGATCTTTGTGACGAGGACGACGACAACGACGGTGATCGCGATGACAGCGACAATTGCCCCTTTGACCACAACCCGGATCAGCTGAACCTCGACGGGGACGAGCTCGGCGACGCCTGTGACCCCGACTTCGACGGCGACGGCGTCCCCAACGACGCCGACAACTGCGAGAGCCTGCAAAACCCAGATCAGACGGACTCCGATGGAGACGGCATCGGAGATCCCTGTGACGACAACACCTCTGCGCCAGACGACGACGGCGACGGTGTAGCCAACGAGGTCGACAACTGTCCCAGCGTGGTCAACCCGCGCCAGGAGGACCGGGACGACGACAAGCTCGGCGACGTCTGCGACAACTGCCCCGTGACGCAGAATCCGAACCAGGAGGACAGCGACGGCGACGGCGTGGGCGACTTCTGCGAGCCCGACTTCGACGCCGACGGCGACGGGCTCGTCAACGCCGAGGACAACTGCCCTGCGGAGCGGAACCCGGATCAAACGAACACGGATGGCGACAGCCTGGGAGACGCCTGCGATCCGGACAGCGACGACGACGGCGTGCTCGACGGGGAGGACAACTGCCCCCTCGCGTCGAACATCTTCCAGGAAGATACGGACCGCGACGGCACCGGCGACGCCTGCGAGGACGACGACGACAACGACGGCATCGCGGACGAGCGCGACAACTGCCCCTTCGTGTCGAACCAGGACCAGGCCGACAGCGACGCCGACGGCCGCGGCGACGCCTGCGACCTCGGCGCGGACGCCGACGCCGACGCCGACGGCATCCCGAACGAGGCCGACAACTGCCCGGAGGTCCCGAACCCCGATCAGACGGACGCGGACGATGACGGCACGGGCAACGCCTGCGAGGACACCGACGGCGACGGCCTGACCGACGCGGCGGACAACTGCGACGAGGAGCCGAATCCCGAGCAGACCGACAGCGACGGCGACGGGCAGGGCGACGCCTGCGACGACGACGACGACGGCGACGGCGTGCCCGACGAGGCGGACAACTGCGACGCGGTCCCGAACGCCGACCAGGCCGACAGCGACGGCGACGATCAGGGCGATGCCTGCGATGTCGACGACGAGGACGACGACAACGACGGCGTCCAGGACGGCGACGACAACTGCCCGCTGGCGGCCAACGCGGACCAAGCGGACACCGACGCCGACGGGATCGGCGACGTTTGCGACGGAAACGGCGGCGGCGCGGGCGGCGGCGGGACGGGCGGCGGCGGGCAGACCCCGGAGCCGGAGGTCTCGTCGGGCCTGGTCTGCGCGATGCAGCGAGGCGAGGGCGGCGGCGCGCTCGTCGGCCTTGCGGCGTTCCTCGCGGGCGCGCTCGGCCTGGGCTCCCGCCGGCGTCGCGGCCGCGCGGCGTGATCGCCGCCGCGCGCGGCGCTGCGGCGCAGCGGTCGTGAAGGGCTGCCGGCGCGCGGCAGCACGGTCAGCCGGACGTGAGGGCGGTCGGCGTCGAATTAGACCAAGACCATAGCGTTCGATCCTATCCCGGTTGGATGAGAGAGGGACCCACCGAGGCACAGAGGCGCAGAGGAGAGGACAGAGAAACTCTGTGTCCTCTGTGCCTCGGTGGGTCCCAATTCCTCCTCATCGCACGACCAGGAAGAACGAACGACGCGAGCGCTCGCTCGGTGGCTGCCTGGGAATTGCCGCAAGCACGGGGTGGGTCATGACCCCACGACGGTTCCGGGCGGGCTCGGCCGCCTCTCCGATCCGAGCATTTTTCTGAGCCGTGGCTGCGCGGCGATGTAACTGCTCCGACTGAACGCGCCGGCACGCTCGCTCCGCAGCCGCGCTGCGGGTGGGTCGTCTGGAGCCACCTTTGGAGACACCATGCGCCTAGCTCTCCCGCTCTCTCTTTCGTTGCTGACCACCCTGTTCGGGCTCACGTTCGGCGCCGGCTGTAGCGATGGCGTCGTCGATGGCGCCGCCCCGTCCGGCGGCGCGGGCGCGGGCGACAGCGGCGGCGGCGCCGCGAGCGGCGGCAGCGCCAGCGGCGGGGGCAGCGGCGGCGGCAGCGCCAGCGGCGGCGGCGGCGGGGCCGGGGCGGGCACCGGCGGCGCGGGCGGCGGCGTCATCCCGACCCCGACGACCACCGTCACGTGCCAGGGCAAGATGTACCAGTGCGGGGATCTCGTCGACAACGACGGGGATGGGCTCCTCGACGCGCAGGACCCGGACTGCCTCGGCGCGTGCGACAACACCGAGGACAGCTACTACGGCGGGATCCCCGGGCAGGCAGGGCCGGCGTGCACCGTCGATTGCTACTTCGACCAGGACTCCGGGTCCGGCAACGACGATTGCCACTGGAACCATCAATGCGATCCGAACGAGGTCGCGCCCGACTATCACCCCGAGTCGATCAACGGGACGATGTGCGCGTACGACCCAGCGGCATCGACGCCGGGCGCCCAGGGCAGGAGCTGCAGCCAGCTCAAGATGGAGCAGTCCGATGCCTGCCACGATGTCTGCGGTCCGCTCACGCCGAACGGCTGCGACTGCTTCGGCTGCTGCGAGCTGCCCGCGGGCAGCGGCCTCTACGTCTGGCTCGGCTCCGACGCCGACGGCACCGGCCAAGGCTCGTGCTCGCGCGACGGCATCTCCGACCCGAGCCGCTGCGAGCCGTGCACGCCCGTGGACGCCTGCCTCAACGATTGCGGCCGCTGCGAGCTGTGCCTCGGCAAGGACACGCTGCCCGCCGACTGCTTCGAGACCGGCACCGGCGCCGGCGGCGGAGGGACCGGCGGCGGCGCGGCCGGCAGCGGCGGCGACGGGGCCGGCGGCGGCGCCGCAGGGAGCGGCGGCGGCGACCCGGGCGGCCAGTGCGCGCCGGGAGTCCAGCCGTGCGGGCTCGCCGGCCAGGAGCCTTGTACCGCCGATTACTACTGCATCACGGGCTGCTGCCAGCCCATCGTGAAGTAGCACCGATAAGCGCGAGCTCTCCCTGGATTCCAGGCCAGGGAGGGAGCCCTGAAGAGCGCTGAAGACACGGAGGTTTGTTACAACTCTCCTCTGTGCCCACAGCGCCTCCGTGGTGTATTGCGTCCGTGCGAGGTGGAGACGAGCTTGGGGGGGACGCAGCGCTGACCGCCCGCGAGCTGAGACATTGTGTCTGCGGCGACGAAACATCGTTTGAAAGGAGACGAGTCGATGAGGATGCGCTCGATGGCTGTTGGGATGCTCTGCGCCTCGCTGGGGATGGGGTGTGGCGGCGACGACGAGGATCAGCCGAAGCGCTGCTCGGTGGCCGAGCAGACGGGGTGCACCGCGCCGCAGGTGTGCGAGGAGGTGGAGGGCGCCGAGCCCGCCTGCTTCGATCCGGTGACCCTGAAGGGCCGCGTCTACGACTCGCTCGACGACAAGGGCATCGCCGGCGCGCGCGTGCTCGCCCGGGACGCGAACGACGCCGTGATCTCCCGGGTCGCCGTCACCGGCGCCGACGGCAGCTACGAGCTCGCGGTGCCCGCGCGGCGCGACGCCAGCGGGGCGCCGGTCGAGACCGTCGTCACGCTGCGCGCCGACGCGCTCGCTTACGAGACCTTCCCGAAGGCGCCGCGGGTCGCGTTGCCCATCGACCTCTCGACCGCGTCGGGCAAGCCGCTCGGGATCGCGTCGGCGGCCACCGAGGTCGCGCTGTTGCCGCTGCCCGACAGCGACGGGCTCGGCTCCATCTCCGGGGTCGTCCGCGCCGACCAGCCCGGCGGGACGCTGCTCGTCGCGGGCGGCGCCACCGGCGCGGCCGATCTCGACGGCAGCTACACGATCTTCAACGTGCCCGCGGGCGAGGTCACGGTGAAGGGCTACGGCGCCGGCCTCGCGCTCGACACGGCGAGCGCGACCGTCGGCGCGGGCAAGGAGACGGCCGGCGTGGATCTGCACGAGACCGGAGCGGCCACGGCGGTCGTGAGCGGCAAGGTCGAGATCGTGAACGCGCCCGGCGGGAGCGCGACCTCGGTCATCCTGGTCGTGGCCGATACGTTCGACGAGATGACCGCCCGCGGCGAGACGCCGCGCGGGCTCCGGCAGGGCGACGTGACCGGCGAGTTCTCGATCGACGGGGTGCCCGACGGCGAGTACGTCATCCTCGCCGCCTTCGAGAACGACGCGCTCGTGCGGGATCCCGACACGTCGATCGGCGGGACCGAGATCGTGCGCATCAAGGTCTCCGGCGAGGATCTGCCGGTGCAGGAGTCGTTCAAGGTGACGGGCGCGCTCGCCGTCGCCTCGCCCGGCGCGAGCTCGCTCGAGGAGGTGAGCGGGACACCGACGTTCGTCTTCGAGGACGACTCCAGCGAAGATCTCTACGAGGTGACGCTGTTCGACGCGCTCGGGGCGAAGATCTGGGAGAACCTCGAGGTGCCCAGGGTGTCGGGGAGCGAGAACGTCTCTGTCGAGTACGACGGTCCGGCGCTGATGCCTGGGATGATCTACCAGTTCAGGGCCACCTCGAAGAAGGGCGGTACGCCCATCTCGCAGACCGAGGACCTGAAGGGCGTCTTCCTCTACCGGTGATCGAGCATCCGCGCTCGGGCCGGCGCGCGCCGACGCCGCCGTCAATCGCGGCGGGCGCGGCGGGCGCGGCGCGCGCTGCCGAGCGCGAGGAGGAGACCGTAGAGCGCGAGCGCGCGGGACGGGCCCGGCGCGCGCCCTGCCTCGCCGCCCACGGCGGCGACCGCGCAGTTGATGTTGATGTTGAAGCAGCAGCTGCATTCGTCTGAGGGCGCTCCTCCGCCGGCGTGATCCCCTCCCCCTGCCCCGCCTGCCGCCTCCCGGCCTCCGCCGGCGCCGCCGCCAGCTCCGCTCGCCGCGGCGCCGCCCTCCCCGGCAGCCCCCTCGCCCCCGGCTGCGGCCGTGCCGCCACCCCCCTCTCCTGCGCTGCCAGCGCCGCCGACGGCGCCCCCGCCGCTCGCATCGCCCCCCTGCCCTGCGCCGCCGCCCTCGCCCGCTCCGCCGCCCTCGCCTGCGCCACCGCTCGCTCCTGCGCCGCCCCCCTGCCCTGCGCCGCCGCCCTCGCCTGCACCGCCGCCGCCGCTCGCTCCTGCGCCGCCTCCGCTCGCTCCTGCGCCGCCGCCCGCGTCGCCCCCCTGCCCTGCGTCACCGCCCTCGCCTGCGCCGCCGCCCGCCGCGTCGCGCCCACCGCCGACATTGCCGCCGCCCGAGCCGCCCCCGGCGCCCGCGCCGGAGGCGCCCGGATCCGAGATCGGTAGATTGCGGCAGCCGAAGCGAGGGTGGCACTCGTCCGTGGTCGTTGGATCCCCATCGTCGCAGTCGAGGGGGATGTCGCCCACGCAAGCCCCCTGGAAGCACAGCTCGATGCCGTTGCAGACGTCGAAATCGTCGCAGAGGTCCCCGTCCGGCAGGGTCACGTCCGCCGGGCAGCGCCCTGCGCCGTCGCAGTACTCCCCGGGATCGCAGGGCGAGCTCGAAACGCGGCAGAGCAGCGTCGTGGGCTCGGCGGTGCACCGCGCCGAGCAGCAGTCCCCGTCGAGCCGGTTGCCGTCGTCGCACGACTCGCCCCGCCCGAGCACGCCGTCTCCGCAGATCGCGGGCCGCACCGTGAAGACCGTCGGATCGGCCGCGCCGGCGAACAGGGGCTCGTCGGTCAGCACGCTCGACTCGTTGACCCCATCCGAGTCGGCGTCGAAGAAGAGCTTCCCCTGGTTCCTCACGACGAGCCCCTCGGTGCGAGGCCGGAGCGTCGCTTCTATCGTGATGAACATCCACTCCCCGGGCGCGATGACGCCGTCCCAGCCGATCGTGTTGGTGGCGGGATCGGACGTGATCGCGCCCTCCTCCGCGACCGCGCCCTCGAGCAGGAGCTCCGGCGGGAGCACATCCACGAACTCGAACCCCGCGTTGTCGGGCTGCGCGCGACCGCCCTTGTTGTTGATGAGCAACGCATAGGAGACGTCGTCGCCGGCTTTGCGCTCGCTGAGCACGGTCAGGTAGGCGATCAGGCGCGTCGGCACGGAGACGTTCGTCTTCGCCACGCCCTGGTTGTTCTCCGGCGCCGGATCGTGCTCTCGCGCGGTGACCTTCGCCGTGCTGTCGATCTCGAGGGCGACCGCGGGCGGCGTGAGCGCGGGCGCGGTCAGGGTGACCGCGATCGACGAGCTCTCCAGCGCCGCGAGCGACGCGCGCCGGCACACGAGCCCCTCGGTGGCCAGCCTGCACGTCCAGTCGGTCCCAGAGGCGCCGACGAAGCTCGCCCCGGGCGGCAGGACGTACGTCACGACCACGTCGCTCGCGTCGCCCGGCCCCTGGTTGGAGACGCCGATCGTCGCGACGAACTGCGCGCCGGGCGACACGGGATCCGGCGCGTCGGTCAGCGTGAGCGCCAGATCCGCCCCGCAGGCCCCGGTCGCGACCGGCACCGCCGCGAGCACGACGTTGTCGATCGCGACGCCGCACGGCCCGGGGCGCCCGATATCCGTGCAGACGAGGGTATCGTCCTGCGTGTAGTCGAACCGGAGCTGGACGGTCCGCCCGACCAGCCCCGCGCCAGGGAAGCGGATCGACACGCGCTTGCTCCCGCCGGAGCTCCCCGACCAGACCGACTGATCGCCGAAGTATCCCGGGTCGTCCCTGGCGGGAAGGTGCTTGGGGAAATGGTGGCTCGCGCCCGTCAAGATCTGCTCGGCGAACGCCTCGGCCAGGACCGCGCGCGGCGCGGCGCCGGCCGTGAGATCCTCCACGCGCAAGGTCAGCCCGTCGAACGCCTCGACGAGCCGTTGCGGATCGTCCTCCAGCTCGTAGGTGAGATCGAAGTCGAGCGTGACGTGCGATTCCCCGGAGCGCTCCGGGATCGTCACCGCGGGAGACACCAGCGCGACGTGCGACGTCGCCGGCTCCTCATCGTGAAACGCGGCGTTGTTGCCGGACGTCAGCGTCTGCGCGACGATCCACGGCGACGCGGAGGCCGCCCCGCCCTCGCGCACCGACTGCCAGCCCGACGGGAGCGCGGGCGGGCTCGCGGCGTCGAAATCCTCCTCAAGGAGGATCTCCGCGTCGCCGGGCACGCCCGTTTCGAGCTGGATGGGCAGCTCGATCGTGCCCTGCGCGGAGCTCACCGTGAGCGTCAGATCGATCGGCGCGCCAGGGGTGAAGTCCCGCGCCGTGACGACGAGGAACGGCGCGTCGCTCGCGGCGACGCGGAGCGGCTCGATGTCGGGGTAGGTCGCGCTCGCCCGCGCGACCGTCACGGCGGGCGTCTCCGTCTCGAGCGTGGCCGTGATCCCGGAGACGGTGGTGCTGCCCGAGACGGGGTTCGCGACGTAGTTCTCGAGGTAGACGCCGACCTCGATGAGCTCCCCAGGATCGACGCGCTC
This sequence comes from Sorangium sp. So ce185, assembly GCF_051526825.1. Lineage (NCBI taxonomy): Bacteria > Pseudomonadati > Myxococcota > Polyangiales > Polyangiaceae > Sorangium > Sorangium sp. So ce185. The sequence continues at coordinate 4,232,274 of NZ_CP150316.1, read as the reverse complement.
GTTCGCGAGCGCGCCGCACGCCGTGTCCGCGATCCGGGTGCGCGCGGCGCGCAGCGGCGGGACGCGCGCGAACTCGTCGAGGGCGTCGAGGTGGACGTTCGGCGCGATCATGGAGGTCGACGTCGGCTGTCCCTCATCGAACCGCGGCTTTTCGGCCGTCATGCCGAAGACGCTGTAGAGCTCGCCGGCGAGCGCCACGCCGCCGATGCGATCGCCCAGGTTCGGCCGGGAGACGTCGTTGCCGTGGCCCGCGTGAAAGGGGTGGTCCGAGATCGGCCCAGGGGGGCTGAAGGAGGCGCCTTGATCGCTCGACGCGGTGTGCATGATCTCGGTCAGATCGCCCGTGCCGGCGACATCCTGGTCGTAGTAGACGACGTGCGCGGTGCCCGTCGTTCGGTCGACGGCGACGAAGGGGAAGAGCTGGGCCCGGTCGCGCCCGGGATCGCTGTTGAGGAGGACGGCGTCGCCGGCGGCGCACTCCTCCGTGAAGGAGCGCAGGGCGATGTCGCCCGTCCCCCGGTCGCCGCTCCGCGGATAGACCACGTAGACGCGGCCCGTGGCCTGGTCGACGTCGATCGACGGGGAGCTCCTCGCGTGGTCCACGCCGAGGACCTGGTCTTCCGGGGGGTAGCCGGCCGCGTCGAGGAGGACGAGCGGTTCCCAGGTGGCGCCGCCGTCGGTCGAGCGGCGGCATCCGATGTTGCGCAGCGAGGTCCCCGGCTCGATGGAGCGGAAGACGGCATAGACGATGGACTCTCGATCCACGGCCCCGGCGAGGATGCGCGCGCTCGGCCCGTCGAGGTCGCCGCCGGCCGGCGCCTGCGCGAGCACGGCCGCGGGCGACCAGGTCTGGCCGAGATCGTCGGAGTGGCTGTAGAGGATCCTGGGCGACGCGCCGCCGCGCTGGACCCAGGTGACGGACAGGCGCCCGGTCGCCGCGTCGACGTCGATGGAGGCCTGCTCGGCGCCCTCCCCCGCGACGAACGCGGGAGCGACCTCCACCGGCGCGGACCACGAGGTCCCGGCCGCGCTGCCGGGGCTCGATCCGTGGATGCAGAGGCCCTGGACGCCGTCGGCGGGGCGAACGTAGGTGGAGGCGCTGATGAACACGTCGCGGCTCGGATCGTGGACGACGCGGGGGTCGCCGAGCACCTGTCCGCCTGGGGCCGAGGGCAGCCCGCGCTCGCCGCTCGGGTCGAGCACCTCGTCGAAGGACCTCCCCCGATCGGTGGAGCGCGCGACGCCGGACAGGCGGATCGGGCTCGCGAGCGCGCCGCGCGGATCGGTGTAGGTCACGACGAGGATGCTCGCGTCCGCGTTCGCGGCGATCGCCGCCTGGCTCTGGGGGCCGAGCGCGTCGGGCGCGTGCACGTCGCGGTCCTCGCCCGCGGCGATCGCGAGCCGAGCTGCGGCGGGCGCCGCCGGTTCGTCGCTGCCGCAACCCGCGCCGGCGGCGAGCAATCCCCCGCCGAGCCACAAAGCGATCCTGCGTCGCGCGCGCATAAGCACCTCCGAACGGAGATCGATGCCGCGAGCTCGCAGGACGTGCCGATTTCCCCCACATGGCACGGCCCGTCCAGCGAAGCGGCCCGATGCGCTGCGGTCGTTCTCGGGCAACGCCGACGCACGCCGCCCGTCGGCGGGGCCGATGCGCCCGGCGCGAAGGCCTGCCTCGACGCCCTTTCCTGTTCTTCCCGTGCGGCGAGCCGGGCGCGCCGGGCGTCGCGCGCGGAGCATGGCGCGCGCCCTCGGCCGCCGGCGGGCGCCTGGGGGTGGACCGGATCAGGCGCTGCGCCGCGGGCCCCGGTCGCCGATCGGCGGCGGTGCGGGCGGCTCCGGGGGGCGGGCGGGGAGCACGAGGTCCGCGAGCCGTCGCGCCGCGGCGAACGCCACCTCCTCGTCCGGAGCGGGAGCCTCACCGAGGTTGGCGCGCCCGCTCAGCGCGAGCATCGCGATGCCGTGGAGGCCCGCGAAGAGCACGTGGGTGTCCTCCGCCGGCCGCGCGCTGCCGTAGCGGCGCAGGAGCTCGACGAAGCCGCTCCACAGCGGGCGCGCGAGCCGCAGGCGCCCCTCCTCGCGCAGGCGGGCGCGGTCGAAGCGGCGCTCGGCCATCAGCCAGTAGAGGTCCGGGTGGCGCAGCGCGAACTCGACATACGCGACGGCGAGCGACCGCGCGTCGGCGCCGGCGCGCGCCCGCGCCTCGAGGAGCCCCGCGAGCCGCCGCCAGCCGGCGCCGTCGACGCGGATGAGGAACCCGTCGAGCGAGCCGAAGTGGTGGTACAGCACCATCGTCGTCTGGCCGAGGAACGCGGCGATCTTGCGGGCGGTGAGATCGTCGCGCGCCAGCCGACCCTCGCAGAGCGCCTGGAACACGCGCTCCACCGGCTCATCGGCGTCCGTCACACCCATGCCCGCGATCCTGCCACGTCCGTGCTTCGCCCGTTGACGCGCGCAGCATAACACTGTTATGCCGAATGGATATGGGATTGCTTTGCGCTGAGGCGGCGGCTTCCGGGGCGCGCCGCGGGGGGCGCGCGCTCGCGGTGGGGCTCGCGCTCGCGGCGGGCGGGCTCTCGGGGGCGTGCACGTCGCGGCCGCCGGCGGCGGACGACGCGCCGGTGGGGCCGTACGAGGTGGTGGACGGGTGGCCGCGCGTCCCCGAGGGGATGGTGTTCGGGCCAGCGCTCGACGTGGCGGTGGACGGGCGCGGGCGCGTGCTGGTGAGCCATGCGGCTGGGCGCGCGTCGGGCAACGACGCGCCGATCGGGGAGGCGACCATCCTGGTCTTCGATCCGGAGACGGGGGAGCTGCTCGACGCATGGGGTGAGGGGTTGTTCGTCTATCCGCACGGGATCGAGGTCGACAGGGATGGCTTCGTGTGGGTCACGGACTCCGAGCAGAACCGGGTGTTCAAGCTGACGGCGGAGGGGAAGGTGGTCATGACCCTCGGCGAGGTGCCGTGAAGAAGAGGAGCGGCGTGTGGCTCTTGGCGTCGCTCGCGGGGCTCGGGTGCGCGGCGAGCCCGGAGCAGCTCGATCGGCCGACGAACGTCGCCTTCGGCCTGGACGGCGACGTCTACGTGGCGGACGGCTACAACCACGCTCGCATCGCGCGCTTCTCCGCGGGCGGCGAGCTCCTGTCGGAGTGGGGGGAGAAGGGCTTCGGGCGGGGGCAGTTCGATACGCCGCACGGGATCGCCACGGACGACGAGGGGCGGGTCTATGTGGCGGACCGGGAGAACGCGCGCGTGCAGGTCTTCAGCGCGGACGGCGGCTACCTCGCGCAGTGGAAGAGCGCCGCGCTGGGGCGGCCATGGGCGATCGCCTTCGGGCCCGATCGGCATGTCTACGTGGTCGACGGTGGCGACCAGGATCCGGAGCGGCCGCGGGGGCATGTGCTGCGGCTCAACCTCGGTGGGGAGATCGTGGACCGGTGGGGAACCTCGGGGGATGGCCCCGGGGAGATCGACTGGGGGCACGGGATCGCGGTGGGTCGGGACGGGAGCGTCTACGTGACCAGCCTGACGGGTCGCGGCGTGCAGAAGTTCCGGAGGACGAAGTGAGGGGGCGAGGGCGGGCGCTCGCGCTCGCCGCGGTCGCGGCCGGCGCGCTGGCCGCGGCGCCTGCTCGGGCGCAGGGCGTGGGCGACATGCCGATGCGGCCGGAGGACCGCGGGTATGTCGCGCTTTACGGCGTCTTTTCGGCCTCGCCGCAGGACGGCGAGCAGGCGACGGCGCACGTCGCCCCGCAAGTCGCGGCGGGCGCTCGCCTGAACGGGTGGCTGAGCGCGACCCTGGATGTGACCGCGGCCTGGACCACGTTCCAGGTGGAGGGCGAAGCGCGGCGCTCGTCGTTCCGGTTCGGGAATCCGTTCGTGACGCTGCAGGCGGCGCTGATCGAGGGGCGAGGGCGATCGATCCATGCGGGGCTCGGGGCTGCGCCGCCGCTCACGACGTTCCCTGGGACGATCCCGGCGAACACGGAGGTCGAGTACAACTACGCGGTCGCGAGCGCGGCGCGCGGGTTCGCGGACCCCTGGATGTGGGCGCCGAACGCGATCCCGATCGCGCTCCTGCTCCGCAGCCGGGCGGAGCTCTTGGCGCGCGTGGTGCTCGGCGCCGAGCTGGATCCTGCGGTGCTCGTCTCGGTGAACTCCACTCCATCGCGGCTCGCGATCGTGGCCGCCGCGCACGCGGGCTTGCGGCTCGGGCCGGTGACGCCGGGGCTGCGGGTGCAGATGCTCGCGCAGTCGGCGCCCCTCGCAGGGCGCAATTTCTCGCAGTGGTCGGCGGCCCTGTACGCGCACGCGGAGTTCGAGGCGGTCTTTGTGCGCGCGCAGGGCGTGGTCAACGTGGATGCGCCGTTCGGCCTCGCCGGGCAGCGAGGGGCCACCGTGTGGGGGGCGTCGCTGGGCGGCGGGATCCGCCTGTAGCGGAGAGCGCGAGGCGACGCGGCGCTCGTCACGGCGCGACGCGCGAGACGCCGTCGCACCTCGCTTTCCTCCGCTGCGCTGCGCGCCGTCCGGCTCACGCGTCCCTGGCAGGGGTCACGACCGGTCGAGATTCGAGGTCGCTGGCGCATCTGCAGCGCCGTGGAGGCGGTGGCCTGGGCGGCGACGCAGCTGCGAGGCACCGCCGGCGGGCGGCTGAGGGGGGCCGAGAGAACAAGCCTGGCAAGGAAAAACGTCGGGGCTGCTGGCAACAACACGGGAGAGAGCTCATGACGACCGCATCAGGCGTCCGTCCGCCCATTCACCTGCTGGGCAACAACGCACCGGTCTCCGAGGAGGGGACCGTGGAGCCGCGCGAGGTGCTCGGAAAGATCCCGAGCGAGCTGTTGGGCTGGTATGGTCGCAACGGGTCAAGCCGCGGACCGGATGGTCGCCCAACGCATTCGCCGGCGATGGGATGGCCCAGGCATCGCGGTCGAGGGCGGCCAGGCCCGCTCGTACCGGAACCGGTATGTCCGGAGTCCGCTTTACGAGAACCCGGGCGTGACGCGCTTCGGTCGCAACCACGGTCGGTTCGGTCGCGTGCGGCCGCATCCACGGGCGGCCGCAACCACGGTCGGTTAGGCGGTCGCGCGCCGGGGCGGTCGCAACCACGGTCCGTTGGTGGAGTGGGCCGAATCGCAACCACGGTCCGTTCGGGCGGGCGGCGATGGCCTCGAACCACGTTGAGATGAATCTCGAACCACGTTGAGACGAATCTATGGATCTCGGATCTCTCGACCTTCGGATCCTCAAACAAAGTAATATCTCTCACATCTCCCCGCTTTCAAATTTGTTAGGTCAACCACACCTACCGATCGACGAGATCGTTGCTCCACTGGCGAGACGTGGCGGAGAGGGTGGCGGCCGCCACCCGAGGAGCGTCAACATCGTCCGAATCAGCCGCTTTCGCAGCGTGGCACGACTCTTGGTATGGCCCACGAACATGAGTCAGCCCCGAGCGATCCTCCCTGGCGCTACTTACCTTCTCACGCGCCGGGTCCTGCGACGGCACTTCCTCCTCCGACCCGATTCCGCCATCACACGACTCGTGGTCTATAGCCTGGCGGTCTCGGCACAACGCTATGGAGTCCTCGTGCACGCACTCTGTGTGATGTCCACCCATCTTCATCTTGTTGTCACAGATACGCGTGGCGAGCTTCCACGCTTCCTCCAGCGGTTCCACCGCATTGTCGCGCTCGGAGCAAAAATCCTGCGAGCCTGGGAAGGTCCAATATGGGACCATGAGGCGACGAGCGTAGTACACTTATCAACAAGGGATGCGTTGGTGGAGAAGATCGCCTACACACTTGCCAATCCGGCGATTGCCGGCCTCGTCGAGCATGCTCACGAATGGCCAGGCGCAAAAGTGCTCGTCCGCGAACTCGGCTGCGGCACACTGCGCGCCCGACGCCCTGAGATTTACTTCAATCCGAAGAATCCCGAGTGGACCGAGGAAGCCACCGTACCAATCACACTTCCGCCCATGATCGCGGACAGCGACGCCGAGCGGTTTAGGCGCGAGGTCACAGTACAGATCGATCTGCACGAAAAGCAGGCTCGTGCCACCCTGAAACAACAGGGACTTAGCTTCCTCGGGCGTGCACGAGCAGGCAAGATCTCCCCTTACAAACGCGCAACAACCATCGAACCGATCCGTGGCCTCAACCCAACATTCGCGGTTGGGCGCGGACAAACAGATGCGCGAAACAATGCTATCGCCGCGATGTACGCCTTCCGCACCGCATATCGCAGATCACTTGAACAATGGCGCGCTGGTGTACGCGATACAATTTTCCCCATCGGGACATGGTGGATGCGTGTGTTCCACGGGGTTAGCGTCGCTCGCGGCGAGCTCGCTGAAGCATAGACAGGGTGATCATACCTCAACATCAACGAGGAGGAAGCGTCGGTCACGGGTGCTCCCTCTCCCGTCGCACGGCCATGAGCTGGAGCGCATTGACGTACTCTATGGATGAAGGACCGGCGCAACCACGGAGGAAGCGCAACTGCGGCAGAGGAGGACCGGACTGCGCCTGTGCGCGCGATCGGATGGGACCGAGGACTGCACAATCACGGTCGGGTCGGTCTGGTCGCAGTTGCGCAACCACGGTCGTGTCCGCGTGCGCCGCCACTGCGTCGCCGCCGCCGCGCCGCCGCCGCCGCAACCACGGTCCGCCGCCGCCGCCGCAACCACGGTCAGGACCGCGCGGTCCGGGTCCGCTCGCGGTCGGGCCCGTGCTGGATCCGCAAGGGCGGTCGGGGTTCTCGGGGATGCGCTCCGGGTCGCGGAGCCGATCCGGGGCGGTCCGGGGCTGCAGATAGCGCCCGGTCGGGTCGGATGGCGCCGCCCATGCTAGACCGCGCTGCGCCGATGCCCTCCGAGCGCTCCCTCCTCTCCCCCGCAAGCTCCCCACTCACCGCTACCCTCAGCGAGCTCTCAGGCGGCCTCGACGACACCGCCTCGAACGACACCTCCACCAGCGGCCCTCCCGCCTCCACGCCGGCCGACCACGAGCCGCTCCCGTCGTTCGACCTCCCCTCGGACCGCCGGATCGTCACCCCCCGCGATCTCGCCGCGGAGCTCGCCGCAGCGCCGCCTGGCACGTTCCACGTGACGGGCTCAGCCGGCTCGGCCGGCGCGCTCGTCATCCGTCGCCTCGTGGCAGCGGCCGCCGGCCGCCGCATCGTCGCCCTCACCCCTGACGTCGACAGCGCCCGCGCCCTGGCAGCAGACGCCTCGTTCCTGCTCGCCGACCGAAACGCCGACGACGCCGAGGCCACCGGCTCCACGGCCTCTGGTCGCGTCCTCCTCTACGTGCCCAACGAGGCCAGCCCCTACGCGGACGTCAACCCGGACCGCCGCGGCGCCCAGACCCGCCTCGCCACGCTCTTCCACCTCGGCATGGACCTGCCGTGGTCGGTCCTCGTCTGCCCCGTCGCCGCACTCGCCCGCAAGGTCGTTCCCAAGGACGAGGTCACCGATCACGCCGAGCTCGTCATCGCCGAGCAGGAGATGGATCGCGACGCGCTCTCCGCCCGCCTCGGCGCCGCTGGCTACGTGCGCAGCCCCCTCGTGGAGGACCCTGGCTCCTTCGCGGTGCGCGGTGCCCTCCTCGATGTCTGGGCGCCCTCGGCCGAGCTGCCCGTGCGCATCGATTTTTACGGCGACGTCATCGCGTCGATCAAGACCTTCAACCCCGACGATCAGCGCACGGTCGCCGACGTGAAGGAGGTCTGGCTGCCGCCGGCCCGCGAGGCGATCCTTACGCCAGGCAATGTCGAGCGCGCCCGCCAGCGCGTCCGTACCGCGTGCGACACAATCGACTTCCCCTCGACCAAGGCGCGCGCCTTGGTCGACGACGTTGCCAGCGGCCGTGCCTTCTTCGGGGCGGAGGGCTATTTGCCGGCGTACATCGACCTCGCCGCCTTCAGCTCGTACCTGCCCGGCGACGCGCTCGTCGTTCTCGAGGATCCGGCCTCCCTCACCGCCGCCCTGCGCGACGAGCTCGGTCGCGCCGCCGCCGACCGGAGCCACAAGGATCGCGAACCGCACTTCCCGCTCGGCGCCTTCTACGAGGACGAGGCGCACGTCGCGTCGTGGCTCGGGGACCGCACCGTGGTTGCGCTACATCGCACCGGGGTTGAGGGCGCTGTGGAAAGTCAGGACTCGCTGGAGCGCTTCGAGGTCGTCCCCGAGGATGCCCCCTCGATCGCCACGCGGGACCAGTCGGACCTCGAGCGTGCCATCAAGGCGGCCCGCGCTTCACGGGGCAAGCATGGCGCTCTGGACCCCCTCGTCCGTCGCGTCGTCGCATGGCAAGAAGCGGGCCTACGGGTGCTAATCGCCGCGCGCGCACAGACCCAGGTTGAGCGCCTGGTTGCGCTGCTCCGCCACCGAGACGTGCGGGTGAAGGCCAACCTCGGTCCGTTCGACCCGGCGTTCCTCGACGGCAGCAGCTCGATCGTCCCACGCGACACCGCCCTCGTCGTCACCGGCTCCCTTGCGCGTGGCGTCATCGCTCCGGCCGAGGGGCTAGCGCTGGTCACAGAAGAGGAAATCTTCGGAGCCCGGGCCCACCGCCGCGCCGCTCGCGCCTCCGCTTCCGCCGCCAAGCCCGCGCAGGCTTTCCTTGAGGACCTCCGCAACCTGGACGTCGGCGATTACGTCGTCCATGTAGAGCACGGCATCGGGCGGTACCTCGGCCTCGTCCACAAGCAGGTCGGCGCAACCACGGTCGACCTCATCGCCGTCGAGTACGCCGGCGGCGACAAGCTCTACCTGCCGGTCTACCGCCTCAACCAGATCCAGAAATTCAGCGGCGGCGAAGGCGCCCCCAAGCTCGATCGGCTCGGCGGGCAGACCTTTGCCAAGACGAAGGCGCGGGTCGAGAAGAGCGTCCGTAAGATGGCCGACGAGCTCCTGCGCCTGTACGCCGAGCGCCGCGCGGCCACGGCCGAGGCCATTCCGTCTCCGGACGACGATTACCGTGCCTTCGAAGCGACTTTCCCCTTCGACGAGACGCCCGACCAGGCGCGGGCCATCACCGAGGTTGCGGCCGACCTCGAGTCCGGCCGTCCCATGGACCGCCTCGTCTGCGGCGACGTCGGCTTCGGCAAGACCGAGGTTGCCATCCGCGCCGCCTTCCGCGCCGCCAACGCCGGCAGGCAGGTGGCCGTCCTCTGTCCAACCACGGTGCTCGCGCAGCAGCACTACCTCAGCTTCAAGTCCCGCATGGCCTCCTACCCCATCGAGGTCCGCGCCATGTCCCGCTTCCAGACCAAGCAGGAGCAGGACGAGGTCTCCCGCGGCCTCCGTGACGGCAGCGTCGACGTCGTCATCGGCACGCACCGCCTCCTCTCCAAGGACATCCACTTCAAGCGGCTCGGCCTGCTCGTCGTCGACGAGGAGCAGCGCTTCGGCGTCACCCACAAGGAGCGCATCAAGGCCCTCAAGACCAACGTCGACGTCCTCACGCTCTCGGCCACCCCCATCCCCCGCACCCTCCAGATGGCGGTCTCCGGCCTCCGCGACATGTCGATCATCACCACCCCCCCGGTCGACCGCCGCGCCATCCGCACCGTGGTTACCCGCCACGACGAGGCCGTCATCCGCGAGGCCGTCCTCCGCGAGCTCGGCCGCGGCGGCCAGGTCTTCTACGTCTACAACCGCGTCGAGGGCCTCTACGAGCGCGCCGCCCGCCTCGCCGAGCTCGTCCCGAGCGCCCGCATCTGCGTCGCGCACGGCCAAATGAGCGAGCAGAACCTCGAGCAGGCCATGCTCGACTTCGTCGAGGGGCGCTACGACGTCCTCTGCGCCACCGCCATCATCGAGAGCGGCCTCGACATCCCCCGCGCCAACACCATCCTCATCGACCGCGCCGACATGTTCGGCCTCTCGCAGCTCTACCAGCTGCGCGGCCGCGTCGGCCGCTCCAAGGAGCGGGCCTACTGCTACCTCATCGTCCCGCCCCCGAACGCCATGACCGACGAGGCCCGCGCCCGCATCGAGGCCCTCGAGCGCCACACCGAGCTCGGCTCCGGCTTCCAGATCGCCTCGCTCGACCTGGAGCTGCGCGGCGCCGGCGACCTCCTCGGCGCCGAGCAGAGCGGCACCGTCGCCCAGGTCGGCTTCGAGCTCTTCTGCCAGATGCTCGACGAGGCCGTCCACGAGCTCCGCGGCGAGCCCGTGGTCCACGACGTCGACACCGAGCTCTCCTTCGACGCCGATGCGCTCCTGCCCGAGGAGTACATCTCCGACGTAGGCGTACGCCTCTCCCTCTACAAGCGCTTCGCCGGCGCCGGCTCGGCCGAGGACGTGCAGGACCTCGCCGTCGAGATGGAGGATCGCTTCGGCCCGCCGCCCATCGAGGCGCGCCGGTTCGTGCACCTCATGCGGCTGAAGACCGAGCTGCGCCGGCTGAAGGCGCTCGCGTGCGAGGCGAGCGCCAAGGGGGTCACGCTGCACCTGCGCGAGGACACCCCGCTCGACCACGCCAAGGTGCTCCGGCTGGTCCAGCCGAAGGGCTCGCCCTACCGGATCTCGCCCGACATGCGGCTCTCCCGTCGGCCCAAGGACGGCGAGGTCTTCACGAGCGGGCTGGAGGCGACCGACAAGCTCCTCAGCGAGCTCGCCAACTGCCTCAAGGACGGCGCCTGATCGCGCACCCCGCGCGGCCTCCCGGGTCGTCCGGCATCCCCGGTGAGCTCGCGGCGCGGGATTGACCACGATCCGGCCCCGCGGCGCGGAGGCGACGCCGCGCTCCGGCGGTGATACCGTTGCGCTACGGGAGGGAATGGATGACCGATCGCCGGGATCGCGAGCGGCTCGAGGCGCTCCAGCGGAGCACCATGACGAGCTGGTACAGCCCGTTCCAGCTGGCCCGCGCCGCGCTCGACCTGACCGTCTCCCGCCTGATCGGCGCGCGCGGCGATTTCCGGCTCATCGAGGCGATCGCGGGGCCGCAGCCGCCCTTCGACTATGCCGTCCGAAACGGCCTCACGCGCGACGAGATCTGGATCGACTACGTGGCGGACACGGGCGATGGCTTCAACCCCACCTACGCGATCGCGAGCCTGCTCGCCCGGCCGACGCTCTCGCTCGGCGGCCGGGAGACGCGGCGCGGAGACGTGCTGATCATGGGCGGGGACCAGGTGTATCCCTCGGCCACGCGGCAGGCGTACTGGACGCGCCTCGTCGAGCCCTACGCGGCCGCGCTCCCGAAGGCGGACGTGAAGGAGCCGCCTCACCTGTTCGCGATCCCGGGCAATCACGACTGGTACGACGGGCTGATGAGCTTCATGCGCCTCTTCGGCCAGAAGCGCACGCTCGGCGCGTGGAAGACGCTCCAGTCGCGGAGCTACTTCGCGCTGAGGCTCCCCAACGGCTTCTGGCTGCTCGGCGTGGACATCCAGCTGGAGTCCGACATCGATCAGCCGCAGATCGAGTATTTCTGCAAGCTGGCGAGGCACGACATGCGCGACGGGGATCGCGTGGTCCTCTGCACCGCCGAGCCCGACTGGGTGAAGGGCGCCATCTACAACCCCGATCTCCAGAGCAACCTCGCCTTCTTCGAGAAGCAGCTCGCCGACGCGCGGCCCGGGATCGAGGTCGTCGCGCGCATCGCCGGAGATCTGCACCACTATCGACGCCACGAGTCCGCGGACGGCCGGCAGAACATCATCGCCGGCGGCGGCGGCGCCTTCCTCCACCCGACCCACGGCGAGCCGGTCGCCGTGGTCCGCTCCGGCGCGGGCGCGGACCAGCGCCCCTACACCCTGAAGGCGTCCTTTCCGTCAGAGTCCGAGTCGCGCCGCCTCACCTGGCGCAACCTCTTGTTCGCCCGGTACAACCTCGGCTTCTGGCCCGTCGCGGCGTTCGTCTACATGCTCTCGTCGCTGACGCTGCCCCGCCCCGGTCCAGGCGCCGTCGCGTGGGTCCTCGTCGTCCTGCTCGTGTTCATCGTCTTCACCGACACGCACAAGACCTGGTATCGCCGCCTCGCCGGCTCGCTCCACGCGCTCGCGCACCTCGGGGCCGCGCTGGGGCTCGCGTACGCCGGCGGCGCCCTGCTCGGCGTCGACGTCCGGAACCTCCAGTCGATGTGGAGCATCATCGGCGTGACGCTCTTCGTCGGCGTGACCGGCGCCGTGGTCGGGTCGACGCTGATGGGCATCTACCTCCTGATCTCGCTCAACGTGGCGCGTCGCCACGGCAACGAGGCGTTCTCGGCGCTCCAGATCGAGGACTACAAGAACTTCTTGCGGATTCACGTCCACCGAGAGGGGCTCACCATCTACCCCGTCGGCCTGCGGGAGGTGCCGCGCGCGTGGAAGGTGGCCGAGGATCGCAGGCCCGGCGAGCCGCGCCTCGTCCCCGAAGGCGGCGCGCTCGCCCCGGAGCTCATCGAGGAGCCCGTCACGATCCCGATCGCGCCACAGCATCGCCGGACCGACCGGTCCATCCCCGCCTCCGCGGACGCCGGGCTCCGCGAGTGCCCCGCCGGCGAGCCGCGGAGCCGCCCCTCTGCGGCCGGTTGCACGGCGAAGGACGGCGCGCCGGAGCCGTAGGATCGTTCCTACGGGTTGAGGCAGTTCGCCTCAGCCGGGACATTCTGCCGTTGTCGTGGCGAGCACGGCCTCGATCGGGCGGTCAGGGCGTGGCGGCGAGGTTGGGCAGGGTCGGCGGAGAGACCTTGGGACAGATCTCGCGTTGCTCGCCGGGGGGCGCGAGCGGATCCGGGCCTTCTCTCGGGCACGAGCGCGGGCCGTTTGCGATGGCGTCGTGCTCGCGGTCGTCCGGGGTCCATTCGCGGTTGATGCTCGGCGCGTTCGCGAGCCCCTCGGCGCACGCCGCGGAGGCGGCGACGAGGAGCAGCGCGAGCGCGGCGCGGATCGAGGAGCCAAAAGAGCGTTTCATAGGCACATCCCATCTCCCCGCGTGGCCGGCGCTGGCCGCGCCGGTCCGCGGAGGTCGTCAGGGTTTCCCGACGGGGTTCACGGTCCGTGCCAGGTCGAGGCCGCCGGGCTGAACGGGTTGCCAGGCAGCCCCTCGCGACCGCCGCCGGCCGCGGCTCATCGCGGGCCGTCGAGCCGAGCGCGGCCACGGCGGCGCCAGCCTCGGCGCACAGCCCGCGCGCGGCTTGCGTCCCCGCGCAAATGCCCAAGGTGGTCGGCGGGGGGGTCCGCGCGGAGCGCGACCCCGGAAGGAGTGTCGATCATGGCGAGAGACGTCATCGAGGTGCTCAACGATCTCATCCAGCTCGATCGCGACGCGATCGCCGCTTACGACCAGGCCATCAAGGCGTGCGAGCACGCTCAGACCAGGGAGATGCTCGCGAGGTTCAGGGACGATCACGGGCGCCACGTGGTGGATCTGAGCGCACACGTGACGTCGCTCGGCGGCGCCCCGGCGGCGAGCCGCGACCTCAAGGGCAAGCTCATCGAAGGGTTCACGGCGATCACGAGCATCGGAGATCAGAGCGCGCTGCTCGCGATGCGCGGCAACGAGGAGCTGACGAACCGGCAGTACCAGGGGGCGCTGAACGAGTCGCTCACGACCGAGGCGCGGGCCATCGTCGAGCGCAATTACGCCGATGAGCAGCGGCACCTCGCGTGGATCAAGGACGCGCTGTCGCGGAAGGTCTGGGAGCGGGCCGCCTAGGCGGGCGGTCGGCCCGAGGTGGTGACGCAGACGATCGGAAACAGGTTTTACGCTGGGGGGGTAATATGAAGTCGAATCGGTCCATTCATCTCGCGCTCGCCATGGGCGTGCTCGCGGCCGCGCCGGCGCTCTCGGCCGCTCAGACGGGCAGCACCAGCCCGCCGCAACAGCGCGAGTCGGGCATGCCGGGAGCGGCCCAGGGCGGCGCGCAGCAGCAGGGCGGCAGCGCGCACCAGGGCGGCGCCCGCGGGGCGGCGCAGGGCGGCGCGCAGCAGGGCGGCGCGCGGCAGCAGGGCGACCAGCCTGGCGCGAGCGGTGGGCAACGCGCGCAACAGCAGCAGCAGCAGCAGCAACAGGGGCAACGCCAGAAGAAGGCGATGACGCTCAAGGAGCAGATCTCATTTAAAGTCGAGGAAGGGTGCACCTACACCGCTTCCGTGAACGGCCGGATCGACCCGGCTCCGGCGGGCAAGTCGCAGCAGCCCTCGGGCGCTCAGCCGGGCGGCGGCCCTCAGGGGCGAGGCGGCGCGGGCGCGCAGGGCCAGACCGGCGGCGCGGCGCAAGGCCCTGCCGGCGGCAGCCAGGCTCAGGCCGGCGGCGCTCAGGATCGCAGCCGTGACACCGGCGGTAGCCAGGCTCCGGCGGGCGGTGCTCCAGGCGGCAGCCAGGCCGGCGGCGCTCAGGGCGACAGCCAGGCCCATGCAGCCGCTCAGGCCGGCGGCGCCCAAGGCGGCCAGGCGGACAGCGCGCAGGGCGGGGGCCAGGCAGGCCCAGGGGCCGGCGGCCAGGAGAGGGTGAAGCCCAACCTCACCGTCTCCGCCTCGATGAGCTGCCCGAACACGCCCGAGCTCCGGGTCACGGACACGCTGAAGACGGACACCGCCGTCACGCGCTCGGAGCTCGAGGGCATGATCTCGCGCCGGGCGAGCATCGCGACCCAGAAGAGCGGGCGCTTCTGCATGTATGTGCCGCAGTTCGAGCTGACGAGCGAGAGGCTGAGCGGCCGCGGCATCGCGCAGCTGTGCCGCGTGCCCGCGGCTGATCAGAAGCAGGGAATGCGGTGAGCCAGAGGTCCTCCGCGCCCGCGAGAGGCGGGGACGTCCGAGCTGGAGAGGCGCGGAGCGACGAGAGCTCTCTTTGATCTCAGGCGCGCGCCGGCGCTCGGCAGGCGCGCGCCGGCGCGGCGCTCAGCGGCGGATCAGAGCAGGGGGCAGGATTGCACCCTGGCGATCACGAAGGAGCGCACGGGGTAAGTCGTCCCGCTCTGCGCGTAGAACGTGCCGCCCGAGGTGACGCTCCAGGTGTGGCCGGTCAGGGCTCCCGTCGCCGCATCGGCGTAGATACGCATGAAGGCCGTCCCCACCCCGCCCCTGAAGGTCCCGGTGCACGAGCCCGGCGTCGAGGCGGTGAAGCGGCCGTCGGGATAGATGGTGCTGCACCCATGCACCGAGGTGGTGGAGTCGACGATCGGCAACGCCCATTGCGTGTAGGTGCCGATCTTCGGGTTGATCGCGGTGATCTGCTGCGGCAGCCCCGTGACGATGGCGGTGTGCCCGCTGTAGGTGCCGGTCGCGTCGATCACCAGGACGTCGCCCGGGGCGATCTCCGCGACGCTCGAGACCGGCGTGAAATCATCGCCCGCGTCAGTGCCCGGGACATCGATCAGATCGACGGCGTTGTCGTAGTAAACGGCGGAGCTCGGGCTGGATGACCCCCAGAGCAAGGAGAGGTCCGTGTTGTTGACTCCCCAGATATTCTTCTGGATGAGCGTGAGGAGCGATGCGCCGCTGGCGAGCGGCGTCTGAGCCGCGGCGAGAGCGAGCGCCTCATCGGCGATGTCCTGACACGCCTCGGCGGGCGCGGCGCCGAGCGCGACGAGAGAAGCAGCAGCAGAGACCATCAGGAGACGAGCAGCATTGCTGAGCATGAAGTACCTCGGTTGACGGTTACCACGTTGCCGTTCCGCAGGCCGAGCAGATTCGGTTGAGGAGGTCGATCGTGTACAGCAAGAGAATCGCACCTGGTCGGGTCGAGCCTAGCATCCAATGTTTACTGTCAATACACGGCATCCGTCAACATGCTTCGAACATTTCCCGATGCGCTGATTCATTTTCATGTGCTCATGTAGGACACAAGAGCTCTTCGGCCGGCACCGCCAGATAGTGTCCACCCGTTGATGGCGACCCCGAGTCATCGACTCAGCCACCTCGCGGCTGACGCTGCGCGCCAGCGACCGCGAGGGACGGCGTCGTGAGGCATCGGTCTCGGAAGCTCGTCCCGCTGGAATCCAGCAACACTTGATTCGCTGAACGCTGGGGCTCAATGCATCTGCGATGGGGTGGGGCCCAGGGAGAGAGAGGGGCGAGAGGCCGTTCACGATGAGCCGCGCGCCCCAAGCGGCCGAGAGGCTCGCGTCCGGGGCGCGCCGGGGGCGGACGATGGCGGGGCGGCCGGGGTGCGGCGCGGCCATGTGAAAGGCGTGTCGCTGCGGCACCGGTGCGGTCTCGCAGCGGCGCGGGGCGCTGCGGCCGGTGCAACGGAGCTCGGCCCAGGGGGAGAGATGGACCGGGACGGCTCACCCGAGTGGGACGGTTGCCGCTCGCGTGGTACCTCTCGCGTCCGTGCGGGGCGAGATCGCGATCGCGGCTGCGGGCGAGAGCCGGCGGACGGCGGATACGCCGTCTGGCGCCCGGTGCTCCGTGACCGCGACAGCCGCCCCGCGCACCGGCCCCGGCACATGCCCCCGCGCGTATTGACCGCGTGAGCGCGACTGGGTAGGCAGTGGTTCGTGCCCGGCGCTCGCGATACCAGCACCACGCTCTCGTCGTCGTCCGAGTCCCGTGAGCTCTCGGAGCGCCCGAGCAGCCCGCATCTCTACCTCGTGCTCGAGAGCCATCGTCCGCTCGCACCGCCAGCCCGCATGTCTCTCCACGGCTTCGACGAGGTGGTCGTCGGCCGGGGCCGGCCGCGAGCCTTCTTGCGCCGAGACGAAGGCGCGCGCCGCATCCTCGAGGTCCGCTCCGAGGATCAACGGATGTCGTCGAGGCACGCTGTCCTCCGGCGGTCCACGAGGCAATGGGAGCTCGAGGACCTCGGCTCCAGGAACGGTTGTATCGTCAACGGCGTCCAGCGGACGCGCGCCGAGCTCGTCGACGGCGATGTGATCGAGATCGGCTACACCTTCTTCATCTACCGCGAGGCGGTGTCCCTCGAGGAGGGGGAACCCTCGCTGCTCGACGGCGCCAGCCTGCCGCCGTCCGTCCCCGGGTTGTCGACCATGGTGCCGTCTCTCGGCCGGATCTTCGCGCGGCTCTCGCTGATCGCGCAGTCGACCGTCCCGGTGCTCGTCGAGGGAGAGAACGGGACCGGCAAAGAGCTCTTGGCACGGGCGATCCACGAGCTCTCGGGCCGCACCGGCGAGTTTGTCCCGGTCAACAGCGCGGCGCTGCCGCGCGAGCTCATCGAGGACGAGCTCTTCGGGCATCGCAAGGGAGCCTTCACCAGCGCGGTGGCGGACACCCCCGGCCTCGTGCGCGCCTCCGATCGCGGGACGCTCTTCCTTGACGAGATCGGCGATATGCCAGCGCAGGCGCAGGCCGTCCTGCTGCGGGTGCTCCAGGAGCGCGAGGTGCGCCCGGTGGGGGCCACGCGCGCGCTCCGCGTGGATCTGCGGGTGGTCGCGGCGACGCACCAGCCGCTCGACCGGATGGTCGAGGACGGCAGGTTCCGGGCGGATCTGCTGAATCGGCTCACCGGGCACCGCGTCGAGCTGCCGCCGCTGCGCGCCCGACGGGAGGACCTCGGCTTCCTGCTCGCGGCGCTCCTGCGCCGCGCCGATCCAGAGCTCGCCGGGGAGCTCCGGATCCGCCCTCGCGCGGTGCGGGCGCTCCTTCAGCACAGGTGGCCTGGAAACGTCCGCGAGCTGGACAAGGCGGTATCCTCGGCGATCCTGCTCGCCAGGGCCGAGCGAGAGATCGGGCTCGATCACCTGCCGTCGAAGTTGCAGGAGGCCCTCGGCGGCGCCGCCGCTTCCCGGAGCAGCGAGGACGACGCCAGGCGCGATACGCTCCTGGGTCTCCTTCGGCAGCACGAGGGCAACATCGCGGCCGTGGCGCGCGCGATGGGCAAGGAGCGCATGCAGATCCACCGCTGGCTGAAGCGGTACGGGATCGACCCGGACAGCTTCCGGGCGAGCGACGATCGCTGAGCTGACGCGACGTGTCCGGCGGGACAGACGGCGTACCGCTCAGCCCCCTGCTCTGACCGGGAGCTCAGCGCGCGCCCCCGCGGCCCCCGTTGGGCCTGTCACGCCTGTTGCGCCTGAGTTACGGGGACGAGCTGGCTGGACGACGTCGATCTGTCGGGAAGTCGTCGGACGCGCCGCCGCGAAGCTGCCGCGAGGGCAAGTTTCCCATGGCGGGTCCGTGCTCCACATCCAGGCGTATTCCTCGGTGATCTGAGCGGCACGAGCCTCTGGCAGCTGGCCCGACGCCGCGTGTAGCCGCGTGGCTCGGCGATTGCTCACCTCCCGGGCGCTGGCGATCGCGCGCTCGCCCTGCCGCGCGCCCCGACGGCGCCGCTCGTGCCGGGAACAGCACAATACGCGGTCGAGATCCTCGACTCGAGCAGCTCCGGCCACGGGGAGACCGACACCAGGCGAAATCCGGACGGATCGTGGCATGACGGCGCAGGCGCGGGCGTCATGCGCCTCTACGCCGACGAGGATGGGCAGATCGCGGGGTACACCTGGAGCGAGGACGCATCTTCCGTGTATCATCCCACCTCGGATCACGCCCTCGTCGTCGGCAGATTGCGGTGAGCCACCCCCGCGCTTCCACCGCGAAGCCACGGCGCGCGTGAACGGCTATCCCCAGCGAGACGCCGGCTCGCGCGCTTCGGACGCTACCCGCCGCGCTCGCCCCCCCGGGGAGGGAGCGGGCTCGTAACCAGGTGAAGAGCCCGCCGGCCGCGCGCCCCTCCAGCGCTGGCGGCGCCCCCTCAAGGATTCGTCGGAGGCGCGAAGTCCGCCCCGCGAGCTTGTTCGACACGGCGCAGGCACGCGTCCTGTTGAGCATGCGCGGTGGCCTCGGGGACGTTCAGGATCTTGATCCTGCGCTCGACGGACATGCAGTAGGTGGTCGCGGTCCACAGCCTGGGATCATCGACGCCGCGAAGCGGGTCGAGGTCGGCCCATATCCATACGCTATTGTCATCGGAGGCGGCGGCGATTCTCTTCCCATCCGGGCTGAACACCGCGTGGTTGTACGCCATACCGGCGCCGCGGAGGACCAGGGGGTCACCCGTACCGTCAGCGTTCCACACCCGCACGGTCTTGTCCTGAGATGCGGTGACGATATGCTTGCCGTCAGGGCTGAACGCAGCCGAGATGACCCAGTGGTCGTGGCCGCGCAGCACTACCGGCTCACCCGTGCCGTCGGCGCTCCAAACGCGCGCCGTCCTGTCCCAAGCCGCCGTGACGACCCGCTTGCCGTCTGGGCTGAACGCGGCCGAGTTGACCCGTTCCTCATGACCGCGCAGCACCACCGGCTCGCCCGTGCCGTCGGCGCTCCACACGCGCGCCGTCCTGTCCCACGACGCCGTGACGACCCGCTTGCCGTCAGGGCTGAACGCAGCCGAGTTGACCCGTTCCTCATGACCGCGCAGCACCACCGGCTCGCCCGTGCCGTCGGCGCTCCACACGCGCGCCGTCTTGTCCCACGACGCCGTGACGACCCGCTTGCCGTCTGGGCTGAATCCTGTGGAATAGACGCCATCCGCATGACCGCGGAGCACCAGCGGCTCGCCCGTAGCGTCGGCGCTCCAGATACGCGCCGTCTTGTCCCATGACCCGGTGATGATCCGCTTGCCATCAGGGCTGAATGCCGCCGAATAGATCCGATCGTCGTGACCGCGAAGAACCAGAGAAGCACGCGTATCGCCCGTGCGCCACACGCGCGCCGTCTTGTCCGCCGAGGCGCTGACGATGCTCTTGCCGTCGGCGCTGAACGCCACCGCATAGACCCCGGCCTCGTGACCGCGGAGCACGAGGAGATCGCCTGTGCCATCGACACTCCACACGCGTGCCGTCTTGTCCCAGGATGCGCTGACGATGCTCGTCCCATCAGCGCTGAATTTCGCTGAATAGATACCATCCTCGTGCCCTCGGAGCACCAGGAGATCACCTTTACCGTCAGCGCTCCACAGCTGCACCGTCTTGTCCCATGACGTCGTGACGATACGCTTACCATCCGGGCTGAACGACGCAGAGTAGACCCCTGCCTCGTGGCCGCGAAGTACCAGCGGCTCGCCCATGCCGTCGGCGCTCCGCACCCGCGCCGTCTTGTCCCACGACGCGGTGACAATACGCCTCCCATCCGGGCTGAACGCCGCAGAGTAGACCGCGCCGGCGTGGCCGCGGAGCACCAGCGGCTCGCCCGCACCATCGGCGCTCCACACGCGCGCCGTCTTGTCATGCGATGAGGAGACGATGCGCTTGCCATCCGGGCTGAACGCCGCAGAGTAGACCCCAGCCGCGTGACCGCGAAGCACCAGGGGCTCGCCCGCACCATCGGCGCTCCATACACGCACGGTGTGGTCGAAGGACGCGGTCACGATGCGCTCGCCGTCGGCGCTGAACGCCGCGGAATGGACCCGATCGGCGTGACCACGGAGCACCAGCGGCTCACCCGTGCCGTCGGCGCTCCACACGCGCGCCGTCTTGTCGAAAGACGCCGTGACGATGCGTTTGCCGTCTGGGCTGAACGCCGCCGACCAGACCCGATCCTCGTGGCCGCGGAGCGCCAGGGGCTCGCCCGTGCCGTCGGCGTTCCACACGCGCGCGATGTTGTCGAAGCACGCGGAGACGATGCGCTTCCCATCGGGGCTGAACGACGTCCCCAGGACGGCCTCCGGATGCGTGAGCACCACCCGGGCGACCCCGGCCTGCAGCGCTCCGCGCGAGAGCTCGGACCACCCTCGCGGCACCTCCGGCGGCTCCACCTCGCGCAGCAACGCGAGCGCCGTCGTCGGATCCGCCTGCTGCTCGCGCGCCGCCGCGATGCGCGTCGCATTGCGCGCCTGCCGCGCCTCGGCCTGCGCGCGCTCCGCCTCCTGGTCCGCGCGCGCAGCCTGCCGCGCGGCCATCGCGGCCTCCTCGTGCGCCCATTTCGCCGCTCGATCGGCGCGCACCGCCAGGTACGACACCGCCACGGCGGCCGTCGCGAGCCCTCCGATCGCGCCCATCGCGATCCTCCAGCGCCGGCGCCGCGCGCGCTGGGCCAGCGCGATCACCGCCTTCAGGTAGCGCTCCTCTCCGAGCGCGAGCTCGCCGGAGTACCGCGCGCGCCAGCGCTTCGCGTCCGCCGCCGCCTGCCCGCGCCAGAGCAGACCTTCAGATCGTCCGCTCGCCTCCCACTGCGCGGCCGCGTTGCGGAGCCGCGACAGGAACGCCGCGTCCTCCTGGCTCTCGGCCACCCACCGCGCCAGCGTCGGCCAGGCCTCGATCAGCGACTCGTGCACGATCTCCACCGTCGCCTCGGCCGAGCCGCCGCCCTCGACCGTCAGCAGCCGAGCGTCGATGAGGCGGCTCAGGACCCGATCCCGGTCCGACGGCACCGCGGAGAGCTCACACAGCTCGCCCAGCGTGCACAGGGCCCGTGTCCGCTCGGGGGTCACGAGCCGGAGCAGCGCCGCCCGCGCCAGCATCCGCTCGCTGGACGACATGGCGTCGAGCACCGCATCGGCATGGCCGGCGAGCGTCCCGGCGACGCCGCCCATCCGCCGGTAGCTCGCCTCGGTCAAGGCGCGCCGCGCCCGATCGCGCTGCTCCCACAGCTTGGCCGCGGTGAACGAGAGCAGCGGCAGCGCGCCCGCGGTGTGCTCCAGCTCGTCGAGCATCTCCTCGACCAGCTCCGGCGGCTCGAACCGATGCTCCATCGCCTCGAGCGGCCGCAGCAGCGCCTCGCGCAGCCCCTCGCGGTCCATGGGCGACAGCAGCATGAGCCCGCGGTTCAGCCCGGTCGTGGCGGCGTGCGCCTCGGCGACGAGGTCGAGGAAGTCCGAGCGCAGGGTGAGCAGCACGCGGAGCGGCGAGCCCGGGTCGTCGGCCACCCCGGCGAGGCACGCATAGAACGCGGCGCGCTCTCGCTCGCCGCCCCGCGCCAGGGTGTAGAGCTCCTCGAACTGATCGACGAAGAGCACGGCGCGCTTGAGCTTGCGCCGAGCCCGCGCGCGGAGCTGCGCACCCAGGAACCCCGGCTCCGCGCGCAGCTTCGCGATGAGCCCCTCGCGGTCCTTGCCTCCCGGGGCGGACGCGTCGCGCGCGGGGCGGGCGGCGTCCTGCGTCGACGTCTCGAACTCGCGGGCGAGCAGCAGCTCGGCCAGGGCGGCCAGGGGATGAGCGCCCGGGCGAATGGTGAAGGACTCCCACGCCTCGCCCGTGCGGCCCAGCGCGGGGATCACGCCGGCGCGCACGAACGACGACTTCCCTGCCCCCGACGGCCCCACCACGGCGATGAGCGGCTGCTCGGCGAGCCGCGCGACCACCTCGGCGATCGACCGGGCGCGGCCGAAGAAGCGCGACGCATCGCTCTCCTGGAACGCGGCCAAGCCAGCGTAGGGGTTGTGCTCCTCGCCCGCGGAGGGCCTCGACCACGCTGGCGCGAGCGCTTCGAGCTCGGCGAGCAGCTCGCGGGCGCTGCCGAGCCGGTCCTCTCGCCGCTTGATCAGGCATCGATCGATGATCGAGGCCAGCTTGCCGAGGTCCGGGCGCATCTCGCGGAGGCTCGGCATGGGGACATTGAGGCGGGCGATCGTGGACAGCTCGTAGAGCGACAGCGGCGAGAGCGGATGCCGGCCGAGCACGAGCTTCGCCAGCAGGATGCCGGCCGCCCAGATGTCGGTGCGGTGATCCACGGGGCCCCCGCCCCATTGTTCCGGCGACATGTACGGCGCGGTTCCGAGCCGGGCGCCGGCGCCGGTCAGCACGAGGGCGTTGGCGTCATCGTCGAGCAAGGTCTCCGCGAGCGCGACGTCGGCGGCGCCGTCGCGCTCTCCGTCGCGCGCGCCCAGCAGCTTGGCGAGACCGAAATCGAGCACCTTCACCGTGCCCGTATCGCTGATCATGATGTTGGACGGCTTCAGATCGCGGTGGACGATGCCGCGCTCGTGAGCGCAGACCAGCGCGCGGACGACCGGGATCATCAGCTCGACGGCGCGGCCCGGCGGCAGGCCGGCGGCGGCCGGCGCCGAGGGCGGCGCCTCGGCGTCCTCCTCGTCCCGCTCGCCGTCCAGGCCATCGCGCTGTTTGCTGAGCAGCTCGCTCAACGTCTTGCCCTTGATGTACTCGAGCACCATATAGGGCCGGCCGTCGTGCTCACCGAGCTCGTGGATCACGACGATGTTCTCATGGCTGATGTGCGCGGTGGCGCGCGCCTCGATCAGAAAACGCTGCGCGCGCTCGCCGCTGTGCTTGAGGAGGACCTTGATGGCCACGAGGCGACCGAGGCGCGTGTCGCGGGCGAGGAAGACGGTTCCCATGCCGCCGCTGCCGAGAGCACGGATGAGCTCGTAATGGCGGATGACAGAGCCCGCCGCGATCGTGCTGCTGGCTTGGGGAGCGCCGGCTGAATCCGCAACGACAGCGGTGGTGACCGGTGCGGCGGGGGGCTCGAGAGGCGCGTCCGGTGCGCGAGGTGTCGGGTTGTCCTGCGGTGCTGGCTGAGCCACGTGGCTCGCGAGCCGCATCGCGTGGACAGTTCCGGTGCGTGCGTCGACGCGAGCGTTCGGGGCTTCGGAATGCTTCGACATATTGCTCACGATGCTCAGGGAGCAAGTCCCCATCCTACCCAATGGTATCCATGATAAGCCGCAAAGAGACCTGAACACACAGAATCCAGATTAACAATGAGCCATCGAAGCGAACCAATATTCGTCATCTACATATCGACGCCACAAACCAAAACCCACTTCGAGCTGTCCTCGCCGCGCAGGACCACCGTGTGCTCGCCGACCGCGATCGGCCCTTCCCACGGCGTCTTGCCCACCTCGAACCATCCACCATCACGGCGAGCGCCCTGCCTCTCCGCTCCGCGACGCGCTGCCGCCCGGACGCGACGAGCGGCGCGCAACCACGCTCGTCGTTTGACCGCCAGCCACCGATGCGGCGCTCTCGAACGGCTCGAACCTGTCCTTGGAAATGCGGACCACGTGGGTACCCGCAACGACGCGCAGCGGCGCGGCCGACGGATGTGCCCCGCGAGCTCGTTCGTCGATCACGACGGCTGCGCCCGGCTCGGCCCTGACGAGCGCGATCGTCCCGCCCCCGTCACGGAGCGCGAGCACCTCCTTTTGTGCTGCGGTCTTGACAGCGGCCGGGAGAGTGTCCCCGTACGTCGCAAGCAGCCCCTCGAGCGCCTCATCGAAGCGCCCGAGATTCATCAGGCAGGCACCGGCGCTCGAGGTGGCGCTCCAGGTCGCGTAGAGCCGCCTCGACTCGAGAAACTCCGCGAGCGCGGCGTCCCACGCGCCCTCCAGCAAGAGGCGACGCCCCCGTCGAAAACGCCCCTCCGCCTCCTCCCTCGCGCCGGTCTCGTATGGCGCAGGCACCGGCGCGCTCGGCGCCGCGACCGCGACACCACCGCCTAGAGGCGGCACCGTCGGCGGCGCCACGCGACGCGCGGAAGGCTGGGCGGCGAGCGGCGCCGACACAAGCTCCAGCGTCAAGAGGGCCGCGCAGGCCCAGGCGAAAAGGGAGCGGCGGAGCATCGTTCGGAACCGTCGTGAAGCGCAAACCGATAATGCAGCGGCAGCGCCGGATCAATCACGGCGCTTGCGAAACGATGCTACACCGATGCGACCGGACCCATCCGCGCAAGGATGCTCCTTACGCCTTTGGGATACCTCCTTGATCTCTTCCGGCGCATCTTCGGGGTGCGGCGCGCAGTCTCGCGGAGCGCTCGTGGCGCCTTAACGCCGCCCCCGCGCGCTGGTCGCTCCGCGGCCCAGCGGCCGTTTCCGCCTCGCCCTCAGGCGCCACGGACGCAGACGCCCTCCGCAGGGTACACGCGTCCAACTGACCGGCTAACCTGATGACTCTACCCGTCTTTTCCAGACGCCATGCGCGCCGGCGCGCCGGCGCTCCACGACCGCGCGCGCCGCGTGAGAGGGCTCGTGAACGCGCCGAGCCCGTGGTATATAAGCTTCCTGGCGGGACGACTGCGGCCCGTACGGCGCAGAATGAGCGACCGCATCACGGTAGAGCACCTTCGAGAACGCTGCGGTTATGAACGCCAGAACGCTCAACGGTAGGTACCTGCTGGGCTCGCTGCTCGGCGAGGGGGGGATGGGAGCGGTCTACGAGGCCGAGGACCTCGCCGAGAAGCGGCGCGTCGCCGTGAAGCTCATCAACCCGGAGCGCGCCGAGCGCAGCGGCTCCGCCATCGGGCGGTTCGAGCGCGAGGCGAGGGTCGCCGGCGGCATCGACACCGACCACATCGCGCGCGTGCTCGACAGCGGCAAGGACGCGGAGAGCGGCGCGCCCTTCATGGTCATCGAGCTGCTCCGCGGCGAAGACCTCGGCCAGCTCCTCGGCCGGCTCGGCCCCCTACCGCCGCCCCTCGCCCTCCGGATCGTCGCGCAGACGTGCGTGGGCCTGCAGAAGGCGCACGAGGCCGGCGTCATGCACCGGGACATCAAGCCGGCCAACCTGTTCCTCGCGCGCCGCGAGGGAGAGCCGACGATCACGGTCAAGCTGCTCGACTTCGGCATCGCCAAGATCAGGCGGCCCCACGGCTCCGAGGACCCGTCGACGGGCCTCACCCAGACAGGGACCATGCTCGGGACCCCGCGGTACATGTCGCCGGAGCAGGCGCGGGGGCGCAGAGAGATGGACCACAGGACCGACATCTGGTCGCTCGGGATCGTCCTCTACCGCGCCCTCGCGGGACGCACGCCGCATGAACATATCGAGGCCTTCGTCGAGCTCATCGCCGCGCTCGTGCAGGAGCCGCCCCCGCCCGTGCAAGACTTCGCGCCGTGGGTCTCGCCGGAGATCTCCAGGATCGTGCACACGGCTCTCCAGCACGACCGGGAGCGGCGCTACCCGAGCGCCGCCGCGATGCTCAAGGCGATCCTGCCGCTGCTCGACGGGGATCTCACCATCGACGAGAGCATGCTCGTTCCCCTCACCGAGACCGAGCGCGCGATGGTGGCCGACCGACCCGACATCGCGACGACCATCGGTGTGACCGCCCGCGACGTGAATACGACGACGCTCACGTCGAGCAACACCATCCCTGAGCCCCCCGCAGCAGCCGCGGCGCCGCAGCCGAACGGGCTGGCGTGGCGTCGCATCTGGCACGCGGCCGGGATCAGCGTGTTGCTCGCTGGGAGCCTCGGCGCCTACACCGTGGTTCGAGCTGTCAACGGCTTCGCGCAGGGTGGCGCCTCCCAGGCGCCACCGCAGGCGACAACCGAGCAGCCCGCACCCAGACGCCGCGTCAACCTGGTGGTGCTGCCCGCCGACGCTTCGGTGGAGATCGACGGGCGCCCCGCGACGATGCGGGACGGCATCCTCGAGCTCGAGGGCGAGCTGGGCAGCATGCGCCGGGTTCGCGTCTTCAAGGGCGAGGTGGAGATCGTCGCGGACGTCGCGGTGACGGAGCTCGGCGCGCATCCGACCAAGCTCGAGCTGCCACAAGCGCCTCGCAAGGATGGAACGGAAGACGCATCGACCGCGCCGTCCCTCGCCTCGACGAGCGCCGCGGCGCCGAACGGCTCCAGCCCTCGGAAGCGCGCGCCCCAATTCTCCCCGCTCGTCCCGAAGAAATTCGAGTAGTCGCTGGTGCTCCGCGCAACGGCGTCGACGACGACGCGCGCAGCGGCCGGGTTGCGACCGGTGCGGGAACTCTGTCCTCGCCCTCGCGGAGATTCCCCGGTCCATCGGGGCGAGCGCGTCATCGCGTGCCCGGCTGGGTTAGGTGAGATAGGCGGCGAGGCGTACTGGGAGCCGCCGCGAGGCGGCTTCACCCAGCCGCCTCGCCCGTCTCTCGTCCCTCAGTACGGCAGCTCATCCAGCGCAGGCACCTCCGGCGGCCGCCCCCGCGCCCCGTTCTTCCCGGGCCGCGCGGTGGCCGGCACCGCGGCCCCGGGCTGCGTCGCCTCGCCGTCGTCCTCCAGCCCGGGCGGCGGCTGCGCCATGGACCGGCGCCCGGTGAAGCGGAGCTCCCGCGCGATCACCTCGGTGCGGTAGCGCCGGATCCCGTCCTTCTCGTAGCTCGACGTCCGCAGCCCGCCCTCGATGAGCACGCCGTCGCCCTTGGTCAGCACCTTCGCGAGCGCCTCGGCGCGCGGCCCCCAGAACACGATGTTGTGCCACTCGGTGCGCTCCTTGGGCTCCTTGTTCTTGTCGACGAACGACTCGTTCGTCGCCATGCGCAGCTGGAGCACCGGCGTGCCGTTGCCGGTGTAGCGCAGCTCCGGATCCGAGCCGAGGTTGCCCATGAGAATCACCTTGTTCATTCCGTCGTTCATGATGCGCTCCAGATCGTGATGTTGTTGTCGTTGTCGTCGTTTGTTGTCGTTGTCGTCGTTTGCTGTCGATTACGTGGTTTGCCGTCGATTACGTCGTTAGCTGTCGCATTCCGCTGTCACCCGTCGCTCGATATCGCTCGAGCGCCGTCCATCGAGATCTCCTGCTGCCTCGCGCCTCTCTCCACGAGGCGCGGTGTCTCCCCGTGAGCAAACCGTCGTTCGAGCCGAGCGGGCGGCGCCCGGCAGCCCCGGGCCGCCGGCGCGCCGCCCGCTCGGGCTCACGCATCCATCGCCGCGCTCGCGCCGGGCCGCGCCGGCGCGGCCGCGTCGACGGCCGCGCGGAGCGACGTGGCGAGCGTCGGCTTGCCGATCAGCGCCTCGCGGGCGCGCTCCCTCCCCTGCCCGATGTGCTCGCCCGCGAAGGACAGGTGCGCTCCGCTCTTCTCCACCACCCCGAGCTGGCACGCGAAGTCGATGAGGTCCGCCGCGCCGTCGATGCCGGCGCCCCAGCGGATGTCGAACTCGGCCTCTCGGAAGGGCGGAGCCATTTTGTTCTTTACCACCTTGACGCGTGTCCTCGATCCTATGGCCTCGTCGCTCACCTTCACCGGCCCCACCCGACGCACGTCGAGCCGCACGCTCGCATAGAACTTGAGCGCGTTGCCGCCGGTCGTCACCTCGGGGTTGCCGAAGACGACGCCGATCTTCTGCCGGAGCTGGTTGATGAAGATGAGCGTCGTGTCCGTCCGGTGGCATATCCCGGTGAGCTTCCGCAGCGCCTGGCTCATCAGCCGCGCCTGGAGGCCCATGTGCGACTCGCCCATGTCGCCCTCGATCTCGGCCTTGGGCGTGAGCGCAGCCACCGAGTCGACGACGATCACGTCGACCGCGCTCGA
The DNA here is from genome assembly GCF_051526825.1 of Sorangium sp. So ce185. Lineage (NCBI taxonomy): Bacteria > Pseudomonadati > Myxococcota > Polyangiales > Polyangiaceae > Sorangium > Sorangium sp. So ce185. The sequence continues at coordinate 4,204,197 of NZ_CP150316.1, read as the reverse complement.
GCGCGCGAGCATCTCGACGATCTCCAGCGCCTGCTCGCCGTTGTCCGGCTGCGAGACGAGGAGCCGGTCGATGTCGACGCCGATCGAGCGCGCGTACGTGACGTCGAACGCGTGCTCGGCGTCGATGAACGCGGCGACCCCGCCCGCCCGCTGCGCCTCCCGCATCGCGTGGAGCGTGAGCGTGGTCTTCCCCGACGACTCCGGGCCGTAGATCTCCACGATCCGCCCGCGCGGGTAGCCGCCGATCCCGAGCGCCGCGTCCAGCGACAGCGAGCCGGTCCGGATCAGGCCGATGTCCCTGGTCTCGTTCTCATCGTTCAACGACATGATCGCCCCCTTCCCGAACTGCTTCTCGATGGTGCCGACGACGGTCTTCACGGTGCGGAGCTTCTCAGCGATCTCGGTCATCATCTTGGTCTCTTCCTTTCAACGTGCCTTCGTTGCGTGTCGCGTGCTTCGCGTGCGCGCCCCCGAGCGCGCGAACAGCCGATTCGACGCGGCCGTCGGGGCGGCCGCGATCGCGCCTGCGTCGCTGCAGGCGCGATGATCTTGGGTCGCGCGGCAGGCTCAGGCGCCCGCCGCGGCGGTGACGGGCGGAGGCCCGGAGGCGGCCTCACGGTCGAACAGCCGCGCGCCGATCGCCTCGGCCACGTGCGCCGCGCGCACGGCAGCGCTCCTGTCCATGTCGGCGAGCGTCCGGGCGACCCGCAGCACCTTGGTGTACGCCCGCGCCGAGAGGCCGAGCCGCTCCACGGCCGACGCGAGCACGCGCGCCCCGGAGACGTCCGGCATGGCCACGCGCGCGAGATCCCGCGGGCCGAGCTCGGCGTTGTGCGTCGCCGCGACCTCCCCCGCCTCGAAGCGCGCGCGCTGCGCGGCCCGGGCCTCGACCACGCGCGCCCGCACCGCGGCCGAGCTCTCGGGCGCGTGCAAGGGCGCCCGGCCGTCGTCCATCGCCGTCCCGAGCGGCGCGCACAGGTGAGCGACGTCGACCGGAGGCAAGGCGATGTGCAGATCGATGCGATCGAGCAGCGGCCCGCTCAGCCGCGCGCGGTAGGCGCGCACGCGGTCGAGGGAGCAGACGCAGCGATTCCCGCGATCCCCGTAGAAGCCGCACGGACAAGGGTTGATGGCGGCGACCAGGATCGGACGCGCGGGGAAGACGACGCGGGCGCGCGCGCGACAGAGGGCGACCGTGCCCTCCTCGAGGGGCTCGCGGAGGGCCTCGAGGACGCCGCGGCGGAACTCGAGGAGCTCGTCGAGGAACAGGCAACCATGGTGGGCCAGGGAGACCTCGCCCGGGCGGATCGGATCGCCGCCGCCGACGAGGCCCGCGGCGCTCACGGTGTGGTGCGGGGCGCGGAAGGGGCGCGCCGCGACGAGGCCCCGGTCCGGGGAGAGCAGCCCGGCGACCGAGTGGATCGCGGTGATGTCCAGCGCCTCCTCGTAGGACATGGGCGGCATGATCGTGGGCAGTCGGCGAGCCAGCATGGTCTTTCCGCTGCCCGGCGGGCCCAGCATGATGAGGTTGTGTCCACCGGCCGCCGCGATCTCGAGCGCGCGGCGCGCCCCGTGCTGGCCGCGGACCTCGGCGAGATCCACCGCCGCGGCGCTGGGCTCGGCGACGACCGTGGCCACGGAGCCGGCGCCGGGGAGGGCCTTGTTGCCGCGGAGGTGCGAGACGACCTGGCCGAGGTGCTCGGCGATAAAGACGTCGACGCCGGCCACGCTCGCCGCCTCGCGCGCGTTGCCGTGAGGCACGATCGCGCGCAGGATCCCCTGCTCCGCCGCGCCGCGCAGCGCCGGCAGCACGCCGCGCACCGGGCGCACCGCGCCGCTCAACGAGAGCTCGCCGAGCAAGCCGATCTGGTCGAGCCCTCCGGCCGGGACCTTGCCGAGCGCGGCGAGCGCGGCGATGGCGATCGCGAGGTCGTACGCGCCGCCGCTCTTCTTGAGGTCTGCCGGGGCGAGGTTCACGGTGATCACATATTCGTCGAGCTCGACGCCGAGTTGCTGGAGCGCGGCGCGGACGCGCACGCGGCTCTCTCGGACGCTCGCCTCGGCGAGGCCCACCATCTGGAAGAACGAGGGGCCGCGGCCGGAGTCGACCTCCACGCGGATGGGGTGGGCGTCGAGCCCGAGCAGCGAGAACGTGAGCGCCGTGGCCTGCATGTCCGAGCCCTTTCGCGAACGGCGTGCCAGGCAGGGACGCACGCGATTTCAGGTACTTACGGGCAGCCAGGGGTGGCGGATGCGGCGGAGGGGGTGGCGGCCGCCAGGGGCGCCGGGACCGAGGCGCTCGCGGGCCCCTCCCCCCGGCACACCCACGTTGGGTTCGCGGCAGGTCGACATGGCCGCTCTCGGTTCCTCAGGCAGGCAGCGCCTGGCGCGCTCGGCACCTCATTACGTGCGCCAGGCGTGCTTGGTCAGGAATAGCAAGAAAGGTTCTCACGAATGCTCAGGTGGGTCGGCGGGCCTCATCAGACGAGCATCGATCTCCCGACTTGATGCCTCGCCAACTCTTCTCGCGTCGAGTAGAGAGGAGCGCATGCCGGGAACACCGCACGAGGTGCTCATCGTCGCGCTGCGGGACCGTCCAGCGCTGCTCGCCGACCTCTTCCAGCGGCTCACCGGTAGCTCGTTCGGCACGCCGGCGGAGGCGGTCGATGCCACCGTGCGTTTCACCAGGGCCATCGAGGTTCGTCCGGACCTGCTCCTGCGTTCGCGGCGGCCGGGGTGGGTGATGGTCGAGATCCAGAACTCCATCGATGAGCGCAAGCGGAGGAGCTGGCCGCTCGCGGTCAGCGTGCTCGTCCATCAGGAGAAGACGATGGGCGAGGTGATCGTGATCACGGCCAGCCGCCGCGTAGCCTCGTGGGCGAAGCAGGCCGCGCGCTTTCGGGGCGAGCTCGGCACGCGTTTCGAGCTGACGCCGCGGGTGCTGCTCCTTTCGGGTCGGCGCGTCGAGGCGCTGCTCGATCCGGCGTATCCGGAGCTCGCGCTCTTCGCCGCCTGGGCCGTGCACCACCGCCACGGGCCCGCTGCGCGCAGGATCGTGGCGCGCGCCTTGGAGCTCACCGAGCAGCACCTCACCGACGAGCCGTTGCGAGACGCGCAGGCGCGTGCGATCCTGGCCGTGCTGAGCGACGCCATGCTCGCCTCGCTCAGGGAGCTGGCCATGGATCCGAGCAAAGTCCCTGAAACCCAAGCGTCTCGGCGTTTCCGGCTCTTCTTTGAAAAGCGCGGGAGAGCCGCGGGCAAGGCGGAGGGCAAGATCGAGGGCAAGATCGAGGGCATGCAGGAGGCCCTGCTCGCCGTGCTCGACGCGCGCGGCCTGTCGCTGACGGCTGAGGAGCGCGCTCACGTCAAGGCCTGCACAGTCCCGGCGGAGCTCGATCGATGGATCGCCCGCGCCGCAACGGCCGCCTCCGTGAGCGAGGTGTTCGCGCCGGAACCGGCCAGGGCGGCACAGCGCTCGATCCCGGGGAATCGCTCGCGCGTCCCGGAGCGAAAGGTGCGTAAGTCGCCGACCCCGCGGAAGCCGACGCGGGCGTCGTAACGAGCGCGCCGGCTTCCCCGGCGGCATCCGCGGGCCACCGTACGCGAGCGGCTCACCGGCGTGCTCCTGGCGCACGCCGTCCCGAGCACGAATGAGCGCTCGCTGGCCTCGGGCGCGCTACTCGGGCGCGCGATGCCTCGCCACGACGATCGTGATGTCGTCGTCCGGGCTCGGGCACCAGCCCTCCACCGCCTCGAGGATCCGGTCGCGGATCACGTCGACGGGCGCGGTCTGGACCGCCTCGATGATGGCGCACAGCCGCTCCAGCCCGAACTGCTCGTGCTGCGCGTTGCGCGCCTCGGTCACGCCGTCGCTGTAGAGCACGAGCAGGTCCCCGTCCTCCAGGAAGAGCTCGGCGTCCCGCGTCATCGCCCCGATCTCGGGCAGCGCGCCGATCCAGACCCCGGAGCTCGCGATGCACGTGCAGCGCCGGGAGCGCGCCGAACACACGATCATGTCGTCGTGCGCGCCGGCGAACGTCACGCGCCCGCTGCGCTCGTACCGGAGCAAGAGGAGCGTCGCGTGCTCGTCGCGGTCCAGGCGGCCGCGGACGTTCTTGTAAATCGCCTTGTTGAGCGCGACGACGACCCTCGCCGGGCTCGCGCTCGGGTCGTTGCTCGTCAGCGCCGACACCATGCTCTGGATCATCAGCATGATGAGGCCCGCCGCGAGCCCGTGCCCGGCCACGTCGCCGATCCCGAGCCAACCGCCCCCCGGCGTCGCGAGCACATCGTAGTAATCGCCGCCGACCTCGGCCGCCGGCTGCATCACCGCGCAGAGCTCGAGCCCCTCGATCGAGAGCTGCTTCGGCACCAGCGCGGTCTGGATGCGCGCCGCGACCTGGCTCTCCTGGCGCACGCGCTCCTGCTCCAGGCGCTCGCGCAGCTCCACCTCCCGCACGACCTCCCGGTGCAGCGCCGCGGCCTTGACCGCGGAGCCGAGCTGGAGACGCAGCACGTCGTAGCTCATGGCGCTGGCGCGGCTGTCGAGCACCGCGACGCCGAACGTCTCCACGTCGCCGAACGCGACCGGGAGGACGATCATGCTGCTGCGCTCCACGCCGCCGAGGAACCCCGGCGGCGCGAGGCGGCGCGCCGGGAAGCTCACGGGCGGCGCCTCCACCTCGCGGCCACGATCCATCAGGAACAGCGGCCTCAGCGAGGCGCGCTGGGCGTCGTCGTAGAGCGACACCGCCACGTGCGACAGCTGCATCCGCGGCAGCTCCGACGCCAGCAGGCCCTTGAGGACCGGCAGGCTCAAGCACGCGGCGAACCCCCGAGCGCCGTAGATGACCTCGATCGCGGCGAGCTCCACGCGCAGCCGCTGCTCGCCCTCGACGTGCACGGACTCGCTCCCGATGAGGATCCGCGCAGCGTGCCAGAGCGGCTCCAGGGCCGCCGCGTCGCCGGCCGCGGCCGCCGGCCGGACCCGCTCGCGCAAGAGGGAGATCACGGCCTGGAGCTGGTCGAGGAGCACGCCCTCGCGCCTCGCCTCGTCGAGGAGCGCCTGGAGCGCGCGCAGGAAGCGGCCCCGGTCGCCCGCGAGCTCGTCCTCCAGCGCCGTCAGCAGGTCGCCCGCCCAGCCGTCGAGGGCGCCGATCGGGATCGCCACGCTCCTCCTGAGCGCGCTCTCCAGAGAGGCCCGCTGGTCGGAGGCCGGGCGCGGAGAGCCCTGCGCCGGCGGCGACGGCGGGAGGACCGTGTCGCCCGGGCGGTAGCCGCAGCCGCAGGACTCGCGCTGCGTGAGCTCGACCTCCGCGAGCTCCAGCGCCGGGACGGCCTCGCCGCCGATCAGGCGGAGGATCGTGCTCACGGCCATCCCCCCGAGGCGCTTGATCGGCTGATGGACGGTGGTGAGCGACGGCTTCGTGAAGCGGGCAATGCCGACGTCATCGAAGCCGCACACGAGGACGTCCTCGGGGATGCGGAGCCCCTCCGCCTTGAGCACCTCGATCGCCGCGAGCGCCATCCTGTCGTTGGCGGCCACCACGGCGTCGAACTCGGCCCCGCGCGCCAGGATCTCGCGCATCGCCTCGCGCCCGGTCGGTATCGTGAACGCGCCGACCGCCACGAGGCGCTCGTCGCAAGGGAGCGCCCGCGCCGCGAGCGCCCTCCGGTACCCGCTGGCGCGCAGCTGCGCCTCCTCGCTGCTCAGCGGCCCGCCGATATACGCGATGCGCCGGCGCCCGTGCTCGTCGGCCAGGTGCGCGACCGAGATCTCGCTCCCGAGGGCGTTGTCGACCATGAGGCTCGGGACTCCATCGATCGCCGTCCCGATGCTGCACACCGGCAGCGGCGCGAAGGACCGGCAGAACGCCCGCATGACGTCGACGCCGCCGTAGCGGGAGAGCGTCGACGAGGCGACGATGACGCCATCGGCCGTGTCCGGACCGATGAGGTGATAGAAGGTGCTCCGGTCCGTCTCGTCCGGCCGGAGGGCGCTCGACGGGTCGCCGAACGCCGTCAGCAGGTTGACGTCGTGCGCCTCGGCCGCGCGCTCGACCCCCGCGCGCAGCTCCGACTGGTAGTCGCCGACGACATTGTCGATCAGAAACGCGATCGTCCGGCGCTTCCTCGTCATGGCCTCGGGCCCTCGGCTCATGCGTCGGCGATCGAGACGAGCTCCGGGCACATGCGATCCAGGGGCCTGAGGCTCCGGCGCTGCCACGCGAGCTGCGGGTCCGTCACGAACCGTATCCTGCATTTCATGCCGTGGCCGACGAGGCTGCAGATGAGGCTGACGAACGCCTTGAGGCAGCTCGAGCTCATGAAGCACAGCCCGCGCACGTCGAGCTCGAGCGTGCTCACCGACAGGCGCGCCACCTCGCCCTCCAGGGCCTTGACGTACCTGCTGAGCGGCGCGGCAGCCGCCATGTCCCCCCTGCCGGTGAGCTTGACGCTGAGGGTGTCGTCCCTCAGGGCCGGCTCGATCCCGAAGCCGTCGGTAACGAGAGGGTCCACGCGCAAGCTCCTCATAGCTTCTCCATCCCGCGACCGGCGCGCCGTGCCCGCCAGATCGCCTCCCTCGGTACTACAGCCAGAGCTGGTCCGGTGGTCGATACGAGCCCTCCATCCTACAGCGTCCTCGCGCTGGATCCAATCCCCTCCTGCGCGCACAGCCGTTCGGAGCGCGACCCGCGCGCGTCATTCGTGCTCCTCATCACAGCCGAGCCGCCCCCCGCTCCGCCGATGCTCCGATCCCCGCCGGCCCCCGCCGGCACCGGCGACGCGGTCCACCGACGCTGAGCGCGACTCAGGTGACTCGCGTGACTCACGTAACCCAGGTAGACGAGCGCACACGCCGCCTCGCCTCCCGCGTCGCACGCGCGCCCAGCCACGGTGACGCGTCGTCCAGCGCGCCGCCGCTATCGACGCCTACATCAGCGACAGAGACGCGAGATCGGCGATAGGGCGCGAGGACGAGATGACGAGAGGACGAGGACGAGAGAACGAGAGATCGCCCCTTTGCAAAAAATCGCGCCGAGCTTCTTTGCATGCTTGAACAATCATTCGATTTTGTCTTACAGTCTTGGATTGTCGTTGTGTGGCTGGGGAGCCACTCGACACCACGGAGGCATCCATGACTCGATTGCCCGGTTCACGGTGGGCGACGCTAGGCGCTCTCGTCGCATCCCTGACTGCAGTATCGCTCTCCGGGGCCCCGGCGCTCGCCGCGCCGTCGTTCACCGCGTTCGAGAGCGGCCAGGTCCGCCCGCTGGCCATCTCGCCCGACGGGAAGCTGCTCTTCGCCGTCAACACGCCGGACAACCGCCTCGAGGTGTTCCGCATCGGCAGCGGCGGCCTGGAGCACCGCACGTCGATATCTGTCGGCCTGGAGCCGGTGGCCGTGGCCGTCCGCAGCAATAACGAGGTCTGGGTCGTCAACCACCTGTCGGACAGCGTGAGCGTCGTCCAGCTGGGCCTCGGCGGGCAGACCGGGCGCGTCGTGCGCACGCTCCTCGTCGGCGACGAGCCGCGCGACATCGTGTTCGCCGGTCCGGGGCGAAACCGCGCCTTCATCACGACGGCGCACCGCGGCCAGAACGTCCCCTACGACCCTCAGTTCACGACGCCTGGCGTCGGTCGCGCCGACGTGTGGGTCTTCGACGCAAACCAGCTCGGCCAGTCGCTCGGGGGTAATCCGCTCAACATCATCACCCTCTTCAGCGACACGCCGCGCGCCCTCGCCGTGACCCCGGACGGCACCCGCGTGTACGCGGCGGCGTTCCACTCCGGCAACCGCACCGCCACCGTCAACGAGGCGCTGGTCCCCGACGGCTTCGGGCCGAACGGCGCGCCCGGGCCCAGCACCAACTTCGAGGGCGCGCCGGCGCCGGAGGTCGCCGTCATCGTGAAATACGACGGCGGACACTGGTACGACGAGCGGGGCAAGCTCTGGGACGACCAGATGAGGTTCTCGCTGCCCGACAAGGACGTCTTCGTCATCGACGCCACGGCGAACCCCCCGGCGTGGATCAGCGGAGCGCAGGGCTTCTTCTCCGGCGTCGGGACGATCCTCTTCAACATGGCCGTCAACCCGGTGAACGGGAAGGTCTACGTCGCGAACACCGAAGCGTTCAGCCAGCAGAACTTCGAGGGCCCCGGCCTCTTCGCCGGCGAGACCACGCGCGGCCACCTGCACGAGAGCCGGATCACCGTCCTCAGCCCGGGGAGCGTCGCGCCGCGGCACCTCAACAAGCACATCGACTACAGCACCTGCTGCGCCCCGGTCCCCAACGCCGAGAACGCGAAGAGCCTCGCCTTCCCGCAGGAGATGGCCGTGACCAGCAACGGCGCGACGCTGTACGTCGCCGCGCTCGGGTCGAGCAAGATCGGCGTGTTCAGCACCGCCGCGCTCGAGAACGACACGTTCGTGCCGAGCACCGCGAACCAGATCCCGGTGAGCGGCGGCGGGCCGACCGGCCTCGTGCTCGACGAGAGCAGGAATCGCCTCTACGTGCTGACCCGCTTCGACAACTCCATCTCGATCATCAACACCACATCGAAGACCGAGGTGGGACACGTCCCGATGCACAACCCCGAGCCGGCCAGCATCGTGAACGGCCGCCGCTTCCTCTATGACGCCTCGCTCACGTCGAGCCACGGCGACTCGGCCTGCGCGAGCTGCCACGTCTTCGGCGATCTCGACGACCTGGCCTGGAACCTCGGCAACCCCGACGCCCCCGTCGTGCCGGACCCGGGCCCGTTCCCGTTCGGCCTCTACGACGTCATCTTCAACCAGGAGATCACGGACCCGATCTTCCACCCGATGAAGGGGCCGATGATGACGCAGAGCCTGCGCGGCCTCGCCAACCACGGGCCGATGCACTGGCGCGGCGACCGCACCGGGGGCAACCTCGAGCCGTCCGCGCAGCCGGACGACGGGGCGTTCGACGAGCGGGAAGCCTTCCGGCAGTTCCAGGTGGCGTTCGCCGACCTGCTCGGGCGCAGCGGGCCCCTCCCCCCTGAGGACATGGAGGCGTTCACCGACTTCATGCTCCAGGTCACCTACCCGCCGAACCCGATCAGGAACCTGGACAACTCGCTCACGCCCGATCAGCAGGCAGGGAAGGACTTCTACAACGGCCCCGTTGTCAACTCGATCGCGAGCTGCGGCGGCTGCCACGTGGTCGACCCGGACGCCAACCCGGGCGACGACTTCCCCGGCTTCTTCGGGACGAGCGGCGCCTCCGTCTTCGACTTCCAGACGCAGCTCTTCAAGATACCGCAGCTCCGCAACGTGTACACCAAGGTCGGCGCCTTCGGCCTCCCGGATATCCCCTTCGTCTTCCTGCCGCGCGACAACCAGCACATGGGGGACCAGATCCGCGGGTTCGGCATCCTGAACAACGGCACCGTCGACACGATGTACCGGTTCTTCTCCGCGATCGGGTTCTCCGACCAGTTCCCGAACAACCCCGACGCCATCCCCTTCACCCCCGCGGGCGACGTGCTGCGCCGGCAGCTCGAGGCCTACGTGCTCGCCATCGAGAGCAACATGGCGCCGATCGTCGGCCAGCAGGTGACGCTCAAGCATAACAACAGCGCGGTGGCCGGGCCGCGCATCGACCTGCTCATGGATCGCGCCGACGTCGGGGAGTGCGATCTCGTGGCGAAGACCCAGGGATTCCTCCACGAGGTCGGGTTCCTCTACGTCGGCAATGGCCACTTCCTCACCGACCGGCAGCTCCTCCCGCCCATCAGCGACACGGTGCTCCGCCTGCTGTCCACCCAGACGCACCACGATCTGACGTACACGTGCATGCCGCCCGGCTCGGGCGCGCGCGCCGGCATCGATCGCGACAGCGACGGCTTCCTCGACGGGGACGAGCGCGACGCCGGCAGCGACCCCGCCGATCCGAACAGCACGCCCTGACCCCTCCCCGACGCCGCTGCGCGCGCGGCGGCGCCGCCCGCACCGCCTAGGCGGAGCGCGCGCAGCGGCGCCGCGTTATCACGCCTGCCGCGACGCCCCCGGCCGACGCCCGGGCGAGCCGGACAGCCCGTTCGGGCCCAGCGCATACGCGATGCTGCTCTGCAGCGTCCCCATCGTCACGATCGACCCCAGGAAGACGTTCTGCTCGATGAGCGCGCGCGCCACCTCGGGCCGCACCCCCGACAGCACCGTCTTCGCCCCGAGGAGCTGCAGCGCCTTGGCCGTCTTGATCAGCGCGTCCGCCACCGTGGCGTCGACCTGCGCCACGCCGGTGATGTCCAGGATCACCACCTTGGCCTGCCTCGAGTGGAACCCGGTCAGCGCCGTCTCGAGCACCTGCTGCGCGCGCTCCCCGTCCATCGCCCCGACGATCGGCATGACCAGCACGTCGTCCGTGATGGGGATGATCGGCGTCTGCCGGCGCATCATCTCCTGCTGCAAGAGCGCCCGCTCCGCCTCGGACGCGGCGCGCAGCTCGAGCTCCCGCTGCAGCTGCTCGTTCGAGCGCTGCAGCGCCTCGGTGCCCGCGCGGATGCTCGCGATGAGCAGCGCGTTCTCCAGCGCGATGGCCGCCTGCGAGGCGAGGAGCCCGCAGACCTCGACCCTGCCGGGCGTGAACGCCCGCTGCACCACGTTGTTCTCCAGGTACAGGAGCCCCGCCGAGCGCCCCTGGTGCGTCATCGAGAGGCACAGGATCGAGCGCGGCCTCCGCTCCGCGACGTACGGATCCGCCGCGAAGCGACTGTCGTGGCGCGCGTCGTTCACCACGACCGGCTCACGCGTCCTCGCGACGAGCTGGACGACGCTCGCCGCGACCTCCCTGCCGTCGAGCGCCGGGATCGACAGCCCCGTCTCCACCACGTCGGGATCGACGCGCATCGACGCCACGATCGCGAGCTTCCCGTCGCGCTCCAGGATCAGCGCGCCCCGCTGCGCCCCCGCGTTCGCCACCACGCTCCGCATCAGCCGGTCGAGCAGCCGATCGAGCACGTTCTCGCCCGCGACCGCCTGCATGGCCTTCACGACCGTCGCGACGTCGAACGACTCGGTGCTCCCCCGGCGCGTCACCGTCGTGCCGACGACCCGGGCCGGCTGCGCCTCGCCGAGGGACGAGAGGTCGAGCAGCTGCTCGTGCTCCTTCGCGAGGTGCTCCGCCTTCGCGATCGCCCCCCACCGGAGGTACGCCCGGTACGCGTCGGCCATGTGCCACCGCGCGATCCGCTCCCGGCCCCGCTGCAGGTAGAACCGCGCGCACAGCTCGTGCGCGAGCGCCTCCTGGTGCGTGAACTGGCCCTGCCGCGCGCCCTGGATCGCCTGATCGTAGAGCTCCGCCGCCTCCGCGTCGTCGCCGAGGACGCGCGCCACCTCCGCCCCGATCAGCCGCTCCTTGTGCGCGTAGTTCTCCGGCGCGTGCCGCGCCCAGCCCGCGATCTTCGCCCGGTGCTCCGCGACGGCCGCGAGGTGCCGCTCCCGCTCCTCCGCCGTCGCCGTCGCGCAGAGCGCGAGCAGCGCGAGGCTCACGTAGAAGGGGATGTCGTTCGCGAGGAACAGGCCCATCGCGCTCCCGCTGTGCTTCTCGGCGCGCGCCGCCATCAGGAGCGCGCCCTCGGCGTCGCCGTACAGCACCGCGAGCACGAGCATGTTCACGAAGTACCAGCACCGCGGCAGCTCCTGCGCGGGCGCGAGCCCCGCGAGGAACGCGCCCTCGTCGAACGCGCCGTCGCTCAGGCTCCTCCGCCCGTTCGTCCTGCCCTCCAGGCAGGCGATCATCTGCTGCGCGACGACGAGCACCGGCGTGCCGAGCGGATCCTGCGTCCGCTGCAGGAAGCGCAAATACCCGGTCAGATCCTCGCGGAGCGCGCCGAGCTCGTGGCCCGAGCAGAGCAGGATCGTCACGATGTTCAGGCAGGCGTACGCCCCGAAGCTGAAGTCGCCCGAGCTCAGCCCGGCCTCGTACGCCCTGGCGAGGCACGCGACCGAGGCGCGGACCGGCTCGAAGAGGTGGGACGGCGCGCCGCACACGACGTACGCCTTGCACTGGAGCTCCACCCCCGCGGGCCGCTCGCAGAGCGCCAGCGAGACGCCCTGGAACTGCCGCGCCTCCTCCGGCCGCCCCATCCCCCCCGCGAGCAGCAGGCAGTAGAGGCCGTACGCGCACGCCGCCGCGGGCGAGTTGCCGTACCTCAGCGAGAGGTTGACCTGGGTCGCCGCGATGAGCGCGAGCAGCGCCGGGCTCAGCGTGTACGCCCCCGGGATCATCGCCGCCAGGAGCCGCAGCGCGGCCAGCTGCTCCTCGTCGCCGACCCACGGCGCGTCCGCGAGCTCCTCGACGCGGCGGCCGGCCAGGTGGACCGGCACCTCCGCGAGCGCGGCCCCGAACGCCGCCTGGATCGCCTCGAGCGGCTCCGGCAGCTCGATCCCGAAGAGCGCCACGCCCTCGCGGCCGACCCGCAGCACGTCCTCGAACTCCCCGCGCATCGTGTGCACGAGGATCCGGAGGTTATAGACTTCCGCGCGCTCGAGGCGCGAGCGCGCGTGCCCGAGGAGCTCGCGGATCGAGGCCTCCGCGTGCTTCTCGTTGCCGCTCAGCCACTCGGACTCCGCCCGCTCCCGGTGCAGCGCGAAAGAGAGCGCGTAGTCCTCCTCCCACCCCCGCGGCCCGAGCAGCGACAGCCCCGTCCTGAAGTGCTCGGACGCCGCCGCGTGCGCCATGGACGCCTTGGCGCGCTTGCCCACGGTGAGGTTGAGCCGCGCGAGCTCGAGCTGCTCCGCCCGGTCGTCGATCAGCGCCGCGCCGAGGTTGCAGTGGCTCACGACCTTGAACAGATCCTCGTCGCGCGACTCCCCGCTCAGCTGCGCCCGCATGAGGCGGCCGATCCGGAGGTGCACCTCCTGCTTGCGCGCGTCCTCGATCAGGCTGTAGGCCGCCTGCTGCCCCCGGTCGTGCAGGAACCGGTACCGCACCGAGAGCGGCAGCTCCGCCGGCGCGCCGCCCGGCGCGTGCAGCAGCCGGTAATCGGAGTCGAGCGGCAGCACGAGCCCCTCGCGCAGCGCCTCCCAGAGATCGGCCGCGACGTCCGCCGGCGGCAGCTCGCGCACGGTCGCCAGCGTCTTCAGATCGAACTGGTGACCGATGCACGCGGCGAGCTGGAGCACGAGCTGCGTCTCCGGCGAGAGGCGCTGCATCTTGTCGATGAGCAGATCGTGCACGTTCACGGCGCCCCAGCGCTGCCGGATCGGCTCGAGGTCCCACGTCCACCGCCCGGCGCCCGGGTCGAAGGACACGAGCCCCGCCGCATAGAGCTCCTTGAGCAGCTGGCTCAGGAAGAACGGATTGCCCTTGCTCGTCGCATACAGCACCTCCGCGAGCGCCTGCACCTGCTCCGGGCGCGCGCCCAGCGCGTCCGCGACGAGCTTTTGCACGTCCGCGAGCGAGAGCGGCGGGAGCAGGAGCTCGCGCCGCGGGACGCCCGCCGCCTTGAGCTCGCCGAGCCAGGTCATGAGCGGCTGTCCCGCGATCGCCTCCTGGTCGCGGTAGGCGCCGATGATCAGCAGGTAGGCCCCGCCCGGATCGGTCAGGACGACGTGCAAGAGCTTGAGCGAGGCCGAGTCGGCCCACTGGAGGTCGTCGAGGAAGAGCACGACCGGGTGCTCCGCCGACGTGATGACGCGCAAGAAGTCCTGGAACACCAGGTTGAAGCGGTTCTGCGCCTCGTTGGGCCCGAGCTCGGCCACCGCGGGCTGTGGCCCGATGACGAGCTCGAGCTCCGGGACGAGCTCCACGAGGATCTGCGCGTTCTTCCCCGCGGCCGCGAGGAGCTTGTCCTTCCATTGCTCGAGCGACTCGGCCGGCTCGGTCAGGAGCTGCCGGACGCGCTGGCGCAGCGCGCCCGCCACGGGCGCGTGCGGCATGTTCCGGCTCAGCTGATCGAACTTCCCCTCGATGAAGTGCCCGCGCCGCTGCGCGACCTCCTTCTGGAGCTCGTTCACGAGCGCCGATTTCCCGATCCCGGCGCCGCCCGCGATGAGCAGCAGCTCGCACCGGCCCCCGCGCGCCCGCTCGAAGGCCGCGAGCAGCTCCGCCATCTGCGCGTCGCGCCCGTAGAGCTTCTGCGGCAGCCTGAGCTCGCTCGAGACATCGCGCGACCCGAGCTCGAACGGCTCGATACGGCCGGTCGCCTCGAGCGCCGAGAGGCACGCGTCGAGATCGGCCTTGAGCCCGGTCCCGCTCTGGTACCGCTCCTCGGCGACCTTGGACATCAGCTTTTGCACGATGTCGGACACGGCCTTCGGGATCTCCGGCGAGCGCTCGCACAGCGGCGTCGCGACCCGCGCGATGTGGCTGTGCATGAGGTCGACCGGATCGGCCGCCTGAAAGGGGAGCACCCCGGCGAAGAGCTCGTACAGCGTCACTCCCAGCGAGTAGAGGTCAGTCCGGTAATCGATGACGCGGTTCATTCGGCCGGTCTGCTCCGGCGACATGTAGGCCAGCGTCCCCTCGAGCAGATCCGGGCGCTCCGCGGCCAGCGTCTCCTCCGAGAGCCGCGTCGAGCTGCCGAGGTCCGTCAGCTTGACCTGCCACGTCTCCGGGTTGACCAGGATGTTCTGCGGCTTGACGTCCTTGTGGATGACGTGCTTTCCGTGCACCGCCGCCAGCGTGCCGGCCAGCGACGAGGCGATACGCAGCTTGGCCTTGAGGTCGAGCGGCGCCGAGCGGGCGAGCTTGTCGAGCGGCGCCCCCGGGAAGTACTCCATCACGAGCGCCGCCCCGCCCGGGATGCTCTCCAGCCGATGGGCGCGAACGACGCTATCGATGTTGAGGTGACGCGAGATCTCGAGCTCGTGCCGGAGCTGCGCGACATGCCGCTGGCCGGGGTGCTCACCCTTCAGCACCTTGATCGTCACCGGAGTACCATCGGCGTCGCGCTTCGCGCGGTAGATGACGGTATCCGCGGTGTCGTACATCTGCTCAACCAGTGTGAAGGGCAGATCTTCGATCCTGGTCTTGCGCATAGTTTGTCGATGGTTGCATGGGCCGAACGCCCGTGGCAAGCGCTTAAGCTCGCTGCGGCAGGGCGGGCGATGTGCGTTGTGGTGCGGTGATCGCGAGTCCGATCGGCGCGATACCGCAGTTCGCGGAGCGTGGGTGAGCCGGAGAACGGGGGTCTCGGCGCGGGGCGAGTGCGCACCTCGGGAGGCTCGTCGCCGGCCGGGCGCGCATCGCCTAGCCGCGCGCATCGCCTAGCCGCGCGCATCGCCTAGCCGCGCGCATCGCCTAGCCGCGCGCGCGGCTAGGCGATGCGCGCCCGGCGGCCGACGCCCCTCACCGCGCGGTAGTCGGTGAGCAGCGATCCGAGGATGGTGGCCGCGCCCGTCGCGGCGTGGATGAGCGCGGCGAGCGGCGAGCGCTTCGCGTAGCCGAGCACGAACGGCGCCGCGATCGCCGACGCGCCCCACGCGTGGTCGATGGCCTCGTGCACCTCGATGGGAATCAGCTTCGCCAGGCTCAGGCGATAGTCGGTGAGCAGGGATACGGACACGACCGATGCGCCGAGGATCACGCCGGCGATCCTCGCCGACGGCTTGCGCGCCGACAGGCCGGCGAGGGCGACGATGATGCCATTCGAGTAATCGATGACGGAGTGGACGTCCTGGGGGACGACGCGCGCGAGGGGCAGGACGCCGAGGAGCGGCCTCGAGGGGATCGTCGCCCTCCGCTGCGTCTCCCGCGCGAAGAGGCCCGGTCGTTCGAGCTCTGCGGTGGGCCGGTCGTCCGGCGGCAGGCGGGTCGCCGGCAGGTCGTCCGCGCCCAGAGAAACGTTGGATTGTGCCATGGATACCTCCCGTGACGCGGGAGAGGCAATCCGCAGACCGGAGCACAAGCGCACACACCTATTCAGCGAGCGAGCCGGCTCAGCGGGCGAGCCGGCTCATCGGGCGAGCCGGCTCAGCGGACGAGCCGGCTCTCCGGGGATGGGCGATGCTAGGCTGCGCGCCCATGGGAGTCCGGATCATTCCTCTCGGCGGCCTCGGCGAGGTCGGGATGAATGCGATGCTGATCGAGGAGGATGGCCGCCGCGTGCTCGTCGACTGCGGCGTCATGTTCCCCAACGACCAGGTGCTCGGCGTCGAGGTGGCGATCCCCGACCTCAGCTACGTGCGCGAGGCGGGCGGGGTCGACGCGGTGATCGTGACGCACGGCCACGAGGATCACATCGGCGGGCTGCCGTCGCTGCTGCGCGAGTTCCCGGTCCCCGTGTACGGGACGCGCTTCACCCTCCGGCTCGTGCGCGAGCGCCTCGCCGAGCACGGCATCGACGTGCCGCTCCGCGAGGTCGAGCCCCAGCAGCACTTCACGGCGGGCCCGTTCCGCGCCGAGCCCCTGCGCGTGACCCACTCCATCCCCGACGCGGTCGGCTTCGCGATCGAGACGGGCGAGGGCATCCTCATCCACACCGGCGATTACAAGATCGATCTCACCCCCGTGGGCGGCGAGCGGCTCGATCTCGGCCGCTTCGCCGAGTACGGCCGCGCCGGCGTGGCGGCCCTCCTGTCCGACTCCACCAACTCCGAGCGCGACGGCTGGTCGGTGAGCGAGACGGCGGTGGCCGAGGGGTTCCTCCGGCCGTTTCGCGAGGCGAAGGGCCGCATCCTCGTCGCGCTGTTCGCCTCCAACGTCCACCGGGTCCAGAGCGTCCTCGACCTCGCCGCCCAGCTCGGCCGCAAGGTCGTGCTCGCCGGGCGCAGCCTCGCGACCAACACGCGGATCGCCGAGGAGATCGGCATCCTCACCATCCCCCCCGGCGTGCTCGTCGACGACGCCACGGCGGCCACGCTCCCGCGCGAGCGCCTCGTCGTGCTCGCCTCGGGCGCGCAGGGCGAGCCGAACAGCGCGCTCGCGCGCATGGCCGTCGGCGATCACCACCGGCTGCGGGTCGACCCGGGCGACACGGTGATCTTCTCGTCCCGCGCCATCCCCGGCAACGAGATCGCCGTCAGCCAGCTCGCCAACCGCCTGGCGAGGCGCGGCGCCGTGGTGCTCGATCGCGGCCTCGATCCGATCCACGCGAGCGGCCACGCCCAGGCGGAGGAGCAGAAGGTGCTCCTCGACGCGGTCCGGCCGGAGCACTTCGTCCCGATCCACGGCGAGTACCGGATGCTGCTCGCCCACGCGCGCACGGCGCTCCGGATGGGCGTGCCGGCGTCGGGGGTCTTCGTGGTCGAGGACGGCGAGTCGCTGGTCATCGAGGACGGCCGGATGCGGCTCGGGGACGCGGTGAAGAGCGGGCGCGTGTGGCTCGACGCGCGCGGCGGGCTCGACGTCTCCGAGCTGGTGCTGCGCGAGCGCGAGCAGATCTCGGATCAGGGCCTCGTGATGGTGCTGGTCGTGGCCGACCGCAAGACGGGCGAGGTCCTGCGCGGCCCCGAGCTCCTGGGGCGCGGGGTGGCGCACTTCGAGGAGGGCGGCCCGCTGTTCGCGGCCGCGCTCGAGAGCGCGCGCGACGCGCTCGCGGCGCTGTCGCCGGCGGCGCGCACGCTGGCGCCGGCGCTGGAGGACGCGCTCAGCCGCGGCGTGCGGCGGGTGTTCCGGCGCGAAGCCTCGCGCCGCCCCGCCGTGCTCCCCCTGGCCGTGCTCCTGTGAGGGGCCGCGGGCGCGCGGGCGGCGTCGTGCGCCGCACGCGGCGCGGGCGGCGTCGTGAGCCGCGCGCGGCGCGGGCGGCGTCCGGCGGCGGACCGGGGGCCTCAGGCGCCGCGCCGCGCGCTGACGCGCCCATTTCCCGCCTCCTCACGCTGGGCCCTTTCCTGAGCGCAACGAGTGATTACGGTGCAGGGACCGGCGGAGCCCCTTTGCTCTGCCGTGGCACGGCCGGCGTCGGCTCGTGGTTCCTCCTGGGGATTGCCTCCAGGGCTTCGCGCTCCGGTGCGCAGCCGGGTGGACCACCGCGGCACGGCCCCATGGTGGAGCGATCGAGATGAAGGAGAAGCCCATGAGCTCGCTCCTGGCGGGCGAGACCGGAACGACAAAGAGGGAAGAGAGGGACGCTCGCGACGAGGTGCAGCTCGACGCCGGGCTCGGCGCGGCCTTGCCATCTCCGTGGGACGCGCCTCCGGGCGAGCGAGCTGCGCCGCCGGGCGAGGACGTGACCGAGATCTACCTGCAGGAGATCTCGCGCAACGCGCCGCTCAGCCGGGATCTCGAGGTGGAGCTCGGCCGGCGGATCGAGTCGGCGGAGCGCGCGGGGATCGAGGCCTGGGTGGCGTCGCCGGTCGCGCTGCGCGAGCTCGCGGCGCTCGCGGACGACCTCCGGGCGGGGCGGGTCACCGTGAGCGAGCTGCTGCTGAACGCGGACGCGGACGAGGAGGTGCGCGACGCGGCGTCGGCGCGGCTCGCGCGGCTGCTCGGGCTCGCGCAGCCGGTGGCCGACGCCGGCGAGGGCGCGTCGGGCCGAGCCCGGGGCGAGCTCTCGGCCGGGCTCACCGACGCGCGCCTGGGCCCCGCGGTGGAGGAGCGGATCGAGCGCGCGCTGCGCGAGGCCGCGGCCGCGGCCGGCGGGCCCGAGCGAGCGGCGATCGAGGGGACGCTCTCGGCGATGCGCGACGCCCGCCGCGCGGCGGCCGAAGCGCGGGCCGAGATCGTCCGCGCGAACCTGCGCCTGGTGGCGTCGGCCGCCCGGCAGCTGAAGCACCGCGGCGTGCCGCTGCTCGATCTGATCCAGGAGGGCAACCTCGGGCTGATGCGCGCGGCGGAGAAGTTCGACTACCGGCGCGGGTACCGGTTCAGCACGTACGCCACCTGGTGGATCAAGCAGGCGCTCTCGCGCGCGCTGCTCTACCAGGCCCAGGTCATCAAGGTGCCGGTCCACTTCGCCGAGACCCGGCGCCGGGCGCTGCAAGCGCGCAAGGAGCTCGAGCAGGAGCACGCGCGCGAGGCGGCGCCGGAGGAGGTGGCCGAGCGCAGCGGGCTGCCGATGGAGAAGATCCAGACGCTGCGGGAGATGGCGCTGCCGCTCGTGTACCTGGACGCTCCGGCCGGGGACGACGACGGCGCGCGCGCGGGCGACTTCTTCGCGAGCGAGGGAGCGGCGCCGGACGAGCTCCTGGTCCACCGGCGGCTGCACACGCAGGTGCGCTCGCTCCTCCAGTCGCTGACCCCGCGCGAGCGCGAGGTGCTGCGGCTCCGGTTCGGCCTCGACGGCGAGCAGACGCACACGCTCGCCGAGATCGGCGGCATGTTCTCGGTGAGCCGGGAGCGGGTGCGGCAGATCGAGGAGAACGCCCTGAGCAAGCTGCGGACGCTGTCGCGCCGGCGGGCGCTCGACACCCCGCTCGGGGGTTAGGCCGGCCGCGCACCACGGTCCGATTCACCGCCTCTCCGCGCTCCCGATCTGGCCCTCGGTGCGCCTCGCGCGCACCACGTCGCCGCCTCGCGGACACATCCTCGGCAGCAACCCCACAATCAGGAGGTCCGCACGGCATCTCCGACGTACCTCGCCTCACTTGTTCTCCAGATCTGGTGGGCTCGCCCCCCCAGCCATCCGGAACAGGTGGACCGGCGCGTCGCCTCGAGGATCGGACTGGGGCGTTTCCACGAGGCGCGACATCGGCGAGGTGAGTCGCTAGCATCGATCCGGGGGATCACCGATCTCGCGGATCAGCGACGTCGTCTCGACGCACGCTTGGCGCGGACGAACCGAGGAGAACCGCCGTGAATCATCAGAAGGATTTCTGGAGGCTCGCGTGTGCAGCGTTCGCCATGCTGTCGATGGCGTCGATCGCAGGCTGCGATCAGGGGGGTGGGAACGAGGTCAGCAGCAAGGACAACGGCAAAGGGGCCACGACCGACGTCGTCAAGCTCGCGTTCGTGACGAACGGGTCCAGCGACTTCTGGAAGATCGCGTTCGCCGGCGTCCACAAATACGAGCGAGAGGCCAAGATCCAAGTTGACATCAAGGTGCCGCAGATCAGCACGCCCACGGAGCAGAACCAGATCCTCGAGAGCCTCGCCAGCCAGGGCTACGACGCCATCGGCGTGAGCGTCCTGGCGCCGGACGATCAGGTGACCGTGCTCAACAAGGTCGCGGAGAAGGTCAAGCTGATCACGTTCGACTCCGACGCCCCGAAGTCGAACCGGCTGCTCTACATCGGCACGAACAACTACGAGGCCGGCAAGGTGCTCGGCAACGAGATCGTGAAGCTCTTGCCGAACGGCGGGAAGATGGCCGCCTTCGTCGGCATGTTCGCGGTCGACAACGCGGCTCAGCGCCTCAAGGGCATCCAGGACGTGGTCGCTCAGCACGACATCCAGCTCGTCGACAAGCGCGAGGACAACACCGATCTCGCCAAGGCGCGCGCGAACGTGGAGGACATCATCAACGCCCACCCGGACCTCAACGTCGCTATCGGCCTCTGGTCGTACAATGGGCCGGCCATCGCCGCCGCCGTCGACGCGCTCGGGAAGAAGGGCAAGGTCCTCCCGGCCGTGTTCGATGAGGAGGACGCGACGCTCGCCGGCATCGAGAACGGCACCGTCGCCTGCACCGTCGTGCAGAAGCCGTTCCAGTTCGGTTACCTGGGGAGCAAGTGGCTCCACGACCTCGCGACCAAGGGCGACGCGGCCATCGCCGCCATCCCCCCGAGCAAGGTGATCGACACCGGCGTCGACGTGATCAACAAGGAGAACGTCGCTCAGTTCAAGGCCACGCTCGCCGAGATGAAGAAGTAGCCCGTCCCCCCGGCGGCTCGGGCGAGGGCCGCTCCTAGCCGCCCCGGTTCAGCTCGGCTCAGAAGGGCTGGACGCGGGCGAGCGGCGATAGACGATCTGGCCGCCGGTCTTCGACAGCGCGTAAGCGAACCCGAGCTCCAGGGTCGAGCGGGTGATCAGGCTCCCGAGCTCCACGCCCTGCTCCACCATCAGCCGCGCCGCCGCCGGCGTGACGCCGACGAGCACGACCTCGGCGCCGAGCAGCCGCGCCGCCCGCGCCGCCCGCAGGAGGTGCTCCACCGACGCGGCGTCGACGACCGCCATCCCCGTGACGTCGACCAGCACCACGCGCGCGTGGTGCTCGGTGATGTCCTGCAGCATCGACTCGATGAAGCGGCCGGATCGCTGCGCGTCCATCGTCCCGACGATCGGCATCACGAGGATGTTCCGCGCGATGGGCACGACCGGGCTCGAGAGCTCGCGGATCGTGTCGAGCAGCGACTCCTGGTGCCGGTTCGCGCGCTCGAGCTCGTGGGTCCGCTCGGTGATCCGGTGGACGAGCCGCGCGTTCTCGATCGCCACGGCCATCGTGTCGACGACGCGCTCGATCATCGTGAGGTCGTCGAGCGAGCACGCCGCCCGGCGCTCGCTCTCCAGGACCAGGGCGCCGAAGGCAGACCCGCCGGCGAGCAGCGGGACGGCGACCAGGGTGCGCGCTCCCTTCTCGCGCGCCTCGACGACATCGGGCGCGTCGTGGAGCTCGCTGGAGTGCGTATCGACGACGAGCGGCCGGGCCGCGCGCAGCACCCGCCCGACCATCGACCTCGCGTCGAGGGGGGCCCGCTCCTCGCGGTACCCCTCGTTCCCCGCGTCCACCGTGACGAGGAGGAGCTCCTTCGCGCGGCTCTCGTAGGGGATCTGCTCCCTTCGCTTCGCCGCCTTGCGGTTCGCGTCCAGGGCCAGGTAGTCGGAGAGGGGGAGCGACCAGGGCGTGCGCTCGATGGTCACGACGTCGATGCCGGTGTCGATGAAGCGCAGCGCCGACCCTGCCCCGGAGCCGGCGCGCGTGGGCAGCCCGGCCAGGGCCGCCTCGACGCCCTTCGATGCCATGTCGTGGAGCACCTGCACCGCGCGGTAGCCCATCTCGTGCTCGCGCTGGACGAGGACCGCGTGGATGGTCCCTTCCCGGAGCATCGCGAGCGTGTCCGTGAGGAGATCGAAGGCGACGATCTTGAGCTCCCCCGCCCGCCCCAGCGCCCTCGCGGCCGCGCCCCACGACAGGCCGTTCTCGGCGCAGACGCCGAGGGCGCCGGCGATTCCTCCGCTCTGCACGGCCTCCCGGGCGATCCGCATCCCGAGCTCGATGTCGAACCGGTCCTCGGCCGGCGGCTGCAGGTCGAAGGGCGTGCCGGAGGCCGCCGCCCGGAACGCGTCGATGCGCTCGCGGCTGTTGATGGCGCTGAGCCAGAACGTCAGCGCGCCGATCTTGCCTCCGCCCGGGAGCAGCCGGGCCATCATCTCCGCGGCGAGCCGCCCCGCCGCCACGTTGTCGGTGCCGATGTAGGCTCGAGCGCAGCTGCCCTCGGCGGGAGGCGTGTCGATCGTGACCACCGGAACCCCTGCCTCCGCCGCCCGACGGATCGCCGGCTCGAGGACCTCCGGGGTGATCGGCGCCACGGCGATACCGTGCACGCCCCGGTCGATGGCGTCCTCGAGGATCCCGCGCTGCTCGACGGCGCTGTGGGCGGGGGCGTTGCGGACGTCCACGTGGATGCCGACGCTGCGCCCCGCGGTGAGGGCGCCATCGCGGACGTTGTTCCAGAACGACAGCGGCGACCGGTGCGGGACGTGGTAGATGCGGAGCTCGCGGGCCGCGGCGTCGCCGCGCGCGCCCCCGGAGGGGGCGTCGCTCAGCAGGACGAGGTGCACCGAGCGCCATTGCGGCGTGAGCTGCACGCTCTTGATGCCTTTCGAGATCATCTCGACGAGCTCATGCGTGCTGGTCCGCGTGGCCACCGCGTTCAGCACCGCCTCGAGCACGCGCACCTCCTGGGCCGACCGCGCCTTGTCGTTGTAGAGCTCTCGCCGCTCCAGCGCCGCGCCGGCGCTCGCGGCCAGCGCGAGGAGCCGCGCCCAGCGCTCGCCGGAAGGCGCCTGCCCGTCCGGCTGCTCGACGGCGAGCACGCCGATCGTCTGCTCCTGCACGCGCACCGGGGTGAGGACCACGACCGCGCCCGCCGGGACGAGGTGCAGCGCCGACGCCCCCGGCAGGTGCTCGCGGTACCAGTCGGCGGCCGCCACGACCCGAGCGCCGTCCGCGGAGTCATGCCTCGAGAGCGCCGCGATCACGGTGGCCGGCCCCGCGCCGCCGACGACCTCCTGCGCGCTCGCCAGCACGCCAGCGAGGCCCACAGAGGCCTTGTAGACCAGCTGCTCCCCGTCCCGGACCAGGAGGCTCCCGCGCTGCGCGGAGGGCACGGTGCCCACGGCGTCGATCACGATACGATGCAGCGTTGCATGAAGATCGAGACCGGTGACCATGCGCCTTGCGTCCCTGCACCCCACCCCGACGACGGCGCGGCTTCACGCCAGTGGGCGTGATTGGACGGCATCTTGTCAAGGGTGACCGAACCGCCTCCGGGCGCCGTTCGCCTCCTCCGCGCGGCGTCCTCCGCGCAGGGCCGAGGGAAACTTTGGGTTAGGCGGACAGGGACCCAGAAAGGCGAGCGCCGATGCAAAGGACGATCGGCGCGCTTGGCGGGATGGCCTCGAACGTGAGCCGCGGCTGGATATCGCGCGAGGCGCGGCTCAGCGCGGCGAGTCGCCGCGGCGGTACTCCGCGGTCACCTCGTCGAGCCGGGCCTTCAGCTGCGGATCGAGCGTGAGCTCGGCCGCGGCGAGCGTGGCGTCCAGCTGGTCGGGCCGGCTGGCGCCGATGATGGCCGAGGTGATCGCCGGGTTGGCGAGCACCCACGCGACGGCGACGGTCGTGAGCGACTGGCCGGCTTCGGCGACGATGCCCTGCAGCTTCTCCACGGTCGCGAACGCGCGCTCGTTCCAGTAGCGCTGCTGGTAGTTGCTCGCCGCCGTGCCCAGCGTGAAGCGCGTGCCCGGCGTGGGCTCGCCGCGGCGGTGCTTGCCCGTGAGGAGCCCGCCGGCGAGCGGGTTGTACGGGATCACGCCGAGGCCCTCCTCCTGCGCGAGCGGGAGCAGCTCGCGCTCGATCTCGCGGAACAGGAGCGCATAGCGCGGCTGCACGGACACGAACCGCGTGAGCCCGCGCACGTCGGCGCGGCCGAGCGCGCGCGCCAGGCGATAGGCCAGGTAATTGGATACGCCGATGTACCGCGCCTTACCGGAGCGCACCACGGTGTCGAGCGCCTCCAGCGTCTCGTCGATCGGCGTGTCGCGATCGTCGGAGTGGAGCTGATAGAGATCCACGTAATCGGTGCCGAGGCGGCGCAGCGAGGCGTCGATGGCGTCCAGGATGTGCTTGCGCGAGGCGCCCTGATCCCAGTCGTTCGGGCCGACGCGGCCGACGCACTTTGTGGCGAGGATGAAGCGGTCGCGCTTGCCCTTGAGCCAGCGGCCGACGATCTCCTCGGTGCGCCCCGCGGTCGGCAGGCCGCCGCCCAGCGGATACACATCGGCGGTGTCGAGGAAGTTGACGCCGGCGGACGCGGCCTTGTCGAGGATGGCGCGGGAGGTCTCCTCGTCCGTCTGGAAGCCGAACGTCATCGTGCCCAGGCACAGGCGAGAAACGGTGAGGCCGGTACGGCCGAGGCGGGTGGTCGGGATGCTCATGGTCTTCCGTGGGTTCTTCGGGGGCTGGCCCGTACAGTTTCAGACAGGGCGGCTCGGAGCGTCAATCGGGTACGCCGAGCGGGGTGAAGCGGTGTGAAAACGAGAGAGATCGACCGCAGAGGCACAGAGAGCACAGAGGGAGAGACGGAGAGGGAGAGACGGATCCCCGTGCTCTCCGTGGCCCTGTGGTCGATCCGTCGGTGGCCCGCGCCGCTCGGCGCGCGAGCCGAGGGCCGGCCGAGCCGGGCAGATCAGTAATAGATCGGCCCGACGCTGCCGCCGCCGGCGACCACGGCGTCGCCGTTGATCGCGACGCTCCTCGGCGAGGCGAGGAACGTGACGACCCACGCGACCTCGCGCGCGTCGACGATGCGGCCGATGCTCACCGAGGCGGCGAGGTCCTTCTCCGGCTCGGGCCGGACGCGCTCGGTGCGCGTCGCGCCGGGGTGCACGACCGTGACGTTGATCCCCTTCGGGCCCAGCTCGTCCGCGAGGTTCTTCGTGATCGCCGCCACGCCGACGTTGCGCAGGGTGGCGACGGGGCGGCCGGTCTTGCGCACGGCCAGCCCGCCGATGTTGATGATGCGACCCCAGCCGTTCGCGATGAGGTGCGGCGCGACGGCGCGCGCGGTCCGCAGGTAGCCGACGACCTTGATGTTGATGTCCTCGATCACCTGCGCATCGACGATCTGATCGAGGCGCGTGGCGGGCGAGATCCCGCCCGGCAAGGCGGCGTTGTTGACCAGGATGTCCACGCCGCCCAGCGCGGCGACGGCGCGCTCGACGAGCGCGTTGACCGAGGTCTCGTTGCCGGTATCGACCACCAGCGGGACGACGCGGCGGCCGGTCTCCGCCGAGAGCTCGGCGGCGGTCGCCTCCAGCTTGTCCTTGCCGCGCGCGGCGATCACGACGTCGGCGCCCTCGCGCGCGAGCTCGCGCGCGATGGCCTTGCCGATGCCGCGGCTGCCGCCGGTGACGATGGCCCGTTTGCCGGTGAGTTCGAGATCCACGATCAGCTCCCTTTCCTTCGCAGACACGACGCCTGCGGCCTCGTACGTGGCGGGAGCCGCGCAGGGCACGTCTCGTACCATGCTCGTCTCGCCATGTTCGATCCGGGGAGCGAGCGCGCGGCTCGCCCGGTCCTGGTTCCGGCGCGCCCTCCGGGCGGCGCCCGCGGCGAAGGCGGGCCCGGCGCCCGCCTGCTTCGCGAGCAGCAGGCTGCTTCCGCTGTGTTGCCGGCGGAGCAGCCCGCGCGCCGCGCGGCTCGGATCAGCGAGGGGCGGCCTTCCGGAAGAGCCTCCTCGCGACGGCGCGGGTCATGGCGAGGAGGTTGTCGCTGGTGAAGCGGAACCAGAAGCCGGCGTAGCAGCCGTTCGTGCGGAAGCCCGGGTTGACCGCGGCGTAGCGCCTCGCGGCCGGGCGGTCGAAGTAGCGCGGCGGATAGCGGCTCAGCGTCTCTTCGGTCATGAAGATGTTGACCAGGAAGAGCCCGGTCTCGTCGTCGACGTGGTAGTTGCTCTCCCCTGCGAGCCGGAGGAACGCCTCGCGCACGGCCTCGTCCTCCGCGGTGCTCCGGCGCTTCGGATCGAAGATCTCGTAACGCGCGAGCGCCTCGGTGATGGAGACGAAGCCGAAGAGGCTGGCGATCGAGAGCCGGTAAAGACGCGTCCGCGGCGCGCGGCGCTTCGTCTCCAGCAGGAACAGGAGGCCGGAGGCGAGGTGCAGCCCGCGGGTCCGGAAGTCGGGCGCGATCCGCAGCTTCCCACCGACGATGGCCCGGCTGCGAGGCAAGGCGATGGGCGCGGTCTTCCAGAACTGGAATCCGACGATCGCGCCCGTGTCGGCGCGGCGGAAGACATGGACGACGTCGTTGGTCCTGGCGTGGACGCAGAAGTGCTCGAAGCGCTCGGCCATGAGCGCGTTCGAGAGGGCGTGCAGCTCGCGCAGGCGCTGGTCGTCGAAGTCCCGCCGCTCGATGGTCTCGACGCGGACCGCGGGGCGCAGCGGGGAGAGCTGGAGGAGGAGGTTCAGCATGATGGCGCCGGCCCGCGGAGGTCGTCTACGCCCCGTACATGGCGAACAGCGTCCGCCCGGCCTCGTCCGCGGCGGCGTTCACGGGGCCGACCAGCGCCGCGTCCATGCCGAACGTCGTGCGCAGCGGCCTCTGGCCGTGCGGCATCTCGAGGAGCTTCAGCAGCACGCTCGCGAGCTCCGCCGGGTCGGGCCCCGTCAACGTCTTGACCGCCTCGAGCGTGGCGCGTATCACGCCGTCGAGCTCGCCGTACTCGGCGGCGCGCGCCTCGTCGTCGTGCGCCCAGACGTTGTGGAAGATCTTCGTCTGGACCAGCCCCGGCTCCAGGATCACGACGTCGATCCCGAACGACGCGAGGTCGGTCTTGTAGCCCTCGGCCATCATCTCCATCGCGGCCTTGGCCGCGCAGTAGTGCGCCGACCTCGGCATGAGGATGCGCCCTCCCATGCTGGACGTGAAAGCGAGCACCCCCGCCTTGCGCCGGCGCATGTGCGGCAGCACGGCGCGACAGACGCGCTGCGCCCCGAAGACGTGCGTCTCGAAGAACCGTCGCAGCTGATCGACGCTGCTGCACTCGGTCAGGCCGATCAGGCTGTTGCCCGCGTTGTTCAGGACCACATCGATCTGCCCCGCCTTCTCCACCACCGTCGCGACCGCCGCGGCGACGGACGCGTCGTCCGTCACGTCGAGCGCGACCGCCTCGATGGGGACGCCGGCGGCCGAGAGGCCGGCCACCTCGTCGCGCGCCGCCCGGTTCTTGCCCTCGGGATCGCGCATCCCCGCGAAGGCCGCATAGCCGTTTCGCGCGAGCGCCTCCGCCACGCTCCGGCCGATCCCCGTGCTCGCGCCCGTCACCAGCGCCACCCGCTTCGCCGTCATCGCCCCTCGCCTCCTCGAGCGCCGGGGCCCTACCCGGCGCTGCCCGCGCGAGCGATGCTAACACGCGGACTTCTGGATCGAGGTCGGCGCGCGGCTATGCGACGGCGAAGCCGGCGCTCAGCAGGTCTTGCGGCCGGGACGAGGCTCCGATGTGGACGCGGAACTCCCCCGGCTCCACCACGCGGCGCCCCTCCGCGTCGATGATCGACAGCGCCGAGGCGGGGAGCTCGAACCGCACCGTGCGCGCCTCGCCCGCGGCCAGGCTCAGGCGGCGGAACGCCTTGAGCTCCTTCACCGCCCACGTGGACGACGTCACCAGATCCTCGATGTACAGCTGGGCGATCTCGACCCCCTCGCGCTCCCCAGCGTTGGTGATCGTCACCTCGAACGAGGCCACGCCGTCTCGCCCCACGCTGGGCGTCAGGACCTTCAGGTCGGCATAGGCGAAGCGCGTGTAGCTCAGGCCGAAGCCGAAGGCGAACGCCGGCTCCTGCGTGAGGTCGGCGTAACGGCTCCCGTGCTGGCCGCGGGCCTGGTTGTAGAACACCGGCTGCTGGCCCACGTGGTAGGGAAACGAGATCGTCAGCTTGCCCGAGGGGTTGATCCGCCCGAAGAGCGCCTCGGCCACGGCCCGCCCGCCCATCATCCCCGGATTGAACGCCTCGACGATGGCCGACGCGCCGAGCACCGAGCGCGGCAGGACGAGCGGCTTGCTGTTGACGAGGACCGCGACCGTGGGGACGCCCGTCCTGGCGATCGCGTCCGCCAGCGCCTTTTGCCCGCCCATGAGCTCCAGGGTCGCCGTGCTCTTCGTCTCGCCGATGAACTCGATCCGATCCCCGAGGACCAGGACCGCCACGTCGGCGCCCCGGGCGAGCTCCACCGCCGCGGCGATGCCCGACTCGTCCTCGCTGACCACCGAACAGCCTGCCGCGTGCACCACCTCGCACCCCGGCGGCGCGAGCTCCCGGAGCCCGTCCACGATCGTGACGATGCTCGAGCGGGGGTGCTCGGGGCCGTTGCCGCCGCTCATCTGGCCCGATCCGAGCGACCAGTCGCCCAGCTGGGCGATCGGGTCGTCCGCGTTGGGGCCGATCACGGCGATCCGCCGGAGGGCCCTCGGCCCCGCGCCCGCCCCGGCGGCGGCGCTCGCGCCGTCCGCGAGCGGCAACAGGCCGTCGTTCTTCAGCAAGACCAGCGAGGCCCGCGCCGCCTCCAGGTTGAGCGCCCGGTGGGCCTCGCACCCGATGACCTCCTTGATCCGCCGCTCGCTGCTGTACCCGGGGTCCTCGAAGAGCCCGAGGGAGAACTTGAGCGCGAGGACGCGCCGCACCACCGCGTCGATCTCCGCTTCGGCCAGGAGCTCGCGGCGCACCGCCTCCTGCGCCCCCTCGTAGAACTGCGGGGTCGCCATCATCAGGTCGTTGCCGCTCCGGATCGCCACCGTGGCCGCCTCGGCCATGTCCTTGCAGACCTTCTGATCGAGCACGAGGTTGGCCACGTTGTTCCAGTCGGTCACGACGATCCCCTCGAAGCCCCACTCCTCCTTGAGGACCTCGGTCAGCAGCCAGCGGTTGGCGGTCGCCGGTATCCCGTCCATGGACTGATATCCGGTCATGAACGCCATGCAGCCGCTCTGCGCGGCCCTCTCGAAGGGCGGCAAGAAATACGAGCGCAGGTAGCGCCGCGAGATGTTCGCCTCCGAGGCGTCACGGCCGCCCAGCGTCTCCGAGTAGCCCGCGTAGTGCTTGGCCGTGGCCAGCACCGCGTCCGGATCGTCGAGGCCCTTGCCCTGATAGCCCTTGACCATCGCGCACGCGAGCTCCCCGATGAGGTAGGGATCCTCGCCGAACGTCTCCCCCACCCTGCCCCAGCGGAGATCGCGCGTGAGGCACAGGACCGGAGAGAACGTCCACTTGAGCCCCGTGGCCCGCATCTCGGCGGCGGTGACCCGGGCGACCTTCTCCAGGAGCCCCGTGTCCCAGCTGCACGCCATGCCGAGCTGCGTCGGGAAGATCGTGGCGCCCGCCCAGAAGGAATGACCATGAATCCCGTCGTCGGCCATCAGCACCGGAATGCCGAGCCGGGTGCCCAGCGCGCGCTTGATCGCCGCGTCCGCGTCCTTCCCGTTGCAGTGCAGGAGGCTGCCGACCTTCATCCGCCCGATCGCGTCCTCCAGGTCCCCCTGCGCGTCCAGCTGCATGAGCTGGCCGACCTTCTCATCCAGGGTCATCCGGCTCAGGAGATCTTCCACCCGCTTGCCCACGGGCTGCTTGGCGTCTTTGTAAAGGGGAGCGTCGTTCATGAGTCCTCCTGAGCGACTCCTCGAGCCGCCGTTCAGCGAAGCGCGGCGCGCGCTCGTTCGACGGGCGCGCCTTTCGGGCCACCGTCGGCCGCGCCGCGGTCCAATCCCATGTCGGCCTCGCCGCGGTCAAATCACATGCGGACCACCGCGCTGCCCCACGTGAGCCCGCCGCCGAGCGCGCACAGCAGCACGTGATGCCCGGGCAAGATCCGCCCGTCGCGGAGCGCCTCGTCGAGCGCGCTCGCGACCGAGCCGGCGCTCGCGCCGACCGCGCTCTCGCCGTCGCGCGCGCCGAGGACGCGCTGCCGCGGGCACCCGAGGCGATCGGCGAGGTGCGCGGCGAGCTGGGCGTCGGCGTGGTGCGGGATCACCCAGTCGACGTCCGCGGGCGCGAGCCCGGCGGAGGCGAGCGCCGCGAGCGCCTGCGCGCCGAGGTGCTCCTCCACGGCCTGCCGCAGCTCGGGCTGCTTCACGCGCAGGTACTGCCGCCGGTCGGCGAGCCGATCGACCGTGAGCGGCTCCGCGGATCCGCCGCCGGGGACCTGGAGCACGTCGGCCCTCTTCCCGTCGGCCCGGAGGCTGACGCTGAGGATCCCGCGCCCGTCGCCGGCCGCCGACCCGACGACGACCGCGCCGGCGCCGTCGCCGAAGAGCTGGGCCGCGGCCCGATCGCGCGGATCGACGCGGCGCGAGAGCAGGTCCGCGCCGATCACGAGCACGTGCTTCATGGTCCCCGCCGCGACGAACTGGCTCGCCACGGACAGCCCGTAGAGGAAGCCCGTCAGCGAGGCGGAGAGGTCGAACGACGGGATGAGCTCGGCGCCGAGCTTCTGCTGCACGTACACCGCGGTCGCCGGCATCGGCGCGTCGCCGCTCGACGTCGCGAGGATGATCATCTCGAGGTCGCGCGGCCCGAGGCCGGCCGCGTCGAGGGCCGCCTTCGCCGCCCTCGTCGCCAGGTCGCTCGTCGTCTCGCCGGCCGCGCCGCGGCGCCGCTCGTCGGCCGCGCTCGCGTCGCCCGCGGCGCCGTCCGCTGGCGGCGCGCCTGCGTGCGCCTCGCCCTCCGGGGCGGCGAGCGGCAGGGAGCGGCCTGTGCCGAGGATGCGCGCGCGGGGATTTCTGGCATCGGACGTCATTGGAAGCGCAGCCTACATCATGGGCTGCGGGTTGGGACGGGCGATCGCGCGCCGGGCCCGGTACACGGAATGCTTGAGTCGCGGACGCGCTCCGGTACATAAAGCGCCGCGATGGCTACGAGCTCCGAAGACAAAGACCGCCCCGACACGGACGACGCTCCTTCCGGCGAGGCCGACGCGCAGGACACCAGCAGGGAGGACGGCGAGGACCGCGCCGCTGCCCGCGCCGACGCAGCGGCCCCCGCGAGGGCCTCTCGCCCTGCGAAGCCGGCGGGCGCCGCGCGGCGCCCGGCCGGCAAGAAGCCCGGGGCGCGGCCTCGCGCGGCCGCCCAGCCGCAGGGCGGCTCGCTCGGCAAGAGCATGATCCTGTTCCTGATCATCATCGGCGGCCTGGCCGCGGCGTTCGCCTATTTCGGGCGCGAGCCCGCGCCCGGCGCGGCCGGTCCGAAGTGGAAGCCGGGCGACAAGGCGCAGGTCGAGGTCACCCTCGTGGCCAGCGACATCAAGGACCTCGCCTGCTGGTCGGCCGAGGAGATCAGCGGCCGGCACTGCGCGTTCGAGTCGCCCACCAAGGGCTGGTCCAAGGGGGACGCGGACGACAAGAAGCTGCTCCGTCCTTACACGACGACCGACCGCGTGCAGTTCCTCGCCGCCGGCCTCTGGAGTGAGCCCGCCCTCACGAGCAAGCTGCCGTCCGCACGGTTCGCGGTGAAGTGCACCTACACCGTCGAAGGCAAGATGAAGAAGCCCGGCATCCGCTGGTCCAGCGAGGGCGCATGGCTCGACAGGACCGATGACTGGTACACGGGGCTCTTGTCGGATTGCAAGCTCATCAACCCCTGATGTCGCAGGCGCTGCCGCGTTCGCCTGCGTCGCGCGTGGCCCGCGCCGCGCGACGCAGCGCGGGCGGCGCGCCGAGCGTGCTGCGCCATCGCTCTCGTGTGACCGCGACCCCCCGTGGTAGTGTCATGATCGGCTTGGAGGTGCTCATGCCCAGTCATCGGGTGACCGCATTGGTGTCGTTGGCCGCATTGTTCGCCGTTGCTGGATGTGAAGCTGACCCGGGCACCGTCAACGTCCTGCCGATCTACGTCACCGTATCGAGCTCCTCTGGCGGCGGCGCGGGCGGAGAGGCCGGGACGACGACGACGACCACCACCACCACCGTCTCGACGACGAGCGCTGGCGGCGAGGGCGGCGCCGGGGGCGTCGCGTGCACGTGCGACGCCGGGCTCTCGTGCTGTGGACCGGCCTGCGTCAACCTGGCCAACGATCCGCACAACTGCGGAACGTGCGGCACGCGCTGCCCCGACGAGCAGGCATGCATTCAGGGCGAGTGCAAGGATCCCTGCGATCCGAACTTCGGGTGCGAAGAGGGCATCTGCTGCGGGGTCGAGTGCTGCCTTGGCGGCACGATCTGCTGCGACTACGGGACCAGCGCCGAGGCGCCCGACCTGCACTGCCAGCAGCCGGAGAACGGGACCTGCCCGCTCGCCTGCACCGGCTGCGGGAGCTGACGGACATCGACAGCGGCGCGCGGTGCGCCCGGGCGATCCGGGAGCGCCGCGCGTCGGCGCATCGCGCGGCTCCCGTGAGCGACGCGCGACGCGCCGGCCTGCTGCGCGCCGCGCGTGCGGCCCGCGCCGCCCTGCCGAGCGCGCGCAGCGTCCGCGCGCGCGGACGGCTCACGCCTTCTCGAAGGCCTTGCCCGGGTACTTCCGCTCGAAGTGCCCCACGACGCCATGGCCGATCGCCTCGATCGTGAGCCCGGCGATCCCCATCTTGATGGCGGGTCCGACCAAGGGGACGAAGCCGACCGCCCGGGTGGCGAGGAATTTCAAGCCTCGCCCGAGGATGGCGAAGCTCCCGCCGGCGGCGGTCGTCGCCACGGATCCGACGCTCTCGCCGTAGATCGCGCCGATCATCGACATCATGTGGGTCTCGATCGCGACGAGCCCGGCGGACGTCGAGATCGGGAGCGGGAGCGCGGCGAAGGCGGCGCCGCCGATCGCGTAGCGGTGAACCCAGCGAAGAGCTTCATCCCTGCACGTCGTCATGCCTCGAGGTTGCCGCAAGTCGCGCCGTCCGTCCATCGCGCACCGCGCTGACGCCGCGAGCGCGACGATCGGCCGGGGCGCACGGCATGTCGTGTGTGCGCTGCCTTCCCGGCCGGCGGGAATCGCGCATGCATGACCGTCGCTCGGCTCGACCTCCGCGCTCGCGCCGGAGGTCGGCGCCGAGGCCACGCGACCCCGCGAGGGGATGTCGATCCGTCGGAGCCCCGGCCACCCGGGCTCCAGCGAGGTGACCATGACAGCGCGACGCGCGCCCTTCCGCCTGCCCTTCCTCTGCGCCTGCGCCGCCCTCGCGGCGTGCGGCGCGGCGCCACGTCCCGCCTCGCCCCGAGCGGATCCGCGGCCCGGCCACGATGCCGCGGGGGCGCCCTTCGCCGGGCGCGTCCCGCTGTTCGAGGACATCGGCTCACTCCATCACCCCGTGACGACGTCATCGGAGCTCGCGCAGCGCTATTTCGATCAGGGCCTGCGGCTCGTCTATGCGTTCAACCACGACGAGGCGCGACGGGCGTTCGAGGAGGCCGCCCGCCTCGATCCCGGCCTCGCCATGGCCCGCTGGGGCGTCGCGCTCACGCTCGGCCCCAACATCAACCTGCCGGCCGAGCCGGCGCGGGAGCGGGCCGCCTTCGAGGCCGTCGAGCAGGCGCGCGCGCTCGCCGCGTCCGCGACCGCGCGCGAGCGCGATTTCCTCTCGGTCTCCGCGAGCATGGAGGGGCGCAGCGCCGTCGCCGTGCGCGCGGCCCGCGAGCTCGGCGCCGCGGTGCCCGACCGCCACGTCCGGCACATGCCGATGCTCGAGATGTTCCGGCCAGCGCTGCTGTTCGCCCTGGTCCGGTTCGGCCGGTGGCAGGACGTCCTCGCGCAGCCGGCGCCGCCGTCCGAGCAGCGTTACGCGACGGGGATATGGCACTATGCGCGCGGCCGCGCGCTCGCGTCGCTCGCGTCGACGGAGCGCCCCGACGACGCCGCGCGCGAGGCGGCGGCGCTCCGGGCGGTGTCGTCCGAGATCGTCGGGGTCACGATCGGCATGAACCGCGCGGAGGACCTGCTCGAGATCGCCTCGCTCGTGCTGGAGAGCCAGATCGCCTCGGAGCGCGGCCAGGCCGGCGACGCCGTCCGCGTGCTCCAGGCGGCCGTACGCGTCGAGGACACACTGCGTTATTTCGAGCCGCCGGACTGGCCCGAGCCGGTCCGCCACACGCTCGGGGCGGCGCTCCTCAAAGCGGGTCGACCGCGCGACGCCGAGGCGGCTTATCGGGAGGATCTGGCCCGTAATCCCGACAACGGCTGGTCCCTCTCGGGCCTCGAGCAGAGCCTGCGCGCACAGGGCAGGGAAGAGGAGTCGGCCGCCGCACACGAGCGCTTCGAGCGCGCCTTCGCGCGAGCCGACGTGCGGCTGTCCGGGTCGCGCCCGTGAATGTCCGGCCTCGAGCGGCCGCGGACGACGAGGAAAAGCGCGCTTCGCCGGCATGCGCGTCGATTCGATCTGCTACGTTGATGGGGTGTTGTGCGCGAAGCTTGGACTCTCAGCGCTCCTGTGTCTCTTCTCTTTCACTGTCAGCCTGTGCGCCGCGTCGCTCCTCGGTTGCGAGGGCTCCGACTTCCCGCCGAATACGTACGTCCCGCGGAACGACGCGGGCGAGCCCCCGTGTGCGCCGGGGCAACTCCGCGGCATGAGCGGGTGTGTCTCCGTGGGCGTCCAGGGCTGTACCGACGATTCCGTCGGTGAGGACGGGCTCTGCCGTCCCGCGCTCGAGCGGTGCTCGCCCGGGACCGTCCCGACGTTCGACGGGGCCTGCCTCGAAGCCGGGATCCCCGGGTGTGCAGCGGAGTTCGTGGAGGGCGGCGGCTGTCATCCCACGATGGCCAAGTGCCCGGAAGGGACGTTCGCGGTCCCGCAGAGGGGGTGTATCTCCATCGACGGCCCAGACGGCTGCGGCTCGGGGCCGTGGGGCCAAGTCGCCGAGGCGCCCGGCGACATCCACGTCGATCCGAGCTACGCGGGTGGGGGCGGCGACGGGTCGCGGGACAGGCCGTTCGCGACGCTGGCGGAGGCGCTCTCGGCGGTGCAGGCGGACGGCCGCGTCGTCCTGGCCGAGGGCGAGTACGACGAGCCGGTCGAGATCTCGAAGCCCATCGAGCTGGTCGGGCGGTGCGCCTCCCGGGTCGTGCTCCGGGGCGAGCAGAGCGACCCGAGCGGCAACGTCAGCGCGGTGTGGATTCATGACGTCGAGGGCGCCGGCGTGCGCGGCGTGAGCGTGATCAGCCCGTCCATCGGGCTGCTCGTCCAGGCGGCGGAGGTCTCGGCGCGCGACGTCCGCGTGACGGGCGGGAGCGGCAGCGGCGTCGTGGTCGCGCTCCCCGGCGCGAGCCTCGAGCTGTCGCGCAGCCTGGTCCAGGCGTCGTGGGCGGGCGAAGGCACGGGCGATCAGTGGACGAGCGTGCTGGTCCTGTCCGGGGCGCGGGCGCGGCTCACCGAGAGCGCGCTTGTCGACGGCACGGTCCACCTGCGCATCACCTCCGGGGCCGAGGGGGTGGTCGCCGAGGGCAACCTCCTGGAGATCACGCCCCAGCAGGCGGAGACGACCGCCCCGGTCGGCGTGATCCTGGAAGCGGGCGCGCTGCAGCTCGACGCGAGCGCCCTCGTCCACCACCGCCTGGGCGCGCTGGTGACGGGCGCCTCCGCGGAGCTCACCGCGACGCGCTCCCTCTTCGCCGCTCCGCCCGAGGGGGTGCAGGAGGCCGGCGACGTGGTCGTGGAGCAGGGCGCTCGCGCGACGCTCGAGGGCAGCGTGCTGTCCGGCGCGTGCGACGCGCAGCTCGCCGTCGCGGGCGCCGGCACGGCGGTCGAGGTGTCCGGGACCCTCTTCCAGGGCGCGGCCGCCGCGGAGGCGGGCCGCCTCGGGTACGCCGTCGAGCAGCGGGGCGGCGCGCTCTCGCTGTCGTCGAGCGCCGTGCGCCAGGCCGGCGACGCGGGCCTTGTCGTGTCGGGCGGGACGTTCTCCGCCAGCGGTGTGGTCGTCGCGGGCACACGCGCGCGCCCGATCCATCGGGATCGCGCTGCTGGCGTGCTGGTGCGCGGCGCGCGCGCCACGCTGGCGTCGACGGTTGTCCTGGGCGCGCATGTCGCGGGCGTCGCCGCGTCCCAGGGCGCGGAGCTCGATCTCACGGAGAGCCTCATCGAGGGGACGCGGCCGGAGGAGCGCGACAGCACCGGCGGCGTCGGCCTGCTGAGCGCCGGGTCGGCGCGGATCGTCGTCCAGAGGTCGGCGGTGCTGGAGAGCCGCGTCGCGGGGCTGCTGCTGCTCGCCTCGCCGAGCACGGTCGAAGAGACGCTCATCCAGGGGGTGGAGAGCGGGACGTTCTCCACGCTCAGCGCCGGCGGGCAGATGGAGTCGGTTTCGGACCTGGGCGACGGGCTCCTCGTCCTCCGCTCGACGGCGCAGGTGAGCTCGGTGCAGGCGGAGGGCTGCGCGCGCGCGGGGCTGCTCTTCGGCGACAGCGACGGCGCGCTCGCGCACGCTCGCTCCACGGGCAACCGGTTCGGCCTTGTCGTGCAGGGCACGCGGGCGCCGGAGCTATCGCAGGACAACACCTTCGAGGACAACCAGGAGAGCGATCACGTCACCGAGGGCGCTCTCCCCGTCCCGAGCAGCGCCGCGCCCGCCCCGTGACGCGCCCGCTGGACGCGGCGCGCCGGTGTCCCCGCCGTGGAGCTAGACCGAGAAGAACTGCCTGATTTTCTCGAGGAG
Source organism: Sorangium sp. So ce185 (assembly GCF_051526825.1). NCBI lineage: Bacteria > Pseudomonadati > Myxococcota > Polyangiales > Polyangiaceae > Sorangium > Sorangium sp. So ce185. The sequence continues at coordinate 4,167,518 of NZ_CP150316.1, read as the reverse complement.
CGCGGTCGTCTTGGCCTCCTCGGCGCCGGCGCGGGCGCGGCGCACCGACACGTTCTCGTCGAGCGCCGACTGCCGAGCGACCAGCACCTCCGTAATCTTCTCGGCGATGCCGGGCGCCGCCGCGAGGATCTCGTGGAAGGCCTCCTTGTCGACCTTCACGAGCTCGCAATCGCTCACCGCCTGGATCGTCGCGCTGCGCGGCTCCCCGGTCATCAGCGACATCTCGCCGAAGAACTTGCCCGGGCCGAGGCGCGCCACCTCGGCCGTGCTGCCGCCCTCGCGCCCCACGACGACCGAGACCTCGCCCGACTGCACGATGAAGAGCTCGTGCCCCGCGGCCCCCTGCCGGATCACGACCTCTCCGGTCATGTAGCTGCACGTCTTCGACAGCGTCGCGAGCCGGTCGAGGAGCGGCGGGGGGAGCGCGGCGATGAAGTCGACGACGCGCAGCGACTGCAGGCGGCGCTGCCGCTCGTCGGCCTCGCTGCGCGCCCGCGACTCGGACGGCGCCTCGGCCATCCGGACGATGCGGGTGGGGAACGGGACCGCGATGCCCTCGCGGTGGAACGCGTACCAGATCCGCTGACGGACCTCCGAGTCGATGCGATCGCGGCGGGCGAAGTCCTCGATGAAGAAGTTGACCTGATAGCCGATGCTGCTCTCGTCGAACCTCGCGGCGAGCACGAACGGCGGCGGCGCGAGCAGCACCCCGGGCGCCGACGCCACGGCGCCGAGCAGCGCCTGCTCGACGATCCGCGGCGACACCTCGTAGGGGCCCCGCACCTCGATCATCCGCCGCGCGAGGGCGGTGGGCTTCGTGAAGTTCCGGATCGTGCTCTTCGCGAGCGTGCCGTTCGGCACCGTGAGCTCGATCTGATCGTTCGTGAGGACCGTGGTCGCGCGCCAGTTGATCTCGATGACCTGCCCGATGAGCCTCGGATCCGGGTCGATCTGGATCCAGTCCCCCACCTCGAACGGCCGCTGCGCCTGGATCGCGAGCCCGGCGAACAGGTTCCCGAGCGTCTCCTGGAGCGAGAGGCCGATCACCGCGGTGAGCAGCGCCGAGGTGGTGAGCAGCGATCCCGGCTCGACCCCGGCCGCGCGGAGCGTGATGAGCGCGACGCCCGCGTAGACGAGCCCCTGGATGATGTCGTGGATGATCCTGGAGAGCGGCCGCCCGAGGCGCACGCCGAGGATCAGGTCGACGACGAGGAGGAAGGCGGCGCGACCGAGCGCGGTCAGCAGCAGGAAGAGCGCGACGACCGAGAGCGCCACGTGAAGCGACGACGCCGGATCGAGCGGGAGCCGGGCGAGCAGCGCCGCCACGTGGAGCCCGAGCAGCGCGGCCGGCAGCCGCAGCTTCCCGCGCTGGGCTTTCGGCATCAGCAGCCGCAGCGCGAGGAGCAGCGCGGCGGCGATCCCGATGCCGATGGCGCCCGACGACGCGATCCGCACGAGCACGTCCGAGATGGTTGCGGCGCCGCGCATGGCGGCCGATGGTAGAGCTCCGCCTGCCCCTGTCACAACCGCGTCGCGATCGGGCTTCGTGACCGTCACAGCGCCGGTCATCGGCTGCGCCTGCGGCGCGCGTCGCCTGCCGGGGCCGCCGCGGGCGCGCCGCGCGATCGCCGGGGCGCCTCGCGCAGCGGCGGATGGAGTCGCCGAGAGCTTGCGTCGATGTCGCCGGAACGACGTCGGTCGGGTCTCACGATCGCGGCGATGACGACGATCGCTCACCTCACGGACTTTCATCTCCTCGAGGCGGATCACGACCGCCGCCGCGGCGCCGAGCGGTGGCGGCTTCGTTATCTGAGCTTCGGTCGCCCCATCGACGCCGCGCAGCGCCGCCGCCGCGCGCTCGCCGCGCTCGTCGAGGCGTGGCGGAGCGGGGCGGATCACCTGGTGCTCACCGGCGACCTCACCGAAGACGGGACGCCTGCCCAGTTCGAGGTGCTCGCCGCGGTGCTTTCGGAGAGCGGCTGGGACCCGGCCCGCGTCACGCTGGTGCCTGGCAACCACGACGCGTATGGCGGGGGCGACGCGTGGGAGCGCGCCCTGGAAGGCAGCCTCCGCCCCTTCGCGGCCACCAGCGGGCGGGGGGCGGTGGTCGCCCTCCCTGGGGCCTTCGTGACGGCGGTATCGACGGCCATGATGCAGCCGGTGACCCGCTCGGCGGGCTCGATCGCGGACCTCGAGCTCGCGCGCGTCGCCGCGCTCGCCGCCGAGACGCGCCGCACGGGCGACGCGCTCGTGCTCGCCCAGCACCACCCGCCGCTCCCGCACCCGATCGGCGCGATGCAGTGGCTGGACGGCCTCATCAACAGCTCCGAGCTCATGGCGCTGCTCCACGAGCACGATCACCTCCACGTGATCCACGGCCACGCGCACCGGGAATACGACGCGCCCGTGCGCTCCGGCGCTCCCCCTCGCATCTTCTGCGCGCAGGCGCTCGTGGACGGACCTTCTCCGCTGCGGTTCTACCGTGTGCGTTACGGGCGCCTTCTCTCGGAGCGCACGCGGGTCCGGAGCGGCGCGTCGACGTTCGCGTTGGCGTAGAATCTCTCACATGCACTGGAGGCGCGGGCGCCCCTCACCGCCCTCTTTTCGCCGGAGACGTGGCTCGTATAGAGTCCTCGCCGGATCATGAAATTCAATGTCTTGCTCAGGGGCACGGTCACCCTCGTTGCTGTCTCGGCGCTCGCGGCCCTCCCGGGCTGTGGCGGCGCCGAGCCCACGCCTGCGGCGCCGGTGATGCGCGACGCCGAGCCTGTCGAGACGTCGCGCCCGACGATGAGCTCGCGGTCCGAGATCGGCGGCATGAACGAGGAGAAGGTGCAGGCGGCGTTCGAGCGCGCCTCTCCGCGGCTCTCGCGCTGCTACCAGAAGGGCGTCGCGCGGATCCCCTACCTCGGCGGCGAGATCCGCTTCAAGGTCCGGGTGACCGAGGAGGGCACGGCGCGCTGGGCGTTCGTGAAGGACTCGACCCTGGGCGACCGCGAGACCGAGGCGTGCATGCTCAGCGTCCTGAAGGCGACGAAGTGGCCGAAGCCCGTCGGCGGAGAGGGCCTGGCGGAGAACAGCTTCACCTTCGAGCCGAGCAGCGACGAGCGCCCGCCGGTGCCGTGGACGCCCGACCAGCTCGGGACGCCGTACAAGAAGGCGCGGCCGGCGCTCGAGTCGTGCCGGAGCCAGGCCGGCGGCACCCAGCTCAAGGCGACGCTCTACATCGACACCGACGGCAAGGCGCTCAGCGTGGGCGTCTCCAGCGCCGACGAACGGGGCGAGGAGGCGGCCGAGTGTGTCGCCGGCGCGCTCCGCGACATCACCTTCCCCTCCCCCGGCAGCTACGCGTCGAAGGTGAGCGTCGACATCGACTGACGCCGCTCGCTGCCGGCTGCTCGCACGCCGTGCCGGCGCCGGCGGCCGGGCGCACCGAAAGCCGCCGCGTCCCGGCCCGGTCGCGCGTGGAGGACGGCCGTTGACGCTGTCCACCGCGCGCGAAATCTCCCGCCCTTGCTGGGGGCGCGCCCCGCGGGACTGCGCTAGGCTCTGATCGTGGGCAAGGTCCTCTGGCAGATCCTGGCGCTCTTGTGGAAGGTGGCTCGCCTCGTCCTGTGGAAGTGGCTGAAGCCGCGGCTGATGAGGCTGATGATGATCGCCGCGGCGGTCGTCGGGGTGATCCTGCTCGTGGTGGCCGTGCTCGGCAGGCTGTAGGGCGGTTCTCGCGGGACGGGCGAGCGCCGCTGGCTTGTCCGCGGCGGCTTCCGGCAAGTAGTCTCTCCGGCTTGCATGCCTAGCTCACCGTCCTCCTTGCTCCTCGCGGCCCTGACGTGCGCGATCGCGTCGGGGGGCGCCGCCGCTTGCTCGGAAGAGAGCCCCGCCGCGGCGGCGCCGGCTTCGCTCGAGGCCGACGCGCCGCGCGCCCCTGCCGAAGCCGACGCGCCGCGCGTCGCGACTGTTGAGGCCGACGCGCCGCGCGCCGCGATCGTCGAGGCCGACGCGCCGCGCGCCGCGATCGTCGTCGAGGCGGCGCACGTCGCGAACGCGCCGGCCCCGGTCCAGGCGGAGGACGGAGCGACGCCCCCGGCGAGCGCGGCGAAGGAGGGCGCGCGCATCTATTCGAAGGCGCGGTTTGCCTGGATCAACCCTGGCCCGTACCCGACGCGGGGCTGGAGCGGCTACCTGGGCCTCGGCGGGTCCGTCGTGCTCCGCGGCGGCAGCGTCGAGGCCGCGCGGACGCCGGGGGAGGGCTGCGACGCGTGGTACGCCGTCGAGCCGCGGGGTTACATCTGCGCCGGCGCCAGCGCCACGGTCGACCCGAACGATCCGGTGGTGGCCGCGCTGCGGCCGCACGCGCCCAAGATCGACTCGCCGTGGCCGTACGACTACGCGGAGTCGACGGGCGCGCCGCGCTACCCGCGGCTCCCGAGCGCGAAGGAGCAGCGGCGCTCCGAGTGGGACCTCGAGGCGCACCTCGCGAGCGTCTCCAAGGTGCGCGCCGCCGAGGGGTTGAGCGACGAAGCGATCCGGGAGATCGACGAGGCCCTCGTGGGCGTCGATGTGAAGCCCGCGGGCGTCGCCGCCCCGGCGCTGTTTCCCTTCGGCGACCTCGTGCGCGAGGCGCGCGACCGGATCGTGAACGGCTCGACGGTGGCGTTCACCCGGGCGTTCGACGCGCAGGATCGGACCTGGGTGGTGACCTCGGACCAGGCGTACATGCCGAAGGATCGGCTGAAGCCCTACCCGCGCTCGAGCTTCCAGGGCGTGTGGCTGAAGGACGGGCGTTCGCTCCCGCTCGCGTTCTTCCGCAAGACCGATCGGCCGAAGTACCAGCGGGGCGCCGGCGGCCGCTTCGAGCCCGCGGGCGCGTCGTTCGCGCGGCTCGCCTCGGTCGGGCTTACGGGCCGCGCCGAGGTCGAGGACGGCGAGCGGTTCCTCGAGACGCAGGAGCCGGGGGTCTACGTGCTCGCCGACGACGCCGTGGTGGTCGAGGCTGCGAAGCGCGCGCCGCTCGAGGGCGAGAACGATCCCTCGTCGCCGCCGCGCAAGTGGATCGAGATCAGCGTCCTCGGCGGCTGGTTCGTCGCCTACGAAGAGCTCACCCCGGTCTTCGCCACGCTCATCTCGCCGGGGCGCGGCGGCGTCCCGCAGAAGGGCATCCCCGCCATCGAGACCGCGGCGACGCCGACGGGGCGCTTCCGCATCGACGGGAAGTTCGTGACGGCGACGATGGTGTCGAGCTCGAACGACAACATCGTCCACTCCGAGGTGCAGTTCGTGCAGAACTTCCACGGCCCGCACGCGCTGCACGGCGCGTACTGGCACGACGCCTGGGGCGAGCTGAAGAGCGGCGGCTGCGTGAACCTCTCCCCCATCGACGCGAAGCAGATGTTCGCCTGGACCGACCCGCCGGTCCCGGAGGGGTGGCACGGCCTGCGGGCCTCTCGCGACGCCGGCCGCTCCACGGTCGTCCTCATTCACCGCTGATCGCGCGCGCCATCCGGTCCACGAGCCGCAGCGCGGCCTCCGCGAACACCTCCGGCTCGAGCAGCAGCCCGACCACGAGGAAGCCGTCGCGCGGCATGTCGAAGAAGTAGCCGGGGTGGACGATGATCCCCTCGTCGCGCACGAGCAGCTCGACCCAGCCGTCCTCGTCGTGCACGCGCGGGACCTCCAGCGTCGCGTACCACCCGCCGTCGATCGGCAGCCGCCGGACCGCGCCCCCGGCGCGCGCCGCGATCGCCGCGTCGAGCGCCGCCAGGTTGGCCTGCACGCGCGACAGGATCGCGCGCTGGACGGGCGCCCGCGCGGCGAGGATCTCCGGCAGCGCGAGCTGCACCGGGGTGCCGACCGAGAGGTAGGTATCGGCGATGATCTCGAGCCGCTCCACCGCCGCGGCGGCGAGCTCCGGCGGCCCCGAGACCGCGATCCAGCCGAGCTTGAGCTGCGGCAGCGCCATCACCTTGGACAGCCCGCTCAGCACGAAGGTCAGCGCCTGCCGCCGGCCGGCGAAGCTCGGCAGGCGGTCCGGGGCGAGGTCTCCGTACGCGTAGTCGCCGAAGACCTCGTCGACGATCAGCGCGAGGCCGCGCTCCCGGGCGTACGCCTCGAGCGCCGCGGCGTCGTCCCGGCGCACGAAGGAGCCGGTCGGGTTGTTCGGGTGGACGAGCACCACCGCGCGCGTCCGCTCGCCGGCGGCGCGCTCCAGCGCGCCGAGGTCGATGCGCCACCCCTCCTCCTTGACGAGCGGGTACGGCGTGAGCGCGACGTCCTCCAGGCAGGCGAGGTACTCGAGGAGCGGGTACGACGGCACCGGGACGAGCACGTCGTCGCCGCGCTCGGCGAGCAGCTTGAGCAGCCAGCCGTACGCCTCGCTGGTGCTCGCGGTCAACACGACGCCCGCCGGATCCACGTCGATCCCGCGCTCCCTGTAGTAGCGCGACACCGCGGCGCGCGCGCCAGGGTCGCCGAGCGGCAGCGGCGCGTACGTGGAGCCGCGCGGCTCGCCCAGGCGCGCGATCAGCGGCGCCGTCTCGACGATCCCGCAGCGCGTCGGGTTCGACTCGGTGAAGTCGACGAGCGCGCGCCCTGCCCGGCGGGCCTCGACGAGGACGGACGCGAGCCGGTTCTCCGAGAGATCCCACCCCGTGCGCGCCGCGAACCGGAGCGGCCTCGGCGCGGACGCGCGCCCCGCGTCTGCCTCTTCCGTGGGAGGTCGATCTGCGCTCACCCGTCTCTCCATGGTCCCTGCTCCATCCTCGTCGTGGTCTGCCCTGCCGTGCCGCCCGGCCACGCTGACATGGGCCGCGCCGGACGGCAGCCGGGGCGCGGGCCTCAGGGCGCGACGCCGAGCGCCGCGGGTGGCGAGCGCTCAGCCGCGGCGCCGGCGGCGCGCCGCGAGCGCCGCGGCCAGGGCGCCCGCGAGCCCGACGGCGACGCGGCGCGACGGCCCGTCCCGGTCCGCGCCGGCGGCCGCGCAGGTGCACGCGCCGCTCGTCACCTCGAGCTCGCCGTTCGCCATCCACACGTCGCTCCCGACCGGGAGCTCGCGCGCGCCGAGCGAGACGCCGTCGTAGAGCACGTCCACGGCCAGCGTGGCGCCGCCGGAGCCGTGCGGCGCCGCGACCGCGAACCGCCACAGCCCGCGGCGCACCTCCGTGAGCGGCGCGTGCATCGCCCCGCCTTGGACCGCGACCGTGAGCTTGTCGGCGGGGACCCTCACCGGGGCCCCGTCCGCGCGTCGCAGCTCGATCGTCCCCCAGACGGGCCAGGACGGGTCGGGCCTCGCGTAGGTGCTCGACAGCACGTACCAGCTCCTGTCGAGCGCCGGCGTGTTGTCCCCGCTCTCGGCGGCCTCCAGCGCGAGCCGCGTGCCCTCGAGATCGAGCACGCCGGGCCCGAGCTGCACCTCGAGCGGCACGGCGCCCCTCGGGTACCGCGCGCCCGCTTGGAGCGCGTCGGTGACCTCTGCCTGGGTCAGGTTCGGGTTGACCTGGAAGAGCAGCGCGATGGCGCCTGCGACCTGCGGGGCCGACATCGACGAGCCCGACGCGATCGCGTGGTAGTCGTCGACGACGAAGCAGGGCTGGTCGTCGGGGCACCCGGGCGTGTCGAACAGCCCTCCGGGGCCATTGCGCGGGTCGACCCCGCTCCCCATCGCGGCCGCGACCAGGCCGCCGGGCGCGCTGATCTCGGGCTTGGCCACCCCGAACGGCGTGGGGCCGGCCGCGCTGAAGTAGCAGGCGCTGTCCTCCTGGATCGCCTCGCCGTCGAGGCTCGTGAGGCGAATGCTCGTCGAGCTCCCCTGCGGCTGCCAGCGGACGCGGTTGATGGTGCAGCCCACGGCGAGCAGGCCGGGGTGGCTGGCGGGCACGTTGATCGTCCCCTGCTTGATGCCGCGCGTGAACTGGAGCCCGAGGTCGTGCGACGCCGAGACGTCGCCGAGCCCCGTCACCCAGAGCTGCGCGTCCCCGCGGCCTTTCAGGTGGATCGCGAACTCGCCCGCCTCCCACGCCCCGCTGAAGGCCACGACGGCGCTGTTCGTGTTCGCGTCGATGGGCTTTCCGTTCGCGATGCGGTTGATCACGGCGCCCGTCGTCTCGCCGTCGTCGGCGGTGTAGCCGGCGCTCTCTCCGGGCTCGATGAGGCCGATCCACGTCTCGCCGCCCGGCCCCTCGAGGCCGACCGACACCTCATCCCCGGGTCGGAAGGTGATCCAGACGTATGCCTCCCCGTTCGACGCCCTCGGCGTGCGAATGGGCACGCGCGTGTCGGCGTACGGCGAGACGTGCGCCTCGGTGTGGATCCCCATCGGCCCCTCGCCGTCGATCTCGTACAGCGCGCCGCTGTTGCCGGCGGCGACGACGATCGCGCGTCCCGGGTGATTGTCGCCGACCATCGCGGCGAGCCCTGCCTCGAGCGGGCTCGTCCCGTCGTGCGGCCCGAAATCGCTCCCGACGCTCAGGTTGACGACCGCCGGCATGCCGAGCTCCTCCGCGCGGTCGAAGATGAACCGCACCGCCTTGAGGATGTCCGGATCCTCGAAGCCCTCGCCGGGCAGCGAGGGCGCGGCGACGATCAGGGTCGCGGCCGGCGCCACCCCGACGTACCGCGGCCGCGCGTTGACCATCGGCCCGCCGTTGCCCGCCGCGATGGAAGCCACGTGCGTGCCGTGCCCCGCGATGTCGCGGACAGCGCGCAGATCCCCGCTCTCGATCATGGCGTCGATATCGGCGTCGGAGAGGATCGCGCACCGCGACTGGTTCGGGTCATCGCACCCGTAGGCCTCCTCGAGCTGCGCGTGCACCCCTTTGGGCTTCCCCGCCTGAAGCAACCATCGGATCCGCGTCTTGCCGTCCTTGCGCCGGAAATCCGGGTGGGCCACGTCGATGCCGGTATCCACGACGCCGACGATCACCCCGGTGCCGTCGGCCCCGGTGGCCTTCCGGTACGGGTCGACGCGGATCCACACCTTGGATCGATCGAGCTGGGGCTGCCGCGGCGGTCCTGTGAACAGCGAGAGCTCCGGGTGCGCGTCGGCGAAGGCGCCGATCTCGCCCGGCGCGAGCCGGACGGTCCCGAAGCCCGGCGCGACCGGGAGCAGCCCGAGCGACCGCGCGTCGGCGCCGGCGGGCAGCGGCACCAGCACCGGGATGCGCCCGCCCGGATCGGCGAGCGGGTGCCGCCCGAGGCGCGGGCTGAGCAGGCGCGCCACCGCCGCGGCCGGGACGTCGGCGCGCGCTTCGCCTGGCGCGAGAGCGAGGCCGAGCAGCGCGAGGGAGAGCGGGAGCCTGCGGGCAAGCACGCGGCGAGTCTACACCACCTTCGCGCGCGGCCGGCCCAGCGGAGCGCGGCCCTCGCGGCGCGCCCTCGAGGGCGCCACGGCGAGCCGCGCGCCTGCCGGCGCTCCGCTCACACCGGCGGGACGAGGTGCTTCTTGCGCGGCCGCTCTTCGACCTTGCCGGCGTACCGCTCGAAGCGGCGCGCCACCTCGCGGCGGAGGTTCGCCGCCGGCACGACCGCGTCGATCACGAGCTCGCTCGCGAGCTTCTCCAGATCGACGTCCGCGCGGTACTCATCGCGCAGCTTCTGGACGAGCGCATCGCGCTCCGGCCCCGCCGGTATCGCCTGGATCTTGTTGAAGTAAACGGCGTTCACCGCGGCGCTCGGCCCCATCACCGCGATGGACGCCGAGGGCAGCGCGATGCACTCGTCCGGCGCGAACGCCGGCCCGCACATCGCGTACAGCCCGGCGCCGTACGCCTTGCGCACGACGACGGACAGCTTCGGCACGGTCGCCTCGCTCACCGCGGCGATCATCTTCGCGCCGGCCCGGATGATCCCCTGCCGCTCGACGACGGTCCCGATCATGAAGCCGGGCACGTCGGCGAGGTACAGGAGCGGGATGTTGAAGGCGTCGCACAGCCAGATGAACCGCGCCGCCTTGTCGGCCGAGTCGACGAACAGCACGCCGCCCTTGTACTTCGGCTGGTTCGCGACGATCCCGACCGCTCGCCCCTCGATGCGCGCGAGCCCCGTGACGATCTCCCTCGCGTAGAGCTTCTTGATCTCGACGAAGCTGCCCTCGTCGATGACCGCGTCGATCACGGCCATGATGTCGAACGGCTTGTTCTCGTCCGCGGGGATCACGCCCTCGAGCGGCCGCTGCCCTGGCTTCTCCGGCCTCGGCTCGACGCGGGGCGGGGCCTCCGCGGAGCTCTGGGGCATCAGCGCGAGGTAGCGCTTCGCGAACGCGATCGCCTCCTCCTCGGTCTTCACGAGCACGTCCCCGCACCCCGAGACCGAGCAGTGCATGCGCGCGCCGCCGAGCTCTTCGAGGGTGACCTTCTCGCCGATCACCATCTCCGCCATCCGCGGCGAGCCCAGGTACATGCTCGCGTTGCTCTCGACCATGCACACGACGTCGCAGAACGCCGGGATGTACGCGCCCCCCGCCGCCGACGGGCCGAACAGCAGGCAGATCTGCGGCACCAGGCCGCTCAGCTCGACCTGGTTGTAGAAGATCCGGCCCGCGCCGCGCCTCCCGGGGAACATCTCGATCTGGTCGGTGATCCGCGCCCCCGCCGAGTCGACGAGGTAGAGCAGCGGGCACCGGAGGCGCCGCGCGGTCTCCTGCACGCGCAGGATCTTCTCGACGGTGCGGCGCCCCCACGAGCCGGCCTTCACCGTCGAGTCGTTCGCCATCACGCACACCGGGCGCCCGCCCACGGTCCCGCTGCCGGTGATGACGCCGTCGGCCGGCAGCTCGGGATCCAGCGCGTTGGCGAGCGCCGCGTCCTCGATGAAGCTCCCTTCATCGAGGAGCAGCGCGACGCGCTGCCGCGCGAACAGCTTGCCCTGCTCCGCGTTCTTGTCGTGGTACTTCTGCGCGCCCCCCTTCTCGATGCGCGCCGTGAGCTCCCTCAGCTTCTGATCGAGCGACATGGCGCGACCCATAGCCCTAAGCGCGCCGGGCGACCACCTCCCGCGCGGCCGTTTCGAGCTCCCGCGCGGTCCGGGCGACCAGCACCTTGGTCGACGCCGCGGCGTAGCGCAGCATCGCGCTGTCCCCCGTCCCCCAGGCGCCCGGCCCCTCGGGGCAGAGCCAGAGCAGCGCCCGCGCCCGGTCGCGGAGCCTCCTCACGACCTCCGCCTCGTCCGCGAAGTAGTTCGTGCGCCCGTCGCCGAGGATCACGAGGGTCACCCGCCGGTCCACGTCCCGCCCGTACCGCTCCTCGAAGGCGCTGAGGACGCGCCCGTAGTTCGAGTTGTGCGCCCGGCTCACCACCTCGCCGCGCTGGATGCGCTCGAGCGCCGCGCCCACCGGCATCGCCCCGAAGAGCTCGGTCGTCTCGGCGAGCTCGCTCACGAAGACGAACGAGCGCGTCCGGTCGAAGAGCTCCTGCGCCGCGCAGACGAACTCGAGCATGAACCGCGCGGCGACGCGGACCGAATCCGATACGTCGCACAGGACCATGAGGCGCGGCTTGTCGCGCCGGCGCGCCCGCCGGGCGGGCTGGAAGGGCACGCCGCCGGTCTGGAGGCTGCGCCGCAGCGTCCGGTGCGGATCGATCCTGCCGCGCCGCGCGCGGCGCCTCCGGAGCCTCTCCGCGCCGCGGAGCCGCTCGGACAGCGCCCGCACGGCGCGACGCACCTCGTCCATCTCGCCTTCGCCGAGCGAGGCGAACGGTACATCCATGCGGCCGGGGGCCGCGGGCTCCTCGCCCTCGACGCGCCGGAGCGCCAGCGTCACGTGCTCGCGCACGCGGTGCCGCATCCGCTCCATCTCCGCGGCGAGCGCGTCGGCGAGGGCCTTCCCCCGGTCCTCACCGAGCGCTTCCTCGAGCGCGCTCCGGATCCTCCGCAGCGCGCTGGCGACGGCGGGCACCCCGAGCTGATCCATCACCCGCTGCGCGAAGAACCCGACCTGGAGCGAGCTCGTCATCGGCGCGAGCACGCGCGCGATCCCCGCCGACCGGAGCGCCTGGTCGAGCTCCCCTGCGGTCCCTGCGAGCGCCTGGAACCCGAGCGCGTCGCCCGACGCCCCGCTCCGCTCGGCCGCCGCGGTCAGCAGATCGCGGAGGGCGGAGAGCTCCCCCTCGGAGAACCCTCGCTCCCGGAGGCGCGCCCACAGGTCGCCGACGTGCGCGCCCTCCGGGGAGAAGAAGCGGTCGAAGCAGGCGCGGTACCGGCGGAGATCGGCGGCGCGCTCGACGACCACCGCGCCGATCGCGTCCCGCAGCCTCGCACGGTCGCCGAACCCGACGAGGGCGCACGCGCGCGCGGCGTCGATGGCCTGCGCCGTCGACACCGCGAAGCCGTCGCGCCGCAGCGCCCACAGAAATTCGTCGATGGAGAGGAGCATCGGGGGCCTCGCCGGTCGCGCGACCCGCGGCGGCTACGGCGCCGGCGCAGGCTCCGCGAGCAGCGCCTGGAGGAGCTTCTCGACCTGCGCGTGCCGGGACGGGTCGTACCCGACCACCACGTCGCGGATGACGCCTTTCTTGTCGATCACGAACATCGTGGGGAGCGCCTTGACGCCGTAGGCCGCGGAGGTCGACTCCGAGGCGTCCGAGGCGACCGCGTAGCGCATGGACAGGGCCTGCGCCGTCTTCGTCGCGACGCCCACGCTGTCGGTCGTCAGGCCGATGACCCGCAGCCCCTGCGCGGCGTACGTCGTGTGCCACTTCGAGAGCTGCGGGGCCATCAAGCGGCACGGCCCGCACCAGGTAGCCCAGAAATCGAGCAGCACCACGTTTCCGCGCAGCGCCCCGATGTTCGCCGGAACCGTCCCCGCCACGGTGGCGAGCGGCTTCCAGCCGGGCGCGAAGGTGCCGATCTTGTCGAGGCGAAGGATCTGATCGTGCCCTGGGAACGGCACCAGCGTCGGCGCGACGTCTCGCTCCTGCCCGCCGCGTCGGATCCGGAGGTTCACCACGTTGCCCGGCCCCGCGAGCGCGACGCGGGCGACCAGCTGCTTCGGATCTTCGAGCGGCACGCCGTCCGCCGCGACGACGTGGTCCCCGTCCACGATGCCCGCCTTGGCGGCCGGCGAGCTGGTGACGACGTGCTTCGCGACCACCCCCCCGGCCGGTCCGGGCGCCAGCTCCACGCCCAGCCAGGCGCGGCGGGACGCTTCCTGCGCGACCGCCCGTGATGCCCCTCCCATCAGCGCAGCGCCTGACAGCGCCACCAGCGTCGCAGCGAAGAGGGCGCGCCACGCGCGGCCTCGCCTGGAAGAGGCCAGGTGCATCCTGGCAGTGTAGCATCTCGACCGGTGCGGTCCCGAACCCGCCTCCCTGCGTGGTGCGCGGTCGCTGTGGCGACCCTGGCCTCGCCGATCCTCTCGATGGAGGCGCAGTCCCGTCCCGGGTGGGCGCCCTTGCCCCTCGGCTGCGCGCCGTCGCGCTCCCGGACGCCCCACGACGAGGCGACCGCGTGGATCGAGCGCGGCTCCAGCCCAGTCGCCGAGCCGCGCGCGACGGCCGTCGCGCCCGCTGCGTCTGCGCCCGCGGAGCCGTCGGCGTGGGAGCTCGCCGGGCAGCTCGCGAGCTTCACGCCGGCCACGGGCCGTGCTCGCTCCCAGCATTTCACCGGCGAGATGGAGGCGGAGGTGCGCATCAACGCGGCCGCCGCTCCCTACCCGGCGCTCGGACCGGCGCGAGCGCTCCCGCCGGGCGCGGCCCTGGTCGAGCTCCACTACCCGGCGGGCTCGTCGGAACCGGTGACGTTGCTCGCCATGGTGAAGCGCCCGGCCGGCTACGACCCTGACGGCGGCGATTGGGAGTACCTCGTCCTCACGCCGCAGGGCACGTCCACCCACCGCGGCGCCTTGCCTCTCTGCAAACGTTGCCATGCGGACGCCCCGCACGATCACCTCTTCGGAGGCCCGCGATAGCGCGGCGCATCATCCCGCTCCATCGACGCGTGGCTCAACTCCGCAAAGATTGCGGGCCACGACCCCCGACGCGACACCGCTGCCCGAGCCTTCGTGGTGCGGAGCTCCGTGACCACGCAGGAAACCGCCGCGAATATTCCGCCGGGGCGTTCCGCGGCGAGGGTGTGCCGGCGTCGAAGCCGCGCAATGGCACGGAGGCTGCTCCAGGCGGAATTGACCGTGTTCTTCGCTGTGGGCTGCAGCGTGTCGCGGTCCTCCTCCCTCCTGACGGGCCTCATTAGCTTGCGCTTGGTCGTCCAGCTGGCGCGACTTCGCCTCGTCCGTCGCTCAGCTGCTGCTTGGCTTACGCCTTCTGCTGTTCTGTCTGCTTGGCCTGCTCGCCTCGTGGTGCGCTTCAGAGCTTCACTTGCCTTCGAGAGCGTGTGAGAGCGCGCGGCCATTCCGTGACGGAATCGCCGCGCGCCATGTTTTTGTCCTGCGACCGGCTGCCCCGGCGGTCGGCTCCGTGCGCATGGACGCCCGTGCCGCTGCAAGGCTCGCTCGCTCGGTCGTCTCGTTTGTACGGCGGTGCGACGGCCTGCGATGAGGCGGGCTCAGCCCTTGGCGAGAGCCAATCGACCGGAGGGGGCCACGAGAATCGAGCGGCGTTCGCCCGTGAAAGCCACGCCCTCGAGCGAGCGTCCCCAGGTCTCGATCACTTTTCCTTTGACAGGCCGCTCTGGGGCGTATAAACGCCGGCACTCACTTCGCGCAAACGAGCGCGACGCGAGGAACGCGGTGGCGTAGCCACGTCTTACTGCTTGTCTTTACAGAGCGCCCATAGCTCAGCTGGATAGAGCATCGGCCTACGAAGCCGGGGGTCGGAAGTTCGAATCTTCCTGGGCGCGCCTGATCGGTTGTGTGACAGATCCAGAGACCCACATGGATGACGGAGCCGAGGTGCTCCTCTCCGCCGTGCCGCGGGCGGAGGATCCCGACGTCGGGGATGCTGCTGGCATCGACGTGATGCGGATGCGCGAGGCGCTCATCGAGGCCGAGGTCGCAGCAGCCGCTGGCGATGTGCCGGTCGGAGCGCTCATCGTCGATGCGGCGGGGGTCGTGCTGGCGCGCGGTCGAAACCGGCGCGAGATCGATCAAGATCCGACCGGACACGCCGAGGTCGACGCGCTGCGGGCGGCGGCGAGGCAGCTGGGCCGGTGGCGGCTCGAAGGGGCGACCGTCTACGCGACGCTGGAGCCGTGTCCCATGTGCGCGGGCGCGCTCGTCAACGCCCGGATCGCGCGGCTCGTCTACGGTTGTCCGGATCCGAAGGCAGGGGCGGTCGACACGCTCTTCGCGATCGGGCGCGACACCCGGCTCAACCATCGCTTCGCGGTCACGTCGGGCGTGCTCGCGGACGAGTGCGCTGCCCTGCTTCGCGCGTTCTTCGCCAAGCTCCGGACCGCCGCGCAGCGACGCTGACGGCGAGGCCCGCGGGGGGGCGCGGGTCGCGTCGCGCAGGCGCGGGTCGGCATGCAGCGGCTCAGCGGTAGGGCCCGCCAGAGCGCCGCGCGCGCAGGTCGTGGCGCGGGGTTGACGGTGAAGACCACGAGGGCGCGGGGGGAGGGCCGCGCGGGCGCGGGTCAGGGCGCCGTCCAGGCGCCCCCCTGCTCTTCGGGTCGATCCTCGATGGCTTCGTCGCCGTCTGCGGCGGGTTGCCGGGGCGCGAGGTGGGGCGCGGGGGAGCCTCGCACGACCGTCTCCTGCAGCCCCTTCTCGAGCTCCTCGTCGGAGATCCGGTTGCGCCTGTGCGCGATCTGCATGAGCTTGCGCAGGTACTCGCTCCATGCGGGCGTCACCTCCCCGCTCGCATCGAAGTGCTGCACGCTCGGGTTGGGCAGGATCGACGCGATGTAGAGCGCCTGCCCGAGCGAGAGCTGCGCCGCGGACGCGTTGAAGTAGTGCCGCGCGGCGGCGCCGATGCCGTAGACCAGCGGCCCGAACTCCACCACGTTCAGGTAGAGCTCCATGATCTGCTCCTTGGTGAGCTCCTGCTCGAGGTACATCGTGAGCAGGGTCTCCTGGAGCTTGCGCGCCACGCTCTTGGTCCGCTCCAGATACAGGTTCTTGGCGAGCTGCATGCTGACGGTGCTCGCCCCCCGCACGAACCGCCTCTTCCGGAGGTTCTCGCGGATCGAGTTCTTGATGGCTTCCTCGTCGAACCCGTGGTGCCGATGGAAGCCGCCGTCCTCCGTGGTCAGCACGGCGACCTCCATGAAGCGGGAGATGTCCTCATAGGGCACCCACTCGGCGGTCCCCGGACCGGACTCGATCTCGACGCGCTGGCCGCCTGGTCCGTAGACCAGGCGCCGGAACGCGCGCTTGAAACGATCGACGCTCAGCTCCGGCGGCATCTCGGTCACGCGGCAGGTGTTGGAGATGCCCCAGTCCAGCGAGAAGGTCCGATCCAGGTTGGCGGTATCGAAGCGAAGCTTCCCCTCGATCCCGAACGAGCCGGCGAGCCTCATGCCGTGGAGCTTCGCCACCACCCCCTTGGGCGCCGAGTCCAGCATCGACTGGCACGCCGACAGGGGCACCTCGAAGCTGCCGCGGACCCGGTGCGAAGCCCCGACTTGCTCGTACTCGCCGCGCGCGATCAGCCGCAGGGCGCCGAGGTCGATCTCGGCGTCCTCTGCGACGATCCTGGACCCGTCGAGCTTGCCGTTGGCCTTTGCCCGCCATGCCAGGTCGAGCCCGGCGATGGGCTCGTCTGCCAGGGCCGCGCTCCGCAGGGAGAGGTTCTTCAGCCTCCCGTCGCCGTCGACGCCCAGCGTCTGACCATCGGCCGACAGGACCACCCGCGCGCGGCTCACGATCGAGGTCCGCGCCACATCGAACAGCCCCATGTCGCCCTCATGGACACCGAGGGTCGAGAGCCAGATGGGCCCCCCCTGCACGTCGGCGACGATCTCTTGCGGGGTCTCCTTCGCGTCGTTGATGGGCACGCGAAGCCGGAAGGTGAGCGCCTGCTGGGCGTCGGAGCCGGCGGTCGAGATCGCCGCCTCGCCGGGCGAGAGCTCTACCACGAGGGAGCCGACCTCGCGCCGTACGGCGAGGCTGCCCGGTCCCAGGTTGAGCATATCGGCCCTGCGCTTGAGGCGTGCCGTGACCCCTGCGACGTCGACTTTTGCCCCCTCCCCGAGCGCGAGATCGATCATCCGGGCCGTCCGCAGGAGCGCTTCTCGGATCGCAACCCCGCGGTTCTGGCCCGAGTCGTCGCCCTCGCCCGATTCCGCCGCTCTCTTGATTTGCGCCGGCCGGGTGTTCCCACCCCGCTCGGGCGCCACCTGGGGTTCGGGTTCGGCCTCTGGGAGCGTCACCTCGGCGTCGATGGCCGCGGCCGAGAGCTCGCTCACCTGGTAACGAGCCTGCTCCCGGGCGAGCACCAGCCGGCCCTCTCGGACCGAGAAGGCGGCGTGTCCCAGGGACAGCATCGCTTCCTGCGCGGAGATGGAGGTCTGCCCCTCGGCGCGCGCCAGGTGTACCCCGGCCGCGGACAGGCTCTCTCTGGGCGCGTCGGTTCGATCGGACCAGACGACCTTCAGACCCTCCAGGTCGGTGCTCCCGCCCCCCTCGCTCGGG